>CAWGAA010000004.1:0-45208 GCA_963820525.1 uncultured Spirochaetota bacterium | reverse complement strand
TACGTTACAAGGTCATTTCACCGAAGGATGAGTGTAGGTATGTGGTGCACCTTGTAAACCGGTACGGCGAAAGCCCGGTAAATCCTGTGGCTCGCATTCACTCACAGAGGGAGGGCACTTAGAACCTCTCTGAAATGAAACCGGGAAGTGCCAGGAAGCTGAGCGAACACTTGCATCTGGCGCCCGCTTGCACCTGATCGGGATGAGAGAAGGAGAGGCGGGCTTCAATTCCTGAGAGGATGATTGGGATCGAGGGTTTACAATGCAAGGAGCTGGTCCGCTATTGGAGGTGAAGAGCATTTCGAAGAGCTTTGGCACGGTCAGAGCTCTCAGTAACGTGTCATTTGATCTTGAGAAAGGCAAGATTCTGGGATTGGTTGGAGATAATGGCGCCGGGAGAACTACTCTCCTCACTATATTGAGCGGCGGCCTTCGGCCGTCCAACGGAGAGATTTGCATCAAGGGGAAGGAAGCACGGTTCAAGAGCCCCGCTGACGCGATGAAAAAAGGTATAGCGATCGTGTACCAGTTTCTAGAACTAGTGGATATCGCAAAGGTGTGGGAGAATTTCTTCATGGGCAGGGAACTGACCAAAAGAATAGGCCCGCTTGTATTCCTTGACGTGGAGAAGATGAAGCGTTTGACAGCAGAATCGATCGCGAAATACGGCCATACATTCGATATAGAGCGTGAAATTGGAGAACTCTCCGGAGGACAGAGACAAATTATCGCAGTCACCAGGGCCATCGATGCGAATCCCCAAATCCTTTTGCTGGACGAGCCCACCCACGGTTTATCGAAGAGGGTCATAAAAGATATTTTTGATCTTCTCAGAAAGGCCAAAGAAGAGAAAGACACCTCAATTATCATCACCAGTCAGTGGTATGAACAGGTGAGTGATTTCGTCGATGAGGTGATAGTCCTCAGGAGGGGCGAGGTTGTAGGCCGTTTCGATGCCGAAGCCGCCGACAGGGTGAAGATCTTTAAGCTCGCAATGGGTTTGGCCAACTGATGCGATCAGTGGATTTGCCGGGGATGAGTGGATCTGGAATTATGATGGAAGTGAGGAATATCTCCAAGAATTACGGCACGGTCAGGGCCCTCAGCAATGTGTCATTCGATCTTGAGAGAGGCAAGATTCTAGGCTTGGTTGGCGATAATGGTGCCGGGAAGTCTACTCTCCTAAAAATCTTGAGCGGTGATCTTCAGCCCTCCGGCGGAGAAATTTACCTTGAGGGAAGGAAAACAAGGTTCAAGAGTCCAGCTGACGCGATGAAAATAGGAATAGCGATCGCATACCAGTTTTTGGAATTAGTAGACAGTGCGATGGTATGGGAAAATTTCTTCATGGGCAGGGAACTGACCAAAAGAATTGGCCCCCTCGTGTTCCTTGACATAGGAAAAATGAAGCAGCTAACAGCAGAGGCAATCGCGAAATACGGCCCTGAATTCGACGTAGAGCGGGAAGCAGGAGAACTCTCCGGGGAGCAAAGACAAATTATCGCAGTCACCAGGGCCATCGAAGCGAACCCGGAAATCCTCCTCCTGGACGAATCCTTTACTCTGCTGTCTCTGGAGGGAAGAAAGGAGATCGTTGATTTCCTCAGAGAAGTGAACAAAAAGAGCGACATTACCATGGTGATAGTTTCTCACGATTTGGACCTGGTCAAGGAATTAAGCCATTACATAATGGTGCTAAGAGGAGGTGAAAAGATGTTTTTCGGCCGCACTGATGAAATCGGCATCGATGAGATAGTAAGGCACATGCTCCCATAAGATAGGAGGTAAAGCTTTTGAAATCGGCGAGATACTTGCTCGGGGCCGTTCGGACTGGTTTAGTGGAGTACTATACATGGTTCTTGTTCGTAGGGATTTACCTTGTGATGGGCATTTTCGTTCCCACAATCTTCAGGTCTGCAATCTTATTAAATGTGCTGGTCCAAGGAACAACAGTGTGCCTTCTTTCCATCGGAATGACGTTTGTCATGCTGGTCGGAGAAATTGATCTTTCCATGGTTGCCGTGGCCGCGTTTTCGCCCATGGCGGGAATAATCTCATGGGAATTAGGTTTTCCGGTGCCGGCCGCCATCTTATTGACGTTTTTAATGGGATGCGGAATAGGGTTTTGTAATGGAGTGATGATTACGAGACTTAAAATCCCGTCGTTGGTTCAAACGGTAGCGATGTGGTGGATGTTGGAAGGAATTGTCCTGATTGTCACACGAGGCGTGGCAAAGGCCGGGCTCCCGGATATGTGGATGTTGTTGGGGAGGGTATTCATAGGACCAATTCAGTTGCTTGTCTTCTTCTTTCTCGTAGTCGTCATCATTGCGATACTGTTCGCCAGGCGTACGGTGACCGGGAGAAGACTGTACATGGTCGGGGGGAACAGGGAAGCGTGCAGCGCGATGGGGATTCCCGTCAATAGAATTCGGGTCATTTCATTCATGATTTCTGGATTATTCGCCGCGTTGGCGGGGTATGTCTCATCATCGAGAATGGGATTTGTATCCGCTAGTTTTGCGGTGGAGTGGCTTATGCCCGCTATCGCGGCTCCGGTGATAGCGGGGGTCAGCTTAACGGGGGGAAGAGGCAATTTCATCAATGTCATTGCCGGAGCTTATTTGGTTCAACTGATAGTCATGGTTGTGAGGGCAGGAGGAGTCAGCGGCTATTTCACCGAGTTTGTGCAGGGACTGCTTGTATTCATTGCGATCCTGATAAACACTGGAAGACAGAGAGTCATTGGCCGATAGGTCCGAATCCGCCTTGCCCTAGTGTTCCTTCCCCAGCCCGAATCTCTCCGCCTTTTCGCGCAGGAATTTCAAGCCCTCCGTCGCCAGGACGTGAGGAGGCTGGTTTGGCGGTCGCCACAGCTTGATCGCCGCCGCAAGGCCAGGATTGACTGCCGCAAAAGACTTGACCACCAGCGGTCCACTGTAGCGCGCGTCGACCAGTCCCTTGAAGATCTCATCCCAGTTCACGGTTCCGGTACCGAGCAGACCCCGGTGGTTTTCGCTCATATGCACATAGCCCAGCACGTCGGCGCAGGCGACCAAGGGCCTATAGAATCCGTTTTCCTCGATGTTCATGTGGTAAGTGTCAACATGGAGTTTGAGATTGTCAGCCCCGATGGCCAGGATTGTCTCCCGCGCATCGATCAGCGTGTTGTACAGGTGGGATTCGTAGCGGTTTACCACTTCCATTCCGAGGTTAATCCCCCGTTTCTTGGCTTCCCGTGCCACCTCGCCCAACGTGTCAATGACCACCTGGCGCTCGGCCCGACTCGGCGGTGCGCCGGTGAACTTGCCCAAAGCGAAAGCGATACAACCGCAGAGGTACGAAGCACCGAGGGCCTCCACCTTGTCGAGCGCCGCGACCAGGTAGTGCTTCGCTTTCTGCGGCTGTTCCGGCAGGTGGGCCCAATCCGGCAACACGAGCGAAGCGGTGGCTTCCAGCCCGGCGTCGGCAAGCATCTTCCTGTTTGCAGCCGGGTCAAACTCGTCCGGCCTCATGAGGGAGATCTCGATGAAGTCAAAGCCGGCATCGCGGGCACCCGTGATGGCCGATTGACCTTTCTCCAGCGTCCATTCATCGATCCAAAGGAAGGTGTGGGAACCGTATTTGATCATGGCAATTTCTCCTCTGTCTATGCTTCAGATGGGCCCTGCCTCCTGCAGCGGAATGTGGTGACGGCGGCTTCAGTGCCGGCGGGTGCGCGGACCAGAAAAAGGCATGACGCTCGTCTCCAACCCGATCTGCTCTTGCTCGGCGCCTCTCGCTGCCGTGGCGAGCCTGGCCCACACCCCCTCACAGATTAACCACGACATGATAAAATCCTTTTTACACCTCCGGATTCTTTTTTATTGTTGTTTACCTAAGTTGTTTAGCGAATGACCATATTGATTTTCATATGTTATCGATTATAGAGCACGACCTAGAATCTGTCAACTTTTTGGGTACGTTCCCCATCGTGCCGGAGAATCGAGAAATACAACGCGCTATATCCCATGCAACGCGATCGCTATTCTTGGAGCAACTGTATGGTCCGGCAGGGTAGTTCTAATATGGTTGGGGAAGCTTAGCGTATTGTATTTTTTTCTGTTGAATTATATTGAAAGATAGCGAAACTGTATCTTGACAGGTTCAAAATGCTATGTTATGATAATAATTCATAAAACATTATGATGTGAAGGTAGAATGTGAGTGATCTGAAGCTGCTGCCAGCAAGCCGCCCAACGATATACTTTATTGGGGTGAGCACGACCAAGTCAATGATCATACATGTTTTCCCCTCGTGGGCGCACGCCCTCGATCTCGGAGATTGCGAGATCAAGGGAATCGACCTGGCGCTCCACGACAAGCCCGAGCGTTACCGGCAGGTCGTCAGCTTCATCCGCGACGATCCTCTCTCCTTGGGAGCGCTCGTCACGACCCACAAGATCGATCTCCTCCACGCCTGCAGGGGCATGTTCGACGAGCTGGACGACTTCGCTTCCTTGATGGGCGAGGTGAGCTCGATCGCGAAGCGGGACGGTCGCCTGCTGGGTGCGGCAAAGGACCCCATCAGCAGCGGACGCGCCCTCGCGGCTTTTCTCCCAAACGGACACTGGGAAAGCACGCACGCCGATGCGTTCATCCTCGGAGCGGGAGGCTCGAGTATCGCGCTGAGCTTCCACCTGGCCAGCGAGAGACACGGGAAGAACCGTCCCTCACGCATCTTCGTATCAAACCGCAGTCCCGGCCGGTTGCAAGAGATAAAGGCGATACACTCCAAGCAATCGCTCACGGTCCCGGTGGAGTACGTTTTGACCCCTTCCCCGGCGGATAATGATGCGATCATGGCCAGGCTTTCCGCGGGATCCCTTGTCGTAAACGCCACCGGCCTGGGCAAAGACGCGCCGGGCTCCCCGATCACCGATGCCGCGGTCTTCCCTGGAGGCGGGTTTGCCTGGGATTTTAACTATCGTGGAGAGCTCGATTTCCTGCGCCAGGCCCGGGCTCAAGAACAGGCAAAAGGACTCCACGTGGAGGATGGCTGGCTGTATTTCATCTTCGGGTGGCTCGCCGTCATTGCAGAGGTCTTCCATCGCGCCGTCCCCCTGCAGGGACAGCTCTTCGATGAGCTGCGCCAGATGGCGGAGCGGGCGAGGAAGCAGGTTGTGCCGGAGGAGACATAAAATGCAGTTTACGGGAAGAGTCGCGGTTGTCACGGGAGGTTCGTCGGGAATCGGACGGGCTGCCGTTCTCGCTTTGGCAAAGGGAGGAGCCAGAGCCGCGATTGCCGACATGGACAAGGAGTCGGGAAACCGGGTCGCCGAGGAAATCCGCCGCGCCGGAGGTGAGGCGCAGGCCCTCCCAATCGACGTGTCCGACGAGCCGGCGGTCAGGTCGCTTTTCGATGCCGTCATGGCCCGATGGGGACGCCTGGACATCTTGGTGAACAATGCGGGAATCTATTACAAGGCGGATGCCCTGAACACTCCTCGTGAGGTATGGGATAAAATCCTTGCCGTGAATCTCACCGGCGCCTTCCTTTGCACGAAATACGCGGTGCCGGCGATGACGAGGGGCTCGGGCGGCGTGATCGTCAACGTGGCTTCTGAAGCGGGTCTCGTGGGGATTCCGGGCCAGGTTGCGTATAACGTGTCGAAAAGCGGCATGATAGAATTGACGAAAAGCTGCGCGGTCGACTTCGCTTCACGCGGGATCCGCGTGAACTGCGTCTGCCCGGGGACGACGGATACTCCGCTTGTGCAGTCAGCGCTCGCGAAATCGACTGATCCGCAGTCTATGCGTCGCAGCCTCGAGCAGACGCGACCGGCGAACAGGCTGGGGACACCCGAGGAGATCGCCTCCGCAATCCTCTATCTGGCCAGCGCGGAAGCGGGCTACGCAACGGGCGCTATCCTGAGCATCGACGGCGGCTACACCGCCCAGTGAACGACCCGCGCTACTGACGGGAGCAGACAAGGTGGATACTGGACAACCGGTGCTCCAGATGGTCCGGATCGATAAGAGATTCCCGGGCGTCCATGCACTCGACCACGTGGACTTCGACCTTCGGGAAGGCGAGGTGCACGTTCTCCTGGGCGAGAACGGCGCGGGAAAGTCGACGCTCATGAAGGTCCTGAACAGTAATTCCCTGCGAGTCAAACTCTTTGCCGAGCGACTTCGTGAGGGGGATCACCCCACCCTTTACAGCCGCACAGTGAACACTCGAAGTGCCGCCGGTCATGCCGGATGAGCCAGTGACGATCGCCACTCTGCCCTTCAAAGCCGGCATCGTACGCCCTCTCCAACGTGCACATGATAGGATTGTCAAAAGAGGCTTTCTGGCAAGCGCGCGAGACGCGCGTCGCGCCATCGGGCGACGGTCGGGGCCCCGCGGAGATCGATTGCTTCTGGGAGGGTTGTAACGGGGCTCTATCCCCGATCCCTTTTTGTACATTGTTCTGTTTTTTTTCTCAATTTTTCGAATTCGGTTTTTGAATCCACTATGCCCAGTTCAAGGTGAAACTGTCTCTTTTCACCCCGGGCAATAAATTCCAGGGTCCCTTTGGCGCGTTCCGCAGCCCGACCTTCAACGTGGCAATTGGCGGGTTCAATCCCTACGACGTAATCCCCTTGGCCAAGCATTTTCCACTGGACCAGATTCTTGAGCTGGTCTTTTCTGTATCGGATATAGAGCCCGAGCGGAAGCTTTTGATTGATGAAAGCTACCGTAACGATCCCGTCGGAATCAGACGCGGTATCGTGGTAGAATACCTCGCTCGATGCGTCAGGCATGGGATCATGGAATTTGTTGAAGTCTTTCGCATTAATAGACGCATCAATGGTGGTGACTTTCTTCGAAGGAATGAGAACGGTGCTTTCCTTGCTCAAGAGTGGAAACCCCACATTCACATGGTAGAGGAACATCAAAGGCGCGGGCTTGAAGCCAAGATTTTCGACCTCATCTTCGATTCTGAACCAGGATGCACCCAATTGGCTTTGAATGCGCCTGGTCATGATGAGATTCTCACCCCCAAAAGCCGCTTGTTTCATTCTCCCCTGAACGGTGAGAATATATTCATCTCCCTCCCATCGTCCATCCGCAGACACAGATTCAGCCGGTGTGGCAGATATCCTTCCGTGACGCCCGAGTTCTTCTCCATCTACGCATGGAGATCCTACATTGTTCAGGCCACACGTGATCACCATTCCACCGTAGAAAAGGCGATGCCATCCGTCTCCAGTTGGTTCGTAGAAGACAGGGGATACATCGCCCGTACAGGACCGCCAGGACAAAGGAATTCCCCGGTATTCGGCATGGGAGACGTCCATTCCCCGGGAAGGTAGTACATTGTATCGGAAGCCGGTTCCCGTTCGCACCTCAATGAGGCGCACGCCTTCTTCGCGTCCGTCCTCAAGTCTCATGAGCCGAGCTCCTGCAACTTGCGAGATATCCCCTACCCTCTGAAGCAAATCGAATCGGGTCAATTCCTGATTGAACAATTTCGCCATATGCTTCCTCCCCCCACTGGAGAAGAACGATACGTATATGCATTTTCCCTATACTCCCGGGTCTTATTCCTCCAGCATCACGACACCAATATATATTCAACGTACACGCCACACAAGTAACCGTAGAAACGAAACGCTGTCGTAGAGTGCTACAGGGCGAACCTCCCGGGAATGGCCCGCAGCGTTTCCGGGAATGACACCGGCCACCAGCCATCGAGCTGCCGGAGGGCGTTTTCTCCCGCCTGGGACACTGATTTGACGGCGTTGCACCGATTCCAGGATTTTCCCGGCCATCGAGTTTCTCGCCGAGGTCCTTCAGCACTTGCCCGAATCACGCAATCGACTCATCCCCTGGCCGGCAGCAGGGCGCAGCCCTGCGGGAGGCCGCAGCTACGGCTTGTACTCATCTCGAACTCGCGGCACTCCTTGCCCGGCAGGCGCGCGTGCACGCCGAGAGGGTGGTCCCGCACCCCTCACCTCGTCCGCCTCGCCCCAGAGGGCTGGAAGCGCGCCCATCCACCCCAACCCGCTCTCCGGATCGGTCTGCCCGACCAGCAGCAGTTCGACTGCCCCGTCTCGGCCAAGCAGAGCTGTGCCGCCTGGGCTCGGCTGATCAAGAAGGTCTACGAGGCGGATCCCCTGACCTGCTCTCGGTGTGGCGAACCCATGAGGGTGCTCGCCGTCATCACAGAGCCCACGCAAATACTGAAAATCTTGCGGCATCTCATCAAGATCGCAAAGCCGCCACCCGGCTTGGATCCGGCGTCGCTGAACTGATTCCTCGCTTTTCGTTCCGCCTGGGGTTCGTCTATCCATGCACCATGTGCGGATGTACGGGGCCCCCTGCCTCCTCTCGCCGCTGCACCCCGCTGGCCGCTTCTATAGTAGTTACTATCATTTGGCCATCGAGCTTGGCCTGAGCCTTCGGTAAGGCCGTTCTTTGCCCGAAGTGGACAGGTGCTGCCGAGATGGTAGAGCATGGTGAAAACTGAATTCCTGGGCGAAATTGCGGAGTCGACTTCATCACATTTGTCGCTCCGCTGAGCCAGCCGCCGACCAGCGAACGCAACGAAACGCTGCCCGGGACTCTTGCCACCTGCTGGATGTGACGTTAAGATAGAAAGCGCCTTCGGGGATGTGGGCGATTATCGCCGATGCGCGAGGAATGACGGTCGCTGTGGTTTCCAGACGCAATGCGCTACGTTGACCGGGATGGTTTCATATTACAGTTCTGCCGCGGCAAGCGGGTGCTGCATCTGGGCTGTGTGGGCCTGACGGATCTCCCGAGTGAAGAGCGCGTGCTGCGTTTCCCTGAGACTCTGCACTGGCGGCTGTCGCAGGTGGCGAGTGTAATCGGTGTAGACAACTCGGCGAACGTAGTCGCGCGACTGCGCGAAAGCGACCTGGCCGCCAATATCGTTGTCGGGGACGTCCAAGCGCTGGAGGAGATTGAAGCGCTGCGACCGGAATTCGATGTAATTCTGGCAGCTGATATTATCGAACATGTCTCCAATCCAGGACGGCTGCTCGACGGCATCCATCGTCTGTGCCGTGCTGATACGGATGTCCTGCTAACCACTCCCAATGCCTTCGGATTGTTCAATTTTATTAGATTTATGGCGCACCGCTTTGGAGAAGGACGTGAACACGTAATGTCGTTCAATTTCTACAACCTAGCAAATCTGCTCCGACGTCACGGCTTTGAGCCAATTGAGCTGGACACGTGCCACCAGCGCTCGCGACATCTTCCACCCGGATTGTTCGTGCTTGGCGCATTCCTGCTAAGCCGGCTGCCGCGTCTGGGCGGCACAATCTTCGTACAGGCGATTGCTGGCCGCGAGCAGATGAGTCGCCCACCTGCGGATCGATAGGCCGGAAACCTTTTATTCCGCGATACTGGAACTACTGGAGCGCTCTGGCGTCCCCTACTGCGTGCTCCACGGTTGGGAGGAGCTCGGTGGCGAGACAGCTTCGGACGTGGACGTCGCTGTCCTGCCACAAGATCTGGGCCTCGTCGAAGAACTTCTGTCGTAGATCCCACGCAGAAATAGCTCGTACACTGAAACCGCGTTTGTCGCCGCGATAAGGCCTTCGGCCGCGATTGCGAGGGCGATGCGCTCGGCATCGGCGGCGTATTGATTGCTTAAAAGTACGAGACCGCCGTGGAGCGAAGGGGACTGCTTCCCAACGCCAGAGCGATGATCTCGGAGCCGATGGCGACCACGGCCCCGATCGCAACCCAGTGCTTGTTCAGGTCCTTCAGCGCCGCGGAGAGCGCGAGGAAAACCACGATGGCCGGCACGCTCAGTCCGACGAGCTACACCAGCTCGATGATGTAGGCCGGCTTGGTGGCGGCGATGTATTGGAGGAGGGCGGCCCCGCCCGGCGTCGTTGGCTGCGGAACAGCGAAGACGAGCACCATCGGCACGATTATCATGGCGATGTAAAGGAGCGCAGCCGCCCCTCCCGCCGTATACAGCGGTCTCCATGAAGAATCCGCGACCGCTACTGCCGCGCCTGACGATCGTTTGGTCATAGCATCTTGCTCACGTCGTGCGTCCAGGCGCGTATCGTTTCCCAGTCCCGGATGTCGCTGGCAGGCATATTCTTGAGGGCCGGGAACAAGTTCAAAGGGAACCGCAGCCGCGAATGCCTCCGCTATTTCCCACGTCGAACCGCTGCGCGTCGCATACCCGACGAGAATCGTATCCGACATCCTTTTCTCCTTTGCATCCGCACCCCAAGGCTTCCTGATTATATAATCGAGTTGAACGCGCGACGCAAGGAGGGGGAAGCGGTTGCGCGGGCTAATGCGAACCGGCCTTGATGGGGGAACGATCCGGAGGATCCGGGCATTTCCGGATCCCCCGGTGAAACCTAAAAGGTCTTCGTATAGGGGTTGTTTTGACTCGCTTGCAGGAGCCCGAGACGGGCCGAGGGCGGGAACGAGTCGAGGTTCGCAAACGAAAGCTTATACGCGGTCAGATCGGAACCTACGGGCGTTAAGGAGAAAGTCAGGGGCGATTTGCCGTAGAGAATGCTCGTCAGCCAGGCGGGCAATGTCGCGGCATTGTTGAGCAGTACGATCGTTCCCCAGCTGATCGTTGCATCGGAAACAGCATATTGATAGCTCAGCGTCCCCGCGATGGCGTCGATCGACAAAGCTCCTGTCGTATAGTTGTACTGCCACGAGCTCAGATTGGGGTCTGCGGTGGGACCGATCCCGGCATCGATCGATGGAATCGTCACCGCCGACGGCAGCACCATGATCGCCGACGTGCTCATGAGGTTCTTATAACCTGTGCCGGAGTAGGCGGTGTCGTGCTTCATCTGGGCCCAGAAGCATTGCCAGGAATCAGGATTGTAGACGGTGACGGTTTCCGTGGTCGTTCCGTCAAGGAAAACGATCGAATTATTCAGTACTGAATTTCCCTGGGTCGTGTACCTGGCGAAAATCGGGATTGTCCCGTACGGAGTAATGTAGTTCCCTTGGGCCTCGCAATTTGCCGAGTCGACGGTCACGCTGACGTCATGGAACCCGGTGCTCGGTTTGGTGAGACTGACGTCGATAGGTCCTGGTCCGCTCAAATCGACCCCGGTTGAATGAACGATGAAATCCTTCGTATGATCGGCGGTGAAAATTGCCCAAGCAAATACCATGCTGTCGGCCGAATATGTGCTGGTAGCAAATGGATAGTACCCATTTCCGGAGTCATATGTGACACCCTGCCCCGCAGCGCCAATAAGGGAGCCGTTCTTCGCCATGGTGGCGAGGGTCACCGCGGCATCCGTTATTTCGGTGGTCCCGTCCGTATCGTTTATTTTGCAGTGCAGAACCTTCGGCGTATAGGTCACAATGCTGAGCGGCCTCAACTTGAGGGTGAGCTGGTTGTTGTCCGCACGGTATTCACCTCGATTGTATCGATGTACGCGAAGGAATAGCCGTTGGCAGAGACGCCTACGGATCCGGTGAGAACCCCTCCCGTGGTTCCCAAATCGATGCTAAAGGCACCGTCGCTGCCGGTCGTGCTGCTTTTATCCGCGAACCTGAACGTCGCGCCGGGAATCAGGGCACCATTATACGCATCATGTATAGTGCCGGTAATGGTGTAGCTTGTTCCCCCCTGCTGTGCCGGGCAAGAAAAAAAGAAAAAGACGAAGAGAAGGGAAAGACCTGCGAGAAAAATTCTTTTAATCATTTCGACACCTCCGTGCTTTTTATAGTTGAACTTTTCTCCTTGGTAATGTGTATTATACAAGATTTAGCGCCTATAATTATGAAGTCAGATGGCTAACGTTTTGCTGATTATTTTTAAAGTTCTGATCGTCAGCGCGCTGCGCGTGCTTCGATTTTCACTCCGGGACGCTCCCGCAAAAGAGCGATGGTAGGGCTCCCGCTGTCGCGAAGGCGAGGCTTCCGACCATCGCTAAGGACGCCGCTGACTTGACGATTCCCCGCTGGGCGGGCGCCAAGTCTCGAGCGGTTGTGATGATCGAAGATTCGGCGGCGCGGCGTTCGTTAGTCCGAGCGACAGCATCAGGTTCAATCCCGTGCGGTTCTGGATAAGCTTGCCGAGATAGGAAAATGCGCCGAGGGTCGAGAGCACGATGAAAAACAGGAACTCGATGAAGGGCGTTCCACGAACGTCGGGAAAAGCGTTGAATAATCGTTGAATCGGCGCGAGGCCTGGTGTAAGATTTCGGGCCGAAATGCCCAGAAAGAGCAAGCTCCAGAGGTCTCTATTTGAGGGCCGTCCGGCCGCGGGTCCCGGCGGACCTGAAATTGCGGCGGGGACGCCCGCATCCGGCAGCGCCCCCGCCCCGCTAGGCTCAGAAGCTTGCCGCCTCCTTCACCTCCTCCAGCTCTTCCTCCGCGCCCTCTGTCGGCTTCTCCTCCTCAGCACCGGGATCCCCGTCCTTCTTGGGCTGGGGCTTGAACTCTACGTGCTCGGCGACGATGAGGACCTTGGACCTTCCTTTGCCCTCGGGATCCGTCCAGCGGTCCTGTTTCAGCCTGCCCACCACGCGCACGCCGCGTCCCTTTTTCAGGTATTCGGCGCACACTTCGGCAAGCCGGTTCCACGTGGTGACGTCGAAGTAGGAGACCTCCTTCTGGTACTCCTCATCCTGCTTGAAGGAGCGACTGCACGCCACGGCGAACTTGCAGATCGGCACCCCCTTGTCCGTGTAGGACAGCTCGGGATCCCGCACCAGGTTCCCTTCGATAAGGATGGAATTGAGATTGTTCATTGGCACCTCCTTGCCTCATGTCATTCAATGGGAGATACCGACATCGCGATTGGGGCCGCAAGTGGCCAGGTCGCTAGGCGGTTGGGGCCGCCGTGGCGGGGTCATCCCTGCTGGTGGGGCGCCGCCGGGCGACCCGCTGTCATACGCCCCACGCCGCGCTCCTACGATGGATGGGATGCCCGCGCACTCCTGGGCGACAGATGAAGCTCTCGCCCCTCAGCCGGCGAGCGCCGAGAGTTGCACATCACGCAAAAAGCGACTACAGTAAAAAGAGATGCTTGAGCTTGAAAAACGCATCAGCGGAGACTGGATCGATCTAAAAGACAAGCTGAACGATCTGTACGGGCTGATGGAGCTTCTCAACCCGAGCACGGCGGAGCTCAAGGAAGCCATGGCGAAGCTCCGCCTCTCCGTTGAGCAGGGAATCATTGAGCTCAAGAGGAGCACTCTGAGCCCGGTCCTCTCCGTGCTGGAAATGGTCCGCTATAAGAGCCTCGCCGTGGAAGAAATCGTTGAGCAGGAGAGGGCCCTGACCCTTCTTCTCCTTTCAACCCTGATCCAGCGGCTCATCGCGCTGGAGCTGGTCCCCGTTTCCAAGGGACAGGAACAGGAAAAGAAAGAGTTCCCCGTGGATGACATGCAGATCAACGTCATCCTCTCCGACGTGGGCGCGCGAATAAAGGCGAATCCCGCGCTGCGCGCCCATTCCGCGATCAAGAACATCCTCATGCAGGTACAGCTCTACAACAAGGAAAACAGGAAGCTGAAGGAGCTTCTGCCGACCATCAAGCCGGAGATGCGGGCCTCGTTCCTGCGCAATTTCATAGGCTCCTTCAATGGAATCACCGGCAGCATCCGGAAGAACTATCTTACCGTTCTCCAAGAGGAGATGGAGGGCAGAAGCGGCCGCGACGAGAGCTTCTCGCTTTCCCTGTTTCCCTTGAAGGAGCTCGGCCCCCTGCTTACGGCCCAGGCGAAGGAGTTCTCGCGGATACGCTCAACCCTTGCCCACGCCAGGGACGAGAAGTACAAGACCCGCGAGATCCTCGTGAGGTTGTACGATCAGCGCCAGGAGGCGATCCGGTCCATCGAGCAGGAGGTGAGCGTCTACAGAACGATCTGCCGCGTGATGCCGCGCTTCGAGCCGGAAAGATGCGTGGCGGGGATCGCCGATGGCTTTCGAGTGGAGATCGCTCTCATCCTTGAAAAACAGATCAAGTGGGAAACGCCGGTCGTTTAGGCGGGTGCCTAGGGGGGGCCCGCCCCATTGCGGGGCCGGGCTAGGAGCCTGTCGGACTTGCCTGCTTTTGTGTATGTTCATGCACAACAACCCGAGGAAACCTGCATAAACATACACCGGCGGCCTGTCTGCTGAATTTTTATGCAGGAAACGGCCAAAGTCCGACAGGCTCCTAGCACGCCTCTTCGCCGGGAGTCTCGATTCCAACCAGGCGGAGGTGGCTGTCCCTGTAGACGTGTTTGTACCGGAAGGACTTCTTGCGAGAGATGAACACCAGCTCGCCCTCGCTCAGGTAGAAATCGTCGAGCTCCCGCTCGATGTCCAGGGAGTAGTAGCGGGTCAGGTATTCCAGAAGCCGGTCGAGGTTGATCTGCTCGAAATGCTCGACCAGCCTGTTGAAAACCTCTTTCTGGCCCATCTTCTCCAGGAAGTACATCTTCTGTGCCATGAAAAATATGATGTGGTCTCTGGTATGTTCCATATCCGGCCATTGCTATGATCGACACTTCACCTGTTTAATCCAAAGCAAAAAATGGGACAAAAAAAGCCCCTCCCCGTTGGAATTCCGGGTCCTTCCTGATATGGTTTCTCCTGGAGGTTCGTATGGCCAAGGGATTCAGCCTCGAGATCTGTCCATGGGTCTACCGCGCCCAGTACCAGGAAGGCGGCGGCTGGAAGGAGCAGTACATCGAGCAGCCCCACCACTCTCCACAAGAGGAGGAGGAGATGGATCCGGAGCAGAGGGAAGAGCTCCTCCTCTTGCGCAACAACTTTCCCGACCTCCCCCTGGTGAACTACACCACGCAGTATGGGATGGGCTGCTTCGAGGGGCTCAAGGCATTTCCGCAGCCCGACGGGACCATGAAACTCTTCCGCCCCGACGAGAACGGCAGGAGATTCGAATCCTCCATGAAGGGGCTCTATATGCCCGGCTTCCCCTGGCAGGTCTTTCTCTCGGCCGTGTGCACCGTGGCGGGCAGGAACCAGAGGACCGGTTTCGCCCCGCAGTACGATCCCGGCTGGGCTGATGACGATTTCCAATCCGGAGCCGCCCTGTATGTCCGGCCATTCAGCTACGCAGAGCCCGGCATTGGAGTCGGGATCAGCAAGCGCCCCTGGGTCATCGTCGTTGCCACGCCGGTCGGATCCTACTTCAAGCCGGGCCGCTCTCATGCCGTCACCACGAAGCGGGTACGGGCGAACCCCGGCGGCACGGGCTGGATCAAGACCGATGCAAACTACCTCACCAGCGCGCTGGCCAAGAAGGAGGCGGAGGACGCCGGATATATGGAAGCGATCTTCCTGGACGCGGCGGAGCACCGCTACTTCGAGGAGGGCTCCTCCTGCAACATCTTCTTCGTGCTCCGCGACGGCACCATTGTCACTCCGAGCCTGCAGGACACGATCCTGCCCGGCATAACCCGGAAGAGCGTCCTCGTCCTTGCCCAGGAAATGGGGATGAAAACGGAGGAGCGCCGCGTCTCCGTGGAGGAGGTATTCCAGAATGCGAAGGAGGCTTTCGTCACGGGCACCGCCGCCGGCATCACCTCCTTCGACTCGCTCACTCACGAGGGAAAGACGGCAGCCTTCGGCGATGGGAAGATGGGCGAGGTGACGCATGCGCTCCTGAAGACTTTGAAAGGGATCCAGTACGGCGCCGTATACGATTCCCACGAATGGATGTTTCCGGCGATGAGCTGAAGCTCGCCGCCGGCTCGCAGCCGAACGGCGCGTGCTTCAGTAGCTCGGGGCTCGGGGCGCTGACGCGCGCTTCTGCGGCCGTCTTTCTAGAAAAACGTCGCCTCCAGGTCCTTGGGGACGAGATTGTAGATCTGGGGGTCGAAGTTGGCGCTGGGATAGAGAATTCCCCGCATATTGAGGGAGGGAAGGTTTTTCGACTCGGAGCGCTTCATGCTCTCCGGGTCTCGCGAGAGCACGTCGTACTGCTCCGCGGCCGCGGCCAGGAGCGCGAGGGCTTCCGATCTTTTTTTCCTGTCTCCCATCTTCTCCGAGATGCGGAAGGTGACCACGCCGAGATTGTTGTCCACCCTCAGCATGTTCTGGACCAGGGCGCGGTGATCGGGCTGCTCCTGGGGCTGGAGATTCACGATCCCGGCCCTCTTGTCGTTGAGCATGTCCATGAGGCGAAGGTAGTGGCCCTGCGCCGCGAAAAAATCGTCACGCTGGAAGAAGGTATTGCCCAGCGCATAGAGGAGATTGAAGGGGAGGCGGGCCGGGGGCAGGCCCTCCGACGATCGGATGAAGCTGTCCAACGCCGCCTTGAAGTTGCCCTCCGCGTAGTGGATGTAGCCGATCTTGTAGTCCAGCTCGGGGCCCGTATCCCCGTTCTCGATTGCCTTCTGGTACATCAGGAAGGACCTGTCGAGGTCTCCGCTGACGTAATATGACAGGTCTCCCAGGTCGTGATAGGGACGGCCGAAAACGGCGCCCGTCCCGATGAGCTTCCTTTTCTGGTCGCTCTCCACGAGGTCGATCGCGGTCTTGTACTCCTTCTCCGCGTCCAGGAACGCCTTGCTGCCGTAGTATAACTCGCCCAGCCGCGTGTGCGTGTCGATCTCCATGGTGAGCCTCGGCACGCTCAAGACGTCGAAGGGCTTCATGAAGAGAAGCGCTCCTTCCAGCGCCTTCTTTTCCTCCACCGGGTCCTTGACCAGCCTGTAGTAGCGCGCCAGGTTGTAGTGGATCTGCGGCAGGTCTCTCTTGGCTTCCAGCGCCGCGAAGAGGACGTCCTGCACTTCCGTCAGCTCGTTCTTGTCGATGAGGTAGCCGCCCAGCTCGGCGTACGCCTCGGGGTCCACCTTCGTGTCCTTGTGCGCGTCGAAGTACAGCCGCAGCCGCTCGGCCTCGGGGTAGTTGTCGGTGCGGATGAAGTAGTCAAGCATTCGGAACAGGAGCTCGTCGCGCTGGCCGTATCTCTCGATGAGCGAAGCGTAGGCGATCCGGGCCTCCTCGAAACGCTTCGGGTCCTCCGCCGCCCATTGCATGTCGTTGTCGCCGGCCGCCAAAAGCGCGTCGAAATCGTACATCTTCCTGTCGAGGATCCCCGAGAGCAGGGAGTCCGCCTTCTGGTAATCGAGGAGCCGGGTGGACAGCATCCGGGAATAATCGATGATTCCTTTCTTGTCCCTGGGCCAGCGCCTGAGAAGCTCGTCGTATTTCTGCTCGGCCTGCAGGTACTGCCCCTTGTCCGTGAAGCCCTCGGCGTACCGGTAGAACCAGCTCTTCATCGGCCATACGGCCGTGGCCCTGTCGAAGCCCTGATTGGCCAGCTCGAATCGGTTTCCCCGCAGGTTGTCGTAGCCCGTGGCGTAGCTCGTATATGCGTACATGGGCTGGTAGACGTAGCGATACCCGACGAACAGGAAAGCCGCCAGCACGAGGGCGGTGAGCACGAATACGCGCACAATGGGCCAGATGTTCTCCCGAAACGCGTATCCGAAGGTCCTGGCCTCCGCCTCGAAGGCCAGGCCGGTTCTCTTTTCGAAGCCGGCCGGGAGCCGGATTTTTTTCCCCGTGATTTTTCCGGCGAGGTCGGCGATCTCCAGCGGGGAAGCCCCCGACACGAGGAGCTGGATGAGCTTCTTCAGATCGGGCCCGAAAGCCCCCCCGGAGGCCACGATGTCCTGGATTGCGATCTTGAGGTTGCGCGGCAGGGAGGTGAGGCACCTCTTGAGGCGTAAAAACTGCTCTTCGGTAAGCTCGATCTCGACTTCGGCGCCGCCGAGCTCTTCAACGGCCTCCTTGCCCGGCATCGCGGGCGCGGCCGCTGGCCGCACCCGCCTGGCTCCCGGGGCGGGTGTCGGAGCGATGCCGAACTCCTTCACGGATTCGGGCAGCGTGAACTCTTCGAGACCCAGCTCGCCCGGGACCGCCTCCTCCGCGGCGGGGGCTCCGGGAGGCTGTCCGGCGCCCTGCTCACCGAGCTCGAAACCCTCGGGGATGAACGGCTCGGGGCCCGGAGCCGCCGGCGCGGCGCCCTTCTCACCTTCGGCGGGCACCTCGGGGAATGCCGGCGCTTCAGGGAATGCGGGCGCTTCCGCGCCGAGCGCTTCTCCCTCCGGCAGGCTCATATCTTCGAAGGATGGAAGCTCGATCCTTTCTGGCTCCGGCGGGGCCGGCTCTTCGGCGGGAGCCTCGACCGGCTGCGTCTCCGGGCTTTCGAAAGACTCGAATCCCTCGGGAAGCTCGATTCCCGCCTCTTCGGGCTTTCCCTCAGGGGGGGCCGGTTCCTCTGCTGCCGGGGCCCCAAGCTCATCCAGAGGGCCGAGCTCTCCGGAAATCATCTCCATCTGGTTCACGTCTGCATTGAGGTCTACGGGGGACTCGGGTGTCAGGGAGGGCTCCGCCTCTGAAGGGGCTTCGCCCCCTGCGGGACCGGCGCCGGGCTCTTCCGTCACGAGCTCATCCAGGGGCTTTTCCCCCGCTTCCTCTCCGAAGAGGGATCCGAAGTCGAGCCCTGCCGGCTCCTCGAAAGTCTCCTGAGGAGCCTCCGCGCCCGCCGGGGGCTCCCCGGGAGCGCCCGCTGGTCCGAGAAGATCGCCAAGATCGGGCGGGAGATCTTCCTCGGAAGGCGCCTTTTCTTCCGCCGGTTTTTCCTTTCCGGCTCCGGCTTCCTGCTCACCCAGAGAGTTGAGAACCTTGGAGAGTTTTTCGATATCGTCTCGACTCGGCATGGGTCTCCTCGATCCAATTCCGGACCGGCTGATGCGCTCCCGCTCAAGTCGGCGTCGGCGCGTACCGAAGTACTATTATAAACAAAAGAAACGGGACGTCCACAGTGAAGAAGACAGTCTCTCGGAGGGGAAAACAAAGGGCGAGCGGCCGGCTCCGCTCAATTCTCTGTCTCGGCATTATCGCCCTGGCGATCCCTCTCTGCTCTCCCGCCTCCCTTTTCGCGGCCAACCCGATCACCCTCGACATCGCCATCCAGAGCATCGAGCATTCCGAGCCGCCCCGTCTCGTCGGCGATATCGCTATTTTCAGCTGCAAGCCCGAGGGCTCCGGGCGGTTTGTCGGAGCCAGGTTCGCCCATGAGGGTTATGCGGTTCTCCACCCCTACGCGAGGAACGACAACGGGGTATTCGTCCTGGACTACCAGGTCCCCGAAGGCGTACGGGAGATCCGCTACCGGATGGTTGTGGACGGTCTGTGGATGAACGACCCGGCGAACCTCTCCTCGGAGACTGACGAGCTGGGAAACGCGATCTCCGTGTTCACCATAGAGCGGGAGCCTGCGCGCACCCTCCTCAATCCGAAGCTCGAGGCCGACGGCGGACTCACTTTTACCTACCGCGGGCAGGCGGGGCTCCGCATTTCCATCGCAGGGGACTTCAACGATTGGGACCCTTTCATCGATTTCTTACAAGAGATCCAGCCCGGCCTCTTCCGCATTACTCTCCGCGTCCTGCCGGGAAGGCATTTCTACTACTTCTACTCCAACGGCAGCCGGATCATCGACCCGGCCAATCCCGAAACCGGAGTGGACCCCAGCGGCAGGACGGTCAGTTACTTCCTCACGCCGTCCTGATCCACCGCCGGGGGAAACGGCTCTCCCCACCTGTCCAACGAAACGATTGAGGAAAGCGGCTGGCGGATCTTCCGCCTCGCCGGGGTCCCTTCCCTCGGATACCCCAGAGCGATGAGCGCAACAACTTCTATATAGGGGGGCAACCCGAGGGCCTTTCTCGCCTTCCTCTTGTTGAACCAGCCGATCCAGCAGCTGCCGATTCCCCGCTCCGCCGCGGCCAGTGCCAGGTGTTCCCCGGCGATCCCGCAGTCGAGCTGGTAGAGCGCGGTTTGAAGAATGAGCTTCTCCCGCCCTTTTTATGATCCTCGCCCGATTGGCGCACAGGGCGACGATCGCCGGAGCCTCGCCGGCGAAGCGGGTGGGCAGGTACATCCCGGAGAAGCACTCCCGCGCCAGCCGCGCGCGGACTGCGGGATCGCGCACAATCACGAACCTCCAGGGCTGGGAGTTTTCAGCCGAGGGAGCAAGGCGGGCCGCCTCGAAAATGAAGAGGAGGTCATGGTCCGAGAGCCTTCGATCCACGTCGTAGCGACGGAGGCTGAAGCGCCTTTCGACGAGCTTGAGAAACGAGAATCCGCTCACGGCCTCACTCTCCCTTCAATCTATGGATGGTATCGAACCATTTCAGGGCGCTTTCGTTCCTGAATGGGATGCGGTAGAGCTTGCCTTCGAAAGTGAAGTGGAGCCTATCGCCGGGATCCACGGAGAGTGCCCCAATGGCGGAGAGGGGGGCATTGAGGGGAATGCCCAGGCGCGTGCGGAATATCAGCCTGCCGGCCGTGAGAAAGGCCCGCCCGAAGGCGAGGACACGCAGATTAGGAAACTGCTCCTGCTTGAAGAGGAAGCGAGGGCGGGAGATCAAGAAGAGCCCTTCACCGGGGGCGAGGCCGAGGCGTATCTCCGACTTGATGGGGCTCAAGGGCATGGAGCGAATCGCCTGGTAGTACTCGCTCAACGGCGTCGCCGTCCCTTCCGCCTTTCCCGCTTCATCCACGGCGGAGAGCCGGCATGCGGCGTCGACGATCCAGGAGGAGAAGCAGCTGGAGCACTCCACCATGTTTGTGCTGAAGGGCCTCACCAGCTTCAGCCCCTCCAGCGTCCCGCAGCTCGGGCAGCGGTACAGGACGCGGCTGATGTTGACGGCGAGGCCCTTGCCCTTGATCCGGCTCGTGTCGATGCCCAGCTCGTAGTCGACGGTGTGGATCGCGGAGGCGATATCGGAGATGATCTTTCCGTCCCCGGCGGGAATTTCATTCGAGTCGTAGAGCTTGGAGAAGATCCCCTTGACGGGGATCTTTCGCCACCGGCGCGCCCAGCGTGGATAGGCGAGGTAGGCGCCCTCGAAGCGGCACACGTACACCGGAAGGGCCAGCCGGCGGATGAGCCGGGCGATTGCGGGGACGACGGGCAAGTTGCGGCCGTCCCACGTTCGCACTCCCTCGGGGAAGACGCCGATCAGGCCGCCGGTGGACGCGATGGAGAAAATGTTCCGGAGCGCCGCCACATCGGAGGCCGCCTTGCGCTTGGGAAAGGCGCCGAACCAGCGGATGAGGCGGGCTAGGAACCTCTGGCGGAAGAGGTCCTCGGTCGCGGCGAAATAGACGGGGCGGCGCAGCATGGCATAGATCCATATCGGATCGAAGAGGCTCACGTGGTTGGCCAGTATGATCCCCCCGCCGTCCCTGGGCACGCTGTCGGCGTTCTGCGGCGTGAGGCGGAAGTAGTTGAGAATGACGCCGCGGAGCAGGCCGGTCATCACGCGGTAGAACAGGCGATTGACCAGGCGCGGCTTCTGGATGTTGAGCGGGGAATGGCTCGCGTCCGACATTTGCCCTACAATACGAAAAAAGGGGTGGCGGCGCAATGGCCGGTTTTCCGGCCGCGCGCCGGGCCGCCAAGCCGTCCATCCGCCGGGGAGATTGCGCGATTGACGGCGCGCCGGGTATAGTGGCCGCCATGAAATACCGCCACTTCAGGGCTGCCGTGTACGCGACGGCTTCCGACATCACGCGCTGCCGGGATGTCACCCGATTTGCCTCCGATTTAACCGCCCTCGAGAGGCACCTGGACATCGCAAAGGTCTACCTTGAAACCTATCGCTCCGAGGAGCGGCCCGATGAAAAGCTCCTCGTTGAAATCAGGGATTACCTTCGAAGCAGGGGGATCATGGCCTGCGGAGGGATAACCGCCACACAGAGGCGCACCGGACGCGAGGGCTTCAGGTGGGGGCTCTTCTGCTATTCGCGCAAGGCCGATCGTGAATTGCTGGCCGCCGAGGTGCGGCGCGCGGCGATGCTCTTCGATGAGATCATCCTCGACGACTTTTTCTTCACCGTGTGCACGTGTGACTCCTGCCAGGCTGCCAAGGGCGATAGCGGCTGGGCCGAGTTTCGACTCCGGATGCTCGCCGAGGTTTCCCGCGATTGCGTGATTGCCCCTGCTCGCCAGGCGAATCCCAATGCACGGCTCGTCATCAAGTACCCCAACTGGTACCCCTCGTACCAGGATAACGGCTACAACGTGGAGGAGCAGACGCGCCTTTTCGACGGGATCTACACGGGAACAGAGACCCGAGATCCCGCCTACACGCAGCAGAACACCCAGAGCTATCTCAGCTATTTTCTCCTTCGCTACATGGAAAACGTCGGAAAGGGGAAAAACGGAGGAGGCTGGTTCGACTGCATCGATTGCTTCAATCCCTTCACCTATATCGAGCAGGCCAATCTGACGCTCTTCGCGAAAGCCCGCGAGGTAACCCTCTTCTCCTTCGGCCTGCTCAAGGACTCCCTCTTTCCGCCCGCCGCCGGCTATGCCTTCGAGCATGCCGACAGGATCCTGGGAGACCTGGGCAACCCCGTTGGCGTGGCGTGCTACATGCCCTTCCATTCCTCGGGGGAAAACCATCTCCTCGATTACATCGGGATGCTGGGGATACCCCTGGAGCCGAGCCCTGAGTTCCCGGCCGAGAGCCCCGTGGTGCTCCTGAGCGCGCGTGCGGCGAACGACCCCGGGCTCATTGACAAGATGAAGGGCCACCTCGGCCGGGGAAAGACGCTCATGATCACCTCGGGGCTCCTGAAGCGCCTTGGGGGCCGCGGAATCGAGGAGTTTGGAACACTGGCCGGCACGGACCGTAAAATCCGCGCGGGCAGGTTCGCCGTGATCCCGAGGGATTGCTCCTTCACCGACTACCACGATGCCGGAGAGCCGATCCAGCTTCCCGTCGTGACATACTCCACAAACCAATCCTGGCCCGTCGTCTCTTGCATAAGCGGCGAGCTGGGAGCGCCGCTCCTCCTGTCGCACCGCTTCGACTCCGGGCTGATCTACCTGCTGTCCATTCCCGACGATTACAGCCAGCTGTACCTCCTGCCTCAGGCCGTGCTCAGGCAGATCCGGGAAGCCCTGACCCCCCACCTCCCCGTCGTCATCGACGCCAAGGCGCGGGTCGGGCTTTTCGCATACGACAACGACACCTTCATCGTGGAATCCTTCCTGCCGTATCCCACCGAGGTCGACATAATCGCGCGCGCGGCGGGGAGCAGGCTCCAGGATCTCCTTGGCGCAAGCCCGCCGGCGGGGATGAGCGACCGTGAGGGCAAGCCCATTTTCCGCATCCAGCTCAAGCCGGGGACTTATAGGGCCTTCAGGATCGTGAGGTAGGTACTCGTCAATGCGTCGTCTCATTGGTTTCGCTTTCGTCATCGCGTCCGCGGTTTCCTTCGGGGCCATGCCGATCTTTGCCCGCGTTGCTTACGCCAATGGACTCGACCCGATAACACTTCTGTTCTTGCGCTTTACGATCGCCACTCCAATCATGCTCGGTCTCATGGCGGTTCGCCGCGCTCCATTTCCCCGAGGGGCACCCCTTGCAGGCCTCGCGGCCCTCGGCGCTCTGGGATACGTTGGCCAGTCCTTCTGCTACTTCACGGCCCTGACCCTGGCTTCCGCAGGCCTGGTTGCCCTGCTGCTCTACCTCTACCCGATCCTCGTAGCCGCTGCCGCCGTCATTCTCCTCAAGGAGAAGCTCACCGCGGCCAAGGTAATTGCAATCGGCCTCGCGCTCGTCGGTGCGGTGCTCACGATGGGGTTCGGGGGTGGAGGGAAACCCGCGGGAGTCGCCCTGGGTGTGGGGGCGGCGCTCATCTACTCCGTATACATCATCGCGGGGTCCCGGCTCATGAAGTCGGTCTCGGCCATTCCTTCCTCAACCGTGGTAATCGCCTCCGCCGCGATCGTCTACGCCGTCATCGCCTCAGTGCGGGGACCTTCATGGCCGACGAGCCCCGAGGGGTGGATCGCCGTGGTCTGCGTTGCCGTGGTTTCTACGGTCGTGGCCATTGGAGGGTTTTTCGCGGGGATGGAGAGGATCGGGCCCACCAATGCATCGACGCTTTCCACCGTGGAGCCGGCGGTCACGGTGTGCCTCGCCGCCGCGTTCCTGGGGGAAACCGTCTCGGCTCTCACCTTGGCCGGCGGCGTGCTGATCCTGGCGGCGGTGGTCCTGCTCGCGCGTTCCGAGATCGGCTCAGGCCGGCCCAACGGGGCGCGGACTTCCCTGCGCGGCCGTGGTGGAATGTCCGGAGAATGAGCGGGACTCCCTGAGTAAGGAGCTCGCCGGCGCCGCCCTGTACCCTTTCCTCATCCGCTATTCCGAGGATGACGAGGAAGATCTTGGAATGGGTGTCGGGGCCGAGGCGGGGCTCTTCTATTTCGCGGGAGGCATTCTGCCGCTGCTCAGCGGAAGCGTCACCTATGCCATAGGCATGACGCCGGATACCGGTTCGTACTACTACGTCTACTACTGAGAAAACCCGGACCCCGTGGGGGCGCAGACCCCCGGGATGACACGATTCGAGTCAAAAAAAGTATTTTATATATGTTGAGAGGGCATCGTGTGAGCAATGAGCACCGGCAACGAGGGACCCCGCGACCTCAGGAAAAGAAAAAACTGCACGTGCGGGGCGAGCGGATCTTCAAGAAAATACAGCCTGCCGTACGTGAAGCCTCGGGGGAAGGCCCCGGTGCCATGAGGGCGCAGGCGGAGCTTCAGGAAGCCAGGGACCGCTATGCCGAGCTGTATGACAACGCGCCCGTCGGCTATTTCACGCTCAATAAGGCGAATCTCATCACCCTGGTGAACTCCACGGGCTGCGCGATGATCGGGCTCGCGCGGGAAAAACTCGTCGCCCAGAGGTTTTCGCGGTTCATCCCCGCAGACAACCTGCCGAGGTTCTACCTGCTGAGGCGGCAAGCGGCGGAAAGCCGGGCCAAGACAACCTCGGAGCTGGAGATGGCGCGCGCACGGGGAGAGAGGTTCTGGGTGAGCCTCCAATCCATTCAATCCGCGGACGGAGGGCTTTGGATCGTCGTGGCCGACATCAGTGTCAGAAAGCAGGCGGAGGAGGCGCTCCTCAAAGCCCGAGCTGAGCTTGAAGCCTCTTTCAAGGAGCTCCAACAGGAAGCGGACAAGCGGCTGAGGGCCGAACGGGAAATGCGGGATCTGGCCCATAGGCTCGTTTCCGTTCAAGAGGAGGAGAGATCCTTCATTGCCCGGGAGCTGCACGATGAAGCGGGGCAGCTTCTCACGTATCTGCAGATGCTCCTCGGTCAGGACGGAAAGGTCCTCTCGGGCGGCAAAGCGCTGGAAGAATCTCGAAATATCCTTGACCAGGCCATCACGCGGGTTCGCGACCTCACTTCAGAGCTGCGGCCGGCCCTTCTGGATACCCTGGGCCTCGTACCCGCATTGAAGCTGCTTTTCAAGCAGTTCTCGGAGCATACCGGCGTCGAAGTGAGCTTCGATTCTCCAGAGACTCCCCGGCTTTCCTCGGATGCGGCCTTGGCCGCGTTTCGGATCGTCCAGGAAGCCCTCACAAACGTTGCCCGCCACGCTCACGCCCGTAAAGCGCGGGTGCATCTCGCCGTTGAGGACGGGAGGTTATCGGTCGAGATCGGAGATGAGGGCAGGGGCTTCGACCCGGGACGCGCCGAGCAATCCCTTGGATTGCTGGGGATGCAGGAACGCGCGGTAGCCGTCGGAGGAAAGCTCTCGGTTGAATCCGCCAAGGGCTCCGGCACGAAGGTCACGGCTCAGCTGCCGCTGGACTGAGGCCTTCTACGAGCAGCCCGTCGTTGACCCGCAGGTGTCGCAGCGCATGCAGGTCCCGCTTCTCACCATCGTGAAGTTTCCGCACACGGGGCAGGGATCCCCCTCGTAGCCCTTCATTTTGGCCACGCGGATCTCGCTGTCGCCCACGTCGGCCTCGCCGTTTCCGCCCGGTTTCCCGCCGTTCGCCATGGTGCTCGTCGAGATGAGGTCGTCGGGCTTGACCTGCACCAGGTCCGTGCGTCCGAGGTAGGCGAGGGCCAGGTCGCGGAAGATGAAGTCCAGCACGGAAGTCGTCATCTTGATGTTGTCGTGGCCGCTCACGATCCCGTTGGGCTCGAAGCGGGTGAAGGTGAAGGCATCGACGTATTCCTCGAGCGGCACGCCGTACTGCAGGCCGAGAGACACCGCAATGGCGAAGCTGTTGAGGAGACTTCTGAAAGCGGCCCCCTCCTTGTGCATGTCCAGGAAAATTTCCCCGAGGCTGCTGTCCGCGTATTGGCCGGTGCGCAGGAAGATGCTGTGCCCGCCGATCTTGGCCTTCTGCGTATAGCCGAAGCGCTTGGCCGGAAGAGGGTTTCTCTTTCGCGCGTGGCCCGCTCCCGGCTCCTCGGTCCCGAGGTCCGCGGCGCCGGCCTGCTCCAGCACGGAAAGCACCGCGGCCGCCGCCGCGTCGGAGCCGGGCATGAGCGAGGAGAGTGGCTGACTCAGCTTCGAGCCGTCGCGGTACAGCGCGATGGCCTTGAGCATCTTCCTCCACGACAGGAGGTATGCTCCCTTGATGTCGTCCCGGGAGACCGTGGAGGGCATGTTGATGGTCTTGGAGATGGCCCCGGAGATGAAGGGCTGCACGGCGGCCATCATCTCGATGTGAGCCTGCCAGGGTATGGAGCGCTTGCCGATCTTTCCGTTGGGGGAGGCGGTGTCGAAGACGGCGTAGTGCTCCGCTTTCAGATGCGGAGCGCCCTCGATGGTCATGGTGCCGCAGGCATAGAGATTGGCCTGCTCGATCTCCGCGTTGGAAAAGCCGAGGTGGGAGAGCAGGTTGAAGCCGGGCTGTGATGCAGCGGCTTCGGAGATTCCCAGGGCCCCTTCCAGGAATTCCCTGCCCAGCACGTGGGGGGTGAAGCAGAACGAGATGGAGAAGGAGCTCTCCAGCGACTTGTCGATTTTCGAAAGCGCCTCGTTGGAGAATCCTTTCTCTCGCAAGGCCTCGGCTGACACGCCGGGAGAGCCATCGAGCGTGCCGCGGCCAAGGCAATAGGCCACGATTTCTTCGACCTGTTTTTCGGTGTATCCGAGCCTTCGGAGGGCTGGAGGAAGCGACGTGTTTATGATCTTGAAGTACCCGCCGCCCGCCAGCTTCTTGAACTTCACCAGGCTGAAATCGGGCTCCACCCCGGTGGTGTCGCAGTCCATGACCAGGCCGATGGTCCCCGTGGGGGCGATTGCGCTTACCTGCGCGTTTCGAAAACCGTGGCGCTCGCCCGTCTCCAGCGCACGGTCCCACGCCTTTCGCGCTGCGGCGATGAGGTCGGGGGGGCAGAACAGCGGGTCGATTGCCTGGGGAATCACCGACAGCCCCTCATACTCCTCGGCTGCGGCGCTGTAAGAGGCGCGGCGGTGGTTCCTGATGACACGGAGCATGGAGTCCTTGTTCGCAGAGAAGCGCGTGAAGGGCCCCAGTTCCTGCGCCATCTCCGCCGATGCGGCATATGCCTCTCCCGTAAGGATCGCCGAGAGGGCCGCGGCGATGCTCCTGCCTTCCGCGCTGTCGTAGGGAATTCCCATGACCATGAGGAGCGTGCCGAGGTTGGCGAATCCCAGGCCGAGGGTGCGGAAGTCGTAGCTCTTTCGCGCGATCTCCTTGCTGGGGAACTGCGCCATGAGCACGCTGATCTCAAGCACTATGGTCCAGAGTCGTATCGCATGGCGCAGATCCTCCACGCGGAACTCTCCCTTGTCGGCGTCGTAGAAGCTGAGGAGGTTCAAGGAAGCGAGGTTGCACGCCGTGTCGTCGAGGAACATGTACTCGGAGCAGGGATTGGAGGCGCGTATCTCCCCGTCCTGGGGACAGGTGTGCCAGTCATTGATCGTGGTGTGGAACTGCAGGCCGGGGTCCGCGCACAGCCACGCCGAGAGCGCTATCCGCTCCCAGATCTCCCGCGCCTTCACCTTCCTTTTCGCGCTTGCGTCGGTGCGGTTGACCAGCTCCCAATCCCCGTCATCGAGAACGGCTTCCATGAAGGCGTCCGTGAGGCGGACGCTGTTGTTGGAGGACTGGCCGCTCACCGTGTTATACGCCTCGCTGTCCCAGTCCGTGGTGTACTCCTCGGGCTCGACGTTCCATACCCCCTGGCCGGCGAGCTGCACAACCTGATAGATGTAGGAGGCCGGCACCTCGTCCGCCAGCGCATGCCTGATGGCGTGCGCCAGATCCTTGTTTGCCGCAAGGTCCGGGGTGGAGCCGTTCCCTCCTTTGAACGCCTCCAGGATGCGCCGGGTGTGCTTTCGAAGCACGGCGCTTCCCGTCACCATGGCCGCGACCTTGCGCTCTTCCTGCACCTTCCAGTCGATGTACTTGAACACGTCGGGATGGTCTGCATCGAGGGTCACCATGCGGGCGGCCCTCCGCGTTGTGCCGCCGCTCTTGATGGAGGAAGCTGAACGGTCGCTCACTTTGAGGAAAGAGAGGAGCCCCGAAGAGACCCCGCCGCCGGAAAGAGGTTCGTTGGAGGCGCGCAGCTTCGAATAGTTGGTCCCCGTGCCGGAGCCGTATTTGAACAGGCGCGCCTCGCGGGTGATGAGGTCCATGATCCCGCCGTCGTTCACCAGGTCGTCATTGATGGAGAGGATGAAACAGTTGTGAACGAGGATGTTGTTGGAAAGATACTGCGCGCTCTCCGTTTGAATGTCATACACTTTCATCTTGCCGACCGGCTCTATCCGGAGAACTTCTTCCTCGCGCATCAGGGGAACCTTTTTGCCGGGAAAGAGATCAGAGCAGGAGATGTCCAGCTTGAGTCTTTTATCTGCTGATACAAATCCGACAAGATCTTGAAATCGAC
This sequence comes from uncultured Spirochaetota bacterium, assembly GCA_963820525.1. Classification (GTDB taxonomy): domain Bacteria; phylum Spirochaetota; class Spirochaetia; order SZUA-6; family Fen-1364; genus CAWGAA01. The sequence continues at coordinate 16,487 of CAWGAA010000004.1, read as the reverse complement.
CTGCCGATCGCCTTCTCAGCCTCACCGTCCCATCGGCCTGCGCATCTTTCCCTGCACTGACGACTGCTTCAGGAATTGCCCTCTCTTCGGGTTTATCGAGAAGGCGATATTTATCGACAAAATGGTGGAGCGCCTTTCCATACAAACGAATCCGAGCGATCTCCAAAGCCGGATCCTTGGACTCGACGCTTCGCACGTGATAGTGGACGCCTGGGAAAACCCGTTCGATACGCTCCCGAACGTATTGGTGCTCATGATCATTTATCGTAATGAACTCTATGGTGAGGCTTCGGTTCTTGCCTTTCGAATATTGTCCGACAAACCCATCCCCTTGGAGCCATCCGGCCAGAGCGGCCTCATCTATTGATAGTGGGCTCGCTTTCTTGAAATCCCTGACCTCGGTGGCTGTTGAGAGCTTGAGCCGCATGCCAGGTGTCAGCTCATCGAGTCGTATCCACCCGCCCTTCTGTCGTCGTAGTGAAGATGCGAAGACGAGGTGATCCGCCGTTGCCTCCAGAGGAGAGCCATTCTTGAGAATGACTCGGAACACCGGCTTCACGCCGTTCTCTTTCACCGCGACCACTTTTGTAGTCCCGCGTCCATCATGGGAGCCGTCATAAACCTCAAGCCCTACAAGCCCATGCTCCACGATCGCTCCTATTGGAACGGGCCCCATTGGGGTTGAGACGGGTGCGTGGTAAGGCTGGCAGGCATGCGGCTGTGGGTGCTCGTAGGCGCTTGTCGATTTCTCAACCTCGCCGGTCTTCGGGTTGACGAAGTAGTGCCCCTGGGCGGGGCCGGTGAGCCCGTAGACGGCGTGCAATCCGGTATTGAACCACTGCGGCGAGTTGGGCGAGCCCATCTGCCGGGCCAGCATGCAGCAGAGCTCGTCGTAGAAAGCCTGGGCATCGGCGGGAGAGGAGAAATAGCCGTACTTCCTGCCCCAATCCATCCAGGTGAAGGCCAGGCGGTGGAAGACCTGCCGCGCGTCGTTTTCTCCGCCGGTCTTGCCGTCGAGGCCGGGAAGGATGGGCGCGCCGCTCCCGCCCGTTTCTGCTGCGGGGGCTCCGGGCTCGACTCCCTTGCCTGGGGCCCCCCCTCGCCCCGCCCCGGCCGCCGTTGTTTTGGCGCCCGCGCCCCCCCTGCCGCCGGAAAGCTGGAGCCCGCGCTTCCTGAAGTACTTCTGGGCAAGCACGTCCGCCGCGATCTGGGACCACCGCTTGGGAACGACGACGTTCTCCTGCCTGAAGATCACCTTGCCGTCAGGATTTCGTATCTCAGATGTGCGCGTTTCGAACGAGATCTCCTCGAAGGGACCCCGCCCCGCGCGAGTGAAGCGCCGCTGGATCTCCATGTGTTCCCCCCCGCGTACATTGTCGCAATTTCCCAGTGTACTGAAAATTCGGCCGAAAGTGAAGAAGATTGGATATCGGCGATCGGCGGACTCCGCTATTCCGCCTCCACGGATATCGCCAGTCCGCCCCGCGGGCCTCCCGCGGCCGCGAGGGCCCGGTCCAGCATGTCGAATGAGTGGAGGAACGAATCGGGGTTGCCCTCGATGAGGCGGCGGAATCGATGCGCCCGGTCCGGATACTTTCGGTCCAGCTTCCCCAGCACGGAGACCTGGAAGGCGGCAACGCCTTCTCGGGGCTGCTGGAACAGATAGCTTTGGAACTCGTTCACTTCGAGGTAGCCGTTCGCCGTGTCGTAGCCCGTCAGGCCGAAGAATGCGCTCCAGAGCTCCCTCTCGCCATCGCTCAGAGCGCTCCATGCCTTCCCGCAGGCGTCGCGATATTCGGCAAGTGAGAAGAATACTCCGTGAAAGCATTCATGGGTGAGGAGAAGTCTTCGCAGGGCAGCGGGAGATTCGCGTGATATCGAGAGGACCGCCCCCCGCCCGGGAGAGTAGCTCGAATCCCCTGAGGCGATGATTCCGTTGTCCAGGAGGATGCGCCGCAGGTCGAGCTCTCCCGCCGTGAGCGCAACCCCCTTCGCCATGGCCGCGGAGAAAAACCTCGCAAGGTCATCGGCCCGGTAGTCGTGGGCGTTCCACCCGTGCTTCCCCGAAAGCTCGCGGGAATCGGGAATGGTCCCGGCATACCCCGGCTTCTCGACGAAAAACGCCAGGCGTTTGAAGATGTTGTCCTGAACCGCATAATCCGCAGTATCCAGAATGAGCACGTGAGGGAACCGGTCCCAGGAGAAAAGCTCGAAGTCGGGCCTCCTCCACGCCGTGCGCCTGTAATCGAGAACAGAGCCGGGGTCCGCGGGAATTGGGCGCGCCCCGTCAACGCGGGTAATCTCAAGGGCCTGGACCAGGGGAGACAGGCCGGATTTCCCCGTGGCGCTCGCCCGCAGTCCCACGTGGATCTCTCGCGGCGCGAATCCGACGGTACCCGCCGAGAACTCCATGCGGCGCCAGCCGGGATCCAGCCTCGCGGAGAAGGCCCGCGAGCTTTGCGGGCTCTGCCCCGTGAAGGAGACCACGAGCTCGTCCGCGCCGCCGTCAGCTTCACCGGGAGCCTCACCGGGCCGAAGTTGGATCGAGATGAGCCACGGCTTTCCCGCCATCTCCTCGCGCGCCCCATCTGAGACCAGGGCGTCGAGAGAGCGTGAGGCGATTCCGCGAAGGGCGACGCTCCCGTCGAGTGTCACGGTGTCTCCGTGGATTGAAAAGCCGCGCGCCTGCGCCGCGGTGCCCGCTCCGGCGAGCCGCAGCGATCCTTCCTTCGACCGTGTGGAAATACGGAAGGCCCGGATCGTGTTTCCCCGCTCAAGCGGCACGAGCAGCCGGTACGAATACTCGCCGGTCGGAGGAAGAGGGACCTGCTTCAGCTCCTCCTTCTCCGTTGAATAAATGGAAAGAGCGCAGTCCGCGAGGGAGCTTGAGTAGGACAGCGCGAATGCTTCGCCGTCGGTCTGGACCAGGACGGGACGGGCGAGGCGGTAGAGCGGGGTGGCGGCTTCGCTTCCCCGGGCCTCGAGGAGCCCCTCCCGGTCTCTGCCTTGTCCGGGGCTTTCGCGCATCGGAATGCCGGCGCCATCCGCCGTGAGAAAAGGGAAGCTTTCGAAGCGTCCCGCGCAGCTCGCCATTGAGACGGAGAGGGCAAGAAGGATGAGGGCAAGGGGGGAGCGGAGCCTCGCGCGATGGAAGGCGCTCGTCATTCCATTCGCATCTCTGGGCTCAGGTCTTCCACCCCCAGGACATCGCGCCCCAGGAGGAGAAGGTCTTTCACCATCTGCGCGGCGATCTCCCTGCGCGCTTCCGGCGACAGACGGTCTTCGGGCCTGAGGAAGTTGTCCAGGCGGCCGATGAAGCCGTCGGGCAGAGAGGGCAGCGCTTGTATCCGCTCGGAAAGCATCCTGCCTGAAGGTTCGAACTGGCGGTTCACGGCGAACAGAAAGCTTGCCACGCCGCGGAGGAGGCGCGCCGCCGAAACGAGGAAGAAAAGATCATCGGATCGGAAGGCCGCCGCTCCAAGCTCGGCAAGCGCGCGTTCGGCGATCGTGTACGAGCGCAGACAGACGTGGATCCAGAAGGCCTTGGGGATCTCCGCCCGGGAGGCGCGCACCGCGGCGAGCCATCCCCCCCTGCTGTAGATGACCTCCCCCTTTTCTATTCGATAGAACATGTTGGTGCCCGTTTCGTGGAAAACCCAGGAGCTGTTGATGATCCGCCGCACAAGGGCGTCGACGCTCGCCGTCTCCATGAAATGGACGCTGATGGGAACCTCCTCGACCAGGAAGCGGTCCACCCCCGCGACGGTGGAGCTCTCGAATGCGTCCATGTCTGCGAAGCGCTCTTTCCTCTCGGCGGCTTGCGGGATCTCTCCCTGTACGTACACGTCGAGGTCCACGGTGAAGTACGGATCGTAGACCTCGATATCCGCCGCCTCGCCAAGAAGAACGGCTTCGACCCCGTTCCAGCTGGAGATCTTGGCAGCGATGTTTTCAGCGATTCGATGCACTTTTCTTTTCACCCGATCATTCTACCCGATGGCGGTCGGCCTGAAAAGGCCGACGGAGCATTCTGCCGAAACGCCGACGGGCGTGCGGCGATGGAGCGGCGCGGGATCCACGGAGCTTGCGGCCGCGGGGCGGCGCATGCTACGCTTCTGGAGTCGATGCGCCAGGCGATCTTCACCCTCAAGCACCCGCGCCGCCTCTGGATCCCCCTGCTGCCGCTGACGCTCGCGTCCGCCGGGCTCACGGCGGCGGCAATCCTGCGACCATGGCTTGCACCCTGGCACACTGCCCTTCTGGCTTGCGTCACCGCCGCGTTCGCCGCGCTCGAGGGCGCCCTGCTCTCCCGGGATTCTCCCGGCTTGCGTTCCATGGAAGCCCGGGCTGCGCAGCTGCAGGCCGTCACCGAAGTGCTTCGAAAAGCGGGAAGCACGCTGGACCTTCAGGAGGTGCTCGATGCCATCACGCGTCTCACCGTGGAGGTGACGGGCGTGCGCGGCTGCTCCATAAAGCTCCTGGATGAGGTGGGCGGTCCCCCTCCCGCCGCGGGAGCCGCTCCCGGGGCGGAAGGCCACAGTCAGGCGGGATCCCGCCGCAAAACGATGCGGGTCCGCTCGCTGGCCGGGATCCGCCGTGAAGTCTCCGACCTCGCCGCCGAGACGGCGGAGAGCATCTACGCGCGAAGCCTTCTGGAGGGACAGCCCGTGCGCGTGGAGGGGGCCCTGGAGAGCGATTTTCCGGAGCTGGACGGTGAGGTGGAGTCTCTGATCTGCGTGCCGCTGCGCCACGAGGGGAAGGTGGTGGGGGCGCTGTGCCTCTACGGCGAGAAGGGAAAGAGCCTGCCCGGGGAGATGCTGTCCTTCCTCTCCCGCTTGGGAGACCTCGTGACGCTGTCCATTCAGAAGGCTTCCGTGTATGAAAGCCTGAAGAAGATCGACGAGGCGAAGACGTGGTTCCTCCTGAAGGCCTCCCACGAGCTCAAGTCGCCGCTGGCCGGCATCCAGTCCATCTGCCAGACAATCCTCGAAGGTTACCTGGGAGACGTGGCCCCCCGGCAGCGGGAGCTCATCGAACGGATCCGGTTCCGCTCGGCCTTGCTCCTGGAGACGGCGAACGACCTTTTAGTCCTGGCGAAAGCCAGGTCTCAGACCCTGGCCGAATCGCAGGAGCCCATTGAGCCATGCCAGGTGCTGGAGGAAGCTGTGAGATTCTTTCAGCCCGCCGCGGCAGAAAAGGGAATTGGACTGGAAATCTCAAAACCCTGCCAGCCGTCCTTTGTTTCGGCATCCCGGGAGGGGCTGCGCTCGGTGATGAGCAACCTCATCTCAAACGCGATCAAGTATTCACCCACGGGCACCACAGTCTCCGTTTCCCTGGAGACCGTCGACAGCGGCATGCGCTTTACTGTGCGAGACGCCGGGATCGGGATCCCCGAGGCGGAGAGGAAGGGGCTGTTCCGCGAGTTCTTCAGGGCATCGAACGCCCGGTCGATGACCGAGGCGGGAACGGGGCTGGGCCTCTCCATCGTAAAGTCGGTGGTGGACTCCCTGGGCGGCTCGATCGAGCTCGAAAGCGAGGAGGGCAGGGGAACCACCGTAATCGTCTCTCTGGCCGGGGGAGGCTGAGCCGTGAAGCCGTCGCCGGGCGAGGGTCTCGCCGCGAACTTCCTGCTGGCGCTCCTCCCCCCCGGCTCCATAGAGGCGGCGGTTGGGAGGATCCAGAACGCCATCTTCCGCGCGTACGGCCTCTTATCCGCGGTCTCACTCCCGCCCCTTGTTCCGATCAGCTTCGCCTCCGAGAGCGAGGCCCCACGGCTCTTCGAATCCTTGGGCGGGTCGATTCCCTCACCGTATCGCTTCAAAGCCCGCGGCTACTGCAGGGAAGGGGCTGGGCTGTTTCTCGGCCTGGAGTCAGGGGGGGTCTGGGAGACACTGCGCCGGGAAGCGGAGGGCGCGGGGACGGCTTCCCGGGAAGGAGCGCGATCGGCGGCGCGGCCAGATGCAGGCCAGACCGATGCAGTGCCCCCAGATGCAGGCCAAACTGATGCAGCGCGGCCGGGCAACTCGCCTGATGAACCGCGGCCGCTTTTCCCCACGGCCGAGGGTTTCTCCCTCGGTTGCTGGGAAGCCACAGGAGAAAAGGCAATCGGAGATCTGCCTGAATTGCCGCCCTTGAGCTTCAGCTCCTGCTCTCTTGCCCTGATTGAAATCTCGGTGCGCTCCGGTGCCGGGCAGTGGTGGCGCGAGGTGTACACGGAGGTGCTTTCCAAGCGGCCGCTGCGCTGAAATGCGCTTCGCTCGACGGGAGCCGGGCCGCCGGTGGATGCAGCAGCGGCCGGCGTCCCATGAAATGGGGCCCACGCGGCGGCGTTCACTGGAGATTGCCGATGCTTCGTTCCACGGTTTCTGCCAAAGCCTCTATGATGTTCTCGGTGGAAAGCTGATAGCCCTCTCTGACAAGAGTGGTGCAGAACTGCTCGTGCCCGCGGCCCTGCCTGTAGTCTGGCTCGCGCGCGGGCATTGTGAGGTAGCTGTTGAAGAGGGCAAGGTCGTTGGAGACGAGGAGGCTTGCCTGGTAGAACAGGGCGAGTCTCCTTCTATAGATAGATGTCCCCAGGATTTTTCTTTCTCCGATGGCCAGGTCGGAGATTCCACGGTGCGAAATATCATGGACTCCCAGCCCGCTCAATGTCTCCACGAACCAGTCGTTTACCCGGCGGGCATACTCGCGGTTCAAAAACGGAGAGCCCACTTCGCGCACGAAAGCGAGGACAACCTGCCCGGGAGACAGGATCACGGTCCCGCCCCCGCCCTTCCTGAAGCTGTAGGAAACTCCGTCCCGGCTCAGGTTCTCCAGGATGAGGTCGCGCGAGGGATCCCCCGCAGCGCCGAGCACTGCCATGACCGAGGAGGGCTCGTAGATCCGCCAGACCGGCGTTCCCTCCCGGCCGTAGGTCTCCAGGAGATCCTCGTTTACCGTGCCCTCATGCACCGAACTTCTTCAGCTTCCCCGTGTAGGCAAGGGCCAGGCGGATGAGCATCTGTCCCGGGATGATGCCCCATGCGCCCCGCGCGCAGTCCCTCTCGCCGAACTTCGCGATTCCTTCCGGCCTGCTCTCCTTCGCGTTCAGAAGGAAAGGCACGGGGTGCGCGGTGTGGGCCTTGGATACCGCAGGAGTGGAATGGTCTCCCGTGACAATGAGCAGGTCGGGATTCATCGACAGTATCCGGGGAAGGAACGCGTCCACCTTCTCGATCTCCTTGACCTTGGCATCGAAGTCGCCATCCTCGCCCCGGGAGTCCGTATACTTGTGATGGATGAAGAAGAAATCGTGTTTGCCCCAATTGGCGGCCAGAGCCTTGGCCTGCGCATCGAGGTCCGCGAGGTCTTCGATCGCATCCATGCCCACCAGGCGCGCCACGCCCTTGTAGTCGGGGTATACGGCGACGGCAAGGGGAGAGAGCTGGTACAGCTCTTTCATGGATGGAATGTGGGGGAGCTCCGCGAACCCGCGAAGCAGGATGCCGTTCGCCGGGTGCTGGGTGGAAAGGATCTTCCTGGCCTGGGATACGAAATCCTTGGCAACCTGCGCCGTTTTCGCGCCTTTCTCATTCGAGGGCTGGGGATCCAGGGGTTTTACTCCGAGAGCCTGCGGGTCCGTGTCGGCCACGGAATCCGAAAGACCCTTTCCGCGGAACACGACGACGGCCCTGTAGTCCTTCACCGGCTTCACGTAGACCTCCACCCCCTTGATGGAGACGGCTTTGAGCAGCTCGCACAGCTCGGCGCACTTCTCCGTGGGGATGCGCCCAGCGCGGCGGTCCGAGATGGCGCCGGCCTCGTCCAGGGTGGCGAAGTTCAGCCGCGCGGCAACGTCTCCCGCCTTCATGGGGAAGCCGATGCCCATCGCGGCCACCACGCCGCGGCCGATGGCAAACTCAATGGGATTGTAGCCGAACAGCGCCAGATGCCCCGGCGCCGATCCCGGGGTGATCCCGAAGCCGATGGGCATATGCAGGCCGCATTCCGAGCGCGCGGCCAGGGCGTCGAGGTTGGGCGTGCGGGCCGTTTCCAGCTCCGTCTTTCCGCCGGCTTCACGGGGAAGGCCCCCCAGACCATCCATGACCAGGAGGACGATTTTCTTCTCGTTCTTGGAGGCGAGCTCCCGAATGATGCTTTCCATAAGACTCTCCTGAACGCTTGGGGGTGGCGATTCGAGGTTTGAAATAGCCCCTCACTCGTAGTATACTCTGAACCGCTTGGAATTCAACACATCGGTGTGCAAAAGGGGGAGCCGCACATGAGAAGAAGGACGGCTGCGCTGGTCGTTTCCCTGTGCCTTCTCGCCATCGGCCGGGCGGTGTGGGCGCAGGAAGTATCGAAAAAGAAGGAAATCGCCGTTTTCAACCTGAGCTACTACAACTGGGCTATTCCCGCCGAAAACCTCGGCCGCATTGACGACAACATCAGGAGCGTATTCGTCAACCTCGGAAGGTTCTCCGTCATCGGGATGACCTACAGGCTCGGCGAGGCCGACGTGAACGATTTCATCGACAAGATCAAGCAGTTCAAGTCTGAAAACGCGGAGATCCCGGACCAGGTTCAGATGGGCCAGGAGTATTTCACCCAGGCCGACATGAACAAGCTCATCGCCTCTTTCATCGTCGTCATCCCTGCCGTCGTCGGCTATTCCTGGGATAGCGACTCGGAAGGCAAGTACTCGGTCAAGATGCGCACGTCCTTCACGTTCGTCAACGTCGAGACCCAGCAGACCATCGCCCAGTTCGCCGTGGACTCCTCGGGAAGCGACAAGAAGCTGCATGATGCCGTGCAGGGGGCCATCGATTCCATCCCGCCCATGCTCACTTTCCAGGTCCGGACGGTCCCCGAGTTCCAGCTGAAGACGGGCGTTCTGGAGGTCCACGGCTCAGAAATCCTGCTGGAGCTGGGAAAGAACATGGGAGTGACCGTCGGAGACGAATACCTGGTGGTAGCTTCCCGCGTTCTTCCGTCGGGGAAGCAGGTCTCCGAGGACAAGGGTCTGCTCGTGGTGAGCAGGGTGGACGAGGAGGTATCCTTTGCCACCGTGCTGTATTCCGAGGGGAGCGTGCAGATGGGAGACCAGCTGAAGGAGCTTCCCCGCTTCGGCACCGAGGTAAACCCGTATTTCCGCGCGGTTGTCTATGGAGGGGACATGTCGTTCTGGTCGCTCGCGCCCATGATGACGGGACTCCACGTGGCCATCACGCGCGGCTTCTATGCCTTCCGGCCCTTCATCGAGCTGGAGACCCCCATCCACCTGTGGAGCTGGGACGCGGGATACAGCTTCCCGCTCAACGCCTCGATCGGCGGTGAGTACACGGTCTATCTGGGACGGTTCGTTCTCTCCCCTCGCGCGGCCGTGGGCGTCGGGTTCGATATTCCCCTTTCCGAGGGGGCCGAAGTGCGCTATACCCATTTCGGGGGGAACGCGGGGCTCGGCATCCAATACCTCTTCAGCCGGGACGCGAAGCTCACCCTGGAGGGCGGCTATCTGATGTGGATGAGCGCCGACGATGCTCTCTACGCCCCGACGTACAGCGGCGTTTATGCCGGCGGCGGGTTCTCGATAAAGTTCTAGCGAGGAGGATGTCATGCGAAGGTTCCTCTTGATAGTTGCAGCCGCGGCGGCCGTCCTGCTGGCGGTCTCCTGCATGAGCTCTGGTCCCGCGCGGCAGAGCGCGCCAGCGGCCCCCGCCGCCGAGACGCAGAAGGAATACGCGGGAGCCGGCCAGGACGCGTCGCTGCTGACGGCGATGAACAAGGCGAAGATGGACGCGGTCCGAAAGGCGATCATAGACATGATCGGCGTTGCCAGGGAACAGGCCGGCCGTGACACGCTTTCCAAGGTGGTCTACGGAGCGAAGAACCCCAACGCGTTCGTGGTCAATGAAAGCTTCTCCACGACCCGAAAGGACAAGGTGGGAGAGGACTACATCGTGGAATGCACCGTTTTGGTGCGCCTCGATGCCGTGACGGCCACCCTGAAGGCCAACGGGCTCTTTGGGGGGGAGGCGACCACCGCCGAATCGAAGGCCCAGACCGCGGCGGGAGAATCCGAGGATCAGACCGCGGTGGGAGCCCAGGCCGTCGACGAGCTGGCCGATCAGCAGCCGCCCGCGGCCACGGCGGACGAGAAAAAGATCATCCGCGACTACGTGGAGCACATGACCTACATGGTCTACGTGGCGGAGGCGGCGAAGCTGGATCCCTTCTATTCCAAGTCTTCCATCGGGATCGCGAACGAGTACCTTGCCACCAACGCCATGGAGGCGATCGACCTCGAGCAGATCGAAAAGCTCAAATCCGACCAGCAGAAGCTCTACGAGTCGGAGACGGGAGAGTCGATCAGCATCACCCAGTGGATCGCCCAGAAGCTCAACGCCGACGTCTACATCGAGATCGACGGCGTTGTGTCGGGCGAGGCTTCCGGCACCAAGTATTACGGCCAGGCGAGCACGACCCTGAAGGTCTACGAGTCGTCCACGGGCAGGCTCCTCGGCTCGGTGCCGTGGAACAGCCCCAAGACGCTGAGCACGGCGAGCCAGCAGGCCGCGGTGATCAATGCCCTGCAGACCTCGGTGTACAAGGCGATGCCCGTGGCCATCAACCAGGCCAAGGCATACATGGCCAAGGCGCTGGCCAACGGGATCAAGTATCAGCTCGTCATCCAGAAGACGCCGGACTCCCGGCTCATCAGCAGCTTCCGCCAGAAGCTCAAGGCGAAGGTCAAGGACGTGCGGGTGGTGAGCCAGTCCGACGACGAAACGCGCTTCGACGTGTATCTCATCGGAAGCATCGACGATCTGGTGGACATGGTGTACAATGTATCTGAGAAGATTCCCGGGCTCGAAGGCATGAAGCAGGTCGTCCTCCGGGGAAAAAGCGTCACCTTCAATTCCGGGATGTAAAAAGGGGCGTTGCCTCACAGGGAACGAAACCGTTTGGAGAAGGAGTTGGAAATGAGAAGGATCCTCTTCGTATCGCTCGCGCTTGTAGCGGCGGCGCTGTTCGTGGTGTCCTGCGCCTCAGGCCCGAAGGTGGAGAAGCCCGAGATGTCCAAGGAGAACAAGGTACAGGTCATCGACGATCAGTATCATGGCTCCCGCCCCACCCCGGATTGGATATTCCTCGAGCCCAATGAGATGGAGGGCAAGGGAGAGTACAAGGACGTGTACGTCTTCAAGTTCGTCCAGCAGGGCCAGGACGTCGACGGGCTGCGGGTGTGGGTGCGCGGATTCGCCGCCTCATCCGAGATCGCCCGCATGGTGTCCACCCGGGTCCAGGACAAGTTCGTGGGCGCCGCGGCAGGCGACAAGGACAAGCTGGAGACCTACCTGGAGGAAGTTGTGAAGAGCGTTTCCGACGCGCAGTATTCCGGCGCGCGCAAGGCCGCGGATTACTGGTGGCAGATCCAGAAGGCGGCGGTGGACGGAAGCCTCAACCAGGTGTACGAGTACTACCTCTTGTTCGCCGTGCCCAAGGACCAGATCGATCAGGCCATCAAGCGCGCCCTGGCCGACGCCGACGGAAAGGCGAAGCCCAAGAGCGAAGACGAGCAGACCGCTCGCGACCGTGTAAAGGCGGTCATGCAGCAAGGCCTCGATTGACGTCGGGAAGCCGCGGCCTTCGCGCGGTGAGTCCGTCGTATGACTAAGTGAAGAGGGGCGCCGCAGGCGCCTCGAGACAGGGAACTCGGAGGCCGGCCCCGGCCCGGGGCCGGCCCTTTCCATTTTTCCCACACCGTGAGGAGGTTGGTGATGAAAGGGGTGACTACCGCCCTGCTGGCGCTCTTCCTGTTCGGATGCGCGGGAGGGCTCACGGCAAAACCGGCCCCGGACTGGATTTCCGTTCCGCCGCAGCCGGACGCGAACTACTTCTACTTTACCGGCGCGGGGACCAGCAAGGAGAACGACCGGGCCGTGGCGGAGCAGACCGCCCGCGGAGTGGTGATGGATGAGATCATGCGCTACATCGGCGTGAAGGTCACGGCGGAGACTGAGGCGGTGGCGGTGGCCTCGGTCAACAGCTTCAAGACGGACGTCATGCAGGCCATAACGCAGACGGGATCCGGGAGGATCTCCGGGCTGCAGATCTCCGACAAGTACGTGGAGACGTCCAAGAGCGGGACCACCGTGTACCTCCTTGCGCGCTACAACAAGACGGACCTGGCCAAGGAGAAGAAGCGCATCGAAGACCTCTTCATCGAACAGCAGCAGGCGGTTTCCGGCCCCGAGGCGGAGGCCGGCGAGCTCGAAAGCTCCGGAAATTACTACGGCGCCGCCATCAAGCACATCCAGGCGGCGGCTGCCGCGGCGACGTCGGGGCTCGATAATGCGAAGATCAAGTTCGAGCGGAATATCAACGGGGCCAAGGACGCCCTGGACAAGGTGGGCCTGGTCAAGATGAACGACAACATGACCACCGCGGTAGGGACTCCTTTCGCGGACCCCTTCACTCTGAAAGTGGTGGCCGGCTCCACGGCAAAGGACCCCGGGATTCCCGAGGTGGCCCTCAAGGCGACCTATACGGAGATCAGGAACGACAGGAAGCAGGTGAAGACCGCCTCAATCAAGACCGATGCGGCGGGCGTCGCCGCATTCACCTATCCGGTGCCGCAGTTCGTGGGGCCGGAGAAGCTCACGATGTCCATCGATTTCGGCGCCTATCTCGACACCCTGGACAGCCTGCCCAAGGAGTACGCCGGGATGGTTGGCGCCCTGGAGGACATCGTCGTGGCCAAGAAGGCGGTGTTCACTCTTTCCACCTTCTCCGCGGCGCGGACGTTGGAGACGGGCATTGCGGTCGCCGCCCTCGACGATTCCGGCTCTCCCATCCCCGGATCGGATTTCGCCTCCGGGATCATGAAGGCGCTCTCCGATGCGCGCTTCAGCGTGAAGCTCCTCGCGCTGGACGCCGCCGGCCTCGCCGACAAGGCGGACTCCGATGCGGTTGCCGCGGTCTCCCAGGCGGCCGGGGCGAAGATGGCGCGGGCGATCTTCGGCTCAGCCCAGTCTGCCGGCTCGGAGTCGGATGCGGGGCAGGTGTTCGTGAAGGTGAGCGGGACCGTGAAGGTTGCTGACCTCAAGACCGGTGCCATCCTCCTCACCGTGACGAAGAACAAGTCGGCGCTGGGAAAGACCGAGGCTGCGGCGCTGAAAGCGGCACTCCAGCAGCTGGGCCGGGACATCGGGCAGGACATCGCAAACAAGCTGCGCTGACCGCGCGTGGGGGCTCGGGGGACGCGAGAGGCGTCGATCGAACCCCAAGGGGCGGGCGCCGCCCCTTGCGGGAGCGGGGAGCGCGCTTCAGCCCTGGGGCGTGCCGCCTTGGGCTCAGCCGCGCTCTTGGGGCGCACCTCCACCTTGAGTCGAGCCGCTCCCGCCCATCTTTTTCTTAAGCTCCTCAAGGTTTGCTTTCGCCTCTTCCTCTTTCAGCGAGAGGGAGAGGCTGTCCTTCTCTCCAACGAGCATCTGAAGCTGAGCCAGGAGCAGATCGACGTTCACGCTTCGAGGCACCTGGGAGCGCACGCGCGCGAGCTTCTCCTTCAGCACGGAGACCTTGCCCTTGAGATCCGTGATTTCCGTTTCCAGCCCGGCCTGTTTGGCCTGACATTCGGCAAGGCGTCCCTGAGCCTGGGAGGCAAGATCGGCATCGCCCTTTGCCTGGGCCAGCTCCACCCGCCGCTTCCACAGTGCAGTCTCTTCCGTCGCCCTCGCCAGGCTCTTTTCCGTGGACTTCAAAGTGGTTATGAAGGCGAGCACATAATCAGTCGCCTCTTTCGGACCCAATCCTTCCAGATCCGTGTCGAGCATCCCTGTGCCTCCACTTTGCAGTGTATCACCAACCGCCGGACGTGATGAGTGGCAATCCGGCCGAACGGCTGCCATTTGCGCGGTCAGGAATCACGGCGACCGAACGCACGGGCTTGGTTTTTTCCTTCCGTGGTGTATAATACGCGAGGAGGAGGAAGAGTAGTGAGAAAGTGGCTTGCCATCGTCTGCCTGCTGGCCGTTTCGAGCGCCGGGGCATCCGCCTTGAGCTATTCCGTCGGGGTTCGCGGGGGGACCTCGGGGAGCTTCCTGTTCGGAAGCTATGCCGATGCCCTCTCAGCCTCTCTCACGGGCATGGGCGCCGGGACCGTGGCTCCGCAACCCTACATTTCCTATCGGGCCGACGTTTTTTTCAGGCTCGGCATTTGGGATTTCTTCGCCGTTCAGGCCGAGGTCGGCTTCGGGCCTATCGGAGGGGCCATGCTTGCCTCCAATGGCTATGACCTGCTGCTGGGCGTCACGGTCAACGAGCTCTCCGTGCCAATTCTTGCCGTGTACTTGCTGCAGACTCCCATCGGGACATTCTCTTTCGCGGCGGGGATATTTGCGGCCTACCCCATAGGCGATCCCCTCCTCATCGAGAACAACGGCCTCGTGCGGACCGAAAGCGGTCTCCTGCCCGCCATCTACGGCGGGGTCGCCGCGGGTGTCGGTTATCAGTTCAAGCTCGGCCCGGGTGCCGTTGTGGCTGACCTGAGATATACGCACAGGCTCCTGTCTCTGGTGGATACCGCAGCTATCGGAGACAACGCGCTCGTTCCTTTCGCGGTCGAGCTTTCAGCGGGATACATGTTCACGTTCTGACGGAGGCTGGGGGGAATACTGATGAAAAAGCTCGTTTTTCTCGCCTCGATTCTGCTGATTGTCTTTGGGGCATGCGCCCCCTTCAGCGGCCCTCTGCCGGGAGTTGAGCCTCCGACGCTCTACGTCCAGCACGTGCCCAGCCAGGGTGAGTTTCCTTACTCGATGGACCTGGGCTCGAACACGAAGTCCGTGTACTTCGTGTTCACCAATCCGGATACCGAACGCTCGGCTCCTGCGAAGCCAACGGTGACTGGTTCCGGAAACGCGAAGAGCCTCACGGGACCTTCTCTACCGCCCGCTCCTTTGAAAAGCATGGTGACCTCGCGTATTGCGCCGACGCCGGCCCGCGTCACTGATTTCAATCGGGATCCTTTCAAGGCCGAGAATATCTTGCCGCTCTCTCTGCAAGAATCTCTTAAAGCAACTCCCGGCAAGCCATCATTCGATGCAGAAGGAAATACAGGATTTTTGGATGATCTAGGCGCCATGACAGCTGTTACGTGCAGGAGAGTAGTGGGCCCCATTCCAACTGCTCTTGGGAATAGGACCCTCAACATCTGGGTGGCTGATGACTGCTGGACTCCAGCTCCGACGAAAGCCCACGCCATCACACAGCAAATGGTCAATGAAATGGCAGATAGATTTCTGAAATCGCTAGGCTCAAACGATGTGTTTGACTGGGTCACTTCAATAGAGGGCGCAGAATGGGCTTCATATACTTACAACAATGTAATTCCATTCAACAATGAGATTACGATACTTCTTTGTGATATCGGTGGTGATAATTCAGACATCGGGGGGATTGTCGGGTACTTTTGGGGAAAGGATAACTTCAAGGACGCTTACGTCTACAGCGAGAATCCCCTATCGCCGACCTACCACGTTCATTCGAACGAGAGGATCATGTTCTATATCGATGCCGTTCTTTATGCAAATGACAGCTCCGCGGCTGGTACATGGTCACCGACAGGCTATTGGCCCCAAGAGATTTTTTCCAGCCTGGCCCATGAGTTCCAGCACGTTGTCAGCTTTCATCAAAAAGTGTTTGTGAGCGGCGCCGGGAAGGGATCCGATACCTGGATCGATGAGATGTGCTCTCAAGGTATGGAGGACCTGGTCGCCGACAAGTTGGCGGTCATGGGGCCGCGGGGCGTTAATGGCCTGGTTGAAACAGCCGGCCCTGCCAACAATCCAGAGGGACGGATCCCCCTTTTCAATGCCTATCCCGCTGTATCGCTCAGCGATTGGGGCACATCGGATATTGATGCTCTTAAGAGCTATTCAGCAACTTACTCCTTCGGGGCTTATCTGCTTCGAAACTACGGTGGTGCCGCCCTCTTGAAGGCAATGGTGCAGTCTCCCAAGACGGATGGGGGGCAGATCGTCGATGCGGTCTCCGCGTTTACGGGCAGGACCGAGACACTTTCCCAGATCTTCCAGTGCTGGAGCGCGGCGGTGCTCCTTTCGGACCGAACGGATGCGCCGGCTGGCTACCGTTACAATACCGGTAACTTTTTTACATCCACTGGTGGAGGCACATCTTACAATCTTGGATCGATTAATTTCTTCAATTATCAGCAGTATGGCGGGTCCGGCACAGGGCCTCTCATGGATTCCGGTAACGGTTCCGTGGGTTCTACAACGCCACGGGCGGCCTCTGGGACACTCTATTCAGCGGCCATTGGCGCCACCGGGAAAAAGGATTGGACTATCGATCTACCAATACGTGTTAATATGTCGGTCGTGGTGAAGTGAGCGCAAACTTAGGAGAAAAGTTGAAAACCGATGAAAGAGGTGATAAACTTGTTTTTCGAAGTCCCGAACAAGATGTTCGCTAAACGGGAAGGA
>CAWGAA010000003.1:0-1078021 GCA_963820525.1 uncultured Spirochaetota bacterium | reverse complement strand
ATGCGGTCTCCGCGTTTACGGGCAGGACCGAGACACTTTCCCAGATCTTCCAGTGCTGGAGCGCGGCGGTGCTCCTTTCGGACCGAACGGATGCGCCGGCTGGCTACCATTACAATACCGGTAACTTTTTTACATCCACTGGTGGAGGCACATCTTACAATCTTGGATCGATTGATTTCTTCAATTATCAGCAGTATGGCGGGTCCGGCACAGGGCCTCTCATGGATTCCGGTAACGGTTCAGTCGGTTCTACAACGCCACGGGCGGCCTCTGGGACACTCTATTCAGCGGCCATTGGCGCCACCGGGAAAAAGGATTGGACTATCGATCTACCAATACGTGTTAATATGTCGGTCGTGGTGAAGTGAGCGCAAACTTAGGAGAAAAGTTGAAAACCGATGAAAGAGGTGATAAACTTGTTTTTCGAAGTCCCGAACAAGATGTTCGCTAAACGGGAAGGAGCAATCGTATGAAGAAGATACTTCTGTTCGCGATGTGTATTGCTGTATGCTTCCTGGCCATTACAGGCTGCGGTAAAGCTGGAAAAGCATATCTCCAGGTAACGTGGGATACCGGTAACGCGAATTACTGGATAGCACATATGGAAGGTTTTCCCGATAGCTGGTCCATGTATACAGATTATGAGATGACCGAAGGTACATATAGCGGCGGCTATGTATTATGCTACGACTACTACAGTTCTCCGTATTACTACTCTGAGTTCAACGATGCCTATTATGCGGGCTACAACACGGTCCTCTATAATGGTTCCTCTTATTCCACCAACCATAGTTATTATGTTTCCACTTACTACAACTACTACTACAACCCTATAAGCGTTGACATTACTACAAACCCCGGAGCATTTCCTTTAAAGGCCGGCGCAGACAAATATTTTACACTTTATCTGGGGTGGTCCTATTTTAGCATTAGCTCAAATGCCGTCCCCGCGGCGGATGCACGCGTGATCGAAAACTCCGCGGATCGTGTCGTAAAAGAATTGACCGATGGCGCCTACACCATAAGGGTTACAATGCAGAAAAAAGGAACGCCTCGGGGAGCGAACTCCGTGCCGGATGTTCGGCAAGGCGCTAAAAACTGAACCGGATCTGTGAAGGCTGCTTCTGAGCAGCATTCGGGAAGCCGGGCTGCGGCTGGAGGTGGAGGATCTTCAGCCGTGGGCCGGCTTTTTTTGTGCTGAATCCTGCCATTCCTGCGGGAACTCTCCCCGCATCGCCGCTTCTCAGGTTTGAATTCCCCCCGCGGTTCAGTAGCTTTTTCTTACCACACCATGAAAGAGAGGACGCGACGGAAATAACCTTCGAGCCGACCTTCGGCGTGAACTCCACGCAGCTTATAGTAACGGCTCCGGGGTTCCCCTCCAGTTTCAATACTGGCAAGCCCTACCATTTGGATCCTGGAGAATACAGCCTCGATTATGCGCTCTATTACGATGTCCTGGATACAGGTACGTACACGATGTACACGGACGATGCAAACGGGTCAGCGGTCAGCGCGGCGGACACGACAACCGCCTACAACTACTACCTAGCCAACGATTATCCCTATTACTGCAACTACCTCTCCTATCAAGTCACCGTCAACCGGGGAATGCCCTTCGGTGGGACCGGCAGGACAAGTTCTTCGATATTTATCTCACATGGAATCCCGCAGACTACGTAATTAGCTCATCCGGATCCGCGGCAAACATGAAGGTCGTGGAAGATTCGCCCACCCGAATCGTAAAGGAGCTCACCGACGGAAGCTACACCGTTCGCCTTGAGATAAAGAAGAACCCTGCAATCGGGAAGACAACACGCCAGACGGCGCGATAGTGGCCGGCGGTCCTTTTCAGGGGGGGCCGGGCCGGCGGCAGGCTCGGCGTCCGGGGAGCCCCGTTGAAGCTGTACCGTAGACTCACCCCCGGAGCTCGATTTGAATATCGCGGCCGGTCAGGGTATAAAAGGCGAGGAGCGGAAGGCACGTGACTTCATTCACAACGCTTGGATTCTCCGGAGTTCTCGCGGCAGCATCTGTGGCAGCGGGATTTCTTGGATCGCTCACGGGGCTGGGCGGAGGGGTCATCATCATACCGCTGTTGACGCTCGAACTTGGAGTCGACATACGATATGCAATCGGCGCTTCCCTTGTTTCGGTGATCGCCACTTCTTCCGGGGCCGCCGCCGCCTATGTCAGGGAAGGGTTCAGCAATATCCGAATCGGAATGTTTCTCGAGATCGCCACTACGTTGGGCGCTTTGGCCGGAGCGTTTGTAGCGCTCAGCATCGCCCCCGGCGCCATCGCGGTGATATTCGGCCTGGTTCTTTTGTATTCCGCGTATCTGACCTTTCGCAAGCCGGCGAGCGACGGGGGAGCCGTAAAGCCGGATCCCATCGCTTCCCGGCTTCGCATGAATGGATCTTATCCGACGCCTGAAGGCCTCCGGCAGTACAACGTCCGCTCCGTGCCGGCGGGTTTCGGCTTGATGGCGGTGGCGGGGATGCTTTCGGGGCTGCTCGGGATCGGCTCCGGGGCCGTGAAGGTGATCGCCATGGATCGGTTCATGAGGCTGCCCTTCAAGGTCTCGACCACCACCAGCAACTTCATGATCGGCGTGACGGCCGCGGCAAGCGCCGGCATCTATCTCAGCCGCGGATACATCGATCCGGGGCTCTCCATGCCGGTCATGCTGGGTGTGCTGGTCGGGTCTCTTCTCGGCACGCGTGTCCTGGCTCAGGCCAGGACACGATCGCTTCGGATCGCGTTCGCGGTGACGATCGCGTTCCTTGGATTCGAGATGATCTTCAAGGGGATAACGGGGAAGCTTTGAATATGCGGGGCGCGAAGAAGATCACGGACAGGCAAGTGGAGCTCTTCATCGGCATGCTTCTTCGCGTGGGCGTTATCGCGGCCGCGTGCGTCGTGCTGGCGGGCGGAATCGTGTACCTGTATGAAAGGGGAGGCAATACCCCTCACTACGAATCCTATCATGGCGAGCCCGGGGTTCTGAAAACCATTCCCGGCATCGTGAAGACGGCCGTGTCGCTCGATAGTCCCGGATTGATTCAGGCCGGGCTGCTCCTGCTGATCGCCATCCCCATTATGCGCGTCGTGGTTTCTTTTTTCGCCTTTGCGCTGGAGCGCGACTGGATGTACTGCGCTTTCACGGCCCTCGTTCTTGCCATCCTGCTTTTCTCCCTGCTGGGCGGCAGGGTCTAAGAATACCCGCTTTCAGTTCGTCCCGCCGGGGCAGAAGCGATGCCCGGCAAATCGACGCGGGGTCCGGCAGACTCTCGGTCCGTATTGCCCCCTGAACCTCGAAGCGCTATCCTCTTCGCCGTGATCCACTCTCCTGACGATCCAATCGTCGCGCTCGCCACTCCCCCATCTCCGAGCGCCCTGGCCGTGCTTCGCGTTTCAGGGGCCGGTTCCCTCGAGATTCTTTCCCGTCTCTTGAAAAAAGGAAAAGACTTGAGCGCGGCCGCGGGGCACACCGTTCACCGCCGCATCGTGTGCGATGGAGAGGAAGAGCTGGATGAGGTCCTGATCTCGGTGTTCAAGGCGCCCAAGAGCTACACGGGCGAAGATGGGGCGGAGATCTCCTGTCACGGAAGCCTGCCCGTGATCCAGAGGCTCATCTCTCTGCTCACGAGGTCGGGCTTCAGGCCGGCCGGGCCCGGTGAGTTCACTCAGCGGGCATTCCTCAACGGGAAGATGGACCTGACCAGGGCGGAAGCCGTGAACGAAATCGTCCGCGCAAGAACGGATCGAGCGCGGAGCCTTGCCCTGCAGCGGCTCTCGGGAGCAATCGAGGAGAAGATTCACGCAGCGCGTGACCTTCTCCTGGACCTTCGGGCAGCGGTCGAAGTGCAGATCGATTATCCCGACGAGGAGGTGGGCTCCGAAGCCCTGGACCGGGGGAAGCTCGCCCAGGCAAGGGCCGTATTGGAGGCGCTTTCCCGCACGTATCGGCGCGGCAGAATCTACCAGGAAGGGGTCAGCGCGGCCATCGCCGGGGCTACCAACTCGGGCAAGTCGAGCCTTTTCAACCTTTTGTTGAGGCAGGATCGGGCTATTGTATCAGAAACGCACGGGACCACGCGTGACTACCTTGAAGGAAGCATCGGCTTGAAGGGAATACCGCTTCGGTTGTTCGATACGGCTGGGATTCGGGAAGCGAAAGATCCTATCGAGGCTGAAGGGATCCGGCGCGCAGAGCAGGTGATGCGGGGGGCGGATCTCGTTCTCTACCTTGTGGATTCGGAGGTGGGAATCGCACAGGGGGACTCGGCTTTCCTGGCCGGTACCGCTGAGCGCGAGGGTTCGACCCTGAAGCTCTGGAACAAGATCGACCTGCCGCGAAGCCGGCCCGCTCCCGACGGCTTCCTCCCCGTGAGCTCGCTCACGGGCCAGGGCGTCGATGCGCTCGAAGAAGCGATCGTACGCGCGATAGTTTCGGGGGAAACCGAGGACTCGGGTGAGCCGCTCATCGATTCAGAGCGGCAGAGGGACCTCATCGAGCGATCGCTGACGGCGCTGGACAGCTTCACAAATGCCCTGGACAGGCACGTTCCCCTGGACCTGCTCGCCGTTGATCTTGCCGATGCCCTGGATGCATTGGGTGAGATCACGGGAGAGGTGACCTCCGCCGAGATCCTCGAGCGGATGTTTTCCCGGTTTTGCGTGGGGAAGTGACATGGACGCTGAGGCGATCGTTATCGGCGGAGGGCACGCGGGGATCGAGGCATCGCTCGCCCTCTCGCGCCTGGGCTTTTCAACCGTCCTCGTCACCCAGAGCCTCGATTGCATCGGCAAGATGTCGTGCAACCCCGCCGTCGGAGGCCTGGCCAAGGGGAACCTCGTACGCGAGATCGACGCCCTCGGCGGCCAGATGGGGAAGCTCATCGACTCGACGATGATCCAGTTCCGCATGCTCAACAGGAGCAAGGGCCCCGCCGTGCAGGCGCCGCGCGCCCAGGCGGACAAGATGGCCTACGCTGCCCTGGCCAAGCGCACCCTCGAGGCTGAAAAGGGTCTGCACATCTTCCAGGATACGGTTGTGGATTTCCTCCTGAACGCGGAGGAAAGCCGGATCCAGGGAGTGATCACGGAGCGGGGCAGGCGGATCTCCTCGAAGGCCGTCGTGCTCACCACCGGCACTTTCATGGAGGCGAAGCTCTTCATCGGGGACTGGTCCGCGTCCGGTGGAAGGCTGGGGGAGCCCGCCGCGCTCGGCTTGGGCCGGAGCCTCAGGCGGCTCGGGTTCACCGTCGGGCGCCTGAAGACCGGCACACCGGCGCGCGGCCTTGCCTCCTCGCTCAGGCCGGAGCGCATGGAGCTTCAAGGCCCGGACGCCGAGGCGCTGCCTTTCTCCTTCTCCACGGCCAAGGTGGACCGTCCCGCCGTGCCCTGCCATATCACCTATACGAACGCGGAAACCCACGGGATCATCCGCGAGAATATCCACCGCTCTCCGCTGTATGGCGGGAAGATCGTGGGCCGGGGCCCCCGCTATTGCCCGTCCATCGAGGACAAGGTGATGCGGTTCCCCGACAGGGAGCGGCACCAGGTGTTCGTCGAGCCGGAGGGGCTTTCCACCGAGGAGGTGTACTTGAACGGCGTCTCCTCCTCCCTGCCGGAGGATGTGCAGGAGGCCTTCCTCCATACGATTCCCGGCCTGGAGGACCTCCAGATCGTGCGGCCCGGCTACGCGGTGGAGTACGATTACCTGGAGCCTACCCAGCTCTTTCCCAGCCTCCAGTCCAAGCGCATCCAGGGGCTCTTCGTGGCGGGCCAGACCAATGGGACCTCCGGATACGAGGAGGCTGCCGCCCAGGGAATCATGGCGGGGATCAATGCCGCCCTCTGGCTCCAGGGCAAGGAGCCTCTCGTTCTCTCCCGCGCCGAGGCATACATCGGTGTTCTCATCGATGACCTCGTCACGCTGGGAGCCGAGGAGCCGTACCGCATGTTCACGTCCCGGGCCGAATATCGCCTTTCGCTCCGCCATGATACGGCGGATCTCCGCCTCACGCCCAAGGGGGGAGAATTGGGGTTGGCGGCGCCGGAGGCCCTCCGGCGTCTGGAGGAGAAGAAGCGGGGAATCGAGGAAGTGAGGGAGCTTCTGCGAAAGCGCAAGGTTGCCGCCGGGGATGCGGATGCTCTGCCGCAGATCGACGCGTATCGCGGCTCGAGCTTCGAGCAGGTCCTGAAGGATCCCCGCTTCACGCTGGAAGGCCTTTTGCCGCTGGATGCGCGCCTGGCAGCCATGAGCGCGGCCTCCCTTGCCCAGGCGGAGACAGAGGTGAAGTACGAGGGGTACATCAGGCATCAAGACGCGCAGGTGGAACGCTTCCGGCGAATGGAGGAGAAGCGGATCCCCGCCGCCTTCGATTACTCCGCGCTCAGGGGCATCTCATCGGAGGCGCGGGAGAAGCTCATGAAGATCCGTCCCCTTTCCATCGGGCAGGCGTCCCGCATCTCGGGGGTCCGGCCTTCAGACATCGCGGTCCTCCTTGTCTGCATGAAGGGGCAGGCGTGACCCCGCGGAAGGGAGCGGACGGCGCTTCCGGACTCCTCGCCCAGGGACTCGCTCTGCTTGAAGTTCCGGGAGGGGAGCGCACTTCCGCCATCCTCGGGGGCTACCTGGCGGAGCTGGAAAAATGGAACCCGCGCTTCGGATTCGTCAATGCGAGCGGGACGGAGCTTGTCGTCAAACACGTGCTCGATTCCCTTTCGGCGTGGCGGCTGGTTCTCCATCTCGTCTCGGGAGAGCGGCCTCCGAGGGATTCGGCTGAGGATGCCGCCTCGGCGTTCGCCGGCACGGTGCTCGACGTCGGCTCGGGGGCGGGTCTTCCCGGGATTCCGCTGGCCGCCGCCCTGCCGTCGCTCTCCTTCACCCTCCTCGAGCGCTCCGCCAAGAGAGCGGCATTCCTGGAGAACTGCGCGCTCGTGCTGGGGCTGGCGAACGTGCGGGTGCTGGAAACCGATATTACGCTGGCGGGCTCCCGCCTTCCGAGCGCCGCTTCCACCCGTCCGGCACGCTTCGACGTCGTGACCTTTCGCGCCGTGGCGCCCCTGGACAGGTTCATCAAGGACCTTCGGGCAAGCGGCCTCGACTGGGGGTCAATCGTCGCCTTCAAGGGCAAGGAAGCAAAGGCGAGGGAGGAGATCGAGGCGATGAAGACGGCCTCGGCCGTTCCGCTCACCGCCGAGATCCTCGACGCGGAGGTCCCTTTCCTGGAGGAGGAGCGGCACCTGGTGGTGATCCGGGCCGGCGGGATGCAAGACGTCCGGGCCGGTAGGACTTGAAGCGCCGGCGGCACTTGGGACATCTTGCGGCGGCGGTGAGCGAAAGCTGGAGCGCGCGGCTCCCCGGCCTTTCGGGGCTCTACAGCCCTTCCGGCACCCGGCTTAAAAGCTTGTTCAAGGCGGGCTTGTCGATGAGGTCGACGATCCGGGCCTCCACGAAGCTCTTCGCCCCCTCGGAGTAGGTGGCGGGGGCGATGCACACGCCCCGTCCTCCCTTGATCTCCTTCAACTTGGTGTACAGGTCTCTGAGGAGAAGCTCGCCGATCATGCCCGTGGTCCGCACGAAGCGAAAGAGGATGATATCGCTCCACTTGGAGGTATCCACCTCGGCCACGATATCCACGTATTCGCTCTGCCTGAACGAGATGTTGAGAAGCTTGGTCTTGGACCTGGGGAAGAAGCTCAAAGCGATCTTTCGGCAGAGCGTGACGAAGTCCGACGTGGGA
Source organism: uncultured Spirochaetota bacterium (assembly GCA_963820525.1). Lineage (GTDB taxonomy): Bacteria > Spirochaetota > Spirochaetia > SZUA-6 > Fen-1364 > CAWGAA01. The sequence continues at coordinate 1,070,264 of CAWGAA010000003.1, read as the reverse complement.
GACAACAGGTAGGTCTGGAGCTTCCTGTTGGATGAGAGCTCGCCGTAGCGGGAGATGAGATCCTGCACGTCGCGGTACTTCGGGTTTGCGCTGGCCACCTCGCGCCACAGGTTCATTGCCCTGGCGAGATCCTCCTTTTTCAGGTACGCGAAGGCGAGCCGGTACTTCAGCTCGAGGGCGATTTCGGGACGCACCCCGTCGTGGCGCAGCCCGAGCTCCAGGTCCATGATCGCTTTGTCGTAGAGCTTTGCGTTGAAGTAGATGGTGCCGCAGTACAGGGCCGCGGTGGGTCCGAGGGCGGGATCGGTGCGCAGATGCGTGAAGATCTTGATGGCGGTTTCCGTCTGCCCCGATTCGTAGGATGCATTTCCCAGGGCGAAGAGGGTTTCCTTGTCGTCGGGGGTGGCCTCGAGGGTCATGCGCAGAAAGGGGATGCATTCGCGGAACTTTCCGACCTTGTACAGGCACGCGCCCAGGTTCTTGATGGTGAGGGCGTTCTCCGGTTGAGCGTTGTGCGCGCGCATGAAATAGGCGGTTGCCTTGTCGAATGCGCCGCGGGCGAACTCCACGGCGCCGAGGTGGAAATTGGCCTCGAAGCTGTCCTCCTTGAGGTTTCTGGCGAACATGAGGCTCTTGTACGAATCTTCCAGATCGCCGAGCTTCAGGGCGCAGATCCCGTGTTTGACGGTGACCTCGAGCTCGTCGATCCCCGGCACCGCCGCGCAGAGGTCGACCAGGTCCTTGTAGTACTTGCGGGCCACCGGGAAATTGTCTTCCTTGAAGGCCGTCTCCGCGAGGGTCATGAGGGCTTTCGCGTCACGGGGGTTTGCCGCGAGCTTCTTGGTGGCCTCACGCACCACGCCGTCGCGGGCCTTCCCGAAGATGCCGTCGCGTCCCTTCCCTTTGGATACCCGCGCCGAGAGCAGGAGAAACAGAATCGGAGCGCCGACGAGCAGGAGAATTCCGCCGATGATGAAGGGAAGGAGGCTCATCGAGTGCGTATTATCGGCCGCGCCTTTTCACGTGTCAAGGAATATTATTGACAAACGCTATACGGCGTTATACGCTTTTCAGACGAGGGGGCGCTGGCGTTGAACGGTTCACGTATCGGCATCAAAGTCGCGGACGGTTCCTTCTACCCCGTTCTGGAAGAGGGCTTCACGGGAAGGAAGAAGCTCACCTTGACGACGGTCAAGGACAACCAGAGCAAGGTCCAGATCGACCTGTACAGGGGCGAGGGTGACGGACTGGACAATGCCCAGTATATCGGAAGTCTCATAATAGAAAACATCACCGCCGCAGTGAAGGGCGAGCCGGATATCGAGCTCCTCCTCGGCCTGGATACCGCCGGCGAGCTTACCGCCGAGGCGAGCGACCGCTCCACCGGCGAATCGCAGAGCTTCGCCATCAGCCTGAAGACCCTTTCCGCTGAAGAGACCTACGCAATCCCGGAGTTCGAGATGGAGGGTGAGCCGGTGAAGAGCCTCGACACCGAGGAGCCGCCTCTCACGGGAGAGACCTATCCAACGGGCGAGATGGACCGAAGGAGAGAGCACCTGGGCCGCAGGGGGCCGAACGTCGCCCTGATTGTGCTGTTCATCATGCTGGGAATCGCCCTCCTCGGAGCCATCGGTTGGTTTGTCTACAAGAACGTGAGGGGCGCCGCCGTTCCCGCGGCCGTGCAGCCGCAGCCCGCTCCCGCAAAGCCGCAAGAGCAGGCTCCGCCCGCTGCCGCCGTCGAAAAGCCTCCCGCCGAAACCGTCCAGCAGCCGGCGGTGGCGCAGGCGCAGAGTGAGCCCGGCGGCGTGTCAACCGCCGCGAAGCCCGCCGCGGCCGTCAAACCGCAGCCCGCCGGCGGCGTGACGTACAGGATCAAGAAAGGCGATACCCTCTGGGATATCTCAGCCACCTATTACAGGAACCCCTGGCTGTATCCCAAGCTCGCCAAGGCCAACAAGATCAGGAACCCGGACCTCATTTTTGCGGACACGACGATTTATATCCCTGAAGAATGAGCTTCTGATCCTCCTGCTCCTCACGTATCCTCTTTTGTCCACGGGGTGCGGGCAGAAATCGGTTTGGGGTTTGCCGGCGGACGAGCTCAAGGACAGCCTGGCCAGGGCTGATTACTCGGCCTTTTCGGGAATCGACTGGAAGTCGCAAGACCTCTCCCAAGCCCTCGAGCTCGGTCCGGGGGCGCCCTACTACCTGTCCCTTATTTTCGAGAAGCTCAAGCAGCCGGAGCTTTCCGAGCTCATGCTCGAGCTTGCCTGGAACCGCCTGCCGCGGCCGTGGAAGGAGCGGGCGGGACTCGCGCTTGTAAAGCGATACCTCGCGGAGAAGGACTTCCAGAAGGCGGAAAAGGTTGCCCGCCCTCTGGCGGAAATGGTGGAGGGAACGCCGGCAGCCCATGACGCGCGCCGGGCTCTCGTGGAAGCCTTGTATTGGAGCAAGGCGGACGAGGAGGTTCTCTCCGAGGCGCGGAGAATCCAGCCGGCGGACGCCGAGCTCTCCCTTTTTCAGGCGGTAAGCTCGCTTCGGCTGAAGCGCGATGCCGCCCGCTTCCTGTTCGTCGATCTGTTCCTGCGGGAAAAGCTCTCACCGGTTCACGCGCGGGCGTACCTGTTCCTCTCCGCGGACCCCGAGTCGATGGGGATATTCTCCGACTGGGAGAAGGGGCTCCTGGAGGGGAAGTTCGCCCTGCAGCAGGGAGATTGGGCGAAGGGAATACCCCTGATGGAAAAGGCGGTCCTGGGAATCGAGCCGGCGCGTCTTGCCGGCAGCCCGCTGATTTCCGAGCTGGGTTCCGCCTACATCTCCGGCGGTATGGCTTCCCGCGGAGAAGCATTCATGGAGGCGCTTGCCGCGGGGCTTTCGGGCGAGGAGCGGCTCGACGCCCAGGAGGCTGCGGGAAAGTGCGGCAGGCGCGTCCCGGATTACGGGAAGGCGCTCGGTTTTTTCCGCGCAGTGGCGGCGGTGAGCCGGGACGCTTTCCGGCAGGACAGGATGCGCTGGTTCATTCTCGATGTTCTTTTCAAGACCAATCCGCCGGACCTCGCCGAGGAGCTGGGGCGGCAGTCAGCGCTGTGGAACGACCCCTCCTATTTCTCCGACCTCCTGGAGGAGCGGATCTCCTCCCTGACGGCGGACCGAAGATGGAACGACCTGGTTCGGCTTCGAACAGCGCTGGAGGGCAGAGCATCCCCCGCGGTCCGTGCCCAGCTCGATTACATCCTGGCAAGGGCGCTTCAACAGCGGCTGATTTCGCGCGTACCGGGCAAGCCCGATCCCGTGCCCGAGGACACTCTTTCGGGCCGCGCGCGATACGAGCCCCTACGGCTACTACGGGGTGCTTGCCTCCTGTTTCCTCGGGGAGCTTCCCCAGCCCGTGCTTTCGATGGACGCCGAGCAGACGGGGGGGCCGGCGGCGCAGCCTGCCGGGGCGCCCGTCGCGGCGCCCGGGGCAGCGTCAGGAGCGCCGGTCTCGGGGGCGCCCGCCGCGCCGGCCGCGAAGCCCGCCTCCAGCCTGGATCCCGTGATCGATGGCCTGGTTTCCTTCGGCCTCACGGGGGAGGCATTCGACGAGATCTGGGACCGGCGTGAGGGCCTTGATGACGGTCTGCTTCTGGCGTACGCGCTTCGGCTTGCCGGGGCACAGGATCACCGCTCGGCGCTGAACCTGATCGGGCTTTTGTGGCGCCGAAGGACGCTCTCCGCCGATGAGATGCGCGTGCTCTATCCCCGCGCGTTCGCGTCTTTGATCGAGGATATTTCCGCGCGCTCATCGTTTCCCAACTTCCTTATCTATGGGCTCGTCAGGGAAGAGAGCTACTTCGACCCCGACATCGTCTCCGGCGCGGGAGCCGCCGGTCTTGCCCAGCTCATGCCCGCCACCGCGGGGGACATGGCCAGGAGCCTCCGCATCGATAATCCGGACCTGACGGACCCCGAGACGAGCCTGACCCTCGGCGTGCGCTACCTCGAGGTCCTGTTGGCAAGAACGGGCAGCCTGCCCAAGGCGCTTCTCTCCTACAACGCCGGCTTGACCCGCTCCCGCTCCTGGGACAGGCTCAATGGCGGACTGGCCACGGACCTGTTTGTCGAAGCGGTGCCGTTCGAGGAATCGCGCCAGTACGTGCGGAAAATACTGGTTTCTTCGATCATCTATGCCCACCTCTACAAGAACCAGGACCCGCGGGAGACGGTGAAGTACTTCTACCCCGACGCGTTCGTGGCCCCGACGCCGCGGAAGGGACCGCTCCAGCCGTACTGAGGCGCAGGGTTTCTTCCGATAAACAAGGGAGGGGGTTTATCGTGGCTGTGCGAGGCAGGAAGCTATCTCCTGCGATCCGAATTCTCTCTGGAATTCTCATTTTTCTGTCCGTTCTCTGCCTTCTTACCCTCGCGCTGCACCTCATGGGCATGCCGGGCCCGGGGGCCGCTCCCGGCCGCCTCCTGATGGAGCTGTTCTCGTGGGCGGCATTTTTCATCCCCCTCTACTTCATTTTCGCGCTGATCCTCCTCGTCGCCCCGGTCTTCCGGCGGAGATCCGCCCTCATGCTGATGCTTTCCATCTTCCCGTTTCTCACGGCGAGCCTCCTTTTGCTTGTAGTCGGCGGATCCGCGCTTTCGGTTCCGGATCTCCTGCTCTCGAGCTTCGGGATGATCCCGTCTGCCATCCTCCTTTCCCTGCTCCTCGCCATGGAGATCATATTCCTTTTCACCCTGCCTTTCGGGCTGACAACCGCCATCGAGGGCGCAAGGTCGGCGCCCCTCGACAAGAGAAAGAAAATGAAGCTCCTTCCGCCGGTCGGCGACCCCGCGCTTCACAAGGTCGTGGAGCCGCCCGGGGAAGATCCTCCCATCGAGGTCGAGGCTGAGGTGGTGGAGCCGGAACCCCTGCACCGTCAGGTCCCCCGCAGGAACCGGCATCCGAGCGCGCCCAGCGACAAAAGCAGGCGCTCCAGCAGCCGAAGCCCGCCCAACAATCGTTTGAGCGCGGCCAACCCGCCCAACCGGCGCCGAGTCCCGGGGAGCTTCCCGCCCCCGTGCCGGCTCAGCCCGAGCTGCCCTTCGGCTCGGAAGCGGGCGGAAAGTCGGCATACGGGATCCCCGCGGACGAGGTGCTGAAAGTCAGGGGAGACGACGCATACTGGGAGATTGACGACGAGACCCGCCGCGCGTCCCACGTTCTCACGGACGCCCTCCAGGAGTTCAACATCCAGGCCGAGGTGACGGGCATCAGGAAGGGTCCCGTCATTACGCTGTTCGAGGTGCTTCCGGCGCCGGGCGTTCGCGTCTCGAAGATCGCCAACCTCTCCGACAACATTGCCCTGCGCCTGGCCGCCCCCAGCGTGCGCATCGTGGCCCCCATCCCGGGAAAGCATGCCGTGGGAATCGAGGTGCCCAACAAGAGGCGCGCCATCGTCTCGTTTCGCGAGATGATCAGCATGCCGCCCTTCAGCGAGCGGGGCGAGCCCCGGGAAGGCGGGCTAAAAACGGTCTACGAGATCCCCGTGGCGCTGGGAAAGGACATCCTCGGCGAGGCGCAGGTCATCGATCTCGTGCAGACGCCGCACCTGCTCATTGGCGGGGCCACGAACTCCGGCAAGAGCGTGCTGGTCAATGCCGTCATCTCCTCCATCCTCTTCAAGAAATCCCCCGAGGAGGTGAGGCTGTTCCTCATCGACCCCAAGATCGTCGAGCTGAAGAGCTACAACGGCGTGCCGCACCTGCTCACGCCGGTGATAACGGAGCCGCGCAAGGCCTTCCAGGCGCTCCAGTACTGCATCTCGGAGATGGAGAGGCGCTATACCCTCCTGGATGCTCTGGCGGTCCGCGACATCCGCGCATTCAACAAGAAGGCTAAAAGGGAGAAGGTCCACAGGCTGCCCTACATCGTGATCGTCATCGACGAGTTCGCCGACCTCATGGCCACGACGGGTAAGGAGCTGGAATCGACCCTTGCGCGCCTGGCGGCCATGTCCCGCGCCGTGGGAATTCACATGGTGCTCGCCACCCAGCGTCCCTCCATCGACGTCATCACAGGGCTCATCAAGGCGAATATCCCCTCCCGCATCGCCTTCATGGTGGCGAACAAGTTCGACTCGCGCATCATCATTGACTGCGTCGGGGCGGAGAAGCTCCTGGGCAAGGGAGACATGCTCTTCTCCGCGGCATGGAACCCGTTCCCCGTGCGCATCCAGGGCGCCTACGTAGACGACGAGGAGACGGAGGCCATCACCGAGTACGTGAAGAAGCTCGGCCCTCCCCAGTACATCGACGACGAGGTGTTCTTCGACGACGACGCGGAAGGCAGGGACTACGAGGGGGAGCCGGGGAACGACCCCCTGTTCGAGAAGGCCCTGGAGATCGTGATCGCCCAGGGAAAGGCGTCGGCGTCGTACCTGCAGAGACGGCTGAAGGTCGGCTACAACCGCGCCGCGCGCCTCGTCGAAGAGATGGAGATGCGGGGGATCGTCGGCCCGGCCCAGGGGAGCAAGCCGCGGGAGATCATTCACGTTCCCAAGGGCGGCGCGTGACATGCGAGCGGCGCCGGGCGGTGGGCGCCCCCGCAGCGCGGCGCACCCTTACCCGCTCGCGCTCGTGTAGTTCCTCACGCCCGACCTCCAGCTCAGGCGGGCAATCCCGAGAAAGATGAACGGCGCGGCGACGCCCCAGACCATGAAGAGGGGGCTCAGCCTGCCCAGCGCGAAGAGGGCGGGAAAGCTCGTGACGACGAACATGGGGATGACGAACGTGCCGATCGCCCGCTCCACCCTTCCATAGACGATCATGGGCACGTTGTTGAAGTCCCAGAAAGAATCCGTGAGCTCGGCGATGGCGGCCGTGTTGACGAGACGAAACACGAGGGACTGGGGGATGAGGTACAAGGCGTAGCCGACCGCCGCGCCGGAGGCGATGAAAAGCGCGTATCCGCCCGCCCGAAGCGCGTCCAGGGCGGCGCCCGCGCGCGCGAGGCCTATCGCCACCATCACGAAGCCCGCGATCGCGTCGATGAGGAATATGCCGATATCGGATCGCCTGAAGGTGGCCATGAACTGAAGGGATACCGGCTTGGTCATGAGTGTGTCGAAGGAACCATCGCGCACGAGCTGGGAGAGCTGGAACAGGTTCATCATGAAGACCCCGGCGTAGAAGCCGGTGACAAGGACGAATGTTCCCACGAACACGAGGATCTCGTCAGGGGAAAAGCCGGCGATCCGCCTTCCCGCGCGGTAGGTGACCACGACGTAGAGGACCGCGGGGGCAGAGCTCTTCGATGTCGGAGAGGTAGTGGCTGGTGAGCATCACCGTGGTGCGGTAGCGCTCGTTCAGCGTTTTTATCAAGTCCCGAATGGCGCGCTGTGAGAGGAGGTCGAGGCCGATAGTCGGCTCGTCGAGGAAGAGGACTTTCGGCCGGTGCAGGAGGGCGGCGACGATCTCCATCTTCATGCGCTCCCCCAGCGAAAGCCTCCTGACCTGGACCCCCAGGATGCCTCCAATACCGAAGAGCTCGACAAGCTCGCCAAGGACCTTCGCGTAATCAGCAGCGTCGATCTCGTAGATTGCGCGGTTGAGCGCGAAGGACTCCCGCGCATTTTCAGCGTGGTGGTCTTTCCCGCGCCGTTGGGCCCCAGAAACCCGACAATCTCCCCGTCTCCAATGGAGAATGAGACGCCCCTCACGGCCTCGCGGACCAGCGCCTTGCGCCGCAGAAGGTTTTTCAGGGAGCCGGAAAGCCCTTCCTGTTTCTGGTAGTAGCGGAAATGCCGCGTGAGCCTTTCGACTTCGATCGCTCGCATGCTCTGCAACCGGCGGCTACCGTAGCCCAAGACCGGGACCGCGGAGGGATGCTTTTCAGTCCTTCTTGTACCACCTCACCCAATCCACGTACATGCTTTCTTCCTTGAAGCCTATTGGGGGAATCTGGTTGCCGAGGAAGCTGCCGCCCACAGCGAGGTTGATGAGGATGAAGAACTTGCCGTTTCGAAACTCCTCGCGCTCGGGATCGTCGAGAGTCTGGGAAACATACTGCTTTCCATCGAGATACCAGCCGATGGTCTTGTCGTTCCATTCGATGCCGAAGAGGTGGTAGCGGTCTGCGAACACTCCCGAGTCCAGCCTCGCCACGCCGGGGATCGAGGAGGAGAGGTTTCCCTCTGCGTTCTTCCAATGCATGGTCCCGGATATGGTCCCGTCGTCGCCGCCCCTCATCTCTACGATGTCGATCTCTCCGCAGGCCGGCCACCCCACCGTGGAGAACGAGTCTCCCATCATCCAGAACGCGGGCCAGAGCCCTTTTCCCTGCGGGAGCTTGATCCTGGCCTCAACGCGGCCGAACTGGAACGAGCGCTTGCCCTCGGTAGTGATCCGGGCGGAGGTGTAGTACTTGCCCTGGTGGCGCTCGCTCATCGCCCTTATCCTGAGGACTCTGATGGATCCGTCTTGCACTATCGAGAGATTCTCCGGCCTGGCCGTGTAGTACTGGCTCTCCGCATTGCCCCAGCCCGGGATCTGGGGCGAGCCGTCGCCGATATCCGCCGTCCAGTTCGAAGGGTTCAGGGTGGAACCGTCGAACTCGTCGCTCCAGCAGAGGTGCCAGCCGGACAGGTCCCAATTGCTCGCCCGCGAATCCTTCGCCAGGGCCGAATCGCCGTAGGCCGTCATGATCCCGGGTGCCACGAGAACGAGGACCGCCAAGGGGGCAAGTGAAGCCAGGTTTCTCATCGAGCTCTCCTTCTGGCGGCCGGCGCATGGAGGGCCGGCCGTTCTCGTCCTTCTTGATACCACCGAACGTAGTCGATGTACATGCCAGCCACCTCACATCGAGGCCCGCGCGCCGCTGCCGCCGCCTCACGGGCTCGCGAAAAAAAACTCGCCGGTCCTTGACAGCGGGCTCCATGCCCTTCTAGAATCCTTGCCAACAACGACGCCTATGGAAAACAAGCTGAAGCTCTCATCCGTGTTCCTGCTGTCCATCGCGCTCATCGCCTACGAGCTTTCCATCATGAGGGTCTTCTCGGTGGGCAACTGGTCCACCTTCGGCTCGCTTGTGATCTCTACAGCCCTGCTCGGCTTCGGCGTCTCCGGCACCCTCCTCACGTTCGTCATCTCCCGGATTCGAAAGCGAATCGACTCCTGGATGATCTATTCCGGCATGCTCTTCGTGCCGACCATGGCGTTGGGCCACATCGTCGGGCAGTTCATCCCCTTCAGCCCCATTTTCATCGGCTCGGATCCCGACCAGATCCTCTGGCTGGCGGGGTACTACATCTGCTATGGGGTGCCTTTCTTCTTCGGCGCCCTTTTCATCGGGCTGTCCTTCATCGCCTTGGAGTCCCGGATCCACCAGATCTACTTCTGGAACATGCTGGGAAGCGGCCTCGGGGGGCTCCTCATCCTGCTCCTGATGTACGTGCTTCCCCCCGACAGCCTCGTGATCCCCGTGCTCCTCATCGCCTTCGCTGCCAACATCCTGTGCGCTCTCACGCGAAACGAGTCCACCCGCAAGCTGGAGATTCAGGCTGGCATCCTCGTCGCATCCACGGCATGCCTCGCCGCGTCCCTGGCCGCAATGTTCCTCTGGGGCGACATCCGCGTCTCCGAGTACAAGGCCATCAGCTACGTTCGCAAGTATCCCGACATGACCACGGTGCACCGTTCCTTCAGCCCCGTGGGAGAGATGACGGTCTTCGCCAGCCCCTCCTTTCACTTCGCCCCCGGGCTGAGCGACGTGGCGATCATCAAGCTCGACACCCTGCCGACGCAGCCGTTCTGGGGCCTGTACGTCGACGGCAACGGCCCCATCGGCATCATGGGAAAGATGCAGGGCAATGAGGCGGAGTACGCCGATTTCCTGCCCATGGCGGCCCCCTACGCCATCCTCAACGAGCCGCGCGTGCTCGTGGTGAACCTGGCCGGGGGCATCAGCGCCCAGGTGGCCAAGGCCAAGGGCGCCCGCAAGGTCACGGTGATGGAGCAGAACTCGGATCTTCTGCGGCTCATGAGGGACGACCCGCGCATCGCGGTCTTCACGGGAAATCTCTTCCGCGACCCCCTTATCGACGTGCGCTTGGGAGAGGCTCGGGCCCATTGCGTGCAGAATTCCTCTGCCTACGATCTGGTGGAGATCAGCCTCATCGATTCGATCGGGTTGTCGGACAGCGGCGGCTATCCCGTCCAGGAGAACTATACCTACACGGCGGAAGCCATCACGGAGTACATGAACAGCCTCAAGGACAATGGGGTCCTCTCCATCACGGTATGGAACCGCTTGAACCCGCCCCGAAACGTCCTGAAGCTTCTTTCCACCGTGGTCACCTCCCTGCGGATGCAGGGGGTCGAGCATCCCGAGAACAGGATCTTCATGTTCGACCTCTTCCTCTCAACCGCGACGATCCTCGTCAAGAAAACGGACTTCACCTCAGGGGAGATCTACGACCTTTCCAGCTTCGCCAGGCAGAAGTCCTTCACCCTGGACTACAGCCCGTCGATGGAGAAGAGCACAAAGGACCTCTCCCTGATCCTCGGCACCTATCAACGGCATTTCCAAAACAATGAGCAGCCCACAGAGAACCTGGATTTCAGCCCCAGCGACTTCTACCACCTCGCCCTCGAGGAATTGCTCGCCGGGCGGCAGGAGCAGCTCTACCGCGGCTACGTCTTCGACATCCGGCCCATGCACGATTATCGCCCCTACTACACGGGTTTTCTCAAGCTCGCCTCGGTCTTCATGTACCTGGACCAGATCCAGGACGTGAGCGAGGATTGGGGTTTCCTGCTTCAGCTGGGGATTCTCGCCCAGGCCATTGTGCTCGGGCTCCTGGTCATCCTCATGCCGGTGATCGGCCGTTGGAAGGAGCTGTTCAAGCGTCGTCGAGGCACCGTGGGGGTCATCTTCTACTTTGCCTGCCTGGGGCTGGGCTACATGATGGTCGAGGTCTTCCTGATCCAGCGCCTGGTGTTCATCCTGACGGACCCGATCTTCTCGGTTTCCATCGTCATCACCTGCATGCTGATTCTCTCCGGCGTGGGAAACCTGGTTGCCAGCAGGCTGTCCAGCGCCCGGCGCGTCGTTGTTCGCATCGCGTGCGCGGCAATCGTGGCGATGGCCGTCTTCTATATCTTCGGGCTGTCCCAGGTGCTGTCGCACTTCCGTGACCAGAGCATGATCGTACGGATCCTGATCTCGGTGGCCGCGATCGCCCCCTGCGCCTTCTTCATGGGCGTGCCGTTTCCCGACGGGCTTGACGCGCTGAGCGAGCACAGGCCGGGGCTGCTTCCGTGGGCCTGGGGGATGAACGGTGGGCTATCTGTGGCCGGCACGGCCCTGGCCTGGACCCTCACCGTGTCCGCCGGCTTCAATGTGCTCCTGATCGGGGTTATCGTGGTCTATGGGGTCGTTGGCCTGTTGTTTCCGGTGAACGAGATCTAGCGCATGATCTCGATGACGTCCCACCTGCGCAGCGCTCCGAACAGCTCCTTGGTCCCGTAATAGCGGTTTCTGCCGATCATGCTGATGCCGTCGCCGTAGCGGAAGCTGTTGCTGCCCCAGTCGCTGGGGATGGGATCATAGGTGACGAGGTACTGCCCGTCCCGGGAATAGCCCTTGATGACCACGTAGTGTCCCACGGCGTCGTAGTAGTAGCGGCCGAAGAAGTCATCCGCCGGGTGGCCCCGCGTGAAGCGGGGGCCGCCGCTGTTGTAGAGGATGATGGCGATGTTGCCGCGGTCTATGATGTCGAAGAGGTCTTGGGACGAGCTCACGCTAACGAGCCGGGAGACCACGCCGTGCGTCTTGATCTGCGCGATGATGTCCTCGAAGCTCGTGCTGCCGTTTCCGGTCCAGCCGATCTCTTGGCGGACGGTGGAGACGGCCACGTATTCTCCCGTTGCCCAGGAAATGGCCATTGAAGCCACGGCGGGCCCGCAGTTGGACTGGGTGCCCGTGTTGAACTGGGTGCGGTACCAATTGAGGTCCGTACGGTCCGAATGCTTGGTGTCAACGGGGCTGACAAAGACGTAGACGTGGTGGATAGCATCGTCCTTCTCAACCTCGAGGCTGAAGTACCCCGGCCGCGTGGCCCTGTAGCTTGTGCCGTCGGCGTTGGAGCTCACCTCCGTGATGGGCGAGTCCGGCCTGCCGTCGTAATGGATCACATCCGTGATCTTGCCGCGCACCGTGAAGGTCCGCTCGAGATTCTCCAGGGTGAGGAACTGCTGCAGGGTGTTCTGGTAGGTGGTGGGATGGGGAACGTCGATGAACACCTCATCGGCGTCGTACTGCCGGCCGTCCGCGTCCGCCGCCTTGAGGCTCACCGTGTAGGTGCCCGGAGAGTCATAGGTCCAGAACGTGGTGGGGCGGAAGGATTTTCTGCCATTGCCCAGGTCCCATTCGAAGCGCGTGAGGTTGACGTTCGGCGGAGACTCCACGGAGAAGTGGGCGGTCACGGCCATTCCGTCGAACTGCTGCTCCGCCTCTATCTTCAGGGGCACGGAGGAGATTCTGAGCTTGGAGGGGTTGCTGGCGGGGGTGAGGGTGGGAGCCTCCAGCGTGGCGTTGACCGCGATCTTTTTCTCGGCCGCTTCCGAGGGAATGATGATGGTCATGCCTTCCTTGATCTTGTTGATGTCCGCGATGTGGTTGTACATCGCGAGCTTGTCGACGTTGATCTTGTAGAGGTACGCGATTTCGGAGAAGGTCTGCCCGTCGAGGACCGTGTACTCGACGTCCTGGTCCCGGGAGAAGCTTGCAACGCCGCTTCCACGGGGAGTGGAGTTTCTGGCGTCGACCGCCTCCACCGAAGCGACCGATGGAGCCAGGGGGAGGGGAGAGGCGCCCTTCGAGGGGATCAGCAGCACGCAGAGGGCTATCGAGGCGGCGAGAAAAAGCGAGCCGCCCGCCACGGGGAGAAACTGCCGGGCATGCACGACATCCCGGACCCGCCGCAGAACGGTCCGCGCCATGGTGGAGGCCGCCGTCAGGAGACGGGGGTTCAGCCCTCCGTGGTTGAAAAGGGGGCTCATTCGCCTATAGATCCTCTGATTCAAAAGGAATCGCTTGATCATGATCTCTACTCTATTGTCGTCCTTTTTTCGAGCACAATAAACGTCATCGCGCGGCCTTAATTGCTGTAGCTTTTGCCCTCCTCGTTTCTGAATGGAATGAACTGCACCGAGAGCCCATTATACACGTCTCTTCGCGTTAGGTGAATAGTCCCATCGGGATCCACCGTTTTTTTCACTTCCATAATATATTGCCTTCCCGGGGGGCCCAGGGGAACCACCATGATCCCGTTCGGCGACAGCTGCTTGATCAGGGGAGGGGGAAGGTGATCGATCGAACAGGTGACGATGATACGGTCGAATGGCGCGTACTTCTCCCAGCCGTAGAATCCGTCGCCAAGCTTGCGCCGTATGTTGGCAAAGCTCGGGTACTCCCCCTCCAGGGCCTTGTAGAGATCATTTGTCTCCACATAGAGGGGCTCGATGATCTCGATGGAGTACACCTGCTTGGTGAGGAAAGAGAGAATGGCGGATTGATAGCCGGATCCGGTGCCGATCTCCAGCACCTTGTGCTGAGGCTTGACGGCCAGCGTCGTGGTCATCATCGAAACAACGTCGGGGTCCGTAATAGTGGCGCCGTATCCGATGGGAAGCCAGATGTCGTCGTAGGCCCGGCTCAAGTTCTTCTCCCTCACGAAGAGCTCACGCGGGGTGCGCAGAAACGCCTCGATTGCTTCCCCTTGAAGCTCTCCCGACTTGATGTACCTCTGCGACAGCTTCCAGCGTTTCTCTAAGTATTCCCGGCTCTCCTGGGTATGCTTGAGCATCCACGCGACGAAGGCGTCCTCCGAGCTCACCGGCAGCTCCCCGATGTGGGCGCTGGGATCGTAGCCGTCATGAGCCGCTTCCGCCGTTTCCTTGCCGGACGGCGGGGCCTGTTCCATTTCCTGGGGGGGGATCACAACCGTGGTTGCGTTCGAGGGTACGCCGGGGGGATCCTGCGCGTCCGGGGACAGCGTCTGCTTGAGAACGGCGCCCCGTTTCATGCCGGGAAGGTTTCCCGGGACGACCGCCCCAAGGATAAATCCCGTAGCCAGCCCGGACATCAGAACGATCAGGCTTGCCGCGGCAATGGTTCGCTTCACGTGCCCTCGTTTCGGATCATCAGACACGGGCTTTTCCTCAATTGATCCATAGAAATTAATACCTCAACGCCAGTGCCCAATTCTCGCCGGCGCCGGTCGGGAGTCGACAAATCTTTGTCCGCAAAAGAATACGGCCAAATCCGGCCGTTGTCAAGAAAACTTTGGCCGGCTTCCCTCGAGGGGCCGTTCCCTATTTCTTGATTATAACGAATCGGGCGGTGGCTTCTGCCACATGTTCTCCCGATTCGTTGGAGATTGTTCCTTTCGTGTTGATGACGCGCCCTTTCATATCGACTGCCGTACCCACAGCTTTGATCCGGCTGCCCGTCTCCACCGGCTTTTTGAATTTCACGGAGATTTCCGCGGTCACCGCGGTCTGGGCCATGCCGAGGCAGGCATGAGCCATGACTTCATCGAGTATCGTCGAGAGGAACCCCCCATGGGTCACTTTTCTCCAGCCCTGGAAATAGTCTGGAATGGAGAGGCTGGTTTCAGCCTCTCCATTCCGCGGATACGTGAAGGAGAGATGGAGCCCCCGCTCATTGTCTTTTCCGCAGCAGAAGCAGAACGAATCGCGCTCGATGTTTACTTCCATGACGGGGAGAATAGCTGAATTGATGGGGTGTGTCATGTATCGTGGAAAATCGATACTTGACAAAAATAGTCAACTACCGGGAAGATACGAGATATCGTAGATAATGGGTTTCCGGCGTTCCTGGTTTTCTATGTTGACGGAAACTCGAGGCGGAGTACAATACGGGGCGAAAATCCATGAGAGCACGAACATTCAAGGGAGGAGTTCATCCTCCGGAAAACAAGCATCGCACGGAGCAGAAGCCCGTAGAGGCCATGCCGCTGCCGCGCAAGGTCATCATCCCCCTTCTCCAACATACCGGATCCCCCTGCGAGCCGTTGGTAAAGGAGGGGGATGAGGTGAAGGCCGGCCAGAAGATCGGAGAGAGCACCGGGTTCGTATCCGTGCCCGTCCACGCGAGCATCTCGGGCAAAGTGACGGCCATAGCCCCCTTTGTCCATCCCGCAGTCCCCAACCCGGTCCGTTCCATAGTCATTGAGGCGCCCGAAGCCGCCGGCGGGCAAAGCGGTCTTGCGGACCGGGAATCGTGGCCGAAGGGCAAGGACTGGAGCGCGCTCAGCGCGGATGAGATCAGGGTCCTGATCAAGGACGCCGGAATCGTGGGGCTGGGCGGCGCCGCCTTCCCCACGCACGTGAAGCTCAGCCCTCCTCCCGCAAAGAAGGTGGACAGCCTCCTCATCAACGGGGTGGAATGCGAGCCATTCCTGACCGCGGATCACCGGCTGATGATCGAGTGCGCCGAGGGAATCATCGAGGGGGTGCGGATCATCCTGAAGATCCTCGGCCTCCCCAAGGCGCACCTCGCGATAGAGATGAACAAGCCCGACGCCATCGCCCATATGGGGGAGATGTGCAGGGCGCTCGGGGCGCCCATCGAGGTGGTGCCCCTGAAGGTGAAGTACCCCCAGGGCTCCGAAAAGCAGCTCATCAAGGCCGTCCTGGGCCGCGAGGTGCCCAGCGGCGGGCTTCCCTTCGACGTGGGCGTGATCGTCCAGAACGTGGGAACCGCCTATGCGATCTTCGAAGCCGTGGCACGGGGCAAGCCTCTCATCGAGAGGATCCTCACGGTAAGCGGAGACGGCATCACGGAAGCGAAGAACCTGAAGGTGCGGATCGGCACCCCCTTTTCCGAGGTCATCGGCTTCTGCGGCGGGATCCCGGAGGGAGACCCCGGGGACGGGCATCGAAAGGTTGTCATGGGAGGGCCCATGATGGGGCTTGCCCAGTACAATCTCGATGTGCCCGTGGTCAAGGGCACAAGCGGCATCCTCGTTTTGTCCCGGGAGGCCCGCGGGGAGAGGGAAACGACCTGCATCAAATGCGGCAAGTGCGTCGAGGTCTGCCCCATGTACCTCATGCCCAACCGCATCGCGGATTACGCCTCAAAAGACAACTTCGCCCAGGCCGAGGCGTACGGGGTGAAGGATTGCATGGAGTGCGGCGCCTGCACGTATGTGTGCGACGTCAAGCGGCCCATCGTCCACCTGGTGAAATACGCCAAGCTCAACCTCGCCAAGAAGAAGAAATAGGAAGGGCGACCTCCATGCGCAACAAGCTCATCGTGTCCGTATCGCCCCACCTTCGCGTGCGGGAGAACGCCGCCAAGGTGATGTGGGAGGTCAACCTCGCCCTGCTTCCCGCCGCGATCGCGGCCGTCTTCCTCTTCGGATGGAGAGCGGCGCTGGTGATCGCGGTCTCCATGGCGGTCTCCCTTCTGACGGAGGTCCTGAGCCAGCTCGTGTTCAAGCGGGAGATCACGATTGGAGACGGGAGCGCGGTGATCACGGGCGTGCTCCTGGCCTTCACGGTCCCGCCTCAAACCCCGCTGTGGATGATCGGCCTGGGCGCCTTCCTCGCCGTGTTCCTGGTCAAACAGCTCTTCGGCGGACTGGGATACAACATCTTCAATCCCGCCCTGGCTGCGCGCGCGATCCTTCTCTCCTCCTTTCCCGTGGCCATGACGGCCTGGGCGAGCCCCGTGCTCTCCTTCGGCGGAGCCGACGCGGTGAGCGCGGCCTCCGCCCTTGGAATCGTCAAGGAAGCGGCGCGAAGCGGTATCGCCGCGCACGTTCCCTACAAATACCTGGACCTGCTCTTGGGCACCGTTCCCGGCTCCCTGGGAGAGACCTGCAAGATCGCGCTCCTCCTCGGCGCCGCATTCCTTTTGATTCGCGGCATCGTCAACTGGAGAATTCCAACCACATTCATCGCTACCATGGCGCTTCTCTCCTTCATTGTGGGTCGGGATCCCCTGTTCGAAGTGCTCTCCGGCGGCCTGATCCTTGGAGCCTTCTTCATGGCCACCGACTACGTGACCTCCCCCACCACGGCAAACGGGAGGCTGATCTTCGGGGCGGGGTGCGGAATAATCACGTTCCTCATCCGGCTTTACGGCGGCTTTCCCGAGGGTGTGTGCTACGCCATCCTCTTCATGAACTGCCTCACGCCCCTGATCGAAAGCTACGTGCGCCCCCGGCGCTTCGGCGTTTCCGGCGCGATCAAAGGGGGCGCAAAGTGAAGGACGCTTTGAAGCTGGTGCTGATCCTTTTCCTGGTGTGCGGTATCGCGGCGGGAAGCCTTGCCTTCGTGAACGCGGGCACCAGGGATCGGATTGCAGAGTTCGCGCGAATCGAAAAAATGGAGGCGCTCAAACGGGTGTTTCCGGAGGCGGAGAGCTTTGCGGAGACCACGCCGGGCAAGACCTGGGATGCCGTGAAGGCGGGAGGGAAGATCGGGTCGGTCTTCCTGACCACCATCCAGGGCTATTCCGGCCCGATCGAGATCATCTTCGGAATGGACGCGCAGGGCGTTCTGACCGGGGTCCAGGTGCTTTCCCACACGGAGACCCCCGGGCTCGGCGCCAAGATCACGACGGACAAGTTCCTCGATCAATACAAGGGGAAGGCGCGCGCTCAGGTTGCCCTGAAAAAGGACGACCCCTCCAATGGCGCGATCGACGCCATTTCAGCGGCCACTATTTCCTCGCGCGCCGTGACCAAGGCCATCCGCGCCGCGATGGACTCGGCCGCCGTCCCGGGAGGCAACTGACATGGAGATGAAGCAAAAAACCCCGCTCTTCCAGGAGCTCACCAAGGGCCTCTTCAGGGAGAACCCCATCCTCATCATCATGCTCGGCCTCTGCGCAACCCTCGCATGCTCCACGAACGCGACCGACGCCCTGGGAATGGGAGCCGCCTTCACCTTCGTGATGATCGGCTCCAATATCGTCATCTCCCTTATTCGAAAGATCACGCCGAACCAGATCCGCATCCCCGTGTTCATCACGGTCATTTCAACCTTTGTCACCATCGTGGACTACGCCATGAAGGCCTACACGCCTTCCCTCTCGCGATCCCTCGGCGTGTTCGTCCCCCTGATCGTGGTGAACTGCATCGTGATGGGAAGGGCGGAGGCGTTCGCCAGCAAGAACGGGACGGCCGCCTCCCTGATGGATGGAATCGGCATGAGCATCGGGTTCACCGTGGTGATAACGCTGATCGGGGCGATCCGCGAGCTTCTGGGCACCGGCGCGCTATTCAACTTCCCCGTGCTGGGAGCCTGGTACCCCCAGTTCCTCATCATGGTCCTGCCCCCGGGGGCGTTCCTGGTGATCGGGTTCCTCATAGCGCTGCAGAAGCGGATCGCGGGCAAGTAGGAGCTGGAAAGCGATGATATCAAACGACATGGGCCTCTTCCTCATCTTCCTGAGCGCGATGATCGTGAACAACATCCTGCTCATCCGCTTCATCGCCCTGTGCTCGTTCTTCGGGATCTCCAACAACATCCAGACATCCTTCGGGATGGGAATGGCCGTCATCTTCGTCATGGTCATGGCCTCCAGCGTCTCCTGGGTGGTCTACCACTTCATCCTGATCCCCTTCGACCTCTTGTACCTGCGGACGGCGGCGTTCATCCTCACCATCGCCACCTTCGTCCAGCTCGAGGAGATGTTCATCAGGAAGATGTTCCCCGCCCTCTACAGGGCCATGGGAATCTACCTGCCGCTCATCGTGGTGAACTGCGCGGTGCTGGCGGCGGCCTTCCTGATCATCGACTACAACCTGGACTTCATCAAAAGCCTGGTCTACACGGTCGGCGTCGGCGCCGGCTATTTCTTTTCCATCGTGATGTTCGCCGCCATCCGGGACAGGATTGCGCTGGCGCCCATACCGAAGTCCTTCCAGGGATATCCCATCGCCTTCATCACGGCGAGCCTGATGTCTCTCGCATTCCTCGGTTTCAAGGGGTTGTTCGGCCTATGAGCGTCCTCATCCTCCTCGTACCCATCCTCGCCCTGGGTCTTCTGGGCGCCGCCTTCGCCACTCTGCTCGCCTTCTCCTTCAAGAAGTTCGCGGTTCAGGTGGACCCGAAGGTGGACTGCGTTCTTTCGGCCCTGCCGGGGTCCAACTGCGGGGCCTGCGGCTTCGCGGGCTGCTTGAGCCTGGCCGAGGCCATAGCCTCGGGAAAGGCGGAGGCGGACGCATGCGTGGCCGGCGGAAACTCCACGGCCAGGAGGGTGGCCGAGATCCTCGGCGTTTCCCTGGAGCCGCAGACGGAGCTGGTGGCCTTCGTCGCCTGCCGCGCGGGGCGCAGCACCGCCGTCATGAACTTCGAGTACGAGGGGGTGGACACCTGCCAGGCCGCCAACATCCTGTTCGGCGGAGACAAGGCCTGCGCGTGGGGCTGCCTGGGGCTGGGAAGCTGCGTGCGGGTCTGTCCCTTCGACGCCATCCATGTCAACGGGGAAGGCCTGGCCGTGGTGGACCGCCTGAAGTGCAAGAGCTGCAAGAAGTGCGTGGCCGCCTGCCCGCGCGGGCTCATCTCCATGATCCCCAAGAGCCAGGACGTCCTGGTGGCCTGCAAGAATCACGACCGGGCCAACCGTGCCCGCCAGGTCTGCCCCATCGCCTGCACGGGCTGCAAGATCTGCGAGAAGAACTGCCCCGATGACGCCATCCACGTCATCGACTACCTGGCCGTGATCGACTTCGACAAGTGCACCCAGTGCGGAACCTGCGTGGAGAAGTGCCCCCAGTCTTCCATCATCAGCGTGTCGGGCAAGTACCACCCCAAGAAGAAGGAAAAGGAGCCCGTGGCGGCTTCCGCCGCGCCCCCGGACGGGGCTTCGCCCTAAGCCCCATGGGGGCCGGGGTCTCTCGGAAAACTCCAAGAACTACCCATCGTGCCCTCCTGCTCCTGGGTGTCGCCGCGGCGCTCGGCTCATGCGCTACCTTTCGGGCGCTCGATTCCAGAACTCCCGCCAGGGCCTCGCGAGACCCGGAGGTTGTCGCCCTGCGCGCCCGGCTGGTGGAAGGCGCCAACTACGTGGCGGGAAAGCGGGAGCTCGTGGTGCGGGGCAAACGCTTCACGTATGATTGCACGGGGACCGTGCTCGCCATCTACTGGTACGCGGGGATCGACCTGGCGCGGGATTTCGGAAAGTACGGCGGAAACGGCGTGACCCGAATCTTTCGGTCTCTCGACAGCGAGAATCTTCTCTACGACACGCGCTCTCCCCTGTCCGGCGACATCGTGTTCTGGGACGACACGTACGACCAGGACGGCGACGGAAGGTGGGACGATCCGCTGACGCACGTGGGGATGGTGGTGTCCATCGCCAATGACGGAACGATATCCTACGTCCATCACCACCTTCGAAAGGGAATCGTCATCGAGTACATGAACCTGCTGGAACCCGGGACGTTCCAGCGGGAGCAGTGGGGCCGAACGAAGGTTGTGAACTCGCCCATGCGCGTCGCGGAGCCCGGGCCGCATCCGCCGAGATGGCTTTCCGGCCAGCTCTACCGCATCATGGGGATGGGATACCTGTTCTGATGAGCAGGCCGCCTATTTGTCCGCCTTCTTCCCCTGGGCTTTGACGCGGTTGTCGAGAAACTTCAATATGCGGGGCCCGTATTCCCGCGGCGCATCAGCGAAAGAGGATGAGCTTCCGCGTCCCGAAGTTCCAGAAGAAGACCAGGCCGCCGGCGGCGCACTTGGACAGCATGTAATACAGGCCGAGAGGCTCGGTGAACAGCCACAGGAGCGCTTCGTTCAAGCCCAGCCCCACCAGGCCCACGAAGACGAACAGCCCGTACTCGGCCGCCCGGGAGGGCATCCGCCGCGCGCCGAAAACCCAGAGGATGCTCAGGACGTAGCTCGCCGTGACCCCGAGGAGGAAGGAGAAGGCCGCGGAAACGAGGTAGGGGACGTGAAAGACTTCGGTGAGAAGCACGAGGAGGGCGAAATCGAGGCCGAAGGAGAGCAGGCTCACGGGAATGGAGCGCGCCAGCTCCTTCATCGCTCGTTTCATCGGCTGCTCACCGCCCGGCGATAAAAAAAACCCCTGGCGAGCGGCCAGGGGTTTTCTTGCAGAGTGAGGATCTCACCAGATCTGCAGGAGCGTCCCGGCCCGGCTCAGGTACCAGATGAAGACGATGGCCGTGACGATCGAGACGGCGAAGAACCAGACGTAGAGGGAGCCCCCCTCCTCGCGGCTGGCGATTCCGATCACAAGGGAGATGATCAGGGCCGCGGCGAAGCCGATGATTGCGAGAACTCCCGCCATGAGGCTCTGGGCGTAGATGCCCTCGAAGCAGAAGAAGAAGCTGAAGGCGAAAATGATGACAAGACCGAAAAAGAAGATCAGATAATTCCTTGCCATGGGCTGCTCCTTTCTAATTGCATGTGTACCGGCGCCTGCCAATCCCGGCCGGATCCATTCCCCGCATAATCCTACTGAGTTTTCGGAAAAAAGCAAGATGCGGGCGAAAATCACTCCCGGCGGCTTTTACCGCGCGGCCGCGAGCTCCTCCGCCCGTCCGACCATTTCTTCGAGAAGACCCAGGCCTTGTTTCCAGAATCCGGGGTCCCTGAGGTCGACTCCCAGCGGCGCCACCATCAGGTGCGGCCACTGGGAGCCGCCGGCGGCGAGCATGGCCAGGTATCTCTCGGGGAAGCCCCCGCCTGAGGCGCGGTAGCGGCTGTAGAGCGCCCGCACCAGGAGCTCCCCGAAGGCGTAGGCGTAGACATAACCGGGAGCGAAAAGGAAATGGTGGATATAGCTCCACCAGATCCCGTAGTCCCGTCCCAACGTCACGCTGTCGGCGAACATCGCCCTCTGGGTGTCCATCCACAGGGCGGAGAACCTCTCCGTGGTGAGCTCGCCCTCGGTCCGGCGCGCGCCGTGGATGGCATGCTCGAAACGATTCATGGCCACCTGGCGGAAGATCGTCGCGAACTGGCCTCCGCGGCCCGGCGCTCGGCTTCGTCGGCGTCCGTTTCGATGCGGGGGTCCGCCGGCGGGGAGTAGAGGTCCTTCAGGTCCCACACAACACCGTCGGCTGCGCTCACGTTTTCCTCACTTGGGCGCGCTCATCCCGCGGTCTCCGCGCCCGCCTCCTTCGGCGCTGCGAGGATTCTCTCCTGGTGGCGGTCCAGCGCCGCGAGCCTTTCCGCGATCGTGGGATGGGAATAATGGTAGAAGCTGTACAGCGGATGCGGAGTGAGGTTGGCCAGGTTTTCCTTTGTCAGCCGCATCAGCGCCGACTTCAATCCCTCGGCGTTTCCCACGGCTTCCACGGCGAAGCGGTCGGCCTGGTACTCGTGCCTGCGCGACCAGATCGAGCCCAGGGGCTTGAGGAAGAAGGTGAAAGGCCCCGAGCAGAACGCGAGCAGAACGAGGATGGCATGGTAGCTCGCTTTCTGGAAGCCGAAGGCCTGGTAGAGGGGGAAGAAGGGAAGAAGCAGGCTCACGACCCAGAAGCCGGCAAGCGACATGACAAGGGACACGGCGAGCCCGATCCTCACATGGTGTTTTTTTTCGTGCCCGATCTCATGGGCGAGGACCGAGACGATCTCATCCTCGCTCATTGCGTTCACCAGGGTGTCGAAGAGCACGATCCGCTTCGATCTGCCGATCCCCGTGAAGTAGGCATTGCTGTGGCGCGACCTCCTGCTGCCGTCCATGACGAATATCCCCTTTGTGCGGAATCGAAGCCTTTCGGCCAGCTCGACGATCCGGTTCCTGAGGGATCCCTCCGGCAGGGGGGTGAACTTGTTGAACAGCGGGGCGATCGCGAGCGGGTAGAGGATGCCCATGACGAGCTGGAAGGCCGTCATGGCGCAGAACGCCCAGATCCACCAGAGTCTTCCCGTCTTGTCCATGAACCAGAACAGCGCGATCAGCACGGGCGCCCCGATGACGGCGGAGACGGCCAGGCTCTTCAGGGTATCGAGCGCGTACAGCCTCGGGGTCATCCTGTTGAATCCGAAGCGCGCCTCGATGCCGAACGTGGAATACAGGCTCAGGGGGAGGGAGACCAGCCAGAAGAAGAGCGAAACCCCGAGGATGAAAAGGATCCCCTGGAGGTAGGGGTGGATGGGCAGCGAGCGCGCCAGGGTGTCGAGAACGCCCAGCGAGCCGGTGAGAACGACGGCGAGCAGGATCGCCGAGGAGGCGAGCGAGGCGAGGATGCCGAAGCGGCCGTGGGTGAGGGTGTAGGCCACCGATTTCCCGTATGTCTCGGGCTCTATTGCGCCGACGAACGCCGGCGGGACGCTTGCCGCGCTTCGCCGCACGTTCTGAAGGTTGAGCAGGCTGAGGAGGGACTCCCACGCCAGCTCCAGAAAGAAGAAGAGGATATACAGGACGAGGATCGTCCGAGGGCTCATGAATGTCTCCGTACGACAGAATCTATCGGCGGGCCGCCGGAAAGGCAAGAATGCTCACCGCTTCCTGGTCCTGAGATTTGCTCCTCGCCTGCCGCTCTGGTATACTTCGAGCGTGAAGAAGACGCACATCGGCATCATCGGCTGCGGGGACGTGAGCGCAATGTACCTGAAGAACTGCGCGAGGTTCGAGGTCCTCCAGACAGTTGCACTTGCCGACATCGTCGGAGAAAAGGCGAAGGCGAGGGCTGCCGAGTTCGGCATCCCGCGCGCCGTGAGCGTGGAGGAGCTGCTCTCGGATCCCGAAATCGAGATCGTGGTCAACCTCACGGTGCCCCGGGCGCACTCCGAGGTGGCCATGGCGGCCGTCAAGGCGGGAAAGAGCGTGTGGAACGAGAAGCCGCTGGCCGTGGAGCGGGAGGAGGCGAGGAAGCTGCTGGCCGAGGCCAAGGCGAAGGGGGTCCTCGTCGGATGCGCCCCCGACACCTTCCTGGGCGCCGCCCATCAGACCTGCCGGAAGCTGATCGACGACGGCTGGATCGGAAAACCTGTGGCCGCCGCGGCGTTCATGACCGGCCACGGCCCGGAATCATGGCACCCCAATCCCGAGTTCTTCTACAAAAAAGGGGGCGGCCCGATGTTCGACATGGGGCCGTACTACCTCACGGCGCTGGTTGCGCTTCTGGGGCCCGTGGCGCGCGTGACGGGATCCGCCCGGATAAGCTTTGCCGAAAGGATCATCGGCAGCCCCGCCAAGAGAGGCCAGAAAATCACCGTGGAGGTTCCGACGCACGTCGCCGGGGTGATGGACTTCGCCTCGGGAGTCGTGGCAACGATCGTCATGAGCTTCGACGTCTGGGCGGCCGAGCTTCCCCGCATCGAGATCTACGGATCCGAGGGGACCCTGAGCGTCCCGGACCCGAACTTCCCCGGCGGGACTCCGCGGGTGAAACGCGCCGACGCCAGGGACTGGACCGACATCCCGCTTTCCCATCCCCATGCGGAGCTTGCGCGGAGCATCGGCGTGGCGGACATGGCCTACGCCCTGCGGAGCGGCCGGCCGCACAGGGCAAGCGGTGAGCTGGCCTTCCACGTTCTCGACCTGATGCACTGCATCTACGAGGCATCCAGGCTGCAGAAGCATATCAAGGTGCAGAGCGCCTGCGAGAGGCCGGCGCCCCTGCCCCTGGGCCTCCGTGAGGGCCTCCTGGACGAGTGAGCTTGCCGGAAACGGCCCGACTTCCTTTCCCCGAAAGTTGGCACGCTTTGTGTCGGGCGGCGACGAACGCTTGCGAGAAGCTGACAAAAACAGTTTGAATTTCGCCCCCGGCAGGCTTATAATCCTTGCCAATAAGGAGGTGCTATGAAACTTACCATTACCCATCAGGACAAGTACTCACGCGGACAGCTCATCCTGCGCACCCTTTTCGGATGGCTCTACATCGGCATCCCCCATTTCTTTCTCTATTTCTTCGTCGCCATCTGGTCCGCCGTCATCGCGTTCCTCACTTTCTGGGTGGTCCTCTTCACCGGCAGGTTCCCGGAGAGCTTCTTCAACTTCCAGATCGGCTTCAACAACTGGGGCCAGAGGTTGAACGCCACCTTCTTCAACCTGGTGGACGGATACCCCGCATTCTTCCCCAAGGGGAAGAGCGACAAGGTTTCCCTCGAAGTCCCCCGGCCAGAGAAGGTGAGCAGGGGGCTGGTGCTGCTCCGTCTTATCTTCGGCGCGTTCTACGTGGGCATCCCGCACGGATTCTGCCTGTTCTTCCGGCTGATCGCCACCGAGTTTCTGGCTTTCCTGGCCTGGTGGGCGGTCCTCTTTGCCGGCAGGTATCCCGCGCGCTGGCACGCCTTCAACGTCGGCACTCTGCGCTGGATCACGCGTGTAGGCTTGTACCTGGGATACTTCACCGACCAGTATCCCCCCTTCTCCGGGAAGGAGTGAGATGATAGGCCATGGACGCGGGCACTGAGCATCCCGCCGGCGGGCTTCCCCAGCCGGACCAGATCAGCGAAAGGGAAAGAGACGACGCCATGGGCTCGTACCTCATGATGTTCGCTTCGTGGGCCATCGGCCTGCCCCTTCCCCTGATCAACCTCATCGCCTCGGTGATCTACTACCTCGTCAACCGCAAGACCTCGCGGTTCGTGGCCTTCCACTGCTACCAGGCCCTGATGTCCCATATTCCCGTGGTCCTGATCAACGCGGGCCTGGTGGCGTGGGTCATCGTGCTCATCGCCACAAGCCCCCATTTTCTCCTGGGGCCTTTCCTGGCGTACCTGTTCTTCCTCGTCCTCGTGAACGTTCTGTATATCGTCTTTTCCATCATTGCCCTCATCCAGGCGCACAAGGGCAGGTTCTACTACATGCCATTCTTCGGCCGCCTCGCCTATGCCCACTTCTACGGGCCGTGGGCGCAGAGCCGGCAGAAGCGCCAGGAATCGTGGACGAACAGACCTCCGGAGGGTTTCTAGGGCTTGATGAATCGACAGAGGAGACTCCTGGTGGAGCTGGCCGCCGTCATCGCGGCGGCTGCCTTGCTCTTTACTCTTGCCCTGGGAATCCAGAAGCTCTTCTTCCCCAATCCGGTACCGGCTCCCGACATCTCACTTTCCCTCGAGCAGTCTCTCAGGAGCCTCATGCTCAAGCAGATTGCCTCCGAGGAGAAGATCGTGGATAAGCCGCCGGTGGCGGCAGCATTCTCCGCCATCGAGTCCCGCCTCCTTCCGGCGCTGGGGAAGCTTCCCTACGATGTCCAGGTCATCGTGGTGGACTCTCCCGTGATCAATGCCGTGACGCTTCCCGGCGGCGTCGTGGTCGTGTACTCGGGCCTCATCCGCAGGCTCGACAGCCCCGAAGAGATGGCCGCCATCCTCGCGCACGAGCTCGGCCACGTGGCGAACCGCGATCCCATCACGCTTCTGGAGCGGCAGATGGGGATGAACGCCCTGATGACGGTGCTCACGGGAGGGCGCGGCCAGAATCTCGCCCAGGACGCCATCACGACCCTCGTCGGCAGGCACTATTCGCGGGAGGCTGAGGACAGGGCGGATGCCTTCGCCCTGCAAATCCTGCCCAAGGCCGGCATCGACCCCTCCGCCTTCGCGGATGCCATGACGCGCCTGAAGGAGAGCCGCGACAAGGAGCCTCCGGCGATCATGCGCTACCTGGATCCGCACTCCGCTGTCGACGAGAGGATAGCGCGGGCGCGCCAGGCGCCGCGGCCCCCCGATTTCCGGCCGCGAAAGCTCGATGTACATTGGAAGCAGGTGGAAGCCGCCTTGCCGAAGGCGCTCGAGCCGGCCAATTGAATACCATTCGAGACGCAGCCCCCGCGGGGGACCCCCTTGCCTCCTTCCACCCGCTCGTTGCCCAGTGGTTTGCCCGCTCGGTGGGAGAGCCTACCGAGGTGCAGGCGCGCGCGTGGCCGGCGATCGCGCGCGGCGCTCACGTTCTGGTGTCCGCGCCCACCGGAACGGGAAAGACGCTGGCCGCTTTCCTCTGGGGCATCGACCGCCTGGTTCGAGGCGTCTTGCCGCCGGGCGGCGTGAGGATCCTTTACGTCTCTCCGCTCAAGGCGCTGAACAACGACATCCAGAAGAACCTCCTCGGTCCCCTCGAAGGCCTCAGGCAGTTATTTCAGCAGGCGGGGCGCGAGTTTCCGCCCATCCGCGTCCTCACCAGAAGCGGCGACACGCCGCCCGGGGAGCGGCGCAGGATGCTTTCCCGACCTCCCGAGATCCTCATCACGACACCGGAGAGCCTCAACCTCATTCTCTCATCGCCGAACGCATCCGCGATGCTCGCGGGAGTCGCCACCCTCATCCTCGACGAGGTGCACGCCGTCGCCTCCACCAAGCGCGGGACCCACCTCATGACCGCCGTGGAACGGCTTGCCCGCACAAGCGGCGAGTTCCAAAGGATCGCCCTTTCTGCCACGGTCCGCCCCCTCTCCACGGTGGCGGACCTGGTGGGGGGGTTCACGCTGGAGAGAAGCGGCGGGCAGCCGGTTTACAGAAAGCGGCCCATCGAGATCGTCAACTGCCCCATGGCCAAACGCTACGAGATATCCGTCTCGTTCCCCCTGCCCGGAAATCCCCCGTTGCGGCCCGGCCGCGCGGGCTTCGCGGCGCCTTCCCCGACCGAGCTTTCAGCCGAAACCGAGGAAACCCTGTGGAGCGCCCTGACACTCGAGTGTAGGCGGATCATTCGGGAGAACCGTTCCACGCTTTTTTTCGTCAACTCCCGGAGGCATGCGGAGAAGCTGGCCCGGTTCATCAACGAGGGGGCGGAGGGGCAGCTCGCCTGGTCGCACCACGGCTCTCTCTCCCGGGAGATCCGCCTCGTGGTTGAGCAGAGACTGAAGAACGGAGAGCTCAAGGCGATCGTGGCGACGAGCTCCCTCGAGCTGGGGATCGATATCGGGGTCCTGGACAGGGTCATCCTGATCCAGACCCCCTTTTCCGTGAGCTCGGCGGTGCAGCGCATCGGCCGCGCGGGGCACAGGATAGGCTCTCCCAGCAGGGCCGTCATCTATGCGCTTCACGGAAAGGACCTGGCGGATGCCGCGGTCATGGCCCGCTCCGTCCTCGCGCAGGACATCGAGGAAGTCTCTCCGGTGCTCTGCCCGCTGGACGTTCTGGCCCAGGTGATCGTCTCCATGACGGCCATGGAAACCTGGAAGCGCGACGATCTCTACGATACGCTTCGCTCGAGCTTCCCCTTCAACTCCCTGTCCCGCGAGCACTTCGATCTGGTCATTGCCATGCTGGCCGGCAGGTACGAGGAGTCGCGCCTCCGCGAGCTTTCTCCCCTCGTCGCCGTCGACGCGCTCGAAGGCACCGTGCAGGCGCGAAGCGGCGCGCTCCAGCGCCTCTACTCCAGCGGCGGCACAATCCCCGACCGGGGCTCCTTCAGCATGCGCACCGCGGGCGGCAAGGCCCTGATCGGCGAGCTCGACGAGGAGTTCGTGTGGGAAAGGTCCGTCGGGGATTCGTTTTTCTTCGGCACGCAGGGATGGCGGATCGAGAAGATAGACCATCAGAACGTTGAGGTCGCCCCCTCGTCGTCGAACACCGCCATGGCGCCCTTCTGGAAGGCGGAGGAGCGCAACCGCAGCTTCCATCTATCCCGGCGCATCGCGGAAGCGCTGGAGGATTGGACGGGAAGGCTCGAAGACCCCGCCTTCCCCGCGCTCCTCGAGCGCGATTTCTCCCTCGAGCCGCCTGCCGCTTTGGAGCTCGTCCGATTCCTCGCGCGGCAGAGAGAGGCCACCGGGACCGACCTGCCCCACAGGCATCACCTCCTGGTGGAACATACCAGAGACGGCCCCGGCGCCGCCGTCGAGCCGGCCCTCGGCGCGGCGGCCGCGCGGGATGCCGCGCCGGGGGCCCCGAGCGGCACGCTTCCCGGCCTGAAGCGGATCGTCCTTCATACCCTGTGGGGCGGGAGGGTCAACAGGCCGTACTCCCTGGCCCTTGCGGCAGCGTGGGAGGAGGAGCTCGGGCACCCGCCGGAGATGATCCAGGACGACGATGCGATCCTCCTGCTCCTGCCCGAGGACGAGCCGGCCGCGCGGATCGTTTCACTTGTCACCCCCGAGAACCTCGAGCGGCTCTTGCGGAAAAAGCTGGAGTCCAGCGGCTTTTTCGGGGCGCGCTTCCGGGAGAACGCATCCCGCGCCCTGCTTCTGCCGAAGTCCGCGGCCAACAGGAGGATGCCCCTCTGGTTCACGCGCCTTCGGGCCAAGAACCTCTTCGCCGAGGTGTCGAAGTACGACGACTTCCCCATGATCGTGGAGACGTGGCGCACCTGCCTGAGGGACGAGTTCGACATGGAGAGCCTGAGGCTGGTGCTGGAGGAGGTGGCGTCGGGGAAGATCCGCGTGAGCGAGGCCGTCACCTCCGCCCCATCGCCGTTCTGCGGGGGCCTCTTATGGAAGCAGACCAACACCTTCATGTACCAGGACGACACCCCGCGAGCCGGAGGACAGACCGCCCTTCGGGGAGACCTCATCCGCGAGCTGGTCCTCTCCTCTTCCCTCCGCCCGCAGATCAAGCCCGCGGCTGCATCCGAGCTTCTGGGCAAGCTCCAGAGGACGGCGCCGGGCTACGCTCCGCGGGGAGGCGTGGAGCTTCTCGAGTGGGTGAAGGAGAGGGTCCTTATTCCGCGGGGGGAGTGGGACGAGCTTCTCGCCGCATGCCAAAGGGATCATGGGACCCCGGCGGCCGACCTCATGACGGAGCTGGAGGACAAGATCGTTTTCCTCGGCATGCCGGCCGAGGCTGTGGCGGCGCGTGAGAGCGTCACGCGGATCATGCGGGCGAAGGAGGAGGACGACGAGGCGCTCGCCTCCCTTCTCTCCCAGTGGCTCCGCTTCTATGGTCCCGTGGAGCCCTCCTTTGCCCAGGCCGCGCTCGGTCCGACCGACGAGCGGTTCCAGGCCGCGCTGGAGGACCTCGTGGAGGAGGAGCTTGTCGTCGTGGACCGCCTGGTTGCGGGGTCCGAGGCAGCTTTCCTCTGCGACAGGGAGAACCTCGAGCGGCTCCTCCGCATGGCCCGCTCCCAGGCCCGGCCGTCCTTCACGCCGCTCGCCGCGGAGCTTCTTCCCCTCTATCTGGCCCGGCGCCAGGGCCTCACGCGGCGCGGGGCAGGCCCCGATGACATGAAAGAGGCGTGGGAAAAGCTTTTCGGCTTCGGCCTTCCGGCGCGCATATGGGAGGAGGAGGTGCTTCCCGCGCGCCTTCACGGCTATGGCGGTCGATGGCTCGATTCGCTTTTCTCCGAGGCGGGGCTGGTCTGGTTCGGATGCGGGCGGGAGAGGATCGCATTCTGCTTCGCGGAGGATCTGGAGCTCTTTACCGGTCCCTCGGCAGAGGAACGCTCCCTCGACGCCGTCTTTCCCGAAGCATTCGGCAAGTACGGATTCTGGGAGCTTGCCGACCGCTCGGGGCTCACCACACAGGAACTTTCGAAGCGGCTGTGGCACTTCGCCTGGGAAGGCCTGGCGTCCAACGATTCATTCCAGACGGTGAGGCGCGGAATCGACGGCAGATTCCAGGCCCTCGAGACAGGCTTTGGCGCTCATCGGAGGGCAGGCGTGAAGGCCCGTCCCAGCTTCAGCCGCTGGCAGGCATCGCGCCCCGCCGCCGGGTACTGGTTCCGTCTGCCGCGGGCCGCGGAGCGCGATGCCCTCGAAGAGGAAGAGCGCAACCGGGACAGGATCCGCCAGGTCCTCCAGCGCTTCGGAGTGGTGTACAGGGAGGCCCTGGAGAACGAGCTTGCCCCCCTTCGCTGGGGCGCGCTCTTCAGAAGCCTTCGGATCATGGAGCTTTCCGGAGAGGTTCTCTCCGGCCGTTTCTTCGAGGGAATCCCGGGGCTCCAGTTCGCCTCGCCCCAGGCGTTCGAGGAGCTTCGCGGTGAGCTGCCGGAGGATGCCGTCTATTGGATGAACGCCGTGGACCCCGCCTCGCTGTGCGGCACGGGGCTTGAAGCCTTCAAGGGGATCCTGCCCCCGCGCGTGCCCTCGACGCACCTGGTTTTCCACGGCCGCGCTCTGGTCCTCGTCTCGCGCAGGCAGGGCCGGGAGCTGGAGCTCCGCTTTCCTCCGCAAGATCCGCGGATCTCCGAATACCTCGGCTTCATCCGGGAGCTCGTCGGCCGCGACCTGCGGCCGCTCTCGGCCCTTCACGTCGAGAAGATCAATGACGAAGCGGCGGTGAGGAGCCCCTATAGGGAGGCGCTCCTCTCCTTCGGTTTCGTGGAAGACTACAAGCGGCTCACCTTTCGCGCCGGCGTCTAGAGCGTTGCTTCCGGGGCGCCCCGCGAACGAGTCATGAGCTGCCGGGCGCGTGCTCGCGCGCCGTGAAATCAACCATGAGCCGCCGAACGGGGGTTCACGCGCCGCGAAACGGCGGCGTTTGAAGGTAGCGGGTCGCGCTAGTACCCGAAGCGCATCATCATCCCCATTCCCATCCGGCCGTCCGGCCCGGCTAATGGGCCAAAAAGGGGAACGAACCTGGGCTGGAAAGTGACTTTGCCGTCCGCGATGTTCTTGCGCGCCAGGGATGTGGCGTTTTCTGCGGAGAACCAGCGCAGGAGCCCGTTCACGAGCATTCCCCCCGCGAGCACCCCGGCGCTGGGGAGATAGTTCATGACCGTGTTCGACTGCCACGTCGTCCTGATCGCGGAAAGCGGGGTGTTGAGATAATCCAGAGAGTCGAACCTCACGTTGGCCGGAAGGAGGTAGTATGCGCCCAGCAGGGCGCCGGCGGTGACGGCCAGATCTCCGATGAGAAAGAGGCTTCCCCCCATAGCGTCCCCGTTTTTGAACTGGCCAAGCCCAGGAAGCATGAAGGACGCGGCCCGCGATGACTCGATATAGGCGTACTTCTGATACGCGACGGAGATCTCTCCCGCGATCTTTTCCGCGTCTCCAAGGCTCATCGTCCCCAGCGTGGTGGAGGCGTTCCGGTCCAGGATCGCGGTGACCTCGTCGTTGAGCTCCTCCCGGGGGGATTTCTCCCCCTGCGCGAACGCGCTCGCCGCAAGGACGCAGAATAAAAGGCAGAGAATGGGCTTCTTCATTGGTGTACCTCCCGTAAACCGAAAATACTGGCGCGCCCGCGGAGCGGCAATCGCGTCCGGCGGCGAGCCATTTCAGGCGGAGCGGTCGGCTCGGCGGAGAGGGATGTCCATGGAGACGAGAGTGCCCTTTCCCGGAGCGCTCTCGATTGCCACCGAGCCGCCATGCGCCTCGGCCACGCTCTTGACGATTGCGAGGCCCAACCCCGCGCCTTCCTCGCCGTCGTTCTTTCCCCGGTAGAACCTCTCAAAGACGCGAGGAACGTCCCGCTCCTCGATTCCGCGGCCGGTATCCCGGACGGTGAAGCGCGAGAAGTCGCCCGCCTGCGAGACGCAGGCTTCTATCGAGCCTCCGGGGGGCGTGAATTTGACGGCGTTCGCGATGAGGTTGGAAAGGGCCATGATCACACGCTCACGATCGCACCGCACCTCCAGGCCGGCGCCCGGGGGCGTGACCTCGAGCGCGATCCCCTTTTCCCGTGCCTGGGCGCGCACCGGCGCGGCTGCCTCCTCCAGAAGATTCGCCGCGTCGTGCGCATTGAAAGAGAGGGAAGCGATGCCCGCGTCCAGGCGCGAGAGGTCGAGGAGGTTCCCCGTGATCCACTCCAGCCGCTTGATCTGCTTCATGCTTTCCCGGAGAAACTCGGCACGGGCCTTGGGATCCTCTTCGGCGCGGCCCTGGAGCAGCTCCGTGAAGGTGGAAAGCGCCGTGATCGGGGTGCGAAGCTCGTGGGAGGCGTCGGCCACGAAACGCTTCAGGGAGTCCCGCTCCACCTCAAGCTGCCGGAAGCTCCTCTCGAGGCTTTCCGCCATGCCGTTGAACTGGCGGGCGAGAGCTCCCATTTCGTCGCGCCGTTCGCCGGAGGCGCGGGCCGTGAGATCGCCGCCTGCCATCCGTTTGGCGGCAAAGGCGAGGCTCCGCAGCGGATCCGTGAGGGTCTTTCCAATGAGAAGCCCCACAGCCACCGCTACGGCGAGCGCTCCCAGCCCGGAGAACACCAGGGCGGTGCTCATGGTCCCGATCGCCTCCCGCTGGAGACTCAGGGGGCTGGACATTTCCACGTATCCCAGCCGCGCCCCCTGGAGGTCGACGGGCAGGGTCACCGTGAGGAAATTCCGGGGCGCCCCCGCGGAGGCGGAGTTCGAAGAGGGTTCCTCGGAGCTCCTGAACTCAAAGCGTCTCCCCCAGGGCGTGAAGAACCTCTGCGCGTAAACGCGGGAGGTGCCCAGGGGGAGATCGCGAAGGAGGGGCATGATATCGCGAAGACTCTGCGGACGGCCGGCCCGCCCGGGAGCCGGCAGGGTGATGATGAAGGGAGCCGTGTTGTGGTGCTCGAGGTCGATCTCGGCGAGTCCCGACGGGACGAGCCAGATGAACTCGTCCGGCTGCGAGGGATCTCCTGAGTCCGCCAGCACCGATTTGTCGCCGTCCAGGACCCGCACCCGCGCGTTGCCGAGGAACGCCGAGGTGTACGCCAGCTCCTCCAGCGCCACCCGCCTTATGGGCGGGGCGAGGAACAGCCGCGCCTGCCGCGCCACCGCCGCGGCGTTGGCGTCGAGAAAATCCCTTTCCTGCCGGTCCACGTATCTCTGGAGAAACGAGACGGCCAGCCCTCCCATGAGGGTCACGGCGAGCAGGATCAGCGCGGCGTAGCTCGCCACGAGCCGCCAGCGGATGGTTCGAAACACGGCTTCTCCTCCCCTTTACGCTTCGGAGGCCTGCACCGGCGGATTCGGGGCCTGCGGGTCCAGGCGAAGGAGCGGCATCCCGGGGGGAAGCGCTTCCCGCGGCCCGGGGGCCAGGGGAAGCGTGCGCTCCCCGTCGGGACCTTCCCACCCCATGAACCTGCTCACCGTGGCGCCCAGGAACGCTCCGCTCGCGGCTGCGTTCCCTTGAGAGCCGGAGCCCTGCGGCGCCTGACCGAGGGTCACCTTGACCTGGACGCTCTTGTCATCATTGAAGCGATACACCGTCACGGTGACGGCATCCCCCGGCTTGCGCTTGGAGAGCGCGTCAACGAGCCCTCGAGGGGAGATGACGGCGGTGCCGTCAACCGCGGTGATGATATCCCGAGCCTTGATTCCGGCTTTGGCCGCCGGGCTGTTGTCCGAGACCGCATCGACGATGGTTCCCTGGATGATGTTTCCGCCAGCGCCGGGCCCGAAGCCTTCGCGTCCGAAGGGTCCGAGCATACCGCGGGAGAAGCCGGGCATCATCGAGAACCCGCGCGGCCGCCCGTACTCGATTCCCAGATAGGGGCTGTCCGGTTTCTGAGGATTCTTTTCCAGGATCACCGTGATGTCACGCGCGGGCTGGCCCGCGGTGACCACGGAAAGGGTCACCGTGTCGCCGACCTTGTGCTTGGCGATGAGAGCAGAAAGATCGTTTTGCGGCCCCACCGTGACTCCGTCCGCCGAGACGATCAGGTCCGCCGTCTTCACGCCGGCCTTCTCCGCCGGGCTTCCGGGAAGAACGCGAACGACGGAGGCCCCGCTACGGGGCGGCACGCCGCGCGATCCCTGCCCTTCGTTTCTCACGAATTGGGGAGCGTAGGGAAGGATGCCGAGGTACGGGCGCGCGTCCCTCTCCGCCAGGGCGAGCTTGAGCGTTCGTTCCGCGTCTCCATGTTTGATCCTGAGGGAGAGCGTGTCGCCCGCCTTGTGCGCCTCAACGGCCCGGACGAGGTCAGGCACGGTATTGACGTCCTTCCCGTCGGCGGACAGAACGATGTCGCCGCGCGAGATTCCCGCTTTTTCGGCAGGGCTTCCGCTGAACACCGCGCCCACAAGAACGCCGGGAGCGCTCACGATGTCCGGCGCGGGCGAGCCGGGGCCCCGCGGGACGGGGGTTTGGGCAAAGAGCAGCGCCGCTCCCGCGGTAAGGATGGCCGCGGCCAATAGCCCTGCGCGAGGCAGGTTGAAAAAATTTCGCAACATGAAGGTCTACCTCCGAAGTATAACCTACCTCACCATCGTTATCGTTGTTTTGCGAAGCGGTTAAATTTCGTTAACATTTTCAGGCTGTACGGGAGAGAACATGTAGCCCGTCCCCCGCACGGTGAGCAGCCAGCGGGGGTTGGCGGGGTCGTCCTCGATCTTCTCCCGCAGATGGCGCATGTGAACGTCCACAGTTCGGTGAGAATCCACCGAGCTGTCGTATCCCCAGACGATCTCCAGAAGGGAGTCCCTGCTGAAGACCTGGTCGGGGTGGGTGACGAGCTGGCGCAGCAGGCGGTATTCGGTCGGAGTGAGGTATACGTTTCTCCCCTTCTTGTCCACGCGCAGCTTTTGTAAGTCCACCACGATCTCCCCGAACGAAACCTTTTCCGCGCCGCTCGAGGAGGAGAGTTCCCCGTAGGCCCGCCGCAGCGCCGCGCGGATCCGCGAGAGAAGCTCCCGGAAGCTGAAGGGCTTGACGATGTAGTCGTCGGCCCCCAGCTCGAGCCCCAGGACCTTGTCCACCTCCTCATCGCGGGCCGTCACCATGAGAATGGGAAGAGCCATCCCTTCCTCGCGCAGGGTGCGGCACACGTCGAATCCGCTCATGTCGGGAAGCCGGATGTCCAGGAGAATGAGGTGGGGGTTGGAGCCCCGGGCCAGCTCGAGCGCCTTTTTGCCATTGGGGGCCGCAAGCACGGCGAAGCCTTCCGCTTTCAGGCCGTACTCCAGGCCGCGCGCCACGGAAGCCTCGTCCTCGACGATGAGAATCGTCTCTCCGGCCATCAGATCAAGTGTAACACATGTCGGCGCGCGGCGTCACGCGGGCGTGCGGGCGCGTAGCTGTACCCGGCGCGGAACCGCGGCGCCCAGGCTTGCCGGCAGCGGATGCGGCGCCCCGGCGGGGCCCTGGCTATCGGCAGCGTATGCGCCGCCCCGGCGGGGCCCTGGCTATCGGCAGCGGATGCGCCGCCGCACCGCTGCGCTGGTAAGCTCGCGAAGGGCATCGGAGGCCACCCACTTCACGCCTTCGGGGCTGGACATCCCCTTCAAGCGCTTCAGAATCTCATCCGCCCTCATCACCGCCTCTTTTCGTAGACGACGAAGCGGTGGGGCAGGGGGTTTTTTTCATCCACAACGCCCGGCTTCTCCGACACGACCCGCCACTGACGGTAATCGATCTCGGGGAAAAGCGTGTCGCCGGAAACGGCGGAGTCGACGTGGGTGATGTAGAGACGCTCGGCGAGCGGCAGGAAGAGGGCGAAGATCTCAGCGCCTCCCGCCACGAACAGCTCATCCGAGGCGGACCGCGCCATTGCCTCGTCCGGGGAGCGGGCGATGAGACACCCCGGAGCGCTGAACGCCGGGTCGCGGGTCAAAACGACGATCCGCCTGCCGGGGATGGGCTTGCCGATGGTCTGGAAGGTTTTTCTCCCCATCACGAGGGTATGCCCCATGGTGATGCCCTTGAAGTAGGCCATGTCGGCAGCGAGCCGCCAGGGAAGCATTCCGCCGCGGCCGATGACGCGGTTGGCGGCCACTGCCGCGATAAGCGAAACGGGCACCGGGCGCTCCTTATACGGCGATATCGCCTTTTATATGGGGATGAGGGTCGTAGCCTTCAAGCGTGAAATCCTCGTAACGGAAGGCGTCGATCTCCCTGACGGCGGGGTTGAGCTTCATCACGGGAAGGACGCGCGGCGCGCGGGTGAGCTGGAGCCGCACCTTGTCCACGTGATTCGCGTAGATATGCGCGTCGCCCAGCGTATGGATGAACTCCCGCGCTCGCAGGCCGCAGACCTGGGCAACCATGAGGGTGAGCAAACTGTAGGAAGCGATGTTGAAGGGGACTCCAAGGAACACATCCGCGCTCCGCTGATAGAGCTGGCAGGAGAGCCCTTCGTCCGCCGCGTAGAATTGAAAGAGGCAGTGGCAGGGGGGGAGGGCCATCCTTTCGATCTCCGCCACGTTCCACGCGCACACGATGTGCCGCCGCGAAGTGGGGAACTTCCTGATTCCCTCAATGAGCAGGGCGATCTGGTCGATGGACCTGCCGTCGGGGGCGGGCCACGACCGCCACTGCCTCCCGTACACGGGGCCCAGCTCACCGTCGGCGTTCGCCCACTGGTCCCAGATGTGGACCCCCGCCTCGTTCAGGGAGCGGATGTTCGTCTCTCCCCGGAGGAACCAGAGAAGCTCGTGGATGATCCCCTTGATGAAGAGCTTCTTGGTGGTCAGAAGGGGAAAGCCCCTGGCCAGGTCGAAGCGCATCTGATGGCCGAAGACGCTGCGCGTTCCCACTCCGGTCCTGTCTTCTCTGTCCACGCCGCTGTCGAGAATTCGCCTGCACAACTGAAGGTACTGCTCCATGCTTACCTCCCGACGGAAGCCGCCTTCCGCATGTCGCTTCGGCGCAGGAAGATCTTCGCTATCTCATCCACCACGGCGGGAAGGAGGATCAGGGGGAGAAGGTATGCCCAGGCCTGGAGCCCGAGGGGAACGACGTTGAACACCGTGCTGATGAAGGGGATGTAGATCACCGCGAGCAGAAGCGCCACCGAGGAGAGCACGGCGTACTGCATCCATCTGTTGGAGAACATCCCGATGGCGAAGACGGACGCCCTCTCCGAGCGGTTCGTGTACGCCCGCGCCAGCTGGCAGCCCGACAGGGTCACGAAAGCCATGGTGCGGGCCGCGTCCACCGAGGCGAAGACGTGCTGTCCGAGCCAGAACGCCAGGAGCGACGCTGAGGTGATTGCAACGGCCTGAAGGGCGAGTGAGAGCCGCATGGAAGGGTTGAGGATGGGCTCCGCGGTGGGGCGGGGAGGCCGCGCCATGATGTCCGGCTCTCCCTTCTCCAGACCGAGGGCGAGGGCGGGAGCGCCGTCCGTGATGAGGTTGGTCCAGAGGAGCTGGATCGCGGTGAGGGGCACGGGCCAGCCGAGGAGGGTGCCGATGAGCACCGTCCCGATCTCTCCGAGGTTGCAGGACAACAGGTAATAGACGAACTTCCTGATGTTGGAGAAGATGATCCGACCCTGCTCCACTGCGGAGATGATGGAGGCGAAATTGTCGTCGGTGAGGACCATGTCGGCGGTTTCCTTGGTGACGTCGGTCCCCGTGATCCCCATCGCGATCCCGATGTCGGCCCGCTTGAGAGCCGGGGCATCGTTCACCCCGTCTCCCGTCATACCGACCACATGGCCCCTGCTCTTCAGGCAGTCGACGATGCGCACCTTGTGCGAAGGGGAGACGCGGGAGAATATGCTCGTCGTTTCCAATGCCCGGGCCAGCTCCTCGTCGTCTTTGCTGTCGATTTCCGCCCCGGAGAGCGCGGCGGCGCCGTCGCCGACCAGCCCGATGTTCCTGGCGATGGCGGCCGCCGTCTCCTTGTAGTCTCCCGTTACCATGACCACCTTGAGTCCCGCCGCACGGGCCGTCTCAACGGCCCGGGCCGCTTCCGGCCGCGCCGGGTCCATCATTCCCACGAGGCCGATGAATACGAGGTTCCGCTCCACCTCTTCGGCGCCGGGGGAGGAGGGAAGCGCCGCGAGCGGCCTGTAGGCAGCGCCCAGGACGCGAAGCGCCTTTGCGGCGAGGGAGGCATTGACGGCCAGGATCTCGGAGCGGTCAGACTGCCCGAGGGGGCGGACCGCCCCCATCGACGCAAGCATCGAGCATCGCTCCAAAATGAGATCCGGGGCGCCCTTCACGAAGGCGACGAAGGGAGCGCGCGTGCCCACCGGGGCCGCCTCCTTGGATGGGATGCTTTCTCCGATCGGCACGCGGTGAATCGTGGTCATCCGCTTGCGCTCCGAATCGAAAGGGATCTCTCCAACGCGGGGGTAGAAGCTTTCCACGGAGACCCGCCCGAGGCCCGCCTTGGCGGCGGCAACCACCAGCGCGCCTTCGGTGGGATCCCCCACCATCCGCCAGCGGCCTTCATCGGCTTCGCCGCCCATCTCGAGGTGGGCGTCGCTCGCCAGCATCGCGGCCTGCAGGAGGAGCCTCACGGAGGGGTAGCTTCGAAGCTCCGCCCGCTCGCTTCCCTTCCTGACCTCTCCCGAGGGCTGATAGCCCTCTCCGGTAACGGAGAGAAGCTCCCCGTCGGCAAAGAGCCACCCCGCCGTCATCTCGTTCTGCGTGAGCGTTCCCGTCTTGTCCGTGCAGATCACCGTTGCGCTTCCCAGGGTCTCCACGGCGGGGAGCTTCCTGATCAGGGCGTGGTGCTTGATCATCTCCCGCATTCCAAGGGCCAGGCAGATGGTGACGATGGCGGGAAGGCCCTCGGGAACCGCGGCAATGGCGAGGCTCACCGAGGTGAGGAACATCGTGAGGATGTCGCGGCCCTCGAGGACCCCGGCGAGGAACACGACGGCGCAGATGGCGAGGGCCCCGATCCCCAGCCATCTCCCCATCTGGGAGAGCTTTTTCTGAAGCGGGGTGTCTTCGCGGTCCTCCTCCTGGATCATCTCAGCGATGAGCCCGATCTGGGTGCGCATTCCCGTGCCGACCACGATCCCCCTGCCCCTGCCAAAGCTGATCGTGGTGCCCATGTAGGCCATGGTACGGCGGTCTCCCAGCGGGGCCTCCCGGGCCACGGCGGCGCCGGCGTCCTTTTCAACCGGCACCGATTCTCCCGTGAGGGACGCTTCCTCGACCCTGAGGTTGACGCTCTCAGCCAGCCGCAGGTCCGCGGGCACGAAGCCGCCGGCCTCCAGAAGCACCACGTCCCCCGGAACGAGCTCGCGGGAAGCCACCACCCGCGTTGCACCCCCCCGAACCACCCGGGCGTCGGGAGCGGCCATCTTGCGGAGAGCGGCCAGCGCCTCCTCCGCCTTGGACTCCTGGATCACCCCAAGGGCTGCGTTGAGAATCACGATGAGGATGATGGCCCCCGCGTCGACAAGCTCTCCCAGGAAGATGGACACAAGGGCGGCCACGATCAGGATGATGACGAGGAAGTCCTTGAACTGATCTAAAAGCAGGGCGAGGAAGCCCGGCTGCGGCTTCTCTTCAAGCTCGTTCGGCCCCCATTGGGCAAGCCGTTCGGCAGCCTCCTCGGGAGAAATCCCGCCCGCGCCGTGAGAGCCGAGCGCCGAGGCGGTTTCCGAGGCGCCCATCGTGTGCCAGACGGGCGAGCGTGAATCCCCTTCCGGGGCGGCGGAGCCCTGCCCCGAAGGCGGCCGGAGGTCTCTCATAGGGCGTCGCTCCTGTTCACCACCTTGTTCAGGGGGTACTCGATGATGCCGTCCGCACCCTGTTCGATGAGCCTGGGTATCAGCTCCCTCACGATGGATTCCCGAACGATGATCTCCACGGAGAACCACGCCGTGTTGTGCAGGCGCGCAACGGTGGGGGAGGTGAGGCTGGGGAGGAGCCTCACGATTTCCTCGAACTTCGCCTCCGGCACGTTCATCTTCAATCCCACCATGTTCTCGGCGGAGAGGGCTCCCCGCAGGAGAAGCGCGATGCCCTGGATCTTGCGCCGTTTGACGGGGTCTTTCATGCTGGCGCGGTTGGCGATGAGCTTCGTGTTGGTCTCCAGGAGCGTGTCCACGATCTTCAGGCCATTGGCCCGGAGCGTGGTCCCCGTCTCGGTGACCTCCACGATCGCGTCCACGAGGCCATCCACCGCCTTCGCTTCCGTTGCCCCCCAGGAAAACTCCACGTGCACGGGGATGCCCCGGTCCGCGAAGTACTTCTTGGTAAAGCTCACGAGCTCCGTGGCGATCGTCTTTCCCGCGCAGTCGGCGACGGAGTTGATTGTGGAGGAGGCCAGGGCGGCGAGCACCCACCGCGCCTTGTTCGTGCTCACCTTCGAGTAGACGAGGTCCGTCACCACCTCCACATCAGCCCCGTTTTCCAGCACCCAGTCCAGGCCGGTGAGCCCCACGTCCAGCACGCCGTTCTCGACGTAGCGTGCCATCTCCTGCGCGCGAACGAGGGAGCACTTGATCTCCCCGTCGTCTACAGAGGGGAAGTACGACCTCTCCGAGGTGCTGATCTTCCATCCCGCCTTCTGGAACAGCTCGATGGTGGCTTTCTCCAGGCTGCCCTTGGGGATGCCGAGCTTGATCACCGGTGCGCTCATTTGGATTCTCCGTATTTGTCCTTGGGATCGAACACCTTCACGCCGTCAACGCGGGTCGCCTCCCCGTCCACGACGGTGTAGAAGCAGCTCCTGTAGCCGGTGTGGCAGGCGGCGTCCCCGATCTGGCGGACCTTGGCGAGCACGCAATCCGCGTCGCAGTCGACGCGCAGCTCCTTCACCTCCTGGATGTTACCGGAACTCTCCCCCTTTTTCCACAGTTTGGCCCGTGACCTGCTCCAGTAGTGCATGATCCCGGTTGTGCGCGTGAGGTCCCACGCCTCCTGGTTCATGAAGGCGACCATGAGGATCTCTCCGGTCCGCCAATCCTGGGCTATGGCGGGCACCAGGCCGTCGAGCTTGGAAAAATCAAGATCTGGCATTGTCGAATACTCCTTTCACAAAGATATCTCCGATGTGCGCCGCCGGCGGCCGGCCCGCGTTTTCCCGCGCTCCTTTTCTTATCAAAAACCGTCCTTCTGTGCTACCATTCCCCCTCGTGCCGAAGGGTTGCCATTCCCGCGGAGTGCTTTCGGCCGCGGACCGGAATCCTAAATGATATCGGGAGATCGCGGCTGCCTGGTCTACCACGCGGGGGCCCTCGGAGATTTCATCACACGCCTGCCCGCGCTGGGCGCGTGGCGGTCCCATGCGCATCGAAATCTCCTCAATTATGGAGGCGTTCGCCGGGACCACTGGCGAGGCCCCCGATGCAGCCGGCGGCCCCACCGACCCGGCCGTCTGGTCTCCGCGCGGCGGCGAGGTGCGGATCGTTGCGTCATCCGAGGGGAGAATCGATGCGATAAGCGTCGAGACGACGCTGCACGCCTGCGAGGAGATGTTGAAGTCTATTTGAGCTTCCCGCCAGGCGTCAGTTGTCCGGCGGTGAAGACACGGATGGGGGAGACAGGAGAGGAGAAGAGCATCTCCTCCCCATGGGCTTCAGCCTCGAAAAGGAAGCCTTACTTTCTTCCGGCGGCGCGGCGGGTCTTGCTCGCCGTTTTCGTTGAGCGTTTGGCGCTCGAACGAGTGCTCTTGGCCGCGGTCTTCTTGGCCGG
This sequence comes from uncultured Spirochaetota bacterium, assembly GCA_963820525.1. GTDB lineage: Bacteria > Spirochaetota > Spirochaetia > SZUA-6 > Fen-1364 > CAWGAA01. Next base: position 1,028,173 of record CAWGAA010000003.1, on the reverse strand, counting down.
CTTCGCTTTCTTGGTTGCCTTGCCTGCGGTTTTCTTTGCCGCGGGCTTGCGAGTCTTGCTCGCCGTCTTCTTCGCTTTTCTTACAATCACATTCGCCTCTTTCATCCTGGGGATTGATGTGACCATTAAAATAGTTCTTTCAATTGATATTGTCAAGGGAACATTCTGAAATTTTTCTGTGCGACGCTCTACGGTGCAGGCAGGCGGAGGCGCTTCGACGGGGCGTTGTCGTCTCCCCGAACCGTCCGCGTGGCGCCGGCGGAGCAGTGGGGTGGCCTTTCCCTAACCGACAAACATTAGTTCGACGGTGTTGGGGCATGCGCACCGCTCCAAGGCGCGCCCGCGGTCCCGCCTTGGAGCGGTGCGCCGGAGGCGATCCGCCCAAGAAGACGTGACGTGAATCCCGTGGCTCGTGTGCTTGATTTTCCTTGCCGAGGGGTATACACTTCATTGAATGAACGTTCAGTTGAATCAAGAGGAACAAGAAGGTGTCTCATGAAGGAACGAAAGAACAATATCAAGGAGCGAATTCTCACGGCCTCGACACGGCTTTTCGCAGAGAGGGGTTTCGACGGCATCTCGATTGACGAGCTTGCCGCGGAAGCGAAGGTCAACAAGTCCATGATCTATTACTACTTTTCGAGCAAGGAGGGGCTGCTGATAAGTCTCATCCAGAGGCACCTGAACGAATTCGAGGTGCTGTTCGAAAAAGCCCGCATCAGGAAGTCGAAGGGGATCAATGCCCTCATCGAGGGGCTGATCAGCCTCGCTGTAGATTATATGTCGCGGAACAAGAACATCATCTCGATCCTGTACCACGAGACCCTCCTGAAAACTCCCAAGACCAAGATCGACATCGTGAATTTCATCAATCCGCTGTGGGACAAGATCGAAGGAACCCTCCGGGAGAGCTTCCCATCCATGCCGGAGGCTTCCCTGATCGACAAGCTCCTCTGCATCACCCTCATCATCAATTACGTGATGATTGCGAACAGGCTCGACGGCCATGATGAACCCGCCGTGCGGGAGGCGACGAATCTCTACATACGGCGCGTCACGGGCATCATCAAGATGCTTATCTCCGGGCCCGGAGCCCGATAGCGCCCCGGCCGCGATCAGGAACCAGGGGTATGCTGGAAAAAATATACGACGGTATCGCGCGGTTCATCATCCATTTCTCCAGGGCCATTATCGCGAGCGTGATCGTCGTGACGGTGGCCGCCGCGGCTCTCATCTCCCAGCTCCATTTCGAGAACGATATGACCTTCTGGGTGGACAAGGGGAGCGACATCGGCCGCATGCCCCACTACATCAATGAGCGGTTCGGGAGCAACACGCCGCTGCTCGTTGCCATCGATTGCACGGACGTATTCACCGCGGAAAACTTGAACCGGCTCCACGAGTTCGCCCAGGAGCTTGAAAAGCTCCCCAGCGTGGAAGACCAGATCTCACTGGCCACCATCGACGACGTGGTGGCAACCGGGGAAGGGATCAAGGTCGAGAAGCTCGTTCCCTTCCCGCTGCCCGAGGACAAGGATTTTCTCTCGCGATTGAGAGAGAGGGTCCTGGCGCAGAAGGACTATGCGGGAAACATCGTTTCCAAGGACGGCTCCGTCGCCCTTGTCGTCATTCGGCCGAAGTTTGGATTGAGGTCGGACCAGGTCGGCAGGGACGTGAAGTCGATTGCCACGAGGATCTTCGAACCGGCCGGCACACGGCTTTTTTTCAGCGGGAACCCGTATCTCCTCGACTCGATGGCGCAGATCGTGCTCTCGGATTTCTCCTTCCTCATTCCCCTCGTCAGCATCCTCGTCCTTGGAGTTCTTTTCCTTTCCTTCAGAACAGTCAGGGGCGTCGCGCTTCCCCTCGTCACCGTGCTCTTTTCCACCGCCCTCACCATGGGGGTGATGGCGGCTGTGCGCGTGCCCCTCAATATATTGAGCTCCGCGGTACCGGTTCTCCTCATCGCCGTGGGGAGCGCCTACGGCATCCATGTGCTCAACAATTACTATGAAAACGCCGCGGCGGAAACGGACCCAAAGGCCATCGTCGGGCTCGGGATTCGCGAGGTGGGACTTCCCGTGCTCATGGCGGGGCTCACCACCATAGCGGGGTTCATCTCGAACATCACGGCCGACGTGAGCGTGATCAAGACCTTCGGGATCTTCACGGCCGTGGGCGTCACCCTTGCCATGATCATCGCCCTGCTCTTCATTCCGGCGGTGCTCCTTCACCTGAAGGTGCCCGCGCAACGGAAGCGCGCGTTCCAAGCGGAGGAGCCCGAGAAGGCGATAGTCGGCAAGATCAGCAGAGCCCTCGCCAGGATCTTCGTGCAGCGCAAGTACATCGTGATCGCCGCTTTCAGTCTTTTCGGGATCGGGATCTCCCTCTTCAGCTTCCGCATAGCATCCAAGGTCGACATTCTCGGGTATTTCGGAAAAGACGCGGAACCGAACGTGGCCAGCAGGTTCGTGAACGCGCACTTCGGCGGCTTCAGCCCGCTCTCCGTTTATCTCAAGGCGGACATGCAGGATCCGGACGTTCTCAAGCTCGCTCTCATGCTCGAAGAGAGGATGAAGGCCTACAAGCAACTCTCGCCGCCCAGCGGCATTCCTGACGTCATCTCCGAGCTCAACAACGCCATGGTGGGAATGTACACGATCCCGGAAACGAAAAAGGAGGTGCAGGAGCTCTGGTTCTTCGTGGAAGGAAAGAAGTCCATCGAATCCCTGGTGACGAAGGAAAAGGACGAAGGGCTCATCACGGTGCTTCTGCCGAGCTTCGACAATGTGTTCGTCGGAGGGCTGATCGAGTATCTGAACGCTTTCATCGGCGGATATCGGGGAGAGTTCGGGGTGATCGTGAACTCTCCCGGCAATCCATACCTTGCCGAGCTCGAAAAGATCATGATCTCCAACTCCTTGAGAAGCCATGGGGCAACGCCCTCCTCCGCAGGCGTGGACGCGATCGTCGACCGCCTGGTTCGCATCTGCGGGCAAACCGCAGGGGCGTTGAGCGAAGAGAAGCTCGTGGGGTATTGCACGGGGGATGAAGCCGAGATCCCCCTTTCGAATTCGGAAGCCCGGGCCCTGTATCGAATGCTCGCGCGTTCGCACGAGATAACCCCGCAAGGGGCTCGGAAGGCCATTCTGGCCGTAGTAGCGGATCCCCGCGAGGTGGAGAACGCAGATGTTGAGGCCCTGGCTCGGAGCATCGTCACCCTGGCGGAGGAAGAAGGCAGCCAGGCGAAGATGCGGGCAATGACGGGGGAGCTTGAGACCGCGTTTCCCGCCCTGGCCAATGCGCCTCGATCCGAGCTCAATTATGCCCTTGCGCCTTTCCTATGGAAAACGATCCCCGTCCCGAAAGAGGGCGCCGCCGGCGCTCCCGGCTTCGTCCGCTCGGTACGCATCCAGAACATTGAAATCACCGGCAGCGCGTATCTGATCGAGAGGATACGGCAGAGCGTTTTCATCAACCAATTGTCGAGCCTCGCGGTCGCTCTTGGCGCCGTTCTCATCCTCAATTGCCTGACCTTCGGGTCGATCCTCGAAGGCGTCATTTCCCTGTGCGCGATCGTCTTCTCCATCATGGTCAATTTCGGAATCATGGGGATCTTTGACATTCCCCTTGATTTCGTCACCGCGATCATCGCGAGCGTCGCCATCGGAACGGGCATCGACTACACCATCCATTTCATCACCCGCTACACGCGGGAGCTGAAGAAGAGCGGCGGGGACGTGCAGGCGTCATACGCGGCAACCCTTGCAACGACGGGGAAGGCGATCGCCTTCAACGCCCTGTCGGTCGGCCTCGGGTTCGCCGTGCTTCTCGGCTCGAATGTGATTCCCATGCGAACCGCGGGGCTGCTTCTGGCCATCACGATGCTCACGAGCAGCCTTTCCGCGATGACCTTCCTTCCCGCGGTGCTCGCGGCCACGAAGGTCGTGCAGAAAAAAGCGCTCGGGAAGGGGAAATGACGATTCCATCATGAGGAGGTGGATCATGAGAAAGACATCCATCACATGTCTGGCATTCATGCTCGCCCTTCGAGCGGGCGGGAGCGCCTTTGGCCTCACCGGTGACGAGATTCTCGCGAAGGCCGAGCAGGCTCTTACCGGTCCGAAGGATTATGAGGGGCTTTCCACGATGGTGCTGGCGAACTCCGACGGGACGCAGAAGGAACAGAGGTCCCTGAGGATCTGGATTTCCGGCAAGGAAAAGAGGGTCATCAAGTTCGTTTCCCCTCCGGGAATCGAAGGCATAGGGCTGCTCACGGAGAGTTCCGACGAGATGTACCTCTACCTTCCGGCACAGAACAAGATCAGAAGGATCGAAGGCGGGAGCAAGAACGATGACTTCCAGGGAACAGATTTCTCCTATAACGAAATGGGAAGCTTCGACTACAAGAAGGACTACGCCGCGGAGGTGACGGCCGAAGACGACGCCTCATGGACCCTGGCGCTCGTGAAGAAGGCCGGGGTCGATCGCCCATACGACCGGCTCGTCATGGTGGTGGACAAGGCCGACTACGTTCCCCGGACCATCGAGATGTATCGAAGCACGAGAATGCAGAAGCTTCTGTCTATTCTCGAAGTGAAGAAGACCGACGCATACATGGTGCCCACGCGGCTGCGGATGGAGAATCGGGAGAAGAAACACTACACGGAGATGACGATCAGCGATATCAGGTTCGATCAGGGCCTCGAAGCCAAGGACGTGTTTTCAAAGCGGTTCTTGAAGAAGAAGCCCTAGAGGCGGTACTTGCGCGCGGCCTTTGGCCGCCCCGAAGAGGAGGATAGTCATGAAAAGGAGAGGTCTTCTCCTCGCTTTGGCCTGCTTTATTGCAGCGGGAGGGTGGGCCCTCGACGTGAACGGAGAGCTTTCCACTGAAACGCGTCTGAGCCTCGACGACGGCAGGTTTCTCTTCAACCAGGAAAACGCGGGGCTGGCCTTCGAGCAGCAGGTCGATGACAATCTCTACTGCAAGGTGAAGCTCCATGCCCGCTATTTCAATGATCCCATCGGCAGCCAATCAATGAGCAACATTCTGACGTCCAGAGAGCTCGGCGTTCTCTCCTCCGTCTATCCGGTGGAGATAGACCTTGAGGAGGCATATCTCACCTGCACCGGCTTCATTTTCTCAGGGCTCGATCTTACCGTCGGCAAACAGCGGATCGCCTGGGGTACGGCGGATCGGCTCAACCCCACAGACCTGCTCAATCCCTTGGATTTCTCGGATCCGTTGGACTTCGGCAGGAAAACGCCGTCCGTGGCCTTGAACCTCACCTACACCCTGCCGGCGCTCGACAGCTTCATCCAGGTGGTCTACGAGCCCTATTCACAGGTGGCGCTGCTCAATCCCGCCATGATTCAGTCGCTTTCCCAAAAGCTGTACGCCGGCACTACCGCCGGCTTCGTCGACGCGATCCCGGGATGGGAATCCGAGACGGCGCAAGCGCCGCAGTACGACTTTCGAAGCTATGCTCTCGGAGCGAAGGTGGGGGCTTCGATCGCCGGTTTCGATCTCTCCGCCAATTACGTCACCCGGATCAACGACATGCCCTCCGTGAAGGAAGTCGACCTGTTCGTCACTCCGGGATTGCCGCCGCTCACTCTGAACAGCAATTCCTATACCCTGGCATATTACCGCGAGCAGGAGGTGGGATTCGACCTCGCCAAGGACTTCGCAGTCGTCCTGGCATGGGCCGAGGTCGGCGTGTTCTTCCCTGAAAAGCAAACGACATCGATCAAGACATATGACAACGCATCGCAAGCCCTTCTGAACGAAACCATCGCCACGGCGGTTTCCGACCAGCCCTACGCGAAATATACCGTGGGAATAAGCCAGAAAATCGGGGGAATCTTCTATTTCAACCTCCAGTACAATCATGGCTTCTTCAACGAGCGCGGCAACACGGGTTCGGAGAGGCTCCAGGATTACGCCCTGCTCAGGCTCGAGGTGAGCCTCCTTTCGGACAAGCTCACGCTCGGCGCGACGGGGATGGCAAACGTCAACAACATCTCCGATGCCTTTTCCTCCAGCGACATCGGGGGCTACATCTCCAACAATTACGGTGTCATGGGCGGCCTGGACATCCAGTACCTCCCCTCACTGAACATGACTTTGAAGCTCGGCGTCATGATCTTCCAAGGCACCGCATCGACGACCCTCGGCGCGTGGAAGCAGAACAGAGTCGTCTATTTAGCATTTGATAGCAAATTTTAATCCGCCCAAGGCGGTCGTGCCCAACCCCTTGCCAGAGCTCCCCCGGCAGACGGGAAGGCTCGGCGTCGCCGCGGCATGGATACAAGTTCGTTCCCGACCCGTGACGCCCCAGCCAGCACCGCCCCAACCCGAACCGCCCGGCATTTCCCCGAAGCTTCGAATATCAGTACCTTTAGGGTATCCCAGGAGGAAGGTGTGGAACTCCCAAGAACCCTCAGTGAATTGAAGAAGTCGGGGTATCGTCCCCGAAGCGTGAAGGACGAGATGCGCGAAAACATGATCCGCATGCTTCGGGACAAGGAGGATCTGTTCCCCGGCATCATCGGATTCGAGAAGACCGTTGTCCCCGGATTGGTGAACGCGATTCTCTCGCGGCACGACTTCATCCTCCTCGGCCTCCGCGGCCAGGCCAAGACGCGCATCCTGCGCGGGCTGGTGCGCTTTCTCGACGAGCGGCTGCCCGTGATCGCGGGCACCGAGACCAACGACGACCCCTTCCATCCCATCAGCAAGAAGGGGAGGGCGGCGGTGGCGGACATGGGAGACGAGACTCCCATCGAATGGCTCTCGCGCGAGGACCGCTACCGCGAAAAGCTGGCCACTCCCGACGTGACCATCGCGGACCTCATCGGCGACATCGACCCCATCAAGGCGGCGACGCGCAAGCTCACCTACGCGGACGAGGAAGTCATCCATTACGGAATCATCCCGCGGACAAACCGCGGCATCTTCTCCATCAACGAGCTGCCCGATCTTCCCCCCCGCATCCAGGTGGGCCTTCTCAATATAATGGAAGAGAAGGACATCCAGATCCGGGGCTTCCCCGTCAGGCTGTCCCTCGACATCATCATGGTCTACTCGGCGAACCCCGAGGATTACACCAATCGGGGCAACATCATCACGCCTCTGAAGGACAGGATCGATTCGCAGATCATCACGCACTACCCCACAGACCGCGCGGCGGCCCTCGCCATCACGGCGCAGGAGGCATGGACCGAGAGGGACGGCAACTTCGAGCTGGAGATGCCCCAGTGGTTCCGCGAGCTGATCGAGGAGGTGGCTTTCGCTGCAAGAAAGAGCGAGTACGTCAACCAGGCCTCGGGGGTCTCCGCGCGGATGAGCATCTCCCTCATGGAGAACGTGCTTTCCAACATGGAGAGGCGCGGGCTCCTGCATGGAGAGAAGAGGGTGTATCCCCGGATAAGCGACCTCCATGCCGCCGTCACGGCCATCACGGGCAAGGTGGAGCTCGTCTACGAGGGGGAGCAGCAGGGCGCGGCGATCGTGGCGCGAAAGATCATCGGGGAGGCGGTCAAGGAGTCGTTCCGCCGCTACTTCCCCAACCCGGTGCCCAAGAAGCAGAAGAGGGAGGTTGAGGAGGGGCAGCCGTCGCGCTCGTCGCGGCAGGAGGCCACTCCCTTCCAGCCCATCCTCAACTGGTTTTCCAAGGGCAACACGGTGGAGACCTCAGACGAGATCCCCTTCAGCGAGTACAGCCAGCGCCTGGAGAAGGTGGACGGGTTGAAGGAGATGACCTCGAAGTACCTGAGCCTCACGGAGCGCGACGGCCTGGCCCCGGGAATGGAGTTCGTGCTGGAGGGGCTGCACCAGCACTCCATGGTTTCCAAGTGGGAGGACAAGACGCGCACGGCATACCGCGACATGCTCAAGGCGATGTTCGACCACATGGCAAAGGACGACGCGGACTGATACGGAGAGCCGAACTCGTGTTGTGGGAATATTCGGAATGGGACAAAACGCTCGAGAGCCTCCTGAAGAGCTTTCAGGACCTCATGAGCCTCTTCAACTACCTCATGCTCATGGCGGCGGGGGATGTGGATCAGGTTTTCCGCTGGATGAAGTACCTCCAGGAGCGGGGCAACATCGGCGCCGACCTCGACCTGGAGGAGTTTCGAAAGCACCTGGAGGAGGAGCGGATCATCGAGCGGCTGAAGGAGGGTGGCTACTCCCTTACGGCCAAGGGCGAGCAGGTGATCCGAAAGGACTCGCTGAACCAGATCTTCTCCAACCTCGTGAAGTCGGGATTCGGCCAGCATCGGGTTCCCCGCTCGGGGGATGGAGACGAGAGGCTCACCGAGACGCGTCCCTACCGTTTCGGAGACGCCGTGACCATGATCGACGCCCTGGGCACCATCTCCAACGCGGTCAAACGCGCGGGTGTGGACGAGATCACCCTTGCCGAGGAGGACTTTGAAGTCTACGAGACCGAGCACCTCTCCTCATCGGCCACGGTTCTCCTGATCGACATCAGCCACAGCATGATCCTCTATGGGGAAGACAGGATCACCCCCGCCAAGCAGGTGGCGCTCGCCCTCACCGAGCTGATCCTCACCCGCTACCCAAAGGACACGCTGAGGGTGGGGACCTTCGGCGACGAGGCCAAGGAGATCGAAATCAAGGACATCCCCTACCTCCAGGTGGGCCCCTACCATACGAACACCAAGGCGGGCCTGGAGATGGCGCAGACCATCCTCGAGGGCCTACGGCAGCAGAACAGGCAGATTTTCATGGTCACCGACGGAAAGCCGACGGCCATCGAGGAGAACGGCGGGGTGTACAGGAACCCCTACGGCTTCGACCCCAAGATCAGGAACCAGACCCTGGAGGCGGCCGCCGCCTGCAAGAGGGCCAACATCACGATCACCACCTTCATGCTCGCCACGGACCCGGAGCTTCAGGACTTCGTCGAGGAGATGACCAGGATCAACCACGGCCGCGCCTACTTCGCCTCGGCGGACAAGCTGGGCGAGTTCCTCTTCGCCGACTACATCAGGAACAAGAGAAGAGTGGTGCACTGAAAGCCCGGAAGGGCGCCGCACGGGCGTCGTGCGGAGAGAGTGCCGAAAAACCAACACTTTGTGCCGTATTCTCGATTGCGCGCCCGGTGAAAGCGTGCATACCTGATGGGGAGAGGATTGCGCGCGCATGCCCGAGGTCATCCTAGAAGTAGAGAACGTTTCCAAGAGCTTTCCCGGAGTGAAGGCGCTGGACCGCGTATCGTTTGACCTGCGAAAGGGCGAGGTCCACGCCCTGGTCGGCGAAAACGGGGCGGGCAAATCGACCCTCATGAGGATTCTCTGCGGAGATTACCAGGCCGACGAGGGTGTGATCACGTATAAGGGCAAGCAGGTCCGGTTTCAGGACTCCACGCAGGCCCGCGACGCCGGCATCGCCATCATCTACCAGGAGCTCAACCTCATTCCCCATCTCTCGGTGGCCGCCAACATCTTCATCGGCAGGGAACCCTTGACGAGGTTGGGGACCCTCAATGAAAAGAAGATGAACGTGGATGCGGTGGCTATCCTCGAGCGGCTCAATCTCCATATCGATCCCACCGTAACGCTTAACCGGCTTCCCATTTCCAAGCAGCAGATGGTGGAGATCGCGAAATCCCTCTCCTTCGAGTCGGAAGTCCTCATCATGGACGAACCGACCAGCGCGCTCCCGGAATCCGAGATAGACGAGCTTTTCAACGTCATTCACACGCTGCGCGACCATGGGGTGGCAATCATCTACATCTCACATCGCCTGGAAGAGCTGAAGCACATCGTAGATCGGATATCCATCTTTCGAGACGGCCACCACGTCAGCACCGACCAGTACAACGCGATCAGCATTGAGGAGATCGTGAGCCGGATGGTGGGACGCAAGCTGGAGAACAAGTTCCCACCCAAGCGCAACATCCCCACCGGCGAGAAGATCCTCGAGGTCCGAAACATCGTCCGCAAGGGCATCCTTCATGGCATCTCCTTCGACCTGTACAAGAATGAGATCCTGGGCATTGCGGGCCTCATGGGCGCGGGCAGATCGGAGCTGGCCAGGGCCATCTTCGGGGCGGATCACATCGATTCGGGGGAAGTGATCATGAACGGCCGCAGGCTGTCCCTGGCCTCGCCCTCGGATTCCATACAGGCGGGGATTGCGTACCTCTCGGAGAACAGGAAGCTGGAAGGGCTGGCCGTGAGGATGCAGCTGGCAGAGAACGTCACCATGGCCAACATGAAGCACGTCTCGCAGAGGTTCGGCGTGATCTCCCGCAGCCGGGAGTTGGAAGCCTGCCAGAAGTACGTGGACGAGCTCACGATAAAGACTCCGAGTCTCACCCAGGTGGTCAACAACCTCTCCGGCGGCAACCAACAGAAAGTGGTCGTCGCCAAGTGGCTCTTCTGCAACTCGAAGATTTTAATCTTCGACGAGCCGACCCGCGGCATCGACGTCGGCACCAAGTACGCGATCTACGAGCTCATCGAGCGCCTGGCCCGGGGGGGGGTCGGGGTCATCATGATCTCCGCAGAGCTTTCCGAGATCCTGGGCATGACGGACCGCGTCCTGGTGCTCCATGAAGGAAGTCTCAAAGCGACGCTGGTCACAAAAGACACCACCCAGGAGGAGATCCTGAACTTCGCCGCCGGGGTTGGCACGGCGACAGGCAGCGGGTCCGAGCACCGCACCAAAACCCGCTGAACGAGAGGCACAGTCATGAATGATTTCGCACCGAAACCCGTCGAAGAGCGCGCCCTGGAGGTCGGAGGCGTGCAGAGGCGTTCCCAGCTGGCCCTGGACAAGTTCATCACCTTCGGCGCCGTTGTCGTGCTGTTTGCCGTTTTCTCGATAACGGCGAAGAATTTCTTCACCATGCGAAGCATCCTTTCCCTCGCCCTGCAGACAAGCACGACAACCCTCATGGGCATCGGCGTGACCTTCACCATCATCACGGCCGGCATCGATCTCTCCATCGGATCGGTCATCGCCCTCACCGGTACGGTCGCCGTGATGGCATCGATTGCCGGAGTCCCGATCTGGGCCAGCATGCTCATCGGTCTGCTCGTCGGAGTCGCCTGCGGCCTCGTCAACGGCCTTCTGATCACCAGGATGAAGCTGCCTCCCTTCATCGCGACGCTCGGCATGATGGATGTCGTTCGCGGGGTCGCCCTTACGATAACGAACGCCAACGCGAAGCCGGCGCCGGAATCCTTCGGCGCGCTGGGCAACAACACCGTCTTCGGGATCGGGCCCCAATTCCCCGGCATACCCTACCCGGTGCTCATCATGATCGTGGTAGCCCTCGTCTGCCACTTCATCCTCAAGAAAACGCGGATCGGGAGGTACACCTACGCCGTCGGGTCGAATGAAGAGGCGGCGCGGCTTTCCGGGATCAAGGTCGGCCAGGTCAAAATCGTCAACTACATCTTCTGCGCCTTGCTCGCGGGCCTGGTCGGCATCATCCTCGCCTCGCGGATGGTCACCTCCCAGCCCAACAGCGCAGTGGGCTATGAGCTGAACGCAATTGCCGCCGCCATCATTGGCGGTACGAGCTTCATGGGGGGCGTGGGCACGGTGGGAGGGACGGTGATCGGGTCTTTTATCATCGGCATACTCACGGTCGGTCTCACGATGCAGGGGGCGAATTACTTCATGCAGCAGATCGTTATCGGGCTCGTCGTCATTTTCGCCGTATACTTCGATCAGATCAGGAGGAAGTAGCGGCAGGGAGTTGTCGTCCCGCAGCGGCGAAGTCCGCGCAGGACATCATACCATCGGGAAACGCAGTCCGTATGGACTGTGATATTCGTGAAGGAGGTTTTTATGAAAAAGCTGCTCATCATCCTCATGATGCTGGCCTTCGTCGCCGGGGCGCTTTCGGCCCAGGAGATCGCGGTCATCGTCAAGACGGGCAACTCCAGTTTCTGGCAGAATGTGCAGACCGGGTGTTTCAATGCCCAGAAAGAGCTCAAGGCGCTGAGCCCGAAGCTCTCGGTCACGTTCCTCGGGCCCCAATCCGAGAGCAATATCACCGAGGAGATCAACATCGTTGAAAGCGCGATCGACCGCGGCGTCAAGGGCATTGTCCTCGCCCCCTCGGACGTAACCGCCCTGGTCCCCGTGGTGAAGAAGGCGAAGGCTGCCGGAATCCCGGTCGTCGTCATCGACTCCCTTCTGACCGGAGATCCGTCGAACTACGTCTCCTTCCTGGCCACGGACAATGACGCGGCCGGAAGGGCATGCGCAAAGGAGCTTATCGATCGCGTGAAGGCGGCGACCGGCAGCGACTCGGGAAATATCGCGGTCATGTCCTATGTTGCAGGCGTCGGTTCAGAGATCGGCCGCGTGGGCGGATTTAAGGACTACATCGCAAAGAACTCGCACCTTAAGATCGTGACCACCCAGTACTCCAACGCCGACATGCCCACCGCGCTCAACCAGACCACCAACGTCCTTGCCGCGAACCCGGACCTCGTGGGTATCTTTGGCGCCAATGAGCCTACCGCGGTTGGAATGGGTCGTGCCATCGCGCAGGCAGGGCTCGCCGGAAAGATCGTTGCGATCGGCTTTGACGGCAATGCGCCCCTGCAGAACTTCATCAAGGACGGCACCTTGCAGGCAATCGCCGTGCAGAGCTCCTACAATATGGGCTATCTCGGGGTCAAAACCGCGTATGACGCCGCTATTGCGAAGAAGAAGGTCCCGGCAAAGGTCGACACCGGGTTCATTATCGTGACCAAGGACAACATCGACAGCACCGCAGCGAAGAACGTCCTGTATTAAACCGATCTCGGTTCTCTGAACCTCTCTGATGCTGCCCCAGGGCGTTCCCGAGGGAACGCCCTGACGGCCGCCCGTGTCGAAAGAGACGGACGGCCATTTTTTTTCGGGGAAGGGGGCACGTCAGCCGCTTTCATCTCTTGAGCAAGAGGGTTTATTATGGCTCGTTCATTGCGGGCGAAGATGACATACGCACAGCGGACGGCACCAGTAATGTACAGGTTTTTGATGGTGGACGACGAAGAGATCGTCCGCCGCGGATTCACCGACAAGATCGACTGGAAGAGCCTCGGCTTCGAGTTCCTGGAGCCCTGCCGCGACGGCAGGGAGGCAATCGAAGCCATCGACAGCCTTCATCCCGACGTGGTGATGACCGACATCTACATGCCCCACGTCGACGGGCTGGCGGTGGCGGCGTACGCGGCCGAAAACTGCCCCGACACCCTTGTCGTTATCCTCTCCGGCTATGACGAGTTCGAATACGCCCAGAAGGCGATCAGGACGAAGGTCTTCGACTACGTGCTGAAGCCGGTGACCTCGCGTGAGCTCGGCAACCTCGTGGTCAAGCTCAAGGCGAAGCTCGACGCCGACCGGCGCTCCCGCGAGGACGAAACAATGCTCAAGGAGCGGGCCGACAGGGGAGAAAGCCTTCTCAAAGTGCGCAGCCTCCTGGACATCGTCTCGGGAACGCCGGGCATTTCCGAAGAGAAGTTCCGTGACCTGTTCGGCTTCTCCCCGAAGGGCCTCGCGTGCGTAGCAGTAGTCGCCGAGAGGCCCCCGTCCATTCCCGAAGGACAGGCCGGCGAGGGGGCGGGGGCCGCTGATGGTCTCCTCCCGCAGCCCCTGGCCCAGGCCGCCGGCTCGGCCCGCAGGGCCCTCGTTTTCCGACCGCGGGAGGACCGCGAGGCCGTCCTCGTCTTCGAAGCAGACGCACAGAGCTGCGACAGACAGGCGGAGATCGTCGGCGTAAAAGCCGTCGCCGCCTCCGGGCCGGAGACGACGGTCGGGATCGGCAGGGCTTACGAGAGCTGGGTCGACGCCTCCCGGACCTATGATGAGGCCACGGCCGCTCTGGCCTGCCGCCTGGTCACGGAAGCGGGAAAGGCGTTCCGTTACACGCAAGCCAGGGAGGACGATCCCGCCTGCATCGCGGAGCTCAGATCGCGAAGCGAAAAGCTCTGCCGTTCCCTGCTGTCGGGTGACGCCGCGGAGACCGGGGCGCAGGCGGACGCCTTTTTCCGCGCCATGCGCGGCGCGGGCCTCTCCCCGCAGAGGATTCGGCACGAAATTGACGACCTGTTCGCGACCATCCTCGACGACTTCGGCGGCCTTGGGGTTTCCTCGGCAACCGTCGCCCGCGAGCTCGGCATCGATTACTACAGGACCGTGGAACGCCTGCGCACGGCGGAGGAGGTGCAGGCCGTCCTTTCCCGGCTTTCCGTTTTCGCAGCGACGGCGCTCGCCTCCCGCAACCTCCCCCTCCCCCAGTGGAAGGTCCTGGACTTCAAGGAGTACCTCGCGCGACACTACGCGGAGGAGGATCTGCACATCCAGAAAGTCGCCGACAGCCTCTCCATCAGCGCGAGCTACCTGTCGAAGCTCGTGAAGCGCCACCTGAACAAGAGCTTCGTGGATTACCTCACCGAGTTCCGTCTCGCGAGGGCCAGGGAGCTCCTGGCGACGACGGACCTCATGACCTATGAAATCGCCGAGGCGTGCGGGTATCCCGACGCCCGCTACTTCAGCTCGCTGTTCAAGAAGCACGCGGGCATCACGCCCTCCGAGTTCAGGAACCAGAACCGCGGGAAGCTCGACGACAGATGAAGATCCGCCGCATCCAGAACACCCTCATCAGGGCTTTCACGGCCCTCATCATCTTCACCATCCTCCTCCTGGGGGCACTCTCGGTCTATTACCTCAGAAAGATCCTCGTGCAGAACGCCGAGGAGGCGACGACGCAGGTCGTCAACCAGATGAAAAGGGTCATCGAGAACTACATCAAGTACATGGACGACATCGCCCTCGTGGCGGTGAACAACGAGGATGTCCGTGTTTTCATGTCGAGCCCCGGCGCCGACTCTCCCGAGCTTCGCGCAGCGATAGGCAAGTCCTTCGAGGCCATCCGTTCGGTGCGCAGGGACATCGATTCGCTCTTCCTCATCACCCGTGACGGAAGGGCCATCGCATCCGCGCCGGGCGGAAGGCTCAACCCAACGGTGAGCTTCCGGGAGCGCTTCGAAGAGCTGGAGGCGGGATTGGCGTCGGGCAGACCCTCGGTCTCCTCGGCCCACGTCGAAAACCT
Organism: uncultured Spirochaetota bacterium; assembly: GCA_963820525.1. Taxonomy (GTDB): domain Bacteria; phylum Spirochaetota; class Spirochaetia; order SZUA-6; family Fen-1364; genus CAWGAA01. Next base: position 1,013,078 of record CAWGAA010000003.1, on the reverse strand, counting down.
CGTCGACAACCGCTATCCCTGGGTCATCTCCCTGGTGCGCGACATGCGGGAAACCCCCGAAACCGAGGGCATCGGCATCATCCAGGTGGACCTGAACTACGACATCATCGCGAGCCTGTGCCGGGACATCCGGCTGGGCAAGTCCGGCTATGTCTTCATCCTCAACCGCAATGGCGAGATCGTCTATCACCCCCGCCAGCAGCTCATCTACGGGAACCTGAAGTCCGAGCGGATCGCAGACGTGCTGGCCCTGAACGGGGGCTACCTCAACGCCGTCGTGGATGGGAGGGCCATCCTGTACACGTCGGTGAACTCCGAACAGACGGGATGGACGGTGGTCGCCGTCTCCTACCTGGACGAGCTTTTCGGGGCCAGCCGCGAGGCTGAATACTATTTCCTCCTCCTGTCGCTCCTTGCCTTCGTGGCGGCGATCGGCGTCGCCTCTCTTCTTTCGAGAAGCATCTCCCGGCCCATCGAGTCGCTGCGCCTTTCCATGCAGGCCGTGGAAAGCGGGAACTTCGATATCGACATCACGGTGAACTCGTCGAACGAGGTCTACCAGCTCGCACGGGACTGCGACATCGCGGTCAAGAAGGTCCGCGACCTCATCGAACAGAGCCGCAGGGAGCAGGAGCTGAAGCGGAAGCTCGAGCTTCGGGCCCTGCAGGCGCAGATCAACCCCCACTTCCTCTACAACATCCTCGACTCGATCATTTGGATGATCGAGCTTGGCGAGAGCCAGCGCGCCATCGACATGACCTCCTCCCTTGCCAAGTTCTTCCGCCTCGGCCTCAGCCGCGGCAGCGAGACCATCAGCGTGAGGACCGAGATCGAGTACGTCGAGACCTACCTGGCCATCCAGAAGGAGCGGTACAAGGACAAGCTTTCGTACGAGCTCGCCTTCACTCCGGAGCTGTTCAACCGCCAGATCCTGAAGCTCCTCATCCAGCCGCTGGTGGAAAACGCGATCTACCACGGGATCAAGAACAGCGAAGGCCCGGGGCTGATCAGGATCATCGGCGAGCTGGATGGGGAGACCATGGTCATCAGGATAAGCGACAACGGGGTGGGAATGCCGGCGGCGCAGCTGGAGGCGCTTCAGGGCGGAAAAATAGAGCCCAGCCAGAGCAGCGGCGTTGGGGTACGCAACGTGCAGGAGAGGATCCGGCTTTATTTCGGTCCCGAGTTCGGCGTTCAGTTCGAGAGCGCGCCGGGAATGGGCACGACGGCGACCATCAGGATCCCCGTCATCGCGGAAGGAGAGACTCCGTGAAGGATCGCACGGTATTGGTCTTCTTTACGGCGGCCCTCCTCGCCGCGCTCGCGCTCACCCTCCTGTATAGGGGCAGCCATCTTTTCGGCCCCAGCCTCGAGCAGCCCAGGAAAGCCGTCGTTATCTTCAAGACCATCGACTACACGGGCTCCCCTTTCTGGGGCAGCGTGCGCGACGGCATCGTGTCGGCGGGCAAGGATTTCGCGATCGATGTATCCATCAGGGGTCCTGCAAGCGAAACCGACGTGGCGGAGCAGATCGAAATGGTGAAGCAGGCAATGGAGGAAAAGCCCGACGCGATCGTGCTCGCGGCCGCGGATTACAACCTGCTCATTCCCCCGGCCCGGGAGATCAAACGGCGGGGCATCCCCCTGGTCTGCATCGATTCCTTCATCAACTCGGACGACCCGGACGTGCGGATCGGCACGAACAGCTACGAGGGAGGCCAGAAGTGCGGCTCCGCCCTCATGCGCTTCGTGAAGCCGGGAGACACCGTGGCGATCATGAGCTACGTGAAGGGAAGCTCAACCGCCATAGACCGCGAAGCGGGAGTCCGGGACTTTCTGGACGGGAAGGTGAAGCTGCTCGACACCCTGTACAGCAACTCGGACGCTTCCCGGGCCTACGTGCAGGCCAAGATCCTCATCGCGCGCACGAGGGATCTCCGCGGGATTGTGGCGTTGAACGAACCCACGGCGCGGGGAGCCGCGCGGGCGCTCGTCGAATCGGGCAAGGCGGCAAAGATCTTTTTCGTCGGGTTCGACAACACTTTCCGGGTGCTCAAGTATGTGGAGCAGGGAATCATCAGAGACACCATCATCCAGAAGCCCTTCAACATGGGCTACCTGGGGATCAAGGTTGCCCGCGAGCTCATCGACGGGAAAAAGTCTCCGCGCTATATAAACACCGGCTCGATAGACATCAACCGGCAGAACATGTTCCAGCCCGAAAACCAGAAGCTTCTTTTCCCGGTGGCCGAAGCGCCCGTGGAATGAGGGGCCGCGCGGCATTCTTCGGGGCGGCCCCTCCTCTCGGCGCGGCATGCTGCCGCGCGCAGCGCCGCGCTGAGACTAAAACCCCCGAAGGTCCGTGCTGGTCCTGCGGGGAAGCCCGGCTCGCGGTACGCGGCGCAGAACCGCGTACTCGATCCCATTCGCCTCGCAGAACGCACGTTTCTCCGGCTTGTCGCCGTCCTCGTTGACCGCGTATATATCGGGCCTGATCCGCCTGATCTCGGGCTCGGCGTCCATCCACCCCTGTCCCGTCGAGATGAGTGCCTCGGTGACATACCGCACGGAGCCCGCCATGTATCGGCGCACATCCTGGGAGAACAGGGGATGACCCTCCCCCTTGAGCATCCGCACGTTCGCGTCGCTTCCCACCACCACAGAGAGATCTCCCAGGCGGGAGACTTCCTCGAAGAAGCGTACGTGGCCGGAGTGAAACCAATCGTAGCAGCCCGTGACCAGGACTTTCCGCCGTCCATCGCGGCGATCAGGCGCGTCGAGAGGGAGACCGTCGAGTTCCCTCTCCCCAAAAGCCATATACTCGATGCCGCGGGAGGCGGCCTGGTGCCGCTTTTCAGCGCAGTCTTCCTTGGCATCGACAACCCAGATTGACGGAGCGGGAAACCCGAGCGGCGGAAGCGAATCAGGGCCTTTCGGCATGTTGTGAATCGAGACATGTGAAACATACCTGAGCGCGCCAATGAGGTACATCCGCTCATCCGCCGAAAACTTGGGATCCGCTCCCGATATCCTTCGTACGGTTTCGTCGGACCAGAGCGCGACGGAAACCTCTCCAAGGCGCGAGGCTTCCTGCAGGAGACGGACGCGGCCGGAGCGTATGTTGTCGAAGCTTCCGCAGACGACGACGCGCCGCATGGCTAGAGGTATTCGGAAGAGGTGCGCACGCGCACGGTGAACGAGCCCGCAACCGGCCGGTCCGAGACGACATAGAGGTAGCCGCCGCCGCAGCCGGAGTACATGGCCCCGGCGTATCGCTCCTGGTACTGCTTGAGAATTCCAGCGAGGTCCACGGTGATTGAAGGATGCCGCACCGTCTGGGGAAGGATGGCCTCCCAGCATCTCATGCACTCGTTCATGGACTGGCCCAGGGCTCGCATGTCGCGTTCCACGATGGCCTTGAAGCAGTCCTTCCCGGTTCTGCCGAGCATGCCGATCCACCCGGGATCCAGGTTCTTCTCTCCCAGCGGGCTGTAGTTCTCGGGACGCGGGGCAATGGGCAACACCCGGACGACCTCCTCGATCCATCGGGCGACGGCCGGGTCCGTGTTGGACTCGATGTGCTCGGGGAACACGCCTCCTTCCGAGGATGCGTCGAAATCCAGCCTGCTGACGCCGGGGTAGATGAGGCCGACCATGTCCTGGGATCCCGAGGGATCCGCCTTGCCCCTGTTCTCCTCCGCGTACAGCTCGCGCACCAGGTCTGCGGGATCCCGGGCGGGCAGCGCGCCGTTCCAGAGCCGCGAGGCCGCCTGCCGCGTGCTCGTGGCCATGCCGCAGCGATCCATCCACCTGAAATCGGGCTGAACGGCCACCACGACCATGGAGCCGGGCGGATCGGGGTTGAGCCGGGAGACGAAAGGCTGGTCTATCCATCCGCCGGCGAGCGCGAGGCGATAGGGGATGGCTCCGATCACGTCCGACATGCCCAAGCGCTCCGGTTCAGCTCACGGTCCGCTTTCCGGCCAGCCGGTCCGCGTACTGCTTCTCGATCCATGCGTATGTCTTCGCGATCCCCTCGCGCAGGGAGATCTTCGGTTCCCAATTCAGCCGCTTCTTGATGGCCGTGTTGTCGCTGTTCCGCCCCCGCACGCCCTTGGGGGCGTCGAGATCGTATTCTCTTTTCAGCTTCACCCCGGCCACTTCCTCCACGATGTCCACCAGGTGATTGATTGAGACAAGCTCGCTCGATCCCAGGTTAATGGGTTCCAGGATGTCGCTCTGGGCGATGAGCTGGATGCCCTTCACGCAGTCGTCAATGAACATGAAGCTCCGTGTCTGCTCGCCGTCGCCCCAGATCTCGATCTGGCCGGTTTTCCGGTGCTTGGCGTCGATTACCTTGCGGCAGAGCGCGGCCGGCGCTTTCTCCCTTCCGCCGTCCCAGGTGCCGTAGGGGCCGTACACGTTGTGGAAGCGCGCCACGCGGGTTTCCATTCCGAAATCCTCGCGGAAGTGGCGGCACATCCTCTCGCTGAACAGCTTCTCCCAGCCGTAGCCGTCTTCGGCAAGCGCGGGGTAAGCGTCCTCTTCCTTCAAGGCGGTTACATGGGCCTCTTTTTGTTTGTCGGCATTGTACACGCAGGCTGAGGACGAGTAGAAGAACCGCTCCACGCCGACTACCCGTGCCGCTTCCAGCATATGCGTGCTGATGAGCACGGAGAGCATGCACTGGGCCTTGTTCTTCTCGATGAAGCCCATTCCTCCCATGTCGGCCGCGAGGTTATATATCTCGGATGCCCCCTGCGCCGCCGTGGTGCAATTCTCCAGGAGCTTGAGGTCGAGGACGAGGTTTTCAACATCGTCGAAAGCCTGGTACCACTGGTTCAGGGGCTTTCTGTCAACGGCGCGTATGCGTTTGAAGCCCTGGCGCCTGAGGTCTGAAACGAGGCACCCCCCGATAAAGCCGCCGGCGCCCGTGACAACGATTAGCTTGTTTTTCTCCACTTCCATTTGAAACTCCTTAAGTCAAATCCATGATATCATCCATTATACACGATGTCAATAATAAATCGTTAGAAAGTCAGGAAATAGAATAATTATTTATATTGAAAGAAATAATATTGACAAATAAAAGGAAAATGATATACTACACGTGTAAAACTATGACGATGGAAGAGATTGCAAGGCTGAGCGGCACTTCCCGATCCACGGTACATGCCGTGCTTTCGGACAAACCCTGGGTTTCCGAGCCGACGCGCAGGAAAGTGCTGGAGGTCGTCTCGCGCTACCACTATCAGCCGAACAGGCTTGCCCGCGCGCTTGGAAGGAGGTCCACCCACCTCGTGGCCCTCATCCTCAAGGACATCATGAACCCCTTCAACTCCAGGATCGTGGAGGGGATCAACAGCGTGCTCGCGCCAAAAAAGTACAGCACGCTCCTTCTCAGCACCGAGGACGACCATGAGCGGGAGGTTCAGGCTGTAGGGGCCGCCTTGAGCTACCAGGTTGACGGGATCATCATCACTCCCCAGCAGATCGGCATCGACCTTGGGCACATCTGGAGCCTCATCGCCCGCGGCACTCCGCTCGTTACCTTGGGAAGCCTCCCGGGCATGGAGACTTCCCGGGCTGAGTTCTCGGAGCGGGGGGCGGGAAGGCTTGCCGCCGAATACTTGTTGGAGATGGGTCATACACGGATTGTCCACCTCCGCGGTCCCGTCTCCTCGGGCGCCGCGGAACAGAGGGCCGCGGGTTTCAAGGACGCCGTGATCCAGGCCGGACTGCATTTCACGGAAGAGATGATCGTGCCGGCCGGCGCCACCATGAAGGATGGCCGGCAGGCGGCGGCCGGGCTGTTCCCGGGGAGGGCAGGAGCCGCGCCTCAAGCCACTGCCTTCTTGTGCTACAACGACCTGGTAGCCGCGGGAGTCTATAAGGCGGCAGCGGAGCTGGGCATTTCCATCCCTGAAGATCTCAGCGTTATCGGAGTGGACGATATCGAGCTCGCCGCCGTCTTCGGCCCGCCCCTCACCACGGTGATGCAGCCCTGCTTCGAGATGGGAAAGACCATGGCGGAGTTCCTCCTGGCCCAGATGGAGGGGCCGGAAACCGCGGAATCCGCCGGCGGAGGGCCGGCCGGCCGGCCGCTTTTCGCGAAGACATTCGCACCATCGCTTGTAGAAAGGCAATCCGTACGCAGGGAGCCGATGACGGAGCGCTGACTGCGCCTCCGTTTTTCTTTGCTTCCAACCCAATCCTCCTTATTTTAAGGTTGGCACGTGCGTCTTGTGACAAGGGCGCGGCAGAGCATAACCATCAACATCGGGGGGAATCAAGGAATAGGGGAGGGCATTCATGAGAGTCATCATTCATGACGATTACGCGGCTCTGAGCGCATGGGTGGCCCACTACGTCTGCGCCGAGATCAACGCATTCAAGCCCACACGAGACAGGCCGTTCGTGCTGGGGCTTCCCACGGGATCTTCCCCGCTGGGGACCTACCAGAAGCTGGTGGAGCTGAATAGGCAGGGCAGGGTCTCCTTTGCCAACGTGGTCACCTTCAACATGGACGAGTACGTCGGCCTTGCCGAGGATCATCCTCAGAGCTTTCACTTCTTCATGCGGCAGCACCTCTTCAGCCACGTGGATATCCCCGGTGAAAACATCAACATCCTCAACGGCCTGGCCGCGGACCTGGAGGGCGAGTGCGAGCGCTACGAGAAGAAGATCGAATCCCTGGGCGGCATCCGGCTTTTTCTCGGCGGCGTGGGACCCGATGGCCACATCGCCTTCAACGAGCCGTACTCATCCCTGAGCTCCCGCACGCGGGTCAAGACTCTCACGGACGACACCAGGATGGCCAACTCCCGTTTCTTCGGCGGCGACATGAAAGCCGTCCCCCGGATGGCCCTCACGGTAGGCGTCGGCACCGTGATGGACGCGGATGAGGCGCTCATCATCGTAAGCGGGCACGCAAAGGCCCGGGCCCTGCAGAAGCTTGTGGAGGAGGGGGTCAACCAGCAGTGGACCGTCTCCATGCTCCAGCTCCATAAAAAGACGATAATCGTCTGCGACGAAGACTCACTGGGCGATCTCAAGGTGAGCACGGTAAAGTACTTCAAGGACATCGAGCGCGACACCATCAAGGGACTGCCCGGAGCGTAGCCGCGCATGGGTTTGAAAGCCGCCCCTGAAAGCCGTATGCTTGGGATGAGAGGCGGCTCCCCGTGGCTCGCTATACCCTGCTTGCCGACATCATCGTGGTCTTCCACTCCTGCTACGTGGCTTTCACGGTAGGAGGAGAAGCGGCAATCCTCCTGGGCGCTTTCCTGCGCTGGGCCTGGGTCCGCAATCTGAGCTTCAGAATCGTTCACCTGGCCGCGGTGGTGCTGGTGGCCGTGGAGGCCATGGCAGGCACCCTCTGCCCTTTGACGGTCTGGGAATACCGGCTGCGGGAGCTTGCCGGCCAGCACGTCGAGGGACAGATCTCCTTCATCGCCCGGCTGGTGCGGAGCGTCATCTTCTACGACTTTCCGGCCTGGGTTTTCCTCATCGCCTATATCGGCTTCGGCGTCGTGGTTCTTCTTACCTTTGCGCTCATTCCCCCGCGCCGGAGGAGAGCCGCGACCCCGCGGTGACGCGACCCCCCACCCGCACGACGGAACGGATGCCCACCGTTGCCCCGTCGCCCACCACCGCGCCCGGGCAGAGGATGGCGTGCGCGCCGATCATGCAGTTCTTCCCGATCCGAATCGGAGCGATGAACAGGGTGTCGTTCTCGAAGAGGTGGGCCGTGAGCACGGCGTCTCCCCCACCACGGTGTCGTCCCCGATGTTGATCATGTAGGGGTCGAGGAGCTGAACCGTGGTGAGCCACATGTTCCTTCCCAGGCGGCGGCGGAGGCGAGATGATGCCTCCCCGGTTTCACGCCGACTGAAAACATCCTCACGACAAGGGCGATCAGGACAAGCACAAAGAAGAGAAAAACGAACAAACCCGCCCCCAGGCAGAGGCAGAAGAGAAGAAGCCTTCCCGCGGCAAAGGGGCCGCCCGGCGGAAGAAGCGTCCATCGCGCCCATGAGACGAACAGCGCGGCCGGAGCGAGGCCGGCGCCGAGCACACAGGCATACAGCGCGTAGGTTACAACCGTGAGGAGAGACTGAAGGAAAGGCGAGCGAGCGATCGCTCCCATCGGTCCGCCCATGCCTGCCCCCTCAGAGCGCGCCGCCGTCGCTCTGCGCGTCTTTTCCCGCGCCCTCCATCCGGCTCTCGGGGCGGGCCCGCTCCCCTTCGGTCTGCGATCCCGGCGGGCCGATGCGGGCCCTGATGGTCATGATCACGGCGTTCGACGGCCCCGTCTTGTTGAGGTAGTCCACGGCCCCGGCCTGGCGCATCGCGGCCGCCTGGTCAGCTTCCTCGAACATGGACAGGCCGATGACGCGGACGCGGGGATTCTCGGCATGGATGATCCGCGTCGCCTCGATTCCGTTCATCCCCGGCATGCTGACATCCATGAGCACGACATCCGGGCGGACCTCGCGGGCAAGATCCACGGCGGATTTCCCATCGGATGCCTCTCCGACGATCTCGATGTCCGGCTCCTCTTGAAGCAGCGCGGCGAGGCCTTGGCGCATGACGACGTGGTCGTCCACCAGCATGACGCGGATTCTGCCTTCGGCTCTCACCCGCCCGATCTCCCGCGCCCCGGCCATCCCCACGGACACCCTTGGCCGCTGGTCTGCCCTCTGAACCGCTTCCGGCCCCAACGAGGGAAGGGGTGCCACGAGCTTGAACCTGCTTCCCCTGCCGGGAGCGCTGTCGATCTCCACGCGCCCTCCCATGAGGTCAAGGCGCTCTTTGATGCTGAACAGGCCGAAGCCTCCACTGGGAGCGCCTTCCGCCCGCAGCTGCCTCGGATCGAAGCCCACTCCCTTGTCGGTAACCGTGATCTGAACCTGGCCGTCCACGAGGGCAACCTGGACGCGGGCGGCTTTCACCTCAGCGTGCTTGACGACGTTGAACAACAGCTCGCGGGTGGCCTGGAAGAGAAGAACGGTCATGTCCTCCGCCTCCGGCTCCACGTTTCCATGGGCTTCCATGTCCACGGCGAGCCCATGTTTGTCCTGCATCCAGCGAACCAGCCATTCCAGCGCGGGGATGAGTCTCCCGACCCGAAGGATGGGCGGGCCGAGCTCCGAGGTGAGAGAGCGGGAAGCCTCGATGGAGTCCGAGATGAGCTGGCCGACCTCGGTGGCCGCCTGCCGGACCTCGCGGTTTTCAGCCCGCTCGAGCCTGCCCAGCCTGTAGTTGGCGGCCACAAGGAGTTGCTGCAATCCGTCGTGGATCACAAGGGCCAGCCGCTGCCTCTCCCGCTGCTCGGCCAGCGTCAATTCCGAGGCAAGGAGACGCAGCTGCTCAGAGCGCGCGCGAAGGGCTCGTTCCGCAGTGGACCGCCGGTTCATCTCCCCCTGCAGGGTCTCCACGATCCTTGTCAGCTCCGCCGTTCTATCACGGACCCGGCGCTCCAGCTCGTCGTTCGCTTGGCGCAAAAGCTCCTCGGCCTGTTTGCGCTCGATGGAATATCGGATGGCCCGGGCGATGAAGCGGCCGTTGGCCTCGTCCTTTATCAGGTAATCCTGGGCTCCTTTGCGCACCGCCTCGACGGCCACATGTTCGTCGTTCTGGCCCGAAAGAACGACGATGGGCGTGACATGAGATGCGGCGCTCACCTTCTCCACCGTCTCAAGTCCCAGGGAATCAGGAAGGGAAAGGTCCAGCAGGATGGCATCGAAGGGCTCACGGCGGATCGCCTCGAGGGCGGCCTGAAGGGATTGAGTCCATTCCAGCTCGAATTGAGCCGGGCAGCAGCGCTCGAGCTCGGCCTGGAGAAGCAGCGCCTGGTCGCGTTCGTCCTCGACCAACAGGACCCTTTTACCGGTGCGCTCCATCGCCGCTGCCCTAGAGCCTCGATGCCGTTTTCAATCGATATTCCTCAATGGATTTGACAACCTGCATGTATCCCGTAAATGTCGCGGGCTTCGTGAAATAGCACTCCTGGGGCAAGTTATACGCCTTGGCGCGCTCCAGCTCGGATTGGGAGCTGCTCAGGACAGCCATCGGTATGCGGGCCAGCTCCGGATCCGGCGTGATCTCGGCGAGGACCTCTCTGCCGTCCTTCCTGGGGAGCTTCAGGTCGAGCACGATCAGGTCCGGGCGGCATGCCGTGCGATATTGGCCGCAGCGGCGGAGAAACTCCATGGCCTGCACACCGTCGGTAAGCACGGTGACATGGTGGGAAAGCCCCACCCGCGCCATGGCTTCCTTGACCAGCCGGACGTCGCCCTCGTTGTCTTCCACGATCAGAACTTCAACCGCACCCACGTCCGTTTCCCCCTCATGCGTGCACGATAGTGAAGTAAAACGTCGAGCCTTCCCCGGGCTTCGACTCCACCCAGATGCGCCCGCCGTGGCGCTCGACCACCTTCTTGCAGACGGCGAGGCCTATTCCCGTTCCCGGATACTTGTCCCGCGTGTGCAGCCGCTGGAAGATCATGAAGATCCTGTCAGCGAACTGCCGATCGATGCCGATCCCATTGTCCCGAACAAAGAACAGCCACCCCTCCTCCTCGCGGCGGGCGCCCACATGGATCATCGGCGTTTTATCGCCCCGGAACTTGATTGCGTTGCCGATCAGGTTCTGGAATACCTGCATCATCTCCACCGGGTTGCATGAGATTGTCGGCAGAGGGTCGTGCGTGAGAGTGGCGCCCGACTCCTCGAAGCTCACCCGAAGGCTTTTTTGCACCTTACTGAGAATATCGTCGAGATCAGCGGGCTCGGCAACCTTGTTTCTCCCCACCCGGGAGTAGGTGAGAAGATCGTCGATGAGGACCTGCATCCGCTGTCCGCCGTCCACGGCGAAAGCAATGTACTCGCGGCTCTTCTTGTCGAGCCCCTTGGGGTTGCTCTGCATGAGCAGGTCCAGGAATCCGGTGACCATCCGCAGAGGCTCCTTCAGGTCGTGCGAGGCGACGTAGGCGAACTGCTCCAGGTCCTTGTTGGACCTGGCCAGCTCCGCAACCGCCTCTTCCAGCTCCGCGGTCCGCTGCTTCACCAAGTCCTCGAGGTGCCTGCGGTAACTCTCCAGCTCCGCTTCCGTGCGCTTCCGCTCCGTGATATCGCGGGCCGCGGCGAAGACCCCTCTCACCTCCCCGTTCTCTCCCCGGTAGACGGTTGCATTGTAGAGAACGTCCATGACCCGCCCCGATACGTGGCGGATGCTGAGCGGGTAGTCATGGACGGAGCCCTCCAGAAGAACCTGCCGGTAGCCCTGATCCGCCTTGTCCGGCTGCGTGAAATAGGTGGAGAAATCGGTCCCTATCAACCGATCGCGGGTGAGGCCCGTGGCTTCCTCCGTGGCCTTGTTCACGTCCGTGATCTTTCCTTCACGGCTGATTGTCACCAGGGGATCAAGGCTGACTTCCAGCAGGCCGCGGGCGTAGAGAGAGGCCGAACGGGTCAGCGCTTCAGCCCCCTTGCGCTCGGTGATATCCCTGTTGATCTCCAGGGTTTCCCAGGCACCGTCGGGAAGACGGCGGACCGCCCAGCGGCTTTCAACGATGATCCGGGAACCGTCGCGCCGTGCGTGGCGAAGCTCCCCTTCCCAATGCCCGGCCTTCAACGCCTCCCGCCGCATCTCCGACAGGGGGATCTCGGACTGCGCCTGGAAGAGCTCGAATGGGACCTTCCCAATGACTTCTTCCTGGGTCCACCCGTACGTCTTGTATGCGCCGTGGTTCCAGAAAGCGATCCGATCCTTCGCGTCGCGTACGATTATGGCGTCGTCCGCAAGATCAAGAAGATCGGCCTGGCGGCGGAGGGCTTCGACGGTTCGGGAAAGCTCCGCGGTGCGGTCTCTCACGCGGGCTTCCAGGTCGCCTCGCGCCTGCAAAAGGGCCGCCTCGTTGGCCTTGCGCTCCGTGATGTCGATGAAAGCCGAAACCGAGCCGCGGGGATTTCCCCGCTCGTCGCGAAGGGGTGTGGCGTTGCCTACTATATGGCGCTGCGTACCTTCGGGATAGACTATCGTGAACTCGAAATCCCGCACCTCCTCGCCTGCGGCGGATCTCTGCACCGGCATTTCGTCGGGCTTAAGCTCCACGCCATTCTTGAACACGCGGAAGGTCTCCGGCCTTTCACCCTCGGGAGCGGACTTGGATATATTGGTTCCCGGCGCAACCCGCAGCCATTCGTCGGAGAGACGGTTGCCTGTAATCCTCCGCGCGTGGGGATCATGGGCTATCCACACAGATGCCGGCACGGCGTTGAGCACGGTCTCCAGCTCCTCTGATCGCGCCCGCTCGCGTCTCTCGCTCTCCTCCAGGGCTTTCTCTGCCGCGGCGCGCTCCGTTATGTCCATGGAGTAGATGCGCACGCGCGAGGTCGGCGGCACGAAGTACATCATCTGCTGGTACCAGCGGCCGTCCGCCTCCACTTCGCGAACGAGTTTTTCCTCGTTGTTCCGGGCAAAGCGGTCCGCCACCGCCGCCCAATCCGTAAGCCAGGGGTGGTCGAGTCCCCTTTCCCTGAGGCCGGGGAAGAGTTTTTCAGCGGCCGGGTTGAGATAGTAGACGTTGCCCTTCAGATCGATTTCAGCCACGGGATAGGGATTGAGCTGCGGGAAGGATGCCTGCCATGCCACCGATTCCTCCGCCCGTTTCCGCTCCGTGATATCCCGCACCAGAACCAGGATGGCGGGCTTTCCCTCGAATTCGACCCGGGCTCCGGTGGTTTCCACGTCGACTGGCCGCCCGTCCAGGCGGAGGAACCGGCTTTCACGAAGCGGCGTCACTTCTCCCGCATAGGCGCGGGAAACCCGCTCGCGGGTCAGATCTCGATATTCGGGGGCGATGAGATTCATTACGTTCTTTCCGACGACCTCTTGCGGAGAACGAGCCGCGAAAATGCGGGCGGCCGCGGGATTCGCAAACACATACATGCCCTCCGAATGCACAAGGATGGGGTCAGGGCTGAGCTCTACGAGGCTGCGATACAGCTCGCGGCTCTCCTGAAGCGCCCTCTCCAATGGTATCCCCCAAGAACCGCTCCGTCTTGCCGTGGAGATAACGGCAATGAGCATGTACACGCAGCCCAGGTACTGCGAAGCGCGCGCGGTCCAGTTGAGGGGGCTTCCGATGCTATGCTGAAACGATGCCCCGACCAGGCCCACCGCGATCAACGCCATGCCCAAGGCATACCAGCGGTGGAAAGGGGAGCCGAGGCTCCCCTGCGTCACCTCGAGAAGTATGGCCGATGAGGCGAACATGGCCGCGGCGGTCCAGAGGGTCACGTCGTCAACGAGCGTGGCGCCCACCCCCTGGATGAAAAAAACGGGCAGCAGGCCTTTCCCCGCTGCCCAGGCCGCCGCCGAGACAATGGCGATGACCCCGATATATGAGGTGAGCAGAAGCGGCAGGCTGGGGTTCGCGCGCCGTCTTGCCGCCGTGGAAGCCGCGATGGCGCTGGCGAGATTGAAGACCGCGGAGAAAAATGCCCCGGTGGCGTAGATCGTCACGATCAAGTTGGCATCCAGCTTTCCAAAGGGAAGCCCTGCGAGCGCTGCGCCGATGCCCAGGGAAAGGGCGCCGCACCCCAGGAGCAGCACCGCTCCCGTGTGCCCCGCCAAGTAGCTTCTGGCGGATAGAATCGACACGATGAACGAAATGACCGTCAGCAAGAGGATGTTGAGAACCGTGAGAAGATACGGCGGATTATAGACTGCTTGAATCTTCAGCGAGGCCAGAACGGCTACTGCAACCGCGAAAAGAGGAAGCCACGGCCATGCCAGGTTGAACAGAAGAGGTTGCTGCCCACTCGACTTGCCCTTCTCCATCATTGCTCGCCTCCCTCCGCTTGTCATCCGTCCTGAAGAGTCCGGGGATGCGGAGCCTCGGGGTGCCGCGACGAGTGCCGGGCCGCGACCATCCGTGACGCACCGCGCCGTACCCCGAGGCGCGGTCATGAGAATATCGCAGAAGAAAGAAGGGGTAAACCGGGGCTGCGTGATAGCGCGCTAGCACTCCGCCGCGGGCGTTCTTCATTTACGCGGCCTTGGGGTTCTTCATTGCGCTTGCCATTTCCCGCCTGACGCCCAAGTGGCTGTATTTCAGCATTCTGCTTCCCTTTGTTCAAGGGTTTCTGCCGATTATGGGCTTCGTCATAGCCATCCGGGTAGGAGGGGGCAAAGCTGGGAAGTTTTTTGGTTGGCTTATACGCGCTTCTGATCATTCTCATCGTCTGCCGCCCGCTACGCCACGGTGAAGTGGAGTCGCTGACCCAGCACCATCCTATTGCTGACTATTATAGTAAAGAATTCGTTTCAGCTTCGGAATCTTCAATAATATTGAAAACACCGAGGTGCGCGTGATAGAATGTGATTAGAAGCAGCATGAGCTAATAAAACCTCCATGAAATCAGTAAGAGGAGAAAGTCTTATGTCGAAACGACAAATACTCTCTTTAGTCCTTTTAGCTGTTTTTCTCTGCACCGCGGGGCTGCTTTCGGCTCAGGTGACGAGCGATTTCTCGCTTGTCGGACAGCCCGTTGTCAACATTCCACTCGGACCATGGGTCAATTCCCAGGTTCCCCTGTACGCCCCCGTTGGCGGGGGGGTTTCCGTCAAGGCCGAATACACCCTCCCCTTTTTCCAGATGATCTACACGGGTCTCGTATTCGACGCTGACTGGATCCCGACGAACGGCTACAGCTCGTCTCTGATCTCGCTTTCCCTCGGACCGGAGCTGGGTTTTCAGTTCTTCCCCATCCAGCGCTTCGGCATTCGTGTGGCCGGCTATGGAGGGCTTTACATGGGAATGGTGACCGGGGCCACGGTGCGAAACCCCTTTGCCGTGGGGCTTGTGGACTTCGACTACCTCCTCAATCCCGCCCTTAGCCTCGGCGCGGGCATACAATACCGGGCCAATTTCTACCCCCAGGGAATCGCATATCAGGGCATCGGGGTGAGCCTCGGAGCCCGCTGGCACATGGGCGCGAGCAGCAGGGGCGAGATTCGTGTCACCCCTGAGATACTTCCCGTGTTTCCCTTGTTCTATTCCTTCTACGATAAAAACCCCGTAGGGACGGTCCTCATCAAGAACGAGGGCCAGGGGCCGATCGAAAACCTCACGGTCAGCTTCTCCGTGAAAGAGTTCATGGATCAGGCCAAGATAACGCAGGTGGGACAGGTGAGGCGTGGAGAAGAGATCAAGGCGTCCATCACCGCCCTGTTCAATCACTTCATCTTCGATGTTACCGAAGGGAAAAAGGTAGCCGGAGAGCTCACGGTCTCCTATCGCTACCTCGGAAACGATTTTATCCAGCCCATCCCGATCAGCGTGACGGTATACAACCGAAACGCTATGACATGGGACAACACGAACAGCGCGGCAGCCTTCGTCACGGCAAAGGACCCCGATCTTCTGGTGTTCGCCAAAAAGACCGCCGCGGACGCGAAATCGCGAGCCAACCCAGCCGCGGCGAACTCCAACTTCCGTGTGGCAATGGCGTTATTCCAGGCCATGGGCGTGCACGGGATCGGCTATGCGCCGGACCCCAACTCCTCCTACGCGAACCAGTCCGAGAACAAGTCGGCGATTGACTACCTTCAGTTCCCCGCCCAGACCTTCACATACAAGGGGGGGGACTGCGACGACCTCTCCATCCTGTATTCGGCGCTCCTGGAATCCGTCGGCATTCCCACCGCGTTCATCACCATCCCCGGACATATCTATATGGCCTTCGCCCTGGAGATGAAGGGCTCGGAAGCCAACGCAACGTTTTCAAAGCCGGATGATCTCATCATCCAGGAAAATGGGGTTTGGGTGCCTGTGGAGATCACCCGCGTCAAGGATGGTTTCCTCAGGGCCTGGAAGGAAGGGGCGCAGGAGTGGCGGACCGCGAACGCCAATGGAAGCGCTTTATTCTACCCCATTCATGAAGCATGGAAGACCTATGAGCCGGTCGGCGAAAAAGTCGTGAAGAGCCCCGCCGCTCCACCGGACTCGGAGCGGGTATTCTCCTCATTCAGCGCGGAGCTTAACGCATTCGTCGCCGCCGATATGAAACCGCGCGCTACAGACCTGCAGAAGCAGCTGGCGGCCGATCCTGAGAACATAAAGCTGATGACCAAGTTGGGCGTTCTGTATGCGCGGTTCGGGATGCTGAAGGAGGCCCAGGACCAGTTCATCGCCGCTACGAAGAAGACAAGCGACGTGCCGTCATCCATCCTCGTGAACCTCGGGAATATCTCCTACCTCACCAGCAAGTACACCGAAGCGCTGGGCTACTTCCGTCAGGCCTTGCAGAAGACTCCGGACAGCGTGCCGGCGCTCCTTGGGCTTCTCCTCTCCGCGTACGAGATGGGAGAGAAGGAAACAGTGAACGTAACATACCAGGCGCTGAAGAAGGTGGACCCGGAAAGCGCGAAGAAGTACGAGTACATGAGCTCCGAAGGCGCCTCCTCGGGCAGGGCGGCCTCCGCCGAGCGCGAAGTGACATTATGGGGGAATGAAGAATGAAAACGATTATGAAGTCGATTGTTTATACGCTGCTGTTTGCGGCGCTCTTCCTTTCAAGCTGCGATAACCCGGTCAACGTCGTGGACAAGCTGGTCACGGACGTGAAGGTTGCAAACAACATGTTCCTGAAGGTGAGTGACTTCGCGCCCACGGACAACAAGACGAACGTGCCGCCGGACGCGGACATCACGATCCAGTTCGACCGCGCCATCGATCCCGCGACAGCAACGGCACAGACTGTAGTCATCACCCCGAACGTGGATGACAATGGAGCCGCCCTCGTGTGGAGTTTCCCCTATAATGCGGACAACTACACGCTCACGGTCACACATTCAAACTTCCTGAAAATGACACAGGCCTATACCGTGCGGGTCACCAAGGGAGTGAAGGCGTCCAAGGGCGGAGAGCTTCAGGATGAGCGCGTCTGGTCCTTCACGACGGGAGCGATCCCCGTGGGGACCGTGACAATCAATAACGGTGCTGCTTATGTGACAAACAACAACGATGTGACGCTTAAGCTGACGTATAACTCTCTGGTTGACAGGATGCGGTTCTGCACTGACATGACGGAAATCGACAACGATACCGCGCCCTGGGTTATGGCAACTTCTCCCTATACTTTCACTTTGGCGACAGGAGAAGGTGCGAAAACCGTCTACGCCCAATTCCGGCACGATTTTCCTGATAGCACCCATAGCGTCTCTTCAGTTGTTAACGACACGATCATTCGTGACACAGTGCCCCCGACGGTGGATGCGGGCACCATTTCGGGGGGGTACCTCAGCGCGAGCGCGCCCTCCAAGGCACCTGGCGCAACCGCTTCAGATGCCACAAGCGGAATCGCCACATACTCCTGGGCAAAGACATCCGGGACAGGCAACGTTACCTTCTCCTCGAGCGCTGCGGTCCTGGATCCAACGGTAAGTGCTGACGCGGACGGCCCCTACACTCTCACCCTGACCGTGACGGACAACGCAGGCCTTTCTGCCATCGACACTGTAGGCTTCACCAGGGATGTGACGGCACCAATAGTGGATGCGGGCTCTGCCGGCGGATACCTCACAACAGGGACAACTTCACTTACACTGAGCGCAACCGCTTCGGACGGGACGAGCGGGAGCGGAATCGCAAGCTACTCCTGGGCAAAGACTGCGGGCACAGGCACTGTCAACTTCTCAAGCACATCTGTCCTCAGCCCGACCGTTAGCGCGGACGCCGATGGGGTCTACACCCTGACTCTGACCGTCACGGATAACGCGGGCAACACGGCAACCGATACCGTGAACATAACGCGGGATACAATCGCGCCCGTAGTTGATGCGGGGACAATATCGGGGTACCTCACCGCGGGCACGCCCTCAAAGTCCCCCGGCGCCACCGCCTCAGACGCTACAAGTGGAATCGATACATACTCCTGGGCCAAGACTTCGGGTCCCGGCACTGTCACCTTCTTGAGCGCATCTGTCCTCAACCCAACGATCAGCGCCGATGCGGATGGAGCCTACACCGTTGCCCTGACCGTAACAGATAAAGCTGGCAACACATCTTCGGATACGGTAACCTTCTCTCGGGACGCTACGCTGCCGGTAATCGATGCGGGTGCCGACCCTGGGTATCTCTCAACGGGAACACCTTCACGCGCGCTGAGCGCAACTGCTTCGGACGGGGCAGGCGGGAGCGGAATCGCAAGCTACTCCTGGGCAAAGACATCGGGGGCGGGCACTGTCACCTTCACTCCGAGCGCTTCCATCCTCAGCCCGACGGTCAGCGCGGACGCCGATGGAAGCTACACCCTGACTCTGACCGTCACGGATAACGCTGGCAACGCGGCAACCGATACCGTGGGCATAAAGCGGGATACAACTCCGCCGGCGGTTGACGCGGGCGCAAATCCGGGATGGCTGACGTCTGGAACGCCATCCCGCAGCCTTGCCGCAACCGTAACCGACGCGACAAGCGGCGTGGGAAGCTATGCCTGGGCCATGACTTCGGGACCGGGCACAATAACCTTCAGCAACGCCGCTATTGAGGACCCGTCGGTGAGCGCGAGCGCGGACGGATCCTATGTGCTCACCCTGACGGCAACGGATAATGCAGGCAACTCGGCATCAGACACTGTGGCTGTGGGCCGAGATACCATAGCGCCTACGGTGGACGCGGGAACCATGACGGGGTGGCTCAATATTGCATCGCCGTCGCGGGCCGCCAACGCCACGGCCTCCGATGCGACCAGCGGCATCGCGACCTATGCTTGGGTAAAAACCTCCGGGCCTGGAACCGTCACCTTCTCCACGAGTAGCGGGATCCTCGCCCCAACCGTCAGCGCGAGCGCGGATGGGGCTTATGTGCTCACGTTGACCGTGACCGACGTCGCGGGCAATCCCGCTTCTGATACGGTGAGCTTCAACAGGGATGTCACGCGGCCCAATGTGGAGGCGGGGGCTGGGGGATACATCAGTATCAAGTATACGACATTGGCATTATCCGGATCCGCCACCGACGCTACCAGCGGCATCAGCAGCTACTACTGGAAGGGAAAAGGTACGGGTACTATCACATACACTCCGAGTAACCTGGTCCTGAACCCGACGGTGTCTGCTTCGGCTGATGGCTCGTATGAGATACACCTGATTGCTACCGATGTAGCCGGCAACTCCAATGACGACTATGTGGTTGTTGTAAGAGACACCGTTGCCCCGACGGCTGACGCTGGAACGCTGCCGGCATACCTGAACATCGCCGCTCCATCCGCGACCACGAACTCAACAGCCTCCGATGCGGGAAGCGGGATCGCCTCATATACATGGGTCCTTTCGAGCGGCCCGACGGGCGGCGTCGTCACCTACAGCACCAGCGCGACCATCTTGAATCCCACGGTGCGCGCGGATCTGGACGGGACCTATACATTGAAGTTGACGGTGATGGATAAAGCCGGTAATGGGAAGACCGATACAGTCTCCTTCATCAACGACCTGACTGCGCCGACGCCACCGACGGTTACGGGCCCATCACCATACACGGCAGATTTTACACCCACATGGAACTGGACTCATGTCAACGGCAATGGCAACTTCCAATACAAACTGGATAGCGGAAGCTATGTGCAGACTACCGCCCTGACGTTCACGCCAACCTCCAACCTTTTGATCGGTCCCCATACCTTGTACGTCCAGGAGACGGAAGCCTCAGGCAACTGGTCGGCAATGGGCTACTTCGTAGTATACATTACACCGAAGGATATCTTCCCACTATGGGGCGCTACGGGAGTGACAAGGACGCCAAAAGTGCAATGGCCTGTCATAAAGGGGGCTACAACCTATCGTCTCTATACGCGCGTTCCCAAAGGGTCATGGGCATACACTACTGTCGCAACCAACTCTTACACCGTGCCATCGGCCCTTGCTGCCAACACGAGATACGACTGGTATGTAGTGGGATATTCCGGAACTACACCGATTAGCGACCTGCCAAACTACCCCACTGCGGCAAGCGCCGACTACTACACGTTCACTACGGGGCCCTGAGCCTCCCGCTAACATGACCTTCACCCGCGACCCCTCGGCCGCGGGTTTCTTTTGTCCGCCCCCTCCCATCGATGAAGAGCCGGCACATGAGGCCGCGCCCGTGAGATACAGCGTGACAATTCGAGGCGACATTCGAGCGCGCTGTTCCAACTTTGCGGCCGTTCGGCGTTGCACGGTGCGATTTCTTGCGCGCACAAAAGTTAATGATATGCTATACTAGCAGATGGCTGACAGGAGCCGTTTGTTCAGGAGGCATATGTGACTCGACAACGCAAGTCACAAAAAGTGCTCCGCTACATTTTCCTCCTTATTTGCATCACGACGATAGCTTCGGTTTTATCTTTCGTTTTTCCTGCTCCCGAGCCTGGAATGAGGATTCTTCAGCGGATCAGCTCGTGGGCGGGATTCGTTCTGGCGGTTACGGGGTGGCTGGCATACTATCTCACGCTTGGAAGGCCTGCGAGAAAGCTCCTCAAGCTGGGGCAGCGGGCCATGGAGCAGATTGAGGGACTTTCAGCCGGACTTGCCAAGCTTGCAACCGGAGACCTTGCCGCGAGGATTTCCCTTTCCTCCAATGGGCAGGCAGGCGCGATAGGCGGGGAGCTTTCCTTGATAGCCGGGCTTGTGGCCGAGCTTGAAAGCGCCGTGCGCGAGAGCGCGATGGGCTTCAACAGCATCACCGACGAGCCGTGCAATAGGCTCTGTTACGTCGGCTCGGACAGCTATGCCGAGGGCCGCGCCTGCGGGGAAGCGCTGGGAGAGCTGCTCAAGGGAAGCGGCAGCGTCGCCATCATTGTCGGAAACCTCCAGGCCGTGAACCATGAGCTCAGGCGCAAGGGCGTGCTCGCTTACTTGAGCGAGAAGCATCCCGACATCAAGGATGTCGAGACCGTGGAGACCTTCGAGGAGCCGCGGCGGACCTATGACACAGCGTTGGATCTGCTCAAGCGGTACCGGGACCTTTCGGCGATATACGTGACCGAGGGCAATACCCCATCCGCGGCCGCCAGGGCCGTGGTGGATGCCGGCAGAGAAGGGAAGACAATCGTGATTGCCCACGACCTGACCGAGGCGACGATGGAATACGTGGCGCGCGGCGTCATCGGCGCAACCATTTCCCAGGACCCCTATGCGCAGGGGCACGATCCGGTGGTTCGGCTTTTCAACAGCGTCGTGGAAGGATGGCGGCCGGCCGCCCCCCGCCTGCTGACAAAGCTCGAGTCGGTGACGGGGCAGAACTATAGACGCTTCTGGGATCCGAAAGACGGGGCGGGCGTCGGAGATCGGAGCAGGCTGGCCGCGCCGGTTCAGAAGCGTGCGAATCACCTCCTGCGCATCGCCGTAGTGAGCATGAGCGGGGAGGGGTTCTGGCGGCCCGTCAAGCAGGGCGCCCTCGATGCGGGCCGCGAGCTGGAGGGCTTGAACGCTCACGTCACATGGATCGAGCCTCCCCATTCGGGAGAAGACGCTCGCGCCGCCTCCACCTACCAACCCATCCTCAAGCAGTTGGTGGCCGAAGGCTACGACTGCATCGCACTTCCCATATTCGACAGGAAGCTTGTTTCGGAGGTGAACGATATCATCCGCGGGGGAGTCGCGGTTGCCACCTTCAACAGCGAGCCGGTGAGCCTGCGTGAGATGTTCTCTTCCGTGTCGAGCCATGCCGATCGGGTCATCTCGCTGAGCCAGGACCTTGCGGCCTCCGCAGAGCAGAGCGGCCAGTCCACCGCAGCCATTGGGGAGACGATGGGCAGGATCACCGAGACGCTGAAGCTCGAGGTATCCGAGGTGGACCGGACCGGAGGGGAGCTGAAAACCCTTCTCCAGAACGTCGAGAAGGTGGACAAGGCCGCCGGCGAGAGCGCCGAGATGGCCCGCAGGGTGGTGACCGCTTCCCGGGACGGCCTTTCCGCGGTGACGCAGATGCGGCGGACCGTCGGTTCCCTGCAGGAAGCCTCTTCCATCGCGGACGGAGCCATCAAGGCCCTGAACGAGGACACCAAGAAGATCGGCGCCATCGTGGCCGCCATTGGAGAGCTGGCGAACCAGACCAACGTGCTGGCCATCAACGCCTCGATCCAGGCCGCGCGCGCCGGAGAGCAGGGCAAGGGCTTCGCCGTCATTGCGGGGGAGATCCGCCAGCTCGCCGAGCAGTCCAACAAGCTCGCCGGCGACATCGAGGCGCTGATCGGGGGCGTGCAGCTGCGGGTGGCCTCCGCCGTGGAGGCGACGGACCGCGGGCTGAAGCAGGCGAGGGAAAACGCCGAGAGCGCCGAGGTGTCGGAACACAGCCTCACCGATATCAGCTCCCTGGCCGTGGAGAACGAGCGGCGGATGAAGGTCATCTTCGAAGCCGTTGAGGAGATGTCCCGTTTCTCCAGGAAGATCGAATCCACGGTCCGCTCCCTGACCGAAGCCAATGCAAAGAGCGGGGGGGCCGCGGAAGAGGTGAGCGCATCCACGCGGGAGATGTCGGCCCAGGCGATGGGCGTGGCGAAAGCCGCGCAGTCCCTCCTGGAGATGGCCAAGGGACAGCTCGTGCTCCTCTCCCAGTTCCGGCTCAAAGGATAGGGACGGCGTGAAGACGGCGTCTTAGGAGTGAAGTGAGGGAGCGGTGACCGTGAAGAAGACCATCCTCGTCGTGGAAGGTTCCGATCTGGTACGGAAATATCTCACGTCCAAGCTGAAAGAGCACGGCTTCGAGGTTCTGGAGGCCCGGTCCGGCTTCGAGGGGCTCGTCAAGCTGAAGAACGACCTGCCCGACCTGGTGATCATGGAGTACCTCCTTCCCCGGATCAACGGCGTCGAGCTCCTTTCTGAGAAGGCGAAAAGCAAATCTGCGGCGGATATTCCCGTGATCCTGTTCACGGCGAAGGTGGATCGGGAGATGATCAGGAGCGTCGGCCAGTACAAGGTCACCCGATTCTTTGCCAAGCCGCTTCGAATCGACGCGCTGATGAAGTCGATCTCGGAGATCCTCGGCGTGGAGATCTCGCTGGATACCACGCCGTGCACCATCGATGTGCACGTGAACGAAGGGGTCCTCTTCATCGAGGCCGCCCAGGGATTCAACAGGGAGAAGATCGAGCTCATGAGCTACAGGATCGAGGAGATCATGCAGCTCTACCAGATGCAGTCTCCCGGGGTCCTCGTCGTCGTCACGGGCATCGCCCCGGCGGAGCTGGACACGAAGAAGATCGCCTCCTTCTTCCGCACCGTCCTCCATGCGACGGGCGTTCCGCCCAAGGCCGTCAAGCTCCTCACCTTTTCGGACCTCGTCAAGGATTTCATTTCCGCGGATGAGAAGCTGGCGGGGATCGAAATCGTGGACAACCTCACGCAGGCAATGGACAAGCTCCTCGGAATCAAGGTGAGCGAGTTCATCCCGGAGGGGCATGCGATCGTCCGCGACGACATGCTTTCCAGCCGGGGCGGCATGGCGGAATCTCTTCAGATCAACTTCGAGGGGGACAAGGGACTGACCGTCGCTGTGGTCGACGACGACCTGGTGACGCGGGAGCTTGTCGCCGCGGCGTTCTCCAAGACGGGGTGGGAGCTGGCTCAGTTCGAGAACGGCAGGCAGTTCGTGGACGCGATGGAGGCGAGGAAGTTCGACCTCGTTTTTCTGGACCTGCGCATGCCCGTCATGGACGGCTTCGCCGTCCTGGACCACATGAAGGGCGCGGATTCCAAAGTCCCCGTCATCGTGCTTTCCGCGCTCTCGGAGAGGGGAACCGTGGTGAAGGCCATGAGCTACGGGATCAAGAGCTACATGGCAAAGCCGTTCACGCCCGTGGATATCCAGCGGAAGGCCGCGGAGATCCTCAAGACCGATTTCTGATGACGCGCACGGAGCTGGAACGGGCCATCGGCCGCGTTGTCCTTGACCAGGGACCGAACGCCATCGTCGTGGCGGACCTCCAAGGAATCGTTCGCTACGTGAACGGGAGGTTCACCGCGCTCTCGGGGTACGCCCGGGAGGAGACGGTCGGCCGCGCGCTCGAGGAGCTGTATCCGAAAGAGGCGGCGGGCATCCTGCACGAGATGCGGGACCGGATCTCGGATGGCGGGGAATGGCACGGGGAGCTTCCCGCGCTCACCCGTTCAGGCGGCCAATACTGGGAGCTCGCCTCGGTGACGCCCATTCTCGACAGGCAGGGCGAGGCCATTTTCCTCCTGAAGGTCTCGGATGACATCACCCGGTGGAAGCGCTCGTACGAGGAGCTTGCCCAGAACGAGACCGAGCTGCGCGCGGCCCGGGATCAGGCGGAGAAGGCGATGTGGGCGCGAGGCGAATTCCTGGCCAACATGAGCCACGAGATCAGGACGCCCATCCATGCGATCATCGGCAACACCGAGCTTCTCCTGGAAACCCCCCTCAACGAGGAGCAGAAAGACTACGGCGAGACGGTGCGCCTCTCCGCCGACGTGCTCCTCACGCTCATCAACGACGTGCTGGACATCTCCAAGATCGAGTCGGGGAAGCTCCAGCTGGAAAACATCGACTTCGACGTGTGCGACGTGGTGGAGGACGCGGTCGGGCTTGTGGCCCTGCAGGCTCACAAGAAGGGCCTGGAGATCATCACCTACTTCCCCGACCGGCTGCCGCATCTGGTGCACGGCGATCCCCATCGCCTGCGCCAGATCCTGCTGAATCTCCTCAACAATGCGGTGAAGTTCACCCCCGCGGGGGAGGTGGCCGTATCGATCCAGCTGGAAAAGGAGGAGGCGGAGGAAGTCACGCTGCGCTTCAGCGTGAGGGACACGGGAATCGGCATCCCTCCTGAAAAACAGGGCATGCTCTTCCAGGCCTTCACGCAGATTGATTCGTCCACCACCAGGCGGTACGGCGGAACGGGCCTCGGCCTCGCCATCTGCCGCAGCCTGGTGGAGCTCATGGGCGGCTCGATCGGCGTTGAAAGCAGCCAGGGCGTCGGCTCCACCTTCATCTTTTCGGTTCGCCTGGCGCGGCAGCGGCTTTCCGACCGCTACGCGGCCGTGCGGGGGGATTTTTTCGAAGGCCTGCAGGTGCTTGTGGTAGACGACAATTCAACGGCCCGCGCCGCGGTGCGGGACTACCTCGGCTCCTGGGGATGCGCCGTCACCGAAGCGGGGGACGGCCGTGAGGCCCTGGCCATGCTGCGGGAAAAGGCCGGGACGCCGGAGTCTCCCCTGATCGCCCTGATCGATCTCCGCCTGCCGGGCATTGACGGATGGCAGCTCGCCAGCGAGGTGAACGCCGACACGTCGATCAACGCGACGCGGCTCATCCTCCTCACGCCGTTCGGCCTGAGCGCCGAAGAGGCGAAGATGAAGCTGTTGAAGTGGTTCGACTCCTACCTCACCAAACCCGTGAAGAAGTCGCTCCTCTTCGAGGAGGTGTTCCGCGTGGCGAGCCTCGAAGGGGAGCTGGAGACCGTGGAGGAGGCGGGGGAGCCGGAGAGCGCTCCCGAGGACGTCCTGCCGGTTGAAACGGCCGCCGCCGCGCCCGGCCGCCTGCTCCTGGCTGAGGACAATGAGGTGAACCGGCAGCTTTTCGCCACGCTGGCGGGAAAGCTGGGCCATTCCCTGGAGATCGCGGGAAACGGGGTGGAGGCCGTGGAAAAGGCCCTTGCCGCGGAGTTCGACGTGATCTTCATGGACGTGCAGATGCCGGTGATGAACGGGATAGAAGCCAGCCGCGCCATCCGCGACAAGGGCGTTCGCACGCCGATCATCGCGGTCACGGCGAGCGTGACCGAAGAGGAGAAGTCCCGCTGCATGGAGAGCGGCATGGACGACCTTCTCTCCAAGCCGTTTCGAAAAGCAGAGCTTGCAGCCGTCCTGGACAAGTGGCTTCCCAAACGCGCACCTTCCGCCCTCCGCAGTCCGCGTACGTCGGCGCAAAGCCCTGGAGATGCGGCCGTGTTCGATTACCCGGCGGCGCTTTCCGCGTTCCTGGGAGAGACCGATACGGTGAAACGGGTGCTTGCCGGCTTCGTTTCCAAGGTCGAATCCCAGATCCCCCTGCTCGACCGGGCATTAGCAAAGGGAGACCTGGAAACGATGGCATTCGAGGGGCATGGGATGAAAGGCGGAGCCCTCGGCCTATGCGCCGGCGAGCTCGGCGAAGCCGCGGCGAGGCTGGAGCGCTGTGCGCACGATCGGGACAAGGCCGGAAGCGAACAGAGCCTACGCGAAGTGGCGGCCGCCTTCGCGCGACTCAAGGTGCACGTAAAAGCGGCAGGGTACCTCTCAGAGTAATTACATTCTTGAAACTGAAATCCTCATTCAACTTCATAACTGTCGGCGGGAATCAGATTCAAGCATCTCATGCTTTCAGAAATTATAATAATTACTTACTATAGAAATAATTAAAAACAGTAGGCATGGAATCGCACATGGCACGCTTATTGTCTTCAATATTATAGTGTTGTGGGGTCTGCCACATGGGGCCCCGCGCAGCAACTTCTTTCATGAAAGAGGAGAACTTTATGGAAAAGCTGGAAAGGGTCGATGTGCTGGTCAAGGGAGTCCCGGTCCGGCTCCACAATATCTTCAAGGGCTTATGCGCCATGAGCGACAAGACTCTGGACGAAGGGATAATCGAGGCCATGGCCGCTTCTATCGAGAAGACGAACGGCGGAAAGAACGAAGGCCTGAAGGAGATCATGGACCGATACCGTCAGGCGACAAAGAAAAAGTAACGCTCCGATCCTCCAAGCAAGGGGGCGGGCGGTTTGCCCTTGCCTTCTCTCCGCCCGCTCCTGTCTTTGATCCTGACCGCTACTCGTCGTAGCGGGCGGCGTACAGGTCATCCTCCATGGTGCGCGCCACGACACGGGCGGAATCCTCCGCCAGCCGAGTGAAGCCGGCCGCCATCTGTTCGATGGACATGTCGGACAGCGCCCCCGCACTCACGATATTGCCGACGATGTCCCCCAGGCCGAATAAGCTCGGGCTGGCGTTCTTGTGGACCACGATTCCCCTGCGCCATACCAGCTCTCCGCTGTTATTGTGGTAGAGGCTCGCGGTGAGCCGCAATCGAAGCGACACCCCACCCCCGGGAGAATCGGCCTCGATGCCGTATTCGTGGACGTCCAGGTTCAAGAGATAGTCGGCATCGATCCTGCGGTCCTCCAGCCTGGCATCAAGGGCCTGGGCGCACGCGGAGGTTGCTTCCTTCAAGAGGATCGCCGGCACGTCGACGGATTGGAGGGCCTCACGCATCCGGACTTCCGCCTCGGAGGCCTCGCCCGCCTTGGCAATGTTCGTGCCGACGCTGAGAACCGTGACCAGGGGGTCATGCAGATCGAACGTGACGGAATATCCCACCTTCATGGTAGGCTCCGGCGGCACCCTCATGTCCACCGTCAGAGTGGCATCCTCGACGCTGTACCTGTCCAGCCTGTTGACGGTTTCGCAGGAGGCGAGCAGGAGCGCAGCCCCCAGGAGAAGGCATGCTCCGGCGATTACTTTCAGGGAAGGTCTCATTCCATGCTCCTTTTCAGACGGACTTTCAATACTACAACACCACTGCGGTGCGGATTTGTCACCGCCCGCGGGGCTTGAATTTTCCGGATGGATGAGCAGAGTATACCGCCAGAGGGAGGCTTTTTCATGAGAAGAGCTCGCGTCGCGCTTTCGATTCTTGCGGTCTGCCTGCTCGTATTCATGGGATGCAGCTCAACGGCATCGACGGGCTCGGCGCGTCGGATTCTCAAGGAATTGTCGCAGGATTACGCTCAGATATTTCACGGCGAAGGATACGTCGTTCTCAACAACGTGTGGAACAAGGGCGCCACCTCCGGCCCGTATACGGAGACCGTCTTCTTGGAAACCTATCAGGGAAAGCCTGCGTTCGGATGGCCGTGGGACCAGCCCCGGGGCCTCGCGCGGGAGATGCCCTTCCATGTCGGAGAGAAGAGGATCGTGGCGGATTACGACATCTGCCTGGAAGCGACGGGGACCTACAACATGGCGTTCGAGCTGTGGCCCGTATCTGCTCTTCCGGGCACCAAGGACAACATCACCCACGAGATCATGATCTGGATCGCCAACAACGGCGGCGTCCCGGCGGGGGAGCTCACGGGCTCGGTCGATGTCGGCGGGACCGCCTTCGACATGTACCTGAAGGGATGCCATGGAGACGCGTCGGGCGGCGTCCCGGCGGGGGAGCTCACGGGCTCGGTCGATGTCGGCGGGACCGCCTTCGTCGCGCGAGAGCCCATCCTCAAGGGCCCGCTGGATCTGAGCGGCTTCGTTGATTACCTGGTAGACCAGGGCATCCTGACAAAGGACCTCCACATCGCAAGCGTCGAGCTGGGAAACGAGATAATAGAGGGGAAGGGGATCGTGCACATCTCCGACTACCGCCTGACCATTCAGTAGCCGACCCTCCGTCGTTGACAGGGGGCGTCGATGAAGATCGATCGGCTCATCGCCATTCTTCTCTATCTGCTTTCCCGCCAGAAGGTCACGGCACGGGAGCTCGCCTCGTACTTCGGGGTCACGCTTCGGACCATCTATCGCGACATGGAGACCCTCGGTCTCGCCGGGGTGCCCATCGTCTCCTCGGCAGGCCTCGATGGGGGATATGGGCTGGTGGAGTCGTTCACCCTTGATCGCGCCTTCTTCAAGGAGGAAGAGCTCCTGGCCCTTTTTTCGGCGCTCAAGGGCATCAACGCGGCGATCAAGGACAAGACCATCGAAGCGGTCCTGGCCAAGCTGAAAGCTCTCTCCTCGAGAACCGGTCCCGCGCGGGAGAAGAGGGAAGACCTGCCTCCCGTCGTGTACGTCCCCATCCCCTGGGGGATGCCGTCGGCATGGACCGAGCTCCTGGAGGCGATCCGGCGGGCCATCGAGCGGCGGCGCGTCATCGGCTTTACGTACACAAAAAGCGGTGGAGAAAAGGGGCGGCGCCGCGTGGAGCCCCTCACGCTGGTGCTCCAGGCGGACGTCTGGTATCTCTACGCCTGGGACCTGTCGAAGAAGGACTACCGTTTCTTCAGGCTCTCGCGGGTTTCCGCCCTCGAGGTGGAGGAGAAGGCCCTCTTCCACAGGAAGCCGGGGCGCCGCCCGTTTCCCTGGGAAGGCGGCTGGGAAGCGGAGCCGCCCACCAGGATCCGACTGCATTTCTCCGCCCGTGCGGCGCAGAAGGCGCGCGATGCCTTTTCGTGGCAGAGCCCTGAGGAATGCGCCGACGGCTCGCTTGTCTTCACCCTCAGCTTCCCCTACGGCGACTGGGTGGAAAGCCAGATCCTCTCCTTCGGGCCCGAGGTGGCGGTCATGGAGCCGGACTGGCTGCGGGTGAGGATCCGAACCCTGGCGCTCGACACGGCTGGCCGCAACTCCGAGCCCTGATTTTTTTCCCCAGACACTGACACACTGCTGTCAGGTACCCCAGCGTAAACTCGACTCATCGACCAAGGAGGTTTCATAATGGAAAAGACCGTGCTTGCGATCTGCGGCCTGGATTGCGCCGCCTGCCCGGCGTTTCACGCCTCGGAAAAGCTGTCCATGGAAGAGCGGAGGAAGGTGGCGGACCAGTGGTCCAAGGAGTACCATGCCGAGTTCAAGGCCGAGGATGTGGATTGCGTGGGATGCATCGTGAAGGACGGAAAGCACATCGGATACTGCTCGATGTGCGAGCTCCGCCTCTGCGGCCTGGGCAAGGGGTACGCTACCTGCGCCGACTGCCCCGATTTCGCCTGTGCGAAGCTCGAGGCTTTCCACGCGAATGCGCCCCAGGCCCGCGCGAATCTCGCCGCCGTACGAGCGCGTTGAGGCGGCGAGGGCACGTGCGTCCCGTGCGCGGCCCCTACTTGACCATGAGGTTGAAAACCCCGTCCCAGTCCTGGGGCGGGGGGTTCGACTTGAAGAGCTCCACGCGCCGGAGGAAGACCTCGCTCGCTCCGTCCCGGTACTTTTCCTTCAGAAACGCGAAGCGCTGCTCCGCCGTCTCCCACCTCCGCTTGCGGTAGAGCTCCAGGCCCTCCTCGAAGATCCGCTTCGTCTCATGGTCCCTGTCGGTGGCCTTGGCTCGCTCCCGCAACAGCTCGAATATCCGCGCGCTCTCCCGCTTGCCCTTGACCGTGAGAAGGTCGATCTCGCGGCAGAGGAAGCTCTTCCTCGCTTTTTCGTACACCATCTCGGAGATGAGCGACCTGGTCTGGTAGTTCTTGGTGGCGCCTTCCAGGCGCGCCGCGAGGTTTACCGTGTCCCCGATGCTGGTGAAGTCCCGCCTGTCCCGGGCGCCGATGCTGCCGAAAACCACCGGCCCGCTATGGATACCGACGCCGATGGAGACCGCGTGGCGGCTTGTCAGATCCGCCAGCTCCTTTTCGGCCACGATGGCGGAGTTGATCTCCAGGGCGGCGCGGCACGCGGCGATCTCCTTTCCCTGCCCCTTGAACATCGCCATGATCTCGTCCCCAACGAACTTGTCGATGTCTCCGCCGTTTGCCAGGATGATTCCAGCCTGGATGTCGAGGTAGCGGTTCAAGACCTCCACGATCCAGTCCGGATCGTGCCCCTCGCAGAGGGAGGTAAAGCCGCGGATGTCTGTGAACAGGAAGGTGAGGTTCTTCCTCTCCGTCCTGGGGGACAGGCGCTCCGCATGGGTGAGGGCGGAAGCCGATAAATAGGGAACCACTCCGCGGATGACGGAGGTCATTGCGCGCACTTCGTTCGAGAGCGCCTTGATCTCGTCGTTCGTTTTCACCCGGTCCTTGTATTGCAAGAGGCTCGCCGAAACGCGCAGCCTGCCGTTCATCATGCCGGCAAGGGTCTGGGAGATGGCATGGACGCTCATGCGCAGCAGCAGAATGGGAAACGCGATGTTTTTTCCGAACAGGTAGGTGAGGAAGATCGCGGCATAGACCGCGAGGCCCGCGATGAGGATGGCCTTGACCTCGGCGCGGAAGTACGGAGCCGAGATCACCTCGCGCGCATACATGACGCTTACGAAGCCGATGAGGCTCCCCGAGACCGCTACGGGCGCGATGAACTCGATTGAATCCGAATCATCCGGAACGCGATAGCTCGGGTATGCGAGCGTCGAGGGCCGCCGCTGGACTCGCCTGCCTATCCTCCAGCGGTCCGTGCTGGCGGCAATTTCAAAGGTGTCGGTCTTCCCATCCCGGCGCATGAAGCTGATGGCGCGAAAGGAAACGGGCGAATCCGCGTTTCTCCTGGCCTCGAATTTGAGGTAGTCGTCGATGATGCCGGGCTCCGATGGGTTGGCCCGCACGACGTTGGCCGTGCGTTCGGCGTTTGTCTTTCCATCCGCGATCGCCTCCGCCAGGAGCGTGGAGCTGAAATCGCGCATGAACACAGCGGTGGGGACCCCGATGATGAGAAGGAGGAATGGAAAGAGGGTGAGCGCGAGCCTCTTCATGATGCCCCGCCCCCGAAGGAGTCCCAGCAGGCCGCGTCCCCGGGCATCGCCCCTGCGCTTGAACGCGAGATACTCCTGGTAGGCGGGATCGTTCTTGTTCACAGCCGAGATGAGAAAAGCGATGGAGGCCGCGTTGGCGGCCAAGGCCGCGAAAAAGACGGCGTAGGTGAGCCACGGCAGCGCGGCGAAAAAATCGGGGCCGTCGGCAAAGGATACCAGCTGGATCATGAGCGTGGCCAGCACGAGCGCCGAGCCCAGGATGTCGAGGACGATCGCCGGGATGCGGGCAGGATCGGCGATGGAGGGAACGGCTGTCTCCAGGAAGGCGGACGCGATCTTGAAAAGGCAGATGAGGGGAACGGGGTAGACGACGCAGGTGACGATGAGGAAGGGGACGATTTCCCGCCGGGCGGAGTCGAGGAAGGAGAGCGGCAGGAGGGGGGCAACCATTCCCCCTCGCGCGTTCGAGAAGAGGGGAAGGAAGAACCACGCCAGCGCGAGTCCGGAACACGCGATCTCGGCGATGTGAAGGAGAAGCCCCTTTTTGTGGCTCTCGAACGCTTTGAGGGCTTCGCGGATCTTTGATTGACGGCGCATCATGAAACCTTTGAACGCCGGCATTATAGGTCGATAGGGACCGAGGGGCAACAGGGCGTGGGCAGGGAGGAGAGCTCTGCTCCTGTGTGACTGAAGTCACCGAAAGATCCGTCGTTTTCTCCTATCCTTGTCCCACGATCTTTGATCGATTTCGGACAGGATCATCAGGGCCGCCCTGGCGGCTGTGGGGTTCTGCCCCCTGTACCACCCGTTCGGCATCTCGACACGGAGAAGAAGCGCGGCGTAGCATAGTGATCCGGAAAGGAAGGCAATGAAGCTTCTTATCATCGGGGGGGTGGCGGCAGGGGCCACCGCGGCGGCCAGGGCGCGCCGCATAAGCGAGGACGCTGAAATCACGGTTGTGGAGCGGGGACCGTACGTCTCGTACGCCAACTGCGGCCTGCCCTATTACATCTCCCGGCACATCCAGAAGCGGTCCAAGCTCCTGCTCCAGACTCCCGAGGGCTTCAACACCCGTTACGGGGTGAAGGTGCTGGTGGAAACGGAGGCGATAGAGATAGACCGGAACGGAAAGCGCGTGAGGATCAGAGGGCCGCAGGGCGAGTCCTGGCTCTCCTATGACGCGCTCATCCTGGCTCAAGGCGGGGCTCCGGTCCTGCCTCCCATTGCAGGCATCGATTCTGCCAATGTCTTTCGCCTGTGGACCATCCCCGACATGGATGGAATCCTGCGATTCATTGAAACCGAGAAGCCCGCATCCGCCGTGATCGCGGGCGGGGGATTCATCGGCCTGGAGATGGCGGAGGCTTTCACGGCCCGCGGCATTGCCACCACCGTCGTGGAGCTGCTCCCCCACGTCATGTCGGGGATGGACTACGAGTTCGCAGCAATGATAGAGAAGCACCTGGAATCCCAGGGGGTCCGCGTGAGGACGGGAGTGGGCCTTGCGGCGGTTCACGCGCAGTCCCGGGAAGTGGAGCTTTCGGACGGTTCGCGGGCGCCCGCCGCGGTGGTCCTCGTGTCCGTGGGCGTGCGGCCGGCCCTGGAATTGGCCAGGAAAGCCGGCTTGAGGATAGGGGAGGCCGGCGGGGTCCTGGTGGACAGCCGCCTCAAGACCTCGGATGAGAGCATATGGGCCGCGGGCGATATGACGGAAATCACCCACAAGGTATCCGGCCGCAAGGTCCGGATTCCGCTGGCAGGTCCGGCCAACAGGCAGGGAAGGATAGCGGCCTCCAACGCTCTGGGCATGTCCCTCACCTACGCCGGCGGCGTGGGCACCAACGTGGTCAAGGTGTTCGACGCCGTGGCGGCAGGCACGGGTCTCACGGAAGCCGCCGCCCGTGCCGCCGGATTCAGCGTCGGCGCCGCGGTGGTGGTCAAGGACCACCATGCTGCCTATTACCCGGGCGCCAAGGAGATGGTCCTCAAGATAGTTTACGACAGGGAATCCGCGCGGCTGCTGGGTGCGCAGGCGTTCGGCCAGGAAGGCGTCGAGAAACGGATAGACGCTTTCGCTGTGGCGCTCCAGGGCAAGCTCACCCTGCACGACCTGGCGGAGATCGACCTTTCCTATGCCCCGCCTTTCTCCTCCGCCAACGATCCCCTGAATGTGGCGGCCTTTGTGGGATTGAACGACGTGAGCGGGTTCAGCCCGCTCGTCACGGCCCCGGAGCTGAAAATCATGCTCTCCTCGGCCAGAGAAGAGGAGCGCCCCGTCATCCTGGACGTGAGAAACCTCGGTGAGTACGAATCGTCTCACGTGAGGGGCGCGCTTCACATACCCCTGGACGAGCTTCGGTTCAGGCTGGATGAAGTGCCCCGCGGGAAGCCCATCGTGGTGCAATGCCGTTCCGGCGCCAGGTCCCACATTGCGCTTCGGATATTGAAAAACCTCGGGTTCTCCAAAGTAAAAAATCTGACCGGCGGCTACGTCTCCGTGCTGGCGCACGGCGGTTTCGATATCGAGGAATAACTTAAAGGCGCTCCCAAAAAGGTCGCGTATATCAAGGAGAGGTCATGGCTTTCAATACGGTAAAGGAAAAGATCAAGGCGGGAGCGCGAGTCGTGGACGTCAGGACTCCCGCGGAGTACGCCGATGGGTGCTATCCCGGGGCCATCAACATCCCCCTGGCAGCGCTTCCCCTTCGCATGAACGAGCTGGAGCCGAAAAGCGCTCCCATCGTGCTGTACTGCGCATCCGGCGCGCGCAGCGGACAGGCGGCACGGCTGTTGAAGCAGGCCGGCTTCGCAGATGTCATCAATGCCGGCGGATTGGACGACATGCCGCAGGAGGGATAAGGCCGGCCCTCCCCCCTCGGCCGCCCCGCATTAGCATAGCGTTCAGTTGCCGAGCACGGCTTGGATGCGCGAAATTTGCGTCTGGCAGGCTCGGGCTGAAGGATGATACGACACGGGGATTGCCGCCATTTTTCGAGGCTCGCAACGCCTGCGATTCAGGAGGTCGGAATATGAAGTTCCCGTGGATTCGCCTCTTGCCTTTGGTTTTCCTGGTTCTTCTGGCGGGGTGCGCCTCCATCCGGACTCCCCCTGTAAGCAGCCGAATTCTTCAGCAGACTTCGGAAGATGGCGGACAGATCCTGCTCGGGAACGGGTCCGTTGTCGTGAACAATGTCTGGAACAAGAATGCCGCGCTGGGCCCTCACGAGCAGTTCGTCTTCGAGTCGGAGAAGGAAGGCGAGCGAGCTTTTGGCTGGCAATGGTCGTGGCCGGCCGGCTTCGTAGTCGTGGCGTATCCCGAGGTTGTTTACGGAGACTCGCCCTGGAGTGAACCTCTGGGCCTCACGGATCAGATGCCTTTTCGAGTCGGCTCGAGAAGCATGACGGCAGATTTCGACATCACCATCGACGTCAACGGCGTCTGCAATATGGCTTTCTCTTTCTGGGCCGTCTCCGCTCTGCCCGCCACCAGAGATCGCGTCACGCACGAGATCATGATCTGGAACTTCAATAACGGCTTGCAGCCGGCGGGCGCCCGACAGGACACCGTGGTGCTGGGCGGGGCGACTTACGACGTGTGGGTGCTCAAGGCACATCGGGACGTTTCCGGGCAAAATGCGAATACATGGGACTACATCGCATTCGTGGCGCGGAAACCCATTCTCAAGGGTCCCCTGAATCTGAGCGCTTTCTTCGACTATCTCCTCGGAAAGGGGCTGATCACCAACAACCACTACGTAACCTGCATTGAGTTGGGCAATGAGATCGTCCGCGGCGCCGGAAACGTTGAAATCCACGGCCAATCCATTACGATTAAATAGATCTCTTCCTTGACGGGGTGCGACTTCGATCGGCTCTTGGAGGATAATCATTCCTCTTGACGAGGCGTTGCCTTTGTGGCGAAATTTCGCCAATACTTTGAAATGAGCAAAATGTGACGGGATTCGGACGACTCGGGCGCATGCAAAGTCGAGAATCAGCCTAGGAGAGGCACGGGAGGCCATACGCAGCTTGAGCCCTATACTTTCCCCACCTTTCTCACGTTCCTGAGCGCCTGCGGAGTTTTTCTGTACACATTGCTGCACAGGAAGAAGCAACCCTCCCGGTACCTTGCCCCCTTCCTGCGAGCCGTCATCCTGTGGACCTTTTTCACCATTCTCGAGCAAGCATCTTCCGGCTTTGCGTCAAAGCATTTCTGGGCCAACTTCCAATACGCGGGGAGCGCGCTGGCGCCCGCGCTCTGGCTGCTGTTCATCGCCAGTTACCTCAAGCGGGACAGATGGGTGACGTCCGGCCGTCTCTTCCTGTTCGCCATCGAACCGCTCATGGTGAACGCCGTCGTATGGACGAACAGCGGCCACGGCCGGTTCTACGTTTCCCTCGAACTCGCCCAACGGGGGTCGTACTCATTCCTTCGCGCCGTCTACGGCCCCTTGTACTGGGTTCATGCGGCGTACTCCTATGCCCTCATTCTCGCGGCGACGATCCTCCTGATCCGGGCCCTCTTCGGTTCTCCCCGTCTCCAACAACGGCAATTCTGGTCCGTGCTCTGGGGGGCGGTCCTCCCCTGGATCGGCATGAGC
Organism: uncultured Spirochaetota bacterium; assembly: GCA_963820525.1. Classification (GTDB taxonomy): domain Bacteria; phylum Spirochaetota; class Spirochaetia; order SZUA-6; family Fen-1364; genus CAWGAA01. Next base: position 977,044 of record CAWGAA010000003.1, on the reverse strand, counting down.
TTCTACCTGTTTCATATGAGCTGGGTAGACTTCGCGCCGCTCGCCTTCACCGTTTCAAGCGCCGTGTTCGCATCAGGATCCACGTACCGCAAGCTCGCCGAGGACGCCCGGACGGAGAGCGAGCAGCGCTTCCTCTCCTTGATGGAGAGCGCGCCCGTGGGCGTCGTCCTCTTCGACGACAAAGGCGTGATCCGCTACACCAATCTGGAGCTCGAAAGAATGTGCGGATACACCCGCGGAGAACTGTTGGGCGCAACCCTCGAAGCGATCCTTCCCCAGCGGTTCCAGGAGGAATACAGGAAATACATCGCCTCGTACCTTGCTGAACCCAAGCCTCGGCCCATGGGCATCGGCCTTGACCTCTACGCGCGCAGGAAAAACGGATCGGAGTTCCCCGTGGACGTCGGGTTGAATGCGGTCGAGGTGGGCAACGAAAGAATCGTCACCACGTTCATAGCGGACGCGATGGAGAGGAAAAAGGCCGAACTGTCCCAGAAGGAGTACGAGAAATGGCTGCAGGAGGCGAACGACAAGCTCGAGCGGGGGGTCATCGAGAGGACCCGGCAGCTTGAGGAAGCCCAATCGGAGCTGCTCTCCCAGCAGAGGCTCAAACAGGAGATCGACCTCGCCGCGCAGGTGCAGCAGAGTCTCCTGCCCCGACGTCTCCCCTCCCCCGAAGGATACTCCTTCGACGCCGCGGCATTCCCCGCCCGGATCGTCAGCGGTGATTTCTACGATTTTTCGACGCCGGAGCAGAGAGTGCACACGATCGCCCTCGGGGACATCTCCGGCAAGGGTATCTCCGCAGCCCTGCTTACATCGACGGCCCGAACGCTTTTCCGCGTGGAGAGCGCCCATGAGATCTCTCCCGCGCGCATTCTCACGAAGGTCAATGCCGCCCTCCACGAAGATTTGTCCCAAACGGAGGTTTTCGTGACCATGCTGGTCATGCGGCTCGAAGAGGACTCCGGACGACTCATCGCTTCCAACGCGGGCAGTTGCAGGCCGCTTGTGTACCGGAACCTGACCGGGGCGTGCGAAGAGATGGAAACGTCGGGGCTGCCGATCGGCATCTTTTCCACGGGCGAGTGGGAGGATGAGCAGACCGTGCTTCTCCCCGGGGATGCCGTCGTTCTGTACAGCGACGGTATCTCCGAGGCGCAGGACCCCGCAGAGAAGCTCTTCGGCGCCGAAAGGCTTCGAAACATCGTGTGCGCGTATGGGCGGAAGACGGCGTCGCTTATCAAGACGTCCATCCTCGACGAGGTTGAAAGGTTCCGGGGAGGCGCGCCTCTGTCCGATGATGTGACGTTGATCGTCCTGAAGGCCCTGCCCCGGCGCGTCATATCCTCCTTTGACCTCAGTATGGAAACCCTCGAGGACGTCGTCGCCTTCGTGCCGAAGACGGTCGCCTCCTATGGGGAAAAGTTTACGGGAGAAATCGAATTGGCAGCCTCGGAAATTGTCACGAATATACTACGGCACGGCTACCAGGGGACCCGGGGAGCCGTGCGGCTGGAGATCGGGCTTTTGCCCGAGGGGGTCACAATCGACTTTTTCGACGATGGCCTGCCGTTCGACGTTAACTCTGTCCATGCCCCTGACCTGGATCTCATCCCCGAAGGAGGGTATGGGCTGCACATCATCAGGAGATGCACGGACGAGCTCTCTCATGAAAACGGCGTGAGATGCAGCAACCATTGGCGTATCTCCAAGCGGGTGGCATCTGCGGGAAAACAGGCTCAGGGGATTGAACCCGATGAATGAGAATCGCTCCGAGACGCGCCGGGCCCGACGCCTGTTTGTCTTCCGCATACTCGCGTTTGCCAACATTGCCGCGGGGATCGTCTATCTGGGATGGCGCTACACGGCCAGCCTCAACTTCGATCCTCGTGCGGTCTGGTTCTCCCTGCTCCTCGTCGCGGCGGAGACCTACAGTTTCATTGACTCCCTGCTGTTCATCCTGATGATGTGGAAACCCCAGCGGCGAAAACCGCCCGAGCCCCTCGAGGGCAAGGAAGTCGACGTCTTCATCACGACGTACAACGAGCCGGTCGATCTTGTCCGACTGACCGCGGAGGCGGCTCTGCGCATCGACTGGGAGCCCAAACGCGTCTACATCCTCGATGACGGATCGCGCCCGGAGATGAAAGAACTCTGTGCGGAGCTCTCCTGCGGGTACATAACACGGGGGGAGGAGTGGAAGGGCAAGCCGCGCCACGCGAAGGCGGGGAACGTGAACAATGCCCTGCTCCAGACAAGCGGCGAGTTCATCCTGATTCTCGACTCGGATCAGATTCCCACGCCGCAGATCCTCAAGAGGATCATGGGCTACTTCCGCGACCCCAAGCTCGCCTTCGTCCAGACGCCCCAATACTTCTACAACCTGCCTCCCGGGGATCCCTTCGGCTCCGACGCCCCCCTGTTCTACGGGCCCATCATGCAGGGGAAGGACGGATGGAACGCGGCCTTCTTCTGCGGCTCCAACGCGGTGCTGCGCAGGGAGGCTCTGATGCAGATCGGACTGGCGGAATACGCCGAGGAAGCCGAGAAGGATATGGAAGCGGCCATCGCGCGGATGCGGAAGGAAGCGCGGCGCGCCGGTGTCACGCCGACCGCGGGGAGGGCGGCAAAGCTCGTACTTTCGGAGGCAGCGCGCCGAGCCCGCGCGATGCTGGCGGCCGGGGAGCCGCTGGAGAAGGCGGCGGAGGCGCTCCGGCAGGGGGGACAGAGAGCAGACAGCATCCAGGCGGAAAGGAACCTCGAGGTGATCGGCCGCGAGCTGGCGGAGCTCGGCGAAAAGGGGGACGAGGCGGCGCGGGAGGCCGGCCGTTCCATCCTCGAGGAGCTGCCCTCGCTCTCCGAGACCCTTGCCAAGGAAACCGCCGGGCCCGAGTCCTTCGCGGGGCGGTTCGAGGAAGGGAGGGTGCTCGCCCGCGAAAACGAGGCGATCGCAGTCAATGCCATGTCCACGATCAGCGTGACGGAGGACATGGCGACGGCGATCCGCCTGCACGCCCGGGGGTGGAGGAGCGTCTTCCACCCTGAGATCCTCGCATACGGGCTCGCGCCGGAAGATCTTGGATCAGCGCTCACCCAGAGGCTGCGCTGGGCGCAAGGAACGCTTCAGGTTCTTTTCCGCGAATCTCTGCTTTTTCGTGGGGGTCTCTCGTTCGCCCAACGGCTGCAGTACTTCACGACCATTTTCGCGTACTTCAGCGGGTTCGCCCACCTTCTCTACGTCTTTTCTCCGGTCTTCTTCCTGCTCACCGGCATTGCCCCCGTGATCGGCTGGACGCTCGACTTCGGCATCCGGTTTATCCCTTTCTTCATTGTGAACAAGGTAATGTTCCGCCTGGTCACCTCGGGGCTCTCGACGCGGCGCACGGAGCAGTACACCCTGTGCCTGTTCCCGCTGTGGATCCGCGCGGTCCTGGGCTCGATCTTCAGCAGGAAGGTCCATTTCCAGGTGACGCCCAAGCAGCGCCAGAGCGGCAACTACCTCTCCCGGGTGAGCGTGCAGGCAGTCACGGTGGCAATCTCCTTCGCTGCGATCGCGGTGACCGTCATACGGGTCGCTATCGGCGCGCAGGCCGCGAACGTGGGAGCTCTTGTGAATGTCGGATGGGCGATCTACAATATCGCCACACTCTCGGTGATCTTGCGCGCCGCCCTGTACAAGGCGCCCACGGGATGGAACCCGAGACCTCCCGCGTTTCTTTTCCCCACGTATGATTCAAAGGTGCAATAATGGAGACAAGTCCCATGAGCATGATAGTATCGGCCGAACAGGTGACGAAGTCGGTGGTGGTTCTCACTCTTACGGGGCGGCTCGACGCCGCCAGCCAGCTCGAAGTGAAAACCGCCTTCAAGGAGCAGGTACGAAAAGGCGGAAGCACCCTCCTCGTCGATCTTTCAGCGACTTCCTTCATCGACAGCTCCGGGCTGGCGGCCCTCGTTTCGGGGTACAAGCTCGCGCGGGAAGCGGGCGGGACGTTGAAGCTGGCGGGCATGAACGAGCAGGTCCGCTCCGTTTTCTCCATCACGCGCCTCGAACGCGTTTTCGATATCGCCGTCGACATTGACAGCTTGAAGTTGCAGGTAGCGAAACCCGCCGGAAGTTGACGTGGGCCTGCCGGGCGGCCAGGGCTGACTCTCCGCTGTCGGACTCAGCTGACAGTGGCTGCGGCAGCAGCGAGACGCGGACTTATTTCATCGCAGTTGCTCCTCAGTATGGCCTCTGATCGTCATGTCCAGGTCGTCGTCGGGGTCTCTCAGCTTGAGGGTGATGCCGTCCGCTGCAAAGGCCGCGCGCGCGATCGTGTTCTGCGCCGTGGTGAACTCGTTGTAGGTGAAGCCGAACTCCTTCTCGCCCAGCCATTCGCCACGGATCGCGACGGGCTGCTCTTCGGGACTTTCCCGTGAGACGCGATAGACGCCGTCGAGCCCTATCGGCCGTGACTCGCGGCGGTCCGTGACTTCCAGGTCGAGCCGGGCCGTGTCACCCCCGTCGAAGGTGAAACCGATGGAGACGAGACCGAGGGCGTTTTTCTCCAGCGCATATCGCTTCCCGGAGATCTCTCGAGCGGTCGAAGGCAATGCCGGCACCGGCTGCGCAGCCGGCGCAGCGGCCGCCGCGGCAGTCTTTGCCTGCAGCATCGCGTAGCCTGCCGGGTCCTCGGGGATCAGGCGATCCGAGCGCAGCGCCTTCCCGATGAGCGCGCCGACGTCCCCCGGCTCGAATCCCCCGCCCGTGAATACCACGACCGTGTCCAGCTGCGGGATGACCGTGATCCTCTGGCCTGCCCGCCCGAGAGCCTCGAACCGGGGTGGGTCCTTCCGCAGCCACCACTGGTATCCATACCCTGCAGCGCCCTTTGCTTTCATGGCGTCCTCCTGTCCTCGCTTTTGACGGCTTTCGCACGGGAGCAACACCAATTGATAGTAGAAATTATTCGCCGCGCCTTCAGGCGCACGAGAACGTTTCGCTATAAAAAAAGCCGCACAGCCTCCTGGGCATGGCCATGCTCTCCATGCTCAACCCAGAAGCCTGCATCCGCCAACCAGCATATGAGAACTTAACCCCTCCGGTCATTTCACACAAGAATAGGAGAGGGTGGGCAGCGGCAGACAGCCAGTTGAGAGAGCATCGGGCATTTGCCACTCCCCTTAAGCCTGGAGGCTCTAATGTGTTTCCCCTGGAGCCGGCGTCTCCCGCGACGGTTGCATTGCCGATACCTGGGTCGTGGCGAACAAGATGGAGCCCATAACCAGAGGTTTACAGCATCCCGGTCAACATCCACCGCTCCAACTGACGCCGAACGTCGATTTCGGATGGGCGCCCTCACCGGGGACCCAGGGCACGTTCATCATGCTCTCCGATTCGTTCGGCCTGCGCAAGGGAGCCCCCCACCGCGACGCGGCCATCAAGTGGCTCCCGGGGCCTCCCATTCTCCTGGCCGGGAGGTCCGGCTTTCCCGCGCCGCTTGCGCGATAAAGGCCGCCTCAGTGATCCCCTTGATGAGCGCGAGGGAGAAGAAGATGAATTGGCGCCGCGCTCAGAACTCCACGATTCTCTGGAAATCCGCCTTATCCGCCACCATGTTGATCGCCAACGTGAGCAGGTCCCCCTGCCGACGGATCTGGTGAGCTCGATCGGAGCTCCGTTTTCCAAGTACGTGATGCGCTGAATCGAGAAAGCAGGCCGCGGACGGCCGGTGCCGCATTCAAGAATCTCGGCATCCTTCTTCGACATGATGATGGACTCGTACGTCTCCTCCGCGTGGTGGGGAAGCACGCGGTACTCTTCGGTGAGGATCTGATAGAGGGAGCCTTTCTCCAAGTCTTTCGTCGCCAGCCCGGGACAGAGGAACTCCGGGATCAGCGAAGTCTCCACGAGGATCGGCGTGCCGTTGGCCAACCGAACCCGGCGGATCTTGGTCATGAGACGGTTGTTCTCCGGGAGCCTCATTTTTTCGGCCAGCTCCGGGTCCGCCTCTTGCACCTCAAGCTCCAGGGTGTGCGAGCTGGGCTTGAGACCTAGGCTCACCATGTCATGCGTGAAACTGTAGACTTTGGCGATGTTCCTCCGCAGCTTCTGGTGCACGACGTACGTGCCCCTTCCCTGCCTGCGGTCCAGATAATTCTCCTGGACCAACCTGTTTATGGCCTGACGGACGGTGATCCTGCTCACCTTATACTGATCGCACAGCTCGGATTCGGTCGGGATCTGCTGCTCGGCCTTGTACTCCTGCCGCGCGATCTTGTCCCTCAGTATCTTCGCCAGTTGTATGTACTTGGGTATTCCTTCACTCTCTCTGTCGGTTCCAAGCATTCCTTTACCCCTTCGCCCGCCTTGTCGCGCGTGGGGCTCGGTGATCGCCCAGTGGGTTGCCCCTATTTCACCGTCGCCCTCGATCGGTCAAGATGGCAGTCGCGGCCGCGCTCCCCGAAAGCCTCCCGGCTCCCTCCCTGGGGCGCTACACGGCGATGAACTGCCTCATGTACGCATTGCTCAGCCTGAGAGCGGTCTTCCGTTCCTCAAGGTTCCCCTCGAAGGAGCGGTCTTCCGCTTCGATGCAGGCGGGGCCTTCGTAGCCGATGTCGCTCAGAGCGGAGACGAACCTTCCCCAGTCGATTTCGCCGAGCCCCGGGAGCTTCGGCGCGTGGAACTCGAGGGGAGTCGCCAGGATTCCGACCTCGTCGAGCTTGTCCCTCTTGATCTTCGCGTCCTTGATGTGGACGTGGAATATCCGGTCCTTGAACTCGGTTATCGGCTTCACGTAGTCGATCTGCTGCCACAGCAGGTGGGACGGGTCATAGTTCAGGCCGAAGCTCTTGGAGGGGATCTCCGCGAACATCCTCCGCCAGATCGCGGGGCTGATGGCGAGGTTCTTGCCCGCGGGCCACTCGTCCATGGAAAAAAACATCGGGCAGTTCTCGATTCCGATCTTCACCCCGTGTTTTTCCGCGAAGGCCACTATCCCCGGCCACACGGAGGCGAACCGGCTGAAGTTCTCATCCACGCCCTTGGTCTGGTCCCGGCCGATGAAGGTATTGACCACCCCGACCTTCAACGCGGCGGCCGCGGAGATCACCTTTTTCAGGTGCTCCCGGAAGAACTCCGCCTTCTTCTCATCCGGATCGAGGGGATTGGGATAGTAGCCGAGGCCTGAGATCCCGACTTTCCTCTCCGCCAGGTACTTCATGATACCGTGCGCGCCGGAGGCGCCCAGTGATTCCACGTCGATATGCGTGACCCCGGCGTACCGGCGTTCCGCCTTCCCCTTGGGCCAGCACATGAGCTCCACGCAGGCGAACTCGTGATCCGAGGCAAAGGAAACCACCTCCTCGAAGCTCAGCTCCGCGAGGATGGCGCTCACAAATCCCAGCTTCATCATGATCTCACTCCCTTCCTGTCAGATGCGCACCCAGGAACCCTGGTCCTTGCTCGCGAGGATCTTCTCGCACAATGTGAGCTCCCTCAGACCGTCCTCGAATGTCGGGAAGGTCGGTCGGCCCTTCGCCCCCCCCTCTATGTGCTCGTACAGCTCCTTGAACATCTGCTTGGAGGTGTCGGGGAAAGCCTCGTTGTGGCCTCCGGGGAAGCTGATGAGCTTGCGCACCTCGGGGTAGACCAGGGACGGGTCTTTCATCATGAGCTGGTTGTTCCCGTCCCGCCTGCCTATCCAGATGCTGTTGGGGGCCTCGGACTGCCAGGCCACCGCTTCCCGGGAGCCGTCGATCTCGAAGGAGATCCTGTTCTTCCGGCCGGCGGACACCTGGCTGACGGTGAGGGCCCCATGGGCGCCGCCGGTGAAATGGAAGAGGATGGTGGCGTAGTCCTCGGTGTCGACCCGGATGTCGGTGAAATCCTCGGGCTTGAGGATCTTGCCCGTGTACGTTTCAACCGGCACAAGGGGTTTCTTCCTCGTCTTGTGGAACGTCGCGAAATCCGCCATCACCTCCGTGATCCGCAGGCCCGAGACGTGCTCAATCAGGTCCATCCAATGGGAACCGATGTCGGCTACCGCGCGGGACCTGCCGGAGAGCTTCGGCTCAAGGCGCCAGTTGTAGTCAGTGTCGTAGTACAGCCAGTCCTGGAGGTAGGACCCGTGGATCGAGAAGATGTCGCCCACTTCGCCTTTCTCCACCATGAGCTTGACCTGCCGCATCAGGGGGTAATAGCGGATGTTGAAGTGCACGGCGTTTACGAGCCCCTTCTTCGCCGCGAGCTCCACGAGCTCGGCGGCCTGCCCCACGTCCACCGCGAGCGGTTTCTCGCACACCACGTGCTTTCCGGCGTTCAGCGCGTCCTTCGACATCTGGAAGTGAAGGTGGTTCGGGGTGCAGATGTGCACGGACTGAATGTCGTCCCGGGCGAGAAGTTTCCGGTAATCGCCGTATGCGTCGGGAACGCCCAGGCTGTCCGCCTTGGCTCGGGCGGTGGGCTCGTCCACGTCCGCCAAGGCCGTCACCTCGATGCGGGGAAGCCTTCTCAGCGCCTCGATGTGCGCGGGTCCGATGAAGCCGGTCCCGATGACGCCGACGGATATCTTTCGCATCTCTTTCTCCCTCCTCCTATCTGCTTCGCCTATTGCTCACGTACACGATGAGCAGAATGAACAGGACGATCCCGAATCCCATCCATTTCCCCGCGTCTCCCCAGCCCAGCGCCACGAGCAGATTGGTGAGGGTCTGCAGGAAAATGGCGCCCAGGATCACTCCCAGGTAGTTGCCGTCCCCCCCGGTAAGCGACACCCCGCCGACGACCGCCGCCGCGATGCTCGGCATGACGTAGTTGGAGCCCATGTCCTTGAACGCGATCCCCATGTTGCCGATGAGCAGCAATCCGATGAGGCTCGCCATCACCCCGCTGATGATGAAGGAAACGCAGCGCACCAGCTTCACCCTGACTCCGCTCAGGTACGCGGCCGTTTCATTTGTCCCGGCGCCGAACAGCATCAACCCCCATTTCGTCTTGTACAACAGGATCATGACGATTGGGGTGACCACAACCAGCACGGAGAGGATATTGGGAAAGATCCCGGTGGATTTCGCGGCTAAAAGCTGCAGGACCGGGGAAGGCTTCCCCGTGATGTTTCTGCCCGCCGTGTATACGTTGATTCCGCCCTGGAGGATCTGCGACATGGCGAGCGTCACGACAAGGGGGGGAAGCTTGACATAGGAGGTCAACATGCCATTGACGGACCCCACGGCGATCCCGATTCCGAGCGCGGCCGCTACGGCGATCCACAGGTTTTCGTTCTTCCCGTCCATCATGCTCGCCGTCAATACCGCCGTCATCGTGGCGATGTAGCCCACGGACAGGTCCAGCCCGCTCCCTCCGCCCGCGATGACGATCATCTGGCACAGGCCGAAGAGCGCGATGAAAGAGGCCAGTTTCACCGTGAGCAGGATCTGCGGGAGGCTCAGGAAATTCGACACCGTTATCTGGCCGAGCAGGAAGAGGAAGATGATGAGCAGGAAAGCGATGATCAGCTTTTTGTACCTGTCGTATATCGCGCTTATCACGTCGGCGCGTCCTGCGATCGGGGTTCTCATGAGAGTCTGCTCTCCGCCGCCATGGCCTTTCTGCTGTACAGGGTGTACCCCTGGGAGCTCGCGATGGCGATGATGACGATCACTCCGCCGACGAGCGTCTGGTACGCGTAGGGGATATTCGCGAAGAATATGATCTTGTTCACGAAGCTCAAGATCAGCGCACCGACGAGCGCGAAGTACACGCTGCCCCGTCCGCCGGTGAGCGCGATCCCCCCGACAACCGCCGCCGCGATCGCCCGCAGCGTGAGCGGATCCCCCATTCTTGCGTCACCGGACTGGTTCTGACCCACGAAGAACAGGGCCGCGAGGAATATGAAAACCGAACTCACGATGCAGGCCTTCATCTGCACCTTGGCGGTATCGATTCCGCTCTCATACGCGCTCTCGTTGTTGCTTCCGACCGCGTAGATGTACCTTCCCGTCCTCGTCCCGCTGATCACGAGCCAGAAAACGCATCCGATGAGAACAAGGATCAAGGCGGGGGGAGAGCTCCGCCGAACGCGGCCAGAGCCGGCGACGCCCCCTCCATCGCGCCGAAGTCGTAGAACCCCTTGAACCAGTCGACCGCCTCCCCGCCGGGGGTCGGCCGCAGGAACAGCCCGGCGCCCAGCCATACGAAGGACGTGGCGAAGGTGACGATAACGGGAGGAATCCTCAGGTAGCCGATTCCCACGCCGTTGATGATGCCGACCATGACGGCCACGGCGAGCGCCATGGCGAGCGCAAGAAGCCCGGTCGCCGGGTTGTCCCTCTTCATGACGGTGGTCAGAACGCATGTGAGAAGGGAAAGGGCCGGGCCCGAGGAAAGGTCGATCGCGCCCGACAGGATCACCACCGCTTGCGCCATCGTGAGGAGTATCAACGGAGTGAAAGCGTTGATGTTCCTCACAATGGATCTGGGATCGAAGAAGTTTTTCTGCAAGACCGCGGTGATCGTGAACATCACCGCCAGGATGAGAAGACTGGAGAACTCCGGCCTTGCGATAAACTTTCGAACGGCTGAATCGTGCACATTCTTGCCAATCATGCTCTTTCCACCCGTCTACCTCACGCGCATCGAAGTGGCGACAATCGCGTCTTCGTTGATGTCGTCCCCTTCCAGGGTGGAGACGATCTGACCCTCGTACATTATCAGGAGCCTGTCGCAGTATTCTATCAATTCTTCGTTGTCGCTCGCGTAGAGCACGACGCTCATACGTTTTTCTTTCACCTGATTCACGATGTACTCGTACAAGTCCCTCTTTGCCCCCACATCGACGCCCTTGGCGGGGTCCGCGAGCAGAAGGACGGCGGTGTCGAACGAAAGCCACTTTCCCACGACCACCTTCTGCTGGTTGCCGCCCGACAGGGTGCTCACCGGCGCGTCCAGGTGCCCCGCCTTTATGGAGAGCATGTCGATTACGCGCTCGCATTCCGCGCGGTATTTGCCGGTCGGCGTAAAAACCGGCTGGCGCGGGAGGGCCAGCTTGGGGAAGATCATATTGATGAATACGGAGAGCTTCAGGAAAAGGCCCTCGAGCTGCCTGTCCCCGGGGACCAGAAGCATGCTGTTTCGGATCGCGTTCGCGGGGCGGGTGAGCTTGATCTTCCTGCCCTTCAGCTCCGCGCCTCCGCTCGCGCCGCGATAATAGCCCGCGAGGGCGAGCATGAGCTCGCGCTGACCCTGCCCCGCGAGCCCCCCAACGCCGAGGATCTCGCCTTTCTTCAAGTCGAACGACACGTCCTTCAGGAACTTCCCGTAGCTCAGCCCGTGTATGCTCAAGACGATCTCTGCGGTCGGCGCCCTTCGATGATTCTTCACCTTCACCTTCGGAGTGTCCCCGGTGATGAAGCTCACGATCTTCTGCGGGTCCCTGCCGTCTTTCTCGAAGTCGATGTTCCCGACATTTTCGCCGTTCCTGAATACGATGACGTCGTCGCATATTTCCATCACCTCCCAGAGCCTGTGAGAGGTGAAATTGATTGCGACGCCCTTCTCCACGAGCAGCCTCAGGTAGCGGAAGAGGCTCTTCACCTGGGTTTTTTCAAGCGCCGACGTCGGCTCGTCGAGGATGAGCAGCTTCGGCTCGGCCGAAATCGCTTTGGCGATCTCGACAATCTGCATCTCCCCCGGGCTGAGCTCGGTGACCATTTTCCTCATATCCAGGTCGGGAAGAAGCTGATCGACGATCTCCTTCGCGATCCTCTTCGCGTTTGTGTTGTTCAGAAAAAGGCCTTTCTGCTCTTCCGCCCCCAGCACGATATTCTGCCACACGGTGAGGTCCGCCACCAGGCTCAGGTTCTGATAAACCATCGCGATCCCGTCTTTCCTGGCCTCGTAGGGATTGCGATATCGCACGGGTCTGCTGTTGTACTTTATCTCTCCGGCATCCGCGGCGTACACTCCGGTGATTATCTTGGATATGGTGCTTTTCCCCGAACCGTTGGCCCCCAGCAAACCGGTTATCCTGCCTCTCTGGCAGACAAGGTTTCCGTTGGAGAGAGCCACGACTCCCCCGAAACATTTCTTTATCCCCGTTGCTTCCAGGACCTTCACCGCGCTCACCCATCCATCGAGATAAAGAGAATAGGAGGCAGGACGCGCCTGCCTCCTGGATGCCGATTCGATCCGACCAACCGGTCAGAGACCGCCATTACTTGAACAGCGCGTCCACCTTATCCTGAGGCATGATCTCGCTCAGGAGGTAGTCGTCCGGTTTGTCCTTCAACAGGGCCCAGCCCTCGTCGAAGTTCGCGTCGGTTATGAACATGCCAACTTTGTAGAAATACGTGTTGTTCTTCAAGACCCCCGCCTTGAACGCCTTGTCGTTGTACAGATCCAAAGCCATACGGAACGCGGTTCCGCTGATACCGGGAGGGTTTGGCTGGGCGCAGGCCTTGAAGTTGGCCTTCGCGTCACGAAGCTTCTTCCACTCCTTGAAGAAAGCGGTGCCCGGGTCCCCGAACATGACCTTGGGCAGCTTGTTGGCATCGAGGAATGCGGAGAGAACGCCGTACGCCTCGCCGTCCTGCGTGAACACGGCGTCGATCCTCTGGCCGGAGCCGATGATCTGCGAAGCGACTTCCTTCGCCTTGGTCTGGTCCCAATACCCGGTGGTGTTGGCGATCAACTTGATGTTGGGATATTTCTTGAGAACATCCGCCGTGGCCCTGATGCGGTCGTTGTTTGCGGGATGTCCATCGAGGCCATATATCTGAATGGCGTTACCGCTTTTCAGCGTCGAGCAGATGAACTCGGCGTTCTTCAGGTTCCAGGCATAGTGGTCAAGGGTGACGTTCAGGACATTGGGAGCGGTTACGGTGGCGTCGAAGGAGACGACCAGAATACCCGCGGCCTGCGCCTCCTTGATGACGCCGTTCAGCGCGTCCGGGGAGTTGGGGTTGACCAGGATGATATTGACGCCCTGGGATGTGAAATCACGAATTATATTCGCCTGCTCGGTTGCGTCCCCGTTGGTGACGTTGTTCACGATCTTGTAGTCCGCGATCTTTCCCGCGGTTTTGTACTCTTTACCGACGGTTTCCAACGCGGCGATCATGATGTTTCGCCAGGAAGTGCCCGAAGAGCCGGTGGTGATCCCGACAACCGGCTTTTTCGGCGCCGCGCTCAGAGACAGAGTGAATGCGAGCATCAGTACCGTAGCAACGCAGAGAAACTTGAAGACCTTCGTCTTCATCATAGTGCCTCCTTGAAATGGTTTTTTTACTTTTTTCTTTTCACCGTCCATGAATCCTTCGATCACCTCCTTCCCCTCCGCCGGGTGCGTTCGCAAGGAAGGGGTCTCTCCCTCCCTTCCGTGCGATTCCGACGTCAAAGTTTTATGCCCGTGGGCAGATTCGCGATGATCTCCGCGTTCGCGTTGACCTGCAGGTCCCCGTCCAGCGTCAGGGCGATGTTTGCACCGTCGGTCACGGCGCCGCGGAGATTACGCACTTTCTTGGCGTCGCCGATCCTGGTCACGACCAGCCCGGCCTCCCGATACGCGCGGTACAGCGTGTCATCCGCCACCATGGTGGCGAGCACGACGTTGTCCACCTTGAGGATGGAGCGCTCGAACTTGTTGTTCACGAGCGTCACCTCTCCGTCTTTCCCGATCTGGAGAACGGAGGAGCTTGCGATGATGGTCACCGGATGGGTGAAAGTCTTGCTGGTGAGCCCCTCTCCGTTTCCGCCATTGAAGCGCTTCACGAGCACGTCTCTGTGGCACGGCTCCATCCAGGCCGCGAACTCGCGATTCTCTGTGACGATGGAGGCTTTCTTCCCGTCGCCCGCCAGTTTTTCGGCGGCATCAGCGGCACCGAAGTGATCGCCCCAGATAAGGACCGTGTCCCCCACCTCGACAGGCGCCTCCTTGCCTCCCTCCGGCCAATACTCGCAGCTCTTCATCTTGCAGCGAAGGATATCCTCGAAGGTGCAGACCCTCTCCGAGTCGATGCCCGGGACTTTGGGTCTGGCTACCGCGGCACCCACGGCAACGAGCACAGCGTCGTACTTCTTGAGCTCCGCCGGTTTCGGCACGCTGTTGAGCTTCACCTCCACGCCGAGCTTGGCGATCTGCTCGCGGAGCCAGTCCGCGTACCAGCGCATCTTGTTCTTCCCATGGACGGTGCAGCACATGAGCACCGCGCCACCGAGCTCGCCGCTTTTCTCGAACACGGCGACCGTGTGACCCCTGAGGGTGGCGATCCGCGCGGCTTCCAGTCCCGCCGGACCTCCGCCCACGACGGCCACGTTGTATTTGCTCGCCGCGGGACCGAAATGGATGAAGCGCTCGTCCCCGATTGCGGGATTGATGGTGCAGCGCATATGGCGCTTGATCATGAGGGATTCCTGCCAGCAGCCGACAAGGCAGGAAATGCATTTACGGATCTCCTCCTTCTTTCCCGCCCTGGCCTTGTTGGCCCAATACGGGTCAGCAATGAGCTGGCGGGAGAGCCCGATCATGTCGGCTTTCCCCTCGGCGAGGATCCGTTCGCAGTAGTCTGGATCGCGCAGCGTATGGCTGGTGATCACGGGAACCTTCACGTGCTTCTTGATCTCCTCCGCGGTGTAGGTGTTCCAACCCTGCGGATAGTACATCGGGTCCATGGTGGGACCGGGCACTTCGAAGATGCCCGCGCTGATGTCCAGGAAGGACACCCCGTGCTCCTCGAAGAGCTTCGCCGCGCGCACGCTTTCCTCGAGCTTGCGGCCTCCCTCGATCCATTCCTCCCCCGAATACCGGATGCCCACGGGGAAAGCGGAGCCGCACTTGTGATGGATGGCCGCGATGATTTCCAAGGGGAAGCGCATGCGCCCCATGAAGCTCCCGCCGAAACGGTCGTGCCTTTTGTTCACGTAGGGGCTCATGAACTGGGCGATGAGATACCCATGGGCCCCGTGAAGCTCCACGGCGTCGAAGCCGGCCTCCTGCACCCGCCACGCCCCTTCCGCGAACTTCTCGATAAGGTCGTAGATTTCTTCAATGCTCATTGCGCGGATGGATTTGCCGTGAACCTGGCCTTCGGCGTAGACCACTTCGTGGCCCGCCGACCCCGGGATGTCCACCACCATGTCGGTGGCGGAGATCAGGTCCTTGCGAGGCCAGGCTGCCTGGCGCCCCGGATGCTGGATCTGCACGGCGCACTTTGCCCCGTGGCGGTGCATTCCCTCCGCAAGCTCGGCGAGGCCGGGGATCAGGGGATCCTCGTCCACGGCGATGCAGGTCACTGTGGGGCGCCCGCTCTTCCTGTCCGGTGTCGAGGCGCCGACAATGATAAAACCGCAGCCCCCCTTGGCGACCTCCTCGTGGTACGTGACGACCCGCTGATTCACCGATCCGTCCGCGTTCGCCGAGGAGATGTCGGTTGGGACGTGACAGACCCGGTTCGCCACCTCGAAGCTCCCGATACGGATCGGGCTGAACAGATTGGGATACTTCGTCTCGCTCATAGTTCTCTCCTTGCTCCTCCAAGAGTTAAGCTCTCGTTTCTCATTTCCTGCCCTTCCTACGATATGCCTCTTCCATGATCGCTTCGGTCGCGGTCGCGCCGAAGCGCGTTATCCCGACTTCCCTGACCTTGAGTGCCGTGTCCAGGTCTCTCACCCCACCGGCCGCTTTGACCTGGACCTTCGCGGATACCGAGTTCTTCATGAGAATCAGGTCGTCGATCGTCGCCCCGCTTTTCGCGAAACCCGTCGAAGTTTTCACGAAGTCCGCTCCCGCCTCCTCACAAAGTCCGCATCCGGCTCTCTTCTGCTCGTTGGTGAGGTAGGCGTTTTCGAGAATGACCTTCACGAGAACACCGTGGGGGTGAGCCGCATCGACCACCGCCTTGATGTCGGATCTCACGTACGTGTAATCGCCGCTCAAGAGCCTGCCGATATGCAGAACCATGTCGATCTCGTGGCAGCCGTCCGCGATGGCCTGCCCCGCCTCGAAGACCTTGGTGGCGGTGGTGCAATACCCATGGGGAAAACCGACCACCACGGCGATCTTCACGTCGCTGCCGGCGAGCTGTTTCTTGACCATCCCGACATCCGAAGGCGCGCAGCAGACGGCCGCAACGTCGTACTTCCTGGAGATCTCGCACCCATGGATAATGTCCTGGACAGTCAGGTTCGGACGAAGGAGAGAATGATCGATCATTTTCGCTATATCTCTTGGCGCATACTCCATCACCGTCCTCCGCCCGCTTCCAAAATCGAAAGGAAGCGTTCAAGCTAGATCATGACATTATAATGACATGATGACCTGATATTATATGGTCATTGTAATCCTGTCAAGCGCAAATCTCGGATGAAAAAAGCCCCCTGTTATCCGCCGCACCTTCAGGCGCCCGCCGGCCAGCATCATGCGCCCCTGCGTAAGCATGGCGTGGCCCGCCCTGACGCCACGTGAGTGTTCGTCGATCTCAACGGGCTCCCGGATGACTGTCTTCCTCGGTGCTATAGTTCTTTGCATCGGAAAAGGGGGTAGGCTTCATGCTGGAGATTTTCTGGCTCCTTTTCTTTTCCAAGAAGATCGGCAAGATCGTACAGGACAAGGGCTACAAGCCCGGTGGATACCGCGCCCTGGCCGTCCTGCTCTGGTTCGGTGCCGAGGTTGTCGGCGTCATCATCGGCATCATGCTCTTCGAAGACCCCATTCCGGGCTACGTCGTGGGGCTGCTCTGTGCAATCGCTTCCGCCATTATTGTGTATCTTCGCGTCAAAGGCCTCCCGGACAAGATGCCGGAAGGCATCACATCGGTAGCGCAGCAGCAGTGGCAGTGCCCGCAGTGCGGAGTGCGAAACACGAGCTGGGACCAGAAGTGCGTGGGCTGCGGCATCCCAAGACCGGCGGTCCAGATCCAGGCCACCTGAAGGCCGCTCACTCCCCAGACTTTTTCTTCTTCGGCCGGACCCGCGAGGTCGGCTCTGCAGCCAGGGGGTCTTCCGGCCAATAATGCCGGGCATAGCGCCCCCGCATCTGTTTTCGAACCTCCGAGTACCCGTCTCTCCAGAAGCTTGCAAGATCGCTCGTTATTTGCAGGGGGCGATGGGCGGGGGAGAGGAGCTTGAATGCAATCGGGATCGACAAGAGGCGGGGGCTTTCGGCAAGCCCGAAGACCTCCTGGATCCGCGCTTCTACCACCGGGGCGTCCGAGGAGTAGTCGATTTTCCGCCTGCCTCCCGTTGGAAGCACAATCGCTTCAGGAGCGCTCTTCTCCAGATCGCCGAGCCGCCTGCCCAAGAGCCCGCGCAGAGCTCGCAAAAGACGGTCAGGCGTCAGGACGGGGCCGCCGGAGAGCTCGACGTATGGGAGTAGCCACCGGGTGTCTCCGCCGGCCAACCCTTCGACTGACAGCCTGCTGATAAGATCATCATCCGATCCGGCAATGTGCCGGGCGAAGAATCTCATTCGGGCCAGCAGAGATCGGGATCTCTCGTCCCAGGGAAGGGTGTCGATTCCCGAGCCCCGCAGGCGTTCGCCAAAAGAAGCGGCCACCTCTTCGGCCGCGGGCTTTATCCGAGTCTCGGCCAGGACAAGGCGGCCTGCCAGGCGGACCTTCCATCCCTTCGGCGTGAGCCCGCTCCAGCGGATCTCATGGATCTCGCGCGTGACGCCCTGGAGAGCACGCTCGGCCGCAGCACGATCCATCGGCGCGCACAGCCTTATCGTGGCCAGGCTTACCCCGGCGTCGGTCTCGGGGGCGACGATCCAATCCCCGAGCGAAGACGTCGGAGCAAGACGGGCCGAGCGACCCGTGACGAAGCGGTACGTTTCGTCAGGCTCGCGCCTGGCGATCCTGTCGGGAAACGCGGCGCCAAGAAGATCTCCCGCTCGCAGCTCCTGGTCCTCGGTCCAGCGCCATGGAGGGCCAATGTCGGGTTCGGCATTCTGCGCGGTTCCGCGGGGTCGATTTTCCGCCCGATTCGGATTCTTTCCCGCGCCCGCCATCCTGGACAGGATGCGCCTCATTTCCTTTTCAATCAGCCTCCGCCAGGAAAGGCGGCCGCCGCTTCCGTGCCGGATCAGCTCCAGGCGGAGGCGAAGATCGGGGTCTTTGCCGATCTCGGAGCCGTCGCGTTCCGAGAGGATTGCGGCGCATGCCGCGGTCAGTCCGGCGGCGCCGCTCTTCGCTCCCTCCAGGGCCAGGATTCCCAGCCGGGGATGAAGGCCCAAGGCCGCCACAGCACGGCCCCGCTCCGTCACTCTGCCTCTTTCCGCCAGGCCGAGCATGCCGAGAACATCCGAGGCCTGCCGCCATGTTGCCGACGGCGGGGGATCCAGCCAGTGCAGGGCGTCCGGCTCCGCCGCGCCCCACAGCGAGCACTCCAGCACCAGGCCCGCCAAATCCGAGCGGAGGATCTCCGGCTGCACGTGGGGCTGCAGGGGCTCTGTTTCCCTCCAGAAACGCACGCACAGCCCCGGACCGAGGCGGCCCGCCCGCCCTCGGCGCTGGTCGGCGGAGGATATGCTCACCCTTTCTGTAAACAGGCGATCGAGGCCAGTCGCGGGGTGGAAACGCGAAACCCGGGCCCATCCCGAGTCGACTACGACGCGCACGCCGGGAACGGTCAGGCTCGTCTCGGCAATGGAGGTGGAAAGCACGATCCTGCGTGGTTGAGCGTCAGGTGCGTCGAACGTTGCGCCGGCGCCCCGCGCGCCTTTCGTGCCGCGGCTTCCGTCTGAATCGGCCGGTCGCGCGCCGTGCCCCGGCTCCTCCGATTCGCCTTTTATGACGCTGCGCTGCTCCTCCAGGGAGAGTGTGCCGTGCAGTGCGAGCACCTCGGCGCGGGCGCCGAGGGATTCCTCCAGGCGCGAGCGCACCCGGTTGATTTCCCCGACGCCAGGAAGAAAAACGAGGGTATCGCCTTGCGTGTCGTCGAACAGGAGAGCGACGTCATCCGCCAGATCCTCCTCCCATCGCGTGCGCCCTCGGGGAGGCCGGTAGCGGGTCTCCACGGGAAAGCTCTTCCCCGGACAGGAGAGCACGGGAGCGCCGCCGAGAAGAGACGCTACGGGGCCCGGGTCGAGGGTGGCGGACATCACCAGGAGGGCGAGATCCGGCCGCGCCCGCTTCACCTCGATGGCCAGGGCAAGGGCAAGATCGGCGTGGATTGAGCGCTCGTGAAACTCGTCGAAGATGACGAGGCCGATGCCCTCCAGGAGCGGATCTTCCTGGATCTTCCGCGTCAGGAGGGCCTCGGTCACAACCTCGATGCGGGTCTCGCTGCTCACGTGCGCGGCCGAGCGCACCCTGTAGCCCGCCCGCCGTCCCAACGGCTCGCCCAGCAGCTCGGAAATGCGGGAGGCAACCGCGGCCGCGGCAAGCCGTCGCGGCTCCAGCATCACGATCTTTGCGCCACTCAGCCAGGAGGTTTCCATGAGATACGGAGGGACGAGGGTCGACTTTCCCGCGCCGGGCTCGGCCGTTAGCACAAGGCAGCGGCTTCGCTCGAGAGTCGAGCTGATCCGGGGAAGGTATGGAACCAGGGGAAGGCCGGAGCCCGAAAGGTCCACGCGCAAAGTGTACTTTCCCCCCTGTGCCGGTTCAAGGAGCAGGCTGCTTCTCGTGAACACCCGGCGCCCGCGGTACGCGGCCGTCGATCGCGGAACCAAGAGGCCGGCCGCCGGCGTCATCGGCCGGTGAACGAGCTTCAGCCGGCCGCCGACGACAACGGCCGGATGCCGTGAACGAGCTTCAGCCGGCCGCCGACACCGCGGCCCTTCTCACCACGGAAGGGGTTTGCCCTGGAAGTCGAGATAGGCGGGGCGATCCGCGCTGAAGGCTGGGTCTCCGCTCATGGCGCGCTCGATGATCGCGATGATCCCTTCGGCTGACTGGTCGGGAGAGTTGGGCGCTGCGCTGTCCAGCGCGCCGCGCATCCAGGGCCTCATCCAGCCCGGGTGGATCACGACGACCTTCCCGCCGCGCGGGCGCAGGTCATTGTGAACCAGGGCTGACTGCATGTTCAGCGCAGACTTCGACATGTAGTAGGCGAACCAGCCGTCCCGGCTGCACAAGCCGATGCTGCCCGACTCTGATGAAATGTTGACGACCAGCCTGGAGTCCCCCGCAAGGAGGAGCCCGGCCAGCGCGTTGGTGACCCTCAAGGGCCCAACGGCGTTTACATCAAAGACGCGGAGGATGTCCGGGAAGTCTATCGAGCCGCCAAGCCTGGATTCGATGTCACCCAGGATGGCGGCGTTGTTGATCAGGATGTCGATCCTGTCTGCCGCTTCCCCGGCGCGCCGGGCCGCGCGAGCCACGCTTTCATCGCTCGCAATGTCCAGGGGGACGATAAGAAGCTTGTCGGCAAAGCGGCCGGCCAGGGCTTCAAGCGCACCGGAGTTGGAAGATAATCTTCCAGCAAAAACACGGCATCCCCGCGCCAGGAGAGCGGCTGCGAGCGAGGCGCCCAACCCCCTATCCGCGCCGGTGACGAATGCGATCCTTCCTTCCAGAATGCCCCGTTCTTCCATAGGGGAACCATCCTACGATCCGCCGCGGCATCCGTCAACCATCTGACGCTCAGCCTGCTGAGATGGGCCGCCGCCAGCGGCTCATTTCACGAAAAAATCTCCAGGCGCTCCGTTGCGGCATCCGGGGAGACAACCCTGACGAAGCCCTGGATGTCCTCGAGATGCGCGCGGACCCTCTGATCTCCAACGCCTGCCGGCGCGTAGACCGTGAATACAACGTCCCTCGTCCGCTCTGAAATCCTCGTGCGCTGATCCGGACCGTAGAGGATACAGGAGATTATTCCCCCTGAGTCACTGATCCGCATGTCACCCGCCTTGAGGACCTGCTCCTCTCCCCGCATCGTCGTGTAGCGCTCGGTTCCCGCAGCAACGTCTATCGTTAGGGGGAGGGAAAGCGCACCCAGATCGTGACCCGCGGTGAGGAGCATGTTCTTCAGCTCGGCCATGAACATCGCTTCCACCAGGGAGCTCACGGATGGGATCGAGCGCCCTTTCCAGATGATGGATTCGAGCTGCAGGGCGACGTGGTAGCTTTTTTTGAATTTTCTATAATAGCCAATGTATGCAGCCATGGCCGGCTCGGCTTTCAGCGCCTCCTTGCTGCCGGCCATGAAACGCTCGCGCAGCTCGCCTTCCAGCTTCGTCTTGAGATCTTCAAGCCCGGCATGGCCGGTGGGATTCCTGGCGCCGTGCATGACGAGCAATCCAATGACCGCTCCGGGGTAGGCGTCCTTCCAGCTCTGTGAGACGTTCATCATCTCCTGCATCCTCCTTCTTATTTCCTCGCTATCACGATGCCCGCTACGACCAAGGAGCATCCTGTCACGAGCACGGCGTCAAGCCTTTCTCCCAGGATGAGCGCGGACAGAACAAGAGCGCTCACCGACAAGGCAGCCGAGGCAATCCCCGTCCTGCTGGCCGGAATCCGAAGCGCTCCGTCGCCCCAGAGAATATATGCAATGACCGTGGCAACCGCTCCATAATAGAGAACTGAAATCCATCCCGCAAGGTCGATCGCCTGAAGGCGGAAGGCTCGGAGGTCCAAGATGGCGAAAGGAAGGAGGATCACGGCGCTCATCGCAACCAGGACCGTCGTATTGGTGACGGAGCCGATTCGCCCTCCCGAGGATTTTCTGAAGATCGTCAGAAACGCCTCGCACGCAGTCGCGCCGAGGACCAAAAGATCTCCCATCAGGAAGCCCGGCTGCGGTGTTCCGAGGAGCCCGGGGAGGTTGATGGCGAGAAGGCCGGCCATTGTGAAACCTATCCCGACAAGACCGCGGCCGCCGATTCGCTCCTTGAGAAACACGCCCGCGAAAACGGCCATCAGCGCCGGGGCTGCGCTCGTGACAAGCCCCGCGTGGACCGCGGACGTGAAGCGCAGGCCATAGAGCGTGAGCGCTCGGAAGAGCACGATGCCGAAGAGGGCCTGGAGGAGCATGTAGCCGAGCTCTCGCGCGCCCAAAAGGCGGAGCTCCCGCCAGTGAGCCACTTGCGCGGGAAGCACCGCGAGGAAGGCGGCGCAGAGGGAAAGCTCCGCGGAGAGGAACACGGGAACGCGCACGGACAGGATCTTGCCGACAACGACGGTGCTTCCGGCCAGCGTCATGGCGAGCGTGATCTCCAGCAGTCCCCACAGCTCGCTCCTGCTGCGGTGAAGGGCGAGCGCCTCCTCCTCGAATGTCCTCTCGCTGCCCCTCCGGTGAGGACCCCGCGCCTCCTCCCTCATTGGCATCTCACTCATGGCGCTTGAAATATTGGAGGAAAAGACTGGTTTACAGTAGCGCCACTTATATGAATAATCGATGGAGCCACTTGGAGGGGCAGAAAATGTCGTTCCTTGCAGTGGACAGGAACGCCCGGGAGCCGCTCACCCGCCAGATCTACACGCGTCTGCGGGACCTGATCCTCTCTGGAGCGCTCCCTCCAGGGGAGCGCCTCGCTTCCACCAGGGAGACGGCGCGCGAGCTCAAGGTCTCCCGCAATATCGTCATGAACGCCTACGACCAGCTCCTGGCCGAGGGGTACCTCGAGAGCCGGGCAGGCTCGGGAAGCTTTGTGGCGGCGGGCGCGTCATTTTCACCCACCCCGATGCCGGACATTTCAAGCATACGGCAAAGGGGTTTTCGGCCGCTGCGCACCGACCGCATTGATTTTCGCTCCGGCCTGCCTGAGCTGAGCCGCTTCCCCGTGAGGAACCTGGCAGCGGTTGAGCCGGGAGGTGTGGGAGAAGCTCACACCGCTTGACCTCTCCTACGGCCAGCCCGAGGGCCGCCCGGAGCTTCGAGCCGAGATCTCCCGTTCCATCGCGGCCCAGCGCGGGGTCCGCTGCCACCCGGAGCAGATCATCGTGACCGCGGGAACGACGCAGGCGGTGGGGATCGTGAGCAGGCTCCTGCTTTTGGGCGGCCGCGGCAGCTGCGTGCTTGAAGATCCGATCACCTCGGACATCCAGCGCATCGTGGCCGCAAACGGCGCAAGGATCGCGGCCGCGCCCGTGGACGCTCATGGCATGGAGATCGATGCGCTGCCCA
This sequence comes from uncultured Spirochaetota bacterium, assembly GCA_963820525.1. GTDB lineage: Bacteria > Spirochaetota > Spirochaetia > SZUA-6 > Fen-1364 > CAWGAA01. The sequence continues at coordinate 953,994 of CAWGAA010000003.1, read as the reverse complement.
GGAATGCGCGTCACGCATTCATCTACGTGACTCCTTCCCATCAGTTTCCCCTGGGCGCCACGATGCCCATCCAAAGGCGGGTTCGACTTTTGGAACGCGCGAGCGCGCTCGGTGCGTTCGTCGTGGAGGACGACTACGACAGCGAGTTCAGGTACGACTCCCCGCCCATCGGCTCTATCCAGGGCTTGGATCCGAGCCGGGTGGTATACATCGGCACCTTCAGCAAGACCCTCTGCCCGTCAATCAGGATCGGATACATCGTGCTTCCCCCGGAGCTGGTCAACCGGGGGAGGGAGGTCAAATGGTTCACAGACCTGCACAACTCTTCGGTTGAGCAGCTCGTGCTTGCCCGCTTCATTGCAGACGGTCATTTCGCCAGGTACGTGCATGTCATGAAGAAGATCTATCAGGCGCGGCGCAAGACCCTGGTCGAATCCCTTGTCCGTCATCTTGGAGATGCGGTGGAGGTGCTGGGAAGCCCCGCTGGGCTGCATCTCTGCGCCAGGTTTCACGGCGTTTGCTTCACCCCCGAGCTCATAAGCAGGATCGAGGCGGGCGGCGTCGGGCTCTATCCGGTGGAAGACCACGCAATCCGAAAAGGGCGCTTCGAGGACACCCTCATTTTCGGCTATGGGATGCTGAGCGCCGGACAGATCGAAGAAGGGGTGGCGATTCTCAGCCGCGGCCTACGCGGCCGCTTGGGGCGGACGTGAAACATCGCGTCGGGGACTTGGCGACAGAGGCGTGTGGGCCTCCCCCGCCGGCGGAGGGTTTAGCGGCACAGCCAGGCTCGCCCGTCCCTGGCAGAAAGCGCACCGATAATTGACCTCAAGGTGTGCGACAGTGAGGAGAAGGCGAAGGAGTTTTTGGCAGGGATCGCGTAGCGATCAAAGGGCCGATTCAATGCGCGGCCGGGTCGAAACGTCCTTCCTCTCCACCCTGTAGCTCAGCACCGTGGCGAGCGTCGCGGCCTGGATGGCGGCCAGGATGAACAACACAACGCGCATGGCGGAGACGCTCGCGGCGCCGTGAAGGCCGGGGTTCCAGAATATCGTTGCCAACGTGGGCCCGAGGGCAAAGCCGAGGTAGCGCGCGGTATTCGTGAGAGCCCCTCCGACTCCGATGTGCTCAGGAGGAGCGGCAGCCATGACCGCGACGCTGCTTGGAGAAAGAAAAAGCCCCGTGCCGAAACCTCCAATGGCAAACCGCAGCGCCACGTCAGCCATCCGCCAGTGGCTGTCCAGGGGCAAGAGCATCAAGAGCCCGAAAAGGCAGGTCGCCGCCCCGATGGATGCTGGCAGGATGGGATTGAAGCGGTCCGTGAGCCGCCCGGCCGCCTGGGAGGCCAGCGCCATCGCGAGCGGAAAGAACAGCAGCGTGAGCCCCGCGTGCTCCGGATCGAAACGGAGAGTCTCTTCCAGAAAAAAGGGCATGATGAATCCGAGGCCGATTCCCACGATAGAAGAGGTCAAGATCCCGGCAAGGGGGATCGAGAACCGGCTCCGGCGCAGAAGCGACAGCGGCACGAGGGGAAAACGCGCTTTGCGTTCCACGGCCAGGAAGCCGAGCACGGCCGCCGCCGAGCCCGCCAGGAGAACATAGTCGAGCATGCTCAACCCATTGGCTCCGGGGGCAAGCCCCAAAAGAAGCAAGAAAAGCGCCGCGGAGAAGAGAACGGCTCCGGGCACGTCGAAACCGTGCCCCTGCCCGGGCTGGTCTTTCGGGAGCAGCCGCGCGATCAGGAGGAAAGAAATAATGCCAAAAGGCACGTTGATGAAAAAAATCGCGGGCCAGCCAAGGGCGCCGATGAGCAATCCTCCAACGCCCGGTCCCACGACGGCGCCCAGGGGTGCGATCAGGCCTATCACGGCCATCGACCTTCCCCTCTCCTTGGGCGCAAAATTGACCGTCGCGATTGCTATTATCGCGGAGCCGATGCACGATCCACCGATCCCCTGGATCACCCTGTACAGTATCATCTGCCCGAGTGATCCCGCGGTCCCGCAGAGAACGCTTCCGGCAATGAAAAGCAGGACCCCCGCAAGGATCACCCGCTTCCGACCTACGAGGTCCGAGAGGGCGCCGAATATCCCCAAGAAAGCAGTCGTTGGAAGAAAATAGCTCAGGGAAACCCACCGGATGTCCCTGGTGACGTGAAACATCTGCGCCATGATCGGAAGCGCGACATTGACGACATTGCCGTCGAGCGCGGCCATGAATACGGCAAGAGATGCGCCAATGAGCGCCCACCACCGCTTATTATCAATGTGCGGCTCCATGAAAATACTTGCGCCTTCACTCATTCGTGAAGTCTCCTTCAAATCCTTGTAACGCCGAAGATCGGCGATGGTGATAACTTGAATAAGGTACTCAAGACTCCAATCCGGAGTGAAGCGAAAAGCTTGAGGCTGTTCCGAGCTCTCTCTGCACGCTTTTTGTTGACAATGGCAACATTGGAACGTTACCATCAGGGCAATCAGTAGGGTAAATACGGGTGATCGCCGAAAGACTTGTCGAGTCACCGCGGCCCGGACGGCACGATTCCCGCAAACCCCTACAAGAAGTGGCAAGGGCCTCACTGGATACTCTACAGCCTCGCCCTGATCGACTATCCGCCGGGGGACGAAACGCTCCGGCCGCTGCGCGATCAGGTGTATGAATGGCTGCTTGCTCCGGAGCACATGCAATTCCCGCGGAGCCTGAGGATACCCGGCCAGGAGGACCGGGTGCGGCGCTGCGCCTCCCAGGAAGGCAACGCCATCTGGTACTCGATGGTCCTGGGGCTTGTCGATGACCGCACAAGGCTCTTTGTGGACCGGCTCATAGATCTGCAGTGGCCCGACGGGGGGTGGAACTGTGACAAACGGCCGGATGCCCGAAGCTCATCGGTCATTGAGACCCTGATCCCTCTTCGAGCGTTGATGCTGTACGGCCGCACATTTGACTACGGTGCTGCCATAGATTGCGCACGGAAGACTGTGAGTTTTCTCCTCAAGCGTAAGCTGCTCTATCGGATGCGTGACGGTGCTCTCATACGGCCGGCATGGGGTGGCGATATAACCAGGATCCACTATCCCATCCGTTTCTATGACGTTCTCTTCGCCCTTATGGTCATGACCGAGATCGGGCTGGTGACTGATGACCGATGCGCGGACGCACTCGACCTGCTTGCCTCGAAACAACTTCCCGACGGCGGATTCCCCGTGGAAACGGGGAACTGTAGGACATCCAACACCTTTGTAACCAGGGGGAGTTTCGCAGAGTGGGGTCCGATCGGCAGGAGAGTGTCCAATCCCTTCGTTACCGTCGATGCGCTCTCCGTGCTTCGCGCCGCGGAGAGGTTCAGGAAGCCACCCTGATAACAAGCGGCTCGGGGCCTATCTCCAGGGAAGGTCCCATTTCGGCCGGCAAGCCGGAGATCAGGTCTTCGCCGCGCATCGCGGCGAGCTCGGGAAGGTTGAGTCTGCCCGAGCGGCCGTCGAGGTTGAGGAGGACGGCATAGCCTCCGCCGGCCTGGCTGCGTGAGCGCCTCTGGATAAGGACGAGGCCTTCGGCAAGGAGGCGGGCGTCGAAAAGTGGCGCGGATTCCTTGATTTCCCGCGTGACTGAAAGGGCCTTCGCGAAGAAGGGCTTGAAGGAGCCGTCCCCTTCGCCGGGGAGGATGGGTTTAGCGTCGAAGAGATCGATTCTCCTGTCCATCGCGAGCTCCTGGCCCATGTAGGCCATGAAGGTCCCGGGAAGGAGCATCGTGAACAGAGTCCAATTGCGGAGGCGCGCTCCCGTCCCGAAGCGCGAGGCAGCTCTCGCCTGGTCGTGGTTCTCGAGGAAGCGAAGCTTGACCGCGCGCTCGGGATAGAGGGCCTCCTGTGTCTGAAGGTGCTTCAAGTAGGACGAGAGCGAGCTCTCGCCCTTCCAGGCCGCCTCCAGCTCCTCGCGGCCGTCGTAGTCGTAGGTCAGGTCGAAGGCCGCGTGGAGCTCCGGGTCTGAGGCGGCGTAGAGACCGCGGCGTCGGAGCTCGATGACGAACTCCTTGTGAACGCTCTCGGCGAGCCAGAGGAGCTCTTTCACGCCGGACAGCCGGCGCCTCGCCTCGATCCAAAACTCGACGGGGACCAGGCTCGCGACATCGCAGCGGAAGCCGTCGGCGCCGAACCGCGCCCAGGCCTCGAGGCTCTCGATCTGGTAGTCCCAAAGCGCGCGGTTCGAGTAGTCGAGGTCTGCGACGTCAGACCAGTCCGCGATGCGCGGCCCCGGCGTGCCGTCCGGGCCTTTCCAGAACCAGGAAGGGTGCTTCTTCATGAGGAGCGAATCCGGCGAGGTATGGTTGTAGACCACGTCCATGACTACCCCGAGATCGAGCTCGTGCGCTCGATCGATGAAGAGCCGCAAGCCCTCCTCACCGCCGAGGAGGGGATCCACTGAGCGGTAATCCGCTATCGCGTAGGGACTGCCCAGGCTCCCCTTGCGCCGTTGCCTGCCGATGGGGTGGACCGGTGTGAGGTATACATAGTCGAAGCCGAGCTGCTTCACATCAGCAAGGCGGGAGGCGGCGGCCTGGAGAGTGCCTTCCTTGCTGAAATTCCTGGTGAAAATCTGGTAGATCGAGGCCGAACGCAGCTTCGAGGGGGTCGGGCGGATCATGGCTGCACCATAGTGCCGAAGGCGAATCGAGGCAAGGGCCGCCGTTGTCATCCCGGGCCAAGCGAGGCTATAGTAGGGGGGCCGCGAAGTCATGAGCAAAAAACCTTACTCGCTATTCAAATCAGAGAAAGGTGAACGAGAATACCTGGAAGCGTATGAGAAGACGCTTGCGCTATGGCCTGTTCCCTATATGGAAGCGGATGTCAAAACCAGCTTTGGTACAACACATATCATCATCAGCGGGCCGGAAAATTCGGAACCACTGATCCTGCTGCATGGCCTGGACGCCAGCTCGACCATGTGGTATCCGAATATCAAGGACTTGGCCTGCAAATACCGTGTCTACGCAATCGATTCCATCATTGAGCCGGGGAAGAGCGTTCCGGACAGGCAAATCAAGAGCAGAAAGGAACTGGCCGATTGGCTGACCGGGATATTCGACCATTTTCATATTGAGAAAACCGCAGTCGTCGGTTTGTCACGCGGAGGATGGCTTGCAATCAACCTGGCGCTTTTTTCCAGAAACAGGGTCAGCAGAATTGCGCTGCTGAGCCCGGCGGTAACATTCACCTTTCCCAGCTCAGGCTTCATCAAGGATGTCCTTCGTCTCATGGTGTTCCCGACAAAAAGAATTATTGATAGGATACTAAACAGCGTTTCCGTCAATCTGCAAAAAAACGATAAGACGTTCACCGACCAGCATCTCAAAGCCGTGAAATATTTCAATCTGAAGGCCGGTATCGGCGTCACCCCGGCTCTGTTCACCGATGACGAGCTGAAATCGCTGGATTTGCCGGTATTATTGCTGATCGGGGATCATGATGTCATTAACGACGGCAAAAGCATTGAAAGAGCCAGGCGGTTGATTCCTGATATTACCGCTGAAATCATTCCGGACGCCGGGCATGCGCTCACCATGGATCGTCCTGAACTTGTGGATAAGAGAATAATGGAGTTCTTGGAAACCGCGACCCCCTAAAACCCGACAGTTGTTGAAAATCCGACGTAAAATTCCCTAGGGGAGATGCGGTATTCAGTCGCGTTTCCGCCGGCGAAGTATCCGGCTTCCAGGGCGAACAGGCAGTTTGTAATTATGGAGCTTTCAATCTTCGCCGTTATGATGAAGCTCGAGTCCTCGAGGTTGAGAAGCATCGTGGCGGAAAAAGCGAGAGCGTCTGTAAAGGCGTTGGAACGCCGGGTAAGCTGCTGCTGCATGATCGAAATCATCAGATTATTGCGGCACATGAGCCCCGGTTCATAGTTGATTTGGGCGATGAATCCATGGTTCAGGATCGAGTCGAGCTCGGCAGGGCTGTATCCGTCGTCGATATGGAAATATTCGACCGCGATGAGCGTTTCCCAGCCCGGTATGGTATAGCGCAGCCCGGTCAAAAAGTTCTTATAGAAATCAGTACGTGACTCGCGCACGGTGAGAAAAGGCACATCGTTATTGGAGACCAGGCGTTCCGAGACTTGAGAGAAGCCCACCTCGGCATGGAGGGCGAGGTTTTCCAATACCGGAACCTGCCCGAAGGGTGTGGAGTCGAATGCGGCTCCGAGATTGAATCTTGCGTGATCTGAATAATAGAAGATGAGTGAGACGTCCGTGGAGGGAATGAGCCTGGAGGTGGAGAGTTTCGTCCCGTAACCGAAATGATCAAGCTGATCGTAGAGCACCACTGCCTGGGTAACGCTCAAGGCTTCCGTGAAAAGCTCGAGCATGGCGCAATAGACGCCGCGCTTTTCCAGCCGCGGATTGAGCGGATCCTTGGGCGGATTGATGAAATCGCTTGGATTATAGGATAAGCCGGTGCCCCAGACGATGCGCTTTTTGCCCAGGGTAAAAAAGAGAAAATCGGCAATAGGCACACTGAGGTAAGCTTCGTTGAGAGTTGGAGCGATTGTCTGCAATTCCTGGTTGTTTTCACTTGCCAACAGCTCTTGAAAGAGAACGTCGGCATTGATCGCCACAAAGGCCCCCGCGCCCGCGGACAGCTTTGCATTGGCATTGAACAAAATATAATTGTCGAGGCTGTAGTCCCCCATTGTGCTTGCGTACAATGGGGAGTCTTTTTGAAAAGAATTCACCGTGAAATTGCCTTGAGCGGTACCGTATGCTGAAATATTCTCAGCAAACGCCTGGGCCAGAATCGAAGTCCACAAAAAGATCACGAATAGTCTTCTCATGACGTCGCTGCCCGCTTCCTGCGTGAAATAAAAACTTTTATCATCATGATCGTGAGCGGGCTTCGGTCCTGCCGCTTCTGGAGGATATCGCTTATTTTCTGCCAGGAGAGTTTCATCGCCGGCTTGAACGGCGCCATGAGGGACAAAACAAGAATGATGGCGAAGGCAAAGAGCACGTCTTTGAGCTTGAATATGGGGTAGAGGTAATCGCCTCCGAACAGATAGCTTGCCGCCTCGGATCCAACGTGGATGCCTGTCCGGCTTGCTATGAGCACAATAACGGTTGAGCTGGCAAGCGCGCACGCCAGAGCGAAAAGCGCCAGCAGGAAGATCTCGCAAAAAATGATGAAAAAAATCTGCATTCTGTTGTAGCCTATGGCGCGAAGAGTGCCGAACTCGCTCATTCGTTCGAACAGATTCATTCTGACGGTTGCGCGAATTCCGAATCCTATGATCGTAATCAGGAATACGACGAAAAAAGTGAATATGTTTTTGAAGAATTCAGCCTGCCGGGTAAAAAACGAGCTCGCTTCCGGGCCTTCAAGCGCCTGCAGAACCTTGCTTTCGAGGCCGAGAGCCGCGTTGAGCTCGCGGGTGAAAGGCCCTTTTATGTCCGGATCCTTCAAATAGATCCGCATTGAATCGAAATCTTCAGGGTCGAAATCATAGAGCACCCGTGCGTCCGGGGCCGACATGTAAACGTAGTCATTGTTCCAGGGAACCCCGTTCTTGTAGATTCCTGATATCCTGTAATCCAGCGAGTTTTTGACCCGTACGCCGTTGTCACCTCGAGGGTTATCCAATCTCCGACTTTGAGATTATCGGCGTCTGCAATGAGCCGGCTGACGATAACCGATGAATCCGGTTCGGCTTCAAAAGCGCCTTCTTCAAGATTGACGGTCTTTTTCGGCCCTAAAAAAAGCCATTCGTCCCGGCTTAATCCATAGACATTGACATCGATCATGTCTTCCGCCGTTACCACCACCGCGGCGCGCCTGACAACCTGGAAACTGTTCTCGATTTCAGATCCATGCTGCCGCAGAAACGCGCTTAAGCCGGCAAGCGCCTTCTTGTTCTCCTTGACCTTTTCAGATTCGAATTGTGAAAGATAGATCCGGGAAGGGCTGTCTTTTTCGATTTCCAACGCCTTTTCCCAGAGCAATACCACGTCTCCGGCCTGCTGGTAATAGTATTCGTTTATGATGGCGGCCGCCGTGCCGTTGCCGAAAGCGTCGCTGAGAAGGAGAATGAGACAGGAAATGAATATCGCCAGCCCGATAAACAGGGATCTCTTCCTATTCTTGATGATGTTGCGGAAAGCGATTTTGGCGAGCTTCTTCATCCGGGTCCTCCTTGATCTCGATTCATGCGTCTTTGAGTATTTCAACCGGCCGTAGAGAGCAGGCTTTATACGCTGGGAAAAAGGAGGCCAGAAAGGTGAACCCGAAGAGGAGCCCGAGCGTAGCGAGGATTTGCGGGTAATCGATGCGGAAGAACAGCCTTTTGCCCATGATGAAATCCGTGGCCGGGGAGGGGGAGGGCATGCCGGCAATGCTGAAATAGATATTGAGCGCCGTGCCTGAAAGAATGCCCAACAGGCCGAAAAAGCCCGTCACGCAGAATATTTCCATCATAAAGATGCGGATTGTTTTAAATTTGGAAAAACCGATGGCGCGTAACGTTCCGATTTCCTTGTAGCGTTCGATGCCCATCATGAAAACAAGGTTGCTGATAAGGATGCTCACGATAAGGAGCATGAGAACGATCAGCACGTAAAAAACAAGAATGAATCCGGACACGATTCCCATGTAAAATCCCCCCATGCTTTTGTATGTTGAAAGCCTTACTCCCTCGCCCGCAATCGGCTTTGTTTTCTCGCTCACGACCGTCATGCCATCTTGCCGGAACGCCGCCAAAAGCTCGTTATACAATTTTGGAGTCTTGTCCTTGTCTTTCAGATAGAGAATGATGTCCGACGCTTCATTATGTGAGTAGCCGATCAGCTCACGCGCCGTAGCGATGTCGGTGTACACGGCGGAAAAGGAAAACAGGGAGAGCATGCGGTATTGAACGATCCCCGCCACCGTCACCGCCGCATCGATTGTATACCCGTCTTTGGTTCGGCTCAGGACACCGATTTCAGCTCCGGCTTGCACCTTCAATTTCTTTGCCAGGGATTCCGTAATCACGATTTCATGGCTGGCGTCCGGGTCGAGCATTTTCCCTTGAACGAGGATCAGGGCATCCTGATAATTCCTATTGACCGGATCGATCCCGATGATAAGGGAAGAAGCCTTGTCCTTGTCGGATATGAAAAGGCCCCCGTGCCGCACGCGTGGAGTGACAACCACGGAATCAAGGCGCGACTGCAGGACATTTTCGACCCTCTTCTGTTGTTCGGCGTCCAGATATGCCGCGCCCTTCCAGCGGCTTTTCAACTGCTGGGCAAAATCATCGTTCTCCGAATTCCCCGCGCGTATCTGAAGGTGACCGCTCAGCCCATTTATGATGGCATCTTCCATTTGATTGCGGATCGTAGAACTGAACGAGCCCACGAATATCGCGATAAAGCTGATCAGGAAAATGAATATTCCAAAAATGATCGTGCGCCACCAGCTTCGGAGCGCGTTCTTCAGGGCAAACATCAGCAGCTTCATGACCGTTGCTCCTTTATCAGGCAGCCGTCCTGGAGGTAGTACACTCTATCCGCCCGCTGGATGATTTTCGGGTCATGGGTGGAAAAGATAAAAGAGGTGGAGTCGCTCTTGTTGATATTGTGCATGAGATCGATGATTTCAATTCCGGTTTTGGAGTCCAGATTCGCCGTGGGCTCATCCGCAAGCACGATGGCCGGTTTGGTAACAAGGGCGCGGGCGACGGCAACGCGTTGTCTCTGCCCCCCGGAAAGCTCGGCCGGTTTTTGCTTTTTCTGCAGAGACAGGCCAACGGCATCGATCAAGGCTTCGACTCTTTTTTTCCGTTCAAAAGCGGACACGTCGGGATGGATCAGCAGCGGCAGCTCGATGTTTTCGTAAACGTTCAGCACCGGAATAAGGTTGAAAGACTGGAAAATGAAACCGATGGTGCGAAGACGTATTCTATTGAGCCGCCTCTCGTTGAGAGAGCTTACCGGCATGTCGCCAATCCAGACTTCGCCGGATGTGGGAAAATCCAGGCAGCCGATGAGATTGAGGAGCGTGGATTTACCGCTTCCCGAAGGTCCGGCAATGGTGACGAACTCCCCCTTGCCGATTGAAATGCTGACGCCTTGCAGTGCTCGGACCTTGGTTTTGCCAAGATCGTAATCTTTTTTCAAATCTATCAGCCGTATGGATGCCATATGATTTCTCCTTCTTAACGGTTCCCAAAGATTCCCCTTTGAGCGTATGAGGGCGTGAACATGAAATCCTGGAGATTATTGACCTCGATCATGTCCATGAGGATGATTTCGGTCTTGTATTGCTGATTCTTCTCGTTCTGGATCAGCATGAAAGAAGGCCGCATTCGCCCCTGGTAGCTTTTTACATCCTTGAAATACATGGTTTTCAGGAGTTTCCCGGAAAGGGAATAGAATTCCCTCTTCACGGGGAGCTCCCTGTCTTTGCTGACCCAGTAGACCACCCTGTCATAGGCGATGGTGCGGTCTTTCGCCAGCAATTCCAGCTTGTAGCAGGGAACGCCGTCGATGCTTTCTTCTCCCCCATACGCGCCGTTATAGTCTTTTGCCAGATCGACGCGCAGCAGATCTGTATTGGATGCCTCGCCTCCCATGGACTGTTCCTTGGCCCCGATGCGAAGAACCCTGCCCGAATTGGGCAGGTACATCCACATATCATCCGTGTTTCTGATGACGGCCTGTCCCCTCTGAATCGCGGGGGCGGTAATGGCGATAAGGACTTTATCGCCTTTTCTGAAGACATGGGCCTGCTGTTCCGTCAAACTGCCGCCGGGCCCGTAATTCTTTATGGCCAGGTCGGACTCATATTGAATAGGTGAGGAATTGTTATCCACCCGTTCCACCAGAGCGTGCACATCTTCCGGCGTCATGCCAAAGGCCGCCAGTGCCGGCAGGATCAGGAGTAAAGACAATATCTGAATATAGCTCATGATATTACCTCCACGGTATTTCGCTCTTTTTTAGACGCGAGAATTCATGTTTTCCCGCCAATTTTTAGGAGCTCGATGACAAGTTTCGGACCGCCCGGGCCTTCGGTCGTCTCATAGCGTAGATACACGCAATCCACCGATCCAAACCAATAGGCCGCGCTCCAGAAAAGCGAGGCAAATCCTGTCAGGGTGACTCTTATTTTCTGTGCCTGAACCGACGCGCCCATAATCGAGATGTTTTCCGCGCCTATTTTGGCGGCTTCCATTTCATGGATTTCGCACTCGTCCGCATTGATGAGCCAGAATTTGACGTTGTCCCGAGCGAGGCCTGAGAAATAACCGAGAGCCTGTTCCATGGATTGATACCAGGGATTTTCATTTATAGAAAACTCGCGTTTGAGCGTCCGGTTATTGAGCATGCCTGTAACCGAGATTTTGTTGCCCGTGCGCTCGGCTATATAATCCGTGCAGGTTGAAGCGTTGCGGAAACGAAACGTCTGAGTCGAATAGGATGGATTGGCTGTCACAATCCGTTCCTCTTTTTCTTGATTCTGGGATTCCCTGACGATGTAGCCATCGCCGGTATCTGTCACGGTCATCGTGAACGTATCGACCTCATTTTCCTTTTGCATCCGGTAGGTGAAAATCTCATCCCCCCAGAGACAGGCGCACAAGACAGAAAGGATTGCCAGCGCAAAAAGCCTTTTCATCAAATGCCTCCGTAAAATTAAAAATGAAAAATAAAGGTAAAAAAGAGAGGAGCCCAATACTCTCCCGTCACCCTTGTTTTGTTCAAAAGAAATTGCGTGGTGAGCGTAAGATTGAAAACGTCGAAGAGGGACAGAAAGATTCCCCCGCCTGTTGAAAAAATGAATCCCGAATCGGGAAAACTGATGAAATTGTAGTACCCGCCGTCGATGAAATAGAGCAGGCCAGGAATGAGCCCCGGATCCGCGATTGCGGGCAGATTAAGCCGCACCTCCCAATTGGCAGCGGCCTTGAAGGGGGTGTCGAACCGGCAGTCCTCCAGGCCGCGCACGGCGTAGCCCAGTCCCTTGCGGGGAGACCTCCCGCCGAAGGTCTCGCGAACGTTGAGCGGTATGCTGTTTCCCGTCGCGTAATCAAGGGCAAGGAAAAAACCCATGTAGGCGGAAAGCGTATTCAGGGTCGATCCCGGGTCGATGTCAAAGAGAGGCAAAAAGGCTCGTGTTGAAAGATTGAAACGCGTAAAGTCGGCTTTCCCGATATAATCGTTGAGGAATCCTTCCGGCCCCCATTCCATGGACGTTTCCGCACCAACCCCGAACAACAGGCGGTGCGGATTTCTACGGTCGATATCCTTCCATTCCAGCCCGATGAATACCGAGTTTTGCAGAATCCGATCGCGGTCGGGGAGGTTTGAATCAAAGAGAAGCTGGTTTGTGCCAACGTCTTCCATATTCTTTTCATAGCGCAATTTGCAGGCCAGGAAAAACTCCAGCTTGTTGTTTTGGTCCCGTTCGTTCCAGAGAAGCCCCTGGGCGAGCTCGAGCCCAGACCGGACCGTCAACCGGGAAACAAAGGGGGCTTTCGCGCTGTCATAGCCAGGCAGTGCGCCGTCATACGGCAGGTCAAGGGGTGTCCTGAAATATCCATAGGTATCATAGACGCCGAGGAGCGAGAGAGAAAGAATCGTGTCCGTGAACGGGGAAAGGCTCAATCCCGTGTACCCTACCTTGGCTCCCAGACCGATCCAATCGAATTCAGCGTCGAAAAGGAAAGGGTTCACCTCGGAAGACTCACCTGCGAAGGCGAACGGGGCGAGGGTATGGATGAAAAAGACAATGATGAGAGTAGTCCTGCATTTCCGCATCATGAACAAATAACCCCGGAAGAAGGTTCAAGAACATGGTATCAATGTTTCATTTCGTAAAAAAGGAAGGAATGGAACGTTTGTTCTATGAGGTCGCGATACGGATCAGCTCCACGCGGTTGGTCGCGTGAGTTTTTTCAAAAACATTATGGATATGGTTCCTGACCGTGGCCGCGGAAATAAAGAGTTTTTTGCCGATTTCCTTGTTGCTGGCGCCTTCTATCATGATGGCGATGATTTCCTGTTCCCGCTCCGTGATGCCGAAATGAGTAATGAAGGCAACGCTGATCCGGTGCGGCGTATGAGAAAGTCTTTTTTCAAGAATGACGTTTTTGAATCCCTCATACAGGAGAAAAAGATAGATCATGAGGTAGATAACGGGAAACAGCCGCATATCCACCGGGTTATCACGGGCGAAATCGAAAATGATCGAGAAGCTTCCAAATACGTCTTCCAATATCAGTATGGGGAAGGTGAGAAGAATCATGATAATGAAACTGCGGATCATTTTATGAAGAGTGACGTTTTTGATTCTCCTTGAGAATAGGAAGAAAATCGCGATGGGATACAAGGGCAAAATAAAAAATAAAAAATCCACCGGAGAAAACGCGTCAAGATCCTTCAATGTCGGCGGCTGATACGCGCGGCTGAGTATGAAGTGGATTACAAAGAAAAGAAAAAGACCTCCGAAGAGCGGATATATGACGCGGCGGCTTTTGTTCGACTGAAAGATATCCGTCAATTTGTGCATGAAAAGAGTGATAAAGACGATCGTCCCCACCATCGTAATCCGACCAGCTAAGAGCGAAATATAGAGCGGGGTGCCCGATGAGGGGAGAAGCGGGAGGACGTAAAACATGACCGTATCCGCCAGCATGCGCAGGGTGAAGCAGGTAAGGAACGCGAGAAACAGTTTTTCCAGAGCGGTTTTATTCCGAAAAAAAACGGCGAAGGCGAGTACGTTGGTGACGATGCCGACGGAAAGGGATGAAATGAGCAGGAAGATGAAAACGTATTGCATTTTATCCTTTGGCCATTGATACGGCGCGAGCTCTCCCTTGCCCGTACATTGAAACACCAGTACAGCGTCAGGCGTCACAAGGATACCATTTTCCAATGTGAAGTTCAATTGAGCGTGCTGGTTCAAGCCGGGCAGTGTCGGTGGCCCGGTCAAGAATCATGGCCGCCGTCCGCGGCGCTTGGGGGCGCTGCGGAGAGGTTGTACCGGGAGTACGATCCCTCGAACTCGGTGGGGATGGTCCGCAGTATCTCGACCCAGTGGATGATGCGCGGACCGCCCTGGAGGAGCTGGAGGAAGGGGCCCTGGGTCTTGAGCCTGCGCATGGTGATAGCCTTGGTCGCGCCCATCTTGCCGCGAAGGATGTCCACCCACACGCCATACGAGCCGGAGAGGGTGAAGAGGGTAGGCCGCTGGCCGATCCAGACTTCGTTCATCTTGCCCTTCACATTGTCGAAGCCGAGGACGGTGGTCTCCGTCACGCCCTGGGCAGGCTCCGCCTCGAGCACCAGGGTGTACGACTCATTGTTGCCCTTGGCCAATTCCAGGTACCGCGGATCGGAGTTGCTCCGCTTCTTGACTTCCTGCAGATACTCGAGGGTCGCCATTTTCATGCACTTCCTCCTATGCGGACCAGAATCTTGATCGCGCCGGAGCCCTCCGTGGTCAGCCTGTCGAATCCCCGGGTGAGCAGCTGGTCCAGCGCAATCTCCTCCGATATGAGCGGGTCGACCTTCACGCGCCCTTGCGCGATGAAATCGATGGAGGCGGGGAAGCCGCTTCGTCCCGCGAAGCTGCCTTCGATGCACAACTCGCTCATCGCGACGCTCATGAAATCTGCGGGCACGGGCTGGACGCACACCCCCAGAATGAAAATCTGGCCTCCCTTGCGCGCGAGGGAAACGGCCGCTTCGAGCGCCTCCGGCGCCCCCGTGCACACGTAGATCACGTCGGGGCCGCGGTGGTCCGTCAGGTCGGCGAGGGCGAGCCCGACGTTTTCGCGGCGGGGATCGAGCACGCGCGCCGCCCCGAGAAGCGCGGCGCAGGCTGCGCGGGCGGGATCGATCTCCGTGACGGCGACCGTGCGGGCCCCGGCAAGCCGCGCGCACTGGAGCACCATGAGCCCGATCGGGCCCGCGCCCATGACGAGGGCGTGATCGCCGGGCTTTAGGCGCGACTTCGTCAAGCCGTGGAGAGCCACCGCGAGAGGCTCCACCAGCGCCGCCTGGCGGAGGCTCACGGCGTCGGGAACGCGGTGGAGGCCCCGCGCGCTGATCGTGGTATATTCGGCAAAGCCCCCGTTGTGCGTGATTCCGATCAGGGTCAGGCTCTCGCAGGCGTCGAGCCGTCCCTCGCGGCAGGGCGCGCACTCGCCGCAGGGAATCGCGTCGTTCACCACCACGCGGTCGCCCCCGCTCCAGCCCGTCACCGCCGTTCCCACCGCCTCGATGGTCCCTGAAAGCTCATGGCCGATGATGATCCCCGGCTCGTACATCCCGGTCTGATATGCCTCCAGGTCCGACCCGCAGATCCCGCAGTACGCGACGCGGATCAACGCCTCATCCGAGCCGGGCTGGGGCCGGGGAACCTCTCCGATCTCGATCTGTCCTGCGGCGCGAAACACCGCGGCCTGCATTGTCACCATGGCAGCTCGCAGCCTTCCATCCACACGGCGTCCAGGTTCTCGAGGTCCGGCGGGGCGAGGTTGACGGTCGGGTCGATCATCACGTCGAGGACCGCCGCCTTGCCCGAGGCGGCCGCGCGCTCCAGTGCCGGGGCGAGCTCGCCCGGGTCCTCGACGCGCTCACCGAAACACCCCATGGCGCGGGCGACCTGATCGTAGCGCACGTCACAGAAGTCTGTGCCCACGTAGCGCGCACCGTAGCCGGAGCGCTGGGCCCCCTTGATCATTCCCCACTGGCCGTCGTCGGCCACGATGACGACGAGCGGAGTTGCCAGGCGGGCGGCCGTCTCCAATTCCTGGATGTTCAGGCCGAAGGCGCCGTCGCCGCAGATCGCGTAGACCGAGCGGCCGGGCGCGGCAAGCTTCGCGCCGATGGCGTAGGGAAGCCCGGTGCCGAGGTGGCCGGAGTCCGCGGCCCAGAGGAACGCGCGCGGCGTGTAGGAACGGTTCAGGTAGTGCGCCCAGAGGTTGATGTTGCCGCCGTCCACGGCGCAGATTGCATCCCGGGGGAACGCCGCGCGCACCTCCCGCACCAGGCGCAGGGGGTGAATCGGCCGCCGATCCGAGCCGGCGCCCTCCTCGAACTGGGCCAGCCAGGCTTCCTGCGTGGCGCGGTATTCCGAGAGGCAGGGACGCTCGCGCGCGGGCTTGGCCAGGCGCCGCACCTCGGCGGCCAACGCCCTCAGCGTCGAGCGCGCGTCCCCAAGCAGCGCGACATCCACCGGGCGATTCAACCCGATGTTTTCCGCCTCGATATCGATCTGGATCAGCTTCTGCACTGCGGCTTCACCCCAGTAGGGCGGCCGCCCCCAGAAGTCCACGTCACCGAGGCGTCCTCCGACAAGGAGGACGACGTCGGCCGCGGCCTGGGCGCCCAGGGCGCCGTATCCGCCGGCGATAAGGCAGAGGGGATGGTCTTCGGGGATGATGCCCCGCGCCGCCTGGCTGGTCGTCACCGGCGCAGCCAGGTATTCGGCCAGCTCGCGAATCTCGTCCCACGCCCCGGAGCGCACCGCCCCGCCGCCGGGATGGATCAGCGGGCGCTCCGCCTCGATCAGCATCTTTGCGGCCTTGTTAATGAGCTCGGCATCGGCGACAGGCCGCGACTCAGGCAGCGGCGCCCCCCATTCCAGCTCCGCCTCATCGCCCGTATCCACGAGGACGTCCACATGGAGGTCGAGATGAACGGGCCGGGGGCGCCCCGAGGTGGCCGTGCGAAATGCCCGGTTCACCAGCTCCGGGATGCGCTTCCAGTGCGTCACCCGTGCGCCCCACTTGGTGATCGGTGCCATGAGGTCGATCTGATTCAGCGATTGCATCGAGCCGCGCTCGGGATAGCTCTTCCAGGTCTGGTTCTGGGCGGTGAGCACGACCATAGGGATCGAGTCCGCCCAGGCCGCGTAGACCCCGGGCACGAGGTCCGCCGCTCCCGGCCCGACCGTTCCCATGCACACACCCGGCCTGCCCGTGACCCGCGCGTATGCGTCGGCCATGTGGGCGGCCGCCTGCTCGTGGCGGGTCATGACAAACCTCAGGCCCGCATCCGCGCCAAGGCGGTGAACTCCATCAAGGATGGGGCAGAGCTGGCCGCCGGGGATGCCGAAAATGAAGGAGACCTTTTCTTGGAGAAGGCATTTGACGAGGACATCCGCGCCCATGCTCCGGTTCATACTTTCTCCTTGCGGGGGAGGTGTGATCTTCAGGATACGCCGGGAAGCCTTATTTGCGCAAGCTCCTGAATGGGTGGTTGATTGGGATAATCTTTAGCGGCTAACGTTCTGCGCACGCCTGGGTCTCACTCAGCTGGCGCGTACTGGTCAGCGTACATGACGTGGCACGAGGCAACGAAGGCCGAGTGTTTGAAGGGCGCGACAGCGCCGCGGAAGCGACATGCATCTTAATCACCTATGCATTCCAATCGTGCAGTACTGCCGATCTCTCCATCCAGTGATTGTAATTCAATGATAAATTTATCAAGTAGTGCGGGTTCCGAAATCAAATACAAATACGCTTCACTGGCAACATTCTTTTTGCCAAAATTGAAGAAGTCCGACTGCATTCTAATGCTTAGATAGAGCTTTCCTTTTTCCTGAAAATGCAAGCGCGCGCTGAATGCCCCATTTCCATATTCGGGTCCGAACTCGCCAAGCTCAATATCAAAAAGACCGCCGTACACATGGTCCTTAAAATTGGACAGACTCTTGACGAGATCGATTAATTGCTGATGTCCAACATATACCGTGTTTGAGAAACTCGAATTGCCATTATCAGCTTTGATTTTCAATTCGACAATATCGTCATCAAACCAGATTTTCTCAAAAGAGATTCTCTGTTTCATTTTTGTCCTTTGCCCGAGTCCTTCATTCGGAATCACGATAGACTATACTATACAGGGCCTGTGTCGTACAATGTCTCGCAAGCATACGATGTGGTGAGAAAAGCGAGGCATCTGGCGAAGCGCGTGGTTTCACACCCTTGACTTCTGCCCTTCATGATGTAGAGTTATCGAATCGACATTCATAGGTGCGCTTGAAATAGTGTATCCGGAGGGATGTGTGGCTCACTTACGGTTAAAGTATGTCTCACGTCTTTCATTCCTGGTCGTTGTTCCCATTGTTCTTCTTCTGCTGCTTTCCTGCTTGGGCCTCGCCCAGGCGCCGATTTCGGCGCAACAGTCGACCGTGGAGAAAGGACCGGGGATTGAGATTGCCAGCGTCGTTCTCTACGAGATCTTCCCTGTCTTTTACAAATACTATGACAATCACCCTTTGGGCATGGTGACGCTCATCAGCAAAGAAAAGACTACAATCAAGAACATCAGACTGAGCTTCTTTGTGAAGCACTACATGGACAGTCCCAAGCAGTGCACGGCTCTCGCGGAACCGGGGCCGGGAGAGCGCAAGAACGTGGATATCTTTGCGCTGTTTACCGATCGAGTGCTGGGGGTGACGGAAGCCACGAACGTTGCAGCGGATATCGTGCTCGGGTACAGGATGAATGGCCAGAACTACAGTTACGTGACGGCAGTGACCCTGCGTCTCCTGAACCGCAATTCCATGACGTTGGCAGACAACCGTCGGCTGGCTGTTTTTGTAACAGCCAAAGACCCCGCAATAATGAGCTTCTCCAGGAACGTGATGGGCGATATCCGTGATAAGAGTCCCGAAGCGATAAATGCGAAGTTCCTTACGGCGATGGGAGTGTTCTCTGCGCTGGACCTCTTCGGTGTTGCCTATGTATCCGCCCCCAAGCCCACATTCGCGGAGCGCACAAGCAACACGGACGCGGTTGTTTTCCTCCAATTTCCTCGCCAAACCCTCGAGTACAAGGCAGGGGACTACGCCGATTTATCCATTCTCTATTCCGCGCTCCTGGAATCCGTTGGGGTGGAGACCGCCTTCATCACGGTCCCTGGGCACATCTCTATGGCCTTTTCCCTTGGCTTGAAGCCGGATGAGGCTCGCGGGCTTTTCACCCATGTGGACAACTTGATTTTCCGAGGCGACAAGAGCTGGGTTCCCGTGGAGGTGACTCAAATCAGCGGCGGATTCCTCAAGGCCTGGGAACTCGGAGCGAAGGAATGGCGGGAAAACGCGGCGAGAAACCAGGTGGGCTTTTACCCCCTGCGGGAGGCATGGCAGGAGTACGAGCCTGTGCAGCTCACGGGGGGTGTTGAGATGACGCTGCCGGGCAGGGATGCGATCGTCAACGCCTTCCTGCAGCAGGTGGAACAGCTCGTGGGCCGGGAGATCACTCCGTGATTTCTGTGCCTCACGCGGTCGCCGGCGTCCTCGTTGAGATCCTGCGCGTCCGAAGACCGGGATATCTTGTACATGGGAACCCAGCCAACAGAGAAACGACGTGATTTTTCTCTATGGTCTTTGGTAGTGCAAGAACCAGTCATAGAACGCCGGGTCCGAGTACGTATCCGTCCAGGTATCGTGATCGTGACCAGAAAGAACAGTAAATTTTATCTTGGATCCTGCCTCTCTCAGGGCATCCACAGGTTGTTGGGCTTTAGATAAGGGTATGACTGTATCGTCGGCGCCATGGACCGCCCATACCGGTAGATCTTTGATGCGCCCGATCATGGAATACGTTTTTGAATCGACGTATGCGGACAGGGGCGCAATGGCGGCGAATAGTGTGGGATGGTACACGGCAAAGCGATAGGTCGCTTCCCCGCCCATGCTCAGCCCGGTCACGTACATCCGCTTCGAATCCACGCGGTAATACGCCTGAATTTCTGCCAGAACGCCAGCCATGTAAGCGTCTGGAAATGACGAATAACCTTCGAAGGAGCTCAGCAAGGGGGCGGCGATTATGAAGGGCAGGGGCCCTTTCTCGCGGATAAACATGAAGGGACTGGCTTTTGCCAGCAGGAATACATTGCCTCCCCGATCGCCGTAGCCGTGCAGGAAGATGACAAGCGGCCATTTTTTTTCCGGATGATCTTCATAGCCTTCGGGGAGGTAGAGCAGATACCCCTTGCCGTAGTGCTGCAATTCGCCGTGCCGGTATTCCTTGGAGTATATACGCTTGCCAGCCAGATATTGGGCATAATCCCTGTAGACAATGAAAGATCGATCCCGGCTCAGCTCCCAAGGGCCATAGGTAGAATTGTCCGATGGGTTTTTCGACCAACCCCGGATACGGCCTTTGTCGCGATCATACGTAAACGTGTCGATTTGTTTGCTGCCATCGGGCCAAACAACTTTCCACTGAATGGAAGGAGCATCACCGGGGACAACCCAGAAGTGGAGCTCACCGACCACGTCGGGATATTGGAGATTTGTGCCTGACCAGCCGACAGCCTTCCCCCCTTGCGTTGTAATCTCCTGAATGACAAGCACGACTTTTCGATCCTTTTTGACCGGAGGGTTATAACTGTACCCTTCCCACCTTCCCAGGAAGACTGCCAGCTCAGCGGGAAGATCCGTGGCGGGCTTGGAAACCGGCAAATTGCCAAGGATCAAATACCTATTGGCATCGCCGTCGACCGGAGAATGCACCGCGCTGAAATCCGTGACCGCGAATTCTCTTGCGGATGTTTCATAAAAAGAGAGTGCAGGCAACCGCGTCGGCGCAGTCATTGGCGGAACTGGTGTTCGGGTAGGTTCAGGCGCTTTTTCGTGCCCACAAACGGCTAGGCTAAGAAGCAGGGAGAATAAGACCGCTATTCCTATGGCACGAGGTGAAAACCAGCGTTTCGTGTTCATATCAATGACGGCGCCATCACGATTATACTCTGCAAGATAACTTCGAACAACCATCGTCTCCCATAGTTGCAAGCTGAAGCCGTGCGCGCATGGTGGGATCGCAGCTCGCCTCCCGCGCCAGGCGCAGGAGAACCTCCACGCGGAAATCCGCATTCGGCAGACAGCGCGCGCAGCCGGCCTCAGCCGCTTTGGTTGCATTATAGTGGCGCTCAAAATGCATTCCGGGGAAGATTAGCGCCGGCACGCCATGCTGGATGCATTGCACGGTCGTGTTTTGACCCCCATGGTGGATCGCCAAATCGCACAGGGGGAGTATTTCTTCCGAAGGAATGACTCGGTAGAAATGGACATTCCCTTCGGTGATGACTTTTTTTCCCTGGAAGGCAGGATGGTCTCCCGCCGCCACCACGACATCGAACTCGGACCGGGCAAATGATTCCACGAGCACTTTCATATACTTCTGAGGGGTCAATTGCCCGATACTGAGATAGACAAACACAAGGGGACGTTTCTTTTCCCACGCAAAGGGTTGATTCAAAATACGGTTTGGCAGCAGTGAACCGATGAATAGATTCTTCCCATCCGGCGGCATATCCTCAAGCTCCGGAATGCTTGGGATGACCACCTGCGCGGGGAAATACGAGCACAACAGCTCTTTGATATCACGCACCAGTGGCAGCCCCTGCCGCCGGAGCAAAGGGTTTATCAGGCCAGTGTAATCCTGCGCTTCTTTCGAAGGGAACAAGGGCGATTTGTATCCGGGCAGCATCACGGCGGTGCCCAGCACCACATAGGGAATACCGGCAAGCTTAGCGACAATGGGCATGATGAGGTCCATACTGCCGAAGATGACGTCCGGTCGGAATTTCTCCAACAGAGCGGTTTCTTCGCGGAATGTGGCTTCTACGTATTTCCGGTTCAGCATGCCTTTGAGTCGGAGCACGAATTCCATGTTGGGGACTTCTGGAATGGGGCGTCCAGGGTTGCGCTCCAGGGAAATGGTGATCCACATTCCGATCAACGCGGGAAGGCCGAAAAGGTACGGTTTGTAGCCGTCGAAGACGGTGAATCCACTTTTTTCCAGATATGGTTTTTCCGCCGTGGAAGCACGGAACGCCACCTGGGCCGAAGGATCGATGGATTGGACCTCTTCGCCCACCGCAATCATGCGTACCAGCGGTCCCAGCGCACCCTTATCTGCACCATTCCCATTGGTATAGAGAATTTTCGTCATTTGGATTCCTGCTTTTTCCGATGAGCGTGTTTCGAATTTTCTTTCATTATTTCCAGCAGGCGGCGCACGAGTATGATCTCCCCTCTGCGCAATCCCTGAAGGAGCATCTGGTGCCAATGCTCGATAGCGCTTTCCAGATCGCCTCTGATGCGATTGGCTTTTGGGGTGAGACAGATCTGATAGCGACGCTTATCCTTGGGATCCGTCCGGCGCGTGATGTAGCCGCCTTCCATCAACCGCGCGACTGTTTTTGCCGTGGCGCCTTTATCAATGTTGAGAAACCGCGAAAGCTCCTCCTGGCAGAGGCTTTCTTTGGAAAACAACAGCATCAAGAGGGGGTATTGCCCGCTGCCAATGTTGTATTTTTCCAGCCTCGCCGCCATGTAAATTTGATTATTTTTATTTATCTGCCAAATGAACCTGGCGATCGTGTCCATTACGCCTCCTGAGTTATTAGTTGACGTGGCAACTATAAAGACAATTAGTTGTCTGGTCAACCTATTTGCATAAATCATGTTTGGAAAAAACTCTTGAGTATGTCAGTATCATCGGGGGCAGTCAGCGCCATTCCATCTCTTTTTTCGCCGCTCTCACGTGGAGCGGCGCAGCGCGCTACAGCGTACCGGTGGGGGCCACCTCCCGAGCTTGACCCGAGTGTGGGATGCGTGGGAGCATCCCGCCATGGGTACTGATTCGGATCCGCGCATGCATTCGGCCGAGCATCTCTTGAACGGAACTATGGTTCGTCTCTTTAGCAGCTCCCGCGCATTCTCCGCGCATCTGGATGGCCCCAAGGGTAAATGCGACTACCGATTCCCTCGTGACCTTACTGACCAGGAAGTCCGCGATGTTGAGCAGGCCGTCAACACTGCCATCGCCGCGGACTATCCCGTGCGTGAGTCCTATTTGGCCCGCGAGGAGGCTGCCGTACTATTCGATCTATCCAGACTTCCCGAATCCGTGGACGGACAGGTGCGCGTAATATCCATGGGCGACTACGATGCGTGTCCGTGCATCGGCACTCACGTGCCCAGCACCAAGTCGATTGGGGGTTTTAGGATCATCGGTCGCGATTGGAAAGACAGGGTGCTTCGTTTGCGATTTCGACTGGATTCGCCTGGCCGGTAACGCGGTACAGGCTGCCATGAAGTCGACCGATGCACAGTTCAATCGCGCAGCGTATCAACGAGCCAAAGTGCTTTTTCTTTCTGAAGAATCTCATAGAGTATGCCAGCGGCTTCGGCGGTCAGTTTCTTGCACTTCAGACTGTTTTCCTGGTCTCCCAATAGATCCAGAATCATTCTGCAATTTGGGCCGCCAAATTTCTTCAGAAATTGGTCCTGAGCTCAGCTGACAAAGAGACTACTTTCTGCTTGTCATCAGAGGGATCCTTTCATCCAAATAGACAGCCTATGGCAATAATGCCGCCGGTCAAAGCGCCACATGTTTCACAGCAGGATGCGCCAATTCCTCCGCCAAAGCCGGAGGCAAATCTTGTAATACTTGGATCCGGTTCTTTACTGAACAATTCCACAAACGTTTTTAAAATTGCCTCAGCACAATGAAATCCCGAGCTAAAATTCTGAAAGGCCTTTTGTTCAATGTCTTTTCTTTTCATGTTCCATCTCCTTGAATTGTTGATGCCATGCCCACCTTAACCCATTCGGAAAAACCGCGTCAATAAGCTGAATACGATAGCTTTTATCGGAATTTCCGATATAATATAGATGGTGCCCATGCCCGGATGGTGAGCTATCACTATGGACTTAAGGCAACTATATACCTTTAGAGCGATAGCAACGCTTGGAAGCTTCAATCAAGCCGCGGACTTGCTTGATTACGCCCAATCAACTGTATCCGAGCAGATCAAGGCACTTGAAGCAGATTTGAATGTGAAACTATTCAATAGAGATGGAAAGCATATTACTCTCACGCCTGCCGGTGAGCTTTTTTTGCAATACGCACAAAAAATGATAAATCTTGAAGAAGAGGTACGGACTGAAATACAAGGAAGCGAAGAAATTCATGGGTCGCTATCGATCAGAATTCCTGAAACCATCATCACGTACTATTTGCCTCCATTCTTAAGATATTTCAGGGTCGCTTCCCTCACGTTGATTTCCATTTTAATTCCTGTTCTTATTATGGGTTGCCCGAGGAACTGCGTTCCGGAATAATAAATCTCGCATTTTTGATAGCCAAGGATTTCAGGAATGTTGATTTGGAGACGCATGTTTTAATGGAGATTCCCTTAGTGATGACTACCTACCCGGATAATCCAATTGCAGCAAAATCCTGCGTACAGGTTATGGAATTAAGAAAAGAGCCCATCTTTGTGACTTCTAGTGATTGCAGCTATTTCAATATTCTGGAAGGTCTTTTTATAGACGAAAAGATCAAATTTTCGACTCTCTACCATATCAATAGCATTGAAGCAATAAAGCAAAACGTTTCTGCGGGCAACGGGGCAGCCCTTCTTCCAAAGATTGCCGTGCGCGAGGAAATAGCGAATGGGTTGCTCGTGGAGCTTCCTTTTGAAAAAGGGCCTTTGAGCGCGAATATGATAATGATCCATTTGAAGAATAAATGGCATCCTCCCATCTTAGAAGCATTCATGAAAATCGTCAAAGAAACGCTCTCTTCCGCAACTGGCATATCCAAATCATAGTTTGCCTGCCATTACCGCTTTCACAATACTTCGATAGCAGACAGAGCTGCGTTATTGAACGCATCCGCATAGATATCTTTAAAGGGGTTGTGATGATCAACCTCGACGCACAGGAATACCAGTATGGTCTCATAGACAGGATCTACGCAGAGAAAAGGTCCGGCAGCGCCCCAGTGCGAGTAAGCATAAGGAGAGAACAAGTCTCCACCGTCTTTCTTGGTGCCGTTTATCCCCCAGCCATAGCCCCAGTATGCTTCCGGAAAGATCTCTCCCCTGTATTCCGAGGACACGCCGGGTACCTGGTTTTTGGTCATTTCGGCGACAGACACCGGGCTCAACATGTTTCTCCCATTGTATGAACCTCTGTTGAGGAACATGCAACCCAATTTGGCCAGGTCCAAAGCGGTAGTGAACATTCCCCCTGCAGCCGATGTAGAACGTAGGCAGTCATCACTGGTCAGCCATTCATGGAAAATTGCCGGCGCGCTTCGTTTGACAACACGCTCCTTCAAGGAGTCGGGAACGCAGAGGTATGAATCCTTCATCCCGAGCGGTTCGAATATCCGTTCCCTCACAAATACGTGATAGGGTTTTCCACTTACTCTTCTCACTATTTCTCCGAGCATCTCGTAGCCAAAACTGAAATAGGACATGACTTTGCCGGGCTTGTTTCGCGGCGGCGTATCGCAGCCCAGGAATATCTTTTTGTGGAAATACGGCTCCTGGCTGCCGTCACAGGGCGGCACCTCCAACCCTTCCTTTTTATGAATATGAGTTTCTACATCCTCATCCGTAAGCCCCGATGTATGGGTGAGCAGGTGGTGAACGCATATGCAGTCCCGGCCGTCGCCTTTGAACTCGGGCAAATAATCGGTAATTCGCCGGTTCAGACCGACGCGACCTTCTTCCACAAGCATCATGATGCACGTGGCCGTAGCAACCTTGGTAATGGAGCAAACCGGGAACAACGCATCGACTTTCAGCGGTGGTGAACCGGGTTCTGAGCCGTCTGTCCCAAAGGCTTTATGAGACACGATCACGCCTTTACGTGCAATCAGGGTAACGACCGACGGCGTGTTTCCAATCGCCACGAGTCTTTCGGCGGCGGCCTCAGCCCGCCTTACTCCCGCCGTTGACATGCCGACTTCTTCCGGAGTCCCGTTTTTGAGAATCATTTTGATCGCTCCCGTCCCCGATAGGGAGCGTATACCTGCGTGCCGGGTCGGCGCAAGTAGCCGGTACGCCAGCATAAACCCACGTGCAGGATACGCTCTCGGCATGGCGCACGGTATGAGAATCGGCGAAATTCAAAACGTATACATGAGCAGGCGGCGCAGGGGCAGGCTATCAGGGCTTATCGAAAAAGAGGCCGTAATACTCCTTCTCGCCCTTCTTTTTCACCAACCCCGGTTTCGCGACGAGCTCCATGCCTGTGACGGGCGCGTCCACCAGGAGCCTTCCGCTGGCGCGGAGGCCGTTCTCGAGCTCCACGATGCCGAAGAGGAGGTACTTCACATCGTAGCCCTCGGGGAGGGCATACACCCTCGTCCACGCGAGGAGCCTGCACTTCCCTTCCATCCCCACCGTGTCCCACGTGGAGAAGATCACGCCCGAGGGATCCCTTCTCGTGCTGCACTTCCCGCACACCATCGGCGCCGGGTAGTAGAGGGTTCCGCACGAAGGGCACTTGCTCGCGAGCACCTCGGGCTCGGGCTGATCGTACATGCTGAAGTCTACCATGTCGGCTCCTTCGAGCAGATGATCGCGACCACGTTGTTGCCGAATCCGCCGAAATTGACGGCGAGCCCGTGCCGTGGGTCCTTCACCTGCCTCTCTTCCTTCTTCGCGTCGCCTCGGAGCTGCTTCGCGAGTTCGAAGACTTGGGACACGCCCGTGGCGCCCACGGGGTGGCCCTTGGCCTTCAAGCCGCCGGATGTGTTGATGGGGATCCTTCCCTCGAGCCTCGTCTCTCCGGCCACGAGGGCCGCGCGGGCCTTCCCGCGTTCGAAGAGGCCCACCTCTTCGCCGATGGCAAGCTCGAGAATCACGAATGCGTCGTGGAGCTCGGCGAAGGAGATGTCCTTCGGTCCAATCCGTGCCATCGTGTACGCGCGCTCGGCCGCAAGGCGCACCGCGTCGAGCGTCAGCGGGTCCTTTCGGTTGTGGACGCAGTGCGTGTCGGTAGCGGATCCGATTCCCGTGACGTAGATCGGCGGCTTTTTCGTGAAGCGCTTCATCTTGGGAGAATCGACGGCGCAGAGGATCACCGTGGCGGCCCCGTCCGACACGGGACACATGCCGTAGAGACGGAGGGGCTCTGCCACCGGGTTGTTCACGACGTTCGCGTTCTCGTTGTCGTGGATCGCGTCGAGGGTCACGGGTATCCTCACGTGCGCGAAGGGGTTTTTCGCCCCGTTGTCGTGGTCCTTCACGGCTATCATCGCCAGCTCCCGCTCGGTGACGCCGTAGCGCTCCATGTACATGCGCGTGAACATACCGCCGAACGCCGGAAGCGTGAGGCCGAGGTGATACTCGGCTTCGGGATGGAGGAGCGTGGAGACGAAGTCCGTGGCCTCCCAGCCCGTCACCGTCCGCATGAGCTCGCCGCCGGTGACCATGACGAGATCTGCCATCCCGCTCGCCACGGCCATGAATCCCATCTTCACGGCGCTCGCGCCGCTGGCAGGGCCGTTCTCCACCAGCTCCGCCATGGCAGGCTCCATGCCCATCCTGCTCACCAGGGACGATGCGATCCCGGTCTGGTGGTTGAGGATCCCCGCCCCCATGTTCGCCACGATCACCTGATCCACGATCCCGCGCTCCTCGAGGATCCCTGCGTCCTCCAGGGCGTTGGCGGAGGCGAAGCTCAACACGTCGACGAGATCGAAATCGCTCAAGTTGCCGAACACGGTGTGGCCGATTCCGACGATCGCCACCCGTCTCATGATTTCTCCCTCTTGTAGCCGGGAAGCTGCGGGTACTCCTCGGGCAGCTTCAGCTTGTCGGCGGTGGCGAGCACGGCCGGATCCACGGGGCGGGTGCCGGTCACTTTCTGGCTCCTCACCGCGTCGTAGAGCGTGCGGGTCAACACGTAGGTGGGGACTCCGCCCAGCTCGTGGCGGACCGCGGGAAATTGGCTTTCGCGGTTTTCAAGCTCGTACTCGATCATCCACCTCTTGAACCCGATCGGGCTTTCCGCCACGATCCACACCTCTTCCTGCTGCAGTATCTCCAGGTGGTGCTCCATCTTCGCGGCGAACAGTTGCGCCCCGACCCGCAGGCCCCGCTCGATCGCGATGGTGTGGTAGCTCATGCCGATCCGCGCGTCGACCATCCTGCTGTTTACCATCCCGGCCACGACCCCGTCAATGGCGCCCACCAGAACGAACTCGTTCACCACGCGGTAACGGTACCATGAGAGGAGCTCTCCATAGATCCGCGCGGCGACCAGATCGTAGAAATCCTTGGGCGCGCCCAGGAGGGGATAGATCGAGCCCAGGAGAACGCCGATCTCGCTTCTCTTGGCCTCGCGCACCACCATCTTCTGCCCGCTCGCCAGGGTGATCACCTTGGGCGGATAGCCCTTCATCTCGAGCTCGGGCGGCCGCAGTTTTTTTTCCATCTCGTCGATTGCCATGATTCCCTCCGTGCCTTTGATGTCGCGAGGCTAGGTTCTCCCGCGTTTTTTCGCCTCGTCGTGAAGCCAGGGATTCTCGGCGCCGGCGACGTCCCCGAACTTCGTGAGCTTTGCCTTCGCCTTTTTCTTCATCAGCTCCTCGTAGCGGCTATCCTCCACCATGGCTACGATCCGGGAAATGCACGACTCGCCGTCCACGAAGCGCCAGGGAAAGCACCCCACGGTGCAACGCGTGTTGAGGAGGAGATCGATGTCCCCTCCCACGCACTCCGCGTGGATGAGGCCCTTGTTGAACATCTCGATGTGCATGAGCTGGTACTTGTCGTCGCTGAAGAACTCCTTCAAGCCCTTCCCGAAGCTCTTCTTGAAGTGGGCGTCGCACTCCGCCGCCTCCCGGGGCATCCACTCGCGGATCTTCGTGTTCATGGGATGGTCCGCGCTCCCGCAGTCCACCCCGATCCACCGCAGCTTCTTCCGCTTCGCCCACTCGGCGAACTCGCGGTCCGGTCCCGGGTGCTTCACCATGTAGCGGACCTCGTCCGCGGTCGGCTGGTCCCATCCGTAGTGATGGAAACCGGTGTGGATGATGAGGATGTCGCCCTCCCTCACCTCGACCCGCTCCTCGACCTGACGCGAGGTGTACACGTCGTAGTCCGCCGCGCAGTCCGAGAGATCCACCACCGCGCCTTCGTGGACGAGGAAATCGAGGGAGAGGCTGGCGATGTCCTTGCCCGGGGTGTAGAAGTGGATCTCCCCGTCGAGGTGGGTGCCCCACGTGGTTGGAGTGGGTGACCACCTGCCCGTTGGCGCCGTTCGGCGCCTGCCGCTTGAAATACTGCACCTGGAGAGGGATATACGTGGGCCATGGGGGAGTCCCGATGCCGAGGGGGATCGTGAGATCGACGAACTTCATTGTGCTGCCTCCTTTTCTTGGGACCGACGCCGGGCGAGGCGCCGGCGCCCCTATCGGGCGTATCTCCGGGCAAACGCCTCTACGGCGTCGTGGAAACACTTCACGGGGGGCTTCACCAGCCCGGCGCCCACCATGCCGATCCCCGGTTCCTTGTGCGCGATCCCCGTGTTGATGGCGGGAAGGATGCCGGTTTCCACCACCTTCAGCAGGTCGATGGCCGTGGGAGTGCCGCGGAAATCCAGCGCGGGGATCCGATAGGTGTCGTTCTCCGTGAGGGTGATCTCGTACATGCGGCGCGTGATGTTCAGGGCATCCTCGGGTTTTCCCCCGACGAACTTGACGATGGCGGGCGCCGCTGCCATGGCGAAACCCCCGATCCCGCAGGTCTCGGTGATCACGGAATCCCCAATGTCGGGCGCCGCGTCGGCGGCGGTGAAGCCGGGAAGGTAGAGGCCGTCCACCATCGAGGCCGGGCCGGTGAACCACTCATCTCCCAGTCCGGATACGCGGATTCCGAAGTCGGTGCCGTTCCTCGCCATGGTCACGATCACGGAGCTGCCGGGGATGTTCGCCGCCGCGTCCGCCGTGCACTTGCAGGACGGCATCGAGAGGTTGAGGAAGAAGTGATCGTTGCCGTTCATGAACCTGAACACCCGTGCGATCTTCTCGGGATCCTCGCCCAGCATCGCCAGATGGGGGGCCATCTCGCGGATGAACAGGGACGTGCCCGCCCGGTTTCTGTTGTGGCCTTCGTCTCCCATCTGGAGCACCTGCGCGATCAGGTTCTTCATGTCGAGCTCGCCGTGGAGAGCCAGCGCCTTCTTGAGAATGGGGGCGAGCTCGGTTTCCATCCACTTCAACCGCGCGATCACCTCCTCGGAAAATGCCCCATAGCGGAGGGCCCTGCCCAACCCCTCGTTCAACGTACAGTAGGCCCGGTTTCCGTAGGTCCTGTTCTCCATCACCCACACGGGCATGCCGGCCGTCACGACCCCGGCCATGGGACCGACGCTGGAGTGATGGTGGCACGGGCTGAGCTCGATCCCGCCGGAGGAGGCCAGTCTCTCGGCCTCTTCCCGCGTGGACGCGAGCCCTTCGTAGAGGAGCCCCCCGATGACGGCTCCCTTCATGGGGCCGCACATCCGCTGCCAGCTCACCGGCGGTCCCGCGTGAAGAACGGTCTTCCTGCTCATTGCGGGGATGACATCGAGGGCACGGCCGATGTCGATCAGCGTCGGCCTGCCTTTCAGGATGCGCCCCGCCGCCTCCTCGTTCGCCGAACGGATGTCCGCGCTCGCGCCCGCATCGAGCCGCAAAAGAATCTCCGCGATGCGCCTGTTCCCTCCCGCAGGCGGCTTCCAGTCGACCCTGACCACCCGAACCCCCTGGCGCGCGAGATCCTCCGCGAACCCGTCCAGTCCCATGTTGACCACGGACAGCCCGCTACGGAACAGCTCGTTGACCTTCCCGACGTTCATAGCAGCATCACCTTCCCGTGAGGATCTTCAGGCTGAGCATCGCGGCCTGGCAGTTCGAGGGCATGACCACGCATCCCGCTTGTTCCAGAATCAGCCTTTGGGCGGCCATGTCCTGGAAATCCCCCGCGGTGCCGGTGATCGATGCGATGACGGCGAGGTATCCGCCTCGAGATGCCGCCGCGGACTTCGCCTTTTTCACGCACTCGATCACGGCTCCTGCCGGATTCGGGTGGGAACCGTAGCCGAGCACGACGTCGAGCAGCAGGACTGCAACCTCGGGGTCTTCGGCCTCCCTCGCGATGCGTTCTTCGCGCAGCGATGGATCGATCATGGGGTGGGGACGGCCCACGGTGAACGCGTCGTCGCCGAGGTCCACGATGGTGTGCCCCCGCGAGGAGCGGGGGTCTTTCAGAATCAAGGCCTTCTTCTTCTGAACGTTGGAATGGATCCCGCCCAGCTCCTCATCGAGGAGGTACAGCGCCTCGTCGGCCAGCGTGCCTCCCGTGAACAACCCTCGAAGGAACCTCTGGCTCTTCGCCATCGATGAAGTCTCCCTGCGGATCAGGCGCGCGACCTCAGTCTTGGAGAGATCGAATGTGTGAGGCGTGTAGGCTTTTCCCGAGGAGGATGCCACGGCCATGCCCGCCGCCTCTTCCAGGCTTTCCGCAAAGGAGAGGGTCTCGGTTCCCTTGCGCCCTCTCATCCCGATGAAATCGACCACGCTCGGTTTGCCCGACCGGCCCAGTGCTTCGAGGACCCTCTCGGCGACCTCCGCGGCCGGGGGTTTGGAGACGACCGCGATCACTGCGGTGCCGGGATCTCTCGACAGGGCCTCGATGCCCATCAGCATGGTCGCGCCGCCCACCCTGACGTCGGCGCAATCCCGGCCGCCCGTTCCGATCGCCTGCGAGATCCCGCCCCCGAGCCTGTCGATGCAGCAGGTGATCTCCTGGAGGCCGGTTCCCGCCGCAGCCACGACGCCGATGTTTCCGCGCCGGACCACGTTCGCGAAGCAGATCGGTTTTCCGTTGAGTATCGCCGTTCCACAGTCGGGCCCCATGACCAGGAGGCCCTCTTCGCAAGCCAGCTTCTTCAGGCGTATCTCATCCTCGATGGATACATTGTCAGAAAAGAGCATCACGTGAAGGCCCCTTCGAAGGGCCTTGTAAGCTTCTCGGGCCGCATACTCTCCGGGGAGCGAGATGACGGCGAGGTTCGCCTCCGGTACCTCGCGGAGCGCCGCATCGAGACTCGCGGGACGACGCTCGCCCTTTCCAGCGGTCTCGCTCCTTTTCCGACCGAGCAGTTGCCGGGCGGCAAGAATCGCACCGGACACCGTCTCCTCTGAATCCCCGATCACCCCGATGACAAGGTCGTTCGGCGTCGCGCCCTCGGTTTCGGAGGCGGCGAATCCCAACCTTGACAGGAGATCGAGATTCATTTCGGTGGCCATGACGACGACCGCCTCGCTGACCCCGTGGAAACCCTTGACCTCTTTGCTTGTCAGCATGAGGAAGACCGAATCGTGGTACGAGTCCTTCTCCACGAATACCTTTTTCACCTGGTCCTCCATCCGGCTTTACTCGTGAAATTCCTTTTCCCCGCTCTTGAGCCCCAAATAGACCCGCTCGGAGCTCAGGGGCAGGCGGAAGAAATCGATGCCCAGCGCGTCGTAGAGGGCATTGCCCACGGCCGAGGGGACCGAGATCATAGGATGCTCCGCCACTCCGCGCGCCCCATAGGGTCCGTCCACCTGGGCCGTCTCGATTATCGTCTGGGTCATCTCCCGGGGGATGTCCTTGGAGGTGAAAATCTTGTAGTCGACAAAAGTGGGATTCAGGAAGCGGCCTTCGCCGTCGAAGCGGAACTCCTCGATCATCGCGCTTCCCAGGCCCTGGACCACCCCGCCGATGATCTGGCCCTTCACGATGTCGCTGTTGAGGACCTTGCCCGCGTCGAACGCCGAGCATATTTTTAAAAGCTCGATCTCCCCGGTTTCCGTGTCCACCTCGAGCTCCACCGCGTGCGCCCCGTAGGTCCAGTCAAGGGCGGGCAGCCCCTGGCCTGTTTCCGGGTCCAGGTTCGTGAGGCCCTGGGCGATGTAGTTTCCCCTGCCGATGACGGGTCCGCCGATGGAGTTGCCATTAGGGTACGTGTACCCCGTGATGACCTGCCGGTACGAAAGGAAGGCCTCATGATTGTGACGGAGGAACACCCGCTCGTCCTTGCATTCCAGCTCTTCCGGAGTGCAGCGCAGCACCTGCGCGGCGGTCTGCTTGATCTGGGTAATGCAATCGGCCGCGGCGAGAATGGTCGCGTTTCCCGCCATGAAGGACCCCTTGCTCGCCACGGTTTGCCAGTCGTACGGCGTGAAGGAGGTGTCGCTATCCCATGGAACGTTGACCTTCTCCACGGGAATCTTGAGCTCTTCTGCCGCGATCTGGGCCAGCGCCGTGTAGGTGCCCTGTCCGAAGTCCACCAGAGAGGTGAGAAGGTCCACAGATCCGTTCTCATTGAACTTCAATACCACGGCGCACGAGGTGAAGGTGGGCATGGCGGGGGCCTTGTGGAGCAGGGCCACGCCGATTCCGCGAGCCTTGCCGCTTTTCCTCCCCTGCCGCCTTTCCTCATCGCTCTTCGGTCCGTGCCACCCGATCTCCCGGGCCACCGCCTCCAGGCACTTGTCCACCTTCCCGTAGTAGTCACGGATCTTCTCTCCCGTGATCGTGGTGGCCCCCGGCCTGAGGACGTTCTTCAGACGGAACTCCACGGGATCCATCTTGAGCTGCCGCGCAATGATGTCCATGTTCCGCTCGATGCCCCAGAGAACCTCGAGGTGGCCGAACCCGCGATACGCGGTGCCGAACACCTTGTTCGTGTACACGATGTAGGAGTCTATTTTACAGGCCGGAAGCTCGTACGGCCCGGCGCCCGCGTATGCGCCGGCCCGCCCGATATTGACCCCGTAATCCGCGTATGCTCCGGCGTCCCAATAGTAGGTCACCTCCAGCGCTGTGAGCTTCCCCTCCTTTGTCACGCCCGTCTTGAACTGTGAGAACAGGCCCTGGCGCGAGGGCATGGTGTTGAACTCCTCCTCCCGCGTCATGGTGAGCTTCACCGGTCTTCCCCCCGCCTTTTTGGAAAGCACGTAGCAGAGCGGCTCGAGGTGGATCCCCGCTTTCCCGCCGAATCCGCCGCCGACGTAAGGGACTTTGACCCGGATGTTCTCCAGGGGTATTCCAAAGCAGAGGGAGAAGAGACTTCTCACCGTGAACGGGGACTGCGCGGAGCTCCAAACGATCACTTTGTCGCCCGGAAGGGCCTGCACGATGCTGACATGGGTCTCCAGCGCAACGTGCTGGACCGGCGGGTTGTAGAAGGAGTTTTCGAAAACGGAATCCGCCTTCTTGAAGCCTTCCTCCACGTCTCCCTTCCTGATCTTCTGGAGGTGCGGGATGTTCGTTCCCGCGCGCGGGAAAAAGACGCCCTTCATGCAGGCGTAGCTGCCCAGATCGGGGTGGACCAGAGGCGCGCCTGGCTTCATGGCCTCCCTCGGGTCGAGCACCGCTTTCATGACCTTGTATTCGATCCTGATCCTCCGGCATGCCTCCTCTGCGATGAGCTCGGAGTCTGCCGCAACCGCTGCCACCGGCTCCCCCTGGTAACGGACGAACTCCTTTGCCAGGATGTCCTTGTCCACCATGTAGAGCCCGACCTTGTACGCAAGCTCTTTTCCCGTAAGGACGGCGCGGACGCCGGGAATGTTTTCCGCACCGCTCGTGTCGATGCGCGTGATGCGCGCCGATGCGTGCGGGGAGACGACGGTCTTGGCGTAGAGCATCCCCTGGACAACCATGTCGTGGGTGAAGAGCGCGCTCCCCGTCACCTTCTCGACGCCGTCTTTGCGGGGGATTCCCTTCCCGATATACGTATATTCTTTTTCCTCGCTGCCCATGCCCGCCTCCCTCATCCCCGCTTCTTCGCCACGGCTTCGATGGCCCGCACGACGGGCTCGTAGCCGGTGCACCTGCAGAGGTTGCCCGCGATCGATTCCACGATCTGTTCGCGCGACGGATTCGGATTGTGCTCGAGGAGGCTCTGGGCCGCCATGATCATGCCCGGCGTGCAGAAACCGCACTGCACGGCGCCGTGCTCGAGGAAGGCCTTCTGAAGCTCGGAGAGCTCTCCGTTCTTCGCTTCCCCCTCGATGGTCCGGATGGCGGATCCGTCCGCCTCCGCGGCGAGCACGAGGCAGGAGTCCACGGGCTTGCCGTCCATGATGACGGTGCACGCCCCGCACTCCCCGATCCCGCACCCTTCCTTGGTTCCCGACAGTTGGAGCTTCTCCTTGAGGAACTGCAATAGCGTCATGTTGGCGGGAACGGTTTCGGTGTAGCGCGCTCCGTTCACCGTCAGTGAAATCTGCATTGCTGTTGGATATTCCGCCATTTCGTCCGCCTCCTCAGGAACAGATCGCCCGCACGATTCGCTTCACGAAGACCTGGACCATGTCCCGCCTGTACTCGGCGGAGGAGCGAACGTCGTCTATGGGCGCAATGGATTTCAGAGCGAGGGCGGCCACCTGATCCGCCAGCGCTTCGACCCCCCCGGCCTTGCGGTACAGCTCGTCGGTTCCCTCCAGGAGAACCGGGGTGGGGGCGCAGGCTCCTACGCAGATCCTCAAGATCCCGGCCGCCTTGTCCGCAAGCCCCGCGACGTTGACGGAGGCGAGGTCATGCCCCCGGATTCTTTGCTTCTTCATGAAGGCCGTCCGCGCAGAGCCCGGGTTCGGAATTTTCACCCCGATGACGAGCTCCGTTTTCTCGAGCGCGGTTTTCTTCACGCCGGTGATGAACTCCCGAATCGGTAGTGTCCGCCGGCCCCCGGGCCCGGCGATCAGGACCTCGGCGGCGAGCACGTAGAGGGGGGGCGCCATGTCGGCGGCGGGAGAGGCGTTACAGATATTGCCGACGAGGGTCGCGCGGTTTCGAAGCTGATAGGTAGCGACGGTCTGGGCCGCGTCCGTGATGACGGGAAAGATCTCGCGGATCCGCGCGTCCTCGATAAGGGCATCCAAGGTGATCCTTCCGCCGATTGTCGCGTCCCGCCCCGAATGGATTGTGAGCACGTCCAGCTCTTCGAGACCCTTCGTGTCCACGAGGAGTCCGGCGGATTCGAGCCCCTTGCGCATGTCGACCAGAAGATCGGTCCCTCCGGCGAGAAGCCGCGCTCCTTCCTGCCGCTGGGCCGCGAACGCCTCATCCAACCCGCGCGGTTTGACATATGCACAGGATCGAATCATCCACTTCCTCCTTTGCGGTGTAGCGGACCGAAGCGCCTGTAGTGTGCGATTGACTTTTTTCTGCAACCCATGCGAGGAAAAATGATTATATATGCAAAGCACTAATCACGCAAGGATTTTTGTGTGGAGTGAGGGTTGCGGTCTTCCATTCTCAACCAGTATTATTGCGAGGGATTCGAATGACGGATTTGAGGACAGTCGCGCTCCCGCAGCGGACGTATCGAGCCCTTGTCCGAGGGGCTTTTCTCGGTATCGGACCATGGTCAGGCAAGGTCGTCTCCGTACATCCGGGCGCGCTCAATATCGTCCGCGAAGACGGCCTTCTCGTTTCCCTGGTCGCAGCGGTAGGCTCGATGACGGCCATGAGCATCCTCGCCGCGTCCGTGTTCGAGCACACGCAGCTCGCCGGGCAAAGCCTCCAGGCTCTTGTGGGCCGCCCGGCGGTATGCAGACACGCGAGCCTGCTCATATCGGAGCTCGCGCCCATCACGCTCCCCTTGAGTGAAGTATGGTCAGGCGCTGTCAGACCTGAATCGGTGCGCCTTGTCTCAGGAGAGAAGGCACTCCTCGTGGAGCAGACCCTTTCCCGCGGGGGAAAGCCAGGCGGATTGCTCGGCGTGCTCTCCACGGGGCATTTTCAAAACGCGTATGTGAAGCAGGCGATGCGCGCTCTGGCTATGGGTGGGCCGGCGGCGCTCGTCGGTCTTGGACCCGGTATGACCCCTGCGGGAGACGATTTCCTGGCCGGCGTTCTCCTTGCCGGGTCCGCCGGTCTTGCCCACGGATCTGTCGCGCCCGACATCGATATTGCGAGAATCGAGGCTTCCCTGCCCGGGACGACTCCCGCGGGGCGGACGCTGCTCTGGCTGGCCCTGAGGGGAAGCTTCCCTTCCTATCTGTGCGTGTTCGTCGAGCGGCTTGCAGGCGCGACAGCGGAGAATGAAATAGCGGAAGCGGTCGATTCCGCCTGTTCCCATGGGGAGACGTCAGGCACCGACTCCCTCGCGGGTTTCTGTTGGATGATGAGGGAGCGTCCGGGCTTTACGGTTGCGTGATGGGTGTTTTTGTGGTACATAGGGAGCCGCATGAAGCTCGATATCGGAATCGTGGCAGCCATTATCGGAGCCCTGATATTCTACACCCGCCTGACCTTGGCGCAGCGCCGCATAGCACGCTCCGAGACGAAATCCAATCCGATCAAGAACTGGACTTTCCTCGCGCTCGGCATCGTTTTAGTCTGCGCGGGAGCCCTTTTTATAGCCCTGAACCTATCCCCCTTGCTGAAGACCTACTGGTGGATTCCGGTCACCCTGGGATTCGTCGTCCTGAGCTTCGCGGTGTAGCAGGGTCCGGCATTGAGCGATCAGGCGAAAGAGCAGATCCCTCCCTGCGCCTCCTGCGGCGGACGGGATCGGGTCGCGAAGCTCAGCAGAATCTACTTCGATGCCCTCTCGATAATCGCCCATCCCGAACAGCCCATTCCTCAATCCCTTTCCTTTCTGCAGAGGGGCGAAGGGCAGAAAACCCGCCTCTTCGGCCGTTCCCGCTACTACCGCGAAATCGCGCGAATGGCCGCTCCTCCCTCGGGCGAAAGCAAGGTCACGCGACTGCTTCACCCCGATGCCGTGGTTCTTGGGTTCGCCGCAATTTCGGGACTCGTGCTCTTCCAGATGCTCCGCAGCCAGCCGTGGGGTCTCGTCCCCGCGGAGGGGGTGCTCGCACTCGCTCTCGCGGCATACCTCGTGGGGAGGCGCTTTATCCTTCGCCGCTACCGCCAGGAGCGGGAGAAGGAGGCCAAGGCCGGGCAGCGGATCCGGGGAGCTGTCGAGAAGTGGATGAAGCTCTACTATTGTGGAAACGATGGAAACGTTTTCGACCCTGAAAGCGGGCAGATATATCCCCTCGCGGATCTCTCCCGGGCGCTCCTGAAAGAACAGCCGACATAAAAAAGGCCGCCCTTGCGGGGCGGCCTTTTTCGTGCGCGCTTTTCGCCCGGCCTACATGAGGTTTTCCCGCTCCTTCACTCCGAAAAGGGATGCGGGCAGGATGAGGAACAGCAGATTCAAGAGAATACCCACGATCGCTGAAAATACGATAGCGGGGATGCCGTTCGGGAAGATCACCGGAATCGGGAAGGGGAAGAGCCCGTCCTTGAGGGCAAGGTTTCCGCCGATCCCCAGAATCAGGATCGTGGCCCCCACCGCCAGGTGCCGGGGCTCGAAGAGGTTGACCCGTTCCGATTGAATGAGGGCGACGCCCTGCATGCCGATGACGCCGAACAGGTAGACGGCAAGACCGCCGGTCACCGCAACGGGGATCGTGTTCACCGCGGCGGCGAGCTTGCCGATGAAGCCGAGCAGGATCGCTATGATCCCCGCGCAGAACAGCACCGGTACCGAGTAGTTGCGCGTGATGGCCATGAGGCTGTTGTTCTCGCCGTAGTTGGTGCCGGCGCATCCGCCGAGGAGTCCCACCACGAGATCATCGGAGCCGTCGGCAACCAGATTGAGGCCGATCAGCTTCTTGATCTCTATCACCGGTTTTCCCAGCTCCTTCGCAAGGGCGTCGATGTAGAGACTCATCTGGTAGAGGTGCGCCGTGCTCTCGGGAATGGTGGCGATGGCGATCAGGGCGATGCTCAAGATGGAACCCCAGGCTCGGGGATCCCCAAAGGCAGGGAAGGTGATGGCCGGCACTCGAACCCAGGCGGCTTCCGCAATAATATGGAAGTTCACCAGACCGAAGATCCACGAGATGACGTACCCCGTGATGGCTCCCAACAGGATGGGAAGCATTCCGAGAAGGCCTTTTCCCTGGAGGTACACGGAGAAGCCGACGGTGACGACAAGGGTTATGAAGGCCACGAGCCAGTTGTTCGAGGCCATCCCGAGGGCCGATCCCGCGAGGGCCACACCGATGACCACCGCCACGCTGCCCGTGATGACCGGTGGCAGGACCTTGTCGAGGGCTTGCTTGCCCACCCTCATAATGAGAAGGCCGACGAGGATTTCCACCACTGCCGTCCCGATGATACCGACCTGGATGATTCTCACCCCTTCGGGAACGTAGAAAATGTTGGGGTTGGAGAAGGCTTCCTTCGCGTACACGTTCATGGCGGTGATGACCACGCTGATGTAGCTGAAGCTCGAGCCGTAGTACATCGGTATCCTGCGCCCCGAGACCAGGAGAGCCAGGATCGTACCCAGCCCGGATGTGAGCAGCGTTACACCCACGTCGAACTTTGTAAGGATGGCAACCACTACGGTAGCCGGGAACATGGTAAGAACCTGTTGAAAGCCGAGGCTCAGCATTGAACCGATGGGCGGCACATCGCTCGGCAAATACCCCAGAACTTTGTTAGTTTTATCTGCCATGTGCACTCCTTTTTGCCTGGCGTTTGCGCGACACGAACGATATGGAAGGGTCATTATATAGGAGGCACCGGCCGGTTGACAAGCCAATTGTACGCACGGGCGGCGTTACGAGGCCACGGCGCGCCGTGGCCTCGTCGCACCCCATTATGCTACTCTAAGGCATGTTTGCTCCCACGGTCATTCCGCCCGAGCGTCGCGTATGGTGCAACCGTACCCTCAACCTGCGGGCCATCCGCGCCGTGGGCTTTGATATGGACTACACGCTGGTGCACTACCGCGCCGAGGTGTGGGAGCGGGCCGCCTTCGAGCGCGCACTGGTGCCGCTCGAGCGGCGGGGGTGGCCGGTGGGCGGCCTCACCTTCGACCCGGCCGGCGTCATCCAGGGGCTCGTCTTCGACCTGGAGCTGGGCAACCTGGTCAAGGCAACGCGATTCGGATACGTCATCCGCGCCCACCACGGGACCCGCCCGCTGTCCTTCGAGGAGCAGCGCTCCGCGTACTCCCGCACATTCGTCGATCTCCACGATCCCCGCTGGGAGTTCATGAACACCCTGTTCTCCCTGTCCGAGGCGAACCTCTTTGCGCAGCTCGTGGACATGCTGGATGCCGATCGGCTGCCCGAGACCCTGGGCTACCGCGACCTGCACCGTATCCTCCGCATGGCGCTGGACGAGGCGCACAACCTGAGCGAGCTCAAGCCGCTCATCATGGCGGACCCGGATCGATTCGTGGAGCTCGACCCCGATCTCCCGCTCACCCTTCAGGACCAGAAGACGGCGGGCAAGCGCCTGCTCCTGATCACCAACTCCGACTGGGCGTACACGCGGTCCATGATGAGCTACGCGTTCGACCGCTATCTGCCGGGCCCCATGAAGTGGCGCGCGCTTTTCGATTTTATCATCGTGGAAGCGCGCAAGCCGGGATTCTTCTCCGGTCGCCAGGCCTCCTACCGCGTGACCGACGAGGAACAGGGCCTCCTGCGTCCGCACCGCGGCCCGCTGGAGCCCGGCGGCGTCACCGTCGGTGGGGATGCCCAGCTCGTGGAGTCGAGCCTCGGCCTTTCGGGCGCCGAGATCCTCTACCTCGGAGATCACCTCTTCGGCGATGTCCACGTGAGCAAGGAGATGCTGCGCTGGCGCACGGGGCTCATCCTGCGCGAGCTCGAGCCCGAGATCATGGCGATGGAAAAAGCGCGCGAGAACGATGCCCGGCTTCGCGATCTGATGAGCCGAAAGACCGAGCTGGACACAAAGATCGCGCAGCTTCGCCTGGCCCGCCAGCGCGTGCAGCACGGGTACGGTCCCAAGCTCGGGGCGAAGCCCGAGG
Organism: uncultured Spirochaetota bacterium; assembly: GCA_963820525.1. Taxonomy (GTDB): domain Bacteria; phylum Spirochaetota; class Spirochaetia; order SZUA-6; family Fen-1364; genus CAWGAA01. Next base: position 913,354 of record CAWGAA010000003.1, on the reverse strand, counting down.
AGCTGGAGGAGGCCATCCGAAACGCCAACGAGGAAAGCCAGGATCTGGACGCGAAAATCTCGCCGCTCGCCAAGGCATCGGGAGAGCTGGGCAACCCCACCTGGGGCCCGCTCATGCGGGCGGGCAACGACAAGAGCCTTTTCGCGCGCCAGGTGGAGCGCTACGCCGACATCTACACCTCGCGGGTGTCCAACTTCCTGGCGCAAACGCCCTTCGCGTACCTGCGCGCTGCGCGAGGCTCCCTGCCTCACGACGACTAAAGATGCGCGCAAGCCAGCACTTGCTATCAGTTGGGTTGGCACGCGCACAGTGAGGCCGCTCTGTGATCGCGCTTCACACGGCCCTTTTATAGAGGATGGATCGTCCCTGCTGTACGGTACGGACAGACTGAATGCAGGAGGCGAAATATGAACGATTTTTTCACAACCAAGGGAACGCTCACCGTGAGCATTGGCGAGGGCTACATCTCCTCGTTCGAGGCCAGCACCCTAAGAAAGGGTGACTTGGTGAGAACCACACATACGGCGGGCTACCCTTCCACGCTATTCTTCAACGGCATGCGGATAGGCAGGTGCGACATCGTGAACATCGCGGGCGTGTTCGCCGCCAGGATCGTAACCGCGCCGTACCGCGAGCAGCCCCCCGAGGAGCCCGGAATCAAGGACGACCTGATCGAGCTTCTGCCGACTCTCATTAGCCTGGGATCGATCCGGATGTCCCCGGCCGAGCTCAAGGATGTTGGGCCGAGGAGCATTATCAGCCTCGGGAAGCTGTTTTCCGCGGATGAGGACGCGGAGCTCCTGGTGGGGGGCATCCCAGTGGCCCGCGGCAAGGTGGTCTGCCTGGGGGAGGAGATGGGGATGCGGATCACCGAACCGTACGGGACCGCGTTCCGGGAGTCGAATGTGCGCGCGTCCGGATTTCGTTTGGAGAAGGGGGCTGCGGAAGTCAAGGTCAAGGACTACGATTTCCTTAGGCCGGACAAATTCTCTATTTACTGCATCATGAAAATCGCGGAGATCCATGGCTCTTTCATGAGAAATCTGGCAGTGAGGCTTCCGGATTCTTTTTTCGTCGACAGCGTGGATCAGTGCACGTATGGGGAGGCTCTTGCGCAGCTTCCGGAGGCGGAGTTCGCCTGTTTCGCTGCAGAAAACGTGGCATGGCGGCCGGCGCCCGTAGAAAGCGGCGGAATCTCCAGAGTGTACTCGAAGCCGATGGGAAAGATGCTGGTGGAGGAAGAGGGGACGGCGCATCCGGTGCCGAAGGAAGCCAGCCAATCCATCGAGAAGTGGTGGAACGAGAACATGGGGATGTTCAATCGGAGTCCCGTGTTCCTGTTCTATAGGAAGGCGAGCGCCCTCCGGGCGGTATTCGACGCGCAATCGGGGCGTGATACGATCCTTTCCTGCCTGCGGGGTGGATGGAAGAACGTCGTGGATCTGAACCTCAAGCCATATACGCCGGCGCGCGGCGAGCCGAATTTCCCGTCTCTCCACCAGGATGAGATGATCGCCATCGTATGGGTGAAGGACCGGGCGGAAGGGAAGATCTCACTTGTCGTCATCTATCCGTACCTCACCCTTGAGCCGTTCATGGGCGTTCTGGGGTGATGCCATGGAAGGCATGGTATCGGATCTCGGAAAAAGTCTTCGGGATATCCCTCCGTTCGGCCGGCTTGGTGAAGGGGACCTTCGCGCGATCGTGAGATCGGGGGTTCCCCTCACCCTCCGGCGGGGGAAGGCGGTGTACTACCAGGGAGACCGAGCGAAAGTGGCCTTCCTCGTTCTGTCAGGGACGATCCGGACCACCATGTACCGTTCCGACGAGAGCTCGATCGACGTCGGGAGGCTGGGCCGGGGAGAATGGGCGGGCGTCGCGGAGCTCCTCCTGGACAGCCCCTACCTCACCGACGCGATTGCCGAGGAGTCCATTTGCCTGTTGTCCTTCACCCAGCCGGCGTTCAGTGGGCTTCTCCGCATCGCGGACATGAAGGACTTTTTCCTCCGCGCTCTCGCGCGCCGGCTCTACACACTCCACGGCGCGATCGGCCTCACACATCCGATTGCGCGCCTCGTCCACTATCTGCTGTCTGAATGCGCGGCGCCCGACAGCCCACAGGCGCCGCCGACGGTGCGCCGCACGCAGGAGGAGATCGCCGAAGCGATAGGGGTAACCCGCGAGACCGTCAACAAGCACCTGGGCTACCTGCAGGCGCGTGGATTCATTGAGATCGGACGGGGGGAGATCGCGCTCATCGACTCGGACGGGATGCGGAATAGCCTGCAATGAGCGTACGCCTGCGGAGCACGCGGCGTTCGCACGTGCGGTCCGGAAACCGCTCTGTCTCAGAAACGGTCTCTGTCCGTTCTCGCCTCCCATATTGTCAAAGAGCGTTTGGACGGTTTTCTCAGCCTAGGGATTTCACTCGACACCCGTCCGCGGTTTATCGAAGAGATCCAGGCCGGCCATTGGAATGCCGCGATTGACAACCTCGAGAATTTTTCCATGGAGTTTCCGATAATCGACCGCATGGTGCTTTTCGACCGTGAGGCGATCATCCGCGCGGACCTTCCCGTTTCCCCCGGCGCTGTGGGTAAAAGCCGGGCGGATATGCGCTGGTACTGGGTTATGAAAAGCATCTGGGAACCTTTCGTGACTGAGGTCTATCTTCGCGGGTGATCGGCATTCTGCAGATACAGCTCGATCTCGATAGATTTCATGACTGGTTCGCGGATGTCGATCTGGGAGAGGGTGCGTTCATCTACATCGTGGACCAGAGAGGCTCTCTTGTCTTGCACCCCAAGATCGATACAAAAACCTCTCTGGTTTGTTTTTCAGTGTTACCCATCATCGTGAAGGTCATCTCCGGGCAAGGCGGGGTTGAAAAGAATTTCAACACCGTTGAAAAACAGGAACGTCTTTCTGCCTATGAACCCGTGGAGAAATACGGCTGGGGTGCAATCGTGGCGCTGTCGGCGTTGGCGGCGGTAGTCTTGATACGCGCGTTAACACTGATTCGAAGATCGGGGCAACGACTCAGGGGAAGCGAGGAGAGGTATCGGAATCTGGTTGAGAATATCAATGACTGGGTTTGGGAAACCGACGCGCGGGGGCGCTATTCATACGCAAGCCCCCGAGTATTCGACATTCTTGGCTATACAGTGGAGGAAGTAATCGGCAGGACTCCATTTTCGTTCATGCCCACCGATGAAGCCGAGCGCGTCGGAGAATTGTTCGCGGCCATGTCCTCAAAAAAAGAGGCGATCCAGTCCCTGGAAAACGTGAACCTGCGAAAGGACGGGCATCGGGTAATGCTCGAAACGCGGGGTGAACCCATCCGGGACGCACGCGGAGAGCTCATTGGATATCGCGGCATCGACCGCGACATCACCAGGCGCAAGCTGGCCGAGGACAAGCTCAGAGAGCTTTCGTTGATCGATGAACTGACAGGGTTGAACAACCGCCGGGGTTTCCTGAACCTAGCCGCACAACAGGTAAAGATCGCGGACCGGTTGAAACAGCGACTGATCCTGATCTACATGGATATGGACAACATGAAAGCCATCAATGACAACCTGGGCCATGAAATGGGCGATCAGGCCATCACGGATATGGCTACAATCCTCAAGCTCTCCTTCCGCGCTTCTGACGTTATTGCGCGTATGGGCGGCGACGAGTTCGTTGGGATCGCTATAGAGTCGTCGGATCTTTCTTGCGAAAAAATCGTGAGCAGGCTCGGCCATAGCTGTGGTGCCGGGAAACACGGTGATCTTCCTCTGCTCTGACGCATTCGGGAGCTTCAACATGATCGAGCTGCCGCTTCTAGGCGTTTTCGCCGCGGACGAATATTCGGAAGAGTTCTCCTGCATCATCGATCTGGAAAGCATGCAGATCGTGACGGGAGCCGAGGACGCGGCCGCCCAGATCGCGGCCTACGCGGTGGAAGGCGATGGTATACCCCTCGAGCCGCGCAAGGCCGCGGGGCAGGTGCGCGCGGTGGAAGCCAAGGCAATCGGGTTGGGGCTTTCTCCCGAGCGGTGGGATGCCGCGTCGGGCACCATATCCGCGATGATGGGCTTCCTGGACGCCTTCATGGTGATCTCCTATGTTCTGTTCGCCGTCGTTGCCGTCGTGGGCATTATGAACTCCATACTTCTCTCCGTCCAGGACCGCATCCGGGATTTCGGCACCCTGCGGGCCATCGCCTTCACGGGCAGCGGCGTTTCCACGATCATCGCCATAGAGGCGCTGCTCTTGGGCGCGTGTGCGAGCCTCCTGGCCGTGCTCGTTGCCTGGGGAGCTTCCGCCTATTTCGAGCGCCACGGCATCCCAATAGGCCAGATTATGAAAGGCGTATGGAGCTCTTTTCCGGCGGAGCTCAATACGCTCACGGATCCCCGGCAGCTCCTTATAAGCTTCGCAGCCGGCACCCTGATACCCGTTCTTGCGGCGCTGTATCCCATGGGCATGGTGAGAAAAATGAGCATCAGGGAGGCGCTGGGATTCGTGTAGGCCAGAGGCCGCCCCTAAGGCACTGAAGCACACGAACCAACATTGCTAATCGGCTTCACTATGTCTATTCTCAACATCATAGGCGAATCCGGAAACAAAAGTGAGATTCAATGAAACAAGGGACGCAAGCAGAAGAGACCAGCATGTTATCAGGATGGTATCATAGTTTGTCGTACCGGGAATTCCAAAAACCGAGATTTCAAGAGCAATGATAAATAGCGCCACCGTAGCGATCAGGGAAGCCAACCATATCTTTGATAATACTTTTCGAATTCCTTGAGATAATATTCTTTTCCACCAATATAATGATTTGTTCATTCGAGTTGCGTATGCCCAGGTCGGCAAAAAGAAAACGATATGTGCTATGCCACCGCCAACCAAAGTGAGAAGAATAAAGAATAGAAGAAAAACAATTCGGCCATATTTCTTCTGTACAAAGAGAATTGCCCAAATTATTATGAATGAACTAACGCATATAGCCAAGAAACCAGTTGCTAAAAAGTTAGGAATTATAGTAAATGCTTCTTCTCCATTAGCCCATCGCTGAAATTCTATACCAATCGATTGGATGATGAGACCATTTGTAGGCTTGTTGCCCTGCAATACTTCGAAGATACCATGATGGAATCCGGCAATTGCCAAAATAATTCCCAGTACTGATGTTATTCTTCTTGTTGCCTTGTTGGTAATCTCTTCCGTGCTTCTTTCCATTGCTTATTCCTCCATTCAATTTGCTTTGCTTTTGGTCCTCAAATCATAACGGTCCCAGGCGCATTCCCTGTGAGAACGGGAAAGCCGGCAGGGTGAATGGCGCCCTCGACCCGACCTCGGATCGCGGCACTCCCGCCTTGAAAGCCCACAGGAACAGGTTGGAGAGGAAATCGGTCATTGCGTGCATGGTCACCGAATACGGCCACCAGCCCCGGTTCGCGTCCTGGAAGAAGAGGGGGGCGAGGCGCATGAGGTACAACGAATCAGCACCAATGGCGATCGTGGGATTTGGATTCACAGGATCTAAAAGGAGCCCCTGCATGAGGGTGGCGCTGAGAAACGGAACCAGTGCGGTTCCGACCGATACCGCATTGATTTCCCATGGAGAGGCGTCAGGGGATTGCGAAAACACGCGCTGTTGGCAAACGGGTATTGTAACAAGACAAGAAGGAAAGCTGTCTTTTTCATTTGCGTTTTCGCTTTAGTGTTGTTTATATTCGGGCTCCAAAAAGTGTCAATAGTGCTGTCGCCGCCCGGCGAGCGCCATATCATACCCTCGAACGACAGCGAATCGGCAAAATCATACCGTCGGATGATGGGCACTCCGTACGGCGCCGTGGTTACTTCTTGTCGAAACCGGAAAGTTCTCAAGAATAGGAGGCAATGAAACATATGAAGCTTTCGATCCTTTCCCTCATGGCCGCGGCTGCTACATTTCTCTCCTCATGTGCGGCGATCACGATGCCGGATCCTACCGGCCCTGAGAAAGTCGGAACCGTACTGTTGGAGTTGCGGGACGACACCCGCGTGGATCCGAGATTCGGCGCGCCGGACTCCAAAAGGCGGATCCTGGTAAGGGTCTGGTATCCGGCGTCGGAAACGGCGAACACTCATCCTGTATTGGCCATGACGCCGCGACAGGCACAGGCACTGAAGACACACATGGGCTTCCCGCGGGCGATGATGGAAGACAAGACGCCAACACTTTCATTCGAAGGCGCGCCGATCAAAGAGGGTTCCGTATGGCCTGTCCTGATATTCACCCATGGCGGATATTCATACGAGAACCAGAGTTTCTATCTCATGCAGGATCTGGCCAGCCACGGATACATCGTCATGGCCGTCAATCACCCCTTCGAATCGCTGGTGTCCGAATTCCCGGACGGAACGGTGGTCGAGGTGGACGAAGCCCAATATCTTTCGAGCGTCGATTCCCAGAAAAGGAACGCCAAGACCTTGGCAAGGAAGTTCGATTCGATTGCGCAAAAGATCCGCCAGGCACGGACGCCGGAAGAGAAGAAACAACTTCTGTTCGAGCTCTCCAACATCGAGCACTATGCGGACTATCGAGACGAGGTCGAAACCCGGATCGGCGATATCCATCTGATCCTGGATCGTCTTTCCACGCTGAACAGGACGGAGCTTTTCAAGGGCTGCATAGACACGGGCCGGGTGGGAATTTTCGGGCATTCGCTCGGAGGGGCGACTGCGGTGGAGACCGCATCCTGTGAGCCTGAAAGGATCGCGGCCGCGCTCAACTATGACGCTCCGCAGTTCATCTGGGATCGGAACAAGGACATCACGCTACGGACACCGGTTTTCTTCATGTCAAGCACGAATGCGCGTGTCGGCAGAAAGGATATCAATATGGAGGGCATCAATGGAGCGTGGTTCGATTCCGCTTCGGCTCCCGTCTATGAGCTCACCATCAAAGGCGCCGGGCATTACAACTTCAGCGATCTGACCTATATTCCGTTTCTCAAGATGATGGGGCTCATCGGGCCTATCGACGGGACACGGGCGGGAACCATGATCAAGGCGTACACGCTGGCGTTCTTCGACCGCTACCTCAAATTACGTCCCGCGCCGATCCTTGCGCGGGTTCCCGAGGAGTGGAAGGAGCTGGACCTGAAAAGCCGCAATACGGTGGAGTAGCCGATCCCGTTCCTTCATGCGCGCGAAATCAGCGGGGTGATGCATTCGGGGAATCGGGTTCCGGCGCCTGAGCCGATATGAACCGCATCAGCTCAAATCGGTTCCCGACCCCCGCCTTCTGAAAAATCCTCTGCACGTGTGTTTTGACCGTGGGGACGGAAATAAAAAGCTTTTTCGCGATTGCGGGATTATTCATTCCCTGGAGCACCAGTTCCATGATCTCCCGTTCCCTCGGAGATATTCGATATTTCGTGAAGAACCAATCGCCGGGAACGACAATGGGGCTGGTCGCCGCGGTCCCGCTCCGCGAGCCGCCGGCCTCGGCAATCTCACGGAGCCGATCCCGGATTATCAGGGCGGCGTACGCGCAATACAGAAGCGGAAAAAAACGGATCGGGAGAATGGTATTCAAGAAGATATCGGCCATGATGAAGGGGAGAAAAATCACGCTGACGATTGTGATTCGCCGAGCAGCGCCGCGAGTGCGCGGATCTGCCGTGATGGTGGGCTTCAACGGCAGGAAAGTCAACGCGACACTGAGCGCAAACGTGACAATCGCGGCCGCGTACCAGGGCTGACGGATACGGTACAGGACGGCGGATGTCCGGTCGGGGACTGCGGCGAGCAGGGCGAAGAAGCCATACAGGAGGGAAGCCGTGATGGCGATCGACCATTCCTTTCCGCCGTTTTTCCTCAACTTGAGAAGATTGGTGAAAAGAAGCAGGAAACAGAGGAAAAAGCCAGTCACCGCATGGCTTCCATACGCCAGTCCGGCCACGAGCGGAGCGGGCGGCAGAGGAAGGTTTCCACGGATATATGCGTAGATGAGAGCATACAGGACGAGCAGGGTGAAGGAGAGAAAGAACAGGAACATGTACCTGGGAAACTGCTCCTGGGTTTTTCGCCGCCTCGTGAAGATGAGTCCCAGAGCCGTCAATCCGGAGGCAAGGCAGAGGAAAAAGTAGACGACAAGCAGATGACCCACGGCTCAAGCGTATGCATTCGAACGCCGGCACGCAAGTCCCTGCGACTTCTCTGTCATGCAAGATATTTCTGTTTCAATCTCTTTAGCATGCTATGAAGTTCTTCATGCCTGCCCGCGCCGATCACTTTCTGTTCGTGCTGTTCGAATGCTTCATATATTTGATCCAATTGAGGAGCAGCAAGAACCCTTTCTGCCGAGGGGAAAAGAACGCTGTTCTCCTTTTCGATATGAGCGTGGAGCAAACTTGAATACTCCTTTGCCGCCCGCATAAACCTTTCGCGATCTTCTTTGCCCGAGACTGCCGATTCCATTTCCTTTATTAATTCGCGTCCTTTTGCATGCTCGGACAACATGACCCCTATTGGACCGCCCTTCTCTGTGATGCCAGCTTTCACCAGAGCAGGAAAAAGAATGCCCTCTTCCTTCCCGTGGTGGCATTTATCGGCGAATTCCTTCAAGAAGGCTGCGAAGTCATGGATATCCCTTCTCTCTACGTCCAATCCTCTCTCCAGACGTCCCCGAAGAGTGTCAAGAATCTGCAAACTAGAGAGAATTGCTTGGTGTTCATTTTGTAAGTCTTCTATCGCTTTTCCCATTGTTTGACTCCACCTGCTGTTTTTTGTGTCTACGAAAATTATATAGTACGTGTCAATATCCTAAGAGCACGGAGGACCGCGCACAAATGACATTTTTGCGAAGCAAAAATATGGCCGAAGAGCCGCTACTCTCCTGTATTGCCATGCGTATCCGGCAGATAAAAAACAAAGCGACATCGCGTGTCTCCCTTGAGAGCACTTTCGACAACCTCTCCTTTGAGTTCCAAGGCCAGTCCCGCTAAATAGTGGCTGGCATGGCCCAGACTACATTCGCAGACATCCGCAGAGATTGGCCGATCTTGAAGGATCGCTTCCCTCACCAGGGACAATGACAGGCATAATAGCGTTTCATTTTAGGATCGGTTTCGTGAAGATAGCGCACGGCATTGTAAGGAACTTTGGTAATATAGATCTTGTCCCCCTTTCGTTTTCCTCCCTCCATCTCGGGATCACTTTTAATGAAATCAAGTACCTCATCATTAATTTCAACTGTATACCAGAGTTTATCCTCATCTCGCAGCCGGGTGAGCAATGCATCCCTTTCCCGCCGTTTGAGGCTCAGAAATTCATCAACGTTCGCGCATTGACGATACTTTTCCCTGTCCGCCATATCACTGTTGCGCCAAACATCGGCAGGAATCCCGTGCTGGACCTGAAACCATGCCGTACGCATCTCTTCGGGAGTGAGCTGTTGAGCCATTCTCTCCGTAATAGTTCGAGTATGGGCGCTTCGCTCTTTTTCATCAGCTCCTAGGGGAGGTAAGGGTTCAAGGAATATTTGTCCACGAATCTTACGACCATGCTTCTGTTCTATTTTATCAGCCAGCACCTCCATCGCGTTATGACAATCCATTGCTTCAATCAATGCCACATACAACTGGCGATGACCAAGCCAGTCAGTATACTTACACAGGCTTGAAAAATTCTCCGATGTATTACGTCCTTCGGCAATGAGCTTCCGCGCAAATTGCGCAACTTCCTCTTTCCTGGCGGTATGTGTCGTTTCTTTCATATCGAGGTCCGTGAAGAACTTGGTAAAATCTTCAACGACGATCATTTGTTGCTCGATGGAATCACCAGGAATGTGCAATCCTTGTAGATACATTCGGTACTCTTGAAATTTCATAGTTTTACCTCTTTCTCTTTGCGTGCTTTACAGAAGAAGGAAGTATCTTGATATGCGCTCCATATACTCGCGATAGCCTTCTCCATATTTCTTTATACAGGCTTTTTCTTCATCAAGAATCTGTTTGTGGTAAATGATACCCACCAGAACTACAAACGCAATATAAAGCCATATCCCAGCAGCGATTGCCGAACCTAAAAGCGCAAAAAACAATCCCAACCATTGAGGGTTACGTGAAACACGATAAGGCCCTTTCACGACTGGTTTGCCGACAGGTGTTTTTCTGAAATAATAGAGGGCGGTCATTTCAAACACGAAGCCAATCAAATAGACTGCGGCACCGATAAGAAATACTGGATTACTGATCTTCATTGGAGTAAAAATCATTATCACAATGTAGGCAATCATCGCAAGTTGACCGAACAGACGAATGAACATGAATACGCCTTTATTCCTATCTTTCGGATTATTGAAAAGCCAGACCCTTGGCTCCTTTGAGTACAGAGATACAGAGATAAGAAGCCCTATGAAATAGATGATTAGCGGTATCCATCCATTCAATATGCCTACATGTAATGTGGGTAATAAATCCATCACTTTTACTCCTGCGGACCAATGTCCTCGCCTTGCCTACCGGTTCATCCTCCGATAGATCGGCCGCATCTGGCGATATACGCTCTGGAACACCTCGAAACGCTCGTCGTAGATCGGCCGGTTGTTCGGGTTTGGCTCGTATACCCGCTTAAGAAGAACGAGGCTCGATAGCTCGCTGAACGCGATCTCCCCCAATCCCACCGCCGCGATCCACGCGGCGCCTCGGACATTTGTGGTGATCGGGTCTGACACCTGTCTGATCTCCGTGCCCAATACGTCGGCGAAGATCCGGCACCAAACTTCGGACTGGGCTCCGCCACCCACAAGGGTGATGGACTGAAGCCCGCGCCCGATGAACTTCTCGAAAGGCCGCATCAGCCAGCGTGTGTTCAAGGCCACGCCTTCCAGGAAAGCTCGGATGATATCCTCCCGCGTGTTGTGCAGGGATAGGTTGTAGAGCCCCGCACGCAGGGTGCGGTCCTCCACCGGCGCCCGCTCGCCCCAGATCCAGGGCGTGTACAGCACGCCGTTCGATCCGGCAGGAACGCGCGCGGCGATCAGATCCAGCACCTTGAAGATATCCGGGACCTCGGCCTCTTGGAGAAGCTCGTCCTTGTGATAGAGGACATTGTCGCGCAGGAAGGTGAGGTTGCCGCCCGCGGTCGCCTGCAAAGCCGTGAGCAGGTAGCGGCCGGGAACGGCGCACGGGACCGATGCCAGCGAAGAGCCGACGTCGGTTTTCTTGAACGGCACGTGAGCCGCCATCCAGGAGGAGGTGCCGATGTAGAGGTGCGTGGCAAAATCCTCCACCGTCCCGGCGCCGATCGCGGCCGCGGTGGTGTCGATCGCACCCGCCACTACCCGGACGCCGCCTCCGAGCCCTAGCTCTCGGGCGACATCGGCTTGAAGCGTTCCGAGCACCGATGTACAGGACACTATCTCGGGGAGCTTTTCCGCGTCCACCCCGCATCTTTTACGCAGGCTCGGGTGGTAGCGGATCGCGTTCGGGGCCCGGTTGTCCGTCACCCAGGAGGTGAGGATCGAATCGAAAGTGGCTGCGAAGCGGCCGGTCAGGCGAAAATTCATGTAATCGAGCACGTTCAGGAACTTATACGTGCGTTCGTAGACCTCGGGGAAGCGATCCCGCACCAGAAGCATATGCCCGGCCGGATCCTTGCCGGTCATGGAGGGCATTCCCCCCGTGAGCCGCACCCAGCGCAGGATGTTCCCGATTCCGGCTCCGTTGACATTGAGTATCCCGCGGAATTGTTTTTGAAGGCACGATGCGCCCCGCATATCCATCCACAAGATGCAATTCATCAGTGCTCGACCTTCGCGGTCGACCGGCACCGTGCCCTCGCCTTGAGTGGAACAGCACACCGCCCGCACGGCCTGGCTTGGGGCAAGACCGCGACCGAGCAGGCGTTTGGCCGCGGTCCTGAAGGCCGTCCACCATTCCTCCGGCGACTGCTCGGCGCCTCCATCGGGGGTGACGATCAGAGCGATCGGCTCGAACTCGAAGCCCAGCACCCGTCCGTGAATGGTGACAAGCGCCACCTTCATCCCGGAGGTGCCAAGGTCCACCGCGAGGAGAACGTTTTCCGCGCCCATCGTTCCTCCCTTATAAACCTTCGACGTTGGAAAGAACGTTTTCAAACCTCTGGAGCGCCTCGTCGATGACCGCATCGGTATCCGCCATGGAAGTGTACATTCGCGAGCCGGCAAGGGTGATCACGCCATTGGCCATATAGGCCGCGCCCATCTCCTCGATCATGTGCGTGCGCGGCTTTAATTCCTTGGCAAGCCGCAGGGGGTTTCGGAAGTCCAGAAGCATCACCGCGGACGTCTCAAGATGGACGATGGAGCCCTGGTTATAGGCGACGAACGGCAGGTTATGCTTCGCAATAATGGCCTGGAGGCCTTTGGTGAGCCGATCCCCGGCCAGCCCGGCCAGGACCGGGGCATTGGTCCGCTCCATTTCCAGCAGGGCAAAGTAGCCGGCCGCGCAGGAGAGCGGATTGGCGGAAAGCGTCCCGCCGATGTATGCCCGCTCGCCTGACCCGCCGATTCCTGGAGCGAAGCGATTGATGACTTCCGCCCGCCCGCCCACGCCGCCCGCCATGGGGTAGCCGCCGGTGATGCACTTGCCGAACACGGTCAGGTCCGGCCGCACGCCGAAGTACCCTTGGGCGCCTCCCAGGCCCAGGCGGAAGCCCGTCACCACCTCGTCGAAGATGAGAAGACAGCCGAACTCGTCGCAGAGCTCGCGGACCTTGCGGCAAAAATCTTTCGGAACAGGCCGGGTTCCGCTCTCCGGACCGATCGGCTCGAGGATCACCGCCGCGGTCCCGCCGCGCAGCCGGTTGAGAATCAAACGACGGCGCAGGGCGCCGAGGCTGGTGGGGAAAAACTCGAGGGTCGATTCGCTCGATCCGCTCGGGATGCCCGTCGCCTCCCGGCGCCCGGTTCCGGGAACGTGCATCCCGAACACCATCTGATCCGACCAGCCATGGTAGGCGCCGCCTGCCTTGATGACGTATCTCTTCTTGGTGAACGCCCGCGCCGCGCGCATCGCGGCCATCACGCCCTCGGTACCCGAGCCGAGCATGCGGAACATCTCTACGGAAGGCATCAAGCGTTGGATGAGCTTCGCCAATTTAAGCTCGTACTCGTGGAACAAGCCGATCACCGGGCTGCAGGTTTTCAGAAGCTCGAATATCTTTTCCCGAACCGGAGCGTAGTTGCTGCCCAGTACCGTGGGACCGCCGGCCTGCAGAAAATCGATGTAGCGGTTGCCGTCGACGTCCCACAGGAATGCGCCTTCGGCTTTTTCGATGGCGATAGGGAAGGGGTAGTTGAACGCCAGGTTGTGCTGGACCCCGCCGGGGATGTACTTCTTCGCCTCGTCGGTCAGTTCCTTGGAACGAACGCACTTCGCGGAGAAATACTCCAGGTACTCCCGCATCTTTTCCCTTTTCACCGGGCGCATGGGCTGGCGAACGAGCGCGTCAAGGCGCCGATAGACATCATCGGTGTCCGGGTACGTGGAGATCGCGTAGGCTTGATTGCCGCTCATATGGTTCGGCCTTCCATCACTTCCGCCTCCGCTTTCTTCTGGTCCTTGCGAAGCTTGGCGAACGCGACCTCGCGTATTGGAAGCGGGATATGATCGGCCTTTTTCCCCGCCATCATGGTCAGAAGATAGGCCAGGGCGCACTTTTCCAATATCTCGACATTGTGGACGGCACGCTCCAAATCGTGGCCGAAGCACAGGGCGCCATGGTTCTGCATGAGGTAGGCGTTGTGGTGGTTTCTGATATGCTTGACGATCGCGTTCTTCAGCATCCCGGTCCCGGAGGGAGCGTAGGCGATAAGCTCCACCGAGCGTCCGAGGAAGCGGACCTGTTCGTCGAACAAGGCGGGGATTGGCGACTTCATCAAGGCCAGGGCGCTGGCGTAGACCTGATGGGTGTGGACGACTGCGTTCACATCCCTCCGGGTCAGGTAGACTCCGGCGTGCATGGCGCTCTCCACCGAAGGTTTTCGCTTCCCTTCCAATGTCTTCAGATCGAAGTCCAACACGCAGACGTCGTCCGGCGTCATGCTCATATAATCGAAGTCCGAAGGTGTCACGGCGAACGCATCCCGGTCGGGGATGCGCATGGAGAGATTCCCCCCCGTCGCCATCAGGTAGCCTTTGCGGGTCAACTCCTGGGCGGTTTCCACGATCCGGCGTTTGGCATGGTCAAATTCCCCCATATCGTGCTCCTTTACGCGCGGAGGAAAGTTTACCATCCAATCTTGACATTGTCAAGATTGGGGTATTTCATTGTCCCATGGTCAAGCGATCCTATCACCACGGGGATTTGAAGAACGCCCTCGTCGAGGCGGGAGCGGAAATCCTGGCCAAGGAAGGGGTGGGCGGGCTTTCCCTGCGGAAGGTGGCCGGCAGGGCGGGGGTAAGCCGGACCGCGCCCTATGCGCACTTCGCGGACAAGCAGGCATTGATCGCCGCCATATCCACCGAGGGCTATCGTCGCTTGTACCAAAAGATGAAGGCAGTCATGGAGAAAAACGCCGGCGAGCCGGCGCGGCAATTGGTGGAGATCGGATGCGCGTACATCGATTTCGCGGTCAAGGATCCGGATCGCTTCAAAATCACCTTTTCCGGCGTGATTGAAAAAGAAAAGGATTATCCAGACTTGGTGGAGATCTCTCACGCGACCTTCAGGCTTCTCATTGGGATGACAAAGGCCTGTCAGACCGCAAAGATCCTTGAAACCGGGCCGGCTGAAAAGACGGCTATCGGAGTATGGAGCGTCGTCCATGGATTCGCGTGCCTGCTATTGGAGAACCAGATCCCCCACCTTATCATGAAAGAGTTGAACAGGAGGGCGATGGTGATCTTCCTGCTCACGCGAATCGCCTGCGCCGATCTGCGTCCGAAGCGTTCACGGCGAGACCTGAAGGTCACTCGCCATTGAATATCAACGGAATGGGGGGCACATGGATTATTCGAAGAAGGTAATTCTCATCACGGGGGCTTCATCGGGCATAGGCCGGGCAACCGCGATAGCCCTGAGCCGCTTCAAGAATAAAATCGTGATCACCGCGCGGCGCAAGGAGCTTCTGGAGTCGGCTGCGGAAGAGATCCGCGGGAACGGCAGCGAGTGCACGCTCTACGCGGGGGATGCCCTCGATCCGGATCACGCGTATGAGGTCGTTTCCGATACGGTGAAAAAATACGGAGGGATCGATATCGCCATTCTGGTCATCGGGTATGGCCCTCCTTCGAACACCCTCACCGCTTCGAGGGAAACAATCCTGAAGTGCATGCGCGCGAACTACGATACCATGATCAATTTTTTCTGCCCCCTCATGAAGCAGATGAAGTCACAGAAAACCCGGTGCATGATCGCCCATGTGAATTCCCAAGCGAGCTATTTCGGGGTTCCCATGCAGGGAGATTATACCGCGGCCAAGAGCGCGGCTCGCATCTTTCTTGAAACCGCACGGATGGAATTGAGGCATTTCGGCTACCGTCATATTCTGATACAGACCATACATCCCGGGTTCGTCGATACCGAAGCCAGCCGGGGCGACGGCATTCCCACGCCGAGTCAGATCAGCGAGGAAAAAGCCGCTGAGTACGTGCTCGCGGGCATAAAAAAGGGAATGCGGGAGAATCTTTTTCCGCCAGCCATGAAGTGCATGACGAATTTCGTAAGAATAGCCCCGTATTGGCTGTTGAACAAAGTGCTGTTGTCGCAGACACCCAAGCAGTACTGATAGGCAGCGGGGTGTCTGCTCAGAGAAGAGTAACGTTGACCTGTGCTCCTGCTACTCTCTCTCATAGTTATATTAGCTACAGTTTGTCGGGTAATTCAGGCGCCCGTTGGCTCGGTGTTCGACGGGCCGCGGACCTATGTCGCGCCTTCCGGTGCGCTGTGTGTCTTGTGTGCGTACCCCGCTGGTGCACTGTCAGTCTCGTGACCAGGCGTCCCGTATTCCGTTAGCCGTTCAGCGTCATCCCCTTTCGCCCGGCAAGTTCGCGGATCAGCTTGTTGGTGTTGAATCCCAACACAGCGCGCTGCCCACACGCTCCCATCATGGCCTCCGAACGAGCAGCTGGACGATTGAACCCGTATCTCGGGCTCTTGATGGTGCCGATTCCCGCCTCCACCATTGCCCTCTCTCTGACCAGCCGGTCGCGCACCGGCCCGCTTACCGACCACTGCGTACGTCCACGGGGGGCCAGTCCCACATCCTTGACCCCCAACTTCTTCAAGGTGGAGACATTCTCCGCGCTGTATCCACCACGGTCGTAGGCATAAGCCAGCGGCGCCTTGCCAAAGAGCGCGATGTGGTCTTTGACCGCTCGCACCGCGAACTTCGTGTCCTGTAACTCGCGGCGATTCGGGGCCAGCGTGGCCAGCAGGTACCCCCCCGCCAGTCGCCTGATGCCCCAGCTCAGCCCAAACTCCACCGATTTGCCCACTTTGCCGCGTACGATGCTGTAGAGCTGCGGGATATGCAGGCTGATGATCTTGCCGCTGGCCACGCAGCCCGTGCGAATCCAGTAGCGGATCTGCGGGATCAGTTTGCTCATCGTTTCCTGCAACTGAACCAGCTTGCTTTTGGCCACAATTGCATGCTTGCGTAGCTTTTCCCACTGTGCGGCAGGGGCGCCCAGCGCCTTGCTCAGATGCTCGTTGAGCTTCTTGACGATGGCGATCATCTGCCCCATCACCCGATCCTTGCTCTCCTTGGTCTTGGCGAACAGGCGGTACTCTCGCCCCTTCTTCTTGGCCGCCTCGAATTGACTCACCGTCTCCTGCACGAATCCCTTCAGCGCTCGGCCAACTTTTCGGGTTGCGGCAGCCACCGAGGTCAGAAAGCCGGCCATGAGCCCCATCTCGTTGGGATAGGGGATCGCCGCTTCCTGCGCTGTGGTGTCGGCCACCAGTGTCTTGGGATCTGCCAACTTTTGTTTCACCGCCATTTGCACCACGCATTGATTGATGAGCTTGATCCCCTGCTCGCCCATCAGTTCGGTGAAGTCCTGGATGGTGGTGAAGTCCGGGGTCCACTCCGTTTCGGTCAGCCCGCACAAGTAGCGCGCTGGGGCGTAGTAGCAGATCAAGTCCTCGGCCTCCCGGTATGTCAGCTTTCGGGTGGCCATCAGCAGCATAGCTCCCAGCAAGGCGCGCAGGTGCGGCGGCCGCCCAGCGGCGTTCTTGAGCTTGGCGGATCGTATCTGCTGGGCTTGCTCCTCCATTTCTGTCCAGTCCAGGGTGTCGGTCATTTGGACCAGCCTGTGGTCCTCCGCGATGGAGATGGTCGGGCGCATAGACCTGGGAATCAGAGCGGGTTGGCGCTTGGCACTGGCAGAAGTGGTTTGCATGGACGAGGACCTCCTGGGGAACGATTGCTCTATCGGCGGCTGCCATGGAGGGGGCGCTGGAGAAGATCAAGATGCCCAGGCCGAGAAAGACGCACACGCACATCGAAGCGAGGATCCGGGAGAAAAACCAACGCCGGGGAAGCTTGACGGGCAACATATCTAACAGTATTATAACTGTAGACAGTTTTCTGTCAAGATATATTTCTATGAAAACCGATCTTCCGCAAAACTACCAGCAGCTCCAGCGCGCCCTCAGCCGAGTCGGCTATTTCCGCCGTGGCACCTTGCTGAAACGCTTCATGGCCTGCGGCAAGCCCGGCTGCGCCTGCCAAGCTTCTCCGCCCCGCCTTCACGGTCCCTACTACCAGTGGACCCGCAAGGTGGATGGAAAAACCGTCACAGTCCGCCTGACGCGCGAACAGGCCGACCTTCTCGCCGTCTGGGTTGCCACCGGCCGCGAACTGGACAGAATCATCGCTCAAATGGAGAGGATGTCGTTGCGCGTCACCGATCGCCTTCTTAAAAAGCTACCGTCCCCCGCGAGAAAGACGCCAACCCCGCGTATCCACGGTAAGCGGGCTCCGGAGAGCTAACAATTACCCGACAAACTGTAGCTATTAAAATCTTTAAGGAGATCGCTCTTTATTCCTTCTTTTTGTTTTTCAGTAAGCTCAGGCAATTTGATGTCCACCGTATCAAGAGTACTCTCTATTTTCTTATATTCCTCAGACTCTTTCAACCTGCGGAGCCTTTTTTTGACCTGCGCCTATCCCATCGGTTAATTTTTCTTCTTTTTTCCATGGAATGGGCCTCCTAAGTATATCGCATAGAATATGGATATTGAGTGCATAAAAAAGAGAAAATGCAATGACAACATGGCGTCATTGTCATGAGAGGTTATCTGCCTCGAACAACGATGTGGTTAAGCTGCGCGGCGGCGCTGTGCAACGCGAAGCGAACCATCCTTGGTTGCTGTTAGTGATTTGCTCTCCCGCTGACGGTCAACCCGACTTCTTTCCAGTCGTAGCGCAGACCTTGGCGCGACGTCGTTAAAAAAGACACCCGGAGCATTGCGGCAACCAGCGGCTCCGATGCGCGTCCCTACTTGTAGAACTTCAAATACGGCCATATCTCTTTGGCGCTCATCGTCGCCCCTTTGCACACATAGATACCGATATTCGTGGCGATCGGCGAGGCATGTTCATATTCGAAAAAAACCTTCTGCTGTATGTCGCTGAAGAAACCACGAAATCCATCGATGTTCAACGTCGCGATTATCATCTCGTTCCATGAATATCCCGGACCCCACAGGTAGTACGTGATATGGCCGCTGACCGCGCGGGGAAGGCCGTAGAGCGGTCCGAAATGGTTTATGGCGCCCGCCGGGCCGAACCAGTCGGCATAGATCCCGACCCCTGCCCGCTCTTCCTCGGGGAGGGCGTTATAGACGGCGCCGACGACCTGGGCCAACGCGTCCCAGCCCAGCCTGTTGTGCAGGATGGGTGGGAAATCAGTCGTAGGATACGGGCCGGCCTTGATCGGCTTGTAGAGAAACCCGAAGGAATCTGCGTACTTTGTCATGACGGGCGGCGGAAGAAGAGGCAGGTTGGCGGGGGCGATGACGACTCCTACCAGCAGGAGGCAGGAAAGGATGACGATTTCCGCGGATCTTCTCCATTTCCATCCCGAGAGCTTCTCCTCGACGAATGCCGATCCGGCGGTAAGGAGGGGAACGAAAAGGGCCGCCAGCATGAAATATTTGGCGCTCAAGACGAACAGAAATACAAACGTCACACAGAACATGATGCTGAGGAGGCCGTAGCGGGTATCGCGACGGCGTCTGAAGGTGGCGTACAGACCGACAAGGAAAAGCGGGCTCAACAGCGGATTCATTCCCAGAAAGATGTTGGTCAGGTACTCCGTGATCGACAACTCTCCCAATTGGAAGGACTTATAGCCGCCCCAATATTCCAGGGTCGGCCAGTGGTTGGCGTATTCCCACAGCAGATAGGGAGAAATAACGATCAGAAAGATTCCCAGCGCCAGCCAGGGCCAGGGGGTGATCAGGTGTCTGCGGTATTTCGTACAGACAACCGCCACGAGCAGACCGGGGGCCATGTACAGAATGGTCGTCTTGGTCAGGCACGCGATTCCCGCGGCCAATCCCAGGAGCAGCCAGAGCTTCAAGTTTTGCGTTCGAATGAGCCGGACGAGCACGTAGAGAAACACAGCCAATGCGAGCTGATCGAAGGCGTCATACCCGAAAATGGAGTCCATCATGAGCCAGAAAGGCGTCGTGATGAACGCCAGTGCGCTCAAAGCGGTGGCGAACAACTTGCCGCCGAGCTCCCGGGTGATGAGGCACACGAACACGAGCGTTGCGGAACCGGCCAGCGCGGGCAAGAGATGAATCGCGAAGAGGGAATCTCCCAACACCGCCCGGTTCAAAGCCATCAGGGCGGGAAGGAGCGGCGGAAGGTCGACGTACCCGAATGCGAGGTGCTTGCTGAGGTCGATCGCATAGAGCTCGTCACCAAGGTAGCCATAGCCGGTCGCCGTCAAAAGGTGAATGATGAGCTTTGCCACGGCGAACGCGCCAACGAGCAGCGCGAAAGGCGTCAGATATTTCGATCGAAATTTTTCAATCGCAGTCACATTTTCTCCGAACGGGTTCCGGTCCCCAAGAATCATGCTGCACAGAGGGCTCCTTTCCCGCAAGCCGCCAATCACGGCGCCTCGAAGCGTTCAAGCATTGCCCGATGTATCGGCGGCCATTCTACAGGCGCGATGGGCATGCTGTCTTTGCACTGCTTGGCTATTTTTTGGACTTTTCCGCACCCGGCGTTCATTGTGTTAACGAATACTTTCTTTCGCACATTCGCAGTCGTTGAAATAGGACGGCCTGCAACGGCAAGAAGCTTGCCGCAGTGATCAGCGGTGGATCTATTTTGACCTCTACAGATTCTGGGAATAGTTGGAGCGAACATGCCGATCCAGGAAGCTTGTATTGGACTTGTATCGCCTCCTCCGCAGATGGGACAAAGCTAGCGGCTGCGGTGAGCGGGGGCGGAATATGGACTTCGGCGAGGAGACCTCCACGACACATTGACAGCGGGCCAAAGGAAGAGGATAGTTGCGCCAAAGCGGGCCCGCGGCGCGCCGTGAGCCGGCCTTGCGGCCGACCCATCGAGAGGTTATTCCTTGAAAGAACATTCCCTTATCGCCACCCTTAAAAGCCTGCGCGGTAACCCGAGGGGATGTGTCTATGCCGAGCCCCTTTGGGGCATCCCCTACAACCTGTACCTTCCCTATATTTCCATCTTCATGGTGGCGCTCGGACTGACGGACAGGCAGATCGGCCTGATTCTCAGCGTCAGTTGGGGGTTCCAGATCTTCCTGGCTTTGTTGAGCGGCGCGGTGACGGACAAGCTCGGACGCCGGCTCACCACTCTGATCTTCGACATCGTGGCCTGGGCGATCCCGGCACTGATTTCGGCGGCGGCGCAAAACTTCTGGTATTTCCTGGCCGCCGGGGTGGTCAACAGCGTCTGGCGCATCACGCAGAACTCATGGACCTGTCTCCTCGTGGAGGATGCAGAGCCCTCTCAATTGGTGGACATTTATTCCTGGGTTTATATTGCCAATCTGATCGTGGGATTCATAGCCCCACTGGCGGGGGTTTTAATCGGCTTCTTCTCCCTCGTTCCCACCATGCGCGGGCTGTACCTGTTCGCCGGGCTCATGTTCACGGTGAAAGCGGTCGTGACGTATGCCACCACGCAGGAGACCGCGCAGGGAGTAGTGCGCATCCGGCAGACGCGCAATCAGAGCGTCTTCGGCATCTTGAGGGGATACGGGGAGGTGTTGGCCCACTTGCTCCGTTCTCCGCACACCCTCACCACGGCGGCACTCATGCTGGTGCTCAGCATCTCCACCCTGATCGGCAGCAGCTTTTGGGCCATCATCGTAACGGAAAAACTGCACATCCCCGCGAAGAACATCGCCGTCTTTCCCTTCATAAAATCCGCCGTCATGCTGGCATTCTTCTTTGCCGTGATGCCGCGCCTCAAGAAGATGCACTTCCGGGCGCCCATGGTTGTCGGGTTTCTGGGCTTTATCGTGAGCCAGGTGCTGCTGATCACCGCCCCAGAATTGGGATATCCCTCGCTGATCTTCAGCGTTTTTCTGGAAGCATGCAGTTTTGCCGCCGTCAGCCCCCTGGTGGATCGGATGACCGTCGTGACCGTCAGCGCGCATGAACGCGCCCGTATTCAATCCCTCCTGTATGTGGGCATCATCCTTCTTACCTCGCCGTTCGGCTGGATTGCCGGAAGTCTCTCACAGATCGACAAGAACCTGCCGTTTATCCTGAACATAGCGCTGTTCGCCGCGGGAGCGGCGCTGGCGCATGTGGCGGGGTCGCGGAAAAGTGTGGCTGCCTAGCAAGCCGGACAGGCGAAATAAGCCTGACGCTTCTCGGCCTTATTCATCACGGTGAACGGTTTGCGGTGAAAACGCCGGAATTCACACCGATATGTATTCGGCCTATAACGGCCGCACATATGCGACGTGGCCCGAGGCCAAAAAGGCTGAGGGCCATGTGGCGGAGCGGCGCGCTGAAGCGCCGTGGAGCCCGAGACGCCCCAAAGGCGCCGAAATATTCAAATACTCAATAAAATCAATATTTGGTGTTAGAAATAGTTTATTTTTATTATTTGGGTATTGATTATTTTGAATGAATGTAGTATACTTCTTTCAGAATGAAGAACGATTGGCAGGAATTAACCAAGATGACGCGAGGTGAGCCTTTCACGATAGAGCGCGTCAGATTGACGTCATCGGGGATAGCCGTGGAGGGCAATTTTGAGCTGCCACCCATGGCTCGTCTGACAATGGAAGACCAGGTCTTTGTCACCGCTTTCCTGCGCTGTCATGGCTCCATCAAGGAGATGGAGCAGCTCTTCGGCATCAGCTACCCAACGGTCAAGAACCGTCTGGCCGCCATCGCCGGAAAGCTGGAATTCGTGGAAATCAATCCTCCGACGTCGCGTCTGGAGGTCCTTGAAAAACTGGATAAAGGGGAGATCACCGCGGATCAAGCCCTGAAGAATCTCGGAGGTGGAAAATGATCCCAATGATAATGAGTCTTGAAGTTCAAAACAGGGACAACAGGAGAGTGAGGTTGTTCTTTCCCGCGATCATCGTGTGGATCATCGCGATCGCGCTTTTGATCGCCATCCTGCCCTTCATGCTCATCGCGGCCCTGGTCACCATCCCTCACGGGCCAGGGAAGCGGCTTCTTCTCCTTTATCCTGTCTTTTTCAAAATTGTCTTTGCAGCATCGGGTCTGAGAGTCGATGTCGCGACACGCATGAACCACAGCGTGCGCATTGCTTTCGAATAAGGAGGAAAGGAATGAGCGAGGAAACGAAAAAGATCCTGGAAATGCTTCACCAGGGCAAGATTAGCGTGGAAGAGGCAGAGAATCTCCTGGAAGCCGTCTCGCCGCAGAGGGCATCCGGAGAGGAACCGGCCGCGTCCATCGGGAATCGGAAATACCTGAGAATCCAGGTCGATCCGGTTCCGGGAGCGGAGAATGTGGATCGGGTCAATGTGCGCGTGCCCATGAAGCTGATCCGCGCGGGATTGAAGCTGGCCGCGTTCCTGCCTGACGACGCGCAGTCGCAGGTGAAGAATGCGCTGCGGGAGAAAGGCATCAATGCGGACCTGTCCAAGCTGACGCCTGCAGATATCGAGGAGCTCATTGCCAACCTGGATGACCTGACCGTGGATGTCGAAGGCAAACAAAAGGTCCGAATCTACAGCGAATAAACTGAAGCGAGAAACCGGGGCGGCCGCACCGGCACGCGACCGCCCTGGAGCCTCATGTCACCGGTACAAGGGAGTTTCGCAAAAGTGAGGTAGTGTAGAGCAAATCTGACGCTCCGAGAACAAAGAAGGAGGTGTCAGATAACAACCGGCGCTTATACTAGCGGGATCGCATTCTTCTTTATATCCGCGATCGGATATATATCGTTTTGAGGAAGGTGCTTTATGAAATCCGCGAGCCCGAAGATTTTGTCGTCCGCCTGGATAGCGTCGGTACTCTTAATCGCGGTCATTGACGTCGCCAGCCCCGCTCCCCCGGGTGAAATGAATCTCAGTTCCGGGGAACGGCAGGAGCTGAGCTTGAACGGGAAATGGGACATGGCGACCGCCGTTGATCCGGCCTACCCGCCCCGGGTGAATGAGTGGCGATCCGCCGAAATCCCGGTCATGGCCGAGAGCAACGCCATCCAAGGCACCCGGTATGTCTGGTACCGGAAGGAAGTGCTGGTGCCGGATTCCTTCAAGGGAAAACGGATCGATCTCCTCCTCTACGGGGCGCGCTATAATGCCGCCGTATATTGCAATGGGACGTTTGTCGCCTCCCGGCTCGAGGGCTTCACCCCATTTTATACCGATCTCACGGACCGGCTTAAACCGGGTGAGAGTTTCCTCCTCGAAATCCGTTGTCAGGACTGGAGCGCGGTTTTCAAAGACGGCTACCAACTGCCGACGGATGCCGATCCCAATTGGGATACGCTCCGCGGCGTTCCCCAAGGCCGCCTGGTCGCGCCCATCGGCGGGATCTTAGGCTGGTTCGGTATTTGGGACGACGTCGCGCTGCTGGCGCGGCCGCACGCGCACTGCGAGGACGTGGCCATTAACACCTCGGTGCGAAATGCCAATAACATTACGGTCACCGGAGAAATCGTAGGAGGCCGACCGGGCTTCTGGATCGAAGGCGCGGTCTACGACGGGGATAAAAAAGTTCTTCCCCTTCCCGGCCAAGAACCGACGCCGGACGGGAAGTTCAAGCTTTCCGCCGAGTTTCCTAAACCGCGTTATTGGTCGCCGGAGGATCCGCATCAATACGTATTGACTCTCGTTCTCAAAGACCGGCCCCCGGGCGCCGAGCTCGACCGCTACCAGGAGCGTTTCGGGTTTCGGGAGCTGTGGGCCGTCGGTCCCGATTTCTACTTCAATGGAGTTAAAAGGCATCTTTTGGCCTCCTCAGGCTGGCCTACGCCGCGCTACCAGGGCACGGATGAAATAAAGCAGGCGCTCGCCAACATCAAGGCCTCGAACGCCGTTGCCTTCCGCTTCCACACCCAACCCTGGCAGCACCGCTGGATCGAGCTGGCCGATGAGGCCGGGCTTTTAATCGTGGAAGAGGGGGCGCTCTGGTGCGACGGGGGCGGCGGTTACGCCTACGGCGACGAACGCTTCTGGGAGAACGTCTGGACGCATTTATCCGGCATGGTGAGGCGGGACAGGAACCATCCGTGCCTGGTCATGTGGAGCGTGGAAAACGAGCTCCTCCACTGCGGGGCCTCGCGCCATTGCGCCTGCGCCGAGGCGCGCCTGGCCGAGGTCGGGCGCAAAGTGAAGGCGCTCGATCCTACACACCTCATAACCTACGAGGCGGACCACGACCCCGGGGGCGCTGCCGACGTCATCGGTCTCCATTACCCGCGCGAAATGCCGGAGAATACCGATTACCCCAACACCGCCGACTGGCTCGGTACCACCGTGACCACGGGTACGGCGGGCGGCACGGCCGGAAGCTGGAACAAGGATTTTTTCTGGGAGCGAAAAAAACCTCTCTACATCGGCGAGTATCTGGGGTTGTTTTACCAGGATTATTCGCCGGGGAGCGTTTTTTTTGGGGACGAGGCCTACCTCGATCGGGGAAAAAACCAGGAACTGGCCAGAGCCCGCGCCTGGGAAATCCAGACCGTCGCCTACCGCCGCGGTGGGGTCTCGGGCATGTGTCCCTGGACGATCGCCGACGAAGGCGGAAGAATTAATGTGGCAAGCCCGTTTTTCGCCGCGCAAAAAAAAGCCTATGAACCCGTAGCCGTCTTCCCTCAAGAGTTCGATACCAGATTTTTCACGGGCGAAAAGGTGACGCGGAGTTTCGATGTCTTCAACGACAGCGTGGAGGCTAAAAAGATCGAGGTGCGCGTGAGCCTTGAGGGCTGGGCCGCGGGGTATGCCGAGAGCTTCCTCCTCGAACCGGCCGGGCACAAGGTGGTCACGGTCACGGTTAAGCTGCCCGAAAAGCCCGCACCCGCCGGCCTTTCATTCAACGCCGGTTTGTACATCGACGGGAAGAAAATCCACTTCTTCGATACCCGTTTCCTGGTGTACGAAAAACAGCCGCTTTTATCCCCGGCCGGGATATCGCTCCTGGTCTTCGATCCCAACGGGAAATTCCTCGACACTGCTGAAAAGGCCGGAGTAAAAGAACTCAAAAAACTGGATGAGCTTCCCCAAAGCGATCCTGCCAAATCAATCCTCATTGTCGGGCCTTATGCTTTCGCAGATAAAAGAACGAAGACTGTGATTCCGGTCATCGGCGTCGAAAATACCGATGCGCTCTTCTTCCGGCGGTTCCTGGAAAACGGCGGCCGTGCCCTCGTCCTGGAGCAGGAGACGTTTGCTGGAATAATGCCCGAACTGTCACTCGTTTCCCATTCCTCGACGATGACCTTCCCGGTTTCCATGAAACATCCGCTCTTGGCGGGTTTGGATGGCGAGGCCTTCAAGTTTTGGCGGGGCGATCATCGGGTGACGTGGAAGGAAATTCGTCGGCCGGTTCGCCTGGGAGCCAAGGCCCTCCTCGTTTCCGGCGGGCTTTCCACCCTCGACCAGGCCCCCCTGGTCGAGATTAACGTCGGGAAAGGCAAGGCCATCTTCTGCCAGGCCCTGGCGGGAACCAAATTCGGCACCGAACCGGCCGCCCGAAGGCTCATCGGGAATGCCGTCACTTACCTTTCAACCTTTGCCGGGAACTCTCAAACCGCCCTCCTCGCGGAAGGAGAAAAGGACGGGGCGGCTTTTAGAAAAAGGCTGGACGAGCTTGGTATCGCGTACGCCCCTCTGCCCGAGCGTCCCACCGTAGCCGATCTCGAAAAATCGGGATTGCTCATATTCCAGGGCGGCGGGAAAAAAATCGAGGCGCTCGCTCCGCTCCTCGAAAGCCTGGCCAAGGGCAATACTCCGCTCACCATCTACTGGCACGCGCCGGAAAAAGAGTCGTTCGACAAGCTCAAGACGTCTTTGGGCTTGGAAGAGACGACCATCGTTCCCGCCGTAGGTCCTTTAAGCCTCTTGGAGAAGAACGATCCTGTTCTGGACGGCGTTCTCCGGGAAGACTTATGTTTTCTTAAGCCGTTCGCTCCATCGAACTGGTATCGAGAGGTGGACTCCGATCTCACCGTCATCGACCGCGCGCTCGATATTCTCTCGCCCCAGAAGGCTCAAGACAGGCATGAGGTGGAAGCCTGGAACCTGACGGGCACTTTCGTGCAACTGACGGAGAATGGACAAGCCGTCGCTTTCTACACCAATGGAACGGCTCAAGGCGAGATCAACGTGGCGAGGGAGGGCTTGTATAAACTTTCCCTGGCGGCCTGGGGCACGAGCGCCGAAGGCGATTGGCCCGCCGTCCTTGTCAAAGCCGATGGCCGGCCCGTCGCCCAGGTAAGCGTTGCGGGTAAGGAAAAACAGTCGTGGCCGTTCCTGGTTCGACTCCCCAGCGGAAGGGTAAAGCTGGAATTGTCTTTCATCAATGACCTTTGCCGGAACGGCGAAGACCGGAATGTTTTCATCGATGCCCTGCTCGTCGACCGGGAACCAATCGCCTTCTCCGGATTCACCATCTTCTCGCTGCCGCCGGCCTTGGCGGCAGCCGTTCCGTCTTCCCATCTGCGGGTCGTGCTCGACTGCGTCCGCTGGGACACGAATGCGTCCAACCGCGTCAAGGGCTTCCGCTTTGCCTCGACGCTCTTTGCGAACCTGGGCTCCTCGTTTTTGGTGCCGGAGAGGAACCCCGAGTGGATTGATCCGCCCGCCTTCGAACCGACCGGGAGCATATCCGTTTTCAGCCGAGCAGATACCGAACTGAGCTTGGCCTCGGCTGGTACGGTAAGATCGACCTTCTCCTGCGCCGCGGCTGGAGAATATACGATCATCCTCCGGGGCTATTCAAGCCCCGCCAAAGGAGTGTACGCCAAGGCCTTGGTACGCGTCGATGGGAAAAAAATCGGGGAGCCAGAGCTGGACTCCAGCATCCCTGCGGAGTTCAAAGCCGGTGAAGCCTATCTCGAGGCCGGAGACCACGAGCTCACCGTGGAGTTCACCAACGACCTGTGGCTGGGCCAGGGCCGGGAAGACCGGAATCTGTATCTTATGGGAGCAGCGTTTCTACCAGTCAGATAAGAAGAGAGGACTACTTCGGCGCGAGGGTCATTATTGCCGCGCGCGTCAGGGCCTTTCGGACGGCGCAGGGATATCATGGCGTCGGACGCCGTGTTTGCGGAAAGACGGCTATACTATCCACAAGCTGGCAAGCTCTTGAAAGCATCAGCCGGCTTGACGAGCGTCGGAAACAGCGCGGGCGCGTTCGCGCTGCCGGCGCCTGGCGAAAACCAGGCCGAGCAGAATCCCCATCAGGATGAGCATGACCCCGCCCGGAGCGAAGATCATGCCGAATTGGATGCGGTCCAACGCGAATCCGGCAAGGGCCATTCCGAGCGGAAGGGACGCGCTACCCAGGGTCGTCGAAATCCCGAAGATACGCCCGCGCAAGTCATCCGGCGTCCCCCGCTGCAGAAGGGTCGTCCAGGAACTGGCGGCGGCCGCAATCGCCGCACCGATCACTGCTGAGCAGGCAAGGAAGGGAATGGGGCCTGACCGGAAATACCGGTATTTGAAGGAGATTCGTCTTCTGCTACCATGGGCGAATGAAATGGATTACCCGTTCCCACGTCCATGTGGACCGCGTGGCCTGCCCGTGGATGATCGCGCGTTTTGTAGACAGTGACGCCGAGTTCCTGTTCGTCCCCGCGAGCCAGATAGCAAAGGTTGCCGGGGAGACCGGAGCGATTCCCTTTGACGCGCCGGATGTCGAGCTTGGGCACGTGGACGGCCGCTGTTCGTTCGAATCCATCATGCTCAAATATGGGCTGAAGGATCCGGGACTGGTCCGCCTGGCGAAAATCGTTCACGCCGCCGACGTGGAAAAAGACATTGATTCCGACCCGATCGCCCGCGGCCTGGAAGCCATGGCCAGCGGTTTCAGCCTCCGGTTCCCCGACGACGCGGAGAACCTGGCGCATCAGTTCGAACTCTACGATGCCTTGTATGCGTGGTGCCGCCTGCAAGTGGTGAAGAAATAGGAGTTCATCACCCGTTATACGCCCGGGCAGAACGGGATTATTGAGCGATTCTTTCGGGCGGCCGCCAAGGACCGCGGGGTGGTTATCCTGAAGCTGGGGCCTCATTCACGGTGGAATAGCCCTCGCACTCTACGTAAAGACGGAAAAGAAGCGCTCAAAGAAACCGCCGGCGTTCACCTCCAGGGCCACCTCATGCCTGCCGCCTGAAGGGTCCGGTGTCCAGTGGGTGAGGCCGGAAAGCCGGGGGCTTGCAAGCTCCACGTCAACCGTGCCGCGCTGGTAGCCGCAGATATCCGGGTTGAAGAGAGCCGCCGCCGCAAGGGGATCATGGAAAACAACCCGGTCCGCGTGCCGGAACCACACCTTTGCAAAGTCCAGGACGGGCTTCAGGATGTCCGCCTGGAACCTGCTTTTCAGCTCCGCGGCGTCCAAGGAGACGCGGCTGGTCACGTCCAGCCCAATGGAGCGGTGGAAGGGGATGTGATGCCGATAGACAATTGCCGTGGCATGGGGATCCACCATTGCGTTCCATTCCCGCGGGCCCCATCCCGCGGCGCGATTGGTGAAGACCCCGCACATGGACATCATCCCCTTCAGGAGCGCCGGGATCCCGGGGTCCATGGCAAACAGAAGGGCAATGTTCGTGAGCGGGCCAATGGAGAGAAGGACAATCTCACCCGGGTTGGCCCTGATGGTGCGGCGGAGGAAGTCCACCGCCTGGCCCTGCGGGAAGTCGGCGTCATGCGGCCATCTCTCCAATGCGGCGGACTGCGGCGCCCGTGGCTGAGCCTGCTCTATCAACAGGGGCAGCTCCGCGCCTGGCATAATGGGGACCTGGCGTCCCGCCGCCCTGCACAACACGCTGGCCAGCTCCGCCCTTTTGTGCGCTTCCCCGGTGACCGTTGTGATCCCCATGAGCCGGCATTCGGGATTGGCCAGCAGATAGGCCAGCGCCACGGCGTCATCAATGTCGCTGCCAATATCGGTGTCCAAGAGTACCTTGACGGGCATGCGCTCCTCCGCTTTTCTACGCCAATTGCGGCTCTGAAAGTATAGGGGGCACTCGCCATATTTTGCAACCGGACTGTGTTCGCCGAATGCCTTTCCGTATCCCATCCGTTGTTTCAAGGGGAAAAAGCAAGGAGCCGCGATGGGGGGTGATGAGTCCGCGAACATGACGGAAAACAGAAAACGTATCACCACTCGGAAACAAAACTAACGGATTTCATAAGTCGGCGTCTGGCGAAAGTCAGGTGAAAAAGAAAGCGAAGCGGAGCGCCAAACCGCTGTTGTACGTAGTTTTGGCGCATTGCTTTTTACAAAGCACTGTACTCATGCGCATAATGGAGCTTGCCACCGTGGCGACCGCAGCGAGCCATGGCGGCTAGCGGCTAATTTAGGCGTATTGCAATTTTTGCTACTTTATTTTTAAGTGTCTCTTGTCTCTTGCTGATAATACAAGTTCTTTAATCTCAATTGGCAAATGTTTATCTTGCCATTTTCTTTCAATCTCAATAGATTTATCTGATAATTTAGCGGCTTTCAAAGCGTAATCTGCTGCTCCCAATGAATGATCCGCCATATGAGCAGTTGCAGCAGCGTGCCCAACACAACGAGCAACCAAAACTGATACAGGATTTGAAGATTCTCTTGCTACTGCTATTGCTTCTAATGAGGCATTTCTTGCATCACCTACCGATGCGTTTCTCTTTTCCCATTCTTTGGCTGTTTCTACTGCATTAATGAGACGTCGATCTATGGGGTCACCGAAAAGACTGAGTACGTGTTCTGCACAGTCACAAGCCCATTTCATTAATTGGCAATGCTGTTCTTTTGTAAGAGGACCGCCGCGATGAACCGCTATGAATCTTTTATCCCGCATTTTTATTCTCCATACCGCCAACGTCGATTATGCGACGTTCTAGGTGCTGGCGTCACGGCTTTTCCGTATCTCTTCGATGCAGGAGAGATACGCCCGCTTCAACTCGTCGGTCAGGGAGTCGGCGGTCCCTTTACTCGACGTCTTCTGCGGATCCAAACCGCGGCTGACGACGATGGGCTCTCCGACTATCACGACCGCTTTTTTCCCGCCGATTTTGATCCGATCCGAGATGTTGCCGCCTGTAAGCCGGCAGACCAGATCGTAGTAGTTCTGCGCGGTTTCGATATAGAGCTCCAGAGGGTCATCTCTCTTCAATCGGTCGAAATCCAGGTAATACGCGAGGTCCACGAGCTCCATGTGCCGGGAGGCCAGCCACGCCTCGCTCGCCAAGCGGTCCGCCATCCCGCGTTCGAGGGGTGAAATGGCGTCCATATCCTGGATGTCGGCCCTGAAAACCCTGTCCCAGCCCGCCTGCCGTATCTTGTAGACGCGCCGGATAACATCTCCGTCCGGCTTGATGCAAAGAATCCGCTCGGCCGTCCGCAGCGCCGCCTCAATGACCGCGGCGAGCCGGTCGGAGCGGGACGCGCCGTCTCCCGGAGACGATGATCCATGGTGTCGCGCGTAGTATTGTTCCATGAGTAGGAGAACCTGATCCCCGATCGCAGAAAGCCTATCGAACCGTCCCGACCCCGTCCGGCGGCAGATCCCGCATCGGCGTTCGGTGAGGCCGATAAGCCGATCGAGTTTTTTTTCCGCGGCCTCCGGCCACCGATGGTGGATGGAGACGGGAACGATGACCACAGACTCGGTCCTCTTCTCCTTTGCCAGGTCCTCGGCGCACCATAAGCCGATCCTGACCGCTCCCTGTTCAAGACGGGGCAGCCCCTCGCTCGTGTAGGAAGTCTGCCCTTCGGGCGCGAGGGCGAGGGGATATGCGCCATCCTTCATGAGGAGCCGGATTCTCTTCACGCTGGACGTGTCGAACTTGGTATGGTATACGGGAACCGCTCCGACGCGCGGCAGGACCCAGCGCTCGAAGGCGCCGGCCCAGAGGGGAGCCTCGTAACCGTAGACGAAGTGGGCATGGGGCTTCTTCGGGAATCGGGCGCCCAGCTTCGCCGCTTCTTTTTCCAATCGCTTTCCGATGACATAGGCCATGAGCTGGGGTTCGTCCCCGTAGGGGTGGCGGAAAGTGACGATGAGCCTGGACTTCAGATCGAAGAAATCACAGAAAGCCCGCACAAGACGCTCGGGATGGAGAATCTCCAGCGAATCGAATCCGAGCAGGACCCTGAAAAAGAGCGGACCTATCGCGCGCAGAAATCTCATGGCCCCGGGCCGGACCTTTGGAGGGGGGAGCACGCGTACGGAACGGGCGGACCGGATTGGACGCGACATTACACCGACCGATCCCGCTCCGCGACCTTCGGCATGATCACCGTGTCGTAGTATTTCCGGCTGATTGGATAGAAGGAAAGCACCACCACCCCGGCGATGAAGAAGACGGCGGCCGCGGGCCCCACAAGGAGCCGGATCCCGAGCTTGGAGACATCGGTCTGCGCCGTGTTTGCAGCGTAGCCGAAGGCCGCGAGTATCCAGCCGTTCAAGAACAGGGCAAAGCCCTGGCCGATCTGGAACGCGAAGTTCCAGAGGCCGTAGAACGCGCCCTCGCGCCGGACTCCGTTCTCCGCGTAGTCCAGCTCCACCACGTCCGGAATGAGAGCGTAGGGCATCACGTAGTTGGTGGACATGCCGATGCCGGCAACCGCCATCACGGCGTACATGAAAACCGGGCCTAGGTCCGCGGCAAAGAGGAATATAACGAGCACGGCGGCGGCCACCATGCCCATGCCGAGGTTGTAGCACAGCTTCTTGCCGATCCGTTTGGAGAGGACCGTCCATACAGGGATGAATAGCAGGCTCGGCACCAGGAGGCAGACCGCGGCGACCTCGAAGGAGCCGCTTCCGCCGTAGATGTACTTGAAATAGTATATCAGCGCTCCCTGCACGACGCTGATGCCGGTGATGTGAAGGGCGTAGCAGAGAAGCGCGAGCACGAAGGGTCTGTTCTTCAACGTAGCCGCATATGTTTTGAGGAATCCCTGCTGCGCGCCCGCCTCCTTTTCCGCTTGGACCGGTTCTTTCACCGTAATGATCGTGATCAAGGCGGTAGCGGTGATAACCGCGCCCATGATGGCGCCCATAACCGTCCAGCCCGTGTCAACGCTTGCGAACGCGCGCACTATGGGAAGCACGAGCCCGAAACCGATGAAGGTGCCGACGATGGCGAAGCTCATCCGGAAGGCGTTGAGCACCGTCCGCCCGTCATAGTCGCGGGTGAGCTCCGGGGTGAGCGCGCCGTAAGGGATATTGATTACAGAGAAGGCGGCGACGAGCAGGCAGTAGATTGCGATCAGCCACACGAACAGCCAGAACTGGCTTCCAATATGCGGATTGGTGTACATGAGCGTCATGAAAAACAATAGGGCGATCGCGCCGCCGAGCATCCACGGCTTTCGCCTCCCCAGGCGGCTTCGCGTCCGATCCGAGAGAAAGCCGATTGCGGGGTCGATGCTGGCGTCCCAGATCTTTCCAATCCACAGAGCCGTGCCCGCCAGCGCCGCGCCCAGCAGAGCGACGTCTGTAGCGAAACTCATGATGTAGAACCCCATGATGGTCACGAAGAGGTTCCCGCCCAGATCGCATACGCCGAAGCCGAGTTTCGTTTTCAAGCTCAGTTCACTGCGTTCCATAAGGCCACCTCCGCACGATTATGCGCGGGGGATGCTCGGTGGGTCAACATGCAAGATTCGCCATCCTTGGGTCCCGCAGCCAATACTGACGGAAAAAGGGGACAAATCCTAAAGGGAGTTCTGAACGCGTCGCGCCGCCAGCCGCCAGAGCGAGGTGATTTCCGCCGCACGGGCTGCGTGGAGCGGATCGGTAATGTCTAGCGCCTTGGGGTGGTGCGGACGCACATCCAACCTGCCCGCTACTTTCAACCCTGCCATGTCGATGGCAGCGAGCAACTGATCTCGCGTGCGCAGTCCCAGACGCTCGGCGAAATCAGAAAGGATCAGCCAGCCCTCCCCACCCGGTTCCAGGTGCGCAGCCAGCCCGGTGAGGAACCCTATCAGCATGCGGCTCTCCGGGTCATACACCGCGTGTTCCAGTGGAGAACTTGGCCGTGCCGGTATCCAGGGCGGATTGCAGACAATCAGCGGCGCTCGGCCATCTGGAAACAGGTCGGCGTATACGACTTCCACTTGCCCGCTCAACCCAAGCCGTGCAATGTTCTCACGGGCGCATGCCAGCGCGCGCGCATCATGATCAGTAGCCACCACGCGTACCACGCCACGACGCGCCAACACGGCTGCCAGTACTCCGGTACCTGAACCGATATCGAAGGCTAGTTCAAGTGAGGGCAGCGGCGCTTCGGCCACCAGCTCCACATACTCGCCGCGAATTGGAGAAAAAACACCATAGTGCGGGTAGATGCAATCATCCAGTGCCGGGATCGGCACCCCTTTTCTGCGCCATTCATGAGCGCCAATCAAGCCGAGCAGTTCACGCAGCGAAACGACGGAAGCCTGCTCGCCGGGACCATATGCCTCAATACAGGCTTGCTGCACATTGGGCGCACGCGGCAAGGGCACGCGGTAATCGCTCTCAAGCGTAACCAGCAGCATGCCCAATATACGCGCGCGCTGCGCCTGACTTTGCCGAAGCTGATGAAACGCTTCGGTAAGCGACGGCATCGGCTTGGGGGCATTGCGCTCCGCGCGGCGCAGCTTGCGTTCTAGACGGCGCGAAAGCGCCTGCAGCAGTTGGCGCGCGTTGTTAAAATCGCCGCGCCACAGCATCGCTGTGCCTTTGCAGGCAAGACGATAGGCTGTATCTGCGCTGAGGCTGTCATCCGCAATCACTACACGTCTAGGTGGAAGTACGCCGCTTTCGGATCGCCAGAGGGCAGACCAAGGCTCGCCGGATTCGATCCAGCAGATTACGGGAAGATCATTCACAGGAAAACCCCGCGTTGGCAACAGCAATTCTCATAAACGAGCCTAACATTGTATTATGCTGAATATAGCGGCTAGGGCAATGGCCTATAAAGTTCCAAGCGTAGACGACGTTTTTTGCCGGAGCGAAGCGCAGGCAAAAAATGTGCCGAAGGCCGAGCGCCCGAAGGGCGCGAAGCGTCTACGCTTTGTTGTATCTGTTGAATTTATCCTCCGGGAATGATTCTATGCCATAAAATCATTGACAGCAACGAATCGTTAATGGCACAGTCACGTTATGGCTCGGGAGGGGAAATGGCGCGCTTCAAAGATCATCACAACGAGCAGAATATGCTCATCCCAGTGAGTCTCAAGGATCAGCTTATTCCAGGAACATTCGAATACGCAAGCTGTCAGGTGCTCGATCGATTGGACCTGTCGCTTTTTGAATCAAGATATCATAACGAAACGCGAGGAGTGCGCGCATACGATCCACGCCTGTTGCTGAAAATCATCATCAATTGCTAGGCGAAATCGGTCATATCGTCGCGCGGGATGGAAACCCTGTGTCGGGAAAACGTCGTGTTCATCGCGATGACGGGCTACAATGCTCCGGACCATACTACGATCGCAAACTTCATTAAATCTATGGAAACCGACATTACGGAAATATTCCGTCAGGTGTTATTGATCTGCGCCCAGCTCGATCTGATCGGCGGGGAAATCTTCGCTCTCGATGGCTGTAAACTCAGCTCCAACGCCTCCAAAGAATCGAGCGGTACCCTGAAGGAGCTTGAGGGAAAAAAGGAGAAACTAGAGAAAACGGTCAGTTACCTGATAGCGAAACACAAACGGACCGACCGAGAGGACAAAGAACAAAGGGAAAAGCTACGCGTACAAAAGGAGCGTCTGGATAGGAAAATCGAACGAATTCGCGAGTTTCTTGAGAAAAACGATCCGAAACCCGGGCGACGAATCCGGGAGAATAAGAGCAATATCACGGATAACGAGAGCGCCAAGATGGCGTCGAGCCGCGGCGTGATTCAGGGCTATAACGGACTGGCCCTCACGGACGGGAAACACCAGATCGTGGTGAGCGCGGACGCCTTCGGCAACGTCTGCGAGCATGAATATTTGGGCGACATGGTGGAAGGGGCGAAGGAAAACTTAAGGAGGATGAAATGTTTCGGCCTGGGATTGAAATCAGCCACCCTCCTGGCCGATACGAACTATTTCTCCGAGGATAATTGTCGGTTTCTGCTCCGGAATGGGATTGACGGGTATATCCCCGATCATGGCTTCAGGGTGCGGGATCCACGGTATCCTGAAAATAAGGAAGAGCAGAAGAAACGGGTGAAGTACCGGCAGGAGGATTTCCAGTATGACGAAAAGGACGGTTGCTACTATTGTCCGATGGGCAAGCGGCTGACCTTGAAGCGCAAAGGAATCCTCTTTCACGGGTACTGTGGGGACCGGTATCAAGCATCAATACTGGATTGCCGCATGTGCGTCAATCATTACCGCTGTCTCAACCGGCAGGCGAAATCACGGACACTTTTTGTCACGACCAAGCCCAAAAAAAAGACCTGGTCTGTAAAGATGAGGGAAAAGATCGATACGGAGGAAGGACGTGACATGTACGCTCGCCGAATGGGGATTGTGGAACCGGTATTCGCACATATCACGTACCATAAGAAAC
This sequence comes from uncultured Spirochaetota bacterium, assembly GCA_963820525.1. Lineage (GTDB taxonomy): Bacteria > Spirochaetota > Spirochaetia > SZUA-6 > Fen-1364 > CAWGAA01. Next base: position 877,178 of record CAWGAA010000003.1, on the reverse strand, counting down.
TGAATCGATTTACGTTACGGGGACGGGCCAAGGTCAAAATACAATGGCTTTTGTATATGCTGGTTCACAATATCCAAAAAATAAAACAATACGGCAAAGGCGAGATAAAAAAGATTGAAGCCTGGCAGGTGGGATGATAGAGGAGCCGCTCTTCAGAACTGATGATTAAATAAAAACAACTATTCTGATTGATTGGAAATAAAATCGGTAGATCACTTTTCTTTAAACGCAATTATTCAACAGATTGGTTAGCTGAAGTGGACTACGAGCTTTTAAATCTTGTGGCATATACTTTGCGTGGAAAATCGCCTTCCGCATACTCAACTTTCCCCGCACCTTTTACAATATCTTCATTTGCATACGCCTCTATTACTTCACCTATAAACAGGTTTTTATCTCCTGTTTCGATTTCTTGTTTAACCTTGCACTCAATATGAGCTAGACACTCAGCAATAATAGGAGCTCTCACTTTTCGTGCTGGTTGTGGAGTTAATCCCGTTTCTTTAAATTTATCAACTTGATATCCTGAGTGGAAACCACAATAATATATTCTCGGTTCTAGCTGAGCAGGAGGGATATTTACAATAAATTCGTTATTGCTTTTGATTAACTCATATGAAAAAGATTTCTTCCCGATGGCACAAGCTATAAGTGGGGGTTCTTTTGATACAGGCATACAAAAGCTGACTGCTATGATATTTGATTTTACTTCTATTTCCCCACATGTTACTAAGAAATGTCTCATCGGCCACATAAATTTTAGATATTCGACATCAATCTTCATTTCATCTATTCTCCCTTGTCCATTTCAGCTAACGGTGCGGCTATACGACGTTTGCCGGTCGCGTAGCGAATGGCGAGACTTTTGCTTCGCAAAAGGCTTGCCATAGGCAAATGTGCCCGCCGCTAGGGCCGAGGAGCGCCCGGAGCCGCGCGAGGACGCACCGCAGCGTATAGCCGCTGTTAGCTGCTGGTTTTTCTCATCGAATTACTGATCATTTAATCCCTTTCCATTGAGAATTTGCTCCATACATTTTTCAACCCTTGACTCCCGAGTTTTGGATTGTTTGGGTGCAGAAAAATAAAGATTGTATGCTCTTTGCCGTCCCGGCGTCAATGCATCAAAAGCAGTTTTCAAGACAGGGTTTTCATCTAATTTATTTTGAAATTCTTCAGGAAATATGAGTTCTGTATTCTTTTTAAAATTCACTTTTAAACCGGCTTTTTCCACTTCAATGGCTTCATAAATATAGGCTTTCAAAATGGGTTCCATCTCAACTATTTCTCGAACATTGGTGAACCGAATCTGGCGCCCCGCCTGCGTATTCTCCCCAATTTTGATTAGAATACCATTGGCATCATTTAACAAGGCACCTTTGAAAAACAAAAGCGCACAGTATTCTTTGAATCCATTTATTAAAACTATATTACTTTTCTGAAACGTGTAACATGGCCAACCCCACTTCAATTCTTCGGTCAGCTGACAGTCAAGAATGATCATTCTCAATTTCTCCACTTCTTCCTGCCACTTTTTGGCTTTACTTAGAAATACATCAACCTTAGGATTCATTCTAGTTGATGGTGTTTGTTCAGTAGATTTTTCATTTTTCAAAATGAAACCTCCTAATGAAGTTTTTCGAAACTTCATATAATTAATATACTATTTTCAATTCTACTATTCAAAATATCTATATTCTTCAGATTGTTTTTTGCGCCATGGATAGCGCAAAATCATATCTATACTTCCGCCCGAAAAACTTGCAGCTAACGTCACGCGCGTATACGACGTGCCGAGCGAAGCGAGGCATGTGGGCGAAGCCCCGAGCGCGCTTACTGGCGCGCGAAGCGCAAATACGCTGTTGATTCTGTAGGAAAAGCCAAACAGATACTTTACGCTAATTGATATCCATCGCACAATAGCACAATGGCGCGGTATAAAGAATGCAACCAAGATCAGGGAAAGTTCGTTGTCGTCCAATTCAGTGAGCAGCTGCTTCCTGATACCTTTGAATACACTCTCAATTACCTGATAAACGAAAAAATCGATTTATCCGTACTCGATTCAAAGTATAAAAACGATCTTACCGGTGCACCTGCCTATGATCCTCGGGTTTTACTGAAAATCATTCTTTTCGCCTATTCCAAAGGCATATTTTCATCACGGCGGATCATGGAGCTTTGTGAGACAAATATCATCGCCAAAGCGCTTTCCGCGGACTCTATTCCACACTTCACGGTCATAGCGGATTTCATCTCATCGATGAAGGATGAAATCAGCGGCATATTTCTAAAAATCCTCATGGTGTGCCAGGACATGGAGCTCATCGGCGGGAAACTGTTTGCGATTGACGGATGCAAGCTGCCTTCCAACGCGTCCAAAGAATCAAGTGGAACCTTCAGGGATCTCAACAGGAGAAAAGAAAAACTTGAACGAACGGTGAAAATGCTCATTCAAAAGCATACGGTAACCGACAGAGCTGAAACCGTATCAGGATCAGAGGTTTCGCTAAAGAGAAAAAAAGCCATTGATAGGATCGATTCAAAGATAAAACGCATCGAGGGCTTCCTTGGTTCACAGAGTCCGAAACAGGGGAATAGAGGTAAGGAAATACAATCGAATATCACGGACAACGACAGCGCAAAGATCAAGATGTCCCATGGCATGATCCAGGGGTATAATGGGATTACCCTCGCGGACGAACAAAACCAGGTCATAATAGCCACCGAAGCTTATGGGAAAGGGTAGGAACACGGGACGTTCAAACCCGTTCTTGAGCTGGCAGAAGAGAATCTGAAAACCATCACCAACCAGGAAGAGCCTCTTTCAGGAAAGACCATACTTGCTGACACCAATTACTTCTGTGAAGAAAACCTGAAGACGGCGGCAGAGAAGAGAATCGAGGCGATCATCCCGGACTCCAACTTTCGAAAACGAGACGAGCGCTTCGCGGACAGGAAAGAACATTCAGGTATCGAGTATAAGTTTGGACCTCAAGATTTCACGTATAATGAGAAGACAAACACGTATAGCTGTCCCAACGGGAAAACACTCAAACATATAGGACACGCAGTACTCCACGGATCTTCGGGGCATCGGTATCAATCTAAAGCGTCCGATTGTAAGGGTTGTCGGTTTACCGATAAATGTTTTCATCGGAAAAAGAATAGCAGCGGTAAGCGGAGGCTTTTTATAGATGACAAGAATGATACCACCAATTATTCTGCACGGATGATCCAGAAGATCGACCGGTCGGATGTCAGGGATTTATACTCAAGACGGATGGGGATCATCGAGCCGGTGTTTGCTAATATCACATTCCACAAAAAAATGAATCGATTCACTCTGAGAACGAAGGCGAAAGTGAATGTTCAATGGTTATTGTATTGTATGGTTCATAATATAGGAAAGATTTCAAAGGCGATGGCAGGCGCAAATGCATGAGCTAAAAGAAGACGGGCATAGAATGTCCGAGAGCTAACAGCCAGAAATAGTGATTTTTAGTTTCTGATCATTTGTAGTTCAATAATGAGCCCGAAGGAGGGCGTTGTTTTTTGCTAGCTTTTCCTACAGACTCGTTATGTGCCGTTGTGCCAGATTTTACACTAATCCCTTATAAGAACCGTCAGTACAGCTCCACAATCATTGTTAGTGTTCTTTCCTATTGATCTTCAAGCGTTCTTAGAAAGAGGTTGGCGGCTGCCCGCACCTGGTCTTTCGGGTCATTCAGGCGATTTCGCAGCGCTTTCAATACATCCGGATCATCTGGAGCGATAAACGACTGGGCATAGACGACCGCCTTTCGCACCAGCCATTCCTCATCTCCGAGAAGCTCGACGAGCCGGTACATCGCCCCGCGGGCCGAGGGACCCATGGTGCCCCCGTACCTTTTTTACGACGGTTTCGACGACGCAAATCTTATCGATTGCGGGAGGGGACTCAGCTGATCCCTGACTTCAACGCTCGCCCATTATCCCACGCGAACTATCACTCGCCCCCTCGCATGTCCCTTCTCGAGGTAACGGAATGCTTCGGCCGCCTCGCTCAGAGGATATACCTTGTCGATGATGGACCGGACCTTCCCCGCTTCTATGAGCCCCTTCATGAGCAAGAGGTCCTCCGCGTTCGGCGAGTAGGTGAATCTCCTCATCGTCTTGCTTCCGGACCTGAAGAGCCGCGATCCCTGGAAAGCGGTCATCATGAATCGGAAAGGGGAGCCTCCGGCCATAACGTAGGTTCCGCCCGGACGCAGCGCGCGGTAATAATCGCGAACCGGGCGGGTGCCGCGGATCGCCAGGATGAGGTCATAGGCTTCCGCCTCCTCCGCGACGCCTTCCGTGGCGTAGTCGATGACGCGATCGGCGCCAAGCGAGCGCACCATGTCCAGGTTCTTGGCGCCGCACACGCCCGTCACCCCGGCGCCGAAGGATTTCGCTATCTGCACGGCGAAGGTTCCGATGCCGCCGGAGGCTCCATGGATCAGGACCTTCTGGCCTTTGTGGATCCCTCCGGCGCGGAGGCCCTGCAGGGCGACGAGGGCCGATTGGGGCACGCCCGCCGCCTCTTCGAACGAAAGCGTGGTCGGCTTCAGGGCGAGCGCGCTCTCGTCGGCGCAGACAAGCTCGGCGAGCGCTCCGTATCCGCATTTGCACGTGTCCCCGTAGACTTCGTCGGCAGGCTTGAAGGCGCGCACCTTCGCGCCGACCGCTTCCACCCGTCCCGACATTTCGCCTCCGGGGATCCATCGCTTCGGCTTCAGGAGGCTGCCCATCATCAGGCGGGCAAGAAAAGGCTTCCCCGTCACCCGGAACATGACGGCATAATTCAGGGCCGCGGCATGGACCCTGACCAGGACTTGATTCTCTCCCGGGACCGGTTTGGGTGCATCCATGATCCGCAGGCTGCGCAGCCCGTATCTCGTTTGCACTATCGCTTTCATGCTCATTCCTCCTGTTTTATGATGCCCGTGCGGCATGGCTTAACCGGTCGCTCGAACTCGCCGCCCGCAGCCGGTCGGTCGGCAGGCTCCATTCTGACCACACCCGTATCAGATAGGCAGCGCTCTCGGGGTCGATTAACCTATCATTTGTTTGATCATACGGCCTGCTGCTTGGACTTGAATATGGAATAGCCAGACAAACCAATGCCCACAATGTATAAAACGCTCTGAACAACATTCACTTGCCATCTCAGCCAGACATTTCCGACTTCTGCGGAAGCGACAAAGGCCAATATCTCTACAAAGCCAATCGTGATCAGCAATGCCCAAAAAGCCCACCTTTTGCCATTGATTAGACCTGACCAGATAATGAATAATGCCAGTACTGAGAGGGCAACATCACAAGAGTTGTAAAGGATTGTCAAACAATTGAGAGCCGAAATGACTTTGGCGTCAAGTCTAGCGATTTCAGATTTTTCAAAGACCATTACCAGAAGCGGTGAGTTTCCAAAGTGAAAGACGACAATGGTTAATATTAAGGAAGCAACGAAAATGTTGATACCGCTCCATATTGAGAGAACTATCGAACCTCTTTTTCGCATTTTGCCTTCTCCTTGTGATGTGTATTGGATGCTCTGAAGGTGCTTATCCATTGCGCTCATAATCATTACCTCCTGTTATTCAGTCTCTGATCCGACTCACTATTGCTCGTCTCTGACTGATAACAACTGTCATTTCGGGCTACTGAGCGGAACCAACCCTGAATCTTGGTCCTGTGCCTGTCCGGGGAGCTCTACTCGTGCAAAATGTGTTCCTGGAAAAGACTGCTGCCGCTGTGCCATGGAAATATGACTCACCCGCTGCGGCGCGATGAAGACTCTCACATAAGCCTTTCCTCCTTGATGCTTTTGATGAGCAGCCAGAGGGTAAGCGAGAATTCCGCGATGAAGCTGACTGCATAGCAGGGATAGCTTATGGTCGCATAACTGGGCAGAAAGATAAACTGGAAGAACCAGACGAGTATGGCCAGGCAATCAATCATGAGAAGGACGCCGAGGGCTTTGGGGAGGAATCCGGATTTGTACACGAGGTACCCCAAAGGCAAGGTCCATGCGCCGTAGAAGAGTTGGGCGCTCGAGAATCCCGCTTTGTAGAGACCGAGGAAGAACATGGCCTGGGCGTTGAGTTGATTAGTGGTGAACGCGGCGAGGTATCCGCCTCCTCCCAGGAGAGGAAGGGCCGCGTACAGGAGAATCATGCTGAAGCATTGCATGGCGACCCCGCACATGTTGAGCAGCAGGAACAATAAGGCCAAAGTCCTGTTCACCCGTTTCAGGAGCGCGTAGAGTGCCCACGCGGTCAAGAGGAAAAGCAGGGCTGACAATAGATCGCTCACGAAGCCGATGCGGAAACGTATTCCCTTCGCGATGATATTCGCGGCCGTGGCCGCTGTGTCGCCGTCTACGATGATGCCCATGCGGCCAACCACGTTGGCGAGTGCCATAAAAATGATGAAACTGAGGTACAGGAACCCGGCGATGCGGGCCATGGTCCGCGGCCGTACGTCTTCTATAAAATTCGTCATGTTCGATGCCTCCTGTCGTCGCGGTGGTCTGGCCACGCGGGACGGTTATGTCGACTTAGCCTCGGGCTTCCGCTCGGGGCAGTCGTCAATGCGATTGATCGAGAGCAGGGGCAGACCCAGGTCCCGCAGTTTCCTGAGAAGGCCATACAGCGCAGCCTGGTCGACCACGGCGCAGGTCAGGAGCGTGACGCCGTCTCCCTCCCGAGCGATGGCAGAGCCTCCGAACCAGTCTGCCCATTCCTGCCCCAGCTCGCCCTTGATCCGTATCTGATACTCCATGAGGCTCTTCGCTGCTGCACCGCGCCGCCGTCAGCGCTGCGGCGAGGCGATTGCGGATGGATTGAATCCCTTCGCGATGAGCCAGATCGCCAGCACTATTTCCTGCAGAGCGCAGGGCAGGTACATGAGCAGCTGGACGGTCGACATGGGGGCGATCTGGCGGAACAGGACCAGGATGCTTCCGGCTATGGTCAGGGTGATCCCGGCGAGCCCCCACAGGGACAGCCAGCGAGGGACCAGCCGCGTCTTGAAGAACAGCGAATAGTACAGACACGCGCCGATGCACCAGGCGGGGAGAGCCGCCACATCGCCCACCCAGGTGCGCCCTTCCCGCAGCAGCGCGCCGAGGTTCTGGAACTGCGCCAGATCGGCTGGTCCTGCCTTGATGAACTCCCGGCTCAAGGTCGCCAGCAGGAGGATGAGAACAGCGCCGATGCAATGGAAGACCCCGTCGATGATCCTGAATCCGGCAGCACCCAGTGCGAGGCCTTCGTTGTGCCTCCGCAGAATCGGATACATCGAAATCCCGATGCCGGCATCGGCCCAGCCCATGATGAAGACCAGCAACGCCCCCGCGAGGACCGTCACTTCGTTCGCGGAGATTTTCGTCAGGTAGTCCGGGGCGTTGATAAGCGGTTGCGCTAAAAATGACAGGAAACCGGCTGCATCCGCTGCGATGAACAAGATCCCCGTCACAATTCCCGATCGTCGATAGGTGTCCATGAAATGCCTCCTGTGATCCTTTGATAATGCAAGCATGTCCATTGCGCTAGTTCACCGTTTCTTTTTTCACGCCCCTGATGAGAATCCAGACGGCGATCACGAGTTCGAAGGGGATGTAGAGGACGTAGAGGAAGATGGGAGCTTTGACGCCGAAGAGACCTATCAATACTCCCGCGAAGACGCCCTGGACGCTCACCAGACCCCACAGCGACAAGGGCCACGCCACTGTGCGGGCTCTGAAAAGCAGGGCGTAGAAGATCGTTGCGCCCAGGCAGAAGGCAAAATTGAACATCGTGGACGAGTACGACATGACTTCGTATACCATCCTGGCCGTCGGTTCCAGCGAGACGGGGCTGCCCGCGGCGATGAACTGCTTGCTGAGGACCAAGAGGGCGAAGAGTCCGAGTTTTGTGACCGCGATCAAGGCGCCTTCCAGAACGTATAGACCGAAGGCGGTCAAAGCCAGTCCTTCGTTCTGTTTTCTCACCGCCGAGTACAGAATCGCACCGAGGAAGATCACACCGGCTGCGGTTAGCAGTTCCAAGAGGATGTCGAGGTGGATGAGCCCCGCGTTTTTCGCGATGTTGGCCATGGTTTGGCCGATGTTCTCGAGCAGACCGAAGCCCTGAACCCCGGTGGCCATGGGGAGCACGACGAGACCGTTCGTGAACGATGTGACGAACTGGATCAGAAAAGCCAGCCCAAGAATCCGCGATTTCTTCTCTGTTGTTCCCATGATTTTCTCCTTTTACTCGGTCATGAACGAAAATGTTGCTTTTTTCGGGTCTCCACCGAAGGAGCCAACGTATAATAGCCGCGGGAAACCGGCTGCATCCGCTGCGATGAACAAGATCCCCGTCACAATCCCCGATCGTCGATAGGTGTCCATGAAATGCCTCCTGTGATCATTTGATAGTGCAAGTATGTCCATTCCGCCCCGCGGCGCGTAGACACGAAAGTGTCATTCGGAGTGTCGTTTTCAGGGATGCGGGAGACCGGTGCAGGCGGGAAGGCTGCTACAGCAGGCCCAGCTCGCGGCCACGGGCGATGGCTTCCGTGCGCCGCTTGACCTCGAGCTTCTCGAAGATCCTCCGGTTGTGGCCCTTGATCGTGTCCAGGGCGAGGAAGAGGCGCTCGCCTATCTCCTGGTTGGAGAGCCCTTCTGCGAGGAGCCTGAGGACCTCGAGCTCACGCCGGCTCAACGGCTCGGTGAGCGCTGGGGAGAGGGAGGAAGCCGATTCGGCGAGCGCGCTTTCGCGCACCTGCTTCTCCGCCGCGAAGGCTGTCAGCAACCTGCCGGCGTACGCTGGCATCATTCCTCGCGCAGCCGCCACGGAGAGGAGCTTGGCCATCGGGGCGCCCTCGTCCAGGAAGAGGCGGATGAATCCCCCGCCTTCCGCCAGCTCCATCGTCTCGACGAGCAGGCGCAGCGCCTCGTCTTCCCGGCCCTTCGCGTGGAGAGCGAGCGCCTGGAGCGCCAGCACCTTGAGGCGCTCGTCCTGCCAGCTTTTCGCCTCCATCTGGCCGCGCAGCGGCTCGAGCAACGCCAGGGCCGAAGAAGGCTCGTTCTGCGCCAGGAGGACCCGCGCCCGGCTCTGGGGCAGGTCGAAGGCTCCGGCGAGATGAGCGGCCGCCTCCACGTGGCCCTGGCGCAGGAGGACAGGTACCTGGAGCGCGGCGATCTCCGGGAGGCGATGGGGGAAACCCCGCCTTCGCGCGGTGGTCGCGAGCTCGTCGAGCCTGGCGCCAACGACGGCGATATGTCCCCTGGCCAGCGTGACTCGGGCGAGGATAAGCTCGCAGAGGATGAACCGGTCGACGGCCCTGTCGTACTGCCGCGCGAGCTGGAGGCCTCGTTCCCCATGCTCTTCCGCCGCATCCAGCTCGTTCCATTCGTACGATATGCGGGCCAGGCCGAGATGCGCCTGGCTCGCGGTCGGTTGCGGATGGTCGCCGAAGGATCGAAGGGCGCGCCGGTAAGTCTCCGCGGCCTGGTGGAGCTGGTTGTCCAGCTCCCGGGCCTCCCCCAGGCTGCACAGGGACAACTGCGTGAAAAAGACGTCCCCGGAGACATGGCTCATGGATTCCAGCTCCACATAGGCCCGGCCGGCGGCGGCCCGATCCCCCTGGAGGAAATGCGCGAAGGCCATGGTCCACTTGGCCGTGAGGCGGAAGGGAAGGTTGTCGGGATGCAGGTGCTCGAGCGCACGGCGCGACTGGACCATGATAGTGTCCGGCTGGTAGCGGGTGAGGGCGAGGGTGGCCCTGGCGGCGGCGATGCGGCCGATGAGATCGTGGGTCGTTTCGTCCGGCTCGGCGCCATGCAGGGCCTGCTCCGCGGCTTGGAGCGCCTCTTCGACGCCGGTGGTCCTCCCAGCGACGAGGGACATCGTGGCGGTCAGCACCCGGAGCGATGGACGTGCGTCCAGCACGCTGGCAGGCAACGATGCCAGCCAGTCAAGGATTGCGATCACGGCGCCGCGGAAATGGAGGGGCATCCCCTTGCTGTTGATCAAGCGCTCGGCGCGATCGATGTCGGCGGCGGCGGCGGCGTGGCGGAATGCCTCGATGGGCAGGCCATTATCCTCATACCAATGGCTGGCCCGGATATGTAATGCAGCCGCGCCCGTCTCACTGCCGGCCTTGTCGGCGGCCAGGCTCTGCTGTAACCGCTGCCTGAGAAGCTCGGCAAAAAGGCGGTGGTAGCGATACCATCGCCTCTCGCTGTCCAGGGGCACGATGAAGAGATTCGCCCGCTCGAGGTATTCCAGGGTCTCCTGCCCGGAGGCGACGAGGTCGGGACGCGGGCACCGGTCCCCCTGCATGAGGGCATCGCAGAGCGAGCCGCAGAGCCTGTCCAGGATGGAGGTCCGCAGGAGGAAGGCCTGGATGCCCTCGGGCTGATGACGCAGGACCTCCTCGGCCAGGTAGTCCAGCACGAAGCGGTGGCTGCCGGTGAACGAATGGATGAAACCGGCGATGTCTTTCTGACCCTGCATGGACAGCGCGGCCAATTGCAGGCCGGCGATCCAGCCTTCGGTGCGGTTCTCCAGGGCGGCGATGTCCTCTGCCCTGAGCTCCAGGCCCATCACCCGGCCGAGGAAATCGGCCGCCTCGTCGGGCGAAAAGCGCAGGTCGGCGGCGCGCAGCTCGGTAAGCTCGCCTTTGGCGCGCAGGCGGCCGAGAGGCAGGATCGGGTCCTCGCGAGTGGCGATGACGAGCCGCATGCGCGCAGGCAGGTGCTCGAGGAGGAAGGCGAGCTCCTCATCGACCTGGGGGGAGCGGACCGCGTGGTAGTCGTCGAGCACGAGGAGGATATCCCCTGCGATGCCGTCGATCTCGTTGATCAGGTCGGTGAGGATCGACTCGGCCGAAGGCGGCTGGGGCGAATGGAGGGCGGCCATCGCGTCGGCTCCGCAGCTCGGCTCGACGCCGTGCAGCGCGGCCGCAAGGTAGAGAAGGAAGCGGGAGGGGTCGTTGTCTCCCTCGTCGAGGGAGAGCCAGGCGACGCGAAACTTCGGATCCTGCCGCGCGCGCTGGTCGAGCCACGCGCTGAGCAGCGTGGACTTCCCGAAGCCCGCAGGGGCGGAGATGAGGGTGAGAGCCCGTCCTCGCCCCTGGTCCTCGTTCAAGCGTTCGATCAGGCGGGTGCGGAGGACTGCATGCGGCCGGGGCGGGGGCATGAACAGCTTCGTGGCCAGGATGGGCGCGGGCATAGCTGCAGTATACTACACCTCGCCGCTCAGCCTACTGTGGCGGCGCAGGCCCTCAGGACCCTCTCAGCCCCCCGCAGGGAAAGAGCCTCAAACCCAAGTCCTCGAGATTGAAGAAATTAAAAAGCCTGGCAACGACCTACTCTGAAGGTGCTCAGTATGCGTCGATGCAAAAGTGTTACGTATGTCACGCGCGCTCCCGACGGGGCTTGCCCATAACGGCTGCCAGTATGCGACGTGGGCTGAGGCCCAACGAGGGCCGAAGCCCATGTGGCGGAGTGGCGCGCTGCAGCGCCGTGGAGCCCGAGCCGCCCGATAGGGCGGCGAAGCACATACTGGCTGTTGTGTGACGTTGCACTCCCAAATCGACTATTGCAGGTTGCTATGCGCTATAATCCGACTTGCTTATTCCAATCAGAAATATACATCTCCAATCTCGCAAACTCGCTCGGAAGCAGCAAACGATTATGAGCAATATAGTTTCTAGCCTGCTCAAGCTCTCCAAACCGTTGACTTAGCCACTGCTGAGACGGAATAAGATCTGCAAAGTCGTCCCAATTGGACGCAATAATGGAGGCAAGATGTCCAAATTCGATGAAGCCAAGACGATCATTTTTATTACCCTCTAGCCAGCTGTTTTCTGTAGCTTGTTTTTGTCTACTTTCACTAAATTCCTTAACTTTTTGTGGTACACCTTTCTCCCACCAGTCGACATTATATTTTTCTTCAAGTCTAGATCTTATTACGTCTCTTACGGAGTTCTCAAAGCAGTATATCTGTGCATATAGCCTACACATTAGGAGAGCGTCATTTCTAAGACTTAATTGAAATGGCTGAAGTGCCTCTTCTAAAAGCTGAGCTTCTGCCGCCCGCATATCCGCTCCCAACCTAATTCCTGCGGCTCTGAAATGTTCTGCTTCTGCTTCGAACATCAGCGCTCGAAACATCCAATCAGTTAATTCTTCTGACATAGCTACTCCAGCAGATGGGCTTTAAGCGATTTAAATATTGCATTGTAGACATCTACATCCTTTGTTGCGGGTAAATGAATTTCAATGTTATACCGGAGACTAAGTGGCATCTCGTCAGCGTGTTCCTTTTTTCCTTTTTCCGGCAGTATCTCCTCAGGCGGCTTTTCTATTTTCTTCTTGACGGTAGATGTTAGGTCGGCAAGCTTCAATAAAGCAAAAAACGTCGTAACCTGTTTCTCAGCAACGGAATCGGTCGCATTATGCGTGCTCTTAAATTTACCCATGATGGCGGATCGATCGTTCTCACTAGGATTAGCGTTTATGTGAAATAAATCTGCATAAGCTTCATGCAAGGCTTCTCCCATAACTCTTTTGGATTGTGACTTATCACGGTATTCATGATACCTCTTAGTGGGAATCCCATCTTCTGAGAGGAACCCAAGAGCTCCTTCAATACTGGGATTATAGCTCTGTCTGCACTCCCCTTAAAACCAAGCCCTTGTAGGTGATCAAGAGTGAAATTATCCGGAGCGGTGCCATCGATGATTTTCTGCATGATATTAGGAAGGTTCTTGACACTAAAGAGATACCTTTTCGACAACATTACATCCTCCTTTGAACTTTAGCAGAGAGTAACAGTGCTTAAGATTATATATGGAAACAAGCGCAATGTCACACAACGTGCCGTCCGTATGCGACGTGGCCCGGAGGCCAACAAGGCCGGAGGGCCATGTGGCGGAGCGGCGCGCTGCAGCGCCGCGAAGCCCGAGCTACCCGCAGGGCGGCGATGCGCATTACGGACTGTTATGCGCCGTTGCACCAACGGCATTTATTCTATCTACTGGCTGGATTGCCAGCCGCTTAGCGGTGTTAGCTGTACCTGCTTCGAAAGATCGTAGGCAGTCGACAGGTCGCTGTCGTTCTCGACGCGCACGCGCCCCATGACGAGAACCGCGTTATTCGGAGAGGATATCTGCGTCATACCGCTCGGTACCTGTCCTTTCCAACCTGGCCCCGTAATGAGATAGTCTCCCGCCTGCGTACCCGTGGTACGCGTGCCGACATAGGCGAAGTCGGCGCCGTCCGAGGGATCGGTGAACTGCACACTGTAGTAACGCCTGGAGAAGTCCGGCACGTGCAGGACTCGCGGCCCTTTGGAGAGGTCGAGCCAGCCACCGATGTAGAGCACGTCGTTGGTCCCCGTTGCTAATAGGCTGGAGCCTGACGCCGAGGGCGAAGCGAGATGGGGCATGGCGTAAAGCGTATTGACGGGGATTGGACCGCCGCCGAACCCATGCTGAACGATCGCTCTTTTGTAGGCACTGTACGTGATGGGCGGCCAAAAATAAAGGAAAACGAACGTGCCGAGTCCCCATACTATGGCTACCACTGCGGCGAACGGAAAGAGTGGGCTCCTCACCACAATGAACTGCCTGTAGACGAACCATGCAAGGATTGCCAGGATGACGAATGTAACGAGGTATTTGTGTTTCAGAATAAACCTGTTCATATCATTGCACCTTAAGGACTGGCGGCACGTGGTACTCGCCGTCGAGGACAGCGCGGCCGGGCCGATACGCGCGGAGCATCAGTTTGAAGTTGCCTGCCGGCGCAGGCAGCCAGCTGGCCTCATGGCCTGCCGGAGCCGTGCTCTGGATATAAATGTCGATTGAGCCATCGGCGTTCGGCACGAGGCCGGATCGGTCGCCGACGCTGTAGCGATCGATCGGGTTACTCACCATGTAACCGACAACATCGGTCATCGTGAGCGACCAAAAGGCATCGTTCGGCGGGAGCTGTCCTGCCGGAAAGCGCAGGACGTAATCGTGCTTGCCGTTCAGCGTCTGCCCCGCACTGTCGATGGTCGTCGTCCAGTACGCGGCCTCTTGCGCCACATTGACGGCGGGCAGGATTTTAGCGCATGCGGCCCGCAGGAGGATGCCATTGCCGGGTTGGCCGCATTTTAAGGTGGTGCTCCAACCATTGACGGTCGTCGTCACGGTCTTGACCGCGGCGTTCATAATGATATTTGCCGTGAGAAACGCCAGCACGCCGCCTACGATGATTGCCTGCACGATGTGAGAGACTGAGAGCGTTGCGAGGATATTTGGCATGTCTTGAGTATACCCCTACGCGCGGAGGTTAGCCACTCGATCATTCGTTAAAAACCGCCACTGGCATGCGACGGTGACATCACAATTAGAAGTGCGCCCAACATCATATTATGCAGAAAATCTAAGCTGGTGCAATGGCGCATAACGTGCCGCGGTTATGAGACGTGGCCCTGAGGCCAACAAGGCCGAAGGGCCATGTGGCTGAGGCGCGCGGCGCAGCGCGCCGAAGCCCGAGCCGCCCGAAGGGCGGCGATGCGCATTAACCGCTGTTGATTCTGTAGGAAAAGCCACGCGCCTACTTTACGCTATTTGATATCCAGCGCACAATAGCTTCATGGCGCGGTATAAGGATCATAATCAGGATCAAGGCGAGTTTATTGTCGTCCAGTTCAGCGAGCAACTGCTTATGGATACCTTCGAATACACGCTCAATCACCTGATCAACGAGAAAATAGATTTATCAGCGCTCGATTCAAAGTATAAGAACGATCTTACCGGTGCTCCTGCATATGATCCTCGGGTTTTACTGAAAATCATTCTTTTCGCCTACTCCAGAGGCATATTTTCATCACGACGGATCATGGAGCTTTGCGAGACGAATATCATAGCCAAAGCGCTTTCGGCAAACTCCATCCCGCATTTCACGGTCATAGCGGATTTCATCTCATCGATGAAGGATGAAATCGCCGGCATATTTCTGAAAATCCTCATGGTGTGCCAGGAAATGGAGCTCATCGGCGGAAAGCTGTTTGCGATTGACGGATGCAAGCTGCCGTCCAACGCGTCCAAAGAATCGAGCGGCACCTTCAGGGATCTCAAAAGGAGAAAAGAAAAACTTGAAAGAACGGTAAAACTGCTCATTCAAAAGCATACTGTAACCGACAGAGCTGAAACCGCATCAGGATCCGAAGTTTCGCCAAAGAAGAAAGCCATTGATAGGATCGACTCAAAGATCAAGCGCATCGAGGACTTCCTTAAAACAGAAACGCCGAAACAGGGCAACCGTGGCAAGGAAATACAGTCGAATATCACGGATAACGATAGCGCAAAGATCAAGACTTCTCACGGAATGATCCAGGGGTATAACGGGATCGCCCTCGCGGATGAACAAAACCAGGTCATTATAGCCACCGAAGCCTATGGGAAAGGGCAAGAACATGGGACATTCAAGCCCGTTCTTGAAATGGCGGAAGAGAATCTGAAAGCCATCACCGACAAGGAAGAACCTCTTTCAGGAAAGACCGTACTTGCGGACACGAATTACTTCTGTGAAGAAAACCTAAAAACAGCCGCGGATAAGAAAATCGAGGCGATCATCCCGGACTACAACTTTCGAAAACGAGACGAGCGCTTCGTGGACAGGAAAGATCATTCGGGTATCGAGTATAAGTTTGGATTTCAAAATTTCACATATGATGAGAAAACAAACACGTATACATGTCCCAACGGGAAAACACTGAAACATATAGGACATGCAATACTTCATGGATCTTCGGGGCATCGTTATCAATCCAAAGCGTCCGACTGTAAGGGGTGTCGGTTTACAAATAAATGCTTTCATCGCAAAAAGAATAGCAGCGGCAAGCGGACACTCTTTATAGATGACAAGGATAATTCCACCAATTATTCGGCACAAATGATCCAGAAGATCGACCGGCCGGAGGTCAGGGATTTATATTCAAGACGGATGGCAATCATCGAACCAGTGTTTGCGAATATCACATTCCATAAGAGACTGAACAGATTCACTCTGAGAACGAAAGCGAAAGTGAATATTCAATGGCTATTATATTGCATGGTTCATAATATAGGAAAGATTTCAAAGGCGATGTCTGGAGTGAATGCATGATGGAAAAGAAAATGGACACCGATTGTCCGATGATCTATATCGATAGAGTGGTTTTTGGTTTCTGATCATTCATAAATCGTTTTTGAATCGAGTTTGAAGGAGAACTGTTGTCTTTTGGGCTATATTTTCCTACAGACTCGTTATGGGACGCTGCGTCTTTGAATGTCACCCCATTAGCATGAGTATCGCTAGGTAACATAGAGTTCAGCTCACGCCCCGACATGAAACCACGTTCTGACCGCATTACCCGGCTGAAGCCCACACTGCACGAGCAGCGCTCCGGCGGAGAGCTGCAACGATTCGTTAGGCCCTGCTTGAGACAGAGCTTTCTGTTGATTGCACGGATGACTAGACCATAAGAAATGAATTCAGGCGCAATCACATCTCGGCGAGCCACCAGCTGTTGCGCGGCACAGCCGTTGACGATCCGCCGGATGCGCCAACGCATCAGCGCAGCATCAGCGCGAACACACCCCAGCCCAGGTATTCACGCGTGTAAGCGGCGTAGCGCTCGGGTTCCGAGGTCAGTTTGGCTCGAACATCTTTCGCGAACTCGTCGCCGGAATTGGCTTCAAGCCATCGGCGCATGGTGAGCCATTTGGCCGCCTCGTATCTGTCCCAGCCGTCTTGGTCAGCCAGAACCATTTCAACGACGTCGTAGCCAAGGTGGCCGAAAGACGCGAGAAGTTCTGGAAGCATGAGAAAGTCGGAGATTGAGTTGGCAAGACACCCCTTGGCAACATCTTCCGTCGGCGGTGTTTGCCGCCAGTAGGGCTCGCCGATGAGGATGATCCCTCCGGTGCGCAGGCTCCGCGCCAGAAGCTCGATAGTGCCGACGACTCCACCGGCGATCCAAGTGGCACCGACACAGGCTGCCACACTGGCCTTCTCGTCAGAGACATAGCCGGCAGCATCGCCATGGATGAACTTGACTTGATCGGCGACGCCGAGTTCTTCAGCACGGAGTCTCGCTTGCTCGGTGAACAACTGGCTCATGTCGATGCCGGTGCCGATGACGCCGTGATCGCGTGCCCAGGTGCATAGCATCTCCCCCGAACCGCTGCCGAGGTCGAGCACTCGGGCCCCCGATTCCAGACGCAGCGCAGCGCCGAGAGTGGCAAGCTTTTCGGGTGTGATCGGGTTGTGGATGCGGTGAGCACTTTCAGTGATGTTGAATATACGTGGGATGTCCATTGTGAGAAATCTCCTTACGGGTGTGAATAAATTCGGTCAGGGCCTAACATTACGATTATACTGTACATGCTCAAAGACGCAATGTCCCATAACGTAAAGGGTTTACGACATGCCCCGTCCCGAAGGGCTGGCACAGGGGTTGCCCCCGCAAAGCATAGACAGGAGTGTACCACACATCTTTGAGGACCGTAAGAAGATTTGACCTGCAACCCCTGTGCCAGAGGGGCATGTGGTGGAGCCCGGAGCGACCAAAGGGAGCGGAGCGTAAACCCTATGTTGAACGAAGTCGCTCCGCCCGCGCTATGGGTTTTATTACGCGCTGTTCCAATAACTTTCAGATGCCTCTTCCGGTGGAAGTTCAATGATTTGTATATTAGCACTATTGCAGCGCGGGCATCGTTTTTCAATGATCTCAGGTGCTTCCGAGAAAGATTCAAACGATTGTTGTTGGGATTCTAGATCGATGCATAACAAACGACGGATGTATTTCAGATTTTCATTTTTGTGCCCGTTGCTCAAGAGGCCGTAAAATCGTATACGCTTGAATCCTTCCGGCAGCACATGCAGGAGAAATCTTCTCATGAACTCGGAGGCGGCAAGTGTCATTACCTTTTTTCGGTTTCTATCCCTGTAGTCCTTCCAGATAAAGCTCACGTTTCCGCCGGTGAAATTCAAAATCCGTTTGTTGCTGATCGCTACCCGATGCGTATAGCGCCCTATATATTTCAGTACACGTAACGGATTGGAAAACGGCTTTTTGGCGTAGACGATCCATTTTTTCGCATAACATTCATCCAACACCTTTGCAAACCCGGCTGTCTCTGCTGTCTTGCGTAACTTACCAAAGAAACTCAACTCTTTTGCTGCATATGCCTGTTTCAAATAATGCAGGTATTTACCTCTGAACAGTCGATTGAGAATGTGTATCGAGATAAAGAAGTTGTTCCTGCTTTCAATCCATGCGGATTTATCCCGGCTCAATCCCCCTCCGGTAACAATGCAGTGCAGATGTGGATGGTCAAGTAGGTTTTGGCTCCAGGTGTGGAGAATGGCGATAAACCCGATCTTAGCGCCGAGATTCTTCGGGTTTCCCGCGGCTTCTTGAAGAGTCTCGTTTGCGGCGTGAAAGAGAATGTCGTAGAGCACTCTTTTATTCTGGAGAATAAGGGAATTCAATACCGCCGGGACGGTGAAGACGATATGGAAATATTTTATGGGTAGAAGCTCTTGTGTCCGCTCGTAAACCCATTGCGCCTGCTTGCTCGCCTGGCATTTGGGGCAATGCCGGTTCCTGCATGAATTATAGGATATTTGTTCATACCCGCATTCATGGCAAACAAGTTTATGGCCGCCCAATTTCGGACCGCGGCAGTTTATGATTGCGTTTACGACTTTCCACTGATCATAACTGATGCCTTTTAGCAACTGAGTGCTTTGTCTGAAAACATCGGCGACTTCGAATTTGGGTCTTGGAAAAACCGTTGCCGCTTCAATACAGCTCATGCTGTATAACAAGCGGGAAACATCTGTCTTGCTTTCAGGGCGGCGAATGGAGACTAGGGCTCGATGAAAACCATCGCGGAGCGATTTTGTTCAACGAGCCGCGCGTATGTGACGTGGCCCGAGCCCAACAAGGGCGAGGGCCATGTGGCGGAGCGGCGCGCTGCAGCGCCGCGGAGCCCGAGCCGCCCGTAGGGCGGCGATGCACATTACGCGCTGTTATACGGCGTTTTTTGTTACCCGTCATGAGCCGACTTCCGGTAGTATGATTAGCAAATTATCGGGACCATGTATACATTATGGGATTGGCGGCTCCCCGCGGTCTAAATCCATCTGGTATACGTTTACCCACATACATACGTTTTATATCATCTGGAGCTTCCTTGCCTATAAATCCAATTCTACCAGGTCGGTCCTCACCTTGTGCGCGATCAGGAAAGTTTTCCGCAGTGGCATCAAGCCATTTTAATGGGATAAAGGCTCCCACAAATAAACCCTGAACAGTTGATAACACTATTTCCACATCCTTAACCTTTGATTTGCTTATTTTCCAGGCAAATCGAGTTGCGTTATATATTGACTGTTCGGTTGCGGTTCTATTGATAGTTATAAGTAATGCTTTATGTTTGAAAATTGCTGGTTCTGCAGAATAGCGCTTGATTATTTCTTTAGCATGCATTGCTCCAAATTCATTCCCGCCACTGCCGTCTACAATGTTTGTAAGCCCGGGATATGCATCAATAAGAGCTGATTCAACTTCAAAAGCGGTAGAATCATCCATTCCATGCCTATGAATAACATGAGCCACTTCAAATCCAGCTAAACGTATTTCACGTATACGCTTGATTTTATTGCTATAATCGTCTCCTTCTATCTTCTTTTCTGCACTAATATGAGAGAAGATACGGTTTCCTTTTCCTTTGCCAATGTAGAAAGTTTCACCATTTCGAGGATCAATCAACCTATAAACATAGGTTTTGAGCTTGGATATGACTTCAGGTGTGAAATAATCATAAACTAGTTGGTCCATAAAGATTAACCTCCGATAAATGCAGGGCGATTACTAAACAGTATAAACATGGAAAAGAACCTTGCAACAAAAAATGTCGTATAACGTGCTGCCCGTAATGTGCTTCGGTGCTCTTGCGGGCACCGAAGCACATTACGGGCGGTTATAGGCCGTTGCGCCAGATTATAATAATGTATTTCTATCCAGATCTCTTCAACATATGATAGAGTGGAGCTGCGCCGCCGAATCAGACCTCTATAAACACAGCAAACAATGCAAAATAAAAACAACCGGAACTCAAGGAGACAGCTCCCATAACTTGTTATGATTCTGTACTTCTGCCTAATCTCTCGGGTTTGATTTTCTAATGTTGCTCCGCTGTGTCCGGTTTGACAAAGTGAGTAGGCTCCTAAGGCCAGCACGCTTAAGATGCGTGTCGAGTTCTTCGAATGTCTCCGTAACCCGCATTGCGATAAGCGAGGATAGTGCTATGAAATTGCCATTATTCGCACGCTTCAATGAGGTAAAGTACTTGCCTTTGGCTTTGCTTCCGCCTTTAAGAGCTACTGGAAATGGACAATTATGTGCGAGTAAAACCATGTTCATCAGAATTCTGGAGATCCTGCCATTGAAATCTGGAAAAGGATGAATTGTAACAAAATCATGCGAAATGCGTGCTGCAGCCTCGAATAAGTTCAGCTTTCTCACAGGGATGCCCTGAACAATGTCATTTGCGCGATCCACAAATTTCGGCATCATCAAGGAGATTAGTTCTGGTGAAGGGAAAACTATGTCCCAGCCGACGATTCTGTTATCAATTCTATACTCTCCAGCTTCCACCTTAGCATCGTTTGGAAGAATTCCTTCAGCAATTGTTTTATGCAACTCGCTGACTGTTTTTTCGGCGAATAATTTTGGGCTTTGAATATCTTCTAGAGTGCTTGCGTGGGGGTATTCCTTAAGGATTGCTTCTTCCAGTTCTTTTTGCAATTTTTTATCAAGTTTGTCGGTCTTAAGACTCTGAGCCCAATCATACATTGTCCTATGGATGAGATAATCTATTGAATGAAACATTGCATAGAGAATTGCGCTATGATGCTGAACAACCTCTTTTACAGATCTTGAACTCCCAGCCATGCTGATGCTTGGGGTGAAGCGCGCTGGATCGTACCCCAAGGAGCGCAATTCCTCATTTATCTGTGCAAATGGCCCATTCTTGAGGAGAAGCCGTGGAAGATCCACGCGCTCATCAGTTCCATAGAATTCTGTGAAAGTTGAAGGGAATCGAGGAAAGTATTCTAGAATCAATTTCCTTGTCTCACCAAGTGGACGTCCAGCCCCTTCAATGAGATTGCTTTCGAAGATGACTTTAGCAATGTTGAATTCGCGAAAAGCGTCAATTTCTGCCGCATAAGGCGATCCCATTTTCACTTTTTGAACAGACACAATATATCTCGTAGCAAGATCATGCCAATAGGCTTGGTTTATATACCAAGGGCGTTGGTTTTGTTTACTTCGAATCACTTTAGGAGGCTACCATCATATTGCCGCGCTTTGCAACATGCATGATCATTTAGCAAAAAGAAGCATAACATAGAGTTCAGTAGCGCCGCCACATCAACCCGCCTCATCTTGTATTCCGAACTGCAACTTCCGATCCAGACGGCTCTAAAGGCGACTACTGCAACGATTTGTTATGCATGCCCAGGATTTCAAGGTCGTCTCGATTCATGCCATAGAGTGCGAATACAATCTCGTCGATCTCCTTCTGCATTTCGGCAACACGAGAATCAACAAGTTTCTTGTCATGCTCGGTCTTTGCGTGTATAATTGCTTCCTTTCGGGCCTGCAAGATATTGTCAACGAGAGCGATCAGCTTATCTGCCAAAGACACCTCGGAAGCGCTATCTTGCCTAACTATGTGGATGGGTAGCCTTTCGACGTGCTGCTTTTTCACCTCCGCCAGTGCTTCACCTTTCTCGGGATTCATGGTTGTGTATATGAAGTCGAACAGCCGAGAATTTAGCAGCCCCAGGAGATATCTTAGATCAAGCTTTCCTGTCTTCGGAAGAATTATATGCATGTTGTTTCTCATGACATATCCTCGACCAATCAACGTTGCGATTAGCGAATCTCCCGTTTGTCTTATTGCGATCTTCTCCGGCTCGTCGAAGATCTTCGGATCACGTGGGGCGGCAAGCCAGTCCCCGTAAAGAATCCAATAGTCCTTGTTCCAGAGATTGACATACCGTCCAATTAGGCCACCGCGAAGCAACGGGGACCAAGTCGCGTCCGGCCTCTTGCCTTCGACTACGAAGGGCTTCTCCTGGCAAATCTTTTCGGTTTGTGGTGGTTTTCCCTTGCCCTTCTCGAACGGCTTAACGCCGTTGAAAACGGAAAAATGATCTGACAGAGGCGAGCAGGACCTCTCGATCCTCTTGAAAAGCGCCATCTCCCTTGGACTCGATTGGATGTTTATTGGTTCCCCATCCAACGGCAGATCGGACATGTTCAGGATGTGAAGCCGCGAGATCTTCTCTCGTCGCATTTCGTCAACGACAAATTCTACATTTCGGTTCTTGGGAGGAGTTCCCTTTTCAAACACGAGCACGTGAGTATCGACAACGGCTTCGAACACCTTTTCCGGCAGATGGAGTACCCTCTTCCAGATGTAGTTGGTTACCAGGTAGCTGCGAATGCTCGAATACGTGAGCGAAGGCATCCAAGTATTGGAAACTATTACTCCAAGTAGACCGCCAGCCTTGAGCAAGAACTGATACCGTTCAAGAAACAGTAGGTATAGGTCCTTCTGGTAGTCTTGGAACCTGTACTTCGCTACAAAGTACTTTTGCTCGGCCTCTTGAATGAGGTAGGTATATGGAGGATTGCCTATGACGCAGTCAAAGCCGCCGCGATCCATCACGGCAGGGAATTCGGTCTTCCAGTCAAACGCATTAATTCGACGCATGTCGTCCATCGCGAAGAGATCCTGCTTTTGGGCCGCATAGAAATCAGTTCCTATCAGACTGTTACCGCACTTGATGTTCTCGTTCAAATTCGGAAGTAGCTTGAAGTCACTGTGTTTGAAGAGCTCGCCTGAACTCTGGCGGTTCTCGCCCTCCATTAGCCTAATCAGGAGAGAGAGTCGGGTGACTTCTACAGCTTGCTGATCTATGTCCACACCGAATATGTTGTTCAGGAGAATGCGCTGCTTCTCTTCTATTGTGAGACGGTAGCCTCCTCCTTTTAATTGATAAATGCGTCCGCCTTTTAGTGCCTTCTTAACGTTCTCTTCTCTTGAGTATAAGTCAAGGTGCCAGCCAAGCAGATAATCGTAAGCGCTGATCAAAAAGCTGCCGCTTCCACACGCCGGATCTAGTGTAGTGCGTCACAAATCTATTGACATATGTCTCGCTTCCTTGTATACTACCCTTGAAATGAGCAGGAAAGCCCAAGCGATTATACTCTGCGAAGCCGAGCGCGGGACGCTGGACACGTGGAAACACAGTAGAAGTCTCCCTCACCGGCAGGTGATTCGCGCACAGATCATCACACGAGCGGCTGATGGCCAAGACAGTCAGGACATCGCCAGGGCTTTGCACGTGTCACGTCCCACGGTTCAGCTTTGGCGTCAGCGATTTCTCGCCCTGCGCGTGGAGGGTTTGCTGAAGGACGCGCCCCGGCCGGGAAGAAATCCCCGCATCTCAGCAGGAAAAATCAAGAAAGTGGTAGAGGCAACCTTGCACAGTACTCCCGCAAACGCCACCCATTGGAGTACGCGGAGCATGGCCAGAGCACAGAAACTCTCCGAAGCCAGTATTCGCCGCATCTGGAAACAACACAATCTCAAACCCCATCTGGTGGAAACGTTCAAACTCAGTCGTGATAAAAACTTCGTGGAGAAGCTGAAGGACGTAGTCGGACTGTATCTGAATCCACCGGATAAGGCTCTTGTATTATGTGTGGATGAAAAGAGCCAGATTCAAGCGCTCGACCGAACCCAGCCGCTGTTGCCCATGCGGCCGGGTGTTCCAGCTCGTCAGTCGCACGACTATAAACGCAACGGCACGACAACGTTGTTCGCCGCTCTGAGCATGCTGGATGGACGGGTCATCGGTGATTGCATGCCACGGCATCGGCATCAGGAGTTCATCCGGTTTCTGAAAAAAATCGATGTCGAGACACCACCAGAATTGGAGCTTCACCTGATCGTGGACAACTACGGGACTCACAAACATGCTCGGGTGAAAGCATGGATTCAACGCCACCCCCGCTACCATCTGCATTTCATCCCGACGTCTAGTTCGTGGTTGAATATGGTCGAACGCTGGTTTCGTGAGATAACCGATAAAAGAATTCGTCGTGGGACTTTCCCCAACGTCCAGACTCTGATTGCGGCTATTAAGCAGTACCTTGAGAATCACAATCAAAACCCGCAAGCCTTCGTCTGGAGTGCCCCGGTTGAGCGCATCCTCGCCAAAATCGCCAAATGTAAAGAAGCGTGAGACGCACTACACTAGGACGGAAAGAGCGGGCACGTCCTGTGGCGATGCCTTCTTCAATTTCTCTCCCAGGGTGTATTGGACGATATATCTCACAATGTACTCTGGGGTGTAGAAGACCCCGCCAGCTTTCCGCACCTCGGGCTTTTCTTCAATCTTCACTTGATGTGAGGGAGTTAGCCGAATGATTTGTCCGAGAAACTGCTCGTATGCTTTACCAAGTATCTCTATAGGCAGAACACTGAACTCATACGGGCACTTGGGATAATAGAGGTCCTGTACTATGTCCCGAAAAACATTGTCCTCGATCTTTAGCGAATTAAGGAAATCATCCACTGCAAACAACCCTGAATTGTACTTTTGATCGGCTAGGGCGAACACGCCTTTCAGATTCCAATAGCCGTTCGCTTTTTCGACGGCTTTTTGGAGAGTTGCGTATTCTTCAAGGTCGTGAGCTTCTGCAATACGAAGGAAGACCATACGGTCAATAAGTACTTGGATTGCATGGTTGAGCTGGAAGACGTCAATGTCTGGGTTCTGCGATGAAATTCGCTTTGCCAGGATTTTACGCCAGCCCGAGAGCAATGAAAGAAAATCCTCGTCAACTTCAGCAGTACCCTTCTTGGTGCGATTGTCTATGACGTAGCGGTCGAGGTCCCCTTTAATCACGGAAGGCTTAGAAAAGGTGCTATAGAGAAACGGAAACTGTTCTGGATAGTCCTCATATGTGCAATAGAAGAGCCTTGCAACGGCGCTCTCGTCTCCGTGGTTCGGCTTAATCCGGGTATCATATACTGCGAATTCCTTGAAGTTGGTTAGGATAGAAACTGGAAGCTTCGCAGAGTAGCCATACCTTCTTAGCTGGTAGGCGGCTCCAAGGTCACTTCCTATCCGAATGTGCGGCTTTTTGGCTTCGACAAAGAATACCCTCTGCCCTCCAATTCTGAAGCTATAATCAGGTGCCTTCTCTCTTCCGCCAATCTCAATCTTGTCTTCTCGAACAACGTCGCGAAAGCGTTCGCTTGCATTGGTGTCGTTTCGAACGTCCCAGTCCAGGAGTTCGAACATTTTGTCAATGAAGTCAACGCGCACGTTCGCTTCATCATATCCGTCTGCCTCGTATTGGGCGATATTATCGTGAAAATGGCTTGACAGACTGATAATTGGATTAGATCCCGCATTGTCGTGATCCACTGCAATCTTCCTATTGTCGACGATCATAGCATGGCGAACGGCGCTATTAAAGCCGATTGCCTCCCGTAATCTGCGCTCGCAATTTCATCGGCACGGCAATGGCCGCGTTTGCATGTTCTATCGATGCAAAGGCGCGCATAACAATATACTATGTAGTAAATACCTCTTGGTGCAATGGCGCATAACGTCCCGCCGGTTGCCGAAGTCGCGCGACCAACGGGAGCGCGATTTGAGCGGAGCGTAGCGACGCCGGCAACCGGCTGTTATATGCCGTAGCCAGCCCCTTTTAAAATTCCGCCGAAGCCATGGACGGCTGAGGCGATATTAAATTATGCTTTTTTTGTATATTTTAATTAACACCTAAAATTATAATAAGTATTTTCTATCTTACATTCCTTTTAAGAAATTTATGATTGTAATGATGCTAGAAATAAGTCCAATGATTTCAATAATCATTAACAGGATATTTGATCGTGTTCTGCCATTATCTTCACCAAAAATACCGCTAATAATACCAAAAAGAAAAAAAATTGCAGATAGCATAAAGCTGATAAGACTTAAGAATTCATCAAATTTTGGATCGCCATATTTGTCTTTCATGAATAAAAATGATATTCCTCCAACAAAACAAACACATGCACAAGCTATCCATTTAGGTACTGATTCTCTATTAAAGTTTATAATGTTTCTCTCCTATAAAATATTAATTTTAAAAAAGCAAAAGATATTTCATACAGATATACTGCAAAATTTAATTCATTCCCAAAATATCATCCAATGTGTCCATTCCCATGTAAGTATCTTCATCTATAAGGTAATTTGCTTTGATATCAACAGTAGTTATTTTATCAGGTGGAGAAGGATGTGGACCTGTATATACTCCTACAGAAGAGAATAATTCAGGAATTTCTGAGCCATTTCCATGTCTTCCATTTGAATGTCCGACACAACTTAAAAGCCCATGATAAACTATTTCATGAATTACTATTTCAGGAGCAAGTGTATTCAAATGAATTCCAAAAATATCAAGATACCCATTTTGATAACCATCATATAAAATTGCATATGGCCCGTCTCCTAATGCAGATTTAACTACAGAGCCCCAGCCTGAATCACCATCTTGATGATTATTTCCCCATATTGTTTTATCTGATATTTCTTGTGCTCTAATATAACCACAATTTAGGATTATATTTTTGATAGTATTATATTCTTCGTTAGTATAATCATCAGAAGACACTTCTATTCCTTTAAAATCTTCAGGCAATCCTCTATTGAAACTCATTTTTTTGAGTCCATGATAAGGATTTCCATTCATACCATCAGCCAATAATTGTCCATTTAAAAAATCTTTATAATATCTTTCATCTGCAGACCAAACATTTATTCTTCCCATGTGTTCTCTAAAATCAATTTTTTTCTGTTCTGTATCTAACAACCCATCATCATAAGAACTATTAGGATTATCAAACATTACAGGTTTAATTGCAGGATTTGCTCTCGTATCTGTAATTGGATTGTTGTCTGTAGCATCTAATTCAACAGTCCTAATGTAACTTTCTTTTCCGCTCCAATTTGCTCCAATTACTGCCCTAAGATATATTTTATCATTAGCATCAACTAATTTGTTCAATGTAAAAGAAAAATTCCCGTTTGAATCAGTTTCAAATTCTCCCAATAAGTTGCTATATTCCCAAACAGGACCAAAATACGCTCTTGATTCTGTATTTATTCTATCATCATAAACTCTAATAATTCCATGTCTTCCTGTATTTGTTTCGCAGTCTTCCATTCTTCCGGAAATATCCAGATAATCAGGAGGAGGGGGAGGGGGAACATCTTTTACAGTTAGTGTGTAATTCTGTGTGTCAAAACTTATCCCATCTGAAACTTTAACTGAAATATTATGATATTCATCTGAACTAACTTCAGGGGCTGTTCCTGAAATCATTCCTGTATTTGAATTCATAGACAGCCATGCAGGAGCTTGGGTCAAAGAATATGTCAGATTATCCCCATCACTGTCTATTGCATTAACATCATAATTATAAGAGTTTCCTTCATCAACCTGTGTGACTGGGCTGGATGTTATTACAGGAATATGATTTGTAGAGGTGGGAGGTGTAGGCATCGGACAGTTCGAAAGCCATAATCCGACAGTCGCTAGAAGCAATCCCTTTAGAAAAATATGCTCTAGGGTATATGCTTCTTTAAGCATATTCTTTCCTTTCCATTTATAAATTATAGCCGATAAGCTACCATTTTGCAAAAATATACTTTATAATAATCTATAGTAAGAATCTTTTTATAGCGCCCGCCATGGAGGGCGGGCACACCAGCTGGTTGGGCTGGCTATGGCATATAACGGTCGCGTATTTTCGACGTGCGAGCCGGCGCGACGTCAAACCCATTCATATTTATACTCGCGCCGGCGAGCATGTGGGCGAAGCCCCGAGCACGCCTACTGGCGTGCGAAGCGTAAATACGCTGTTAAATGACGGCGCCTTCATGATAATACTCTACCAGTCAACAACGAACAACCATTCGCTCTCAAGAGCGGGTATGGAAGAGGCACATACGCTGGAATATTATGGCGATTCTGCGGCCTGCGATCTCACAAACATGATCATCAGGACAATTAATAATCGTTCGCCCCGCCGAAGGAGAACTACCCTCAAAGAAGAGCAGGCCGCAGATGTGATAGAAAAAGCAAAGAAAGATATCGAAGCACCCTTAGGCTTCAGGCGGATTCACAGAACCAGAATATTAAGAAGCTTTCACTTTTCACTTTATTTGCGCTGTCATTTAACGGTTAGCGTATTTGCGACGCGCGAGCCGGCGCGACTACAAATCCTTCCCTGTATATACTCGCGTCGGCGAGCATGTGGGCGAAGCCCCAAGCGCGCCTCCTGGCGCGCGAAGCGCAAATACGCTGTTAGGCGCCGTATCTGCGAGAGAAATCAGTTAAGATCCCAGGATTTAGCATATCCATCTGACCAAAAGTCATTTAAACCTTTTTTGATGGAAAATGCATTGTCGGCTTCCCTTTTATTAGAGTATGATCCGAGATAGAAATGAATAAAATGTGATTTCTCATTAAGCATAATTCCAACAATTGACCAATTACAATCTGATCTTTCGCACATCACTATAATTGATGATTTGCTTTTAAGGATTACAGATTTAAATACTGTAAGTTTTGGAAAAATATCATCATCATTATAAGCAAACACAGCACCAACCTTAAGATTTTGAAAGTAATCATCAAGAGGATCATCTCCAAAATTTTGTGGACAACAAGGGAAATAAGCATCTGCCCCCCACATATATTGTCCACAGCATGGCGTTAAAGCAAAATCTAATCCCGGCTCTCCAGCTAGACCAGCTTCCCACTTTTGAAGTGGTTTTAGCGCTCTTTTGCCAAAAGAACTTTTGTAATTGATCATACTGGTTGATTTTGTAGATTTTTTATTAGTGTTTGCCCAAAGAGACATACGCCTCATACAGTTTTGTGCTTCTTCTGGCGTGACTGTTCGCATCCATGTGAAGTTGGGATCACTTTGAAGATCATTTAACATCGAAGGATTTTCAAGAAATGCTTCAACGCTGCCACATAGATATTCAATCTTTTTTCGAGTCGCTGGATTTTTAAGTGCATTTTCTAAGCGGGTGAGCCATCTCAGATTCTCAGGTCGATTATTCCTACAATTTGAATCAATATGATCTACAACATATTTAGGGTCAGGTGGCTCTCCGTGAAAAGCTGTGGCCACAATTCTATGAACGCGAATATTCGAGATAAGCAAATAGGGATTTTCAATTTTTTCCTTTCCAAATGTCCATTGATTATCATTGGGGCGCTTACGCTTTCCGTTTCGTTGATGTCGAAATACCGCTCCATTGTCCCGAACGGAATAGCGTTCTCCTTTATAGATGCATTCTTTTTCTTGGTTGAAATCATTAACATTAACTGTTGTCATATCATTCACGTACTACCTTTTCGCTCTGGGCAGATATGGCGCCTAACGGTTCGCGTATTTGCGACGTGCGAGCCAGCGCGACTACAAATCCTTCACTATTATAACACGCGCCGGCGAGCATGTGGGCGAAGCCCCGAGCGCGCCTACTGGCGCGCGAAGCACAAATACGCTGTTAGCCGAGGTTGCGCGGTCAAGGAATATCGAACACCCATCTTTCCTACAAAAATATTTATCTTCCAAGCCATAGCTTTCTTCCGCGCAATCTCGGCTAACGGGATGCCCGTATGTGACGTGGCCCCGAGGCCAACAGGGCCGAGGGGCCATGTGGCGGAGCGGCGCGCCGTAGCGCCGCGTAGCCCGAGGCGCCCGTAGGGCGCCGATGCACATTACGGGCGGTTATGTGCCGTTGTGCCTACTTTCCGAGGATTCATTTATTGAATGTATCAAATGATAGTACTTTGCGATATTTCATTATCAATGTTTCTTCTGAACGCTTTCAGAAATCTCCTTGCACAGTGCGCGGATCTGATCAAGTTGAGTCCCTAATGTCTTCGCCCTTATAAAGATCCCCGACAATAAACCAATGGCTATCCCGGTAATGCCCACAAGTGCAGTAATGATCCAGTTCGACATGACGTCTCCTCCCAAAACTGTACTGATTGTATAGGTAGCCCAAGCGATAGTTACAATTAGTGGATAAAAGATCATCGCGTTCTGAACGCCGAACCACCGTTGCTGGTGCAGAGGAATAAAATCCCAATGCTTGGAAGGTACCGAAGAGAGGGCAGGTAATGCTCCGCCATCACGAATGACCGAATAGTGAATACGCAAAGGGCTGCTATATTTCGGTGCCAGCTCCTTCTCAATGTGTCGCATTCGTAGAAGATCGGTGTGTTGGAGTTGCCACCACCGGCTGGCGATAACCCACCAAATCCATGAGGCGGATGACGACACGAGACCAATTATAAAGACACCGAGAGCTGCAGGTGTTGTCTCTCGAGCAATGAGGGCGAATGAACCGAGTGTACCTGCGCCGAGGATGCCAAAACTTTGCCAAATGGATTTATCTTTTTCCTGCAGGGCTTGTTGGCAAACTTTGTATTCTTCTAACAGAATTACTTCATAATTCATGAACATGCACCTTAGGTCGCAATGTACTCTACTCTGTGACTAGTTTCAACAGCCAGTAGAAATCGAGAAAATGCTATATGGCACAATGGCACATAACGTCCCGAGCGTACACGACGTGGCCCGAGGCCAACAAGGCCGAGGGCTATGTGGCGGAGCGGAGCGGAGCGGCGCAGCGCCGCGGAGCCCGAGCCGCCCGCAAGGGCGGCGAAGCATGTACGCTCTGTTATGGGCTGTTGCGCCTTCCGGCGCCGCTCCAAGCGCATGTTAGCCATTCATTTATTGATGCCAATCACAATCTCGACAGCACAGTCTATCCATAATCCTTTCTACAGGGATTCCATCTGACGAACACTTTGATGAAATCTGCTTGCGTTATTATCGGCCTGTTGTCCAAGATTTACATGCTTTGCTTCATTTTCCCAGCGACACATGAAATACAGCGTCTGTTTGTTGATAATATCTATTCCATGCTCAAGGGTATAGTAAGCGATCTTTTGGATGTTCGTGGACAACAGCCGCTTTTCGTAATGGAAGACGATGGCGCAATAGTAGCAATCAGTAGGCTGCTTTGGCTTTGGCATGTTGATGAACACAATTTTCGCGTTCTTTGCATCATGTACTGTAGTGTAAACAGGACTATCCAACTGCACCTTAAAGGTCGCAGCACAGAACTGCCACAATTTTGTTACAGTACGCTCCGGATAGGCAAGAAACTCGTCGAGGACGCTTTCTTTGCTCTTGAACAAGATAGAGGGTAAGCTGTCATGGCAAAAATGTGCATTTAATGATCGACCAGCAACGGTGGATTGCGGGGCAGAATTGACTAAAAGTACTTCCTTCAACATTCTAAGGCCTAAATACAGTTTTTCTATAAGTATCGTGTCAATACCGTTAATGAGTGCAATGAGCATCAGATCGTCTTCAATTGGTGATTCTCCGTGAACGTACAAGTCATTGGAGCCGGAAAGACATGCTTTGGCAATAAGCTGTCCATGAATCGCTATTATCTCCTTTAGATTTGAAGGCTGCGGCAAGTTGAATGCTTTGGAGTACTGCTGGAGCCTGTTATTGATTAGTAGATCCATTGTTTCTCGATTTGGAATGTGATTCTCTCTATAATAGCTATCCACCAATTCATTGAACAACTTTTCCCGGAGGCTTTGGTCAGTTTCTATACCATTAAGGTATGAATCGATGGAAAAGAGGCTGAAGAAAAAGTTCTCAGCTTGAATAGGCTGTAGCGAGTCCATCACCTTTGCTTGGTCTATTAGGGCTTTCGTGAGCAGCTTTCCGTACTCGGTTGAGAAGGTTATTATAAGTATTTCGGAAGCTTCAAAAGGCGATATCGTATCACTTTTCATACCGGCCTCACTCTTGGCACGATCGTGACCATGGCGCATCATAAAATACGCTACCATTGCTCAGGAACCGAGTCAAGAATTGCTAACATAGAGTTGAGTTGCCGCGCCGTTGGGGGACCATAACGCGGTTCACATGAGCTCAAGCTCAGGTTTCATACGCAAGTACCGTGGTTAGCTATAACGACATGTACCGATGTTTCTGACGCATTCACAGGATTCTCTCAAACTGTAGCTTGTACTCTGTCTGATCCGGGTGGCTTTGGTATACGTGCATGTGAGCAAGGAACTTCTTGACCAACCCAATTATTCTCTCCTTGTCCGCGTCCGGCATTCTGCAACCGAGGTAAATAGCGTTTAGCTCTTGGGGAAGGATGTCTCGATATTCGAAAAGATCGCTACTGGCTGCTTTCTTTTTGAGGGCAAAGCGCCATTCCCTTTCGTACTGCCAATGTAGGCTCTTCGTGAACGAGTACACTTTTGACATTTCCATGGGATCTATTTCTTTACGTCCAGACGCATGGTCAAACCATTCCTCAAACGTGCCAAAGGTGGGTTTCACTGAAGAGTATGTCACTCTTGAGGCCACGTTGAACGTCGTATCAAGGGTGGGTACGCATTTGAATTCCACAACCGCGCCCCGATGTTGGTCAGCGTAATGGGACCACATGAGTATTTCGTCAGGGACCTCCGACATGCAGAATATGCGCTCGTTTTCTATGAACTCGAACCAAATCTTGTTTGAGTCTTGAAGAATGCTATCGGCTACCCTTTTCGCCTCAGCGGGATTGAAGTTCTGCGAGACGTCTTCCCATCGGATCGCAGGCCTCCCCTTGACCGGGTTCGCCTTGAGCTGATTTATCATCCAGCCGAGTAGAGTGGTGTCCGGACAGTCGTACTGGATGGTACCCTGGTCGATCTGTTGAATTCTCTCCCACATTAGCCTTGGAGCCATTGCGGGATCAAAGCCGAGGCGCAGTTCAATAAGGGTATCGAAGGGATCATTAAACAAACGTGGCGAGGTACAACAGACGTGAAGTTTGCCGAGGATTTCCAGGGCGCCTTCCACCGATCGATACTTGTAGAAGACTTCGCGATCGTGCGACTTCCGAGGTACCATGTCCACCTTCCCAGCGCTTCCGTGCCGGATTTCTAGAGCCATAACATTGCATTATGCTGGAAAGACTCCTGGCGCAATTGCCCATAACGTCCCGCGCGTACACGACGTGCCGAGCGAAGCGAGGCATGTGGCGAAGCCCGGAGCGACCGAAGGGAGCGGAGCGTGTACGCGTTGTTATAGGCCGTTGCGGCCACACGATATCAAATCTAACCACATGTTATAGCGCCTCATTTGGGAGCACCCACGTTCTACTAGGATTCGAGTATCAGAAGTGTCCTGTCAGACATCTTCTTCCGTATCTGTTCTTCGATACTCACGAGTTCAACATTAGTGTCTGCCTGCAGACCGAGGCATGTTTCAATTCCGTCTGAGTTGGTACTTACTCTTTCGCTGAGCTCGATTCTGTATCGTCGCTTTCTGAGGTTCACTTTGTAGGCGTGAAAGTGCATGGGATCACCTATGCTGACTTTCTTTATGTGGTCGAACCTGAACTGATCTCGAAGATAGGCAAGAAAGGTGTCTTGAATCACGAGAGCGAGGTGCCGATTTAGTTTCTGGAATGTCTGGATCTTGTGGAGAAGCTGAATCAGTGTTGTTTTTGCGGTCATCTTCCAGTTGATTCCGAAGCCTTTTTCCGAGGATGTTTCTGATTTCAAGACCGAAACGCTGGACTCCTTGAGGAATCGCTGACGCTCGGGCCACACCGTGCCAGTTGTGTCCATTGCTCTGCAGTTCAATTCCAACAAAGTCCCTGATGTAGTCAGCGTTTGCCGAAACCAGGAAGTAGTCGACGCTGCCCCCGGGAAGACTGATCTCAGGGACCACATGCAATTCGTTGCCCGGTTCGTGATGAGTTAGAAGATGCAAGGCGTCGAAGAATATCTGCTTACGTTCGAGTAGCCGAAATGGGCATATTAAGACGATGCCTTTCGGATCGCCATAAAGAACGCTGCAAGTTCCGATTGAGACATCAGGATCGCTTTTTCGTATCTTCAGGCATTTCCTGTTCAGATAGGGACAGTACTGTTTTTCAACCACGTCCTTCCACTCTATTCCCGTGCTCATGGTGGAATGGGCGAATAGTTCCGATATTCGGCTCATAGCAGCAGGTTACACCTTTCGCTGGCGTGCCTGAGATATGCTTCGGAGATATCGATTCCAATGGACCTTCTCTGCAACTTGAATGCTACCAAAGTGGTTGTTCCAGTACCAACGAAGGGATCGATTACCACACCACCGGGAGGGCAAGTCGAGAGGATCGGAATTCGACAAAGGTCTTCCGGATAAGGAGCAAAATGGGCTTCACGCTTCTGCGTGTCCTCCGGGATAATCTCCCAGACGTCACTTGGTTTGCTGCCGTCCGGATGATAAATGAGGAAGTAGAACCCTTTTGTGGCAAGCTCCTTTGCTCGTCCCGATACCCTAGTGGAATCCGAGTGAGTTGTTCTCTGCTGCCCGCGGATGATCATCCGAAAGTCGGCAATTTCTTTGTTCCTAATTCTATCGAGCATCTTCTCTAATTCAGACAGCGCTGTCTCCTTCTCGGACTCAGTCAGCGAGGTCGAAAGCTCAATCTGCCTTCGGTACCTGACGCCTGTTACACCAGTTGCTGATACGATGGCGCCGTTTACTACCTTGGCTTGGTGCGGATTTGTCCGGATTGAGGCTGAATCATAGTAGTAGTCTTTCGCGGACTTAACGAAATGAAAAAGATCCTCATGTATGTTTCTAAGTCTGTCGCCGGTATTGTCCGGCCCGCCCTTCACTTTGTTCCATATTACGCTGTTACGAAGTACCCAGCCTTGAGTGTCAACCAACCGTAGAGCAAGCCTCCAAGGAATGCCGAGAAGCGCTTTGTTTTGGTAGGAGTCACCAATATTAAGCCAGAAGGAACCGGTCAATTTAAGGACGCGCCGTAGCTCCGAGAACACTTCAGCCAAATGGTCGATATATAGTTTGTGAGTAGGTTCGAGGCCAATGCCACCTGAGTCGTACTCGCGTTTTCCCCAATACGGAGGACTTGTAAGGCAGGAGTCAATAGACTCAGAAGGAAACTTCCGGAGTGTTTCCAGAGCGTCCCCGCATACAAATACCGGGGATAGATCTTGTTTCGAAAGCGCCTCGGAGAACGTCTCGGAAGAAGCGCCACTGGATAGGATTCTTTCAGCCAGCGTTGTCGTCATTATTGGACTCCAAGACCAGGGTACAAGAAGATAAGGCACATTTCAAGGCAGGTTATCAGGACGCTTTCGAGGCAACGGGTTGGATCGGTCGCGACCCAGAACTGAAGCGCTATAACCATAGAGTTGAGTTGGCGCCCCACCGGAAGCCATGTACTTACAGTTCTGCGGAAAAAAAAGACAGTTCCAAGAGGCTCTCAGACGGATAACTTTAACGATTTGCTAGATGCCATCAGCCATAGAGTTCAGCTTCTCCGAATAGTTGCTCAAGAAGCACCTCATCAAACTTGTCGGTTAAGTAGCTGAGTGCTCGCTTGGCTACATCGTCACCCGAGAATACATCCATACCTCGAACGTACAAGGTGTAGGTGTCGTCTGTGTTGATCACCCCATAAAACTCCTGGACGCCGCTGGGCTTGGGGGGAACTACTTTCTCGCGCTTAGCGCCATAGTCCTTAACTTCGAGAATTGATAGATCGCTTGTCCGTAATCTGAACTCAACACAAAAATACTCTTCGACCTCCTCCTTGTGTTTTCCTATTCTAGCCTCCACTTCTCGAGCCACGTGCGATTTTAATAGAATGAACTGTTGCAACAGGCCGCGCCCCCTGAGTAATTTGACTCTCTTCTTGTGATTGACCAATACATTATAGAATTCGCTATCGAAGTATTTGCTGTTTCGATAGAAGAAGTCTTCAAGGACGTAGAAATGCTCGAATTCAAAAGTCTCCATAAACTGAACTGGGTCAGAAGTCCCTAAAGCCACCTTGAGCTTCGCAATATCGTGTTCAAGGTCATGAATTAGTGTGTTGGTTCTTAACTTTATCTCCTGGATGCCATGCACGACATCGCCCCAATAGTTGCTTAGTGGAAGTGTGAAATCGTGGTCAATTGGAGTGTCAATTGTATCATCAAGCCTCAAGTAGTGATAGAAAAGGCGATTCTTCCGGAAATCTGCCTGAGTCAGGGCGTGCTCGATGACCGACAGCACGTAGTCTGTGGAATGGACTTGAGAATCGGGCAGCTTTTTCACATCTCCCATTGACACCATGAAGCAGTCGGCACCCTTGTGAAATGTTTGAATGATGTCTCGAGCGGCAAAAAAGTAGATCGTCTCAGAACCAGGCACTCCAGTATGTACAAATAGGAAGAATTCGTCACGCGGCTGTTTATCGGAATCAAGCACATAGTCGGAATGTATCTCCAGTCTGGTTGCCTCGTCCTGGGCGAACTTAGACTGTACATATCCCAGTCGTGGAGCCCTTTCGTCTAGGAGATTGCGGCCCCAGATCTTGCGCTGGACGATGAAATCGGCGCCCTCAATATCAACGCTCCGTTCCAGAATCCAGAAGCGATCGATCAGTATAGCACGTGTACGCGCCTCTCCAATCCTGCCGTTGTCGATGGAACGCAACCAGTGTGGCAGACTCATTATACCCTTTCCCTTTAATGGCATCTAACATTACATTATGTCAGCCTGGCGCAATGGCCTATAACTCCAATTATAGACCGTTGCGCCATTATATATTGATCGTTCAATTATATTTAGATCCCCTTAAAAATATAAAATAAGGGTCTTCGTGTTCTCGAGTGGGTAAAAAAGTAGTAGAATGGGACGTATCTTATTACTCAGTAAAGGATTAGGTGGTGTTATCGTGCCTAAAAATGTGTTACAAATATGAAAGGCAGTCAACGCCGTTCGTGGGTAGATTTTAGGTGTCATGAAATAAAACGAGCGAGATTTCGTTACCAAGAATGCTCAGAAAACCGTGGGAATTCGAGGGAATTTGGGATGAACTCATGTTGCATGCGCATAATTCTCGGATGCAGAACCACAAACCGCTAAAAATCACCCGAATTTTACCCACTCGATTCCGCGAAGAGCCTAAAATAAAGCTGAGCTGCCGCCCCGTAGAGCCCCCTGCATCCTCATGACTTCCAGACTAAGGCGAGTCTCATAGACAGCAGCACGGCGGTCAACGATTTGTTATTCGTCCATCATGGATCGTAGCGCTTGAACCTTGCGAAGAGAAAGAGATGGATCAGCGATGTGAGGATGAGTATACCAGCCGCGACTGTGATGGCGTCCACGCGCTGACAATCCCAGCCCGTTGCCAACAAGAATCCCCCAGCCGAGAACAGGAGAGATAGCCCGCTGCCGATGAAGAAAATGGAGGCGATTGATCTGCCGTTGATTGTTTCGGTTGCAGGTTGCTTATTCGTCGAAGATATCGGATAGGTCTCTCCTTTCGACCAAGATTTCCACTGTCCGGCCGATTTGAGCCCAAGCCATAGTGCAACGAATTCGGGATGGCCGTAGAGCATGGAGAGGAGGTAGAGCATTCTCTCTATTACTCCCAGGATGCACGGCAAGTCCTTTCTACGATCAGCGTATGTGTATCTAGCGTCGATCTTCTTGTCATGGAGGATCTTAAGCCAGAGGTAGTGTGGAATACGCAAGAGCGGCCAAATGGGAACGAGTACAGAGTAGCCTATCCCGATTGTGAATGCAAGGAGTCCAGTGCTGTTAAGGACATTAGGAAGCATGGAACCCTCCTTGGAAAGCTACACGGCGCGCTACTTTTCGTGAGAGTGCGACCCCCCGGTGACGGGGGATTGCAACACAGCCCGGCAAGTAGTGCTATCCAATATAATATGGGTTTCGTGCTGAGCTGTGCACTTAATCACGGAGTATCGACTAGGATCGCGAGTACCAGCACCGAACGCGTTAAGTTCTGTGTCGCTGGGCTTTCGTTGGAGGCCCTTGTACATTGGGAGCCATCCAAAAAATAGACGCATAAAAATACCTTATACTGCAAAAACTCTTGGCGCAATGGCCTATAACGTAAAGGGTTTACGACATGCCCCGTCCCGAAGGGCTGGCACAGGGGTTGCCCCCGCAAAGCATAGACAGGAGTGTACCACACATCTTTGAGGACCGTAAGAAGATTTGACCTGCAACCCCTGTGCCAGAGGGGCATGTGGTGGAGCCCGGAGCGACCAAAGGGAGCGGAGCGTAAACCCTATGTTGAACGAAGTCGCTCCGCCCGCGCTATGGGTTTTATTACGCGCTGTTCCAATAACTTTCAGATGCCTCTTCCGGTGGAAGTTCAATGATTTGTATATTAGCACTATTGCAGCGCGGGCATCGTTTTTCAATGATCTCAGGTGCTTCCGAGAAAGATTCAAACGATTGTTGTTGGGATTCTAGATCGATGCATAACAAACGACGGATGTATTTCAGATTTTCATTTTTGTGCCCGTTGCTCAAGAGGCCGTAAAATCGTATACGCTTGAATCCTTCCGGCAGCACATGCAGGAGAAATCTTCTCATGAACTCGGAGGCGGCAAGTGTCATTACCTTTTTTCGGTTTCTATCCCTGTAGTCCTTCCAGATAAAGCTCACGTTTCCGCCGGTGAAATTCAAAATCCGTTTGTTGCTGATCGCTACCCGATGCGTATAGCGCCCTATATATTTCAGTACACGTAACGGATTGGAAAACGGCTTTTTGGCGTAGACGATCCATTTTTTCGCATAACATTCATCCAACACCTTTGCAAACCCGGCTGTCTCTGCTGTCTTGCGTAACTTACCAAAGAAACTCAACTCTTTTGCTGCATATGCCTGTTTCAAATAATGCAGGTATTTACCTCTGAACAGTCGATTGAGAATGTGTATCGAGATAAAGAAGTTGTTCCTGCTTTCAATCCATGCGGATTTATCCCGGCTCAATCCCCCTCCGGTAACAATGCAGTGCAGATGTGGATGGTCAAGTAGGTTTTGGCTCCAGGTGTGGAGAATGGCGATAAACCCGATCTTAGCGCCGAGATTCTTCGGGTTTCCCGCGGCTTCTTGAAGAGTCTCGTTTGCGGCGTGAAAGAGAATGTCGTAGAGCACTCTTTTATTCTGGAGAATAAGGGAATTCAATACCGCCGGGACGGTGAAGACGATATGGAAATATTTTATGGGTAGAAGCTCTTGTGTCCGCTCGTAAACCCATTGCGCCTGCTTGCTCGCCTGGCATTTGGGGCAATGCCGGTTCCTGCATGAATTATAGGATATTTGTTCATACCCGCATTCATGGCAAACAAGTTTATGGCCGCCCAATTTCGGACCGCGGCAGTTTATGATTGCGTTTACGACTTTCCACTGATCATAACTGATGCCTTTTAGCAACTGAGTGCTTTGTCTGAAAACATCGGCGACTTCGAATTTGGGTCTTGGAAAAACCGTTGCCGCTTCAATACAGCTCATGCTGTATAACAAGCGGGAAACATCTGTCTTGCTTTCAGGGCGGCGAATGGAGACTAGGGCTCGATGAAAACCATCGCGGAGCGATTTTGTTCAACGGGCCGAGCGTATACGACGTGGCCCGAGGCCAACAAGGCCGAGGGCCATGTGGCGGAGCGGCGCGCCGCAGCGCCGCGGAGCCCGGAGGCGCCCGAACAGGGCGCCGGAGCATATACGCTCTGTTAAATGACGGCGCCCTTTGGAATATACTCTGCCAGTCAATTACGAACAACCCACGGCTCTCAAGAGCAGGTATATAGAAGGCATTTATACTAGAATACTACGTTGATTCTGCGGCCTGTTCTCCCACGTTGAGAGATCAGCTACTCATAAAGTGATCGCACCCCCACAAGAGGACTCCGAAATGCGGCGAGGAAGGCCGCAGATGTCGTAGAAAAGACAAGTAAAGAAATCTAAAAACCATAACGCATCAGGCTAATTACCCAAATGAATTCTTCAAATGGTCGCACTTCCAAATCCCGTTGCGCTGTCATTTAACGTAAAGGGTTTACGACATGCCCCGTCCCGAAGGGCTGGCACAGGGGTTGCCCCCGCAAAGCATAGACAGGAGTGTACCACACATCTTTGAGGACCGTAAGAAGATTTGACCTGCAACCCCTGTGCCAGAGGGGCATGTGGTGGAGCCCGGAGCGACCAAAGGGAGCGGAGCGTAAACCCTATGTTGAACGAAGTCGCTCCGCCCGCGCTATGGGTTTTATTACGCGCTGTTCCAATAACTTTCAGATGCCTCTTCCGGTGGAAGTTCAATGATTTGTATATTAGCACTATTGCAGCGCGGGCATCGTTTTTCAATGATCTCAGGTGCTTCCGAGAAAGATTCAAACGATTGTTGTTGGGATTCTAGATCGATGCATAACAAACGACGGATGTATTTCAGATTTTCATTTTTGTGCCCGTTGCTCAAGAGGCCGTAAAATCGTATACGCTTGAATCCTTCCGGCAGCACATGCAGGAGAAATCTTCTCATGAACTCGGAGGCGGCAAGTGTCATTACCTTTTTTCGGTTTCTATCCCTGTAGTCCTTCCAGATAAAGCTCACGTTTCCGCCGGTGAAATTCAAAATCCGTTTGTTGCTGATCGCTACCCGATGCGTATAGCGCCCTATATATTTCAGTACACGTAACGGATTGGAAAACGGCTTTTTGGCGTAGACGATCCATTTTTTCGCATAACATTCATCCAACACCTTTGCAAACCCGGCTGTCTCTGCTGTCTTGCGTAACTTACCAAAGAAACTCAACTCTTTTGCTGCATATGCCTGTTTCAAATAATGCAGGTATTTACCTCTGAACAGTCGATTGAGAATGTGTATCGAGATAAAGAAGTTGTTCCTGCTTTCAATCCATGCGGATTTATCCCGGCTCAATCCCCCTCCGGTAACAATGCAGTGCAGATGTGGATGGTCAAGTAGGTTTTGGCTCCAGGTGTGGAGAATGGCGATAAACCCGATCTTAGCGCCGAGATTCTTCGGGTTTCCCGCGGCTTCTTGAAGAGTCTCGTTTGCGGCGTGAAAGAGAATGTCGTAGAGCACTCTTTTATTCTGGAGAATAAGGGAATTCAATACCGCCGGGACGGTGAAGACGATATGGAAATATTTTATGGGTAGAAGCTCTTGTGTCCGCTCGTAAACCCATTGCGCCTGCTTGCTCGCCTGGCATTTGGGGCAATGCCGGTTCCTGCATGAATTATAGGATATTTGTTCATACCCGCATTCATGGCAAACAAGTTTATGGCCGCCCAATTTCGGACCGCGGCAGTTTATGATTGCGTTTACGACTTTCCACTGATCATAACTGATGCCTTTTAGCAACTGAGTGCTTTGTCTGAAAACATCGGCGACTTCGAATTTGGGTCTTGGAAAAACCGTTGCCGCTTCAATACAGCTCATGCTGTATAACAAGCGGGAAACATCTGTCTTGCTTTCAGGGCGGCGAATGGAGACTAGGGCTCGATGAAAACCATCGCGGAGCGATTTTGTTCAACGGCCGCACGTATACGACGTGGCCCGAGGCCAACAAGGCCGAAGGCCATGTGGCGTAGCGGCGCGCTGAAGCGCCGCGGAGCCCGAGGCGCCCTACCGGGCGCCGAAGCGTATACGTGCTGTTAAGTGTAGTGCCCGACTCTCATGGTTAAAAGCTCGTCAAAGTACATTGATGTACTTCGACGTTCACCGTTCAACCCCTGTTACTGCTTTAAAGGTCTCTGAAATCTAGCCCAACCCCGCTTCGTTACTTTGTTACCGGCCTGATCAATACTGAACTCGGTGTCGTTGTAGTCAAACTAAAGTTCCAGAATGTTCGGGATCCCGCCGACATGAGTATTTGCTAGAGCGTCGATCTTAGCGTACTGCATAGGGACAACGCCGCTGAAAACTAGACAGGATACAATCCGCGGTCCCTGAACTCCGGTGAAGTGCTGGAGCTGGTCGCAATTGTCTTGAAGAAACTCGACACGGTTGAGATGTCTTCTGAGCTTATCTGGCTCGCCCTCAGATTCAGCACCTTGATAGTCCGAAAGCAGAGCGGCAATCTCCGAATAGTTGCGTGCCAATGATAGGTCTTTACATTCTACTACCAGAACCTCTTCGCGATCGGTCCGCCACGCAAGCACATCGACATCTCCATAGTCCTGCTCGATCTTGCGATTGAGGAGCTCGGGCATCCCGACGTTCTCGCGAACTTGCCATCCTTTCTCCGACAGCTCCTTCGCAACCTCTGCATTGAAGGTGTGACCTTCGCTTGCTTTGCCCCACCAGGTATTCCTCATTTCCTTGCTGTGGAAGAATGCTTGCTCAAGCCGTCCGTTATAAGCACCATCAAAAACGTAAGCAAAGCCATTTCTCAGAGAGGCGGGAGCAATGATCAGCAGAGGGTCATCGCTATCATCTACTTTCAGAATTGGGCGCGTTACAAAGGACAGCCGTCGGCCAAAACGCCAAGGATAAATGTCTTTGGCGTTGAAGCCTATAGGCGGCATATTCCAGCGTGGCCGCGCAGCAAGCGAAAACTGATCAAGGAACCTTCTGGCTGCATTTCCGGAGACTTGGTCAGAGCAAACGAGAGATAGGTACTCGCTCTGCTTAATCGTGAATATCGCGGTGTGATCCGCAATACCTTTATCCTCCAATGCGCCAATAATGTTTCGGGCTTCATCTATGCTGAAATCCATCTCGAGATTCCAGATGTTCCAGAATTCATCACCAATCTTTTCTTTGGCCGAGGTAAGAATTCTGGATCTTCATAGTTCCTCTTCTGCAAAGGTGCGTCGGCAATGAGTTTTTCCCCAATCACGCGAGCCAGCATAGGTTCAACCACCAAGTGCCCAAATTCATCGCGAAAAAGTACATCGCCTAATGGCGAGATCGTGAGCTTCCGGAGGGAGTGCGTTGTAATAGATAGCATCTGATAGACCACCAATTCGTACCACCAACGCAGCGCGTGCGATCAATTTGCTCAGTTCGATATCCGATATCTGTATGGCATCCCCAGCCGGACAGACGCATAAAGCGATCTCAGTTAAGATACGGCTTGCGATTGCAGCACCAGCAAACTTCGATAGCTGCTTGATAAAGCGATCGGTGGTATCTGGCTCGTTGCCGTGTAGGCCTGGGACAGCGGCTGATGTCCGCTTCCAATGGTCTTCCTCGGCATTTGCTTTCTCGCAATTGGCCACAAGGCGTTTGAGTGTTGAAAGCCGGCTGAACGCGGCGAGAGCCTCGAATATCTCAGCTAGCAAGGTATCGACGACCTTACCAAGAAAAACCGTGCATGCTTCTCTGCCTTCGATCTTGTTGCTCTGCCCTTTTTCAAGGACACGCCCGCCAAGACCTATTCTCGTTGCGGCATCATCCACCGGATCGATGGCAATGAGCTTTTTGGGTAGCGTATCCCGGATATAATCTATGAATTGCTGCGTTTGAAAAAGATGGAAGCTGCGAGCAAAATCGTTGGGCACAACGAGGGCCTCAACAGCCTCGGCCTCGCCGTCGCAATCTTCTACGCCAAGGAGATGCAGGTAAGCCCGCGATAGCGTGCGAACAAAGAGACGCTCAGCAACGTTCTCGGCAATGCGAAAGCCAGCCAGAAATCCGGCTTGGAAGACGGCTTTGCATGCGCTAGGCTCACTATGAGGTTCGATTGTACAGAGTGGGAAAAGGTCTTTGAGAGCCGGTTTTTCACCCTTTTCCTTTGTTGGATTGCCGTCACGGAATTCAATATAGACCCTGAGACTATGCGTCTCAGTTGTAGTCTCGCCGCGCTCATCAAGAGCATTTCCTATGCGATGCAGCCATTCGCCCGCCATTTCCCAAAGCCCGTACTCGACATCTCTTTCAGCAATGTTGGGTGTGGCCACGGACAGCCAAAGTTTGAGCTTGCCCTCATACACTGACGTAAGTGTCCTGTTTCGCACGTCGTCCATAGAGGCATAAACGCGCCTAGCACTTTCACTGCTGAAGAACGGCTTCGACGAGGCATGCTGGACGTTGTGGCAAGTCCCAGTGTTATCAATCGCACAGTGGCGGTCATAACCACGATCGGAGTCAGCGCGCACTTCCCGCAGAAGGTTGAGGGGCGGGTATAGCGTCAAAGGCCGTTCTGGCGAAATCTCGCCCTCCGGTAACTGTGCATGTGGCACGAAGTGGCCGTCGTTGCTGCGCACCCATCCAATCAGATTCAGAATCCCATTGGGATTGACGATCTGGACTCCAGCCTTCCTCACAGCTTCCAGCCCGTCTTGGATGCGCCAGAAGTAGGCAGGGTTCATATCTCCAAGCCAACTGAGTCGCACGAGGTCAGCCGCAGACATACTTTCGAATCGCCAATGTTCATGTTCCAGTTCAATAGCTTGGGTGGCATAGCCTTTACCCCAGCCGCAGCCGACCAGAACAACGAGCCCTTCTTTGAAATCGACCCGCCCTTCGAAATGATTGAGAATCTCATTGATCGAGGTTTGCAGCGTTTCGGTCAGGGCGCCCTCGTCTCGATAAACGCCCTTGAAACCGCCATTGGGATGCGTCTGTACCGATGGCAAGAAGAGGTGGAACGAAATGAAGTAGCCCTCATCAACCCTGAGGTAGAAATTCGACCATTGGTGCGCGCCAGACTTCTTCCAATGGACTGGCGCTCGTAATGGCCCGCCAAGGAGGGGTGTGTCGAAGAATAGGCTCGAATAGTTC
Source organism: uncultured Spirochaetota bacterium (assembly GCA_963820525.1). Classification (GTDB taxonomy): domain Bacteria; phylum Spirochaetota; class Spirochaetia; order SZUA-6; family Fen-1364; genus CAWGAA01. The sequence continues at coordinate 832,351 of CAWGAA010000003.1, read as the reverse complement.
TGCGCAAGTACGCTATCAAAGGTGTTGACTAGCCCTCCTTCAATAACTTTCGCGATCACGTAGTCTCGCATGGCAATGGATAGCGCTGAGGGGAGCGCAACTGTTAGATGCGTCACGCCATGCACGATCAACGGGCAGCGATCCAAATAGCTAAGGCCGATCTGCTGCAGAGGTAAGTCTTTTTTCATCTGCGGATGCAAGAGGAATGGCTCGATATCGTCAGGTGTGATACTGTGTTCATTGAGCTCGGCAAAGGAGATCGTCACACTAGATATTAGGGGTTTGTGCCCTGCGAGTATGCGCGGCGATAGTTTCGAATGGTGTTCATCAGAGCCGAGCTGATAGCGGTTCAGCCCAGCTTTGCCACATACTATATCGGAGATTATAAGTAGTGCGCGGACACTCCTCTTGATTTGCTCGAATTGTCCGGTGTTAGGCATCGTAGAAATTACATCGAGAACGCGCTGAGTATAGAAGCCAGCCGACTCCCATATACCTCCGATAAGCCGGTAGTCTCCGTGCACATCCTGCACTAGGTAGACGAAGACATCTTCAGCCGGATCTTCACCCGTCACACATTGCGATTTGCCGATCTGGGAGAACCAACGAACTAATTGCTTTATATTTGCTTTCTTACTGCCGCGGCAATACACCACTGCCAAGGCAACTGAGAATTTCAAGACGAATACAATGCGATTGCAGTTCGGGAAGTGTTAAGAGACTTGCCAGGAGAGGAATAGCGATGGTTTGATCGTATCTGGAAAGATCACGAATAAGTAATTTGTTTTCTTTCGCAATCTCTTCGATGGTTACAGATAGACTTGCCCACCGGTATTGTTCAGCGAAAAGAGCATTCAGTTTTTCATGATCAACTTGATTATTTTCGTCAGGCAATCAGTGACCCCAATAAATAGAAGTTGAATCTCATGTTAATGTCAATTCATTTCTCCTATCCAAGCCAAGGATGCAAAGCAAGACGACCTTAGTCGTCCGATACCGCGGGCGCTCCGTCGGGCATTACACTTAACGTGCAGCACATTGGCGAAGTGGCCAGAGGCCAACAGGGCCGAGGGACATTTGGCGGAGCGGCGCGCCGCAGCGCCGCGGAGCCCGAAGGTGCCCGTAGGGCACCGGAACGCCAATGTGCCGTTATGCGCCGATGCGCCTTTGTAGTAAACTACTTCCTTTTTCTACCATTTACAGCCTATAAAAACGCGGTTAAGTTGCGTCGAGTCAGCTAATAAGAGTACAGTCTATAACATGATATGGCGAACCGATCAGACAAAAGCAAACCGTCAGCTTCAACCGCATGCTATCCATCCCCACTATCCTCCGAAGAAGTTTCGTATCTGCGTCTCCAATCTCGTCGCGCACACTCGAAAGAGTTCCATCTCTTCCGGAGAGATATCCTTTGCGTGTGCGTCAGACCGATACTTGTTGACGGCCTTCATATTCACGATGAACGCCTCTCTGTCTCTTTCGAACACATTCTGGAAGTGGTCCCATTCGGCTAAGACAATCTTTTGAAGATCGTCCCAATAGATATCTACCCTATTTGGATTAAACAATTCTTTGTAGGAAAGGCCAGCATATCTAGTTTTTCTCGGATCACCGTAGATATTGCGAACCAGGGTGGCGGCGGCAGACTCGCCGATTGCCACAAGCAGAATTTGGCGCACCAAGTTTCTCAGCCGGGGTTCCAGTTCATTGCGACGTTCGGATATCTCGGCAAGCATCTCTTTCTTTGTTAAGCCTAGCTTCTTGTACTTGTTCTCGGATATCAGATACTCCCTGATCGATTCGATCTTGAAGGAGTAGGATTGGTTATTTTGATCAACGATGTTGTAGCCGAGAAGGTGATTTGTGTACTCTCGAGATGCGGAGGCGAACTCCATAAAGGTCGGTATGTCGCCAAGCGCTAGGAACTTGAGCATTTCGAACTCGTCGGAATAGCTCTCTCGAAGAACAGTGACCACCATCTCTATGTAGCTACTATATTCTTTATTGAAGAGTTGCTTGCCTTTCTCGTAAACGGTTTTATCGACTCTCACTGGCCGCGTTGAGTCACAAAGGCGATTGATCGCGCTGCAAACCATGCGAATGAGAAATGGATGGCCTCCAAAATCCTCCGTCAATTTCGAATACAGAATCTCATCGAAGTGAAGGCCCATGATCTGGCTCAAGCGTTCGACCATTTCCTTCGTCTGAGGTACATCAAATGGCGGGATATATTCGTATGGAACTTGAGAAAAGATGGGATTCTCGTCACCGTTGACCATAGGCGTCTCTACCGAGCGAGGGTTCGTGCTAACAATAAGATAGGTAAAAACGCTCTCCAGCTTCTGAAACAGAGACCTAAGAGTTCTCCAGAAATGGACGAAGTCCTTCCCCGTTTTCCAATGCTCGGCCGAAGAAAGCCCGAATGTTATACGCTCCAGCTCATCGAAAATGATCATTATCGGCTTACCGCCGAGTTTCTTGCGCAACTTTGATATGTCTCTTGCAAAAGCCGCGCTACAGCCATCCTCAGTGTATTCGGATTCATCGGACAAGATTACGGACGCGTGGTTTTGAGATTTTATTTCGTCGATTATATAGCGAAGGGCGTGATTCCATCTCTTTAAATAGAAGCCGGAGTCCTGGCAGTCGATGTAGACAGAGTTCTCCTCAGTCGCGTTTAGCACCCTGCGTATTCCGAAAATGATAGAGGTCTTACCGGTTTTCCTCAGCCCGAAAAGTGCGGAATTCTCTCCACTGCGATGTCTATTGACTACCTTGTGAACGAGATCACTCCTGCCGAAAAAGTAGAGGTCCTTCTTGAGTGCAGATTCATATGAGAAAAGGTCTCTGCTGTAGAAATGGGCTTTGAATCTATTCCTGAAGAAATATAGGTCGGAGACTGTCTGCAACTCCTTGTAGTGGAATGGAACGATGATCTGGCTCTCACTGGTGTTTTTCAGGAGGCTTTTTATTTTTTGCTCAATTTCCACATCTCTACTTATAAGAACTGAGCATATCTTCTCTATGCGGAGTTCCTGGTACCTTTTATAAGCTTCCTCAATAGCATCCAGCGTACGCGGCTCAAAATTCGGATAGTCGCTAAAGAGAACGACAATCTCCCGATCGAGGTTAAACTGCTCCTGATAGACTGTGGTTGGCTTGATCAAGAAGAATCTGTAGACCGATGTCCTGCTCAGCTCGACTACGCCGCCTTGGTTTGTTACATAGAACTCGGTGCAGAACTGCTTCTGGATTAGTTCCTGCTCGTACGGAGTGAAATGTGAAAGGTTCGCTTCTGGATGGAGTCCTGCGGTCACAGCTGCACGTTTGGCACTCATTCATCGGTTCTCCTATTGGCCACGGCAATCTTGAAAGGACTTGGGGCCAGATAACAACGCTGTTAACTTGCGCCGCCGACCCGAAGCCAAAAGCAATAAGGTTCTATGGACGTAGGCAACTATGGCTGCAACAAGTGTTAGGCGTCAAGTTCAACAGCATGTTAGCTCCTTTTCCTTAATTCATTATTACCCAATCTGTGAGATTTATTTCATCCTTAAATTCAATTCCATTAAATATAGTAATAGTAGGTTTCCCGTATCCATTTTCTTCATACACAACTATTTCTAATACTTCACCATCATTTTTTGGATTCTCTATTCTAATAATGGCATAATATGAAATATTATCATTATTAGTTTTTAAATAAGTTATATTATTAGATCCATTAATTATTTTACCAAATCTATTCTTTATAGACTCTAAGTTTCTTTTTAATTGTTCAATTCCAATACTTTGTGCTTCAAGAAAATGGAATTGATAGGCAGCTTTTTCAAATTCATTCTTATTCAAATTCTTTATAAAAGAATCAAGCTCATTTTTGAATTCTCTATACTTTAACACTTCAACAATAGTGTTCTTGGTTATTAAAAAATATCCCAAAAGCGATACTAACAAAATGCCAATAAAAATAATTATTGCAGACCGATAATTTCTAGTCATCATTTTCTGTGACATATAGTATTTCTAAGCAAAATCCAGAGATATAATAATGACGTAAAAATTCTTTAAAGGAGCTAACATCATATTATACAGCTGATGCACAAAGGCGCAATGGCGTATAACGTAAAGGGTTTACGACATGCCCCGTCCCGAAGGGCTGGCACAGGGGTTGCCCCGCAAAACATAGAAAAGAGTGTACCACACATCTTAGAGGACCGTAAGAAGATTTGATCTGCAAGCCCTGTGCCAGAGGGGCATGTGGCGAAGCCCGGAGCGACCGGAGGGAGCGGAGCGTAAACCCTATGTTGAACGAAGTCGCTCCGCCCGCGCTATGGGTTTTATTACGCGCTGTTCCAATAACTTTCAGCGGTATTTTCCGGCGGGAGCTCAATAATCTGAATATTCGCGCTCTTGCAGCGGGGACATCTTTTTTCGATAGTCTCAGGCGCTTCCAAGAAAAAATCATACGATCGCTGTTGAGATTCTAGATCGATGCATAACAAACGACGGATGTATTTCAGATTCTCATTTTTGTGCCCGTTGCTCAAGAGGCCGTAAAATCGTATACGCTTGAATCCTTCCGGCAGCACATGCAGGAGAAATCTTCTCATGAACTCGGAGGCGCCAAGTGTCATTACCTTTTTCCGGTTTCTATTCCTGTAGTCCTTCCATATAAAGCTCACGTTTCCGCCGGTGAAATTCAATATCCGTTTGTTGCTGATCGCTACCCGATGCGTATAGTGCCCTATATATTTCAGTACGCGTAACGGATTGGAAAACGGCTTTTTGGCGTAGACGATCCATTTTTTCGCATAACATTCATCCAACACCTTTGCAAACCCGGCTGTCTCTGCTGTCTTGCGTAACTTACCAAAGAAACTCAACTCTTTTGCTGCATATGCCTGTTTCAAATAATGCAGGTATTTACCTCTGAACAATCGATTGAGAATGTGTATCGAGATAAAGAAGTTGTTCCTGCTTTCAATCCATGCGGATTTATCCCGGCTCAATCCCCCTCCGGTAACAATGCAGTGCAGATGTGGATGGTCAAGTAGGTTTTGGCTCCAGGTGTGGAGAATGGCGATAAATCCGATCTTCGCGCCGAGATTCTTCGGGTTTCCCGCGGCTTCTTGAAGAGTCTCGTTTGCGGCGTGAAAGAGAATGTCGTAGAGCACTCTTTTATTCTGGAGAATAAGGGAATTCAATACCGCCGGGACGGTGAAGACGATATGGAAATATTTTATGGGCAGAAGCTCTTGTGTCCGCTCGTAAACCCATTGCGCCTGCTTGCTCGCCTGGCATTTGGGGCAATGCCGGTTCCTGCATGAATTATAGGATATCTGTTCATACCCGCATTCATGGCAAACAAGTTTATGGCCGCCCAATTTCGGACCGCGGCAGTTTATGATTGCGTTTACGACTTTCCAATGATCATAACTGATGCCTTTCAGTAACTGGGTGCTTTGTCTGAAAACATCGGCGACTTCGAATTTGGGTCTTGGAAAAACCGTTGCCGCTTCAATATAGCCCATGCTGTATAACAAGCGGGAAACATCTGTCTTGCTTTCATGGCGGCGAATGAAGACTAAGGCTTGATGAAAGCCATCGCGGAGCGATTTTGTTCAACTCGTTGTGTGTGAATTTCTCTTTTTCTGCCTCATTATAAACCATCTTCCCCAATCATCAAGCACGTTCCCGCCGTATACACAGGTAGGGGAGTGCGCTTTTCATGGACCATTATCTGGACGCTTTCCTTCGGGAATCGAGGAACCGCGGATATGCAACGAACACCATCAGGGCGTATCGCAACGGCTTAAGCCGCTTCCTTGAGTTTTCCAAGAAGACCGCATTCGAGCCTGTGGAAAGGATATCCCGGTTCCTGTCCACCTATGAATCGCAGGAAGCCAGACGAATCGCCTGGAACGCAATCAAGCTGTTTTACGAGCTGGTTTTGAAAAAACCCTGCCCCTACAAGCTGGAAAAGGCCCGTCCAAGACACCGGCTTCCCTCGTTCCTGGAAAAAGCCGACATTCTGATTCTTCTGTCAAGGATCCGTAACCCGAAGCACCGCCTGATGATCTCCATGCTGTTCGGCTCGGGCCTCAGGGTGAGTGAGCTCGTGAGGATTAAAATCCGGGATCTTGATTTCCCTTCCCTGACTGTCCGGATAGTCAATTCAAAGCAGAACAAGGACCGGATCACGGTATTCTCGGAAGCCCTCGCGGCGGAGTTAAAGGCTCTTGTACGGGATCGGGACGGCAAGGAGTTCCTTTTCCTCACCCAAAGCCGGAAACCGTACACCAAGAGAACGGTCCAGGCGATTTTCGCCCATGCCTATGAAGGCAGCGGCATCCAAAAACGGGCATCATGCCACACTCTACGGCATTCTTTCGCTACCGCTCTGCTTTCAAACGGCATCGACATACGCTCGATAAAGGATCTTCTGGGGCATAAGAGCGTCAAAACGACTATGATCTATCTCCATGTCACGGAGAGAACCGCCGCCAAGATCAAGAGCCCGCTCTAATTGTGTGAATTTCGCAATAACGCCATGATCCGGCAGTTATTGTGAATTTCACTTTTTTCACCCCTGTCCGGGTTGGGGACTGCGGCTCAGTTGATACAGCTTCAAACCGACAACCACGAACCATACCGGCAGCAGAAGCCCATAGATGCCATAGGCGAAACCAATCAGCGGTCTGAGAGCTTCAAAGACCATTCCCACGACACCCGTCGCAATGCCTAAGTACGCGGCACCCTTGCGGAAGACGCCCTTCAGCATGACCACTGAAAGGATCAGAATGCCGAGCGCGGTCAATGAGCCGACGGAAGAAACGGCGTTCGCCTCTGCGATGAAACCCTCGGCTGCGGCCGCCGCCGCCAGACGCTGGGCATCGGTGGCTGCCGCCGCGTATTGAGCGCTGAGGTACACCAGATTGCCGTTGAGCGACGGGGGGCTGCTGTTCAACGCCAAAGCCAGGACTTCGGAAACAATTCCGATCAAAGCGCCAATTGCAGCCAGGCTCTTGTTCAGCTCTTTGAGGGAAACCGAAAGAGCGAGGAAAACGACGAGTGCCGGGACGCTCAGGCCGACAAAGCACACAAGCTCGACCATGTAGATTGCCTTGTGTGACGCGATGTACTGCAATACGGCCGCTCCTCCCGAGCTCGGAGGCTGGGGAGAGGTGAACACAAGAGTGAGGGGAATGACGATCATGATGACGTAAAGCAGCGCCGAGGCGCTCCCTGCCGCATAGAGCAGCCTCCAGGATGGGTCCGCACGATTGCCGGCTTCTCGAGATGATCCCGCAGTTTTCATGGACTCGTGCCTCCTTTTTCAACCATGCGTCCGCTTCATCGCGGCGCGCATTTTTCCTACCTGCCCACGGCCCTGCTTCGGCCGGCTTTCAGCCTTTTCTCCAGAAGCCGCACGAGCATGGAAAGCGTGATGGTGAGGAACAGGTAGAGGAAGGCGACTATGTTGTACGTCTCGAAGAACTTGAAGGTGCTCGCCGCATAGACCTTGCCCATCTGGGTCACGTCCTGCACGCCCAGGGCACTGACAAGCGCCGAGTCCTTTATCATCGCTACGAACTCGTTGCCCAGCGGCGGAAGCACGTTTCGCACCGCCTGGGGCAGGACGATGAGGCGCAGTACCTGTCCCCTTCGAAGCCCCAGGGCAAAGGCGGCCTCCCACTGGCCGGCCTGGATGGATTCAATGCCCGCCCTGAATATCTCTGAGATGAACGCGCCGTAGCCGAGGGTGAGGGCGATGATGGCCCTCCAGCTGAAATCGATGCTTCTGATACTCAGGGGCGCCAGGATCCCGGCCCTCACCAGGGGAGAGAGGATGAAGTTCACCGCCTCCACCAGCCCCGGGGCTCCGATGAAGGCGATGTAGTACAGGATCACGAGCATGGGGACGCCCCGCACGATCTCCACCCAGAAGGTGGCGATCTCCCGTATGGCGCGGGAAGGGGAGGTCCTGCACAGGCCGAGGAACAGGCCGACGACGATGGAAAACAAGTAGGCGATCAGGGATACCCACAGCGTCGTGAGAAGCCCTTTCGCCGTGGCCCGGAAGATGACCCGGTAGTCGCTCCTGCTGGCGATGCTCCAGAGCACCAGCACGCCGAGCAGGATGATTCCCAGGAGCCAGAAGGGGAGCCGCTTCAGCCTGTCCGCGAAAGGCAGGAAGCGCTCCCCGCCTTCCCGTTTGCCGGTCACCGGGCTATTTTGCGCTATACTCGTAGAACCACTTCGTGTTGAGCCTGTCCAGCGTGCCGTCCGTCTTCATCGCCGCGATGGCCGCGTTGAAGGGCGCCACCAGATCCGACCCGAGCTTGAAGATGAAGCCGAAGTAGTCCGTTCCCAGGGGGTCTCCGATGACCTTGAGCTTGTCGGGGTTGGCGCCTACGTAGCCCCTGCTGGACGCGGCGTCCATGAGCACACAATCCACGTCCCCGGCTATGAGCGCCTGGACCGCGGCGCCGAACGTCTCGAACAGCTTGATCCTCGGGTTGTCCTCCTTGCCGTCCAGGACGTTGTACACCGCCACGTAGAAGTTCGTCGTGCCCGCCTGCGAGCCGATGAGAAGCTTCGGGTCCGGGCCGAACTCCGCCGCGTTCTTGAACCGGTTTTCGCCCTTGCGCACCAGCATGAACTGCTGGCTCACCATGTACGGATCTGAAAACGCCACCTGCTTCTTCCTCTCGTCCGTAATCGAGATCCCGTCCATGCCCACGTCGTACTGGGCGTCGCGGATGGCCTGGATCATCGTGTCCCACGAGCAGATGTTCCAGGCGATCTTTGCGTTCAGTCTTTTTCCGATTTCGTTCACGGCATCGTATTCCCACCCCATCGCTTTGCCCGTCTTGGGATCCACGAAGTTGAGCGGGGTGTAGGCGTTCTCCGTGACGGCACGGATGGTCCTGCCCTTCAGATCCGGCAGTTTTGCCTGTGCGAACGTCGAGAAGGCGACAAGGAGAGCGATCAGAGATACCGCGATTCGCTTCATATCATCCTCCTTTAGAGTGAAGGTACAGTGAATGGGCGTGGAGGCGCAAGACGCGCCGCTGTGATATGATTCGGCGCATGACATTGCCGGCTCAGCCTTCTCCTTCCGGTTCAATCGGCGCGATCATTGACCTGCTTCTTCAGCTTCACCCGCTGGATCGGGTCCCCAGGTCCGGTTACCTCCTTCGCGGAGTGGCAGAGCCCGAGAGCGTTGCGGCCCACAGCCATGCCCTGACGCTTCTGGTGTGCCTCGTGGCTCCCCTCGCACAGCCGCCGATGGACGTACTCGCCGCCATGCGGATGGCGCTGATCCACGACCTTCCGGAGTCCAAGATGATGGACATCCCCATGCCGGTGGGAGACTCCCAGTTTCGCGCCGCAAAGACGGCTGTGGAAAACGATGTGTTCGATCGACTCTTTGACGGCCAGGATGCGCAGTGGAAGCGGCTGTTCGCGGAGTTCCAGGCGGGCTCCTCGGCTGAAGCGCGGCTCGTGAAGGGTTTGGACAAGGTCCAGATGATGGCGAAGGTGATGGGATACGAGCGGGAAGGCCGCGGGCGCCTGGAGGACTTCTGGAAAAATGAAGAGAACTTCAGGGATTACGGGATAGCGGTCGTTGCCGAGCTTTTCGGGGAGATACTGCGGATGGCCGGCAGAAAGGGCCCAAGGGGTGAGCGTCACTAGAGCGCGAAGCGATACCCCAACGTGGAGCCTAAGGAAGGCGCAATGGCGCCATAGGCGAAGAGCACATTGAAATCGATCTCTATGAAGAACCCCACGATGCCGAATCCCATGCCTGCGGTGACGATGGGAATGAAGAGCTGCGATTCCGCAATGGCGAGCAGCGTTTCGCCCATCACCTTGCCGTAGAAGCCCGCGGAGCCCATCTCCGCACCGACCGCAATGACAGGATAGCCCTGGACCGATGGGACGAGGGGCGCGTAACAGAGGTCCGCTCTTAATGACAGCCAGTCGAGGATGGTGTAGCGCAAGTCCACGCCTATGGGCATGAGGAAGTAATCCCCCGCGGGTACGACTCCAACCATCGGCCCCATGGAGAGAGGCCCCTTCTGCGCAGCCGCGGGGAGCGCGGCGAAAACGAGCAGCAGAATGATGAAGACGGGGACACGTCGCTTCATCGCAAAGGCTCTCTTTTTAGCGGGGACATCAGTCATTCCCCAAAACGCCGTCGATCGCATCGCTCAAGTAAGCGATGCGTTTCTTGATTTCCGGTTCGAAGCTTCCCGCAGCGATCTTGACACAAGCGGTGAGGCTCACGTTCGCTTGCTTGAGAAAGTTGATAAGCGCCGGGAGGTCATTTTCTTCATACCACGCCGTCCCGAAGCCGCCGGTGAGCAGAGCGAAGACGGGAATGGAGAAGGGCGCGTTCGCGATAATGAAATCCTTGACCGGCGGACGTATCTCCGCTCCGTAGACTGGAGAGCCGAGGACGAGCGCCGTGTAGCTTCCCTGATCCAGGGAAAGCTCGGGATTGGCCGTGAACAATGTGGCAATGTAGCCTCTGGAGGCCAGCTCCTGCCCCAATCTCGTCACCATGCTTTCCGTAAAAGCCGTTGCGCCGGGATGGTAGACAATGGCGATCCGGCCCGAGGAACCGTCGGATCCGAGAACAACGGGGTCCTTATACACGGGCATGTCCCAGGTTTCGCAGCCTGCGCTGAAAAAGGAAATGGCCGAGATGGCGATTATGATCTTGAGAGCTCTATACATCTTTGCCTCCTTGTCCGTCGATACGGGAGGGGATCACGAAACGATGGCGGTCGATCCAGATTCCGAACGGCAACAAGGTGAGCATCAGGAAAGCCGCAATGATTACCAGCTTCCCCGGTAATGCACACGTCGGCATCATGGCGAAGATATAGGCTGCCATGAGCCAAAACGACCACCTGCCCGTGCGGTCCTTCGCTTTTGTCTTGAGGAGGTAGATGGCGATCGCCCCGGCGAACAGCAGAACATCGCCGGCAACCATCACCACGACGGAGCTATACAAGCCGATGCCGACCGATGGAGAGCCGCCGAACGCGAGCGGGAGGACGTGATCATAGGCGATGAAATCCCCCACCCAATGGCTCAGGACCAGGAGCCCGATTACAATGCCAGTCCGTAGGTCTCGGGAGACCAAGAAGGCGATCGCGAAAGCCGCGACCGACCAGACCGCGGACATGACAAGCCCATGATCCCAGGGGCTAGCAGCACCTACAAGATCGACACCGGCGATCAAGAATACGGCGTATAATATGTCTATCACTTGAGTGGCGACCAGGAGGACTCCCAGAGATGCCTTTGGGGCGATTGGCTTGGCCGCTAATCCGACCGCGAAATGTCCTAAGAACATAGAACCCTCGTGCAACCGCCGCCGCTGCTTTGATTCTACACGAGCCCGCGGATTTTCGAGAGCACCGCGACGTAGGGCGAAGGTGCGGGCGAGCCGGCCGCAAGCCGGCCATCCTCATCCCCCCCGGCCGCAGCGACAAACGCCGACCCGATAATCACCGCGTGCACATGTTCCGCCAGCGCCTCCACCTGGCCTCGCTCTGAAATGCCGAACCCGGCCATGATCTTTGTTTCACCATCCGCCAGCCGGGAGAGGAACGAGAGGTTCTCCTCCCCGATCCTGGTGGCGGCCCCCGTAATGCCCTTGCGCAGCGCCGCATAGATGAAAGCCGGCTTCTTTGCGCGCACCAGGGCAAGCCTTTTGTCCGTAATGGTGGGCACGACAACGGGAACCACGTGCAGGCCCTCAGCCTTGCCCGCGGCATACAGGCCCTCATCCAAATCAGGAGGAAGGTCCGGCACGATGAGCCCGAAGGCGCCGGCTTCCTTGCAGCGGCGCGCGTATTCCCGTGTGCCGCGCCGCACGGCGAGGTTTGCGTAGCTCATTACGAACACGGGCACCTGGGTGAAGGCGCGGATGCGCTCCAGGATGCGCAAACCCCTTTGAACGGTGAAGCCCTGCTTGAGCGCTCGTGAGCATGCGCGCTGGATAACAGGGCCGTCAGCCGTTGGATCGCTGAAGGGGAACTGAAGCTCCAGGTAGGTTGCCCCGCCGTCCACCAGGGCGCGCGCTACCTCCAGGCACTGCGTCTCATCCGGGTAGAAGGCCACCATGTGGGCCATGATCCTGTTAGGCATTGCGGGCAACCTCCTCCTGCAGGAAGGTTCGCCAGTTGGCCCCGTCCAGTGCCCGGGCCATGATGAAGATATCCTTGTCCCCGCGGCCCGACATGTTGACCACCAGCGCCTTGTTCTTCGGCATGGACGGGGCCAGGCGCATAGCGGCGGCCGCGGCGTGGGCTGATTCCATGGCAAACACCAGGCCCTCGTTTTCCGCAAAGAACCTCACGGCTTCAAGCGCCTCGGAGTCGGAGGCGCGCGTGAACTCCACCCTGCCGGTTTTTCCCAGGTGGGCAAGCTGCGGCCCAATACCGGGGTAGTCCAGGCCGGCTGAGATCGAATGGGTGGGCAGGAGCTGGCCGTCCTCATCCTCTAAAAACAGTGACTTGTATCCGTGGACAATACCCGGGATGCCGGAGCCGTCCATGCGTGTGGCATGCTCTCCCGCGCCCTTTCCCCTTCCACCCGCCTCCACGCCTATGAGGCGCGGCTTTGCGCGGTCAATGAACGGAGAGAAGAAGCCCATGGCGTTTGAGCCCCCGCCCACACAGGCCACCAGGGCTTCAACGTCCAGCCCCTCCTGTGCAACCTGCTCTTCAACCTCCCGGCCTATCACGGACTGGAACTCCCGCACCATGTCCGGGTACGGAGACGGTCCCAGCACGGAGCCCAACAGGTAGTGGGTGTCCTGGAAGCTGTCAGCCCAATCCCGCATTGCTTCATTGATGGCATCGCTCAGTGTGCCGGAGGTCCCGGAAACGGGCACGACCTCGGCGCCGAACAGCTCCATCCAGAACACATTTGGCCGTTGGCGGCGGATGTCCACCTCTCCCATGTACACGCGGCACGTGAATCCCATCTTGGCGCACATCGCGGCGGTGGCGAAACCGTGCTGGCCCGCGCCCGTCTCCGCGATGATCCTCTTCTTGCCCATGCGCCTGGCCAGGAGGCACTGCCCAATGACGTTGTTGATCTTATGCGCGCCCGTGTTGGCAAGCCCTTCAAGCTTCACGAAGATCCGGGCGCCGCCCAGCTTGCGGCTTGCGTTTTCGGCGGCCAGGAAGGGCGTGGGCCTGCCCGTGTAGCTGCGGCACAGCTCATCGAACTCGGCGCGGAAAGCTTTGTCCGCCTGGGCTTCATGGAACGCCTTTTCAAGCTCGGCCAGGGGATTCGCCAGGACCTCGGCCACGTAGCGTCCGCCGAACTCGCCAAAGAACCCGTCAATCCGTTTCGTCATTTGCCATCTCCTTGAAAAACCTCCTCAATCTGTCCGGGTCCTTTTTCCCCGGAGAGCTTTCCAGCCCGCTGGATGCATCTATCAGCTCGGGTGAGAAACCGCGCACGATGTCACGCACGTTTTCAGGACCGATCCCCCCCGCCAGCCACAGCGGGTGGCGCTCCTTCACGAGGGAGACCAGGTATGCCGGAATCCTCTGCCCCGTGCCGCCGGCAGCCCGGGGGCTCCTGGCGTCCACGAGCACCCGAGGCGAGCGGTACCTTCCAATCTCTTCAACGTCTTTCGGGGCCGCCACGCGCACTGTTTTATAGTAGGGAAATGCGGCGGCAAAGCATTCCTCCGGCGCTTCCTCCCCGTGAAACTGGACGGCATCTATGAGCCCGTCTTGAAGCAGGCGGCGCGCGAGCGCGGTTCCCTCGTCTCCCGGCCCCACAACCACGGCCACCTTGGGGACCCGCAGGTCTGAAAGCTTCTTGATGAGGGCGGGGTCCGCCCGACGAGGGGATGGAGCGAGCACGAATCCCAGGACATCGGCGCCCAGCTCCGCCGCCAGGCGGCCGTCTTCTTCCCGGGCGATTCCGCAGATCTTCACAAGAGGCTTTCCCGGCCGGTGACGATCAAAGAGCTTGCGCCAGAAGTCTCCCGGTTTTTGTCCGAAAGCCCCGAGTATCTCCTCCACCAGCCCTTGGTCCCGGGTCACGGATTCTCCGGCCAGCATCCCCGAAAAGCCTGCGCTTAATACGAAGAGGGCATCCTCACGGCTTTTGATCCCGGACTCGAAGATCAGGCGCGTGGGCCAGTCTATCAGGCGGCGGATCTTCAGGGGCTGGATGAGGTCCGTGGAGAACGTGGCGAGGTTGCGGCAGTTGATGCCCGTGAAGGCGGGACGCAGGGGCCTCGCCTTTTCAACGTCCTTTTCGTCGTGCACCTCGACCAGGGCTTCCATCCCGAGGCTCCCCGCCTTTTGGCAGAGCGCGGCCAGCTCGGCGCCGGACAGCACCGAGGCGATCAGAAGCACTGCGTCCGCCCCAGCCCTGTAGGACACGTCCAGATCTTCCTCGTCCAGGAGGAAATCCTTTCGAAGCACCGCCGCGTCGGGCGCCGCCGCCTTCACGTCGATGAGGTCTTTCAGGGAGCCCGAGAAGTGGTCTTCCTCCGTGAGCACCGAGATGCTCAGGATTCCCCGGCCGCGGTAAGCCCTGGCCTGGCCTGCCGCGTTCAGGTCCCGTGCGATCCAGCCCCTGGACGGCGAACGGCGCTTGATTTCGCAGATCAGGAAAGGCTCGCGGCCGAGAGGCGCGAGCGGAGCCCGCCGCGAATCGGGCAGGCTCGCGCCCAGAGCGTGGCCCTCGGCCCGGATCCGCTCCCGCCGCCGTTCGACGATCTTCCGCACGATGCTCATCAGGCGACGCTCTCCGCGGCGGAGGCGATGAGCGCGCCCTCCTTGAGGATCTGCTCCAGCTTCTCCTTGACCTTGCCGGAGGCAAGGGACTGCTTGGCCATGCGGTAGCCTTCCTTGATCCCGCCCGCCAGCCCGCACACGTGGAGGGCCGCCCCCGCGTTCAGGAGAACCGCCTCACGGATGGCTTCGGACCCGCCGCCGGAGAGGATCTGCCGGGCGGTTTCGGCGTTCTCCGGGGCCGTTCCGCCGCGAAGCTCCTCCAGGCGGTAGGCGGGGATCCCGATCTCCGCGGGATCGAATCGGGTGTCGCTGATCGTGCCCGACTCGTCGATCTTCACGATGTGGGTGGGGCCCGTGACCGATATCTCGTCCATGCCGTCGGCCCCATGCACCACCATCACCCTGGTTGCCCCGAGCATCCGCGCCGCCTGCGCCATCGGCATGCAGTAGCGGTCCTCGAACACGCCGATGAGCTGGAAGGAGGACTCGGCCGGGTTGATGAGCGGGCCCAGCAGGTTCATGACGGTCTTCACGCGAAGCTCCTTGCGCGCCTCCGCCGCGTGCTTCATCGCTCCGTGGTACAGGGGGGCGAAGAGGAACGTAAACCCGGTGCGCTTCAGCATCTGCGCCGCCTTTTGCGGGGGAAGCTCCACGGCCACGCCCAGGGAGCGGTAAAAGTCCGCGCTCCCCGTGGGGGAGCTGGCTCCGCGGTTTCCATGCTTTGCAACCCAGGCGCCGCACGCGGAGGCAACCAGCGCGGCAAGCGACGATATGTTGAAGGTGGAAAGCCCGTCCCCTCCCGTGCCGCAGGTGTCCAGAACCAGCTTCGAGCAGGGCACGCTCTTCATCTTTCTCCTGAGCACCGTCGCCATGGCCGCCAGCTCCTGCGGGGTGACGCCCTTCATGGTGAGGCAGGAAAGGAAGGCGGCGATCTGGGACTTGTCGAGGTTGCCCTCGGTCAGCTCCTCCATGAAGCCCTCCACCTCGGCGTTCTCGAGGTCCTTGCCCGCCATGAGCCTGCCCAGAGACCCGGTGGAAGCGAAGGGCTCCCTGCGATAGACCAGGAAGTTCTTGAGAATCCTCTTTCCGTGCTCCGAGGCTATGGACTCGGGGTGGAACTGGATGCCCTCGATCTGGAAGCGCTTGTGCCTCAAGCCCATGATCTCCCCATCGCTGGATGTGGCGCTCACCTCCAGCTCCTCGGGAACGCTCTCGGGGTCCACAACGAGGGAGTGGTAGCGGGTGAAGGCGGAGGGGGAGGGGAGGTTCCTGAACAGCCCCTTGCCGTCCAGTGTTATCTTCTCCACTTTGCCGTGCACGATCCTCTTGGCCGCCGTGATCTTGCCTCCGAAGGCGTACGCGATAGATTGGTGGCCAAGGCATACACCGAGGATGGGGATCTGGCCGGCGAAGGTCCGGATGGCTTCAACCGTGATCCCCGCCTGCTCGGGTGTTCCGGGCCCCGGCGAAACGACGATCCGCTTGGGGGCCATGGTGGAGATTTCCTTGATCGTGATCCTGTCGTTTCTGACCACCCGCACGGGCTCGTCGGAGATCTCGCACAGGATCTGGAACAGGTTGTACGTGAACGAATCGTAGTTGTCGATGATCAGCGTCATTTTACACCTCCACTCCAATGGCCTTGCCCAGCGCCCTGAGCTTGGCCGACGTTTCCTCGTATTCCTTCTGCGGCACGGAATCGTAGACGATCCCCGCGCCCGCCTGGAAAACGAGCCGGTCTCCCATCTTGAGCGCGCTCCTGATCGTGATGCAGGTGTCGAGGTTCCCGCCCGGCTCCAGGTACCCGACGATTCCCGCGTAGAAGCCGCGCGTCTCCTTCTCAAGCCCGTCGATGATCTCCATGGCCTTGATCTTCGGCGCGCCGCTCACGGTTCCGGCGGGGAAGGTGGCCCGGATCGCATCGATCCCGCTCCTGTCGGGCGTCAGGTCCCCTTCCACCTGGGACACGATGTGCATCACGTGGGAGTAGCGCTCGATCACCATGCTCTCCGTCACCCTGACGGTCCCCGGCACGCAGATCCTTCCCAGGTCGTTTCTGGCCAGGTCCACCAGCATCAGGTGCTCCGCCTTCTCCTTCTCGTCGGAGAGCAGCTCCTTCTCCAGCCGGACGTCCTCGGCCTCGGTGGCCCCCCGGGGTCGTGTTCCCGCGATGGGCCGCATGACGGCCTTGCCGTCCTTCACCTTCACGTGGACCTCGGGGGAGGAGCCGAAGAGCTGGAAGCCTCCGAAATCGAGGAAGAACATATAGGGGGAAGGATTGAATGAGCGCAGGTTCCTGTAGGCTTCAAGGGCCGGGACCTCGGTGCGGAAGGTAAGCCGCCGGGAAAGGACCCCCTGAAGGAGGTTGCCCCGCACGATCTCATCCTTCACCTTCGCCACCCCCTCCAGGTACTCCTCCCGCTCGGAGGCAGGGGTGAGAAGAGTGGCCCGCGCGTCCGCCGGGCGGGAGCCCAGGTAGTTGAAGTCGAGGTCATTGATCCGCTCCTCGGTCTGGCGGATCTCCTTCTCCAAGTCCACGTGCGCTTCGCGGTAGTTGACCCCGAAGATGGTGAGGGTGTCGGTGTAGTGGTCGAAGACGAGGTACACGTGCCCGAAGATGAAGTACGCCTCGGGAACCCCCAGGGGATCGCTCTTGCGGGACAGGCGCACCGTGTCGAACTTCGCGGCATACTCATAGGAGAGGTAGCCGGCGCCTCCCACGGGAAACGGCAAGCCTGAGCCCTCTCCCGCATGCTGATCAGCAAAGTAAAGGAGAACGCTCAAGAGGTCCTTGCCTCCGTGCTTCACGCGATGTCTCTTCCCACCCTTCTCCATGAAGATGCCTTCCCGCGTCTCCACGATGGAGAAGGCTTCCTTGAGAATCAGGATGGAGTACCTCTCGCGGCCGCCGCGGAAAGAGGCGCTTTCCAATAGCACCTTCGCTTGCAGCTTCTTTGCCAGGCCGAAGGGGGTGAACCTCTCTCCGGGGATTTTCCTGTAGATCACTCTCCCCGTCTTTTCGGAAACGGCAACGCTCATTCTCTTTCCTCCCTTATGATTGAAGGCGGCCCGCTCTTTCCCGCTCGGATCCGCAGCCGGCCGGCGACGCCCTCTTGGCACCCTCTTGCCGGCGTCGGCGCACCGCCGCCGGCATAAAAAAAGCCGCAGATCCTCTTTGCAGGTTCTGCGGCTCATAAATAGAAAAACCGCAGGCCCTGGTTGTCCGGCAACCAGAACCCGCGGTTTCCCTGGCGAAAACGGTGGTCCTGGCTACCTCAGGTCCACCACCACCAATTGATGAGAACGGTAATCTTGCGCCCGGTCATCTTGTTCATATCGTGAGCGGAAAGTAGCAGGATTATGAAAAAGTGTCAAGCGGGCCTTCCGCTTTACTCGATGCCCATCTTTTGAGTAATTTGTCGTAAAACAGCGAGAGCTCGTTCATCCGAAGCACCGTCTTCAAAGGAGTCGAGTCATGGCCAAGCACCAGTTCCAAGCCGAGGTAAGCCAGCTGCTCAACCTCATCGTCCATTCCTTGTACTCGAATACCGAGATCTTCCTGCGCGAGCTCGTCTCCAACGCGTCGGACGCCCTGGACAGGCTGCGCTATCTCACCCTGACGCAGGAAGAGTATAGGGGCATTCCCTTCACGCCCCGCATCGACATCTCCTTCGACGCAAAGGACAAGAAAACCCTCACCGTCTCGGATTCCGGCATCGGGATGAACGACAAGGAGCTGGAGGAGAACCTGGGAACCATTGCCCGCTCGGGCACCCGCGAGTTCCTCCAGGCCCTGGCTGCGGACGCCAAGAAGGGCACCAACCTTATCGGCCAGTTCGGCGTGGGGTTCTACTCCTCCTTCATGGTCGCGGACAGCGTGGAGGTGATCTCCCGCCGGATCGGTGACGAGAAGGCGTGGCGCTGGACCAGCGACGGCAAGGGAGAGTACGAGATCGCGGAAGCCAGGCGGGACGGCTGCGGAACCACCGTCACCCTTCACCTGAACGAGCAGGGCGGAGAGTTCGCGGACCGCTGGCGGATACTGGAGATCATCCGCAAGTACTCCAACCACATCGCCTTTCCCATCCACCTCCATTACCAGGAGGAGGGGCAGCATGGCGGCGCGGTGGACAAGGTGGAGCAGGTGAACGCGGCCCTCGCGCTCTGGACCCGGCCCAAGTCGGAGCTCAAGGAGGAGGACTACAAGGAGTTCTACAAGACCCTCACCCACGACACGGAAGATCCCCTTCTGTGGATGCACAACTCCGTGGAGGGGGCCCTTGCGTATACCACCCTCTTCTACATCCCCCGGAAGGCGCCCTTCGACCTTTTCCGCTACGACTGGCAGCCTGGGGTGAAGCTCTACATCAAGCGGGTCTTCATCACGGACAGCGAGAAGGAGCTCCTCCCCATGTACCTGCGCTTTGTCCGCGGGGTGATCGACTCCGAGGATCTTCCCCTCAACGTCAGCCGCGAGATCCTCCAGAAGAACCGGATCATGGCGAACATCCGCTCCTCTTCCGTGCGCAAGATCCTCCAGGACCTGGTGAACCTGGCCAAGGATCCCAAGGAATACGCCGCTTTCTGGGCGGAGTTCGGGCGGGCGTTGAAGGAGGGAGTGCTCCAGGATTTCGAGCATCGCGACCAGCTCCTGGAGCTTGTGCGCTACAAAACCACCGCCGTGGACGGCTGGACCGGCCTGGCCGGGTACCGTGACCGGATGAAAAAGGACCAGAAGGCCATCTACTATATCACGGGAGGCAGGGAGGCGAGCCTTCGAAGCTCGCCGCTCCTTGAGTCCTATGCGGCCCGCGGGATGGAAGTGCTGCTGATGGACGACGAGATCGACGAGCTTGTGGCGCCTGCCATCGGCACCTTCATGGAGACGGAGCTGAAGCAGGTGAACAGGACCGGCACCGCCGAGGACCTCCAAACCGAGGAGGACAGGAAGAAGGCGGCGGATGCGGCCCCGGTGATCTCCCGGATCAAGAAGGCGCTGGGAGACGAGGTGAGGGACGTGAGGGCGAGCTCCCGCCTCACCGGCTCCCCGTCGTGCATCGTGCTCGACGACCGTGACCCCAGCCTGCAGTTGCGTCAGATCTTAAAGAGCCTGGGCACCTCCGAGATGCCGGAGCTCAAGCCCATCCTCGAGATAAACCCCTCGCATCCCATCATCGCCAAGATGGCGGCCCTTCAGGACGAGGCGGCGCTCGCCGACGCGAGCCGCCTGCTCCTGGAAGAGGCGCTGTTGATCGAGGGCGGAGAGCTGAAGGACCCCGCCGGCTTCGTGGCGAGGCTCAACCGGGCGCTGGAAAAGGCGTTGTAGGGCTGGTATGATCCCTCCAAAAGGAGGGATCCGGGATGAAAGCCCGCGCTCTTGTGTTGACGCTGTGCGCCGTGCTGGCGCCGGCGGCCGCATTCGCCGAGAACGACCAGGCGGTCCTTCCCTATGATTCTCCCGTCGTCGAGCTTCTCAAGAGCATCTACCTGGAGCAGGGAAAGGAACCGCTGTCCGCGGCCGGCCCGTACTCGGTCGACGAGATCCTGCTCATGCTGGAGAAGATCGACCCCCAGACCCTCTCCCCGGCCGGGAAACGCGCGTATGACGAGATAAGCGCGACCCTTCCCACCTTTTCCCCCGCCCAGCCAATGGGGCTCGGCTTTGCATGGCATCCGGCGGCCGCGCTGGAGGGCTATTTCCACACCAATGGAAACCCGGCAACCACTGAATGGGAGTACGGCTACAACCAAAGGCAGCCCCTCGTGTCCATCCCCGTCGAGGCCTGGGCCGGCGAGAACGTGTACGCCGCAATGGATCTTTCCCTTCGGGAGCTCCACGATACGGTCAATCCGGCTCTCGTTCCGGCGAATTACGCGAACGTCCCCCTCGATCTTTCCTTTGTCGACGTGAGTCTTCCCTTCCGCGCCTTCCTGGCCCTGGGCGGGCATAACTGGTCCTTCACGTTCGGCCGGGATCGCTTCACGTGGGGCAGCGGACAGACCGGAGACCTCACCCTCTCCGATGCCCCCGACTATTACGATTTCATGCGGATAACGGGCTACTGGCGGGACTTCAAGTACACGGCGATCTGGGTCATGCTCTATTCCAGCCTGGACCCGTTTCGATTCCCGATTAAAGCGGGTGATCTGGCCGGGGACCCCCTTCAAACCTATCCCCGGAACCTTATCCTTCACAGGATCGATTTCTGCCTCTTCGACAGGCTGTCCATAGGCCTGATCGAGGGTGCTTATCGGGGGCGTCGAGCCAAAGCTTGCGTACTTCAATCCCTTCATGATCCTGCATGACCTCTTCAACTTCTACAACGCCTCGGAGATGTTCGCCGTGGAGGCGAGCTACAACCCCTGGCAGTATATCGAGGTCTACGGCCAGGCCGCATACAACCAGATCCAATCCGCCTTCGAGATCGCCCGCTACGGCGGTGCGGCAAGCAACACCCCCAACGCCGATGCATATCTGGGAGGGGTGCGCACCCGCGTGCCCGTTTGGGAAGGCTACGTGGACGGCGGCACGGAGATCGCCTACGTGAGCCCCTGGATGTACATCCGGGAGAACGTCCTCACCAGCTTTGAGTGGTGGAGGTGGCAGGCATCCAATGTGCCGGGAACCACCCAATGGGTTTCGGCTCCCCTGGGGTATTTCGAAGGCCCGGACGCGATCGTGTTTTCAGCCTGGGCCGGCTACAATGTTCCGGGGTCTTTCTCCGTGAGCCTCGACTACAAGCTGGCGCTCAAGGGGGAGCAGACCTTCGCCACCCCGTATGCCGAGGGGCCGGCGGCGGTAGCCCTCCAGACTCCGACGGGAGTGGCTGAAAAGAAGAACGTGATCCACCTGAACGCGGGCGTGGATCTGCTCTCATTCCTTCGCTGCGCGGTGGATCTTTACGGAATCTACACGGAAAACTTCGGAAACGTAAGCGGGGTTACAGCGATGGACTTCCAGGCCGTTGCGTCGGTGCGTGTGCACTTCTGAAGGCGGCGGGGCACGCCGCGAGCCCCGCGCAGCGCTCCCGGCTTCGGCGCGCGCCGTGTTCTCCTACTTCAGTCCCGCCCTGATGGTGAGCTTCAGGTAGTTGTTGATCGAATCGGCCCCCTCGACCAGTCCCTTGTTCCTGAGGATCTCGAAGGCGTACTCGGCTCGAAACCACGTCCTGAAAGCCGAGACGGGGAGGGAGACCTCCGCTGCCGCTCCGATCTGGAGGATCTCTTCGAGGACCTTCTGCGTGAGGAAGGTGGAGTTTCCGTAGAAGGTCACAGTCCCGGTTGAATCATAGCCGTCGTCCCAGATCGAGCCGTCTCCGGCAACCGTGCCGCTTCCGTGGTCGGAACCATTGCCGTGTCGGGCAAGCCTCAGCCACGTCTCGCCGAAGAGCCATGTCCAGGGTTGGACCTGGGCCTTGAGAATGAGCTGATCGGAGTTTGGATCCAGCACGCTTCCGAGGTTTCTGTCGAAGTTGGTGTAGTTGATGTAGTTGAGGTAAACGAAGCGCGAGTGCGTGTACATGTGCGGCGTTATCAGGAGGTATTCCAGAGACAGGCGAAGGAACAGGGGAAGGTCCGGCGTCCAGAGAATCCCGCCGTGGAGGGCCAGCTTGTCCTGGCCCGAGTTGAAGTTGAGCTTCAGGGCTTCGCTTGAGTTCATGTCGTCGATGTACAGGGAGAAATCGGCTGTCAGGTTCCAGGGAAGGCGTGCGCGGGCAAAGAGGCCCATGATGGAGTTGTCCCAGTCTCCGGAGTAGATCTGGGAATCCGCGATGAAGCCGAAGGGAATGAGATACAGGGGATCGAGCCTCGCGCCGAACATCGTCGCCTGCTGAAGGCCTACGGCAAGCCAGGGCAGCGGGGTGAACAAGGCGGAGTGAAGAGCGAGGAACTTTGAAGGAAAAAACCCGGGCGGATTGCTATGCAGGGAGTAGAGCTGGCCGTAGGGAAAGGTCTGTCCGATTGCATTGGGTTTTCCCGATCCCACCGCCGTGGTCGCCGACAGATCCAGCAGCACCGAGCTTACCGTGATCCATCCGCCCCTGTAGGTGAAGGAGAAGTGCCCCGCCTCCGGGGCTTGTGGTCCGAGGACGGCGCTCGTATCGAAAAACGGCCCAAAGGAGCTTTTCATGAGCCCGGCCTGGAAGTAGAGGGTATCGCTTCCAATGAACATTCCCCCCTTCCAGAGGCTCGGGAGGTTGTATTTCGTGCCGCCGATGGTGAGCGTGGCCCCGCCGCCGCCGGAATAGAAGATCCTGCCCTCGGTCCTATAGGGGATGAAGTCCGCCTCGTTCTTGTCCCAGAGCCAGAGCCCCGTCATACCGGAGAGCTGGACATACGGCCCGATGCCGCCATTGAGGGAAAGCTCGATGCCGGGCCGCAGGAATGTATCGCCTGTGCCCGCGTTCAGGAATCCTTCCGCCGAGGAGTCGAAGCCGATGTGAAGAAGGCTCCCCTCGGCCGGCCGCACCGCGGCGGGGGCTTCCTCTCCGTTCATCTGAGCCAGGAAATCACGGGCAACGCCCGCGTCCAGCTCGCCGCCCTTTGCCATGACCTGCTCGAGGCAGCTTCGGATGAGCTGGGGGGGGTATGGCCGAAGCATCGGCAGGGGGTCGTAGTAGCCCTTTTCGTCCCAGGCCGACAGGTAGGTGTAGATCCTGTCGTTGGGGTCATAGATGGAGAGGGCCCACCCTCGCGCCCCCATCAGGGCGATCCAGAGAACCGCGACGGCCCGTAAAATGGTTTTCATTTTGCCCATAATCAAGGGATGGCCCCTTTTTGTCAACTCGGCATGCATATTTACAGCATTCTCCGTTTCAGCTACGGTCAGTAATCTGATTATGAAGGGCAAAACCGTTGTCGTGACTGGGGCATCGACGGGGATTGGGAGGGAATGCGCCCTCCTGCTCGCTTCGCGCGGCTTTCGCGTCTTTGCAGGCGTCAGAACCGAGGAGGCGGCGCAGGACCTGAAGCGGAGCGCGGGCGAGGGCCTCTCCGCGCTCATTTTGGACGTGACGGACGGCCAATCCATCCATTCGGCAGCCCAAACGGTGGCAATCGAGTGCGGCGCGGCCGGTCTTCACGGCCTGGTCAACAACGCGGGAATCTCGGTGGCCGGACCCCTCGAGCTCCTGCCAATCGCCGCGCTGCGAAATCAGTTGGAAGTGAACGTTCTGGGGCAGGTCGCCGTGACGCAGGCCTTTCTCCCCCTCCTTCGCGCGGCGCGGGGCCGGATCATCCTCATGGGTTCGATCCTGGGGAGATTTGCCCTTCCCTTCCTGGGCGCGTATGCCGGTGCGAAGTTCGCGCTGGAAGGCATCGCCGACTCGCTGGGCATGGAGCTCCATGACTGCGGGGTCAGCGTGACGATTCTCGAGCCGGGAAATATAAAGACGCCGATCTGGGAGAAGTCCAAACGATTGGCGCAGGACATTTCCAATGGACAGGCGGGCCCACGGTGGGATCCCTATCGCGGCGCCGCCGCTTCCTTCCAGGAATACACGGACAGGAGCGCTCACTCGGGCATCCCGGCCGTCCGCGTGGCCCGCGTGGTGGCGCGCGCGCTCAGCGCGCGGGCTCCCCGAACGCGCTACGCCGTGGGCTGGGAATCGCGGCTGCTCGGGAGGCTTGCCCCGGCTCTCCCCGGAAGGCTCCGGCGCTGGTTTATCCGCCGGGTTGTGCTTCGAAGGTAGCGGTCAACCGTTTCCGCCGCTTTGCCGATCCCATCCTCGAGCGCGATCCTCCGCGCCAGGGCACGGCATCTTTTGCCCATGCCGCGGTCAGCGTGCATGTCCTCTATGGCCTGTACCAGGGCGCTCACGGTCAGGCGCTTGCGGGGAATCGGCACGGGACCCACGCCGAGCTCCGCGATCCGTCCGCCCCAGAAAAACTGGTCTGCGAAGAAAGGGACCGTGATGGAAGGCACCCCGGCGCGCAGGACCGCGGCTGTCGTCCCCGCTCCTCCATGATGGATGGCTGCGGCAACGCGGGGCAGAAGCCAATCGTGCGGGACCGACTCGACGCCGAGTACGCGCGCGGGGAGGCTTCGGGTTCCCAGCTCGCCCCAGCCGGCGGCAAGGATGGCCCGCCGTCCCGTTCTTTCCAGGGCTTCCAGCACGATGCCGGTGAGCCGGTCGCCGCTGCCCTCGGCCATGCTTCCGAACCCGACGTACAGCGGAGGCTCCCCCTGGCCAAGGAAGTCGAGCAGCTTCCGGGGAGGCTGCCATTCGCGCGGGCGGTCGAGGAACCAGTAGCCGCATACCGCGCGCGACTCTTTCCAGCCCCGCGGGATCGGGATAACCGATGGGCTGTACCCGTAGAGGTAGGGCACGGCTGCCCTCTCGAAACGGCCAAGCGGCGCGTTGAATGGAAGCGTTCGCAGCCCTGTCTTCCGCCTCCAGCGGTTGTGGTGCGAGCTGAAGATCCTCCAGAAGAGCTCCGCCGCCAGGAATCCGCTCAGCCAGTTCGCCGCCCCTCCTTTCACCGGCAGGGAGGGGGCCACAATCGAAGGAAAGGCCCGCGTGGGGTGGAGAGGGTAGAGGGAGGCGGGGATGCCGGGCACGCCGAGGCTTTCGGCTATCGAATAGCCCGAGGCCGCCAGCGGCAGGTTGTAGATGACGGCGTCGCTTCCCCGCGATGCCTCCAATGCGTCGGTGCTCAGCTTGTCGAGGACCAGACCCGCGATCTTCGACATGCGGAGCATAAAGGCGAGAGGATTGTTGGTGGAAGCCAGCCATGCCTGGCCCTCCTCTCCGCGCACCAGGTCCCGGGGATTTCCTTCCACGGGGGCGAACTCCAGGCCATTGTCCACGGCCATCTCCCTGAACGGAGCGTGGCTTGCCAGGCGGACCGTATATCCTTTTCGAATCAGACCGGTCGCCAACGCGACGAATGGCCGCACATCTCCCAGCGAGCCGACGGCCACGATCGCTATCCGCATGCGCCCTCCCCCAAGGAGGCACCGCGTTTCATCCCGCGGGAACCCCCGATATGGTACTGTTCAATTGGAAGGAATATGGTATACTATGACGAGGAAACCGGCAAGAAAACCAGCAAAGATCGGGGCCACTGTCAATTGGCGCAATTTCCTCTGATTGAATGAGGTGCTCATGAAGATAGAATCCATCGGGGTACGTTTCCCTTCGCGGAAAGTCACGAATGACGATATCCTGAAGTTCCTCGAAGACCAAAGCAATGGGATCTCCAAGGTAGTCCTGAAGACCTATCAAAGGATGGTCAAAGGCCTGTTCAAGATGGCCGGCTCCGAGGTCCGCTTCATCAGGGACACGGAGAAGCAGGAGGCGGCGATCGGCTTCATCAAAGGGGCCATGGAAGACGCCCTGGAGAAGGCAGGCCGCTCCAAGGACGATATCGACCTTTTGATCTATTGCGGCGTGGGCAAGGGCTTCCTGGAGCCGGCCAACGCATACTTCTACGCCAGCGCCATGCAGATGGAATGCTCGTGCTTCGACATCTCTGACGCGTGCATGAGCTGGATCCGCTCGCTGGAGATCTCCTACGAGTTCCTCAAGAGCGGGCGCTACAAGACCATCATGGTCGTGAACGGCGAGTTCAACGTCCACCACGGCTTCCCCGACAACTTCGTGGTGAAGAACCTCCGCCAGATAGAGTACACCTTTCCCACCTATACCATCGGGGAAGCAGCCACGGCCACGATCCTCGTTCCTTCGGACCGCGAGTGGAAGTTCACGTTCAAGACCGTGCCGGAGCTGTGCGACCTGTGCACCATCCCCCTGGACGGCTACGAGGGCTTCGTGGAGCCCAGCCAACGCCTGGCCAAGAACGGGCTGTACAACTTCGTGTCCTACGGCCGGGAGATGTTCGCCAACGCCGACGAGGTGCTCGCTCCGCTTGTCGAGGAGGCGGTGGGCAACCTCGACGAGCCCGACATCTACTTCCCCCATGCCGCATCGGACGCCGCCTACCTCTCGGCGAGCAAGAAGATCGGCATCCCCCTGGAGAAGATGTACGCCAAGGTCTTTCCCGCCTACGGGAACCTCGTGTCCGCCAGCATCCCGGTCGGAATAGACATGGCAATCAAGGAAGGAAGGCTCGCCCGCGGAAACAAGGTGGTCTTCTGCCCCGCCAGCGCCGGCATGGTGTACGGCGTGGTCCAATTCGTGTATTGACCGGGAGCCCACCGCGCCCTTGACCATCCCGCCCGCGAAGAGCGACCCTCGTCTCAACCATGGTAACGACCCCTGATCCTCTCAACGCGGGCTCGAGCGCCGAGCGCCTGACGGCCCTCGCTCGCATGGCGCGGGAAAGAGCGCCTGTCCCCCGAACCGGGGAGGTGAACAATCACGTTCACACCATCTATTCCTTCAGCCCGTATTCGCCGGTCAAGGCGGCGTATCTGGCCGATTCCGCGGGGCTCCTCGCCGTGGGCATCGTCGACCACGAGAGCCTGGCCGGCATGGCGGAGATGCGTCAGGCCGGAAGGATCCTCGGCATCGCCACCACCGCCGGCGTCGAGCTTCGCGTCAGCGCCGCGGGCACCGCCCTTGAGGGCAGGAAGCTCAACAACCCGGATTCCGCCGGGATCATGTACGTGATCGTCCATGGGATCACGACGCGCAGCCGCGCCGCTTTCGACGGCTTCCTGGCCCCGATCCGCGCCTCCCGCGAAAGACGGAACAGGCGGATGGTCGAGAGGCTGAGCGCGATTCTTGGCGCGCTTGGCCTCGCGCCCCTGGATTTCGACCGGGATGTGCATTCCCGTTCCCGTGCGGCGGAGGGCGGCACGATAACCGAGCGCCACATCCTCTTTGCATTGAGCGCCAGGATCGTCGAACAGGCCGGGCGTGGAGAAAAGCTCCTCTCCTTCCTCAGAGGGCCCCTCGGGCTTCCGCCAACGGGGCGCGTGGCGTCGAACCTGGCGGATGACTCGAATCCCTTCCTCCTGTACGATCTCCTGGGCTTTCTGAAAAGCTCCTTTCTCCAGCGGATCTTCATCCAGCCCGATTCCGATGAATGCCCGCCCGCGCGTGAGGCGGTCAGGATCTCGGAGGAGACGGGCTCCATTGCCTGTTACGGCTACCTCGGCGACGTGACGGATTCCCCCACGGGCGACAAGAAGGCGGAAAAATTCGAGGACGAGTATCTCGAGGAGCTTTTCGTGGAGGTGAAGCGGCTGGGACTGCGCGCCGTGGCATACATGCCGCCGCGAAACACCCGGGAGCAGCTGGCAAGAGTTCGCCGGTTGTGCGCCCTCCACCAGCTGATGGAGGTGAGCGGGGTAGACATCAACCAGCCGCGCCAATCCTTCCACTGCCCCGAGATACTCCTGCCGGAGTTCTCCCACCTGGTTTCAGCCACCTGGGCCCTGGTCGCCCATGAGAACCTGGCGCAGGCCGACGCCCGCTATGCGCTGTTCAGCCCGGACAACCCCCTGGCGGGCCTGCCGCTTGCCGAAAGGATCCGGCGCTTCGCTGCGGTGGGCGAGTCCCTGGATCGCGCGAGGCCCGAAGAGGCCCTTGGCCACCCGCTGGTGGCCTCCTGGGGATAACAAGAAGTTATTTTCTTTTTACCCGCCATCTATGGAGCGCCGGCGTCGCGGCGCGTATCCTCTTGTTATGAATAAGAGAGCGGACTGGATTCTCCGATCGCACCGGGCGAGGGTTGCGGTTCTCGTACTCATCGCCGTCACCTCCTCCCTTTCCGTTATGGCAGATGACCAACAGAACGTCGTAACCCTCATCCAGTGTATTGACGCGGCGATGCAGAATGCGCCGGATATCAAGCTGGCAAACGCCACGCTGGCGGCCAGCCAGGCCCAGTACTCTCAGGCCGTGGCGCAGAACTCGCTGGGCCTTTCCGCCACTGCCGGCGCCACCCGCTCGCAGCCCGTCGTGAACACGGTGCCTTCCAAATACACGGGAAGCACCTCCCCCTTTTCAACCACGGGGGTCGTCGCCAACGCCACGGACTCCGCCCAGGCGGGCGTTACCCTCACCCAGCCCTCCAGCCCTTCCACGACGGTGAGCGTGACCGGCTCCTACAACCTCAACGAGCAGGCCCTTTCCGATCAGAGGTCCGCTCTTTCCCTTTCGGCCAGCCAGACCCTCTGGGACGGTTACCTGGGAGGACGCGGCTCTGCGGCGGTCGAGCAGGCGGGCATCGCGCTTCAGATCGCCCAGGCGGCGGATGAATCCACGCGCAAGACCATCGCCTACAACGTGAAGCAGGCCTATTATACGATGCTGGGACAGTTGCAGCAGATCGGAGTGCTTCAGGATACCGTGAAGCAGAGGCAGGAAGAGCTGAAGCGCATCCAGACTCTCTTCGCGAACGAGAACGCAACCAGGATCGATGTGGAGCAGGCCGAGGTCAACGAGAGCACCGCGGAGCTGGACCTGAGCCTGGCGCAGTCCACCCTGGAGGTGGACAGGGAAAAGCTGTCCAACCTGGTGGGCTGGCCGGCGGACAAGGTGTATTCGGTATCGGACGTCGAAAACCCGCCGGTGCCGAATCTGGACGTGAACCAGGCCGTCCAGACCGCGTTCGGCCAGCGGGCGGATCTCAAGCAGCTGAAGCTCACCAGATCCACTGACGCGATCGCCCTCGCGCTCAAGAAGGCGCTGCAATCCCCCGTTGTCGCCGCTACGGGTGGGGTCTCGTGGGATAGGGACTGGACGGCGGGCTACGATTACGCCGACTATTCGCTGGGCGTGCAGGTGAACGTCCCCATCTTCGACTCGGGTCTTGCCGAATCCCAGATCAAGCAGGCCCAGCTTCAGGGGCAATCGGACGACATCAAGATCGACCAGCTCACGTCGAACATCGCGGCCACGGTCAAGGGCTCGGTCTACACTCTGAAGGACCTTCTGGCGCGGGCGGACCTGGCGCAGAGGAACCTCGCACTGGCGCAGGACCAGTACAACCTGGCAAAGGCGCAATTCGACGCGGGCGTTATATCCGCGCTGGATCTTCTCACCGCGTCGGTGACGCTGACCACGGCGCAGGTCGGCCTGGCCAAGGCGAAGAACACTTCGCAGTTGGGCGTGCTTGCCCTTCAGAACGCGATGGGCGAGTAGAAACTAAAGGAAGGCAAACCGTGAAAGGCAGAAAAAAGGGGAAGATGATGCGCATCGCCATTATCGCGGCGGCCGCGGTTGTCGTGGCGGCGGCCATCGTATTCGTTCTGGGCGCAAAGGTATTTCCCGGGGCTGACCCGAAGGACCCCGTGGCCGTCACGACGGTGAAGGTGACGCGCGCCGACATGACCATGACCGTTTCCGCCTCCGGGCAGTTCGAGCCCAACACCATCACCACGATCAGGCCCGATTCAAACATGCCGACAAGAAAGATCGTGCGGATCCAGGTGAAAGAGGGCGAGCGTGTCGCCGCCAACCAGGCCCTGGCCCAGATCGACGCGACGGGGCTCGACCTGAGCGTCAAGAGCGCCGAAGCCAATTACCAGTCGCAGAGGGTGAAGCTCGACAACCTCAAGGCCAAGCCCGTGGGAATGGACGTGGCGGTGGCGGAGGCGGATCTCACCACCAACAAGCTGAACCTCGACAGCCAGCAGGACAACTACACCAACATCAAGGCGCTCGCCGAGCAGGGCCTCGCATCCAAGAGCCAGCTCGCCGACGCGGAGCGCCAGCTCGCCATCGCCGGATCGAAATACGAGGCGTCCCGGCTCACCTACCAGAACGTGAAGGCCCAGTCCCAGGACGACGTGATCCAGGCCCAGCAGGCGGCATTCGCCCAGGCCGACAATGACCTCCAGATGGCCAGGATCGTGCTGGCCTCCGCAACGATCCGCTCGCCCGTCTCCGGCGTCGTGGCGGAAGTGCTCGTGAACGTCGGTGACCTGGTGAGCCCCAGCACCGCCATCATGACGGTGGTGGACCCCGATCCCATGGTCCTGCAGGCCCAGGTGAACGAGAACGACATGGAGAGGATCAAGCCGGGGGACGCTGCGAGCGTGACCCCCTCGGGCTTTCCCGACATGACCCTTACGGGGCGCGTCACGCAGATCGACCTCCACGCCCAGGTGCAGTCCAACGTTTCCGTCTTCATCGCCTCCATCGAGGTGCCCAACAAGAACGGGAAGATCCTCTGGGGGATGAACGCGGACGCCACGGTCACCGTTCTCAACCTCCCCAATGTGCTCACTCTTCCCAGCTCTTCAATCAGAAACTCCAATGGCTCCTCGCTGGTGACCATCCTCGACGAGGGAAAGCCGGTGGCATGGGAGGTCCAGACCGGCGTCACGGACGGCTCGCAGACCCAGATCCTGGCCGGCCTGGACGAGGGACAGGAAGTGGTGGTACAGCCGCGAAAGGCTCCGGCGGGCACGCAGGGAAGGCAGGGGCAGTCGAACATGGGCCAGGTCTTCCGGGTGCTCCACTAGCATGAGGAGTAATGCAATGAGCGGCCGGCCGTTGATCGTCGTGGAGAATCTCACCAAGACCTACGAGACGGGGAGGGTGGAGGTCCAGGCCCTGAAGGGCGTTTCCGTGACCCTGCGGGAAGGGGAGTTCGTGGCGGTCATGGGGCCCTCGGGCTCCGGCAAGTCCACTTTCCTCAACCTCCTGGGCTGCCTGGATCATCCCAGCTCCGGCTCGTACGTGCTCAACGGGACCGATGTGTCCACGATGTCCGATGATGAGCTTGCTGCCGTGCGAAACCGCTCCATCGGTTTCGTGTTCCAGGGCTTCAATCTCCTGTCGCGCACAAACGCGAGGCAGAACATCGAGCTGCCCCTCATCTATTCGGGAGACGGCCGGGCAAACTCCCAGTCATTGGCCCTCCTGGAGGCGATAGGCCTTCCCAACAGAGCGGATCATACCCCCAACGAGCTCTCCGGCGGAGAGCAGCAGCGCATCGCAATAGCCCGAGCCCTGGTCAACTCGCCCGCCCTGATCCTGGCCGACGAGCCGACGGGAAACCTCGACAGCAAGACCAGCCAGGAGATCATGGAGATCTTTCGCAGCCTGAACAAGACAGGGATCACGATCCTGATGGTCACTCACGAGCAGGACATCGCCGCCTACGCCAGGCGCCTCATCAGGTTCAAGGACGGGGTGGTGGTCTCCGACGAGCCCGTCACGAGGAGCGCGCGGGCGAACGGCAGCGGCATCGACGTGGCGAAGCTGCGTTCCGCCCGGGCGGAGGGAAACGGCGCGCGCCGCGGGATCTTCAGCCCCGGGGAGCTCGTGGAAAACATCCGCTCCGCCGCCCGCTCTCTCTGGCAGAACAGGATGAGGGCCGTGCTCACAATCTTGGGAATCCTCATCGGGGTGGGCGCCGTGATCGCCATGGTTTCGGTGGGCCAGGGCGCCACCGTGGGAGTGCAGAAGAGCATCGAGGGCCTGGGCAGCAACCTCCTCACCGTCGTTCCAGGGAGCGTCAATGTGGGCGGCGCCCGTCAGGGCTTCGGCTCCATCTCCACCCTCACCTTCGACGACGCGGCGGCCATCAAGGCCCAGATCGCAAACGTGGTGGGCGTGGAGCCCGAGATGAACACACGCCAGCAGTTGACCTACCGGAAGAAAAACTGGAACACGAGCATCACGGGCACCACGGCGGATTACCCCAACGTGCGAAACTGGCCCCTCTCCGCGGGAGATTTCTTCAGCGAGGAGGACTACAAGGCCAAGCGCAGCGTGGCGGTTCTCGGCCAGGACGTGGTCACGAACCTCTTCGCGGATGAAGACCCGTTGGGAAAGACGGTGAAGATCTCCACGGGAAGCTTCCGCGTTATCGGGGTGCTGCAGAAGAAGGGCGGGGGAGGCTTCTTCAGCCAGGACGACGTGGTGTTCATTCCGCTGTCCACCGTGTACGCCCGCTTCCGCCACCAGAAGGACGTGCGCTCGATCGGCATCGGGGTGACCGACAAGAGCCTGATGGAGCAGGTGAAGACGGACGTCACGTCCCTGCTTCGCGAACGCCACAGGCTCTCGGATACCTCGGACAACGATTTCACCGTGGTGAGCCAGCAGGACATCCTCCAGACGGTGCAGGGGGTTTCGCAGATCATGACGCTGATGCTGGGGAGCATCGCGGGGATAAGCCTCCTGGTGGGAGGCATTGGGATCATGAACATCATGCTGGTGTCCGTGACTGAGCGCACGCGGGAGATCGGGATCAGGAAGGCCCTTGGGGCGCGCCGCAGGGACATCATGGCGCAGTTCCTCACGGAGGCGATCATCCTCTCGGCAACGGGGGGGCTGTTCGGGTGGGCCCTCGGCGGGATCGCGGCCAACCTCATCAGCGTGCTGGGCAAGATGACCGTGGTGGTCAGCCTGGGCACCGTGGGGCTGGCCATGGGCTTCTCGATCGCCGTGGGGCTGTTCTTCGGGATCTATCCGGCGCGAAAGGCGTCGCGCATGGACCCGATCCAGGCCCTGCACTTCGAATGAAAGGAGCGTGGCAAAGATGAATAGGGTTTTGGCGATCGCGGCCGTCGCGTTCGTCCTCTCGGGCGCGGCCGGCTTTGCCCAGTCCTCTTCCGGCCCGGGCCAGACGCCCGTACCCGGATTCTCCGTGGAAGGGATGCTCGCCGAGCTTTCCATCTTCCTTCCGGAGAACCTGGCGGGCTTCTCCCGCGGCGCGCGGCAGGGGCCGGCGGCGGCAGGCCAGCAGGGAGGCGCAGGACAACAGGCCGGCCAGCAGGGCGGCCAGCGCGGCGGGTTCTCCATCCAACGGGATCCCAAGCTGTTCTTCACGGCTCAAGAGGTGAACACTTTGGTGCCGCTTCTCCAGGCGCTCAGGGACAATCCCTTCCCCACGCCCTCGGGCGCGAAGAAGCTCCAGGCGACCGTGGACGGGATACTCACGGCGGAGCAGAAAAGCGCGCGGGATGCGTTTCACGACCAGCGCGTGAAAGCCGCGGCCGAACGGCAGCAGAACGACGGCGGCCAGAACGGCGGCGGGTTTGCGAACCTCCGGAACATGACGCCGGATGAGCGGCAGAGGTTCCTCCAGACCCTGCCTCCCGAGACGCGGCAGCGCATCGAGGCTCGCTTGAAGCAGGAAGGCGGGACGGGGCCGCAGCTTACGCCGATCCAGAGAAGGCAGCTGTTCATCGACAACTTCATCCAGTCGCTGCAGCGGTGGAAAAAGGACATGGGCAGGTAGCGCGGCGCGCATGGCTGGGTGTCGCAGCGCGCGGTCCGGCCTCGGGGCCGGAAAATTCAGCGGCGCGCTGCTCCAGAGCGCGCGCGAGCGCGTATTGAAAAGGGGGTTTCCGCCATCCAAGATGGAGGGGGAAAAGTCGTGAAAGCAAGAATCCTGGTCATCGAGGACGTGAAGGAGATGGGCGAGCTCATCCGCCTGTATCTCGGCAAGGAGGGGGCGGAAACCGTCCTCACGGAAACCGCGGAGCAGGGGCTGGAGGCTTTCCGTGCGGCTCCATTCGATCTGGTGGTCCTGGACATCAACCTCCCGGGGATGGACGGGTTCGAATTCCTCCAGAGGCTGCGCAAGGACAGCCCCGTGCCCGTCGTGATCGTGTCGGCGCGGGACACCGATGAGGACATGATCCTCGGCCTGGGCATCGGGGCCGACGAGTTCGTCACAAAGCCCTTTTCTCCCAAGGTGTTGACGGCCCGCGTGCGGGCCATCCTGCGGCGCGTCTCGGACATGCGCCCCTCTAGCGCGAACTACATCCACTTCGGGGATTTCACCCTGGACCTCGACGGGTACCTCCTGAAGCGGGGCAAGGACAAGGTCCCCCTTTCATCCAAGGAGTTCGAGGTCCTCTCCTACCTCGCCTCGCACCCCGGCAAGGCTTTGAGCCCCGAAACGATCTACTCCGACGTCTGGAAGAACCAGTATGGAGACGTCACCGCGGTGGGCGTCTACATCCAGCGCCTTCGAAAGAAGCTGGAGGAGGATCCGGCACGGCCGTTTCTCATCGAGACGGTCCACGGCATGGGATACCGTTTCAACGCGGAGGCGGTGCACGCATGAAGCTCAGGACCCAGTTCGCATTCCTCATCATCGGGATAATCCTGGTCCCCTTCCTCGTGAGCGCCTTCATCCTGTTCCTCGACTACGCGTTCTCCCGGGGCCAGGAGCCGATGCCCAACTACGGGCGCATCTCGGGATGGAT
The DNA here is from genome assembly GCA_963820525.1 of uncultured Spirochaetota bacterium. Taxonomy (GTDB): domain Bacteria; phylum Spirochaetota; class Spirochaetia; order SZUA-6; family Fen-1364; genus CAWGAA01. The sequence continues at coordinate 797,476 of CAWGAA010000003.1, read as the reverse complement.
CAGGCGTGAGGTCCAGCACGCCATTCGGTCGAACGATTTCCGGGCGTTGATGCGGGACAGGCCGCCGGGGCTGGATTTCATCGTCCTGGCAGCGGACGATTCCGTGGCCTTCTCCACGATCTCCCAGATTCCCGCCGGCACCGCCTTCGCGAACGGGCTCGTGATGGGCTACATCCGGGCGAATGCCCGCAGCTTCCACTTCCAGATCGACCTCCCCCGCGGGGCCGGCGCCGCGGATTCCCTGGTGATCATCAAGTTCCCCAAGCTCCGCGACGAAGGGGAGTTTCGAAACCAGGCCGTGCAGTACATCATGTACAGCTCCATCGCCGTGCTCGTCTTCTCCTCCCTCATGTCGTTCCTGATCCTGCGCTCCGTCAACCGCTCCATCGTGACCCTCGAGGGAGCCACCCGCCGGGTGGCCGAGGGCGACTACGACTTCGAGCTTCCCGTCAAGGGGAGCGACGAGATTTCTTCCCTTACGAGGTCCTTCGACAGGATGAGGAAGGCATTGAAGGAGGAGTACGCGCGCCGGGCGCGCTTTATCATGGGCGTATCCCACGACCTGAAGACCCCCCTCGCCCTCATCCAGGGGTACGTGGAGGCGATCACGGACGGCTTCGCAGGGGATCCCGAGGTCCAGAAGCGCTACCTCTCGATCATCCACGACAAGACGCAGACCCTGGAGGGCATGATCGAGGACCTCATCGGGTTCGTGAAGATGGAGACGGGGGAATGGCGGATGACCTTCCGCCACGTGTCGGTCAAGGAGTTCCTTACCGGAATCGCGAAGCGGTATTCCGAGGACGCCCTGATATTGAAGAGGGATTTCCGCTTCGCTATCGACCTCGCCGACGGGCTTCAGATCTCGATAGACGAGGGCCTCGTCAACCGGGCGCTGGAGAACCTGATCGGCAATGCCATCCGTTACACCGCGGAGGGCGGGACGATCGAGATGACGGCGTGGGCGGAGGGTGGGGAGGTTGTGCTGTCCATTTCCGATTCGGGGATCGGGATCCCCCAGAAGGACATCACGCGAATCTACGATCCTTTCTACAGGGGAACGAATTCCCGCCGCGAGCAGGGCTTCGGCCTGGGACTGACCACGGTGAAGAGCATCATCGAGGGCCACGGCTGGAACATCGGAGTGGTTTCCATCGTGGGAGAGGGATCAACCTTCACCATCCGCATACCGCTCGTGAAAGCGGCTGTCGAGGAAGGGGGACGAGGTGAACGCGGGAAGGATCGCTGAGGCCATTCGGTCAAACCTCACCTTCAGCTACGCGCGCTCCGGCGGGCCGGGAGGCCAGAACGTGAACAAGGTGGAGACCAAGGTGATCGCCCGATTGCCGTTCGCGAGCCTCACCTTCCTCACGGGAGAGATCCGCCGCATGGCGGAAGCGAGACTGGCCAACAGGATGAACGCCCAAGGGGAGATCGTCGTGACGGTCCAGGATACCCGCGAGCAGGCCAGGAACAGGGAGCTCGCCGTGGAGCGCATGGCGGACCTCCTCGCCTCCGCGATGCGCCGGCCTCGAAAGCGCGTGCCGACCAGGCCGAGCGCCCGCTCGCGAGAAGCGCGCCTGCGGGACAAGAAGCGGCGGTCCGACGCGAAGAGGCTGCGGGGAAGGGCCCTCGGATTCGACGGGTGAAGGCAACACCCCTCGTTTTTCGACAAGCTATACAGAAAAATCATTTGTTATTATAATCCGGAAAGCAATACAATGAAAGCAGTCTCGGATCGTGCGCCTACTCGTGAATATCAAGCGATCGCGGATCGCATTAAACGATTTCCTCAACTACGTTTCATGGGGAGCAAGTACCGTCTGCTGCCTTGGATTCATGATGTTCTTTCTGAATATCGATTCGAGAGTGTGATCGACGCTTTCTCCGGATCAGGTTGTGTCTCCTATCTCTTAAAGTGCATGGGCAAAAGGGTGGTTTCGAACGATTTCCTAAATTTCTGCGCTACCATCGCCAAGGCAACTATCGAGAATTCCAGATATCGAATTTCTTCTCATGATCTCAGGTTGCTCCTCTCTGAAGATGGAAACAAGGAAACGTTCATTACCGATACTTTCGATGGCATATTTTTCACTCGGGGGGATCTCTCTTTCCTTGATCGGGTCTCCGGGAACCTAGAGAAAATCAATAATCCCTACATTCGAAGTCTCGCGGTTTCCGCCCTGCTGCGCTCATGTGTGAAACGCCAGCCCAGAGGAGTTTTTACGGTCGCTGGAGATCCAGCGAAGTACAAGGATGGGCGAAGAGATGTTAATCTTTCTCTTCGCGAACACTTCCTAGAGCAAGTTCAGGTTTATAACGGTACGGTTTTCGATAATTCGAAGAAAAATCTCTCCTTTCGAAGTGACGTCTTCGCTCTGGGAAAACATTCGGGGGATATAGATTTGGTCTATCTCGATCCTCCCTATATTCCCCGATCGGATGATAATTGTTACATCAAGCGTTATCATTTTCTCGAAGGCTTATCCTGCTACTGGCGAGACCAGGAGATCCTCGAGCATTCGAAAGTGAAAAAAATCAAGAAAAAGCATACCCCCTTTTCGTATAGAAGCAACGCCATACCGGCTTTTCGTAGTCTCTTCCAGCTTTTTCAAAACAGCATCATCGTGCTTTCATATTCATCGAACGGTTTTCCAGATCTGCAAATTCTCATCGATCTCCTTAGGGAATCAAAGAGATCGATTAGGGTTTTCGAACATGATCATCGCTATCATTTCGGTACTCATGCCGCAGTGAAGAGAGCTATCGTCACCGAATACCTGATAGTAGGAACCAAATAAGCGAATGGAAAGACATAGACAGAGCCTGGCCGATTTGCGCGCCAGCTTAAGCGCACTGGACACGGAGTGGAAGGATTCTTTCGCGGAACGTGTCATCCAATTCCTCGAAATTATTAAAGATAAACCACGCTATTCGCTTGAGGACTTGAAAGACCTTCTCGATGAGGATTTCGAATCCGCTACCACTGTTTTCAGGCTGTTTCTGGACAAATCGAAGGATGAGTTTACGACTATCGTGAAGACAGAACTCCTCGAAATGCCAGGCACTGGCAGAAAAGCATATCTGGAGAACAAGGATGGGTATATACGTGCGCTCGATCATCTCCTCATTCGCGAAGCCATACGTCTGACAATCAATCGAAAGTATTCATGGAAAGATATCATTGTTGAGCGGCTCAAATCTGGTAGAGGTAGCGCAATCAAAGGTCAGCACCGCGGGCGTGCACTTGAGAATTTCGTGGAAGAAATCGTGAGATCCGTATTCGGCCCCGGTTCATATGACAAAAGGTGCAGTTTCACCGGAAAATCGGGGCAGAGCACCGAAAAAGCCGATTTTGCGATCCCGTCAAAAGAAGAACCGCGAATTGTCATCGAGGTGAAGGCATATGGAGCGACGGGGAGCAAACAGACTGACGTTCTCGGCGATGTTAGGCGTATCCTTGAAGAAAAGCGTCACGACACTTCTTTTTTGTTCGTTACAGATGGCATAACCTGGAACTATCGAGTGAATGATCTACGAAAATTGATTCAATTCCAGAATGATGGCTCGATTTATAGGATATATACGAAAAAAATGTCCATTCAATTATCGAGCGATCTCACGCAATTGAAGAAAGAGCATAGCTTGTAATCGGACAACATGTAACCCCGATTGCCGCACAGCTATCGGCACTATAGAATCCTTGGATTATGAGCCTCAACACTAATAATATCCTCTTGAGCGAATACGGCGGCCTTTGCCGCTGCCCCTCCCCGGTCAACAGAATGATGTCGTCATTCGCGGAGGACTTCCGCGAGGGTGTCGACATCAATCTCGGCGTGGGATACGTCAATGAGAACACAATCCCCCGCGATCTCATCGCGCAGGCCCTGGAGGACGTGCTGGGGAATCCGAAAAAATACCGGGCCGCCCTCAACTACGGGGGGCCGCGGGGAAGCGCCAACCTTATCGAGAGCATTCGCTCCTACCTCGCGTCGCGGCGGATCGGCGGCCTGACCCCCGAGATAGTGTCGAAGAAAGAGATCATCATCGGGGCGAATGGAGCCACGAGCCTCCTGGAAGGGATAGCCCAGGTCCTGCGGCCCGGCATCGTCATCACCACTGATCCCATGTACTACATCTACTGCGACTTCCTCGAGCGGCGGGGCTTCCGGGTGGTCACGGTGCCTGAGGAGGCGGATGGGCTTCACGCCGATGCAGTGCGGCAGAAGATGAAGGAGCTGGGAAGCGAACGCTCCCGGATCAGCTTCATCTACGTGGTGACCGTGAACAATCCCAGCGCCACGATCCTGGCCGACGCCGAGCGGGAGGGGCTGGTACGGATCGCCTCCGAGCTTTCCCGCGAGCTGGGCCGGCGGGTTCCCCTGGTGCGGGACAAGGCGTATGAGGACCTGATCCACGATCCGCGCGTCCGTCCGCCGCGCTCCGGCTTTCTCTGGGACGAGGAGGGAGTGGTGTTCGAGATCGGCACCCTCTCCAAGATAGTCGCCCCGGGGCTTCGAATCGGCTACATGGTCGGGGAGGGCGGGCCTTTCCTGCAGGCAATGATCCAGCGGACGAGCGACGTGGGCTTCAGCGCGCCGCTCGCCAACCAGGAGATCGCCAGCCGTCTGCTCGACACGGCCGTCGACGCCCAGATCCGGCGCGTGAGGGCCGGCTACAGGGAGAAGGCCGTGAAGGTGAAGGGATGGATCGATGAAATGCTCGGCTCCGCGGTGGCTCGGAGCACCGGCGGCCAGGCCGGCTTCTACTTCTACCTCACCCTGGACGGCATCCGGACCTCGGAAGGCTCGCCCTTCTTCCGATTCCTGGCGCGCACGACGGGAATCGCCGAAGTTGACGGGCCCGCGAATGCCGTGCAGCCGCGGGTGATCTATATTCCGGGCGAGTTCTGCGTGCATCCCCACGGGAGCATTGTGGAGGAGGGGAAGCGCCAGCTTCGTCTCTCCTACGGATTCGAGGAGACGGAAAGACTGAAAGAAGCGATCCGCCATATGGCTGAGGCGGCCAGGTATGCCCGCATGACGGGATAGACTCCAGAAGCCGCGGGGTGGTAGGCTTCGGCCATGGCGAAGTCATTCGCGGTCCTCACGGCCATCGGTCCGGACAGGGTCGGCATCGTGGACGACATCTCCGGCCTTGTCGTCGAGCGCGCGTGCAACATCGAGGAGAGCAAGATGGCGGTGCTCGGCGGCGAGTTCGCCGTCATCATGCTGGTCTCCGGGGACGCCCCGGCCATGGAATCGCTTGCGAGGTCTCTTGTTGACCGCGGGGAGCGGCTCGGGCTGCGCATCGAGTGGCGGGCCACGAGCGCGCCGCGCGCGGAGGAAAGCGGCAGGCCGTACCTCCTGGAGGCTGTCTCCCTCGACTCGCCGGGAATCGTTCATGCCGTAACCGCCGTGCTCCGCCGGCATGGGGTCAACATCGAAGACCTGGAAACGGACACCGGGGCCGCGCCGTGGACGGGAGCGCCGATGTTCCGCATGAAGGCGCACCTCGTCATTTCCCCGTCGGTCTCCATAGCCCGCCTCAAGGAGGAGCTTGGCCTTCTTCAAAATGCCCAGGACCTCGATATCACGCTCAAGCCGATGTTCGCGACGCTGCCCGAGCCGGGCTAAGGCCGAACGGCTCTCCACGCTCCGCCCTATTGACGCCCCGTATACGCTGTGACACCCTTGTGCTTCCACGGCATGGCCGACGGCGCCGCCGGATCAGCATGATTTCGATACCATGACGAAGCGCCTTCACGCGATGCCGCGCGGCCGTGCCGTGAGGCGCGACTGGAGGGAGCCACGTGACATCGGAGGAAGTAAAAGCCGCCTGGGGGAGAAAGGTCTTTTTTCTCAATCCGCACAGCGTATTCAACGAGGAGCTGTTCATGGAAATCATGGACAGCCAGTACGAGATCTATGTCCTGAAAAGCCACGAGGCGTTGTGGAAGGCCGCGGCGGTCTTTCCCGGATCCATCGTATTCGTCAATGTGGACGACACGCTCTCGGAGAAGGATTGGGAAGCCTGGGTCCGCAAGCTTCTGGCGGACCGGGAGAGGTCCTCCACCCGCGTGGGAATCCTCACCTACAATGTCGACCAGGCGCTCGCCAAGACCTACCTCATGGAAATCGGGGTCCCCTGCGGCTTCATCCAGCTCAAGCAGGGCCTGGTGGAGAGCAAGAGGATCATTCTCAAGACCCTGGAAGCGAACGAGGCGCGCGGCAGGCGGCGGTACGTGCGCGCGCGGTGCATGGATCCGCAGAAGGCAACCTTCAACGTGAAGTTCCAAGGCCGCCTCGTCACCGGCGTCATCGTGGACATCAGCGCGGCCGGCATGACCTTCCGTCTGGACAAGCCTCTTCCCTTGAAGGCGAACGCGATCTTCGAGGACATCCAGCTCAAGCTGAAGGGGGTCCTGTGCCGGGTCTCCGGCACGTTCGTGGGAGAGGTCAAGGAGGGCGGCCCCCGCAACCTTCTCATGTTCCGCCATCCCATCGCCTCGAATTCGAAGGAGAAGATCCATCGCTTCATCTTCTACTCGCTCCAGCAGGAAATGGAGTCCGCCATCGGAATGTCGCTTATTGCGAAGAGCCGTTGAGCGACCGCGGCTGGATTTTTCTCCATGAAAAACGTACAAAGGGGTGAGGGAGGGATTGGCGAATGAAGGATGTCAGGGGCCGCGTCGACGCGTTCCTCATCCGCACGCGGATGCACTACCGGGGAGTCGATATGGGGCGCACCGCCGCCGCTTTTCTGGAGGAGATGCGCCGCGGATTGGAGGGACTCCCGTCAAGCCTCGACATGATTCCCACCTACATCGAGACATCCCGCGAGGTGCCCGCCGCGCGGCGCGTGATCGCCATGGACGCGGGGGGGACAAACCTGCGCGTGGCGGTGGTGAGCTTCGATGGCCGCGGAAAACCCCTCATCGAGGATCTGGCCCGGCACCGCATGCCGGGCAGCGACGGGGAGATCGGCAGGGACGAGTTTTTCGCCGCGCTGGCGCGGTTCGCGGCTCCCGTTGCCGGGAAGGCCGACGGCATCGGTTTCTGTTTCTCCTACCCCGCGGAGATCACCCCGGACAAGGACGGCAGGCTCCTGTACTTTTCCAAGGAGATCAAGGCTCGCGGCGTGGAAGGCGAGATGATCGGCAGAGGCCTGCTCGCCGCGATGAAGGCGGCGGGCCTGCTCCAGCCTGCGCGGGTCGTTCTGCTCAACGACACGGTGGCGACGCTGCTCGCCGGCCGGCAGTCGGTGCCGGGAAAACGGTTCGACGGGTTCGTGGGCTTCGTGTGCGGCACGGGCCTCAATGTCGCGTATGTCGAAGCCAACTCCGCGATCAAGAAGAAGCCCGAGCTGGACCCGGCGGGCTCTCAGATCATCAACACCGAGTCCGGCTCTTTTTCCCGCGTCCCCTCGGGAGCGGTGGATGTGGAGTTCAACGCCTCCACGGCCAACCCGGGCAAGTACAGGAACGAGAAGATGATCTCCGGCGCCTACCTCGGCGGCCTGTGCTTCGCCGCGGCCCGTCGCGCGGCGCGCGACGGCTGCCTTTCCCCCGAGACGGGCCGGGCGCTCGCCGGGCTTCAATCCGTTTCCACCAAGGACGTGAGCGACTTCCTCTCCTCGCCGGCCGCCGGAGCAAATTCGCTTTCGGCTCTCTGTTCCCGCATCCCGCCCGCCGACGCGCAGGGCCTGTACTCAATCATGGACGCCATCGTGGAACGGGCCGCCGTGCTTGTGGCCTCCAACCTGTGCGCCGTCCTGCTCAAGACGGGCAAGGGCGCCGACCCGCGCTTCCCCGTGTGCATCACGGTGGACGGCACGACCTTCTGGCAGATGAAGGGGTTCCGCATCCGGGTGGAATGCGCCATGCGCTCGTTCCTGCGGGAAAAGCGCGAGAGAAGCTATGAGATCATCGCCGCCGAGGATGCGCCCCTGATCGGGGCGGCCATCGCGGCGCTGACGAACTAGAGCGCGGCGTGCAACCCCGGCGGGCCGACGCTGAGCCCGATGGCTGCGATGCGCGGCGGCGCCCGGCACAAGGCGGGCGCTCGCCGGCCAGGGCGCCCTCGCGCCGCTTGGCGGCTCTTTGACCCGATGACTCTCCTCCCTGTACATTTTTCCTTGAGCGTAATGCGGCGTCGAGGCCGGCCATCCAACCGTCCCGACGGCGCCGAGGAGGCCCGTTATGGAGCTTGGCGAGAAAAGGATCTCGCGCGACTACGAGGCGGCGCAGGCTGCATATTCAGCCTGGAGCGTCGACACCGAAGCGGCCATGAAAAGCCTGGCCGCGATTTCCCTGTCCCTTCACTGCTGGCAGGGGGACGACGTCGGGGGATTCGAGGGTGACGGAGGCCTGTCCGGCGGGGGCATTCAAGCCACCGGAAACTATCCCGGCAAAGCGAGAAACGCCGAGGAACTGCGTTTCGATCTTGAAAAAGCCCTCTCGCTGATCCCCGGCCGGCACCGGGTGAACCTTCACGCAATCTATGCCGAGACCGGGGGGAAGAAGGTGGAGCGCGACCGCCTGGCTCCCGAGCACTTCTCCCGCTGGATCTCCTGGGCCAAGGACAAGGGAGTCAAGCTGGACTTGAACCAGACCTTCTTCAGCCATCCGCTGGCGGAAAGCGGATTCACCCTCTCCAGCAGGGACAAAAAGGTGCGGGATTTCTGGGTGGCGCACGCCATCCGCTGCCGGGAGATCGCAGAAGCGATGGGAAGGGAGCTGGCCAGCCCCTGCATCGTGAACCTCTGGATCGCGGACGGCTACAAGGACGTCCCGGTGGACCGTTTCACTCCGCGAGCCCTGCTGAAGGAGTCGCTGGACCGGATCTTCGCCAGGAAGCTGGACCCGCGGTTCGCTCGGGACACGGTGGAGGGGAAGCTCTTCGGGATCGGCTCCGAGTCCTACGTGGTAGGCTCCCACGAGTTCTACCTCGGCTATGCCCTGGCCAACGACATGATGCTCACCATCGACATGGGGCACTTCCATCCCACCGAGTCGGTGGCGGACAAGATATCGGCGATTCTCCTGTTCGCCAGGGAGCTGTTCATCCACGTGAGCCGCGGTGTACGCTGGGACAGCGACCACGTGGTGATCCTGGACGACCCGCTGCGGGCGGTGGCCTCGGAGATTGCGCGCGCCGGGGCATGGAGCCGCGTGAGCCTCGGGCTGGACTACTTCGACGCCAGCATCAACAGGGTGGCCGCGTGGGTGATCGGGGCGCGGGCCGCGCTCAAGGCCGTGCTTGCTGCGCTCCTGGAGCCGACGGAGCAGCTGGAGCGGGTGGAGACTTCAGGGAACCTCACGGCGCGCCTCGCCCTCATGGAGGAGATCAAGACCCTCCCCTTGGGCGCCGTCTGGGACCGCTACTGCCACCAGAAGGGAGTACCGGTGGGCGCCACGTGGATGTCGAACGTCGCGGAGTACGAAAAAAAGGTCCTCGCGAGAAGGAAGTGACGGATCCATGGACATGAAGGGGCTGGTTGAAATCTCCCGATTCTACGGCGAAGGCCTCGACTTCGCCGTGGCCGGGGGCGGGAACACCTCGATCAAGGACGACGAGACCCTGGCCGTGAAAGCGAGCGGCATTCCGCTTCGCGGCATCAGCGAAAATGGATTCGTCCTGCTCTCCCGAGCGGCCGTCCGGCAGATCCTCTCCAGGATCTACAGCACGGACCCCTTCCGGCGCGAAGCGGAGGTCAAGGCCGATCTCCTGGCCGCCCGCCTCCAGCCGGAGAGGGGGGGCCGCCCGTCCGTCGAGTCTTCGCTTCACGAGATGATCGAATACCGCCTCGTGGTGCACACGCACCCCTTCACCGTCAATGCCCTGTTGTGCGCCGCAAACGGGGAAGCCGAATCGCGGAGGCTCTTCGGGGACGACGTCCTTTTCATCCCCTACACGGACCCCGGCTATACCCTGGCCCGGAGCCTCGCGGTCGCCCTTGCCGCCTGCAGGAAGGGGCGCGGAGGAGACCCCCACGTGATCCTCATGCAGAACCACGGCCTGGTGGTGGCCGCGGACACGGCGGGGGAGATCCAGTCGCTTACCGAAGAGGTTCTGGCAAAGATCCGGGGCGCCTTCTTTGCGCCCCTGGAGGTCCGCCCCCTCCCCGTGCCCGAAGTGGTGACCGGCATTCTTCCGGCCCTGCGCATGATGCTCTCGGGGGTCGAGAGGCCGAAGATCCTTTCGATCCGCAACGATTCGCTCATCGAGTGGTTCCTGCGCCCGGAGAACCGCCGCAAAGTGTCATTGCCATTCACGCCCGACAACATCGTGTACTGCGGGGTCTCGCCTCTGGTGGCGGATTTCACGGGAGACCTCGATGCGTTTCTCTCCGCAATGCCCCTGCGGCTTGAAGAATACAGAAAGGCCTGGGGAAGTCTTCCGCGGGTGCTTCTCATCGGCGGCCTGGGGATGGCGGCGGCTGAGGACTCCAAGCGCTCCGCGGAGACGGCACTCGACATGTTCGCCGATATGATGAGGGTGAGCGCCCTGTCCGAGAGCTTCGGTGGTCCGCGCTTCCTCTCAAGGAAGGAGATCGAGTTCATCACGTCGTGGGAAGTCGAAAGCTACCGGAGCTCCGTGGCAAAGAAGGCCGCCGAGCGCAGGCTGGAGGGCAGGATCGCGGTGGTCACGGGGGCGGCGCAGGGATTCGGCAAGGGGATTGCCGAGGGGCTGTTTCGCGCGGGCGCCAACGTGGTGGTGGCGGACGTGAACGAGGCGGAGGGCCGCGCCGTAGCCGCGGGTCTCGCCGCGGGCGGAGCGGCAAACGGCGCCCTGTTCGTCGCCGCCGACGTGACGCGTCCCCCCTCCCTCGATGCCCTGGCCCGGGAGAGCGTGAAATGCTTCGGGGGCATCGACCTCGTGGTGAGCAACGCCGGGGTCCTTCGGGCGGGGGGCCTGGATGAGCTGGCCGAGGAAACCTTCGACTTCGTGACGCGGGTCAACTATACCGGCTACTTCCTCTGCGTCAAGCACCTCTCCCCCGTGATGAAGCTCCAGCATCGCTTCCGTTCCGGCCTTATTACGGACATCATCCAGATCAACTCGAAATCCGGACTGGAGGGGAGCAACAAGAACTTCGCCTACGCCGGGAGCAAGTTCGGCGGGATCGGCCTGACCCAGTCCTTCGCCCTCGAGCTCGTGGAGCACGGGATCAAGGTGAACTCGATCTGCCCGGGAAACTTTTTCGAGGGGCCGCTCTGGTCCGACCCTGAAAACGGGCTTTTCGTGCAATACCTCCGGGCGGGGAAGGTCGCCCGGCGCGAAGAGCATCCAGGACGTGAAGGCTTTCTACGAGTCCCGCGTGCCCATGGGCCGCGGGTGCCGCGTCGAAGACGTTGTGCGCGCAATCCTCTACCTTGTAGAGCAGGAGTACGAGACCGGCCAGGCCCTGCCCGTAACCGGCGGCCAGGTGATGCTTTCCTAACCGTCCCCTTTGCGCTTCCCGCGTCGGGGCTCGCCGCCGCCGCCCTGCTCGTGCGCGGGGGGGGCGGGCTTGCGCTCGCCCGCGCCTCGACCGTCCGCCGGATGGCCGCCCTTCTCATGAGCGGAGGCGCCGGGCTTATGGACTCCTCCGGCGTCCGCCGGATGAGAGCCTTTGGGCTGCTTGTCGGTTACGATATGGCCGCTGCCGGCGTCCAGGGCGAATGTCGTGGGGCCCATCGTCTCCGTGATCGGTTTTTCGACTCCGCATATCGAGATGACCACTCCCGGAAAGACGCGTGCGTGCACGCGCACCAGAGCCGCTTCGGGGAAATAGAGTACCTCCTTGAGCTTCTCACGGACAAGGACCACCTCGTTGAGCTTTCCCACGAGCTCCTTTCGTTCCTTGTCCAGGCCCGGCGAGCTCTTCCCCTTCCTCGACGCATCCTCCAGGGCGAAGGCCACGGCGGAGATCCGCTCGGAAAGCCTGGCGATCAGAGCCTCGGCTTTTTTCAGGCGCGATGCCGCCAGCACGTCGACCCCGACTTCCAGCCGCGTGGCGTGGCTTCTCTCCGCGCCCGCCGTTGAGCACTCGATTCCGCCGCGCGCGCTGACGCTGCCGCCGATGATGGTCCCCTTTTTCCCGACGCAGGTGACCTTCCCGTTTGAGAAGACCGAGGAGTTGACGATTTCATTGGCGACGACGAGATTCCCCTTGCAGACGAGAAGGCCGTTGTCCACGTACGCCACATGGACCTCACCGTCTCCCCGGACGGCTCCCCGGCCCTTTCCCGAAAAACCTCCCAGGATCTCGATCGCGCCCTTCGCGTAGAGGGACGCCGCGGAAACCAGCCCCTTGACGGAGAGGTTCCCGTTGGTCTCCACCACGAAATCGTCCAGCACGTTTCCGTTGACGACGACGTCCTTGGGGAAGCGGATGTTTCCCGTGGAGAAATCGACGTCCTTCTCCACGATCAGCGCGCTTTCGATGCGGATCCTTCCCTTTTCGGCTATCAGGCGGCCGTCGTCCCGGGCCACGTATTGGCCGTTTCCCAATACCGCGACGTTGTCTCCCGCTTCCAGCCGCTCATCCGCAGCATCCGAGAAGGGCAGCTCTCTTCCCGTCACGGTGATTCCCTGCCTGCCTTCCACGCGTGGAACGGGTCTTGCCAGCACGTCGTTCTTATGCACGATGGGAATGGCGGAGGACTCCCGGTAGTCGACCTTCTCCTGGGCTTTGGCATGCGCGCTCTCAGCATGGAAGGACAACTCGAAGTGCAGCGGCGTCGTGTTGACAGCGGGTGTTCCTCGCGCCGCCGCGACCCCCTTGAGCGGCTCGTCTTTGCCTTCCGTGTTTCGGATGCCCTCGACCAGGGCTTCCCGGTCGATTCCGTTCGTGACGCCCGCATTGAGCATGGCGTATTCCACAGAGTCCAGATCGAGCGGCTTGCCCTTTCCCACATGGGGGTAGAGGTCCACAACGGCAAGCATCTCGTCCTCGGATATATGGACAAGGATTGCGCCGTCTCTGTCGGATCCTGAGAAGGGCATCATGGCTTCTAACCGTCCCCTCCTTCGATTTTCGGCATAACAGAGGCAAAACTTTCTAAAAGGCAGCGCCCGGAGGCTGATGAAAAGCTTGCCGGATCGTGATATCGTTACGCGCGAGAGGCCTCTCAGGCCTTTCAGGGGGTTTTTGATGCTTCCTATGATCATCAAGGGCGGCGCCGTCATGGTGCCGATCATTGTTCTTTCCGTCGTGGCGCTCGCCATAATCCTCGAGAGGGCGTGGGCGCTCCTGGCGATCCGGCAGAACGTGCCGCTGTTCGCAAAGGACGTCTTCCTCGACGTTCAACGCGGCTACTACTCGAAGGCCGCGGAGAAATGCGGGGCGGTGAAACACCCCATCGGCAAGCTTTTCCTTCTGGGCATCTCCAACCGCGGCATGAGGCGCGATGAGCTGGAGCGGCTTCTGGAGCGGGAAGGGGAGCGCAACATCCAGAGGCTGGAGCGGGGGCTGGGCGGACTCCTGGTGATCATCGGGGTGGAGCCCATGCTGGGGTTCCTGGGCACCATCGTGGGCCTGATCAAAGCATTCATGACCTGGGAGCAGCTGGGAACGAACATCACGGTGAACGCGCTTGCGGCGGGAATCTATCAGGCCATGATCACGACCGCCGCCGGGCTGATCGTGGCGATTCCCTACTTCATCTGCTACCACCTCTTCGTTGCGCGCATCAAGAGCCAGGCCTCCCAGATGAGCTACTTCGGCAACCAGCTCCTCGACATCCTGGGCTCCGGGCGCAAGGAGGTGGCCCTGTGAAAATCCGCACGCACAGGGACGCCATGGTCTCCCTGGAGTCCGTGGCGATCACCGACATCATCCTCAACATGTTCATCTTTTTCTTCACCTCTTTCAGTCTCGTGTACACCTTCAATCCCAGCCGCGAATCGCGGATCCAGGTGAAGCTGCCGCAGGCCGACGTGCGTGCTCCGGCGCAGCCCAAGAGCCCCATCGAGGTGTCGATCGACGCCCGGGGCCAGATCTACCTCGGCGGAAAGCCCGCCGCGCTCTCCGGCCTGACGGCGGGGGTGAAGGCCCTGCTTGCCGGCGACACGACCACCACGGTGATCGTGAGGTCGGACAAGAGCGTCATCTTCGACCGTGTCATCCAGGTGCTCGACGCCGTGAAGAAGTCGGGAGCGGAAAGGCTCAGCCTGGCGGTGGAAGAGAGGTCCCGTCCGGGAGGAAAATAAAGGGCGCCATGCATCCGAAGTCCGCGCTCCCGCGTATGAGATGCGTGAAGGAGACGGTAAGCGATGCGCTTGTTGAAATGGATTACGGTATCGGGTGCGGGCCTCCTGGCCCTCGCGCTTGTCTCGTGCATGCCCGCAGGCACGACGGCCAACGCGGACTTCGACGTGACGGCGGTGGCGAAAACCGCGGGAGATCCTTACTTCGGCGTCGGCAACGCGTTTTGTTTCGCCATAAACGGGGTGCACGAGCAGGAGATCACCCTGACCAGGGGCGTCACCTATACCTTCGGCATCGATACCCCGGGGCATCCATTCTATCTCACTACGGATCCCACCGGCGGGCCGGGCGCGCCGGGCGAGATCACGTCCGGAGTCATGGGATCGCAGACCCAGACCGGCACCCTGACCTTCACCCCCGGGGCATCGACTCCCGCCCTCATCTATTACCAATGCGCCGTGCATCCCGACATGGGATGGAAGATCGATATCACGGGCTAGTAGTCGAAGCGCCGATGAACGTTGAAGCCGAGGTACAGGGCGTTGAGGAAGCCGGTTCCGCCAAGGCCGGTGCCGGGAGGCCCGCCGATTGAGCCGGCCATGAGCCTGCGCTCTTCCATCTGGTAGCTGTTGCCGACGAGGAACACGAAGTTGTGCCCGAAGGTGTCCAGCCTAACGCCCAGCGACACCGTCGCGTAGGCGGCCAGCTCGTCGGTGTGGGCGGTTCCTCCGATCCCGAAGGGCGGGTAGACCTCGGCGATGACGGAAAGCCCCTCCATGACGGTCACGAGCAGGCCGGCGCCGAAGCCCAGGCGGTTGTAGTAGCTGTCGTAGCCCGTCACCAGTACCGGTGAAAACAACCCCCAAAGCGGGTCGGTCTGCAGGCTCACGACTGCATAGACGCCTCCCGCGCGCTCCGTGGCCGAAGGGGCGAGGTTGAAGTACTGGAGGTCGGCCTGGGTGTGGAGCCCGAATGGCATGCTGTACGTGTAGCTTGCCCCCACGGTGAACTCCTGGTACAGCCAGTAGTAGCCGGCATTGAGCTCGAAGCCGGAGCCGATCATATAACGGTAGCCGATGTACACATTGGCCCCGGAGTTGATTCCGAAAAGTGACTGGAGCGGCTGTTCGAAAATGCTGCCGAAGAAGCGATGCAGGATGTCGAGGTCTCCCTGGTTCGCCTCGAGGGCCGAGGGGGACTTGATGTTGAGCATGGCCCTGGCGTCAGCCATGGCCGAAAGCGACGAGAGGGCGAGCAGGAGAAGAACGGCAAAGAAACTTTTTTTCATGATTCGACTCCTTTCCGCGGACCGCATAACGCCGGATCAGGCGAGGTGCCGGCCGCGCTATCGGGTCTTTCCTGTTATATAGTCGGTGAGCTGCCCTATCGTGAATCCTTGGTCCTCGATGATGGCCTTCACGACGTCACCAATGGAGATCAGGCCGGCGAGCTTGTCCGCCTCGAATACGGGAAGATGCCGGATGTGCTTGTTGGTCATCACCGCCATGCACTCCTCGATGCTCTGGTCCGGCCGCGCGAACAGGACGTGTTCAGTCATGATATCGCGCGCCCGCGTGTCCTTGGACATCCGGCCCTTGAGAACCACCTTGCGCGCGTAATCCCTCTCGGAGAGGATGCCGACGAGGGCCCCCCCTTCGAGCACCATGACGGCTCCGATGTTGCGCTCGGCCATGAGCTGGAGGGCTTCGAAGACGGTTGCATCCGGGCTGACCGTCCACATCGCGTTTCCCTTTTCCTTCAAGACGTCTCGAACTGTTCTCATATTCATTCTCCCGTTTCCGTGCTGTACCGTATAAATATACAAAAACCGGCGGCCGAAGTCAGATGGGCGTCCGCCCCATAAACCCCCCGGCCTCCTCTTTACACAATCAACTGTTTTGTGTATGTTTTTTGCTCACGAATCTCGACTCAAGGTGAGGAAATACTATGGCTCGCAAGTGCGATATATGCGGCAAGAGCACGGTCACCGGAAATAAAGTAAGCCACGCGAAGAATCGGACCCGCAGAACCTGGAAGCCGAATCTCCACAAGGTACGGACCATGGTGGGAAGCACCAAGACGACGGTCAAGATCTGCACCCGCTGCCTGCGAAGCGGCAAGGTGGTAAAAGTCCTATAGCAGGAGGGTCAGCGCGGCGAGGCCCTCTTCATCAATCGAACCGATCCGGAGGCTCTCTCTTCCCGAAGGGTACGACCTTCCCCTGATCCACAATTCAAGAGGAAGGGGAATCGAGAGGGTCTTCTCTCCGTTTCCTCTCCCCCAGACGATCCGCTTTGCCGAAGCATCTCCATCATCTATTCCAGCGTCGAGATACAGGTCGTGTTTTCCGGCAAGGGTTGCTTTGTGCACCTGAGAGAGAAGATAGCCCGAGTTGCGGCAATTCCAGAGGAGAGTCACTCGATGGTTTCCTGCCGCACCCGCTGCGCTCAATGCTTCCAGAACGGCTTTCTCAGCCCGTTTGCCATGTCTTTCATGGATTGCCTCGGGGTTGACGAGAACCTCTACCGTTTTGCCTTCTTTCGAAGCGATTTCCAGAATGGCTTTGAGCTTTGAAAGGTCGGGTTCGACCTTCGAGGCGACCCGCCGAGCCACTTCATCGTCATGTCCCACGATCCAGGGCTCGATCAGGCCCTGGCGCCGCATTCTATAGACCTCGGTGAATGCCACGTTGTTGGAGGAAGCTATATCGCCCACCATGAGGCAAACCGTGTTCGGGGAAGCGAGGTATCCGGGCTGAAAGAGACCGTCTGCGCGGCCATCCAGGTCGACAAGACGGGCCCAGCCGGGATCAAGGCGCTCCAGGCCGTACGCCTGGACGGGGATTCCCATTTTCGCGGCGGCGGCCACAAAAGCGTCTATCGCTTCGCCGCAGAGAAGCGGGGAGATTCGCATGAGAGGGTGTCTGGCCTCGGCGAGCATCCGCCGGGCCATCTCCGCCGCCTGATCCAGGGTGAGCGCGGCGCCGTCAGGTCCCCGGGGGCCTCCCGCCGTCCGATGGTCCAGGAAACCGTGGCCGAACCTTCCCTTTTTGCACAGCTTGCCGTTGCCGGGCCCCTCGAAGCGCTCGGTCACCCGCGTGAGCATGCTTCCGTGCCGTCGATACTCCAGGGCGCAGCACATCGAGCAGAGGGAGCAGTAGCCCTCCTCCACCGTCTCCTCCAGGGGAACGGTCTTTCGCCCCGGGAGCTTCTCCGTGAGGGCTCCAACGGGACATGCCGACACGCACTGGCCGCAGGAGTTGCAGGCCGTGTCGCTGCCGAAAGGCGTTCCGAAAGAAGGGGCCACGAGTGAGGCGAAGCCGCGGTACATGTATCCGAACACCCCGATCCCCTGGACCTCCAGGCAGATCCTGACGCAGCGGCCGCAGAGGATGCACTTGGAAGGGTCGCGGGAGATGAAGGGATGGCTGTCGTCTATGGGATGGACCGCCACCTCGCCAAGAAACCGCTTTGCCATGGCGTCGTAGCGGCCGGCATAGTCCTTGAGCCTGCACTCCTTCAGGTCCTGACAGCCGCAGGCAAGGCAGCGGGCGGCTTCAGCCATTGCCTGGTCCCGGCTCAGGGCGCTCTCGATCTCGGCGAAATCCTTCTTTCGGGCTTCAGGGGCGCGCAGATGCGCTCTCGATCGAGGAGCGCGAAGGGTGTCCTTGTAATCGTCAGGAGACGGCTCCCGGAAATCCTCTTTCTTGCTGAGGAACTCCCTCGGCAGAACGACCGGCCGCGCCTCGAAAGCGGCCAGCACCGAGCGGGCGGCATTCTTTCCGCCGGCGACGGCCCGGATGGCGATATCGGCCCCGCTCAGGAGGTCTCCCGCGGCAAACACTCCCTGAATCCCGGTCGAGCCCGTCTCGGGGTCACCGATCAGGCTGCCTCTCCCGTCAACGAGCCCGGGGAGGGATTCCAGAAGACGGGTGTCCGCGTACTGTCCTACGGCGGAGATCACGCTGTCCACGGGCTCGGAGAACTCGGAGCCCGTGATGGGAACCGGCCGTTTCCGCCCCGAGGCGTCAGGCTCGCCCAGCTCCATCTTCAACAGGGTCAGGGACTTCAGGCGCTCGCCTTCGGCATGAATCGATACGGGAGCGGCGAGGAACTGGATGCCGATCCCCTCCTCAAGGGCTTCCTCGATCTCGGCATCGGAGGCCGGCATCTCCTCCCGCGTTCGGCGGTAGTAGATCGTGACGTTTTGCGCGCCCAGGCGGAGCGAGCATCGGGCCGCGTCCAGCGCCGTGTTTCCGCCGCCGATGACCGCCACGCGCGCGCCCACCGCTGCCGGCTTTCCCGAGTTCACGTCCCGGAGAAACTCGATGCCGGAAAGCACTTCTTTATGCTCTTCCCCCGGGATGCGAAGGTCCCGGCTCTTCCAGGCCCCGATCGCGAGAATAACGGCGTCGAAGTCGGACCGAATGTCCACCAGGGATATGTCTTTTCCCAGCGCCACCCCGGTCTTGAGCACGGCCCCCAGGCTCAGCATCTCGGCGATCGCGCGGTCGAGCACGGCTGAGGGGAGCCGGTAGTCGGGGATTCCATAGCGAAGCATTCCGCCCGCCTTCTCCATGGCCTCGAAGAGGGTGACGTCCACGCCTTCCTGGGACAGGTACCAGGCGGCGGAAAGCCCGGCAGGCCCGGCGCCCACGATGGCGACCCTTTTGCCCATTCGAGGGGGGAGCGCTCCCGCCGGCATCCCGCCCGTCTCGCTTTCCGCGTCGGCGACGAAGCGCTTCAGGCCGTTGATGTTGAGCGGCTCGTCCACCAGGCGCCGCCTGCACGCGGACTCGCACGGCCGCGGGCAGATCCTCCCGATCACGGCGGGCATCGGGTTGTCCCTGCGGATCAGCTCCGCGGCCTCGGCCGTCCTGCCGTTTGCCAGAAGGCCGATGTAGCCCTGGATATCGACATTGGAAGGGCAGGAGAGGGAGCAGGGCGCTTTGCAATCGCCGTAGTGATTGGAGAGCAGGAGCTCGAAGGCCGTCTTTCGCGCGGCGAGCACGTCCGTCGAGGAGGTGGAAATGACCATCCCCGGAGCGACTCTTGTGCCGCACGAGGGCACGAACCCTTTCGCCTTCTCCACCTTCACGAGGCAAACCCAGCAGGAGGCAAAGGGCTCCAGGCGGCGGTCATGGCAGAGGGTGGGAACATCGATCCCCTGGCTCTGCGCAACCTCCAGGATGGTCTTCCCCGGCTCCACCATGAGCTTTCTGCCGTCCAGCGTGATCTCGATTCTCTGTTCGCTCATGGTCCGGTTGCGACCTTGATCGCGTCGAACCGGCATGCCTCCAGACACAGGCCGCAGCGGATGCAGGTCTCCTGGTCTATCCAATGGGCCTTCTTCCTCTCCCCTCGCGCCGCTTTTGTGGGGCAGACCTTGACGCAGAGGGTGCAGCCCGTGCAGCTCTCCGCATTCACGCCGAAGCGGATAAGGGCCTTGCATTTCTTGGCGGGACAGCGCTTGTTCCTGATGTGCTCGTCGTACTCCGAGCGGAAGAAGCGCAGGGTCGTCAGGACGGGGTTGGGGGCCGTCTGGCCGAGACCGCACAGCGAGGAAACCTTCACCTTTTCCGCCAGCTCCTCCAGCTCCCCGATGTCCGTCTCCTCGCCCCTGCCCTCCGTGATGCGCGTGAGGATCTCCAGCATCCGTTTCGTGCCGATGCGGCAGAAGGTGCACTTCCCGCATGATTCGCTCTGGATGAAGGAAAGGAAGTAGCGCGCGATGTCCACCATGCAGGTGGAATCGTCCATGACCACCATTCCGCCGGATCCCATGATCGCGCCGGTGGCGGTGAGCGAGTCATAGTCGATGAGAACGTCGGCAAGGCTCGATGGAATGCACCCTCCCGAAGGCCCTCCCATCTGGACTGCCTTGAAGGCATGGTCCCCCTGGATGCCCCCGCCGATGTCGTAGATGATCCGGCGCAGGCTGATCCCCATGGGGACCTCGATCATCCCGCCGCGCTTGATCTTTCCCGCCAGGGCGAAGATCTTGGTGCCCTTGCTCTTCTCCGTTCCCAGGCCGGCGAAGCGGGCGCCGCCCATGCGGATTATCGAGGGGATGTTCGCATAGGTCTCCACGTTGTTGATGTTTGTCGGGCAGCCCCACAGGCCGCGCACCGCGGGGTAGGGGGGCCTCAGGTTGGGCATGCCGCGCCTTCCCTCGATGGAGCCCATGAGGGCGGTTTCCTCTCCGCAGACGAACGCCCCTGCGCCCTCCTTGATGTGGAGGCGGAAGGCGAACTCGGAGCCGAGGATCCGCTCGCCCAGGAGAGCTTTCCCCTCCATCTGCTCCAGCGCGATGCGAATGCGCGTGATGGCCAGGGGGTACTCGGCGCGCACGTAGATGTAGCCTTCCTGGGCGCCGATGGCATAGGCCGCGATCAGCATTCCCTCCAGCACCTCGTGCGGGTCCCCTCGAGCACCGAACGGTCCATGAAGGCCCCGGGGTCCCCCTCGTCGGCATTGCAGATGACGAACTTGCGCTCTCCCTTTGCGTCGCGCGCGAATACCCACTTCTGCCCGGCGGAGAAGCCAGCCCCGCCCCTTCCGCGAAGGCCCGAGGACTTCACCTCCTCGATCACCCCCCCGGGCGTCATGGAAAAGAGCGCCTTGCGCAGCGCCGAATACCCGTCCCGCTCGATATACTGGTCTATGGACTCGGGGTCTATGAGCCCGCAGTTGGCGAGCACGATCCGTTTCTGCATAGCGAGGTAGGGGTAGTCCGGGGGGATGAGAAGCTCCGTGACGGGCGTTCCCCCCGCGAGGTGGCTTTCAACGATCCGAAGCGCCTTTGCCTCGTCAATGTTTGCATAGAGGAACCGCTCGCCGTCCCGGCGCACCTCCACCAGCGGTTCCGCGTGGCAGGCTCCGTTGCACCCCGTGGAGGCCACCGCCCACGGGAGGCCTCTCCGCGAAACTTCCCTGCCCAAGGCGTCGAACACGGCGCGGGCGCCCGCCGCAATGCCGCACGAGCTCATTCCGACGGCGATCTCGGCGCGCGCGCTCACTTTGCGCCCTCCGCGGCCGCTTCGGCTCGGGCGCTCACTTTCCGCCCCCCCACCGCCGCGACAATTTTTCCCAGCTTTGCTCCGGTGAGCCGTCCATACACCTCGCCGTCTATCATGACCACCGGCGCCAGGGAGCAGCAGCCGAGGCAGGCCACTCGCTCCACGGAGAAAAGGCCGTCCGCGGTCGTCTCTCCCGCCTTGGCGCCGATCGCGGTCTCCAGCACCGTGTCCATCGAATCCGCGCCCTGCACGTGACAGGCGGTTCCGTGGCATACCTTGATCAGGTGCTTTCCCCTGGGCGTGAAGCGGAACTGGGCATAGAAGGTTGCGACGCCGTAGACTTCAGCGGGCGTTTTCCCCGTGACCCGGGCGATGTCGCGCATGGCCTCCACGGGGAGATAGCCGAAGAGCTCCTGGGTCTTTTGCAAAAGGGGAATGACGTTGCCTTTGACGGACTTCCACTCGCCCAGGAGAGCATTGAATGCCTGCTCCATGCGGTCTCCTTACATCAACCGTTGCCACATTCCGGGCTTCAGTACTTCAAAAGGGATGAAAAAGTGTAGCACGCATGAGGGGCCGGTTCAAGGGCGGGCGCGCGCTGCGCGGACAGCCTCCCCACCCACTGCCCCCAGCGAAGAAGACGAAGCGCACCGGATGCGACAAGCTCCGTTATCGCCTCCTCGATGTCCTCGGTTTTCCACCCATGGAGCAGGCCATAGCCGGGAGTGGAATCGAGAAATCCCCGCGCCACGCGGGGACTGCGAGCGCCGCAGAGGATCTCGGCGGCCAGCACGGGCGTGAACCTCCGCCTGTTCCGTCTCACGAAGCCGACGATCTCTTTGGCCCCCTCGGGCTCGTTCTCCGCGCTCGCGTCGCAGACGTCGCAGCCGGAGCAGGCCGAAGCCTCCTGGCCGATGGAGGAGAGGAGGAGCTGCCTGCGGCACTCTCCGCGCGAAAACGCGTATCCCAGCATCGCCGCATACCTCTGCCTCTCCACCTCGCCCGAGAGCGTGGCGAGGAACAGCTCGTCTTCCCGCGTGACAAGCTGGATCGCCTCGGCGGGCTCGCCGTCCCTACCGGCCCTCCCCGTCTCCTGCAGGTAGGCCTCCACCGACGGAGGGACGCTTGCGTGGATCACCGTGCGGATGTCGGGCTTGTCCACGCCCATGCCATAGGCCGAGGTGGCGCACAGCATCCCATCCCTCGAGTCCAGGAACCATCGCTCGACGCGATTCCGCTCCAAAGCGGTGAGCCCCGCGTGGTAGAAGAAAACCTCACGCGATGGGACGCGTCTGGCAAGGCTGCGGGCGGCGAGTTCGGTTTCCTTTCGGGAGCGGCAGAACACAAGGGTGGGGCCGGGGCGGTTTCCCAACAGGCGCACGATGACGTGAAGCCTGCACAGCGCCGGCATGACGCGATAGAAGATGTTCGGCCTGTCTGGCGCGGCTGCGACGACCCTCACCTCCATGCCGGCAAAGAGCATGGCCGTGATCTTCTCAATGACTTTCACGGAGGCGGTGGCCGTGAATGCGGTGATCAGCGGGATGCCGAGCCGCAGCGCGAGGGCGCCGAGCTCCCGGTATACGGGCCGGAAGCTTTCACCCCACTCCGAGATGCAGTGGGCTTCGTCAACCACGAGGTGGGAGAAGGCGCACGCCGCGAGCTCGGCCTCGGTTCGCGGGACGAGGCATGCCTCGGGTGTCGCGAAAACGATCCGGACTGCTCCCGCGCGTATGCCCCGGAACAGGTCTTTCTTCTCCGCGGCCGACATGCCCCCCCGGAGGGCCGCAACCGGGGCTTTGGCGGCCGTGAGCTTTCGCACCTGGTCCGCCATCAGGGAGAGGAGGGGGATAATGACGAGCGTCGGGCCGGGAAGGGCGAGGGATGGGAGCTGGAAGCACAGCGATTTTCCCGATCCCGTGGGGAGGACCACGATCTGGGGTATGCCCTCCAGGATGTTGGAGATGACGAAGCGCTGGATCGGGTAGAGGTACGGGATGCCGAACTCCCGGGCGGCAAGCTCCTGGATGGGATCGGGGGCTGCCACACCGGCGTCAGGGATTTTTCGGCCTCCCCTGCATGGTCTCCCTGTAGAAGTAATCGTCGACGATCTCGATCAGCTCGGGGGCGAAATCGATGATCATCGTCACCAGGCTCTGGCCGCGGGGGTCTCTCTCCACGCCGGCGATCTTCCCGTTCACCGTGAACTGGTAGATCTGGAAGTAGAGGCGCGCCGAACAGGAGGCCCCCACCTCCAGCCCCGGGATCTCGATGGATGGACGCAGGAGGAGGCTGGTCACGGAAAACGAGAGGAGGGTGGCGCGGGTCTTGGCTGCCCCCACCACGAGCTCGCAGTAGTTGTTGAAGCGCATCAAGCGGGAGCTCGTCTCGTCCACCGTGATCCGCTTGTCCTGGAAGGCCTCGTACTGGGATTTCAGGGCGGCCGAGGCCGTGATGTAGTTGCCGATGATCTCCACCAGGTCGTTCGGGCAGCTCCTGATTGCGGTGTCCATAATGCAGACGTTCTGCCTTCCCTTAAGGGGCCCCACGCGATCCAGGGTGGCGCGGATGAGCAGGGTTATGGGCTTCCGGTCCTGCGTGTTCTGGAAGGTGAGGTTGATCGAACAGATCTTCTTCTGGAACTGCTGGAAGAAGACGATCTCCTGGGGGCTCAGGACGACGAGGAAGAGCGCGCGGCTCATGGAGATCTGGTAGGGAGCGCAGATCAGGTGGTAGTCTTGGATAATCAGGAAAACCTGGGACTGGACGAGGCCCGTTTTTTTCAGAGCGTGCGGCGTGAAGCGGATCGACTGGTCGGCATACTTCTCCACGTATTCCTGGACCCGCGTTTTCGCCATACTGTTCTATTGTAGCCCGCGGGCGGGTGGAGTTTCAAGCCGGCGGCTTGACCGAACGGCCCCAATCTCCGATCCTTGTGCTCAATGAAGGATACTCGGCGCCTTGAGGAAGGGAAGCTGCCCCCTGAAATCCTCGAGCGGCTTCTCGGCTACACCTCCCGTTCCCCGCTTTTAAGCGTCGGCGCGGCGTGCGGCGAGGACGCGGCCGTGGCCGCGGGGGCCGAAACCATTGTGCTCACGGCGGATCCCATCACGTTCACGGAGGAGCGGATCGGCGCGTATGCCGTGGCGGTCAACGCCAACGACGTCGTTGCCATGGGCGGCCGGCCCATGTACCTCACCACGACCATCCTGCTTCCGCCGGGAACCACCGCGGAGCGCTGCGAGAGGGTGTTCGCCGAGATCGCGGAGGCCTGCGCCAAGGCGGAGATCCTCTGGGTTGGGGGGCATACGGAGGTGACCTCGGCGGTGAGCCGGATCGTGGTCTCGGGGCATGCCGTGGGATTTCTCTCCCGCGCCCCGCTTTTGACGGGGGGCGCCAAGCCCGGCGATGTCATCGGCATGACGAAGTGGGTGGGGCTGGAAGGAACGACGCTGATCGCCCGCGAAAGGCCCGCGGAATCGGAGCGGGTGCTGGGGTCCGAGAGATACCGCTCCGTGCTCGCATGGCTGGAAAACCCGGGAATCTCCATCGTAGAGGAAGGCAAGACGCTCGAAGGCGTGGAGCTTTCAAGCGGTCACGATCCCACCGAGGGCGGGCTTGCAATGGGCGTTCACGAGGTGTGCGCCCGAAGCGAGGTGGGCGCCTTCATTTCCCTCGAATCCCTCCCCATCCGGGAGGAGACGTCTCTCTTGTGCCGGCATTTCGGGCTGGACCCCCTGGGCCTCCTGAGCTCCGGCGTCTTTCTCTTCACCGCGGCGCCGAACGTCGCCGAGCGCGCCTGCGCGCTCCTGAAAGCCCGCGGCATTCCCGCATCCCTCATCGGGGAGATCAGGCCGAAAGGCGAGGGTGTGATGCTCGAGCGGGGCGGAAAGAGGGAGCGCTTGAGATCATCGCCGCAGGACGAGATCGTGAAACTGTCCGGCCGCTAGCCCGCTCTCGACGGCTCGGGCTTCTTCTCCCAGACCTTCGCTTCGATGAAGAGCTTCACGAGGTCAGCGTCGAGCTTATGCTCGTCGACCATCGCGCAGAGGATGTCGAGGGCCCTCTGCGGGGGGGTTATCTTTTTGTAGGGACGATCGGACGCCGTGAGGGCATCATAGATGTCGCTCACCGTCATCATGCGCGTCTGGACGGGGATCTCGGCCGCGGGGATTTTCCGGGGATAGCCGTTGCCGTCGAGCATCTCGTGGTGGCCGTACGCAATGGCCGGGATATTTTTCATCTCCTTTGTCCACGGGATGGTGCGCAGGAACAGGAATGTGTGCGTCACGTGGTTCTCGATCTCCTTCCTCTCCTGCTCGTCGAGGCTTCCCCGGGGGATCTTCAGCTTGATGTACTCGTCGTCGGTGAGGAAGGGAAGCGCCTGGCCGCCCTTTTCCAGGAAGGTCTTGCCGTGGATCTCGTCGAGAATCCGTGAAGGCTCTTCGGCCAGGACCGGGGGCTCGTTGGCTGAAACGATTGTCTTGAGGTATCCGTCGATCTCGGCCAGGTACTGCTCTTCCCTCTTGTCGAAATCCGCCTTGATCTTCAGGTAGCCCTCCAACCCGCTGTTGCACAGCGCGTCGAATCTCTCCTTGAGCAGGGAGTACATCACGGCCTTCTGGATGTAAGCGAAGCGCATCTTCAGCAGGTCGAGCTGGCCGGGGTAGAGCTTCTTGGCCTTCACCAGGACGTTCTCGCGCACGCCGACCTTGCCGAAGTCGTGCAGGAGGCTGGCGTAGCGGATCTCCTTCAAATGATCCGCCGTGAAGTGGATGTCCTTGTAGGCGCCGAAGCCCGCCCTGTCCACGGCCTGGGCGAGCCCGACCGTGTAGATGGCCACCCTGTTGGAATGGCCGAAGGTGGTGGGGTCCCGGGACTCGATGGCCAGCACGGACGCTTTCACGAACCCCTCGAAGAGGGTCTCGATCTCCTCGTAGAGCATGTTGTTCTCGAGGGACACTGCGGCCTGGGACGCGAGGGAGAGCACGATCGGCTCCATGTCGCTCGAGAAGGGCACCACCAGCCTCTCGGCGTCCTCCGGCTTGCCGATGCGTACATCGATGTTCTTTTTCCTGTTGATGAGCTGGATGACCCCGAGGACCTCCCCCTTGTGGTCCTGCATGGGAACCGTGAGCATGCTCTTGCACCGGTAGCCCGTGGAGGCGTCGACGTTCTTGTTGAACGCATACTCCCTGTCCGAGGGGATCTTGTAGGCGTCTTCTATGTTGAGCGGCCTGGCCGTCGAGGCGACGTAGCCCGATATCGTTTTCTTGGAGAGCGGCATCACGAACTCGTCGTAGTCCGAGGGGTTGGAGTCGTTCTGCGTGATCTTGAAATGCATCCTCTGCTCGCCGGTGGACTCGTCGCGCTCCAGCAGGTAGAGGGTGCCGGCATCCGCGCAGGTGATTTGCCGAAGCTGCCACAGGATGAAATTCAACAGCTTGTCATTGTCCCGCTCAGCCGAAAGCGCTATCCCGACGCCCAAAAGCTCCGCGTTCTCGTCCTCCTTGGCCTTGAGGAGCTGCTCCTTGTGGGCGAGCTCTTTCTCTAAAAACTGCCTTCGATAGAGGTTTCGGAGGGTTCGAAGGAAATGCGCGGGGTGTTTGAAGGACAGCACCTCGTCGTAGACCAGCTCCTCGGGGACCAGATCCGGGGGGAGCTTCTTTTCACCCCCCGGGTTCCATATCAAAAGGGAGCCGGGCGCGAGACCTCCGCCCTTGAGCGCCTGGGCGTTCTGCTCGAGGAATTGCCTGTCCACCAGATACGCGGAGATTCCATCCGCCTGAGGGGTGAGCTTCTTCACCCGTTTCACGCTAAGGGTGGATTCCTTGAGCACGGGAGTGGGAAGCTCCGGAACCTTTTCTGAAACCTTTAGGATCAACTTGCGCATTGCACCTTCCTCACTCTATCTCCCCTCAAAGAAGAATCTATTGAACCTTATATAAATCATCAAGAATCCCCTGCACGAGGGCGGCGCACCGCTTGAAGACGCCGCCGGAAAGCCGGCGGCTGTTCTCCACCAGGACCTGTCCGGAATGGACGTCCGTCAGGGCGTAGCGCGCCTTCCCCTCGGCCTGGAGGCTGAGCGACAGAGCGTACCGGAACCCCGACGGCGGGGGCGACCCGCCGGCCCGGGACTCGACGATCTCGGAGCCCGCCCTCTTCAAGTATCGGACAATCAGGGCTTTTTCCCATCCCCCCCAGAGATTCTCGGGCATCTGGAGGGAAAGGGGGAGCCCGAGCGCTTCCTGGCGGAACGCGCCGGGGTTGATGTCGTAGAGCCGGTTCAGCGCATCCCGTCGGGCTGCAGTCTCCCCGCGGCGGGCCAGCAGGGGGGCCAGGGTGGTGAGGGAGTCCGCCGTGGCTTCCCGCTCCCAGAAGGGATCGAAGCCCGCAATCGACCTGGTGAGAAGCTCAACCGAGCCCCGCAGCTTGCCTTCCTCCTGGAGGTAGAAGGGCTCGGCGTGGGGGGTGCGGGCCGTTTCCAGGGCTCGCGCCTTGGCAAGGTATGTCGCCGCCACCTCCCGATACGGTTGGCTCGCCTTGTAGAACTCCCAGGAGGCCTCCTCCCACCTTCCTTCGGCCATATATTGCTTGCCGATGGCGAGGGAGTAGAGACGGAATCTCTGGGCGTAGTACCAGGAGATGACGCGGTCCCTGAGGGAGACGGCGAGGGCGGCAACGCGGTCGAAGGGGCCCGCCGTCGGCCGCGTGGCTTCCACGCGGGAAAGCCCCCGGTAGACATCGCTCAGGATCTCGCTCAAGTCCTTGTAGTGGCGGGACACGTCGGTGCCATAGTACAGCATCCAGGCCAGATCCTTGGTGCCGAACGCCTCCTCGGCGTAGCGGCGGGCGAGCTCCAGGTGACCGAAGAGCCGGTGCAGGATGGCGAGGTTGACGCGCGTGAGGGGCGTGGAGTCGCGCTCGAAGGCCTTCTGGTATTCCTCCAGCGCCCCGCGGAAGTCCATCCGTGACTGGATGAGCTCCCCGCGGGCAAGGTGGCCGGAAGCGCGATCCTCCATGAAGACGGAATCCTCCGTGAAGGCGAGGGCCGAGTTGTAGTGGTAGAAGCTCTCTTCCAGCAGCGAGAGGTTGTAGTAGGCGATCGAGGCGAAATACCGGTCGTTGGCCGACAGGGCGTCGTCGATCGACTTGAGGTAGTACTCGCGCGAGCGGTCGTAGTTGTTCATCCCGGAGTAGATCGTGCCGAGGGTCATGGCCATGTTGCGCTGCAAGCCGAACTTCTTGATCCCGGCGAGCAGGATCTTCTCCCCCTTCTCCAGCTGGAAGGTCTTGAAGTACATCCAGCCTAGATCGTCGATGGTCTCCACGCTGTCGGGATAGAGGGAGAGGATGCGGGTGAGGTACCCGATGGAGTCCTTTTCCCTGTTGAGCTTGCCGTACGATCTGGCGATCTGGTTGAGGGTGTGGAAGTCTTCGCTTCCCTTTTTCTCGGCATCGCGATACTCGTCGAGCGCCAGCGGGTACAGCTCCTTGTCGTAGTAGAGGTCGGCCAGCTCCAGGTTGATCTTGGAGGCGTCGGGAAATTTCCCTTTCGCCTCGGTGAGGATGCGCACGGCGGTCTCATAGTTGCTCTGGGAGATGGCCTGCTTCGCCTCTGAATCGTACCAGTCCAGCGATCCCACCGCTCCCGCCTGGGCGGAAACAACCGTCGCTGTGAAGAGAAGCAGAAGGAGGAGGCAAACCGACGGGCGCCTCATCAGCGGCGCTCCCCGACCGCCTGCCAGGCGCGGATCGAGAGGCTTAGTGAGTTCAAGGGGTTGAGGAGGCCGAGGATCCGCAGGGCGGGGTTCACCCGCGCCCGATAGGACGCCAGGAAGCGGGCGCGAGCGGCCCGCTGGCCGCGAAGGTCCTCCCCGGTGAAGCTCCCGCCGAACACGGCCTTGAGGTATCCGTCGGTGAGTGGGGAAAGCTCGATCCCTTTCTCCCTCTCGACGCGGCATCCGTACTCCAGGGGAGACTCGGTGGACCGCCGCGTGGCTCCGATGCCGTAGAGAAGGGTGAGAGAGAGGCGGTAGAGGCTGCGCGCCCGGGCCCGCGGCGGGCCGAAGAGCAGGCCGGGAAGCGAGGGGAGGAGCTTCGCCGAGAGGAGGTACAGCAGATAGAGTGCGGGCAGGGTCACGTACCACAGGCGGGCCAGGATCCAGATGACCCGGGCAACCTCAGCCCCTATTCCGGAGATGGGAGAGGGAGGCGGCAGCGGGGGCTGCTCCTCGGTGAGGGCGTTCTGGTTGGCCAGGATCTCCTTGATGAGCTTGGACAGCGTGTCCTTGTCCGGACCCATGAAGAAGCTGAACTGCTCGCCCGGCGCAAGGCGGTCCGAGGTGGGATCGAACTGGATCCACCCCAGGTCCCCGAAGTACACCTCCACCCAGGCGTGGGCCTGGAAGGCGCGCACCTCGTAGAAGTTGAGCACCTCGAGCTTGGGATCCACGTAGAATCCGACGGCCACGCGGGCGGGGATGCCGAGGCTGCGGCACATGAGGGCCATGGCGAAAGCGAAGTAGGAGCAGTAGCCCTTCTTGGAGTCGAAGAGGAAGTAGTGGAGCTGGTTGCCGTCCTCCGCGATCCCCGGTTTCAGAGAGTAGAGGTAGTTCGTTTTCAGGTAGTCTTCGATCGCCCATACTTTTCCATAATAGGAAGATTCGTCCGCGGTCACGGTGAGCGCGAGGTTCCTGATCAGGTCGTCTTTCGCGTAATCCGTGTAGTAGGCGAGGGCTCCGGGGGGCAGAGCGGGAGGCCTGCTCACCCTGGAGGCGGCCGTTTCCGATCTCACCGCCCGCGACAGCACCCTGTAGACCCTGAGAAACGAGGAGCCCTTCCAGTTCTTCAGGGGGGTCACCTGAAGGGGATAGTCCACCGCGATCAGGGAAGAAGGATCCAGGGTGAGGAAGAAGTACTCCTGCGTGACGTCCTGCCTGTCCCGATAGCGCGGGTCGGGGAACGACTGGGATGAGTCGGGGACCGTTGAAGGGTATTCGTCGATGCCCTTGCCCTTTTCCATGAAGAATCCCCGGTTCGGATCGTAGCCGGGAAGGACGAAGCGCTTGAGAAGCCACCTGTCCGCCTCGCCTTCCGTGCGGTACAGGAGCACGAGCTCGTCCGACATCCGGATCTCGCTCTCCAGCTTGATGAAGGGCGAGAAGTCGAATCTGAAGAGAGTCGGCTTCATGAGCCCTCCGCCGGCCTTCACGGCTCCTTCGCTGTACTTTCCCAGGAGGAAGAAGAGGAAAACCAGGAGCAGGGGAAGCACGATCCAGGAGAACGAAAGCAGGGACCGTGCGGAGAGCCGTCCCCTCGCTCCCTCCTTCTCCCGGGCTTCACCCACCCAGGCGAGGAGCAGCACGAAGAGCTCCGACACAACGAAAGCGGCGAGCAGGTATGCCAGGATGGAAGGGTGCGAGTACAGGCTCAAGCGGTATCCGGCCTGGGTCCAGAACACGAGGAGCAGGAGAAGGGAGTTGAGCCCGACTTCGATGAAGGGGAACCCGCGCCACCGGAGGGCCAGGAAGTTGAAAAGCCAGGCCAGCGCGAAGGCGACGACGGAGGGGGGGAAGTCCTTGTCGAAGAGAAGGAAGAGGAAATCCGTGGCGGGCCCCGGGGCGGCGGCTCGCTGGAGCCGGAACACGAGAAAGAACAGGGCGTGAAGCGCGGCGGGCAGCGCGGCCGCCAGGAGCAGGGCGGGGAGAAACCTCAAACGTCCTTTCTCCATCCAGAGCGCCACGAGCACGCCGACCAGGAACGCGGCGCATTGGAAGAAGATGTCCAGCTGCTCGCGCAGCTGGAGGTAGCCGTTCACCAGGAAGAAGTAGAGGACGAGGTTTCGAAGAAGGAAGAGGGCGAGGGGGCGGGCCCTCTCACGCGCTTGCATCATGGTCGAGTCCTTTCGGTCCGGGGAGGCGCAGCCCCCGCGAGCGATCCCCCGTAGCGCGCCACGGCTTCCGCCATCGCGTCGCGGAAGGGGCGGAGGCTCCTGGCGTTGTACGCCTGCCCCCGGGCGGGGGCGCTTCCCGCGGGGGAAACGAATATCAGGTCTCGCACGCGCACGCGTCCGGCCCCTTGCGGAGCGCAATCGAGATCCTTGAGGAACAGGCTCGCCCTCCACCCCCTGCCGGCGACCTCTCTCATGATGCGGTCTAAGGACGGGGATCCCGGCGTGGAGAAAACTAAAGCGTGCATGCCCGTGCGCGCGGGAAGCTCCATGGCCCACCCGGGCTCGGCCCACCACACGTCGGCAAGGATGGCCATGAGCTCCGTGGCGGATTCCTGCGTGAAGGGGTGGCACTGCGCCGACCCCGGCCTCCAGAACAACGCCTCGGTGCCGCGTGAGAGAAGGATCGTCATGGTAGTGGCGCATTCCTCGACCACGCCGTCGAGATAATCAGCCGCCATGCCGCGCGGCACCAGGGGATTGGCGGTGGAATCGAGGATGATGAGGAAGCGGGACTCCGGCGGAGGAGTCTCCTCCCCGATCCTCAGGAACAGCTCGCTGGAGTGGGCGAACACCTTCCAGTTGAGCTTTCGAACGTCGTCTCCGGGGAAGTACTTTCTTACCTCCAGAAGCTCCTCGCTCCTCCGTCTCTGCGCGGCGTAGCGCACCGCGTCCCCGCCCTCCTGAACCACGCGCAGGGGGTCCCTTCGGGGAGCCACCCGGGGGAAGACCTTTACCGATTCGCGCACGGAGACGGAAAAGGCTCCTGAAGAGAAACCGAGGATGTCGCGCACCTCGAAGAGCGCCTCATCAGCCGAATAGCTTCCTCTTTTCTCGGCGCGGAAGCGGATGGAGTGCCGGTTTTGTCCGGGGGCGAGGGGCGAGCGGACGCCGCTCACGCTTCTCTCGTGCCAGTGGAGCGGCAGGGTAAAGCGGACGGTGAATCCGGGCATCAGTATTTTCGCGAGGGTGACGCCGATGTGCGCCTCGGCTTCCTCCCCCGGGGAGAGGACCGACACGGGCAGGTGAACCTCCAGGAAGCCCGGCGCCCCCTTGCCTCGGGAGACGAAAAGCCGGGTGAGGTGGTTTCCTACCACGGCGTACAGAGAAGCGAGCAGGAAGCTGGAGCCCCAGAACAGGCCGGCCATGTCGGCCCGCCAGACCCCGAGGCCGAGAATGAGCACGGAAAGCGAGAGGAGGAACACCCCGCGCGATGTCAGGGGAACGGCCTTCTTGATGAATCCAAGGGGGGAGGATCGAAGCGGAGGGCTGCGCATCTTGCCTGCCTAGTAGGGGATCCGAGAAAGCTCCGCCAGCACGATCTCCCGCACGAGGCTCTCCGAATCCAGTCGAGTATCCTTGAGGCGCAGCCGATGCGCGATGACGGGCGGCGCCATGTCCACGAGGTCCTGATCTATCACGTAGTCCCTGCCGCGGACCAGCGCCAGGGCGCGCGCCGCGCGCACCAGCATGAGGCTTCCCCGGGGGGATGCGCCAAGCTCGATGCCCTGGTGCCCCCGCGTGGCGGCGGATACCCCCACGGCCGCGCGCATGAGCCGTTCGTCGCAGAAGACGCGGGACGCCCACCCCCGCGCGTCGAGGACGTCATCCTTGCCGCACACGGGCTGGATCTCCGGCATGATCGTCGCCGACGGGTCGTCGCGAACGATGCCCACTTCCACCTCGAGGTCGGGATACCCGATGCGCAGCCGCATCAGGAACCTGTCGATCTGCGCCAGGGGCAGAGGATACACGCCCTCGATCTCCACCGGGTTCTGCGTGGCGATGACGAAGAAGAAGGGGTCCATGGGGTAGGTCTTGTTGCCCACGGTGACCTGGCTCTCCGCCATGACCTCCAGCAGCGCCGACTGCACCTTGGGGGTGGTGCGGTTGATCTCGTCGGCGAGGAGCACATTGGCGAAAACGGGTCCGGGGGAGAAGACGAAGCCCTTGCTCTCCGGATCGAATATGTCCACCCCCGTGATGTCGTAGGGCAGCAGGTCGGGAGTGAACTGTATTCTCCGGAAGACGACGGGGCTGGATTTGCGCGACCGGGAGATGAGCCGTGCGACGGTCTTGGCCAGGGTGGTCTTGCCGAGGCCCGGCACGTCCTCGATCAGGACGTGTCCGCTGGCGAGGATCCCCGTGATCAGGTATTCAAGAACGGTCCTTTTACCGCGAATGACGCGCTCAAGGCCGTCGACGAGCCGGCGCGCCAATTCGTGGGACCGGGCGAAGTCCTGCTGAGGAAGGACTTCCGCTTGCGATTCACCCATCGAGCCTAGTGTAGCACCTCACTGGAGAAAGGGGTAGTGGAGGCGGAGGCTCGCCTTGAGCTTCTCCGTGAGCACCCGCAGGCGCTCGAGGTTGTAGGGGAAGGTGAAGGCAACGAATTCCCTGATGATGATCTGGGTCCGGTCCGGCGAGCGGCGCGATGGGGTGAGCCACGAGACGCCTAGCCTCTCCTTGAGCACGGGAAGGAGGAAGCGCTTCACATGGAGGATGAACTCCTCCATCTCCTGCACCCGCTGCCAGACCTCCCACTCCTCTCCGGGAAAAATGCTCTTCAGCGAGACCAGGCGCCTGATCTCGCGCACCGCGCGCGAATCGATGGGCATCTCATCGATGAGCAGGGCAAACCAGGTCCTGTCGAAATGCGCCTCGAACACTTCCCGAAGCTCTCCGATGATCCGGATTATCTCGGTGTCGTGGCTCGTGGGCTGGGGTACGGTTTGGAGCGCCGCTTCCGTCATGTTGTTCTCCACTCTTCAATGTCGGACGCCGCGGCCGAGCTCTTGACGACGATACGGACGGGTCTCACCGAGGCGGTCTTGGACAAGGCGCCGAACGGAGGTACTATTTCCTTGTCATGAAAACTCATGCGAGAACCGCGATGGCGATCTTTCTCCTCGGCTCCTGCGCCCTTCGGGCTTCCGCCCAGGACTCCCTCTGGCCAAAGGCAGTGGAGATAGCCGGACGAAACAAGCCGTGGATTCCCGGAGTCACCGTGATGCGCTCCGAAGTCCTTGACGACAATGGCAAGATGACCGACACCTTCGAGTCGCTGATCCGCATTTCCCCGGGAGCCGATGGGAGCCCCGTGAGCACAATCGAAAAAGCAACGCGAAACGGCGAAGACGTGACCGAAAAGGAGCAGAAGGCGATGGAGGAGCGAAACCGAAAGGCGGCAAAGGACGGCAAATCGATGTCCATCGGCCTGGAAGACAATCCGTTCAATCCCGATCTCCAGCAGGCCGTCACCGTGAAAGACCTGGGGGAGAGCAAGCTCCTCGACGGAAAGAGCTGCGCCCTGTACTCCTTCAATTTGAAGAAAAAGGACGGGACAAGCCTGACGGGGACCGCGGCCCTGGAAAGGGAAAGCGGGGTTCCGGTTGAGGTGAGCTATACCCTCAGTCCGCTTCCCTTCGGCGTGGAAAAGATGACGACGGTCCTCACATACGCCGACGGCCCCGCGGGAGACGGGTTTCTCCGCGGGATGTCGATCGATGGTACGGGAGCGTTTCTCTTCATCAAGCGTGTTTTCCACTCCACGATCAGCCTCGACGGATACTGGAAGAAGGAAGGCGCATGAGATGAATTGGAGGAATTATATCGATAACGTTTCGGGCCTCTTCAGGCAGTACAAGGACCTCGGGGACAAGGCCATCTCCCAGGTCCGCGACGGGGAGCTTTCCTGGAAGCCGGATCCCGAGTCCAACAGCATCGCCGTCATCATGCAGCATGTCGGGGGAAACCTCAGGTCCAGGTGGACCGACTTCCAGACCACGGATGGTGAGAAGCCGTGGCGGGAGAGGGACGCCGAATTCGAGGATCAATCCGCTTCACGCAGACAACTGGTCGAGCAGTGGGAGAAGGGCTGGCAGGCCGTGTTCGCCGCCCTGGCCTCCATTGACGAGGGAACGCTCGACAAGACAATCCGCATCCGCGGCCAGTCCCTCACGCTGATCGAAGCGCTCAACAGAAGCGTCACCCATACGGCGTACCATGTCGGACAGATCGTCTTGTTGGCCAAGGCGCTGCGCTCGGGAGATTGGAAGACCCTTTCGATTGCAAAGGGAAAGTCGAAGGAGTTCACGCCCTAAGTCCCGCGGCGGTACCCCGCCGCGCTGGACGGCTGAGGCCGGCCGTGCTTCCACGCCGCGGGGCCGCCGTGCGCTATTCGCCGGTTGCCCACGTCGAGCAGCTGATCCTGACTCCCAGCCCGACCAGGTTCATCACCACATTGTTGCCCACGATGCTCGTGTAGTTTGTCGCGTTCACATAGCTGTATTCAGCCCACACGCTCGTTCGGATCGCGGCAAAAACGTACGCGATGTGAAGCGTTGCGACGTTGATCCATTCATAGATACCGTCGTTGAGGAAGCTCTTCATGGGGTACACGCTGGGCGGGTCATAGATGATCGGCGTGTCGATATCCCCCTCGATCTGTCCCGCGAGGTGATCTCCCGTCCCATGCCGGATCAGCTGGTACTGGACCGTCACCGCCATGCCCGCCAGGGGGGAGGCGAAGAGGCGGAAGAGGAACTCGTCCGAGTTCGGAGGCAGATGGTAGCCGATGTTTTCCCCGTCGTTGGTGAAATTGATGTCGATGGGCGACGTGTACTGGGGCACTGTCTGGAGATAGTGGGTATAGCAATACGGCTCGATTTTCGTGTACTGAAAGGTGAAAAGCGTCCATGCGGGCCAGGGGAGCGGCACCTTGAGGCCGGCCTGCCACGCGTACTGGTTTTTAGGGCGCGAGAAGAAGGTGTCCAGTGGGATGAACGATATTTCATCGATAAACAGGGAGGCGTGGAGGCGGACAAAGGGCGATATCGTTACCGCCGCGTCGACGCCGAACGCCACGTTGTCGAGATCCCCTCCGATCTGCTGTCCGAAGAAGTACGGCATGAGCGGGTTGAGGTAGGAAATCTCCAATCGCTTGGCGTAGACGACGCTCTCCCAGGGAGAGATGTACAGCCAATCGAAAGGAAAAAGCTCCAGGCGGTGGATGGAGAACATCTTCTGTTCTTTCGTGGGACTCCACCAGTAGCCGAGGGTCCCGGCCAGGAAATGGAAGCCGGCCCAGGAGACGGGACGGGTGGATCCCTCGAAGGCTTCGATGGGCCTCGCGGTCCCCGAAAGGCTCAGGCTTCCTTCCCCGAGTCCCCACTCGCGCCGCGTGCGGGTGAGCTGGAGATTGAGAGCGTGGTCGAAGAGATCGACGGAGAGCTCGGGAAGCGACGCGGAGCTGAAGTTCAGGTGGGAATTGATGCCGGTCGAGACAAGGACCTGGCCGTTCTCGCCCCAGACGTGAAACCCGTCCCACAGCTTGGTGAAGTCGAAGGGAGGGAACGCGTCGGGGTCCACCTTGTCGAGGAACGCCTCGATGTCGACCTTGTACGAGAGGATGGACCACAGGCTGCCCTTTATGGCGGCTTCCGCCATGTTCATGGAGTGCAGTGCCGAGGTGTCGGTGAGGTCGACGCGAAAATCGGAAGCTCCCGCAGCTTCGAAATACACAGGGGGGGCATCCCCCCGCGCAAAACCTTTCTCGATCCCCTCGAGCGCCGAGAGCTCCTCCGCCGTGAGGGCATCCTTCTTCGCGATCGCCGTCGCCAGGTAGCCCCGGACTTCCCGCTCCGTGTAGGGCTTCAGGGCGGATAGGGGAGGAAGAGCTCCCCGAATCTCGCAGATCTCCAGGAGGGGATAGACGGGGTCGTCGATGTCCACGGGGAGCTCGCCCTGCGCTTGAAGCGGGCATGTGAGGGCTGTCCAGAGCAGGATTGATATCAGGCGTGCCCGATTCATGTTGGCCTTGGCGAATTTCGGTCTAGTAATGGTCCCGAGACCTTCGCGTGAAGAGATCCGTGACGAAGATGACGATTGTCCGGCCGATTATTCCGAGGTCGAGGGCGATTGACCAGCCCTTGCGGTATCTCAGGTCCAGGCTCACCCATTCCCGGAATCCCATGGTGTTCCTCCCCGTCACCTGCGGCAGCCCCACGATTCCGGGCATGCATTCCAGCCGCAGGTAGTCGCTTTCCCGGTATTCCGCGACCTCGCCGGGCAGGTGGGGCCGCGGGCCCACGAGGCTCATGCTCCCCACAAGGACGCTGAAAAGCTGGGGGAACTCGTCGAGGCTGCACCGCCGCAAAAGCCCGCCCACCCTCGTGACCCGTGGATCGTTCTTCATCTTGAACAGGGGACCGTCCCCCCTGTCGTTGAACGCGAGGAGCTTGCTTTTCTCCCTGTCCGCGCCGCGGATCATGGTCCTGAACTTGTAGAAGCGTATCGGCCTGCCGTTCTTGCCGATCCGGGTGGAGACGTAGAAAACGGGGCCGCCGTCGTCGACGAGGATGGCCAGCGCGATCAACAGACCGACGGGAATGAAGAGAAGCAATGTGATGAAGGAGATCGCCATGTCGATCAGCCTTTTCAGGGATACCGCCGTGAGGGAGTCCCTAGTTCCCGCGAACCTCTCCAGCACCGGGATGTAGGGGAACAGAAGCGAGCTCACGTTTTTTGTCGCTGTCTTCTCCACTGCCTCCGGCACAAGATAGTAGCCGATGGATAGGGACTGGCAGTACCCGATGAGCTGCCGCTCCACTTCGCGCTGTCTCCAGTCGCCCTGGAAGAGAATGATATCTCCGATGTTTTCTTTCAGGATGATCGTTTTGATCTGCGGGAATCCGTCGACGGGGCGGCATTCCGCGTTCCCCGCCGGTTTCCACAGCCATGAGCCTCCCGAGCGGGTGATCTCCCCCGCATAGCTCTTCGTTCTTCCGAAGTCGCGAACGCGGGAATCCGATGAATACCCATCGGGGGAGCAGCCGATGACAAGGACCTTTTTCTTGAAATAGCCGAGGCGGCTCAGATACCGGATCCACAGATACTGCATGCCTTGAACGATCGAAAAGCTGATCACCCCCGCGGTCAGGTAGAGAAGGATCACGGTGAGGGGATGGGATGAATGGGTTCCAAGCGCAAGGAACACGGCGCATGTGAGCGCCACGGGCAGGGGGGCACTGCGGATCACGGCGCCGTGGTTGTTCTTTAAATAATAGTGGTAGTCGCGGGAATAGACGCTCCTCCACATCAGGATGAAATAGGCCAGAAAGAATATCGAAAGCGGCAGAACGAGCCGGTAGCAGAGATCGTTTTCCACGGGGAAGAGAAGCCCCGCGGTCCTCCATGCCATATACTGAAGCCCGAAGAAAAAAGAAAGCTGAAGGACGAGGAAGATCATGAGCTTGTGCTTTCGAGGCCTCATCGTCCCGGCCCAGAGCGATCCGCGGCTTGCGGGAAAGGGGGTATTTACGAAAGATTCGGCTGACCCGGCCGCGCCATCGGTGCGGGGCAGGGCGGCGCCTTGTGAACCGCCGGAGGCTTCCCAGCTATCGTATCCGTCCTGATATGTCGACATCGTCTCACCGCACCAGATGATACCATCTCACGCCGGCGCTTTCAGCACCGGCTAGGGAGATTCCTGGTCTGTCTGGGAGGGAGATCCGAGGATCAACCTGAATCCGCTCGACGCCCGGAAGAGGAAGGGAGCGAAGCCGACGTCCGAGAAGGCGGAGAGCTGGCTGGTTCCCACCGTATAGACGCTGGTCTCCATGTCGAGGAGGAATGAAAACTCCTTTGAGAAGAGGAGATCAAGCCCCACTCCCAGGATGAAGGAAGTGAGGCCGTGGGTCGGGTTGGCAGCCCCGTCGATGTATTTCTTGAGCAGCACCTGGTAGGCGAAGTCGAAGTCGAGCCGGAAGGGCACATTCTTCTCGAAGACGACGACCTTGAGCGAGTACTCGGTCAGGCTGTCCACCACCTGCGCGGTTCCCTGCATCGAAACGAACTCCAGGGAGGAGAGGCTCAGAGTGCAGATGGCGTTGGGAACGTAGAAGCCCAGCGCGATGTCGCTTCGCTGCTCGCTGTAGTCCCCCTCGGTGCTCACGGCGTTTCCCAGGGTGCCATCCGTGCGCAGCGAGACGTATGCCACGCCCGGAAGCTCCAGCCGCACGAGGGTTGAAATCCCCGATTTCATGAAAACGGAACTGGAGTTGAACAGGCCGAGGAATGGGCCGATCCCCAGGCTGAAGTAGTCCGTCCTGTACTGGAGAAGCGAATAGACGACGTTGCCGAGGATCAGGTCCCTGAATACCCCCCCCTCGACCTGGAAATTGTCCATCACGCCCTGGGTAATGTACAGGGAGCCGCCCCAGAAGTAATCCCCCCCCTTGAACGAGGTGTCCGAGCTGGATCGGCTCGAGGTGAAGCCCATATTCCCGAGCTGGAACTCCCCGCCGATTTCCAGGCAGCCAGCCGCGGCGACGGGCACGGTGAGCATAAGGATGAGGAGGTAGGGATGGAGGCGTGCTCTTGCCATGTTCTCCCCGTAATTCCTTCGGATAATGAATGCGTACCCCCTAGTATAGCACATTGCGGTATCAGACTCCATGCCCCGTGAACAGATCGTTCAACCGCCGTGCCAGGACCAGGGGAAGGAACGGCATCGCTTCGATGAAGTAGCGCCTGAACAGCCTTCGGGGCTCCTTGATGAACCTGTAGAGCCATTCCAGCCCGCAGCGCTGCATCCAGCGGGGAGCGCGC
This sequence comes from uncultured Spirochaetota bacterium, assembly GCA_963820525.1. GTDB lineage: Bacteria > Spirochaetota > Spirochaetia > SZUA-6 > Fen-1364 > CAWGAA01. Next base: position 757,694 of record CAWGAA010000003.1, on the reverse strand, counting down.
TTCATGGAGCCGCTGCACAGATCGAATGCGGCACCGACGCCGATGGCAAGCTTCGCATTCACCTTTTCCAGGTTGGCGTGGATCCACCTCTCCTGTTTGGGGGCGCCGATGCCGACCCAGAGGATGTCGGGATGCGCCGCGTTGATGCGCGCGATGATGTCGTCGGTCACCGCGGCGGGAAACTCGTGGCGCAGGGGAGGAGCATGCCGGCCGGACACGATGAGCCCCGGGAACCGCTCGCGCAGCCTTGCCTCCAGCGCTTCGAGAACCTCGGCGCGCGAGCCCAGAAGGTAGCATGACCAGCCCCTTCGGGAGGCGAGGCGGGAAAGCTCCCAGAACAGGTCCGAGCCCGCCACACGGCCGGGGATTGGCCGACCCAGGAGCCGCGATGCCCAGAGAACGGGCACGCCGTCGGGAAGGACAAGGGATGAGGCGTTGCAGATCTTTCGGAATCCCGCGTCCCTTCGGGCGGTCATGACGGAGTTGACGGGAAGCACGATCACCTGGTGCTTGCCCGGGGAGGCGATCAATCGCTCGAGCTTCTCGAGTGCGGTCTGCATCGTGAGACGGTCCACGGCGCATCCGAGGATGTCGACTCTCAGGGTGCCTGCGCTCGCGTCCGTCATGCGCGCATCCCCTCCATCAGCGGCTTCTCATCGCCCTGGAATAGATATCGAGCAGAAGCTCGTAGTTCCTCTCCGCGGTGTACTTCGTCTCGAACTCCCGACGCGCTTCCCTTCCCATGCCCCGCGCCTGCTCGGGGTGCGACCACAGCCATGCCACCGCTTCCGCCAGGCTTGAGGGATCACCCGCGCGGAAGCGCCTTCCCGTGCGCCGGTCAACCACCAGCTCCGCGACCGCCCCGATGTCGGTCGCAACGACCGGCAGCCCGCAGGCGAAGGCTTCGGCAATCACCATGGGAAAGCTCTCGTAGCACAGAGACGGGCATACGAGGAAGCGGGCGCTCTTCATCAGCCGGAGCACCTCCTCATGCGGGAGCCGGCCGTATGCCCGGATTCCCGTCTCGGGGTGGGATTCAGCCAGCGCGCGAACTCTCCCCATGAGGGGGCCGTCACCGGCGACGGCAAGCTCTATGTTCTTCAGCGTTCGCCATGCATCGAGCAGCGTCTCGATCCCCTTCTCCTCGGAGAGCCTTCCCGCGAAAAGCGCGTAGGATCCGCCGCCCGCGTTCCCCCCGGGGTCGGGATGCACGAAATTCGGCTTCACGGCGATCTTCTCCGCCGGGACGCCGTTCATGACGAACTTCTCCCTGGCGAACTCGCTCAGCGCGATATAGAGGTCAACACGGCCGTTCCAGGTACCGATCAGGCGATGCAGCCCGAGAATCGCGGCCACGCCGGCGCTCTGGAGAAGGGACTTCCGGTAGCAGGCATGGACGATTCCCGGCCAGGGCAGAGGCCGGCCCATGCAGTCTTCGCATACACGTCCATTACGCAGGAAAAGAGCGTTCGGGCAGAGGAGCCTGAAGTTGTGGAGAGTCTGGATCACGGGGGTACTGGTCTCGCGGCACGCGTAGTATGCCGACGGGGAGATGAGGGGGAAGGTATTGTGGAAATGAGCCACATCCGGCAGCTCGCGGCGGAGGAGGCGAAGCACTCTCCGCTTCGCAGGGGAAGACCATACGGCACGCACGGCCGCCGCCGACCGGCCGATCTTCTCGATCCGCCGGTTGTCCTCCACATAGCGCGCCACCTGATGGCCGTGACGGTCGAGGAGGGCGCTTTCCGCGGCGAAAACGGCGTCTTCGCCGCCGGACTGGAGGTAGTGATTATGGACGAGGAGTATCTTCATTGGGCTCCAGAATGAAGGCCAGAGTGTTTGCCCGCAGGCGTTTCGGGATCAGCGGACGCGTGATGGAGAGCGCGGCAATGAAAAGGCGATACAGCGGCGCCGGGACATCGAAGCGGTAATCTTCCAGCAGGTCCCAGGAGCGGATCCGAAAGCCGTTGAGTGCAGCCAGGCGCGCAAGCGTCTCCAGGCAGAACCAGCCCGTATGCCCTGGATTCGGGCAGGTATGCGGAAAATGCACCAGCGCATAGAGGAAGTGAGCGAGCGAGAAGACCGAGGGCGTTGTGACGATCAGCCTGCCGCCGGGAGCAAGATGATGTCGCGCCCGCTCCAGGAAGACTCCAGGGTTTGGCAGGTGCTCGATCACCTCTCCGGCCACAATGGTATCGAACCGCTCCGCGAGCTGGAAACTCTGGGCGTCGGCATGGTGGATGCGCTGGTAGCCCATGGCCGCCAGGTCCCCGACGATTTTCTCATCGTAATCGATTCCGACCACTTGGGGGAAAAGGCTGTAGAGCCGGCCATGGAGCCACCAGGCCGATGAGGCATCGGGGAGGTAGCCGGCGCACCCGATGTCGAGAACGCGGGGGCCTTTCACGTGACGCAGTATCCACTGCACTCTTTTCTGCAATGTCGTCTCCTCAGTGCGCGGGGCTTTTCTCCGGTTGTTTCTCCGGAAGGATTTCTTGTGATGCGGTGTCGATCGAGCCGAGCCCCACGATGAGCGCGGCGATCAAGGTGAATCCCGGCTCCTCGAGCCAGCTGTAGAGGCACGCGAGAATGATCATCATGAGCAATACCGCCCTTGCGGTGGCCGCCTTCCATCCGCGGCGAGCGCGCAAGCTGACCCATAATTTCCAGAATGTCCAGAGAAAGATGCCGATGCCGGCCAGGCCCAGATCTCCCAAGAGCGCCAGCCAGCTCGATACGAAGCTCCAGACGGAGGAAGACGAGTACAGCCAGTTGGCCGCGGTCTGGGTCATGAGCTCTCGCGTTACCGCCGCCGGGCCGAGACCGAGCAGCCTCACGGGCGAGTCGAGCTTCACCATTGTTTCCAGCCCCATCAGCGCTACCCGACTCACAGAGTTGCCCGGACCCAGCCCCAGAAGCCATCGGACCCCGCTCTCGGAGAGCTTTCCCGCTATCATGGAGAATGCCTGGGCTTTTCCCAGGGCGCCTCGGCTGATCAGAGCCCAGTCCAGAACCATCTGCAAAGGACGGTAGTAGGAAAACGCGCCCAGCACGAGCACGGCCAGGAGCGGGAGGGCAAAAATGGCCCTGGAGAGACGGATGCGAGTTGAAATGAGAAGGAGCATGACCAGCGCCGGCAGGAAGGCGATGATGACCTGTTTTGCGTCCGCGCCGACTGCAACCAGAAAGAGCGTGCTCGCGCCCAGCAGCCAGGAGAGCCGTGAGGTCGCTTTCTCGACGGAAAGGGCCCGGGAAACGCAGGTCAGGGTCCCCATCAAGGAGACGGCTCCCGCAACGTGGGCGCCGGCGCCCATGTCGACGAAGAATCCCTGAACGGGATCACCCAGACCCAGGGTCAGCGCCTGGTATGCAGCCAGAATCAGTTGTGCAAAGGGGATAAGGAGGACCAGCATCCACAGCGCCTTCACCTTGGAGTGATCCGGGGGCATGTTCACGATGGCGTACACGATCAAAAGGGGCTCCACGAAAACAAGCCAATCCAGGAAGGGGCGGATGAGCTCTCCTCGATTGATGAGCCAGCTAACAAGGGAGACCCCGAGGAGAGAGATTGACGCCACTTCAAGCGGCCGCTTGAGGCGCGACTTTGTCGTCGATTCAATGGCGGAGATGAGGGCGACACCGAGCGCCAGGGGAAAGTGGAAGAAGTTCGCAAAGTTGGAGACAACCCCTGTGGCGACGAGGAGTCTCGAACATGCCGCCGCCAGCACGACAGCACCGATGCGGATGTGGGCGGGCGCAATGAAGAGCACGGCAGCCGCCATGACTGCCGCCAGCGCCCAGGCGATCCAGGGGGTGTCCACGACGGAGAGTCCCGTGAGCATTCCGGTAACGAGCACAGCGCCCGCAATGACGCCGCGGTATATGATGATCCTGGGCGGGACGCCCAGGAGAGAAGCCCGTGGCACCTAGATCCTCTCCCGGGCGCGTGCATACAGTTCTCTCATCCGCTCCCCTTTCCTGCTCCAAGCGAAACGCTCCGCCGCCCTTTTCCTGGCGGATTCACCCATCCGTTTCCTCATTTCCGCGTCGGAAGCGAGGCTCCTCATGGCGCGCGCCAATCCTTCGACCGCCTGCTCGCGTGAAAAGGCGGGCACCGCGAAGCCCGTCTCTTCGGACACCTGCTGCGCCGGCCCGCCCAGATCGAGGCAGATCACGGGACGTCCCGCGGCCATTGCCTCCAGGCAGACCCAGCCTCCCGAATCGTGCAGGCTGGGATGGACCAGGACGTCGTAGTCCGCCATCGATTCCAGGACGCGCGGCCGGGGAAGCCGTCCCCGAAAAGTGACGGCGCCGGCAATTGCCAATCGCCGTGAGAGGGCTTCCAGCAGGGGACGTTCGGGCCCGTCGCCGATCAACCCATAGGTGCTCCCGGGAAAAGCGGCGAGCAGCCTGGCGAAGGCCTCCAACCCCAGATGGAAGCCCTTCCACGGGAGAAGCCGCCCGATGCTCACCAGCCGAAGAGGTCCGTCGTCCCGAACGGGCACGGAGCCCAGCCGCTCGATCTCCTCCTCCCCCAGGCCCGTGTTTCCGAAGGTTTTCACCTCTCTGGACCCCAGCCGCGCCAGACGTGCCGCCGTCTCGGGAGTAGCGGCGAGCGCAAGGCTGGCTCGCCGGGCGCCGAGCCTGACCAGGGGATTGCTCTCGCCGAGCGAGCGCGCGGCGGCCCTCAGGCGCTCGAAAAGCCTCGCCCGCGCCCCGAAGGACTTCCACAGTGCGGCAGGGGCGGACTCGCCGCCGCCGACCGGCCCCCAGACGAAGGGCACGGGAAGAAGCCACAGAAGGCTGGGCATCCAGTAGTTCCCGAAGGTGACGTGGTGAGCGAGATCGAAGCGGACTCTCCTGGACAGCCGTCTGGCCTGGAGATATGCGCCTGCCTGCCAGAGGTGGTAATAGAGATGGACTCCCCGCTGCCCCCTTTTCCAGAAACGCGCCCAGACGGGCAGATCGTAGAATGACCAGTGGACATGTGGCAAGGGATGTCCCGCCCGGCGAATGGCATCCTCGTTTGATTTCCGCGTGATGACCCAGACTTCGTTGAAGCGGCTTATTTGCAGTACCAGGTTCCAACCGATGCCCGGCTCGGATCCCTTTTCCGGCTCGCACGCGTATGCCGATGCCAGGACCCTCAGGCGCTGTATCACGGCCTCTCTTCCTCCTCCAGACACAGGTGGACCATCGTTGAAAGACGGAGCAGCGTCGAGAAGCTCTCACGCTCGTCAAGGGCGCGGAAGGTCAATCGGTCCAGCAGGTAAAGCAAAAGGAGGGGCTCGAGAAGCTCCGTTCCCATTCCCAGTGCCTGCAGATAGCGCCCAATCCAGCTCGCGCACGTCCCGTTTTTTCCAAGCTCCTTTCGGATCCGCGCGGGCGGCTGTCTCTGGAGCAGGGCCTGGTCTGGAAGTTGAAATGGAACAGGTCGTATCCAGGCGGCCCTTCCCAATCCGCGTACTCCCAGTCGAAGAGGAACAGCGTCCCATTCAACGATAGCATGTTCCAGGGAGCGAAATCTCCATGGCAGAGATGAAAAGCGAGCCGAAGTCCGCCAAGCTGTGCTTCCAGGCGGCGCATTCCGCGCGAAATGAGGTGACGGAGGCAGGCGTTGGGGATCCGCCGGACCCGTTGGACGAGGCGCAACCAGAATGCGGCCTCCGTGAGCGGCTGCCGACGGGTATGGATGCCCGCCAATTCCTGGCAAATCGACACATGCTTTTGGGTCATCTCCCGCGGCGCGGGAAGCGCCTTCTTTTGAGGCGCCAATTGGACGAGGAGGAACCGATTTTTCCACGAGCCCGCATGATACGGCTCCGGTATGACGCAGGAGTGGATGTCGATGCTCTTCATCCGGGTCAGGAACTCAGCTTCTCTCTGCACCAGATCTTTCGTCGCCCGATTCCATCCTACTTTGACGTAGGCCAGCACGCTGCCATCCGGAGCGGTCCCCTGGATGACGGGCTTTTGATCGGGGCCCGGTGTGCCGAGCGACATGGCGAAGCTCAGGTCGCTCCGTCCAAGAATCTGCGCCAGGTGCTCGAGCAGGGGAAACACGACGGAGCCTTCGTCCGGCCCGATCCTCCGGAGGAAGGGCTGAGCGACGCCGCACCTCATTCCCGCGCCGAGGAGGGCCTTCACCGCCCTCGCCCTCGGCCTCTGGGCGCTGTAAAGCCCCAGGGCACTCGATGCGGTGCGCCCGCGCTCGAGGGGAAGAAGCAAGCCCCTTCCATCATCCAGGGGGAGGAGCGCGTACCCCCTGCCCGGTCTTTGATCCGTCGAATCGCCCCCAGCAGGATCGCCCAGCATCTGCAGAAGAAGGCTTGTCATGGCGCGGCGGTCGCCGCCGCCCCGCCGTCGAAAGCTCCTTCGACACCGATCTCTCAGGTAATGGAGGACCATTTCGCTTGCATGGCGGGCCACCGTCGCCGCCGGGAGAGACCCGTCCAGGAGGATGGCGTTTGGAAGCTGCAAAGCCAGCTTCCGGTATGCCCCCCGCAGCCGCCGCAATTCCTCGCGAGACATCTCCCTTTTTCTGGCTTCAAGCTCATCTTCGGAAACGTCCAGGAACATGTACATATCGGGCGTGGGAACGAGTCGGCGAGCCAGACGGACGAGCCATGGAGGTCCGCCATACCGGTAGCGGCGTGAGTCCACCATCAGGTCATCGTAGTAGCGGTCAAACAGAACCAGGGATGACCTCGAGAGCCTGGGGCGTATTCTCCAGAGGTACCCCAGCGAATAGTCCAGGAGGAGATAGGCGATCTTCAGGGTGGAGCGAATCCATGGCTGCGGCGGCCTGCCATGAGGATCATCCGCCGGGATCGCTGCTAATCGCGACGGCATGATTCCCGGACGCAGATGAAAACGATCGTTGTTTCGGAAAGCCTTTCTGACGCGCTCTGAAAGATGCCGGATGAGCGTACTCTTGCCGGCGCCGTCGGGCCCGAAAACAGCGACGAACATGCCCGTGGGACGGCGGATTCGCCGCCAGAGCCGCCCAATCTCCGGCAGCCAGTAGCGGAGGAGAGCGAGGGGGCTGAGCGGGAACGTTTTTCGCAGGAGGGCTCGACGGAGAAGAGGGAGGTTCTCCTGGAAGGCACTCGAGCCGTCATCGCTCAACCAGGAGGGGATGCGATCCGCCAGCTTCTTTCCAAAGAGCCGCTGTACTTTTGTGGCGGCGTCCTCGCCGAGCTCGAGGCTCAGGGCCTGCAGGCGTTTTCGCTGTCTCTCGGGACAATTGCCCTTCAGCGTTTTCTTGACGAGCGTGTAGAGGAATTCCACGGACGGGGACGAGATCCAGGAGCGTCCCGCGCGGCGCCGATCCGCAAGAAGCTCATCCGACGAAAAAAAGACATGCCCTTTGCGGCGATACTCCGTGGTGAAATCCAAGGGGAGAAAACGGACGGCGAGACCGTCCCGGTTCTCCAGGACGAAACAATAGCCTGTGGTCCCGTATTCGATGATCTGAATGCATCGGGCGGTATCCTGCGCGCACAGCAGATGGAAAAGCTCTTTCACTTTCCCGCGGTGCATGGCGATGTCCAGATCGGAAGCCAGATCGGGCCGCGATTCATGATAGCCGTGAAGGATGCAGTACGGGATCCCCCGGTGTTCCAGCAATTGGAGTATCTCGTCCGCCGTGTGCTGCAGAGACTGCGCGGACCTCTTGGCGCTGCGATCGCGAACGGAGGATTCTGGGGAGGTCCTCTGAGACCTTGCGATGGAATTCGCCTCCCTGGAGTGTCGGTCCTCTCTCATTCGTATCGATACCAGAACGGCTGTCTTTCGTCAATTGCATCTCGAAAGCGCACCGCGCGGGGCAGGCCCGATGCTCCTTCATGGACACGTGCGCGGCATTCCACTATAGTAGTGCCCTGGGGACTTTCGATTGAGATCATTCCCGAGAATCTCCCTCAAGCAATACCGTCTCCTGGCACGGGGCCTCATCCGACGTTCGGATTTCCGGCGCAATCCCGCTCGAGCCCTCTGGCGGCGCCTGCTGTGGCGGCTCCGGTGGAGGTTTTTTCGCAAGCCCTGGCTGCTCCCGTTCCATGGGCATTTCACGATTGCCGTAGCAAATGACGGGCAGGGCTCCCTGCTCTTCTACCAGGGCTATTCCGAACCCGAGACTGAAAAGCTCGTCCTGCGGTTCCTGAAGCCGGGAATGACTTTCGTCGATGTCGGCGCCCATATCGGGAAATACACATTGCTTGGAGCGCGCGCGGTCCGGCGTGACGGTGAAGTCCATGCTTTCGAGCCGAATCCGCGGATTTTCGATCTTCTCAAGCGCAACGTCGCCAGCAACGGCCTGGACAACGTGCTTGTGCGGGAGTGCGCCGTCTCGGATTGCGATGGGACGGGAGAGTTCGAGGTATGCGCCGAGTCGACCTTTTCCGCGCTGAAGAGGAAGACGGTCCGCCTCCCGGGACGCGAAGTGGCGAAGGCCATTCGCGTGAAATCGATTCGGCTGGACACCTACTTCGCCCAGAAGAGGAAAAAAGCCAATCTCGTGAAAGTCGATGTCGAGGGTGCGGAATTGATGGTTTTTCTCGGCTCGGCATCGCTTTTGAAGCTCCCGGTGGAAGAGGCGCCGGTCTGGATCTTCGAATACGAGCCGGAGAATTATGCCAGCTTCGGGTACACACCCGAAGAGCTGTTCGCCCTCCTCGCGCGCAACGGGTATCGCATCTGGTGCTGCCGGGACGGAGAAGACTGCACGCCAATCCATCCGCCCCGCGTTCCATCAGGCGTCAATAATCTCATTGCCGCGAAGGAGGGAGCGTGCCTTCCCTCCATGGCCTGAGAGGGCTGATCGATTCCGCATGGATTCTCCTGAAGAAGTGGGGCGTTAAATCCCTGTTCAGCGTTCTTGATCAGGGCCTCGCATCGGGATCCAACTTCCTCCTCACCCTCGTATTGGCCCGGTGGCTTTCTCCCGCCGAGTACGGCATCTACGCGATCGCCTTCTCGATTTTCCTCTTCATTTCCGGCTTTCATAACGCCTTCATCCTGGACCCGATATACGTCGTGGGACCCTCGCGCCACGCAGAAGAAATGCGGCGCTATACCTACACTCTCGTCTGGCTTCACGGCGGGCTGGCCATCGGCTTGAGCGTGGTGCTGACGATAGCGGGACTGGTCGAGAAGGCTTCGGGGTCCTCGCTGGCGCTCTCCATACTTGCTCTTGCCGCCGCTTCGCCATTCATTCTTTTCTACTGGCTGCTGCGCGCGGCGTGCTATGCGCAGACTCGTCCCGATCTCGCCGTGCGGGGAAGTTTCCTCTATTGCCTCGTCCTCCTGGGCGCCTTGTTTTTGATCCATGACAGGAGGATGGCGTCGACTTTCTCCGCGTTTCTCTCAATGGCGGCAGCCAGCGTCGCGGCGGGCGTCGTGATTTTCTATTCCCTCGGCATGAGGCTGAAGGAGATGATCTGGCGCACGGCATCGCGAGCCATCGCGAGTGTGGCGTCGGAGCACTGGCAGTACGGGAAATGGATTGTCGGCTCCGCGTTCGTCTTCTGGATGAGCGGCACCCTCTATATCCCTCTCGTGGGGTCTTTTGCCGGCCTGGAACAAGCCGGCGCATACCAGGCGATGCAGAATTTCCTCCGACCCCTGCAGCAGAGCCTGACGGCGTTGAGCATGCTCTTCCTGCCGCTTGTTTCCCGCAAGCATGCCAGCCTCGGCGATCGTTCCCTCGGGACGATCCTTCGAAGGATCATTGCGGCAAACGTCGCCCTTTCCTGCGCGTACCTCGCATTCCTTCTCCTGGCACAGAAATGGATGGTGGTATTCATCTACCGCCGCCCCTACTACGGCGGCTTCCTTGCATTGCTCCCCTACCTCTGGGCTGCGACCCTGGCGGGGGCCGTGACGCAGGGACTCGTCATTGGCTTGAAATCGGTTCAGCGAACCAGCTCTCTATTCTGGTCCCAGACCGTGGGGGCGTTGTTCACGCTGACGATCGGGCTGTACCTCGTGTATGCTTTCAGAACCAATGGCGCCGCCGCGGGCATGGTTCTGGCGAGCATCGTCACGGGAATCGCGTATTTCCTGTTTCTGCGGCGCCATGTAAACAGGAGAATATGAAAAGAAGCGAGAGCCCCGCAGTCGCGTGGCTTATTCCCTTCATGGCGCGCGGGTATTACTGGTATCCGATCCTGGCGGAGTTTTCCCGGCTGTTTCCCCGCACGACCGTTTTCTCATGCCTGCGCACCGTCATCCCGGCGCAGTATGCCGGATCTTTCTCGCATCGGTTTGTCGGGAGGGCCAGGAATCTCACGCTCAAGAAGGCGGACAGGAGTCACAACCTCGTCATGACGCTCTTGCCGGTGCGGGCCATGTACCACATCGCGCGCTTCAGGCCCCGCGTCATTTTCGCAAGCGGCTTCAATGCGTGGAGCGCCCTCTCCCTTGTTCTGCGGATGGTGTTTCGGTTCAGAGTGATCGTCGTGTATGACGGCAGTTCCCCGGGCGTCGATTCGATGCGCAAGAAAACCCGCCTGCTGATGAGGAAAGCCATGGCCAGGCGGGCGGACGCTTTCATCACGAATTCGCGCATGGGCCGCAAATACCTGATCGACGTGCTTCGAGCGGAAGAAGGCAGGGTCTTCAGCAGGCCGTATCTCGTCCCGTGCGCCGCCGCCCTGTCCACGGTAGGGGCGCCGGCGGGATCGGGGCTTGTCGGCTTGCGGCGTCCCGTTTTCCTGTACGTCGGGCGGATAGCGCATCTCAAAGGCCTCTCGTTCCTCCTGGACGCCTGCGCGATTCTTGCGGCGCAGGGCCGGAGGGATTTCACCGTGCTGATGGTCGGAGATGGGCCGCAGCGCGCAGAGCTCGAAGAGCGCTCTCGAAGGCTCGCCGTGCAGGATCTCATCACGTGGGCGGGGTGGGTCGAATACGGGCGGCTGGGGTCATATTTCGATTTCGCCGACGTCTTCGTATTCCCGACTCTTACGGATGTCTGGGGAATGGCCGTGCTGGAAGCCATGGCCTTTTCGAAGCCCGTTCTCTGCTCCCGATGGGCGGGCGCGTCCGAACTGGTCATCGAGGGAGAAAACGGGATTGTTTTCGATCCCCATCAGCCGGAGGAGCTCGCCGAGAGGATGAAGCTATTCATCGATGATCCGTCGAAGGCGGGGAGAATGGGCCGCAGGGCTGGAGATCTGATTTCCGGGAACGCTCTCGCCTCCGCAGCGGCAGGGTTGGGGGAAGCTGTGCGATTCGTCCTTCGCGGCGAAGGCGGCGGGTAGAGGGAACCGGCCAGCGCATGGCCTTGCCCCGCCGCACGGTCCCGATTCACCCGGCCGTGGAACGGGAACCGTTTAGTAGTACCCGTAGTAGCTGTATCGCTTGTCCCCCACGTCGACCCCGTTGAGGATTCCCCCGAGGATGTTGGTTCTCGTGTTTCCGAGGATCTCCCTCATCCTCGTGATTGCCCTCCTGTCGATTCTTCCCGTCCTGAGGACCAGCAGCGTGCCGTCCACGCGGGAAGCCAATACCACGGCGTCCGTGGCCCCGAGGACCGGGGGCGCATCGAAGATGACCCGATCAAAACCCTCGCGCAGCTCATCGATCAGCTCCTTCATCCGCGAGGAGCCGATGATCTCCGCAGGGTTCGGGGGGATGGGGCCGCTCGTGATGATGCTCAGGTTCGGAACCCCGCTGACCCGCCTGATCAGGCTCTGGGGGCTCAGGCGGTCCGTGAGGATGTTGGTGAAGCCGGGAGCATGGGGGAAACCGAACATCTTGTGGACGGCGGGGGCGCGGAAATCGGCGTCCATGACCAGCACCCTCTCTTCCTGGGCGGCCAGGGCGACGGCGAGGTTGGCGACGATCGTGGTCTTGCCCTCGCCGGGCACGGCGCTCGTCACGGCGATCGTCTTCAGCCCCCTGTCCAGCTCGATGAAAGAGAGGTTGGTCCGCAGCAGGCGAAAAGCCTCGGAAATCGAGGACTTCGGCGCGTCCCGGGTGAAGAGGGAGAGGTTTCTGGAGGTTTCCCGGGACTTCCTGCCGCCGGACAGGGAGCCGTTCTGATGGAACCGGGGGATGAATCCCAGGAGCGGGATCTCCAGCAGCTTCTTGACCTCTTCCTCCGTCTTCACCGTGTTGTCGAAGTAGTCCAGGAGGAAGGTGAGGCATACTCCCATCAGGAGGCTGAGCAGAAAGCCGACGATGAAGTTCTCCTGCTTTCGCGGGCTCACGGGAGAGAGGGGCGTCACGGCCGGATCGATGACGTCGATGTTCCCGATCTGGCTGATCGCTTCGATCTGCGCCTCGTTTTTCGCTTTCATCAAGGCGGAGTACAGCTCGTCGTTTATCCTTCGGGCCCGCTCCAGCCTGGCGAGGCTTATATCCTGGGCGGACAGCCTGTTTATCTCCCCTTCGTTGGCATCGATCAGCTTCCGCAGCGCCTCCTGCTGGGCGGCGAGGATTATATCCTGCGACTTGTATTCGGCCAGCTGGAGCTGGAGCACCGAATTGACGGACGTGCCTTTGCCCGGCGCAAGCGCCTTTTCGATTTCCGTCTGGATGTCCTTCCGCAGGGACTCGATCCGGCCCTTCAGTCCCGCGGCTTTCGGGTCTTCCGGTCCCAGTTCCGTCAGGCGTCCCTCCAGCCCCGTGAGCTGGTCCTGCATCGCCTTCACGGACGGGTTGTTCGAAATGCCGGCGAGGAGATCGTCCGTCGGCGAGAGCTTCTGTGCGCCGGCGTTTCGGGTGGCCAGGATCTGCCGCTCGATATTCGCCTGCTGGTAGGAGCTTTCAAGCTCGGCAAGCCTGTCGAGCTTGAGCCTGGCCTCCTCGGGGAGATCCGTTATCCGCTGCGCCTGCTTGTATTTCAGCAGGTCCTCTTCCGCCCTGTCCAGCTTGGCGCTCACTTGGTTCACCTGGTCGCTCACGAAAGCCAAAACCGCGTTCGCCTCGCTGCGTTTCGACTCGACGTTCCTCTCTATGAAGGCCTCGGAGATCGCATTGGCGATTCTCATCGCCTGCTCGGGATCCCGCGAACGCACCGACACCCTGATGAGCCGCGTGCTTGTGACATTGCCGACAGAAATCCGCTTCTTGAGGATGTCGATGGTAGATTGCAGCCTCTCGCTCTGGGAGAGCCCCTTGTTTACGGGCGCCAGCGCCTCCACGAGCCCCAGCTTGGCTATCACCTCTTCCAGCATGCTGCGGCTCTTGAGGATCTCCATCTGCGTGTTGATCTCCTCCAGGGGGGAGAGATCCGAGAATCCCGTGCTGTAGAGGCTTTCGCCCAGGACGGAGGGCATCTGCTCCTTGATATGGAGGGTGGCGGATGCCTCGTAGGCGGGAGTCGCCAGGGAGTTGCCGATGTAGACGGCGGCCAGAGTGGCGAGCACGGCCAGGCCGACGATCCACTTCCGCTGCCAGACGATGGTCCAGAAATCCTCGAGTCTCCTCCTGTCCTTCGCGCCGTCAGCCAAAGCTCTTCCGTCCTCCCCGACCGGCGCGCTCACCCGTCGAGCTCGCGGAGGAGCTGGAGCAGGTCTTCCCACGCGTCCCCACCGAGGCTCATGGCCGTTTCCAGCATCGTCGTTTCAAGCTGGCCGTCCAGGGTCTGGAGGTCAATATCGAGATTCGTAAGCCGCTCCTTCAGCTCCCAGAGCTTGTCGGGACCGATTGCCTGCTCGATCCTCTGGCTCTGGGCAACGCTGCTGTAATCCTCGAGGTACTTCTTCAGGGAGGCGAGGTTCCTCCCCTGGCTCTTCAGCTTCTGGATGTCGCGGATCTTGGAGAAGAGCTGGGCCAGCGTCGTGTTCTTCGCCGTCTCCCATTGCTGCTTGGCCAGCTCCTTCTCCTCCTTGATCTTCAGGACGTTCAGCCCCCGGGTCGGATCGCTGAAGGAGAAGCTCAAACCAAAGGTCACGGAGGGGGTGACGGCGAAGGAGTTCGTGTACGGGTTCCAGATACCAAGCCCCGCGCCGAGGGTCATCCCCGGGATCGCGAATCCGTCTCCCGGCTCGACGATGCGCCGGCCCTCTTCGATGAGCCGGCTCTGCGACAGGAGGATGGGGTTGTGCGTCAGGACCAGGGCGGCCATTTTTCGCATGAGCCCATCGGATGCGGCCCGCTCCTGCGTCCATGCCGCCGGCGTTGCCGTGAGGAGGGCGACCGTCAAGGTCGCGAAAATCTTCATCGTTCGGCGCATTCGTTTGGCCTGCACTGACCTAGAATCTCACCCCGATCATATACCCGTACACGGGGTACCCCCAGGGCCGGCTCGTCAATTCCCTGCCGAATACGGCCACGTTCAGCTTGAACAGGGAAAGATCCAGCTCGATTCCTCCGCTGGGCAGGCACTGGTAAAAGCCGGCGCGCAGCTTCACGATCTGCAGGATCTGCATCTCAAGGCCGATTCCGATGTGCAGGAAAGGATTTCGCGCCCCCTCCGGATAGAAGACGAAATCGAAGATATCGTGATAATCGGCCATGAGACTGAGCCCATCGATGGAACGGAGAAGATTCTTGATGGGCGGGCTCCATTTGAACCCCGCCGATATGTCCATGGGCAGGGGGGTGTTGCGCGTATCGGGAAGACCGCCCGCGAGAAACGAGACGAGGGATGGGTAGGAGTTCGTCGAGACAATGGCCAGGTCCCGCGCCGCTATCCCCACGGAGAACACATTGTCGTAGGAGTACAGAATCCCGAACTCCGCGCTCACTCCCTCCGCCATGGTGAAGGGCTGGTCGGCAACCACGGCGGGAGGGGTAATGGAGGAAGTGAATATCCCGCGGACATCCTTCGCGGTGTCGCTTCTTGCCGTGACGAATACGGGGATCGTGAAGCCCAGGTCGAGGGTGCTCTGCCACTCCTCGGGGAACGGGATTCGAAACGAATATCCGGCCACCACCACGAGGTTCTGCTGGATCACCGAGCGGCCGGCTGGATACGCCCCCCAGGTCCACGTGCGGACGTTGGTGCTGCTGAAAAGGCCGAAACCCAGCCCATCGCCCACGTAGCCGATGAAAAGGGGCCCCATGAGGTTCATGGTCGCGCGGCGGAGATCCGGGGTGGTGCTGGGCTGGCTCGTGATCACCTCGTCGAGCAGCGAAGGAGCCGAATCGTAGATGCTGAAGGTCATTTCAGCGAGGGAGAACTCCGGGCCGGCGGAGCGGAACCCGGCGGGATTGCTCACCAGGGTGGTCAGATCGTCGGCCAGGGCCGCGTGGACCCCCCCCAGCGCCGCTTCCCGGGCGGAGAAGGGGATCTGGAAAAGGTCGAAGAAAGCGCCGTCCCAGGCGGCAAGCCGCCAGGGGAGGAGCGTCCCGAGCGTCAGGATGAAAACAAAAGCAGTTCTTCTGCGCTTCATACGGATCCTTCGAGGTTGCACCAATGAATGTAGCACAAAAGCGGCAGGCTCAACAGGCCGCATCACATGCACCGAAGCGCCGGCGTCTATTTCACATCGATGGCCAGGAGAAAGGCATCCACGTCCTTCTGCCGCGCGGCCTCATCGGCCCGCGCCCGGGTGATGTCATCGCGCAGCTTGGCAAGCCGGTCCTCCTGGTCATTCAAGGTCTTCACGTAGCGGGCAGAGAGCGTGGAGCCCTGGTCGATCCGGCCGAGGTTCTCCCGGATCCGCTCCTGCTCCTTGTAGATGTCCGCCACCTCGGTCTCCAGGCGCTGGCGCTGGGACTGCGCGTCGGAAAGCTTGAGCTTCAGCGCCAGGAGCTTCGCCAGCGCGTCCTTCACGGCCTGGCTCACGGCGGAGGAGCGCACGAAAATGCCGACAGCGTCCGGGGTGAGGCTTCCCGCGGATACGGTCTGGTCCACCTGGCGCTCCTCGATCACGGCGAGCTTCTTCGTCGCTCCCGCCTCCAGGGGGAGGAGGAAGCGGTAGGCCGAGCGTGAGCGCTCCATGGGCTGCCGGGGCTGAGCCAGGGTCCAATCGGCGTCGAACGGGTGCTCGATGATCAGGGACTTGGGCTTCGAGCCGCGGTTCCTCGCCTGATAGTCCCTCTCCCGCGACATCTTGTATGTGGTGGTCACGATCCCCTTGGAGATCTTCACGGAGAAGAGGTCCCGGGGGTCGGGCCCGCGACGGCCTGCACCTCGGTGTCGAGGTCCACCGCGTAGCTGATGAGCTGCTCGGCGCCGGGGGGGAAATCCGTGATGCGGGCGTCCCCCGCGTAGGTGCCGCCGTCGAAGACGGTCACGGGCCCCTGCATGAGATGAAGGACGCTCGAGTTCTTCAGCTTCAAGGCGGCGAGGGGGCGCGCCGGGTCCACGGACTCGTTGTAGATCGAGTATTTCTCTCCCGTGATGTTCCTGTTGACGATGGGAAAGAGGGCGGACTGTTGGCGGGGGAGGCTCACGGGCTTTTCGATCGCGTACTGGAACAGCTCTCCCACCTCGGAGGCCCTGGCGGCCTGGGCAACGCCCTGCGCCAGAGAAAAATCCTGGGAGGCGAGCGCTTGTCCGGCCGGCGGCGGCGCCGCTTTCCTGAGGGATGGCGCCGGGGCGGGCGCCCGCGCGGATTCGGCCCTTGGAGGGGCGGCCGGCTCCCCCTGCGATTCGCTCATCGCCATGTCGTAGGTCTGCGGGCGCAGGGACGAGTACAGGTCCAGTTGGACCTCGGGCCTTTCCACATACAGCGGCGTGTAGAGGTCCATGGCGAACGTGATGGGTCTCCCGGATACCAGGGTGAGGCTCACGTCCTTCCAATCCTGGTCCGAGGTGTTCTCCACGACCGCCCAGCCCTGGAGGAATGGGGTCTTGTCCTCGCCGACGGCGAGGCGGTAGCTGGTCTTCCACACCGGCGTCTCCTGGATGTATCCCACCCGGACGCGGCGCTTCCCGGAGCCGGCGAAGTGCAGGACCACCTTCTTTTTGTCCAGGTCCTTGGAGGAGGCGATCAGGGCGAGCGCCTCCTCCAATTCCGTCTGGAGATCCTTGTCGAGGAACCTGATCACCTGGACCTGGGCAAGGGCGACGCTCCGTATCCCTTGGGGCGTGAGGAGGTCCAGGGTGTATGTCGTTATCGTCGCCTTGTCCGATGTCTGCTGCTGTGCCTCCACTGCGAGAACGGTACCCCGGACCGTGTCGGGGGCGGAGACCTCCACCGCCCTGCCGCGCACCTGGGAGAGAATGGCGGCAAGTCCGGGGTTGCCGGTGAGGTCGACGGCAAAGGACTTCAAGGTCCGGGTGAGGGGATCCTGCGAGGCGTAGGTGACGCTGGAGACAGCGCCGCCGCCGAAGTCCCGCAGAATCATGCTCTTCAGCACATCGTTGATTCCGTCGGCCGTGAACTGAAGCTCCATCCGCCCATCGCCTTCCACCGTTCCGTCGTGCTGGAAGTACCCCACGCCGCTCGTGAAGAGAACGATCCCCGTCAGAGGGACCGAGGCGGGCTTCTCGTCGGCGGCCGCGGGAAGGGCGGCGAAGAGGATGGCCGCAGCGGTAAAGATCGGATAAAAAGCGCGTATCGTGCTCATATCTTTCTCCCCTGTATCGTCGTGCCGTCAGGCTTTGGCGGAAGGGTCTTTGCCTGCGCGTCATTCCTGCTGAAGAGGAAACCGAACATTGCCCCGATGACTCCTCCGAGGATGTGGGCGAGATTGGCGATGGGACTCGGAGTGAGAGCGTCGACGAACTCCTTCACCAGATACAGGACCACGATGAGGATGAAGGTGACGGGAATCTCCCTGGAGCGGATATTGGTGAAGGAGGACAGAAGAATGAACATGAAAACGATGCCGCTCGCCCCGAGGAGCTGGGCCCTCATGATGAAGAGGTCCAGCAGTCCCGTGGCCAGGGCGGTGACGAGCATCATGAGGAGGATGGGCCCCGAGTGGTACTTCTCCTCCAGGATGGGGCCGATGAGCAGGATGAAGGAGAAGTTGCCGATGAGGTGGGTCCAGCTGGCGTGCCCGATCACGTGGGAGAAGAGGCGAAACCACGAAAGCGGCGAGGCGAGGTTGAATCCAAACGGAGAGATCGAGAACATGGTGGAGATCAGGGTGCCCCCCGTGACCTGGCTTATCAGGAGGACCAGGGCAGAGATCAGGGAAAAGCTCAAACAGACGGGCGCGTTGTATTTGAGTTTCATTGAGGCAACTATATCACCGCAAGGCGGGTGAGCAACAGCGGCCCGTCGGCAGCATCTGGCGCACCAGCCGCTGCCGTTTGTCCCTGGCGCCGCTGCCGCCGCTTGCAGTAACGCAGCGCGGCTTTGCTTGCCTTGACATGTGCGCGCGCGTGCACGTATCCTTTTTTCATGGAAAGCAAGGCGCTGGAGTTCCTGAAGCGCTTGAGCGAAAGTTTCGGGCCTTCCGGGTTCGAGCGGGATGTCGTGCGCGCCGTAAAGGACTACGTCTCCCCGTTCGTGGATGGATTGGCCAGCGACAAGCTGGGGTCTCTCCACTTCAGAAAGAGGGGAAGCTCGGACAAACCCCTCGTCATCCTTGCGGGACATGTGGACGAAGTGGGCTTCGTGGTGTCCGGCATCAACGAGAAGGGGTATCTCACCTTCAATGCCCTGGGGGGATGGTTTGACCAGGTGCTCCTGGGCCAGAAGGTGCGGATCAGGACGTCGCGGGGAGGTTTTGTCATCGGGGTCATCGCCGCAAAGCCGCCGCACGTGCTGCCCCCTGAAGAGCGCTCCAAGGTGGTTACCAAGGACAAGATGTTCATCGATGTGGGATGCTCCAATGAGCGGGAAGCGAAGGAGCTGGGGATCCGTATCGGTGACCCCGTTGCGCCCGACTCCCCCTTCTTCACCATAGAGAAGAGTGTTTTCAGAAAGCTCGACGGCGAGGAAAAAAATCTGGGCAAGACCACGCTCGCCTTCGGCAAGGGCTTCGACGACCGGGTGGGGGCGTTCGTCGCCTGCGAAGCGATCCGCCGCCTCCGGGACGAGCGGATAGACCATCCCAATACCGTCGTGGGCATCGCCACGGTCCAGGAGGAAGTGGGGCTGCGCGGAGCGCGCACCTCGGCGCACATGGCCCAGCCCGACGTGTGCCTGACCCTGGAAGTGGACATCGCGGGGGACGTGCCCGGGATCGAGCCGAGCGACGCGCCGACCAAGATGGGGCTGGGCCCTTCCATCATCACCTTCGACTCCTCCATGATCCCCAACCAGCCGCTGAAAGAGCTCGTGGTCCACGCCGCCGAGGAAGCGAAGATTCCCTACCAGCTTTCCCAGACCCGCGGCGGTGGAACGGACGCCGGGGCCATCCATATGGCCAATGCGGGCTGCCCCAGCATCGTCGTTTCCATCCCCACACGCCACATCCACTCCCACGTCGGGATCCTCAGCCTGGAGGACGTCGATAACTGCATCGCGCTCGTGGTCGAGGTCCTCAAGCGGCTCGATAGAAGCGCGGTGGATTCCTTCACCGTAGTCTGAAGAGAGACACGCTCGTCCGCCGGCGAGCGCTCGAAGGAGGATTGCATGCCCGCCATGGCGTCGTTGGAAGAACTCAAGGAAGTGCTTGTGCGATTGGAGAAGCTGAAGGACGGCTACCCGGAGGCGTACGATGAGTTTTCGAAGCTCTTCCGCGCCTACAGAAAAGTGGGGTACAAGAACATCTGCAAGCTCCTCCTCGGAGAATCCACCCCGGAAAAGCTGAAAGAGTGAGCGGCAACATTCCCCTTGTGGGAGGCGGAGACGGCGCGCCGCGGCCCATCCTTGCCCTCTTGGAAGGCGGCGGCGCTCCGCGGCCGGTCTTCACGGCTTTCGACCTGGAAACCACGGGGCTCTACCCCGGGGTAGACCGCATCGTGGAGATCGGCGCTGTTTCATTCGGCCCGGAAGGCGTCGGCACGTTCGAGACCTTCGTGGATCCGGGGATCCCCGTTCCCGCGGAGGCGCGGAGGGTCAACTGCATCACGGATGAGATGCTCCTGGGAGCCCCGCCCATCGAGGAAGCCCTGCCGCGCTTTCTTTCCTTCCTGGCAGGCTCATTCCCGATCGCGCACAACGCGTCCTTCGACGTCGGATTCATTTCGCGGGAGATGGCCCGCCTGGGCATCGATTCACCCGACGTTCCCGTGATAGACACGCGAGGCCTGGCAAGGTGCGTCTTCCCAAACCGCCACAGCTACAGCCTCTCCTCCCTCAGGCGCGAGCATTGCCTGGAAGGGCGGGAGATCCACCGGGCGCTGGCGGATGCCCTGACATGCCGCGATCTTTTCCTCGTCTGTGTCAGGCGGCTGGCAGCTCACGGTGTCTGCCGCGTGGAAGACATTCTGGAGCGCTCTGGTCCCCCGCTCAGCTTCGTCTCCCGCCGGCCGCCGGAGGCGGAACGCATCTGCCTATTGAGCCGTGCCCTTGGAAAGGGGGAGCCGGTGGAGATCACCTATATGAGCGGCCGGGGCGAGCGGACGGTCCGCAGGATTACGCCGCTCTCGTTTCTCCTGGTCGGCGGCGTTCCCGCGCTGGAAGCATTCTGTCATCTTCGGGAGGAAAGGCGGACGTTTCTCATCTCTTCGATGGAGCGGATCGAGCCTGTCGCCGGGTGCTGAGGCCGGGCGGTCTCTGGCGGGCGGCGCCACGCGCCGCCCGCCAGACTTGAGAAGTGGAGGCTCTATGAGGAGAGAGTTCCTCGAAAGCTATTTCTTCTGCCCATAGTAGGCATTTTTTCCGTGCTTGCGCAGGAAATGCTTGTCCAGGAGGGTTTTCTTGACCCCCTGTATCGCCGGGTTGAGGAGCCTGGTGGAAATGGCCATCTCCGCGGCGTACTCGAGCATCTGGGCGTTGTGGACCGCATCGAATGCGTCCGTCCCCCACGTAAAGGGACCGTGTGAAGCGACGAGCACCGCGGGAACCTCGAGGGGATCCAGCGCCCGGAAGGCGTCGATGATCTGGACCGCAGTCTCCTCCTCGTAGTCCCGCGAGATCTGGGCGTCGGTTATGACTTCGGTGCAGGGCACCTCGCCGTGAAAATAATCGGCATGGGTGGTCCCGTAGCAGGGGAGGGGGAGCCCGGCCTGGGCCCAGGAGGTGGCATAGCGCGAGTGGGTGTGCACGACTCCGCCGATGCCCGGGAAGGCCTTGTAGAGCCGCACATGGGTCTTGGCGTCCGAGGACGGGTTCAGGTCCCCTTCCATCCTTTTGCCGTCGGCGTCGAGAAGCACGATGTTTCGTGGGGTGAGCTCAGCATAATCCACACCGCTCGGCTTGATGGCGATGACTCCCAGCTCCTTGTCGATGCCGGAGACGTTTCCGAAGGTTGAAATCACCAGCCCGCGGGTGACCAGCTCCTTGTTGGCCGCGCAGACCTCTTCGCGCAAGCGTCGGACGCGTCCCGCGTGAGCCGCGTTCATAGGGCGCGCAGGAGCTCTTCCAGGCTCCCGCCGAGGCTTGCGTACCTGCGATACAGGCCGCTGTAGAGCCGGGCTCGCCGCCTGTTCGGGCTGAAGCTCATGTCGAAGCCGCTTCCCATCTTTTTCTGCGCCGCCGCAACTGACGGGTAGGCGCCCGCAGCCACCGCCCCGAACATCCCCGCCCCGAGAGCGCAGGCCTGATCCGAGGCCACGACGCGGATCGGCATCCCCAGGACGTCTGCAGTCACCTGCATGACGAAGGGACTCTTTCGCGCGATGCCCCCCTGGGCGATGACGGAATCTATTCGGATCCCTTCCCTGCGGAACTGCTCGACAATGGCGCGGGCGCCGAAGGCCGTGGCTTCAACGAGCGCGCGGAAGATCTTCGGGGCGTTGGTGCCGAGGGTAAGCCCCACGATGGCCCCCTTCAGCCCCTGGTCCGCGAACGGCGTCCTCCTGCCGTTCAGCCAGTCCAGCGCGACGAGGGTCGATTCACCCGGATCCGACTTCTCTGCTTCCGCGGCGAGACGGAAGAGGATGTTTCCCTCGATCTCCTGCTTGAGTCCCGCGAGCGTCGCTCCCTTGGCCCCGCGCAGCCCGCCCAGGCCATTGCCCAACGGCCAGGCCAGGAGGTCCTTGAACCACGCGTACACGTCGCCGAAGGCGGACTGCCCGGCTTCAAGCCCCACCATTCCGGGGATGATGGACCCGTCGACCTGCCCGCAGATTCCCGCGACGCACTTGCCGCCCAGCGTCTTGGCCGGGACGACGAGCATGTCGCAGGTCGAGGTTCCCATGATCTTGACCAGAGTGCCGCTACGGATCCCGCCGCCGACGGCTCCCATGTGGGCATCGAACGCGCCGACCGCCACGGCGGTTCCCGGCTCGAGGCCGAGACGCTTTGCCCATTCGGCCGTGAGCCCGCCCGCCCGTATGTCCGAGGTCGCGGTCTCGGTGAACAGCCGGGAGCGGAGTCCCTTGAGCAGCGGATCTATCCTGACGAGGAACTCCTCGGGCGGGAGGCCGCCCCACTCTCCGTGCCACATCGCCTTGTGCCCGGCCGCGCACCTGCTCCTCTTCATCGTGAGGGGGTTGGTTGTGCCGGTGAGGAGGGCCGGCATCCAGTCGCAGTGCTCCACCCAGGAATACGCGGCACGACGCACCGCGGGATCCGAGCGCAGCACGTGGAGGATCTTGGACCAGAACCACTCCGAGGAATAGACGCCCCCCTCGTACTTGGTGAAGTCCGTTCCGCCCCATCCGCGCGCAACCTTGTTGACGAGCTCGGCTTCCTTCACGCCCGAATGATCCTTCCAGAGCACGAACATGGCGTTGGGATTTTCCTCGAAGCCCGGCGTGAGCGCCAGGGGAGTTCCTGCGCGGTCCACCGCGCAGGGCGTGGAGCCCGTGGTGTCGATCCCGATGCCCACGACCCGCTTTCCCGCGCCCTTGCCCATTTTTTTCAGGGCTCCTTTGAGCGAATCCTCCAGGCCTTCTACATAGTCCAAGGGGTGCTGGCGGAATACGTTTTTCGCCGGACTGGAGAACATGCCGGCCGCCCAGCGTTTGTAGTAGGTGACCTCATTGGCCAGCTCTTTCCCGTTCTCGGCGTCGATGATGACTGAACGCACGGAGTCGGTTCCGTAGTCGATCCCGATGATGAGCCTGCCCATCTCTCTATTTCCCGGCCCGGGCGCTTTCAGGTTGCCGGGTAATACTCTTCGCCATTGCGCCGCTTCTTCCCGACTCGAAGAGCCTCTGCAGCAGGCAGAATACGAAGACCAGGAAACCGATCACGATTCTCGTCCACCATGAGTTGAGGGTTCCCTGAAACACAATGAGCACCTGGATGATCCCATAGACCAGCACGCCCAACACCGTCCCGAGGATGGTGCCCACTCCACCGGTCAACAGGGTGCCGCCGATCACGACCGCCGCGATCGTGTCCAGTTCCATTCCTTTTCCGTCCAGCGCGTAACCGGACAGCGTATAGAAGGTGAACACAATCCCCGCCAGCGCCGAACAGAAGCCGCTCAAGGCGTAGATTGCCATCTTCGTGCTCGCAACGGGAAGACCCATCAGCAGGGCCGACTGCTCGCTGCCTCCGATGGCGTAGACCGTTCGTCCAAACTTTGTGAAACGCGAAACGTAAACCCCGACCACGACGATGACAAGGCCAATGACAACGCTTGGCGAGATGAAATTCGTTCCGATGATATTGAACTGATGATGCGCCGCGGCTTCCCAGAAATCGGTGGTAATCCCTATCGTATCGATGCTGACCACGTAGCACAAACCTCTCCCCAGATACAAGCCCGCCAGCGTAATTATGAACGGCGGAAGATCGAAGGTCTGGATGAGATATCCCATGAATAAGCCTATCAACGTTCCTACCAGGAGGACCACCGGTATCACGATGATCGGGCTCAAGTGGGACTTTTCTACGAGGCTGGCCGCCAGCATCGTGGCAAAGCCAAGCATGGAACCGACGGACAGGTCGATTCCTCCCGATACGATGACGAAGGTCATTCCCACGGCAAGGATCAAGAGATACGAGTTGTCGATAAAGAGGTTATAAAAGTTCTGAATAGAAAAGAATCCCGTAAAAGAGACCGAGCCCAACCCGAACATCAGCAGAAACAGCACAAGGGTCACGAGAATGGGGAGGCTTCTGGAGTTTATAATGGAAATCCTGTTCATGCCGACACCCCCTTGCTGGCGAAGATTCCCGCTATCCGCGCGCGGAAATTCTCGGACTGCAATAAGCTGACGGCGTACACGACCAGCGCCTTCACAACCTGAGAAATCTGCGGCGCGATGTTGAATGCGTAGATGGTCGTTGTCAGCGTCTGAATGATCAAGGCGCCGACCATGCTGCCCAACAGGTAAAACTTACCGCCGTTCAGCGACGTGCCGCCCAACACGACGGCCAGTATTGCGTCCAGTTCAAACAAGTTGCCCGCGTTGTTCCCATCGGCGCTCATGATGGTCGAACAAACGATCAACCCCGATATGCCCGCGCAGAGCCCGCTGAACGAATAGACCCAGAAAATGATGTTCTTGGCGTTTATTCCGGAAAATCGGGTCGCCGTCGGGTTTATTCCCACCGCTTCTATGAATAAGCCCAGCGCCGTTCTCCTGGTCACGATAATCGTCGCTATCAACACAAATGCAACGATATAGATGGAAAACGGCAGACCCAGGTAGCCGGTGCCCAAAAAAGCGAACGGTTTGGCATAGAGCCAGATGACCATTGCGTTCGTAAATACCATGGCTATTCCGCGGCCCGCGACGAAGAGGATCAGGGTGGCGATGATGGGCTGCATGCCGACCCGTGAGACCAGCATTCCGTTCCACATTCCCGCCGAGGTCGATACCAATAAGGCGGCGATCATTGCGATAGCAATGGGATACTTGGGGTGGCCGGCCAAATCTCCGCCGATCAACATCGCGACGACGCCGGCGGAAATCGCCACCACGGATCCGACGGATATATCGATTCCGTGCGTCGCTATTACCAGCGTCAGCCCTATCGCTAAAAGCATTATCGGGGCGGCGTTCTTCAAAATATCGATCAAATTGCCGAACAAATGTCCTTCCATTATCTCTATATGAAAAAAGTTGGGAGTAAAGAAGAGATTGAAGAGCAGGAGAATTCCCAGGGTAATGAGCGGCCACACTATTTTGGCGCGGCTCAAGGTTCTCAACGATTTCATACCTATTTACCTCCCGCGATAGTATGCATGATGTTGCTCTCGTTCATGTCGTCGCCGCCTAGTTCGGCGATTTTTACCCTGTCTTTCAAGACGGCTATCCTGTTGCTGCATCGGACGACTTCCTCAAATTCCGATGAGATGAATATGACGCCCATCCCCCGTCTGCTCAGGTTCAGTATCAATTCCATAATCTCCAGTTTGGCTCCGACGTCTATACCGCGCGTCGGTTCATCGAGAATGAGTATTATCGGATTGGTGGCAAGCCATCGTGCCAGCATCACTTTCTGCTGGTTGCCTCCGCTGAGCTGCCTGGCTTCGTTATTCGCGCTCGGAGTCTTGATTTCCAGAGATTTTATCAGTTCGTCGGCGATTTCCAATTGCTTTTTGGTCGAAATATATTGGAAAATCCCTTTCCTGCCCTGCAAGGCCAGGATAATATTTTCCCGGACGGTGAGTTCGGCGAAAATTCCCTCTTTCTTTCTGTCTTCCGAACAGAAACCCATTCCTGCCATCATCGCGCTTCTTGGAGCATTGATATTGGTTTTTTTCCCTTTTACGCGAATTTCACCCTGGTTCGCTCCGTCGATGCCGAAAATGAGCCTCGCCATCTCGGTTCTGCCGGAACCCAAAAGTCCGGCTAATCCGAGCACGTCGCCTTCGTTCAGATCGATAGTGAAGGGCGCTATGGAACCCCGCAACCCGAGCTCCTTGACGCTTAACACGCTCTTCGCGTCTTTGCTAGCTTTCGCGGACGCCTTTTTTCTTTCATCGCTTTTTGCGGCGAAGCTGAATTCGGATAATTCCTTGCCCAGCATCCTGGCGATCAAGTCCAGCTTCGGAAGGCTTTCAGTTTTATATTCCCCGCAGAACGCTCCGTTCTTAAGGATCGTGATCCGGTCCGAAATCTGATAGGTTTGGTCCAAAAAATGTGTAATGAATATGATCGCCAACCCGCCATCCCGTAATGACCTGATGACTTTGAATAATTGTTCCACTTCGTTTTCATCCAAACTGGAGGTCGGTTCATCCAGGATCAAAATCTTGGAGGAAACATCCAGGACGCGGGCAGTGGCTACCATTTGCTGAATCGCGATGGAATAGGACGATAATATCTGGGTTACGTCAATGACGATATTCAATCTTTTCAATACTTCTTCAGCTCTTCGATTCAACTTTTTCCAATCGATTCTTCCGAATTTCATCGGCTGTTTGCCGACGAAAATATTTTCCGCGACGGACAGGTTCGGGCAGAGGTTTATTTCCTGATATACCGTGCTGATTCCCAGTTTTTGAGCGGCCAGGGGCGAATCCGGTCTAATCGGTTTCCCTTCCAGGAGCATCTCGCCCGAGTCGTGCTTATGCACGCCGGTGAGAACTTTGATCAAGGTGGATTTTCCGGCTCCGTTTTGACCCATTATGGCGTGGACCTCGCCTCTGAAAAGCCGGAAATCCACGTCGGACAATGCTTTCACGCCCGGAAAATATTTATATATCTTTTTCATCTCCAAGATGGGGGTGCTGTCGGACATGCCCATGCCTCCTCTTTCACCATCATAGGCCATACACGCAACGATTAATCAAGACCACCCCTTACGGGGTGGTCTTTCGTCAATCAGGAATCAAGCGCTTTTTTAATTTCAGAAAATTAGTACTGGCGAGTCGGCAGCGCCGCGGCCGCGTTCGTCTGGTCGTAAACGCCTTCGATCGTCCAGATCCTGGCGGGCAGCTTCTTGCCGGCCCGGAGATCCTTGACGGCCTGGAGGGCCTGGGGCCCGAGCAGGGGGTTGCATTCGATGGAAGCGTTCATCTCGCCGGCGACCATGGCTTCGAAAGCACCCTTCACTGCGTCTATGCCTACGATGATGATGTCCTTTCCGGGCTTGAGGCCGGCTTCCTTGATAGCCTGGATGGCGCCGAGGGCCATCTGATCGTTATGGGCGTACAGTACCTGGATGGTCTTGTCGGCTTTCAGGAAGGCTTCCATGACGGCCTTGCCTTCAGAGCTGGTGAAGTTGCCGGTCTGGGAGCGAGTGATCTTCCAATTGGGATGCTTCGCCATGATGGTTGCGAAACCGGTCTTCCTGTCGATGGCGGGAGCGGAACCGGTGGTGCCCTGAAGCTCGACTATGTTGATCTGCTTCGAACCATCGTCGATGCCCTGTTTCTTCAGATAGTCGGCAAGCCACGTAGCGGTTTTCTCGCCTTCCTTCACGAAATCAGAGCCCATGATGGTCAGTCTATATTTCTGGTCTTCCTTCGCAACGTCCCTATCGATCATGACGACGGGGATCTTCGCCCTCTGGGCCTCCGCGAGAACGGGACCGTAGCCGGTCTCGACAAGAGCCGTAAAGAGGATGACGTCGACCTTTCTCGCTATGAAAGACCTGAGTGCCTTGATCTGGTTCTCCTGCTTCTGCTGCGCGTCGGAATAGATCAGAAGAAAATTCGGATCTTCCCAGAACGCAGTCTGAACGGAAGTGGTATCGGCGGTCCTCCATTCGCTTTCGGAACCGATCTGGGAGAAACCGACGACCCACGGTGCAGCGAACGCGGCCATAGAAACCGCGAGCATTGCCACCAACAGTACTAGGAATTTCTTCATGAAGAATCCTCCTTCTTGAAAAAAATCTTGCCTTTCTGACGCTTCCCCTTTTCTCTATTGGTCAGAGCCAATAAAGAAAGCCCAAGAACATACTTCCCAAATACCTCTCTTTGTTGCTCCTCCTTCTCCGCTTCCTCCTTTCCGTCCAATTATTTGAGGACGTTCAAGAACTTGTACAGCTTCTTATTCGATAACACTGCTTCCACGTCGAACTTCAGAGGTCCGACGACGGTGGTGACCGCTCTGCTTGCGTTCATGACGGTTATGGTATTATTTATGGCGATGATCCTCACTTTTCCCTTGATATCCAGAAGGTCGCCATACTTTATATCGTTCTCATCCAAATTGGCTGCGACATAGATCTGCCTTCCAAGGTATTGCGTTACAGCCAGCTTGTCCTTGAATTTCGGATCGGGCTTGCCGCCGACGACCTTCGGAAAACTGACCAATTTGGGTTTGCTTTTCAGGATATCCGCCACTTTCTTGAGGACCTCTCCCGATTCGCTTCCCGTGATTTCGTAAACCGCGTTCGGATTGTCGGATGGCGTTACTTCTATCCAATCCCTGTCCACATTGATTTTTATTTCCGCGTTGGCGGGAATCTTGTCGCCTACCTTGACAACGACCCAATTGCCGGTGCCGACTCTATAGCTGATAGAACCGGCGTCGGTTTCCGAATACAAGCCTACGCATGTCAGGGTAGCTGCCTTTGCCTGGGCAGAGAGTCCTCCGGCAGATACCAATAAGAGTACGGAAAATACTGATAGTCCTGTTAATAATCTTTTCATAACCTTCCTCCTAAACCAGTATTATCCTCAAACAGCATGTAACTCAAGGCAGCCATAAGAAAACTGGCTCGGGATTGAAATCAAGTGTTAGCCTATCACTGCCAACGTCAACGGTATTTAGATAATACGGATATTTTGTGCACTTTTCGACTATCAGCCGTTCTCGCCCTTCGCGTCGGGCCGCGCGGAGGCCCGCAGCCGGTATCAGTGTTTCCGCGTCGGCAGTATCGCCCGCCGCTTTGGCTTCCCTGAGCACCGGTTCCAAGCCAGACTGGATGATGGGCGACGGGGCGATTGACTACGCGAAGAGATGCCAGCCCGCATCAAAACCAGTCCTGGGGGAGGGCGGCCGATCTTTATCAGGTGGTTGGTAATGAGTATCGTAGTGATAGTAAAAATTAGCTCAGGCGAACCATCGAGCCGCCGCCTCGCAGAGCTCCGACACCATTGACAACGAGAAATGGGCACCAGTGGAAAAAACTTCCAGATTCTTCTCCCGGACCCGCACCGCGTTGATCCGTGAACGAGGAAGGATGAAGGAATCCTCCCCATAGTTGTGAGATGCTTCAACCGGGTCACACATGTAGACAAGCTCATGGGGGTTCAGCACGAGCAGCTGCCCGCGCTCGATATCGTGGCGCGAGCTTCTCGGCGCGTTCGCAAACCGAAAGGCCACCGACGCGTCCTCATTCAAGCGGATGAGAGCGCTGCGCAGCAGGCGTTTCCACTTGAAAGGCAATTCCGCGGATCCATCATCCTCCCCAGGAATGGGTTGGGGGGAGCCAGTCAGACGCCTGCGGAGCTCCAGCAGGGCCGGCTCGAGTCCAGAGCGGGCGAGTGTGTTGTAGCGAATCGTCAATCGGTCACCAAAGGAGAAAAAACTCAAGCGTCCATAGAGAAGGATCGTAACGTCTTCAATAGCGGAAAGCTTCTTCAGGGGAATCATGACCTTCACACCCGGCTCAGGTTTCTCGGTCCAGAGACCGACTGCCCGACTGCCGATCGCCAGGACACTGTTTGGGGATATCACCTTCTGGTCTCTCCATCCGATGGATCGCACAGCCCGCGGAATGAGGAAAACCTGGCGCAATCCTTCAATACCACAGCTTTCGCTGAGAGACTCCAGGGCTCCACTGGGGATGTCCTCAGCCCTGCGAGGCGCGTGTGGGAAAATGTCATGCACGCCCCGAAAATAGGAACCCCCTTCTTTCTCGGAATAAGAGAGCTCCCACGTCTCAGCTGGGTCCTGCGGCCGAAGTGGGCTTGAGTGAAGTTCACGGAAGCTGATATGTCCTCCTTCCCGGCTCTACCGCGCCCAGCGCGGCAAGGCAACGTAGATTTTGCACAAGGTACCTCTCTGCTAGAGATAACTATGAGGAGGGGCGATTAGACTGTCTTTAGACTCAGAGACTATTTTGTGCACTTTTAAGTACTTTTCGATGCTCACAAAATCCACCCGCAGACTCACTTTCGGCGGTCCTATCGAGGCAAACCGCGGCACAACCGAAAACCGGTGATGAATCTGTCAACACGCTCCGGAACTTCCGCGTAACGAAAAGCCGCGCGGACGATAGCCGGAGTCCAATTATCCCAGGAACCGCCTCGAATCGCGCGACATCCGCTTGCCCCGCTTCCTCCTTTCGGATTATCTGCAGGCGATCTCGAGTAATAGTCCCTTTCATGCCAGTCATTGCACCACTGCCATACGTTTCCTGCCATATCGTACAAACCCAGCGTGTTCGGGGCGAAAAGCTTGACCGGCAATTTCTCGCAGCGATGCATGCCCTCTTCCAAGTAGCTTTGCCTATAAGCCGGCCTCGCGTTGAAATTCGCCGCATCATTAACCGCTCTGTCTTTCCCGTTCCCGAACCGCACCTTCTTCCCCCCTTCCCGAACCGCATGCTCCCATTCCGCTTCCGTCGGCAGGAGGTAGCCGTCCGCACACCAGTTCTCGGATATGCCGCACCCGTTCATACGATAAAACGGCGTGAACCCTTCCCTTTTACTGAGCCAGTTGCAGTACTCGATCGCGTCGTACCAGCTTACATGGATCACCGGCCTCTTTCTTCTTCCCCAGTTTTTGTCCTCCGGTTTCGAACGGCCCGTATCGTCGCAGAATGCGTCATATTCGTCGAACGTCACGCAGTATTTCCCATATAAAAACTTCTTAGCGTTACAGTATGCACCGGAACCTCGTCCGAGTTCCTCCCCTATCCCCGAACGTATCGCCCATTTCAAACGTCCCGCCGGGAACGAGAACTATAGTCTCCGCGGATGGCGAACCGGCGTTCGTCTCCGCGAACGCGCCGGCCGCGCAGAACGACAAAGCCTCGATGGTTAATAAGAACTTCTTCATGTTTTTTCTCCCGGCGTCCGCAGAAAATACGTCACATGCTCGCTTCTTATAGCCGATTGGCTGAAGCGCCGTCTTTGGACGGAACGGTTTTTCTGTGCACTTTTCATCCAGGGAATGACACCGCCCCTGCCTGCGGCATGCGTCAAGCCCGCTGCGCCCGGGGAGGGAAAGAAGACGAGAACACGTTCGCGTCTGGTTTGAGATCTAGTACTTGCGGGTGGGCAATTCCCTGCGCGCATCCTCCGCAGGGAAGACCACCTCCGAGGTGACGATGCGCACCGGAAGCACTTTTCCCGACATGTAATCTTTGATTGCCTTCATGAGCTGCGGGCCGAGCAATGGGCTGCATTCAACGGAGCAATTCAATTCACCCGCTATCATGGCCTTGAACGCATCCCCGATCGCATCCACCGAGACGATGACGACATCCTTGCCCGGCCGCAGCCCGGCCTCCTTGATGGCCTTGATGGCGCCGATCGCCATGTCATCGTTGTGGGCGAACAGCACATCCATCGTCTGTCCCTTGGCCCTCAGGTCTGCGAGGATCTCGCGCATGACATGCTCCCCGATATTGCGGAAGAAATCCCCGCTTTCCGAACGGATGATCTTGTAGTTTGGATGGTCCTTGAGGACCTCCTCGAAGCCGATCTTGCGGTCGATGGCCGGAGCGGACCCGATGGTGCCCTGGAGCTCCACGATGTTGACCGGCCTGGTCGTGTCCATGTAACCGATCAGCCAGTTCGCCGCTCGGCGGCCTTCCTCCAGGAAATCCGATCCCATCAAGGTCACCCACAGCGATTCGTCCTTCACATCCACGGGCCGGTCGATGATAAACACGGGGATGCCGGCCGCCTTGGCCTCCAACAAGACCGGCAGCCACCCGGACTCCACGCCGGCCGAGAAGGCGATGATGTCGACTTTCTTTGCGATGAAAGAACGGATCGCCTTGATCTGGTTCTCCTGCTTCTGCTCGCCGTCCACAAAGAGCAGGTCGATGCCCGCCTGGCGCGCGGCGGCTTGAATGGAGGCGGTGTTGGCGACGCGCCACTCGCTCTCCTTGCCGACCTGGGCGAACCCGAGCACGATTCTGCGATCCGGCTCCCCGGTGCTCACGTGCGTGGCGGGTGACACTTTCCCGCTCGCAAGGGTCTCCTTTGTCACCAGGGAGGTTCTGAGGAACATCTTCTTCGGGATGCCTTCCTCATGGCGCAGGATGTCCATCGCGTAGATCAGCGCTTCCTTGCCCCCGGTGGGGCAGGTGAATGTGGCGGAAAGGATTCCGCTCTTCACCAGCTCGATGCCGCCCTGGGGGTTGGGAAGGCCGTCGATGCCAACGAACCGGATGCCCGTCCGCACGAGCTTCTGCGCCGCCCGGTATGCGCCGTACGCCATGGCGTCGTTCTGAGCGAAGACGACATCTACCCGTTCGTGCTTCTCGAACCACGCGGTGAGATCGTCCTCCGCCTTGTCGCGCAGCCAATCCGCGTCGATCGTTCCTACAATGGTGATGTTTTTAGCATGGGAAATAGCCTCCTGGAAGCCGAGGCTGCGATCCATGACCGGCGGAGAGTCGGCTCGGCCCAGGATCTCGACGACTTTCCCCCCCTTGCCGCCGAGGAGCTCCACCACGTATTGTCCCGCCTGCTTGCCGATCAGCCGGTTGTCGGGGCCGATGAACAGGGTGTAATCGTAGCCGATGACCGAGCGGTCCAGCAGGATGACGGGGATGTGCCGCTGGCGGTAGGCTTGGGCGATGACGGGGGTGAGCATCTCCGCGTCGCTGGGCGAGATGATGAGCAGGTCTATGCCGGAGGCGAGGAGCCTGTTCACGTCCTGGATCTGACGGCTGCTTGAGTCCGCCGCGTCCGTGAATACCACCCGCAGGTTGGGATAGAGCGCCGCTTCCGCCTTGATCTCCTCGCTCATGTTGATCCGCCACGGCTCGGTGCGGTTGGCCAGGGAAACCCCGATCACGAACTCGAAGGCCGGGGCGCCACGCCCTTCCTGTTTGCAGGTGACCGCGATGAGCGAGAGTACGGCGGCGGCGAGAATCCACAGGACGCGGTTTTTCATCCGATTACACCCCTCCCTTTCGGTACTCAACGGGAGAGCGGCCGAAGACCCGCTTGAATGCCCGGCTGAAATAGTGCTGGCTCTGGTAGCCGACGGCCTCGGCCACTTCATAGACCTTCATGGCGGGATCATTCATGATCTGGACGGCCTTCGTGATACGGACGCGGGTGAGATAGTCGATGAAGGAAAATCCCGTCTCCTGCTTCAGCAGGCGGCTCAGGTAGCCGGGGCTTATCTCGACCTCGGCGGCGACCTCTTCCAGGGAGAGCTCGGGCTCCGCGTAATGGGCGTCGATGTAGCTGGTGGCGTGCACAACGAAGCTTCCGCAGCTCTTCTGACGGGAGATCTCCGCGACGAGCGTCTCGTAGGTCTCCGGGATGCCGCCCGGCCCGCCTGAAACGGGCTTGGCCGCGACGATGATGGCGTGCGCCAGGGACTGGGTCACCTGCGACTCCAAGCGCGAAATCGCCTCAGCCCAGGCGGGCCCTCCCGCGGAAGCGGCGATCGACACGATGTTCTCCTGCTCATCGATGAACACCGAGAGCGGCTCCAGCTCGCAAAGCGATTCTTCAACGACCTTGCGGACCGCGAAAAGCGCCAGGCGCCTGTCCTTCTCCTGGATGAGGTCCGCTTGGAGGAAGCGCTCCACCACGTGGACGACGGCCATGGCCTGGTGATCGCTCCTGCCGACTCCCAGGAAAGCGGCCTGCGCGTCTATCTCCGAGCGCGAAAGCCTCCCGTTCACCCAGTCGCGGAGGAACTGCTCGCGCAGGAGGGGCATGTTCTTCTCCAGCTGTTCGCGGGCCCACGTGATGTACTGGTTCTGGCGGCGCGTCCCGGCCAGCTCCGCCCCCGCCCGCTCCAGGACGGAGGCGAGCACGTCCTGGGGCACGGGCTTCAGGACGTACTCGAAGACCTTCAGCTGGAGGGCCTTCTTCGCGTACTCGAACTCATCATGTCCGCTCACGACGATGACGATGCAGTCCCGGTGGATCCCGTTGATCTTCTCGATCAGCTCCAATCCGCTGAGGAACGGCATCCTGATGTCGATCATCAGGATGTCGGGCTTCTCTTTTTTCACCAGGGCGAGGGCGGTCTCCCCGTCCTCTGCCTCGGCCACCACAGTCATGTCGGGCCGCAGCCTCTCGATGGAGGTCCGAAGACCCCTGCGGATCTTCGGCTCGTCGTCGGCGATCAGCACCTTCCACATGCTTACAGCTCCTCCGGCGCTACCAGCGGGTGGAGAATCTCCACGGTTGTGCCCGTATCCGGGGCGCTCTCGAAGCGCAGCCCATATTGCCTGCCGAACGAGAGCTGGATCCTCTCGTTGACGTTTCGAAGCCCGTATCCATCCCGCTCGGAGCCGCCCGACGGGGAGGCGGAGAGAAGCGATCGCACGGCGGTGAGTTTTTCAGCCGACATGCCCACCCCGTCGTCGGTGACGCGGAACACGAGCATTCCGTCCCGCGCGAAGGCCTGGACGCGGATGGTTCCATGCCCCCGGCGCTCCTTGATCCCATGATAGATGGCGTTTTCAACCAGCGGCTGGACGGTGAGCTTCAACACCATGAGGGGCAGTACCTCCTCGACAATGTCAAGGGAGAAGTCGAACTTGTCCTCGTAGCGCGCCTTCTGGATGATGAGGTAGCTCTTCACGTGCTCCAGCTCGTCGCTCACGCGGATCATCTCCTTGCCCTTGGACAACCCGATGCGGAAGAGGCTCGTGAGTGCGCCGACGATCTTTACGATGTCGTCCGCTCCGTGGTCCTGGGCCATCCACTGGATTGTGTCCAGGGTGTTGTAGAGGAAATGGGGCTTGATTTGCTCCTGCAGGATCTTCAGTTCCGCCTCCCGTTTGCTCTGCTGCTCGCGGTACACCATGTCGATCAGCTTCTGGATCTCCTCGATCATCGTGTTGAAGCTCTTGCCCAGGTGGCCGATCTCGTCCTCCTGGCGGCCCTCGTAGCGGACCGCGAGGTTGCCCTCCTCGGCCTCCTTCATCAGGGAGCGCAGCTTGATGACGGGCCGCGCGATGGAGCCCGTGAAGAAGATGGAGGCGAGGAAGGCGATGACCACGGTGATCCCGGCGATGATGAGGGAGTAGTAGTAGATCATGCTCACCTGCCGCATGATCTCGTTCAATGGGAAGACCCCAATCGTTTTCCAGCTGGACTTGTCAGACCGCTTTGCGATGATCTGGTAATCCGCCCCCTTGATCCTTCGGACGGTAATCACCTCGCTGGTGAGAGGGGAGGCGAGCCACTCCGTGCGCACGCGGTACACGATGTCGCTCACCGGCGCGTAGACGATCTCTCCCTGCGAGTCTTCGATGAAGAGGAATCCCCCCAGCCCGACGGTCATATCGGCGAAGATGTTCTTCACGACATCCAGCTTCATGTCGATGAGCACGACACCCTGGCAGAGCCCGGTCCTGAGGTCGACCACCGCTTTGACGATGGACACCACATCGTCCGCGCTGAACTCCAGGGTGTTGCGGAGGTTTCTCCCCACGGGGCGCGGGATGAGCTGGACCACGGGCATGTCGTCGGCGGCCTTCCGATACCACGGCTCGTCCAGCAGGGAGTCGCGGGTAATCGGCTGGATTTCATTGCTGAGGTATCTGTCCTGCCGGTTGACCAGGAGGAGGCCGGCGATTTGGGGATGCACTTCGGAAACGGTCCGCAGGAGCCGGTGCGCGCCTGCGGCCTGCTCCGCCGAGAAGGGGGCGGCAGCAGGGTCGGTCGCATAGAAGGCCTGGACATCGGGGTCTTCCACGATGATGGAGATGATCCCTTCCATCTCCTGAATGTAGAGCTCGATGTTCTTCGTGACCTGTCCGATGAGCTGCACCGTATGCTTTGTGGCTTCCTCCTCGACGGTCCGGGCCGCAATGTATGGGCCGATGATCCCGAGGGTGATGAGCGGCAGGAGGATCACAGCGACGAATGAGTAGAGCAGCTTGAATCTGATGCTACGATAGCGCAAGGCGGCTCTCCAGCGGAAGATGCTTCCCCATGGTACGAGGAATCGCGCCTTTCCGCAAGGGCCGGCCTTGGTCTCTGGACTAGGACTGGGCGCCCGTGGGCTCCGGCGTCTTCTCTTCGACCTTGAACTTCTCCACGAGCTCCCCCAGCTCGGAGATGTTCTCCACGTTCCGAACGCCGGTATCGGACACCAGCTTTGCCGTGGTGTACAGCTCTCCCACCCCCTGCGTGACCTCGATCATTCCCGTCTTGGTCTCGTTGGAGATGAGATTGATCTGCTCGAGGGACTTCGAGATGGACTGGATGTTCCCGTTGACCGAAGCGTAGGAGTTTCGCACCTCGTCGGTCACCTTCACCAGGGCCTTGAGCGAATCGATGATCTTCCCGCTGCCCAGGGAAAGCTCTTCCATCGCGCCTTTCATCTCCACCATGCCGGCGGAGAAGTCGCTCACCCCCGTCACGATGTCCGTGAAGATGCTTCCCGTCTTCTCGATGGACTCCCGGGACACCTGCATGAACCTCACCAGGTCTCTCATCGACTTGGAGATGCCCTTCGAGCTCTTCTCCGTGCTCTCCGCGAGGCTTCGGATGGCATTGGCCACCACGGCGAATCCCCGCCCGTATCCGCCCGCGTGGGCGGCCTCGATCGATGCGTTCATGGCGAGGATGTTGGTCTGGCGGTTGGTGTTGGCAATCACTTTCACCAGGTCCATGATGATGCTGGTGGAGTCGGTGACTTTCTTGATGATCCCGATCGTGTCCGCCATCATCTTCTCGCCGACGCGGGCTGTCTCGTTGAGCTTCACGGATGAATCGAGCTTGGCCTCGGAGCTCGCCGCCAGCGCGCGTATCGAGGAGAGCATGCCCTGGATCTCGGCGGAGGACTCGTCCACGGCGGAGGACTGGGAGCCCATGAGGGAATCCAGGCGCGTGATGAATCCCTTCACCTCGTCCGCCAGGCGGTTGGACTTCGATATCTCTCCATCGAGGTAGTTGATCTTGTTCTTCATGCTCTCCATGTTGCGGGAGATCTCCTCGAGGGCGGTGGCGGATTCCTCGGAGGAGGAGGCGAGGTCGGAGCCGATGTCCCGGGTCTTGCCGGTCACGTCCTTGATCTGGCTGATGATCCTGTTCTGGGCTTCGAGGAACGCATTGAAGTGGTTCGACAGGAGGCCGATTTCGTCGTTTCTCACCACGGCGAGCCTCGTGGTGAGGTCACCCTCACCCTCGGCGATGCCCTTGAGGGTGTCGGCGACGTCCACGAGGGGCCGAACGATGTTGCCGGAGAAGATGAATGCCGCGACGATGCTCACGGCGCTCACCAGGAGCACGGCCACGATGACGGCGATCCCCAGGGTATTGGCCCTGCGGTCCAGGATTCCCTTCACGGTCTTGTCGTAGTTCGCCTCCAGGGAGATCAACTCTCGAATCCCGTCCGAGATGTAAAGGCTCGTGTCCTTGACCTGGTTGGTGATGTCGTTCACCTCGGAGAAGGGGGCCTTCTCTTCGAGCTTCTGTTTTATCAGGCCGAAGTTTTCCTCCGTGGAGGCGATCATGTTCTGGAGGCCGAGAAGCGACGCGGCGCTGTCGGGGTTCTTCACGTAGCTCTTCAGCCTGGTCGCCACCGCTTTCAGGGCGGCGATCGGGTCCCTCACGTTCTTCTCGTTTTCCGGCGTTGGATAGATGCTGTAGCGCTCGATGTCCTTCGGCATTCCCACCGTGGGGGTGCCCGCGAGAGCGGAGATCTCGTTCGCCAGGATGACCACCTCGACCATGCCGTCGAATGTCGTGAGGGACAGCCGCAGAGTCACGAACGTGAAGATGGAGATGAAGCCCATGACGCAGACGATGACGACGAAGGCCGCGATCAGCTTCGCCTTGAGGCGGACAGTCCTCTTGCGGCCGTTTGCACCTGTCCCGTTCATACCCGAGGCCTCCTTTCAGAGGAGTGCAGACGCGGATGCTCCCATCAGACTAGTATAGCTCAAAGCGAGAAGCGATTCACTACCGGCCGTAGGCGGCGTCGTTCCACCTGATCTCCTTGCGGAACTCGGCAATGGTTGTCTTTCCGTCGATGAGCAGGAGCTCGATTCTCGCCATTTCTGCGAAATCGCGCAGGTGCTCAGCCGTCACCGCCTGGCTGTAGCCGGTATGGTGGGCGCCTCCCGCCAGGATCCACGCGCCGGCGGCCGTCTTGAGGTTGGGCCGGGGCACCCAGAGGGCCCGTGCCACCGGCAGCTTGGGAAGGTCCGCATCGGGGGGGACGACGTCCACCTCGTTCACGATGAGGCGGAACCTGTTGCCCATGTCGACGATGGACGCGTTCACGGCGGGGCCGCGCCTGGCGGTGAAAACCAGCCGCGCGGGTCCTCTTTTCCGCCGATGGAGAGGGGGTGGATCTCCAGGGACGGCTTGCCGTCCGCGATCGATTCGCAGACCTCCAGCATGTGGGCTCCGAGCACTTTCATGGCCTTGCCCTCGAGGTGGTAGGTATAGTCTTCCATGAAGGTCGTGCCGCCGGGAAGGCCGGATCCCATCACCTTCATGGCGCGAACGAGCGCGGCCGTCTTCCAGTCTCCCTCGGCCCCGAAACCGAAGCCGTCCGCCATCAGCCTCTGCACGGCGAGGCCCGGCAGTTGCGCCAGGCCGTGAAGGTCCTCGAAGGTCGTTGTGAAGGCCCCGAATCCTCCGTCCGTGAGAAAGGCGCGCATGCCCAGCTCGATGCGCGCCGCTGTTCGAAGGGACTCCCTCTGCTCTCCGCCGGCGCGCAGGGCCTTGGAAACCGTGTAGCGGCTCTCGTATTCGGAAACCAGCTTGTCCACCTCCGCGTCGCCGATCGCGTCGACGCGCTTCACAAGGTCTCCCAGGCCGTAGCCGCTTACGGAGTAGCCGAAGCGGATCTGGGCTTCCACCTTGTCGCCCTCCGTCACGGCGACCTCGCGCATGTTGTCTCCGAATCGCGCGATCTTCAGTCCCCGCGAGTCGTCCCACGCGCATGCCGCTCGGGTCCACACGGCCAGCTCGTCGATGACGTCCGCGTCCTGCCAGAAGCCGACGATGACCTTGCGCTCCAGGCGCAGGCGGCTCGCCATGAAGCCGAACTCGCGGTCGCCGTGGGCGGACTGGTTCAAGTTCATGAAGTCCATGTCGATTCCCGACCAGGGGATGTCCCGGTTGAACTGGGTGTGCAGGTGCACGAAAGGCTTGGAAAGGGCGGTGAGCCCGGCGATCCACATCTTTGCCGGGGAGAAGGTGTGCATCCACGCGACAAGGCCGACGCAGCTCTTGGCGGCATTGGCCTGGAGGCACAGCTCGCGGATGGCGTCCGGCGTCGTCACGACTGGCTTGAACACGACCTGCACGGGAATCTTGGGGGACCGGGAAAAGCCCTCCGCGATCTGTCGGGAATGATCGGCAACTTTCGCGAGGACCTCATTGCCGTACAGATGCTGGCTGCCCGTGACGAACCACACTTCGCGCTTCTTCAGATCTACCATTGGAGACTCCTCCCTCTCGCTCGGTCTTTTCAGGCGCCGGCAAAGCCGGCTTTATGTGACCTCTTGCTCACCAGTGTCTGAAGCGACACCGAGATGACGATGATAAGCCCAGAGATGAGGCTCGTCCAGCCGCCCAGGATGGTCTTGGATACGTTGGCGAGTTGTACGAAATGCTCCATCATGCCACCCCTGTTTCAAAGTCGGCGCGGGGAAGAGCTTCCCCGCGCCGAACGCCCGCGTGGAGGTAAAACTGCAATGCTCTAGACCATCATGAAAACATGAAGGCGTGGGATTGGCGACTCACGGATCGGCTTTTTTTTGCACTAATCGTACCTGAAAGCCCTGTCTAGTGCGTATTGATGTGGGTGCGGCTGAAAAGCGTGCGGAACTGCGTCGGCGTGAGCCCGGTGATCTTTTTAAAGACGCGGCGGAAGTAGCCGCGATCCATGTACCCGCAGGCAAAGGCGATCTCGTTCACGTTCTTCCGTCCCTCTTTCATGAGGAGCGCCCGCGCCGCGGCGATCCGCTTCTGATTCAGAGCTTCCGTGATCGACATCTCGCTGGTTCTGCGGTACAGCCGCTCGAGGTAGTCCGGGCTGTACATCAGGTCGCGCGCAATGGCGGCGCTGGTGATGGGCTTCTGGAAGTTCGCATCGATGTAGCGGTGAACGAGCGTCGGCAATGGTTCCCGCCGGACGTCCGCTCCGGCTGCGGAGGGAGCGGGCTTTCGGATGCCGGCCGCCCTGTCTATCTCGCACAGCATCAGCGATACCAGGTGCCCGGCGCTCAGGGGCTCCAGCAGGCCGGATTCCTGGTCGGAGATGAATTGGCAGAACAGCTCGGTCAACTCTTCGGGCTCGCGGATCGCGGCCACCTTGGAGGCTTCGATTGAGACGTCGCGGGATGAGGCGTCACGGAGGCGGAAATGCACCCAATAGAAGTTGAGGTCGGACGGGTAGGGATACAGCCCCCCGTGCCGTTTTCCGGGAAAGAGAAGGAGAGTCTGGAAGCGCCCGAGGTGGTAGGTCGTCATCTCTTCGAACATGTCGAGCCTTCCCTGGACCACGAAGATGAGCTCGTAGGAGTCGATGATACGCGTGGGATGCTTGCCATAGCCGGGAGAGACGAACAGGCCTCCGTTCAGCGCCTCGACGGCGTTTGATATCTCAAGCTGAAGCATCGGGCCTCCTCCACTGTCCCCGCGAGACGGCGGCGGCGCTCGCCTTGGCTCGGAAGCTCCGGGGGGTCATCTTCGTGGAACGCTTGAATACGCGCCGGAAGTAGCCGGCATCGTTGTAGCCGCAGAGAGCCGCGATCTCGGCTACGCGGCGCTCGCTCTGTAGGAGGAGCTGGGCCTGCGCCTCCTTCATTCTGCGCTGGTGGATCGCTTCCCGTATTGAGAAACCCTTCTTTCTGTGGTAAGCGCGCTCCAGGTAATCCGGGTTGTACCGCAGGGCGCTTGCGATATCCGGCGTGCCGATCGCCTCGTGATAGTGGGCGGCGATGTAGGCATCCACCCATGATGCGATGGTCTCCAGGCAGGGAGCTTCAGGCTCGATTCCCGCCTCCGTTCCGCATGAGTGCGAGAGCTCGCAGAGGGCGAGGACGAGCAGGTGGTAGAGAATGAGCCGCGAGGGCTGTTCTCGAGCGAATTCTTCCATATAACGGTGCAGGTTATAGGTGAGCCTTCCCGGCCGCGGTACCGTGACCAGCTCCGGCACCGAGAGCTCGAGAACCTCGCCTCGATCCCGAGCCAGCCGGAAGCGCAGCGCGTAGTACTCGACGTCGGTTTCATAGCGGAGGGTCAGTCTTTCCAAGGCATCAGGGGGCAGAACGAGAGCGTCGCCCGCGCGCATCGACTGCCGCCGGTCCCGGGAGATGGCCTCAAGCTTGCCGCGCGCGATGAAAAGCAGGCTCGCCGCCGGGCCGGCCGCGAAGGCTCGCGTCCCTCCCGCCTCGGCGGCGACGTGGGTCGCATCCGTTGCCCTGAAGGGACAGGCGAAAGCGATGTTCAGCTGATCGCTCATTCCTGCACCCAGACAGTCATCTCCCCGGGCTCCCGGTTCGCCCATGAATAGTAGGGGATGAAGAGCAGCTGCTTTTCTTCGGTGGCGGCGGGACGGGCGCCGTTCCGATACAGCCCTGCCGCCGGTACGCCGCCGCTAGAGACGCGGCCGCTCGCCCTCACCGCCACGATCCCGCCGAGCATGTCGGGACGCTCCGTCGTGCTGAGAGCCGCCTCGGGCGGAAGCGTTATCATGTGGAGGTTCGGGCCGTTGTCCGTTTCCTCCAGGCAATAGACGATGGGACCCCTCTGGAGCGCCACTTTCCCGTAATCTGCCCTCACCCGGGGATCCGCCCGCATCCGCTCGACGGGCATCGGAAGGGTAAGCTCGAGGCGATCCGCCTTTCGCCAGACCCTCCGCAGGCGCGCGTACCCTTTCCTCATGGCGGAGGACACATCCTGCGCCTTCCCGTTGAGGGCCAACGACGGATTGCGGCACCAGCCGGGGATGCGCAGCGCGAGCTCGAATTCAGCCGGCCGGTCCGCGGCGAGCTCCAGCACGATCGATCCCGTCCACGGATAGTCGGTCCGCTGGCGGATGGCCACCTGCCTGCCCTCAAGCTCGCAGGAGATCGAGCCGTCATGGTACAGGTCCGCGAAGAGAGTGTCCCCGTCCGCGTGGTAGACGTACTCTCCCAGGGAGGCGAGAATGCGTGCGATGTTCGGCGGGCAGCAGGCGCACCCGTACCACGGCTGCCGCCTGTATTTCACATGTTTCAGCGCCGGATTCCTGTCACAGGCTTCGGGGAGCACCTCCAGCGGATTCACGTAGAAATACGCCCGCCCGTCGAGGGCGAGGCCGGCGAGGGCGCCGTTGTAGATGGCGCGCTCCATGACGTCGGCATAGCGCGCGTCGCTGCTGAGGACCGCCATCCGGTTTGAAAAGATGAAAAGACCGATCGCGGCGCAGGTCTCCGCGTACGCCGAATCGTTGGGCAGGTCGAAGTCGAAGGTGAACGCCTCGTGATGCGCCGCGGTGCCGATTCCACCCGTCACGAACATCCGCCGCATCGCAGCGCTTTCCCAGAGCCTCTCGCAGGCGCGGGCAAGCTCCTCGTCCGCCGTCTCCAGGGAAATGTCGGCCATTGCCGTGCAGAGGTACATCAAGCGTACGGCATGGCCCGTGGCCTCGGTCTGCTCGCGAACGGGAAGGTGCGCCTGGAAGTACTCCATATCGCGGATGTCCCAGATCGGCGTGAAATCGGGGGCAGCGGCCTCTTGGAGAAAGTAGTTCGGCGAGCTTCCGCGCTCGTCCACGAAAAACTTGGCCAGGGACAGGTAGCGCTTTTCCCCGGTCAGGCGGTAGAGCTTGACCAGGGCGAGCTCTACCTCCGGGTGTCCGGGGTAGCCCTTGATCTTGCCCGAGGGTCCGAAGCGGGAGTCGATGTGGTCCGCCAGGCGCCGCACGACCTCCAGGATCTTCTTGCTTCCCGTGCCCCGATACGCCGCCACCCCCGCCTCGATCATGTGGCCTGCGCAGTACAGCTCGTGCGCTTCGCGCAGGTTTTTCCAGCGCCGTCCCGGCTCCTTCACGGTGAAGTAGGTATCGAGGTAGCCGTCCTCCTGTTGAGCGGCCGCGATGACGTCGATGGCTTCATCCACCCATGCCGTGATACGCCCTTTCTCCTCCCCCGGGTCCGTCAGGATGTGACCGGCCGCTTCGAGCCACTTGGCGAGGTCGCTGTCCTGAAAGACCATGCCGTGATACTCTCCCTGGCTCAAACCGGCGGCAATTCTGTAATTCTCCATTGAGTGGCTTTTGGGCGCGCCGGGAATCTCGTCGTTCAAGGCCTGCCACTGGTAGGGAAGCACGCGCTCGCGCACCAGTGATCGCAGATCCCTCCAGAATCCGCCTTCGATGGAAGCCCGAAGGTATTGCCAACTCATAGGCGAGCCTTTCTCTTCCCCATTGGATAATACATCCGGCCGCGCTGGCCGAGCAAGGCCATCACGGACGTTTTCCGCCAAGCCTGATGACGTTCCAGGAGAGCGGGGGGAGATGCGCCACGAGCCGGCCGCCGTCCAGCGTATCGCCGGCGACGGTCCGCGGCTTCACGGTTTCGCCCTTCTTCGTATTCGTCGCCTTGAGATCCGCTTTGTCCAAGACGACGTGCCCGGAAACCTGGTATCCCGCAAACCCG
The DNA here is from genome assembly GCA_963820525.1 of uncultured Spirochaetota bacterium. GTDB lineage: Bacteria > Spirochaetota > Spirochaetia > SZUA-6 > Fen-1364 > CAWGAA01. The sequence continues at coordinate 714,168 of CAWGAA010000003.1, read as the reverse complement.
CCGAGGCTGCATTCAAGCTCCAACTCGGAAGCCGGATCCCGATTCACGGCGAAGATGGCAAGCTTCCCGGCCTCCTCGTCATGCACCGCCGCAGCCTCGAGGGAGGGGACGTCGCTGAACTCCCGTGCATCGTAGCGCGGCGAGGAGCAGGCGGCCTGAAGGACGGTTCCGCGCCCGTAGCGGGAGGCGTGCATGAAGGGAGTGAAAATGGTCTGCCGCCACGCGGGGCCGCCCTTCTCCGTCATGATGGGCGCGATCACGTTCACCAGCTGCGCCAGGCAGGCTATCTTCACCCGGTCTGCGTGCTTCAACAGCGTGATGAGGAGGCAGCCGACAAGGAGGGCGTCCTCCATGGTGTAGACGTCTTCCAGAAGCGGCGGGGCCACCTGCCACGGGGTCAGTTTCCGATCCGCTTCCTGGGTATGGAACCAGACGTTCCACTCGTCGAAGGCGAGATTGACGGTCTTCTTTGAGCGTTTCTTGGCTTTCACGAAATCGCAGACAGAGATCACGGAGCTGATGAAGGAGTCCATGTCCAGGGACTTTGCCAGAAAGTTGCCGATGTCGTTCTCTTTGTTTCCGTAGTAGCTGTGAAGCGAGATGTACTCGACGTGATCGTAGAGGTGTTCGAGCACCGTGGCTTCCCACTGGGGGAAGCTCGGCATGAAGCGGCCCGAGCTGCCGCAGGCAACGAGCTCGATGGAGGGATCCACCCACTTCATCGCCTTGGCGGCTTCAACGGCGAGCCTCCCGTACTCCTCCGCCGTTTTGGCGCCGATCTGCCAGGTGCCGTCCATCTCGTTTCCCAGGCACCAGGTCTTGATGCCGTGGGGCTCCCGCTGGCCATTGGAGACGCGAAGATCGCTGTAGGCGGAGCCGGAGGGGTGATTGCAGTACTCCACGAGGTTTCTGGCGGCGTCGACTCCCCGCGTTCCCAGGTTCACGGAGAGGTCCACCTCGGCGCCCGCCCTGCGCGCCCAGCGCGCGAACTCGTCGATCCCGACGAGGTTGGGCTCCACGGTGCGCCAGGCGAGGTCCAGCCTCCGGGGGCGCTTTTCCACCGGGCCCACCCCGTCTTCCCATTTGTAGCCGGAGACGAAGTTCCCCCCGGGGTATCGGATGATGGGAACGCCCATCTCTTTCACCAGCTCCGTCACGTCCGTGCGGAACCCTTCGGCGTCCGCCGCGGGATGGCCGGGCTCGTAGATGCCCTGATAGACGGCGCGCCCGATGTGCTCGATGAATGAGCCGAAAACACGGGGGTCGACCTTCCCGACGGTGAAGGCCTTGTCGAGGGTCATGGTCGCTTTCTTCATTTCTGACGCATCCTTCCGCCCGGCGGCGCGCTATTTGATTCCCGAGGTGATGGCGACTCCCTGTGCAACGCAGCGAGAAACGTTTTTCTGAGCATTCAACGATAAAAATGCCTCTAGTTCGGCGTGCGGAATATGAACCATCTCCGAGAAAATGTGGATAAAACCGACCTGATTCCGGCCGCGGCGCCCCGCCCGGATGGCTGCATTTTGGCGTGCGGCATGCTACATTCACCCCACGGGGGATGAATGTCCGATCTCACGTCCGACATGGTCCGTCAGATCGACGGGGTCCTCGCCGCGGCCCGTGACGAGGGCAGGCACAGCCTTTACGAGCACGAGGTGTACCGCATCCTGTCCACAATCGGACTGGACGCGCCGCGATTCCTCTTTGTCCGCGACCCTGCCGAGGTAACCGCGGGAAAGCTCTCCGGCTTCGGGCATACCGTCGTGGCCAAGATCGTCTCGCCGGCCATTCCTCACAAACAGAAGATCGGCGGGGTGAAAAAAGCCCCCACCGCGGACCCGCTCTTCGTGCAGTTCGTCCTGGAGCGGATGCGCCAGGAGGTCCTTTCTCACTTCTCCCCGGGCGAGGCGCCGGCGCTCGCCGGTTTCCTGCTGGTCGAATACGTACCGCACACGCAAGCTCTCGGCTACGAGGTCCTGGTAGGCTTCCGGGAAGATCCAGCCTTCGGGCCGGTCCTCACCGTGAGCAAGGGGGGAGATGACGCCGAGTTCTTCGCGGCCAACTATGACCCAGCCAACCTCTTTCTGCCGCCCATGGACTACTCCGCGGCCCTCGACTTGATGCGCTCCCTGCACATCAGGAACAAGTTCGAGAGTATCGGACACCCCGAGTATCTCGAGCTGATGGCGCGTGCCGTGGCGGGGATGAGCATGCTGGCGTACCATTACTCGCCCATCGCCGCCTCTCCCGGATTCATCCTTACGGCGCTCGAGGTGAATCCCTTTGCCATCTCGAAGGACCACAGGTTCGTCGCCCTCGACGGCCTGGCCGAGTTCAGGACGGCGTCTGACGCCGACGCCTGGGCGCCGGGGGCCAATGCCGAAGGCCTCGACGCGCTGTTCCGGCCTCGAGGCGTGGCGGTTATCGGGGTGTCGTCCGATCTTTCCAAGTACAGCCTCGGGAGGGACATCGCCGAGCTGTTGAGCGATCTAGAGCGGGACGACCTTTTTCTCATCAACCCCCGGGGCGGCACCCTGCGCTTCGGGCAGCGCGAATACGCCCTCTACGGCGGAATCTCGGACCTGCCCGCGCCCGTCGAGCTTGCCGTGTATGCCGCCCCGGCGCAGAACGCGCCTGACTTCCTCCGGAGCCTCCAGGGAACCGCGGTGAAAGCCGTGATCCTGATTCCCGGCATCCCGGCTTCGATGCGCTATGCGGACTACGCGGCGAGGCTCAGGGAGGCGGTGCCGCCCGGAGTAAGGGTTCTGGGGCCAAACTGCATGGGCGTGTTCTGGACCCCCGGCAGCGGGGCGCGCGACATTGCAGCGCCCGCCGCCCCGGATGCCGCCCCCGCCGCGAAGGGCATCAACACCCTTTTCATCAACGAGAAGCGCCTCGAGGTCCGGGCCTCGGAGCGCGCCGATGCCGTGCTTCTGACCCAGAGCGGCGCCCTGGCCGTGACCGTGCTGGACAAGCTGAAGAGCAGCGGGCCGCTGCGTTCCGTCGTGAGCTTCGGAAACAAGTTCGACGTGAACCTCTCCGATCTCATGGCATACTTCGAGCGCGACCCTTCCATTCGGGTGGTAGCGATCTACGTGGAAGGTTTCGATCCGGGGGAGGGGCGCAGGTTCTACGATATGGCGGTTGGCATGGGAAAGCCGATCGTGGTCTACAAGGGCGGCAGAACCGAGGCGGGGGCGCGGTCGGCGGCGTCGCACACGGCATCCATGTCGGGAAGCTACGATGTCTTTCAGGCGGCCTGCCGGCAGGCGGGCGTCATCCCGGCAAAGACCATGGAGGAGTACTACGACCTCGTGAAGACTTTCTCCCTTCTCGCATCGCGGCCGCCCTCGGGAAACCGGGTGGCGGGGGTGGTCAACGCCGGGTTCGAATCCACGGTCGGGGCCGACGAGCTGGCGGGGCTGCGCCAGGCGGCGCTTTCCGCCGCTACCCTCGAGAGGCTCAATGAGATCAACCGCTCCGGCCTCGTCGATACATCGACGCCGTTCCTCGATGTGACCCCGATGGCGGACGACAGGCAGTACGCGGACTACGTGGAGGCGGTGATGCGGGATCCCGGCGTCGACTGCGTGTTCGTCGCGATTGTCCCCCACGCCGTCACCCTCAAGACGATCCCCGAGACGTGCCGCGAACCCGACGGCCTTGCCGGCCTCCTGGTGTCCCTCGCTTCCCGCTCCAGCAAGCCCATGGTCGTCTCGGTGAACGCGGGCAGGCACTACGGGGACTTCGTTTCCGTGCTGGAGGAAGGAGGGCTCCCCGTGTACGCCGACATCCGCTCCGCCATCTCCTCCCTGGATACCTTCGTCTCGTATAACCTGGCAAGAAAGGCGGGGAGCTGAAGGCCTCTTCTCTCAGACCGAGAGCACCATCCCTTCGGCCACGCCGAAGCACTCTATTTTCGCCCCATGACGCTCGATGATCGAGCGGCACAGTCGGATGGAGGCGTCGATCTCCCCGTCGCCGTGGTCCGGGTCGTGATGGAACGTGCCGAAGCGCTTCACGCCGGCCTTGACGGCGAACTCGGCGGCGTTGGAGTAGCTGGAGTGGCCCCAGCCTCGCGTGCGCGCGGCGTACTCCTCGTCGCTGTATTGAGCGTCGTGAAGAAGAAGGTCCGCGCCCCGCGCCGCCTCGAGGTAGTCCACGTCGCGCAGCCCTCCGGGATGGGAGTAACCGATCTCGTTGTCCGTGAGGAAGACAAAGCGTTTTCCGTCCTCCTGGAAGATGAATCCATAGCCGCCGTTGGGGTGGCTCAGGGGCACGGGAACGGCCACCGCGGATCCGATGGAGATGGTCCGGGACTCCTCGCTTCCGAAATCGAAGCCCGCCTTGAGGAGGCTGAAGTCCACGGGAAAATAGGGCGGATCCATCTGATGGGCCAGGTACTTGTGAAGCGAGACCTTCGCGTCGGGACCGCCGCGCACGTGAATCCTGTAGTCCGGGAGGTATGCCGGCGTGAAGAAGGGAAATCCCGTGAGGTGGTCCCAGTGGGAATGGGTGAGGAGGAGGTACATTTCGCGAACCCCCGGCTCGCTCTGAAGGCGGTTTCCCAGCTTGTGGATCCCCGAGCCCGAGTCCAGCACGACGAGAGTGCCGTCGGCAAGCCTCACTTCGACGCACGTCGTGAAGCCGCCGTAGCGGACCACGTCCCGCCCCGCGGTGGTGAGGGATCCGCGGCAACCCCAGATTCTGATTCGCATGCCTTTCCTCGCTCGACGGTAGTATATGGTAGTATCGATTATTATTGAAGGGAAATCATCACCGGCCGGGAGGGTTATGGAACTGTTTCAGCTCGTCGATGAAAACGGGAATCCCATCGGGCAGGCGCCTCGCTCGGAGTGCCACGGCAATCCCCGACTCATTCACAGCGTGGTCCACCTCCACGTCTTGGACTCGCGGAGGCGCATCTTCCTCCAGAGGAGGGCCCTCACGAAGGACACCAATCCGGGGCGGTGGGATACGTCGGTGGGTGGGCACGTAACCGCTGGTGAGCGCGTCGAAGAGGCTTTGCTTCGGGAAGCGCGGGAGGAGCTGGGAATCGATGCTTCGGGCGCCCGCCGCCTCTACGAGTTTCTCTACCACAGCGGGAGCTTCGAGACCGAATACGCCTTCTGCTTTTCCCTCGAGTGCGACGGTGAGATCAGCGTCGATTTTAGCGAGATCCAGGAGGGCCGATTCTTCCACATCGATGAGATCCGGCGGATGCTGGGGACGGGCCTTCTCACCCCGATGTTCGAGCACGAGTTTCCCCTGCTCTGCGCCGCCCTCGGGCTGTAGCGGGTGCCGCCGGCGCGCCTTGCCTCCCCGCCGCGCTTCCGGCGCCTCCCGATGCTTCGCCTCTACGCCTCTGCCGCGTCTTCCCGCATTGCCTCGAATCGTTTTCGATGCCTGTGCCGCGAGCCGTCCGGCGTCGCCATCCCGGATTTTATGAGGTACGCGTTCACGAAGATCCTGTTTTTCAGGTAGACATATGCCGCCGTTGGCCCTTCCCCGTCGCGGAGCGCGTCCCTCAGGAAAACCTTCTTCCTGAGAAGCTTCTCCTTCATGTATCTTCTGGCGGTCTCTCGGTCTGAGATTCGAACGCCGAGGAAGCGAACCACCTCCCCAGAGTCGAGCTCGATGGCGCAGTCGTCCAGCACGGCAACCACGCTGTGGAGCTGGATCCCCCCGTTCTTTTTCTCCGTTGTCCTCGGCCTCTGGGCATCGGCAATTCCCGGCTTGTAGCTCGCCTCCTCCACAGGGTGAATTGCGTCCCTCGCGCGCATGCAGAGCGCCGCGTCCCCGCCCAACGGCCCCAACCGGTTTCTGATCCTGGCCTGCGCCATCCGCGCGAACTCCTCATTGATCTCGTAGCCCACCGCGCTTCTCCCGAGCTCCAGGGCGGCCACCGCGGTGGTCCCGCTTCCGAGGAAGGGATCGAGTACCGTGTCACCCTTGTAGCTGAACATCCGGATGAGCCTGCGGGGAAGCTCCTCGGGGAAGGCCGCTTCGTGGCCCCCGCTCTTCCGTGCGCCCGCGAAGCTCCAGTGGCCTGAGAAGAAGCTCTTCCATTCCTCCGTCGTGAGCCGCGACGCCTCCTTGATCTCTCGCGCGACCGTGCGGCTTTTGCCCGGCTTCTTGAAGATGAGGATGTGCTCGTAGTCAAGCTCCACGATGCCGTTCGGCGGGAACGGGAACGAGCCCATGATCACCGCCCCTCCGGAGGTGTTCATCGTCGTCCTTTTCTGCCAGACGATTGAGCCGAGGAAATCCAGCTCGAGCAGCTCGCACTGCCTGATGATCTCGGCGTGAAGGGGGATGACGCGATAACGGCCGTAGACGACGGAGCGCGCGAACTGATCGCCCACGTTCACACACAGCCTGCCGCCCTCGCCGAGGACGCGGCGGCATTCCCTCCACACGAGGAAAAGGGAGGCAAGGTATTCATGGAGGCTCTGGCCGTAGCCGATCTGGCCGGGGGAGCCGTAATCCTTGATGTGCCAGTACGGGGGAGAGGTGACAGCCAGATCCACGGCGCCGTCGCCGAGCTCGCTCATGAGGCGGCTGTCGGCGAGGTGAATGACTGCTGTCGGGCCCTCCTGATGCATCGATCGAGTGTAGACCGCGCCCCTCGGGGAGCGCAAGCTTTGTTGACTACCGCAGACCCCTTCCGTACCTTCTTCTCAAGGAGGCTTTGATGGCAACGCTCGAGAAGGGACAGAAAGCCCCGGAGTTCGCTCTCAAGGATCAAGACGGCAAGACTGTGAAACTCTCAGATTATCGGGGGCGCAAGCTCCTGGTGTACTTCTATCCCAAGGCGGACACACCGGGCTGCACCACCCAGTCATGCAGCGTGCGTGATGCGCGGCAGGACCTCAAGAAGCTGTCCATGGAAGTGGTCGGCATAAGCCCCGATCCCCCGGAAGATCAGAAGAAGTTCGACCTCAAATACTCGCTCGGCTTCCCCCTCCTGGCCGACACGGAGCACACCGTGGCCGAGGCGTACGGGGTGTGGGGCGACAAGTCGATGTACGGCAAGCTGTTTCACGGCATCACCCGCTCCTCCTTCCTGATCGACGAGGAGGGAAAGATCCTGCGGGCATGGTACAAGGTGAAGCCGGAGGAAACCGTCCCCAAGGCAAAGGAAGCCCTCGCTGAAATCGAGGCCGCGGGACGGGTCGGCTACTAAAGGCTGAAGACGGAGCCTCTTATTCCCCGGCGCTCCATTTACCTGAGCCGAGGTCCACCGTGATGTCGTTGTCCGGCGGTGCGAGATCGGTCCAGAGCCCCGTGATGAAATCCTTCCTGCTTCCTACGACGAGGCCTCCCATGAAGCTCAAGCCCTTGGTCTTGATCATCTCCGTGCCGGCGAACTTCTCGTCGCCCTTGTAGTGGGCCACCACCGCATCCGCGATCTCGGGCGCCAGGATCGCCCTCTCCTCCTGCGGAACGCCCAGATCCTTCATCGTCTTGGTCGCTATCGCCGCGATGCCGCTGTGGGTGAACTCTTCGGAATAAGCGGCAAAATCCTTTCCCTGCTGGGCGAAGGAGGGAATCTGCGTGATGGGGAAAGACTTCACGACCATTTGCCCTGACGGGAGGATCTCCACGGATCTGACGGGATTGGGCGCGGTGACCAGCGAGCCCGTTTCTATATCGTAGAGAAACCTGCCGCCTTCCCATCGGGCCAGGGTGATATCCTGGGAGTGGTAATGCCCGGTGAAAACGACGCGCACCCCATAGGCCGCAAACAGGGAGGAAAGGTTCCTGTAATCCTGGATGACGTATTCCGCGGCGTACTTCTCCTGGCCTCTGTAATGCTCCAGGATTCCATGATGCATCATTGCGACCACGGCCTTGCCCTGGCGGAGCGCCTCACCGAGTGTGTCCTCGATCCAGTCGACGGTGGCCTGTGAGAGCCTCCCGCTGGTCCTGGGAGCTCCCAGCTTCTCGTTCTCGGCGTAGTCCGCGGAGGAAACGGCCAGGAGCCAGAGCCCCGGCACCGGCTCCGCCACGTAGGAGAGGGAAGCCGGATCCCGGAAGAGAGCCGAGCCGTAGCCGAAGTCCTTGTAGATTTCGGCGAACTCCTCCGGCCTGATACCGGGAATCCTCTCGGAGCCCTGCGCCGTGAAGCGATGGGCGTGCGGGTTTTCGATATCGTGGTTTCCCGGCACGACGTAGATCCGCACTCCCGTGCCCGCAAGCTCCTCGAGGTGCCTCGCCATGAGCAGGTGGTCCTGCTTCTCCCCGTCCTTGGTAAGGTCTCCGGGGATAAGGAGAAACTTCACGCCCCAGCTCTCCACCATCCCGATCGCCGTGGCCAGGATCTCTTCGCTCTCCGCGAGCAGCTTTCTGTCCTCTTCCATGTACGCGCTGAAATCGGGGCCCTCGATTCCCAGGATCCTGTCATAGAGGTGGGGATCGCTCAGGACGGCGAAGCGCGCCTCGGGGTACGAGGGCTTGGGCTCCGCCAGAAGCGCGGCCAGCTCACGGTCAGCGGCATAGCGGAAACGCAGGCCGGCGCATGATGAGAGAAGCGCCACCGAGGCGCATAAAAGGAGGGAGCGGCGCAGAACGTGCGTGCTGCTCATCTCTTCTTCCTTTCTCACGGCTCCACGTAGTGGCAGCCCCGCGACGATTTGTTGGAGTAGGCGGCGGAGACGATTATCGTGGCCGCGACGAGGGCATTGCGCAGTTCGATAATCGGGCGGGAGATCTGAGCCTGGCGATAGAACTGCTCGATCCTGTGCCTGAGGTAGTTCAGGTCCGCCATGGCGCGAAGGAGCCTCTTCCTGGTTCTGATCACCCCGGCATAGTTCCACATCGTGGACTGGATGGTGAGCATGTCCTGCTGGATCAAAACGGGGTCGAACTCCTCCTCGGGGGACGGGGACACCCACTCGGGGATTCCTTCCTTCATCTGCACGGGCAATGGGGCGAAGGCTCCCCGCCGCCTCCTTGCCCGCCCGCCAGCCGAAGAATAGACCCTCCAGAAGCGAAACGGAAGCGAGACGGTTCGCCCCGTGAACGCCCGTGCAGGCCGCTTCTCCCACGGCGAACAGCCCCGGCACCGAGCTCCTTCCGCACAGGTCCACCTTCACCCCGCCGCAGAAGTAGTGGGCGGCGGGAACGACGGGGATCGGCTCCCTGCCGATATCGATTCCCGCCTTCATGCAGGTGGTGAAGATCCCGGGGAAGCGCTCCTCCAGCGGGAATCCGCTGATGCGGGTGGCATCGAGCAGCAGGTACTCGGAACCTTCTTCTTCCATCTCCCGGTACATTGCGCGCGATACCTCGTCCCGGGGGGCCAGGTCGGCGAGCCCGGGATCATAGCGCGTCATGAAATACTCGCCCCGGTGGTTTCGAAGGCGGGCCCCCTCGCCCCGCAGCGTTTCGGAGATCAGGAAGCGCTTGATGTCGCGGTGAAAAAGGATCGTGGGATGGAACTGGACGTACTCCGCGTTCAGAACCTCGACGCCGATCCTCCGAGCCATGGCGATGCCGTCCCCCGTGGCGCCGGGAGGATTCGACGTGTGGAGGAAGAGATTGCCGACCCCTCCCGTGGCCAGCACGACGGCGGGTGCGAAGAAGATCTCCACGCGGGCGGCGGCCTCGTCCCATACGTACGCGCCCAGGACGCGCGTCTCCCGATAGCGTTCCTGGGAATCGGTGGAGTTGTGGGTGTTGGTGATGAGATCGATGGCGGCGTGAGAGGGGAAAACGGAGATCCCCGGCCGGCCCTGGACGGCGGCGAGAAGCGAGGTCTCCACTGCCTGGCCCGTCACGTCCTGGGCAAAGAGGATCCTGCGGACCGAATGGGCCGCTTCCCGGGTCAAGGCGATTGTGCCGTCGGCGGAGCGCGAAAAGGGGACCGCGAGCCTTTTGACCAGGAACTCTTCCACGAAGGGCGGGCCTTCGGCGGCAAGAAGCTCGACGGCCTCGCTGAAGCTCATGGAATCTCCCGCCTCGGTTATATCGCGCGCAAGAAGCTGCGGAGAGTCCCCCGCGCCGGAGGCCACGATGCCGCCCTGCGCGTACCAGGTGTTGCACTCTCTCAGGGACGGCTCCTTGGAGAGCAGGGCGACGTTCCTGCCCTCCTCCGCCGCCGCCAGGGCGCAGGTCAGGCCGGCGACGCCGGACCCGATGACGATGAGGTCGAACTCCCTCACACCTCCTCCCGCCCGATCTTCAGGGAGAAATCGAAGGCGCGAGCGGAATGGGTCAGCATTCCCACCGAGATGAAGTCCACGCCTGTAGCGCTCACTTCCGCGACCTTCTCTTCCGTCATGTTGCCGGAAGCTTCCACTTTTGCCCTCCCGCCCACCAGAGCCGTCGCCTGGCGCATCTCCTCCAGGCTCATATTATCCAGCATCACCATGTCGACTCCGCAGGAGAGCGCTTCCGACACCTCGGCCTGGGTCCTGCACTCCACTTCGACGGAGAACCGCGTTCCCCACGCCTGCCTCGCCCGCCGGACCGCCGCGGATATCGAGCCGGCGCTGTCGATGTGATTGTCCTTGATCAGGATCATGTCGTACAGGCCCATCCTGTGGTTTCTCCCGCCGCCCATGGCCACGGCGTACTTGGAGAGGGCGCGATAGCCGGGGAGGGTCTTCCGGGTGTCGAGGATCGAGGCGTGTCCCGTAACGGCCGCGCGGGAGACGAGGCGGCTCGTGGCGGTGGCAATCCCGGAGAGGAAGGAGAGGAAGTTCAGTGCCGTCCTCTCGGCCGTGAGGAGGGACTTGATAGGGCCATGAATGCGCGCCACCTTCTCGCCCGTGCGGAGCCGCTCGCCGTCACGCGCATTGAAGGAGACATCCACCGAGGCATCCACCTCGCGAAAGACCGCGGCAAAGACCTCCTGGCCCGCAAGGACCCCGTCGTCCTTGCTCCAGAGAATCGCCGCTGCCGTCTCGGCGGGAACTGCGGCTTCAGATGTGATATCGCCCAGTTCCCCGAGATCTTCCCGCAGTGCAAGCTCGATCAGAGGCAGGTAGTCGCTCTCCTGCATGGCCAAGCATAAGTCAGGGCCGCGGCATGTGGCAAGGGCCGTCGCTTCGCGGCATCCATGCCGCGCGCCGGCCTCAGCCCTCCATGGCATGGCCCGGAGCGCTCGTGAGCGCCGAACGCCATCCTTTCGCTTGACAGCCGTCTTCCCCGATCCTACATTCGGAGTCATGCGCAACCCGGGGCTTGAGGTTTTTTCCAGTCCAGCGCGCAGGCGAGACCGCCGCCGCGGCGAGGCCGGCTCATGAGGCACGCCGTGATCATCGCGGGAGGCGCCGGCACGCGGCTGTGGCCGATGAGCAGGAACGAGCTTCCCAAGCAGCTCATCCCCTTCATCCGCGGCCGCAGCCTCCTGTCGCATTCCTACGCCAGGCTGGAAGGGCTCGTGGAGGTGGAGCGGCGGCACGTGTGCGCGGGGGAGGCTCTCCGCGGCGCAATTCTGGGCGAGCTCCCCCAGCTCGCGGCGGAGCGCTACATCGCGGAGCCCGTCGGCCGCGATACGCTGGCCGCGCTCGGCTACAGCGCGGCCGTCATTTCGAGGATCGACCCCGATGCCGTCATCGGCGTGTTCACGGCGGATCACCTCATCGAGCCCGAGGACCGTTTCCGCCGCATCGTCGCCGAGGGATTTCGCGTCGCGGAGGAAAGCCCGGAAACCCTAGTCACTTTCGGGATCGCACCCACGCACCCCTCAACAGGCTATGGCTACCTGAAGCTTGGCGACGGGTTTCTCCACGGCTCCCTGATCGTTTCCCAGTTCGAGGAGAAGCCCGACCTTCAAACCGCCCAACGTTATGTCGCCGAAGGCCCCCGCCGTTACCTCTGGAACTCGGGGATGTTCGTCTGGAAGGCATCCACCTTCCTCGACTGCCTGCGCCGTTATCAGCCCGATGTTTTCCCCGGACTCTCCCGCCTCGCGGATGCATGGGGAACGCCCCGGCTTTCCTCCCTCATCGCCGAGGTCTACCCTACGCTGAAAAAGATCAGCGTAGATTACGCCGTGATGGAGCCCGCATCGCGAGATCCCCTGGTGAAGGTGGCCGCCGTCCCCATGCAGCTCTCATGGCTGGACATCGGCTCATGGCCGGCCTTTGCCGGGACCATCGCCGCCGATGCGCGGGGAAACGCGGTTTCCGCGGAAACAAGCGCGCTCCTCGACACGAATGGGACGCTCGTGGCTTCAAGCGATCCCCACCACCTCCTGGCCGCAATCGGCTGCCAGGACATGATCATCGTTCACACCCCAGATGCGACCCTCGTTTGCCGCAAGGACAGCGCTGAGGACATCAAGAAGCTGCACGCCCTCATCGCGGAGCGCTTCGGCGGGAAGTACCTGTAGGGCCGGCGTTTGCCCCACGGCCGTCCGCGCATGTATCCTCCTTACAGGAGAACAGTATGGGCGCTATTGTCACCCCCGAGATCGAAACCTACATTTCCTCCCTCGGCGTCGTTTCCGATCCCGTGCTCGAGGAGATGGAAAAGCACGCAAAGGCGAGGCAGTTTCCCATTATCGGACAGCAGGTCGGCAGGCTCCTGGAGATCCTCGCCCGTTTCTCTTCCGCCCGCCGCATCCTGGAGCTGGGTTCCGGATTCGGCTACTCCGCGTGGTGGTTCGCGCGCGGGCTCCAGCCCGGAGGAGTGATCCACTGCACGGACGCATCAGCCGAGAACCGGGACCTCGCCATGGGTTTTTTCAGGAAGGCGGGACGCGCCGAGCGCATCGTATTCCACGTGGGAGACGCGCTGAAAGAGGCCGAGAGCTTGAAGGGGCCCTTCGATATCGTGTTCAACGATATCGACAAGGACGCCTACCCCCGGAGCATCGAGACGGCGCTGAGACTGCTTCGAACGGGAGGACTTTTCATCACGGACAACGCATTGTGGGACGGGCGCGTTGCGGAAGGCGGCTCGAAAGCGGATCCGATGACGGCGGGGGTGAAGAAATTCAATGAGCTGATCTTCGGCCGAACCGACCTGGTTTCCGTCATTCTGCCCGTTCGCGACGGGGTTGCGGTCTGCGCAAAGAAGTGATTGAGCGCGGCCCCGAGAGCGGACGCGCCGGCGCAAGCTGCCGGCTCATCTGCCGCCCGCCTGAATTGCCGCCCACATCTATTTTCCGCCCGCCCTATTTCCCGACCGCCGCGGGCACTCCTGCCTTGAAGACGACGGCCGTGCCCGCGCGTGACTCGATGGTGTAGGGGAGCCCGGCGGGAACAAGTGCGATCCCTCCCCGCTTGAGAGGGAGCAGATCGCCGGCGGCCTTCAGCTCCGCCTCGCCCTCCATCACGATGAGACAGTCCGGTCCGTGAGACCCGCGTGCCCTGTGCGGGATATGAGGGGCAGCTTCAATGCGCGACAGGAGAAACTCTCGGGCCGGGGCAGTGTAAACCCTCTCGGTTTCAGAGATTTCCTGCCCTTCCAGAACGGGAGGCGCGCCGCTTTCGAAGGTGAGGATGGCCAGAAGCTCTGCCGTGTCTACATGCTTTGTCGTGAGCCCTCCGCGAAGCACATTGTCGGAGTTTGCCATGAGCTCGACATTCGCCCCTTCCAGGTATGCGTGGAGCGTCCCGGAGGGCTGGTAGGTGCCCTGGCCGGGCCGCAAACGGACCAGGTTGAGAAGATAGATGGAGAAGACGCCGCGGTCCAGATGTCCGTCGCGCGTGAAAGAGCGGGCCGCTTCCAGCGCCCAATAGTCGGGAGAATCCTTGTCCGAAGGCTGGGCCCTTCGGAGTCTTTCGACAAGCGGCTTCAGGACGCGGTCCACCTCCTCCTGCGGCATGGTCATGAGTCTCTCATACAGCTCTCGAAGGAGCGCGCGCCTGGCCCGCTCATCCGGTCCCGCGTCTTTCAGGCGAGCTCCGAAATCCGGCATGGCCTTTGCGATTTCCGGCGCTCGGAGCGCGGCTCTGCCGCCCTTTGACCGCAGGATCGATGCGATCTGCTCCAGCCGCCGGAAGCCGTGAAGCATCCAGAAGTCGGTGAGGGCGACGTGGACCTCGGGCTTGTGATTCTCGTCCGCGTACGTCCTGTTGGCGGCGGTGATGGGGATGCCTGCCGCAGTCTCGCGGGCAAAGCCGGCCTCGGCCTGGGCCTTTGAGGGATGCGCCTGAATGGAGAGCATGGAGCGGGCGTCCAGCACCTTCAGGAGGTACGGAAGCTTCCCGCCGAAGCCGCGCGAAACGGCGGCACCGAGAACGGCCTCCCCAGCCTCCGCTATGAGCCGATCCAGCGCCACTGGCATGACGCCTGCATGTTCTCCCGGCCGCCCTGCTTGCGGAACCGGCAGCCGGGCGAGGGCAGGGGCGCGAGGATGCGCACCGATCCACAGCTCGGCGAAGGGGCGGCCTTCGCTGTTGTCCATGCCTGTCAGCTCGGGGATAAACCGGGATCCGCCCCAGGAGTAGCTCTGGATGGCGCCCTGAAGATGCACGGCGGCGGGGCGGGCCCTGAACGCCGCTATTGCCCACTGCTCTTCAGCGTGCGCCTCCAGCCGCCTGAGGATTCCGCCCTCCCGCGTGCCCAGGGAGGCTATGAGGTCCGCGCGCTCCTGGCTGTCCGCGTTGGCGTAGAGCCTGAGCTCCGGTGCGTTGCCCGAGGGGCGGATATGGGCCACGTCCCCGTTGGCAAACCCGATCCGCACCCCGTCAAGCCAATTGATCCATGAGACCTCGCCAAAGCCATCCCCCGGGGTGAAATACTTCCCGATGAAGGTCCGAAGCGCGGCCAGCTCCGCGGCGGCCGGGCTGCCCGCGGCAAGCTCTTCGCAGCCTGTGCCTGTTTTCAGCGCCGAGACGCTCCCCTTGGAAAATCTCGCCTCGGTCAGGCTCAGGCGGCGAGGGGAGAGCAGCTCGACAATGGCGAGGGATTTCTCGCGGGGAAACTCCCTGAGCAGGGCTGACCGTCCGAAACGCGGGGGCAGCAGATCGAAGAGGGCGGCCAGGCTCTTGCCGCGCCCCAGCGACGCAGAAAGAACCGAAAGGATGGGAAGCACCGCGTCGCGGGTGGGGAGCGGTTCCAGGGTCCCTCCGCCGGGCACGGCGATGGGGGCGGCGGTGAGAAATCCCCCGTTGGCTTCCCACCCCACTTCCTCCATGGCAGCCACGACATAGGGTGAGCCGATACGGGTTTTTACCGGTACGACTCCTTTTGCGGAGAAGGCGATGTCCACCGCGTCATTAACGCTTATGGGAACGGCTATCCTTCTGGCGCCCAGGAAATCCGCGGCAGCCAGGCCCAGGAGGTCGCCGGGAAAGAAGCGGACCCTGCCCCGCTCCACGCCGAGGACGAGGGGCCTGTCGCCGTCTCCATCGGTGGAAACCGCCGCGCCGATGGAGGCTCCGTCATTGGCATCAACCAGGCCCTGGATCAGCTCGAGGGTTTCCCTGCCGACGGCTTCCGTGTCCACGGGCACGAACACGTCGCTCCTTCCCACGGGAACCGCATCGGCCCCCAACTTATGTAGAATTTCCGTGAGGATGTCGCGTCCGACGGCGGAATGCTGCCAGACAAGGATCCGGCATCCGGCCAGTGCTCCCTTGGGGAACGCGGCGACGTAGCGCTCCGTATACTCTTTTCGGGCCCGCTCGTCGATGGGGGGGAGGGGCTTCCTGTGGGCAGGCTTGAGCATCCCGCTCGAGTCGAAGAAGCTTTTTTCCGCCGGCCTGCCGTACTCCGCGGCCCTGATCCTCTTCATGGCCGCGAGGATGTGAGCCTCGTCGGATTTGAGGATCTCCCCGGAGGGCTTGTTGAACTTGATGCCGTTCCTGTCAAAGGGGATGTGACTCCCCGTCACCATGATGCTTGACGAAGAGCGGCGCATGGCGTAGAGCATCAAGGCCGGAGTGGGGATCTTGCCCACGTAGCCGACGCGAAGTCCGGCGGCCTCCACCGCCTTGGCCGCTGCTTGAGCGATCTCGCCTCTTCCCTCTTCGCCGCTCACGAGGCAGTCCGTGCTTGGGCGAAGATCTCCGGCGATGTACACTGTGTCTCCGGGCCTCACCTGTGAGGAATCCAGAAGGTGGGCGAGAAACCCCCGCGTCCCGATATACGCTTCGAGGTTCGTGATGTCACGCACGAGGCCGCGCAGGCCGCTCGTCCCGAAGGCGAGCTCCATGGGCCGGTAGCCGAGTTTTTCGCGCAGTGTCATATCAATGAGAATTCTACCGGAAAATTATGCAGTTATCCATACGGGAGACGCGAGCGTGGGGCGCGCTCGTGTCGGTGAATCTGGCACAGAAGCGCGGGCCTGCGCTCGTGGTGATCCATCGGCCTGTCCGCCAGGCCGCTACTTGGGAAGCTCCACGGCGTAAGAGATCGCGGCCGAGCTCTGTCCGCCCCGGCCCACCGTGTAGGGAAGGTCTATCCGCACCCTGTCCAGCATGCAGACACCTTCCTCGTCCACGCGGCAATAGACAATGGAAAGATCGCCGGTGAGAGTGCCCGTGCCCTCGTCGGCGGTCACGGGGATCTCCAGCGGGAAGGCGGGATTGGTGATGGAGCGGCTCGCGTCGGCGGGCAGGCGAAGCGTACCCCCGTCCGCGGACCACTGCATCGCAAAGGGGGCCTGGGGATTCACCTCATAGCCCTGGGGCACGGTGATGGTGAGGCGGATCACGTCCTTCCCCGGGGCGAGCGTGAGCTGCTGCTTGAGAGTCTTCACGCCCGGTGCCTGCTCCTTGGAGAAGGCGAACTTTTCTATTCCCTTGAGAACCAGGGTTTTCGAGGAATTCCGCGCGGGGTCCAGGATGCGGATCGCGTCGTTGTTGGTGTCCGCCACCAGGAGCATCCCTCCCGGTCCGGCGCTGATCCCGCCCGGCTCGTCGAACAGGGGATCGGTGCCGTCCTTCCACCCGCTGCTCTTGCCCGCCACCGTGACCACCTGTCCCGTGCGGATGTCGACGTTCTTTATTTTGCTGTTGTAGGCGTCTGCCACGAAGAGGGAATCTCCAACCACGACGACACCCAGAGGATGCTGGAAGCGCGCGGCAGTTCCCACCCCGTCCTTGTCGCCGAAGTCGAAGAGGTTGCCGGTGCTTCCGGCCAGGGCCCTCACCTGCCATCCCGCAGCGCCGTTCTCAACCCACCGAACGGCGTTGCCTTCGGTGTTCGCGAAATACAGGCGGCCTTTCCCATCCCAGGAGAGCCCGCTGGGTTGGGCGAGGGAAGCGGTCTGGGCGTCCCCATCCCGCGTCCCTTCGGCGCCGCTTCCGGCAAGCCGGCGCAGGGAGCCATCCTTGAGGTCCGCGGTCCAGATCTGATGCGAGCCGGCCATTGCGATGAAGAGAGTGCTTCCGCTCAGGGCAAGGTCCCAGGGGAGCTCAAGGCCGTAGAGGGGGCGCGTCCGGGCGCCGGCGGATACGCCGAGGCCTGTTTGCCGGTTCCGTCGAAGGTGACTACGGTGCGCGCTGAAAGATCGAGTTTTCTGATTGCATGGTTGTCCGTATCCGCGACGTAGAGCGTATTCCCGTCCGCGGCGAGCGCCATGCCCTGGGGATAGTTGAAGCGGGCGTCGGCAAAGCTGCCGTCACTGAACCCGGCATCGGTGCCGCCGGCGATGTCGAGGATCTCCCCGCTCGCCGCTTTCGCGATCACGATCCTGTTGTGGCTGCTGTCCGCTATGAAGACCCTGTCGCTTTTCGCGTCGTATTCGACCTTGCCGGGGAAGGCGAGGATCGTGTCGGGGGCCACCTCGCGCTTCTCCAGCGCAGCGAGGGGGGTG
The DNA here is from genome assembly GCA_963820525.1 of uncultured Spirochaetota bacterium. Taxonomy (GTDB): domain Bacteria; phylum Spirochaetota; class Spirochaetia; order SZUA-6; family Fen-1364; genus CAWGAA01. The sequence goes on along the minus strand of CAWGAA010000003.1, from coordinate 696,446 downwards.
AGGTTCAGGAGATTTCGCTTCGCGAAGCTGTCGGCCAGGGACTGGATGGCGGGCTTGAACGCCGCATACACTCCTTCACCGGCCATGCTGTTGACAATCTTGCCGGTCGGGTCCACCAGCACAAGGGTGGGCCATGCCTCGGCTCCGTAGAGGTCCCAGATCTTGTAGCCATTGTCGTTCACCACGGGGTGCGTGATCCCATAGCGCAGAATGACCTCGCGGATGTTGGCGGTGAGCGCTTCGTTGGAATATTTGGCCGAATGGACCCCGATAATGACAAGCTGCGTCGGGTACTCCTTTTCCAGGCGTTCGAGGTCAGGAATTATATGGATGCAGTTGATGCAGCCGTACGTCCAGAAGTCCAGGAGGACTATCTTGCCGCGAAGCTCGGATATCGTGAGCGGCCTGGCGGTATTCAGCCAGTCGAGACCGGTGGGAAACTCCGGCGCCTGCCCATTCGCCCCGGCCGCCGCGGTCGGGCCCGTTTCACCGCCGGCGGCCGCCCTTGCGGGAGTGCCGCTTGCGACGATCAGCAGGGCCGTCAGCCCGGCAATGAGTGAGTAAAAGCGTGTTCTTCTCATGTTAAGAAAAACGTCTTCATTCCTGTTGGAGAAGTCAAATGCCGGAGACGGCGGTCTTCAGCCGCTGATTTATGCGGCCTCTCGGACCGCCTCACTTGTAGAGGGATACCTCGTCTATGGAGAACTCGAAATGGCTGATCGGCTGGCCCACGGTCTGGATCTGGAAGCCGCTGGAGGCCGCAAGGCATTCCTCCGGAGACTTCGTCTGGCCCCATGTCTCCTGGAAGAACTTCGTGAAGGGAATCATGTACCTCTTCCACTCCGTGGAGATCTTGATGCCGTACTCATAGTAGGCGAAATCCTTGTTGACGGGGCTCTTGATGGCGAAGTTGTAGAACCCGCCGTCGCCCTTCATCCAGAATATATAGCCGGTGTAGGAGCTGATGTCGATGGGGCTTTCGTCCTTGGTGAAATTGTATGTGAGCCCCGAGAATCCATACTGATACTGCTTTGTCACGGTGCCCCAGCACTTTGCGTACCCATTGGTGCCGTCGGCCCCATTGCTGGGGTCGTTTTGAAGCATAAAAGGTTTGGGCTCTGACGTCGAGCTTCCGCCGTCGTTTTCTGCGTCGCTGTACACGGCCCACTCTCCCCCGATACCCTGGCCCTCGCAGTTGTCGATGAGCTTCACTTCAGTCGGGGCGGCAGCTTTCCGGGTTGCGCCGGGCGAGGCGGCCGTGGCGGGCGATGTCGTGCCGCAGGCGATAACGGCGAAAACGCAGAGAAGCGCAAGCAGGGCGAGTGTGAGTCTCTTCATAGACGGGGAGTGTAATCCTCTCCGAGGGGGCGCGCAAGATTTTGTTGCGCGCGGGCGTGTTTACCGCCCGCTGGCGGCCTGCCGCGGGAAGATCCCGGCCTCGGTCCCCACGCGCGTCGCCATATTCAAGAACATGCGGTCGAGGAGCTTCGGAGCAAGGGCGTTCATGACCCTGAAGAAGCCGCCGCCCGCCTGCCTCTTTTCGGAGCGGATGGCGGCCGCGATATCCGCGGCCACCTTCTCCACCTTCTCTGATTTCAGGTCCTCGAGGCTGACCTTCTCCATTCCAGCTCCCTTGATGGCGTTCCTGTCGAAGCCCGTGTCCGTGGATGGCGGACAGAACGTGAGAACCCGGACGCCGTAGGGGGCGAGCTCGAGGCGCATCCCATCCGAAATGGCGTTCACCATGCTCTTTGTGCCGGAGTAAGCGGCCAGGAATGGGAGAGCCCGCATGGCAAGCCCGGATGAAATGTTCACGATCATGCCATGGGACTCCTTGAGCGCCGGGAGCGCGGCCTGCGTGACGTTGAGCAGGCCGTTGAGGTTCGTTTTCACCAGCGTATCGAAATCCTTCATGTCCATGCTTTCGACCGGTCCGAAGTATCCGACCCCGGCGCAGTTCACTAGAACATCGAGGCGGCTGAAGTGGGAAAGCGTCCTGCCCACCGCCCTCTCGACCGCCTGCCTATCGGTAACATCCGCGGCGAGGGCAAGAGCCGCCTGCGGGGAGGTTGCGCGGATTGCCCTGGGCGCTTCGGCTCCCGCCATCGAAAGCTCCGCCGCGAGATCCTCCAGGGCTTTCGCGCTGCGGGCAAGGAGCGCCACCCGCGCGCCCTGCCCGATGAGAATCCGGGCAAGCTCGCGGCCAATGCCCTTGGACGCGCCCGTGATCATGACCACCTTGCCGTTGACGTTCATCCCTTCCTCCCCGCGACCAGTCTAACCTACTCGATGAAGGGGAGGCCGGGCAAGAGAAGCGCGCTCCCGAAGGCGTTCCTTGAGCCTGCGGCTGCGACCGACGTCCCGTGGCCTCTCCCTCGCTCTTTTTAGCGCTTTCCTAGCGTCCCGGAGTAAAACATTAGCATCCCGCGAATGGTTCTTCGCCGGGCCTCACGTCTATGATGGAGATATGTTCGTTATCGTGGCGGGCTGCGGCCGGCTCGGCGCGGGGCTCGCGAAGGTTCTCTCCGCCCAGGGCAAGGACGTCGTCGTGGTGGCCGAATCCATCGACCTCAAACGCCTGGGAAACGATTTCGACGGCGTGACGGTGAGCGGAAGCCCCATAGACGAGGACGTTCTCAAGAAGGCGGGGATCGAAAAAGCCCAGCTTTTCGTCGCGGCGACGGCGGACGATAACCTCAACATCATGGCCATCCAGATCGCAAAGGAAGTCTTTCATGTTCCCATGGTTCTTGCGCGCGTGTCGGACGGCGAGAGGGAAAAGTTCTACAAGGGCATGGGATTGAGCACGGTATGCCCCACAACGACGGGCATCAACCAGATCCTCGGGCTCATTCAAAAAAACCTCTTCGCGCCCCTGGCAGGCTACATCGACCCCGACCTGGTCGGAGTCAGGCCGCTTCCGGAATGGGTAGGCAGGCCGGCGGGAAAGATCGATCTTGGCGATGAACGCAGGCTCGTCGGAGTTGTCCGCCGCGATGGATCGCCGGATATCGATCAGGGACGGCCAATCGAAAAAGACGATACTCTGATCCTTCTCAGAAACCACCGCGGCTGAGGCGCACGTCATGTACATCCTCATCGTCGGCTGCGGCAATGTCGGTTACTACCTCGCCAAGACCCTCCTCGCTTCCCGGTACTCCGTGGGCATCGTCGAAAAGGACGAGAGCCGGTGCCGCGTCGTGGCGGAAGACCTCGAGATAACCGTGACAAGCGGCGACGGAACAGATATCGAGACGCTCCGGGACGCAGGGGCGCAGGAAGCGGGCTACGTGGTGGCGCTCACCGGCAGGGACGAGGAGAACCTCGTCATCTGCCAGCTCGCCAAGAAGCATTTCAAGACCCCCAACACCATCGCCCGCGTGAGCAACCCGAACAACCAATCTATTTTCAAGCTCCTTGGAGTGGACGCCACGGTAAGCACGACCGCCCTGGCGGCCCAGATGATCGAGAACGCCCTCCCGCTCACCGGGATGCGGTTTTTCTCGATCTTTCAGCAGGGGGACGCGGAGATAACGGAAGTCGAGGTGAAGGAAGACTCCCCCGTCGCCGGCGTGGCCGTTTCCCAGCTCAGCCTTCCCGAGGAATGCGTGCTCATCACCGTGATCCACGACGGGAGGATCTTTTTCCCGCGCGGGAAAACGGTTATCGAGGCGGGTGACAGGATCTTCGCCCTGGCCCGGCGGGCTTCCCTGGAGCCCCTGAGGAAGCTCCTCCTGGGAGAGTCGGGATGAAGCGGCTCGTGAAGAGCGTCGGCTCCGGCCTGCGGGATGGCGGGATGTGCCTGGGCATTCTTATTGAGGCGGGCTTCGTGCTGCTCCTGGCCCTTGCCGGCTTGCTTGTCTGCATCCTGTTGGAACTCCTGTAAAAGATGATATCTTCGCCGCGCGCGCATGATTTCAGGATCATCCTCTCGTACACGGGGAAGGTCATAGTCGGCGTCGGCCTTCTGATGCTCGTGCCGCTTGCCACCGCGCTGGCGTTCGGCGAGTGGGCCGCGGCATTCGATTTCACGATCGGCCTGGGCGCCGCGCTCACCGTTGGCTGCGGGCTTGCGGCCCTGGGAGCCAAAGGCGCGCGGCCCACGTGGATGCACGGCATGGTGACCGCAGCATTCTCCTGGCTCGCCGTCATGGCCATGGCGGCGATCCCGTACGGCCTGAGCGGCCACTACGGCGGCTACCTCGACTGCATGTTCGACGTGATGAGCGGCTTCACGACCACGGGCCTCACGCTCATCCAGGACCTCGACCACGTCTCGCGAAGCGTGAACATGTGGCGTCACCTGCTCACCTTTATCGGAGGGCAGGGCGTCATCGTGCTCGCCCTGAGCTTCCTGGTGAAGGATGCCGCGGGAGGATACAAGCTCTACGTCGGCGAGGCCAAGGACGAGCGGCTTTTCCCCAGCGTGCTTCACACGGCGCGGGCCATCTGGAAGATAAGCCTCGTGTACCTCGCCGTCGGCACCGCCGCTCTCTGGGCAGCCGGGATGGCGATCGGGCTTCCGCCCGTAGCCGGCCTGCTCCATGGCCTGTGGGTCTACATGGCGGCATGGAGCACGGGGGGCTTCGCCCCGATGTCACAGAATATCCTCTATTATCACAGCGCTCTCTACGAGGTGACGGGCCTCGTGTTCTTTGTCATCGGTTCCTTCAACTTCGCGCTGCACCATGCCGTGTGGACGGGAAACAGGAAAGAGATCGCCAGGAATATCGAGACGGTCTCCTTTTCCACCACCCTCATCGTGCTCACCGTCGTGGCCTGCTACGGCCTCGTCAAGCTCGGCGTGTACCCTGGCGCGGTGGCCCTGTTTCGAAAGGGCTTCTTTCAGCTCGTCTCGGGGCACACCACCACCGGTTTCATGACGGTTTATGCGCGCCAGCTCGCGACGGAATGGGGGGACGTGGCGCTTTTCGCCATGATCCTCGCGATGCTCTTCGGGGGGAGCGCCTGCTCGACGGCGGGCGGGTTCAAGGGCCTGCGCATCGGCATCCTCTGGAACGCCCTTGTGCAGGAAGCCCGCAGGCTCTTGAAGCCGGCATCCGCGGTGTTCGTCCAGCGCTTCCACTACCTCAAGGACCAGACCCTCGGCGAGGCGCAGGTGCGCAGCGCCGCGCTTATCGTGATCATGTATATGGCCCTCTTCGCGCTCAATACCCTCGTGGGCAACCTCTGCGGCTATCCCCTGCTCAGCGCGGCGTTCGAGTCCGCATCGGTTGCGGGAAACGTCGGGCTTTCCATCGGCGTCACGGCCCCTTCCATGCCCGCGGTTATGAAGGCGACCTACATCTTCGGCATGTGGGCGGGGAGGCTGGAGTTCGTGGCGGTCCTGGCGCTCGCCGGCTTCATCGTCTCCACAGTCAGGAGGAAGTCGTGAGGCGCGGCGCTCTGATACTGTTCGGTGCTTTTATCTCGATTCCGCTCTTTGCCCAGGCATCGAGCGCCGATCTGATCGAAAACGCCAAAGCGCACGACGGAGAGCTTCTCACGTTCAGCGGCGAGCTTATTGGGGACCCGATGCCGCGCGGGGATCACCTCTGGGTGAACGTGAGCGACGGCGCCGGTGCCCTCGGCGTGTGGCTCCCCCGCGTCCTGTTCACCGCCGGCCGCAGCTTCGGATCGTATTACCAAAGGGGGGACCGGGTGCGGGTGAGCGGTATCTTCAACAGGAGCTGCCGCGAGCACGGCGGCGACATGGATATCCACGCAACGGCGCTCGTTGTCGAAGCAGCGGGAGAGCGGGTGAGCCACCCCTTGGTGCTCCCTCGGATGATTGCCGCGTGCGGCCTTCTTCTCACCTCGGCCGGCGCTTTCCTCCTCTGGAGGAAAGCGGAGAGCAAGGGCGGCGCCTGACGGTCCTGCTATCGGCCCTTGCTTAACAGATCGCATTTGTTGAGCAACTGTCGAATAAAGCCTGCAACATCAGCTTGAACTGCATCATCCCGCTTACCTAGCAAGAATTGAGCAACGCGGTGGGGGCCGAGCCCGTCAAGATTAAGAAAGTCCCCTCGCAGAATTTTAACAGCCTGTATCGCGTCACTGTCTTGAAGCAGCGGCCGAAAAGACGCTGCCACATCTTCAACGCCCTGCCCAAAATTACGCACAACGTAGTACAAGTCATAGGCGTCCTTGCCCTCGCCGCGCTCTCGAAAGGAGAGAGCTTTCAGGATAACAAATGCACCCGGGCCACAAACCCATATCTTACGGCTTGCTTTTTCGCCCATTATGGTCACTCCTTCCAGAGTAACCTGACGCCTGTCTTGAAATGCCAGTGCGAGCCCGGGCGCAATCACGGCTGCAAAGTCCTTTTCAATGTTGCGAAGGCTCCCTCCTCGATCTGTTTTGCAGGAGGGTGGAATAAGAAAGTCCACAGTCACAGAGGTAGGCTCTTTCAGCAGCCATCGCTGTCGCGTCGGCTTTCCCTCGTCGTTGCGATCTTGCTCAAAGCCTGCTTCGCGCAATCGCCCGGTCAGCGTGCGGTACCGCCCCTCATCGAGAACAGCGAGTTTCAGTCCCACATCCAAATCCATGGTTCCAACATGCGCGGAGATCCCCTCGGGGAGTTCTTTTGAATCAATCAACAATGATGGGACCAGCCCACCGATCACCACAACCTCGTCATCCATTAAATCGCCGAATTTGGTCGCGATGTATAAACAGGTTGCTCTTACCAGTTCAACTTGCTCGCTCTTATACTCGTTTGCTCGCTGGGGCTTTTTAGCCATTCGTCCCCCAGTTCAAATACTCTTTGCGCAGCCGTTCGGCGGCCTCCATTGCTCGTTCAGGCTGATCCTTCAGATCAAGGTACGCCTGCACAGGATGGACACAGCGTATTCCCTCCTTCTCGCCTGCTCCATGGAAAACCCCCTTGTCATTTGGGACTACCAGCCAAGTATTCGCACCTCTGGGATCATCACTGTATGCAAGCCCTTGCAGTAGCTCATCCGTGGGTTCGTGCGGAACATAGACCGTGACAGTCCGAAAGGCCACAAACTTGGTAAACATCCACGCTGCAGCTAGCCCCGTCGCAGCATATTCTACCTTCCACGAGGCAAACTCATTATGAAGAAATTTAAGAAGCGCATCGCCCGAACGTGCTGAAATATAGCCCTGATGAACCATGTGTTTGGAAAACTGGTAGCGTTCCTGCCATGCATCCAGTAAGAGTGAGGGGTTTTTCGATCGGATTGCCGATCCATTCTCACGAATGACATAGCCCTCTTGTTCGAGACGAGAGATAATGCGGCTGATAAAGCCTTCCCCCATATCGACGGTCCTGGCGAGTTCGCGTTGAGTAATTGACTGATCGGGATGCATGATAAGCCAACGAGCAACCCGGGAGCTCTTTGGCGCAAAAAGATTAGGCGGCCTCCCTGCCGATAGAAATCGATTCGGCCGCCCTTCCACGATTATGCGAAGGCCTGACGCCACGATATGAGCATTGCCGCTAAGGTCAATCCACCCAACCCCCAGTTCCTCGCATACTCTCCGTCCGGCTTCACCCATAAACGGAACAGCAATGAGCAGGACCACCTGTTTCGCAGTCCGCTTGCGGTAGGACAAGAGCTGCCTTGCGGCAGCAGCAATGGTGGCTGTTCCCGTAGATTGTTTGAACTCTATGACAAAGGTCTTGCCGCTTGCGGTTATTACGAGGTCGGGGCCAGTACGCTCGTCCGATTGGATCCTTACGTCTTTGTTTGCACCAAGGAGATGAGTGAGAATCCCGGGGACCTTACCAACAAGTTCTTTTCGATAGCCATCGGCGCGCATGGTTTACTAAATACAGTAATTTTACTGTTTTGTCAAACATTATAATTTAGTAAATCATCATTATCATCATCATGATGATCATCATGATGCCGCGGCGGAGGATCCCTCCCTCACTGTGGGCACTGCTGTTCCTCGTTCACCCTTATCTGCCTTCACTGTCCAGAGTATCGAGTACCTGCTTATCCCCGCGATAGCCGAAGAGCCTCTGCTTCTTGATCACTCCCGCCGCCTCCGCGGGCACGAGCCTCTCCCAGGAGGGATCTCCCGATTGGAGCCTTTCAAGAACGTCCGCGGGAAGCGTGGAGAGATCCGCCTCGGGAACATTGCGGATCGATTCTATGAGATGGTTTTCGAGAAGGTGGCGGTAGAGATGAGCCAGGGAGGCGGGCGGGCGGAACGTCTCCGCGGTGACGACCTCTCCTGTCGGGCCGTTCTTCCAGGGGTAGACGAAGAGAGTAGCGGGACCGTTGAAAAGCCGTCCGAGCGCGTCGAGAATGCCGCCGGGAAGATCCCGGTAATGGCTCTCCTCCAGAAGCTCGGCCAGGGTCGGAACGCCGAGCGTCATGACGATCCGGCGGTGAGTATAGCGCCTGAGATACGTTGTGACGTTATGGAATCGGGAGTAGTTGGAGACCATGACGGTCTTTCCCAGGGCGCAGAGGGTATCCATGCGGGCCAGGAAATCGGCATGGTCCACTTCCTCATGCAGCCTCATGAGATTTCGAAGCGTCATCTCCATGAGGACAACAGGCTCTCCTGCCTCCGCTTCCTGCATCTGCCGAAGCGAGCGCTCCAGCATGTCGAGGATGACGCGGGTGATGGGGCGGAAGCTTCCTCGCTCGATCAGAACGGGCCGGTTGTAGAGAAGCTCCGCGGGCTCCACCACCTCGCCGTCGGGGGCGAACATGGCCGCGTTGGTGAGCCGCTGCTGGACCAGCTGGAGGCTCATGAGGCGGTTGTCCACGCCGTCGAACGCCGGCCCCGAGAGCTTGATCATGTCCACTTCCATGCGGTCACGGGTGAGCTCGTCCATGAGCGAAGCGATGAGCGCCTCGGGCCGGCCGGACTCGTGGAACGCCCCATAGATCAGGTTGACGCCGAGGATCCCCAACGCCTCCTGCTGGCGCGCATTATCGGTGTCCCACATGCGTGCGTGGATGATGATCTGGGACGCCTGGCTGCGCGGCTCGGTCTGGAAGCGGATTCCCAGCCAGCCGTGGCCTTCCTCCTGCCGGGTGTAGCTCTTGGCGGTGACGGTGTCGGCGAAGACGAAGAATGCGGTGTCCCTGCCCCGCACATCGTCCAACCGCTCTATGAGAAGGGCCCACTCGTGATCCAGCATTGCCTGGAGCCGCTGCCGGCTGACGTAGCGCTCGGTGGAGCCGTAGACGGCGTCAGACACCGCCATGTCGTATGCCGAGATGGTCTTGGCCACGGTGCCCGCCGCTCCTCCGACGTGGAAGAACCATCGAGCAACCTCCTGCCCGGCGCCGATCTCCGCGAAGGTTCCGTAGCGCGCGGCATCGATGTTTATCCCGAGAGCCTTGTCATGCGTGCTCACCGAGCCCATGGCCATGAGTAGAAAATGCCTCTAAAACGGCTGACCGGCCAGGGTGTTGTCCCTGTGCGGATTCTAGCGGCTTTTTAGCGTGGAGCGCGCAAACTTTAGCCCCGTCGAACATATACGGCCGGCGGAGGATCACTTACCCTTTAATCATGACAGTAGCGTTTTTTTCGGCGGCGATCGGGCTGTTTCTCCTGGTCTACCTCGCGTACTCGATCGTACGCCCGGAAAAGTTTTAGGGCTGCCCGCCACCCTACAGGCATAAGGGGGTTTTCATGAGCACGGCCAACGGGATCCAACTCGCCGTTTATCTCGCCCTGGTTTTCGGACTGGCGCCTTTCCTGGGCAAGTACATGGCCAGGGTCTACGAGGGGGAGCGCCATATCCTGTCGTTCCTCTCTCCCGTGGAGCGGTTCATCTACAGGATATGCGGTGTAGACGCGGACCGGCAGATGAACTGGAAGCAGTACCTGGCGGCGCTGCTTGTCTTCAACGCCGTCGGGTTCGCCACCCTCATGGCGCTCCTGATGACGCAGAAATGGCTTCCGCTGAATCCGCACAACGTGGACAATATGTCGTTGCACCAGGCCCTGAATACGGCAGTCAGCTTCATGACCAACACGAACTGGCAGAGCTACCCGGGGGAGGTGAGCGCCAGCTACCTCTCCCAGATGGCGGGCCTGGCCGTCCATAATTTCCTGAGCGCGGCAACCGGCATGGCGGCCATGCTCGCCCTGATCCGCGGCATACGGAACAAGCCCAGGGGCGGGCTTTCAAGCTTGGTGGACAGGTATTCGGCCAGGCTCCATTACAGGGAACAGGCGGGTGCGCCGGTGCCCAAGACGGCGGATGAAAACCGCGTGACCGTTGGCAACTTCTGGGTGGACAATGTCCGCACCATTCTCTATATCCTTCTCCCGCTGTCGATCATCCTTGCAGTTCTCCTCATGAGCCAGGGGGTCATCCAGAGCTTCTCCGGGTACGTGACCGCGACAACCGTTGAGGGCAATCAGCAGATCATCCCCATGGGGCCGGCGGCATCCCAGATCGCCATCAAGCAGCTGGGAAGCAACGGGGGAGGATTTTTCGGGACGAACTCGGCTCACCCCTTCGAGAACCCCACGCCCTTCAGCAACTTCCTGGAGCTTCTGGCCATCCTGCTCGTCCCCACGGCGATTCCCTTCCTCTTCGGCCGGATGGTGAAGTCCAAGAGCCAGGGTTACGCCCTGTTCGCGGCCAAGACCGCGATGTTCGCCATGGGGCTCATCGCGATCCTCTTCGCGGAGTATGGCTTCAATGGCATCTCCGGGGGATACGGATCCATGGAGGGCAAGGAGGTGCGCTTCGGAATCTCGGCCAGCGCACTCTGGGCCGAGGCCACCACGGTGGTCTCCAATGGGTCGGTCAATTCCATGCACGACAGCTTTTCCCCCCTTGGGGGCATGATCCCCATGATCAACATGATGCTGGGGGAGGTGGTCTTCGGCGGCCTTGGGGCAGGGATGTACGGGCTACTCGTCTTTCTTTTCATTACGGTTTTCATAGCCGGCCTCATGGTGGGCAGGACCCCGGAATACTTGGGAAAGAAGATCGAGACGCGCGAAGTCCAGCTTTCCGTGCTTGCAATCGTGGCCCAGGGCCTGCCCATCCTGTTCCTCGCGGCCGCAGCTTCAGTCACCAAGGCCGGCCTCTCTTCACTGAACAATGGAGGTCCTCATGGGTTGTCCGAGATCCTCTACGCTTTTGCATCGATGGTAGGCAATAACGGAAGCGCTTTCGCGGGGTTGAACGCGAATACCGTATTCTACAACGTGGCAGGGGCATTCGCAATGCTGCTGGGACGGTTCGTGGTCATTGTCCCCGTGATCGCCATCGGGGGGAGCCTTGCAGCCAAAACGCCGGTTCCGGCGAGCGTTGGCACCTTTCAAACGAACAATGCCACGTTCGTTGTGCTCCTGGTCCTGACAATACTCATCGTCACCGGCCTGAACTTCCTGCCGGCGCTGACCCTGGGGCCGATCGTGGAGCATTTCCTGGCGCTCAAGGGAGTCTTGTTCTAAGGGAAAATCCAGCGAGCCCTCCGGCACAACGCGCCCCCGGGCGAGCTACAAGGAGACCGCAATGAGAAAAGAAATCCGATTGTGGAGCTTCCCCGTCTTGCGGAGGGCTGCCGCAATGGCCTTCCTCAAGCTGGATCCACGGGTCGAGATCAGAAACCCCGTCATGTTCATGGTCTGGATCGGGGCCCTGTTCATCTCGGTGCTGTTTGCCCTCGATGCCGCGCGGGGGGTGTATTCGCCCTTCAACCTGCAGATCGCCCTCTGGCTGTGGTTCACCGTCCTGTTCGCAAACTTCTCGGAGTCCCTGGCCGAAATCCAGGGCAAGGCGCGCGCCGATGCGCTCAGGGCCATGCGCACAAAGACGGTCGCGCGGCGCCTTTCGCCGGGCGGCGAAGAGCAGAAGGTCGCTTCCGCCGAGCTCGGCGTGGGCGATCTTGTTGTATGCGAGGCGGGTGACGTCATCCCCGGAGACGGAGAGGTCGTGGAAGGCATCGCGAGCGTCGACGAATCCGCCATCACGGGGGAGTCCGCGCCCGTGATCCGGGAGTCCGGCGGAGACAGGAGCGCCGTGACCGGCGGGACAAAGGTCATCAGCGACAGGATCGTCGTGAAGATCACCGCGGAACAGGGAAAGACCTTCGTGGACCGGATGATCTCCCTCGTTGAAAACGCCACGCGGCAGAAGACGCCGGGGGAGATAGCCCTGCTCATCCTTTTATCCGCTTTCTCCCTGATTTTCCTCGCCGCCGTCGGAACCCTCTGGTTCTTCTCCGATTACAGCGTGAAGCAGTCGGGGACGAGCGCCTTCGCCACCCCAGCGGTCTTGTTCTCGCTTTTGGTGTGTCTCATTCCCACGACGATCGGCGCTCTGCTTTCCGCCATCGGAATCTCCAGCGTCAGCCGTCTCTTGAAGAAAAACGTCCTGGCGCTGAGCGGCAGGGCGGTCGACGCCTCGGGAGACATCGACGTGATGCTCCTGGACAAGACCGGCACCGTCACCATGGGAAACCGCATGGCCTCCAGGCTGTACCCCGCAGATGGAGTGGGCGAGCGGGTCCTGGCGGAAGCGTCGCTCCTGGCCAGCCTTCCGGACGAGACTCCCGAGGGCCGTTCGATCGTAAATCTTGCCCGGCATTCCTATGGGGTGAAGACGGCCAGCGTCTCCGAGATCGGAGGCAAATTCGTACCGTTCTCAGCAAAGACACGGATGAGCGGGCTGGATTTCGCGGATGACCGGAAAAGCATTCGCAAGGGCGCCGCCGAAGCCGTGAAGGAATGGGTCTGTGCGGCAGGCGGCAAATACCCGGCGGAAGTGGACGGGGAGGTGCAGAGGATCTCCGCAGATGGGGGGACCCCCCTCGTCGTAGCCCAGGGAAAGGAAATTCTGGGGGTGATCTACCTCAAGGATGTCGTTAAAGGCGGCATCCGTGAGAGGCTCTTCCGCCTTCGAAAGATGGGCATCAGGTCCATCATGATCACGGGGGACAACCCGCTTACCGCCGCCACCATTGCCGCCGAGGCAGGGGTGGATGACTTTATCGCGGAGGCCACCCCGCAGGCCAAGCTCGAGCGCATCAGGGCCGAGCAGGCGACCGGCCACCTGGTGGCGATGATCGGAGACGGCACCAACGACGCCCCCGCCCTGGCGCAGGCCGACGTGGGGGTGGCCATGAGCTCCGGCACCCAGGTGGCCAGGGAAGCGGGGAACATGGTGGACCTCGATTCCAATCCCACCAAGCTCATCGACATCATCGAGGTTGGAAAAGAGCAGCTCATGACGCGGGGCGCGCTCACGACCTTCAGCATCGCCAATGATGTTGCAAAGTACTTCGCCATCCTTCCGGCCATGTTTCTCTCGTTGTACGCAGCGGCGGGGGGAGTGGGACCGCTTGGGGCGTTGAACATCATGCGATTGGCTTCACCCCAGAGTGCCATCCTCTCCGCGGTGATATTCAATGCGCTCATCATCATCGCCCTCATACCGCTGGCGCTGCGCGGGGTGAGATACAGGCCCATCGGCGCGGCGAAGATTCTTCGGCGCAACCTCTTGATCTACGGGATAGGCGGAATAATAGCCCCGTTTCTCGGGATAAAGGCTATTGACCTGCTTGTCCACGTTCTGGGGCTGGGGTAATGGGAGGATCGGCATGAAACACTTCCTGACTTCAATAATCGTCCTTGTCGTATTCACGGTCATTACGGGAGGGCTCTACCCCCTGCTCATGACCGGGGTCGGCGCCGTGATCTTTCCGCAGAAGGCCCAGGGGAGCCTCCTGGTCCGTGACGGGAAGGTGGTCGGCTCACGGCTCATCGGGCAGGACTTCGCGGGCGACGCCTACTTCCATCCGCGGCCGTCCGCCGTGAAGTATGACGCGTCTTCCTCCGGGGCAAGCAACTACGGGTACACCAGCGGGGAGCTGAAGAAGGAGTTCGAACAGCGCAAAGCGGATTGGAAAAAGGCGAACGGCGGCACCGAGCCGCCGATGGACATGCTCTTTGCATCGGGAAGCGGCCTGGACCCCAACATCAGCCCGCAGGCGGCCGAGCTCCAGGTGCCGCGCGTGGCCGCGGCACGGCATCTCGCAGCGCAAAAGGCCGGCGACATCATGGTCCTTGTGCGGCGGTTCGAACGGCAGTCCCAGCTCGGCTTTCTGGGAGAGCCGCGGGTGAACGTGCTGGAGCTGAACGTGGCCCTCGACAGGGAGTTTCCGAAGTAAGCGCCGGTCCGTGCACTATTCTTGGAGGGCCGCGGCGCTGTATCATTCTCCAAGAGGCGTCGAATGACTGATGGAGCGAGGCCGGACCCTGACGCCCTCCTTCGCCTGGCCGAGAGGGAGCAGAGCGGGAAGGGGAAGCTCAAGATCTTCTTCGGCATGGCGGCGGGAGTTGGCAAGACCTATGGCATGCTGAAGGAGGGGCGGCAGAAGCGCGCCGAAGGCCTCGACGTAGTCGTCGGCTACCTCGAAACTCATCAGCGCAAGGAGACTGAAGAGCTCGCCGTCGGCCTCGAGGCCGTTCCCCGAAGGCGCGTGGAATACCGGGGAAAGCTCCTCGAGGAGATGGACGTCGACGCGGTGATTTCCCGCCGTCCGGACCTGGTGCTCGTGGACGAGCTGGCGCACACCAACGTGCCCGGTACGCGCAACAGGAAGCGCTACCAGGACGTCCTGGAGATCATGGAGCAGGGAATCGATGTCTCCACAACGATGAACGTCCAGCACCTGGAGAGCTTCGCGGATATAATAGAAGAGATCACGGGCATCTCCGTCGCCGAGCGGGTGCCCGACTCGGTCTTCGACGCTACGGACCAGGTCGTGCTCATCGATATTTCTCCCGAAGAGCTTCTCAACCGCCTGTCCGAAGGCAAGGTCTATACCGCGGACATGGCGCAGTCCGCCATGGAGAACTTCTTCAAGAAGAGCACGCTCACCGCCCTGAGGGAGATGTCGCTGCGCTATACCGCCCTCATGGTGAACCATCAGCTGTCGAGCTTCGGGACCGAAACGCGCCCGGAAGGCCCCCTGGGGTCCGAAGATCGCCTTCTGGTAGCGATAAGCCCCAGCCCCAACTCGGCTCACCTCATTCGGTGGACGCGCCGGAGAGCCTTCAGCCTGAAGGCGGAGTGGACCGCCCTGTACATCGAAACGGGACGGCCCCTCCGCGATGCGGATCAGGAAAGCCTCAGAAAAAACCTGAACCTCGCGCGGCAGCTGGGGGCGCGCGTGGTGGCGATACCGTCGGAGAGTGTCGCCGAGGCGATTGTCGGCTACGCGCGGTCGAACAACATTTCCCAGATCGTCATGGGCAAGCCCGGGCCGGCAACGCGCCGCAGGCTCCTCCGCGGCCCTTCGGTTACGGATCGCGTCATCGAGGCGAGCGGCGATATCGACGTCGCCGTGGTCCAGGAGAAGGGAATGGACCTTCGCCACGCCCGGGTGCGGCTGCCCGCCTTCCTGCGCTCGGAGCGCGCCTCTCTCCTGAAGGTGCTCGCCGTCCTGGCGCTAGTCACGGGAGTCGGCTTCGTCGCCCTGCCCCTGATCGGCTACCGTTCAGTCGGCATCCTCTACCTCATGGCGGTAATCGGCCTCGCGTTTTTCGTGAGCAGGATCGCGGTTCTCCTGGCCGCCGCCCTTGGCGCGGTTTTCTGGGACCTCGTGTTCATTCCGCCGCCTTTCACCTTCTACATCAGGAAGCTTGAAGACATCCTCATGCTGTTCCTCTACTTCATTACCGCCGCCGCGCTGGCGTTCCTGATGACGCGCCTCAGGTTGAGCCAGAAGCTGCTCTCCGTCCGGCAGCACAGGCTGTCGCTCCTTTTCAACTTGTCGCAGTCTCTCTCCTTCAAGCAGAGCCTGGTGGAGATCGCCCGAACTGGCCTGGAGCACATCTCCCGGTACTTCGAGGCCGAAGTCCTGCTTTTTTTCGCCGCGGACCAAGACACGCTGGACCCGAACCCTTTTTCCCTCGGAGGCATCGTGGTGGACGAGAAGGAGCAGAGCGTGGCCCGCTGGTGTTTCGCCAACAGGGTGCCGTGCGGGCGGTACACCGACACGCTCCACATGGCCCGCTTTCACTACATCCCGCTTCTCACGCCCGACTCGACCGCCGGTGTGCTTGGCATCCGCCTGCCGGAGGAGAAGAAATGGATGCCCGACCACGAGGAATCTTTACAAACCCTCGGGCGGACCCTCGCGCTCTCCCTCGGCCGGGAGCTCCTGGCCGAAGAGAACCGGAAAAACCTCATGGCGCGCGAATCGGAGCGCTTGAGCAAGATCCTCCTCAATACGATATCGCACGAGCTTCGGACGCCCCTGACCACCATCAAGGGGTCCATAACGGCGCTCATGGATTCCTCCACCGGCGCGGACCCCGATGCGCGGGAGATGCTCCTGACGGAAACCCTCACGGCCACGGACAGGCTGAACGGAATCGTGGAGAACCTCCTGAACATGAGCCGCCTGGAGTCGGGCATGATGAAGCTCAAGAGGTCGGACACCGACGTCTTCGATCTGGCCAGCGTCGTGGCCGACGCTCTTCGCCGGCAGACCACGGACCATCCATTCACGGTGAAAGTGGATGAAGATGTTCCACCCATTTCCGTGGATTTCATCCTCATGGTCCAGGTCCTTACCAATATCGTCCAGAATGCGGTGCATTACACGCCCCCGGGCACCCCCATAGAGCTTGCAGTCGAGAGAAACCGCAGGGACGTGCTCATCACCGTGTCGGACTCCGGCCCCGGCGTCGCCTCCGATGAGCTTCCCCATCTGTTCGACATGTTTTTCCGGGGAAAGAGGGCGACCTCCGGGGGAGTTGGGCTGGGGCTTTCGATCTGCAAGGGGATTGTGGAAACCCATGGGGGAATTATTTCAGCCTATATCAACCGGCGGGGTGGATTGTCCATAGCGATCGCACTTCCCAACAGCGTCCGTGAGCCGGCCGCCGGCGCCGGCAAGGAGGCGGCGTCGTGATGAGCGTGCTCGTCATCGACGACGAGGTTCAGATCCGCAGGCTTTTAAAAATCAGCCTGGAGAAGCAGGGTTATGCGGTGCACGAGGCGGGAACGGGGGAGGACGGCCTGCAGATGATGCTGGGCAAGAAGCCGGACGTCGTCCTTCTGGACCTCGGCCTCCCGGACAAGGACGGGGCCGAAGTCCTTTCCGGCCTGCGGACGTGGTCTACAGTGCCCGTCATTATCCTCTCGGTGCGCAACACCGAGGAGGAGATCGTGCGGCTTCTGGACGCGGGGGCCGACGACTACCTCATCAAGCCGTTCAACACGGGGGAGCTGATCGCCCGCATGAAAGTCGCGCTGCGCCACCGCGGCCCCCCGGAGACCGAAAAGGTGTTTCGCTCGGGCCGGCTCGCCGTGGACCTGCTCAACCGCGAAGTGAAGGTGGCCGACATTCCCGTCAAGCTGACCCCCACGGAGTATGCCCTGGTGCGGATCTTCGTCCAGCATGCCGGTAGGATCATCACCCACGGGCAGATCCTCAAGGAGGTGTGGGGCCCCAACGCAGAGCAGGACACGAACTACCTCAGGGTCTACATCACAGGGCTTCGAAAGAAGATAGAGCGGACCCCGCAGCTCCCCGAGCTTCTGGTAACGGAGCCGGGAGTGGGCTACAGGCTGAAGGTGCTGCCGGAGATAGGTGCGGATGAAGGCAGCGGTTGATCGCAGCGCCGGTTTCTGTGCTGGAATTGGCGCGTTGATTCGCCACGGCATAAGCTGATCGCCGCGCCTTATGGCTTGGTGTCGAACGCCGCGAAGGGCATGTCTTACTATATTGACAATAGATTGATACTATAGTACTATTAACATGTGACCACTGAGCCGTCTGGTAAATTTGTAGTCAGGCTTCCTCCGAAGCTTCACGCGGCTTTGAGACGTCGTGCCTTTGAAGAAAGGGTTTCTCTGAACGGGTTGTGCCTCATGGCGCTGAAGAACTACCTTGGATTGGACAAAGGGGAGGTTCGAAAAGAAGCATTGATCCCGCTATCGCAGGTGATAAGCTTGCTAGGCGAATCCCTTTCTGGAGTGCTTTTGTTCGGGTCCGTGGCCAGAGGCGAGCAGCGCGAAAGCTCGGATATCGACGTGATGATCGTCGTCGGTGATGGACCTGCCGCTCACACGATCTTTGTACGAGCGCTGGGACCGAGGCCTCGAGGGAATCGCCTCCGACAGATTCAGCCCGCATTTTGTCCATCTCCCCGGCACCCTGGAAGAGGCCGGTTCAATCTGGTTCGAAGCCGCCGTTGATGCGGTCGTTCTTTTCGACAAGGAAGGCCGAATCTCACGCTTCCTGATAAAGCTGCGCAGGTCCATGGCGGACGGGGAGCTCCAACGGAGAATGGTTTACGGCCATCCGTACTGGATCAAGCGCGGTCCGGAGGTGGAACGTGTACAATGACGGTCTGGCAAAGGATTATCTCAAGCGCGCCGGCAGCAGGTTGCGGGCGCTGGAAGTCCTGATGGCGGAGCGAAGCTGGGCGGACGTCGTGAGGGAGGCTCAGGAAATCGTGGAGATCACCCTCAAGGGGCTCCTGCGGGCGTGCCGCATCGAGGTGCCACAGGTCCACGATGTGAGCCCCGTTTTGCTCGACAACCGTGAGCTGCTCCCCCGCGAGATCGACGGGCAATTGGACGAGCTTGTGAAGATTTCACGCTCCCTGCGCCGGGATAGGGAGCTCGCATTCTACGGGAGTGAAGACCTGACCCCTTCGGAGTTTTATAAGGAAGAGGACGCGGTCACGGCACTGGCCCAGGCACGAATGCTGCATGCGGCCGTGAGCAAGGCCCTGGGCGAGTGAAGCCCGCACACCAATACCCCTCGATCAGTAGTTCCAGCGCAGGACGGCGAATCCGATCACGTTCATGACGATGGGGACCGTCCAGATCGCTCCCACGGCCCTGAGCCTGCCCCGCGGGGTGGCGATCCCGAGAACGAGGTTGATCGCAGCGAAGAACTCGAAGTAACCGATCAGGAAGATGAGCCAGATCCCGCCGAGGGAGAGGTTCCAGAACGGGTATTCCCAGACCAAAAGCCCGCCGATATTGAGCACGCACTCCACGAGGACGCAGAAGGCCGAGTACACGATGGCCCAGAACCAGCGGTTGGGAAGCCCGAGAATCCGCTCCGCCGGGTCCGGCGAGCAGGTGTAATAGAACACGATTCCGGCGATGGCGAACATGAACATGATCTCGATGTTCCAGCCCACCAGCGTGCGCAGGGCCGTGTCTCCCGGCGCGGTCCAGAAGGCCGAACGGCCCGTGATATTGAGCACCCATCCGTTCCACGTCTCGTTGAAAAAATCCATGCCGAAGAGAGTGGCCCCCGCGATAACCGCATCCCAGCCGCGGCCGCCTCGCGCCTTGTTGATTTCCCGGGCGTAGACGTAGAAGACGATCGCGAGGAGGGGAATCACGTACCATTTCAGCATCGAGAAGTCGCGGATATGTTCGAGGGCCCTGATCGAAGCTTCCGTCATTGCGCGCTCCTTTCCCGGCCGGGCGGCCGCCGGCACCTCTCAGTGTAGCACGCCGGGTGCCGGAGCGGCGGGCCGGCAGCGTGCTCGCAGGACGGGGGGCCGCTTCTCACGTGCCTTGCGCGTTCGGCCTCATCCTGAGCCGCGCGGCGACGGCGAGCATGCCGACGCCGAGAAGGGCTATCGCGCCGGCCGCGGGGAATACCAGAAACACATCTGTGCGCGTGAGGGCGCTTCCGATAGCGGGGCCGGCGAAGACCCCGAGGTTGAGCGGCAGGTAGGCGAACGACATCACCCGGCCGCGGATGCTCTGGTGCGCGGAGCCTGAAAGGACGCTGAAGGACACGGCGAAGACCCCCGAGGTGATCCCGTTGGCGGCGCCCCAGGCAAGCGCGAATCCCACAAGGCCGCGGGCGAGCATGGGAAGGGGCCAGAGGAGCGCCGAGAGAAGGCCCCCGATGAACACCAGCCTCCAGTGGCCGAATCGATCCGCGAGGGCCCCCATGGCCGGGCCGAGGAGCAGGGAGCTCAGGCCCCCAAGGCCCAGGATGAAGCCCAGGCGCGGCAGGTACAGCGGCGTGAACGCGCCCATCTGGCCGTAGTACATGGACTCCACGAACGAGGCGATGGAAAAAAGGGCCAGGAGCCCCACCCAGGACGGCCGGGGCTGTTCGCCTCTTGGGTTCATCGAATCAGAATCGTCCTTCATTTCCCGAGGCTCCCCTCCGTTTGAGCGCGCAATCTTAGCATGCGTTTCGACGCTTGCGGTAGGGGCGCGGCGCTTTTTCAAGCCGCGCCGACCCAACGGGGCGGGCGCACCCGACGAAGCCCCTGCCGGTGCGCTGACGATTTTCCTCGGCCGAGCGCCCCCGCCGGCGCCTCGGAGGTTCCTTTCCTCTTATAGCCAATTGTGCTCATATTCTAAGCTGGAGGGCTTGGAATGCCGGAACAGGTCGACCCGCGGCGGAAGCCGGAGTGGCTGAGGATCAGGCTGAACACCACGGACAGCTACGTGTTCTTGAAGAAGCTGATGCGCGGGGAAGGGCTGCACACGGTCTGCGAGGAGGCCCGCTGTCCAAACCTCCAGGAGTGCTGGGGCACCCTGAAAACGGCGAGCTTCATGATCCTCGGGGACACCTGCACGCGCCGCTGCCGCTTCTGCGCCGTCAAGACGGGGCTTCCTGGCGCCGTGGATAAACTGGAGCCCCTCAGGGTGGCCTCGTCGGTGAGCCGCATGGCGCTGTCGCATGCGCACATCACCATGGTGAACCGCGACGACCTTCCCGACGGCGGCGCCTCCGTCATGGCGGAAACCGTTCGCGCCGTGAGGGCGCGAAACCCCGGCTGCTCCATCGAGGTGCTCACTTCAGACTTCATGGGCTCGGCGGATTCCATCCGCCTCGTCGTGGAGAGCGGCCCCGACATCGTCAGCCACAATGTCGAGACCGTCAGGCGGCTCACGCCCCGCGTGCGCTCCCGCTCCAGATACGACAGGTCCCTGGAGTACCTTCGAATCGCCAAGGAGATAGACCCCGAAAGGGTGGTCAAGTCGAGCATCATGCTGGGCCTCGGGGAGACGCTAGACGAAGTGCTTCAGACCCTGGACGACCTTCGCGCGAACGGCGTGGATGTCGTCAACATCGGCCAGTACCTCCAGCCCACCCGGAACAACGCGCCGGTGCAGAAGTACTGGCACCCGGACGAGTTCGCCGAGCTGAAGCGGGCGGCCCTGGAAAAGGGTTTTCTTTACTGCGAGGCAGGCCCCTTCATCCGCTCGTCGTATCACGCCGACATGCAGTTCCAGGGGTTCAAGCGGCACATGCAAGAGCTCCGCTCCTCCACCCCTCGGTGACGCAGCCCGCCCTCCATCGCGTGGTGGGAGTCCGAAGGCTGTCTCCATTGGCATACGTTCTGCGCTTGGAGCGCGGCGGATTGGACTTCCTGCCGGGGCAGTGGGTCAACATCGGAGTTCCGGGAAGCGGCGAGCGGCGCGAGTACACGATTTATTCTCCTCCTTCGCGGGATTTCCTGGAGGTCCTCATCAGGGAGATCCAGGAGGGCACTGTCTCTCGGGCGCTCGGCTGCCTTCGCCCCGGGGACCGGAGTCTCTCCCTTCCACTGCTTTGTTGAGAGCTACCCTGACCTTGACTACCTTCTTCTGCACGGCGTGAGGAACGAGGCCGATCTGTTCGACAGCGAGACCTACCAGCCATCCCGCTATCTGGCCTGCGTTAGCGCGGATGGATCCTGCGGGCAACGCAACTGCTATCGCGGCCGGCTCACGGCATACCTGCGCGACCATCCCGTGGAATCCGATCGGCTGTGCTACCTCTGCGGAAACAGCGACATGATCTATGAAGCCTTCGGCATCCTCACCGGCTTCGGAGTACCTCGGGACCGGATTCTCGCCGAGGTCTACTTCTAAGTCCTCGGGGGAGCGGCAGCCGTCACTTGTCCATCGGCGGCCCCTCGAATATAGTCTCAATCGGCGATGATCCCACCCCGAGTCCTCACGGTGAGGCTTCCCTGCAAGAAGGTCTTTCCCACCGGCCCCATCTACCTCATGTCCCTGGTGAACCGCTCGGCGCCCGGCGCGAGCCAGAGGTTCCTCGACCTTGCAATCGTCGAGCGCCGCCGCCGCGAGAGCCTCCTGTTGGAGACTCTTCGAGAGTTCAAGCCCGACGTCGTGGCCTTTTCATGGAGGGATATCCAGATCTTCTCTCCGCAAGACCTGGACCCCGCCATGCGGGACGCTTTCATCTTCTTCCATCATCCATCGCTAGTAAAAAAAGCACGCTCCGCGTTCAGCGGTTTGAGGCACATGCTCACCTACGGCTCTGCGATCTCCCATGACCTGAGCCTCATCCGGTCCGTCGAGAAGGCAAGCGGCTCGGCCGCGGTGGCCCTGGGAGGCTCGAGCGTCAGGATCTTCCACGAGTGGCTGAAGCCGAAGATCCCCTCGCGTGTCCATGTCTTTCCGGAGAGGGACCTCGAGGCTTTTTTCAAGCTTCTGGGTCTGCCCCTGCCTGCCAATCCCATCGAGCCGGAGATCGATCTTGAAGCGATGGAAGAGGCTTTCCCCCAGTGGAAGGAATATCGCGGCGAGGTTGTCGGAATCCAGACAAAGCAGGGATGTCCCCTGTCGTGCCTCTACTGTCTCTACGGTTTCCTGGAGGGAAAGACGGTCAGGCGAAGGGACCCCTCGTGCGTGGTGGCGGAGTTCGAAGCCTTCGCCAGGCGGTGGGGCTCCCGCAGGTTCTGGATTGCCGACGCGCAGCTCTTGAGCGAGCCGGCCGACCGCGGGCACCTCGCCCGGATCCTGGAAGGGCTGATACGAGCGAAGCTTGACATCCAGTGGTCGGGGTACCTGCGGATACACGACATCGATCCGGAGCTTGCCTCCCTGATGGTGCGTTCCGGACTGCAGGACCTGGAAGTCTCCCTCAATTCGGGGGCACAGGAGGTCCTGGATCGTCTGCGGCTGGGCTTCTCCATCGAAGGAGTCATGAAGGGCTTCGAGGTTTTCAAATCCGCGGGGTATTCGGGAAGAATCTTCCTGAACCTCTCCCTCAATGCCCCGGGTGAAACGCGGGATACCCTCCGCCTGACCCTGGGGACGGTGCGCCGGATCCGGAAGATGTTCGGCGATGATCGCGTGGTTCCCGTCGTGTTCTTCCTCGCCATTCAGCCCCATACCGGCCTCGAGCGGCTGGCTCTGGAGGAAGTCCGGATCGTTTCAGGCTACAATCCCCTCTCCGTCCGTCCCCGCCACATCCTGAAGCTCATCTACAATCCTCCGCCCCTGGGCCGGCTGATCGGCCGCTCGTGCGCCAAAGCCTTTTCCCTGGGCGGGGAGGCGAGCGGGAGGATCCTCGGATTCCTCGAGGAGGAGTTGAACGACGGGGGCGATCGTGGGATGATTTCACCGCGGCGAGGGGAATGAAGCAGCCCTTGAAATAAAAAGGAGGCGGGATCGTGAGCGGTTTGAGCGCGACACTGGGGGATGGTGCAAGGAAGTTCTTCGGTCTTTCGCGGATGAGCCATTCGGTGCTCGACGTGGCGCATCCCGCCGTCGGGGCGCTCCTGGTCCTGGGAGCTTTTCCACGGCCATCGGTCATCGGCATCGGGCTCCTTGCCGCCTTCGCGGGCTTCACGGCCGTGTTCGCGCTCAACGACGTCCTGGACCGGCGCGTGGATGCGGAGAAGATGGCGAAATACAAGAGAGAATCGTCTTCCTTCGACCTGGACTCCCTCGGGCTTCGCCACCCCATAGCCCAGGGGAAGCTTCCCTTCTGGGCGGCCGTGAGCTGGGTGATCTTCTGGGGAGTCCTTTCGGTCACGCTGGCATATCTCCTGAACCCGGTCTGCGCCCTGCTCCTCCTTGCGGCGGCGGCCCTGGAGACCGTCTACTGTCTCCTTCTTCGCGTCACGCACTGGAAGGGACTTCTCTCGGGAGCCATGGTGGCCGTCGGCGGCCTTGCCGGCGTCTATGCCGTCAATCCCCTCCCTCCCGCTGCCATCGTTTTCATTTTCTTTGCCTGGGCATTCGCCTGGGAAGTGGGATGCCGCAACATACCCAACGACTGGACGGACCTTGATGAGGACATCCACCTGGGGATACGGACCGTTCCCGTCCGCTATGGACGCCGCGCCGCATCGTGGGCCTCTTTCGGCCTGACGGCGCTCACCGTTGCGGCGAGCCTGGCTTTTCCCCTGCTTGCACCCGTCAAATACTGGCCCGTATATGAAGCCGGAGCCCTCGGTTCCGGGGCGTTCTTCCTCATTATTCCTGCCCTGGGCTGGGTGAGGGGCCAGCGAACGGAGGCGGCAATGGCGTTCTTCAACCGCGCCTGCTTTTACCCGCTGTCGGTTCTCGCCATCGTGGCCATCGTTACCCTGATCTGACGGATCGCGATTTTCTCTGCGCAGCCGTTCGTGCATCACCGCGTGCCCGGGTTGGAAGAGGTGGGAAGGGGTGAAAGGCGATTTTTCCGCGTTCCTTGAACGCCGCGGCAGGCTCTTCACTACGGCCGCGTGCTTCCTCCTCGTCGCCATAGTGGGCGTCCTCGATTACACCACGGGATACGAACTGGGCTTCTCCCTGTTCTATCTCATTCCCATCGCGCTCCTGGCATGGTTTGCGGGATGGCGGCTGGGAATCGCGAGCTCGGTCATGAGCGCCGCCATCTGGCTCTCCGCCGATCTTGGGGCGGGACACAGGTATTCGCATTTCATCGTTCCCTATTGGAACACGGTGATCCGCCTGGGCATCTTCATCGTCGTCACGCTTCTGCTTGTTCGGCTCAAGAATGCGCTGGAGCACGAGCGGATCCTCAGCCGCGTTGACTTTCTGACGGGGGCGTTCAACGCGCGCCACTTCATGGAGATCCTGCAATCCGAGCTAGAACGCTCGAAGCGCTACGGAGGCAGATTCACGATCGCCTATATCGACCTCGACAACTTCAAGACGGTGAACGACAACTTCGGCCACAACACGGGAGACCGCGTGCTTCGGGCCGTCGTCGAGGAGATCCGACGCAATCTTCGAAAGACCGACACCGTGGCGAGGCTCGGCGGCGACGAATTCGCGCTCCTGTTTCCGGAGACGGGCCCGAGAGCGGCGCGCACGACCGTGAACAAAATCCGAGAGAAGCTGGCCCGCGCGACCAGGAAGAACGGCTGGACCATGACCCTTTCCATCGGCGTCCTGACATGCGCCGGCTGCCGGCTGGATGCGGATGAGCTTCTCAAGAAGGCGGATAACCTGATGTACGCTTCCAAGCGGGAAGGGAAAAACTCGGTCAGGTTTTCGGATATGAAGGAATGACTCTTGCCGGTTTCCGGCGCGCGCGTTCGTGGTTATTTTTCTACCCAGGCGCTGCGGCCGTGAAAAAGCGGCGTGTCGCTTCGCGGCGCTGAAGGAGTACATCGTGAAAGCTCAGACCATGATGGGAAAGGTGGTTCTCATAACGGGTGCGACATCGGGCATCGGTTTCGTTACGGCGCGGGAGCTGGCCGACATGGGGGCCACGATGGTTTTTGTGGCGCGAAGCCGCCAAAAAGCTGAGGCAACGCGGGACCGGATCGTCGAGGAGACGGGAAACTCCTCCGTGGAGTTCCTTGTGGCGGACCTTTCATCCCGGCAGCAGGTGCACGCGGACGCCCGGCAATTCGCAGCGCGGCACGACGGCCTGGACGTTCTCATCAACAATGCGGGCGCTTTCTTCCAGAAGTGGATGGAGTCCGTGGACGGCATCGAAATGACCTTTGCGCTCAACCACCTGGCGCCGTTTCTCCTGACGAACCTCCTCTTGCAATCGCTTGAGCGCATGGCTCCTTCACGCGTGATCACCGTCTCCTCTCACGCGCACGAGAGCGCCGTGATGAGCTTCGAGGACGTGGAAGGCAGGCGGCGGTACAGCGGATGGCGCGCCTATGGCCAGTCCAAGCTGGCGAACCTCCTCTTCACCTACGAGCTGGCCCGCAGGCTGACGGGCTCCGGCGTCACGGCAAATGCCCTTCACCCCGGATTTGTCGCCACCGGCTTCGGCATGAACAATGGCCCTTTCATGCGGGGGGCGATGTTCCTGGCCCAGCGCTTCGGGGCCATCGGCCCGGAGGAGGGAGCGCGCACCAGCATCTACCTGGCAAGCTCTCCCGAGGTTGAAGCCGTGACGGGCAAATACTTCGTGAAGAACCGCGCGGTCCCATCCTCTCCCGCCTCCTCTGATGAGCAGAGCATGCGGCGACTGTGGGAGATCTCAACCGAGATGGTGCGCCTGCCGCTCGCCGCGTAGAGCAGCAGGGGGCAGGAGTGGAATTCGCTCGATCGAAGGATGGGACGCTCATTGCGTACAGCGTGAGCGGCAGGGGGGCTCCCCTCGTTCTGGTGCATGGCACCGGAGATTCCCACTTCCGCTGGGCATCGGTCTCGGCGGCCCTGGGAGAGTCTTTCCGGCTGCACACCATGGACCGGCGCGGCAGAGGACAGAGCGGCGACTCACCCTGCTACGAGCTTGAGCGTGAGTTCGAGGACGTCCTCGCCGTTATTGAAGCCGCGGGCGCTCCCGTCTACCTCCTGGGCCACTCTTTTGGGGGGATATGCGCCTTGGAGGCTGCGGCGCGCACCGACCGTGTGAAAAAGATGATCCTTTACGAGCCCCCCATCACCGTCGTTGGAGAGGAAATGTACGATTCGAAATTCCTGGCCCGTGTCGAGGAGCTGCTTTCGATGGGCGATTTGCAAGGTATATGGGTCTCCTTCCTGAAAGAAGTCATCCGGATGTCGGACGGTGAGATCGAGCGCTCGAAGGCTTCCCCTTCCTGGAAGGCCCGGGTGGCCATCTCGGGTGTTCTTCCCCGCGAGGCCCGTGAGCGCTCCACATACCGGTTCGACCCGGCCCGGTTTGCGGGCTTCAGGGTGCCGACCCTTCTTCTCACGGGAAGCGAGAGCCCCCCTCCCCTTCGCGCCGCAGTGGGCATGCTCCATGAAAACCTTCACTACAGTAGAGTCGCGGTGCTCGATGGCCAGCGTCACTCCGCCATGTCGGGAGCTCCGGACGCTTTCCTGCGCGAGGTGCTGGGGTTCCTGAGGGATTAAGTGTCCGACGGCGAACAGCATTTCGGCAAAGCAGGACTCCAAATCCCGGTTCGCCGGTTTCGGCGGCCGAAAAAATCGTGATATTTCGAAAAAAACGCAGCAATTGTCGAAATAATTTGACAGCAAAAAGAGCTGTGGTATAATCATATCCGGTCTCAGCTAATACTAGAGAAGGTTCAACATCGAAGATTTTGCAGTAAATGGAGGTTTATTATGAAAAAGAGACTTTTGAAGTTAGCAATCATCATCATATCCATTTCTTCCGTTGCGCTTTCTTGTAAGAAAGCGGGTTCTCAGCAGGAGCAGGACACCACTCCGGCAGCACCGACCGGGCTTGTAGCGACTCAGGGAACTGTGACTGATGCGATCGACCTCTCCTGGAATACAGCCCAATATGCGGTCAAGTATTACGTCTATGAGGCGACGTCAGCGACTGGACTCTACTCACAGCTGAGCGGAGACGTAACAACTACCGGCGCGGTGATAACCGGAACGGGCGTGAGCGCCGGGACTCATTACTTCTACAAGGTCTCTGGCGTAAACTCGAAAGATCAGGAAGGATCTAAAAGCAACCCTGCCGAAGGATGGGCGAGCACGGGGGGAGGGTCAGCTCCGGCTACTCCAACCGGCCTTGCCGTCGGAAGCCCAACCTCAATATCGCTGTACGTGAGCTGGAATGCCTCCTCTGGCGCAACGAGCTACACTGTACAGCGGGCCATCGGCTCACCCAGTTCTTTCAGCACGATATACACTGGGGCCTCGACGTATTTTACGGATAGCGGCCTTAGCAGCTCGACAACCTATTACTATCAAGTTGCCGCTTCAAACACCTACGGGACAAGCGCATACTCAACACCACCTGTCAGCGGGACGACGACAAGTGGTGTCGTGCCGCCCGACACCCCAACCGGGCTTAATGTATCCAGCAACACCGCGACGGCATTGACCTTGAGCTGGGACTCGGTTTCTACCGCTGACACGTATCAGCTGTTCCGCGATACGAGCTCTGGCGGGTCGTTCACTAACCAAGTATATTCCGGCAGCTCAACATACTACACTGATAACTTAGTGGCTCTTGGAACCTACTACTACTACAAAGTGCAGGCATCGAACTCCGCCGGCCCAAGCGCGTCTAAGTCTGCATATGTGTCCGCTGTTCCCACGGGAACCATTGCATGGGTAGACGATGGTAACAGCTATATACGCTGGGCAACGAATGATAGCTCCAAACTGGGCACTGTAGCTCTGGCGTATATCACTGGATCTTACATGTCTACGGGAATTTCCCTCTCGTCATTCATGCATAAGGTGAGCGGCAATTCGACACAAGGCTATGGGGTTATCTTTAACTACAGCGATGGCAATAATTACATGAGGCTGCTGATCGATACAACCGGTTATTACACAATTCAGCAGGTCATAAGTGGCTCAGTAAGCTCTCTTGTGGCTTGGAAGTATTCCTCACATCTCTACACCGGCTTCAACTCCTCCGATAACTGGATTGAAGGCTATTATTACTACTCCAATCCAAACTATTACTTCCAATTCTATCTCAACACCTACACTATCGAATATCTCTACAATACGGGCGGCTTCGGTGGCCTGACAGGGTTTATCGCATCAGTAGGGTCTTCTGAGTCCTTCCCGGGAACTCCTGAAGATATGCGCTTCCAGCAGCTTTCCCCAGTCGTCGTCACCAAGCAGCCCACGCTGCTTAATGCGTTGACGAAATATCTTAATGATGTGATGAGCGGACGCGGTTCCGCCCCTGTCGCTCCCTCGGTTCCATCAACGAAAGGCATTCGAGTACCTTAGGTTCGTTCACAAAGATGACGCTTCCGCGCTTTCAAGCGCGGAGGCGTCTCATTTCCTCACGGAGTCGTCCCGCGCGTTTGCTAAGCTACGACACCCAGGTCTAAAGCGGTTCGGCCACAACGTTCACTGACGTTCCGGCCTTCTTCCCAGCACCACTTATTACTATCGCGTGAGCCTCGTCGGCCCCACGGTCCTGACCGACTTGTCGCAAGGAGTCATGCCCAGGGCATCGAACCTCTATTACCTTGCCGCCTCCGGTGCGAGCGGGACAAACTCGTGGCAGATCCAGTTGCCTCCAAACGTGACTCTGACCGTTTTAGTCAGATAAAAACCGGGGCCGATCGCCATGCTGCTGTTGTTTGTGCATCATTGCTTAGACATCAGACATTTTGCGTGCTACAATTCTCTTAAGCGCTCATTCGAAACGAGAGGCAATATGTCCAAAAACAAAGCGGCCATTCTCCTCTTGATCCTTTCGATTGTTTTCTTTTCAGGCTGTCCAAACCCGACCCCCAGCAGCAATCCTCCCGCGGCGCCTGACAGCTTGACGGCAACCGGCGTCTCTGCCACGTCGGTTCAGCTTTCGTGGAGCGACAAATCGGACAACGAGAGCGGATTCGAAGTGGAGGGGAGCGCGACCGGAGGCCAGTTCTCGCTGCTCGGGACAACGGCGGCGGACGCCAAGCAATACCTCGCCACCGGGCTTACCCCGCAGACCGGCTATTCATTCCGTGTTCGGGCGGTCGGAAGCGACGGAAAATCCGCCTACTCCAATACCGCAAGCGCAACGACGCCCGCGGTGGTTCCGAATGCGCCGAGCAACCTTGTCGCCACTTCCTCGGGTGCAACGTCCATAAACCTAACGTGGACCGACAACTCAACCGATGAAACGGGATTCATAATCGAGCGAAGCGCCGTTTCCAGTACAACGGGCTTCAGCCAGATAGCCGCCCTCGCGGCCAACACCACCGGCTATCCGGACACGACCGGCTTGAGCGCCACCACACCCTACTGGTACAGGGTCAAGGCCGCGGGCACCGCGGGCAACGATTCAGCATGGTCGAACGTTGCCACCGCTACCACCTCCGTCACGCCTCCAGCGGCACCCACGAACCTTGTCGCGACCGCAAGCTCTTCCTATGAGATAGACCTCACCTGGACCGACAACTCAGGCAACGAGACGGGGTTCACTCTGGAGAGAAGCTCGGTTTCCGACACGACGGGCTTCAGCGAGGTCTCATCTTCCATTGCCGCAAACGCGGTCTCATACAATGACACAAACGGGAGCGCCGGCACAATCTACTGGTACAGGATCAAGGCGACAAACGCCGGCGGCCCATCCGGGTATTCGAACACGGCGAGCGCGGCAACCTTCCTCTTGAATCCCACGGGCCTTACGGCAACGGCCATTGGCCCTGACTCGATCAGTCTCGCGTGGACCGACAACTCGGCCAACGAGACCGGATTCATCGTGCAGCGCAGCTCCACTGGCTCTACCAGCGGGTTCGACCTCGTTACCACGACAGCGGCGAACGCCACGACATACACAGATGCCTCAAGCCTGAGCGTCAATACGACATACTGGTACAGGGTCAGCGCGGCGGGCCCGGCTGGGAACAATTCGGCATGGTCCAGCACAGCAAGTGCCAAGACGCTCTTGCAGGCACCCACCGGCCTGACTCTGAGCGTGCAATCAATGACCTCGATCAAGCTGGATTGGGTGGACAACTCTACCGCTGAAAGCGGGTTCAGGGTCGAGCGCAGCAGCACGAGCGGCACAACCGGTTTCGCCCTGGTGACAACGACAGCGATCAACATCACCACGTACACCAACACCGGCTTGAGCGGCAATACGACGTACTGGTACAGAGTCAGGGCAAATGCCTCGGCGGGCAACAATTCCCTGTGGTCCAACGTCCCGAGCGCGACGACGACGCAGGCGCTGCCCGCGCCGACCAACCTCACGGCTACCGCCCCCACCGCCAGCTCGGTCCATCTCGCATGGACAGACAACTCCACGGGTGAGACGGGCTTTGGCATTGAAACGAGCACCACCTCGGGAACAACCGGGTTTGCCGCTTTGACAACGGTCGGCGCGAACGTGGTCTCCTACGACCAGACCACCGGCATCACTGCGGGGCAGCAGCGCTGGTACAGGGTGAAGGCAGTCGGCCCATCAGGAAACGATTCGGCTTGGTCGAACGTGCCGTTTGTCGTTCCTTCTCCGGTTGGAACCTTCAAGGTGGCCAACTCGTGGGGGGCAAACGATGGAACGGCGAAGTGGGAGAACATCCAGGATGGCTTCTACTTCATCACGTACCAAGCTGTTATAAATGCCAGCATGTATGCGCTGTTCTTCGAGGACAAGGCCGCCTATAATCCCACGCTTCTTGTGACATTTGGCATCACGCATCCAAAGAAGGGCGACTGCACCATCGTCGTTGGCCTTGGCTCTCACACCACGCCATTCAAGACAAAGACCTTCTACAACTATGGAATAACCGGCGATGCCATCGCTTTCCCCTCGAACGTCATGGCCCTCGACATTTCCGAGTTCGCTGCGGATATCAATAGCTACGATCTGTTCCTCAAGGTTACCGACAGCAACGCAAATCCTGACATTGGGTCGATCAATTCTTTCACCCTCGAGAAATACACAACGTATGGAGGGACAAAAGCTACCTATGCATCCTATTCGACGCTTCCCATGAGCACGGTTGATGGCGGCACCGTGTACGCCGACATTTATACAGCGGGAATCGTCGGAACGCCGTCGCCCCTCGCGCTCAGCTTGGTTGGGCAGTCCAGGATCGCGAACCTCGTCAATTCGCACCGCATGACGGATGCCGAGCTCAGCCAGATGAAAAGAATCATCGGCGTGGCGGAGAAGGGAAAGAACTACAACAAGATCATCAACGGTCACGGCACGGGCCTGCGGCCTCCCACGGAGGAGCAGTGGGCGCGGATCCAGCAAACGACCCGGATCGTGGATTCCCTGAAATCGGGCGGGCCCCTCGGCGCGCCGCTCTCTGTAGACCTGAGCGCTTTGAAATCCTTCCCGCCCATCGGAAACCAGGGGTCCCAGGGCTCCTGCGCGTCCTGGTCCACCACGTACTACATCAAGACATTCCAGGAAGCCCTCGAGCACAACTGGGACCTCTCCACCGTGAAGATGATAGGCTCATGGCCGCATCAGCCCGACAGCATGCAGGACAAGCTTTTCAGCCCCAACTTCGTCTACCATCAGATCAACGGAGGCGCGGACACGGGATCGTACTCGACGGACAATACCGACATTCTCTCCAACATCGGGGCGGCGAGCTGGCAGACTTTCCCTTACTATGATACCGACAAGACCTCCTGGCCATCCGAAGCGGCGTGGAGAGAGGCGCCGCTGTACAGGAGCAACATCCCGGCAGCTGGGGATTATGGCATGGCGTATAGTGTGTACATAACTTCCGCTGCGCAGATTACGATACTGAAGACTCTCCTCGAGAACAACATTCCGATCAGTATTTCGGTCAATGCAGACCTCTACCAGAACCTGACGGCCCAGGATGTGTGGAATGAGACCAACTACCAGCCCACCTCGACCAACCATGCCAACACGATCGTGGGGTATTTCGACCAGTAGAAGTCTACCCTCCGCTCACCTCCAGGCGGAAATCGGTTCCTTCCCAGGAACCGGTCTCCGCCCAGCGGAGGGTGAAGACGATCCGGGTGCCCGAGGGCATATCCGCCGTGGGAATGTCGGCGACGTGAACGCCGAGACCCGTTGGTTTTGTCTGCGTGTCCTGGGCGTGCTTCCACTCGTCCGTGCTCCAGTGGACCTGCGCGGCCTGGAGCAGCTCGACGCGCAATGTCTCTCCAACCGGAATGAAACGGCACTTCTGGTTCAGCCGCCAGTCCGCGTAGGGAGAATGTGTTTTATTGACGAGGTAGCGTTTCACGGTCTGGGGCGGCATGTCGAATACTTTCCCGTCAGAGATGGAGCGGCGAAGCTTGATGTACTCGGCGTGCGCCCAGAGCAGGGGCATGGCGGACCCCGAAGGCTTGCCGAAGAAAAGCTCGCGTTCGGGGATGTCGGCGGAATCCCATACCTGCTCGGGGATCAGCCCGCCGTCTCCGGCAAATGCCTCCATGGCCCGGCAGAGCTTCTCCGCCTCGGCCTTGCGGCCGGCGGCAAGCTCGTAGTGCGCCCGCTCTCCCGTGATGAGGGGCCAGGCCCTCCCGGTCCCCGTTCCGTCGAACGGAGATCCGTCGGCATGCTCTCCGTAGCCGTCGTCGTTGTACCTGTGCCAGGCCGGGCCGGATGGCGTTTCCACCTTCAGTAGCGTATCAATGACGCGCACCGTGTTTACGATCCTGGGATCGTCCGCGGCCCGAAGCCCGAAGCGCACAAGGGCCAGGGCATCGACACTCACGATATGGGTGGCGCTCTCCACGCCCTGTCCCGGAGGCCGGTTCTTGATCGGCACGAACCCTCCCGCTGGAGAGGGGGCATCGGCAACATCGGGAGGAGAGATCCGAACGTAGTAGCCTTCAACCCCGAGCTTTCGGGCAAGGTCCGTCCCTACGGCGTAGATCCAGCGCTCCACCGCGTCGTTCCAGGAGTCCGCCGTTTCCCGGAGATACCGCGCAATGGGCGCCTCTCCGCGGACATCCGCCATGTCGGCCGCGCACAGGAGGCCGGCGATCTCCACCGCGAGAGTGAAGGGGGAGTAGCCGGGGTCTTCCTCCCAGCGGTCCTGCTGGGTGACCGGCCCGTTTTGGACGATGAACGAGGCGGCGCGCCGCACCATGCTCCACATGCGCGTCTGCTCATGCGCATCGATCGCCTTCTGCCGCAAGGCGAGATCCACTAAAAGGATGGGGAAGGCGGTCTCGTCCATCTGGATGCCCGACCAGTATGGCGTCCCGTCCAGCCACATATTCTGCGGCCAGTGACCGTCCGGCTCCTGGGTGGATTGGAGGTAGTGCAGCACGCGGGCCACCGTCTCCGTTCCCCCCGCCGCCAGTATCCCCCCGGCCGTCTCAACGAGGTCCCGCGGCCACACCAGGTGGTAGCCTCCCAGGTCATCGTCTCCCTTGGAAAAGCCCCATGGGACCGAGAGACTCGCGATCATCCCTCCGGGGAAGTTCTTCGCCTCATGGGCGTGGATTATCGCGGTGCTGGTCCGAAGCATGTCGGCTGACCGATCCCGGCCGCTCTCGCCCCGCGGCCTCTCATCGCGCCATGAAAGGCGCTCCTGCCACTGTTGCCACTCCGCGATGTACTGGCTCTTAGCGTGATCGAAGCCGTCGGCGAGGCTTGCCAGGGCGCGGTTTCCCGCCTCTGCCGCGTTGCCCCCGAACCCGAGGGCGATCGCGAACTCGCCCTTCGAGGAGGCGAGGTCCACCTCGGCCGTGAGCGCAATGTTTCCATTCTCCGCGCGGTCCCAGACCGCCGTCAGGCGCTTGTTTCGGCTCAAGTCCTGCCAGCCGTCGGAGGAGCCGACGAACCCCACGGAACGGCGCAGCCAGGGGCAGGAGCAGGCCAGCGCCAGGCAGGTCCCCTCGCGCTGTGCGAAGAGCATCTCGACCCCTTTATAGTCTCCCAGCCAGCCCGTGTTCCCCCAGCCCCTGTTGGCAATGTGCGGGGAGAGAATCAGGTAGAGGCGGTAGCTCCCCAGGGCCCCCGTGAGGGCCGTGAAGCGGGTGTTCTGCAGCAGCACCTCCCGCCAGGGGTCCGTGAGCACCTCCTTGTCGATCCTGTAGCGGCCGTCGACGCTTGTGTTGGAAAGCGCGTACGCCGGCACGCCGGACGCGAGCGTGGAAACCTTGTGCTCCGCGCTCCTCTTCTCCTCGGAGAAGAAGCCGTCGTCCGAGGTGACAATCATCCCCATGTCGCGGGTGCAGGCCTGGTCCACCCGGGGGTAGTAGATCTCGTTGAAGATCCCGTGGCTCACGCTGAACCAAACGCGGCTCGCCGGGTTGAGGGAGGAGCCGACCCCCTGCTTGGCGCTCGATGTCCAGCGGGGGGCGATTCCGGGCCAGCCGGGGGCGAATCTTATCTCTTCGGACATTGCATTTCCTTTCTCTTTAGCGTGCCCACTCGATTGTCACCTTGATTTCATCGGGCTCGTGGCTTGCGAGCGCCTTGCCGAAATCTCCATAGGGATGGCGGTTCGTAATGAGAAGCTCCGCGTGGCCGGGCCAGCGGGTGCGCGCCCGCTCGAGGTCGTCCACCGCCATCTGGAAGTGGTCGCGGGAGGCGTTGACGCTGCCCGCCATGACCTGGTTTCCTAGAACAAGCCTGCGGATCAGCTCGGCGCCCTGGAGCTGAAGCGGCCTGTCGCCGCCGGGAATCCCCGTGAGCATGGTGATCCCGTTCGTGTCCAGGGCATCCAGGAGGTTGAACTCCAGGGCTGCCACGCCCGTCGCCTCCAGGATGAGCTCCATGCCGCCCATCGTCTTTTCCACCTTGTCCGGCGGGACCGTGCGGGCATCCAGGTATGTGCCGCCGATGCGGGAAAGCCAGCGGGGACGTGTGCTTCCGGCATCCACGATGTCCAGCCCGAACACCTTGGCGCCTCGCAGGCGCAGGCTCATCGCGGCCAGGAGGCCGATGGGCCCGAGGCCGGCCACAAGGCAGCGCCTGCCATGGAGCCAGAACGGCCGCGCCGCGGATTCGGGCAGGCGTGAGGTCTGGATCCGCACCGCTTCGTCTATCGCCTTCTCCGCCACGGACAACGGCTCGGTGAGCACCCCCGCGGCCTCAAGCTCCTCAGGCACGTGTACCGCATAGCCCTCGGAGTCCACCACGTACTCGGTCTGGTAGCCGTCCAGGCCCCAGATCCCCCTCTCCCTGTAGCCTCCGGTGAGGCACATGTCGGAGCGGTTCATGGCGCAGGGCAGGCAGGATCCGCAGCCGCGCCGCACCGTGAAGACCACGAGGTCTCCCGTTTTCACGCGTGTGACGGATTTCCCCGTTTCCACCACCCGGCCGAGCATCTCGTGCCCGATGACGAGCCCGCTCTTTCCTTCAGGAGGCTTTGCGCGGCCACCCGCCGCCTCCTCCCGATCCGTGCCGCAGATGCCGACCCGTATGACACGGGCCTTCACCTCGCTCTCCGCGGCGACGGCCGGCACCGGCCGCTCGGCAAGCTCGATCGAAGTGGTTCCGGCAGTCAGGGAAATCGCTTTCATGAAAAGCCTCCTCAGGTCATGCTCGAGCCCGCGCCGTGGGGCCGGCGCGCGGCAGGCTGAACCGTCCTGACAACATGATGACAAGCCCGGCCGCGGTCCCGGCAAGCGCCACAACCGGCACGGCGCCAAAGCCCCAGGCGCCGGCAGCCAGGCCGCCCCCAACCGAGCCGATGACACCGGCGAGCGCAGTCGACGCATTGAACAGGCCGATTCCTTCGCCCTCGTTCTTGCCTTTGGCGTGCATCTCCGCCACAAGGGCTGTGCTTGCCACGCTCAGGACGGACCAGGCCAGCACCACGACGAGGAAAGATCCAAGGGCGGGCCACCCCTGCGAAATCCCCCGGGAAAAGGCTAGAAGAGACAGAGCGGCGAATGCGGCAAGCCTGGCGGCGATCCCGACGCGAAGCACGGTCACTGACCGCCCGCCGCTGGACCACCGGCCGGCGGGGGCGTAGAGGAGCAGTCCCGCCGCGGCGGAGACTGCGAAGCCCACGGATGAAAGCCCGGGGGCAACGCCATAGCTCCTCTGCATCACAACGGGGTAGAGGGAGAAGAGGGCCGCGCAGCCCCCGTAGCTGAGAAGCCAGCCCAGGAGGAAGAGCCCGAACAGGGCGCTCCCGGATGAGCCCAGGAGCCGCAGGCCCCTTCCTGTTGCGTGGTGGTACATGTCCTGCGGAGATCCCGACGGCCATCCCGCGTGGCGCGCGGCATGAGTAAGCGCGGGCCGGCGCGTCAATGGGCGTCCAGGCGGCCTTGGCGCGGTTAAAAGCGCGGGAATGATGGCCACCGCGGCGAGCCCTCCCGCCGCAACCAGGCCGGCACGCGGCTGGCTCTGCCCGAGCGCGCCGGCGAGGAGCAGCCCCGCCACCTGGCCGACGCCGTAGAAGGTCTGAAGCCATCCGATCCTGGAGTCCCATTCGGAGCGGGGGTGCATCTCCACGATGAAGAGGTTGGCGGTGGTGGAGGCCGCGGCGACGCCGGTGCCCTGGAGGAAGGCGAGGGCGATTCGGGGGAAAAGCGAAGGGAGGAAGGGGAAGGCCGCCGAGGCCGCCGCGGTGAGCGCCAGGCCCCCCGCCAGGAGCGCCCGATGGAGCCGCCGGGCGTCCGCAAGCCTGCCCCATAGCGGTGCCGAGAGCCCGCCGAGGCTGAAGGCGGCCATCACGAGGCCGATCCCCGAGGCGCCCGCGCCCTGTTCGACGACGAGGGGAAGCAGGATGGGCAGAACCCCGGCGGCGGCGACTCCGAGCAGGGCATAAGAGGAATACCAGGCTTCGATCCCCTTCATCACTGTTTCGACCGGGACTCTTCAAGTATACTATCGCCGTGGACGCGGCGCACAGGATGGGCGGCAGGCGGCCCCAAGCCAGGGCATGGAGGCCCAAGGGCGCCGGAGCCATGGAGGGCGGCAGGCGCCCCAGGGGCCGCCTTCCGGTGGCCCTCTTTATTCCAGCAAGTTGTGGCTTATCGCGTAATGGATCAGCTCTGCCGTGTTCTTCAGGGAGAGCTTTGTCAGGATGCGGGAGCGGTACGTGCCGATAGTGGGAGGGCTCAAGAAGAGCTCCGCCGCGATCTCCTTTACGCTCTTGCCCGCGGCGAGCAGCCGGAGCACCTGGTACTCACGCTCGGAGAGCTCTTCGTGAGGAGCCCTCTCCCTCCTGCCGCCCAGCTCGAGAACGAGCTGCTCGGCAAGCGAGGGACTCACGTACTTGCCCCCCGCCGCCGCCTTCCTGATGGCGGTTATCAGCTCCGAAGGGACGCTTCCCTTCACCACGTAGCCGGCGGCCCCCGCCTTGATGGCGCGCACCGCATACTGGTCTTCGGGGTGCATGCTGAGCATGAGGATGGCGAGCTTGGGAAACGCGTCGAGGAGGCTTTTCAGGAGGTCGATCCCGCTGGACCCGGGAAACGAGATGTCGAGGCTGACCACGTCGCAGGCCTTCTTCTTGAGCTTCTCCATGAGCTCGGGGCCGTTGCTCGCCTCGTCCACAACTTCGATATCCTTGGCTTGCTCGATTATCTTTTTCACCCCTTCTCGGAAGATGGGGTGATCGTCGCAGATAATCATCCTGATCATGATTCATTCGCCTTTGGGGATCGTGTCGATGGAAACGAGTATAGAACAACATCTGAGGAAAGTCAAAGGTATGTTCTATAGCAACCTGCTATAGAGGCACCGCATTGACGCCATTCTAGGCCGTTTTCCCGACTGAATTCGAAAAGCATATATTAAAGGTCAAGGAGGTTTCGCCATATCATGAAATCGGGCGCTCTCGGCGGATCGATTCTCATCATGGGGTTCCTTATCGCTCTTTCTCTGGATTCATGCGGATCCGGCTCGAATGACCGCGTATGGCATCGGCGGGGAACGGTCCTGGACGTGAATGGGAGGATCGTCGCGATGCAGGGGGGTCTCGCCGCAACGATCTTCACGGTGTACGCTTCCGGCGGGCTTCCCGCCGGGCTCGTTCCGGGAGTGGAAGCTTCGGCTGAAGGCCGTTTCGACAATGGGCTGCTGCGCGCGGATCGGATCCAGGTAGTCGGCGGGACCCCGTGGCCCGCGCCGTCGACACCGGCTCAGCCGCTGGGCAGGATCGACCATATCATCATGGTGATCCAGGAGAACCACAGCTTCGACAGCTATTTCGGCACGTTCCCCGCAGCTGATGGCTTCCCGCCGGGGTTCAAGGAGCCCCTTTCTCCGGGCGGCCGGCCTGAGGTGGCCCCGTTCCACTTCGCTTCGCCGATGCGTCGAGACCTGGGCCACAGCCGCGAAACGGCCCGGGCCGCGGTGAACGGCGGCGCGATGGACGGCTTCATTGCCGCCGAAGGATCGAGGCTCACCATGGGCTACTACGACGAGTCCGACATCCCCAACTATTGGGCCTATGCCCGCCGTTTCACGCTCCTGGACCGTTTCTTCTCCAGCTTCATGGGTCCATCCCTTCCAAACCACATCTATGCGGTCGCCGCCCGATCCGGAGGCATATCGGCAAACCGTCTCCTGCCTCCGGCCGGAGGGCTCGACTTTCCCCAGATCGCTTCGAGTCTTCAGGACCATGGGATATCCTGGAAGTATTACGTCGGCCAGCGGTGGACGCGGCGCTTCGGCGCCTGGAACCCGCTTCCCGGCTTTCGCGCCTTCATGGGAAGCGGCGAGCTGATGTCGCATCTGGTCGAAAGCCGCCGGTTCTTCCGCGACCTGCGGGACGGCACCCTGCCGTCCGTGTGCTGGATCCTGCCCAATGACAGCGACAGCGAGCACCCCCCGGGGGGCGTGGGGCTGGGGATGTGGTACGTCACGGACCTGGTGAACGCGCTCATGAAGAGCCCCTATTGGGCGAACTCGGCGCTCCTTCTGACCTGGGACGAGTACGGAGGATTCTTCGATCATGTCCCGCCGCCCGCGGTGGACGACGACGGCTACGGAATTCGCGTGCCGGCCCTGCTCATCAGCCCCTACGCGAAGGCGGGGGCGGTGGACCACTCCACCTTCGACATCACCTCGGCGCTCAAGCTCATCGAGGTCCGCTTCGGCCTGCCTGCCCTTTCGACACGGGACGCCGCGGCGAACGACCTCGGCAGGAGCCTCGATGTCGGGCAGACCCCTCTTTCACCCTTCGTGATAGGTGAGCCCCTGAGGTAGGGGGGACCGCAGCGCGGCAACGGGCCCGTGCCGCCCCAAAGCGAATCGCCCCCTCAATACTGCTCTTCGTCTCCTCCGCGGACCTTGCCGCGGAATACTCCGCGCGTGTAGAGGTTGTACACGGCGATGATGGGGAGGATCACTCCCACGCCGATGAGCATGAACACGAGGGTCTGGCTCGGCGCCGCGGCATCCGCGATGGTCACGGACAGCGGGATGAAGTAGGGGAAGATGGCGCTTACCACGGCGCAGGAGGCGCAGATGAAGACCATGAGCCCCAAGGCATACAGGGTGCGCTCCGAGGTTTGCCGGGGAATGCTGGCCAGGAGCAGCGCGAAGCCGAGAAGGGTCCCCGCGAAGAAGATCGAGGAGACGATGGGGCGCGGAGGCTCCAGCCAGACGCGCGAGACGGCGGGGCTCACCAGCGGCAGGACCGCGATCACGGCGATGAACATGGCCACCGACACGGCAGCCGTGATTTGCAGAAGCCTCCTGTTGCGCTTCTCGGACTCCCCCTCGGTCCTGCGCACCATTGCGCTCGCCCCGAGCATCGCATAGCCGGAGGCGATCCCAACCGTTACGAGGATGGAAGCGGGATTCAGCCAGTCCCAGGGGCCTCCCGCGAACTGACCGTTGGACACCTTGATGCCGCTCAAGAGCCCGCCAAGCATGAAGCCCTGCGCCAGGATTGCGAGCAGGCTCCCGATGCCGAACGCGGTGCTCCAGAGCCTTTTGCGGTTGGAGTGAACGCGGAACTCCGTGGATACCGCGCGGAGGATGAGGCCCAGGAGGAGAAACATCGAGGGAATGTAGAGGGAGCTGAAGAGAATGGCGTAGGCGAGGGGAAAAGCGCCGAAGAGCACCGCGCCGGCGATGACCAGCCACGTCTCGTTGGCGTACCACATGGGACCGATGGCCGCCACCATGAGGGAGCGCTCCTTCTCGTCGCGCGCCGCGAGGGAGAGGGCCCCGATTCCAAGGTCGGCGCCGTCGAGCACCACGAAAAGCCCCAGCCCGAGGGCCATGATGCCGAACCAGGCAAGCTGGAGGATCGTTTCAGCCATGGCCTACCTCCCTTCCCCCGCACCTCTGGGAAGCGGACCTTTCAGATCGGGGCCCTTCTGGAGGATCCGCGCCGTAAAGAAGATGAAAAGCGCCAGGAGCGCCAGGTAGACCGCGCTGAAGGCGGCCAGGCTCGCGGCGGCGACGCCGGCGCCGATGGGCGACGAGCCGTCCGCCGTGCGCATCATCCCATAGATGATCCACGGCTGCCTGCCCATTTCCCGCACGATCCAGCCGCATTCGGTGGCGAGGAAGCCGGCAGGGATCGCGATCATCCACAATCGCCACAGGCCGCGCATGCGGGGAGCGGAATCCGGGGTCATCCGTCCCCTCGCCCATGCCGCAGCCGCCCATATGACCAGAGCCAGCATCACGAATGCCAGGAGAACCATGAGCCGGAAGCCGTAGAACGGCAGCCAGACGGGGGGCTGGTCTTCCACGGGGAAATCGCGAAGCCCCGGCACCTGGCCCCTGAGGGTGCGGGTGTCCAGAAGGCTCAAAAGGTATGGGATCTCGACGGCCCAGCGGTTTTCCTGGGCGCTCTTATCCGGCCACGCCACGACGGCCCAGGGCGACCCCGTGCCCGGGGCATTGGTCCGCCAATTCGCCTCCATGGCGGCGGATTTTGCGGGCTGGTACTTGAAGATGGACAGGCCTGATGCATCGCCGAGGAAGATCTGAAGGGGAGCCGCGAGAATCCCCATGATCAGGACAACCTTGAAGCCTTTGAGAAAGAAAGCGGCGTCCCTCCCGCGGATCAGGTACCACGCGCAGATCCCGCCCACGAAGAACAGGGTCGTCTCAACGCTGGCCACCCAGATGTGAGCGAAGGACACGGGAAGCTCCGGGTTGAAAACCGCCGCAAGGTAGTCCGTGATGACTACCTTTCCGCCTTCCATGCGGACCCCGGTCGGGGTCTGCATCCAGGAATTGGCGCCCATGATCCAGAAAGCGGAGAGCGAGGCGCCGAATGCCACCATGATGTTCGAGAAAAGGTGCATGGCGCGGGAGACCCTGTTCCATCCGAAGATGAAGACCGCCAGGAAGGCGGCTTCCAGTGCGAAAGACATCGAGGCCTCGAACGCGAGAATGTTTCCGAACAGGCTCCCCGAGGCCGTCGAAAAACGCGACCAGTTGGTGCCGAACTGAAGCTCCAGGGGGACGCCGCTGGCCACCCCGATGCCGAAGGCGAGGATGAAGAGCTTCGACCAGAAGCGGACGTGCCGGAGGTAGGCTTCGTCCCGGGTCCGCAGCCAGAGGATTTCCATGACAACCAGAAGAAGGCTGAGCCCGATGCTGAGAAGCGGCCACAGCATGTGGAATACCGTGGTGACGGCGAACTGGGCGCGCGAAAGGTTGACGGCGTGGATGTCCATTGTCCGTTTCTCCTTGACGTTTTGATGCCGTTATCGCTTCCTCGAATATAATCCAGGACCAGAGAACGAGCCAGAGCCTGTTTTTCGGCCAGGACGTACCTTGACAGCCTATGCTGGGCGATTTATCATTCGGCGCAGGAAGTTCGATCGAATAAAGTATGGACAGAAAGGCCTACGGCATCTGTATCGGTGCCACCACGATCAGCGCTGTCGAGGTGTTCCACAACGGTTCGGAAACGGGCTCGCCGATCGGGATCCGAAGGGTGCTGCGGAAAAGCCATGAAGGGAACCTGAAGGCCGTTTTCAGCGAGGTCATCGGAGAGCTCGACATCGGCGATGATCCCGTGCTCGTGACGGGCCGCAACTTCAGGCATTTCGTTGCACTGGACTCGATCACGGAGCCCGAAGCGATCGAATACGCGCTGGAGTTCGTCAAACGGAAATACCAGGCGAGGTACGACGCAGTTGTCTCCGCCGGCGGGGAGACCTTCGTCGTGTACGCGCTCGACTCGCACCAGAGGGTCTGCGGCATATCGACGGGCAACAAGTGCGCCTCCGGCACCGGCGAGTTCTTCCTCCAGCAGATCAGGCGGATGGACCTGGATATCGAAGAAGCGACGGCGCTCGCGTGCGGCGGCAGCCCCTACCCGGTGAGCGGCCGCTGCTCGGTGTTCTGCAAATCCGACTGCACTCATGCCCTGAACAAGGGGGTCGCCATCGGGGACGTGACGGCGGGACTCTGCAGGATGATCGCGCAGAAGATCGTCGAGATCCTCGACAGGGTCCCCCACGCGCGAACGCTCGTTGTCGGCGGCACCGCGCTGAACAAGGCCGTCATGGACACCGTGAAATCCGCCATCCCCGGAGCCGAGGTGCCGCAGGAGGCCCCGTACTTCGAGGCTCTCGGCGCCGCAATCGCTGCCGTCAGGCGCGGGCTTCGCCTGCCCGGCTCGCTGTTCAGGGAGGGGCACGCCAGTTTTTCGTTCCTGCCCCCCCTGTCCTCCGCCGAACACCTTGTGACCTTCAAATCGATCGAGTTCAGCCGGGCGCGCCCGCGAGACCGCTGCATCATCGGCCTCGACGTGGGTTCCACGACCACGAAAATCCTCCTCCTCCGCCTGGAGGATCACGCCTTTCTGGCCTCCGAGTACCTGCGCACGAACGGGAATCCCGTGGAAGCCTCGCGCGCCTGTTTCGCCAAGGTGCGGACGATCCTCGGCGGGACGGACGTCGACATCATCGGGGTCGGCGTCACCGGGTCCGGCAGGCACATCGCGGGGCTGTACGCCCTCACCGAGGGAATCATCAACGAGATCATCGCGCACGCCTCGGCCGCCGCGTACTTCGACAAGGACGTGGATACCATCTTCGAGATCGGCGGACAGGACGCGAAGTATACGTACCTCACCTCCTCGGTCGCGTCGGACTACGCGATGAACCTCGCCTGCTCGGCGGGAACCGGATCATTTCTCGAGGAATCCGCCAAGGAGTCCCTCGGGATCCGGATGGAAGACATCGCCGGTCTCGCGCTGCAGGGCAGCTCGCCGCCCAACTTCAACGACCAGTGCGCCGCGTTCATCTCTTCCGACATCAAGAACGCAACCCACTCGGGGATCGGGCTCGCCGATATTATCGCGGGGCTCGTGTATTCGATCTGCTTCAACTACATCAACAGGGTGAAAGGCTCGCGCCCCGTCGGAAGGAAGGTCTTCATGCAGGGGGGAGTCTGCTACAACCGGGCGGTGCCGGCGGCCATGGCCTCCATACTGCAAAAGCCGATCGTCGTGCCGCCGGAGCCCGGGCTCATGGGAGCCTTCGGCGTCGCCCTGGAGCTGGAAAAGAGGATCAACCTGGGGCTCATCCCCGAGCAGCGCTTCGACCTCGATTCCCTCATCAGGCGGCGGGTCACGCACGAAAAGCCCTTCGAATGCGCGGGAGGCAAGGAGAAGTGCGACC
Organism: uncultured Spirochaetota bacterium; assembly: GCA_963820525.1. Classification (GTDB taxonomy): domain Bacteria; phylum Spirochaetota; class Spirochaetia; order SZUA-6; family Fen-1364; genus CAWGAA01. The sequence goes on along the minus strand of CAWGAA010000003.1, from coordinate 652,408 downwards.
TGAAGTGCCCGATCAGCCGAATCCGTGTGGATGAAAAAGTGTTCCCCTTCGGCGGAGTGTGCAACCGGTACTACAACATCGGCGGCCACGCCGGCTCCGATACGGCGGTGGACGGCGTTTCCATCCGAAACCAGCTGATGCTCCATACGTATGCCCCGCGCCGGGAGGCCGACCCCCACGCACCCGCGATCGGCCTCCTGACCGCCTTTTCCGCCATGAGCCTCTTTCCCCTGTATTACAATTTCTTTTCCCTGCTGGGCTGCAGGGTCGAGCTTCCCGACGCGGTGGAAAAGGACGCGGCCAACCACCTCGTCACCTCCATGTGCTTCCCCGCAGAGATCGCCACCGGGCTGTACGAGAACCTCGCCGCCAAGCGCCCCGATTACGCGTTCATCCCCATGGTGAAGGAGATGTTCGTCGAGGGCGGCAACCACGATTTCGACTATTGTTCGACCTGCGGCTTGAGCATGGGATGCGGCATCTACCTGCGCCAGGCATTCAGGAACAGGGAAGGCTACGCTCCGATCCTCGCGCCGCTGCTAAACTTCAGGGACGGGATGGAGAAGGGAAGGCGGGCCTTCGTCGATCTGGCGCGGGAGCTCGGCTTCTCGAAGAGCCGGGGGATGGAGGCCTTTTCCGAGGCCCTGGAGATGCAGGGCGCCTTCGAGAACGAATGCAGGGCAATGGGCAGAAGGCTCATCGACGAGCTGGCGCGAGACCCCGAGAAGACGGCGGTGGTGCTCTTCGGCCGGCCATACAACGCCTATGCCGCGGAGGCGAACAAGGGGATCCCGAAGAAGCTCGCCAGCAGGGGGAGCTCGTCATCCCCTTCGACATGCTCCCCATCGAGGATGAGCCGCTCGTCGACGAGTACCGGCATTCGATGTACTGGGAGGCCGGCCAGAGGATATTGAAGGCGGCCCAGATCGTGAAAAGGAATCCCCAGCTCTACGGGGTATTCATCACGAACTTCCTCTGCGCCCCCGATTCATTCATCGTGACGTACTTCAGGCGGATCATGGGCGCAAAGCCGTCGCTCACCCTCGAGCTCGACGCCCACACGGCGGATGCCGGCCTCGACACGAGGATCGACGCCTTCCAGAGCATCATCCAGAACTATCGAAAGATCCAGAAGACTGCGGCGGCCCCGGCGGCCTCTTTCACGCCCGCCCGCATGTCCATGGAGAGCCGGGGCGCCGTCTTCGTCGATTCCGGCGGCAGGCGCTATGCCCTGACGGATCCCCGCGTGAAGCTCCTGCTCCCCGCCCTCGGAGACTTCGGCAGCTATGTCATGACGGCGGCCCTGAGGCGGCTCGGCATCCATGCCGTCGCGCTCCCTCCGGCGGACGGCGGGACGCTTGCGGCCGGGCGCGGCGTGACGACGGGCAAGGAATGCATCCCGCTCATCGTCTGCATCGGCGGGCTCGTGAAATACCTGAGGTCCCGCCCCGCATCGGAGAGAAACCAGAAGTGCATCTTCTTCATCCCCCACGCGCTCGGCTACTGCAGGCTGGGGCAATACCACGTCTTCATGAACGACTTCATCCGGGACAACCGCATCGAGGATGTCGCCATCCTCAAGCTCAGCATGTCGGATAGATTCACCGGGCTGGGGCCCCGGGTCCTCTTCAACGTCTGGAAGGCGGCGGTGACGATCGATCTCCTGGAGGACGTGTATTGCTCGCTCCTGGCGCTCGCCAGGGACCGCGAGGGGGCGATCTCTCTTTTCCGCAACGAGCTGCAGAAGGTCTGCAGCTCGTTCGAGGGAATCTCCCGCATCGGCCTCTACGATCAGCTCAGGCAGACGGCGCGGCGCCTGGGCGAGATCCCGCTGAAGCAGCCCTTCAGCGAGACGGCGAGGATCGGTTTCAATGGGGAGTTCTTCGTCCGAAAGGACGCTTTCTCGAATCTCGGGCTGGCCCACCGTCTGGCGCGCAGGGGATTCGTCGTCAGCACGGCGACCCTCACGGAGATCATGTACTACATGAGTTACATGCAGAAGCACGGGATCAAGAAGGCCAGCTACACGGTGGCGGGATGGCTGGAAGGGCTCATTTCCGCCAGGACCCAACGCATCGTGGAGAGGAAAATCAAGGGCATCCTCGCCGCCTCCGGCCTCGTCGACTGCACGATGATTGACATCGACAGCACGACGGGGTTTTCCGGGCCCATCGTTCCCAAGGATTTCGACGGGGAACAGGTGCTCGTGTCCGGCATGACCTTCAGGGACGCCTTCACGAAGTACTGCGGGATCGTCAACGTCGGCCCGTTCGGATGCATCCAGACGCGGCTGGCCGACGCGGTGACGGTGCCGATGGCGGACATGAAGGGCAAACGCGAAATTTACGACTCATTGGGCATCGCGTACTCCCCGCCCGCCGGATTCACGGGCGATGAGCGCATCCCTTTCCTCACCGTGGAATCGGATGGAAACCCGTATCCGCAGCTGCTGGAGGCGAGGTTCGAGAGCTTCTGCCTCCAGGCTGAGCGGATTGCCGCAAAGATGGGCAAGAAGGTGGCGGGAGCGTATTAGCGGCGCCCGAGGATCCGCTGAACGACAAACCATCCCACGACGAGGAGAATGATCCCCAGCACGGTGGCCATCCCCAGGACGTTCTTCGATGGGCCGGCCTCTTCCGCCCGCCTGCCCTTCTCCCACGTGAGGCGGTAGCCGAGCTCATCGTCGATGCGCGCGATGGACTGGATATACGCGGGAATCCCGGAGGCGGGTACCTCGTCGACAAGAGAGCGGTAATCGTAGCGCAGGGAGACGTGGCGGCCGGAGCTCTCGGAGCTTGTGCGGAGCTCGAAAGCGGCATTGGTGAAGGTGGAGCTTTCCCCCTTCAGCCGCCATTGCTCGGGAAGATCGATCTCCATGTTCTGCGTCACGTGGCGGGGATGATCGACGGCGAGCGGTGAGCTCCTGATCTTGGTTCGCGGCTCGGGGATCTCGTCGTGGATCGAGTCCGCGGAGAACTCCGCGATGTACTCCAGCTTGTCGGCGCTGAGGCCCCAGAAATCGGGCAGGCGGTAGTGCTCAACAATCTTGAAGAGGTTGGCTTCCTCGTCGTCGGAAAAGCTGAGCTCGCCGGCGGGCTCGATTGAAGGATACGTGTTGGCGTAGTAGTTGAGGTAGCTCTTTGCCAGCTCATCAACGCGGTTTCCCGCGAACGCCTCGCGCATGCGGTCAGCCGCGGGGCCGCGGGCGGTGGTCTCCACGTCGAGGAGGGCCGGCTCCTCCTGCCCGCCGGCGGTGAACCTCTCCACGATCTCGATGTCGTTCGCGGCGCCCTGCACCGAGTGGAACCTGAGGAGCTCATCCTGGCCGTCCGCCACCATGAGGCCGTAGCCGTAGTCCGGGACGTAACGCTGCGAGACGCGCCCCCGCTGGTAGGTTTGCGTCGGGTCCATGGAGACCCTGCGGCCGTCGAGGACGGCGCAAACGATGACGTGGTTGAAATCCGTGGGGGAGGGGAGCATGTCGCCGACGAGGCGGCGGGAGTAAGTGTTGACCAGCACGGGCGCCGCGTCGATGCCCAACCGGCGGAGCAGCGCGCACAGCAGGTAGGATTGGTCCTTGCAGTCTCCGAAGCGCCGGGCGAACACCGTCCGGGGCGCGCTGGGCCTGTAGGAGCCGGCCCCCAGCTCGATGCCGAGGTAGCGGATGTTGCGCTGCACCCAGTCCAGGGCGGAGCGCATCAGCTCCTCGGGAGCCGCCCCCCGGCCGCGCCACGTCTCGGCCAGCTTCTCCAGCTCCGCCGGCAGGGGCGCCCGCGGATACAGGGCCGACGCCCACTGTCTCATCTCGGCCCAATCGGCGAACTCGGTGAGCTCGATCCAGGGAGTCGCGATGTGCCACGAGGGAGTGTCGTCCTCGTCCGGGGCGGGCTTCAGATCCGAAAGATCCCACCGGTATTCGACAACCCCTCCGCGATGCGAGATCGACGGCTCGGCCCGCGCTCCTTGGGTCTTGAAGAAGAGCTTTCGCGATTCAGGGCAGAGCACGCGGACGTTCTCCCGTGCCACCGGCACATGCCAGCCGATGGAGAACTCATCCGCATATTTTCCCGCGAAAACGGGGTTCCTCCCCCGGATCGTGTAGGCGTAATCGATGCGGTCCGCCGGCCGCACGTCCTTCATGAGGAGTGAGGCCGTTATCGAGCCGTCGAGGACGAAGCTTTCCAGGTCCGCTTCCCTCTGGAGCAGCCGTACGGCGTCCCGCGCGAGCCGCGAGCTCGCCTTGCCGTCTCTGAGGACGCGTACGTGATGGAGGATGAGCCTTTGGTAGGCAGGGTTGTAGTCGATGAGAATGGATGAGCCGTCCTGCACCCCCTCCGGGGTGAGGAGGTCCTTGACGACGTGGACGTACAGCTCCTGCGAGGCGACATTGACCTGGTAGTCGAGCAGAAGATAGGCTTGGCTGTCTTTTGCGCCGCCCGCGGGAGCCGGGAGCTTCTCCGCCGCCTGGGGAGCCACCCACCGAGGCGCCGTCGCGATGGAGAGGGTTTTGCCGAAATCCTCGGCTCGGGCCGCCGAGGCGATTGCCATGGCCAGGAGGATCGTCAGCGCCGGCCCCCGCGGGGCTCCTCCATGAAGTGCGCGGAATATCGAGCAAGGGTTGTTCCTGATTCTCACCGGGGGGCGCTCCGTTCTGCGCCGGCCGCGATGCATGCTTCCGCGGCTTTCTGCATGGCATGAGCCGCTTCGGAAGGGCTTTCCAGCCCACCCATCACCGCGAGGAGCTCCGGCTTCATGGCATCCCATACGCAGCGGGTTCGATAAGAGGGGGGAAGAGGTACGCCTGCCGCCGCCTGCTCGGCCGAGCCGCCTAAAAGCGGGTCTTCCCTGACCGCGGGGTCTTCGACAGCCGCCGTGAGGGCCGGAACGCGGGCGAGGTCGCCGGCGAGCTGGAGCTGTGCGTCCTTTCCCGTGGCGCCGGAGACGAAGAGCCTGGCTGCGGTAAGCGCCTCGCCCTCTATTTCGCGCGGTATCATGAAGAAGACGCCGGTCACCAGCGGCCGGGGCCACTCGCCCGTGGCGCTCACCTTCGGGATACGCGTCGCGGCGAGCCGTGCGCCGAGCGCCGCCCTGTAGTCGTTCGACGCCCACTCGCCGTTGACGATCGCCGCGGCCTTGCCCTCCTTGAAGAGCGCGTCCGCGCTGGCGTAGTCTCCATCCGCGGGAAGGATTTTCCCGAGCTTCAGGGTGGAGAGAAACGTCAGGGTGGCGACCATCTCGGGAGTGTCGAGGGCGGGTTTCAGGCCATCGGCATCGAAGAGCCTGCCGCGGAATGCTCCCAGCCATGGCACGAGCCAGAACGGCTCGTACTGGAACCACACAACCGCGTACCTGCCGCTCGCCGAAAGTTTTTTCGCCAAAGCGAAAAGCTCTTCGGTGGTGCGGGGCGGGGCGGGGGCCAGATCCTTATTATAGAAGAGCATGAGGTGGCCTCCGACCGAGATGGGCACCCCCCATCTCCTGCCGGAGTATCTTCCCGCCTCCACGGCGGAGGAAAGAAAGCGGGAAGCATCGAAAAGGCCGTCGACGGGCTGGATGAGCCCCGCGCTCGCAAGGGGAGGGATCTGGTCCCCGGAGGCCCAGACCAGAGCCGGCGGAGAGCCCGCGGAGCCTGCCAGGAGGAGATCCTTTTGTAGAATCTCGAGGCTTTTGGCCGAAACATCCACGCCGAGCCAGGGATTCTTCCCGCTCGCCTCGGCGGCAAGGCGCCGGGCAAAGGCGGACACCCTTTCGCTTTCGTTGTCGACAATCCAAAGGGCCAGCCTGAGGGGAGTCCGCGGCGCGGGGGTCTCCCTTCCCCCTCTGGCCGCGGCGACAGCGGCCGAGGCGATAAGCATTGCGATCGTAACGAGGAGACGTTCAGTTTTGATGTGCATCGGGTCAGCCGACAGTATAGCGTCACCGCTCATGGGGGCGCAATCGGCAGAGGCGAATTGGGGAGCGCCGCGGAAGGCGCCCCCCGGAGCCTTACAGCGTCAGGGAGAAATTGAGCGAGATGGAGAGAGTGTCGTAGGAGACGCCCGCCGTGTCGGGAAACGTGATGGTCGTGCCGGGAACGGGGGACGGTGCGCCGGGATAGTCGGCCCCCATGACCGTCTGGGTGGAGTCTCCGAGGAGCCCGGAGATGTGCCTGTAGTTCGCCTCGAGTGACGCCGTGGCGCGCTCTGAAAAACGCAGCTCAACCGTGATCTCGGGCTCGATGAGCCATCCCCCCGTCATGTTCTCGGTGAAGCTCAGGCCGCGGAAATCATGGTTGTCGATGTCGAAGCACCAGAGAAAGGGAGATCCGGAGACGGAGACGGCTATGGTCCAGATCCGCGCGAACTGGAGGGTGGCCCTGATTCCGGCCGCTGGGAAGAGGTACGTCTGCCAATAGTCGATGCCCATCCCATAGACGGGGACCTTCGGGTCCGACGGGGACCACGCCGGATAAGGCTGGGAGGGTGGTGTTCCGGAAAACCATCCCGCCGGATACTGCAGGTAGCCGTCGCGGGCCGTCCACTGGAAGGACATGAGCCCGAAGGCGCCGAACGGCTCAAGGGCCAACCCGTCCGCGAGCGCGAACTCCCAGCCCACCCGCGCGTCCACAAGAATTGCGCGCTCCGTGAAGCAGTTGTGCTGGGAAAAGTTGGTCTTGCTCGTATCCCCATTGAACGCATAGTTGAGCCAATCCGAGTCCGTGATGAAGCCGCTCTGCCCCGGAAACCCGTTGCGGAAGCTCAATGTCGCCAGAAGCCCTCCGAAGGCCTTCAGCTCGAGCTCCATCTCCGCGAAAAACACGGGCTGGATGGCCCAGTCGAGCTCGCTCTCCGTGAAGCCCTTGTAGTAGACGATTTCCTTGGCCAGCCCATAGAGCATTCCGGTCCCGCTCCTGGCGGAGAACGTCACCCCTTGGGCATACGACGGCGCCGCCGCAAGGGCGGAGGAGAATGCCAGGGCAAGCGTGAGTGAAAGGCTTGTTCGTCCCGTACTTTTCATGCTCTCTCCTTTCAGAGAATCCCTTACCGGCGAAAAAAAGCGGCGCAGCACTCCGGAGGTATCCGGCCTCCGAAAGCCGCGCCGGTTAGAAGGAGGAAGGGCTTGCCACTTTTTAAATCTGCGCCACTTTTTCATGAATCGAGACCACTGTTTCCTTGGCTCTCGATTTTAACTCATTCATTTTCCCCGCCCTCACGGCCTCCTGCATATGGTGGAATACCGAGAAGGGGAGGGCGGAGAGGACCTCGGGGTCGCGCTTCTTTGAAAGGGCGTGGAGAATCTCCCGCGAGCATGCATCCGGCATCGGCGAGGGGATGAAACGCAACGGAATGAAGGTCTGGGGAGCGACGAATCCTTCCTGTCCCTGGAGGAAGAGGAGCGAAAGTGAATGCATCTCGCCGTCGTTGTTCCGTCTGGCGTAGATCCGGCGAAGGACGCCGTTCTCCAGCTTCTCGATGGTCTCGGGCTCTCCCGTGATGGAGTTTCTCCTCCGGCACTTCTTTGCGCCGGCCAGGAAGAATGCATCGATCCTCGTCATCGGATTGAGATCCAGGATGTGAAACACGCTGGATTCTCCGTCGGATGAGGTCTCGCGCGCGATGGGGGAGTAGCAGAGCAAGGGCTCGAAGCTCTTGAGAAGCTCCCGCGCCGCTTCATGGCGGGACTCTTCCGGAAGCATGTCCGCCCTGCCTTCCTCAGTCGTGACGATGTACACGACCTTGTCCAGCCTTCCGTGCACCATGGCGCTCAATCCCGCCAGCACGTGCCCCCAGTGGATTGGATTCGCGGAAAGAGGGTACACGCCGAGGCGCAGCGGCCGAAGCGAGATCGGCTGTTGGGCATCTTCGGCGGAGAGCCGAACGCGGCGCCATGGCTGGATGGCTCCCTCGACGATCAGGGCTTCAACCGCGTCCAGAGCGGCAGCCAGGCGGCGGCGGATATCGCTCACCGGCTTGTTGTGCGGGGCCCTGCCGAGGAAGCGGGCCATGCAGGCCAGCTCGGGGATCAGGCCGACCTCGATGCTCCGGGTGACGGGCTCGCGCAAAAGAGAAGCGCTCTTGAGGGCTCCTCGCGCGGATGTCCGGCGCTCGGCTGACGAGGTCAATCTCCTGTATCGGGTCTGCGCGGTGCTCATTTTCAACCAGCCGCGAAAGCGGGGGGCTCGAGCTCCACCGCCGCCGCGGTGAATGCTTCGCGCTCCTTTTCAGTGAGCGTCACGAAAAGCTGATCGTCCGCCGGCCAGTAGGCGATCTTTCCCCTGGCCGCAAGCCACATCAGGACTTCGCATGTGAAATCCCGAGGCTCGCCGAGAAAAGCCCGTACTTCCCAGAGGTTGAGCTTGCCCATCTCCCCGAGGGCTTTCCAGACCTTCCAGGCGCAATCGACCACCTTCTCGGCCATTCTCAGCTCCTCTCTTTCACAAAACCATCGGACAATGGAACTGAACTGAATCTCAGTATACAGGCCTCGGTCGCCGGCTGAAGTCATGCGCGCGATGAAAACTCTGTCATATTTTGGGAAGCGAATTGTCGAATACCGATGACAGGAGAATGGAGAGATTCGAGCTTTAAGGAACCGTCAGAGGGGCCGTTTTTTCAGCGCGCGAGGCCGGCGCCGAACGGGAACAACGGCTCACCCAAGCCGTCGGGGATGGACGTGACTTCTTTCGGCCATGGCACCGGAAGCTTGCCGCGGAAAGGCTCCCTGCCGAAGAGCACATCAGCCACGCCCCCTCCTTCGGTGCCGGGAAGCCACGCTGCCACCAAGGCATCCACTTCCGCCAGCTCCGAGGTTACGATAAGAGGTCTTCCCGATACGATGAGAAGGACAACCGGCGCTCCGTTGGATCGCGCCGCCTGAAGGGCCGCCTTGTCCGTGGAGGAGAGCGCAAGATCGCACGAGTCCCCTTTGGTCTCCGCGTACGGTCTCTCTCCCACCACGACCAGGACGAGGTCAACCGCCTTCTGGCCGGCAGGAAGTCTTCCGTCCGGCGAGCCGAGCACCGTCACGTCCCTTCCCGCCACTTCCCTGATGCCGTCCAGGATCGTGGTCCCCTTCGTGACGGGCCCCGATCCTCCCTGCCACGTGATGGTCCACCCGCCGCATTGGCCTCCAAGATCGTCGGCCAGGGAGCCGGTGACCAGGATGCGCTTCACTTTCGGCCCGATGGGAAGGACTCTCCCCTCGTTCTTCAAAAGAACGAGTGACTCGCGGACCGCCCGGCGCGCAATGGCGCGGTGCTCCGGTGATCCGACGGAAGCCAGGAGCGAACGATCCGCGAAGGGCTTCTCGAAGAGGCCCATCTGAAACTTCACGGAAAGAATCCGCCGCACGGCCTCGTCCACGCGGGACCCGCTCACCTCCCCCGTGTTCACAAGGTCGAGCATCTCCGCGCTGAACTCCGTGTAGCAGTCGGGGAGCATGAACATGTCAACCCCGGCATTGACGGCCGTCTTGACCTGCTCCCGCGGAGAGCCGGGAAGCTCCTTGGCGGCGGCCCAGTCGGAGACGACGAAGCCGGAGAAGCCCAGCTCCTTGCGCAGGACTCCGGTAAGGAGATCGCGGTTCGCGTGGTTCTTCACACCGTTTATCGAGCTGTAGGATGCCATGACGGACTCCGCCCCCGAGGCGATCGCGTCGATATACGGCTTCAGGTGGACCGCGCGAAGGATCTCGTCGGTGATCCGCGCGTTTCCCCGGTCAACTCCCCCCTCGGTGCCGCCATCCGCGACAAAGTGCTTGGCCGTGGCCAGGACCGTGCCGGGCGCCGCAAGTCCTCCAGCCTGGTAGCCGGCGATAGCCGCAGCTGCGAGCCGGGAAACCAAATCGGGGTCGGATCCGAAGCCCTCGTAGGTCCTGCCCCATCGCGCATCCTGGGGAACGGTGACGCAGGGTGCGAAGTCCCAGCGCGCGCCCGTGGCCACCATCTCGAATGCCGTTATGCGGGCCGCCTGACGCACGATATCGGGATCCCGGGTGGCGCCCAGGCCGATGTTGTGGGGGAATATGACGGCGCCCCGCACATTGTTGTTGCCGTGAACCGCATCCACGCCATAGAGCATGGGGATGCCGAGGCGTGAGCCGAGGGCGATGCGCTGGTAGCCGTCGATCATGTCGGCCCAGTCCTTCGGCGTATTGTTGGCAGGGCCGGAGCCGCCGCCGGAAAGTATCGAGCCGAAGCCGTAGACGGCTATATCGGAAGGATTTGCGACGTAGTCTCGGGCCACCTGGGTCATCTGGCCTATCTTCTCCTCCAGGGTCATGCGGGAGAGGAGATCCGCCACGCGATCTTCTCTCTTCGCTCTGGGGTCCTTGTACACCTCCGCGGCTGCGGGCGCCACGCTCATGCATCCTGCAGTGAGAAGCGCCGCCAGGGCAAAGGTCGTAACTCGGGCTATCCACGCAATGCGTGACATACAGGCTCCTTTCGGAAGAGGGGATGCGCGACCCGGCGGAGATCCATTTGCCGCGATTATTGTATACCTTCCGTGCTGAAATGCAAGTACCCCTCAGGAGGGGGGTGGTCCTCGGCAAAGGAACATTTTGAAGCTTCCGCGCTGTTTAAGGGGTGATAGAGGAGGCATTCATGAAGAAACTTCCCGCCCTGGCTCTCGCCATCGCGATTGGGCTCTGCGGGTGCGCCAGCACAGGTTTTCTTGGTCTTGCAACAGCGGACTCCGTGGACAAGAGGTTTGCCGAGCAGGATGAAAAGGTGCAGAGCACGCTCGAGAAGCAGCGGGCCGATTTGGAGCGGGTCTCCCAGGAAGTGAAGGAGATTCAGGACTTCAAGGACCAGGCGGCCGCTGCCGTGGAGCAGGCCGCGGAGACGGCAAAGGAGACTTCCGAGGTGAGAAAGAGCACGGAAGAGCTTCAAGGCCTCGTGCAGGAGCTCGAGGCACGGCTCGATTCGCTTCCGCAAGAGACCATCCAGAAGCTCGTCGATGTGCTCCAGGCTTCCCTCGAGGAGCCGCAGGCTAAGAGATAAACGCGGTCCCATCGCCCCCGCCCGGGAGGCCCGATCGATTTTTCAGTTCACCACGTTTCGCGGCTTGCCCGAAAGAAACGCCGCGATATTCGCCGCCGTTTCGTGCATCAGCCTCCGCCGCGATTCAAGGCTCGCCCACGCGATGTGCGGAGTCATCACGCAGTTGAGCGCCGAGAGCAGGGGATTGCCGGCCGGAATGGGCTCCTCAGCGGCAACGTCGAGCCCGGCCCCCGCTATCGCGCCCCGGGAAAGGGCCCGCGCCAGATCGTCCTCCGCGATGAGCCCTCCTCGGGCTGTGTTGATGATGAAGGCGCCGGGCTTCATGGTTGACAGCAGGGCCGCGTTCACGAACCGCGCGTTCTCCCGGGTGAGAGCGCAGTTGAGGCTGACCACATCCGCCCGGCGGAAAAGCTCTTCCGTGGACACCCAGCCAAAGGGGGAGTATCCCGGGGACGCTCCCCGCGAGCGGCTGGAGGCGATGACATCCATGCCCATGGCGTGGGCGATCTCTCCCACGCGGCGGCCGATGCGGCCGAACCCGACGATTCCCATGGTTTTCCCCGAAAGCTCGACCGGCGGGCTCTTGCAGAGGGAGAAATCGAGGCCGGCGCTCCACTCGCCGTCCTTCACGGCCTTATCATACAGGCAGATGCGGCCGGCCAGCTCGAGCAGCAGCGCGAACACGTGCTGCGCAACGGAGTCCGTGCTGTACTCGGGAACATTGCACACGGGAACGCTCCGCAGCCGCGCCGCGGCCGTATCGATTACATTGTAGCCGGTTGCCAGGACGCAGATCAGCTTCAAGCGGGGCAGGCGGGAGATGATATGCTCCGTGAGGGCCGTCTTGTTGGTCAGGAGAATGTCGGCCGGCGCGGCCCTCTCCACGGTCAGCGGAGGGGCGGTCCGGGGATACACATCGAGCGCTCCCAGCGCGGTCACCTCGTCCCAGGGATTGTCTCCCGGGTTCACCGTTGCCCCATCGAGGACGACGATCTTCATGAGGGAAAGGTACATCCCCGCCGGCCGGTGTCAAGGATCATGGGCGATGCTATACTGGCACGGGAGCTGGAGATGGAAGAGGCGAGCCTGGGGCGTGAGGAGCTGCTCGCTGCGCTCGGGGAGACGACCGGCGAGATCCCGCGCATCGTATACGTGGCCGGTGAGCCCGATTGCGGCAAGACCACTCTCTGCCGATTCCTGGTAAACGGGCTTCTGGCGGGGCGAGGCGCACGGGGGGATGATCCGGCGGGCGCTTCAGCCGCAAGCGGTGACCCCGCGGACTGCGGCGGGGAGGGCGGCGGCGGGACAGACCCGAATGGAGGCGCGGGAGCGCCCGGCCCGGTGGCCTATGTCGATTGCGACCCCGGGCAGTCGAGCGTGGGCCCTCCCACTACCATCGGGCTTGTGCTTCACGAGCGGCTCGGAGAGCAGCCGCAGACGGTCAGGCTTCGGTTCGTCGGCGGAGTATCGCCGGTGGGCCATTTCCTGCAGCTCCTCGTGGGGATGAGCGCCCTGGTGCTGGAGGCAGGGCGATTGGGGGCTCGCTGGATCGTCTGCGACTCAAGCGGGTATTCGATCGGCAAGGCGGCGCGGGAGTTCCAGTACCAGGCCGTGGCGATGCTTCAGCCATCTCACCTTGTGGCCTTCCGGGGAAGCAGGGACATCGAGCGGATGACGCGAAACTTCGCGAGGTCGGCGCAGGTCCGCGTCTCGTTCGTCCTGCCCCTGCCCGAGCGGCGGGTGCGGAGCCTCGAGGAGCGCAAGGACTACCGCCGGGAACGCTTTTCGTCCTATCTCGCCCAGGCTTCCACGAGGGAGGTCCACCTCATAGGGATCGGGCTTCACGGCTTCATCCCGGACTTCTCCCGGCCCGAGACATACCGCGGCACCCTCATCTCGCTGTGCGACGCGGCCGGGTTTTCTCTCGCCGTGGGGATTCTGGAGGAGGTCCGCATAGGCCGGGGCAGCCTGAGCGTGCGCTGCCCGCCCTTTGACGCCGCGGCGCTCGCATCCATCCAGTTCGGAACATACGCGCCCGATTGCCCCCCGGGCTGAAATTCACTACCATCGAACGAGAGATAGTCGATGCGTGGGAGGAAACCATGAAATATCGAATGTTGGGAAGAACGGGAATGAAGGTGTCCGAGGTGAGCTTCGGCGCCTGGGCGATAGGATCAGCCTGGGGTCCCGTGGACGATGCTGAATCTCTTGCCGCCCTCAACAGGGCGGTGGACCTTGGCGTGAACTTCATCGACACTGCCGACGTGTATGGAGACGGCAAGAGCGAGAGGCTGATCGCCCGGCTTCGAAAGGAGAGGCCGGAGGAGATCCATGTCGCCACAAAGGCAGGGCGGAAGCTGACCCCCCATGTTGCGGAGAAATACACGCCGCTCGCCATCAAGCGGTTCGTAGAGGACAGCCTCAGGAACCTCAAAATGGAGGCCCTCGACCTCCTGCAGCTCCACTGCCCCCCCGCCCAGGTCTTCTACACCCCTGAGGTCTTCGAAGGCCTGGACCAGCTGGTGAAAGCGGGGAAGGTAAAGCATTACGGGGTGAGCGTGGAGAAGGTCGAGGAGGCGCTGAAGGCCATAGAGTATCCCGGCGTGGAGACCGTGCAGATCATCTTCAACATCTTCCGCCAGAGACCTGCCGAGCTCTTCTTCCGCGAAGCCAAGGCACGGAAGGTGGGCATCATCGTGCGGGTGCCGTTGGCAAGCGGCCTGCTCACGGGGAAGATGAACCGCCAGACCAAGTTCGCCCGCGACGACCACCGCCTTTTCAACAGGAAGGGGCAGGCCTTCGACCGGGGAGAGACCTTCGCCGGGGTCGATTTCGAAAAGGGCCTGAGGGCCGTCGAGGAGCTGAAGCGGATCATCCCCCACGGGATGACGATGTCGCAGTTCGCCCTGCGCTGGATCCTCATGCATGATGCCGTGTCCTGCACCATCCCCGGCGCCAAGAAACCGGCCCAGGTCGAGGACAACTGCCGCGCCTCCGGCTTCCCCCGGATCCCCGGCGCGGTGATGCGCCAGGTTCGCTCGATTTATGAAAAGCATGCCATGAGCGACGTTCATCACCGCTGGTAAAGGTGGGGCAGGGCAGCGCCGGCGCGTATGAGGGGGCTGCCTCCCGCGGATTGAATTCTTTCAGCCCGGGGTTACATTAGGCGTAATGAATCCACTCGTGAAAAGGATCGTGCCGATTCTGGCCGTGGCGCTCCTGGCCTCCTGCGCCTCCCTGCAGCGCTCCCAGGACCAGGGCAGCATCCGGCTTTTCGCAGACCTCATCAACTCGGGCAATCCCGAGAAGCTTGCCCAGATGAGCGCTCGTCCCTTCCTTGTAGACAGGGAAATCGTGGCGCTGCCCGCGGATGTGGCGACATTCTGGCAGGGTCTTGTGAAGGCTGGATTCCGCGTGGGCGAGACGGAGATGGAAAGCGCATCTCCCTTGTCTGCCGACAGCTACCGCCTGTTCTCGAATTCGATGGAGGTGAAGACTTTCTTCTCCAAGTACGTTTCAAAGAACGCCCGCCTTCTGGAGATGAGGACTTCCACGGGGCAGCGGATCCTCCTGGTCGCGGGAGACGAGTGGATGACGAAGAAGATATACGGGTTCAAGGGGCCCTTCTGATATGAGAACGACGCTCCCGCTCATCGCCTTTTTCTTCGCGGCCGCGACGGTCCTCTCCGCGGTGCCCGCCGATGTGACGTACACCGAAGGAGATGCGAGCGTGCGCTTTGCCAAAAACGGCCGCACCCAGGACGCTGCCATCGGCGATGTCCTGAACACGGGAGATTCGCTGAAAACCGGGGCCGACGGCCAGGTGGAGCTGGACCAGAAAGGGGCTACGCTGAAGATCAACCCCGGCACCGTCTTCATCCTCATGGAGCGGGAGCGGGGCGGGGCCAAGACGGGCGTGCTCTCCGTTGCCCTTGGCTCCATCAAGATGCGCTATGACAAGCTCACGGGCCAGGAACCCATGATCCAGACCGCCAGCTGCGCCGCCGGCGTGCGCGGCACCGAGCTCACGGTCCTGGCCGGTGCTGACGGCTCCTCTCTCATTGCCGTAGATTCGGGGGCCGTGGAAGTGGAGGCCGAGGGAAAGATCGTTGAGCTTGCCGCAGGGGAAGGGGTGGAGGTGAAGCCCGGCCAGCCCCCCGGCGACAAGTTCAAGGTCCAGCGGGACCAGATCGACTACCGCAAGTGGAACGGGGAGAAGCTCGACGCCCTGATGGCCGACCCGGTGGCCTCCATCAATGCCTTGATAGATCAGCTCACGGCATACATCAAGAGCGTGAACGACTTCGACACCTATTTCCAGGAATACTCCAAGCGCCTCGCCGAGGAGCGGCAAAAGGCGATCGCCATGGTGAAGGAGAAGGGCCAGAAGGAGACGAGGAAGTACGAGGAATAGGTGGTCTTCCCGCTTCAGCTCCAAACGAGCAATCTCTACCTCAACCTCCGCTACAACTCCCTTGCGGCCCTCTCCATGAGGCGCTACGTCGCAAGTCGGATCTACCTCCTCATGAAGACCCGCTACATCGCCCAGCCCGGGGACCCGACCTACGTCGAGTTCCTGTCGCGATATTCCGACTTTCTGGCCATGTTCGAGCAGTTCATCATCCCCCATCTCGGGGAGGCTGACATCTGAGGAGGAGCTTCATGAAACCCAGGCATCTCATTGCGTTTGCGGCCCTTTCTCTCGTTGTTCTGGCAGCGCTTTCAAGCTGCGATCTCTTTGGGATCTCAATTCAGAACCGGATCTCCCAGTTTGTAACAGACTTGAACTCATCTCGGGCGAACCTCAACAACGATATCTCCAACAGCAGCCTGGACAAATCAGCGGGAGTTCTTGATACACTTTGGTGGGAGACTACCTTCCCAGCGCCGGGGCCGTCGGATACGCAGTACAGCATCACCCTGTTTGACTATTCCGACCCATCCAACGTAACGGGGACGATATTAGGTCCTGCGAATTACTCACCAGCCGCAGCCATCAAGTTCGTCATGGTCAAGGACGGCGCAGACCACTTCATACAACAGATCTATCTGGCCGGCAGTGGCACCGCCACCTTGAAGAGGCTCAAGTAGCAGAGACCTTCTCTCCGCGCCTTCACCCGCCCCTTTGCCTGGAATGTGGTATATTTCAGGGTGGAGGTGGAATGAAAAAGTCGAGGAGACCGAGAGGAATCGCTCAGATCCTCCGCCTCGCCGTCATTGCGGCCGCGGTCCTCTCCGCCGCGACCAGCTGCGAGCATTTCGGGATCTCCATCCAGGCCAGGCTCATCCTCTTCTTCAACGACCTGAACTCCAGCAGGGCGAATGCCGCAAGCCACATCTCCGACAGCAGCCAGTACAAATCCGCGGGCACTCTGGACGCAACCTGGTGGGACGCCAACTTCCCCGTGCCCGGCGCGGGAGAGCAGCAGTACGGCATGACGCTCCTGGAATACTCGGATCCGGCCAACGTCACGGGTATAATCTACGGGCCTCCAGCTTTCGACGAGAGCGCCATCGGGAGAGCCGCCGCCTTCGTGATGGTCAAGGAAGGGCCGGATTATCTTATCCAGCAGCTCCATCTGCCCGCGAGCGGAAACAATCCTGCAATCGATATTCAGTAGGGGCGAGCGCGTCCCCCGCTGGGACGCCTCCCGGGCTCACGAGCCGAACCACTCCTGCCGCACTCTCCCCTTGGTCTCCTCGGGGAGGAACGAATGAGCAAGGGCGCCCCTGTTGATCGCATTGAAGTCGGAATCTCCAAATCCGTAGAGCCTCCGGCATGCCTCGTACTCGTTCACCAGGTCGATGCCGAAGAGGTGAGGGTCGTCCGAGTTGATGGAGACCCCCACCCCGGCGCGGTAGAGCAGGGGAAGGGGATGCGATTCGAGCGATGTCACGGAGCGCGTGAGCCAGTTCGAGGTGGGGCAGACTTCCAGCGGGACGTCCTCGTCACGCAGTCGCCGTACAAGATCCTGGTCTCCCCATGCCCTGATGCCATGTCCGATGCGGTCCGGCCTGAAAAGCTCGAGCGTCTTTTTGACGTGAAGCGCGCTGGTGTTCTCTCCGCTGTGGATCGTGATGCCCATGCCGGCCTCGCGCGCTTCCTCCACCAGCGCTACGAAGCTCACCGCCGCTTCGATGTCCTCCGAATCGGCAAGATCGAAGCCGCAGATGCGCCGCGCATGCGGCGAGCCGCTCTCTCTCCAACGGATCAGGTCCCGGGTGGCGCGGGCATTCTCGTCATGGGTATGGCTTCGCGGCAGAATCCCGATCAGCCCCACCTCGATGGGGTACGCCTCCATGCCGCGGGCAACGCCGTCCAGCGCACCGCCGATGATCTCATCATTGGAGAGTTTCTTTCCGCTGGAAATGAAGGCCGGGGCGAAACGAAGCTCCACCAGCTTCACCCCGTCGCGCCATGCATCCTCGATGTTCTCGAAGGTGACGCGGCTCACGTCGTCGAAGGAGCGGAGGACTTTCTGGACGGTGGAGAAGCTCTCCAGCACGGCCGTGAGGTCCTTCATTGGCCGGTCGATCACTGCCCTTCGACGGAGCTCCGCGGCGGTTCGAGCCCCGACGTCGATGCCGTGCTTCCGGGCAAGCTCCAGGATGGTTTCCAGGCGCACGCTGCCGTCGAGGTGGCGGTGAAGCTCCACCTTGGGAATCGCGGCGAGGTCCCCTGCGGCTTTCATGATTTCAAGGCGAAGTCCACGACGCACATCGAGCGGTAGGTCTTGTGCGTTCCGATCGAATCTCCGATGAATCCGTAGTCCGCTTTCATGATGTTGACACGGTGTCCGCGGCTGGGCACACCATCGTCGATGAGGAATTGGGTCACGATGCTCTGCGCATTGCCCTGCCCGTAGGAGATATTCTCGCCGCAATAGAGGCCTTTGGCGTAGCGTCGAACCCGCTTGGAGGGGTCGCTGCCGTCGCTTCCCGTGTGGCCCACGATCCCTTTCGGGCCTGTGTCCTTCACGTGGTCGCGGGCGGCCAGGGCAAGCGGCTCCAGGGGAAGGAGCGGGGGGCGGACCGATTGAGCCTTCATCGCCTTTATGCATGCCTGGACCGCCGCCGCCCCTTCGCTCGTGATGAGAGTTATTTCCCCGGGATACCTGTATTCGTTTCCCGAGAAGTATTTCAGCATGGGCCTGATGTACTGCTCGGCGTAGCGGGCGGGATCCGAGCGGGCCTTGTTGATCTCGAGCACGACGTCCTTCTCGACATCGCTCATGTAGCCCGCCGAGCGCGCCGTGTCCAGGGCCTCCAGGTCCCAGCCGGCGTCCTGCGCCTCGCGGCGCTCGACGGCCGGCTCCGCCGCCTTGCCTGCGCCGTCCGTAGGCGCCTGTTGGGCCTCCCCGTTCGAATCCGAGGAATCCTGTCCGAATCCCGTGAACGTCTCGCAGCTTGCGAGGGGAAGTGAAGCGAGGACGAGAATGGCGATCGCGGCGAACCGCATGAGACGCGTGCGGCGCGAAAGCTTCATAGGTGCCTCCTTTTCCGGTGACACGCCTACCGTGCTATAGTCCCTCCGCCCGCGTGCTGTCAAGCGCCGGGACACCGAGACCGACGCGGATCGCCCCTCACGAGGCCTGCTCTTTCGAGACTTTCGCTCCAAAAAGATATGCGGCCACGACGCCCGTGAGGAAGTTCTGCAGAAGGATCTCCGCCAACGTCGCCAGGTTGAATCCCAGCGGCATGGTGCGGAAAGTCGCTTCGACGTATGGCGCGAACCCCCCAATGACGAAAAGGAGAATTCCCAGCCAGAGGGCGAGCCTTGCACGCGGGGCTTGCGCCGCGCGAGCGATAAAAAGCGAGCCCAGGGCGAACAGCGGGCCGCGGATGAGCTGGGCGGCGAATACCGCCGACGCCGGCGGCATCGACAGGCCGTACTGCGGGTTGTCCCGATAGAAGCTCATGGTGTAGAGGAACGCGTTCGCCGCGCCGAAGACGAAGTAAAAAAAGAAGTAGGCAAGACCGACAACGACTACGCGCCAGAGCCAGCTCCACCAGGCCCGTTCGGCCTTCGGCGCGCCCCCCTCGAGCCCCGCGGGCCGCGCGAAAAGCCACACGGCCAGCCAGGCGGTCAGAAAAGCCACGACGATTCCCGCTGCCGCCCCGCTGAGGGAAGCGGCCGCGCCGGCGGGTTTAAAGAGAGCCCCCTCTATTCCCAGGCCGATGGATCGGATCAAGGCGAGCGATGCCCAGACTGCCAGCACCGTCCTCCACCTCGGCCATGAAGAGCGGAGGATGAGATAGCTGAAGGACAGGCAGATGAGAGTCCCCGTGAGCGTCCACACGGCAATGGTCTCCCCCGTGGGAGCGAGGCGGCTGAGCGGTCCCAGAAGGACGGCGGCGAGTGAGTTCGCCGCAGAGTAGACCGCGCCGACTATGAGACAGCGCAGGAATATCCGTCCCAGTGTCCGCATCTTCGACATGTTCACGAGCCTCCGTGAGCGCTCACGCGGGCCTTTAGTGTTTCGCCCCGCGGGAGAACCGCGGGTCCACGGGAGCGCCGGCAAGGCGCGTGGCAGCGTAGCGCTGGATGATGTGCCCATCCGCCTCAAAGGCCATCTCCGGCAGGGGCCCGGAGAGGGGAACCCACGTGACGGACACGGCATCGTCGCCGGCTTTCGCTTGCCCGCCCTTCACGTGCCCCAGGAGAACCACCACAAGCGTGTGGAGCTTCGGCGCAAGGGAATTCGAGACGACGCTCAGGATCGAAACGATCTCGACGTCCAGCCCCGTTTCCTCTTTCACCTCGCGGATGCCCGCGCTGAGGAAATCCTCATGGTATTCTATGAAACCCCCGGGAAGACACCACTCGCCGGGTTGAAAGCTTCCAGACGACCTCTTGCACAGCAGGACCGTTCCGTCTTTCTCGATGAGAACGACGACGCCGGGCAGCGGATTTCTGTAGACGGTGAAGCCGCAGATAATGCAGCGCCGCGGCTCCGGGCTTTGCTCCTGCCCCTCGAATTTCTCCCCGCATCGGGGGCAGTAGTGAAAATCGCTGGGCGCGGGGGTCGCCTCCGCGTCGTAGGACATGAATACCTGCCGCGTCTCCATCTTCTATCCTTTCACACCGCTCTTCACCTTGAGCGCTCTTGCCCGCGCCGTTTCGCTTCGATTCGGCACTTCGCCCCTTCCCAGAGCGTTTCCGTGGCGATGAAATCGAGCGACGGGTTGAGGCAGTAGATGGCGCATGGCTTCGGGCCGCCCATCCTCTTGGTCATGGCGCAGAGTGTACACGAGCGGGTCTCTGCGGAGAAGCCCATGTCGTCCTCTTCCGCCTTCCAGGCCGTGCATCCGAAAATCTCGGAACCCCGGGTGGGGACCTCGCTGGCCGATCTCATGCCCATGCGTCGCGCCCTGTCCGCGCCCTCCCGAAGCTGCTCCGGCTTTTTCATTTCCGTCACTTTCTCCAAGATCCCCTCGCGGCCCATCTGGACCACGGCATCGGCGAGCGCCCCGGCGTACAGGGCCTGGAGAATCCTCACGTCATCCTGGCTGGTCATGCTATTCCTCCTCGTAAAGGTTTCGGTACCGTGTACCTCCTTTATGTGTGGGAGGCGCCTGTGATTTGTGACCGCTTTGAGAGGATTTTCTCCCAGTAGTTTCTGGACGGCAGGATCCGCTCCGACTCCCTGTACAGCCTCGCTCGTGCGGCGATTGTCCGAAGCTTCTCGTATTCCGAGGGAAGATCCACTTCCTCCACCCAGGCGCGCATACGGCAGCGGCAGGGAGCGTTTCTGTTGTAGAGCCCGCATTCATCCTTCAGGAATCGAGCCAGTTTATGCTTTGCCCGCGACAGGGTCTTGCGGAGGGAGGGAGCTTCCCTGCCCAGGATGCGCGCAAGCTCCTCTAGGGAACCCGGGCCACCTCGCGAAGCACGTAGGCCAGGCGCGTGTCTACGTCGAGGCAGTGGAGGATGCCGGTGAGGCATTTGTCGCACATCCGCTTCACCCAGGCCGGTTTTTCAGCATCGTTTGGCGGCGGGACAGGCGGCTCGCCGCCCTCGCCATGGAAGTAGCCCCGGATAAATCTCATGGAGTAGGTGCGCTCCCCTCGGGCGAAGGCAAGCACGTGGCGCCGGGCTATCGTGCAGATCCAGGTGGACAGCTTCGAGTCTCCCCGGAACGAAGGAAGGCTTTTTGTTATCTCGAGCCAGATCTCCTGGGCAGCATCCTCCGCCGCTTCCGGGTCTCGGATCATTCGCCCGCACACCGATGAGACCACCCGGCCGTAGTCCCTGGCAATGGATTCAAGATCAAGGCTCATTCAGGTCGGTCAGGATATCAGAATGGGGGCGGGGCGGCAATGGAGATGAAACGCGGGGCGAGATGAAATCCCGGCCGCCAACCCTTGACGCGGGCGGGCCGCGGAAATATCGTGGTCGTCATGACATCCAGTGAGACCATAAACGACATCGTAAACCGCGCCGGCGGAAAGCTTCTCGGGCTTTCCGAGGCCGAGGTATCCGGACCCGCGGCCCCTGGCAAATGGTGCAAGAAGGAGATCCTGGGGCACCTGATAGACTCGGCGTCGAACAACCACCAGCGCTTTATTCGCGCCCAGCTCTCCGATGAGCTTCGCTTCCCCGGCTATGCCCAGCCGGACTGGGTGCGCGTACAGGCCTACGCTCGGGAGGGTTGGCGCCAGCTTGCTGAGCTTTGGGTGGCCCTGAACAGGCACATTGCGCATGTGGTTCAAGCCATGCCCCGGGAAAAGCTTTCCGTGCCGTGCCGAATCGGGGAGGGAGAGCCCATGACGCTCGAGACGGTGATTGTGAAATACATCGAGCACATGGAGCACCATCTGCGGCAGATAGACCCGGCGCTGTAACAGCCAGGGGGCCGCGCGTCGCCGTCACCACGCGCCTTGCCGGCGCTGCCGGACCCGGCCTCGCCGCCGAGTCTAGCTGGTGCCGGCGAGTTTGGCCGGTGCCGCGGCGATCATTCCGCGCTCGGGGGGGCGCAATGGCAGCTGACAAAGATATCATTCTTCTATCGAACGAGACCGAGGCGAACCTTCTGGAGGCATTGCTGAAGGAGGAGGGCATTCCCCACGTCTTCAAACGCTACACGGATCCCGCCTATGACGGGCTTCTGACGTATAAGGACAGCTGGGGGCACGTGGACGCGCCCCAAGAGTTCCGCGAACAAGTGAGGAAGCTCCTGGAGGGAATCCGGCGGCAGCCGCCGCAAGGCAAGGGGCGGAGGGGGTGAGGAGGGAGCCTGCATGGTCCTTCGAGATCGGGGACGGGAGGGCCTGACCGCCTACACGTGAGCGGGGTGGTGCGCCCCCGCGGCGAGGTCCAGGGCGAGGACCCGGGAGTTTCGCCGGCGGTTGTAGCGCTGCCTCTTCGCCGCGGGCAGCTCCTCGGGCGGCACCTCGGCGAAACCGAGGGCCATGAAGAAATCGCTTGCCTGTGTGGTGAGCGCGAATACCCGCTTCATTCCCAGCCGTCGGGCGCGATCGATGAGAAACGTGACGAGCCGCCCGCCGGTCCCCCCGCCCCGATGATCCTCGTCCACAACCAGGGCTTCGATCTCTCCGCTTTCGGCGTCGTAGGGGGTGAGGGCCGCGCACCCGCGGATGGCGTCGTCAACCTTGTACACGACCCATCGCTCGACGTTCTCGGCAATGGTCTCGGGGGTGCGCTGGAGCACGAGGGACTGCTGAACGAAGGGTTGAATGAGCCTGATGATTTCCGGCACGTCCTCCACGGATGCCGGGCAGATGTTGGTGTAGAGGTTGGCGAAGAGCATGGTGCCGCGGCCGGAGATCGAGAAGATCTCCTCGAGGAGGATCCCGTTTTCTCTCCCGTCCACGATGTGAACGCGCTTCACCCCGCCGGTGCAGGCCGCCACGGCGCTCTCCAGGAGGACGCGGTGCTCGCGGTCCAGCGAGTCTCCCGCGGCTGCGAGGAGCCTCTCCACCTGGGAAAGGTCCATGTTCGAGTACACCCCGGAGTCGCGCACGCGGAGCTCCGGCAGAGCTTCTCCCACGGCGGGGATGCCCGGCTCCATGCCGACGAAGAACAGCTTTGCCGCTCCCATTGCGGAGGCCACCGCCACGGCGAGCTCGGTGCTGGAAAGGTTGTGGGCCTTGCCCACGGCGTTCCAGCCGATATTGGTTGCAAGGGGAATCACCCCTTCGCCGAGCAGCTTCGAGAGAAGCGTCACGTTCACCTTCTCGATTCTTCCCGTTCGCTGGAAATCGATGCCTTCGATGACCCCGAGAGTGCGCGCCCGCACCCAGTTTCCCGAAACCGCCTGGGCGCCGTTTTCCGAGAGCAGGGAGAGGATGCGGTTTGATACGCGGGATGCGGCCGTCATGACGTGCGCAAGCCCCTCCTCGGTGGTGATGCGCACCCCCTGGTGGTAGCGGGAGCGGATCCCCGCGGACTCCAGGGCGGAGTCGATGGCGTGCCGCGCCCCCGGCACGATGACGACATGGATGCCCATGCGATACAGCAGCACGACGTCCCGGATGAGAAGCGGGAACAGCGGCTCCTCCACGAGGGCATCGTCGATCTTGAGCACGAAAAGCTCGTTCCTGTACCGCCCGAGGTACCCCAGCACCTCGCGAATGGCGTTCACCCGGTCCGGGACCCGTCCTGATTCGCTCATCCCCGTTGCCGCAACTGTAGCATGATTCACGCTTCCTTGACAGCCGGCGAACAATCGTAGTACATCGGTAGGAGCTTCCATGCCTGAGTATATTTATAGGGAGATGGGGCCTGATGAGCGGGAGCTCGACTGGCGGATCACCAGGACCGTCATGGGAGATCCCGTTCTGATGAGAACGCTTCAAGACAGCCAATCCGGCGGGCAAAAGCACGCCATCGTCGCCCTCGTGGAGAACGGAACACTCGTTGAAGCCTACGTCAGCCCCCAGAAGGCGGTTGAGGAGAAGTTTCCCTTTGGCGCGGTCCGGCAGGCCTTCGAATACTACACGACGGATGGGGGAGTGTGCCTCGTCATCGTGCGCGACAACAAGGTCGTGGTCTCCCTGAACGGACTTCTCGGAAGGAATTGAAGGAGGAACGATATGGCGGAGCATCCCCTGTCAACCATGATGAGGATCGACCCCAAGTTCATGAGCCACCTCACGGCAGAAGACGAGATCGTATACGCCGACGGCGCGCTGCCGCGAAAGATCAAGCTCCTGATCGCGCTCGCCTTCGACGCCGCGCACGGCGCCGCGAGCGGAGTGAAGGCCCTGGCGCTGTCCGCTCTCAAGGAAGGCGCCACGAAGGAGGAGATCGCCGAGGCCGTCCGCGTGGCATATCACTTAAGCGGAGTCGGCGCCGTGTATGTCGCCTCCCAGGGATTGAAGGAGATCTTCCCCTGAGCGGCGGCGTACGCTCCGGGGATGCCGTCGCCATATTCAGCGACGGCGTCGCGGGGATCGGCATCTCGGCGGGCATGACCAAGAGGAGGCTATCGATGAAAAAGGCTGCTATTGCGATCACCCTCTGCGCATTGATCGCTTTTCTCCTGGCGGGCTGTGCAACCGTCCCCCCCTACACGGCATACTCGGATCCGGATTCGCTGGCGAAGCTGATAGCGGAAAAGAGCCGGCAGTACTTCCTGGTGGACGTGCGCACTACAGAAGAGTATGCCTCGGGCCATATCCCCACGGCGGTCAACATCCCGGTGGATCGGATTGCGGCCCAGGCTCCAACTCCTGACAAAAAAGCCATCGTCATCGTGTACTGCGCTTCCGGCATGCGCTCGGCGCGGGCCGCTTCGACCCTTGTGGGGCTGGGCTACGATCGCGTCGTGGACTTCGGAAGCGTCTCGAAGTGGAAAGACGGCCTGGTGAAGGGCACTGCGGCGCAGTGAGGGCGATGACGGAGAGGGTGGTACTCGTCACCGGAGCCACCGACGGGATCGGCAAGCAGACGGCACTCGAGATCGCCCGCGGGGGCGCCCGCGTCATCATCCATGGCAGGGACTCCGGAAGGTGCCGGGCGGCGCTTCTTGAAATCCGGCAAAAAACGGGAAGCTCCGCCCTGGAGAGCGTCGTGGCGGACTTCTCTTCCCTTGCCCAGGTGCGGCGCATGGCGGAGAGGATGAAGGGCGAGCACCCGCGCCTGAGCGGGCTGGTCAACAACGCGGGGCACCTTCATGAAGAAACGGGTTCTGACCGGGGACGGGCTTGAGACGACCTTCAGCGTGAACCACATTGCCCCCTTCCTCCTCACCCTCCTCCTTCTCGATTGCCTGCGCGCGGGCGCAGCTCCCCAAAGGGCGGCGCGGATCGTGACAGTGAGCTCCATGCTGCACTCGAGCGGGAAAGTCGATTTTCAAGACCTCCAGGCTGAAAACCATTACGACGGGATGGCGGCGTACTGCTCGTCGAAGCTGGCCAATGTGCTTTTCACCTACCGGCTGGCCGGGATGCTCGATGCATCCGAAGTCACGGTCAACTGCCTCCACCCCGGCGGCGTGGACACCAAGCTCCTCCACGAAGCTATGGGCATGCGGGGGATCGGCGTGGAGAAGGGCGCCGCCACGTCGGTCTACCTGGCGGAGTCTCCCGAGGTTGAAGGGGTGACGGGGAAGTACTTCGTGGACCGGAGGCCGGCGGCATCCTCGGCCGCGAGCCATGACGCGCGATTGGGCGAAGAGCTGTGGCGGGTGAGCGAGCGGCTCGCGGGACTTGCGTGAGGGGGAAGAAAGTGGGCATCGACATCCGGGCAATGAACATCGCGGACTACGAGGCGGCAACGGCGCTGTGGAGAGCGAGCGAGGGGATCGGCCTGAGCCAGGCGGATTCGCGGCCCAACATCGAGGCATTCCTCGCCCGCAACCCGGATCTGAGCTTCGTCGCGATGGACGGAGAGCTGCTGGTCGGCGCGGTCCTCTGCAGCCATGACGGGAGGCGGGGGTTCCTCTACCACCTTGCAGTCTCCCGGGACCAGAGGCGGGCGGGGGTGGGCAGAATGCTGGTGGAGCGCTGCCTCACGGGGCTGGCGGCCCGGGGCGCGCGGAAATGCCACATCTTCGTCATGGCGGACAACGAAGAGGGCAAGCGCTTCTGGCGCGCTACGGGGTGGCAGGAGCGTTTCGACCTTGTGGTCATGTCCAAGGACGTGCCGCAGTGAGCCTCGAGGATACCGTCAGGAACCTCAATGCCCTGGGCATCCAGTACAAGGTCCTGGAGACCGGCACGGACGGCGCGGCCCTCCTCCTGCCGGAATACGGCAGGGTCCTCGGGCTGTGGCCATACTGGCGCGGGGACAATGCCCTCTGGATCAACCCCGATTTCTTCCGCTCTCTGCAGATCGGCGCCAAGCAGACCGAATGGGTCAATCCGGGGGGAGACCGCATGTGGCTGTGCCCCGAGAGCGAGTTCTTCATCCCGGACGCGGAACGCCCATCGGAAACCTTCACGGTGCCCCACTCCCTCGACCCCGGCGCGTACACGGCGGTGGATGAAAAGGGCTTCTCCAGCATGGAGAACCAGGGGGATCTGTGGGCCTATCGCGCGGGAGCGCGGATCTCTTTTCGCATCCTTCGGCGGATCAGGGTCTACGGGGAGAAGGAGCTCGCCGCCCTTTGGGGCACCACCTACCTTCGGCAGGCCGGCTACGACGAGGAGACGGTGCTGGAGGTCAAGGATTCCCCCGTGGCGGTGGGGCTGTGGAACGCCACGTGCCTGAAGGTGGGCGGCCAGGCCCGTCTGCCTCTTCAAAGGTACTGGGCCGACACGGGGCTCACGGGGCTGCCCGCGGGAATGGTGGAGCTGGCCGACGGGTGCGCCGTGATCCCATGCCGGGGGGACAAGCTCATCCGGGCGTGGCTGGACGCCGTGGAAACCAAGAGCCGCGGCGCCTATTTCCTGGAAAACAGGGAAACGGGGCGGGCCACCTTCGTGCTCAAGGAGTTCGAGAAGGCCCCGCCGGGGCAGTACACCCGCGAGCCCGTTCAGCGCGGCGTATTGGGCGGGGTGCTGGGGTTTGCCTGCGCCGGGTTTCACGCCCCCTCCTGCGAGCTTGGGTTCCGCTCTCCCGCCGCCGGAGGCCCGACGGGGAAGAAGAAGCTTTCGTGGAAAAGCTCCCTGTGGGCCTTCTCCGGCAGGACCGACGAGGTTCTTTCCTTCCTCCGGCGCCTCACCGCCTGAGCGGGCCCCTGCGGCCGTCCTTCGACGCACGCCGCCCGGGATGGTATACTGGTAGGTGATGCCGACTTCGGATCGAGACAGCCAGGATCTCTACAAGCACCTGCTCAGCAAGGGCGTGTCGCGGCAGGAGATCGAAAAGGTCTACAAGAACCTTCGCGACCGGGGCTATGGGGAGGAGGAGGCCAGGCGGCGATCCTCCGCCATGCTCTCCCGCCTGAAGAGCCGGCGGGATCTGTCTGAGCGCCGCACCGCTTCGCGCTCGGAGAGAGCGAAATCCGCCCTCGCCTCCTGGGGCCTCGAAGGCGCGGGCAAGCTCGGCGTGGCGGACATCGGCCCCGAGGGGGACCTCAAGAGAAGGGCGATGGACTGGCTGCCGCCCCTCGCTCCCCGCCTCCGGCGCAAGATCAACAGGTGGGCATTCGCGCGGGGCTTCAAGATGGCGCGCCTTTCCGAGATCGTCAATGACCTCCTGGGCATCTTCGACAAGAGCCGCAAGGACTATGCGAGCAGGGAGTTCCTCAAGCTGCTGGGCGAGCGCAGGGGATTCCTGGTTGCCAACCCCTTCGACTACTCTCTCATCGATACGGTCGACGCCCTGCGCTACTCCTCCCGCAGGCTTCTCGGCGGCGGCCTCCCGGCCCGCAGGATCATGGATAGGGAGAGGGCCAGGAACGTCGAGCAGGAGGTGCGGCGAAGCCTCGGGGTGCGCGAGCCGTTCGCGCTGGAGCTCTTCGGGCCGTTCTGCGAGCCCAGCGAGATGCTGCGGCGAAGTCTCGAGTACGTTTGGGCGAGCCTCAAGGCGGACCTGCGCGTCGAGGTTTCAGCGCTTGCGCGGGCGGTGAAGGAAGCCTACCGCATGATCCTCATCACCGAGGGGATCGAGGCGGAGACGCTCGACGCCCTGTTCGACGTGGTGAAGGAGGTAAACCTCGTCCACGACAAGCGGGCGAACGCCCTGGCGGAGCTCTCCGACGCCGAAACCCTCTTCCGCGCGGCGTTCCAGGACCTGGCCGTCTTCAAACACGAGCTCTACCCCGCGCTCTTGAAGATGATCGCCTCATTCTACGAGGAGGATGAGGATACGCCGCTGAAGAAATCGAAGATCTTCGCCTTTCTCGATCTGCGCGACGAGAACATCCTCACCTACGAGGGCTTCCAGCAGCGCCTGGCGGAGATGCGCGAGAAGGCGCTGCGTGAGCAGAAGGAGAAAGAGCTGGAGCGGCTGGAGCAGGAGAAGCTGGAGAAGTTCTCCTACCGCTTCGAGGGAACCCTCGCGACGCTTTCCGCGCTCTTCCCCGATTCGGGGATCGAGCGGGTGGAGCAGGGCGAGTTCGTCCTGCCCTACTTCATGAACCGCGTCTTTTCACGCCATCCGATCCTCCAGAGACGGACGGCGGACCTGGAGATTCTCGCCTCCGGGGACGTGATGAGCCTCATCATCATCGTGCACATGATCGTCGACGACCTGCTCGACTCCGTGGACGGCTACCGAATGGAAACGATCCTCGCCAGGGACGGCCTGGGCACGGTCGTTGCGAGCCTGCGCGACGATTGGAAGGACGCATACGGCACCCTCTTCGAGCCGTACCTCGACGAGATCCACGAGCTTTCCATGGAGACATCGGGGGATCCGCGCTACGTGAAGATCTTCCGCGAAAGCCTCCGGGCGCGAAGCATCGAGGAGCGGGCAAACCGCCTGAGAAACCACGCCATCAAGAACTTCGGGCACCTGCTCGCGGAGCGCGACATTTCGGACGCCCCCGAGCTCTTCGAGCTGGCCGAGCGGCTGAACCAGCTCCTCTCCGAGATCGGGGACACCATCAACCCCGATCTCATCGACGCCGAGGACCCGCTTCGCATGAAGCTGGCCGAAGACCTGGGATCCGCTCCCGTGGTGGACTTCGCCGCGCGCTCCCAGGTGGGCTCCCCCGATTACAGGCCCGTCACGCGGCAGGTGCGCCGCTACGTGGAGGCGCGCTACCGCCGGGCCTCCTCCCAGATCCCCGCCATCGCGCAGGTGGTCTTCTTCGATGTTTTCCGCGGCATCGCGGACCTCTACTGCTACCTGCTCAACGACAGGAAGAGCTTCGTGGCGCAGAGCAGCCATGCGATGGCGGTGGCCGCGGAAGAGGAGAAGCGCGTGTGGATACGGGAGAAGGAGGAGCGCGGCCGCGATTCCCTGCTCATGCTGCAGAACCGCCTCACGGAGGACTTCCCCGGTCAGTTCGTGGATACCCTCACGGGCCTGAAGAACAAGAACTACTTCCTCTCCGAGCTTCCCCGGCGGATGGACAAGCTGCGCGCCGAGGGAAAGCCGCTCACGCTTCTCATGATCGACATCGATCACTTCAAGTGGGTGAACGACGAGCTCGGCCACCCCGACGGCGACGAGGTGCTCAAGGAGACCGCGGCCATGATCCTGGACAACATCCGGGAGGGAGATCTCGCGGTGCGCTACGGAGGGGAGGAGATCCTCCTCGCCATCCCCTCGGACCTTCACACGGGAATTGTCATGGCGGAGCGGCTGCGCTTCACGCAGGAGCAGAACCTCCAGCTCAAGGGGGCCTTCATCGGGGTCAAGCTGATTTCGGATGAGAGGAAGGAACCCTGCGGCACCCTCTCCATCGGAGTGGCGGACGCCGGCGGAATCGCCGATATGAACGAAGGGGTCCAGAGGGCCGATGGGGCTCTCTATGCGGCCAAGCTCACCAGGAACAAGGTCGTATTCCTGGATGAGAAGAAGCAGCCCGACGAAGGCTATACCTCCTATGAGGAGTACCTGGGAAGCTCGCAAAACGGAACGCACTAGATCCGACGGCGCGCGAAGCCGGGCGCCGAATCGATATCGACGGACGACAAAACGGATGATGCTTGCCGGCCGCCGCCGACTTGAAACGAACCGCCCGTGCGATTACTCTCGCTTGAGAAAGGAACACGGCAAATGACGAAAAGGCTCGCGCGGCTGATCCTCGTTCTCCTCATCGTCTTCATGAATATCGGCTGCGATCAGGGGACGAAATCCATAGCCAGGTCGCGCCTGAAGGACGCAGGAACCGTCTTCCTCGTCGCGGACGTTCTGGTTCTGCAGTACGTCGAGAACACGGGGGCGTTCCTGAGCCTCGGATCGCGCCTGCCAGAAATCGTCCGCAGGATCGCCCTCATCGGTCTTCCCATCGTCGTTCTCTCCATCATCGCCGTCTTCCTATTACGGAAAAAAGAAGTGCTCCCCATCGTCTTGATCGGTCTGGCGTTCATCGCCGGGGGAGGCGGGAGCAACCTGATAGATCGGATCCGCTCCGACGGCCGGGTGGGGGATTTCATCAATATCGGGATCGGCGGGATCAGGACGGGGATCTTCAACCTCGCCGATCTCTCGATCCTGGTCGGCTGCGCGCTCCTGCTCATCGCGGAGCTCTCGAAGGCGAAGCGCGGGGATCGCCGGCCGGGAAGCCGTCCCGCATAATCTCAAACCGGCATGGAATCGCGAACGGTACGGCTCGCCGGATGCGTTTTCGCGTGTCTGGCGCTCATCGCCGGCGGGCTCTCCGCCCAGGCCGCTCTCACCTTCTCTCCGCCGCAATGGAAGGCGGGAATGATCGCGCGGGGAGAGAAGATCCAGATCGTCCTCACCGTCTCCAATCCCGCTCCAACGGCAGTCTCCGTCTCGCTCGTCCCCACCTGCTCCTGCTTGAGCGCGGAACCTGAAACGCTCAGCCTTGCCCCTCGCTCCTCGGGGAGCTTCCGCCTCGGCTACGATTCATCGGATGACGTGGGGCTAGTGAGAAAGGATTTCATCGTCCGTACGGCCCGCCCGTCCCCCCAGCTGCAGCCCTACTCCCTCTTCGCCACTGTCCGCGGGGAGAGCTCCTCCGGGCGTCTGTCGCTTTCCGGCACGGGCGGCGGGCCCACCGCTGGGATAGCGATCTCCTACTACTACACGCCGGGCTGCAAGAGCTGCGAAGAGTTTCTTTCCGTGGAGGTTCCCCGGCTTTCGCGAGAGATCGGCCGCCAGATAACCGTGGAAAGGAAAGACATCCTCCAGCCCACGGCATACGAGGAGCTGGGCGCGCTTCTTCGGGCGCGGGGTCAGAGCCTGCGCACCGTACCCGTGCTTGCGGTGGCCGGCGATATCCTTCAGGGCGAGAAGGAGATTCGCGAGCAGCTGGCCGGGAAGCTCCGCTTGATCGCCGCCGGCGGCTTTTCCTCGCCGGCGGGGGCGCCGCTCTCCGGTGGGCAGGCGGCGGGAAGGCTCGCCGTGCCGGTCGCCGTTGCCGGGGGCCTCGTCGACGGGGTCAACCCCTGCGCCTTCACGACTCTCATCTTCCTCCTCGCCTCCCTGGCGCTCGCGGGACGGGGCAGGCGGGAGGTGTTCATCCTCGGCCTGCTGTTTTCCCTCGCGGTCTTTCTCACGTACTTCGCGATCGGGCTCGGCTTTTTCGCCGCGCTCAGGGCGGCCGCGGCGTTCTCCATTGTCTCGGCAATCCTGCGCTGGGCGCTGGCGGCGGCGCTCCTCGCGGTGGCGGGCCTGAGCCTCTATGACTACGTGCTCATCCGCCGCGGCCGCCCCACCGAGATCCTGCTCCAGCTTCCCTCCGCCCTGAAAAGGCGGATCCATGGATCGATCCGCGCGCGCGTCCGGACCGCAACGCTCGCAGGCAGCTCCCTCGCGCTCGGCTTCCTTGTTTCCATTTTCGAGTTTGCCTGCACGGGACAGGTGTACCTGCCCATCCTGACCTACCTGGCCCGCGTGAGGACGAGCGCTTCTACCGTTGGGCTTCTGGCGCTGTACAACTTCTGCTTCATCCTCCCCCTGCTCGCCGTCTTTGGCGCGAGCTACGCCGGGGTGAGCTCCGCGGGGATAACGCGCCTGTTCCAGATCCACATGGGCAAGGTGAAGCTCGGTGTCGTCGTTCTGTTCATCGGCCTCGCCGTCTTCACCATCGTGAGCTGAGGCCCACCTCACAGCGACGGATTCATGTCCGCCGTCGGCTCTTCCTCGTATTCTTCCTGGTAGAAATCCTTCGCCAGCTGCTGGACAACCGCCAGCCCTTCGGGAGAGATCCTGGAGACGCGGAACCCCACGCTGAAGAACTCTCCTCCTGCCTCCCTGCGGCACCACTTGCTCTCAGCGGAGAACTTCAGGCTGGCGTCCGCCATGACGTTCCTGGGAAGGTCCATCCTCAGGGAGAAGGCCGTATCCACGGGAATGGGGCTCTCTCCGATCAGCATCATGCCGCTGGTGGTTATGTTGACCAGGTGTCCCAACAGCTTGCCGCTGTCGGCGTCGAATACCCGCAGGTGGTAGATCAGCCTCTTTCGCTCATTTCGCCTGACTTCCATGGCCTTGTGCTTCCTCCCCTCTTACGCGCATGAGCATCTGGATCCCCGTATCGTCGAGCTGGAGCTCGGTACGCGCGCCGGCAAGCCCGGAGGCCAGCTGATCCATATCCGCCCTCGTGCGGTGGAAGATCTTCCAATCCAGCCAGTACTCCATGTAGAAGCGGGTGGGGTTTTCCTGGGAGAAGATGCCGATCACCATCTCTCCTTCGGGCCTGAGCAGGGAATACAGCTTCTTGATGACGGCGACTGCGGTGGGCAAGGTGAGGTAATCGAAGAGGCTCATTGCATAGATAAAATGAAACTTGCCCCATCTCTCCTGAAGCTCATCGGTTCCCAGCATGGTGCGCACCGATTCGCGGATGAAATCGACCGAGATCTCGATATCGAGCGAGCTTTCCATCTCGTCAACGAGCCCCGCCGCCTCCAGAAGCGCCTGCTGGTCCTGATCCAGCAGGGAGAAATGCACGGCGGCGCTGTCGCGCCTGTTCCTGATGATGTCCCTGACCTCCAAGGCGGGTCCGCATCCCACGGAGAGCACTCTCACCTTCTGGGAAGGGGGCACGTGACACTCCTCCATGTAGCGGTGGATCATCGAGGCCACGTCCGTCCGCCTTTTTCGGATGGCCTCGGCGGCGGGAAGTCCGACGGCGTGCCTGTGGAGGATCCTTCCGAAGGTGGAATCCCCCTGGTAGCCGTCGAGATAGATCATGCGCATCATCTCCGAATCCCCCGCGTATCCCCGCGGCTTGAGATTGGTCCTGGCCATGATGGGGGCGCGAAGGATGATGTTCCACAGCTGCCTGCGGAAGTAGAGCCCATGGTGCAGGTGCTCCTCTTCGCTGAAGCCCGAGACGATGCGCTGGAGCTCTTCGAGGCTCTCATCCATGTACGCCGACAGCCGCGGGCCCACTCCCTCGATGATGCGCTCCTGCACGAGCCCGGCGACGGCGGGAGGCTCTCCTTCACCCTCCGAATCCATGCGGTCCAGCATGCTCATGTACACGTTCAGATCGTAGGTGAGATCGGACACGAACTGGCGGAACGCGTGGTCGATCTTCTTCTTGTAGCCGAGGGCCAGGGAGAGATTCAGGGTTGCGGACTCCAGGGTCTCGATCTGGGATTTGAAGAAGAGCTTCTTCAGATCGAAGATGTCCGCGACGGGAACAAGCCGGTGCATGCCGTTCGGGGCATCCGGCTCCGGTATCTCCCGGCACGACCCGATGGCGACGATCTTGTCCTCCACCGCCAGCTCGAGGTTCTCGATGTGCTCGCCGATTGCTCCGGGCTCCAGCTCTACCCACAGGGAGTGCGCGGAAGCGAACCGCGCCTTGATCCGCTTTCTCGTGTTTCCCGCCGTGAGCCATCCATCGAAAATCGGAAGCGATTGCTGCACCTCAACCCCACCCTTCGATCGTGATCCTCTGATCCTGCGTTTCGAATATGATGAGCGCGGAGAAGGAGATTTCCTGCCACTTCACGGACTTGCGATACTGCACGGAGATCTTCCCGCCGCTCTGTCTCGCTCTCTCCAGAATCTTGATCACCGGCGTGAGCGTGGATGAGTTCATGTAGGACAGGCCGCGAAAGTCCATGACGAGCCTCTTCTTCTCTACGGCGGCATCGGCCAGGGCCCGCAGGAGGAGCGGCGTCATGAACTCCCCAGGGTTGCGCAGGAGGCTCTTGCCCAGGAATCGAACGGTGAGCGCAGAGTCGCCCTTCGCGAGATCCATTTGGAGCTGGTCCTTGACATGGGGCTCGATGGTTTCGACCCCAATGAAATCGAGCTCCGTGCCGACGGACGCGATACTCCCACCCCACGCCGCCGCTCCATCTTGTTGTATCCCGTTTTTCCAGCGGACATCGTCGCCTTTTTGAATCCCGGGCACTTTTTCTCCTCCCTGTCGAATATACTGCTCTTCACTCGCGCCCGCACAGGGCGAAGCGGCGAGAGACTACCCCGTCTCGTCCCACCTTCCCTTCGCGAGCAGGGGGGCGATCACCTCCGCGAGGGCCGGGCGGCCGTAGTAATTGCCCTGGACGCGTTGGAGGCCCAGGATCGTGCCGTCCCTCAAGATGCGCAGGATTGGATTGGGGTTGCCGTCGGAGAGCTCGGCAATACCCCGGAGGGCTCCCGCGCGCTCCTCCCCGGCCTGGTGATTCTTGAAGAGCACCCCGTCCCGTGTTTGCGCGCTATCGCCTTTCATGCAACGGATGAGCCAACGTTCGCCGACATGATACATGGGCCCACGACATTCCTCTCTCACCAGAATATACGGGGTTTGATTATGCCGGGAAAGCGGGATGAGCAGCCGCCCTACCGCGGACCGTTCACGTCCCGCGTGCGGCGCGGGAGGCCTCTTCCATGACCTGACTGAGGGGGAGACCCTTCTCGCGCGCGATTCGCGCGCAGTCTTCATATTCGGGAGAAACGGGACAGGGGGGAGAAATTCGCACCCCCAGGGTCGAGGTCTCGCGCAGAACCAGCTCGGCCAGGCGCTGTGAGTCCTCGGGACGCGCCAGAACCGAAAGCATGACCGCCGGCCTGTTCTTTTTCATCTGGATGGGGGTGAACCAGGCGTCCAGGGCGCCCGCCCGCAGAAGCCGCTCCAGCGCGAAACCGAGCGCCTCGCCGCCCGAGTCGTCTATATTGCACTCTATGGTGATGACGGCCTCGAGCGCCTCAAGAGCGGCACTCACGCCGTCCTCTCCCAGCCATGCGCGGACAATGTTCGCCCAGGGGAACTCCCGGGCGCCCACGCCGTAACCCACCCCCCGCAGGCTCATCTGCGGAAAAGAGAATGAGGCAAGCTCGGCAAGAAGCGCCGCAGCCGTGGGAGTGAGGATCTCGGTCTGGGCCGGGTGAGGCCTCGTGGGCGCCCCGGCTTCGGCCAGGAGCGCAAGGGCGGCCGGGGCGGGCACGGGAAGCGTCCCATGCTCGGTTTCGATTGTTCCGCTTCCCAGGGGGACCGCGGAGGAGCAGACACGCTTCACGCCGAGAAGCTCGAGGCCCAGGATGAACCCCACGATATCGATGAGGCTGTCCACGGCGCCGATCTCGTGGAAATGGACCTTTTCCACGGGGATGCCGTGGATGGAAGCCTCCACGCGGGCAAGCCTTCCGAAAACGGAGAAGGCCCTTTCCTTCACTCCCTCCGAAAGCGCGCTTGAAAGGATGATGTCCCGCACCTGCGCAAGGTGTCGCGCCGGATGGGATGCGGAGTCGTCGCGCACCTCGACGTTGGTGCCGGATATCCCGCGGGAGACCTTCTTTCTCGCGGAAAGCGACCAGCCGGAGAGGTTCAAGAGCCCGAGCCCCGCCGTGAGCTTCTCCACCGGGACTCCGAGGTCCAAAAGCGAGGCGAGGAGCATGTCCCCGCTTGCGCCGTTCACCAGGTCGAGGTAGAGGACAGTGCTCATGCCTGCCGTGCTTCGCGGAATGCGGCCGCGCGGTTGGCGATCATGTCGGCCACGTAGCCGACGGAGGTGGGGAGCCCCACGACGGAAACGGGAGCCAGGCCCGCCACCACGGAGGGAAGCGCCCCGTCCATGCCGGCCGCGACGATGAGCACGTCGACGTCGTGCTCTTCGATCATGGCTGTGAGAGGCTCGACGAGCCTATGGAGCCCTGCCTCGGCCGCCCTGCATGCGGGCGCCCAGTCCACCTCCGCACCCCCCGCGAACTCCCCTTTAAGGCGTCCCTCCAGCTCCTTGCCGATCCTGCTGAGGATCGCCCGGCCGCTCTCCGTGACGAACTCGCGGGCGATGGCCAGGCTCTGCTCGACGCTCTTGCCGTCCGCAAGAATGACCTCGCGGACCCCCTTCCTGTCATGGCGGGGGAGGTCGGGAACCGCGAAGCCCGTCATGGGAGCGCCTCGTTCATGCTTCCGCTTCGAAAACCCGTGAGGTCGACGGTCACGTAGCGCCACCCCATGGAGGTGAGGCCGCTCACGATCTGGCGGCGGGCCTCGATCAGGCGCGCGAGGTCGCCCTGCTCGACCTCGATGCGCGCCACGGGCATGTGGTCCCGAACCCGCACCTGCCGGAAGGAGAAGCGCTCGCGGAGCATCTGCTCGGCGTCATCGATCCGCTCCAGGGCCTCGCGGCTCAAGGGTGTGCCGTAGGGGATGCGGGAAGCGAGGCACGCCATCGCGGGCTGGTCCCAGTTGGGAAGCCCCCTCTCCCGTGCCAGAGCGCGGATCTCCTCCTTGCACAGGCCCGCTTCCAGGAGCGGAGCGCGGACCCCCAGCTCATCGGCGGCCTTCTGGCCGGGCCTGAAGTCGGCGCGGTCGTCCACGTTTGCGCCATGGAGCAGAGCGCGCAGGCTGTGATCTCCCGCCCTACGCGAAAGCTCGGTGAACACGGCGCGCTTGCAGTGGTAGCACCTTTCAGCGCGATTGGCGGTGATGGCCTCGTCCCTGAGCGGGCAGAACTCGACGGCGATGTGGGAGACGCCGAGAAGGCGCGCGATCTCCGCCGCCTGGCCTTTCTCGCTGCGCGGGATGAGCACGGAGAGCGCCGTGAAGGCAACGACCTTTTCCGTGCCAAGCGCGTCGGCCGCAAAGGCCAAAAGGAGCGAGCTGTCCACTCCGCCGGAGCAGGCGACCGCGACGTTCTTCAGGGAAAGGAGGATCTCTCTCAATCGGGCGGCTTTTTCGGACAGGCAAGGGGAAACCATGACAGGTTTTCAATTTCTTTCACATCGGCTCCTGAAAGTCAAGAAGGGAGGCCCCGGCGGCGCAATGAGCCGGTGCCCTCCTTGACAGCACGCGAAAGTGGTTCTAGCATTTCAGGTCGGGAGGCCTCAATGACGGCCCGCGAGAACTTCGATCTTCTCATCTCCGGAAAGACTCCCCATTGGATCCCGTTCACTCTCGATGTCGGAGCGTCAAGCGGGCTCTGCGGCGCCCTCCAGAGCCGTCTGAAGGAAGAGACGAGCCGTGGAGACGCCGCGGAGTATTTCGACTACGATTTCAGGATCGCCTCGGTGAAGGAGAGCTTCGGCGGCGGGGAGCCTACGGCTCCGCTCGCGGGAGCGCGCAGTGTGGCGGAGATAGAGGAGTATCCCGACGCCGCGCTCTCCCGCGCCGGGGTGGATGAGGCCGTGCGCGAGTACCACGACCGGGGATACCCCGTCGTCGGCTCCGCGGGGAGCATCTTCGAGCGGTCCTGGCGCCTGCGGGGGCTCGATCGTTTCGTCTCCGATGCGGAGGAGAAACCGGAGATGGCGGCCGCCGTTGTTGAGAAGGCCGCGAGCTTCACGCTCCGGCTCGCAAAGGAATCCGCGGCCGCGGGAATCGACGTCCTGGTTTTCTGGGACGACGCGGGCGGTCCGCAGGGCGCCTCCATCACGCCTGCCCTCTGGCGCTCCCTGATCAAGCCGGCATGGAAGTCCGTTCTCTCCGGGGTGCGGGCCGCATACCCCCGCGCCGTTTTCTTCATCCACACCTGCGGAGATCTCGCGGTCGTCGCGCCGGATCTGGTGGAACTGGGGTTTCAGATCTTCCATCCTCTCGGGACCGGCCGCCGGGAGTCGTCCTCGGTCAAGGAGCGCTGGGGAGAAAGGATCGTGGCGTGCGCGACACTGGACGCGCGGGAGACCCTTTCCCGGAGCCCCGCCGAGAACGTCCGAGGCGAGACCTCCCGGCTTATGGATGAGATGGGCGGAGACCTGCGGTGCATCGTCTGCCCTTCCGAAACCATCCTTCCCGAGACTCCCTGGGAGAACGTCCTGGCGTTCAGCTGCGCCGCGAGAAACCACAGATTCGGGAGGCGCAACGCCGCCCGCCAGACCGCGAACCATGAGCAGGACGCAGCCGGGAGTTGATCCGCGGGTCCCGACGGATTGACAGCGTCGGGCCGAAACCCGTATCTTCACCGTTCCATGGCGGATGCTAAAATCCACGAGATTCATGGCATGTTCGAGGGGCCGGTCCTGCCCGTCACTATAAAGCTGGGGCTTCCGATCCTGCTGGCGAACTTCTTCAATTTCCTCTACAATATCGTCGATACGGTCTTCATATCCCTGATCGACAGGAGCTCCACCGCCCTGATCAGCGGCACCGGGATCGTGTTCCCCGTGTTCTTCCTCTTCACGGCGCTGGCGTCCGGGCTAGCCGTGGGCGTGAGCACCCTCGTTGCCCGAAGCATCGGTGAGGGAAACCACGCCGCGCTGCGCAGGATCGCGAGCTCCGGCTTCCTGCTCGCCGCCGCCATCTCCGTGGTCTCCCTGGCGGCGGGATACATCTACATAGACGACATCGTCGGGCTTCTTGCCGGCAAGGGGATGAGCGCGGAAGCCATCGGCTATGGAATCGAGTACTTCCGCTACGTCCTTCCCGGGCTCGCCCTGATGCTTTTCATCGAGGTCATCATCGGGATCCTCCAGGGGGAGGGCCGAACCAAATACATCGCCATAGGAATGACCATCTCCACCGTGGCCAACATCGGCCTGGATCCTCTTTTCATATTCACGTTCCACATGGGCGTGGCCGGTGCCGCCCTGGCCACCTCCATCTCCCTCGGCATCGCCTCGCTGTACACGGCGTACGTGTTTCCCACGGGCCGCTCGTCCATCCCGTTCAGCCTCAACATCTTCAAGGCCCG
This sequence comes from uncultured Spirochaetota bacterium, assembly GCA_963820525.1. Classification (GTDB taxonomy): domain Bacteria; phylum Spirochaetota; class Spirochaetia; order SZUA-6; family Fen-1364; genus CAWGAA01. The sequence continues at coordinate 613,347 of CAWGAA010000003.1, read as the reverse complement.
CCGGCGGCTGGTGGGCGAGATCGTCCGCATCGGATTCCCCCAATCCATCGGAATGCTCTCCATGGCCGTCTCCTTCATGCTGCTGAACAAGCTGGTGAGCGGGATAGGAGAGGCGGAGATGAACTCCTGGTCTCTGGTGGGGAGGGTGGACCAGCTCGTGCTCGTGCCCCTCTTCGCCATCTCCGCCGCGAACATCACCATGGTCGGCCAGAACTACGGCAGGAAGAACCTTCAGAGGCTCCGGCAGGTGAACGACGCGAACATCTTCACCAGCATCCTCGTCATCGTGGGCATCGCGGCGCTCTACTCGCTGTTCGCGCCCACCATCTTTCGGGCCTTCTCCGGGGTTGAAACCGTCATCGGGGGGAGCGCCGCCCAGGTGCGCTTTCTCTCCTTCACGTATATCGGCGTGGCAAGCGCGATAATCGCCGGCGGAACCTTCCAGGGAACGGGTACTCCCATCCCGGCGCTGGTCATCACCGTGATGCGCATCGGGCTGCTTGCCGTGCCGCTCGCCTATCTGTTTGCCTCAGGCTTCGGCTGGGGGATGTACGGGGTGTTTGCGGCCGTGGGCCTGGGCAACATCGCGATCCTGCCCGCTTCCTGGCTCTGGTCGCGGCATCACCTCAAGAAACTCCACTTCCGCGCGGTTTCCGGGGATTGACCTCCGGAGGGCCCTTGCCCTCCATGCCCGCGGCCGCCCATATCCGCTCCGCGAGTGACTTCGGCACCGAGGCGCGAAGGCGCACGCCGTGGGGCGTCTCCTCCCTCTCCTCCACGGTCCCCTGCTCGTAGGCGCTCGTCACAAGATCGTAGCGGCGATAGGGAATCACGGCTTCCAGGGAAACGAGGGAGTCCTGGAGCATCTCCTCGATCTTCTCCAGAAGCAGGTCGAGATTCTTTCCCGTGAGGGCGCTCACCTTGACCCACTCGTGATGCGACGACGGAAAGCCGGGGGCGATGCCGGACGCCGGCGGCAGGTCGATCTTGTTCCACACGAGCAGCTGCTTTGTATTGATCACCTCGAGGCTCGTGAGCGTGGATTCCACCGCCGAAATCTGGTCCAGCGCCCGGGGGTGGCTTGCGTCCACAACGTGCAGGATCAAGGCGGCCTCCTCGATCCCCTCCAGGGTGGCGCGGAAGGCCGCCACCAGGTCGTGGGGAAGCTTCCGGATGAAGCCGACCGTATCCGTGAGCAGAACTTCCCGGCCGCTGGGAAGGCGGAGCCTGCGGGTGGTGGGATCCAGGGTGGCGAACAGCTTGTCCTCAACGAGCACTCCGGCGCCGGTGAGGGCATTGAGCAGCGAGCTTTTGCCCGCATTGGTGTAGCCCACGATGGAGACCACGGGGATCCCCGACCTCGCTCGCTGCGCCCGATGCATTTCCCGGTGGGTGCGCACCTCCTCCAGGTCTCCCTTGAGCTTCTGGATGCGCCTGCGCACCTGCCTGCGGTCGAGCTCGAGCTGAGTCTCTCCCGGTCCACGAAGGCCTACGGGGCCGGCTCCGGAGCCTCCCACCTGCTGTTCCAGGTCCATTCTCAAGCCCGTCAGACGGGGCAGGAGGTACTGGTACTCGGCAAGCTCGACCTGGAGCTTGCCCTCCTTGGAGTGTGCGTGCCGGCTGAAGATGTCGAGGATGAGGCGCGTCCTGTCGATGATCCGAACCCCGTCGCCAAGGCTCTTCTCCAGCTTCCTTTGCTGTCCGGGGGAGAGCTCCTCGTCGAAGACGAGGTACCCCGCGTTTTCAGCCGCCGCGATCTGCCTGAGCTCTTCGACCTTGCCTGAGCCGACATAGGTCGAAGGGTCGGGGTGGAGGAGCTTCTGGTACGAGACGCCGGCCACGGTGAGCCCGGCCGTGGAGGCAAGCTGGCCCAGCTCCTCGAGCGAATCGTGGACGGTCCACGGAGAGTGGGCCCCTTTCTTCTCCACGCCGACGAGGATGGCGCGGCCGCCTTGCACGCCGTTTGAGTTCATTCCACCCCTAACATACTTCAAGTGGGCGCCTTCGTCACGAGTGCCTCGTGACGAAGGCGGCGGCGCCCCTGCCGGCCAGATAGCCCGTAGACCAGCAGGCCTGGAGGTTGAAGCCTCCCGTGAACCCGTCGATGTTGAGAACCTCGCCGCAGAAAAAAAGCCCCGGAGCCAGGCGGGATCCCATGGTTTTGGGATCCACCTGATCCAGATCGACGCCTCCGGCGGTGACCATCTCTTCTCCGGACTCCCGCGATACGATGGAAAGGGGAATACAGCAGACGAGCCGCGAGAGCCTCTTTCGGTCCTCCCGCTTCACCTGGGAGCCGAGGCGCTCGGGGTCGATCCCCGCAAGCGAAAGCACGGCATTGGCCAGCGAGCGCGGCAGCCGGGCACGGAGCGCCGTAAGCACCGACTGCCTGGGGTGCGATATGAAAGATCGAAAAAGATCCTCCTCAACCGTCTCAGCATTTTCATCCGGGGCCGCAGAGATCGACAGGCTCAAGGGGGATGCCGGGCAGAAGGGCAGAAAGGCCGCGCGGGAGGAGACGCGAAAGGCGAGGGGGCCTGAAATCCCCCGATGGGTGAAGAGGAGGTCTCCCCGCTCGTCGGCTATGAGGTCGCCTTGGAAGGTCACTTTGGCGCGGGCGCCGCTTACGGTTAATCCCGCGAGCCTTGCCGGCCATCTTTCCGCGGTCACCAGCGCGGAAAGCGATGGAGCAAGAGGCGTGACCTCGTGCCCCATGCCGCGCGCCAGGCTGTAGCCGGAAGCGGGGACGCGGCCCGGGCGGCCGCGTCCAGTCTCCAGGCTCCGGCCATCTCCTGGACCTTTGCGCCGGCCTAAAGCGGAATTGCGGCGCCGAGCGTCCCCGGAACCCCGGCGCCTGTCTCCGCCGGTGGCGATGATGAGGGCGTCCGCCGCCTCGGCGCCGGCGGGAGTTTCCACAACAAAGCCGGAAACCCCTCTCCCGACGCGGAAGACCGGCGTGTTTTCCCTCACCCGCACGCCATGTCGCGCGGCAAGCGAGCGCAGGAGGTCCCGAACGTCGGCAGCGCGGCCCGATGCAGGAAAAACCCTCCCTTCATTCTCCACGACGAGGGGAAAGCCTTGGGAGCGGAACCACTCCATTGTTTGCAGGGCCGAGAAACGCGAGAACACGGAAAGGAGGAATTTATCTCCGCGGGGGTAGGAGGCGCACAGCTCCCGGGGGCTTGAAGCTGCGTTTGTGAGGTTGCATCGGCCGCCTCCCGTCCTGAGAAGCGTGGCGAGCGCCGTGCCCGATTCGATCACCTCCACGACCGCCGCCTCCCGCGCCCGTTCGGCGGCCGCGAGCGCCGCCATGAACCCCGCGGGACCACCGCCCACCACAATGATGCGCCGCATGACCGCCTGAGAGTATAGCAGAACTTTTTCGCGAATTCTCCGATAAGATACCTGAAGGGATGCGTGAGCGCGGCCGCGGGAATCGGCGGCGTCCGCCGACGCGAAGAAATATTTTTTCTTTGACGAAGAAAACCCTTGCAATCTTCTTTGTCGTGTAGTATAGATTGAATCGAGATCCATGTTCGTGGGCGCACGACGCCGACGGGCATGGTGGCCGAAAGGCCGACCCAGGGGAGGGGAACTCAAGGGCGCATGTCGAACACGTAAAGCATGACAGCACCTAGAGAGCTCTCGCGAACCGAGCGTGGGGAACGTTGTTCCCTTCGATCTTATGAGATAGACCAAGGAGTCTGAAGAGAAAATGGAAAGCAGAGTGCTCAGCACCGAGGAGGCAGAACCTCCAGGTACTATGCCCGTAGTCCGGGAACTCGAAGGCGAGCTCGCCGGATTGCGGACCTCAATCCCGTCGTTCGTTTCCTATCCCCGCTCAATAAAGCGGGCCACCAGCCAACCCCTTAAGTTTCCAATCTCGGCCGGGGCGGAAGAGTTCCGCACGCGCTATTTTCCGTACACGACGAGCGCGGAATGGTGCGACTGGCGCTGGCAGCTTCGAAACCGCATTCGCGGGCTCGACGAGCTGGAGCGGATCGTAAGGCTGTCCGAGGACGAGCGGCTGGCAATCGCCAAGCGCAAGGGCTCGTTTCCCTTCGTCATCACGCCCTACTACCTCAGCCTCGTGGACCCCGACAACCGGGAGCAGCCCATCCGGCGGACCATGATCCCCGTCACCGACGAGTTCATCTCCATGCCGGGAGAGGCCGAGGACCCGCTGGGCGAGGACAGGGACAGCCCCGTGCCCGGCCTCGTTCACCGCTATCCCGACAGGGTGCTGTTCCTCGTGGCAAACTCGTGCGCCTCGAACTGCCGGTACTGCACGCGCTCGCGCATGGTGGAAAACCCGGATAGGAACCCCTTCTTCCACGCCCAGTGGGAGCAGGCCATCGCCTACATCGAGGCTCACCCCGAGGTGCGCGACGTTCTTTTGTCCGGGGGAGATCCTCTGACGCTGTCGGACGACAAACTGGACTGGCTCTTGAGCCGGGTGCGCAGAATCCCGCACGTGGAGATGATCAGAATCGGGACGAAAGTCCCCGTTGTGCTTCCCCAGCGCGTCACCCCCTCCCTCACCCGGATGCTGAAGCGCTACCATCCCCTGTGGATGAGCATTCACTTCACCCACCCGGATGAGCTCACTGCGGAGACCCAGGAGGCGTGCGCCAGGCTGGCGGACGCGGGCATTCCCCTGGGAAGCCAGACTGTTCTGCTCTCGGGCATCAACGACTCCGTTGATACGATGAAAAGCCTCATGCACGGCCTGCTCAAGGCGCGGGTGAAGCCCTACTACCTGTACCAGTGTGATCCCATCACGGGCTCATCCCACTTCCGCACGCCGGTGGCCAAGGGCCTGGAGATCATCCAGGGGCTTCGTGGCCACACCACGGGATACGCGGTGCCCAGCTACGTGATCGACGCCCCCCAGGGTGGCGGAAAGATCCCCCTCCTTCCCGAATACGTCGTGGGAAGGGACGGGAGCGATCTCATCCTGAGGAACTATCAAGGCCTGTACTTCCGCTATCCGGACTCGATAGGCGGCGCGCCGTGCCCGGCGGCGTCCGCCTCCCCGTGCGGCGAAAGCCAAACCGGGGAATCCGCCTGATAGAGGGCTGGTCAGACAGGCCCTTCGCTTGCTGGAATTGAGGCGCGCCGCGGATCCGCGGCGCGCTCTTGTCTTTACCAGGCACGAGAGACGCATAATGAAGAGAGGAAAAGCCCTGATCCTCTACGGAACGGTCGAATCAGAGGCGTCCGTGGATGAGAAAGACACCCTGATCCAGGCTGAAACGGTTCGCTCGGCCCTGCTCGGCCTCGGCTGGGACGCAGCGGACCTGCGGGTGAGCCTCGATCTTTCGGCCGCGGCCGACGCGCTTGCCAGGGCCCGTCCCGCATTTGTTTTCAATCTCGTCGAAACGCTGGCGGGCAAGGGCAGGCTCATAGCGGTGCTGCCCAGCCTGCTGGGCAGCATGCGCATCCCCTTCACGGGCGCGACCACAGAGGCGATCTTCCTCACATCCAACAAGCTCCTGGCAAAGAAGCTCCTGAGCCGCGCGGGGATCGCCACGCCGCCGTGGCTCGAGGCCTCGCGCCTGAGAAGCGGAGACGTACCTCCCTTCGGCCCGCCCTACATCATCAAGGATGTCTGGGAGCACGCCTCCATAGGGTTGGACGACGAGGCCGTCGCCTCCTCCTCCGGCGCGCTCCAGGCGCAGATCGAGCGGCGGGCCGCGAACGGCGGAATCGGGGACGTCTACGTGGAGTCGTACGTGGACGGCAGGGAGTTCAACCTCGCCCTCCTGGGAGGAACGGGGGACCCGGCCAACCCGGAGAGCCTCCCTCCGGCCGAGATCGAGTTTCACGGCTATCCCGAGGGAAAGCCGCGCGTGGTCGGATTCAAGGCGAAATGGGACGAGGCTTCCTACGAGTTCAACAATACGCCGCGGCGCTTCGATTTTGCCGAAGAGGACCGTCCGCTCCTGCCGAAGCTTGTCGGCATCTCCCGCGCGTGCTGGGACCTGTTCGCTCTGCGCGGCTACGCGAGGGTGGACTTCCGAGTCGACGCGCACGGAAACCCCTGGGTGCTTGAGATCAACACGAACCCCTGCATCGCACCGGATTCGGGGTTCGTCGCCGCCGCGGCGCGAGCGGGGCTGGACATCGGCCGGATTGTCGAAAGAATAGTCAGCGATGCAATCGGAAAGGATGCGCAATGAGCCAACCAACGGTCAGCCTTCGCGAGGATGTAATGCCGAAAGATCCCCAGGCCGTGCGCCGGATCACGCAGTCCAGCGGCTTTTTCACTGCCGAGGAGATCGACACGGCGGTGGAGCTGGTCGAGGAGCGCCTGGCCAAGGGCACGAAGAGCGGCTACTGGTTTTTCTTCGCCGAGAAGGACGGGCGGGCGGTGGGCTATTCCTGCTTCGGTCCCATCGCCTGCACGAAGTCGAGCTTCGACCTGTACTGGATCGCGGTGGATTCCGATCAGCGCGGGACCGGGCTCGGCACCCTGCTCCTGGCAGAAAGCGAGAAGAGGATCCGGCAGATGGGCGGGACCCGAATCTATGTGGAAACCTCTTCACGCTCTCTCTATGATCCCACACGGGCCTTCTACCTCAAGCGGGGATACCGCGAGGAGGCGAGGCTTCCTGACTTCTACGGCCCTGGGGATGCCAAGGTGATGTACGCAAAGACCGTAGAGAGCGTCCCCCGCGCGCCCAAACCTTGAGACCTGCCCGCAAAGGGGGTATCCTCTCTTGATAAGGGTGGAGGATACCAAGAAATGAAAATCGTGGTCTCTCGCTGGCTCTCTCTTCTTGCAGTATGCTGCCTGCTCCTCGCTTCCTGCGCCTCTGCGCCGGAGAAGGGAAGCGGGGCCGCCTCTCTCGAGCCGCAGGCCAAGCCCGCCCCCTCTCCTGCCCAGCCTGGTGGGGACGGGGGAACGGAAACGGCGCCGGCCAAGGAAGCCGAGATGGAGAAGCGGGCGAAGACTGCGGAGGAGCCGGCTCCCGATTCGGGACTGAGGTCCGCAGAGACCACGGCGAAAAAGGATGATGAAGGCCCGGGATGGGCTGAAGAGCCCGGCAGCCCGGAAGGCAAGGGGTTCGGCGGGGTCGGCAAGACCGAGGGCAGCCCCCTCAGGGGAGAGCGCGGGGCGCCTCGAAGCGCGGCCCCCGCTGCCTCGGGGCTCCAGGCGGGCTTTGCCGACGACAACAAGCAGTTCAATTACTTCGTCAATTTCCTGGGTAAGTACGCGGGCCAGGTTCCAAGCTTCCCTATCCCCATCCAGGAGCGGATCGTGATCAAAGTGACGGACCAGGCGGGAAAGCCCGTTGCCAATGCCCGGGTCGCCATTTCCGGCGGCGGGAAGCCCCTCGCCGAAGGGGTGACCTATGCCGACGGGACTTTCCTGTTCTTTCCTTCGGAGCATGACGCATCGCTCACCCGTTACACGGGGACGATCACGGCGCTGAAGGCGAAAAAGGAGATCGTACTGGAGCGCGCGGGAAAGCGCCAGGTCGAGGCGCGTTTCCAGGCCCCCCGTCCCGCGTACGCCAGCGTGCCCCTGGACATCCTGTTCGTCATGGACACCACGGGCAGCATGCAGGAGGAGATCGAGCGGCTGAAGGCCACCATAGAGATCATCAACCTCAACTTGAGCTCGCTTTCTTCGCGGCCCACGGTGCGCTTCGGGATGGTCCTCTACCGCGACCGCGAGGATGAATACGTGACCAGCGTGGTGCCGATGACGTCGGACCTTGCCGAGTTTCAGAAGCGGCTGGCCGGCGTGAATGCCGACGGCGGGGGCGACGACCCCGAGGACCTGCAGGCCGCGCTGAAGGACGCGATGAAGGAGGTCTCCTGGGACCCCTCCGGCATCCGGATGGCGTTCATTGTCACGGACGCTCCTCCCCACCTCGACTACGCCGATGAGCCCTACACCTACGTGGATGCGGCGCACGAGGCGCGGACCAAGGGGATCAAGATCTTCTCCGTGGGCACCGGAGGGCTGGACCTTGCCGGAGAGCTCGTGCTGCGGCAGCTCTCCCAGTACACGTATGCCAAGTACATCTTCCTCACCTACGGAGAGAAGGGCGAGAGCGAGGGCGGGGCTCCGGGGAGCGTGAGCCACCACACCGGATCCAATTTCCAGACCGACAAGCTCGAAACCATCATCATGCGCTTCGCCAAGGAGGAGCTCTCCTACCTCACGGACCAGCCTATCACCGAAGAGGGGGATTATTTCCAGGCCACCCGCACCTCGGGCGAGGAGAAGAGCGAGACGCTGGCCAAGCTCTTCGACATGGCGATCTCCCAGATCGTCGACTACGCGGCCATCCGCATCCCCGAAGGCACCCCCACGGCGGCGCTGCCCATCGTGCCCCAGGGCCAGGCCGAGCGTCTGACCGCCGAGTACTTCGGCGAGCAGCTGGTCCAGTCGCTCGCCAGGAGCCGCGCCTTCAGCGCCGTTGAGCGAAAGGACCTCCAGGCCGTGATGAAGGAGCTGGAGCTCCAGATGTCGGGGATTTCCGATGAGGCGAACGCGGCCAGGCTGGGCAAGGTGATCGGGGCGCAGATGCTCCTCACCTCCGCCATGTATGACCGCGATGCGAACTACGAGGTCTTCCTCAAGCTCCTGCGCGTGGAGACGGGCGAGATCCTCTCCGTGACCAAGCTCGTTGTGGACAAGAAGCTGGGACTGTAGGGGGCTCCAGAGACAGCGGGACACGAATCTCCGAGGAGGATGCGCGCAGGTCCTTGAGCCAGCACATCGTGTGCGCCCTGGCAAGTCGCAGGCATCTGCTTCGCCGGTCAGTTCTGTGCGTCGCTGAGCGCGTTATCTGCGTCAGTTCCTTTGAGCTTCATGTTGTCCTTCGCATAATCACAAGCCGTTTTTCCTTCCCTATTCTTTGCCATTGCGTCGGCGCCAACTTCAAGAAGCGTGGAAACCACCTCGGGGTTCTGGTTGTAAAGGGCGGCGTACATGAGCGCCGCCCAGCCGTCTCTGTTCTGTGCGTTGATGTCGGCACCGGCCTTCAGCAGCGCGGTGATGACCTCAGGGTTCGGGTTGCTGTAGGCGGCCAACCCGAGTGCCCTGTTGAGAGCGTCTCTTGCGTCTCTCTCGCCTCGACCTTCCTTCGCCAGCTCGGCGATGGCTTGAGGGTTCGGGTTGGAACGGGCGTCCCGCAGAAACACCGCGCGCACCAGACTCGCGCACGTATTCAGTGAAAGGATTGCCAGGGGGGCCCACAGCGCCATGAAGAGTGCTCGCACTGTTTTCATATGCCCTCCGTGAAGGAGCCCCGCGGGTAGATGCCGGCCAGGGCAGGCGCACTCGCGCGGTGCGGCACCGTCAGTACAGCGCGTCCTTGAGTTTTCGGTATGCGTCAGTGCCTTTGAGCTTGTCGTTGCCCTGCGCGTAATCAAAGGCTGTTTTTCCTTCGTCACTTTTTGCCTTCGTGAAAGCACCGGCGTTCAGCAGCACGGTGATGATTTCAGGGTTCTGGTTGAAATGGGCAGCGTACATGAGTGCCGTCCAGCCAGACCGCCAAACATCATCGCCCTGCACGTTGATGTCCGCTCCGGCCTCAAGGAGCGCGGAAACCACATCGGGGTACCGGTTGCTGCAGGCAGCCATCATGAGAGCCGTCAGGCCGGCTTTGTCCTGCGTGTTGACATCGGCACCGGCCTTCAACAGCAGGGAAACGACCTCAGGGCGGCTAAAAGCGGCGGCCATCATGAGCGCCGTCGTGCCGTATTCGTCCTGTGCGTTGACATAGGCGCCGGCCTTCAGCAGTACGGCGATGACTTCAGGATTCGGGTTGAAAGTGGCGGCCAGTCCGAGCGCTCTGTCTCTAGCTTCTGACGAAGCGCCGGCCTCCAGCAGTGCCGCGATGACTTCAGGGTTCGGGTTGGAAATGGCGGCTATTCCGAGCGCCGCGTTGATGGGCCCTTCGGCCATACGCCGGCCTTCTTCTACCTCCTTCATCACCAGCTTATTGATGGCATCAGGGTCCGTGCTGGAACGGGCGGCGTCCATAAGCGCCGTCGTCGCGCATGCATTCAGCATAAGGATTGTCGGGGCTGCCCATAACACTCGGAGGAATGCTCTCACCGTTTTCATTTGGCCAGTGGATGGGGGACGTTTGTGCCAACTACCACCCGTCGACATCAAGTATCTTCAGCGCCTCCGAAACCCTTGCCTCCTACCAGCCCAAATGATCGTCCGCATGGCTGATCCTGTCAATCGCGCTTCGGCATCGAGTATGAGCGGCCCGACCCTGCCCCTCTCGAGGCCGTCTTCACGCCTTCTGAGCCGCCCGATGCGAGACCGCGACCAGGAAAGTCCCCGCCAGGATCACGAGCACGCCGGCAACCATGATCCAGGTGATCCGCTCCCCAAGGATGACGGCTCCCCAGAGCATCCCGAACGCGGGCATCAGGAACGTGACCGTGAGGGCTTTTGTGGGGCCGACCCTCGCGATCAGCCCGTAGTAGATGAGGTAGGCGACGGCGCTGCACAAAAGCGCGAACGCCACGATGACTCCGCCGACGCCGAGGCTCACCGGCATGGCGGGAGGGGCCGCTGCGATCAGAGGAGCCAGAATGACACCGGCCAGGAGCTGGCTTCCTCCCGCGATCGCCATCGGCTTCACGCCCTTCGCCCTCCGCGCGATATAGACTCCGGCCAGGCCGTAGCATGCGGGAGCCAGCAGGCAGGCGAGCGCCGCGATGGCGGAGCTTCGCGAGGCTGCAAGGCCTTCCAGGCTCGTGATCAGGAGCACGCCGCATATCCCCAAGAAGAGCCCCGAGACCTTTCGGGTCGAGAGTCTCTCCTTGAGCCAGAGCGCCGAGAAGACCGCGCCGAACATGGGTGAAAGGGAGTTGAAGATCACCTCGATGGAAGCGGGGAGGGACAGGGCGGCGAACGAATACAGGAGAAACGGTATCCCTGAGTTCAGAAGGCCGATGACGAAGAAGTGTTTCCAGTTCTTCCTCCACTCGGCCTTGAAGCCGATGACGAGGAAGAACAGCATGAGAGCCACCCCGGCGATCAGCAGCCGAAGGTCCGCCGTGGCGATGGGCCCCACCAGGGGCGAGAGATACCGCATGAACATGAAGGAGCTCCCCCAGATTGCTGAAAGCGCCAGGAGGAGAAGGATGTCGAGAGGCTCCATGGAATGAGTTTCCAATGGAATCCCGCCGGCCGCAACCCGATTCTTGCGGTTACATGGCGGGAACCGGGCTCTCCATCAGGTGGATGCTCATCCATTTCCCCTGACGGTGGCGCAGGAACATGGACACCCCGAGGGAGATCACGAATAGGATGAAGAAGAGCCACACCGCGACGGGGGGGAGCGCGAGGACCCTGATGAACAGGAAGGCCCCCACGGCCATGGTCCAGTGCAGCATGCCGGAGATAATCATTACCCAGCGCGTATCCCCGGCGCCCCGGAGGGCCCCTGCGAACACGACCTGCGTTGCATCCGCGAATGTGTAGAGTGCCGCGAGGCGAAGCAGGGTCTGGGCAAGGGGGAGGATGGCCTGGTCTTCGGCAGTGAAACCGCCGGAGAAGAAGCGGACCAGGAGCGGCGCCCCGGCAAGGAAGGCAATCACCATGGCCAGGCCGTACGCCCAGGCAACACGAAGTCCGAGGAATGCCACGCGGCGGGCGCCCGTGGAGTCTCCGGCTCCCATCCTCTGGCCGACCATGGCGGTGGTGGCCGCTCCTACCCCGAGCATGGGGATGAAGGCCACCAGGTCGTAGTTGAACGTGATGGTCACCGCCGTGGCCACTCCGGGGCCGTACGAGTGCATGAGCTGGACAAAGGCGTTGAACGCGAAGACGTTGATGAAGGACTCTCCGCCCGCGGGAAGGCCGAAGCGCAGAAGCCGTGCCAGAAGCTCCCGCCTGGGGGCCCATTCCCGGATGCCGCCATGCGCGCGGTAGATGGGGCTCCTGAAGTACGCCACAAAGAGAACAACGACGATGAAAAACGTTCCGCCAAGAGTGCCCAGGGCCGCGCCTTCCAGGCCCAGCCGGGGAAGCCCGAAGAGGCCGAAGACAAGGCACCAGGTCAGGGGAATGTTGGCGAGGATCCCCAGGAGACTTGAGATCATCACCACCCTGGTCTTTCCCAGGCCGACGAAGTAGCCGGTGAGGACGCTCTGAACCAGAAAGAGGAAGGAGCCGAGCATCAGGATCCTGTAATAGGAGAACTCCAGGGTCACCTGCCGCGAGCTGTGTCCCGCCCAGATGAAAAGCCGGTGCCCTATCGGGATGAGCAGGAGAAGAAGGGGGTAGAAGGCGAGGGTGAGCCAGAAGCCCTGGGAGGCCACCTGCACGCAGCGCTCCTCGCGCCGGGCGCCGTAATATTGGGCCGCCATAGCGTTGACGTAGCCAGTGATCCCCATGAAAAAGCATGTGAATACATATTGGGAGAGTCCACCGCTCATGGAGGCGGGGATGTGATCCGCCCCGAGGAACGAGACGGACCAGCGGTTCATGAAGAGCATGACTGTCTCGGATGCCTGCGAGACGATCATGGGCAATGCGATGGCGAGCATGTGTTTGAGGCTTATTTCCCTATGGATCTGGTCCATTCTTCAGGCTCCGAGTCTGCCGATGATGCACGAAGAGACCACGCAATGCAAGCGCATTGCGTCTGCTCACCGTTCGTAGTATAACGAATGATAAAAGGGGTCGAGCTTGAGCAAAGGCGTCACGGAAGGGACATGGCGCTGGGAAGCACGCGTCGCATGGGGAATCACCCTCGTCGTTTCGTTGTGCGTTCTGCGGGCGCTCCAGGCAACCCTCTGGCGGCGATGGTTCGGCTCCCTCGACTTCCACGCCACTCTCCCATTCGCCGTCTTTCTCGCCGTCTCTTTCATCGTGTTTTCAGTCGGCATGATCGGCTTCGGGATCGTGCGCTTCACCCGCACCCCGTGGGCGGATCTCGGGTGGACGGGCAGGGGATGGATGGCCGCGGTCGGGAAGGGGATCCTGGGGTTCCTTCTCCTGTTCCTCAACGTCCTGGCATGGGCCTTCATCTCGGGAAACGTCGGGCGGCCCCCCTTCAGCCTGCCGGGTGTTCCCACTCTGCTCCTTGCCGTGTTCTTCGCATTCGGCATTCCCGCCTGGGTCGAAGAGAATCTCTACAGGGGATATCTCCAGCCGCTGCTTGCCCAGCGGATGTCGCTGTGGATCGCCATTCCCCTCCAGGCAGGCCTCTTCAGCCTCGCGCATTTGGGGTATGCGTCGAATCCTCTCTCTTTCGCCTCAGCCTTCATAGCGGGACTCGTCCTGGGCATCCTTCGCGGCAGGGACAGGAGCATCATCGCGCCGTTCCTCGCTCACGGTCTGCTCTGGGTCATGGCCGCTTTCGGTCCGCCTTCTCTGTAGACACGGCTTGCGGGCTTCCGGCTTTTTCGCGGCGCGCCGCTTTCTTGAACTGTGAAGGCGTGCATTTCGCGAGCGCCTTGAATACGGCATTGAACGTCGCCTTCGAGTTGAAACCCGCCTCCAGCGCGATGGCGAGCAGCGTGAGATTGTCCTTGTCCGACCTCAAGAGCAGGCGCTTTACTTCCTCCGCGCGGTAGGAATTGATGAAATCGAAGAAGTTCCCCCCGTCTTTTTATTGATGATGTAGGAGAGGTCATTGCGGGGAATCGAGAGGCGTTCAGCCAGCGCCGGGAGGCTCAAGTCGGGATCGGCGTACAACCGCAGCTCTCCCATCGATTTGTACAGGAGATCCTCGTATCTCCTGATCTTCCCCTCGTCCAGCGGCTCTCCCTTCTTCAGAGCGGAGTCGGAGCCCCCGCGCTGTTGGTAGATTTCGGGCTGAGTGATGGCCCGAAACCCGATGAAAAACAGGAAGAGCGTTATCAGGCCCGGCACGATATCCTTGTACAGCTCCCTGCTCAGGCCGAAGACGTCGAACAGAGTGATGAGGATCACGACGAGCCAGCACGCCCCGCTGACGACAACGAAATACCGAAGCCACGACAGCCGGATTCTCCTGATGTTGGAGAAGGTCTCCTTGATCCTCTTCTGATGCCGCGAAACAAGAACGAAGATCGCGATCAGATAGCCCAGGACATAGGCGAGGATGGCATACCAGACGTACGTGTTCAGGGACTCGAAATAGGGCCGAGGTTCTCCATAGAGGGATGCTCGATCTTGAAGCGAGCCGAGCGGAAATAACTAGGGCGAAAAAGCGGCGAGGAGCGTGAAGAACCCGAGGCCGTGCACCAGATCCCGCGCCCCGAATCGATACTCCGGCTCGGTGAGGCTTCTCACATAGGAGAAGAGGAGAGCGGCCATCAGGGTGAGGGCGGGATAGCCGAGGCGGGAAAGGTGGGGGAGCGTTGAGAGGAAGAGCTGGGGAGTGGCCAGGAACGAGGCCTGGCTCAAGGCGATGCAGGCGAAAACCCCGCCCAGGAGAAGGTCCGCTGTTCTGTTGGCATGCGGCCGGAAGAAGAAGAACAGCGACAGGAAGATGCCCAGCGTCGTTGCGGATATGGCGAAGATGAGCCTCAGGCTGTCAACTGCCTCCATACCCCGATTCTACGGAAAGGGGCGGCCGGGAATCAAGGAACGGCGGAAGTTTGTCCGAAGGGATAGGTTCGGACGACGAGATCCGCGCCGCCTGCTATTTTTCCGGCATGAGTATATTCGCAATTGCCCGTCTGGCCGGCTCTTCCATTGCCGCGGCTTCGCTCGTATCCAGCATGGTGTTCGTCGTACGACGCTTCGCGCTTCATGCAAGAGGCGCCGGAGAGCGGCCGAGCGGCGAGCTCCTTTCATCCGCGGAAGTCGATTCTCTGTCCGACAAGCGCATGGGACAGGACAGGCTCTCCATGGTCTGCCACCGGCTTTCCGTAATGGGATTCTTGGCCGGAGCTCTTGGCCATCTCTTCTCGGCTCTCGAGAATGCGCCTTTTATGGCCGCCGCTTCTCCCATCATCTCGCTTCTGACGTTTGCGGGCTTTGTGATGGGGGGCGCGGCCCTCATGGCGGGAAGCATCCTACCAGAACCAAGCTGTTCCACATGATCGTTTTCTTCGCCGTGAAGCGTCAGGGCATCCCCCGGATGACGGGAACGCTTCCCAAGGACCGTGGGGTAGAGGAGGCGGTCGCATCGGGATCTGTCGAGGGGATCCGGATAGGCCTCGGGGGGCTGGAGGATCTCTCCCGCGCGCAGAGGCTGGAAGCCGACGCGTGCGTCTCCTGCGGCCTGTGCGATGAAGCCTGTCCCGCGAGCCTCGTGGGAAAGCAGCTCTCTCCCATGCGGCTGACTGAGGCCCAGAGGGACCTGATGAACGCCGCGATGAGTCGTGGCGGGGATGAAAAGGTTTCGAAGGATATCCGCGCGATGGCGGATGACTGCACGAACTGCTACGCCTGCGAGACCGCCTGCCCCCTGTTCATCCGCAAGGTGGACCGCATCTCCGCCCTTCGCAGGAAAAGGCTCCTCGAGGAGGGGGAGGCCCTTCCGCAGTGGAGAGCCGTGCTGAAGAACTGCGAGAGGAAGGGAAGCATTTTCGGGATGGATGGAAAAGTCCGCCTGGATCTGCTGAAGGCAGCTTCCATTCCCCTATTGGCGTCGGCAGACGATTGCGATTACCTGGTGTGGCTGGGATGCTATGGCGCCTTCGATCCGAGGATGCGCAAAGCCGTGATGGCGCTGTCCGCCCTCGTGAGGCGGGCCGGCAAAAAGATAGCTGCATTCGAGACTGAATCCTGCTGCGGAGACATGGCGAGGCGGATAGGTGATGAATATCTCTTCCGTGAAATGGTCGAGAGGAACTCCCGGCTTTTTCACCGGAATAGGAAATGTCCCGGTCATCCCCTTTGTCCCCATTGCCGCGCTTCATTGAGAAATGAGTATCCCGACTTCGGCGTGAAAGTGAACGCCTTCCATTATACGGAAATTCTGCCCGAGCTGGCGGGCGACGCATTCAACGGCGGGGACGGGAATGGAAACGGCAAACCGAAACCAAAGGTGGCCTATCACGACTCCTGCTATCTCGCGCGGCTCTGCGGAGTCTTCGAGCAGCCGCGGGAGTTCCTCCTCCTGGCTCGACCCGAGGTCACGGCCGTAACGCTTGACTCCGAGGGGGCCGAGACTCTGTGCTGCGGCGGCGGCGGAGGGTGCGCTTCAGCCGAGGAGGACAGGGACAGCCGGATCTCGCTTCTGAAGATCGCCCAGGTGAAGGCCAAGGGAGTGGACGTGCTTCTCACCTCGTGCCCGTACTGCCTCTCCATGTTCGCCGACTCGGCGGCCATGGAAGAAACCGGCATTCGCGTCGCGGACCTGTTGGAGTTCGCCATGGAGGCGGGCGGCGCGTACGAGGGATGTACAGGTGGAGGCGCCAGAGATCAAGCTTGCAGCGGGCGCCGGAATGGGGAGGGGTTAGCGCTTTTTCATCGTCTCAACGGCCTCGCGAGCGGCGCGAACGAGCTCGGGGGCCGTGTCCGACGGGATGGCGCAGCCGGGCCCTGCCATGAAGCCGCCTCCGCGCGACTCTTCAGCGGCCCAGCGCACGGAGGCGATGATCTCCCGGGGCGTGAGATGGGAAGTCCCCATTTCGTCCATTCCGCCGATGAAGCACGTGCCGGCTCGCTTTCTCATCGCGGCAAGGCTCTCGTTGTCGTGAAGGTGGGACCAGTTGAGGGCGGCAACGGGGTAGGAGAGCACCCGCTGCATGACAAGGTTGGGGCCGTGGATATGACCGATGAGAAGAGGCCCCGCCGATTTGGCCGCCTCGAGCACCTGGAGGTCGAAGGGCTTCACGAATCGGTTGAACTCGTCATCGCTCAGGGTGTCCCGGTCCGCGCCGTTGACGGAGTAGAAGATGCCGCCGATCCCCGTTTTCGCGGCGGCTCGCACGTAGGCGGACAGGTTTTCAGCGCACTGGGCCAGCCAGTCCAGCATTCTCCCGGGCTCTTCGCGCAGAAAGGGCATGGCCTTCTTTTTCAATGTTCGCCGCGCGACGCCGAAGGGATTGAAGACAGTGTCGACGACGAATGCTTCGCCGCCCACGAGCTGGACCGCCCTCTGAAGCGCGGCCAGCTGCTCCTGCATGGAATGTTCTTCCATGGTGAAGCGGCCGAAGCGCCCCAGCTCCTCGGGGGTCTCTATGGATGAAAGCCCCGAGGGGAGAGGCCAGGGGAAGTCGTTCATCATCTTGAGGAAGTCCAGGTCGAAGGCGCGGAAGTAATCAGCCTGAAGCTCGCCGATCCTCTTTCCGCCCAGGAAGGCGATGCCGAAATGATACCACACGGAGACGGGCGGCCTGTCGATCGAATCCATTTTTCCTTCCAGCGCCGCAAGCACCCGTTTCCTTTTATCCATGGTTCGCCCTCCAGCTCGAGTTTCAGTCCGGCTTCAATGTACACGAAGCCGAGCCGATCGTGCTACGGCTTTTCATGTCGCGCGGGCGTCCAGAAACGCGTCCAGCTCGGCGCGCGTCGGGCTTTCCAGGACCCCGGGGAAGCGCTCGCACACCATCCCCGCCAAGGCGCAGGCAGTTTGCAGGGATTTCTCCCAGCCAAGGCCCGCCAGGATTCCGTGGGCAACCCCGGCCCTGAAGCTGTCTCCCGCTCCCGTCGTGTCTCTGACATCCACTGTGAAAGGCGTCATGACAAGCCGTTCGCGCTTTCTGCCTTGCGGAAGAGAATACCAGAGGGCCTCGCCGCCGAAGGTGAACGCAACGAGGCCTGAACACCGCGCGCAATACTCCTCGAAGGCCTCGGGCCATGATGAGCGATCCGGGAATTCCCGAAGAAGGTGCTCCTCGGACACGATGAGCGCGGCGGCCTTTGCAGCTATTGGGCTGTCGGGCGCCACGTCGATTGTCACGTAGGGGACGCCCGCCTTGACGCAGAGCTCCGCTCCCTTCAAAGACTCGGCATGGAGAAAGGGATCCAGGAGCGCGACGCGGGACGCCGTGATGTCCTCTCCCAGGGGCTCGTCCCACTGCCGCTCGTTGAAGAGGATCTTTTCATAGCCGCCGAAGATCGTTCTGGTATGGCCGTCCGAGATGACGGTCTCCTCGATGGGGGCGTACCCCGGCTTTTTGGCCAGCCGCGAGCAGTCGATGCCTCCCCTGGAGAGGAAGGCGATGAGCTCGTCGCTCATGGATGAATCCGCGAGCCATCTTCCCGCGATCCGGGTTCTGTAGCCGAGGCGCGAGAGCACCCACGCACCCGCAACGGCTTCTCCTGCCATGTTGAAAAAGGCCTTGGCCACCTCGGCATACTCATTGGGTGCGGGGAAGGACTTCTCTAAGAGCATGAGCGTGGATGGGGCAACCATCCCATAGCAATAGGCGTCGATGCGCAAGCTCAGGCCTCCTCGAAATTGAATGAGCGATGTTCTGGAGGAGGCCATGGTAGCGCAAGAGCGCCCGGCCCGCAAGCGTCGGGCGGGCCGCGGGTCCGGTGGCCCCGGGGGCTCAGCCAAAGCAAAACGACACCGCGGCCGCGCTATCTTCCCGTGTTCAGCCCACAACGGCGCCCGCGATGAGCTCCTCTATGCGGTTGAAAATCATATGGTCGATGTCATCCCGCACGGCGACGGACCGCACGTCGTAGAGCTTTCCCAGCTGTTTCACGATCTGCTCCAGGCGGTCGTCGTTGTTGACCAGGAGATATACCCTGCTTTCTTCTCCGCCGTTCACCGGCGCGCACAGGATGCCCTCCAGGTTGAATCCGCGCCGGGAAAAAAGCCCGGTGATGTGCGACATGACTCCGGCGTGGTTGTTCACCCGAAGCTCCACTATTGTGCTCGGCAGCCTGTTCATGCGTCCCTCCTCATTTCCAGATCGCTTCGATGTTGCTCTTGCCCGGCGGCACCATAGGCAGCACGTTCTCGGTCTCGCTCACCGCGATGTCCAGGAGCGCGGGGCCGTCCGCTGAAAGAGCAGCGGCGAGGGCGTCATGGTCGTGCGGCATCGATATCGTGAATGCCGGTATGCCGAAGCCCCGCGCGATGGCGGCGAAGTCGGTCCGCGACTCGAAGCGGCATGCCATGTAGCGTTTTCCATAGAACAGCTCCTGCTGCTGGCGGACGAGCCCGAGGTGCCCGTTATTGAATACGCAGATCTTGATGTCCAGGCCATTCTCCGCGATGGTGGCAAGCTCCTGGATGTTCATGAGAAGCGAGCCGTCGCCGCTCAGGCAGACCACCATGTCATGCGGATTGGCGAGCGCAACGCCCATTGCCGTTGGAACCCCGAAGCCCATGGTGCCCAGCCCCCCGGATGTGAAGAAGCTGCGCGGCCGCCTCACCGGCCAGCTCTGGGCCGCCCACATCTGGTGCTGGCCGACGTCGGTCGTCACCAGGACATTATCCGGCACCATGCCGGCAATGGCGCGCATGAGGTTTGCGGGGTGGGATGGGTCTTCGAAGCTGAGTGGAGGGTGTAGCGCGCGCAGCGCTTCGATTCTTGCCCGCCACTCGGCGCGCCGGGCCTTTGCGACCAGCCGGACAAGCCGCTTGAGGGAGCTTCCAAGATCGCAGGCAAGGGAAACGTCGGGTCTCCTGATCTTGCCGATCTCCGCGTCGTCGATGTCCATGTGGATCACTTGAGCGCGGGTGGCAAAGGTCGAAACCGTGCCCGTGGCGCGGTCATCGAAGCGCGCCCCCAGGGCGATCAGCAGGTCCGCTTCTTCCACGGCGTGATTTGTGGCCATGCTCCCGTGCATTCCGAGCATTCCCAGGTCAAGCGGATCATCCGGCTCCAGGACCCCGAGGCCCATGAGCGTGCAGACCGCGGGAATGCCGCACCCTGAGGAAAGCGCGCGAACTTCCTCTGCCGCCCCCGAGGCCACCGCCCCGCCTCCCACGTACAGAAGCGGGCGCTGGGCTGCCGCTATCATGCGGGCAATACGCGCAAGGGTGACCCCGTCAGCCTCCGGTGCGGGATCCGGGGCCCCTGGAGCAGGCAGGCTATCCAGCTCGATCCCGGCCTGCTGCACGTCCTTGGGGATGTCGATCAGCACCGGACCCTGGCGGCCGGAGAGCGCGATGCGGAACGCCTCGGGAATCACCTCGAGCAGCTCTTCAACGCTTCGAACCAGGAAGTTGTGCTTGGTGATGGGAATGCTCATGCCGTAGGTGTCTACTTCCTGGAATGCGTCGGTTCCGATCAGGGCCGACGCCACCTGGCCCGTGATGGCAACGATAGGGATGGAATCGAGCTTGGCATCCGCGATGGCGGTGAGCAGGTTGACCGCACCGGGTCCCGAAGTGGCAAGGCATACCGCGGCCTTTCCGGTGGACCTCGCCATGCCCTGGGCGAGAAACCCGCCGGCCTGCTCGTGGCGCACCAGGATGTGGCGCAGGCTGCTCGCGGCCAGCGCGTCGTAGAGCGGGAGGTTGGCACCGCCGGGAATCCCCGCCACGATTTCGACTCCCTGCCGCTTGACGAGCTCCAGGGTGAGAGACGCTCCGCTGAACTTCATACAGGCTCCTTCTCTGCGCCCGCTGGTTCCGCCGGTCACATCGGCCGCCTGCCCGGGGGCGAAATAAAAAAAGCCCCTCCCGGTGTCACCGGGAGGGGCTTATGAAAGCCGCCTTCTTTTGCCTACGGTGCACACACGGCAGCGCGCAATGGGCGTACTACTACCACTACCACCCCGAGTACGAGCGCGAGCCGTATCTGTCGCAGGTCTTCAACCTTCATGATCGAGTGCCATATTAGCCGAGGGCCGCTTGAGATGTCAAGAGCAGTCTAGGGCCCCGTGTGTGGGAAATGGGTTTCCTTGGATGCAATAAAAAGCTGCACATGAGCATAAGCTGACTGACTATCTCATCCATCCATGAAGACTGTGCGATTCACGTGCGCTCATCCCGGGATTGTGCTGTCCGTCAAGGCCGGGATATGCCCGCAAGGAGCTCCTCGTAGAGAGTGGATGTCCCCGTTTCGAGGATCTCCCTTATCGCCCGCGCCGCTGCGCTGTCGACGCCTCGGGTTCCGGCAAGAGGCCCCTTCGCCTTCGATACCTGATATGCCGCCCAGCCGAAGCGGGACCTCTTTCCCTCGAGCCGCAGCATCTCGTGGATGTGCTCGAGCAAAACTATCGCCAGGTCTTTTCCCTGGAGAAGGTTTCTGAAGACGGGGAGGGGCATGCGGGGAGGAGTTCCATGCTTTCGAGCGGCGGAAGCGAAAAGCGATCCAATCCGTTCATAGTAGTCTCCTGCCGCGTTCCCCCAGGGGTCATGGTTGGCATACAGCCGGCGGCATTCTTCGGCCGCCTCGGGCCGCGCCCGGGAGATGACGCGCATGAAGTGCTCCTTCTGTCTTCCTTCCTTCAATGTCATGCCGCCGAAGGCGACGAAGTCCGCCCCAGCCTCCTTTGCGGCGCGGACGGAGCTTTCGATCGCCGCCCCGCTGTCCGAAACGAATGGGATCACGGGAAGAAGGTATATCCCGCAGACGAGCCCCGCGCTCTTGAGGACGGAGAGGGCTTTCAGGCGCTCCGACGGAGGAGGTACCCCGGGCTCGAAAACCGCGCTTGCTTCGTCGTCAACTGAAGAGATGCTGAAGCTGACCACGGCGCGGGCCCCTCGGTTGATCCGGGCCAGGACGTCGACGTCCCGCAGCACGAGGGTCGACTTCGTGAGAACGTGAACGGGCAGGTTCCGCTCATACAGGAGCTCGAGAGCTCCCCTGCTGAGTCGATACTCCTCCTCCAGAGGCTGGTAGCTGTCGCCGACTCCGCCCCCGACAAGGATGAAGCCGGAGGGGGGATTGCCGCGCCGCCGGGGTAAGCCCCGCCGGGCGCCTCCTGCAGAGTCGCGCGCCGCCGGGCCGCCAGGGAGTGGAATCTCCGGCCAGAGCTCCGGGGTCGAAGGTGCTTCCTCGGACTTTCGACCCAGCTCGCCTGCCAGAACCTCCAGGGCGTTCACCTTTGCCGAGACCTCCCGGGCAAACTCGCCTTCCACCCGGTACTTCTCCGCCCTGCCGTCGCAGTACGCGCAATCATGCCCGCATCCCCGGTAGAGGTTCATTCCGGCTGAGGCCACGAACCATGAGTCGATCTTCTTGAATCTGCGGAGCACGCTCTTGGCCTCGATCTCCCTGGCTCCCATCGGTGTTCGTCCTCGACGAGCCTACACCATGCTCGCGGGCACCTCAAATGCGGTTCCCTATACGAAACAATTGACAGCATAACATTTGTATAGTATAAAAAGAGGCGTGGATATTCTTGAAAAGTTGAAAATCCTGGCAGGTTCCGCGAGGTATGATGTCTCCTGCGCCACAAGCGGAGCGGAACGGCCGGGAAGCCTCCCGGGGTCCCGGTTCGGCAATGCCGTGGCTCCAGGGATCTGCCACAGCTTTGCCGATGACGGCCGCTGCATCTCCCTGCTCAAGGTGCTCTTCACCAATGCGTGCGAGAACGATTGCGCGTACTGCGCCAACAGGAGGTCGAGAAACGTTCCGCGGGCCTCCTTCACCGTTTCGGAGCTGGTATCGCTCACGGAGAGCTTCTATCGGCGCAACTTCATCGAAGGGCTCTTTCTCAGCTCCGCCGTGCTCGGAGGCGCGGACCATACCATGGAGCGGCTCGTGCGCGTCGCCCGCACCCTCAGGCTGGAGTCGGGGTTCAACGGGTATATCCACCTCAAGATCATCCCCGGCGCATCGCCATGGCTGGTACGCGAGGCGGGATTCTGGGCGGACCGCGTATCCGTGAATATCGAGCTTCCCTCCCGGGCGAGCCTTGCGCGGCTCGCCCCGGAGAAGGACGGCCGCCTCATCCTTTCCTCCATGTCGAGCGTCAAGACGGATATCGACTTCAACAGAAGCGAATCTCCGTTGGGCCGTCTCACCTCGATACCCGCCAGTCGGGGATGCGGGCTCAAAACCATCGCTGCCGCGGATCCGGCGGCCCGCGCTCCTCGTGCCCGGCTCCCGGTGCCCTGGCCTCGCCGGCCAACTCTCTGCACCGCCGCATTCGCCCCGGCGGGGCAGAGCACACAGCTCATCGTGGGCGCAAGCCCCGAAAGCGACCTGAAAATCCTCGGGCTCTCGGAGCTGCTCTACGAGCGCTACCGATTGAAAAGGGTGTACTATTCGGCCTTTGTTCCCTTGAGCGCGGACCCGCGCCTGCCCATCCTGGCGGCCCCCCCTCTGGGACGGGAGCACAGGCTCTACCAGGCGGACTGGCTCCTCCGCTTCTACGGCTTTCGCGCGGAAGAGCTCCTGAGCGCCGCCAACCCGTTTCTCGATCTGGACCTGGATCCGAAATGCGCATGGGCGCTGCGCCACCCGGAGGCGTTTCCCGTGGAGGTGACCCGGGCTGACTATGAAGCATTGCTTCGCATCCCCGGCGTGGGCCAGAAATCGGCCCAGAAGATCGTCCAGGCCAGGCGCTTCGGGCCGCTGTCCTTCGACACGCTTCGCGGGATCGGCGTCCTCATGAAGAGATCCCGCTACTTCATGCTCTGCGGAGGAAAATCCCTGGAGGGAAAGGACCTCGACAGGTCTCTCATGCGGATGCGCCTCCGTCAGGCGGACCCCCGAAGCCGATCGGCTTTCGGCCAGCTTTCCCTGTTCGAGGATGAGAAAGCTCTTGCGCTTGGGATGCTTCCATGATCCGCCACCTCTACGACGGTTGCTTTGACGGGTTTCTCTGCGCCGCCTCGGAGGCCTTTCGCGCCGTCTCCGCCGGCGCCCGGCTGGAGGATGTCTCGGTCTCTTGCGTCGAACATCGAGTTGACGATCTTTTCTCCGCGAATGTCTCGGTGGCAACCGACCCTCGCCGGGCCCGGGCGCTCGCCGCCCGCTTCGCCGCCGCTGCCGGCGCCGAAGAGATCGAAACCCTGATCGTATCTCACGCGTCCAACGACCCGCGGGCTCCGCAGCTCCTCCTCCGCTACATCGATCTCACGCTGGCCGCCGGCGCGCCCGTGATCGACAACGTCTCCCTCCCCGACGTGCGGATGCTCCGATTAATCCGCGACCGCGTGACCAATGAAATTCACAAGTTCCTGGGCTTCGTGCGCTTTCGAAGAGTGACGGACATTCTGTACTACGCTCCCGTGAAACCCGACGCGGACATCGTGGGGTTCATCGGCCCCCATTTCGCCGATCGTTTTCCCGACCAGTCATTCCTGATCCACGACGTCCGCCGCCGCATCGGGTTCTGGCGGAAACGGGAAGCGGGGCCCGCTCCCGCCGTGGCCGGAAAAAGAAAATTCCGCCGCTGGGGTATCGTCGACCTACGGGACATGCCGCCCGAGCTTCACGAGGCCCTTTCGCAGGACCGAGAGCCGCTCGTTGCGGCAATGTGGCGCGAATATTTCGACAGCATCGCGATACAGGAGCGGAGGAATCATCGGCTGCAGGCGAGGCTGATGCCGCGCCGGTATTGGGAACAACTTGCTGAGGTTGCCGGGAGGAGGGCGTGAGCGCTGCTCGACACCGCGCGTTTATCGACGCTTCAGCTCATGGGCAAAAAGAAAGGGGAAATGAGAGGCTTTTCCAGAGTGGGCTCTCTTAGAGAGCGCGTCTTCCTCCATTGGGAGGACCCTGCTTCTCACGTTCCCCTTTAGCGATGAATTAAATTCATCGGCCACAGTATAAACCACGATACCCCACAATGCAAGAAAAAACGCGAATCTGCGGTATCTGAACAGGCGTTAAGGTCAGAGGTGGACCGCGCGCCGATTGAAAACGCGCCTTTCGCCGCTAGAGGTTTCGGAAGAACCGCAGGGCGTAGAGCAGTCCGCCGGACAGAAGAGAGACGGAGAAGTTGTCGTCGAGCAGATCGAAGTACAGCTCCACCAACGCGGCAAACGCGGCCCCCAGGAATACGAACAAAAGCGGGATCGGCAGCAGGCGCGAGAGAATATAGGCAGTCATGACGCTGCCGCCGAAGAAGCCCAGGGATCCCTCGAGGGTTTTTTCCTTATAGAGAGCGGTCCTGCCGAACCGCAGCCCAATGAGCTTTCCCAAGAGATCTCCAATGGTGGTGAAGCTCAATGTGAGGTAGGGGATCTCGTCGGGGAACGCGAGGAACGAGACGAACACGGAAACCAGGAAGTACGTCATCGAGGAGAATCTCCTGGCCTCGGCCGCTTTGAAGAAGACGGCAATGCTGCGCTTGCTCAGGAACCTGACGATGTCGGCCAGAATGAAGACGAGCGACACGACCCCGATCACGAGCAGAACAACCCGCCGTCCCCAGAGAAGGTCTATGGGGATGAACAGGAGGGCGAAGGGCCGCGCGATCAACCTCCAGGGCTTGATCTCCACCTTCCGCTCGAGGCGGAAGGTCTTTCTGATCACGGCGGTCCGGGTAATGGAGGCGAATATGAAAAGCGAGATCGCCGTGTCGAGGGCCGCGTCCCCTCGCGGCCCCCACGGCGGATAGCCGTTCGCCGCCATCTCGATCGGCGTGATCACCGTCATCATGAGGAACGTCACCATTCCCGTCACGTCGCCGTTTCTCGCGGCCACCTGGAAGACGAGTGCCACCAGGAGGAGCGCCGCGAATGTGATGGGGCTGAAGCTTCCCTCCGCCATCTGGAGCGAGGTGAGAAAGATGAAAACGCCGATCGCCGTTGCCGTCCCCTTTCCGCCCCGGAACCCGAGGTAGAAGGGAAGGATGTGCCCTGCCACGGCGGCGGCCACGGGAATGGCGGCCAGTGCGGGAGGAAGTCCGAAGAGCATTTGGGAAACGAGGAGGGCCGCGACTCCCTTGGTGGTGTCGATCACAGCCGTGATCGCGGCGGGCCAGAACCCGAGGGTGGCCTTCACGTTGCGGGTTCCCGCGTTCCTGAAGTTCACGGTGCGGATGTCGATTCCCTTGACGAGCCTTCCCAGGATGTACGCGGGGGAGAGAGAGCCCAGGAGGTATCCGCAAATCAGCGACAGGAAGATCTTGAGGACCAGGTCCACCGAACCCTCCCGTTTTTCCCTTCAAGAATAGGCCGAATCCGTCATTGTCACAAGCGCCGGGATGGGTTAGTGTTTCCGCACCTGGGAGCCAAACGTGCCGGATTCACGTGCAATTCATGGAAGATTCCCGATCATTGATGGTCATGCCGATACCATCGGGCGCTATCTCGACGATCCCCCCTCATTTTTCACTAGGGGCCGGGAAGGGCACCTGGACGCCGAGAGGCTGCGTGAGGCGGGCCAGAACGTGCAGGTCATGGCCGCATATACGCTGCCGGAGCACACGGGCATCCATGCGCTGCGGTACGCGCTCAATTTCGTGTGGGCTTTCCATGCCCTGCTGGATTCCCCCGGCAATGCGGCGCTTCCCTCTCCCTTCCGTCCCATCCTCTCGGCGGCGGATCTCCGGGCGGCCTGCGAGCCCGGAAAATGCGGGTTTCTCCTTTTTCTGGAAGGCGCCACGCCGCTCTGCGGCAGCCTGCGCACCCTGGATATCTTCAGGCGCCTCGGCGTTACCGGCGTCACGATCACGCACAACCACGACAACGAAGCCGCGCGGGGATGCCTGACGCCGGGACCGGGAAACGGCCTCACGCCCTTCGGCCGGGAGCTCGTGCCCGCCCTCGAGGAACGCGGGATGATTGTCGATGTCGCTCATGCCAACGAGAGCACCTTCTGGGACGTGCTGTCGCTGGCGAAGCGGCCCGTGGTCGACTCCCACACCGGCCTGCGCCGCTTCTGGGATCATCCTCGAAACCTCGACGACGAGCAGCTGGAGGCCGTGAAGCGGAACGGGGGAGTGGTCTGTATCGATTTCGTTCCCGATCATATCCTTGCTCGAGCGGATCCAGCCGCTTCTGTTCGGATTGCCGATGTCGTTCGCGTGATCGAGCATGCGGTGGAGCGCGCGGGCGTGGACCACGTGGGGCTGGGCGCGGATTGGGACGGGTTTTCCGGCGCGATCGAGGGGCTGGAGGACGTGACGGGATTGCCCCGGCTCACGGATGCACTCCTTGCAGCGGGCTTCCGGGAAGAGGATGCGGGGAAGATCATCGGCGGGAATCTCCTTCGAGTGTTGTGCGAGGTTCTGGGATGAGCGAACCGCTTGAAAGCCCCGTGCCGAGGAGGATTGCGGATATCGATTGGCCGCGCTGGACGCCCGTGGAAAAGGCCACGCTCCTGTTCGTGATCTCCGATGGCAGGATACTCCTCATCCACAAGAAAACAGGCCTGGGAGCGGGAAAGATCAACGGACCGGGCGGCCGCATTGAGGCGGGGGAAGAGGCCATGCAGGCCGCCGTGCGGGAGGTGGAGGAAGAGCTGTGCGTCACCCCCACCGGCGTGCGCGCCTGCGGAGAGCTTTATTTCCAGTTCACCGACGGATACTCGCTTCACGGCGCCGTCTTTACGGCCTCGGGCGTGAACGGTGAGCCGCGTGAGACGCGCGAGGCGGCGCCCCTGTGGACGCCGGTGGACAGGATCCCCTACCGGCGAATGTGGGAAGACGACAGGCTGTGGCTGCCGCTCATGCTCGCCGGAAAGCGATTCCGCGGCTTCTTCGTCTTCGAGGGGGACCGGATGCTCGACTCTCGGGTCCAGGACGAGTATACTCCAATGGCACCCTGAGGGAGGATCGAGATGGAGGAGAGAGGGATCGTCGTTGAAAAGGAGGACGGCAAGGCTCGCGTGCGCATCGAGCGCTCCGAAGCCTGCGAGGGTTGTCACGGGTGCCTGATGGCTGAGACCGGAAAATACATGATCGCCGAGGTTGTTGACGCCATCGGCGTCTCCCCCGGGGACGTTGTGCGCATCGAGACCCGGAGCGCTTCGCCGCTGGGGGCCTCCCTCCTGCTCTTTGGCCTTCCGCTCGTCCTGCTCTTCGTGGGCTATGCGGCGGGCGCCGCTCTAGCCCCGATTCTCAACCTCGCCTCCTCCGCCCAGGGCATCGGAATGGGCGCGGCGGCGGTGTTCTTCGTGGGTGCCTTCGGGTTGGTTTGGCTGGTGAACAAGAAGCTCACCGGAGGCGGACAAGAGCGATCCACAATTGTCGAAGTCCTTGGTCAGAGCCAAACCTCCTGCTAAGCTCCTCCTCTTCGCCTTCATCCTGACGCTCGGTCCCCTGTGGGCGCAGAGCGGGCTCTCCTGCGACGTGGCGGTGGGCTGGAATGGGATCATACGATCCGGCAGGTACACCCCGGTCATCGTGAGCATGGAGAACGGCGGCAAGAAGCTCGCCTGCACGGTGAGCGTCGATGTCGTCTCGGGAAACGAGTTCCGCCATACCATTGTCGTCCAGACCTATGCCCAGGCTGTTTCTCTTCCGGCCCATTCGCACCGGCGGCTGTCTTTCGCCCTTTCCATCCCGAATCCCTCGCGGCCCCTCGTCGTGCGGGTCGACTCCGGCGGCAGGGAGCTTTTTCGGGGCAGCGTCGACGTGAGCGACATGATCGTCACCGAGCGGATCGTGGTGGCGGTCTCCAGCGAACTTTCCCTGGATTTTCTCTCCGACCTTCTGGAGAGCACCCGCGTGGTCTACCCCCACGTGGAGAATCTTCCCGACAGATGGTCGGGCTACGACGGGGCCGATGCCGTGCTCGTGCACGACACGGCCTTCCAGAACCTCCGCGCGACCCAGGTCTCCGCGCTCACGCAATGGGTGTTCGCCGGCGGCATCCTTGTGGTCTCGGGAGGGCCCTCGGCTCTCCAGCTCAAGGCTGCGGGGCTGGAACCCCTGCTCCCCGTCGAGGTGACGGGCATCGTCCCGCGCAGCGGCATCGCTTCTCTGGGGAGGCTCTTCGGCGGTTTCTCTGCCCCGCGCGGGAGCATGGTTCTCGCCGCTTCGCGCCTCGCCGCCGGCTCGAGCGCCCTCGCCGAGGAAGATGGAATTCCCATCATCGCCACGCGGCATTTCGGCCATGGTCAGATCAGGTTCCTCGCTTTCGACTGCGCCCAGGCTCCAATGAACGCGTGGCCCGGCAATAAGGCCATGTGGAGGATGCTCGCCGGCGGCGCTACGGCGCGGATACGGGGCGGCGAGACGCTGAACCCGGTGGACGATCCCTGGCTGAAAGCTTCCCTGGGAGGGGGCTCCTACGCCTTTCCCCGCGGCTCCGCCCTCCTTTTTTTCATCATCCTCTACCTTCTCGCGGTGTATCTCATCGTCATCGGCGGGCAGGGCAGGATGAGACCGTCCGTCCGGGCCGCGCTCCTCGTCGCGGCCGCCCTGGCGGCTTCGGCGGCCGGGTGGGCCCTGTTCGACCGCGTATTCTTCCGGGGCGGCTCGCTCCTGGTGGAGGCATCCACGGCGGAAACCGTCTCGGGTGACGGCCTCGCCCTCGTACGCGAAAGGGTGGGGCTTTTTTCCATCGGGAGCGGCACCGTGGATCTCGCGGTTTCACGAGGGGGCGTCGCGGCCGGCGAGACGATGCCGCCTCGGGACATCGTGCGGGGCGGAAGGTTCCGGGTGGAAGAGGGGGAGGGAACACGGTTTTCCGGGATTCGGCTTTCTCGCTTCGATGACAGGATGATCAGCCTCGAGGCCGTGGTGGAGCTGGATGTGCGCTTGGCCGTGAGGAAAGGTCCCGGATCGCTTTTCGTTTCAGTCTCCAACGGATCTCCCTACGCCCTTCAGGGCGGCTTTCTCTCCTACTTCGGAGGGCTGTATCCCTTCGGCGACGTGCCGGGCAAATCCACGGTGGAGCGGGTCGTGAAGCCTTTCGGGAATGTCGATCGGGGGAGAAGCCGGGCCGCCGACTCGGTCATTGGCGACGAACGCCGGCGGGCGCTCTGGGGGCAGGTCGGACCCGGCTTCGAAAAGGGCTCGCCGCTGTTTTTCGCCTGGCTCGACGGATCTCCCCTTCCCCTGGAAAGGCCGCCAAGCTTCCGCGCGGTCGACGATCCCCTGCACCTCTTGGTCGTGGAGTACCGATGAAGCTTGCCGCCAATCCCTTCATTAGAGAGAGCCTCGCCGATTCCTTTTCCCGGCCGCAGATCCTTCGAACCTACCTGTTGTATCTCGTCATCCTGTCCTGCCTCACGTTCTTCTGGTGGCCCCGCGGACCGATATCGGAGTTCATGCGCTCCGGAGAGGTCCCCCAGACGGTCACCGCGACGGCTATCGGCCTGATCGTCTGCCTGGCCTACATGAACGCCCGCTTCGGCTCCGAGGACTACGCCGGGCCGGAGTCCGCCGGCGTGCGCGATTTGGTGACCCTGACCCCCGTTGCGGTTTCCGCCCTCGTCCTGGGCAGGCTCGCCGCGGCCTTCCTCCACGTTCTCCTGCTCCTGGCTTTGAGCGTTCCCTTCTTCCTGGCATCGCGCGGGGTATGCGGGGCGACTTACGCCGAGCTTGGCCTCGTCTGGCTCATCACGGGATCCGCCGCCCTCGCCCTGAGATCCCTTGCCTTCTTTCTCTTTACCGTTTTCAATGACATGCGGGGGATCAAGAACACGATCCTGGCCGGATTCGGAGGGTTCTGGATCTTCGCCACGATGCTTTTCTTCCCCGCCGCAAGCCCCATCTCGGCCATCCTGAGCCTTCGCTCCGTCGGGGCCGCGCCGCGCGGTCCCGTATCCCTGCTCGGGACCACTATTCCTTTCTGGTCCGTTTCGGTTATTATCAGCTTTCTGGCGGTCATGGCGTTCTCTGCGGCGACCATCGTCTGGCTCGGGATGCTTCGCCGGCAATATGGCGCGCGGCTTCCCCCTTCGGCGGGGGCTTCGGTTCCGCGGGACAGCTCCACCAGCAAAGTCGAGGAAACACGTGAAAACCACGATGTCGACACCACGGGAGACCTTTCGCCTTAAAACACGCGCGCTTTCGCGCCGCGCGCGGCTGAATATCCTGCTGTCCCGCCTTTCGTGGGGCCTTTTTGGCGGGCTCCTCGCCGGCCTTCTCTACGCCTTCGTCTCGGATCTGATGCCCCCGCCGATCGCTCCCATCAGCTTCCTGGGGCTCGCCGCTGCCGCGGGCGCCGCCGCCGGCGCGCTCTCGGCGCTCTTCCCGAGGCTCGACGTCCGCGGGCTCTTGATCCACGCGGACCGGTTCCTGGGAAACAGGGAGCTTTCCAGCACCGCATACGAGCTGGCCGTCAGGTCCAAGGAGAGCCTGTTCTCCGAGGCCATCATCGAGGATGCGGCGCGTTCCCTCTCCACGACTCCCGCGGCGCGTATTCTGGGGCGCCCGCGGATGCCGACGCTTTTTTTCCTGCCCTTCCTTCTGGCGGGAGCCGTTCTGCTCTCCGTCATCCCCGTGGATCTGGCCGCGCTGTTCTCATCCAAGGGGCAGTCGGACCCCGCGGTCCAGTCGATCGGCGAAGAGCTTGAAAGCTACGGCAGGAAGCTTCAGGCGAAGGCGCAGGAGGAAAACCTCCCGCGGAGCCTCCAGCTGTCCCAGGAGCTGCAGCGCTTGGGAAGGGCTTTCCAGCACGAGAAGGTCGATCAGGGGGAGGCGACCGACCGCATGCAGGAGCTGGAGAACAGGCTGGCGGCCGAATATGAGGCAAAGATCAGGAGCTATGAGCTTCGGCAGGGAAGCGGGTCGGGCGAAGGCCTGGAGGGCGGCGAGGCAGGCAAGCAGCCCTCCTCCGAGTCCGAGCTGGAAAAAGCGGGGCAGGGAGGCAAGCGCACCCAGGAGCGGGCTGAGTCGGACCAGGAGACCAAGCAGCTCGGGGATACTCTGAACATGCTGGCGGATAAGAACTCTTCGCGGGGCGTCCCGCAGACCGGAGATACAGGGGACCGCTCCGGCAAGCCCTCCGCCGGAGATACCCGGGGATCGAGCGGGCGGATTGCCCCGCCGGATTTCGGCGGAAGGGAGACGGACCAATCTGCCGACCGCGGGGCTCAGGGAGGGGCCGAGCAGAAGGGCGACGGCTCCAAGCCCGGGACCATGGCGGTTCCCGACGTCAAGGGCCCGCCTGCCGAGTTCTCGCGCTCCAGCTCCGCAGAGGAGATGAAAGCGCAGGCCGAGGTGGGAAAGGGAGGGTCCGCGCAGATGCTGATGCGGGCGCTTCCCAAGGTCGGCAGGAGATCTTCCGCCGCCGCCGACGAGGCACTGCAGGAGTATCGCCGCAGCGCCGAAACGGCCCTGACGCGGGAAGAGGTCCCGTCGACCCTGAGGGACTCCGTGAAGCGCTACTTCATGAGCATCGGGATGATGGCAAACGACAGGCAAGGGAGGTGAGGTGGAAACGGTGGAGGTTCGGGAAAAGGCGGCGTGGGCTCGCCAGGTCATCGAGAGCATCAAGGCCGAGGTGTCCAAGGTGATCGTCGGGCAGGAGGACATCATTGAAGGGATCCTCATCTGCCTTGCCAGCGAGGGTCACGCCCTGCTGGAGGGAGTGCCGGGTCTGGGAAAGACCACTCTGATCAAGTGCCTGGGCCAGGTGCTGGACCTCAAGTCGTCGCGGATCCAGTTCACCCCCGATCTCATGCCCGCCGATATCGTGGGCACCAACGTTCTTGTCCAGGACGAGGAGAACAAGAGAATCGTGCGCTTCCAGGCCGGGCCCGTTTTCGCCAACATCGTCCTTGCCGACGAGATCAACAGGGCAACGCCCAAGACCCAGTCCGCGCTGCTTGAGGCCATGCAGGAACGCACGGTGACGGCGGGGGGCACGACCTACCGCCTGGATGCCCCGTTCATCGTCCTCGCCACCCAGAACCCCATCGAGATGGAGGGAACCTACCCCCTGCCCGAGGCCCAGCTGGACCGCTTCTTCTTCAAGCTCACCCTGTCGTATCCCTCCGCCGCGGAGATGGCCTCCATCGTGCAGAAGACCACCACCCGGGCCCAGCCCGCGCTTGCCACCGTGGCCGACGGCGCCACGGTCAGGCAGCTTTCGGCCCTTGTCCGTGAAGTGCCGGTTGCGGAGCACGTGGCGGATTATGCGATCCGCCTCGCGCTGGCCACGAGGCCCGGAGGGCCCCAGAGCACGGAGCTCGCCAATCGCTACGTTCGCTACGGGGCGAGCCCGCGCGGGCCCCAGGCCCTTGTGCTCGCCGCCAAGGCAAAGGCGCTCTTCGAGGGGAGGCTGGCGGCGAGCCTCGCCGACGTGCGCGCCGTCTGCCGCCAGAGCCTCCGCCACAGGATCCTTCTCAACTTCGAGGGAGAGGCCGAGGGGATCTCCGCCGAACGCATCATCGACGACCTCCTCGAGCGGATTCCCGAAACGACGGGGGGCGCCGCCTCCTGATGGATCGGGAGCTTTTCGACCACGACTTCCTCTCGAAGATCGAATACCTCTCCCTGGTCGCCCGGAGGCTGTACCGGGGCCAGGCGCGCGGCGAGCATACCTCGCCCTCCCACGGGGCGAGCCCCGATTTCTCGGATTTCCGCGACTACCAGCCCGGCGACGATTTCCGCTACATCGACTGGAACATCTTCAGCCGCCTCGACAGGCTGTTCGTGAAGCTCTTCGTGGAGGAGGAAGACCTTTCCGTGCACATCCTTCTGGACACGAGCAGCTCGATGGGGTATGGAGACCCCCGAAAGATCGACTACGCGCGGCGGGTGGCGGCCGCCCTCGGCTACATCGGCCTTACCTCGCTGGACAGGGTGGGGGTGACGACCTTTGCCGCGGGGCTCTCCGGGGCGCTTGCGCCGCGGCGGGGAAGGCCCCACCTCTTCCACCTGCTGGAGTACATGTCGCGGATCTCCACGTCCGGCACCACCGATTTTTCGGGATCCCTCGAGGGGTATGCCCTTCGCACCCGGCAGCCGGGGCTCGCCATCGTCATCTCGGACATGATCGATTCCTCCCAGTACGAGCGGGGCCTCCTCGCCCTTTTGTACAGGAAGTTCGACGTGGTCCTCGTGCAGGTCCTCGACCGCGAGGAGATCTCGCCCATCACCGGGGGAACCCTGCGGCTCACGGACATCGAAACGGGCCGCATGATGAAGCTCACGGTGGACAAGCCCCTTCTGTCGGCCTACCGGGACAGGGTGGGGAAGTTTCTCTCCGGCCTGGAGGCCTTCAGCCTGAAGGCCGGGATCGAGTACCTGCGCACCAGCACGATCGTTCCCTTCGATGACCTGGTGCTGAAGTACCTGCGCCACGGGGCGCACCTGCACGCCAGATGAACGCATCCGCGATCACGGCTCAAGCCCTCGCCGCTCCCCTCGGGCTCATCCTCGCAAGCCCCCTGGCGCTCGTTGCCCTCGGCCTCGTGCCCCTCATCGTCATCCTCCACAGCCTGAACCTCCGCTGGAGGGATGTGGAGGTTTCATCCCTATTCTTCTGGGAGGCGGTGGTACGGGAAAAGAAGACGACCTTGAGGCTTCGAAGCATCCTGCGGAGCCTCATGCTCCTTGCACAGGTCCTGGCCGCCGCGCTGCTTGCCTTCGCCCTCGCCCAGCCCCTCCTGGCCCAGTCCAGCCTTTCGGGGAGGGGGAACGTGATCCTGGTGCTGGACCAGACGGCCAGCATGAAGAGCCGTGAAGGAGGGCGCACCCGATTCGACGAGGCCAGGGCCAGGGCGCTGGATCTCCTTCCCGGCTTGAGGCGGGGGAGCCGGATGTCCGTGATCGGGGCCGGCCTTTCTCCCCGGCTCCTGTCGCCCTTCACCGACGATACCCGGCGCCTGCGGCGCGTCATCCAGGCGGCGCGCCCCACCGACGAGGCGGGAGACCTTCGGGACAGCGTGCTCTTCGCCCTTTCGCTTCGCGATCCCAAGAGGGACGACCGCGTCATCGTGATCACGGACGGCGCCTTCGACACCCTGGGAGATCTGGACGAGGGGCCTCCCTGGATCAGCCTCATCCGCGTGGGGGAGAGCCGGAGGAACGCGGGGATCACGGCCCTGGCCCTGCGCAAGACGCTGGGAGGCGACGAGGACTACGAGATGTTCGTGGACGTGAGGAACTTCTCCACCGGGTCCATGAGCTTTCCCCTTACCGTGAAGGCCGGCGGGGAGGAGATCTACCGAGCCGACGTCACTCTGGGCGCGGGTGAAGAGCGCGGCTTCAGCGCGCCGTATTCGCCCGGCGGGGAAGGCGCAACGGGGAAAGGCCCCGCGGGCAAAGGAGCCGCCTCGGATCAGGCCGGACGGATCGTGGCCGAGATCGGCGTTGCGGATGACCTGGCCGCCGACAACACGTCGTACGCCGTGCTGGAGCCCGCCCACCGCCTGAAGGCGGTCGTGGTCGGCCCGGGGGATTTCTTCCTGGAACACGGGCTTTCCGCGCTTCCCAATGTCACCGTAAGCACGGTCGCTCCCAAGGATGCGCAGGCTCTCGATCCGGGTGCATCCGCCGCCGCGGGGCCCGCGCCTTCGCTTCCCGCCGCCGCGCCCGCGATCGGCGAGGCGTCCGACGTCGTGGTGTTCGACGGCGTTGAGCCGCCTCCCCTGGAGAAGGGCGCCTACATCCTCATCGCAGCCCTTCCGCCGAACCTCTCCCTGAGCGCGGCGGGAGTCCTCGATCGGCCCGCCGTGACGAGCTTTAACCGCGCAAGCCCGCTTCTCGCTTCCGTCGTCGCGCAATCGATCTCGGTGGAGAAGGCCCTCCGCGTTGAAGCCAGAGGCTGGACCGCGCTCCTGCTCTCCGGAAACGATCCCCTGGCGCTGAGCTATCAGCGCGAAGGCCTGAAGGTCCTGTTCCTCGGCTTCACGCTGGACACATCGGACCTGGGGCTTCGCCCGGCCTTTCCCCTCCTCCTCGCCAATGCCCTGAAGTGGTTCTATCCCAGCTGGCTTTCGGCGGATGCCGAACAGATCCCGGCGGGAGCAGCCCTGGAAGCGCCGGCCGACGCGCTTGGGCCGGGCGGCGCCGGCGCGGGGCCCATAATCGTCCAGCACCCGGACGGGGAGCGGGAGGCGATCCCCGCAGGAGAATCCCCCGTGGTATTCCGCGAAACCTCGGAGGTCGGTTTTTACACCGCGACCGCCGCGGGCGCGGGGAGCTACTCCTTTGCGGTCTCGCTGTCGAGCGCCGGCGAGTCGGACATCACGCCCCGCTACATCCTGCATCGCGGCGCCTCATCCGCCGTCGCGCGGCAGGCGTCGGGCACGTCCCTGACGCCGCTGTGGGCGGCGCTCGCCGCGGCCGCCATTCTCGTCATCCTCGGGGAATGGCTCCTTGTCGTGAGGGAGAGGCGATGAGGCTCCTGTCACCGGCCTTCCTCCTGCTCCTCCTGGCCATTCCGCCCCTCGTCTGGCTTTCGTTTCGCGCCCTCGGCGCCTCGGATTCCGAGGGAGGTCTATCCCGCGTCCGCCGCAGGCTGTTCCTCGTCTTCCGCGTCGCCGCCCTCACCCTCCTGGTCCTTGCCCTCGCCGGACCAGCCGTCTCCCGCGCCGCCGGCGGGGTCACCCTGGCCTTCCTCCTGGACGAATCGGACAGCGTGAGCGACGCGGCCCGCCGACAGGCGGTGGCCATGATCGAGGCCGTCCGCTCGCGGATGTCGCGGGACGACCGGGCCATCCTCGTTCGCTTCGGCGGCAGCGCCGAGGTGGAGGAGCTGGCGCCGGGAAAGCCCGTGCCCCCGGAGCCCGCCGAGGATATCGACAGGGGAGCCACGGACATCGCGGGCGCCACGCAGCTCGCCCTGGCGGAGCTCCCTGCCGAAGGCACCCGGAGGATCGTGCTCTTCAGCGACGGAAACGAGAACCGGGGCAGGGCCCTGGAGGCGGCGGCGCTGGCGCGGTCCTTCGGAGTGGAGCTCTTCGTCGTCCCCCTCTTCCAGCCGGCTTCGGAGAGCGGGGTCTCCGCGGAATCGGTCCTCGCTCCCGACCGCGTACGCGCGGGAGAGCCCCACCAGGTGAGCGTGCTGGTCAAGAGCAGGAGGCGCGGTCCCGCGCGCGTCATGCTTCTCCAAGACGGCGCTCCCATCGCGAGCCGGGAGGGGACGCTCGACGCCGGAGAGAGCTCCATCACGGTGGATGCGCTCCTGAAGGAGCCCGGTCTGCATTCCTACGAGGCCCTCGTGGATTCTCCCGACGACCAGTTCCTGGAGAACAATCACGCCAAGAGGTTCGTCGAAGTCACGGGGAGCCCTTCCGTGCTCTACGTGGCGAAGCGCGGGGGAGCCTCATCCGCCCTGCTTGCCGCCCTCCAGGCCCAGGGGATCTCCGTCGTCGAACGGGAAGCATCCCAGCTTCCCGGCAGCATCGAAGGCTTCGTGCCCTTTGACGGGATTATATTCGACAATGTCCCGGGCTACTCCCTGTCCTTCGAGAAGATGGAGACCGTGGAGCAGTACGTCAGGGATCTGGGCGGCGGCCTTCTGATGATCGGCGGAGACAGCAGCTTCGGCGCCGGAGGCTACTACAAGACGCCGATCGAACGGGCGCTGCCGGTGGACATGGACGTGAAAGCGCAGATCCAGATGCCGCGTCTCACCTTGATCATCGTGGCCGACAAATCGGGCAGCATGGCCGGGCAGGTTCCCACGGGAGAGACGAAGCTCGACGTCGTGAAGTCCGCCGCATACGCATCGATGGACCTGCTCAATCCCTTCGACAAGGTCGGGCTTCTCGCCTTTGACGCCGACGTGGAGTGGACGGTGCCTCTGACGGATGCGAAGAACAAGGAACAGGTGGCCAATGAGCTTTCAACCCTGGTGCCGGGAGGCGGGACCGTCCTCTTCCCCGCCCTCCAGGAGGCCCACCGAATGCTCAACGCGACTGTGTCGGCCACCAAGCACGTCATCGTCATCTCCGACGGCCTCACCGAGGGGGCGGACTTCGAAAGCCAGGTCAAGGCCATGGCCCGGGACAAGATCACCGTCTCGACCATCGCCGTGGGAGAGGATGCCGACAGGGACCTGCTGGCCAAGATCTCCGGGTGGGGCGGAGGCCGCTTCTACGCCACCAACGATCCCACCACGGTGCCGCGGATCTTCGTCACCGAAACAATGGTGGTGAGCAGGGGACTGCTGGTGGAGAAGAGCTTCCTGGCGCAGCCGTCCTCGGGGAGCGAGATCCTGCGGGGCGTCCCCCTGGCGGGCATGCCGCCCCTGGGCGGCTTTGTCTTCACCTACCTCAAGAGCGGCGCCGAGCAGAGCCTCACCGCCCTGTACGACGCGCCCCTGCTCGCCACCTGGCGCTACGGCCTGGGGAAGGCCGCCGCCTTCACTTCGGACTTGAAGGGGAAGTGGGGGAGGGCCTGGGTCGGCTGGGACGCCTATCCGCGGTTCGTCGCCCAGCTTGTGCGGTGGATCCAGCGTCCCACATCCTTCGACGTGCTGCACCCCGTCGTGCGCCTGGAGGCCGGACGGGGAGAAATATCGGTGGATGCCTACGACGCTCTGTCCGCCTTCGTGAACGGCCTGGATATGCGCGCCGTGGTGCTGGACCCCGGAGGGGACCGCCAGGAGGTCCGTCTGCAGCAGAAGGCGCCGGGCCTCTACGAGGGGTCTTTCAAGGCCGAGAAGACGGGAGATTACGCCGTGACCCTTGCCGCCATGAACCGCGCGGATCTTCCCCCGCGGACAATTGCGGTGAGCCTCTCCTATCCCGATGAGTACAGGGACAGGGGAACCGACACCTCCCTGCTCGCGCGCCTGGCGAGCCTCACGGCGGGCAAGCTCCTCAGCCTCGAGGTGCCGGCCTCCGCGCGGGAGCAGGCTCCTCCCGAGTGGCGGGGCCTTTTCATCCGCTCCTCCCGTGGGAAGATCGAGCCGAGCCCCCTGTGGCCGCTCCTGGTGGTGCTGGCCCTCATCGCCTTCTTCCTCGATATCGCGGCGCGCAAGCTGGTGCTGCCGGAGAGGCTTCGTGAGAGGCTTTCGGCCCTGCTCGCGCGCCGGGGCAAGGGCGAGGAATACAGCTACAAGGATCTCGCCCGGATGGTGACGACGGCCAAGGAGGAGGAGAAGCGGAAGCTGGGAAAGAGGATCTCCGAGATGGCGAAAGCGGAGAAAATCGATCCCGACCTGGCCGCCTACCTCTATATCGCAAAGCTGAAGGGAAAGAAGGAGTGAGGAGCGCGCTGGTCGCACAGTCCGGCGGGTCGTCCCCCGTCATCAATGCATCCCTTCAGGGAGTGATCGAGGGCTGCCTCGATTCTCCGGCGCGCATTGGGAAGGTGCTCGCCCCATGGCACGGAATCGAGGGAGTTCTCCTGGAGGAGCTGACCGATCTCTCCGGCTCCAGCGCGCGGGAGATCGGGCTTTTGCGCTCCACGCCCGCCGCGGGCGCCATCGGCACGTGCCGCTACAAGCTGGACTCCACGCAGGCAGAGGATTTCGAGCGCATCGTGGAGGTGATGCGCGCCCACGACATCGGCTGGTTTTTCTACATCGGCGGCAACGATTCCATGGACACGGCTGCCAAGGTCTCCAAGCTCGCCCGCATGCGGGGAGTGGACCTCGTGGTCACGGGAGTGCCCAAGACCATCGACAATGACATCGGAGACGGCGAGTTCAGGCTCATCGATCACACTCCCGGCTATGGGAGCGCTGCGCGCTACTGGGCATACCTGATCCAGAATATCGACGAGGAGAACCGCGGCATGAGCGTCTCCGAGCCCGTGTCGGTTCTCCAGGCCATGGGACGGAAATCCGGCTTCATTACGGCAGCCTCCCGGCTGGGAGACCCCCAGCGGCGGATGCCGCTCCAGCTCTACATGGCCGAGTCCCGCCATTCGCTTGAAAGCCTGCGCGAGAACGTCAACCGCGAGCTTTCGCGCCGGGGCCGCTGCATCGTGGTGGTGAACGAGGGGTTCGACGTTGGAGGGGTGGGAGAGAGGCACGACGGCTTCGGCCACGTCGAGTATGGGGCCAGCCGGACGTCGGCGGCCCAGGTGGTTGCCAACTATCTCAACGAGAAGGGCCTGGCGTCGCGCGGTCAGGCAACGTGGCAGGTCCCCGGAGTGATCCAGAGATCCGTCTCGATCTTCGCATCGCCTGTCGACGTCGAGGAAGCCTACCAGGCGGGGAAAAAGGCGGTGGAGATCGCGCTCGGGGAGGGGACGGGATGGATGGCCACGATCCTTCGCGAGCCCGGGCCGCGGTACAAGGCGCGCTTCGACAAGGTGCCTCTGGAGAGCGTGGCCAACTCCGAGCGCTTCATGCCGGCGTCATGGATCTCAAGGGACGGCCTGGACGTCACCGACGATTTCATCCGCTACGCCTCGCCGCTGATCGGCGAGGACTGGCCCGAGGCTCCCCTGGAGGGAGGGCTTCAGAGGTTTGCCCGCCTGAAGCTTTCTCTTGTTGAAAAGAAGCTGCCGGCCTATCGCCCCCTGCGGATGCGCTGAAAGAGCGCGGACGCCGAAGGCAGGGGAAGGCCCCTTTCCAGGCCGCCTGCTTTACTGCTTCTCCACGATCAGAAGGTCCACGCGGCGGTTGTACGCCCTTCCCTCGGGAGTATCGTTGGACATGAGGGGGCGCGTGTCGCCATAAGCGGCGAGGGAGAGGCGTGAATCGGGAACCCCGTAGGCTTCAAGGGCCGTGAGCACGGCAAGGGCCCGCTTGGCCGAAAGCTCCCAGTTGGAGGACCACTTCGTGGTATCCACGGGAGCGCTGTCCGTATGGCCTTCCACGACGACGGCGTTGGGAAGCTGTGTGAGGAAATCGGACACCTGCTGGAGCACGGGAATGGATTCGGGGGTCAGCTCCGCGGAGCTCACCCCGAAGTGGAAGTCGGAGACAAGCGATATCGCCAGACCCCTCTCCGTCGGAATCACCTTGACCCGGCCCGACTTTATCAGGTTCTGCAGCGTCGAGGTGGCCTGCGTCATCAGCGACGAGGTTCCCCCCGTGCCCAGAACCTTTCCCGTCTTCTTCGACTCCACCTGCTTGCCCGGCTGGACTCCTTCCATGATGCCCGGGGTGCCGGAGGCCGATTGATCGAAGAGGATGGTGAAGTTGCCGCCCTGGAAAACGGAGGAGAGCGCCTGGGAGAGCTCCTTGTATTTCTCGGTGTCCACGTTGCTCATCGCGTAGAGCACGATGAAGAACAGCATGAGAAGCGTTATCATATCGGCATAGGTGAGCAGCCACCGTTCCAGGTTCTCATGGGGCCACTCCACCCTTTTCTTCCGTCTAGCCATGTACGCTGCCGTTCAAGGGGCCCGGGATTCGTCCAGCGCCCTCAAATCCCTTTCCTCGAGGTATCCTTCTATTTTTTCCTTCACCAGCGCGGGGCTCTCGCCCTGCTGGATGGAGCGGACGCCCATGATGATGAGCTCCTTCTCCATGCGCTCGAACTTCAGCTGCAGCTTCAGCTTGTTGGCAACCGGCAGCCAGATCAGGTTGGCGAAGGCGATTCCGTACAGCGTGGCGATGAACGCGGTGGCGATGGCGTGCCCCAGCTCCTTGGTGTCCGCCCCCAGACGCGAGAGCACGAGGACGAGTCCCATGACCGTTCCGATGATCCCCATGGTCGGGGAGAATCCTCCCGCGGCTTCGAACAGGCCGGCCTCGTCGCGCATTCGCGCCTCGTACACGGCCAGGTCGTTTTCCAGCACTTCGATGAGGGTTTCCGATTCGGTTCCATCCACGACGAGCCGGAGGCCCTTTTTCAGGGTCTCGTCCTCCAGTTCCTCC
Source organism: uncultured Spirochaetota bacterium (assembly GCA_963820525.1). Classification (GTDB taxonomy): domain Bacteria; phylum Spirochaetota; class Spirochaetia; order SZUA-6; family Fen-1364; genus CAWGAA01. Next base: position 571,981 of record CAWGAA010000003.1, on the reverse strand, counting down.
AGGGTGTCCTCGAGGCTGAGGATCCCGTCCTTGCGCGCCTTCTCGGCGAACTCCAAAAGCGTCTGCACCAGGCGGGGGTTGGGCCCTCTCACGGCGCGCATCGACTTGGCGATGAGCCGGGGAATTCCCAGAACGTCCTTGAGGCTGAAAGAGATGACGCAGGCGCCCATGGTCCCGGCGATGATGATGATGAGCGCGCTCACGCCGACCAGGGAGAGGACCTTGCCGCCTTCCAGGAGGAATCCGACAATGAGGCCCCCAAAGCCGATGGCCATCCCGAGAATAGTCGATGTGTCCGAGCCTTTTCTCGCCATTCGAAAACTCCCTCTATCGTTTCCCTATCGAACAAGTATAGTCGAGCCGTGGGCGCATTGCCAGCGTCGAAAGCGGTCTTAGCCCCGCTCGGGGCGCGGCTTGGAGCGCGCCCAACCCTTGTAGCGCGCGCGTTCTCCGCCGTCGCCGCCGCCTGTCTTGCGTGACCTTTCGCGGGCCGCCTGTCGGGCCAGGTCTTCGATCAGCTTGCGCGCCGCGCTTTCCATTTCACGCTTGGCCCGCAGGACGTCATCCGTCTCGATGGTCCCATCCCGGTACTGCCTGCGCGCGAACTCCAGGTCTTCCGAGAGCTGGGAAAAGCGTTTCCTGCTCACATTGGCGTTGATGAAGGCAAGCTCGTCCTCGGCGCCCAGGAGGCTGAGGCACAGCGCCCTGTTCGCCTGGAGGCCGAAAAACTGCTGCACCTGGGCCTTGGGCAGCTTCCTGATCGTGTCGAAGGGGATCTTGCTCGCCGCGATCCTGGCGAGCTCATCTTTTGCCCTGGCGCGCACGGCGGGCATCACCATCCTATCCAGCACGGCGAGCGTCCGCGGCGAAACCAGGAGGCTCCTCTTCTTGATGGCGCGATGTATCCCCTCGAGAAGCTCGGCGTTGGCCCGGTTGTACTCCGGCCGGGATCCGGCGACCTCGCGCTCGGCGTGGCTCCAATCTTCCCGCGCCTTCTGCGGGAGGAAGGAAAGAAGCCTCGCCTCGTCGAACGAGTGCGGAGTGACGAGCCGCGCCACCGCCTTCCCGTCCGGGGTCTGTCCTTTTTCCAGGTAGCCGAAGAGCCGCCGAAGTCCCCGCGCACCGACGGTCTGAAGCGCGTAGTTCTGAAGCACAATGGCGCAGTCATGCTCGGGGATCAGGTCCATGAAGACGGCAAAGGGGAACGGCTCCTCGCGCGCCGGTGCGCCGACCAGGGCCAGGTGGAAGCTGCCGATGGAGCGCCGAAAGAGGCTCTGGTTCAGGGAGAACAGAAGGGGAAGCGCGGCGAAAGGTCCCCGGGGCGCCGTAGCGATCTCCGCGGGATCCATGAACGTCTTCAAGAGGGTGGAAAGCAGGGCGTAGTCGACGAAGATGTGGCAGGGGAAGAAGCTCTGGCCCACCCCCACGCGGCCCTTGAGCACGAGCAGCCCGGATTGACCGGCAAGGTTGGGCCGGGAATCCATGGCGATCTGGGGCTTGTCCGCCCGCGCGCCGAGCGTTGCGCTCAAAGCGGTCAGAGACTCGCGCAGGATGCAGCTCGCCATGCCCTTCACCGTGTCCCGTGAAAGCGCGGGTGTGCCCGCCTCGGCCGCGGGGAAGAAGTACCACACGGGCCATTTGCGGGGCCCCAGCTCGCAGGAGGTGAGCACCCAGTTCCCCGCCGCCTCGCCCGCGCTCTTTCGGTCCACGGCGAGACACACGGACTCCAGCCGCGACTCCAGCACCTGTTTCCCGCAGGGAACTCGCGGGGGAAGGAAGAGGTTTCCCACGACGAACTCCCTCGGCGCCATGAGCTTGACTTCACTGGCTGCGGCCTCCGCCGCCGGGGCAGACGGCTCTTTGCGGGAAGCCACCAGCGCGCGCACCTCCTTCTGATAGGCCTGGTCCGAGGCGAGGGATTCTTCGATCCGCGAGGCGATCCCCTGCTCGACGCACGCATACAGCCTCGGGCCCGGCTTCTCCTCGTCATCTCCCGGGAAAAGCTTGTAGGAGACGCAGGCAGATGCCTTCCAGGAAAGCTCCTCCGCGTCGCGCGGCGCGTACTTCTTGAAGTAGCGGTGGCTGGAAGGGCACGGGGGGGAGCCGGGGGTCAGGTGGAGGAAGTCCGAGAGGTTCTCCGAGACCGTGAGAGCCAGGGGAGGCATCCCTCCCCTGGCCGCGGGTGACGCTTTCGCGGCCGCCGCGGCGCTCCCGCTCGCGGCCGGGTTCGGCGCTGAGCCGGCCAGAGCGGCCAGCGATGAATCGGGCGCGATAAAAATCAGATCGGGCGGATCCGCATCGCGGAAAAAGACGGCGAGGGTTGCCGGGCCGAGCGGACCCAGCTCCGCCATGAGGGCGTCAGGCTCGATCCTCCGGGCGCTCAGGCGCAGATCGGATCCTCCAGCTCGGGAGATGTTCGCCTCCACGAGCTTTGCCGCGACGGAGCCGACGGAGAGCTCGAAGGAATCCCTGCCGGCGAGCCGGTTGAAGAGCCGCGCCAGAAAGCCTTGCTTCTTCTCTGCCATGGCTACTTCAGGAACTCCACCCCACCCGTGGTCCGAAGATAGAGAGACCGGTTGTAGGGCAGCCGCGCGATGACCCTGTTTTCTAGCGGAAACAGGGGCACCAGGGTGCCGGAGGGCGCCCCTTGAGCCTTCTGCTTCTGGCTGTCCGGGGAAGAGAGGAACGGCAGGGTGGTGCCGCGACGCAGGAAGAGGATCGTGGCGCCCGCGGGGGGGCTGTCCTTGGGCGGCTTGACGGAGATGCCGACCAGAGAGTACAGGGCGTAGACGAGGAAAAGGACGACGATGAGGACGATAAGGGCGGTTTTCGTTCCCCGTTTCATTGCCATGGCAGATGATAGGTCCATCCTTCCGCCGCTGTCAATGATCGGTGCGGCGTTGGAAAAAGGGGAAGGACAAACTATAGTAGCGTTCATGAGCCTGTATTTCGTCCTGCCCGTCGCGATGGCCACCGCATGCCTCACCGTTGCCTTCTACGAGCTCCTGGCCTGGTCGCGGCTGCGCGGGCACCGCTCCGATATCGCGTTCGCCCTCACCTGCTTCGCCGCTGCCGTCTACGATCTGGCCTGCGCCGGAGAGTACACGGTGTCCGCCCCCGCCGAGAGCGTTCCCTGGCTCCGGGCGCAGGCGATCTTCCTCAACGTCATCGCCATGTGCTTCCTCTGGTATCTCTCGAGCAAGACGGAGAGGGTGCCGCGCGGCCTTTTCATCTCCTTCATGGCCTGGTTCGGCGCGAGTATCGCCGCACAGACGGCGGGGCTGGGGGATCTGACCTGGATCGTCGGGAAACCCCTTGTTCGCCGCGTGGCCCTTCCCTTCGGCCTGGAGGTGGTCTATAGGGAGGTAGAGTCGGGGATCGTCACGATTATCCAGACCTATGCCGGCATGGCGCTCTTCGTCTACCTGTTCTGGGTGGTCTGGCGGTACGCCAGGGACGGCTACCGTCGGGAAGCGAGGTCCCTTTTCTGGCTCCTGGGCATCATCTGCGCCTCCTTCGCTCACGGCTTCGCCATCGACCTGGGGCTCGTCAACTCCCCCTACAGCCTCGAGTACGCGTGGCTTGCGGCTGTGGCGTTCGTGGGGATCCAGAGATCCCATGAGGCCGTCGAGGCGGCCGCGGCCAAGCAGGCGCTTGCCGAAAGCGAGCGGAGGTACCGCGCCATCTTCGAGTCCCTGCAAGACGTGTATTTCAGGACGGACGCCGAGGGGATCGTGCGTCTGATCAGCCCCTCGGTCCGCACGTTCGGCTACGAGCCGCAGGCGATTCTCGGAAAGCCCGTGGCGTTCTTCTTCGACGAGACGGTAGCCGGGGAGACGATGGGCAGGGAGCTGGCCTCCCGCGGGGCGGTCTCCGACTACGAGCTTCGGGTGCGGGGACCCGACTCGCGGCTGTTCGACGTCTCCCTCAACGCCCACGCCGTGTTCGACGAGCGGGGCGAGAAGAGCGGTGTCGAAGGGATCATGCGCGACGTCTCCGACAGGAAGCGGGCGGAGGAGAAGGTGCTGGCATCCCTCGCGGAGAAGAGCGTTCTGCTGAAGGAGATCCATCACCGGGTGAAGAACAATCTCCAGATCGTCTCCAGCCTCCTCTACCTCAAGGAAGTGCGCGTCTCGGATCCCGGGTTCAAGGCCATCGTCAGGGACTGCAGGAACCAGGTCTTTTCCATGGCCTTGATCCATGACGATCTCTACCGCTCCCACGACCTTCGCAGCATCGATTTCGGGACGTATCTTCGAAACCTGGTGACCCGCCTTTTAGCGGCCTACGAGGCCGGCGGCATCTCCTACGTGCCCGTGGTGGAAAACATCAACCTCGGCATCGATCAGGCGATCCCCTGCGGGCTCATCGTCAATGAGCTGTGCACAAATTCCCTGAAGCATGCCTTTCCCGCCGAGCTGCAAAAGCTTGACCCCGAGATCAGGGTCGAGCTGTCCCGGACCGCGCCGGGAAGGATCCAGCTGGTCGTGGCGGACAACGGGGTCGGCCTGCCGCCCGGCATGGAGTTCCCCAGCGAGAGCTCGCTGGGCACGCAGATCGTCGCGCGTCTGGTGAAGCAGCTCCATGGTGAGATCCGCGTGGAGGGGGCTCCCGGGACGCGCTGCGCGATCGAGTTTCCCGAGTCCTGAAGCCCGGAGGCGGGGATTTTTATTTTCTCAACTCCTGAAAAAGCGGAAACGGCGAGGTATATTCTAATGGCCCCAAAAAAGCCGAAGGGATGCCCATGCGAAAAGCACGGATACTCGTCGTCGAAGATGAAGAGCTCGTGGCCCTAGCCATCAAGACGTATCTCGAGCGGATCGGGTATGAAGTCCCCGCCATCACCGCCACGGGGGAAGAGGCTATGGAGAGGTTCAGGGAGATCGCCCCCGATCTCGTGCTCATGGACATCCGGCTCGATGGAAAGATGAGCGGCATTGTCGCCGCGGGGCTCATCAAGAACTCTTTCCATGTGCCCGTGATCTACCTCACGGCATATTCTGACGCCGATACGCTGGAAATGGCGAAGCTGACGGAGCCCTTCGGCTACGTGCTGAAGCCGTTCGACGAAAGAGCCCTCCAGGTCACGATCAAGATGGCCCTCCACAAGGCCTCCGTTCAGGAGGAGCTTCGCCGCTCCAAGGAAAAGCTCACCGACATCCTCCAATCCGTCGGGGACGGGATCCTGGTGACCTCCCCCGTGGGAACCATCGAGTACGCCAACGCCACGGCTCATTTCCTGCTCGGGATCGCCTCGCCCCTGCCGCCATCGGTTTCGGCGCTGCGGCTGCTCTCGGCTCTGGACTCCAAGACGCGCGTCCCGATCGCCATCCCGCTGGAAAGGGTGGCGGCGCGAGGCGAGAGCGCGGACCTCCGGGGCTGCATCCTGTCGGCCAAGGACGGGAAGAGCTGCCTGGTTGACGTGAGGGTGGAGCCCTACCGCGCCGCGGATGGGACGATCAAGGGGACAGTATTGACGTTCCGCGACATGTCGGAGCGCAACAAGATCCAGGAGCTGATCGCGCGGGAGATGGAGAGCGCCGCGGATTTCCACAAGAGCCTGCTGCCAAAGGACGATATCGAGCAGAGCGGCTTCCGCATGAGCGGGTTCCTCATCCCCGCCACATACGGCGCCGGCGACATCTACAACTTCTTTTCCATCGACGAGCGGCACCTCGGCCTGTACATCATTGACGTGATGGGTCACGGGGTAGCCGCCACCTCCATCGTCCTGCTCTTAAGCCGCCTGCTCAGCCCCGATCCGGCGAAACCCGAACGGCTCCCCCTGCTTGATGCGGACCCGCGCGCGCCCCGGCGCGTCGTGGAAAAGCTCAACGAGCTATTCCACGGAGGCGGCGAGCAGATGTTCTTCACGATCTGCTACGGCGTGATCGACCGCGGGACGGGAAAGCTCACCCTCGTTCGGGCCGGGCATCCCTACCCCATACTTCAAAAAGCGGGCGGCGCTCTCCAGGAGATCCGCCCGGGGGGATACGCCGTCGGGCTTGCCCGCTATATCGATGCCACGGAGACGGAAGTGATTCTGGAGCCGGGAGACAAGCTGTTCCTCTACTCCGACGGGCTCACCGAGTGCGCCGACGCCAGATCGATACGCTTCTCGCGGGAGAAGCTGATCTTCATCGTGGGGGAGACCATCTCCCGGAAGGTCAGAGATGCGGCGGCTCGGGTCAAGAAAGAAGTGATCGAATGGCGCGGCAAGGACTCGTTCGATGACGATGTGTCGCTCATGGCCATCGAGATGGTGGAGCTCGAGCTCTTATAATTGAAGATAGAGGCCGTTTTTCCTGCTTCAAGCCGACTTCTATCCGGTTTCCCGGGTTACTTATCTGTAATTCAGAGACATCTCAGCCAAAAAGCTGTAATTCGGATATCATGCGTCAGTAAGCAGGCGTCGGTATTTCCACGTTTTAATTGTTTATATAGAAAATAATTACTAAAGAAAGCGGGAAGCTTCTCTCTGGCATGGATCTTGCCAATGCATTGTCGGTTGCTGCAAGGAGGATTGTGATGCCGTACCGATTGAACAAGGGAGTCTACGCCGTGCGATGCAGGCACCCCCATTGTCCCTTCAATACGCGCCTGGAGATCGATCAGAACATCATGGGGATGACTGAGTCGGACGTGGAGAACGAAGCCATGAACATGGCCAGGGGCATGGCAATGATAAAGCACGACTCGCTGCGTGCCTTGCGGCAGCATTCCCTGACCAAGCCCGAGATACGCAAGGTGGCCGGGTATTACGAGATGATCGGGATGGGTCCCGTCTCACCGGCGGAAGCGCGCGGGCAGGTCGTCTACAGGGATTTCAGCAAGGGAGAGGTCATCGTCAGGAAAGGGGAAGAGGCTGATACGATCTGCGAGGTGGTCCGGGGAATGGCCTACCCGCAGAACAACAAGGAGCACCGCTACGGCGCGGGAGACTGTTTCGGCGCCGCGGCGCTCCTCGCCCACCAGAGTCGGATGATGAACATCGTCTCGGGAAGCGACAGGACTCGGGTGGCGTTCTATTCCTTCGTCGAGGTAAGCAGGAGGGACCCAAGGAAGGCGCGCGTGCTGTACAACCGTGTCTTGCAGGATACCTTCAGGGTGATTCGAGAGCTGGAGCAGACAACAGCTCGCAGCCCCTGACACACGCGCGCCCGGGGTCCGATGCCCCGGGTGGGCTTTCAAGCCCAACGTGGGGTCCGCAGCCCCGAAAAGGCGGCCGGCGCATAGGCATCCGTCTGTGCAGTGGCCGGCCCCGCGCATCCACGACCTTCGGCGCATCCGTTGCCGGGTGGCTCCTCTCCCGGCCCGCGAAGGCGGCAAGGCATCCCTGTCCCTTGCGGAGCGCTCCACGGTCGAGCATCAGGCGTTGCGCCGGCCGCCTTTTCGGGGCTGTATCAGAGCGGCGGGGAGCCCCCTACTGCACCTCGATCATGATGGCCGTGAAATCGTCGACCTGGACGGCGTCCTTGGTATACGCGTCATATTCTTCCACCAGGGCCTTCATGAACGCGTCCGGCTTCAGCGTTATATGGGACATGACGAAGTTCTTTATCTTCTCATCCCCGTAGCGGTTGCCGTGGAGATCCATTGCGTCGAGAAGCCCGTCCGAGCACATGAAGAATCGCGTGTGCGGGGCAACCTGCATCTCCTTGGTCCCCGCATCGAAATCGATGTCCTTGCTTATCCCGAGCGGCATCAGAGAGGGTTTTATCCGCGTCAGCCTCGCCGTGGTGCTCCCCGTGGGCGCGCAGACGTACAGGGGCGAATACCCGTGGTTGAAGATCCGTACGACGCGCCGATTCACGTCGAATGAGAGGACGAGCGCCACGACGAAGATATCGGCCGGGGTCTGCTCCACAAGGATCGAGTTGAGGCTCTTCACCATCTCCTTCGGATCGTAGTTGCCGGCGTGGGTTTCGAAGTACATGGAGAAGAAGGAGCTCAACAGCCCCGTGGTGAGTGAGGCCGCGATATCCTTGCTGGCCACGTCGAAGGAGGCGAACACGGATTCGGTGTCGGAGATCCTCCTGACGTGGTAGAAATCCCCCCCGATCTGATGCGCCATCCTGATGAAGTCCGCGAACTCGATGCCTTCGACCTTCTTCGTGCTCTTGTCCAGGAAGAACTGCTGGATGTAGCGGGCGTGCTCGTAGGCCATCTCCCGGATCTTGTTGATGTGCAGGATGAGGTGGTTGATGGGGATGATGCCGAGGAAGTGCGTGCCCTCGTAGATCACCAGGTTGTTGATCTTCCTGTCCTCGATCCTGATGACCTGGGAGAAGGCCTTCTCGCAGAAGTCCGACGCGTCGAAGCGCAGCGTGTCGTCCTGGAGGTACGCCTTCACCGTCTTGCCCTTGAGCATCTCGATGCGCGAGCTGGACTTGTCGAGGGCCTTGTCCCTGCTCAGGACCCCGGTGACCTTGTCCCATTCCTCCACGGCGATCCCGGAGACCTCCTTGTCCCTGTCGAAATACGCCAGCGCGTCCGAGAAGGGAAGCGACTGGTCTACCAGGAGAATCTTCTCTGCGATGTGGCCGAGCTGGAAGTCGAGGTACCTTTCCGTTTCCTTCTTGTACGCCCTGTCAATGCCATAATCCACAACGTCGGCCATGTGCTCCTCCTCGGGCCTCCATACTACCCGAAGGGAATTCAGCTGTAAAGGACGCGTCGCTACCGCAGGGGCCGGCGCCCCGCACCTCGCCCCCGCTCGGCCTGTCCAGACAGCCGAACATCCGCGCGGTGCCGACCGCCAGCGCTCCGTTCTGGCAATGGAAGCCCCTCTTGACGGCCTCCATCCCAACGTAGCGCCGCCGCCGGCGGCTTGGCGGGGCGTTGGGCCAAGGCCGCCCAGGCGCGCAGGAGACGCCTGGCCGGCATGTCGGTGGCGAGCGCGGCGGAAACCCTTCATGGAGCTTGACGCGGCGCGGCTCCGCGTAAGAAGCTTGAGTCATGAAACACGCATCAGCGCGCGTTCTTTCGGGCTTCATCTGCCTCCTGGCAGCTCTCTCCTGCTCCCATCGGGATACCCGCATCCGCGCCTCCGGCACCATCGAGGCGCGGGAGGTGCGCACATCTTCCAAGGCAGGCGGGGAGATCGTGGAGCTTCCCGGCGCCGAAGGCGACACCGTGAAGGCCGGGAGCGTCCTGGCCAGGATCGACCACAGCGCGCTCGATATCCAGCTCTCGCAGGCCGAGGCCGGCGTGGCGCTGGCCACGGCCAACCTCAACCTCCTGCTCAAGGGCGCCCGCGCCGAGGACATCAGCCAGGCGCAGGATGCCATACGGGAAGCGGGAGAAAACCAGAAGACGGCCGAGGACGACTTGAAAAGGCTCACGGACCTCTTCGCCAACGGCAGCGCAACACAGAAGCAGCTCGACGACGCCCGTGCCCGAGTCACGGTGGCCCACTCTCAGTACAACACGGCCCAGCAGATATTGAAAAAGCTGGAGGGACTGGCGCGGCCCGAGGAGGTTCAGGCCGCAACGGCCCGGCTCGATCAGGCCAGGGACGGGGTGCGGCTCCTCAGCAAGAGCATCGAGGACTGCACCATCACCTCGCCTGCCGACGGCATCATCACCCAGAGGCTCGTGGAAAAAGGCGAGCTGGTGGCTCCCGGGGCGCCGGTTTTCATCGTCTCGGACCCCGGCACCGTCAACCTGACCATTTATGTTTCCGAATCTGACCTGGGGCGGATCGCGGTAGGGCAGAAGGCTGAAGTCTCAATCGACTCCTACCCCGGACGTACGTTCGCCGCGAAGGTCGTCTTCATTTCTCCCGAAGCGGAGTTCACCCCCAAGAACGTCCAGACAAGGGACGAGCGGGCGAAGCTTGTCTACGGGGTGAAGCTGGAGATCCCCAATCCGGATGGGATCCTCAAATCGGGGATGCCCGCCGACGCCTCCCTCGCTCCCCTCGCTCCGCCCAAGGGCGGCTGATCCGCATGGCCGCTCCCGCCATCGAGACGTCCGGGCTCACCAAAAGCTACGGGTCGCTCACCGCGCTCCGCGACGTGAGCCTTGCCGTGGAGCGCGGCGAGATGTTTTGCCTGGTCGGTCCCGACGGCGCGGGAAAGACGACCACCCTCAGAATCCTCTGCGGTCTCGTGCAGCCGACGCATGGGGAGGCGCGCATCCTGGGCTTCGATCTCGGCCGCGAGATCTCGCGGATCAAGGAGCGGATCGGCTACCTTTCCCAGCGTTTCAGCCTCTACGGGGACCTCACGGTGGACGAGAACATCGAGTTCTTCGCCGAGATCCACGGGGTGTCGGCCTTCGAGAAGCGGCGCGACGAGCTTCTGGACTTCACGCGCCTTTCACCCTTCAGAAGCCGCCTGGCTGACAAGCTCTCCGGCGGCATGAAGCAGAAGCTGGCGCTCGCCTGCACACTGATCCACAGGCCCGACATCATCTTCCTCGACGAGCCGACCACGGGGGTGGATCCGGTTTCCCGCAGGGAGTTCTGGATCATCCTCTCCAACCTGCTCAAAAGCGGGATCACCGTGTTCATGACCACGCCCTACCTCGACGAGGCGGAGCGGAGCACGCGCGTCGGGCTTCTGGACCGGGGGAAGCTCCTCGTCGCCGACACTCCGGCGCGGATCAAGGCCGCGATGACGCAAAAGTTCGTCGAGATCGTCTGTCCCGATCCCCGCGGGGCGTACGCCCTTGCGCGCGGCCTGCCGGCCGTTTCGGACATTCAGCTCTTTGGAGACCGTCTGAACCTTTCGCTTGGCAGAGACGTTCCAGCCGAGGGGGTGATAGAAGCCTTGATCCGGGCCGGCGTGACGGTCTCCTCCTGGCGGCCCATTTCACCGAGCCTGGAGAACGTGTTCATTTCGCTCATCGGGGGAAGGGCGGCGTCGTGAGCGGGCGGGAGGAGAAGGGGCCGGCCATCGAGGTCCAGGGATTGAGCAAGAGCTTCGGGAGCTTCCGCGCCGTGGACAATGTCAGCTTCTCGGTTCCCCGGGGAGCCATCTTCGGACTGTTGGGCGCCAATGGCGCCGGAAAGTCCACGACCATCAGGATGCTCTGCGGCCTTTTGAAATCCACTTCGGGCGGAGCACGAGTTGCCGGGTTCGACATCAACTCTCAGAGCGACGCGCTCAAGAGCCGCATCGGCTACATGTCCCAGCGCTTTTCCCTGTACGAGGATCTCACCGTGGCGGAGAACATCCGCTTCTTCGGCGGCGTGTACGGCCTGGAGCGGGAAGCCCTCACCCGGCGCGCCGACTGGGTGCTTGACATGGCGGGGCTTTCCGGCCGGCAGACAAGCCTCACCCGCGAGCTCGCCCAGGGCTTCAAGCAGCGTCTCGCGCTGGGCTGCGCGGTGCTGCACGAGCCCCAGATAGTCTTTCTCGACGAGCCCACCGGCGGGGTGGATCCCGTATCCCGGCGCAGGTTCTGGGAGCTGATCCACGCGATGGCGGGAAAGGGGACGACGGTCCTGGTGACAACGCACTACCTGGACGAGGCCGAGTACTGCTCCACGATCACGCTGATGCACGCGGGGCGCGTTATCGCGCAGGGCAGCCCCGGTGCGCTCAAGGAGCGCCATATCGCGTCGGACATGTACGAGGTCGAGTGCCCCAACGTCATCGAGGGGATGGAGGCGCTGCAGGGGGAGCCGTGGGTGCGGGAGACCTCGGTCTTCGGCACGAAGCTCCACGTGAACGTGACGCAGGAGGGGGGCCACGATGCGCCGGGACGCATAGCTTCCCTGCTCGAAGCCCGCGGTATTCCCGCCACCGCCATCCAGAGGATCGTCCCGTCGCTCGAGGACGTGTTCATCCAGCTCATCGAAAGACAGCGCGAGGAGGCGGGGCCGTGATCCGCCGCATCGCAGCGCTGGTCAAGAAGGAGTTCCGCCAGATCCTCCGGGATCCCGGCACCCTCGGCGTGCTCCTCGTCGTGCCCCTGTTCCTCCTGGTGATGTTCGGCTACGCCATCAACCTGGACACCAAGAACATCGCTCTCGGCGTCCTGGACCAGGACAAGAGCCGGATGTCCCGATCCTACATCGACTCCTTCGTGCACACCGAGTACTTCCGCTACCGGTATTCCCTTTCGGACCGAGGCCAGATCGACTCCCTCATGGACAGGGGAGAGATTCTGGTTGCCCTGGTCATCCCGCGCGGTTTCCAGAAGAGCCTGATCAGGGGAGAGGAGACGGAAGTCCAGGCGATCGTTGACGGCTCCAACGGAAACTCCGCCTCCACGGCTTTGGGCTATGTGCAGGCCGTGAGCTCAGAGTATTCGGCAAAGCTCGCGGCCGTACGCCTCACCAGGGCCGGCCGCCAGGTGCTCCTCTCTCCCCTGGAAGTCCGGCCGCGGGTCCTCTTCAATCCGGAGCTCAACAGCGCCGACTTCCTTGTTCCCGGGCTCATCGTGCTCATCCTGGGCATGATCGCCGTCATTTCCACCTCCCTTGCCGTCGTCCGGGAAAAGGAGCTGGGCACAATGGAACAGATCCTCGTTTCGCCCCTGCGGCCGGTGGAGCTCATCGTGGGAAAGACGGTTCCCTATATCGTGACCGCGACCATCTCGACGGTCATGGCCATCGCGCTCGGGTATCTGCTCTTCGGCGTGGCGGTTCGCGGCAGCATCCTCATGCTCGCGCTCATGAGCTTCCTCTTCCTGCTCTGCTCGCTTGGCATGGGCCTCTTCATCTCCACGATCTCGGACTCCCAGCAGGTGGCGTTCACGATCTCGGTCCTCATTACCATGCTCCCTTCCTTCGTCCTTTCCGGCTTCGTCTTTCCCATTTCGAACATGCCCATCCCCATCCAGGCGGTCACCTACCTCATGCCGACGCGCTACTACCTGGCCGCCCTGCGCGGGATCATGGTCAAGGGCGCCGGCTTTTCTTCCTATGCCGGGGAGGCGGCCGGCCTGGCGATCTTCGCCGCGATCATCCTTGCCGGCAGCGCATACCGCCTCAGGCGGGCGGGGAGGGGGACGTGAAGGCAATCGCCACTGTCGTGCGCAAGGAGTTCCAGCAGATCCGGCGCGACAGGAGGATGCTGGTCATCATCTTCCTGAGCCCCATATTCCAGGTCCTGATCCTGGGCTATGCGGCCAACATGGACGTGAAGAATATAGCCTTGGGAGTGGTGGACCCTGACAGGAGCGCGGCCGGCCGCGCCCTGGTGGCCGAGTTCACCAACTCGGAGTACTTCAGCCTGAAGGAGTATTCCCCCGACGCGGAAAGCCTGGAGCGCGACATACGGGACGGCCATGTCTCCATCGGGGTCGTTCTGCCGAGGGATTTCGAGAGGGACCTGGAGAGCGGCAGATCGACGAGCGTCCAGCTTCTGGTGGACGGCTCGGAGTCCAACAACGCAGTGATCGGCCAGAGCTATGCCACGCAGATTATCGGCCGCTTTTCGGCTTCTTCAACCCAGGCGCGCCTTGGACGCCTGGGCCTCGACCTTCGCACGCTTGCCGCGGGAGTGAATCCCCAGCCCCGGGTGCTCTTCAACCCGGAGCTTTCCAGCAGGAACTTCCTGGTGCCGGGGATCCTCGCGATGATCCTCCTGGTGATGACGGTGATCCTCACCTCCCTTTCCATCGTGAAGGAGAAGGAGCGGGGGACCATGGAGCAGCTCATTGTCACGCCGCTACGCCCATACCAGCTCATCGTGGGAAAGCTCACCCCCTTCATCCTGATCAGCTTCGTCATGGTCACCATCGTGGTGGTGTCCTGCTTCACGCTGTTCAACATCGGCGTGAAAGGGAGCGTCCTGCTTCTCTACCTGCTCACCGCCGAGTTTCTCCTCTCCACGCTGGGCCTGGGGCTTCTCGTGTCCACCTTCGCGAGAAACCAGCAGCAGGCAATGATGATCTCCATTTTTTTCCTGCTCTTCCCCATGGTGATCCTCTCCGGGTTCGTTTTTCCCATAGAGAACATGCCGCCCTTCGTGCAGTGGGTGACGTATCTCTTCCCCCTTCGCTATTACTTCGTCATCATCCGGGGGCTTTTCCTGAAGGGCGTCGGGCTTGCCCAGCTGTGGCGCGAAGCGCTGGCGCTTCTCGTCTTCGGGGCCGTCATCATCGGGGTGAGCATCTTTCGGTTCAGGAGTCAGACGCGCTAGGAGGGACTGCGGCTCCCGCGCTTCAGTCACCGGGCCGCTTCGCGGGCGTTCGCATGCCGGGCTACGCGACCTCGATCGAATAGCCGGTGCCGAAGCATGATCCCGGCTCAAGGGCGATGATGCCCTCTTTCTCAACGATATTCCCCGAGCAATCGCTCATATCGGGCAGCCCGTTCCACGGTTCGATGCAGAGGAAAGGGGCATTGGGTTTTGACCAGACGGCAACAAAGGGCACGCCGTCCGTCGCCACGGTGATGGAGCGGGTATTGCGGCTATTGGCGATAATGAACCGCCGCGATTGCGGGCCCTTGAAAATCACGGGGCCTTGATCGAAGAGCGTGCGCGACAGGGAGAGCACCCTGCTGTTCTCCATGACCTCCGCGGCCTTTCCCGCAGTCACCATACCGTCCTTGAAGAACCACCGCTCAAGAGCCTCTTCCCGCTCGAACACCACGTAGTAGTTCTCCAGCGCCCCTCCCGCAAAGGGGAGGTTGAATGCCGGGTGGGAGCCGATGGAGAAATACATGCGGCCGGAGCCGGTGTTCCTGACCTCGTAGCGCACGCTGACGCCGGAGCTCATCAGGCGAAAGCCGACGGCAAGAGAGAAGTCGAAAGGATAGCTCTCGCGTGTTTCCGAGCTGGAGGAAAGCACGAGCGCGGCGAAATCCGCACCCGTTGCCGAGACGCGAAACGCGCTGTTGCGCGCAAAGCCGTGCGACGGCAGGCGGTATTGCTTTCCTTCAAAGGTGTAGGCCCCGCCCTTCAATCCCCCGATGACGGGAAAAAGCACCGGGGCCGTGCCGGCCCACCATGAGGGGTCCGCCTGCCACATGTACTCCTGGCCGGTTGCCAGGTCCGCGAGGCTCGTGAGCTCGGCTCCCATCTGCGAGACGCTTGCGCGGAAGAGGCCATTGCGCAGAGTGACGCTCATGCGGATACGTTCCGGCCTCAGTAGGCGCCGGTGCCCTCCGCGCCGGTGACTATCGCGACGCTGGCCACGCAGCCGATCCTGCTGGCCCCCGCGCCGATCATGGCCGCGGCGCTCTTGTACGTGCGAATCCCGCCGCTCGCCTTCACGCCCATCTCGCTTCCCACCACCCGGCGCATCAGCGCAATGTCCTCCACGGTCGCCCCCCCGCCGGAGAACCCCGTGCAGGTCTTCACGAAATCGGCGCCCGCCTTCTTGGACAGTTCGCACGCCATCACCTTCTCGTCCTGGGTGAGGAGCGCCGTCTCGATGATCACCTTGAGCACGGTATTGGCCCGGGTGGCGCGGCGCACGGCCCGGATGTCCTCCTCCACCCCACGGAAGTCTCCGGACTTCAGGAGCCCGATATTGATGACCATGTCGATTTCCTGCGCGCCGTCCGAAATTGCTTCGCGCGCCTCGAAGGCCTTGGACCGGGAGGTCATTGCGCCCAGGGGAAATCCGACGACGGAGCACACCTTCACCCCCGTGCCCTGGAGCCTTTTCGCCACGGCGGCCACCCTGCACGAGTTCACGCACACGCCGTAGAACTTGTAGGTGAGCGCCTCCTGGCAGAGCTTCTCGAAGGCGGCGTTGGGCGCCTCGGGGCGGAGCATGGTGTGGTCGATGTACCGCGCAATGTCCGCGGGGGCAAGCGCGGGCAGCACCCCGGCGCTCGAGACGCCCGGGGCGAGGGGAGAGCCTCCCGCCGGGGTGTCGGGCTTCGCCGCGCCCGCGCTCATGCGCGCAACCACTTCGGCCACGATCTTCTCGATCAGTTGATTCTGGTCCATCAGTCTCCGAAGCCTCCTCGCTCGATTGCCATGATCTTGTTTACACGGATGATGTGCCTGCCGCCGCCGAAGCGGGCCTGAAGCCACGTCCGCGCCATGTCGCACAGCTGTCCCGCGTCATGAAGCGGGCCGCCGAGACTGAGCACATTGGCGTTGTTGTGCTCACGGCTGTTGAGCACGGTCCGGATGTCGTAGCACAGAGCCGCCCGGATCCCCTTGATCTTGTTCGCCGCCATGCAGGAGCCGATGCCCGACCCGTCGAGGACGATCCCCCGCTCGCAGTCTCCGCTTACCACCCGCCGGCAGACGGCGATGGCGATATCGGGGTAGTCCACCCTGTCCGCGCCGAAGCACCCGACGTCCACGACCCGATAACCGACGGTCTCGAGATACCTCTTGAGCGCTTCCTTCTGGGCGAACGCGGCGTGGTCGGAGCCGAGGGCGACGCTGTGCACCGTGTCGGTCGTGTTCACGGCGCCCTCCCCCGCGGTGAGTCTTCCACGTCCACCCTGTCGACGATCCCGCAGATGGCCGTGCGGATGGTCAGCGCGGACTCGTCCCCGATGACGACGCGCGCCGAGCCGCCCTCATCCACCACGAGCACCGTGTCCCCGATCCCCGCCTGCACCCCATCCACCGCGAGGAGGCACCTGCCCTTGGGGTTGCCCTCGGGATCCACGGGCTGGACGACGAGGATCTTGTGCCCCTTGTAATGGGGATGCTTCTCGGTGGACACGACGCTTGCCACCACGCGCGCGAGCATCATTGCCGGCCCCTCGGCCGCGTCTTCGCGGTCCCGGCATTCACCCCGTCCACGATTCCAATGATCGCCGCGTCAGCCGGATTGAACCAGCCGTTGGGATTGGCCTGCGCCGCTTCCTTTCCCGCTTCCAGGATCACCACGTCCCCTTCGCCAGCGCGCGCCGCGTCGAAGGCTACCAGCGGCGCTCCCGCGTCTTTTCCCGTCTCGTCTATCGGCTGGACAAGGAGCAGCGCCAGCCGATCCAGGCATTCCATCTTTTGCGTGCACACCACCCGGCCGATCACCCGTCCCAGCTTCATGCCGCTTCCTTCAGATGATCCTGAAGTAATCCACGAGCGTGCAGCGGCGCTCCCGCGTGAAGGTGCGCGCCCGCGTGAGCCCTTCTCCCGTGGGGCTCGCAATGGTGAAGGAGGTGAATCCCGCCCCTCCCTGGCCCAGCCCGGCGTAGCAGGGACCGTTCTTCACGAAAAGCGAGCAGTTCATCACCTTCGCCATTCGGGAAAGCGCCCCGATGTCGTGGGAATGGATCATTGCCGTGTGACGGAACCCATGCTCCACCTGCACCGCGAAGTCTATCGCTTCATCCACGCTTCGCATCCGCACGAGCGGCAGCACGGGCATGAGCTGCTCGCTCCAGACCAGCGGGTGCTCCCGGCCCACCTCCATGAGCAGGAGCCGCGTCTCCCGCGGCACCTCGATGCCGGCCGCTTTGGCGATGACATACGCGTCCTTTCCTACCATGTCCTTGTTGGGCAGGCTTTCCGATCCGCCGGGCGCACGGAGGGCCGTCCTGGTCACCGCTTCGATCTGGCTTGCGCCCAGCTCGAAGGCCCCGTTCGCCCGCATCTCCTGCTTCAGCCTGTCGGCGATGCTCTCCACGGCCAGGATCTCTTTTTCGCAGATGCAGACCACGTTGTTGTCGAAGCTGGCTCCCTGGACGATGTCGCGGCCCGCTTTCACCAGGTCCGCGCTTGAGTCCACGACGCAGGGGGGATTGCCCGGTCCGGCGCAGATCGCCTTTTTCCCGCTTGCCATCGCCGCCTTTACGACAGCGGGCCCGCCCGTGACCACGAGCATGGCCACCGCGGGATGTTTCATGAGCGCCCCAGCGCTTTCTATCGTGGGATTCGCCACGGCGCACAGCAGGTTGTTCGGCCCGCCCTCCCGAAGGATTGCCTCGTTGAGCAGCGCCACCAGGTGGTTGGAGACCGTCTTCGCGCTGGGGTGGACGTTGAACACCACGGAGTTTCCCGCGGCGATCATCCCGATCGAGTTGCTCGTGATGGTCGATGTTGGATTGGTCACCGGGGTGATGGCCCCGATCACGCCGTAGGGAGCGCGCTCGGTGATGGTGAGGCCGTGCTCGTCGGAGAAGGCCGCGGGCTCCACGTCCTCCACCCCGGGAGTCTTCAGCGCCGCCAGCTGATTCTTCGCGATCTTGTCCGCCGTTCTGCCCAACCCGGTTTCCCGAACGGCTTCCTCGGAGAGCTCTGCGTTTGCATCCATCATGGCCCGGCGCATCGCATCGATCACCCGCCTCCGCGTATCCAGCGGCAGCGCGACGAGCTCGGCTTGAGCCGTCATTGCGGCTCGAACCGCCGCGTCCACCTCCGCAAAAACGCCCCGGGCTCCAGCAGCTTCGCGCCCGCCGGATGCCTCCCGCTCTCCCGTCAGGAGGCCGGCGGCATCGTACTGCGCGAGCACCTGCTGTACGATCCGGCGTATTTCATCAGCCGTTTCAGCCATGGCCTTTGCCTCGTCCTTCCTGGGAGTAGATGAAAGAGCCGCCTTGGTCGATCGAGTCCACGATAGCCACAACCAGGGCATCCATGGGGCGGTCTTCGGTGCGGGTTGTCCACCGGCATGAGCTGCCCTGGGTCACCAGGACCATCTGGCCGCGATCCGCGCCCACCATGTCCAGCGCCACCAGATACTCCCCTTTTCCCACACCGCGCTGATCGCACTCTTCGACCAGGCGCCAGCTCGCGCCGGCAATCCCATCCGAACGCCGGCTCGCCACAACGGTCCCGCACACGCGAGCCATGGTCATTGCGCCGCCGCCTTGTCATAGGTGAGAACACCGTCCTTCTCGATGGCGTCCACGATGGCGATGATCGTCGCATCCGAGGGCTTGCCTTTCGTGGTCTCCGTCATGCGCGCGCTGGACCCGGTGACGTAGAACACGATCTCGCCGGCGTTCGCGCCGACCCCGTCGATGGCAACGACGAAATCTCCCTTGCCCTTGAGAGTTACGGCGTCAACCTTCTCCAGCAGGAGCAGCCTCAAGCCTTCCATCTGAGGCGACTTTTGCGTGCTCACCACAGTGCCCTTCACCCGTGCCAATACCATTCCAGGGTCCTTTTCGCGGGGCGCGCCTACCCGCCCGGGCCTTGAGCCCGCCCCGCCCTTGCGCTACTTCTTGGAGGCGGGCGGCTTCCTGCCGAGAGGCAGGGCCGCATCCACGGACTCGTGCGGCCGCGGGATCACGTGCGTGCTCACGATCTCTCCCACCATCTGCGCGGCCCGCGCGCCCGCGTCCACCGCGGCACGGCATGCCGCCACGTCCCCGCGCACGATGGCGGTGACGTAGCCGCCGCCGATCTTCTCGAAGCCGATGAGGTCGACCTTGGCCGCCTTCACCATCGCGTCCGCCGCTTCCACCATCGCGGCAAATCCGCGGGTTTCGATCATCCCCAGAGCCTCCAAACCACCGCTATCCGCCATATGTTCCCCTTTTCACGTGCATCTTCAAATCCGCGCCGCGTTGGACGCGATCTCCCTGCCGCTCAACCCCGACAACCTGTCCTCCACGATCCGGCGCGCCTCGATCACCTCCGCCTCTTGCCCGGCAATATACACCCGGCCGAACGCGCCGAAGCCCAGCACCTCTATGATGTTGATCGAGGAGGTCTTCTCCGCCTCATTGGCCGCGTAGAACGCGTAGCCGGCGGGCTCCACCTCCAGCACGTACAGAGTGTCTCCGCGAAGCACCATGTTGCCGTGCCGCACCTTGTTGATGAGCTGCGCGTGGTGGTCCGAGATGTTCTTGATGAGCTGGCTGGTCATCACGCGCGGCTTCAGCCGATCCTTCTCGGACTTGGAAAGGGCCTTCAGCACCGCTTCCCCCGCCATGCGCGCGTCCCCCTGGCTGTCAGAATGCACCTCCAAAAGACCGTAGGCGCGCTCCACGATCTGGAGCCCGGGGGTCACGTTGGTCGCCTTCAGGGCGACGTCGGTGAGGCGGTTGATCTCGATGCCGGGAGCGATCTCGATGACGCAGCAGGCCTGCATCCCGATGGGGTAGTACCCCTTGCTCACCGTCGCGATGAAGGAGGCGTTCTGCAGCTGAAGCGAATCCAGGAATACGTATGTCCTGAGGTCCACAGCCATGGCCTACCCCTTTCTTTCCGTCCTGCCCAGAGGCAGGGCGGCGTCCACCGATGCATGCGGCCGTGGGATCACGTGGGTGCTCACGATCTCCCCCACCTTCTCCGCGGCCCGCGCGCCCGCGTCCACCGCGGCACGGCATGCCGCCACGTCCCCGCGCACGATGGCCGTCACGTAGCCGCCGCCGATCTTCTCGAAGCCGATCAGGTCGACCTTGGCCGCCTTCACCATCGCATCCGCGGCTTCCACCATCGCCGCAAATCCACGGGTTTCGATCATCCCCAATGCGTCAAAACCGTTCTCTGCCATGGCTCCTCCTCGCTTGTTTGCCACCGCCTCCGTCTCCATCTTCAGATTTTCCACGCAGCCGCTTGATCGTCCCGAATCACATTCTACTGGTCATGTCAAGCTTGATGTATCCCGAGATCCCCCTTTTTATTGACTATTCAACTTCCTCGACATGATCGCCCTTGCCGCTGGGGGAATTCTCCCCGGCGGTCTTCATTGTATTCCTCTCCCCCGATAATGGCCTTGATATCGAATCGAGGCAAGCGGGTGGCTCGCCGCGCAATGTCCGGCTGAGATTTTCCATTGAGTCTACTCGCGATCCGAGGCCGGCACAACACCTGGACGTGCCCTGGTAGATCCGCCGCGAGGTTTGCCTGCGCACGGACTATTCGAATGGCCGGCCGCGCGATGTTCTGCGATTGCAGCTTTGAAACAGCGCCCCCGTATGCTATTCTCTTCTATGCGAAAGATTCTCGCGGCGTTTCTTTCGAGCGCCTTCGTCTTCCTCATGGTTCTTGCTCCGCGGATCTCGGCGGATGACGGAAGCTGGAACGCGGCATTCTCCCTCACGGAGGGTTCTCTCTACTCGGAAAGGGAAAACGACGATATAGCCCTGGAGGACGAGATACTCGTCTTCGACGGGTTTGGCACGGGCCTTACGCGGGCGAGACCTGACCGTGGATGCTGGGTTCCCGATCCGCGTGCGCGTGGAAATGGACAAGGACGCGATCCCCGGCAAGGAAGGGCAGACCGGGTTTTTTCCCCGGGAGAGCATGTATGGGAGCGGGTCGAGCCCTCTCGCCCACCTCCGCCTCGCCCTGGGGGATGAGCTTCATGAAGCCGCCCTCCCGACGGATGAGTTCGTGGGGCATTCGCAGTACTACGTCCTGGCCCAGGACGTTCCGGTTCGAAGGGAGATACCGCCGGAGAGCATTTCGAAGCTCTTCGATCTCTCGATAGCTCAGGACGGCCGCGCGGTTCCCCTGGCGAGCGTTGTCGCGGAAGCCGCCCTGACAGACGTCGGCTCAAGCGGGGGCAGGCTTGAGATCACGTTCCACTTCCGCCATTCGCTGGCTTTCACGGCCGGCTCTTCTTCCGAGGTGAGGGTCCGCTACGCGGCGGACTATGCGGAGGGAGGGGACAACCAGCTTCACCTGAAAAGCTATTCCTATTCCTACATCCTCGGCACGGGCCGAACGTGGAGAGGAGCCATCGGCAGGCTCTATTTTGCCGTGCCGCCCGCGATGGACCCGAAGCTCCCGAAGGCATTCCAGCGGTTGGGGCGGCTGCGGGGCAAGGACGTGTACCTGGCGGCGGGCTACGAGCCAGAAGCGAGCGATCGGATCGAGGCCGCGATGGGCATTCAGGATGCATCCGTCGAACAGTCGTATTTCAAGGCGATCTGGTTCGACACGCCGAGAACCCGCGAGCGTCCCAATGCTCCCGCGCAGGATTTCGTTTCGGTGAAGGGGGCCTCTTCTTCCCTTGCCGATGCTGCGCCCGGGTACACTTTTTGGGGGGTGTTGCCCAAGGCCGGGTTCGGGGCGCTTTCTCTCTTCGACGGAATCCCGGAGACCGCCTGGGCCGAAGGCGCCAAGGGGGACGGGATCGGCGAATGGATCGAGTTCGAGCTGGCGAAGGACGTGGAAGCCCTCGATATCCAGAACGGCTTCAACATGTCATTCGTGAAGGTCGAGGGGAAGGCCATCGATACGTACTATGAGAAGAACAATAGGCCCAAGACGCTCGAGATAGCGTCTTCCGACGGCGCTGTGAAGAAGATCATCGCGCTGGCCGATACGAAGGAGCTTCAGTCTTTCGAAAAGGTTTTCCTGCCCAGGGGAAGGTACAAGCTGTTCATCCGCGACGTGTGCAAGGGCTCGAAGTGGCAGGACTGCTGTCTGGGCGAGATAATCTTCACGCCGGCCTCGCCCCGTTTCACGCAGCTCGGCGAGGATGCCTTCCTCAAGGCGCATGAAACCGAGCTTGTAAAGGAGGGCCTATGAAGCGTCTGTTGCCGTTGCTCCTGATCGTGGTGTCAGCGTTCTGCGCTTCGGGCGAGGAACGGGCGAAAGGCGGGGGCATCTCCATTGCCGTACCGCCCGACTGGACGATCGACGCGCGCAAATCGACGTTCCTCTTCTCCCTGCGCTCCCCGAAAGAGGCGGACGACGATTTCGTGGAAAGCTTAAGTGCCACCAGCGTCACGCTCAAAAAAAAGCTTTCGGCGGAGGAGTATCTGGTACGCGAGAAAATACCGATAATTCAGAAGGTCGCAGAAGACATGGTGATCGTGGAGCAGGGGAAAAACTGCGTTATCTACGACATATCGTATGCGGGCAGGCCGATGCGCAAGATGGACCCTGTGTTCACGACCGAGAAAAAGGCCTATACCCTGTCCTTCGCATCGTCGGCGAAATCCTTCGATCGGTTCCGAGAGACCTTCTTCGCCGTCGTGGCAAGCCTGAAGGTGGAGAAATAAGGGGCGGCCCCGTCTTTCAGCTCGGAGCGGGAGCCGCGTCGGCGCGGCCCTGGGCCTTTAATTCACCGTTATTCCATAATTCTCTATCTCGACAATCCCCTCGCCTTCGATGATCTCGTTTCCGAACTCGACGCTCGCGATGGAGAGGCTTTTCGTGAGCATTCCTTTACGCAGCTTCGGTCCCGGCGAGCAGCATACCAGAAGCGAGGCGCATACCGGGACCAGGACATAACGCAGTCTCCTTTCGTAATCGCGTATGTGTATTGGGTTGTCACGGCAAACACTCCCGGCGGGGAAGAGGCTCCACCATCGGGAAATATGGTTGATTCCATGGGGAAAGCCGTCGGGAAAATGGTTGAGTGTTGTATCTTTTTTGAAATCCACCTATATTTTCCGCGCCGCCGGTTGAAACGGCATGCAGCAGAGGGGTTCTCATGCAGAGAATCGGTTCGGTGGAAACGCGCAGCCTCTTTGGGAGGGTGCGAAACTCATCCCAGGTCGAGGCCGTCCCCGAGCATGAGCGCAGGCTCGCAGAGGTATGCTCCCTGAGCCCCGAGGAGGCGCTGAAGGCGCTGTCAACCACCGAGCGCGGCATTTCGGCCGAAGAGGTGGAGAGCCGCCGGCAGCAGTTCGGCCCCAACGAGGTTGCCCAGAAGAAGGGCGGGTTCTGGAGCCGCACCTTCCATCGCTTCGCCAATCCCCTGGTCGTTCAGCTCCTCATCATCGCCGGGGTCTCCTTTTTCATGGGAGACGTGCGCGCCGCCATCGTGGTCTTCTCCATGCTCATCATCAGCGTCGCCCTCTCCATGATCCAGGAGGAGAGGTCCGGCCAGGCCGTGGAGAAGCTGCGTGCCATGGTGCGGACCACGGTCAACGTGCTTCGCGAAGGAAAGGAGTCCGAGATCCCCCTGGCGGAGATCGTTCCGGGGGATATCGTGGTGCTGGACGCCGGATCCCTGGTCCCGGCGGACCTCAGGCTCATCGCCACGAAGGACTTCTTCGTCGGGCAGAGCGCCCTTACGGGCGAAGCGATGCCCGTGGAGAAGTCGGCCGGCCCCTGCGCATCTTCCGGCAAGGCCGCCCTGGAGCTCACCAACGCCTGCTTCCAGGGCAGCACCGTGGTTTCCGGAACGGCCCGCGGAGCAGTGGTGAATACGGGGGCCCGGACATACTTTGGAAGCATCACACGCAAGCTCGGGGCCGCGCGGGTTCTCACCAGCTTCGACAAGGGGATCTCCGGGTTCACCTGGCTCATGATCAGGTTCATGGTGATCATGGTGCTCATCGTTTTCCTCATCATCGGGCTCACCAAGCACAACTGGCTGGACGCGCTTCTCTTCGGCCTGGCCGTCGCGGTGGGGCTCACCCCCGAGATGCTTCCCATGATCGTGACGGTGAACCTGGCCAAGGGCGCCCTCGCCATGTCGAAGAAGAAGGTCATCGTCAAGCGCCTGAACTCGATCCAGAACTTCGGCGCCATCGACATCCTCTGCACGGACAAGACCGGCACATTGACGCAGGATCGCGTCATTCTGGAGAAGCACGTCGACGTCACCGGCAGGGCGAGCGACGAGGTACTGCGTTATGCCTACCTCAACAGCTATTACCAGACGGGCCTTCGAAACCTCCTGGACCGCTCGGTTCTCTCCCACACCGAGTTCGAGGTGGAGCGCACCGCGCGCAAGGTGGACGAGATACCCTTCGATTTCATCCGCAAGCGCATGTCGGTGGCCGTGGACTACCAGGGAGACCACGTGCTCATCTGCAAAGGCTCCGTGGAGGACGTGTTCAAGGTCTGCCAGAGCTATCAGGTTGACGATGAGGTGTTCCCCCTGATCGAGGCGATAAAGGCGGACGTGCTCGAGGACTACGAGTCACTGAGCGCGGACGGCTACCGGGTGCTCGCCATCGCGTACCGCGAGTTCCCCCGGGACAAGGAGGTCTTCTCCGCCGCGGACGAAAGCGACCTGATCCTCCTGGGCTACATCGCCTTCTTCGACCCCCCCAAGGACTCCACGGCGCGCGCCATAGAGTCGCTCAAGGGCGCGGGGGTCACGGTGAAGATCCTCACGGGCGACAACGAGCTTGTCACCAAGAAGGTCTGCAAGGACGTGGGCCTCGACGCTACGAAGGTGGTTATCGGCTCGGAGCTCGTGGGCCTGAGCCAGGAGGAGCTTGCCCGGCTGGCGGAGGAGAACACGATCTTCGCGCGGCTCTCTCCCACCCAGAAGGAGCAGATCATCCAGGCCCTGCAGAGCAAGGGCCACGTGGTGGGGTTTTTGGGGGACGGGATCAACGACGCCCCCGCCCTGAAGCGCGCGGATGTTGGGATCTCGGTGGACACGGCGGTGGACGTGGCCAAGGAGTCCGCAGACATCGTCCTTTTGGTAAAAAGCCTGATGGTCCTGGAGCTGGGCATCATCGAGGGGCGGAAGGTCTTCGGGAACATCGTCAAGTACATCCGCATGGGGGCAAGCTCCAATTTCGGAAACATGTTCAGCGTGGTGGGGGGCAGCTACTTCCTGCCCTTCCTCCCCATGCTCCCCATCCAGGTCCTGATCAACAACCTCCTCTACGACATTTCCCAGATCGGCATTCCGGCGGACCGCGTGGACGATGAGTTCACGAGCGTCCCGCGCAAGTGGAACATCGGCAACATCCGCCGTTTCATGATCATCATCGGGCCCATGAGCTCGATCTTCGACTACGCCACCTTCCTTCTGATGCTCTTCTTCTTCGGCTGCATCGGATACGCGGCGCCGGGCGCCACGGCGGACATGAAGGCCTACTTCGAGTCGCTGTTCCACACGGGGTGGTTCGTGGAGTCCATCTTCACCCAGACCCTGATCGTGCACGTGATCCGCACGCGCAAGATCCCGTTCATCCAGAGCATGGCGAGCCCCGTGCTGGTATTCTTCACCCTGCTCATCCTTGCCGTGGCCGCTTTCCTGCCGTATTCTCCAATCGCGGGAGTGTTGGGCTTCGTGCCTCTGCCCGCCGTTTTCTGGGCCTGGCTGGGCGGGTTCATCGTCCTGTACTGCGTGCTCACCCATAACGTGAAGACCTGGTTCTTCAGAAAGTTCGGGGTCGACTAGAGATGAAAAGCCTTATCAACGCCCTCCAGGAAGGAAGGCTCATAGAGCTTCCCGACTCCGACAAGGAGAAGAGTCTCCAGTACCTTGCAAGCCTCATCGAGGCCATGCCGGATTTCATCTCCGGCTTCGACTTCACGGGCGCCGTCACCGCGCGGGAGCGGGCGGCCAATACCGCAATCGGCGCCGGATGGTCATGCCCGCACGGCCGGGTGCCCGGGGAAGGGGAGCTGGCGTGCGCCATCGGCTGGAGCCCGACGGGAATCGAGTGGGGCGCGCCGGACAACAAGCCGGTGCACATCGTGATCATGCACTACATCCCCGACTCGGAGAAGAACACCTACCTCAAGGAGATCTCATCGCTCGCCAAAGTCATCAAGAAGGACGAGCGGATGCACCAGTTCGGCTCCGAGAAGGACCTGGCGGGAGTCCGGCACCGAATGATCGACCTTCTCACCGCCGCCATGGAATCCGCCATCCCGGATGCCAAGGCGAGGATGATCCAGCTGGAGGCCAAGCAGGCGGCAGTCGCGGCCCAGCTTCCCGCCGCGGAGATGCTCACCTCCATGCAGCTTGTCTCCCTCTCCGTGGTGGTGGCCCCGGGATTGCGGCCGGTGGTTCTCTCCCAGGACCAGTCGCTTACTTCCCAGATCGAGGCGGCAGGAGAGCTTCCCGCCCACCTCGCGGCGAAGATCCCCTTCGATACGGCAGGCTACAGGATCCTGATCCACTCCGTCACTTCCTACCAGCCCGACCGCTTCCTCTACGACTGCATAGCGATCAGGATGGGAAACGCGCAGAAGAAGTAGGGGCGAAGGCTGGGGGCGGCGCCCGCGTCGGACGGCGTCCGATTTACAAGGTATTCAACATCTCCACGACCTGCTCCACGCTCATCCCCGCAGCGGCGGAGGGGAGGTAGACCAGGATATTCCCCCCTTCCCGGCCGAGGTACCTGAGGGGGGACTCCACGATTAAGGAAAGCTTCTCGCGCGTGATGGAGCCTTCGCCGATAAGTCTCCTGCCCAGGGGCGTGTCTTCTACTTCCAGACGTCTCGATTCGTCCAGGTAAACGAAGGTGGCCATATCGAGCATGGCCATGAGATGGTTGGTGGAGAAATGATAGGTGCGGCGTATCTTCTCCTGCCAGCCCAGGGATTGGAGCTTTTCGCCATCTATCAGAGGCGTTTCGTGGTGGGAAACGATCTCCGAGTATATGGCCTGATTCAGGGAGCAGAAGAAGTCGGGGTCCGGTCCCCGTGATCGCACCGCCAGCGCGAGGACGTTCGCCCCGGGAGTATAGCGCTTGAGGACGGCCGGCAGGTTCGGGTTGGCCACGATGAAATCGAAGATGCGCTTGAACTCCTGGCCCCAGCAGTCCAGAAAGTCAGCCTCGGGCACGATGGTCTCGAACAGATCCTCCTCATGCATGCCGAGGAGCTTCGCCGCGTCGAAGGATCCAATGAGGGGTGAATGCTCGAAGGAGACCTGGAAATGGGCCTGGAAGCGCAAGATCATCTCCGGATACTTGGCCATCTCGCCGCACGGATCCGCGGCGAAGCGGAATTGGGAGGCGTAGTGCTTTTCCAGAATGCGATCCCGGGCGAAGAGCCCGCCGCCCAGGTTGGCCATGTAGAGGGTGTCCGCCGTTCGCCTTACCGCGGAGATGATGGCGCGCTCGTAGAGGATGTTGTTGGTCTCCGGCCGCACGTACACCACCGCGTATGCTCGTCCGCCGGGCGCCACGAGACAGTTCTCGTCCGGCGGGTATCGCACGATGATGTCGGGGTGGATCGGCCTTGCCTGAGCGCTGTCCATCGGGAAGCCCCCATCGAACACGGTCCGCTTGAGTATATTATACACAAGCGGAGGGTACGCAAGGAGGGGTCGCAATGAAGTTCAGGACGATGGGGAAGACGGGGCTCATCGTGAGCGAAGTGGCGCTGGGCACGATGCAGTTCGGAGCCAAGGCGAACATGGGCAGCCTCGACCAGCAGGCGACAAACGCGATGGTGAAGTTCGCCATGGACCGCGAGATCAACTTCATCGACACGGCTGACGTCTACAGCCTCGGGGAAAGCGAGACCCTGCTGGGAAACGCCCTGAAGGGCATCCGCGAGGAGATCGTCCTGGCCACGAAGGTCCGCCTTCCCATGAGCGGGAACTTCAACAGGGCCGGGGCCACGCGCGTGAACATCATGCGCGGAGTGGAATCGAGCCTCACGCGGCTCGCAACCGATTACATCGACCTCTATCAGCTCCACTCCTGGGACACGAGCACGCCGCTGGAGGAGACCCTGCGAACCCTGGACGACCTGGTGCGGCAGGGCAAGGTGCGCTACATCGGCTTCAGCAACTATCTGGCGTGGCAGGGCGCAGCGGCCATCGAGATGCAGGCACGCCTGGGCCTGGAGAAGTACGTGACCGCCCAGATGTACTACAGCCTGGTAGGCCGCGATCTAGAGCACGAGTTTCAATCATTTGCAGAATACTACGGGATCGGAATCCTCATCTGGAGCCCGCTGGCTGGAGGTTTCCTCTCCGGAAAGTACGACCGCGGAAACCCGCCGCCCCGGGGAACGCGGTTCGCGGAAGCAGGCTCCTTCGTGCCGTTCGACAGGGAGAAGGGGTATCGCATTATCGACGCCCTCAAAGAGGTATCCCGGCGGCACGGGGCAAGCCCATCGGGGGTGGCGCTCGCGTGGCTTCTTTCCCGGCCGGCGATCTCCAGCGTGATCATCGCGGCACGTAAGATCGAGCACCTGGAAGACGACATCAAGGCCGTGGATATGCGCCTGTCCGCGGATGACCTGAAGTTGCTGAATGAAGTGTCCGACCCCGGCACCCCCTATCCGAAATGGATGGCCCTCCAGCATGACGCGGCTGAGGATCCCCGACTGAGGATCCTGCATCCTGAGCTGTACACGGACGGGGGGCCCTGGCAGGACAAGCGCGGAACAAAGTGGACGGGGTAGGGCCCCGCATCGCTTAAGACGGGCATCCATCGGCGGGCGGGGCGGCGGCCTTCATTACGCCGCCCGGTCAAGGAGCGTCCGCAGCCGCCTGATGTTCGCCGCCCGGCCCGCGCCGTCGAACAGCGAGGAGCTTCCGGCCACATGGACGTTCGCGCCCGCCGCGATCTTGCGCGGGATGTTGTCCCGGCTGACATTGCCATCCACCTCGATCTCCAGCGGATAGGGTCCGCACGGGATGGTTGATGACATCGGGGTGACGCCGTGTTCGGCCGCCACGTTGGAAGGAGACACGGAATTACGCTACATTTGAGGAAGAGGAGGCACACATGCTTCCCGACCCTCGTTCAGTGAAAAAGGAAGGGTCCATGGCGCACGTAATGACAACGCTCGGCCCCATCGATGAGTGCACAGCCTGCACGTTTCTCCCCCACGAGCACGTTTTCGTGGATCTGAGAACGCCGGGCACGCGCGGTCACGCGGAAGCACGGACCGATGAAGTGGTGAAGATCATGGCTCCCATGCTGGAGCAGGCGCGGCGGCAGGGAATCGGCGTCATCGCCGAGGCGAGCACGGTCGGCGTCGGCAGGCGCGCCGACATCCTGCGGGCCGTGTCCGAGGCGTCCCAGCTTCCCCTGGTGGTCCCCACCGGAGTGTATCGTGAGCCGTGGGTCCCTTCCTGGGTGCACGCCGCCGATGAGGACGCCCTCTTCGAATGGATGCGCGGCGAGCTGGAAGATGAAATCGAAAAGAGCGGCATACGCGCCGGATGGATCAAGCTGAGCGCCGGAGACAACGGCCTCACCCCGACGGAGACCAAGGTCCTTCGCGCAGCGGCCCGGGCGGCTCGGGAGACGGGCGCCGTGATCGGCAGCCACACCCTCATGGGCGGCGTCGTGATGGAGGAGCTTCGGATCATCGAGTCCCTCGGCCTGTCCCCCGATCGGTTCATCTGGATCCATGCCCACATCGAAGAGGACTTCGAGACCAACCTGGCCGCGGCGCGCCGCGGGGCATGGATCGAATACGATGCCATCGGCGCTCCCGACTCCGAGCGTTTCTTCATCGAGCGGATTCACCGGATGCTCGACTCCGGCATGGGAGATCAGCTTCTTCTCAGCCAGGACAGGGGCCATTTCGATCCCGCCAAATCCCGGGGCGGGGAACAGAAGCCCTACACGTATCTGCTGGAGAAGTTTCTTCCCGCGCTGGCGTCCTCCGGGCTGGACGGCGACACGATCTGTGGGCTCACCCAGCGGAATCCCTTTCTGGCGTTCGCCAGGTAGGAGAGCGCCTCCCAGGAGAGGGGCCGACAATCGGCGCGCCGCGCTTCGCTCCTTCCAATACATCCCGGTGTCATCCTCGACCTCGGGGCGGGAGGCGAGAAAGACGATGGAGTCCGCCGCCTCCTGGGGGCTGATTCCCTTTCGCCTCCGAAGCCGCCAGATCAATGTCACCAGGGGCCCTCCCCCCTTCGCGGCGATATCGGTCTTCACCAGCCCGGGGTCCACCGCGTAGGTGCTCACCGTGCTGGACGGCCCCAACCGGCAGGCGAGCTCGTAGCTGAAGAGCAGGGCGGCCAGCTTTGACTGATCGTATGCGGCAAGGCCGAAGTAGCGCCCTGTGAGGCAGACATTCTCCCAATGGATGCGGCCGGTGAAATGCGAGCCCGAGCTCACGCAGATGACGCGGGCGCGCGGGGCGGCCTCCAGGTGGGCAAGGAGCTCGCCGGTAAGCAGGAAAGCGGCGAGGTGGTTCACGGCGAACTGAAGCTCGATCCCGTCCGCGCTCTCCCTGTAGGCGGAGCTGAAGACTCCCGCGTTGTTCACCAGGACATCGAGATGGTCCAGGCCAAGGCGGACACGGCGGGCCAGGGATCGGACCTCCTCCTGCGAGGAGAGGTCATCCGCAGGCTCAACGCGTTCCTCACCCCCCTTGCGCGGAGAATGCGCCTCAGATTCCCGGAAACGACGGAGCGCGAGATCGCCTGCGTGCTGATCCAGATGATGAGCGCAATCATGCTTCCCGGCATCATGCCGGGGCTTTTCAAGCGCGGCATCGGCATCGACCTGCGGGATAAGAAAGCTCGCGCCCAGTACGTGGATCTGCTGGCGAATCGGGCTTTCCAGCGCGTCCCCGGCGCTCGGCGGCGGTAGCGCGGTTCATCGGCTTCGTAAAAAAAACGGCCTCCGCCAACCTTTCTTTCATGCCGCTATCCGTCTATAATTGAATGTCAAGAAGGAGTGCGGCACATGCAAGAAATCTCACGGATGGCGCAAGAGTCGATACTGCGTGCCCGGATGCAGGGAGAAAGGCTCATCGCGATCACGCGTCTGATCCTGATGGTGCCCCTCAGCCTCTTCATCCTGCTGGTATTCCTGAAAAAGGCCGCCGAGGCGGGGGTTGTGAAGGCGATGGGCGACGCCACGTTCTCCATAGAGCTCCTCTGCCTGGTGGCGGCCCTCATCTATACCCTGTGGATCCTCCGCCAGCTCAAGAGGGACAGGTATTTCAACTCGATCAAATACCTGTCCCCGTTCATCGAGGTCACCCTTCTCAACATCATCATGTTCGCCAACGCGACCTACCCTGGTGTCTCTCTCATCATCACCGGCGCGCCCACCTTTCTCTATTTCGTGTTCCTTGCCCTGTGCGCGTTTCGAAACTCCTCCTCCTCCGTGCTCTTCATGGGCATCTATGCAGCCATCTCGTACCTCGCGCTTTCCTTTCGTTCCCTGAGCATCCTGATGATCTTCCAGGACGACGGAAAGTTCTTCACCAACGCATTTTCGCAAATTGTCCGCCTGGACTGGGACGACGAGATCATCAAGCCCGTGGCATTCCTGCTCACCGCAATCCTGCTCTCCTCCCTCGCGCGGCGGTTCAACAGGACGGTGAAGGACCAGATAGAAACCTCCATCGAGAGGGAGAGGCTCAAGGAGGTGTTCGTCGACAACGTGAAGCAGGTGTCAGAAAACCTCCTTTCATCGGGCAAGGCGCTCTCCAAGACCTACAAGGAGTTCTCCGAGCGGATCGGGGAGATGGTCGGCTCATCCCGGAAGATCGGGGACGAAACCAGCGCCGAGTACGGCATCATCGAGGCGACCTCCAAGACCGTGACGGACATGATCCGCTCCATCGAGGCGGTCACCGGCAACATCAAGGAGCAGTCTTTCCTGGTGGGAGAGACGGCGGCGGCGATCGCGGAGATGGAGAGCTCGATCCGAACGATCACCGACACCTCCCAGAAGGCGAGCGCCGTTGCCCAGAATCTCTTCAGCGCCGCCAAGGACGGCGGAGGAGCCGTGAGCGAGGTTTACAATGCAATCATCGAGACGGAGAAGTCCAGCAGGCAGATCGAGGAGATCGTCGGCCTGATCACGGGGATCGCCGCCACGACGAACCTGCTTTCCATGAACGCCGCCATAGAAGCGGCCCATGCCGGTGAAGCGGGGAGGGGCTTTGCCGTCGTGGCGGACGAGATCCGCCGCCTCGCCGAGACTTCCGGCTCCAATGCGAAGCAGATCGGGGACATCCTCAAGGACATCCTCACCCGGATCCAGAACATCACGGCGCTTGCCCAGCAGGCCAACGAAAAGCTCCAGAGCATCTTAAGCGATGCTGACCAGACCAAGGGGATCAACTCCACGATCCAGAACGCCATGGAGGAGGAGCTTCGGACCGTCAACGAGATCATCAAGAGCCTTTCCAGCCTGGAGAACATAACGGGGCAGGTGAAGGATGCGTCGATCAGGCAGTCTGAGGGAAGCACGGGGCTGGTCGCTTCCGTCAATCAACTGAAGAAGCAGGCCGACAACGTCTCGGGACTGACGCAGGACCAGGTTGCCCAATGCGGCAACATCAACACGCTTTCCAGTTCGTTCAATTCCGTGGTCCAGAACAACGATACGATCATCGAGCAACTGGATGGGCTGGTGAAAAAGATATAGGTGGAGCCGGCGGCCGGGGTCGCGCCGAGAGGGCAGGCCGCTTCCGGCGCCCCAGGCCGGGCGGCCCCAAGGCACAGGCCGCCCTATCCGAACGCCGATGCGACGGCGCCCTTGATCTCGGAAACCTCCCGAAGCCCCTTGCCCGGCGAACGCTCCCGGCCGCGCGGCGCGGGACCCATCACTATCGAGAATCCCATCTCCTCGGCCGCCCGCAGGCGTTTCTCCAGGCCGCTGACGGGCCTCACTTCCCCGGCCAGGCTCACCTCTCCCACCACCGCCATGCCCGCGGGGAGCGGCCTTCCCGTATGGGCCGAATACAGGGCCAGGGCAATGGGCAGCTCCACGCCCACTTCGCCGATGCGGATGCCGCCCGCGACGTTCACGTAGATATCGAGATCCGAGAGCCTGACTCCGAGGTGCTTTTCCAGCACGGCGGCCACGCGCGCCACACGGCCGGAGTCGATCCTATCGGAGTAGATCCGTGAAATCCCGCTCTTGGCCGGGACCACGAGGCTCTGGATCTCGACCAGAAGCACGCGGGAGCCTTCGAATACGGGCGCCACGGCCACGCCGGCGGGCTGGTCCCCCGAGCGGTGGCTGAGAAAAAGGCTCGCCGAGTCCTCGATCTCCGCAAGGCCCGTCTCCGTCATGCTGAAAAAGCCGATCTCATCCACGCTTCCGAAGCGGTTCTTCACTGCCTGGAGCGTCCGCACCTCGGCGCTTGCCTGCTCGAAGGATACCACGGTGTCAACGAGATGCTCCACGAGCTTGGGACCCGCGATTATGCCTTCCTTGGTGACGTGAGCCACGAGGAAGAGCGCCGCTCCCCGGTCCTTTGCCCAGTCCACCATCTCCTGGGTGCACGTCTTGATCTGGTTGACGGTGCCGGGAAGCGCGTTCACCTCGCGGCTGTAGAGGGTCTGGATGGAATCCACGATGACCAGGACAGGCTTGGCCTGCTCCAGGGCCTGCATCACGGCCGTGAGCTCGGTTTCCGCCAGCACTTCGATGCGCGGGGAGACCGCCCCGACGCGGTCCGCCCTCATGCGAAGCTGTCCCGGAGACTCCTCGCCCGACACGTAAACCACCCTTCCCGGTGAAACGAGCCGCGCCGCGGCCTGAAGCATGAGGGTGGACTTCCCGATGCCCGGCTCTCCCCCCACGAGCACGGAGGAACCCCGCATCACGCCCCCGCCCAGGACCCGGTTGAGCTCCGCGATCCCGGAGTCCATGCGCATTCCGTCCCTGTTCTCGATGGCGGGAAGCGGGATGGGAAGCTTCCCATCCCGGGGCGCCGGCGAGGCCTCCGCGGCCGTCTCCGTGAAGCTGTTCCACGCGCCGCAGGACGGGCAGCGGCCCAGCCACTTGGATTCCTGGTGCCCGCAGGACTTGCAGCGGAAAAGGATCTTCTGCTTCACCACGGCAGCCTGTTCAGATCCACGTTGCCGCCGGACAGGATGACGCCCACCCGCAGGCCGGCTGCGTCAATCCTCCGCTCCATCAGCGCGCCGATGGGCACGGCCGCGGACGGCTCGATGACAATTTTCGCCCTCTCCCAGACGTATTTCATTGCAGCTACTATTGCCGCTTCGCTCGCGGTTACGATCCGCTCCACCCGCTTCTGGATGATGGGGAACGTAAGGTCGCCAAGCGACGTCAAAAGCCCGTCCGCGACAGTGCGGGGATTCACCGACGCAATGATGCGTCCCGCTTGCAGGGAGCGGCAGGCGTCGTCCGCCTGCTCGGGCTCTGCCGCAACGACGCGGATGCGGGGATTCATTTCGGTGACCGCGATCGCGGTCCCGCTCAAAAGCCCGCCGCCGCCCACGGGCGCCATGACGATATCCAGGTCCGGCACATCCTCCAGGAGCTCGAGCGCGGCCGTGCCCTGCCCCGCGATGACAAAAAAGTTGTTGTAGGGATGGACTACCGCGGCGCCGGTCTCGGCCACCACCCGGACAAGCGTGCTTTCCCGGGCTTCGAGGGTGGGCGCGCAAAAGGTGATCCGTCCGCCGTAGCCGGCGACCGCCGCTTTCTTCACAACGGGAGCGTTGTCTGGCATGACGATGTAGGCCGGGATGCCCCGGAGCCGCGCCGCCAGCGCGAGCGCCTGGGCATGATTGCCGGAGGAGTGGGTCGAGACGCCGCGCGCCGCCTCGTCATCCGAAAGCGCGAAGACGGCATTGCAGGCGCCGCGGAATTTGAACGCTCCCACTTTCTGGAGGTTCTCGCATTTCAGGAACAGGCGCGCGCCCACCTGGGCGTCGAGGCTGGCGCAGGTGAGAACGGGGGTGCGATGAGCGTGAGGGCGGATTCGCCGGGCGGCCTGGCGGACGTCGTCGAGAGTAGGGCTCGTTATTGTCATGATGCATCCATGGATTGAGGCGCCGGCGGTTGAGCCGGCTTCGTGAGCTGGAAATAATCCCGGAGAAGCTTGTGATTCCACACCTGCGCTTCGATGTAGTTGGCGAGCCTGCTTGGGAGGTTCGCGTCCCAGCCCTCACCGGGAAGTCCGTTGCGCTCGACAATGGAGCGTATCTCGGAAAGCGTGAAAATCTTGCCATGATAGTCGGGCAGGTAATACTCGGCAGGTTTGTCATTGGCCAGGAACGTGCTCACCATGCTATCGGGATAGGTGAAGCTTATGTCGCGTTCCGTGAAGATGGAAAGCGGAACCTGGACCTCGTTGGTTGTGGCGAGCGTCACGGAATCCACAGCCTGCACCGTCCACTTCGGCCTTCCCAGGACAAGGTAGATGGGATAGGTTTCTTTCGGGTCGCCCCCCTTTGCCTTGAACTCCCGGTACATCCAGCTCTCGATGCCCTTGCGGAACTGAAGGTAATCATGGGGATCCTTGAATCTTTCCCAGAAGATCGATCCCTCGATATAGAGCTCTCTCATCCGTTCTATCGCATTCTCATCTGACAGAGACGACAGGCTGCGGAAGGGATCGGCGCCGATTCTGTAGAAATGAAGCAGGTAGTCAACCATGTTCAGGGTACCCTTCATTGACACAGGATATTCTGGATTCAAGCTTGCGCGCAAGACTGCGCGGCCCGGCGGGCCCGGCATTTGGACAGCGCGAGCCTCAACCGCAGCCGGGCGGCGGCCCGGCTCTTGGGCGGCGAGAGTTTCTAGCCGCGGCCGTGAGCGCGGCCTTGGGTCCGCTCCCCGGGCCGTGTCACCTGCGTGAGGGCGCGCGGCCGTACAGCAGGGCAAGCTCGCGCAGCCTCCCCCCCAGCCCATCGTCCAGCGCGTCCGCGGTAAACCGCCATGTCCAGTTGCTTCCCACGGTTCCCGGCGTGTTCATTCTCGCTTCGGAGCGCAGGCTCAACACATCCTGAAGAGGGATGACGGCGAGGCGGCCGACGGAGGCCATCGCCATGCGGATGAACCGCCAGGCGACGTCGGGATCCGTTGAAGGAGCATATCGATCCACGTACTCGCGCTCCTGCAGGCTCCTGCTCAGGTACCAGCCCCAGGTGGTGTCGTTGTCGTGCGTTCCCGTGTAGATCACGGAGTCCGGGGCGTGATTGTGCGGAAGGAAGCGGTTTCCCGCATCCGGGCCGCCGGATTCATCGCGGTCGAAGGCGAACTGGAGGATGCGCATGCCGGGGAAACCGAGCCGTTCACGAAGCGCCCTCACCTCGGGAGTGATCACCCCGAGATCCTCCGCAATGATGGGAAGGGCTCCCAGCTCCCTCTGGACCGCCTCGAAGAGGGCGCGGCCCGGGGCCTTGACCCATTCGCCGCGCTCGGCTGTGGGCGCCCCCGCGGGAACCGTCCAGCAGGCCTCGAACCCCCGGAAGTGATCGATGCGCACGATATCGAAAAGCTTCAGGGCCGCGCGAATGCGTTGGATCCAAAAACCGAAGCCCTGCCGCCGGAGGGCTTCCCAATCGTAGAGGGGGTTGCCCCAGAGCTGACCCGTGTGGGTGAAGTAGTCGGGCGGAACGCCTGATACCGCCACCGGCTTGCCCTCTCCATCGAGGAGAAACAGGTCTCGGTTGGCCCACACATCGGCGCTGTCCGAAGACACGAAAATCGGCAGGTCGCCGATGATGCGGACCCCTTTCTCCGCAGCCGCAGCGCGGAGCGCTCTCCATTGGATGAAGAAGTAGAACTGGATCACGGCCTTCACCGCGGTCTCCTCGGAGAGCCTCGCCTTCTCGCTCGCCAGGGCTTCG
Organism: uncultured Spirochaetota bacterium; assembly: GCA_963820525.1. Classification (GTDB taxonomy): domain Bacteria; phylum Spirochaetota; class Spirochaetia; order SZUA-6; family Fen-1364; genus CAWGAA01. Next base: position 535,003 of record CAWGAA010000003.1, on the reverse strand, counting down.
GGCCGGCGCAGCGCGATGTCCCGGCTCCACGAATCGTTCCATGCTCCCGCCGGTTCTTCCCTCTCGACGGCGCGACGGGCGAAGTCGTCCTTGAGCGCGAGAAAGAGGCAGAAATCCTCCAGCCAGGCAGCTTCCTCCGCCCTGAACGCCTCGAAGGCGCTCCTTCTTTCGCCCGGCTGGGAGCCGAGAAACCGGCGCGCGGCCCGCTCGAGCAATGGCATCTTCCATTTCAGGAGCCTGCCGAAATCGATCTTTGCCTCATCGAAAGCGGGGGCATCCGTCAGATCCGAGGGGGAGAGGTCGCCCCAGGAGACAAGGGTGTCCAGGCTCACCAGAAGCGGGTTTCCCGCGAAGGAGGAGAAGCAGGCATAGGGAGAGTCTCCGAAACCCGTTGGCCCGAGGGGAAGGACCTGCCAGCAGGTCTGGCCCGCCCGCTGGAGGAAATCGAGGAATTTGAAGGCCGAGGGGCCAAGATCACCGATCCCATGGGGTCCCGGCAGGCTGGTCGGATGGAGGAGGATTCCGCTGGATCGATCGGTGCCGATACTCACGAGCGCTTCACCGACCGCGGCTTCGGCGGCATGGTCGACGAGCGCACGATGAGCTCGGGCTGAAGCACAATGCGCTCGCCGGTGCGCACCCCGGTCTCCAGCTCCTCCAGCAGGAGGTTCACGGCATTGCGCGCCAGCGCGTCGTGCTGCTGCCACATCGTGGTGAGCGAAAGGTATTCGCTGAAAGGCATGTTGTCGTATCCAACCACGGAAAGCTCCTCGGGCACTCTGATGCCCAGCTCCCGCGCAGCCGTGAGGACTCCCGCCGCCTGCACATCCGAGGTCGCGAATATTGCCGTGGGGCGGTCCTTTCGCTTGAGCAGCCGCATGGCGCCGTCGTGGGCGTCCGCGCTGGTCCACTCCCCGTGCAGGATATAGTCCTGCCGCTCCCGGATTCCCGCCACCTTCAGCGCCATGTGATAGCCTTTGAGGCGCTCCTTTCCGATGGGCCAGTACAGCCTCGGCTCGGGCTTTCCGCCGATCATGGCGATGTGCCTGTGGCCGAGCTCCACGAGGTGGCTCACGGCCTTGAAGGCTCCGATCTGGTGATCGTAGTCCACCGAGCTGTACAGGGGATGGCGGGCTTCCACCAGGACGACGGGGATGCGCATCGCCGAGATGATGATCTCCTCCTCCAGCAGGATCGGCGTGCTCACCACCAGCAGGCCGCAGAGCTTTTCCTCCGCGGCGATCCTCTGGATTACCTCGTGGCGATGCGCGGCGGTCTGGGCATTGTAGAGGATCAGGTCGTAGCCCTTCATCCGTCTGTGGAGGCTCTCGAAGATCTTCAGGAAGAAGTCCCCGATGAAGAAAGGGGAGAGGATGCCGATCTCCTTGGATGATTTTCTCCTGAGCGCGGAAGCGGCCGCGGAGGGGAAATAGCGTTCTTCCTTTATGATGGCCATGACCCGCTCCCGCGTCTGGGAGGAGATCCTGGGCTTTCCGTTGATGACCCGGGAAACCGTGGCGGTCGTGACTCCGGCGCGCCGCGCGATGTCGTAGATGGTCACCCGCTTCTTGCGGCTCATCCCCCCCTCCCCGAAATTCAGCTTGACAACTCCCGCCGTTCTGGTATTATTTGCACAACTGGTTGCATAATGTTACATTCTTCGGACGGAAAATGCAAGCCTCCCGAAGACATTCCCGCGGGCGCCGCTCGAGCGCTCCTTCCCGAGGCTTCCCTAACTTTACGAACTCAACCGGCGGTATGCCGGGCTCACACGTCGTTTCATAGCGGCCCGCATCGGCTTCGCTTCCCGCCTCCCGCCGTCCAAGGGGAGGGTATGGGACAGGGAAGCTCATCGAGGCCGCGCGGTCGTCCCCGGGTGTGCGGCTGCCCCGGCGGCGGTAAGGGAGGTGTCGAATGAAGAAATGGGTTTGTGTTCTTTTGGCCTTCGCGCTCGCGGCGGGCGCGCTCGGCGCGGCCCCCGTCGTGCCGACGGGAGATGTGAAGATCGCGCTCTGGACCCAGGAAGGCGAGTCCGAAGGGGCGTTTCAGTTCGTGAAGAAGCTCGCGGACGCCTTCACGGCCCAGTACCCGAACGTGACCTTCGACGTTCTCAACAAGGAGACCGAGGCGCTCAGGCAGGACTTCCTCGCCGCCAGCCTCGCGGGCCAGGCGCCCGACCTTCTCCTTACCGTCAACGACCACGCGGGTCCGTTCAGCGTCGCGGACGTCATCCAGCCCGTCGACTCCCTCGTCAACCTCAAGCTGTACGTTCCTTCCGTGGTCATCGGCGGCAAAACATGGGGCGTGCCCGTCTCCAGCGGCAACCACCTCATGCTGCTCTACAACAAGGACCTGGTGAAGACTCCCCCCGCGAACACCGACGCGCTGATCAAAATGGGCCCGGCCCTCTCCAAGAACGGCAACTACGCTATTGTGTGGAACCAGACCGAGCCGTTCTGGCTGGTGCCATGGCTCGGCGGATTCGGCGGACAGGTGTTCGCCAAGGACGGAAGGACCCCCACGCTGAACACAAAGGCGATGGTTGGCGCGCTTCAATTCCTCTACGACCTGAAGGCCAAGTACGCAATCACCCCCAAGGAGGCGGACTACGCCACGGCCGACACCCTCTTCAAGGAGGGCAAGGCCGCCATGCTGGTGAACGGAGACTGGTCGCTGGGAGACTATAGGAAGCTCTTGGGAGACAAGCTGGGCGTCGCGCCCCTTCCCCAGGTGAGCGCCACGAAGATGTGGCCCGCCCCCTACACGAGCGGCAAGTACTTCATGATCCCCAAGTCGGTGAGCGGCGACACTTTGAAGGCGGACATCGCCTTCATCTCGTTCTACACCGACTACGAGAACCAGATCGACATGGTCCAGACGCTGACCCGCCTGCCGGCCCTTCGCGCGGCGCTGAGCGACCCGTTGGTCAAGAACGACCCGATCCTCAAGGGCTCCGCGGAGCAGATGGCCCTGGGCACGCCCATGCCCTCGGTCATCGAGATGCGCTGCAACTGGGACGCGATGAAGCCGGAGATGAACGCTGTGTTCTCCGGCACCAAGAGCGCGGCCGACGCGGCCAAGGCCATGCAGGCCGCGGCCGTAGCCTGCATCAAGACCCTGAAGTAGCGGCTCGCTCGATTCTGACGCATGTGATGGGCTTCGTGGTATACTCTCCCGAAGCCCATCCTTTCATTGCAGGGAGGTCATGCCCATGAAGTCCCTCACTCCGGCGGTCATGCTGGCCAGCCTCGGGCAGGTGGGCGGCATCCTGGCCGCCATCGCGGCGGCGGTGGTCGTCATCGAGGTTCTCCTCTTCATCGTGCTGAAGAAGGTCCTCCACTACCGCTACGCCATACCGTTCATGCTCATCGCTCCCGGCGTCATCGGCCTGATCCTGCTCAACGTGTACCCCATCGCTTTCGAGGTTGGACTCTCGTTCAGCAACATGAACCTCCTCAGGTTCAGAAACCCCGCCTACACTCTGGCCAACGGGTGGGAAAATCTGAAAAGCGTTTTCACCGCGCCGGTGCTCAAGCAGCAGTTCTTCTTCCCGGTGTTCCTTCGCACCGCCCTATGGACTGCCATCCAGGTCAGCTTCCACGTCGGGTTGGGGCTCTTCCTGGCCATATTGCTCAACCGTCCCATGAAGCTCCGGGGGCTTTACAGGACGCTTCTCGTTGTGCCGTGGGCCCTGCCGCAGGTCGTGGCTTCCCTGGCATGGCGCGGGGAGTTCAACTTCGAATATGGTTTCCCGAATGTCATGTTGACGCGTCTCGGCCTTCAAGCCATCCAGTGGAAATCCAACCCATTCTGGAACTTCGTCGCCATGAACATCACGAACATCTGGCTGGGCATTCCCTTCATGGCGGTGATCCTGCTCGGAGGCCTTCAGAGCCTGAGCAGGAGCTACTTCGAGGCGGCCGACATGGACGGGGCCAGCGGAATGAGGAAGCTGCGTTCCATCACCCTGCCCCTCATCCAGCCCATCCTCACCCCGGCTGTGGTGCTGGGCGTGATCTGGACCTTCAACAATTTCAACGTGCCCTACTTCATCAATGAGAACAACCTTGAAACCTCGGACATCCTGGTGACGGCCCTCTTCCGGGCAGCGTTCGACTTCAACCGCTATGGATTCTCCGCCATGTTCGCCCTGGTGATATTTCTCATTCTCCTGGGCATCACGATCGCGTACATGCGCGTCGTCTCTTTCAGCCCGAGCGCTCTCGCCTCGCGCAAGGCCAAGGAGACGCTTACCGTGGGAGAGAAGGCATGAGCAAGAAAAGGTTCATCTACAGATTCTTCCACCGCTCCGTGGGGGACAGCCCCGCCAAGCGGCTGGTGATCCATATCGTGCTCATCTTCGCCTGCATCATATCGATCTATCCCGCGCTGCGCGTCTTCAGCGTTTCCATCCGCCCCGGCAACAGGGTCCTGTCCACGGACCTTTCGTTCGTGCCCCAGGGAGCGAACTTCCAGAGCTACATCACCGTGGTCCGGGACAAGGATTTTCTTTTGTGGATCTGGAACAGCTTCTTCATCACCATCACCACTTCCGCCATCGGGGTGATCGTCGCCTCAACCTCGGCGTATGGCTTCTCGCGGTGGAATTTCCCGGGACGAAACATGGGGTTGCTCGCGCTCCTTGCCACCCAGATGATCCCCGCGCCCATGCTCATGATTCCCCTCTACATCCTGGCCGCCCGCTTCGGGCTGATCAACACGTGGCGGGGGCTGGTGATCGCGTACAGCGTGAGCTCCATCCCCTTCAGCATCTGGATCCTCAAGGGGTACTACGACACCATCCCCATAGAGCTGGAGCAGTCCGCCATGATAGACGGCGCTTCCCGGATGGGCTCCTTCTACAGAATCATCCTTCCGCTCTCCGCTCCTTCGCTCGCCATCGCCTTCCTCTTCAATTTCACCAGCGCATGGAACGAGTTCCTGCTGGCCAGGATCATGCTCCAGAAAAAGGAGATGCTCACCTGGACGCTGGGGCTTCGACAAATGCAGGGCCAGTTTCAAACGCAGTGGGCGGAGTTCTCGGCCGCGGCCATCATGATCTCCATCCCTGTCATGGCCCTGTTCTTCTACTCTTCCAAGTGGCTGATCTCGGGGCTTACCCTCGGATCCGTCAAGGAGTAGAGTCGTGCGCTCCGCCCCCTTTCGGGCGTTTCTCGCTCTGGCGTTTTGTTTTGCCGCGGCCTCGCTCATCGCGGACGATCGTGAGGCAGCCAGGACCGGCGACATCCTCTACGTCAACCTGATCTGGCACCAGCACCAGCCCTACTACAGCCGGGATCCGAGCGGCGTCTACAGCAGGCCGTGGGTGCGCGTGCACGCCACCAAGGACTACTACGACATGGCGGCCACGCTGGAGCGCTATCCAGCCGTGCACGCCACCATCAACCTGACCCCCGTGCTGCTGCGCCAGCTCGATGACTTCGCCTCGGGCGCCAAGGATCGCTACCAGGAGCTGGCTGAAAAGCGTGCGGACCGCCTTACGCCCGTGGAGAAGCGGTTCATCCTCGAGCGGTTCTTCGACGCCAACCATGCCCACGTCATCTCGCGCTTCCCCCGCTATGCGGAGCTTCTGGCAAAGGCGGGGGCCGCGGGATCCATCGATGCCGCCCGCGCCTCGTTTTCCACCGAGGATATTCGCGACCTCCAGGTATGGTTCAACCTGGCCTGGTTCGATCCCGATGCTCTGGCCGCACAGCCCCTCGCCGCGCTGGTGGAGAAGGGGAGGGGCTTCGCCGAGGCGGACAAGGCCATCGTCTTCGCTGAGGGGTTGAAGGTAATCAGGAAGATCGTGTCCATCCACAAGAGGCTCCAGGACAGGGGGCAGATCGAGGTCATCACCACCCCCTACGCGCATCCCATCCTGCCGCTTCTGTACAGCACTTCACTCGCAGCCAAGGGAGACCCGACCACGGCCCTCCCGGATTGGTACTCATTCGCCAACGACGCGGTGGGGCAGCTTGCCAGGAGCGTCACGGAGTACCAGGCCAGGTTTTCACGAAAGCCGTCAGGCCTCTGGCCGGCTGAGGGCGCCGTTGCCCCTGAGATCGTGAAGATGGTCGCCGATGCCGGTTTCCACTGGATGGCCTCCGGCGAGCAGGTGCTCGCCAGATCGCTGGGCATCGGGGACTTCACCCGGGATGCTTCAGATACCGTGAACGAGGCGGATGCCCTCTACCGTCCGTACGTCGTTCACTCCCGTGACGGCTCATCGGTGGCCATGGTATTCCGGGACCAGAGGCTGTCGGACCTGATCGCCTTCGAATACTCAGGCACGCCGGGAGAAGAGGCGGCCGCCGACTTCATGAGAAGGCTCGAGAATATCCGTGCCAGGCTTTCCGCAGGCGGCAAAGAGGGGCCGCATCTTGTGAGCATTATCCTGGACGGAGAGAACGCCTGGGAGAACTACGATAACGACGGCAAGGAGTTCCTCGACGCTTTGTATCGCAGGCTGGCCGAAAGCGAGACGGTCCGCACGATCACGGTTTCCGAGTATCTCTTGATGTACCCAGAGCAGCGACGACTGGACAGCCTCTGGTGGGGGGCATGGTTTTCGCCGGACTACTCCACCTGGATCGGTGAGCCGGAGGAGAATACGGCGTGGAACTACCTGGCTCGGGTGCGCAAGGACCTGGCGGAATACGACCTGTACAAGAGAAAAAAAGCAGACCCCAAAAGCCTCCAGCGCGCGCTCGACTTCATGTACCTTGCCGAAGGCTCGGACTGGTTCTGGTGGTTCGGTGACGACCAGGATTCGGGAAACGATTCGTACTTCGACGATTCTTTCAGGTGGCTTTTGGCGAATGTCTACACCGCTCTGGGGCGGGCGCCGCCGGATTTCCTCCGCGCGCCCATTATTCCGCTTTCGCCTGCCCCCGCGGCCAAGCCGCTCGATTCCGCCGTCACTCCCGTCATAGACGGGGAGGCTTCCGTGGGCGAATGGGACAAGGCGGCCCGTTATGAGCTTCGCGGTGGAGCGATGGCGCGCGGCGGCGACGCTCTGCAGACGCTTTATCTCGGAATCGATGGAAGCTTTCTGTACGTCCGCCTCGACGCGAAAGAGCCATTGAGCCCGGCTCCCGGGCGCGCGGTGCGCGTCTATCTGCAATGGGATCCCGGCGCGCCTTCGAGCCCTTTCACGGTGAACTCTTCCGTCCTTGGCTTCGGAAGCACCGCGTATATCGAGATTTCAGGAGCCGGGGGGAGCTGGCAGCTTTCCGTATTCGGCCGGGGCCGCTACCAGGAGTGGGCGCGGTTGAAGGACCTGAAGAGCGTGGCCGTGGACGGAAAGATCGTGGAATGCGCGGTGCCGCTCGATCTTTTAGGCGAGGTTCCCCCGGGCTCCGCCGTCCGCGCGCGTGCCGCCTATTCCGTGGGGACAAGGGATGCCCAGCTTCTGCCGGAGTCCGGTCCTCTGAGGGTGGTGCTGCCCCTTGCCGCCCAGGCCGAGCCTTTTTTGACCGTCGAGGATCCGCAGGGAGACGACAACGGTCCCGGCACGTACACGTATCCCCTCGATCCCGTCTTCAAGCCCGGCGTCTTCGATATCCTGAGTTTCACGGCGGCCGAGACGGAGCGCGACCTTGTTTTCTCCTTCACGATGCGGACCCCCATCGACAATCCCTGGGGCTCCGCGATCGGGCTCTCGATTCAGACATTCGATATCTACATCGATACGGACCCCGGCAAGGCCACGGGGTCGCGAATGCTCCTGGAAGGCCGCAATGCCGCCCTCGAGCAGGGGAACGGTTGGGACTACGCGGTCTGGGTGGAGGGCTGGAGTCAGAAGCTGTTCGTGGTGGACGCATCGGGAAAGCCCTCGGAAGCGCCGGGAAGCCCGGCGAAAGCCACGGTGGACGCTCCCAAGGGGATTGTCGTCATCAGCCTGCCGAAGAAACTCTTCGCCGGACGCGGCACCCCCGCGCAGTGGGGCTACGCGGCCATGGTGTTGAGTCAGGATGGCTTTCCGTCCCCGGGGGTTCGAAGGGTTCGTGACGTGAAGCAGGCCGCCGAACAGTGGCGGTTGGGTGGAGCGCTTCCGGGATCTAACGCCACGCGGATAGTAGATCTGGCCTGGAGCGGCGAGCCATCCCAGGCCCAGATCCTTTCCCGCTTCCAGCCGGTGGCTGCCGATTCCCTGGGGACCGCGCCTCCCGAAGCCTTCGCTCAAATACCGCTCTCGCATCGCTAGGGGGCGGTGAGCGTTTCTAGAGATCCATGAGAGCTTGTCTTATTTCTTCTTCGTATTTCTGAAGCAATTCCGGAGATTTAGCGCAGTCGTCAAGATCCGATTTGAAAAACTTGACAAGTCTCCAGCTGTTTCCCTTGTATAATCGCAGAGGCACTGTCATCTGCGCATGCGTACTTTCACGATCCGGGTCGAGCGGATCCGGCGTCCACCAAAGAAGAGAGTACAGTCCACTGTCACGGTCGAGGCTCCGCATTTGCTCCGTTATGAACTCTTCCGCTCTTTTTTTGCCCAATTCGATCGCATCCATTTTCAGCATGCTCCTTTGCCCTGGCCGGCAAGCTCATGGCGCGGCGTGGCATGCCCCCAGTGGAAGAGACGGATTCTTTACGGCCTTCCGTGGGGCGCCGCCGCCATGATTCGGATCGCCGCGTCCCGTGAGGGCCGAAACGGTGAGAACATCGACGCTGGCTGCGAGCTTGTCAGAGACGAACGTGCGCCGCATGTCGTGGGGGCTCATGCCCTCTACTCCTGCCGCCTGTGCCCGCTCCCTGAGCACCGCAAAAAGCCCATCGGCCGTGAGGCGCTCACACGGTTTGCTCTCCCTGTCCCTGCAAAACAGAGGGCCAGGCGCTTCCCCGCGCCCGGTCAGGAAGTCTCGAATGGCTTCGGCACCGCCGTCGTCGATGGAAACCAGAAACTCTCGTTGCCCTCTGCTGAGAACCCGAATCACGAAGGCCTCCGCCTCGGCTTTCACATCGTCGACGTTCAGCGCGGCCATCTCCGCCCTCCTGAGACCTCCGCAGTACGCCAGAGTGATGACTGCCAGGTCCCGCTTGCCCGTGAATGTCCCGTCGGCGCAGGCCTCCATGAGGGCATGAATCTCATGAGCGGATAGGGATCTCCCGTATGGATGAGAACCTCTCCTCACCGCTTTCAGCTTGAGAATTTCAACAAGCCTCCCTCCATCGATCTGCCCGAGCTGCCAGGCTATCTTCATGGTTCCCTTGATCGCCGACAGGCAGCGGTTTACCCTCGCCGGTTTGAAAGAATCAGAGAGCCACGTCCGCAGCGCCGCGACATGCTCGGCCCGCAGCTCGGTCCATGGGGCAGCTCGCGCGCTTCTATAACCAAGACGCCGCGCAACGCCATTGAGAGCCCGCCGCATCAGAGGCCGGCCATTCTCCTCTAGGCCCGCCAGATAAACCAGGACGGGGCTCGAGCTGCCTGGCCGAGGCCTACCGGATCGTTTCGATATTTCACCCATGCATCTGCTCCCTTCCTATCTCAGGACCGCGGCTTCGACTTCGAGCGGCAGAGGATGTCGGGATCCTCTCTTGTTGAAACGCAACGACATGATTCTCCGGCCGCACCCGCATTCACAGGTCGTGTAGTGGAACTCGAACATCCCGCACGCGCAGTTCAGCCCCTCGGGCGGCCCCTTCTCCAGCGATTTTTCCCCCCAGTCGAAAACATGAGTGCCCATGCACGGCGTGTGCGCTTTCAGACTGCTCTCCGCGGCCCTCACGAGCTCCTCCGCTTCCTGCGATAGGGCAATTGCGGAAGCCTCGCCGCCGCCTTCTTCACTCCCTCACCCCGGCTGTCATAGCGTGCCGTCGTCTGTACGCTGCTGTGTCCGGCCATTCCCGCCACCACCGTGAGATCCGCTCCCTGGTCGAGGAGATGGGAGACGAAGGTCCTTCGAAAGTCATGCGGCGTGAGCTCAACGCCGGCCCGCTCTCCGCATCGTTTGATGACTTCATAGACGGCGTGTTCCCCGAGTGCCTCGTCAAGGAGCGCTCCGCTCTTCCGTGACGTTACGAAGAGCGCTCCCGGATTCCTCCCCCGTGACTCCAGGTAATCCCACAGCGCATCGGCCCCGCCATTGTCGAGATACGATGTTCGGGCCTTTTTCCCGCTCCGCGACGGTACGCGGACCTCGATCGCTTTTGCCGTTTCGCGGATATTCTCCATGCCGAGCGAAGCGATCTCTCGCCGCCTCATCCCCGCGCAATAGGCCAGGCTGATCACCGCCGCGTCGCGTTTTCCCGATGCAGTGACCGTGTCGATTCTCTCTATGAGTGCGGACAGCTCGCGCGCGGTGATCTTCCTTCCCGATGGCTGGCTCTTGGCCTTGACGTTCGGCACCTCTGTTATGCGTATGAGCTCCTCCGCCCTCATCAGCCCCATGCGCCATGCGGCCCGCACGGTACCCCGGATGGCCGAGAGCATGAGGTTGACGGACGCCGGAGAGTAGCCCGTCTCGAGTGCCCTTGCCCGGATCGCCTTCATGTGCTCGAGCGTCATCCGCTGCCAGAGACCGGCCTCGATGGCCGATGTCGGAAGACCCTCGGCTTCCGCGATCCACCTGGCCGCGATCCGCAGCATGTTTTCGACCGCGGGCTTCCCCGTCTTGGTCAATCGGGACGCATAGACAAGGGCCGGGTTAAGCTTTCGCCTCGCCTCCGCGATCTCTATCTTCTTCTCCATGATCTTCTCCCCGTCGATTCTATAATCCATTAATTAACATTAAAGTAGCCTATTTTCATCGACGTGTCAAGGGCATCGCCGGATCGCGGCAAAAAGGGCGCTCGTTGTGCCGATCCGCGGCGTGATGAGCGGGCTTCGCCCTTGTCGGGGGGCCGCCTCTGCACTAAACTTCACCTCGGCGCGCGCAGCCTCTCAGACTCTGTCGCGGATCATCGCCTTTTGGGGAGGGCCGTGCGATCACCCGGAGAGGAATCGTTTCGCCACACCGGAAAAAGGACTGAAAGGCATCATATGAATTACAATAAAATCGCCATGGAGCATGACAAAAAAATCGCACTGGTAGCCCACGACAATAAAAAAGCGGACCTCGTCGAATGGGCCAAATTCAACCGCGATCTCCTGGCACATCACAAGGTGTATGCGACAGGCACCACGGGAGTGATTCTGGAACGCGAACTGGGCTTTAAAATCACGAAGCTTCAAAGCGGACCCTTGGGAGGCGATCAGCAAATCGGCGCCAGGATCGTCGATGACGAGATCGATTTTCTGATCTTTTTTTGGGATCCGCTCGAGCCGCAGCCCCACGATCCCGATGTCAAGGCACTCCTGCGAATGGCGGTGGTGTGGAATATTCCGATTGCCTGCAACAGGGCTTCCGCCGATTTCATGATCTCCTCTCCCCTCATGGATGGAGAATATGATCGTCTTGTTCCCGATTACCAGGAATACCGCGCTCGCAGGATTGCCAGAGGCGAAGAGCCAGGAAACGCTTGAGGAAAGCCCCGCTTGATGGATTTCGCAGAAACGGATATTATCTAAGGTATGGAAAAGCTCATCCCGATCGAGTTGACGCGAAGCGAAAGAGAGCTGATCCTGAACATACAAGCTCTTGATAAAGAGTTGGAACGAAAACTGAATGTTACGGTGATGTATGGCAATGCCTTTCTTGTGAAATTGCCCCTGGAAAAAATGAATACGCTCCTGGAAAGCCTCGAAGGAGAAGTCAAGAGCACAGAAGATGCCAATCTCCATAAGGGGTATAGCGATCTGCATGACAAACTCGAAAGAATCATAAAAGCCAATCAATAGGAGCCGGGTTTGGGCGGCAGAGCCTTGTCGCCGCAGGAAATTCCAGAGAAAGTCGGGCTTTTCACTCGGGGCGGCGAAGCGCCCTTTCGCGCGTGTCCCCGGGAGGTAAGGAATGATTCGGAATTTCCTGGATCGCCGCAGGATACGACGCATATTCTCCCGCTTTCTATCGCTGCCCCAGATCGATGATCTGATTTCAGATAACAAATCGGTAACCGATCTCTCCCGATTACGCAACGCCGATATTGGATACGTGCTCGCAATGGTGCGCGGAGAGACACCCGGACAGATATCGGCACGCATGGGGCAGACCTCCGACCTGGCGAATAGATTCGGAGGCATCACCGACTGCATGGTATCCGGTCTCATCGTCGTCACCTTTGGAACGGCGCCGTACTCCGTGGATTCTGCGGGAATACGCTCGGATTTCGTCACCGCCTTCGATAAAGAGCTCGGCAACGACGGCAAGCTTGTGCATGGTTCCGCCTCCGCATGCTGCGGCAATATCGGCAGCTCCTCACGCATGGCGAATAGCTTCATTCTGCCCGAGTTCTCCGACGCCTTGGCGCGACTGTGCGCGCTTCCATTCGGCCAGAAAGTGGAATTGAAACTCACCTGAGCCGTTCCTGCGGCTCTCAGCGTGCGGGAGGGAATCGGTTCCGCGCCGAAAGGGAGCACGCCATATCCGTTGATGAGCTATTCGCGTACAATCGAACCTTCGCGAAAGGAGAGAACAACGTGCTGAGCTCTCGTGCGTCCTTCGCGGCGGTCCTCGTCGTATGGCGGTAGGCATTCTTGCCGGCTACTACGCGAATGAGGAGGAGGCCCGAAGCGCGCTCACGGTACTGCGAAGGCGCGGCTTCCGCCGCGTCGCCCTGCTGCGAAAGACCGCCGGCGGGGGCGTATTCACCCGGGACCGCTTTCCCATGCGCCGCGCTGTCGGGGCTCTCATGGGCGGAGCTCTGCTCGGGGTTCTCGCCGGCATCATATCCGTCCCCCTGCAATGGCCGACGCTGATCGGGAGCCTTTCTCCCATGATCCCTGGCCTGGCAGGCGGATTGGTCGGGATCTGTGTCGGGTGCGTGTGGATACGGCGATCGAAATACGGTGTCGCGCAAGAGCTGCTTGAGGATCACGCCCGCCGGCTGATGCCCAATGAGGCCGTCGTGATCCTACAGGCGCCGGTCGGGAGGCTGCATTTCGCCGTGGCGGCGCTTCGAGAAAGCGGCCCCATCCCTCCGCCGGTCTTCGCCCTTCATCCGAAGCACGAGGGTTTACCGCGAGCCGCGCGGGGTCCCGTGGTGCCCCCCACGCAGGCGCTGCTCCGGGAGAATGCCCAGCGCCTGGCCTTCGAGCACCGTATCGACCAGGAGCCCAAGCGGAGCGCGCCGCTTCTTCTCCGGCTCGAAGAGGCCCGTCAATGGATCCATCGCGCGTGCGAGGACCTCTCCGAGGCGAGCCGTCTGGAACAGGGAGCACCTCCAACGGCGGAGTGGATCCTCGACAACGAGTACGTTGTCGAGAGCAACGCCCGCGACGCGATAGCGAACCTGCCTCGGCACTATTACCGCCAAATGCCGGTACTCTCCAGCGGAGCTTTTGGGGGGCTTCCGCGCATCTACGATTTGGCGTGGGAGCTTGTCTCCGACGTTGAGTTTCGCCTGGATCGGGAAAACATCCAGGCCTTCATCGGCGCGTACCAATCCGTCAGCCCGCTGACGATTGGCGAGCTTTGGGCTGTCCCTCAGATGCTGCGCATTGCGTTGATCGAGAAAATCCAGAATGTCGCCGTCGGCGCCTTGACCGAGCTGCGCGAGCGGGAGATGGCCGACTTCTGGGCGAACCGGCTGATTTCGGCCAATCGGCGAGGCTCCAGCCATCTCTTCTTGATCCTGTCCGAGCTTGTCCTTGCCCAACCGGGTCCGAGTCCCCATTTCGTGACCCAACTGGTCGATCATCTCTACGACGAAGAAGCCGTGCTGGTGCTGGTCCAGAGCTGGCTGGAGCGCACGTTCCGCCAATCCCTGAGCGAGCTCAACATGCGCGAGCAAAACCGCAGAACCAAGGATCAGATCTCCGTCTCTCATGCCGTCACCAGCCTGCGCCAGTTGGCGCTGCTGGATTGGAGGCAGATTTTCGAGAATCAGAGCCATGTGGAACTGCTGCTTCGAACGGATCCGTCCGGCGTGTATTCTTCAATGGATTTCGGCACGCGCGATCGCTATCGCCGGGCGGTAGAAGAGCTTGCGCGCCGCTCCGGTCGGGCGGAGGACAAGGTGGCAGAAGGGGCCATCGCGCTGGCAGCGCGCGCTCATGCCGGACCGACGGAGGATGAGCGGCGAACCCACGTCGGAAGTTTTCTGATCGACGAGGGCAGGCGCGAGCTGGCCGAGAGTCTGCACTGCCGCGAGCGGCTCCATTTCAGACTCCTCCATTGGGTCTACCGCCATCATTCCCTTGTGTACTTTACGGCGCTCGGTTTCTTTTCCGCCGTCTTCGTCGTCCCGATCGTAGTGCTTGGTCTTGGGGGACTCGCGCCCGGGATTCGGCTCTTGATAGCGCTCCTGCTGCTGATTCCCGCCAGTCAACTCGCGATCGAGGTCTTGAACTATCTCGCGACACGGCTCCTGCCGCCCCGCCCCCTTGCCAAAATGGATTTCAAAGCCTTCGGAATACCCGATGCATTCCGAACGCTGATCGTCGTGCCCGTTCTGCTGAGTGACGTCGAGACGATCCGGGAAGAGGCCGAGAAGCTGGAGGTCCGCTACCTGGCCAACAAGGAAAGCAATCTGCTCTTCAGCCTCTTCACGGACTACACGGACGCGGATCGGGCGCATCGTGAGGATGACGCGCAACTGCTCGGCGCCGCGATCGAAAGCCTCGAAGCCCTCAACCGTCGCCATGGAGGAGAGCGCTTCCTGCTCTTTCATCGCGATCGCACCTGGAGCGAATCGGAGCGGAAGTTCATCGGTTGGGAGCGCAAACGCGGAAAGCTCGAAGAGCTGAACCGGCTGATCGAGGGAACGCGGCCCGAAGGAGCAGGGCGTCTGGTATACGTCGGCAATCAGGATGATCTGTCCAATGTGAGATTCGTCATCACGCTCGACAGCGACACCCAGCTGCCGCTTGGCGCCGCCCGCCGCCTGATCGAGACCCTGGCGCACCCTCTCAACCGGCCGCGCTTCGACGCCGCGGGAAGAGTTCTCGCCGGCACCTACGCCGTCATCCAACCGCGCGTGAGCCCTTCGCTGCCGAGCACGAGCGCCTCCTTCTTCAGCCGGCTCTTCGCGGACGCCGTTGGAATCGATCCGTACACCAGGGCCGTCTCGGACGTCCAGCAGGACCTGACCGGAGAAGGCTCGTATTACGGCAAGGGCATCTACGATGTGCGCGCTTTCAGTCGCGTGCTTTCCGGAAGGTTCCCTGACGGGCGCCTGCTGAGCCACGATCTGATAGAAGGAGCCCACGTGCGCGTGGGCCTGGCCAGCGATATCGAGCTCTATGACGAGTTTCCCCGCAACTACCTGGGGTATACAAAACGGCAGCATCGTTGGATTCGGGGCGATTGGCAAATCGCGCAGTGGATATCGTCGCGGGTTCCCGGACGGGGGGGACGGCCTGAGCCGAATCCGCTTTCCCGGTTCAACCGCTGGAAGATTCTCGACAACTTGCGCCGCAGCCTGGTGCCCGCGGCCAGTCTGGGCTTGCTCCTGGCTTCCTGGCTGACGTCCCCCCAAATCGGCTGGATCTCGACGCTTGTGGTCACCGTGCAGCTCCTTTTCCAGCCCATGGTGCAGCGTTTCACCATGGTGACGACTCGCCGGGGGCTCTCGGGCTTCTCGATCTGGAAGGTCGCGCACGACGTGCTTCGGGCGGTCGTGGACGCCGCATTGCTTCCGCACCAGACCGCGCTGGCCCTGGATGCAATTCTTCTGGCCGTTTATCGCCGCTACGTCTCCCATCGGAGAATGCTCCAGTGGACTTCGGCTCAGGTGCTGACCGGGGCTGCCCCTGACCGGTTTCCCATTTATGGCGTGTCGATGGGACTGGTGAGCGTCTTCAGCGTGATTATGGCATGGGCGGTGATGCGCTGGATGCCATCCAGCCTGGCGTTCGCCGTCCCATGGCTTTCTCTGTGGTTCCTCTCTCCTCTGGTCGGTCGGCTCCTGAACCTGAAGCCGCGGGCCAGGCAGCGTCGCGTCCGGTTGCCCGAAACGGCTGTTCGCTTCCTCAGGCAGGTTGCGCGCCGAACCTGGCGGTACTTCGCGGATTTTGTCGGCGCCGAGACCTCCTGGCTGCCCCCCGATAACTACCAGGTCTCTCCGCAGAACCAGCTGGCAATGCGCACCAGTCCAACCAACATCGGGCTGTGGATGGTGAGCGCCTTGGCCGCGTCCGATTTCGGCTATATCACGGCGGATCAGCTTGTCGAGAAGCTGATACGGAGCATGGAGACGATCGGCAGGTTGGAACGCTTCCAGGGCCATCTGCTGAATTGGTACGATGTTCGATCCCTGACCCCCCTGGAGCCGCGCTACGTCTCCGCCGTTGACAGCGGAAACCTGCTGGGGGCCCTGTGGGTCCTGGAACATGGGCTGGAGGAGCTGCTCCAGGGGCCGGTCCTCGATGGGCGCGCTTTTTCAGGTCTGCGGGATACCGCGGAAATCCTTCACAAGGTCGAGGGCCGGAAAGGAATTGCCCTCGCGAGCACATGGGAGGCCCCGCCGGCCCGCCTCACGGATTGCCTCCGCCTGTTGCGGCGGTCTGCGCAGACGGTGAAGAGCATCGCCGATGCAGCGCAAAAATCCCCCCACGGTGAAGCTGAAGCCGTCTATTGGTCCCGACAGGTGGAAGGGCAGGTATCGGCCTGGCTGAATATAGCGGATCGCTATCTCGCCTGGATGGAAATCCTCGCCGAGAAAACGGAAGAGGAGGTCGCGCCGCTCGGTCCAGCGGCCGTGGACGCCATCCGCCGGGATCTCTCCCGGGCGCCTTCGCTCGCAGACCTGGCAAACGGGCGCATCGGCTGCATTGCGGTGCTTCAGGGGATCCGGGAGGCGGCTCCCGCGGCCGCCGCTCCTCTCCTCGCGTGGCTTGACCGTCTGCTGGAGGAGTTCTCCAAGTCGCGCTGGCTGGCCGGTGAAATCCTCGGCGCGGCCGAACGTCTCATTCGGGACTGCCGTGCGTTATCCGACGCGATCAACATGCGCTTCCTGTATGATCCCGAGCGGCGGCTTTTCTGCATCGGTTTCAACGTTTCCGAAGACCGCCTGGATGGTGCCTACTACGACCTCCTGGCCGCAGAGGCGCGGCTGGGAAGCTTCATCGCCATCGCCAGGGGGGATGTCCCCTTCGATCACTGGTTCTCAATGAGCCGCCCGTACTCGGCTGTGGGCCGGCGCCGGGTTCTTCTCAGCTGGACCGGGACGATGTTCGAGTATCTGATGCCGCTGATTTTCCAACGCTCTCGCGGGAACACGCTTCTCGATAAGGCGGCGCGGGAAGCCCTGGATATCCAGATGGCCTACGGTCACCGGCATCGAGTGCCGTGGGGAATATCGGAGTCGGCTTTTGGAGATCTGGACCTCACAAAGACCTACCAGTACAGGGCTTTTGGCGTTCCCGAGCTGGCTTTGAAACGCGGTCTGGAGGAAAAGGTGGTTGTCGCGCCCTATGCCACCCTGCTGGCGGTCACCATTGCACCGCTCAAGACCGTGCGGAACCTGAAACGGCTGGTCCGCTTGGGTCTGCTCGGCGATTACGGATACTACGAGGCGATTGATTTCAGCCGCCAAACAGCGCGGAAGGGCGAGCGGGGAGTGGTCGTCCAGGCCTACATGGCGCATCACCAAGGGATGAGTCTCCTGTCGCTCTCCAATTTCCTCCATGACGGCCCAGTCAGGCGCCGGTTCCACGCCGACGCGCGTGTGCGGGCCGTTGAGCCTTTGCTCCATGAACGCGTCCCGGTCCAGCCTCCCTTGTATCACATCTCGACGCGTGAGCGCGCGCTCACGACGGAAAGCGTCGGAGGGGTCGCACCCTCGGTGAGCACGTTCGACACTCCGCATACCGACACGCCGAAAACGCAGCTTCTCAGCAACGGCCGCTACGGCGTGATGGTTACGAACGCCGGCGGGGGATACAGCCAGTGGGGCAATCACGAGATAACGCGCTGGAGATCGGACCGGACTCGGGATTCATGGGGAACCTTCTGCTACATCCATGACGTCGACACCGATGGATTGTGGTCCACAGCCTATCAGCCCTGCGGCGGAGAGGTTGAGGGATATTCAGCCAGCTTCGCTCTCGATCGGGCCGTGTACCGGCGCACCGATAGCGGGATTCAAACCCGAACGGAGCTCGTCGTCTCCCCCGAAGATGACCTGGAAATCCGGCGGGTCACTCTGATCAATCGCTCCGTTCGCACCCGCCGCCTCGATCTCACAAGCTATATCGAGCTGGCGATGACGCCGCATGCTGCCGACCGGCAGCATCCGGCATTCAACAAGCTTTTCATCCAAACCGAGGCGGTGCCTCTCAAGCAGGCGCTTCTGGCATTCCGGCGGCCTCGAGGGGAAGACGCTCCGCCCATCTATGTCGCGCATCGCCTGACGCTCGAAAACGGCGGGGAGGAGGCCCTGCAATTCGAGACGGACCGCCGCCGGTTCATCGGCCGGGGACGGACCCTCGCCAATCCCGTGGGAGGCATGCGGGAGATGGGCAACACACAGGGGAACGTCCTGGATCCCATCCTCAGCCTGCGGAGGCGCCTGAACTTGAGTCCCGGCCAGCGCGTGGAGGTTTCCCTTGTCCTTGCCGCCGGCGAAACGCGGGAGCAGGTCCTGGGGCTGATGGACAAGTACGGCAATCCCCACTCCATCGATCGTGCCCTGGATTTCGCCTGGGCAGCCGCCCAGTTTGAGCTGCGCGTGCTGCGCATCCAGCCGGACGAGGCTCGCCGTTTCCAGCAGCTCGCCGGCGCCCTGCTGTATCCGAATCCGCTCCTGCGGTCAGCCGCCGAGCGCATCAAGGAAAATGGCAAGGGCCAGGCCGGTCTCTGGCCCTATGGGATCTCGGGGGACCTGCCGATCGCCCTGGTCACCATCAGCGAGGCGCGGGACATCAGCCTGGTTCGGCAGATGCTTCAGGGGCATGCCTATTGGAGAATGCACGGGTTGATGGCGGACCTGGTGATCCTCAACGAGGAGACACGTACCTATGAGCGGCCGCTCAACGAACGGCTCGAGGGCCTGATCCAGGCCCACTCGACGTATACGGGCAGGGATCGACCGGGCGGGATCTTCCTGCGCAGCGCGGAGCAAATCCCCGCGGAAGACCTGACGCTCCTCATGGCTGCCGCGAGCGTGGTGCTTGTAGCGGCCCGTGGCCCGCTGCCCCAGCAGTTGGGCGTGCCCGCTGAAGTTCCCGACCAACAGGAACCCATCGCCAGGAAACGCGCTCCCGAGGAGCCTTCATCTCCGCTGCCCTTTTTGGAGCTGCCCTATTTCAACGGCCTGGGTGGTTTTACTCCGGACGGCCGCGAATACGCGATATATCTCGGCTCGGGCACTCACACCCCGGCACCCTGGGTGAACGTCATCGCCAACCCGACCTTCGGGACCCTGGTGAGCGAAACGGGCTCCGGCTTTACATGGTATGGCAACAGCCAACGCAATCGCCTGACGCCCTGGTCGAATGACCCCGTCATGGACCCGGCCTCCGAGGTGCTGTACATACGGGACGAGGAGACGGGTCTTTTTTGGACCCCGACCCCGTCGCCGATTCGCGAGCAGACCGCATATCGGGCGAGGCATGGAGCCGGGTACACGGTCTTCGAGCACAACAGCAACGGGATCGATCAGGAGCTGACCGTCTTTGTTCCAATGGATGAGAGAGGAGGACGGCCGATCAAGCTGCAGAGGCTGCGGTTGAAAAACGACTCCGGGCGGCCCCGCACCCTCTCGGTGACTTATTACGTTGAATGGGTGCTCGGCGAGCACCCCGAGACCTCACAGATGCACGTCGTGACCGCCTGGGATGACGACATCGGGGCGCTGATGGCCTTCAATCGCTACCACCCCGAATATGCGAATCGGGTCGCCTTCGCGGCCATCGACCCGCCTGCCCAGTCCTACAGCGGCGACCGCACGTTCTTTCTCGGACGCAACCGCACGCTGGATGCCCCGGTCGCGATGGAGCGGGCGGCGCTTTCCCGAAGGACGGGGGCGGGACTGGACCCGTGCGCGGCGCTTCAGGTGAAGCTTGAAATCGCCCCCGGTGCAGGGGCCGAGATCACGAGCATGGTGGGTCAGGCCGAGTCGCTGGAGGGGGCCCGCGGGATGGTTCTCGCCTTCCGGGAACGCCCGAAGATCGAGGCCGCATTGGCGAGGACAAAATCGTGGTGGGATGCGCTTTTGGGGACCATCGAGGTGCACACCCCCGAGCTCGCGGCGGACTTCCTGATCAACCGATGGCTTTTGTACCAGGACCTGAGCTGCCGGATCTGGGGGCGTACCGCCTTCTACCAGTCCGGCGGCGCCTTCGGCTTCCGCGATCAGCTCCAGGATGTCTTGGCGCTCGTGTATGCGTCTGCCGATCTCGCGCGCGAGCACATCCTGCTCGCGGCGAGCCGACAGTTCAGGGAAGGCGACGTCCAGCACTGGTGGCACCCTCCGGGCGGCTCGGGCATCCGCACGCGCATTTCGGACGACCTCTTGTGGCTGCCCTATGTCGTGGCTCACTACGTGCGGATCACGGGAGATGGAGACATCCTGCGTGCCGAAGTGCCCTTCCTCGACGGCCCCGAGCTCAGGGAGGATCAGCACGAACTATTCTTCACGCCGGAGGTTGCCCTCGAACGCTCCACGCTGTTCGAGCACTGCCGGCGCGCCGTCACGCGTGGGCTGACGATCGGGCCCCATGGGCTGCCGCTGATGGGGGCGGGGGACTGGAACGATGGGATGAACCTCGTGGGCAGCGGAGGCAAGGGGGAGAGCGTCTGGTTGGCGTGGTTCCTGGTGGATGTCCTTCAAGGGATGTCCGAGTTGTCTGAGGTGCTGGGTCGAATCGATATAAGCCGGACCTACCAACGGGACAAGAGGGCGCTGATTCAGCGCATCGAGCAGGCAGCCTGGGACGGCGAATGGTATCTTCGAGGGATCTTCGATGACGGATCCCCTCTCGGCTCTTCGAGGAATACCGAGGCGCGGATCGATTCCTTGCCGCAATCATGGGCGTGGCTTTCGGGCGCCGCCGAAAGGCTCCGCGCGGAGCATGCTCTGGAATCCGCGTGGAAGGAGCTCGTTCGCGATGACGAAGGATTGGTGCTGCTTTTCGCGCCGCCTTTCGACCGGTCGGCGCCTGCGCCCGGCTACATCCAGGCCTATCCCCCGGGGGTGCGGGAGAATGGAGGCCAGTACACTCACGCTGCCCTGTGGCTCGCCATGGCCATGGCGCGTCGAGGGGATGGCACCCGCGCGGCGAAAATCCTTCGAATGCTCAACCCGATCGAGCTCGCGCGCGACGAGCAGGCGGTCCGGCGCTATACGGTGGAACCCTACGCGGTGGCGGCGGATGTGTGCCGGTTGGCCGGACGGATCGGCCTTGGAGGCTGGTCCTGGTATACGGGCTCGGCGGCATTGATGTATCGGGCATGGGTCGAAGAGATCCTGGGCTTGAAAGTGCGCGGAAACGGAATGCGCGTGGAGCCTGTCATCCCCGGCTGGTGGAATGGTTTCCATGTGCGCTATCGTCACGGTGAGGCGATCTACGATATCCAGGTCGAGAACCCGGAAGGCGTAGAGCGGGGTGTGTCCTGGGTGGAAATCGACGGCCGGCGGGCTCGAGACGGCGTGATCCCCCTCGACCGCGGCCTGGTCAAGCACGGGATCGTCGTGCGCATGGGCAATCCTTCGACGCCGTGAGCTTTACTGCAGCGCGCCTCGGCGCCGGCCCGCGAGCTTACATCTCGGCCGCGGCGGCTTCCCTTTCGCTCTTCGTATTCTTCAGCCTGTCTGCTTCTTTGAGCGCTTTCTGGTTGTGAGTCGAGGCGGCGACTTCGCTCATGAGACTGACAGCGCCGTCAATGTCGCCGCTCGCTTCACGCAGAATAGCCGCGTTGTAGCCCGCTGCGACGTTGTGGGTCGAGCTCCAGATCTTCAAATACCCCTCAAGCGCCTCGGAATACATTTTCTTGTCGACGAGCCGGATCAGCTTTTTCATTTCCGGGTCATTTGTGGCGTCGGCGAGAAGGGCGCGGTTTTCAGTCACCGTGAAGGGAGCAAGCTGACGGGGAACCGGGGAGAGGATCCGGTCCAGTATCTCCTGAATCATCTTCTGGTCCGAAGGAAAAAGCGGAACTCTGTCCGCGCTGAGAGTCTGATCGCCTTTGAAGCTCCGTGTCCCGACACGTCGATTTGTCTTGATATCCAGAACGCTATAGTCGACCTGGATCTCGGCTCTTTTCCAGAATATTGAAGAGTAGGAAGTGTTGCCGTACTTGTCATTTTGGGCAATCGATTCTTCATGTTCCTTTGCGGTTATATGCGTGATGCTGCCGGTGATAAGAGCATCGACGCCAAGCGCCCGGCCCAGTTCCTGCGGGCTCAGGCCGGCATTTTCAGTTTTGGCCGCCGCCTGGAGTATGGTTTGGAGGTCGACGATCGTGAAATGGCCCGTGTTCTCAAGCAGCCCGATGAAATGATTCGTCGCGTAGCGGGCAACAGCCTGCTGCTCGCGGTGGCGGTCAGTTGGGCGGTCCAAAGCAAGGTCAGCGGCATACTGGAGGCTGGTCTCCATGGCCGCACTGCCGTGATCCAGGGCGGGATATGTGAATGGAAGCACCGCGATCGTTCGCAATCCGGTCATGTCGATTTCGCTGGGCATGGTTGTCTCGACGGGGACGAGGCTGGCACAGCCAAGGAAAAAAGAAAGGGGGACGATGGCGATGAGGAATGCCTTCAGCATCGGCTGCCGCCTGGGATTGTTGCGCTTCACCATTGATAAAGATGGAATATCTTTTTCACGGGAGTCAAGACATGAAGAACGTCATCCACCCCAACGGCACCGAAGGCGGCCTAGCAAGCGAGGGAGACTTCAACCAGATGTCTACGATCTGGAACAGCCATCAGGACTTGCGGTGGTGGCATGTCGGCCTTGTCGCCGCGGGTGAAACGCTTTACATCGGAGATGCCCTTACCGGCCTCTCCATGATGACCTCATCGACTCCGGGGAAGCTGAAGAAGAGCGATATCCACCGTTACGCCTTTTTTACGCATGTCTCGCTCATGGCCGCCCAGATCGTCCTGGGATTCCTGGAAACCGACGCGCTCGCCAATGGCAGGCATAACGAGGCGATTTATTATACCGGCACCCATGCCGTCATCGGACTCGCGATACCGGCCGTCATAATCTACGCGGGATTGGAGAACATCCTGCCGTAACCGGGGAGCGCCCCCCCAGCGCAGCCTCCTACACCGCCTCGATCGTCGAGGGCGGCTTTCGGGTGACGTTGTAGGTGACGCTCACCACGCCATTCACCTCCGAGACGATTCTTTCGGCCAGGCGCTCCAGAACTCGGAAAGGAAGGCGCGTGGGGGCTGCGATCACCGCGTCCGTCGAATTCCAGCAGCGCACCTCGATCTGCATGCCGAAGCTGCGCTTGCCGTCCCGAACGCCCGTCACCAGGTCCTGGTGGAGGATGGCGAGGTATTGGAAGGCGCGGCTTCCACGAAGCTCCTCCTCCACGATCTGTGTTGCCGCCCGAACAACGGAAACACGCTCCGGCGTCACCTCGCCGATCACGCGCGCGGCAAGTGCCGGCCCAGGGAACGGAGGCCGCTCGGAAATCTCCCGCGGCAGGCCCAGCGCCCGGGCTACTCTTCGGACGCCGGTTTTTCTGAGCTGGACGATCGGTTCCAGAACCGCGTAGCCGAACTCCTTCTTCGTGTCGATGCCCAGCTGGGCCAGGATGTTGTGCTGGCGCTTCACACCGGCCACCGTTTCCTCCACGTCGGTGTAATTCGTGCCCTGCAGGAGGAACCGTGCCCTGCTCTTCTTCACCAGCGGCCCGAACACGGTCTTGTAGAAGGTCTGGGTCACCGCTTCCCGCTTCTCTTCCGGATCGGTGACGCCCTTGAAGGCGGCAAAGAACTTCCGGCTGGCGTCCACAACCTCGACCTCGACGCCAAGCCCCTTGAAAACGCGGACGATGCTTTCGGGCTCCCCTTCACGCATGATCCCGTTCTGGATGAAGTAGGTCTTCAATCGCTTTCCCAGGGCCCGGTGGCCCAACATGGTCACAACGGAAGAGTCAACGCCGCCGGACAGAGCGTTGACGGCGTATCCTTCTCCGACGGTCTGGGCGATCTCCCGCACCTTCTCTTCGATGAAATGCCCCGCATTGAGCTTCCCGATCGTGATCTCCTCGATCTCCATTATCCCCCTCCTTGTCTCAAGTTTGGTTTTTGATGATATCCGCGTGATACTCCTGCAGGCTCTTGGCCTCGCTGCTCCCCGCGCGGAATGCCTCGATCCCCTTGGCGGCCGCCGCCGCCGCGGCGACGGTCGTGATATAAGGCACCTTGTGCCTGATTGCGGCCTTCCGTATGTATGAATCGTCGTGGGTCCCCTGCCGCCCTGCCGGGCAGTTGATCACGAGCTGGATCTCGCGGTTTGTAATGGCATCCGCGATGTTCGGTCTTCCCTCGTGCATCTTGAGGATGACCTCGGAGAGAATGCCGTGCCTGAGGAGGTACTCGTGGGTGCCCTTCGTGGCCTTGATCCTGAAGCCGAGCGCCGCGAAGCGTCGGGCAACCTCGGCCGCGCCCGGCTTCTCGGAATCCGGCACGCTCACGAGCACGGTGCCCTCAGCGGGGAGCCGCGCGCCCGCCGCCTCCTCGGCCTTGTAGAAGGCAAGCCCGAAGGAGCCCGCCAGGCCGAGCACCTCTCCGGTGGAGCGCATCTCCGGGCCCAGAACGGGGTCTACCTCGGGGAACATGCTGAAGGGGAACACGGACTCCTTCACCCCGAAGTGGGGGATGGGGCGATGGGAAAGGGCGAGCTCGGAAATCTTGGCTCCCAGCGCCAGCTTTACGGCGATCCTCGCCATGGCAACATTGCAGACCTTGGAGACGAGGGGCACTGTCCGCGAGGCGCGGGGGTTCGCCTCCAGGACATAGACCTTGTCCTTGCAGATGGCGTACTGGATGTTCATGAGCCCCACCACGCCGAGCCTGACCGCAATGCGCTTCGTGTACTCGATGATGGTGGCGAGGTGCCTTTCCGGGATCGTGATGGGCGGGATCACGCAGGCCGAATCCCCGGAATGGATTCCGGCCAGCTCGATGTGCTCCATCACGGCAGGAACGTACGCGTCCGTCCCGTCCGACAGGGCGTCCGCCTCGCACTCCAGGGCGTCCTCGAGGAACTTGTCGATGAGGATGGGCCGCTCGGGCGTCACGTCGACGGCCCGCGCCACGTACTCGGCCAGCATTTTCTCGTCGTGCACAACCTCCATGCCGCGGCCGCCCAGCACGTAGGAGGGACGGACCATGAGCGGATAGCCGATCCTCTGAGCCGCGGCCAGCGCTTCCTCCAGGGAGCTTGCCATGGCGCTTTGCGGCTCAGGGATGCCCAGCGCGTCCATTGCCTTTCTGAACAGGTCGCGGTCTTCGGCAAGGTCAATGGTCTTCACGGGAGTGCCAAGGATGCGCACACCGGCCTCCTCGAGGGATCGGGCGATGTTCAGCGGCGTCTGGCCGCCGAACTGCACCATGACGCCCTCGGGCTTTTCCTTTCGGTAGATCGAAAGAACGTCTTCCACCGTGAGCGGCTCGAAGTACAGCTTGTCGGAGGTGTCGTAGTCCGTGGAAACGGTCTCCGGATTGCAGTTCACCATGATGGTCTCGTAGCCGAGATCGCGCAGGGCCAGGGCCACGTGGACGCAGCAGTAATCGAACTCGATGCCCTGGCCGATGCGGTTGGGGCCCCCGCCCAGGATCATGATCTTTTTCTTCTCGGATCTGCTCACCCGGTCCGGGGCATTGTAGGTGGAGTAGTAGTAGGAGGCATTCTCAACCCCGGACACCGGAACCGCGTCCCAGGCTTCGCGAACGCCGAGCCCCTCCCGGCGCTCCCGGATCTCCTTCTCGCCCACGCCGAGGATCTTTGCCAGGTACGCGTCGGCGAACCCGTCCTTCTTCGCCTGCGTGAGGAGCCGATCGGGAAGCGGCTTGCCGCGCCGCCTGAGGATCTCCTCTTCCAGCCTCACCAGCTCTCTCATCTGCTCGATGAACCAGGGCTTGATGGAGGTCTTTGCGTAGAGATCCTCGGTGCGGGCGCCCTTTCGAAGCGCCTCGTACATGAGGAACTGCCTTTCCGAGGTGGGCCAGGCGAGCCTCCGCAAGAGCTCGTCGAGGGGCAGCGTGTTGAAGTCCTTTGCGAATCCCAGGCCGTGGCGCCCGATCTCCAGGGAGCGGATGGACTTCTGGAAAGCCTCCTTGTAAGTCTTTCCGATGCTCATCACCTCGCCCACGGCCCGCATCTGGGTGCCCAGCTTGTCCTCCGCGCCCTTGAACTTCTCGAACGCCCAGCGCGAGAACTTCACGACCACGTAGTCTCCCGACGGCGTGTAGCGGTCCAGGGTGCCATCCCGCCAGTAGGGTATCTCGTCCAGGGTGAGCCCCCCGGCCAGAAGTGAAGAGACGAATGCAATCGGGAAGCCGGTGGCCTTTGAGGCGAGGGCCGAAGAGCGGGAGGTGCGGGGGTTGATCTCGATCACCACGACCTTGCCCGTCTTTGGGTCATGGGCGAACTGGATGTTTGTGCCGCCGATGACCTGGATTTTCTCCACGATGCGGTAGGAGTGCCGCTGGAGCGCGCCCTGCAGCTCCGGGGAGATCGTGAGCATGGGAGCCACGCAGTAGGAGTCTCCCGTGTGAACGCCCATGGCGTCGACGTTCTCGATGAAACACACGGTGATCATCCTGTTTTTCGCGTCGCGCACCACCTCGAGCTCCAGCTCCTCCCAGCCCAGCACGGACTCCTCGATGAGCACCTGGCCCACCAGGCTGGCGGAGAGCCCGCGCGCCGCGATCACTTCGAGCTCCTCCTCATTGTAGACCAGGCCGCCGCCCGTTCCGCCCAGCGTGTAGGCGGGCCGAACGACGACGGGGTAGCCCAGCTCCTCCGCGATCCGCTTGGCCCCATCGACGCTTCTGGTGATGTCGCTCTTGGGCATGTCGATGCCCAGAAGCGACATGGTGTTCTTGAACGCCTCCCGGTCTTCCCCGCGCTCGATGGCGTCCGCCTGCACGCCGATGATCCGCGTGCCGTAGCGGTCCAGCACGCCTGAGCGCGCGAGCTCTGAGGAGAGATTCAGCCCGGTCTGGCCGCCGAGGTTCGGAAGCAGCGCGTCCGGCCGTTCCTTGGCGATGATCTTGGCCAGCGTGTCGTGATTCAGCGGCTCGATGTAGGTGGCGTCCGCCATTCCGGGGTCCGTCATGATGGTGGCGGGGTTGGAGTTCACCAGCACGATCCTGTAGCCCAGCTTGCGCAGCGCCTTGCACGCCTGAGTCCCGGAGTAGTCGAACTCGCAGGCCTGCCCGATGACGATGGGGCCCGAGCCGATGATCATGACTTTATTGATGTCGTTTCGCCTGGGCATGTGGCTCTCCTCGAAGGAAGGGGTGTGGTTCTTCATACCATTTTTCGCGGAAGCCCGCTACCGTGCGGCCCGGGGTATCTTGACACTGCCGGGCGCCATGCGCCTACCATGTGACCACTTCATTTTTGAAAGGGGCAATCTCATGGCGGAGAGAATCAGGGTGGCTATCGTCGGGTTCGGCAACGTGGGGCGCGGCGTTCTGTGGTCCATCAAGAACAACCCGGACACGGTTCTGGCCGGGATCATCTCCCGCGATCCCGCGAGGGTGAAGAGGGAGGCGCAGGAGGCCGAGGTTTTTGCGGCCGAGGAGAAGGCCTGGAAGGGGAAGCTCAAGGCCGACGTTGCCGTCCTGTGCGGCGGGTCCGCCGTGGACCTGCCGGAGCAGGGCCCTTTCTATGCCCGGTTTTTCTCCACGGTTGACAGCTTCGATACCCACCACGATATCCCCGCCTACTTCAAGAAGATGGATGATATCGGCCGCCGGGCTGGGAATGTGTGCGTGATCTCCACCGGTTGGGACCCGGGCATATTCTCCCTGGAGCGGGTCCTCGCGGATGCTTTCATCCCGGCCGCTTCCCACTACACCTTTTGGGGCAGGGGAGTGAGCCAGGGCCACTCCGATGCGGCGCGCCACGTACCCGGCGTGAAAGACGCCCGGCAGTATACGATCCCGATCCCGGCTGCCCTGGAGCGGGTGCGCTCCGGCCAGAGCCCCGTGCTTTCGGTCCGCGAGAAGCACACGCGGCTCGTCTACGTCGTCGCGGAGGATGGGGCCGACAAGACGCGGATCTCGGATGAGATCAAGCGGATGCCCAACTACTATGCGGATTACGACACGGAGGTGGTCTTCATCTCCGCGGAGGAGATGAAGCGGGATCACGCCGCCTACCCGCACGCCGGCTTCGTTCTGGCAACGGGAAAGACCGGCGGCGGCAACAAGGCCCTGACCGAATACCGCTGCGAGTGGGGAAGCAACCCCGAGGCTACGGGCAATATCCTGCTCGCCCACGCGCGGGCCGCTTTCAGGCTGAAGAAGGAGCGAAAGGCCGGCGCGTTCACAATCCTCGACATCCCGGCCGCGTACCTGAGCCCCAGAAGCCGCGAGGAGCTTCGCGAGAAGTACATGTAGGAGGCAGCCGCATGCCGAAAGCCTTGGCAAAGGGGTACGTGACGTCCGCCGATGCGGCGCGGGCGGCGCGCGCCCTGGGCACCCCGCTTTACCTCTACGATGAGCGCGCCATCCGCGAGCGCTGCCGCGAGGTTGCTTCGATGCCGGCCGCCTTCGGCGTGGAGCCGCGCTTCGCAATGAAGGCCAACTCGTCCAAAGCCATCCTGCAGATCGTCGCCTCGGAGGGCTTCGGCATCGACGCAAGCTCCCTCAGCGAGGCGCGCCGCGCCCGCGCCGCAGGTATTGCGTCCGCAAAGATCATGCTCACGACCCAGGAGGTGCCCCGGGGAGGCGATCGGGCGGAGCTTGAGCGCCTGATGCTCCAGGGAATGAAGTACAACGTCTGCTCGCTTCGCCAGCTCATGCTCGCGGCCGATTTCGCGGCGGCCAAGCGGATCGGCCTTTCCCTGCGCGTGCACCCCGGCGTCGGCTCGGGAGAGTCGTCCACGCGAAACACGGGGGACAAGTACTCCTGTTTCGGCGTTCACCTCTCCGACCTTGAGGCGGCGCTCGCCCTTGCGCGGGAGAAGGGCGTGAAGATCGACTGCGTGCACGTGCACATCGGCTCCGGCGGGGACCCGGCCAAGTGGCGGGAGAACGTGGACAGGGAGCTTGGCTTCGTAGAGCGCTCCTTCCCGGATGCCGTGCGGGTGAGCTTCGGCGGCGGCCTTCGGGTAGCCCGGATGCCCGACGAGACGCAGGCAGATGTGAAAGCGCTGGGGGAATACGCACGGGACAGGATCGCGGAGTTCCATGGCCGCACGGGCAGGAAGCTCGTCATGGAGGTGGAGCCGGGAACCTTCGTGACGGCCAACGCGGGATACCTGGTCACGAGCGTGATCGACATCAAGCGCACGGGGCCGGATGGCTTCGAGTTTCTGGTCTGCGACGGCGGCATGGAGACCAACACACGGCCGCTTTTGTACGGCTCGCGGCATCCGTTCTTCGTGGTTTCCCGAGGCGGCGAGCTTCTGTCATCCGAGTTCGACCTGGGCGGGCTGGACCCCGAGGGGCACCTTCGGATTGTGGTGGGCCGCTGCTGCGAGAGCGGGGATTCCCAGAGCCTCGACGCTGAAGGGCGTATCGTGCCCCGTCTCATGGCCAGGCCCCAGGTGGGCGACCTTCTGGTTGTGGGCGGGTGCGGCGCGTACTGCGCAAGCATGTCGCCGTTCAACTACAACTCCCATACGCAGGCGCCCGAGGCGCTGCTGCGGGAGAGCGGAAGGCTCGACGTGATCCGTTCGGCCCAGAAGCTTTCCCAGCTTGCCGCGAACGAAAGGCCGCTGCGCCGGTGATTGCGGGCGGCGCCGCGTCAGCCGCAGCTATGGAGCTCACCCCTTTTCCTTTGACATCGTAGAAAACGCGCCGGGTGAGCGGTATCCGTTTCATCACCAGCTCGCCGATGAGAAAGGTCACGCTCGTTCCGATGGCGAACAGGAGAACGAACTTCACGGCCGCGTGCAGGGAGAGGAAGAGGCCAGGGGGTCGATTTCCACGCCGGAGGCTTTCCGGCAGTACATTCTTTCTATGAGCGATGCAATTCTTCGCGAGCAGCTCATTAAACATATGAAGGGTCATGGAGCGCACATCAGCTTCGACAACGTGGTAAGCGGGTTTCCCGTCGAGCTCATCGGGAAGCGGATCGAGAATCTGCCTCACACGGCCTGGCAGATCGTCTACCATTTGTGGATAGCGCAGTGGGACATCCTGGAGTTCAGCAGGGACCCATCGCACAAATCCCCGGCATGGCCGGCGGAGTATTGGCCTGCCGAGGCCAGGCCCAAATCGGCCGCCCTGTGGGGGGAAACGCTCGCCAAGTTCAGAGCGGACCTGAAAGCGATGATCGGCCTGGTCCAGGACTCCAGGAACGACATGTTCGCCCCCTTCCCGCACGGCGACGGCCAGAACCTCCTGCGCGAGGCGCTGCTCGTCATCGATCACAACTCCTATCACCTCGGCCAGCTCGTCGAGGTGAGGAGGATGCTGGGGGCATGGCCGGAAAACGCGTGACACCCGGCCCGCGCCGCCGGATTCTCCTATTAGCAATGGCGGTATTTTTTTTTGCAGCTTTCCGGCTTTCGGCCAACGGCCAAAACGAGCAGGCAGGGGCCGGCAGGAAGCTCATGGCCATTATCGCCGTTTCGCTGGATAACCCGTTTTATTCCGCCATGGCGCAAAGCGCGAAGGCCGAGGCACAGCGGCTGGGCTACGACGCCCGGGTAGCGGGCCATGACGACGACCGTGACGTCCAGGGCCGGCTCATCGATCAGGCGATCCGGGATACCCGTCTTCTGCGTGGATCGCCGGCTCGGCGCGGCTGAGAATGCGCC
Source organism: uncultured Spirochaetota bacterium (assembly GCA_963820525.1). GTDB lineage: Bacteria > Spirochaetota > Spirochaetia > SZUA-6 > Fen-1364 > CAWGAA01. The sequence goes on along the minus strand of CAWGAA010000003.1, from coordinate 504,056 downwards.
CCGCGGCACGGACTTCGAGATCAGCCCGTAAGCGGCCGCTTCGGCTTTAGAATCTGTATCCGAGGGAAAGGCCGCCGAACATGCCGTTGGCGAAGGAGAAGGCGAGCGATGTGCCGCTCTCCATCCGGGCTCCGAAGAACGCCATCCATCCGAGGTAGGGCTCCAGGAACAATCCATGGTCACCGAACACGAGCCGGCAGCCCGCCTCCGCCGCGGGGCCTCCCGTAAGGACGGACACAGAGGCGCCGCCGTTCCAGCCTTCCCATGCGGCGGTGGCACCCAGCCCGGCGAACGGTCCCCAGAGAGTCTGGCGGCCCGCCTCCTGATTGAAGAGGGAGTTGATTGTAACCCCGGCGGGCGGAGCCGACGTCACCTCGAATGAGGACCGACGCTTCCCGTGAACTCACTTGAGCGATCAGCCGGCGCGGGCCTTCTCCCGGGCCTTCACGAAGGCCTTGATGGAACGCTCGATGTCTTGTCGGCTGGTCACGTAGGAGCAGACGCTGATCCTGATGACAGGCTCACCCTCCCATACGGCCCCGCCGCACCAGCATACACCGGAGCCCTGGATGTTGGCCAGGGTTGCGCTGGTGATCCGCGGCGAATCGCAGGATACGAGCACCTGGTTGAAGCAGACCTCGTTGCGGATGGTGAAGCCTTCCCTCCGGAGCCCTTCGGCGAAAAGCGCGGCCTTGTCGCACAGCTCATCCACGAGCGCCGCCACGCCCCCGCGGCCAAGCGCCATGAGCGTGGCCCACAGCTCCACGGCCCGCCCCCGCCGCGACATGTCGGGAGTATAGCGCATCCCGTCCCGATTCTCGCTGTATGCGATGTAGGAGCCGCTCATGTGCATGGCCCGGGTAATCGTTTCCCGGTCCCTGCAGAACACGATTCCGTTGTCGTACGGCGCGTTCAGGGTCTTGTGCGCGTCCGCGGACCATGAATCGGCCAGGTGCATGCCCTCCGTGAGGTGCCTGCGTTTTTCAGATGCGGCGGCCCACAGGCCGAAGGCGCCGTCCACGTGCACCCAGGTCCCCGACGTGCGGGCGCTTTGACATATCTTGGCGAATGGGTCAAAGGCGCCCGAATTGACATTGCCTGCCTGAAGGACGAGCAGCGTCCGATCGTCCAGCTTCGGCATTCCGTCCGGCATGATCCTGCCCTGGCCGTCCGCCGGGACCACCGTGATCCGCTCCCTGCCCAGCCCCAATAGCGAGAGGGCCTTGTACACCGTCGAATGGGCCTGGGCTCCAATGACAACCTGGATTTCGGGAGCGCCGAAGAGGCCCCGCGCGCCAGCGTCCCACCCCCGCCGCCTCAAAAGCTCGTCCCTGCCCGCCGCAAGACCGCAGAGCGTCGCCGTGGAAGTTCCGCTGACAAATCCCGCGGCCGTGCCCGGCGGCAGGCCGAGGAGATCCGTCAGCCACCCTTCGCACACGCTCTCCAGGACCGAGACGGCCGGCGAGATGACGTACAGGGCCGCGTTCTGGTCCCAGGCATCGGCGAGCCACTTGGCGGCGAGTGCGGCGGCAATGATTCCGCCGTTTACAAACCCGAAATACCTGCCGCCGGTCTGAGCCACGGTGGCGGGAGATCCCGTCCGATGCAATATCTCGAGGATCTGTCCGGCGTCTGTCGGATCTTGCGGCAGTTCCCCCTCCAGGGATGAAAGCCCCTTGAGGGCTTCCTCCGTGGGATAGACCGGCCGATCTCCGATCGATCGCATGTAGCTGAGCGCGCATTCCTTTGCCTGCTCGAAGAGGGAATCATCCCGGGCCTGAGCACGAAGAAGCTCGCCGATATCCTTGATCTGCCCCATTGCGCGGGCTCCTTTCTCCTTGCCTTCGTGAGATTGTTTTAATACAATCACGCTCCCACGGGAAGATGGAGACTACGATATGAAGTCTTTGCCGTTCAAGAAGCTCGACGCATTCGCCCAGGGCGAGGCGGCCGGCAACCCTGCCGGCTACATCGACATGACGGGTGCGGAGCTCGCCGAGGCGGAGATGCAGCGCATCGCCTCGGAGCTGAAAGGCTTTGTCAGCGAGGTAGGATTCACGGTCCGAGAGGGGGATTCGTGGCGCATCCGTTACTTCTCTTCGGAGCGGGAAGTGGCTTTCTGCGGCCACGCGAGCGTCGCCATCCTCTACGATCTGCTGAAGCAGGACCCCGAGCTGGGAAAGCGGGAAGCGCTCACTTTTTTCGTTCGTGCCGGCGCCTTGAAGGCATTGAACTTCATCGAAGCGGAGGACGCCGTCTATATCCAGGCCCCCGCGGCCCGGTATCTGGAGCTTCCCGTCGGGGAAGATGCGATCCGCGCGAGCCTGGGATTGGAGAGAAAGGATCGTGAAGATACCTTGCCGTGCGCTCTGATCGATGGAGGGCTCCGCACTCTCATCGTCCCCGTGAAAGGCCTGGAGACATGCCTGGCGCTTTCGCCCCGACAGGAAGAGCTTCGAAGTTTCTCTCTTGCCAACGGAATCGATATCATCCACGTGAGCTCGAAGGAAACCGCGCGGGCGGACTGCGCCTGGCGGGCTCGGGTCTTCGCTCCTGCGTTCGGGTACCTGGAAGATCCGGCCACCGGATCCGGCAATGCGGCCTTCGGCTATTATCTTCTCAGGCAGGGTCTTTGGAATGGTCCCCTGTGCCTGGAGCAGGGTCCCTCGCGGCAGAACCCCAATAGGGTGCGCCTTCGCTGTCTGCAGGAGGAGGGCATCCCGCGAATCTATTTCGGCGGCGCCGCCACGGTGCGTATCGAGGGCAGGTACCTCCTGCATGAATCCTCGGGCTGAAAGGGCGCCTGTCGCCTGTGACGCCTCAATTGTTTCTCTCAGCCCAGCGGCGGGGTGATACCTTGGAATAGCTTCTCGATTCGAGGGAGAGTGAAAAAACGAGATAACTGCGCGAGAAATCCCATTTCCCCGATTGAAGGTCGTACGGGCGTATCACCGGGGCGAAGCTCAGCCGGACTCCGATATCGCTGGACTGGGGGAAGCTGATTCCGAGAGAAGGCTGGACTGCGGGGGCGTCCCCCCGGAAGAGCATCGTCGTCGTGTCAACGCGGCCGCCCGTGACAAAGAGGCTCACGCTTGCAGGCGAAGTATCCGAAGACGGCTCCCGATTCGAAGATCGCCTGGCCGGTCGTGATGAAAGATCCGAACATCGAAGCGAATCCCCAATAGAAATCGGAGCCTCCGAAGAAGGTCGCGGTTCTGAAGGCGGCAGCGGTGCCGTTGGCGGATCCTCCGTCGGAGATGTACCCGGCGTCAAAGGAGAAAATCGACTTTACCGGCGAGAGCGCTTCAGCCCGGCCCTCCTCGGCGACCGCCGCCCACGACTCTGAGATGGAGATTGCCAAAAGTACAGCTGCGGCAAGGATGATTCGATGGTGTCTCAATGATGTGCTCCATTGGGTGTGCCCATTCAACCCCACGGTGGGTGCTCGGCGTCACCGGAGAGCGAAGAGCCGCCGCGAGATCTCAGGCGCGCGCGATTGCTAACGTCGGCCCTCTCGACTATGATGGCGCCGACGGTACACGGCCTTGAAGATCACGCAACGAAGCTCCCGCACGATTGAAATCGCGTCTCACGGGGGAACCCTCCTGCTTTCGTATCATATCTTCTGGAACGGCCATGAAAGGGAGCCGGAGAGCATTGTGCTCGACGGGGATGAGGCGCGGGCGTTCTTTCTCTTTGCGACCATCATCGACCGGATATCGGAAGATCCACTCGGGCTCACGATCGAGCGCAGCTGGTCCATCATGACTCCCGGCGCCTTCCGGCTCTCCTTCGAGGCTGATTTCCCGGTCTCGGATGACCGGCAATCATGCCTCTTTCCCGGTTCGGCGCTGCTTTCCGATTTGCCATCCGAGCCGTGCGCCATGCCGGGCGACAGGATGTCACTGCCTTCCGCGCTCGCCCTCTTCACGGGGGCGTGCGGCATCCTCCTTTTCAGCGGCCTGCCCGGGGACGAAAGCGATTCTGCCAGCATCGGCGCGCGGCGCAGCAGGGGTGAGGATGGTGACACGCTTGTGGTGGAAGTGAGGATACCGCCCATGGAGTCGGCTCTCGCTGGGCCGGCGGCAGCCGGACAAAGGCGGGAGCATGCGCGCAATGCCGCGCAATCCGAGATAACCTCGGCGGGAAGCCTGGAAAAGAAGCGGATGCTGTACGTGGTTTTTGCCGAGCGCGAGCAGATCGTTCTTCGCGGCATCCGCGCGGCCTGCGCCAGGCTCGGCATCGGGAGTGGGGATCGCGAAGGGGTAATCGATCTGGAGGAATGGAAGGCGGCGCTTGCCGCCTGTCTTCGGACCCACCTCTATCAAAGCGGCGGCGTCATGGGGCTTCGGGAGACGCCCTCAAGCCCGTGCCTTTCAGCTTCCGCCGGGATCTCCCTTGCGCTGCTCCTGATCCGGCTCTTTCCCTCCGATGTCGAGCTGACAGAGACGGCACTTCGTCTGGCTGATTTCTGCCTCAGGGGTCAGCACCCGATGGGGCTTTTTTTTGAGACGTATTCGATCGAGGAGGGGGAGTGGAAGGGGGCCAAGGGCTGCCTGTCCCCAGCGGCCCGCCGGGCGCGAAAATCGGATGAGGCTCCCCGTGTCCCGATCGCGGAATCCTCGGCGATCGCGGATGGGCTTTTGCGCCTTTCAGAGGCGCTCGCTTCCAGAGGCATGCCGGCTGAAAAGTACCGGCTGGCGGCGGTGAGGTTCGTCGAGTTCTTCCTGGACGAAAAGGAAAAGATTTTCAAGCCCGGAGCCCTGCATGTTCCCGGAGACCGGCTGCCCGCGGAGTCGGGATTTTCGGGGCTCGAGATTCTCTTTCCCCTGCATCGTCTCTTCGAGGCGACGCGGCGTGACAAGTACAAGAGGGCGCTCGATGCTCTGGCGGCGGATTTTCTTTCGATCCCCTTGGGCCCCGATCGCCCACCGCGCTGGCGCGAAGAGAGGGATGCTGACTCCCGTGCCGCGCTCCTCTGCGGGAGGATGGCAGTGGAGATAGACCGGCTTGGAAGGGAAGATGTCGATGCGGCGCTCTATCTCTCCGTTCTGGCTCCGTGGGTGCACCTGAACCGGCCGGCCGGGAATCGGAGTGTCGACACGTTGGGTGGGATCGCCGATTCGTTCAACCGCCAGCGGCTGCTCTTTGCCGGAGCCGAGGCGGCGTATGTGCTCTTGTCCCTTGGTGAGATATGCCGGCACCCCGATCAACGGGAGACGAGCCTCGAGCTGGCACGCCTGGTCATGGGTTTCAGTCGGGGCGCTCCCCTTGGCGCCGCGTTCCTCCAGCACATCCGGTGGGTTTCGTGCGGTAAGCCATCCCTGTGGCAGGAGGGGGTTGTCGGCCCCGTTGACTCCCGAAGGCTGATTCGGGAGGCTGATTTCGCCCTGCGGCTGCTGGAGGAGTTTCCGCGCTTCGGCAAGGCCGGCGGAGCCCAGCGGCGGCTTGCCGGCCGAAGGGAGACAAAGCCGCGCGGGAAGAGGGCGCCTAAAGCTTCCTCGCGATCGGGATCCGCCGGCCGGTCCCGAAAGCCTTCGGGGAGATCTTGAGAACCGGCGGAGCCTGCCGCCGTTTGTATTCCGCTTTTTCCACCATGCGGATCACGGAGCGCGCCAGCTCGGCGTCCAGGCCCTCACGGCCTATTTCCTCCGCGCTTCTATTCTCCAGCAGGAAGAGCTCCAGTATCCGGTCCAGCGTCTCGTACGGCGGAAGCGAGTCCTGATCCTTCTGATTCGGGCGGAGCTCGGCCGAGGGGGCCTTGGTGAGGATCGCCTCGGGGATGAGCGGCCTTCGGGCATTGACCGAGCGCGCCAGACCGTAGACCTGAGTCTTCAGGAGGTCCCCTATCACGGCGAGGCCTCCGCACATGTCGCCGTAGAGGGTTGCATATCCCGTGGCGAGCTCGGACTTGTTCCCCGTTGTCAGAAGGAGAGAGCTGAACTTATTGGAGTACGCCATGAGCAGGACTCCGCGGATGCGGGCCTGGATGTTTTCCTCGGTCACGTCGGGCGGTTTTCCGTGGAAAACCGGGGCCAGGGTCTCGAGGAACGAGCCGAAGATCCCCTCGATGGAAAGGAGCTTCAGCTCCAGTCCGAGGTTTCCCGCAAGCTGCCTGGCGTCCGCCACGCTTCCCTCGGAAGAGTAGCGTGAGGGAAGCCCGAAGAGATCGACCTTCTGCGGCCCCAAGGCCTCCACGGCAAGGACGGCGACAAGGGCGGAATCTATACCGCCGGAGAGCCCCAGGTGAGCGCGGGAAAAGCCGCACTTGGCCGCGTAGTCGCGGATTCCCAGCACAAGGGCGCGCTCGATCTCCCCGTAGGTGTCGTCGGGGAGTGAAAGCTCGGAGGCGGGTTGGCAGGTATCGAAGATTCCGAGGTCCTCCTCGAATCCAGCGCCCAGATACACGAGCTTGCCGTCCGCGGACGTGGCCATGGAGCGGCCGTCGAATATGAGGCTGTCGTTGGCTCCAACCGTGTTCACGTACACGGCGGGGACTCCCGAGCTCTTGCCGATCCGCGAGAGAAGCGACAGGCGCACCTTCATCTTCTCGGCGTGAAAGGGGGAGGCCGAGGGAGATACGATCAGCGTGGCCCCGGAGTCGAGGAGGTCCGCCACGGGATCCACGGGGTAGCGCAGCCCCGGGGCCGGCTCCGACTCCCACCAGAGATCCTCGCAGATGGCAATGCCGATCCGCTCGCCTTCGAAGGGGACGGCTCTCCGCTCCTGCGCGGGCTCGAACCATCGGGCCTCATCGAACACGTCGTAGGCGGGAAGGAGCGTCTTGGCCTGGGTATGGAGGATCTCCCCGTCGGCAATGAGGGAAGCTGCGTTGAGGAGCGCCTTGCCCGAGCGCGAGCGGTTCCTGTCCACGTAGCCCACCACGATCCCGATGCCGGCCGGCGCCTCCTGCTGCACCCTCCGCAAGGCCTTGAGGTTCTCCTCGACGAACGCGTCGTGCTCCAGCAGGTCCATGGGGGGATAGCCGCAGAGGCACAGCTCGGGGAACACGACCAGGGCGCAGCCGGCATCGCGCGCTTTTTTGGCGAATCTCAGGACTTTCTCGCCGTTTCCGGAGAAGTCTCCAATGGTCGGATTGATCTGGGCCAGGCCGATCTTCACGGAATGAATCTATCAGCGAATGGGTGCGCGGGGCAATCCTCAGACCGCGGCTGCCCGCCGCCGGCCATCAGGTCAGTCCTCGGGCGCGGCTGCCCGCCGCCGGCTTTTGTCGCACGATGCTCCGCTTTGAGTTGACCGCCGGTGTCCCGCGGGATAGTATCGCCTGCGTATGGAGCGGACCCTCCTTATTACGGATGGAGACACGGCGCTGGGATGCGAGCTGATACGCCTCTTCTCGTTCAAGGGGTGGCGGGTGGCGACGACCTCGTCGCCGGAGAGCCGCGATATTCCGGGGTCCCCGGCGGCAAAGGCGGACCTCGTGATCCCCTGGAATCGAAGGTCTCCCGTTTCGGCGCGGAACATTATCGTTACCGCGCTCAACACCTTCCCTTCCATTGACGAGGCGCTCGTTCTGGACGTTCCGCGCGCATCGGCGGTGCCGGTGCACGAGCTCCCCTCCTCGGAGATCGAGAAGGCATTCGACTACTTCCTCAAGCCCACGGTCTTCCTCGTGCGCGAGCTGTTGTCTCATTTTCTCCAGGCCCAGCGCGGCCTGCTCGCTTTGGTGAGCTTCTCGACTCGCCCCCAGGACGGCTACGTACCGGCTCTCGAGCGGGCCATCCGGGAGGGCTTCAAGGGCTTTGCCACTTCACTGATCGACGCGTACGTGGACAGCGGCCTCACGATGAACGCCTTCCAATCCTTTGGAGTGACTCCCGAAGAGTTCGCCCTCTTCATAGAGAAGACCATGGAGGAGAAGGGGAGGAAGATCTCCGGCCGCTGGTTCACATGCCAGCCCAAGGGCGGGCTTTTTCAGGGAAAGATCGGAACCCAGCGCGCCCGGGGGTAGCCCACAGGGAGAGCCGGGCCGCGGCCCCACGTCGAGCGGGCGCGGCGCGAAGGCTCACTCCCCCTGAGCCGGGAACATCATTGCATCGGCGAATCGGGCCGGGAAGTCCCGCCGTGCCCCCAGCTCGATGAGCTCGGTGCGCTCGGCGATGCTCCATGCCCTTCGGGCGTGCTCCCGGGAGAGGAGGCAGAGGACCGCGCCGCGAAGAGCCGCATTTCCTACCGCCTCAACCTTCCGGGGGTCCACCGGCGGGATCAGGCCGATCCGCATCGCAGCCGTGGCGTCGAGACCCGCGCCGAACTTCCCCGCAAGCCGCACCGCGTCAATCTGTTCGATGGCAAGCCCGGAGATCTCCAGGAGCGTTTCGATTCCCGCCCGGATGGCGCCCTTTGCGAGCTGGAGCTTTCTGACGTCGGTCTGGGTGATGAACACCCGTCCCTCGTCATCCAAGACAAAGGCCTTCTCGCCGTCTCGGATGCAGAGGCGCCGCGAGAGCGGCGGGAGAGTGACTTCTTTAGGATCCGAAAGCCTCCCGCTCGAGTCGAGTACTCCGCAGTCCAGCATCTGGGCAACGGCGCTCACGAGCCCCGTACCGCATATCCCTTCGGGGCTGCCGCCGCCCACCACCAGGGAGACCAGGGTGCCGTCCTCAACAATCGACACGCCGTAGATGGCGCCTTCCAGCGCCCGCATGCCGCAGGAGATCTGGGCGCCTTCGAAGGCGGGGCCCGCGGCCGTGGAGGTGGCGAGGATGCGGCCGTCCCGCGCGAGCACGATCTCACCGTTTGTCCCTATGTCGATGGCGAGCGATGTGGTTTTCTCCCGATCCAGGCCAAGGGAGGCGATCATGCCCACGGTGTCCGCCCCGATGTAGGCGGAGACGATGGGTAGGCTCTCCACGGAGCCATGGCATTGGAACGGGAAGGGGAAATCCCGCGGGAGACGGCGGACGGCGGCGGAGATCGCGGGGATGTAAGGAGAGAAGGTGAGCGGACGTGGGTCCAGGCCATGGAAGATGTGGATCATGATCGGGTTGCCCACGACAACGGTTTTCAATATCTGGGCAGGCTTTGAGCCGGTTTCTTCGAATATCAAGGCGGCGCCTTCCGCTAGTGTGTCCAGCGCGGCTTTTCGAACCGCCTCGCCGTCCGCGGCGAAGCTCTCCGCCCTGGAGATGACATCCGCCCCGAAAGACGCCTGGCGGTTGAGAAGGACCGAGCGCCCCAGGAGCCTGCCGCTTTCAAGATCGACGAGCGCCATGTCGACGGTGGTCGTGCCCAGGTCCACGGCAAAGCCGAGGGCCCGCTCCCCCCCGCGCTCTCGGGCCCAGAGGAAATCCTCTTCCTCGCTCAGCGTCTCGATCGCCCATCCTGACCTTCGCAGGGTTCGTGAAAGGTGCTCCAGCGTACCGGTATCCGGGCTGCCGGTCCGCACCCCCTTCGATTTCAGCTCACGGGAAAGCCGCTCCCAGTCCGCCCTCTGGTCTTCCAACGTGGGCTCGGGAAGCTCCAGCTCCAGGCGCCTGATGGAGGATGCGCCTTCGGGAATCCGCACGTCCTCATCCCGTCCTCCCCGTTTCCAGAGCTTTCGCGAGAGGCGGGCTTCGGGGATGGTGACGGTGCAATCGGTTTCCAGCGTGATCTGGCATGCCAGCCTCATTCCGATGCCGATCTCGCTCTCCGCGAGCTTTCCTTTGCCGGATTCGGGCGGTGGGCTCACGAGGACGCGGCACTGCCTGCAGCTTCCCTTGCCGCCGCAGGGGTAGTCCAGGAGAACTTCTGCGCTTTGAAGCACTTCGCGAAGGCGGGCGCCTCGCCGTGCCGTGATGACTTCTCCCGAAGGCTCCAGGCGGATGGTGAGCATCGAAACGGATACTATCGGTTTCATGTCGGGCGGGCAAGGCGGCGCCCCAACACGTTCAGCTTGACGCTGCGGGTGAATCCGTTTACCGTTTCCGCATGTTTTTCAGGCGATTGCTGCACCTCTGGAGGGCTCTGGCGGCCTTTGGATTGGCCTCTGCCGCGATCTCATGTTCGATTAGCCAGTCCATGACGATCAAGAGCGACGGATCCGGCTCGGCGAGCCTCAAGATCGAGCTCTCCAAGGCTCTTCGAGAATATTTCCTCAACCTTGAGGAGGTGGCGGGAAAGACTGAAATGGTCAAAGAGGACCAGGTCTTCGACCTCAAGGAAATCAGAAAGACCTTCGAAGACAGGCCCGGCGTCACTGTCACCCAGATGGCCACTCCCACAAAGAATACCCTCGAGGTGAATCTCTCCTACACCTCGATCGAGGATGTATTCACGGATAACAGCTTCAAGACAACGGGCGTGGTTGTGTTTTCAGAAGCGGCCGGCGTGAAGACCATGAAAGTGCATCTGGACAAGCAGAACTACGGCAGGCTCGCGGCGCTCTTTCCCGTGCTGTCGGATCCGCTCTTTGCCGGCATGGGGCCCCAGGCCGGCCAACCGGTGAGCGCGGCGGAATATCTCAAGATGATCGAGTTTTCCCTCGGCTCCGACGGTCCCGCCCAGCTCCTGAAGTCCAACGTGGTGCTCACCGTAAAGCCGGAAGGCGAGATCGTTTCCCAGTCCGGAGGAACGGTTTCCGGAGACTCGGTGATCTTCAAGGTGCCGCTTCTTCGCGTGCTGATCCTGGACAAGCCGTTGGACTACTCGCTCGCCTACAAGTAAGGGTTTCTCTCGACCTCGCGGGGCCTTCACGGGGGTGCTTTTTTGCCCAGGGTAGGGGGCCGTCATCCAATCCAGCCGGATCAGCCGACCGCGCTTTTCGCTTCCGGCTTCTCCGCAAGCCGTGCCTTTCGAACCTGCCGCCTCGCGTCGAAGTACAGAAGCACGGGGAGGAGAACGAGCGCCCCGGCGGTCGTCATGAAAAGCGATACCGAGATGAGGATGCCGAAGTAGAGCACGGGCCTGAAGCTGGAGAACACGAACACCAGCAGCGCCGCGACGATGGACAGCGTCGTGAGAAGCATGGGCCGGCCGCCGATCTTCAGCGTGTGCTCGATGGTTTTCTCCGCGTCCAGCGGGTAGATCTTTCTCTGCCTGCGGTATTGGATTGCGAGGTGGATGGCGTTGTCCACTCCGATTCCGATCGCGATCGAGGCGAAGGTGATGGTGACCACGTCCAGCGGGATGGAGAAGACGGCCATGACGATGAAGGTGAGCATGATGCCGCTGGCGAGGGGAGCGAGCACCAGGAGGCCGAGCTTGGCGGAGCGGAATACCAGTGCCGAGATGAGGAACACCAGGACCGCCGAAGAGAGGATCGAGGAGATCTGGTTCCAGGTGAGCACGTCGGAGAGGTAGAGGATGGAGATGGTCGGGCCCCAGAACTCGCCCGTAAGCCCGGCGGGCAAGGTCTCCCGCGCCGTGCTCTGGATGCGGCCGATGATCTTTCGGATCTGGGATTCGAAGGCGATGTTGTTGTTCTTGCTGTCGAATACCCGCACCACGACAGTGTAGCGGGAGAAATCCTTGTTCAGAAACACGCCGGTGACGTTTTTCCCCATCGGCGTTCCCGCCAGGGCGCCGAAATAGCGGGAGAGAAGGAGGATGAGCGGCCGGGTCTCAGGCACCTCCGCGTTTCCCGTCATCGCCGCGTTCATTGCCTTCACGTACGTCGAGAAGGAGGAAACATAGGGAATGTCGGCGTCGGCGGCCAGACGGTCTTCGAAGCGGGAAATCTCTCGAAGCACCGCCGGATCCAGGAAGTAGCCGGCCGCCCCCTGCGGCGCGGCAAGGCTGTAGTTCAACGTCACGAAGCCGCCGAACTTCTCGACGAGGCGCCGGTTGTCTTCTACCGCCTTCTCCGTGGAGCGGAAGTAGCGGGTGAAATCGGTCTCGTAGCGCACGCCGCCGAGGCTGAAGACGAATGCCACCAGGATGGCAAGGGCCGCCCCGAGGACGAGGAACCGCATTCTCATGATGGTGTCCGCCAGGCGCCCCATGTGCCGCGTGATGAAACCCTCCAGGACCCGGTTCCTTTGGACCGCCGTGGGAGGAGAGAGAAGCGAGAGGGCGGCGGGGAGGAAGAAGAGGGCAAGAATGGCGCAAAACGCGATCCCGATGCTGGTGGCGATGCCGAACTCCCGCAGCTGGCGAAGAGAGGCGGTAAGGAGGCTCGCGAAGCCGAACACGGTGGTGGATGAGGCCAGGAAGATGGTCGTGTTGATGTGTCCCACCGAATCGACGATCCAATGCTTGTCCGTCCCGCTGGTGCGTGACTCCCTGTAGTACTGGTTGAGCACGTGGATGCTGTAGGCGCTTCCAAGGATGAGCACCAGGGGCGGCGTCATGATCTGGATGACGGTGATCTTGAACCCCAGAATCTGCATCGCACCGATCGTCCACACGGTGCCAAGAACGACCACGAGCACGGGAAGGATCAAGGAGCGCAGCGTGCGGAAGCTCAGGTAATAGGAGATGAGGATGATGGCCAGCGACACGGCGAGAAAGATGGGCAGGTCCGTGGAGAGGTGGGTGAGCACGGCCCGGTTGTAGGGCAGCGCGCCGGCAATACGAATGTCCATCCCGGGCTTCACGGGGTCGATGATTCGCTCCACGGAGGCGAGCACTTCGCCGTAGTCGTCCTGGATCTTCACGGGAAAGATGGCGCACAGGGATGTTCCGTCGGCTGAAATCACAAGGTTTCGCGCCAGGGGATCCGATGCGATCTTCCGCTTGAAGGTTTCCAGCGCTTCCTCCGTGGCAGGTGCGGCCTGGCCGCCGGACAAGGCGGCGAAGGCGAGGCGGGTTCCGCTCTTTGCGAAGGTGATGAAGCTGAACGGCGTGACCCCCGCGGAAACCGTCGGGATTGTCTCAATCGCGCGATATGCCCTGTCCAGGGCCGTGAGCTTTGGCAGGGAGAAGATATCCGGCGCTTCCGCGATGATGATGAGGAAGTCGGTGTTGGAGCTCTGCGCTCCGTACTTCTGGAGAAGCCGTGTCACCCGCGCGTCCTGGGGGATGAGATTCGCGATGTCGGGGTTTGCGCGGATGCGCAGGGCGAAGAAGCCGAGAACGAGGGTGACGAGAGCCGCTGCCGCCATGACGAGGCGGGCATGACGTTGAGAGATCTCGACGAGTCGGACAATGAACCTGTTCACGAACGTGTGTCCTTTTCGATGGAGGGGCTGCCCCAGAGATGACTCGAACATCCGACCTACGGTTTAGGAAACCGTCGCTCTATCCAGCTGAGCTACTGGGGCAATCGTACCGGACGGAGATTCTATCCGCGCCCATGGCACGTGTCAACGGTTTACAAATGCGGGCCCCTTACTTATACTCACCCGCGATATGAAATTGAGTTTCGTGATCCCCGCGTTGAACGAGGAAAGCTGCATCGGCGACTGTCTCAAATCCGTGATACGCGAGATCCATAGATTTCACCTCGACGCGGAGATCGTCGTCGTGGACAACGGCAGCACGGACCGCACCGGGTGCATAGCGGCGGGATTCGCGGGGGTCAGAGTGGTCCGCGAGCCGTGCAGGGGACTTTCCGCCGCCCGCCACAGGGGCTACCTCGAGTCGAAGGGCGAGATCATCGCCAATCTGGACGCGGATACGCGCGTTCCTCCGGGCTGGGCGGGGAAGGTCATCCGCTCTTTCGATAGGGACCGGCGGCTGGCCTGCCTGAGCGGCCCGTTCATGTACTACGATCTGCCCCAAGTCAAAAGGATCGTCGTTCTGTTCTACTATTGTTTCGGAGTCGTTTCGAATCTCATCAGCCAGTACATTTTCAAGTCCGGAGCCATGGTGCAGGGCGGCAACTTCGCCGTTCGAAGGAAAGCTTTCGACCGGATCGGCGGCTACAACACCGCTATCGAGTTCTACGGGGAGGACGCGGACGTCGCCACCCGTCTCACCCGCGTGGGCAGGGTCACCTTCACATTGCGGCTTTCAATGTTTTCTTCGGCGAGGCGCTTGCTCAAGGAAGGTGTTGTTCGAACGGGGTACATCTACGCCCTGAACAACATCTTCAGGGTATTCTACGGGAGGCTCCTCACCAAGACCCACACCGACATCCGGATCTCCTGACAACTCACCCGGTGAGCGGCCGCTGCAGGATCACGCGAGCCGGTCATTCCGCGGATGCTTCTCTCGCCTCGGGTTTCTCCCTTCGTACGACGAGATTCTTGAACCCGAGAGATACGAGCTTCTGCTTTGCCATCGCAAGGTTCTTATCATCCAGTCCCCGCACCACCACCCGGGTGATCCCCAGAGGATTCTTATCGAGGAAAACCATGAATCCCGCGTCCTCGAGACGCTTGCCCGCTTTCTCTGCGTTCCACTCCAGGTTGTAGGCCCCCACCTGGACGGCAAAGGTGTCCTTGCTGGCCGCGTAGTCGAGCACCTCGAGGCTTACGCGGGCAACCCCCTGGGCCACCATTCCAATCTCCTGGGCGGCGGCCCGGGAAAGGTCGATGATCCTTCCATCGACGAACGGCCCCCGGTCATTGATTTTCACGATGGTGAATTTGCCGTTATCCAGGTTCACGACCTTGACGATGGCGCCGAAGGGAAGGGTGCGGTGCGCCGCGGTCTTTTCGTTGGTATCGAAGACCTCGCCGCTCGACGTGAGGCGGCCGTTGAACTTCCCCCCGTACCACGAGGCGAAGCCTTCCTGCAGGCCGAAGGCGGGGAGGATGGAAAGGGCGAGAATCACCGGGGCGAGGAGTTTCACTTTTCTCATTATCGGCATGAGCTTGATTTCCTCCCGCTCGGTTTATCCCCTGTCATTCCCGCCAGACGGCGAGCATGCTTACGTCATCGAGCAGCCGCACGAACTTGCTTTCGTTCCGCACCGCGGCAAGCAGCTCCTCCAGCGGGCGCTCACCCTGATGCCGGGCGAAGAAGCGCTGGACCCCCGGCACGCCGAACGCCATTCCGTTGATGCATTCCGACTCGAAGAGGCCGTCCGAGGCGAGAAGGAGGAACTCGCTGCTCTGGAGAGAGAACTCCAGCTCCTCGAAGCGCGTGTCCTCCTCGATTCCGAGCATGAAAGACACGATGTGCAGCTTCCGCCGCAGGGAATAGCCTTCCCCGTCCTTTTCGAAGATGAGCCCTTCCGGGTGGCCGGCGGACGAGTAGGTGCCCTTCCCCGTCTTCGGATCGAAGCGGACGATGCACGCGCACAGGTAGTATCCCTCGATCCCCGCAAGCTTGAGAAAACCCTGGTTTACCTCGGTGAGCACTTCCCTGGGGGACAGGTGATTGCCGAGGGATGAATGCAGGAGCGTCTTGTAGATCATCGTGAACAGGGATGCGGACATCCCATGCCCCGTGGCGTCGGCCACCGTGGCCACCAGGGAGCCGTCATCCAGGAAAAACGCCTCGATGTAGTCGCCGCCGATCTCCTCCACGGGAGAATAGAGAGTCTGCACTCGAACGCCGCCCCGGGCAAATGCGCCGCCGGTGATTGTCCTTTTCTGGATTTCCAGCGCGAGCCTCCGCTGCTGGTACTCCTCTCGCATGCCGCGGAACAGGCCGATGCTTCCGATCACCTCGCCGGAGGCGTCGGTGAGCGGTCCGACGGAAAGGGATATTGGTGTAAGCTTTCCGCTCCTGGTATTCATCATGACGATTGAAGGAAGAAAGGGGGAGCGGTTGGTGAGCACGGATTCGAACACGGGGCAGCTCTCCTCACCGCAGAGCTCATGATCCAGAAGCGTGCGGAAGTTGAGGGTGTCGGCGTCGAAGCAATGCTTGCCGATCATCTCTTCCCGGGAGAAGCCGGCCAGCTCCCGGGCCGCCCCGTTCCAGTATACGATGCGCCGCTCGGCGTCGGTGATGAACAGGCCGTCCGGGATCTGCTCGAGAAACTCCAGGAAGGAGATCCGCGAGAGGATGGAATCCACTGTACGGGCTCCTTCTTTTCATAGTATACAGATTCCATTCCTTCTTGGATACGAAGGTGAGAAATGCACGACAGTGAGGCGAAGAAGAGGCGAGTGGGTTTCGAGGCCGCCGACAGGTTTGTCGTTGACGGCATGAAGCTTGGCCTGGGTACTGGATCGACTGCCGTCTGGACTATTCGACGAGTGGCGGAACGTTACCGGCGAGGGGAGCTCAACGGCATCAGGGTCGTCACTACGAGTCTCCAATCCGAGATGGAGGCGCGGTCGCTTGGGCTTCCCGTGCTCACGCTCAACGATGCCGCCATGTCGGACGGGCTGGATCTCACCATTGACGGCGCGGATGAGATCGATCCCAGCTACAACCTCATCAAGGGCGGCGGAGGCGCGCTCCTGCTGGAGAAGATCGTCGCCTATGCCTCCCGGCGTTTTCTTGTGGTCGCCGACGAGACGAAGCTCAGCCCGAGACTTTGCCATCGCTTCCCCATTCCCGTCGAGGTCGTCCCCGCCGCGCTGGCCACCGTTACTCGCGCCCTGAAAGCAATGGGCGCCGAAGTCCTGCTTCGAACGGCTGTGAAGAAGGCGGGGCCCGTGGTTACCGATCTCGGGAATCTCCTCCTCGATGCCGCGTTCCATGCAGAGTTCGACCCGCGCGCGCTTGAAGAGGAGCTGAAGCTTATTCCAGGAGTCCTGGAAGACGGCCTTTTCACCAAGAAGAAACCGGAGCTTCTCATTGGCCGGGGAGACGGTCGGGTGGAGCACAAGGCAGGGTAGCAGCCTCGAATGGCGGTCCTACTCGAGGGGGATCTTTTTTCCCGTGCGTGCGTCGCGAACCGAACACTCGGGGTCTGTCTTCACGTAGTCCTTGACGAACTCGATATCGTCCGTTTCGACGAGGATTTCTCCGTCTTTGTAGATGAGATAAATCATGTCTGTCTCCAATGTAGCACGAACGGATGCACAGTGAAAAGCAGCGCCGCATCCCTCGAAAAAAAACCATCGAACCTTGACACGGCGGAGATTGGCGCTAGACTAGAAGAATATCGGGAGCGGCGCGTCGCGCGGAGCCTGCCGCCTGAAACAGGATAGCGGAGGTGTAGGCATGGAATTCCTGGTCTCTCAGTCCCTGTTCCTCATATTCGGCCTCGTCGGGCTTCTTGTCTGGGCATCCTCCGAAGTGCCCCTGGCCGTTCGGGAGATCGCCGTCAACACGCGCAGGGGCCCTTCTCACGGCAGCTCCTATGGGATGATCAAGGTGTTTTCGGTCTGCATCAAGATCTTTGCGGTGCTCCTGTGGATAGCGGGCATCGTGTCGATTGTCGCGGTGGTCATGAACGCCCAGGCCATCGGGGGGATTCTTACCAACGCCCCCAGCCCATAGCTTATCCGTGCCCGCGTGCCGTATACTTCACCCCAAGGGGCAACGGCATTGAGGTACATCCGCTTCCAGGCAGACACCCATGAAGCCTACGGAATAGTGGAAGGCGAAACGGTCCGGGAGATCTCCGAGGCGCCATTCCAGGCCGCACGTCGAACGGGGAGGAGCTTCCCTCTCTCCGCCGTGAAGCTCCTGGCTCCGTGCCTGCCGTCCAAGATTTTCGCCCTTGCCTACAACTTTCGCGACCATCTCGGGGTGAAGCCCCCGCCCTACGAGCCGCTGATTTTCCTTAAAGTGCCGAGCTCGGTAATCGGCCCGGGTGACCCGATCGTGCTTCCGCGCTCTGGAGCTGCGGGGCGTATCGACGAGGAGGCGGAGCTCGTGGTGGTGATGGGCAGGCGCTGCAGGAATGTGCCCCGGGCAGATGCCCTTTCCTATGTATTCGGCTGCACCTGCGGCAATGACGTGAGCGCGCGCGAGTGGCAGAAGCATGACCTCAACTGGTGGCGCGCCAAGTCCTCCGACACTTTCGCGCCCTTGGGACCGGCTATCGTCACGGACTTCGACGGCGCGAACGCCGATGTAAGGGCGCGCATCAATGGCCGGGAAGTCCAGAGGTGCACGACGCGTGACCTCATTTTCGGCATTCCCGAGCTCATCGAATGGATCTCGGCTTCCGTAACCCTTGAGCCGGGAGACCTCATCTTCACGGGCACCTCGGGCGATCCCGCCGAGCTTCACGAGGGAGACACGGTGGAAGTCGAGATCGAGGGCATTGGCGTTCTATCCAACCCGGTAAGACGCGAGGGTTGACGGGGTCCGTCTGCGGATATGAAGGGCGATTTTCTCTACGATGTCGTGGATTTCATCCTCAACCAGGCCACCGAGAACGATCTGGAGGTGATCCAGGCTGCCCTGAAGAGGCGGGTGGAGGGCGGTGAGGCGAAAGGGGCGGCCGGCATCAACCCCGCTCGGATGGCCAGGCTGACCGCGGCGAAGATCAAGAAGCAGGTCGGGTTCTCGCTGGACCAGATCAGGCAAACGGTGCGGGGCTTCGTCACCGAGATCATCAGGAAGGACGCGCCCGAGCTTACCGATACCCAGGTGCAGAAGCTTCTTGAAAGCCTTATGCCGGGGGAGACCGAAGAGTCCACGCCCGCGGCAGGCGAGGAATCCCCCCGGGGTGCCGCAGAGCGAGCGGGCGGTCTGGCGCCGATGTCCGGCACAGGCTCCCAAGCTCCGGGATCCGCCCCCGGCCAGGCGAAGCCGGAGGGGCCAGCCCCGGCGCCGGGCGGCGGGCAGGAAAGGCGTCCGCCCGCGGCCGGTCGCAGCGCGCGTCTCCCCACGGCGGCCCTTGCCACCATGATCACGCAGTTCATTTCCTATAGCACCCACACCATGAGCATCTCCGAGCAGATACGGCTGAACGACGAGATCCAGGACTGGCACAAGAAGTACTGGGAGATGTTCTCTCCCCGCATGCGCCAGCTCATCTCCTTCTTTATTAAAGGCGAAATCGACGAGGGTACCTTCTGGCAGCGGATCAAGGCTGAACTGGGGATAGAGACGGGGGAAAAGCCGTAGTTTTGAGGCGAAACGTCGTAAAAAATGCCGGGGGTTCCCCGTGATGGAGGTGCAAACTTGATGAATGGGATTGCTCGACTCCGCGCGAGTACTACGACTTTTTCATCCACAATTCCTCGATCCGGTTCAGCAGGAAATCGGGGATTTCCCGCTCGCTCGTTAAGCGTTTTCCCCCGTCCACAAGTTCCTCGGTAATGCAATGCGTGCAATGAGAAGAGCCGGATCCGGTCCTATCCCTGCTGAGGTAGGTGAGGCAGACGCTGATGATCTCGAGATTCCTCAGCCGGGGCGTAAGCTCGAAAGCCTTCGCGAATCCTGTCATTCCGTATTTTGTGTTGCAGAAGATCTCTCCGGTCGAATTCTTCACATGCCTGCCCGTTCCCAGGTTGAACCAGAGGGACCGCTCCTTTATTTCGGCATTGCTCAAAAAAATCTCCAGGAACGAAAACCTGACCTGCGTGGGATCTGAGACATCGATGTTCCAATCTTCGCCGTGACCGGTTACCTTCAACTTGGAAAAATCCGCACCTATGAAATTAATGACGGCTCGAGCGTGAAGGATCGCGTTTTTCAGTGCGGGATCAACACCTTCCCAGAAGCGGGCGAGAGGCGTGAACACTTTGATCGGAATGATGTTCTGTCTGTTCGGCACCCTCAGGTGTGAGAAAAAGTTCTCATCCTCATCTTGAAGGAGGAAGAGAAAGATGCCATATCCCATTTCGGAAAACTTGCGCGCGATTCTTGCGCCGAGCTGCCGCGGAGGGAAAAAGACAAAGATCGCCTTCATGAGATCATATTCCCGTTTTTTCATGTTCAATCACCCTTGATTTCGATTCCGCCTTGAGATACCGCTCCACGCTGTTTACAGCCGTCGCAGCTTCTCCGAGCGCGGTGACGATGAGTCTGGTCTTACCGGGATAAGACACCGTGTCCCCGCATGCGAAGATTCCATGAATAGATGTCTGCATTTCAGTATCGACACGCACCATCTGGTTCTCGCGGGAGCACGAAAGCCTTTCGATCAGCTCACTGCTTGGTCGAATACCGATGTTGATCAGGACCCGATGGACAGGGATGATCTGTCTCTCCCTTGTAATAGAGTGTTCGATAACGACGTCGACGCTGCAATCTCCTGGCCCTCTTCCGGAGAACTCCGTGACATTCCATCCAAGAAACACCATCGAGCATCGCTCACGCAGCTTCGCCACGTTGCCAGCCTCGGCTTGAAAATCCACCAGCTTATGGATGACCGCCACATGTGCCCCTTGCTCAAGGAGAAAGAGCGCATTATCCACAGCGCTGTTGCCTCCACCGATGACGGCGATCCGCTTGCCCTGCCACTGGGGAAGATCGTTCAGAGTGTAGAAAACCGAACTGTCTCTCAGGAGTTCCTCCCCGGAAGCCCCCAGACGGCGAGGATCGAAGAGACCCATACCGCAGGCGAGGATGATGGTTCGTGAAATGATCTCCGTGTCATCCAGGACGACGGAGAAGTCACCGTCTTCGCGCCGGATGATGTTCCGCACCGGGGCTCTTTCCAGTATCTGTATGTCGTTCTCTCGAACCTGCGCGATAATCTTGTCCACGAGCTCACCTGCCCGGACTTTGGAGTTCCCGGGGTAGTTGTATACAGGCTTGTAGGGGTAGAGCGCGCGCATCTGACCCCCTGCTTCTAGCCCCTCAACGACGATGACTCTCATCCCCTTGTTGTGCGCGAATATGGCAGCGGTAAGGCCCGCGGGGCCTGCCCCCACCACCAGGATGTCGTAGACGTCGAACCGTTGATCGCGCTGAAATACCTGTTCCATTTGAAAAACCGATTCCCGCAATAGCTGCGGACATCACCTCATTTTCATCGTACACCAGTCAAGACGAGGGGAGCCGAATAATAGGACCGAATCACCTATCCTCCTTTGTGTCGAGGTGTCCCGATCGATCGATTGGGAGCGCCTTTTTCGCCTCGAAGGTCGAAACCTCGCCAAGCATCGTTGCGTAGCGGGCAGCCTCTCCAACGCTCGTGAATCCCGCCTCTTCCATCAGTTTCGGAAGAAGGCCTTTCGCGTTCGTTCGTGTGTTCCTTCGGCCGTCCAGAAGTCGCACAGCCTTGAAAACCAGCCGGAGAATGGGGTTTCTCGCTCGATCGAAGTCGGCGGTGTAAAACGTGCCGCCCGGTCTCAGTACTCTCTTAATTTCCAGGAGGGGCAAGTCGAGGATGCTGCGCGAGTCAGCCGGCTGCAGGGCTTCGGCCAGATCGCGTTTGATCCGCAGGTCGGGAAGAGCGATTGCCATGAACGGGTCGAACACGGGAGTGAGCCAGCGGAAGCGCAGGGCAGGAACAAAAGCGGGACCCATCATCGGTAGTGCCCCTCGGTGAAATGATCTGATACCCCACCCCGGTGGGGTATCAGATACAATGTATCCCCAGTGCACCAATTCGTCAAGTATCTCCCACCGTATTGACTGGATTGAGAGGAGGGTTTCGACACGCGGCTTCCGGCCGTGTGCCCTCCAGCTCTACGTTTTCAGTGGTCGGATTGGCATCGGACTGCCGCATAGGAGTGCCGCACGCCTGAAGAGCGGCCCCGATCAAGAACAACGCCCGGCGTCTGCGCTGAAAGCGCTCAGGATTTTTTCCTATCCGCCGACGAGCGCTTGTATGCCGTCAGTGCGCCAATGCCGATGAGGGAAAAACCGGCTACCATGTAGGGAAGCTGCGCATACCAGGAGAAGAGGATACCCCCGATCAACGGGCCGATGACTTGCCCTGCGCTTTCTGCTGAGCTCTGCATGCCAAAACTCTCCCCTTGCCGGTTTCCCGCCAGCTTCGATATCAACGCTGAAAGCGTCGGCGACACAATAGCCATTCCCAATGCGATGACGCCGACGGCAAGCAATACCTGGGGCGTCGTCTTCATGAGCTGAAGCGCCAGCAGTCCAGCCCCCATCAGGAAGAACCCTGCAGCGATCTGGTGAAGAGGGCGCAACACCTGCGAGAGAAAACGCACGGCGATGTATTGAAAAGCTGACATGACCAGTCCGCACACCATGAAAACGAGGCTCACCTGAGCGGGCCCGTAAGATAAACGCTTCTGGGCATAGAGCGCGAAAGTACCTTCGAAGACGGCTAGGCCAAATTGCCCGCCGGCCTCCAGCCCGAGGGCGAAGCGGAGCGCACCGTCTGCCATCCGACTACGAGCCAACCCTCCGCGCCTGTCGTCGAGCGCCGGAGGCCGAGGTGTCGAATCCGCGAGGAACAGAACCGTAATTCCCAGCGCGAGGAGCATCAGCACCGCCGCCAGAAAAAAGGGGGTCGAGAAGCTGTCGACCAGAAAATGACCGCGACGCCAGCTGAGGTGAAGGTCTTTTTTCATGGCCAGCGCTCCGAGAACGAGACCGGCGATGCTGCCGAGCCCCATCGCGGTTCGTAACCATGCCATTCCCCGCGCTCTCCTGTTGACTTCCGTCACATCGGCCACCTGAGCCGATGCCGCCGGTAGTGTCGCGGCCGAGAGCGTCCCGCCGAGCGCGCGTGCCGCGTACAGCAGCCAAAGCGAGGTGGAAATGCCGAATAGGATCTGGGCGGCGGCGGAACCGGCGATGCCGATGAGAAGCATCCGTTTTCGCCCCAATCGATCGGAGAGCCGTCCCCAGAGCGGTGCCAGGAGGAACTGCATGAGAGCATAGACCCCCGTGAGGAGGCCGACGTGCAGTGGTATGTTTTTCGCTGAAGTTCCTGCGGATTGTGCCAGGCGTTCTGTGAAAAAAGGAACGACGGGCATGGTGATGCCGAACCCAATCATCACCACGAATAGACAGACGAAGAGGATGGGCAAACTTCCCGAAGACGAACTCGACACCTTACCTTTCCCCATGGGGGTACCCTCGATCCCTATGCGCGCCGTGCGAAACGGTCGCTCGTTCACCAGTCCGCAATAACTACCGGTTTCCCGACTTTGGAAACCGAAGCGCTCACCTGAATATATCCTTTACTTTTCATATCGTGCTTCATCTTTTTCAGGTCAGGTATAACCTCTTTCCGTCTCCCTTTTATGCGGAAAGGAGTTGACCATTCCCGAAGTGGGAACTACATTCTTTCCATGCACCCTACCCCGGTGGGGTGGTATATCCTGGCGTTTCCCCGTGAAGCGCTGGGGAAGGATCGCGATGAACAGGGACGTGGGCAAGGGCGGGAGCTTCGTGCAAACGACGGACAAGATCTCCGTCGGTTTCTCCTGGACGCTTCTGCTCGGCGCTGCACTCTACAAGGGAGTCGCCGTACTGGAGGAGAATATATGAACAGACACATGTTCTGGATGGTCATCGGATGCGTCGCGCCGCTGATCCTCGTCTTCGTTCTTCCCCTCATCGGGATCAAGGGCTCATGGCCGCTCCTGGCGGGGCTCGTGGGGATGTTCGTGCTGCACCTGTTCATGATGGGCAGACATCGAGGAGAAGGCGAGGACCACGAGGGTCATGAGAATGGCGGAGATTCAAAGGAGGCACACCATGGGCACCATTAAGCCGAAGAAACTGGGCCTCGCGGTCGGTGTGACCGCGGTGATCGTGTATCTGGGCTGCGCCCTCGTGATGGCCGTCCTGGGTCGTGAGGGGATCGTCCTGTTCCTCAATAGCCTCCTGCACGGATTGGATGTCTCGCCCCTCATCCGCATGAACGTTCCCTGGTGGGAAGCGCTCATGGGTGCAGCGGAGGTATTCATCCTTGGGTGGTTGATCGGTGCCGCGATCGCGGCAATCTACAACATTGGCGCTGGTGGAAGCTCACGCCGCGACCGGCCGAAGGAGTAACCCTTGACAGGCAGATCGGATCCGGATGAAAGACAGGCAGCGGACCACGACGGGGAAGTGCCGCGCTCCCGTCGCAATTTCCAGTCACGAATCAGCGGAGCACTGGCCGCGTTCCTCGTCATCGCTGCATTCTATCTCGTAACCGAGCACCGAGCGCACCTCTTTGGAGCGCTGCCGTACTTTCTTCTCGCCGCTGCGGTGCTTCTGGCCATCCTCATGTACTTGTGGTTCGGAGGAATCCGGCGTCGCGACCACCGGAGCAGGAGCGATAAATTGGCTGAGGACAATATGGGACGCCTTCGGGATAGAGCAGATGACTCGGGGCGCGGCGGCGGGGATGTCCCACCGGGAGGCGTTTCATGAATGACAATCCCCCCTCCTTCGGACTGTGGCCCCTGGTGATCCTGAACACGGCGATATTCGTCATCTTCGCGTTCAGCTTCACCCGCCCGCGGAGTCGCAGGGACTGGCGCTCCTTCGGGGCTTTTTCCGCCTTTCTTGCGGCGCTGTTCACCGAGATGTACGGCTTTCCGCTCACGGTTTATCTGCTCTCTGGGTGGTTGGGGAGCCGCTATCCGGCCCTGGGGGTTCTCACGCACAACAACGGTCACCTCTGGCAGGCGCTCCTTGGTTTCACCGGCAACCCTCACGCCAATCCCATTCACTGGCTGAGCGATATAGCGATCGGGGGTGGGTTTCTCCTCATCGGCGGCGCCTGGGGCTTCCTCTATCGGGCACAGCAAGCCCACGCCATCGCGACGACAGGGCCCTACTCGCAAATGCGTCATCCCCAATACCTTGGATTCATCATCATTATGCTGGGGTTTCTCATCCAGTGGCCCACGATACCCACCCTTATCATGTTCCCCATCCTCGTGGCCATGTACCTGCGTCTCGCGCACCGGGAGGAGAAGGACGCCCTGAAGGAGTTCGGTGAGGACTACGCCCGCTATCGGAAGGCCACCCCGGGATTCTGGCCGCGCGCCCTCTCACCACGATTCTCCCGCAAGAGCGAGGGAGCGGCGGGATAGGAAACGGCAGCGCGAGCCCCTTGGGGGCGCTATCCCAATGCAAAGCTCGATATGCAGTGCCTCGACAGTGAGGAAGTGTGCGCGGCCCCTTGCGGAGCGACCCATGCAAGACGTAAACCGAACCGGTGCGGGTCCGCGGGCCCGCACCTTCCTACAACTCGCCCCTCGCGAGGACCTTCATCATTTCATCGATTATCTTGCTCCCCGCCATCGGATCGGGGTTCTTGACCGCGTCGACGACGCAGTGCTCTACGTGTCTGCGAAGAACAAGCAGCCCCACCTGGTTCAAGGCGGCGCGGACCGCTGAAATCTGGGTTACGATGTCAATGCAGTACTTTTCTTCCTCCACCATTCGCTGGAGCCCCCGCACTTGTCCTTCGATGTTTTTTAATCTTCGGAGGGCATCCGTATTAGCGGGAGAGGGACCCTTTCTGTGGCGCGATTCCCTATCGCCGTCAGCATGGAGAGTCTTTCCCGCTTCCATCATCGCTGAGCTCCCTTTCTTCACGAAGCACCTCCCTGATTAAAGTTTTTTAACATTTCTACCCACCCTACCCCCCAGGGGTATTCTTCATGTATATTTGAAGCACGCGGAAAGGTCAAGGCCCACTGTATTCCAGGGGCCGCGGCAGCCGCGAGAGAAGGCGGTGCGAATGCTGGCGGAGATCCGAAACGTGAGACAGGTACCAGGAGAGGGCCTTCGCCGGTGGTTCATGGACGTCGCGGATGGAGAGTTTTCCCGTGACACGGCGGCGGAGCGCTTCCGCAAAGCGAGCGCCGCAATAGACCCCGGGATCAGGGCTTTCGTGCTTGAAGCAATCAGCCGCTATCCCTTTTCCGTCGATGAGCCGGACTATGTCATTTGACGGAAGATTTGGAGGCCGATTTTGGACGGTGGGCCTCCCCGCTTCCCTGGGTTTAGCCGCGTCGCTGGCCATGCTTGCCGTTTACTTCGTCATTGTCGGACTTGCGCAGGGCTGGACCCAGGCGGTGGTGCTGCTCGGGCAGGACAAGTTTCTTATCGCACCGATCACGGCTGGCTTTGGAGCTCAGGTGGGTCTTTTCTCTTATCTGAGAGCGATTATCCGCGTGCGCATGAGGGGAAGCGCAGCGATGACCGGCGCGAGCGGAGGCATGTCGACGGCAGTCATGGTGGCGTGCTGCGCCCACCGCGTGGCGGACCTGCTGCCTTTTCTCGGGCTGAGCGGCGCGGCTGTATTTCTGGCCGCATACAGAGTTCCCTTTATGGTCTTTGGGCTGGCGGTTTCACTGGCAGGCATATCCCTGATGGTTCGAAGGATAATCAAATACAGGGCGCAGCACATTCACGAGGGGGGTGCATGAACCGGATTCTTGTTCTGGTGGGAGCTTTCGCCGTCCTGGGCGCGGCATCGGCTGTGGCGCAAGACGATGCGGGGCTCAAGCGAGCAGCGGAGGCGGGGGGTGTGACGGTCATTGTCACCCCCGTCAATCTGGAGGACGTTGCGGCTCCGACAATCGACTTTCAGGTGATAATGGATACCCATTCCTACAATCTGGCGTTTGATATGACGAGCATCGCGAGTCTCAGAAGCGAGAAGGGGAACGAGGAGTCTGCGTCGGCCTGGAGCGGCGGGAAGGGGGGACACCACGTGTCGGGAAGACTCTCTTTTCCCGCGGGCCCGCTCAGGGCGGAGGGTTCGCTGACGCTCACCATGAAAGGCGTGGGGGGAGGAAAGGACATCAGTTTCACATGGAAGGGCGCCGGCAAGGTTTCGACCGGCGGCACTCTCGTTCGCGTTGAGAAAGGGTCGTACATGAACGTCACGCCGGCCGAGCTCAATCAGATGCTGAAAGGGAAAGATTTCTTCTTTATAAATGTCCATGTTCTCTATGAAGGGGAAATCGCCCCCACCGACGCTTTCATCCCCTACGATCAGACCATAGCCAGGATCAAGGCGTACCCGGCGGATAGAACCGCGAAGATCGTCGTGTATTGCAGAAGCGGACGCATGTCCGACATTGCGGCGCGGGAACTTGTGAAAGCCGGATATACGAATGTTTTCAATCTCGAAGGAGGCATGAGCGCCTGGGAAAAGGCGGGATTATCAATCGCTACCATGGGAGGTAAGAAATGAAGGAAAGCGAAGGGCTGGCAACAGACCCGGTCTGCGGGATGCAGATCGACCCGAAGAAGGCCGCGGCGGCAAGAACTCATGAGGGACAGACCTTCTACTTCTGCTCGCCTGGCTGTGCGAAGACGTTCGACGTCGACCCGCACCGCTATGGCCACGCGTAGACAAAGGGCATATGACGGGAAAGTCGACGCTTTGGAGACCGGCCCAAGGCACAGGCCGGTCTCCTTTTCTTGAAGCGGGCACGGTGCATTCGCATATCTGCCCGCGCGAGGCCGACTATGGAAGGAGTAACAGGATGATTCAGATGAAGAGAGCGTTTTTTACAGGTTTTCTCGCCCTCGCAATGATTGCGCCCACGGGCATCTCGGCGCAGAGCATGATGGGCGGTCCGGGAGGCGGCATGATGGGAGGCGGCCCTGGAGGCGCATGGGGCGGTGGAATGATGGGCGGCGGTATGATGGGCGGTTGGGATTACATCCCGCCCGGGGCTCAGCCGATGACACTGGATCGGGCGGTCGAGCAGGCCCGCAAATACCTCGCCGCATGGGGCAATGACGACCTGAAATTAAGCGAGGTAATGGAGTTTTCAAACCACTTCTATGTAGAGGTTGCGGAGAAGAGCTCGGGCATGAAGGCATTCGAGCTTCTTCTGAACAAGTATACAGGCGCGGTTTTCAACGAGCCGGGGCCGAATATGATGTGGAACCAGAAATACGGCATGATGACGGGAGCCATGATGAGCGGCCTCTATCAACCGGAGCAGCAGTCGAAAATGCCCATTACCCCTGCCAAGGCCCGCGAGCTTGCCCAGAAGTCTTTGGACGCGCAGAGGGCCGGTTTGAAAGTCGAGGAAGGCGCGGACGCATTCTATGGCTACTATACAATCCACGTGCTGAAGGACGGAAAGACCTTTGGGATGTTGGGAGTGAACGGGTATACCGGCCAGGTTTGGTACCACACCTGGCATGGGCGGTTTGTCGATATGAAAGAGCTTGAATAGCTCTTTCCTACAGTGCCTCCACCACCGCTATCATGGCGCCGATTCTCTCTGATTCTTCCGGGCGGCCCGCGCTTTCCCGGCCGGCAAGGCCAGGGCCAGCGCGGCCGCGCACGCGTAAAGGATCGCCCCAAGGAATAGCGCATTGGAGAACCCTCCCATGATCCCTACGATCATGGAGAGGGCGGAGCCGAGAACCGATGCGATGCCGTTCACGCCCCACATGAGGTAAACGTGGTCTCCAAAGCCGCTCGCATCCATCAGCCGGACGGCGAGGGGAAACGGGAACCCCATGAGGATCCCGAGCGGGATGAGCATCGCCGCCGCGGCCGCCTTCGGATCCAGACCCAGGCTGAATACCCGTGGGAACAATAAGGCCAAAAGCACGGTGGCGAGCGCAACCGCAATCGCGATTCCTCCGATAACCCGGTAAACATTCCGCCGAACCAGGGAGCTGGCCAGGCTTCCAAACCCGCTTCCCAGAAGGAGAGAGAAGAGAAGGACCGTGAGGGCGAGCTGCGGCTGTCCAATGAAGAGCATCAGCTTCTGAAAGAATGCAATTTCGATCAGCATGTATCCGACGCCGATGGCGGAGAACAGGAGCAGAAAGAGTTTCAGGGAGGGCCATTCGAGGAGCGCTCCCCGGAACGTGGAGGTATCC
This sequence comes from uncultured Spirochaetota bacterium, assembly GCA_963820525.1. Classification (GTDB taxonomy): domain Bacteria; phylum Spirochaetota; class Spirochaetia; order SZUA-6; family Fen-1364; genus CAWGAA01. The sequence continues at coordinate 475,634 of CAWGAA010000003.1, read as the reverse complement.
GTGTTTGCCCTCCGCCGGGAGAAGACCAGGACGGAAAGAGCCACTGCGGCAACGACAAGAAGAAAAGCGAACGCTCCGAAAGGATTGGGCAGACCCCTCTCGAACTTGTAGAAAAAGGGCCTGTTGTCGGTGACCGGGCTTATATCCTTGTTCGCGGCGTGAACGAGTGCGCTTATGCTCATCTTTCCGGCTGAGATTTCCTCGAGGATCTGATCGAACATCCGCTGGTTTTCCTCCAGGTCGAGCCGCGTATTCGGTGGAATCGTGTCCTGCTTCACATAGGGAATGTAGGAGCTATTCATGTCGAAACCGAGGTTGTGCATTCCTGCGTGGACGGCATCGGCCTCCTCAGGGGTGAGGGGCTCCCCCTTGATGACTACGGCCGGCATCATCTCCGAAGCCACGGTATAGATCCTCTTCATTGCGTCCGCCTGCGGTATTCCGCGGGATCCGAACGCCTCCACTGCCATGAAAATGAGCCGGTAGATCTCCGCGTTGTTGTGCGCGACGATGATGATCCGGCCCTGGGGCGTGAGATGGCTGAGGTAGTCCTGGAAGGCTTCCACTGTGAACAGGTAGTTTTCGGTAAGCGCGTACCCCTCGACGCTGCGTGAGCTTTTTGTTATAGGGATGGCGAGCATGATGAGGTCGTAGCGCTTATCGGAAGCTCGAACGTAATTTCTGCCCTCCGCGACCACCACCTGTACGTTCGGAAGCCGCGTATAGAGGCCTCCGTTGAAATCCTGGTACCTCTTGACAATGTCCACGACGTCCGGGTTCACCTCGACGGCGGTGATGGATTTCGCGCCGCCAAGCAGGGCAACCACGACGTCCCTGCCGCCGCCCGGGCCGATGATGAGGGCGGACTGTTTCTCGGTTTCCGGGATGAACAAGAAGGGGAAGAACTCTCCATAGTGGAGCGTCAGGTGCGCGGCCTCCTGAGGATTCTTTCGAAGCGCGTCCAAGTTGTACATCACGGAACCCGCCGCTCCGTCAACGAAGAGAGTCATTTCATTGGGCAGGAGCTCGCTCTTTACGAGATCAGTTCTGCCAAAGGAGCTCCAGCGGCTCTCCACGATGCCGGCCTTTATTGAAGGGTTGGCCAGGAACTCGTACATCTCCTTTTCCGGTCCTTGCCCACCGGGACGGGCACCTGTACGCCCGTTGTGGCGAGCACCGTCACCAGGGAGCCGAGGGCGAGAAATGAGACGACCGCGAAGACGGGGAACCTGACCTGGGACCATCCCAGAATGACGGCGCCGAGCCCGGCGGCCGCGGCTGCAAAGAAAACCGCATTCACACCGCCAAGGGAGTCGAGCAGCGGAACGACCGTGAGCGCACCGAGGGTGGCTCCCAGGAGATCCGCCGCGTACGACAATGAGCCTTTGCCCGCGAACTGCTGGAACATTGAGGAAATGGCGAGCCCCGCCGCGAGAAACGGGAGGGTGGCGAGCAGCAGGTACAGCCAGAAACCGCCGCCGGCCAGAGCGTTCGAATTGTAGATCGGCAGGTATATGATCACCAGGATGGACGCGGCCACCAGAAGCGCGAAAAGGGTGGCGCTGAAACGCGAGTGGGAGGCGGGGAGGGCGTGCTGCCAGCTCTTGAGGAACATCCCGCCGAGTCCCAGGCCGAGAAGCGCCGCGGATACTATCGCGAAAACGAAGTGATAGCTGAGAATCACGGAAAAAATCCGTGTCAGCGAGACTTCGAAGGTCAGAACGCTGTAGCTGATAAACGACAGGGCGGGAAGGGCGAGCCAGACCCCGGGGTTCGCCGTTCGATCTATCATTCGGAGACTCCTCTCTGGATCATTCGACAATAAGTTTTCCGCGGAACATCCCCATCTGACAGTGGAACTCGTATTCGCCCGGCTTGTCGGGCAGGAGCTCGACGGGCACGACTTTGCCCTGGGGAAGCTCGGCGGACTTATTGAAGTCGGGGAAGATGACCATTTCCGAGCAGGAAGCGGTCTCATCGCGCCGGAAGGAAAGCCGCACCGGCCTTCCGTGCTCCACCACGATCACATCCGGAGTGTAGCCGCCCTTCACCACGACCATCGCCTCCTGGTACCCGGAGGAGGTGAGCGAGGACTTGACCCCGCGCTTTTTCACGAGCCAGAAGAACCAGACGACGAATGCCGCGACGCCGAAGCCCGCAAGGGTCACGATTATTCTGTCGATGCTCATGCGCGCCCTCCTCTCGGTTTCCACAGTTTCAGCCGGTTGGCGTTGCCGATTACCGTGACTGAGCTGAAAGACATGGCCGCCGCAGCCAGGAGCGGCGAGAGCAGAATCCCGAAGAATGGATAGAGGAGCCCCATGGCAATAGGGATCCCGAGGGTGTTGTAGAGGAACGCGCCAATGAGGTTCTGGAAGACGTTCCGCATCGTCGCCGCGCTGATCTGGATCGCCGTAGCGACCCCCTGGAGGCTTCCCTTGATGAGGGTGATATCGCTCGCTTCGATCGCCACGTCGGTTCCCGTTCCGATAGCGAATCCGACGTCCGCCTGGGCAAGAGCGGGAGCGTCGTTGATCCCATCCCCCACCATGCCCACCTTCTTGCCCTCCTGCTGGAGCTTCTGCACGTTGTGCGCCTTGTCCTGGGGAAGCACTTCCGCGAGCACCCTCGTAATGCCCACCTGCTTTGCAACGGCGAGCGCGGTTCTCTCGTTGTCTCCAGTGATCATCACCACCTCTATCCCCATGCGGGAAAGCGCCCGAATCGCCCGCGCGGAATCTTCCTTCACCGTGTCGGCAACAGCGAGAATGCCCGCGCTCCTGCCGTCCACCGCAACGTGAAGAGGGGTTTTTCCTTCGCCGGCGAGTCTCCGCGCCTCCTCCTCCAGAGAATCCGCCTCCACGCCCTTCTCCCGCATCAGTTTCGCATTGCCCAGAAGAATCGCCCGACCGCCCGCCATCGCCTCCACGCCCCTGCCGGGGAGTGCGTTGAAGCTCGAGACGGAGGGCGTGGATATGCCCCTCGCCTCGGCCGCTTCGACGACAGCGGATGCCAGGGGATGCTCGGAGCCTTTTTCCACGGAAGCAGCCAGGGCGAGCAGTTCATTTTCTTCCATCCCGATTGCGCGGATGTCCGTAAGCGCCGGCTTTCCGTGGGTGATGGTGCCGGTCTTGTCCAGGATAACGGCATCCAGAGCCTTGGCCGTTTGGAGAGACTCTCCTCCGCGGATGAGGATGCCGGTAACCGCCCCTAGACCGATACCGGTCGTGAGCGACATGGGAGTTGCCATGCCCAGGGCGCAGGGGCAGGCAATGATGAGGGTGGTGACGGCGATGATAATGGCATAGCTCAGCGCGGGCGGCGGACCGAAGTCGTACCAGATGACGAAACCCGCTATGGCAAGGATGATGACCGCGGGGGTGAAATAGCTCGCCACCACGTCCACGATCCTCTGGATGGGGACTTTGGTGGCTTGGGCGTCTTTGACCATCCGGATGATGTTGGAGAGAACCGTGTCCTTGCCGACCTTGGTGGCGCGAAACCGAAAGGATCCCGTCTTGTTGATGGTGGCTCCGATCACCTCGTCGCCTTCCCGCTTTTCCACGGGGATGCTTTCCCCGGTGATCATCGACTCGTCCACGGACGAGCTGCCGCTTTCGACGAGCCCATCCACAGGTACCTTTTCGCCGGGCCGCATGACCACCGTGTCGCCCACCAGCACCTCCTCCACGGCAATGTCGGATTCTTTCCCGTCCCTGATCACCCGGGCCGTTTTCGGCTGAAGCCCGATGAGCTTGCGTATCGCCTCGCTCGTCCTGCCCTTGGCCTTCACTTCCAGGGCGAGCCCCAGGACAACGAGCCCGGTCACGACCACGGTAACGTCGTAGTATACGTCCGCCATTTCAGGCGACGGAAAGATCCGGGGAAAGAAGACGGCAATCGTCGAATAGATCCATGCTACTCCGGTTCCGATGGCTATCAGCGTGTGCATGTTGGCGGTTCTATGCTTTAGAGACTGCCACATCCCCGTAAAGAACTGGCTGCCGCTGAAAATCATCACAGCAAGCGATCCCGCCCCCATGCCCATCCACAAGTAACGCAGTTGAAGGCTTCCTTTTGGCAGAAGATCGCGCAGGCCGGGGAAAAGCTGGGGGTAGGAGAAGATCATCGTCACCAAGCCTATGCATGCCGCGAACCACCATTTGCGCATGAGGGTCCTGTATTCCTTATCCGAGTCGTCCTTTTCTTTTCGCGCTTCCTCCGGGCTGTCGCCGGGGGCCGGTGTCGCGGTGTACATGCCCAGGGATTCAACGGCTTTCTCCAATCGGGCGAGGTCCGTTGACTGCGGCCGGTACTGGATCGTGGCTTCCGATGTAGCCGGATTGAGGGTTGCCGCCTCCACTCCGGGGACGCTTTTCAAAGCATCCTCGATGATTCTGATGCATCCCGAGCAGTAGATGCCCCTTATATGAAGGCGCAGGCTTTGGGTGCCTGTATCGTAGCCGGCCTCCTTTACGGCATGGTAGACTTCGACTGCGCCCGTTTCCCGGGTTAGATACCAGACGGAAAGTTTTTTCATGGTGGGGTTGAAAAAAACCCTCTGGACGCCCCTTGCGGCGCGAACGGCAGTTTCGAGGTTTCTACCGGCTTTGTCTCCCGCCGGTTCGGAGATCGGGATATCTAGACGCGCGACAGGTGCCTCCGAGCGGACGCCCGTGGTGGCTGAAAAGGTGAAGCGCAACATTTTCTCGACATCAACAACCATTGTGACCTCCATTCAATATGGCGCTCTGCCAGGGCGAGGCGCTCTTCGTGGGGCTCGTGTCGACGACCTCTTGAATTTACTCGATTTTCCTTGCCGGGGCCTGTAGGCAAATAAGCCTGCCGGCTGAACCTCGATATGCGGGTGCGGCCTCTTGTCTCGAATACCCCACCATGGTAGGGTATCCAAAGAACATGTACACGGGAGAAAGCAGCGTATGCGCGCCTGCCGTGGAGGCTGAAGAGATTGAAAGACGATGTGTCCGTGACGGCTCGCTCGGCGCCTGAACCCATCAGTGTCGTACTCGCGGATGACCATGCGGCGGTGAGGGCGGGAATCCGCGGCTTCCTCGAATCGGCAGGGATCACGATCCTTGCTGAAGCGGGCGATGGACCGACCGCAATGGCAGCCATCAGAGACCTGCGGCCCGATGTGGCGATTCTCGATATCCGCATGCCCGGAGCAAGCGGAATCGAGATCGCCGCGTGGGTACGCGAGAACTGCCCCTCCACGGGAGTGCTCGTCCTTACCGCCTATGACGATGAACCCTACGTGCGGGCTGCTCTCAAGGCCGGGGCAAGCGGGTTTCTTCTGAAGAACGCCGATGCGGCTGAAATCGTTCGCACGGTGCGCGAAGTGAGTCAAGGCAGGTCCGTTCTCGATCCCGCAATCGCCCGCAAGGTAATGGCCGATATCTCAGGCGAGGCAGGCGGCCTTCCTGTCGAAAAGCTCACGGAGCGGGAGTTGGAAGTGCTCGGCCTGGTGGCGAGGGGTCACACGAACAAGAGCATCGGTTTTATGCTTGGAATCAGCGACCGGACCGTTCAGGGCCATCTCGCAAGGATTTGCGACAAACTGCTGGCCGCGAGTCGTACGGAGGCGGTTATGCGCGCCGTCTCTCTGGGCTGGATCTCGCCCGAGATCGGACGGATGGAGCAGAAATGAGGCTGCGTTTTCGGGGGCTGCATTTTCAACTTCTGGGTCTTCTGATCCTTCCCTTTGGAGTGCTCGTCACATTGCTTTCTTTCGCTTCCGTTCGCTTCCACGGCCAGGCAATGCGCCAGCTGGTGGCGGAGCGGGATGAGCGCGCCGTGCAAGCCGCATCCGCGGGAATCTCTGAAAGGTTTCTCCGGATGGAGGCGGTTCTGCGGGGCGTATCCCTGAAGCTCGAAGAAGGCGTGACTCCTGAGCATGCGCTCGGCGGCTTTGGCGAAGGGACCTCCGACAGCCCGGGTTCGCTCGCGCTGCTCGACAAGGAAGGGCGTCTCGTTGCCGGTGCCTTACCGACAGGCGTTTCTTCAGAGGCGGCTATCATTGTCAAAGCCCCCCTTGGCGCCTATAAGATCTCCCTGGTTTCTTCAGACGGCATTTCTTTCGTCCTTTGGGCGCTTCGCTCGGGCTCCGCCTTCATCACCGCGGCGCTCTCCGTCCCTGACCTGATCCATATGTCCCTCCCTGGCCTGGCACGCATGGGCGGCGAAGAGAGCGCTTTCATCGTGGATGAGCACTCACAGCTTCTTGCGGAAGTAGGCGCTACTCCTTCAACCGAAGATCTGCCCAGTCACGTGGGCGTGGCCGAGGCGCTTCGAGGCTCAGTCGGTTCCACCTTCCTCCAGACCCCCACGGGGGAGCATGTGGTAGCGTACGGTCCGGTGCGTCCACTTTCCTGGGCCCTTGTGATCGAGGAGCCATGGGAAAGAGTGGCAAGCCCGCTTCTGCGCATTTCTCTGGCCGCGCCATTGGCAATGGCCCCCACCCTCGGGATCGCCTTGCTCGCTCTCTGGTTCGGCGCGCGGCGCATCGTGATTCCGCTGCGCGCTCTCCAGGCGCAGGCTGAACGCATGGCCGCGGGAGATTTCGACGCCCCTCAAAAGCCGGTAGGTGGGGTGGCGGAGATAAGCGAGCTGGAAGGCAGCGTCACCAGCATGTATCGACGCGTACGCTCGGCCCAACAAGCCCTCAGGGGGTACGCTGCAAAGGTGACCCACGCTCAAGAAGAAGAACGGCGGCACCTCGCCCGCGAGCTGCACGACGAGACGATCCAGGACCTGATCGCCCTGGACCAGCGGATCCAGATCCTCGCGTGCAACATGGGGGAGCGGGATCGCCGCGAGGCTCCTCTTCTTGAAGAGCTCCGCCGCGCGGTCCGGAAAGCCATTGAAGACCTTCGCCGCCTGTCTCGCTCTCTTCGTCCTATCTACCTCGAAGAACTTGGCCTTGTCCCAGCCCTGGAAGCCCTGGCCCACGACGCTGAGAGGAACCTGGGCATTCCCGTGTCCTTCAGCGTCGAAGCAACGCCCTTTCGGTTTCCGCCGGGGGATGAATTGGCCGTTTACCGGATCGTGCAGGAAGCGCTCTCCAATGTCGGGCGCCACGCACGGGCGGCCCACGCGTGGGTGGACGTTGGTGGTGTGAACGGGGATGTGTCCGTAAGTGTGCGTGATGACGGGATCGGATTCGTCCTCCCCGAGCAATATTCCGATCTGGGCGTTGAGGGCCACTATGGGCTGATCGGAATGTGGGAAAGAGCTCTGCTGATCGGAGGCCAACTGGAGGTAAAGGCGGCTCCCGGGCTCGGTACGCGTGTTACGCTTCGAATTCCTTTGGGAAGACCCGCATAATTGCCTATTCCTTTCCCGCCGAATGACGCTCCCTTTCTCAAGCACCTTGCGGTTACCATGGTGACTGGGTGCAACGCTCAAGAAGAAGCGGGGAAGGAGAAAAAGCCAATGCCAATCGCGCAAGCAGTGCAAATTAGACATACCGAGACAAGGGATGCGTTCGGGTTGCCTCTCGAAGGAGCCGGCGAGCCAATCACCGCCCGCGTCGCCCGCAGTGTCATCGAGGAGCTTCACCTCATGCGACAGGTCATGGGAGACTTTGCCGACACTGGAGCATTCGCTTCCCTGGAGAGGGGCACCCTTTCCGCCCTGGGGCGCATTGCAGCTGTCATCCGCAGGGGAGGAGCAATGCCCTGGAACCCACTCAGGCTCTCGCCTGGCGCGCCCCACGTCGGCCCTTTTGTCCGGCGGTTGCGCATCGGCGTGTTCCCTACGGCTGCCAACCCTCTGCACTGGATGCACCTCCTGAGCGGTCTCGAAGTCATGGCCCGCTTCCACCTGGACAAGATTATCTATGTGATCGCGGGAACCGATCCCCGTAAGCAATTTCTCGCGCCGGAAGGCGTTCGCCACCGGATGGCTGTGGAGGTCTTGAAGATATTCCACCCCCTTTTCGCCTACTCGCCGATCGCCTGCGGCGACAGCCGGCCTGGAGAAGAGTGGTTTTTCGAGCTGCTTGCCCTGAATCCCCGGCAACCGATTGATGCGTATTACATCGCCGGAGGAGATCATTTCCACCGCCTTCAGCCCCGTACCGGGAGCCCGGACACGATCGAGCGGTTGGAACGAGGGATCTTAGAACGCGCGGATGGATTGGACATCCGTATGCAAAAGCTGTCGGTGGTTTTTCTCGAGCGCGGCGAACCGAAAGAGGATGTAATGACTTTTTTGGATGTCCACTGGGTGAGCCGGCTCCCGTTCCGTGCCTCTTCCACGAGTATCCGTGAAGCGATCGAGGGTCGATGCCCAATGGACACTCTGGCCCTCCTGCCGTTTACGGCACTCGATTTCATTCGCGCGGACAACCTCTATTGCCCGTCCAGGACGTTAAGAGGGCGCAACGGGAGCGCATCCATGCATGCACCGGCCGGATGCTCCCACCGGCGAGAGGAATGCGTTCGTTTCCTGAAGAGCTTAAGGCGGCGTTTTGCCTTGACGGCATGAAAGCGCCCCACATCTCGTGATGGGGGAGATGAGAGCGGAGGGTACTTGGATGAGGTAGGCCGAGGCGCTTGAAGTTTCTGAATTGCTGGGGTGGTGTTTACACCCCACCGGGGTGGGGCAGATTTTGTCAGTTTGGAGGTAATGACCTATGAAGATGGGGAAAATGACATGGCTTATGATGGCGGGTTGCGCAGTCATGCTGGCCGCCCTTTTTATATTGCCGCGCCTGGGGGTACGTCTCGGCGCGTTTTCGGTGTTCCTTGTCCTGCTTTGCCCTCTCTCCCACGTTCTCATGATGGCCTTCATGGGTAAAGGGCATAGTCGTGGGCAGGAAGACGGCGGACATGGCCACGAAGGATGCGGTGTGCAAAAGCCCGTATCAAACACGACCGTCAATGCGTCGAAGCTTCTTCTCCCCGCTCCCCCCGAGCGGAATTGAGCCTGCACCGATGAGTTCCGTGCGGGAAGCACCCGCACAGGAGGTGGACACATGGATGACATGACACTCGTTCAATCTGCGGAGCTTGCCGTTCAAGGGATGAGCTGCATGGCATGTGCAGAAAGGATCAAGGCTGCACTCGCGAACGAGCCCGGCATCGACAGCATCCAGGTCGCTATAGGTCGGATGCGTATCGAATACAATCCCTATATTATAAGCCTCGATCAAATCCGAGGAATCGTCGAAGGCATCGGCTACAAAGTTCCCATCGAAGGCGAACGTAACCCCTTCAAACGCTTTCTCATACGGATGGCGGAGAACAACGAGAAGGCCTTCGGCCATGAACGGCTGGACTGCTGCACGATGAAGAAGAAGTGAGCTGCAGCGATCGCCCAGGATAAAAGCTAGCAGCCTCTTACAGGCTTTCGATAACTCTTCTTAATTTATGCTGTATTTCGCTGGCTATGCCGGCAAGTTTCTCATTCCGGATAGCCTGCATGGAAGCAATAGGATCTATTGCTGCTGCCTCAACTCGGGTATCCGAAGTCTCCTGAACGATGACATTGCATGGGAGCATGGTTCCCACTTTATCTTCCGCCTGCAAAGCACGGTAAGCAAAGGGTGGATTGCAGGCGCCGAGGATTTTATACCGTCGAAAGTCAACATTTAATTTCTTCTTTAATGTTTCTTGTACATCTATTTCGGTGAGAATGCCGAAGCCTTCCTCTTTTAAGGCCTTAATAACCTGTTCTAAGGCTTTATCAAAAGGCATTTCTATAACTTTGCTAAAATAGTAACTCATAACTTTTCCTCCTGGACCAATTTAATAATGCAAATGTGGGTAATCAAGAAACTTCAAGAATCAGTACAGTCGCTCATCGCGGCTTCGGGAGGTGACGTTCGCGGCCGGGAAGGGCTGACTCGCCTCGCTCGCCATTTGCCGAAAAGGCTCAAGTTCGGCTACCCTGGCCTCTAGAGGCGCGAAATGGAGCCTCCAGCAATGACCAGGCGCCGCTCGGGCAAGGAGATGAGCCATGACCATCGATGAGGCCTTCAATGCAACCATCGAGTACTACGACGAGTGGATGAGAAAGGCCGTGCCGAGCTATGACGAGATCTTCAGGACCGCCCAGGATTTGATTCCCTTCGACCCGTCAGCGCCCATCGAAGTTCTGGATCTGGGGGCGGGAACCGGCCTGTTCTCGGATCACATACTGAAGAAATATCCCAAGGCGAGCTTCCTGCTCTATGACGTGGCCGACAAGATGCTCGGAGTGGCTCGCGACAGGTTCCGTGGGCACTCCGCGCAGTTCCAGTACACTGTGGGAGATTATAAAAAGATCCACGTGTCGAGAGAATTCGACCTCGTAATATCGAGCCTGTCGATTCATCACCTGGAAGACCCGGAAAAGCGCGAGCTGTTCAAGAGGATCCACGGCTTGCTCAAGGATGCAGGCGCGTTCATCAATGTGGATCAGGTCAGAGGCGAGACGCCTGCCGTGAAGGAATTGTATTGGAGCCATTGGCTCAGCCAGGTGCGCAAAGCCGGGTTTCCTGAAGAGCGGATACAGGAGAGCATAGATCGGCGATCGCGCTATGACCGGGACGCGTCCCTTTCAGACCAGCTTCGCTGGCTGAAAGAGGCGGGTTTCGCGAACGTCGACTGCGTCTTCAAGAGCTTTTTCGTCGCCGTGTTTCTTGCGCTAAAATAGAGGGAGCCGCTCTTCTCCCTTGATCCCGGCAAGAGTGACGCCCGCCGTCCATGCGCGCCGTAGCCCCCCACTACGAGCAGATCCCCCACCTCGGGCAGTGTCCAAGAAGGGTCGGCTCCGTCGCGAAGCCCGACACACAGCCGGCCGGCGCCGGCGGGTCGTGAAAAAGACTCCCCTGGAGGTCGACGCGCTCACCGCGCCCTTGTCGCCGAAGAGTTCGAGGCGCTCACGTCAAGGAGCCCGGCGAACTCCATTCTTCATCGTCCATTTTTCTCTTCCGCCTGGGAGTTTCCTGAGGAATCCACAGGTTCTGCCGAGGAACGGGCTTCGAGTTGCCGTCGTCCCTTTCGTTGTTTGACGGCAGTGGATTGTTCGGCGCCTGCGTGACCGATACCGTTCTGGCGGCCTGTCCGGCAGCCTCGCGGACGGGTTCCGTCACCGGCAGGCTTGCCTGCTGTGCCGTCATCGGGGCGCTTGCCTGCGGCGCCGCCGCCGGGTGCGCTGCCTTGTCCCGTTGAACGTATTCCTTGCCGGGCCTGTCGGGTTCGGTTCCGATATCCGTTTTCTGAGGCGGTTCAGGCGAAGACTCCGCGACCATAGGAGATATTGCGGTCGTGCCGTTTCTCTCCACGACGCTCTTTTCCCGCTTTGAAGCCGTGGTGGGCTGATAAACGGGAGCTTCGTTCCGCTCGGGCGAAGCGATTGGAGCGGGAGTCACCATGGGAAGAATCGGGGCAGCTTGAGCGCTCAGTGGCGCTGCTTGCGTGAGCGGCTGCGCCGCTGGACGCGCGCGCGATGCCGCCAAGCGTTCCTGCGGTGCCGTGCTCTGGTTCCTTGCCGCAGCGGGGGGTTGAACTGTAGCGGATATTATCCCCAAGACCGCCCCGGCAGGCGAGGAACCGCCGCCCAACGTATCCAGCGTATAGGTACTACTTCCGCTCTTGGTGAACGAACGCTGCGTGCCAACGTTGCCCACATTATCTTGTATGGTAAATGTAAAACTCCAGTTGACACTGCTGAGGGTTGCCGTAAATGTGTCGCTGTCTGCTAAGGCTGCTGTTGCATAATATTTAGTCGCAGGGCTTGAGGTTCTCCAATAAATTACCTTATCCGTACCCAGATCGAGCCCCGAGCCGGCTTCAGTAAAATCTGCATTGAGCTCTAAGGCCGCGCTCACATTAAAGGTTGCGGTGACAACTTCCGGAGCCGTGCTGTCCAGCGTCACGTCGTCCTGCGCGGTCCCGATGTGGTCAAGGGAGTCTTTCACCCGCAGGTACACCGTCGTGCCGCCGTCGGCGCCGCTGAGAGTGAACGCGGGGGAGATGCTTCCCCCCGTCCAGTTCGTCCACCCGTCGGCGTCGGTGGGCATCGAGCCCTGCTTCACCTGGTAGGCCGACACTCCCACCCCGGCGTCGGAGGCCGTGATGTCAACCGTCGTGGATAGCGGCGCCCAGGCCGCCCCACCCGCTACCCTGAACGTCGTTATGCCCGGCGCCGCGGTGTCCAGCGTCACGTCGTCCTGCGCCGTCCCGATGTGGTCAAGGGAGTCTTTCACCCGCAGGTACACCGTCGTGCCGCCGTCGGCGCCGCTGAGAGTGAACGCGGGGGAGATGGTTCCGCCCGTCCAGTTCGTCCACCCGTCGGCGTCGGTGGGCATCGAGCCCTGCTTCACCTGGTAGGCCGTCACTCCCACCCCGGCGTCGGAGGCCGTGATGTCAAGGGTCGTGTCGGCAACGCAGTAGTTCGCCCCACCCGCTACCCTGAACGTCGTTATGCCCGGGGCCGTGGTGTCGCGATACACGGAGTCCTGCGCCGTCCTGATGTTGCCCACCGTGTCTTTCACCCGCAGGTACACCGTCGTATTGCCGTCGGTGCCGCTGAGAGTGAACGCGGGGGAGATGGTTCCGCCCGTCCAGTTCGTCCACCCGTCGGCATCGGTGGGCATCGAGCCCTGCTTCACCTGGTAGGCCGACACTCCCACCCCGGCGTCGGAGGCCGTGATGTCAAGGGTCGTGTCGGCAACGCAGTAGTTCGCCCCACCCGCTATGCTGAACGTCGTTATGTCCGGCTGCGTCCCATCCAGCGTCACGTCGTCCTGCGTGGTCCCAATGTGGTCAAGGGAGTCTTTCACCCGCAGGTACACCGTCGTGCCGCCGTCGGCGCCGCTGAGAGTGAACGCGGGGGAGATGGTTCCGCCCGTCCAGTTCGTCCACCCGTCGGCATCGGTGGGCATCGAGCCCTGCTTCACCTGATAGGCCGTCACTCCCACCCCGGCGTCGGAGGCCGTGATGTCAACCGTCGTGGATAGCGGCGCCCAGGCCGCCCCACCCGCTACCCTGAACGTCGTTATGCCCGGCGCCGCGGTGTCCAGCGTCACGTCGTCCTGTGCCGTCCCGACGTGGTCAAGGGAGTCTTTCACCCGCAGGTACACCGTCGTGCCGCCGTCGGCGCCGCTGAGAGTGAACGCGGGGGAGATGGTTCCCCCCGTCCAGTTCGTCCACCCGTCGGCATCGGTGGGCCAGGCACCCTGCTTCACCTGGTAGGCCGACACTCCCACCCCGGCGTCGGAGGCCGTGATGTCTACCGTCGTGTCGGCAACGCAGTAGTTCGCCCCACCCGCTACCCTGAACGTCGTTATGCCCGGGGCCGTGGTGTCGCGATACACGGAGTCCTGCGCCGTCATGATGTTGCCCACCGTGTCTTTCACCCGCAGGTACACCGTCGTATTGCCGTCGGCGCCGGTCAGAGTGAACGCGGGGGAGATGGTTCCGCCCGTCCAGTTCGTCCACCCGTCGGCATCGGTGGGCATCGAGCCCTGCTTCACCTGGTAGGCCGACACTCCCACCCCGGCGTCGGAGGCCGTGATGTCTACCGTCGTGGATAGCGGCGCCCAGGCCGCCCCACCCGCTATGCTGAACGTCGTTATGTCCGGCAGCGTGCCGTCCAGCGTCACGTCGTCCTGCGCGGTCCCAATGTGGCCAAGGGAGTCTTTCACCCGCAGGTACACAGTCGTGCCGCCGTCGGCGCCGCTGAGAGTGAACGCGGGGGAGATGGTTCCGCCCGTCCAGTTCGTCCACCCGTCGGCATCGGTGGGCATCGAGCCCTGCTTCACCTGGTAGGCCGACACTCCCACCCCGGCGTCGGAGGCCGTGATGTCTACCGTGGTGGATAGCGGCGCCCAGGCCGCCCCACCCGCTACCCTGAACGTCGTTATGCCCGGCGCCGTGGTGTCCAGCGTCACGTTGTCCTGTGCCGTCCCGATGTGGTCAAAGGAGTCTTTCACCCGCAGGTACACCGTCGTGCCGCCGTCGGCGCCGCTGAGAGTGAACGCGGGGGAGATGGTTCCCCCCGTCCAGTTCGTCCACCCGTCGGCGTCGGTGGGCATCGAGCCCTGCTTCACCTGGTAGGCCGACACTCCCACCCCGGCGTCGGAGGCCGTGATGTCTAGGGTCGTGTCGGCAACGCAGTAGTTCGCCCCACCCGCTACCCTGAACGTCGTTATGCCCGGGGCCGTGGTGTCGCGATACACGGAGTCCTGCGCCGTCATGATGTTGCCCACCGTGTCTTTCACCCGCAGGTACACCGTCGTATTGCCGTCGGCGCCGCTGAGAGTGAACGCGGGGGAGATGGTTCCCCCCGTCCAGTTCGTCCACCCGTCGGCATCGGTGGGCATCGAGCCCTGCTTCACCTGGTAGGCCGCCACTCCGGAGCCGGCGTCGGAGGCCGTGATGTCTAGCGTCGTGTCGGCAACGCAGTAGTTCGCCCCACCCGCTATGCTGAACGTCGTTATGTCCGGCAGCGTCCCGTCCAGCGTCACGTCGTCCTGCGCGGTCCCAATGTGGCCAAGGGAGTCTTTCACCCGCAGGTACACAGTCGTGCCGCCGTCGGCGCCGCTGAGAGTGAACGCGGGGGAGATGGTTCCGCCCGTCCAGTTCGTCCACCCGTCGGCATCGGTGGGCATCGAGCCCTGCTTCACCTGGTAGGCCGACACTCCCACCCCGGCGTCGGAGGCCGTGATGTCTACCGTGGTGGATAGCGGCGCCCAGGCCGCCCCACCTGCTACCCTGAACGTCGTTATGCCCGGGGCCGTGGTGTCCAGCGTCACGTCGTCCGAGCTTGTGCTGACGTTGTTCAGCGAGTCTTTTGCCCTTATGTATACTGTCTTCAGGCCGTCCACGCCGCTCAGCGAGAACGCGGGGGAGATTGCGGCCCCGGTCCAACTGGTCCAGCCGTCGGCGTCCGTGGGCATCGAGCCCTGTTTCACCTGATAGGCCGAAACCCCGACTCCACTGCCATCCGACGCCGCAATATCCAGCGTTGTGGGAGTAACGCAATATGACGCCGCACCTGCGACGGAGAAAGTGCTTATCGTAGGACCGGTGGCATCGAGGGTTATATCGTCCTGGCCCGTTTTGATGTTACCAACACCGTCTTTCACCCGCAGGTACACCGTTTTCGAACCGTCCGCACCCGTGAGAGAGAATGCGGGGATAATTGCCGCGCCCGTCCAGACGGTCCAGCCGTCCGCATCGGTGGGCGCCGTGTCCTGCTTCACCTGATAGGCCGACACTCCGGAGCCGGCGTCGGAAGCGGCGACATTGAGCGTCGTGGAGGCCGCCGCAAAGGCCGCTCCCGCCAAGATCCTGAAGTCCGTGATTGTGGGCGCCGTGCCGTCCAGCGTGACGCCGTCCGAGCTTGTGCTGATGTTGTTCAGGGAATCCTTGACCCTGACGTACACCGTTTTCATGCCGTCGGCGCCGCTCAGCGTGAACGCGGGGGAGATGGTTCCCCCCGTCCAGTTCGTCCAGCCGTCGGCATCCGTGGGCATCGAGCCCTGCTTCAGCTGGTAGGCCGACACTCCCACCCCGGCGTCGGAGGCTGTTATGCTCACGGTCGTTGCCGGCGCGCTGAAGGCCGCGCCACTGGCCACGCTGAAGGCGGAAATGGCAGGTCCACATGTATCCAGAATCACGTCGTCAGAGCTTGAGGAAACCCTTCCCGCGGCGTCCTTGACGCGGACGTAAACGGTCTTCGCTCCGTCCGTGCCGCTCAACGTGAAGGATGGAGTGATGGCTGCGCCGTCCCAACTCGTCCATCCGTCCGCATCGGTCGGCGGAGTGCCCTGTTTTAGCTGGTAGCCCGATATTCCGCTCCCGGTTCCGTCGGCTGCGCTGAGCGAAACGCTCACCGCCGCGCTGCTGGTGTATGACGCGCTGCCCGCGATCTGGAATGAGGAAATGACGGGAGGTGTGAGATCCAGCGTGATCCCGCCGCTGCCGGCGGCCAGGTTGCCAGCGGCGTCCCTCACTTGAACGTATACCGTCTTGGGTCCGTCGCCTGATGTGAGAGTGAACGACGGCGTCGACGTCCATGCAGCCCAATCAAGAGCGGTGGAGCCGCTGAAATCCGAAGTCTCGGCCAGGCGATACGAGGCAAGGCCGCTTCCCCCGCTATCAACCGCCGTGATGGAGAGGCTCACCGCCGTGGCGGTGGCGTAGAGCGCGCCTGCATTGATCCGCACGGAAGAAATTGTGGGAGCCGCGACATCACGGGATACCGTCACGGAGGGGTATGCCGAAGACGCCGTCTCGTTTCCCAACTCGTCGCGGTACTTCGCGACGATGACGGCTCCGGTCCCTGAAATAGCAATGGATTGAACGGCAACCACGGGCTGCCATGCCTGCCAGCTTACGCCCCCGTTGATGGAGAAGCTCGCCGAGATGTTCGACACGGCGCTTCCCAGAGTGCCGCCGTCGGACACGGTCTGATGGATCAGCACGGAGTCCAGGTTGGTCCATGCTCCGCACTCCGCTGAAAAGGCCGAGGCCACCGGCCCCGTTGTGTCAAGAATGATGTCCTGGCTTTTGGACGCGCTTACATGGCGGAACGTATCAAGGATGGTAACTGTGATATTTTTCCTGCCGTCACCCGTTGTCGCGAGGCTGTATATCGTAGACTTCGCGTAGTCGAGGTCAGTTGGCACCGGCTGCCTCGAAATGGGGGTGCCGTCCATGTCGGTCACATGAGTTTCCACGACATGGATCGTTTCCATGATGCCGTCATCGGCGGCCTCGAAGTTCAGAGTCAGCATCCGTGACTTCGTCTTTCCATCGGCAGCAAGCGTCGCGCCGCCCTGCATGATCCAAAATGAATTGATGACGGGCGGATTTTCATCTACGCTGTTTCCAGTAATGAACTCCCAGGAGACATCCTGCTTCATGATGTTGCCCGCGATGTCGCTGACGTTCTTTCGGACGGTCACGGTGATGAAGTTCTGTCCGGGAAGCTGTTGTCCGCTTTTCACGTCAAGGTTCACCGCAGTGAAAGTCGGGGATGAACCCGCTGGCTCTTGAGTGATGGTGAAGGAAATAATATCTGCGATGGAAACAGCGGACTGGGGGTTGAGCACATCACGGCTTCTCGCTTTGACGCTGATCGTGCCGGACCCCGTCCCCGTGGTATCCAGAGAGAGCGTAGTGCTATCGATCAACTCGGAAAACTCGATTCGAATGGGCTGGTTGCGCATAACACCGTTTCCCGTCGGTAGCATGCCGGCGACATACGGCCGCGCGTCGAATGTTGCCGTAATGACGATATTGTCCGCCTTCTTTTTAACCGTGGCCTTTGTTTCGGTCTTTGTCGCGTCTTCGAATACGACTTCTCCGTTTCCCCCTGTTTGCTCCCACCTTATGAATGCGTAATCGGCATTTACCGTCGTGTAAATGGAGAAAGGGATGCCGACTTTAGCGTCGTAGGTGGGAAACGGGGTTGTGCTTCCCTCGGAGTCGTTCTCGGGCTCCACCCTCACCGTGACTATATCTGCGTTGGCGGCGTGTACGTCGTCTTCTATCAGTTTTTTCAGATCAATGTCCTTGGATGGATCTGGGCAGCCTGAAAGGACCGCCAGGGCGGCGCAGGCAAGCGCCGCACTGAGCGCCATTCGCCATGAAGCACACCGGGAGGGTTGATTGTTGGTGCCGGCGATCCTTCGTTCGATCATCGGAGTTCCTCCACGCGAAAGCTCTGGAAAGTCGCCCTGTCCAGGGCGCGAAAGACCATGCTCGCGCCGTCTGCGATGTCCTTGAAGCCTGAACATCGGAGACGCTCTTTTCCATTGACGAGAACGATGAGCGTGCCCATTTTCGGGTCCATGTCGATGGAGACGGTGTTGGTCTTGAAAATCGACTCGGGCACGATCGTTTCCCGCAGCAAGCGCATATCGATGTCGTTCTCGGAGCGATAGAGCTGAAGGCGCGTCCGCTCGTCTCCGTAGCTCTCGGGATCGCTCGTGAACCAGACCAGGAGCGATTTCCCCGATCCGTAGCTCCACCGCGCGGCGGGCTGATCAACGAAAATGTGCAGCCCGAATCCGACCCATCCGGATCCGTCTGAGCGGGCGCTGAAGGAATAGCGGACGGGCTTGGCCGCCTGAAAAAGCGGGACCACCAGCTTGGCGAAAAGGGATTTGCCGTCGTACTGGCGGGCCGTTTCCTCGCTCAACCGCCATCTGCCAACCACTGGAATTGCGGTACTGAATCCCTCCAGGAGGGTGGCGGTGGCCGCGGGGATTTGTCCGGCCGGCTTCGGGCTTGCGGGGGATTGTCCCTTGGATGCGGGCGCCTGCGGCGGCTCCAGAGGCGCCAAAGGTTTGGGCGCCGGTGCGGATTCCGTTGCCGGTTCTTTTTCGCCCGGCGCCGCGAGAGGCGCGGGTTCGGGCGCTGTTTTATTCGGCGCCGATGTGGATGCAGACGTTGGCTCGCGCGTTGGCGCTGGCGCGGACTGGGGAGCCGGAATGGGCTCGGGCGCAGACTGTGCGGGAGCAGCTACAGCAGCAGGGACAGTCTCGGGCGCAGATTGTGGCGCCGGGGTAGAGACAGGCGGGGTCACGGGAGCAGCCGTAGTAGCAACTGGGGCTGCTTGAGGGGCGCTCGCTGGGGCGGTCTCAGGCGCAGGAGAGGGAGCTGAGGCAGCGGGCGTAGTCACCGGGGCAGCTACAGCGGCAGGGGCAGTCTCGGGCGCAGCTTGTGGCACTGGGGTAGAAACAGGCGCGGTCACGGGAGCAGCCGCAGCGGTAGCTGAGGCATTCTCGGGCACCGTCCCTTGAGCGGCTGCGGGAGGAATAGGCTGCGCGGTCGCTGGGGCGGCTGCTGGGACGGCGCCAGTTTCAGCGGTCTTCGGGGCGGCCGCCTGAGCTGCCGGCGCGGGAGAAGGGACCTGAGCTATCGGTACACGAGAGGGAGCCTGAGCTGCCGGCGCGCGAGGCGCCTGAGCGATGCGACGGGAAGGCGAATCCCATACGATCGAATAGAGCCGCTCTGAGAAGGTCCTTGCTCTCCCTTGCCCGCTCAGTATCGAAACAAGGTAGCCGTAGCGGGAGGCAAGCTCGGGCTCCTGAGCGCGCAGCTCTCTGTACGCTTCTTCGGATTCCTCGAAGCGTTCCAACTCGTAGTGGCTGCGGGAGATGCCGAGAAGCGCCACCGCGTTCGCAGGATCGATGGAGAGAGCCTCCTGGTAGTGGGTAAGGGCCGTCTGGTAGTCCGCGCGCAGGAACGCGACGTTGCCGAGGTTGGCCGCGGCGCGCGCGTTGCGCGAGCCGGCGGACCGGGAGAAATGCGTCCAGGCCTCCTTCAACATGCCGTGCCTGCCGTAGATCGTTCCCAGCTCGTTTGCGGTTTCGGGAGAATCCGCTCCCTGGTGGGCGGCAAGGAACAGCGCAAGCTCCTGCTCGATTTCCCTTGCCACGTAGCGGTTCACGGAATCGTCAAACGCCTGTGCGACGTCCTTTTCATCGGGAAGCGTGAAGCGCGGGTTGACGTCGGGAATTCCCACGGGCGCGTAGAGCTTCCAGGAATCCCGCATGGGGTAGAACCGGGCTTGGCCCGTCTTGACGTTATCCGCCCATTCCTTGGCGCCGATGCGCCACGCCTTGACGAAACCCTCCTTCACCATGGTTATCTCCACGGGCACCCAGGCCTGTCCTCCGTAGGAGATCAAGAGAGCGGGGTCGAAAATTCCCTCCCGGGCCTCCTGCTCGGGCACACTGAGGGAGAACGCCATGTAGATGTGGCCGGGAATGGTGATGAAGGCGGTTCTGACGCCGACGGACTCTAAAAGTGCCGCAAAGAGGATGGAGAGATCGTCACAGTCCCCGCCCCTGTAGAACAGGGTCTGATGGGGATACTGAAGGTAGTCCACCGCGTCGTCCTTGGCCGATTTTTCGACATACGAGCTGGAGGGGTCCACGACGTAGTTGATTCCGTAGAGCCTCTCCGCTTCGAACAGCCCCATCGCGAGCTGGAGGTTTCGGTCGATATCGACCCTCATCCGCTCCTGAGCGACCCTGCCGGTGAAGCGCGCGAACCACAGCGCCGCAGGATCCGTGGGAGAGACGAAGGCGGCCGCCTTGCGGTCGTCGTCCCAGCTCATCGCGTTGCGGTGATAGAACTCCAGCACCGCGGATGCCCGCGCCTGCCGCGCGGAGCCGAAGAGGGTGTAGTCCACGATGATCTCGCACTGCGCTTTCGTGTTTTCCGTGAGCGAAAGCACCGCGTCGCTGAGGATGGCGTAGAGGGGGACCTCCATCGAGCGGCCCTGCGCCAGGGAGTCCGCCTGCGCGCACAGCTTGGGCTGCGCCATGTATTGCGCCATGGAAAGCGACACGCGCACGTCGCGTATCTCGGCTTCCTCTTTGTTGGAGATGATCGCGGACCCGAAGGGATGGTCGTCGTAATAGGAGTAGAACACGGGGAAGAGGCGTTCGATGCGCCCGACAGCGATCTGGACCCGGCTTGCTCCAAGGCCGCTGAGGTGAAAGGCGGCCGACAGTCCGGCGGTGGCCGCGGTGAGAAGCGGCTGGCTCTTGCCAAAGAAGCGCGAGACGCCGCCCGATGCGGAAAGGGTGAGGAAGGGGGAGATACGGAAACCCACTTCCGCGTTTCCCCCGATATAGAAGCTCGAGACGTTGATGTCCCGGAAAAACGCGGCATAGTAGCCCCCCATCCCGTCCAGCCGGAGGACCAACCGTTCCAGGGGGGTGAAGGAAAAATCGACTCCGAGTCCCGTCCCCGCGACGGTGAGCGTGGACAAGGACCGCGGGGTCTCGTTCAGCCAGTCGACGCGGAAGAAGGGGGAGAAAAACGGAAAAAGGGAATAATCGAGGGAGAGCGACCCGCCGTAGCCGATGGTGTAGATCGCCGCGTCTTCCAGAATCGGAAACACGGCCTGCCCCTGGGCCCGCACGGTGAGGCTGTCTTGGGCCTGAGCGCCGGCGATTCGGCAGGCCAGCAGGAAGAGGATAGCGGCTAATGAAGCGCGATGTTTCACTTCAGCTTCACTCTTCGGTGCTCCAGATCATCTCGCCTCGATCCCGTGCGGAGGAGGCGCGAGAGGCGGCACCGCTGATCTGTGATGCCAGGTACGAGTACTTCGCGGCCAGCTCCGGATTCAGCTCGCGTACCTTGCCGATCAACGCATCGGATTCGCTGAATTGATCAAGCTCGTACTTGGCTCGGGCCAGGCCCAGGAGAGCGGCCGTGTTGGCGGGCTGCACGGCGAGGACGCGCTGGAAGTAGCCGATCGCCTCTTCATAGCGTCCTTCCAGGAACAAGATGTTTCCCATGTTGATCAGGGCGGGGAGGTGATTCGCTGCCGCGGCTTTCTCGAACGCTCCTTTCGCCTCCTTCAGCAAGCCATAGCGCGCGTAGAGGATCCCCAGGGCGTTCTGCTGCTTCGGCGTGCCGTCCGGCGGGCTCATTTGCGAAACGAGCTTCCCCACCTGGGGCTGTATTTCAGCAGAGATGAAACGGTGAATGGCGTTCTCGAAGGCAACCGCGATTTGTTCTTCCGTGGGTTTCGCGATCCGGGATTCCACGTCGGGGACCCCGACGGGCTGATACGTTTTCCATGCTGCCGCGAGCGTGTTCATGGGCGGGGAAAGGCCGCCGGTGAGAGCGTCGTTCCACATTCTGGCTCCGCCCTGCCACGCCGCGACGAATCCTTCCTGGATGAGCGACATGCGGATCGGGACCCACGCCTTGCCTTCATGGAACACGAGCGAAGACGGATCGAGAAACGCCGCGCGGGCTTCCTCCTCCGTTGCATCAAGGGCAAAGGCCACGCAGAACTCGTCGTCGAACGGCAGGAAGGCGCACTCGATTCCCACCGATTCCAGAAGCGCGGCGAAGAGGATCGAAAGATCGTCGCATTCTCCGCTCTTGTATGAGAGGGTCTGGCCGGGATACTGGAGGTAGTCTATCCTGCTCGGATCTTTGCGATACGCTTTGTACGGCGTGCTGGGATCAGCGGCGTATGTCACACCGCCCAGGCGCAGGCCTTCAAAAAGGCCCATTCCATATTGGAGGTTCCCGTCAATTCCGGAACGAATTCTGTCCCGCACCAACCCCGCGATGTATTTCGAGTATTCCAGAACGGCGGGGTTGTTGGGGGATACGAACGCCGCGGCAATGTTCGGGTCTTTCCACGTGGCGGCGTTGCGATGGGTGAACGAGATGGTCTGCGCCTTCTTGGATTCCATCCGCGCATCCAGCAGGCTGTAGCTCACGATGATTTCGGCCTGAACCTTGGTGTTTTCCGCGAGAGCGAGCACGCGCTCGTTGAACGTCGCATAGAGGGGCACCTCAGCGGAGCCTCCCCTTTCCAGGAGAGGAAGGCGCGCGCAGAGCTTGGGCTGAGAGGTGTAATTGGCGATCTGGAAAGACACGGAGACGTCACGGATCTCCGCCTGCTCGCTGTTTGTGATCTTCGCGAAGCCCAGGGGAGCGTGATCGTAGGCGGTGTAGAGGATGGGAAATACGGCATCCGTCTGCGTCGTCGCCAAGGATATGCCCGATTCGCGCGAGGCGAGAAATCCGAGGTTCAAATCGGCGCTGAGGCCGATGGAGATGCCGGAATAATGGGTGCCGCCCCGATACAGGTATTGGGTGTACTCTCCACCCAGCAGGAGGGAAAAAGACGGGATGAAGCGATAGCCGATTTCGCCCCGTGCTTTCCAATAGTAATTGAAGGCCGTTTGGGCCGTTGCATATTGGCCGTAGTACATTCCCCCGCCGGCCCCGATCCTGGTTTTCAGGCGCGGAATGGGGTAGAAGAAAACGCTGAGATCGATGCCGCCGTTGGCCAGAAGAAAGTTTTTTCCGGTGTTTTTAGCGGGTGCCAGGAGGAATCCCATTTCCAGGGCGGGCGAGAGGAAGCCGAACAGCTCCATGTCCGCGCTCAAGACCCCGCCCCCACCCACGGAAAACAATTCGGCGCTCTCGCCGGGCATTGGCATCGAGGCTTCCGGCATGAAGCGAAGAGCGAAATCTAGCGCGTGCGCCGAAAGCGCTGAAAAGAGGGTGATCGTGATAAGGCAGAATGCTCCTCTTCTGCCGAACATTCCCGACTCACGCCGTGCAAGAATCCGCCACTTGCACGAGAATACATAAGTACTTGCGCTAAAAAGCAGGACCTACGCTAGCTTTAATCCAAGTCTAGCATGAAAAGCATGTGATTTCAATTAAATGATAGTCCAAACGACGGTTTTCCATTCTTTCTATTACATCCAATACTTCAAATTGCTGCAAGTCGGATACCAGTATGATTGCGCATGACCGGGACGCGCCCGTTTCAGACCAGCTTCGATTGCTGAAAGAAGCGGGGTTCTCGAACGTCGACTGCGTCTTCAAGAGCTTTTTCGTCGCCTTGTTTCTGGCGCTCAAATAGAGGGAGCCGCTCCTATCCCTTGATCCCGGTGAGCGTAACGCCTTCAATGAAATAACGCTGTCCGATGAGGAAGACGATCACCGGCGGGACAAGGACAATGAGGGAGGCGGCCATGAGGTTGTTCCAGAAGGTCGCATAGCCGCTGATGAAGAACCGAAGCCCGATGGCCAGGGTATAGGTTTCCTTGGAGCTCAGGTAGATCAGCGGGTTGAAGAAATCGTTCCAGGCAAAGAGGAACTGGAAGAGCCCGACAGCGATGAGAGCTGGCTGGATGAAGGGGATCATGATCTGCCAATAGATGCGCCAGTATGTGGCGCCGTCCATCCGCGCGGCGTCGTCGAAATCCTTCGGGATCGTGAGAAAGAACTGCCGAAGGAGGAACACGTTGAAAGCGCCGCCTCCAAACCAGACCGGCACGATGAGAGGGAAGAACGTATTCACGAGGTGGATCTTGCTCCACATGAGGAACTGCGGAATGAGCACCACCGCGGGGGGAAGAATGATCGCTCCCAGCACGAGCGCGAACCAGAAGTTGCGCAGGGGAAAGCGGAACCGTGCCAGTCCGTAAGCCGACATGCTCGCCGTGAGGAGGGATCCTACCACGTTCGGGGTGAGCACGATGAGCGTGTTCCTGAAATACAGAAGGAATGGGCTCGCCTGCATGGCGTCGGCAAAGTTCTGCCAGCGGATGTGGGCGGGCCAAAAGATCGGTGGGTACTTGAATATGTCGCCCAGAGTCATCACAGAGCTTCGGATCAGCCAGAAGACTGGCAGGAAGCAGAACACGGCGCCGACGGTGAGAGCGAGATAGACCAGACCCTTGGCCGTTGCGCGTGCCGCGGTCAGCCTCATCGCTGTTCTCCTTCGTAATAAATCCACCGTCGGGAGGTCCGGAAGATCAGGAGGCTGAGGAAGGACACGATGATGATAAGCACCCACGAAAGGGCGGCCGCGCCGCCTATGTTGAAGCGCCGGAACCCTTCCCGGTACAGCAGGAGAACATAGAAGAGGCTTGCATTGTTCGGCCCGCCTTCGGTCATCACGTAGGACTGCGTGAAGATGGTAAAGGAGGCGATCAGGCCGGTGACCACGTTGAAGAACGTGACGGGCGAGATCATAGGCAGCGTGATGGCGCGGAACCTGTGCCACCAGTTCCCGCCGTCGATCTCCACCGCCTCGAGGAGCTCCCGCGGCACGCCCTGGAGGGCTGCCAGGAAGATTACGATTGCGTTGCCCGCGCCTCCCCAGACGCTCATGATCACGATGGAAGGAACCACCGTGGTTTGGGAGAGGAGCCAGAGCGACCGGGGGAGCCCCACGCTCTGCAAGATCATGTTGATAAGGCCGAAGTCGGGATTGTACAGCCACATCCAGAGCGCGCTCGATGCAACGATGGGGATAATCGTTGGCAAGTAGAAGATGCTTCGATAGATGCTCCTTCCCTTGATGTTCTGGTTGAGGAGTATGGCCACGATCAGGGCATACACCGTCGTGCCGACCGTGTTCAGTATGACATAGTATACAGTGACCTTGAGTGTGTTCCAGAAATAGAGGTCGGACATGAAGAGCTTGACGTAGTTGCTGATTCCCACCCAGCTGGGAGCTTTGAGGACGGTCCAGTCAGTGAGGCTTATGAAGAGCACGCCGATCATTGGTGCGATCACCCAGATGAGAAGACCGAGAATAACGGGCAATGCAAAGAGAAACCCCGCCGCAGCTTCCCGGGCCTCTGCGTGAAATTTTCGCTGTCTCACGTGCTCTCTCCCGACAGGGGAGCGCCCCGGGCAATTATCGCGCGGGGCGCTCAGTGAGTGCCGGATCGAAACCCGTTATTTGCCCTGGAAAATCGGCGTGATCTTGGGCATGATCTCGTTCTTTATCACGTCCGCTGCAGTCTTCTGGCCGAGCCACACCTGGCCGAGCGCGGCTTCTATGACGTCATCCATCCTCGCAAAGGTCGGGACGTAATAGAGCGGAAGCCGGTTCGAATAGTTGAGTGCGAAATCCACGACGGCCGTCTTGTACTCGGGCGGATGGCGCGGGTTGCCGATCCACTTCTGAATCAGGTCCGGATTCGTGTACCACTGCTTTTCGTTCGGCAGCCAGATGCCGTTCTGGAGCAGAGGCAGGGAGCTGTTGGGATCCATGAGGAACCCCAGGAGCAGGAGCGCCTCATCGAGATTTTTGGTACTCTTGTAGACCACCTCGGGTGTCCCCACAGACGTTGTCGCCAGCTTCTTCATGTAGGGCAGAACGCCCATTCCGAAATCAAGTCCCTGCTGTTCCTTCGTGGTCCCGATGGTCAGCAGGTCCCACGTTCCGTCCATACACATTGCCACCTGCCCGCTGAGAAGGGCTGTCGCGGGAGCGCCCGGCATCTGCTGCGACTGCGGCGCGGGGCTCACGTAGTGAACGTTCATCAAGTCGGCCATTTTCTGAATGGCATCGATAGTCGCCGGATCGTCCATGAGCAGCTTCTTCCCGTCCTGACTGACCATTCCGCCGCCGTTGCTCACGGCAAAGGTGAGCCAGGGCATCCACCACTGCTGGACCCAGGCGCCGAAGGTGCGGATGCTCTTCGGATCGAAGCCTTTGTCATTCGGGGTCTTGCCCTTCGAGTCCCTGGTCAGCTTCTTTGCAACGTTGACAAACTGGTTCCAGTTCCACGCCTTACTCGCTTCGGCGGGAGGATACGGCAGGTTTGCCGCGTCAAAGATCCTCTTGTTGTAGAAGATCACCTGGATCTCATTTGCCACACTAATGCCGACGATCTTGCCGTCGGGAGTGACAAACTTGAGGACGTCCAGCTTCGGGGGCCCCTTCTTGTAGAAGTCCGTCAGGTCCACGAACTTGCCGCTCATCCCCCACGTGAGCACGTTGGGCTCGTAGAACGTGCTGACGTCGGGCAGCGTGCCGGCGGCTGCGAGCGTCGTGATTTTGTCGTTGAACTCGGTGTTCGACCCGAAGCGGAGGCCTACGACCTTGATGTTGGGGTTCTTGTCCATGAACACCTTGAGCAGGTTGGTCGTCGAAATCTCCTCGTTCTGGTCTCCCCAGTATCCATACTGGAGCGTGACCGGAGCGGCCACGCCGGTAGAGAGCGCGATGATGAGCAGGAATGCCCCTGAGAACGCCATTGCCATGAAAAGTCGTCTTCGCATAGATCGATCCTCCTTCCCTGTGAAGATATTTTAAAGGTAGTGACTGCATGAGTGATCCTACAAGGTGCGTTTCTCGAAGAAAACGTGCACGATTCCGACTTCGGCACGTCCATCGCCACCCGACCCGAGGTGATCCAAGTTGCGCATTCCCGGCAATAACCGGCCCCGTAACCGAGCGGTAGTCGCATCCCGGCCCTCATGACAGCCAATTACCGGCTATTGAGAGGGGAACTCGACTGCCCACCTCCATGGTGGGCGCAAAAAAAGGGCCGCCCTTTCCGGGCAGCCCTCAGATCTCGCGTAATTCTACCCGGCTACTTCTTGATCGAGTAGAACGCATCCTTGCCCGCGTAGGTGGAGACTCCTTCCAGAAGCTCCTCGATCCTCATGAGCTGGTTGTACTTGGACAGCCTGTCGGAGCGGGAGAGGGAGCCGGTCTTGATCTGGCCGGTTTCAAGGCCGACGACGAGGTCCGCGATGAAGTTGTCCTCGGTCTCGCCGCTCCTGTGAGAAACCACGGCCGTGTAGCCGGCCTTCTTGGCCATCTCAACGGCCTCGTAGGTCTCGGTCAGGGTCCCGATCTGGTTCACCTTGATGAGGATGGAGTTGGCCACCCCCTTCTCGATTCCCATCTTCAGGCGCTTGGTGTTGGTGACGAAAAGGTCGTCGCCCACGAGCTGGATCTTCTTTCCCAGCTTGTCGGTGAGCAGCTTCCAGCCTTCCCAGTCGTCCTCGGCCATCGCGTCCTCCATGGAGATGATGGGGTACTTGTTGGCCCAGTTGACCCAGAAGTCCACCATCTCTTTGGGGGAAAGCTCGCGCTTGTCCGACTTCTTGAACACGTACTTGCCCTTGGCTGAATCGTAGAACTCGGATGCGGCGGGGTCCAGCGCCAGATACACGTTGTCACCCGCCTTGTATCCCGCCTTGTCGATGGCCTGCAGAATGACCTCGATGGCCTCGTCATTGCTCTTGAGGCTGGGGGCATAGCCGCCCTCGTCGCCAACGCCCGTGTTGTAGCCCTTGGACTTGAGCACCGATTTCAGGTTGTGGAAGATCTCCGCCATCATCCGGACGGCCTCGCGGATGGACTCGGCGCCCACCGGCATGATCATGAACTCCTGGAAGTCCACCGAGCTGTCCGCGTGAGCCCCGCCGTTGATGATGTTGGCCATGGGCACCGGCATGAGGGAGGCGTGGTATGCCCCCAGGTACTTGAAGAGGGGAAGGCCGAGGAAATCAGCCGCCGCCCTGGCCACGGCCATGGAAACTCCGAGGATGGCGTTCGCTCCGAGCTTCTCCTTGGTCTCGGTGCCGTCGAGCTCGATCATGGTGCGGTCGATGTCCACCTGCTCCAGGGCGTCGAGGCCCACGATCTCGGCGGCGATCGCATTATTCACGTTGGAAACCGCCTTGAGGACTCCCTTGCCCAGGAAGCGGGCCTTGTCGCCGTCGCGCATCTCCAGCGCCTCGTGCTCTCCCGTGGAGGCTCCGGAGGGCACTGCTGCCCTTCCCATGGAGCCGTCTTCCAGAACCACGTCCACTTCAACCGTGGGGTTTCCCCGGGAATCCAGAATCTCCCTGGCCTCAACGTATTCGATAATGCTCATTGCTATTCCTCCTCGCCGATGGGTTTTTTTGCTCTTTTGTCTTTCGGGATTCGAGTATGCAGGGGCCGGCCCGAAGTGTCAACAATACGGGGCGCCGGGCGCGAGTGGACTTGATCCAAGCGGGGAGCCTCCCGTACAATTGTTTCCATGAAGTTCGAGCTCACCCCGCAGATGATCGACAAAATCGGATTCGCCATGGAGGATCAGGAGGAGCGCTACGTGATCGACGCGGACTCGGGAGAGCTTCTGCTGTTGAAATCGCTCCCGGAGGATTATCCGAAGGAGCAGTACATCCCGCTTCCGCGCTGGGGCTCCGCGGAGGGCTTCCACCTCATGGAGAGTTTCGTCACTTCCCTGTATAACCCCGTATACCGGGAGCTTCTGGCAACGTCGCTTGCCACCGGCAAGGGGGTATTCCGCAACTTCAAGAACACCCTCAAGAAGAACCACGAGATCGAAAAGCTCTGGTTCAATTACAAGGAAAAGCGGCTGCGCTCCGTGATCATCTCCTGGTACAACCTCAACCGCGAAGCCCGGGGCCTGGAGAAGATGCCGCCGGAGCCTGAGGAGACCGACGAGCTGGTCACGAGCGATTTCTCGCTGGAGTGGGGCGTGAGGGGGCATCGCGAGGAGATCCTCCGCCTCGATCGGGAGGCGTTTTTCGAGCTCTTCCCCAAGGAGCAGTCGGCGCGCATCGATGCGCGCTTCCGGGAGAAGCGGGAGGGGATCCCGGAGCCCGACGCCGACGCCTCGCTCGTGCTCGTCGCCGAGACTCCGTCGGGAGAGCTGGCGGGGTTCGCCTGGGGCGTCGCGAGCGGACAGTCGGTGCACATCGTTCAGCTTACAGTGATCAAGGAGCTGCGTGGGATCGGTCTGGGGCAGGTGATCATGAAGCGCTTCCTCAGCGACATCCGGGAGAAGGGCATGAGCAAGCTCACCACGGAGCTTGCCGGCAAGTCCCTCCGCTTCTCGGAGTTCTTCCAGTCCCTGGGCTTCGTGCCCCTTTCCCAGGTTCTGGAGTGCAGCCTCGAAACGCTTCCCTACTAGAGGGTATTCAGCCGGGGCGCCTCAGCCCTGCGGGGCATCGAGGAGGGGACGGCGGATCTTTTCGGTCTGCTCGTGCAGAGCGGCGAGCGCCGCCATCACCTGGTCCGCCACGTGCTGCTTGGGATCCTTCTCTCCATTTCTGGTCTTGAGGGCTTCCCGGCGGAACTCGGCGCATCTGGTAACGGGGCTCACCGTGTAGATCATCACGTCCTTGTTGGGGAAATCCTCCTCCATGTTCCCGTTGGGGTTGGGCAGCAGGGTATTTCCATTGATGGCAATGGTGACCATGTAGGAGTAGAACTTCAGGTAGGAGTTGATCTCTTTCAGGCCCCGTCCCGTGGAGGGGTCCCACGGCCGGTAGCGGGTGCCGGTGGGAAACACGAGGATGATCCTGCCGTCCTTGCGCAGTTTCATCAGCGCCTTCATGGCCGCCATGTTGAGCTTTGCGCGGCGCTTGAGGGCCTCCTTTCGCTCCTTGGGGTCCATGATGTTGTCCATGGAGCGGGAGGGGTACAGGACGACGCGGGTGAAAATCTCGGTAAAGGCCAGAACGAGGCTGCCCGTCTCGTTGAGCTTCACCCCCGCCACCGAGACGATGGCGTCGGCCACGTGCTTTCCCTCCGGGCCACGCCTCTCCAGGAGCTCGTAGAGGCAGGGGATGTCGAAGTTGCTGAAGTGCTCCATCAGGATGAGGCAGGGTTTCTTTCTCTGGGCAAGCTGATGCAGCTCGGCCAGGTTCTCGAAGCCGATGATCTGGCTTCCCGGGAGCATCAGGTCTGTCACGATCTCCCGCATGAGCGGCTTGTTGGAGGGGTTTCCCTCCTGGTAGACGTTCTTCTCCGTCACCACGCGGTCTCCCTGGGAGTTTCCGATCATCCTGCGGATGGTCTGGGCGAACTGGCTGCGGTCAAGCTCGACCTTGTCGTTCATGATTGGCGGCATTGTGCCCGAAAGCGTTCGAAAGTGTCAACATTTGGGCTTGCTCGCCGTCTGGGCCGGCCAACCCCGTGGAGGGGCGGGCGATCGGTCTAGAGGGCCCGCTTGAAGATCCTGTGGACCTTGAAAACCCTCCCTCCGAGGGTCTTGAGGTCCGCGAGCATCATTTCCGTCGTCTCCGCTATCTGGACCGCGTCAACGTGGAGGAATTGTCTCTGGGAGGCGATCTTTTCAAGCTGGTAGTAGAGAAGGGCATTGCCCCCCAGGCGCTGGTATTGCGGCAGGATTCCCGCGCCGTTCACGATGAGCCACCGGGTGCGCCGGTATTCCAGGAGCAGGTCGGCGATGGCCCAGGGGGTTATCCTGCCCCCGGACCTCCGTAAGGCCGCCGACAGGTCGGGGAAGCCGAAGAGGAAGCCGGCCACCTCCCCTTTATAGAGCAGGAGCTTTATCAGGGTCGGATCAGCTACCCGGATCAGCTCCTCCGTTATCCGGGCGATCTCGCCCTCGGAGAAGGGATTGTACTCGTCCCCGTGGCTGATAAAGGACTCGTTGTAGACCCTGCCGATGTCCTGGGCGTAGCGCGCCAGCTCCTTCTTGGAGGTGAAATCGGGGACAGTGAAATTGCCGCGGGCAAGGGCGATCTCGGCTACCCGCCGGATCTTATCCGGCAGCGCGAAGCTCCGGGCGTCGATGTAGGCCGACAGCTGGTCCTTGAACTTGGCCATCCCCTCGCTCTCCAGAAGCCGCTGGTAGTAGGGGTGGTTGTAGCCCATCATGGTCATGGCGGCGTGGTGCTCGAAACCATCCACCAGGATCCCCATCCCCATGAGGCCGAAGCCGAAGGGGCCCATGACCGAGTCGAGGTCTCGGGTCCGAAACCACGAGAATGCCGCTTCGAAGAGGGCATGGGAGGCTTCGGGGTCTTCGAAGACGTCGAAGAAGTGGAAGTGGCCCGTCCTTGTCTTGTGCCATTCGTTGAAGGGTCTGTTGTCGATGGCCGCGATCGTGCCCACGGCCCGGCCGTCACGCCGGGCGATGAAGAAGGCCGCGGCGGAGCGCTCGAAGAAGGGATGCTTGCGGGAGAGAAGGGCGCGCACGTCCATTCTGAACGGGGGGATCCAGCGGTCACATCCCCGGTAGACCCCGTGGGGAAGCTCGATGAACTGGTCCGCGAGCCGGCCCCTGCCGGACTCCACGGGAAGGATCTCGACGGCCAAACCCACTGCATCCTCCTCGAGATTTGCTCACTTTGTATCCCATCGGCACACCCCGCGCAAGCTGGCGCCCGATCTTCCCCTTGGCCTGGATTGCGGCTGCGCCGATCATGTATACTGGAAGTTCGAGCATCGAGGAGGGGACCATTCATGGACATGTTCACCGTCGTCGTCACCGACGACCGATTCGGAAGCTACCGGGAGGAGGAAGCGGTCCTCGGCGAGATCGGCGCCCGCCTGGAGGTGAGGAGCCTCACGAGCCCCGAGGATGCGGCCGTCGCCCTGCGGGAAGCGGACGGGATTCTGGTGAACCTCTTTCCCATGACGGAAGCGATCATCTCGGGCCTCGCCCGCTGCAGCGTCATCTCGCGCTACGGGGTGGGCTTCGACAATGTCGACGTGGAGGCGGCCACGCGGAAGGGGATCTGGGTGGCCCGCGTTCCGGACTACTGCCACGAGGAAGCCTCGGATCAGGCCATGGCGCTCCTGTTGTCCTGCGTGAGAAAGATCGCCTACAAGGACAGACGGATCCGCCAGGGGGGGTGGAATCTCCACAGAGACCAGCCTACGAGCAGGATCGCGGGAAAGACGCTGGGGATCATCGGATACGGCAGGGTGGGAAAATGCCTGCATGGCAAGGTCAGCGGCTTCGGCTTTCGGCGCGTGCTCGTCTGCGACCCGACGGAGGACGAGGGAAGCATTGCCAAGGCCGGGGGGGAAAAGGCGAGCCTCCAGAGGGTGCTCGAAGAATCGGACTACATCTCGGTGCACGTTCCGCTGAAAGCGGATACCAGGGCAATGATCGGCTCGCGTGAAATCGCGCGGATGAAGGCGAGCGCCATCCTCATCAACACTTCCCGCGGGGCCGTTATCGACGAGGGGGCTCTCTCGCGTGCGCTCCAGGCCGGACGGATCGCGGGCGCCGGCCTCGATGTTTTCGAAAAGGAGCCGCTTCCCGCCGACAGCCCCCTGCGGAGCCTGGACACCGTTGTTCTTTCGGATCACACGGGCTGGTACAGCGAGGAGTCCGTTGTTGAGCTCAAGACCAAGGCGGCCAGGAACGTCGCGGCCGTCCTCACCGGCGGGAAACCGGTCTATCCGGTGAACTCACCGTCGGCGGCGCGGGCGCTTGCGCGCTGATTGGTTTTTCACTCGGGCCTGCGGTCTTGGGCGAGGGAGGAGACGGAATGCACGAGGCGTTGAAGAGGATCGGAGAGATCGGGGTCATCCCCGTGGTCAAGATAGACAAGGCGTCGGACGCGGTGGGCCTGGGCAAGGCTCTCCTCGCGGCTGACCTTCCGATTGTCGAGATAACCTTCAGAACGGCGGCCGCCGAGGAGGCTATCGCCTCCATTACCCGGGAGCTTCCCGAGCTCCTGGTCGGGGCGGGAACGGTCCTTTCCGTGGAGCAGGTGAAGAAAGCCGTCGGCGCCGGGGCGCGCTTCATCGTCTCTCCCGGCTTCAACCCGAAGGTGGTGGACTACTGCGTCGGTGAGGGAATCGCGGTGACCCCGGGGGTGTGCTCGCCCACCGAGATCGAGCTTGCCCTCGAGCGCGGCCTGGAAGTCTTGAAGTTTTTCCCCGCGGGCGCCTCGGGAGGACTGGAGTTCCTGAAGGCCATGTCGGCGCCCTTCGGGGGCGTACAGTTCATCCCAACCGGCGGAGTGGATCCTTCCAATATCAAGGAATACCTCTCTTTCAACCGCGTTCTGGCGGTAGGCGGAACGTGGATTGCCAAGGATGCGATGATCTCAGCCGGAAAGTTCGACGAGATCGAAAAGCTCGCGCGCGAAGCGGTCGCCCTTTCCCTCGGCTTCGAGCTGGCCCACGTGGGGATCAATGAATCGAGCGCGGAAAGCGCGATGGCCGGCGCCCGTGAGATGGCCCGGCTTTTCGCGTTTCCCCTCAAGGACGGCAACAGCTCGACCTTCGCCGGCGGCTTCGAGTTCATGAAGGGCCCGTTTCTCGGGTCCCATGGGCACCTGGCCGTTTCGAGCTTGAGTATCCCGCGGGCCCTTGCCTGCCTCGAGAGAAAGGGCGTTCACTCGAAGCCGGAGACCGCGAAGGAGAAGGACGGCAGGCTCACCGCGATTTACCTCGACGCCGAGATCTCCGGATTCGCCGTCCACCTTCTGCAGAGGTGAGAAAAGAGAGGAGGTGGGCATGGCGCGATACGTCACCTTCGGTGAAATCATGCTGCGTCTCAAGCCGCCGGGTGCGGAACGCTTCTTCCAGAGCCCGCGCTTCGAGGCGACCTTCGGCGGAGGCGAGGCGAACGTCGCCGTGGCCCTGGCGCGCTTCGGCCTGGACTCGGCCTACATCTCCGTCATACCCGCGAACGCGATAGGCGACGCGTGCGTCGCCGAGCTCGCCCGGCATGGAATAGACACGTCGGCAATCGTTCGAAAGGGAAGCCGCCTGGGGATCTACTTCCTCGAGGGCGGCGCCAATCAGAGACCCTCCGTGGTCATTTATGACCGGGCCGGCTCCGCCATCGCGGAGGCGAAAAAAGGCGACATCGACTGGGAAAGCGCGCTTTCCGGCGCGGGCTGGCTGCATATCACGGGCATCACTCCCGCAATTTCCCAGTCCGCAGCGGATCTTTCCCTGGAGGCGGTGAAGAAGGCGCGCGGGATGGGCGTCACCGTGTCCTGCGATTTGAACTTTCGAAAGAATCTCTGGAAGTACGGCGCGTCAGCCCCCGAGATCATGGGGGAGCTCGTGAAGCACGCGAACGTCGCCATGGCCAACGAGGAGGACTGCCAGAAATCCCTGGGAATTAGCGTAGCCGCCGACGTTGAATCCGGATCGCTTGAGCCCAGCCAGTACCGGGGGCTCGCGGAAAAGGTGCTTTCAAAATACCCCAACCTCTCCCATCTCGCCATAACCCTTCGCCAGAGCCGCTCCGCTGACGACAACGGTTGGTCCGCCGTTGCTGCACACGGGAAGCGAGTTCCTCGTTTCCCGCGGCTACGAGATCCGCGACGTGGTGGACAGGGTGGGAAGCGGCGATGCGTTTGCCGCGGGTTTGATCTACGGCCTGGGCTCTCTGTCGGGGCCGAAGGAGGCGCTGGAGTTCGCTGTCGCGGCCTCGTGCCTCAAGCATTCCATTCCCGGAGACCTGCCCCTTCTCTCCGTTTCCGAGGTGAAGAGCCTCATGGGCGGGTCCGGCTCCGGCCGGGTCCAGCGGTAGACGGGGGCCACCTCAGGCTCGCATTCAGAGGTAGGCTCAGCGCTTTTCACGAGCCGCGGTCTGGGCGCCGCCTGAGCTATTCTTCGGCCTGGTGCTTTTTTCTTTCCTTATTCAGGTACAGCTGCTTGTCCGCCTCGGCAAGAAGGGATTCGATGTCCGGTTTTTTTTCAGCGTCGAACTCGGCGACGCCGAAGCTGATGTCCAGGGGATACTGGTGGGGCTCTTTTTCGTTCGCCGTCCTGATTTTTTCGGCCAGCTTGTCCAGAATCGCGCCCGCCATGGAGGCCGGCGTTTCCGGCGCGATGATCACGAACTCGTCCCCGCCGATGCGGGAGATGATGTCCGATTTCCGAAACGAGTCCTGAAGAATCCTCGTGAGCGCCCGCAGGGCGCGGTCGCCTTCGCTGTGGCCCCAGCCGTCGTTGATCAGCTTCAGGTCGTCCATGTCGCCGAAGAACAGGAGGAAGCGCTTGTTCGTGCGGATGGACTGGTTCATCTGCTGCTCGGCGAAGGTGAAGAGCCCCCGCCTGTTGTACAGCCCCGTGAGCTCGTCGATGATGGAATAGCTTTCCAGCTTCTCGTTCGTGTTCTCCAGCTCCTGGAGGGCTGACGTGAGCCTGGCTTCGGCGGCCAGCCGCTCGTGATAGAGGATGCTGCTCATGAGGACGCTGCTGATCTGACCCGTGAGATTCTCGAAGATGACATTGGAGCGCGCGTCGGATTGGTAGACGACAAAGCCGAAGTTCTCTTCCCGGAAGTGGAGCGCCTCCACCAGGAATGACGCGTTCTCGCCCTGCCTCGATGCGATCGTGAAAAAGTCCTCGAAGAAAGCGTCGCGATGGAACTCCTTCTGCATCGCCTCGAGGTTCAGCCTCGCTCCGGCGCAGAAGGCCGCGGTGAGCCTGAGGGTGCCGGAGAGCATGCCTCCGCAGCGCATTCCCTCCGCCGTCTCCTCGTTCATGAAGATGAAGAAATACCGGATGCCCAGCCTGGGAAGCTCGTCCGTGATGATCTCCGCCAGCCTTTGCATGTCGTAGAGAGTGTTGATGTTCCTGCCCACGGACCTGAGGATCTCGGACTGCTTCTCGCGCTCGATGGTCTGGAACTTCGGAATGCGGAAGGCGTAGTTGGCTATCACCAGGAGCGCTGAATCCCAGAGGGCGGAAGCATAGTCGATGTCCTCCGTCTCGGTCAGGAACTCCTGGACCTTCCTGCGGAACGCAGCGATGATTCCATGCCACAGCAGGATGTTGCTGTCCGAGAGAACGGTATCGTTCAAGACGGCCGATAGGTTCGTGGCGAAGCGGCGGACCGGCTTCTTTTCCTCCAGATCCTTGACGAACGAATCGAAGAGGGTTTCAAGACGGTTTTCGATGAATCGCTTCTCCATGGCTCCATTGAAGAGCCGGGAGAGGGAGCCGATGATCCGCTTCTTATTCCTTCTGATTCCGGGCAGGCCGGCCGATGGACTGTTCCGCCGGGGCCGATACGTGACGAGCTTGGTGAGCGAGCAGCCGCAGGATTCCCGTATGACGACCTCCGAGGAAAGCGTCAGCCGGGACGGGCCCGGTTTCCCCCGAAGCGTTTTCAAGAGCAGCTCCACGGAGGCGAAACCCATCTGCTTGATGGGAGATCGGACCGTGGTGAGGGCCGGAATCGAAACTCCCGCCTCTTCGATGTCGTCGTATCCCGCCACGGCCAGATCGTCCGGGATGGATATCCCCCGGTTTTTCAGCTCCTCGATCGCGCCAAGCGCCATGTTGTCGTTGACCGCGACCAGGCAGTCCGGCGCCGCTCTCCTTCCATCGAAGAAGAACTCGGAAGCCCTCCTTCCCGAATCCGGCATCAGGTCTCCCATGAACGTGAGGCTCGGGTCGTACTCTATTCCGTTTTCCTTGAGGGCGTCCTGGTAGGCACGAAATCGGTCTTCCATCTCCTGCAAGGCGGCGGGGCCGCGGATGAAGGCTATACGCTTCTTTCCGTGCGTCCGGATCTGATGGCTGACGAGCTCCTTCATGCTGGAGTAGTTTTCTTCCACGACGCAGGCGAACGATTCGGTCGGCCGGCCTATGACCACCGTGGGGAGGGGCGAAAAGCGGCGCAGGAAGGCGCTGAATTGATCCAGGCCGATGAAGCTGCCCACCGTTGAGATGACGATGAGCCCGTCGAAATGGCCGGGGTTGATGAGCTCATAGACGGCGTTGCGCCTTTTCTCGTAGGGGCTCAAGGGGGAGGTTTCGAGGGTTCCTCCGCAGAGGCAGGCAAAATCGACGCGGTTTTTTCTTGCGGCTTCCGTGGCGCCTTCCCAGATCAGGGTCTGATACTTTCCGAAGCTGATGATGTTGTCGGTCAGAAAACAGATTCTTGAAGCGCGCTTTTTCTCGATCTCCATGCCGCCTCTCTTACAGGATAGGGCCCGCCATCCGAGAAAAAACGGGAATGGAAAATGAGGGGCAAGCGATCATATATCTAGAGCATATATCCCGGGTTCTGAGCGCGCAAGGGTGAAGCCGGAAACCGGGCTTTAGATGTGAATCGCCCAGCCCTCGGCGGCGCGCATGGTCTCCATGACCGCCTCCGACAGCGTGGGGTGCGCGTGGATCATGTTCGCGATGTCCTCGGGAAGCAGCTCCGCGGTTCGCGCAAGCAGGATCTCGTGCAGGAGCTCGGTTGCCTCGGCACCGACCGCGTGGGCGCCGATGATCTCCTTCGTGTCGGCGTCGAGCAGGACCTTGATGAAGCCTTCGGTCTGCTCCACCGCCACCGATTTTCCCGCCCCGCGATACGGGAAGCTCGCTTTCTGGTACTTCCGGCCCAGCTCCTTCGCCTTCCATTCGGGAAGCCCGAAGCTGGCCACCTGAGGATCGCTGTACACGCAGTTGGGAATGGAGAGCGGGTCGATGCGCGGCGGCGGATTTTTGCCCGCGATGTGCTCCACCGCGATCTCCCCTTCCTTGGATGCCACGTGGGCGAGGAGGGGAGCGGGAATCACGTCCCCGATGGCGTAGATTCCGCTCACCTTCGTCTGATAGAAATCCCCCACGGGGATGGCGCCCTTCTCCGTGGACAGCCCCACGGTCTCCAGGCCGATCTTCTCGGAGTTCGGGGCACGCCCCACGACCACAAGGAGCTGATCCGCCTCCACCGTCCTTTTCACGCCTGAGGAATCCTCCAGGACGACCTTGACGCTCGATTTTCCCTTTTCCATTGATAGGGCCTTGGTGGATGTTGAGATCGAGATCCCGCGCTTCTTGAAGGCCCGCTCGAGAACGGAAACGCTCTCCGCGTCTTCCAGGGGAAGGATGCGGTCCATCATTTCCACCAGGTGCACCTCGACCCCGAAGGCGTTGAGGATGTGGCTGAACTCCACGCCGATGGCGCCTGCGCCCAGGATGACGATCTTCTTGGGAAGCTTGGTGAGCATGAGCCCGCCGTTGGACGAGAGGACCCGCTTTTCGTCGAAGGGGAAGCCGGGAAGCTCTCGCGGGCGCGAGCCGGTGGCGATGATGATGTTCCTGCCCGTCACCTTCCTGCTGCCGCCGACCAGCACTTCGTTCTTTCCCGAGAGTTTTCCCTCTCCCGTGATGAGCTCCACCTTGTTTTTCTTCAGCAGATATTCGACGCCCCGGGACAGCGTGTCCGCGGCCTTTCGGGATTTCTCGTAGACCTTGGCGTAATCGAATCCCGTGCAGTCGACCGTGACCCCCGCCTCCTGAAGCGCCGCTATTCCACGGAAGATCTCCGCCTGGTGGATGAGGGCCTTGGAGGGGATGCAGCCGATGTTGAGGCATACTCCCCCCGGCTTGTCCTTCTCTATCACCGCGGACTTCAGCCCGAGCTGCGCCGCGCGGATCCCGGCCACGTAGCCACCGGGGCCTGAGCCTATGATGAGCACGTCGTAATCGAAACCGCTCAAATCATGCTCCTCCCTGCTGTTTCAATACAGTATGCGAAAGGGGTTTTCCATCATAGCCCGCAGGTCCGCAAGAAACGCGGCGCCCACGGCGCCGTCGATGACGCGGTGGTCGCAGGAGAGAGTGACCCGCATCATGCTTCGAACGGTGAGGGCGGGCCCTCCGATGCCGGCGATGTCCGGCGCGGCGATGGGCCGCCCTCCCGGCGGCGCCGGCTGTTCCTCTTCATCGACAACGGGCTGCCTTTTGATGGCGCCCACGGCGAGGATGGCGGAGCCGGGAGGGTTGATGACCGCGGTGAACTCCTCCACCCCGAAGGAACCGAGGTTGCTGATGGAAAAGCTCGCCCCGTTGTACTCCTCAGGCGCGAGCCTTCCCGCGCGCGCCCGCTCGACCATGTCCGCGAGCTCCTCGTCGATTGCGCCGATTCCCTTGAAGCCGCAGTTTCTGACAATCGGAGTAACAAGGCCGTCCGGGAGGGCTACTGCCAGGCCGATGTCGATGCTTCCCCGCACCAGGATTGAATCCCCGTTCCACGAGGAGTTCACCCGGGGATGCCGCTTCAAGGCCTCGGCGGAAAGCTTGATGAGAAAGGCGTTCATCGACACCTTTCGCGCGCGGCCCGCGTTCAGCTCCCGCCGAGCGGCCATGATCGCGTCCATGGCGATGGATACCGTGAGGTAGATATGCGGCGCCGTGAACATCGACTCCGAGAGACGCCGGGCGATGGTCCTGCGCATCCCGGTGAGCGGCAGGACCTGGTCCTGCGGCGCGGGGGCAAGGACCGGAGTAGCGCCGCCCGCAAATGTCGAAGGCCCCGCCGGGAAGGCCGGCGAAGCGGGGAGCCCCGCCGCGGCCCGCGATGCGCCGGTGGAAGCCGTCTCGATGTCCCGCTTAACGACGCGCCCGCCCGGGCCGCTTCCCGGCACGGCTCGGAGGTCGATTCCACGCTCCCTGGCCATCCTTCGGGCAAGGGGCGAGCTGAGGGTGCGGCCGGTCTGGGCGATCTGCGCTGCCGGAGCGGGCGCCGTCTGCTGCCCCGAGAGCCCGGCGGCCGGGACCTGCGCCGCCGCTGCCGAAATGGGCTTTGGCGCCGCGGGCGGCGGGGGGCTTTCCGCCAGGAGCGCGGCGATGTCCTCTCCCGGCTTTCCCAGGATGGCGATCGGGTCTCCCACCTTCGCCTGCCCTCCCTCGGGGAGGAGGATCTTCAAGAGCACGCCCTCGGAGCTGGACTCGTAGTCCATTGTGGCCTTGTCCGTCTCAACCTCGCAGATCACGTCCCCGCTCTTCACCGTGTCGCCTTCCTTCTTGCGCCACTTCACGAGAGTTCCCGCATCCATCGTGGGAGAGAGGGCGATCATCACCACTTTTTCTGCCATGACCCCTCCTCACCTGTACAGGGCGCGTTTCACGGCGTCCACGATCTTTTCCACGGAGGGCTGTGCGGCGAGCTCCAGGGTGTGATTGTACGGCAGGGGAACATCCTCGGAGGACACCAGCTCCACGGGAGCGTCCAGATCGTCGAAGCAGTTGCGCGAAACCAGCCACGCCACGTGAGAGCCGACGCTCGCGAAGGGCCAGGCCTCGTCCACCACGACGCAGGCGTTGGTCTTCGACACGGAGGCGTAGACCGCCCGCTCGTCCAGGGGCCTGACGGTCCGCAGGTCCACCACCTCGGCCTCGATCCCCTGGGTCAGGAGGGCGTCCGCCGCCTCGAGGATCGTCTTCAGGGGCTTGGAGAACCCGACGAGGGTGACGTCCTTTCCCGCCCGTTTCACCTCTGCCGCGCCAAGCGGGACGATGTGCTCCCCTTCAGGCACCTCGCCCTTCCACCCGTACATGAGCTCCGCCTCCATGAAGATCACGGGGTTGTCGTCGCGGATGGCGGCCTTGAGCAGACCCTTCGCGTCCGCGGCGTTCGACGGCGCCACCACCTTGAGCCCGGGGACATGCGCGAACATCGACTGGAGCGCCTGGGAATGCTGGGAGGCGAGGTGCTCGGCCGGTCCGTTGGGCCCGCGAAAGACGATGGGCAGGCTGAACTGGCCGCCCGACATGTAGCGCATCTTGGCCGCGTTGCTGACCACCTGGTCGAACGCCTGGAGCGAGAAGTTGAAGGTCATCCACTCCACGATGGGACGGAGGCCCGCCATCGCGGCGCCGATTCCGATGCCGGTGAACCCCAGCTCCGAGATGGGGGTGTCGATCACCCTCTCGGGTCCGTACTTGGCGAGAAGCCCCTGGCTCACCTTGTAGGCGCCGTCGTACTCGCCCACCTCTTCGCCCAGGAGGATGATCCTGTCGTCCCTGGCCATCTCTTCGTCCATGGCCTGGCGGAGCGCTTCGCGGACCGTGATTGAGGCCATCAGGTTTCACCCTCGGAGAATACGTCCTCGTACATCGCCTGGAGGGGAGGCTCGGGGCTCTCCTCGGCGAAGCTCACCGCCTCTTCGCAGGCCGCCTTGCTGGAAGCGTCCAGCGCCTCGTAGTCGGATTCGCTCAAGGCCCCCGACTCGGTCATGGCCTGCTTGAGGATGAGGATGGGGTCCTGCTTCTTGTAGGACTCCAGCTCCTCCGGGGTCCTGTATTTCGCCGGGTCGCTCATCGAGTGGCCGCGGTAGCGGTAGGTGAGCATCTCCAGGAACATCGGGGAGGACTCCGCGCGCGCTCTTTCCACCGCGGCGGAGACTTCCCGGTGGACCTCGCGCACATCCATGCCGTTGACCTGCTTGCCGGGGATGCCGTAAGAGCAGCCCATGGAGGAAAAGTCGGTCACGGCGGAGACCCGCCGCCAATCGGTGCCCATCCCGTAATGGTTGTTCTCGCAGATGTAGACGATGGGCAGGTTCCAGATCTTGGCCATGTTGAGGCTCTCGTGATACGAGCCCTGGTGGATGGCTCCGTCTCCGAAGAAGCAGAGCACAACCCCGCCGTCCTTCCTGTAGCGGCACTTCAGGGCCACCCCCGTGGCCACGGGGATCTGGGCCCCAACAATGCCGTTTCCGCCGAACATGTGTTTGTCTTTGTCGAACAGGTGCATGGACCCGCCCTTGCCCCGCGAGCATCCCGTCTCCTTGGCGAAGAGCTCCGCCATGACCGTCTTGGGGTCCATCCCGCAGGCCAGGGCGTGGCCGTGGTCCCGGTAGGCCGTCACGACGTAATCCCGGCCGAGGTCAAGGGCGGAAATGGCGCCGACCGCCACCCCCTCCTGGCCGATGTAGAGGTGGCAGAAGCCCCCGATCTTTCGAAGGCCGTACATCTGTGCCGCCTTCTCCTCGAACCTGCGGATGAGGAGCATCTGCCGTAGATATCCCGTGAGCACATCCACCTCAGGGGCCGTTTTCTGTTTCAGCTTCGCCATCACGGGCTCCCTTGCCTGCCGAAGGAAACGGCCTCCCTGCTGCCCTCCATGGGCTTGTAGTAGGTCGCCTCTTCGATCTCCGTCTCCAGCACGGCCAGGTCCCGCGCGTCGTGCGTCAGCTTCCAGAGGGAAAAGAGACGCTTGCCGATCGCCTCCAGCACCTGGGAGCGCAGGGACGGGTTGTCCACGACGACGATCCTGCCGCGGACGGTTACCACTTCGCTCAAGGAAGGGGTCTGGAAGAGCCATTCCACGAAGGGACTGGCGCGAAGCTGGCCCACCTTGGGGAAAATAGGGACCGTGAGGGCGTAGATGCTCCCGGGCCGGGAGGGAAAGATCACGGGAGTGAGCCACCGCACGTGGGGCCTTCCCTCCGCATCCGTCGATGCGAGGATTCCGGCGCCATGAGCGTCGATGATCGTCCGCAGCTTATCGGACATTTGCTGTGCATCCACTTCAGCCGCCCCCTCTCACCTTAAGATAGTAAAGAAGGGATCGCCGTTCAAGGATTCGCATTTCACCGTCGAACCACGAGAGAGGCGGAGAGGGCGCACAGACGCGTACCGGCCTTTTCTGCTACACTCACCGCCATGGAACGCGGAGCGCACGTCTGGGAGACCCACGGGATACACGTCGGAACGGGAAAGGATCACGTCAGCCATGGGGTGGACGACCTGGACGGCCTGATCGAGCGCGCCCTGGCTCTCCGATTCCCCTCTCTCACCCTCATCATCCACACTCCACGGCTCACGCGGTTCCGCTATGCCAGCGAGCGGGCCACGGACGTCAAGTTCATCCGCGGGGACGCCGCATACTTCGACTATTCGGCCAGGATGGAGGACCTGCGGCGGCGCTACGCGGGCAGGATCCGGATCCGCTTCGGCGTGGAGCTGGAGTGGCTGGGAACGGGGCTGGGAATGGAGTGGACCCGCGCCAAGCTCTACCAGGCCCCCGGCGTGGATTTCGTCATCTGTTCCGTCCACTTCTCCCCCGAGGGGATTCCCTACGACGGCTCCAAGGAGGATACGGAGCGTCTCATCGGCCTGCGGGGAGGACTCCAGGGGCTGTGGGAGGGGTATTTCGACGAGATGATCGAGATGGTGGACGCCTGCGGCCAGATCATCTCCGTGGTGGGCCACCTCGACATTCCCAAGCTCTATGCTCCCCTGCCGGACTCCTTCAAGGATTTCGACTCCGCAGACGACGGGGCGTCCCACCGGTTGTTCACGCTTTTGGAGATGATCGCGGAGCGAAACCTCGCCCTCGATGTGAACCTCTCCGGCCTGCGCAAGGGAGTGGGAATCTATCCCGACCTCGAGATCCTCAAGCGGGCGCGCGGGCTGGGAATCCCCGTGGCCATCGGTTCGGACACCCATGGGGTGGAGGACCTTGGCAAGGATTACGCGGCCGGCATCCGCCACATGCAGGAGGCAGGCTACCGCTACTACGTCTCCTTCTCCCGCGGGATCCCCGAGAAGCGCCCCCTTGAAACCGCCCCGCGCGGCACGCGGGGAGAGGACAGGTTTCGCGTCCTCAACCTCGCCATCGAGATGCTCAACCAGAGGTTCGATCGCGAGCTGCGCCTGGAGATCCCCCACCTCTCCTTTGGGGGAGACTTCAAGCCGCTTGCCCGCATCTTTCCCGAGTCCTCGTCCCTGGGGTCGTTCCACGCCCTGCGCGCGCGGAGGCTGGACAGGTCTCTCACGATCTCGGACCGCGTGCCGGCGTACCGTGGCGGGGAGCTGTCGTGCCTGTTTTCTCACCATACGGACACCCCGGGGACCCTCGCGATACTGCTCAACACCCTCGCCTCCGAGGAGATCAACGTGGAGACCGCCTACCTCAACTCGCGCGAGGACGGGACGGCCACGGCCTACCTGACCCTCAACGGGCCTCGGGAGCGGGTGCGCGAGGCCGTCGATTTCGTCATCGGCACCGCCCGGGAGCGTTTTTTCAGCATCGAGCCGGAGAAGCGCATCGCCCTTCCGCCGCTGAAGAGGGCGCCGGCCTACCTCCTGGAGGTGGACGGGGCATGGCTGCCCGTGCCCGTCTCGCGCCACATGCTGATCACGGTGCACGCCAACAAGCCGGGAGTGCTCCTCGTCCTTCTTTCCGCCCTTGCCTCGCGAGGAGTCAACGTCGTGGACCTGCAGCTGGGCGCACGGGGAGACAAAGGCTTCGCCGCCCTGGGCATCGAGGGAAGCGAGCGGGACGTGGCCGAGCTTCTTCCCCACCTGGGGCCCGAATACCACGAGGCCTCGCAAATCGTGCTTGTTTCGGAGTAAAGAGATGAGACGAAAGGTGACGGGCAAACAGCCAAACACCAAGATGTGCTTTGTCTGCGGCCTCTCCAATGCGATGGGCCTGCGCACCGCCTTCTACGAGCTTGACAACGGGGAGCTCCTGGCAGTGTTCGAGCCGTCGGAGGGGCACCAGAGCTATCCTGCCCGGCTCCACGGAGGGGTGGCAGCCGCCATCCTGGATGAGACGATCGGCCGCGCCATCATGATGCGCGGGAGCGGCGAGGTGTGGGGCGTGACGGTCGAGTTCTCCATGCGCCTTCGAAAGCCCATCCCCATCGGCGGGGCGCTTCGCGTCGTAGGACGCATCGACAAGGATTCCCCGCGCTTTTTCGAGGGATCGGGAGAGCTGCTGCTGGCGAGCGGTGAAGTCGCCGTGGAGGCCAAGGGCAGATACATCAAGATGCCGCTGGAGAAGATCGCGGATTTCGACAGGGAAGCCCAGCAGTGGAGGGTGGTGGCCCGGCCCGATGACCCGGCGGAGGTGGAGCTGGAGAGCTCAGGTTGACTCCTACGCGCGCCCCGAGAGCCTCCGGCGTTCGGTTTTGAGCTAGTGGACCGTCATCGGGATGAGAACGGTGCTTTTGAGAAGCTGGATTCCGGCCTGGGCCCTCCTGCCGAGA
This sequence comes from uncultured Spirochaetota bacterium, assembly GCA_963820525.1. Lineage (GTDB taxonomy): Bacteria > Spirochaetota > Spirochaetia > SZUA-6 > Fen-1364 > CAWGAA01. The sequence goes on along the minus strand of CAWGAA010000003.1, from coordinate 430,893 downwards.
TCTGCGCGGAGGTACTGGACGGCCGGGCCCATTTTCCTGTGCGTCAGAAACCAGCTGTACAGCCCGGCATTTCGGTACGTGACCGTCCATACGTCGTGCTCCGCCTCGGGATAGATCGTGAGCTTCACCTCCCCGCCGTAGCGCTTGAGCGCCCGCACCATCTGGATCGATTCGTCAACCGGAACGTTCGGGTCCTTCGCGCCGTGAAAGGCCCAGACGGGAAGGCCCCTGATGCGCCCCGCCTGATCCGTGTCTCCTCCGCCGCAGATGGGAGCGATTGCCGCGAAAAGCTCGGGATACTCTTCCGCCGTGTCCCAGGTGCCGTACCCGCCCATGCTGTAGCCGGTGAGGTAGATCCTGTCCCGGTCCACGGTGAAGCGCTTGACCACCACGTCGAGGAGCTTCTTGGTCCACGAGGGCGACCATCTCTGGTCTGCCGGGCACTGGGGAGAGACCACGATGAAGGGGAACTCCCTGTTCTTTTCCACGAGCGCCGGCAGGCCGCTCGCCTTCACCAGGGCCGGATCGTTTCCCCGTTCCTCGCTTCCGTGGAGAGCCACAATGAGGGGCCACTTTCTGATCGGATCCTTCCCGTAGCTGGACGGCAGGTACAGCAGGTAGTTGAGGTACTCGACGTCTCTCTCCCCGATGCGGAGGGTGTGGGTGGATTGCCCGGGGTCGGCATGTTCGAGGGCGGCCGACAGGGATATCGACAGGACAAGGAAAAGAAAGATCCAGATGCCCTTCTTCGCTGAAAAGAGGGCTGCGCCGTTTCGAATCATGGTCCAAAAAACCTGTCGCTTATGTGCGCCTTGAGTGTAGTGCCAAGGCCCTGATTGCGCAATACGCGGTTTTTGACTATTGCCCGGCGGCGGGCCTTCTCCAGGCGCAGGTGCGGCGCGAAGATCTCGCCGCCGCGGTGAGGGTATCGCCGGCCGCCGTTTCTACACGACGGGCGGAAGGGTCTTGTTGTTCCTGATCAGGCTGAGCAGCGCTTCTATCCCGCTCAGGTATTCGACGGGAGCGTCGATCTGCCCCCAGCCGTTCTGCAGCTGCCAGATTCCGTCGTACACGCGATCGTGGTACGATTTTATGTAGTGAGGTATTCCGTCCCGCTGGAGGATCTCCTCCAGAAGGGCGGCCTCGACTTCGTTTCGCAGGAGGATTCGCCTGTTCTCGCCGTTCATTCGGTAGCCTCAATCCAGAATTTACCCCTCGGATCAGGCTTTGTAAACGCTCCATCGTGAGTCCCTTGACAGCGGCCGGTGGAAGGGGCTATCACTGGCGCGTGAAATACACTTTTCTTATCGCCTCTTCCCTTGTGGTGGCCGTTATGGCCGCTCACGCCGAAACCACGAGCCTGCCGGACGGCCTGTACGCTCAAATCAATACATCCCGGGGACTGATCGTGTGCAGCCTGGCCTTCCAGCAGGCTCCCTTGACGGTTTCAAGCTTCGTCGGTCTTGCCGAGGGAACGATCTCCGCCAACGGCTCGAAGGGCAAGCACTTTTTCGACGGGCTCACCTTCCACCGCGTCGTGGCGGATTTCATCATCCAGGGCGGCGATCCCCGAGGAGACGGCACCGGCGGCCCGGGCTACTCGTTTCCCGACGAGATCGTGGCGGAGCTGAAGCACGACGCGCCGGGCATCCTCGCCATGGCCAACTCCGGGCCCAACACAAACGGCAGCCAGTTCTACATCACTCTCAAGGAGCTCCCCCAGCTCGACGGCGGATACACGGTATTCGGCCGCGTCGTGCAGGGCATGGACGTGGTGAAGAGCGTCAAGCAGGGAGACAAGATCGTGAGCGTCAAGATCCTGCGCATCGGCGCTGCGGCCAAGGCGTTCACGGCCAGCCAGGCCGGCTTCGACGCCATGGTGGCTAAAGCCAAGGCAGGCCTTGGGGAGAAGCGTGCCGAAGCCAGGAAGTCCGCCCTGACTCAGATCCAGAAGCGGTGGCCCAAGCTCACGACCACAAAATCCGGCCTCATGTACCAGGCGCTCAAGACGGGAAACGGCCCGAGCCCCGCGGCCGGCGCTCTGGTGACCGTGAACTACACGGGGAAGTTCCTCGACGGAAGGGTATTCGACAGCTCGATCGAGCGGGGCAGCCCCGCCCAGTTCAAGATCGGGCAGGTGATCCCGGGATGGAACGAAGCGCTCGCCGCAATGAAGAAGGGCGAGAAGCGGCTGCTGGTGATTCCGCCGGAGCTCGCCTATGGCGAGAGGGGATATCCAGGCGCCATTCCTCCCGACTCGTTTCTGGTCTTCGAAGTGGAGCTGGTCGACTTCCAGTAAGGCAGCAATGGGCGTCCGCGGCGTTCGCGATCGACACTCCAAACTCCTTCAAGACGCTGTGGCCAAGGTCCTCTCCCTGGATGAGAGCTTGCGTCCCGCCGGCTCCGACGGCCGCCCCGGGGGGCTGATCGAGTTTGCTCGCAGCGAGAAGAGGGAGTTCATAGTCATTGGGGACCTGCATGGCAACTTCAAGAACCTTCGCGCAATCCTCAAGGATTCGGACAATTTGTCGAAGGTCCGGCAGAACAAGGCGGTGCTGCTCTTCCTCGGCGACGCCGTCCATAACGACAAGACCGGTTTCGCCTACGAAATGGACTCCTCCATCGAGACCATGGACATCATCATTGAGCTTCTCAACGAGTATCCCGACAACGTCATCTACATCCTGGGCAACCACGACTCCCTCAACCCCCAGCTCTCCAAGCGCGGCATCCAGCAGGGCCTATTCTGGCGGGAGGCGCTGGCCAAGGCGCGGGGCAAGCGGTACGTGGAGCTGATGCAGGAGCTCTACGATGCGCTGCCCCTGTTCGTGATCCACCGCTGGTTCCTGGCAACGCACGCCGGCCCCGTGCGGGGCGGGATCACCAGGAACGAGCTCATCAATGTTCGGCATTTCGACAACTACTTCTGGCAGCTCACGTGGAACAGGCTTAACGAGACGCGCTCCACCCCGAGCATGAAGGAGTACGGGCCCGAGGACCTGGACGAGACGAGGCGACTCCTGGGCTGCCCCAAGAGCATCCCGTTCATCGTGGGCCACAACCCGATGTGGACGTGGGGAGAGCAGGATTCGATCTGGATCGATATCCTCGGCACCCACGATCACGTCATCCTCTACGACACGCTGGAGACGATATGCCCGTACCTGTCGATTCGCTCCTCTTCCGGCTATAACGTGAAGTACGCGGATCTCGAGCTCAAGCCGCGCCGCTACGTCATGGACGACTATCGCTAGCCGCGGGCTTTCGGGCACGCTGTCAACGGGAGGTATTCGATGGGATACTTCGACTATTCCGAGGTTCCGCGCTTTCTCCGCGATGCGGAGCTGATTCATCTCCTGTGCGCGGACCAGAGCTACGAGCAGCTCTTGAAGAAGCTCTCCGTGGACGACCTTTTGTCCATAGATCAGTCCCTGAAAATCCCCTTCTTCGCGGAGGTGCGCGATTACGTCGGCGCGGTCGAGCGGGACAACCCCGGGGAGAGCTGGATCGTGAAGCCCATCGCGGCGGATGAGGCGGTGCGGGCCGCGATGGGCTCCATCTGCTTCTTCCTCGATTTCTTCTCGCGGACCATTTCAGCCCCCACCATCGTGACGCGCATCGGCGGCACGCTGTACAAGGCGACGAAGATCATCACCCATGCGGAGCAGCTTTCAGGGGCCAACTATACCGACATCCTTCAGCTCAAGGAGCAGCTCCTCCTGGACCTGATCAACCGCTGGATCTACTACGATGAGGACAGAAACCCCAACAACTACATGATCCGATACAACTCCAAGGACGACCAGATCGTCATCGCCATCGATTACTCGAACGTGGACCTGCTCCACGAGGGCGTGAAGATCAAGGGACGTCCTAAAACCTTCGGCTGGGAGAGAACCGAGAAGACGCGATACCTGACCCCCCTGAAGCTGGAGCACTTCCAGGGCTACGACATGCAGTTTTTCAACATCCGCTTCAACGCCTTCAAGCCGGTAGGCAAGAAGATGCTCCTGGAGCTCTGCAAGGTGTGCCTCCGTTTCCAGAAAGACCGCTCCACGCTGGCAAGGACGGTCGCGGCCAACATTCTCAAGCGAATCGACTATGTGCGCGGCTATTTCGAGAGCCAGTTCCCCGCCGCTGCGGCACCCTCCGGAGAGGACAAGTACCTGGACATGGGAAAGACCTTCCGGGCCATTTACGGAAAGGGCAAGAAGGGTTGATGATGGGAGCGGGGGGAAAGGGGAGGGGTCGGTCTGGGGCCGCCCCCCTATCCGTAGATATGCTCGGGGGGTACCCCGAAGGTCGGCTTTTTGGCCTTCTCCAGTATCACCTCGGTAATGGACTGGTTCAGGCGGCGCTTGGCGTCGAAGAAATCAGAGCGGATCCTTCCGGCTTGAGCGGCGAGCTCCCGCTTTTCGATGCTCGTCTCATGGGGCTTCTCCAAATCCGCCAGACACCCCAGGCAGTCGAGGATGCCCCGGTTGAGAGGGAACTCCTGGTCCTTCGATTCGTCGAGGAACTTTCCAAGGTTGTTCACATCCGCGATTGATGGGGGATACAACTGGTAGCCCACCTCCGAGGACTCGTACACTTTGAAGAGGAATCCCAGGAATACCCTCAGGGATTTATCGTAGATCTCGTTGCTCTTGAACCGGGCAAAGGTCTCGAAGGTGGCCCTGACGATATAGGGGTTGGGCGTCACGCAATCGAAGTACTTCTCCGGATCGTGGCCGTCCAGAAGCGCGTCGATGGCGGATTTGTTGTTGCTGGCAAGAAGCTCGATGTACAGTGGATAGTTGTCGCTGTTGATCCCGTGATCGTTCAAGAAGCTCGCGTATGCCCAGAGGGCGTTTGCCGATGGGGTATCAGGGGAGTCCAGCACCTCCATGATGAACCTGTATTTGAGGTAGTCTATATAATCCTGGGATATATGGCCTACCTTCGCTTCCTCTTTCAGCTTTTTCACGTCCATGGGCTTACCTTCGTTTCCTCAAGCTCAGGCGAACAGTGAAGGGCGACACGGGACTTAAGAGCGCGCTCGCACCCCGCGGCGCCCCCGTGAGATCCGACTCGACTACTTGGTCTTCCGCCCGGAGCCGCCGGAAGATTCGGTGCTCTTTTTCGGGGCAGCCGGCGCGGGCGCTTCCTTGGCTTCCTTGGTGGTGCCCTGACCGCGCGAGGACACCCTGATGTTGATCTGCTCCTTGGCGATCTTGTCCGTGTCAAACAGCTTCGATTTGGTGAACTCGACTTCCTTGCGCGGCGGCACCTCGAAGTCCTTGTAGCTCATGCGGACCAGGAGCACGGGCGGGATGACCTCGTTCAAGTGCTTGGTGCTGTCGAAGAAGAAGTTTCGGATCTCGTTGGCGTGGATCGCCACCTCTTCCATGTCGCGGTTGGCCGCATCCAGGCCTTCCAGTTGCGCAACCTTCTCCAATATGTCGAGGATGCAGCGGTTGAGCGAATCCTCCTGGCCGGCTTCCTCGTCCAGGTGCTTGCCCAGGGCGTTGAGGTCCGACACCGTCAGGCCGTAGATCTTGTACCCGTCGATGGGGACGTTGTAGGCCGCCTGGAGGATGCCCAGCACCACGGAGAGGGACTTCGCGTACAGGCCCCCCGGGTGTCTTTCCGCCAGCAGGTTGAACGCCGCTGTGAGCAGCTGGTAGTTGGGCTGGATGGAGCTGAAGAACAGGAACGGATCCCGGGTGCCGATGAGCGCATCGATGACCCAGTGGTTGCCGATCTCCAGCACCTTGATGAAGAGAGGATAGTTTTCCGCCGTCAAGCCGGTCTTGTTCAGGAAGCGGGCGTACGTTATGGCAGCCTCCACCGCTTCCGTCGTCCGGCACGCCAGAATCCCGCCCAGCATCTTGTTCTCGATGGCCGCGATCTCCTTTGCCGTATAGGTCTTCTGTCTGTCAAGAATTACCATATCTCACCCTCCTGTCGAATCGTCAATCTTCGAACACGAGGCTCGGAAGAACCTCTTTCACGAGGAAGTCGGACTTGACCAGGAGAACCTGGGGAATCGCGTCTTCCATCTTGCGGCGCTTGTCGAAGAAGTTGCCGCGGATCACGTTGCACTGCCGGGCGATGAGCTCCATCGCGTCGTCTCCCTGTCCCTCGAGGGAGGCAAGGCGGTCGAGAATATCGAGGATGGCCCTGTTCACCGGCTCGTCCTGGCCCTTTTCCTTGTTCAGGTGCTTGCCCAGGTTGTTCACGTCATTGATGGACACATCGTGGATCTTGTATCCGTCCTTGGCGTAGCTGTACGTCGCCTGGAGGGCACCCAGCACGATGGCGAGGGTCTTGGGGTAGATGCCTCCGGGGTGCCAGTTGGTGAGCAGCCTGAAGCACGTGGATACCAGGTGCTTGGTGGGCTGGATTGGGGTGAGGAACAGGAAGGGGTCCGTGCTCCCCAGCAGGGAGTCGATCACGAAGTGATTGTCCATTTCCAGCAGCTTGAGGAACAGCGGGTAGTTTTCATTGGTCAGGCCGCTCCTGCGCAGGAAAGACGTGTAGGTGATCGCCGCCTCCACCGCGTCCACCGTCCTACCGGCGAAGATGTTGTTGATGATGTGGTTTTCGACCCGGAATATCGAATCCTCCGACCACACCTCCCTGTTGAACTCGTCCATTTGAGCCATGCGCTACCTCCTCTCATTCTCCTGTTTTCTCGGTATCGGTGAATTTCTTCTGCTTCCTCGGCCGCACGAGAGTCTCGGAATACTCCTTGCGTACCAGGATCTCCGAGGGCATCACGCTGGCCATTTTCTTCTTCCTGTCAAAGAACGCGTTTCGGATAGCCGTCGCGTGAGAGGATACTCTGTCGACGGCGGGGTTTTCGTTGTTGATGGAGCGATACTCCGAGATGTCCGTGAGGATGTCGAGGATGAACCGGTTGATGGAATTGTTCTGGTCCCGGGACTTGTCCAGGAATTTCCCGATGGAGTTCACGTCCTCGACGGTGAGGGGATGGAGCATGTACCCCTCCTTGGCGCTGTGATACGTGCGGTACAGGATGCCGAAGATGATCTCCAGGGTGAGATCGTGCACCCCTCCAACCGAGTACTGACGAAGCATCTGGAAACAGAAATCGAGGATATAGGGGTTCGGCTGCACGCGCGTGAACAGATCGAAAGCCTTCTCCCTGCCTACCAGCGCTTCCACGACAAAGCCGTTCTCGTTCCTCAGCATCTCCAGGAAGAGCGGGTAGTTGTCGCTGTCGAGGCCCTTGGAGTTCAGGTATCGCGCGAACTCCAGAGACGCCTCCACGCTGCGGGGAGAGTCGCATCTCAGGAACCAGGAGACCGCCTGCACCTGGAGCTTGTACAGGTCATCCTCGCTCCAGAATGTGAGTATCGGAAACTGAAGCATTTCTGCCTCCCTGCGGACTCACGAGCCGATGCCCGAATGTAATGCCTATAGTAATAGTGTAGTTCGTCGTCGGCGGGCTGTCAAATTTATTTCGGGCGTGAGGGTGTTCGGCGGGAACGGGGTTGGGTGCGCTCCCCCGGGCGATTTTTGCCCGGTTTTCTTTCCTGCGCTTCCCTTTTTCCCGCGCCCGCGAAATAAAGCGGGGCGATGGGAGGCCGGGCCTCTTCGTGAAGGAGCAGAACGTGGGGAATGACGTCCACCATCTTTTTCGTGTTGTCGAAATACGCCATGCGGATATCGTTCGCCCGGATCCCCACCCGTATTGCGTTATTGTCCTCGCTGTCGATGCCCACGAAATAGATGTCGAAAAGGATCTCCAGGAGCAGCCTGTTGCGTTCATCCAGCTGGTCCTTCTCCTTGTCCAGGTACTTTCCTATCGAGTAGACGGCGGAGAGGCTCAGGGGATAGATTCGGTGACCGTCCTTTGATGCTTTATAGGCGTTCTGCACCACGCCGATGAGGGCGAGGAGCGCCTTCTCGCAGAGCTCGTTCACCTTGTATTTCGCCAGGATGCGGAAGGTCTCCTTGATGAGAAACCAATTCGGCTTTATCGGAGAAAAAAGCAGGTACGGGTTTCTCCGCCCGATGAGCACGTCGATGACGTGGGGGTTATTGGTATCCAACACAACGAGAAACAGCAGGTAATTGCGGTTGTTCATGCCCTCACGGCTGATCACCTGGGCGAGCGCGGCCGCCGCGTCCACAGATTCCACGGTATTGCAGAGGATGACGCTGCGGGCAAGGGCGAGGAGCGCGCTCTTCGTCCTCCTGCGATAGGAGATGGCCAGAGCCCGCTTCTTGCCTTGAGTCTTGTACCTGGTGATCTTCGTCAGCACATGTTTCCCTTTCGCGGGCGGTCCCGGTCGGTGCCCCCAGCATAATTCTCGGCCTTGAAATGAATAAAAATTACCCGCGACAGGCGGCACAAGTTTTCCTTGACACGTTTCCCTCTCTCAGCTACGATTTTTCACGCACATTTCCGCTCCAGAGGCGGCGCCGCCGCAAGCGGATGCGAATGGCTTCGGTATGCCCCGGGAAAGAACGCTCCAAAGTCGACTGAGAGACCTCCTCGAAAGCCCTTTTCGAGGCGCGCCGCTGGATCTCCCCGGCACGTGGAAAGCGCTTTCCGTCGAGCTTCGGCCCGAGCTCTTCCCTGCCGCGCGAAAGAGGATCCGAGAACAGATGATGGAGCGTGCCCCGATGTCCACGGAGGCGTCGCTCCTGGTAGGCTGCCTCCTTCACCTCATGGGCTCCCCGCCCCAGCGTATTCTTCGGTTCTTCACCTGCACCATCCCCGGCAGCTTGAGCCTCCCGCAGTTCCAGTTTGTCTCGGGGTCCTTTTCAAAGCGGAGGTGCCCATCCCCCAACCGCTTCTCTTCGAGATTACGCAATACACGTATCTGGAGAAGCGCGTGCTTGTGAAGAAAGGCCTGGAGATCGGGCAGGAGGTCAAGAGGATCGCCAATCCCTCGGTCCTTCTGCATCTCTACCTGCTTTCGCTGCGCGAAGACTTGAGCAACGAGAACTTCCAGCTCATTTTTTCCGTTCTCTCATATTGCTCGCCTTCCCTTGCAGCGCGTGTAAAAAGGCGAGGCGTCCCGTCGGCCGACTATCGGGCACTGTGGGCCGAGCTTCGAAAGACGGCAAGCGCGGCGGATGATCCGCTGGAATGGGAGGAGAGCGGTCCCGGCAGGAAAGGGATCACCAGCGATTCAGCTTCCTTTTTCCTTGACAAATACTTCTCGGATGAAGCCCTGTCCCGGGCGAGCGGTCCGCCAGAGGGGCTTGATTCGAAGCGGGAGCTAAAACAGAAGGTTGTGAAGACGGTGCGCCGCGCCAGGGCTCCGGTCCTGAGGAGCGGCGCCGCGGTGAAGCAGGAAGCCCCCGTAAAGACCCCCAGACGAGCCGCTCACGTGAAAGCCGGGCCGCCGCCCGTGCTCCATATCCAGCCTCCCGCGGTGAGAAGCTCGCCCGCCGGCGGGCAACGTTCCCGGCGGGTTTCGGAAGGGAAAGGCCCTCGCATTCCGCGGGGAGTGCTTCTTGGATGCGCCGCATTCGCCGTCATCGCGCTGGCAGTCCTCTTTTATCTCTTCCTCCGGCCCATGCCCGCCAGGACCCCTGCCCTCCAGCATGCTTCGGCCTCGATCGTTCCATCCGCGCAGAACCAGGAAAAACCCCGGAACCAGGCCGAAGGGCTCTCCTATGCCGTGAGGGCGGGCGACAGCCTGTGGAAAATCTACCTCTCGCTCAAGGTGGAAGGGCTCGTGCAGGGCAGCTGGTTCGATTTCCTGAACAAGGTGCAAAAACGAAACGGCATCCAGGACCCCAACCTCATCTATCCCGGCTCGGAGCTTTCCATCGGTGGCGGCGCTTCCGGGCCCCTCGCGCCGGCGCCCCTGCCTGAAAAAAAAGTTGACAAGAATGAATAGATATGCATCATTGTTTTCCGTGGTACGAAAAGTCCTCTTGCAGATGCGGCCGCGCAACTGGTGGTGGTGGATCACGGGAGGGAGACCCCGGTCCACCTGAGGCTGTAGCACCGAATCAGGAGACCGCAGGCGGTTTTCCTCCCCGAAGGAGAGCGAAACCGCCCGCGGTTTTTTTATGCGCGAAGACCCGGGCATGAGCCCGGGTTTTTTTATTTTCAGCGCCGCGCGGTGCGCGGCGGACATGCGCCTTTCGCCCGCGGCAGTGCCGCGGCGAGCGCGCCATAGACAGAGAAAGAGAGGAGTCTTCCATGACCGACAACAGGATCTTCCAACTCCCAACCCATGGGATCCCCAAGAAGTGGCTCAACATTCTTCCCTCCCTTCCCGAGCCGCTTCCGCCCATGCTCAACCCGGCCGACGGCAAGCCCGTACCGCTGGAGGCGTTTACGCCCCTTTTCCCCATGGGCCTGCTGGAGCAGGAGGTCTCCAGTCAGAGGGAGATAGTGATCCCCGACGAGGTGCTCAAGGTGTATTCTCTCTTCCGGCCCACGCCCCTGATCAGGGCCAAGTTCCTCGAGGAGGCCCTCGGAACACCCGCCATGATCTTCTTCAAGAACGAGAGCGTGACGCCCACGGGAAGCCACAAGCCCAACACGGCCGTCGCCCAGGCCTACTACAACATGAAAGAGGGCGTGAAGAACCTCGTGACGGAGACGGGGGCGGGGCAGTGGGGCAGCGCCCTGGCCTTTGCCGGCGTCCACTTCAACGTCGGCGTTAAGGTTTTCATGGTCCGGGCCTCCTACGAGCAGAAGCCGTACAGAAAGATCATGATGGAATGCTACAACGCCAAGGTGACGCCCAGCCCATCCAAGGAAACGAACATTGGAAAGAAGATGCTGGAGAACAAGGCCAACTACCCCGGCTCCCTGGGCATCGCCATCAGCGAGGCGGTCGAGGTAGCGGCCACCTCAGGCGGCAAGGTCAAATATTGCCTTGGCTCCGTGCTCAACCACGTGCTCATGCACCAGACGGTGATAGGGCTGGAGGCGCGCGCCGTGCTCGAAGAGCTGGGACTGATGCCCGACATCGTGATCGCCTGTCACGGCGGCGGGAGCAACTTCGGCGGCATCGCCATCCCCTTCATCGAGGACAAGCTTTCGGGCAAGAGGGATATCGAGTTCATCGCATCCGAGCCCCTAGCCTGCCCGTCGCTCTCCAGGGGAATCTACGCCTACGACTTCGGGGACGCGGGAAAGCTCATTCCCCTGGCCAAGATGTACACCCTGGGGCACGATTTCATCCCGCCCTCCGTGCACGCGGGAGGCCTGCGCTACCACGGGGCATCGCCCATCGTGAGCCTTCTCAACGCCAAGGGGATCATCCGGGCCGAAGCGTTGAAGCAGAAGGAAACCTTCGAGGCTGCCGTGCTCTTTGCCCGCACGGAAGGGATCATCCCCGCCCCCGAGTCCGCCCACGCCATCGTATCGGTGATCAGGGCGGCCAAGAAGTGCAAGGAAACGGGGGAAAAGAAGGTGATCCTGTTCAACCTCTCCGGCCACGGCCACTTCGATATGGCTGCCTACGAGCAGTACTTCAGCGGAAAGATGGAGGACTACGAGTATCCCGAGGCGGCCATCATGAAGGCCGAGCTGGCCCTTCCCAAGGTAGGCTGAGATTCAAAGGCGCTGTGCCGCCCGTTCAATCGGGCGGCCGGCTCCCCCATAGGCCCCTGACAGCCCGCTCGCCGCGGGCGGCCGACTCCATCCTTCGGCCGCAGTAATGCGCGGCGCCTCAAAGTCACGCCGAGCATGAAGGCATTACCACGTTCGTGGGCACGATACAGGATCTCGCCCTCGGCATCATCATCGCGGTCGCCATCGCCCTTCACGACATCCCGGAAGGGATTGCGGTTTGGCAGGAGGCGGACGGTGCTCGTGTGGTCCGCCGTTTCGGGAATAGCGAGCCGATAGGGGCGGTCCGGGCTGCGGCGCTCCCTCACCACACGCGGAGCCGGAGAGCCCTGCTTCCGTCCGCGATCGGAGGGACGGTATTGCCGGGGGCGAAGTAGGGGAGCAGCCAGTCCCAGCTCTCAAGCGGAAGCCCGGCGGCCCTGACGAACGCGTCGAGCGCCAGTGCCTGTTCGGCTATCTCCCTGCGTCCACCCACGGCATTCGCATGCCCGAACACGGCGACCGCGGCGCTCCTGCCGGCCAGTCCACGCTCGAGCATTCGGATGATGAGCGGCTCGGGCATTCCCAAGAACAGCTTCAAGCTCCTCGGCTCCGTCCCCACTCCGAGCTTCCGCAGGGCGCGGAAAAGCTCGTGACATGCCCGCACGCCCAGCACCAACGCGTCGCGGGTGCGGCAGGTGCATTCCTGCCCGCCCCCGGCCGCGTAGATCGCGCCGGCAAGCGGGAAAACAAGGGCGGCATGACACTTGAGCCACGCCACCATATCGGCATTTCTTGCCGTCGGGAGTCCCGCGGCCCTGAAACAGTCGATGGCGTACGATAGAGCAGGCTCCGCTTCCGGTGACGTCACCCCCAGGGTGGTCGCGCGCCGACGCTCCGCCTCGGGACGCTTGGGGGTCCGTCCGTCCAGGTACACGATGACCCCCTCATCCCGGTATCCGCCGAAAGATCCGAAGCCGAGCACGAGCCGTCCGTGTCCGATACACGCCGCCTGTTCAGCGTGTCCCTGGAAGTTGTTGCCGATCACGACCACCGGCGCGGGATTTGGAGAGCGCGCCAGGTCCGATAACGCTCTCATGATCTGCGGAGCGCGCACGGTGACCAGCGCCAGATCGTACTCCCGCGCCTGATCGAGGGAATCCACGTACCTGACGTCGGCCCGTTCTTCCTCCCCCAGGAATACGTGCCTCACCCGCAGTCCGCCGGAGCGGATCGCGTTCAAACGGTCTCCACGCGCCAATACGGTCACGTCGAATCCCGCGCGAGAAAAGCGGACCGCGTACAAGCTGCCGATCACCCCGGTTCCGTAAATGAGAATCCTTTCGCTAAGGATCACCGGTCAAGCGTATCATTTCCATGTTCGTCGGGCAATCGCGGTTTTTTTTGCCACGCTCCCTCGATCCGCATCTGTCCATCGCGAGGGATCCGTTTCGACTCCAATACCCGTATCCAGTGCACCAGGGCTGATGGTGTAGTATACGAGTGCGGGTGTTAAGCTCTAAGAGCCATCGCAGTCGATGGCGAATCCGGGGAATCGTCGTATTTCCTATCACGAACATGGTAAGATTGTGATGCGATGGATACACCCCTTCTGGTCACGAAACTCTACATCCCGCCGCCGCACCCCAACCTAGTAGAGCGGCCCCGACTGATCGAGCGGCTGGACGAGGGGCTGCTTCTGGGCCACCGGCGGACCCTCATCTCCGCCTCCGTCGGCTATCCTTAGTCTGTCGGAGGTGAGAGTGTGCAGGCCCGCCGCAGGAGACACAGGGATGAAACGGCAGCGCTACGACATCCGAGTTACCGGCCACCTGGCAGCCGATTGGTCGGCCTGGTTCGAGAAAAGCCGTCATGAAAACGACACTGAGAGATGGATGGCCGTCCAAACTCATCGAGAGAGGAGCTTGAACCATGGCAGAACGAACGATCGAACGCAAGGGATCGAGCACAGCCGGATACACGTGCTTTTCTCGGGCGTGTGCCGTCAGGGAAAAGGACGAACGCTTTCGTGGGCCTGACTATCTGGCTGAGATATTTCCCCCACTCATCCCCCAGATCCTGCTCAACGTCCCTTTCCTGCGAAAATGGTCTATGCGCAAGATGTTTCCGACTGGCATATACGAATACGTTATGGCGAGGACGCAACTGCTCGACGAGGTCTTTGCAGATGCGCTGGATCGCGGCTTTCCCCAGATAGTGCTGCTCGGCGCCGGCATGGACACGCGGGCGCTGCGCTTTCAAAGCAGGAACAAGGGCACGACGATATTCGAACTGGATATCCACGCCACACAGCGCTACAAGCTCATGGTGCTGAAGCGTAAAAAAATCGTACTGCCCAAGATGCTCGTCTTCGCGCCCATTGATTTTAGCAAGCAGCATCTCGCCGATGTGCTATCGGAGGTGGGATACCAAGAGAAGCAAAAAACGCTCTTCCTATGGGAAGGTGTGACGATGTATCTGGAGCCGGAGGCGGTGGACGGCACGCTGGCCTTCATTCGCGGCAGTGCGGCGGAGGGGAGCATCGTTGCCTTCGACTACATCTATGCCTCGGTGCTCCGGCGCGAGAACCGGTTCTACGGCGAGCAGGGGATCTATGACACCGTTGCACGTACGGGCGAGGGATGGACGTTCGGCATCGAAGCAGGAGCAATCGAGGGTTTTCTCGCCGAGCGCGGGCTCAAGCTTCTCTCGCACTATACGCCGTCCGATCTGGAGGCAGTTTATCTCACGGCAGAAGATGGGACGAGATTTGGACGCATCAACGGGACACACTGTATCGTGATTGCAGGGATCTAGGAGCCTGTCGGACTTTGGCCGTTTCCTGCATAAAAATTCAGCAGACAGGCCGCCGGTGTATGTTTATGCAGGTTTCCTCGGGTTGTTGTGCATGAACATACACAAAAGCAGGCAAGTCCGACAGGCTCCTAGTCCAGGTCACTTCAGGAGGCACTCATGTCTGAACAAATCGCGGTCACAAATTATGGCAATTGGGTATCCACCAAACTGATCTACGGCTCAGCCGTGATGAGCGCCCTATTCTTGGGACTATCTTTCCTGCACCCGGCCTTCCTCCTCGGCGCAGCGCCATTCATTGTCTCGCTCGCCTACTTTGTGTATGCCTACCGCGCCTTCTCCCCTCGCGGCGGGGATATCCAGGCTATGCTTTGGGAGCTGGTGCTGGATCGCCTGAATTGGAACGGCGAAGGCAGGGCCCTCGACATCGGGTGCGGCAACGGCCCCCTGACCATCGCCCTGGCCGGACGGCACCCCAAAGCCCACGTGACCGGGATCGACTCCTGGGGCAAGGCGTGGGACTACTCGAAGGCGGTCTGCGAACACAACGCGGAGATCGCAGGCGTCGCTGAGCGGACGGACTTTCAGAAAGCCAGCGCCTCTGCCCTGCCCTTCGAGGATGGTTTCTTTGAGGCGGCGGTCAGCAATTTTGTTTTCCACGAGGTGAGCGGCGCCAAAGACAAGCGAAAGCTCATCAAAGAAGCCCTGCGGGTAATCAACAAGGGCGGGCACTTTGCTTTCCAGGATCTGTTCCTGATCAAAGGGCTGTACGGCGGGATAGACGATCTGCTGGAGACGATCAGAGGCTGGGGAACCGCCAATGTTTCGTTCGCGGACACGAGCGCTTCCGACTTTATCCCCTGCGCGCTCAAGCTTCCGTTCATGGTCGGCAGAATCGGCATCATCTTCGGGACAAAGTGAATCCGAGCCGTCACCATTACTACTCGGCCCGATCCTTGATCTGCGTTTGCAGCCACCATCCGGCCCGATACGGCCTCCCGCGGTGGCTCAGCTCGCAGAGGATCATGTAGGCAAAAGCCCGGCCATGATGATCGCCGTGACGACGAGCATTTCATCCACCTGGTTAAAGAGAGTGCCATTGACCGCCAAACCCACACTGCCGCCGATCGCATGCACCAGCGCCACCAAGATGATGCTCTCCGTCCACAGATACAACAACAGATTGACGAGAAACGACGCAAAGAGCAGGACTTGAAGGCGCAGCGTCACCCCCGCAGGGAAGTAGTAAAAGCCCGCCAGGTGGAACAGGGCGAAGAGAGTCGCCGTCGTCACCAGACTCGCCACCAGCCCGAACCTCCTGCGGATCACGGGCATCAGGAAGACGGCGAAAATCGGATAGTAGGAAACGTGGAACAAGGCGGACGACACGAAATGAACTGGGAAATCGAGCGGCTGTATGCCTGACCTCGCGATCTGCTCCAGCGACTGCTGCTGCGACAACACCAGGAAGAGCGCGATCACGGCCACTCCCGGCAACCAGCGCTTGCCGCGGGGCCAGAAGGAGAACTCCAGCCCCCAGCGTCGGGCCAGCCACAGGCAGGCCGATGCAGAAGACAGGGAACGCCAGCAGCCCCATCAGCATCCCGGCAATAGGCTCCAGCGTCTCCCGTTAGCCATCTCGCTCGCCGATATAGTTCAACACATTCGCCGCGCCCATCAGGAGCGTGAAGGCCACAGAGATCGCCAAAGCGATGACCAGTCGACGGTTCTTCTCACCCATCGTATTCACTCCTTTTAATTCGTCTTTGCCCAAACACTTCCAGCTCCGGGTGTTTCAGCGCCTCTTCATAGATCGGTCCTTGTGCGACGAACCCCAGCCCGTAGCGACTTCCGCGCACCGTCAACAACCTTCGGCCGGGCTTCACGCCCACCTCTGGCTGCACAATCACCCATCCATCGCCAAACCGATCGCGGTCTATCACACGCAAATCCGCGCCCTCCATCTTCCCGCCGGCCTCGGTCAGCAGCGCCTGCGTGCTGACGCCGAACCCGCCGGACGTGCGGCTGCCCGGTGTAAAGATCGCCTCATCGCCGGCCCGAAAGCCGAACTCGCGCCACGCCTCCGGCGGGATGATGACCTTTTTCCCCTGTCCGACGACCACCCAACCGAACGTCCACTTGGCCCCTTTGACCAACCTGGGCACAATCACGCCTCCCGGGAGTCATTGGAGGATTTGACGACCGTCAAATCCATAAAATCCTCCTCGATCCGCCATCCCGTCAGCCGCGAGTTATCCAGGATTGCCCGCAGCTCATCCGCCGTGTAGGACGACTTGATCGAGTTCCACCAGTGGACGCGAAAATCGCGCGGGATTGTCAGGCTGATGGTCTTGACGAACAGCCACGACCCCCAGCGCTGCAGGCGTTTCGAGTCGTGGATGATGCACCGCCCATCATCCTTGAGCACCCGCGCAATCTCGTCAAAGACCGGCAGCGGATCGTCCCAATGGTGCAGCGAGTCGTTCGAGACGACACAGTCGAACTCGCCGTCGCCGAAGGGCATCTCCTTGACGTCGCCCTCGCGCCAGGACAATACATCATTCAATCCCGCCTTCGCCGCGTTTTCGGCTGCCAGCATCAGCATCGATCGGGAGAGATCCATCCCCACGACCCGGCAGCCCGTACCCCGCAACAACCTGGCCGTCTCGATGGCCACAAAGCCCGGGCCGGTGCCCATATCCAGCACCTTTCCTCCCTGCGGGATTTTCATTCCCGCCGCCTTGCGTGCCAACCGACGATAATCCGCCTGCCTGAAAAGGTTGCCGCTCATCGCTTCGTTGAAACGTCGGGCATCCACCGGTTCGGCAATCGCCTCGTCTTCCGGTATCCTTTCCATCTCACACCCCCTGCTTTCTCAACCAAATCTCCATATTAATCTCGTTGACCTTGACTCTGAAGTCCTCGAATGTGGAACCCTCCAGCATGCTCTCGATCTCTCGAGCCGTGTAGGCTTCCGAGAATGAGTGTCTGGCTCCCCATCGCATGAAGCGCGATTCAATGCCGCTTGTCCATTTCCTCACGCTTTCTGCCGGGACGTCTCGCCGCAAGTCATTGACCAGGGCACGGCAACCCGGCTTCAGCACGCGATGGATCTCTTTGAATATCTCCGGCGGCTTCTTCCAGTGATGAAGCGCACCGCTGGATATGACAAAGTCGAACGAGGAGTCCTCGAACGGCATGTCCGCGGCATCTCCCTGTCTGAACGTGACCCGCTGCGATACTCCGTACTCACTCGCGTTCCGCGTCGCGATTTCGACCATCGTATCGGATATGTCCAGTCCCACAAGCTCGATCTCCGGCAGAAGCCTGGCCATCTCGATGGAGATGTACCCGGGCCCCGAGCTGACCTCGAGAACCTTTCCACGCTGCACCGCGGAAGCGCCCTTGGCGGCCAACTCCCTGTAATCGTCTCTCACCACCTCCGAGTTCTTGGCCCACTCGGCGTACTTGACCGCAAAGTAGCCCTCAATCCCACCAGGGGACACAAATTGCTTTAACGTCTGCAAGAAACTCGCCATTTTCGACCTCCTTCCTTACGCGGGATCGGTTCGCTTCACGCCTTTACCGATCATGATTCCCCAGAACCAATTCAGCCTGGCGACCTCCACCTCAATCCCGGAGAAACCCGCCGAGGCCAAGAATTGTCTCAGTCCCTGTGAGGTCGTGCTCCCCACGTGCGCCCTTTCGCCGAGCTTGCCGGCCAAGTCTACGACCTTCATCAGGATAAAATCGTCGCAGATATCCTGTACCAGGAAGCGCCCGCCGGGCTTAAGCGACCGCCACACCCGGGAAAACACCCCAGCATTGTCGACGAAATGGTGGAAGGCGTTTGTGCCGATCACATAGTCGAAGCAGGCCTGGTATCTCATGTCGCCTGCGCTCCCCAGGACAAGCTTCACGTTGGCGTACCCCGACTTCGCCAGCTTCCGCCCGGCCTCGCCGAGCATTTTCTCCGAGAGATCGAGCCCCACGACCATGCCGGTTCCCTCCAGTCGTGAAGCGATATCCAGGGTCGCCGTACCGGTGCCGCCCGGCCTGTATGTCGAACTCGGCGGCAACGTACTTGTCCTTCTGTTCTCTATCCATAAGCTCCATCCCTATATAAAACACCGAATATACAAGCTTGTATATCATTCAAAAAAAATTTACGGAGCGTCCTCTTGCTCCTTCCAATCAAATACCCCGCGCATCCAATCGAGCTCGGCGTCATACTCTCCCTTCTCCACGTTCTGCAGGAGCTCTCTCGTCCAATCAAGCTCTGCCCGGAGGTGAAGCCGATGATGGCTGAATACCGCAGATGCCAGATGGCGCGGCACGTGCTCATCCTCGAGTTCTTCCGCCTGATGCGAATCGAGAAAGTTCAGGATGTGCTCCAGTTGGGTCACCCGCTTTTTCAGGAAGCCCTTCACCTCCTCGATGGGCAATGCGCTCATGAGACTGAGGCCGATGTCGAAAGAAAATGTCTGCCGCTCCACGTTATCCCATACTTCCCGAAGAAGGCGCATGAATTCATCCCGCCCGGTATCGGTGATCCGGTAGACCATCCGTGAAGGACGCCTGCCTTCCTGCTCGGTACCGACTTTCTCGACGAATCCCTCATCAGACAGCTTCTTCAACGCAAAGTAGATGGAGCCGAAGGCGATGTTGGCCCAATCGCCCATGATGCGCTCGATCATTTGCTTTATCTCGTAGCCATATAAAGGCCGCCCGCGCAGGAAACCAAGGATAGCCAATCGAGTTGACATCTCAGTCCTTCCCATTTATATTAAAGCTTGTATATTTTATCACGAATAGAAAAGGTCGTCAAGTGGTCCAAAATGCGCTTGCATTCCGCGGTTTCGATCAGACTGATCCACCACCCAAGTCACGATAACGTTGACATATAGAAGAAAAAGTGAAATTCTATATACCGACAGTCGGTATATACGAGATTACCAGATGCGCAAAGGGTCTAAAAGTACACTGGTTCGCAAGGAGGAGATCCTGGACGCGGCAGACGCGCTCTTCGCGGCCAAGGGGTACGAGCATACCTCGGTTGACGAGATCCTGGGCCGAGTCGGCATCACAAGGGGCACGCTCTATTATCATTTCCGGTCCAAGGAAGAAATCCTAGCCGCCGCGGTCAACCGGCACGTCGAGGGCTTAGTGCTGGCGGCGGCGGCTATCGCCGCCGACACGACGCTGGACGCGGAGCAAAAACTCCGGTGCATTCTGGGCGAGGAAGCCCGCAGGGACAAGGAGCGGCGCCATCTCTTCGCCGGCCTCTACAGCCCCGGAAACGCAGAGTTGCACCTGAGGGTTCTCGGGGAGGGGGTGCGGCGCTACGCGCCGATCCTGGCGGCCGTAGTGGAGCAAGGCGTGGGGGAAGGCAGCTTCTTCACCAGCGTTCCGCGCACGGCCGCGGAATTCCTGCTGGTGGGATACAGAACCCTCTTGGATCCGCGGATCTTCCCGTCGGGTGCTGGGGAGTTCGCGCGCCGCTCAACCGAGGTCGTGGGGATCATGGAGCGGGTCCTGGGCGCACGGGAAGGCAGCTTCGCCTATCTGGCGGATCTTCCGGCTTACGCGGGGTTTGCGCCTTCGGGGTGACACACCGTTGGGGACTATTCTCTTCGTGAGCTTGTCTACGTTTCGCATGGAGAAGGGAACAGGCATTATGGTCAATCAACTCATGAGCATAGCCGAATTCTGGAAGCAGATCGGCAGTTTCAACCAGGACTTTGCCTGGTTGCATCTTACCTGGATCATCATCTCGTTAGGCCTGGTTTTTTGGGTCTTCCGCCGTGGCTGCAAACCTGCCGGCACCTCGATGAAGATCTTTCTCTCTCTCACCTTCCTGATCAACGGACCGCTGTTCTTCATTGTTTACGGCGGGGCCAATTCCGCCCGAAACTATGTGTTCAGCGCGCTGTTCATCCTCGTTTCCCTGTTGTTCCTCTTGGATGTCTTCAGGAATAAAATCGCGTTTCGCCTGCCCGAACAGCCAGGGCTCAGGGTCGCCACAATTCTCGGGCTGCTATCGGTCTATACCTATCCCCTCTTCGGCATGCTCCTGGGCCGGGGTTTCCCCAACCTGTGCATGCCGATGGATCCCTGCCCGTCCACGGTCTTCGCCATCTTCATGGTCTCAGGGGCCTATCCGAGCCTGGACCGCAAGGTATTGCTGGCCCTGCTGCCCTGGGGCCTCATGGGTTTGCCGAAAGCCCTTGGTGCTTATGATTGTTACGAGGACGCCTTCCTCTTCCTGGCCGGTATGTATGGGCTGATCTTCCTGATCGTGAAATGGAAGGCGATCGGCGGGGCGAGACGTGGCGCCCGCCCAAAGGTAACGGGCACCGCTTAAATCCGGGGCGCGCGAGCTTTTGGCCGGCGGCGGTGGTCTCCACTTCCGAACCCTCCCCATCCGTCCCTGTCAATCGCGAACGATCCGTTTTGACTCCAAAAAGGCGCGACTGTCGTGAAGGAATTCCAGAAAATACTGCTGAACGTCGCCGAAAAACTCCCGCTGCATGAGGGCGCCCGCTCGCGTCACGTAGCGATAGTGCCAGCTTTCATAGCGGTACCCCGTCACCTCCTCGAAGCCCGCGGGGTACGACAGCGTGAATCCGTACTCCCACGCGTGGGCGGCCACCCATTTGCCTTCCGGCGTGTCTTCATACCCGTCGCTGATAGATCCAAAATCGATCGCCGTTCCGAGCTGGTGCTGGGAAAAACCCGGCCTCGCGGATTCCCTGTCCGCGGTTTCTTACCCATACGCCTTCACCTCGCGCTCGTAAATGGCGCCCTGATACCCATAGGAGCGGTAGGTCGATGAGAAGGTGACCGTCACGCCGTCCGCCAGGGCCGCCCGGACCATGTCCAACACCGCGGGCATCACGGTCTTTCGCAGAAGGAGACCGTCCCTGGTGACGCACAGGCCATAGGTTTCTAGCCGAACGAGGTCCGGCGGAACGTAATCTGCCGCCAGCGAGTTGCGCTTGTCGACAAGAACGAGGAGCTCTTCGGGCTCGTCAAGCACCCTGGACGCGAGCCGGAGGAACTCGGCCGGGCGGGCCAGGATGTCGTCCCGGACGGACTCCGGCAAGGTCCCGGTCATGGCGCGCAGATCCTCCACAGTGAGGGCGAACTCGGGAACTATCCTCTTGTCGGCGCACGAGGACAGGACCAGAAAAAAGAGAAGGGCGGTCAAAGCGACGGGCACAGGTAGTCTTCGCGTCCGCATGCAAGCCTTTGTTGTTTCTCTATTCGACAGATCCTACCGATTCCAAAGGGAAAAACCGGATCTGCAATGGGGGCAGCCGGTGGCGCCGTCAGCGGCGCACGATGCGGAATCCGCTCACATTGGGGCTGTTGCCCGGCTGGGCGGTGAAGCTGCGGAATGCCGAGCGAAATCCATTCTGGAAATCGTTCCACCACGACCCGCCGCGGAGCGCCATGTGCTCGGTCGCGGAATCGCTTCGGAAACAGTATCGATCAGCGTGCGGCGAATCGGCGATTTCGTCATCGCTTTGTGCATTGTCGCTGCACCACTGCCACACGTTGCCGCTCATGTCGGCCAGCCCCTGGGGCGTATCGCCTTGCGGGCTCCTGCTGCCCACGGCGGCCGTTTTCGAGGCCCTGGCAGGCGCCACCCTGCAGACCGCGTTCTTCGAGTCCCACGCATCGCCCCAGGGGTAGATCCGCTCAGCCTGATCGGGCGCGCCCTTCGCCGTCACGTACTCCCACTCCGTCTCGGTAGGCAGGCGGTAGCCGGAAGCGCCGAGGCTCGCGCGGCCCCGGGCGTCGTACGCCGGGGTCAGGCCTTCTTTCAGGGACAGCCAGTTGCAATACGCCACAGCTTCATACCAGCTCACGCCCACGACGGGTTGGTCCGGTCCGTTGAATTTGCCGTCCTTCCAGCAAGCGGGCTCTGCGATTCTCCCCTTCCATTTCCAGCCGTTCGCCGTCCAATAGCTGCGCTCGGCGTAGCCTCCGTCAGCGACGAACCTGCCGAACTGGCCATTGGTGATCGGAAACTTGGAAATGGAGAAGTTGTAGGAGATGGTTTGGGACACATTGGGGCCAAGCGAGCCGTCTCCCATCGTGAAGGAGTCTCCTGCCGCGCATATCTCGACGAATGAAATCCCGGCTGCGGACTGCGCACAAGCCCGTGGTGATGAATAGCAAGCCGCACATGCGAGCACAAGGGCGTACACGAGGGATCGGATCATTGCATCCTCCAGAAGGTGTCATGGCAGGCGCCGCGCCGAAGAGCGACTGGACTTAAGACAGATGCGGCGCGGCCCCAGAAGCCTATTTTTTCAGGATCGTGCTCAGCACCTTATCCTTGTCGATCTTTTTTGTACAGAAGAACCAATCATGGCATGTCATGTCCTTCTTGTTTTCCATCCGTTCTTTTGCGACCCCGCACGAACCAGCGGTCGGCACGATAACATCGTCGCCGGGTCTCCAATCCGCCGGAGTGGCGACCGAGAAGGCGTCGGCCGTCTGCAGAGCGATCACGACCCTGTACAATTCATCGAAGTTCCGCCCGAGGCTCAGCGGGTAGTAGATGATCGTGCGGATGATCCCCTTGGGATCGATGACGAAGACGGCACGCACCGCTTTCGTCGAGCTCTCACCGGGCTGGATCATCCCGTATTTTTTCGCTATCTCCATCGTGATGTCCTCGATCAGGGGAAACTTCACCTCGACGTTCTTCATGCCCTTGTATTCGATCTTCTCCTTGATGGTCCGGAGCCACGCGATGTGACTGTACAGCCCGTCCACCGACAGACCCACCAGCTTGCAGTTCGCTTTGTCGAATTTATCTTCGAGCGTGGCGAACGTCATGAACTCGGACGTGCAGACCGGGGTGAAATCGGCGGGATGGCTGAAGAGAATGACCCAGTTTCCGGCATACTGCTCGGGGAAGGTGATCTCTCCCTGCGTGGTGACGACCTTGAATGCAGGCGCTTTATCGCCGATGCGGGGCATCGGCAGTACGGACGCTTGATTCGTGTTTTCCATAATAATTCCTCCTCAACGAAGTTTTATATGAGCCGTGCGCACGCGCGCGCGGCCCGTAGGTGCCCTCATGAACAACGCTGCCGCCGCCGGAAACGGGGGCGGCCGCTCGAATGGGGATTTCATGTATCCTCCTCCTCAATGAGAGCCCGAATCGAATGTGAGCGTTGCGCCCGTGCTCCCTTCCCGATACGCTTCCGGGAATCTGCGCTTGAAAACCTCTTTCGCACGTTGTCCCGTGCAATGACAGGGACACACGAGACTCGGGGACAGCTCCTCGAGACGATCGGCAAGCCGCACGATCTCTTCCTGCGGGGCCTCTGAAAGGTGCATCCCGCCGATCACCGCGCGCAGTCTCCCCGACCGGGACTTGCCCAGCGCATAAGAGAGCGTATTCCCCACCCCCGCATGGGAACAGCCGAGAATCACGACGGCTCCTCCGTCGGTTTCGACGACCAGCGCCTGGTCATCTGCCAGAGGATCGGGAACACGGCATCCGGAATCGAGAAAGAAACGCCCCGCGGGCGCTTCGGGCGGCATCGAGCGGGGTATTTCACCCGTCACGAAGATCGAGGGGCCGATGTGTGTAACCGTTCGCGTCCAGGCTATACCGCCCGATCGGCCAGCCCACAGCTCTTCGACTCGATGCGGATATCCGACCGCGTGAACGCCGCCGTCGATCGATCGGGAATACCGCGGGTTCACCGCATCGGGATGGAGGAACAACCGCGCCTTCCGGCAATCCGCAAGGATGTATGACAGTCCTCCCGTGTGGTCATAGTGTCCGTGACTGATCGCGACCGCGTCGGCCTCCGTAAGATCGATGCCGAGAAGCCTGGCATTGTCACGCGCCGCGGGCCCTTGTCCCGAATCCCAGAGGACATGGAGGCCCCCTGTCTCGATCCAAATGGAGAGGCCGTGCTCGGCCCGCGCGGCCCCCGGACCCGGCGCGTCGTCCACAAGAACGGTGAGAGTGAACATGCCGATCGCCTTCAATGGTCGCAGACGTTTGCGCCTGCCTCGAGCGTCCCGGCGAGGTAGTCGGCGACGAGCTTGTCCGGGGGATCGGCGGACGCGCCCACGACGACCTCAATGCCATTCTCCGCAAACAAGCCCTGGGCGCGGGAGCCCATTCCGCCCGCGATGACGGTTTTCACGTTCCGTTCCGCGAGCCAACGGGGCAGAAGACCGGGCTCATGCTCGGGAGCGGCCACTTCCTCCCGTGTGACGATTTTTTTCCCGACGGGATCCACGTCTATGAGCGCGAACCGCTCGCAGTGGCCGAAATGCATTGCGAGCCTGCCGTCGGCAATGGGGATTGCGATACGCATTGAGTGCTCCTTTTTCGGGAATATCCGTTCGACATCGGCCGCTTCTTCCGTGCGGCCGCCGAGATCCAGTATTGGTTGAACAACGCGGCTGAAGGACTTTGCCGCTTCCGACTGCGCGTAGGCGCCGATGAAGGGCTTGCCGACGTCGCACGCCTCTCCGATTGCCGGATCGATCGGAATCCGTCCCAGGAAAGGCACGCCCATCTGCCGCGCCATCCGCTCGCCGCCTCCGGATCCGAAGACCTCCAATGGCGTCCCGCAATGCGGGCAGGCGAAGCCGCTCATGTTCTCCACCACCCCGAGGACGGGAAGGTTGAGCTTGCGGCAGAAGGTGATGGATTTCCGCACGGCCGCGAGCGCGACCTCCTGCGGCGTCGTGACGACGACCGCCCCGTCGGCGTCCCCGATGAGCTGGCAGACCGAAAGCGGCTCGTCTCCCGTGCCCGGGGGCGCATCCACCACCAGAAAGTCCAGGTCTCCCCATTCGACGTCCTTCAGGAACTGCTTGATGACGCCCATCTTCATCGGTCCGCGCCAGATGACCGCGTCGTCCCTGTTGTGGAGCAAAAAACCGATGGACATGACCCGAAGGCCGCCCAGCTCCACGGGGAGAATGCTGCCGAGATCCACCCCGATAGTGGCGCTTTCGAGCCCCAACATCTTCGGCACGCTCGGTCCGTGGATATCCACGTCGAGAAGCCCGACCCGCTTTCCGGCGAGCGTGAGCGATACGGCAAGGTTCACCGCCACGGTGCTCTTTCCGACTCCCCCCTTGCCCGAAAGGACGATGATCTTGTGCGCGATCCTGGAGAGTCGGTCCCTGAGAAGCCGAAGATCTTCACGTTCGTCCGCTACGAGATTGTCCGACATACATCCTCCCAAAGTTGTCTGATGCCGCCCGCCGCCGGGCAGTCGCCGTTCTCCACGACGGGTTTTCCGTTCACCTGAGCCGCCGTCACGCAGCGGTCGTAAGGGATTCTTTCGAGCACGGCCGCCCCCGCAGCGGCCGCCGTGCGCTCGATCCGCTCCGCCATCCCCGGATTGAGATCCCACTTGTTCACGCATACGGCGGACGGAATCTCGAAGTGGCGCGCAAGGGCCAGGACACGCTCCAGGTCGTGCCCGCCCGAGAGGGTCGGCTCGGTGACGGCCAGGACAAGGGTCGCGCCCGCGACCGACGCGATCACGGGACATCCAATGCCGGGCGGCCCGTCCACAAGAATCCAGTCGCTCACCCGCTCTTCGGCGATACGCCTGGCCTCTCTGCGGACAGTGGAGACGAGCTTGCCGGAGTTCTCCGCCGCGATACCGAGACGGGCGTGGACCATCGGCCCGAATCGCGTCCGCGAAACGTACCACTCCCCGCATGACCGCTCGGGAAACTCGATCGCCTTTGCGGGACAAAACCGGACGCATACCCCGCAGCCCTCACAGGCGATAGGATCGATTGAAAATGTCGCCTTTCCTGTCGCCCGTCCGTCCGTTTTTACGGCATCGAAACGGCAATGTGAGAGGCACGCGCCGCAGCCGGTGCAATCTTCCCTTCGGATGACCGCCAGCCGGCCGCTTCTGAACCCTTCGCTACGCTCGATCGTAGGGGCGAGGACGAGATGAAGGTCCGCCGCATCCACGTCGCAGTCGGCAATGACCGCGTTCTTCGCCAGGGCGGCGAACGAGGCGAGCACGCTGGTCTTGCCGGTGCCGCCCTTGCCGCTGATGACGACTATTTCTTTCATGACATTGCTCTCGACGCTCGTCATTGACGGTGCATATGCAGCGCGGCAATCGTGCCAATGCCCAAAAAGAGCCACCCGATCTGGTACGCGAAACCGCGGAGGCTCGCTTCGCCGCGCCGATTCGGGATCAGGTCGGCCAGGGCGATATAGAGGAAACTTGCGGCGGACAACGACATCAAGTAGGGAACCGCGTTTTGTAAAGACAGCAAGAAAAAATAGGTGAGGACGGCTCCCAGAATGGCGGACGTGCTGGAGATCGCGTTGTATGTGAACGCGCGTGCCCGTGAGTAGCCGCTTTCCAGCAGGATCGCGAAATCGCCGACTTCCTGGGGTACCTCGTGGGCGAAAACCGCAACGGAGGCGGCAATTCCCAAGGGAATCGACGCGGAGAATGCCACGGCGATCGCAACCCCATCCACGAAATTGTGAATGGAATCGCCGAGGAGGATCAGCGCCCCCGCGCTCGAATGAATCTCGCACTCTCCCCTGTGGCAGTGGCGCCAAATCATCAGCTTCTCCAGAAGGAAAAACAGAACGATTCCTGCCAGGACCGCCGAAAGAACGCGTTCACCGGACAGAGAATGCAGAGCCTGCGGTATCAGGCCGAGAAACGCCGCTCCGAGCAACGTTCCCGTGGCATAATTGACGGCGTGGGCCGTGAGGCGCTTGGAGACCCCCTCCTTGAGGAGGAGCATTATCCCTGCAAAACAGACCGCGATCACCGAACCAAGCAGACAGAAGAGGATGATCAAAGCCAACGTCATTTTGCCGGCCTCGCTGAGGCGTCTTCATGGCAGTACCTGTATGGCCGAGCCGTCATTCGCCACTCCCGCACTGCGGCTTGCCGCACCGCTCGTTTCGCCCGCAACAGGTACGGCCGGTGCTCTCGAGCGAACATGCCTTGTCGTGACCGTGCGAGGCGGCGCCTTTCAGAAGTATGGCGGCTCCCGCCCCGATCAGTCGACGCACGGCTCCTCCGCACTCCGGACACATCTCCAGCGGCCGCTCGGTCATTCCCTGAAACCGCTCGAATCGGCATCCGCAGGCGGCGCACTCGTATTCATACGTCGGCATGGGCCATCCTTTCAGCGGCACGCCGCGAATCCGCCGCTTCCTCGATGCTTTTCCACAGCTGCCGGAAGATCCTCCCGTATCCCGGCAGCGCCTCCACCGCAGCCTGCCCGCGGGAGTATGCCTCGGCCACGCGTCTGTCCTCGGGCACCTCGAGAAGGACACAGATACTTTCCTGCCGGCAGTAATCCGCCACACGCCCATCTCCCGCGTCCGAGCGGTTGATCACCACGGCGAAAGGGATGCCGATTTGCCGCACCGTTTCGACGGCGAGGGTGAGGTCGTGCAGGCCGAACGGCGTGGGCTCGGTCACGAGCACGACGAAGTCGCTTCCCCTGAGCGCCGAGATGACCGGACAGGACGTTCCGGGCGGGCAGTCGATGATGACCGGTCCGCCATCATCGTGATAACGCTTCACGGCGCGGATGAGCGGCGGGGACAGGGGAAAGCCGACCTTCAAGCGTCCCTGAACGAGCTCCACCGCACCTGCGCTCCCCGTTTCGACCACACCGATCTCGTGCTCGATCTCGGATATGGCCCCTGTCGGGCAGACCTTCGCGCACCCGCCGCAGCCATGGCACAGCTCCGGGAAGATGAGCGGCTTGGTCTTCAGAGATACGATGGCGTGGTATTGGCAGATGCGGCCGCATTCCCCGCACGCCGTGCACTTCGCCTCGTCCACCGCCGGGACGGGAATGCCGACCACCTCGCGCGCCCGTATGCTCGGATTCAGGAAGATATGGCAGTTCGGTTCCTCCACGTCGCAGTCGAGCAGGCGAACCGGTCCCGCCATGGCAAGCGCCAGGTTCACGGTAACAGTCGTTTTTCCGGTACCGCCCTTTCCGGAGGCGACGGCAACGATCATTGGATCCACTTCCTTTTCAGGTTGACGACGCACAGGATGAATAGACCGACGCAGAAGGCCCCGAGCAGGGACATATCGAGCGGGTAGGACATGGCGTTGCTTCCATTGACTGCTCCGTGAACGGCATCGGCGCCGTATGTCAGCGGCAGAACATACGCCAGCGGCCGCAGCCAGAGCGGCAGCCGCCCGATGGGGACGAAAAGGCCGCAGAGAAAGACCATCGGGAAGCGGAAGAAGTTCGAAAACGTCTGCGCCTCGAATACTTCACTGACGGAGACCGCTATGAACAGGCCCAGGAACGTGGACGCGGCCGCGATCAACGCGACGGTGGGAATAAGAACCGGCCAGTTCAGGTTCCGAAGGTCGGTGAGGAACGCCGCCAGGAGGAGCGGCACGAACGCGTTCGCGATGCCGAAGAGAATCGCGCCCAAAGTCTTGGCCAGCATGAGCAGTTCCAACGGGATCGGGGCAAGGAGCAGCCGCTCGAACGAACGCCCCTTCTTCTCGAACGTCACCGTGACCGCCAGGAGCGACGTCGTGCCGAAAAGAATGGATAAAACCATCAATCCCGGCAGCAGATCCCGCGCGCCTTGCAGACCGCTGCCCGATCTGATGAAGAACATCCCGGCCCAGGCCAGCGGGAAGATGATCCCCCAGCTGATGTTGGGCGGCTTGAGATAGTACGTCCGCGCGTCCTTCGCCACGATGCTCCAGAACGCGATCCATGTCTTCACGCGCCGCCTCCCCTTTTTTCATTTTCTTTCTTCATCACGGCCGCTTCGACGCCGGTTACCTGCACGAACACTTCCTCCAGCGACTGCCGGATTTTGCGGGCCTCGATGACCTCGGACCCGTGCTCCTCGATGAGCCTCACCAGGGGACCGATGCGCACCGGCGCGGAAGAGGTCACGCGGACCGCGTCGTCCATGACGGCCTGGCACTCGAGAGCCGGGAACTCCGCGCAAATCGCCTCGCACAGTCCCGCCGCTCCTTCGCGGACCGCGAACTCCACGACGTGTCTGTCCTGGGCCTGCCGCATCAGTTCCTCGATCGCCCCAATGCGGACAATGCGGCCGTCGACGATGAACGCAATGCGGCCGCACAGCCGCTCCGCCTCCTCGATATAATGGGTGGTCAGAAAGACCGTGGTTCCGTGAAGCTGCACGTCCGCGATGATTCTGCGGATCTGTCGGGCGGCGGCGACATCGATGCCCGTGGTCGGCTCGTCGAGGAACAGGATTTTGGGGCTGTGGATGATGCCGGCGGCGATCGTGAGCTTCCGCTTCATGCCCCGCGAATATCCGGCGACCTTCCTGCGGGCCGCCTCTTCCAGGCCGAAGCGGACGAGCGATCCGCGCGCGGCCTCTTCGCGGGCCCGCCGGGGCATTCCATACAAGGCCGCGCAAAAGCACAGGTTCTCAAAGCCCGTCAACTCGGGGTAGAGATTGCTCTCGTCGGGCACGATGCCCATCAGGTGTTGGGCGGCCTTGGGATTTCGCGAGCAGTCGACGCCCGCGATGCGGATCGTGCCGGCATCCGGGCGCGCAAGACCGGTGAGCATGTTGATCGTCGTGGTCTTTCCCGCGCCATTGGGACCCAGAAAGCCGAACAGCTCGCCCGCGCATACGGTGAACGATACGCCGCCCACCGCCCGCACCGCTCCAAAAGATTTTCGTATGCCCTCCACCTCGAGTATCGCAGACCCTTCCATCTGGGAGGGGCGGCTCACGCCCAATGCCCTTCCACGTCGGCGGATTCGGCCGGTCTGAGCGTCCCTTTGCGAAAAGCATCCACTACGTCGGCCACCGTGCCCTGGGCGCCGGTCACCACCTGGATGCCCGCCGCCTGCAGCGTCCGGAAAGCCTTCGGCCCGCAGTGGCCCGTGATGACAGCTTGGGCCCCGAGGCGGGAGATCGTCTCCGCCGCCTGGATGCCCGCGCCCTGCGCGGCGTTGAGGCTCTGGGCATTGTCGCGGACCTCGAAAGAGCCGGTCGCGGTATCGAACAGGATGAACTTCGCGGCGCGCCCGAAGCGCGGGTCGACGGCGGCGCCCAGCGCATCCCCGCGGGAGCTTATCGCGATCTTCATTTCTCCGCCTCCGCGGAACCCGCAGCCGACAACTCCTCCATGCGCCTCTTGATCGCGCCGAGTTGCTCCTCCAGCAACTCCGCCTGATCCTTGAGCGTCTCCACCTGCTGCTCCCTGGTCATCGCCGGGGCCGCGGGCGCTCCGTAGAACCCCCCGGCGAACGCGGGCCAGCCCATGGCCGCCCGCTGCCAGCCCGCAAGCCCCGTGGCGTAGAACATGTTCCTCCAGCCTCGGCCTCCTCCGCCGCCCCAGAACCCCGCTCCACGCCCGCGGCCCAAACGGGCTCCCGCCCCGAATCCGGGGACCGGGTTCATGAATCCCGGCATGCCGAAGCCGGCGCAATACCCGGCGGCCCTTCCCGTCATCGGTCCAAATCCCATAGGTCCCGTTCCATCTCCTCTTGGCATGACGATGCCTCCTTCATGGTAAATTCTCTTCGCCCGTCACCGGCCGTCTTTCCTCCCGCAGCCGCGCCCGCCTCCTCTCAGTCTCATGCGTCGCCCGCCGCAACCTGGCATGGCGAACCGAGGGCAGTCGAGGGCTCCGGCAAGGTACGCCCGGATTACTTCCTCGACATCGCCGGAAATAAAAGGGACAACCCTCACTCCCCGCGCGGCGAGCATCCCCGCCAGCGGTTGCGATATCGCTCCACACAGCAAGACCTGCACTCCGGCATCGGCAATCCGCTCTATCCGCCCCGCGGGACCGTCACCGAGGGATTGCTCGCGCCTTTCGGCGATTCCCTCTTCCCCGATTTCCAGCACCAACAGCGTGCGCGCCACGTCGAAGACCGGCGATATCCTTCCGTTCCATGTGGAAATTGCCACTTTCATGAATGTGGTCTCACTGCCATGGATGTGCAAAATGCGTGCCATTCTATTATTGAAGGCCGAGAATGGATTTATTTTCTTTCTTTACAAAGAGTTGTCGGAGTATAAGACATTGCCTTGTGTGAAGCCCGAGTAGCAGAATCGCGACCATCTGGTCATTTGATGGTAGCGAATATGCGACCGCGTATGCGGTTGCCGCGGACAGCGCAAGCGATGCCTTTTATAATACCGATATCACTATTCCCGTTTTCAAACGGTTGAGATGCCGTCACCGGCGAGCTGGTAATATTCGCTGCCCGCGCAGGCCAGGCACACGGGTTGGCCCCCTTTCATCCTGGCTCTCGGTTCCATGACGTTCTCGCCGCACACGGAGCACTTCACGCTGGCGAAAATCCGAGCATAGCGGGGGATCTCGACGGGCACCGTCTTGATATCAAAAACCTCCTCATCGGGAAGTTGGATAACCCGGAAGGAGAGTTCTTTCCACAACCCCCCCATCCGCCTTTCCTCTTCTTTGCTGCCGCTGCGTTGCACGACGACTTTTTCAAAGAGCTCCGCGCATTCCGCAGAGCGCTCTTCCATCACCCTGTCGGCCCTCACCGATATCCGCAAACCCTCTCCCGTCCTGTGGGCGAGCGTGAACGCGGTCTTGCCGCAGTCGCGGAAGATCAGGGCGTTGTTCCCGAAGGTGCAGCCTGTCACGATCTGGACGCCGTCGCTGAAACAGTTGTTGGTTTCCACGATGGCGACCAGGTCCTCCATCCCGGTGGAGCGTGCGCCCAGCTTCCTCATCGCATAGGCCCCCGCCTTGACGCCGAGGGCGGAGAACGGACAGTAATGACCATGGAGCATGCCGCTGATCACGAGCAGTTTTCGCAGGTCGCCGGCGGCGATGGCTTCTTCGATTGACTGCCTGGGCTGTTCTTCGTTCATATCAACCGGCCCTCCCTGAATCATGGCTAGATAGTGCTACGAAAAATAATATCGTGTTACTCTACTCCGTACCGATAAACCTGTCAATTGCGCCTGTTCGGATTGCCGGTGTTGTAAGCTGAATCAGTCCGGCCTCCTAGAGAATCAGATTGAGCAGCGCTCCGGTCACGATCACCGCGAGCAGCATCACTCCCAGTGACTTCAGGCCGCCCCGCAGGCCCAGCTCCCGGAAAAGGACCACGCAAGTTGCCAGGCAGGGGAAAAACATGGCCAGCAGCACGCTGCCGATCACCAGCTGTTTGGTACTCAGGTGAAGGGGTACGAACATGCCCAGCGCCAGATCTTTACGCAGGATTCCTACCAAAAGCGGGACGATGGACTCCTGGGGCATTCCCCAGAGCCGCGTGACCAATGGGGCGGCGAAGCGGGCCAGCGCTTCGAATACCTCCAGCTGGTACAGGATGTTCACTACCAGAACGGCGGCGAAAATGATCGGAAGCGCTTCGCGCAGGAAACCGGAGATGCGGATCCACAGCTTGGTCAGGATTGCCCGCGCGGTGGGCAGCCGGTAGGGGGGGATCTCCACCAGGAGCTCGGGACGGAATCCCCGCGAGGTGAAGCGCAGTGCCAGGCTGATGAGGACCCAGACTACGAACAGGATCGCGTAGACCAGGAGAACCGGCCCCGGTCCGCGGCCGCCGAGGATGCCGACAATCATGGCCTGCAGGGCGGCGCAGGGCACGGCAATCGAGATGAGGGTGGCTGTGACGAAACGCTGCCCGCGGGTTTCGAGGATGCGCGTAGCCATGATCCCGGGCACGTTGCAGCCAAGGCCGAGGAGGGTGGGGATGATGGCGTACCCATGCAGACCGAGGCGGTGCATGATATTGTCCAGGAACACCGCCAACCGCGGGAGGTACCCGCTGTCTTCCAGCAGGGCCAGGACGAAGTAGAAAGACAACAGGTAGGGCAGCACGATGCCCAGAGGGATGAACAGCCCCGAGGTGAGCAGGCCGAAGGACTGTTCGAAGGAGATCCGGCCGTCCACCAGGGAGCCGATGAGGAGACGGTGCAGGAAGGAGCCGGGGCCCAGAAGCCCGGAAAGCGCCGTCAGAAGCGGCTCCAACGCGCGTTCGAAGAGAAGTTTCGTGCCGAAAGGCACCTGGAACCACGCTGAACCGACGATGCCGACGGTCCCCCCGATGAGAAACTCCCCTATCAGACGAACCAGGGAAAAGGAAGCGGCGAGCACAAGCAGGGCGACCAGGCTGCCCCACACCGGGTGAATGCTCCACTCCTCCAGCCTTTCTCCGAAGCTGTGATGATGGTGGACAATGGTCTGGACCTCGTCCACCAGCCCGCCGATGCGCTGCCAGATCCGATCCCGATCCAGATGCAGGTGCTCCGCCCCGGTCGCGTGAGCATGGCCGGCTGCCCGCGGCAGGTGAGGAGAGGGTTGCCGCAGGGGTGCTGGCTCACCCCCGGTCTGCTCTGCCGCGGGTAGGAACAGCACCGCCTCGACCAGCCTCCTTACCCCTTCGCCGCTGCGGGCCACGATGGGAACGACCGGAACGCCGAGCCTCGCGGCCAAGCGGGCGGAATCGATGGCGATTCCCAGATGGCGGGCTTCGTCGCTCATGTTCAGGGCTATGACCAGAGGCTTGCTCTGCGCGATGAGCTCGAGAGTGAGCGGCAAGTGCCGCTCCATGTGGGTGGCGTCCACCACGTTCACGATCCGCCGGGCACCGGCAAGCAGATCTACGGCAACTCTGGCCGCCTCGTCGAAGGGTTCCAGGGAGTAGGTTCCGGGAGCGTCCACCACGAGGAAGTTTGCCCCGCCGGCGCTCAGGCGGCCGCACGTGAAGGTGACCGTCGTGCCGGGGTAATTCGAAGCGATCGTGCGCACGCCGGTCAAGCGCGAAAACAGGACGCTCTTGCCGACATTGGGCTGTCCCACAAGCAGGATGTCGCTCTGCGTCCGGATTCGGTCCTTGGCCCGGCTCATCAGCCCCTCCTTACGCGCCTGCCGCGGTGCCGGGGCGGACCAGGATCCTGCTGGCCATGCCTCGGCCGATCGCCACCTGGGTCCGGTTGACCAGGACGATCACCGGGCCGCCCAAGGCCAGATCGGAGAGCTTGCGGATCGCCTGCCCTTCGTCCAAACCCAGGCGGCGTAGACGCTGCTGCATGCCCGAGCCGCCCTGGAGAGCGACGATGATCCCTTCTTCGCCTTTGGCCAGGTCAGTGAGATATCTTTCCATCTCCATCCCGTTTCTTTCCGAGGCTGCCAAGCGATGCCTGCATGCACCGTTCACAATCCTCCAGCGTGTCGGGTCTGCGACAGAAGTAGCCGATTTCCTCTATCCAGTGGATGTCGATCCGGGGACAGATACGGATGAAGTCAATGAACTGCGCAAGTCGATCCAGGACCGGCTCTGAAACCGCATGCTCCATCCGGCAGGCGTCTTCCTCGGCTATCCGTTCTTCCAGTCCGAGCACACGGCTTATGAAATCCTTGAGAACCTCATGGCGGTGAACGATGCGCTCTGCAACACGCCCGCCCTCCGGGGTCAGTGTTACCAGGTCATAGGGGGCATAGTTTACCAGATTCTTCTCCGCGAGTGCGCGCAGGGCACCGGTGACCGAGGAGCGGTTTACCTTGAGCCGCTGCGAAATGTCTTTTGCCCGAGCGGCACCTTTTGCCCGCACGATGTGATGAATGGCCTCCAGGTAATCCTCGAGGCTTTCGCTCAGCGCTTTCGCGTCCATTCTTACTCCTTCTTCGGAACACCGAATATTATACGGCATACCGAAAAATCTTACAAGCCCCTAACATTGCCACGGCAATCAGGACCCGATATGCAATAAGCCCACCCCTAGACCGTCTGTGTGGGTGAAAGAACACGAGGAGGTCCACACGATGGGTGCACAAAATTCCAACAGGCATGGGATGGCCGGCGAGCATGCCTTGACCGATATCGGACAATTGGTCCTTTTTACGATTTTTCTGGCCACCTGGATCACCGACTCCTTCCTTTTTCGTTACTCCGTTTTCCTCGCGGTCCATGTGCCCGTCTCCATTCGCTTTGCTGTCGGTGGGGCGGCATTGGTCGCTTCCGCTTTTCTTGCCCTGTCGGCGCACAAGGCCGTTTTCGGCGGGCCCGACCGGGAACCCGGCGTCATCAGCAAGGGGGTTTTCTCGTTCGTCCGCCATCCGATGTATCTTGGCTCATGGGTGTTCTCTCTTGGCCTCGTCATAATGACTCTTTCCGTGTCTTCCGCGGCCGTGAGCCTCTTGATCTTTCTTTTCTACTACCTGGCGGCGAAATATGAAGAGCTGCTTTTAGTCAAGAAATTCGGGGCTGAATACCGGAAATACCAGGCGCGAGTACCGATGTTTCTTCCCCTCAAGTTCCGCAGCTTCCGCGTTCCGCTGAACCTGAATCGCCGGTAGCCTCTTCGCTTAAGGGCTTGCCCGGCAACACACACGCCGCATGATTGCCGCGATTGACAACGGAGAATTGCGCCCCGTACACTAAAAACATGACAATGGAAACGAAGACGAAAAAGATCGGCATCATCATTTGCAGCCGCTACGCTACCTGCGCCGGGGGCAAGTGTTTTCGAGCGCTCCGCCGGCGGGAGGGGGCGTTCGGCATCTATCGGGACTGCGAGGTTGAACTGGTGGGTTATACCAGTTGCGGGGGATGTCCCGGCGGAAACATCGAGTATGCCCCGGCCGAGATGATCCGCAATGGAGCGGAGGTCATCCACCTGGCCACCGGCATGGTGGTGGGCTACCCCCCGTGCCCCCGGCTATCTTTTTTCGTCGAATTTCTCGTGCAAAAATACGGAGTCGACGTCAAGATCGGCACTCATCCGATTCCCCAGAAGTACTACACCGGCCACGCTCGACTGGGTACCTGGAAGAGCGACCAATGGCAACGGATGATCGCTCCAAGCCTTTCCGACGAGAAAACCCGTATGGACTACGACTGAACCGAGAGAGCGGTGCCGCACCGCAGCGCATGAAGGCGTTTTTCCATGATCTCTCCTTGTCGATCTATCGCGGGAACCGTCTCAAGTAGAATGTCTCCCCCTCGTAACGACTCTCCGCAAGGCGTCCCCGGTCCAGCAGATCCTGGACCACCGACCAGCCGGCGCCGCAGCGCTGCAGCAGACCTTCCACCGCCTGGCGGCGCATGGGGTGCACGGCGGTGATGGCCAGCAGGTCCTCTTCGGCGCTTCCGCTGCCGCGGAAGTCGTCGCCTTCGCTGCCGGTCAGCAGCTCCACGGACAGGCCATTGGCGGTGAACATCTTGTAGGCTTGCAGCACGACGCCGGGCTCCGGCGCCGTGACCCAGGATTCGGCCGGCGGGCGTATCGGCGCGGAGATGTAGGCGACGGCCGGCCCGAGACGGCTCAGGAAACCCGCGGTTTCGGCGAGCTGTTCCGGTGCGTCGTTGACCCCCTGCACCAGCATGGTCTCGGTGACCAGGCGCCCCGTGAACCCGGCGGCGAAGGCCAGCATTCCCTCCCGCAAGGCGGGCAGGCGCAGCGAGCGGTGCGGACGGTTGACCCGCCGCCAGGGCCGCTCGGCGGCGGCGTCCACCTTCAGGCTGACCCAGTCCGCCAGGCACAGCTCCCGCCTCACCTCCCTGCTGTCGATCAGCGAGGCGTTGGTGATCACGGCCACCGGAACCTTCAGCGTCCGCAGCAGCTCGATCGAGAGCCCAAGGTTGCCGTCCAGGGCCGGCTCGCCGTCCGGCACGAAGCTCAGGTAGTCGACCTTCTCGCCGGCGGCGCGCAGGAGTTCCAGCCGGGCACGGGCCTCGGCCAGTATGTCCCGAGGTTCGTAGAAGGTATGGCGCTCCACCGTCGAATGGCGGGTACGCCCCACTTGGCAGTAGACGCAAGAGTAGCTGCAGTGCTTGGGCGGGATGTTGTTCACTCCCAGGCTCCGCCCGAGCCGCCGGGAAGGAACGGGACCGAAGACAATCATCTGCGAGGCGAGATCCTCCTCCCCGCGTTGTGAGCATCCCCGCCGGCGGTTGCGATGCCATGTGGATATTGGCGCTTTCATGACGGCGGTCTCATTGCCAGAGTTTGCAAGATATGTGCCATTCACCCAGTGAAGGTCGAGAATGTATATATTCTCTTTTCCTATAAGGAGTTGTCGCTATGAAAGATACCCCCCGGCGTGACAGCCCAGTCGCGGAATTGCGACTATTCGATCGTTCAACGGTGGCGTTTTTGCAGCTCTTTTTTCCGGGGTTCGGTCCGGGCGTTTTTATCGGAAAGCTCCAGCCCAAGTGACTTGATCTTTCTGAAGAGCGTGCTCTTGTGCATGCCCAGCTCCCGCGCCGCCGCAAGGCGGTTGAAGTTGTTCCGTGAAAGGGCCTGCCGGATCGCCTGGGCTTCCGCGGCGCGCACCGAGGACTGCATCCCCGCGGGAGCGGGTGCCGCCGGATTGCGCGCCAGGAATTCCTCCGGGAGATGCTTCGTCCCTATGGATCCTTCCCGCAAAAGCACAAAGGCATGCTCGATGATGTTCTCCAGCTCCCGGACGTTGCCGGGATAGTCGTGCGCCATGAGCAGCGCCATGGCCTCCGGATCGATGCCGGAAACGGATTTGCCCTGGACCTTGTTGAAGCGGGAGATGAAGTGATCCACCAGGAGCGGAATGTCTTCCCGGCGCTTTCTGAGCGGCGGCAGATCTATCCTGACTACATTGATGCGGTAGAAAAGGTCCCGGCGGAACGCGCCTTTTTTGACGTCCGCGGCGAGGTCTCTATTCGTGGCGGCGATGATCCGGACATCGCTTTTCACCGAGCCCGTGCCCCCCAGCGGCTCAAAGGCTTTTTCCTGGAGAACCCTGAGCAGCCGCACCTGGAGCGCCGGGCTCACGTCCCCGATTTCATCCAGAAACAGCGTCCCGCCTTCAGCCAGGGCGAATCTGCCGGGTTTGTCCTTGTCCGCTCCGGTGAAGGCTCCGGCCCGGTACCCGAACAGCTCGGACTCAAGCAGGGTGTCGGGCAGGGCGCCGCAATTCACGGCGATGAAAGGATTCTCGCGGCGGGGGCTTAAATCGTGAATCGCGCGGGCCAGAAGCTCCTTGCCGGTCCCCGTTTCCCCGAGGATGAGGGCGGTGCTGTCGCTTTCCGCCACCTGCGGGATGATGTCGAATATCCGGCGCATGGCGGCGCTGCGGCTTACCAGGTCCCCCACTTGGCGGCGCCCCTGGATCTCCTTTCGAAGCTCTTCCACCAGGCTCAGGTCCCGGAAGGTTTCCACGCCTCCGATGACCCGGCCTTTCGCGTCACGAAGTATTGCCGTTGAAATGCCGATCGGAACGCGCCGGCCCTCCGCCGTCACGATGAAGGCGGACGTGTTGATAATGGGTTTCCCGGACTCGATGGTGCGGCGCAGGGCGCAGTCCGTCTCGCACATGCTTGCCCGAAAGACCTCTGAGCAGGGTTTGCCCAAGGCGGCCTTGCGCGCGACCCCCGTGATGTCGGAGGCGGCGCGGTTGAAGGAGGTGATGCGCCAGCTCTCGTCCACGGTGAAAACACCGTCTGAAATGCTGTCAAGGATTATGGCCGTGGCATCCTGCTTCCCGTTTGGCCCGGCTTTGGCTCTGCGATTACCCATGGTCGCTGTCATGAACCGTTCAGGAAATACTACAGCCTTCCCTCCGTATAGGCAACCGGATTCCGAATGCTGCGGCGCGTTCCGGGGCAAGGTAGATGGCGCGCCTCTTTTTATGAAGAATGCGCCATGAATAAATGGGAATCCTGAGGCGACAATCCTAGACCTCGACACCGAGAAGAATCCGGATGACGGAGCCGATCCCGAAGCTGAGCACGGCCACGGTGAGGCTTATTCCGGCCATTTCCACGAACCTCCTGCCGAAGGGCAGGTCCTTCGCAACGGCGATATAGTAGGTGAACGCAAGGATGATCAACACCGCAAGAGACAGGGTGAGCAGGAGGCAAAGGAGATAGCTCGAGATGAGCAGGTAGGGCGCGATGAGGAGCATGACGGTGACGACGTACGTCACCCCGGTATAGACGGCGCTCTTCAAGGCGTTTTTACCCTCCCCCTCGGACTTTGTGGAAAGATACTCCGAAGCGGCCATCGACAGGGAGGCGGCGATTCCCGTGACCAGACCGGCCAGCGCGATCAAACGGGTGTTGCGCAAGGCGAAGGTGAGCCCCGCCAGAGCGCCCGTCAATTCGACCAGCGCGTCGTTCAACCCCAGCACAATGGACCCGACGTAGCGCAGAAGCTCCTCGTCGAACGCTTTCAGCAGATCGTGCTCGTGCTTCTCCTCGTCCTCCATGATCTTGCGCGCCCGAGGTATCACTCGCAAGACGCGCCGGTAGGCGACCTGCGCTCCGGCTTCGCCGCGCTCCATGAGCTTGACGCCGAAAGTGACCCCGAAGAGCCTGGCCAACCAGTAGTATTTGAAGACCTTCCAGCGGCTCGGCCTCACCTCCCGCCGGGTGTGGCTTTTCCAGAAATCGTAGTGGGCTTTTTCGTCGGCCGCGATCTTTCTGAGAAGCTTCGCGTTCGGCGGGCTCTTCACGCGCCGGGAGAGCCGGTGGTAGATGAGATGTTCGGTGATCTCGTTTTTCTGAAAGCCCGCAATATCGGCCAGCAGAGACTCGCCCAGCGCTTTTTTCGACATGTCCATTTCTCCCCGGCGTTGCGGACGGCTCTGTTTCCTGAACAAGACAACCGCCAGCGGCCGTCACGCGGCGGCTGCTTCAGCCTGGCAACTTACTCCTTCATCTTTGTCCAGTTGAAGCGCTGCGCCATCTTCAAGGCCTCCTCCCTGGCGAGGCCTTCGAAGCTGATCGCCACCACGGCCCCGATGTCGGGCTTGGTTGCCATATATTGTAACAGACTTTGCAAGATCGTCCAGGATCAGAACTTCACTTTCGCCGCCAGCCCGAACATCTGGTGGAATCCGAGGTTGGTGGAACCCCATTCCCCGGGCGCAGCTGAGGAATCGGAGAGCGTTCTGTCCACGGGAAAAAGCGCGCTTGCCTGCAAGGTCAACCCTTGAACCACCTCGTACTCGCCGAACACCGTGAAGAGCGCCGAAAGGTCGTCGAGCCCGGCCAGGCATGACACGCCGACGCTCAGGTCCTGTGCCGGCGAGTATCGCGACATCAAGAAAAGGTAATCGTGGCGCGCGAAGGCAAGAGGGTTCATCGAGAGGTCGAGGAGCGCCGGCCTGCCCGCCGGGGAGAGGTTTTTCCAGTTCGGCGACGTGTAGAGGGCATCGAGGCTTTCGCCCCAATCCACGTGTCCGGGCCCGTAAAAAAGGTATTCTGCCATGAGATAGAGATCGCTAATCGTGTAATCCGCGCCGAGAACCGCCTCCAGGCCCCGGTACCACGCGAGATTCTTGCCGTAGTAGCTGCCCTCCGCGAAACTCCTGTTCTCGATCCTGTAGACCGTTTCGATGTACAGGCCGATCTCCACATCGACTTTGACGGCGAATCCCGCCGCCTCCGTGAAATCGTTGTTGGTGTACGGAGGGAGAGATCGGCTTGCCGGATCGACCCCGTATTCAAGAGAGGGAAGGAACACGGAGAAGAGGGTGTCGACATTGACCTTTCCCAGGGAGAATGTGCTGGCCGCTCCGAGCTTGCTCCCCCACGGTCCCTTTTCCAGGAGATCATCGGGGGCAAGACCGAAAAGCTCTATTTTCCACATGTCCTCGGCAAAGAAAGTGGCATGAACTCCCCATTTCCCCGCAGGGCGCGCCTGGGGATCCAGGCTGTTAGTCGGGTCCCTGACATTGAAGAGGTCCATCGGGCTGAACACGTATCCATAGCCGCGGGGGATCCTGAGCAGCCCCGCCTCCACCTCCACCCATTCGTTTCCCGCCCTGAAGAAAAGGCGTTCCAGCTCGATTCCCGCGCTCGCGGCTTGAGATTGCGCGTAGAAGCCCGATTCGGCGCTGATATTTGCCGATACCGAGAAGCTGAGCCATTCGTTCACGACGGCCTTGTATCTGAGGTTGGCCAGGTTGGACCAGCCCTGGCTGAACGATCCGCCGTCGCCGGGATACGACCTTTCATTGAGAACACCTATCTGCGAGGTGAAGATTCCATTGATAAGCGGGGAAGGCCGGGTCTGGGCCTCCACGGGAGGCGTGCTCAAGAGGAGAGTGACTCCCCAGAGAAGGAACAAGAACCTGGACACTTTCCTCTCCCTGCTACCGCTGGAGATTCCGCATGCTGAAAACGCTATCCGGGATGGGCGTGTCCAGCTCCACCTTATTCAGGGCGAACACGGTCCGCGAGTCTTTTCGAAGCAGATCACGCACTTCAACCCGGACGGGGAAGTTCCTTCCTCCGATCTCCTTGGTTTCGCGCACCAGCTCTTCCTTCAGGAGAGCCCCCGATAGCGCATACCGCTCGGTCTTCAAAGAGATAAACGTCTCCTTGTCCACCCACATCTTGAGCCGGGGATAGGAGATGGTCTTCTTCTTTCCCACGAAGTCCAGAACCCACACCGCCTTTCCATCGAAATCCGCCTCGGCGGCGATGCTCGCATCGTAGAGGCTTTCGAGGGTGTCGTTCCCGACCGTGTCTTCATAGCTCAAGTCCGACCCCATCATGGACTCCTTGAGCATGTGGCCCGTGATGGGAATGATCTCCTCCGCGTCCGGGGAGTAGAGAAAGAGATTGCCGTCCTTCTTGAGGAACCTGGTCCCCGCATCCTCGGGATTGGTGAACTCGACGAAGCTGTTCCTGTCTCCCTTGGCCTGGATGGCGAAGCGCTTCACGATCTTTTTCCCATTGAACTGGATGAGGAACTCGGCCTCTGCCTTGAGGGTCTTATAGACATCGTTGGTGTCGAGCCTTCTCACAATGGTCAGCACATCGTCCGCCGCGACGGGCAGAACGGAAATCAACGCTATTCCCACGGCGGCAATCAATGCGGGGTTTGTTCTCATGGCATCCTCCTCATCTGCGTATCGCTTCCACCGGCTTCACGAAGGCCGACTTCAGGGAGGGGAGGATGGTGCACACACCCGATACAACCAGCCCGAAGAGCAGCCCCTGAACGATGATCGCGGGAGAGAAAGTGACGTAGAGCGTATTGTTTGTCGCCATCATGCTTTCCATGATTGAACCGATATCAAAGGGAACGCGCGAGAGGACGTACGTTGTGACGCCGCCCGCCAGCCCCCCCATGGCCGATCCCAGACCGCTCAGCACCAAGGACTCGAGGAAAAAGACCTCGACGATCTCCCGCCTGGTCATCCCGAGCGCCGCCATCATGCCGATTTCCTTGATCCGCTCATGGATGACCATGATCACCGTGTTGACGATGAGGAACGAGGCCACCACCATGAAAACCGCGTAGATGATCACCATCATGATCTCGCTCGATTTCAAGAGCGTGAGGTATGGATGCCGTGTGTAGGGTTTTATGGAAAGCCCCTGATACCCCGCGTACTTCCTCTGCAGCTCCGCGCTCACCGCGTCCGCAGCATTGATGTCCTTGAGATACACGGTGAGCACTTGAGTCTTTCCG
Source organism: uncultured Spirochaetota bacterium (assembly GCA_963820525.1). Classification (GTDB taxonomy): domain Bacteria; phylum Spirochaetota; class Spirochaetia; order SZUA-6; family Fen-1364; genus CAWGAA01. The sequence continues at coordinate 388,102 of CAWGAA010000003.1, read as the reverse complement.
GCAAGCGATGCAAGCCTCTGCGCCCGGGAGAAAGGAATGACGACGGCATTCTTGTCCATCTCCGAAAAATTGAGGTCCATAATACCGACGATGACGGGAGAATAGTACTTGTCGGAGAACTCGGCGGAGATCATGCGCATCTGGATTTTGTCGCCCACCTGCACGCCCATGGCTCGGGCAAGACGGAATCCGATGGCGCACTCGTTCGCATCCGGCAGCGGATAGCGGCCTTCCACGAGGCACTTGCCCGCGTTTCGGGTCTTATAGTTGAAGACGTTGTAGGCCAGCTCCTTCTCCATATCGATTCCCCAGAGCAGAGCGCTCTTGGTCGCGCTGTTGAGGATGCTGACCCGCGTCTTTATGCGGGGGAAGGCCCTGGCGACCCTCGGGCCCTGCTCCAGCTCCCGGACGAGCTCCGGCAGGTCCTTGTCCGGCAGCTCGAGGGGATACTGCAGGGGCATGAAGAGGCTCTTCTTCTCGTACTCCGCCGATGAGACCAGGATATGCCCGCTCTCGTACGTGATGATCTGTTTTCGGAAAGTGTCCATCATGCCGTCCATCAATGCTGCCAGCGCGATGATGAAAAAAACAGTGACGGCGATGGCCACGACGCACAGCACGGACCTGCGCCTGTTCCTGTAGATGTTCCTGTGCGCGATCACCAGGAGAGCGAAAAAGCCGCCTCTCCTCGTCCGCCTGCCTTTGACAACCCGCTCTGTGCCGTTCTTCATCCCCGCCATCTCCTTTTCAATCCGTCCGGAACGCGTCCGTGATCGCCATACGGACGGCCCTGACCGAGGGGAACAACGCCGTCACCGACGAAAGGAGCGTGGCCCCGAGTATGCTCCAGGCCATGGTGGGGAAGTTCCAGGCGGACTTGAAAACTCCCGTCACCCGGTAACCGAGGTTGGTGATTCCGGAATCCTCCATCATCCGCGTATAGTCGATTCCGTGGTTCACCATCCAGTAGTTGAGCGGCAAAGAGAGGACTATCCCGATGAGAGCCCCGAGGAATCCGATCAGTCCCGTTTCTATGGAGAAGAGCCTGACGATGGCCCCGTCGCCCATCCCGAGGGCCCGCAGCATGCCGATCTCCCTGGTGCGCTCCAGGACAGCCATGAGAACCGTATTTGCGATCACCAGGAGCACGATGACGAAGAAAAACCCCAGGAACACCACGGACTGGATGACGTCGCTCGCGGAAGCGACCAGGTAGTCCCTGGCGTTGTCCTGCCAGCCCACCACCATCAGGGACTCGGGAAGCGAGTCGCCGAGCTTCGCCGCGATGACGGCGGGCGCTTCGAAGGCGCCAGGAAGCTCGTCCTCGCGGGCTCCCGCCTTCCGGATGATGAGCTCCCGTGACGCTCCCCTCCAGGAGGATGCCCATCTCGTCTTGGAGAATGCTCAAAGGGAGGAAAGCCATATACCCGTTCACCACCGGATCGGGAGAGTTGACGATCCCGGCCACCACGAGGTCGATGACCTGGTTGATGTGACGCAGCACCCCCGCCTCATCGCGCTTGTCGATGACGGTAGAGAGCCTCACCGTGTCCCCGACACGAACCCTCAAATCCTTTGCACCCCTGACGCCGAGCAGGATCTCGAAGACCCCGTCCGAGGGAAAGTGCCCCCCCTCGGCTTGCTCAATGGAGGCGGGATACAGGAACATCTTTTTCTCCGAGGCCGGCTCCACGCCGGCGAACACGAAGGGCAGCTCCTCTTCGCGGCTGAGGAGCGTACCGACAAAGGTTGCGCGAGGCGCAACGCTGTACCCCGCGTGCTCGAGCGCCTCCCTGATGGTCCGATAGCCCCTGAAGCCCTCGTAAAGGGGCAGTTCGTCCTTGTTGTCCCAATAGGCCCTGGAGTATATCTTCGCCGCTCCCATTTCATAGTTGACGAGGTTCCTCCGCGACTCCGTGTTGACCCCCGCGATGAAGCCGTCCATGTAGAGATAGGAGACGATTCCCAGTGCAACCGCGGTGACCGTGATCGCGGTCTTTACCCTGTGCCGTGAAAGGTTCTTGAAGGCGAGGCCCAGCAGCTTCGCCCGCGGTCTCTTCACCGCCGTCATCCTTCCTGCTCCTCGACGATCCTGCCGTCACGCAGGAGAATCAGCCTGCGCGCGAAATCCATGACCATCTTGTCGTGGGTTGAGAAAATAAATGTGGTCCTGATCTCCGCGTTCAGCGCCAGCATGAGCGCGAGTATCTCACTTCCGGTCTTGGAGTCGAGGTTGGCCGTCGGCTCGTCCGCCAGGATGAGCCGGGGCCTCTTGATGAGCGCCCTGGCAATGGCGACGCGCTGCTGCTGTCCGCCGGAAAGCTCCTTTGGCCTTCGGTTCTCGAGCCCTCCCAAGCCCACGACGCGGAGAGCCTCCATTGCTTTGGCCCTGGCAGCTCTGCGGCCTTCTCCCAGCAAGGTGAGAGGGAAAGATACATTCTCCAGGGACGTGAGGACCGGGATGAGGTTGTAGGACTGGAAGATGAAGCCGATGCTGTCCCTGCGAAGGCCGCATAAATCTCCGCGGCGTAAGCCGGCGATATTGCGCCCGTCGATGAGAATCTCCCCTGCGGTGGCCGTGTCCAGGCAGCCGATGAGATGGAGGAGGGTCGATTTTCCGCTCCCCGAGGGACCGGCAATCGCCGTGAACTCCCCCTCCTCGAAGCCCACGTCTATTCCCCGCAGCGCTTTCACCGTGACTCCGTTGACCCCGTAGTCTTTGACCAGAGCCCTCGTCTCGATTATCAGCATGTCGCATCTCCTCGCATCCGTCGCCCCTTATGGAGCGTTGGGCTTTCCCTTGGGGCCGCGCATCTCGTTCAGCGCCTTCAGGCCGAAGACGTCGTCCTGACCGAGCTCTTCCGGCAGGTGCGATGGCACAACAACCAAGCCGGCGCCGTTCTTGAATCCCTCTTGGAGAACGCTCAAGTTTTTCAGCCTGAGCGCGGCCGGGTTTTCCCTGTAGACCCTCGACGCCTCGTCGAGGTTTCGCGCCACCTCCTTTTCGGCTTCGCTCAGGAGGATGCGGGCCCTCCCCTCGCGTTCGGCCTGGGCGACGCTGCTCATCGCTTTCTCCAGCTCGTCAGGAATCTCGATCTGCGTGATCTCGACGTGCTGGATGGTGATTCCCCATTCCGTGGTCTTTCGTTCCACTTCCTTGCGAACGTCGTCTTCGAACTTCTCACCGTTGGTCAACAGGGTGCTCAGGTCATTGCTGGAAACGGCGGTTCGCAGAGCGGTCTGCGAGCTCAAGACCACGGCCTCGAAATAATTTTCCACCTCGAGCATCGCCTTCTCGGCGTCCCACACAAGCCAGAAGCACAGCGCATCCACGGTGACGGGCACGGAGTCCCTGGTCAGGACGGTCTCGGCCGCGAAGTCCGTCACACGGATGCGCAGGTCGATTCTGCGAGCGATGGTGTCGATGAAGGGGAGGACCAGGAAGAGCCCCGGCCCCTTGATCTTCTTGAACTTTCCCAGCCGCAGGACCACGGCTCTTTCCCATTCCTTGGCAATTTGAAACATAAGCCCCCCGATACTTCCAACCGCAGAGAAGATGAGGAACGTCCAGCAAGACGATCCGAGAGTAAGGCACGAGCCCAATCCTGTGGAAATTATAACGATGAACACCACCTCCCACCGGGCAAGGAGCAAAGTGGCGAATAGGATGAGGGGTGACGCAAGAGCCGCAATCCCGGCAATCCCCGGAAGGCTCCAGGCGCTCGAGGCGAGGTAGGCCGCGATCCCCGCCACCAGGAATGTCAGAAACCAGATCACGCTTGCGACGTTCCACGAAAAGTGCCTCTCAAGCTCCGTCACCTGCGTGTTCTTGATGAGGTAGTTCTCCTGCTTCTTTTTCAGTCCTATCATGGCCGCCTCCTCTCACTTCGCGTTTAAATCTCGAACGATCGAGATAACTTCTTCCTTTTCCACTCCCAGGGCGCTCGCTTTCCTGAGAAGGTCGAGGCAGAGCTCTTCTACCATTTTTCTTGCGCGATCCCTTTCGCCCGGGTCGGGCTGCTTGTCCGTGACGTAGGTCCCGCTTCCGACCTGCGTCTGGACCAGGCCGCGGATTTCCAGCTCCATATAAGCCTTTGCCACCGTGTTGGGGTTCACCTTCAGCGCGATGGAAAGGGCGCGGATCGTGGGAAGCCTGTCACCCGGCTTGAGCTTCCTCTCCACGGTGATTCTCTCCACAAGCTGGATGATCTGCCTGTAAAACGGGACACCGCTTTTCGTATCCAGGGCGAAACTGGTCCCCAACTCCTTCAGGAACGGTGGTCTCTCGACGTGCCATTTCTGCTCCGCGTCTCTCATGGCTCCCCCGCTCTCAGACCTCTGGCGAAATCGATTTGTACTATATCAATCGCTAAATGTACTAGAAAACTAATACAATAATAATTGTATTAGTACAATTTGTCAAGAGGCCCTGACTTGCGGTCAGCCCAATGCGAAGAACAATACCGCTATAAACGGATCGCCCGCGGCGCCCACCGCTCCAAGGTGAAGCTCTGGAAAAAGAGGGTCATCGACCTCATACCAGGAGGGGACCGCAGCTGAGTGAAGCTGCATGCTCACGATCCGTGCGAACATCACGACTGACTTCGGTGGTTGGGAAGGAGATCCCCGCTAAGGAGAAGGGGCGGAAAAAGTCGTAGCCGCCGCCGGGACAGCGTTGCGTGCACGTTGCCGCTGTGATACGATCTGCAGGTAGTCGTCCCAATGTTTCGGACTCGACCGTGCTGCAAATAGAGGGACCATTATGCCGGATCGGAAAGTTTCCAGCGTCGCGCCTTGGCTTCGATCTTCACGACCTGGTCAAAAAGAACAAGCTCGCCGTGGATTATGTTCATATAGAAAGAAGCGAAATCGAAGAGACCGGCGAGTATGACCTGGAAGGGCTTTTCATCCGCCTGGACAGCCTGATTCGCGAGATCGGGGCCAGGCGGGTCGTGCTGGATACCGTCGAGGCCCTTTTTACCGGCATCCCTAACGAGGCGATCCTGCGGGCGGAGTTGCGCCGATTGTTCCGCTGGCTGAAGGAACGCGGCGTCACTTCCATAATCACCGGGGAGAAGGGGGTGAACAGCCTTACCCGGCACGGCCTGGAGGAGTACGTGAGCGACTGCGTGATCCTCCTCGACCATCGGGTTTCCAACCAGATCTCTACAAGGCGCCTGCGCGTCCTGAAGGAGCCTTTGAAAACTTACGGCGCGTTTGTGAGGAGCACCTGGCGGGCCGCTACAACATCGAGGTCATTGACCTGCTGGTCGAGCCTCGGCTTGAGCGGGGAGACCAGATAGTCGCGGTTCCCACCCTGGTTCGAAAGCTGCCCGAGCCCGTGAGGAAGATCATCGGGGACCTTTCGGATACGGAACGCCTCCTCGTAGGCCTCGACCTGCGGCGGAGGCCTTGAGGAAAGGAGAGAGGGGCATGCCTTCGGACAAGAAGAACGGCGCGAAAAAGGCGCTGGCGTCCGCGGCGCGCCGGGAAGGCAAGACCAGGTATTCCCTGAAGCTCTACGTGGCGGGGCTGAGCACCAAATCCAGGGAGGCTATCCGCGCGGTGACGGAGATCTGTGATGAGTACCTCAAGGGACGCTACACGCTTGAGGTCATCGACATCTACCAGCAGCCGACGCTGGCCAGGGGAGAGCAGATCATTGCAGCCCCAACGCTCATCAAAAAACTTCCCCTTCCGCTTCGCCGGCTGATCGGCGACATGGCGAACAAGGACAAGGTCCTCGTCGGGCTGGACTTGAAGCCGAAAAAATGAAAGGCACACGGCGCGCCCGGCGCCAGCCGAAGGCGGGGATGGAAGAGCTCACGCGGCGCCTCCAGGAGGCGGAGGAAGCGCTGCGCGCCATCCGCGAGGGCGAAGTGGACGCGATCGTCGTCTCCGGCACCCGCGGAGAGCAGATCTTTTCAATTTCAGGCTCCGACGCCGTGTACCGGCTCATCATCCAAACGATGAGTGAGGCGGCCTTCACGGTCACACTGGATGGCACCATTCTCCATTCCAACGGCCAATTGAGCAGGATGCTCGGCAAGCCGCTCGAGCTTCTGATCGGGCGGCCCCTGGCCGATTTCGTTGCCGCTGAAGACCGCGACAATCTCTCCCGGCTCCTGGCGAACGCCGAGCGTTCGCCGGTGAAGGCACGCATCGTGTTCGCCGCGGCGAGGGGGCCGGTGCCCGCTCACTTCTCGGCAAGCTTCCTCGGCCTGGCTGACAATCCGTGCATCTGCATCGTTGCCTCCGACCTTTCCGAGCTGGAGGCGTCCCTGGGCATGGTGGAAAGGCTCGAGCGGCAGCAGGAGCTATTGAAAGCCAGTATGGAAAGGTTCGAGGTCTTGAGCGAGACCGCGAGCCGGCTCCTTCAATCCCACGCGCCGCAGAGCATCGTCAGGTCCCTTTGCGCCAGGGTCATGGAGATCCTCGACTGCCAGGTATGCCTGAATTTCCTGTCGGTTGCCAACAGCGAGCGCCTGCGGCTGAACGCCTCCCTGGGGATCACGAAGAGCCAGGCGGACGGGATAAGGGAGATCGCCTACGGCCAGGCCATTTGCGGAATCGTTGCCAGGGACGGAGCGCCCATTGTTGCTGAGAATATAGACAGCGGGGCGGATCCACGGGCGGAGCTCGCACGTTCCTTCAGGCTGAAGGCCTACTGCTGTCATCCCCTTATTGCTCGAGGGAAGGTGATCGGGACCCTCTCATTCGGAACCAGAACGCGCGGCACGTTTTCCCAGGATGACGTGGCGCTGATGAAGACCATGACGGACCAGGTATCCATTGCCATGGAGCGCATCGGCGCGGAGAAGGCGCTCCGCCAGGCAAAGGCGGAGCTGGAGAAGCGCGTCAAGGAGCGAACGGCGGAGCTGACAAGGAGCGTGAGCGAGATGAGGCTTGAGGCGGCCACCCGCACGCGCGCCGAGGAGAAGCTGCGGGAGACCAACGAAGAACTGGAACGTCTGGCCTTCCTGCTTCGAAGGCTGGTGGGAGAGCTCGGCCTCGCCGAGCAGCGGGAGCGCCGCCGCCTGGCGCAAGTCCTTCATGACGATCTGCAGCAGCTTCTTGTGGGAGCCCGCTACCAGGTGGAGATCGTAAAGCTCAAGGCGGGCGAGGAGGCGCGGGAGGAGGTGGGGAGGGCGGAGGAGCTCTTGGCCCAATCCCTAGAAGTTTCCCGCTCCTTCACCTCTGAGCTCAACCCTCCGGCCTTGAGCGAGGGCAGCCTGATCTCGGCGCTCGGATGGCTGGTGCGCTGGATGTCGCAGACCCATGGGCTGTCCGTCCGGTTGAAGGTTGCCGAAGACACGCCGCCGGCCGCGAATGACATCACGGTGCTTCTCTTTCAGGCCGTGCGCGAGCTCCTGCTCAACGTGGTCAAGCACGCCGGTGTCAAATCCGCCGGATTGGAGGTTTCCTTTTCCGGCGGAGAGCTTCGCATCCTCGTCTCGGACCGCGGAAGCGGCTTCGATCCCACTCACCTGGACAAGAAGGCCGTAGCGGGCGGGTTCGGGCTTTTCAACATTCGCGAGCGTTTGAGTCTGCTCGGCGGAAAGATGGAGATACGCAGCGCTCCCGGAAAGGGGAGCGTCTTCAGCCTGAGTGTCCCTCTCGACGGCTCCCGGGAAAGCTCTGCCGGGAATCCGGAAAGGCGGCCGGATGCCGAAGAGAAAGGCGATCCGTCCCCAGCAGAGGGCGCGCCTGTCATCCGCGTGCTCATCACGGACGACCACAGGATAGCGCGGCGCGGGCTGGCGGAGCTTCTCTCCCAGGAGCCGGGAATCGAGGTGGTCGGGGAGGCGGATTCGGGAGAGGCCGCGCTGGATCTCGCGGGCAAGCTTCGCCCCGACGTCGTTCTCATGGACATGCAGATGCCGGGGATGGGAGGAATCGAGGCGACGCGCGCTCTGCGCGCGAGCCGCCCTGAAATCTGCGTCATCGCGCTCTCGATGTACGATGAGCGCGAGTTTGCCGATGTCATGCGGGAAGCTGGGGCGTCCGGCTCCGTCAGCAAGGGCGGCTCCCCCCGCGCGCTCGTCGACGCCATCCGCGCCTGCCGCGCTCAGCCCTGAGAGTCGAACCGCTCCCGCGCCCCCTCGAGCCACCGGTACACGGCTTCGAACACGTCGTGGTATTCCTCGTACTTCAGCTTCTCTCCGAGGCGCGAGGCAAGGGCGCTCGGCTCGATCTTTTTTCCCTGGATCACAAGGGGCGCTTCCTTCAACACCCGCCGATCGAAGCGACGGTATTCGTCCGGGATTTCTCCGCCCACGCCGTTGTCCTCCAGCGTCGACAGGAAGGCCGGGCCGAGGTCGATGAGCCAGAGATAGACGATTACCATTCCATGGATGACCCGAAACTCCTTGTCCGTGAAGATGATGTAGGGAAGCTCGTTGTCAACCACCCTCATCTCCCGAAGATCGAAAAGGCCGCCGCGGAAGAGGCTCTCCGGCGGATTTCCGGCGGCCTTTTTCGCGGCCTCCTTGGCCAGCGGGAGCGCATCCGACTTGACGGCGGCATAGAGGGCCTTCTGGTCCTCGTCTCTGACGGGGGGATCGGGGAAGCGGCTGAAAATTGATGAAACGGGGTCTTCCCGGTAGAGGGCAAAAAGCGACGAGACGGCCCGCCTGGCCGCCCGGGATTGCTCCGCGAACGGCATGTCGAACATCTCCCCGTTGACCAGCGGTATCACGATCTTGAAGAGGTTCTTGATGAGGCTGGTCCTCTCGAAGGGATCGGAGATCTCCCGGATTCCGTTCCAGATCTCCAGGGGGTTTACTCCGTCGATTCTGTGAATGTCGAAGTAGAGCGAGCGCACGAAAGCGCTCAACCTCTCATCCATGCCCGTTTCTTCCTTTCCGCGGCCGCTCACGCGAAGCGCACCTCCCCTCCGAGATCCGGCGGCCCTTCTCCCTGGACTTCCCGCGTCGTGAGAAACAACGTTTCCTCGCCCCGGATCCAGGAGGCGGGCACGTCCGGGTCACGATGCCGCGCCGCTTCGAGCTTCTCCCGCTTCTGGGCATCCGCCACGAGAAATGCGGCCAGACGCGCCGTATTCATGAACCAGGGGCAGAGGCTCAGCCTCCATGTCCCGTCGCGGCGAAGGACTGCGACGCTCACGCCGGGGATGTCGGCGCAAACGGCCATCCTCCTGCCGTCGGACAGTATCGCTGTTGCGCCGGGAAAAAGCGAGGCGGTGTGGCCGTCTGCCCCCATGCCGAGGACCAGAATGTCGGGCCTGTCTCCGCCCGCCATTCGGGAACTCACCTCCTTGCCGTATCGGTCCGCGCGCTCCACAGGATCTCCGCTTCCCGCCTGCCATGACAGGATGGAATCTTCCGGCGCGCCGATGGGGGCGAGGAGCGCTTCGCGGATCATGCCCTCATTGCTGCCGGGGTGCGTGACGGGCACCCAGCGCTCGTCGGCGAGGATCCACAGCAGCCTCTCCACCGGGACCCGTTCATCCACGATGGCACGCGCCAGAAGCCTGTAGGTTTCCCTCGGCGTGGTTCCGCCGGAAAGGACGATTGCGGCGCGCCGGCGCGCCTCCAGGGCGGCAAGAATCCTTTTGAGCACGAGGTCGCCGGCGGCAAAAGCCATGGCGGCGCGGTCCGAATACACCCTGGTTTGCACCACGAGCGCGCGCCTGTCACGCCGGGCCGGCCGCCGGGATCCCGGAGGCCGCCTCAATGGCCTCGATGAGGAGCGGATCCTGCTTGAAGCCGTCCACCTCCTGGAGGAGCAGCTCCCCGTCCTCCAGAAAGCGGTATACTCCCTTCTCGTCTCCCATCTCGACGCATCCGCCGGCGCCGCAGGAGAGCTTCAAATCGCGCCCCGCGTCGCTGAAGGAGAAACCCACGCCGAATCCGGCGTCCAGCGCCGCCTCCTTCTGCTGAACGGCCTCGATTCTCCCGCCCGATGGGTCGAGGAAGGAGGTGGACGGACCCCCCATCCTCCGAGCCTTCCAGCCCAGCCGCGCCGCCAGCCAGAGGAAGAACAGAAGGGCCTCGGCGCGCGACCCCCCCGAAAGCGAGACGCGCGAAATCTTGTCCAGCCTGGACCGCGCTTCCTCGGGGTTGAAGAGGCGGGCCACGTGCAGCCGGAGCGGCAAGATCCGCCTCCATGCGAGATCCGAAACCGTGACAATGCCCCGCGTCCGGGCGCGCAGCCGGGCAAGCTCTCCGAGCCCCGTGAGGGGGCTTTCACCAAGAGAGAGGCAGTAAGCCGTGTCGACCAGGAGCTTGTCAATAAGCTCCGCCGCCTGGAGGAGGAGGGGCGGAAGCGGCGAAAGGCGGTCCAGCCACCAGACGAAGACCGGAAGGTCCCTGATGAGCAGGGGAGACCATGTGCCCAGGTCTCTGCCCAGACCGTCAGCCCCGTTCTGGATGCGGATCTCCTCGAAGCAGACCCCGCGGTTTCGGACGTCGGGAAAGCAGCGCCCGCTCACAAAAACGGATGTGCGTTCCCCGCCGCCCTCCTCCATCGAGATGATCCGCGCCGGCCTTTTTCCCAACAGTGAATCGAGAGCCGTCGTAACGGGATCCCGTGTGCCGGCGGCTCCGCCCCCCGCGGCGGCTCCGCCTCCGGCGCCCCCGGAACGGAAAATGACGAGATTGAAAAGCGATGTTCTCGTCCCCGCCACATACGGGTCCGACTCCCGCTCGCGGACCCGGGAAATCTCCTCCTCGATGAGGCGCGGGTCGAGGGCCGTGCCTAGAGTCTGCGCCATCTTCTCTCCTCGTCTCCCATCAGCTGCGCCGCCTCCTCCGGCCCCGAGCTGCCCGCCCGGTAGAAGGAGAGCGCGGGCCTGCCGCGCCCGCTCCATCCGTCCAGTATATCCGTGATGAAGCGCCACGCCGAGTCCACCTCGTCCGCGCGCATGTACAGGGTGGAATCTCCCACCATGGCGTCCAGGAGGAGCCTCTCGTATGCCTCGGGAAGCTCGTCGCCGAACGCCGAACCGTAGGAAAAGTCCATGTTGACGGTCCGCATGTCCGTCGCGTAGCCCGGGACCTTGGCATTGAAGCTCATGGTGATTCCCTCGCGGGGCTGGACCCGGATCACCAGGACATTGGGCGGAGGTGAAAGCCTCCTGTCGCCGAACAGGGCGAGGGGCGGCCGCTTGAAGTTGATGGAGATCTCCGTGGTCCGCCGCGAGAGCCTCTTTCCCGTTCTGAGGAGGAACGGCACGCCCGCCCACCGCCAGGAGTCGAGGTGGACCCGCACCGCCGCGTAGGTCTCCACCGGGGAGGCGGGGTCCACCCCCTGTTCCTCGCGGTAGGAGGGGACATCCGAGCCTCCGACGATCCCCCGGGCGTACTGTGCGCGAACAGTCTCTGTCTCCACCCGCTCGGCGCGTATGGGCTGGATGGACTTCAGCACCTTCACCTTTTCGTCATGGATGCTGTCGGGGCTCTGGTCCACCGGCGGCTCCATGGCCACCAGACAGAGCAGCTGCATCATGTGGTTCTGCACCATGTCCCGCAGGGCCCCGGCGCTCTCGTAGTAGCGGCCGCGGCTTTCCACGCCGATGGTCTCCGCCATGGTGATCTGCACGTGGTCGATGTAGCGGTTGTTCCAGACCGGCTCGAAAATCTCGTTTCCAAAGCGCAGGAGCATGATGTTCTGCACCGTCTCCTTGCCCAGGTAGTGGTCGATGCGGAAGATCTTGTCCTCGGGAAACGCGGAGGAGATCCTCTCGTTGAGCCTGCGCGCGCTCTGAAGGTCCCGTCCGAAGGGCTTCTCCACGATGATGCGGCAGAAGCCGCGGGACTGGTCCGCGATGCCCGACTCCCGGACGCGGTCGATGACCGTCTCGTAGCTGTCCGGCGGCACGGCCAGGTACAAGAGGCGGTTGGAGGGATCGGCAGAGAGCTCCCGCAGGGCGCGGTAGCCGTCCGGCGACTCGAATGAGGAGCGGACGTAGCCGACGTTCGCGGTGAAGGCGGCCTTGACCTCCGCGCTGGCGCGGGAGAACTCCTCCGTGTCGAGCATCGAGCGGACGAGCCTCTTGAACTCATCCCCCGTCCACTCCCGCCGGGCGAACCCGATGACCCGCAGGCGCGGGACGTGGCCCTTGAGGTACAGCGAGAAGAGGGCAGGGATGAGCTTCCGCTGCGTGAGGTCCCCGCTCGCCCCGAAGATGACCATCGACAGGGGAGGCGGCTCGCGCGGAAGCCCAAGACCCGCGGCGAGAGGGTTTTCCTGCATGGAAGAAAAATGGTATAGAAATCGTGCAAGGTCAATGAAGAGATGGAAATGACCCTGAAGGTGCCCAACCCGTGGGAGGGAGCCCGGGTCTTCATGAAGGAGCGGACGGCCTCCACGATGGACGATGCCCTCTCCCTCGCGCAAAAAGGCTATCCTTCCGGAACGGCCCTGGTCGCGGGCTATCAGGAGCGAGGCAGGGGGAGGGTGCCCGGAAGGGAGTGGGTCTCGTCTCCCTGGGAGAGCCTCCTTGTTTCGGTGGTCCTCGAGCCGCGGGAGGTCGGCTTCCCGCTCTCCCTGCTCCCCCTCTCCAGCGCGGTTGCGGTCTGTCGGGCCGTTGACCCCTGGCTCTCCCGACCCGCCGGGGTGAAATGGCCGAACGATGTGCTGTTTCAGGGCAGGAAGCTTTGCGGGATCCTCTGCGAGAGCAGGGGCGGGTTTCTGATAATCGGCGTCGGCCTAAACTGCAATCAGGCCTCTTTCCCCCACGAGCTGGCGGACATTGCCTGCTCCCTGCGGCAGGCCTCGGGCCGGGAGGTCCCTCCACTGGAGCCGTGCGCCAGGCTCCTGGCAGAGCTGAAGCGGGTGCTGTCCGACGGAGGCTGGATGGGAGAGCTGGAGCGCCGTCTGTGCCTTCGCGGTCACGCCGTGAGCGTGCAGGCGCCGGGGTCCGGCGAGACGGTCCGGGGCGTTCTGGAGGGGGTGGACCAGGACGGGGCTTTGCTTGTGGTCGTGGAGGGAGGCGCTCGGCGGAGGATTGCCCAGGGAGAGATCAGGGAAAGTCGATGATCCGCCAGTTTCTTCGTCGAGCGATTCTGCGCAGGCGGAAATCCGGGTTCACCGCCACGGGATCTCCAACCTCTTCCAGGAGCGGAAGGTCGTAGATGCTGTCGGAATAGAAGGAGCAATCAGCCCGCTTTTCCCCCGCCTCCGAGATGAACTCAAGGACCCGGGAGCGTTTTTCCCGCCTGAACATGGGCACGCCCTTCACCATCCCGGTGGCCACCCCGTCGTTGAACTCGAGCGCCGTCGCGATCGTGGCGCTTACCCCGAGGAACTCGGCCAGCGGCTTCACGATGATGTCGAGGGAGGAAGTGGCCAGCACCACCCTTCTTCCGCTCTTCTTCTTCTCTTCGATGAGGGAAACCGCCTGGGGGAAAACGTCCGTGCGCAGGTAGGTCTGAAAGCACTCCCGCGCGACGTCTTCCAGATCCTTCTTCGCCACTCCGCAGAGATAGGGGAAGCCCTCGGCGTACTTACGAAGACGAAAGACCCCGAGGCGGTATGTAAAGGTATAATAGGGAAGGATGGCCAGGAGGCGGGCCGGAAGGATCCCCCTCCGAATGGCCAGGGTGATGAATCGGGCCCCCGTCGAACGCCGCGTAATGGTGTGGTCCACGTCGAAAAAGTCGATTCCCGCCATCTTCAACCGGCGCCTTTCCGGTCTTCTTCGATTCCAATGAAAAGAGTGAAAGCCTCGGTCTTTCCGCTGATCAGCGGCCCGGGCGTCGGGATTGCGCTTCCGAACGGGTTCGCCTCCAGAAGCCTTCGCCTCCTGCTCCTTGTTATGCGGAAGAACCCCAGGCCCCATCTCTTCTCGGCGGGGGGGGCGGTGTGCAGGAGGATCCTGGCCCCCTGAGCTTCCACGAGCCAGGTCATGGCCGAGACCGGCTTCCAGCCGTCCCTTTCCGTGATTACGTGGACCGCTCGGGAGCCGTCCGGGCAGATCGCCTCCACCCGGGCAGGGCCGTGTCCGCGAAGCTCGGTCAGTGGAATTGCCAGAGGGGCAAGAGCCTCGACGATCTGGCCGGCCGTGAAAAGCGGGTAGGAGAGAACCGCTCCGATGAAAAGCTCGGGCGCATCGCCTCGAAACTCGTACTCGATAGCCAGGTTGCAGCGGCTCGCATCCACGGCCTCGCGATGCCGGCGCCCATTGCCAGTCTCAAGCGACAACTCGTCCCTGAGTCCCGTTCCATCGTCGCCCTCGAACGAAATCGAGCTTCGAGTCTTGAAATGAAACGTTTTGCCGCAAATCGTCATGAATGATGAGGCAGGAATGTTCGGAAGCAAATACCTTCCTCGGTATACGATCCCGCTGAATCTTCCTCCGGAAAGCCTCACGTCGAAATCCCTTCCCGCAAGCGCCACATCTCCCTGCATGTGAGCCACCAGGGTTTTTCCATTGTCTTTCCTGGCGGAAGGGGCAACGGCGTTTCCCTCCATCGGCGATTCGGCGAAGCCCGGGGGGAAGGCGAGGAGATTCAGGATCTTTCTGTAATCCTCGTTTTTTTTCTTTTTCTTCCTTTGATAAGCCGAGGCGAGGGAAAGCCTGTGTCGAAGAAGGCTCGCCGGCAGCTCATCCCAGGGAGCGCCGGGAGCGGATGTCGGCGTCAAAGTCCCCGCGCGCCCATCCACGTCCTCGATTGTCGAGAGCACGATCCCTGATGAAGAAACGGCTTTCAGAAGCTCATCGAAGAACGATTGAAAAGCCTGCTCCGAGGGGAAGGCGGAAAGCTCGATCATGAGCAGGGCGTCCTGTCCGGCTGCCCGCCGAATCCGTCGCGAGGTTTCGGTCGCGGGACCGGCCCGGGGAGCAAGCCGGATGACGGGAACGAGGGTCAGGCCGTCGAGCGAACGAGGCCGGGCCGCGCGCTCGAGTTCCACGCACAGCCGCCCGAACCCGCTGGAACGGTACAGCTCCAACGCCGCCGGCCTTTCCAGATCCGAGAGCCGGGGGGCGAGGGCGGAGGGTTTGGCGTCGAACAGGTCCATCACCCCCGTAGACCAGGGGTTTCGCGTTGTCCAGCAAAGCTCCTTGTCCAGCTCGTCGAGGGTGAGGAGGGGGTGGAGCGCGCCGGCGAAGCCCATGGGAACCAGCCTGTCCAGGCCTTCATCGAGCCTGCCGGCTACCGCTCGGATGAAGGGCCGCGCCGCCTCGCCCCGGCCGTCAGGCGGAATTGCGGGAAAGCACCAATGGAGGGGGACCCGTTCGAGCCGGAGCAGCAGGGAAGAGCACCATACGGATGCCCGCTCCCATGATGGACCGCCCCATTGGAGCCCAAGGAGGATTTTTCGCCCGCTCCTGCTTCTCACTTCGTCTTTTCTATCAGATGGGATTCGAAAGTCAAGTGCGAAGAGGCGAAAAAATACCACTTGATGCTCTTCGAATCCTTTTGTATGTTATATGCAAAAGCGACGCGCTTCAATTCATTCGCTGACATAAGACTGTAGTGTGAGGAAAGGGAAGAGTTATGGCGAAACAATTACGATTCGACGAGGACGCCCGGCAGAGACTCCTCCGCGGCGTAGAGAAGATGTCCACGGCCGTGAAAGTGACGCTGGGCCCCAAGGGGCGAAACGTCGTTCTGGACAAGAAGTTCGGCGCCCCCACGGTGACCAACGACGGCGTTACCATCGCCAAGGAGATCGAGCTGGAGGACCCCTTCGAGAACATGGGGGCCCAGCTCCTCAAGGAAGTGGCCACGAAGACCAATGATGTGGCCGGAGACGGCACGACGACCGCGACCGTCCTGGCGTATTCCATGATCAAGGAAGGCCTCAAATCGGTGGCGGCGGGCATCAACCCCATGGACATCAAGCGGGGAATCGCCAAGGCGGTTGAAATCGCCATCGACGACATCAAGAAGAACTCCAAGGATATCAAAGAGAAGGACGAGATCTCCCACGTGGCGGCCATCTCCGCCAACAACGACATGGAGATCGGAACCCTCATCGCGGACGCCATGGAAAAGGTCGGCAAGGACGGCGTCATCACGGTTGAGGAATCGAAATCCCTGGAGACCAACCTCGAGGTGGTCGAGGGAATGCAGTTCGACCGCGGATTCAGCTCCGCCTACTTCGTCACCAACCGCGACACCCAGGTCGCCGTGATGGAGAATCCCTATATCCTGATCCACGACAAGAAGATCTCCGGCATGAAGGACCTCCTTCCCCTGCTGGAAAAGATCGCCCAGTCCGGCAAGCCCCTCCTGATCATCGCCGAAGAGGTGGAGGGCGAAGCCCTCGCCACCCTGGTTGTGAACCACCTCCGGGGAACCCTGTCCTGCTGCGCCGTGAAGGCGCCCGGTTTCGGTGACCGCAGGAAGGCGATGCTGGAAGACATCGCAATACTTACCGGCGGCCAGGTCATCGCCGAGGAGCTGGGACTGAAGCTGGAGAACACGGAGATAAGCCAGCTCGGCCGCGCCAAGCAGGTGAAGGTGGACAAGGAGAACACCACCATCATCGAGGGCGGCGGGAAACAGAAGGATATCAAGGACCGGATCGCCCAGATCAAGGTCCAGATCGACGAGACCACATCGGATTATGACCGCGAGAAGCTCCAGGAGCGGCTGGCCAAGCTGGCCGGCGGCGTGGCCGTGGTCAACGTGGGCGCGGCCACCGAGGTGGAGCTCAAGGAGAAGAAGCACAGGGTGGAAGACGCCCTGTCGGCCACTCGCGCCGCTATAGAGGAAGGGATCGTTCCCGGCGGCGGCGTCACCCTCGTGCAGGCGGCAAAGGCCCTGGAGAAGGCGGACCTCTCCCAGATGAGCGCGGATGTAAAGGTCGGCTTCTTGATCGTGAAGCGCGCGCTGGAGGAGCCCCTCCGCCAGATCGCCCAGAACGCGGGCATGGACGGCTCGATCATCGTGGACAAGGCGAAGAACGAGAAGAAGGGCATGGGCTTCGACGCCCAGGCCATGGAGTGGACCGACATGGTGAAGGCCGGGATCATAGACCCCGCCAAGGTCACCCGCTCTGCGCTCCAGAACGCCGCCTCCATCGCGGGAATGCTCCTCACCACGGAGTGCATCGTGACCGACATCCCCGAGAAGAAGGAGTCGGCGGCTGCCGGACCCGGCGGAATGGGCGGAATGCCTCCCGAGTACTGAGTGAGGGCTTTCATTCGAGACAAGGGGCCGCCGATAAGGCGCCCCTTTTTTTGACCCCCGCTTGCCCCGCCGGCGCCGGCGATCCCCTTCACTTGAACATCTATTGGCTATCTGCCAAGATCGAGCCATGCGCAGGGAGGACTACGTATTCTGCATCGGCTACGAGGGCAGCGCGGCGATCGTCGACGGAAAGCTTCGCTCGCGCTATGCCTCGTACTCCACCAGACAGCTCGCCGAGGCGGGACTCTTCAAGCAGGCGGTCTGCTCGGCGCTCTACTCGGGAAAGCCGGAGGAGCTTGCCGAGGTCCTTGCCATCTACAACCAGCGCACCGAACACCGCTGCTCCACGGTGGAAGAGCTGACCCGGACCTATGGAACCTTCGGGGTTCCCGAAGGGGTCAACAGGATCACGACGGTCTGAAGGACGTCGCGGTGGAGCTGACCCGCCAGGAGCTCATCCAGAGGCTGCGCATCTCGCTTCGAGAGCTCGAGGAATGGACCGAGAACGATCTGCTCTCCCCGCTGCCCGGGCTCACCGACCTCTTCCCGGAGTCCGCGCTGGAAGAGGGGGAGTTGATCAAGAAGTTCAGCTCCCTGGGCTACGCGCTCTCCGAGATAGCCAAGATCAAGAAGAACGTCGGGCTTCCCCTCAAGGACGAGACGGGCAGGTACGTCTCCAAGAGCGAGTTTCTCACCATCGGGGAGCTTGCCGAGAGGAGCGGAATCAACGTCCGAACCATCAAGTTCTGGGAGGAGAAGGGGCTGATCGCGCCCTTCAGGCGCACCGAGGGCGGCTTCCGGCTGTACCGTCCCATGGACGTGCAGCTTCTCTCCTTCATCAAGGACCTGCAGACCTTCAACTACACGCTTGCGGAGATCGGCACCATCCTTCGCCTGATGGGCCCGGAGCCCGGCGCGGCGTCCGGGGACCTTGACGCACTTCTCTTGGAGGAACTGGAGAAGCTCGACTCGTCCCTGGAGTTTCTCGTTAGCAAGATGCGGGAGGTGCGCGAGGCTTCCCTCAGGGTGGAGGGAATCTTCAGCCGCAGGCTGCGCTCCGTTTCACGCGCCCTCAAGGCAAAGAAGAAGCAGCCTTGACGCTTTCTTTGATTTAGTGGTATGTTTTCGCGGTTATCCATCTTCATCATAAGGACAAATTATGACACGCATATTCGATCTACTCCCTCTGATGTTGGGGGCGCCCCAAGGTGCGGGCGGGCAGGGAACGGGCGGCGGCGTTTCCATCTACGGGACGCTGATCATGTTCGCCCTGATCATCGTCGTGTTCTACTTCCTGATGATCAGGCCCCAGAACAGGAAGCAGAAGGAAGCCAAAAAGATGCTTGACTCCCTGCACAAGGGAGACCGCGTGGCCACCATCGGCGGGCTGCGCGGTTCCGTCGTCTCCGTCAAGGATGACGCGGTTGTGCTCAAGGTAGACGACACCACGAAGATCGAGTTCAACAAGGGGGCCATCTCCCAGGTGCTGGAACGCAAGGAAGAGCCGGGAGAGTCCAAGGAGTAAAGGCATTCCATGAAGAAGCGGTATCGGTTGCTCCTCACGGTCGCCCTCATGGCGGTCGGTTTCTATTTTCTCTGGCCCTCGCTGCGATGGTACTTCATTGTACCCCTGAGCGAAAAGTCGATCGCCGAGAGCTCGCGCAACCAGATCAGGGTCTACGCGCAGGAAAAAGCGGACGAGATCATCAAGAAGCTCGTTGCCATGAACCCGGATGATCCACTGCCCGCCGAGGAGAATTTCCTCATCCCCAAGGCCGAGGCGCGCTACGCGGAGGCCCATACCCCGAGCCCCGCCTCGTGGCACGTGCGGGACGCGCTTTCGGCGTATGCGAGCAGGAGCGACCTCTCCTCGGACATCGAGGACTACTACCGCGCCCGGATCCTGGCGCTCAAGGACCTCAGAAACAGGACGCTGCAGCTCGGGTTGGACCTGCGCGGCGGCATGTACGTGGTGCTCCGCGCCGACTTCGCCGCCCTGGAAAAGACCTCGGGCCAGAAGCTCACCGACGCTCAAAAAGAAGACAAGATGAACGGCGCCCTCGAGGCGCTTCGAAACCGCATCGACCAGTTCGGTCTCACCGAGCCCTCCATCCGCAGGCAGGGCACCGAGGAGATAGTCATCGAGATCCCCGGCACGCAGGACCCCGAGAAGGTGAGAAGCTTCGTCATGGGCAAGGGCCTGCTCACCTTCCACATCGTGGACCAGGACGCCGTCACCAAGGTGCGGGAGTATGAATCCCAGACCGGGAGCGTGCTCCTGGATGCCGCGGGGAACGTCAGGGACCCCAAGGTGGCGGAGCTCATCCCCAAGGGAGACCAGCTCTACGGGGTCTATCAGAACGACGCCTACGGCCTGGACGAGCTGAAAGGCTATACCGTGCTCTACCAGGATGTGGGCCTGAGCGGGACCGAGATCCGCGATGCCCAGGTGGCACGAGATCCCATCTCGGGGCAGCCCACGGTCAACTTCGTGCTCACGGCCCAGGGCGGAGAAGAGTTCTACAAGCTCACCAGCGCCAACGTGAGCAAGCTCCTCGCCGTTGCCCTGGACAACAAGGTGAAGGCCCAGGCGAGGATCAGCGAGCCCATCAGGGACCAGGTCCGGGTGACGGGCTTCAAGGAGGACGAGGCGCAGGACCTTGCCCGCGTGCTCCGCACCGGCTCCCTCCCCGTTCCCCTGGAGATCATCAGCCAGCAGGCCATTGGAGCCTCCCTCGGTGAAGACGCAATCAACCAGGGGGTGAACGCCAGCGCCCTGGGCCTGGGGCTCGTGTTCCTCTTCATGCTCGCCTACTACCGCAGGTCCGGGCTGAACGCCATCATCGCCCAGCTGCTCAACCTCTACTTCATCGTGGCCATCCTGTCCGTATTCAACTTCACCCTCACCCTCACGGCAATCGCCGGCCTCGTGCTCAACGTCGGCATGGCCGTGGACGCGAGCGTGCTCATCTTCGAGCGCATGAAGGAGGAGATGAAGCTGGGCAAGTCCACGGCGGCCGTGGTAAAGGCGGGCTTCGAAAGGGCCTTCTGGGCCATCGCGGACTCCAACATCACCACGATCATCGCTGCGTTGGTTCTGTCCCAGCTCGCCAAGGGCAGCATCCAGGGCTTCGCCATGACGCTCATGATCGGAAACGTCTCGACCCTGTTCGCAGCGGTCTTCGTCTCGCGGCTCATCTTCGATTTCAACGTCGAGGTCCTCAAGGTAAAACGGATCGTCGTCGGGTGGAGAAAGATCGCATGAAAAGGGTAATCCGCTTCCAGCGCACGCGCTACATCTTCTTCGCCATCTCGGCCTCCATCTTCATCACGGGCGGCGCGTTCTACCTCTTCCGCGGCTTCAACCTCGGGGTGGATTTCAAGGCCGGAATCGCGATGCAGTTCCAGATCGCTCCGGCCAGCTTCGCCCTGCAGTACACGGGCCCCGGAAAGGCCGAGGTCTCGGTGCCCTCCGGAGAGCAGGCCCTCACCGCCGCCGGAGACGTCATCGTTTCCGTCACGGATCCTCAGACCGGAATAAAGCAGCCCTCTCCGTTCCATTACAAGGACTACAAGACGGTCAAGGACTTGGTCGACGCTATTGCATCGAAGATTCCGGGCATCACCGTCCAGCCCAAGGGCGACATGAGCATGCCGCCCTCGCAGATCATTCCGCCGGTGAGCGTGGCCGACATATCGGGCAAGCCGTACACGTTCAATGTCC
Source organism: uncultured Spirochaetota bacterium (assembly GCA_963820525.1). Taxonomy (GTDB): domain Bacteria; phylum Spirochaetota; class Spirochaetia; order SZUA-6; family Fen-1364; genus CAWGAA01. Next base: position 367,273 of record CAWGAA010000003.1, on the reverse strand, counting down.
AGCCCCGGCCCCAGCCCGGCACGGGCCAGAGGGTGGGCATTGCCGACGTCAGGGCGGCTCTCGCGCCCATGGGCCAGCTCGACCTTCAGGTGGCCGGAAAGCCGTCGGACCAGGAGTTCATAGCGCGGGTGGAGGCGAAGAGCGAGGACCCCAACTTCCAGATTTCCACGCAGAACAGGGCGCAGGAGCTGCTGGGAGAGAAGTTCGGAGCGGATTCGGTTCTCATGAAGAGCACGGACTTCGTCGGGCCCCGCCTCTCCCAGGCGCTGGCCAAGCAGTCGATCTGGCTCGTGCTGATCGCGGTCGTGCTGATCCTCATCTACATGATGTTCCGCTTCAAGCCCATCTACGCCGTGGCCGCGGTCCTGGCGCTGGTTCACGACGCGCTGGTCATGCTCACCTACAACTCGGTTTTCCACATCGAGATGGACGCGGGAACCATCGCCGCAATCCTCACCATCCTCGGATATTCCATCAATGACACGATCGTCATATTCGACCGCGTGCGGGAGAACTCCAACCTCATGCGCGGGGCCGGCCTGGAGACCATGCTCGACACGAGCGTCAGCCAGACCCTTGGCCGGACGTTCATAACCTCGGGAGCGACGCTTCTCACGGTTCTCTCCCTGTTCCTCCTCACAACCGGATCCATGAAGATCTTCTCCCTCAACATGCTGGTCGGCATCGTGGAAGGAAGCTACTCCACGATCTTTATCGCCTCCCCCATAGTCCTGGAATGGGAGAACTGGAGGGAGCGCCGCAGGAAGAAGCTGGAGCAGGAAAAATACGGGATGAAGCCGGCCGCCGCCAAGGAAGAGGAGCTGGAGGCCGAAGAGGTGGAAGCGGAAGCCGAGGAGGCCCCCGTCGAGCTCGCCTCAGCGACATCCCGGACAGCGCCCCAGGAAGCCCCCGCGGGAGCCGTAGAAGCCGGCTCGGACGGCGGACAGACTGCGGAAGCCGAGCCCACCGCCCAGGACGGCCAGCAGGCCCAAGCCCCGCAGGAAAAGATCCTCTCGTTCCCCGGAGGGCAGAAGCAGGCCTACCGCCATCATCACAAGAGGCACAAGGGCAGGCACCACCACTAGTCGAGCAATGGTCCTCCTGTGCATTTCCGACATCCATGGTGAGAGCAAGGGGCTTGGAGAAGTTCTCTCCGCGGCGACCGACGCGGATGTCATTGTCGTCGCGGGAGACGTGACCCACCTCGGCGGATATGCGGAGGCGGAGAAAGTGCTCGCCCCTCTTGTCGAGTCGGGCAAGCCCGTGGTGGCGGTGGCGGGAAACATGGACGGCGAAGGGGTTCAGCGCTTCCTCCAGGAGCGGGGAATCGATATCCACGGCCGCGGGATCGCCATTGGCCCGGTCGGGTTTCACGGCCTGGGCGGGAGCAATCCTTCTCCCTTTCACACTCCCTTCGAGATCGCGGCGGACGAGGCACGCAGCCTTCTGGAGAGGGGTCACGCCGAGATCGCGGACAGGGATTTCCGCATCCTGATTTCCCACGCTCCGCCGAAGGATACGAAGCTCGACAGGAGCTTCACGGGCATGCACGTCGGCTCCCTCGAAGTCCTGGAGTTCATCCGGGTGCGGGAACCCCACCTGTGCATTAGCGGCCACATCCACGAGTCTTCGGGGGAGGACACGGTGGGCCGGACCCTCTGCCTCAATATCGGACCCTACAAGAGCGGCCGCTACGCGCTGGTGCGGATCGAAGGCGGCACATCCACGATTCTCTGGAGAAAAAGATGAACACGAAACAGCTTTCCGCGGTCGCTACCTCCATTCGCTCCCTCGCGATGGACGGCGTGGAAAAAGCCAAATCCGGGCACCCCGGGCTCCCCATGGGCTGCGCCGAGCTCGGAGCGGTGCTCTACGGAGAGATTCTCAAGCACGATCCCGCCGATCCAGCTTGGATCGACAGGGACCGGTTCGTGCTCTCCGCCGGTCATGGCTCCATGCTCCTCTACTCGGCCCTCCACCTTTCCGGCTACGCGGTGAGCCTCGAGGACCTGATGTCATTCCGCCAGCTCGGCTCCATCACTCCCGGCCACCCCGAGTGGGGTCTGACGCCGGGCGTCGAGGCGACGGGAGGCCCCCTGGGCCAGGGGCTGTCCAACGCTGTGGGCATGGCCATTGCGGAGCGGATACTGGCCGCCCGTTTCAACACCCCCGGCCGCGCGATCATCGACCACTACACCTATGTCCTGGCGAGCGACGGCGACATGATGGAAGGGGTGGCTTCGGAGGCCGCTTCCCTGGCGGGCCATCTGGGATTGGGAAAGCTCATCGTTTTCTACGACTCCAACAGGATCACGATAGAAGGCTCCACGGACCTCGCGTTCTCCGAGGACGTGCTGGCCCGCTTCCACGGGTACGGATGGCACACGCTGTCCGGCTCCATGTACGACCTGGAAGGCATCGTACGGCTCGCGGATGAAGCGCGGCGCGTCACGGACAAGCCCAGCATAATCCGTCTGGAGTCGATCATCGGCAAGGGGGCGCCGAACAAGGCGGGATCCTCCAAGGTCCACGGAGAGCCCCTGGGGGCCGACGAGGTGAAGGCGGCCAAGGCAGCCCTCGGGCTCCCCGAGGGCTGCCAGTTCCACGTTCTTCCCGAGGCGCGCGCCTACTTCAATGAGAAGACCCCGTGCCTGAAATCGCGCCATGATGAGTGGAAGAAGAGCTTCGAGGCGTGGAAGAAGGAGAACCCCGAGCTCTTCGAGGAGTGGCGGAAGTGGGTGGAGCAGCCCCGCCTCGAGCTTCCCGAAGCCGCCCTCGCCGAGTTCAAGCAGGGCGAGAGCCCGGCCACCCGGGCGGCCGGCGGGAAGGTGCTGAACGCTCTTGCCGCGCTGGTGCCCAACCTCTTCGGCGGCTCGGCCGATCTGGCGCCGTCGAACAGCACCAACCTCAAGGACATGGGGGATTTCTCCAAAGCCAATCCCCTGGGGCGCAACTTCCACTTCGGCATCCGGGAGCACGGCATGGCGGCCATCGCCAACGGGATGGCCTATCATGGCGGACTTCGGCCCTTCTGCGCCACGTTCCTCGTCTTCTCCGACTACATGCGGCCGTCGATACGGGTGGCGGCCATCGCCAAGCTTCCCGTCATCTACGTTCTCACCCACGACTCGGTGTTCGTCGGTGAGGATGGGCCCACGCACGAGCCGGTGGAACACGTGGCGAGCCTGCGCGCCATTCCCAACCTCCGGGTCCTGAGGCCGGCGGACGGGGAAGAGACGGAGATGGCATGGCGCATGGCCTACGAGAGGCTCGACGGCCCCACCGCGCTCGCCCTAACCCGTCAGGGGCTTCCCATCCTCGCCAAAGCCGATGCCCGGTGGAGGGAGACGATTCGCCGCGGCGCATACGTCGCGCGGGATTGCGCGGGCGAGCCCCAGATCGTGATCGTCTCCACGGGCTCAGAGGTGCACGCGGCCGTGAAGGCCGCCGAGTCCCTGCCCAAGAAGAAGATCCGCGTCGTGTCGATGATCTCGCGCGAGCTCTTCCTCGCCCAGGATGCCGCTTTCCGGTCGGCGCTGGTGCCTCTAAAGGCGAAGAAGGTCGTCTTCGAGGCAGGCGTGTCCATGGGCTGGAAGAGCCCCTTCGACGATTCGGTTCTCACGGTATGCGTTGACCGCTTCGGCGAGTCGGCCCCTTGCCAGAAGCTTGCCGAGCACCTCGGAATCACCGCTGAAGCGCTCGCAAAAAAGATAGCCGGGCTCTGAGCGGGGAGCGGCCCGGGCTGGGTGAGTACCGCGAGAAGCTGCCGAGGCCGTCGGCGCGGCCGCGGTTCGTCGCCAAGGCGGCAAAGGCTCGTCCACGAAAGCCCCGCCGCGGCGAGCTTCCTACCCCCGCTTCTCCTTGAGAAGATCGTAGAGGAAGGCGCAGATATCGGGCGTTCCGGACCTCAGGTTGAGCGAGCGGATGTTCCGGCCGTAGCTGTCGAGGATTGCGGGATGCGTGATGATCCGGGCGGCAAGCCGCGCGAACTGCTCGGGAGTCCTGCAGAGCCAGCCCACCCTGTTTTCCAGCACCCAATCCGATGTCCGTTTTTCATTGGCGAGGAAGCTGGAGATGATGATCGGCCGCTCTTGAATGAGCGTCTCGAATACCTGATTGGGGCCTGATTTTCCCACGACGACGTCCGAGGCCGCGATGTAGTCCCCCAGGTTGCGGACGAATCCGCGCACGCGGATGCGAGGACCCCCTCTGGAGGTTCGGCTCAGCTCTTCCAGCTCCTGCTGAAGAGGGCGGTTCTTCCCGCAGACCACCATGACCTGGCAGTCCAGCTTGTGCTGCGCCAGCGCCGCGAGGAACTTCTTCACCGGCCCCTTGCCTTCAGCCCCGAAGACGAAAAGGAACGTGAAAGGCTCGCGGGCAATCTCCAGCTTTGTCCGAAGCTCCTCCTTCGACTCCCACCTCTTGGCGTAGGTGGGCTTGACGGGAAACGGGAAGACCTTCACCTTTCGCCTCGAGATCCCTTTTTTGACGATCTCATCGCGTGATTTGCCCGAGAACACGAGGCTGTAGTCGAAGGCGTGGGAGAACCAGATGAAGTGAGCGTCGAACGGCTCCGGGTTGAGCGCAACCGTGATTGCGTCGAGCTGCCCTACTCGCTTGAACATCTCCAGGTAGTGCGTGAAGGTGAAGTAGGTGGAGAGGACAAGGTCCGGCTTCTGCTTCTCGAGGTAGTGCATGAACCGGGGCAGGAACGTGATTCCGAACAGCCTGTCGAGGACGGTCATCATGATGGGGTTGTCGGCGCCTCTATAGAAGGCATTGATGAGGGGGGGATAGCGAAGCGCGAAGTCCCAATAGATCTTGTAGACGGCGCGCAGGAAGCGCGCGTTGAGCTGCACGCCGACGTTTACGACGCGCACGTCCAGATCCTTGTAGCCGAGAAGGTCGAACTGCTCCTTTATTGCCTGGGCGGGCGCAATATGGCCCCCGCCGATATCGATTGTGTAGATGTCAATGCGATTCATTCGCCTTTAAGTGTAGTGTCGGTGCAAGGGGGTGTCAACGACACAGAGATTGTCGAGCTCAGGCGATGTCGCGTTTAGCGCCGCGCGTTGGGGCCCCCATAAGCCGCGCTCGCGGTGTGTTAGACGCAGGTGCGGCGTTCCGGGGCGCCAGACCATCCCCAGCGCTCCCGCAGTTTGCTGCGCAAACCGCTGCCGCGCTGGGGCCCCCTCTGGCCGTGTCGCGCTTCGCGCCGACGCGGCCGGGTTGACACCCCTGGTGTTTTTTCCGATACTGGTTCTCACGCATCGAAGGAGACGAGTAAGCGGTCATCCGGGCCGAGAGAGAGGGCGCCCGAAAGGGCGGGAAGGCGCCGCACAAGCGCGGCCAACTCCCCTTGGGCTGGAAGGCGCCTGACCGGGACCCGCCGAAAACCACTCCGGAGCAGCTATCGGAAAGGCGGCATCGAGTGAGCGGGCACCGAGCGATGAAGCCGAGTATGAGAAGCCGGCCGGCCCCCGATACGGGCTTGATCGAGCGCGCGCGGTGAGGTTTCCAGAGCCGCGCGAAACAAGGTGGAACCGCGGAAAGCCTTTTTCGGCTTTTCGTCCTTGAATGCGCCCGCCGCGAGAGGTCGCGGCGCGGACCAGGGATGAACGGCCGAAAAAGGCTTTGTTTTTAGGAGGTTTTCATGGAAAGCGCTCAGAGCGACCGGCTTTCAGAGATCCGCCATTCCTTCTCTCATGTCATGGCGGAAGCGGTGCTTCAGATGTTCCCCGGCGCTAAGCTTGCGATCGGACCCGCCATCGAAGACGGGTTCTACTACGATTTTGATCTCCCCCGGCCCCTGAAGACCGAGGATCTCTCCACGCTCGAAGAGAAGATGCGCGAGATCGTTGCGGCCAGACATCCATTCACGCGGAAGAGCATCAGTAGAAAGGAAGCGCGCTCGCTCTTCAAGGACCAGCCCTACAAGCTGGAGCTGATCCAGGACCTGCCCGAGGGAGAGGAGATCTCGACTTATACGCAGGATACCTTCACGGATCTCTGCCGGGGGCCCCACGTGAAGAGCACGGCGGAGCTTTCCCCGGATGCCTTCAAGCTCACAAAGGTTGCCGGCGCCTACTGGCGGGGCGACGAGAAGAACGCCCAGCTCCAGCGGATTTACGGGACCGCCTGGGAATCGAAGAAGGATCTCGAGGCACACCTCAAGCGGATGGAGGAAATCGAGAAGCGCGACCACAGGAGGCTGGGCAAGGAGCTGGACCTCTTCTCCACTCACGAGGAGGCGGGAGCGGGGCTCATCTACTGGCACCCGAAAGGCGCGCGGGTCCGCCTGACAATAGAAGATTTCTGGCGGCGCGAGCATCTAAAGAACGGCTACGAGATCCTCTATACACCGCACATCGGCAAGTCCTGGCTCTGGGAGACCTCCGGTCACCTGGGATTCTATGCCGAGAACATGTATTCGCCCCTTTCCATCGACGAGGTGAACTACTACCTCAAGCCGATGAACTGCCCCTTCCACATCATGATCTACAAGAGCCAGCTGCGCTCGTACCGTGATCTGCCGCTGCGCTGGGCTGAGCTGGGGACCGTGTACCGCTACGAGCGCTCCGGAGTCCTGCACGGGCTGATGCGCGTGCGTGGCTTCACGCAGGACGATGCGCACATCATCTGCACCCAGGAGCAGATCGAGGACGAGATCCTGGAGGTCCTCCGCTTCTCGCTGAAGATCTGGAAGGCGTTCGGCTTCGAGGACGTAAAGGCGTACCTCGCCACCAAGCCGGCCGGGGCAGTGGGCGACGACCAGAGCTGGGACAAGGCGATCTCTTCGCTCAAGAAGGCCATCGATGCGGAGAAGCTTCCCTACGTGCTGGACGAAGGCGGCGGGGCGTTCTATGGGCCCAAGATCGACCTCAAGATCAAGGATGCGCTTGGCCGCGAGTGGCAGATGACCACGATCCAGTTCGACTTCAACATGAGCGCGCGCTTCGAAATGACCTACGTGGCGGCGGACAATACGCAGAAGCGGCCCTTCATGGTACACCGGGCGCTCCTGGGATCGCTGGAGAGGTTCTTCGGCGTGCTCATCGAGCACTACGGCGGCGCTTTCCCGACGTGGCTCGCGCCGGTGCAGGTGGCCGCGATTCCCGTCGCCGCGCCGTTCAACGACTTCGCTGACCGGGTTGTGGGCGCGCTGAAGGCGCGAGAAGTCCGGGCTGTGGCGGACAAGGGGGACGAGCGGATGAACGCGAAGATCAGGAACGCCCAGAACCAGAAGATCCCCTACATGCTGATCCTCGGGGAAAAGGAACAGCAGGCGGGAGCCGTGTCGCTGCGTTCCCGAAGCGGGGAGCAGAAGAACATGGTCCCCCTGGAAGAGTTCCTCGCCCTCATGGAGAAGGAGACGGCGCTGAAATCGCTGGAGTAGCAGCATGATCGACAAGATCATAACGCGTGACGGCAGGCTCGTCGACTTCAAGCGCGAGAAGATCACCTCCGCGGTCTATCGGGCGGCGATCTCCGTTGGGGGAAGGGACAAGGAGGAGGCGGAGAGGGTCACCGACGACGTCCTGGCAATGCTCGAATCGATGCAGGATCGGGGGACGTTTCCGACCGTCGAGGAGGTGCAGGACCTCGTGGAGAAGGCCCTCATCGAGCGCGGGCATGCCCGCACGGCCAAGGCATACATCGTCTATCGATACGAACACGCCCTCAAGCGCGCGGGCAGGGAGAGCCTCACCTATTCGGCGGAGAACATCCCCTACCGCAAGCTCTGGCAGGCGCTCTCATGGGCCACGGACAATGACTGCGTCACGCTCGAACAGCTCTCCGCGATCGTGAACGCGGGGAAGCTGCCGGATCTCATCCGCGCCAGCGATGGGTTCTACGAGAACGAGCTGGAAGATGCCGCCCAGCGGATCCTCGAGCGCAGGGATGGACTTAAAATCGTGATCATTGCCGGGCCTTCATCGTCGGGGAAGACCACGACCACGATCAAGATCCGAGAGAAGCTCTCGGCCGCCGGGCTGGACACGGTGCCCTTGACCGTGGACAACTATTTCTTCGACCTCGCCTACCACCCCAGGATCGGGCAGGACGACTATGACTTCGAGACCCCCCAGGCCCTGGATCTCCCGCTGATCAACGAGCACCTCACGGCGATCATCGAGGGAAAGCCTGTTTCCGTGCCGCATTACAACTTCAAGACGGGCAAACGCGAAGGGACGGCGGAAACTCTTTCCCTTGGCGGCAACCAGGTTCTCCTCATCGACTCGCTTCACGGGCTCTTCCCAGAAATGACATCACGTGTGCCCGAACGGATGAAGTTCCGCCTCTATATCGAGACCCTTTCCGCCCTGAAGGACAGGGAGAAGCGCTACATCAGGTGGGCCGACGTTCGGCTCCTTCGCCGCATGGTGCGCGACATGCAGTTTCGAAACTACTCTCCGAGGGAAACCATCCGCCACTGGCACCTGGTGCGCAGGGCGGAGCTTCGCTACATCGTCCCCGAGCTCAAGAGGGCCCACGTGATCGTCAACGGCTTCCTGCCCTACGAGCTTCCCTTTATGAAGAACAGGGTCGAGAGTCACCTGGCCCCGCTCCTGGACGAGTTTCGGGCGGACCCCGAGAGGAAGGATGCCTACGAGAGGTCGGCCCGGGTCATGGATATGTTCTCTCAGATCCCCACCGTGAGCGACGAGAGCCTGGTTCCGCAAACCTCGCTCCTGCGGGAGTTCATCGGCGGGAGCGCGTACAGATATCATTGATGCGGGGCTCGCCCCGCAGGCGAGGGGGATTCTCATGTTCACGGGGATTGCGTTCGTGGCGAGTCCATTCCCATGGGTCTTTCTCGGCGCCATCGCTTTCGCAGCCGCGCTCAGCAGGGCAACGATGTCCACGGGCCGAAAAGCCGAGCCGGAGAGGGCGAGGACCTGGAAATGGGTCTTTGTCTGCCTCTACCTTTCGGCCGCGATCCTTTTGGGCCTCGCCGCCGTGCTCATCCCCGGGCCGGAGAAGATCCGGGATGTCCGGCTGGCATACCTCGCCGTCGGGGCGGCGGGTGTTTCGTTTTTCGCGCTCCGGTTCAAGAAAGCGCTCGGGATCCCCGTCATTCTCCTGGCCGCGCTTCTCGTGATGGTCACGGGGCTGTTTCTCAGAAGCCTCCAGGCTTTCACGGGAGAGACCGAAATCGCGACGGTGCGCGTCATCGGCGCGACCGATTCCCGCATGAAGCTCGAGCTCATCCCCGAAAAGGGCGAGGCAAAGATGCTCGACATGGAAGGCGGCTACTTCGCCCCCATCGTCAAAGTGGTGATTTTCGACGATTCCTGGGTGTTTCTCGGCGCCAAGACCTGGTATCGCTTTGTCGGCGTAACCTCCTTCCGCGCCATACGGGAAGGGGACAAGACTGTCTTTCGGCAAGGGAACACGGATTTCTATTTTGGAAACCCCTCCGGCATAGCGGAGGCCGTCTATTCGTTCTTCGAAAATAATGAAAAAGGAATTCCCGGCGTGAAGTCGGTCCAGATCGAGGTGGATATGAAGAAAGCCCGCGAGCTCGCCTCCTACTCGATCCGGGTCCAGAACGACGGGGGCGTCGAGGTAGTGCCACTCAACCTGTGAGGCGGGGGCAGAGCCTCTACCGCTCCAGGACGGCTGGACCGGTGCCGGGCCCGCTCACGTCGGGGGCAGGCCACGCTCAAATCAAGCCGGCAAAGAGCTTTCTCAGGAAGATCGCCTTGTCAACGAATGAAACTCCAATGACGGCTGCAGCCGCGTACTCCACGATCCGCACCACGAGGCGGTCTCCGATGAAGGGAATCCCGAAGTATTGCGCCACCTCCAGAAGGTAGAGCACCATGACGGCGAAGATTGATGCCTTGCCGAAGAAGGTGCTCATAGGGCTTGCCTTGCCCTGCTTCAGGGCGGCGAGACCCATCATGAACGCAAAAAGCACCAGACGGGCAAGGACGAGGATGAAAAACCAGAGGGGGATGAGGGAGAAGGCGATGAAAACAATGGACGTGGCAATGATGATGAGGTAGTCGCTCACCGAATCCAGGTATCTTCCTACGAGGGTTATTTCCTTCCTTTTTCTGGCGAGCGCCCCGTCGAGGAAATCCGTGAGGAATACGAGGCCGAGGTACGGCAAGGCTACGGGAAGGAGCTGGATCCTGCGGGAGAGAAGGATGAGGAACAATGCCGTGGGGATGGAGCTCAGCCGGGCGATTGTCAGGGAGTTTGGAGGATTGACCCTCGAGAGGACCTGGGAGGTGCCGTCGACTCGGAAATCGTCGCTTCGCCAAGTTAGAAACAGGGAAAGCGCGGCATGGTAAGCGACCGTCACACCAGCGAACAAGCCCAGCTCCCTCAAGCGTATCCCGTAGCCGAGAAGGATGGCCGCGAAGATGACGAGCTGCGCGATGCACAGCGACGAGAGCAGGAATGCGATGCTCCTCTTCAAGGATTTGTTCGCTGCCATCGGAGGCACTGTAAGAGGGCGGCACCTGTGATGTCAAGCTCGCGGTGGATGCCGATCATGCCATTTTCGCGGCCGCAACGCCCTTTTTTCATTACTTTTCACTCTAGGGAGAATATTCATGGCGACCGTGACGCCGTTGGGCTTGGCATGGGAGTGCACCTGCACAACGAAACGCCGCGACATCTTCTGCAAGCACTGCGTGGCCGCCGCGCTCGCCGCGTTCAAAAACGCTCCGGCCCATCGAAGAAGAGAGGGCATCGGCGGATAAGCGCGAGTTTCCGGCGTTCGGCTCGCCGCCGGACGCGCCGGCACCGATTGACGAACGACGCTAGAAAACTATTATGGCTCCATGACTTTGCCCATGGCCCTCACCGTCGGGAGGATCGTTCTCGCTCCGATCTTCTTCATCCTCTATTCTTCCGCCGGGAGCGGGTCTGCGGCAGTCTTTGCGCTCTGGGGCGTCTTCGCGCTCATTGAGGCTTCGGATCTCCTCGATGGACACATGGCAAGGGCTTTGAAACAGGAGTCCGAAATCGGTAAAGTGCTGGATCCTTTTGCCGATTCCATTAGCAGAATCACCTACTTCATATGTTTCGCTGGATCCGGGTATCTACCGCTCTGGATTCTTCTGCTTTTGGTCTATCGGGACGTGGCGGTCTCCTACCTCAGGGTGGTGGTCTCGCGGCAAGGGGTGATGCTTGCAGCGCGTTTGAGCGGAAAGCTCAAGGCCTGGGTCTACGGGGTGGGCGGAGGGGCTGGAATTGCGCTTCTCACCATGGACAAGCTCGGCTGGGGAAGCCCATATATGAGTTTGGCCCGAACGGCGGCATTCGTTCTTTTCCTGGCTTGCGGAGCCGTTGCTCTTTGGACTTTGGCCGATTACGGAGCATTTTTAAGGAACTTTCTCAAGAAAAGCAGTTGACAATTGTTCCCGGTGTGGTTATACTCGTTCTTGCCTCAAGGGTGCGCGATCCCCTGGCAGTTTCAGAGGGGGGGAGAGCCGTCCTTGAGATTGGCGCGTCAAGGGCACCGAAAGGGGCTTTGGGGCGCAGCCAAGGTCCGGCGCCGGTTCCAAGAAACGGATGTTGGGCCCGCCGTGGAGAGCCACGGCACCGGTCTTTGACAGGAATAGGGAAGGGGAGAGAAGAGAGAACGGGTCAACGTGGTGCCTGAGGGCACTGCGAGAAGCGAGCGAGCCGTCCGCACGTCAGCGGTGGCGGTGAGCGAGCTTCGAAGTCAATCCCGCGGTTTCCATGGGGAAACCCGCGAGAGCGGCTCTGCATCGATAATAAAAGCTGCCCGCAAGGGCAGCCCTTATATCATGGAGAGTTTGATCCTGGCTCAGAACGAACGCTGGCGGCGCGTTTTACGCATGCAAGTCGAACGGCACACACTGTAGCAATATGGTGTGGAGAGTGGCAAACGGGTGAGTAACACGTAGGTGATCTACCCTTGGATGGGGGATAGTCCGTGGAAACACGGGGTAATACCGCATAAGGCCTTGTGGATGGAGCCATGAGGTGAAAGGTGCAATTGCACCGTCTGGGGATGAGCCTGCGGCCCATTAGGTAGTTGGTGAGGTAAAGGCCCACCAAGCCGACGATGGGTAGCCGGCCTGAGAGGGTGTACGGCCACACTGGAACTGAGACACGGTCCAGACTCCTACGGGAGGCAGCAGCGAAGAATCTTCCGCAATGGGGGAAACCCTGACGGAGCGACGCCGCGTGGGCGATGAAGGTCGTAAGATTGTAAAGCCCTTTTGTCGGTGAAGAATAAGGTGGGGAGTGGAAAGCCTCATCGATGACGTTAGCCGATGAATAAGCCCCGGCTAATTACGTGCCAGCAGCCGCGGTAATACGTATGGGGCGAGCGTTGTTCGGAGTTATTGGGCGTAAAGGGCGTGTAGGCGGCTCATCAAGTCTGGTGTGAAAGAGCTGGGCTTAACCCAGCGTATGCGCTGGAAACTGGTGGGCTTGAGTTCTGGAGGGGAAGCTGGAATTCCAGGTGTAGGGGTGAAATCTGTAGATATCTGGAAGAACACCGGTGGCGAAGGCGAGCTTCTATCCGCGGACTGACGCTGAGGCGCGAAAGCGTGGGGAGCAAACAGGATTAGATACCCTGGTAGTCCACGCTGTAAACGATGTGCACTAGGCGTGGGGCACGTACGTGTTCTGTGCCGTAGCTAACGTGATAAGTGCACCGCCTGGGGAGTATGCTCGCAAGGGTGAAACTCAAAGGAATTGACGGGGGCCCGCACAAGCGGTGGAGCATGTGGTTTAATTCGATGGTACACGAGGAACCTTACCAGGGCTTGACATGTGCGTGAATGTCCAAGAGATTGGGCAGCCCCGCAAGGGGCGCGTACACAGGTGCTGCATGGCTGTCGTCAGCTCGTGTCGTGAGATGTTGGGTTAAGTCCCGCAACGAGCGCAACCCTTACCGTCTGTTGCCAACGGGTGATGCCGAGCACTCGGACGGAACTGCCGGTGACAAACCGGAGGAAGGTGGGGATGACGTCAAGTCATCATGGCCCTTATGTCCTGGGCTACACACGTGCTACAATGGCCGGTACAGAGCGAGGCGAAACGGCGACGTGGAGCAAATCGCGATCAAAGCCGGTCTCAGTGCGGATTGGAGTCTGAAACCCGACTCCATGAAGTTGGAATCGCTAGTAATCGCGTATCAGAATGGCGCGGTGAATACGTTCCCGGGCCTTGTACACACCGCCCGTCACACCACCCGAGTTGGGGGTACCCGAAGTCAGTTGCCTAACCCGCAAGGGGGGGCGTTGCCGAAGGTATGCCTGGTGAGGGGGGTGAAGTCGTAACAAGGTAGCCGTACCGGAAGGTGCGGCTGGATCACCTCCTTTCTAAGAGTACTAGCGTATTCGCGGAAGCGAATACGCGAAAGGCGAAAGCCCGGCAGCTGGCCCGCGCAAGCGGGACAGCGAGAGGGCTTGAGTCGACCCGTTCCTCCATCTCCCTTCCCTTTCCTCATAGTTCGCACAATTACCTGGGGGTATAGCTCAGTGGCTAGAGCGGTGGCTTTGCAAGCCATAGGTCAGGGGTTCAAGTCCCCTTACCTCCAGAGTACGTGATCTTTGACACACATTAGGGAAGGGTGAAGGATACTGTGGAACCGTTGGCCTGAGAGACGGGGAAGCAGTACTGCGGCGTCGGCCCAAGGGCCGGAGCCGCGGCAGCGCGCCAGGCAAGTTGGTGTCCCTTGGGCGGAAGTACCGCCCTGCGGCGACGCCAACGGATTACCGGTTGGCCTGAGCGTGCTGCTAGAGAGTCACGACGTCTCGGCATAGGCGGCGTGGCTTGGAACTTGCGCGGCTCCGTGAGGGGGCGCGCGCAGGAGACCGCTCTCGCGACTTGCTGCGCAAGTCGCTGACGCGGTTACGCGCGGGCAGAGCCCGCGTGTGCGTGTCGCCTCCGCGCGGAATACCGCGCTTCGGCCGACGCGCACGAGATGGAATACTTGAAAATATGGTCAAGCGAGAAAGGGTCCATGGTGGATGCCTTGGAGCTACTGTACGAAGAAGGCCGTGGTAAGCTGCGAAAAGCCGCGGGGAGGAGCACACATCCCGAGATCCGCGGATAGCCGAATGGGGTAACCCGGCGGTTTAGAAGAGCCGCCATTCCGATCTGAATACATAGGGTCGGAAGGGGAAACCCAGGGAACTGAACCATCTCAGTACCTGGAGGAAAAGAAAACAAGCGTGATTCCCCAAGTAGCGGCGAGCGAACGGGGAGGAGCCCAAACCCGGGCCGTGCAAGGCGTGAACCGTTGCGGCGCGGGGGTTGTAGGGCCTGTTCTGGCACTCTTCACGGGGTGCCGCGAAGTCACAAACCTGCTTTCGTAGTGGAACGCCGCTGGGAAGGGCGACCAGAGGGGGTGAAAGTCCCGTACACGAAACGGAGCAGGCTTCGCGGGGCAGGTACCTGAGTACCGTGGGGCTCGAGAAACCCTGCGGGAATCCGGGAGGACCACCTTCCAAGGCTAAATACGCAAGTAGCTACCGATAGTGCAGAAGTACCGTGAGGGAAAGGTGAAAAGAACCCCGAGAGGGGAGTGAAAGAGAATCTGAAACCGTGGACCTACAAGCGGTCAAAGGGGGTCGCAAGATCCCTGATGGCGTGCCTATTGCATAATGAACCGGCGAGTTACTGTATGCAGCGAGGTTAAGGCATAGAAGTGCCGGAGCCGGAGGGAAACCGAGTCTTAAATGGGCGAATAGTTGCATGCAGTAGACCCGAAGCTGAGTGATCTATCCATGGCCAGGCTGAAGCGCTGGTAACACAGCGTGGAGGGCCGAACGGTAGTCCGTTGAAAAGGGCACTGATGAGCTGTGGATAGGAGTGAAAGGCTAATCAAACTCAGAAATAGCTGGTACTCCCCGAAATAGCTTTAGGGTTAGCCTCGTTTATGAGTGTGACGGAGGTAGAGCACTGGATGGACTAGGGGTCTTTACGGGCTACCAAACCCAACCAAACTCCGAATGCCGTTACATGCTGAACGGGAGTGAGACTACGGGCGATAAAGTTCGTGGTCGAGAGGGGAACAGCCCAGACCGTCGACTAAGGTCTCAGAAGCCGAGCTAAGTGGAAAAGGAAGTGCGATTGCCCAGACAGCCAGGAGGTTGGCTTAGAAGCAGCCATGCCTTGAAAGAGTGCGTAACAGCTCACTGGTCGAGTAGTCGTGCGCTGATAATACACCGAGGCTAAAGTTCGGTACCGAAGTCACGGCTCCTTGGTCCTAACGGACCTGGGGGGGTAGGGGAGCATTCCGTATGCCAACGAAGGGGCAGCCGCGAGGCGCTCTGGAGGCGGCGGAAGGGAGGATGCCGGTATGAGTAACGAAAAGACGGGTGAAAAACCTGTCCGCCGAAAGCCTAAGGTTTCCTGGGTAAAGGTAATCTGCCCAGGGTTAGTCGGCCCCTAAGGTGAGGCCGAAAGGCGTAGCCGATGGGAAACGGGTTCATATTCCCGTACCTCTGGCGGTTGATGCCGAAGGGATGACGCGTGAGGCGACACCCGGCCGGACAACGGTTGTTCCGGTCTAAGGAGCGAGCCATCGAGGGGCGCAGGCAAATCCGCGCTCTGAGGTAAGCTTTTAAGGCGAGCGTAGCGGGAGCGAGGCGAAGCGGGTAGAGTCATGGCGCTGAAAAAGAGTCTCTAAGGGGTAGCCGTCGGGGACCGTACTGTAAACCGACACAGGTAGGCGAGAAGAATATTCTCAGGCGCTCGAGTGATTCCGCGTCAAGGAACTCGGCAATCTAGACACGTAACTTCGGAAGAAGTGTCGCCCCTGGGGGTGGAGTAATCTGCACCTCGGGGGCCGCAGTGAAAGGGCCCAAACGACTGTTTAACAAAAACACAGGTCTCTGCGAATCTTCAAAGAGATGTATAGGGACTGACACCTGCCCGGTGCCGGAAGGTTAAGAGGAGGAGTTAGCCTCCGCAAGGAGACGAAGCCCTGAATTGAAGCCCCGGTAAACGGCGGCCGTAACTATAACGGTCCTAAGGTAGCGAAATTCCTTGTCGGGTAAGTTCCGACCTGCACGAAAGGTGTAACGAGTTGGGCGCTGTCTCGACGTGGAGCTCGGTGAAATTGTAGTATCGGGGAAGGTGCCGATTACCCATGGTTAGACGGAAAGACCCTGTGAACCTTTACTGTAGCCTGGCATGGGAACTTGATTTCTCACGTGTAGGATAGGTGGGAGACTATGAGGCCGGGGCGCTAGCTTCGGCGGAGTCATCGGTGAAATACCACCCTTGAGTGGTTAGGTTTCTAACGCTCTTCACTGATCTGGGGAGCGGACAGTGTCAGGTGGGCGGTTTGACTGGGGCGGTCGCCTCCTAAAAGGTAACGGAGGTGCGCGAAGGTTTCCTCGCGCTGGTTGGAAATCAGCGTACGAGTGTAAAGGCATAAGGGAGCCTGACTGTGAGACAGACAAGTCGAGCAGGCGCGAAAGCGGGTCTTAGTGATCTGGCGGTGGTGAGTGGAAGCGCCGTCACTTAACGGATAAAAGGTACTCCGGGGATAACAGGCTGATCTTGCCCAAGAGTTCACATCGACGGCAAGGTTTGGCACCTCGATGTCGGCTCATCGCATCCTGGGGCTGGAGCAGGTCCCAAGGGTTTGGCTGTTCGCCAATTAAAGCGGTACGTGAGCTGGGTTCAGAACGTCGCGAGACAGTTCGGTCCCTATCTGCCATGGGCGTTGGTTGCTTGAGAGGAGCTGTTCCTAGTACGAGAGGACCGGAATGGACGAACCTCTGGTGTACCAGTTATCCTGCCAAGGGTAGGCGCTGGGTAGCCAGGTTCGGAAGGGATAACCGCTGAAAGCATCTAAGTGGGAAACCCGCCTCAAGATGAGGCAACCCCGGGGGTCTCAACCCCCCTGAAGGTACCTGGGAGATAACCAGGTCGATAGGCTGGAGGTATACGCGGGGCAACCCGCTCAGCCTACCAGTACTAATTTACCGTGAGGCTTGACCATATTTTTGAGTATTCCCGCCCGCGTCGGCGCGAAGCGCGACACGGGCAATGCGTTTGCGCGAGCAAACGCCGAGAGGGTCATGCCAGCTGCGCGCTTTCAGCGCGACAGCGCAAAACAATCCTTCACCCATCTCTGTCTATTATTGCCTGGTGACTATGGCGCAGGGGAACCACCCGTTCCCATTCCGAACACGGAAGTTAAGCCCTGCAGCGCCGATGGTACTGCCCTTTCGGGGTGGGAGAGTAGGTCGTTGCCAGGCTTTTTTTGTCCCACCGCGACGGGCGAGAGCCGCCCATTTGATGAGGCGATGATTCTTCTGTAACCCGACAGTGACGATCCAGAAAACTATCGATTCCTCTTGCCTTGGAGCATCGCCAAAGGCTCACTGCTGGACTTCGAAACGGGGCGGCTGGCCTGAACTCGCGAACGACAGCCGCCTTCCCGGCCGCAGTAGCAGAGGGTGCGGTTAATTTGACGGTTACCGCGGGGGCTTGCATACCCGCTGTCAAACATGCCCAAAGCAATCGACAGAGGTGAGCCCTCACGGGCTTTCCCTGTAACACCACCGTGCGTACGAGTCCGTAGATGAGATGATAGATGATAGGCAAAACGACGTTTTTCCATTTTCCCCATTAGATCCAGTAAGTCGAATTCCTGCTGGTTGCGATGCCATTGTGGTGCACGCAATACATTCGGCAGTCGAAGTAGTCTGCGCAAAGCGCGAGCCCGCCCAGGAAATCCAGCGGCACCCGAGGTGAAAGACACTCTCGATAGTAGCGAATCGGCCTCGTACTGAAGACCGAGATCAAGGATCTCCCTCTCCTTGTAGCGGAGCACGCGACCCGCCCGAGGGTTGCCACGGAACAGGTGAGAAGCCTCGGCGGGACCCTGTTCGCTGCGGCCTCTCCACAAGAGGCCCTCGCGATCATCGATACCCACGGTCTTGCCCTGCAGCACGGCTAGCAAGAGATCTCAGCCGGCGGTCACGACCTCGATGCCGCTTTCCTCCAGCTTCCGTCGATCCTCATCCCCGATGGAGTCGGTGACGATCGCATCGACCTTGTCGAGGGGCGCAAACACGGCGAAGGAGTTACGGCCCATCTTGATCGAGTCGAAGAGAAGGATCACCTTGGCCGCGATCGACATCATGAGTTTCTTGGTTTCCGCGTGGTTCACGTCGGGCGTGCTCGCCCCCTTCTCCAGTGAGAAGCTGTTCAGGCCCATGAACGCCTTGTCCACCGTAAGGCCCGACAGGGTCTCCCCATACGATGGCCCGTAGGTGACGGTGCAGTGAAACTTCTTTCGCACAATACCGCCCATGAACAGGACCTTCACCGACTCGAAGTCCTCAAGAAAGAGCGCGATTGCCAAATCATTGGTGACCACCGTGATGTCCTGCTTCTGGCCAAGCAGGCGGGCAAGCTCGAAGGTCGTCGTACCGGTGTCCAGTATGATCGTGTCTCCATCCTCGATAAGGAGGATCGCGGCCTCCGCGATCCTCCTTATCTCTTTATCCCGAAGGTTCTGCACCTTGCGCTGGTTCATGTCCTGCTCGAGGCCGGTCTTCGACTTTACCATGGCCCCGCCGTGGGTCCTGATGAGTCGTCCCGCGCTCTCCAGGTCGCGCAGGTCGTTCCTGATGGTCGCGCTGGATACCCTGAAGTGCTCGCACAGCTCCGCGACGGTCGCCTTGCGATGCTCCTCGATGTACGCGAGGATCATCATCTTCCTTTCCTCGACGAATATCGCCCCATCGGTCATGGCCATAGTCGATCACGTCTCCTTTCCCGTTGCAAGCGCCGGCCTCTCTCCTATTGTATACCGTACACCGATCCGGGCGAACAAGGTCGTGACCTCCCTCTCCGTCCCTCCGAGGCGGCGACGGGCTTCTTCCGCATCGATGGTGTTGAACTCGAACATCCCGAAATGATGGCAAAGAAGCGCCCGGATGCCCGCGCGCCCGCACAGCTCCATCGCCTCCGCAAGGTCGAAGTTCCCCATGATCCCCGCGCGGCGTCTGCTCTCGTCCCTCCCGTTGATCGGAAGAAACGCGGCGTCTATCCCCGGGCGCGCCAGGCGGCCGGCGAGACCCTTGTAAGGAACGCAGTCTCCGGAGTGGTAGAGCCGCAGCCGACCGGTGTCCAAGATGTACCCGAAGTAGCGATCGTCGCCCCGTGCGTCGAGGGAGCGCCCTTCGTGCGCCGCCGCGACCGCCTCCACGCCGAGGCCGTCCCACAGCGTGACCGCCTCCCCATCGGAGAGCTCGACCAGGCGGTCTGCGCGCAGCCCGAGGGCGAGCGCCCGATCCCTCTCCGCCCTCGGCACGACGAACAGGCATTGCGGATTTCGCCGCGCGATCACGGGCAGTGTCTCGGGGTCCATGTGGTCCGAGTGGGCATGCGTGCAGAGTACGGCATCCACGCGGAGGAGCATCGCCGCATCCACGGGGGCACGCATCATGCGCGCGTGAGGGAATCTGCTCCCCGCATACTTCCTGGCCAGAAAGTCAGAGAGGTAGGGATCAATGATCAGGCGCCTGTCTGCGGTGCGTACCAAGAACCCCGCCTGCCCGAGCCACCAAAGAAAAAGCCGGCCGCGGCGGGGCGTCCAAACCCTGAAAGCCTCCTCCAGGGAAAAGTCTTCCCTCGTCTCACAGATCTCCATCATTCGCCCTCACAACCTCCCGAGGGCCGAGAGGAGATTCTCGACTGCGAGCCGGCTGGCGCGCGCCACGCTCTCCAACGTGTAGGCCCCGATATGGGGTGAGGCGATCACCCTGTCGTGCGCGAGCAAGGGGGACGCCGGCGGCGGCTCGCAGTCGAATACGTCCACGGCGTATCCCGCCAGATGACCGTTTCTAAGCGCTTCGAGGACGGCGTCGGAATCGACCAGCCCCGCGCGCGCCGTATTGACCAGATACGCGCCTCGCTTCATTCTGGCCAGGGCTTCCCGGCCGATAAGCGGCATCTCCCCTTCCCGCAGCGGACAGTGGAGGCTGATGAAATCGGCCGAGCCGAACAGATCATCCAGAGGGGCGAAACGGAAGGAGGACGACGGGACAAAGGCCGTGTCCGGAAAAGGATCATGGGCGATCACCGCCATTTCCATTGCCAGGGCGAACCGCGCGACGATCCTTCCGATCCTGCCGCAGCCGATGATCCCGAGGGTCTTCCCCTCGAGCTCGGTCCCGAGCCTCCTTTGCCAGCTTCCCGCCTTCAGGCACCCATCCCCGAAGGGGAGCGACCGCGCCAGGGCCAGGAGAAGGCCCAGGGTGAGCTCGGCAACCCCGCGCGAATTCGTACCTTCCGCCCGGAGAACCGCCACGCCGCGCCTGCGGCACGCCTCGAGATCGATGGCATCCACTCCCGTCCCATTGCGGCTGATCACCCGCAGCTCCTCTGCCGCATCGAGGACCCGCGCGCTGATCCTCTCCACGCCCGCGATCCAGCCAATGCATCCGCCGACGAGCCGGATGAGCTCCTCTTCATCGGGTTGCTTCCCGGGAGCGCAGAAAACCAGCTCGTGCCCGGCCGCGCAAAGGAGGCCCAGAGAGGGATCTCCTCCCTTAGTCAGGGAGCGCGGCGTGACCAGGATCTTGCTCATGACGTCACCCCTCCCCAAGGCGGACGAGCTCGATCTGCCCGGCACGCTTGAACACCCGGACGGGGAATCCCGCCTTTTCGATGTCCCCGTAGTTGTGCCCCGCCTCCGCGGGATACACGCAAAAGGATACCAGGGGATCCGATCCCGTATTCACCGACCGGTGCCCCCAAAACGGCGGCACGTAGACCAGCCTGCCGGGCAGAAAACGTTCCCACGCGCACTCCCCGGTCGGCAGCCGCATTATCATGTATCCTTCGCCGCTGATGCAGAGATAGATCTCGGCAGTTTCCGCCGCTCCGTGGTAGTGGCCCTTGGTCATGAAGCATTCGCCGCCCACCGCGCCGACATGAATCTTACTGATGCAGAACATGAGATGCCCGCGTGCCTCCGGGATTCTCCTTTCGAAAACCTCGTAGTGCACGGGATCTCCCTTCGCAATCAACTCCTCCAGGGCATCGGCGTCCGCATAGCAGCCGCGCATGCTCGAAGCAAGCCTCACCACGTGCCTCTCGGGATCCTTCATGATCCCGTGAAGAAGGTCCAGATCCGTCGCAAACGGCATCATTGCCCCCGAGGCCTCCCCCATTTCCCCCGCTTCCTTCTCCTTCACTTCCTTTCCCTCTCCGCGATGCGGCACAGCTCGTCGAAGACCGTGCCCTGTGAGGGTATGTCACGGCCGAAAACCTCGGCGATGACGGCGAGCCATCCGTGGATGAAATACAGCCACCCATCCTCGACGTGCAGCCTCCGAGCCTGCGCCTGGATTTCCGCCTGCCGCAGGAATTCCAGCTCGCCCCGGTAATTGAAATCCCATGCGAGGCCGCCGTCGGGAAAGACCGCGGCGCCGGTGATCGGCGATCCCGGAGCGTCCTTCCCCAGCCCCGTGGCATTCACGACGAGGGAGACCGGCGCGAGTCTCCGCATCGCCTCGTCGTTATCCTCGGGCAGCGGTGTCAGCAGGTACTCGATGGGGACATCGACCTTCTGCCGGCGGTGGATCTCCCTCATCTCGTCGAGACGGGGTTTGCTTCGGTTGGAGACGAAAACGCGGCAGGGCCGGTTCGACCCGTGCGCGGGACGGCAGATGTAACAGCTCAGGGCCACGCTGGAGCCTCCCGCCCCCATGAGGAACGCATCGGCCCTCGTCCGCTGCCAATGCCCCTTCGGCAGGAAAGCCTCGAGGGCCAGTCCGCTGGTGACCGCGTCCTTCGCGGCCCCCAGGAGGGCGCTGTCCCTTTTGGCAATCGAGCTGACCTCCCCCATGAGAACGGCGAAATCATCGAGGCCGTCGAACATGTCGCGGCTCGCGTGGAGGAGATCGATCTTGTGGCTCGTCACCAGGGCTCCGAGGGTAAGGGGATCGTCCCTGATGAAGCGAACGACCTCCCGGTAACGCTCGGGACGGTCGTGGAGAGCAAGGTCGATCCCCCTGATCTCGCAGTCGCCGAAGCCCAGGTAGCGGGCCCACGCGGGAAAGACCCGCATGATCGTCGACTTCGCCGTGCTCACCCCGATGAAGAGCATCGTCGGCTTGCGAGCTGGGTGAAGCCTGAGCCCGCTCATCCCTGTTCCCACCCCTTCCCGCTCAGCCTTTCCAGACATCCCAGGAGCTCTTCGTAGCGCGCGAGCCTGCGCAGACACGCGGAAGCGCGCCCGGCATCGGGCTCCGTGACGGTGCCGGTCTCTATCCACTGGCGCGCCTCAGCGTCGAGATCCCGGAGAAGCCCCACTCCGTAGCCCGCCAGAAGGGCCGCCCCGAGCGGAGCACCCCCTCCCCCGCGAATTTGCACCATCGGGACGCCGAGCACATCCGCTTTGATGCGGTTCCAAAGGGCGTTCTTCTCGCCTCCCCCCGTCACGCGCACTTCCGATATCCTTCCCGCTCCATAGAGCTTCTCCAGTCGGCGGAGGTAGAGGCCGTATTCGAGGGCGACGCCCTCGAGAACTCCACGATACAGGTGGGCAAGGCCGTGGCTCCAGGTGAGCCCGACCCACGCGCCGCGCAGATCAGGCCGGCTCGGGCTCACGCGGCCGCCGAGGTGGGGGATGAAAAGCGGGTCATCGTCCCGCGGCTCGATCTGCGCGGCCATCTCGTTCAACCTGTCCAGGGGCACCGGCGGGAAATCCGGGGGACGGAAACCGGCGGAAATCTCGGTCCTGAACCACTCCAGGTTCAGGCCGCCGCCGTTGATATACGCGTACGGGTGCCAGAGCCCGGGCGCGGCGGAGCGGCCGCAACTGAGAACCATGGCTTCTTCGTCGACCCTGAAATCCGTTTCCGTACCCGCGAAGACCGAGGCGGTGCCCGAAACGTCGACGCAAATGCCGGGCCGGGTGGCGCCGCAGGAAAGGAAGCTCGCGGCGGTGTCGCCGCACCCCGCCACGACCGGCACGCCGGACGGCAGGTTGCATCGGCCGGCCATGGCGGGTGACAGCTCGCCGACCACGTCATGCGACCTGACGATTCGGGGGAGCACCGCCGCTTCGATGCCGAAGCGCCGGCAGAGGTCCCCATCCCAGAGGCCGGCGCGGTTGTCCGCGAAGCCGGAGAAGTGCAGGTAGCTTCCGTCGATGAACGCCCGGGACCCGTCCAGTCCGCAGAGCCGCATCGCTGCATACGCGCCCGGCGGAACGAAAGCCCGAATCCTTTTGAAGACTTCCGGCCGTTCGTGCTTCCACCACAGGATCTTCGGGCCATGATTGAAGCTCGGAGGACCGCCGGTCCTTCTCGTGACCGCGGCCCCGGCCTCGCGGTTCATTACCTCGATGTACGGGGCGCACCGCGTGTCCAGCCACGAGTCGTAGGGGGTTACATTTCTCCCGTCCTCGCCTACGCCGATGACGCCCGCCATCTGGCCGTCTATCGCGACGGCCGAGATCCCGCTCCCGCCGGTTCCCGCGGCCACGGCAGCGGCGCATTCGGCGATGACCTCGCAGGCGGACCTCACCTGGAGCTCGGGATCCTCCTCGACCGCGCCGGGGCAGGGGCGGCGAAGGTCGGACGCGCGGTGCGCCTCATGAATGCCCCGCCCTCGAAGGTCGAAGACGGCGGCCTTCACTCCCTGGGTCCCGATGTCGACACCGATCAGCAGCTTCTCACCCACGGCTTCCTCGCGACGCGGCGGCCTGTTTCACGGCCCCGGGAAAAGAATGACGTTCTTCAGCCCCCTGCCCTGCATCGCCTGCTCGAAGGACGAGTGGATTCCGTCGATCGTCGAGCTCCCCGTGATCAGGTCTCGCACCCTCACGAGGCCCGAAGCGACCAGGGCGAGAGCCTTGCGGAACTGGGCAAGGTTGGAGCGCGTCGTCGCGGTAATCGAAATCTGTCTGTAATGCACGATGTTCGTGTCGAGCGTCACACCGCTCTTCCCCTCGGGAAGCCCGCCGAACAACATGACCCTTCCGTTCAGCGCGACGAGCTCGAGGGCCGCCGCCTGCGCTTCGGGCGCCGCGCACGCGGTGATGCATACGTCGACCCCTCTGCCCTGCGTCCTGTCCCCGATCTCTTCCGCGAGGCCGGCGCTCGCGATGGCGACGATCGAGGGTTCCACTTCCCGACACAGGGCGAGCCGCTCCGCCCGCGTGTCGTTCATGAATACCGACGCGGCGCCCGCCATCCGCGCCAGCTTGGCGTGCATGAGGCCGATCGGGCCCGCTCCGATGACGAGCACCGTATCGCCGGGGGATATCGCGCAGCGCAGGAAGGCGTTGTAGACGCAGGAGAGGGGCTCGACGAGAGCGGCTTCCGCGAAATCCACGCCGGCGGGGACCTGGATAAGATTGCCCTGCTGCACTGCGGCCCGCGGGACCTTCACGTACTCGGCGAATCCACCATCGAGGCTTATCCCCAGCGCCCTGTAACCGGCGCATAGCTGCGTGTTGCCGCCGACGCACCTGTCGCAGACCCCACAGCCCATGTTGGGCGCGACCGCGACCCGCATGCCCTCCCCGTAACCCGCCACCCCCGGCCCCACACGCTCGATGACCCCCGCGATCTCGTGGCCGGGGATCAGGGGATTCAGCGCCGTCACGCCGCGCGAGCCATTGCGGAGCATCCGTATGTCGGTTCCGCACACGGCGGCCGCCCTCACGCGAAGGAGGACCTCGCCGGCGGACACCTCGGGGACCGGCACGTCCTCTACCCTCAGGTCCTCCTTGCCGTACAGCCGCGCAGCCCGCATGAGTTCCGCGCTCATCCCAGTCTCTCCTGCATTTCACCCGACCCGCACGGGCCTGCGTTCCGCAATCGAGCGGTTTCCCGCTTCCACGACCGCGACCGCCATCCTCCCGTCGATGCCCCGAGCTCTCGGCTGCCCGCCCTGGATGACGCAATCGATGAAGGCCTGGTCTTCCGCGAGGTACGCCTCCGCGAAAAGGGTGCGCCAACTCTTCACGAACGGCCGGGAAATTCCCCGGTCGATCGAGCAGCCCACGACGGAATCCTGCTCCATATGACCAACGAACATCACGCCGCGCGTGCCCACGATCTCTGTGCGGGCATCGTAGCCGTACCCCACGGAGACGGCGCCGTCGATAAAGCCCTGCTTTCCATCCGCGAACCTGCACACCATCGCGACATTATCGTAGAAATCCGGATACCGCTCTCCGGCCTCCGGGCAGCGGAAGTTCCCCCCGAGCGCGTACACCTCCTCTATCTCGCACCCCGCGAACCATCTCAGCGTGTCGATGTCGTGACTGTTGACCTCCGCGAGAGGGCCGTTGCTCGCGCGCACATCGTACATCCACTCCTGGGGGGTGCTCGGGCCTCGTGTCAGGGACTTGACGAGAACGACCTCCCCGATCTCCCCGCCGTCGATACGGCTCTTCGCCGCGACAAAGCCCTCGTCGAACCTTCGCATGAACCCGATCTGCAGCCTCACGCCCGCCCCGTCGCACGCCCGGATCATGTCGTCGCATTCCCGCGCCGTCACGGCCATGGGTTTCTCGCAGAACACGTGTTTGCCGGCGCGCGCGGCCGCGACCACGATATCCCGGTGAAAGGCCGTCGGACTGGCGACCACGGCCGCGTCGACCTTCGGGTCGGCGAGCGCGTCACGGTAGTCCCGGTACGCGGTTTCCATGCCCAGTTCGCGGCGCGACTCTTCCACGGCTTCCTCTCTCGCGTCGGCGAGGGCGACGAGCCGTGCGTTCGCGATCCTGTTCGCGAAATTCCTCGCGTGAATCATCCCGGCCCTTCCGCACCCGATCACGCAGACCCCGGGCCCGCACGCTTCACCGCGGTTCATGGCACATGCACCCCCCATCCCTCATTTCGAAGTCGGGAAACTCCTGCGGCGCCACTGATCGAACATGACCACCAGGATGATGACCATGCCTTGAACGATCCGCTGCCAAAAAGCGCTCACGCTGAGGAGATTGAGACCGTTTCCGAGCACCCCCATGATGATGGCGCCGATCGTGGAGCCGAAAACCCCTCCTTCCCCGCCGAAGAGGTTGGTGCCGCCGATCACCACCGCCGCGATGGACCGGAGGTTCTCCTCGCCGGCCATCAGGGCATTTGAGGAGTTCATGCGGCCGGCCAATACAACCCCGGCGATCGCCGCAATCAGGCCCGACACGACGTACACGGCGATCTTCGTCCTGTCGATGTTGATCCCCGATACGCGCGCGGCCTCCCGGTTTCCGCCCACGGCGAATACCGACCTTCCGAGTACCGTGTAGCGCAGCAACAGCCAGCCGAGCACGACGATCGCAAGGCCGATCAGGCCGGCCACCGGTATGCCGAGAACGTCGCCCGCTCCCATCCATATCATCTGGTGAGGCAGGTAGCCCTTCAATTCCGTGGCCGTGATGTGCGACGGCACGGGCAATCCCCCGGTGATGAGAAGGGCGATGCCCTGAAAGATGGTCAGCGTGCCCAGGGTGGCGATGAAATCGGGAATGCGCCCCTTGGTGATGATGAGACCGTTTATCGCGCCGGCAAGGCCGCCTATGGCGAAAGCGATGAGAAAGCCGAACACAAAGCTCACCGGCCCGATGACCATCCCGAGGAATACGAACCTTTGCGTCATCAGAACTGCCGCCGCCGAGGCGGAGATCGCCGCCACGGCCCCTACGGAGAGATCGATTCCACCGGTGAGTATGACCAGCGTCTGACCCACGGCCAGAATGGCGGTGATGGCGGATTGACGCGTGATGTTCACCATATTGTCGGTCTTAAGGAAGTGCGGGCTCGCAATAGCGAGATAGGCGCCCAGGAGAACCAGGGCGATAACCGGCCCCAGCCGTGTGATCACCTCACGAACCACGCCTAGCACGCTGCGGCCACCGGCTGCCCCCGCTTCTTTGCCTTCTGCGGCTTCAACGCTCGTCTTCGGTTTCAGGCTCATGGGCTCCTCCCTCATCAGCTTGCGCATCTGAGAAGCTTTTCCTGCGTGGCCTCGCCGGCCTTGAACTCCGCAGTGAAATGGCCCCCGCGCATGACGAGAATCCTGTCGGCCATCGCGAGTATCTCGGGCATTTCGGAGGAGATCATCACGATCGCCACTTTGCTCTTCGTCAGCTGGTTCATGAGAGTGAATACTTCCGCCTTGGCTCCGACATCGATACCGCGCGTCGGCTCGTCGAAAATCAGTATCTTCGCCTTGCAGCACAACCACCGTGCCAGGACGACTTTCTGCTGGTTGCCTCCGCTAAGGAACATCACGGCCCGGTCCAGACGAGGGGGCTGTATACGCAGGCTCTTGACATATTCCGAGGCCGTCCTCATTTCCGATCTGAGCCTGAGGGATTCGTGCATCCCGCGCGTGCTGACGTTCGCAAGCGTGACATTGGGGGGTATCGGCAGGGCCGGCACCAGGCTCTGCCGTCTATCCCGCGTCAACAAACCGATCCCGTGGCGAATCGCATCTGTCGCGCTGTGGATGTGCACTTCCTGCTCCTCTATCCAGATGCGCCCCGCACTGATCCTGTCCAATCCAAAAATGGCGCGGGTCAGCTCCGGTTGACCGGCACCCATTAACCCGAAGATCCCCAGGATCTCCCCCGCGCGCACTTCGAAGGAGATAGTGCGCAGGCTCCCCTTCAAAGAAAGATCCTCGACGCGAAGCACGCACTTTCCGGGCTCTTGTGCTTCCTTGGGGTACTGCTCGGTGAGACGGCGCCCCACCATCATGTCAACAAGGGTGGGCTCGTCGGTCTGCTCCACGGGCAGGCTCCTGATGACTCTGCCGTCCCGCATGACAGTGACGCGCTGGCCGATCAGGGGGACCTCGGCCAGGCGGTGGGAGATGTACACGATGCCCACGCCGCGCTCCCGCAGACGCCGGATGCAGGCAAAGAGCCGCTCCCGTTCCGCGTCGGAGAGAGCCGAGGTCGGCTCGTCGAGCAGCACGATTTTCGGTTGCGCCGTCAGCACCCGAGCGATTTCGGTGAGCTGCTGCTCCGCCACGTCAAGCCTGCGGACTTCTTTCTTCGGATCAATGCTCACCCCAAGATTCGACAGGCTCTTCTCGGCCTCCCTGTAGATCCGCCGCCAGTCGACGGCCCCGAGCCCGGTACGATGGGGCTTGCCGAGGAATATGTTCTCCGCCACGCTGAGGGCCGGCACAAGACTCAAGTCCTGGTACACCATGCCGATTCCCAGATCTAGGGCGCGCTCCGGGTCGAGGTTGTGGACCTCCTTTCCCCGGATGAAGATCTGCCCGCTGTCGCTCTGGATCGAGCCGCTCAGCACCTTCATGAGCGTGGACTTGCCTGCGCCGTTCTCCCCCAGGAGGACGTGCACCTCCCCCTCCTCCAGATCGAAATCGACGTGATCGAGGGCGTGGACTCCCGGGAACTTCTTGTCGATCTGTACCATGCGCAGGATCGGCTGATTGGCTTCCATCGCGCTTCTTCCTTCCGGCGTGTTCCACGCGGCCGCTATTGCGCGGTGTAGCCGCCGTCCACGCTCAAGACGGCACCCGTGGCGTACCCGGCGCTCTCGCCGGCCAGGTAGAGTATTGCCGAGGCGATTTCTTCCGGTGTACCCAGGCGGTTCGCGGGGCGGACCTCTTCCAGAGCGCGGCGGGCCGCTTGGGGATCCCGCGCCCTGCCGACAGCCGCCTGCACGAGGGGCGTGTCGGTAGTGCCCGGACAGACGCAATTCACGCGTATCCCTCGGGGAGCGAGGTCCACGGCGCAGCTCCTGGTCAAAGAGATCAAACCGCCTTTGGACACGTTGTAGGCCACCTGGTTTCTGATCCCCACGAGCCCGGCCTCGGAGGACACGTTCACGATCGCGCCCCCCTTTCCCCTCTCCATGGCCGGTACGGCATACTTGATGCAGAGGAAGGGGCCCGTCAGGTTTACCGCCATGACGCGGCTCCACGCCGCCTCCGGGGTGTCGACTGCATCAGCCTGATAGTAGATGCCGGCATTGTTCACGAGCACGTCCAGGTGTCCCCAGCGGGTCAGGACCGCCTCGATGAAAGCCTTCACCTCCGGCTCCCGGGAAACGTCCGTCCCGTACGCTTCGGCGTCGCCGTCCTGCTGTCGTATTTCCTTTGCGACCTGCTCTCCCGCGGCGCTATCCTTGTCGACAATGCCCACCGCGGCGCCCTCCCGGGCGAAACCCAGCGCGGTCGCCCGTCCGATTCCCGACGCAGCACCCGTTATGATGGCCACCTTCCCCTTGAACCTCATGGCTGTCCCCTTCATGCCTCAATCTTCCATCGTAACAGAAAAGAGAGCATCATCCCAAGAAAACCATGGATGGAAAGGCTTGGGAGCCGCAGGGACTCCCAAGCTCACCACAGGCGCGTTCAACGAACGCTATTTGCTCTTCTGCTTTATACCGTCCCAATCGATGGCGGGCAAAACGGGACTGGGATAGAACAGCGTCGCGTTGGTCTTGTACGCGGTGCGCGGGCGGATATCGAATGTCTTCGGGACGTCCAACCCGCAGGCGAGCCGGACGGCGAACTCCGTGCCGAACCAACCCCAATCGGCAAAACCATGGGTGGTCTCGGCGACGATCTTGCCCTCGCCAATGCGGGCCACGGACTCCGGCGTCACATCGTTGGTGAATACTGCCACTTTCGTATCCCCGACAACTGGACCTTCCGTGGCAAGTTCCAGCCGCCCAGCCGCTTCACTGGCCAACATGGCTCCCAAGCCCATCTCATTAGAGGCGGCCCAGATGAAGTCGAGACCGGTGGGATTGGCCTGAAGTATGTCTTCGGTGCATTTGATGCCCTTCTCACGGTTCCAATCCGCAGCACAGGGAACCCCTACAATTTTGATTCCCGGGAACTGGTCAATCACTTTATGGAAGCCGTTCAGACGCGCCGTAGAGAAGAATCCACCGGCAACCCCCTCAATGATGGCCCCCCTGGCTTTGATGGCAGCCTTTTCCGCCGGGGAAAGGTCTTTGTAGAGCTTTTCCCAGAAGGCGAGATCCAGGTACTGATCGCGGGCTGCATCCACTTTCCTCCCGGCGCCCAAAACGCCTGGGCCCCCAAAATAATCGAGCATCGCGTAGGCGCTTACTTCTCCTCCCACGGTATTGTCAAACCCTATGTACGAAGCAACATTCACTCCCGCGATGGGCTCCAGCAGATTGACGATTATCACGGGAATGCCCTTGGCATTGGCTTTGGCTATCGCCGGCTTGACTACCTCAACCTCTATCGGTGAAATTGCGATGACATCGACGCCCCGCTGGATGTAGTCTTCTATGATCGCTACCTGGTCGGCAAAGGCGATATGAGTTGCCGGGGACTGCGAAATGACCATGATCTTAAAACCATGGTCGTTTCCATTCTTGGCGGAAGCTTCAAAGAAATCGGTAGCAGTCTTGAAGACGCCGGTAATGTCCGGTGGCGTCCAGCCTATCACGATGGGCTTTTGCCAGCGCTTTTCGGCTGTCACCGGTGCCGGCTCAACCTTTCCTCCGGCAAATACCAGAGGAACGAATGTGAAAACCAGCAGAATGCCGGCGCATGCGAGCCAGATCCTCTTTTTCATCTCTCTACCTCCTTCATAGGTTTTTTATCAGCACCTGCGTACTGATCTCCGGAGCTTACTTTTTCTTATCGAATCCTCATAAATTCGCGATATTAGACTATGAATCAGTAAAAGTCAATAGCATTTTCTATATAATTGCTAAGATTCGATAAGACTCGAAGGTGAAAAAAGGATAATTTGATATTAAGCAACCAGAAAGCGCTGCCCTCGATCGAGGAAATCCTGCGTTGGGGGGTCTTGATTCTTCCTCCGGGTTCTGCTGCGCTCTTGTGTGAGTGATTACTCACTCTCTTTCCTCGCCGGAACGGAGGATAGGCTAATGGCTTACGGAATTTCTCAATACCCGGATGCTCGAGAGATCTATAGAAAGCTCGACAGGCTCATGTCTCTCCCCCCAATGAGGATCAAGAAAGACGCAATGGAGTGCTATCTCAGGTACTTCAACGAGACATGTCCCGTATCCCGACAGAAGACCGAGGAGGCAAAGAAGTACATCCCCGGGGGAGCGCAGCATAATCTCGCGTTCAACTACCCCTTTCCCCTGGTCATCGAGAGGTCTTAAGGGCCCTACCTCTAGATGATAGGCAAAACGACGTTTTTCCATTTTCCCCATTAGATCCAGTAAGTCGAATTCCTGCTGGTTGCGATGCCCTTGTGGTGCACGCAATACATTCGGCAGTCGAAGTAGGCTGCGCAAAGCGCGAGCCCGCCCAGGAAATCCAGCGGCACCCGAGGTGAAAGACACTCTCGATAGTAGCGAATCGGCCTCGTACTGAAGACCGAGATCAAGGATCTCCCTCTCCTTGTACTAGGGCCGACGATGTGAGTTGGGCTGCGAAGAATCAGTTCAACGCCGAGGGGTCCAGGCCGGGCGGAGGGCGGCCAATCTTAATCAAATGGCGCAGGATCTTCTTCACCTCCGCCGCATGGGTGATCACGGCGAGTACCCGCATCTGCGATCCGCACCAAGCACAGACCAGAGGATCGACCTCGTATACTTTGGCTATCAGTCGCGCCCATGCGGAACGTGAGGCAGATTCACGGAGGGTGCAAGTGGGCGCCTTGGGTTCTGGCTCCGCGCTGTCTCGTTCGTGAATCTTCTTCCATCCCCGTGGAGCATGAGCTGCCACGTGTTTCCAGAGGGGCCATTTCCAGCGACTGCGCGAGGAATACAATCCGAAGTAGCGGATGAGACGCACGCCATGGGGCGGAATGAAAGAGGTTGCAAGGGCGAGAAAGTCCAGCGCATCCCAGACCTTTAAGTTCTCTCCGAGGTAGGGGTTAAAGGTGGAGTGGTAGACGGCCTTCTCGCCGAGGGGATCATAGCGCAGCTTCTCCAGGGACAGAGGGGCACGGGCGATATACTGCGCCAGCGAAACTCGTGCTTTGTGATCGTCGCCTGCAATCCGAACAGTGTTGTCCACACTGAAGCCGGAGTGTTTCCAGCGTAAAAGCATTTCTGCGAAGCTTTCGGCGATGAGACCCTTGTCGAGGAACATCGCGATGGCCCGTCGGCGGAAGCACTCGGTGAGTTTCTGTGTATTATGGATTGGGAGGAATACGAACTGCCCCTCAGGGGCGAACCCTCCTTCCAGAATCAGGGCATGCCAATGGGAGTTGGCTCGCAGCATGTCCCCGAAGGGTTGAAAAGCCACGACCGCCGCGCTCCTTATGGTTGATCTTGCCGATGCCCGGTAGAACTCCGAGATCAGGGCAAAGATGAGAGATGAGACATCGGAGAACAGACGCTGGTCATGGCGGAAGAAAACGCGGAGCGCCTTTGGGATAGAGAACACGAATTGTCGATGGGGAAGGGTGAGCAGGAGCTGCTGGTCGAGGTATTCGGCGAACAGGAGGGTGCGCTTCTGGGAGCACGCCCACTATGTCAAGCAACGTTCATTGAGATTTCGGCATTGCACCTCTTTTCATCGTAGGGCTGTTTGGACCTACCCCGATTTCATAGACACATGGTTAAGCAGTATTTTAGAGGGGTAAGGAAAGATAATGGCAGATACGAGGAAGAAATACACCAAAGAGTTCAAGCTCGATGCTATCCGGCTCCTGGAGTCAGGGACAAAGCCGGGACATGAGATTGAACGGGATCTGGGAATCGGCAGCGGACAGATCTACCGCTGGAGGAAGCAATTCAGTGAGGACGGGACACGAGCTTTCCCAGGCAACGGCAGGTCCCGTGACGAGGAATTGGCGGCCTTGCGCAAAGAGGTCAAGGAGTTGCGTGAGGAACGGGACATCCTAAGAAAAGCAACAGCCATCTTCTCCAGACCCCCGAGATGAAGTACCAGATCATGAGTAAACAGCGGGGAACCCACGGCGTGGAGAAGATGGCGGAAGTATTGGGAGTAGCGCGCAGTGGGTACTATGCCTGGCTCGACGGTGGAGAGAGTGCACGAGCAGTTGAGGAGAAGGAGCTGGTCGAGCAGATCCGGAAGATCCAGGGCGAGGTGCGTCACAGCTACGGAAGCCCGCGCATGCGGGAAGAACTGCTGAGGCGTGGGCGGCATGTGGGGAAGAACCGAGTTGCCCGAATCATGAGAGAGAATGCCCTTGGGCCGCAGCCGAAGAGGCGGTTTGTAGTGACCACGCACTCGAAAGACGGCCAGGAAGTGGCCGAAAACATAGTGAACAGGAACTTCGAAGCCTCCGCGGCGAATCGCGTGTGGGTGTCCGACATAACCTACGTTGCGACAGCCGAAGGGTGGATGTATCTCTGTATCGTGCTGGACCTGTACTCCCGTCGAGTGGTGGGCTGGTCGCTGAGCTGCGAGCTGAGCGCCGAGCTGGTGCTGGCGGCGGTAGTCATGGCCGCGATTCGTCGCCGCCCGTCGCGGGGACTGATGTTTCATTCCGATCGCGGTGTGCAGTATACCAGCGGTCAGTTTGAAAAGTTTGCCAAAGGGCACGGATTCATTCAAAGCATGAGCCGTAAGGGCGACTGTTGGGACAACGCGTGCGCGGAGACGTTTTTCAAGACCTTGAGAGCAGAGTTGATTCGGGACAAGATCTACCGAAGCAGAGAGGAGGCCAGGAGAGCAATATTCGAATACGTGGAGATCTTCTATAATCGCAAGCGGCTTCACTCGTACCTCGGCTACCTCACACCGACCGAATATGAGGAGCTCGAGGAGCGGAAGACGGCATGATTGACGATCCAAGCCAGAGTGAGGAAAAAGCCTTGCGCGTAGAGGGCCGTGGTTGCGTTTTCGGAAGGCAGGTGGTGTTTGGATACCCCCCCCGAAACCGAGACGCAGGTGCAATTCAGGGTGTCCACGAAATCGGGGGAACTCCAGTTCGTGTTTCCACAACTGGAACAGGATCTTGATCCACTTGTTTGAAAGTGCCCGAACAGATACCGCATGTGTTTTCCCATGCGCTCTTTGTCGGTCATAGTAGGCTCGCGCCCAGCTGCAGTAGCGCATCGAACAGAAAGAGAAATAATACAACGTGGCCCGCGCTTCTCGATTGCATCCTCTGCGCATATGCACCTTGTGGTAATTGCCGGTCTGGAAGTTCACCGGTGCGGTGCCGAACAACGCCTGGATCTCCCCTGCCTTGACAAACCGATCTTTGTCATCCCCAAAAAGTGCCATGAGCTTTCCCGCCAGTACCTTACCCGCTCCGGGAATGGAATCGAATACGGGTCCCAACGGATGTGTGAGCATGATCTCCTTCATGCGTGCCTCCAGCTGCTTCAGCCGCTCGTTGAGAACCTGCAGGATATGGGCGACCATCTGCGCTTCCCCTGCCAACACCAGCTGCACCTCGCTGCTCAGCAGCTGATCGTAGGAATAAATCCGCGTGAGGATCCGGGCGATGGACCTTGTGCGTCGGTAGTTGTGGTAGATAAAAAACTTATAGGCTCTAACCCGCATTTCTCACAAACGGCACTCTGCGCAGTCTGATCATCATGAGGCGGGGCTCAACTTTGAAAAACGGTCTATTCCTTGCTGTCAGCCCCTACACGTAGATCGATTTCGTGACCCGAGTCAGTCCAATCGCCCGATTGAGCGCACTTTACAGCTCATAAGGGAAGATTCGGCGACTTCAGGACAGTCTTCTCCCAATAAACTACTCAAGACAAGGCTCAATACACGCTAACCCGATTGAAGGGAGAGTTCGTGAATACTCAGAATCACCTGACGGAAAAGCTCTTGATATGGATAACCGCTTGCGAAGCTCACATAGATCCGGCGCACACTGACGCGCACCTGTGCGCCAATCTTCAATAGCTTCAAACGAATCGTGTCGCACTGTGCCGAGGCCAGCTCTGTCCCCTTCAAAGCGGTCCTTCTGAGGGCACTCATGATTACGTAGGCCGCAGAGGAGAACCACAACCGAAGCTGATTCGCCCTCATCGTGGCGGAACTGGTTCGATCTGCAAAAAGGTAAAGCTGCTGTTCTTTGATACGATTCTCCATGTCTCCGCGAGCACAATAGAGCTGCTCGTACAGCTGCTGGCCAGGGAAGCGGTCCTGCATAAGTGAAGTCACCACAAACCGAGGGTTCTCTCCCTTGCGCAGATACTCCGCCTTGGCGACAACACGTCTGCTTTTCGACCATGTCTTTTTCGTCCGATAGATCAGCTCCGCGTACTTTCGCGACGGCTCACCAGTGGACAGATACTGCCTACGGGCTTCTGAAAGCTCCTTGCGGATCTTGCGTAAGAGGCGTGCGTTTTTCGCGATTCCGAACAGGAAATCCACGTCGTTGGACTCGCACCACACCATGATCGCTTCCCGGCAGAACCCGCTGTCGGCCCGCACAACAATACGTACCTGCGGCCATCGCTCACGGATCTGCGCAACGATCCTCGCCAACTCCTTCTCGGCACCCGAACATGCGTCTATATTGGAGGGACGTAGCTTCGCACATAAAAGATGATCCCCGCAGAAGATGTACAACGGCAGGTAGCAATAACAATCATAATAGCCATGAAAGAACCTGCCCTCTTGATTGCCGTGCAGAGGGTCGTCGGTTGCATCCAGATCCAACACGATTTCTTCAGGAGCTTGCTCATAACTGGCCAGGAATGTGTTCACCAGGAACATCCCAACCATTGTTTCGTTCACCGTGATTTTCTTGTATCGATGCGTAGAGAGGCTTGCCCCGCCGGCGGTCTCAAGCCGATTCAGCGTGCTTTTTCCGGCAAGGGCTTTGCCTCTGTCCCGTTTCTGCCTCCTCGTTTCCCCGTTGACATCGAGTTTCCCGCAAACGGCAGCCAGAACGGGATCTTTGCGCAGCTGGTCGTGATCGTTGAGGTCTTCGTATCCCAGGCAAATGCCGAATACCCTTTGGCTTATCAATTGCTCGATGGAATGCTCGATATAGCCTTTCTCTCGATAGTCTGTGAAACAGCCCGCGAATGCTTTGATGATGCCTGTGGCGCGTTCGACCTCTCGAAGAATGAGAGCGCCGGCATCGGAACTGATCGCGCCTCCGTCGAAGTTTCCGACTACCTTTTTCTTGCCAAGGTCTTGAAAGCTAAACAGGGATGGTGTACAGTCTGTTTGCATCGTATAGCCTTTCTGTTCTGGTTTATTTTGTTTGTTGCAAAGCAATTATACCAGAGCGAAAGGCTTTTTCATATCCATTTGTGAGAAATGCGGGCTAACATAATGAGCTCCATGTTGTGAATGCAGACCAACAGATCATAATGCACCCTAAAACAAGAAAAGCTTCATGAATGTCTGCTCGTTTCTCGAAGCGAACACGCAGGCGCCTGTTCTGATGTAACCAAGAATGGGTGCGCTCGATCACCCAACGTGTCTTACCAAGTCCACTGCCGTGAGCAGTTCTACGCCTACGGATAAGGGGGACAATGCAGCGTTTCTTTATTTCACGTCGGTGCGGATCAGAATCATAGCCACAATCACCTTGAAGTGTTTTTGGCTTTTTGAGGGGCCGACCCCTTTTGCCTCCGATCGAGGGAATCGCATCAAGCAGAGGCAATAGTTGAGTCACGTCGTGTCTGTTCGCCTCCGTGACACAGACCACAAGGGGAATCCCCTGAGCTTCGGTAATGAGATGGTGTTTTGTCCCCTTTTTCCTGCGATCTGTCGGGTTCGGCCCCGTTTTGGCCCTCCCAAGACGGCTCGTACAGATGAGCTATCAACAACAGCACGAGAGAAATCGATCTTATCAGCTCCTCGCAGCTTGGATAGCAACACCTTATGGATGCGTTGCCAGACGCCCTGCTCTTGCCATGCGCGCAGGTATCGCCAGCAGCTCATCCCTGTACCAAATCCTAACTCTTGGGGCAGCATTTCCCAAGGAATGCCGCTCTTGAGAACATATAAGATTCCCGTGAGGATTTTTCGGGGATCCATGGGTTTTCTCCCGGGAAACTTGAACCGCCTTGGTTTTGGCGGGGGTAGCAACGGCTGCACTACCTTCCATAGCTCGTTGGGAAGTAGACTTTCGAGCTTCACATATTCCTCCCAGTTGGGAGGATCATTCCTTGTTTTTGAGAAAAAGTCTAGCAGTCTTTATGTTAGAGCCTCTTATATAGGATGGGCTCTGGAAGGCCCTTGATGCTCCCCCAGGTGGGGTAGGCAAGTATCAAATCCAGCAGTATTTGCGGCACTGCGGTGCTGAAAAGCCCTTCATACAGCGTAAAGTATTCACGCAGAAGGAATATCAGCTTGTTCGCATAGCGAGCGTGCTCTTTGGTCACCCGATCATGGGAGATGCGCAGCAAGTTCAACTCCTCCACAGCATCACTGTAGTGGCTGAATGGACGCATCAGCTGGTGATTGGTCTGCAGGTACTCTGCCAGGCAGCGGGCATCCAAGGCGTCGTGCTTGTCTCCCGAAAGAGCTCGAATCTCGCGAAACCGTTTGATCTTCAAAGGGTTGACGGGATAGAGCAGTACTCCGCGGCTTTTCAAATATCCCAGAAGGGGCCCATGTACTCCCTCGCAGCACACTCGCACATCCTCTTTGCCGTCGAGGTATTGCTCAAGCATTCGAAATTGCTCGAGGGTGTTGCCGATCTCAAGGGCTTTGATCTTTTCGCTCTGTTCATCGAGGATGCAAACAGAATGCTTCTGCGATCCCATGTCGATTCCGACAAACTGCTTCATGACGATCCTCCCGGTATTACAATGCCCTCCTGCCGCGCCCCTCATATGAGGACAACCACCCCACTACAAGCGGTCAGAAGGAAGGCAGGGAAGCACGGGTGCTCTCAGCTTCTCCAGTGCAGAGCATGAGTAGGACTTAGCTTTCCCTGCCTTTTCCATCATACCCTTTCGTTTGGTTATCATATGAAGAGGGGCAAAGGTAAAATCCTTTACAGCTGAAAGGGCGGAACAGCTCGAGGCGGCAGTCGGGGTTTGTGCATTGGATACGGGCGACCCCATGGGAGTAATCCCCGCAGCGGAGGAACTTCTCTGTCACCCGGGTGATGCGGTGTAGGCGGAACTGGCCGGACTCCTTTGCATAGCGCTGCTCATAGAGCTCGGCGAAGGCGGGGAAGTGGAGGCGGAAGATAAGCTGGAGGGTGTTGGTGCCCCGCTGGGCGTAAGCCAGCTTTGCGGCGGGGAGGGTAGTTGCCGCTGATGCCGACTGCATGCATCAAGAAAACGGGAGGCATATACGGCTGCTTGATGGCAGTGCGGGCAGGGGGTGCCGAGCAGATTCCGCCTCGATTTCGCGAGTAGCCGAAGGCAGAGG
This sequence comes from uncultured Spirochaetota bacterium, assembly GCA_963820525.1. Lineage (GTDB taxonomy): Bacteria > Spirochaetota > Spirochaetia > SZUA-6 > Fen-1364 > CAWGAA01. The sequence continues at coordinate 329,053 of CAWGAA010000003.1, read as the reverse complement.
GCATGTACAGTCACCTCCGCGTGAGCGGGCGCAGCGGAAAGCCCGGAGGCGCGCAATCACAGCGACCGAGGCCGACCGGGGTGTGACATTCCTCTGGATCTCCTACTGCGCCGAGGACTTGTAGCGGAGCACGCGACCCGCCCGAGGGCTGCCACGGAACAGGTGCCTCGGTTGAGAGTGAATCCCCTCGGGCGGGGTACGCCCAGAGCTTCATTTCTCACTCACCCCTTCCCCCGGGGAGCCTGACTGTGAGACAGACAAGTCGAGCAGGCGCGAAAGCGGGTCTTAGTGATCTGGCGGTGGTGAGTGGAAGCGCCGTCACTTAACGGATAAAAGGTACTCCGGGGATAACAGGCTGATCTTGCCCAAGAGTTCACATCGACGGCAAGGTTTGGCACCTCGATGTCGGCTCATCGCATCCTGGGGCTGGAGCAGGTCCCAAGGGTTTGGCTGTTCGCCAATTAAAGCGGTACGTGAGCTGGGTTCAGAACGTCGCGAGACAGTTCGGTCCCTATCTGCCATGGGCGTTGGTTGCTTGAGAGGAGCTGTTCCTAGTACGAGAGGACCGGAATGGACGAACCTCTGGTGTACCAGTTATCCTGCCAAGGGTAGGCGCTGGGTAGCCAAGTTCGGAAGGGATAACCGCTGAAAGCATCTAAGTGGGAAACCCGCCTCAAGATGAAGCAACCCCGGGGGTCTCAACCCCCCTGAAGGTACCTGGGAGATAACCAGGTCGATAGGCTGGAGGTATACGCGGGGCAACCCGCTCAGCCTACCAGTACTAATTTACCGTGAGGCTTGACCATATTTTCGAGTATTCCAGCGGCGTGCTATGCACGCCGCGACGGGGCCCCAGGGCGGCAGCCGTTTCGAAGAAACGGCGAGAGCCATGGGGAATCCCAACCGCGACAGCGGAAATGCCAACGGCGGCGTCGGCCATTGGGCGGCAGCAACTTTCGTAAGCAAGTTGCGAGAGCCGCGAAACGCGACACCGCCAAGCGCGCCGCAGGGGCGACAGCGCAAGAACATCCTTCACCCACTTCAGTTGATTATTGCCTGGTGACTATGGCGCAGGGGAACCACCCGTTCCCATTCCGAACACGGAAGTTAAGCCCTGCCGCGCCGATGGTACTGCCCTTTAGGGGTGGGAGAGTAGGTCGTTGCCAGGCTTTTTTTTGCGCGGAGCCGGAAGCGGGGCTCTATGGTCCCTCGAGACTATCATTGCGGGTCTTGCCAAAAAGCTTGATTGCATCTGCGAAGCTGCTGGAATACCGGAGCGACAATACACAGTTGATTGTTTAATTCATAAATCAAATGTCGCCGAAGCCTTGAGTCCCGGAGGATAATATGAAATCAAATATCATCTATATTTTTCCTGTATTACTTCTGCTTCTCTCTGCTGAAGGCTGTGCGCCAAAAAGTCCGGTGAGCAACACAACCGGGCAAGTCGGCAATCAGGCGGAATCCCTGCAGACCGATGCTTCAGGTATCGCTCCTGATTTCACGGAAAAGGATATTAAGAATAATGAAACCATTTCTTTGAATAATTATCGGGGCAAGGTCGTGGTGCTCAATTTTTGGGCGACATGGTGCCCACCGTGCAGGGCGGAGATTCCAGCCCTGGAAGATTTGCAGGACATTTATAAAGACAAATTGGTAATTATTGGAGTAGCTGTTTTTTCCAGCACAGCGGCCATAGAGCAGTTTTATAAGGATTATGAAATAAATTATCCCGTCATCATGGGGTCCTATGAACTGATGGAAAAATACGGAAAGGTCAGAGTTGTTCCAACCACCATACTCATAGATAAAAAGGGCGAGATCGCCGACAATGTGATTGGTTCCCGGACAAAGGACCAGTATGCAAAAATGTTGAAACCTTTATTGGCCCAATAAGGCCGGAGGTTGAAACGCCGAGAGCAGATATGCCGCAAGCACGCTGAAGACGCGCAGCAGCAGAATATCCTTCACCTACTTCCCTAAGATTGCAATTTCTGTTATACAGTTTTCAAGAAATCAATGCTTGGTGACCATGGCGCAGGGGAACCACCCGTTCCCATTCCGAACACGGAAGTTAAGCCCTGCCGCGCCGATGGTACTGCCCCTAGCGCGGCAGCCCTTGCCCGGCAGGCGCGCTTGCGCGCCGAGAGGGTGTTTGCGAAGCAAACAGCGGGAGCGCGCCAGGGGTGGGAGAGTAGGTCGTTGCCGGGCTTTTTTTTGACCGCGTTGTGCTCGTGGACGTCGGAGTCCCGATCTTTCCGGGGTTGAGCTTTCCTCTTATATGAGAGTCAGAAACCGCGACAGATTCTTCCTCTTCGCATATTTCATAACAATCATCCTCGCAGGAAGCTTTCTCCTCTGGGTTCCCAGCGCCTGGAAGGGGGAGGCGAGGCTCCCGTACATAGACGCCCTGTTCACCGCAACATCGGCGGTTTGCGTGACCGGGCTGGTGAGCGTGGATACGGCGCAATACAGCCTCTTCGGCAAGATCGTCATCATGCTCCTCATCCAGTTCGGCGGCTTGGGAATCATCAGCTTCACGACGATCTACCTCGCCAATCCGCGGGGAAAGATATCGCTTGCCAACAGGAAGCTCATCGGAGACTACTACATTTCCTCCGTGGAGAGGGATCCGCTGAAGATCGTCAGAAACATCGTGATTCTTACCATCTCAATAGAAATCGCGGGTGCCCTCTTCATGTACACCGTGTTCCGCCGCACGGTGGGATCGCGCGCCCTGTTCACATCGCTTTTTCACGCGGTCTCTGCCTTCTGCAATGCCGGATTCTCCACCTTCAGCGACAACCTCGAAGGCTACGTTGGCGATCCCACGATCAACCTCGCGATCATGTCACTCATCGTTCTGGGGGGGCTCGGCTTCGTCGTTGTTGAGGACCTGCTGGAGCGCGCCCTCGGCAGGAGGCACAGGCTGTCGATGCACACCAGGCTCGTTGTCCTGATCACCCTGGCTCTTATCTTCGGCGCCGCCGCCGTGTACCTCCTGTTCGAGTGGAACGACGGCTACGCGGCGCTGGGCGCCCCGCAGAAGATCATGGCGGCCTTTTTCCAGTCAGTCACTCCGAGGACGGCGGGGTTCGATACCGTGGCGCAGGCAGGCTTGACCTTCCCATCCAAGGTCTTCACGCTCTTGCTCATGTATGTGGGCGCTTCCCCGGCGTCCACCGGCGGAGGGATCAAGACCACCACCTTCTTCATCGTGCTCGTCATGATCATCCGTGGGTCGCAGGCGCGCGAAGACATCAGGGTGTTCCACAAGAAGGTCTCCCAGGGCTCGGTAAGCCGGGGCATGATGTTCGCCCTGCGGGCGATAGCGATCCTCGCGCTGGCCATCTTCGCTCTCACCGTGACCGAGCTTCTCCTGAGCCATCATGAGAAGAAGCTCTTCATCGACGTCGTATTCGAGACATTCTCCGCGTTCGGCACGGTGGGCCTCTCGCTGGGAATCACCCCCTTACTCAGCGTCCCGGGAAAAGCTATCATTATCCTCACCATGTTCGCGGGCCGGGTCGGAATGAGCGCCCTGGCTATTTCGCTGCCGCGCAGGCTCCCGAAGCGAATCGTCGATGTTCCTGAGGAGGAGGTCACTCATAGGCTAATGAAGCAATTCGCCATCATCGGTCTTGGATTTTTCGGCAAGCGCATGCTCGAGGAGCTGGTGGATACCGGCTGCGAGATCCTTATCATCGACAAGGACGTCGACGTCATCGAGCAGTACAAGGAGCAGGTGGCCGCCTCCTACATCGCGGACGCCATCAGCGAGGAAGTGATCAACCGGATCGTGCCCAGCACCATCGACGCGGCCATCGTGGACCTGGGGGACAACCTGGAGGCGTCGATCCTTGTCACCAACTACCTCAAGAAGCTCGGGGTGCGGCGCATCATCGCCAAGGCGGAAAGCAACCAGCACGCCGAGATCCTGGAGCTCGTGGGGGCCACGGACATCATCCTTCCCAACAGGGAGGCGGCGCGGCGCATCGCGCCCCTGCTGCTCTCCTCCATTCTCTTCAGCTTCCTCCCCATCAGCCGCGAGTTCGCCATAGCGGAGATAAAGTCTCCGAAAAAGTACCTGGGAAAGACCCTCATCGAAGCGAACCTCCGCCAGCAGCACGGGCTGAACGTGATCGCCCTGCGCAGGAACGAAGATGAGGAATACACCTATTTCCTGCCCGAGTACAGGCTGCAGGAGCAGGACATCCTCCTGGTGGCGGGCAAGGAAGAGAACATCGCAGAGTTCGCCAAGGTGGAGCTTCCCGCGGCGCGGGAGGGGATTCCCGGAGTATTCAGCAGGCTGTTCTCACGGTTCAAGAAGGAGAAGGATGGGCGCTGAACGCAGGTACCGCTATTTCGACCTCGTGATGGCGGCTTTCGTGACTATCCTCATCGTCAGCAACATTGCCTCGTCCGCCAAGATCATCGATTGGGCAATCTCGCTCTTCGGCGTGCCGCTGGCGTTCGACGGCGGGACGATCCTCTTTCCCATAAGCTACATCTTTGGAGACGTTCTCACCGAGGTCTATGGCTACCGGCGCTCGCGGCGCGTCATCTGGGCGGGCTTCTCCTGCCTTGCGGCCAGCGCCTTCGTGCTGTGGCTGGTGCGCATCATGCCGGGAGAGGCGGGTTGGAACGCCGCGGTCGGCCAGGATGCGTTCGTGAAGGTGCTGGGCGGAATGTCGAGCGGGGGGATCGTGGCGGCCAGCCTCGCCGGATTCTTCGCGGGGGAGTTCTCCAACTCATTCGTCCTCGCCAAGATGAAGATCCTCACGAAAGGCCGCTGGCTGTGGGCCCGCACGATCGGGAGCACCCTGGTCGGCGAGGCGGTGGATACCTGCTTATTCGTGCTCATCTCCACGCTCACGGGGGTCTTTCCCTGGCAGATATTCGTGACCCTCGTGCTCACCAACTACATCTTCAAGTGCGCGGTGGAAGCCGTGATGACCCCGGTCACCTACCGCATCGTGGCGTTTCTCAAGCGCGTGGAGCGTGAGGATTACTACGACTATGAAACCGATTTCAACCCGTTCGCCCTGAAGGGGTGACGCCCGCGATCCCCCCTATCCCCTCTATTTTCTCCCTGCGTATGTCCCCATGGTTCCAAACCTTCTCCGCCTTTCCCGCGCGGATCAGGATGAGCTGGGGAGATTCATGTTCCACAGCGTATCTTTGGGCAACCCAGGCGGAGAGCTCACGCTGCACGCGGACGTCGATCTTGAAGACCGGGATATCTATCGCGGCCGCCTCCACTTCCCGGACCGCCGCCGCTGAAAGAGGGCAGGTTGTGGAGTGCTTGTACACGCAGCAGGTCTCCGGGAGCTCCTTGTTTTCCAGGGGCGTGACGACGCTCATTTCCTCTTCTCCGCGGCGGGGATGAGGAGGATGGGGGTGGCTGTTCTTCCCACGATCATGTAGCCGATGCTGCCGGCCCAGAATGCGCGCGCTCCTGTCCTGCCGTGGGTCCCCAGCACGATGAGATCCGAGCCCGTCAGCCGGGCGAAGCGCGTTATCTGCTTCGGCGGATTTCCATGCCTGATCGCCGTCTCCACCTGGATGCCGTCGGCGCGAAGCCGCTCGGCGTGCTCCTGGAGGTAGCGCTCGGCCGAAGATTCGGTCTGCGCGAGAAGCTCCGCCGTGGCGGCGGGGAGCAGCCGTCCCGTTTCCCTTCCCTCTCCCCTGAGAGTAAACCACGTCGGCACAATGGACACAAGGAGAAGCCGGGCGCCCGTCTTTCTGGCGAGCTCCTCGGCGGCGACAAGTCCCTGCTCGTGATCCGCTTTCCCGTCCAGCGCCACCAGGACGAGGCGGAAGGACGGAGCGATGGGTCCGCCCAGGCCTGCGCGCACGAGGAGCACGGGCACCGTCTGCGTGCTCATGATCCTCTCGGCGAGGCTTCCCCCGACCATCCTGTCGAACCCGCCCCTGCCGTGCACGCACATGATGATCAGGTCCTGCTCCAGCTCCTGGGAGTGCTCCGTGAGACTCTCCGGCACGGTCGATATGCCCTCGGCGTGAACATGCAGCGCGATGTTCACATCGGGCGGGAAATAGCGCGCGGCCGCTTCGGCGAGGTATGCTTCCGCTTCCTGCTTGTCCTGGAGGTGGCGCTCTCCGTGGGCCTCCCGCGGCGGGCCGCTCTCCAGCACGTGGATCAGCGTTACGGAGGACGAGAATGCCCTGCGAAGGGCTTCCGCGGCGGGCAGCGCAGCTTCGGCCATTCGGGAGCCGTCGAGGGGCACCAGGATACGGCTAAACATGTCAACCTCCCTTGAATACGCTGAAAAGCAGGTAGAGGTTCAAGGCCACGATCACCGCGGTTACCACCGCTGCCAGAAGCTTCGTGATCGGCCTGTTGACCAGCACCCCCATGAGGTGCTTTCGGCCGGTGAACATGACAAGAGGGATTATCGCCATCGGCAAGCCGAAGCTCAGGATCACCTGGCTGATCACCAGGGTGCGTGTCGGATCCAGTCCTATGAAGATCACGACGAGCGAGGGAATCATCGTGATGAGGCGCCGCAGCCATATGGGGATCTCCCTCTTGAGAAAGCCCTTGATGATGATCTGGCCCGCCATCGTGCCCACGGAGGAGGAAGAGAGGCCTGAGGCGAGCAGGGAAACCGCGAACACCCAGCTTGCCGCCTGCCCGAGGAGCGGCTGCAGCGTGCGGTGCGCCTGCTCGAGACTTCCCACGTCCATGTACCCCCTCTGATGGAAGGTCGTGGCCGCCATCGTGAGCATGGCCCCGTTCACCAGCCCCGCCACCCCCATGGCGATGACCACGTCGATGATCTCGAAGCGGAAGAGCCGCTTCATCAGCCTGTCCTTGCGCACGACGATCCGATTCTGAGTCAGCGCCGAGTGCAGAAAGATTGCATGGGGCATCACGGTGGCGCCGAGTATCCCCACCGCCAGGACCACGCTTTGGGGGCCGGCGAACCTCGGCACGACGGAGTGAGTCAGCACCTGCGTCCATTCAGGCCTGGCGATTGCAATCTCGACCAAGTAGCAGAGAGAGATGATTCCGACAAAGGCGGTGATCACCACTTCCAGAGGGCGGAAGCCGTAGCGCTCCAGGGCAAGAATGAGAAAAGTGGCCACCGCGGTCATGAGCCCCGCTATCCACAGCGGCACTCCCAGAAGGAGGTTGAATCCCACCGCCGCGCCCAGGAACTCCGCCAGGTCCGTGGCCATTGCCACGAGCTCCATTATTATCCAGAGGATGAAAGAGACGGGTTTGGAGTAGGACTGGGCGCACATCTCCGCGAGGTTCTTTCCCGTGGCGATCCCCAGCTTGGCCGAGAGGGATTGCACGAGCATGGCCATGAGGTTGCTGACCGTGATCACCCACAGGAGCGTATACCCGAATTGGGCGCCGCCGGAGATGTTTGTGGCGAAGTTTCCGGGATCGACGTAGGCTATGCTCGCTATGAAAGCCGGACCCAGAAAGGGAAGGAGCCGGAGAAAGAACCCCTTGCGGCTCTTCCCCCTCAGCACATTCTCGGCGGCCTTTACGGTCCTCCTATCCCCCGGCGTGAGAGACATATCGAACCTCCCTTTTCCATTCGAACCACGCTCGTACGTTAATTCTACTGCCGAAAGCCCGTCTCGGTGAACTTGCGATACTCCTCCCGCACCCGCTCGAAACGTTTGGCCAGCTTGGAGTGGAACTGCCCTTCTGTCGCCCCGCTTCCCAGCATCCGCCGCGCCAGGGCGAGCATCTGAAGGGGATCCCTGGGCAGGCTGTGAGTCTGCCGGTCCTCGTAGATCTGCAGGAAGTGCTCCACACGCCGCAGGAAGATGTAATCTCCGACGAGGCGGTCGGCCTCATCCGTAGGCAGTATTCCCATCGTCCCCAGGGCTTCGAGGGCGGCAAGGGTGTTGCCGATCAGGAGCTCCGGATGCTCGTGCGCGTGGATGAGCTCGAGTCCCTGCACGAGGAACTCCACGTCACGCAGGCCCCCGAGGCCGACCTTGATGTCCGTCGCGACAATGGAGTTTCTCGAGAGGCTCTTCTGGGCTTCCTTTCGCAGCCTGTCGATCGAAGAGACCACCGCGGAAGGCTCCCGGGGGGCCAAGAGCAGCGTTCGCACGGAGTCGAGAAACTCCCGGCCGAGCTCCAGATCCCCTGCCACCGGCCTCGCTTTCAGCAGGGCCTGGAGCTCCCACATCGCAGCCGAGCGGAAGTAGTAATCCAGGAGGGATTTCAGGGAGAAGACGAGCTGTCCCGAGCTTCCATAGGGGCGGAGGCGGAGGTCCACGCGGTAGGCGTAGCCCTCCATCGTGTGGTCCGAGAGATCGGCCCTAAGGGCTTCCATGAGCGCGGCGGCATCCTCGGTTGGATCGGCCCCTTCGGTCCCTCCGTCGTAGAGCCCCAGGAGGTCGATGTCGGAGCTGTAGTTGAGCTCCCTGCCGCCCAACTTGCCGAAGGCGATGACGCAGAACCGCCAGGGGGGCGCGCCCGGTTCGCCTCCGCGGCCGATCGTGCCTCCGCGAAGCCGGCCCAGGGAAGCCGAGACGACCCCATCTGCCAGCTCGGAAAGCTCTTCCATGACGGTTCGCGTGGGCATTCCCAGGCAGATGTCGCGGGCGCCGATGCGCAGGATCTCCCGGCGGCGGAACCGGCGAAGCTCGTCCCGCCACCCTTCCCGCTGGGCGGTCAGGTTCGAAATTGAGGCGAGCTCCCGCTGGATCTCGACGTGCCCCTTGAGGGAGCGCAGGACTTCGGAGGCCCCGATATAATCAAGGAGCTCGGGGTTTCTGACAAGCGCATCCGCGAGGAACTGGCTCGTCGAAAAGATGCTGAGCAGGATCTCCAGGCGCATGGGTTGGGAGAGCATCCCCCTGAAATGCCCCTGGGGATCGTCAAGCGAGCGGAGGAACCTCTCCCAGTTGTTCAAGGCCATGTCGGGATCGGGCCGCTGGGACAGGATGTCGCAGGCAAGGATCGCCAGGCGGGCGAACTGGGAGCGCCGCTCGGCCTCCCCCGATAGCTCCCTCAGATTGACGAAGGCCCGGGCGGGATCGCGGAACCCTTTCGCGGAGAGGATATCTCGCCGTGCCCCCTCGGGCACCGTGTCGGAGAGGATGAGGTCCGCCACGTTCGCGGCCGGAATGCCCGGCAGGCTTCCGCGGCCGAAGTGCCGCTCCATGAACGCCCTCACCTCGGCCGTGTGGGTCTCGAAGTCGAGGTGAAGCTTTCGCGCCGGGCTCATCTCGCGCTCCGGCTTGTAGCCGGACCTTCGGGCGAGGTGCATGTATTCGTCGGAATCGAGGGAAGGGAGGAACAGGTCCTGCGCCGAGCCGCGCAGCATTCGAAGCCCGTTGATGAGCCTGCGGAAGAAGTGGTACGCGTCGGCGAGCTCCTTCGCCTCGGGCCGCTCCAGCACGCCGATGAGCGCCAGGGCGTCGAGGGCTTCGTGGATCCGCGGGGTTCGAAGCCTCTTCTCCTGCGCCCCGTGGAGCACCTGGAGGATCTGGACCGCGTATTCAAGGTCCACGAGGGCGCCGGGGCTGAACTTTGCGTTCAGCGCGCCCCCCTTGGTCTTTTCCCGGACCTGTCTCTCCCTGAGCTCCCACAGCTCCTCAAGCTCTATGCTTTGGGCAGCGTACACCATCTCGTCGCGAAGCCGCTCGATGCGGGCCGCCAGCTGGCGGTCCCCTCCCACGCTGCGAAGGCGCACGAGGGAGAGCCGCTCGTAGGAATGCGCGGGGCCGCCCCGGGGGTAGTACGTGCAGAAGCTCTCCAGGCTGCAGGCCAGGGGGCCCGCGTCCCCGTAGGGGCGCAAGCGTAAATCGATGTGGAAGATTCCCTCACGTTTTGCGTGGACGAGGCGCTGGGTCTCCCGGGCCAATCGCCCGAAGAACTCGGCGTTCTCTATGCCGGCAGCGGGGGCCGCAGAGTCGGGAGCGCCCGTGGTTCCGCTGTCGCTGTACACGAAGAGAAGCTCTATGTCGGAGGCATAGCCCAGGGCCGCCCCTCCCATCTTCCCCAGGCCCACGATCGCGTAGCGGACCGGGATGCCGGCCACGGTTCGCGGCTCTCCGAACCGCTGCAAAAGCGCCTCGTACGCGAAGGAGGCGGCACAATCCACCACTACCTCCGCCAGGGCCGTGAGCCGCTTGCTCAAGGTGAGAAAGTCGGAACCAGGGGTGAGGATATGGTCGAGGTCATAGAGGTAGATCTCGCGGTCCTTGAACTCGTTGAGCCTTCGGGCGAATTCCTCCTCTTCCGTGGCCCCCGCCAGGGCGAGCTCGAGCCGCTCGGGGAGAAGCTCGATGGGCTCGCAGAAGCTCTTGCCTCCCACGTGCGGCCGCAGCATGGGAAGGAGCGTCTCGTACTGAAGGCGTATGAAATCCTCCCAGAGGTAGGTGCTGGCGCCCAGGAGCTGGGCGAGATCGCTCAAGACGTGCTGGTTGGAGAGAAGCTCGGACCACCTGCCCTGCTCGGACATGGGCACGATGTCGCGCATCAGGTTCTCGAAGCGCAGAAGGGCGGAGAGGGGGTCCGGGGACCCTCCCAGGAACGTAGTGAACTGCTTGGTTACCAGGACGGAGAGCTTGATTCGGTCTATCCTTCCCGGCTCCTCGATCTTCCTTCCCGAGGCGTCCACGAACTCGAACTCGTCCTCTATCCTGCCGCCTTCGGTTCTGATTCTCACGTGCTCGATCGAGACACCTTGGAGGGAGAGGGCCGTGCTGAAGGTGAAGAGGAAAAAAGGGGTATCCTGGGACACGACCCGCATGCGCGTGCAGCCGGGGGGAGAGGCGTCAACCTCTATGGCAACGGGGTAGAGCACCGCGGATTCGGAAGGCGCCGCTCGCGTGACTGCGCGCGCAGCCATTTCGTAAACGCTCTGCTTTGCCCGCGAGAGCGAATCGTTTCCCCCGCGCTCCAGAAGGATGATGACCTGCTGGAGCCGCGAGGAAAGCTCCTCCTCCCATTCTTCTCCCCAGACCCCGCCCGTCGTGGTCCCCGTGAAGCAGTCGATGATGAGCCGCCTTTTTCCGGTATCCCCATCACGTGGCGGCCGCCTGTCGCGGTCGGGTGCGCCCGCCCTGCGCCTGGACCTGTGGTTCTCCCGTGTCTGCCGCGCCAGGCCGTCCCATGGCGCGTAGGTGAACACGTCTCCCGCAAGCGTGTCGAAGCCCAGTGAGGAGAGGACCCCCGTGATAAGGGAGAACACGGAAGGGTAGTCGAAGGCGAGAACGGTGCATTCCAGTCTCCCGTTCTCGATTTCCCGGACAACCGTGCGGACGGGATCTCGCGGGGAAAGCTGGGAGAGACGCCTCACGTGATCCGCGATATCCCCCTCGCCGAACCTCTGGAAGTACCTTTCATCAAGCCGTCTGACGTGATTCTCTATGAAGGAGGGGGCCAGGTCGGGGAGCAGGGCCTGCAGGCGCTCGGCCGTGACGCTCATGGCTTAACCATAGGGAGTTGCCGGCCCAATGCCAAGGGGCAAAAAGAACGCCGGGGATTGCCGTGCCGGCGCCGGCTTGATCAGAGAACGGGAAAATGCGATAGCATTCCCGGAGGCATACATGAGCCTGAAAGAAATAGTGGAGAGGAACAGGAGCTACAGGAGATTCGACGGGAGGTTCGCTCTGGATGAAAAAGTCCTGCGCGAGCTTCTGGCTCTGGCCCGCGTCACCCCCTCGGCGGCGAACAGGCAGCCGTTGAAGTACGTGCTCTCCGGCTCGCCGGAGTGGAACGCGAAGATCTTCGAGACTCTCGCGTGGGCCGGGTATCTCCCCGACTGGCCGGGTCCCGACGCGCCCGAAAGGCCGACCGGCTACATCGTTATCCTGCTCGATACAAGAATCCACAAAGAGGCGGATATCGATGTGGGCATCGTGGCACAGACCATCCTTCTCGGCGCCGTGGAAAAAGGGCTGGGCGGATGCATGTTCGCCTCGATACAGAGGGAGGAGCTTGCCCGGCGCCTCTCCCTGCCGGAGGGTCTGAAGGTCGCCCTCGTGATCGCCCTGGGCAAGCCCGTGGAGAAGGTTGTGCTCGAGGACCTGCCTTCCGGAGGATCGATCAAGTATTACAGGGACGCGGATCGTACCCACCACGTTCCGAAGCGGACCATGGAGGAGCTTATCCTCGCGTCGCACTTCTGACAGGGAGCCGACGAAAGGGCGAGGAGGAGATGACAATGGAGCGGACTCTGGTGCTGGTCAAACCGGACGGGGTGCAGCGCGGGCTTATCGGCGAGGTCGTTTCGCGCCTGGAGCGCCGCGGCCTGCGCCTGGTCGCGGCGAGGTTCATGCGGGTCGATCGCCGCCTGGCCGAGACTCATTATGCCGTTCATAAGGGCAAACCGTTCTACGACGGCCTTATCACCTACATCACTTCGGCCCCGGTGATGGCCATGGTCTGGGAAGGGCCCAATGCCGTGGCCGCCGTGCGTCAGACCATGGGCGCTACGCGGCCCGCCGAGGCGGCGCCCGGCTCCATTCGCCATGACTTCGCGCTGGAGGTGGGTCGCAACCTGACCCACGCATCCGACAGCGTTGATAACGGCAAGGAGGAGGTGGCCCTGTGGTTCGCGCAGGCCGATCTGGTGGAATGGGGCCGCAATCTTGACCGCTGGATTTTCGAGGGGGGCGCGTAAGCCCGCCCCGCCGCGAAGGCAGACAGGGGAGGTGAGCCGAATGGCGGCCCATCTGCTTGCCATATCGACACGGCTCTTTTCTTTTTTCGGCTCGGAGCTGTTCTTCGTCATGGCGCTTCCCATTCTCTACTGGTGCGTGGATTCCCGGCTCGCAGTGAGGCTGGCGATATTCCTCCTGGGAGCGGGAGCCTGAGCGAAATCTTCAAAATCGCCTTCCACGAGGCATGGCCGTACTGGCTCTGTCCGCGCGTTGGTTTGTTGGCCGGTGAGACCCCCTACGGGATTCCTTCGGGGCACGCCCAAATCGCCGTCGGGGCCTGGGGTATCGGCGCCGAGCGGGTGAAGAGGGCCTGGGCCTGGGCGGCCGCAGGGATGCTTGCCGTCTTGATCGGAATATCGCGCGTGTACCAGCGGGCGCATTCCCCCCTCGACGTGATGGTCGGCTGGTTCATCGGAGGCGTCACTCTTTGGGCTTACCTGCGCTTCAGGGGCCCCGTGGAGGCGTGGCTCGGGCGTCTGGGCCTGGGGGCTTCGATCCTCCTCTCTCTTGGAGTCTCATTCCTGCTGATCCTGCTCAGAGGGTTTTTCACCTCCGTGTTGAGCGGCTTTCGGATCGCGAGAGAGCTCTCACCGGGAATATTATTGAAGATCGGCGCGCCTCCGCGGCTTCTCGCTCTGAACCTGGTCCTGGCGAGCGCCGGGGCGTTCTTCGGCTTCGCGCTCGGCGCGGCCGTGCTGGGCAGGCATGGCGGGTTCAGCGCTGCGGGGCCGATCTGGAAACGCGCGGCACGCTTCCTCATCGGATCTGCGGGCGCGCTGGTTTTCACCCTCGGGATCAATCTCCTTCTGCTGTCCACCGAAGGATATTCCGGCTCCCTCCTTCGCTCCGTCCAATACGCTTTGATCGGCTTCTGGGTTTCCGCGGGCGCACCCTGGGTTTTCGGGAAGCTGGGTCTTTCTGAAGCGGGCGGGGCAGAGAGCTCCTGAGACCCGAAAAAAAAGCCCCCGCTTGCGGGGGCTTTTTATAGTGGAGTGGGCCTGCCCCATGACCTTTCAAATGTCGAAATACAGGTGGAACTCCCAGGGATGCGGCCGCAGATCCAGCGCGAGGACCTCGTTCTTCATCTTGTAGGAGATCCAGGTCTCGATCACGTCGGGAGTGAACACGTCTCCCTTGAGCAGGAAGTCGTGATCGTTCTCCAGGGCCTTCAGCACATCGCGCAGCGAGCCCGGGGTCTTGGGCACAGCGGCCAGCTCCTCGGGCGGAAGGTCGTAGATGTCCTTGTCCATGGGCTGGCCCGGGTCGATCTTGTTTATTATTCCGTCCAAGCCTGCCATGAGCATGGCGGAGAAGGTGAGGTAAGGATTGCAGCTGGGGTCGGGACAGCGGAACTCGGCCCTCTTGGTCTTGGGCGAGGTGGAGTACATGGGGATGCGGACCGCCGCGCTCCTGTTCCTGCGGGAGTAGGCAAGATTGACGGGGGCTTCGAAGCCGGGCACCAGCCTCTTGAAGCTGTTGGTGGTGGGAGTGGCGAACGCCAGGATCGCGGGAGCGTGCTTCAGAATGCCGCCGATGGCGTAGAGCGCGGTCTGGGAAAGCCCCGCGTAGCCGTCTCCTGCGAAGAGGTTCTTTTCGCCTTTCCAGAGGGAGAAGTGCACGTGCATGCCGCTTCCGTTGTCTCCGAAGAGGGGCTTGGGCATGAACGTGACGATCTTGTTGTGCTTCTTTGCCGTGTTCTTGGTCACGTACTTGTACTTCAGAACGTTGTCCGCCATCTTCACCAGGGGGGCGAACCGCATGTCTATTTCAGACTGCCCGCCGGTGGCAACCTCGTGGTGTTGGGCCTCGATGGGGATGCCGATGGACTCGAGGGTGAGCATCATCTCGCTCCTGATGTCCTGGAGCGTATCCATTGGCGGAACGGGGAAATAGCCTTCCTTGTAGCGGATCTTGTAGCCGAGATTCGGGTTCTCAACCCTTCCCGTGTTCCAGCTTCCTTCCGACGAATCGATGTGGTAGTAACCCTCGTGCTCGTTCTGTGCGAAGCGGATGTCGTCGAAGATGAAGAACTCCAGCTCGGGTCCAAAGTAGGCGACTTCTGCGAGGCCCGTGCCTTTGAGGTAGTTTTCCGCCTTGCGCGCGATGTTGCGGGGGTCTCGAGTGTAGTCCTCTCCGGTTATCGGGTCGCAGATGTTGCAGATCACGACAAGGGTCTTGGCCGCCAGAAAGGGGTCGATGAATGCCGTGTCGGCCACGGGCTTGACCAGCATGTCGCTCTCATTGATGGCCTGCCAGCCGCGGATGCTCGATCCATCGAATCCAAGGCCTCTCTCGAATGCCTCCTCGCTCAGCTCCCTGGCGGGAACGGAGAAGTGCTGCCAAAGGCCGGGGAAATCCATGAAGCGCAGGTCCACCACCTCGACCTTCTCCTTCTCGATGAAGGAAACGATCTCCTTTGGTGTTTTTCCGATGTTCATTATGTCCTCCTAAGCTCAAATCTGTTTATAACCAGCACAAATCTTTGTGACATTAAAGCAAAGGGCGTGCCAATTATCAATCAAGCTTTTAATTATTTATATAGCAATAACTTACTTGTACCCGGGTGATGCTCGAAATATCATATTCCCTACGG
This sequence comes from uncultured Spirochaetota bacterium, assembly GCA_963820525.1. Taxonomy (GTDB): domain Bacteria; phylum Spirochaetota; class Spirochaetia; order SZUA-6; family Fen-1364; genus CAWGAA01. The sequence continues at coordinate 313,788 of CAWGAA010000003.1, read as the reverse complement.
AAATGTAGGAACAGCGATATAATCACTACATTTCTGTAGGCATTACTGATGGCTCTCCCCCGGCGAAAATGCTACATTCCACGGGAAAGGCGATGAAGAGCAAGATACTGCGCTCCGATGTGGACCTCACCATAGAAAAGCTCGTGGCGGGCGGAGACGGGCTGGCTTTCCTGGACGGAAAGGCCGTGTTCGTACCCGGAGTGCTTCCGGCAGAGCGGGTGCGGGCCAGGCTCGTGGAGGAGAGAGGGGATTATGCACGGGCCGCCCTCCTCGAAGTGATGTCCCCTTCCCCAGCGAGAGTGGAGCCTCCATGCCCACTTGCGGGAGTGTGCGGCGGATGCGACTGGCTTCACATCCGCTATGAGGAGCAGCTCTCACTGAAGAAGGCCATCGTTGCCGAGGCTTTGCGGCGCGTGGGCCGCATCGAGGCGGGAGAGCTCGAGATCGAGCCGAGCCCTCCCCTGGGCTACAGGAACAGGGCGCAGATCCACAGGGATGAAGAAGGGCGCCTCGGGTTCATGGGCTTTCGAAGCGACCGCGTGGTCCCCGTTGAAAGCTGTCCCGTCGCCGTCCCCGCCGTGAACCGCCTCTTTCACGATCCTCCGCCCGCGGGGCCCGCGCGATTCGCGGTCTTCGGGGAAGGCGAGCGGCTGGCATTTCAGGGTGACGGCGATGAGGAGGACCTGGAAGTGACGGTGCACTCGAAGCGGATTCTTTTTTCCGTGGGATGTTTCTTCCAGAGCAATCTGGCCGCCCTGGAGAAGCTCCTTCCCTTCGCCGTCGAAGGAATGGCCGGGGGCGACCGGGCAGACCAGGGGGCGGGGCCCCGTATCGCGGCCGACCTCTACTGCGGGGTGGGGGTGTTCGCCGCGCATCTTGCGGATCGCTTCCAGCGGATCATCGCCGTGGAAAGCGACCCCCGCAGCGCGGCCTACGCCAGGAGAAACGTGCCGGGCGTCGCGAATGAGGTTTACGCCCTCACCGTCGAACAATGGATTTCCTCCGCTTCCTCCGGCGCCGCCATCGAAGCCGTGATCGTGGATCCTCCCCGCGCCGGGCTTTCGCGTCCGGTGCGCGAGTACCTGAGCGCCGCGGCCCCGAGGAAGCTCGTGTACGTCTCGTGCAATCCCGTGACCCTGGCGCGCGACCTCTCCCTTCTCTTGGCCGGCCCCTATCGCCTTCGGGACCTCAGGCTTTTCGACTTTTTCCCGCAGACTTCTCACGTGGAGTCCGTAGCGCGGCTGGAGCGAAAAGAGGCACCCGGCCACAGCCGGGGGGCTCACGCGTTGTCGAGCGTATAAAAAGCGAATACATTGGAGCCGATGAAGAAGCCCGAGCTTCTCGCCCCCGGCGGGAGCTTCCTCTCCGCGTACCACGCATTCCAGGCCGGAGCCGACGGGGTGTACCTCGGGATGACCGAGTTCTCCGCGCGAAAGGCGGCATCCAATTTCACCTTCGAGCAGCTGCGGCGGATCCGGCGGCTCGCGGCGGACCAGGGAAAGCGCATCTACGTCACCGTCAACACGATCGTGCGTGAAAGCGAGATCGAAAGGCTCACCGAGATGCTCTTCCGCCTGGAAGCCCTCGCCGTGGACGGGATCATCGTCCAGGACCTCGGCGTACTGTCGATCCTCAGGCGCGATTTCCCCCGCCTCCCGGTCCATGCCTCCACGCAGATGGCGGTCCACAACCCGGCGGGAATTGGGTTTCTCAAGCGTCTGGGCGTGCGCCGCGTGATCCTCCCGCGCGAGCTCACCCTGACGCGCATCCGCGCCCTGCGCGAGGCTCATCCCGACATGGAGCTGGAAACCTTCATCCACGGGGCGATGTGCTACAGCTTCTCCGGGGTCTGCCTTGCCTCCAGCGCGCTCACGGGCCGCTCGGGCAACCGGGGCGACTGCGCCCAGATCTGCCGCAGCCTCTTCAGCGAGGCGGGGCCGGAGGGACGGCGGAGCCGCCTCCCGCTCGGCTCGGGCCATTATTTCTCCTGCCGCGATCTTTTCCTCGGCAGGGAGGTGCTCGAGCTCTCCAGGGCCGGGGTGGATGCCTTCAAGATCGAGGGGAGGATGAAGTCTCCCGAGTACGTCTTCAACACGGCGCGGCTCTACCGCGAGCTCATCGACAGGGGAGACGAGCTCGCAGAGGACGAATACGAAGAGCTCGTGAGGAGAACCGAGCTCACCTTCTCGAGGGAAAAGACGGGCGGGTTCCTCCATGCGCCCTCCGGAAGCTTCCTCATCGACGTCCGCTACCCGGGCCACAGGGGCGCGCTCCTGGGCACCGTGGAATCCGCGCGAAACGGCGAGGTGAGCGTGACTCTTCAATCCGACCTGTCGATTCGCGACGGCCTGGCGATCTTCGGCCCTGGGGAGCCCTTCATCTTTTCCGTTCAGCGCATCCGCCGCGCCCGCAGGGAGGTGAAGTTCGCCCGAAAAGGGGAGACGGTGAGCATCGACGTGCCGCCAATGCCCGCGGGATTTCCGCCGGTCAAGGGGCGGGAGATCCGCCAGCTATCTTCGCGCTTCCTCGACTTGCCGCAGCCCCGGGAAGCATCGTTCCCCCTGGCCAAGATGTCCGTGGACATCGAGGTCTGCGTGAAAGCCTCGAGCTCCGGCTGCTCGCTTTCGATCGAGCTCGTCGGAGGGCCGGCTGCCATCGTGAACGCGGCATTGGCTGCGGGCCCCTTCACGCGCGAGGTGACCCTGGACGCGGCGGCCGAGCCCAGGGATTTCACCGTCGTCCTCGCGCGGCTCTTCTCGGAGTCGGGGGATTCGCTCTTCGCCCTGGGAAGGCTCACCCTGGTGAATCGAAGCGGAAGGCCGCGGGATGGAATCTTCATTCCCCCCTCCGCCTTAAAAAAGGCGAAAAACGATTTTTACAGGCATCTCGAATCTCTGTTCGACGCGGCGATGGCCGAGCGGGTCCTCTGGGTGTCACATCCCCGCGGCGAGCCGGCTGCCGGCGGGGAGGGGGAGGCCCTCGATCTCTCTGAAGTATCGGCCGTTTCCCGAAGGGAGCACCTTTCGTGGCGGGGCTGCGAGCCCATCCCCTTCGCCCTTCTCGATCAGGGGGGCAGCCCGCCCGCAGGCGTGGTTCCGGCATCCCGGGACTCGCTCATTTTCGTCCCCCTCCCGCCGCTCGTCGACGATGAGCGGCGGTTCCTCGACGCCCTGAAGAGCTTCCTGGCCCGAAGCCCTCAAACCCGTTTCGCCCTCGGGCTCTCCAATGTCTCCCATATCGCCTTTGCCCAGGAGCTGGAGGCACTCGTTAACGTCGCATTCTTCGTCGACTTCCCCCTCTACGTGGCCAACCGCGCCGCCGCCCTCTTCCTTTCCCGCCACGTGAAAAAGCTCATGTTCATGTACTTCTGGATCGAGGGCACCGCGGATGACTACGCCGCGCTGGCCGCCCCGCCCCGCTCGGGGCCGCCCCTCGTGCGCGTCTCCCCCTCGTTCTCTCCGCCGCTTTTCATCAGCCTCGGCTGCTTCGCCAAACACGTGTCCAACGGAGGCCGGTGCCTCGAAGACTGCCCCCGGAGCTTCCGCCGAAAGCTCCGCCAGGGAAGGAACCGCTTCCGCCTCGTCGTGAGGGACTGCGTTACGTACCTGTTTTCGAGCTGAGACGGGAGCGGGGCGCTCCTATTTTTCGTTCTCCGCCAGCTTTTCGTAATCGGCGATCTTGACCATGAGCCCCGCGTCCTCGGGGGAGAGCTCCGCGGCGTGCTTCAGGTATCCGACGGCGCCGTGGTACTGCCCCAGGGAGGCCAGGAGGTCCGCGATGGCGATCAGCGCCTCGATATTGTTCGGGTCGTCAAGGAGAGCCGAACGGAGATCTTTCATGGCGGCATCGGCATTCGACGCGCGCTCCATGGCGGCGAGCAGGGTCCGGTACATGCTGCGCTCGCTCGCGCTCTGGGTTTCCATGAGCCCCGCCTCTATCTGCGTGCGGGCTTCCGCGTCGTTGCCCTCGGCATGGAGGGCGCGGGCGAGGAGCAGGCGGGGGGCGCTCCCGTACCCCTTCTCGACCAGCTTTCGGGCGTACGCGGCCGCCTGGGCGTGGTCTCCGAGGCTCGACGCCACGCGATAGGCAAGGGTGATGTCCTCTCCCGTTTCCGAGACGGCCAGGATCTTGGCCAGGTACTCATTTGCCTGCAAGAGCCGCTTCGTGTTCATCGCGTCTTGGAGAAGGATGCGAAGGGTGCTGACCCTGTCCGGCTGGAGCTCCAGCGCCTGCTTCAGGGCGTTCACCCCCTCGTCTCCCCGGCCCGTATCCAGGAGGATGCTCCCCTTCAGCTCGAGAAAGCTCGCGTCCTTGGGGAATCGCGCCACGGCGGAGTCCAGCGCATGGATCGCCTCCTCCACGTTCCCCGCCTCTTCCGCCATGATCCGCGCCCGAAGGAGGATCGCCTCCTTGGCGTCGGGAGTCCTCTTGAGACCCGCCTCCAGGACCCGCAGGGCCTGGTACCAGTCCCCGGTTGCGTCGAAGGCCTGGGCGCGGAGGATGAGCATGTCGGTGTCGTCCGGTGCCGCAAGCATCCCGCGGCCCGTGGCATCGAGGGCATCCTCCGGCTTTCCGCCGTCGAGCGCGGCGCGGGCCAGCTGCTTGGCCACGGAGACGTCCTGGGGAAGCGCGGCGCTCAGGCCCTCCAGAAGGGGAATCGCATCTGAGGTCTTCTTCTGGGCGAGAAGTATTTCCGCCGCTTTCCTCTGGCCGGGATAGAACGATGAGTCCCTCTTTACGCTTTCCTGGAAGAGCAGGACGGTCCCCTCCGTCGAGCCGGAGCTTCCCGCCGTCCCGCCCGATGCCGCGCGCCTCTCGCCTGCAAGCCCCAGAAGGTAGGGGGGGAGGACGGATGCTTCATGGCTCTGCGTGTCGGCGCGTTTCAGGCCGGCCTCCAGGGAGCCGAGAGCGGCGGCGGTGACGCTGACGCGCTGATCGCTAAGGATCAGCGCCGGGATGGTCAGCCGGAAGAAATCGGTCTCGGAGCCCGAGGGGATCTGGACCGACCTGGCCCGGAGAGCCGAGAACAGGGACCCATAAACGGTTGTCCTGGCTTCAGCGGGGAAGGGGTTTTCGGTCAGCTCGGGATAGAGGGAGGAATAAAGCTCCCGTCCCAGGCCCGCCATCTCCCGCGCCGCCTTGGCTTGCGCCGGCTGGACGGATGCGAGTACACGGGCCGCTTCCCGCAGCGAAGCGGGAGAGGCCTGGCGAAGAGAGGCGAGGGCCGGCGCGAGCGCCGGGGCTTCGGCTCCCGGAATCGCTCCCCTGCCGATGGATGCGCAGCCGGCGAGCGCGAGGACTGTCAGACACGCCAGAGCCCCGGCCCTTCTCATCACTGAACCCCCACCGCCGGGGCGGCCGCGGAGCCCACAGAGCTGACAGTGTACGGGGCGAGGGATGCCGTGACCATGTAGTAGTCATTGGAGGCGTTCCAGAGCGTGAACCCGGATGCGGCGCTCGCGAGCACCCCCTGCACCTGGCTCATCAGGTAACTGGTGTAGACCGGAGGGCCGAACTTCAGCTCTCCTCCGATTCTGAACGCCTGCACGTACGGGCGGATGACGCTCCTGCCGGCGACGATGCGGGAGGCCCGCTGGGGGCCCTCACGATAGATATAGCCGGCCCTGGGGATGTACTGCATGGAGCCGAGGAAGTCGCGGGGGAAGTGGGAGGGGTAGTACATCGGCGAGATCACATCCACGTAGCGGGAGAAGACCTCGATGTTCTGGGCGACCCAGTTGGAGACCCTGGCCCAGCCGCAGTAGCCGTAGACGTCCGTGGAGATGGGGATCCGGAGGCTTTCCCGCGCCATGGCCAGGAAAGACTCGAGGGCCTCGATCTTGCCCATGCCCTGCCTGCGGCTGCGGTAGGAGATCCGCGAGAGGTCGCCGTCCGAGGGGAACCTGATGTAGTCGAACTGGATTTCGTCAACCCCGCGCGCCTCCAACTCCAGGGCGATGTCCACGTTGTACTTCCATACCTTCTCCGAATAGGGATCTACCCAATACTCGCCCTGGAAGCTGGTTTCCTCCCCCGTCTGGGAATCCACGGTCGTCTTGAAGTATCGCCACGGCTTGCCGGCCGCACGGTCCCAGACCGCGTATGCGAAATCGTCGGCATTGTACAGCTGCCTGTCGCGGAAGACGACGATCCGGGCGATCAGGTACAGCCCGTTGGCGTGCGCCTTGCCCACCACCTCCTCGGTGGTGAAGCGTTTCTTCACGGCGCCGATCCGTTTCGGGGTCTCGAGGTCGGTGTCATAGGTCACGAAGCCGAAATCGTCCTTGAAATCCACCACCATGCTGTTCAGCCCGTTGGCCTTGCAGAACGCGATGTGGCCGTCGAGAAGCTTGCCGCCGGCGTGGATCGAGGAGATGTAGAGACCGTATTTGCCCGATGCTTTTGCCGCTCTTTCCGCCTTGGCGGGATCCGGCGCCGTGCTTGCATGGATGATATCCGCGATCCTCCACGCGCCGGTGCCCGTCCCGGAAGGGGAGGAGGCGCCGGGATCGAAAACCCACCGGGCATCGTCGGTGCGGACCTCCATGATCCAGGCCGGACTGGCGGCATCGGCGGTCCTGTGAAAGGAGATGTCGACGATGGGGGCATGCGACTGGTCTCCGGGAAAATCCACCTGCGTGGCGCTCTTGTCGCCCTTCTTCAGGGAGTACAGCCCCTTGCCGAACCCGAGGTTGAAATAAGCAAGCGATGGATCGGACGGATCGTAGGCTATGGAATCGATCTCTTCGTAGGAGCCTCCGCCCAGGTACATGAACCCGATCTTCTTGGACAGGTCGGTCCAGGTTTTGCCCCTGTCCAGGGTCTCGAACATGCCGTCGAAGGAAGTTCCCACCATGAGTGCCGCGGGATTGGCCGGATTGAGGGCGACGGCCGTGAGCTGGTCGTTGGGCTTCAGCGGCTCCTTCACGCCGATTTTATCCCAGGATTCGCCTCCGTTCTCGGAGAGGAAGACCGAATCCGGCAGGGTCAGGACGACGCGCTGATCGTTTATGGGATCGACGGCGAAGGAGGTTATCAGGGGGGGCAACTGCCGGTCGAACGGGTAGACGGACCTGAGCGGCAGTCCCGAGATCCTGACGGCCCAGGTGACGCCGCCGTCGGAAGAGGCCAGGACACCCTCGCTATCGGATACCCGGTAGAGGGTACCCGCTCCACGGTAGACGCGATCGGGGTAGTACGCCACTTCGGGAGCCGCACCCGTGCCGCCGGCGGAAGCCGGGACGGAGCGACCCGCCTGTCCCTCTCCGGCGGCGTTGAGCTGGGCCTCGGCCGTTCGCTCGCCGTCTTTCGCCAGGCGGACCCGAAAAGCAGATTCGGCGGCCGCCGCGGGCGGGTAGCCGGGGGTGAACGCGCCGGTTGCCGCACCTGCTCTGGGACTCTCCTGGGCTCCGATAATGGTCACGATCCCCGCCGAAGACAGGATGATGAGGGGCAGTCCGACGAGGAAGGCTATCCTCTTTCTCATACCTTACTACTCGGTTTGTGGGTGCTGAAAAATGAAATGACAAGCGCAATTCCCAGGACGATGAGGATGAGGGGCCACCAATGCCGGACGAAGGCGAGAAAGCTGATCCCCGTCGTGCCGAAGCTGAAGGGGAAGAACATGAGGCTCAGGGCGGCAATGAAGATGGCGGGGACGATGATTGCCGTCCGCGCCGCCCCTTTCTTGCGGTATCCGTAGGGGATCAGGGACAAGCCGGTGATGAGCATGAACGCGGGCCAGATTTTCTCCATGCTCTTGCCCTGGAACACGGTGTTGAAGAGGAGGAAAAAAAGCCCGCCTAAGGAGAGAATCATGCCGGGAATGATGTAGCGGGCGGACCTGCTTCGCAGGTACGCCATGTACAGCAGGAACATGCCGCCCAGCATGAGAACCAGGGGCCAGAGGTTGCCCAGCTGGGGCAGGTAGCCGAGGTTCCAGAGAAGGAGGACTCCCCCCGCAACCATGCCTATCGCTCCGAGCACGAGAAGCTTGTTCGGATACAGCGGCCGGTCGTGTTTCATGCCGGCATGTTCTCCACGATCTTCTCCGCGAACTGGGAGGTGGAGAGCTGGGTGGCCGTCTCCATCTGCCGCGCGAAGTCGTACGTCACGAACCCGCCGGAGATCGTCTGGATGGCGGCCTTCTCGATGAGCTTGGCCGCTTCGCTCCAGCCGATATAGTCCAGCATCATCTGGCCGGAGAAGATGACGGAGCAGGGGTTGGCCACGTCCTTTCCCGCGTACTTCGGCGCCGTGCCGTGCGTGGCTTCGAAGATGGCGTGTCCCGAAACGTAGTTGATGTTCGCCCCGGGGGCGATCCCGATGCCGCCGACTTGGGCGGCGAGGGCGTCGGAGATGTAGTCCCCGTTGAGGTTGGTGGTGGCGATCACGTCGTATTCCGCCGGGCGAAGGAGGATCTGCTGGAGGAAGTTGTCCGCGATGGCGTCCTTGATGAGGATCTTGCCCTTGGGAAGCTCGGCGGCGGCTCCCGCTCCGAGAGGCTCGCTCTGGAAAAAAACCGCGTCGGGGAACTCGCGCTTTGCAAGCTCGTACCCCCATTCGCGGAACGCCCCCTCGGTGAACTTCTGGATGTTGCCCTTGTGCACCAGGGTGACGCTCTTCCGGCCGTGGGAGATGGCGTAGTGGAGGGCGGCGCGAACGAGCCTCTCCGACCCGAACCTGCTCACCGGCTTGATCCCAATTCCGGAATCCTCCCGGATGGGCCAGCCGTAGGTCTTGGAGAGGAACGCGGCGAGGGTCCGGGCCTCCTGGGATCCTTCCTTCACCTCGTAGCCCGCGTACACGTCCTCCGTGTTTTCGCGGAACACCACCATGTCCACCGCTTCGGGATGCTTGAGCGGCGAGGGGACCCCGGGGAAGTAGCGCACGGGCCGCAGGCACACGTACAGGTCCAGCCTCTGGCGGAGGGCGACGTTGAGGCTCCTGATGCCGCCTCCCACCGGTGTGGTGAGCGGGCCCTTGATGCCGACCAGGTGCGAGCGGAAGGCTTCCTCGGTCTCCTTGGGAAGCCAGTCCCCCGTCTCCTTGAACGCCCGTTCCCCCGCGAAGAGCTGAATCCATTCTATTTTCCGCTTTCCTCCGTATGCATTCTGCACCGCGGCGTCGAACACCCGCCGCGCTGCCCGCCAGATGTCGGGGCCGGTGCCGTCGCCTTCGATGAAAGGAATCAGAGGAGTATCGGGCACGGAAAGCCCGGTGGGGGTCTTGGTTATATTTTGAGACATTGACATTCTCCTCAATGAAAATAGTACCAGAAACCCGTCGCCCTTGCCAACTGCGGAGCTTCCTGCTATTATCGTACGGAGAAGATGAACATTGTCACAAGCCGCTCATGCGCGGCCGTCGCCGCGGTGCTTGCCCTCACGTTCACAGGCTGCGGCGCGTCCGGCACGCGATACTATATCGGAGCCTTCGAGCAGAACCAGGAGCTCCGGCAGCTCTTCAGTCTCCTCGACAGGGAAACCGACCCGAAAAACCGCTTCGTTCTGATCCAGCAGATCGGGCAGGATCTGGCGAACGCGGGCAAGCCGGAGAAGGAGATCATCTTCCTCACCTCCTTCGTGGAAAAGGACCCGACGGACCTGTTCGACGCCTACTACCTCCTCATGGTGGCAGAGGCGTACCAGGAGATGAAGGCGATCCCGCTTGCCATCCACTATTACCTTCGCATTCTCAAGAACCACACGGACCTGCTCGTCGGCGGCCAATCCATCCACCTGCACGTGCTGCAGGAGCTGATAGACCTGGAAACGAGGCCCGAATACAAGATCGAGTATTACAAGGAGCTCATCTCGCGCTTCGGAGGCCAGGAGAGCGTGCACCTCGGTTCCGCATATTTCTTCCTCGCCCGCGCCGAGGAGGAGGTGGGAGAGTGGGACCAGGCCCTCCAGGCCTACCAGAAGTACCTCGACTCCCCCGATACCGATGTCCCCGGGGTGCCCGACGCCTATCTCAAGGCTCAGGAAAAGGTCCTGTTCTATTTCTCGGACAAGAGCTGGACGGTTCCCGACCTCAACACGCTGGTGGATGCCGTGAAGGACGCCATCTTCACGAAGAACATCGCAAAGCTTCGAAAATACCAGGCCAAGGTGAACTTCTTCGTCAAGGGCTGGGACCAGCAGGCGCCGACGGGTGACCCGACGGACGACTCGCCGGCCGACGGGTCCGCGGATTCCAATATCGGCGTCTACCTCATGAGCTCCAATCCAAAGATAGAAGGGCAGCTCGATATAACATCCAACGACAAGGAGGCGTACCTCAGGACGACGGGCTGGAATTTCAGGCCCCCGACCTGGTACCTCTACTTCCGCAAGGTCGATTTCCCCGCGGATCCCGAAGCCAACGGCCAATGGGAATGGGCTGGAATCTACTTCGGCGAAAAGCTGTAACCCTCGCCGCCTTCGCCCTCGCGGTGGGCTGGTCCTCGCACGCCCAGAGCGCGACGGGAGGGACGCCGGAGGACCCGCGCCTTGCCTCCGTCACCTCCACGCTTCCGGTCGGCGCCCGGTTGCCCGCGGTCCCACCCGCGGGAGATGACGCGGAGCCGGACGTCACGGCCTTGAGGCCGGTCCAGGGTCATCGGGGCGAGGAGCTGTATTCCATCGCGATGCCGGATCAGGCCGTGATCGATCGGTTTCTCGACACCTACCTGGCGCGGAAGAAGGACTGGCTGCAGGCGGTTCTCGACAGGATCCCGATCTATCGCGGCGTGATCACGGCCCGCATCGAGGAGCTCGACCTGCCGCGGGAGCTGCTCTTCCTGCCCGCGGTCGAGTCGGGCTTCCAGATCACGGCGACGTCGCCCCGCGGGGCCGCCGGGCTCTGGCAGCTCATGGCGAACACCGCTTCCCCCTTCGGCCTCGCCATGGACCAGTGGGTGGACGAGCGGCGCGACTTCTTCAAGGCCACCGACGCATCCCTTCGAAAGCTCCGGCAGGATTTCAGCTCTTTCGGGGACTGGTACCTCGCCCTGGCGGCCTACAACTGCGGAGCCTCGCGCCTCTCTCGGATCGTCAGGCAAAGCGGCGTCACCGACTATTGGACCCTGCGCAGGCGGGGGCTCCTGCCCGCCGAGACGGCCTCTTTCGTTCCCCAGTTCCTCGCGATCGCGAAGATCCTCAGTTACCCCGGCCGCTACGACCTGGCCCCTTCATGGAAAGGCACCGTCTCCTGGACGCGCGTTCCCGTGGCGCGTTGCGTGGACCTGCGCATCCTCTCCCGCGAAGCGGGCGTGCCCTTCGATACCCTCACAAGGGCCAACGCCGAGCTGGCAACCGCACTGACGCCCCCACCGTCGTACCGCTATTCTCTCAAGGTGCCCGTCGAGTACCGCCAGGCAGTTGAGGCGACGCTGGGCGGAAGCACGATGCCCCTGCTGGACTTCAGCATCTACGTTGTCAAGGCCGGGGATACGCTCAGCGGCATTGCGCAAGCATGCGGGGTCACGGTGGATCTCCTCAAGGAGTTCAATCCCGCCGTTCGGCCCCTGACGCTCCAGATCGGGGCGAGGATCCTTGTGCCTCTGAAAGGACGAAGCGGATGACAAAACGTGCTCTCCTCGCCCTGCTGTGCGCCATGATGGCCGCGCTTCCCGCCCTCTCCCAGCAGGGCCCGTTCTCCGTGCAGGCAGTTGTGGATTGGAAGGGGGGAACCGAGGGCGTTTCGGTATCGCGCGCCCTGGACCCGACAATCCCCGCCCTCCCGCGCGCAGAGGCCGACGCCGAGGCGTCCATCGACACCGCTTTCATCGGCCTGTTCCTCGACGCGGTTTTTCCGATCGTCGTCGAATCTTCCCATACCGTGGGCAATCTCCTCGGCTCGGATCCCCTCTATTTTTCATGGATCGAAGAGCTGGGGCGGAGGACGATGAAGAACGGGCTCTCTCTTTCCCCGGACTTCACCCGGGTGGTGGCAACATACGCTTTTCCGCTCTTCTCGGATCATGGCATCGCCACCTTCCTCTATCCACGACAGGACATGCCCATCCGCCGCCGGCTGGGCTACGTTTCCACGCGCGCGTTCTCCGGCATCGTCATCTACGCGATGGACAAGCTCCCCGCCGTGGGACTCAACCAGGAGCAGTACCTGGCGCCCGCCCTTTTTCCGCGCATCTTCGACGAGGAGATGAACCTCGTCCTCGACAGGAGCATGTGCAGGCCCGCAGCGCTTTCCAAATGGGGAATGGTGGGGTACGCGGACAGCCTCGACGAAAACGAATACCTCGCGAGGATCGGCCAGCATCCGCTTCGCATCGCCGCGCGCGGCGTGTTCGGCGCTCACCCCACCGACATCGTCATTTCGACGGATGCTGCCCGGCAGATTCTCTCCCTCCCCGACAACATAGAGCTCCTCAAGGAGGGGAAGATCATCGTCATCTATCAGAGCTTGAAGTAGGGTTAGTCAGCCTCCAACATCAGGGCGGCCATCACGGCGCAATCCCCGATCATGTTCGGAATCCGGCAGTACTCGTTGGGCATGTGGGCCGTTTCTTCCAGCCGGGACCAGACAACGGTCTGGATGCCCTTCTTGCGGAGAAACGCTCCCACCGTTCCGCCCCCGATCCCCACGATCTTCCCTTCCACTGAATACACGGCGCGAAGCGCCCGTTTGAGCGCCGCCACCAGGGGGGCATCGGCGGGCGTGGGGGGGGAAGAGGCTCTCTGCACGGTCTCGATCTCCACGGTGACGCCGAAGTCCTTCTCCACGGTCCGGGATATTTCACGGATTTTGGAAAGGACCCCCTCGAGGTTCACGGAAGGAAGGATCCGGCAGTCGAGGTAGAATACGTCGTCTCCCGGCATGGTGTTGATGTTCGGAACGTTCGCCTCCTTGCGCGTTGGCGTGAAGGTGGAGACGGGCGGATCGAACAGCGCGTCGCGCTCGCCGAAGGCCGCGGCCAGCCCGCCGAGCCTCACCACGAGATGGGAAGCCGCCAGAAACGCATTGATCCCCTTGCCGGGAACCGAGGCATGGCACTGCCTGCCGCGCGTCCTCACCTTGAGCCAGAGGATGCTTTTCTCCGCGATCTCGATCTCTGATCCGTCCATGGAGCCGCTGTCGGGCACCAGGGCGTAGTCCGTCGTTCTGAACAGGTCCGTGTTTCCCAGGATGTACTGGATTCCGTGCTCGGAGCCGGTCTCCTCGTCGGCCACGAAGAGGAGCTTCACGGTCCGCCGCGGGGTGAGGCCCAGCTCCCGGAGAATCACCGTGGCGTAGAGGGACGCCACGAGGCTCTGCTGGTTGTCCTCCACGCCCCGTCCAATGAGCTTGTCGCCTTCCACAACCAGCGCGTACGGGTCCGACCGCCAGAGACTCTGCTCCCCAGGGGGGACGATATCGAGGTGGGTCATGATCCAGAACGCGCGGTCCGCCGACCGCCCGGGAAGCGTCACGACGATGTTCGGCCTCTTGCCGCTGGGGACCCGCGGGTCCGGCGAAGCGAACATCTCGTGGCTGGGGAATCCGAGGTCCGAAAGCCGCGAGATGAGCGCCTGGGCCTTGTCCCATTCTCCCGTGCCGCCGCTCTGCGGGCCGATGGCGGGCACCGAGGTGAGGAGCTTTTGCAGTCCGATCATCGCGTCCCGCTTCTCGGCCGCTTTCGCCTGAAGGCCTCCGAGATCGTCCACAATGCGCCTCCTCATTCGATGTATACGGATTTTGTCCCCGCCAGGCAAGGGGGCCGCCCGATCCTGCTCAAGAAAGCAAGGGGCCGGCCCCGCCGCCGGCCTGCCTGGTCGATCTCGAGGCTTGAAAAAAACCCGGGCTCACGCAAGTATAGCTCACCATGAGCACGCGTCGCCGAAAAGTCTCTCTTTTCCTTGCATCCATCGTCCCCTTCTCGGTGCTCCTCTTTTCCTGCGGTGCCCGCCCGACCGGCTGGGGGGTGATCCTGTGGGGGGACGCAGCCGGTCCCGCCGTGACGGGCACGGTCGTCGGCATTCTCAAGCACTCCCAGATAGACGACACATACTTCATTTCGGTCCCCGGTGAGCCCAAGCCCCGGGAGGTCGCCACCGGTAAAATCCGCCTGTTCCCCCGGCGGGCGGACGCAAACGCGTTCGCCCAGTCTCTTTCCCCCTACCTCGGCGCCTGGGCGTTCTCCCAGAAGGAGGATTCGCCCCCCCTGCCGATCCGCGAAGAAGCAAAGCCGGAGGCGAAGACAGTCTACAGGCTGAAACCGGGACAGATGGTGAAGATCATCGGGCGCTCCGAGCAGAAGGCGGCCGTGAAACCCTTCGAGGATTTCTGGTACGAGGTGGCAACGGAAGACGGGTTTTCAGGCTGGTGCTTCGGCCATTACCTGAAGGTCTTCACCGCCACAGGAGACCCGACGGAGGAGGCCAAGAAGCTCATGAGCCAGGACGAGACTCTCGACAAGATCCTCGGAAGCACCTGGCGGCCGGGGTACTTCCTTGACGAGATCTCCTCCGCGACGATAGACCTTGCCCGCTTCCGCGAGGACATCGGGTTCTTCCCCAACCCTTCCGATAACATCTTCCGTCTCGTTCTTCCCCTCTATTCGCTGGATTTCCACTACTCGCAATTAGAGCGCGTCGCGGCGGGCAACTACATGGCGGACGGAACCGACCTCCGGATCGCCATGCTGGACGACGAGAGGATCACGATCCGCTACCGCTACAAGAACCAGGCCGTCGACGGAACCTTCGTGATCGTGAAGGACGATGTGGCCGCTCTCATCGCGGCCGAGCAGAAAAGAAGGCAGGACATCTTCGACGCGCTGAAGGCCAGGGGCGGCGCCCTGGCTTCCAGCGCGTACGGGACGATACGGCTGGAGGATGGGATGCGCTTCATGTGGGAGGGCTTCGACAGGCTGGTTCCCATCGTGATCGGCCCGGGGGCTCAGGGAACGGGAAGGATCGATTTCTCCTACCGCCTGTCCAAGGACCTCCAAGACTCTTACGAGGGGGTCATCACGTTTCTCTTCGACGATGCCGGCGGCGCGTTCGGGGCTCCGAACCAGCCTCAAGCTCGTCAGGGGCCGCAATCGATCACGGGCACCTCCGCCGTCATCCAGGGCGTGAGCTTTCTCTACAAGACCGTGAGCGGCGGCGTGCGTCTGACGTCGCTGTCTCCCGACAGCTTCCGCGACATCATGGTCTTGCGGCCGAGCTTCTCTCCCGTGATAATCTTCTTCACACAATCGCAGAGCCCCTGAGATGCCCCAGATAACCCTTTCAGGCGTCTCGGTCTCCTTCGGGGCGCGGACGCTTCTCGACGCCGTCAACCTCACGCTCTCAACGGGGGCGCGCGTCGCCCTCGTGGGGCCCAACGGCAGCGGCAAGACCACCCTGATGCGGATCATGGCCGACCTGATGCGGCCGGATTCGGGAGCCGTGGTCCGGGAGAGGGACACGCGGGTGTCCTACGTGCCCCAGTCCGGGGTGGTGCACGCGGGGGTTCCGCTGGCGGAAGAGATTGAAAAGGCCTTCGCTCATGGAAAGCTCATCCTCGACGAGATGAGAGAGCTCGAGGAACGGCTCGGCGCGCTCACGCAAGGGTCGCCGGACGCGGAACAGCTTCTCCGGCGCCACCATGACCTTCATGAGCGCATCCAGGCGAGCGGCTACTGGGGCCGCGCGGAGGCGATCTCGCGCGTGCTCGGCGGTCTGGGTTTCGGCAGGGAGGACCTCGGGAAGGCGGCATCCGATTTCTCGGCGGGCTGGCAGATGAGGATCGCGCTGGCCAAGGCCATTCTGGAGAGCCCCGATATTCTCCTTCTCGACGAGCCCACCAACTACCTCGACCTGGAGGCGCGCACCTGGCTGGAGGAGTTCCTCGGCGGATTCCCCGGCGGGGTGTTGGTCGTTTCCCACGACCGGTACTTCCTCGACGTCACGGTTCGCTCCGTGGCCGAGATCTACAGCGCGCGCGTGTCGTTGTACACGGGCAACTACTCCCGCTACGAGCTCGCGCGCCAGGCGGAGCTTTCCTCGATCCTGGAGCGCTACCGCGTTCAGCAGGAGGAGATAGCCCGGGTGGAGGCGTTCATCAGGCGCTTTCGCTACAACGCCTCCAAGGCGCGCCTGGTGCAGAGCAGGATCACGTATCTCGCAAAGCTCACGCCCATCGAAATGCCGCCCGTGGCCAAGACTCTCCGCTTCTCCTTCCCGCCCCCGCCGCCGTCGGGGCGGATGCTCCTCACGGCCCACGACATACTGAAGTCCTATGGAGGCAAACGCGTGTTCGGCGGCGTCGAGGTGCAGCTGGAGAGGGGAGAGAAGCTTGCCGTGGTCGGGCACAACGGGGCCGGGAAATCCACGCTGCTTCGCATCCTCTGCGGGCGGGAAAACCCGGACGGCGGGGAGCTTTCCCTGGGGACCGGGGTCGTCGCCGCCTCCTTTTCCCAGGAGAGCGCGGATGCATGGGTGAGCGAGCGGCAGGTGATCGAGGAGGTGGAGGCGGTTGCGCCCACCTCGCTCATCCCGGAGCTTCGCACCATGCTGGGCGCGTTCCTCTTCCGCGGTGACGACGTGTTCAAGCCCGTCTCGGTCTTGAGCGGCGGGGAAAAGAGCAGGCTTGCCCTCCTGCTTCTGCTCCTCAAGCCGTCCAACCTCCTCTTCCTCGACGAGCCGACGAACCACCTCGACCTTGCCTCCAAGGACATGCTCCTGGAGGCCCTGTCGAGCTTTCCGGCCGCCGTGGTCTTCGTCTCTCACGACCGTCACTTCCTGGACAAGCTTGCCACCGCGGTTCTCGAGATCAGGGACGGGAGGTCCCGCTTCTTCCCCGGAGGCTACGAGTACTACCAGCGGCGCCTCTCCCAGGAACGGGCCGCCTCCGATCAGGCCGCAGCCGGCGGGGAGGCGGGCGGCCCGCGGGAACGGGCCGCCGCAGTGGAGGAATCCCCGAGCGCGTCCCTTCTGGAGCGCCAGGAGGACAAACGGCTGAAGGCGGCCCTGCGCTCGCTGGAGAAGCGGGAAGGGGAAGTGCTCGCATCCCTGGAGGCGCTGGAGGCCAGGAGCCGCGCGCTGGAAGAGGAGATGGCGCGCCCCGAATCCTATTCCGATGGGCTTCGCATGCGGGACCTCACCAAGGCGCACCACGCGGCCCGATCGGAGCATGAAGGGCTCATGAGGAGTTGGGAGAAGTTGTGCGTGGAGATTTCCCAGGCCAAGGAAAGGAGAGAAGGCTTCAGGAGCGGTAAAGCCTCTCGATGACGCCGCCGTAGATCTCCGAGATCACCTCGCGCTTCTTGGTGAGGGTCCGCGTGAGCTCCTTGCCCACCTCGAAGCCCGCCGGAAGAATGGCCAGCTTCGCCGCCCTACCGCCGGGGAAGCCGATTCCATTGTTCACCAGCCTCGCCTGCACCTCTTCCTGGTAGAGGCGGAAGACGGCCGGGTTGCGCACCAGCTCCCTGTCGTCGGAGTACGGGATCCGCTTGGCCTGCGCGAAACGGCGGAGGGTGTCCATCTGGGGCGCGATGAGCAGCCCCAGGGATTCGCGCTTGTCGCCCACCACGACGGCTTCCTGGATGTAGGGAGATTCCTGCAGGACCAGCTCTATGGGCTCCGGCTCCACCTTCTCACCGGAGCGCAGCGTGATTGCATGCTTCATGCGCCCCGTGACGACGAGGTTTCCGTCCAGGGTGAGCATTCCCGCGTCCCCCGTGGCCAGCCACCCGTCCGGGGAAACGGCCTCGCTGGTGGCCTCCGGATCCTTGTAGTACCCCTGCATGACCTGCGGGCCCTTGATGAGCACGGCGCCCTTTTTCCCCGGCGCGAGCTCTTCTCCGTTTTCGCCCGCGATCTTGATCTCGGTGTAGGGGAGGGGCTTTCCCACGGTTCCCAGAACGGGAGATTTCTCAACCCGCACGCTCACGATGGGAGCCGCCTCCGTGAGGCCGTAGCCTTCGAGGATCGAAACCCCCAAGGCGGCGAAGAACCTGTCCACATACGCCGGCAGCGCGCCGCCTCCGCAGACGATGGCTCGGAGGTTCCCCCCCATGAGGTATTTGACCCCGCGCCGCAGGAACAGGTAGGAGATGAGCTTGATGGGCGAGAGGATGATGAGGGGGAGGATCGCGGCGAAAATCTCCAGGAACCTCTCCTCCCGGCGGAAGCGGGGGAACCGTCCCATCACGAACCCGGAAAACACGAGGTAGAAC
The DNA here is from genome assembly GCA_963820525.1 of uncultured Spirochaetota bacterium. Lineage (GTDB taxonomy): Bacteria > Spirochaetota > Spirochaetia > SZUA-6 > Fen-1364 > CAWGAA01. The sequence continues at coordinate 295,640 of CAWGAA010000003.1, read as the reverse complement.
CTCTCGAAGCGGATGAGGATCTGCTGCGCGAACCCGATGCGCTTGTCGATGCTCTTCTGGATGCTCTCCAGGATTGCGGGCACCACGACCAGGTACTCGGGCTTGAGGCTTCGAAGGTCATCGAAGATTTTCCACTCCGAAGGCTGGGAGTAGGCGATGGTGCTTCCGAAGTAGAGGCTGCAGTACTCCACCGTCCGCTCGAAAGAATGCCAGACGGGGAGCACCGACAGCCAGATCATCCCCGGGGCGGGATTGATGTTCGAGTTGACGGTCATCACGTTGTGCATGATGTTGCCGTGAGAGAGCATCACTCCCTTGGGCTTTCCCGTTGTTCCGGAGGTGTAGAGGAGAGTGGCGATGTCCCCGGGCACGACCCCCGCGGCCCGCAGGTCGAACTGCCGTTCGCCCCTTCCGATCTTGGTCTTGCCCTTCTTGACGACCTCGTCCCACGAGTAGATGAGGATTCTGCCCCATTCGGTTTCCACCCTCGGCTTGGGGCCCGACAGGTCGAAGCAGACGATCTTCCTCAAGCGGGGGAGGTGCCTGCGGACGGCAAGCAGGCGTGAGAGCACGGCCTGGCTCTCAACCAGCGCCAGCTCGCAGTCGGAATGGGACAGGATGTAGGAAAGCTCGCGATCCGAGATATGGGCGGAAAGGGGCACATCCACCCCGCCGCAGCCAAGGATCGCCAGATCCGAGACCAGCCACCGATGGTTGTTCTCCGCCACGATGGCCACGTGCTTCTTCGGCTGCAATCCGATGGAGATGAGCCCGGTGCCCAGCTCCCTGACAGCCTGATAGAGCTCCGCGAAGGTCAAGGTCAGGAAGCTTCCGTCGGGGTTGCGTGTCTTGAGCGCCGCAAGGGAGGCGTACTTGACGACGGATTCCTGCAGCAGACCAATAAGAGTTGGCCCCATTCCTACTTACAACCCCTATCTGTTTGCATTGGTGGTCGAAAATCAACTCCGGGCAAGTCCAAAAGGTACCCGGAGACGTCCTCCATTGTCAAGGAAAATGTGCCGCCGGGAGAAAAGGAGGAAAAGCCGCTTCCCTAAGCCAACCGGACTTGATACATATATCACTATGAGCGTATTCAAGACTTATGATATTCGCGGAATCTACGGAAAAGAGCTGGATGAGTCCCTGGGGTACAGGCTGGGCAGGGCTCTTGCACGCTACATGAAGGGGGGAGCCTTCCTCTTGGGCCACGATGCCCGGATTCACTCGCCGGCACTGTATCGGGCCGTCGCTGCCGGAATAATCGAAGAGGGCAGGAAGGCGAGCGGGATCGGGCTTGTGAGTACGCCCCAGCTCCATTACACCCAGATCAACAGGAAGGTGGAGGCGGGGATCATGGTGACGGCCTCCCATAACCCCAAGGAATACCACGGTTTCAAGGTCTTCGACTCCAAGGGAGGCTCTCTCAGCTACGACAAGGGGTTGAAGGACGTGGAGGTCATGGTGGCCAAGATTCCAGCGCCCCCGACGCTCCCTGCAAAGCCATTTTCAGAATCAGACAGCCTCGAGGAGTACGTGGAGTTCGTCGCCTCCGCCGCAGGAGGTGAGAAGCTCTCAGGCCGCGTCGTGATCGACGCGTCGAACGGCTCGGCGGGCCGGGTTTTCAGCCGCCTCACGGATCGGCTGGGGATAAGCGCCACGGTCCTGAACGCGGACCCCGACGGAAACTTCCCCAACCACGATCCCAATCCCCTCAAGGCGGAATCGAAGAAGCAGGCCGCATCCGCCGTGGTTTCGGCAAAAGCGGACTTTGCAGTCATCCTCGACGGGGACGGGGACAGGATCCTTTTCGTCGACGAGAAGGGACAGAGCATCGAGAACTACTTTCTGAGCTGCCTGATCGCGGAGGAGGTGTTGAGCAGGAAGCCGGGCAGCGCCATCGTCTACGATCTCATCTCCTCCCGCGTGCTTCCCGAGCGGATCGCCGAGGCTGGAGGCCGGCCGGTGATCTCCAAGGTCGGCTACACGTTTCTCTACGATAAAATGGTGGCAAGTGGGGCCCTCTTCGGCGGGGAAACCTCGGGTCACGTTTACTTCAAGGTGACGGACAGCTACTACACGGAGAGCGCCGCCTACGCCCTGGTCCTCCTGCTCCGCCTCCTGGCCAGGCGGGGAAAGAAGCTCTCCCAGCTCGTGGACCCGCTTCGCGGCAGGTACTTCCAGTCACCCGAGATCAACGTCGAGGTGGCGGACAAGGGGAAAGCCCTCGACGCGGTCAGCAAGGGGTACGCGGCGGCAAAGATATCCACCCTCGACGGGGTTTCGGTCGAGACGGAGGACTACTGGTTCAACGTGCGGCCCAGCAACACGGAGCCGCTCCTGCGGCTTCGCCTGGAAGCCCGTTCCGAGCGGATCGCGCTGGAAAAAAGCGAGGAGATCAAGCGGCTGCTTGTCTCAGAGTGAGGGCTGCCGCGGCGCCTCGGGATTGGCGGCTGCCTCGAACATTGCAAGAGCGATGAGCCTCGCCAGAAGCCCGCGGCCGCCCGGCTGCGAGCGGCGAAGCCTCTCCTGCAGCTGGACGCCCGCCGCGGCGGGCCGGGAGCGAAGCTCGGCCGCCATCCTGAGCGCGGCCTCACGCGAGCGGCGCGCTTCGCGCGAAAGCAGGGCCTCAAGCTCCAGCCGCGTGCCTTGCGGATCGCGGGCGGCGGCATCCCGGCTCCAGCGTTCTGCCGCGGCGATGGCGTCGGGGAGGGCGGACGGCTCGGCGGACTCGATGCGCGCCGCCGCCGCGCGGATCGCCTCCTCGACAGAGCCGGCGGGCGCCGGCTCCTCGCTTCGGCCGCCGGCGGATTCCGCTCCGAGCCTCTCGAGGATCTGCTCCACCAGCTCCGTTTCGGTTCCCGCCGCCACGGCGCCGTCGATTTCCGCGGCCTGGGTGGGAGGCTGCGGCCGGCCGTAGACGCAGGCCTCCTTGATGGCAAGGAGAAGCGCCGCCACCCTGCTCACGTTCTCCTTCAGCGAGATGAACTCGGATATGAGAAAGGCCAGTGTGCTCACCATTGACCGGTCGCAGGCCTGCGCGTCCTCCCGCAGGCGCGGATACACGTAGGTGCAATAGATCCCGATCCATTGGTAGAAGGAGCCCATCGTATCCTGGCTTCCGAGCGTCTGGGAAGTGGCGAACTCATGCGTGGATTCGAAGAGCCGGACCTTTTCCAGGATGGGGGCCAAAAGGGTTCTGTCGAAGTCGAGGTCAGCCACGCGGAGGCTTCCCGAGAACTCGCTTCGAATCGGATCGAGGTCCACCGTGGCGTTGCGGCAGCAGCGGTTTATCGTGAGCAGCCACAGGGCCACGCGCCTGTTGTTGCCCTCGAAGCGCAGGTACTCCCGAAGAAGCTCGTGCGCGAGGTAGATCGTCTCCTCCTCTTCGAGGCTCATCCCGGCGCGGGGCCTGTCCAGCCACTGACAGCAGAAGAGGTCCACGATCTGATAGTAGACGTCCAGCTCCTGGCGGCAGGAGCGAAGGTCGTTTATCGCGTCGAGGACGGGCCGCACGATTGACTTGTCCACGATTCCCACGGAAGCGATGATATCGCGATTTGCGGAAGGCTATCAAGTTGATCCCCATTGCCTTTTTTGGTACCATGAGCGTATGGAGATTCATCTCAATCCACGCGACAACGGCGCGTGCCCGCTGTGCACCAAGATCGACGCCTGCCCCGTGCGCGGCAGGATAACGGATTCGGTTGCTGAAATCAGAGACCCTTCCTCCCAGGGAATGGAAATCGTCATCTATACGTGCCCCCTGTTCAAGGAGAGGTTCTAAAGGTGCCGCTTCGGTGATAGAAAAACTCGAAAAGAGCGTACGCAGGTACGAGGAGCTGACGGCACTCATCGCGGACCCCGAAGCGCCGCGGGATCAGAAGCGCTACCGGGAGCTTCGCCAGGAGCATGCGGCGCTGGCGGACCTGGCCGCGGAGTTCGAGAAGTTTCGAAAGGTCGAGCGCGAGATAGAGTCGAACAAGGCCCTCGCCGAGGGGACGGAGGACAGGGAGCTTCGGGAGCTGGCGCGCGAAGAGCTCAAGGAGCTGGAGGCGAAAAAGGATGCCCTCCTCGCCGGCCTCAAGGTCCTCCTCGTCCCCAAGGACCCCATGGACGTGAAGAACACGATCATGGAGATCCGGGCGGGCACGGGAGGAGACGAGGCGAGCCTCTTCGCGGCGGACCTCTACCGCATGTACTCCTACTTCGCCGAAAGCCGCAAATGGAAGATTGAGATCATGTCCTCCAGCCCCACGGAGGTCGGGGGCTTCAAGGAGATCATTCTCTCCATCACGGGAAAGAACGTGTACGCGGACCTGCGCTACGAGAGCGGGGTGCACCGCGTGCAGAGGGTGCCGGCCACCGAGGCGGGCGGTCGGATCCATACCTCGGCGGTGACGGTGGCGGTGCTGCCCGAAGTGGAGGAAACCGAGATCGAGATCGATCCCAACGACCTTCGCATCGACGTGATGCGCTCCGGAGGGCCGGGCGGGCAGAGCGTCAACACCACGGACTCGGCCGTGCGCGTCACCCATATTCCATCGGGAATCGTTGTGCACTGCCAGGACGAGAAGAGCCAGCACAAGAACAAGGCCAAGGCTCTGCGGATCCTTCGCGCGCGCCTCTATGAGGCGGAGGAAGAGCGCAAGCACAAGGAACGGGCGCAGGCGAGGAAGAGCCAGATCGGCTCGGGAGACCGCTCGGAGAAGATCCGCACCTACAACTTCCCGCAGAACCGCGTCACTGAGCACCGGATCAACCTGACCCTCTACAGGCTGGACGCCGTGATGAAGGGGGACATCGGGGAGCTGGTGGATGCGCTGAAGCTCAACGCCCAGGAGGTGTTCCTCACGTCGGAGAGCGCATGACGGTACGACAGCTCCTGACGAGCGGTTATCGGACCCTCTTCTACGCTGAAGCCGACACCCCCTTTCTGGACGCGGCGGTGCTCCTGGCCTTTGCCATGGGCCTCCGAAAGGAGAAGGTCCTCGCCTCCCTCCCCGAGGAGGTGGACGGCGAGGCGGAGAGGCGCTTCCGGGAGTTTCTCGACCAGCGGGCGGGGGGAAAACCGGTCTCTTACATCAGGCGCGCCAAGGAGTTCTACGGGCTGGAGTTCTACGTCGACGAGCGGGTGCCTCGTTCCCCGGCCGGATACGGAGACGCTCATCGAAAGGGTGCTCGAGCTTCGCCGCGCCGAGCCGTGGATCCGCGACCTGCACGACACGTGCACGGGATCCGGCTGCATCGGGATCACCCTCAAGCGCATGGCGCCGGAGCTTCGCGTGAGCGCCTCCGACATCTCTCCCGCGGCCGGTGAGGTGTTCCGGCTCAACGCCGAGCGGCTCCTCGGAAGCGAGATCCCCTTTTACACCTCGGACCTCCTGGACGGCGTTCCTTCCGGCTTCGACGTGATCACCGCCAACCCCCCCTACCTCCGCGACGGAGAGGTGGACGACATGGTGAGGATCGGCTGGCCGGAGCCCCCGGTGAGCCTGCGGGGCGGCAAGGACGGCACCCAGGTGGCGGCCCGTCTCATCCGCGGCGCCGCGACGAAGCTGAAACCCCGGGGGTGGCTCATCCTGGAAGCGGCCCCCGACCAGTTCATCAAGCTGTTCGCCCTCATGGACCAGGCCGGTTTTCGAAACCTCGAGGTCGACAAGGACCTCGGCGGGCGGCAGAGGGTGATATCCGGGATGCTGGAGGCGGTGGAAGCCGCCGGCAGCCGGGAAGGGAGCCAGGCCCATGGATGAGGTCTCCGAGCTCCTCGAGTTCTTCGGCGAAAAGCTCTCCGTCTATCCGCCGGAGGAAAAGGAGCGGATCCTGGCCGCCGCCCTGTGGGCGCAGAAGCTCCACGGCGACCAGAAGCGGGCTTCGGGAGACCCGTTTTTCTTCCACCCCCTGAACGTCGCCTCCATCCTCGTGGATCTCCGCATGGATTCCCAGGCCGTCATCGCCGCACTGCTGCACGACGTGCTGGAGGACACGGGGATCGGCCGGGCGGAGCTTCGAAAGCAGTTCGGCAAGGAGGTGGAGAGCCTGGTGCAGGGCGTGACCAAGATCTCCATCCTGCGCGGAAAGTCCCGCTCCATGCAGCATGCCGAGACCATCAGGAAGATGCTCTTCGCCATGGTGAAGGACATCCGCGTGATCCTGATCAAGCTGGCCGACAAGCTGCACAACATGCGCACCCTCGGCTTTCTCCCCGAGGAGGACAGGAAGCGAATCGCCATGGAGACCCTCGACATCTACGCCCCGCTGGCCGGGAGGCTGGGGATCTCGCGGATCAAGGACGAGCTGGAGGACCTGGCCATGAAGCACCTCCAGCCCCAGGTCTTCGATCAGATCAGGCATTTCGTGGCCCAGAAGAAGGACGAACGGGCCGCTTACCTCACAAGAGTGAGCGAGGCGATCACCGCAGAGGCGGGCGCCGCAGGGCTGCATGTGCAGATCGAATCGCGCGCCAAGCACTTCTATTCCATCTATCAGAAGATGCGCCGCCGCGCGAAATCCCTGGAGGAGATCTACGACCTTCTGGGCCTGCGGATCCTCTGCGAGACCGCGAGCGAGTGCTACGAGCTTCTGGGCCTGGTGCACAAGCTGTGGATGCCGATCGAGGGCAGGTTCAAGGACTACATCGCCATGCCCAAGAGCAACCGCTACCAGAGCCTGCACACGACGGTCATGGGCTACGAGGGCAAGATCATCGAGATCCAGATCCGCACCCAGGACATGCACAGGACCGCGGAGAACGGGATCGCGGCGCATTGGCTCTACAAGAGCGGCGTTCCCAAGGATTCGGTGAAGCCCCAGGACATCTCCCTGATATCCAGGCTGATGGAGTGGCAGAGCGCCACCTCCGCCTCGGGAGACTTCCTGGAGGAGATCAAGAGGGAGATCCTGGGAGACTCGATCTACGTCTTCACTCCCAAGGGTGACGCCATCGAGCTTCCCTTCGGCTCCACGGCCATCGATTTCGCCTACCGCATCCACACCGACATCGGAGACCACTGCATGGGGGCCAAGGCGGACGGGGCCATCATCCCGCTGAAGGAGACGCTGAAGAACACCCAGGTTGTGGAGATTCTCACGGCCAACACGGCCCATCCGCACCTGGACTGGCTGCGCTACGTCAAGACTGCGCGCGCCCGCTCCAAGATCCGCCACTGGCTCGTGGCCAATGAGCCGGAGCTGATCTTCGACAGGAACATCGTCGCCAAGAAGAAGGCGGGGGAAACGCACCAGCCCCTTGTTGTGCAGAAAAAGAAGGAAGTCGAGGGGGAGCCCGAGACGCGCATCCGGGACCCCAACAAGGTGGCCATCAGGATCGGGGCGGAGCGCAACATGATGATCAGGACGGCCCAGTGCTGCAACCCATCCACGGGGGACGCAATCGTGGGCTATGTCTCCCGCGGCCGCGGGATCACGGTGCACAAGCTCGACTGCCCCAACGTGTCATCGATCAAGGACTTCGCGGAGAGGCACATCGAGGTGGAGTGGGAGACCGTTTCGCCCAAATCCACCCGCCGGTTCCAGGTCACCGCCCACCTCACGGCGAACCTGTTCTCGGAGATCGAGGGAGCCATCAAGAAGTTCGGCGGTCACCTCATCGAGGGGAAGCTGGAGGAGAACGACCGCGAGGTGCTGCGGGGCTCCTTCACGGTGGAGCTGGACAACCGCGAGGACTTCGGCAAGGTCATGAAGAGCCTGCGGACCATCCCCTCGGTGATGTCGATCCAGAGCGCGGGCGCGTGAGGCTGCGGGCGTCGCCGCGGGTCCTACCGGCAGTACTGGATGAGCTGGACGAAGTTGTAGATCTGCTTGTACACCGAGGCCACGAGGTTCCTGATGTCCTTGTCCGTCATGGACTTCAGCTCGCGCCAGTTGATGATGAGCTCGGAGTGGGTCTTGCCGTAATCCTCGTAGACGAGCTTGAGGATCTTGCCGATGGCCACCAGGTGCTGCACGGCCTCCTGGATCATGCTCCAGGCCTGGTCGTTGATCTCCTGGAGCAGGGCCCGCAGGTTCGTGATGGCCTTCTTGTCCCTGTCTGCCCGCACCACCACGTTCTTCATCTTGCGTCCCAGATCCCCGTCCTCGGCAAGCGCCTCGTCGAAGCGCGAGATGGCCTCCGAGATCTTCAAAAGCTGGTGATACGCCTCGGAGACGGCCTGCGAGGGCTGGTTGTTGGCCCATTTGCCCTTGATAAGAAGCAGGTCCACGATCTCCCGGATGTTCTTCTTGAAATAGTCGAGGAGGAACGCCTTGAGGTAGTTGAGCGTGGAGACGTGGATGAAGCCGCCCAGCATCTTCTTCGAGAAGGTCATGTTCGTCTTCTCGGAGTAGTTGAGCAGGCGCGAGACGGAGGCGGTCCCGAACACGAGTTGGGTGAGCTCCTGGAGCTTCTGGCTCCTCCTGCTCTGGGCGATCTTTTCGATGGTCATCTCCGCCTGGCTTTTCACCTTGGTGATGTAGGACTCCACGATGCGCTCGTAATGCCCCCGCAGGAGGGGCTTGTACCAGGGGTTCTTGTCCATGTAGCGGACGATGGAGAGGAGCACCCCGGAGCGCTGCACGTCCCGCACGAGCTGCGTCACCTTGCGCATTCCCTCGCTCGAGACAACCTCCACGCCCCGGTATTCCTTCAGGATGGCCAGGAGCTGCTCCCAGTCCGCCTCGGGGTCCACGGAGGGGATGATCTCCAGGAAGTCCTTCAGCTCATCCAGGACATACTCGCAGTTGATGGTTTCGAAGCGGGACCGGTAGTTGAAGTCCCGCTCGGGAATGGCGGAGTCGAACTTGCGAAGGAGGAAGTAGTAGTCGAAGGCCGCCAGGTCCAGGAGCACCGCCATCCGATTGTATGAGGCGTCGATCTCGTTCATCGAGTTCACGTCGAAGCTCTGGACGAAGCGGTGCGCCTCCTCCTTCAGCTGCTCGGAGATGCTCGTGGGATCCGCGCTCCTGGCCCGCTCCTCGATCGACTTCTCGGAGAGCCGCTCCTTCATCCCGGCCTGGTCCTCGCTCAGGGACAGATCCACGATGATCGATTTCAGCACGCCGGACTCCCTCGCGCCGCGGAGGAGGAGCTGCGCCGGAGCGAATGCCTTGTAGAACTCGTAGAAGAAGCGGGCCAGGGACGGTTCGGCGAGGCCCTGCGCCGGGTTGAAGTAGCGGGGACGATTTTTCTTGAGCTCCTTGCCGATCTGCTTGAGCAGCTTCTGCTTCTGCCGCTCCGGGTCATTGTTTACGAGGAGGAAAGAGAAGAGCTTCTCGAAAAATCCGGGCTGCGCCGCCGCCTTGGCGTCGGTCTTCTGGACGACGGGCACCTCCGGACTCTGGGGGTCCATGGTAGGCAATCCTATGGGAAACGCCGCGCGCTGTCAATCTTGGCGGAATGGGCGGCGGAGCCCGGCGGGCCGTCACGAGCCCCCGTGGATTGAACATCCCGCCCCTTTCCTGTAGTATCCCCGCGAAGAAAGGAGCAGGTATGCAGAAGTGGGTTTGCACGGTGTGCGGATACATATACGACCCCGCGGTTGGCGATCCCGCCAATGGCGTACAACCCGGCACTCCTTTCGAAAACCTCCCCGCCGACTGGGTCTGCCCCGTGTGCGGCGCGGGCAAGGAAGATTTCGAGAAGGCATCGGACTGACGGCTGCATCCCTCGACCCATCACGTCTCGCTCGGGAGGCCGGATTCTCCTTCGCGGGGTTCGTGGATCCGCGCCGCCTCGGCGCGTTCGCCCCTCGGACGGCCGCGCTTCGCGGGCGCGGATGGTACGAAAAACCGGGACTCCAGGAGATGGAGCTGGACTGGGTGCTCCAGCCGGAGGGATGGGCCGAAAGCCATTCCATCCTCGTGTGCGCCCTGTCCACTTTCCGAGCCGAGCCCGATGACCTTTCGACCCCGGAAGATCCCCACGCCCTGATCGCGCCCTTTGCCAGAAGAAACTTCTACGCCGCGGCCGCTTCCATGCTTCGAAGCGCTCTTTCCCCATTTATCGCGGAGCTTTCCATCCCTCGCAAGAGCGTCCGGATCTTTTCAAACTCGCGGATTCCGGAGAAGCCTCTCCTGGCCGCCGCGGGGCTGGCTTGGATCGGCTCAAACGGCCTGGCCATCGCTCCCGTCCTCGGTTCGCGCTTCGTGATCGCGGGAGCGGTCCTCCCCATACCCTCCCGACAGATGCCGGCCTCGGCCTTCACGGCTGCGGAGGACCCGTGCGGTTCCTGCGCCCTGTGCGTGGAGGCGTGTCCCGCCGGCGCGATCGTCGAACGGGGGCTCGTCGATCCCGATCGCTGTCTCCAGGGCCTTGCTTCACGGGCCGTGCCGTTTGCCCCCAAGGCACGTGAGGCATGGGGCTCCCGTCTCTACGGCTGCCAGGACTGCCAGTCCGCGTGTCCCTATAATGAGGCTGCCGGTGAAGAAAGCCGCGTGAGCAGGGGAGAGATCGGGCCGAGCGTGCCCCTTCGCACGATCCTCTCGCTGGATATCGAGGGGATGCGCGCATTCTTCAAGAAAACGCCGATGGGGATGTCGTGGGTTTCAACCCAAGCGCTTCTTCGCAATGCCCTGATTGCGGCGGGAAACAGGCGGGAAACCTCGCTGGCCGAAGCCGTGAGCCGTCATACCGATGATGCCGCCCCTGGAGTGAGGGAAGCGGCCCGGTGGGCATTGGAAAGGCTCACCGGGCGTCCGTTTGACATCGATGCGTCCGACTAACGCCGGTTGCTCGCGAAAAATGCGAGGATCAGGAATACGGGGACGAGGACGAAGGTCAGAAGAATACCGACTTCGGGGAGACCGGAAATGAGAACGTAGTTGTAGACCCGGGGAACATAGAACTGAAACAGAACCACCAGGAACCAAAAGATCCCCGTGATGGCGAGGAAAACATTCCTCTGTCGGGCGAGGTTCCAGATGCCCAGGACGCCCGCGATTATCGAGATCACCAGATATGCCGTATTCCAGCCCATTTCCACTCTCCTTCCAACGTTTGCTGCTATACTAGTCGCATAAATGCGCCGGCCGGTCAAGCGCCCGGAGTGATTTCAAACGAGTATGAGACGCTCGCTCGCTCCCTGTCGCGCTCCATCGCGAGATCGATGAGGGTGTCGAGGAGCTTCCCATACGACAGCCCGGAAGTCTCGCACATCCGCGGGAACATGCTGATGCTTGTGAACCCGGGGATCGTGTTGATCTCGTTCAAAACGATTCCACCGGAATCTTTTATAAGGAAGAAATCGATGCGCGCCATGCCTTCGCAGCCCACCGCGCCGTATGCCGCCTCGGCCATGCGCATGACCCGGTCCTGGACTTCGGGAGGCAGCCTGGCCGGAGCGACGAGCGCCGCGCCGTCGGGATCCGTGTATTTCGCCTCGTAATCGTAGAAGGGGTGAGCTTGAGAGGGGACCACCTCTCCCGGCAGGAAAGCGCGCGGTGAGTGGTTTCCGATCACCGAGCACTCGATCTCCCTGGCGTCGACGAAGCGCTCGACGAGCGCCCGCGTGTCGTAGCGCAGCGCCTCCTGAATCGCCCCATCGAGGTCCCCCTCGGTGCGCGCGCGGGAAGCGCCCAGGGATGAGCCTGCCGAGCAGGGCTTCACGAACACCGGAAAGCCGACGCGCCGCGCAGCTTCCAGCCGCTCGGCCGGCGCATGGCGGGCGCCCACCACGGAGAACTCGAGGACGGGAAGCCCCGCGTCCCTCCAGAGGCACTTTGTCTTCTCCTTGTCCAGCGAGACGGAGCTTGCAAGCACCCCGGCTCCGACGTAGGGAATCCCGGCAAGCTCGAGCAGCCCCTGAACCGTCCCGTCCTCGCCGTAGGTCCCGTGCAGGACGGGAAAGGCGCACGCCACGTCCAGCCGCCTGCCGCCGGCGAACAGGCCTTCGCCGGGAACGCAGGAGACGATCTGGGAGGTATCCGCTACAAGAAGCGAGTTGCCCTCGGGGCCGCTTTTTGTCGTGAGCTTGCCCTGGAGGAACCACCTGCCGCTCTTGTCGATGCCGACGGCCGCAATCTCGTATTTTTCCGGATCCAGGTTCTTCGCAACTGACGCGGCGGACCTCAGGGACACCTCGTGCTCTCCCGACTTTCCGCCGTACAGGACGCATACCTTCATCAGTCTCACTCCTTGATCGATAGGCTCCAAGCTGCGTCCGCCGCGGGGGCGGCCGATACGCGGCGCCCAAGGGGGGCGGCCGCATGCTGCCCTGTGCGGCCGCTTTGAGCGGCGCCCAAGCGCGGCCCCGATCAGGGCCGGGCGAATCCCATCTCGGCGAGCGCCTTTTCAGCCTCGGTTCTCTCGTCGTATTCGCGGGGGCCGTCGGCGAAGATTATGCTTCCCTCGTGCCCCTTTCCGAGGAGGAGAACCGCGTCCCCCGGGGCAGCGATGGAGAAAGCGCGGCGAATGGCCGCGGGGCGGTCGGCAATCAGGTAAAGGTCCTCGCCCCTGCGCCTTCCCGGGCACCCGGCCGCGATCTGCTCGAGGATCGATTCACGATCCTCCCCGCGCGGGTCCTCATCCGTCAGGACGAGGATATCGCCGCTTTCAGCCGCAATCCGTCCCTGCATGGGACGCTTCTCGAGATCCCTCTCCCCGGCGGAGCCGAACACCGTGATGAGCCTTCCGCGGGTGTTCGCTTTCACCCAGGGAAGGAGCTTCTCGAAGGCGCCGGGCGTGTGGGCATAATCCACGATGACGGTGAAGGGCTGGCCCAGCTCCACGCTCTCCATCCTTCCCTTGACGCCGCGCAGGCGAGCCAGGCCGGGCGCCAGGTCCAGAGGATCCACGGAGAGGATCTGGGAGACGGCAAGGCATGCGGCCAGCGCATTCTCCACCCAGAAAGGCCCGGGAATCCGAATGCGGGCATGCCTGCGGGCTCCCTTGTAAGCCATCGTGAAGGAGCAGCCTGAAATATCGGTTTCGCTGGCCTCGGCCGCGAGGTCCGCGGGCCCCCGGGCGCTGTAGAGGTAGACGGGAAGATGCGTGCATCCCCTGAAGTATTCCTGGCTGGGATCATCCGCGTTCACCACGCCGAAGCGCGGGCAGGAGAAAGGCTTGCCGCCTGAGCGTTCCAGAGCGCGGAAGAGGTTCGCCTTGTCCGAGCGGTACTGCTCGAAGCTTCCGTGGAACTCGAGGTGCTCGTGCGTGACATTGGTCATCACCGCCGCGTCGAATAGCACGTCTCCCAGGCGGTTTGTCTTCGGGGAGAGCCCGTGAGAGGTTGCCTCGACCACGGCGTACTCCTTGCCGTTGGCCGCCATCTCCGCGAGCATCCCATGGATTTCGGAGGCCTCGGGCGTCGACTGACGGAAGGGATTCTTCACCATGTCCGCGTCGGTCTGGAAGTTTACCGTGGAGAGGAATCCCGAGCGTTTCCCCAGGGCCTGGAGGATCTGCTGGATGAACCACACCGTGGAGCTCTTTCCATCGGTGCCCGTCACGCCGATGACCTTGAGAGCGCGGGATGGATTGTCGAAGAAAGCCGCTGAAAGGGGGGAGAGGAACGATCTGGTATCGGCGACGCGGGCATAGCCCACCCCGTCCGCCTTCGCTCTGACCGGCCTCGCGTGAACGACTGCCGCGGCTCCGCGGCGGACCGCGTCCGGGATGAAGCGATGTCCGTCGGTGTGAAGCCCATCCAGCGCGACGAAGATGAAGCCGTTCTTCACGTCGCGGGAATCGTAGGCGATTCCCGTGATGGGACGGTCCGCGTCACCCGAAATCTCAAGCTGCGGCAGGGAGCCGGCGAGCTCCCTCAGGGTTTTCGGCATCGGCACATGCTAACAATCGACCGCCTTCGAATCAAGGGAGCGCGCTGCCGGGTGCGTCGGCCGCGCAAGTGGCGCGCCGGCCGTGGAGGGGACACATCGTCGGCCGCGCAAGCGGTGCGCCCCCGCCACTTGACAGGCGGCCGCCGCGGAAAGAATAGTTGCTTGGAAGGAAACTGAAAAGGCATGTACACGGTTCGCGTGGAGGACGTCTTCGCTGCCGCACACTTCCTCGCCGACTACCACGGCAAGTGCGAGCGGCTCCACGGCCACAACTACAGGGTGCGCGTCACGGCATCCGGCGCGGAGCTCGGCGAGGGCGGCATGCTCGTGGACTTCGTCATCCTCAAGGGCGCGCTGGGCAAAATCACGGCGGAGCTCGACCATACGAGCCTCAACGATCATCCCGAATTCCAGGACGGCGCTCCCAGCGCGGAGAGGATTGCCCGCTTCGTATTCAGGCGGATGAAAAGCGAGCTTCCGGCGGTGAGGATCTCCCTGGTGGAGGTGTTCGAGACCGAGGGCAGCCGCGCCACCTACTCGCCGGACTGAGGGGGCGAATGGACCTGCGCCATCCCTATCTCAACGAGCAGCTCATCGCGTATATCGGAAACAAGCGCGCCCTTCTGCCCTTCCTCCATGGCGTGTTCTCCCGGCTGGCGGATGGAAGCGCAGAGGTGACTTTCTCGGACCCTTTCGCCGGAAGCGGCTCGGTCTCGCGCCTGGCCAGGCTCATGGGGTTTTCCGTTCTCGCCAACGATTGGGAACGCTACGCCTTCGCCATCAACTCCTGCTATATCGGGGTGAGCGAGAGCGAGCTTGCCGGCCTCTTTCGATGCCGCGGCGGGCTTGCGGCGATGCTGAAGGAGCTGTCGGCCCTGCCCACGCCCGCGGCCGAGAAGCGCTATATCGCCCGCCATTTCGCTCCGCAAAACACGGCTGAAGGGGACTGGCGCAGGGACCGGCTCTTCTATACGGCGGAGAACGCGCTGTTCATTGACGCGGTGCGCGAGCGCATCGAGGAGTTGTATCCGAGGATCCCGCCTGATGAAACCGCCTTCAAGGAGAAGATGGTCCTCCTCGGTCCCCTGCTCTACGAAGCGGCCACCCACACAAATACATCGGGGGTCTTCAAGGCGTATCACCGCGGGTTCGGCGGCCATGGAAAGGATGCCCTGAAGCGGATCATGGCGCCCATCGCCATGCGGCCTCCGGTTCTTGTCGACTCACCCCGCCCCTCCCGTGTCTTCTGCGAGGATGCCCGGCGATTCGTCGCTTCAAACGGATCCGACATCTGCTACCTGGACCCCCCCTACGCCGGCCACCAGTACGGCAGCAACTATTTCATGCTCACGACGATCGCCCTGTGGGACAAGCCGGATGTGAGCTCGCAGCGGACCGCGGACGGCAGGTTCATGGAGAAGGCGGGGATCCGCAAGGACTGGGTGACAACGCGCTCCGCTTTCTGTTCCCCCGCCTCGGCCCCTGCCGCCTTTCGTGCTCTCGCGGCCGCGGCGGACTGCCGCTTCCTCTGCGTGAGCTACAGCGACGAGGGCATCGTCGGCGTGGAGGAGCTGGCCGATATCCTGGCCGAAACGGGCAGCCTCACCGTGCACGCCCGGGACTACGTGAAGTACCCCGGGGGAAAGCAGAGCATTGGAAGGACGGTAAGGAACCTCGAGCTGCTCTTCGTTGTTGACCGCCGCTTGAAAGCCGGACCGGAGCGGCGCGGCCGGCTTGAAGAGCTGATGCTCGAGGCCGGTCTGGAAAGGCTCCTTCGCTCATCGTTTCACCCCGATCGGATCAGGAAGGCCTTTGCCGTAGAGGGAAACGCCATCGCCATTCAGATCGGAGGGCACGAGCCCCTGCTTTTGCCGATGTGCGGCTTCTATCGCTTCCTTGAGCCTGCGCGGTCCCTTCGGCTGGTCTCCCGCCGCGCGCGGGAAGCCGTGATTGCCGCGCTCTCCCCCTGTCGCGTCACGGACAGACGGGAGGAAATCGACGTGCTTATCCGGCTCATTGCCGGAGGGGCGGACGCGTCTCTCCAGAGGCGGTTTTTCAGGGATATCCTGAGGCTTCTCGGCTCATTCGCTCACCGCAAATACCGCGCGGTCTTTGCGGAAACTCTCGAACAGCTGAAAGGATTCGCCAGGGAGCATGCCGTCCCGGCTTCGTTTCTTGAGGGTCTTTCGAAAATTGAGGGTACCGCCGCTTTGAGATTCGGACATCAGCCGAAGCAATCGGGATGACTGAGGCATGCATCAGGTCCGGAGAAGCAGGGGCGCTGCCCAGGAGCAGCAGCGCTCCCACTTCCGGCACTTTTTCGATCCCTTACATTCTTATTGTCATTCCCCGCTTACTTTTTGGCAAGCTCACTATCGAGTGCAACTGTATCGCTTTGAGCCGATGGATTCATCGTACGAAAGTACAATTGGGCGTTTTTTCTATTGTACAAAAGTACTAGAGGGCCGCTATGAATATGGAAAGGAAGGGCAAAATCAGACTGATAATGGCCTCGAGCGGCGGATTCTGTCCCTCTTGGGCTCGAGGGCGAGGCCGGCTTCGGGCATGAGGTTGAATTCCCGCAAAACCTTCAGCAGACCCATCTTGTTGTTCACTCCCAGCTTGTCGTAGATGTGGGTGACATGCGCCTTGACGGTTCTCTCCGTGATGTAGAGGCGCTCCGCGATCTCCTTGTTTGTGGCGCCGGAGCAGATGAAGTGCACAGCTTCCCATTCCCGGAGCGTGATGTGGAAACGCGCGCAGAAATGCGTCAGGCCGAGCACCTCCTGGCCGATGATCAGGATCCCCAGCTTCTCCCCCATGCGGTCCCTCGCGAGGGAGAGCTTCAGCTCCATCATCGGTGATTCCCCGGAGTCCTGCCCCTCGCAATCTATCGTGTAGTTGCAGGAGAAGGAGGGGACCTGCTCTCCCAGGACGCGCTGAATTCCGTCGCGCAGCGTCGGGGTCAGGCAGAGGGTCAGGGTGACATCCTTTCCGACAACCTTGTTCGGATTCTTGCCCAGCATTGCTTCGGCCTTGCGGTTGATCATCATCACGCGGAGCGTCGGGTCCAGGAGGATGATGAAAACATCCATATTTTCCAGGATGCTCTTGCTCACCATCGTGTCGGTTATGGAGAGGAACCTGTACTTGAAAACGGCGAACCAGACACCGAATACCACGATGACGACGAACATGGAGCCGATCGGCGGGATGGCGGCGAACGGAGCCAGGGCAGGGATCTCGAGAAAGGAGAGCGCGAGGAAGACTGAAAAAGAAAGGGAAATGATGACCCCGTGTTTTCTCTCCAGGGGAGAGGTCCGCGTTTTCATCCAGCGATAGACAAGGATGACGCAAAGGGCTATCGCGCCCCGGGAATAGACCAGCCAGTAGAACTGCCAGAAGGAGTTGAGAGCCGGCAGGGCCGCCCATACGCCGTCGACTTTCGTGAAATCCTGGAAAAGGTAGTAGGAGGTCCAGTTCCTGTAATGCGCCACCGCGGACAGGGCATAAGAGAGGAACACGATCCAGCCGCTCCGCGGTTTCTTGATCGAGACCACGGTGAGGTGCGGCATCATCGAGTAGAAAAGTATTCCCAGGGTAGACGCCAGGCGGAAGAGCAGCAGGAATGACTCTTTCGATTGCGCGGAAAAGAAGAATGCCGCAAGCAGGTTCCAGAGCGCCACCACGAGGGAGCCGAGAAAGAACAAATGGTGGGTCCTCTTGCGAGCGTCTATCAGGAGCATGTAGATGCCGAGGAAGAAAGCGGTAAAGAATGTGCTGAATGCGATGAGGGAGTATGCGCTCATTCTCTCGATGAGAGTGCGGTTCATCCAGAGCTTTGTCAAGACATCCTGTAGGTTTTATGTATCATTGAGAGCCTAAAGCGGGCTCTTATGGGCATGTGGTAAAAGGGATATTCAGCGGTCAAGCAAAAAATGAGCAAAGCATTGAGCAAGGCTGAAAGGCTCCTTCAGCTGGAGGCGCTTCTTCTCTCACATCCGGATGGGCTTCGCAAAGCCGAGATTGCGCCGCGGCTCGGAGTGGACCGATTCACGGCCGGGCGCTATGTCACGGCACTCACGGACCTTGTTCCCCTGGTGGAAGAGGACGACGGGAAAGTCTGGATAGACCGGTCCAGATACCTGGCGCCAGTCCGGCTGACGGCTCACGAAATAGAGAGCGTGAGGCTTGCCTTCAGGCTCTTCTTTCGCAAGATCCGCCTTCCTTTTCCCCATGCGGCCGCCTCACTCCGCAAGCTGGCCCTGGCAGCCGAACGCGCTTCTCCAACCCTTTCGCGGAGGCTCCAGGAAACCGCCGATTCACTGGATTCCCATCGCTTCCCGGCTTTCACAAGGCGATACCGCGAAGTCATGGAGGCTCTCATAGCCGCATCCGCTGAACACAAAACCGTGCTCTTGCGCCATTTGTCCCTGCGAAGAGGACGGACCGATGAGTATCGGTTCCAGCCCTACTGCCTGGAACCGTACCCTGACGGAAACTCAATCCATGCCATTGGAATGTGCCCGGACCTGAATGAGATGCGGACTTTCAAGCTGGAACGAATCCGTTCGGTCCGGCCTACGGAAGAGAGCTTCCCGCCGCCCGCCGATTTCGATGTGGATGCGTACACTTGCGCCGTGTGGGGGATTTGGGGGCGCGCCGGGAGCAAACCCGTTTCCATTGTTCTGAGGTTCTCCGCCGCCGTCGCGGAGCGGGTCCGTGAGACGGTCTGGCACGAAAGTCAAACTTTGGAAGATTGCCCTGACGGCTCTCTCCTGTTCGACGCGGCTGTCGCAGAACCGCTGGAAATGTATCCCTGGATCCGGGGCTGGGGAGCGGACGTGGAAATTCTGGAGCCGAAGGAGCTGAGGGAACGCTTCTGCGAGGAAGTCCGGCGGATGAAAGAGCTCTACGGAATTGGCTGAGGGGTTGCGGTAGCTGCAACAGAGGGCAAGTAAAATTCAGACGAGTGGAAGCAAATGGTAAGAAGAGCAAAGGAGGAAGGTAAGGACGAAGCAGGCAATTCAAGAATGGGCAACTCCACTGCCAAGACGTTTTCAGGGCCGCTAGCTTTCCTGTGGGCCAAGACAGGTTCGCATGAAAGCACTTCCTACCATCCTCTAGTATTGCACCTTTTGGATGTGGCTGCTTGCGTTGAGGCGATCCTCAAACGCGAGCCTTCAACTACTGTAGTTGCCCGCTTTGTAGTCTCCGGGAGTCCCGCACTCTGGTTTCAGAAATGACCGCGTAGTTTTCTCAAATCCCGCTTTCATGTAGTCTTCATGCTTCGCTCGACAATGACAAAGTGGAAGCGATGAGCAGCCTCGATAAGCGGCGAGGATCTGAAGTTTCCGTTGAGCTCCAGAATCTCTTTTGCATCCATGAGGATACTCCCCCCTCAGACGTGTTTGAGATTCGGGTCTTCGAGAATGTAGGCGGGGATTGTTCCGAGGAACGGCTTGCGCGATAAGCCGTGCCACCGGCGAAGAAGGTGGTATGTCGGCGAGGTCAAAAACATGCACCCATCCACCGCCTCGCGCCACTTTTGCTTGCGCAGCTCCTGAATGGTTTGAAGGTCGGGGAGAATCCCGAAATCCCACGCGGCGCACAATCGGGAAATGAAGTCGATTCTGGCCGGAAGCGTGTCCAGGTTGTCCGGAGGTTTCTCGTCGGGGTAGAGGGAACCGTCAATTCGGAAGCTCATTAAGGAATTCCTTTTCAAACCATGAGCGCAGCCGGGAAGCCTCATCCCGCTCATGGGGATCTGAGATGCCCTCAAGGGGGCGGGCAGCCTCCAGCCGGGAGAGGTGAGATCTGATTGCAATGAAAGCCCGAGTTTTTTCGGCATTTTCGTGAGACAGATGCCGGCGCTTTTCCCACAGCTTCCAGCAGTTTTCCGGGCTGGAGATTCGGCTCCGGCAGATTGTAAAAATATCGCGAAAATCCCGTGGCGCCCCGCGCTCCACCAACGCGTTCATCTTGCTCGCAATAAGCTCATCCAGCGTGTCGATTTTGATGTGGCCGGGCCAAGGGCTGATCGTGGGTTCATCTATTCGAGCGCTTCTGTCCGCGATCTGGAAGCTGAAGACGGTTTTTCCCTCTCTCTCCAGCTCCACGCTTGTCACGTCACCCCAGGATCTCAGACGCACCCGGCCGAAGCGCCCCAGCGCGTCCGAAATCGCCTTGATCAGTTCTTCGCGGGTTTTCCCTGGAACAGGCTCATTCCACCAGGCGTCTATATCGTGGGTGGTCCGATACTCGATATAATGAGCCAGCCCGAAAGCGCCGCCCAGCGATACATAGCTTCCCAGCTCTTTCGCCGCGAGCGCTTCGAGACACGCATGTGCGAATGGGGACACGTTCTGCGGAATCTTCGGTTTTTGCATGTGAGTCGCCTCTTCCCTCCATGAGGATACATTTTCTGCGCATGCAGGAACAGCCCTCCATGCCCCGCTGTCATGGCTCAGCGCCATGATGCCGGCAGCATGGCATGGAATTAAATCCTTGGCAGTTGGGGAAGCGAGTCGAAATGAGCGTCTCGCGAGCATAGGGCAAGATTGTGCTGGAGCGAAAGAGCAGCTATCCACATGTCGTTCGTGGGAATCGGTGTGCCTTGCGCGCGCAATTGCACGAACAGACGCGCGTAGTGATAGGTGGTGCCTTCATCAGGCCAGAGGGTCCTGACGCGAGGGCGGTTGAGAAAAAGACCGAGGACCCTCTCGTTCCTTTTGCCCGCAGAGCCGAGGAGAAAACCCGCTCGTAGCTCCGCAATTGTCACAAATGAGATGAAGATTGACTCCGCAACCCTGAACAATTCGACAATCTCGGCAATGCCCGCGCAAAAATCCCGATATCTGTTTGTGTCTATCAAGAGCCTCACTTCCAGGTCTCCTCGTCAACCCGATCCATTTCGCGGATTGCCTCGTCGAAAGCGGGATCTTCGATCCATGTCCCGGCTAGATCGTCCAGGTCGGTGGATTGGATCATATCCGAAGAGAGGCCCAGCCCCCGCATAAGCGCTTCGATCGCAATCTTGTTGAGACTCTTCCCTTCTCTGCGAGCTCGATCTCTCAAGCTTGCTCCCACCGCCTCGGGGACACCGCGGATCGTATACTGCTCGGTTTGCCTTCTTTTCATGCATGCAATATAGGCATAGATTGCATGCATTGTCAAGGAAAAGCAGAAGGCAGTTGGGAAAATTAGCCTTCATGCCCCTCCCGCCCCGCCGCTTTGCCTCCAAACAAAAAGGCCCGCCTTCCGGCGGGCCCCATCATTTCAGGCGAATCGCTGCCCTCACCGTCCCCGTTTGTTGTAGAGATACTTGTAGAAGTCGGAATCCGTGGTGAGAGTCTTGTTGAACTTGGGGAGAAGCGCCTTGTATTCCTCCAGCGCCATCCAGTAGTCTGCAAAGTCCGTGTCCTGGCTGTAGGCCTTGTTGCGGATGTCCAGGGCTTCGGCATCCGCCTTTCCCTTGATCTCCTTTGCCTTCCTGTCCGCGTCGGACTGGATGAGAAGGAGCTCTCTTGTCATCTGTCCCAACCATTTCGCCTTTTCTCCCTCCCCATCGGATCGGAACGCCTGCGCGATCTGGTTTCTCTCCTTGATCATCCGGTCGAAGACGCTCTGGGTGAGGTCGTCGGAGTACTTGATCTGGCGTATGAGGATGTCGATGAGCTCCATGCCGTATTGGGGCATGATGGTGCGCGACTCGCCCAGCATCTCCTCGGAGAGAGCGCGCCGCCCTTTCGTAATCGGCTCATAGGCTGTTTCAGCAA
The DNA here is from genome assembly GCA_963820525.1 of uncultured Spirochaetota bacterium. Lineage (GTDB taxonomy): Bacteria > Spirochaetota > Spirochaetia > SZUA-6 > Fen-1364 > CAWGAA01. The sequence continues at coordinate 274,092 of CAWGAA010000003.1, read as the reverse complement.
GCGTCGAGATGTTGCTCAGGCTCTCCGGGCTCTCGGCGGTGCCCGCAACGCTCATCAGCATGTTGGCTCTCTTGATCTGGCTGATGACGTTGGAGTTCCTCACCGCTTCCCGGAAGTAGTTGCGGGCGATGATCTTCTTGACTTCGGAATCGATCACGTCATCGAGCCGCGCGTGCGCCTGGGGCACGCTGCCCACCGATTCGTAGAACTTCTTGGGGTCCACGATCTTCCAGCGCGCGGTGGTGTCCACCCAGACGAACTGGTTTTCCGCCGTCTGCAGGCGTTGCGCCTCTCCGTCCCACGACTGGACTTTCTTCGAGTACTTGACCACGCTCTCAACGAAGGGGACCTTGATCTTCAGGCCCGCCGACGTCTCCACGCGTACGATCCTTCCGAACTGTACAACCACGGCTTGCTCCCCCTCGGTCACCGTGTAGTAGGGCCCGAGGAGAGAAAGGATCAGGAGGACCGCCGCGACGACGAGAATGACGGTTATCGTCTTTTTCATTGGGTGCCTCCTTGAGTCGAAGCGGCCGGGGCGGGCGGCGCAGGAGGCGTCCCGCTCATGCTTTTAAGCGGAATGAAGTTCTTCAGGTTTTTGTCGATGAGGTCGGTCCCCGCGGGGGCGCTCGAGAACACGTCGTCGTACATCTCGTAATACAGCCGTGTTCGCACCAGGTCCGGCGCCTTGCGGTATTCGCCCAGCACGGCGGAGAAGCGCGCAACGTCTCCCTTCGCCCTGTTCACCCGCTCGGTGGCGTAGCCTTCGGCCTCCTGGATCACCTGTTCGGCCTGTCCGCGGGCCCTGGGTATCGACTGGTTGTAGGCTTCCTTGCCCTCGTTGATCAGCCTGCTCCTGTCCTGGATTGCCTTGTTCACGTCCTCGAAGGCGTCCTGGACGGCCCCCTTGGGCGGCACGATGTTCTGGAGCTTCACGGTTATCACGCGGATTCCCAGCCCGTACTCCTTGAAAAGGTCGTTCATCATGTCCTGGCCCTGCGTTTCGATGTTGGCCCGCTCGGACCCTATGACGTCGAAGATTGTGCGGTCTCCGACGAGCTGGTTGACCACGGATTGCGAGATGTCGCGGATCGTCTTGTGCTGGTCGTCCACGTTGAAAAGCCATGCCCGAACGTCGGTCACCTGGTACTGGATGATCCATTCCACGTCTATGATGTTCAGGTCTCCCGTGAGCATGATGGACTCCTCGGGGAAATCCTGAGAGGAATAAACGGAGACGATACCGGGTCTCTCGGTGCGGAACCCGAACTCTTCCTTTAATATCCGCTGGGTGGGAACGTTGTAGTTGCGTTCGACGCCGAAGGGCATCTTGAAGTGCAGCCCCGGCCCGACGATGCGCGAGAACTTTCCGAAATACAGCACGGCCGCCTCCTCCCTCTGGTCCACGACGAAGAAGCTGGAGAACACGACGATGAGGAGGATGACCACGCCGATCACGATCAGCACCGTGCGGGGCGTGACCCCTCGCAGCCAGCTGCTCTGCCTTGCGTCACTCATGGGGACTCCTTTCCCTTCCATAGTAGGGGAGAGGACCGAGGCAGTCAAGGAAAGCCCGCCACGGCTCCCGCGGCACCCTTGCGTGCGCCGCTGCCGCCGTGGGGCCCCGTGAGTGCAGCCTTCGGCTGCACTCGGCTTGACACCCCTCCTAGGCGCGGTTAGATTTTACGAACATATGGAACGACGGCTCATCACCTCGGCGCTGCCCTACGTGAACAATATCCCGCACCTGGGGAACCTCATCCAGGTCCTCTCCGCCGACGTGTTCGCCCGCTACTGCCGCCTGGCCGGGTACCAGACGCTGTACGTCTGCGGCACGGACGAGTATGGCACGGCTACGGAAACACGGGCGCTGGAGGAGGGGATCACTCCGCGCGAGCTGTGCGACCGCTACCACGCGATCCACAGAGACATCTACAGCTGGTTCACGATCACCTTCGACCGCTTCGGCCGCACCTCGGTGCCGGTGCATACCGAGATCACGCAAGGCATCTTCCGCAAGCTCAACGAGAACGGCTACATCCGGCAGCGGACCATGAGCCAGCCCTACTGCGAGAAAGACAGGCGCTTCCTCGCGGACCGCTACGTTCTGGGCACATGCCCTCACTGCGGCTACAAGGACGCCCGGGGGGACCAGTGCGAGAACTGCGGAAAGCTCCTGGACCCCTCGGAGCTCGTGGACGCGCGCTGCAGCGTGTGCGGAACAAAGCCCGTGATGCGCGAGACCAGGCACCTCTTCATCGACCTCATGGCGATCCTGCCCAAGCTTCGAAACTGGATCGAGGGGGCGGCGGAGAAGGGTTTCTGGGCGAGAAACGCCGTGCAGATGACCTACGCATGGATGCGCGACGGCCTGAAGGAGCGGTGCATTACGCGCGACCTCACGTGGGGCATCCCCGTTCCGCTGGACGGCTATCGGAAGAAGGTCTTCTACGTCTGGTTCGACGCCCCCATCGGCTACATCTCCATCACCGCCGAGCATATCAGGGAATGGGAGAGCTGGTGGCGCGAGCCCGAGCGGGTGAAGCTCTACCAGTTCATCGGCAAGGACAACATCCCCTTCCATACCGTGATCTTTCCCTCCAGCCTCATCGGCACGGGAGAGAAGTGGACAAAGCTCTTCCACATGTCTTCCACCGAGTACATGAATTACGAGGGGGGGAAGTTCTCCAAGAGCCGCGGCGTCGGGGTCTTTGGCTCCGATGCCAAGGACACCGGCATCCCGGCGGACGTGTGGCGGTTCTACATCTACTACAACAGGCCCGAGAAATCGGACTTCGACTTCACGTGGAAAGATTTCCAGGAAAAGGTGAACGCCGAGCTCATCGGCAACCTGGGAAACCTCGTCAACCGCACCCTCTCCTTCGTCTCGCGCTTCTACGGCGAAAAGCTCCCCGAAGGCTCGGCGGACCAGACGTTCTGGCGGGAAGTGCACGCTGCAGAAAGAGAGATCGCCGGGCTCCTGGAGAAGGTCGAGCTTCGGGAGGCCTTCAGAAAATTTTCGCCCTCTCCTCCATCGGCAACAAGAAGTTCCAGGACGGAGAGCCCTGGAGGGGCGTCAAGGATAGCCCTGACGCCACGGCGAGCCTGATCTGGAACCTGACGTATCTCGTGCGGGACCTCGCCATCCTGGCCGGCCCCTATATTCCCGCAACCTCGGAGCGTATCGCGGCCATGATGGGCATCGACAGGCTGGAGTGGAATGACCTGGGAGCGCTTGCCGGGATCGGAGCCATCGGCAGGCCCGAGATCCTGTTCAAAAGGCTCGAAGACAAGGAGATCGAGGAGCTTCGCGCCCGTTTCTCCGGCACCCAGAAGGAGCGCGCCGAAGCCAGGGAGGCGGACCTTGCGGCGCAATTCAGCCGCACGATCGAGCTGAAGGTGGCGCGCATCCTCCAGATCAAGAGGCACCCCGAGGCCGAGAAGCTCTATATCGAGACCGTGGACCTCGGAGGCGAGCAGCGCGAGATCGTCTCCGGGCTCGTTCCGCATTATACGGAAGAAGAGCTTGCGGGAAGAAACGTGGTCATCGTCACAAACCTCAAGCCCGCGATGCTTCGAGGGGTGGAGAGCAAGGGGATGCTCCTCGCCGCCCAGGAAGGCAAGACGGTGGAGGTTCTCTTCGCCGACCACGCAAAACCGGGGGACACGGTGGCGCTCTCCGGAGACGAGACCGCGCAGGGAGCCGCGTTCCAGGAGATCGATATCGATACCTTTGCCTCGATTCCCATCGTGGTGGAGGATTTCAAGGTGGTTGTCGGCGCCACTCCCCTGCGCGTAGGGGACAGGCAGCTTTCGACCTCCAAGGTTCAGAAGGGCAGGGTGAAATAATCGAGGTATCCGTCCTTCCGGCCGAGCTCCGCTCCCTGGACGAGAGCGCGGAGCTCCTCCAGTCCGGTTTCTGGGGATACTTCAAAAAAGCGCACGGCTGGATTCCTCACCCCTTCACCGCGTCGGCGGGCGGGCGAAGCTTCGGGCTTCTGGTGCTGACGCGCGGCCTTTCGTCGATCTTCACCCTCGGCTACGTGCCTTTCGGCCCCGCGCTCGAGCCGGAAAGCGGCAGGGGCGAGCTTCTCTCCCGTCTCGCGGGAGCGGTCCGTCCCCACCTTCCCGCGAACACCCTCCTGCTGCGCTTTGACCTTCCCTGGGAGCGCGGCGGGGATGCGAGCGACCTCTGCCGCTCCGACGTTAGAAAATCCCGCGACGATATCCAGCCTCCATCCACCGTGGTGGTGGATCTCGCCCCGCCGCTCGATTCCATCCTTGCCGCAATGAAGACGAAGACGCGATACAACATCCGGCTGGCGGCAAAAAAGGGCGTTATCGTGAGGGAAGGTGCGGAGGAAGACATAGACGCCTGGTACGAGCTGTACAGGGAGACGAGCCGCCGCGACCGGATAGCCATCCACGCGAAAGACTATTACGCGGACCTGCTGAAGCTCTCCGGCACCTATGACGGACGCCGGCCTTCCGTGAAGCTCCTCCTCGCGTTCGCGGATGGCGAGCTTCTCGCCGGCAACATCGTCGTCTTCTGGAAGGCAGCGGCCGTCTACCTCACGGGCGCATCCTCGGGGGCGAAGCGAAATCTCATGCCAACCTACGCCCTTCAGTGGGAGGCGATCCGCATGGCGAAGGCTGCGGGCTGCACGTCGTACGATCTGTACGGGGTTCCGCCTCGGCCCGATCCCGGGCACCCAATGATCGGCCTGTATCAGTTCAAGACGGGGTTTTCCGATAGGGTGCGGGAGAGGTGGGGCACATGGGACGTGCCCTATCTTAGAGCGGGCCACGCCCTGTACTCCGCCGCGGAGAGGGCCCGGATGTTTTTCTTCCGCACCGTGAAGAAACGGATGGGCGGAGGGGCCCGCGTCTCGGGCGGCGCGCCCGCCCCGCGCGGCGACGCGCTTGATAATTCCTGAGCTTTCAATAGACTTGCTTCCATGGCAACAAGAACTACCAGGGAATCTCCGGCGCGACCATCCTGGGAGACGGCACGGTGGCGCTCATCATCGATATCTTCGCCATAATCTCCGAGGCCGAAAGGGAACGCGGTGGCGGGAAAGCCTGAGAAGCGGGTGGAAGATCTCCGCTTCCAGCGGGTCTCGATGAGCGACGAGGAGTTTTCGCGCTACAGCCGGTTCATCGAGGGCGAGCTGGGAATCAAGATGCCGCCCGTCAAGAAGGTCATGCTGGAGGCGCGACTGCAGAAGCGCCTCAAGGCGACCGGCCTCGCATCTTTTCGCGATTACTACCATCATGTCTTCGAAAACGGGGACGACGCGGAGCTCATCTCCCTGATCGACGCGGTGACCACCAACAAAACCGACTTCTTCCGCGAGCCGAGCCATTTCGATTACCTCGTGCAGTCCGTCATTCCGAACCTTCTCGCCTCCTCGGAGGTGGGACGGCGGAGGGACCTGGCAGTCTGGAGCGCGGGCTGCTCCACGGGCGAAGAGCCCTATACGATCGCGATGTTCCTTTCCGAGTACCGGGAAGCAAACCTCGGGCTGCGCTTCTCCGTGCTCGCCAGCGACATCTCGTCCCGGGTGCTGGAGGCGGCACGGACCGCGATCTACGACGAGGAGAAGGCGAAGCCGATTCCCGAGGAGCTGAAGAAGAAGTATCTTCTTCGAAGCAAGGACAAAAGCAGGGGCCTCGTGCGCATCTGCCCCGAGCTGCGGGCCCTGGTGACCTTCCAGCGGATCAACCTCATGGACCGGCGCTACGGCATCGAAGGCGCCATGGACGTGATCTTCTGCCGCAACGTCATCATCTACTTCGACAGGTCGACGCAGGAGAAGCTCGTGGGCAGGCTCGCCCGCTGCCTGCGCGAGGGCGGATACCTGTTCATGGGTCATTCCGAGACCCTCATGGGCATGGACCTGCCTCTCAAGTCCGCGGCCCCGACCGTCTACAAGAAGGTATAGGAAAGGATTTCGCGGTGGAAAAGAAGATCCGCGTTCTCATCGTCGACGACTCCGCCGTGGTTCGACAGACCCTCACGAGCATCCTCTCCGAGGACCCGGAGATTTTCGTGCTCGGGGTGGCCTCCGACCCGCTCATCGCCTTGGACAAGATCAACCGCGAGCCGCCGGACGTCATCACGCTGGACATCGAGATGCCCCGCATGGACGGCATCACGTTCCTGCAGACTCTCATGGCGCAGAGGCCCATCCCCGTGATCATCTGCTCCAGCCTGGCGGAGACCGGCTCCGAGACCGCCCTGCGCGCCCTCGACTACGGCGCCCTGGACATCATCACGAAGCCCCGCCTGGGGACCCGCCAGTTCCTGGAGGAATCCAAGATCCGCATCATCGACGCCGTGAAGGCAGCGGCTCATGCGCGGGTGAGCCGCCGCACCTCATTTCCCGCCTCCGCGATGAACGTGCCCCCCAAGCTCAATGCGGACGCCATCCTCGCCAAGCCGGCCCCGAATGCGATGATCCAGACCACGGAGAAGGTGGTCGTCGTCGGAGCCTCGACGGGGGGAACGGAGGCGTTGAAGGAGCTGCTGGAGGCCCTTCCCGAGGATGCACCCGGGATCGTCGTGGTTCAGCACATGCCCGAGCACTTCACCCGCGCCTTCGCCCAGAGGCTGGACGGGCTGTGCAGGATTTCGGTCAAGGAGGCCGCCGATAACGATACCGTGCTGAGGGGCCGGGCGCTGATCGCCCCGGGCAACTTCCATACCCTCCTGAAGCGAAGCGGCGCACGCTACTTCGTGGAGGTGCGCGAAGGGCCGCTCGTTTCGCGCCACCGCCCCTCGGTCGACGTGCTGTTCCGCTCCGCCGCCCGCTGCGCGGGAAAGAACTGCGTGGGGGTCATCATGACCGGCATGGGAGACGACGGGGCCAAGGGAATGCTGGAGATGAAACAGGCGGGCGCCTCCACGATCGCGCAGGACGAAAGCGACCTCGGTGGTCTTCGGCATGCCCAAGGAGGCCATCAAGCTGGGCGGGGTGGACCGCGTGCTCCCCCTTCAGGAGATCTCGCGGGCCGTGATCCAGATGGCGGGGGAGCAGCAGGATTCCGCGGGCTGACTCTCGGGGTGACGCGGGCTGTCCCACGGCGCCCCGAGAGCCGATTCCCTTGGCGCCGCCTCCCATGGACGCGCATCCTTTTTCCCGTTATGCTTCCCCCCACCAGGAAAAGGCATGGCGGATAAGCGGCTCCCATTCACCAAGGAACAGATCGAGAGAATCATTGCGGACCACCCGACCCCGTTTCATATCTACGACGAAAAGGGGATCCGGGATAACGCGAAAGCCCTGAAGAGCGCCTTCTCGTGGGCCGAGGGGTACCGCGAGTTCTTCGCGGTCAAGGCCTGCCCCAACCCGCACATCCTGGCCATCATGAAACAGGAAGGCTTCGGCACCGACACCAGCTCCCTGCCGGAGCTCGAGATGTCCGAGAGGGTGGGAATTACCGGCGAGATGGTGATGTTCAGCTCCAACAACACCCCCGCCGCCGAGTTCGTGAAGGCGCGCGCGATGGGGGCCATCATCAACCTCGACGACATCGGCCATATCGCTTTTTTAGAGAAGAACGGGGGGCTGCCCGATCTCATCAGCTTTCGCTACAATCCCGGGCCCCTTCGCGGGGGAAACGAGATCATCGGAAAGCCCGAGGAGGCCAAGTACGGCTTCACGCGGGACCAGCTCTTCGAGGGGTACCGCATCGTGCGCGACAGGGGCGTGAAGCGCTTCGGCCTTCACGCCATGGTTGTCTCCAACGAGCTCAACGTCGATTACCACATCGAGACGGCGCGGATGCTCTTCGATCTGGCGGTGGAAATCTCGCGGAAGCTGGGCATCAAATTCGAATTCGTGAACCTCGGCGGCGGGTTCGGCATCCCCTACAGGCCGGAGCAGGAGCCGCTGGATTTCAAGGTCTACGCAAATGGAGTCCGGCGGGAATACGAGCTGCGGATCAGGGCGAACGGTCTCCACCCCATCAAGGTCTACATGGAAAGCGGGCGGGCCATGACCGGTCCCTTCGGCTGCCTGGTGAGCCGGGTCCTGCACCTCAAGCACACGTACAGGGACTTCGTGGGCGTCGACGCGAGCATGGCGAACCTCATGCGCCCTGCCATCTACGGCGCCTACCACCATATCACGGTCCTCGGCAAGGAGAGCCTCCCGGCGGATCGCGTGTATGACGTCACGGGCTCGCTGTGCGAGAACAGCGACAAGTTCGCCATCGCCAGGAAGCTCCCCCCGTCCAGGAGGGGGATATCGTTGTGATCCACGACACGGGGGCCCACGGGTTCTCTATGGGCTTCAACTACAACGGGAAGCTGCGCTCTGCGGAGCTGCTCCTCAGGCCCGACGGAAGCGTGAAGCAGATCCGGCGGGCGGAAACGGTGGAGGATTACTTCGCCACGCTCGATTTCCCGAAGATCCCGGACTAGCGCGCCGCTCGGCGGACTGAAGGCTTCGGCATGAGAGTTCTTTTCATCGGCGGAACAGGATTCATCAGCACGGCGGTGAGCCGCATGGCTGCGGCGCGGGGCATGGAGCTGCACCTGCTCAACCGCGGGACGCGCGCTGCCGGGCTTTCCGGCGTCCAGCATCTCACCGCGGATTTCCATAAGCCCGAGGAAGCGCACAAAGCCCTCCGCGGCCTTCAGTTCGACGTGGTTGTGGACTGGATCGCCTACACGCCGGATGACATCGAGCTCGACCTGGAGCTGTTCCGGGGCAAGGTGAGGCAGTTCATATTCATCAGCTCCGCCTCGGCATACCAGAAGCCGCCCGCCCGCTACCTCATCACCGAATCGACGCCGCTCTTCAATCCCTATTGGGAGTATTCGCGGAACAAGATCGCCTGCGAAGAGCGCCTCACGCGGGCGTACCGCGAGGAGGGATTTCCGGCGACCGTTGTCCGCCCCTCGCTCACCTATGACTGGAACTTCCCCATCGCCATCGGCGGCTGGGGCTGCTACACGCTGGCGGACCGCATGAAAAAGGGACGGCCCATCATCGTACACGGCGACGGCTCCTCCCTGTGGGTGGTGACGCATTCCGAAGACTTCGCGCGCGGCTTCCTGGGGCTGGTCGGCAACCTCGCGGCCGTGGGCCACGCATTCCATATAACCACGGACGAGGTGCTCACCTGGGAGCAGATCTATGGCGAGATCGCGGATGCCCTGGGCGTTCGGGCGAGGGTTGTGCACATCCCATCGGAGTTCATCGCGCGCGTGGCACCTTCCCTCACGGGGACTCTTCTGGGCGACAAGACGTGGAGCGTTGCCTTCGACAACGCCAAGATCAAGTCGTTCGTTCCGGAGTTCAAGGCCGTCATTCCTTTCCGCGAGGGAATCCGCCGGACGGTTTCGTGGTTCGAGGCCGATGAGAGCCGCCGCCGCGTGGATGCCGGCGTCAATGCGGAGATGGATCGGATACTCGAGGCGTACGGCGAGAAGACGTGAAGACAACGGAGGAGCCGCCAATGAGGAAGAGCAGAACCCCGTGGCAGTGAGCACACCGGACTTCCTGGAAACGGACGTCCTGCCCCGAAAGCCTCTTGCCGCTCTTCGCATGCTGTTCAAGGGTCAGTGGCCTCGGCTGGCCGCGTCCGCTTTCACCTACGTTGTCAAGCACTCTCCAGTCTGGTTGTCTCCCATCATCACGGCGAGCATCATCAACATTGTGGCGGCCGGCGGGCCCGGCGCCCTGGAGCATTCCCTGTTCCTCGGCTTCGTCATGATCCTGGTCATTGTCCAGAACATCCCCACCCACACGCTCTTCGTCTGGCTCCTGAACGGCGGAGTACGCACCATGGAAGCCCGCACCAGGATGAGCCTCGTGCTGCGGCTCCAGCAGCTCTCCTTCGGGTTTCACGACCGCGCCCGCACCGGGGCCCTGCAGAACAAGGTGCTGCGGGACGTGGAGAACGTGGGAACCATGGTCACGCAGTTCGTCAGCACGGTTCTTTCCACGGCGGTGACGGTGGCGATCGCCCTCGGTCTCACCCTGACCAGGAAGCCCGTCGTCGCGGTGTTCTACGGTATCACTATCCCCATCGCCGTCGCCCTGGTGCGGGTCTTCAACCGGCCGATCAGGCAGAACAACCAGACCTACCGCCAGGCCCTGGAAGGCATGAGCAACAGGGTCAATGAGATGATCGCGATGCTCCCCGTGACCAGGGCGCACGCCGTGGAAGACTACGAGATCCAGCGCATCTCCAGCACCATGGACCAGGTGGCGACGGCCGGCCGCAGGCTGGACATCTTCAACGGCATCTTCGGCGCCGGCTCCTGGGTGGCGTTCCAGGCCTTCAGCCTCCTGTGCCTCCTGGTCACGGGATACATGGCGCTCAAGGGCCAGATCCCCATCGGCGACATTATCCTCTACCAGGGCTACTTCGCCTCCATCGTGGCCGGGGTGAGCGCCACGGTCAACGTCATTCCGGACCTTGCCAAGGGAATCACCTCGATTCAGTCCATCGGCGAGGTGCTGAGGTCTCCCGACGTTGAGCGCAATACGGGAAAGTTCCCTGTTGGGCGCGTCCGCGGGGCATTCACGTTCGAGGGGGTGTGCTTCCGCTATCCCTCGGCCGGCCCGGGGGCGGCTCTCGATGGAGCCGCCGAGGAGGCTCCCCTTGCGCTGTGCGAGATCGATCTCGCTATAGAGGCGGGACAGATCGTGGCATTTGTCGGCGAGTCGGGATCCGGCAAGAGCACCCTCATGAACCTGGTCATCGGCTTCCATCGTCCCACCGGGGGCCGCATCCTTCTTGACGGTCGGGACATGAACGAGCTGGACCTCAGGGACTATCGCCGTCAGCTCTCGGTGGTGAGCCAGAACGTCATACTTTTTTCAGGTACTATCCGCGAGAACGTCACCTACGGGTTCAACGGCATCGACGAGGAGCGCATCAGGCAGGCCCTGGAGGCGGCAAATGCCTGGCAGTTCATCAAGGAGCTTCCCGACGGCATCGAAACCCTTCTGGGAGAGCACGGAAGCAGGCTCTCCGGCGGCCAGCGGCAGCGCATCGCCATTGCACGGGCCCTGATCCGGGATCCGCGGATCATCATCCTGGACGAGGCCACGAGCGCCCTCGACGTCGGATCCGAGCGCATGGTCCAGCAGGCACTGGACCGGTTGGTCCGAGGCAGGACCACCCTTATCGTGGCCCATCGCCTCTCGACGATTCGAAACGCGGACCGGCTGGCCGTGCTTCACCGCAGTCGCCTTGTGGAGTTCGGCACGCACGACGAGCTGCTTGCGGCCAAGGGCGAGTTCAGCCGCCTGGCCAGCCTTTACAAGTGAGGCTTCACCAGATCATGAACGGAATGTAGAAAATGAAGGAAAGGCCGACGGCAACTGCTTCGAGGCTTGCGAGGTACCACGGCCACGGCCCCAGGTAGTCGATGAGGCTGGGATCGTCCGGCTTGCGGCAGAGAAAGCCGTAGTTGGCGCCCGTGACCCAATTGAAGGCAAGGGCCGCAAGCGCATAGAGGTTCAACACGGCCACCGACTTCACGTAGGAAAGGAAGGTCGGCCTCATCCCCAGCACGAAGATCATGTACAGGTTGGCCGTTATGATGAGCCCGTGGGAGACGAAGGTCGTGATGAAGCGGAAGTGGGGGAAATCGAAGCCCTCCACGTCAGGCGTGAGCAGACCCTGGAGTGCCCCTCCCATGGCCCAGAAATACGTGAGCTCGAAGAGCGTGTAGCTCTCCGTGCCCAGCATGATCGGGCAGAGCACCACGGAGACGCCGCAGAGGTGGAAGGGCAGGGAGGTCTTGACGGACCACATCCCGTGTCGCAGCCTCCACGCCGACAGGAGAATCTCGTTTACATAGAGGATGGCGCCGATGCCGAAGCGCAGGGCGGTATCGAGCGGTGTTCCCCGGATGCGGCTGCCGAAGAGCGCGATGAGAATGTTCACTGCCGCGAACGTGCCAATGCCGGCCAGATGTGAGGGAGAGAAGAGCCTGAACCTCCGAAGCGGCGATTCCGGGCCCGCGAAGAATCCGCTCATTTCCCAGGATGATATACGGCGGCGCTTGACGGGGTCAATCGCGGGCTCAGTAACCCTCGTTTTTATCCACAACGTTGCACAGCGGCTCGCCGTGCACGTATCTTTTCAGATTGTCGATGAATACCGCGAAGGCTTCGTTGTCGTAACCGGGATGAATCCCGGAGTAGTGCGGCGTGATGATTACGTTGGGCATGTCCCAGAGCGGATGCTCCGGGGGAAGGGGCTCCGGTTCGGTGACATCAAGCCCGCAGCCGCGTACCTTCCCGGCCCGCAAGGCCTCGACCAGAGCGTCCGTGTCGATACAGCTCCCCCGCCCGGCATTCAAAAGATAGACGTCCTTCATTACGTCCATTTCCCTGCGGGAAATGAAGCGAATTGTCCTCTCGGTGTGCGGGAGGGTGGCCATTATCACGCGAGAGCGGGCGAATGCATCGCGGCGATCATCCGGCCCAAGGATTTCGTCCGCTTCCGGAACGGCAGGCCCGAGAGCGCCGCGCCGCCTGATGCCTATCACTCTCATTCCGAACGCCTTGCCGATAGCCGCGCACCGGCGCCCTATCTCTCCCAGGCCCACCACGCACAGGGTTCGTCCACTCAGATTCGACAGCCCTCGAATCAGGGGCTGCATGTTCCATTGGTGGCTATCTTGTGCGCGCACGGCGGCGTGCAAATTGCGGGTGAGCATAAGACACATACCCCAGAGGTGCTCGGAGATTGCCGCGGCATGGATATGAACGTTCGTAATAATCGCGGGGTGTTCCCTTACGGCTGGGTCTTGGAGGATCATGTCCAGGCCGGCCCATGTGCTTTGCAGCCATTTCATGCCGGCGGCGCGCGGCCAGTATTCAGGAGGCAAATGGCCATAGATCACCTCGAGCTTTCCGATCAACCCAGGGTCCGCCTCCAATTCATCTTTGCCCACTATGCGTGCTGCGGGATCGATTGTCCGGATCTGGTCCAGTTGTTCGTCGGTAAGTGCGTCCGCTGAAAAGATGATCATGCCTGCCAATATAAGCAGAATCAGCGCGGCAAGCCAGCCCGGCGGTCACGATGCGGTTCGCCTCCCCGGCTTCCCTTTACATGAGCAATCGCGGCCTGTATCCTTGCGCCATGAGAATACTCGGCCTGTCAGGCAGCCGCCGCGCCGACGGAAGTACTGCATTCGCGGTAAAGCACGCGCTTCGAGCCGCCGCGGCGGAGGGGGCCGACACCGCCTACCTCTCCGTGGCGGGAAGGAAAATAGAGCCCTGCCTGGGCTGCTGGACGTGCGCTGAAAGGGGCACATGCGTCCATGACGACGATATGGGCGAGATCGTGGAGGAGATGCGCCGCTGTGACGGCATCATCATCGGGTCTCCCGTCTACTTCGGCCTCGTGTCCAGCCAGCTCAAGACGGTGATGGAGCGCTGCGTTGTGCTGCGTCCCTCCTACGAAAAGCCCTATGCCATGAGCGGCAAGATCGGCGGGGGGATAGCCTGCGCCGGGTTCAGGCACGGCGGCCAGGAGCTGACCCTTCAGAACATCTCGACGTTTCTCATGCAGCTCCACGTGATGGCGGTGAGCGACGGCCCCGGCTTCTCGCATTCGGGCGCCGCGATCGCGGGTGAGGCGAAGGACGACGAGACGGGCCTTCGCATGGCGGAGAACCTGGCCAGGAACATGGTCAGGCTTCTGCGGGGAATCACCGCGCCCTGAACGCCTTTATTGAATCGAGCGCGTACCCGGAAAAATTGAAGAGGCACTGGTTTTCCCAGGCGTCCTTGGAATTGGGGTCAGCGGGGTCCCAGCCCGCGCCCTTCACGGGCAGCCATGCTCCCTCCCAGTAGAAGAGTCCCAATCCTCTTCCGTTCGGTGTGTGCTTGATGACAGAGATGAGGTCCTCGAGGAATTTCTTCTGGCCGGCGATGGTCGGCACGTAGCCCGTGGCCTTGAGCTGATCGTCCCTGGCCATTATGTTTTCCAGTCCATCGGCATCGTTCAGGCAGAACGGGTAGGCCGTCTCGGCGATGACAATGTCCTTTTTGTATTTCGCTGTCAGCGCGGCCCCGCAGCTTTGATCCTCCTGGCCATGGCGAGAGTCGATTCTTCTCCGCAGATGCCGTTTTTCGGGTCGTTCCAGATGCGAAGCCTCACGAAGTTCACGCCGTTCTCCTTGAGGATGGCAAGGACATCCCTCTGATTGCCGCTGAAATCGGAAAATTTGCCCCCGCCGGTCGTGATGACGATATCCTTCACTTCCTTCTTGACCCAGGAGCCGCTTCGAGGAACCGGGATCCGGATGGGATCTCCGCTGTAGTCCTTCAGTTCGACATAGCAGTTCACGCCCCCGTCGCCGTTGGCGTACCAGAACTCGAAGTTATAGGTGCCCTTTTCCAGGTTCTGGACGGTTTGGTAGGTATAGACTTTGAAATCCGTCGCCTTCCAGTGCGTGAACTTGTTGCTTCCGGAATGCGTCCATCCCGATTCCACGAAATCCGCGTCCGCGTCCTTGTCGGAGACGGTCTGCCAATCAATAATGTCCTGGCTCTTGACGCCGCTGGGGTTCAGCTCGAACCCGGGGTTCGCTATCCTGTTCTCCTGGGACTAGAGCGCGGCGCTGGAAAGGAACGCAAGACAGAAGAAGAGCGCAATCGGCTTATGCCTTTTCATATTCTCCTCCACGAATGAAGAGAGTATCGCGCCGGGTTTTCGGATCGGTCAAGGGCGGCGGTTTCAGCCGCTATTGGTGGCCATAGATCGGGTGGGGCTTGTAGGGCTCCTCCAGTTTCTGAATCTGTTCCGCCGTGAGCTTGAGGGAAACCGCTTCAACCGCCTGCTCCAGGTGCTGAAGCTTGCTCGCGCCCACGATGGGCGCCGTAATGTAGGGCTTTGAGAGCATCCATGCCAGGGCTACCTGCGACATGGCCTTTCCGATCTCCCGTGACACCGAGCTCACGCGCTCCACGACATCGAAGTCCTCGTCCTGGTAGTACATCATGTGCGCGTAGTCGTCGGATTTGCTTCTGGTTGTGGCGCCGCTCTTGTCCCGCGTGCGGTTTCCGGCCAGGAAGCCCCGCGCCATGGGGCTCCACGGGATGACGCCGATCCCCTGGTCGATGCACAAGGGTATCATCTCCCGCTCCTCTTCGCGGTAGATGAGATTGTAGTGGTTCTGCATGGAGGAGAAGCGCGTCCAGCCGTGAAGATCGGTCAGGTAAAGGGCCTTGGCGAACTGCCATGCGTACATGCTGGAAGCGCCGATATAGCGCGCCTTGCCGGAGCGCACGACGTCGTTCAAGGCCTCGAGGGTTTCCTCGATCGGCGTTTCGTGGTCCCAGCGATGGATCTGGTAGAGATCAACGTAATCCATTCCCAGCCGTTTGAGGGATGCGTCGATTCCCTCCATGATGTGCTTGCGGGACAGGCCGCGGGCGTTGGGGTCCGGTCCCATGGGGTTGAACACCTTGGTGGCAACCACGATTTCTTCTCTTTTCGCCAGCGCCTTGAGCGCGCGTCCCGTCACCTCTTCGCTCGCGCCAACCGAGTACATGTCGGCAGTATCGAAGAAGTTGATGCCCAGCTCGACGGCCCGCTTGAAAAATGGGCGGGCTTCCTGCTCGTCGAGCACCCAGTCCCTCCACTTGGAAGAGCCGTAGGTCATGGTGCCCAGACAGATCCGCGAAACCTTGAGCCCCGTCTTGCCCAGCCGAACATACTCCATGTGGCACCTCCGAGTTTCTCGCCGCCCCGGCCCGCGGGGCATGCTCTAAACCTATCGAAGGCGGTAATGGCCGTCAAGCTTCCAGACATCTTCGGGGATGTGGCGGATTGCCTCCTCGATGGGGCCCAATGGAAGGGCAGGTGCTCTGTGCGACGGCGACGAACAGCCTCTTGTCGACCGTGCGCCGTCAACCGGCTGGTGAGCAAGGAAAAGCGGGCGGAGAACAAGAGGGCGGATCTGGAGGCGCCCCGGCCTGGAGGCGTCCCAGGCTGGAGCCAGCCCGGCCTGAAGCCGGCCCCGCCGCCTCAGATCCCGGCAGCCACCATGTCTCCGATCTCGCTGGTTGAAAAGCCCATCTTGCCGGCGGCCATGCTTTTCATTTTGCCGATGACGGACACAGCTGATTTCTCCACGGCCGCGGCGGCCTTGGCCTCACCGAGCTGATCCAGCATCATGGCGCCGGCCAGGATGGCGGCCATGGGGTTGATCACGTTCTGCCCCGTATACTTGGGAGCAGAGCCGCCGATGGGTTCGAACATCGAGACGCCCTCGGGATTGATGTTGCCGCCGGCCGCGACTCCCATCCCTCCCTGGATCATCGCGCCGAGGTCCGTGATGATGTCTCCGAACATGTTCTCCGTGACGATCACGTCGAACCACTCCGGATTCTTCACCATCCACATTGTTGTGGCGTCGACATGGGCATAGTCGGGGGCGATATCGGGGTATTCCTTGGCCACTTCCATGAAGGTCCGGTACCACAGGTCCTGGACGTAGGTGAGCACGTTCGTCTTTCCCGACATGGTGAGCTTCATCTTCCTGCCGCGCTTCCTGGTATAGTCGAAGGCGAAGCGCACGCAGCGTTCCACGCCTTTCCGCGTGTATACCATCTCCTGGATGGCCACCTCGTCGGGGGTGCCTTTCTTGAGAAAACCGCCGGAGCCGATGTACAACCCCTCGACGTTCTCCCGAACGATGACGAAGTCGATATCCTCCGGCCCCTTGTGGGCCAGGGGAGTCTCCACGTTGGGATACAGCTTCACCGGCCGCAGGTTGATGTACTGATCCAGCTCGAAGCGCAGGCGCAAAAGGATTCCTTGCTCGAGGATCCCCGGCTTCACCTCCGGATGGCCGATTGCCCCGAGGTAGATCGCGCTGAAGGCGCGAAGCTCATCGATCGCTCCTGCGGGGAGGGTTTCCCCCGTTTTGAGGTAACGGGCGCCGCCGTAGTCGAACTCTCTGAAGGAAAAGGGGATTGAGAACTTTTTCGACGCAGTTTTGAGAACCTTCACTCCTTCTCGAATGACTTCCGGTCCCGTGCCATCGCCGGGGATGACCGCGATCTTGTACATCGTGTGCTCCTTTATCTGAAGTGGCGGCCAGTATAGCGAAAAGGGCGGTGAGCGGGAAGGGCGGAATGAGTCGCGAATGGGCGCGCCGGCCACTCGTTCGGGGGCCGCAGCTTCACGATGCCCGGCAGGCTCATCTGCGACGCGGCTCCGGCCGCAATTCGTGCGATGCCGTGCTACCCCAGATGGTAGAGAAGCGGCACAAGGATGGGAACGGCCAGCGAGAGCAGCCCCCCCGAGGCCAAGGCAAAGCCGACGGACCGCGGCCCGCAGTTCTTCACGATCAGGGGCAGGGTCACGTCCATGCTCGTAGCGCCACCGGCCCCGATCGCGAGGTAGGGGAAACGGGTCCGCGAGAGCAGGGGAATCAGGATGAGGGACATGGATTCCCGAAGCATGTTGGAAAGAAACGCGATGGAGCCCGTGATCGGCCCGTCCAGCTGTGTAAGAATCACCCCGGATAGGGAATACCATCCGAACCCCGAGGAGAGGGCGAGGGCGGTGCCGATCCGCATGCGCAAGGCCAGGCCGGCGGCAAGCCCTCCCAGGAGCGATCCGGCGGCCGTTGCCAGCGGGATGAGGAACAGGGCGGGATGCGTGATGATTTCGCTCATATTGACTCCCCCAGCGCTCAAGCCGACGCCGATCACTACCAGAAGCACGTAGAGGATGGCCGTGATGAGCCCCGCTCCCGTGAGCTGCCGGAAGAAAGGAACGAGCAATCCGCAGAAAAACCCGGCGATCAGGATGGCGAGGAGCGTGAGAGGTTCCTTCAGGACCTGGAGGGCAGAGGCGCCGCCGTTTCCCCGCCGTCTCTCGGGTGCGGGCGCAGGATCCGCTGCGCTTCGGAAAGAAAAAAGCAGGGCAAGGAGCGCAAGAGTCCCAAAAACCGTGGCCGCGGCGAATGCCAGGGCGGTGAGCCCGAGGGTGGGGATGCTGCCGATGACCTCGTCCGTCCTGCCGATCCGAAAGCCCATTGTGAAAACCAGGAGGAAAAGGATGGCATTTCGGAGAGCCGTGAATACCCGGGATCCGGCGAACGTCGCCACTGCCGCAATACGCCCCGCAAGGATGCCCACGGCCAAGGCGCCGATAAGCGTGAGAATCGAGACGAGCTGACTCATGAAGCGAAGGCGCCCGTCAGCCGCCCAGCAGCTTCTTGGTCACCTGCGCGTCCAGACGCGCCACCTGGAGGGCCGTCGCGTTGATCTTGTCGTAATCAATGGGCGCCTTCAGGATGGCCGAGGACTCCGCCTGGGAGAGGAGCTTGGCCAGCGCCGGCTCCCTGTCCCACAGCGCGGCCATGAGCTTGGACAGGTCCGCATCGGCGCCGATCTCCTTCGCCTTCTTCTCTGCCATCTTGTAGTTCTCCACGTTCTGCCGGATGAAGTCCATGCGGATTCGAACGCTGTTCTCCTTGCCCGGAGCCGTGTCGGTGCGCAGGATGTGGTTGTCGAACTCCACGTGTCCCTGCCACCCCATCCTGTCCAGCAGCCAGATCACCGATACGATCTCCTTCACTCCGTCCATGCCGACGAGAGTCGGCAGGTCGTTGTCGAACTGACCCGGCTTCTGGTTTCCCAGATGGAGGAAGAAGAGCTTCCCGGCGCTCATGGCAATTGCAACGGCGACGGTTGCGCTCAAGTTGGTCATGCCTTCATGCTGGAGGATCTCGGGGTTCACGCCCCAGAAAGAGGGATCGCTCAGCATGGCGATCATCCCCAGGGCATGCCCCGTGGTGGGCAGGAACATCTCCCCGCGAGGCTCGTTCGGCTTGGGCTCGATGGATCCTCGCCGGATGGTGCCGTTCTGCTCCTTGGCGTACTTTTCGGCCAGATTCAGCCCCTCCATCAGATAGCGGTACGACCTGTCCCAGGGCACGGCGAACTGGCATTCGAAGCCGTCGCGCGCAACCCAATAGGTGAGGTACTCGGCTCCCAAGAAGTTGCCGATGCGGATGGATCGCATCACCTTGCGCGCGGCGAGCAGCCGCACCTCGGGGTTGGGGTTTGTGAGCCCGCCGTTTCGGAATACGGGGTTGGAATGCAGGTTGGTGGTCATGTTGACGAACTTCAGCTCCACCGCGTCGAGCTTTTCCTTCAGGCTCTTGAGGGTCTGCGACGCGGGGCTTGAAGGATCGAGGTCGTCCTCGAGGTGCTTGGGATCCCAGGGCACCAGATCGTCGTCATGGGCCGCCGTGAAGTCGATGAGCTTCTCCTGGTGCGCTTTGCACAACAGGTCGCACACTTCGAGGCTCGATATCCTGTCCATCACGGCCGGTCCGAACGGGTCGCCGACCGGATTGCCTACGCACCAGAACGGCATGGAGAGTTTCCTGTTCCTCATGGCATTCCGCCTCCTTGTATCGATTTTCGTGCCGGTGGGTCGCATGCGTCGCATGCGTTAGAGTCGTAGAAGAGGATTTTTTGAAGGCTCAAGGGTTTCCCGCACCGCGCGCAGGAAAATCGAAAGGGAAAGAAATCCTTCCGCCTCCAGGATATGACGGTAAAAGCGAGAAAGAACACAGGGATGAGAAAAACGTCGTCGGCATTGAATTGCCGAAGGGCATACGAGGCAACCCAGAGCCCGACGAAGACCAGAGCGAACAGGAGACTCGCCGTTCGCTTCTTCTCCCCGGCCTCCGCATATCTCCTCTGGGCAAGGTGGTACACCCAGACCACGACCATGGGGGCGAGCAGGTAGAGCAACAGGGCGCTGGAAACAACGGTATGATGCACAGGGACTCCGTAAGGAAACAAATGTAGCGTGAGGCATCCCATGGGTCAAGGAGGCCGCAGAAAAAACGGGAAGACTCGTGGCGCCCTGCGCCGGGCGGGCTGCGCCTGATGCCCGCCGTCAAGCCGCCGCAGATGCGGCGTTCGGGGGCGCTTCGCGCCGTCAAGCCGCCGCAGATGCGGCGTTCGGGGGCGCTTCGCGCCATCAAGCCGCCGCAGAGTTGACGGTCGGCGAGATCATGATAGTATGGGTCGGGATCCGCTCGTCATGTCCGATAAGCTGGCGATCTTCGGCGGCGAACCCGTCACTCGGGAGCCGTTTCCCTCATGGCCCCAGCTCTCCGAGCGGGCCAGCGTCGAGGCAATCGAGACTCTCCGATCGGGCAGGCTCACCTACTGGGCCGGCTCGAAAGGCCGCCAGTTCGAGAGGAGGTGGGCGGAGTGGCTGGGCTCGCCGAACGCCGTTTCCTGTTCCAGCGGAACCGCGGCCCTGCACGCGGCGCTGGTCGCCCTCGGAATCGGCTCGGGTGACGAGGTCATCGTCCCGTCCCACTCCTTCATCGCCTCGGCATTTTCCGTCCTCCACACCGGCGCCGTCCCCGTGTTCTGTGACGCATCCGCCGATCACACGATCGATCCACGTAGGCTCGAAGGCTTGATCACGGAGAAGACCCGCGCCGTGATCGTGGTGCACCTCTACGGGGTCGTCTGCGACATGGGAGCGATCCTCCAAGTGGCCCGCGCCGGCGGCCTTTCCGTGGTCGAGGACTGCGCCCAGTGCATCGGCGGGGAATACAGGGGGAAGAAGGCGGGAACGCTGGGAGATGTGGGCTGCTTCAGCTTCTCCCAGAACAAGCACCTGACCACGGGGGGCGAGGGCGGGATGCTCGTCACGAACGACGGCGAGCTTGCCCGTGAGCTTCGCTCCATCCGGGATCAAGGCTACGACGCGGAGGGCTGGCTCCTCCTCGCGCCCGGAGACGAGCAGCCGCCGGCCGCCAACAGGCGGGTGGGCTACAACTATCGCCTCACTGAAATTCAGTCCGCCATCGGAATGGCGGAGCTCACGCGGTTGGATTCGTGGAACCTGTCCCGCCGCTTCGGCTACGCAAAGGCATACGATCACGCGCTTGGGCAGCTCTACGGGATTGGGGCCCTTCCCCTCTCCAACGAGGCGAGGAAATGCGCCTATTGGCAGTACCCCGTTCAGCTCGACACGGAGAAACTTACCTGTGGGGCTGATACCTTCCGCCAGGCGCTCGCGGCAGAGGGGATTCCCTGCGCCTCGGTCCGCTGGCGGGAAGCCTACGAGGAGCCTGCCTTCCACGACATCGCCGCGCTGTGGGGCGGAAAGACTCCCTGTGAAACAGCGGAGAGGCTCCGGGCCCGGACCGTGGTCCTCTTTGTCCACCCATCGTGGGAGAGATCGCACATCGATTTGTGCATCGCCGGGGTGAAGAAGGTGCTGCACGCCTTCAAGCGCTAGCAACGCTTCGCTCCTCCAAGCCCCGCTGAAGAACCACGCCTCTGCCCGCAGGCCGCCCTTTCAAACTTCGGAATTCTCTCCCGCGTTTTCTTTCCCCCGCCGGCCGCGCGTCTTCAACAGCTCCACGAGGTACTTGCGATACAGCTCTTCCCTGCGCTTCAGCATGAAGTAGGGAACCTCGTAGGCCTTTTCGATCGTGTCCCGCGTAAAGAGCTCCGCGGTGGGGCCCAGGCGGGGTTCGGCAGCGCGGGAAAAAAGCAGGATGTAGTCGGAATATTTTTCCGAGATGTCAAGCTCGTGAACCGAGTAATACAGGCTCACCCCCGTCCGCCGCACGTACCCCTGGAGGTAATCCATCGCCCTTTTCTTCTGGTAATCCTCCAGGGCGAAAATCGGCTCGTCCATCACGAGCACGGGAGAGCCGTACAGAAGGCTGAAGGCGAGGATGGTCCGCTGCAGCTCCCCCTTGCTCACCTCCTGGGTCTTCCTGCCCAGGACGGGCGAGAGCTCGAATACCTCGACAAGCTCCTGGATGAACTCAGGGCTTTTCCTGGCGTGGAAACCGTCCTCGTACACGAACTGGAGGAGCCGGGAGATCGGCTCTTCAGTTTCAAACTCCATGTTCTGATAAATGAAAGAGATGTGCCGATGCCGCTCCTCTTCGTCGCGCAGGTCGCGCGTGTCCAGGCCCTTCAGGAGCACCTTGCCTTCCGAGGGCAGAAGGCTTCCCGCGGCGAGGAGCAGGAGAGTAGATTTTCCCGTTCCGTTCTGACCGATGAGAGAAACGATGCCTCCGGGGAGGGCGAGCGAGAGGCCGCTGAACACGTCTCTCTCGGTTTCGGGATAGCGGAATGAAACGTTCTCGAAGACGATTTCGTTTTCCATGCCGGCCTCCCTTCAAATATACGGGAGCAGAGGGATATTCGGGAGCATAGGGCGGATTGTATCATACTCGAAAAAGGCCCGGACAACCGCCGCCTTGCCCGCATTACCATCGGCTTCTATACTTGCCCCGTGAGGATGCCATTTTTCTGCGGCGTTGACGGATGCAGGGCGGGATGGTTTGGCGTTGCCCTTTGCGGGCCGCGGTCGTGGGAAGCGGAGCTCTTTCCCACTCTTGGAGAGCTGTGGTCGCGGTGGCGGAGGGCATCGCTCATTCTCATAGACATGCCGATCGGGCTGCCCGGCGGCAAAGGCGGAAGGCGCTGCGACTCTCTTGCCAGGGCCATTCTGGGAAAAGGTTCCCGGGGCGGGCCGAGCGCTTCGAGCGTCTTTCCCGTGCCCTGCAGGGATGCCGTGTTTGCTTCGAGCCCCGCGGCGGCACTCGCCGCCCAGAGACGCCTGACGGGCAAGGGGCTCTCCCGCCAGAGCCTCGGGATCACGGCGAAGATCCGCGAGCTGGACCGGTTTCTTCGCGGCATCGGCGGAGCCAGGGGGCTCGTGCGGGAATCTCATCCCGAGGTCTGTTTTCGAGCCATGAAGGGCAGGGGTCTTCGCCATCGGAAGAAAACCTTCGCGGGTCGGGAGGAGAGGATACGGCTCCTGCGGCACTTCATCGCCGAGCCGGGAAAGATCCTGCGCGAGTCGCTGGATCGGTATCCCCGGCGGGATTGCGCGGCGGATGACATCATAGACGCTTTGGCGCTCGCGGCAAGCGCGCTCCAGTCGCGCCGGGCGGGGCTTGTCGCGCTTGCAGGCATACCTGTGCGGGACGAATTGGGCCTGCCGATGGAGATAGTCTTTCCGCGTGGAGCGCGTGATGGAGGCCAACCGTGAATATCAAGGGTATCGAGATCCGCGTGGAGCGGATGGAATCCGCCGAGGCTCACGTATCAGTCGTGGTCGTGGAAACGGCTGAGGGATTCGTCATCGAGCCAGCCGGCCGCGGCAAACCGGCGCTCTTCCGAGTTTCCACGGCGGCTTCAACCGGCGCCCCCGATGAGCGTTCGGTCCGGGCCGCCTGCGCCCGCTGCCTTTCCGAGGCGGATTCCCTGAAGCTCTCCTCCATTGCGCTTCCCGCGCTCGGGTGCCGGCCCGGCGGACTTTCGCCCGTCGCCTCGGCGAAGATCATGGCGCAGGAGGCCATCCGCCTGGCGCGAAGCGGCGGATCCGCGCTGCGCTCGATCCGGCTCCGCCATCCCGATGGGCCCGCTTTCGCCGAGTTCGAAAAGGCGGCCACGGGCTACATCCGGCATTTCCTCGACGTCCTCATCTGGGGGCCCTTCGTTACGGTGGATGCGATCATCGAGGTGCAGCGGGCGCAATCCGTCGGCATCGTGCTCGTGAAGCGGTCAAGTCCCCCCTTCGGGTACGCCCTCCCCGGCGGGTTCGTGGACTACGGCGAGAGCCTGGAGGAGGCGGTGCGAAGAGAAGCGCGCGAGGAAACGGGCATGGAGCTTCTCGATCTGGAGCAATTCCACACGTATTCGAATCCCCTGCGAGACCCGCGCTTTCACACTGTCACTACCGTATTCAGCGCCCGCGCGGAAGGCACTCCTAGAGCCGGTGACGACGCGGCGGACGTCCTCGTGGCCGAACCGGAAGAGATTCGAGACCTCACGCTCGCCTTCGATCATGGCGATGTGCTCGAGGATTTTCTGAAGCGGAGGGGCAGGGCGGGCAAAGGGCGGGGGTGAGCCAACCGCGGCCCCGCCCTCTGCCATGCTCCCGCATTGAAAAAAACAATAGCTGATTGTATATTTATTCAATATTGAATCGTTGAGGGGGGCAGCATGGAAAGAGTGCGGTGGGTCGAACACAAAGGGAAACAGATTCTGTATATCGACTATACGAACCTTCGCGCATCCATACCCGAGCAGAAGACGCAGGCGATGGAGACGATCAAGAAAGTGAAGGAAATCGCGGACGGCTTGAATTCCAAGACGCTGTTTCTCTCCGACGTTACCAACTCGATTCCGGATCAGCAAATCCTTGACGAGCTGAAGAAGCTGGCCGCTTACACCAACGCGAAACAGATCGTGGAAAAGGAGTGCGTTGTCGGCGTGTCCAGCATCCAAAAAGTCCTGATGAACATCATCAATTTCGTTTCTCGGGCCAAGCTCACCATGTTCGACAAGCCGGAAGAAGCAAAGGATTGGCTGGTGCAGCCCTGAGGGCTTGCCGCCGCGGGCGCGAGCCAGCGACTTTCGCCCTACAGCGTGAGGTCCGGGTTCTCCGGCCCGAAGTGCTTCAATATCACGATGGGGTCGGTTCTGGAGGGGTTTGAGATGACGACCCCCGCGCGAGCGGCGTCCTCGGTCACGAAGAACTCATCCATGGTGAGCTGGCCGTAGCGGATAAGGGCCGGCGTGTCGATGTCCCACACCCCCATCTTGCCGTGACCCTGGAGCAGGATCATCCCATAGGCGGCGCTGTCATTGGCCGTCACGGTTTTTCCGGGCAGAACCGTCAGCTCCTTGGCGCTGAAAACGGCCGAGCGATAGACGATCCAGTTCTCCCGCCAGCCTTCAGCCTCGGTATTCTCGGCCTGCCTGGCCGGCTTGGGCCTCATGAAGTGCTTGGCCGCGAAATCGGGATCCACATTGGCTTCCCAGTCCAGGATCTCGATGAGGAAGTCGATGTCGCCCCGTCTTTCCTTGGGCACGTTTTTCCACAACAGCTCCTCGGGGATGATCGCGTCTCCCGCAAGGGACTGGAACATCGAGAACACGTCGGAGGCCTTCTGCGGCTCGTAGGTGCAGAGGCTTCCAGGCGCATGCAGGACACCTGCGGGCACGTCCCAGCCCGTGCCGAGCTCCAGGCGGGAGGCCTGGGAGAGATTGGTGATCTTGTTGTCTCCCGCGGCGAAGTTTCTCAGGCACTCCCTCACCTGGTCTTTCGTGGTGCCCGGATTGAGGCCGAAGAACGAGAAGGGAAAGTCCCCGCCGTAGTTATTGAGCTGGGTAGGAAAGAAGTAGGCTTCCGGCTTGCCCGACTGGCCGAGCAGCTTTGCGTGCTGGTCGCGGTGATGCACGTGGTGAGGCAGGGCGCCCTTGTTGTCGAAGAACTTGGAATACATGGGCCAGCTCTTGCAGGCGCTCCAGATCCGCCGGCCGATGATGTTTTCCTTCAGCTCCGAAACGGCGTCGCGCAAAAGCGCCTTCTCAACGCGGCCTCCGTCCTCGAATATAATGAAGGAAAGGCCCTCGTTCGGGCTCGTCTTGGGCCCATTGTCGGCGGGGGTAGTGGAAGAGAACCAGCGTTCATCTATTCCGCCCCGATCTCCGCCCAGGGCATAGTAGTCGTCGGGATGCAGCTTGATCCGCCTGCCTGGCACGCAGAAGACCCTCGGCACCCAGTTCGGCGCCAGCCGGAGAATGCCCTTGCCCTGCTCCAGGGCGTTTTCGATGATGGATCTTACCGACATTTTCACCTCCTCGCGTCCGCCCAACCGGCGCGTTGCCGTGTAATTCCTGAGGCCCCATAAAAAGGTACCAATTCCCCCATGGCTTGATAAGGCTCGGGCGGGGCCCGGCGGCGAAGCTTTACATTCCTTGCGGTGCGGAGATAGAATCGGAATTGAAAGCCGATGAGCCGCAGGTTATCGAAAAAAACCGATCCCATCGCACCCCAAGAATCCAGCCACGCGCTCAATGAAAGCCGGGAGCACTTCAGGGAGCTCGCGGATCTGCTTCCCCAGCTCGTCTTCGAGATGGACATAAACGGAAGGCTCACCTACTCGAACCAGCATGGATTCGTCTCCACCGGCTATTCGCATGAGGACATGGAACGCGGCATCTCCGTGCTCAGCCTGGTCGCCTCGCAGGACCGCGCGCGGGCGCGTCAGAATATCGAAAGCGTTCTGGCGGGAGAGCAGGGAAGCGGGCATGAGTACCTCTTTGTGAGAAAGGACGGAAGCTCCTATCCCGTGCTCATCTACAGCAAGGCCATCCTCCGGGGAGGCAAGCCCGCGGGGGTCCGGGGGATCGCCGTCGAGATCTCCGAGCTGAAGGATGCCGAGCGGAGACTGCGGGAAAGCGAAGAGAGATACCGCCTGATCATCGAGAACATCCCGACCTGCATCTGGTCATCCGACCAGGAAGGGCGGACGATATTCATCAGCTCCAATGTGAAGGGCATCTACGGATTCACCGCGGAGGAAGTCTATCAGGGGGGCGAAGAGATCTGGTTCGGGCGGCTACATCCCGAGGATTCGGAGAGGGTGAAGCTGAATTACCGGCTCCTGTTCTCCGAGGGAAAGGATTTCGATCAGCAATACAGGATCCGGCGGAAGGACGGCCGCTGGATCTGGATCCATGATCGCGCGCGCACGACTGCCGAGGTATCGGGCAGGATCTTCGCCTTCGGCCTCTTCTCCGACATCACCGAGCGCAAACGAATGGAAGAGGAGAAGATGCTTCTCGAGGAGCAGCTGCGGCAGGCCCAGAAAATGGAGGCGATTGGGACTCTCGCCGGGGGGATTGCCCACGATTTCAACAACATTCTGACCCTGATTCTCGGGCTGAGCGACCTGCTGCTGCTCAATATGCCGGCGGGCAGCGACATGCGCGACGATGTCTCCCAGATCAAGAAGATGGCGGAACGTGCCGCCTCCCTCACCCAACAGCTTCTCGCATTCGGCAGGAAGCAAATGCTCAAACGGACCGTCGTGGACATCAACGCCGTGATCTCCGAGATCACGGCCATGCTCCGTCGGCTCATCGGGGAGGACATAGCCCTGGCGACGAATCTGGATCCCGAGCTGGGACGGGTTGAAGGAGATCCGGGGCAGATTCACCAGGTGATCCTGAACCTTGCCGTGAACGCCCGCGACGCGATGGCCGAGGGAGGAAGGCTCGCGATCTCCACCAGAAACGTCGATCTGGACGAGGGGTACGCCCGCTCGCACATCGGCGTCAATCCGGGACGCTACGCCGCCATCTCGGTGAGCGACACCGGCACGGGAATGGATGATAATACCCGCTCACGGATCTTCGAGCCGTTCTTTACGACCAAGGAGCTGGGCAAAGGGACGGGCCTGGGCCTGTCCACCGTGTACGGAATCGTGGCGCAAAGCGGCGGCCATATCGAAGTGGAAAGCGAGCGGGGCAGCGGGTCCATGTTCCGGGTCTACCTTCCCGCGCTTGAGCTGGAGGCGCAGGCGGACCATCCCGCCGAGCCGGCTCTCCGGACGCCCGGCAGGGGAGAGAGGGTGCTCGTCGTAGAGGACGAGCCGCTCGTGCGGCAGCTGATCGTCCGCGTGCTCGAGGAAGAGGGTTATCGCGTGAGCGAGGCCGAGAACGGGATCGATGCCCTGCGGACGGTTGGAGAGCACGGCCAGGAGCCCATCGATCTACTCGTGACGGATATCGTCATGCCCCTCATGAGCGGGCCGCTCCTCGCCGAGCAGCTCACGGAGCGGTACCCCGAATGCCGGGTCCTTTTCGTATCCGGCTATACCGCCGAAGTACCGATGGACGGGAAGAAGAGAGAGGGAGGATCGAAGCTCCTCCAAAAGCCTTTCACGAGGGAGTCTCTTGCCCGCACGGTTCGCGAGGTCCTCGATATCGGCTGATGTTCCCTTCCATCGCGCGGGAAAACGGATTCTCCGCGCAGTCCTTGCGTATCCCCAGGCGGGTGAGGGCGAAGTCGTATCGGACGGGGTCGCGGGGGCGAAGCTCCCGGAAGGCGCGGGTCACCTCGAGGGCGGTCTTCAAGTCTGCCTGCTTCCGTTTTGTGAGACCGAGGGCGCGCGAGATCCTGTGCATGTGGGTGTCCAGGGGAACGACGAGCCTGGCGGCCGAAACCTTTTTCCACGGGCCGGGATCCACCGCATCAGCTCGCGCCATCCATCTGAGGTAGAGGTTCAGCCTCTTGCAGGCGCTGCCGTCCTGGGGGGATGGCATGAGGCTGGGGCAGCCGCTCTCCGACAGGACGCGGAGCCCGGCCACGAAGGCGGACAGAGCCGGAAGGATCGTCTCGTCGCCCGCCCCTTGTCCCCTCCTGAAAAGCTCCTCCAGGCTCCCGTACCGCGAGAGGGCCCTTTTCACCCCGATGAGGAGCGCAGCAAGCTCCCGCCCCGACGTGAAGCGATGGACGAAGCCGGCAAAGATGGAGGAGATATCGGCCTCGGGCGTACCGATCGAGGAATCCTCTGGGGCTTTCCCCCATGGGGTCCAGAACGCGTCCCACGCTCGACAGGATCTGTGCCACCCTTCCGTAGGCGAGACAGGCCGATACCAGGCCCGCGATCTCCTGGTCCTGAGCGCTGTCGTATCGATAGAGGAACTCGAGCGGATCGGGATGAACGAAGCGCCTGCGGTTGAGCTTCGAATAGAGGGAGTCGAGGGACTCCCGAAGGGGCTCCACTCTACCGCTCCAGCAGGCCGATGTAGCTTTCGATCTTGGCGATCCTGTCGGCGAGCTCGTCGAGCTTCGCCTTCTCGCGGTCCACCACCTCCCGCGGCGCCCGCTCGACGAACGAGGAGTTGGCAAGCTTTGCCTCGGTCCGCGTCCGCTCCGCGGCGGCCTTCTCCTTCTCCCGGGTCAGCCTCAGGACCTCCCGTGGAGCGTCGATGGCTTCCTTGACGGAGACGAAGACCTCGAAGCCCTTGCCGGCCGCGGGTATCGTGCCGCCCGTTTCAGGCTTTTTGTCCGCGAAGGAGAGGCTCTTGGATCCAATGAGATGCGCAACCAGCTCCCGGTGTGCCTCGAAGTTCTTCCGCGACCCTCCGGCCTTTTCCGCCACGACCGCGACGTCGATCCTTCGGTCCGGCGGAATCGTGAACTCGGCTCTGATGGTCCGAACCGCCCGCACCAGCTCCTGGAGCGCGGAGAAGCTTGCCTCCACGTCGGGGCTCTCCCGGGCGGAGTCCGGCTTCGGGTAGGGCTGGATCATGATGCTCATGGGTGCGGGCGGCGCGGAAGGCCCGGCGCCGTGACCGGCTTGGGATTGGGCCGCATCGCCCTTTGTCGCGCCGCCCACCGCTGCCTCCCGCGGCAGCTTCTGGTAGATCTCCTCGGTTATTAATGGAAGGAATGGATGCAGGAGGCGCAGGGACTCCTCAAGGAGCGAAACCAGGAGGGTGACGATCCTGTCCTTCTCATCGTCGCTTCCGCCGGCGAGGGGAAGCTTGGCCGCCTCGATGTACCAGTCGCAGAAGTCGTTCCAGAAAAACTCATATACCGCCTGGGCCGCCTCGTTGAAGCGGTAGCCTTCCAGGGCGGCGCGCGCCGTCTTCGCGGCGGAGTTGAGCCTGTGAAGTATCCATCGGTCGATCTCACCGAGCTTCAGCCCGGCCTTGTCGCGCAGCTTCCGGCCTTCGAGGTTCATCAAGAGATAGCGCGAGGCGTTCCAGATCTTGTTGGCGAACCGCGAACCCAGCTTCACCGAGTCCTTGTCGAAGAGCACGTCCTGTCCCTGGGCCGCGAGGAAGGCCATGGTGAACTTCAGCGCGTCGGCGCCGAACTCGTCGATGACCTCCAGGGGGTCCACCCCGTTTCCCAGGCTCTTGGACATCTTCCTGCCCTGCTTGTCCCGCACCAGGCCGTGGATATAGATGTCGCGGAAGGGGACCTCGCCCATGAACTCGATGCCCATCATGATCATGCGCGCTACCCAGAAGAAGATGATCTCGTATGCCGTCATGAGGGTGGTGGTGGGATAGAAGCGGGCAAGGTCAGGGGTCTTCTCCGGCCAGCCCAGCGTGGAGAAAGGCCAGAGGGCGGAGGAGAACCATGTATCGAGCACGTCGGGATCCTGCTGGATATCGGCGCTGCCGCACTTGGAGCAAGCCGTGGGATCGGTCCGGGATACCGTCATCTGGCCGCACGTTGCGCAGTACCACACCGGGATCCTGTGGCCCCACCAGAGCTGACGGGAGATGCACCAATCGCGGATGTTGATGAGCCAGTTGGAGTAGGTGTTCTCCCACCTCAGGGGGAAGAAACGGAGCTTCCCGTCCTTCCAGGCCGCCAGGGCCTTTTCGGCGAGCGGCTTCATGCGGACGAACCACTGGTCCGAGAGGAAAGGTTCGATCACCGTATTGCAGCGATAGCAGTGGCCCACCTGGTGCGAATGGGGCTCCTCCTTGATGAAGAGCCCGGCGTTCTTGATATCCTCCACCACCTTGGCCCGGGCCTTGGGCACGGAGAGCCCCCGGTACGCCTCCGGCACGTTCTCGTTGAGCCTTCCGTCGGGGGTAAGGATATTGATCTGGGGCAGGTTGTGCCTGCGCCCGATCTCGTTGTCCAGCGGATCGTGGGCCGGGGTCACCTTCACGGCCCCGGTGCCGAAAGTTTTGTCGATCATGGAGTCAGCGATGATGGGGATTGTGCGGCCCGTGAGGGGAAGCTCGACCATTTTTCCCACGAGCCCGGCGTATCTCTCGTCCTCGGGGTTCACCGCAACTGCGGTGTCTCCCAGCATCGACTCGGGCCGGGTCGTGGCGATGGCGATCGATCCTGAGCCGTCAGCAAGGGGGTAGTTATAATAGTACATCTTGCCCCGGACCTCTTCGTGCTCCACCTCGTCGTCGGAGATAGCGGTCCGGCAGGACGGGCACCAGTTCACCAGGTAGTTGCCGCGATAGATCAAGCCCTTCTCGAAAAGGGAGACAAAGACCTCGCGCACGGCGCGGGAGAGGCCTTCGTCGAACGTGAAGCGCTCGCGGCTCCAGTCGCAGGAGGAGCCCAGCCTCTGGAGCTGCTTTACGATGATGTCGTGATGTTCATGGGTGACCTTCCAGGTCTCCTCGAGGAACTTCTCGCGGCCTATCTCCGCGCGGCTTGTGCCGCGCTTCTTCAACTGCTTCTCGACCACGTTCTGGGTGGCGATGCCGGCATGGTCCGTCCCGGGGACCCAGAGGGTTTCCTCGCCCAGCATGCGGTGGTAGCGCACCTCGATGTCCTGGAGGCTGTTGTTGAGGCCATGCCCCATGTGAAGCACTCCGGTGACGTTGGGCGGCGGGATCACGATGACGAAGGTTGGGCCTTTCGCGGCGTCCGGCGCGGCGTTTGCCTCGTTGCCCTCGGCAAGCCGCCGCGGGCCTGCGCCGCCCTCCGCCATCCCTGGCTTGGGGCGGCTTCCGGCGTCCCTGCCTGCGCCGCCCTCCGCCATCCCTGGCTTGGGGGCAAACAGGTTGTTCTCCAGCCAGAAGCGATAGATGCGATCTTCGTAGCTTTTCGGGTCGAATGTCTTTGCGAGCGCGATGGCTTTCATGTGGGGAGGATAATAGCAAAAGGAGTGAACGGTGGCAACAAACGGCCGCGGCCGCGTTATTGAATTGACATCGAGAGCCGCCATTCCTACCATACGGGAGGGGCGTTGATGAGCGCGCGAATACTCGTCTTCGGAAGCATCAATACGGATCTGGTCGTGTACGTGGAGAGGCTGCCCATGCCCGGAGAGACGGTCACCGGAGGGAGGTTCGCTTCTTTTCCCGGCGGCAAGGGCGCCAATCAGGCGGTTGCCGCCGCGCGCGCGGGCGGCAAGGTGGAGCTGTTCGGCTGTCTGGGAAACGACCGCTTCGGGCATGAGAGGCTGGAGAGCCTCCAGAAAACGGGGGTTTCCACTCGGGGGATCCGGCTTCTCGCCGGGACGCATTCCGGAGTTGCCCAGATCGCCGTTGACGCGCGCGGGGAAAACACGATTGCGGTAGCCCCCGGCGCCAACTTCCTCTTCGATACTCCCCCCATCGAATCGACGACGGCGGCGCCGGGCGAACGCTGCATCTGGCTGTTCCAGAACGAGATTCCCCGAAAGACTACCGAAGAGCTTATCGCCCGCGCCAGGGCCGCGGGGCACGTGGTTATCTGGAACCTGGCTCCGACCATCGGCAGGAAGCCGGAGAGGGAAATACTGGCCGCGGTATCTTATCTCATCTGCAACAGGAACGAGCTTTCCGCGCTCGTCACGGAGGATGCGGGCTCCGTGGAGGAGCTTGCCCGCAAGCCCCTTTCCTGGGGCGTCGAGAACATGATCGTGACCCTGGGAAAGGATGGCTCGCTCTGGGTGAGCGCCGCCGGAGTGGAGAGGCAGCCGGCGTTTCCCGTGGATGCCGTGGATACGGTGGGCGCCGGGGATTGCTTCTGCGGGGTCTTTGCCGCCGCGCTTGCCGAGGGCATGCATGTGAAGGACGCTCTGCGCCGGGCATCGGCCGGGGCAGCCATCTCCTGTACGCGGCCCGGCGCCCAGGATTCGATGCCGTCACGCCAGGAGATCGAGAGCTTTCTTTCCTCGCGGATCTAGGTATTATTGAGCCCGGGAAACGGAGGGATACGCATGGGAAAGGTCGCCATTATCGGCGCCGGTTCGGTGGGAGCCACCCTGGCCTATAACCTGACGATCAAGGGCGTAGTCGACGAGCTTGCCCTCATTGACGTGAACCGCGAGAAAGCCGAGGCAGAGGTCCTGGACATCACCCATGGCATGCCGCTGGGCGAGCCTGTGAAGGTATACGCTTCGGACTATGGGGCATGCGCGGATGCGGCCATTACCGTGGTGACGGCGGGGGCCAAGCAGAAGCCGGGGGAGACCCGCGTGGAGCTTCTGGGCAGGAACGCGGGTCTCATGCGCGACATCGTCCGCTCCGTGCTCTCCTCGGGCTTTCGCGGGATTCTGCTCATCATCTCGAACCCCGTTGACGTGCTCACCTATATCGCCTGGCGCATCGCCTCCCAGGAGGCGGGATTCCCCGCCTCGCGCGTTATCGGCTCCGGCACCGTGCTGGATTCTTCCCGGCTTCGCGAGTTTTTGGCGCACCGCTGCGGCATTAACCCCATGAATATCCACGGCTACGTGCTGGGAGAGCATGGAGATACCTCTTTCCCCGCATGGTCGCTCACCACGATCGGCGGAGTGAGCCTGGCCGACTTCTGTCCCGTCTGCGGGCACGGATGCGAAACGGAGAGCCTGTTCATCGAGGCGCAGGAGTACGTGCGGGCAGCCGCCTACCGAATCATCCAGGCAAAGGGGGCAACTTTCTATGCCATCGCCCAGGCGGCGTCCGTGATCATCCAGGCGATATTGAGGAACGAGCGGCGCATCCTGCCCGTTTCAACGGTGCGCCTCGATTATCGGGGCATCAAGCTCACCGCTTTCAGCTTCCCCACGATCGTGGGAGCGGGCGGCGCCGAGAGGGCCCTCGACTTCGCCCTCTCCCGCGAGGATGACGAAAAACTCCTCGCATCGGCGCGATTCGTCTCTTCGGTGATCGAAGGGGCGGGGTTGTAGCAGGCCCCGGAAACGCTCCGCCGACAGCGCACCCTTGCGGGATTGAAAAAAACGGGCTATCATTATGAGAAAGCGCCGAAACGCCTGAAAAAGGAGCTGCAAATGAAAGCCAGGATAATCGTCCTCCTCCTGCTCGTGGCCTGCGCCGCCTCCCTGGCGGCTTTGCCGAAAGTGGCCGTGCTCGATGCCGTTCTGCCCGAGAACATGGACAAGAACGTTTCCATCGGCGTCACGGAGAAGATCAGCGAAGAGCTCGTGAACTCGGGCAAGTACACCGTGCTTGACAGAACAACGGTGGGACAGAGCCTCAAGGAGATCGAGTTCCAGATGTCGGGTCTTGTGAGCGATGCCGACATCAAGAAGGCGGGAGAGCAGCTCAATTCCCGACTCGGCGCAACCTACGTCGTCGTCGGCCGGGTTTCCCAGGTGGGGCAAACGTACTTCGTCAGCGCCAAAATGATAGACATCAAGACCGGGGAGATCACCGCCCAGGCCTCCTACGAGTCGGAGGGCGGGATCGCCGTTACCCTCCAGATCGCCCAGGTGGTTGGAAAGAAGCTCTCGGTCGGCGCCAAGGAGTCCGTGCAGGTGGCCGAAGAGCCGACTGCAGCTCCGGCACCGGCACCCAAGCCGACTCCTGAGCCTGAGCCGGCGCCGGCACCGAAGGCCCCGGCTCCAACGCCGCGGAAGCCGAGCGCTGGGCTGAAGTCGCATCTGATCTTGACCTTCACATATCCTATACCTTCCGGACAGGTTGACTCCTATCTCCTCAGCTACACAGTGAGTTCGGAATCGATTTCAGCTTTGGGCTGGAGCGTGCATTGGCTGCAAGCCTTTGGCGATATATTTTACCTTTCAGCCGCCATCGATGGAGCAAGCGAGCAGATAGATGTGTCAGGCACTAGTTACGGCTTCTACGATGTTTTCGATGGCTTGATAGGCGCGGGAATCGGTTTACCCATAGGCGGGAGTTTCCAGGCATACCTCGGAGTAGTTATAGGGTATCAAACGGTTACTTATGGATCATTCTGGATTATCCCTTCTCCGGGAAGTTCTCAAGGAGATTTCTGCTATGGTGCTGAAGCCGGTCTTGATATCATTCTATTCAACTTTCTCACTTTGAGCTCTAAGTTTACTATTACATCGATGACCTTCACAACCTCAGACTTCTTTCCCGCTGGTCAGGATCTCCTGTTGACGGGCATCGCCGTTGGCGTTGGCATCGCATACTGACGGATTTGCATGGATGCGAAAGCCGGCGGCGCCCACGCGTCGCCGGCTTTTTTGTGTGCTGGGCATGTTCACCAGCTTTGGGGTGGAAGTCCCCTCGCCAACCTGATGGAGGTGAAGGCGTAGCGAAGCGCAAGGGCACCTATCTCGCGAGAGCGTGTCCGAAAGAAGCGTAGAGCAAAGGCGCGAGCCGACGAACAGAAACTGGATAGGAGGCATACCGAGTCGGGCGAGCGGGCAAATGACCGACAAGCCCATATCCATCAAGGGCTCGGGTTGTAAATCCAGCGGTTGTGCGCCGAAGGCGGGTGAGCTTACCCCAGGAGATCTGGCAGGTGTCCTGGAATCGGGACTGAGGGATTCGCGAGAGTCTCTGATCGCCTGTCAGAAGTCAGCAAAGGGCATAGTAGGGTTGTTGACCCGAAGGCCCGAACGGCGGGAAGGCGAGTAGGGGGAGCGACTCGGAGTGGACAAGCGACAGAAAATCCAGCATGAACTGGCCTTCGAGGGCGAGGCAAGGGGTGAAGCCCCTGTGACGCCCAAGAAAGGGATCGAATCCACGACGGCGAAACTCAGCGCGGAAAGCCAAGCGAACACGGACAAGCTGATCGAGGAGGCATGCGAGAAGGAGAACCTGAAGGAAGCACTGAGACGCGTGAAAGCCAACGCAGGGGCGGCAGGGATTGACGGCATGAGCGTCAAGGAACTACCTGAGTTCCTGCGGGAGAACTGGCCGCGACTGAAGGAGCAGCTTATTGCGGGCGCGTACAAGCCCCAGCCCGTGAGACGAGTGGAGATACCCAAGGCGGGAGGAGGCACGAGGAAACTCGGCATCCCGACGGTGTATTCATACTGCACCTCCTATATCAGCCTTTAGGAATGTGAAGTTTTCACCTCGTTGAGTTTATATGACTCAGCGACACGTCTTCGGAGTATTTCTTCATCTTGGTTTTTAAGTGTGATCCAGAACGGTAACCCATACTTCGTTTTTCGAGCTGTCACATATCCTCGTTCTATCCAATAATAGACGACCTGCGTACTAACCTTAAACTTGTCGGCGACTTCTTTGATAGTGAGTTCTTCCGGATGTTTCAGTTTGGGCGAGGGAATAGCATGGGTACTCCGGATATTACGTATCTTAGATTCCGTGAACTGTCCTCCTTTCGAGCTGATCAGTCCCTCTTTATTGAATACCTCGGCTATTTGATCATCTCGCATATTTTTCGCGAGATCTTTGACCTTCTGGACAATCTCCTGCCCATACCGGATTTTGTCACACGCCTTTGGAGGCAAATCGCATGAGATGTCTTGCGTGGCACCCCCCTGCCAGCGCACGTGCAAGATGAGCTTTTTCGGTTCGGCAAGCTTTTGAACAGTGATGTCCTTGATAAGCAACCTGAGGATGCGCTTTCGATCCTTTGCCTGGGTCGTTGGCGCCTTCCAAAGACGTGGCAGATCCAGCGCCAGAGCGAATACCTTCTGCCGTTGCTCAGAAGTCATTACCATCTGCTCTTTTTGGCTGAACTCCCGATGCTGCTGCTTGACCTGCTCGAGGTTTATGAGAGCCTCATTCCAGCGTTTCTCCAACGTGGATGCGACCAGGCGATTGGACGGATCGACTTCTTCATATCGCCTTTGGGCCAGGGACGCTTCGTAGTCGGCCCTTTGAACTCTCATACGCCATTGCGCATCAATCGCCTTGTTCCGATTCTCGACCTCTTCCATCGCCTTCAGCGCGAGCTCAAACTGCTCCGGCTTCAATACTTCGAGGAGGCGTACGCTTATTGTCTCATCGGCGATATCGCAGCGGAACATCATGCAGGATTTATCCGCCAGCCCTTCCCGTCTGCGCCAGTTACATTCGTAGATGGGATAGAGCCCCCCGTTGCCTTGGTAGCGGACGGTCAGGCGTCGCCCGCAGATTCCGCAAATGAGCATGCCTTGAAGAAGGGCGATTCCCTCTCTGGCAGCAGAAGGGAGCATCGTTTCAATCCCGTTGGTCTGGTTCTGCTGCAGGATCATGTTGTTGTGAAGGAATTGATCCCAACTGATATAGCCCTCATGATGGTCCTTGATGGTCACCTGCCAGCGGGACATCGGCACGGACTCTATTTTGGAGCAAATGCCGCCGTCTGTCGATAGGATTTTTCTGTATTTGTAGCGTCCGTACACGTACACGCCCGCATAGGAAGGGTTCTTCAGGATACCGTGCACTCGCTCGTATGTCAGTCGTCCCCAGATGAGCTTGCCCTTCCAGACTCCTCCGTAGGCACGTTTGGGAAACTTCAGGTTCAGATGGGTGAACTTTTTGACAACCGCGTAGCCGCTACCGGTCTGCTGGAATGTATCAAACATAAGCTTCACGACACTGCGGACCTCCTCGTCGGAGTCCAGAACGATCGTGCCTTCCTCATCGTAGCAGTATCCGACGGGTAGGGGGAAATGAAGCGCCCCTCGCTTGGCCTTGTTCAGTTTTCCCCCTTGGAGGCGGGCGCGGATGAAGTGCAATTCGGCTTGCGACATCATCCCCTTCAAGCCCAGCAGCAGCTGGTCGTTGAAATCGGTGGGGTTGTAACATCCGTCCTCGTCGATTATCAGAGTATCGGTGAGTGAACACAACTCGAAGAGGCGATTCCAATCGTTGGAGGAACGGGACAGTCGTGAGGCTTCTAGGGCGAAGATCGCCCCCACCTTGTTCAGGGAGACGTCCGCGACCAAGGACTTGAAGTCCTCCCGATTGGTCATGTGGGCGCCCGAGATGCCCAGGTCGCCATCCAAGACTCTGATTTTGTCTGTCGTCCAACCGCATTGCAAGGCGCGGTTCTTCAGAGCATATTGCCTTTCGGTACTCTCCTGATGGTGGAGGACCTGCCCCATGGTCGATTGGCGCAGGTAGACATACGCCATTCGGTCTGTATGGGTCGCAGTGATTTTCGTCATCATCGATATCCTCCCAAAGATCCATCGTGCAACCTTTGCTCGTAGCCAAATGACCATGGAGCATATTGGCCAGGATTGTTGCGACGGCCTCGATATCGACGGGAATCTGGCTGGAGAGCGAGGCATCCATCTGTTAGAGTCTCCTACGGGGAGAAACCCCCTCGTCTTTAGACGAAGACTTTAGTAGGCTTGCGGTACGATGAAGCAGTATCGAAAAGCGTCGCACTGCGTCTATGATTTGAAGTATCATATAGTGTGGATCACCAAGTACCGCAAGCCAGTGTTGGGGAAAGAGATAGGAACCCGCGTAAGAGATCTGATACGAATGATTTGCGCGAGCCTGGACGTAGAGATCGTGAAAGGGAACATCAGCCGCGATCACGTGCATCTGCTGCTGAGCGTGCCGCCGACTCTATCGGTATCCAGGCTCGTGCAGCGCATGAAGGGGCTGACATCACGGAAGCTGCTCATGGAAAACAAAGGGTTGAACAAAACATTCTGGGGCAGGCATCTTTGGGCCCGCGGGTATTTCGTGGCGAGCACAGGGAACGTGACCGAAGAGATGATCGCCCGCTACATCGAGAATCAGCAGGACACAGAGCGGGACCAAGATGCCGACTTCAAAGTAGAACCGTGATGTCGGCCCCAGTCGGCTTTAGCCGACAAGCGCAAACCCCCCGACTTAAGTCGGGGGTGGTTTAGGACTCTTCCCTCCTTCGCAGGAGTTCCCGATTGATGTCGCAAATGGTTTCTATGCGGGTTTTCAGTTTTTGGTAGTTGGCGAGAGACTGTACAACGAGTTTCTGGAATTGCTGAGGAACGTAGTCTTGCTGGGGTTTCTGATCGGGATAACTGACGGACAGGTAGTACTTGGGGCCATGACCAGAGCCCCGTGCGCACTTGCATTCTGGTTTTCCACAACGGATGTAGCGTTCGATGAGAGAGCCACGGAGGATGTGGGGGTCGATAGCGGCTACCTGGGTGAGGAGGGAGGTTCGCCTTCTTCGTAAGAAGGTTGTCGATTTTTCCTGTAGGTTCATCTGTACAGTTAATAAACTGTACAGATTCTACTAAGGCTTTATGCATTTGTCAATACCTTTCGCAATTTTTTCCGTTCCCAATTCGATCGACCAGGTCGAGCAACTCTCGGAGACAGGAGAAGGAGAAGATAGGGACAGCTCGTTTGCGTGAATCGAATAGGCATGGGTCTGCTTGATCGGTCCATTCCCGAGGAACGGCGAATGTACCATTTTCAGTTCCTTGAAGGATCAGGGTATCCATTCCTGCGACCTTCCGTGTCTTGAGGATTTTAAAGCTTTGGTGACGGAGCGGATGGAAGGGGTGGGTGACTTTGGCCGATCCCAAATCGGCGTTGTGCAAGAGTGCGTTTAGCGTTGACCGTCCCGACGGTGGGAGACCGATTCGTGCAACAGGCGGTGCTGCAGGTGCTGCAAAAGCGGTGGGACCCCACGTTCAGCGAGTTCAGCTTCGGATTCAGGCCTGGGCGATCGGCACACCAGGCAGTGGTGAAGGCGCAAGAGTACATCCAGCAAGGCTACGACTGGGTCGTGGACATTGACTTGGAGAAGTTCTTCGACCGTGTGAACCACGACGTGTTGATGAGTCGCGTAGCCAAAAGGATCAGTGACAAGCGTATGCTGAAACTGATCCGAGGGTTTCTGAACTCTGGAGTGATGGAGAACGGACTAGTGGGACCGACGGGGGAAGGCACGCCGCAAGGCGGACCCCTCTCCCCCCTTCTTTCCAACCTGCTGCTCGACGAGCTAGACCGAGAGCTGGAGCAACGCAGACACCGTTTCGTTCGCTACGCGGATGATTGCAATATCTACGTGAAGAGCGAGCGAGCGGGTCAACGGGTGATGGAAGGCGTGAAGCGCTTTCTCACTCGAAGGCTCAAGCTCAAGGTGAACGAATCAAAGAGCGCGGTGGCGCGGCCAAGGAATCGGAAGTTTCTCGGATTCAGCTTCACCAGCGGGGAGGTGATCAGGAGGCGTATGGCGCCCCAATCCATCCTCCGCTTCAAGGAACGAATTCGTGAGCTGACGCGGCGAACACGCGGAATCAGTATCGAGCGGATGATAGGAGAGCTTCGCAGGTACATGATCGGATGGCGGGGCTACTTCGGATTCTGCGAGACCCCCAGCATACTCAGCACGTTGGACGGGTGGACCCGAAGGCGGCTGCGCTGCTTCCTCTGGAAGCAGTGGAGGCGTGGAAAGATCCGCTTCAAAGAGCTAAGGAACCGGGGGATCAGTGTAGACCTTGCCGCAGAGACGGTAGGGAGTGCGCACGGACCATGGAGGCTGAGCAACAGCCCCGCTCTGACCCGTGCGCTACCGAATGCTTTCTTTGACTCCCTCGGACTCCCGGCGCTTGTTTCCTGAGCGCTCAATCCCACCGAACCGCCGTATGCGAGACCCGCATGTACGGTGGTGTGACAGGGAAAACCCGTGAGGGTCTACCTATGTCGATTTAGTGGTGCGCCCGGCAGGGCGCACTCACTTGGAGGCGAAAGTCCTCTACTAGCCTGACAGGGGAACAGTTAGCCGGGCGGCAAGGTTGTCCGTCGCGAGGCGGAATCCCAAGAAGCCGCAGGCAAAGCACTGGCCTGACGAACAGAAACTGCATGAGGCAGCTATAAGGGACAAGAGGGCTATTAAACTCAAAGTCCAATACCTGTACGGAACTCATGAAAGTAGATGCAGCGGACATAAGCGGGCAGGTGGGTGCGCATTACCCTGTGAGATCTGTCCATCTGCTCGATGAGCTACCCCTGCCGCGAGGCGAGGGGGATGGGTGGACAGAAGGTCAGCAGTGGGCATAGTGGGCGCGCGTTGTCGCTTAATAAGTGGCCACCGAAGGCAAATAAAATTCCTTACAGCCCCAGCGAAACTGACAAATATAATGCGGTCTTTAAATGAGTTGTGTTCAGTGAGGTCCTACTCGAAGGTATCATAGTGATACCTTCGAAAAATATTCCTTGCATTCTCAAGTACTCCATGTTATAAACGCGTTACTCAGTCTTAAGAACGATTTCTTTTAAAAAAAGAGAGGACTAAAATGTTATTTTATAAACTATCTATATATTATATCATCTCGATATTTTTATTGATAGTATTATTATCTTGTTCAATGCCAAGTGGTAACCAACAACAAAATAGCAAGTCTAGTGATGCGACACTCTCCGGCATTGAGATTTCTGCGGGCTCATTGACACCAAGCTTCGCCTCGGCTACGACGAGCTATAATGCGACAGTATCTTACGCCGATTTCTCAATAACAGTGACGCCCACAGCCACAAGCTCAAAAGCTACAATCCAAGTTAATGGGATTTCAATTACATCCGGATCTGCATGCAATCCTATTGCCTTACCTATTGGCTCTAGCACGACAATCTCGATAGCAGTAAATGCTGAAGATGGAACAACAGTTATAACATATACTATAGTTGTCACACGGCCTGGAGCAAATGAAAAGAACATCATTAGCTTTGCTTTCAAGAAGGCTGATAATCCAACACTATCGCATGATTTCATTGGAACGGTAGATAATAATAATCATACTGTTTCGGTCGGTGTTGCTGCAGGTACGAGTCTTATCTCATTAAAACCATCCATACAAATTACCGGCGCATCAGTCAACCCTGGAAGCGGAGTTGCACAGACCTTCACTGATGGTGTACCTGTGATCTACA
Source organism: uncultured Spirochaetota bacterium (assembly GCA_963820525.1). Classification (GTDB taxonomy): domain Bacteria; phylum Spirochaetota; class Spirochaetia; order SZUA-6; family Fen-1364; genus CAWGAA01. Next base: position 232,759 of record CAWGAA010000003.1, on the reverse strand, counting down.
CAGTCACTGCGGGTGATACCACTACTCAGACGTACCAAGTGACGGCCAATCTGCTTCCGAAAGCAATTGTCTCCGGAACCGTGACTCTTCCGGCACCAGACGCGAGCGCATATGGCGGGGGGACGGCATTTCTCCGAGCTGAAAGTGGCACCTCTTATTCCGTGCTTCTATCCTGGATAAATAATTCGACAGCCACATATACTGCTACTGATATCCCAGAAGGCATATATGATATTTCAGTCCATATTGATATGGATGGCAATGGCTTGCTTACCAACGGCGATTACTATGGAACGGCATCGGATGTCTCTGTTTCTTACACGGGAACGGTAATACAAAATATAGCATTATCCACCTATACAGCAGCCAGCGTCACGGGAACTTTGACAATTCCATCAGCAAATGCAAACGGGAAAAACGTTTCTATTATAATAAGCTCTCCAACCAATCCATATGTAATAGCATATACGAACTTTGCTTGGAAGCTCAGGCACAACCGCCACTTATACAGTCTCTAGCGTGCCTGCAGGGACATGCTTTATGTCCGTCTTTATTGATATGGATGCGAGCTTGTCGCCCACACAGGGGGATTATTTGGGATGGTATGGTGTCAGCGGCGTGTTGATGCCTTCAGCGCCAAACCTTGTTGTCCCCTCTTCAGGAACGCTTTCAAACATTAATATCACTTTAAGCACATACCCCGCAGCGAACGCATCGGTGAATGGGACGGTCACAATTGCAGCAGGGAATGCTAACGGCAAAACATGGGCTGTGATCGTTTCAAGCATAAGCACGCTCTATAATAGCAACTTTGGCCTTGTGCAATACTCCCCATTACAAGATTGGTCAGGAACGGGCACAACCCAGAGCTATTCAGTTTCTGGCATTATCCCTGGAACTTTCTACCTGTGGGTTTGGGTTGATATGGATGACGATAACCAATTCTCATCCGGAGATTACATTGGCTATTACGGAGGTTCTGGGGCAAATCCTCCAGCAGTGCCAAACTTTTCGTTGTCCAATGGTGAGACACGTTCAGGAATAAATCTTGTGGCGGGCGTTAAGCCATAGAGAAGAATGAGGGAATCCGGTCTGGGATAGTTGGACCGCAATTAAAAGCTTAGAAGGGAGCTGACTTGTTATGAAGAAAGTTTTGGTAATCTTGGTAGTACTTTTCTCAGTGTCATATAGTTTTGCTGATACAATGATCTATAATGGCTCCCCTTCAAGTTATCTTTATTACGTAAGGCTCATTGCGCTCAGCGATAATCTTTCTGCAATCGACGCAAACACTTACTATTATAAGGGCTCATCGCTTGGATTTCGCTTTCAGAAAGACGAAGACCCTGGCTTGGATACACCATGGTATAGTTGTTATGTCTTCAGGCCCGATGGGACACTGCATCCCCCTACTTATGTGGACGATGACGCGAATACTGTAGATGTGCCTTTTACTGTTTTTGGTAACGTAAACCTTGTTATTTCAATAATAGCACATATGGGGCTCAATACATATGTCATTATTCATGAATCTTTTACTTTCATAAGCGACACAACCAAACCAACAGCGCCGCTCCTTGAAGATATAACAATATCCCCAGACTCCTGGACTAATGATAAGGTGGTAGTAAAGAACACTGGAATAAGCACAGACACTGGATCGGGCTTGTATGGGTATGAACATAAGATCCAAGGTGATACGAATTGGTCCCCTGGCGATAGTTGCACTGTAACCGAGAATAAGACCACAGTTTGGTTTCGCGCAATAGATAAAGTTGGAAATATCAGTGATCCAACAGACTATAGAGTAACCACTATCGACAAAGTACCGCCATCTCTTTCAATTATCTCTTCGCCGGCACCGGACGAATATGGTCGGCTTCCACCTGGGAAATCATCGGATCAAATAACGCTGCAAGCTACGGACAACTCTGATGGAAGTGGGTTTATTGTATCCTGTTTCACATATGATGAAACGTATGTCGATAAGGATAATGCTTCTCGCACATTTAAAGACCTAACTCTAAATGATGGCAATCCGGCAAATAATACAACTGCAACTGCGTCTTTTTCAGCAGGCAATTCTGGAGTATATACCCTCACCTTCAAAGTGAAAGACGCTGCTGGTAATCAAGCGGACAATAATATAACAGTATATCGAAAAATACTGGCTAGCGCTCCTGATATTATAATACCACCACCTGACAGCACAACGGGCTGGTATAATTCGGCTTGGTTCGGATTTGAAGCTTATCACCCTCTTGCAATCTCCGCTACAGACGCGTTAGGTGCTGGACTTGAGGTATCTCGGGAGGGACACCTGAATCAAAAAGACTGGATCTCGCTTGGAGGAGGAACACGTCCTTCTACGTGGCTTGATACTGTGCTTTTAGATGGTAAATACAGTATTCGATTCAAGGCAGAAGATGCTGTTGGCAATGAAAAAATACTTCCTGAATCACCTAATGAGAATATAAAAATCGATCGATATTCGCCCATCATAACTCCACCAAGCGGATGGATACCGCGCGGCAGCTATTATGTTCATGGGTCGGTGGGGTTCTCTTCGACAGATACCACTAGTGGCTTCAAATCAATTAGTTATAAATATACAAAGAGCGGCAATGACATCACAGGTGATGCCACCAGCTTTACACCCATTACCGGAGCTTATGAATATATAATCACAGCCACCGATAATGCAGGCAACACGTCAGCATCTATATACACGATCACAGGAAATAATGTAGCAATTTCACTTGGCGCGCAGAATAAAAGATATACTGACTTATTTACTAATAATGCAGACATGGAACTCGATCCCACCAAACCAATCAACGCAGATCATTTAATTTTATCATTTAACCAGGACCTCATTACTAAAACCTACAGCGCTGGCTGCTACGCGCCTCCCCAAAAAGTAGAAGTCACCTCTCTCAAGCGCAATGACGCGACAGTATCCTATAGCAGCGCAGCAATAGATTTCGCAGTCGACAGCAGCGGGAAGTACACTGCTGCGATTCCTTTCACTGACGCTAATGGACATTCTTTTACTGACGGACCCTATACGCTCAAATACAAACTTACGGATGCCTCGGGGATGTTCAGCACCGGAACCATAACCTTTTCTCTCCATCGGGCCCAACCTAGCCCCGTCAGTCTTTCGATGCTCGAACGCAAGTATGGTGATTCCGACGCTTGGAGTCTCAAAGATGACGGGTTTTGGGGTTTACTGGCTGATAAAGTTCCTTCAGTACTCGCCTCCGACACCTTAATCATTAGATACCAAGACTCGGAGCTCGATTCTACACTGTCTACACTTCCGAGCTACAAAATCGAGATCACGGATTTGACGGCAAATACTTCAACAGAGCTTAATCTGGTGAGCAGTTGCGCAAGCTACGTTTTCGCCTGGGGCGCGGAAAACAGCCGTAAACTGATCGTTCAGGCTAAAGACGAGACTGGGAAGCCTTCGATTTCCAAGACGGTACGGATCTTCAAACCCCAGTGGGGCTCTGCAGGGCCTTTCATGGCGCCGGCGCGTCAGCCATTTGATGGAGCGCTTTCAGGAATATTCTGGCAGAATCAGACAATAGGCAACGGAACACGGGGCTTGAAGTGGGGAATAGGAACGGATGGCACTTGCATCGCCAATCCGGCAACTGAGGTAACCAACGCAACTGGGATTGAACTCTCTCCAAACAGTGACTGTGTAAAAGTACAAGGAGCGACGCCCTATTATAGCAGCGACTTGATAGCGGGGAAAACAGTCTATTATGAACCATACATCGAAATTACGGCGGACCCAGGCCATACCGAAAACGTGAACATCACTCAAAACATCCGGATCGAGGCACCAGCGGCACTATCATACCAGGTGCCATACTCATCATTGCCGCAATTGGCCCTGGGAACACAGTGGCTTGGAGCCAAAGCGAGGCTAACCCAACACAATATTCTTATCCAAACGGAGGACGGCAACACCATCCACTACAGATTCGAGCTTGGGATTGATAACGGCCATGGTGAGTTTAGCACATCCACCTCCTATGAAAAGCAGACGATTACACCGTCGATTAACGTATCCGGTCAAGAAACGGATCCAATTTATGACCTTATTTGCGACTATAACTTATGGAAGATGTGTAAGTTGGACTCGAATACCAACTCACTGAGCCAGCTCAAGGGTGTCCTCCAGTCAAATAAGATTCTCATCAAGCTTGACGAATGGATCGATACAGAGCCTGCCGATTTTTCTGTCCCAAGTAATCTTAATGCTTACAAGCAGCTGTCCTTCGGAAACATCAATTGGGATGTCGATCCACCGCAGATAACCTTTTCCGGGATGATGGCAAGCGCGAACGTTGCCACGAACTCAAAGACGGTCTCCGGGACGGCCAGTGATAATACCGAAGGGAGTGGGCTAAGGAGCGTCAAGGTAAGCTGGGCTCCAATTGTGGGGGGCAGCACCCAATCGTTTGTTGATCCCCAGTCAGTGAGTTTCGATTCAGCGGGAAATTTCAACTTCCCTCTTCCGCTTGCAGATGAGCAGTATTCAATTCAGGTAATCGCGGAGGACAATGCAGGAAATCAATTCAACACATCTGCGATACCAAAGGTATTGGACACAACCCCGCCGGTTCTGGTGGCCAACTCTTTCCATTTTGTGACTTCAGAGACGGACCCCGAAGGAAACACGTATGTCGGAGCGGACGGAGCCATCACGGCGGTCATCGAGGTGAACGAGAACGGTGGGGCAGGTCTTGCGGAAGCGGCATACCAGTGGACCGAAGGTCAGGCGCCAACGACGTCGGTATGGACGGCGGCGGTTGTTTCGCCCGTTCCAACAGCGCTTTTCGATGTTCCCCATTCCACAGACACCTACTCTCTGACATTCGCGGGGGCGCAAGACGGCGTTCGAAAATTGCACATAAAGCTGACGGATAAGGCCGGGAACAGTTCGGAATGGCCGGCCTCCGGCAGCAGCGCTTGGGCCGTCAGGTATTCGGCGGCTGGGCCGGACGTGGCGTTGTCGGTAGGCGGAATGAGAAACGCCTCGGGTCGCAATTGGATTCGGCAGGCATCGGATCTTTCGGTGAGCTATGTTCCAACGGATACAAGCGGCGCAAACCCGGTGAAAGACGCGCGGTGGAATGTACAGCTTGTCGAACAAAACGGGACTGCCCAGGAGAATGGCGATGAGTGGAGCCAGTGGGGCCAGACGTTCGAGGAGGTTCGAAGCCGCATAAGCAGTGATGGGCAGTGTTACAGAGTGCAGCTTCAGGTGAGAAACGCAAACGACGTTGTGGGTCCGGTGCTTTCAAGCCCGGTGTTTATCAAGGATGGAATCGGCCCGCAGGGGGTCACGGCCTCGATTGTGGGAAGCGAGTTTATCGTAGGGCAGAGCATCCAGGTACATACAGCGGCAACGGACCAGTGCGGAACAGTGCAATGGAGCTGGTCGTATCAGAGCCTCGGTGCCACGGGAGCGGGTGAAAGCCAGGGGTACCGTCCGGGAAGCGATATCGTCATCCCATCTGCGGGAACGTTTAGTGTTGTATTCACTGCGACAAGCGGCTCGGGAATCTCAGTGAGCGCATCGCCGATCGTGATGACGGTGTCCGGCACCGGGCTTTTCGTCAACAATCAGAACTTCAACGCGGGAACCGGCAAGATAGTGGCACGCTGGGGGTACGCAGGGGGAAGTCCAGCAAGCTATGCCAACCGTTGGATTCGACTAGGCGACAGGGCGGCCCTTCGGGATTGGAGCGTCCAACAGCAAACGACATCAACCATACTGGACCTGGATGTTACGACGCAGGCCTCGAGCGTCACGCTCAGCGACGGGGAATCCGTTGCGGTGGAGGTGGAGGCCTTCGACGCCGACGGCAATGTGCTTGCGGATGTGACAAGCGCGGGGAGTGTGGTCGACACGACACCGCCTGTGGTGGCGCTCACCGCCGTTCCCGTCTATGTGGCACCGAATGACGTGTGGCTAACATTCACGGGGTCGGATACGCAATCCGGGGCCACCGGAGGCACCGTGTTGGTGAAGCGTTCGGTTATTCAGCCCGATGGGAGCTGGGCGTGGGCGCTTGTGAGGCAGGATAACCTCGCGTCCATCGAGGCAGCAGGGCAGCGGCTTGATATCGACTTGAGCGGGACGGGGGGTGTTGCGACCGCGGACCGGATTGTAGTGGAAGTATCCGTTGAAAATGGGGCCGGGCTTACCACAACGCAGGAAAGCGGGATCATGATTGTAGACGGCACCGCGCCGCCGGCTCCGTTTGTGATGCCGATGGCGGAGGCGGTTCGCTACAAGCCAAGCGGTGTGCAGGGCGATCCGCTGGGCAGCCGATACCAGACTTTGAGTTTCAACTGGAACTTCACATCGCCGGACCCTGAAAGCGGCACCGTCAAGTATTACTGGAAGGCATACACGAATACAGGCGAGCTTACAACGAACCCCTGGACTCAGGTGAGCGGAGGAACCTCGGTAAGCGGATTGGATTTCTCGCAGTTGAGGTACGGGTCCGATTCGGGGACATATTCCGACGGCACAGTGCTTTTCTTCGCGGTCAAGGCGGTGAACGGGGTGGGCCTTGAGAGTGTGGGCTACAGCAGGGGGGTCGTTCTTGACAGCAAAGCGCCGTGGGTCAATACGGTGATCGCCGTTACGTCGAGCGGCGGCGTAAAAACGGCGATCGCCGGCCACGTACAGCTTACAGCGCTTGGAAGTCCGCCATCGGTCCTCGGCCAGGTAGATTCAGGTGACTACGAATCCGGGCTCAAGGGTTTTGACGTTCAGGCAGGGACCTGGAATAATGCTACAGGTTTCCTCGCGGTGGGAGACCCGGTTGAAGGCTCCAACATATCGGCCGCACAGCTACAATATTCGCCGGCTCTTTCTCTGGGGTCCGGCTCACAGACGGCTCAGGTAGGCTCGATCTGGATGCTCAAGGGCCATGCGGTGGACAATGCGGGAAACGAGAGCGTGCTCTACAGTCCCGCCTTCAGGGCCGAAGGTAGCTTCCCCGCGATCGCTGCTCTGCAGATGAACTTAAGCGAAAACTCGGTGAGCTTCAGTTGGCAAGTCGATAGCGATTCGGACTTCATTCAGAACTACCAGCTCATAATCGGGGACAAGACTCCGATCGTGCAAACGCAGAAGCTTTGGAGCGGCAGTTGGAAGGAGTTGGGCTACAAAGAAGGAGATGAGATTCACGCGACCGTATGGCCAGTAACGGCTTTGGGGTTGGGCGGATCAAAAACTGTTTCCATGACGATCTGCACCACTGTACCTGTGCTGGCCGATTTCAAATACACCAAGTACTTTAGCGACCACTTCAATGTGAAAGCGGTTAATTACACTCCGGTGAAGGGTCCAGGAAGTGTGCAGCAGATCCAGTGGAAGCTTACTGATGCCTTCACGGGGCAGATTCTCCAGGACTGGACCTCGGACTACAGGGGAATGGCGAACACCGAGTGGAAAGCTCCTTATACGGCGATGATATCGGATGCGCATATGATCCCGGTGGACGGACAGACGCTTGCCCTCGAGGTGAAGGCGCAGAGCAGAACGGGAATCTGGAGCGTTACAACGCCCAGTGAGACGATTCTGGTCGACGAAACTCCGGCAAGCGGCATCTCCATATCTCGTGCCAGCAGATATAGCAACGCTTCGGGAAATACGGGAGTAATTGATGGGTGGACGCTAGCGGCCAAGGACAGCCAAAGCGGCCTGCTAGCCTACCAGACTATGCTATCAATGGACCTTGATCCTGATTGGAGCATGGCAACCCTCCCCGTTTCCATAGCCGACAATCTTCCGGCCGTCGATTGGAGTACGGCGGGTGTGGGGATAGAGCGCGCATCCCAACAGAGGAGCTACTACGCCTTCGTTCGGTTCCGGAACGGCACTGAGGACTGGGGCCCCGCGATAGCAAGCGAGTACCAGGTGGATATCAATTGGACGGCTCCGGTGCTCGGATTGATCTATTCCAATACAGTTCTAAAAGAAAGAGACGGGAATGCGCTTACCAACGAACAGGCGGAGATGCTTACGTTCACCTCGGGGAAGGAGGGCACTGCATTCGAGCTCTCCGTGAACAGCGCCCTGTACGGCTCACAGCCCGTGACGAAAAATGGACGGCCGCCGGGCTCGTCGGATACATCAATCAACTCCTATGGCACCGTGACGGTTTCGGGGCCCGGTACGGCGGACTTTAGCGTAATTGGGACCGATCTCTACGGCAATAAAACGACGATGGGAGATGTGCTCCGCTTCAACGCGGCGCCGGCGGTTTCGATAGCGGGCGGTGGAGCAAGCGTTATGACAACGCCAGGGGCGCCGCTCACCCTGGAGAAACTTGTTCGAGTGGAAGACGAAGAGCGAGATTACCCCATTACGTACTCCTGGAATCTGGGCGGAGGAAGCCCGATCGACTTCTCGGATCAACAGAAAGTGGTCTTTGCATGGCCGGATGCGGGGAACACAGCGGCGTACTTCCAATTTGGAAGGAATCAGCAGACCAGCTATACGCTGAAGCTCACAGTAAGCGATTTTTGGGGTAAGAGCCAGGTTGCAAGCATCCCTGTAGAGGTTCATAACACAACGGCCGGTACGCTCTTCACAAGTGAGTACTGGACAGGCCCCGTGACCTTAACGGGAATTGTCGAAGTCCCATCCAGCTTGAGCCTAACTCTGGACTCGGTAGATGGAACGGTCAACGCCATCTTCGGAGAAGACGACGTGATGGATGGGGGGATTGTCGTTGACTCGGGCGCGCTGCTTACCGTGGCGAACTCCGGGACGCGCTCGGTCTTCGATGCGATCTACAGCGGGCTATTGTGGCGCGGGATTACGGTGGGAGGCACTGCGAGCGGCAGCGGATTGGAGCTACAGTGCGCGGAGCGGGGCCTTATCCTCCTTCCCGCAGGGAGCTTGAGCCTCAGCCAGGCAGTGCTGAGTGAGGATCTCATCGGCATCCACCTCTTGGGGGGGACGATGAACCTAATCGGCGCCACGTTTACGGATAACATCGAGTACGGGATTAAAGAGGATGGCGCTGGTGCATATGGGGTGCTTAGCAGTGTCTTCTTCAACAACGGCGTGAACTACTACAGGCAGGGGATCACTCAGATCACGATGGATGAGTTGAACGCCCTTCCGGGCAATAGTGGAAATCGGTGAGAATATGAAAAAGATTATTGCAGTCCTTGCAGTGCTGATTGTCACGGGCGCTTGGGGCTACGGCCAGGGCGTTGCGATCTCCAAGCTGGTCTTCTCCTCCGCACTTCAGGGAGGGAGCGTTGGGGCGGAGCTTATTAACGGTTCCGACACCACTGTTCGCTTTCAAGGGGGAAGCTCGGGCTGGATCGACATCGGCCTTGCGGGCCCCTACCTGATCGGGAAAGCCGGCCTTTCGGTCGAAGGCGGTGAAGGGGTCTCCGTTCACTGGCAGTTTGAGACAAACGGAACATACCGGGACTTTTTCGCAAGACGGAGCGGAGACGTCTGGGATTTGAGCTTTGAAAACCTGGTAACGGAGAAGATCAGGCTCAGCATAGAAGCGGCGGACTTGAGCCAGGTTCGGCTCAGCCGCCTGTCGATCCAGGGCAGGGACGTGGGAACGATCTGGAACCGCATCCAGCCCATGGCGGTCAAGGGCACCCCGGATGGATCGTCGTTCTATCCCGTGACGAACCTCTTCGACGGCAACACCCAAACCATTTGGAAAGTCCGGCCGACTTTCCATGACGATGAGTGGGACGACGATGATGCCTGCAGGTTTTTCCACGACAAGACCGACGGGCGCTGGGGGCCTCGAAACGACTGGGGGTCCGTGGCATGGGCGGACCTGGGAACGGGAAAGCACCTGCATAGGATCGACGTGTACTTCGACGAGGAAGCCAGAGCCGCAGTTATCGTGCAGGGGCTCATCGATGGAAGCTGGCAGGAGCTGGGCCGCCTCGCAGCGCAGCCGGGGCAGTGGGCAAGCCTGGACAATCCGAAAAAACAGGCGCTCATAAGCCAGATCAAGTTCACCCTCTCAAAAGGCATTTTCGATTGGGGAAGCATCGGGGAGATCTCTCTTTGGGGAATCGGGGCCTATGGCGGAGACGAGTATCCCGAGATCCTGGCCGAAGGAAACCTGGTGGATGGTGGTCGTTTTGCGGTGTTCTCTAAAGCCGAGGACGACCCAAGGAAGGCCTGCTATGAGTTTGCCGTCCGAGGGGAAGAAAGCCTGACGCCGAGCCTTGCGATCAACGGCAGCTCACGGCCGGTGCGCCTTCTGGCTTCAAACGAAGGCATCAGCTACTTCCGTGCCGATGGGCTTGAAACGGCCCTGAATGATGGTGAGAACTTCGTAAGCATACATGGGGTAGGAACATCATGGGTGAGCGGCCGGGTACGCCTGCCTGCGTTTGACGGGCGCATTCGTGCGGATTGGGGCGTGCCTGAGCTTTCGGATGGGTGGCATGCAGGCGCCTGGACCGGTGAAAGCTTCGTGAAGGCATTCTCTCCGGCCGTGAGCTTTGGACGGCTGAGGCTTGTGGGCAACGGGCAGCTCTTGATGCCCGACGGCGCCGGCGGATGGACCGAGGGTGAGTACATTTCCGAGGACGGGGGGAAACTGTACTCCTCGTGGGGGGATCTGAGCCAGGTAGATGTTACTGCCGGGGAAGGCGGTATCGGCGAAATTGAAACATGGGGAGACCTGAACGAGGCGGGCGCCGCGAGTGTGGAGGTGTTGTGGCCCAAAAACGGGCAAAGCCTGTCCCGAGGAGACTGCAGAAGCGACTACCTGATCGGAGAGGTAGACCGGGAAGGCGTGGAGGTCAGGGTCAACGGACACAAGGCTTGGATTCACGGCAATATCTTTACGATTCCTCTACGAACGCTCGATTTGGACAGAAAAGGCCTGACGACGATTTCGGTTCAAGCCCTGAAGGATAAAGACATCCTTGCGAGCCGCTCGATCGGAGTGCTTGTCGGTGAGGATCCCGACGATATCGTGAAGTTCTGGTTCGACTCCAGCCGCACGATCACAACCGAAAGCGAAACTTACAAGCTTTCGGGATGGGTAGAGGATTCGAATGTCCGCATCCTGGCGGGGAGCGAGGAAGTTCCCGTTGTCTCGGATGCGTTCACCTATACAGTGAGCCTTCAATTCGGAATCAACACGATTACCATCTACGCCTTTGACGTGAAAACGGGCGCCGTGATCAAGAAGGCCACGGTGACGATCGTGCGGTTCGGCCCAGGGATAATCCTGTCACTAGACGGTGAGGGAAGCGTGGCTTACGTCAGCGCGACCAGGTTCACCGTTACGGGCACTGTGATAAGCAAAAACCGGGTAAAGGTCACCGTAAATGGAAAAGCGGCAAATGTGGACGGCTACCGCTTTGCCGGCCAGCCCATCGCTCTTTCGGACGGCATGAACACGCTTTCCGTCACCGCTGATGACCGCATCAAGCCGGTGACGAAAACGCTTCAGGTGTTTCTGGACCGCTCGAAACCGGGCTTGAGCATTACGCAGCCCGTCGCAAACACGTTCTATTCCCACGCGGTTCCGGTCAATGGAAAGGTGATCAGTGCGGATCCCGATCGCATCGTGGTAAACGGCGTTAGCTATGACGCCTCTTCGGGATCCTTCAGCCTGACGATTCCCATGACGGTGGAAGGCGCCTTTGTATTCAAGCTGCAGCCCGTGAACAAGGCGGGAACCACGGGGTCTGAGGTCAGCATACCGCTTAAGATCGACAATACTCCTCCCGCGCGGTTTATCATTGCGGCCAATATCACGGGATGGACGAGCAACAACCAGCCCACCATTTCATTCTCTACAACTGACAGCTATTCGGGAATCTCCCACTATGAGGTTCGACTCGATTCGGGAAGCTGGACGAGCCAGGCAAGCCCCTACAAGCTGCCCCTACTTTCCGATGGAGTTCACCAGGTCCAGGTGAAGGCTCTGGACGTGGCGGGAAACGCCAGCATTGAATCGATAGAGCTCAAGATAGATACCACGCCGCCCGTCGCCGTCAGCGAGCTTGCCGCCATACCCGGCTCGGGCCTGGTTGAGGTGATTTGGAAAACTGTGAACACCGACGTGGTGCGGTATCACGTTGTCCGCTTGCCTGCCTGGAGCGATGGTGAGCATATCGTTTCCGTTCTTGAGTTCACCGACACGGGCTTAAGCAATGGGGAAGTCTATAGCTACCAGGTCTGGGCGGAAGACCGCGCCGCCAACATGGGGCCAATAACCCAGACGCGGGACACGATATCGGGTTTGGCCGTACAGGTGATTTCCTCGGATCCACAACAGTCAACCGTCGTAGATTACAAAGGAATGGAGGTGGTGATACCTCCGGCGGCGCTTCCTGAAGAGGATAAGGTTGTCCTAATACAAAAGATAGACAGCCCGAAACTCAAAGATGCTTCCAGCTATCCCATCCTCGGGCCGATCTACTCGCTGAGCACCCTGGCGCTCGCGGCGGACGGTACGCTGAGCGAAAACACACACACGGAGTTCTCGAAAGAAGTGGTGGTGGTCCTCGACTATGATGACAGCCAGGTTCCCATCGGTTTTCCGGAAGCGAACCTTGGCGTATACTATTTTGACACCACCTGGAACAAGTGGTTCCTTGTTGAGAGATCGGCCGTTGACCGCGACCAGAATAAGATAGTCTTTCTCACCAACCATTTTACCGCATTTTCCGTTCAACCCACGATGATACAGGATCTTTCGCCCCAGCAACTCAAGGATGCCGGACACAGTCCCTTCAAGGCGGAAAGTTCCACGGGGGCGGTGACGGTATCCCCTCAAGGGGGAACGGCGATGGTGGAAGTCACGGAGTTTGTGCTTCAAGGCAAGAACGGATTTACTCTGCCGATAAAGCGAATGTACGACACAGCCACGGCAATGGTGGATAGTCCCAGTGTATCGTTAAGCGCCTCGATCAGCTTGGGGGCTTACGACCTTGGCTCCCTTGGCAGCCTTGCGTATCTGGCGGGACAATTGGCCTCAAACGGCACAGCCAATTTGGTAGGGGCTATCAAGAGCAAGGTTGACGGCTTATTAAAACATAACGGAGACTACGCTTTATCGACCGGCGTTGGATGGCGGTTAAGCCTGCCATACGTGGTTACCACAAACTCAACGGTAATGGTAAGGCTTCCCAACGGCGGCTACTACGGTATTAACCAGATGGAAAGCCAGAACAGCTTCTGGTCAAATCCGGTTTCACGGACGCTGGATTTCCAGTTTCACGAAGGGGAAGATTTTCATTTCCGTGCCGTACAGGTCCGGGACAGTATAGATGTTACTGGAATAGCAATTGCCGGCTTGCGTAAGGTCCTTCAAAACCAAGAAATAAGCCTAACCAACCTCATCCCGGGCTGGAATACCATCGCATGCGAGCTGTGGACAAAGGACGGAACGTACTACCTTTTTGACGGAAACGGTAGGGTGGTACAGATCAAAGACAAGACGGGGTTTTCCAGCTTTGACCTCACCTACAACGGGCTTCTGCTGTCCAGCATCACCGATGATATGGGGAGGAAAGTCAACTTCCAGTACGATATGCCTCCAAATGTGGCTATCTTTTTGAAGCCTGTCATTACCAATATCTCCACTTCCGGCTTTGAAGGCCAGAACCGGACAGTGAACTATGACTACGATTGGGATGCCTCAAGCGATCTGTGGTATCTTTTCAATTTCTTGCCCACACTAGTCTCTTCAACGGATCCGGCGGGCAGAATCTCCAGCTTCACATATGACCGCAGATGCCTGGTGGCCGGTGGCGGCAGTGTGAAGATAAACTTTTTGGCCCTTATTTTTGACCTAATACCCGGATGTGGATTTGTCAATACGCTCTTGGGAATAAGCACTTTGACCTTAAGTGGGCATATCGAGTTCAATTTCCCCTACACAATAAGCAAGGTCGTCGCTCCGGGAATCGGAACCACGGAGGTCAATGTAGCTGCTATGGATCTGACGCAGTTCAAGTCTGAATTGGATGATTGGTTCTTGGGCTTGATCCCGACAGCGATCAAGTTCAGCTACGATATTATCTATCGGCTGGCCACGGACCATGTCAAAGTGACGAGCAGCACCGGGGTGGTGCAAAACACTTACTATTCCTATGACTGGAGCTCCAGGGAGTACCAGTTCTATGTGAGTCGGGCAACAACCAATAATGGGCGACTGAAAACCGTTCAGGATTTCATGACGATTGTGCACTCACGCAACCGATTCATTAGTTGGGATGACTACCTCACTTCCGTTCTTCAGTCATACTTTTCCTCCGAAGGGCTGACTGTGAACGAAGTTTCAACCCTTCAATCCGGCTCAAGCACCTACGACGCATCGAGCGGGAGCATGTTTGAATCGGTGTCCAATACCTGGGATACAACGCATCACCGCATCACCGCTTCGACCACAATCCGCGGATCGGGCGCTCGTTCTTCTAATGCGTTCCAATACGATAGCTGGGGGAACCAGACTTATGTCTTGGAAGATAGTGTCGCAAATGGAAGGGAGAACAAGTGCGAGAAGTGGATGTGGTACCTGAACAGCGGATCTTCCGCACCTTCGGTATGGGCTTTGCCTTCCCTTGGAGCCGATGAAACATTGAGCAATGGCGAGATACACGATCTTCTCAAGGGCACGTTTGTTCGCGGCTACCGTCCCGCTGAAGCCGGCGGCGGCTTCGATGAGCGGGCCCAACAGTATCTCTATAACTCCTACGGCCTCAAGAAATCAGAAGGGCTGTGGCTGGGAGACCACTGGGCAAGGACGGACTACGAATACTTCACCGATACGGGCTTGCTTTCCTCAGGCATGGTCAAGAGCAAGATAGGCCCAAACCCGGACCAGAAGACGGTTTGGGAATACGACTTCACCCGGTCCTCGAAGGACTTTTTCATCGCCACACAGACCGTTCAAAACGTGGCAGACCCCACCGGCAACGGCGTGAATGTTGTCAGTGAAACCGTCACGGATTGGCGGAGCGGCTGGAAGCTCTACGAGAAAGACAGCAGGGGATACGTCACGGAATACGGCTACGACAAGCTGGGTAGGGCCACGGACACAATCAGAGCCGGAGAAGAAGCTCCGCTGAGCCCGGGAAGCTGGAATGTAACTCATACCAATTCACCGTGGGACCATATTGTCTACAACGATACCGCGCTGACCGCCACCGTATATAAATCTTCCTTCAGCTCTGGTGCGAACAATGCTCCAGGAAAAGCAGCCGAAGTGTATAGGTACGACAACCTTGGCCAATTGATCCAAATTGACAAGTTCAACTATTTGCGCGTTAAGAACGGCGCTCTTGTTACTCTTGCCGTTGTCGAAGATAGCAAGACGCTCGTGACCTATAGTCCCTGGGGAGATGTCGCATCGGTGACGGATCCAAAC
The DNA here is from genome assembly GCA_963820525.1 of uncultured Spirochaetota bacterium. Classification (GTDB taxonomy): domain Bacteria; phylum Spirochaetota; class Spirochaetia; order SZUA-6; family Fen-1364; genus CAWGAA01. The sequence continues at coordinate 217,331 of CAWGAA010000003.1, read as the reverse complement.
GGTCATACAACCATCTATGGATACGATGCCAAGGGAAGGCCTTCACTGATATCCTATCCCGACGGCGCTCATATCAGCACCGTATACGACGACTCGCAAAACCTTAAAACAACAACGGATGAGCGCAGGGTCATCACCCAGGAATGGGTGACGTGGAAGGGCAATACCCAAACCAAAATTGTGGACCCAAGCGGGATCAATGCTGTCACGCAAACATACTACAACGGCCTTGAAGAGGTTGTCGCGGTTGTCGACCCACTGGGACAAAAGACGGTCACGTGGTACAGCCCCTTCGGTAAGCCCAGGGAGGTGCGCCATCCCCCGGTCGATGTCTGGCAAAGCCCGTCCAGCGCTTCCTCAAGTCTCCCAACAGTATCCCTTACCAGCGTAGTGCCCACTGAGATCACCCTCTTCGATGATGCCGGGCAGGCCATTAGGCAGCAGACAGGGCACCCCGGCAACTACCGCTCGACCGACTTCACCTACGACACGGCTGGAAGAACGATCAAGAAGACCGTGGGAACTCGTGAGGAGTGGAGCTGGTACGATGCCGCAGGAAACCTTGTCAAGCACGCCGATCCGCTTGTTGTCGAGTCGATCAAGAGCAATAACTTGGACCTGGACGGGATCCAGGGAATAAGCTTGACGAGCTACTCCAGCCGGAACCAGGTGACAAGTGAGACCGATCCCACGGGCGGTGTTGTTCGATACCGCTACGATCTCAAGGATCGAAAGACCCAGATGAAGGACCCAAGATCCAATCCCGATCCCTCGGTTTCAGACAGCTTCACCTTGAACTACACCTATAACGACTTTGACAGGCTCGTGCTGGCGGATCTGCCACCGGTAGCCGGGCAGCCGCGCGGGAAGGTGCAGATATCCTACGACCTTCGTGGAAACGCGGTCGAGCAGATTGATCCGGCGGGCAAAGCGACTGTGTGGACATATGATCCACGTAATCGCAAGACCAGCCAAAGCATAACGGGCTCAGACGGCACAGGGCCCATCGTCACGGCCTGGGGCTATGACGCCAAGGGAAACCCGGTCAGGGAAATCGTCGTGTCAAGCCTGAATACGGCCAAACCCGAGCTGAGCTCCGGCTTGGTGACTGCAAAAATCTATGACAGTCTGAACCGTCTCACCGATATTTACTTCCCCGACGGAAGAGAAGAGCACCTGGGGCTGGACCTCCTGGGCCGTGCCACTAGCACCACCGACGCCATGGACTATACTACCAATACTGTTTTCAACAGCCTGAATAAGCCAACCTCCGTGACCGACCCCGACAACAACGTCACGAGTACCGTTTACGATGTCTGGGCAGAGCCCGTTCAAAGCATGCTCGGAAACCCCCAGAACGGAAATCAGGTATGGGTGCGTGGATACAACCAATACGGAGAGCTTGTCTACGAGCAGAACAATCTGGGCCAACAGTGGGCCTTCAGCTATGACTCGCGGGGCCTCGTGATCCAGGCAATGGATCCCAACCAGACCACTGTGACAAGCAGCTATGACAACGCGGGACGGATCATTTCAAAGAGCTTCTCCAACGGCAGCCGTTTCGTAAGCGAATCCTGGAGCTACGACGCCGCAGGGTCCCTGAAGTCCGCAACCGAGGGCAGCGTGCTCACCCAGATAAACTGGACGGGGACGACGTATGTCCCTGACCCCTACGATTTGATTAATAGCTACAGCACCTCTATCGGCTCAAAGAATCTCAGTGTCTCCTATACATATGACAACGCTCATAACGTGACGAGTATCACATACCCTGACAATTCTACTATAAGCTACCTCTATAATGGTCTTGGACAGCTAACGGATGTCCCCAGCTATGCCACTGGCGGCCTGTACAACTTCATGGGAAGACTCACAAGCCTTTCCGCCACCAACAGAACACAGAGGACGAAGAGTTGGGATCCGATCCGAGGGACACTCGATGGGTATGACTGGCACATTTCTGAAAAAACCTCCCGGGCTCTGGCGTGGGACAATCGAGGAAACCTCATTAACCTCGTAAAGGAAGGGCATAACAGCTCATACGGCTACGATAAGCTCAACCGGTTGGTCCTTGTTAATGAAGATGGTGAGTTTGAGGTAAATAGTAAAGATATAGGCGGACTTGACTATGGAAGACGCGAGCGCGACGTGGCCGGCAGAAACTCCCTCAGCTACACTGCTTCCGCCACACCTGTCAAGCTGGACTATCATGCATCGAGTGTTGGCATCAATCTCCAAACCTCGAGGAATGTCAACAAAGTCAGGCTCGTAGGTGTCAGCCCTAGAATTAGCCCCCGAACCGTGGAATTGTATACAAGCAACGAGGGAACATCTGTGAGTTGGTCAAAGGTCACCGACACTACGTGGATGCAAGATGAAACAGGGGTGACGCTGCAGCTAAAAGACTCCCACCAGGCCCAATTCGTGAAGGTCCATATGACATGGGACGAAAGAGACGGCTCTAACAGGGCAATCGATAATTCTACAATCGCCGATTCTCCATCCAAGCTCATCCAGGTCTGGTTCACAGTCAACGGCCATATGACCTCCTGGACCTACGATGCCTTGGGGAATAGGCTCACGGAATACGATGCGAAAGGAAGCTACACAAACAACACGGAATACTCTTATTACCCCGGCTCAAGCCGCATCAAGCAGGCGGGAAGCTGGGCATTCAACTACGACGCGAACGGTAATCTGACCTCGCGCGGGAACCAAGGAACATGGGATTCTACAACCGATAGATTCACCTGGGATGAAGCCCAAGGAGAGGTCTGGCAATACTCCTATGACCTGAAGAACCGCCTGATCCAAGTGGATCACTCGCTTCAGGGAGCGAACGGAATCAAGACAGCCGCCCGCTACGCTTACAATATCCGTGACTTGAGGATTCAGACAACTAAAGGTTCCACCGTAAGCTACTACCAATATGACCTGTCCGGAGATCTGCTCTGGACTGAAGACGGAATCCAACAGAGGAAGTATATTGAAGTCCTGGGGCAGATCTGGGCGGAAGTGCGTACCTCGGGAACAACCACCACTATTTACTGGCACCACACCGATCACGAAGGGACGACCAATGTGGTCACCGATAGTTCCGGGAAAATCGTCTGGGATGCCGAGTATGAGGCTTTTGGAGAGATTTCGAGGAGCAACGGGTCGATTGATTTCAAAGCCCTGTACACAGGCCGCGAGCTGGATCCGGATACAGGCCTGTATTACACCAACGCCAGATGGTATGACCCACAACTCGGAAGATTCATTACCGAGGACCCGGCACGGGATGGAAACAATTGGTATGCCTACGTCAACAATAACCCGATGGCGTACACGGATCCCACGGGACTGTTGAGTTTCAAGGACATCTATGGAGAAGCGAGGAAGATTGGAGGAACGCTCAAGAGAGGAACGGAGAAGGCGGTGAAGGCGGTATGGGATAGATTTATCGATGCTAAAGACGCTATGGCGAACTTCGTGAGTCGTGACAGCATGCCGGCTCCAACGTTCTCAAATCCCGCCCAGTTTCTTGATGTTATCAGCGATGTTGCCAACAAGGCCGAGAACATAAGTAGCACGGCTGAGGACAAGTGGACATGCGGGACTGCGTTTGAGCAGGTTGGCCAGAAGATACAGATAGATCCCAGGCTCCGAGGTATGCGCAGCTCAGCGGAGCGATATGATGAGTACAACAGGATGGCTCAAGATCCAACAATGAGGAATGTAATTCGGGAAGTGGAAACAGAGTCGCAAGCAAAGGTATACCAAAACAAGGGATATACGGTTGCTGAAATATGGAACACATCGGCTACTGCTGTTCATGGGCATTCTGCATGGGTAGTAGGAAGCCAAACCAACGGAGATACACTTATTGGAGGTGGGGGCATCGACCCGAATAATAAAGACCCGGCAACCGCCGGCATTTGGAAAGCCGATGCGACCAAGTGGTTCGTCGCAACGGAAGCCTTTATCACGGGTCGATCTGGGAGGGATGCGGATTATTTCCTCATATTCACTCCGCCCTACAAAGCAACGAAATAGGGGATGGCGGATGAAGAGCCGACGACTGATCGCACTGCTACTCCTTTTGGCTGGAACTGTGCCGCTAGTAGCGGAAGCCACTGCTCTCAAAAGTGATGTCTACCTGCCTATAACAAAGAACAGACGCGCTGGGTTCATAAACGCTACTGGCGGAGTCGTGATTGAGCCAACCTTTGAAAAAGTATATCCATTCCACGAGAATAGAGCTGGAGTCCAGCTGAACGGAAAATGGGGGTTCATAGATGACGGGGGTCGGCTTGTTGCTGATCCCATATATAGCGCGGTAGGCAACTACAAGGAAGGACGGGCAGAGGTGCAGCTAGGCGACCGATGGGGTTATATCGACTTGAGCGGTAACCCTGTCGGTGAGTTCCAATTTGACCAAGTGTTTCCTTTCTTCGAAGGGATGGCCTGCATCGTGACCGGTGGCAAGTATGGCTTCATCGATCTGGGTGGAAGGATAGTAGTAGAACCCCAGTATGAATATGATCTCAACAATGCTTGGCAGCATTCAAACGACCCTGTAATCGGATATGGCTTCCGGAGTGGGTTGGTTCCCGTTACGAAGAACAGAAAGAGCGGATACATCGACAAAATAGGTAAGGTCGTGATTCCACTGAAATATGACTACTGTGGATACTTCGCTGATGCAACCGCTACAGTCTCGCTCAACGGGAAATGGGGCTATATTGATACATCTGGCCATGAGATCATACGACTGCAGTTCGAGGATTGTGATTCTTTTCAGCCGAATGGATTAGCAATTGTTAAAAGAGAAGGCAAGTTCGGGCTTATCAACAAACAGGGGAAGATGATCGTTGTCCCGAAGTATGACAGAATCGATCGCTACGATGATGGTATAGCCGTTGTCAGCTACCAACAGGGCAAAACTGAGCAATACGCACTAATTGATGAAAGAGGGTTCGTGAAAGTAAGGCTTCCATACTCCAGCGTGGACCGATACTCCAATGGGGTAGCCATAGTGACAACGACTGATAAAAAAGGAAGTACCCAGTGGGGTGCTATCGACAAAAATGGCGCACTGCTCTTTGAGATGCAGGCGTATAGACTGGGAGGCTACTCGGAGGGACTGTCAGACTTCAGGGTGAGGAGTGGTAGTCAGAGCAAGTATGGCTTCATCGATAAGAAAGGAAAGACGGTGGTCCCTTCATTGTATGATTCGGTTTCGCCTTTCAAGAACGGTGTTGCTCGAATAATGTTAGGAAATGGTACTGCAATGAAGGTGGGTTACGTCAACGCCAAAGGTACACTCATCTGGCCACCGACGAACTGAGGTGACTCCGACACTAACCATTAGCAAGTCCGGGGCAGGAAGCGGCTTCGGGCTTGAGTTCTGCCTGGGTGGAGCCGCTTGCGCGGCTCCTGGGAGTACCGCGCGACTTCCGATAACGCCGGCCGTTATCGGAAGTCCGCGCTGAACTCAAGCCCTCGCTCGCCCTTCGGGGCGGATTTCATATGTGACACGGCTCGGCCCTCCATGGCCTCGCCGCTTGATGGCCGTGTCCGCTGATGTTCTTTGATTCGGTTGGCAGCATTTGCCATACGGCCGCCCCTGCGGGTAGACAGAACGTGGTTCTGTCTACTTCCTGCGTAACCGTCAAATAAACCCCACCCCTGAATTCGGACGCCGAGGGGGTGCGCTCCTGCTTTATTCAGAACAAATGACCGGAATCAAAGTTCAGCAGAGACTCGCGTGGAACATTCCAGGGAAGCAGCTCACGATAATCCTCAGGGTTGTCGCTCTCAGGAAGCCGCGAGAGAATGTAGCGAAGATATAGGTAGGGCTCCACGCCGTTCAGTTTGGCCGTCTCGATGATACTGTACCACCCCGCACTGGCTTCGGCGCCCGCGGGGCTCCCAGATAGCATCCAATTTTTTCTTCCCACCACAAACGGCCGTATCGCCTGCTCGACCGCGTTATTACTCGGACCCAAATCGGGACTGTCCAGGTACCGAATCATCTTGGGCCACTGCTCGATGGTGTAGGCGATCGCTTTGCCCAGAAGCAGAGACGGGGGAACCTGCCCCTGACGCTTGTGAAGCCACGCCTTGAGCTTTTCCAACACGGGTTCGGCCTGCTCTCGCCGTTGGCGGACGAACTCCTGCGGTGAAAGCTCTTGAGCTCTTAAGGTCCGCTCGATCCTGAACAGAGCATCGATTCGTGCCAGGGCCTCATCGACACTTCCCGCCTGCTTGGATGCCTCCTTGGCCTCGAAGAACTTTCTACGCGAGTGCGCCCAACAGGTCGCGTGAATGACTCCGGGTTGGCTTCCCACTTCGTTATATCCGTCATAGCCATCAGTCTGGATGAAGCCGTTGTAACCCCGCAGAGCCTCAAGGGGAACCTTACCGGATCGTGTGGGATGATACTGAAACTCAACCACGGGTCTTTTCGGACTGCCTCCCAGGAACACCCACATATACGACTTTGAAGTATTGGGGCGATCCGGCTCCCCCATCACCTGAAGGGTCGTCTCGTCGATTCCTACATGCGGGCCTCTTCGAATCTCTGCTCGAAGTAGCTCGATAACCGGCGCAAGCCTATGGAATACCGCGATGCTCCAGTTGGCCATGTCCTGGCGGCTGATATCTACTCCGATGCGCTGAAACTGCTTCTCTTGGCGGTAGAACGGCAGGGCGTCGCAGAACTTCGCCGTCATTATGTAGGCCACCAGTGCCGGTGAGGCGATGCTCTTGGGAAGAAGCTGCCTCACCGCCGGGGCGATCCGCACCGCGGGACGGTCCTCATCCCCGGAGCCTTCGCAGGCCTTGCAGGCGTACTGGGGTCTCAGGTGCCGCCGTACCCGTATCTGGGGCGGGATGACCTCAAGTTTCTCGAGGCTTTCCTCTCCGATACGTGTAAGCTCCTGTCCGCAGGCACATTTCTTGTCTTCTTCACTTATGTCGTGGACCATCTCCACACGGGGAAGCTCAGGCGGCAGCGGCTTTCTGCCCCGCTTCACCCGCGTGTGCGCCCTTACCTCAATGCGCTCCTCGGCGGCAGGCTCCTGTTGTTGGCTGAATACGATATCCTCCGCCTCGTTGAAAAGAAGAAGCTGCTTTTGCTCCTCCTCGGATAGCTTCTCGGCGCTGCGGCCAAAGAGCTTGCGCCGCAGAAGCTGCAGCTCTTCGAAATGCTCTATGGCCTTGTTTTGGTGCTCGATTCGTTCGCTGCGCTCCTTCTCCAACTCGGCCTGCAGTCGAGCGAGCTCTTCATCGTGCTCCCTGACAATCCGTCGAACCAGCTCGTGCAGCTGTTCGACGTTGTTCGGTAGTTCTCCCAGTTTTTCGTTCACCACATGAGAATACCATGATGGGGCCTTAAAATCTAGATGTTTTTATACGACCGCGGTATACGCGAGGCTCTGGTGCGCGTTCCAGAAGTCGATTCCCGAAAGCAGCATCCGAAGCTGCTCCAAGCTGATCTCCCGCGCTGCCTCTTCCGTTCTTGGCCAGGGGAAGCGATCCCGCTCCAGCCTTTTCTGCCACATGCAGAACCCGTTTCGATCCCAGTACAGGCACCTTCAGGAGACGTTTCTCATGATTGCTGAAAAGGTAGAGGTGTCCGGAAAGCGGATCTTTGCCCATCGCCGTCTGTACCAGGATGGCCAGTCCGTTTATCTGTTTTCTCAAATCCGTCGCGCCCGGACGAACAAATATCTTGACGTTGCTCCATTCAATGAACATCAGCCGTCTCCCGCATCACGCGCAGCACTCTGCGCAGAAGCTCCTCGCCGATGTTTCCATACAGTTCAATATCTCCATCTCTGCTTACTCTCACGCGCGCCTGCTCCGCAGCATCCAGGGCTTGGGATGTGTCGCGGATTCCTACAAATGACAATCCGTCGGCGGAGCCGCGCAATCGCTTCACCCATCGCCTCAGGGATTCGTAGGGTATCCCTTGTTCCTGGCACCATGCCTTTCTCGTCTTCCCGCTTGATCGCCACGCGGTGATGAGCTCGCTCCATTTCTCTGCGTTTCTGCGTGGTTGTTTTCGATTCTCCTGTCTTGACTCCATCTACGGCCTCCTGATTCCCTGAATTGAGTGGGCTCAGGATCGCGGCTTTTTATGCCGGCCGCAAGGTGGGGTTTATTTGACGGTTACCTTCCTGCCCGGGCTTGCAGTGCATTCGGTTAGCAGCCGAGCGTCCGCTGTCGTCTTTTTTCACGGTTCGGCGACCAGTCCTGCAGTGCGGATTGAGCAGTACAGCGCACGCGCCCACCAGGCCCGGCGGAAGTTGGGCTGCAGCGTGCTCAGCCAACCCTGAAGGGGCGGCAGACATGGCCCGATGATAGCGGTAGGCGGAGAGCCGCCGCGGGAACGGCCGGAAGCGGCGAGGCCATGGAGGGCCGAGCCGTGTCCTAAAATAATGCCGCACCGAATGGCGAAGTTCCGGGCTGAGGGAGAGCGCGGCGTCCGGATAATGGGCCTATTAGCCGGCGCCGCGCGGCCCGCCCTGGAGCCCGTCAGGGCGACCCCCACGGGTAAGCTCAGCCCGGAACCGTTTCCGCCGGGCGGAAAGGGATGTAATCAAACCTTTGCACAGAGCCGCGTATTTTCTTTGCTAATACGGCCCGAGGAACCGTTCACCGTTGAAATGGACCATGTGATCTGGAGCTTCCGCGACCCACACTTCGGTTTCCCATGCGATCTCTTGTATATATTTCATTAGTGTTCGTCTGTCCGGGAACGCCGTCACGAACACCAGTCCCGCTTTGCTGCCTGAGAATAACCTCTTCAGCTCTGCCAGTCGTTTGGGGTTGACAGGCCCGTGGCTTGTGACCGCCTCTATGAGAACAACCCAGTTCTTCTGAACAAAATGGATACAGAGATCGGGCATCTTGCCATGCTCTTCGACATGAACGCCCAGGCCTTCAAGGTAGGCGGCATCGAAGTAAGCCCATTTCTTTCCCGTATCGCCGACATAGACGGGTCGTGCGCCCGGAGTGAAGCGGGGGCAGAACTCAGCCACAATCTTCTCGATGAGAGCGTTATGCTTGCCCGGCGAGAGCTTGATCGCCTTTCCTGGCAAAAGGACTAGAGGAATGCGGCGCATATCGCGGACCTGAGCATAGCGTTGTGTGAGAGTACGCGCGTCGGCAAGGTAGTGGCGGAGCGACATCTCCCATTCTTTCGTGTCGAACTTTCGAATGACCGAAAGCGCTCGGGGTCCGATCTGGTAACAATAGAGGGGGCTATTGGTGGGGCGGTCTGGCTCATCGGGGTTGGCGACTACGAGACCGGCCTGTTCGAATTGATGAAGGGTAAACCTGCGGACGGTCTCCCGGGTGTTGGGCGCCCAGTTTTTCTTGTAGTGCTTGGCGGCGAACTCCATGATGGGGGTAACGCCTTGAAGGGGATCTGTGGCTTCAGTCCACGATTTTTGGGGCGGCAGATCGAGAAGGGCGAGTAGAGTGAGGGCGGCTCTCTCGTTTTGCTGTTCCTTGGGTAGTCCGAAAGCCGCCAGCACGTTCCGGGCTTCGGCTATGCGACGTTGCCGAATGCTTACTTTCATCCTGCCTGATCTTTTCCTCTACAATTGAATCCAGAGCGTCCTGTTCGGGGAGTGTATTCCCAACGCGGCGCCCGAGGGCGATTAAAACATTCTGAGCGGGGTAGCGCAAGGCCCTGAGGTCTTCGGCGTTCACCTGCGTGTGACCATTGAACTGGCGGAAGTAGCTGTCCACGAGTGTGGAGTTAAGAAATGCCGCAAGCCCTCTGGCGAGTATAGGATCAAGGGGTTTACCGGCGCGATGGAAATAGTTGAGATGATTCTCAAAGCCGACAACAGGAAAAGACATTCCTGTTGATTCGAAGACGGCGGCGACCACACGCCGGCGTTCTTCCTTCGCTGAGAACCGCCTGACGAGTGTGTATGCGCCCGCGGGAACCATAAGAACGGCACTCTCATCGTTTAGAAAGATTGCGTTCGGCTTTCTTATATGAGGCTTAGGCCAGCGCACAGCGCCGTTTTCGAAGTGAGCGGGGTATATAAGGGGAACGGTATCTGCGGAGGGTGCCATCCGGATCCACTGCCTAGCGCGGAAGTCGACGACACGGCCCGTGCTTACGGTGAGCCCCAGATCGGACAGCTTGCAAGGCAGGCTCTCGATGGCCCGGGCAACCGCGTGACCGTTGTCATCGGGAACCAAATGGAAAAAATACTGTGGGTCGCCTTTCTTGACGACCTGTTCGAAAAAAACGGTGTTTCGTATCACCTGGGGGTCATCGGGGGTGCGGGAATGCGAGATTAGGAGGTGAGATTGCTGGGGCAATCCTTTCACTACCCTGATGATGACATTCTCCTGGAGGACCTCGTCGTCGCGAAAAGCCTGATCCCGGGTTTCGAAGACGTGGAAATGGGTAAGATTTGTTTGCTTTAAAAGGTGACGGCGGAACGGCCGGAAATAGGGCCCATTGCAGAAGCTTCGGGGAGTAATGGCGATCAGCTCTCCACCTTTCTCTAAAAGGAGTACGGCGAGGGAGGTGAAGGCCGTGTAGAAATTGCTTGTTTCGATGCCGAGCCGGTGAAGAAGACTCCGGCCTGCCGAATCACTTCTTAGTTTTTTATATGGAGGATTAAGAATAGCTACATCGAACTTTGTATCTTCGGTTTTGAAAAGATCGGCATCGAGTGCGTGTACCGCTATCTCGATGAAATCTCCGTGCTTGATTTCCCAACGGCAGAGGATCCCGACATCCGTACACGATTGCTCGCATGCTTTTAGCGTTCGCTTGAGCTCGGGAAGAAACCTCTCGTCGACTTCGACGGCGGTGAGAGAAATCTCCTTTGGGCGACGGGCTCGAGAGCAGATCTCGGCCACCCACGCGGCAGTGAGTGCTCCCGCCCCGGCGCCTGCGTCCAAAAAACGGAGGTGACTGCGCGAGTGTGTGCTCATGGAGGCCATGAGGCGGGCAGTCACCGTCGGGGTTAAGAACTGGCCGAGAGTGCTTCGGCGATTCTGATCTTGGCTTTTCTTGAGAGATTGACGGTAAAGCTCTGCTATTGCTAGTGGATCAGACATCGTACAGTTTTCCACGCTTTCGGTTCCGAATTGCGGGCATCATCTACAGTGAATAAAAGTATAACATGTCCCGGCGCTTGAGGCTACCCGGCTATCCGGCTTGATCACTTGTAGCTTCCCTCTACCCCTATTTCCACCGGCTCGTATCGATAGGCTCCTCCTTGAGTCTTTCGATGTCGAAGATGACCCAGTCCCCCCGGTCCTGCTTCAGGGACAGGCGGTCCGTGACCGAGCTGCCCTCAAAGGACGGGGTGGGCGTTTGGGGAGGCTGGTTCGAATCATCCGGGGGCGTCGCAGGGCGCCACTTTTCATAGCGAGCGAGGAACACGGGATTCGGCGGGCCCTGCTCCCAGGTAACGGTGAGGTTGGTCACGCCGTAGACTGAAATGCCGGGAGCAGGCTTGGGTCTGCCTTTTGCGTCCCAATCGGAAGCGCTGATGATGCTCGACTTTCCCGTGTAGCCGAGGTTCATCCGTGAGATGACGTAGAGGTTGGTCACCTCGGTGGTCTCCGTTCGTCCGGCCTTTCCGATCACGCATGCCGAGATGACGGTCTGGTCCAGGGTGTTCATCGAATTGTAGAAGGTCTCTACGACCTTTTGCGGGGAGAAGCCATGCGTGGGCCGGGGAGCGAGCACACCTTTCAGGATGGTTCCCAGCACGGCACCGGCAATCAGACAGATTCCGGCGACGATGGCAACCGTCATCCTGTTCCTTTGCCAGAACACCCTTCGGCGGTAGCGCCGATTAGCCGCCCGGCCCTGGGTCGCCGCTTCCCGCGCTATCTGCTCCTTCTCCTCCTGGGAAAGCTCGCGAAGGGGAGGCTTCGCGATCCAGGAATCTGCAAGCTCCTTCCAGCGATCGAGCCGGATGATCTGCGAGTGTTGTCCGCTCAGGCACGACATGATGGACTTTGAAAAGTCGGGTGAAAGCTCGGGCACTATCCGATCCGGAGGGAGGATCTCGCGCTTTCGAACCTCCTCGTGGATCTCTTCGGCAGTTGAGCCTCCGTAGGGAAACCTGCCGGTCGAGGCCCTATAGAGCAGCGCGGAGATTGAAAAAGAGGCAAGCTGCTCATCCTTCAGGTCGGGATGGCTTATCACCTCGAAAGTATCCCGATTGGCCTCGAAGGGACGAAGCCCCCGAAGCTCGCGCAAGACTTCGGGAGGGAGAAAAAGAACGCCGCCGCCTTCGATGAAATACACGCCATCGGTCTCGAGCGGAAACCAGCCCAGGCCGTTTCTCGAGAGAACGAGGAGCGAACCGATGAGCAGGGAGATGGAGGGGAGCGCCTCAGCGAGGCCGGGCTCGAGGACGCTCGAAAGGCTCCTGCATGAGGAGTGGGGGCCGTAGAGGTACAGTACTCCGTCTCTCTCCAGGAAGCCTTCGAAAAGCCATTGCCGCGCCTCCTCTCCCTTTATGATCCAGCCGGGGGAGCTTCTCAGCGTGGTTATCCTGGCAAGGGTGCGGCTTGCCGCGCTCGGGCCCACGGGAAAGGCGAGGCGCTTCTCGCCCCCCTCGACGATTTCCATGATCATGTTCTAGGGGCCTTCTTCACAGATCTTCGTGGAATACCAGCGCGCTGAATATCTCTATCGTCGTTTCGGGGCTCTTCCATGCGTCGGGGGGAAGCCCCGCCTTGTAGCAGGTATGGGTCAGGAACGTGTCCCGGTCCCAGCCCTGCTCCGTGGCCACCTGGGGAAGGAGCAGCCCCGAGCGAAACCCGCGTCTGATCAGGATTCCATGCACGCCGGTCCGTATCTCCGACACGTCGGAGATCTGCCGTAAAGGGGAGAGCACCGAAATCTCGATGCTCGTCCGTTCCAGCTCCTCGCAGCGGAGCGGGGAAAAGCGGGGGTCCTCGAATGCGCTCGCCACGGCCACTTCCCGGACCGTGTCCAGGAGCGGCCGCGAGGCCGCGATGAAACCGATGCAGCCGCGAAGCTCCCCACCCTGGCGCAGCGTGACGAAGGCGCCGCACGGGGTGGCGAGCGCGCCGGTGGGCTTGGGGCTGCTGCCGGCATCCTGCGCGGCGTTTGCCTCGTTGCCCTCGGCAAGCCGCCGCGGGCCTCCGGCGCCCTCCGCCTTCCCTGGCTTGGGGCGGCTGCCGGCATCCTGCGCGGCGTTTGCCTCGTTGCCCTCGGCAAGCCGCCGCGGGCCTCCGCCGCCCTTCGTGAAGCGCGCCGCAATGGCATCCCGGGCCGATTGAAGCAGGAGGAGCTTTTCTTCCTGGGTGAGCTGGAACTCCATGTGCTAGCCGGTTTTTTCCTTCGCGATACTGAAAGCCGCGTAGTGCACGGCGCGCTTCGGATCACCGTCCACTCCGCGGGAATCGGCGACGGCCAGCCGCTCGATCCGGGCGCTCTCTCCGGCGAGGGAGATCAGTGCCGCAATTGCCGCCGCTCCGCAGGAGCTGATTCCGCCCTTCTCGGCAGCGGCCGCGATCCCCCGCCAGTCGCCGCTCTCGATGAGACTCATGATCGTCTCGGACTCCCTCATCGTATCCGTTCCCTTCATGTAGGAGGCCATGTTGGCGGAGACGATGTAAACATTGTAGTCGTCGGCGGATTCGGATGTCAATCGAAGGCCCTTGCAGATCGCCTCGATCGTATTCAGCCCCGGCTTGCCGATGAGCAGCGGCACGATGGATGCGTCGGGAAACAGGCGGGCGATGAAGGGAAGCTGCACTTCCAGGCAATGCTCCTCCAGGTGCGGGACGTCGCTTTTCATGAAGACGGGAGCCGAGGCGAGGAGCTTTTCCACGGAGTCCATGTCGACGCTCAAGGGGCCGAACGGAGTGGCGAAGAGCTCGGATTCGGGGAGGAACACACCTTCCAGCGGATCCCGATGAACGGGACCGATGAGCACGGCCTTCTTCACGCTTCTTTTCTGGATGGAGCGGAAGGCGGATGCCATCACATGCCCCGCGTATGAGTAACCCGCGTGGGGCGAAACAATTCCGAAGCAGTTGCCCTGGGGAGTGGGGGAGGTTTCGAGGAGCTCCTCCACTATGTCGCGCAGCTTGCCTCGCTCCGCGGGATAGAAGATTCCGTCCACGATCGTGGGCCTCACCTTCCTCTCCGCGGCCGTGATCCCCATGCCATAAAGTATCGCGGATCGGAAACCCGTTTGCAAGGGTTGCGGCTTGCGCGCGCTTTGAGCCGGCGATCGTGATACCGTAATCCTTGACGAGGTGTCGCATTCCGATCTACTGTTCGGAGGTTGACGGCGCGGCGTCGGCGCGCATTCCCAGTGCAGAGTCGAGAGGAGAGAAGGCAGTGAGATTCGTTCCCCGGAAGCTCTTCCTGACCCGCGGGGTCGGAATAAGCAAGGAAAAACTGAACAGCTTCGAGATGGCGCTGAGGAATGCCGGCATCGCGCACCTCAATATCGTGCGAGTCTCTTCGATATTTCCGCCGGGATGCAAGATCGTGAGCCCCGAGGAAGGCCTGGCGGCCCTGGAAGCGGGCGAGGTCACCTTCGTCGTGCTCGCCGAGATGGCCACCAACGAGCCGGGCCGGCGCATCGCCGCCTCCATCGGCATCGCGATCCCGGCCGATTTGCAAATGTACGGATATCTATCGGAGCATCACTCCTACGGCCAGACCGAGAAGGAAGCGGGGGACTACGCGGAGGACCTCGCCGCCTCCATGCTGGCAACCCTGCTCGGCGTGCCCTTCGACCTTGACAAGGACTACAACGAGCGGCGCGAGCAGTATCGCATGGGCGGCCACATCGTCGACAGCACCAGCATCGTCCAGACCGCGGAGGGCGCCTCGGGAGGGGCGTGGACCACCGTGGTCTCCGCCGCGGTCCTCTTGTAATGCACGGGCGCAAGCTTGATCCCAAGCCCATCACGGGAAACCTCGGCATCACGGACCTCGTCGACGAGTTCTTCCTCGCTTACAACGCGGCGCGTCTGCGCGAGGCCTGCCACATCTTCGCCAAAAAGATGCTGGAGCCCGACGTCACCGTCGGCCTCACCATCAGCGGCGCCCTGACGCCCGCCGGCCTCGGCACCGCGGCGTTCGTGCCGCTGGTGGAAGCGGGTTTCGTGGACTGGATCGTCTCCACGGGCGCCAACCTCTACCACGACCTTCACCGCTCCCTGGGCTTCTCGCTCTATGGCGTGTCCCCCAACGTGGACGACGTTGCCCTGCGCCGCGATCACGTGATCAGGATCTACGACATCGTCTTCGACGCGGACGTGCTCTACAAGACGGACGCCTTCATCGGCGAGGTGCTCGCCTCCAAGGAGTTCCAGAAGCGCATGGGAACCGCGGAGCTGCACTACAACCTCGGAAAGTACGTGCGCGAGCGGGAGAAGATCCTCGGCTCCACCTACCGCTCGCTCCTGGGCGCCGCGTTCGAGGCCGGGGTCCCCATCTACACGTCGAGCCCGGGGGATTCGAGCCTCGGCATGGGCGTGGCCGCCCTGCGCCTCCAGGGCCTGGCCGTCGGCTTCGATCCCGAGCTGGATGTGAATGAGACCGCCTCCATCGTGTACGGGGCCAAGCGCTCCGGCGGAAAAAGCGGTGTCGTGATCCTGGGCGGTGGCAGCCCCAAGAACTTCGCCCTCCAGACCGAGCCCCAGATACAGGAAATCTACGGCCTGGAGGAAAAAGGGCACGACTACTTCGTGCAGATCACGGATGCCCGGGCGGACACGGGGGGGCTTTCCGGCGCCACCTCCCAGGAGGCGGTCACGTGGGGCAAGGTGGACCCCGACCAGCTTCCCGATACCGTTGTCTGCTACACGGACACGACAATCGCCCTTCCCATCCTGGTTTCCTACGCCTTGACGACGCGCAAGCCCAGGGCTTTGAAACGCCTCTACGACCAGCGCGCGGGGCTGGTCGACAGGCTCGCAAAGGATTTTAAAAGGAAGAAAAAGGGCTGATGTCCCAGATCGACGGTTTTCTCGGCCTGCCGCCGCAGATGAGCGCGCCGGAAGGGTCGAGGGTCCACGTGCTTCCCATCCCCTATGAGGCCACGGTGAGCTATGAGGGCGGCACGCGACTCGGACCGCGGGCCATAATCGAAGCGTCCCAGCAGGTCGAGCTCTTCGACGCCGAGCTCGGCGGCGAGCCTGCCCTGGGATACGGCGTGCACACCCTCCCCGAGCTTTCACAGGATCCGGATGCCCAGGCAATGATGTGCCGTATCTCGGACGCCGCGGAAGCCGTTGCTCGCGCGGGAAAGCTCCTCCTGGTCCTGGGAGGCGAGCACAGCATAACGCCCGCCGTGGTGCGCGGAGTCGGGCGCACGCTGTCGGAGCCCCTGGTGGTCGTGCAGCTCGACGCTCATGCCGATCTTCGGGAAAGCTACTCCGGGACGGGCTACAGCCATGCATGCGCCATGAGGCGGGTGCTGGAAGAGAACGTTGAGCGCGCGGTCCAGATCGGCATTCGCTCGTATTCCCTCGAAGAGGCTGCTTTCATCAAGGAGAACCCTCGCCGGGTTTCCCTGTTTTCGGCGGAGGCAATCCACGGCATGAAACCCACGCGCCTCGAAGGCGAGATTGCTCGCGCAGTCAAAGGGAAGAAAGTTTACCTCACTATAGACGTGGATGGCCTCGATCCTTCAGTAATCCCGGCCACGGGCACTCCTGAGCCGGACGGGCTTTCCTGGGCCGAGGCGTGCCTGATCCTTCGGGCCGTGGCGCGCTCCGCGACCGTGGTTGCCCTCGATTGCGTGGAGCTTGCCCCGCGGCCGGGGCTCCACATGGCCGAGTTCGCCGCAGCGAAGCTGCTCTACAAGACTCTCTCCTGGATCATGAAGGGGCGCTGAACGCCCGACGTTCCGCAGCGTGTTCGCCGCAACCGGGCCCGAGCAATGGAGCTCCAGCCGGCCGCCCGCTCTGACCGGCTTGGCGTGATCTGCTATACTCACTTCCATGAGGCTCAGGTCCAAGATTTCCATCCTGACCGGAGTTGTATTCCTGGGCGCGCTTCTTATCATGGGCCTTTCCATCTGGACAATGCGCGAGACGGCGCGCCTGCGCGACACGATCGAAAGCGGATCCCAGCTCATCGCATCCGCGAGCAGGCTCCACGGATTGATGAAGTGACCTCCTGTTCGATCTCTTCACGCCGCAGACCTACCTGCTGCTCAAGGACGTGCTGCATACCCCTCGTTCCCAAACCACGCGAAACGACTTCCGCGCCGCGATGGTGGAGTTCGAAAGCGCCACCTCCCGTTTTATGGAATCGCCCCGGGTCAAGGCGCTGCTCCGGGAGACGGAGCTTCCGGGACGCCTATCAGATTGCAGGAACAATGATCTCCAAAGCCTCCAAGCGCATCGACTCTTTCCAGCGTAAAATCGACAGTCTCTTTGAAGCCGGAGTCGGCGGCGAGGGGAGCCTCTACCACCAGCTTCAGACCGAGGGAGACCCGTCGATCCCCCTCTTCTTCGACGAGGCGCGCGAGACGTCCTACTACCTCACCTACAGCTTCGAGAGCTTCCTCTCCCATTTCATCAGTTCGCTCCGACAGGAGAGCGACCTGATCCGCCGGCAGATATTGATCCTCTTCTGGACCCTCACCGCCGTCATCGGCACTGCCACCGTCACGCTCTCCATCGGCTTTGCCCGCAGGATCTCCCTCAGGATCAAGATCGTCGAGGAGGGATTTCGCAGGGTCTCCCACGGGGATTTCACGGCGCGCCTGGACGTGCGCTCCACCGACGAGCTGGGCGCGCTGGCGGCGAGCTTCAACCTCTTCATGACGGACCTCAAGAGGAACGTCGATTCCATCCAGAGCCTCATGAGGGATGTGGGGCAGAGCATCACGGACAGGCCGAGCTTCGAGAGGATCCTGGAGCTCATCGTGGAAGCGGCGGTGAAGGATTCTCACGCGGGAGGCGCCGCCGTCATCGCGGCGGACCCCGAGGGCAGGCCGGCCGTTGCGCGTTCCGCCGGCGCGTTTCCGTATCCCGCGGGCGAGCCGGTTCCCATCGCGGGCCGCGCGCCGGCTGCTGCCGCCTCGCCGGCAAAAGCGATCGTCCTCCACGAAATCTTTGAACGAAAGGAAACGGTGTTCGTGCGCGAGGCACGCTCCCTGGACGCGGCCGGGACGGTCGGCTCCTTCCTCGCCCTTCCGCTGTGCGTGTCGCAGGGGATGGTGGGCATGCTCTGCATCGTCACGGGGGAGAACGAGCCGCCGCTCACGGACCTGGACTACACCAACTTCCGCACTTTCGCGGAACATGCCGGCCTCATCATCGACAACTACTACAAGTACCGGGAGCTGCTGACCAAGAGGGAGGCGGAATACCGGGCACTTCAGTCTCAGATCCAGCCCCACTTCCTCTACAACGTGCTGAATGGGCTGATCGGCCTCAACCGGATGGGCGATGCACAGAGCCTGGAGAAGGCCATCCTCTCGCTGAAGGACATGCTGCGCTACATCCTGGACGCGGGAAACTGGACGACCATTGGAGAGGAGTTCCGCTTTCTGGAGCGGTATCTGGAGCTTCAGGGGATGCGCTTCGCCGAGCGGCTGAGCGCGGAGTGCCTCCTCGATCCGCAGGCGGCGCCCTTCCGCATCCCCAAGCTGATCCTCCAGCCCCTGGTGGAGAACGCGGTCATCCACGGCATCGAGCCGCTCGACCGGCCGGGCAAGCTCACCGTGGAAGCGCATGTCATCCGCAGCAACGGCTCGACAACGCTGGGCATCTCCGTTGTCGATGACGGGATCGGGATTTCGACGGACGGGCAGGGCGAGGATCGGGGGATAGGATTGGCCAATGTGCGGGAGCGGCTGCTCACGGCCTATCCCGGCGCGCGTCTGGAGGTGACGGGAGCGCCGGGGCAGGGAACCAGGGTTTCGATGGAGATCCCCATCGGAGGGGGGCAGGCGTGAAGGTGCTGATTGCGGATGACGAGCGGCTCGTTCGCTACGGCCTGAAGAGCATGCTGGAGGAGATCGGCGTTCCCGCCCGCTCCATCAGCGCCGCCTCCGACGGCGAAGAGATGCTCCAGATGGCCGCCCGCCTGGCCCCCGACATCGCCTTCGTCGATATCCGCATGCCCCGAATGGACGGACTGGCCGGGATCGAGCGCGGCCGCCTCGTGTCTCCGGGCACGTGTTGGATCATCCTTACCAGCCACTCCTCCTTCGACTACGCGAAGCGGGCGCTGGAGCTAGGCGCCGCGGAATACCTGCTGAAGCCCGTCAGCCCCGAGGACCTGCGGCGGGTGATCGGAAAGATGGAGGGCGAGCGGAGGCGGGACCTCCTGCGCGCCAATGACGAGTTCGAGAGCCGCCTCAATTCGCTCCTCCACAACACCCTCTCCCTCTCGCAGGAGCAGCGTGAGTTCATCTCCGACGCGCGGTTTCAAGGCGCCCTTGTTCTGTTTGACGGCGCCCTGGAGGAGAGGGCGCTGGCGGATCGGCAGCTTACCGCCTGCCGCGAAATCAGGTCCCGCATCATCTCCACCGTCGACTCGCGATTGCGCATCGCCCTGTGCACGCTGCCCGAGGGTCATCTCGCCCTGGTTGGCGCCTGGCAGCCCGACGCGGAGGAAGCCGCGGCCCGGGAGGCCGTACGCGGCCTCTTGAAGACGCTTCAGGTCGTTCTCGATTCGGCGGGCGGTGAAGCGCTTCGCGTCACCGTCATGGCAGGCCGCCCGTGCGCCTCCTTTGCGGAGCTCCCGGGAGAGCTCGCCGCGGCAGATCGGCTTGCCCCTCTTCGGGCCGCGCTCGGGATCGGGCGGCTGATTCTCCTCGCCGATGCCGAAGACGCCGAGCGTCGGCTCGCCCCATTGTGCCGAAGCATCAATGAGGTGGTCCTGGCCTGGCGGCAGAGCAATCGGCTTGAGTTCCTTGCCGCGGTCCAACGGGCTCGGAAGACCTTCGAAGGACTTGCCCCGCTCTCCCATGGCGATCCTGTCATTCAGAACATCGAGCGCTTCCTGCGATTCTCCGTTGGAGTCCAGCCGCCGTCATCGCCCCAAGAGGATGGCTGGATTCGTTCGCTTGAATCCCAGGGAGAGACGATCCAGGCATTCGAACGCGGCGACGGGCCCGCCGGCCTCGTCGACCAGGCTCTCTCCTTCATCGGCTCCAACTATATGAACGATGTGGGCGTCGCACAGATCGCATATCGCCTCGGAGTCACCCCAAACTACCTCAGCACCCTGTTCCACAGCGTGCACGGGGAGACCTTCGTCAGGTACGTGACGCGCCTGCGCATGGAGAAGGCTCGGGACCTTCTGTCCGGCGGGATTCAAGTTCAGGATGCGGCGCGCGCCGTGGGCTACTCCAGCGTTCGCCACTTCAGCAGGCTGTTCCTGAAGCACTTCGGCCGCTACCCCTCTGAGATCCGCCATGGCTCCTCAGCGCCGCCGGATGACCCCCAACCGGAGAAAAACGCCCAGGAAACGTAGAATTGTGGCATGGGGCCCGCCCGATCCCGCGTGATACCATTGCGGCAATATCGTTACCCATGTATCAAGAGGAGGTAGATCGATGAAGAAGAGCAAGGTTTTCGTTCTCTGCCTGATCGCTCTCCTGGTCTCCGCGGGGCTCGTGTTCGCGGGCGGCGCCACGGAAGCAAAGAAGGGAAACATCAGGGTCGCAATGATCGTGAAGAACCTCGGAAACTCCTTCTTCGAGGCCTGCCGCGACGGCGGGCAGGAGGCGGCAAAGGAGCTGGGCGGCGTCGAGCTCATTTTCCAGGGGCCGAGCACGCCGACGGCCGAGGGCCAGATCGAGATCATCGATTCCCTGATCGCACAGAAGGTGGACGCCTTGGCCATCTCCGCAAACGACGTGGACGCCCTGGTGCCGATCTGCAAGAAGGCGATGGCTGCGGGCATCAAGGTCATCTCATTCGACTCGGGGATCGCGCCGGCCGGCCGCATCCTGCACCTCGCGCCCTCGGGAGACGAGTTCATTGGCAGGAGCCAGGTGAAGATGGTCGCCGACCTCATCGGCGACTCGGGTGAGATCGCGATCCTGAGCGCATCCTCCCAGGCCACGAACCAGAACGCGTGGATCGAGTGGATGAAGAAGGAGCTTGTCAATCACCCCAATATCAAGCTCGATGCCGTGGTGTACGGCGACGACCTCTCCGACAAGAGCTACAGGGAAGCGATGGGGCTGTTCAAGTCCTACCCCAACCTCAAGGGGATCATCGCGCCCACAACCGTCGGCATCGCCGCCGGCGGCAAGGCCATCGAGGACGCGGGGCTCCAGGGAAAGATCCAGCTCACCGGGCTCGGACTGCCTTCGGAGATGAAGCAGTATATTAAAGACGGGACCTGCCTGAAGATGTCTCTGTGGAACCCGATCGACCTGGGCTACTCGGCCACCTATATCGCCGCCCAGATCGTGCGCGGGCAGATCAAGGGCACCGCGGCCGAGGCCATGAAGGTGGGCCGCATGGGCACGATCACGATCGGCTCCGGCCTGGTGGCCGTCATGAGCGAGCCCTACGTGTTCGACAAGAGCAATATCGACAAGTTCGCCGCGATCTACTAGGCGCGGCGGGACTTACGACGTACTGATTCGCCGGGTGGAGCGGCGTTTGCAGCATCCCTGTTGCCCGCCGCCCTCGGCCCGTGCTTGGGGGCGGCTTTGGCGACATCCTTGTCGCCGCCGCCCTTTCTAAAAGGCGGGAGTGCAGGCTGTGGCGGAAAGCATTGTTGAATGCCGCAAGGTGAGCAAATTCTTCCCCGGCATCAAGGCCCTCGACGAGGTGGACTTCGGCGTGCGCGCGGGCGAAGTGCAGGCCCTGATCGGAGAGAACGGAGCGGGCAAGTCCACGCTCGTGAAGATCCTCACCGGCATCTACCGCCCCGACGCCGGAGAGATAATCCTTGAGGGGCGGGGCGTCGAGTTCCATTCCCCTGTGGCCGCACAGACCGCCGGAATCGCCGCGATCCACCAGGAGGCGACGATATTCCCCGACCTTTCCGTAGCGGAAAACATCTACATGGGCCACCACAGGCGCATGCACGGTATTCCGCTCCTGAGCTGGGCGCTGATGCGCAGGAGGACGCGCGAGCTGCTGGAAGAGCTGGAGCTGGCAATCGATCCCGACGCGCCAATGAAGAGCCTGAGCGTGGCGCAGCGCCACATGGTGGAAATCGTGAAGGCGCTCTCCCAGGATGCCCGCATCGTCATCATGGACGAGCCGACCTCCGCGCTTTCCCTGAGGGAGGTCGATGACCTGTACAAGATCATCCGGCGCCTGAAGGCGGCCGGACGCGCGATCGTTTTCATCTCACACAAGTTCGAGGACATCTACGAGATCGCGGACCGCTTCACCGTGCTGCGCGACGGAAAGCTTGCCGGAACGGGCGTGGTTTCCGAGACGAAGATGGACGAGATCATACGGATGATGATCGGGCGCTCCCTCACCCAGATGTTCCCCAAGATCCCCGTCGAGCCCGGGGAGACGCTCCTGGAAGTGCGCGGTCTCTCTCGCGCGGGGGTGTTCAAGGACGTCTCCTTCAGCCTGCGCCGGGGAGAGATCCTGGGCTTCTTCGGCCTGATCGGCTCGGGGAGGTCCGAGGTCATGCGCGCCGTCTTCGGAATCGAGGCGGCGGACGCCGGAATGATCATGGTGGAGGGCAGCCCCGCGCGGATCTCCAGCGCCGTAGCGGCCATTGAGAAGGGCATCGCCTACGTGCCCGAGGACCGCCAGCTTCAGGGAACCATCCTCGCCATGAACATCAGGGAGAACGTCACGCTTCCCATCGTGGACAAGCTCGCCTCCCGCTCGCTTCTCAACACCGCGCGGGAGAAAGCGGTCACCGACGAGTACGGCGGCCGCATGGAGATCAAGGCCGGAAGCTGGGAGCAGGCAGCCAACAGCCTCTCCGGCGGCAATCAGCAGAAGGTCGTTCTGGCCAAATGGCTGGCCACCCGGCCGAAGATCCTCATCCTCGACGAGCCCACCAAAGGGATCGACGTCGCCACCAAAGCGCGCGTCCACGAGTTCATCTCCCAGCTGGCCAGGGAAGGGCTGGGGATTGTCCTGGTATCATCGGAGATGCCCGAGATCCTCGGCATGGCCGACCGCATCGTGATCATGCACGAGGGCAGGGTGACGGCCACGCTGCCCGGAAAAGGGTCTGACCAGGAGAAGCTCATCCGGGCGGCCATGGGACACAAAAGCGATCGAGAGGGGGATCGAGATGCATAGACTCCTGAAGCGGCGGGAGATCACCCTCGTCCTGATCATCGTCGCCATTCTCGCGGCGGTGAGCCTCCGCGCTCCCGGCTTCCTCACGCTGAAAAACGCCAACGACATTCTCACGGACACCGCGATCCTCGCCATCGTGGCCATCGGCCAGATGATGGTGATCATCACGGGGGGCGCGGACCTTTCCGTAGCCTCGGGTATCGCCTTCACGGGCATGAGCGTGGCGATGCTGAACTGGTTTCATCCCGGCATCCCGATCCCCGTTATCCTCGGCCTGGCCCTGGCCATCGGCCTGGCTCTCGGCTCCCTCAACGGCCTGCTGGTTTCCGTGGCGGGAATCCCGCCCATCATCACGACACTGGGGACCATGGGGATCTACCGAGGGCTGGTTTTTCTGGAGAGCGGCGGCCAATGGGTGAGCGCCCACAAGATGAGCGAGAGCTTCCGGGATCTGCCTCACGAGACACCCCTCGGGATATCCAACCTTCTTGCCGCGGCGGTGCTGGTGGCGATCGTCTCCGCGGTATTCATCCGCCTCACGCGCACGGGCCGCGAGATCTATGGAGTCGGGGGAAACAAGACCGCCGCGCGCTACGTGGGCATCAGCCTGCGGAAAATCAACTACCTCGTGTACGCCATCTGCGGCGTCCTGGTGGGCCTCTCGGGGCTCCTCTGGGTGGCCCGCTACGCCTCCGCCCAGAACGACACCGCCTCCGGCTTCGAGCTTCAGACGATAGCCGCCTGCATGATCGGCGGGGTGAGCATCCTGGGCGGAACGGGGAACATCGGTGGAGTGATCCTGGGGGCCCTGTTCCTCGGGATCGTGAACAACGCTCTCACCGTGGTGGGGCTTTCGCCTTTCTACCAGATGGCCATCCAGGGGTTCGTGATCCTTGCCGCCATAATCGCCAACTCCGTCGTGGACCGCAGGAACCAGGCGGCGATGCTGCGTACCAGGAGGCTGTGATGGAGGGCAGGACGACACCCGCGAAAGGCGGAAGCGGGCTTCGGGAGTTTTTCTCCCGCTGGGAAGCGATCCTCCTCGTCATCTTCGCGGCCGTCATCGTTTTCAACAGCGTCGCATCCCCCTACTTCCTGGATCCTGCCAACCTGCTGGACACCACCTTCAACTTCACGGAGAAGGCGCTCATCGCACTGCCCATGACGCTGGGGATCATCCTCGGCGACATCGACATCTCGGTGGCCGGGATAGTCGCGCTGTCATCGCTCGTCATGGGGGCGCTTTCCTCCGTGGGCGCCGGAACCGGCGTTCTGGTGGCGGCGGGGCTGGGCACGGGTCTGGCCGCGGGGGCCCTCAATGGGCTCCTGGCCACCCGTTTCCGCATCCCCATGATCGCCGTGACCATCGGCGGGATATCCCTTTTCCGCGGACTCGCCTACGCGGCGTTGGGCGACCAGGCTTTCACCAGATATCCGCCGACATTCTCGTATTTCGGCCAGGGCTACATCCCGGGCACCCACATCCCCTTCGAGCTCGTCCTTTTCGTCCTGCTCGCCGTCCTGTTCGGGATCCTGCTCCACCGCACCACCTTCGGCCGCAAGGTCTACGCGATAGGAAACAACGCGGTCACAGCGAGGTTTTCGGGCGTTCCGGTGGAGCGCATCCGCCTGTCCGTCTCCTGTCTCACGGGCCTCATGTCGGGACTGGCCGGGGTCCTTCTCACATCCCGCATCGGAAGCACGCGGCCGAACATCGCAAGCGGGTGGGAGATGGAGGTCATCACGACAGTAGTGCTGGGGGGCGTGGCGATCACGGGAGGAAAGGGGAACTTCTTCGGGGTCATCCTCGGCATCTTCCTCTTGGGCTTTCTCCGTTTCGGGATGGGCCTCATCAACGTGCCGGGCAATGTGCAGAACATCTTTTCAGGGGTGCTCCTGATCTTCGCGATTCTGCTTCCCGGCTCCCTCGGCAGCCTGCAGGAGCGCAGACAGCTGAAGAGAGAGCGGGCCGCGTAGAGGGACCTCCCGTCATGAGGCCGAGGCCGGTATGTGAGCGCTGCCCGCACAGCCGACTTTAGAGATGAATCTCCAGAGACCGTGGTCCTTCCTTGACGAGGGAGAAGCAAGCCCTTTTTTCCGCGAGACTCACCTCGTATTCACCGAAAAATCCGCTGAACTGAACACGTCCTTCCGCATCGGTTGTGAATTGCGCGGGGGCCATCCACCATTCCTTCTTTACCATCTTCAGGAGCTCTTCGTAGGCGGGCTTCACGGAGGCGTCCTTTCGAATCAGGCCGGAGGGTGCGGCAAGCCATTGCCCATCCGAAAAATCCCACCACGAGATGCCTGAAACAAGGGGATGCGAAAAGAGAGTCTCGTAGTGCAGGAGCACTTCGCGGGCTTGACGCTCCTCGCCTTCCGCCGTGCTGGGCCAGTGGTCGGAGCGATAGTCATTGAGGTCTACGATATCGGGAGGCATGAGCCTTCCCGAAACGATGGTGCTTTCCGAGAAGTGAATGGGCAGGTTGAATCTTTCGAACTGTTCCAGGACCTTCAACGTCTTCTCCGCTCCCCAATAACCCTGGTGCATGTGGGATTGGATTCCGATTACATCGATCTTTACACCCGCCTCCAGGCACGCTTCGATGAGGATGTCATAGGCGGGCGAGACGTCGAAATCGTTTATCAGCAAAACGGCCGACGGGTTGGCGGCTCTTGCCTCGTCGAACATCGTTTTGATGGTTTTCGTCCGTCCCAGCTCTCTCGCGATCCGCGTGATTCCATTATCGTACCTGGCGAACACCGGCATGATGACGGCTTCGTTTATGACGTCCCACATGTCGATCAGCCCGCCAAAGCGGGAAACCTCCCGTTTGATCCGGTTTCGCTGGGCCCGAAGGATTTCGGCGTTATCCATGGCCAGGAGCCAATCCGGGGCGAGGGTATGCCAGCAGAGGGTATGGCCTTTCACGAGCAGCCCGCGGTCTCGAAACCACCTGGCGGCGGCGCGTATTCTGTCGGTGGCCGTGTGTCCCTGCCGCGGCTCGAACTGGCCCCAATAGAAGGGAAGCGTCACGAAGTTGAAAAGCTTCATGAAACTGTCCAGAGCCTTCTCGGCACGCTCCTTTTCTCCGCCCTCAAGCTCGCCATTGACCAGCGCGATGATGGGAAAGCCATTGCACCCAAAAAGGAAGTGGTGGCTTTTCTGGGCAATGGACAGCGTCCGGCCGGCCAGGGGCGTGCCATCCCGCTTCATGAATTTGAGAGTTGCGGCTGCCGTCCTGTATCTCGTGATTCTCTCATTCGCAGTAATGCTCAAGATGTCGGGCCTGCCTTCCCTGGAGAATAGTTCGGGAGGTATCCGCCGTCCATCGGTGTAATCGCCTATGCCTCCACCGTCTCCTCGAAGAGGCGCATAGGTGGTTTCACTGATTCCATGCTGCACCTCGGGCCGTATACTTTCGGGAGAGGATGCCTTGGATCCAGGGCGGGCCGCCGCGACGGTTGAATCTCGATCCATCATGGAGTAAAGGATACCCATGGCGCAGCGCAGTCCCAGGGGCGGAGAGTTCTCCAACCCCATCATCACCGGCTTCTATCCGGATCCCAGCATCTGCCGCGCCGGCGACGACTACTACCTGGTCACGAGCACCTTCGAGTATTTCCCGGGCGTGCCCGTGTTCCACAGCAGGGACCTCGTCCACTGGCGCCAGATCGGCCACTGCCTGACGCGCAGGAGCCAGCTCGCCCTCGGCGGCATAAGATCCTCCGGCGGCATCTACGCTCCAACGCTTCGCTTCCACGACGGCACCTTCATCATGGTGACGACGCTCGTTGATGGAGGGGACGGTGCGGCGGCCCGTCCCAGGGGCAACTTCTCTGTCACGGCCAGGGACCCGGCAGGCCCCTGGTCGGAGCCGGTCTGGCTGGATGCGGACGGCATCGATCCCTCCCTCTTCTTTGACGATGATGGAACGTGCTACTACACCCGCCACGAAGGCATGGGAGACGGCGCCATCGTTCAGTCACGGCTGAACCTTGAGACGGGCTCGCTGGAAGGCGGCTTGCGGGAGCTGTGGAGGGGGACGGGCGGGGTCTGGCCTGAAGGGCCGCACATGTACAAGGTGGGCGGGAAATACTATCTCATGATCGCTGAAGGCGGGACGAGCTACGGGCACAGGGAGACAATCGCCCGAAGCGATTCCCCGTGGGGGCCGTTCGTCGCGAATCCAGCCAATCCCATCCTCACGCATCGCGGACGCCCCGGTCATCCCCTCCAGGCCCTCGGCCACGCGGACATGGTCGAGACACCTGACGGCACGTGGCTGGTGTGCCTGGGAATCAGGCCCCAGGGGGGGCGGCCGCCCGCTTCCACTTCATCGGCCGTGAAACCTGCCTGGCGCCCGTGCGCTGGTCGAGGGAAGGCTGGCCCGTAGTCAATGGAAACGGCACAATCGAGCTTTCCATGCCCTCGCCGCGCCTTCCCCAATGCCCCTGCCCGCAGGAGCCGGCGAGAGACGATTTCAATGATGCCGTGCTCGGCCTTCAGTGGATTTTCATAAGAAACCCAAAGGAGAGAGACTACTCTCTCTGCGAGAGACCGGGGCACCTGCGGCTCTGGGGCTCCCCCGTGAGCCTGAATCACCAGGATTCGCCCGCATTCGTCGCGCGCCGGCAGACACACCTTGCGTGCAGCGTCTCGGCGCGCGTCTCCTTCGACCCGCGCAGCGCAAGCGAGGAGGCCGGGATTGTCCTTCGCGCAAACGAGAAATTCCACTACGAGATCGGAATCACGGCGGGCGCGGGGGGACGGCGGGTATTCTTCAGGACGACCGTGAATGGGGTGACTGTCGAGAAGGCCGGGCGCGAGCTTGGCCGCAGTGACGTCGTCCTGTCCGTGGATTGCTCTCCACGAAGCTACAGCTTCTTCTACCGGCCTGTCGACGGGGAGAAGACCGGACTGGGAACGGCGGAAACCTTGGATCTATCGTCCGAAGCGGCGGGCGGATTCACGGGAGTCACCATGGGGATGTACGCGACGGGCAACGGGCGCGAGTGCTCAAGCCCGGCTGACTTCGACTGGTTCGAATGCTCAGGCGCGCATGTGCCCTCAGCCGCGGATTGATTCTTTAGAAAACCATTGACTCCGGTTCCTTCTCTTCGCATATTGGTGAATATTCAAAACAATATATAGCGAAGGGAGGCACATTGGACATGGACAACACGGCGCCCAGAATGGCGCCTCAGGCTGTTTCACTGGATGCGAGGAAGGCCCTCCCGTGGATCGTTTTCCTCGTATTCTTCGGCGTGCTCAACGAAACGGTATTCAATGTTTCGATACCCGCGATCGCCCGCCAGTTTGGGCTGAATCCCTCGGGGGTGAGCTGGGTGATGACGACCTTCATTGTCTTTTTCGCGATGGGTTCCGTCATCTTCGGGAGGCTCTCCGATATCTTCAGCCTCAAGCGGCTGATCATCATCGGCGTCTTCATCTACGCGTCGGGCTCCCTGGCCGGCTTTCTCCTGCAATCCTTCTATCCCGCCGTCATCGCGGCGCGCGCGATCCAGGGCGCCGGCGCCTCCGCGATCCCCGCCCTGATCATGGTCATCGTCGCGCGGTTCTTCCCCGCTTCGGACAGGGGCAAGGTGTTCGGCTCGATCACTTCGACGGTCGCGTTCGCCGCCGGGATTGGGCCCGTCATCGGCGGCTTCATCTCGGGAAGCCTCGGGTGGACGTACCTGTTCCTGATCCCCCTGCTCACCCTGGTTTCGGTTCCATTCTTCTTCCGCGTGCTGCCCGAAGAGCCGAGGAAGGAGGGAGGCGTGGACATTCTGGGCGCATTCCTCATCGGAATCGGCATCACTTCCTTTATCCTGTTCCTTTCCTTCACGGCATGGTATTACCTTGCGGCGAGCGTACTGGCGCTGGGAGCCTTCACCCTCCACATCCTTCGCGCCCGAAACCCGTTCATCGAGCCTTCCCTCTTCCGGAATCTCAGGTTCAGGAGCGGCATGCTCGTGGGGTTCATCCTCTTCAGCGCCTCCATCGGGATTATTTTCATCATTCCGCTGATGTTCAACGCGCTTCGCGGCATGAGCACGAAGGAGATCGGATTGATCATGTTTCCCGGCGCCATCAGCGGCGTCGTTTTCGGGAGGATAGGCGGCAGCCTGGCGGACAAGAGGGGCAACGACTCGGTAGTCGCCATCGGGCTGGCGCTCCTGGTTGCCAGCCTCCTTCTGATCTCTTCCTTTCTCGGCTTCTCCGCCTGGATTGTTTCAGCCGCGCTGCTTTTAACCTACATCGGCTTCACCCTGGTCCAGACGGCCCTCGTCAACAGCGTTTCCCAGACCCTGGCGGTGACCGAGACCGGAGTGGGCATGGGGCTCTTCAACCTGGTCACCTTTGTTTCCGCCGCGGTCGGGACCGCCCTCGTTGCGAGGATCCTGGAAAGCGGGTGGCTCCAGGTGCCGGTCAATCCCCTGGTTTCGGAAAGCAAGGCTTTCCCCTACAGCAACCTGTTGCTTGCTTTCGCCGCTCTCATCATGCTGGCAGGCGTCATTTATTTCGTGCGGCACCGGAAGCGGACTGCGACCGCCGCGGGCGGCCCGGCATAGGCCGGGCGCCGTCGTTCACGCTTTCCTGGCGAATGTGACTTTCTGCCGGATCGCCCCCAGGTGATAGGCTGCATGGGCAAGGGCGCCGACGGCCCCGCCCATCGCCTCGGGGGTGGTTGCCGCATACATCGGTATTGCCCGGCGAAGCGTCTGATAGCCGGCCCTGAGCCGTTCGAGGAGGCGCTTCCAATCCGCTTCCTCGATCGAGCTCACCCTCCAGCTGCCTTTCCAATCCCGCGTTGTCCGATCCCCTTATATCCAGGCCGCGGATGCTTCCAGCCCGAAGAGCACGTGGCTCACGTGCGCGGCGATCGAGGTTTCCCCCAGCACCCGGGTGGCCTCCTCGGCGCTAAGCTTGCCGATCGTCGCGAACATCCCCGCGTCCGCGCCGGTGTCCGTGAAGTAGCTCCACCGTTCCTTCGGGCCTTCGAAGGCCTCTCCCAAGACAGCCATGAGCTGCGTAATGATGGAATCGATCGATACCGTCTCTTTCATGCTGAAAATGTACTACTCCCCACCGCTCTTGAGCCTCTCGATCCTGGCCTCGTCCAACCTGACATGGAGGTTCTTCTCCTGGGTCGGGATCACAAGCCCCCTCTTTCCCCCCTTGGCCCTGCGCAGGTACTTCACCCGGGTGTAGTACACGTCCCCGGCGCCCGAGTTCTTCCCTTTGCTGAAGTGAATTGCGAGGTTTCCCGCGTCGAGCATCACCTCCAAGGGTAGGCTCTTGCCCTGGGGAGCTTTGACGAACACGTAGGCGCCGGGATAGTCACGGGAGTGAAACCACCAGTCGTTTCCCCGCACCGCATGACGCAAGAGCTCGTCGTTCTCCCTGCCGGAGCGGCCGACGATGAGCCTGTAGGGTGGCCGCTCGAACACGAGCCCCGGCGTATCGGGGGATACGGCCGTTTTCCTTCGCTGCTCTGCCTTCCCTTCCTGGGCTCGCAGGGTTTCCACGTCTCCCCGGGAAAGAGCGCTTCGATCTCTCTCTATAGCATCCAGCATCCCGCGCAGGTGCGCGATCTCGTCGACGACCTTGCCCATGCCGTCGCGCGCCTTCCTGTAGCGCTCGTAGTAGCTTTCCGCGTTCTGCGGCGGGGTGAGCTCGGGGGAAAGCTCGATGTCCACGGGAACATCGCCGTGGAAGAAGTCTTCCACCTTCACCCACCTGTCTCCCTTGGAGATCCGATGGAGGGAGGAGATGAGCAGGTCTCCCAGCTCCTTGAAGCGCTCGAGGTTGGAGTATTCGGCAAGTCGCTTCTCCAGCTTTTCCAGGTTGGCCAGCACTTTGCTCTCGCGCACGGAGAGCTCCGTCTCCAGGCGCGCGCGCGTGTTCTCCGCGTCCCCGCTCGCCTCGAGCTTCCTGAAAAAGTTTTCCACCCGCGCGTTGAAGCCCCCTTCTCCGGGAAGCTCCCGCACCCCGTACTCCCGCTGCGCTTCAATAGGGCGGGCGGCGGGGGGCTCGAACTTGCCTCCCGAAACCTCACCGCGCTTTGGCCGCCGATAGAACGCGTCCAGGATGACGCCATCGGCATCGGTGACGATTGCATTGGCCGCGGATCCCCAGAGCCTGAGCCAGAGGGTTTTCCGCTCGTCCGCCTTTTTCATGTCGATTCGGACAATCCTTTCCCGCCCCACCTGCCCGGTGGACTCGATCTTTCCCCCCTTGATATGGGCGCGCAGAAATGCGGCGAACCGGTAGGGCTTTGGCGGGTTGGGGAGCTTCTCGGTGAGCAGGTGCAGCCGGGGGAAGCGGGTGGAGAGACTCACCAGAAGCGTGAAATGCTCGCCGGACCTGAAAAGAGAGAACACCAGCTTGTCGTGGGTGGGCTGGTGCACGTCCTGAACGAGGCTGCCTGCAAGGGAGAGCTCCTCCAGGAGAAGGTCGATCTCTTTCCAGTTCAGGGACGCGCTGGCCGTCATGCCGCTAGACAGCCTCCGGCCGGGCGGAGAGGAAAAGGCTCATGTCCTCGTCGGAATAGAACACCAGGCGCACAACGCGCGGCGCTGCGGCCGAGGCGAAAAAATCCTCGAGCGTCTTCCAGACAATACGGGCGGCTTCCTCCATGGGATAACCGTAGACGCCGGTGGAGATGGCGGGGAAGGCGATGCTGTCGAGGCCCAGCTTGCCGGCGAGCTCCAGGCTGTTTCTGTAGCAGCGGGAGAGGGTTTCAGCCTCTCCGGAGCCCCCGCCGTGCCACACGGGGCCGACGGTGTGGATCACATAGCGGGCGTGAAGACGCCCTGCCGTGGTCGGAACCGCCTCCCCGGGGGAAAGCCCTCCGAGGTACTTTCCCTGCCGCAGTTTCCGGCATTCCTCCAGGATTTCGGGGCCGCCGGCCCGGTGTATGGCGCCATCGACGCCCCCGCCGCCCTTGAGGCTGGAGTTCGCCGCGTTCACGATGGCGTCGACGACCGCCTCCGTGATGTCGCCTGTTTCCACAATCAGCCGATCTTTGAAGAAGATTTCCTGACGCATTGTCACCTCCCGCCCCATCGGGCCTATCGTTCGCTGCCCGATACCAGCTTTCTTATCTCCGCGACCATGTAGAACGATCCCGTCACCAGGATGGGCAGCTTTCCCGCCGCGGCCTGCCGGGCACGCGCGAGCGCGGCGGCCGGGTCTTTCTCCAGCACTGAGCGGGGATTGAGAGCATTGAAAATAGAATACACATCTTCCGGTCTGCTCGCCTTGAAGGTCCCGGGCGTGGAGACGATGACAGTGTTGAAAGCCGGGGCGAGGATCTCCGCCATCTCATGAGGTCTTTTGCCCGCAACCGAGCCGAAGATGAGAACCGCTTCGCCGGGAAAGATGGCGGAGAACGATTCCAGGAGGCGCCGGACGGCAAGCGGGGTATGGGCGCCGTCCACGACGATGACGGGAGAGCGTTGAATCACCTCCATTCTCCCCGGAAGAAGGGCGCCCAGAAAGCCTCGCTGGAAAGCGGCGCGGGGGATATCGGGCCGGCACCGCCTGAGCACGAGGTACGCCAGGGTGGCATTCTCGGCCTGGAAGCGGCCCAGGAGGGAGAGGCGGAACTCCTCGCTCTTCATCCCCTTGAGCTTCATGCTGAACGAGGTGCCGCAGTCCGTCAGTGACACCTCCAGGCTTTCAAGCTCCTCGTCGAGGAAGACAAGCGGGGCGTTTCTCCGGCGGGCCGCGTCCCGGAAGACCCGCCGGGCATCCGCGGGCTGCGCGGCGATGAAAGCGGGGACCCCCTCCTTGATGATGCCCGCCTTCTCGAAGGCGATCCGTTCAATGGTGTCTCCGAGGATCTCGGTGTGCTCCAGGTCCAGGGGAGTTATCACCGATGCCTCGGGGTGGACGACGTTGGTGGCATCGAGCCGCCCCCCGATCCCCGTTTCCACAACGGCGTCCGTGCATCCGCTCGAGCGGAAAGCGAGGAATGCCAGCATGGTATACAGCTCGAAGGTTGTTGGGGGAAAGCCGCCGGGAAGCTCGCCCGGGCGAACCCGCTCCACCCTCTCTCGAAGCTCCTGTCCCAGGCCGACGAACAGCTCGGGAAGCGGCGGGGCGCCGGACACCGAGATCCGCTCGAGCGGCGAGCTCACATGGGGCGAGGTATACAGGCCGCACCTTCCGCCCGCCGCGTCGATGACCGCCGAAAGGAGCGCGGCCGTGGAGCCTTTGCCCTTGGTCCCCGCGACGTGGATTGTCCGGAAGGCTTGTTCGGGGCCGCCGAAGAGGGCAAGCAGGCGGCGCATCCGGTCCAGGCGGTAATTGCGCTTGTCGAAGGGCAGCCTGCCCCTCTCGAGGTTCGTGAACCCGTCCGCCCAGTCAAAGACGTCCTCGGGCGTTTGCATCTCGCCGATCATCTGCGGAGAACGGACGTCTCCCTCTCCATGGCCCCGTTTTGCAGGATCTCGTAGATCTTGTAAGTACCGTACTTGCGCGCCTTGAGGAAGCCGTCCCACGCCGCGTCGGCGAGCCTCCCCGCGTTCAGCAGGTCGAAGAGCCATTGGTCCGCGTACTGGGGGTCTTCCTGGGGATAGCCGGCCTGGATCTCCAGCAGCCAGCTCTGGTTGTACTTCTCCTGCGAGCCGATGGGCGGGGCGATGACGACGGGGATTCCCAGGCCGCAGTAGAAGGAAAGCTCGCTGGGCTTGGTCCAGAGAATGTCGGTGACCCGCATGCATTCCGTGAAGTTCTTGAAGTACTCCTCGAGGCTGCGGCCGAACACGATGTTGATGGAGGGGCACCCCAGGTCCTTCTTCATCTTCTGGAGGAACTCGTTGACTTCCGGCCTGATCCCGGCGAGCACGTTGTACTGGATCGTGCCCTTGGCGATCTTGTCCCGCAGGCTTCGCGCCACCGCGTAGGCGATGTCGGTCTGCGCGCCGGCGCCTCCGACCCCGAAGGTGATGGTGAGCACGCGGTCCTTGGCGAAGCGGCAGTTCTGGGGGCCCAGGAAGTGGGTCACGTTTCTCCCGTGCAGGGGCCAGAAGCGGTTCATCGGATCGAGGTAGAACAGCCGCTGCGCGGCGTCCCACTTCAGGACATTGAGGTTGTGATCTCCCAGGAGCTCGATGGGGAAGGGGAAGCCCGTGAGCCAGATCCGCTCGTCGGGCACCCCGTACTGGTGGAGCCTGCGCACCGTCCTTCCGCAGGGGGCGAGATAGACGATCTTGCTCCTGCGGGGGTTCTCCGCCACCCAGGCCCGGTTGATCTCCGCGTCGCAGAGGATGCAGTAGACGCGGGAGTAGCCCGCCATATCGGCCGCGATGGCCGGGGCGAAGTACGTGGTGATGAGCGGAAGCGGGGTCTGGCGGATTCTTTCCATCATCCCCATGCACATGCCCTTCTCGATGTAGGACTTCAGCCACATCACCTGGAACGAAGGGCTGGACATGTCGCGTATCGGGTAGAAGGGCGGGATGTTCTGGATGCGGTCCAGGAGGCTGAAGAGCATGTTGCCGACGACGGGCCAGTTCTTGGTACGAGAGAGAAACTCGTAGTTCTTGCGCATCCGCACCCACAGCTTGTGCTCTTCCGGCGGCGTGTCGGCCGCCTTTCCCAGGGTCATGATCCCGCTCTTGGCGATAGAGCGAAGCGGGTAGGCGGCCCTCTGGTGCCCCAGCCCCATGTCTGCGGTTACGACCCATGCCTTGAGGGTGTCGTCCTTGAGATCCAACAGCTTCGCGTTGGCGCGGGGAGGGCGCTTTCGGGCTTGTTCGGCGGCGCGCGCGGGGCGCTTTGCGGCGGCCCTCCTGGCAGGCTTCGCCTTTGCGGCGGTTCGCCGCGCGGAGGGGGTGGGCTTCTTCGCGGGACGCTGGGTGGGTTTTCGCGGCTTGGCTCTCGCCGGGCTCATGTCAGCTCCTTTCTCGCAACGCCTTGGCGTGCGCGGGGAAACCTTCGTAATCCGCGAGGGCAAGGGCGGTGTCTTTCAATGAACTATAACCTTCCTGGGTCAGATACGCAATCGAAGACCACTTCATGAAGTCCCGCGTGGAGAGGGGGGACCAGGTCCTCGCCGCGCCGCCCGTGGGGAGCACGGCGTTGGCGCCGATGGAGTAGTTGGCGAGGGAGAAGGGGGTGTGCTGCCCGAGGAGAATCTCTCCGGCGTTTTTGATCAGGCCAAGCACCGCGAAGGGCTCAGCCGTCGCGATCTGGAGGTGCTCGGGGGCCACCGCATTGGCCACGTCGGCCGTCTCCTCGATGCTCGACGTGAGGATGATCCCGCCGTAGCCGGCGAAGACGCTTTCCACGAAGGAGCGGCGCGGCTCGGGAAGCTCGGCGGCGAGCTTCGGCAGCTGGGCGGCAACGGCGTCGGCCACGGCGCGGCTTGCCGTGACCAGGAGGGCCTGGGAATCGGGGCCGTGCTCGGCCTCGATGAGGAGGTCGAGGGCGGCCCGCCGGGGATCCGTGGTGTCGTCCGCGATGACGAGGGATTCCGACGGACCGGCGGGGAGGCCGACGTCCACGATGCCGAAGAGAAGCCGTTTGGCGGCCGTCACGAACTGGCTGCCCGGCCCGACGATCTTGGCCACGGCGGGAACGCTCTCGGTCCCGTAGGCGAGCGCGGCAACCGCCTGCACCCCGCCGATGCGGTAGATCTCGTGAACCCCGCATACCCGCGCGGCATGAAGCGTGGCCGGATCAGAGCGCCCCTGGGCGTCCGGCGGGCTCACGACCACGATCCTCGAAACCCCCGCCACCGAAGCGGGCACCGCCATCATGTACATCGAGGATGGGAAGCTGCCCTTGCCGCGGGGCGCATACAGCCCGGCGGAAGGGATCGGGACGGCCCGCTCTCCGGCAAAGACCCCGGGCCGCACCTCCCTGAGCTTCAGGGGGCCGGGGAGCTGGTCCTCGTGGCAGGCGCGCACGTTCCCCGCGGACGCCGTGATGGCCTCGGCTACGGCGCGTGGGATGGACCGGCCCGCCTCCTCGATCTCTTCTTCCGACACCCGGAGGGCCTTTCCCGTGAGGTCCGCGCCATGGAACTGCCGCGTGTACTCCACGAGCGCCCGGTCTCCTTCGGCCTTGACGCGGTCGAGGATCTTCCTGACCTGCTCCATTGCGCGGGAGATGTCCTGCTCCGATCTTGCGAGGATGGACTTTCGCTCACGGGGGGGGAGGGAGCCCCAGGAAAGAATGCGTATTTTCATGATTCGCTACTCTAATGATCGGCCGGGGAGGCGTCAACGGATGAGCGATCCGGCGGCACATTGATCATTTCCCAGCTGACGAAGGGGAAAGGCCGTTCTTCGTTCGACGGCCCGTTCTCCACGCGCAGGAGGCTGATGGCGCAATTGCCGCCCGTGGAGAGGAGGGGCATCCAGGTCGTGAGGCCGAGGGTCGAGCGGATCATCCACTGGAGGAACCCGCTGTGCGTCACGCACAAAAGGGTTTCCTTTCCCTCGCGGTACACGTCGAAAAGCCTGTCCCATGCCGCGCGGGTTCGTTCTAGAATCTCCTCGATCTTCTCGGAACCCGGCACTCCTTCCCAGCTCTCCCGCGTGAAGGAAAGCCAGGCCTCGGGGTATTTCGCGCGCGCCTCGGCCCGGGTCAGGTTGCTGAAGATCCCCGTGTCTATTTCCACGAGCTCGTCCAGGAACCTGAGGTCCGAAACGCCGGTTTCATCCGCGATGATCCGGGCGGTCTGGCCGGCGCGGGCGAGGGGCGAGGAGACGATCGTCTTTATTCCCCGCGGTCGGAACCACAGGCCCGCCTGCCGGGCCTGCGCGCGCCCCTTGTCCGTGAGCGTGGAGGGGGTCCTGCCCTGCATGATGCCGTCCCGGTTGCCTTCGCTTTCCCCATGGCGGGTGAAGTAGAAGCTGGCGGAACCTCCAAGGGATTGGAAATCGATCATGAGTCGTCACCGGAAGCAGGGAGGCTTTCAACCTCCAGGGCATTGGCGTGCGCAAGCTCGCGGTACCAGGAGGCGCTCGCCTTCCACGTGCGTTTCTGGTTGGCGAAATCGGTCCGCACCAGGCCGAAGCGCATCTCGAATCCCTTGTCCCATTCCCAGTTGTCCATGAGCGTCCAATGGAAATATCCGCGGCAGTCCACGCCGTCGGCAACCGCCTTTCCCACCTCGGCAAGGTGGCTGGAAAGGTAGGCAATCCTTTCGCGATCGTCCAATGGATCGCGGCCCGCCCTTTCCACCAGCGGAAACCCGTTCTCGGTGATGAAGCACGGAGGATTTCCGTATTCGTCGCGCAGGCGCGCCAGGGACTTGCCCATCCCCGCGGGGTAGATCTCCCACATGGCGCTGCGCGGCCGCCGCGGGTCGATGACTTCCCTGGCGTGCATATAGGGCTGGAGCAGGGCGTAGCGGTATTCGTTTCTGGTGTAGTAGTTCAAGCCGAAGAAGTCTCCCCTCTTTCCCGCAATCTCGGAGAGGTCCTTCTCGAAGGATTTGGGCAGGAAGCGGCGCAGCCGGGATACGACGCGCTGGGGATACCTGCCGAAGAAAAGGGGATCCATGAAGAAGCGGTTGACCGCGTCATCCATGAACGCGGCGGCCTCTCCATCTCTCGGGCCGGGAGGGTTCTTCGCGGATACCCACACAAAGTGGTGGGCGATGCCGATCCTGCCGTTCTTCACCAGGGATGGGAACGCCTCCACCATGCGCGCGTGGGCCAGGAGGAGGTTGTGGGCGACGTGATAGAAGGCGCGAAGGTCCCGCTTTCGTCCCGGGGCGAACTCTCCGGTTCCGTAGCCGAAGAAAGAGAACACGGACGGTTCGTTGAGCGTGATCCAGTTCTTCACCCTGTCTCCCAGCCGCTCCATCACCGCGGCGCCGTACTCGAGGAATCTGTCGATGGACGAGCGCTCGACGAAGCCGCCAGCGCGCTCCAGCCACGACGGCTCGTCCCAGTGGAAGAGGGTGGGGTAGGGCGTAATGCCGGCGGAAAGGAGGCCGTCCACGATCCGGGAGTAGAAATCGATGCCCTTTGGATTCAGCCTGCCGGGCGCGGGGAATATCCGCGGCCAGGCTATGGAGAAGCGATAGGCCCCGAGCCCGAGGCCTTTCATGATCTGGATGTCTTCGGCCCAGCGGTGGTAGTGGTCGCTCGCCACGTCCGCCGTGGAGCCGTCCCTGATCTTTCCCTTTTTGTGGGCGAACTCGTGCCAGATCGAGGGGCCGGCACCGTCTTCCAGCGGGGAGCCCTCGATCTGGCACGACGAGGTGGCCACCCCCCATTGGAAGCCTGCGGGAAATGTGATGCGCGTCATGGTCCCGGATGGTAGCGGTTTTTGCGCGAAGCGTCGAGCCGCACGCTGCTCTTCACGCGCCCCGAGCCCGCCAAGCGCCGGAGCCGGAAGTGCTCTTGACTTCCCTACCCTTTGTTCTTACCTTTTTGATCAGCCAAACGTCTCACGCGAAGCTCTAGCCCGAAAGAAGAAGGCAGGCATATGTCCTCGAAACGCGAGGAGGCGCGGGGGGCGGCAAAAGCGGGAGGTTCGAGCTGGCTGCCGGCGATCGCGCCCTGCGGCCATGCAGCGCTCTCCAAGAGATCGAAAACGAAACGCATAACTGCGGAGACAAGGAGTGAGGAAAGATGGCACGAGTGATTGGAATCGACCTGGGAACCTCGAACTCGGCGGCGGCCGTCATGGAGGGCGGCAGGCCCGTGATCCTCCCCTCGGCTGAGGGGGCCGGGGTCTCTTCCGGAAAGGCGTTCCCCTCGTTCGTCGCCTTCACGAAGGACGGCGACAGGCTCGTGGGCGAGCCGGCGCGGCGCCAGGCGGCAATCAACCCGGATGGCACGATCTACGCTGCCAAGCGGAAGA
Source organism: uncultured Spirochaetota bacterium (assembly GCA_963820525.1). Classification (GTDB taxonomy): domain Bacteria; phylum Spirochaetota; class Spirochaetia; order SZUA-6; family Fen-1364; genus CAWGAA01. The sequence continues at coordinate 178,252 of CAWGAA010000003.1, read as the reverse complement.
TGGGCACGGACCACAAGTTCCATGTGTTCGGCAAGGAGTACACCCCTCAGCAGATCTCGGCATACATTCTGCAGAAGATCAAGCAGGACGCCGAGGCGTACCTTGGAGATACCGTGGAGGAAGTCGTCATCACCTGTCCCGCCTACTTCGACGACAACCAGCGTACGGCCACCAAGGACGCCGGGGAGATCGCCGGCTTGAAAGTTCTTCGCATCATCAACGAGCCGACCGCCGCCTGTCTCGCCTACGGCCTGGAGAAGGCCGGGCGGGAGCTGAAGATCCTCGTGTTCGACCTCGGGGGCGGAACCCTCGACGTCACGATCATGGAGATGTGGAAGGAGGGCGGGTTCAAGGTGGTCGCCACAAGCGGTGATACCCAGCTCGGCGGCACCGACATGGACAATGCCTTCGTGGATTACATCGTCAGGGAGTTCCAGCGCCAGACCGGCATCGACCTCAAGAAGGACACGATGGCCATGCAGCGGGTGCGAGAGGCGGCGGAGAAGGCCAAGGTGGAACTTTCCAGCACCCTCACCACGGACATCAACCTGCCCTTCATCACGGCGGACGCGAGCGGCCCCAAGCACCTCACCATGAGCGTGAATAGGGCAAAGCTGGAAGAGCTGATCGCCCCCATCGTCCAGCGCTGCCGCGGCCCCCTGGAGATGGCGCTCAAGGACTCCCGGGCGGCCTTCTCCAAGGACGGGGTCCAGTTCAACGAAAGCGGAGCCGATATCGACAAGATCATCATGGTGGGCGGCCCAACGCGGATGCCCATCGTGGCGAAGTTCGTCGAGGATTTCTTCGGCAAGAAGATCGAGCGCGGCGTCGACCCCATGGAGTGTGTTGCCATGGGCGCCGCCATCCAGGCCTCCATCATAAAGGGAGAGGTCAAGGACATCCTGCTCCTCGACGTGACCCCGCTGTCCCTGGGAATCGAGACCCTCGGCGGCGTGCTCACCAAGCTCATCGATCGCAACACCACGATCCCCACGAGGAAGAGCGAGATCTTCTCCACGGCCGCGGACAACCAGACCGAGGTGACCATCCGGGTTCTTCAGGGTGAGCGGCCGATGGCCAACGACAACGTCGAGCTTGGCCGGTTCAACCTGGTGGGTATTCCCCCGGCGCCCCGCGGTGTACCGCAGGTGGAGGTGGCCTTCGACATCGACGCCAACGGCATCGTGAGCGTTTCCGCCAAGGACCTGGGTACGGGCAAACAGCAGTCCATCAAGATAACGGCGCCCAAGAAGCTCTCCAAGGAAGAGATCGAGAAGATGGTCCGCCAGGCGGAGCAGTTCGCGTCCGAGGACTCCAAGAAGAAGGAAGAGGTGGAGCTGGTCAACCAGGCCGACACCCTTGCGTACTCCGTGGAGAAATCCCTCAAGGACTACGGCGACAAGGTGAGCCAGGCGGAGAGGGCGCAGATCGAGGTGAAGCTCAACGATCTGAAGCAGGCGATCAAGGACAAGAATACGGACCGCATCAAGAGGGGAATGGACGAGCTCACCCAGGCCTCCCACAAGCTGGCCGAGGAGGTCTACAAGCAGAGCGGCGCCGGCCGACAGCAGCCCGGAGGGGCAGCCGGCGGCGAGCCCGGCGGAGAGCAGGGCGCGCAGGGAGCCCAGGAACAGGCCAAGAAGGACAAGGACGACGTCATAGACGCCGAGTTCCGCGAGGAGAAAAAATAAGAGGGGGCGTTGAGAGGCCGCCCGCCCCCGGCGGCGGCCTCGAACCCTATGTCGTCAAAAAGAGACTATTACGAGATTCTCGGCGTCAAGAAGAACGCCACCAGCGAGGACATCAAGAAAGCCTACCGGGAGCTGGCGCTGCGCCACCACCCCGACCGCGTTCCGCAGGAAAAGAAGAAAGAGGCGGAGGAGAGATTCAAGGAGATTTCCGAGGCGTACGCAGTGCTCTCGGATCCCCAGAAGCGCGCCCTTTACGACCAGTACGGTCACTCCGGGATCGATCAGAAGTACGCCTACGAGGACATCTACCGGGGCACGGATTTCTCCAGCGTGTTCGAGGGCATGGGGGACTTCGGGCTGGGCGGCGGCTTCTTCGAGAACCTCTTCGGAGATCTGGGTTTCGACCTGTTCGGCAGGCGCGGACGGCAGGGCGAGAGCGCCGCGGCCGCCCGGGGGAGGAACCTGGAGATCGCAGTCGCGGTCACCCTGGATGAGGCATTCCGGGGGACCGAGAAGACCATCTCGGTGCCGAGATTCGAGACCTGCCCCGTCTGCAAGGGAAGCGGAGCCAAGCCGGGCACCAGCAGGACCAAATGCCCCGAGTGCAAAGGCTCGGGGAAAAAGGTGGTGACGAGCGGGATCTTCCAGATGGCCCAGACCTGTCCCCGCTGCGGCGGGACCGGGACCGTGGTCCAGACCCCGTGCGCGGAGTGTCACGGGGAAGGCAGAATCAGGGTGACCCGCACCCTCACCGTCACGATACCGCCGGGCGTCGACTCGGGCTCGCGCCTGCGGATGCGGGGGGAGGGTGAGCCCGGCGCGAAAGGGAAGGGAGATCTTTTTGTCGTGGTCGAAGTCCAGCCTCACCCTTCCTTCCAGCGCCAGGGAAGCGATCTGCATACCGAGGTCTCCATCAGCCTCCCCAAGGCAATCCTCGGCACGGAGATCCGGGTGCCGACGCTCAACGGCGGAGTGGTGATGAAAATCCCGCCGGGGACGCAGAGCGGCTCCGTTTTCCGTCTCCGGGGAAAGGGGATGCCGGAGCTGCGCGGCGGCGGCGCAGGAGATGAACTGGTCACTATGAAAGTCGCAATTCCCGGCCGCCTGAGCGCGGATCAGAGGAAGCTCGTCGAGGAGCTTGCCCGCTCCATGGGCGAGTAAGCTCGGCATCCCATGGTCGAGCTGAAAGAAGTACGGAAACGCTTCGGCGAGGTGCGCGCCGTGGACGGCATATCGTTCTCCACGACGGAGAGCGAGATATTCGGCCTCCTGGGACCGAATGGCGCGGGCAAATCCACCACGATCAAGATGATCATGAACATCCTGGCGCCGGACTCGGGCTCCATCCTGTTCGACGGCAGGCGCATCGCGGAGGCGGACAAGGACAGGATCGGCTACCTTCCCGAGGAGCGGGGGCTGTACCGCAGGGTCAGGGTCAACGAGATGCTCCTCTACCTGGCCGGCCTGAAGAGCGCGGACCCGCGCCGGGCGCAGCGGGGGATAGACGGCTGGCTCGAGCGCTTCGACATCTCGGACTGGAAGCTCTGCAGGTGCGAGGAGCTTTCCAAGGGCATGGCCCAGAAGGTGCAGTTCATCGCCTCCGTCGCCCATGACCCGCAGTTCCTCTTCCTCGACGAGCCCTTCACCGGCCTCGATCCCGTGGCGAGCGACGTGCTCCGTGAAGCGGTTCTGGAGCTTGCGGCAAAGGGGAAGACCATTCTCTTTTCAACCCACAACATGGATGTCGCTGAAAAGCTCTGCACGCGGATCCTCGTCATGGATCGGGGCCGCGAGGTGATCTCGGGAACCATGGCCGAGGTGAAGGACCGCCATGGGAGGAACACGGTCGTCGTCGAGTTCGATGGAAACGTCGATTTTTCGAGGCTTTCGTCCCTGATCAGGAATATCACCCGCTACCCCCGATGGGTGGAGATCGAGCCTGCCGCTGGGGCGAACCCCCAGGAGCTGCTCATGGGCATCGCCGCCCAGGCGGCGGTGCGCCGATTCGAGATCGTCGGCCCCTCCCTCCACAGGATCTTCGTGGAGAAGCTGGGGCGAAGGGGGACGCGGGATGGCTAGCAAGCTGGCCAGGATAACCCGCATGGAGTTCAAGCTCACGGCGGCCAACAGGGCATTCGTCCTGCTCACCATCCTGGGGCCCCTCCTCATCGTGGCCTTGAGCGTCCTTCCCGGCCTGCTTGCGGCGCGTGGAGGGCAGGGGAGCGCCAGGCTTTCGATCGCTTTCGCCAACGCGGATCAGCGCTTCCTCGACGGCGTGGAGCCCGCGCTCCTTCGCGCGGGGATCCGCGTGGTCGACGTTCAGGCCTCCCCGCAGGCCATGGAGGGGCTGGTCAAGGAGGGCGCTCTGGACGGCTACATCGTGCTTCCCGACCACCTGGAGACCGCCACCCGGCTCGAGTACGTTTCGCGCGGCGCCGTCGACTTCCGCATCATAAGCGCGCTGGAGTCCGCGGTTGGAAAGTCCGTGGTGGCATTGCGCCTGGAGGACGCGGGTTTTCCCGCGGAGAAAATCGCCTCTCTCCTCGAGCCTCCCACGATAGAGACCAGGCAGCTCGGCGGTGCGGGCAGCGCGGATGGCCGCGATTTTCTCATGCTGCTTTTCACCGCCGTCTCCCTCGTGCTCCTGCTCTATTTCTCGATCCAGCTCTACGGCCAGGCAACGGGGCGCGCCGTCCTCATGGAGAGGACGTCCAGGACCGTTGAGATCCTGCTCTCCTCGGTGAAGCCTCTGGATATCCTCTACGGGAAAATACTCGGCAAGGCTCTTGCGGCCATGCTGCAGTACGCGGTCTGGGTTCTCATGACCGCGGGCTTTCTCGCGGCTTTCGGCGGGCGGCTGGGAGTGGCCCTCAACCTGGCCATCACGCCGGCCACGCTCCTGTACCTCGTGCTCTTTTTTCTGCTCGGCTTCCTTCTTTTTTCCAGCCTCTACGCGGCCCTCGGCTCCGCCGCCCAGGACGAGCAGCACCTGAGCCAGCTCGGCTGGCCGGTCGTCATCTTCCTCCTGGTTCCGGTGGTGATGATCACGCCCATCATCATGAACCCCGCCGCTCCCCTCGCCGTGGCCCTTTCCCTCTTTCCCCTCACCGCCCCCGTGGTGATGTTCCTGCGAATCGTGATGGGAGCGGTCCCGTCCTGGCAGATCGCTCTTTGCATCGCGCTCCTTGCCGCGACGATCGCGCTGGTGGCTTTCCTGTCGGCGAAGATCTTTCGCGTGGGGATACTCATGACGGGAAAGAGGTTCAGGCTGGCGGAGATCGCCCGATGGGTGCGCTCTTGAGAGCTAGCTGCTGGTGAGCACTCCCTCGTAGATGACAAACTCGTCGCCGTGGAGGGTGACGGTGATGCCGTCCTCGAGGCTCTGCACCGCCTCGGGAACCTCCGCGATGGCGACGACCGCGGGCTCCACCGACTTGATCTGCTCTTCGCTTAAGTAGGAGGACTGCTCGATGATTATTCCCGCCACGCCCTTCAGGAGCGGCAGGAAATCGGGGGTGAGGAACTTGACCAGGAGGATCTCGGTCCCGTCGTGCTTGAGGCGGAGCTCGGCGTCCAGCGCGTCGATCACCTTCACCACCCTGCCGGCTCGATATCCCCCGAAGCCGCGCTTGCCCTTGTTCAGCACGTTTCCGATGAAGTGGACGCGGATCATGTTGAGCATCGCCGGCGAGCGGACGGGCACTCCGGCGAGGATCACGACCCTCTGCGCGTTCTTCACAAGCCCCTTGTCGAGCGCCGCCTGGAGCGCATTGTTCAGCATCTCGTCCGTGTTCTCCCCGATATCTGCGATGAGGGGGACCACTCCCCAGTAGAGGAGGAGCTTGCGCTGAACGGCCTCGGAGGGCGTGACCGCGAGGACGATGGCCGCGGGGCGGTACTTGCTGATCAGCTTCGGGGTGGTGCCGTGGATCGTGGGCGCCAGGATGGCCGCGGCCCCGATCTCGCGCGCCACCATGTAGGCCGCCCGGGCAACGGCCTGGGCCGTGTCTTCCTCCTTCTCCTCCAGACGGAAGAATCGCCGAACCCGCGACTCGTACTCCGGAGAGTCTTCGGAAGCCCGGGCGATGCGGTCCATTGTCTGGACGGCCAGCACGGGGAACTTTCCGCTCGCCGTCTCTCCGGAGAGCATCACGGCGTCCGAGCCGTCGAAGATGGCGTTGGCCACGTCGGTGGCTTCCGCCCGGGTGGGCTTGGGGTTGACGATCATCGAGTCGAGCATCTGCGTGGCCGTGATCACGGTCTTGTTCTGTTCGTGGCACTTCAGGATGATCCTCTTCTGCGCCAGGGGAATCTCCTCCGTGGGGAGCTGAACTCCGAGGTCTCCCCGCGCGATCATGATGCCGTCCGACACCCGAATGATGTCGTCGATGTTGGCCAGGCCTTCCCCGTCCTCGATCTTGGAGACGATCTGCATCCGGGATCCCTTCGCCAGGAGGAGCTGGCGGATCTCCAGGACATCCTCGGGCTTTCGAACGAAGGAGGCGGCGACGAAATCCATGTCCTGGCTCACGCCGAAGGCGACGTTCGCCACGTCCTTCTCCGTGACGGCGGGCAGCCTGCTCTTGATCCCGATGATGTTCACGTTCTTGCGCGAGCCGAGGGTCCCTCCCGAGCGCACGACGCAGCGCGTCACGCGGCCTTCCACGCCGATCACCTCGAGGTCGATCAGCCCGTCCGCGATCAGGATGTGCTTGCCCGCCGAGATCTGGTCCGGCAGATCCTTGTAGGTGATGCTGATGCGGCCGGCGGTGCAGGGCTCGTCGTCCACCGTCACGGTGACGGCGTCTCCCGTGGAAAGCTGGATCGTCGCGTCCGCCTCCACGACGCCCGTGCGGATCTCGGGCCCCTTGATGTCGATGAGGAGGGCCACGGGGATGCCGGTGGCCTTGCTCGCTTCGCGCAGGCGCGCCATCATCGCGGCGTGGTAGTCGTGGTCGCCGTGGGCCATGTTGAAACGCGCGACGTTCATCCCCGCATGGAGGAGCTGTTTCAGCACGCGGACGCTCTCCGTGGCGGGGCCGAGGGTGCAGACAATCTTGGTTTTGCGGATCGCCATGGGTTTTCTCCCGGGCCAGGGGCGGTCTCTCGGCGCCCGGCCACAGGGGATGGTAGAGAAAGCTCTGCGGCCCGTCAAGGCGCACCGATGCCCGGATCCGGGGCCCGGCGCGTCCCCTCAGGGAAGCGCGAGGTCCCGCATTGCCTGCTGCACCATGGAGATGCACCTCCGGCGATGCTCGTCGGAGGGCTCCTTCCGCCAAAGGTCAAGGAGGAAGTCCTCGACGGCTGATTCTGGGGGCTTCGCCGGGTGCGGTTTCGCCCTGCGGGATTCATCGCGCGCGTTCATCGCGAACAGTACCGCCGCCGCAGCCCCCGCGGCCATGATCCTGGGCTCAACGCCCTGTTTCAAGGTCTCTCGCATCGTTCCGATGAGCCGGTCCGAGTAGCCCAGCTTCCGCTCGGGGTCGCGGATGATGCGCTCCACCCTGTCATGGAGGTAGGGGTTCGTCATGCGCGCGAGGAGGTCTTCGGCATACTCCCTGTAGCCCTTCGGCGTGAAGAGGGGATCCCCCGATTTGTCGTGCTTTCTGATGAGGGCGCCGCCCGATTCCTCCAGGAATGCCTTTCTTGCCAGCGCCAGAAGCCCGGCGTCCCCGCGGATCTCGCTCATGACGGTGTATCCCCGGGTCCATGCAAGGTATCCCAGGAGGGCGTGGATGGCATTGTGGCCGAAGAGCTTGGCCTCTTCGAACGGCAGAAGGTCGTCTTTCTCCTCGAACACGCGGATGCCCCTCTGGAAGCCGGGCAGCGTGACGCGGGAGATGAGGATCCTGTTGAACTCTTCCACCAGGACGCACCTGTCCAGCCCGGGCGCTAAAGGCTCCAGCCCCAGGGAACGCATCTCCTGGCGGGAGGAAATCACGCCGCTCATCTTGCCGATCACCGTGTCGAGGATCTGAAGGCGCGAAAGCGCGCCCGGTGAAGCGACTTTCACTATCTCGGCGCGCAGGATCTCCGCGGCGAAGTTGTTGTTCTCCGCGGCGTAGAGGATCCGCGGCTTGTCAGGGGTAATGTTCGCCGCCAGGAGCGCGGCGATTGATGCCGGCCCGCCGGCGGCATACGCGCTCACGCTGGGCACCGCGGTGGCAAGCTCGTCGGCTTCGCGGATTGCGCGGCCGATTTCGGCCCTGTCCTCCGCGACGTTGGGATTGAATATCGAGACCCCGGAGAGGACCCGCTTGCGGATCCCGCTCTGTGCGGCAATGTTGACAGCGAGCGAGCCGCCGTTTCCGCGGATCGCGCTCACCAGGCCACTGTCGATCTCCGAGATCGTGAAGCTTTCGAAGTTTCCCGATTCCGCGGCCTCGGTGAGCATGAGTCCGATCTGGATGGGCCCGAAACCGAACCCGACAAAATGCCTCGGCATCCACCCAATGGTAGCATGGATGCCGAAGCGCGGGAAAGGGCGGGAGGCCTCAGCGGCCCAGGGAGATGCCGGAGAAGATCGTGATCTTGAAGTTTTCCACGGGATAGCCGGGGATATCCGTGACGGGTATCTCGGACTGGAAGGGAACGTAGCTGAGCTTCGCCCCGAGGAGGAATCCCTCGAGGTTCAGGGAGAGACCGGCTGCGAGGAACGGAAAGATCGATATGTCGGGGCTCCGCTGGAGAGCGCCGGTGGAGTGGAGGAGCACTCTCCCGGCGCATCCCGCTCCGGCCTGGATGAAGGGATCCAGGAAGGCCCCGCCGCCGAAGATGTGGTAGCTCACGAAGAGCCCTTCCCCGTACCAGTCCATGGCCCAGCGCGAGGTGTCGTCGCGGAAGAAATCCACCATATACGTTCCGCCGAAGCCGATGCGGCGCATCACGATCTCCCAGCCGAATCCCCAGAGGGGCTGGAAGTTGTCGGCGATGCCGCTGAAGGCCTGCTCGGCCGAGGGAAGGGAAGAGAAATCAGTGGCCGCGTCCGCGGTGAAAGTGAACGTCGGGGCCGCAAAGCATGCGGGAATCAGGGCGCAGAAGAAGACAAGGAAAAGGATCGCAACTCTCATTGGTAAACCTCCATTGTGTCCGTGGTTCAGACACCAATGGAACACGGGGTCCGCCGCCAAGTGTCACTGCGTGCGCGCCGAATTGTCCGGTACCATTTTTCACCCTCTTTCGTGTTATAGTCAATGGAGGATTGGGGGATCCCCTTGGCGCTGAACGTAGAAGCTCTCTACAATAAGTACGGTCCCATGGTCTTGCGCAGGTGCAGACGGCTCCTCGGCGACGAGGAGCGGGCCCTGGATGCGATGCAGGACACGTTCGTCCGCGTGCTCCGCCACAGCGAGCGGCTGAACGATCGGGCTCCATCGAGCCTTTTGTACTGCATCGCCACCAATGTCTGCCTGAACATGCTGCGCTCGGACCGGCGGCACCCGAAGATCTCCGGTGACGAAATCCTCCTTACTGTCGCGTCCGCGGAGGACGTAGAGGAAATGGCGGTGACACGGCATTTCCTCGAGCGGATTTTTCGGCGCGAGCAGTCGTCCACGCGCACCATGGCGGTGTTGCATTATGTGGACAAGATGACCCTGGAGGAGGTGGCCTCCCACGTGGGGCTCTCGGTCTCCGGGGTAAGAAAGCGTTTGGCGGCGCTCAAGACGCGCACGCGGGCGCTCGAGGAGGCCCAGTCATGAGGCGCGAGTCATGGACGGTATCGGATCTCCATCTGGAGCAGTATGTCCTGGGGGAGCTTCCCGCCGCGGAGAGCCAAAGAGTCCGGGAAGCCCTGCAGGCGGACGAGAAGCTCCGCGCGAGGCTCTCCGAGATCGAGCGGTCCAACCAGGAGATTCTTTCAATGTACCCGCCCCAGCGGGTGGCCCCCGGCATCCGGGAGAGGCTCGGGGAAGGGCGGGCCCGTGAGCCGAGGAGGCGCTCGTATCTGCCCTACATCCTGCCGGCGGCAGCGGCGGCCCTCGTGCTGATCTCGTTTTTCACATTGCGCGACGCAATGCTGCCTTTCCTTGCGCGGGCAGCGGGAGCGGAGGTGACGAGGGTGAAGGGCGGTAATCCGCATCTCACCATATTCAAGAAGACTTCGGGAAGGGCGGAGGAGCTGGTGGACGGTTCGGCGGTCCACCCCAAGGACGTCCTTCAGATCGGCTACGTGGGCGGGGAAGCGCGCTATGGCGTGATCTTTTCCGTGGACGGCCGCGGCGTCCTTACCTACCACCTGCCTGGAAACTACAAGGGGCAGTCGCTCAACTCCCCCGAGCTCGAAAGGCAGGGGCAGGCGGTGCTCCCTTTCGCCTACGAGCTTGATGACGCTCCGGGGTTCGAAAGGTTCTTTTTCGTGTACGCCCGCTCTCCCTTCGACGTGCAGAAGATCGCCCTGGCGGCGCGCGCCCTCACCTCAAAGCCGCGAACGGCGGATACGGAAAGCCTGCGGCTTCCCTCCGGGGTGAGCATGTTCTCGATGACGCTCAGGAAACAAGGATAAACTTCAATGGATAGAAGGTCATTTTTCGGTCTGGCTCTCATTTTCGCTCTGGTCGGAGCCATCCCCCTGACGGCGGATGGAGCGGGCTCCGGCGTCGTACCCCTTCGCCGTTTCGCCCTGGTGGCGGGCTCCAACAATGGAGGCCCGACGCGGATGAAGCTGAAATACGCCACCTCGGACGCCAGGAGCTTCGCCACCGTGCTCAAGGAGCTCGGGGGAGTAAAGGACGGCGACATGCTCCTGCTCATCGACCCCCGCTTGTCCGAGTTCCAGGACGGCCTGCGGCGCGTCCAGGCGATGATGGAAAGCGAGCGGGAAGGCGGAGAGCGGCGGGAGCTTCTCATCTATTACTCCGGCCACTCCGACGACGAGGGGCTGATCCTCGGAACGGAAAGCTTCCCCTACGACGAGCTTCGAAAACAGATCGTGGACGTCCCCTCGGACGTTCGCGTGGCGGTGCTCGATTCCTGCGCCTCGGGAGCCCTCACCCGGACCAAGGGTGGGACCTGGCGGCCCGCGTTCCTCTTCGACGCTTCCACCGACATGAAGGGCCACGCGTTTCTCACCTCAAGCTCCGCGGAGGAGTCGGCGCAGGAATCCGACAAGATCGGGGCGTCGTTCTTCACCCACTACCTCGTCTCCGGTCTTCGCGGCGCCGCGGATGCCAACGGTGACGGCCTGGTGACCCTGAACGAAGCATATGCCTTCGCTTTCCAGGAGACCCTCGCCTCCACGGAGAAGACCCAGTACGGACCCCAGCACCCCGCCTACGATATCAACCTCACCGGCTCGGGAGACCTCGTGCTCACGGACCTTCGGGCCGCGTCCGCCGGGCTCATCGTGGCGGAGGACGTGTCGGGCCGGCTCTACATCCGGGACGCCCGGGGCGTGCTGGCGGTGGAGCTGAACAAGCCCGAGGGTCAGAAGGTGGAGCTCGGGCTGGAGCCCGGCGCCTACGCCGTCGTGCTCGACGCCAAGGACACGCGCTATCGCGCCGAGGTGAAGATCTCGGCGAACAAGCGCAGCGTCCTCTCCTCCACGGATCTGTGGACTTTCTCCGCGGACAGGACCATCCCGCGCGGCGACGCCGAGGACGAGCCTCCGGCGTCCGACATCACGGAAAAGCCGCGGCGCGTCGAGGAGTTCACCTTCTCCTTCTTTCCCGACTTGAAGGATGGGCTTTTCTCTTCCCAAACGGATCGCAACGTGGTCATCAACATGCTGGTGGGAACCTCCGCCAACATGAGCGGATTCGAGGCGGGGGTTCTGGCCAATATCGAATCCGAGACCATGAGCGGCTACCAGGCGGCCGGGCTTGCAAACCTCGTTCTCGGAAAGGTCCGGGGCATGCAGCTGGCCGGGATCGGGAATTTCGCCGGCCGTGACAGCCGCTTCATGCAGATGGCCGGGATCGTCAACTTCGACATGGGAAGCTTCTCCGGCTTCCAGAGCGCGGGGATCGTCAACCTGAACCTCGAGGATACGTCGGGCTTCCAGATGGCCGGGATTGTCAACTATACCGGCGGTTTCGCCTCCGGATTCCAGGCCGCTGGAATCTCGTGCATCGCCGCGGGAGGCCAGAAGGGAGTCGCCGTTTCCGGGCTTGCCAATGTGACCTTCGGGGAATCCAGCGGCGCCCAGATCGCCGGCGTGTTCAACTGGTCGCAGGACCGCTTCAGGGGCGCCCAGATCTCCGGCGTGGGCAACTACGCTCCGGAAGTGGCCGGCCCGCAGATAAGCGTGGTCAACGTGGCCGACACGGTCAACGGAGCCCAGGTGGGGCTTGTGAACATCGCGGGGACCGTGAAGGGCACCCAGGTGGGGCTTTTCAACTTCGCCCGGGTGATCGACGGGATCCCGTTCGGCCTTCTCACCTTCGAGCTTGCCGGGAGGCAGGAGCTGGAGATGTGGTGGGACACGGGTTCCAGCTGGCACGCGGCCCTCAAGCTCGGCTCCCGCTATACCCATACCCTGCTCACGGCGGGCTACGAGCAGGGAAGCGACCCCGTGCGCTGGTCATACGGCGTGGGGTTCGGGGGGCATATTCCTCTCTCGCCCTTTTTCCTCGACCTCGATCTCACCCTGCAGTCCGTGCACGTCGGCGGCGCCGACTGGTACGTGACCGAGGCGGGGAACATGCTGCCGCAGTTCAAAGCCACCCTCGGGCTGCCCGTGTTCGGTATGGCCGTGACTGCGGGGGCGGTTGTTGACATGTATTTGCCGTACATATCATCAGAGCCCGACGGGACGCGCACGGAGGCAGCTCGTTTCGCTCCGCGTCTGTTTATCGGAGCGCAGCTGTAGAACGCATCATGGAGGAATCTGACATGAGAAGGCTTCGCGTCATTTCGGTCATCTCCCTTTTGATTGCCCTCGCCGCCTGTCCCCTCTTTGCCCACGGCGGGGGCGGTATCACCTTCGGCTCGCAGTACTACGATCCAGATTTCGCCAACAGGGATCTCAGCGCTTTCTCCGTGGGCGGCTTCGGCTACGGGGTCTCCGCGGACGGCCAGAGGATCGGTGGATTCGGCATGGCCTTCACCGGCATCGGCTCCACGGCGGGCCAGCCCGATATCTCGGGAGGCATCGGGGGGTTGATCACGGGGCAGGAGCTTCGCATCGGCCCTTTCACCGTGGCGGTGAATCTCTGGCTCGGGCTCGGCGGGCTTGCCGTCGATTTCGAGAATCCCTCCGGCTTCATGGCCGCTTTTGGAGAGCTGAACCTCGAGCTGGGCATTCCCGTCACCCGATGGATGCAGCTTGTGGGCTACGCCGGCTTCCAGGTGCTCGGCAATCTGATTCCCGGAATGCCCTTCGAAGACGTGCTGATCTACACTCCCGTCGTTGGAGTGCGGATCAGGTGGGGATCCACCTGATCGGCGGGCGAAGGACCGCGGAGTACGAGGCCAAGCGCGGCGCAACCATCGACGGGGTCGCCTTTGCGCTGATGAGAATGACCCGGGTTTCCATCGCAGTGCCATACGGCCTCATTCCGATCGAGGGCTCGAGCGCTTGAGCCGGATTCTGCGGCCGCCCGTGTGCTCGCCGGCACCCTCAGGCAGTGGAACGAGGCGGTACGGAAGCTCTGAAGGCCGGGGCACCCCGCTTTCGGGCAGAGACGACGCGAAGGACATAAAAAAGCCCGCCGGAGCGGGCTTTTTCGATTCGATTGAGTATTCGCGCTACCTCTTGTCTATTCTGATGGAGCCGCTGACCGAGTTGATCGTAATGGGAATGCTTCCGCCCCCGATCTTTCCCTCCAGTGAGTTGTTCTTCTGCGAAGAGATGGTGACGGGAAAATCGCACGACACATGCCCGCTCAGGCTGCGCAGGTTGAGGCCCGCATCCAGTCCCGCGAAAGCGTCGAGTGAAACGGCGCCGGATATGGTGCTGATGTTGACCGATCCGCCCTTCTCGATGGACTGGATATCGCCCTGGACGGAGCCCGAGATGGAGCGCGCCTCGAGGGTCTGCCCCCCGAAGGCGAAGTCGATCTGGCCGCTCGTCGAGTTGGCCCACAGGTTGTGCGCCCTGTCGGTCCTGATGCTCCCCGAGATCGTTTCCAGCCGCTGATCGAGCCCCGGCTCAATGTTGGAAACCTCGATGCTGCCGCTCACCGAGTGCGCGACGACCGACTTCACCCCACGGGGAAGGGTTACCGTGTACGAGATGGATCCCGAGCGGAACCGGGGCCAGTCTTCCCGTTTTTCCCGGATCACGAGGCGTTCTGACTGCTTTTCGATCTCCACCTGCACCGCCTGCATGGCGCGGGCGGATGAAGCGGTTTTGACCGAGTGCACCTGAACCTCGCCGGCAGACCCGCCGGATATCCTGATCTCTCCGGCCACGTTCTGGATCTCGACTTCCCGGAAGCTTCCTGCAATGCTCTGGTCTTTCTCTTCCCGCAGCGCGCCGCCTCCCGAGAACTCCTCGGACCAGTCATGGCCGAACTCTTCCGCCCAGTGGCGGCCCGGGAACCACGGCCCGCGAACCGGCCCGAAACGGGCGACGAAAATGATCCCGACCACGACGAGCAGGATAACGATGGTTCCGAGGGTGATTCCCAGGATGTCGATGGGGCTGAGACTATTTCTTTTCATCCATCTTCTCCATTTCCCTCTTGGTCAGCTGGTCCACCAGGCTCCCCTCCCGCGGGAGGTAGGCGGAGACGAAGTGGGCGCTGACGCCGATTCCCCACAGGATCGCCGGCCAGAGCCACCACTGGTAGCCGCTCCACGTCAGGTTGTTGATGAGCACCAGGGCGAGCATCACGATGAGATAGACGATCGCGTGCCTGATGAAGCTCATTTTCCTTACCGCGATCCTCCGTGCCAGATCCAACTTCTCATTACTGTCGGACATGATTTTCCTCCTTCTTAGTGTCCTAATTAACTAATACACTAATTAAGTAGCATACATGCCTGGAATTGTCAAGCATAAAAACAATGCAACTTGACATCGATATTGCAGCCCTACTATGGTATCCCCGCCGGGGGTATCCCAGCAGGGCTGGTTGGGAACCTTTTCCCTGATGGAGGCAATTCCATGAGAATTCTTCTCTGGTTCATACTTCTTGTGATCTGCTGGCCCCTGGCCCTGGTCGTGCTCATCCTCTATCCGATCCTGTGGCTGGTGCTGCTGCCCTTTCGGATTGTCGGGTTCACGCTGGATGCCGTGTTCGACCTCGTGCGGGCCATACTCATGCTGCCGGCGCGCGTTCTGGGAGGCGGCCGGCGCTGAAGCGTATCGGGCAAAATCCTCTTAGGTTTTCTGCTCTTCGTCCTTTTTTACAACTTCCACGGTGAAATTCGACGCCATCGCTGCAAGGGCCCCGATGGCGGCCCATACGGGGGCCAGCACGGCGCCGACCACTCCGAAGGTCAAGGGAAACTCGAGGTACGTGTTCCCCTTGTCGTCCTTGATGATGATCTTTCTGACATTTCCCTCGTGGATCAGGTCCCTGATCTTCTTGAGCAACTCCTCACCCCTGACCTTGAACTCGTTCACGATGTCGCCTGCCATGACGCCTCCTCTCGGATTCCCGGCATCTTATAGAATTCAACACGCGCGCGGGGCTTCCTCGATACCGCATCGAGCCCCGACACCGAGGATAACCCCCGGCGGCTGCGGAGTCAACGTGAGGGATCGCGGAATGAAAACCGCGGGAGACGGCTTTTCCCCGCGGGGCTTGAAGGTATATAACCTTGATACCATCCCTGAGAAAGGAAAGGAGCCCGGTTCATGGCTGCAAAGCGCTTTCTCCTGGGTTACGACGTGGGAAGCTCTTCCATCAAGGCAACGCTCCTCGACGCCGAAAGCGGCACGGCCGTCGCCTCGGCGTCTTCTCCAGACCAGGAGATGCCGATCTCAGCGCCGAGGCCGGGTTGGGCCGAGCAGGATCCCGAGCAATGGTGGCGCCACGTGGTCCTCGCCACGCGCAAGATGCTTCAAAAAGCCGAGGCTTCCCCGGCCGCGCGCAGAGCGTCGGCGGCCGGCCTCGGCCGAGAGGTGGCCGCCATCGGGATCTCCTACCAGATGCACGGCCTGGTGCTCGTGGATAAGGCTCGCGCGGTATTGCGGCCGGCGATCATCTGGTGCGACAGCCGCGCGGTTGATATCGGGGAGGAGGCGTTTCGCGAGATAGGCCGAGAGGTCTGCCTCTCGCATCTGCTCAACTCCCCGGGGAACTTCACGGCTTCCAAGATAGCCTGGGTCAAGCAGAACGAGCCCGATATCTTCAAGCGAGCCCATAAGGCAATGCTCCCGGGAGACTACGTGGCGATGCGAATGACGGGAGAGGTCAGGACCACGGCCAGCGGGCTCTCCGAGGGGATCCTCTGGGATTTCAGCCAGGGAGGTCTTTCAGACATCGTGATCGATTACTACGGCATACCGCGCAGTCTCCTTGCGGATGTCGTACCCACCTTCTCTCTCCAGGGGTCCGTCACCGCAGAGGCCGCCTCGGAGCTGGGGCTCCTTCCCGGCGTTTCCGTCGCGTATCGCGCCGGCGATCAGCCCAACAATGCCTTCTCCCTCAAGGTGCTCGACCCCGGGGAGGCGGCAGCCACCGCCGGAACCTCGGGCGTGGTCTACGGGGTGTCGGAAAGCGCGCGCTCCGACCCCCAGTCCCGGGTCAACACCTTCCTCCACGTCAGCCACAGCCAGCAGAAACCGCGTTATGGGATTCTCCTCTGCCTCAACGGGACGGGGATTCTGTACAGCTGGATCAGGCGGAACCTCATGGGGCAGTCGAACCGGGTGAGCTACGAGCAGCTCAACGCTCTGGCGGGCAAAGCGCCGGTGGGCTCCGGGGGGCTTTTAATCCTCCCCTTCGGCAATGGGGCGGAGCGCACACTGGATAACCTCAACATCGGCTCCGCGGTCTTGAGCCTCGATTTCAATCGCCACGATATCGGGCACGTCCTGCGGGCCGCCCAGGAGGGGATTGTCTTCGCGCTGCGCTATGGGCTTCGCATCATGGGCGGGATGGGCATGGAGGCGCGCACGGTGCGCGCGGGCTATGCCAACATGTTCCTGAGCGACCTGTTCACCGAGGCATTTGCGTGCGCTACCGGTGCCCGCGTTGAGCTCTACAGCACCGACGGCTCCCAGGGGGCGGCGCGCGGAGCCGGGCTGGGCGCGGGAATCTATCGCGATGCCCGCTCGGCGTTCGAGGGCCTCGCCGCCGTGCGTGCCGTTGAGCCGCGCCCCGAGCTGCAATCCGCCTACCGTGATGCGTACGGCGCCTGGGAAGAGGCGCTGGGAAAGCTTCTGGCGAAGCCGTGAGCTATTGGACGGGAAACCCCAACGGTAACGCCGGCGTGGTTCTCGGCGCCGCGAACCAGTCCTTCGTGATGGGGCTTTTCCTTCACAGGCCGGATGAGAACGGATGGGTGATCGGAGCGCCGAGGGGAAACCTTACGGGGCTCGGCGCAAGCTATGCGGCGAACGCGGCGCTGCCGAGCGTGACCGCTCCTAACGCCCCCACGAACCTGGCGGACATCCTGATCGCGCTGAAGCTGGGTACGCTGCTGGTCGGAGGCGGGGTCGGGTTTTCCTACAATCAGGCGGCCAACCTGATTTCAAACATAAACGGGACTGCGGACAGCACCACGACGATCCTCTCATCCTCGGCAACGCTTGCCGGGGCGAACCTGGACAACACGACAACGCGCATCGATCCGGCGGGCTATCTGTCATTCGGTGGCGGAGTGGGCCTGAATTGGAAGCCCGCGGATACCGTGTTTTTCGACGGGCTCGTTACGATTGTGTATGGCAACGGATCGTGGGCAGCGGAAGCGCCCGGCGCCGGCTCCCGCCCCGCGGACTCCGTCGGCTGGCTGATGCTGCGCCCCGTGCTGGGCGGAGAGTTCAAGCTGGCCCCGTGGGTTGTGCTTCGGGGGGGAATCTCTGCCGGCGTCAACTGGATCACGACGACAAACATCGTCGCGGCGGGGCTCACGGGATCGGCTTCCACTGTCACACAGTTCTCTCCTGGGGCGGCAGCCGGCTTCGGGTTTATTCTCACCGAGAAGTCGGTTCTGGACGTGACGCTCAACATCGCAAACTTCACAGGCGGCGGCGCGCTGCAGACTTTCAGTTTGAACGCATCCTACAAGCTCGACTTCTGAGAGCAGGCCGCGATCGAATGACGGCCGCAAAGGGTGGCCGTGATCGAATGACGGCCGCAAAGGGTGGGGGCCGCGTTCCCGGCCCGCATAAAAACAAAGCCCGCCGTCGGCCCAAGGGCCCCGGCGGGCTCATTGCGCGACACGCTTTGAGCTCTCGGATTTTCAGCCGTAGCTGTGCAGTCCCGAGAGCAGGAAGTTGACGCCGAAGAAAGTGAATATCGTGGCCGCAAAGCCCGCAATGGCGAGCAGGGCGCCGATTCTTCCCCGAAGCCCGCGCACCAACCGGCCGTGAAGGTAGGCCGTGTAGATCAGCCAGGTCACGAGAGCCCACGTTTCTTTCGGGTCCCAGCTCCACCATGCCCCCCACGCCGTTTGCGCCCAGATGGCCCCGAAGATAAGCGCCCCGGCGGTGAAGATGGGATAGCCGATCCCGATCGAGGTGTAGACAATCCTGTCCGCCTCGCCCTGTTTGACGGCGTCCTTCTGGGCCAATACGGATATCGCAGCGATGAAGCTGACGGCGAAGAAGGATTCTCCGATGAATGCGAAGGTGACGTGCAGGACGAGCCACAGCGACTGCAGCGCGGGAATGGGGGGCTGGATATCCTTGGGGGCGATTGGAGAGGAAGAAACCATGAGCAGCGCAAGGGCGATGATGGTTCCGCCGAACTGGACGAACAGGGGCGGGCGCATCCGGGGGATCATCCGGGCCGCAAAGAGCACGAGGGAGACGGCTGCAGCGAAGA
The DNA here is from genome assembly GCA_963820525.1 of uncultured Spirochaetota bacterium. Taxonomy (GTDB): domain Bacteria; phylum Spirochaetota; class Spirochaetia; order SZUA-6; family Fen-1364; genus CAWGAA01. The sequence continues at coordinate 159,681 of CAWGAA010000003.1, read as the reverse complement.
ATACGAGCGACTCGTATGTGTTGGTGACCGCGACGAAGCCGATGCGGATGCTCCTGTCCGCGAGGGTTGCCAGCAGGAGCAGCGCGGCGCAGGCGAGCAGGTAATGGGAAACCGGGTCACGCTTGTCTCCCCGACGGAAGAGGAAGACGATCTGCAGAACGGCCGCAGCCGCCAGAAAGACGAGGCCGATCGTTGCCGTCATGCTTTCATGTCTCCCAGCTTCTGGATGTACGTCAGGGCTAATCCGGAGCCCGCGACGATGAGGGCCGCCACGACGAGGAAGAAGCCGGGGTCACGCACCGCCTTGAGCCCCGTGAGGCGGCGGACTGAGATCCGCGCGACGGGGAGGGGGCCCACCATGCCCGGCGCGCTCACCTTGAGCGTGGAGACGCGCGCGCCTCCAACCCATTTCTGGAAGATCGCGACGGCAGGGTTTCCTGCGGCGGCAGGCTCCACGTCGGCGAAATACCAGAACACGTCCCCGATCCTGAAAGCCTCGCCCGTCTTGACGGAGACCGTTTTCCCCGGGGAGACCTCCATCTCTGTCGTGCCTTCCGTGGAGTACGAGGACTGGTAAATGCGCAGGGTGCCGAGCCTCAGGGGCTTGTTCACTTCTATGGGCGCCGAGGCGATCCGCACGCCGTCTCCAGCCAGAACGGACACGGTGGATATCCAGTCCTTCGGCGCCCCGCTTTCGTACTTCAAAAACTGAAACGAGAGCAGCTGCACCACATAGCCGCCGCCGATTTCCTCCCGTTCCCCCTCGGCCAGGAAGAAGAGCTTCTCCTGCCGAAGAGCCGTGGTGAGGATCGCTCCCGCGACAAGGAGGAGGAGCCCGAGGTGAACGAGATCGGGCCCGTAGCGCCTGGGACCTCCGGCGCGCCGCCGCGCAAGCAGCCTGTCAATTGCGCAGACCCCCAGATTGGCCGTGAACAGCGCGGCGACGGCGAAGAAAAGCTCCGAGCTGAAGAACCTGTCGAAGTGGAGAGCCAGGATCGCGCGCGAAAGCAATGCGGGGTAGGCCGCCTGGTATGTTTCCTTCTTTCCGCCCTGGGGAACCAGCGTGGCAAGGATGGAAAGCAGGGTGATGACCAGCAGGAGCGCGAAGGCGAGGCGTTTGGAGCGGAAGAATCTGTAGAGGGCTTTCACGGGCCGGGCTCCTGGATTTCCGTTTCACGCCACCGGGGCGCGGGGGAGAGTATAGCGCAATCCGGCCGGCCGCGAAAGCGGATGGACAATCTCTTCAGCCGGGAAGGGGCACTCCCGCGTTGAGAAGCCCGACCCTTCTTCCCGCATCCACGGCTTTCTTGCCGTTCACAAATACATAGTCGATGCCGCTGGGGGAGGCGTCCGCTGCGTCGCTTGAGCCGTTGTCCGTCACGCCTTCCCAGTCGAATACCGTTACGTCGGCAGCCATGCCCTCGGCCAGGACCCCGCGGTCCGTGAGCCCGAACCGCTCCGCGGTCGCACCGGTCATCTTGCGCACCGCCTCTTCGAGGCTGAGCAGGCGCTTCTCCCGGGCGAGCCTCAAAAACCGCGGGAAAGCCCCGAAGGCCGAGGGATTCTGGGCGCCGCCTGGCTCGACCCAGGCGTCCGTCATGAAAAGCGAGGCGGGGTGGCGGATCAGGGCCTCCACGATGCCAGGATTCGAGTATCGGTGGCAGAGGACCCCCGCGCGGCCTCCGCTTTTCTTGGCAAAGTCGATCAGCGCCTCCTCGGGCCGCATCCGCTGGGCGCGCGCGATCTGGGAGAGGAACATCCCGTCGTACTTCTTCAGCTCCGGCTCCCGCGCGTCCGTGATCTGCACGTCCCCCGGCCCGAACCCGAGGAGCCTCTCTATCATGACAAGCTCACGGCGAAGCCGCTTAAGGGCGGCGGGATCGTCATAAGCGCCGGGGAGACGGGCGAGAAACCAGGGCGGCATAAGCACATTGATGTGGGAGGACCCGCAGAAGTAGGGGTACATGTCGAAGCGCGCGTCGATTCCCTCCGCGATTGCGCCCTCGATGAGACGGAGGGCCGTGTCCGCGGTCTTCCACGTGCGCGAGCCGGCGAAGATGAGGTGGGAGATCTGGAGACGAACGCCCGTCAGGCGGGCGAGGTCGATGGCCTCCTCCAGGGCAATGATGTTGTGCGGCCTGCCAAAGAGCTTGACGGGGTAGGCGCCGGAGAGCGCCGAGAGGGCGCGCGCGTGAATGCTCACGATCTTGCCGCGGCGCTTGACGGCAAGAGCCATCTCCTTGATCTCCTCGGGCCGGGCAAACATGCCGGGCTCGTATTGGAGCCCCAGGGAAAGCCCCCGGGCGCCCTGCTCCATGGCCTTTTCCAGCAGCCGCAGCATCTCGGCCGATTCGTAGGGGTGAAGGGGTGAGGGATCGAGCCCCCGTATCGAGCAGCGAAGCGATCCATGTCCTGCGAGGAGGGCAAGGTTGTGGCTCAGCCCCTGGGAGGCGAGGCGTGAGAAGAAATCCTCTACAGAGTCCCAGTCCAGCGTGAAGTCCCGGTTCTTCAGCAGGTGGTTGGCGATCTGGGGCTTGAAGGCGGTGCCGTCGCGGAAGCCGGCCGCGGAGATGCCGCAGTTGCCCGCCACCACGGTGGTGATCCCCTGGGCGATGAAGGGCCACTTCAGCTCCTCGTGCCCCTTGATGGGCAGGTGCCAGTCCAGGTGCGAGTGCGCGTCGATGAATCCCGGGGCCACCACCTTCGTCGAGCAGTCGATTGACGCCCCCGTGAAGCGTATCGGACGCGTCGATATCCGATGAATCCTTCCCGCCCTGATGAGGAGGTTGCCCGTGAAGGCTTTCCTTCCCGCCCCGTCGACGATGAGACCGCCCTTCAGGAGGATGTCCTGCTCCGCTTTTCCCGTATCCCGCGGCATTGCCTTCTCCCCGTGAGCCCCGTGTACTATACCATGGCGAGCGTGCAATTGACACGCGAAACGGCTCGGCGCATCTTTGAAAAAAGGAGAGCAAAATAGCAATGCGGCGAATGACGGCGGCCGATTGGCTTCCCCTCGCGAAGGGGAAGCCGGCGGAGGCGGTTCCCACGGGCGAGGCCTTCAGGTCCGAGTGGATCGATTTCCAGCGGGGAATCAGGGTGGGAAACCTCGAGCCGCACGAACGGATCACGCGCATCCTCAAGCATCGCCTGGAAGAAAGGCACGGCACCCCCTTCGTGACGGACCGCTGGGGGCGCGGGGTCTACTGGCAGTGGATCTGCTGGCTGCCCAGAGCGAATCGAGAGGCGAAGCCCGTCTCTCACTCCGTGAACTTCGGCTGCGCGAAGCTCTTCATTTCCGTGGACCGGACAGACCGGATCTTTCAGTCCGGACTCCAGGTGGAGCGGGGGGTCGTCTCCGGCGGGGAAGGCGCTTCCTTTCAGCTCGCCAAAGACTGGGACTGGCACCGCCTCATGAAGGCCTGCACAAAGGCGGGAGCGCTCGAAAAGGAGCTCCGCCGCCTGATCCTTCGCGAAGGGTTTATTGCGAGGATCGAGGGAGGCGGCCGCGAGGCGTCATTCGCCAAGGGCTCCTTTAGCTCGGCGCTTCAGATCAGGAAGGCGGCTCGCGCCTTCCCCTTGGATTCGTGGGCGGGCTTCCAGCTTTTCTACCCGATGCCGGAGTCGGAGGTGCGCACCGGCGGAGGCTACGAGCTGGTGCAGGCCATCATGGGAGTGTTCGGCGAGGTGCTGGACGCGATGAATCTCTGCATGCAGGTGGACCTGAAGCGCGACAAGGCCCTTCCGAGGCTGGGCTAGAAGCTCTGGTTCATCCGATCGAACAGGGCGTTGGGATCTGCCCGGGAGCCGGCGATGAGGCCCTGCGCCTGGCCCACGGCGATCTCGAACGTGTCCGCGGAGATTCCCGCGACGGCCGCCTCCGCCACCTCTTCAGGGCGAATCCCCCTGTCGGTCTGGCCGCGCCGCCCCCGGGCCCCCCTGTCCAGCTCCGTATCAACCGTGGGCGGGATGATCTCGAAGACCTTCACGCCGGCCGGGGCGAGTTGCCTGCGCAGCGACATGCTGAAGGAGTGAATGGCAGCCTTGGTGGCGCAATAGACGGGCATGATGGAAAGAGGGGCGAATGCCAGCCCGGATGAGACGTTCACGATGGCGGACTGCCTCATCTTCATCAGCTTGGCGGCGAACAGGGCGGAGAGAAAGACGGGGGCCTCGAGGTTGATCCTGATCTCGTTTTCCCCGGAAGCGAGATCTTCGGGACCCTTTCGAAAGTCGATCATCCTCTGGATCCCCGCGTTGTTCACCAGGATGTTGAGCTCCGGGTGATCCGTCGTCACCTGCTCGAAAAGCCGCCGGCGTTCCGCCTCCTCCGCCACGTCGCAGCGGATGGTGCGGATGCGGGGCAGCCTCTCGGCGGCCTGCTTCAGCTTCTCCTCCCTGCGGCCGCAGACGATCACCGTATTGCCGCGCTTGTCGAAGGCGGCCGCGAGGGCAAGCCCGATGCCCGTGGCGCCGCCCGTTATCAGGATGGTGCTTCCCGAGACGTTCATGGCGTTCCTCCCTCCCTCGCCGGGGAGCACCGCGATATCGCCGCTCCCACGGCGGTGGCGTATTCCGCGTACTGGGGAATGTGGAAGGACAGGTGGTAGAGCCTCGCCAGGCCCGCGAAGATCTCCTTGGCCTGGGGAATGTTGGCGAGCTTTCCGATGAGCACGATGTTCTTTTCTCCATCCAGCCGGGCTCCGAGCACGGCCATCACCCCGATGGTCTGGAAGATGAGGTTGAGGATGCCCAGCGCGTAATCGCTCCTGTCCGCCTGGTCTCCAACCTTCCCGAAGTTCGACGCGGTGGCCTCCACGGGAAGGTCCCCCACCTTGATCGCCGTGATGTCGCCCACCGACAGGTCGATGTGCTTCAAGCTCCCGGTCTGGGCCAGGTCGATAATGGTGGCGAAGTCTGAGATGTTGAGGATGCTCCTGGCCAGGCCCAGCAGGGTGCCGCCACCTATTCCCGTGCCGCCGATGTGGGTGATTGCCTTGCCTTTTGCGCTGACGATCGCCGTTCCCGTTCCCATGCTCACCACGATCGCCTTGTCCAGCTTCGAGAGGAAGAGGCCCCCGAGGCCGATGGCGATGAACTCGTCCACCCTCTCCACGGCAAGCCCGATGAGGGTCTCCTTGATGGCGGATGAGCCGACACCCGTGACGATCACCTTGCTGAAATCCGCCAGGCTCAGATGCCCCGAATCGAGGAGCTTCCCCAGGGCCCCCGAAGCGGAAGCGACGGGGTCGCTCGCCTTCACGGTCAGGAGCTGGAGGATCTTCTCTCCCGCAAGGCTGACGATCTTCGTCGTGGTGCCCCCGATGTCGATGCCGATCGTCATCGGCCGCTTACTCTCCATACCTCTCCTTCAGCTCATCGACGATCCTGCCGTATTTCTCGTGGATCATCCTTCTGTCGAACTCCCAGAAATCGGCAAGGAGCTTGTCCAGCTCTTCCGGCGTGAAGTACTTCTCCGTGCCGGGAAAGAAGACCCTGTCTTCCTTCCTGATGTGCTGGGGATAGAACAGGACGAGCCACTTCACCTTCTCCTCGATGACCCCGAGTGACTTCTTGTCCCCGCCGACGTAGGCCCTGTTGGCGGCCACAAGCTCCTTGACGACGGTCCGGGCCAGCCGGTGTTCCTCCACGAGCTCCACCATGAGCTTCTTGTCGGCGCCCGCGAGCTTTTTTCTCTCCAGCTCCTTGAACAGGATGTCCTCTTCCTTCCCGTGATGGGTCCTGTCGGCGTACATCCTGATGAAATCCACCGCCGTGTCGATGAAGAGAGGGTCTGCCGACCCCGCTTTCTGGATATGCTGCACTTCCCTCTGCATGTAGCGGAGCATCTTCTCGATAAGCCTGTGCTCGATCATCAACGGTCCCCTGGGTTTCACCGCCGGCCTCCTTGCGTGTGCTTCTCCACCCAATCTATCATGAAGGCCAGCACCATGTCCTTCTCCGTTTCGTTGTGAAGCTCGTGGTACATGCCTTCCCAGGTCTTCAGCGTCACGTCTCCCGACAGGCCCTTGGCAAAAGAGATCGACATGGTGGGATCCGCGAAGCAGTCCGCCGTCCCCTGCATGACCAGAAGGGGAAGAGGGAAGGAGGCGTTGCCGCGGATCTCTTCTGAGGCGCGGAGGATCTCCAGGGCGAGGCGCACCGAGAATCCTTCCTTGAAGAGCGGATCGTCCTTCGCCCCCTGCCCGACTGCCGGATCGCGTGACAAGCCTGATAGGGGAAAGCCGGTGGGGATGATCAGCGTGGGCAGGAGGCGGTTCATGATCCGGCCGAAGAGGATCTTCGCGGCGGGCTGCGGCGTTCCGGAGCCCAGGGCGGGGCTGGAGGCGATGACTCCGGCCAGCGGCGGCTTCCGCGAAAGGGTGTAGTACAGGACCAGGCTTCCCCCCATGCTGTGGCCGTAGAGGATGATGGGGATGCCGGGGAATCGCGCGCGGGTCTCCTCCAGGTGCCTGTCGATGTCCCGCATGATGTGCTCGTAGGAAGGCGCGTAGAGCCTCGGCCTCCGCTCCTGCCGTGGCCCCGATGGTCGAAGGCATTGAAGGCGTATCCCGCCCCCGCGAAACGCTCCGCCACGTGCGTGTAGCGCCCGATGTGCTCCCCCAGGCCGTGCACAAGCGCCACCGCGCCCCGGGGCGCGCCTGCGGGCTTCCAGACCTGCGCAAAAACGTCAAGCCTGTCGAAGGTCTTCCATGAGTACCGCTCGCTCGCCATGCCGCTCTCCTTTCGGCGGGGAGGGAGGCATCACTTTCCCAGGAACGTGAGGAAGTCGTCCCGGTTAATGTCCTTCAACACCTCCGCGTCGCCAAGCGCGATCCAGATCATCGGATTGTCCCTGAGGTACTTCCCCGCCGCCCGCACCACGTCATCCTGCCCCACGGCGTCGATCCTGTCTATGACGAGCAGGTAGTCCCGGAAATCCCCGTGGTAGACCACGGATGAGGCGATCTGGGAAGCGATGGAAATGTTGGACTGCTGGCCGGAGTAGAAGCCGGTGAGGAACTGCTGCTTGTAGAAGGGCAGGGCGTCCGCGATGGGGACAAACGTCCCCTCCTGCTCCTTGGCCGAAACCTGCGGTCCGATCCCGCCCTTGCCCGCCGCCGATGCCGACACCTTCCCCGCCAGGCACTGCCCCCGGAGAAGCACCGAGATGGAATCGTCGACGAGCTTTTTCACCTTGCCCGGAACCGCCGTCTTGAATACGGTGAGGTCCCCATAGCCGGCGGAGAAATCATGGAGAGCCGCCCATGCGTCGTAGCAGGCGCCGTTCTCGGTGCGCACGATCTGGAACAGGATGTCGTCCAGGAGCGTGAAGGCCACCTGGATGCCGGGTGTCTCGGGACTGTCGGGCGCGGGAAGGGCGAAGTCGGCCCGTACGTAGGCAAGTCCCTGAGACGGGGGAAAAGCCTCCACGATCAGGTCCGGCTTCACCGTCCCGGCGAACGGCGGCACGGCGGGGCGGGAGAATTCCTTTTTCGGCATGGCGCCGAAGGTCGCGTTCAGCTTCGCCACGAGCGCGGCGGGGTCGAAGTTGCCGACCGCGACGATGAAGATCCTTCCCGAGGAGACGGTCTGCTCGTAGTAGCTCTTCAGGTCGTCCAGCGTCAGAGAGGCGAGGGAGCTTTCCGTCCCATCGAAGCTGGCGGCGTAGGGATGACCGGAAAAGAACCGCTGGTTGAGATCGTCGACGCTCTTGGAGTAGGGGTCGCTTCGAGACTGCTGCTTGGCGATCCTGAAATCGCTCACCACGCGGGGAAACTCCTCCGCATTCCACGCGGGATGGAGGAAGGCGTCGGCGTACGCGTCGAACAGGGCGTCGAAGTACGCATCGATCGTGAACAGGTTCAGGGCGCTCGTATCGAATGACATGTACGACGGGTTTATGGACGCCGAGTCCTCGAAGAGCAGGCGCTGGAGCTCGGCGTAGCTGTAGCGGGCCGAGCCGCGGGTGAGCATCGTGAGCATGACCCCTTCGATGCCCTCTTTTCCCGGGGGCGCAAGGGAGGCCTGCCCGAGGAGAACGGTCTTCAGGGCGACGATCCGGTTGGAGAGGCTTCGCTTCATCACCACGGGGATCCCGTTGTCGAGCGTGACGGTGGTGAACGAGGGGAGGTTTTCGGCGGCAAAGGCGTTCAGTCCCCCCGCATCGATGACGCTCTGGTCCCGCGTCAACTGAATGGCCTGGGCGCCCGCCGCGGCCGCGGCCAGAAGGGCCGCCAGCGCCAGAAGGATCGCTTTCCTGGTTTTCATCATTGCGCTCCTCCCTTTCACTTCGCCTGCCACCAGTAGGCGTCGGCCTTGGTGATCACGGTGAAGCCCGCCTTCTCGGCCGCGATCCTTTCCCTCTGGAAGTCCGCCGGGTTGATCCGCACGGAAAGCACGAAGTTCCTGCCAAGGAGGTAGCTCGAGAGGAACGAGCGAAGCTGGGGATAGCCGACGCGCTTGAGGTTGTCGGTGTAACCGAGGTAGTAGTCGAGCCCCGCAACGGCCCACCAGAACGAGAGGCTGGAGATGTAGCCGTCAACCGTCTCCTGTTCCACTATCCGCTCGTCCCCCAGCTGCCGCCGCATCACCTCGTAGTCTCCGGCATCGAAGAAGGCCTGGTTGGCCGCCATGGCGGAGACCTCTTCCATGAAGGCCTTCTCCAACGACATCGCGCGCGCGAAGTTGTCTCCCGTTGGGGCAAGCACCATGTAGGTGGAGAAGCCGATGAATCCGCCGTCACGCTCCGTGGCATAGTAGGCGGATATGTACTCCTTCTTGTAGAGGCCGGGGACCGTGCTGAAGATGTCCTGCTTGAACTTCCCGTTGGGGTCGTCGATGAGCTTGCCCCACACGTCCGCCCCATAGGTGGCGTTGGCGTCGGAGGCAAGATCCGGCCCGCGGAAGCCGGCGCTCACATAGGCGATGCCGCTGAACATCTGCTCATCGGGATAGACCAGGAGAACCGTCTTGGGCACGGGCCCCTGGGGGGCCGGCGGCGACGCCCACGGATTTTTTCCCCGCTTCCAGTCCCCGAAGTATTTTTCCACGGAGGCGCGCACGGCCTTGGGATCCACGTCCCCGCCCACGAACAGGGCGGCGTTGTTGGGGATGTAGTACGTGTTCTGGATATCGCGGAGGGTTTTGACGGTGGCTCCCCTGATGATCTTCTCGTAGCCCACCGCGTCCTTTCGCCATGGATACTTCCAGAACAGGGCCTTGTTCACCCCGGATTGATAGATCGTATCGGGATCGTCGAGGAATCCCTGGACCTCGTTCATCACCACGTCTTTCTCCGTGACGAGCTCGTCGGGATTGAAAAGGGGATAGCGGACGGCATCCGCCCAGAACTCGATCCCCTTGTCCAGCTTGTCGGACGGCACGGTGAAGTAGTAGGTGACGTTGTTCACCGAAGTGCCGCCGTTCCAGCTGGAGACGCCGAGCTGGCGCATGGCGGCCTGGAAGTCGCTCTGGTTTTTGAAAACCCGGTTGCCCTTGAACAGCATGTGCTCGTAGAGGTGGAACAGCCCGACCGTCTCGGGAGTCTGGGTTATCGCCCCGCAGCGGAACGTGATCTGGATCCTCGCCAGCGGCACCGCATGGTTTTCGACTAGGGCGAGCTCCAGCCCGTTGGGCAGAGTGGATCTCTGCACCCCCGAGACCGCGGTCTGGCAGAAGGCGAAGGGCGCCAGGAAAAGCAGGAAAACGAAAAGGAAGACGCTCTTGGCCTGATTTTTCATCGCTGGACCTCTGGCGGCGCTCGCGCCCGCAGTCAATGTACCCCGAAGCCGATGGAGCGGTCAAATACCGGCGAACGCGACGGCGGCGAATCCGACGGCGGATTGCCCCTCCTGGTCCACCGCCATGTCGTAGGAGAGCAGGCTGCCATGAACGTCCTGTTCGGCGGTCTTCCCATCCGGCTTCAATGCCGAGAGCAGCGTGTAGATGGCCGGAACTCCGCAGACCTTTCGCCCGTCCTGTTCCTTCTGGATGAACTTCATGAACCCCTCGGCATCCACGCCGGTGACCCGCTCCAGCATCCTGCCGTCGGCTTTTTGCGCCGTGCTCACGAACTCCTCCGTGAAAGGCTGCGTGTCGCCGAACCGCCGCCCGATGTGGCAGAGATCCGCGCCGGCGATGAGAAGCACGTCGTCCCTCCGTTCAGCGAGAAGCCCCGTGAGCGCATCGATGAAGGATGCCACCTGCGGGTTCGTCCCGGGGGGAGCCTCTCGTGGTGAACTCGGGAAGAAGCGGACCGCAGAGGATGGGGACGATCCGGAGCTCGTCGCGCTCGGGGAATATGTACCTGAGAAAGACGGTCTGAAACTCCAGAGAGTGCTCGAACCTGTGGGCCGATTCGTCCTGGAACGGATCGAACGAGCAGGCGGAGACAAGCCTCCGCACCGCTTCCCCGTCGGTGGCGAGGTTCCCCAGGGGCGTGGCGAAATCCTTCTCCGTGAGGGCGTAGCGGTTTCTCGTCTCCACGTGCGAGATGCCGAGGAGCACGATCGTGTTCGCCCGGCTCAAGCGTCTCACCTCACCGTACGCGTTGGCGTAGCAGGTCCCGCCGCGCTGCATGTCGATGTGCGGGGCAATGATCGCGCGCAGGCTTCCGGCGGCTTCGGGGCGCGAGCCGCCGTCCGCCGCGCCTCCGGCGGCCTGCATGAAATACCGGGAGAGACGGTCCCGAAGCTTCTCGGGCTCCGCCTCGTAGCCGCCTCCCGCGTGGGCCGGCTGCCGAACCTTGGCGGCCGCGAACCCGTCATCGATGGCTTTGCGGCGCTCGGCAAAGCTCTCGCTTTCCAGGAAGCCGTTGGCATCGAGGCTCTCGATGATCTGGGCGAGCTTCTCTTGGAAGAGGATGTCCCCGAACTTGCGCGTGAACTCGTACTGGACGTCCAGCATCGAGTGTCTCCCGTCGAAATAGGAAATGACGGCGAGGACGGCTCCCGGCACCATGAGGATCTTGTCCGTATAGCGCATGGGGTCGCGCAGCGCGAACATGTCATCCCGCACGGGAATGACCTCGACATTGCGCAGCTTGGGGTTGTCCATGAGTGAGAATGTCCACCCTGGAGGGATGGGGAGTCAAGCGGGGGAGCACACGGTGCCCTGCCCGACCCCTTCCAATATTGCGCCTCAGCTAGTATAACACAACTGAATCATTCGATCGCCTGAGAGGCCCACGGCTGCGAGGAAGCGCTCGATTTCGCGGGAAGACTTCCGGCTTCGAGGATCTTGGCGTGGGTCACCGACGCGGTGCGGGGGGAAGAATGAAAAGTTTCAGAAAAGACAGGCATTCAGGATCGGCAGCCTCAGCCCGCGCGGCAGGCCGGAAAGCGCACGGTCAATCTCGGCCTGGCCAGCATGATCGTGCCGGGGGCAATCGCGCTGATCATCTTCAATTACCTGAACTTCGAGTACCTCGTGCTGGGCAGGGCGATCTGGATAATCACCACAAACACGGTGCTCTACAACCTGGTTTTCATTCTTCTGGGAAACGCCGTGGCCGTTGCCGTGGCGCTGGGCCTTGACAGTCTTCGGGCCGCGCGGTTCGCGCGGTTCTATCAGGGACGCTTCTCTCCCAGGAGCTCGGCCTGCTCAACACGCGCCTTTTCCCGGCGCTCGGCATTGCTCCCCTGAACTGGTATCGCACCCCTGCCGCGTGGCCTTTCATTCTCGTCTTCGTGAATCTCTGGAAATACATGGGGGTCGGCAGCGTCATCTATACCGCCGCGATCGCCGGCATCGATCCGACCTACTTCGAGGTTGCGGCGCTGGACGGAGCGCGCCGCCGCCACACGATCCGCTTCATCATTTTGCCGCTGCTCTCCTTCGTCATCATTGTCCAGGTCATCTCGAGGCTGGGCCGCATCTTCAATTCGGATTTCGGCCTGTTCTTCCAGGTGGCACATGCCCGGGGGGCCCTTACCACGAGCAGGCTCCCCGTCCCGGCGGCAGGGCCGAACCTCTTCTTGCGGCGAGCGAAAAGGTTTGGTATGACATTTGAGGAGCTCATTCATCAAGGAGGAGCCATGCCGAAGTTCCCGTTCCTCGACCCCGACCTTCCGCTCGATGAGCGCGTGCAGGACCTGCTCGGTCGGCTGACCCTTCAGGAGAAAGTCTCCCAGATGGTCTATGATTCCAAGGCCATCCCCCGTCTCGACATCCCCGAATACAACTGGTGGAACGAAGCCCTCCATGGCGTGGGCCGGGCGGGCGTCGCCACTGTTTTCCCGCAGGCCATCGCGCTGGCCGCGACCTTCGATACGGAGCTGATGGGCAGGGTGGCGTCGGCCATATCGGACGAAGCCCGGGCCAAGCACCATGAGTTCGCCCGCCAGGGCTACCGCCGCCAGTACCATGGTCTCACTTTCTGGAGCCCCAACGTCAACATCTTTCGTGACCCGCGCTGGGGCCGGGGCCAGGAAACCTACGGGGAGGATCCGCACCTCACGGGCCGTATGGGAGTGGCCTTCATCAAGGGTCTCCAGGGCAACGACCCGAAGTACCTCAAGCTGGCCGCCACGCCGAAGCATTTCGCGGCGCACAGCGGTCCGGAAGCCTTTCGTCACCATTTCGACGCGCGCGTGAGCGTGAAGGACCTTCGGGAAACCTACCTTCCCGCCTTCCGCGACTGCGTCGTGGAGGGAAAGGCGGAGTCCGTTATGGGCGCCTACAACCGCACCAACGGAGAACCCTGCTGCGCCAGCCCGACCCTCCTGGGAAAGATATTGAGAGAGGAATGGGGGTTCCAGGGGTACGTGGTGTCGGACTGCGGGGCCATTCTCGATTTCCACGCCCACCACACCGTGACCAGCACACCCGAGCAGTCCGCGGCCCTTGCCGTGAACAACGGCTGCGACCTTGAATGCGGCATGGTCTTCCCTTCCCTTATCGAAGCAGTAAATAAAGGGCTGATCGGGGAGGGGGAGATCGATCGGGCGCTCGCGCGGCTGCTTCGGGTGAGGTTCCGCCTCGGAATGTTCGACCCGCCGGAGCGCGTTCCCTACGCACGCATTCCCTACGAGAAGATCGACTGCGCGGAGCACAGGAGCCTCGCCCGGCAGGCGGCCCGTGAATCGCTGGTCCTGTTGAAGAACGAGGGAGGCTTCCTGCCTTTGAGAAAGGACCTGGGCTGCATCGCCGTCATTGGCCCCAACGCGGACGACAGGGACGTCCTTCTGGGCAATTACAACGGGCTCCCATCGAAGTCGGTCACCATCCTGGAGGGCATCCGCCGCGCCGTTACTCCCGAGACCCGGGTGCTGTACTCCCCGGGGGCGGACGTTGCCAGGGACGGCGGCTACGAATGGAGCGAGAAGGCGGATGACGGATTCGCCGAGGCCCTTGCCGCGGCGGATCGCTCTGATGCCGTCGTGCTAGTCCTGGGGCTGAACAACAGGCTCGAGGGGGAGCAGGGGTCCGCCGCCCAAACCCAATGGCAGGGAGACAGGGTCCGCATTGAGCTTCCCGCGATTCAGAGGCGTCTCTGCGAGGCCGTGGCCGCGAAAGGCAAGCCGGTCGTGCTCGTGCTCATGAGCGGGAGCGCCCTCGCGGTGGCTCGCGAGGCGGAGCTGGCGCGCGCCGTGCTCCTGGCCTGGTATCCGGGCGAGGAGGGCGGGGCGGCCGTCGCCGACATATTGTTCGGCGACCACAGCCCCTCCGGCCGCCTCCCCGTTACCTTCGTCGCATCGACTGACCAGCTACCCCCCTTCAGCGAATACGCCATGGCGGGGCGGACCTACCGCTACATGGAGGCGGAGCCGCTGTACCCCTTCGGATACGGCCTTTCCTACACCAGCTTCCGCTACTCGGAGCTGACGTTGGACGGCGCCACGGTGCCGGCCGGCAGGCCTCTCGCCGTATCGGCGAAGGTCTCCAACGTGGGGTCTCGCGGTGGAGAGGAAACCGTGCAGCTCTACCTCACGGACCTCGAGGCCTCGGTGCCCGTCCCCCTGCGGCGGCTGGTGGGCTTCACCCGCGTTACCCTGGCGGCCGGAGAGACGAGGAGGGTTTCCTTCTCGATATCGGCGCGTGAGATGGCGCTGATCGACAATGAGGGGAGGCGGATCCTCGAGCCCGGCCGCTTCCGCCTCTCTCTCGGCGGCAGGCAGCCGGATCCCAGGAGCGAGGCTCTCGCGCGAACGGCCGTTCTCAGCGCCGAGTTCGAGGTTCGGGGCCGGCGTCAGGAGCTTCCCTACTAGGGGCCCGAGGGTATCGGTCAATTGACCTATGGCGGGCCGGTGTCGATGCCGAAGGACAGTACCGGTCTTCAACCGGTTTCGTCTCGCGGCCAAAGGGGTTATCATAAGGGTGCCTTGGACAGGGCTCTCTTCGGCCCGCAGTGCGTTCACCTGCCAAGGTGAGATCAGCCCTCCGTCCTCGCCAGCCCCCGCCGTGGAGCCGGCGACCATACGCGGCGAGACTTCTTTCCGGCGAAAGGGCGAAAGGATTGGCCGCTTCCGTTCGATATACAGCATCGTCCCCCAAAAAAGCCCGCGGCCCTCGTTCGGCAGTGAAGCGCTCTCGCTCGAGCGGAGCAGGGACGCGCCCAGCCCGCCCCGAGCGGATGATCGGCGTTTTCACGGCCGAGCTGGATGACGCCTACCAGATCGCGGTCTGGCGCGGAATCGAAGCGCGCTCCCGCAGGCGGGGCGTGGGTGTCGTATGTTTCCTCGGCTCACGCGTCGATTCACCCATCAAGTCGGAGGCCGCGGCGAACGTGGCGTACCGCATCGCGGACCGGGGGAACGTGGACGGGCTCATTGTGGTCTCCTCCGCCATCTCAACCTTTTTGAGCGCTGATGGACTGGAACGCTTTTTCGCGTCCCGACGGGCAATTTCGCGGGTGTCGATAGGCCTGAAAGTCCCGGGAATACCCAGCATCACGGCGGACGGCTCCAATGGGGTCGCCGCCGTCGTCCGCCATCTCGTGCGCGACCACGGCCGCTCTCGTTTCGCTCTCATCGGCGGCCCGCCCGGCCACGCCGAAGCCGAGGACCGGCTTCGAGCTTTTCTCGGGGCCCTGGCGGAGAACGGCGTCTCCTTCAACGAGCGGCTGGCCGTGCAGGGCACCTTCGTCCGGGAGTCCGGGGCGGAAGCTGCCCGGGTGCTGCTCCGGGCGGGTCCCCGCTTCGATGCGCTTGTGTGCATGAACGACCGAATGGCGCTGGGGGCCTTGGACGTCCTGAGAGAGGCGGGCATGCGCGTTCCCGAGGACGTTGCCGTGGTGGGGTTCGACGGCATCGAGGAGGGAAGGTACGTCACGCCTCCTCTCACCACGGTTACACAGCCCCTCCATGAGCTGGGGTGCTCCGCGGTGGACGCGCTCCTCGATCTCATGGACGGGCGAAAACCTCGCGATCGCGTCCTCACCTGCGTGCCCGCCATCCGGCAGTCCTGCGGCTGCCCGCCGAGGCAGAGCTATGACGCCGAGCTTACTTCTCCCCCGCGCTCCATCACCGCCGCGGACAGGCGCGCCATCTCCGAGCTTGCGGCCCTCGCCAAAAAGCGCGATGAGGAGGGCTTTGTCTCCCGCTTCAATTCCGCGCTGGCGGCCGCGGCTCTGGACGGCGGCAATCCCGGGAAATGGAACGACATGCTCTCCATAGTCCGTCACAGGGCGGACCCGCGCGGCATCGGCTGCGGGGTTCCCTCGTCTCTCTACGAGTTTGCCAGGGTCCTTGTCGGTGAGACTGAAAGCCGCCTGCAGGCCGCCCGGCGGGTCGCTTCCGAGGAGAGGCTGGCAACGCTTCGGGCCATAAGCGCCTCGCTGGCAGGCGCATTCGAGCTGCCCGTGATGCTGGGCCGCCTGGAGGCGGGTCTTGCGCGCCTGGGCATCGAGGGAGGATACCTCGCGCTTTTCGAAGGCGGCCGCCTTCCCGCCAGGAGGTCGCGCCTCATCATGGCCCCCCGATCGAAGCGATCGAAAGCGCTCCCTCCCCGAGGGCTGGCCTTCCCCACGGCGCATCTTCTCCCCTCAGGCCTGGAGAAGTCGTGGAAGAGAGGGTACTGGGTCCTCGAGCCGCTCGTGTTCCAGGATGAGCCCTTGGGGTTCATCGTTCTTCCCGGCGGAGCGGAGGAGCCGGCCGTGTACGATACCCTCCGTGAGCAGGTGGCGAGCGCCCTCAAGGGAGCGCTTCTCCTGGAGCAGGTGCGCTCGCATGAGCGGCGCCTCGAGGCCGAAGTGGCCCGCCGCACCGTGGAGCTGACGCGGACCAACAGCGAGCTCACCCGGGAGATCGAGCGGCGGCGGCGGCTGGAGCACGAAGTCATCGAGACCTCCAACCGCACCATGCAGAGGATCGGGCAGGACCTCCACGACGATCTGTGCCAGCACCTGGCGGGGATCGCGATGCTCGCCTCGGTGCTGCGCGGCGGGCTGTCGGACTCCGCGGCGGTAAGCTCGATCGACAAGATCGGAAACCTCCTGGAGGATTCGATTGTCAGGGCCAAACAGATCGCCCGGGGGCTCTACCCCGCGGGGCTCGAGGAGCACGGGCTGGTAGCGGCCGTCGAAGAGTTGGTGGAGGCCGCGAGGCGGAACCATTCGGCGGCCATCGATTTCCGCGCATCACCGGATTTCAGGCTCCCCGACACCGACGGCGCCCTGCAGGTGTACCGCATCGTCCAGGAAGCGCTCACCAATGCCCTCAAGCACTCCGGCTCGGAACGCGTGGAGGTCAGGCTCTATCGGGAGGATCGGAAGGTGCGGGGAGACCTCCGGGCTTCCCCCGCTCTCATCGCCGAGGTGACGGACGGAGGCAAGGGGCTGCCCGAATCCATGCCCCCGGACGGCATGGGGCTTCGCATCATGCGCTACCGCGCTGAAATGGCCGGTGCGGAGCTTCGTATCGAGCGGCTGGAGCCGGGTACGCGCGTGGCATGCAGGATCCCCGGCGCGCAAGGAGGATCATGATGGCGAAACCGGTCACCTTCCTCGTCGTTGACGACCACCCCGTCTTCCGCCAGGGGCTCGTTGCCCTGATAGGAAGCGAAGAGCGCTACAAGGTGTGCGCCGAGGCCGGTTCAATGAGCGAAGCGCTGGCCGCTCTCGAGCGGGCGGTCCCCGACATCGCCCTGGTGGACATATCGCTCGTCGGGCAGAACGGGCTGGACCTGGTGAAGACCCTCAAGGCGGCGCACCCCCAGGTGCTGGTGCTCATCATCTCGATCCACGACGAGGTGCTCTACGCGGAGCGCGCCTTGAAGGCGGGCGCGCGAGGCTACGTGATGAAGCAGGAAGCCGCATCCGTCATGCTGGATGCCATCAAGACCGTGTTGTCGGGAAAGATCTACGTCTCCGCCGCCATGCGCGACCGCCTCCTGGAGACCGTGTTCAGCCGCCGCGAAGAGGCCGAGGCCCCCTCCGTGGACCGCCTGAGCGACAGGGAGCTGGAGGTGCTGGAGCTCATCGGCCAGGGCTATGGGGCGGCGGAGATCGCCAAGGGGCTGAACCTCTCCGTCAAGACCGTCAATGCATATCGCGACCACATCAAGGAGAAGCTTCGCATCGATGGGGCCGGCGTTCTTCGAAGATTCGCGGTCAAATGGGTCCAGAGCCGGGATAGGTAATACATCCTATCCCGGAATTCGGCCTTTGTCCGATTTCAGCCTCCCCAGGGTTGGGGTAGGCTGTCACTTGAGGGAAGGCCGGAGGCGTGCCGTCCGGCTTCCCAAATATCCGAGAGGAGGGAGAGCAATGAGGAAACGTGTTTTATTCGCACTGGTGGCTGTCGCCTGCTGCCTCATCGTTGCGATGCCGGCAGCGGCACAGAAGGTAAAGTTGACCGTATGGGGCAGGGACCTCGCCGACGGTGAGCCGGATCACGCCTATGTGACGGCATTGATCAAGCAGTTCCAGGAAAACAATCCCGACTATCACCCTCGACTACGTGCCTTTGGGAGACCCGGGGCTGTCGGATAAGACCAAGATCGCCATGGCGGCCGGCAGCGGCATGCCCGACATCTTCCAGAGCTGGGGTGGATCCACCATGGGCGGATACGCCGATGCGGGCAGGCTCATGGACCTGACGGCCGAGCTGAAAAGCGTTCCCGGAAGCGCCGCGGCCCAGAACGCCATGACCTGGAAAGGGAAAATCTACGGCGTGGCGCCTTTCTTCGCCATCGCGGCGTCTTCGTCAATGAGGGCATCTTCAAGGAGAACGGCCTTACTGTTCCGACCTCCGTGGACCAGTTCGAAAAGGTGGCCGATACGCTGAAGGCCAAGGGCATCCAGCCCTTTGCCTGCGGCGCCAAGGACAAGTGGCCCCCGCTGCACCTCTACATGTACTTCGTGGACCGCTTCGGCGGCGGGGACATGTTCACCCGGGCCGCTGCAAGGAAGGTCAGGTTCGACAGCGATCCGTTCGTCAAGGCCGCTCAGCTCTACCAGAGCTGGGTGAAGAAGGGCTACTTCGGCGACAAGCCTTTGGGTGAAGGCTACGGTGATGCCCAGCAGCTCATGGCAACGGGAAAGGCCGGCATGCATGTCACCGGCTCCTGGATGTGCGCCCAGTACTCCAGCAAGGACTTCACGGACCAGGACCTGGGCTTCTATGCCTTCCCCGCAATGAAGGGCGGAAAGGGTCCCGTCACCGACGTCATGGGCATGACCGACATCGGCTTCGCGGCGACCAAGCAGGCGGAGAGCAAGAAGGCGGCGGTCGTGGCGTTCATGAAGTACGCCATGAGCGCGGACGCGGGCTCGGCGGAACCCGGCCGCGTCGCCGCAATGCCCGGCGTCAAGGCCCCCTCCCCGCTCACCGAGATGGCCGCGGGAGTCTTCAGCAAGGCCAAGCTGGTCCAGTTCTGGTGGGACCAGAACCTGCCCCCCGCGGTGACCACGCCGCTGAACGACATGATCCAG
Source organism: uncultured Spirochaetota bacterium (assembly GCA_963820525.1). Taxonomy (GTDB): domain Bacteria; phylum Spirochaetota; class Spirochaetia; order SZUA-6; family Fen-1364; genus CAWGAA01. The sequence goes on along the minus strand of CAWGAA010000003.1, from coordinate 140,810 downwards.
ACCTTCTTCATCCCCGGCACCGACGTCAAGGCCGAGCTCACCAAGTTCGAGGCCCTTGCGACCCAGAACATGGGAGCGGTGAAGTAAAGATCGCGTCCGAAGACGTTTTTGGGGCGAAAGCCGGTTTTGAGGTTTTCGCCCCTTTTTCAAATCCAATAAAGAAACTATTGTTTGAAGCTGCGGAGGTGAGCCGAAATGAGTGGCATTGCCGGGACACAGGCACAGGTTTTAGCCGTCAGGGCCAGGAGGAGCCGTGATCCCCGACGCTCGATATTCATCGCGCTCATGCTCCTTCCCGCGCTGGCCGCTCTTGTCGTGTACATGTACTACCCCATCGTCGAAACCTTCCGTCTTTCGTTCATGAAGTCGGCGGGGCTCGGGGAGGCCACCTTCAATGGGCTGGACAACTACAAGTTCCTCTTCGGCAACAACGAGTTTCGCCAGGCCCTGCTCCACGTTTTCCAGTGGGCAGTCGTGAGCGTGGTTGTCCAGCTCCCGCTGGCCTTCTTCATCGCCTTCTCCCTCATCGTCTACAAGAACAGGATCACAAAGTCGCTGCGCGCCATCTACTACCTTGCGAATGTCATGCCCTCGGCCATCACGGCCATGCTGGGTATTTTCATCTTCTCCAACACCAATGGTGTGCTCCCCACGCTCGCCAGAAAGATCGGCTTTACATGGCTCGGGAACATCGACTTCCTGGGCAATCAATCGATCGCCTTCTGGGCCGTCTTCATCGTGGCCACGTGGACGTACACGGGATTTCCGATCATCTATCTCATGGCGCGCATCGAGCAGATACCCACCGAGATCAAGGAAGCCGCCATGCTGGACGGCGCCAGCGGATGGCACTACGCGCGGCACATCGTCCTCCCGATCGTCTCCTATCCCCTGAGGATCCTGGCCGTCCTCATGACGATCGGCAGCATGAAGCTCTTCGACCTGCCCTACCTGATGACCCGGGGCGGCCCCGGCGATGCCACCAAGACTCTCGGCATCATCCTGTACAACCAGGGCTTCGTGAACTGGCAGTACTGGAGCGCGGCGGCGGTCGGGGTGGTCATTTTCCTCCTCTCCCTGATCTTCACGATCGCGCAGTTCTCCTTGCAGAGCAGGGAGGAGAGCGGAATGAACGACATCATCCATGACAGGGACGGAACGGTCGCGGCTTCGAATCCCGCGGCAAGTTCCCGTCCATCGTGATCACCGCGATCCTGCTCGCTTTCGCGCTGGCGGTCATCGTGCCGCTCATCCTGCCGTTCTTCTTCGTCTTCAAGACCCGGCTGGAATACACCTACAACCCCTGGGCGCTGCCCAAGGCGATCCGCTGGGACAATTTCGTTCAGGCCTGGAAGGCGGTACAGATCGGTCGGGGAATGATCAACACCTTTATCGTCTGCCCCGGGGCGATCGTTTGCACCGTGCCGCTCTCCGCGATGGCCGGCTATGTCTTCGCCCGCTACAAGAGCAAGATCACGGAAGTCCTCTTCTACGTCATCCTGGCCGGGTTCTTCGTTCCGGTCCAGATGGTCCTGCTCCCCCTGCACAGGATGAGCGCCGCCTTCGACCTCGCGGACACGCTGCCCGGCCTCTTCCTCCCCATGTCGGCGTTCGGCGTCTCCTTCTGGACCATGATCTACCGCTCGTTCTTCAAGAACCTCCCCGGAGAGCTTGCCGATGCGCGCAGCATCGACGGCGCCGGGCATTCGGGCACCTTTTTCCGCATCATGCTGCCCCTGGCGAGACCCGCGACGATTCTTGCCGTCATCCTCGTCTTCATAGGCGCGTGGAGCGACTACCTGCTCAGCCTGGTCATGCTCAACAACCGGCGCTCTTCACCATGCAGCTGCGCATGGCCAGTTCCTGAGCCAGTACGGCGTTGACCACATGCCCAGGTACTCGGCGGCTGCGATCATCTCCGCTGCACCCACCGTGATCCTCTACATCATCGGCCACCGCTGGATTCTGAGGGGGACCCTTGCCGGGGCACTCAAAGGGTCTCCTGATCCTTTCGCGACAGGCAAATCCGACTTTCGCGCCGGCCACGGCGCGGTAGAGCCGCCGCTCCCGTCATTCGTAGCGCAGGGCCACGATGGGATCGAGCGCCGCCGCCCTCTGCGCCGGGTAGAATCCGAACACGACGCCGATGAACAGCGCGGACAGGAAGCCCAGCAAGACGGAGAAGGCGGAGACCAACACGGGCCAATGGCCTATGATGGATACGAGCCCGGAGATGCCGAACCCCATGGCGATGCCGATGACGCCTCCGATGCAGGCGAGGGTCAGCGCTTCCACGATGAACTGAAGCAGGATGTCCCGGCCGCGGGCGCCGACGGCCATGCGCAGGCCGATCTCCCGCGTTCGCTCCGTGACGGACACGAGCATGATATTCATGATGCCGATGCCTCCGACCACCAGGGAGACGACGGCGATTGCGGCAAGGAGGAGCGCCTGGGTCTGGGACGTGGCAATGCGCACCTGCTGGACGTTGGCGACGTTTCGGATGGTGAAGTCGTCTGGCGCCTGGGCGGTGAGGTGGTGCTCCAGCCGCAGCAGCCGCTCCGTGGAATCCACCACGCCGGGAACGGCATCCGGCGATACGGCGGAGGCCATGATGCTGTTGATCCAATTCTGTCCCATCAGCCTGTCCTGCAGGGTGGTGATGGGCACGATAACGACATCGTCCTGATCGCGGCCGAAGCCGGATTGACCCTTCGGACTCAATACCCCGGTCACGAGGAAGGGGACATTGCGGATCACGATCATCCTGCCATCGGCGCCGCCGGTGGGGAAGAGGTTCTGCGCCACGGTGCTCCCCAGGACAGCGACCTTCGCGGCCTGATCAACCTCGCCGGTCGTGAAACCTCCGTTGGCCAGCTGCCAGTTGCCGACGGTCGTCCAAGCCGGGGTTGTGCCCCCTATTGTAGTGAACCAGTTGGAACCGCCGGCCACCACCTGTGCGTTGGTCTGGGAGTACGGGGCGGCCGCTTCGACTCGGGAACGATGGAGGCGATGGCTTCGACGTCGCCGTTCTTCAGCGAAGTCCTGGTGCCGCTGCCCAGGCTGACTCCTCCGCTGGTGATGCTTCCGGGAGTCACGACGATCAGGTTGGCTCCTAAGCTCTCGATCTGTCGCAGCACCGCCGCCTCCGCTCCGGCCCCGATCGCCATGGAGGTTATCACTGCCCCCACGCCGATGATGATGCCGAGCATTGTCAGGATGGAGCGGGCGACATTGCGCCGCAAAGCCTGCCAGGCAATTCGAAACAGGGCGACGAGATTCATGGTTGTACCCTCTTCTGCGACGCGGCGAGCCGCGTCACCGCGCGCAGCTCCGCCGGGATGGCTTCCGCCGCTGGACGGTCTTCCACAACGCGGCCGTCGCGGAAGCCGACGATCCGGTTCGACCAGGCAGCGACGTCGGTCGCATGGGTAACCACGATCACGGTGATCCCCTGATCGCGATTGAGGCTGCGGAACAGCGTCATGATTTCCACGCTGCTCGCGCTGTCGAGGTTTCCCGTGGGTTCGTCCGCCATGAGAAGCGGAGCGCCGATTGCCATGGCGCGGGCAATGGCGACACGCTGCTGCTGACCTCCCGAAAGCTCATTCGACCTGTGATCGATGCGATCCCCAAGCCCGACCCGCTCGAGGAGCTCGCGCGCCCTGCCCACCCTCTTCTCGCGGGGGATTCCGCAGTAAAGCATGGGAAGCTCCACGTTCTCGAGCGCCGAAGTGCGGGGCAGGAGGTTGAAGCTCTGGAAGACGAAACCGATCTGCTGATTCCTGATTCGGGCAAGCTGGTCGCGCGACAACCCGGACACCTCGGTTCCGGCAAGCCTGTACGACCCTGACGTGGGACGGTCCAGGCAGCCGAGAAGGTGCATGAACGTGGACTTTCCTGAGCCCGACGGTCCCATGATGGAGACGAATTCGCCCTCTCTGACCTCCAGGCTCACGCCTCCCAGCGCCTGGACGGCGGCCGGGCCTTCACCATAGATCTTCACGAAGTTTTTCACCTCGATGAACGGATGACCTTTGACGGCGGGCAGCCCCCCGGTGCCCTGGAGCTCCGCCGCAAGGAACGCACCGTTTACCTTCCTCGGATTCATGGCCGTGCCTGCCTTTGGGCGCCGTCCGAGTGTGCCGCCGAGCTACCCCCGCCGGAAGGCCCCCCGCCGCCCCCCGCCGAAGGGGCTGCACCGCCCGAGCTTCCCTGTCCTCCCCTTTGATTCCCGCCGTCCCCTCCGCTTCGTTGTGCGATGATAAGCTGGTCTCCTTCATGCAGGCTGCCGCTCGTGATCTCGATGTTCTTCCCGTCCGAAAGCCCGATGACAACCTGAACGGGGACAGGCCGCCCTTCCCGCAGGGTCCACACCGTCACCCTTGATCCCGGAGCACCTGCCACCGGAGGGCCGGCGGGAGTTCCGCTCTGGATGAATCCAGCGGCCGCGGCTCCACCGAAGCCGCCTCCCCCAGAGCCGCCGGAGGCTCGGGCGGGAAGGGGGCGGTAGAGGACCGCTGCAATCGGAATGGAGAGCACGTGCGCCTGCTTTCCCACTTCGACCTTCACCTGCGCCGTCATGCCGGGCAGAAGCCTGCCTGAAGTGTCGTGGACGGCGATCACCGCGTCATAGGTGACGACGTTCTGGACGGTCGTGGGATTCACCCTGACTTGTTCCACGGTCCCGGAGAACGTGACGTTGGGGAACGCCGTCACCGTAATGGACGCCGGCTGTCCCTTGTGGACGCTTCCCACGTCCGCCTCGTCCACGGACGTGTCCACCTGCATGTCGGTGAGGTTCGTGGCGAGGATGAAGAGGGTGGGCGTCTGAAGAGAGGCTGCCACGGTCTGCCCTACGCTGACGTTTCGCGCCATGACAATGCCGTCGATGGGGCTCTTGATGACCGTGCGGGAAAGGTTGTACCGCGCCTGCTCGAGGGCACCCTCTATTACGGAAACCTGCGCCTGGGCCACCTGCACCGCGGACTGTGCAGAGAGATAATCCTGCTTGGCGGTCTCTGCGGCCGTTGTGTCAGCATCCAGCTGGCTCTGGGCGGCCAGGCCCTGCTTCACCAGCGGCTCCTCTCTCTGGAGGGTCATGTTGGCCAGGTCGAGCTGGTCCTTCATTTTATCGACGTTCACCCGAGCGCTGTTCAGGTTGGCCCGGGCAAGGGCGAGGTTTGCCGTGGCTGAGTCCACGGCTGCCTGGAGGGTTGTCGAATCGAGAGTGGCCAGGACCTGGCCCTTTTTCACCACTGAATTGAAATCGGCGTTGAGGGTTTTGATCATCCCCGAAGCCTCGCTCCCCACGAGGACTTGATTGACGGGGTTTATCGTCCCCGTCTCCTCTACCGCAGCCGTGATGTCCGCGTACCCGACGGGCACCGTGCGGTATTGGACCTCGGGTCCGTGGAAAATGAGCGGGCGAAGCCAGAACAGCCCGACCAGTGCGACCGCGATAACCGCGGCTGCGGCGATTGCCAACCTCATCCATTATTTCATATTCCACCTCACTCGGCTTGAGCCGATCTAACCTGAAAAATACGGGCCGGGTGACGGCACAAGCCATGAAAGCGAGATGAAAAAAGGATAACTTTGCGTTATCGTGAAAAGGACCCTTGGGCAGTTGCCGGGGCGGAGAAAGAGCCGGGCATGAAGACGAACTGGGTCGAAAGGGTTTGGGTGAATGGGCCGTGGCGGATCCCCTTCCAGGCCGGAGAGCTCCGCTTCTTCAAGGGCCTGCGGGACCTGCAGGCGGGAGCGCGAATCCTCGAGGTTGGCTGTGGGCGCGGGGTCGGCGCCCGGCTGATCCAGGCCGCATACCGTCCCCGGCGATTGGATGCCATCGATATCGACCCTGACATGATAAGGAAGGCCCTGAGGCGATTCGGTGAAAACGGCGCCTCCGGGCTGTTTTTCACGGTCGCGGATGCCGAGGATCTCCCCTTCGCGGATTCAAGCATGGACGGCGTGTTCGATTTCGGCATACTCCATCACCTGGAGGACTGGCGGCGCGGGGTCGGAGAGATCGCGCGGGTGCTCAAGCGGGGCGGGTTGTTCTGCTTTGAAGAGATTTTCCCGCCCCTGTACGCCGGCTTCATTTTCCGGCTCATCCTCGCCCACCCGAGAGAAGACCGCTTTCACGGTCCTGAGTTTCGAGCGGCCCTGGATGATGCGGGACTTCGCCAGCTGAAAGACTGCCGCGAGTCGAGGTACACTATCCTCGGAGCAGCGCTGAAAGATTAGGGGGAGCCGGGTCCAAATCGACCGCCCGCGGCTCACGCCTCCAATAGCGAAAGGAGACCCGCCGCATGATTCGACTCTGGGAAGATACTATCCCGAAGTATCGCGCCGATTTCCCCGATGATCCCCCGGGAATCACGCCATATCCCGTCAAGAGCCGTCGCACGACTTCAGCCATGATCGTGTGCCCGGGGGGAAACTACACGGAGAGAGTAGCCCACGAATCAGAACCGATCGCGCTTTGGCTTTCCGGAATGGGGATTTCGGCTTTCCTATTGAGCTATCGCGTGCATCCCTATACTCCGGACATCTCGCTGCTCGAACGCGCGGCGGGCCGTGCGTTTCATCCGCTTCAATGCCGCTCGATTCGACATCGACCCGGCACGTGCTGTGCTATCCGTGGATCACGTTCAAATGGTGGTCGCGAAGCCAGAAGCTGCCTGAGGAGTTCCTGCGTGAGTTCTCAGATGAAGAGCATGTGGCCGCGGACACTCCGCCGACATTCATCTATCACACTGCAAACGATCCGATCGTCCCTGTCACCCACAGCCTCATATTCGCTGAAGCGCTGTCCCGCCATGGTGTGCCGTTCGATCTCCATGTATTTTTGGATGGCCCGCATGGAACCGCGCTCGCCCGGGAGAATCCCACTCTGAGCGCGTGGACGAAGCTCTGTGAGACGTGGTTGAAGGATATTGGCTTCATCGGAAGGGCAGGCTCGTGAATGTTAGTTTTCCGGCGCGCCCAGAGTCCTCTCTGTGTTCCCGGCGTCAGGCCTTCTTTCTTGCGCGCCCGCCGGAGGCCGGCTTCCCGCGCGCGGTCCCTGCGGACGGGAGCGTCTTTTTCGGCCTTTCAACGAGCGATTGGAGGAAGGCGTCCCACTTGTAGCCCGACTCCTCGGCCTTGGTGAGGCACGAGGCGATGAAAGCGCGGTCCTTCTTCAGAGCTTCGGCCGGGCTTGTCGTTCCCGCCGCAGCGCCGGCTGCCAGGCCGCAAGCGGAAAGCCCGCCCAGGAGCAGGTCCAGGGATTCCTTGTGGAACCACCGCGTCCCTTCGGACGAGTGGACGCGCAGGAAACCTTCGGTTTCCTGCCGCGCCGAAAGCCTCTTGAGCTCCGATGCGGTTGGCCGCCGACCGCCGCTTTCGAGGAGCACCGAGACGAGGGCCTGTGCCCGAGACGCGGTTTCCCCGTCCCAGGCCGCGGCTGAGCAGCAGTCCCGGATCACGGCTCCCAGCATCCATTCATCCAGCCAGGAAACAGCGGGGCAACCGGCGGCCTCAGGCCGGCCTTCGCCCGCGGCCTTCGCGCCGCCCGCTATTGATCCAGCATCGCGTGCGGCCTTTGCGCCGCCCGCGACAGGCCCGGCATTCTCCGCCGGCCTTGGAGCGCGGATGGGCTCCAAAACTGCCCACGCCCAGAGCGCCGGGAAGACCTTCGAGAGGAGCTCTTCCCCGGCCGCGCCGATGGCCGGCAGGAGGCGCTCGAACTCAGAAAACGATCGCTCCTGATCGACGGCGTCCGGCGCCAGCTCCTTCACCCCGGCGAGAAATCCGCGGTAGCGGCCTTCGATCTCTGCCAGGAGCCTCTTTGCGTCGCCTTCCGTGGCGGTTTTCCTCTTGTCCGCGGCCGGTGGTTTCGTTGTTTTCTTAGAGGCGCCCGCTTTGGTCGCTTTGCCCGCGGCTCCTTTTTTCGCCGCGCCTTCCTTTTCTCCTACCGCGGAAAGAAGCTCGCGGCACGTATCCGCATTGACGAGCGAGCGGAAGGGGGAAAGCACGGGGCGCAGCTCCATCTCGCGGAAGGCAATGTCGATGCTTGGCGCTCCCCGTCCGGCGAGCTCTCCACAGAGGCGCGACCAGCGGCCCTTGGAATCGTCTCCCACTTCCCGGAAGTCGAGGAAGACCTGGCTCTGGTAGGCGTGCAGCTCCACGAACATCCCTTTTTCCCGCAGCTCCCGGCAGCTCCGCATGAACTCCAGCCCGCTTGAATGCTCGCGGAAGACCGCGAAGGCCCTCTCGGAGTTTGAAAGGGCAAGCCCCTCCCCGAGATGCCGCTGCACGAGGGTCTTGCCGCCCGGTCCCTTCACGGAAAACGCGGCCGAGGTCCTGATCCAGCCCCGCGCCTCGCGGTAGGCGTTGTTGTAGACAACGAGAGCGCGTTCGCCGCCGCTCCTGTTGGAGTAGGCGAAGACGTCCTCGTTCACCCAGCCGCCCGGGTCGAAGAAGTCGTAGAGCTGGAAAGCGTCCACGCCGCAGAAGAGGTAGCGCTTCTTCAGCAGGGGGAAGATCTCCCTCTCGTGGCGCCGCATGAAGCCCTCGTTGGGGCTCTCGTTCCAGTAGGCATGGTGGAACTCCATGCCGTACTTCTCCCGCAGGCCCTCCACCTGGCCGTGGGCGAACATGGGAAGCCCCGGCATGGTGGCCATGAGCGTACAGACGCCGAAGTATTTATCCCCGTCTCCGAACTGGGCAATGGCGGTGTCCTCGTCGGGGTTGCTCATGAAGTTGACGAAGCGCTTGAGCACCTCGGGGTCGAACTCCATCGTGTTCTTGATGGTCTGGCGGTAGTTGGCGTTCTCCTCCGCCTTCAGCATGTTCATGAACGCGCTGTTGTACACGCGATGCATGCCCAGGGTGCGCACGAAGAACCCCTCCAGGAGCCAGAAGGCCTCGGCCAGGAGGAGCGTGTCGGGCGCCTCGGCCGCCACGCGGTCCACCACCTCGCGCCAGAACTCGTTGGGCATCGCATGGTCGAAGTCGAAGCGCGAGAGGCCGCACTCCGCCCTCGAGGGGATATCTCCCCCCGGCCGGGTTCCGGGAACCAGAGGCGCTGGTAGTGCCTCTTGGTGAGGGTCATGGCCGCGTCGAACCGTATGATGGGGAAAAGCGATGCCACGTGGAGGATGGTCCGGATCACCGCCTCGCGGGTCTCGGGGTTGAGGAAGTCGAGCTGCGCCGTGTCGTTCCACGGCATGTGGGTGCCGTCGTTTCCATGGTAGATATAGCGGGCGTCGCCGGTGGCGAAGTCGACGCGCTTGAACACCACGGCGGCGTCGCTCCTGGTGTAGTAATGGTCCTCCAGGAATACGCCGACACGCGGATCATCCACCAGGTTCGATCCGTTGAAGGAGTAGGAGGGGAAGGGCGGGTAGGGCCGGGGATAGGCGAGAAACCTGTCGGGGTGCTCGATCATCCAGCGCGAGTCGATTCCCGTATGGTTGGGGACCATGTCGCTCGCAAGCCTGATGCCGCGGCGCCACGCCCTGCCCCGAAGGTTCGCCAGCGCCTCTTCCCCGCCGAGCTCCGCGGCAACCTGGTAGTCGAACAGCGAGTAGGCGGATGCCTCCGCCTCGGGGTTTCCCATCGTCCGTTTGATCCTGCGGCTGGCACGGCTCCTTTCCCAGACCCCGATGAGCCACAGGGCCGTGACGCCCCAGCGGGCCAGCCGGTCGAGCTCCTCGTCGGGGACCTGGTCGAGGCGCGTGATGGCGCGCCCGGAGCGCCGGGAAAGCTGATCCAGCCATACCAGTGCGTTCTTTGCCAGCATCACGACCTTGGGCATCCAGTCCTTGTCCGCGCTGAAGGCCTCGGGCTCCGCGTACTGGCCGCCGTACTCGTATACCTCGGGAAGGCCGGGCTTGAAGAAGGCGAAGCGCAGCCTCTCCTCTTCTTTTATGAGGTCGATGCCCATCAGGAGCTTCAACAGCAGGTCTCCAAGCAAGTGGCCCCAGCGGCTGCGGATATACTCCAGCTGCCCCGTGAGGGAGCGCGGGGCGGCCACGGCGGGCGCGCGGAGCAGCGCGACGAGATCCTGGTTGTCGGGGCCGAACACGGGCTGCGAGCGGAAGAAGTCTCCCAGCGCTTTCAGCATCTCGCCGTGCTCGCGCAGGGAGGCGACGTCCACCTGGTCGAACAGCTCGCAGAAGGGCCCGAACGCGGGGTTGACGTTGGCAAGCCACAGGTGGAGAAGCTCTTCGATGACGATCTCGCGGTTGGGAGTCTCCCCGTCGACGCCCTGGAGGAACTCCTCCACGGTCCGCTTGCCCGCGAACACCTCGCGAGGCGGAAACTCCTCCAGGAAGCGCAGCAGGGCCCTGTCGACGGCCTCGGCTCCCAGCTGGTCATTGACGAACGCGAGGGCCTTGCCGAAGACGAGCGGGGCCGCCTGCTTCACGTAGAGGCGGCTCACGTAGTGCAGCACCTCGTCGATGAGCCCCATGGCGTTCATGTCTCCCGCCCTGAGGGCGCGCGTGTCCCCCGCGGCGCGCCGCTCGTCGTTCATCTTCTGCGTAAACAGGCGCACGGCGTGCAGATCAGCGAAGATAACGTTTCCGCTCATCGCGAAAAGCTCGCCCGGGAATCGATACTTGTTCCTGGCCTTGGCGGCGATGTGGAAGTGGAAGGTGGGATTTGCGGGAGGTTTTTCGCTCATGAGAGGATCCTTCCTTGTCGTTTCGACGTGAGGGCCCGGATAGCCGCCGCCGGCTCGGAGCGCTCAGCCAGGCTCTCGACGGTGAGGGGCATGCGCCAGGTCCAGTTCTTCTCGTTGACGGTTCCGGGCACGTTGATGCGGTCCTCCCGCGGGTCCGCGCTCCAGTTCGCTTCCTCCAGGTCCAGGAGATCCTGGAGCTGAAAGACGCAGAGAAGGGAGCCGGCGCCCATGAGGCGTGAGACGATGGAGAGGAGGAGCCCGCGGTTCAGCCGCTCGGGGCATGCTCCCGAGAATCCGCTGTGGCGGAAGTATGCCTCCCTTTCGGCGGGGCTTTCCTCCCACCAGCCTCTGAGGGTGGAGGTATCGTGCACCGAGGCGGTGCAAACGGTCAGGCGCGGGAAGCCCTCCTCGGGAATGAATGGCGCGCCGGGAGCCTTGTAGTCGCGCGCCCAGCGCGCAACGCGAAGCCCCAGGATGCCGAGATCGGAGAGCACGCGAGGCACGCAATCGGGAACGTCCCCAAGGTCTTCAGCGCAGACCAGCATATCGGTCGTTTCGCGAAGCATCCCCAGGAGCTCCCTCCCGCGCTGCTCCCAGATCCGCTCAGATGCCGCGCGGCTCGCCGTGATGGCCTCCCTGAGATTCGCCTGCTCCTCCTGGCTCATGCCTGTGAATGAGGTTGTCTGCCAGAAATACCAGGAAGGAACGAACTCTTCCTCCGAAACAGCGATGAGCGCCCTGTCGATGTGCTTCGACAGGAGGAAATCCTTGACGGCTTCGGGCTCGTTCAAGGCCAGGATGGCCTCTTCGCCGTCCATCTCGCTTCTCAGGTTGAAAAGCTCTTGATCGCCAACCCGCAGGAGGTAGAGCCGGCGGATCCTTTCGGCATCGGCGCCCAACCGCGCTTCGATCTCCGCGCCACGGAAGTGCGGGGCGGAGAGCCAGCGGATGCGGCCGTCATCGAACCCGGTGTTTCGAAGCGCATCTCGCGCCATGGGCACCACGGGAGAGAAGCGGCCAAGGAGCCCCCGCCGCTCGGTCCGGGGGATGCACCAGATACGGAAGAAGCCCAGAACGTGGTCGATCCTGAAGGCGTGGAAAAACTTGGCAGCCTGCAGGAGCCGGCCTTTCCACCACGCGTAGTCGTCGCGGGCAAGCGCGTCCCAGGCATAGACGGGGAAACGCCAGTTCTGGCCGTCCCGGGAATACATGTCGGGAGGGGCGCCTGCTCGGAATGAACGATCGAAGTACCGGGGCGAGCCCCATACGTCGGCGCTGTCCTCGCTCATGAGGATGGGGATATCCCCCTTCAGGCGCACGCCCATCTCCTCCAGGCGCTTCGAGGCGGAGGAGAGCTGGGCTTCGAGCTGGAACTGGATCCACGCATGAAAGAGACAGCGGCTTTCGTTGGATTTCCAGGTCTCGGAAACGAGCGTTTCATCGAAGGAAGGGAGCGCACGGCCGGGCTCGGTAACCTGCGAGTCCTTCAATGTCTTGAATACTGCATAGGAAATCACCCACCGGTTGGCGTCAATCCAGCGGGAGAGCTTCCTGTCTTTGCGGATGGCAGGCTCGCGCTCGGCGAAGATCCGCTCGGCCACCGAGATCTTGAAGGCGAGGACTTCGGGATAGGAGAACCGCGTCCGCTCTTCGGCATGCCTTCGGAACTCGCTCATCTCTGCGGAATAGGCCGCGGCCCCGGGCAGGTCTCCCAGGCGCAGGTAGAGGGGGTGAAGAGCGTAGGCGGAGAGGGCGCTATAGGGAGAGCTGTTGGCGCCCGTGTCGTTCACCGGGAGGATCTGGATGACGTCGAGGCCCGCCTTCGCGCAGAAGCGGCCGAGGAGCGGCAGGTCGGCGAACTCGCCGACGCCGCAGCTCTCCGAGCTTCGAAGGGCGGAGACGGGAACCGAGAGGCCGGTGAGATATCGATCAATGTCTCTGAACTTCATGACGGCGCGGCCAGCAGGATCAATTGTACGTCAACCGCCGCCCTCTGTCAAAGTCGAACAGCTCGCCGCAGCCCCCGCTCCCGCGCGCGCTGTCGAGAGAGAGCTTGCGAAACTGTGCGGGCTTGCCGCCCGCTTCAGTCCTCGAGCGGCATGGGGTTGCAGAGGTTCACGTCGCAGTCCGCGACACGACCGCAGTTGAAGCAAATGAAGCGGGGCTTCGTGGTCATGCCCTTGATCTGGTCGATGAGCCCTTTGCTCGCGAGCACGCACAGGTGGCCCTGGTGCTCCCCTTTGCATGCGGTCTGTCCCATGCGGCTATCTAGGGGAAGAGGAGCCATAAAGTCAAGCCGCGCGGTGCCGGCAGGCAGGGCCGTCCGCCCTACCAGGGGATCTTTTGCGAACGCTTCGCGGGCCGTCTTCCGGCATCCGACGCGGCGTTTGCCTCGTTTTACTTGGCAAGCCGCCGCGGGCCACCGCCGGCCTCGCCCGTCCCTGGGCTGGGCAGACTTCCGGCATTCGAGCCTTTGCCTGGCTTGCCCGTCCATGGGCCGGGCTGGCATCGTGGGCAGAAGAACGAGTCATAACCCAGAACTCCCGCCCTGCGTATCGTCGTGCCGCAGACGGGACACGGCTCGCCCTTCCTGTTTCGCACTTTCATGTGGCCGCGCACCTTCTCTTCGATTGGCATGCCCGCCTTCTCCACCTCGGAGATTCCCCAGGCGATGATGGAGCGGATGCTTTCGTAAAGATTTTTCCGCTCCTCCTCGGTCAGGCTGATGCAGAGGGTCTTGGGATGGATCCCGGCGGCGAACAGGATCTCGTCTGCGTAGGCGTTTCCGATGGCGCTCAGTGCGCTCTGGTCCATGATGAAGACCCGCGCCTGCTGCCTTCTCCCCTTTATGAGCTTCTCGAACACTTCGAGCGTGAAACCAGTGGAAAGGATGTCGATCCCCTGGGTATCGAAGCCGGGGATGGCAGAGCGCGAGCCCGCCTGGGTCACGTAGACCTTCCCCATTTTCTTGTCGTCCCCATAGCTGAGGCGGGGCCCGTCATCAAGAGAGAGGCTGAAGCAGAGGTGGGATAGGGGCTTTTGCGATTTCGGGGCTATCTGGAGCCTGCCGGCAAGCATGTGGTGGATGATGAGCTCCAGGCCGTCGAGCAGGCTGAAGCTGAGGAAGGGGCCGTGGCGAACGAGCCCGGCGAAGGTCTTTCCTTTCAAAGCGTCGGAAAATGAGCCGGCAACGAGCATGCGGATGACGATGGGTTCCTTTACGGCCACATCCACGATCCGCCTGCCCGCCAGAAGGGGTGAAAGCTTTTTCGCTATATATTCGAGGTCCGGAAGCTCCGGCACGATTGATAATGAGCCCTCACCGCCGCCTTTTGTCAACAACCCGCTTGATCTTGCCACCCCCGCCCGGCGCGAAGGTTCCCGGCTCCACGAGGGTCACCTTCGCCTGGACGCCAAGCACCGTGTCCAGCCTGCGCACGATCCTTTCCTTGACCCGCTCGAGGGTCTTCATCTCGTCGAGCTCGGGCATGGCCTGCGAGATCTCGACCCGGACTTCCAGGGTGTCCTTTCCTCCGATGCGGTCCACAACGATCTCGTAGTGAGGCTCCACGCCCTGCTCGGCGAGAAGGATCTGCTCCACCTGGGTCGGGAACACCTTCACGTCGCCGAGGATGATCAGATCGTCGATGCGGCCGCGGATGCGGGACATGCGCGCAAGGCTCCTGCCGCAACGGCACGGCTTGGCGGTAAGCGTGGCAAGATCTCCCGTCCTGTAGCGGATGAGGGGGAACCCTTCCTTGGTAATCGTTGTGAAGACGAGCTCGCCCTCGCTTCCCATGGGAAGCGGCGTGAGGGTCTTGGGATCTATCACCTCCGCGATAAAGTGGTCTTCATTGACGTGGAGCCCCTCCTTGGCCTCGCATTCGAAGGATACCCCGGGACCGAGGACCTCGGTGAGCCCGTAGTTGTCCAGCGCCGTGACGCCGAGCCTCTCCTCCAGCTGCGAGCGAAGGCTCTCACTCCACGGCTCGGCCCCGAAGAAGCCCACCCGAAGCGCGATCTCCCCCGGCTTGATTCCCATCCGTAAAAGCTCGTCCGCGATGGCCAGCGCGTAGCTCGGCGTGCAGGCAAGGGCGGTGGTCATGAAGTCGCGAAGGATCAGGCACTGCTTCTCCAGCCCCGCCCCCGAAGCGGGCACCACCGAGGCGCCGAGCTTCTCCGCGGCGTAGTGGAACCCGAGGCCGCCGCTGAAAAGCCCGTAGGTGAAAGCCACCTGCACCACGTCGTGCTCGGTCACTCCTCCCGCTGCCAGGACTCTGGCCACGCATTCGGTCCAGCTCCTGATGTCGTTCGGCGTATAGCCCACAACCACGGGGGTGCCCGTGGTGCCGGAGGTGGAGTGCATCCGCACGATGTCGCGAAGGGGCACGGCGAACATGTCGTAGGGATAGCTGGCGCGCAGGTCCTCCTTGGTGGTGAAGGGCAGGCGGGCAAGATCCGCCACGCTCTTCACGTCCTCGATCGAGACGCCGCCCCTCTCGAAGGCGCTGCGATAGAAGGCCACGTTCCTGCGCGCGCGGGTCAGCGCCGACTGCAGGCGCTCCACCTGGACCTGCGCCAGGTCTTCCCTGTCCATGCATTCGAACTTTTCGTTCAAGATCATACCTGCCCCCGCTCGTTGATCCTCGAATATTCCTTGCCGAGGTACGCCCGCTGCACGTCCCGGTTGTCGGCAAGCTCCCGCGCGCTCCCTTCCAACGCGATTCTCCCCGCCTCCATCACGTAGCCGCGGTCCGCGATGGAGAGCGCGGCGCGCGCGTTCTGCTCCACCAGCAGGATCGTGGTCCCCTGGCCGCGAAGCTCCCCGATCACCTCCATGATGCTCTTCACGACGAGGGGAGCAAGCCCTATGGAAGGCTCGTCCAGCATCAGGATCTTGGGCCGTCCCATGAGGGCGCGGCCCAGGGCCAGCATCTGCTGTTCCCCTCCGGAGAGGGTGCCGGCCTGCTGCTCGCGCCTTTTTCGAAGGATCGGGAAGAGGCCGTAGATTTTCTCCATGTCGGACGCGACGGAGCCGCGCTCGGGCGAGCGCAGGCGGAGGTAGCCGCCCAGGAGGAGGTTCTCGAACACGGACATGTCGGAGAAGATCTGCCTTCCCTCGGGGACGAGCAGGCAGCCGCGCTCCGCGATCTCCTCGGCGGTGATGCCGGCGATCTCCTTCTTCTGGAAAGCGATGGAGCCGCCGCGCGGTTTCACGATCCCCGCCACGGCGCCCAGGAGGGTGCTCTTGCCCGCCCCGTTGGCTCCGATCAGCGCCACGATCTCACCCGGATCAACGTGGAGGGAGACGCCGGAGAGGACTTCCACTTTTCCGTATCCGGCGCGGAGGTTCGTCACTCTAAGCATCCGCGGCCCCCAGGTAAACGGCGACCACTTCGGGGTTCGCCTGCACTTCCCGCGGAGTGCCTTCGGCGATCTTTCGGCCATAGCTGAGCGCCACGACCTCGTCGGAGATGCCCATCACCAGAGCCATGTCGTGCTCCACGATTATAACGGTGGTGCCCGCTTCCTTGATGCGGGAAATGAGCCCGCCCAGCGCTTCCGTCTCGTTCATGGTGAGGCCGCAGGCCGGCTCGTCCAGGAGAAGCAGCCGCGGGCGCGCCGCAAGGGCGCGGGCTATTTCCACGATCCGCTGCTGGCCGAACGGGAGACTCCCGCCTTCCTTGCGGGCGAGCCCCGCGATGCCCAGCTCCTGGAGGATCTCCATTGAATCCTCCCGTATCCTGCGCTCCTCCCGCAGGGCGTGCGGCAGGGCGAGCATCCCGGAGAGAAACCCGGCGCGGCTTTTCACGTGCCTGCCCGTCATCACGTTCTCCAGCACCGTCATCCCCGGAAACAGGTGGCTTGCCTGGAAGGTTCGCGCGATGCCGCGCTGGGCGATCCGATGGGGCTTGAAGCCGGCCAGCTCCTCGCCGAGGAACCTGATGCTTCCCGACAGGGGGGTGAGGCTTCCGGAGATGAGGTTGAAGAGGGTGGTCTTTCCCGCTCCATTGGGTCCGATGATCGCCTTCACGATCCCCGCGCGGCAGGAGAGGCTCACGCCGTCGATCACGTGCAGGCCGCCGAACCAGTGATGCAGGTCGGCGATCTCGAGGATCGGCTCTTGCGTCAGCGGCCGGCGCGCGTCTTCCATCTCGTCACCACTGCGATCGACCCCTTGAGGGCCCCGAAGATCCGGAACATCCCCTGCGGGGCGAAGAGCATCACCGCCACGAGCACCGCTCCGAAGAAGGCATCGTCGTAGAGCCCGAACACGCCGCGCAGGGAAAGGAAGGTGAGGAGCGCCGAGACGGCCAGGGTGCCCCAGACGTTTCCCATGCCGCCCGCCGCCACGAGGGCAACGTAGCGCACCGACTTCATGATCCCCGCCTCCGCGGGACCGATCCCCCCGTTGAAATGGGCCAGGCATGCTCCGGCCACGGCGGCGTAGATGGCGCTCATGACGAAGGCGGCCAGCTTGAAGCGCGCCACGTCCACCCCGACCGCCGCGGCGGCCTCCTCGTTGCCGTGCACCGCGCGCAGCGCCCGGCCGGCCCGCGAGTTGATGAGGTTCACCACGAGGAGGACCCCGACGGCCACGAGGGCCCAGGCGATGTAGTAGTTCTGGACGCGCAGCGCCCTCTTGCCCGTGACCACAAGACCGGCGAACAGCGAAAAGGCGGGAATATCGGAGATCCCATCCGCCTCTCCGAGGATTCTCGTGCCCAGCAGGACGCGAGAGACGATGAAGCCGAAGCCGAGGGTTGCCATGGCGAGGTAGTGGCCGTGAAGGCGGAGCACGGGCACGCCGATCGTCAGGGCTACAATCGCGGCAATGACGACCGCCGCCGCGAACGCGAGCCATGGGCTCACGCGCATCACCGGCGCGCCGTAGATGTCGGCGCCGGAGGCGGCCAATCCAACCTTGAGGAGGAAGGCGACAAGCGGGCTTGCGGCCATGGGAAGGATGTTCAGCGTCGTGAGGACCGCGGAAGAGTAGCCGCCGATGGCCACGAACCCCGCATGCCCCATCGATACCTGGCCCGCATAGCCCATGAGGAGGCTCAGGCCCAGGGCCGCGAGCGTCGTGTATGCCGCCATGGTGAGCTGGGTGAGCCAGTACTCGAGCTTGAGGGCGGAAAGCACGAGCTGAACGAGAACGCTTGCGGCGGCGAGGGCGAGGACGGGCAGGTATCGCGTGAAGGTTCCGCGCATCGGTGTGCTCCCCTAAGACCGCCACCGCGGCGGCAGGAGCCTGGCCAACAGCGTGGACACTCCCGCAAGCGGGCGCCCACGCATGTCCGAGCCCCCGCCCTTGGCCAGGGTCGGCTCGAGGCGGTCGCGGACATGGATGTCAGAGCGCCCGCCAAGGAGGCCTTTTTTCTTCAGGGCGAAGAGGCCCTGGGGCCTCAGGAAAAGGATTGCCAGGAGGATGCTCAGAGCAACGACGTCCTTGAAGGCGAGGGGCAGAACGCTGATGCTTGCCGATTCCAAAATGCCGATGAGCAGGCCCGCCACGACGGACGCCGTGCTGTTTCCCAGGCCGCCAAGCACGGCGCAGGTGAAGCCCTTCACCGCGAGGGAGGTACCCATGTCATACTGGGTCTGGGTCACGGGAGAGACGACGCATCCCGCCAACGCTCCGATGGATGCCGCCAGAAAGAAGGACAGCGTGATCATGGACCTGGTCTTGATTCCGCAGAGGCGCGCCGCTACGGCATTCGAGGCGCATGCCCGCATGGCGCGCCCCAGGAGGCTGTAGCGGAAGAAAAGAGAAAGGCCAAGCACGAGCAGGAGCGAGACCCCGAGAATCCAGAATATCTGGGGAGAGATGCGGGCGCCCAGCACCGCGACGGAGGATGTCTCGTCACCCGTGAAAAAGGGCAGGGCGCGGACCTTTTCGTCCCACACGTGCAGGGCGGCCTCACGCACGAGGATGGAGAGGCCGATCGTGATGATGATCATGCGAAGCACGTCCGGGTCCTTCAGCCAGCGAAGGAAGACCACCTGGATGGCCACGCCGATGAGGCCGGTCGCGAGCACGGCGGCGGCGATTGCGAGGGGCAGGGGGACGATCTTCGCCAGGGATATGGCGATCATCCCCCCGAGCATCAGGAACTCGCCCTGGGCGAAGTTGATGATCCCCGTCGTGTTGTAGATGATGTTGAACCCGATGCCGATGATCGCGTAGATGCTTCCCGTCGTGATCCCCGACAGCAGGTATTGAACAATCTCGCCGCCGCTCATGCCCCCGGCTCGGTCCTACTTCGTGTACAGGACGAACTTTCCGCCCTTCACGGTAAGCATCGCGAAGGCGTCCATGGTGAGGCCGTTGTGGTCCGTGGGAGAGAAGTTGAAGATTCCCGCGGTCCCCACGAGCCCCTTTGTGTTCTCGATCGCGTCGCGGACCTTGAACTTGTCCGTGGACCCTGTCTTCTTCACGGCCTCGGTAATGAGCAGGTACGCATCGTACGCGTGGCCGCCGAAGGTGCTCACGTCCTCGGCGAACTTCGACTCGTACTCCTTCTTGTAGTTGACCAGGAGCTGTTTCTGGGGATGATCGGCCGGGAGAACGTCGGAGACGAGAAGCCTGCCGCAGGGGAAGATGATCCCGTCCGCAGCCCTGCCCGCAGCTTCGACGTACTTGATGTTGCCGAACCCATGGCTCTGGAAGAGGGGAACGTTCATGCCGATCTGTTTCATGTTCTTGGGCACCAGACTCTGGGCCGGCTCGATGGACCAGTTGACAACCGCCTGCGGCTTCTGGGCCTTGATCTTGGCCAGGACGCCGGAGAGGTCGGTGGCATTCTGGTCGTACACCTCCGTGGCGAGGATCGTTATTCCCGCCGCGGGAGCCAGCTTCTCCAGCTGCGCCTTTCCTCCCTGGCCGAAACCGGTGTTGCTCACCACGACGCCGATGGTGGAGATCCCCAGCTTCTTCATGGTGTTGAAGATTGCCGTCGCCGCAAAGCTGTCCATCTGGGGGGTCTTGAACACCCACTTGGCCACCGGGTTGACGATGGTCTCCGCCGCGGCGCAGGAGACGAGGATGGTCTCGTTGTCTTCGCAGAGGCTCTTGATCTTCATCGATTCGCCGCTGGTCGAAGGCCCGATGATCGCGAGGACCTGGTCCTCCTCGATTAGCTGCTTGGCGAAAGAGATCGCCTTGTCCGGGCTCCCCCCGGAATCCTTGAGGATCAATTCGATCTGCCTGCCCAGGATCCCGCCCGCTTTGTTGGTGTCGTCGACGAGCATCTGCAGGGTTTTCGCCTCGGGAGATCCGAGGTTGGCCGCTGGTCCGGTCACGGCGAGGATGGCACCGATCTTTATCGTGTCAGCCGCGGCAAGGGGCAGGACGGCACCGAGGGCCGCCAAAAGACAGAATGCCCCGAAAAGGATCTTCTTCATTTCAGGTTCCTCCTTCTTTATAAAGACAGAAATGAATAATTATACAGAAAAGCAAACTTTATCAAAACTGTCAAGATAAGAACGCGAGGATGTGCGCCGAGAAAAAAATGGGGCGACTTCGCCATGAAAGCCGCCCCGTTCAAGAGCAGCCGCCCGAGTATTCTCCTATTCCTCGGCCGTGGCGCCGAACACGTGTTTGTCTGCCGGCCGCCCGCTAAAGGTTTCCATAGAACTCTCCGGGTGTCAGCTCGGGAGTTCGAAGCCCCCTCTCGGTTACCAGGAACCTTCGCACATCGAGGCAGAGGTGGCACTTGTTCATGTATTCGCCTTTCGGATTGAAACCCTGCGTTTTTCGAGCGTGCTCGGCGAGCGCGGCCGGGCCGTCGTTGTGGAGAATCGTGATGAGGGGATAGCGAGCGGCATCGAGGGGGGAGGCGAGGTCTTTCATATCGATGGCGAGGCCGCTGCAGAGCCCGGGGACGTAGTTTCCATCGAGATCGATGTGGAAGTGCGAGGTGTCGGAAAGCTCGGAGCATCCCCGGCGCGCGGCGCCGAGCTCATCGAGGGGCACGGCGGGAAAAAGCCCCTGAAAGGTGGATACCGCCCGGCCCCCCCAGCTTATCCAGTAGCGGGAGGGGAGATTCTGGACATAGTCGGGGCCGAATCGTTCGAGGTACTCCTCCAGCGCATGGATCGAATCGCCGTCCATCCGCGAGAGGTCCTCGATGAATCCATCCACCCAGGGGAATACGGAGACTCCCGCGCGCCGGCATGCGGCGATGACTCCCCGGACCCTGTTGAACGGCACGTACTCGTTGTGAAAGGGACTGATCGACACCAGGAGCGTGCGCGCTCCCAGGGCCGACAGGCTCTTCAGCATGGCCGCTGCGGATGCCTCGCCGTGGAACCATGAGGAGTTGGTCTCTATATACTCGATACCCACTCCCGAATCCCGGGCCGCCTCCAGGAGACCGAAAAGCCCTTCCGTGTCCAGAAAGGGCTCGCCGCCTCCGATGTGAACCGAATCGCAGCCCATCCTCCTGATGATGCGAAACGCCGCGGCCGCCGTTTCGCGGCTGATATAGCGGTTCTCCCTGCGGGGGGAGCTGGCATAGAGGCAGTGGCGGCAGCGCGAAGTGCAGCGGTAGGTGACGATGACGCCACCGGAAAAGAGACTCCCAATGGAGAGCGGCTCCTGCGGCATGACCGGCGGGATTATCGCAGAGAGTCTCTCGCCGAGGCAAGGGCCTGCGGCCGTCACGTGCGTTCTCTCTGCGAGCGGGATGAGGCGCGGGCCTCCTGAGCGCTCCGACAGCCGCGGGCGCGAGGCCTTTCAGCGGGCGGTTTTCGGCGCCGGCCTTACGAGGATGCCGTCAACCGCGGCAACGGCAGCCACGGAAATGGCGGCAATGCAGCCCCACACGATGGCGGGGACGGCTGCCTGCCTGACGATTTCTCCTATCAATGCCCACACGACCACGGCGGGGAATATGATTTCGCGGTTCCTGATCGACATCGCCGCGGAGAGCACGGCCGCCAAGCAGGAGACGATCACTGTCCATGCGACGGGGGAGACGCCGAATCCCGAGAAACCGGCCCACGAGAGGACGGCTGCCGCATTGGCGATAGTTGCGACGCTGATCCATCCCAGGTACAGGCTGAAAGGGGCGCGTGCCAGAATCCGCGTGCCCAGGGTGAGCGACGCTGCGGCGCTTCGCGGCGAGCGCTGCGAGAGGTAGATCGCGATAAGCGACGCCAGGAGGACGAGCATCGCGGCCATGCTCAACGGGTACCGCCCGTAGTGCCAGGAGAAGATCCACCCGATGTTGGCCAGGCAGCTGAGGGCGAACCAGCCGTCAGTGGCTCGAACCCGCGGGTTGTCCCGCTGGGAGGGGAGCAGCTGGAACACGGCGAACGCGACAAGCCCGATGTAGATCAGGCTCCAGATGGAGAACACGTACCCCGCGGGCTCGAAGAGAACCCGGAAGCTGTCCGCGATCTCCCCCGGAGTCCTACCGTTCAGCGGAAGGACCACGGAGAGGGTGTTCACAACGAGAACCCCGGCCAGGAGCGCCCAGTTGATGACGCCCCAGAGAACGGCTCTGTTTTTCATAGCCTTCTCCTTTCGCGCCCGATCGAACCGTTGAACGCGCGTCCAATGCCGTCTTGAGTCGGGCTTTCATGCAATATAGCGAAGACGTTCGCCTGAAGGCAATGAAAAAGAGAGAGCAGGGCGGGGATGGCCTGCGCGCGCGCCCTGGGGCCGTCTCCGCGGGCTACAAGGTCTTGAGGACCTCTCCGTTCACCGTGGGAATATCGTTTTTCGCAAGCACGGTGAGCGCCCGTTCCCTGTCGTCGATCTTGCAGATCACGATGGCATTGTCCTTGGTCTTCTCGACGTACGCGTACATATACTCGACATTGACGTTCTCCGCGTCGAGGACCTCGAGGATCCGGGAGAGTCCCCCCGGCTTGTCCTGAACCTCGACGGCGACCACTTCGGTAACCTGGGCGACGAAGCCGCCCGACTTCAGAACCGAGAGGCAGCGCTCGGGATTGTTGACGATGATCCGAAGCACTCCGAAATCAGCCGTGTCCGCCAGGGAGAGGGCCCGGATGTTGATCTTCTCCCGCGAGAGGACGCGGGTCACCTCGGCCAGACGGCCTTTCTTGTTTTCCAGGAACACGGAAATCTGCTTCACGCTCATGGAATGCCTCCTTGCAGTATCGGGCGGACGCCCCGAGGGCTCCCCCCGCGGGCGCCCGCGGGGCGCCGCGTCGCGCCTACAGCTGACGCTTGTCGATGATCCGCTTGGCCTTGCCTTCGCTTCGGGCGATGCTCTTGGGCTCCACCAGCTTGACGCGCGTGTGGATGCTAAGCGTCGCGTACAGGTCTGCCTCGATCTTCTTCTCCGTCTTTTCCAGTATCTTGATCTCGTCGGAGAACAGCTTCTCGTTCATCTCCACCTGGACCTCCAGCTCGTCCAGCTGGTCGCGGCGCTCCACGATGAGCTGGTAGTGCGGCTCCACTCCTTCGATGGCGAGGATCACCTCCTCGATCTGGGAAGGGAACACGTTCACCCCGCGGATGATCAGCATGTCGTCGGTGCGCCCCAGCACCCGGTGCATGCGCACGGATGTTCTTCCGCAGGGGCACGGGGAGTGATCGATGTACGTGATGTCGCGCGTCCTGTAGCGAAGAACGGGGGTGCCTTCCTTGGTGAGGGTCGTGATGACGCTCCCCCTTTTCTCCGTCGGGAAGCACGCGGCCCGTCTTCGCATCGATGATCTCGGGATAGAAGTGGTCCTCGAAGATGTGAAGCCCGTTCTGCTGCTCGCACTCGGATGCCACACCCGGGCCGATGATCTCGGTAAGCCCGTAGATGTCGATGGCGAGCAGGTTGAGCTTTTCCTGGATCTCCTTGCGCATGGTTTCGCTCCAGGGCTCCGCGCCGAAGAAGCCGGCCTTGATCCCCAGCTTCGTGGGATCCAGCCCTTCCTCCCGCGCCCCCTCGGCCAGGAACAGGGAGTAAGACGGCGTGCAGGCGAGGACGGTTGTCTTGAAGTCCTGCAGGATGGCGAGCTGGCGCTTCGTGTTGCCCCCGGAAATGGGGATCACGGTGGCTCCGATGCGCCGAGCTCCGTAGTGCACGCCCAGTCCGCCGGTGAAAAGCCCGTAGCCGTAGGCGTTCTGCACGATGTCGTGCCTGGTGGTGCCGCCGGTGGTGAGCGTGCGGGCCATCACCTCGGACCATACGTCGATGTCGCCCGTCGTGTATGCGTCCACCACGGGCTTTCCCGTCGTGCCCGAAGAGGTGTGGATCTCCACGATCTCGTGCATGTTGGTGGCCAGAAGGCCGTAGGGGTACACCTCCCGCATCTCGTCCTTGGTTGTGAAGGGAAGCCGCGCAATGTCCTTGATCGACTGGATGTCGTGGGGCTTCACCCCCTTCTCTTCCATCTTCTTCTTATAGAAGGGAACCCTCCTGTAGAGGGTGTCGACGAGCCTGCCGAGCCTCTCGCTCTGCAGCTTGTCCATGCTTGCGCGCGCGAGGGTCTCGAAATCGGTGTTCCAGATCATGACGTTCCTCCGCTTGTGCGCCCTGCCGGCCGGCGCCTACAATCTGTATATCTCCCTATCGGAGATGAGATGGATCTTTGTTGCCTTGAGAGCTTTCTCCGCTTCGGGGAACTTCTCCACCTCGAAGACGATGGCGGCCCGCTTGCCCTCTTCGATCACGAAGCCGTAGCAGTCCTCAACGTTCACATTGTTGGATGACAGGGTCACCAGGAGATCGTGCATGGCCCCGGGGCGGTCTTCGATGAGCGCGACGAGGATTCTCCTCTTGGTGACGGTGAACTTGTGCTCCTTGAGGGCCTCCATTCCCTTGTCGGGATCGTTCACGAGGACCCGCACCACGCCGAATTGGCCGGCGCTGGCCACGGAGACGGCGCGGATGTTCAGGCCCGCGTCCGCCAGCACGTGCGTGATCTTCTCCAGTTTTCCCGGCTCGTTCGCGACAAAGACGGAAAGGTGGAATGCCATCTTCAGCCTCCCTTCCCCGATTGCTTTCGCAGGTCAACGACGCGCACGGCCTTTCCCTCGGAGGCGGGAAGGCTTCCCGCCTCCAGGAGTTTCACGACGGGAGAAACTCCCAGCTCGCTCTTCAGCTCCTCCGTGACGCGCGCCTTGAGGCTCTCGACCTCGGAGAGGGTGCCCTGGAAAGCATCCGCCTTCAGCTCCACGCTCACGTGGAGCTTGTCCATGTAGTTCTCTTCGTGGATCTCGATGAGGTAGTTGTCCCCGATTGCGGGCATGCGCATCAGGGTCATCTCGATCTGCATGGGGAAAACGTTCACGCCGTTGATGATGAGCATGTCGTCGGACCTTCCCTTGATCCTGTCGATGCGCCTGTGCGTCCTTCCGCAGGGGCACGGCCCCGGGATGATCCGGGTGAGGTCCCGCGTCCTGTATCGGATCAGGGGAGTGGCGGCCCGCTTGAGCGAGGTGAGGACGAGCTCGCCCCACTGCCCCTCAGGGAGGACCGCGCCCGTGTCCGGGTCTATGATCTCCATGTAGAAGTGATCTTCCCAGAGGTGCAGCCCGCTCTGCTCGGGACATTCAAAGGCAACGCCCGGCCCGCACATCTCGGAGAGGCCGTAGGAGTTGTAGACCTTGATTCCGTACACCTCTTCTATCTTGCGGCGGGTCTCCTCCGTGTGCGGCTCCGCCCCCACGAAGGCCATGCGGAGGCTGAGATCCTTCCGGGGGTCGATCGACATCTCCTTGAGGTGCGTGGAGAGGCGCAAGGCGTAGCTGGGAAGGACGTGGACCGCCGTCGTCTTGAAGGACTGCATGAACCAGATCTGCCGCTTGCTGTTTCCCGCGCCGATGGGGATGGTGAGGGCGCCCAGCCTCTCCGCTCCGTAGTGGAAGCCGATGCCTCCCGTGAAAAGGCCGTAGCCCATCATGTTTTGAAAGACGTCGTGCTTTCTCATCCCGGCCATATAGATGCAGCGGGCCATGAGGTCCTGCCAGGACTCGATATCCTCTTTCGTGTGGTAGATCACGGTTGGGTTGCCCGTGGTGCCGGAGGAGGAGTGCAGCCGCACGACCTCCTCCAGGGGCACGGCGAGAAGCCCGTAGGGGAACTGGTCGCGGAGGTCTTGCTTCGTGGTGAAGGGCAGGCCCTGGACTTCTTCTAGGGAGGATATCCGCCGGGAGGCCGAACGGGGAAGGCGCTCGCGATAGAACGGCGAGCACGCGGCCCGCTTCAGGGTCCGCTCGAGCCCCTGGATCTGGAGTTTTTCAAGCTCATCGCGATCGAGGGTCTCGATCTCTTGCTGCCAGTACATGCCGATTCCCTTTTCTGAGGAGTGAAAGAGCTGACCCATTTTGTGTAGGTATAGCACAGGCACGGTGCTAAGCCAAGAGAGGGGCTTTGGCTCCATTTCTCCTTAATGTGTGCTATATTTCACGTTGATCGCAAAGTATCGATCCAAAAGGAGCGGTCTATAGGCTCGAGCGGCCCTGAGTTTGCCGGAACATGGGTCTTGACGGCTCCCATTGGCACTGACACCCTCACATTGAGCGGTACTTCATGGGTGCAGAATTCGAATTATTCTTTTATAATATCCATTGTCGGGACTCTGACTATCTCAATCGACTCATACGATGAAGCCGCTCATCACATACATGGCACTATCACTGGTGCCACCGGTTATTACACTGGAACGAGCGGCCCCGTCTTTGTTACCTATTCCATAAGCGGCTCGAGTTTCTCATACTCTATTTCACCGACCAGCTACCCGGCAACTGGCACTGACACGGGTCCTTATGTGAAGCAGTGAACCTCGCGGCGGTTGCCGCTGGCCGCACTGTACAGAGCCCTTGCCTCGGCGCGGCTGCCGGCCTAGCGCCGCGCCTTCCGGCATCCTCGCGGCGTTTGCCTTCGGCAAGCCGGCGCGGGGCTGCGGCGCCCCTCAGACAGTATTTCCCCACGCCTCTCGCTGTTTGCTTCGCAAACAGCTGCCGGCGCGGGGCCCCTGCCGCGCGGTGCTCGCTGCGCTTCCACCGCGCTAATGCCGCACCTTCCGGCATCCTTGCCTCGGCGCGGCTCCGACATCCCTGTCTACGGATATATCCTCGATATCGTCCTGGGGAAGGGAATGCTCTCCCTGATGTGCTGCAGCCCGCAGATCCAGGCCAGGGTCCGCTCGAGCCCCATACCGTACCCGGAGTGCGGCACCGTGCCGAACTTGCGGAGGTCCAGATACCAGCCGTAGGTCTCTTCAGGGAGCTTCTCCTCACGGATGCGGGCGAGGAGCTTCTCCAGAATATCCTCGCGCTGGGAGCCGCCGATGATCTCCCCATAGCCCTCGGGGGCGAGCAGGTCCGAGCAGAGGACCGTCTCCGGGTTGGCGGGGTTCTCTTTCATATAGAAGGCTTTGGCCTTCTTGGGGTAGTTGGTCACGAATACAGGCTTGTCGTAGAGCTTCGTGAGGATGGTCTCGTCCTCCCCGCCGAGGTCATCTCCCCAGGAGATGGCGCTTCCCTTTGACTGCAGGATCTTCACCGCCTCGCCGTAGTCCACGCGGTGAAAGGGCGGGGCCACCTTCGAAAGCGGCTCCCGGTCGCGCTCCAGGCTCTCGAGCTCTTTCGAGCAGTTGGCCAGCACCCCGGCGACGGCCGCGCTTACCATGTCCTCCTGGAGCCTTATGTTGTCCTCGTTGTCGGCATAGGCCACTTCGGCCTCGAGCATCCAGAACTCGGTGAGGTGCCGCCGTGTCTTGGACTTTTCGGCGCGGAAGGTGGGGCCGAAGTTGAAGACCTTGCCATACGCAGCGCACGCGGCCTCCAGGTAGAGCTGGCCGGTCTGGGCGAGGTAGGCGTTTCCCAGATCGAAGTACGGGACCGTGAAGAGCGTGCCGGCGCTCTCCCCGATGGAGCCGGTGAGGATCGGCGTGTCTATCAGGATAAAGCCCCTGTCATGGAAGAAGGTACGCAATGAATGGATGGCCTGATCGCGGATGCGCATGATGGCGGCGGGCCTGCTGGAGCGCAGCCACAGGTGGCGGTTCTCCAGGAGGAAATCGATGCCGTGCTCCTTTTTGGATATGGGATAATCCTCCGCCGGGTTTTGCACGACGTCGAGGCCGGAGACGGTGAGCTCGTAGCCGCTCGGCGCCCGGGGATCCTCCTGCACCCGGCCGCGCACCTTGACGGACGCTTCCATCTTGAGCCCCGCGATCAGCGCGAAGCACTCGGCCCCGCAGGCGCCCTCCTCCGCGACGCCCTGGATCCGCCCCGTGCCGTCGCGCAGCTGGAGGAAGGCGATCTTTCCCTTTGATCTGAGGTTGTACAGCCAGCCCCAGATCTCCACGTCCCGGCCCACGGCGCCGCCGATGTTCGCGATCGAAACCCTCTCCATGCCCGTCTCCTTCCGGCGGATCTAGACGTATTTTTCCGGCTCGCGCATGATTGTGATCTCGCCCTTCTGCTCCAGCAGCTGCAGGTAGCCGAGAAAGTCGTCGAGGGCGGAGTCCGCCTTCGACTTGGGGATGAGGCCGAGCCCCTCGATCTCCAAAAGGATGAACTCGCGCCTGCGCTCCGAGACATTCGCCAGGATGCGCTCGCGGAAGGCGTCGCCCTGACCCTTCAGCATGAGGGCGATCTCGCGGTCGGCGTAGTCGCGAAGCGCGCCTTGAAGGTCCTTGTCCGTGATCTGGAAGATCACCTCCGCGGTGAAGAGCGATTTTCGGATCTCGTTGGCGGTGTTCGGCTCCAGCTCCTCCAGGATCGCCTGTTCCTTGGCGGGATCCATGTACTTGAGGATCTCGGTGAGGGCAGCCTTGCCGTTCACCTCGTCGGTGACCACCTTGCCCTGGTCTCTGATCTTCGTGCGCAGGGTCTCCTCCGCCCTGCGGATGACCTCCGCATCTATCGTGCCCATCTTGGCGATCCGCGGCACGACCTCCTTCTGGACTTCCGGCGGGAGGGACGAGAGGATTCGCGCAGCCACCTTGGGCTCCAGGTGCGCCATGATGAGCGCGATCACGGGCGGGGACTCCTCCCGAAGAAGGGAGACGGTCTGGTGGATGTCGATGTCCATGAGGAAGGAGAACGGCGGTGGCGCCATCTCCTTTTTCACCTTGGTCAGAATCGCCTCGGCGCGCTCCCTGCCGATGGATGCCACCAGCATCTCTTCGGCTTTCTCGATCCCGCCGCTCGCGATGAGGTCCTTGGTCTGGCGGATATATCCGAACTCTTCCAGGATTGCCGCGGCTTCCTTCTGGTCGATGTGCTCGGTGCGCGCGATCTCCTGGGCGATTCCCTCCACTTCCTTTGGGGAGAGGTGGCTCAGGACCTTTGCCGCCTCATCCTTTCCCAGGATCATGAGAAGCCGGGCCGCCTTGCGGTAGCCCGCGTCCCGGGTGGTTTCCTTGATGAAACCCTTCAGGCTGGGATCCATGCCGGTTTTACGGTCGGCGCGCCGGCGCCCCGCGGGGTCGGGCTTCTCGCGGCGATCGTCTTTCTTGTCCGCCATCGAGGCAATAGTAGCGAGGCGATCTGGCGAGGTCAACGTCGAGCGAGTCCCACTTGAAGAGATGGCCCCCCGCGGCTATAGAATGGAGCGCATGCACATAGCGCGGATATTCGAGCGGGATCGGCCCGCGTTCAGCTTCGAGTTCTTCCCGCCGCGCTCGCCGGACGCGGCCCGGCTTCTCTACGACACGATCTCAAGCCTCGCCGCTCTCCACCCCTCGTTCGTGAGCGTCACCTATGGCGCGGGCGGCTCCACCCGCCACCTGACGCACGAGCTGGTGACTC
This sequence comes from uncultured Spirochaetota bacterium, assembly GCA_963820525.1. Lineage (GTDB taxonomy): Bacteria > Spirochaetota > Spirochaetia > SZUA-6 > Fen-1364 > CAWGAA01. The sequence goes on along the minus strand of CAWGAA010000003.1, from coordinate 111,396 downwards.
GGATCCAATCGCGTGCGGACCTCGTGGTCGTCGCGCATCTGACGTGCGTCGGCTCGTCGGCTTCAGAGATCCGCCGGATCCTCGACACCTATCGCGAGGGCGGGATCGAGAATGTGATGGCGCTCAGGGGCGACCCTCCGCGCGGCGATGCCGGTTTTTCGCCCGCCGAGGGCGGGTTCGCCCATGCGGGCGAGCTGGTCGGCTTCATCCACGGGGAGTTCCCCGCTATGGGCATCGGGGTAGCAGGCTACCCCGAGGGACATCCCGCGACGCCGAACCGGTTGAGGGAGATCGAGCTGCTCAAGGAAAAGGTGGACGCGGGCGCAGACTACATCTGCACGCAGCTCTTTTTCGACAACCGGGTCTTCTTCGATTTCTGCGAGCGCTGCGAGCTCGCCGGAATCAGGGTACCGATCATTGCCGGCATCATGCCCATCCTTTCGCGCAAGAACCTCGTCGCCATGGCCGACAAGGCGGCGGGCGTCTGCTATCCCGCGCGCCTTCTCAAGGCGCTGAACCGCGCCTCGGACGACACCTCCTTCGAGAATGTGGGGATCCACTGGGCTACCGAGCAGGTGCTGGACCTCCTGGATCACGGCGTGCGGGGGATTCATTTCTACACTTTCAACCGAGCAAAAGCGGTGCTGCGGATATACAACTCGCTGGGCATTTCGCGGGAGCGGGCCGGGAAGGCATAGCCCCGCGGCGGCAGGCCGCTATCGGCAAGTAGCGGCGCTTCCTTGGCGGCGCTCTTTCGACTGGGGCGGCGCCTCACTACTTTGCCGCCGCGGCGCCTCCCGCACCGCCGTTTGCCTGCCGACCGCGTCGTCGCTTCCAGTCAAGCGCCCGGCTTGCCCCCACCCCCGCCGAATCCGTACCTTTTATCAAGCTTTGAACCGCCTGAAAGACGAGAGAAGCCCCTATCTGCTGCAGCACGCGTCAAACCCCGTGGACTGGTATCCCTGGGGGGACGAGGCCTTTGGGGAGGCGCGGGCTCGGGACAAGCCGGTCTTCCTCTCCATCGGATACTCCACCTGCCACTGGTGCCACGTCATGGAAACGGAATGCTTCGACGATCCCGAGGTGGCGGCGCTGATGAACGACGCATTCGTTTCCGTGAAGGTGGACAGGGAGGAGCGCCCCGATCTGGACGGCCGCTATATGGAAGTCTGCCAGCTGCTCACGGGAAGCGGAGGCTGGCCGCTCTCCATCGTCATGACCCCCGAAAAGGAGCCGTTCTTCGCGGCAACATACATACCGAAGACGGGCGGATACGGCAGGCCGGGAATGCTGGAGCTGGTGCCCCGGATCCGCGAGCTGTGGAAAACCAGCCGATCGCGGCTGACGGATTCGGCGCGGGCAATCGCGCGCGAGCTTGCACGGCCCGCGGAGCCCGCGGCAGCCCGCGAAGCGCTCCTTGCCCCCGGTTTCCTTTCGAACGTCGCGGCGAGGATCTTGTCTCTCCATGACGAGGAGCATGGAGGCTTCGGCGGCGCTCCCAAGTTTCCCATGCCCGACATCCTTCTTTTCCTTCTTCGATCCTGGAAAAGCAGCGGAGATCCGAAATCCCTCGCCATCGTGGAGAAGAGCCTCACCGCGATGCGAAACGGGGGCATCTATGACCAGCTCGGGTTCGGCTTCCACCGTTACTCCACGGACAGCCGCTGGCTTGTCCCCCATTTCGAGAAGATGCTCTACGATCAGGCCCTCCTCGCCCTGGCGTACACCGAGGCATGGCAGGCCACGGGCAAGGCTTTCTATCGGGCTACCGCGGAGGAGATCCTCCGCTACGTGCGTCGGGACATGACGGATCCGGGCGGGGGGTTCGCCTCTGCCGAGGATGCCGACAGCGAAGGAGAGGAGGGGAGGTTCTACCTCTGGAAAGCCTCCGAAGCTCGCGGGCTCCTGACCGAAGCCGAGTTTGCGGAGCTCTGCCGAAGGTATCGGGTGCGGGAAGAAGGGAACTTCGCCATGCCTGGCGATCAGGCTTCAGGGATGAACATCCTGCACAGAGATCCCTCCGACACCTCGCCGCCCGGCGCGATAGAGGAGAAGCTCCTCGCGGCGCGCGCGCGGCGGCCGCGTCCGTTCCGCGACGACAAGATCCTCGCGGGGTGGAACGGCCTTGCCATCGCGGCATTCGCGAGCGCGGGAGGGGCATTCGACGAGCCCGCGCTGCATGAAGCGGCGTCGAACGCGGCGCTCTTCGTTCTCTCCCGGATGCGTGCGCGCGACGGAAGCCTCATGCATCGCTACCGCAACGGAGAGTCGGGCATCCCCGCGTTCGCCGATGATTACGCGTACCTTGCCTGGGGCCTCTTGGAGCTCTATGAGGCCACCTTCACGGCGAGCTTCCTCGAGCAGGCGGCGGGCCTGGTCGACTCGCTCGTCGCCCGGTTCTGGGACCCAAACAGGGGAGGATTTTTCCTGACGGACAACTTCGAGAGAGCTTCCTCCACTGGACGGAAACCGCTCGCCGACGGAGTGCTTCCGTCGGCAAACTCCGTGGCGCTTCTTGTGCTGGCGAAGCTCGGCAGGCTCATGGACAACAAGAGCTACCGGGATAAGGCGGGGGGCATCCTCGGCCTCTATCCCGCGCGCGCCCTCGATGAAAGCCCCTCTTCCTTCTGTTTCTTCTTCAGCGCCCTGGATTTCATCAGCGGTCCTCCGATCGAGGTCGCGGTGGCAGGAGATCCTCTGCGGGAGGATACCGGGCTGATGGCCAGGGCGCTCAGGCGTGCATTCTCTCCCGGAAAGACCGTTGTCTTCCGTCCCCCGGGCGCGGAGCCCGATATCGTCCGGCTGGCTCCCTTTGCCCGGTACCAGACCGAAATAAACGGCAGGGCCACCGCGTACGTGTGCCGGGGCGGAGCCTGCTCGCTTCCAACAAACGATGTGTCGCAAATGATGTCATACCTGGGGGCCGAAGGGCATTAGGATTCAGGAGCGCCCGGCCATCTCTTTTTCGAGCTTCCTGTAGATCTCGTCCAGAATTTCGGAAAGAGGGAAGGGATCCGAGCAGCGGGGGGTGCAGTGCTCCCTGCCAGAATCGAGGCTCTGGTTTCCCAGCCTGTCGCCGAGACCATCGGGGGAAGCCTTGCGTGAAATCACATCGTACACCGCTCGAACCGCTTCCCCGGCATCCTCCAAGGCTTGCTGATAAAGGTCCATGAAGGAAGCATGCGAGATCTCGTTTTCATCGCAGGGGTGACACCATCTCTCATGCTTCGCATTGAGAAAATCCGAGCCCTCGGGAACTTCCACGGGGTGGAACAGGGCCAGCCGCCTCTCGCGGAAACCGTCCCTTTTATCCTTCTTGAACGCCAGAAGCCGCCATGCGGGGGTCCTGTGGTTCGTGAGCTTGTAGAAGAAAACGGCGTCATGGTAGGCGTTCTCGATCCTCATCCTGTCGCGGGATTTGTGAGCCGTGGACGGGTAGGTGGCGTTGAGGCCCTTCACCATGGTCTTGATGACGGGGTAGGGAAGGGTTTTGCCGCAGCGCACCCGGGAGAGAAAATCGAAGTCGGAAAGCCCCTGGCCCCTTCTCTCGCGAAGGACCAGCACGTCGATGATGCGCTCGAGAAAGGGATGGCATTTCGAGAAGCGGCGGGTTTCCGGTTTTTCGGGATCCACCCAGCCCGCGCGATAGACGATGTAGGGGTGCGTCCTCCTGTCCAGGGGAGCGTGAGTCGCGAAGCCGAGGATGAACGCGGCGAGCTCCGACTGGGGCGGAAGGTTCAGACGCAGGGCTTCCCTAGTCATATTTTCAACCAGCGTGCCGTATCCATGGCGATGAGTGAGAACCCCGTAACGCAGCCCCGTGGGCACCGTTCGCTGATTGTGATAGAAGAAATCGGGCCCCTGCGCTCCGAAGCGCAGGAGGTTGCCGAATGAGGCGATAATCCTGTTTCCGGCTTCGCCGAGCGCGGCGGTCACGGCCTCCTCGGTAAAAATCAGGTGCGTGAAATGGGACGGCATACAGACGCTTGAGTACCTTATCATCGGCGGGCGGCATCGGCAAGCAGTTGCCGGGGCGTCCGAAGCGCCGCGGCCCCTTGACTTTTTCTCCTCGGCAAATACTATGGCGGCTGACGCCGCGAGGCGTCAGGCAAGCGTTTTTTGCCGCTGTAGCTCAGGTGGTAGAGCAGTGGACTGAAAATCCACGTGTCATCAGTTCGACTCTGATCGGCGGCATTCCCCCACAATCAATCCTTCAGGCCCCAGTTCCGAACGCGCGCGCGGCGCTCACGGCTCGCTTCCATGACTCGAGACGTGACGCTCTTTCCTCCGGGCGCATCGCGGGCTCGAAACGCGCCTCCTGCTGCCAGATCCGTGATAGCTCTTCCCTGTCCTTCCAGAACCCGGCCGTGAGCCCGGCGGCAAACGCCGCTCCCAGGGCGGTGGTCTCGGGACTCAGCGGCCGAACCAGCGTCGCGTCGAGAATGTCGGCCTGGAACTGCATGAGAAAGCCGTTGAGAGAGGCCCCGCCGTCCACGCGCACCGATGCGATCTCGATTGCTGCGTCCTTCTCCATGGCCTCGATGAGGTCGCGGGTTTGGAACGCGATGCTCTCCAGGGCTGCCCGCACGATGTGCTCGCGTTTCGTCCCGCGGGTGATTCCCAGGATCGTGCCCCGCGCCTCGGGGTCCCAGTACGGCGCCCCGAGTCCGACGAACGCGGGAACGAAGTACACCCCTCCCGTATCGGCCACCGATCGGGCCCGTTCCTCGGTCTCGACGGCCGAGGAGACAAGGGCAACCTCGTCGCGGAGCCACTGAACGACGGCTCCTCCTATGAACACTGAGCCCTCCAGAGCGTACTCGAGGCCGTCGCCAAGGTCCCATGCGACGGTGGTGAGGAGCCTGTTCTTCGACGCGACCGCCTTCTTTCCCGTGCTCGCCAGGCTGAAGCATCCCGTGCCGTAGGTGACCTTGACCATCCCGGGAGAAAGGCACGCCTGCCCGAGGAGGGCCGCCTGCTGGTCTCCCAGGCAGCCGCAGACGGGAATCTCGGCCCCGAGCGCGTCCTGCCTGGCCGTGCCCAGCATCGAGGCGGACGGCGCCACCTGGGGGAGCATCGACTCGGGGATATCGAGGATCGAAAGGATCTCCTTGTCCCATGTGCCTTCCCGGATGTTGAACAGCAGGGTGCGCGAGGCGTTGGACGGGTCCGTAAGGTGTTTGCCGGTGAGGCAGGCGATGAGCCAGGAATCGATTGTGCCGAAGCACACTCCGCCCGCCTGGGCTTTGCGCCTCATGCCGGGAACGTTCTGGAGGAACCAGGCGATCTTGGTGCCGGAGAAGTAGGGATCCAGAAGGAGCCCCGTCTTCTGGCTGATTTTCGCCTCGAGCCCTTCCGCCGCCAGCCGGCGGCACGCCTCGGTTGTGCGCCTGTCCTGCCAGACGATGGCCGGACCGAGGGGCTCGCCCGTCCTGCGGTCCCAGAAGACCGCCGTCTCCCTCTGGTTGGCGATCCCGATGCCGGCGATGTCGGAGGGCTTCACGCGGGCGGCGGCGATGGCCTCGCGGGCCGATGCGAGCTGGGTGTCCCTGATCTCCCGGGGGTCGTGCTCGACCCAGCCCGGCCGGGGGTAATGCTGGGCGAAAGGCTTCTGGACCTTTGCGACCTCTCGCCCCGACCTATCGAAGAGGATGGCGCGCGAGCTGGTCGTCCCCTGATCCAACGCGAGAATATAGGATGCCATGGGACGATTATACGGGCTGGGCTATTGAGCCTGCAAGCTTCCGGATGAGTAAGGGCCGCTGAGCAGCCCGAACCTCTGGGGGTCCTGCCCGTACGCCCAGAAGATGAATCCCTGGGTGAGGGTGGGGTAAGCCGCGGCGATGTCCTTCAAAGCCAGGATGTTGCCGCCGGAGCCGGTGGGACGAGCCCCCGCTCCCGCGGGTGCTGCGCCCTGACCCGCCGGGACCGCGGGCTGGATGCTCTGGCCCATGGGAAGGCGCATGAGGAAGCGGTCTTCCTTGGTATAGATCCAGATCTCGGGGCCGGTCACCGGGCCCGTGATGCGGATTATCCCCGCCTTGACGCTGGCCACGGGATAGCTCACTTTGGACGGGTCCACCCCTTCGTCCGGGAGGGTGAAGCTGTCCTCCGCCGTCTCGCCTCCGGCATCCTGGAGAATCACCCGATATGTCCCCACGGGAAGAGGCGCGCCGCCCGGCATCGCCAGGCCATTGGTCCCTATCCAGGTCTCCCCTTCGGCCGTGGAGCTCGACCAGCTCTTGCTGTCCACGGTCCAGAATGCCTCGGCATCGTCGTTGATCACGTAGAGAGTCGAAAGGTCATCCGATCCATCCGGATCGCTTCCCACCACGAATACGCTCAGCCGCTCGGTGTAGGAATTGGCCTGGAGGTCATGAACGAGAAGGAGCTGGCGGAAGACGCGCGAGATCTGCGGCGGCTTGCCCGAGCAGCCGGCAAGGAGCGCCGACGAGAGGAGGGCCGCGAGGACGATACTACGAACGGCCGTTAGACTGTGAAACGCTCTCATAGCTCTTCCAGCACGCCCGAGCGCCGCGTATCGGAGAGCCGCCGCCTCAGGTACTCCCCGTCAAGCTCCAGCTCCCGCGCCAGGCGAACGAAGCTCTCCTTGGGCAGGAGGTTCTGCTCCGAGAAGAGAAATAAAAGGGCCTTCTCCGCGATGCAGGCTACCCGCAGGGCGTTCATCATGATGGAGCCGCGCGCCCCTTCCCTGCCGTAGAGCTCCTGGAAATGGGCGTGGAGGCGGGAGGAGCCCATGTTGTCGCGAAGATACTCGAGCTCCGCCCGCAGGGGCCGGATGTCCCCTTTCAGCGCCTCCTCGCCCAGCGGCTTGAGAATAAGGAAGCAGTACTCCTTGCCCGGAAGGTAGTGGTGCTCGTCGCAGCGGGTTGCGTAATTCGGCTCGCGCGGGTCGTTCACTTCGCGGTCTCCCCCGATCACGATGAGCGGATCGAAATAGAGCGCGGGACATTCACTTCCATCAACCGTGTAGGAGCGGTAGGTATAGAATGAGTCAGCAATGCACTCGGGATGCTCGCAGTACGCGGTGAGGGGGAAAACGTCCGTGGCCGTGTCCAACAGGAGCCGCGCCGTGGTGTTGAAGATCTCCCGCCGGAAGTTGAGGATGAGGGAGGGGAAGATGAAGGTGAGTCCCCGCGACCGGGATGCGCGCTCGACCACGTAGGCGAGGCGCTCCTCGTAAAACGCCGCTTCGTCTATGATCCACGTGCCGACGAGCGGATTCGCCGCGATTATCCGCTCCAGGTCGAAGGAATCGCGGATCTCCGCGATATTGGCTCCGCAGCGAACGTATCCGCCCCTGTAGGGAAGCGCATCCGGGGGATAGTCGGGGAACCGCCCGGCATCCAGCGCTGAGCGGATGAAAAAAACCACCCTCCGGTCCGACTCTCCCGTCATCGCGCCCGCCGCGGCGGCGCCCACCTTCTTTCGCGCCACCTCGGAGTCTCTCCATACCCGGGCGGAGAACTCGGTCTTTCCGGACCCCATGGAGCCGATCACCAGGATGCGGCGGCCGGCGCGGCCGAAATCGAAGTGGTTGAAGGAGCGGTGGACCTTGACTTCGGGGAATCCGAGGCTCTTGAGGAATGTCCGAGTATCTGGGTTTTCAGCCGGCGCGTCCATGCAAGGACAGAGGATAGCCGCGTACCGGTGGGGAGTCAATGGCGGCGGGCATGGTCATGGCCGCGCGCGGGAGAGCTTGACGGGGCGGGAGCGCCGGAGGGATAATCGACGCCGCCCGCCCAATAAAGCAGGCTGAGCACGCACGAGCGCAAGGAGGGTATTCCCGTGAGAACAAGAAGAACAGTGGGACCGTTCATGGTCCTCTTTCTGTCCATCTCTCTTTTCATCGTGAGCGCGGGCGCGGCGCTTGCCGATGATACGGCTCTCGTTGCCCATTACGCTTTCGACGGCACTCTCAAGGACGACTCCGGCAACGGCAACGACGGGACTGCCGTCGGTTCAATCACCTACGTCCCGGGCCCACTCGGGATGGCCGCCCTCTTCAACGGGAAGAGCTACGTCCAGGTGAACGACAACAATTCGCTGGATCTCGGGAAGGATTTCACCTTCTCCCTGTGGCTCAACGATGACCCCGTGGAAATAGACAAGGCTCAAGGAATCCTCACGAAGCTCGCAAGCGATCTCAATGCCACCATCCCCGCGTACACAGTCAGCGAGAGGAGCATGCAGCCCCAGCTCCAACGCTACGATGCCAGCGACAATATCGGCCTGGGCGAAGTGACGGCGGACAAGAGAATCGATGCGCACAGATGGCAGCTTCTCACCATCACCTATGACGGCGAATCGATCAGGTTTTTCCGAAACGGCGAGCTTTTCTCCCAGAAGGAGAGCGCGGGGGGGACGCGCCTGGCCGGCTCAAGCGGCAAGCTCCAGATCGGCCTGGTCACATTGAACGAGGGGAAAGTCTTCTATAGCGGAAGAATGGATGACCTTCGGATCTACAACAGGGCTCTCGGCCAGGATGAAATCAAGGGGCTCTATCAAGCTGCGCTTGCGGGACCCGGCGGAGACCTGGTCGCCGCGCCCAAGAGAATGATCGCCTACTTCAATTTCAACGGGGATGCGGCCGATTCGTCCGGTTGGGGGAACAATGGGGCGATTGTCGGGAATGTCGGCTACGTGGATTCCATCGCGACAAAGGGGGCGCAGTTCGACGGCAAAAGCTTCATCGAGGTCGCGGACAGGGACTCTCTCCAGCTCGGCGGCGGCTACACCATCTCCTGCTGGCTGAAGCTGGATCTGGGCAAGGAGGGGCAGTCAACCCAACCCGTCCTGACAAAGCTCAAGAGCAGCCTGGACTCCGCCCTTCCCGCCTACACCCTTTCCGTGGATACCGCCTTCTACGATGCAAAATCGGGCCGGGGTTATGTGCCTTCCATGACCATCTATGGTTTCAGCACCGAAGGCCAGCATTCCTCCAATACGGAAACCCGCATGGCACCCGGGAGATGGACTTTGCTCACGATCACGTATGACGGAAAGTCCACGAGGTTCTACCTCGACGGCGCGCTCGCCAAGAGCTCGGAGGGGGAAGAGGACGCCGTCACCGGCTCCGGCGGGAAGCTTGTGATCGGCCAGCTCATCGACCGCGGCAACACCTTCTTCACCAGAGGCGTGATCGATGAGCTTCGCATGTACAACTACGCGCTGGATGTCGCCGCGGTCAAGAAGCTTTCGGGCCTGAGGGACGGGCTTTCAGTGAAGCCGCCGGCCGGCTCGGATCCCAATGCTCTCAAGGCCAGGCAGAAGCTCAAGCTCTCCACGAAGCTGGTGGTCTACTCGTTCGCTGCCTTGGGCTCGGCTCCGGGAACGGGGAACGACATATTCAGCGAGTCACCCGAAACAGTGGTTCCCACGTACAAGTCCCTTACCCCGAAAGTAGCCACGGTGAGCGCCACCGGTGAGCTTGCCGCCCTGTCCAAGGGGAAGGCGACCATCCAGGTCAGCTACAGGGAGATCGTGGGGTCGCTTACGGTCACCGTGAAATGACGGAGGGGCCGCATCGTATGCGGCCCCTCTCAAGGTCGAGGGCTTACCGGTAGGTTATGACGAGCTGGGGCTGATTCGTGGAGTTGTCCCCCATCACCCAGCCGTCGGTGTCCGCGGTGGAATTGTTGTTATTTTCGTAATGATGGTAGATGCGGAACTGCAATCGGCCGTTGTGGTACAGGTTGACCTCATCAGTTGCCGAGGTGGTCACATCCAGCTCATGCCACGTATTCGCGGAAAAGGATGTCGCGAGCGGCCCGATTCCGATATCCGTGCCGGTGGTATCTGCTGAAAAAAGGCCGGCGTCGGGCGTGAACGATGCATAACTGACGTTGTCCACAAGAACCGCTCCCAGCCCCGCGGGGTCCGCATAGCTGTCGCCTGTGAACTGATCGTTTTGGTACATCCTGAGCACGGCGGATTGGATCTGGGCCCCGGCGGGAAGCGAGCTCAGGTCGAAGCTGACTACACAGCGGGTGAAATCCGTGTCGTTTGAGCTGTCTCCGATGTTGACGGCCGCGTCGCCCGCAAATCCTGTGTACGAGCTCGGTGATACAAATGTGACGTAGCCGTCGAGGGCAGCTTCGCTCAGCAAGGTCAGGGTTTTATCCTGGGTTGTCTCGCCCGGAGGGTTGCAGGAAAGAACCGCCAATACGGCGGCAAACACAAGCACACATTTTACACAGCGCATGATGTACCTCCTCGAGCAAAGTAGATGGGTTACATGACGGAGGATCTATTTGCTCCAGTATGACCTTCGGCACGGCGGTGTCAAGGGAAGACGTCGCCGCACGTCATTCGAAGAGCCCGAGCTGGGCGTCGGAGCGATCCTTCCTGGGCGCCGGCCTTTCGGCGTCTTTGCGGCAGTCGATAGGAATGTCTTGCAGGAAGCGGCTGGGCCGCATCTGTCTGTGCTCTCCATACTCGTCCCGGTGGGCGCAATGCGAGATGAAGAGGCGGTCTTTGGCCCGCGTGACGGCCACGTAGAACAGCCTGCGCTCCTCCTCCGGATTGTCGGGCATCGGCGTGATCCCTTCCTCCACCCCCGCCAGGAACACGGCGGGAAACTCCAGGCCTTTCGCCGCATGGAAGGTGAGGAGGCGCACCTTCTCGCTTCGCACGGCGCCCTCGCTTTCCACCGCAAGCAGGGAGAGCTGCCTCAGGAAAGCGGCCAGATCTGACCCGAACTCGCCGGCCGTCTCCCGGATGATCTGCTCGCCTATGACTACCCGGGGGTCCGAGCCGTCGAAGCTGACGGTCTGCTGCAGAATCCTGTCGATCACGGAAGGGATGCCGCCGGATTCGAGCAGCGCGGCAAGCTCGTCCCTTCGCGTCAGAATCGAATCCAGCCGCATCCGCGATGATTCCGAAAAGCCATGCAGCCCGGCCAGGATCGCGGGAAGCTCTCCGGGGGGATCTCCAGCCCCGAGGGCTTTCGCCGCGGCAAGGGCGATCGGCCTGCCGGGTGCCACGTGCTGGAGGAGCAGCGCCAGCGAAGCGGCGTCCCTCGGATTGTGGAGGACCCTCAAGGCCGCCACCAGGTACACGAAGGGTCTCTCGGAATGAAGCGGCGAGCTTTCCCTCACCGTCGTGGGGATCCCCGCCCTGAGGAGGGCAGGGAGGAGCGCGTCGCGGATGGCCCGCGTGCGGAACAGGACCGCAATGTCGGCAAAGGAGCAGCCGGAGGATGCGTCGCGCGCCGCATCCGCCGAAATGCTGTCGACTCCGCCCATCAGCGTGGCGATGCCGTGCGCGATGAACCTCCCCTCGTCCGAGGGGTCCGAAGCGGCGTATACCTCGATGGCCGCGCCTCCGCCGCGGACAGCGGAAAGCGTGGGCGCGGATTCGCTCCGGCCGCCGGCCAGAACCGAGGAGGCGGCGCGGAGTATGGTTGCCGTGGAGCGGTAGCTTCGGGTGAGGATGCGGGTTTCGGCTGAAAGCTCGTCGCGGAGGCGGAAGAAAAGGCCGCGGTCCGACCCGCGGAAGCCGTAAATGGCCTGGTCGGGATCCCCGATGCAGAGCAGGCGGCGGCGGTCTTTCGATGCAGCGCTTTCACGGTCTCCCGCCAAAAGCATCACGAGCTCGTACTGGCCGGGGTTGATGTCTTGAAGCTCGTCCACCGCGATCAGCGTGAAGCGCATGCGCAGCCGCTGGAGCGCTGCGTCGTCTGCCCGCAAGGCCGCCGTCGCCTTCAACACGAGCGAGGAAAGGTCTGCCGCGCCGATCTCCGCCAGGTAATCCTCATAGATGCGGACCACCGGGAAAAGCTCCTCGTTCCCCGGTTCCACCCCTTCGTAGTATTTCTCGATGCTGCGGGACATCTCGCGCGCCCGCCCCGCCGCGTCGGCGGGCAGAATGATGCCAAGGATCTCCTCCCGGTCCGCCGCCCCGTAGATGGACTGAAGCGCGGGATCCATCTCATGGAGGATCGAGAAGCACAGGGAGTGGAAGGTGGTGACGAGAATCGCCTCCGCATCGTCGGCGAGCAGGGCGCGCAGCCTCTGCCGCATCTCGGCCGCGGCCCTGTTCGTGAAGGTAAGCGCCAGCGCTTCCCCCGGCTGCGCCGCTCCTTCTTTTATCCGGCGCGCAATCCAATGGGTCAGGAGGCGCGTCTTTCCCGTTCCCGGCCCGGCCTGGACTATCGCCGCGCTGGAGTCCGCGGCCACCGCGGCTTCCTGCTCCGCGTCGAGGCCGGCCGGTTCCGCCGCCCGCTGTCTTTCTCCGGCGGCATCGCGCCCGAGAAGCGGCGAAGCCCCGCCGATCCGGGCTTTTTTTTTGCCGGGAGTGGCTGAAACGGCAAAAAGCTCGTCCTGGCCCCTCAGGCGTTCCAGCTCCTGCCTCTCGAAGAGGAGAATCCTGCCGAACTCGCCGTCGTAGCCCGGGGATGGATGGACCCGGCCTTCCCGCATGCGCCTGATGGCCTCCGCCGCAAGGTTACCGAAGCCCTTCTCGATATCCTCGAGGGGGACATCGAAGAGGATCCCGTACTCGCTTCCGAAAGCGCCGATCATTCTCTCGTACAGGGACGTGACTCCCTTCGAGCCGACCCCGGCTGAGGCAAGCTCCGAGAGGATTTCGGGGAGCGGGATGAGATAGCGGAAGCCCTCTGCCGCGCGCGGCTGAACAGCCTCGGCGCGGTCGGCGAGGCTGAGCACGCGGTTGAGCACGCCGATCGTCATCGGCTTTCCGCACTCGGGGCATTTCTCTCCCCTCCGCAGCGTCTCTTCGGGGTCCATGCAGACGCCGCATTTTCTGTGGCCGTCGGCGTGATACTTTCCCTCCTCGGGATGGAACTCGAACGTGCCCGAGAAGCCGCGGCCGGTGACGAGCGCGGTCCGCACGCCTTCATAGCTCAACTCGGAATCGAAGAGGTTCGCCTCGCGGCCGAGGTTGGCGGGGGAGTGGGCGTCCGAGTTTGAGACAAGGCGGAAACGGTCCAGGGCGCTCCATCGCCAGTTCATGGGGGGGTCCGAGGAGAGTCCGGTCTCCAGGGCGGGGATGTAGGGGGTCAGCTCCTCGAAGCAGTCCTCGATCCGGTCGAATCCTGACTTCGATCCGAAGATGGAGAACCAGGGGGTCCAGATGTGCGCCGGGATCAGCATGCCCTCGGGCGCGACTTCCAGCATCATCGCGAGCAGGTCCTTCGGGTCCAGTCCGAGGATGGGCCTTCCGTCCGAGGCGATGTTTCCGATGGCGGATAGCTTGCGGGAAAGCGATCGGGCGGCGTGCAGGGAGGGAACGATGATGAGGCTGTGGACCTTCCGCGTGGCCCCGTTCTTCTTGTAGATGGAGCTTATCTCCGCCGTGAGGATGAAGCGCACGGGGATCGCGGCGGGGCTTGCCGAGGAGAGCGCGGAGCCTTTCGGCTCGTCGGCGAAGCTCAGGAGGCCGTCCTTCTCGATCAGGCGGGAAGAGATTTCCGACATCCACCGCGGGTGGGTGAAATCTCCCGTTCCCAGGAGCGAGATGCCTTTCACGCGCGCCCAGCGGTAGTAGCCCTCGAGGTCCGCCTCGCGGCTGGTTGCGCGGGAGTATCGGGAATGGAGGTGCAGGTCAGCGACGAAGGGCATGGATCAGCCCTTCAGGAAGGTGCCCTTGATCTCTTCCTTGGCTCCGGAGAGAACCTCTTCATACTTGGCCTCGAGCTGTCCGAGGTACTGCCGCATGAGGCCCTGGAACTCGGGGTCCGATGCGGGGTTGATCTTCACGGGCCGCCCGAGCTGCTTGGATACCTCCTCTTCCTTTTTTTGGAGCCGGGGGGCGTACTGGCGCTCCAGTGTCTCGATCAGCCGCGTGCGTTCATCCATGAACTCCTTGAAGAAGTGCTCCAGCTGGCTGAACATCATCGAAATGCGCTTCGTGTCCGACACAATGGCTCCCACGGCCTCGCCGATCTTCCTGTTGCGCTGAAGCGCGAACTCGTCGAAGGGCAGCACAAGGTTGGCAAGGAGGGACTGGATGAGCCCTTCCCGCACGCTCTGGAGCTTGCTCTTGTCGAAGGCCGCGAGGGTTTCCTTGAGGTTGAAGGATGCCTCGTCGAACAGCCGTGAGACGAGCTTCTTTCCCTCGTCCTTGAGCTTGTTGAGCTCGACGAGCTCCTTGTTGGCCTCGATGCTCTTCGTGTTTTCCATCGCGATTTCAAATGCGGATTTTATGGTTCCCATATCACTCTCCGTTTGCGGCCGGAACGACTGCGTGCTTGCTCCAAAGCAATGTACTCAACAAGCCCGCCGGGAATCAAGGGCTTGCATCCGGCGGAAGCCCGCGCATCATGAGAGTCTCCTCCTCGGTCACGACTCCGTCCAGCGGCTGGTCCCCCAGGCCGGCGGGGATCGAGTCGAAGAGCTGCTCGGAGAAGCAAATCCCGATGGCGAGCGGCCGTTCGACGCTCCAGGAGCGGGCTTCTACGAGAAAACGGTCGTAGAAGCCCCGGCCGCGGCCCAGCCGGTTGCCCCTCCTGTCGAATGCGAGGCCGGGAACGACGATGAGGATCCCTCCTCGGCGCGCGGCCGCGTGAGGGTCGAACACCGGCCATGCCGGATCGGGCTTCCTGATCCCCATCGCGTCATGGGGGAGCGTCTCGAAGCCCGTGCCAAGGGAGTGAAACACCAGAGAGCTCCCCACGATCCGAGGCACGGCGAGGGACTTTCCCGCGCCGCGAGCTGCGGCAATGAGGGGAGCGTATCCACTTCGTGAGACATGGAGAGAAAGACAAGGAGCGTCCCGGACCGCTGCCACGCCCCGGTATCGGAAAGGCGGCGTGCCACCAGATCTCCGCGCCGTGCCGCCTCGGAGTCGCCTGTTTCCGCGAGGATCTTCAGCATGCGCGCGCGAAGCTCCGCCTTCGTCATGGCGCGATTGTGTTCCGATGAGCGGCGGATGGCAAGGGAGACACTGCGGGAGGGCTTGACCGTGTCTTTTATTTAGATTATCTAATAATTAGAAAGGCGAATGGAATGATGGAAAGCACACGGGAATGTGCCCGGCTCGTCCTGGAAACGGTCCCGGCGGTGATGCGCTTCATCCGCGCCGAGATGCGCAGCCGTCGGGCGGCGGACTTGAGCGTGCCGCAATTCCGCTCCATGGCTTTCATCGACAGGAAGTCCGAGGCTTCCCTGGGGGAGCTGGCGGAGCATCTGGGCATAGCCCCGGCCACCGCCAGCAAGATGGTGGACGGCCTGGAAGAGCGCCGCCTGCTCACCCGCGGGCACTCCAGCGCCGACAGGCGCCGCATCGTGCTCGCCCTCACGCCGGACGGCAGGCGGATGATGACCGCGGCCCGGCGGGAAGCCCAGACGAGCCTGGCGTCGGCTCTGGCGGTCCTGGACCCGACGGATCGCGAAGCCGTGAGGCGGGCCATGGTTGTGCTCAATGGATCGTTCGCCGCTCTTTCCCGCGCGCGATGCCGGTGAGGAGGAATTGTGAAAAGAATGGCAATCCTCGAAACTGAAGGCCTCACCCGCGTGTTCGGCTCCCTTACCGCCGTCGATCATCTCTCCATTTCGATAGAGGAGGGGGAGGTGTTCGGCCTTTTGGGCCCCAATGGCGCGGGAAAGACAACGACCATCAAGATGCTCACTACGCTCCTCGCCCCCACCGGGGGGAAGGCCCGCGTTGCGGGTTTCGATGTGGCCCGTCAGGCGCGTCAGGTGAGGAGGCTGATCGGGTATGTCCCGCAGATGATCTCGGCGGACGGGACGCTCACCGGCTACGAGAACCTGCTCATCTTCGCCAAGCTCTACGAGCTTCCCCGATCGGAGCGGCGGGCGCGGGTTGAGGGGGCGCTTCGCTTCATGGGCCTGGAGGACTCGGGCGGCAAGCTGGTCCGCCAGTACTCGGGGGGGATGATCCGCCGCCTGGAGATCGCCCAATCGATGCTGCACAACCCCCGGGTGCTGTTCCTCGACGAGCCGACGGTGGGCCTGGATCCCTCAGCGCGGCGCGCCGTCTGGGAACACATCGAGCGGCTTCGAATGCGCCTCGGCATGACCATTGTCCTCACCACCCACCTGATGGAGGAGGCCGACAACATCTGCAGCAGGGTTGCGATCATGCACCTGGGCAAGATGGTGGCGCATGGGACGCCGGGGGAGCTGAAAGCCTCGATCGAGCGGGAAGGGGCCACGCTGGATGATGTTTTCATCCACTACACGGGAAACAATATCGAATCCGGAGGGAGCTATCGCGATGTCAGAAGAACTCGAAGGGCTGTTCGGCGCCTCGGTTGAGCCGATCGCCCGGCGGTGGAATCCATTCAAGGCCCTGGCCAGCTTCATCGGCCGCACTCTCACCATCGCGGAGCTCGAGGCGCGAAAGCTCCGCCACGATCCCACGGAGCTTGCCACGCGGGCGGTGCAGCCGGCGCTGTGGCTGCTCGTTTTCGGCCAGGTCTTCACCCGCGTGCGCGCCATCCCCACGGGGAGCATGCGCTACATCGACTTCATGGCCCCCGGCATCCTTTCCCAGAGCGTGCTCTTCATCGCCATCTTCTACGGGATCTCCGTGATTTGGGAGCGGGACCTGGGGATCCTTCACAAGTTCCTGGTGAGCCCCACGCCGCGCTCAGCCCTCGTCCTGGGTAAAGCGCTTTCCGCGGGGGTCCGCGGGCTCGCGCAAGCAGTCATCATCTACATCCTCGCCCTGCTCATGGGCGTGCGGATGAACTGGAACCCCGCCGCCCTCGCCGCCGTGGTGCTCACCGTGATTCTGGGCGCGGCCTTATTCTCGACCTTCTCCCTCATCATCGCCTGCCTCGTCAAGACTCGGGAGCGCTTCATGGGAATCGGGCAGATCCTCACCATGCCCCTGTTTTTCGCCAGCAATGCCATCTACCCCATTTCCATCATGCCGGGATGGCTGCAGGTGATATCGCGCGGCAACCCTCTCACCTACCAGGTCGATGCCCTGCGCGCGCTGATGCTGGCCGGCGGCACATCCACGTACGGGACGGGCGTGGACATCCTGGTGCTCCTTGGCGCCACGACTCTGCTCATAGCCATCGGTGCGAGACTTTATCCGACGATAGCGAACTAGAGCACAGGAAGCCCGTTTCTTTCACGGCCGGCGCTCCCCAGCCTATCACCGGCCCAGGGCGTTGACCGCCGCCGCAAGCTCCTCGATCGCCTCCCGACGGACGGTGGCGATGTCGTGGATGGACTGCGGCAAGCTTCGGATGAGAACGCGGTCGAAGAGGGTTAGCCTGTCGCGATGAATCTCTCCCCCCAACCAGCTTCGCGCAAACGCATGGGCGAGAAGCCAGTCGGGAAACGCCGATGAGAGCTGTGCCATTGCATGCTCGTCGCGGTAGAGGCAGCAGATGAAAAGCCCCACGGGCCGCGCGAGAAGAAGCTCGCGCTGGCGGTCGCAGAACGCGGGGACCTCCCTCTGAATCTTGCCTCCATAGATCGACCCTCCGATCAGGACAACGTCGGCGGCCGCCACATCGGGACGCCGGTCGCGGGCAAGGTCGGCGAGCTTCGTCTGGACGCGGATGCGGGCCGCAAGCGCGCGGGCGCAGTCGGCGGTGGCCCCGTATTTCGACCGGTAGGCGATCAGGACGCTCACAATGCCCCCTTCTTCCCGCCGCCTTGATCCTGGGCTTCGGCGAGGCTCCGCCGCACGTGGTAGAGACGGTTTCTCAGGTACAGAGCGATGTCGGCGGCCACCATGGCGGCGTTGAGAATGTAGAGAAAGATAACGAGGTCGTAGCGGAAGAACAGCTTGTGCAGGATTCCCGCAATGTAGCCCACGAAAAGGACGAGCAGGAAGGGAAGGCTTTTTCCCGCCACCTGCCGGGTTTTCCATGACTTGTAGATGGAGAACGGCCAGGCCGCGCCGAAACAGGCCAGCATGATGATCTCGAAGATGCTCACGGACTCTCCGGGTGATACTGTAGCGCCGGACCGGTTTTCATGCCAGAGGCGGATGGTGTATCTTTTGAAGGGATGGAGCAGCCATGAAGGAAGACTCGGCGTTTGCCGCGGGGTTCATCGAGGTTTCTGCGTATCTTGGGGCGGCGGGAAGCGTCCTGTCATGCCTTGCCGTTTTCGCCACCGCGCTTGTATTCCAGGGCAGGGGCGGCGAAGGCTACTCGCTTTCCAACCACTTCATCTCGGAGCTCGGCCGCATCGGGGTCTCCCGCGGCGCATGGCTCTTCAATGCCGGCATGATGGTCTCGGGGCTCCTTTTCATCCCCTACGCCGTCGGTCTCGGCCTGCGGATCCGCAACGCGGCCGCCTACCTCGGCATGGCCGCGGCGGCGGGCGCGGGGGTATTCTGCTCCGCGGTTGGTCTGTTCCCCATGAACAACCTCGGGCCGCACATTTTTTCCGCCATGTGGTTCTTCCGGCTCGGCCTGGCAACCGTGCTGTTCTTCGGGATTGCGATCCTGGCGCAGAGGCGCGGCGCCGCCCGTCTCCACAAGGCGGCCGCGATATTCAGCTTTCCCGCCGCCGCGGCCTACGCCGCCTTTCTGATCATGGCTTCCGTGAAGACTCCCGGGGGCCTGAATCCGCTGGACCCGGGAGCGTTTTCCCACAGGCCGGCGTTCTGGCCCCTTGCCGCCGTGGAATGGGCCGTTTTCTTCACGACGATTCTCTGGTTTCTGGGGACCGCCCTCCTCGGCATGACGCGAGCTGGATCCCCGGAAAGCCGCGGCGATCCCCAGCGCCGATAAAAAAAGCGGGCGGTCGCCGAAAAGAGGATCTCGCGCCGGCGGCCGCCCCGAGGCTTCGCACATACAAATGCTCTTCGGCCTTCCCGTGAGAGCCTGGCCGCGCCCTCGCGCGGCGCCGCGTTCTCCTGCGATGCCTCACTAGATAAAACCACGTTGGGCGCGATTTGGTTACACGTTGACGGCGCAATACCGCGGATGTACAAATATCGGTGATCGGGGGTGGCCTATGGCCGAGCCTAGCAAAGTCGCCGTCGTCGCCATCGGGGGGAACTCGCTGATCAAGGACCCGAGGCACCAGAGCGTCGAGGACCAGGAAGACGCGCTTCGGGAAACCGCCCGCTACCTCGCGGACATGATATCGGCGGGGTGGGAGCTCGCCATCGGCCATGGAAATGGGCCGCAGGTAGGCTTCATCCTGCGCAGGTCCGAGATCGCGCACAAGACGGAGGGGATGCACGAGGTGCCCCTGGACGTGTGCGTGGCGGACACCCAGGGTGCCATCGGCTACGAGCTTCAGCAGGCCCTGCAGAACGAGCTGTTCCACCGCGGCATCCACAAGAACGTGGCCACCATCATCACGCAGGTGCTCGTGGACAAGAGCGATCCCGCCTTCGCCAATCCGTCGAAGCCCATCGGCGGCTTCATGGACGAGGCCGAGGCCGAGCGGCGGAAGCGCACGATGTCATGGGCCGTGGTCGCGGACGCGGGGCGCGGCTGGCGGCGCGTGGTCCCATCGCCCTTTCCCAAGGAGATCGTGGAGCTGGATTCCATCAAGGCGGTGATCGGGATCGGAGTGGTCGTGATCACGGTGGGCGGCGGCGGCATCCCGGTGATCGACGTGGGCGAGGGCGAGTACAGGGGGGTGGCGGCGGTGATCGACAAGGATTACGCCTCCAGCCTCCTGGCCAGCGAGCTTCGCTCAGACCTCTTCATCATCGCCACGGCGGTGGAAAAAGTGGCGCTCGACTTCGGCAGGCCCTCAGAGAGATGGGTGGATCGCCTCTCTCTGGCCGAGGCCAGGCGCTACCTCGCCGAGGGTATCCACTTCGCCAAAGGATCGATGGCACCGAAGATCCAGGCCGTGATCTCCTACCTCGAGGCGGGCGGAAAGGAAGCCATCATCACCAGTCCCGAGTGCATCGGGCGCGCCCTTCGGGGTGAAACGGGCACGCGGATCGTGCCCTAGCGCCCCGAGTCTCCGGCAGGCGCCCATGAAGGCGGGCCCCTTCCGGAGATGCCGGCCGCAGGCTGGATCACTTCTCGAGGAGGCCGAGCTCGCGGGCGGCGAGGGCGGCCTGCGTGCGGTCGCGCGCGCCGATCTTCTGCAGTATCGTGCTCACGTGGTTCTTCACCGTGCCCTCGGCCAGGAAAAGCCGGCCCGCGATCTCCTTGTTCGACAGGCCGCGCCCAATGAGAGCAAGCACGGTCCGCTCTCGGGAGGTGAGAGGCTCCGGCAGGCGGCGATCTGCCCCGGCGGCGGGCGGGGCGAGACGGGCGAAGGCTTCGACGACACGCCTCGTCAGGAGCGGGGGAAGCGCGGAGCCGCCGGCCGCGACGTCGCGCACGGCTTCGGCCAGCTCGGCGCCCGACAGGTCCTTCAAGAGATAGCCTCGGGCCCCGGCGCGAATGGCCTCGAATACCAGGGCATCCTCATCGAAAGTGGTGAGGACGAGGATTTTCGCATCCGGGTCCCCAGCGCGGATGCGCCTCGTCGCCTCCACGCCGTCCATCGCGGGCATCTTGATGTCCATGAGAACCACTTCGGGCCGCAGCTTCCCGTACGCTTCCACCGCGGATGCCCCATCGTGCGCCTCGCCCCGGACCTCGATTCCCTCCAGCTCCAGGAGCGTGCGAAGCCCTTCGCGCATGAGCTTCTGATCGTCAACGATGAGAACGCCGACGCCGCGGACGCTCCGCTTTTTCCCCGCCATGATCTTCACCCGAGGCCGGTGGGGAGCACGAGCACGAGGTCGGCCCCTCCGCCTTCCCGCGCCTTGAGCTCCACCCGTCCGCCGAACGCGGCCGCGCGCTCCCCGAGATTGCGAAGGCCGAACCCCGAGGCGGCGAGCGGATCGCGCGGCCCGCCCGCCGGGCCGCGGCCGTTGTCGGCGCATGAAAACAGATACGCCCCGCCCTTCAACGCGACGCTCATCTCTATGCGCGTCGCCTCCGCGTGCTTCTGGACATTGGTGAGGCCTTCCTGCGCCGTGCGGACGATAACCAGCCTCCGTTCGGCATCGGGCTCCGCGAAGCCGGGAGCGATCCGGAGCTCGACGCTCGTTGCCGATGCCCGCTGGAAAGCGGCGGCGAGCGCGTGCAGGGTTTCGGCAAGGGGACCGCTTCCCTCCCCCGTGGATCGAAGGGCGCTTACGGCCCGACGAAGCTCGGCGAGCCCTTCCCTCACCTGATCGCGCGAAGTCTCGATCATGTGTTCC
Source organism: uncultured Spirochaetota bacterium (assembly GCA_963820525.1). Taxonomy (GTDB): domain Bacteria; phylum Spirochaetota; class Spirochaetia; order SZUA-6; family Fen-1364; genus CAWGAA01. Next base: position 90,252 of record CAWGAA010000003.1, on the reverse strand, counting down.
GCTCGATCGGGGTCGCGCGAAACCAGACGGGCCGCCCCCTCCAGCTGGACCGTCGCCACGGTGAGGCGGTGGCCGACGGAGTCGTGCATCTCCCGCGCAAGCCGCTCCCGCTCTTCCAGGACCGCCATTGAGCGAAGCTGATCCTGCGCCGCGGTAAGCTCGGCGAGGAGGCGCTGGCTTTCCGCGCGCGCCTCGTGGGAGCTCTTCAGGGCAAAGGAGAACGAAACCAGGCCGAAGAAGGCTGGAACAAGGGAGAGGAAGAGCGGGAACCATCCCTCTGATGCATGATAGGTGAATCCGAAAACGATCAGCCCCAGGAACACGGTTTCCCATGCCAATGCCCAGAGAAGCGGGAGACTCATGGCCACGAGGGTGCCCAGGATGAAGAAGAGAGCGCTTCCCAGGGAGTAGCCGGACCCCAGCACCATCACCCCGACCCCGGACAGTGTTTCGGCGATCGTCAATGCGATAAACAGTTTCTTGTCTTGCCGGCCCATTACCCTGAAGCTGAACGCCAGGAGCGCGGTATAGAGGGCCAGGAGGGCGAGCGTCGGATAGAGGCGGATGTCCGGCCAGAGCTGCAGCCCCTCGGCGAGCGCGATCCCGACAACCGCCAGGTAGGCCGCCGCATGGAGGATCTGGCCTGGTTTCTTGAACCCTCCCGCGGTGGAAGGCTGCTTCATTCGCCTACTATAGCGCCGTTCATGCCGTGTTGTCTCGCCGAAGGCGGGATGCGGCGAGCACGATGAAAAGGAGGGCCAGCGCGAAAAGGGCAAGCTTCAGCGCGTCCTGAAGAGCCCCTCCGGCGCTTCCCGCCGGCGACAGAAGCGACGTGAAGCCATCCATGGCCCAGCCCGCCGGATTGAAAGCCGGCACTTTTTTCAAGCCGGCCGGAAAGAGCGATGACGGATACCAGCAGCCGCCGAAGACCGCCAGGATCATGGCCGCGCTGATGCTCATGGCACCGGCCTGTCTCTCCGTGCGGCACACAAGGCCGAGCACGGCGCCAAGGGCGGCGCCGGCTGCGCAGAACGCCAGGGAAAGGAGGGCAAGCTCCAGGGGATGGGACCCCGCGGGCAATCCGTAGATGAGAGAGCCGAACAGGAGGAGCAGGCCGATCTGCACGGCGGCAGCCGCGAACTCCGCCGCCACGGTTCCCGCGGTCAGCGCCGGCCTCCCTGCCGGGCTCGCGGCGGCGCGCCGCAGGGTGCCGCGCCTGCGCTCGGAGATGAAGATGGATCCCATGCCGAGGAGCGGCACAAGCACCCAGGTGACGATCTGGCCTGCGTTCCCCGTAACCGCGCGGTCCGATGGGTCTGCAGACTCCACCGTTTGGGGCGTAGATGCCGGCTCCGAGGCCGCCGCGGCAAACCCTTGCCTCATTGCATCCTCCGAGAGCGGGTCTGCTGTGGGGATCAGGGCGCCGAGCCTCTGCACGGCAGGGGATACACCGTGCCAGGGTGAAGGCTTGAAAGCGACATGAAACGACGCCTGCCCCTCGGACGAGGGCGTGATCCAGAGAAGCAGATCGGTCTCGCTGGAGCGAAGAAGCTCCGCGGGGTCGTTGGTAACGCGCGCCCGGATACCGGGAAGCGACGCGAGGGCCTCGGCGAGCTTGCCGCTCGAGGTGGAGCGAACTCCGTCCGCTATGAGCACCAGGGGGCGGTTCTCACGGGCCTCTGTCTTTCCCGATGGCGTGCCCGACAGCACGACCGTAAAGAGAAGCGGCAGGATGAGGAAGAATGCGAGCTCAATCGGCGTGGAAAAGCGGACTTTGAGGTCTTTCAGGAGAACGGCGAAAACTGCTGACATGGCTAGTTCCTTTTTCCCGGACGAATCAGCGCCGCGAACCGCGCGAGCGCGAACAGCGCTGCGCCCATGGCAATGAGCGCGGCGATATCTGAAGCGATGGAGGCGAGACCGCCTCCGAAGGCAAGCTCGGTAAAGCCGTGGATCCCCCACCAGTTTGGAGTGATGCGCGCCACGCTCTCCATCCACGGAGGCGCTGGGATCACCGCCGCGAAGCTGCGGCTGACGATGCCGAAGATCAGCATGAGGGCTGTGCCGACGGCGCCGATGCGGGTGGGTGTGCGCCCCACCGCTGCAAGGAGCGCCCCCCAACCCCCCGCCGCGCCGGCCAAAGCGAGGGACAACAGGATCACCTCTCCCTGTCCTCCCCAGCTCAGCCGGTAGAGAAGCGTCGATATCTCGACGAGCACGAGCAGCTGGAGGAACACCAGGGCAATCAATGAGAGGCTCCCGGCGAGCAGAAGACTCACCGGGCGGAGAGGGGCGGCCCGAAGGCGGTCTCTCAGGCCGCGATCCGCGTCCTCCGCGAGCATCCGCGTTGCGCGCGTCACGGCGAACATGACGAAGAACAGGGCCATGCCCGGCGCTATGTATGAGAGCGCATCGAATCCATCCGCCGGGGCCGGGCTTCCGGGATAGCGGCCCGACACCATTCCGAGTGACACGATCAAGACGAGCGGTGTGGCGAGAATGAGAACAAGGCCCACAGGATCCTTTGCCATCCTTTTCAGATCCTGCCAGGCGATTATGAATAACGACATCGTGTCCTCCTTTCAGTCTCTGAGCTCGTGGCCCGTATAGGTGAGGAAAACGGTCTCCAGGTCCGGCTCCCTGATCTCGACGCCCTGGAGGACCGCCCCGGCGGAAGAAGCGGCCTCGATCACCCGCGGCAGAAGCTCGCGTACCCGGGGTGCGAGCACGGAGAGGGAAGCCCCCTCGGTCTCCAGGCGGGCGCCGGGCAGGCGGTTCAGCAGGTCGGCAAGCCGGGCCCCGGCGGACTCTTCCGTGAATGTCAGCCGCAGAAGCTGGTTTCCGCCGATGCTCGACGCGAGCTCCGCGCAGGTTCCGACGGCCATGAGCCTGCCATGATCCACGATGCCCACGCGGTCCGAAAGCTCCTCGGCCTCCGCCATGTGGTTGGTTGTGTAGAGGATCGTGGTCCCTTCCCGCTTGAGCTCGCCGATCAGGTCCAGCACGGCCCGACGGCTGTGGGGATCGATGCCTACGGTCGGTTCGTCCATGAAGAGCAGTCTCGGCTTGTGGATGAGGCCGGCAGCGAGGTTGATGCGGCGCTTCATCCCTCCGGAGTAGCTCTTGACCGGCTTGGAGGCCTTTTCGCTGAGGCCGATGCGCTGGAGAAGCTCATCCACGCGCCGGCGCAGAGCGCGCCCCGCAAGGCCGTAAAGCCTCCCCCAGAACAACAGATTGTCGCGGCCGCTCAGCTCCTCGTGGAGCGCTATTTCCTGGGGAACCAGGCCGCAGCCGCGTCGAAGCTCGCGGCTTCTACCGCGCACGGAGAGCCCTCCGATCGTCGCGTCGCCCGCGCTGGGCTCCGTAAGCATAGCCAGCATTCCAATGCAGGTGCTCTTGCCGGCGCCGTTGGGGCCCAGAAGGCTGAAAAGCTCTCCTTCCTCGATAGTGAAGCTGATGCCGTCAACGGCGGTCATGCTTCCATAGCGTTTCGTCAGGTTCTTGATTTCTACAAAGCTCATGAAGTTCCTCCTCGAATCCAAGGTGATTACACTATGACGAAATGACCGCCGTGACGGTGAGTGCCGATGGTCATGAATTGGTCATGGATCGAAAGTCATGCAACAGGGGATGATTTCTCGTTATTTCGGCCGGTCCGGATCGGGCGACAATCGCGACCCGCGTCTCAATTCAAGCGCCGCTGCAATCCGCGGTCTCACTTACATATACACGAAAGGAATCAGGGCTTTCTCCGTCGTCTTCAGCTCCTGGTCCGCGTACTTTTCCTTGAGCGTTCGGGCCAGCTCCTCCGCTTCCCTTAAGTAGCGGTCGAAGAGCTTTCCCAGAGGCGCGGCATCGCTCTCCCCACCGCCCGCGCTGCCGCCGCCCGGCCGCAGAGCCTCCTCCAGCCCGAAGGACACCGGGGCGGGATGGTAGTCCTTATGCCGCCATTTGCCGGTGTGGATATCGAAGCTGTAGAGGGGGAGGAAGCTGCTGCCCCATTCGGTGATGAAGAGTACAGCCCGGCAGATGAAGTCGAACTCCTCCCCGGTGTGGAGGAAGTGGAAGTTGACCCTGGCCCATCCCGGCTTCAGTCCGGCATTACCGCGCATGATGGTGCGCCGCAGCGCCCGAGATTTCTCCTCGTCGATGTGGAGGATGCGGTGGCCGTAGGGGGCGGCGCACGAGCAGCCGGCCCTGCTCTGGATGCCGAACAGGTCATTGAGGAGCGTCGCGATGAAGCGGGGATGAAGATACGAAGTGCCGACCCTGATGTTGAAGGAGAAAATGGGAAGCCGGTGCTGCGGCTCCACGTCTCCCATGAGCTCGATGGCCGGGTGTCCATGGAGACGAAGGCTGGCCTCCGCCGTAATCTCTTTTTCGCGCCGCTCGATCATCTGCGGGTCAAGGGCTTCCTTCAGCTCGACGGCAAGGGCGGCGCGGAGGGTCTGCATTATTCCCGGCGTCCCCGGCTTCTCCCGTACCTCGATATCGGGGCTGTATTCCTGGCCATCGAAGTTTACGAAATCCACGGTTCCTCCCGCACCGACGGTCGGCGGGAGGTCCGCGCGGTAGATCTTCCTGTGAATGACGAGGATCCCGCACGCCCCCGGGCCTCCCATGAGCTTGTGCGGGGAGAAGTAGATGGCATCGAAGTACGACTGCGCGTCCCGATTGACATCGATGCGCTCGTACGGGGCAAGCGCGGCAAAATCGAAGAAAGCAAGGGCTCCATGACGGTGGAGGATCCTCGCCACTTCATAGACCGGCGTCTTGACGCCGGAGACATTGGAAGCGGCCGAAAACGCTCCGATCATCCGGCGGCCGCGGTACTTCTCGCTTGACGCCTTTCTCTCCAAGTCTTCCAGGTCCAGAAGCCCGTCCGCCGTGAGATTCACCTCCGCCACTTCCGCGAAGCATTCCCTCCACGAGACTTCGTTGGAGTGATGCTCGTAGGGGCCTACCAGGACCACGGGCCGCGCTTCCCGCAGGTGGCGGGACAGCCCCTCGAACTCCTGCTCGGGCAGGCGATCTTTCACCAGCTTTCCGAGCATGTCTTTCGCCGCAGGGGGGATGTAAACGCCGAGGATCTGTTGAAGAAGGTGCACCGCGGCCGTTGTCCCGGATCCAACGGCGATGAGCCTGTAGTCCTTTCCAGCGTTCACGAACCGCTTGATCGTCTTCTCCGCCTGGAGCAACCGCTGGGATGTCGCTATCCCGGTGGCATCATCTTCAGTGTGCGTATTGCCATACAGCTCGAGGACCCTGCGCAGGTAGTCTTCAAGAAAGCCTACGGCGCGCCCGGAGGCCGTGTAATCGGCATAGGTCAGCCTCCGGCTGCCGAAAGGCGTGTCCACAAAAGCGTTCCATCCCACGATGCTCCGCCTCACCAGGCTCCAGAGCTCTTCGGTCTCGTTTATTGTCCCCATGCAGTGGCCTCAGTGCTAATCTACTATATTAAGAGGCGCCTCTTCCATGGCCGGTATCCGCACATGATTTGCCGTGACGCTCGTAAAACCGGATCCCCCTGTCTCTGCGTATAGTGAATCATGAGGTTCATACAATGAAGGCACGGAGGCTCATGACGGCTTTTCTCTGGGTGCTCCTTGCTTCCGCGGGGACATCGATGGCGTACGTCGAGATCGACGATCGCGCCAATGCCTCCGGGCTCATTGGAGCCACGATCTATGCAAACCCGCCGGCCGCGGAGGATTTTACGCTCACCGACCAGCATGGCATGCCCTTCCGCATGGCCGACACGAGCGGGAAGGTCGTGGTAGTCACGTTCATCTTCACGCACTGCACGGATGAGTGCCCATTCCTTTCGGTCAAGCTGAAAGAGGCCTACGCGCTCCTGGGCAGTGATGCGAGGAATGTCTCGATTGTCACCGTGACAACCGATCCGGCGCGGGATACTCCGGAGGCGATCGCGGCATACAGCAGGGAGGTGGGGCTTTTCGATGCCTGGCATTTCGTCACCGGTCCTCTCTCATCAGTCAGGCCGGTCTGGCAGGGCTACCTTGCCGATGTCTCCGCGGCATCCGAGCACCACTACGAAAGCGGATCGACTGCTCAAGAGGCGGTGAGCGAAGAATACGCGAAGGGGCTTTCAGAAAAAGACAGGAGTCTGGCGCAGACGGTCGCGCGGCAATTCGGCGGCGGCTACGATGTGTCCCACGCCACGGCCTTCAAGATCATAGATCGATCCGGAAGAATTCGGGTGGATCTGGACGAGAGCGCAACGCCCTCCGACATCGTCACGGATGTTCGATTGCTCTTGAGCGAGTGAACGATCTCATCGGCGTGGTGCAGGAAGCCGAGAAAGCGGCGCGCCAGGATGGCAACAGCGCGCGATTGGGCGACCTCGATCGGATGAAGGCGATACTGCTCGAGGCGAAGCGGTCAATTGAAAAGGTGCAGAAGGAAGCGGGCAAGAGGGGCAATGCCTGACGTTCCGGTGTTCGAAGCTGCAGCGTTCCCCTAAGCGAATGGGCCGGCGGATGCTCGATCTGCCGGCCCATTCGGCAACAAGTTCTTGATTGTCGGCGTTCCCCTAACCCTGGTCTCCGCCGGAAACTCTCGCTATTTCTTCCACAGCCAATTCGATCTCCTCCACTGGTTTCTCCATCATAAAACCATCAAAACTTAATCCCTTCCACTTGCACGGAAAAGCGTGAAAGAAATTGTAACGCACAATTTCCACTCCACTGCTGTTCGTCACCACCACAGACCCGCTCTTTCTTTCGACTCTTCCCTGAAGAACGCTCCAATACCAGGCCCAGAGCTCGTTGGAGAGAAGTGTCCCCCCTTTCAAAACAAGATTGCTAAATTTGGTGCTGCCGGGACGCTTCCTTAATATCTGGTCTTCGCCATCCCTGTATTCAATAATCTCGGTTTCAATATCCAACCCATGAACAGAAGTGAAAGTTGCAACAGACAAGCCTTCAATTTCCAGGGTAAAATGCAGGAAATCGCCATGGCCGTCCCTTTTCTGGTCGTTTGGACTCGCCATCGCGATGGCCGAAGAACATAACATAACAAGGATGCCCATTAGAAACTTCTTCATTTCGTTCCTCCTTATAGCACGTTATTAACGAGAACCAACGGATCTTATCACTCGTCCCCGCAACAGTCAAACGCTTGATCGGCGAAGGCCCAGCGATGGCGGGGTCTCAAGTTTGCGAGAGCCCTCTCGTGCTTCTTCCGCGTTCGTCGCGGAGGCAATCAGCGATACTTTTCCACCCATTCCAGCATGAAAGCGATCTCAGGTCGTTGCCCGTCGACTGGCGAAGAAAGATGCAAGAGAGTATATTCAACGCCGCACATGCTCCGCCTTGTTCCGATCCGAGTCGACTGCTACGCGGGCTACAAATCCGATGAGACGCCCCGCTCTTTCTCCTGGAACAACCGACGCTTTGACGTAGAGGAAATCGTCGATAGGTGGTTTCAGGCGAGCCGGGATCCGGCCATTGCAGCAGCGGATTACTTCAAGGTCCGCACTTCGGCCGGAGAACTCTTCATCATCAGAAGGGATCGGGAATCTCTTGAGTGGCAACTTGTGAAGGGTGAAATCCTATGATTTTTGGCGGGTCGTGATGAAGAAAATCGGGCTGGGCGGATTTGAACCGCCGACCCCTTGCACCCCAAGCAAGTACGCTAAACCAGCTGCGCTACAGCCCGATTTTTCAGGCGCAATTTACTCCACGAGGGCGCCGGTTGTCAAGAATCCATGCTCGGGGCGGCGAAACGCGGCCCGCAGAGGCGCGGGCGCCATGCTCCCGGCCCCGCCGCGCGTCGGTTGCATCGCGGCCCGCGTAGCCGCGGGCGCCATGCCCTGCCGCGCCGCCGCGCGCCAGTTCCAGCGCGGCCCGCGGCAGGACAGCCTCCCTTGCCGAGAAAGGCGGCTTCGGCTACCCTCGTTCCACGACAATGAATATCGAAACAGCCGCTTTTCCGCCTTCGTCGAGGTGGCCCCTCGTCGGCCTTGCGGCGCTCTCCGCCGTGCTCCTGCCGCTGGGTCTGCCGAATGAGCTGTTCAATTACGGCAACGCGGCAATCGGGATCGTCTGTCTTGTGCCGGTATTCATCGCAATCAGCCGCGCTCCCACCTTCGGGTTCGCATCGCTTCTCGGCGTGCTCTTCGGGGCGCTATCCACGGCCCTCGCCAACTACTGGCTCATGTTCTTTCAAGGCTACTCGGTGTGGACGTACGGCGGAGTCATCCTGGGATACGCCGGCTACAACTCGCTCCTGTTTCCTTTTCTCCGCGGTTTCAGCAGGATGAGGCCGGCCTACAGGCCGTTCCTCCTCGCGGCGGGTTGGGCCGTCTACGAATACTTCAAGTCCATCGGGTACCTCGGATTTCCCTGGGGCCTCGTCGCATATCCGGTGGAGAACGTGCTCCCGCTGATCCAGTTCATCGATGTCACCGGAGTCTGGGGCCTGTCGCTTCTCATGGCTGCGGTGAACGCCCTCATCGCCGAAGGGATCCTGTTCGCCTGTCGGGCGGCCCCGCCGTGGGATTCACGCTCGGCTCTGCAAGACGGGATCCTGATAAAGCCGGCGTTCCGGCTCGGGCTCTTCCCACGCCAAGCCGCCTTCGGCCTGATCGTGATTGCGCTGGTCCTCGCGTACGGGCTGTACAGGATGGCCCAGCCGGTCCCCTCGACGGGCACGGTCAAGCTCCTCCTGGTCCAGCAGGACATCGATCCGTGGAACGAAGGCGCGGCGGTGACTGAGAGCGTGGCCATCAACGAGGAGCTGACCCTCGAGGGCTTGAGACAGACAAAGCTTCCCGCAGACCTTGCCGTCTGGAGCGAAGGCTCGGTGTCCAGCATCTGGGTGATGGCCGACAGGCAGTTCCGCCCCCGGAACAATCGCCTCATGCCATTCGCCAGGCAGATCGGGATTCATACCTTTTTCGGTGGCGTGGTGGTCTTGGACCTCCAGAAGCAGCAGTTTATGAACGGGGCCGTCCTCATGTCGCCGGAGGGGAAGGTTCTCGATACCTATGGAAAGATCCATCCCGTTCCCTTTGCGGAGAACATCCCTTTCTCGGAGCACAAGGTAGTGGCCGAGTTTTTCAGGCGGGTGGTTGGAATCACCAATGCCTGGACCATGGGAAGCAGGATCACGATTTTTACCGCTCCCCTCTCATCCGGGGGAAGCTTCACGTTCGGCGGGCCCATCTGCTTCGAAGACGCCTACTCGGACCTCTGCCGTCGTTTCATCCTCGATGGGGCCGACATGTGGATCAACCTGACAAACGATTATTGGTCCAAGACGAACTCATCCGAGATCCAGCATTTCCAGGTTGCGCGCCTCAGAGCGGTCGAGAACAGGCGGGTCCTGGTCCGATCAACCAATGGCGGGGTCACGGCGGTTGTCGGCCCCAAGGGAGAGATTCTCGCAAGCCTGCCATTGTTCGAAAGGAAATGGCTTTCGATTGAAGTCCCGATATATAAGGAAAAAAACCTTACCTTCTACACGCGGTTTGGAGATTACTTTCCCCAAAGCCTGGGTATCGTGTTGCTTCTCCTGCTCATCGCTAATCTATTTCAGAAAAAGCGTTACGTTTTCGTATAAAAAAAGCCCGAAGCCGGCTCAGGCTTCGGGCTCCATCTGAGGATAGAACAGGGATTACCTATTCCTCCATCCCCCGATGGCCGGGCTCCTTCGGCTTTGCAAAGTTGACCTTGATGTTCCTTCCGTCGAGCGCGGACTCATTGAGCGCCTTGATCGCGGCTTCAGCCTCGGGCTGGCTCGTCATCTCGATGAACCCGAAGCCCTTGGAACGGCCGGTCTGGCGGTCCTTGATGACCTTGCTCGATTCGACGCCGCCGTACGGGGTGAACAATTGACGCAGGGAATCCTCGTCAATCCGGTAGGGAAGATTCCCTACGTAGAGATTCACAGCCATAGAGACACTCCTTTTTCGAGAAGCTGAAATTGATTGGGGCATGAGTAGGATGGTGCAGAACGAAAAGCAACAGAGATCATGACCAATGCAGAACGACTATATCCGGTTTTTCTTCACCACGCAAGCATTTTTTCCCGGACGTTCCGTTGGAAAATCTTCTCACCGCGAGGCGCGGCGCTCAGGACCATGCCGGCATTCCGGCCCCCCGCTTCAGAGGAGCATGTGCATAGCCGTCTCGTCGCATGCCTCGAGCTTGGGGCACTCGAGGCACTCGCGCCAGATCTTCCTGGGGAATCTGTCCTTGTCCGTGAGCGTGAAGCCGAGCTTGCTGAAGAACTCGGCCTGGTAGGTCAGGGCCAGCACCTCGGGAATCTCCAGGCGCCGGCCCTCCTCCAGGAGGGCTTCCACGAGCATCTTTCCGATCCCCGCGCCCTGCCGCTCTTCATCCACGGCGAGGGAGCGGATCTCTCCGATGTCCGTCCACAGGGGGAAAAGCCCGCCGCATCCCACGACGTTTCCCCGGCTGTCCGCCGCGATGAGGAAGTTGGTAAGCGACGTGACGATCTGGTACTTGCTCCTGGGCAGCATCAAGCCGCGGGAGGACATCCTCGTGACGAGCTGGAAGATGCCCTCCACGTGCCGCATCGTCGGCCGCAGGATCCCGGCGCGCTCCATGTCCCTACTTCTTCGCTCCCCGCACCAGCGACGATACCAGGGCGGGAAGGCCGTAGAGGTTGATGAATCCGGTGGCGTCGGCGTGATCGTAGCTGGAAGCGCCGAAGGAGGCGAGGTCCTTCAGGTACAGCGAGTAGGGAGACTTGCGCCCCGCGATGACGATGTTGCCCTTGTAGAGGACCAGCCGAACTGACCCCGTCGTGTGTTCCGAGACCTTCTCCATGAACGACTCCAGCGCTTCCCGAAGCGGGGTGAACCATTTTCCTCCATATACGAGGTCCGCGTAGGCGGGCGCCACGGACTGCTTGAAGTGCAGGGTGTCGGCGTCCAGGGTGAGCATTTCCAGCTCCCGGAGCGCCGTGTAGAGGATCGTTCCTCCCGGCGTCTCGTAGACCCCCCGGCTCTTCATCCCGACGCGGCGGTTCTCCACCACGTCGGAGCGGCCGATGCCGTTCTCCGCGCCGATCGCGTTTACGGCTTTCAGCAGCTCGAATGCCGCTATCGGTTTTCCGTTCACCGCCACGGGGATTCCCTTCTCGAAATCGATGGTGACCTCGGTTTCCCTGTCCGGCGCGTCCTTGGGGGACTTGCTGAGCTGGAAGAGGCTCTCCATGGGCCGGTTCCAGGGATCCTCGAGATCTCCTCCCTCGTGGCTCATGTGCCAGACGTTCATGTCGCGGGAGTAGATGTTCTTCTTGGAGATGTTTCCCAGCGGGATGTCGTGGGTCTTGGCGAAATCGATGGCCTCCTCGCGGGAGCGGATGCTCCACAGCCTCCAGGGGGCGATGACGGTGAGCTGGGGAGCGAGCGCCTTGTAGGCGAGCTCGAAACGGACCTGGTCGTTGCCCTTGCCCGTGCAGCCGTGAGCCACCGCGTCGGCGCCTTCCTTCAGGGCCACCTCCACCTGGGCCTTTGCCTGGAGCGGCCGGGCGATGGAGGTGCCCAGAAGGTACTTGCCCTCGTAGATCGCGCCCGAGCGCAGCAGGGGAAAGAGGTAGTCGCGGACGAACTCTTCCCGCAGATCCAGCAGGTGCAGCCTAGATGCGCCCGATGCCTTGGCCTTCTCCTCCAGGCCGGAGAGGTCCTCGTTCTGGCCCACGTCGGTGCACACGGCCACAACCTCGGCGCCCGTGTAGTTCTCCTTCAGCCAGGGGATGATGATCGAGGTGTCCAGGCCGCCCGAGTATGCCAGGACGATCTTCTTCACCTCCTTCCGCTTTGCCTCCGTCTTGAATCCGTTTCCTTCACTCATGACAATGCCTCCCTGATGATGTCGACGCCTTGTGCAATTTCATCCTCCCCGATCACCAGGGGAGGCGCGATGCGAAGAACGCTCGAGCCGGAGCGCAGGGCCAGGAGCCCCTTGTCCCGCAGCCGGGCAAGAAGCGCGGCGACATCGTCCGCACCCTCGCTTTTGTATTCGAAACCCTGCAGGAGCCCCATTCCCCGAAGCTCGCCGACCCGCGGGCTGCCTGCCTTGAGCCCTTCGAGGGCTTTCCTCAGCACCTCTCCCTTGCGCCGCACATCATCGAGGAAGCCGGGCTGATTGATGGTCTGCCAGACCTTCATTGCCACCGCTGTGGTCACCGGCCCGCCGCCGAAGGTTGTTCCGTGATCTCCGAAGTGGATCAGATCGTTGATCCTGGCGGGGATAAGCGTCGCAGAAAGGGGAAGCCCGCCGGCCAGCGGCTTGGCGAGCGTTATGATGTCAGGCTCGAGTCCCACGGCGCTGGAAGCGTAGAGGCTGCCCGTGCGGCCCATTCCGGTCTGCACCTCGTCCGCGATGAGAATGACGTCGTGCTTGCGGCACGCCGCGTTGAGCGCCCGCGCGAACTCGTCCGTCATGACGGCGAGGCCCCCCTCGCCTTGAATCACCTCGACGATCACCCCGGCGTACTTCGCGCTCAGCGTCTTCTCCAGGGCGCGCACGTCGTTGAAGGGCGCCACGGAGACCCCGGGAATGAGCGGCTCGTACGGGCCCTGGTACTTGGGGTTTGGCGTGCAGGAGAGGGCGCCCATCGTGCGGCCATGGAACGCGTTGGCGAAACAGAGCAGCTTCTCGTGCCCCTTGCCCCTGGTGCGGGCCGCATAGAGGCGCGCGTACTTCAGCGCAGCCTCGTTCGCTTCGGTGCCGCTGTTTCCGAAGTGTACCGCCGCGAAGGGCCCGGAGGCGATCAACGCGCGGCCAAGCGCCAGCGCCGGCTCCGTGGTGAAAACGTTGGAGACGTGGGGCAGCTTCTTTATCTGCTCGTACGCCGCCCGCGCCAGGTCTTCCCTGCCGTATCCCAGGGCATTCACCGCGATCCCGCCCGCGAAATCCAGGTACCGCTTGCCCGCCACATCCTCCAGCCACGCCCCGTCCCCCCGCGAGATGACCAGAAGCTCCGTGCCGTACTGCTTGGGGAGGGGGAGGTCTCCCGTCATGGCCGATTTTTCCTGCATTCCTTTCGTCCTTTCAGGTCACCTGCGGATGCGGGTTCCCCGTTTCCCATCGAGGAGGGCTGCGAGTGCCCCCTCCCCGTCGTACTGGCCGATGATCACGTTCCGCACCCCGTGAGAGATGGCGTCGAGAGAGGCCGTGACCTTGGGGATCATTCCGCCCGTGACAACCCCGGCGTCAATGAGGGCTTTCGCCTCGATCGCCGTGATGTCCCGAATGACTTCGCCGTCACGCAGGATGCCGGGGATGTCGGAGAGGAACACCAGAGAGTCGGCTGATAGCGAGGCCGCCAGAGCGAAAGCGGCGGAGTCGGCATTGATATTCAGGCCGAGGCCCTGGCGGTCCATCGAAGTCGGGGAGATCACGGGCAGATAGCCGGCCTTCAAGAGCAGCACCAGGAGCGCGGGATCCACGGCCTCCACCTCTCCCGTCCTGCTTCCGGCCTCCCCGCCTGCGGGTCTGCCGATAAGGACCCCGCCGTCCGAGCAGCTTATCCCCACCGCCTTGACCCCGAATGCGGTGCAGAGCCGTGCCAGGTGCTTGTTGATCTTTCCCGAAAGCACCATGTCGACGATGTCCATCTCCGCCGGAGAGGTCTGCCGGATCCCGTCCGTGAATACAGCCTCGATCCCGAGTCTCCACGACAAGGCCGTCACCTCGGCGCCGCCCCCGTGCACGAGCAGAAACCGCGAGCGTCTGGACAGCCCGGCCATTTCGGCGCAGAGCCGGCGCAGCCGCTCTTCCTTCTCCGCCGTCTTTCCCCCGATTTTTACCAGGACCGTTTCCACGTCACAGCTCCCCATAGGCGCGAAGCCCCGCCGTTTCGTCGAGGCCGAAGCGGATATTCATGCATTGAAGCGCATTGCCGGAAGCGCCCTTCACAAGGTTGTCGATGGCTGAGAAGAGAATGAGATGGCGGCCTTCGCGATGCCAGCCGATGTCGCAGCGGTTGGAGCCCCAGACCTCCCGGGTCTGCGGAATTCGCCCGGCGGCCGCCAGGCAGATGAACGGCGCGCTTCCATAATAGATTTGATACACCGATTCGACGCTTCCCGCGCCGCTCTCCGGCAGGTCCTTGGCAAGCTCGACCACGGTGGTGACCGCCATGCCTCTCTTGATCGGCGCGAGGTGAGGCGTGAAGAGCAGGTCCAGGGAAGGCGCAGCGGCCTTCAGCTCCTTCTCGATCTCCGGCGCATGGCGATGCACTTTTCCGGGGTTATACGCTCCCGCGTTCTCCGTGCGCTCGCAGTACAACAGGTCCATCCGCTCCTTCTTGCCGGCCCCCGAGATGCCCGAGATGGCATTGGCGATGACCGTCCCCTTCAGAAGACCTTCCCTGGCCAGAGGGAGGAGCGGAAGGAGGGTTGCGGTGGGGTAGCAGCCGGGCTGCGCGATGAGGTCCGCGTTCTTGATTGCATTGCGATGCCACTCGGCAAGGCCGTACACCGCTTTGTCCAGAAGCTCCGGCTTCGGGTGCGGGGCGCCGTATGTCCGGGCAAAGGCCTCGGGATCGCGGAAGCGGAAGTCCGCGGAAAGGTCGATAACGACGCTCCTTCCGATGAACGGCGCGCACAGCTCCGCCGATTTCAGGTGAGGCAGGCCGGCGAAAACGGCGTCGATCCCGGGGCCTTCGACGGCCTGAACCGCCTGCGCCATGGTGAGGAGCTTTCCATCGGAAAGCTTCAGCTTCCGCTCGATGGCCGGGGCGAGCCCGGGGTCGACGGACCGCACGCTCTGTCCCGCGTGGGAAGATGAAACCGGAAGAATATCGGTGACGTCGGGATGCTCCGCGAGCAGCCGCAAAAGGATGAGGCCGGTGTAGCCGGTGGCTCCCAGAACCGCTGTCTTCATTCGATGTGCTCCTCCTGTCGCTCGCCCGAGCTTTCAAAGCTCGGGCAGGCGCTTGCGCAAGGCGGCCAGCAGGCGGGGCCGCGTCACTCCGCTTCGGGGGATGACCAAAATCGTGTCGTCCCCCGCGATCGTTCCCAGGATCTCCCGGATCCGCAGGTTGTCCAGGGCCGAGGCGACGCTGCTCGCATGGCCGGGCAGGGTCTTGATGAGCCCGAAGCTTCCGGAGAACTCCAGCGAGAGGAATCCCCGCATGAAGTCCGCCACGAAGGTCGAGTCCTTGCCGGGTTTGACCTCCGGGTCGGGAAGGGTGTACGTGTATCCGCCGTCCTGCCGGGGAACCTTCCCGATGCCCAGGGACTTCAGGTCCCGGGACAGGGTGGCCTGGGTGGCCTGGAAGCCTTCCCGGCGCAGGAGCTCGATCAGTCTCTCCTGGCTGTCCACGCTCCTGCCCGCGATGATCCTGCGAATGGCGGCGAAGCGCGTGCTCCGGGTGCTCACGGCGTGCTCTCCCTTTCCAGCCCCTGCCTCGGCGCGTTGGATATTTATTCAGCTGGACCGCATAAAAATACAGTGGGTGGCCCATCGTGTCAAGAGGGCGGCGCGGCGCCCGTCGCCCGTCAAGGCGCGCCTTCCGCGCCGTGAGAGCCTCGCCTTGATCAAGGCGAGGGGCCTTGGGTACAGTGGCGCAAGAGGAAAGGCACTCCATGAACATCTGCGTCTTCTGCTCCTCCAGCAGCGCCGTGGCGGACGGCTACGTGGCGGCGGCGTCCGACCTTGGCGCCCGTATCGCGCGTGAGGGCCACTCCCTCATCTACGGCGGCGGACGTTTCGGGCTCATGGGCGCGGTGTCCCGGGCCGCCCGGGAGAACGGGGCGGCCGTAACCGGGGTGATCCCGAGATTCATCGCCGAAAGGACCGACTCGGACGTTGACCGCCTCGTTGTCACCGCGGACCTCAGGGAGAGAAAGGCGAAGATGGAGGAGCTTTCGGACGCCTTCATTTCCCTTCCCGGGGGTTTCGGGACCCTCGAGGAGGTGCTGGAGATCATCACCCTGGGCCAGCTCGGCCTCTTGTCGAAACCGGTGGCCTTCGTCAATACAGAGGGGTTCTACGACCCCCTCGTGAACGTCTTCGAGCGGCTGTATGCCGAGAAGTTCGCAAAGCCCGTTTTCCGCGCCCTGTACGCCGTGGTTTCCACGCCCCGGCAGGCCGTAGAATATGTGGTGCAGTGGAAGCCGGGCTTGAAAGTCTCGAAGTGGTTTTGAGCCGCAGCAGGGAGGCGGCCGCCTCCGTCGATGCTGGCCGCCAAAGGGAGGACGTGCAGTGAAAGCGGTGCGTTTGATCGAGGTGGGGCGGCCTCTCCAGCTTCAAGAGGTTCCCGTGCCCGAGATTGGCCCGAAGGACGTCCTGGTGCGCGTCCGCGCCGCCGGCATCTGCCATTCCGACGTCCACTACCGGGCGGGGAGGTCGCCGGTCCGACCCCTGCCCATGACCCTGGGACACGAGGTGGCCGGGGTAGTGGCGCGGGTGGGCGCCGAGGTGACGGAACGCGCGGAAGGGGACCGTGTCTGCCTCCATTACAACATCACCTGCGGCGAATGCCCGCAGTGCAGGAAGGGCAACGAGCAATTCTGCTCCACGTGCCTCATGATCGGCCATTACAGGGATGGAGGCTACACCGAGTACATAGCGGTTCCGGAGCGCAATGCCGTGCCCTTGCCCGATGAGATTCCCTTCGAGCAGGGGGCTACGCTCATGTGCGCTTCGGCGACCTCCTACCATGCCCTTCGAAAATCGGGCATGGATGTGGGTGAAACCGTCGCGGTCTTCGGAATCGGGGGGCTGGGGATGTCCGCCGTGCAGCTGGCAAAGGCCTTCGGCGCGCTGCGCGTCTTTGCCGTGGACAGGAACGAGGAAAAGCTCGCCCTGGCGGCGAGCTTCGGCGCCAGGGCGGTGAACGCCCGCACGGTGGACCCCGTGGCCGAGATCCGCCGCCTGACGGATGGGCAGGGCGTTGACGTAGCCCTCGAGCTGGTGGGCAGGGCGCAGACTATGCGCCAGGCGGTGCAGAGCCTCGCCGTCCGGGGCCGGGCCGTGATCGTCGGGATAAGCGACGAGCCGCTCCAGCTCGACACCTACAGGGAGCTTCTGGGAAACGAGGCGGAGCTGATCGGCTCAAACGATCACCTGCTCCACGAGCTTCCCCCCCTGATCGAGCTGGCGCGAGAGGGTGCGCTGGACCTCTCGCGCGTTGTCACGCGCACCATCCCGCTGGACGCCGAAGCCGTCAATGATGCCCTCGACGCGCTGGAAAGGTTCGAGGGCGGGATACGCACCGTGATCGTGCCGCAATGAAATCGGTCTTGCTCCCGGTTCTCCTCTGTCTCGCCGCTCTCGACGCATGTGCCCAGAGCAGCCTCATCGATCCTTCGGGCATGACCGTCGGGGCGCGCTTCCGCGCTCCGGACGGGTTCTCGAGGCGCGCGGTGGAGAGCGGGAGCTTTGCCGAGTATCTGAGAAACCTTCCTTTGAAGAAGTATGGAGAGAAGGTCCACTACTTCGACGGGCGCATTAAGACTCGTGACGTCTACGAATCCGTGGTGGATTTGCCGGTCGGGGACATGGACCTGCTTCAGTGCGCAGATGCCATCATGAAGCTGAGGGGTGAATGGCTCTATTCCGCAAAGCGATACAGCGAGATAAGCTTTTCCATTACCAACGGAATGGATGCCCCCTTCTCGCGGTGGATGGATGGGTACAGGCCCAGGGTGAAGAACAACAGCGTGCGGTGGGTACGGACCGGCAGGCGGGGAGTCTCCCGGCCGGTGTTCGAGGAGTACCTGCTGTTCATCTATGGCTATGCCGGTACCCTGTCGCTTTCGCGCCAGCTCTCAAGAAAGAGCGTTGAAGAAATCGCCATCGGAGACATCTTCATCCAGGGCGGCAGCCCAGGACATGCCGTCATCGTAGTGGATGTGGCCGAAAGTCCGCGCGTTACTGGGAAGATTTTCCTGCTCGCCCAGAGCTACATGCCGGCCCAGGAAATCCAGATTCTGAAGAGCGACGAGCCGATCAACCCCTGGTACCGCAATCCCGGCGGCACAGGGCTTCGAACACCGGAGTGGGATTTCCCGCCCGGCTCGCTTAAGAGCTTCTAGGGTTTGCACGGGAGGTGCTCTCCGCGGACCGAAGTCCGCGGCCCCTTCGTCATCATCTCCCTCGCGGTAGCGCCTTCAGCCAGAGACGGGCCCGATCGAAACATTGAAACCGTGATTCTCGTGGGCTATAGTAGACGGATACGAGGGGGGACGGGCGATGTCGAAGAGGAACGTGCTTTCGCTTTCTTTCTTATTGGCAGGTTTCGCGATCCTGTTCGCTTTCGATCCGGAAGAGCTCAACCGCATCGAGTTCAAGAACGCGACGGGAAAGAACATCCAGACCATATTCCTTTCCCCGTCGGACAGCGAGGAGTGGGGGCCCGATATCGTGGGGGCGGAGTACCATCTCGGCGACGGGAAATCCATCGGATACGTCGTCCACTATCCCGGCTCCTCGTTCAAGTTCGACATCATGGCGACGGACGAGGCGGGGAACGTCTTCGAGCTGTACGATTTCACGCTCACCGACGGCAAGGAAGGCATCATCACCTTCACCAGGAAAAACCTGAAAAGCTCCCCCAAGGATTTCACGTTCGTGAAGCTCCAGATCGAAAACAAGACGGACTACGACATGTACTACCTCTTCATGTCCCCCTCGGATTCCGACGCGTGGGGGGTGGATCTTCTGGACGAGGACACGATCCTGAGCGCGGGAGAGTCGTACACCGTCCTGGTACCCATCGGGGACGCGAAGGTGAAGTACAACGTCATGTCCGCCGACGAGGATATGGACCAGTACACGTTCGACCTCACGATTGACCCGAAGACCGGGGACGAGCAGAGCGTTGCCATCGAAGCGAGCGACCTGGAAGAGCCGGAAGAAGACTGAAAAGCGCGAATGGGAGGGCAGGGAGTGGGCCTCACGCGCCCGGGAGCCCCTCCTCGCGAAGGATTTCCCGCATGTCCCTTGCAAGACCCGTTTTTTGCCGCCTCGCGGCCTCACCACTTGGCAATAACCCGCAGAGGACACTAGAGTAGTTACTATCAATCGTTCTGGAGGATGATAACGACATTCCTGCCGGAAGCCCTCTTCCCCTCCAGGAAGTGTGCTTTTGGACAATCCCCTGCTGTTCGATCTTTGGTTCATGTTGTTGAAGCATTTCAACGATCGGTCCTTGATGGTTCACCGAAGAAGGGCGTTCGAATCGGAAGAGTTTGCCGTAATGAGGGAGAGGGCGCTCTTCCTACTGGGGGATCACGATCGCCTCATCCTTAATCCGGAATCGATTCGGGCACGGACGGACTCAGGTGTCCGGAGACTCGTGATCCCGGGCTCCGGGTTGAAGAGCCGGGAGATCTCGATCAGCTCAGTGTAAGCCAGGGGGAGAGAAGGCGCGCGTTTATTGCATTCCGCGCGTCACACGCATATAATTGTAAACTGAGGCATATGGCGGCTAGGTGATTCCAATGCTGTTTTTTCATGGCCGCCGCCAAGGAGCAGTCCTTTAGGAGAAGGCCGGCAGAGGTGGTTATATGATAGCCGTTAAAGGAAAAGAGTGCGTTGCAAAACTCTTGACCGCGCTCAAAGCGCCTCGCCGTCAAGGATATGGCCGTATCCTACGATCCGCCCGCCGCGCGCTCATTCTCGGCCCCGAAAGTTCAAGAGGTAACTTTATTTTCGCGAAACGGATATTCCGGGAGGCTTTTGAATGAGAAACCGCGTTCTCTTTCTCCTGATCATCGTTTGCAGAATCACCGCTCCTGCATTCAGCGACGTGATACGCACGGAAGACGGCACGATATTCCTGGGGCAGGTGGCTTCCGCGGAGGGGGGGTTCGTCACGCTCGATGTGTTCGGAAAAACCATTCGATTGACCTCCACTGCGTTGATTAAAATGGAGACCGACTACAGCGCCCTCAGCGTCCAGCCCGTGGAGATCATCCTTAATGACGGCTCCGTCATACGCGGCAAGGTGAAGAATTTCGACCCCGATATAGGGCTTTTCGTCGATCTCGATTTCGGCGAGCTCACCATTCCGTCGGACAGCATTCGCAGAATTCAGGACCCGGCGCAGCGAAATCTCTACTACGGGTTCCCCATCCACGTAGGGCTTACCGGAGGGTACGATCTGACCGTTGGTCCGCTTGGCGCGTCGTTCGGTCCGGGCTTCTTGGCTTCCGCATTCGCGGAGGTCAACCTCCCAATCGTCAGAGGGCTGTTCGCGGGTCTCGATATTTCGCAGTTCTTTGTGCCCTATCTCGCCGGCCGGAACCTCTCCTACAGCGTCACCACGGCCACCGCCTGCCCGATCTACCGTTACCTCGGTTTTTGGTCTTCATCCCTACCCGTCATCAAGAATCTCGTTCCCTGGTTCGGCCTTGGCGCGGGTATCGCGTATATTGGGGTGAGCGACCAGGCGGCGGGCTCCTCGAGGGGTGAGATCGATCTCGTCTACAGCGCGAACCTGGGATTGGATTTCTATCTGAGCTCGCGCCTGCTGATCCGACTCGGCGGAAGATGGCTCGCGGTGCAACAGACAAGTACTTTGCTTCACCTGCCGTCGGTTTCGATCGGCGCGGCCTACAGCTTCTGAAACGGAGGGAGCCGTGAAAGGGAAATCATTCATGAAGCCTTTCCTGTATATGGCGTTGACGGTCGCGCTCGCCTCATGCAACGGGTCGCTGCTTGAGACTCCGCCGGGCACGAAGTCGGTCGTCATTACGGGGCTTTCGGTGACGGCCTCGCAAACGGGTGCGACTATCGCGTGGACCACGGAGAAACCGACCACCCATTTCGTGGAATATGGAACGGTCTCGGGAGCGTATTCCAATGCGACGGCCCAGTCGCAGACCCCCGACACCTCACATTCCGTCACCCTGTCGGGACTCACGGCATCTACCCAGTACTACTATCGGGTGACCAACATCGACGCCGAGATGTCGGCTTCGAAGAGCGCGGAGAACACGTTCACCACGATTGCATTCCCGGGAATCCAAGTGACGGGGCTCGCGGCGACCTCATCGCAAACGACGGCCAATGTCGCCTGGATCACGGACGTGCCGACAACGCACCTCGTGGAATACGGCACGACTTCCGGCAGCCTCGACCTTTCAACGATCCAGTCACTGACCGCCGACACCTCCCACTCCGTCCCCCTGACGGGGCTTGCTGCATCGACCACGTACTACTATCGGGTTCGGAATTTCCACACGACGATGCCCGCCACGTTGAGTGCGGAGGGCTCGTTCGCAACCACGGCTACGCCGGTGATCCAGGTGACGCTCCTCACGGCGACACCCACATCGCCGACCACGGCCGATATCACCTGGACCACGGACGTGGCCACCACCCACTTCGTGGAATACGGCACCGTGTCCGGCACCTACGCGTACGCGACCGTACTTTCGCCGACGGCCAATACGTCCCACTCCGTGACCCTCTCCGGGCTCGCGGAATCCACCGTGTATTACTACAGAGTGAGGAATTTCAACCCGTCCATGCCCGACTCCGTGAGCACCGAGAGATCCTTCACGACGAACACGATCACCGTCACCGGCGGGCCTACCGCAACGCCGTCGGAAACGACGGCGGACATCTCATGGACGACGAACGTCGCCACGACGGCCGTGGTGGATTTCGGTACCGTCTCCGGTACCTATGAATATTCCGCGTACTCGTCGGGGGCCGCCGCGACTTCGCATACGATCACCCTGTCCGGGCTCAGTCCGTCGACCCAATATTTTTACAGGCTCAGGAACTTCGTGGGCGCGGGACCGGCGAAGGTGGACGGCCCCTATTCGTTCACCACGACGGCCGTTGTCCAAATAGGGGTGACGCTCCTCACGGCGACACCCACGTCGCCCAGCGCGGCCACGATCAGCTGGACCACGGACGTGGCCACCACCCACTTCGTGGAATACGGCACCGCGACCGGAACCTACGCGTACGCGACCGCGGTTTCACAGACGGCCGCGACATCCCACTCCGTTACCCTCTCCGGACTCTCGGAATCAACCAAGTACTACTACCGGGTATGGAATTTCAATCCATCCATGCCCGACTCCGTGAGCACCGAGAGCTCCTTCACGACGCCCGCCATCACCGTCTCCGCGGGGCCTACCGCGACGCCGGCGGCGACGACTGCGAACATCGCATGGACGACGAACGTCGCCGCCACCCACCTTGTCGAGTACGGCACCATCCCCGGTACCTACACGTACGCCACGCTGCAATCCACCACGCCTACCACTTCGCACACGATCACCCTGTCCGGGCTCAGCCCGTCGACCCAATATTCCTACCAACTCAGGAATTTCGTGGGCACGGGACCGGCGAAGGTGGACAGCGGGTACACCTTCACCACAACCATCGCGATAGCTGTGACGCTTCTCACGGCGACACCCACATCATCGACCACGGCCGACATCACCTGGACGACGAACGTAGCCACGACCCACCTCGTGGAGTACGACACAGTGTCCCACGCCGGGTCAGGCACCTACGCGTATTCTACGATCCAGTCGCAGACCGCCGGCACCTCGCACTCGGTCACCCTTTCGGGGCTGACGAGCAACCAAGTCTACTATTACAGGGTGAAGAATTACAGCGCGACCCTGCCCTTCGTGGTGAGCGCCGAAAACTCGTTCACCCCGACCGAGGCGGAACCCACCTTGGCGAAGAAACAGCGCGGGATATGGATGATCGGCGGGCTCTCGACGAATCTCATCGGTTCGGTTGTCGCCAATGTCGATCTGTACGATCCGGTAATCGATACCTGGTATCAAGCCGTCACTACCTTGCCCACTCCCGTGAGTTTCGCCGCGGCGTGCTCATTGGGAGGGAACATCTACGTGATCGGCGGATTCAATTCAAGCGGCGCCGTTCTCAGCTCGGTGCAGATCTATAATATAGCAGCCAATTCATGGCAGACCAGCCCCGTGCCGGCCCAGATGCCCGTCGCAAAGGCGAACATCCACGCGGTTGTAGTGAACAATAGAATCTACGTATTGGGCGGAACCACGGGCGCAGCCGGCGTGGCATGGGCGGGCGCGGCCACGACTACCACATACGAGTACACGCCCGTTTCCGGCGCAGCCGGCAGTTGGTATACCGGGAAGGTCGCATTCGGCGCAGCCGGGTCAGAACGCTTCGCACTCGCGTACGGCGACGTCATCTATAATTTCGGCGGGCGCACGGCCGCAGCCACGCCGGCCTCCACGCATGACGGACTTGCCGTCTCAAGTCCCCCCACCACGGGAGGCCTCACGGCGGGCCAGGAAGTCGTCTTGAATATAGGCGTTACGCCATATACCGCCCTTGCCCGAACCGGTATATCCGGCGTGATATATACGCCGACCTCGGGTCCCACGATCATGGCGATCGTCGGGGGATTCACCGCCCTTTCGGGAACCCCCCAGTGCTTCATCGTCAATGGAATGGGCGCAACAAGCACGCCGACCAATGTATTTCAGTTCCTGTACTATCCATTCACCGGCACGGCCGTCTGGGCGAACGGCGGCACCACCGGCGTCTTTCCCCAATCGTATGGGTTCAGCTCCGCCGCCCTTTCAGGATCGATCATGTACGTTTTCGGCGGCACTTCAACTTTGTTGGCCTCCGCCAGCGGCGTGAACAATGTGTACTCGTTCGATCTGAGCAACCTCTGCAACCTGACCTCGCTCCCCCCTCCCGCGACTCCCGGCACATGGACCACGCTCGCGAGCATGCCCGCCGGCCGCTACGGCCACGTCGCGGTCACGTACAGGCCGTAGGCAGAAGGAGAAATGTAGCCATGAAGAAATCGGCCGTTTCGCTCCTACTCTTCCTGGCCGTCGTCGGTCTTTCCGCAGCCGGTCTGGACGATCTCATCAAGCAGGCGCAGTCCGAGTACGCGGCGGGAAACGCGGCGGACGCCCTGAAGACCCTCGGTGTTGCCCTGTCGAGCGGCCCGACCAACACGACAGCGAAAAGATCATTGGCCGACGCGTACGCGGACATCGGAGCGAAAGAGTACAGTCGGCGTAATTTCAAGAACGCCTACGAGTGTTTCAAGAACGCGGTGAAGCTCTCGCCGACAAACCAGATCGCTTCAAAGTATTTCTGGCAAATGAAAGCCGAGATGAATATCAATGCCTTGAAGAACGAGGCGGATGAAGCGGCGCAGAAAGCTCCCACGACGCAAGGCGCGGGAGCGACGGGCGGCGGGACGGAGACGGCGGGGAGCACGGCTGCCGGAGGAACGGCCACGGGGGGAACGACAGTCGGTGGCGCCACGCCCGCGCTGGTGGAGGGCTCCGCTGTCTACAAGGAGGCCCTTGATAAACTGGAGAAAACCGAGCAGGAATTGGCGGCCCTCCGCGCGTCGACGTCCACCGCCACCCAGGAGAGCGCCGCCCTCAAGACCGAGCTGGAGCGGCAGAAAGAGGAAGCCGAGCGGCAACTGGAAGCCATTCGAGCGTCCGCGCTCGCGGCCCAGGGCGAGAGTCAGGCGCTGAAGATGGACATGGAACGGTATAGAACGATGATCGAACAGCTGAACCAGCGGGTCCAAAACAACGACCAGACGGCCAGCAGGGACGCAAAAGCGCTCACCGAGCTTCTCCAGCTCTACCAGAAAAACATAGACATGCAGGGCGCCGCGAGCCAGGAGGGCACGAAGTATCTCGCCGATCAACTCGCGGAGCAGAATAAGCTCTACCAGCTTCAGTTCCAGACGCTCTCGGCGCGTAATCTCTTCCTCTTCGGCGGCTTGGGAATAGTCACCCTTCTCGTGATTTTGTTTATTCTACTGATCGTGCGCGCCCAGCTCCGCCGCAGGCGCGTGCTGGGCTCGAGGGAGACCGCCCTGGCGTATCCGGCGATGTCATTCGGCGGCGAGGCCGAAAAACAGGAGCGGGGCCGTGCAGCCGTGGGCGAATCGATGCTGCTCGAATTTTACCCGGAGACTGAAAAACCAGCCGAAACGGCGCCTTCCGGGGGGGACGCCGGGATGTACCGTGATCTCATGCGGGCGGAGAGAATCAGGCGGATGCACGAGCAGATGAAGCAGGGGAGCCTGAAGTGGGAAACAGTTCGCGAGTACATCGGCGAGCTGGAGAAAGACCTCAGGATAGAGATCCTCAAGGTGGTCGAGAACAGAATCATGGAGGAGGACGGCAGCGACCCCCGCGCCATCCTGCCCGTGCTTTTTCCTTTCCTGACCGAGCATGACGATTACCTCAGAGAGAAGGCCGAGAGTCTTGTGCGCGAGACGCTGGCGGGTAGGCCCCGCGAGGGAAGGGCTCTCCTCCCCATGCTTGGCCAGGGGGCCACGCAGGAGGCCGACGATTCCCCGCTCGGTCTTCCGAAGCTCATGGAGATCACGGAGAATCTGAGAAAAATCCTTAAGGACCGGGAACGCTCGACGGTCACGGCGAGAGTCGCCCGGGGCATGGCCCGGGGGCTCGGCTTGTCCACCGCGGACGCCGAGCTTCTCTACAAATCCGCCCTGGCCCACGATGCGGGCTACCTGCTTCTGGACCCCGACAGGCTTGTGCGCATCCTCGGCAAACCGGTGCTGACAGAGGAAGATTTCGAGTTCATACGCAGCCACACGAAGAAGGGCGTGGAATATTTCAAAGGGATGAAGATGCCGGAGGAGTTCAAGGACGGCATCCTCTACCACCATGAACGCAACGACGGCTCGGGATATCCGAAAGGCCTGAAGGGGCCGAAGATCCCCCTATTCGCCAAGCTCATTGGGGTGGCGGAGACCTACGTGGCGCTCACAAGCGCCAGGCCTTATCGGGAGAAGCTCAGTTACGAGGCGGCGATCGCGGTGATCAGGGATGGGGTCGGCCGCAAATTCGATAAGGAGCACATCGACGCCCTCGCCGAGGCGATGCGCCGCTCGGGAGGGTCGGCATGAGCGGCTCGTCAGAGCGGCCCGCACCGGGGGCGGGGCAGCAGTCCCCGCGGGGAACGCACGCCTTGTTCTGTGTGGGAAACGCGGATGAACGATTCACGACTCTCGCTCTGGAAAACCTCCTCGTGGAGCTTGCGTCGAAGGGCAATTCGCCGCTCGCGGTTTTCACTGATTCGCCCCCTTTCAGCATGCAGCAGTCTCGGGCGGCCGCGCGGGACAGGCTGGACAAGCACTTCGAGCACTACACCGCCGCAGCCATCCCCGCCATCCGGCTGAGTAACCTGTGCGCCTGCCTCTCCGACGCGCGGCAGAAAAAGCTTTTTCTCGCGGAGGGATCGAGATACGGCACTGTGCTTATTCGCGGATCCTCCATCCCTGAGACCGGACTTCCCACACCCGCCGACGAGGTGGTCCTTTTCGTGGTGAATGGGCCCTCCACTCCCGGTTGGGTATACCAGGCTGCCCGGACTCTCGCCGGGCGCGATATAAACACGCCGATCGCCGTCGTCGTCATGAACGCCGGGCACCTCGAAGAGGCTGCGGTGTTCTTCCAGGACACGAAGGACGAGGTTGTCTCCCTCCTGAAAAAGGAGGTCCCGATCAGATTCGCCGGATACATGAAGTTCGACCCCGACTACACCGATGCCGCGTTGAAGACGGGATGCTCGCTCGTGGAGTGCTTCCCGACTAGCCCCATCCACGGTCAGGTTAAATACGTTGTGAATGCCCTCTTGAAGGCGGTCGATTCGAATCCGAATGACTCTTATTTCGCCAGGCTGGCCGTCTGGCTGGAGAGTCGGCGGGCTCATCCCCATAATTGAAGCTCTTCCGCATGGTCCCGGACTGATTCGGTGCCCGGGAAGAATCCTTGGATGAAGAGATGCCGAAGAACGCGTACACGGTTTCCCACCCGTTCGCGAACGGGAGGGCAGGGAGTGGGGCTCACGCGACCGGGAGCCCCTCCTCGCGGAGGATTTCCCGCATCTCCCGGGCGTTCTGAACCGCCCTTCCCCTCGCGTGGTTGTTGAAGAACAAAAGGAGCACGCGGGCCCTGTGGAGGATCTCCTTGATCCTCTGCACCCATGGAATGAGCTCCTCTCTGCCGTAGAGGTAATCGTAGCGGGAGGCGTTGTCTCCGGCCCACCAGTTTTCCTTGTTCCTGCCGTGAAATCGAACATAGGAAAGATCCGCGGTGACCTCGGCTGTGGGTTTGAGCAGGCGGGGAAGGTCTGGCTCGTCCACGCTCACCAGGCCGATCGACCGCCGGCGAAGCCCCTCGAGAACCGCGTCTTTCTGCCATTCGCTTTTTCGAAACTCGACGGCGAGCGGCAGGCCCGAGAGCCTGTCGCAGAGGGCGGCAAGCCTCTGCCGGGACTCCGGAGTGTAGGCGAAGCTGTAGGGGAACTGGAGAAGCACCGCGCTCAGGCGGCCCGCCTCCACGAGGGGTTGGATCCCCTCGCGGAAGACTGCCACGTCCTTCTCCCAGGTATCCGAGATCTCATGAGTCATGCTTCGATGCGCCTTCAGGGAGAAGAGAAACCCCTCGGGGGTGTTCTCCACCATTCTCTGGAGAGTGCGGGGGCTCGGCTGGGCATAGTAGGAGAAGTTGAGCTCCACAATGGGGAACTCCCGGGCGTAGAGGGAGAGGAAGCCGCTCTTGGGAGTTCCCGGGGGATAGAGGGGCCCCACCCAATCGTCGTAAGAGTAGCCGCTCGTGCCGATGAGGATTCGTGCCATCTGCGAGGCCCATCATAGCGCGGCGTTGGGCGATGCGGAAGGGCCGCGATTTCCGGGGCAACGCGTTGACCTCTTGCCCGGCCTCCGCGATACTTTAAGACATTGGGGATCGGGGGACTCGGAGGTGAGAGAACCTGACAGGGGGCAGCGGCAGAGCTGGGCTTCCGCGATTCGAGGTTTCGACCGCAATGTCTACCTGCTGTTCACCGTAGCCGGTCTCCTCGGTTTCACCTACTGGGGCATCACGTATCTTCTCACCAACCTCTTCGTGCGCCGTCTCGGATATGGAACCGAGGTGATGGGGAATCTCAATTTCCTCGGATACATCATCCACATGGCGGCAAGCGTGCCCGCCGGAGCGATCGGGGTGCGCTTCGGCATCCGGCGGTCGATGATATCGGGCGGCATCATGGCGATTGCGGGCTGGGGGATGGCGCCGGTGGCTGCCTTCCTGCCCGGCGGAGGCGTCATGGAGACGCTCGTCGCCTCCCGGGTGCTTTCGTCAATCGGCGGTGCGATATTCCTGGTGAACTCCAACCCGGCCCTGATGAGCGCGGCCGGGGGAGGATCCAGCACCTACGCCTTCGCCTTCAACGGCACGATCGTATCCCTCACGTCCTTCGGCGGCAGCCTCATCGGGGGCCTCCTGCCCCAGCTCTTTTCATCTCTGAACCTCGGCTCGCTCTCCTCTCCCGCTCCCTATGGCTTTTCGCTCTGGACGGCGGTGGTCATTCTCATCCCGGGTCTGGTCGCCCTGTCGATGTTCCGCGAAGCTCCGGGCGGCGAGGAGAGGGAGAGGGCCTCGGTGCGGCGCTTTCCCCTCGGGATCGTTTCCGTGATCGCGCTGATACGCTTCCTCCGCGAGATGGGCTACGGGGGCGTGCTCAACTTCTACAACGTCTACCTCGACGAGAAGCTCGGGCTTCCCACCGCGCTGGTCGGGCTCCTGGTGAGCGTCTCCTCGATTGCCGCAATCGCGTTCACCCCGCTCATGCCCGTCCTGGCAAAACGCAGGGGAACAGGTCCTGTTTCCCTGGTGAGCCTCCTTGTCATGATGGCGAGCGTCGTTCCCCTCTCGATTTTCCCGCACTGGGCGGCGGCTGCGCTCGGGTGGGCGGGAATGACGGCGGCCAACTCGATCAACGAGGCGGCCATGCAGGTCTATATCCTGCAGATCGTCACTTCACGCTGGCGTCCCCTCATGTCCGGAGTAGCCAACATGGCAACCACCCTTGGGCTTGCCTTCTCCGCCGTGACGGGAGGCTATCTCATCAGGGGGCAGGGGTATTCACGGACATTCGCGGCCGCGGCGGGTTTCCTCCTTGCAAGCTCCGTTGTGTTCCTGGGCCACCTTGCCGCAATGCGGGTGAAGGGGGAGCGGCCGACGCCCCATCTGGCGAATTGACAGGCATTTCCGCCCGGCGTACCCTGGCACTCGATGCCGAGCGCGATACTTTCACCACCCAGGTACCTGAGAACCAACCCTGCATGGTCGCCTGAAGACAGGTGGGGAGCCGTGCGCTGCCGCATCGGAAGCTATCGCAACCGATACAGCGTGCCGCAGGGGTTGTACGCCATGGGCAGCCCCGGCTTCGATTCCCCCGTTTTCGCGAGCGCCAACTACAAGCTCAGCTTCGATACCCTTCGCCGCGAGCTGGGCGGCATCGACGGCTGGATCCTCGTTCTGGACACGAAGGGCATCAACGTCTGGTGCGCCGCTGGAAAGGGGACCTTCGGCACCGAAGAGCTGGTGGAGCGGATCGAGGCGACACGGCTGGCCGAAGTAGTGCGCCATAGGACCATCATCCTTCCCCAGCTCGGCGCCCCCGGGATCCGCGCCCACGTCGTGGAGCAGAGGACGGGGTTCCGTGTCCGCTTCGGGCCGGTGCGCGCGCGGGACCTCCCCGCGTACATGAGCGCGGGCATGAAGGCGAGCCCGGAGATGCGGCGCGTGCGTTTCGGCATTACAGAGCGGCTCACCCTGGCCCCCATGGAGCTGAGCCAATCCCTCATGCGCTACCCCGCGTTTCTCCTGGCCGCGTTCGTGATCATGGGCGTGACGCCTGCGGGAATAGTCTTCAGCCGAGGGTGGACCAATGGTCTGCCCCTGTTCGCCTTGGGCTTGGCATCTATCCTTTGCGGCTCGTTCCTTGCCCCCGTGCTCCTGCCCTTTATTCCCTTCCGCCTGTTCTCCGTGAAAGGGTGGATCCTGGGAGCGGCGGGAACCGCGGCACTGCTGCACGGCCTGGGCCTGGCCGCCGGCATGGACCCTTTCCTGATTGCCGCCTGCTACCTCTTCTTTCCCGCGGCAAGCGCCTATATGGCTTTGAACTTCACCGGTGCGACCACCTTCACCAGCCCCTCCGGAGTGAAAAAGGAGATCAAGGTCATGCTGCCATTCTATATCGCGGCGGGAGTATTGAGCATGGCCGCCCTTGTGCTTTCCAAGCTGAAGGAATGGAGCCTTCTATGAAATACATAGCGAACGTGGTGACCCTGACCTACGATCCGGCCGTGTGTACTGGCTGCGGCCGCTGCTGGGAGGTGTGTCCCCACGGCGTGTTCATGCCGGACTCCGAAAGGGTGAACGGCGGCAAGGCCCTTCTCACCGACCGTGACTTGTGCATGGAGTGCGGCGCCTGCGAAGCCAACTGCCGCTTTGGAGCAATAAAAGTGAAAAGCGGCGTGGGATGCGCCGCGGCGATCATCAACGGCGCCCTTACCGGCAGAGGGTCGGCATGCGGATGCGGTGGGGAGAGCACGGGAGAGGCAGGGGCAGGCGGATGCGGAGAGGCCGGCCAAGCAGCAGGCAAGGCCGGGTCGGCCGGCAGCATAAGCGGGGTGACGGCTGCCGACGCCGGCGGGAGCGCCAAGAGCGGCTGCTGCAAGTGAGGGCGCG
Source organism: uncultured Spirochaetota bacterium (assembly GCA_963820525.1). Classification (GTDB taxonomy): domain Bacteria; phylum Spirochaetota; class Spirochaetia; order SZUA-6; family Fen-1364; genus CAWGAA01. The sequence goes on along the minus strand of CAWGAA010000003.1, from coordinate 59,729 downwards.
CAACGCATCCAAGTGATCATAAGCGTTGGTCGGTGCACCCGACGATCACCAATCCGATGACTCCGTGTCGGCCAAGCAGAGCCGTGCCGCCTGGGCTCGGCTGATCAAGAAGGTCTACGACGCGGATCCGTTGATCTGCGCGCGATGCGGCGAACCGATGAAGGTGCTTGCCGTCATCACAGACCCCAAGCAGTGGCCCTCAAGATCCTGCGACATCTCATCAAGACCGGCAAGGCTCCACCTGGTTTGCACCCCGCGTCGCTGAATTGATTCCTCTCCCCTCACTCCACCCTGGGGGCCAGTCCGTCCTTTCAGTGTGGATACAGAGAGCGATGGCATCCCTTCTTCTCCCCGCCGCAACTCGCGCGTCGATTCTCCCCATGATGTCCCTCACGGGCGGCTACTCAATCCGCAGCTCACGGCTTGCAAGACCCGTTTTTTGCCGCCTCGCGGCCTCACCATTTGGCAATCACCCGCAGACGGACCTATAGTAGTTACTATCAATTATCCCCTTCTGGAGACCGATGAGGGAGGGCACGGCTCGGGATGGGTCGCGGTGAAGGGCGATATCCTCATCACGGTCCATCGCGTGGAGTGCACAAGGCCGCTTTTTTTCCGCGAGGGCGGATATCCCCTGGGATGGGACGAGGGCGAGCCGGAGATACGGTGTTCGGACTCTCCCGCCGGGTACGCCAGGGCGGGAAATAGGGTCAGCTTCATACGCGGGCTTGCGGGTTGGGAGACTGCTTCCACGGGAAGCCCTGGAGAAGAGGACACGGGGGGGAACGTGCGCTATCTGAGGAGCGTCGTTCCCACGCTGGGCATTCGGCTTCTTCCCGCCGGTGTGCACTATTTCGCCGCTCTCATCGTGGCCCGCCTCGAGCCCGAAGCCTTCGATCAGCTCGAGGGACTTGTTGTAAGGGCGACCCTTGATGGCGGAGCACTGACCGTGGAGTTTTTCGACGGGGAAACGATGCGGCTCGACCTGGACGGGCTCACGGCGGGGCGTGAGCGTTCCGCCCGCGGCTAATCCTTTTCAGCACGCTCGCGGTAATACTCTTGTAGAACGGCGAACGCAAGCTTCCGTTGGACGCGGTCTGCGGCGACCAATCCCTTGCGGTTGTATCCCCGCTGGAACGCGTTGGTCCGCCGCGGGCAGCGGAAATCGAAGAGGATCCACGGCGTCATTCCGACCACGTAATCGGCTTTGCTTATCACCCTGATCTGTTCGCGGTAGACGTGGAGCTGATAGTTTTCGCCGAAAAGCTCATTCTTTTCCCCAATATGCCCGGCCAGAGCATCGGCACCGAATTCGCTCACGATGACCGGCTTGCCGGGGGCGCTCCCGCGGAAGAACCGCTCCAGGCGATCGAAGCCCATGACGTACCAGCCGTAGTATTCGTTGATCCCCGGTACGTCGAGGTGCTCGGCAAGCCGGTCCGCGATGCGCATGTTCCGCGTGTCCCAGAGACATGCTGCGGTCACGAGCCGCGTGGGATCGAGCTCCCGCGCCCGGCTGGCGAGCCTCGACATGAAGGAGAGCCGCTCGTCGCTGTCCGGATTTTCGTTTCCCACGGACCAAAGGATCACGCTGGCGCGGTTGCGGTCGCGGAGCACGAGCTTCCGAGAGCTGGTTGTACGCATCGGCGAATGTTTCGGGATTCGCGAAGTCGATCGCCCAATACACGGGGATTTCCTCCCAGAGGAGCATCCCCAGCTCGTCGGCCATCCGGGCCGCTTCCTCCGCGTGGGGGTAGTGCGCGAGGCGCAGGAAATTGCAGCCGAGCTCCCGCACGGTCTCCAGCATTCCCCTGATCTCGGAGGGCGATACCGCCTTCCCGTTCTCCACGCTGTCCTCATGGCAGCTCACGCCCCTGAGGTAGATCGGCTTTCCATTCAACAGGAGCGAGGTTCCGCGCGTTGCGATCTCCCGGAATCCCACTCTATCGCGCACGACGTCTGTCACTGATCCACCGGAATAGGAGATCTCTACGTTGTAGAGCTTCGGCGACTCCGGGGACCAAAGCTTGGGGTAAGCCTCGAGCTCACAGGCGCCGAGCCCCTTGGACACGGCGAACCGTGTCTCCACCGCGAGCTCGGGGATGCGGAGGGTCGCTTCCCCCTCCGCATCGGAACCGTCGAGGTCCACCATCGCGCGTAATGCGCCGAATCTGCCTCCGGGCACAAGAGAGACCTGGTAGGTCTTGATAAAGGTCTCGGGAACGTAGATCAGCTCCACGCTTCTGTACAGCCCCCCGTAATTGAACCAGTCCGTATTGTCCGCCGGGACGTGGAAGCTCTCCCTGCGGTTGTTCACGACGAGGGATATGCGATTGTCCGGCAGGAGGTGCGGGGTGACCTCCACGAAGAACGGCGTCGAGCCTCCCAGGTGGGAGCCCAGGCAGCGTTTGTTCAGGAAAACGAAGCATTCGTAGTTGGCCGCGCCGACCTTGAGGAACACGCGGGGTTGACGGGCGCGCCCCGCTTGCGCCGGCTTGTATGGGAAGGTTCGCGTGTAGACCGAGGATCCCTCGTACAGGAGGTAATCGGGCTTTCTCACGTTCCAGCAGGAGGGAACGGGCATCCGTTCCCACGCCTCGAAATCGTAATCCCGGGGAAGGGGCCGGCCTTCGGGATCCCTCTCGCGCTCCTCGAACCAGCGGAGGCGCAGGAAGCTGTCGTACTGGTCCACGACGAAGCTCCACTCTCCGTCGAGTGGTTCGCGCTGCCGTCCGAAATCGTTGATGAGCGTCCGATGATCCAACCGCTGGGCCCTGAACTCGTCCGCGTAGTGGACGACGTGTATGCCGGGATCGAAATTCGAAGGCCGGTTCTCGCTCATCCCTTGATCCCCGAGGCCACGACACCCTCTACGAAATAGCGTTGTCCCATGATGAAGATCACAAGCACGGGAAGAATCGAAATGAGGGCCGCCGCCATCTGCGGACCGTAAGAGACGCTGTATTCGGTGGCGAACTCCGCCATTCCGAGGGGGAGGGTCTTCAGGACCGGGGAGGTGAGATAGATAAGGGGGGTGAAAAAGTCGTTCCAGAAGTAACGGAAGGAGAAGATTATCACGGTCACCGCAATGGGTTTCGACAACGGGAGCATTATCCGGGAGAAGATCCTGAACTCCGACGCGCCGTCGATCCGCGCCGCTTCAAGGAGTGAATCGGGGATCGTGAGGAAGTATTGCCTGGTGAGGAAGACCGCAAAGGCGCTGAAAGCGGAGACGAGGACGAGCGCCACGTGGGTGTCGTACAATCCAAGGGAACGGACGATGATGAATTGCGGTATGATGACCGAGTTGGAGGGGATCATGATGGAAGCGATATAGAGCAGAAAAAGGGCGTCCCTCCCCCGCCAGCGCAATTTCGAGAACGCATATGCCCCGGTGGTGGACGTAATGAATTGCACGGCGACGATCGCGGCCGTCACCTTGACCGAATTCCATATATAAAGAGGGAAGCGGTCCAGGAGGGCCTCAAAGTTCGAGAAAATGGGATGGTGGGGGACGATGGTCAGGGGCCAGCTGAATATTTCTCCCTCGTTCTTGAACGAGGACGAGGCGATGATCAGCAAGGGAAAGAGGACTATCACCGCCATGACAGCGAGAGCCAGGTAAATGGCGAGCGTCTGTAAAAGCCGGCGGGGGAGCGAGCTCTCACGCGGTATCATAGGTTACCCATCCCCTCTGAGCCCTGTACTGGATGAACGTGATGACGAAGAGGAAGAGAAGGAGAATGGTGGCCTCCGCGGAGGCGTAGCCCATTCGCAAGACTTGGAAGGCGTTTGCATAGATGTCGAATACAAGGACCGATGTTGCGCCGGCGGGGCCGCCCCCGAACCTTCCCCCCGTCATCATGTAGACCTGATCGAAGACCTGGAATCCGCGAATGATCGCCGTCGTTACGCAGAAGAACGTCGTCGGACTGATCATGGGAAGGGTGATCGCAATGAGCCTCTGCATCGGCGTCGCCCCATCCAAATCCGCGCTCTCGTACAGGGCGGGATTGATGGTTTGAAGCCCGGCGATGAAAAGCACCATGTAGTAGCCGAATGATTGCCAGACCGTGACGATCACGATCGTAAGGAGCGCCGTTTTGGGGCTCGTGAGCCAGGGAACAGCGTGTAGACCAATGGAATGGAGAAGCTCATTCAGGGGTCCGACCGTCGGATTGAAGATAATCATGAAGGCGAGAGATATGGCGATCGAGGAGAGGATGCAGGGAAGGAAAAAGAGGCTTCGAAACATCGTTCTTCCCGCCCGGCGTCGATTTAAAAGCAGGGCAAAGACGAGGCCGAGCACGAGTTGAGCTATCACGGCCATGACGACGAATTTGCCCGTCACCCAAAGCGATTGCAGGAATCCCGGGCTGGCAAACGCCGTAAGGTAATTGGTGATGCCCAGCCAGTTCAACCGTCTCCCTCCCGAGTAGTTGGTGAAGGAGAGCCCAAGCGTCGCGATCATCGGGATAAGGAGAAAGACGACGAATCCCAGTAGGCTGGGGAGCAGAAATGCGGCGACGACGAGTGCGGGTGTATTGGTCCGGTATTTCCTCAACGCCTTATTCCTTCACATGAGGGCGCGCGGACCGTCCCGCGCGCCCTTTCCTTTTGGGTCCTTAGTTGGTCGTGTTCACGATCTCCTGGAATGCGCTGCGCAGCGTGCTCATGAGCTCGGAGTCAGACATCTCGTTGAGGAGGTACTTCTGAATGACGACGTTGAGCGCCTGCTCCACGCGTGAGCCGTACTTCGTGTACCAGCCCGGGAGCACCTTCGCGGGTTCTGTAAAATAGGTGAGGGATTGATCGTCGGGAAGCGCGGATCCCAGCGCCTTTTTCACCGCGGGGCTCATGACCGCCGGAAGGAATCCGGCCTTTGCCACGATCTCCGCCCCGGCAGCGCTTCCCATCCAGCCGATGAAATTGAAGGCCGCGTCCTTCTGCTTGGAGCTGGAGGATACGTGGCTGAAGGTCGGCGAGCCCATGGAGACGTACGTGGGAAGGTCGCAGGGGAGCCGGGTGACGCTCCAATCGTTCCACGTGAATCCCTCGAGCTGGTTCTTGTCCTTCGCGTTCATCATCATCCCGGGGAACCATTCCCCGATAAGGAGCATCGCCACGTTTCCCTTGAAGAACGCGTTGGAGTAGTGAAGCTTCGTGGTGAGCAGCTCGACGAGCGGGATGATCGCTTTCTTGCTCTCCAGCTCCTTCCTTATCTTGAAGCTCTGCAGGACGCTGTCATCGATGTCGATCTTCCCGTCTTGGGTGATGAACTTGATGTTGTTTTGGATCGCGGGGATGACGGAGCAGGCGGCCCACGTGTAGAACAGTCCGCCGTAGATCCTTCCATCCCCCGTGGAAAGCTTCTCCGCCACCTCAATGAATTTTTTCCAGGTCCACTCCCCGCGCTTCACGTATACATCCGGCGTTTCCATCCCCGCGGCGGCGAAGATTTTCTTATTGAAGTAGGTGTAATACGAGGCGCCGCGGAACGGCACGGCGACGACCTTTCCATCCACCGTGACCGCGGACAGGAAGCGATCGATCCCCGACCTGTCGTAGTTGTACTTCTTGATCAGCGCGTCCAGCGGCTCAATGTACCCGTTGGCGTGTTGGGTGAACATGTCGGTCTGGCGCTTCTGCATGTAGGCGTCCATCTGCGCCCCGCCGGCGAGCATCGTCGTGAGCTTTGTCTCGTAATCCGCGGAGTCAATGACCTGGGGATCCACGATGATGGCCTTCTGGGAGTCATTGAACGCCTGGATGATGCTCGAGTACGTAGGGTCCTGCCACAACAGGTACTTGATCGTCACAGGCCCTTTCGCGGCCTCCGATGCCCCGGTCCCGAACACCATCGGGACCGCCAGGAGCATCATTACGAGCAGCGCAATGAAAAGTACTGTCGATCTGCTTTGTCTCATTTCGGAATCCTCCTTGCTTCGGCGTTTCGTTCCGACCGATTATTGGGGAGGCTCATCGCGCCGTAAACTCCGAATTCCACCGGTTCCTTCGAAAACCGCGCATCCGGATCCGGGAATTCCATCAGGAACTCTGATTCGCGCGCTGATAATCCTGCGGCGTGTGTCCCGTTCGTTTCTTGAAAAGAGTGAAGAAATAGGTGTAGTTGGCGAACCCCGCCTCCGCGCAGATGTCCTTCACGGATTTCTGCGTCGCGCGAAGAAGCGCGACGCACTTCTCGATGCGGAGGTCGGTAATGAAAGTGGAGAGGGATCCCCCCGTCGCCTGTTTGAAGGTGCCGCGCACGTAATTCACGGAGAGCATAACCCGCTCCGCGATGAGCTTTGCCCCGAGGTTGGGATCTCCGATGTTCTCCGCGACGATCCTTTTAATCTCCGAAACGAGGTTCACCGTCCTGTCCCCGGCCTGGAAACGGCCATGCGCGGCGTACGTTCTATAGAATTTTTCGATGACCCGCAGAACGTGCTCCGGCGTGTCCGCCCATTTCGTGTTCATTCGGTACGACCGGAAGTGCCCCGAGATCGTTGTGCGCGTCCGAGCGCGATTCGAGCAAAAGGCGTTCGAGGGCGTAGAGGAGGTGCTGCGTCAGGAATATGAAGTCCTCATACGTATACGCGCGCACTTCTTGTAGCAGCTCCCCCGCGACGCGGAGGGTCTCTTCGGATTCCAGCAGACGGGCGTGCTCGGCGAATCTCCGCAGGCGCTCGTCGGGAATGGTGTAGGGGCGTTCGGCGACGCATTTCGAGACGGGGATGACGGCGCCCTTCCCGAAACGAAAGCGATAGTGGAGGGCCTGGCGGGCGGATTCGAAGGCGTCCGGGAGCGCGTCCCATTCGTCCACCGCATCGCTCACCCCGAAGGTCCAGGACCCCGCTCTTTCCGCGACGAACAGCTCCAGCGCGGTGATGAGCGTGGATTGATCCCCCGGAGAGACGACGGCCGCAACCCCCTCCCGCGCGAGCTGCGCGCTGGCCAGAACGCAGGGTACGGCTTTCTCCAATTCCGCCGTGAAGGCGCTGAAATCGGGCGGCGCCTCCTCACCGCTATGCAATACTGCCGGGGCGGTGTTGCTCTTCGCGCCGACGCCGTCTGGTTCCGGTGATGCGAGCACGATGACGGCCGGACTGGTGTCGTCGACGGCGATCCTCGCCTTGAGCGCATCGACTTCCTCCGGGCCGAGGGTTTCACCCCTGAGCAGGCGCCCGAGCGCGCGGCGTTCGCGATACGCGGCTCCCGATTCAATGGCCAGCCGCACCGCTCGAAGCCGTTCGTCGAGCTGGCGCATTGTTTCCGATACGAGCGCCACCTCATCCCCGGCCGGACCCCTGTGGTCCATGTCGAGGAACTCCTCGTGGAGCGCGCGCGCCTGGCCGATGAGCCGCTCCACAGGAACCGCGGCGGAGCGGGTGGTCGTGAGCGCGAGCAGGAGCGCGAGGGCGAAGAGGGCGCCGAAGACGAGCACGAGCTGGTTTCGCCTCTGGGCGATCTCCGCGAAAAGCACGGCATCGGGGATCGCGGATACATAGAGCCATTCCCCCGCGGGATCCCGATAATAGGAGACCCTTTCCCGCTCCTTGGGGTTGTCGAAAAAACCCCGCAGCTGCTGGGCGGCTATGGCTTGGGCAAGGGCCCCTCCCGTCGAGGCGCGCGCTCCAAACAGCACGGGATCCGAAGCGGAGAGGATGATCCCGCTTCCATCGAGGATCGATAGGCTCCCTCCCTGGCTTTCGATCCCGCCGATGATCTGCGACCTCACCGCCGGTTCGTTGACGTTCACGACGAGGGCCCCGAGAAGATTCTTTTCGGTTCTCGGCGGATATCCGACGATGACGGTGAAGAGGCGGGTTCCCTCCGCGACTCTCGGGATGATGCGGTAGAGGGGAAAGACCGAGATGTCGCTCAAAAGCGCGCTCAATCCGCTCATCGCAGGATCCGACGCCGGCCGCGGCCCCCATTTGGTGGAATAGAAGAACGAGGACTGATGGTTGTAGACGACGATGGAGTCGATGAGGGGATTGGCGAGCTTGAAACGGTCGAGGAGCTGGGTAGCGTCCAGGCGCTCCCGGTCCGTGAGGGCGCTGCCGTAGATCAGCTTCTGCACGGGGAAGGATTCGTAGACCTGCTCGGCCGCCGGGATGATGGAAGATGCGACAATCGAAGAAAACGACGCGGCGATCCGCTCGAGGTCCCGCTCGGAGCGTTCATTGACCGCGCGGAGGATCTGGGCGCGGGCGACAAGGTATGAGGCTACCGCGCTCGCGATCACCACCGCGGATACGAGAGCGGTGAAATAGAGAAAGATCCGGCGGAAGTACGAAAGCCGAAGGATCGAGGTCCGCGCTTTCTTCGTTCGCCGCCTCCCATTCTGCATCAAGGGCCTCCACGAGCCATGGTCGGATCTTCGCGGAAAGCCTACAACCGGAGGGTGAGCCTGTCAACGAAGGGGAACACTTGCAGGCGTACGGCAGGCCTTGGCGCGAGAGGCAAATATTGCCGGTGGGGAGGAATTCTTTGCCGCCTTGACGCCGGGCATGAGTCGGGCTCGGCGGGGGCGCACGTCGATCCATAAAACTACTTTTCTTTTCCTTCCGGGATAAAGAGTTATCGTCAGGGCAAATCGAGGAAATCATCTATCATTCGCGCGATCTGGCATGCATATTGCCTTCTATTAATATGCCGATCGAATCGCGCCGGGTTTTCCGGTACGGCTCGTTCGGAAATCGCCAAATCATCAAAGGAGGAGTGACGATGAAGAAGCTCGTTGTCCTGCTCATTCTTGTCTTCGCGGCGGCGACCCTGTTCGCCGGGGGACAGAAGGACATTTCCGCGTCAGGGCCGAGGACCCTGACGATCGCGACCCAGACCTGGGCCAAGACAAAGACGGCCCTCGTGCCGTCGATCGAGACCTTCATGAAGGCGCATCCCAACGTGAAGATCGAGCTCGTTACCGTGGACAAGTGGGGCGGCCCCGCGTATATCCCGGAGTGGCAGGCCGGTCAGGCCTCGTTCGACCTGTTCGTGACCGGTACGGGCGCTCAGTTCGCCGACATCCTCAGGCAGGGAGCCTGGCTGGAGCCCCTCGACGACATGCTCACGGGCAACATGGCGAAGGAAAACTTCGTGAGCGGCTTCCTCAGGGAGGGCCTCTTCAAGAAGGCCGACGGAAGCGGCAGCTACTGTCCCGTCATTCCCTTCCTGGGTGAGGTTGCGATCGTCGGGATCAACACCGAGATCATGAAGGCGTCCGTTCTTTGGGTCGGCGGCAAGCCGGCGCCCATCCCCGCCTTCAACGATCCCGCGTTCTTCGACTGGTTCAAAAAGATGGCCCCGAACGCGGACCAGGGCGCCCAGGTCCAGATCTGGGACAAGGAGTTCATCCAGTACAACTACGTGGCGCCGCTGCTTGCCATGACGGGAACCTTCATGGACAAGAGCGGGAAGGGCTACGACGTGTCGAGCGAGGCCGCCAAGAAGTGGCTGGGAATGCTCCAGGAGCTGAACAAGCAGAAGCTCGCGAACTACACCGTCACCGATACGGCGGGCTACGAGGCGTGGAAAACCGGGAAGGCCGGGTCCTTCTTTGCCGCGCAGGGCCACACGATGGAGCTCGTCCTGAGCGCGGGCAAGCCCGTAGATTCGATCGGGTACGTGAGCTGGCCCGGATCCGATAAGAACGGAAGCATCATATGGACGCACTCCGTGTGGATCCCCAGCGCGAGCAAGAACAAGGACGTCGCCAAGGCGTTCATCAGGGAGATCATCTTCTCCAAGGACTTCCAGCAGTGGCAGTTCAACAATTGGGGAAAGCTCCCCGTCACCAAAGAGGCGTATGGCGCCGGCATCACGAGGTACGCGGAGTACATGCCGCTCATTCTCGCCATCGCGGACCGCTCCAAGTCCCTGCCCTTGTTCAAGGACGGGGCGGCGTACGCCGACATCCTTAACCCGGGAGCACCCGGGCCAAGGATCGCTTCCAAGGCTTCGGAAAAGTCCCCCGTGCTCACTCCCTTGAGATAGAGGATCGGAATCAGGTTATCCACGCTCGCCACACGTCTCAAATATCGTGGCAATATCCGACTGCTGAACCTCTCGGTCTCCTCGAGCCGCCGATCGTCAACGCGCGGTTGGCGAATCGTCACGGGCCCGATCCCCGTCACCAGATCGCGGGCAGGCATGTAGCCGTTGCGGACAACCTGCCGCCTGCCCTCCGCATCGCTGCTTTGTTGGTACTTCTCGATGAACTCACTGATTTCGTTCTCCAAGGCTTGTGCCAGAATCTGCTGAGCTCCCTTACGGGCGAGCTCTTCCAGGAGCATCCCGGATGTTTGCTCTTGAATCTTGTGGCTGACTGTACTACCTTTGTCTTTCTCCATGAGCGTACTCCTTTCGGTGTTTCGTTTGGCTGATGGACATCGAAGGATACGCTCTTTTTCTTGCCTCATCCACAACTTTCGGTTATATCTCCAGGGCGTTTGACCCGACCTCATGGTCGTTTTCGTTTGACTATGAGTGGCAATGAAGTAACTCGAAAGGAAATAATGCATTATATGGAAAGTCTTGCCCCAGCCGTTTAACTCCCTGATCTATTGCAACGTTAGGGTATATTTTGAGAGTCCTTGATCTCTTTCCATCCAGTTTATAAAAGCTTTTTCCGGGTTTAGGCACTCCTTTAAAATATCTTTAATGAATTCCCTTTTTGAATATTTTTCATATTGAAATCCTCTAGTAGGCAACAAATATAGCACACGGTTATCTTTTACACCAATAGTTTTTAACAAATCCGGTAAAATTGCAGCTCCTTCAATTACTATTCCATTTGAATACTCCATCCCGTCAATATCTTCAATAATCATCTCAAATTCTTCATAATAAAAATTGATTTCATCAATTATCTGGTCGTCAACCGGTCGCATCCAAATCTCATTCCACGTCATGTCTTTAAGTTTATGCATTGTCGGGTTCTTTACAGAATCGGACTTTTCAATATGTTTATACATATAATCATCACATCTATAAACCTGAAAACCATATTCCTTGGACAAATAATCGGCGCATGTACTCTTTCCCGAACAGGTGAACCACCAATCCAGAGCATTTTGCGTCGGACGTGCCCGCAGGAAGCAAGCGGCACGCTCTTGAGGCCATCTACTCCCTTGTGGCAGAGCAACTGGCGCTGTCCCTGGATGCGACGCCACCCGGAACATACCGGCAGCGGGGCACCAGCTCGCTCCAGAGTCTGTTCCGTACCCACTTTGGGGGCTTCTCGGCACGATACGAGGCGCACTACGCCCGGCGTGTGGGACGGTTCCGCCTGGATCGGCTCACCAAGGCTGTGGAGCGGTTTCTTGAGTGCGGCGACTACACCAAGGGGATCGCGCGCATCCAGTGCACCAACCCGCGATGCAGGACCGAATACTTTCGACCCTTCTCCTGCAAGGTATTCCACCTCTGTCCCTCCTGCTCCCAGAAACGGACCCTCCTGTTCGGCGAGTACATGAATGAGCAACTGCTGCTACGGCTGCCTCATCGGCAGTTCGTCTTCACCGTGCCCAAGGTGCTGCGGGTGTTCTTCCGTCACGACCGCCGGCTTCACGGCGAGATCAGCCGACTCGTCTATGGGTTTGTACGGGATTTCACCATGGCAGCCGCGGGCAAGGAGATCCGCACCGGCGGCGTCATCGTGTTCCAGAGCTCGGGGGAATTCGCTCGATGGAACCCGCACTGGCACGGGCTTTTCCTGGAGGGAGGGTTCGACAAGGAGGGGAGTGCTAACACCGCTCGGTTATTGATCCACTTCACCGCTCGGAAATTGACCCACCCCAGCCGTAGGGACTATACATGAAGCGACACACCGTGTCACTCGGGCTCCTTATGCTGAACCCGAAGCTTCTCGCCCTCCTTTTGCCTTTCGTTTGTGCGTGCGGTGACCTGACGAATGGAACGGCCTTCTATGAAGACCTTGTGCCTGATAACATGCGCTTGACCCATCTTCAGTATCCTTCCCTCCGGTGGATTGGTTTAGGCAACCTGATTCTACCGGAGATAGGGCTGGAGGTGGGTCAATTTCCGGGCGGTGAAAGGGTCAGTTTCCGAGCGGTGTCAACAGGGAGATTCATCCACCTCCCCGTCGTGGACCTCGCGAAGATGAGTGCATGGTTCCGCCAGAGGGTCATCGCGTTCTTCCTGCAGCGGAAGCTCTTGAACAAACGACTGGCGAGGAGCATGGTCGATTGGACTCACTCCGGCTTCTCCGTTGACGGATCCGTCCGCATCCCCGTGGGTTCCCTCAAGGCCCCCAAGCGCTCTCGCAGTACATCGTGCGGCCGCCCCTTTCGCTGAAGAAGCTTCTCGTGGACGAGGGAGGCACGGATACCGTCGTCTACCATGCCCCCTACAACGACTACTTCCGCACCGACACCAAAGTCTTCCCCGCCACCGAGTTTGTCGCCGAGGTCCTGCAGCACCTGCCCGACTCGCGCACACGCTTGATCCGCGGCTACGGGTTGTACTCCTCGCGCGGTCGAGGCACATGGCTTACCAGCCCGTACATCGTGCGGCTCGCTCCCGACGGCTGGAAGAGCGCGCATTCACCCCACCTTTCCGTTCGCATCAGTGCACCCGACGATCACCAATCCGATGACTCCGTGTCGGCCAAGCAGAGCCGTGCCGCCTGGGCTCGGCTGATCAAGAAGGTCTACGACGCGGATCCGTTGATCTGCGCGCGATGCGGCGAACCGATGAAGGTGCTTGCCGTCATCACAGACCCCAAGCAGGTCCTCAAGATCCTGCGACATCTCATCAAGACCGGCAAGGCTCCACCCGGCTTGCACCCCGCGTCGCTGAACTGATTCCTCTCCCCTCCCTCCACCCTGGGGGCCAGTCCGTCCTTTCAGTGTGGATACAGAGAGCGATGGCATCCCTTCTTCTGCCCGCCGCAACTCGCGCGTCGATTCTCCCCTTGATGCCCCTCATGGGCGGCTACTCAATCCGCAGCTCACGGCTTGCAAGACCCGCTTTATGCCGCCTCGCGGCCTCACCACTTGGCAATCACCCGCAGAGGACCTATAGTAGTTGCTATCAATCGCTCGCTGACCGTGCCTTCAATGCTTCGTGGGGCCCTTTTATTGGAGATTCCGTATGCTTTTTAGTGAAGACCGTCTACTGATATTGTGGAACACGAAGGGCAAGGACATCCCGCCCCGCCCACAGAGAGCCGAGCGATTTCCAAGAGATGATGAACGGCACTGGTACAACATGGAGTATGCAGGTTGGGGGATCAAGAAAGTCAATCTGCCAGAATCCCCGGGAAACGGCCCCAAGGGCAAGAAAGTTGTTTACCTACAGCCAGGCACGCGTCATCCGTATTTTCCTGCTTTTGCTGAAGGTCTATCCAAGATCGCGGAAAGATATGGTGTCAGGCTACTGACGCTGACTGCGGATATGACCATGGAAGGACAGAGCAGGCAAGTTTCAAAGGCGATCCGGGAGAAGCCAGACCTCGTGATCTTGGTGCCCATTAACATAGAGGCGTGCACGAGTTGGGTAAAGGAAATGCACGCGCAGCGTATCCCGATAATCGTAAGCAACCTGATGCCTAAAGTCGAAGCGCATAAGTACATCATCTCTTGGTGTGGCCCTGACGATTGGGGGTCGTTTCGAATTCTAGCGCGGCATTTCGCTAAGAGCATGGGATTCGAAGGCGGGTATGTTATCGTCCGCCACCTACCGGGGACCTCCTGCTATTACTCCAGAACATACTCTGTCATTACGGAGTTGAAGAAGTTCGCCCCGAAGATGAAGTGTCTGGCAATGAGTCCGGCTGGGAAAGAAGGTGAGATTAGCGCCGAAAGGACTATGAACTTGGTGACGGGCTGGATCAGGAGGTTCGGGCATGGATTACAGGGGATCATATGCCCAGACGACAGAACATGGCTGGACGGGATCAACGAGGCGATAAGGAAGGCTGGAAGAGAAGATATCATCATGGTTAGCGCAGGCAACACGCAGAAGGGAATGCAGCTGGTGAAGGAAGGAAAACTCCACGCGCTCACATTCCAGCCTGCTCAGGCGGATGGCGCCCTGCCAATGAAGATAGCTGCTGACTGGTTCAACGGCCTAGCTATCGAACCTGTCAACAATCTTCCTGTGAACATCATAACCCGGGAAAATGTCGATGACTTCCTGCTAAAGAAGCCTGAGTTTTCCAGCGTCTCTTTACAGCTCCTCACCGCTTCCATCCTAAACGGGGATGAAACCCAGGTCGATAAGTTCTTCGAGGATGTTTACAACACATTTGTTGAGTCAGAGCTCATAACGCCGGAGTTCTTCCGCGGCTTCTCAATCGAAGTTCTCTCAATTCTCATTCATCTCCTGAGAATCAATGATTTGGATGAACAGACCCTCTTGAGTGACTTCGAGAGTCTTTATAAGAACCTCTTCAACCAGAAGACACCAAGAAAAACCCTGGAATGGCTTTGTCGGATCTCGAAAGATGTGATCAGAACCATCATGTTTGAGAAGCGGGCTGAAAGCAAGATAGATAGAATAATCCGGTACGTCAATAGGAACTACTCTGAGCAGCTCTCACTGAAGGTGCTTTCTTGTCAGTTCAATCTCTCCTCTACGTACCTTGGGCGATTGTTGCACGACGCAATAGGGATGTCTTTCACGACTTATCTGAACGACCTTCGACTGCGGAAGGCTGAAGAGCTCCTCCGGTTCAAAACCCTAAAGGCGTGCCAGGTTGCGAAGCGCGTCGGGTATTCGAATGTAAGCTATTTCTACACCCTCTTCAAAAAGTATAAGGGATTTTATCCATCGCAGCTAAGGATAAGGGCCTGAACCGGGGCAGCTTGTCGTGCGGATTGAGAGATTCAAGCCGCACTCGTCAGTGGGTCTCTGTTCTGCGGATATTGCTGCAGCCTTGTCTTGTATCTGGAAGACCCTTTGGAAATTCTTCTCAAAAAGAGAAAATAGCCCAGTTTCAAGTTTTAAGGGTGAATTTGTCAATTTTTTAAAGGGAAAGTATAGCTTTTTAGATATTGCTTTCAGGAAACAGCGCGACGATAATGTGTATCTAGCCTCTGCAAATCGAATGAAGTTTCAGAGCTAGCAAAGATGCAGAAGCAGAATATCTTCCGTTCATTTCTAAAGCGCAACGATTCCAGTACTATTATTGCGACGATTGTTCTGTTCATCGTCTTCTCAGTCTCTGCCGAGGCCTTTTTCACACCGTTCAACCTTTTCAATGTGTTTCGCTCAGCGTCACAGAACGTTTTCATCGCCCTGGGACAGGCAGTAGTGCTAGTGGTAGGGGGGATGAACCTGTCCCTCGGCTCAATTGGAGGCCTCACAACGGTCATTGTGGGCGTAATGATGGAAGTGTTTCATGTTCATCCTTTAATAGCAGTGGCCGCTGGACTGCTGGTAGGCTTTGTAGCAGGTTCAGTGAATGGTCTGATTATAACAAAAATGGGCTTGAACACATTTATCGTCACGCTCGCAACGAGTTTTGTGTACCTCGGCCTATTGAATGGCATATCCAAAGGAAAGCCATATCTGATATCGGATTCCTTTACTATCATAGGCAAAGGGGATGTGGGAGGATTCCCTCTAATGCTTATTCTGATGATCGCCATGCTTTGTATCGGTTTCTACGTGTTTCGATTTACAATAGTGGGCAGACACTTGCTGGCTACCGGCGGGAACATACAGGCCGCAAGACTCTCGGGTATAAAGACTGACAGAATGATTATGCTCGCTCACATCATTTCAGGTGTTCTCGCCTCAATATCAGCTATGTTGTGGATTTCACGCATGGGGACTGCTCAACCCGCAACTGGACAGGATTGGTTGATTGTTTCTTTTGCCGTCTCCATTTTAGGCGGAACGTCACTGGCAGGTGGAACAGTAGCCCCTTTTGGTTTCTTTTTCTCTGGCTTGTTGATGGCGCTTATCCGCAATGGACTTATCATGCTTGGAGTCAACATCTATTTCGAGTCCACTTTCCTTGGTTTTATCATTCTACTCGCTGTCGGAGTTGACTTCTTCCGCATGCGAATCGCAAAGGGAGAAAGGACCTGAGGCAGGAATGTGTATTGATCCATCGTTGATGGATTATTAAGGAGCGATCGAAGAATTCACAGGAGGAGCGAGTCATGAAAAGTTCGAAAATCCTTGCAGCGGCAATTCTAATGCTACTGGCAGGCACGTTTTGCCTGTGGGCAGGAGGCGCTGGTGAAAAAGGAGGAGGGAAAATCAAGCTCGGCTGGTATTACCCGGCTCCACATCCATTCGGTGAAGCGTGCAAGAAGGGGGCGGAAGGTTTTGCCGCTGACAATCCGAACATCGAAGTAAAAATCCAAGTAGGCCCGGATTGGAACCAGGACAGCATGAACACAGGTGTTCTTGCTCTCGTTGCTCAAGGCTATAAGTTCATGGCCGCTTTTCCTTCTGATCCAAGTGCGAGTAACGGTCTTTATTCTGAAGTCGTGAAGCAAGGCGGTGCCATTGTACAATATGGTGCTTCATCCATTCAGCCTACTCCAGCCAGCTTCGCAGTGATGACAGATGTGGGTTATGCCGCCAAGATAGCTGCTGAGACCGTATTCAAGGCAGTTGGAGGTAGGGGAACAATCATCAACGTACTTGAACTCCTCGAAGACCCTAACACGAAGATTCGCAAAGATTCAATTTATGAGGTAAAAGAGAAGTATCCAGATATAACCCTTGTGGATATTGCGAACATCAGATCTGAGCAGGAGGCTATCGAGAAGATCGAAGCTGCTGTGTCTGCAAACATGACGAACGTCAAGGGAGCGATCGTAACAGGTTTTGTGCCTACGGTTGCTCTTGCGAAGTTCCTCACGGACTTCGAGAAGAAGAACGGAATTCACTTGAGGTGCGTTGGGATAGACGATGACCCCATTATTCTCGATGCAATTGAGAAGGGATACCTTGATGGCTCAATCGCACAAAACCCGTATGGTCAAGGATATCTGGCGATGTCGATATTGGAGCTCATGGCCAAAGGCTATAAGCCGGCCAAGGGAGCCCCATATTTGATAAACGCTGGAATCGTTGTTCTGAATAAGGACAATGTAAGGACCTACAAGGAAGATCTAAAAAAGGTAACAACGCAAATCAAAGCTGATCTGACAGTGAAGTATCTCTCTAAGTGAGAGTGATTTACGAATCATGTCCTACCGGCCTTACGGGCCGGCAGGACATTTTGCGAAGAAAAGGGCGGATTTGTGCTTGAGATCAAATCAGTAAGCAAATCCTTTCCCGGGGTTAAGGCGCTATATAATGTATCGATGGCGTTCAATGAAAACGAGATACATGCTCTGTTAGGCGAAAACGGAGCGGGAAAATCAACATTGATCAACATCATGTGTGGTGTCTACAAGCCCGATGAGGGCGAAATCTTTCTCGACGGAAGAGCGCTCGCCCTTCATGATTTCAAGGATGCAATCGATAGGCGAATAAGCCTTGTCAGCCAAGAAATTCAAGTAATCCCTCTGAGCACTGTTGCAGAAAACATCATGCTGGATAAGCTCTACCTATTTAAAAAATCGCTTGCCATCGACTGGAAGAAACTGAAAAAAGAAGCAAGTAAGTACATGCAAATAGTGGGCTTGAACGTACCGCCGAATATCGAAATAGGGCGATTGAGCACAGCTCAAAAACAGTTGGCCCTAATCGCAAAAGCGCTATCGGCAGACGCGAAGGTCTTGCTGCTGGACGAGCCTACGTCTTCACTGACGTCAAATGAAGTCGAAAACCTGTTCAGGCTGCTAAGAAAACTGAAATCACAAGGCGTGGTCATTGTATTTGTGTCACATAAACTGGAGGAAGTACTAGAGATTTGCGATGTGGTAACCGTCCTGCGTGATGGAAGATGCGTAGGCACGCGAGCTGTCGAAGGCTTGTTGAGAGAGAATATTGTCAACATGATGATAGGTCGGAATCCAAGAGATGAGTGGCGAGGCTATCTCAAGAGTGACAGGTCGGCTCCAGTTTTCGAACTGCAAAATCTGACTAGCAAGTTGTTTAAGAATATAAGTCTCAAGCTTTATAAAGGTGAGATACTTGGACTTTACGGACTGGTTGGCTCAGGGCGTACAGAACTAGCAAAGACAGTCATAGGCGAATACCCGTATGAATCGGGTCAGATAATCGTGAAAGGCCAAAAAGCAAAAATCACCTCAGTACATGACAGTCTGCAGAAGTACAGAATAGGCTATATCTCAGAAAACAGAAGAGAAGAGGGTCTAATACTAAGCGCATCTGTGAATACGAACGTCAATATAACGATATGGAAAAGGCTTGCATCACGAATAACGCGCTTTATAAGTCCTAGAAAAGAATTTGAACAGACAATGTCAATGATACAAAAACTGGACATACGGACGCCATCGCCTATGCAGATAGTCAACAATCTTTCCGGCGGGAATCAGCAGAAAGTGTCTATTTCCAAATCTCTTGTCGCCGATTGCGATATCCTGATACTCGATGAGCCAACAATTGGCGTTGATGTAGGAGCCAAAGAGTATATACATGACTTGATCTGGAAAATGGCAAATGATGAGGGTAAAAGTATTATCTTGATCTCATCGGAGATGGCTGAAATGATAGATTTAGCCAGGCGCATACTTGTATTTAGGGATTTCAGAATTGCTGGTGAGCTGGAAGATTTGAATGAAAGGCATTTGAGCTACGAGGAAATCAGTGAGCGCATTGGCATGTACTTAACCTAAAACGGACATATCAAATTCTGATAATAGGGAGCGCCGCAAGCGCGGTCGTAGCGCTGAATGAATTCAGATCGGGTAGGAAAGGATAGGTGAATTCTCTATTTACGAATTTCGAGGTGGTGCATTTTCTCCGCGGATGCTGAGCTGTGCTTTGAGCGGGCTCGAGAGGTTACAATAATTACTGGAGGTCGCTATGCCTACGGATAGAGGGCTTGAAGGGGAAATACGAAAGTATCTGGATAGCGTACGCATTATCGATACGCACGAACACCTGGACACAGAGGAAGAGCTGTGCGCTCAGCGCGTCGACTTCGGGCGACTTTTTGTCCATTATGCAAATTGTGACCTCGTCTCTGCTGGCTGCCCTTTGGAGGATGTCGAGAAGGTTCAGACTGACCACACATTGAGCCCACGGGAGAAGTGGAAGCTGATCGAACCCTACTGGGGTTTCGTGCGGGGAACGGGATACGGGCGTTGCCTCGAACTTGCTGTCCGCGACTTATACGGGTTGGAGGGCTTGAACGAGAATACGGTAGAGCCGTTGTCAAAACTAATGAATGAACGACGAAGGCCAGGATTCTACCGTGAGGCGTTCAATAAAGCCGGGATAGCAATAGCTTTATGGAACCGTCTTGACAGGCTTGGGCCTATCCCTCGAATGTGGACGCCGGACTATGATCGCAGCCTATTCATACAGGACTTGCTCTCTCCTCATCTAATGATACAAGAGGTGGGCTGGCAGGATCACTGGGGGCGGGAAATACTTTGCCTCGACGACTACCTGGAATCCATTGAAGAGCGTTTCAGGGCGTACGCATCGCAAGCTGCTGCGCTAAAGATCCCGCTGGCGTATTTCCGGCCGATTGCGTTTCCCGATCGCTCCCGGTCGGAGATCGAGCCCATATTCAATCGCCTCTTGAATGCAGCCTGGGAGCGCAACATTGGTCTACCTTCGATTGATGAGTTGCGGGCGGTTCAGGACTATCTTGTTCATTTCAGCTTGCAGCAATGTGCGAGGGAAGACCTTACGGTGAAGTTCCATACGGGCTTACAGGAGGGAAACGGGAATACTATCGGCAACTCGAGGGCAACACTGCTGGCAAACCTATTCTTCAAGTACCCAAAGGTGCGCTTCGATATTTACCACATAAGCTACCCCTACCAGGAGGAGCTGGTGACATTGGCCAAGAACTTTCCCAATGTAACAGTGGATTTCTGTTGGATGTGGGTCATCAATCCTGCTGCGGGGCGTCGGGCCTTGAGCGATTTTCTGGATGCTATTCCGGCAAACAAGATCCATGGTTTTGGAGGAGATTTCATTTTCATTGAAGGAAGCTACGGACACGCAGTGATGGCGAGAGAGAACATCGCGAAGGTGCTTGCTGACAAGGTAATGGAGAAGTCCATGACCGAAGAAAGGGCTTTCAGTGTTGGCAAGTGGCTACTGAGGGACAACCCAATCCGCTGGTTCAAGTTGCATGGTAAGATTCCACCGGCGGTTCTCGGCAAAGACTATTAGTCAGGGATCGCTGAAAAAGTAGGCCAATTCGCTGAATGGCATTTCTTGTTATTGATTTGGTCTGCGCCAACATTCAGCTCGATAACGTATATTTTCTTTCGCACAATTGAGGATAGAAAAGAGGCGTCCTCATCTGGTTTAGTTGAGTTGGTGAAAAACAACAGACCAGGAGGACGCCACAGACGCACGCGGCGAGCCTACAGCGAATCGGACGTGGAATGATACCGCAGCCCGCCCATGTAAATCGGCATTGTAAGCGACCCCCTGGTGTAAACCGGCATAGTAAACGACCCCAGTCCGTCATTTATAGCGACCCCCTCCCCGTCAAGTAAAACGACCCCCCGGTCGGCACGTTTGGCGACCCCCCCTCTCGGCAGGAATAACGACCCCCTATGCCATGATGGATCTCATCATCCATCGGCGCAGGGAGGGGAACATGCCAAGGAGGGTACAAATGGTGGAGCTACGGGAGATCGTGCAGCGGCTTCGGCTCGGCCAGTCGGTAAAAGCCATCCATCGGGACACGGGTCGACATAAGACGGTTATCCGGGCCGTCCGGGACCTCGCACTTCGGGAAGGCTGGCTGGATGTGCGCACGGAGATTCCCAGCGAGGGGGAGATTGCGCGATTGTATGGCGAGGCCATGATCGTTGTGACCCTGACCTACGATCCGGCCGCGTGCACGGGCTGCGGCCGCTGCTGGGAGGTGTGCCCCCACGGCGTGTTCATGCCGGACTCCGATAGGGTGAACGGCGGCAAGGCCCTGCTCACCGACCGCGACCTGTGCATGGAGTGCGGCGCCTGCGAAGCCAACTGCCGCTTTGGAGCCATAAAAGGTGAAAAGCGGCGTAGGTTGCGCCGCGGCGATCATCAACGGCGCCCTTACCGGCAGAGAGCCCTCTTGTGGGTGCGGTGGGGAGAGCAGGGGAGCGGCAGGGGCAGGCGGATGCGGAGAGGCCGGCCAAGCAGCAGGCAAGGCCGGGTCGGCCGACGGCAATAGCACGGCCGCGGCCTCTGACTGCGGCGGGGGCAGTGGAGCGAAGAGCGGCTGCTGTAATTGAGGGCGCGCTGCCCGCTATGCCGACGGAAGGGCCATCGCTTCGGCCGTGCCTTTGACGCTTATGAACCCTTTTCGCGAGCCGAGAAATGTCTCGGCAGCGAGCCGCATCTCGTCGTTCGGCCCGACAGCGGAAACGTGCAGCGATTTACGTGAGGTTTGAAAGACTCGGTGACAGCACTTTCAGAAGACCGGCGAACATGGGCGATGAAGGCGATTGACAGGGAGTGTATACTAGCAGCGTCTGATGAGCGTCACTGTGCTCATGGCCCTCATGGAAAACTTGGGCAAGGCCGTAATGGAGTAACCCATGAAATTAAAACGCTTCCCTCTCGTGTTCTTCTTTTTTATATCGATTGTCGCTTTCGCACAACTGCCGAAAGTCGCCGTGCTGGACACCCTTCTTCCCAAGGACGTGGAGAAGAGCGTGTCGGTCGTGGTTACGGAAAAGATCAGCGAACAGCTGGTGGAATCGGGAAAGTATATAGTATTGGACAGGACAACAGTCGGCCAAAGCCTGAAGGAGATTGAGTTTCAAATGTCGGGCCTCGTGAGCGATGCTGAGATCAAGAAGGCGGGAGAGCAGCTCAACACGAGGCTGGGCGCCGCCTATGTAGTTGTGGCGCAGGTCTCCGTCGTGAGCGGGGCCTACTTCGTAACCGCAAAAATGATTGACGTAAAGACCGGGGAGATTACGGGGCAGGCCTCGGATGAGGAGGAGGGCAAAGCGTCGGTTACCATGAAGATCGCGCAGCGGGTAGGGAGCAAGCTCGCCGCCGGGACACGAAGCACCAGCGAAGCCGCGCAACCCGGGGAGTCAATAACAGTGGAGGCAAAGGCGCCGACTGTCGCCCAGCCGCAGGCGGTAGTGAAGCAAGAATTGTCGAGTTATGATTCACTGCCGAAAGCTTCAATCACGATCGATGGCAATTTCGATGATTGGAATGGCGTTCCGCCCGCGTTTTCCAATTCTTTCTCCGCTAAGACGGGTAGCTTGAGTATCGATAAAGTCTATCTGGCGGTTGACTCGGACAAGTTCTACATGAGATTTGGCATCAAGGACACGACACCGAGCTCATTTTTCCATCCCAACAATTTCGATACGAGCCATAAATATCCCTCATACGGCCTCGACGTGAAATCCGCGAGAAGTTGGCTTGTTATCCAGATCTTTTTAGACAGCAACCCACAGGCGGCCAACCGTTGGCTTGCCCAGATTGGCAGGATGGACACCAACGGAAAGAATTGGAGTGAAGTCAGTAAAACACTAAACTGCGCCATGAAAGGCTCATCCTCTGAAGCGGCTTTCCCTTTGGAACTGATGAAGAAACTTCTTGGTTCTCCCAACTATCATATCGTAGCCCGAACAGGATACCAGGGCGCCCAGGGGTGGGTCAGCGGTAACGGAACCCTAGCAAAGTTCTTTTCTTTCTGAGAGTCTGCCCAAAACGGTTGCTGACCTACACTTGTCCGGTAGAGGCTTCCGGGATGTAGGGTAATATTCTCACGTTTATGCGTCGCCTCCATTCGGCAACTCGGGGCTATTCGGAGGCAGAAATGGCCTCGGCATGAAAGTGGGAGCCGGTTCGACCGAACTCATCACCTTCAGTCCTCGGCTTTTATTTCAGCTATCGAATAATAGCTGATCATCAAGGAGGGAAATGTCCAAATGAAAAATAACGCTTCTGCATTGATCCTTCTCTCTGTTGTCATCATCGTGAGCTGCACGAGCGCTCCGACAACACAGATCAATTCCCCCGTTCAGCAAGCACCAGGCACCGCCGATTTCCCCTGGGTTCGCGTTCCGATGCGGACGGCCGCTCAGAAGGCCAAGGGCTATGCCGGCGGGGAGATGGGACAGATGGCGCAGTCGATTGCCATCTGCGCCGCCGATCCAAGCTGCCTTGCCGTGAGCATCGACACGGCCGCGGTGTACCTCTCCACCGACGGCGGCCGCTCCTGGAAGCCCAAGCGAAGCGGCATCATGTCCAATGGGGTGCAGTCAGTGGCCTTCGATCCGGCCAGCCCGTACATCCTCTGGGCGGCCGGCATGCGGGGATCCGACAATCCCGCCGATTATCGCGACCCCGTGGCCGACGGCATCTACCGCAGCATAGACGGCGGGGAAAGCTGGGCTCTGCTCCACAACGCCGGTTTCCTGACCAAGAACATCAACAAGGCGCAGAACGAGTTTTTTGCCTTCGATCCGGATAGCTTCGACGGGACGCAGCACCGCACCGTCTATGCTGCGACGCACGGCGACGGCCTGCTCGTGACGACGGATGCGGGCAGCACCTGGCGATCGCTAGGGCTTGCCGATACGATCATCAATGCGGTCGTCCTGCACCCGATGAACCACAGGCTGCTGTTCGTGGCGGCGGATACGGGCTTGTTCCGCAGCGACGACGCGGGGGAATCATTCGCGCGGATCGGCGGAAACCTGCCCGCATCCGTCCCGATCCTCGGGATCACGGTCAATGCAAAGGACCCGGAGGTTCTCACCGTGGCCGCGGGAACCGGCGGCATCTGGCGATCCGGCGACGGGGGGCGGAGCTTCCAGAAACGGATGAACGGAATCCTGGATTGGGATGCCACGGCGTGTTGGGCATGCATCTGCTCCAGCCCGGTGAATCCACTGCGGCTCTATGCGGATGCGAATTGGGCCGGCGGGGAGAGATTCCCGTGCTGGTCGGACGATGGCGGAGCGAGCTGGCATCACGTCCAGTCTCGTGAGCGCTGTTTTTCAGACAACCCCTCGAGCGCCGAGCACTATTGGGTCGAACCGATCGTGGCCCACCCCTCGGACCCCAATATCGCGTTCCAAGTGCTGATGTCCGTGCGGAAAACCACGGATGGCGGAAGGAATTGGACGTATTCATCCGATGGAATCAGCGGTTTCCGGCGTCTTGGCCGCACCTCGATCGCATTCCGTCCCGACGACCCGAAGAAGATGGTTTTCTTCCACCTTGATTACGGCACCACGTTGACGACCGATGGCGGGGACACCTTTAGCTACTGCCCGCCCCCGCGCCAATATCAGATCAAGGGCTGGACCAGCGCATTTACGATGAATGTCGGCGCATACGATCCCACACCCGGTTCCCGTAAGCTCATCGGCGTGGTCGGGAGTTGGAACGAGCAGGTCATTTGTACGACCGAAGACGACTGCCGCACCTGGCAGGTTCAGAAAGACAGCGTGGGCTATTACGTGTTCCTCGCCTTTCACCCTCAAAAGCCGAACATCGTGTACGCGGGCCGCGTGAACGACAGCCTGCGCTCCCGCGACGGCGGCAGGACGTGGACCACGCTGCAGTATCCGATCAAGGCAATGCTCGCGAGCGATGGGGATGTGGTGTTTGCCGCCGTTCAAAAGGACGCGAGAGGCTGGGAGTGGCAGGTGCTTCGTTCCTCCGACCAGGGAGACACGTGGACACCCCTGCCGGGCAGAATCAGCGGTGCGCTCGGCGAGGTGGATGTGGACCCGGGAGATCCCAACCGTCTCTATGCGGCCGGTGACGCAGGAGTCTGGATATTCGACGGCGCCGGATGGACGGTGCGCGACGACCGTAATGGTAATGGCCTGAGAGGAATTTCTTCGGCGACCTCTGCTTCCGTTGGATCGCCGTGGACCCTACCCGGCCCCAGACGATCTATGCAGGTCAAATGGAGGTGTGGCACGGCATTGCCCGGGGAATCTTCCGCTCGACCGACTCGGGCGAGAGCTGGGATAACATCAGCGCCAATCTTGGGCCGGACTTGACCGTGTGGGCAATCACGGTAAGCCCTCATGACGGAACCGTGTGGCTGGGAACGGATTACGGCAACTGGATGCTCCCGCCCTAAGCCTCCGGCGACTGAGTGGATGACGGCAGCCCGCGGGCCGGTTCACGCAGTGGCGCCGTCAGTCTCCTCGGGGAAGGCGATCCTGAAACTCGTTCCCTCGCCCTCCCCGAGCGATATCGTCCCATTTAGTCTACGAACCATGATGTTGACGATTTGAAGCCCGGGGGACGGGGAGTTGCGGAAATCAAGGCCGGGTGGAAGCCCGCGGCCGTCATCGCTCACCGCTATGACGACGGCGCCGGGGGATTCGGCATGCACCAAGGATCAGCCCACAGGCGATCGCCGCGTCTACGCTGAGCGCGATGGGCTCGACATCGACCTCAACGCCGATCTTTCATGGACCCTTTCCTGATTGCCGCCTGCTACCTCTTCTTTCCCGCGGCAAGCGCCTACATGGCTTTGAACTTCACGGTGCGACCACCTTTACCAGCCCCTCCGGAGTGAACAGGGAGATCAGGGTCATGCTGCCATTCTCTATTGCGGCGGGAGGAACGCTCCGAGAAGCAGCGCGAGTACTGTGGTGAGAAGGAGCCTGCTAAACATTCGCCACCCTCAAATTGGACGTTCAAAGGATAGCATCCATCCTGCGAGTCGCCGCCATAATCATTCTTGCGGCGGCAGCGCTCACCCTGGTTCCCAGTCCCGGCGCATCAAATGACGAGAACGGATGCGCGGCGAGAGCCTGCTTGAGGACTTTCGTGGAGTCAGTCCGGTAAACCCCGGAAGTCGGAGCGCTGCCACACCCATTGCATTTCCCGCTGCAACGTAGCCGCAAAACGTCCGCCTCGGCTCATGACCGCAGAAAGCTCCTCACGCGTGTACACAAGCATATCGGCGGGTACCGGCAGGGAGGTCGTGTCGAAGGCGAGAGGCCTGTTTTCAAAGGGAATATCGCTTTTTTCAAGGATAGCGATCAGGTCTATGTCGCTGCCCACGCCCCAATCCCCCCTGGCGTAGGAGCCGATGTATCCGATGGCCAGGAGCTCGCGAAGGGATCTGGCACAGCCGCGCGCCCAGACCCGAAGCGAGGAATCAACCTTCTCTTTTTTCGGCCATGCGAGCACGGACGTAGTCAATGATCTCACCGGCATAGCGGATCGCCTCCCCGCTCTGGTACTCTCCGTAATGGTGGAAGGGTGCACCCTCGGGATGGCTGTTCGGATAGCGCGTGGGAACGTAGAAATTGTCCAACACTTTCGACCTCTCCATGAGTTCCCGCGGCGCGGGCTGCGGAAGGTCTGCGAGCAGCCGGGCAACTGTATGGCCCCACGCTTCCTGTCCGTGCCAGAGATGGAGGGCTTTCACGGCAAGCTCCGCGGCCTGCTGGGCGGCGAAACACGCCCACTCGTGCCGGTCATCCTTCCGAGACGCTTCCGCTTGCTCGAGGTTCCTTACAGCCTGGTCAAGCCAATCCTGACACCTGTTGGGCATTGCGGCCATATCTTACCAGTACCGCCGGCGCTTGGATAGCGGCAGCATACCCGAGCCTAAGCCGAGCGCCTGCTTGCCGCCTCGGAAATC
Source organism: uncultured Spirochaetota bacterium (assembly GCA_963820525.1). GTDB lineage: Bacteria > Spirochaetota > Spirochaetia > SZUA-6 > Fen-1364 > CAWGAA01. Next base: position 33,049 of record CAWGAA010000003.1, on the reverse strand, counting down.
CCTAAGCCGAGCGCCTGCTTGAAACGCCGCCGCGGTGTCCATGGCGCGCGGCAGGGACAGCAGGGCGGCGGGCCGCGGCGCATCATTGCGGATCCTGAGGGCCCAAGCCGACGACGAACTTGCCATGGAAGTAACGCTTGCGGATGATCGGGGCTTCTTCCAGGAATCTTTCCAGCCCCAGAAGCCTGATGCGGCAGAGATTGTAGAGCTTGTAATTGTGGGGGTAGAATCTCGCCCCGTCAGCGGCGGGCATGAGACGGGAGCAGGGGAACTCCTCGCACTCGCTGCAGAAGATCAAGCCTTTCTTCGCAACGCATGCCAGGGTGGCGCAATCCATGTGGACCGTGCAGCCGTTGTTGGCACGGCAGCCTTTGCAGGCTACGTCCTCGGGCTTCTTGTTCAATCTTGCGGCGGCGCGCTGCCAGACATCGGTTCGATTGTTCGGGATGAAAAGCTCGCAATTGGCGCAGTCGAGGCCGCACGGGGCGACCAGGTTCAGATCGGGCATGGCGATTTTCCTCCTCTGCCGTGTTTGGTGGCCGACCGTGAGTCAATCGTGACAGACCGCCGCAGGGTTTTTACTCGAGCCGGCGCTGCTCTTGCAGGGTTCGGGCGCGGCCATGCCGAGAAGCCCGCGCCAGTACTCCTTGGGAGGGTTGAAGGTTTCAGCCGCTTCCATGAACATGATGCGGCGAGAAAGCTCCCTTACCTTGCGGTACTCGGACGCTTTGTAATTCTTCTTGATGGGGGCCTTCATGCGGCAGCGGCAATTGCCGTCGGGATTGTAGAGCAGGCATTGCGAGCTCAGGAAATTGCCGATTTTTCGCCGGGCGCGATTGTAGCTCTGGCGGGCAGCCGCTTCCTGGAGGCCCAAGACCTCGCCAATCTGGGCGAATCCGAGGTGGGCCAGAGTCCGCATCAGGTAGATGAAGCGGTCCTGGTTGTGGACGCAATGGAGGATTGCGGTCAGACACTCATCGCACTCCAGCTGGATCCAGGCCCGGCGATCCTCCATGAAGCGAATTGAATAGACCTTTTCCCGTCTGATGTGGCACCAGATTGTTCGGCGTGCGACGGTCCAGACCCAGGTGCCAATGGAGGACCGCCCTGAGAAAGACGGCAGGCTTTTCATGAGCTGGAACCAGACCTCCTGGGCTGCGTCTTGCGCAGCCTCCCGGTCGCGGATCATACGCCTGCACAGGCGCGCTACCGGCAGGGCAAAGCTGTCGTACAGGACTTGGGGATTGGGGGCGGCGGCCATGCCTGCTGGGCCGGGAATCATGACAGAATCTCCCGAAGGTCGCGGATCACCATCTCAGGTTCGGCCCCAGGGCCCGGCCAGGGCCGGCCGGCGGGCGCGAACCAGCACGCGTCGATCCCCGCAGCCCTGGCACCCGCGATATCGGAGCTGGGGCTGTCGCCTATGCACAGGAGGGCCTGGGCGGGAAGGGACATCGCCTCGATGGCGGCCTTGAAGAACCGGGGGTCGGGCTTCGCCGCGCCGATTTCCTCCGATATGATGACGGCACTGAAAAGCGGCGAGATGCCGGACTTTTCAAGCCTCCCGCGCTGGACAAGCCCGATGCCGTTGGTGATCAGGCCAAGGCGCGCCGAGCGGGACAGCTGCTCGACCACCCGTCGTGCGCTCGGCAGGAAATACGCCTTGGTGGAGAGATTGGCCAGATATCGGGAAGAAATGAGCGCGGGATCTCCCTCGACTCCCAGAGAATCCAGGAGAGCGCGGAATCTACCAACCTTCAAATCTTCCAGGCCCACTCGTCCCTTCTCGAAGCTTTGCCAGAAGCCGGAATTGATCTCCCGGTAGGCGGCCAGGGCCTCATGGAGCGCAATGCCCGGAATCGCTTCACGGAGGGATTCCGTGAGCGCCTCCCTCTCAGCCCTGTCGTAGTCGAAGAGGGTGTTGTCCGCATCGAAAAGAAAGCCGCGGTACTTCTTCATGGAACAACCAGGCACGCACGTGCTCCCCGTGTCGGCGCATGCTATACAAATGATCGCGCCTTTGCAAGCATGGGCGAGGCAGAGCGTTCCGTCAGGAAGACAAACCGGGATCAACCGATCGACAGCCCGCCGAAAGGCGGTCACCTATACGCGATCGCAATATCCGTCCACGAAATCGAGATAGGCGCCGTATTCCGGAAGCTCTTCCAGGGCTTTCATCAACCCGATATCGAAGTTCTTGTGTTCCGATTCGTACCATTTGTAGTCGTCGCAGAATTTGGCGAATTTGACATTGGTGAAATCCAGAAACAGGGTATCCCGTTCCGCGGCATCGGATTTTTTTTTGCTCAACGCGTCGTAGACTGTGGTGAAAAGCTCGAGCCACAAGATTTTGGCCCTTGCCATGAACACGTGTTTTTCCAGGCCGCCGTAGAGAAACCACTGGATGATGATCCATTTCTGGAAAAGGTCGTCCCGCCGGCGCGGAATATCGTCGGCCCCCTTTTCTTCCACCGCCTGCTTGTTGAAGCGGATAAAATCGCCTTCCAGCTTTTTATCGGCTTTGTGGAGGAAGGCGGCTTGTTCCCGCTCGCTCTCATTATCGAGCGCCACCGCGATGTCGGTCACCGGCGAGGTTTTTTCAAGCTCGCTGTCGACTAAAAAGATGGGCTTCTTGCATTCGATGTCCTGGGCCAGCCGTCCGTCTTTCACCAGAAGCGTTTCCGGCACGTCCGTGCGGAGTCCGATGCTCGAGTATTTGATCTCCCGCTTGCCTTCGACGAGCGGCCCGACGACGACGAGAGAACCAGACAGGGTAAGGACCAGGCAGCCGTTTTTGTCGTCCTTTCCCAGGACCCGGGTATTTTGAAAGCGGCCGTGTTCGGCCATCTTTTGAAAAGCCGCCTTTTTCAGAAGCCAGGCTTCGACGAGCTTTTGCATGGTCTCTTCGGTTTCCGGAAGCCTGGAACGGCTAATGAGCCCGCGCAGATGTTCCTTAACCTTCTGGGGAATATATTTTTCGGCGTCATCATGATCGATAAAACTTTCCATATCATCGCCTCCGTTTCAATAATAGCAGAAAAAAGCATTATTACTACCCGGGTCGGCTTGCTCCGGCTGTTCGCTTGCGTGAGGAACCAACTTGGATTACTCTTTTTTCAAGAATGTGAGGAGCAATAAACAAGGAGCAGCTCATGCCGACAGACGCGAGCGATGACAGAAATCAAATCCCCATGGATGAGCAGGCGCTTAATAATGTTCTGGACAAATGGAGGAAAGCCGATACCCTCTCCAACCGCGAAATCCTGGCCGGTAGGATAAAGGATTTCAAGGCGGATCCGGCCTGGGCGCCCCACAATCTGGAGCAGTTTTACCAATACGCGGATGCCTGCGGCGTCAAACGGCTTTTGACGGACAGGGACAAGACTGCCGGCCCGACCACTGTGTTCAAGGATCAGGAAGAAGAGGAGCATCACTATACGGTGGTCAGAGGATGGGCTCCACCTTCACAAAAGCAGCCATCAGCACCACCTCCACCTCCTCCACCCAAACAACCATCGGCACCGCCGCCACCTCCTCCGCCCGTACAGCCCACGGTACAAGCGCCTCCTCCTCAACCAACACGGCTTTCGGTATCACCACCGCCTTCCTCGCCTAAGCGGCCATCTGCACCGCCGCCGCCGCCACCCCGACCGCATGAACCGCCGTCGGCGCCTCCTCCCCCTCAACAAACGATCTCTATGCAGGCGCAGACCACTAGATCAAAACCGGAAAAGAAGCGGTTCTTTCCCCTCCTCATCATAGTATTTGGAGCAGCTGCCATTGCCGCGCTGATTTTCTTTATTTTCTTGTTCAAACCGCCGGCGCAAACAACGTCCAGAGAGCCGTCCGTTGCGCCCGTGGAGAACGCGGAAACGCCCGAAGCCGCCTTAGCCCGCCAGTTTATGCAAACAGTGAAGGACAACACGCCCCTGCTTTTCATACCCAACCAGGATGCATGGTTCCCGGGGGAAGAGCGAAAGCTGGATAATATCCTCAAGGGAATGGAAGGCTTGAAAACAATAGACCTGACCGCGACCGGCCACACCGCCGACGTCGGAATGCCCAACGCCCAAATGAACTTGAGCAATGAGCGCGCGCTCGCCGTGAAGAATTACCTTTTGAAAAATCCCGGCGCGACGGAGCTTTCCGTGAAAGTCGTGGGGAAAGGGGCGACGGAACCGGTGATAAAAGATGTCCCCTTGAGCAAGCAGCAGGCCAATCGCCGGGTCGAGATAACTGTCGAGAACGCGGAATAGAAACTGGATAAACCTCGGAAGAATTTACAGCAGTAGTGAACGAGGCCAGGTGGAGATGACGATAAGACATACGAGATACATACGCGCCGGCCTTGTCATGGCGCTCGCGCTCTCGGTGGTGGGGATCCTCACGGCCCAGAGCGCGGACCGGCCTCCGGTGGACCCTCCCGCCCTCCGCGAGTACCCCGTGCTCACGGAGAAGCGCATGGAGCTTCTCAAGGAATACGCCAGGGTTCACTTCGGAATCGAATCCACCGAGCTTGCCGATCCGAAGATGATCGTTGTCCATTTCACCGCGATGTCGGGCCTGACGGACAGTCTTGCCACGTTCAAGCCCGATGTCCTTCCAAAAGGCCGTACGGATATAGCCGGGCACGGAGACGTGAACGTTGGTATTCATTACGTAATCGCAAAAGACGGGACCGTCTACCGCCTTCAGCCGGAGAATGTGATCGGCAGGCACACCATCGGCTTCAACTGGTGTGCCATCGGTATTGAAATGGTCGCGAAAAACGAAAAAGAGCTGACGGATGCCGAGCTTTCATCCTGCGCCGCCCTGTGCGCATGGATAGCTTCCCGGCATCCATCAATCGAGTACCTGATCGGGCACCACGAGTACATGAAGAAGGACCTGCCCCATTTCGCCCTCTATCTCGAGAAAGATCCATCGTATAAGCCGACTGATAAAATCGACCCCGGTGATGCTTTTATGAAGCGTCTGCGTCAGATGCTCGCCGCCCGCTACGCTCTCTCGCTCAAGGAATAAGAGAAAGGAGAATGAGAATGAAACGTACCGGCATGTCAGTTCTTTCGGCGGCATTTCTGTTCAGCATTGCGCTTCCCGCCGCGGCCCAGCAGTACGTCATCTCCAAGTCCATCACGGACTGGCTCACCAGCAAGAGCTACGAGGGGGCAAAGAGGGCATATACGGAGGCGGATCTCACGGCTCCCGACCGCGTGATGGAAGCATTGGGAGATCTGGGAGTGAGCCACATGACCATTATCAGGAACGAGATGTACGCCCGCCACGGATACATCTTCAAGACCCCGGTCCTTCTTGCCATATACTCAAAGATTCCGTGGTACAAGCAGGACCCGGCCGTGGGCCTCAACGCCCTTACTCCGATGGAAGTGAGGAACGTCAACTGGATTAAAAAGATCGAAGATGAGTACGACTTTACCGTAGTCTCGGCGTTCATGAACGCTCGCCAATACAAGCCGGATCGACTGTACGCCACTTCCGCTCCATACGGCGAGGCGACGCTCGAGGTTCCCTTGAACGTCCAGCTTGCCTTGAATCATCTCTACCTCAATCCAGCCCGCCTCTTCCGGAACGAGATCTTCGCCCGCCATGGGCTTGCCTTTTCAGAAGGCCTGCTCAAGAAGATATTCAGCGGCACTGCTTGGTATAAGCCCGTATCCGCGGACGAGTCCCGCGCAGCCAAGGACATGACCACCCGCGAGCGTGTCAACCTTGCCCTCCTTCGAGAGCGTGAGTGGGTTGAAATCATCGAGTCCGTGAAGTTTTCCCTTCCCACGGGAGTCACATCGATTCCCGTTCTGGGCTTCAACGCCCTTTTCATCAAGGACGTGGAAGTCGCGGGGGAAACCTACCGGTTCTCATGGCCTGATGCATGGACCGCAATGGAGGAGAAGGGCAAAGGGCTTGACCGTCACGTGACGGACGTCGAAACCCTGGTGGATGCGAAGACCATTGAAGCGATCAAGGCCGAGGCTGACCCTCGAAAGAAAATCATCCTGTACTTCAGCAACAAGAGATACGCGGGGTACCTGGACAAGATCCAGCTCAACCATTCGGATATGGCGACGCCAAGCTACCTGGCGGACGCGGTGAACTCATTGGGTCTCGACTGGTATCTTCTCCTTCGAAAGGAAATCCATGCAAGAAACGGCGCGCGGTTCATCGACCCCAAGGTCGGACCGATATTCCGCGCCTGCCCCTGGTACAAGGCGAAATTCGACCTGAACCCTCGAACCCTGAGCCGCTTCCCCGCCGGCGTGGCGATCAACAGCCAGGAGCTTCGAAACTACTCGCTTCTGGAAGGTGAAGAGCTTTTTCGGCGCGTCCAGGACATGAGAAACGTCACCGATGCGAAGTTAGCCTGCGACCTCCAGGGGAACTTCTACTTCGTGAAGCTGGGCGAGGTGAATATCGCGGGAGACGAGTCGGCGGAGCTCGGGCACGGTTTCACCTCTCTCGAGGAATACGAGGCGGCCGATCTGCAGTCCCTTATCGATACGCTGATAGAGTCCTACAAGTTCGATCTGGAGAGATATCGCCAGGAAGAAGCTGCGTATATCGGCGAAGGTTGCTAGAATGACATGGGCGCTTGCTTTTCTCGCCGTGCTCGCTCTCGCCCCTCTGCCTCCGGCAGCCGCCGACGATACGGCGCTCGCCATCACGAGTATCTCGGACGGGGCGGTGGCGCCGGCGAACTGGTTTCACCCCCTCCTTGAATGGGATGATGATGCGCCACCCGGGACCCAATACGCCGTCACGATCACAGCCGGAAACGAAAGGCTCGCGCTTGCAGCAACCGATCGGCGGCTCGTGCTGAGTGGGGAGCAGTTCGCGCCCTTCCTGAAATACCCCGCGGTAGCCTTCGTGGTCAGCCGGGATGGCGCCACAGGCCGGGTCAGCGACGCCGTCCAGGTGAAGATAGATGTGGGAAGGATCGACGACACCATCATCTACAGGATGGTCGAGCCGTTGTTCAATCCCGACCAGGACGCCGTGATAAAGCACTTCCGCCTCGACGACGAGCAGCCCGGCGGCTTTCCCGCCGTCGGATCGTTGTGCGTCGGATGCCACTCCTACCACGGCGATGCGGCCGCGCTGAACGCCCGCCGAGGCCAGGACAGGCGGCTCATCGCATCCGCGCGAAAAGACGGCGAGACTCCTTTCACCGATGTCAAGCTCGGAGAGTTTTCTTTCGTGAGCCTTTCCCCGGACAGAAAGACGATCGCGATGGCTGCGCATACGCGCTCTCTCATAAAGGTGAAATCAACCATCGTGGAGCCTTTCGATATGGTCTATACGGAGGGAGACATTGCGCTTTTCGACATCAGCTCATCGAGCCTGGAGCTTCTTCCCGGGGCCTCGGATCCGGCTTTCGTGGAAGACTCGCCGTCGTGGAGCCCGGATGGAAAAACGCTTGTATTCTGCAGATACGTTCCCTCTCCCGGCGCAATCCATCTGAATCCCGTCTCCATCTTCACCGTCGCCGTAAATAATGGAAAGGGAGGCGAGGCAAAGCCGCTTTTGGCCATGCCGCCGTCCGACTTCTGCTATTTTCCCCGATTCTCGCCGGACGGGAAATGGATTTCCTTTGTTTCGGGCGACGCATCGAAAAGCTATTTCGCCCGTCAATCCTCCGATATCTGGCTTTTTTCCATTGAAACCGGCACGATGCGCAGGCTCGAATGCAACAGGGATGATGCAATGGACTCCTGGCATGCCTGGTCTTCGGACAGCCGGTGGCTGGTTTTTTCATCCAAGCGCGATAAGAGCGGCCTCACCGCGCTGTATCTCTCCCGCATTGAGTCCGATGGCAAGGCCCGGCCGCCAATAAAAATAACGTGGGACCCGAAATGGAAGGCCAATCTGCCGGTCCTGGTGCTGGCAGCGGATCGGTTCCAGCTCGGTGATGAGCTGAGCGGCTTTCTCCAGGGGGCCTTCGCGCGCTGAGGATGATCGGGGCCCGGCGCCTTCAAAGCCCCGCGCCTTCGGGGCCCGGCGCCTCCGGGGACCTGCCCTCCATGGCCCATGTCCGGCTTGACTCTCGGGCCCTTTTTCGCTTCCTTTAAGAAAAACACTTTCACGAAGGGATCAGCCCTTTCGTCTCGAGTTCGGGGCGAGCGTCGCCGTTTTTTTCCCGGCGCCATTTTCGGAGGAACGCCACAGTGAAAGCCTTTGACCCGCGCACCGCCATCTCCAAAAACCGACTCCGGGGGCTGCTGCGCCTCATGGCCGGGTACCGTCTCAAGTATCTGGCGGCGGCATTGAGCACGGGGATCGCGGCGGTTTTGCAGACCGGCACCTATCTGCTCTTGCGGTATTTTGTCGATGCAATCCTTCCCGGGCGCGCGCCCGCTCTCATCATCTGGACGGCCGCCGGCTTTTTGGGGCTTGCCTTGTTCCAGGGATCGTTTTCATTCCTCTCCGGTCGATTTTCCTCCCAGACGGCCGAAGGGATTGCGCGACGCCTCAGGAACAGCTTCTTCGACCATGTCCAGAAGCTGCCCTTCTCGTACTATGACAGGACACCGACGGGAGATCTCATCGAACGGGCCACCTCAGACATGGATGCCGTGCGCAAGTTCTACGCGGACCAGGCCATCGGATTCGGCAGGGTGGTCCTGCTGTTCATCGTCAACTTCAGCGCTCTTTTCACCTTAAGCTCGCGGCTCGCCCTTGTCTCCGTGGCGGTGATCCCGCTTGTCCTCGTCATTTCAGTCCTGTTCTTCCGCTCGATATCGAAGCGCTACGAGCGCTACCAGGAACAGGAAGCCCTCCTTTCGACCACGCTTCAGGAGAACCTCACCGGAGCCCGCGTGGTGAGGGCCTTCGCGCGTCAAGGTTTCGAAATGGAGCGCTTCGAGAAGGTGAATCGGGAAAAGTTCAGGCGGGGGAGAAAGCTCGTCCTGTTGAACGCTTTTTTCTGGCCCCTCACCGACCTCGTGTGCGGCTTCCAGATGCTGGGCGGATTCTCCTTCGGCGCAATGCTCGCAATCTCCGGGACGATCACCCTGGGAACGTACATCGCCTTCGTGGCAATGATCGCCCAGCTGATCTGGCCCATCCGGTTTTTGGGTAGGCTGATCGTGGACATCTCAAGCGCGCTTGTCTCCTACGAGCGGGTCACCACCGTCCTGAAAGAGCATCAGGAGCCTATCGCTCACGGGTTTCAGCCCACGGGGCGGCTGCGCGGCGAGCTCGACTTCCGCGACGTGAGCTTCGGCTATGACGCGGCACGGCCGATACTCACCGGGATCAGCTTCCGCTGCGAGCCGGGGATGTCCATAGCGCTTCTGGGATCCACAGGCTCGGGAAAGACGAGCCTCGTGAACCTCATCCCCCGCTTCTACGACTACGTGGGGGGGCACATCCTCCTGGACGGCAGGGAGCTCAACCTCTACGAGCGGCACTCCCTGCGCCGGCAGATCGGGATAGTGGAGCAGGAGCCGCTTTTGTTCTCCCGCACCATCAGGGAGAACATCACCTACGGAGTTTCAGGCGATCTCCGGCAGGATGCCGTGGAGAAGGCGGCGCGGGCGGCCGCCATGCACGACGTCATCATGGGTTTTCCCGACGGCTATGAGACCCTGGTGGGGGAGAAGGGGGTGACCCTCTCCGGCGGGCAGAAGCAGAGGGTCGCGATCGCGCGCACCATCCTGAAAGACCCGGCCATCCTCATCCTCGACGACTCCACCTCGTCGGTGGACACGGAGACGGAAGCCGCCATCCGCTCCGCCCTGGAGCGGCTTATGAAGGGCCGCTCGAGCTTCGTCATCGCCCACAGGATCCAGAGCCTCATGAAGGCGGACCTGGTCCTCGTGTTCGACTCCGGCCGGATCGTGGAGCGCGGCACCCACGCCGAGCTTCTTGCCGGCGGGGGAATGTACAGAAAGATATTCGATCTTCAAACCAGGATCGAATCCGAGCTTGAGGAGGAGATAGCCCGTGTCTGAGCGGCTGCGCGAGGAAGAAGAGTTTTCAAGCTCCTTCAACGGCAGGACCCTGCTTCGCATGGTAGGGGAGCTTCGCAGGCACTGGCCCCGGGTCCTGACGTTTCTCCTGCTGATCGCATCGGTGGCGGCGGCGGATTCGTTTCTCACCTTCCTCAACAAGAGGATCATCGACGAGGCCATCTCCCGCCACGACCCGGCCAGGCTCGCCGCCATTGCGGCCGTTTTCGCCGGCGTGATTTTGGCCCAGGCCGTATCGGTATTCGGCATGATCTTCTTCGCCGGGACCCTGGGGGAGCGGGTGCAGTACGACCTTCGAAAGAAGATGTTCGACCACCTGCAGGAGCTCTCCTTCTCCTACTTCGACAGGACGCCCGTGGGATGGATCATGGCGCGCGTCACTTCGGATTCCGGGAGGATCTCCGGGCTCATCACCTGGGGGATGATCGACGTCTGCTGGGCGATCTCCAATATCGTCTCGGCCTCCATTTTCATGTTCGTGATCAACGCGAGGCTCGCCGCTCTCGTCTTCGGCGCCATCCCCGTTCTGATCCTGGTGGCTATACGCTTCAAGGGCAGGATCATCGGGGAGTTCCGCAAGGTGAGGCGGCTCAATTCAAAGATCACGGCCTCCTACAACGAGAACATCACCGGGGTGCGCGTCGTGAAGGCCCTCTGCCGCGAGGAGAGAAACCTCCAGGAGTTCTCCCGGCTCACCGCCGACATGTATGCGGCGGGTTTCCGCGCGGCGTGGCTTTCAGCCCTCTTTCTTCCCGTCGTGCAGATCATCACGGCGTGCGCCGTCGGCGCCATCGTGTGGTTCGGCGGCCGCGAGGCCCAGCTCGGAGCCATGACGGTGGGAGGAATCCAGGCATTTCTCGGCTATGTCACCTTCATGATGTGGCCCATCCAGGACCTGGCGCGCGTCTATGCCGACATGCAGCATTCAATCGCGTCGGCCGAGCGGAGCTTCTCCCTCATCGATGCGACGGCGCAGATCAGGGACAGGCAGGGCTCCATCGATCCGGGAAGCATCAAGGGCGACATCGAGTTCGATAACGTCGACTTCGCCTACGAGTCGGGAAAACCCGTTCTCTCCGGCTTCAGCCTGAAGGTGCGGGACGGGGAGACCATAGCGCTGGTGGGGCCCACGGGCGGGGGCAAGACCACCATCGTCAACCTCCTCTGCCGTTTCTACGAGCCGGCGCGCGGGACTATCAGCTTTGGCGGAAGGAACTACCTGGCGCTGTCCCTCAACGCCATTCAATCCAGGATCGGGATGGTTCTTCAGACGCCGCACCTTTTCTCGGGGACCGTGTTCGAGAACATCCGCTATGGAAGACTGGAGGCCTCGGATTCCGATGTCCAAGAGGCCGCGCGCCTGGCCGGGGCCCGCGATTTCATCGCGAAGCTCGAGCGTGGATACGAGACGGAGGTGGGGGAGGGCGGCGGCAGGCTCTCCGTCGGCCAGAAGCAGCTGGTGAGCCTCGCGCGAGCGATACTGGCCCGGCCCGAGATCTTCATCATGGACGAGGCCACCAGTTCCGTGGATACCCTCACGGAGAGCCTCATCCAGAAAGGCATGGAGACCCTCATGGAGGGCCGCACCAGCTTCATCATCGCCCATCGTCTTTCGACGATCAAACGGGCCGACAGGATCGTCGTTATCGAGGGGGGAAGGATCTCCGAGATGGGCACCCACGCGGATCTCATCCGCGCGCGGGGCCTGTACTACGGACTCTTTACCCGGCAGTTCCGCTGGGAGCGCGAGCGGGGGGCCGAAGCGCTCCAGATTCTGGAAGGAGACGCGTTATGCTGAAGACCTACGAGATCCGTGACGGCAAGTTCTGCAGTGGCGAGGGAAACGGGTGCAACATCCTCATGTACACGAATCCCGACGAGGCGGAGAAGAGATACCTGGTGAACGATCTGAAGCTGGACGAGCATACCCTCGCCTCCGCCCTCGACCCGGACGAGCTTTCGCGCCTGGAGCTCGAGCCGGAGCACATAGCCATGATCGTGAAGAGGCCGAAGAACTACTCCGCGGCGGACAAGTTCGTTTTCAAGGTCGCCTCCATGGGATTGTTCCTCTTCGTGGACAAACTCGTGATCGTTGGCCAGGAAGACCTGCTGCCGCTCGAGGGAAAACACGTCCAGAAGATCATGACCCTGCAGGACCTCCTGCTGCGGATCCTCTATAGAACCACCCTGCACTACATCGAGCACCTCAAGATCATCAACTCCATCGGCGATTCCCTGGAGTCGAAGATCGTCACGGCCATGGAGAACCGCCACCTCATCAACCTCTTCAGCCTGGAAAAGGGGATGGTCTACTACCACAACGCGATACACTCCAACGGCGTGGTGATCGACAAGCTCAAGTCCATCGCGCTCAAGCTCGGCTTCACCCAGGAGGCCCTCGAGTACCTGGACGACCTCATCATCGAGAACAACCAGTGCTCCAAGCAGGCCGAGATCTTCTCCAACATCTTCGCGAGCCTCATGGACGCGCGCGTTTCCGTCGTCAACAACAACCTCAACGTCCTCATGAAGACGCTCAACATCATCACCATATCAATCATGGTTCCCACGTTCGTGGTGAGCGTGTTCTCCATGAACGTCATGATCCCCGTGGCCCACCTGCCCTTCTCGTTCTGGCTGATTCTGGGCATCTCGGTAGCCTCCTCAGCTCTCATCATGATGGTGTTCTGGCTCTTCAACAGGCGGTGGACCGGCAGGGGCCGGTAGCCCGGCGTCGCCGGTCTTCTCTTGATTCCGGGTGCCGGTTATGGTTTACAATGGCCGGGGCTCGGCCGATGCGCATCATCGTCGGACATACCAATATGGATCTCGATTGCCTGGGATCCCTTGTTCTCGCCCGACGGCTCTACCCGGAGTATCGCGCCGTAGCGAGCAACCTCATTCATCCCGTGGCCAGGAATCTCTTCAATTTCTACAGGCCTCAGCTGGACCTCGCCTCGGTGGATGAATTGGCGGGAGAGCCCGTGGAGCGGATCATCGTGGTGGACACGCGATGCTATGCGCGGGTGAAGGAGTACCTCCAGGCCGTTTCGCCCCTCCCGGCGTCCATCGACGTGTTCGATCATCACCCCGACGAGGCATCCGATATTCCCGGAGCGGTGATCCACAATGCCGCCGCGGGCGCCAACACGACCCTTCTTGGCCTCCAGGCCATCGAGCAGTCTCTCGCGCTGAGCCCCGAGGAAGCAACAATCGCGCTCACGGGAATCTACGCCGATACCGGCAACTTCACCCACGAAAACGTGACGGAGGCCGATTTCACCGTGGCCGGCTACCTGCTGGAGCACGGGGCCTCTCTCTCCCTCGTGCGGACCTTCCTGCAGTCGCTCAAGGACGAGTCCCAGATCACCCTCTTTCATTCCCTGTTGAACAGGATGACCTATCAGACCGTCCACGGCCACTTCATCATAACGAGCTACATGGAGATGGAGAGACAGACGGGGGGCCTCGCCGCGGTGGTGGAGAAGGTCTTCGAGGTGGAGAATCCCGACGCGCTGTTCGCCGTTTTCTATTTCGCCCGGGAGAACGACACCCTGATCATCGCGAGGTCCCGGGGCACGATAGACCTGACCCGCGTGCTCGCCACCTTCGGGGGCGGCGGTCATTCCCAGGCCTCATCCGCACTGGTGAAAAACTCGGCCGGCCGGCTTGTCTTCCACGCGCTGCAGGCCTACCTGCGGGTGGCCCTTGCTCCCGCCCTCATGGCTGAGAAGATCATGTGCCGCGACGTCGTCACGATCCCGGATTCCTGGAGCCTGAAGGAGGCATCCCTGTATCTGGAAAGGATCGACAGGACCGGAGCTCCCGTGGTGGACCCCGCGGGCAGTCTCTGCGGTTTCTTGAGCCTGCGGGATATCATGAAGGGCCGGCGCTCCGGCCAGATGAGCGCGCCGGTTCGCTCCTACATGACGAGGAAGATCATCTCGGGGACGCGAGAGACGACGCTGCGGGAGATCGAGAGCATCTTCTTCAAGCACACGATCTTCTACATCCCCATTGTGGAAGAGGGGAAGGTGATCGGCCTGGTGACGCGAAGCGACTACCTCAAGGCGCGGGCCGGAGAAAGTAGTGCTCTCCCCGCGGATTGATGATCACCCTGAGGCCCTTGGCCACGACATCGATCTGGAAGCGCGAGTCGAAGATGAGCTCCCCATCGAGGTGCGCGGGGACTTCCGTGTCGAACTCGACCGTCAATCCCGGGACCTGGTAGTAGTGGAACACGGAGTCCTTGAGGTGCGTGCCGTTCATCACGGCGGCAAGCTCCCGCAGCCGCATGGGGAGGGAGAGAGGATCCGCCAAGCAGAGGTCGAGCAGCCCGTCGTCCGCCATGGCCTTCGGCGTCAGGGTAAAGCCGCCCGCAAGCCTCCTCCCGTTGGCGATGGTGTTGAGGAAGCATTTTCTGTTTTCCGTAACGCCGTTGAGGGTCAGCCGCATGTCCTTTTCCTTGTAGAGATAGATGGTCTTGAGGATGTGCCAGAAGTACTTTGACTTGCTCCCCGAGCGGACGGCCCCTCCATCGTCCACCGAGTAATTCTCGAAGGCAACCTGGGCGTCGAATCCCAGGCCCATTCCATTGAAGAAGTATTTGCCATTGCAGCGCCCCACGTCCATGCGCGCCGCCTTGGCGTCGAAGAGCGCCTGCCACTCGCCGTCCCCGAAGCGGTCGGGGAAGCCGAGGATGTGGATGAAGTCGTTTCCGGTGCCCGCCGCCACGGCCCCGAAAACCACCTCCTCGCGGCCGACAAGCGCCTGGGCAACCTCGTTCATCGTCCCATCGCCGCCGACGCCGATGATTCTCGGGAAGCCCTTTTCCGCGAAGGAGGCGGACAGCTCCGTGGCGTGCCCCTTGGCGCGGGTGAGCACGATCTCCCCGGAGACCCCATGGCGCTTCATCATCTCCTTGATGATGCCGGCGCATCCCGCTCCGTACCCGTTTCCCGCGACGGGATTGACGATGAACACCCACCCCTCACTCAGGCTCATGAATGCCTCCTTTTCCATCTTCTATCGCGCTTCTGACTTTTTCCATGATGAGCTGATCAGGGAGCCCGCAGAGATCCCTGTTGGGAATGGGGGGATGAACGATGACCTCGATCGGCTCGCAAGGGTCTATCGAAAAACGGCTTTTCGGCTTCAAGGCGAAGGTGCCGCGGATGGTGACGGGAAGAACGTCGAGACGGCTTTCCCGAAGGACGTAGATGAATCCGCGCTTCAGCTTCTGCACCTTCCCGTCCGGCGTCCGCGTTCCCTCGGGGAACATCGCTATGGAGTGCCCCTGCCGGGCCTTGTGGGCGGCATCCACGATGGCCTCGTGAGCCTTTCGAACCCGGTCCGTATCGATGGGGATATAGCGGACGAGCTTCAAAAGGGTTCGAAAAACGGGTATCCGCATCAGCTTTTCCCGCCCTACCAGCGCCGCGTCCGGAACAACGGCCATGAGGGCCGGTATGTCGTAGAAGCTGGAGTGATTGGCGAGAACGAGGTACGCCTTGCCCGCGGCCCGGTTGGCACGGCCGCTCACGTGGAGGCGTCTTCCAACGTAGAGGAACAGGAGGTTCCCCCAGAACGCCACGCCGGGAAGGATGAAGCTCCGGATGCCGAGCGTCGATGCCGCGATCCCGATGCTCACCAGGATGGCGGTGCTGAGGTACCCGAAAAAGTATCCAAACAGCGTGGCGGCGGCGATCCTGAGAAACGCGGACATTCTGATTTCGTTGCGCAAAGCCGAAACCCTCTCCCGGCATTATTATACGGAGAATCGGGAAGAATGAAAGAAGGGAAAATGGAGCCCCGGAAGGCGTCAGTATGCGTAGAACGTGCCCGGGTACTCCCGAAACATCGCCTGGGCGCCGTACATGCGGATGAAGTTCCTCTGTGCCTGCTCCGTGTTCAAGAGATGTTTCGCGTAGTCCCTGGCAAAATACAGCCGCCCCGCAGCCCAGTCGAAGGTGAAAAACTCGAAGGGAGTTTCCGCCGGATCGAGAACGGCCTTGAGCGCCCCGTCTGAGAAGAACGCGATCGGAGTGGGCGGCAATCCTCTATGAAGATAGAGGTTGTAAGGCGAATCGATTGCGATGTCGGCACGGGTGAGATATGGCCGGTGGTACCCCAGGAAGTACTCCACCGATGGGCAGGAGGAGAGGGTCATTCCGGCCTTCATCCGGTTGAAAAAGACGGAGGCCACCTTGTCGTCGTCCCTGCCTACAACTGCTTCCTTTTCCACGATGCTGGCCAGGGTGGCCAGAGCGTAGAGGTTCAGGCCGTGGCGCGGGCTCAATCCGCGGTACCTTCGGGAGCTCGCCGACAGGAGCTGGCTCACGATCCGCCTGGTCACGAGAAGCTTTTCCGGGGCAGAGAGAGATCCCGCCGCTTCCGGCAGCGACAGCAAATAGGCGCCGGGAGTGAAAAGCCCCTCGAACCTGTCGATCGCAGGCCGAGGCAGGGGGACGAAGGGGTAGGAGGGGAACGCTTCGCTTGAGGCGACGCGGAGGAAGAGGGCGGTCGAGGAGACCCCCTGCTTCTCGAGCCTCGCGCACAGGTCCCTCACTCTCTCGCCGGCTTTGACCTCGTAGCTGAGTTCCTGCCGGGTCATTGGCGGGGAATCCGCCGCCGCGAATCGCGCCGCAAGAAGCGCAAGACTCAATGCAATCCACCGCTTTTCCATATGCTCTCTGTTTTCAATATAGAAGGCGGATGTGAGAGAGACAAACTTCGGGCAGGCCCCCGGCTCCGCGCTGCGCGCGTCGTGATCTCCGGCCGAAAATCCTCAACTGTCGCGCGCCCTTTGGCCGCTTCTGCGCCGGCAGCGCGCGGCAGGACCGGCCCGCCTTGATACAGGACCGGCCCGCCGGCTTGACTCTGCCCCTCGCGGCCGGTACTATCTCACCGGGCGTTTTCGACAAGAGGAGGAACAATGGCGAAGACCCATCGCGGCAAAGGCCTCGTCACCCTGGTGAGCCACGGCCGTGCCACCTGTCCCCTGTGCAAGCGCACCGCGGTGAAGGTGGTCTACGAGGTGACTGTGAAGGAAAAGACCATCAAGATATGCAAGACCTGCAAGGCCGCCTTGAGCCACGGCAAGCTGCAGCAGGAGGCGGAGGCGCTCGTTTCCGCGAAATGACCGGCGGGCCGAGCGGCGCCCGTCGGTTGCCCACTTTCGTCCCGCAGACATCCATTCGAAGCAATTGACAGAAGCGGGCTTTTCTCTTATCATGAGGCGATAATGAGAATCATTCTCATTTGAAGGGGAGAAAGATGGCGAAACGGAGGATCAGGGAGGGGGAGGTGGACGTGATGCTGCGCCAGCGGGGCATCACCGCCACGAGCCGGCGCCTTCTCATCGCGGATATCCTGTTGTCGCGGGGAGGGCACCTGGGCGCAGAAGAGCTCCACGCTCTGGCCCATGAGGAGGAGCCGCGCATCGGTCTTGCCACCGTCTATCGAACCTTGAAGCTCTTCACCTCCAAGGGGCTGCTTGCCCAGCGGGACTTCGGCGAAGGGCGCAGGCGCTACGAGAACACGGGAGACGGGCACCATGACCACCTCATCTGTCTGGACTGCGGCGCGGTGGTCGAGTTCGACGTGCCCGAGATCGAGCGGCTTCAGGCCGAGGTTGCGCGGGGGAACGGATTCCTGCCCGTGAGCCATCGAATGGAGCTCTTCGGGTACTGTCCCTCCTGCAGGAAAACCCACTCGAAAGGGAAAGCAAATGGCGCTCGCTCTGGCAGGAAATAGGCGCGGCTGCCACGGCGGCGGCGCTTCTCACGCCGATGGCTGCGCGCGCAAGATCGCCCTCGTCGGAAACCCCAACGTCGGAAAGAGCGTGATCTTCAACAGGCTGACCGGGGCCTACGCGGTGGTTTCCAACTATCCCGGGACCACGGTGGAGCTTTCCCGGGGGTTGGCCAAGGCAGCCGCAGGCAATGGAAAGGCGCGCCGGATCCAGGAAGTCATCGACACTCCGGGGATGTATGGGCTTCTTTCCATCACCGACGAGGAAAGGGTGACGCGCAGGCTCCTTTTGGAAGAGAAGCCGGACCTCGTCGTGCACGTCGTGGACACCAAGAACCTCCAGCGCATGCTCAGCCTCACCCTCCAGCTCATCGAGGCGGGCCTCTCCGTCGTGCTCGACCTCAACATCATGGACGAGGCTGAAAAAGCGGGGCTCTCCGTGAACGCCGAGGTCTTGGAGCGGGAGATCGGCGTCGGCGTCGCAAAGACTTCGGGCGTGCTCTCCCTGGGGCTCGATGAGCTCACCCGGCGGCTGTCAGGGGAATGCCTCCCGGCTGCTTCCCCTGTCAGCTACGATCCGGCAATCGAGACCGCAATCGCGAGGATATCCCGCCTTCTTTCCTCGGACTATGGCTTTTCCAGGCGGGCGATAGCCCTCCTGCTCCTTCAACGGGACAGCGAGATAGCCGTCCTGGTCGCCTCGCGGGAGGGAAAGGCGGCGGCGGACATCGAGGAGGCGGTGCGGAGCGCGGAAGCGTCACACGCTTCCCTGTGCACCGCGATAAGCTCCCACAGGCAGGAGCGCGTGCGGCAGATCCTGGAGCGCTGTTTCGACGCCACCGCCGCCGGCAAGCGGCGGATCGGGGAGACGGTGAGCAGGCTCATGATCCGGCCGCTCACAGGGGTGCCGCTCCTCCTCCTCGTTCTTCTGGGCCTCTACTGGTTCGTGGGAATATTCGGCGCCGGCACCCTGGTCACCTTCATCGAGGGCACCCTCTTCGGCCGCATCATCAATCCATTCCTCGTATCGTTGTTCGCGCGCTTCGTGCCCTGGAAGGTCGTGAGCGACCTTTTCGTCGGCGATTACGGGGTTCTGACCCTCGGCTTCCGATACGCCCTGGCCATCATCCTGCCGATCGTGGGGACCTTTTTCCTCGCCTTTTCCATACTGGAAGACAGCGGATATTTTCCGCGGATCGCTCTTCTGGTGGACAGGGCGTTCAAACGCATCGGGATGAACGGCCGCGCCGTGATCCCCGTCATCCTCGGGTTCGGCTGCGACACCATGGCGACCCTGGTGACGCGCACCCTGGAGACGCGCCGGGAGAG
Organism: uncultured Spirochaetota bacterium; assembly: GCA_963820525.1. Taxonomy (GTDB): domain Bacteria; phylum Spirochaetota; class Spirochaetia; order SZUA-6; family Fen-1364; genus CAWGAA01. Next base: position 13,982 of record CAWGAA010000003.1, on the reverse strand, counting down.
GGTCATCGCCACGCTGCTCCTCGCGCTTGCCATCCCCTGCTCTGCCCAGCTCGGGGTCATCCTGGCCCTGCTCTCCCGCTCGCCGATCGCGCTGGCCATCTGGGCGTTCGTGATCCTCGCAGTCTTTCTCCTCGTGGGATGGCTCTCGGCCCGCATTCTGCCCGGCGCTCCGCCCAGCTTCGCCATGGAGCTTCCCCCCATTCGCCTTCCTCGCCTGGGCAACGTCCTCACCAAGACCTACTCCCGCATGCGCTGGTACCTGCGGGAGATCATTCCCGTTTTCCTGCTTGTGAGCGTGGCCGTCTGGCTCGGCCAGATTACGGGGCTCTTCCAGCTTCTCATTCGCGCCATGAAGCCCGTCATGGAAGCTCTCGGCCTGCCGCCCCAGGCGGGATCCGCCTTCCTCTTCGGGTTCTTCCGCCGCGATTACGGGGCGGCGGGGCTCTTCGACCTTGCCAAGCAGGGCCTGCTCTCCTACCGGCAGCTCCTGGTCGCGGCGATCACCCTCACCCTCTTCATCCCCTGCGTGGCGCAGTTCGCCGTCATGGCGAAGGAGAGGGGATGGAAGACGAGCGTCGCGATCGTGGCATTCATCATTCCTTTCGCTTTCGCCGCGGGCTTCGCGGTGGACAGGCTGGTCAGGCTCACGGGGGTGCTCCAATGAAAGAAGCGCTGGGAGAAAAGCACGAGGAGATCCTGGAGCGGCTGTGGATCGCGACCTTCGAGAAGGGCAAGCCCTCCGCTACCGTGGGGGAGCTGGGAGTCGATGATGCCGGCGAGGCCGCTACAGAGCTCGTCCGGCTCTCGTTTCTCTCCGTGTCGGCGGGAAAGCTCTCGCTTCGCGAGCCGGGGCTGGAGGAGGCGCGGACCATGGTGAGGCGCCACCGCCTCGCCGAACGCCTGTTCATCGACATCCTGGACGTGAAGGGCGAGCTCTCCGAGGAGTCCGCCTGCCGTTTCGAGCACATGCTGCACAAGGGCATCGACGAAAAGATCTGCACGCTCCTCGGCCATCCCCACGTCTGCCCGCACGGAAAGCCGATCCCGCCGGGGCGCTGCTGCCGGGAAGCGCGGGAGAGCTCCGACAAGGTCGTGGGGCCGCTCGCCGGCCTCATGCCGGGCCAGGCGGGAACCATCGTCTATGTCCACTCCGAGGACCCGCACGCGGTCCAGAAGCTCCTTGCCATGGGAATCCTCCCCGGCGCCCCCATCTCCCTCATCGGCCGGGTGCCGTCATTCAGCTTCCAGGTCGGCTATTCGCAGTTTGCCGTCGACGAGCGGTTGGCGGGCGACATCTACGTCCGGCTGGACGCCGGGCAGGATGGGGAGAGTCCGCGCTAGGCGACGAATCGCCGGGAGCCGTGCCGCCTAGCGGCGAGGCCCCCGGTCGCCTTCGTCTTCAGCCTTGCCCTTGCCGTCCTTCATCCGGCGGGAGATGGCCTCTCCCAGGAAAGTCCATGCCCTGACGGTTGAAACGACGAATGAGGCCCCGATGCCAAAGGATCCCACGACGATTCCGAGGATGACCAGGAGTTTCAGGATGAGAGGCAGCGCTGAAAACCATGAGCTGAAGGTCATGGCCGGCCTGGCTTGAGCGCCTTCCTACTTCTTGCGGGAGCCTTTGTCCACTTCTCTCTGAAGAAGCCGAATGATCTCTTTTTCCATGCTCGTGTTTTTTTTCTGACAGAGTTTCTTGAAGCTCTGGTGGACGGGATCGGGCACCTGCCGAATCAATATGCTTCCCATGGTGCGATGCTACCACGGGTAGTGCTAGCCGTCAAGGAAAACGCGCTCCCCGCCGGAGCGGCCGCCGCGTAGGATGTGACATTCTCGGAATCGTTCCCGCCGCCATGGCAGGATATCTCGCGGGAGTAGCGACAGAGCGCGCGCGGATCGAGCGCATGGCGGCGAGCGAGCGGCCCGTCACGGCGCAGGCGCTCCTCAGCAGGGCTGGATGGGAGAGGCGGGCCGTCGGCGAGCCTGTTCCCTTGTGTGCAGGCCTTTGGTACAATCGACCGTCCGAAAGGAAGGAGGGCACGATGCCGGAGCCCGTATTCGTGGCGCTGCTCATGGCGGACAGAGTCATCACCGAGGATAACCAGAAGAAAGGGATCATCGGCACATTCACCCGCTTCAACGTGCGCCAGTTTCCGGCCATCCTCCCTCCCTGGTTCATCTACGCTGCCGTCACGAACCTCTCGGGAGAGCACTCCTTCTCCGTCAACCTCGTCTCCGATTCCACGCAGCAGGTCGTCTTCTCGGCCGCGGGAGAGATAAACGTCGACAGTCAGCGCCGGGTTGTGGAGCTCGTGATCCAGGTGGGCAACGCCGTCTTTCCCCAGGCGGGTTCCTACATGGTCCTCTTCTTCATCGACGGCCAGCAGATCGGGTCGCGGATCCTCGAAGTGCTTCCGGTGGAGCAGAGCTAGATCGGAAGGCAGGAATCGACGAACCGGCACCGCCGTGCGCAGTGTTTGCGCCGTTCGCTGAGAAGGGCGGGGTAGGAGGCGAGATCCACCGGCACGCGCGCCACCCCCGAGCTCATCGCGGCCTGGGCGACGGCGGGGGCCTCCCAGAAGAGGATTCTCGGGTCCAGGGGCTTCGGGATGAGGTAGTCGGGGCCGAATCGGAGAGAGGAAACGCCGAAAGCCTCCAGGACGCACTCCGGAACGTCTTCGTGCGCCAGGAGCGCGAGGGCCTTGGAGGCGGCGAGCTTCATCTCGTCGTTGATGGCCCGCGCACGCACGTCCAGGGCCCCGCGGAAGATGAAGGGGAAGCCAAGCAAGTTGTTGATCTGGTTTGGGTAGTCGCTCCGCCCCGTGCCCACAATGGCATCCGGTCTCGTCTCCCTGGCAAGCTCGTAGCGGATCTCGGGATCGGGGTTGGCGAGAGCGAATATCACCGGGTTGGGCGCCATGGAGCGGAGCATCTCGGGGGTGAGGAGGTCCGCGGCGGACAGTCCGAGGAAGACATCCGCCCCGCGGACGGCATCTTCCAGCGTGCGTTCACCGGTCTGGACGGCGAACCGCGCCTTGTACGGATTCATGTTATCCGTCCGCCCGCGGTAGACCACACCCTTGGTGTCAACGAGCCGGATCGCATCGCGCGGTACCCCCATCATCACGGAGAACTCGGCGCACGCCACGGCCGCGGCTCCCGCGCCGCAGACCACCACCTTGAGAGAGGAGATGGCCTTTCTCGTGATCTCGAGGGCGTTCGCCAGCGCCGCCCCCGAGATGATGGCAGTGCCGTGCTGATCGTCGTGGAAGACCGGGATATCGAGGGCCTTTTTGAGCTCTTCTTCGATGAAGAAGCATTCGGGAGCCCTGATGTCCTCAAGGTTGATCCCGCCGAATGTCGGGGCAAGGATCCGCACCACGCGGACCAGCTCCTCGGGGTCCAGGGTATCCAGCTCAAGGTCGAAAACATCGATGTCGGCGAACTTCTTGAAGAGAACGCTCTTGCCTTCCATGACGGGCTTCGAAGCCAGGGCGCCGCGGTTTCCCAGACCGAGGATCGCGGTGCCGTTTGACACCACCGCCACCAGGTTTGCCCGGGCCGTGATCTCGTAGGCGGCTTCGGGATGCCGCTCGATCTGCTCCACCGCCTTGGCAACGCCGGGGGAATAGGCGAGGGAAAGGTCGCGCTGGGTGTCAAGCTTTTTCGTGGGCACGACCTCGATCTTGCCCGGTCTTCCCGTCGTATGATAATCAAGGACGTCTTTGAGGGTAATCTCGGCCATCGTGCTGCCTCCTGGGAAGCACGACAGGTATAGGCAGGGGGTGGGTGAAAGTCAAGTCGGAAGTTTCTTCGAGACGCCTGGCCAGGGCTGCCGCGGCTTGTAAAAGGCACCGCTCAGGCCTCAGTATTGACAAAACTCGGCTCCTCTGTGCATATTTGGCCTCGCACGGTGGGTGTAGTTCAATTGGCAGAGCACCAGACTGTGGATCTGGAAGTTGTGGGTTCGAGACCCATCACCCACCCGTCGTGAGGTTGGGTGGTTGCTCGCTGTGCGTTGCGTTCGTAGCTCAGGTGGATAGAGCGCCGGACTTCGAATCCGTAGGTCGCAGGTTCGAGTCCTGCCGGACGCGATTGTGTGATACGGGCCGCTAGCTCAGTTGGTAGAGCAGAAGACTCTTAATCTTCGGGTCGCAGGTTCGAGTCCTGCGCGGCTCAAGACGGCGGCGAGCGTGAGGGCTGAAGCGAGTATCGGCGCGCGCCGAGCGCCGACAGTTGACTTTGACCCTCCGGCTTGCTACTATACCAAGCGAGAGTGGTGCAATTTGGCAGACACGCCAGACTTAGGATCTGGTGCCCCAAAGGCGTAAGGGTTCAAATCCCTTCTCTCGCATTGGGAGAGGCCCTGCGGGAATAGCTCAGTTGGTAGAGCTCCACCTTGCCAAGGTGGATGTCGCGGGTTCAAGTCCCGTTTCCCGCTCACGGCGAAGGCGATCTGGGACGTTTCCCGGTCGCCTTTTTCTTTCGATTCGCATCCCACACCGGAAAGAGGAAATCAGGTGAACGCGACCAAGGAAATCGAGCTTCTGGAGAACTCCCAGGTCAAGGTGAAGATCAGCGTCCCGGGAGACGAGATCAAAAAGGAATACGACACGCTCGTCAAGGAATACTGCGCCACGGTGCGCATTCCCGGATTTCGAAAGGGAAAGGTCCCGCCCGATGTGCTCATCAGGAAGCTCGGCCCGACCCTCGTGGACGAGACGCGCGCCCAGGTCCTCGAGAAGACCATCACCGAGATCCTCCCCTCCCTGGAGCAGAAACCGCTGCCCTACGACAGCCCCGACGTGAAAGCCGAAGGCGCCCTGGAGATCGGCAAGGACTTCGCCTTCGAGCTTGTCTACGACACCTACCCCAAGGTGGAGCTCGGCCCGTACACGGGAATCGAGGTGGAGGAGCCGGAGTGGCAGATCGGCGAGGAGGACATCGGCAGGGAGCTCAAGGAAATTCAGGGCCAGAACGCGATGTTCACCGATAAACAAGGTGGGGCCGTCGAGATGGGCGATATCGCCAATATCGACTACATGGAGCTCGACGAGGCGGGCGCGGAAAAGCCCGGCACCAAGCGCGAGGCATTCGTGTTCGAGGTGGGCACAGGATACAACTTCTACAAGATCGACGAGGAGATCGTCGGAATGAAAACGGCGGAGATGAAGACCTTCCCCAAGAGCTACCCCGAGGACTTCGAGAACAAGGAGCTCGCCGGAAAGTCGGTCTCCCTGAAGGTCACGCTCAACACCATCAAGGAGAAGAAGCTTCCCGAAATCAACGACGAGCTTGCCCAGGACATCAGCGACAAGTTCCAGACGCTCGAAGATCTGAAAAAGGACATCACCAGGAAGCTGGAAGATGCCGTGAAGGGGGCGCTTCGCTCGCGAGCCCTCAACACGGTTCTGGACCGCGTGGTGGAGAGCTCGACCATTCCCCTGCCCAAGTCCCTGGTGGAATACCAGCTCGGCCTCATGTGGGAGGACTACATGAGCCGGCTTCGCATCGAAGAGAAAACGCTGCTCCAGCTCCTGGAGCGTCAGGGAAAGAGCGTCGAGGACATCAGGAAGGACTGGATGCCCGCCGCGGAGAAGAGGGCAAGGCTCCAACTGGTCATCTCGGAGATCGGAAAGCGGGAGAGCATCGAGATCGACGAGGCGGAGATGGACGCGGAGATCGCCCGCATGGCCGAGTCGCGGCAGGTGGAGGCGGGGGAGCTGCGGGAGAGCCTCTCCAAGCAGAACCTCATCGGCTACATGAAGAGCAACCTCAAGGTCGACAAGCTCTACGATTACGTGCTTTCGAAGACCTCCATCCGAAAGGCCGGGAGCAAGAAGGTATTGGACATCCTTGCGGGAAATTGAGTACACTAGGGCAGAAAGGATGAGGAGAGATCTCATGGCTGAGATGGACACGAATCTCGTTCCCATAGTCATCGAACAGACCGGGCGCGGCGAGCGCTCGTACGACATCTACTCGCGCCTGCTGAAGGACAGAATCGTGTTCGTCGACGGAGAGATCTACGACGTGAACGCGGACCTCGTCGTGGCGCAGCTCCTCTTCCTCGAATCCCAGGACCCGGAGAAGGACATCCACATCTACATCAACTCGCCCGGCGGCACCGTGACGGCAGGGCTTGCCATCTACGACACGATCCAGTACATCAAGCCCAACGTCCAGACCATCTGCCTCGGGCAGGCCGCCTCGATGGGGGCCCTTCTCCTGGCCTGCGGAACCCACGGCAAGCGCGTGGCGCTCCCCTCTTCGCGCATCCTCATCCACCAGCCCTGGGGCGGCGTGTCCGGCCAGGCCGTCGACATTTCGATCCAGGCGCGCGAGCTCATCCGGATCAAGAAGCTCATCGTCTCCTACTTCGGCGAGCATACGGGGCGCAAGCCCGAGACGGTTGAGAAAGATCTGGAGAGGGACTATTATATGTCTTCCGACGAGGCCCTCGAGTACGGCCTCATCGACAAGATCCTGAGGCGGAGCAAGAATGGCGAAACCCTCCAAAAATGACGGCTACAAGGTCTGTTCCTTCTGCGGCAAGAGCGCCGACATCGCGCGGCGCCTCATCGCGGGGCCGGGGGTCTTCATCTGCGACGAGTGCGTCAACGTCTGCAAGAAGATCCTCGACGAGGAGGAGGAAAACCTTTCCATTGAATTCACCGAGGACATCCCCAAGCCCAAGGAGATCAAGGAGTACCTCGACCAGTACGTGATCGCCCAGGAGCAGGCCAAGAAGGTCCTCTCCGTGGCGGTGTACAACCACTACAAGAGGATCGCGCTGGGCCACAAGGTGAAGGGAGAGGTGGAGATGGAGAAATCCAACGTGCTCCTCATCGGGCCCACCGGAACGGGAAAGACCCTGCTCGCGCGCACGCTGGCCAAGAGGCTGAAGGTGCCCTTTGCCATCGCTGACGCCACCACCCTCACCGAGGCGGGCTACGTGGGCGAGGACGTGGAGAACATCCTCCTGAAGCTGATCCAGAACGCGGGCAACAACATCGCCGCAGCGGAGCGCGGCATCGTGTACATCGACGAGATCGACAAGATCGCCAAGAAGAGCGGGGAAAACCCCTCCATCACCCGCGACGTGTCGGGGGAGGGCGTGCAGCAGGCGCTGTTGAAGATCGTGGAGGGCACGGTCGCCTCGGTGCCGCCGCAGGGCGGGCGCAAGCACCCCAACCAGGAGATGCTCCGCATCGACACCACCAACATCCTCTTCATCTGCGGCGGTGCTTTCGTGGGCCTGGACAAGATCGTGGAGGGCCGCACCATCGAGCACCCCCTCGGCTTCGGCTCCGACCCCAAGGGGATCAGGGAAAAGGACCTCGTGGAGCTGTACTCCCATCTCCAGCCCGACGACCTCATCAAGTACGGGCTCATCCCCGAGTTCGTGGGGAGGCTTCCCATCGTCGTGGCGCTCCAGGAGCTGGACTACGACGCCCTGCGGAGGATCATCACGGAGCCGCGAAACGCCATCCTCAAGCAGTACCAGGCCTCCTTCAAGCTGGACAACGTGGACCTCTCTTTCGAAGAGGCCGCCATCAACGCCATCGCACGCAGGGCCATAGAGATCAAGACGGGGGCCCGGGGGCTTCGCGCCATCGTGGAAAGCCTCATGATGGACGTCATGTACGACATACCCTCGCTCAAGGGCGCCAAGAGGGTCACCATCACTGAAGACGTGGTGACCAAGGCGGAGAAGCCCGAGATTGAGTTCGGGGGCCAGAAGAAGACGGCGTGACGCCGGGGCCGGCACGGTCGAGCACAAGCAGGCATGAAGATCCTCAAGAAGCACGAATACTACATGGTCCCCCTGCGGGACATCGTCGTTTTTCCCCGCATGGTGTCGCCGTTCTTCGTGGGCCGCAAGCGCTCGCTTGCCAGCGTCACCGAGGCAATGAACCAGGGCCGGCTCATCTTCCTCGTGACGCAGAAAAAGACGACGGTTGACGAGCCGGGCGAGCGCGACGTGCATGCGGTGGGCACGGTTGCCCGGATACTACAGTCGCTGAAGCTGCCCGACGGCAAGATCCGGCTCCTCGTGGAGGGCATCGAGAGGGCCGTCATCGCCCGTCACACCGAGACCAAGGACGCCTTCCGCGTCGTGGTGCGGCCCATCAAGGAATCGCATGAGACCGGCCCGCGGATGGCCGCCCTCATGCGCAGCGCCGTGGACCATTTCGCCCGCTACAATGCCCTCTACAAGAAGGTGCCGCCCGAGATCGCCGCGGCCATAGAGAGCGCGGACGCGCCGGACATGCTGGTGGACCTGATCGCGGGAAACCTCCCGCTGAAATCCGAGAGGAAGCTCGAGCTTCTCTCCATCGAGGATTCGGTGGAAAGGCTGGAGCGGTGCGTCGCCGTGGTGGCCTCGGAGATCGAGGTCATGGCCCTGGAGCAGGAGATCACGAACAAGGTCCGCAGGAAGATGGAGAAGTCCCAGAAGGACTATTTCCTCAACGAACAGCTCAAGGAGATCCAGCGGGAGCTGGGATCCGAGGGTGACGATCCCACGGGCGCACGGGAGCTGGAGGAGAAGCTGAAGGCAAAGGGCCTTCCCACCGAAGTGTCGGAGAAGTGCCAGAAGGAGCTCAAGCGCTTGAGCAGGATGCAGGCCCTGTCTCCGGAATCCGCCGTGCTTCGCACCTACCTCGAGTGGATCGCGGACCTTCCCTGGAAGGAGACCAGCGCCGACAACCGGGACATCGAGCGTGCCCGCACAATCCTCGACGAGGACCACTACGACCTGAAAAAGGTCAAGGAGCGGATTCTCGATTTCATCGCCGTGCGGCAGCTCAAGAGCAAGGTGAAGGGGCCCATCCTCTGCTTCATTGGGCCGCCGGGGACGGGAAAGACCTCCCTGGGAAGGTCCGTGGCGCGCTCCCTGGGAAGGCAGTTCGTGCGGGTATCTCTGGGCGGGGTGCGTGACGAGGCCGAGATCCGCGGACACAGGAAGACCTACGTCGGCGCGCTTCCGGGAAAGATCATCCAGTCCATGCGGAAGGCGGGGACGGTGAATCCCGTGTTTCTCCTTGACGAGGTGGACAAGATGAGCTCCGACTGGCGGGGAGATCCCACGGCGGCGCTCCTGGAGGTGCTGGACCCCGAGCAGAACTCCACGTTCCTCGATCACTATCTCGAGGTCCCCTACGACCTCTCCGACGTCATGTTCATCACCACCGCCAACTCGGTGCACAACATACCCTATCCGCTTCGGGACAGGATGGAGGTGATCGAGATCTCGAGCTATACCGAGATCGAGAAGGAGAAGATCGCCGAGAAATTCCTGGTTCCCAAGCAGATGGCCGAGAACGGCCTCGACTGGGCCGATATCCGCTTCCATCGTTCAGCGCTTCTGAAGATGATCAGAAACTACACCCTGGAAGCGGGGGTGAGGAACCTCGAGAGGGAGATCGCTAACGTGCTCCGAAAGATCGCCCGCGAGGCGGTGAAGCGCGGCCTGATGCCGCCCGCCTCCGAGCCTATCGCGGCAACGGAGGGCGCGAAAAGCACCGGCGACTCGCCTTCGGGCGCGCCGGCCGCCGAGTCCTCGGTAGACACCACCGAGCCCGCGGCAGATGCCGCCGAGCCAGCGGCAGACGCCGCCGGCGAAACCGCCCCCGTGGGAGAGCCCGCTTTTGCCGGGCAGCCCTCCGCCGACGCTTCCCGCTCGACGCCTTCACGAGAGGCGCCGGCGCCGTTCCGTTTCGTCATCACCAACCGCAACGTCGACAAGTTCCTGGGCAAGGAGAAGTTCATAGATCCCCTCTTCTCGCGGGAGGACAAGCCCGGCCTTGCGTACGGTCTTGCGTGGACCGAGCTGGGCGGCCAGCTCCTCCCCGTTGAGGTTGCCATCCTTTCGGGAAAGGGCGACCTGATGCTTACGGGAAGCCTGGGAGACGTGATGAAGGAGAGCGCGCAGGCGGCCCTCTCGTTCCTCCGCGCCAACTATGAGCGGCTGGGCATCCCGGCAGATTTCAACAAGGAGCGTGACATCCACATCCACGTTCCCGAGGGGGCCATCCCGAAGGACGGTCCTTCTGCGGGCATCACCCTCACGACGGCCCTCCTCTCCGCGGTCAAGAAAGTTCCCTGCCGGAGCGGTTTCGCCATGACGGGGGAGATCACGCTCACGGGAAGGCTGCTGCCCATCGGCGGCGTGAAGGAGAAGGTCCTTGCCGCGCACCGCTACAAGATGACCCACGTCCTGCTTCCCCGGCAGAACGAGAAGGACCTGGAGGAGATTCCCAACGAGGTTTTCTCGAGCCTGACCTTCATGTTCGCCGACTCGGTGCTGGACGCCCTGGGCATTCTCTTCGAGGCGGACTATACCGCGGCAGGGCCGGCTGATCGGCCGCGTGAGCGCGCGCACAAGAAAGAAACCGCGCGGGTGGAGAAGGATGGCCTGATGCCGGACGCGGAGCAGCCCTCGGTTTCAGCGCCGGAGGCGTAGCGGGCACGCCCGCGGGAAGAGGCGCGCGGCAAGATTGCCGCGCCGGTGCCTGCGGCGATCCGAACGACTACGGCGCGCAGAAAGCGTTGAAGGTCTTGAACATCTTTTCGAAGCTGGCGAGTGTGGTCGCGGATATCTCTTCAGCCAGGGAAGCGCTGTTCTCCGCGAAGTACCTGGCCGGCCGGGTGGGGTCGAACTTCGGCTTTTCCAGCTCGTTTCGATACTCCAGGTTCACCAGGTTGAGGTAGAAATCCTTGTCGAACATGTCTTTGAACTTACAGGGACTTGCAATGGCTTGTAGGGAGTGCGAAAAAAATAATATTACAGATAATGTAACAGCTAAGGTGAGGTGATGACGCCCACAAGGCAAGCGCGGCGTTTCTGGGGCCGTTGGCTCCCTGTGTGGCAGATCAGCTGGCCTTTGCTCTGGAGACGGCGTCACCCTGCACCTATCGGCAGCGGGGCGCCAGTACGCTCCAAAGTTTATTTCAGAGGCACTTCGCCGAATTTTGCGCGCGCTACGAAGCGGACTACGCCCGCCGCCTGGGACGGATCCGCCTGGAGAGGATCCGCAGGGTAGTCCGGCGTTTCCTGGACTGCGGGAACTACACCAGGGGCGTGGCAAGGATCCAGTGCACGAATCCTAACTAATATGATGTGACCGACGTACCCTGCTCGAATCGCTTTTTCTTTCTACCATATTCTATCCTCCGGGTACAGGGAAGGAGAGAGAGCCGGAACCGCGACGATTGATCAGACTAATATTCGCGTATTGGTTAACGCATGACATTGGATTCATCGGGAGCTGCCTCATTCTGCACACAAGGATCGCCCTATTACAGGGTGCCTTACAGTTAGGCCGAGGATTCTCCTTTACCGTGCGGCGTTCTCTCTCCATCTCTGTACCCGAAGGCTCTCCTTCACGCACCCGGGATGTCTAGGCAACCTTCCCCACCATGAGACCCCACACGAAGCCGGCAAGCTCGCGAGCCACCGCGGTCACCGCCACCTGGCTCTTCTTGGCCTTTCCATGCACAAGACGGGCGAACTTCTTCTGCAGCCTCTCCCTTGCCCGTTCGGCATACGCGACCACCTCGGCCTTCTGTCCGCTACGCCTCTCGATAAGTCTCTTGGAAGCGCAGGCGTGGTAGCGATAATGCCACGCGGCTTCCACCAAGAGCTTCTCGCAGGTGAACGTTGCCCGCCTTGGTGATCCCTCCCTGGCGGCGCTTGGGGCCACTGGTCCGTTCAGAGGGGACGATCCCAAGGAATCCCATGAACTGCTCGGCTCTTTCGAATGGGATATAACCGAATCTTGTGGATGGACAGGGAATAAAAAGAGCGTATCCTTCGGTGAAACCAAGCACCACCAAGGAATCACCGATTGGAGGACACGCTCATGGACGAAGGTATCACATCCGGGCTGAAGATCGAAGAGGGCAATTCCCAGGATCTGCTGGAGCAGCTGGTCCGCGCGGGCGCGCGCAGCGCCCTGCAGGCGGCCCTGGAGGAAGAAGTCAACCAGTTCCTGCAGAGGTTCACGCACTTCCGAGACGAGAAAGGCCACCGGAAGGCGGTGCGCAACGGCTACATGCCCCAGCGGACCATCCTCAGCGGCATCGGGCCGCTGCCGATCCGTCAGCCGCGCGTGGACGACCGCGGGCTTCGCGACATCGAAGGGGGCGAGCGGTTCTCCAGCGCGATCCTGCCGCGCTTCATGCGCAAGATGCCGAGCCTGGAGGGGTTGATCCCGGTGCTGTACCTGAAGGGCATCTCCACGGGGGACTTCAGCGAGGCCCTGGCGGCGATCCTGGGCGAAGGGGCCAAGGGGCTGTCGGCCTCGACGATCACGCGGCTGAAGGAAGGGTGGCTGGAGGAGCACACGCAGTGGAGCAGCCGCAGCCTGGAGGACAAGGAGTACGTGTACCTGTGGGCGGACGGGATCTACGTCAACGTGCGTCTGGATGACGAGCGCAGTTGTCTGCTGGTCCTCATCGGGGCCACACGGGAGGGCAAGAAGGAGTTGGTGGCCGTCAGCGACGGATATCGCGAGAGCAAGGCCAGCTGGCGGGAGATGCTGCTGGACCTGAAGGCCCGGGGGCTGAAAATGGCGGGAAAACTGGCCATTGGTGACGGGGCGCTGGGATTCTGGGCAGCGGCGGAGGAGGTATTCCCGGGGATGAAGCATCAACGCTGCTGGGTGCACAAGACGGCCAACGTTCTGGACAAGCTGCCCAAGGGGGTGCAGTCGAAGGCCAAGGCGATGCTGCACGAGATGTACCAGGCCGAGACGAAGGAGGCGGCGCTGAAAGCGTATGGGCTGTTCATCGCCAGCTTCAAGGACAAGTACCCCAAGGCGGTGGAATGCCTGGAGAAGGACGAGCAGGCGCTGTTCACGTTCTACGAGTTTCCCGCGGCGCACTGGATTCACATTCGAACGACCAACCCGATCGAGTCGACGTTCGCGACGGTGAGGTTGCGCACGGCGAAGACCAAGGGGTGCGGATCGCGGGCGGCCACCTTGTCGATGGTGTTCAAGCTCTGCCAGGAGGCGGAGAAGAGCTGGCGGTGCCTGGACGGGGCGAAGTGGATCCCGATGGTACTGGAGGGCAAACGCTTCATCGACGGAGAGCTCAAGGAGCAGGCCGCGTAACGGCCTCCGTCAGCCACCCGGGGCTGGGAAGATCGGCGGCGAACAGGAGGCTGCAAATCGTCTTGGGGGTGTTCGACGAGCCATCGACCGAAAAAACGTGCGTCGTGGTGGGCCTACAACGCGTTTTCGAAGGCGAGGTGGTATCTGGACACCCCCTCTACGGCGCCCAGTCTCGAGGAAAGGAGGGCATAGGGGTCAACAGCAGTTTCGAAATCATCGTGGGATACGCTCGCAATCCTGATCCACAAGAATTGACAATATCCCCTTTCGAATCGGCGGAAGTCTCCCACCTCACAGACAAGGCTGAGCGCCGTCAGATAGTCGATGCCTTTCAGACACCGCAGTCTCACCACCGCCGCGGCGTAGCGCGGACCCGTTGCCAAGGATTCGATTTGGGCATCCATCGCTTTGAGCTGTTCCTTCTGAGTGAGGAGGGTCCCCAGGTAGCGCTCGAAGGTATCCGCCAACATGGGCTGGGGAAACTCGATACCCTTCATCCACTCCATGTGGCGTTGCGTCCACGGGCTCCCTTGGTAGAGGTAGCCGTGACGCAGGAGGAACTTCGACAGCCGCTGTTTGGTACGCGTGTAGTCGAGCTTGAGATCGGCCCGAGCTCTGAGGTAGTCCCTCACCGCTTCATCTTCAGGGGTAGGAACGTGGACCGCCTCAAGCTGCGAGTTCCTGAGAAGTTTAGCGATCATCAGCGCATCTCGCCGATCGGTCTTGACCCGTTCCGCAGGTTGACGAGCGATCCTCCCCGGTGCGGCGACGACGCACTGAATCGTCATGTCGGAGAGAACCCTGGCGAGATCGAATCCCATGCTTCCAGCCTCATAGGCGGCGATGACGATCCCCTTGCGCTGT
>CAWGAA010000002.1:0-718534 GCA_963820525.1 uncultured Spirochaetota bacterium | reverse complement strand
AGCTTCATCCCGAAGAGGAGATTCAGATCGAAGGTGAAGCCGAGAAAGTAGGCGTTCACTCCCGCGCTCTGAAAGAGTTCCATGGATTGAAGCTCATAGTCGCTGTTGATCTTGATCCCGGCCAGGAGCTCGGCGCGAAGAAAAAACTGACCCAGGGGAAAGTCGGTCCCGAATCCGGCCTTGAGCCAGACTTCGTTGAGCCCGCTCTGCTGCTCATCCGTCATGGCGGGCTTCAGATCCGCGCCGCTCGTCGAATCCCTTTGCGTGATGTTCAGGTCTCCCTCCCAGCCGAAGAGGGGGAAGAGCGTGAAGGAACCCACGGGGATCGGCATCTTCAAGAGAAGGGAAATGCTCACGGCGCTGGAGCTCTGCCCATAGTGTTGGTTGGCCGAAAACGATCCGTTGAGCACGACGCTGTTCGTCCCTCCAAAGGCCATGAGGTAGCCCAGGGAGAGCTCCAGGAACCCGAAATCCACGAACGCCTTCACGTCTATGGGAAAGGTGGAAACCACGTTCGCAAGGGAACCGCCCGAGTTGGATACGCTCTGATCGTAGATGGAGTAAGCCCCGCTGAAGCCCGCGCCGAAGCTTATATCGTCGGCAAAAATGCCCGTCCCAAGGCACAGCATGACGACGAAAGCGAGGACCATTCTCACTGCCGAAAGTATAGCCGCGCCGGAATGGGAAAACAAGGCGAACGGGGGCCTCGAGGGATGGAGTCTCGGACTGTTTTTCATATAATCGGGGGGTGAAACTGACAATACGCATCCTGCTCACCCTCTTCGGTTTTATTGGCGCGGGTTGGGCGGTGGGAGATATCCTCGATCTGTGGCCGGAGAAGCGCCCCTACTCGCTCCTGCTCGACCTCCAGAGGTTCGCCATCCGAAACGGAGCGAACATCGTCTTCACTGTTCCGAGGCTCATTGGTTCGATCGCGCTCCTTGCCGCGGCCATGGCGCTGGGCTTCATCGCGCTTTCAAGGAACATGAAGCCCTTCCTCTCCATGATATTCGGCAGCATCATGATCTGCCTCACGATCCTGGCGTTCGTGTGGGGACAATACATCGCGGGCCCCGTCTACATCCTTTGTGGAGCGCTGCTCATCGCAAGCGCCGCGGGCCGCTGAGCCGCAAAAAAGCAAAGCCCTCCATGCCGGGGCAGGAGGGCTTCAAGACGTATATGGAATCGGCGCCGGGGCGCCGTCACGGGAGAGCGAGCGAGGGGAATCGAACCCCCGACACAAGCTTGGGAAGCTTGGGTAATGCCATTTTACGACGCTCGCTTGAAGTTCCAAGATTATCAGGGGCCGTGCGGTATGTCAACGGTTTGCGCCGCTGACGCGCGCCAAGCGCGCCGCGCCGCCGGCACGCCTGCCAGGCACGCCGTCGGCGCTCCCACCGGCACCAGCCCGGCCGGCCGCGCTCTCCGCCGGCGAGCCGTTAGAACCCGAAAGCGGAGGCCTTTTCCCGCACCTCTTCCTTGTCCAGCACGGAAAGCACGAGCTCGCTGTCCTCGGGCACGATGTAGGGCACGGAGAGGGGCCCGCCGGGATGCTTCATGGCCAGGATGGACACCGTGCCCGTGTCCGATACAACGTCCAGGCGGACGTCGACCATGATGGGATAGTCCGGCAGCGAATACTTGAAGACCCCGAACACCTTGTCCTTACCCACGGGGGCGGGAACCGTCATCACGAGCTGGACAAGCTGCCCATAGGGGAGCTGGGAATCGGGCTGGGGGCTTTGGGAGACCACCATTCCCGGCTGTTGACCCGCCTTCATTTTCTGGACGCTGAACACGAAGGGAGTGTCGTCCTTCGTGAGCTGTACCATCGCCTCCTGGAAGCTCATCCCGGTATAGGTTCCCACCCGAGCCAGGCTCTCCGATTCTCCCTGGCTCACGACGAACTCCAGATACGTGAGGCCCGATATCCTTGTCCCCGGCTTGGGAGATTGGGCAATGATCGTTCCCGGCGGCACTCCCTTCGAGGACCGGTAGATGGGCGGGTCCTTGATGATGAGGTTGGGGCTGTTTGTGGAGAAAAGGGTCTGGAGGTAGCTTCGCACCTCCTCGAGGCTTTGACCCACGTAATTCTCCACCTTGTCGAGGACGGGGCCCTTGCTGACCTTGAGCTTCACCTGCTTGCCCGCTTTCACCAGGGTGCCGGCTGCCGGGTTCTGGTCCATTACGACGTCCTTCTCGAGGTCATTGGAGAACTGGACCTGGACGGTGGGGTACAGGCCCTTGGCCTGGAGGTCCTGGAGGGCCGCCACCAGGTCCTTGCCCTTCACGTTGGGAACGAGGGTCTGCTCACCGCCGCGGACCGCAATGGCGAAGGTGAGGAGGCTGATGATGATCATCAGGCCGATGATGCCGACGAAAAGAGAAACGGTCAGCTTGAGGCCGCGGACCTCCTGGGTGTCGGCCTGGTTCGGCAGGGTCTTCGACAACAGGGCGCGCCCCCAGCGCAGGGCGCTTTCCACGTGCCTTCGAATCCGCCAGAAGAAATCCCTCATTTCATCCTCCGAAACGGGCCCCGATCACATGGGGGTGGCCATTGAGAAAAGCCCGCCAGTCCAAAGGTTTCTTGAACTCGAGCTGGAGGCGCTCCACGGCGAGGAGCCCTGCGCCAGTCGCAACCAGGAGTCCCTGCTCCCTCTGGCAGCCCACCACGGTTCCCGGAGGGGCAAGGGCGCCGTCCGGGGGTGGGGAAATCTCGCCCAGGGTATCGAGAGAGACGCGGGATTTCAAGACCAGAAGGGTGCGGCCTTCCCAGACGGTCGCCGCCCGGGGCCAGGGGTCGAAGGCGCGGACCTTCCGCTCGATAAGGGATGCGCTCTCGGTCCAATCGATCCTGCCCTCTTCCTTTTTCACGAGGCGGCAGTACGTGGCCTCCTCCTCGTTCTGGGGAGTGCCTTGAATCTCTGCCGACTCGAGCTTCTCCAATACCCGGCAGAGGAGCCCGGCGCCAATCTCCCCCAGCCGTTGGGAAAGCCCCCCCGTGGTTTCGTCGCCGCTGAGCGGAACCCTTTCCTGGGCAAGGATATCGCCGGAATCGAACCTCAGGGCAAGCCTCTGGACGGTCACGCCCGTTTCAGCATCTCCCCCGAGGACTGCGGCCGCGATGGGAGACGGCCCGCGGTAGCGGGGAAGAAGCGACGGGTGGAGGTTGATGCCTCCCCGGGGGAACAGATCAATGAAGCTCTTTTTGAAAATCTTTCCGAAAGCCACCACGACCAGGAGGTGGGGCGCCATGGACCTCACGGCGGCGGTGACCTCCGCGTTAATGCGCTGCGCCTCCAGCACCGTGAGCCCCAGCTCTCCTGCCCGCCGCTTGACGGGAGAAGCCTCGAGCTTCTTGCCCCGGCCCGCGGCCTGGTCAGCGCCCGTGAGCACCGCGCAGACCTCATGCCTCCGGCTTGCCTGCTCCAGGGACGGGACCGCTATCGATGGGGTGCCCGCGAAGAGGATGCGCATTACAGCTGCACGCGTTCCTCGTAGGCTTCCAGTAACCGGTTCTTTTTCTTGGCTCCCACGCGGTCGATGAAGAGGATGCCGTTCAAGTGGTCGATCTCGTGCTGGATGACGCGGGCCAGGAGGCCATCCGCGCTCAGGGTGAAAAGCTTCCCCTTCTCGTTCCACGCCTGCACGCGGACGGATTCGGAACGCGTCACGTCGGCGTTGATTCCGGGAATGCTGAGACACCCCTCTTCGAGCTCGACCTGCTCGATCGATGTCTCCAGGATGTCGGGGTTGATGAAGACCCGCGCAGAGTCTTTGCCCACGCGCGTGACGAAGATCCGCACCAGCTCTCCCACCTGCACCGCCGCCAGGCCGATCCCCTTGGCGGAAGCGAGGGTGGCGAGCATCTCCTGCGCCAGCCTGTTCACCTCTCCGTTTATATCCGGCACCACCGCCGAATGCTTCTTCAGCAGCGGGTCTCCCAGTGTGATGATGTTCATCATTGTGAATCGATTCCCGCAAAAATAGTAGCCAAAGCCCCGGCCAAAGTCAACGAACCGGCGAGTCCTACAGGAGGGCCTGCGGATCGACGTCGGCTTCGCCGTATATCCCGGATGGAAAGCGGAAGTCCGTGAAAGCTTCGCTCACCCTCTGGTGGGCCGCTTTAAACGAGCCGGTCCGTACGATGAGCTGGAATCTGAAGTTGCCGGAGATTCGCGCGATTGGGCACTCCGCCGGCCCCAGGACCTCACCCGCGTTCCCCAGCCTCTCGAGCAGGACACGGGCCAGCTCTCCCATGGCTGCCTGCGTCTTCGCCTTGTTCCTTCCCCGAACCACGATCCTGATGAGCCTGCTGAAAGGCGGAAAGCCGAGCTGGCGGCGGGTCTCGATCTCGCGGGAGTAGAAAGCGTCCAGCCGCCCTTCCCGGGCGCAGACAATGGCCGGGTTTTCGGGCTGGAACGTCTGGATCAGGACCTTGCCGTCGGGGAGACTCCTCCCCGCCCTGCCGGAGACCTGGACAAGAAGCCCGAAGGTCCTCTCGGCGGCTCGGAAGTCGGGAAGCTGGAAACCGGTATCGGCATTGACGATTCCCACCAGCTTCACTCCGGGGAAGTTCAGGCCCTTGGCCACCATCTGGGTTCCGATCAGTACGTCGATCTGGCCGTCTCGAAACTGCGTGAGAGCCTGGCGGAGCGTCGCCCGCTTGCGCACCGTATCCGTATCTATCCTCCGCACCACGAGGCCGGGAAACGTCCGTGAAAGCTCCTCCTCGATGCCCTCCGTGCCGAACCCCGAGTAGCCGACATCAAGTGAATCGCACTGCGGGCAGGCCTCCATTGGGGAGGCGGCGAACCCGCAGTAGTGGCAGACCATCCGGCCCCTCTCCTTATGGTAGGTGAGCGCCACGGAGCAGTGCTTGCACGTCATCTGAAACCCGCAGGATTTGCAGTGGAAGAAATAGGCAAAGCCCCGGCGGTTGAGGAAGAGGATCGTCTGGCGCCCCGCCGCGTGGGCATGCGCAATCTCCTCGAGAAGCGGAGCGGAGAGCGGACCGTGCTGCTTGCGCATGTCCACAACTTCGATCTCGGGCATCCTTCCGCCGGAAAGCCTGTCGGGAAGGAGGAAGCATTCCAGTTTCCCCTCTTTGATGCGGTGATACGCCTCGACCGAGGGGGTGGCGCTTCCCATGATGAGGATGGCGTTCGCCTTTGTCGCGCGGTACATGGCGACCTGGCGCGCGGAGTAGCGCGGGGTGGAGTTCGACTTGTAGGAGCCCTCGTGCTCCTCGTCGATGACGATCAGGCCCAGCCGGGGGAAGGGAGCGAAAACAGCGCTTCGCGCGCCGATTGCCACGTCCACCTCCCCGTCGCGCACCCGCCGCCATTCCCGAAGCCTCTGTGACGGCGTGAGGGCCGAATGGAGGACAGCGAGCCTCTCCTTGAAGGCGGAGCGGAAGGTCCGCACGATCTGGTGGGTGAGCGAGATTTCGGGCACGAGATAGATGACCCCCCTTCCTCCGGTCACGACCTGCTTTGCGACGCGCAGGTACACGTCCGTCTTCCCCGAGCCCGTCACTCCGAAGAGATAGAACGAGCCTTCCCCGCGGGATGATATGGAGGAGATCGCTTGAAGCTGCTGATCGGCGAGCTGGTACTCCCGGCTCTCCTCCTCCAGGGGAAACTCCTCGGCCTCCCCTTCCCGCCTTCCCCCGGGGAGGATCACGGCGAGCGCCTCTCCCAGAGAGCACATGTACATGCTCGACACCCAGCGCGCGAGCTCCAGGGTGTCATCACCGAATATGGTCCGCTTGTCTATGGCGCGGCCGATCTCCCGGATCTCTCCCACCCCCTCGGGCGGGGCGTCCCGCTCGGCGACCACGCAGCCGGCGAGGCGCCTCCTTCCGAACGGGGCGGCCACGCGCACTCCCACCGGCGCCTCGATGCCGTCGGGCAGGAGGTAGGTAAAGCACTTTTTCATGGGGAGATTGAAGGCGACCTCGACGAAGCGGCTCATTCTACAACAGCGTCTTCAAGAGCTTGAGGTCCTCCCACACGGGCCGCCGGAGGGTCTCATCGCGCAGCACGGCGCTGGGGTGATAGGTGACCACGAGGGGGATGGCGTTTCGGGAATGCACCCTCCCGCGGGAAGCGGCGAGGCTCGCCGTTGTGGAAAGAAGGTGCTGCGAGGCGATCCGCCCGAGGCAGAGGATGACGCGGGGCTTCAAGGCCTCGATCTGGCGCTCCAGGTATGGAGCGCAGGAGGAGATCTCCTCGGGATGCGGCTCCCGGTTCTGGGGCGGCCTGCATTTTACGCAGTTGGCCACGAAGCACTTCTTTCGGTCCAGCCCCAAAGGCTTCAGCCATGTATCCAGGTACTGCCCCGCGCGTCCCACGAAAGGACGGCCGGTCTTGTCCTCTTCTTCCCCGGGGCCTTCGCCGACAAGGAGAACCAGGGGATCCGGAGCCCCTTCCCCGGGCACCGTTCGCGTCCGGTTCAGCGAAAGGGCGCATTTCGTGCACCCGGCCACTTCCCCGGCAATCAGGGCGATCTGGGCGGCGCGCTCCGCGTCGGCCCGCTGGTCCGCCTCCGCCGATGCGGCTTCCCTGGCCAGAATGGGGGTTTTCTCCTCCTCGATCTGGAGCCCGCCATGATCTCGAGTGAATCCGCCGGAAAGCCAATCGTCGATCAGGTTCACGGCGTTCCAGAGCTCAACGAGTGTTGCTGCGTCCTTCTCCATAAACCACCTTTTCCAGAAACAAGCCGCGGGGCGGGGCCGTCCCTCCCGCCTCGAAGCGGGAGCGGGCTTCCAGGATGCGGCGGAACTCTTCGACCCCCTGCCCGGCCTCCTCCACCATGAGAAGAGTGCCGATCACGGTGCGCACCATCTTCCAGAGAAACGAGGAGGCCGCGATCGTATACACGAGAAAGCTCCCCTCGGCGTGAAAGGAGGACGTGAGCACCTGCCGGATCTTGCTCCTGTTGCGGTCTCCCCGCGACGAGAAGCTTGTGAAATCGTGCTCCCCCTCGAGGAGAGAGGCCATCTCGTTCAGCTTCACCATGTCGAGCCTGCGCCGCGTCCAATGGCAGAAGTCGCGCAGATGGGGCGGGCAGACGGGGCCCTGGAGGATGTAGTACCGATACACCCGAAGCGTTGCCCAGCGCCGCGCGTGAAAACGCTCGGGAACCTCCTCGCTTGAGAGCACCCGCACATCCCGCGGAAGATACGAGTTGATCGCGTCCCGAAAGCGCTCGGCCGGGATGGAGGACAGCTCCGTGGAGAAGTTGGCGACCTGCCCCGTTGCATGAACTCCCGAGTCGGTTCGGCCCGCGGCCGTGACGCGCACGGGATGCCCATGCATCCGCGCGAGGGCCTCCTGAAGCACTCCCTGGATGGTGCGGTCCTCGTTCTGGATCTGCCAGCCGCAGAACTCGCTCCCGTCATAGGCGATCGTGAGCTTGATGTTGCGCTTCGCGACGACGGCGACTGCCGCGCCCCCTTCAGGATCGCGCATCGGGGCGCCGGCGCCCGCCTCGGTCTCTCTCGGCTCGCTCAAGCCTCGGTTTCCTCTTCCATTCCGGCGACGGGAGCCTCTTCTCCCTTCAACCGGGCAATCTCCTCGCCGATCGCCGCGTAGATCTTCTTGGCCTGCTCCAGGAGAGTGGAGGGCTTGGAGCGGGAAGCCTTCCCCACCCCGAATACCTTGGCGATCATCCTCTTGGCGAACTCCAGGGACTCGATGCGGCTCTCGGGCTTCCCCTCATCGCCGTGCTTGTAATCGAGGTAGCTCGTGAGGTAGATCAACCCGTCATACCCGTAGTTCTTGTCGAGGTCCGGTCCGAATTGAAGCCCTCCTGCCAGGGGTTCCTCGCCGTTTTGTTCCTTCTCCAGGGTGAGCAGGTAATAGGAGCGCGCCTTCCTGTAAAAGAGCTTGGACGTGAAATCGAAATTGTTGCCGGGAAGGTGGGCGTGGAGATCTCCCAGGAGCCAGGCTCCCCGCAGGGCCGAAAGCCCCGCCTTGAAGGTGGGATTGCTCGTCTTGTCGAAGAACTCGTAGCAGATCATCGCGAAGAAATAGCTTGCGACCCCCTCCTTCAGCGTCCGGGGGGAGGTGAAATCGAGCTCGGGGAACAGGAGGGCGACGTCGTCACGCCTCTCGTCGGCATTCACCTCCGCCTCCTTGATCCTCTCCGGGGGGATCCTGAGGAAATCCTGGGGGTAGGCGGAGTAGAAGCAGACCGGGCACACCGTCACGGGATAGATCAGGGGATGGACCTCGCCGTACCTGCGGGAGGGCTCGTAGAGCCGCCGAAGCTCGTCCGTGAGCGCTCCGGCGAGCAGCCGCCCTCCCCCCGACAGCAGATCCTCGCGGTAAAACTTCGCTTCGCAGACGGGACAGACCGTCGCGCGCCTCTCGAAAAAGGTGACTTTCGAAGCTTCTTCCATTGTCAATCCCCTTCGATTATGACGATCGCGAGGGCGTTGTCCTTCTCGTGGGAGAGGGAGAGCGCGATCCGCCTTCCGCCCAGATCGTTGAAAGCCTCTTCAGCCCTTCCCGTGAGAACCATGAAGGGCTTGCCGTTGGAGTCGTTGAGCACGGCGATCTCCCGAAGGCCGAAATGCCGGAGCCCCGAGCCGATCGCCTTGCCGAACGCCTCTTTCGCCGCGAAGCGTGCCGCAAGGGAAAGGATCCCGGCCTCCCCCCGGGGAAGGGCGCCCGCCAGCTCCTCGGGATGGAAGAACCTCTCGTACAGCCCCTCGATCTCCTTCCACCGGCGAATTCTCTCAACGTGCACGACGTCGATTCCTACCCCGAGGATCACTTCTCAACTCCTCCTATTTCCCCGACGGCACAAGCTCTATTCCGATCTCCTTGGGCTCGTAGTCCAGGATGACGGCGGTGGACGGCGCCTCCGGCCTGACGCGCAGCTGATACGCGCCGGGTCTCCGGATTGCGGTTAGATCAGCCAGCAGCCTGAGCTGGTCCGGCTTGAAGGCTTCCACCGTGAGCTGGGGTCCCTGCACCCTGATGCTTCCCTGAGGAGGCTGGGCCTTGAGCTTCAGGTGGGGCGAAAGGTCGAGGCCCGCGATCTCGACGCCGTCGAACGTCTTGGAGAGAACGGTTTCCTGGATCGCGGCCCGGAACTCCACGGTCGAGTCCCCCGCCACGCGAAGGAGCGGGTTTGCGAGCACGGTCTTCACCCGCATGGTGAAGGGGCTCGTTCTGCCCGTCAGGTCGATCTCCTCCGTTGACAGGGCGTTCACCGCCTGCACGAAGCTTTTCGCCCCGCGGATCACGACGGTCTGCGGCGAGACGGAGTATTGCGCCAGCTCGTAGCCGTAGGCGGGGGCCCCGCGGATGTCCGCGATCACGTTGACCCGCCGCTCCATCAGGGTATCGAGCTTGAAGGTGATCTCCTGTGGATCGACCCGCACCTCCAGCGGCTCCACGTTCGCCGCGGTCCCCTTCCTTTCCACCCGGACCGGCTCCCGGAACGCTCCCGGCGCCTTGTGCCCCTCGAGGGTGACGCTCGCTTCGATGTCCTCTTCAAGAATGGGGTAGATGGCCTCCTCGGCGCCGCGCAGGGTGATGCGCACGCTCTTGGGATAGGAGGAGGCCACGGCGAGCCCGGCGGGAACATCCACCTGCATGGGGACGCTGAAGAAGCGCTCCGTCATGGTGTTGACCCTGTGAAAGAAGAAAAGGATCACCGCGGCGGTGAGGCAGATCAGCTTGGCGGGCAGATCGGCGAGGAGCCTGCGGGAGAAGACGCCCCTACGCTTCATCGGGGTCCTCCTCACTTTTGCCGAAGCGCAGGAGCCTCTTGAGCAGTCCCTCGATCTCGGCGAGGGTTATTTTGTAGCGGATATTGCCGTCGAACGCGAGGGAGAGCGCCCCATTTTCCTCGGAGACCACGGCCACCACGGCGTCGGTCTCCTCGGCAAGGCCGAGCGCCGCGCGATGCCGCGTGCCGAAGGTGCTCTGCACGTCCTCCCGCTGCGAAAGCGGCAGGAAGCAGCCCGCCGCAGTGACGCGGTCTCCCTCGATCACAACGGCGCCGTCGTGCAGCGGCGTGCCGTCGAAGAAGATCGTGGTGAGCAGGTTCGCGGTGAGCTCGGCGGAAAGCGGGGTCCCGGTCTGGATGATGTTTCGAAGCCCCACGCGGCGGGGAAAGACGAACAGGGCGCCCCTCCTCTGGGCCGAGAAGAGCTCGAGGGCGGAGAGGATGATCTCCAGGTGCGAGGTGGTGGGCCGGGTGCCGATGCGGAACCACTCCCGGCTTCCGATCTGGGTGAAGATCTTTCGAAGCTCGGGCTGGAACACAATGGCGATGGCGATGACGAGCCCGGGCACCAGGAGGTTGAGGATCCAGGTGAGGGTGGTGAGCCGGAGGAACAGGCTCACGGCGTAGATCAGCACCATCACGGCCGTGCCCTTGATGAGCTGGACGGCCCGTGTCTGTACGAGGATCCGGTAGCTCTTGTACAGGAGGTAGGAGAGCATCAAGACATCGAGGACGGGACGGATGAACTCCCGCACCACCCAGGTATTCAGAAGCTGGTCCACGGGCCGGCGCTCCTATGCTCCGATTCGCCGGATGGAATCTATGATTTTGATCATTTCAACGGCGTCGCCGACGTCGTGCACGCGGATGATATTGGCGCCGTTGATGACGGCCAGCGTGTTGGCGGTGATCGTACCGATGAGGCGGTTCTCCACGGGCCGGTCGAGGATTTCACCGAGGAAGCCTTTTCGCGAAAGCCCGATGAGGATGGGGAAGCTCAATCTCTTCATCGAGGCCAGCTCCCGGATGATCGCGAGGTTGTCCTGGGTGCGCTTGCCGAAGCCGATGCCGGGATCCACGATGATCATCTCCGGGGAGATCCCCGCCCCGATGGCGAACGCGATGGAGGGCGCGAGCTCCCGAAGGATCTCGCTGATCGTGTTCTTGTAGGAAGGGCTCTTCTGCATCGTCTTGGGGGTGCCCCGCATGTGCATGAGGACGATGGGCACCCGGCGCCTGGCCACGAGGCGGGCCAGCTCCGCATCCCCCTTGAGGGCCGAGATGTCGTTGATGATGTCGGCCCCGGCGTCCAGCGCCCGTTCGGCGACCTCCTTCTTCCGCGTGTCCACCGAGATCATGATGTCGCTCTGCGCCCGGATGGCCTCGACCACGGGGATGACGCGCCCCACCTCCTCCTCCAGGGGAATCGAGTCGGACCCCGGCCGGGAGGACTCGCCGCCCACGTCGATGATGTCGGCTCCCGCGCCGATCATCTTGGACACCGCCGCCATCGCCTCCTTCATGGTGGGGCTCCTGCTGGAAGGATAGAAGGAGTCGGGCGTGGCGTTGAGGATTCCCATGACGTAGGTTTTGCGCGTGAAATCCAGCACGCGGTCTCCCCAGCTCATCGTCCTGTTGCCGGAGGCCAGGCAGGCGGCGATCTCGGCCCCGATGGCCTCCAGACCGAAGGGCTCCCCTTTCAGCTTCAGCGACAGGAGCTCCAGGGTCCGCCTGCTGCCTGTGATCATGACGTCCGTCTCGCGCACGGTATAGTCGCGCGCCTCCTTTCTCATGGCGATGCCGCCGCCGAGAGCTTCGATGGAGCTTTTCAGCAGGTTGGCGGCCCGCGTATCGACGCTCTCCAGCTTGAGGGTGCAGTAGAGAAAGCTGTCGGAGATCTTTTCGATCTCTTCGTCCGGAACATCGATCTCGTTCAGGTGCCGCTTCAAATCGGCCGCGGTGGCGATGTCGATGGGGTGCGCATTGATTTCTGAAGCCCGGTGGAGGATGGACGCCACGGTTTGGGATTCTACCAACGGCTTTCCGCCGATGTCAAGGAATGGTATGCGCGTGCAGAGCGCGGGCGGCGCCGTGGGCGCTCGTCATGGCAACCGCAAGGCGCCGTGAGGCACGATGACCCCCGCGGTCTCCACCAGGATCTCCTCCACCCGGCGCGCGATGGATTCGCCGTCGAGCCGGGCGAGGCGAAGGAGCTCTCCCCGGGAGCCATGGGGGAGGAAGAGGTCCGCAACGCCAAGGGAACGGAAACGGACCGAGGATCCTCTCTCGTGGAGCATGCGGCCAACGTGCTCCCCGAGCCCGCCGCGCGTCAGGGTCTCCTCGACGAGCACGGCGCAGCCGTACAAAGAGAGGACCTTCTCGAGGTAGGCCTCGTCGAGCGGCTTGACGAACCTCATCGAGTAGATATCCGCCGATATCCCTCGAAGATTCAGCAGGTGCGCGGCCTTGAGCGCCTCGGTGAGGATCCCGCCCACGGCAATGAGGAGGACCTCGCTCTGGTGGTGGCGCACGAAAACGCCTTTCCCTTCCTCCAGGGGGGAGGCGAGCTCCTCCAGGTCGGGTCCGCACACCGCCTTGGGGTATCGGATCATGACGGGAGCGCCGCGGAGCAGGGCCCAGCGGAGGCAGAGCTCCATCTCCTGGCGGCTCGCCGGAGAGATGATGGAGAGTCCGGGCACGGAACCGAAGAGACTGATGTCGAAGACCCCTTGATGCGTCTCGCCGTCTCCCGACACGACTCCCGAACGGTCCACCGCGAAAATCACGGGCAGGCCGGGTAGTGCCACATCATGGATCACCTGGTCCACGGCCCGCTGGAGGAACGTGGAATAGATGGCCACAACGGGGCGCAGCCCGGCGATGGCAAGGCCGGACGCGAAGGTGACCGCGTTCTCCTCGGCTATTCCCACGTCGAAGACCTTGGCCGGGCTCGCCTCCTTCAGCGCCCGCAGGCCCGTCCCGTCAGCCATGGCGGCCGTGACGGCCACAATGCGGGGATCTTCGGCTGCGAGGCGCACGATGGCCTGGGAGAAAGCCTCCGAATAGGTGAGCTTGCTGGAGTTCTCGAACTTTCCATTGAGCAGGGAGAACGGCGCCACTCCGTGATAGCGCGTCGGGTTCTCTTCGGCGAAGGGATAGCCCTTTCCCTTGCGGGTCGTCACGTGCACAACCACCGGCGCCTCGAGGTTCCGCAGGTTGCGGAAGATGCGGGTCATGCGGGCGATGTCATGGCCGTCGATCGGCCCCACGTATTCGAAACCGAGGTCGCTGAAGAGGGATTCGCGGAAGAAGACGGCCTTCATCCCCTTCTTCAGCCGCGAGATGATCCCGATGATCTGGGTGCCGACCACCGGCAGGCCGGCGACGGTCCTGTCGAATTCCTTGCGGAAAAGCTGGTACAACCGTGAGGTGGTGAGCCCGCTGAGATAGGAGGAGATCGCGCCCACGTTGCGGCCGATGGACATCGCGTTGTCGTTGAGGATGATGATGATGTTCTTGCGCATGTGGCCGGCATGATTGAGGCCGGCCAGGGCGAGACCGCCGCCGAGCGCCCCGTCGCCGATCACGGCAATCACCTTCCCCCTGGTTCCCGAGCGTTCCTGCCCGATCGCGATTCCCAGGGAACTGGAAATGGAGGTGGAGGCGTGCCCCGTATCCACGATGTCATGCTCGCTCTCCGAGCGCTTGGGAAACCCGCTCAAGCCTCCCAGCGTGCGCAGGCTCTTGAAGGAATCCCGCCGCCCCGTGAGGATCTTGTGGGCGTAGCATTGGTGCCCGACGTCCCAGACGATCTTGTCCTGGGGGGACCGGAATGCCCTGTGCAGCGCGATGGTGAGCTCCACCACACCGAGGTTCGACGCCAGGTGGCCGCCGTTGGCCGCGACCGCCTCCATGATCATGGCGCGCAGCTCTCCCGCGAGCGGCTCGAGCAGGGAAGCGGGAAGGGCCCTGAGGTCCTCCGGGGAGTTTATCTGTGAGAGGATGGGATAGGACGCGCTCATGATCTGTTCGCCTCCCTACTGGGAGAACAGGATATCGATCAGCCGGTTGAGGTACAGGAGGAGAAGCTCCTTTTTCTTCGCGTCCGTGAGGGAGAGCTGCGGTGCGGCGGCGGGCTGCGGCGGCGCGGCCCCTGCGGGTTGCGCGGCGGCAGCCCCGACGGCCGGGGCGGCAGGTGCCGCAGCTGCAGGCGCCGGGGCCTGGGCGCCGCCGGGCTGTCCTGCAGCCGCTGCGGGCGCGGGAGCACGACCCCCGGCGGGGGCGGCAGGTGTCGCGAGCGCCGCTGGAGCGGGCGCGGCGGCGATGATGGTCTGGATATCCTTGTCGGAGAGGATGGGCTGGGAAGGCGCCAGGAAAGTCTTGAAGACCAGCCGGGCATCTGCCAGCCGCGAGAGGGCGACTCGTCCCCGGGGATCGACATCCTTGGGGCTCACCCAGCCCGTGAGGTTGATGGACTGCTCCTTGCCTTCGAGGGTGATGGATCGGGTGCCGGAAACCAGTGCCCTACCCGTCTGGTCTGTCTGCGTGACCGTGGCGGGGACCTCTGCGCGGAGGCTGTACTGCTCGCCGCCCTTTGCGCTGAGAGTCCCTCCCGTCTTCACTTGCGGAAGAAAAGAAAAGAGGTTCCCCCCTTCTCCTCCGGAGAACTCGATGGTGAGGCTCTTGGAATCGCTGTTCGTGGACGTAAAGGAGAGTGCGGATGACGAGTCGACTGCCACCACCACCGTGTCTCCCTTTTCCAGGCCTTTTCCTCCGGAAAGATATCCCTTGAAGTCCGGGCTCCAGAGGCTATCAGAGCGCGCCTGCGGCGCGCTCCACAGCAAGAGAAAGGAAAGAATCACGAGCGGTTTCACAGAACGCCCTCCGCCGAACCCGCCTCTACCGCAGCTTCTTCTTGTGGCGATTGGCGCGAAGCTTCTTCTTCCTTTTATGCGTGGCTATCTTATGTCGCTTTCTCTTCCTACCACAGGGCACTGGTGCCTACTCCTTTCGGGTTATGGAGATGCGCGATCGCTTGACGATTGCCGGCCGCGCACATATTTCCTGACCACCACTATGCAGAGTTTCCCTGCCCATGGTCAAGTAGCTCGGCATGAGGCAGGCCGGGACCGCCCTCGATGAACGACTCGATGAGCGAGCGGAGGACCGCGAGATCCTCAGGGCTCACCCATCGAACGCCCGGCACGGGCTTGAAAAAAGTGATCTGACGCTTGGCATACCTGCGGGAGTTCCGCTGGATGGAAAGCTTCACGTCGGCGAGCGAGAGGCAGCCCCTCTGCATCTCGAAGAACTCGCGATACCCGATCCCCCGCATCCCCGGGTCCATCGGCCCGTACCCCATGGCGATCAGCCTGCGCACCTCATCCACGAGGCCTTCCTCGAACATCCGCTCGACGCGGGAATCGATCCGGCTGTACAGCTCATCCCGTCGCCGGTCCAGGCCGATTGTCAGAAACTCGTATCCCGGGCGAAGCGTTCGCGGCCAGCGGAACGAGAACATCGAACGCCCCGTCGCCTCGAGGATCTCAAGGGCGCGCACGATGCGGTAGCGATCATCCTGCGGGATGCGCCGCGCCGCCTCCGGGTCGCGGCGTGTGAGCTCCTCGTAGAGCACGCGATGCCCCGCGTGCCTTTCCCGCTCGCGGAACCGCGCGCGGATTTCTGGTGAGCCCTGCGGAGACTCCGGCAGGCCGAAGAGGAAGCTCCGGATATAGAAGGCCGTTCCGCCGCAGATCACGGGGATCTTCCCCCGCGAAAGGATGTCGGCGGCAAGAGATTCGGCCCGCGTGACGAACTGCCCGGCATTGTACTGGTCAGAGGGATCGAGGAACGATACGAGGTGGTGGGGCAGCCGCGCCAGCGCCTCGGCGGGCGGCTTCGCGGTTCCGATATCCATGTGCCGGTAGGCCTGCATGGAATCTGCATTGATCACCTCGAATCGACCATCGAGCAGCGAAAGGAGCGTTTCTGATTTTCCGACCCCCGTCGGGCCGAAGAGGACAATGACGCGCGCTGGCTCAGGCTTCCGGCCGATACTTGACCTTCCCCGTGAGGATCTGCTTGAGGGCCGTGGAGACGACCTTTCCCCTGTTCTGGTCGAGCTCCTCGTCTCCCGCGAGGTTGATCTGGATGCTGCGCTTCATGGCCGCGCAGGTGAGCGCGTATACGTTTCCCTGAAAGCTTGTCAAGAGGTCCAGTGGCAATACCATAGAATGATGAGTATAGGGTTTTTTCAATAGAGAATCAAGATGAGTCTTTCCGCCGCTTCTCAGGCGCCGATCGTATTGACATTCTCTATGATGAGGCGCGAAACCCCCTCGGCGTCCAGGCTCTCCGTGTCTATCACGAGGGAAGCGAAGCTGTAGTCGTCCACGTCGTAGCCGTAGAGCCTGAGGTAGCGCTCCCTGTCCCTCCTGTCGCGCGCCTCGGTGAGGGAGAGGGCCGTGGCCGGATCCTGGCCCTCCCGCTTCGCGATGCGTCCGGCCCGCACCGCCAGCGCGGCCTCCAGGTACACGGTGAAAGCGGAATCGCGCAGAAGCCAGATTGCCAGCCTCGAGCCCAGCACGCACCCGCCGTCCCTGGCCATCTCCACCTGCATCTTGTCCAGGGAAATATCGTATTGCGGGTCCGTCTCCGCCCTGCGGGCAAGCTCTTCGAAGCTCATCCCTTTTTCCCGCGCCAGGTCTTTGAAGGTATAGTTGATCACGCGAAGACCGAGCCGGGAGGCCACCATCCGGGAGACGGTGGTGTTGCCGCACCCGCTCTTTCCCGATATCGCGATCCGCAGGCTACTCGACATTGCGAAGCTGCTCCCGGATCTTCTCCAGGCCGTCCTTGACGGCGATCACAGCCTGGTCAATCTCCAGCATCATGCTCTTCGAGCCGATCGTGTTGATCTCCCGTCCAAGCTCCTGACAGACGAAATCGAGCCTCTTGCCGTGGCCGCCTTCCCGGCCGACGGCCTCGAAGAGGCTCTCCAGGTGGGCCTTCATCCTCTGGATCTCCTCGTTGATGTCGAACTTCATGAGCGTTACGGCCGTTTCCGCCAGGATCCGGGATTCCTCCACCCCTTCCCCCAGGAGCTGGCGGAACCTCTCGCGAAGCGCCGTGACGATTTTCTCCTCGATCTTCGGCACGACTGCCTCAATGGAGCGAACGCGATCGCGGATCTCCAGGGCGAGCCGATGGATATCCTCTTCCGTCTTCTTTCCCTCGGCACGGCGCGATTCCTGGAACTCCTCGAAGACCCTGTCGAGGAGCGGCAGGACGAGCGTCCAGAGAGTCTCGGGGTCCCTGCGGCTCTCCGTCTTGAGTATCCCTTCCAACTCCACGAGGTGCGAGAGGCGGACCCTGTCCCGTATTCCCGCGAGCTTTTTCAGCCGCGTCAGGGCTTCCAGGTAGGCTCGGGCGCGGCCGGCGTCTACCGTAACCTCCAGATCCTCTTCCAGCTCCGACACGCCGAGGTACATCTCGACCTTCCCCCGCTGTATTCGCGCCGAGAGATACTCCCGAAGCCGCGGCTCGAAGACCTTGAGGCTCACGGGAAGGTTGAGAAAAAGATCGAGGTAGCGGTTGTTGTAGGAACGGAGCTCCAGCGTCGCGCGGACGCGGCCGTCCTGAAGCTCCCCATGCCCGAAGCCCGTCATGCTCGTCATTGTGTGCCCTCGAAGTGCCTCAACAGCTCGCGGCCCAGCTTCCAGTTGTCTCCCGCGCCCATGGTGACGAAAATGTCTCCGGCGCCGAGAGCCTTTCTCAGGTACGGCTCAGCCTCGGCCGGCTCTTCGAAGTACGAGACACGGGGATGGTTCTTCGCAACCTCGGCGAAGAGGTCCCTGCCCTTCACGCTTCCGGCGCCGCTTTCACGCGCCGAGGCATAGATCTTGTGCAGTATCACCTCGTCCGCCGCGGAGAAACACCGGCCAAAGCCGCCCAGCAGGGCCTTTGTGCGCGAATATGTGTGAGACATGAAATCCACGACGATCCTTCGCCCGGGGTAGAAAGAGCGAAAGCCCGAAAGGGTCTTTTCCACGGCGGTGGGATGGTGGGCATAGTCGTCCAGGAAGAGGATCCCTCCCGCTTCCCCAACGATCTCGCTCCTGCGGCGGCTGCCCGTATACGATGCGAAGGCCGCATCCACCGCGTCGAGGTCGGGCTCCGCTCCGCCCCTCTCCATCCGCCACAGCTCCCGGCAGAGGGCGAAGGCTGCCGCTGAATTGAGCGCCGTATGCTCACCCGGCACCTTGAGGCTGAAAGCCCTTTTGCACCCCGCCAGCGTGAACCGCGTTGCCCCCTGCCCCACCTCGATGCTCGTCAGGCGGAAGTCCCCCGAAGCCGTCCTGCCGTAAGGAATCAGGGAAAGGTCCGGGCGCCGCCGCGCGATCCGCTCGGCTACAGCGCTGGCCCCCTGGTCGTCGGCGCAGTAGACGACGGTCCCGCCGTGCGGAAGGGTCTCGGCATAACTCTGGAATGCGTCGAGGATGTCATCGAGATCGCGGAAGTAGTCGAGATGATCCGGCTCGATGCTCGTGATGACGATCCGCCGGGGATGAAAGTGGAGGAAGTGCCGCCTGTACTCGCAGGTTTCGGCCACGAGGTACCTTTCGCCCTGAACGAGGGTGGACCTGCCGCCGAAAACGGGGACCTCGGTTCCGACAAGAACCGTGGCGGGGAGCTTCCACTCCTTGAGCAGAACGCCGCAGAGGGCGGTTGTCGTCGATTTGCCGTGGACGCCGCTCACGCCGCTGGAATCCGAAGCCTTCGAGAGAAGTCCGAGGGCTTCGGGGTAGAGGATCGTGGGGATGCCCCGGCGGAGAGCGGCGATCAGCTCGGGATTCTCGTCCTGCCTGTAAGCGGCGGAGTGCACTACCAACCGGGCGCCTGCGGGGAGGTTGGACTCTCGAAACCCCTCCGCGAAGGGGATGCCGAGACGGCGGAGAATGGCGTCGGTGTAGAAGGTTTCAGTGGTGTCAGAGCCGGTGACCCGCGCGCCCCGCGCCGCAAGCACTTCGGCGAGGGCCGCCATGCCGGTGCCCTTGATCCCGACAAGGTGCACAGCGTAGCCGATGAGGGAGGATGGAAGGGAGAGCCCTTCAGGCATTGGAGCCCTCGAAAGAGGAACCGGCCGATCGGATGGAAACCGCGTCGTGAGCCTTCACCGCGCTCCTCTAAAAAACTGGGCTGGAAACGATCTTCAGCTTCCAGCCCATTATCTCCTAGGGGATTCGAACCCCTGTTGCCGGGATGAAAACCCAGTGTCCTAACCCCTAGACGAAGGAGACACGCACGAAACCAACTCTCCTGGTGAGCGGTCGGGACAGGTTCCTGCGCCATCCACTATGCAGCGACGGACTGCTGCGCCCGAGGCTACGGAGGTCGAAACCATATAATCCTGCGGTGTACCGCCTTGTCAAGAGAGGGCACTCTCTGGAAACGAATTGTTCTATAAGCAAGCAGTATCGCCGACTGTATTGAAGATGCCCTGACAGGAGATTATAATCGGTAGCCTCATAAAGGAGAATAAAGTGAAACCGAAATTGCTCGCGATTACCTTCGGCTGTTTCCTCTCCATGATGCTCTCTGCCCTGCCAAAGGTAGCCGTGCTCGACACCATTCTCCCCGAAAAGATGGACAAGGACGTCGCCATCGGGATCACCGAAAAGATCAGCGAGCAGCTGGTGAGGTCGGGCAAGTTTACCGTGCTCGATAGGACCACGGTCGGTCAGAGCCTCAAGGAAATCGAGTTCCAGTTGTCCGGGCTCGTGAGCGACGCGGAGATACGCAGAGCCGGCGAGCAGCTTGGAACAAGGCTTGGCGCCTCCTATGTCGTGGTTGCACGCGTCTCCCTTCTCACCGGCACCTACTTCATCTCAGCGAAAATGATCGATGTAAAGACGGGAGAAATCACCTCCCAAGCA
This sequence comes from uncultured Spirochaetota bacterium, assembly GCA_963820525.1. GTDB lineage: Bacteria > Spirochaetota > Spirochaetia > SZUA-6 > Fen-1364 > CAWGAA01. The sequence continues at coordinate 698,852 of CAWGAA010000002.1, read as the reverse complement.
TCGGACGAGGAAGAGGGAAAGGCCTCGGTCACTTTGAAAATCGCGCAGCGCGTCGGGAAGATGCTCGTGGGAGAGGAAACCGGCACGAAGATCGTCGAGCAGCCGAAGGAAAGCGCCTCTCAGCCGGCTGCCGCCGCGGAAGGACAGGCAGCGCCCTCTGCTGGTGCGCCTGCGACAGTCGTTATCAAAGATACGCTCAGCTACGGAGATCGACTGCCGGAAGCCTCAATAAAGATCGATGGCAACTTCGATGATTGGAACGGTATTTTGCCCGCGTTTTCTCACGCAGGGCGGGTCGGAAAAAGGAACTTGGCGATTGACAAGGTTTCCCTCGCGGTCGATGAAAAGAACTTGTACATGAGAATAGACATTATGGATGTCACCCCGAGCTCTTTTTTCCATCCGAACAATTTTGACACAAGTCTTAGTTCCTCGTACGGCCTTGATTTGGTGTATGGAATGAACCATGTTATTCCTGAGGTCAGATTTGATACCAACCCCCAGGTCACGCGCTTTCGTATCCAGATAGGTAGGATGGTCAGCGGACATTGGGAGATGATCTACCAGATATACGGGAACTACGCCATGAAAGGCCCGTCACTTGAAGCGGCCTTCCCTTTGGAACCAATGAGAAAGAATCTCGGTGGCCTTGCCACAGGGGGGTACTACAAAGTGAACGCGCGGACTGGGTATAACGACAGCAAGGGGACATGGTTTTTAGGCGACATAACCGAGACAAAGGAGTTCATTTTCTAACCAGGCATTCGCGCAGACCCGTCTCCAAATAAGTCCCTCCTGTTTCTGACTGGCGCGAACCGCTACCGCACACGCAAAGCTGAATTCCGTCGTCCGCAAGCCTCTCGCGCGCGGTCACGGAAGGAGCGTCAGCGTGTCCCTCGCCATTTTCTCCACCGCCGGCCGGGCCAGGGGGATCGCCACCTGCTCGCCCTTGAGCCAGAGGGGGTTCAGGTCCTCATAGTGAGCGTGTCCCGGCTGCCCGGACTGCCCCAGGGGGCCCACAATCCGCAGGCTGTCCTGGTCTCCCAGGGAGGTGATCATCCGCATCGAGGGGACCGTCGTGACGTCATAGGAGTCCAGGGCCGGCACGGACCACGAGACGTTGAGCGTGTTCACGTCTCCGGATGCGGGACACGGCCGCGGATTGAGAAGCATCTCGGTGATTGGGCTGGTGGCGCCCGGGTGTCGGAATACATGGCGATGAAGCCTGCCCCAGCTCCACTTCCGCGGATCCGGGCCCATACGGCCCGCGCAGAACTCCATGGTGCGCACAAGGGCCTTCTCGATCCTCGGTGCCGGTGACGGCCTCTCCGCCGGGTTTCCGCCGCCCCAGAACGGGGAATCCGGGCGTTCCAGAATCTCATCCTCGATGCCGTACATTTTTGCGTTGAAGTAGAGCACGAGGTCATCGCCCAGCGCGCGTTCGAGGAGCTCTCTCTCCAGCTGGATGAGAAAGACCTCGTATACGGCTGCCCCCGGGCTCGCTGCGGTGACCTCGAGGTCCCACCCGGCGAGGATTCGCGCCGCCTCGACCGCCCTGCGATCGCTGAACGAGTACGCGAGGAGCTTCAGCAGGATCCTCTCCGCCTGCAGGGAATGAACGTCCATCTGCAGCCGGCGGAAATCTTCTATTCCCGGTGAGCGCATCCTGGCCAGTGCATTGACGATGCGCTGGTACCTGTAGGGGGGGCACCACGAGTAGCTCAGGGGCCTGCCGTTTTCCTGGCCGGGGGGCCGGTAGTTGGCCGTCGCGATCCAGCCTTCCGGCGGATCCATCAGGCTCGGAAGCGATTCGTAGGGAAGGAACCCGGTCCAGTCATCCCCGGCGGTTCCATCGGCGGGCAGCCTGCCCGTGTATCCGTTTCGCACCGGCACAGCCCCGGTGGTGTGCCAGCCGATATGTCCCCCGTCATCCGCCGCGACAAGATTCTGGCTTACATACAGCCATGTCTTTCCGGCATCGAGAACCTCCGCCGCGCTCCGGGCTTTCATCATCCCATAGATCCCGCCAAAGGAACGGTCTTTGAGCATCCCCTCAGGGAGCGTTCCGACCCACTTGAGGGCGGCGACGGCTTCCACACCTTCCGTGACGGAGGTGATCACGGGACCGAGATCCGTGCGGTAGAGCGGCAGGGTCACCGACTTCCCTTTCGGCAGCCCGATGACAACCTCTTCCCTGCGCATCTCCTGCTCCCGGCCGGCCCGCCTGTATCGCGTGGGGCTTTTCGGATCGACCCTGAGCACGAGGATGTCCACCGCGTCCAGCATGACGTTCGTCAGGCCCCAGGCCACATGCTCGTTCCTTCCGATAACGATGCCGGGAACGCCCGCAAGGGAGGTTCCGGCAACGTTTATCACCCCGGGGACGCAGAGGTGGCAGAAGTACCAGACCGCGGGCAGGGAAACCCCGAGGTGGGGATCGTTGGCTAGCAGCGGTAGGCCGTCGCTTCCCTTTGCGACGGTCCAGTTGTTGCTCCCCGCGCCGGGGCCCGCGCTTGCGAGGAGCGCTTGCATCCGGGAGGAGGCCGTGTACTTGCCGGTGAGCCCCAGATGCATAGCGGTCGTGGCGGGATGCAGCGCGCCCATCCTCAGGTGCGCGAGGGTATCGAAGTAGGAATCAGCCGGAAGCGTGGCGCCGGGGTGGCACGGGAACATGTCGTTCCATTCCCTAAGGCTGAGCGAGCTCCCCCGCGCAAGGGCAAGGAGCCTCTCCGAATAGGCGCAGGACAGCAGGAACCACGCGAGGTAGGGCACGGGGCTCAGGTCGTCAATGGGGGACCACGGTTCGGGCACGATACCCATGGAGCCGAACTCCAGGGGAAGGTCCTTTCCCCTGCCTGCCAGGTATGCGTTCACCCCTTCGGCATAGGCCTGGAGCAGCCCGTGCTCCTCCTCCGTCGCGGCCTGGAACATCTGTCGCTTCATGGAAGACATGCCGATCATTCGCGAGAAGTAGTCGAGAAGGACCGCCTGCTCGCCGGCGATCTCGGACAGCCGGCCCTCTGATAGCCGCCGCAGGGATTCCATCTGCCACAGCCGGTCCTGCGCGTGCACGAAACCCTGCGCGAGCAGAAGATCGTGCATGCTCTCGGCATAGATGTGGGGGATCCCCCACCGGTCCCGCATGACCTCGACCTTTCCCAGAAGCGGGAGCCCCTTGATCTCGCCGGTCGTCTGCGGCCATGCCCTGCGGAGAAAAATGCGCGACAGGAATCTCGAATGTTTTTTCATGAGGCCTCCCCGGAAGACTTTCTTCAAGAGTGAAGGATAAGCGTGTACGGGATGTTTGTCGAGGGGAGAATTCCTCGAGGCCGGTCCACGGAAGGAGGATTGTCCAACTTTTTCTATTTATCTTGAGCCGCGCCGGACTCGAACCGGCGACCCACAGCTTAAAAGGCTGTTGCTCTGCCACCTGAGCTAGCGGCCCTCCGAGCGCGGCTACTGTAGCCGCTGGAGCGTCCCTTTGTCAATCTCGGCCGGCGGCCCGACTCCGCGCGCGGCCCGCTGATGTGCAATGAGTTTCGAAGCGTGAACGAGATCCAGCGTGCTCTTTCAGAACCGAACGGCGAACTCGAAGCTCGCCCCTGAGCTGGGCCTGTCTCCCAGGTGCTTCCCCAGCTCCCGGGTAAAGAGCGCGAAGTAGGCGTCGAGGAACAGGAGGTGGACTCCACCGCCCGCAGTCAGGTATCCCTGGTTGAGGCCTACCTGCACCTGGAAAACCGTGAACAGCCGCGCTTCAGCTCCGATGTGCAGGAGAGTCCATGGAGACCTCTCATCCACAATGACCCCGACGATATCCTGACAATCGAGGTGGATGGTCGGATCGACAAGCCATTTGATGCCGAAATCGGGGTGGAAAGCCACGCCCGCGCTCACGTCCATGGGAATGGTGTACGTGGCCGATGGCGAGGCGCCGTTGGAAGGGAGACTGAAGCTCGAAGAGAGCGAATTGATCACCGTTCCAAAGGACGATTCGTTGTAGTTGAAAAGGGTCCCCCCCACGTCACGGATGGAAAGGCCGAAGGAGAACCAGCCGAGCTCGGCGATCGCCCCAAGGTCCAGGGCTATCCCCGCCCCATGCAGCGCGTCCGCCGAATTGAGAGCGAACATGATGTCGCCCTGGTTGGCGAGCGAATAGATCGTATTGATGGCAACACTGCTGTCAACCAGGGTATGAATCCTGATCATGGGCCTGATGTCGCCTCCGATGTTCAGCTTCAGGCCGCCGAGCTGGATGGGAAGCGAATACCCGCCGATCAAGGCCACGGTTCCCGTGAGGTCCCCCGATATGCCGAGAAGCGTGGGGCCATAGAGGTAGGAGTCGACGAGAAAGAAAGCCCCGAGCCCGATCCCATTCCCGGCCCACCCGATCCCGGTCAAGCCGCCGAGGCCGAATCCTCCCTTGGTGACCTCTCCGTTGATGAAGCTGAGCAGATTCGAAGAGCCGGAGGCTCCTCCCGGGCAGGTAATGAGATCATAAACTTTGTCGGGCCGCGCATACATCCACGTCGTCGCCGTGAAGGTGAAATCCCCGGGAGATCGGGAGAAGCCCGCGGGGTTTGTAAAGAAGGAGGCGAACCCGTGCGCGGAGGCGGTCAAAGCTCCGCCCTCTCCCATGATCTCGGGCGCCATCGGCATGAAGGGAGGCTCGTCGACGGCAAAGGCAAGAGCAGTGAAGCTGAGAGCTGCAAGCAGAACAAGTACCGTCTTCTTCATGTCGATGTCCCTCCCCAGCTCAAAACTGTGACGTGAACGGCAGGCCCGCCGCGGCGAAAATGTTCAACAAATACGGGGGCTGCGTCACGTACGGATCCGAAGCTGGAGGATCCTCGATCACCAGAGCAGGATTCGTCGGATCGTAGAGAAGATAATACAGCTGCGCGATGGCGGCATCTTCCGACAGCGCGTAGGTGGAACAGATCAGCTCGACCGCAGCGGACACGACGTACGCGACGATGGCCTTCTGCGCGACGTCCCCCATATTCGTTCCGGGAGGCACCCCTTCGCCCTTGTCGATCTGGCCATTGCCGTTCACGTCCACGATGCTCTCGCCGAACATCACATAGGCGTTGTTCGCATCGACGAGTCCCTTGAGCATCGCAGCGAAAGCGGTGGGGTTTCCCTGGACATCGGGGGGAATGATCTTCTTGAGGAAGTCGGTGACCGTCCCCGAGGTGGGAATGCCGTCAGCCAGGGTGTCAACGATGTTGTTCACAAGTTCTTCGCCCGACGTGGTGGCGAGATTGAGCTCGGCATACGCGAGCGCGGCCTTCTGGTCCTCTTCTCCCGAAACGCCGTCCTTCAGATAGTCGTCCATCAACATCTTCTCGATCTCCGCGGTGGTTTCGGGATCGTTTTTCAGGGCTTCCACGACGGCTGGAGAGGTGAGGTCTTCGATGAGCTTGTCCAGCCCCTGGTCTCCCTTGTAGTCCGCGGCGCTCGGCGGAGTAACCGTGTCCATGCCTTTGAACATGTTGAACTCGAAGAATCCCGAACACCCGGCGAGCAGGAGAACCGCCAGGAGAGGCAGCGCGAAAGTCTTCAGTTTCCCCATACGATTCCTCCACTACCCTTCAAAGCGCATGCACACCAATGCAACGCCCAAAAGTATAGCTCGTGACACCGAGAAAAACAAAAAACTCAGTCCTGAAAAGCGAGGAAAACCGCTTTCCCTGGTACTTTCGAGCCCGTGTCGGCGGCGGAGATGATCCGCGCCCGGGCAATCCTGCCCCCATGGAGGCCGGGAGGAAGCCCTTCCACCCTGACTTTCAGGTAATTGGAGGTTACTCCCGTATGTCCACCGGAATCAAGCCGCCGCCTCTTTTGTAGAAGAACTTCGACGTCCCGCCCGATCCAACGGGCGGCGTACTCTCCATCCAGAACACGGGAGAGCGCGCCCAGCTCGGCGGCCCTTTGCGCGCGTATCCGCTCGGGGACCTGACCCGCAAAATCTGCCGCGGGAGTTCCCGGCCGGGGAGAAAACGGAAAAACGTGAAGCGCGGAGAACCCGGCTTGTCGCACCAGCGCCCGTGTCCCGGCAAAATCCTCCCCCGTTTCACCGGGAAATCCGACAAGAATGTCGGCCGCGATGAACGGATCGGCTTTCACCTCGCGGAGCCGGGAAACGGCATCCATCACGCGCATGCTCGTGTATCGTCGGCGCATCCGGGCGAGGACCGTGTCGGAGCCGGATTGGACGGCGATGTGGAAATGCGAGCAGACCCGTGGATGCACCGCGGCTTCCAAGAGCCCATCCCCTATTCGCTCCGGCTCGAGGGAAGAAAGCCGCAGACGGACCCGTGCCGTTTGGGAAAGCAGATTCTTTACCAGTCGTGACAGGTCGACGTCGCGGCAGAGGTAGGAGCTGATGTTCACTCCCGTGATGACGATTTCGCGATGGCCCAGCGCTTCAAGCTCTCGCGCGCGGGCGATCACCAGATCGGCATCGAGGGCCTGTGAAGCGCCTCTTGCCAGCGGCACCCTGCAGTACGAGCAGCGTGAATCGCAGCCGTCCTGGATCTTCAGGAAAGCCCGGGTATGGAAGCTGAGGCGTCGCGCCTGAAAGGCGAAAGGATCCGGCGTACGCGCCGCACGGCTCAAGCTGCCGGCGAGGAGCGCCTGCACGGAGCCGGCCCCTCCCGCCCCGGCGCCGCCGGCCCGGGCCTCCGCCAACAAGCGGGGCAGCTCGAGGAGCAGAGCCTTCCTGTTTTGAGCGACCACCAGGACGTTCGCCCCGAGGGCCGCGAGCTCGTCGGCCTCCAGCTCGGCCCCGCAGCCGGTGACGACAATCAGCGCGCCGGGCCGGCGGCGCGAGAGGCCGCGGATCAGTGCGCGCGCCTTGTGATCCGCCCTCGTCGTAACGGTGCATGTATTGATGAGGTACAGCTCCGCTTCCGAGGAAGCGGGAACAACCGTGAAGCCGCGTTCCTGGAACGGTTCGGCCAAAGCTTCCGTCTCGTACTGGTTGAGCTTGCACCCGAAGGTGTGGAATCCGACCCGCATCAGAGCCCGAGCTTCTTGTCCACCCTTTCCTTGCCCCGAAGAGCGTCCGCCAGGTTGGAATCTATGGTGAGGGCCCGCGCGTAGGCTTCCTCTGAGCGTTTGAGGTCGCCTGCCATTTCCCGCGCGTATCCCAGGCGCGCCCACCACGCGGCGCTTGCAGAGTTGTTGGGATCGAAGTACAGAGCGGTGGAGATGGCGATGTCGGCGTTCTGATATTCCCTGAGGCTTATGTAGCACTCCCCCATGAGCCAGTACACGCGCGAGATCCTGTCTCCCGCTGGCCTGAGGGCGACGTATTCCTCGAGGTTCTTGAGGCCCTCGTCGATCTTGCCGAGGAAGACGTCCGCTTCTCCCAGCACCTGGATGAGGCGGGGATCATTGGGGGCGATCTCGAGAGCCTTCTGCCCCACGTCGAGGGCTTCCTGGTATCTCTTCAGCTTCAGGTAGCACCAGGCGAGGACGACGTGCGAGTCGACGTTCTTCGGGGTTTCCTGAAGCTCCTGCTGGCAGACGGTGACCGCTTCCGTGTACCGGCCCGTTCGATACAGCTCCAGCGCGTCGGGCTTGTCCTGGGCAAATGCCGACAGCGGCAGGAGAGCGAGGATGAGGACGACCGCCGGTCTCAGTCTCATGCGCGGGCCCCTCCCTGGGGCGCCGCGCCACCTCCTTGCGGCGGCTGAGTCCTTGGCGGAACCGGCTGCTGGGCCGCGCCTCGCTCAGGCTGGTGACCGCCTGCGGGGGAAGGCGCCTCTTTCCGTGGAGAAGTTCCGCCCATGTTGCAGTATCCGTTGAAGGTGCAGCCGCTTTCCATCACGATATCGGGAGTCGTGACGTCCCCCTCGAGACGCGCCGTCGAGAAAAGCTCGACGCGCGAGTGGCCGACGACGTCGCCCTTGATCTTGCCCTTGGAGGAGACGAGCCCCGATTCGATCTTCGCCTCGACGTAGGCCTTCTCTCCGATATAGAGGGAGCTGGAGGAGGAAATCTCGCCCTTGAACTTCCCCTTGATCATGAGGGGCTTTTTGAACGTGAGCTGCCCCTCGAAGTCGATGTCTTCCGCGAGGATGGTATCTATCTCGTGCTCGTCGATGTCCTTGATTCGTACTTCGGCCACAACCCTCTCCCGTAGGTCCGGCTCATCGTATCTGGAGCCCGCCGGCCTGTCAAGCGCGGCGGCATCACGACTCTATCGCGTCCATGATCGTATCGAGGGATTTCTTCAGCTTGAGGCGCATCTCACGGGTGTACGGGTTGAAGCGCTGCAGGTCGAGAAACAGCTGCCAGGGGTCGTTGCAGGTCTGCTCGACGATATCGAGAAGCTTTCGATATCCCATTGTGGCAATGGCCGATTCACGAACCCCCAGGTCCTTGAGGACGCGGCCGATATAGTGGGCGATCCCTTGAGTGAAGGCGGCCTCCCTGTCGTGGTCCGCGGCGGCCATCACGGATACGGAAAGCCCCAGAGAGGAGAAGAAGCTTTCCCAGAGACGCAGCGCCGGCTCGTCGATGCGCACGGGGCAGAGGATCATGGGCAGGCCGTCCACCCCCTGCCGGGCCGAATCCGGGCCGAACATCGGATGGGTGCCCAGGATCGATACCTCCCGCGGCAGGATGCTTTTCATGAGCTGCACGGGGTATACCTTGACCGAGCACGTGTCCATGACGAGCGTGCCCGCAGCCGTCATTTTCGCGGCGCGCGAGAGCACTTCCTCCATCGCGGATATGGCGACGCAGAGGAACACAACGGGCAGGCTGAAGAGCTCCTCTTCGCTCACGCGCTCCACGCCGCCCGGGGTCGCGCGGCCGGGGTCCCTGGAGGCCGCCTTCACCTCGCACGATCGGGAGAGCAGGCTGGACCAGAACGTTCCGAACCTGCCCAGTCCGTAGACGCCGACGATCATGACGGCATCCTATCCGTATTGGCCGTCGGCGGCAAGGCTCGCCGCACCGATCGGGCGCCCCTCAGGCACCAACGAGAGCGGGAACGGCTCGCCGGGAGGGGCTCTGGAGCTCCATTGCTTTGCAGCGCCGCAGGAAAGGGGATATACTCTACCATGAAAACCACAGAAACCGCGCTCCACGGAAAGGACTGAAGGGATGAACTTCATCGAAGAGATGAAAAAAAAGGCACGATCGAATCCCCGGAAGCTCGTTCTTCCGGAAGGCTACGAGCCAAGGACAATGAAGGCGGGCAGAATCCTCAAGGATGAAGGCTTCGCGCGCTCCGTGACTCTCCTCGGGTCGATCCAGAGAATCCAGGGAGAGGCGAAGAAGCAGGGAGTGAAGCTCGACGGCCTGGAGATCGAAGAGCCGGGCGCCTCCCCCTTGAAGAGCGAGTACATCAAAGCTTATTTCGAGCTTCGAAAATACAAGGGAATCTCCCTGGAGGAAGCGGAGAAGGTTTTCATGGCCGACACCCAGCACTGGGGGGCAATGATGCTCCTGAAGGGCAGATCCGATGCCATGGTTTCCGGGGCCGACAGCGAGACGGCAAAGGTCCTGCGCGCTGCGCTCACGATCATCCGCACGCGGCCGGGGATCAAGACCGCCTCGTCGTGCTTCGTGATGTACTTGAAAGGCACATCATGGGGGGTGGATGGACACATGATTTTTTCCGACTGCGCCACCGTGCCGGACCCCACCTCGGAGCAGCTCGCCGAGATCGCCCTGTCGGCCGCGGAATCCTGCCGAACCTTCCTCAAGACGGACCCGATCGTGGCCATGCTGTCCTTTTCAACGAAGGGGAGCGCCTCTCATCCCCTGGTGGATAAGGTGGCGGGCGCCGTGAAGATTGCGCGGGAGAAGGACCCGAAGCTGATCGTCGACGGAGAGATGCAGGCCGACGCCGCTCTCATCGCCTCCGTCGCGGCGAAGAAGGCCCCGGGGTCTCCCGTCGGCGGAAAGGCGAACACCCTCGTCTTCCCCGACCTGCAGTCCGGCAACATCAGCTACAAGCTCGTCCAGAGACTGGCGGGCGCCGAGGCCTACGGCCCGTTCCTCCAGGGCTTCGCCAAGCCGGTGAGCGACCTCTCCCGCGGCGCCTCCGTCGACGATATCGTCAACACCTGCGTCGTCACCCTCGTGCAGTCCCAGTGAGCGCGAGACGCCTCAGGGGGCGATTGCCGGCGGCCGAAGCGGGCCATCCGGCTCGATGAGCTGGCGGAGGAGCTCGTCTTGAACGAGACGGTCGATCACCCTCTGAGAGCCTTCCGTGAGGTCGATGAACCTCACGCCGAATCCCTCCGGCAGGCTTCCCGTCTGCGACCTGGCGGGGAGAATCTCCACGCTCGTCCAGACCGAGAAGTCCTGGAACCTGATGCTGAGCATGCCCCTCATTCCCGGCCGCGGGTGGTCCTGGGATACTTCCAGGAAGGCGCCGCTGGCGCTTATCGAGCGCACCTTATAGCTCGCCTGCGATCCGTCCACGATATGGAGAGTTCCTTCAAGAGGCCAGTCGAAACGCTGCTTGCCCCGCTTGTCCCGGCACTCCAGAGATTGGATATGCCGGACGATCTCACCGAAGAGCCTATCCTCGGCGGGGTCTCCTCGAAACAGAGACGCGAAGCTCGTCCCGGTTATCCCCCCTTCTTCCAGAACGAGCGCCATGTCGAGAAAGGGGAAACTGGCCTTGGCAGAGGAAAGGAGCCGGATCCAGGCGTCATCCGGCGTGCGCAGATGGACAAGGGCGCAGACGATGCCCCCGCCCTCCACCAGGGCGGCGGCAAACTCCCTCATGCTCTCCAGAAAGATGACCTCGTCGCCTCCCAGCCCTCCGAGAAGCTCGCGAAAAGCCGTCGATCGTGAGAAGCAGACGACCCTGCCCATGGAGCCTCCTTACCGGCATCATAACCTGAATCCGGCGGGGGGAAAAGGCTTTGAAAATGAAAAAATATGCAGGCCATGCAGAAAGATACTTGAACCTTCCTTCAACTCCCCGTATTATCCCCAGGTATGAGAGTGGCTATCGTCGGATATGGAGGCATGGGCAAGGAAGTGGAGAAGATCCTCCTTCAGCGGGGGCACGGCGTTTCGGCCAGGATAGACCCGGTTCAAGGAGGAGCGGACGCCCCTTCCCTCACGAAAGAGATCGCGGGGAAAACCGACATCGCCATCGAGTTTTCGACGGCGGACTCGGTGCTGGCCAACGCCGGAATCTACGCCCGCTTCCGCCTGCCGGCCGTCAACGGCACGACAGGCTGGTACGGGAAGCTCGACGAGCTCGAACGCCTCCTCGAAGGCTCCCCAATCGGGTACCTCTATGGAAGCAACTTCTCCATCGGAGCGCACATCTACTTCGCCCTGGTGGCCGCCGCCTGCGAACTGGCCGCCCCCTCGCCCGAATACGACGTCCTGGGCTACGAGATCCATCACAAGCGCAAGAAGGATTCCCCGTCGGGCACCGCGCTGTCGATCGCCAAGATCATCGGGGCCAAGCACCCGCGGAAGAAGGATCTCGTCACGGAAAAGCTCGACCGGGCGATCAAGGAAAACGAGCTTCACTTCGCCTCCGTGCGCGGCGGGGAGTTTCCCGGGACCCACACGGTCCTCTTCGATTCGACCTATGACACCATCGAGCTCACCCATACGGCGCGGAGCCGGGGGGGGTTCGCCCTCGGGGCCGTGCGGGCAGCCGAATGGCTTGCCCCGAAGAAGGGGATCTTCGAAGTGAGCGACTTCATCAAGGACATCCTCGGAAGGAGTGAGTAATGGAGCTTCACGGTGTGTTCACGGCGCTCGTCACGCCAATGACGGAAGCCGGCGCCGTCGACGAGAAGGCCCTGCGGCGGCTGGTCGATTTCCAGATCGACGGCGGCGTGGACGGCCTGGTTCCCATCGGCACTACGGGAGAGAGCCCCACCCTCAGTGGAGAGGAGTGCAAGAGGGTCATCCAGATCGTCGTCGAGCAGGCGCGCGGCCGGGTCCCGGTAGTCGCGGGGGCGGGATCCAACTGCACGAGCGAAGCCATCGAATACAGCAGGGACGCCAAGGAGGTTGGAGCCGACGCGACGCTCCAGGTGGCGCCCTACTACAACAAGCCGACGAGCGAAGGCTTCCTGGGCCACTTCCGCGCCATCGCTGACGCGGTGGACATTCCGCTCATCGTCTATAACATCGCCAGCCGTACCGGCAAGAACATCGACAACGCGACGATGCTCCAGCTTGCGCAGCACAAGAACATCGCCGGCGTCAAGGAAGCAAGCGGCGACATCGGCCAGGTCATGGAACTCATCAGGGCCAGGCCGAAGAACTTCGTCGTGCTCTCGGGCGACGACAACCTGGTTTTCTCCCTCATGGCCTTGGGCGGGGAAGGCGTCATCTCGGTGGCGAGCAACCTCGTGCCGGACAGGATGGCGAGGTTTGTCGGCGCGGCGCGAAAGGGAGACTGGGAAGCGGCCCGTAAGATGCACTACGAGCTTCTCCCCCTGTTCAAGGCGTTGTTCATCGAAACCAACCCCATTCCCATCAAGGCCGCCATGGCCATGAAGGGGATGATGGCGGAATCCTACCGTCTTCCCATGTGCCCCATGACGCCGAAGAACAGGGAGTCTCTGGCTTCCACGCTCAGGGAGCTTTCGATTCTCTAGAGATCCGCCAGCCCTTGGGCGATTCTCACGAATATTTCCGGCTCGAGCTCTTCGGCCCGCATCCCCGGATCGATGCCCTCCCTTGCCAGCGCGGAAAGCACTGCCTCTGCGGGATAGCGCCTGCACAGGGGGCTCGCCAGGAGATTGTTCCGCAGTGTCTTCCTGCGCGAGGCAAACAGGGCCCGCGCCAGATCCGAGAGCAATGCCCAGTCGCGGACCGCGGGGCCGCCGGCGCGAGGCGCAAGCTCGATCACGGAAGAGACAACCTGCGGCGCCGGGAAGAAGCTGCCCGCCTTCAAATCCCCCCGATCGATCACCTCGAAGCCGGCGCGGCAGAGGACCGTGAACGAGGAGAAGTCCTTGGTTGCCGGCCGCGCGGCCATTCTCTGTGCCAGCTCTTTCTGCACGGTGAAGACCATGCTCCGCGCCCCAAGCCCCCCCGAGACCAGAGAGGCGATCATCAGCGAAGCGCTCCTATAGGGAAGATTGCCCAGAATGCGGTCGGGACGTCCTGATTCAGCGGCGGGCTTCCAGGTCTTCAGGAAATCCCCCTGCACGAGGGTGAAACCCTTTTCCCCCTGGAAGGCTTCCAGAAGGTAGCGGCACAGGCCCCTGTCAATCTCGAAGGCCACGACCCGGTTTCCCCGCGACAGGAGGGCTTCCGTCATTGCCCCGAGCCCGGGCCCGATCTCCCAGACAAGGTCTTTTGGGCCCGCCGCAAGGGCCGACAGGATCCTTTCCCGCGCCCCGCGGTTGACCAGGAAGTTCTGTCCCCACCGCTTTTTCAGCGCAATGCCCATCGAGTCCAGGGCTTCGCGGATGGCATTGGGCGAATCGGGATTGATCCGGATCACGATGCGGCGCGCTCCAGCCGGATTGCCGCGCGTTTCCTCGCATGCGCCAGGGGAAAAATGCAGAAAGCCAGCAGGGCCAGGGCGGAGATGCCCGCCACCCAGGGCGCCGCATCCTCTGCCACGGAGATTCCAGGAACCGCGGAGAAGAACCGCGCCGTCTCAGAGACGAGAGCGTACACGCCGTTGGCGGCCCAGCCCGCCGCGCCTTGAAGCGCCGGCCCGAAGATCGGCGAGAGAACGAGCCAGAGAAGCCCTATCCACAACAGGATCGTTGTCAGGGGCACGAGGGCGAGCCCCGCGAGAAGCCCCGATGGGTAGTAGACGCCGAAGGCCAGGACAGCAATGGGCAGCGTGGCAAGCTGAGCCGAGGCCGCCATGGCGAGCGGCGAGAGAAGCACCGGGGGCAGCCGCCCCTGAAAGGGCCTGGAGAGAAGCGGTGAAACCGCAAGGATCCCCAGCATGGCGAGCAGCGAAAGCTGGAAGGAAAGGCTCCATGCCTGGTACGGGCCCATGACGAGGATGAGCAATCCTGCAATGGAAAGGAGGTTGAGCGGCTCCGCGTCCCGGTCCAGGAGAAGCGCGATGCCCGCCGTCACGAGCATCAGCGTCGCGCGTACAAGCGATGGGATGGGCCCGGCAAGGAACTGGTAGAAGGCGAGGACCGCGGTTGCAAGGAGGAATTTCACCGTCCTGTTTTTCAAAGCTCGGAGCAGGAACGCGATAAAAGCGTAGACGATGCCCGCATGAAGACCAGAGAGGGCCAGGATATGAAGACTTCCCGTTTTCCTGAATCCGTCGGCGAGATCCGCCGGAATGTCCTCCCTGCTTCCCAACAGGAGCGCCTCCAGGAGGGCGGAAGCCGGAAACCCGAGACGGCTCAAGGCATTGTGGGCCTCTTCCCGGAGACGCGCGCGCCCGGCCCAGAGGGCACGGGAATATCCCATGGACCGTACCTCGTCGCGCCTGACGAACGAAACGTACGATTCGCTCCCCTCCCCGGAAAACGGCTTCAGGGTCGAGTGGAACTCCAGTTCCTGCCCCAGGGAGAAGCGGTAGTCTCCTTCCATCACAACCAGGGCATTCCCGCGGGCGGAAGCTGTCACCCCCATCCGGGAGGAGGCGCTGGAGAGAGAAACGCGAAGGAGCGTCCTTGAATCGCGGGAAAGCACGCTGTCCTGCCTGAGGGAGCCGGCGAAGCGGGATATCTGCGAAAGGCTCATCGGGGGCGCAGAGCGAAGCTGCCCGATCTCCATGCGCTGAAGCAGCACGAATCCAAGGACAAGCCCCGCGCATGCGCCGAAAGCAAGGACTCCCGCACGCCTGACCCTCTCGGGCTCGGATCCGAGGAGAACGATGGCCAGGGAAGCGGCCGCGGCGGCCGGCAGGAGAACGAGCTCGGGAGCGCCCGCAAACAGGGGACGGGCGAGGCACGTTGCCAGCACGGCGGTGAAAGCGACCAGAGCTGCGGAAACGTGACGGCGGATCATCGCCTTGGAGAGCCGGCGCGCGATTGCCGGCGCGCCGCCCCTCCTACCATTTGAGCTTTTCCAGCGCGGAGCGGGCCGACTTCTTTACGGCGGCCGAATAGTTGAGGTATTGGGTATACATCAGGTCGTCGAATCCCACCTTGTCGCCGAGATTCCCCAGGTTGTCCAGCACGGTGAGCACCACCTGCTCGTCGTATCCCCTGCCCTTTTCCGTGTACGAATTGATGAGGACCAGGTACTGCGTGAGCCGCACGGCGGCCTCATGGCTTCCCATCGCGCCCAGGGAAGCAATAGCTTCCAGCAGGTTGCTCTTGTCGGTGAGGCCCCGATCGAACTCCATGATGGTCATGTCGATGTGCTCGATCAGAAGGGGCGTGGCCGAGGAGCGCTTCATGTCCTTCAGGGCCCGGGCCGCCGTGAAGCGCATGCCGCGCAGGGCGCCCTTTCCCGGGGCGTCCGCGGCGCCCGTGTGCAGCGCCACGTCCAGCGCGTACTCGGCAACCTGCCCCTTCTGGTCCGCGGACAGCCGATCCATTCCCAGGGCCATGGTGAGCGCCTTCTGTTTCTCCGGTATGGGCCCGGACTTGATGATGCCGATGAACAGGTCCTTCATGTCCCCTTTCACGGCGAGAAGCGCGTCCTTGGCCCCCGCCGATATCTGGTCCGAGTAGCCCAGATTCATCGCGGTGAAGAGGATCGGGAAGGACGAGGGATCCGCCAGCTTGCCCAGGGACCCGACGACGGCGCCGATCACCTGGAGGTCCGGCTTGGCGCCGGCCGCGAAGCTGGAGTTCGCCGCGTCGAGGAACTTGGTGAGGTCCTGGACGATCTCGGCGTCGCCCGCTCCCACCACTCCGAGGGCGGCGGCGATATGGGCGCGAAGGATGGTATCGGGGTCGGTCTGGAACAGCTTCCACAGGGAGTACTTGGCGGGCTGGTAGGATGCGGCGGCGATCTGGTCCGCCGCGACGGATGCAAGCTGGTTGAAACGGGAATCCGTGGGGATGAGGGAGCCGTTGTCGATGACGAAATCCACCGCCGCATGGTACAGGGACCCCATGTCGGAGGCGCTCTTGCTGGCCGCGGCATCCTGGATGATCTGGATCTTCACGTCGAGGCTGGCGATGGCGAAGTTGCGCTTGAACGCGTCCAGCACCTTCTGAGAGTCCTGTGCCTCGGACACGAGGGCGACGATGCAGAGTAGGCCGAAAATGGCGACGGTGCGTCTCATTCCCCTAATCCTCCTGGCGCGGGATGCGTGTACTCCCCATCGTACAGGGAGTCGGGCTCGATTTCAAGCCGCGCGTCACTTCAAATCGATGGTCGAGTCCCTGGTTCCCAGAGGCTTGGGAGGCGCGGGCGGCTTCTTCAGCACGAGGGTTTCGCGTTCGGCGAAGAGGTTGTAGACGTAGATGAGCAGCCGGTTTCTCACCCCGATGGACGGAGGGAGCGCCTGCACGTGGACCAGGGAGCGGTTTCTCTTCTGTTCGAAGTTCACCCCCTTCACCACCCCCGCCATGACGATGAGGCTCTCCGTGATCGTGAACTGGAACTTTATTGGGAGCCCGACCTTCGCCTTTCCGCCGATGAGGATCGCGGCCCCGCCCTCGGAGAGGTCCGCGATGCGGCACCGCAGGCCCCGGGCGTGCTCCGTCTCCTCGTTGGCCTCGTCGATGCTGCGCAGGGGGTAGAGCTCCGCCGGCAAATCGGTCTCGACCCTGATCGACTGCCGCTTCTGGCTCCTGATGAGGTTGTCCGAGTGGAGAATGTGGAGGATGGGGTATTGCTTGTCGATGAAATCATCCAGCACCTTGGCCTGGAAGTAGTAGCCAGCGTCCTCGGGACGCCAGAAGTAGATGCCGATCTTCTGGTTCTTCCAGGAGAAGCCCAGCGGAAGCTTCGGTCCCTGGGGATGGGAGCAGGCCATGTAGCGGGGCAGATTCTCCACGACCATCGAATTGAAGGGGCCCAGTCCCGGCAGCGTGACGCGGATCCGTTGTCCTTTGGTGAGCTTGCGCGAAGACTTGATCCCCATGCGATATTTGGGTAAATCGAATTCGACGCGTTTTCGAAGGTCGAAGAGCTTGGCGAGAAGCGTATTGTACTCGGGATTCTGCTCCTGATCGCGGGACCGGTACTTGATGATGATTCCCTTCATGGACCGGTCCAGCTGCTTGATGGACCAGAAGAGCGCGGTCGGGTTCTCCAGCTTGGCCTCCACGGCAACCCGGCGCAGGAGGTTGATCTCGCGGAAGGTGAAACCCGATTCCCTTCCCTTGAGGTAGAACTGCATCCAGGGGAAACGACCCCCTCCCGCCCTGCGCAGGAGGAGGACGCTGAGGAGCGCCAGAAAGACTATGACGAGAAGGATGATCCCTATTATCATGTCGCTGCTATAATTATCGAACAGAAAACCCTATAATTCCATAGCAACCGGAGGAAATTTAATCGATGAAGAGAAACCGGCTCATCCTGGAAATGGCCCTCCTTTTTTGCACTTTTTTCCTCTCCGGCTACGTGAGCCAGGCCGAGAATCTCGGCGCGAGGCTGGCCAACTTCAATGCCGTATCGATTTCCTACATAGTCGTGGGGATTCCCCAGATCCTGCTCACGCTCTACATCATCGGCATCCAGGGAGAGCCGAAACTGGCGGATTTCGGCGTCGTCGGCTTCACGAAACAGGATCCGATGCGCATTCTCGCCGCGTACCTCGGGATTTTTGCCATCCTGGTTCCGATATTCTTTCTCGCGCTCTCCCTTCCCCCCGCCTTCCGTGAGGCTCTTACCGGCGGGTACAGGTGGGGCATACAGCGGGCATCCCAGCTCCCCCTCGCCCTTGCGATTGGCCTGGTGGCCGGCTACAGGGAGGAGCTTTTTTTCCGCGCATACCTGCTCACGCGCATGGATCAGCTCGGGGTTCCGGCCGCCCTCTCGGTTGCGGCCACGGCGCTTCTCTTCGCAAGCGGCCACATCTATGAAGGAATCGCGGGCATCGCGGTAACCGCGATCCAGGGCATCTATCTCGCCATTGTCTTCCTGAGGGTGAAAAATCTCCACGTTGTCGCCATCGCCCATGCCTTGTACAACTTCACGGTCTTCTGCGTGAGCCTCTTCGGCACGGACCTGTTGCCAAGGACATGAGAAATTTGTACGTTAATGGAGAAGTAACGGGGAGACTATATATGCGAAAGCTAATGTTGGCCCTTGTGATGACCGTGCCTCTGGCCTTTGCGTCGGCGCAATCGGCAACGGATATCTCCGCGACGCTTGCGAAGGCCGGCTTCCAGCTTCCGAAGTCCAGGATCGATTCGACCGACTTCCAGCTTCCGGGCCTCGACGGCGGCGCGGTGAAGCTCAGCTCACTTCGCGGGTCCGTGGTTCTCCTCAACTTCTGGGCCACCTGGTGCCCTCCGTGCAGGGCAGAAATCCCTTCCCTGGAGAGCTTCTATGGAAAACTCAAGGCGAAGGGCCTGCGTGTTCTCGCCGTCGACGTTGCCGAAGACACGGCAAAGGTCGCGGATTTCGTGAAATCGAACAAGATGGACGTTACCGTGCTTCTTGACGCCACGGGAGAGATTGGACAAACCTACGGGGCCCAGGCAATCCCCGTCACCTACATCGTGGCCAAGGATGGAAGCATCCTCGGGCGCGCCGTCGGCGGGAGGGATTGGGACACGCCGGAAACCCTCGCCCTCTTCGAGACGCTCCTCAAGGCGAATTAAAAGGCTGCTCTTCTTTACAAAGCGCGCTTTCCCGTAGTATTACTGTAGCGCCTGTTTCCGAACCCACACCCCATAACAAGGAGGGCGCTTTGGATATTTTCCAGAAATGCTACGAATGGCGCGAGGCGAAGGAAGTCCAGGAGAAGGGGCTGTACCCCTACTTCATACCAATAGAAGAAAGCCGCGGGACTCGCGTCGTCATGAAGGGCAGGGAGCTCATCATGGCGGGGTCGAACAACTACCTCGGCCTTTCCTGGGACCCCCGCGTCATCGAAGCCGCCATTGCCGCGACCCGGAAATGGGGAACGAGCTGCTCGGGCTCCCGGTTCCTGAACGGGACCCTCGCCCTCCACGAGGAGCTCGAAGGCAGGCTTGCGCATTTCGTGGGCAAGAAGCGGGCCCTCTGCTTCACGACGGGCTATCAGACAAACCTCGGGGGTATTTCGGCATTGCTGGGCAAGGGCGAGCACGTCTTCACGGACAAGCTCAATCACGCTTCGATCATGGACGGCATTTTCCTCTCCACGGGGCTGCGGGGGAACATCCGCGTACACCGCTACACGCACAACAACCCCGCCAGCCTTGAGAAGTTCCTCTCCGGCGTGCCGGATGACGAGCCGAAGCTGGTTGTCACCGACGGGGTGTTCAGCATGGAGGGCGATATCGCCAAGCTTCCCACCCTCCGCGAGCTGTGCGACAAGTACAAGGCGCGGCTCTATCTCGATGACGCGCACGCCATCGGGGTGATCGGCGATACGGGCCGGGGCACGGAGGAGTACTACAGCGGCACGGCCCTGGCCGACATCGTGATGTGCACCTTTTCCAAGTCCTTCGGCGCCCTGGGAGGGTTTCTCGCCGGGGATAACGAGGTGATCGAGTACATCAAGCACTTCTCCCGGCCGTTGATCTTCGCGGCCAGCATGCCTCCCGCCACAATCGCCTCCGTCGCCGCCGCGCTGGACATCATCGAGAAGGAGCCCGAGCGGGTTCACCGGCTCCAGGCGATAGGCCGCAAGATGGTGAAGGGTTTCAAGTCCCTCGGCTTCAACGTCGGGACCGTCAGAAACCCCCATCGTGCCGCTCATCATTGGAGACATGGAAAAAACGATCATGTTCTGGTGGGCCCTCTTCGAGGGCGGGGTATTCACGAACCCCGTCTTGAGCCCGGCCGTTCCGCCCGACAGCTGCCTCATCCGAACCTCGTACATGGCCATCCATACCGATGACGATCTCGACAAGATCCTCGAGGTTGCGGGAAAAACGGGAAAGAAGGCGGGAATAATATAGAGCGCAAGCGGCTGCCGCTTTGCGCGACACGCTAGGCCTAGAAGAAATCCCTCAGTCTCTGCAGCAAGCCCCTGCGCTCGGGCTCCTTCTCCTGGAAGACGCCCATGCTGAGGAACTTGGCCTGCCTTTCAGCGATCAGCGTTTCCACGGTCTTCTTGGAAAGCTCCGCCAGGCTCTCGGATATCGCCGCCTTCAGAGCGGATGCCGCGGAGACGGGATCCTCCTGGGCTCCACCGCCCGGCTCCGGCACTATCCTGTCGATAACCTTCAGCGCGAGCAGGTCCTTCGGCGTGAGCTTGAGAAGCGCCGCCGAATAGCTCGCCCTGCTGGAATCTCGAAGGAGGATCGAGGCGCAGCCCTCCGGCGTTATGACGGAGTAATACGCGTTTTCCATCATTAATACGGTATTTCCCACCCCGATCCCGATTGCCCCTCCCGATCCTCCTTCGCCGAGGATGGTGACGATTATCGGAACCCGCAGGATGGAGAAAACCTTCATGTTCTCCGCGATGGCCTGGCTGACTCCCCGCTCCTCCGCCGCAACGCCGGGATAGGCGCCCGGGGTGTCGATGAACGTAAAGATTGGCCTGCCGAATTTTTCAGCCTGCCGGGCCAGTCGAAGGGCCTTCCTGTATCCTTCGGGGTGCGCCATGCCGAAGTTTCGCTTGAGGTTGTCCTTCATGTTCTTGCCCTTCTGGTGGCCGATGAAGGTCACGGGAAGGCCGCCATACATTGCGATGCCGCCCACCATGGCGGGGTCGTCGGCGAAGCCGCGGTCGCCGTGGAGCTCGAGAAAATCATCGAAGAGCAGCTTGGCGTACTCGAGGGTGTTCGGCCGGGACGGATGCCTGGCCAGCTGTACCCTCTTCCAGGCCTCATTGGAGGGCCCGCTGATGTCGAGCTTGCGCTCCAGCTCCTCGATCTCCCGGGAAATGTCGATGCTGGAGCTGTCGGCCAGCTCCCGCAGCTCCGCCAGCTTGGCGCGAATCGAATCCTGGCTCACTGTCACCCCCTCTCGCGGCCTCTGTGCGTTTCAATAAGGAACGAGAGGGCCTTCTTCAGCTCCTGCCGTCCCACGACGAGGTCCACAAAGCCCCTTTCCTGATGAAACTCCGAAAGGGGAAAATTCTCCGGCACTTTTTCCTTGATCGTTCCCGCCACCACCCTCGGCCCGGTGAATCTCATCAGCGCCCCCGGCTCGGCCAGGATCACGTCTCCCAGCATCGCAAAGGAGGCGAGCACTCCCGCCGTGGTGGGATCCGTGAGGACCACGAAGTACGGGCAGTGCTTGTTCTCGAGGGCCTGGGTGGCCACGGATGTCTTGGCCATCTGCATGAGGGAGAGGATCCCCTCCTGCATGCGCGCTCCGCCCGAGGCGGTAAAAACGATCACGGGGGCCCGCTTTTCGGCGCCGACGAGCATCGCCCGCATGATCTTCTCTCCCACCACGGAGCCCATGCTCCCGCCGATGAAGCGGAAATCCATCACCGCCAGGACGACTTCCCTCCCGTTGATCTTGCACAGCCCGCAAACCACGGCTTCCGTGATTCCCGTCTTCGACTTTGCCGAGGCGAGCTTCTCCTCGTACTCGGGGAACGCCAGCGGATTCATGCTCTCGATCTCGGAAGAAAACTCCTGGAAGACTCCCTCGTCCGCCGTGTAGCGGATCCGCTCCCATGCCGTGAGACGGAAATGGTGGCTGCAGTGCGGGCACACGAAGAGCGTCTCCTCCAGCTCCTCGCCGGAGAGATGGCGCTGGCAGGAGGGGCAGGAGTGCTTCTGGCTCACGAAGCTCCTCTCGTCCTTTGTCCTGCGGAGGGTGACGGGATGCTCGATGAGCCCTCGAATCCATCCCTCTATCCTTCTGAACTCGATCACTTTAGCTTCCCTCCTTGAGCATCTCGGCGAAAAACCCGGTCCCATACACTCCCTTGCGAAACGTCGGGTGGTC
Source organism: uncultured Spirochaetota bacterium (assembly GCA_963820525.1). Lineage (GTDB taxonomy): Bacteria > Spirochaetota > Spirochaetia > SZUA-6 > Fen-1364 > CAWGAA01. Next base: position 676,946 of record CAWGAA010000002.1, on the reverse strand, counting down.
CACGATCTTCTGCTGCATCGCGATGTTCGTGGCAATCCCCTCGATCACGAACTCGGAGAGGGCGCGCGACATGCGCGTGAGCCCCTCCGCCCGGCTCTTTCCCGCCACGATGAGCTTTGCCACGAGGTGATCGTAATAGGGAGGGACCGTGTAGCCGGCGTAGAGGAAGGTATCGACCCGGACGCCGAACCCCCCGGGGGGGATGAAGGCCGTGACCTTGCCCGCCGACTTGGCATTGATCCGTGCCTCGACGGCGTACGCTCCGAGGCGGATATCCTCCTGGGCGATATCGAGGCCTTCCCCCCCGCGGCGAGAAGCTGCTGCCGGATGATATCAACTCCCGTCACCATCTCGGACACTGGATGCTCTACCTGGACGCGGGCGTTGACCTCCATGAAATAGTGGCTTCCATCCTTGACGAGGAACTCCACCGTTCCCGCCCCCGTGTAGCCCAGCCCGCGCAGGAGGCGTACGGCATCCTCTCCCATGCGGGCGCGGAGGTCCGGACTCACGGCGGGAGACGGGCTTTCCTCGATGAGCTTCTGATGGTTCTGCTGGACCGTGCAATCGCGCTCACCCAGGTGAACGACATTTCCCTTGGCGTCCGCGACGATCTGGATCTCCACGTGGCGGGGGTTCTCCATGTACTTTTCCATGTAGAGGGTGCCGTCCGAGAAAGCCCTCTCCGCCTCGTGCGCCGCGATCTTCAGGATGTCTGAAAGCTCAGCCTGGTCGCGCACGATCCGCATGCCCTTGCCGCCCCCGCCCGCCGCGGCCTTCACGATGACGGGGAAGCCGATGCCCTTGGCCGCTTCCAGCGCCTCGTCGAAGTTGCCGACGGAGCCCTCGCTTCCCGGGATGACCGGTATGGAAAGCTCCTGGGCGGATTGCTTGGCGCGGATCTTGTCGCCGAGGAGATCGATCACTTCCGGGTCCGGCCCCACCCAGATCAGGCCGGCTTCCCTCACCTCGCGCGCGAAGCCGGAGTTCTCAGCGAGGAAGCCAACCCCGGGGTGCAGGGCATCGCATCCGGAAAGAACGCCGGCAGTAACCAGGTTTCTCACATTGAGATAGCTGTCCCGCGCGGGGGGCGGCCCGACGCACACCCGCTCGTCCGCCATCCTGACGGGCATCGAGTCCCTATCGGCCTGGGAATAGGCGATGACCGTGCGGATCCCCATCTCTCGACAGGTGCGGATGACCCGGACGGCGATCTCACCGCGGTTGGCGATGAGCAGGCTCTGGATCATACCCTGCGCACCTCGAACAGCGGAGCGCCGAACTCCACCATCTTGCCGTTCTCAACCATGATGTTGACCACCACAAGGTCGAACTCGGCCTGGAACTCGTTCATGAGCTTCATGGCCTCCAGGATGCAGAGCGTCTGGCCCTTTTTCACCGTGTCCCCTTTTTCAACGAAGGGGGCGGCGTCGGGAGCCGGAGCCCTGTAGAAGGTTCCCACAAGCGGAGCGCGGATCACCTCCGCGTCGGAGGCGGCGGCGACAACAGGCTGCTGAGCGGAGGGTGCGGGGGCGTTCCCCGCCGCATGAGCCGGCTGAGGAACCGGTGCGATGAGGCTGGGAACCGTGCCGATGTAGGTCACGGGCTGAGAGCCGGGCAAAGGCTTCTTGAGGCAGATCTCCTCTTTGTCTCTTTTTAGCGTCATCTCGGAGAGTCCGCTTTTCTCGAACATTTCCATGATTGTCTGTAGTTCCTTGAGATCCATCGTTTCATCCTTCTGCTTTCTTATAGCCCTGAGCGGCGGTTTCGTTGTCTATCCCAAGACCTGCCGGAATCCTACTAATTTTGTCGGAAATTACCATAGAACCATTTCAGTGTCAATTGAGGCCTCCTCAGGCCGCGGCCTTTCCCTGGTGCGCGCTCCCATGTTACTCTCCGCCCCATGAAAGATATCAAATCCCTTCTCCCCCATCGGGAGCCCTTCCTCTTCGTGGATAGGATCGAAAAGGCTGATAAGGAAGAGATCGTCGGTTACAGGAAGTTCACGGACAAGGATTTCTTTTTCTCCGGCCACTTCCCCGGCTATCCCGTCGTGCCGGGGGTCATCCTCGTGGAAACAATGGCCCAGTGCGGAGGGGCGGGAATCCGCGAGATGGATGCCTCTTCGGGCGGGAACGCCCTGTTCTTTCTCGCGACGGTGGACAAGGTCAAGTTCCGCAGGCAGGTGAAGCCGGGGGATGAAGTGAGGATGGTGATCACGAACCTCCGGGTGAGCCCTAAAATGCTCCGGCAGGCGGGCAAGGCGTACGTGGGCGAGGAGCTGGCGGCGGAAGCCGAATGGCTGTGCCTCGTAGGCGGCTGAGGGTCCTCCGCTCCGGGAGGCGGCCCGCGGGACCTGAGCAGGCCCCAGTCCGGCCGCGGCTTGCCGCTCTAGAGCGACTCGAAGGGCGTCGCGGCGCCATCCTTGAGCTTCAGCGTCTCGTCGAACCATGAGAAGGCGGTGGCCAGGCGGTCCGTCATCAGTCGAAGGTCGTGGGACACTTCGAGAATCGATCGTATGAGCTGATCCACCCCCGCCAGGCCGGCCTGGATCTCCCGGTGGGCGCGGGTCATCTCCTCCAGGGCCTTGGAATTGTCCGAGATCATCGTGCGGATCTCCTCGCTGGCGTTCACGATCTCCGAGAAGCCGGCCCCGAGCCCCTTGATCCTCGCCACGCCCTTCTCCACTCCCTTGTTGGTCTCCTTGATGACGGCGGCGACGTTGTCGGAAACCGTACGGGTGAGGTCGGCAAGCTTCCTGATCTCATGCGCGACCACTGAAAAGCCCTTGCCCGCCTCGCCGGCCTTGGAGGCTTCGATTGAGGCATTCAGGGAGAGCAGGTGAGTCTTTTCCGCGATCCCGATGATCTGGTTCACGGCCTTCTTGATGACGATCGATCTCTGGTACAGCTCTTCCATTTCGCGCAAAGTTTCCTGGATCTGGACGTTGAAGCTCGTGATAAGCCCATCCACCTTTCCCGTCCGAGCGAGGATATCCTTCTCCTTGGCGACAACCTGAGACTCCGCGTTTCCCCCCTTCTCGATGGAGACGATGAGCTGGCCGATCGTGAATGCCTGCTTCTGGGCGCTTTCAAGGAGCTTGCCGGACAGGTTTATGATCTCGCCGTTGCGCTTCTCCATCAGGCCCTTGCCGCCGCGGATGCGCTCCGCCATATCGTTATCCAGCTCTATGCGCTGCCTGAGCTCTTCGCTCACCCTGGTGAATGTCTCCCGCGAGCGGAGAAGCTCGAGGAAGAGGAAGATCCCCGCCCAGAAGGCGAGGGTGAGATTGGGGAGGACCGTGAGAGGGGCATGCGCCGGGAAAAAGGCTCCCGAGGCCGCCAGATAGGCGTCGGAGAGGAAGAGCAGGAGAAAAAGCACGGGAAGAGCCTTCTCCGAGAGCTCGCCCTGCCGCGCCAGGCGAAGGCCGATGATGGCAAGCAGGCCGAACGCCAGGGCCAGGATTGCACGCTGAACCGCCTCCGCCAAGAGGATCGCGATCGGGTTTCCAACGAAAAGGATCAGAACGGCAATAGCGGCCAGGGGGGAAGCAAGGGAGAGATACAGCCGCAGGGAGGATCTCTTGTAGTGCTGCAGGCCGAAAGACGCCAGGAAAATCGCCGAAAGGGAGCCGAGGACTGCTGATATCTTTGCCAGGATGGGGAACGGGAGGAGAGGAGAAAGAAACACGGGGGACAGCTCCCCGAGCGCCGCGGCGAAAAGGGCGAGTGAGAGATTCAGCATGGCCGTCGATTTCCTCCGCGCGAAAAGGACGGCGAGCCCGATCGCGAACAGCATGGCCAGCATGCCCGCGAAAAACTCAAGCTGCACCCCGACAATAAGCCCCATAGGCGCTCCGCCAGAAAGCGGAGGATCCCCGGCCGCGGCGGTAAAGGCGGCAAGCCGGCCGAGAGGAGCGCCGGACGCGATGGTGGTGCCGGTTGGCGCAGCTTCCGTCTTTTGACCGGGCGCGCTGGATGCCATGCAACCAGCAAGCGCTAAAAAAACGAGAAAAATAGTCACCTTTTGCTTCATCACGCGCTCCTTGAGGTCGACTATATAGAGAAATCGTATCGAGTGAAAGCCAAGTCGGCCTTGAAACCCAACGGCAGAGGCGGTTCCACATTGACATCCATGAACTCCAATGCTACCATTTCCTCCAGTCCCGTTCCAACAGTCCATAAACACTCTGAGGGAAAGGAACAGCCCTTGACCGACATCCTCTTGAAGATCATCGAGGAGTTCTCTGATGGCTTTCTCATTATAAACGGGGAACGGAAAATCGTCTTTTTCAATGAGGTCCTCTTGAAAACAGTCGGGCTTCGGGCTTCCGACGTTTTCTCTCGGGAGGCGGAGTTCCTCAGGGATCTCGCGGTGTTCGACGGCAAGCAGGGAGAGCACGAGGAGGAGATCGAGGATCGAAACGGCGTTGTTCGACGGTTGACCGTCTTCAGTCTCCCCGTGGAAAGCGAGAACGGAGAGTACCTCCTTGTCCGGATCAAGGCGATCCAGGAATTGGATGCTGAGGACGGCGAGCGAACCCGCCAATGGGAGCAGCTCTTCAACAACCTCGGCGATCCGGTGCTCACGGTGGACCTCTCCGGCAGGATAAAGGCGGCCAATCCCTCCTTCTTCCGACTGGTCGGGCTTGAACCGGGCGAATCGCTTCCCAATATTTCCGAGCTCTACGTGTATTCGGCCGAGCTGGAAGACAAAATCCTCAGGCTCACCGAATCCGATACGATCTCCAACCACGAGACGCACCTGCGCACTCCCTCGAAGGAGCTGATACGTGTTCTCGATACGGCATGGGTTATCCGGGACGAATCCGGCGCGGTGAAAGGGTACACGTCCCACTTGAAGGACATCACCTATATCAAGAGCCTGGAGGCGCGCCTCAAGATCTCGGAGCGCAACTACATGCTGCTCTTCGACACCATGCTTTCATCGATCATCATCGTGGACCCTGCCGGAGCCATCCTCAACTGCAACTACTACGCGGAGCAGCTCTACGGCTACACGTGGGCCGAGATTGTCGGGAAAAACTTCAGCGAGGTCTTCCAGGTCCAGGGCGGGGTTCCCTCGATCTCTGAGATCATCGCGCGGGTGAAAAAGAGCAAGGGCGGGTTCGTTCAGACCGATATCCCCCGCCGGTGCAAGGACGGCACAATCAAGTTCACCCATGCCTCCTACGCGGCGCTTACCAGCACCCTCGGAGAGACCCTCGCCTACTCCATAATGGAAAAGGACCTGACCGAAAGGGTCAGGCTGGAGAAGAAGCTCCAGGAATCCTTCCAGAAGATCAAGAGCACGCAATCGGCGGCGATCCTTGGATTCGCCCGGCTCACCGAATACAGGGACAAGGACACGGGCAAGCACCTGGAGAGAATCCGCGAATATACGCGGGTGCTCGCCCTGGGGCTTTCCCGGATGCCGAAATATTCCCAGTACATCACCACGGGATACATCGATGACCTCTGCCTCTCCTCGGTGCTTCACGACGTGGGAAAGGTCGGGATCGAGGACGCCATACTGCTGAAGCCAGGCAAGCTCAGCCTGCAGGAGTTCGAGAGGATAAAACAGCACGCCGAGCTGGGCGGCGAAGCCCTCAGGTCCGTGGACAGGGAGATCAATGACCAGTCCTTCCTCACGATCGGCAAGGAGATCGCCTTCTCCCATCACGAGCGTTGGGACGGAACCGGATATCCGGCGGGAAAAAGGGGCGAGGCGATCCCCCTCTCGGCCAGGATCGTGGCCCTCGCGGACGTCTACGATGCCCTGACGAGCAAGAGGTCGTACAAGGATTCCCTCACCCATGAGGAGGCGATGAAGATCATCTGCTCCGAGCGTGCCTCCCACTTCGACCCCGATATCGTGGACGTCTTTGTGGAGAACCATGAAGTCTTCAATCGCATCAGAATGCTTGAAAGCTTCCGGGAGCACCCTTTGAGCATCGACGATCTGCTCAGGCCAAAGCCCGGCGGCATGACGCGCGAAGCGGGGCAGGCTCCGCACAGGGCGGCGGAGGCCGGCGAGCCTGCGAAACGCTCCTGAGCGCCGCCGAACCATGGAGGCGGCTTTCTTCTTTTTTCCCTATTGGGTTTCACCCCTTTTCCTGCTATACTCGGAGCCGGGATGTCAACGAAGATAGATATCTCAGAGATTCAGAGGGCTGCCCAGGATTCCATTCCCCTCACCTTCAAGCTCACGAGCCTCCCCTTCGAGTCTCACGCCCTGCTGGACAGGATTCTGGAGATCTACCTCACCGAGCTCGGCCAGGAGAAGATCCTGGAGCCCCTCTCCTATTGCCTGAAGGAGCTCATCGTCAACGCCCAGAAGGCGAACGGCAAGCGGGTGTATTTCGAGGAGCATGAGCTGGATATCTCCCGCGAAGAGGATTACGACAAGGGGATGAAGAGCTTCCTGAGGGAGTATGTGGAGAACATCAGCCATTTCCTGACCAAGCTGCGGGAGAAGAACCTCTCCATAGAAGTGGCCTTCCATACCTCGGGCGGAGCCCTCACGGTAGCCGTAAAGAACACGGCGGAGCTCACGGTGAAGGAGCAGGCCCGCATCTACGACAGGGTTGCCAGGGCGCGCGCCTTCAACTCGTTCTTCGAGGCCCTCACCGCGCCCCTCGATGACACCGAAGGCGCCGGGCTCGGCCTCATGATCCTGCTGCAGTTTCTCAAGCGCATCGGCCTCGGTGAGGAGTCGTTCTCCATCGAGGTGCAGGACCGCCAGACCGTTGCATCCATCAAGATCCCCACCTCGGAAGTGCACCTGGAAAAGGTGAAGATCCTCATGGACGCCCTGGTGCGCGACATCGATTCCCTTCCCCACTTCCCGGAGAACGTCATGGAGCTGATAACGCTCTGTTCCGACCCGGATTCGACGATCTCCGACATCGCGGCGAGAATCTCCACGGACCCCACACTGACGGCGGACCTCATCAAGCACGTCAACTCCGCCTACTACATGCTTCCCACCCGCGTGAACAGCATCCCCCAGGCCGTGAAGCTGGTGGGATTGAAGGGACTGCGCTCCATTCTCTATTCCTACGGCTCCCAAAAAATCCTGGGAGACCGGTACGCAGAGATGAGGTCCCTCTGGGATCACTCGTACCGCACCGCCTTCTATGCCTTTCACATCGCCAGGCGCCTGAAGCGCCAGCGCGACATCCTGGACGACGTGTACGTGGCGGGAATCCTGCACGACCTGGGGCTCATCATCACCATCTCCCTCCATCCCGAGCTGCACGAGAAGATGCGCAAGTTCTGCAGGGAGAAGAACATCCCCCCGAGGATCCTCGAGCGCTTCTCCTTCGGCATGAACCACGCGGACATCGGCGCGATGATGGCCAGGAAATGGAACTTCCCCGACGTGCTGGTGGAGGGAATCCAGTACCACCACGAGCCGCTGTTCGCGAGCCTTGCCTCCAAGGACATCGTCTACTGCGTCTACCTCGCCAACGTGATCTGCGACTTGGAGCGGGGACTCATCTCCTATGTCCAGATCGAGAAGCCCGTCTTGAGCGATTTCGGCATCAAGAGCGAGGATCAGCTGATGAAGGTGGCCAAGAGCGTCAAGGCGTCATTCGAGGCGCGGCAGGCGAAGCTCAGGGGGGACTGAAGCCGGCGCCCGTTGGGCCGAGCCCGCCTCTCGCGAGCCGCGGCTCGCCCCGCCGCCCTGCGCCATCCCAAGAAAAAAATAAAAACATACTTGACAAAAACGCTCGGATAGCGTATGTATTCGCACACCATGGAATTCGCAAGCAGCCGTCTTCCTGTCCTTGGCCTCCTTATTATTGTACTCCTTACCAAGCGTCCCGGGCACCCGGAGGGGTAGAGGGCTGTAACCACAAGGTGGTTGAGCAGGCCGTTCTCCTTCCGGGGAACGGCCTTTTTATTTTCCGCTTCGATCGAGAGGAGGCTACATGAAGTGCACCGGAGCCGAGATGGTGGTTGAAGCTTTGAAGGCCGAAAAAGTGGACATACTCTTCGGCTTTCCCGGCGGGGTCGTCCTTCCCCTGTTCGACGCCCTGTACGCGGAGAAATCGATCCGCGTGGTGCTCACCCGCCACGAGCAGGGCGCCGTACACGCCGCCGACGGGTTTGCCCGTTCGACGGGCAGGACGGGGGTGTGCCTCGTGACGAGCGGCCCGGGAGCGACGAACACCGTGACAGGCCTCGCCACGGCGAACTTCGACTCCGTACCCCTCGTGGTGCTCACCGGCCAGGTCACCAGAAATATGATCGGAAACGACGCCTTCCAGGAAGCCGATATCGTGGGCATTTCCCGCTCGGTGACGAAGCACAACTACCTCGTCACGGACAGGAAGGATCTCGGCAGGATACTCCGCGAGGCGTTCTACATCGCCGGAAGCGGCCGGCCCGGTCCCGTGCTGGTGGACCTTCCCAAGGACATCCTCCAGGAGCAATCCTCCGAGCCCCTGCCCGAGAGCGTCTCGATCCGTGGCTACAACCCCGTCACCAAGGGCCATCCCATGCAGATCAAGAAAGCGGCCCACGTGCTGGCCAAGGCCAAGAAGCCCCTGTTCTACATCGGAGGCGGCCTGGTCATCTCCAACGGAGCGGAGATCTTCAGAAAGATCGTAGACAAGGTGGACGTGCCCGTCATCTCCTCCCTCCTGGGCATCAGCGTCATCCCCAGCGACCATCCCCGAAACCTGGGAATGCTGGGGATGCACGGCACATTCGCGGCGAACACGGCCGTGCAGAACTCAGACCTGCTGTTCGCGATCGGAACGCGATTCGACGACCGCGCCACGGGGAACCTCCAGAAGTTCGCCCCCAACGCTACGGTCGTGCACATCGACATCGATCCCGCCTCCATCTCCCGAAACGTCGCCGTCGAGGTGCCGATCGTCGGGGACGCGCGGCTCATCCTGGAAGAGCTCTACCCTCACCTCCAGCGCTCCCCCATCGACGAGTGGATCCGTCAGACCGAGGAGTGGAAAAAGTCGCGGCCCCTGACCGAGATCGCCGCCAACAGCTGTCTCTCCCCCTCGGTCGTGATCAAAAAGCTCAACCAGGCGTTCCCCGATGCCATCATCACGACAGAGGTGGGCCAGAATCAGATGTGGACGGCCCTCTACTACCAGTTCCGCGAGCCGCGCACCTTCCTCACCTCGGGCGGCCTGGGCACCATGGGCTACGGGTTTCCCGCCGCCATCGGCGCTCAGATAGGAAACCCAGGCAGGCGCGTGATCGACATCGCCGGCGACGGCTCAATCCAGATGAACATCCAGGAGCTGGCCACGGCGGTCTCGGAAGGACTTCCCGTGATCGTCGCCATCCTCAACAACGGCTTCCTCGGCATGGTCCGCCAGTGGCAGGAGGTCTTCTACGACCGCCATTATTCCTCCACCTGCCTCATGCGGAACGGCAGCTGCCCGCGCCTGTGCTCGAGGCCGGGAGAGAAGTGCCCGCCCTACGTGCCGGACTTCGTCAAGCTGGCCCAGGCCTACGACGCCGTGGGCATCCGGGTTCGCAAAGAGTCTGAAATCGACGCGGCCCTCGCGGAGGCGAAGCGCGTCACGGATCGGCCCATCTTCATCGACTTCATCGTGGAGCGGGAGGCCAACGTGTGGCCCATGGTTCCGGCCGGCGCCGGAAACGACGAGATGATGAACGCCTGAAACGGGAAGGAGGCAAGCGGCATGAAGCATATACTTTCGATGCTTGTTGAAAATCATCAGGGGGTGCTCGCGCGGATCGCAGGCCTTTTCTCGGGGAGGGGGTACAACCTCGAGAGCATCACGGTCGGCGTGACGCCGGACCCCGGCGTGTCGCGCCTCACCCTGGTGTGCGGAGGGGACGATTCGGTGGTGGAGCAGATCAAGAAGCAGCTCAACCGCCTCATCGACGTCATCAAGGTCTACGACCTCACCGGGGTTCCCGCCCTCAATCGGGAGCTTGCCCTCGTGAAGGTGAGCACCAAGACGCGAAGCAGGGGCGAGATCTTCGAGGTGGCCGAGGTCTTCAAAGCCGAGGTGATGGACGTGGGCCACGACACGATGACGCTGGAGATCACCGGGTCTCCCGAAAAGATCGACGACTTCATCGACCTGGTTTCACCCTACGGCGTGGTGGAGACGGCCAGGAGCGGCCTGGTCTGCGTCGAGCGGGGGAAAAAGAGCCCCAAGGCCTCCGGCGGGCAGGGCGCGCAGCCGGCCCGCTCGAACGGCAACTCAGCGGGCGGAAAATGAGAAAAATGGACAGGAGAAAGGAGAACGACATGCAGCGGGTATGGATCTTCGATACGACACTGAGGGATGGCGAGCAGTCTCCCGGCGCCTCAATGAGCGTGGAGCAGAAATACGAGATCGCCGTTCAGCTCGCCCGGCTCGGGGTCGACGTGATCGAGGCGGGCTTTCCCATTTCATCGCCCCAGCAGTTCGAGGGGTGCAAGCTCATCGCCAAGGAGGTGAAAGGCCCCACGATCGCGGCCCTGGCGAGGGCGGTTGAAAAGGACATCGACAGCGCCGCTGAGTCGCTCAAAGGCTCCGAGCGGCCCCGCATCCATACTTTCCTCGCCACCTCCCCAATTCACATGGAGCACAAGCTGAAGAAAACACCCGACGAGGTTGTGGAAATGGCCGTTCACGCCGTGAAGTACGCGCGAGGCAAAGTGGCGGAGGTGGAGTTCTCCCCTGAGGACGGCACGCGAAGCGAGATCCCTTTCCTCTGCCGGATCATCGAGCGGGTGATCGACGCGGGTGCCAGCGTCATCAACATCCCCGACACGGTGGGCTACGCCGTTCCCGCGGAGTTCACGGAGTTCCTCAAGGCCATCCGCGAGGGAACGCCCAACATGGACAAGGCGGTGCTCTCGGTTCACTGCCACAACGACCTGGGAATGGCCGTGGCCAACTCGATCGCTGCGCTCCAGGCGGGCGCCCGGCAGGTGGAGGTCACCGTGAACGGCATCGGCGAGCGGGCGGGCAACGCCTCCCTCGAGGAGTTCGTCATGGCCCTCTCGGTTCGCCGCGACTTCCTGCCTTTCACCACGGGAATCCAGACCCGCCAGATCTACCGCACCTCCCGCCTGCTCTCCAACACCATCGGGTTCGCCCTACCGCGCAACAAGCCTGTCGTTGGAGAGAACGCCTTTGCCCACGAATCGGGCATCCACCAGGACGGCATGATCAAGAAGAGAGAGACCTACGAGATCATGACCCCCGAGTCCGTGGGACGGGATTCCAGCAAGCTCGTCCTCGGCCGCCACTCGGGGCTGCACGGCTTCAAGACCCGGCTGGGGGAGCTGGGGTTCTCGCTGTCCGATGCCGACCTCAAGAAGGCATACGATCGTTTCCTGGAGATCGCGGACAGGAAAAAGGAGGTGTTCGACGACGATCTGTACGTCATAATCTCGGACCAGCTCGGCCACGACACGGAAACGTACACGCTGGACTACTTCAACATCCAGTCCGGCAATATGGCGGTCCCGACCGCCACGGTAAGGATTCGAAGCGGAGAGGCATCGACAAAGAGCGGCAAGGCTGCTGCCGGCTCAGGCGCCGGCGGCGAGGAGGCGCAGACTTTCGAAGAGGCCGCCACGGGAGACGGTCCGGTGGACGCGATCTTCAACGCCATCGACCGCGCCATCGGCCTGTCGACGAATCTCCTGGAATACGTGGTGCAGGCCGTCACCCCGGGCAAGCAGGCCCTGGGCGAGGTCAGCATATCAGTGGAAATCGAGGGCAGAAAGTTCGTCGGCCGCGGCGCCTCGACCGACATCCTGGAGGCGAGCGCGCAGGCATACGTAAACGCAATCAACCGCTGGAAGGCATACCAGTCGGCACGAAAGGGAGGAAGCGGTAATGGGGATGACGCTCACTGAGAAGATCCTCGCGGTAAAAGCCGGCAGGGACCGGGTGAGGGCCGGAGAGTTTCTTGAAATCGAGCCGGACCTGGGGCTGGCGAACGACATCACGGCGCCCTTCGCGATCGAGGAGTTCACCAGGGCAGGCGCCTCCAAGGTCCGCTTCCCCGAGCGGGTCTTCCTCGTGGCGGACCATTTCACGCCGAACAAGGACATCCTGTCCGCCCAGCAGGCCAAGGTCCTGCGGGACTTCAGCCGCGCTCACGCGGGGGTCCATTTCTTCGAGCAGGGAGAGGTCGGGGTTGAGCACGCCCTCCTTCCCGAGATCGGAGCAGTCGTTCCGGGGATGCTCGTCATCGGGGCGGACTCTCACACCTGCACCTACGGCGCCTTGGGCGCCTTCTCGACGGGTGTCGGCTCCACAGACCTCGCCGGATTCCTCCTCACGGGAAAGGCGTGGCTGCGCGTCCCGCCTACAATCCGAGTCGTTTTCACGGGCAAGCTCGGCCCCTGGGTCACGGGCAAGGACCTTATTCTCGAGCTCATCGGAAGGATCTCGGTCTCCGGGGCCACCTATCGCGCCCTGGAGTTCGCCGGGCCGGCCATCGAAGCGCTTTCCGTTGAAGGACGCCTCACCATGGCGAACATGGCAATCGAGGCGGGGGCGAAGAACGGCATCTTCGCCTCGGACGCGAAGGTGGCGAAGTTCCTCAAGGGCAGAACGGATCGGCGCTGGGAGCACGTGGCCCCGGATGCCGACGCGGTCTACGAGCGGACCGTGGAGATCGACGTGACGGGCCTCACCCCCGTGGTGGCGCACCCCCACCTTCCGGAGAAGGTCCGCCCCGCATCCTCGACTCCCGAGGTGTGCATAGACCAGGTTGTCATCGGAAGCTGCACCAACGGAAGGATCGAGGACCTGAGGCTTGCGGCAAAGATCCTCAAGGGCAGAAAGGTTGCCAAGGGAGTGCGCTGCCTGGTGATTCCGGCGACGGTCGGCGTCTACCGCCAGGCACTGGACGAGGGCCTCTTCGAAGTCTTCCTCGACGCGGGCGCCGTCATCTCCCCGCCCACGTGCGGGCCCTGCCTGGGGGGGCACATGGGGATCCTCGCCTCCGGGGAGCGCTGCGTCTCCACGACCAACAGGAATTTCGTGGGCCGCATGGGCCACAAGTCGAGCGAGGTCTTCCTCGCCTCCCCCGCCACGGCCGCGGCGAGCGCCGTGATGGGAAGAATCGCCGGCCCGCAGGAAATCGCGGGATCCACCGGCAGGAAAGGAAGCTAGAGGGATGCGATACGAAGGAACGGTATATCTCTTTGGAAACGACGTGAACACGGACGAGATCATCGCCGCGCGCTACCTCAACACCACGGACCCGGCGGTGCTTGCCGCCAACCTCATGGAGGACGTGCGGGCGGGCTTCGGCAAGAACGTCCAGAAGGGCGGCATCATGGCGGCGGGCAGGAACTTCGGCTGCGGCTCCTCGCGGGAGCACGCTCCCATCGCCATAAAGGCTGCGGGCATTTCCTGCGTGATCGCGGAAAGTTTTGCCCGCATCTTCTTCCGCAATGCCATCAACATCGGGCTTCCCATCGTGGAATGCCGGGGAATATCTTCGAAAGTGAAGGAAGGAGAGCGCATCGACGTGAATCTAAAAGAAGGCTTCATCACACTCGCTTCAGGCGAGAAGCTCGAGGTGACGCCGTTTCCCGCCTTCATGGAGGAGATCGTGCGCAATGGCGGATGGATACCTTACCTGAAGGCCAAATACGGCTTTGCCGGCACTCCATCCGCGAGCACGCCCGCATCCCCCGCGGGCGCCGATGCATCCACCGGGGGCACGGCCAGCTCAACATCCGCCGCGGGCCGAAGGGTGGGCATGCCATGAGCGGCGAGCGGATCATCATCTACGACACGACACTCCGGGACGGGATGCAGGGCCAGGACATCAACTACACTCTGGACGACAAGATCCAGATCGCCTTGACGATGGATGAGTTCGGCATCGACTACATCGAGGGGGGGTTCCCCCTGTCCAACAGGAAGGAGGCCGAGTTCTTCCAGAGGCTGCGCAAGGAGAGCCTGCGCCATGCGCGGATCGCCGCCTTCGGATCCACCCGCAGGCCCGGCGGCACGGCTGCCAACGATCCCCAGGTGCTGGCGCTTCTTGAAGCCGAAACGCCCGCCGTGGCCGTTGTGGGCAAGTCGTGGACCGCCCACGTGCGGGATGTCCTTGCGACGACGCCGGACGAGAACCTCACCATGATCTTCGACAGCATCACCGCCCTGAAAAAAGCGGGACGCGAGGTGATCTTCGACCTGGAGCACTTCTTCGACGGCTACAGGGAAGATCCCGCGTACGCGAGGAAGGTGCTCCAGGTAGGCACCGAAGCGGGCGCCGACTGCCTCGTTCTGTGCGACACCAACGGCGGAACCCTCCCCTCTGAGGTGTCGCGGATCATCGGAGAGCTTCCGCGCCAGAAGCTGGGGCCCCTGGGAGTCCACTTCCACAACGACTGCGGCACCGCCGTGGCCAATTCGCTCACCGCAATCGACTGCGGCGCCATTCACGTCCAGGGCACCGTCAATGGCTGGGGAGAGCGCTGCGGAAATGCCAACCTCTGCGTTCTCATCCCCAACATCAGCCTCAAGCAGAAGCGCCCCATCTTCGCCGCGCCCAACCTCAAGCACCTCACCTCCCTCTCCCGCTTCGTTGCGGAGAAGGCGAACATCATCCCGGACAAGCGTCAGCCCTACGTGGGCGACGCCGCCTTCTCCCACAAGGCTGGCCAGCACGCCGACGTGATAAGCAAGGCGCCGCATCTCATGGAGCACATCGACGGCGCCCTCGTGGGCAACGAGCGCAAGATCCTGCTCTCGGAGCTCGCCGGAAAGTCGACGATCGTGAAGAAGCTTTCCAAGTACGGTGATTTCGACAAGTCCTCGGAGGTCGTCTCCCGGCTCCTGGCGGAGCTGAAGCGCCTGGAGGCCGAGGGCTACGAGTACGAGGCGGCGGAGGCATCCTTCGACTTAATCATCAGAAAAGCCCTGGGGCTGTACAAACCGCTTTTGAACCTCAGCAACTACCATCTGGAGAACTACAAGTCCGGAGACACGCCGGCAAAGACGGTGGGGAGGATCTTCATCCGCGTCAACGGGGACGTTCTGATGGGCGCGGCCGTCGGGGACGGTCCCGTGGACACCCTCAACGGGGCCCTGCGCGACGCCCTGCTCCCGCTGCACCCGTTCCTCAAGAAGATCAAGCTCACAGATTACCGCGTGCGCGTTCTCAACCCGGAAAAGGCCACGGCGGCCAAGGTACGGGTATTCATCACGACCTCGGACGGCGAGGAGACATGGGACACGGTCGGGGTTTCGGAGAACATCATCGAGGCCTCCTGGCAGGCACTGGTCGACGGGAGCGAGTATTACTTCAACAACAAGGTCGACCCCAAGGAGACCAAGCGGAGATAGCATGGCACCGACCGTCATCTACATCACGGGCTTCCGCCAGCACGCAGGGAAGACGGTGACCAGCCTCGGCATCATCTCCCGCCTCCGAAAGCTCATCGACCCCTCCCGCATCGGTTACATCAAACCTGTGGGCCACGAGCTTGTGACGATGCCCGACGGAACCCTCGTGGACAAGGACGCCAACATCCTCAGGAAGTTCTCCGGCATTCCCGACCTCGACCCCCGGGCCGTCTCTCCCGTGAAGCTCGGCTCCGGGTTCACCCAGGAATACCTCAGATCCGACGACCACAGGCGCGAAACGCGCAAGCTGCAGGACGACATCCTCTCCTGCCTGGAAAGCCTCTCGAACAAGGAGGTGATCATCGCCGAGGGGACCGGCCACCCGGGAGTCGGGGGCATCGTGGGGCTTTCCAACGCGGATGTGGCCAACCTGATGAACGCGAGCGTGATCTTCCTTTCGGGCGGAGGGCTCGGCAAGGCGCTGGACATGCTGGAGGTAGATCTCTCCTACTTCCTCTTCAAGAAGAGCAGGGTACGGGGAATCATCTTCAACAAGGTCATCCCGGACAAGATCAAGAGCATGGAAGATCTCGTCACGGAGGACCTTCTCAACAGCAAGTATGGGGCTTTTGGCGGCCCGCTTCGGATCCTGGGGTTCCTGCCGGAAATCGAAGACCTGGGAAAGCCTTCCATGCGTGCGATCGCGGAAAAGTACCGCGGGGCGGAGCCGCTGGAGAAAACCGATTCCCCGGCCTGGGAGATACCCTGCGGCCAGACCCGGATAATCTCGATGGACGCCCACGCCTTCAAGATCGAGGACTACCTGCGCGCCGGTGACGTGGTGATCCTGGCTGCAAGCTCGCGCAGGCGGGCAAGGATGATCATTGAAGCCTACGTGAGGGCCGAGAAACGGATCGCCATCGGGGGGCTCGTGCTCACCTGCGGCAAGACCGACGTCGTGGACGCCGGGGTGAGAAAAGAAATCCTGGAGGCGGGGCTTCCCACCGTCCTGGTCAAGGACGACACGGCATCGGCCGAGCAAAAGATCCTCGATATCTTCGAGAACACAAAGCTCCAGATCTACGACACGGGGAAAATCGCGGAGATCGAGGAGCTTTTCGAGCGGCACTTCTCCCTGGAGAAGTTCACTGAAACCTTCCTCAACGGCAAGGGGTAGGCCGGGCGCGTTTCACGCGTCCGCTCGCGTCGCCTCCCGAAGAAGGGGCTCGTCCCTAATCGGCGATGTGGAGAACGATCCTCCCGCGGCCGTGCCCGGACTGGCTGAGCTCGTGGGCGCTCCTGGCCTGCTCCAAGCCCCGGAGCACGCGGCCTACGACGGGCCGGATGGTCTTCGTCCCAATGAGCTCGGCGATCTTCGCCAGGTTCTCCGGCGATGCCCTTCCGGCCCTCTGGGCGCGAATGCCAAGCTCTCCCGCCTTCTCCTCCGGGATCTGGGCAACGACGGTGACCGCAAGCCCGCCCTTTTTCAGCGTCAGCCAGGATCTCTCGAAGCTCTCTCCCCCGACGGTGTCGATCACCACGTCGATCTCCCGAGCCTGCTTTTCCAGGGGAGCCTCCTGGTAGTCGATCGCCGTTTCGGCGCCCAGGGAACGGATGAACTCCAGGTTCACCTTGGAAGAAGTGCCGATGACATGCGCACCAAGCCAGCGCGCAAGCTGGACGGCGAAAAGCCCGACGCCGCCCGCCGCTCCGAGGACCAGCACGCGTTGGCCGGGCTGCGGCTTCGCCACTTCCACGACTGCATTCCAGGCCGTGAGCGCGCCAATGGGGACTGCCGCCCCCTGGTCGAAGGAGATATCGAGAGGCTTTTCAACCAGGTCGCTTGCCTGGGCGATGGCATACTCGGCATAGCTCCCCGTTATCACGCCGAAAACCCCCTGGCCGCGCTTGAAAGCCGTCACGTCGGGGCCCGCTTCCTCCACGACTCCCGCGCCGTCGAGCCCCGGAATCCAGGGAAGCGCCACAGGGCGGAAGGCCTTCATGTAGCCCGCGCGAATCTTCCAGTCCGCCGGATTGACTCCGGCGGACTTCATCCTGACCAGAACTTCATTCGTCTTCGGGTGAGGGCGCTCGATATCATCAAGAACGAGCTTCTCGGGCCCCCCATACTCGTGGAAACGGATTGCCTTCATTGTGTCTTTGGCCATGATCAGCCGATCTCCGGTTCCAGGGACTGCTCAACCATCGCCGTGACTTTCTCGCTCATGGGTTCGTCACGGCTGCCGAAGCGGGCAACTATCCGCCCGTCGCGGTCGATGAGGAACTTGTTGAAGTTCCAGCTTATCGGCCCGCCGAAGCCCGGGTTCTCCTTCTTATCCGTGAGAAATCGATAGAAGGGATGGATCTTTCTTCCCCGGACCGAGATCTTGGCGAACAGGGGAAAGCTCACTCCGAAGGAAAGGCTGCAGAACTCCTTGATCTGCTCGTTGCTCCCCGGTTCCTGGCCGAGGAAGTCGTTGGAGGGGAAGCCCAGAACCTCGAACCCGCTCCCGCGGTATTTTTTGTACAGCTCCTCGAGGGCCGCGTATTGATACGTGAACCCGCACTTGCTGGCAACGTTGACGACAAGGAGCACCTTGCCCCGATAGTGGGCCAGCGAAACGGGTTTGCCATCGATGTCGTATAGGGAAAAATCATAGAATGTCGTGGACGGTTTTTCAGCCGTATCCGCCGCAACAGAAGAGTATGCTCTCATTGGTTCCTCCGTGAACAAGGTACCCATGGCGGGATGGGAAGGCAAACGAGGTTGGAGCCCTCGCGCCCAGGGGCGCGGGCGCGGCTAGAAAGGGCGCGCTCCAGGTGCGCGGAGCCGCCCGCCGTCGAAACGAGCGCGTTTCGAGCGCGCGGCGCTCAGCGCTTCTGCGGCAGCAGCCTCATGAAAAGAAGCGAAGCGGCAAAGGCGAGCAGGAGGCCGGCTCCGAGGTCCGCGATGTAATGCTGCTTGACGAGAACCGTGGAGGCCACGATGAGCGCAGTCCACGCGGCGGCCACGATGCCCAGACGCCGGTCCAGGCGGAACCAGTGGATGGCGATGATCGTGGATGTCGAGGTATGGAGGCTGGGAAAATCGTTGAACGGGTTGTCCCCGGCATACACGTCCCGGATCATGCGGGTGAGCATATCGTTGGCGGTCAAGACCGGTCGAATCACCTCGGTCTGGAGGAAGTAGTAGAAGAAGTAGCTTACGAAGAATGTCACGATCATGGCCAGGCACGCTGATTGAAAGGTTCGCGTGCGGAATATGAGAAATACAACAAGGCTGAAATAGATATAGGGCTCCAGGGAGACGTAGGGAATGACGAAGATGGGTACCACGGGAAGAGCCCTGTCGATGGCCGTTTGAAGGTGGAGCACGGCCGGGCCATGGTTCAGCCCCGTATAGATCGTGCTGGAGAAATATACGCCGACGGCAAGCACGACGCAGGCTGCTGCGTTGATCCATCCCGTCTGGAGCACGCCTGAAGCGAATAAACGTTTGAGACCGTTTTTCATGGCATTCACCCCGCTTTCACACCGGGGGAGTATACCAGGCGGCGGCAGATCCCTCAATTCACTCATGGCCTCTTTCGCTTTTTCCCGTTTGTTGGTATGCTCCGAGCGAAAGTTCGATAGAAAAGGTTTAAAGGAGGCACGGCCATGCAGCGACCGGTCCCGATCCAGGGAGTAGCCCAGGCCGTCCGACGCCCGCTTAAAATTTTCGCATCGGATCCCCTTCTCGGCCGCACGTACGGAAACCGCGCCCATATCGACGTGGCCAACGAGAACCTCGTGCCCGGGCCGGTTGGCCCCCGGCTGGAGGTCATCGACTACGACGGGGCCCGCGACTGCTTCTACCAGTCCGTGGACCTGAACAACGCCGCCGTTCTCATGCAGGGCGGCCTCGAGCCTTCGGAGTCGGATCCGAGGTTCCACCAGCAGATGGTATACGCCGTGGCGATGAAGACGCTGGAGAACTTCGATCGCGCCCTCGGCCATCCCACGCGGATGAGCGGAGTCGGCCGCAGAGCCTCATCCTACAGGAAGCTGCGGCTCCTGCCCCATGCATTCTATGGGGCGAACGCTTTCTACTCGCGGGACCTCAACGCCATCCTCTTCGGCTACTTCCATGCCGACGCCGCCAATCCCGGGGCCAACCTCCCGGGCCAGACCGTGTTCACCTGCCTCTCGCACGACATTATCACCCACGAGATGACCCATGCCCTGGTGGACCGCCTGCGGCCGCTCTTCCTCGAGCCGACCAACGAGGATGTCCTGGCCTTCCATGAGGGATTCGCCGATATCGTGGCCCTGTTCCAGCACTTCTCCTACCCCGACATCCTGCGCGAGCATATCCAGAGGACGCGAAGCGACATCAGAACCGCGAAGCCTCTGATCGAGCTGGCCCGCCAGTTCGGCTACGCGACAGGAAGCGGCAAGGCGCTGCGCTCCGCACTCGATGCCCCCGGCACGAAGCTTTCAGATTCGCTTCTGGAGCCGCACGACAGGGGCTCCGTCCTTGTGGCTGCGGTGTTCGACGGCTATCACAAGGCGTACCAGAAGCGGATCTACGACCTCATCCGCATCGCCACCGGCGGCACCGGCCAGCTTCCCTCAGGTGACCTCCATCCCGATCTCGTGAACAGGATCGCCTCCGAGGCGGCGAAGACGGCCCAGCGCGTGGTGGATATGTGCATCCGTGCCTTCGAGTATCTGCCGCCCGTGGACGTCACCTTTGGAGACTTCCTGCGCGCCCTTGTCACCGCGGATTACGAGCTGATCCAGGACGATCCCGACCTGCGCGACGCCATGATCGAGGCATTCCGCCTTCGCGGCATCTATCCCGATGGGGTATCGTCCCTGGCCGAGGAGTCCCTGCTCTGGCCCACTCCTTCCCCTCCTCTTCCACCCATCGGAACGGAGGCGGTGGCCCTTCTCCAAGACGTTTTTTTCCAGGCCATCAGATCATTCGATACGGGCGGGTGGGAATCTCCGTCCAGCTACACGCTTCCCTCCGCGCTCGCCTCACCCGCACAGTACACCTCGGAGGACCAGGGAGAGGAATTCCAGCTCGACTTGAACGAGGAGTTCGCGCGTCAGCTCGCCCAGTACGCTCAAGCGAACGCACAGGCGCTCGGGTTCGACCCCACGCCGCCTCGAAAGATCCAGGTTCGCGGATTCCATCCCGTGTTCCGCGTGGCGCCCAACGGCCGGCTGCTGATAGAGCTTGTGGCGCAGTTCGCCCAACAGGACGCCGGCGAGCGGCAGAGGTTCGGCGGTGTGCCGTTCCGGGGCGGAGCAACCATCATTGCATCGGCCGAGGGCATGGTCCGCTACGTGATCACCAAGCCCTTCGATCGCTCCGGCATTGCCCAGATGGCTCAAGCCGCGGACGCGAGATACTGCCGGCAGCGGCGTTTCGTCGCCATGGCCGATGCGATGAACGCGAACACCCCTTACATGAGCCCGGATGAACACTCAAACCGCATCGCGGCGCTCGCCAACTTCTCCGCGCTGCACCGAGGATAGCCATGTCAAAACATTCGATTTCAGCCCATGGCGCAGATTCCCGTCACGTCTCGGTACGAATGTACAATGTCGGCTTCGGCGATGCATTCCTGGTCACCGTCCCGGCGGATGACGGGGTGAAACGGATCCTCTTCGACTGCGGGACAATCGCCCCGGCTCCCGGACGGAATCTGTCCGAGGTTGTGAGCAGGATAGTGAAGGACGCCACCTCGACGGACGGGGTCCCTCGCATCGACGTCGTGGTGGTCACCCATCGGCATCGCGACCACGTCTCGGGTTTCGAGGAAGGCATCTGGGCAAGCGTTGAGGTAGGCGAGGTCTGGCTTCCGTGGACCGAGGATCCGACGGATCCGCAGGCGCGGGAGATCCGCGAGACTCAGAGCAGGCTTGCCCTCGCCTTGAGCGCCTCTCTCCAGGCGAAAGCAGCGGCGGGAAATCCCGTGGAGGCTGCGTTTGCCGAGATGGTGAGCAACGCGCTCACCAACGAGAAGGCGATGCGCACCCTTCATTCGGGGTTCAAGGGCCGCGCGCGGAGGCGATTCCTCCCGGCCGAGGATCCAGCGGAGCGCAGCTTTGAATCAAAGGCCCTTCCCGGCGTTACGATTCACGCGCTGGGCCCTTCCCGGAACAAGGACGTGATTCGCGACATGCTGCCTCCGAAGGGGGAAACCTACCTGCGGCTCAATGCCGCCGCGCTCGACGAGACGGGCAAGCCCAGGGCCCCATTCGCGGAACAGTTCATCGAGCACGGAGAGCCTTCGGGTGCATCCTTTCCCGAGGAGGACAGGCAAAAAATCAGAAGCTCCACGCAATTCTCGGACCTCGAAGCCGTGGTGGCGCTCGATCAGGCCGTCAACGGGACGAGCCTTATGCTCGTTCTGGAAATGGCGGGCACGCACCTGCTCTTCGCAGGCGATGCGCAATGGGGAACGTGGACAACCGCGATGAAAGACCCAAGATGGGCGGATATTTTAAAACAAACCCGGTTCTACAAGATCGGGCACCACGGAAGCGAGAACGCCACGCCCAGGAGCTTCGTCGAGAGCCTCCTTCCTGACGGCGCATGGGCGATGGCATCCACGATCCAGAGGGATCAGTGGGCCGGCATACCGAAGCCGGAGCTGCTGGCCGCACTGGAAAAGGAAAAGCACGTCCGCCTCGCCCGAAGCGACATGGATGAAAATGCGCCTTCCGGCGACGCCGGTTTCACGGTGGAGACGGGCGTTGTCGTTGAGGCTCGGATACCGATGGATTAAAGATCATAACCCGGAATCAAGTTGCCCGACCTGACCGCCAATCCCGCTTGGGCCGCGATCCTGTCGATAACGTCCAACGGATAGAGCTTGATCTCCGCTCCCGGACACTATCATCCGAATCCCTTGCGGCGTGCGCCGAGGCGTGGTATCGTCGGGTGCCAGCGGGGAGTAGCCTGCCGCCCAAAGCGGAAGAACAAGTCGTCAACACGGAACCCAAGGGTTTCCGGCTGTTCCAATCCACCACGGATAGGCAAGACCGTAGCAAAACGCCTCGGATCTTGGAGGATCACCGTGAAGCTATTCATCCTGGTGGTTGCCCTGGTCATGTACGGTCTGGTCGTCGTGTTCATCCAGAAAAAGGCGATCATCGCGCTCTGCACCGCCGCCTTGACGCTCGCGGCGGGCATCCTGTTCCCCGGTTCGGGTGCCGTATCCGTGGGCCGGGCCTTGGGCGAGCTCGTGAACTGGAACATCCTTGCAATCTATATTGGCAGCCTGGTGATCGCGGATCTATTCATCTATTCGCGCGTGCCGGCGGCACTGGCGGACCAGGTAGTGGACCGCTCTCCAACGCTGGGGATCGCCATCGTGGCGATCCTGGTGATCACGGGGTTCGTCTCCGCGTTCGTGGAAAACGTGGCCACGGTCATGCTCATGGCTCCCATCGCCCTGGAGATCTGCCGTCGGGTCAAGATCGACCCGACCCCCTTCATAATCGGCCTCGCGGTCATGGCCAATCTGCAGGGCACCGCCACCCTGGTGGGCGACCCACCCTCCATGATATTCGCATCCTACGCGGGCTTCGGGTTCAACGATTTCTTCGTATACGGCGGAAGGCTGTCCATTTTCTTCGTGGTCCAGGTGGGCGCGATCGCGGGAGCCCTCTACTTCTACGGCTACTTCCGGAAGCTCCCGAAGGTTCACCTGGACCTCCCCGTGGAGAAGGTGGTGTCCTGGGTACCTACGGCGCTTCTCGCTGCCATGATCATGGGTCTGGCCCTGATTTCCTTTATTACGTCGGAAGGTCTGCACGCAAGCTCCGGCATCCTCTGCATGGTTCTGGCCGTCTTGGGCCTGGCATGGTTTCTCCTGTTGCGGCAGGAGCCCTTGTCCAAAGCGCGAGAGCTCTTGAAGCGCCTGGACTGGGAAACCATCCTTTTCCTGATCGGTGTCTTCATCGTGATCGGCGCCATCGCGGACATCGGTCTGCTGGACGATCTGGCGGGCCTCCTCTCCGGCGTCATCGGGGGTAACCTCGTCATGGGCTTCGTGGTCATGGTGGTCGTGTCCGTGTTGATCTCCGGCTTCGTGGACAACGTGCCCTACATCATCGCCATGCTGCCCGTGGCCAGCGGCCTGGCGCGCTCCCTGGGCGTCAACGGCGAGCTTCTCATGTTCGGGCTGCTCATTGGATCCTGCCTGGGCGGGAACCTTACGCCCTTCGGCGCTTCCGCCAACATAGTGGCGGTGGGCATGGTCAAGAAGGAGGGCCGCTCCGTGAGCTTTGCGCGGTGGCTCAGGGTGGGCGGGCCGTTCACCGTGCTCACCACACTGGCAGCGTCCCTGACGCTCTACGCGATCTGGCGGTAGAGGACTCATGACCGCACTCTTTCTCTGCTATCGCGACTGACCCAAAAACCACTGATAGATGTCTGATCCGGCGTAAATCCTGTTCCACACGTCGTGCCCCATGTCCTGCTCCGTCGTGAAGCGGACTTGGGAGTGGCCAAGCTCGACAAGGCGGTTAAAGCCAATGAAAAAGTACTTTGTTTCCACGAGCTCATCTTTGCCTCCGGAGAACGCCCAAACCGGAAGCTTGGCCTTGGCGATCGGCGGCAGGAGGTCGGGGTGCCCCCAACCGCAGATCGGGCATATGGCGGCAAACTTGTCGGGATGCCTGCTTGCCAGATACCACGTTCCGAAGCCTCCATAGCTCAAACCGGTAAGGTACACTCTTTTGAAGTCCGCGCGATAGCTCGTCAAGACGGTGTTCAGAATGCTCATCACGTCGGCCTCCACCCTTTCCCAACCGTTCGGCGGGCCAAAGCTGGAGGGCAAGACCCCAGCGGCAATGGCGCCGGTCATGGGCTTTGGGGATCGCGAATCTTCGGTCTGGGGCGGCACGCCGATGGCCTGGCGCCGCGGGATCTCGGACCGAGTGCGATTGACCAGGTACGGTGGGCCGCCAGGATTGTTCCTGCCAAACAGGGGAAGCTGCGGCGCTACGATGAGAAACGGGAGATCCCTCTTCTGGATCCATGCCTCATAGAGCGGACCGTTTTTCAGGAGATAGTCCAGATCCTCTTTCCCGTCTCCCCGCTCGCCGTCCCCATGCAGGAAAAGGATGACCGGCCAGTGTCTGGAGCCATCACTCTCATATCCCCTCGGCATATACAGAAAGAAATCCCGTTCCTTGCCATCCAGCTCACTGATGTAAGAGATCCTGCGCAGCTCCTCGTTTGATTGCGCCATATCCGCTTCCGACCTCCCCTTCGCTGTGACAGCTACACTCACAACCGTGGCGATAACAAATGCGAGGGCCAAGACGCGCTTCTTCATGATCCTTCTCCGCTGCCCGCCGCCGAGCCTAGTGCATTTCCCTTCCACCGCTCACGTTGAAGCTCTGTCCCGTGCAGTAGTCTCCGTCCACGGTGAGGAATCGCGTGAAGGCGACTATGTCTTCGGTTCGGGCAAGCCTCCCCAGCGGCACCTTAGAGGTGAACTTCTTCACCACGTCGTTCTTTGGCATTTTGAGGTTTTCAATGTAGCCCTTGCTCACCTCGCTCCACACTCCCGTTTCTTCCACGATCCCCGGGCACAGACAGTTGATCTTGATGTTGTGCTCGGCCAGCTCGAAGGCCAGCGCCTGGGTGATGGACATGACGGCACCCTTGGCGCCCGAGTATATGGACATGAGGGCGGAGCCGGTCTTTCCCGACTTGGATGAAAAATTGATGATCCTGCCGTCCTTGAGCTTTTTCATTGTGCGGAGGGCCGCCTGGATGGGCCAGATGGTCCCGTTGACGTTGACACGCATCACCCTGTCGAGCCGCTCCGGGGTGATCTCTTCAATCGGCTGCTGGTCCACGATACCGGCGACGTTCGCCAGCGCAAAAACATCCCCCAGCTCTTTTTCTATCCCATCGAAACACGCCTGCACCGCGGCCCGGTCCGTGATATCCACGACATAACCCCGCACGGCCTTCCCTTCCCGGGAAAGCCGCTTCGCCTGCGTCATCACCTCGGGGTCAAGATCGATCATGGCGACGCTCGCCCCCAGGCCCGCGTACATTTCAGCGATCGCAAGGCCAATGCTCTTCGCGGAGCCGGTCACCACGCATGTCTTTCCCTTCAAATCAACGCTCATTCTCTCCCTCCCTATGCTCGCTGCAGGCCGGCTGAAAACCAGCGCGCCGCCCTTATTCTCCGCGGCTTCTACGGCTTGAGGACCACCCGCATCCCGTCCCGCGCCTCCATGACCCGGAACGCCTCATGGATCTCACACATTCTCAGGATCGGATGGGCCAGCTTCTCCTTGGGGAAGTCCTTCCTGCCGAGGAGGGAAACCGCCTTCTCGACCTGCCGTGGGGTGGAGTCCGACGCTCCTATCACGGAGAGCTCCCCGTAATGGATTTTCCTGCTGTCAATGGAAAGCATGCTTTTTCCCACGGGAAGCGATGCAAAGAGGCAGACCCTGCCCTTCTTGCGGACGATGTCCAGCGCCTGCTCCTGGACACCCGCCTCGGGCGCTGCAACGATGACCACGTCCGCCCCGATGCCGCCTGTTTCTTCGCGCACGACCTCCAGGAGGTTCTCACGCGTCATATTCACCAGCCTGTCACACGGAAAACCCTTCGCCTGTTCGAACCTTTTCCCTTCCCTCTGGCCGAGGATCGCTTTCCCCGCCCCGTATTCCCTGGCGACAAAGAGGTTCATGACGCCAAGGGGCCCTGCGCCAAGCACCACGACGGTCTCCCCCTTCGAGACGCCGCAGTTCTCCACCGCGTTCACCGCGCAGCTCACCGGCTCCGCCAGGGCGGCATGCTCGGGCGCGACACCGGCGGGGACTTTGACGAGGTGGCCGTTTCTGATCGCTATCTCCGGCACAACCACGTATTCGGCCATGCCTCCGGGATAGGAAAAGCCCATGGGGTTGAGCCTGACGCAGAGGTTGCTCCACCCGCGCCTGCAGTACGCGCATTCCCCGCAGGAGATGGAGGTGGCCATGACGATTCTTTCCCCGATTGAAAAACCGCTGACGGCTTTCCCCACCGTTTCGATGAGGCCGGTGAACTCGTGTCCCATGGCGATGGGAGGCTTCATGCGGGGATTTCCGTTGTTGAAGGTCTTCTGATCCGAGCCGCACACCGCGCAGGCGTCTATTTTCACCCGCACCTCGCCGTCGCCGCAGGCCGGGACGGGGATCTTCTCGAAGCGGACGTCTCCCTTTCCGTAATAGACGACCGCGTTCATGGTTGCCATTTATTCCTCCTTCATGGCTGGTGTGTGCCTGGCGGGGCCCGCCTGCTCCGCCGACCCGGCGTCCGTCTCAGCGCGCTCGTGGCGCGGATGCTTCCATCACGTCGATGATCCGGCTGAACTCGCGATACTTCTCTTCGTACACATCGCGCATATGCGGGTCCGGATCATAGCGCGCCGCGGGTTTCACCATGGCAAGCGCGGCGGCGGAAAGGCTCCGATAGGCGCCCGTTCCCGCGGCGGCAGCTATCGCCGCACCCAGGGCCCCTGCCTGGGATGTGCGCGCCGTCTCAATGGAAAGTCCCGTGATATCGGCGAACATGCGGCACCAGACCGGGCTTGCCGCCGCTCCGCCGGACAGCACCGCCGCCGCGCGCCGAAGGCCGGATGCCGCCAGGATGTCCAGGTGCCTGCGATGCGCGAATACCGCCCCCTCCATGATCGCCCCGAGAAGGTGATGCACGCCGTGCCCCGCGCGGATGCCGAGGAAGGCCGCGTCCATGCTTTGGGCCAGGTGCGATCGATAAAGGAAGGGAAAGTACAGGACGCTGCTTTGCGCGGCATTGAGTTTCTGGACACCCTCGTTCACGGCATCGTAGATCTCGGCGCGGGAGAGTCCGCCGGCGAATGGCATGATGACGCTGTCCACGAACCACTCGAGGTTTCCGGCCGAGGTGGCGCTGGACTCAACGTAGGCGATCTGCCTGCCGTCGGCCCCGAGGGAACATTTCACGCTCGGCGGCGCAGGAAGAAGCCTGCCCTCGAAGGCCATGTTGATGTTCCAGGTGCCCGCAATGAGACTGTACTTGCCGGCATCATGCGCACCGCTTCCCAGGGCGCATGCCATGACATCCAGCATGCCGGCAATCACGGGCGTGCCGGCGGAGAGGCCCGTCTCCTCCGCCGCCTGAGAGGTCACCTCTCCAATGATCTCTGTGCTGTCACGGAGCGGGGGAAGCTTCTCGAAGGCGTCAGGAAGCCCGAAAACCTCGAGCATCCCCGCGTCATAGCCGCCGGACAAAAGGTTGACGAACCCGGAATTGCTCGCATCGGTACGGTCCGCGGAAAGCATCCCGGTAAGCCTGAAAGCCACCCAGCTCTTGGCGCTGAGGACCCAGCGGGTGCTCTTGAAGGCCTGCGGCCGTGCCGCCTTCAGCCATGCAAGCTGCGGCAGGGACTGACCCGGCCAGGGGTGATGGCGGCTCTTCTGGTAGGAGCTGATCCCCTCCCGCTGCCAGCGAGCCACCGTCTCGGCGGATCGGGCGTCCATTGAGGTCAACGCTTTGCAGACGGGGACGCCTGAGGCGGTCACGGGATAAATACCGCCGCCATGGCCGCAGACCCCGACCCCGGTGATCTCCCGGGCCCTCACTCCCGACTCCACGAGCGCCTTGCGGACAACCCGCGCGGCCCTCTGCCACTGGCCGTCCATCTCGATCTCGCTGGAGTCGGAGCCTGTAATGACCTCTGTCTTTTCAAGGCCCGTGCCGAGCTCTTCTCCGTCCGCGGAGATCACGACGGCCTTTGTCGCGGTCAAGCCGCAGTCAATAGAGAGAAAGAATGGCCTCCCCGATCTTCCGCTCAAAGCCTACGCTCCCGACGTGAAGCTCCGCGCGGCGCTGGCGAAGACCTGCTTGTTCACCACGAATCGGGAGCTCTCTCCATTCCATAGCTTGATCATCTCCGCCGCGAGGCGCGCCGGGGAATTGAAGAAAGCGTCGTTGGAGCCGCCCGCCATATGGGGGGTCAACGTCACGTTTTCAAGGAGCACCAGCGGGTAATCGTTTCCCGGAGGCTCCTTGTCGAACACATCGAGAGCCGCCCCCTCGATGCGCTTTTCTCTCAGGGCCTCATAGAGCGCATTCTCATCCACAAGTCCGGACCGGGACGTATTGATGAAATAGGCCGTCGGCTTCATGCGTGAAATGAGCTCGTGGCTTATGAGCTTTTCCGTTTCTTTAGTGAGCCGGGCATGGATGCTCACGAAATCCGACTCGGCCATGAGCCGTTCCAGGCCGACCATCTTCACACCGTAGGGCGGATCCTTCACGAACGGATCATAGCCGAGCACCTCGACGTCAAAGCCCGCAAGGCGCTTGGCAACCTTCTGGCCGATCTCCCCAAGGCCGACAAGCCCAACGATTTTCCCGGGAAGATCGGGGATGCGGCCCTGGTTGGGATACTCTCGGATCCACCGCCCGTTCTTCAGGCCGTGGTGGCCCCGGGCGATGTTCCTGCATTCCGAGATGATCATCCCGATGGTGAAGTCGGCCACGGAGTCCGAGTTTCTGCCGGGCGTGTTGTAGACGAGCACGTTCCTTTCCGTGGCGTGGGCGACGTTCACGTTCTCCACTCCCGCGCGCAGGACCCCTATTGCCTTGAGGCGCCTGCAGCTGTCGATAAGCTTCTTGCCTACGGGGCAGAACTCGGTGACAAGGATGTCCGCTTCTCGCGCAGCCTCATAGATGTAGGCCGGGGGATCATAGGCGTCGCTCCCCGCCTTCTCCACCAGGTGGTTGATGTTCTGCAGCTCCTGGAAGCCTGAAAGCTTCCAGTCCAGAGTCTCAACCCGCACGCCCTTTTCCGTGAAGGACGCAAATCCCTTTCGAATGTGCTGGTGCGGGATGAACAGCTCTCCGATACCGACTAGCTTCACGTCATTGTCCTCCATGAGACGGGCTCGAGGCCGCGCTGTGCAACCCCAGGCTGCGGTATCAGGTACGGTCAGCCGTCCATTCACTACTCAACGGCTTATCATTCCTCCGGTGGCGTCAAAGGTCGCCCCGGTGAAGTAGTCCGCGCACCCCGAGACCAGGAACGCCGCGAAGCGTGCCACCTCCACGGGCTTGGCGATGCGCCCGATCTGGATGCGCTTCTCGTAGTACTCCTTGCTGGTTGCCAGGGTATCCTGGTTCATGGGGGTTTCCACCATGCCCAGCGCGAGGGCATTCACGTTGATTCCCCGTGGCGCAAGCTCCCGTGACATGGAGATCGTGAATGTGACAACCCCGGACTTGGCCGCCGCATAGTGAGCATGTCCGGTTGTGGACCCGTTGAAGGCAGCCTGCGAGGTGATGTTGAGGATCTTTCCCCGGCCGTGTCGGGCGAGCACCTTCTGGGCGAATCTCTGGCTTGCCAGGAAGACCGCTGTCAGGTTGATGTCAAAGGTTCTGGTCCATTCCGACAGGGGGATGTCTACAACGAAGTTCGTGGGCCATATGCCCGCGTTGTTGACGAGGATGTCAATGGGACCCAGAAGCTCCTCCGCTCGGTCAATCATCGCCGTGCAGTCCGCGGCCGAGGAAAGATCGGTCCGGAGCGCGATTGCCCGCGCGCCATTTGCCCTGCACTCCGCGGCCGCCGCCTCGGCTTTTTCAAGGTCAATGTCCGAAAGAACGACGCTGGCCCCTTCCTCTGCAAGCACCTGCGCGATGGCCTTTCCCACGCCGCTTGCGCTCCCCGTCACAATCGCGTTCTTCCCCTTCAGCTGCAGGTCCATTACTGCCCTTTCCCTTCCGTCAGTCGCGGCCTTGGCATGGTCATTAACTGATGTCCGGCTGCATTTTGAAGCATGGAAGTCCATTTGTCAAGAAAAATTAAATTTTTTATATCAAATACCAAACACGGCGTGCGCCATCCGGCAAAGAATCTCAAAGGGGGCAACTGGGCAGAGAGGCGTCCGATTTGCAGATAGAAAAAGCGCCCCGGCGCGTACCGAGTTAAGCCACAGCCTGGAGCCGAGCCGATGCCGTGTGTCTCGGCCCGCTCCGCTCCGCAGGCCTGCCTGACCGGCCCCGCGCGTCCTGCCTCGCCGAGGCCGTCACATGGGCATCGTCAGAATCGCAAACGTTGAGGGATGGACAGCAGAGCCGATGAACCATGCCGTCACGGAGAGACTTCAGGCGTGCGGGAGCATCGCGGGGATGGCGCACACTGCGGCGAAATGCCGCCCGCTTGACGGACCTTGCAGGCTTCAGGACCCCGCGGCCCGCTGCTCACCCGATCGCTTCAGCGAGGGCACTTTCCCTTCATAGAACTCGCCTGAATACCCGATGTCCTTTGAGACCCGGTATGCGGTTTCCAAGACAAGCTCCTCGAAGAGCGCCTTCCGCGTCTTGTCGATGGTGCTGATCAGGCCCGTGACCCCCATGCCTGCCACGACCTTGCCCTCGACGTTGAATACCGGCGCACCGATGCAAAGGATGCCGGACGTGTACTCCTCATTGTCGTAGGCAAGCCCCGTCCGCCGTACTTCCTCCAGCTGCTTGATGAGCTCGCTGCGAAGCACGATGGTGTTGGGCGTCAGGCGTGGCAGCCGCGGGGGAAGGATCTGCTTGACGTACTCTTCGTCCAGGAATGCGAGGACCGCCTTGCCATAGGCGTTCGGATGATAGTAGATGAGGCTCCCAGGCACCACCCGGAGGTAGAACTCAACCTCGGGGCTCACCGTGTCCAAAACGAGCACCTTTTCTCCCTGAGGCACCTGGATCTGGCAGGTCTCTTCCGTCTCTCTGCACAGCCATTCCAGGTGCGGCCGCGCGCGCTGCCGAAGCTCGAACCGGGTGTAGAGGCTCATGCCGAGAGTGAACACCCGCGTGCTCAACTGGTATCCGTCAGAGTGAGGATCCTGGACAGTATATTCCCGCTCAGTTAGCCTCTTGAGAATGCGAAACACTGAATTGATGGGGATCTTCAGACACCGGGACAGCTCCGTCGCTCCGTACGGGCGGGGGTGTTTCGCCATGAACTCAAGAATGTCCAGAGCCCTGTCGACGGCCGGCGCCGAGTATTCCCTTTTGAGTTTCTTGGATCTATTACTGTCTCTCATGATGCTCCTGCCTGCTCAGGTTTTCGCCTGAGCCTCTTCGGCGAATCAAATTACATCTTCCCTGTGGGCATGTCAAGAGAGGGGCGGCGCCGCTTCGGGAGGCAAGCGGGACACACGTCTCAAGGGGGAATGGGAGACGCTCAACAAATTGAGGCAAGCTCAAGAAAGGGATGGTGGAGTTTTAAGTACGCTTGGACAAGGAATTACGTCGAGTCCGCCGCAGTCGAGGAGTGGGTCCGCGCCGGATCGGAAGCCGGCAGATGATGTGCCTTCCACCAGACGGCTCAATTCGAGTGAGAAATCTTTTACCATATTTAAAATTTCATTTGACAAATCGTTTTCAATATGTCATAATCCGATCCGACGAGCATCCTGCTTAGCACTGCTGCAGAGAGGGAGGTGCATTGCATGGGCGATTCTTTGAAGGGGAAAGTGGCTGTTATTTCGGGCGTGGGCTCGGGTTTTGCCAAGGCGACCGCGGAGCTGTTTGCGAAGCTCGACCAGGTCAACCTGGTCATGTTCGACATCAACGAGGCGGGCCTGAAGGAGACGGCCGCGAAGTGCGAGAAATCGGGATCGAAGGTCATCGCCTTCAAAGGCGACGCGACGAAACCCGAGACCTTCGCCCGCGCTCTGAAAAACTGCATGGACAATTTCGGGAAGGTCGACTTCCTCATCAACTACGCGGGCGGCGCGATCAAGGTCGCGCCGATCGAGGAAATGGACGATGAGGTGAACCGCCGGATCATCGACCTGAACCTCACGAGCGCGATCATGAGCTGCCGGACCTTCGCGCCCCAATTCAAGAAGCAGGGATTCGGCAAGATCATCAACGTTTCAAGCGCGTGCGACCGGCGGTCCTGGCCGGGCTGGTCGGTCTACTCCGCGGCGAAAGCCGGGGTGAACGCGTTCACCAAGTGTCTCTATACCGAGTTGCGGCCCTACGGGATCGCGGTAACGCTCCTGGTGCCCGGCGGGTCGAACACCGGCTTCCAGAAAGCGTCCCAGGGCGTGAGCAAGTTCGAATGGGACGAGAACCTCGCGGTGCGGCCCGAGCACTTCGCCGACATGGTCTACCAGACCTGCGCGCTCACCCGGGGCGGATGCGTGCCTGAAATGCTCGTGTACGGGCTCGCGCAGGACGTGAGCGGGTTCTGACATGCGCACGATCCAGTACAAAAAGCTCACTATGGAAGGGTTCGCGAAGTTCGGTGCTTACGCGAACATGATCAACCCCGTATGGCCGAAACTCGGGGCGGAGCCCATCGAGTTCTATCGGGACATGGTCCAGTCCCAGCTCGGCGTGAACTCCGTGGCGTCCTTCGGCGTCTGCAGGGTCGTGAAAAGGCCGTTCGTCATTGACGTTTCAGAGTATCACGACACGTGCTGCGAGATCGTGCTCCCGCTGGACGGGGACATCCTGATGCACGTGGCCCCGGCCGTTCCTGAGAAGGAGTTCCCGTTCGAGCAGGCTGAGGTGTTCCTCGTGCCGAAGGGCACCCTCTGCTGCCTGAGACCGGGCGTCTGGCACCATGCGCCCTTTGCCTTGGGGACCTCCGCGGTGAACTGCCTGATCGCGCTGCCCGAGAGGACGTACATGAACGACTGCACGGTCTACCCATTTTCTTCGGATAGCCGCAGGAAGATCGTCGGCGAAGGTATCAGTTGATATTTGAAATAGGATTTTTCTTGACAAATGGGTTTTGGCAGGCGAAAATAGCGGCGGAAAGTGCGCCGTCGTGCAAAGGAGGAGGAGACGGGAGAAGAAGGCGGGAACGAAACGAAGGAGAGAGTGAAAAAGTATGTTGAGCGGTTCCACAAATTACACCGGAGGAGGAGAAAAGATGAAGAGGGCAGTAATTCTTATCATTGTACTGGCCTTGATCGTCCCCATGGCTTTCGCCAGTGGAGGCGGCGAAAAGGCCACGAAACCCGCAAAGATCGCTTTTTTTGTATCTGATCTGGGCAACGTGTTCCATCAAGCACAGTTCACCGAGGCGAAGAAGTACGCCAAGGAAAAGTACGGCGCCGAGGTGTACGCGTTCGACGGCAAGTCTGACAGCGCGACGATGACCGCGAACATCGACCAGGTCGTGGCGCAGGGTATGGACGCGGCTACACTTCACATCTGGGACGCTGAAGCGGCGCGGCCCGGCGTTCTTGCCGCTCTCAAGAAGGGCATTATCATGACGTCCTTCTTCAGCCCCCTGGCCGACACCGGCATTCCGACCGCACGCAGCGACGAGGCAGGCATTTCTTTCGCGATGGGCGCTGAAATGGCCAAGCAGTGGAAAGCAGCGCATGCCGACAAACCGATCGTCATGGTGCAGCTGGGATGGCCGAACCACGTGGAAGTGAAGTCTGGACGCACCGACCCCTTCGCGAAGGGCGTTCTCTCCGTTGATCCCAAGGCCAAGAACCTCGGATGCCAGGATGCGAGCAAGGGGCCCGACGCGGCGAAGCAGATCATCCTGGACCTCGTTACCCAGCATCCCGAAGTGAACCTCATCTACTCCGAGGCGTCCAACCTGACCGTCGGCACGATGGCTGCTCTTACGCAGGCCGGCAGGGGCAAATTCGACAACGGCAAGCCGCTGACGGAAATCGTCTGCAGCGTCGACTTCGACGAAGTCGAAATGAAGAGCGTGTACGATCCCAACAGCTCGCTGAAGCTCTCCATGGGTCTGCCGCCGAAGGAGACCGCCCGCGGCAGGATCGACCTCATCATGGATGTGAAGAACGGCAAGGTGAAAACGACCTCGCAGCCTGCAAAAGAGTTCTTCTACAAGGCTTACAACATTTCCTATTGGACGATGCCGCGCGCCGAAGCGGTGAAGTGGCTGAACGACCAGTTCGGAACCAACGTCGAATAGAGGGCGCACGATGGACGCCGCACGCGTCCAAAGCCGACGGGAGGAGGTCCTGGACTCTCCTCCCGTCATCCTTATAGAGTGGAGAAATGGAACTGACTGGGAACGTCTTGGAAATCAGGGATCTCGTGAAGGATTTCCCGAGCGTGCGGGCCGTCAACAAGGTCAGTTTCGACATCAAGAGGAACACCGTTCATTGCTTGGTAGGGGAAAACGGCGCAGGGAAATCCACGCTGATCAAGATCCTCACCGGCGCGACGCCGCGGACGAGCGGCACGATCCTGCTGAACGGGCAGGAGTACATCCCGCACAGCCCGAAAGACGCGAAGCAAAAAGGAATCAGCACGCTGTTTCAGGAACTCAACGTGGTCGATCAGCTCACCGTCGAGGAGAATCTCTCGCTGGGGATGGAAGACACGACCTTCGGCTTCCTGAGAAAAACGGACAAGATCAACAAGATGGTCAGCGTCATGAACAGCCTCGAGCCATCCATCAGCCCGCGGCAGCGGGTGGCGACGTTGAGCGTGGCAAAAAAGCAGATTGTTGAGATTGCGAAAGCGGTCGCCACGGAGTCGGATATCATCATCATGGACGAGCCGACGGCGGCGATCTCCGAAAGCGAAATCGCGCGGTTGTTCAAGATCGTGAAGGGCCTTCGCGAGAAGAACGTGACCGTCATCTATATTTCCCACAGGCTCGACGAGATATTCGAGCTCGGAGATTACGTCACGGTCATGCGCGACGGCAGGCACATCGATACGAGGCCCGTCTCAGAGATCACGGAACGTTCAGAGCTCATCAAGATGATGATCGGAAAGACCGTATTCGAGCAGTACACGCCGAAACAGGGTGAATGCAAGGATGCCATCCTCCAGGTACACAACCTCTCCAACCACAAGCTCTCCGACATCTCCTTCGATGTCCATGAAGGGGAGATCGTCGGATTCTATGGCCTTGTGGGTGCGGGAAAGACCGAGCTGGCGCGCGCCATCTACGGCGTGGACGACTACGAAGGCGAGATACTCTTCAAGGGAAGGAAGCTCCCCCCCTCTCCGGATAAGGCAATCGAGGCGGGGATCGCCCTCGTGCCGGAAGAGAGACGATCGCAGGGGCTTTTCACGATACTGACCATCCGGGGCAACGTGCCCGTCATGAATATGAGGAAAATATCGCGAAACGGGTTCGTCAATTCCTCGCTCGAGAGAAAAGTCACGCTCGATTACATCGACAAGCTCCGGATCGCCACATCCAGCACGGAAAAGGAGGCTTCGAAGCTCTCCGGCGGCAACCAGCAGAAGGTGGTATTTTCCAAGTGCCTGTTTGCGGACGCTGACCTGCTCATGCTCGACGAGCCGACGCGCGGCATCGACGTGGGGGCGAAGAGCGAGATTTATGGGATCATCCGACGGCTTTCCCAGGAGGGAAAATCCATCATGATTTTCTCCTCGGAGCTGCCCGAGATCATGAACATCTGCGACACCATCTATCTCCTGTACGACGGGCACATGAAGGCAGCTCTTCGCAACGGCTGCGACATCGACAACGAGAAGATTATCCACATCGTGACGGGTGGAGAATGAACGTGGAAACCAGAAACGCGCGGAAAACGACGATCATGGGCAGGATGAGCAACGAGTCATTCCTCACCCTGTTCATGATCGGCGTCCTCGTCTTCCTTTTCGCCGTTGCCTGCGCCGTTGTGCCGAACTTCTACCTGCTGCAGAACATCGTCAATCTCTTCACGAACTACTGGTACGTCATCATCCTGGGCATTGGCGTCACGTTCCTGCTGATCACCGGCAACTTCGACATGTCGGTAGGAGGGGTTGTCGCGCTGGCGGGCGTTCTTTCCGTCTATTTCTGCCAGGGGTACAACGTTTCGCAAAACGCGCTTGCCAATGGGCTGGGGTTACCCTATGGCATCGCCGTCGCACTTGCCCTGGCGGGCGCCATGGGCATTGGAGCGGTCAACGCCTTTTTCATCGCTCGGCTGAAGGTGCCCTCCATCATCATAACCCTGGGCACAATGATGATTTCACGCGGCATTGCCCAGATCGTCACTCGGGGCGCCCAGCGAAACACGAGCCTTCCCGACGTTTTCGGCGTCCTGGGAAATACCTCCATCCCCGGAACGTCCATTAAAGTGGCGGTCCTGATCATGATCGGCCTCGTCATTGTCGCCTTCATCGTGGAAAAGATGACGGTCGCCGGCAGACGCACGTACCTGATCGGCGCGAACGCCGTCGCTGCGCGACTCTCCGGGATCAAGGTGGAGAGGCACCTCGCTCTGCTCTACCTGACCAGCTCCCTGCTGGCAGGCATCACGGGAATTCTCCTGGCGTCCGAGTTCAAGGCGGGCGTGTCGAGCCGGGCAACAGGATATGAGTTCGACGCGCTGGTCATCTCGCTGCTCGGAGGCGTCAGCATTGCGGGGGGATTCGGCTCGGTGCTCGGGATGTTCGTCGGCGCGATCATCCTCGCCGTGGTGACGTCGTCCGCCACCGGGCTCCTGCTCTCGCCGGACTGGCAATTCACCCTCAAGGGCGTCGTGACATTCATCGCGATTCTCGCGCAGCGTTTTGCCCTGGACAAGAGGAAAGGCTAGAGGAGCGCGGAACGTGAAAAGCGCACGAGAAGAATCACTGCACATGCGGATGGACCGGTCGAATTCATTGCGATCGAACTTCAAGAAGCTCTATATCTACGTCGTCCTTGTGTTGATCGTTATCGTCTTCAGCGTGGTGAAACTGGGGCAGGTGGACATGTTCGGGCGGGGACATTTCCTGAGCCCGGACAGCGTGATCAACCTGTTGCGCGCCGCGGTGCCCATCCTCACGCTGAGCGGCGCATTCACGCTCCTGATGATCTCGGGGTACATCGACCTGTCCGTCGGCAGCGCAATGAGCCTGAGCGCGGTGGTATTCGCGCTGATGATCCTGAACGGGTTCGGCTTCGTTTTCGCGCTCACGCTCACTCTGATCCTGGGGATCGCGTTCGGTTTCCTCAACGGCCTGCTCGTCATGAAGCTGCGAATCACACCCGTCATCGCGACGCTCGTGACGTTGAACCTCTTCAAGGGTATTGCGCTGCTGATCGTGCCGGACGGGCTGTCGGCCATCAAGGGAAGCCCGGAGAAACCCATGCCCGCGTGGATCAACGATTACGCGCGCAAGGAAGTCCTGCTTGGCCTGCCGTGGGCATTCTACGTCGCGGTGATCGTGATCGTCGCGCTTGTCATCGTTCAGAGGAAGACGATCATCGGGAAATACGCCGCGGCGATCGGCGGCAACCGCACGGCGGCTGAGCTGTCCGGAATCAATGCGATACGGTGGGTGTGGCTCTTGTACATCATCGTGGGGCTTTTCGCCGCGCTCGCCGGCCTGGCACGGGCGAGTTACATGTCCCTCGGAGACCCGCTTTCAGGTGACGTCATGGAGCTGGATTGCATCATCGCCGTGCTGCTCGGCGGGACGGCTTTTTCCGGAGGCGAAGGATGGGTTTCGAGGACGGTTGTCGGCGCGCTCATCATCATGTGCATGACGACCGGCCTGATGACCGTCATCCCCGCATTCTGGCAGACGTTAGCCAAGGGCAGCGTGCTCATCATTGCGGTCGTGCTCAATCACCTGCTCGTCCGGGAAAAGGTGAAAGCGTAGAAATCCGAGCGGAGGCTCGCGGCCGGCGCCTCCTGAGATGAATATCTGCAAAAAAGCTCTTGACAAATATGTTAACATCGTTATAATAACACTGTTAATTGAGTTGAATATGACACGAGCTGCAAACCTCGATCTTCCGAAACGAATCCTCGAAGAAGCCGAAAAGGTGGTTGTCGCCTCCGGCTACCAGGGGATCAACATGCGCAATCTTGCCAAAAAGATCGGCGTGAGCGCAACCGCTATCTATCACTACTTTTCCAGCAAGGACGAGATCCTGCGTAACCTGAGGCTCAGGGCAGCCGAAATACTCAACGCGCGGATACGCTCGATCCCCGGCGAGCTTCCCGCAAGGGATTTCCTCAAGGCGCTGGGCAAAGAGTACATCGCATTCGCCGAAGAGAATCCCAACTTCTACCGGCTGCTCTTCGAGGCGCCGTTGGACGACCGCACGGAGGGGCTTGCGGATCATCCCGTGCTCTACTACACGTACCGTGCCGCGCGAGATGCGCTTGCCAGAATGGCTGAAACGGGCGGGATCCCGGATGATCCTCGATACGGGGCAATGATGGGCTGGATCATGCTGCACGGGTTCTCCTCCCTCATGATGTCCGGCATCCTGCCGCCGGCCGAGGGTATGAGCAAGGAAACTCTTCGAGAGGTATTCCTTAGCTTTTATGCCAGCGGGAGGAAATAAAATGACCGAGCATAAAGGCCTTTTTTTAGGCCATAAACTTAACATCGTTAATATAACGATGTTACCAAACAAGGAGGACCACATGAAGATTGTGGTACTAAATGGAAGCCCGAAGGGGGAGGTCAGCGTCACTCGGCAGTATGTGCTGCTGCTGGAAAAGTTTTTTCCAGAACACAGGTTTGTTGTGCTGCCAGTGGCCCAAAAGATCAGCGAATTAGAGAGGGACGAAGCGGCTTTCAGCCGGGTGATTGAGGAAGTGCGTTCAGCGGACGGGGTCATCTGGGCGTTCCCCCTGTATATCCTGCTCGTCTGCTCGCAGTACAAGAGGTTCATCGAGCTCATCGATAAGCGCAATGCCGCCTCGGCGTTCCTTGGAAAGCACGCATGCACTCTCTCGACATCGATCAACTTCTACGATTCAAACGCACACACGTACATGCGCTCGATCTGCGAAGACCTGGGGTCGAAGTTCGTGGGCTCCTACTCGGCGAGAATGGACGATATCGTCAAGGCGGAAGAGAGGAAGCGGCTGGCGCTGTTCGCCGAAGACTTCTTCCGCGCCATCTCGGAAAATGCCGAGTTTCCACGCCTTTCCGCCGCGCTCCCGGAAAAAACTCATCTTCGCTACCGGCCGGGAACGCCTGGGAATCGGACCTCGACCGCCGGGAAGAAGATTGTGATCCTGAGTGACGCACAGCCGCATCAGGAAAACCTTCAGGTCATGGCGGCGCGGCTTCGCGAGGCATGGGACGGCGAGGTGCAGGTGGTAAACCTCCATGACCTCGACATCAAGGGAGGATGCCAGGGATGCCTTCGCTGCGGGGCGGCATACCGCTGCGCCTACACGGGCAAGGACGGCTTCATCGATTTCTACAACGAGACCCTCCGGCCGGCGGACATCATTGTTTTCGCGGGCACCATCGTGAGCCGCCAGCTTTCCTGGAAATGGCGCGAGTTCTTCGACAGGAGCTTCTTCAACACCCACACGCCGTCCCTGGTCGGAAAGCAGGTTGCGTTTCTCGTCTCCGGCCCCTTGAGCCTGCTCCCGGAGCTTCGGGAGACGTACGAGGCATGGATCGAAATCCAGCGCTCCAGCCTCGTCGCATTCGTCTCCGACGAGGGGGAAAGCTCCGAAGCCTTGGACCTGACACTGGCGCAGCTCGCCGGGCGGCTGGTACGTCTCTCAGAGGCCGGCTACATCAGGCCGCGCACCTTCCTTGGCATTGCGGGAATGAAAATCTTCCGCGATGACATCTGGTCGCACCTCCGCGTCGTGTTCCGCGCCGATCACAAGGCGTACAAGCGGCAGGGTATCTACGACTTCCCCCAGCGCAGGATCCTTCAGAGGATGGGTACCGGCCTGGCATGGCTTGTGACGGGGCTCCCCCTCATCCGCAGCCGCTTCCCGTTGATGATCAGGACGCAGATGATGGTTCCGATGAGAAAGGCGGCGCTGCAGGGCGGCGCGGTGCGTCATTCGGCTTAGGGATGGCGCCGCGCGGTGCAAAGGAAGGTCGGGGCCCCAACGGCTCCGACTGCCGCTCGACCGCCGGCTCCGCAATCGGCGCCAAGAGCCCCCTCGCCCTGTTTCGATTTTCACCACCCCCTGCCCCATTTTTCTTACATTGAAGGAGGCGAATCCACCGAAAAGGCGGTTTCTCTGAAAAACGGCAGGAGGTGATGCCAATGCCGTCCTACCTTCGAATAGTTATCAGCGCTTGTGCGCTGTCCTTCTTCATTGCGCGGGGAATGCCCGCGTTCGCGGATGATCAGACGGGCGAGGCAACCGACTCGATCGTCAAGCTGCGGGTCTTTGTTCCACCGGATGCCTCCAGCGCTTCCTCTCTGGGGGCCGAGCGGGAGGGAACCGGCGTGCTCATTGATTCCAGCGGCCTCATCCTCACGATCGGCTACCTCATCCTCGAGGCGGAAACCATCGGGGTAATCGATTCCCACGGTGGGTTTTCCGCCGCCGATTTCGTGGCCTACGACGTGAGCACGGGTTTCGGGCTGGTGAGGAGCAGGGAGCATCTGAGCGCGGCACCCATGGAGCTGGGAGATTCATCCAGTCTCCAGATAGGCGATACCCTGCACGTGATCGGTTTCGGCGACGATCCCCAGCCGGTTCGCATTATTCTCAAGGGCGAGTTTGCCGGCTATTGGGAGTATCTCCTGGACAATGCGATTTATGCGGCTCCAGCGTATCCCGCATTCGGCGGTGCGGCCCTTGTGAGCGGGGGCAAGCTTGTCGGGATCGGCTCCATCTTCACGATCTTGGCCGTTCCCACCGTTGGAGGAGTGCCGTGCAATATGTTCGTGCCCATCGAGCTTCTCAAGCCGATACTCAAAAGCCTGATTTCAGACGGCCGTTCCGCGGAATCCGTGCGCCCGTGGCTGGGGATCACCCTGGCTGAATCTCAGGGCAGGGTCCTCATCCGCGAGGTCAGCCCCCAGGGACCGGCGGATGCGGCGGGCATGCGCGCCGGCGACATCCTCCTCGCGGTGGAAGACAAACAGGTCGAAGGCCTCGCGGATTTCTATCGCAAGGTCTGGGCGGCGGGCAGGCCCGGAGCGACGATCCACATCAGCGTGCTCCACGACATGTCCGTGCAAGTGGTGGATGTCCACTCCGTGGACCGCTACCAGTTCCTGAAGCTCCCGTCCAGAATGAAGCCGGTTCCGATCACGGGAAAGCTCACCAGGGACGTTGCATCGCTTCACTGAACTTCAGTTTCACGACCCGAACGCCTTGATGAGCGCGTCAGTCCACGAGGCGGGAAGCCTTGCGAGCATCATACGCAGAGGATCGTTGCCCACCCTGTAGTACGGCCGGGGCATTCGCGCATTAAGTGCGCGCATGACTACACGCGCAGCCCTCATCGGCTGCATCGCTTTTTCGTACTGCTTGGAAAGCATGCGGCGGACAAGACCAAGCTGCGCAGGAAATAGAGTTCTGGCTTCGCGGCTTTCGATTTTCAAACCCGCGCCGGTCAGCAACGGTGTCCTGATTGCGCCCGGCATCACCAAGGTTACCCGGACGCCGACAAACATCAGCTCGCGCCGAAGCGTATCTGCATACGCCTGGAGGGCTGACTTGCTCACCGTGTAGGGTCCGTTGAAAGGCATGGCGCAGCGGGAGGATTCCGATCCGATCAGCACCACGGTCCCAAAGCGCCTTCTCAGGAGTGGAAAGCACTCCCTGACGATCCGGAATGCCCCCATCACGTTGACATCGAGGATTCTGCTCATCTCATCATCATCGGCTTCGACAAGGGGACCGGCCGTGAAGATCCCGGCACAGCACACCAGCCCCTCCAGGCCGTCCGTCACCGTCTCGATCTTCCTCAGCGCTCGCGATATGTCCCTGGTCCTGGTCACGTCCATGGGGAGGGGAACGAAGCCCGGCCTTCCGGCAAGACGGCGCAGCGCGCGGTGATCAGAGTCAGATGCAAAGATCGTTGCTCCTGATGCCGCAAGGAGGTCACACACGCAGGAACCAAGCCCGCCGCAGGCGCCGGTGACCAGAACGTATCGCATGATCGGCCATCGTAGCCTCTGCCGAACGAATCTTCAAGGAGCCTTTTGGTGACAGGGGCGGCAGCCGCTTCATGCTGGCGAGGATTCAATTCATTTGTACTGCGTTTCCGGCGATGTCAAGGATGAAATTGTTCGAGCCAACGCTGTAATGGAGGTAGCAGACGCCGAGAATAGCAGCACCAAGCCCGAGACCGTTGAGATTTATAGCCCAGTGCGGATCCCCTTTTATCAGA
This sequence comes from uncultured Spirochaetota bacterium, assembly GCA_963820525.1. GTDB lineage: Bacteria > Spirochaetota > Spirochaetia > SZUA-6 > Fen-1364 > CAWGAA01. Next base: position 634,545 of record CAWGAA010000002.1, on the reverse strand, counting down.
GCGCTCGCAGTGCTGTAGGTTTCAGCGGCAAATATAAAAGATCCGATTCCTCCCTCAAGCAACACCCATGAAATATCGCAATGCTGTACATTTTTCACGCGTATGCTCAGATCAGTAATAGCATCCGCCTGCACCTTACCCGCGATTTCATTCAGATCTTTCGACAGATCGAAGGTGATCTGTTTTGATGTCAGCGGACACCTGATGGATTTCTCAAATTTGAATGATTGCAGGACCGTATAGTCCTGTTGCGACAGGATTTGGCCATTGACGATGATGAAAGGGGAGGCTGAGACCGGAAGGCTCGGCGGGAGTGGCGCCAGTAGCAGGGTCTGATTTATCGACGCGCACGAGAGCACTCCCAGAGCGAAAACGGATATGATCGACAGACCACATCTTGCTTTTTTCAAAGCGCTGCTCATGAGAGTTCCACTATCGATTATTCATCACCGGCGCCTGGTCTTTCCCTGCGCCTGTTGGCGCTGCTACTTCTACCCGAATGCGATAGTCCTCGGTGTCCGAAACCCAAGTTGATCTGAACATGGCACGTATGCGCACGGAAGCGAGGAGAATCCAATCAGGCCGGACCCGGGATGTACCAGCAGAGATCTGCTGGGAGAGAGGACTGCCGATGTTCTGCGAAATAGTTGTGCTTGTCGCGGGATTTGTCGCATCTTCCTTGTGCGTGGATGATTGAATTACTGTTGATGACCAGCCAGATTCGAACGGGAAAAACAGTAGATTTCCGTGATCCGCAACCGTGCTAAGCATGACGGGGTAGGAATAGGATGAAAGGTCTAAAGTGAGCTGGTCGAGGTTTGGCAAGCTTTGACAGGAGGCGAGGCCAGTAAAAGCCAGCAGGATACAGCAGCCTTTTACCAATCTCATAGACCCTCTTTGGGGCACTTCTCCAAGGACTGAAACACAAATTATAGCCCGCGCAGTATCCGCCGTTAATGTGAAGGCTCCGATCAATGAAAGGGATCGGCGCTGGGTAGCCGGATAGCGAATCATCCCGCAGAGCATGGCGAACGACCCGGCTTCGGCCAATCCTACGCGTCAACTTTCCGGATGGGACATCTCAAGAACTTCGAATTACGGCATACCGTCACTTATGCTTCGAGTCTATTACGTGAACCGATCTCAAATTGAAGCGCTTCGCCCTGGGTGCGTTGGGACTTGCAGAAGAAAGTTATTGTAACCATGGATTAAACGCGGCCTCCTCAATTATCCCTCTGACTTGGCGTGCTTGATCCTCTCACGGATATGGGGTAGGTTTCGAAACGCCACCACAGTGCAGCCATTCCTCGAAACTCTCTCCCTTCGGCTTTCGCGCGGACGCAATGTCGCCGCTCAACATTAGTTCGACGGACTGAGTTTCTACTGTCTTCCATGTCTGTCAGGTCAGTGCAGATAGGCTAGCCGATCGTCCCATCTCCAGCACAGGGAGTCAGAGGAAGTATCGCGCTGGCTTTTTCCCAAGAAATAAAAAGGAGCGCTTGTGCGCTCCGCTTAGCCCCTAGGGGAATCGAACCCCTCTTTTAAGATTGAGAATCTCATGTCCTAACCGATAGACGAAGGGGCCACTTCGGTCATGCTCTGCGCCGCCTCACGAGCGGCCTTGCATTTTCCCGGGGAGGATTTGAACCCCCACAAAAAGATCCAGAGTCTTTTGTGCTACCATTACACTACCGGGAAACGATTCTCTGTGATATGTAGCCAAACGAAAGTCGTTTGTCAAGTGCCGCGAAAGAACGAACGGCGCGCGGGGCGCGCCCTCAATCGGCGTATAAACGGCCTCCAAACCGCTGAGGCGATACGCGCCGCACAACGGGCGGTCGCTCGAGCCGAGGCAGGCTTCCCTACCCCGGAACGGGGATCGATATGCGGATCGTGGTCCCCTCGTTTTTCCTGCTCGTGAAAGCGAGGCTGCCCTCGTGGGCGTCCACGATGTTTTTGACGATCGTCATGCCGAGCCCCGTCCCGCCTTCGGCGGCATGCGTGAAGAAGGGCTCGAAGAGCCTCTTCTGCACGTCCTTGTCCATCCCGACTCCCGTGTCGGAGACCTCGAAGATGAGCCGCTTGTCCTGCTTGTCCACCTGGATGGTGAAGGTCCCGCCCTGCGGCATGGCCTTTCGGGAGTTGTCGGCAAGGTTCAAAAGCACGCGCAGCATCCGCTCGTTGTCGATTACAACCGGTCCCGGGTAGCGGATGTCGGTGCGGATCTGGATGTTCTTCGAGGCGAAGCGTTCGCTCACGATCTCCACGGCCTTGCCCACCAGCTCCCGCAGGTCCACGATGGACATGTTGAGCGCTATCTCGCCGCGGGAATAGTCGAGGAGCTCGCTCGCGATCCTGTTCAGGCGGTCCGCCTCGGCCACGATCTTTCCGACGTAGCGCTTGATCACCTCGGGCTCCTCGGAGTGAATCGTGATCATCTCCGCGAAGCCGCGCAGGATTGCGATGGGGTTTCTGATGTCGTGAAGGATCAGGGAGGAGAACTTTCCCAGCATGGACAGCCGCTCGGCGCGCAGGAGCTTGTCCTGGGTTTTCTTCAGCTCCCGGTTGGCCCGCACCAGCTCGCTGTTCCTCCTGCGCAGGTTGTCGACAAAGGTCTCGTTTGACATGCGGACCATCGAGGAGACCGAGCGCATGATCGAGAGGGCCACGGAGCTGTTCTCCCTGATGATCCTCTGGAAGTCCTCCCGGCCGATGGAAAGCAGGCGCACGTTGTCCTTCGCCACGACCGTGGCGCTCCTCGGCAGGTCGTCGATGAGGGCCATCTCGCCGAAGAGGTGTCCCGCCGTATGCACGGCGAGCAGGTCCCGCTCCTCCTGCAGGAAGTCCTTCCACACCTCCACCGTGCCGTCGAGGATGATGTAGAATTTGTCGGCCCGCGAGCCTTCCAGGAAGATTGTGCTGCCGGGTTGGAAGGCTTCCTCCTGGCAGACGTCGGCCACCCTCCGGATCTCCTCCTGGGAGAGGCCCTGGAAGAAATACACGTCCTTGAGCATCCGATACTTTTCCATCACTGTTTCCCGTAGAGCGATTCGATATAGCTTTGCGTGTTCTCGATCTGCACGTGGCTGATCGTGCATTTGCCCTCGAGGACCACCCCGTCCTGGATGATGAGCTCCGGGGTCTTGACGTCGCCGAGCACCCGCGCGGAGGAGAGGAGCAGGATCCGGCGGGAGGCCGCGATGTTGCCGATGACGATTCCCTCCACCACCACGCTCGTCGCGGTTATTTCCGTTTTGACCCTGCCCTTGGGTCCGATCTGCAGTTGATCCACCTGGAGGGCCTGGCCTTCGAAGGTGCCGTCGATACGCAGGCTTCCCCGGATGGCGAAGCGGCCTTCGAAGAAGGACTGCTCCCCGATTGTGGAGTTCGCCTCAATATCTATCTGCACGCTCGTTCTCCTGAGACTCCAGCTCCGGTATGTTGAGGTAGCTGATCACCTCATCGGCATAAGCCCCAAGATCCTCCAGCGCGTTCACGACGAGCTTCCCCGCGAGCAGGCGCTTTCCCTCGATCTTGTCGAAGACGATCGGCTCATCGGCGTTCAGGCATTTCACGCCGTCGGTATGCGCGTCTTCGATGAGGTGCGCGGTGAAGCGCTTGATCGCGCGAAAGAAGCGGCTCGCCTCCACCTCCAGGATCCTCTTCAACTTGAAGGCGCGCTTCCTCACCTCCAGCTCCATCTCCTTGGTGAACGTTCCCTGTGAAAGCCGGCGGGCCTCGTCCTCGTAGTCCGCGATCTTTCGCATCAGGTCCTGGAACCTTCCGTAGAAGCCGTCCCTCTCCATGGAGAACTTGAAATCGAGCTTGAGCCTCATCTCGGTGAGAAACGGGATGTACTCCCTTTCGAAGAACCCCGTATAGAGGCAGATGTTCGACATCTCGCGCTCGCCTTCGGGATTGTCGGGACCTTCGATCGCGCCCGTGCTGAGGCGGGCCGCTTTTGCTCTCTCCCGCTCTTCCATGAGCATCTGGAGAATGGGGTATTCGACGAGCTCATCATCGTCCTGGGGAGGCTCCTCGAGATCTTCATCGTCGATGACGTTTACGGCGAGGATCTTGTCGCGGTAGCTTCGCAGCTGCTTCAGCTCCTTGGCGACTCTCTCCCGCTGCTCACCGTCTGAGGCCGTGCGGTACACAGTTTCGTACTGTTTGATGAGCCGGTTGAGCTTTTTCAGCTCCTCCTCAGGGGTCATGGGGCGGAGTCTACCATGCGAAAAGGCAAAAGAAAAGCCCTCAAAGGTCGCGAGGGCTTTCTAATTGCGGCGTTGCGTAGCGAATCGAGGTCCTACCAGCTGTCGACCATGTCGTCAACGTCGCGTTTCGCTTCGCCGAACAGGTCCGTGACGGCCCGCATGTCGTCGAAGTAGACGTAATAGGAGCCGAAATCCTCAATCGGATCGAAATCGATCCTGAACCCGATGATCTTCAGCCCGCTTTGATAGGCGTAATGGAACTCGGTCTGCACGATGCCGGGAGGCACGGCGACGACCATCTGCTTCCAACCCAGGAAGTTCAGCCTCCCCAGGGTCAGCTCCATCTGCTTGCCGTAATAGTCCCGAACAATGAGCTTGAGGATGTGATTGTAGTTCCTCCCGACCACCCAGAGAGAGATCGTCTTCACGTTCCCTTCCACGGGCATCGGGGCCACCGGCGTGACTGTGCAATAGGAGGGTCCCCTCCTGAAGAAGTTCACCTTGGTTCCCAGCACGTACTTGTCGGCTTCCGTGATCCCGACCTTCTGTTCGTCTTCTATCGGTTTCTTTCCCTGGGGAGAGCCTTCCAGCCTCCGCAGGGTCACTATCCCCATGTCCAGCGGCATCGCCGACGCCCAGAAGGAGGCGTCCTCGAATTTCGTGACGGAGATCTCCTTGAGCAGCTGCTGCGCCTGGTCCTTGCCGATATCCGCCGCGTTGGGAGTCGATACGGCCTGGGCGAACGAAGGGGTTATGAGGACGGCCGAGAGAAGCATCACGACAAGCGTCAGTCTCGTGTTCATCGTCATAACTCCTACTTCCCCGCCTGAGCCCCGGCGGACCAGAGCTGGTTCAGCGTGTCCATGTCGGCGAGATTGTCGCCGTCGAAGCGCGATTCGAAAAGGTCCGTGAGGGCACTTGATCTGGTCTATGAAGACGTAGAAGTCATCCACCCTCTCGTCCGGCCGCGTCCACAAGACGAACTCGGTGAGCTCGAGCCCCTGGTAGCGGGGGATGGTGCGGCGCGACTGCGGTATTGACGATGGGACGTCCACCGCAAGGTCCCGCCAGCCTTCGTAGAGGAGATCTCCGAGGCGGAGGGAGTGGTCCACTCCCGTGAAGTCCCTGATGTGGACATCGAGATAGTAGTTGAAGTTCGCTCCCCACACCCAGACATCGAGCGTCTTCACCCTGCCGGGGATGGGCATCGGGCTGGGCACCAGCTTCCCGTCCTCTCCCTTCTTTGCGGGGATGACCTCGATGTAGTCGTACGCCTTTCTGTCGAACTTGCCGTGGATGCCGAGGGCGAAGAGGTCCTTGTTGTCCTTGTTCCGTCCGAAGAGGGCGTCCGGCCACGCCTTGACGAAGCTTATCTGCGGGTAACCCGAGGTGGTGAACTTGCTTCCCTGCACGATCCAGAAGGTTTTATCCGGCTGATCGAAGCTCTCGAGGATCTGTGATACGAGATTCGTGGTCGTCTCATCCGCCAGGATGAGCGCCGTCGTGAAGAAGAAGAGGAGGGTGAGTGTGGTCCGTGGAAACGCTCTCATTCCTGGCCTCATGCGCTTCTCCTTTGCCGATAGCGGAATTCTCTCAACTTAATGAATCATTTCGAATTATATTTCCCGCACCCCCCTTTGTCAAACATTTTTCCCCTGACCTGGGGCAGGAAACCGCCGCGGCCACCTCGCTGGGCACCGGCCGCGCTCTGCCGCAGAAGATTCGAACTGGACCATAGACCACCTTCGTGTCTTTGCCGATTTGAGCCAGGCAGGCGGCGATCCCGCCGGAAATGTCGTCCTCCGCCGAGAGGAAGACCTGCTGGGCAAAGGCGCCGGAGTTCTGCCACTCTTCGGTGACTGCGCACCCGCCGGCGGATTTCAGCGCTTCGAGGCAGGAAGGGTTGAGCTCGCCCAGCTTGGGCAGGAAGTACGCCACTCCCTGGGCCCGCATCTCCTGGACGGCTTTCTGCACGGCTGCCCTGTCGACGGGATCCGCGAGCGCGCGGATCACGGGCGTCTGCCCAGCCGCAGATTCGGCCAACCCGAGGGAGAACGCGCTCACCTCCGGGTCTTCTCCCACGGCGGAGGAAGGGAGGAGGACACCCGCCTTCGCGCCGCTGTGCGGCTCCCGGGAGAGAGAGATCCCGACCGCGAAGCCCATGGTATGAAAGGCATCCCTCCTGTCGAAGCGGAGGCTGATGACGTTCTCGTCTGCCGAGCTCTCGGCGGGACCGCCCATCAGGATGAAGGAGATGGAGGGATACGAAGAGACAATGCCCGCCGCCTCCTGGGAGAACAGGGGCCCGATGACGGCGACGCCGGCTCCCGTGAGGGCAAGCTCCTTCGGCAGCCGCTCGGAAACGGGATCGAAAGCGGCGGTGACGACGAGACGCAGGCGCAGGCGATGGGTTTCAGCGGCCGCGGAGAGGGCGCGCTCCATGCGCTGGCTCCCGCCGATGGACTTCCAATAGGGATCGGAAACGTAGAGCAGCATCGCGCGCGGCAAGCACGCGGCCAGGCAAAGGGAGCAGAGCGCGAAAAATATCAGGCGTGGGAGCCTCATGCAAAGTGACCCGGCTTGACACTGTATCCCGATCAATCCATATTAGTCCATAGTTCAGGAGGAAAGGGAATGGTTTCATATAAAGAGCTCGGGCTCGTAAATACCAGGGAAATGTTCAAGAAAGCCATGAAAGGCAAGTACGCGATCCCCGCGTACAATTTCAATAACATGGAGCAGCTCCAGGCCATCATTTCGGGCTGTCTCGAAAGCAAGTCTCCCGTGATCCTTCAGATTTCAAAAGGGGCCCGCCAGTACGCGAACCAGGTGCTCCTTCGCTATATGGCCCAGGGCGCCATGGAGATGATCAAGGCATCGGGGACTCCCATCCCCGTGGCTCTCCATCTCGACCACGGCGACTCCTACGAGCTGGTCGTCTCCTGCGTGGAGTCCGGCTTCTCCTCGGTCATGATCGACGGCTCCGCCCACCCCTACGAGAAGAACGTGGAGCTCACCAAGAAGGTGGTCGATTTCGCGCATAAACACGACGTCACCGTGGAGGGCGAGCTGGGCGTGCTGGCCGGCATCGAAGACGAGGTCCACGCAGAGAAGTCGCATTATACGAATCCCGAAGACGTGGAAGACTTCGTGAAAAAGACGGGAGTGGACAGCCTCGCCATCTCCATCGGGACCTCCCACGGCGCCTACAAGTTCAAGGTGAAGCCGGGAGACCCTCCCCCCACGCTGCGCTTCGACATCCTGGAGGAGGTCGAGCGGAGGATTCCGGGGTTCCCCATCGTGCTCCACGGGGCCTCATCCGTCGTGCAGGAATACGTGGAGATCATCAACAAGTACGGCGGCAAGATGGAGGGGGCAATCGGGATCCCCGAGGAACAGCTTCGAAAGGCCGCCCGCTCGGCCGTGTGCAAGATCAACATCGATTCGGACGGCAGGCTCGTGATGACGGCGATGATCCGCAAGGTCTTCGGCGAGAATCCGGGAGAGTTCGATCCGCGCAAGTACCTGGGACCCGCTCGCGAGGAGCTGAAGAAGCTCATCATCCGCAAGAACAAGGACGTGCTGGGAAGCGCTGGCCAGGCATAGAGGACCCGGCGTATGCTCGAGACCCGCCCGCGGGGCGGGTCTGTCTGATTGGAATGGAATGGAAGAAAAAAAGGAAAAAGCCCTCGAAAAGGCGCGCGAATATTTCCACAGGTACGGCTACAGAAAAGCGTCCCTCTCCCAGCTGATCGCGGAGATCGGCATCTCGAAGCCGACCTTTTACAACTATTTCAAGAACAAAGAGGAGCTCTTCTTCTCCGTCATGCTGGAGACATACAACGAGTTCCACTATCAGATCAGCATGAAGGAGAAAAGCGCCACCAACGCCATGGAGAAGCTCGAGTCGTACGTGACCACCTTCTCCTGGTTCCTCGACACCTACCCCATCTATCGGGACCTGTACAGGCCGGCCAACGATCTGATAACCAAGTGGCTGCAATCCCGCTATAGCAAGGACTTCTTCTTCGAAGGAGTGGAAACCGTGCGCTCCATCCTCGAGCAGGGGGCGGAGGAAGGCATCTTCTCCCCGGAGCTGGACATCGGCAAGAGCGCGCTTCTGGTCTACTACACCATCGTTTCGGTGCTGTCCACGGACCCGGGGATCTTTCGAAAGGCCAACGGCCCCGAGTACCTCATCGACACTCCCACCCTCGTCGATCTCATTGCAAAGGGACTGCTCTCCCGGGAAACATAGAAGCGTGGGCGGGGAGCCCGCAGGGCCCGGCGCGGGGCCGGGGTTCTAGAGCCTCTCCGGCGCGTGACGCCCGATTCCGAGGGCCCGAGGAAAACGCCCGATGAACACCGCGGCGGCGGTGCAGAACGCTGCAATCACGCACACCGTCGAAATCCACCTGAAGTTTACGCCGTACAGCCAGCCGATCAGCGCCAGCGGAAGGCATAAGCCGGCCGCGACTCCCAGGTACGCGGCAGCAGACCTGCCCTGCCAGCGATAGAAGCGCGAGGCGCCCATCGACACCAGAAGGATCGCCGCGATCCGCAGCAGGGGCAGCAGGAAAAGGTCCGAGACATCCCAGTGACCGAAGAGCCTGATGAAGATCGCCAGGCCGAACAGGGAATAGAAACCGCAGAGAAAGACGAAAGCGGTGAGGAAAATCCCCTCCAGAGCCGCGGGAAAGTCGAGCTTTCTCTGCACGAGGATGAATGCCCCCACGGCAAGAAGGAGGGGGGCCAGGTGATCCCGCAGGAGAAGCGAGAGGTATAGAGGCAGCCCCGTCAGCGGCGACCCGACGATTGCCTTTAGGACAGCCAGGATCAAGGCGCCGGGGATGAAGCAGAGAAGCCCCCAGAAGAACACGGAGAGAAGCGATAACTTGCGGGGAGCGCTCATAGGGTCCCAGGAGAGCATGGCCACGAAAAGGCAGAAAAGAGGAATCGAAAAGACGAGGAAGAGAGCCATCGCGAGCGGATATTAGCAGAGATATTCACGCGAATTCAAGCCCGAATGATGTGGTTTTCTCGAACAGGGAGACACGATTGAGGCCATGAATCGTGCCTTCATGCACGATATCTTGACAGGAATAATCATCTATGGTGGTATATGCTCTACCGTAAATCCACCGAGGAGGCGGCCCATGGTGCAAAAGGCTATCCCCAGGGAGAAGCTCCCTGATGCTGTCTCATTATTGCAGAGAAAGTTTTCCGTTATCGCCCCCATCGCCAAGGGGAAAAGCTTCGTCTTCGCCGCGATCCAGGATCCAGGCGAGGTGGTCATCGACTATACCACCACAATCCTTCCGCTGAAGAAATTCTTCCTCCCCAATGATGTGATCCTGAGCTACAACAGGGAGACCCAGAAGGCGAGCGCTCCTGAAATCAAGAGCCAGCCGACTCTTTTCTTCGGCGTGCACAACTACGAGCTTCAAGGCCTCTTCAGGCTGGACTACGCGTTCAAAAGCGGTGTGCCCGATCAGACCTACCTGAAAAAAAGGGAAAACGCCGTGTTCGTCGGGGTGAGCTACGAGCCCGACGAGTACCATTTCGCCGACTCGGTGGGGATTCCCGCCAGCTTCAAAGAGGGCTTCGACGTGTTTCTCACGCGGTTCGACGGGCATTACCGGGTCGAGGCCTTGACGGACAAGGGAAGCGCTATTGCGGGACTGCTTTCCCCCATCCTGATAGACCGCGAATGCGGGGGCGACCCCGTGGTCCATTTCAAGAACAAGCTCAAGCAGTCCGTCGCGGGCATTCGCGAGGTCTTCCACGGGGCTTACGCAAGCCCTGTCTGGCAGGAAACGGCCCGCAAGTGCTACTCCTGCGGCACCTGCAACATCGTCTGTCCCACCTGTTACTGCTTCGACGTCGACGATCAGACGGTCCTCGGCGGCGCCGAGGGCGTGCGGCTGCGCAAGTGGGATTCCTGCCAGTTTCTCTCCTTCACCACGGTGGCGGGCGGCGAGGCCTTCCGCGAGAAGAGGAACGACCGGGTGCGGCACAGGATGTCGCGCAAGTTCGCCTATATCATGGACGAGAAGGGCCGCCCCTTCTGCGTCGGCTGCGGCCGCTGCGTGCGCCAGTGCACGGCCGGTATCAACATCGCGGACGTGATGAACGCCCTTCTGTAGGAGAAAGACATGGAGATGCAGTCGATATACGTTCCCGAGATGGCGGAATTGTCGAAGGTGGAGAAGCTCACGGAGCTGGAGTCTTTCTTCGAGGTGAAGATGCCCGGCGGGCGTGACCTGGGACACGTGCCGGGGCAATTCGTGGAAGTATCGATCTTCGGCGTCGGGGAGGCGCCAATCTCCGTCTCCTCCTCTCCCCTGAAGAAGGGGAGCTTCGAGATGGTCGTCAGGCGGGTGGGAAACCTCACCGCGGTCATGCACGGCATGAGGGCGGGAGAGAAGGTCGGCATCCGCGGGCCGTTCGGGAAGGGCTTCCCGCTTTCCGAGTTCGAGGGCAAGGATGTGATCGTGATCGGAGCGGGAATCGGGATGGTCCCCCTTCGCTCCCTGATAAACTCCCTCATCGACGCCAAGCAGAGGAAGCGCTACGGCCGGGTCATCATCCTCTATGGAGCCAAGACCCCGGCGGAGCTCCTCTTCGACAAGGAACGCAAGGGTTGGGAAACCAGAAAAGACATAGAGTACGCGGTGACCGTTGACCGCGGTGTCAACGGGTGGGAGGGGCACGTGGGAGTCATCACGACCCTGATCCCCGATCTCAAGCTGGACCTGGCAAAGACCGTGGCCGTCATCTGCGGCCCCCCCGTCGTCTACAAGTTCGCCATCCTGGCGCTCCGCTCCAAGGGAATCCGCGACGAGCAGATCTGGGTCTCCCTCGAGCGCAAGATGAAGTGCGGGGCGGGAAAATGCGGCCACTGCCAGATCAACAACGTGTACGTCTGCCAGGACGGCCCCGTGTTCAACTACGCCAAAATCAAGGACCTCAAGGAGGCCATCCGATGAGCAAGCCGAAGGTAGCCTTCTTCGATTTCACGAGCTGCGAGGGCTGCCAGCTCTCCAAGCTCAACCTCGAGGACGACATCCTGGGAATCCTCGAGCTTGTAGAGCTTGTCAACTTCCGCGAGGCCATCTCCGACCGCAGAGAGGATTACGAGATCGCCTTCGTGGAAGGCTCCATCAGCACCCCCCACTGCGTGGAGAGGATCCACAAGATCAGGCGGCAAGCCGCCGTGCTGGTGGCCCTGGGCGCGTGCGCCTGCACGGGCGGGGTCAACGCCATCAGGAACCGCATGAACATCGACGCGGTGAAGGAGGAGGTATACGGCAAGGACAAGTACCTCTTCCCCTCGATCAAGGCGCAGGCCCTCTCCGACGTGGTCAAGGTGGACTACTTCGTTCCCGGCTGTCCCATGGACAACCAGGAGTTCAAGCGGATTCTTTCCGCCATCCTCACGGGAAAACAGCCCGTGATCCCCGAGCACGCGGTGTGCGTGGAGTGCAAGGCGCAGGAGAACGAGTGCCTCTTCGACTCCGGCATCGTCTGCATGGGCCCCGTTACGCGTGCCGGCTGCAACGCCGCCTGCCCGTCAAACGGCGCCTTCTGCTTCGGCTGCCGGGGGCTCGTTCTCGACCTGAACAAGAACGCGGCCCGGGACGTGATGGAGAAGCACAAGCTTTCCATGCACCAGATCAGGAACAGGTTCTACATGTTCAACTCCAACTACGTCGAGGTGGAGGAGAATCGCGATGAATGATCTTTCGCTCACTATAACGGTCCCCTACGTCACGCGCGTGGAGGGTCACGGCAACATCGTGATCGACATGCGGGAGGGAAAGCTCGTGCGCTCCCACCTCGAGGTGGTGGAGCCGCCCCGCTACTTCGAGGCGATGATCAAGGGCTACCCCTACACGGATATCGCCCTGATCACCTCGCGGATCTGCGGGATCTGCTCGGTGGGCCACCAGCTGACATCGCTCAAGGCCACGGAGAAGGCTCTGGACATCGCCGTGAGCGAGCAGACGGTCCTGCTCCGAAAGCTCCTGACCTATGGGGCCACGATGCAGAGCCACGTGCTCCACATCTACTTCCTGGCCGCCCCGGATCTCCTGGGAGTTCCCTCCGTCGTCCCGCTCGCCAAGAGCCATCCCGACGCCGTCAAGATGGCCCTTCGGATGAAGAAGCTCTCCAACGATATCTGCGACAAGCTGGGCGGAAGGACCATCCATCCCAACCGCCTGGTTCCGGGCGGGTTCACGAAGCTTCCCAGCATCGAAGACCTCACGTGGATCAAGGAGATGCTCGAGAAACAGATGGTCCCTGATGCGAAGGCGTCCCTGGCGCTCGTGAAGAGCCTCCTGCCCAAGTTCCCCGACTTCAACCGGGAGACCGAGTACATCGGGCTTCGCGACGAGGGGGAATACGCCTTCTACGACGGGAAGATCGCCTCCACGGACACGGGCCTCTCGCCCGTGGACGACTACCTCGGCATAACCAACGAGTTTGTCGTGCCCCACTCCACCTCCAAGCACTGCAAACACTCACGCTCATCGTACTTCGTCGGGGCCCTGGGCAGGCTGAACAACAACTTCGACAAGCTGAACCCCATGGCCCGGGCCGTGGCCGACGAGCTGGGGCTGAAGCCCATTGTGAAGAACCCCTTCCTCAACACGGCGGCGCAGCTCGTGGAGACCGTGCATGTGGTGGAGGAGTCTCTGAAGCTCCTCGATAGAATGCTGAGCCGCGGCATCAAGGACGAGAAGCCCGTTGTTCCGGCCAGACTTCGCGAAGGCAGGGGTGTCGAGGCAACGGAGGTTCCCCGCGGCATTCTCTTCCACGACTATACCTACGACAACCGAGGCCAGGTGGTGAAGGCCAACTGCATCATCCCAACCACCCAGAACACGCAGAACATCGACGACGACATGAAGGAGCTGGTGCCCTGGATGATCGGTAAGGCAATGAGCAGGGAGCAGATGACCCTCACCCTCGAGATGCTGGTTCGCGCCTACGATCCGTGCATCTCCTGCTCCGTGCACTTCCTCGACGTGGAGTTCCGCGAATAGGGAGAGGCCGTGGCGGAGAAGCTTGCCATCATCGGCATGGGAAACGCCGACATGGGGGACGACGCGATCGGAGTGATCCTCGTGGAGAAGCTTCGAGAAGAGCTGGAAAGCGGCGCGTGGAGGCCGGCCCACCCGGAAGCGATCGAGCTCATCGTGGCGGGCGCGGACCCGCTCCTTGCAGGCGCGTGCCTCATGGAGGCCCCGCGGGCGCTGCTGCTGGACGCAGCCGAGATGCGCGCGGCCCCGGGGGAGCTGCGCTTCTTCTCGCCGGAAGAAGCGGTCCTTGCCGCCGGCACCGCCGAGCGCTCGGCCCACACCATGCCGCTGGCAGAGGTCCTCGAGCTCGTGCGCGAGCTCGGCTCGGCCTCCCGCTTGAAGATCGCGGGGATTCAGCCCGCCGAGGTGGGCGCCGGGCTCGGACTTTCCCCGAGCCTCACGGCGCGTGTTGGACAGATGATGTTGAAAATCAAGGAGGAGGTTTCACAACTGCCATGAAGAGCATACTCATTGTCGACGACGACCGGGATGTTTTCGAGTCCATGAAGATCGTTCTCCAGTCCGAAGGCTACGCCGTCGAGTGGGCGACAAACGGCAGGGAAGCCCTCGAGAAGGCGCGCGCGAAGAAACCCGACCTCGTGATCCTCGACGTCATGATGAACTCGGACGACGAGGGCTTCCAGGTGTCCTACTCGATGAAGCAGGACGGGGACCTTTCCACCATCCCCATCATCATGGTCACCAGCGTCGGGGCCAAGACGGGCTTCTCCTTCGACAAGCGACGCGACGCGGATTTCCTCCCCGTGAACGAGTACCTGGAAAAACCGGTGGACCCGCGGGTGCTCATCGACAAGGTGCGGGAGAACCTCGGACACTGATCCGCCCGCGCCCGGGCCGCACGGACTGAGACGTCAGTACATTGTCTCATGCGCGGCTTCTGGGTCCCGTGATGGTGAGCTGCGCAGGGTTGTCTGCCCTTGCAGCGCTGTCGGCCTGGATCCTCGTGGAGAAGAAGGTCGCGCGGGAGAGGTAGGTCAGGGACCGCCGTCAAGCTCCTTCGCGAGCTTCTGCGCCATGCCTCCCGGCGCCCGGGACAGCTGCCTGACCTGGCGCATGAAAAGTGAAAGGCTCTCCCCGCATTTCTGCTGCTCATAGCGGCGGAGGAGCGGAATGTCATCCGTATACAGGTTATAGAGGGAGATGTACGCGTTGTTCAGCGGCAGGTCCTTCGCCTCCCTGTACCCTGAGGTGGCGAAGCGCGGCTGATACTCCGCGCTGAACCTCTTCTGGTACTCCGCGATTATCCCGCCCTTCTCGATGAGCTTTTCATCCCGCGAAAGGGGGCCCGTGTAGACCGCATTGAGAGCCTCCTTCAATTCCTTCAGAAAGTCGAGAAAGAGCTCGGAGTCGGCCTGAAGGAGGACGGCGTCCCGCAGTTGGCTGGAATCAGCGCCATAGGTAAAACGAAGGAACTCCAGCGCCCCCTGGTCTCCAACAAAGGAGGCAAGCTCCTCATTGAACTGGGGCTGGTCCTTGAGGAATATCGTCGCGTGGGTCTGCTCATGAATGACGAGGTTGGCAAGCTCGTACGTCGAGTAGCGCTCCATGAAGGAATACACCGGGTCCTTGAAGAAACCGAGGGTGCTGAACGCGTCCACCTTCCGCATAATGACGTCGTAGCCCGCCTTCTTCAGCCGTTCCCCTTCCGCCGCGGCGTCCGCGGGATCATAGAAGCCCCGGTAGGGAAGGCTGCCGAGAAACGGGTAGCTCCACTGATAGGGTGTGAAGGATACGGAGTCGCATGCCTGAACGACGCTCACGAGGTAGTCCCGGTCCACCTCCTTGAAGCGGGTGTAGTTCGCATTGTCGGCCAGGCCGATCTTCTCGATCGCGAAGCGCTTGATGTCCTTGACGGCGAGAAGGAGCGCCCTCACATCCAGGGTCGTGTGTGGATCCTTGAGCAGGGAATCGATGTCGCGGCTGCCGAAGCTGTACTGGAGAAAGGGCCCCGTCTCCTTCCAGATATAGCCCGCGTCGGTGGCGCAGCCGGCTGCGAAAAGCGAGGCTGCAATCACGCTCGCGGCGATGAGGATTTTTCTCATGCTGAGCAGAGTATAGCGGATGGCCCGCCGGCGGGACTACCCGCCGCGCTCGGGACGCTTCTTGTGAGGCTCTCCGCCGCCATGGTATAGTGCCCGAACATTACACGCTGAAGGAGTTCCTATGGTGAAAAGAGATTTCCCCAGCTCGCTCATATTCCTGCAGGTCGCCGTGGCCGCCTTTTTCATTCTCCTGGGGCTCGTCGGGATCGCGTACTACAACTCCGACATCAGCAGGTTCGGGCGCGCCGTCATCCGTGTGTTCGGGGGCAGAAACGACATCCTGAGCGTCCTCATTTCGATCCTCTGCCTCGTTTCAGGGGCCATTCTCCTCCTCGGCCTCTTCATGAGCATGAAGACGCGGCTGCTCTACGCATCGGCCCTCGGCGTGTTCATTTTCTGGGCGGTACGGATCTTCTATATGTTCTTCATGAACAACATCTTCGAGCCCGACTTCCTGGTCTGGCTCCAGCAGCTCTCCCTCGACCTGGTGATCCTTTCGGCGGTCTGGCTCATCTCGCGAAGGTATGCCTGAGGCGCCGTCGATCACGGAGATCATCAGACGGCGCTTTTCGTGCAGGACATACGCGAACGCGCTCCTCCCCGCCGAAGACCGACGCCGCCTCGATGAAGCGGCGGCCTCCTGGAGCTCCGGCCCCCTGGGCGCAGCCCTCCGCTTCCGCCTGATCGCCGCCACAGAGCTTGACAAGAGCGCCCTGAAGGGTCTTGGAACATACGGCATCATCCGCGGGGAGAGCGGTTTCTTCGTCGGAGCCGTGGGGCCCGCCGAGAAAGACCTGGAGGACTTCGGCTACGTGATGGAGCGGCTCATCCTCCTGGCCACGGAGGCTGGATTGGGCTCCTGCTGGCTGGGAGGGTTTTTCACGCGCAGCAGCTTCGCCGCGCGCATCCTCGCGACAACCAAGGAACAGGTGCCCGCCGTGGCGTGTGTGGGCATCATCGAGAACCCCGACGCCTCCCGCAATGCCCTTATCCGCCGGGGGATCGGCGCCGCATCCCGGCTTCCCTGGGACACGCTCTTCTTCGACGACGGATCAGGCCGGCCGCTGACTCCCGAGAAAGCCGGCACGTATGCGGTGCCCCTCGAGATGGTCAGGCTCGGCCCCTCGGCTTCCAACAAGCAGCCCTGGCGGATAACGTGCGACGGCAGCTCCTGGCATTTCTTTCTCAAGCGCACCCCGGGGTACCGGGAACGGCTGGCCACCAAGGTGCTCGACATAGCCGACATCCAACGCCTCGACATGGGCATCGCAATGTGCCACTTCGAGCTTTCAGCCCGGGAGCTTGGCCTGGAAGGCGCCTGGACGGTTCGTCGGCCCGCAGTGAAAAACGAGGACGATCTCATGGAGTACATCGTAAGCTGGGAAAGCTGAGAACCTCCGGGCTTAGCCGCCGTTGCCCGTCTCCGCGGCCGCCCTCTGGCGGAGCTCGGCGCGGAGCGCCGCGATGTCCTTGGGCACGAGCAGCGACGTGATCACCAGGATCACGAAACAGACAAGCCATGCGCTCACGCTGATGGAAAGGATCGCGCTTCCCAGGGAAACCTTGACCGCGATATAGCCGGCAAGGGCGGGAGCGATGGAAGAGCCGATCTGCTCGAAGAAGTTCAAGACGGCGTTCGCCGTGCTTCGCACCTCGGGAACGGTGACGTCGTAGACCGTGGAAAGGACGTTCGGGGCGGCAAAGGGCATGAAGAGAGCCGTGAGCCCGAGCACGATGCCGAAGGTGAGCTTGTCCCCCACGGGGATCTGAAGCGCGATGAAGAGAAAGACCGCTCCCAGAATGACGCCGGAGAAGCTCGCGATGATCCTTCCCCGCGGCGTCCTCTTGAACAGAGCGTCGCCGATGGCGCCTCCGAGGGGATATCCCAGCGCCAGAACGATTATCGCGCTCACCATGGTGAGAAGGACCTCGGTCTCGTTGTATCCCCGTTCCTTCTGGAGGTAGCGAAAAATCCAGAACTGGATCACCTGCCAGGGAAACACCCCCGCAAAACCGTTGGCGAAGACGAAAAGCAGGCTGCGCTTCTTGAACAGGCCGAAGGCCGCCTTCCAGCTGAACTTGTGTGCTGTTTTCTGCTCGATGCCCTTCAGCTCCGGCTCACTCGCGCCTCGCACCGGCTCCTTGACCGTGAAAAAGATCACGAACGCCAGCACGATGCCCAGCGACCCGGTTATGATGAACACCATCCGCCAGCCCAGAACTTTTCCCAGGAGAAGCGCCAGCACCATTCCCAGCAGGTAGCCGAGGGGCTGCGCTATCTGGAGAAGGCCATTGATTTTTCCCCGCACCTTCGGACCGAAGTAATCGGCCATCAGGTTATAGAGGCCGGGGTAGCTGGAATCGTCGATGCCGGTGGATGCGCGGCTGAAGAGAAAGCCCGTGTATGTTCTGACAACTGCGCTGATCCACGTGGTGGCCCCCCAGATGAACGCGGCGAGGGCCAGGAGCCTGGCCCGGATGAAGCGGTCGTAGAGGTATCCCCAGATCGGGTAGAAGATTGCTCCGACGATGACCGCTCCCGAGAACACGAGGCCCATCCGGGCTTCATCGATGCCGAAAGCCTCCATGATCGGGGTAGTCAGCGGCCCGATCAGAAGCTTGTCCGCCTGATGGAGCAAAACGAAAAGAAAGAGGGTGGAAAGGACGAACCAACGGTAGCGTGACGTTTTCATGCGCACCTCCGGCAGTCCACCCCGATTCTCCCACACGGCGGGCGCGCCGTCAAGAAACGCTCAAGCTGCTCCCCGCGGGCCCCCCTCCCGTCACTCGTGCCTCCGCGAACCCGCGCAGGCGCACCTTGATCGATGGATGGGGCCAGGGGAACGAGCCTTCCGAGGACCAGGCGAGCGAAAGCTCTCCGGCGCCGGCAGGCGTCAGGCTGAAAGAGTCCAGGCGGTAGGGTCCATAGCCGTCTCCTGCGTCGCTGAAGAGCCTGCCCTCGGCCGTGCTCCCCTGACCTGCAAAGGCGTGCAGCACAAGGCCGCCCGCCTCATCGCGCATGGGGATTATCGCTCCTGCGCGCGCGAGCACGGGGATTTCTCCTATGGGCGCATCGATCTCGACGCTGCCCGGACCCTCGAAGCGACGTTGGCCCTCAAGCTCGTACCAGAGGCCCGGGGGCAGGACAACAGCCCGCCTGCCCGCCCCTTCATCCAGAATGGGTGCTACCAGAAGGCCATCCCCCAGGAGGAACTCATCGTCGACTTCCCGAAGCTCGCTTCTCTGCGGCTCGTTCCAGAAAAGCGGGCGGACAAGCGGCAAGCCGTCACGTGTTGCCTGGTACGCAAGCGAATACCAGTAGGGCAGCATCCTGTAGCGGCGCTTGAGGCTCTTGCGAAGGATGGCGAGGGTTTCGGGCCCGAAGATCCACGGCTCGCGCGGAGGAAGACCGATGGCGGAGTGGGTGCGGAAAAAGGGCAGAAACGATGCGAGCTGAAACCAGCGCGTGGAAAGCTCGGCCGACGGGATGCCGTTGAAGCCCCCGATGTCCGGGCCCGTGTACGGCATGCCGGAAAGCCCGAGCCCCAGAACGCCCGCCACCGTCCTTCGAAGCGCGGCCCACGAGGTCTCCATGTCGCCCATCCACGTCCATGACCACCTCTGCATGCCCGCCCACCCCGCCCGCGTGACTATGAAGGGGCGACGATCCGGCCGCAAGCCGCGAAGCCCCTCGTAACCGGCGCGGTTCATCATCAAGCCGTAGATGTTGTGGGCTTCGCGATGATCCCCGCCGCGTCCCTCCATGTCGTGGCGAACGCCGAGCGGCAAGGTTGATTCACCAGCGGAAGCCCATGCCGCTGGCTCGTTCATGTCGTGCCAGAAGCCGTCGATTCCTTTGGAGATCTGGGCCTTGTATTGAGTGCCCCACCAGGCGCGGGCTTTCGGGTTTGTGAAGTCGGGGAACACGCTCCAGCCCGCCCACACGACAGCGGAAAGAATCTTTCCGTCCGGCAAGGCGCAGAACACCTTCCGGGAGAGGCCTTCATCGTACAATGAAAATCCGGGGTCCCGCTTGATCCCCGGATCCGTGATGACAACCAGGTGCGCTCCGGCTGCGGCAAGCTCCCTGGAGAAGCCTGGCAGATCTGGGTGGGTTTTCCTGTCGATGGTCAGGGTGCGAAAACCATCGAGATGGTCGATGTCGAGGTGCAGACCGCTCAGGGGGAGATCGTTGGCCTTGAAGCCGGCAAAAACGCGGCGAAGCTCGGCTTCAGTGCGGTAGCCCCACCGGGACTGGTGGAACCCGAAAGCCCACAGCGGGGGAAGCGGCGGACGGCCGGTGAGCGATGTGAAACGCTCAAGCGCTGCCGCGGGGGTTCCCGCAGCAATGTACGTGCGGCAGGGGCCGTCCACGAAGCGCACTTCCAGCTCTGAGCCGAGGGAGAGCGAGCCGTCAAAGGTGTTGTCGTGGAAAGCGAGATAGCATCCGGCGTCGTGGAGGCAGAGGTACACCGGCATGCAGATGTAGAGAGGATCGTCGCCGGGGCCGAAGGTGCCGCCGGGGTCGGTATTCCAGAACCGAAAAGATTCGGGACCTCCGTCGCGCTCCATGGCCCGGCGCCGGTTCAGCGGCGAAAACCTGCCTCCCAGGCCGTACACGCATGCCTCGGGTGAAAGCTGCGCCCTCTGCGACCATCCGCTGCCGCGCCGCTCCATGGGCCCTTCCTCGCGAAGGAGCCTGCCGTCTTTGTCCATGACCTTCAAGGCGCCGGACGCCGAGACCTGAAGCCCGAGCCCACCGCCGCGCAGGCTCCACCCGTCGCCGTGCTTCTCGAGCGCGATGTCGCACCCCGGCCACTCTTCCCGGGCCACCGCCCAGGAAGGGCTCATGCCGGCCCCGTCCCACGCCAGGAAAACGAAGTCATCGGTGAGAAATCGCGCGGAAAGCTGCACCGCATCGAAGGTGAAGAGGGCCCCGGAGGAAAACGCCTGTGCCGCACGGAGTTTGCCGGGCAGACGTGGCGCCTGGTCGGATTCGGACCGCGCATGCTTCGCGTTCAGCGAATCCCTGAGCCTCGCGTAACGGATTGCGCGAAACGAGTTGCCCAGCCCGGCGAACCTGATCGAGCGCAGGGTATCCCGCAGACCTGCCATCGGTATCCTCCCGTAAGACGGCTTAAGTTCCGCCGGGAGTATACCCGATACCCGCGCTGAAGGCGACAGCGGCTTTAGAACCTGTATTCCAGACCCGCCAGGAGCGCCACGTCTCCGTCCCTGCCCCAGCCGAAGAGGTCGGCTTCATGGCCGAACATCAGGGAGCCCGTGGCTGAGATCCGAAGGCCTTGATAGATGTTCCAGGAAACCGTGAGAAGGGCTACGCCGGAGGCGTCAACCGGCGAAAGGATACCCCTGGCCTGGACCGCGAAGGCGTCGCTGGGGCTGTACACCGATTCCAGAAAAACCAAGGCTCCATATCCGGGGCTTCCCGGCGGCAGGCCGCTTCCGGAGTCCTTCCACTGCCCATAAGGAATGAACCCGGCTTCGGCCCGGAAACTGAGGTTTTCACCGGCTTCGAGGCCGAATATGCGGCTTGCACCGAAGGATATCGTGAGACTGTCCTTCACATCGTCCCACGAAGATGCGGCCTGCGGGATCGAGATCCCCGCCGCCGCATACAAATCGAAGAACAAGCTCCCCTGGACGCTGACGAAGGGCTTGTGAAGGCTATCGTCGCCGTCATAGAGATAGCCGGCCTCGGCGGAGAAACCTGAGAGCCCCAGCACGGCCCTGGCCCCGCCGACGAGCGATTCGAATGGAACGAAAGGAGAACCGGCAGTCGCTGGAACGCCGGGAGGAAGAGGCATGTGCGGCAAAACGGCCCCTTCCAGAAACGAGAAATCTCCCAGGGGAACGTACGCGGAGGCGAGCCACGCGGTCCTGTCCCGGGGGTCCACCTGCGTCAGGTCGAGGATTGCCGACATCCCGCCGAATATGACGTCCCCGGCGTCGAAGATGAACCCGCTGCCCCATGAGAGGCGGGTTTTTCCGGCGGTCAGGCGGAAGCTGGGAAACCTGATCTTCAGGTACGCCCGGGGCACGTCGAAAACGGCTTCGGGAACGGTTCCGGGGGTTACCAGGGCATCGAGCTCGACCAGCCCCTTCACTTCGCGGGATTCCTCGGCCTGAAAGGTTATCCTTGCTTCCCCCGAGTTTGTGAGCTGGAAGAGGTCCGTCATTCTCATTGCGGCAGTGAGGATCGTAATCTGCCCCATTGTGCGAAGCTCTGCGGGAGCGCCGGAGGCGTAGAGAAGCAGGACAACGGCCGCAAGCAGAATGCCTTTTCTCACCATGACAGCTCTTCCCGAGTGAAAATCTTCGGATCAAGAGGGACGTCGATAAGGATCTTCTTGATCTTGAAGATGGTGCTCGAGTCCTTCTTCAGGAGATCGCGCATTTCGAACCTGGTGGGCACGTTCTTCCCCGAAACTGCGCGGACCTCCTGCACCGACATTTCCTTCATCGGCTTTGCCGAAAGGGAGAAATAGGAGGCCTTGCGGACCACGAACAGCTCGGCGTCCACCCACATGCGCTGGAGGGGATAGGCGATGCTCTTTTTCTTTCCCGTGAGCTTCAGCACGAAACAGTCGCGGCCGTCGAGGCTTTCGCTTTTTTCCAGCTCCACGGCATACAGGTTCAGCAGGCCCCTCTCTCCCGTGAAGTCCTCGTAGGAGAAGTCGGACCCCATCACGGAATCCTTGAGCGCGCTTCCCTGGAGACGGATCACCTCCTCGGCCTCGGGGAAATAGAGATAGATGTCGTCCGCCACCCGCAGGATCTTCTGACCCGCTTCCTCGGGATTCGTGAACTCGATGAGCATCCTATCTTCTCCTATGGAGAAGGCCTTGAAGGTTTTTACACGCGAGCCGAAGCGGTCCGCGATCGTGAAGCTCCCCTCGAACTGCGCGGTCTTCTGGACCTGGTTCTCCTCCATCCGCCTGACAATCTCAGCCGGATCGATTCCCCAGGCGCGGAGCGCCAGGACGAAGAAAATCGTCATAGCAGCGTTCTTCATGAAAGGCCTCCCGAGTCTACAAGGCCCGCAGCGCCTTCACCGGCTCCACCCGGGATGCCCTGCGGGACGGAAATATCGATACGAACGAAGAGACAGCCGCGGCGTAGAGAAACGCGAGCGACGTGGATTTCAGGTTGAGTACGGGCTTGAAGATCGCGGACATCTGGAAATCCACGCCCCTCATGGTCTGGGACATGTCGATCCCAGTGGAGGCCAGAGGCAGGGTGATCGCTATTCCCGCGATCGTGCCCGCAAGGGCGCCCATGATGCCGATGAAGAGCGACTCGAGAAAGAACAACGCCACGATCGAAGCCCCCGGCATTCCCAGCGCGCTCATCATGCCGATCTCCCTCACCCGTTCGTAGATCACCATCATGGTGGTGTTGATCACCACCGTGGTCCCCAGGAGAACGAACACGAGCGCGAAGATCGTATAGATGGCGTCCGCCAGGCGGAGATACGTGAACCAGATGCCGATCGTGGTCCACGGCTTCACGGAGAGCTCGCCCCTGTCCGCTTCCAAAAGCGCGCGGGAAATGGAGGCTGCGGCCGATTCCACGTCCGTCCCGTCGCGGAGAAGCACCAGGATCTCCACCACGGAGCCCTTCATACCCAAAAGACGCTGCGCCGTGTCCAGGGGAAGGAGGAAGAGGCTCTTGTTGAAGCTGGGCACGCTGAACACGAAGATCCCCGTGATCCTGAGAGTCATGCCGTTCATTCCGCCCGAGGCGTTCTTCGTGTAAAGGGTGATCTTGTCCCCCACCCCGACACCCATGTCCCGAGCGAGGCCGGAAGAGAGGGCCGTCTCCCTTGCGCCTGAAGAGGGCATGCTTCCCTGGACAAGGCTGCGGGAGAGCCCCTGGAAGCCCTCTTCCCGTCCGAAGTCCACCCCCAAGCCCATTCCCCTGTAGTTCTTTCCCTCCCTGTACAGGGCGGTCGGAAACATGATCCGGGGAGAGAGGCTTTGTATCGAGGGCTGCGCCTCAAGCAGCCGAAGCACGCCGTCGGCATCTGATATCCCCAGGTCGAGGGGATTCCTGATCTCGTTCTCGTCGAAACGGGCATTGCGCACCCTGACCTGGCCGGTGACCATATGGAAGATGTTGTTGAGGATGTCCACTTTCAACCCATCAATGATGGCAAACATGAACACGATCACCATGGCGGCGATTGCGATGGCCGTCACGGAAAGGGCGGTCCGCCTCTTGTTTCTTCCGACGTTTCTGAAAGCTATGGCGACGATATTCATCGGATTCTCCTGCTACACATGCCTCAGGCACTCCGTTATCTCCCGACGGAGCGCGCGGGAGGCGGGGATAAGGGAAACGACCATCGAGGAGACGATCCCCAGGATGAACGCCGCGACCATGGTGGGCGGATTCCAGGCCCCTCGGAAAACCCCCGTGATGCGGTAGCCGAAATCCATCCTGCCGATGAGGGTCGTGTAGTCGATGCCCCACCTGACCACGACATATGAGAGGCAGGCCCCCACCAGCACTCCCCCCAGGGACCCGATGAGCCCGATTCCTCCAGCTTCCAGGAGGAAGGCGAGACGCAGGGCGCCGTCCTTCATGCCGAGGGCGCGCATCATGCCGATCTCCCGGAAGCGCTCGTATACGGCCATGAGCATGGTGTTGGAAATTCCAACCCCCGCGATGATGAACACGAGAAAGAGAAGGAGGCCGTAAACCCCCTGGTGCATCTGAACCAGGTTGATGAAATCCTGGCCGAGGTCACGCCAGCTCTTGACGGTCAGCCCGGGGAATTTGCCCTCGAGGGCTCCCGTCATTGAAGCGGCCAGCCTCTCCGGCTTCCTCCAGTTGTCGGCGGAGACGAGTATTTCGGTCACTGCGCCTTGCATCTGCAGCAGGTCGTCGGCCGCGGCAAGCGAGATGAAGCCCACCCCCTTGTTGAGGTAGGGATTGGGCGAATCTATGATCCCGGAAAGCTCGAGATCCGCGGTCTGGAACGCCCCATCGCGCGTGCGCGTCCTGAGCGTCAGCGTATCTCCCAGCCCGGCTTTCAGGTCTTCTGCCAGGAGCCTGCCCACCATGATGCGAGACGCCTCTGCTCCCAGATACGTTCCCTCGGTCACCGATTCCCGCAAGCGGAGCACGGAGCCGTCGGTAGCCGGATCCAGGGCGACCATCAGCACCGCCTGCGAGTCTTCGCCGTTGAACAGCTCGCCCATGAAGCGGATGCGCGGCGTTGAGCGGACCCCCAGCGGCGCAAGGGCTTCGCGCACCGCGGTAGGGTTAACTATGGCGTATTTCAGTGGAAGGTAGTCGATCTCATTGAAAAACCGCGCGTCCATCACCTGGGCAGCCCCCGCTTCGTAGAAGACGAAGTTGCGCTCCGAGTCCTGCTCTATCCCGGCGAACATGCTGTCCGCCACGATGTAGATGGAGAGCCCCGCCAAGATGGCGATGGCCGTGATGAACGACCTCCTCCTGTAGCGGGAGAGGTTCTTCCATGCCAGCGATAGGAGGAACCGCATCACGCGCTCCTTTTATCCGACACGACCTGGCCGTCGTGGAGGAGGACCAGCCGCCGGGCAAAGTTCATGACCATCGCGTCATGCGTGGAAAACACGAACGTCGTGCCATGACTCCGGTTCAAGGCCTCCATGAGGACCAGGATCTCCCTGCCCGTCGCCGAGTCGAGGTTGGCGGTCGGCTCGTCCGCAAGAATAAGGGACGGCCCCTTCACCAAAGCCCTGGCGATGGCCACCCTCTGCTGCTGGCCACCGGAAAGCTCGGATGGGCGGCGCCTCTCCATTCCCGCCAGCCCCACTTCCCTGAGGATGGCCAGCGCCCTGCGCTCCACTTCGCGGGGTTCGATCCCCAGGAGGGAGAGGGTAAAGCCCACGTTCTCCAGCGCGGTGAGCACCGGGATGAGGTTGAAGGTCTGGAAGATGAAGCCGATCTTCTCCCTTCGAAGAAACGCCAACTCCTTCCTGCTCTTGCTCGACACCGGCTCACCCTCGATGAAGACCTCCCCGCTGGTGCACACATCCAGGCAGCCGATGAGGTTGAGGAGGGTGGTCTTGCCCGACCCCGAAGGCCCGGCAAGGGACAGAAACTCTCCCTTTTCAATGGCGAGGTCTATCCCCTTGAGCGCGTGGACGCGGACCTTGCCGTCATATTCCTTTGTCACTCCCTCGACTCTGATCATTGCCCGCCCCCCGCAGCAGCGGATTTGCCGCCCAGCCCCGTCAGGTCTTGAAGCGGCTTCTTGCCCTTTGTCACATCGTCCATGACCTTGCCCAGGGCCATGTCCTGCACGGCACCCGAGGGCAGGAGCACGACGGTGCCGTTCTTCCTGATCGACTCGTACACCATGCTCATGGCGCGAAGCTGCAGCGCCGTCGGATTGTCCGCGTACTGCTTCGAGGCCTCCACGTATTTTTGGGCTACCTCGACTTCCGCCTCGCCCAGGATAAGGCGAGACTGCTTCTCCCGCTCGGCCTGCGCCTGCTGGGAGAGGGCGTCCTCCAGCTCCTTGGAAATGACGATGTCGGTTATCCCGATGGAGAGGATGGACACCCCCCAGGGGTTGGTCTTCGCGTCCAGGATCTCCTGGATCTCCTTGCCCAGACGTTCCCGCTCCGAGAGAAGGCTGGCGAGGTCATGCTTTCCAATGGCGTCGCGAAGCGCGGCCTGAGCCGAAAGGATTACCGCATCGAGGTAGTCCTCCACCTCGAGGGTGGCCTTCTCCGCATCCCAGATCATCCAGAAGGCGATGGCGTCCACGTTCACCGACACGGTGTCCCGCGTCAGGGTGGTCTCGGCCCGGAAATCCGTGGCACGGATGCGGGTATCGATGTAGCGGGCAGCGCGGTCGATGAGGGGCACGATGAGAAAGAGGCCGGGTCCGCGCAGACCGCGGAATTTTCCCAGACGGAAGATCACGGCCTTCTCCCACTGGTTGGCCAGCTGCAGGGTAGGCATGAGAAGCAGCCCCGCGGTGAGGATCGCATACTGAAGGAGAAAGCCGTCCCCGATCACCTTGTACACGGCGATTCCGGCAGCGACGAGGACCCCCAGAACCAGGATCCAAAAGGGGAAGGCGAAGATGAACGTGGCGGCCACGAGCGTCCCCAATACCATCGCGGCGAGCTTCTCCATTGAAAGGGCGTCCCCACGCGCCATGCCTGCCGCGATGGCACCCACCAGGGCCGCCGTAATGATGAGAAGACTGAACACATTCAGCCTGAAATCCTTTTCAACCTTGCGCTTGGTAAGGTATGTGATCGGCGAGTACTCCTTAGCTACGAGCTTCATTTTTCTTCCTCCTGTTCTCCCTGCTCATTCAGATACCTGGCGATCTCCGCAACTGAAAAGCCGTACGATGCCACTTTGGAGACGAACTCACGCGCGAGCTCGGCGAGGACCCGCTCGCGCTCGACGTCGGAGATCTCCACCTTGCGGTTCCCGATGAAAGTCCCCGCGCCCTGCTGGGTGGCAAGGATCTGGCGGATCTCCAGCTCGCTATAGGCGCGGGCAACCGTGTTCGGGTTCACCTGGAGCTCTACGGCAAGACTTCGCACCGTCGGCAGACGGTCTCCCGATATCAGCCGTCCGTCCGCGATTGCCATCTCGATTTGAAGAATTATCTGCTTGTAAAAGGGGACGCCGCTTTTCGGGTCGAGGGTAAACTTCAGCAGTTCTTTTTTTCGCTTTTCCATAGTACTTGTATTGGTCTATTAGTACAATAGTGTTTTAGTACAACTTTTCAAATTTGTCAATACCGAACGGAAACTTTTGCGGTAAGATAGGGCGAGCTCACGGCCTTTTCACGGTCGTTTCAAAATATGCAAAGGAGTCGCAATGAAAGACGCCGCCAGGGAAATGATGGAGTCACAGCCGGGTATTCTCAAGCTTACCTACCGCCAAAGGGGCGCGGCCGGGGCATCCGAACCTGCCCCGCGGATCATAGACCGGCTCAGCTTCGAGGGCCTTTTCGACCTCCTTCGCTTGGGCGGCGAGCCGCGCAGCAGCCTTCTCGATCGAAGGCGGGCTTTCTGGTTCGCAAACGGCTTTCAGTCCTGGTCTCCGGGTTGGGAGCTGGGCAGGCGCGAGCGGGCCCCACGGGCAAGGCTCATGAAGAGGCTGGAGATCTACACCCTTCCCGATGTCCCCCGGCCCCCTCGCCGGGAGCTCTCGGGAAACGGCATCGCCTATGTCCGCGCCGGGGAGACGTACGTCGGGCTTGTTTCCTTGAACACAAAGACCGCTCCCGTCTGTTTCCGCATCGACCGCGGCCGGCGCTCCATCTCCATCGAGCTCCACTGCAAGGGAGCAATGTATCATGATGGTGAGGTCCTCGCCGAGATCGCTCTCGTTTCTCGAAACGGCTGTTTCGAGTTTCAGGATGCCGTCGCCGCTCTCTTTCTCGACAAGAATGTCATGACGCGGGCAGCATTCCTCGCAGGGTCGGCTGACGGACTGGTCGGGGGGTGGTGCTCCTGGTACAACCACTACACTCACATCGACGAGACGATCATTCGTGAAGATCTCGAGGGCATCGGCGGAAGCCCCAACCTCATCCGCGAGCAATTCCAGAACCAGGGAAGGCCCGTGGTTTTCCAGGTGGACGACGGCTGGCAGCGCGCGGTGGGAGACTGGCAGGCCAAACCTGAGCGCTTTCCCTCCGGTATGAAGGCGCTGGCGGAAAGCATCTTCCGCAAAGGCTATGTGCCCGGCTTATGGCTTGCTCCATTCCTGGTCTCTCCTGGGGCTCGTATTTATAGCGAAAAGCCCCAATGGCTCCTCAAAGGGGCGGACGGCAAGCCCGCCCTGGCGGGATGGAATCCGGGGTGGGAGGGAAACTTCTTCTGCCTCGACCTCTCGCTGGAAGAGGTGAGAAAATACTTGAGGGAACTCTTCGACGCCGTTATCGACGACTGGGGATTCCGCTACCTCAAGCTCGACTTCCTGTACGCCGGCATGTTGAACGGTGCTCACGCATCGGGAGGTTCCGCATACGCCTGGTATCGCGAAGCGCTCGAGCCAATTGTTTCCCGGGAGCGCTCCCGATCCGGCCAGCCCGTCGCGTTTCTCGGCTGCGGCGCTCCGCTGGCAAGCTCCATCGACCTTTTCCCCCTGATGCGCATCGGTGCCGATACCAAGGAGACCTGGGACCCTCCCGTGGCCCGCCTTACCGGTCATCCCGGGAGGCCCGCGGCCTACCTCAATCTCAAGGACACGCTGGGCCGCTCGTTCATGAACCGCTCCCTGTACCTCTCGGACCCCGATGTCGTTTTCATGCGATCGAACAAATGCTCTCTGACCTTAAACGAAAAAGAGCTGATCGCGGCGGTGGCGGCGATGTTCTCCTCCCAAATCTTGATCTCGGACGACACGGGCAGCTTCGGGGGGCCGGGCGAAGCGGAGCTGACGGCGTGGACTCTCTCGCTGTACAAGAGGCTGGCGGGGCGGCAGTTTGGGGCAGTCATGATCGGCAAGGACATGTGGCGCTGCTTCTCCCGCGACGGTGAGATTCGCGGCATCATTAACGTGAGATCGTGCCCTGCCCGTATCGGCGCAAAAGACGCAGCCTCCTGGAAGCTCACCGGAGCGGCCCTCATTGAGCGCGCCCGGCGTGATTCCAGCGGCGTGGTCGTTCAGCCCCGGAGCATCGCGCTCTGGACTTGAGGCGGCGCGGCTGCACTGGAAAGGGCAGCCCTTGATCGGGGCTGGCGTGGGCGGCCTTTGAGCGGCGCCCGCGCAGACGGCACAATCCAGTTGTCCGCCGCGTTTCTTCATCATTACCTTTCCACCATGAGTCGCACAATTCGGCCGGGAAGACCGGTCTTCGCTCTTCTAGGTTCTCTTGCATTCTTTGTAGCCGCCGGTGTGGGCGCCGCCCCCGCCGCCCAGCCAGTCTCGCTCGACGGGACGATCACGATGGTCGGGTCCACCAGCTTCAGCGTGAGCTCGACCTCCGGTGGAGGCAAGCTCGTCACCATCGCCGGCGATACTCTGATTCTAGACCGCCAGACCGCGACCATGGAAGACCTCAAGCCGGGGATGCCCATGGGAGTGGCGGCGCGGAGGGGACCGGACGGCTCGCTCACGGCCACGTCCATCAACGTTTTCTCCCCCGAGCTCTGGTCGAAGGTCCGAAAAGGCCAATGGCCGATGGAATCCGGCGAGGTCATGACCAACGCCGTGGTTACGAACGCCACTGCCCAGATGGTCGATGGACGAACCATCACCATGAGCTACGAGGACGTGAACGCCACGATCCAGGTGCCGCCCGGCGTCGACATCCACCGCATCCTGACGGTCCGCCCCGCCGATCTCAAGAGCGGGATGCACGTGACGGTTCGCGGCCTGCCCGATGCGAACGGCGGTGTGACGGCGTCGATCGTCTCGTTTGACGCGGACGGCAAGACCTCGTAACTTCCCACCTCGCTGGGAGAGAGAGTATACTCTCTCCATGTATAAAGCGCGCTACCGGCATATCCTGAGGTTCTTCGGCCGGATAGTGTTCAGCTTCGTGGTGTGGGACGTGGTCCTGCCCAAGGTGGGGCTTCGCGCGCTGGGGCGCCGGACGCGTTCCCGGCGCATGCAAAAGACGGCGGTGGCTTTCCGCAGGCTCGCCGCCCGCATGGGCGGAGTGCTGATCAAGGTGGGCCAGTTCCTCTCCGCGCGCCTCGACGTTCTACCGCGCGAGATTACAGCAGAGCTGGCCGGGCTTCAGGACGAGGTCGGGGCCGAAAGGTACGAAGACATCCGCGCAGTCATCGAGGCCGAGTTCAGCCTGCCCCTCGCCGAGAAGTTCGTCGATTTCGATCCCGTACCCATGGCTTCAGCCTCCATCGGCCAGGTGCATTGCGCCCGGCTCTGCCTCTCCTCGCCCCAGGGCGAGCCGTGCCCGTCCGTCGTGGTCAAGGTCCAGCGTCCCCACATCCGCGAGATCGTGGACGCCGATCTCGCGGCAATCCGCGTCGTCGGCGGATGGCTCATGCGGTTCGATTTCATCCGCAAGCACGCCAACATTCATGGGCTGATCGAGGAGTTCAGCCGCACCCTGTACGAAGAGATCGACTACATCCACGAGGGAAAGAACGCCGAGATCTTCGCCCGCAACTTCAAGGACCGCGAAGACATCCGGGTGCCGGACGTCATCTGGAGCCATACGACGCGCAGAGTGCTCACCCTCCAGGATGTCGGAGCCATCAAGATCACCGACTACCCAGGCATTGAGGCGGCGGGGATCAGCCGCGCGGAGGTGGCCAACCGCCTTCTGGACGTCTACCTGCAGCAGGTCTTCGAGGACGGATTCTTCCACGCCGACCCGCACCCGGGTAACCTCTTTGTCCTGCCCGCCCCCACCCCGGCAAATCCCGGCGCATGGCGGCTTGTATTCGTGGATTTCGGCATGACGGGCACCCTCGCGGCCGACACCTTTTCCGGCCTGCGCGAAGCCCTGATCGCGGTGGGAACCCGCGACGCGGTGGGGCTGGTCGAGGCCTACCAGAGGCTGCATCTCCTGCTCCCCGGCGCGGACCTGGATCTCATCGAGCGCGCCAACCGCAGGGTATTCGACAGGATCTGGGGCAAATCGACGAAAGACGTGATGGAGATGGACATCTCGGAGATGAGGGCTTTTGTCCAGGAGTTCGGCGAGCTGCTCTACGAGATGCCCTTCCAGATTCCGGAGAGCTTCATCATGCTGGGAAGATGCGTGGCTATCCTCTCGGGCATGGCCATGGGCCTCGACCCGGAGTTCAACGTGTGGACCGCGCTGGCACCGTATGCCCAGAAGCTCATCGCCGAGGACGGCGCGGGCAGGATCCAGCTCATCATGAAAGAGGCGTCCCGAATAGTCGGGGTTCTGGCTGCCCTCCCCAGGCATGTGGATTCGCTCATTTCGAGAATCGAGCAGGGAAGGCTGGATGTGCGGCTGCCGGAGATGCGGCAGTCCGTGGTCCGCCTGGAGCATGGTTTTCGAAAGCTCGCAGGCTCGATTATTTTCTCCGCGATCCTCATGTGCGCAAGCGCCTTCTTCATCGCCGGGCGCACCGATTTCGCGATCCCGATGGGCGCGGTGGACGCCTGCCTGCTCCTGTGGATCCTATTTGGCCGCTGACGAGCGCTTCTCCAGCCGCTCGATCGCCGCGTCCAGGAGGCTGCGCATGGCGAGCAGCATCTCCTTGCGGGCTGCCTGGCGGTGTTCGACGAACCCCTTGGGGAACATCTCCTGGAGTCCCTTGCGCATGGAGCTGCCGGCGGCCTTCACGTGCTCCCGGGCCTCTTGGAGCTTCTCGCTTTTGACGTACTTGCCAGACGTGGTCTCGGGCATAGGACTACCTCCTCACCCTCTCCAATGGTAGGGCCGGCTCCGGGCGGAGTCAAGTGCTTCCTCTTTCGGCCGCCTCTCCGCTATAGTATGGAAAGGGGGGATCGACACCATGGCAGAAATCTTTCACCTGATCGAGTTCCAGATGTCCTTCCTGCTCTTCATCGCCCTTGCGGGCTACCTGCTCGCCTCCCGCATCAACCAGTCCGCAGTCATCGGAGAGATCCTGGTCGGGCTTTTAGTCGGGCCCAGCGTCCTGGGCCTCATCACATATACGGACTTCGTCTCCAGCATCGCCCACCTCGGCGCAGTGATCCTGCTTTTCGTGGTGGGCCTGGAGTTCCGGGTTGAAGACATAGCGAAGCCGAAGTACCTGGTGATCGCCCTCGGCGGAGTGGTTTTTCCCTGGATCATGGGCTATTTCACCTCGGTCCTGTTCCATTTTCCCTTTGCAAGCTCCGTGTTCATCGCCACGGCCCTCACGGCCACCAGCATCGCCATCACGGCGAACGTTCTGCGCGAGATGGGCAGGCTCCAGACCCCGGCGGCCAGGGCAATCATCGGCGCGGCGGTGATAGACGACGTGTTGGGCCTCCTGGCCCTTGCCGTCGGCAATGGCCTGGTCTCCGGGTCTCTCTCCGCCCTGTCTCTGGCAGCTGTTTTCGCCAAAGCGCTCCTCTTCCTTGCCGTCGGCGGCCTCTTGGGGCACTTCCTTCTTCGAAGGCTCGTTGTCGCGATCGACTCCACCGCTTTCACGGGGAAATATCCCGAGTTCACCTTCATCTTCGCCATGATGCTGGCGTTCCTCTACGGCATGGCGGCGGAGCTTGCGGGCCTGTCGGCCATCGTAGGATCCTTCCTTGCCGGAGCTTCCCTGGGAGGGCTGAAGCTCAAGAACAGCAAGGACATGAAGGAAGGCGCCGAGTTCCTTCAGATTATCTTCGCATCCATTTTTTTCATCTCCCTGGGGATCCTGGCCGACGTGCGGGCCCTCAACCTCCAGATTCTCCTCTTCGTCTTGGTGCTGATACTCGTTTCCTTCGTTTCAAAGTTCATCGGGTGCGGAGGCGCAGCCCTTGTCTTCAAGAGCGGCTTCAAGGATGCGGCCATCATCGGCTTCGGCATGGCTCCCCGAGGGGAGGTGGCGATGATCGTGGCCCTCATCGGGCTGGACGGCGGGCTGATCCAGCAGGATATCTATGTCAGCATCATCATCATGAGTCTCGTCACCACGGTCGTGACTCCGATCGTCCTTCGAAACTGGCTCTTCCGTGAAAACCCGCGCAGGGCGGCGGCCTGAGCCACGTGATCCCCCGACGCCCTTTCCTTGAACCGCCCGCGATCCAGCGGTAGTATGAAGACGGGTGAAGCATGAGAGGCTCTTTTCGACAGGGCTTCAAAAACCTCTTCTCAGCAGCGCGTAGATTGATCCGCGGGGCGGCCCGGCGCCGGGCGATCCCTTCGGACAAGGCATCGATCGCCCCCTATGTAAATCGGATCGTCTCGGACGCCATCCTCTTCAACGAGCTTCCCTCTCCGACGCCCGGCGAAGCCAGGCGGACCGGTTTCATCGTGGAGCGGCTGCTCGATTTCGGCTACCCGGAGCCGTCCGTCGACGACATCGGCAACGTGAGCGTGCTCATCCCTTCCGCCACCGGCTCCGATGACTGCGCCCTGCTCTTCGCGGATATCGCAAGCGATGACTATTCTCCCATAGACTGCATCGCCAGGCTGGAGGAAAACCGCGTGTACGCAAAAGGGATCGCCGAGAACTCCATCGGCGTCGCCGCCCTCATGGTCCTTGGCGAGTACCTGGCCAGGAACGCGATTCACTACGACATGAATGTGCTCCTCCTCTGGAGCTCCTTCGATCCAGGCGCGCGAGAGACCCAGCCCCTGGAGCGCTTCATCCAGGACTGGAAGGCACGGCTGCGCTTCGCCGCGTATGTCCGGGGAATCGTAGTAGGACGAACGGAGATGCGGCCCATGGGGACGTACAAGCTGTCCGTAAGCGTTCGAACGCCGGAGAGGGAGGTGGCGTTCGGAGGGCCCGCTGTCTCGGCCATTTCCGTGCTGGCCGATATCGCCTTCCGTCTGGGCGGCATCCGGTGGGACAGCGAAAACGCCACCTTCCTCAACATCGCCCGAATCGAAGCCGGCGTCGGCTTCGGCTGGCATCCCGCGGAAGGCGCGCTGGAGCTCGAGATCTTCTCTTCGGACAGAAACGCGCTCGAGGTTGCGAAGAACGCAGTCACCGCCACGATCGGCGACATCTCCACAGAGACGGGAGCCGGGGTGGACCTCGCCGTGAAGGCCTTCTTCCCCGCGGGCGACACCGACATCAACTCCCGGCTGAACGAGATCCTTCGCGGCGTGCACGAAAAGCTGAAAATCCGTCCCGTGCCGACATCGATTCCCGATCACTCCGCCTTCATAAAATCCCTTGCCGTCCCCGCCATTTCCCTGGGCGTGACCACGGGCAAGAGAGGCTTCCAGGGGGAGTACATCGACATCCGTCCCGTGGAGACCGGCTTCCGCCAGATTCTCCAATTCCTGGAAGAGAGCACCAGGGCCGGCAGGGAGCCCGAGGGATGAAGCCGGACAGTCTCATTCTTGCAAACACCTTCCGCCACGGCGAGTTCAAGGACAAGGCCGGGCTCGTCGACATGAAACAGCGCCAGGGGATCAAAATCTCCCTCGCCTTCCCCACCCTGAACGAAGAGGCAACCATCGGCAAGGAAGTTCTCATCCTCAAGACCGAGCTCATGGAACGGTTCCCGCTCCTGGACGAGATCGCCGTGATAGATTCGGGCTCCACCGACAGGACGCGGGAAATCGCCGAGAGCCTCGGGGCCCGCTTCTTTTCCTCCAGGGACATCTTGAAGAAATACGGCTCGTATCGAGGCAAGGGAGAGAACCTGTGGAAAAGCCTCTACGTGCTCTCCGGCGACATCATCGTCTGGATAGACGCGGATATCAGCAACATCGCGCCGAAATTCGTCTATGGCCTTTTGGGGCCGCTCCTCAACCGCCCCGAGATCTCCTACGTGAAGGCTTTCTACGAGCGCCCGTTTCGGGCTCCCGGCTTGCTTATCCCCTCGGGAGGGGGGCGTGTAACGGAGATCCTGGTCCGGCCGCTTTTTTCGCTCTTCTATCCCGAGCTTGCGTACTTCATCCAGCCCCTGAGCGGGGAGTATGCCGGCAGAAGGGCGCTCCTGGAACAGATTCCCTTCTCGGTCGGATACGGCGTCGAGGTGGGGCATCTCATCGACATCTACCACCGCTACGGGGCAAAGGCGCTCTCCCAGGTGAACCTGGACAGCCGCATTCACAGAAACCAGCCGGTGCAGGCGCTGGGAAAGATGGCCTTCGGAATCCTCGACACATTTCTGCAGAGGCTCGACCGATACGGAGAGGCGAAGGTCAGCAAGGAAACGGGCAAGCACCACCTGTCCGTGCTGATGGCGGATGAGCGCCCCGAAGTGCAGGAAACCGAGATCGTTTCCCTGGAGCGCCCGCCCATGGTGGAGGTGGAGGAGTATCGGAAGAAGTTTCACCCCAGCGGCGGGTAGGAGCTCAGGAGCGCGGGAGTTGTCCAGCGAGCTTTTTATTTTTCACTATCACCTTTCCCGGGGAGGGGTGAGCACCGTCATACGGCACGCAATTCACGCCCTCCTGGATCATCCCGGCGGCGTCTCGCGGATCCACCTGGTGACGGGCAGGGACCCGGAGCCGGCCCTGGGAATCGATGACGGGCGCCTGGAAATCCACACGATCTCCCAGCTCGACTACGCCGGCGGGTCGACGGAGAGCCCCTCGAGCCTTCGAGAGAAGGCCCGGGGACTGGCGGAGATGCTCCTCGCTCGCTTTGCCTCGGACTCGTCCATCTGGTGGATTCACAACTACCATCTCGGAAAGAATCCCCTATTCACGGAGGCGGTCCTCCACGTCGCCGCTTCCGGCAATGCGCCGCGGATGATTCTCCAGCCCCATGATTTTCCCGAAGCCGGCAGGTTCGAGAACCTCGCGGGATTGGATAACTTCGTCACTCTCCCTCTGTATCCCGCGGGGCCCCGCATCCGATACGCGCTTCTCAATCCTCGGGATTGGCGGATCTTGAGAGATTCCGGCCTGCCCGCGGAATACCTCCAAGTCCTTGGAAATCCGGTTCCCCGCCTGCAGCCCAGCGAGGCGCCGCGCGAGGGCAGGCGCGAGCTTCGCGCTCGCCTTTTTCCTGCCGACGATCCAGAGCTCCTCACGCTCCTGTACCCTGTGCGGGCGATAAGGCGGAAGAATGTTTTGGAGGCCGGCTTGTTGACGCTCCTTATGAGCCGGCCCGCGCGCCTGCTGGTCACTCTTCCCGGGGTATCCGCCGCAGAGAGGGAATACAGCAACCTTGCCGGAGGCTGCTTCGCATCAGGGCTGGTTCCCGGAGAGCTTGGCATCGGCGAGCGGCGGCCCGAGATCGGCCTGGAAACCCTGGCGCAGGCCTCCGATCTCATCGTGAGCAGCTCCATCCAAGAGGGCTTCGGGTACCTCTTTGTTCAGTCCCTCCAGTGGGGACTGCCTCTGCTCGCCCGCCGCCTGGATACGATGGAGGGGTTTGACGACATGCTGGAAGGCTACCCCGCCCGCTTTTATTCAGCCCTGCTCGTACCCCTGGAGGCCGCGGAGCGGGCTCGCCTCAGGGAGCGCTACGCCGCCAAGATGGCATCTCTGGAGGCGCTCCTGCCCAAGCCTCTCTTGCTGAAGCTCCAGGCGGATCTCAGCGAGATGCTTGCGAAAAGCCTCGTGGATTTCTCCTATCTCGATCCTCAGCTCCAGCGAGTCCTGCTGGAGCGCGCAGTGGACTCGCAGGACTGGAGAGAGGCCGTTCGCAAGGCAAACCGGAGTATAATCGAGCATATCGACGATCTGCTCCTGGACATGCCTCGGCCGCAGACGATGAAGGTGGATGGCCTCTTCGGTCCGGCTGCCTATACCCAGCGGCTCCACCGGCTGCTGGACTCGTTCAGACAACCAGGCCACACCTCGGTCGCTGCCGACCCGGCGGCCATCCAGCTCGCGGTGAGAAACAGCTTTGCCACCAGAGAGCACATGAGGTTTCTGTATGACTGATTCCACGAAGCGGGATCGCTCGCTCAACATCGGCTTCATCTCCACTCGTTTTCGAGGCCTCGACGGGGTCTCCCTGGAGTCGAGCAAATGGGCGAGCGTGCTGGAAGAGTTCCACCACAAGTGTTTCTGGTTCGCGGGGGAATTGGACCGCAACCCCGATTCAAGCATGCTTGTGCCCGAAGCGTTCTTCGGTCATCCCGCCACGGCTGAGCTGAACAAGACCCTCTTCAGCACCCAGAAGAGGAGCAGGCTCCTGACGGAAGCCCTGCACAGGCAGAAGGAGCTGCTCAAAGACAGGTTGTACGAGTTTATCGACCGCTTCGACATAGACCTGATCATCCCGGAGAACGCAATCTCCATCCCCATGAACCTGCCGCTGGGAATGGCGGTTACCGAGCTTATCGCGGAGACCGGCATCCCGACCATCGCCCATCACCACGATTTCTTCTGGGAGAGATCGCGCTACCTCACCAATGCCTGCCAGGAAATCCTCAACATGGCGTTCCCCCCGAGCCTTCCTTCCATCAAGCACGTTGTCATCAGCTCCGTGGCACAGGCCCAGCTCGCGGCGCGCAAGAGCATCTCGGCGAGCCTCATCTTCAACGTCATGGATTTCGAGAAAAAGCCCGCTCCTCTGCGCATCTCCGGCCGGCAGTTCCGCCTCCAGATGGGGCTCCAGCCCGACGATATCCTGATTCTCCAGCCCACCAGGGTGGTCTCCCGCAAGGGAATCGAGCAGGCCATCACCCTCGCTCAGGCTCTGGACATGCCCAACGTCCGGCTGCTCGTTTCACATTCACTCGACGACGAGGGCATCGCGTACGCTGAATGGGTGAAGAAGTGGGCCTCCCTTCAGGATGTGTCCCTCCACTTCATCTGCGAGCGGCTCAACGAGGAAAACGGCCGCGCCGCGGAGGGAGAAATGCAGTTTTCCCTGGAGGATGTGTATCCCCACGCGGACCTCATCACCTACCCCAGCCTCTTCGAGGGTTTCGGAAACGCGTTCCTGGAGGCCATATACTACAAGAGACCTCTCCTGGTGAACCGCTACGATGTGTATATAGTCGATATCGAGCCCAAGGGCTTCGACGTGATCTCGATAGACGGGTTCGTGACCGATGCAACAGTCAAACAGGTGGCTGAGGTGCTGGGAAACGCCGAGCGGAGGCGGAGCATGGTCGAGAAGAACTTCAGCCTCGGCCGGAAGTATTTCTCGTTTCAGCTGCTTCGGAGAACCCTGGCCGATCTCATCTCCAGCTTCTTCGGAATCGCACCTCCCCGAAATTTCTTCGAGTCGCTGTTCCGGTGGAAATAGGGCTCGCAAGTCCAGCGCTGCAGGCGGCGAGCCCTCGCGATGCATTGACGGTTTTTCTTTTTTAGGCTGAGATCCTCCATGCAACCGGCGCCTTCACCGGCGAGGAGGGAGAATGAATATTCGTGATCGGGTTGCCGCACGCAGTCACATACAGGATCCCGCAGAAACATGGGAGCTCCCCCTCACCAAGAGCGAGGGTGACTCCTATTATCGGAGCAACTATGCCAGTTACCCCCATACGCCGCGGCGGGCTGAGGATATCCCCTCGGGAGCCCTGGAATCCTTGGAGCAAATCTGCGCGATCGAAGGCCTCCACCAGGTTTTCATCATTCCCTGGACGGTACGATCGGTTGAGCTGCGGGGCCCGAAGGTTGTATCACCCAACAGCGTACTGACGATTGGGTCCCGAGCCATAGGGCTTTGGACCGAGAAGCCTCAGCCTGGCGTCAAAGCCACAATCGCCCTGGAAGAGCTTGCCGCCATAGAAGACATCACGATCCTGCTCTATGGGAGGCTCAGTTTTCTCTCGTTTGGGCAACGCCTCACGATTCGCTACAACACCGTGGCTCGCGATGAACTCGAGCCGGCTTTGCTGGAGCTGCGCAAGAGACTGGCGGGCCCCGCGCAGCGGATACCGCGGGATGCAGATGCGGCGGCGAAGTTGCCTTTCAAGTGGAACACCTTGCTCCACGGCGCTCTTGCCCGGTTGGACAAGAGCGACCCAATCGTGTTTCGGTTTGCCAGCGTGCAGAGAAAGCGGCGTCTCAAGATCGAACTCGGCCAGCTTCTTGTGCTTAACCCTTATGAGCTTGTTTATATGTGCGATCCTCCTGAAGAAACTCACCAGTATGGGGAGGATTCTTTCATTGTTCCTCGTTCCCGGATGACGGGAGTGCAGGTCCAAGAGAGCATCTTGGAGGTCACTTCCAACAAGGCGCGTTTTTCGCTCTCAATGGCGCCGGCGCTCTGTGAGGCGGCAGCTCGATGGTTCGGCTGAATTTCGGCCTCCTGGCCGGACTCCCATCACCCCTTCTCAGCGCCCATGGTGAGACCCTCGATGAAGAAGCGCTGGAAGAGAAGGAAAACAAGAAGGGGCGCGATGGCGGCGATGATCGATCCGGCGGCCGTCATGTTGTAGTACTGCACGAACTCACCCTGCATGTTCGCAAGGCCCAGAGTCACCGGCTTGAGCCTGTCGGATTGGAGCAGGACCAAAGACCAGAGCAGGTCGTTCCAGATCCACGTGAACTCCAAGACTCCGAGAGCCGCGAAGCTCGTGACGGACAGGGGCAGGACGATCCTGCGGTAGATCGTGAACTCACTGGCGCCGTCGATGCGGGGCGCCTCGAGCAGACTGGAAGGGATCGTCTTCATGAAGCTGCGCAGGAAGAAGGTGCAGAAGCCGAGCTGGAAGGCCATATGAAAGACGATGATCCCCGGGTAGGTATCCCGGATTCCGATCGTGTCGGTGAAGCGGAACACGGGGATCATGAGCATCTGGAAGGGGATGAGCATGCCCGCGATGAAGATGATGAGGATCGCCCTGTTCGCCCTGAACCTGTAAAAGGCGAGGGCAAAGGCGGAGAGGCTTGAGACCAGAAGGGCCCCGATCACGGAGGGGATGGTGATGATAAAGGTGTTGAGCACGTAGCGCGACATGCCGACCTTGTTCCAGACGTTCGCGAAGTTCGACCAGAGCCAGACCTTGGGAGGCGCCCACATCCGCGGATTGGACATGATCTCATCCATGCTCTTCACGGAGGTGAAGACGGCGATGAGGAGCGGAAACAGCCAGACGGCGATGAGCATCGTTGCGGCAAGGTAGAAGGAGATCTTAATAATCGTTTTTTGCCTCTTCGAGCCGACTGCCAGAGAAGCCATTGCCTCCTCCTCTTACATCTCCGTCTCGCCACGGAGAACG
Organism: uncultured Spirochaetota bacterium; assembly: GCA_963820525.1. Lineage (GTDB taxonomy): Bacteria > Spirochaetota > Spirochaetia > SZUA-6 > Fen-1364 > CAWGAA01. The sequence continues at coordinate 594,486 of CAWGAA010000002.1, read as the reverse complement.
TTACTGACGTAGATCATGATGAAGCACAGGGTGATGAGGAACTGCACAACCGCTATCGCGGAGCCGTACCCGAAGTCGCTGTAGGCGAAGGCGGAGGAGTACATGTAGCTGGCGAGGACCTCCGCGGCGCGGGCTTTTGTGTTGGTCATGACGTACACCACGTCGAAGGCCCGAAGCGAATCGATGATGGAGATGGTGACGGCGACCACCGTCGCGGGGGCGAGCATGGGCAGGACGACGCGACGGAAGCGCTGCCACCAAGTGGCGCCGTCGATCATGGCCACCTCCACCAGATCCATGGGCACGGTCTTGAGCCCGGCCAGGTACAGGATCATCACGTACGGCACCTGACGCCACACGCCGACGGCAATGAGCGCGCCGGTCATGTAGCGCTTGTCCCCGATCCACTGCACGGCCCATTCATTCAGGCCGATGGAGCGGAGAAAGGTGTTGAGAACGCCGTAGTCGGGGGTGTAGATCCACAACCATATCGTCCCAATAACCGCGAAGGAAAGGGTCATGGGGAGGTAGAACAGGGTCTTGTACGCCGGGGCGCCGGGGAAGTCATTGTTGAAGAGCATTGCGACGGCGAGCCCGAGCGGGACGGGGATGAGCACGAAAAACGTGAGCCAGAGCATGTTGTTCTTGATGGCCAGCCAGAACTGGCCGTCGCCCAGCAGGCGGGCGAAGTTCCTTAGGCCCACCCAGACGATCCCGTAGACGATCGTGTCCTTCTTCGTGAAGGCGAAAAGCATGCTCTGGATAACGGGCGCAATAACCCATGTGAGGTACATCGCCAGGGGTAGGGCCAGGAAAGCCCATGGCGCCCATCTGTATACGCCGACCTTTTTGCGCACCGTCAACCTCCAGCTCTGCCAGAATACCCCCGCGCTTGCGACGGCTCCAATCCTCTACGGGCCGCGGGGCGAAAAAAAGGCGGACAGCACCCTCGCCGTCCGCCTGACGGAAGAGGTCGGTTGAGCTACTCCGCGTAGATCCGCACGCGCTCTTTATCGAGCTCGGTGAGGATACTCTTCAGTTGGTCCGGGGTTTGTATGATGTCGACGATCGCGTTCATGCCCTTGCCCGCCATCTCCTCGGGGGCGTCGCGGTCGTAGAACAGCATGGCCCATGTGGCCGCCTTCACCATGTCGAGGCCCCGCTTGGCTTCGGCATTGGGGACCGGCACGTTCGCGTTCGCCGCCAGGCGTCCCAGCGGCTTGCAGAACATCTCCTGGCCCTGCCTGCTGGCGATGAAGGCGAGGAACTTCTTGGCGGCGTCCTTGTGGGGCGCGTTCTTAGGCATCATGAAGCCGTCAAGGGGAGTGTCCACTCCGTACTTCACGTTCCCACCTACGATCGGGAAGGTGAAGAAATCGATGGATTCCTTCTTGTCCGCTGGAGCCACATCCTTGATGAACTGGCCCATGAGGTACATTCCGGCTTTCCCGTCGAACAAGAGATTGGCGGCCTCCTGCCAGCTGTAGCTCGTCGCGCTGGGTATGATGTAACCCTTCTTGGCGAGATTGGCGATGTAGCCGAAGGTGTTGAGGACCTTGGGATCGGTGTAGGAGACCGTGCCCGCCGTGAGTTTCTGGTGGAAGTCGCCGCCGTTCACCGCGACGTCCATGTAGTCGAACCAACCTCCGGCGGTCCAGGTGTCCTTGGCGCCGATGGAGATGGGCGCCACCCCGTTCTTCTTCAGGGATTCACAGACGGCGAGGAACTGATCCCAGTTCGTCGGCACCTTGATGCCGTACTTCTTGAAAACATCCTTGTTGTAGTACACGGCCCACCAGTACCAGGATTGGGGCACGAAGTACACCTTGCCGCCATAACTGCAGGCGCCCTTGAACGCCGACGGGAACTCCTTCTCCATGGAGCCGCCGGGAAAAATCCCATCGACGGGCTCAAGGAGGTTCTTTACGGCGTACTGCTGCATTCGGTAGCCGGCGAACCATGTGAGGACGTCGGGGGCGTTCTTCGACGTGAGGTAGTTCACCAACTGCGTCTTGAATTGCTCGTGAGCGACCGTGTTGACGGTTACCTTGATATCCGGGTTCTGTTTCATGAACTCGGCTGCCAGATCGGCAAAGGTGTTCTTGGGGGCTTCATCGGACATGTAGGATTGGACGACGACCTCCGTTTTCTGAGCCCAGATGGTGCCTGGCAAGAAGAAAAGGGCCAAGAGAATTGTGAGAGAAATAACTCTTTTCATTTTCATTTGCCTCCTCTTAACTGTAACCGTTTACAGTTATGGCATTTTATCACTTGGCTTCTGCTTTCGTCAAGAAAAAAAAGGCTTAGAAATGCCATATTCCCGAATCCTGACAATTATCATATAAATGTTTATAGAGCAATCAATTATTATCTATTTTCCCTGGATATCGATCGGAGTCAACTGTTTTGATGAGAGAAAAAACATTTCCATTAACAATCCTTGACAAAAATTTTCAAATATATTATAGAGTAATCGGTTTCTGTTTAAAGGGGTAACGTTACGCCAAACACGAACATCATCGATGTAGCACGCGAGGCAGGGGTTTCCACCGCCACCGTCTCCAGGGTCCTGAACGGCATGACCGTGCGCGAGGAGAACCGCCGCAAGGTCGAAACGGCGATCAAGCGAATGGGGTATATTCCCAACTACCTCGCGAAGGGGCTCACGAGCAAACAGTCGTTTGCGATAGGGCTCGTCGTCACGAGCATAAGCAACTCCTACTACCTGGAGATAACGGACGCCATCGAGCGAAGGCTGAGGGAGATGGGCTTCATGCTCTTCCTCTGCTCCACGGACGGCGACATCGCGAGCGAGCAGCGCTACCTCTTCGGCCTTCTCGCCAGGCGCGTCGATGGGATCATCCTCATCGACCCATCGAACGAGGGTCACGCCTCGGGCTTGTTCAGCAGCACTTCGGCGCGCGTACCGCTCGTCCTCGTGCACTCGAACTCTGAGATTTGCGAGGTCAATTCAGTTGTCATCGACCAGATCCTCGGCATGCGCATGGTGATGGAGCACCTGCGGGCGCTCGGGCATGTCGACATCGGCTTTTTGAGGGGCAGGGAAGGCTACTCCTACGACATCAAAGAGGAGGCGTGGCGGCGCTACCTGACGGATCTCGGGGCGGCGCCTGCGCCCGACAGACTGATCGTGATCGAGCAGGGCAACACCACGGAGGCGATTGGCCTCGCCGAAGAGGCGTCGACCGCCCTTTTCCGCGGGAAATCCTTCCCCAGCGCGATATTCGCGTGCAACGACCTCATGGCGGTGGGTGTTCTCAAGGCGGCGGCGCGCGAGGGAATAGCGGTGCCTGGGGAGCTCTCGGTTGTCGGACACGACAACACGTCACTGGCGATGAGCGGCCACGTGCAACTCACATCGGTTGACCTCAAGATGCGCAGCCTCGGCGCGGCCGCGATAGACCTGCTGATCCACGCGATGAGCGGAAAGGATCCGACGCCAAGAAAGATTCTGATCAATCCGGAGCTCGTCGTGCGCGAATCCACCGGCCCCATCAGCGGAACCTCTCTGCGCTGAGCGACGTTTTTCGCCATGACGCCCGCACCCCCCCACGGCATGGCCGCCAGGCTTGTGGGCCTGTCGGCCGTATACGACAAGAGATTTTCGAGTCGCTGTTCTGGTGGAAATAGCGCTATCCTCGAATCCGGGCGCCGCCATGGAGGTGAGCTGATGCGCTTGTCCCGCCTGCGGATCACGCGGTCAGCCTGCCCGTTCGGCGAGTACCCACGGCCGACTCCCCGCTGTACCTTGATTGCAGAACAGGGGGTTCGATATGGCGAATGCATTGAAGGAATTGTCCACCTCGCTGCGGCGAGCCATCCAGAAAGCCGCCGAGTACACCGTAGGCCTTGAACGGGAGCCCTACGCCGTGAGCGGCGTCCTGATCGGTGGAGGAAAGGTGTTGACCGCAAGCCACCTGGTGCCCGACGAGGGAATCGAGGTCATCATGCCCGATGGCAAGAAGATCACGGCGAAGGTGGCGGGCCGTGACCCCATCCATGATCTGGCGCTCCTGCGGCTGGAATCCGGGGGCCAGTCGCCGGAGCCCGCCACGGCTGCGGTCGAAGTAGGAGACCTGGTTGTGTCTCTGAAGCGCGACACCTTCGACGGCATCAACGCCTCGCTTGCCATGGTGAGCGCGAGCGGCTCGAAGCTGAGACTGGGCAGGAGCGGTATCCTGGAGCGCTACCTTCAAACCGACGCCGACCGCATGATAGGGACCACGGGCGGGCCGCTGGCCAACGCCGAAGGAGCCTTTGTGGGTATCCAGGTCTTCAACCGCCGCATGGGGGCAGAGGTCGCCATCCCGGCGGAGATGGCGCTCGCCCGGGCAAAGCTCTTGGAGGAAAAGGGAAGCGTGCGTAGGCCCTACCTCGGGATCCGGAGCCAGGCCGTCCCGCTCCCCAGAGAGGCGCGGGCCGCCCTGAAGGATCGGCAGGAGACGGGGCTGCTCCTGATCTCCGTGGATGCGGCCAGCGCCGCCGAGCGCGCGAGCCTAGCAGTGGGCGACATCCTTGTGGGGTTTGCCGGATCGCCGGTGAGGGATCATGAGGAGCTTGTCACCCTGATGGCGGAAAGCGGTGCAGGCGCGGGAGTCGAGGTGGAGATCCTGCGGGGCGGCGCACCGCGAAAGGTTTCGGTCTCCATAGACGGCGTATGAAACATACGAGCCCGCGGGCGCGCATTGTTGTGCGGGCGCGAGACCGGGAGCTTCGGGCACTCATCATCGAGCGTCTCTCGGGGCTGGGGGACCTCTCCTCGGAGCCGGCGGGGGACGGGATCGGACCGGGCGGAGGCGCCGGCGTCGATGTCGATGCCGTTGTCGAGGCCTGGAACGCCGAGCCCGCCCTTACTCCCCGGGAGGTGCAGGTACTCGGCCTCCTCGCGGAGGGGCTTGCCAACAAAGAGATCGCCTCCCGGCTCGACTTCAGCACCCATACCGCCAAGTTCCACGTCGAGTCGCTCCTCAGGAAGCTCGATGCTGCCAACCGCGCCGAGGCCGTGAAGGAAGGCATCCGCAGGGGCCTGATTGGAGTGTGAAGATCTTGCTACTGCCGGATCTGCATGTTGAATCATCTCGCTTGAAAAAGCCACACGGCATGTTCGCACAGACTTGATCACTGTTTTAGAGATATTAGAGTAAATAAATGCTAGCGTGACTCTATTGGTGGTTACTGGGCGTCCAGAAACCAAAAAAAATAAAAAATATTTCTTGACAAAGCCGGTAACGTTACCTATAATCAAAGGTAACGTTACCGGTACGTAATAAGTTTCTAGGAGGTATCTGTAAATGAAAAAGACCTGGTTGAGAACGGCATTGATTGCGATGTTGGGGCTCTCCCTTTGGGGCCAGAGCCTGTTCGCGGACAATGCCAAGGTCATCATCGACACGTTTCCCGATCTCTGGCCTCAGCAGATGACCGACGCCTTACAGAAGGCGGGGATTGCGGACAAAGTCGATTTCAGGACCGTGGTGCAGAATGACTATGAATCCAAGCTGAAGCTGACGATCGCGAGCGGAGATGTGGGAGACGTGATCTGCATGGACGCTCCCAATATCGCCTATTACGCCGGCGCGGGTGCGCTCGAGCCGCTCGATGCGTATTGGGATAAGGCGGATTACAATGACCTCGTCGGCTCCGCCCGCTCGGCCATGACGTGGAACGGGAAAATCTGGGCCGCCCCACTCAACGAATCGAACTGCGTGCTGTATTACAACAAGGACATGTTCAAGGCCGCCAAGCTCACAGCGCCGACAAAGCTTTCCGACGCATGGACCGTGGACCAGCTCCTCCAAGCCGCCATCAAGCTGACCAAGAAGGATTCGAGCGGGAAAGTGACCGTGTACGGGATACTCCCGCAAATGTTCTCCAACGATCAAAGGAACGAGGGCATGAGCTACACCCAGATGCTCTGGACCTGGTGGTTCGGCGGGGATATCCTCAGCAAGGACGGAAAAACCGCGAAGGGCTACTTCGACAGCCCAGCCAGCAAGAAAGCGCTCCATTTCTATCAAGACCTTTTCCAGAAGTTCAGCGCCGCGCCCGCCGTTCCGATGAGCGGGGGCTTCGAGGCCGAAAAGGTTGCCATGTGGATCACCGGTCCGTGGATGATCGGAGAATGGCAGCGGAGTTTCCCCGAGTTCTTCAAGGCCAACAAGTGGGGCGCCATGCCGCTCCCGAAGGGGGTTGCAGCCGCGAGCAATTCGGGAAGTTGGAACCTCGCCATAAGCGCGCAGTCGAAAAACAAGCAGCTCGCCTGGCAGGTTGTGCGTGCCATAACCGGCAAGGATGGAGCGTATGTGTACTGCTCGGAGACGGGCAACCTTCCCGCCCGACAATCTGTGCTCGAAAAAACCGATTTGTCGAAGCCGCCCTTTAACATCATCAAGGAACAGCTCGTGCAGACCGCTCGGTGCCGGCCGGTGACGCCCGTGTATCCCCCCATTACGTATGCCGTCATGGACTGTTTCAACGCGGTTGCTTTGGGCGAGGACGTCGACAAGGCGGTCGCGGACGCTGTGGCGAAAATGGAACGAGCCCTGAAATAACCGTACTTGCAGGGAAAGCGCGGGGCCTGCGGGCCCCGCGCCGAATAGAGGGTATGAACATGACAAAGTTGACCCGAAGAAGAGGATGGATCGCGACACCGTACCTGTTCCTGGCCCCCGCGCTGGCGGTCATCCTCGTTTTCATCATCTATCCCGGCGTGAATATGATCTACCTCAGCTTCTGCAAGGCGAGCATCATAGGCACAACCTCCCTAGTCGGGCTTGATAATTACATCACTCTCTTTACCAGCAGTGATTTCTATTCCTCCCTCACGGCGAGCGTGACTTTCATGGTCGTCGTCGTCATCGTCCAGACATCGATGGCGCTTGCCGTAGCCCTGCTGGTGCAATCTGAAAAAAAGCTGATGGGCGCAGTACGGACTCTTTTCTTCATTCCCGTCGTTCTTTCGTTCGTTGTCGTTGCGTTCCTGTGGAAATTCCTCTACAACCCCGATTTTGGCCTAATCAACGGATTTCTGGGCGCTCTCGGCATCGGGCGGCAGGGCTTCCTTTCCAACCCCGCCCAAGCTCTCGGCAGCATGATCGTCGCTTGCATCTGGAAATCGTTTGCCTTCTTCATGATGATCTTTATCGCCGGATTGAAGGAGATCCCGAACGAGCTCTACGAGGCGGCGTACCTGGACGGCGTCAGGCCCGCACAGAAGGTCCGGTTCATCACCCTTCCCCTCCTCAAGCGGACCATCCTCTTCGTCGTCGTGGTGACCACGATGGATTCATTCATCAAGGTATTCACGCCCGTCTACGTCATGACGGATGGCGGACCGCGGGGAAGAACAGACCTCCTGGTGTATTTCATCTGGCGGACGGCGTTCAAGCTGGGCGACATCGGCTACGCCGCCGCGATCGCGATGGTCATGTTTGTCTTCATTCTGGGCATCAACCTCGTCCAGCTCAAGATAGGGGAGGTTCACGATGCACGCTAGATTCTCCGGCGGCTCGGCCGTTCGCGGCGTACTCCTGACCCTTCTCTCGCTGGTGGTGCTCTTACCCTTGATCTGGAGCCTCTCGTTGGCATTTCGAAGCAATGAGGAGATCGTCAGACTGACCGGAATATCCCTTCACTCTTTCGTGCCGGAGCGCTTCACGCTGGGCAACTTCGACCGCCTTTTCAAGGCGGTGAACATGCTTCGCGTGTTCGCCGTGACGTTGTTCGTCTGTTTGAGCGTCACCTTCCTGAGCCTGCTCGTCAATGCGGCGGCGGCCTATGCCTTTGCCCGGTTCACTTTTCGCGGCAAGAACGTCGTGTTTGCCATCGTTATCGCCACGATGATCCTGCCCATTGAAATCCTCATTGTGCCGCTGTACCGGATTGTGAAGGAGCTCGGGCTGATGAACAGGCTCGCTTCCCTCATCTTGCCGTTCTGCGCGACCGGCTTCGGGATCTTTTTCATGCGTCAGTTCATGGCGGGAATCCCCACGGAGCTCGATGAAGCCGCGGAGATCGACGGCTGCAGCAAGCTCGTCGTATTCCTGAGGATCATGATCCCGCTCTGCCGCACGGCGCTGGTTACCCTTGGGCTCATCGTTTTCCTTCAGCAGTGGGATAATTTCCTCATCCCGGTGACCTTCATATCGAACAAGAATCTCATGCTCCTTCAAGTGGCGATAGCCGACATCTATTCCCACATGTTCTTCATCGACACCGCCTTGTTGTTCGCCGGGATCTTCATCAGCGCGATCCCGGTCATTGCGATTTTTATCTTCCTGCAGCGCTACTATGTGGTGGGAATTTCCTCCACCGGGATCAAGGGATAGCGGGGACATGAATGTTCATTGATGAGAGCAAGACCAGGATTTTCCTCGACATGCATCTTCCCTCATGGCCGGCGAAGGGTGTCGCCGCAGCCTTCGATCCCGCAAGAATAGCGGATAAAATCCGTGAAACGGGGGCGGATTCCGCCGTCCTTTACGCGAAATGCCAGTATGGAAATTTCTACACCCGCATCGAGGGCGAGCGCCTGCACCCCGGCCTGGGCAATACGGACCTGCTCGAAGAGCTTGCCGCACGCCTGCGCCCGAACGGCGTCAGGGTGATTGCATACTATTCCGTGGCGTGGGATGAGAGGATTGCCGCCGAGCACCCGGAATGGTTGACCGTCGGCTCGGACGGAGAGCGTGGAAAATCCGGGCAGCGCTGGAAGACGCTCTGCATCAATTCCCCGTACGCCGAGCTCGTGAAACGGCACGTACAGCTGATCGCTTTAAAGCCGATAGACGGCATGTGGATCGACATGACCATCATCGGAGATGGAAACTGCAGCTGCGAGTATTGCAGGCGCAAATACTTGCAAACCTTTGGCGCGCCCATCCCCGCAGGCCGAGGAGATCCCTGGTACGGCCGGCTCGTAGAGTTCAGGTACGACTACGTTGAGGCCTTTTACGGTGAAATCGCCGGCCTTGTCCGCTCGGCAAAGGGCGGGCTTGCGCTCACGAACAATTACTGGGGGTATCCGTATTCCTCCCCGGAAATGGGCAGCCGCGCGGTAGGCTCTGTGAGGTCGGCTGATTTCATCACTGGTGAAGCCTATTCAGACTGGACGGGCATACGGGCCTCATCCTTTTTCCCGATCTTTCTTCGCGGGGTGGCGGAGGGACGGCCTTATGAGACCCTCATCAGCAGGTTCATCAACACATGGGACTACTCCAAGAAACCGAAACCATTCCTCTCCTACGAGGCGTTTGCCGCGTTTTCTCATGGGGCAACGGTTACGATAGACGACCAACCGTACTACGACGGGAGAATCGACGAGAAACTCTACGATCATGACTTCAAGGAGATCTTCCAAGAGATAACCAGGATGGCGCGAACTGTCCAGGGTGGTTTCCCGCGATACGCAGCAATCTACCATTCCCAGAAAACAAAGGATTCCTGCCCGGAACAGCCGACCTTCATCCGCAATATATCGGGGGCTTTTCGCCTGCTTCATGATCTTCGGCTTCCGGTGGATTTCATATTCGACGAAAGCGTGTCCCTCGAAGGCCTCCGTGGGATACAGGTGCTGCTCCTTCCAGCGGTTTCGCGCGTATCAGAAAAGGAATGGGAGGTTTTCAAGGAATTCATCGAGCGCGGCGGCTGCTTGATCGCAGCTGGAGAGGTCGGCAGCTCGGGCAGCACGAAACAAGAACTGGAGGATATCTTCACCATAACCGCGGGAGAAATCTCGCCTTTTTCCATCTCGTTTGCACGGCACCCCGAGTACAAAGAACGGGACGTGCTTGTTCGTGGAAGCTTCAGGTGCTATCGTGCGGGCAGCGGTACCCAGGGAATGATAGTGAATCCCATCTGCGAGAACGGGAATACCGAATTCTTCCATAACAACCTCCCTTCCCCCTATGAGCCATCGGATGTCCCCTGCTTGATCGAGCGCACGCTCGGTAAGGGCACGTTCGTTCTGTTCCCGCAGCCGCTGTTCTTTCATTACGCGAAGGAGCCGGCTCGGGAAATCCGCGGCATGATCGGCGGCGTGATCGAGCGATTGGTTTCCCCTCCCGTTATCACCTTGGAAATTCCTTTGAGAATGGATTTCTCAATTGCTCAGAATGGCGCTGATTTCTATGTGCACCTTCTCAACCCGAACGTGGAGCCTGGCTTGTGCTGCGGCCTCATGGACACGGTCGACGGGAATTATCAACGGTCGTATGAGTACATGGAAGAGGCGGTTGCCGTTTCCGACGTGTGCGTCGTTGTGCACGGCAAGAGGGTCAACGCCGTCGAAACACTGAGGGAAGGATCGGAGTGGAGCACATCGGTATCGGGGGCCGATACACGGATCACGGTATCGCGCGTCGTGCTCTGGGAAGTCGTGAGGATCTCGGTGGAAGGGGATGGCTGACGTATGGGGATAACCATCAAGGACCTGGCGAGAATATGCGGGGTTTCGCTTGCGACGGTTGATAGGGCGTTCCGAAACAGGCCCGGAATAAGCCCCCGAACTCGCGCGATGGTCCTCGAAAAAGCACGCGAGTTCAATTACAAGCCGAATGTTGTCGCCCGGAACCTGAAGATCGGGCGGACCTACGAGATCGGTCTCATCGTTCACGACCTGGATAACGAGTTCTTTGCGCAGCTCGTGAACGTCATCCAGGCGATCTCCTGGAGCCATCACTACTTCATCCGGCTTTCCGTGTCGCTGCGCGACGCGGCGCGCGAAAGGACCGTGCTGGAGCACATGGTGGCGCAGAATGTGGACGGTATCATTCTTTTTCCGACCGCCTCCGGAGACGGCTTTGGCGCTTTTCTCCAGGGGTTGAACCGCCCGATCGTCACGATCGCCAACAAGGTCGCGGAAGGGCTGCCGTTCGTCGGGCTCTCCGACAGAGCCATCATGCGTGAGGTAACGGAAACCATCATTCAAAAGGGCTATCGGCGGCTGATATTCGTCGGTCCCCTGAATATCGATGAAGAAAGGGCGAACCTCTACGAGATCGACGAGCGGTTTGCAGGGTTCAGCGAGACCCTGTCCGCGCACCCGGGCATGCAGTACCAAATCGTCTCTACGGCAGGCGACTACGTCGGTGAGATACGCGGGATGGACCTGTCCCAACCACGGACCGCGATCGTCTGCTGCAGCGATATCTTCGCACTGGAAATCCTCAACGATATCAAGGCCCGAGGGCTCGCCGTTCCGGCAGATGTGGGGCTGATGGGATTCGACTCGATCCATGCTCTCCGTTACATTACCCCGAAGCTGTCCACCGTCGAATACCCCATCGAAAAAGTGGGTGAGATCGCTGTCTCTCTCTTTTTGGATATGCAGAAATCCGCAGACAACCAAGTCCACTCCGTAGAACTCATGCCGACCATCCAATGGGGGGAATCCCTCTGACGGGGGAGGCGAATCCCTGAGCCGACGATGACGACGAGGAGATCAATGGATTGCGGCTTCGTCGGTCTCTGCAGGTGACCTCGAGGAATCATGAAATGTCTCGCGTGAATATCGCGCGTCACCGACTCTTTAGCCAACGCATTGCCGGGACAGCGTTTGATACGCCAAGCGATCTCGTGCGGTGGCTGGGCGCTGTCCAGGCGCAGGATTATCTCGGTGCGTTGTGGGCGGTCGGGCTTCGCGTGCAAAACAAGACCGAAGTTGATATCGAACGAGCCCTCTTCAATAGAACGATCATCCGAACCTGGCCCTTGCGCGGTACCCTGCACTTCGTGGCGGCGTCAGATGTCCGATGGATGCTCGAACTGTTGAGGCCCCGAATCTTTGTGGGTCGTACGTTGCGCTACCGGCAACTCGACCTCGATGATGCCACATTCTCCCGCAGCAAAGAATTGTTCGTCCGTACCCTCCAGGGTGGCAAGCAACTTTCGCGAGAGGCAATGTATCGGGTACTGGAGTCAGCGCATATTTCACCGGCCGGGCAACGGGGGATTCACATCTTAGCACGACTGGCGCAAGAAGGCGTGATCTGCTTTGGAGCACGCGCTGGCAAACAGCAAACCTTCACCTTGCTCGATGAATGGGCGCCCATGGCAAAGCGGATGGAACATGATGTCGCATTGGCAGAACTCGCCAGGCGCTACTTTACGAGCCATGGACCTGCTATGCTGCAAGATTTTGTGTGGTGGTCTGGACTATCCGCGGCAGATGCACGGGAGGGGCTTGAAATAGTCAAGCCGCATCTGGCGAAGGAGATTCTCGGCGGCCAGACCTATTGGCTTGCTTCGTCCCTGCCCACCGCAAAAACCAAAGCGAGAGCCGCGCATCTGTTGCCGGGTTTTGATGAGTACCTGGTTGGCTACAGAGATCGTAGTGCTGTAGTGGACCCGCTGCATGTAAAGCAAACGAACGCTGGCGGGGGTATGTTGAGCCCGACGATTGTTATCAACGGGCGGGTCGTTGGCACTTGGAAACGGACATTGCAGAAAGACTCCGTCGTCATCACACCGAGTTGGTTCACGTCGCCGAAGAAATCCGATGAACATTCGCTTGCCGCGGCAGCACAGCACTATAGCGCGTTTCTCGGCTTGCCGGCTGTGCTTGCATAAGCAGGCGCACATGCGCGCAAACAAGCTCGCATGCTCTATCGAAGCGCTGATCGGCGATATTCAGGATGGGCCCACATCCGCTCCCAGCGGGTTCGGCTGCAAAGTCGGCATCTTCTTCTCATACTGCTCCTTGATCTTGAGTATTATGCCCTTGGGAATGATGGGCTTGATGAACATATCTTCCATTTTTTCCGAACCCGCGCCGCGTATGTCCTTCACAATGCGCGAGAAAGCCCTTTTCAGGGCAAGGTTCAGGAACGGGATTTTCCTGGTCATCACGGTCGCGGGTCCCGACCCAATGGCCACCGAGAATCGATAGCTCAGCCCAAGTCTTGCGCAAAAGTTTCTGACCACCCGGATGGCTTCGTTGCATATTCCCGGCTCAGGAAATCCACAATTCACAATGGCAAAAACCTTCGCGTTCTTGCTGTGCCCACCGCCTCTTGTCGCATATGAATAGAAATCCTCGAGGAGCCTCGCAAGACCTCCCGGAAGCGAGTAGGTGAAAAGCGGGAATGCGATGACCACTGCGTCGGCGTACGCCATGATGCTCAAGGTTTCATCGGGATAGCCGTCGTGTGACTTGGCCTTGACCGAAATTTTTTCCGTGCTGAACTCGGCGGCATTCATCCTGGTCAATACATCGCTCAGGAATTCACGGCTCGACGATTTCTCTCCCCTCAAACTGCCGTTTACAAGGCAGACCCTCTTCATTCTAACCTCCGTTTCATGCCATACGTCCAAGGGTTTCGCAGATTCTATCGCTCTCTTCCCGGGACCCAGTGAAAAATACCTCAAAGCTCTCTCCGAAAATCGGGTGGACTATGTCGGCCTTTCCCCTGTGCCTGGCGGTAGTGTCTACGAAAGTGCTTCTTTCCTCGTCATTCGCGTCTTCTCCATACCCGATGATGATCTGCCTGCAGCTCTTATGGTTCTTGATGATGAGCCCGCCCCTGTCTAATGCGTTCTTCATCGCAGAAGAAAAGGCGCCGAACAACACCGGGGTCAGAAAAATGATGAACGGGCAATGCGGGGCTTGTTCGATGATGCCGGCAAACGATTCATTATGAACGCACACTCCCGGGTGTTTCGTGAAGCAGCTAAAGCAGCCGAGGCAGGGCGGTACGTCGTTTCTTTTCAGCTCGATTGCTATAACGGTATGCCCTTTTTCACGCGCAAGAGCGCCGATTCCTGCGTGAATGTATTCCGACAGATCCGTCTTTGAGTCCCCGTCAAAAAGGAGAAGTATATTCATGGCTGTTAGAATCGCAGTAAACCCAGAGGTACGTCAGTAGCCAAAAGATGTATTTGAAGGTTTATTTCATCGAACCGAAGAGTCAATTCGACTGATCATCGGATCGGGCGTTGACATGCATTTCCACAGTTGAGATGCTTCTCACTGTGAGGGAGGCGGTCTATGAACAACAAGCACAAGGCCGACTTCGGCATGGCCTTCGTGAGCACACCGGTGGATGAAGCTGAGAGAATCGCGCATGAAATCGTTTCGCGGAAGCTCGCAGCGTGCGCGCAGGTGAGCCCTCCCATCACCAGCATGTACTGGTGGAAAGAAAAGATGCAGACGGAACCCGAGCGGCTCATCTTATTAAAGACGAGGCGCTCCTTGCTCCCCGGCTTGAAAAGTCTCCTTCGCCAGATCCATCCGTACGAGGTGCCCGAGCTCACCTTCGTTCCCATCACTGACGGTGCAGAATCGTACCTCGCCTGGCTTGAGGAAGTCCTGAGCCCATAGCTGGCGGGTCGGTACGTGGCTGCCAGGAGACAAAATAGCGGCCCCTCATGGTCGGGGCCGCCTCTCTTTCACTCGCTACTTTAAAGGCGAATAGCTTTTCTTGGGATCGTACATTCCCTCACGCTGCTCGCTGGAAATGTCGGGAATCGTGAAGACCTGCCCCGGTTCGATAAGATCGGGATTGTCGGGGTTGGTCAGGATGGATTTATTCGCCTCGTAGAGCTTTCTCCACATCCAGGGATTGTTGTAGACGAACGGGTATTCCGCGATGCGCCAGAAGCAGTCTCTCCGTGACGGGATGAGCCGCACGATATATTGGCGGGGCAGGACCTGTGCACTTGCCGGAGCGATATTCTCCAGCACGGCGAGCGCGCTCTTCGAAAGCTCCGTGCTCCTGTCGTATTCTTTCGCATCGAGGGCGTCCTTGGCGCCGCCGGCGTCGCTCACCGCCTGGTTGTATGCATCCCTGTAGTTTACGTCCGCCTTGATGGACTTCGCATAGGCGATCCGTTCGTTTGCCCTGAAGAGCCACCCCCTGGCGGTATAGAGGGCGGTCATCGTGGCAACATATTCGTCCGATTTCGCGAAGTATTCCTTGGCCTGATCGGCCAGAGCTGCTGCCTGGTCGTAATCCCCGTTCTGGAAGGCCTGCGCCGACTGTGCTTTGAGGTCCTGTGCTTTCCTGTAGAACTCATTGTTCAGAAGCGATTGTGCTGAAAGGGCGGCCGCGGCCGAACCGAGGATAATTGCGACAATCGCGAGTATCGTCGTGAATCTGCTCATAAGTCGGCCTCCTTATTGACCACTGCCCGCTGGGGAGAAACCCTCTTGCTCGAGTGCTTTGTCGGCATCCGTTGCCTTCTCCTCCGATGCGGCCTGGCTCTGATCGGTTTCTTTGATGGCCTGCTCGGCCTTGTCCCGCTTGGCGCGAGCCTTTTCGGTCACGGCATTGAACATATCCCGCGCCTGGGCGTAGTCCTTGCTGGCGTTCGCCATGTCCTTCGCCGAATCCTCTTTCAGGGCGCGGTCGTAGACTCCCTGGGCTTTCGCGTAGTCGTCTTTCACTGCCACCGATGACTTCAGATCATCAGCCGCCTTCTTGGAAGCCGCCGTCCCATCGCGAAGCTTCGACAGGTACATCGGACCCGCCTTGTCGATCACGGTGTTGAATCCGGCGATCGCCTTGTCCAGCGATTGCTTGGAGGCCGCGTTGTCCTTGCCGTACGCATCCTCGCCGGCCTTCAGGTCATTCACCGCTGCTGCGTATTCGTCGGGCGCATAGTCGCCGAGGCTGTACGTATCCACTTCCTTCTGGAGATCCTTGGCTTTTGCCAGCTCGGCTTCAGGTGCAGCGACGGCCGGCTTCTGAGGGGGGGCCGAAGCGCATGAGGCCATGAGGGCGACGACCGCCACAACGACGATCGCCCACGGAATCGATTTTTTCATCCGTACTCTCCTTTCTATAACAAAATCGCCTTAATGCTACCTTATACCACATGGGCTTTCAATGCAAACCCAAAATGAAAAAATAGAGCGATGATCGCCGCATGGCGATTGCAACGATGATCCGTTACCGTATAATCAGACGCACGTTGCACGGGGCGACCGCCAACGATTCTCCAATGAGATGAAGATACTGAAAATCACAAGGAGGAGAGAAATGCGGGATTCGAAAAAAGCCGGCATGGTCATCGACAAGGCCTTCGCCAAGGCCGAGGTGGACCCGAGGATCTACGGGTCTTTCATCGAGCATCTTGGACGCGCCATCTACGAAGGTATCTACGAACCCGGCCATCCGGCCGCGGATCATGATGGATTTCGAAAGGACGTGATGGAGCTGGTGAAGGAGCTCCGCGTGCCCCTGATCCGCTACCCCGGAGGCAACTTCGTTTCCGGATACAACTGGGAAGACGGGGTCGGGCCCGTGGAAAAGCGGCCGCAGAAGCTCGACTTGGCATGGCGCACGGTCGAGCCGAATCTCGTGGGCGTGAACGAGTTCATGAAGTGGTCACGGAAAGTGGGCGCCGAGGTGAACATGGCGGTGAACCTCGGCACGCGCGGTTCGGATGCGGCGCGAAACCTCGTGGAGTACTGCAACCACCCCTCGGGTTCTTATTACAGCGACCTGCGCGCCTCGCACGGGAGCCGCGAGCCTCACGGAATAAAGACGTGGTGCCTGGGAAACGAGATGGACGGCCCCTGGCAGATCAACCAGAAGACGGCTGAGGAGTACGGACGCGCCGCAGCGGAGACGGCGAAGGTGATGAGGTGGGTTGACCCTGCCATCGAGCTCGTGGTATGCGGAAGCTCTGGCACCTTCATGCCCACTTTCCCGCAGTGGGAGACGGTTGTGCTGGACCACCTCTATGAGCACGCCGACTACATCTCGCTTCACAGCTACTTCGGCAACCAGGAGAACGACATCGCCTCATACCTGGCGAAGTCCCTGGACATGGACTCCCACATCCGCACCGTCATTGCGGCATGCGACCTCGCGCGGGCGAAGAAGCGCAGCAAGAAGGTCCTCAACCTCTCCTTCGACGAGTGGAACGTCTGGTTCCACTCCCTGGAGGCGGACAAGAAGGTGGCTCCCTGGTCGTTCGCTCCTCCCCTGCTGAACGAGGTCTACACCTTCGAGGACGCCCTCTTGGTCGGGTGCCTCATCATCACTCTGTTGAAGCACGCGGACCGGGTGAAGATCGCCTGCCTGGCGCAGCTGGTAAACACGATCGCGCCGATCATGACGGAGAAGGGAGGCCCCGCGTGGCGGCAGACCACCTTCTATCCCTTCCTGCACGCCTCATGCTTCGGGCGCGGAAAAGTTCTCGAGACACCGTGGACGGCGCCAACATACGACACCAAGGATCGCGGGGGTGTTCCGACCCTCGAGGCCGCGGCGGTTCTTCATGAAGAAAACGCCCAGCTCACAGTATTCGCCGTGAATCGGGATCAGGGCGGAGACCTGGAGCTTGAGTGCGAAATCGGAAGCCTCCCTGATTACCGGGTTGTAGAGCACATCATCCTTGACAATCAGGATCTCAAGGCAGCCAACTCCAGCACGGAAGAGAAGGTGAAGCCGCGGCTCGGCTCGAATGCCGCAGTCGGCAGCGGAAGGCTGACCGCACGGCTGCCGCGGCTGTCGTGGAACGTCATCCGGCTGCAGGGGAAGCGCCCGTAAGAGCGAGGTTGGATGGACGGCCCGCTAGCCGCCCCTGGACATGGACGTCCGAGGGCGGCGGGGCCATGGACGGCCCGCTAGCCGCCGCCCAGCACGGTCTGCTCGATCTTCCTCAGCTGGTCCCTGTAGAGCCCTGCCACGTGGGAGCCGTAGTCGGCAACGAGCTGGATGATGTTCCGCGGTTTGTCGCGGTCATCCTCCCCATTGATCCTGTCGCCGGCATCCCCGAGCCCCGGGAGGATATAGGCCTTCGAGTTGAGCACGGGGTCCATCCACAGGGTGTAGATTTCAACGTTCTCCAGGGCACGAACAATTCGCAGCGCCCCCTTGAGCGCGGAGATGGAATTGAAAAACTTGATCGACCGGGGCTTCACGCCCTGACCGAGGAGGTACTTCACCACGGTAACGAGGCTTCCCCCTGTTGCGTTCATGGGGTCCGCGAAAAACAGGTCCCGGCCGTCGAGCTGGGCCAGGTCGAAATAGGACAGCTCGAGGTTGAGCAGATACTCCATGTCACGCTCTTCCTTCGTATCATCGCGGGAGATCTTGAACAGGGCGAACGGCGTCACGTACCCATGGGACGAGTACTCCTGGATCTCCTTGGACATGATCATCGAGGGGAGCAGGGCCCCCCGGAGCATCACGCACATGACGCTGTTCTCGATCTGCTCGTCCACGTCGGGGATCTTGTGCACCGCGAAGTTCTGGGAGGGAATAGTCACGGGGGTCCGCACGACGATGAAGTTCTTCTTCTCGTTGACGGTGCCGGAGAAGGCGAAGTTGAAGAGAAGCTCGTACGCCCTCTGGGTGTAGTAGAGAAACTCGGGGCGCTCGGTGCGCACGTCGCGGAGCTTGGAGATGAGCCGCGAGACCTCCCCATGGACCTGCTTGGGGGTGCCGAATGAATACACGTTCAACTTCGGCTCCCCCGCGATGATCTCCTTCATCATGCGGCCCAGCTCGTTGTACAGGGTGATGAGCTCGCTCGTCGCGCCGTCGTGGCTCGCGATCTTCTCGGGATCCGACAGCAGGCGGAAATACTCCAGGGCGTGAGTGAAGCGCGCGTTGACCTCTTCGATGATCCGCTTGTCGGAAGGGCTCAAGAAACCGTCGAGGTCGTGGGCCTTTAAAACGATGTTCGCCATGCGCTCCTCCCGAAAAGTCGGCCTGCCGGCATCCCTGCCTCAGCCGACCTCAGCCATCCGTGGCCAGGGTACACGCCCCAACGGGGGTGGTCAATGCGGCGGGCGGCATAGTAGCATTGGCTGGCGAGGGGTTGTGAAAAGGGTTTCAAGACGGCGCTTCATCTTTCGCGGCACGGTTCAGGGGGTGGGGTTCAGGCCGACCGTCTACCGGGTGGCCACATCGCTTTCCCTGGCCGGATTCGTGCAGAATCGAAGGTCAGAGGTCATCGTGGAGGTCGAGGGTGAAGACGGATCGGTGGGGCGCTTTGCAGAGCTCCTCAACCGAAGCCTCCCCTCCGTCGCCCATGTCGCCTCGGTGGAAGCCCTCGACATCAAGCCGCTTGAAGGAAGCGCCTCCGGCCGAGCCTTCCGCATCGAGCACAGCGCGCCGTCCGATTACAGCTTTCCGCCCATCCCTCCAGACCTTGCCATCTGTCCGGACTGCGCCCGCGAGCTTCTGGACCCCGCGGACCGCCGCTACCTCTACCCCTTCATTACCTGCACCCAATGCGGGCCGCGCTATTCCATCGTAGAGAGTACTCCCTTCGACCGCGAGACCACGTCGATGCGCGACTTCGCGCAGTGCCCCGAATGCCTGAGGGAGTATGGGGACCCTTCGGACAGGCGTTTCCACTCCCAGACCAATTCCTGTCCAGTCTGCGGACCCCGTCTTCGCGTGACAGACGGCCGCGGCATCCCGATCGAAGGCGATCCGGTGAAGCGGGCAATCGCCGCCCTCAATGAAGGTGCCATCATTGCCCTGCAGGGGATCGGCGGCTTTCACCTCGCCGCGGATCCGTCGAGCGACCGCGCGATGGATCGCCTGCGAAAGGCCAAAGAGAGGGAGCGGAAGCCCTTCGCCCTCATGGCAAGCGGTCTCGAGGAAGCAAGGAGCCTATGCCTCTTGTCCGAGGAGGAAGAGAGGATGCTCCGCTCCGTCGAAAGTCCCATCATCATTGCCCCCCGAAAGCCCGGCTCCCCCGAGCATCTGCGCCGCGTATCAGAAACCGACACCCTGGGCGTCATGCTTGCATACTCTCCACTCCACCTCCTGATCTTTCGCCACCCGGAAGCCCTCCTGCACAGCGGACACCTCGTGATGACGTCGGGAAACCGGGCAGGCGAGCCCATTGTCACGAGCCCCGAGGAGGCGCTGGCCAGGCTCTCCGACACTGCGGACCTGTTTCTCATGCACGACAGGAGGATTCTTTTCCGTTCTGACGATTCAATCGCGAGGCGGGGAGGCTCGACTCCATCGTTTCTCATGCGCCGCTCTCGAGGTTATGTGCCACGCCTGATCACACTGAGGGAGCCGGTCAGGGGGACGATTCTGGGAATCGGCGGCGACCTGAAGAACGCCCCGGCTCTGGCACGCGGCACGGACGTGCACCTCTGCCCTTTCATCGGGGACCTGGACGACCGCGAGACGATGACCCAGTTCGAGGCGCAGATCCGCGGCCTCCTGGACCTCTACAACGCGCAGGTGGATCTTGTCGTGCACGATCTTCATCCGCAGTACCGCGGAACCCAGTGGGCAGAGCGCGCCGATTTTCCGAGGCGCGTCGCCATCCAGCACCACTTTGCCCACATGCTTTCCGTCATGGCGGAGCACGGTCTGGAGGAGGTCATCGGGCTTTCGTTCGACGGGACGGGATACGGCACCGACGGCTCGATATGGGGCGGGGAGTTCCTCCACGCCACCCGCAGGGGCTTCCGGCGGTTGGGAAGCTTCCGCCCCTTCCCTCTTCCCGGTGGAGATGCCGCCGTATTGAACCCGCCGCGCATCGCGCTGGCGATCGTGGCCGATCCGACTCGCCCGGGCGGTTCGAGCCTGGCCGCCGGCCCCATCCCCGGACTGCCCGCCAGGGACGAGGCGCTCGTTCGCGTAATGCTTGAAAAGCGGCTCAATTCGCCTCCCACCTCTTCCCTGGGAAGAATATTCGACGCCGCGGCAGCCGCGCTTGGGCTGGTGGTGACGACAAGCTATGAGGGGGAAGGACCGATACGGCTGGAAGGTGTGGGGCTGCAAGCGCTCTTCCAGGGGAGGCGGGGCCTTTCTGCGGAACGGGCTACGGAGCTTCTCCCGTTCGAGGCGCCTGTGGAGGAGGAACGGATCTTCACGATCGACCCCGCACCCCTCATCGCATACCTGCTTCACCGGCCCGCTGACAGTTCCGTCGGCGAGCTTGCCTTGCTCTTCCACCAGGCAATCAGCCAGGCGGCCTTCGAAGGGGCCCGCCGCATGAGGGAGAGCACGGGAATGGGCCGCATCGCGCTGAGCGGAGGGGTGTTCCAGAACCTTCTCCTTCGGGAGCTCCTGGTTCCCCTCTTGAAACAGGACGGGTTTGAGGTTTACCTCAATGAAAGAGTTCCGCCCGGGGATGGGGGGCTCTCCCTCGGCCAGGTATATTTCATCCCCCAGTAAGAGGTGCTCTCATGTGTCTTGCGGTTCCCGTGAAAATCCTCCGCCTGCTTGGAGGCGGCAAGGCCATTGTCGCCCAGGGCAGCGGCGAGCTCGAGATCGACGTTTCACTTCTCGAGCAGCCGAATCCCGGCGACCATGTGATAGTCCACGCCGGTTTTGCGATCGAGATCCTCTCCTTGCAGGAAGCCGAGGAGCGCCTCGAGCTCTTCCGAAAGATGGGCGAGCTCATGCGGGGCGAGGCGGGATGAACGACAAGGCCTTGACCGAAGAGAAGAGGCTCGCGGGCTCGCTCGTCGCCGAAATAGAGAAAGTGGTCAAGGAGATCGGCCGTCCCGTCAAGCTGATGGAGGTCTGCGGAACGCATACGGTGGAGCTTCGAAAGCAGGGGGTGCACTCCCTTCTGCCCGCCAAGATTACCCTCGTTTCCGGTCCCGGATGTCCCGTGTGCGTCACACCCAGCGGGTATATCGACAACGCCATTTCCCTAGCCGGTAGCGGAGAGGTTGTCATCGCGAGTTTCGGGGACATGCTGCGGGTGCCGGGATCCAACGGAGAGGCTCTTGTCTCGTTCTCCGGCACGGGGGGCGTCAGGCTCGTGTACTCGCCCCTGGAGCTTTTGTCCCTGGCAGCGGGAGAGAAGAAACCGGTCGTTTTCCTGGGGATCGGGTTCGAGACCACGATACCGGCGGTTATCGCGGTTTTCCGCCGCGCCTTCGAGCAGCGGATCGCAAACCTCTTCCTCTACTCCGCCTTCAAGGTCATCCCGCCCGCTCTTCGCATCCTCGCCGCAGACCCCGCCCGGCGGGTGGATGGCTTTCTCCTTCCCGGGCACGTGTCGGTGATCCTGGGGCCGGAGCCGTACGCCTTTCTAGAAAAGAAAGGCGGTCTTCCCGGAGTGATAACGGGCTTCGAGGGCCTCGACATGCTCCTGGGAGTTCTCATGCTGCTGCGCCAGATCGCCCGCGGGGAGAACAAGGTAGAGAACGCCTACCCGCGCGCCGTGAAGCCCGGCGGAAACCCGAAAGCCCTTCGCATGATGGAGGAGATGCTCGAGCCGCGGGACGCCCTGTGGCGGGGACTCGGGGTGATCCCGGCGAGCGGGCTCGGCTTGAAGGCGGAGCTTTCATCTCTCGACGCCGAGAAGCGCTTCCCGCTTCCCGAGGTTCGGGAGCACGACAACCCCCGCTGTCTCTGCCGAAAGGTCATAACGGGAGAAGCCCTTCCAACCGACTGCTCCCTGTTTGCCGCGGCATGCACTCCCGACGATCCCATCGGCCCCTGCATGGTCTCCTCCGAGGGGACCTGCGCGGCCTACCTGAGATACGTGTCCCGCGCGCCGGCCGTCGGCGGGACCGCGCGCGGCGCCCGACAGGCCTCCGAGCTCGCAGGCCGGGCCCGGAGCGAGGGCGGGAAAAGCGGAGGAAAGAAATGAAAAAGTCCGGCCCGGTGAGGATCGAGCATGGAAGCGGCGGGGCCCTCTCGCGAGAGCTGGTGGAGAGCGTCATCTACCCCTCGTTCAAGAGCGACGCGTACCCGGAGCTTGCCGATGCGAGCGCTGTTGAGCCCGGATCCGAGCTCATGGTGACAACGGACGGCTACGTGGTCGATCCGCCTTTCTTCCCCGGAGGTGACATCGGCAGGCTCGCCGTCTATGGCACGTGCAACGATCTATCGGTGTCGGGCGCGCGGCCGCTCTGCATCGCCCTGGGCATCATAGTTGAAGAAGGATTCCCCCTCGACGACATGAGGCGCATCGTCGAGTCCGTGGCCACGGCATCGGCCGAGGTGGGGGTGCGCGTCGTGACCGGCGACACCAAGGTGGTCCCCCGCGGAAAGGGCGGAGGCATCTTCCTCACGACCACGGGGATCGGCAGGCGGGTCTTCCCCCACCCCATCTCGCCCGCTCGCATACGTGTGGGCGACCGCGTGATCGTTTCCGGCCCCCTGGGCAGCCATGGCCTCGCAATCCTAGCCGCCAGGGAATCTCTCCCGGTGGGGCCGACCCTCCGCTCGGACGCGGCGCCGCTCTTTCCGCTGTGCCAGGGGCTCTTCGCTCTGGGCGAGGACCTGCGCTTCATGCGCGACGCAACCCGGGGCGGGGTTGCCGCGATACTCAACGAAATGGCCGGCAACGCCGCGTGGGGAATAGAAGCGGAAGAGAACGCCTTCCCCGTGTCCGAGGACGTCACCGCCGCGGCGGACATCCTCGGCTTGAGCCCCCTGGAGATAGCCAACGAGGGGGTCATGGTGGCGGTGGTTTCGGCTTCGACTCTCGATTCCGCCCTCACGATCCTCCGCGCACACCCGCTGGGCGCCGGCGCATGTTGTGTGGGTGATGTGACGGGAGCGTTTCCCGGGACGGTGACCCTCACGACGCGGATCGGCGGGAGAAGGGTCCTGGATTTCCCCCGCGGTCTGCTCCTGCCGCGAATCTGCTAGAAGCTCTTCAGGCCTTCTCGCTGCCGTACTGGATGAGAGTGGTCACCGGCAGGCCCGCGAGGGCCTTCTCGTAGTGGAGGAAGGGCAGCCCCACAACACCGAACACCGCGGCTACCCGGGCTCCCCCCTGGGTGAGGAGCTTCGCCGATGCGCTCAAGGTTCCTCCGGTGGCGATCAGGTCATCGACCAGGAGAACGCGCATCCCCGGGCGCACGTCGCTTTTATGCACCTCCAGGACGTCCTCTCCATACTCGAGGGTGAAACGCATCTTGAAGGTATCTCCCGGAAGCTTTCCCTTCTTTCGAAGGAGGATCAGCGGGACCTGCCGCTTGTACGCGAAGGGTGCCGCGAACACGAAGCCGCGCGACTCAATGGCAGCCACGGCGTCGATGGGCGTCTCCCGGTAGATCTCCATCATGAGGTCGATGCAGGATATGAAGGCGGGAGGGTTTACGAGGATTCCCGTGATATCGTAGAAAAGGACTCCGGGCTTCGGAAAGTCGGGAATCTTCCTGATAACTGAGTCGAGAAGCTCATTTTCCCGCACCGTGGTTCCCCTGGTGGAAAGTCATCAGCTTCTTGACCCATTCCCGCAGGTTCGCGGTCCGGGCGGAGCCCGGCGAGGCGAAGACCGGCTCCTCGTCGAACTGCGCGATGTCGGTGTCGCGGAGGATGATGCGCAACCGGGCCGAAGCCCCATTGCCTCCAAAGGAGATGAACGCCGCGGTCTTGCCCGCGAAGTTGGCGCCCTTCATGGCTTCGGCCAATCGCGAAAAATCGGCGGGCAGCTCCGATTGGCCCGTCTTCTGGACGCCGAAGACCAGGATCGCCGCGGCCGCGAGATCCGGAATCGAGGATTCGAGGGCTTTTTTCACCGCTGCGGTACAATGGATTTCATCGCAGGCGGAGCGCAGCTCGTCGATGATCGACATGCCCTCGGGAGAATCCGATGCATAGGTAATGAACAAGCTTTCCATGCCTAACCCCTTTTTATACTAATATGCGACCATCGGCTTGTCAAAGGGCGGCGCGGCTGGGTCGGGGCGCGTGCGAGGCGTGCCCTTCGCCTAAAGCTTGATTCCGATTTGGACGAGCCCGATCGGCATCACGGGCGAGATTCCGGGAATCGGGCTCGCTATGAAGGCAATGCCCGGCCGGGAGTAGGGAATGCTTGAAAAAGATGCCACGGCGAAGACCTGGCTCATCCGTATATCAATTAACCACCCCCCCAGGTCGAACCACCAGCCGACATCGAGCATCGGCGCGATGTTGTGCGATTGGACGCCGCTGTACACCTGGATGAGGTCCCAGTAGCGCAGGCAGGCGCCCGCGTATGGACCCTTGTCCATCCAACCCCGCGACTCCGCGAAAAACCAGCTCCAGCCGAATTGAAACTGCATCACGAAATAGTAGGCGTTGGAGTTGCCGAAAGCCGCCCGCCCCTCAAGCACCTGGCTGTCCCGGTAAAACCCCGCGGCGAGCGCCACGCCGGCTTCCTGGTTGAACAAGACGGTGGGCAGAATGGAGCGGGTCACGAACTCCGTTGGAAAGAACGACAGGGCGGCGCCCGGATTCCAGGCGACATAGAGGAAAGGCTCGCGCTGCTGCGTGTCAGCAAGCGCCGTCGCTATCCCGACAGCAGCCATGAGCAGGAGACATGCGGCGTGTTTCTTCATCAATACACCCCGATGCGGAACCAGGAGTAGGCTCCCGGCCCGCTTTCAGGATCGTGGACGGTGCCGGTTGGATCCGCGACAAAGACGTGGCCCGGAAGCGATACATCTCCCTGCGTGCCGCCGCCGTTGGAATAGACAACCCATCGGGAGAGGGAGCGGGCAAGGAAGTCGACGCCATTGTTCAGCCGTGTCTCGGTTGCGATGCTGGCGAGGATCACGGGAGCGCCTCCCGTGGAAAGGTCGCGGATGACCGCCTCATCCTGGTAGTCCGAACAGATGAGGAAGCCCACGGTCACTCCCTTGACCTCGGATTCGGCGCGCGCGGCTCCCGGCGTGCAGCCGTTTGCCCTATCGCCGCTGTTCAGGCCGCGCTTTCTGTATTTCACAAGCGTTCCGTCCGGTTTCAACATCGCCTGGCAGCTGTAATAAGCGCCGTTCTCGACTTCCGCCAGACCGAAGACAATGGCGACGCCGTACTGGGACGCGAGGCCGGATACATACGCCGTGGAAGGGCCGGGAACCGGCTCCGCCACGGAGGCGTAATAGGAGACGGGATCCGCCGGGTCCCAGAGCCAGCTCGTGCACAGTTCGGGGAACACGATCACGTCGGTATCCGAGTGCTCCGCCATGATGAGAGCCGTCATATCGCGGATGGAAGCGAGGTTCGCCGCCTTATCCGATTTTTCGGACCGCATGCAAACCGCCGCCGCATTGAGAAAGCGAGTACAACTCCCGGTATCGTAGCCCTGGGGGGCCGTGAATGAATCATAGCCGGTGGGAAAGCTCCAGCCCGGATCTACGCAGCCGGCCATGGCAAGGAGGAAAGCGCTCGTGATGGCAATGGAGAGCATTCGAAGCGTCTTCATATATCGTGAAGAGTTCAACCCGGAGAAGGCCGCAATCTGTCACCCAGGTCTCTGCTTTTCTTGCCGGTCTTTCAGTTCCACGGCAGGGCGCTGCGCTTGCCCCAGTATTCCTGCGGGTTTTCGGCAAGCTCAGACAGCCGCTCGAGCTCGTTCCCCGTCAGGATCACTTCCTCGGCTGTCAGGTTGGAGGACAGCTGCTCGCGAACTGCGGCTCCGCTTAAGACCACGTCCGCCCACGGCTGCGCCAGCGCTGCTGCAATGGCGACGGCGTCGACTCCGGCGTCGAGTCCGGCCGCGATGCTTTGAAGCGCGGTGAGCTTAGGCGAGAACGCGGGATCCGCGTTTTTCCCCGTCAGGCGCCCATTCGCCAGTGCCTCCTTGACGATGACGCCAACGCCGCTTCGATGCGCCACCTCCAGGGCCGTGCCCGCAGACGGCTCGAGGATGTTCCAGGTGGCTTGAACGCACTCGAAAAGCGGCCTCCCGTTGACGGCGATCTCCAAAGCCCGATAGAGAGTCTCCGATTGCCCCGGCCCGCTCACCGTCAGTCCGATGGCGAGACCTTCATCACGGTAGCGGGCGAGCTCGGCAAGCACGTCCCTGTCCGCCAGCACTCCGCTCTCCAGAGTGGCGGAGTGGATCTGGTAGAGCCGAAGGTAGCGCCCTAGATTCCCCTCGCTTTCCTGCCGCTGCCGCCGCAGCACCTCCAGGGAATGCTCCTTGGTTTCATGAACCGGTGCCGCGACGAGCCAATCCGCCGTGTAGGTGTACCCCCACTTGGAGCCCACCGAGACTTCGCCGGGACTGATCCTTCGGGTGCGCAGCCAGGAAGCCAGGAATGACTCGGCGCGGCCGTATGATCTGGCGGTGTCGAAATAGCGGATTCCCGCCTGCCAGGCGGCATCCAGAACGTCGTGGGCATGCGACTCCATGTCCTTGATGCCGTATTCAAAGCCGAGATCCTCGTCATGCTTCAGGGTGATGTAGCCCGGCCGCCCCAAGGCGGCCAACCCCAACCCGACGGGCGTCACGACCAGCCCCGTCCTGCCAAGCTTCCGTCTCATCATCACGGGAATCCGATATGTGAAAGTTACCGTCAGCCCCGGTTCCGGGACAACAATGCGGGCGAGAGGATGCGCGGGACCGCTTGAGCTCTAGGGATACGTCCGCTTGAACATGGGCACGCGGGCGGAAGCGTTGAGGCTGAAATCCGATGTTTTTCCATCCCTGAGTGCGCGGAATCCGAAGCCGGCCACCATTGCGGCATTGTCGGTGCACAGCTTGAGCGAGGGGAATATCACCTCGAAGTCTTTCTCATCCCCCAGCCTCTTTCTGAGATAGCTGTTGGCGGCAACACCGCCCCCCGCCACGATGCAGGAGAGCTTCTGGTCCTTCGCGGCCCGAATGACCCTGTCGGCCAGGATATCGATTGCCACCCTCTGGAAGGACGCTGCGATGTTGGCCATGCTCTTTTCCGACTTGCCGTCCCAAAACCGATCCACCTGATGGATGACGGCCGTCTTCAGCCCCGAGTAGGAGACATCGTAGAGGGCCTGCCCCTTGTCGAGAGTCGGAACAGGAAAGCGGAAGGCCCGTGGGTTTCCCTCCCGGGAAAGCCGGTCGATCGCAACCCCGCCGGGAAACCCGATATCGTAGTGCTTGGCCACCTTGTCGAATGCCTCGCCGCATGCGTCGTCGATCGTGGTGCCCAGCACTTCCATCCTATCGTAGTCATCCACCCGGGCGATGATGGTATGCCCCCCGGAAACCAGGAGGCCGAGATAGGGGTAGCGAATGTCCCGCTCAAGGTGCGGGGCGTAGAGGTGGGCAAGGATGTGGTCCACTCCCACCAGCGGCAGCCCGCGAGCGTACGCCAGCCCCTTGGCAAAGGAGAGGCCGACGAGCAGGGAGCCGATCAGCCCCGGGCGGTAGGTGACAGCTACAGCATCGATGTCCCCGATCCCCATCGCGGCCTCGGCGAGCGCGTCCGAGACGACGGGCTGGATCCACTCGATGTGCTTGCGGGAGGCGATCTCGGGGACCACCCCGTAGAAGGGCTTGTGGAAATCGACCTGGCTCAAGACGATGTTGCTGAGTATGCGCCGTCCGTCCTCGACCACGGCGGCCGAGCACTCGTCGCACGAGCTTTCTATCCCGAGGATCTTCACTCTCGCGGTTCCTCACTCGCTTCCGAGGATTTCAGGGAGGCTCACGAGCCGGACTCCCGATTCCTGGAGCTTCGAGAGGTCCCTCTTCAATATAGCGAGAATCTCCGGGGTATGTACATGCCCGATGAGGATCGCGCTTCCCCCGGTTCTCGCCCGCTCGACGCCCGCGGCAATGGCGCGCTCGATGTCCGCCGCGTCCCGCTCGTTGTCGATGAAGACGTCGCGCTGGAGGAAGGGCACGCCGAAGCCGGCCGCGATCCGCTCCGCCACGGAATCCGCGGTGGTCCTGCTGTCGACGAACAGCTTCCCTTCCTTCTTCAAGTAGGCCATGACATCGGTCATGAGCCGCTCGTCGGCCGTGGCCCGGGAGCCCATGTGGTTGTTCAACCCCTCGGCTCCGGGAACGGATCTGAAGGCCGCGGCGAGGAGCCCCTCGATCTCGGCGTCGGTCTGGTCAGTTCGAAGGGCTCCGGGACCGGGATCCTCCCCGTTGCGGGGCTCCATCGGACAGTGGAGGAGAAGACCCTTGCCGGCGGCTAAAACCCGCCGTGCCGCTTCGCCGCTGTTGGCGAGATTCGGCAGGACGGCGATCGTGACGGGCGGTGGGAAATCGAGGAAGGGCTGGAGGTCCTCGAGTTTGTAGCCCGCATCGTCGATGATGACGGCCATCCTTCCTCCCTTTTCCGGCGCCGGACGCTGGGGTGGGGCGGCGGGCAGGGAAGGCTGGGCGGAAAGCCGCTCAGGCTCATGACGCGTGACGCCCACCTCGGCGGGCGCCTGGGGTTGGACCTCGGATGCACCGGCCGATGGGCGCTGCGGCCGGGCCCTGGACGCCTCGGGCTTTGAAGGCAGACAGGTTGCCAGGACGATGAAGAGCGAAACGGCGCAGAGGGTGAGAAAGACGAAGGCGAAGCGCGCCTTTGCCTTCGGTATGGAAGCCATCTTGACTCCGGAGCGTCAGCTGTAAACGTACTCTTTCAGCTCATCGGAGAAGGAACGCAGTTTCTTGAGGGCGCGAATCTCGATCTGACGGACGGTTTCCGGGGAGATGCCCAGCTCATCGCCGATCTTCTTCAGGGTGTAGCGCCTGCCGCCGATGAAGGAGAACCTGTAGAGCAATATCCGCCTCTCCTTCTCGTGGAGACCCTGGAGGAACCGCAGGGTGTCTTCGCGGAGGTTCTTTTTCATCAGCTCCTTGTCGGGGTTGTACGAGAGATCCTCGACAACATCGTGGAGGCTTCCCGAATCGTCCGATGCCGTGGAGTCGAGGGAGGCTACGGAGCTGGAGGAGTTGAGAATGGAAGCGATCTCCTCCTCTTCCAGGCCGATTTCCTCGGCGATCTCCACGAGGGTCGGCTCTCGCATGAGGACCTGGGAGAGATTGTTGTAGACTTTATTGATCTTGCGCAGCTTCTCCTCCTGCCTGTGGGGAAGCCGGATGACCCTTCTCTTGTTGGAGAGGGCCCTCACGATCGACTGCTTGATCCACCAGGAGGCATAGGTGCTGAAGCGCACGCCTTTTTTGTAGTCGTACTTGGAGACCGCCCTCATGAGGCCGAGGTTGCCCTCCTGGATGAGGTCGAGGATTGAAACCTCCGGCGTAATGTAGCTCTTGGCGATGCGCACGACGAGGCGGAGGTTCGCCTCGATCAGGATGTTTCTGGCTTCCTCGTCGCCGGCCTGGATTCTCTTGGAAAGGGCGAGCTCTTCCTCGAAGGTCAGGAGCTTGGCCTTCTTAATCTGGCTGAAGTAAGCGTGGAGGTTGTCATCGAATGATGTCGTCATCTCCCTCTTCCTACCCATCAATAGCTCCTGCCCTTATATAAACAAGTACCATGCCAAGAGGGAGAGCATACGAATAACATCTAATTATTTATATTATAATTAATTATTTTATCTTACCCCTCGGACAGGCATTGATTGGCCTCGTTCTGTATGTTTTTTCATACAGAGTGGCACTATGCTTTTGATGATACCTGACGATAAATGGTTTCCGCAAGCCCGAATTGGGCGGTTTCAGCCATTTTTCTTGCATACTGGTCATATAGCATGTCTTCGAAAATCTCTTCGCTCATGCCGCCGTCCAGGATGCCATCCTTATGAACGGTCTTTCGCATGACGTCGAGCATCTGTTTTACGAAAAGAGACTCGAAGTCCAGGCATGCCTTGTACAACTCGCTGTTCTTGTCCACAGGTTTCCTCACCTGGGAGGGATTCAACGGGTATGAAGAGGAATGTCCGGCGCTCGCTACTATCATGTCCAGTCCCTCACATGATCACGAGCGTCCCGAAGAGGGCGCCCGCCTTCTCGATAGCCTGGAGGATGCCGATGATGGCATCCGTTTTCAGGCCCACGGATTTCAGTGAAGAAACGAAGTCGTCCACGGTAGCGGTATCCCCGACCACGAAGATGTCGGGCTGCGTCGCGGATTGGGCCGCGGAGGCGCCCACCGTGACGCGGGCGCTTTTATAGGAGACCGCCACCTTGCCGATTCTCACCCTGTCTCCCATCACGATGACCCCGCTTGAGGAATTGATCACCACCTTGCCGCTGGCATCGGGGGTAAGCGTGAGAGCCTCCAGTTGAGCGAGAAACGCGACGGGATTGGAGCTCTGGGCGTCGGGGATCTGGATCTCCAGGAGGGAGGGGTCCCGGCTCGTCGTCTTGATTCCGGAAAACGCCGCCTCCACGGCTTTCTGAACCGCGCTTGCCGTAACGAAGTCGGGGTTTCGAAGCACCAATGAGACGGTGTTGTTCTGGACGTACTGCGAAACGGCCTCTTTCTCTACGATCGCGCCCAGGGAAATGCTCCCCACGGTCCGAACGCCGGAGGGGTCCGG
This sequence comes from uncultured Spirochaetota bacterium, assembly GCA_963820525.1. Taxonomy (GTDB): domain Bacteria; phylum Spirochaetota; class Spirochaetia; order SZUA-6; family Fen-1364; genus CAWGAA01. The sequence continues at coordinate 563,371 of CAWGAA010000002.1, read as the reverse complement.
CGTGCTCATCACCTTGCCCTGGGCCACCGCGTACGTCTGTCCATTCGCCGCCTGGAGGTTGGTCTGGAGGAGGATCCCGCCGTCCAGGTCCCGTGCGTCTCCAATGCTCGACACCGTCACGTCGATGGTGTCGCCGGGCCGTGAGAAGGCGGGCAGCTCCGCGCTCACCATGACAACGGCGCAGTTCCTGCTCCTGATATCCTGAGGAGAAACGGTGAATCCGAAGTTGGACATGAGGGTGGAAAGGGAGGATTGGAGCATGCTGGAGTTGGAGGAGTCCCCCTTTCCAGAGAGCCCCGTGACCAGCCCCAATCCGAGAATCTGGTTTCCCCGTACGCCGCGAAGGTACGCAATATCCTTGATCCGCACGGTAGGGGCGGCCGCGGCGCTGAAAGCTACAAGAAGCAAAAGCGCGGCGACGATTGCGGCGCCGAACCGCGAAAAACCGCAAAGCCTATCTGATCTCAACGCTCACCGCCTTGTTCCCGACCACGATCCCCGAAAAGCTCAAGCGGCTTTCGGGGATGAAGACTTTCGCCTGCTCGCCGAGGTGCGCGGACTGAAGGGCCCTGCCCGGCATCTCGATCGTGATGGCGCCCTTTCTGAAGAAGACGGAAACGGGGTCGTTCTCGCGCACTCCCGCATCCCCCGCCATCGCCCCGGCAAGGCTGCCGAGAACCATGCCGTCACCCGTGCTTACGCTGCCGGGCGCGGAGGGTGCCGGAGTCTCCACCTGGGTGATCTTCAAGGCAATGAAGCCTCCCAACTGGCCCGGATTCTGTCCCGCATAACTGAAGCTGAACTCCGCCGGACCGGAGAACAGGCCGGCCTTCCTCTCCGCGCGGATGGTTGTGAACACGAGGCCCGAAGGGGGCATGCCCGCGGGAAGCCCGGATACCTGCCCCACCTCGAGCTCCACCCTCCCCCTTCCGATTCCACCCTGATTCTCCAGGTAATCGGCAAGCCTGTCGACCAGCTGGAGGGCGGCATCGGCGAGGGAGCCTTGGGGCACCACAAGGGTGCGCTTGCCCACAAGAATGAGGCCGCCGCCGAGGCTCTGCTCGAAGAGCCCGCTGTACAGCCCGGAGGGGATTATGAGGAGGCGGTCGGAGAGGATCGCTACGCTTCGCGCCAGAGCCTCGCGCAGCTCCTGGGAGACCTCCCCCGAGGTCTGAACGAGATCGCCCACGGTGAGGCCGCCGGGCTGAGCCACCACCACGCGCCTCACGTACAACGTGACGGCCGCAGCGTCACAGAGCGCCGATGCCAGGAGGAGCATCAGGAGTATCGCGGCGAACGGCGGCTTTCTCATGGAGAGCCGGCCTTACCTCTTGAGGCTGGTTGCCGTGGCGAGCATGTTGTCCGAGGTCTGGATGGCCCGGGAGTTCAGCTCGTAGGCCCTCTGAGCCACGATCATGTTCACCATCTCCTTGACGACGGAGACGTTGGACATCTCGAGGAAGTTCTGCAGCACCTTTCCCATGCCTTCGAACCCGGGGCGGCCCGCGATCGCCTCTCCAGAGCCGTTAGTGACCTTCAGGAGGTTTTCCCCGATGGCCTGGAGGCCCGCCGGATTGACGAACCTGTAGAGCTCGATCTGGCCCACCTCGATGGGATCGTCGCTTCCCGCCACCTTCACCGTGATCCTTCCATCCTGGGATATGGCGAGGCTGTCGTGGACAAAGCCCTCCGGCAGCACGATCTCCGGCAGGAGGCGGTAGCCGTTGGAAGTGACGATCTGCCCGTTTGAATCGATCTTGAACGACCCGTCCCGCGTATAGGCATAGGTACCATCGTACTGAAGAACGCGGAAGAAGCCCTCCCCTTCGATTGCGATATCCGAGACGTTGCCCGTGGACTGCAGGGCGCCCTGGGTGAATATCTTCTGGGTCGCCGCGGGCTTCACTCCGTGGCCGACCTGGATGCCCGTGGGCACCACCGTCACCTCGGTGGCGGGCGTCCCGGCGAGGAGCTCCGTCTGGTAGAGCAGGTCCTCGAAGTCGGCCCGGTTCTGCTTGAAACCGGTCGTGTTCACGTTTGCCAGGTTGTTGGCGATCGTGTCAATATTGAATTGCTGTCCGATCATTCCGGACGCGGCCGTCCACAGCGATCTCATCATACCTTCACCACCTCATTCAGCAGTCTTCCCAGGAGGGTGTCCTCGGTCTGGATCAGCTTCTGATTCGCGTCGTAGGCGCGGTTTACCTCGATCATGTCCACCATCTCGCGCACGGCATTCACATTGGCGCACTCGAGAAAGCCCTGGCGGACCCGCGGCCGGGCGGAGCCGTCCACGATCTGGGCATCACCCGATTCCCCGGTCGTTCGCCAGTACGAGTTTCCTTCCTTCTGGAGATAGCGCTTCCTGTTCACGTCCACGATCCGCAGCCTGTCGACCTTTTCGATGTTCTCCCACTCGTTCTCCTGCTGGGACACCAGACGCTTGTCGTCTCCCGCAAAGGCCGCGTTCTGCCAGACCGTGCCGTCCTGGTCGATGACGAAGTTGTTCTTCTTGATCTTGATCGGCCCCTTCTCTCCCAGGACGAAATCTCCCAGCTCGTTGACAAGGTATCCATCTGCGTTGACGAGGAAAGCGCCGTTTCGCGTCAGCCGCTCGCCGCGGGAGGTCTGGATCGTCATGAAGCCCTGCCCCTCGAGGGCAAGATCGAAGTCGTTCTCCGTCTGCTTCATGGCACCCTGCTCGAACACGGTGTATACCTCGTTCAGCTCGACGCCGGTGCCCAGCCTCCCCACGATGGGGGAAGTGTCCACGGAGCCGATGGGAAAGCGGTAGACCCCATCGTCGTTGAATCGGCGCATCAGCATCTCGGGGAACGCCTTCGTGACCGCCGTGTCCTTCTTGTAGCCCGTGAGGTCGACGTTTGCCAGGTTGTTGGCGATGGCATCCATGCGGTCCATTTGAACGATCATGCCGCTGGCGCCCGTGAACAAGCCTCGTACCACAGATTCCTCCGTTTTCTCACTCTCATTATCGGTAGCCCTGGAGGTTCCTTGACGACGGAACAGGGCGGACCTGGCCTCCAGAGCTCTCGCAGTTTGCTTCGCAAACCGCTGCCGCCCTGGGCCCTCGTTGCGCGGTTTCGGCGCTCCTCGGGCCGTGTCGCGCTTCTATGGCTGTGTCGCGCTTCTATGGCTGTGTCGCGCTTCGCGCCGACGCAGCCGAGCCGACGCGGCCGAGCCGCCGCAGTGCGGCGTTCAGGGGGCGCCCCGCGCTTGGAAGCCGCCGCAGTGTTGCCATTTTTCGTCAATTCCGCTATCCTTGCCCGGCACGCCAAGGTAGCTCAGCTGGTAGAGCAGCGCACTCGTAATGCGCAGGTCCTGGGTTCAATTCCCAGTCTTGGCTGAAGCGGGCCGTAGGCGCGCGGAAGGGGGCCCCGGCGCAGCAGACGTTTGCGAAGCAAACGGCGGGAGCGCTGGGGATACCCCGCAGGGAGGCCGAAACCCGGCGGAGCCAGGGATGGCGGGAGCCGGGTGACAAGCGCGCCATAGCCGCGTGCAAGGGAGCCCCGGCGCGGCAGCCTTTGCCCGACAGCGGCGCTACCGCGCCGCGAAAGGGGGCATGAGAAGCAGGCCGCAGAAGCGCTGGGGAATTCCATAGGGACCCCGTAACCCGCCCGAGGCCTACGGCGGCATTCCGCCGTTTTGGATGCCGAAAGGCTGGGGATGCCGCGCTAGGCCGCGCGAGAGCCGCTGTCCTTTCAATGAGCACCCTTCTTGACTGGCTTACAACCTGCGAAGTCTGCCCCAATTTCTGCCGCGTCAACAGGAGAGCGGGAGAGACGGGCCGCTGCCGCACCCTGGACAAAATCGTGGTCTCCTCCGCAGATCTCCATTTCGGCGAGGAGCCCTGCCTCGTCGGCAGCGGCGGCTCGGGCACGATCTTCTTCACGGCGTGCAACCTTTCCTGCGTCTTCTGCCAGAACTGGGAAATCAGCGCCCTCGACCGCGGCGCCGCAATCGGGGAGGGAGAGCTGGTTCGCCTCATGTTCTCCCTTCGCATGCGGGGCGCCGAGAACGTCAACCTCGTCTCCCCCACCCACCAGGCGCCGCAGATCTTCGAAGCGGTACGCCGTGCGCGCGCCGAAGGCCTCGCGATCCCCATCGTCTACAACTGCGGCGGATACGAGAATCCGGCGCTCCTGCGGGAGCTGGACAGCCTCGTCGATATCTATATGCCCGACTTCAAATACGGCGGCGACACACAGGCAAGCTCCTTCTCCGGGGTGGAGCGCTACGTGGAGTATTGCACGGCTTCCCTGATGGAAATGCACCGCCAGGTGGGAGATCTGCGCATGGATGCGCGGGGAGTCGCACGGAGGGGACTTCTGGTCCGGCACCTCGTGCTCCCGGGGGGCATCTCCGGTTCGCGGGCCGTTATCGACTTTCTGGCTGAGCTTTCGACCGACACGTACCTCAACATCATGGACCAGTATCATCCCGCCTACAGGGCGTCCGAATACCCCGCCCTATCGCGACGGCCCACACGGACGGAGATGGACGATGTCATCGGGTATGCCCGGTCGCGTGGAATGACGCAGGTGCTTTGCTGAAAACCGCCTGGACCGGCTTCCACTGCCATCTTGATTTTTTTTCTCGACAAAATGCGAAGGCGTATGGTACCGTAGGACCATGCTTCGGAGAATGCTTTCCAGCCGCGTCGCCATTCCCATCGTGCTCTGCCTTCAGGTAGTCCCGATTATCATCTTTCCACTCTCCTCCTTTACCCTCGCTTCCCAGGAATGGTGGCTGCCCACCCTCATGACGCTCCTCGTCATCCTTTCCCTTGTCCAGCTGCTCAGCCGCAGGAGCCAATCGGCCTGGCCCTGGTACCTCATATCATTTGCACAGGGCTTCAACATCATCAGCCGCCTCATGATGCTTGCTCCGCACGCCACGATGAATGTGGAGGGAGTCCAGAGATTCAATGCAGGGTGGGTTGTGCTCGCTGTCCTCTCCATGCTGCTCTCGGTCTTCGAGCTCTGGTACTGCGAGCTTCCCGAAGTGCGGTCTCGACTTGCTGAATAGCGCCGCCGTGAAAAAGAGCCATTATTCCTCGGAAAATCAGTCAGGGCTTGACAGGGGATTCGGCAGGGGTCATAGTTGTTTCGTTCAATTCTTTCTTGAATGCGCGCTTCCGCGAGGAGGTGGCCCGGTTTGATGAGTCGGATTGTTCGTGCAGGGCCCGACCAGCCTGAAAGAGTCCCAGATACTTTCGCGGTGCTTGAATATTCACCAAATCAAGAGAAAAGGAGGACTGAATGAAGCGTCTATTTGCTGTGGTCCTGATCCTGGGAATGGCGGTTGCGTTTGCGGCCACGGCCGCGGACCTCAAAGTCGCCATTCTTGCTCCCTTGTCGGGCCCCGTGCCCACCTTCGGCGTCTCCACCCGTGACGGCGCTCTTCTGGCTATCAAGGAGTGGAATGCCAAGGGCGGAGTGCTGGGAATGACGATCGTCCCCATAATTGAGGACAGCCAGTGCACCCCGGACCCCGCGGTCAACGCGGCCAACAAGGTCATCAACCAGGATAGGGTCCATTACATCATTGGAGAGGTATGCTCCAAGGCTTCGATCCCGATCTCGGAAATCGCAAACGCGAACAAGGTCATCGAGGTCAGCCCCACCTCCACCAATACCGCGGTCACCGTGGACTCCAAGAACAAGACCAAGGCGTACGTATTCCGCGCATGCTTCATCGACCCCTTCCAGGGGCTGGTCGGCGCGAACTTCGCGTACAAGAACCTGAAGGCCCGCAAGGCTTTCATCATGCTGGACCAGGCCAACGACTACGTGAAGGGGCTCGCTGAGGCTTTCGAAGGTTCCTTCAAGAAGTTGGGCGGAACCATTATCGGCAAGGAGACCTATACCGCCACGGACACCGACTTTTCCGCCATCCTCGCGAAGGTCAAGGACACGAGGCCTGACATCGTATACCTGCCCGACTACTACAACATCGTGAACCTGGCGACCAAGCAGGCCAAGGAGAAGGGAATCACGGTAGCCTTCATGGGTGGAGATGGATGGGATTCCTCGGACCTGGACAAGGAAGCGGCGGCCGGCGGGTTCTACACCAATCACTATTCGCCGGACGACCCGAGGCCCGCGGTCCAGAACTTCCTCAAGTCTTACGGCGCGGCGTTCAAGGACGACAGCGGCAACCCCAAGGTCCCGGACGCCCTCGCGGCCCTCGCCTATGACGCCACCAACCTGCTGCTTACCGGCATCAAGGCCGCCAGCGCGGACAACACCGACAAGGTGCGGGTGGCGTTGGAGAAGATCACGTTCAACGGAGTGTCGGGCAAGATCACCTTTGACGCCCAGCACAACCCTGTGAAGTCGGCGACAATCCTGAAGGTGACTCCTGAGGCCATCAAGTTCGAGGCTGTGGTCAACCCGTAAGGACTCGCGCATTGTTGTCTTATCGAGAGGGCAGCCGTCCGGTTGCCCTCTCTTTTCGTAACGATCACGAATAGCGGAGAGCCAATGCCACAAACCAAAGAAATCGCACCCGAGGCGACAATCCGGCAATCCAAGCGCCGGGCCCCTTTCTCCTGGGTAGGTCAGGTTGTTCTGATCGCGCTCGCCGTCTTGATTCTCTACATCCTTGTTTCCAACCTGCGGGCCAACCCCAGCCTGTTCGTCCAGAACATCATCAACGGTCTCCAGCTCGGCTTCGTGTACGCCCTCATCGCGTTGGGCTACACCATGGTGTATGGGATCGTGAAGCTGATCAACTTCGCCCACGGCGACGTTTTCATGGTCGGCGCCTTCACGAGCTTCTACGCCGTGACGCGTTTCAACCTCCATCGGTGGCCCGAGGCTCTTTTCCCCGGCGTGCCCATGGGAATATCCATTATTGTCGGCTCCCTGACCGTCATCCTGCTCTCCATGCTCGTGTGCGTGCTTCTGGCGGTCACCATCGAGAGGGTGGCCTACAAGCCCCTGCGGGATGCCCCCCGCATTGCCGCGCTCATCACGGCGATCGGCGTCTCCTTTTTCCTGGAGTTCTTCGGCGCCCTGTACTTCGTCTTTTCTCCCCGCTTCATTCCCTACCAGAGGCCCTTCGACGTGGTGGCGTGGTACACCTCGAGCGCCGGCATCCAGCGCATCATGCCGGGAGTGGAAGCGCCGGCGAACTCCATCACTTTCTCGAACATCCTCGTTTTCATCATGATCGCTTCCATCGTGGTCCAGATAATCCTTCAATTCATCGTGCACAGGACGAAAATCGGCGTCGCCATGCGCGCCACTTCCTTCGACAAACCCACGGCGCGCCTCATGGGGATCAACGTTGACCGGATCATATCCTTCACGTTCGCCATTGGATCGGCGTTCGCCGGTCTGGGCGGGGTTCTCTATGCAATCGCTTACAGCTCGATCAACACGCAGATGGGGATCCTGCCGGGCCTCAAGGCCTTCGTGGCCGCGGTTCTTGGCGGGATTGGGAGCATCCCCGGAGCTTTCATCGGCGCCCTCATCATGGGACAGGCTGAAGCCCTTACCATGGGATATATCTCCACGCCAATGCGCGACGCAGTGGCGTTTACAATACTGATTATTGTGCTGCTCATCCGTCCGACCGGCATCTTTGGAGAGCCGGCAAAGGAAAAAGCCTAGGAGAGCCCATGAACCTCGCATACCTTTTCAGCACAATTCTGAAGATGGGCGCGCTTCTCGCCTACATTTTCGGACTTCTCTGGGTGCTCGGTCGAAAGGAGAAATGGGTCAAGGCCCTCGGGATCTTCGGCGCGTTCGCCGTCATCCAGATCGTCCTCTCCCTGCATTTCGGCGAATTCCAGATCTTCTCGGGTTTCGATCAGGGCCTTCTCATCCAATCCTGCACCATGGCCATGGTGGCCCTGGGGCTGAACCTCATCTACGGGTTCAACGGCCAGTTCAGCCTGGGACAGTGGGGTTTCTACGGGATCGGCGCGTACTGCGCGGCCGACATTACGTTTCGCTGGGCCAACGGGGACCCCAGCGGAATCCTCGTTGCCGGCATCGGAGTAATTCTCGGCGGCATCGCCCTTATCGGCGTCGGTCGACTGCTCCGGCTCAAGAGGGGCATTCCCGTCCTTTCAGCCTTCACCTTCTACATGATCGCGGCAATCGCGGCGGGAGTCATCGCGGTGATCGCGGGCAATGCCATTGCGCCGCTTCTGGCCTCCGGATTCGGCACGGCAGATGTATCGGGGTGGTTCCTGTCCCCCGCCGTCCAGCAGGTCATTTTCTTCCTGTCGGTCATCATTGCCGGCGTGTTCGCAGCGGAGGTGAGCTTTCTCTTCGGCCTCCCCGTGCTCACCCTCGGCTCCGACTATTTCGGGATAGCAACCCTTGGGTTCGCAATCGTCGTACAAACCCTCATGGTGAACTCCGACACCATCCTCCCCTTCCCCGAGATGAAGGGAGGAAGGGGAATGATCGGCATCCCCAAGATGCCGATATGGTCGTGGGATGTCCCGGTCCAACAGGGGTCGCTCTTGAGCTGGCTCACCTCCGTTTCCTTCTCCACCATCTGGCTCTGGGCGTTCGTCTTTCTGGTGATCGTGACCGTAATCATGCGGAACCTCATCCGCTCCAGCACCGGCCGGGCCATCATCTCGGTGCGCGAGGACGAAACGGCGGCCAAGGCCATGGGGATCGACGTGGCGAGGTCGAAGCTGCTCGCGTTCGTGGTTGGAAGCCTCTTTGCGGGCATCGGCGGCGCGGTCTACGCCCATTACATCGGGTTCCTGAGCCCCGGCACCTTCAGCTTCATTGCCGGCTTCAACCCGCTCATTATCGTCGTGTTCGGCGGCCTGGGAAGCATGACGGGAACCATTGTCGCCTCCTTTGGATGGATCTTCTTCCTGGAAGGCTTCCTGCGAGTGCTTTTGGGCCAGCTGGGCCCCGAAGCGCCCACCTGGCGCTTCGTGCTGTATCCCATCGCGCTGATCCTCTTGATGCTCCTGCGGCCGCAAGGTCTCCTGGGCAGCGTAGAATGGGGTTTCCTGAAAGCGGGACGGATCTTCAACAAGGCCCGATCTGCCGATGGCGGACCGTCGGGCTCCGGCGGAGCCGTCAAACAGGCTTCAGAGCCCGTAAAACCCTGAAAGATTTGAGAGAGGTATGCAGGATGGCAGATGAACAGAGAGACCAGCCCTTGCTCGATATCACGGAGCTGACGAAGTTTTTCGGCGGCCTCTGCGCCGTCAAGGACTTTGCCTTGGGCCTTCCCCGCGGCGTGTTGTGGGGGTTGATTGGACCCAACGGGGCGGGGAAAACCACCGTCTTCAACCTCATCACCGGACTGATTTCTCTTTCGGCGGGAAGGATCTCTTTCCACGGCCAGAAGATCGACGGCCTGGAGCCCTTCGAGATAACTCAACAAGGAATCGCCCGTACCTTCCAGAACATCAGGCTCTTCCAGAACCTGACGGTGCTGGACAATGTGCGCATTGCCTATCATGCGCACGCGGGCTATTCGCTTTCGGACGGGATTCTCCGCACTCCGGAGTTCTTCAAGAAGGAGAACGAGCTCACCGAGCAGGCGCTGGATTTTCTCTCCATCTTCAAGTTGGATGGCATCCAGGGGGAGATCGCGAAAAACCTCCCCTACGGAGAGCAGAGGCGCGTGGAGATCGCCAGGGCCCTGGCGTGCAACCCGAGCCTTCTCCTCCTCGACGAGCCCGCCGCCGGAATGAACCCGAGGGAGATCCTCGAGCTGATGGACCTCATCCATTTCATCAGGGACCGTTTCAAGCTCACCATCCTGCTCATCGAGCACCAGATGCGCGTCGTTATGGGGATCTGCGAGAGGATCACCGTGATGGACTTCGGCGAGGTGATCGCCCGCGGAACGCCGAAAGAAATCCAGAACGACCCGACCGTTATTGAGGCATACCTCGGCAAAGGAGTGGCCAGAAGTGCTGCGAGTTGAGAACCTGAACGTCTACTACGGCGCCATCCACGCACTCCAGGGCATCTCGTTCCAGGTCGATGAGGGTGAGATCGTCACCCTGATCGGAGCCAATGGCGCCGGCAAGTCCACGACCCTTCGAACGATTTCCGGGCTCCTGCGCCCCCGCACGGGGTCCATCACTCTGCGGGACCAGGAATTGACGACGGTGCACGCCGAGCAGATCGTGCAGCTCGGCATCAGCCAGGTCCCCGAGGGCAGGAAAATCTTCGCGCCCCTCACGGTGAGGGAGAACCTGATGATGGGCGCTTTCACCCGCACGGATCCGGCGGAGATCCAGCAGACCTTGGAGCGGATCTACCAGAGCTTTCCCCGCCTCAAGGAGCGGGCCGAGCAGTACGGGGGCACCCTCTCCGGGGGAGAGCAGCAGATGCTCGCCACGGCGCGCGGCCTGATGAGCAGGCCCAGCATTCTTCTCATGGACGAGCCTTCCATGGGCTTAAGCCCGATCCTCGTGGAGGAGATCTTCCGCATCATCGTGGAGATCAACAAGCAGGGCACCAGCATCCTGCTGGTCGAGCAGAACGCGCAAATGGCGCTGTCCATCGCCAACAGGGCCTACGTCCTGGAGACGGGCAGGATCGTTCTGTCCGGCACCGCGAAGGAGATCTCCGACAATCCCCAGGTCAAATCGGCGTACCTGGGGGTCTGACCCGGCATGCGCGCCGCGGCGGAACGACGACTCGTCCAGGCAGGCTCCGTTCGAACCAGCTGCCTGACTTCCGGCGCCGGCTTTCCCGTCATCCTCCTGCACGGCATGGGGGCTCATGGCGGATTCTGGCAGCCCGTCTTGGAAAGACTTTCAGAGCGCTTCCTCGTTCTTGCCCCCGATATCGCCGGCTTCGGCTCATCCACCCTTTCGCCGGCGTCCCCGGCGCCGTCCCTCACCGCGTGGCTTGCCGATTTCATGGACGCCATGGGCATCTCGCGCGCCCACATCGTGGGACATTCGCTCGGCGGCGCCATCGCGGCGCAATTCGCCATCGAAAGAAGCGGGCGCGTCGAACGGCTCGTTCTCTCGGATTCCGTCGGCCTCGGCATGAGGCCGTTGGGATTGATCGCCGCCGCCCTTTTCGTCGTGCCTTCCAACCCCCTGACCCGCCTCATCCTTCGGCGAATCCTCTGGAGAAACCCGGCGGATATCCCGCCTGCCGACCGGGAGAGACGCGGGGGAAGGCCTTCGTTCGACAGGAATCTGGCCCGTCGGATTCTGCGTGCTACGGGCTGGAAGGGGCTGCCGAGGATTCCCCCGGAGCGGCTCCGGGAGATCGGAAGGCCCACGCTCCTGCTCTGGGGCGAGCGCGACCCCGTGGTTCCCGTCTCCATCGCCAGGCGGGCGCTTTCTTTCATCCCCGGTGCGCGCCTGGCTATCGTGCGCGGCTCCGGGCATAGCCCCGCCCTCGAGAGTCCCGTGGACTTCGCGGAAAAGCTGCTTGAGTTCCTTATTTTTCCTGGTGTTTCCGGCGGGAGTTGACGAACCGGGCAATGTCGTTGATATTTTTTACGACGATTTTGTCCGGATGAAGCTCGATTTTTCGCTGGGAGACGAAGTGGTTGAGAACTTCCTTGCACTGGGCCGGCGGAATGCCCGCCCAATGCGCCATGTCGTCAACGGTTGTCTTGAAGTCGATGGAATCCGCTGACGTCGTGCTTATGGATTGATTCTCGGCCAGCATGAGGAACACGTCCGCCACCTTCGCCTCGACGTCTTCCAGGGTGAGGATCATGAAGCGCCGTTTCTGGTCGTAGATGCGCTTGATGAAGAGCTTCAAGAGCTTCATGGCAATCTGGGGGTTTCCCATCATGAGGATCTCGAAGTTCTCCCTGTTGAACTCGAGCGCCTTCACGTCGTCGAGGGCGATCGTCGTGGCGGAGCGGGGCGCCTCCTCCAGGATGGCCATCTCGCCGAAAACCTCACCGGGGTAAAGGATATCGATGTTCTTCTCCAGCTCCCCGATGATGCGCACGATCTGCACCCTGCCGGACTGGATGAGGTAGAAGGTGTCGCCGGGCTCGTACTCGCAGAAGATGATGTCCCCCTTGTGGAAGGTGACCTGGAAGCGGTTGAACATCGAGAGATCGAGGCCTGCGGGACTCACGCCTTTTCTCCTCCCTCCATGGCTTTCAACGCCTTCCTGGCGCGTCGGACAACAGGGTCGTCTTCGGGGGCCATCGTGAGGATCTTCTTGTACAGGCCGCCGGCTTTGGCCTTGTCTCCCAGCTCCTCATAGGAGCGGCCCACGAAGAAGAGGGCTTCCTTCAACTCGGGGTGCTTGGGGAACTTCTGAATGATGGAGGTGAAGCCGCGCACGCAGGAGTCGAACTGCTTGAGGTAGAAAAGGCACTTGGCCATCTCGAACTCGGCTTTCGACGTGTATTCCTGGTCGCCCCCCGATTCTGCGATCTTCTTGAAGCCCTTGAAGGCTTCGTTGTACTTCTCCTGGCTGACGAGGCTCACCGCATTGTAGTATTGCTGCGCGAGCTCGGAGAGCTCTCCGCCGGAGCCGCCCTGGCCTCCCTTGGGGGCCTCCGAGGCCGCCGCCCATGCCTGGGCTGGGGACGGGGGTACTTCCACCGCCTGCCCCTGCCCGTACTTGGCGAGGAAGTCCTCCGCCATTTCGATCTTCCTCGTGACGTCGGCCCCGAACGAGCCGCTGGGGTAGTACACGAGGTAGCGTTGGTACGCATGGAGGGCCTGGGCGTAGCGCTTGTTCTTCAGGTAGTACTCCCCGATCTTGTACAGCCCCGTCTCGGGGTTGACCTGCTCGTCTCCCGCCAGGAGGTTCTGCACCTGGTGCTGGATCCGCCTGAGCTGGTTGGAGAACACCTTCATCATCTTGGTGACGATGCGCGTGTTCTTCAGGGCGAGGAGCTCGAACTCCGGGACCGTCATGGCCATGACCGTGGAGTCCTGCAGGACAACGGCTGTCTCTTCCCGCGGGTACCTGCCCAGAGCCGACTTCACGCCGAAAAACTCTCCCATCTTGATCAGGTCATGGACTTCCTGGCCGGTCTCGATATCGATGTAGTTCAGGCTGATCTTTCCCGCGTTGAGGACGAAGATCTTGTCGCTCACGTCCCCCTTGAAGTAGATGATCGAGTTGGCTCTATACTGGATCGGCTTGGGCACTTTCGCTTCGCTCCTGAAACAAGCTATGTATCGAGGGGAATGAAATCAAGAAACTTGCGGAAACCGACCGCCGCGCGCACCCTCTCCATGAGAGCGGCGGGATCGCCCTTCACCAGCATGTCCCTCCCCTTGACCTTCACGGCCTTACACTGCGCTTCACGGGATACGAAAAGCTCCTCATGGGTCTTGGCGCCGAAGATGGGCGTGCCCTCCTGAATGAGAAGCTCGATGTCCTCGAATCTGAGCTCCACCAGCGACTCGTAGGGATCGTCCCTGGTCTGGCGGATGATCAGCACGTCGGCCAGCTTCCCCTCGGACAGGCTTCCGATCTCCTTCTGCATGCGGAACGCCCGCGCGGGGTTCACCGTCACCATGTCCACAAGCGTCCGCGCTGAAAGCTCTTCCGCGTACATCGCGCGATAGATCTCCCGGGCGAAGCGCATCTCCTCCAGGAGGTTGACGGAGCCGGTTGCCGTCGAGTCGGTGCCCAGCCCCACATTGATGCCCGCCGCGAGGATCTTCTTGATCTTGCAGGTGAGGTTGTACATGAAGACGTTGGAGTTGGGGCACCAGCCCACCGTGGCCCCCGCCCTCTTCACCTTCTCGATATCCTCGTCGGAGAAAGCGACACAGTGTATGAGAATGTCGTACTCGTCGAGGCATCCCTTCTCATCCAGGGTCTCGACTCCCCTCATCGTCTCCGGGTCGAAGCCCTCCTCCAGGTGGGTGATGAAGGGGAAATCGCTTTCCTTCGCCCTCTGGTGCTCGATCTCGAACCCGTCTCCCCATTTCAGGTCGAAGGAGGAGCAGGCGTGAGACAGGCAGTAGTTGCGGATGGCGCGCATGGGCATGCGCGGGATGAAAGGCTCGTTCAACTCGTGGGGGAAGTGATCGTTCGCCGTCACGACTCCCGCGAAGAGGTTCTTGTAGGCGCTCAGGAAGTAGCGATCGTCGACACTGATCTTCGACCGCTCGTTCCTGATCACGTGGGAGTTCTTGAAATCCTTGTCCCAATAGGCCCAGTTCAGGTAATACTCCCCCGGCTGGGGACCGACCTTCGGCAAATAGTTGCCGTTGAAGTGGTCATGGAGGTTGATGAGGGCGGGAAACGCGGCATATCCCGAGGAGAAGCGTATGTCGTGCTTGCTCTTGCCACCGAGACGACCGAGCTTCCTCTGATCCACCTGGACGCTTCCAGCTGGAATGACGGTATCGGGGGTGACGATAGTAAGACCGCTCATCACATAGGAGTTGAGCATGCATTTTCCTTCTGAGATGCAAGCCTATTGTAAATTCGGCATAGCCGCATGTCAAGCTTTCCGCCTAGAGTATCGGCATGACGGCGGTCAGTCATCACTTCATACCTGCATGAAGTCTTTCAGCTCGCGGGAAAGGTGAAGCTGCTTCAGCTTGAAGATGGCCCGTTCCTGGATCTGCCGAACCCGCTCGCGGGTGATCCCCAGGATTCTCCCCGTCTCCTCGAGAGTGAAGGGACCTTCCCCATCCAGCCCGAATCGAAGCTTTATGATCCGCATTTCGCGCTCATTGAGCTTGTCCAGCACCATGCAGAGGGTATCCTGGAGCGCGATGGCGAACGCGGATTCGAACGGCTCTTCAGTGTTCTCATCCTTGATGAGGTCCGAAAGCTTGGTGGGGTTCTCCCCCGCCACAGTCATATCAAGGGAAGTCGGCTCGCTGGAGAGGTTGATCAGCTCCTCCACCTTGGACGTGGGGACGCGGAGGTATTTGGCTATCTCCGCCTTGCTGGGCTCCCGCCCCAGCTCCTGGGTAAGCTGGCGGGCAATGGAAAAGCACTTCTTGATCGTGTTGAGGAGGTGAATGGGGATCTTGATCGCCTTTCCATTCTCGGCCAGCGCCTTGATCACGGCCTGCTTGATCCACCAGGTGCCATAGGTTGAAAACCGGCATCCCCTCCTGTAATCGAAGCGCTCCACGGCCTCGATAAGACCGATATTCCCCTCATCGATCAGGTCCAGAAGCGATACCCCGCGGTGCTGGTACTTCTTGGCAACTGAAACCACCAGTCTCAGGTTTCCCATGATGAGCCTGTTTTTCAATAGGGTCAGGGACCTTTCGGCGGCGGTCTTCTTGCCCAGGAACGCCCGGCGCTGGATCTTTCCGGCCGTGCCCTCCC
The DNA here is from genome assembly GCA_963820525.1 of uncultured Spirochaetota bacterium. GTDB lineage: Bacteria > Spirochaetota > Spirochaetia > SZUA-6 > Fen-1364 > CAWGAA01. The sequence goes on along the minus strand of CAWGAA010000002.1, from coordinate 548,108 downwards.
TGTCCAGCTTGGAGAGCCCTTCCCGGGTCCGTTGGATCCCCTCCCCGATCTCCTGCTCGTCGGCAGCGGTGAGCAGCGGGTATCGCGCGATCTGCTTGATGTACATCGCAAGGAGATCCTTCTCTTCGGGAGATTCCTGCCTCTCGAACACGTCGACCAAGGCTCCCGCTTCCCCCTTGTACAGGTTCCTTCCCATATCTACCCTCACCCCTATCTTAGCCCCTGGAGACGTACTTCTCCGGGTTCAAGGCCTGTCCGTTTTTCTGCTGGATGCTGAAATACAGCCGCGCCGCGCCGTCCTGGGGGCTCGCGCCGAGCCTGGCGATCTCGGTTCCGGGCTTCACGCGGTCTCCGACGTTCACCATCAGGTCTTCGTTTCCCGCGTAGATGAAGAGCAGGCCCCCGTCGTCCCTGACGATGATCGTCTTGCCCCACCCCCAGTATGGTCCCACCCATTTCACCTCTCCGCCGCTCGCGGAGACGACCCTGTCCCCCCTGTTTCCATGGAATACCAGCCCGGAGATCTTCCCGGAGAACGGCTCCCGCTTGCCGGGGTGAGGCCAGACAATGCGCTCGTTCGCATCGTCCGCGACGGCAGGCGCGCCATCCTGAGCGGCGGCACGTGACGAAGCCCGCGTCTGCCCGGGATCCTCCCCTCCCTTGACCTGCTCGGAAGCCGCGGCCGCCTGCCTGTTGGGACCGGGAATGAACAGCTTGGTCCCCGGCTTGATGCGCGAGGACTCGCGCATCTTGTTGAGGGCCAAAAGCTCGTCGAGCGGCACGGAAAAAGAGCGCGCGATGGAAAACAGTGTATCGCCCTTCCTTACGCTGTAGGCCCGGGGAAGGCGCACGACGGCGCCGGCCTTGACGCGGCTCGGATCTCCAATCGCATTGTAGGCGCACAGGACCTCGACAGGCACCTGGATCTTTTTCGCGATGCCGAAGAGGGTTTCACCCTCCTGAATGGTATAGGTCGAGGTTTCGGCGGAGAGGCCCGCCGCAGGGAGCGTGAGAAAGACGATGAGCACTATTCTTATGATACGGCTGTCCATGGAAAAGCCTACGTTTATGTTCGGCGATTAACGATATAGCCTTGACTGGGCGCCTCGCCGCCCAGCCTGTACCCATTCTCGGCCGTCCCGCCACCGCTTGCCAGCCCGCCGAGAGGAACTATAATGACCCAGTTCACGGAGCCGACGCTCCGAAATATCAGTCCTTACGGGGTGGAAAATTCCCTCAGGGGCAGTCCCGCCTTCATGTGGGCCGCCAGGCGAGTGAGGATCGGTTTGCTGTGGCGGAAGAACCTCTGGTATGCAGGGCAGAGGTAGTTCAGCCCGGCCTCACCGTCAGGGGACATCATCACCCTGTCCTTGGGACAGCCTCCGTTGCACGAAGAGAGGACGTCACATCCGAGGCAGACCCGGGGAAGCGAGTCTTTTTTGGCTTTGCCGAATTGGATCATCCGTGGATCGGAGGCCAATTCGGCCAGGCTTCGTTCCCGCAGGTTCCCGATGAAGTGCCGGGAATCGACAAAATGATCGCAGGCATAGAATCCTCCATCGTGCTCCAATACGGCGACATCTCCGCACGTTTCCCTGTGGACGCAGAGGGCGTGCGGAACGCCGTAGATTGGGCGCAGAGCTTCGTCAAAGCTCTGAATCACGATCCGTCCCACATCCCGCTGTATCCATCGATCAAAGATCCTGCAGAGGAACGCCCCGATCACCTCAGGTGAGGCTGTCACGGGGCTCACGCCGCCTCGTGCCATGGGAGAGACGACAGGAAGGAACTGCAAATGCGTCACACCGATGCTCTTGAAAAAGTCGTAGAGCTCATCCGGTTTCGATGCGTTTTTGGCATGCAGAACGCAGAGCACGTTACAAAAGACTTTGCGCACTTTGAGCAATCTGAAGGCTGTCACAACGCGGTCGTGGGTGGGCGCTCCTTCCGCGGTCCGTCTGTACACGTCATGAAGCCCGGCGGGGCCATCCAGGCTCAAGCCTACGGAGAATTCCTCACGGGCAAGAAAGCCGGCCCACTGTTCATCCAAGAGCAGGCCGTTGGTCTGAAGCCCATTCGTTACGGTTCGTCCCGGCGGGAGGCATTTTTTCTGGATATTGACAATCTTCCCGAAATACTCGAGCCCGAGGAGGGTCGGTTCCCCGCCGTGCCACTCGAAATGAGTGACGGGCCCGGGCGAGGTTTGCAGCCGCTGGCTGATGTACCTCTCCAGAAGGTCGTCATCCATCCGGCCCAATCCGCGGGGGAACAGGGACTCCTTGCCCAGGTAATAGCAGTAGCGGCAGCGCATGTTGCAGAGGGGGCCCGCGGGCTTTGCCATCACAAGGCATTCGCGATGGAGACTCACCTCCCCGCCTACCCGCTGAGGTTCTTCAGGAGGAAGGCAAGCAGTCTCGAAAAGGAATCCCTGGCCGCCTTCACGTTATACGAAGGCGCAGAGTCATTGAAAAACGCGTGGCCGGCTCCTTCATAGATGTGATGCTCGCAAGGTTTGCCTGCCTTTTTCATCCCTTCCTGGAAAGTGGGAATGCCCGCGTTGACCCGCTGGTCAGCGGCGCCGTAGAAGGCGATGACCGGGCAATGGACCTTTGCGATCTTCTCGGGGGCAGGCGTGTTTCCGTAATAGACGGCGGCGCAGGAGAGATCCTCTTCTTCACAGGCCAGGAGAGCTGAAAGCCCGCCTCCCATGCAGAAGCCCACGCAGCCGACCCTCTGCCCGCGTGTTTCTTTTTGCCGCGTGAGCAGGTGGCGAACGGCGGTTTTCAAAGGGGCCACCAGGGTTTCCATCCGCCCCGGCGCGGCAGACCCGAACATCTGCTGGTACGTCTCGCTTATTCGAATCCGCTCCGCCTCGGGAAGCTTCGCAAGCGCCTCCTGCCTCCTGGCCGGGTCAAACGCCGCGCCAGGAGGGAGCCTGGCGCCGAAAGCCATGCTCTCCGCGATCCGCTCCCGCGTGAGAGGCGCCGGTCGCGCCCCCCCGACCGCGAAAAGATCCGGAGCAAGGGCCGCATAGCCGGCCGCCGCGATGCGGCGGGTCACGTCCTCGATATGCTCGTTCACCCCCATGACTTCCTGGATGACCACGACAGCGGGCAGCGGCTCCGCCGCGCGGTCGGGCACCGCAAAGTAGCCTGTCTGATCCTCGTAGCGAATCCATTCACCCTTTATTGCCATCGCATTCCTCCCGTTGCCCCCGTATCATGTAGCTACATTGGGTATATACTATAATCACATATAGGGTAAGACTTTCTGTGGGGCATGAATCCTTGATCACAAGATTCTGCAATAGGAAGCTTGACACATTGATGAACCGATGGAAGACTACATGACGTTGGAGGAATTGGCGGGCGGCTAACTCTCTTTACTGCAATCAGTTGAATGCGCCGGGCCACCGCAGACCGCCATCCTTGGCTTGCAGCGCACGCGCACGTCCATGCGTCGGGGCGGCCTTCCGACATCCTTGTCTCGGCCGCCCTTGCACGTCCATGCGCCGGAGTGGTGGAATTGGGAGACACAGGGGACTTAAAATCCCCCGGCCCGCAAGGGCTGTACGGGTTCAAGTCCCGTCTCCGGCATACAATTCTTTATAATATAAAGTCGCTCCTCCGCATCACATAAACGCCAGATTTAGTGCAACGATAGGGTCAATCGATCGACAGTGAATCTCTCAAGCCTACTTTGACGACTGGGATGCACGTACGGAGATAACTATGGCTTTTACTGTCCCGGTGCCCATCCGAGCTTCGCGAGGCACCTATAGAGGCGCTGAATCTGGTTTTGTTCGTCAGCGCTTATGATTCTGTCTTCGATCGTAAGAAGTAGAAGATCCGCAAAAACGCGAGCATGCATTCCTTTGATTTCTTCTTGTGTCAACTTCAGTTGATTCCTCAGCTTGGCGAGTCCATTGGCTTCATCACGAGTAAGTTCTAAATCTGAGAGGACTGTGGTGAGCTCACTCCAGTAACGGTGGATAACATCATGCCTGTCAACTGTTTGTGTGGGCGGCTGAGCTCCGCCTCTATGATACTCTTGTTGCATCTTCACAGAACGTGATTTTACGTTGGCCAGATGGGGCATTTCAGCTTCGGTTGGCGGTGATAGCGGATCCGCTTCAAGACTATTAAGAAATTTGTATTGTTTTTTTTGGGAAAGATCCTTGAACTTCTGCATCCCATGCTCTTCCATGGCACTCAGATATATTTTCCAAAGTTGTGCTGACGCGAATGCGTCAGCGGCGGATTGGTGAGCATGAGGAAGCGGGATCCCTGACTCACAGCAAGCTGTAAATAGGGAGCAGCGTTTTCCCATTTCAAGTAGTGGCCTTAAATACATAAGACAAACATGGGGCGGCACGCAAGCAACTCTAATTTTACGAAGCTCATAGGTAAGAAAGCCAATATCGAAATAGACATTATAGGAAGCAACAACACAGCCAGAGATCGCCCTAATAAAGTCGCCGCCTATCTCGAAAAACCTGGGAGCGTCAACAACATCACGATCTGTAATTCCATGGATTTCCGTGGCTGCCATAGGGCGATCAGGATTGATTAGCGTATCGAGAACAAGAACAGGCTCCTTTCCAGGTTCAGCACGGACCACGGAGACTTCCACGACGCGGTCTGGCCCAGGTGCAAGCCCCGTTGTCTCGAAGTCGATGATCGCGATGGGGGTTTCAAGAATAGGTCTGTCAATCACGCCTTTAGACATAAACGTTTCCTCCTTGCTTTCTGATAATTGTTGAGTTTAGTGGAAGAAAGGGCTAGAATGCAAGCCGAAGAATTGAAAGGTTGCGTTCCATGTAGACATCGCATATGCTGAGGATGCGACCGTAGCCAAAGATAGCAGAGAGAACACGACATAAAAGTCACTATTTGTCTTTAATATCTCTTGATCTTCAGCTGCCAAGGTAGAGATTGGACCTACCCCGATTTCATAGACACATGGTTAAGCAGTATTTTAGAGGGGTAAGGAAAGGCAATGGCAGACACGAGGAAGAAATACACCAAAGAGTTCAAGCTCGATGCCATCCGGCTCCTGGAGTCAGGGACAAAGCCGGGACATGAGATTGAACGGGATCTGGGAATCGGCAGCGGACAGATCTACCGCTGGAGGAAGCAATTCAGTGAGGACGGGACACGAGCTTTCCCAGGCAACGGCAGGTCCCGTGACGAGGAATTGGCCGCCTTGCGCAAAGAGAACAAGGAGTTGCGTGAGGAACGGGACATCCTAAGAAAAGCAACAGCCATCTTCTCCAGACCCCCGAGATGAAGTACCAGATCATGAGTAAACAGCGGGGAACCCACGGCGTGGAGAAGATGGCGGAAGTATTGGGAGTAGCGCGCAGTGGGTACTATGCCTGGCTCGACGGTAAAGAGAGTGCACGAGCACTCGAGGAGAAGGAGCTGATCGAGCAGATCCGGAAGATCCAGGGCGAGGTGCGTCACAGCTACGGAAGCCCGCGCATGCGGGAAGAACTGCTGAGGCGTGGGCGGCATGTGGGGAAGAACCGAGTTGCCCGAATCATGAGAGAGAATGCCCTTGGGCCGCAGCCGAAGAGGCGGTTTGTAGTGACCACGCACTCGAAAGACGGCCAGGAAGTGGCCGAAAACATAGTGAACAGGAACTTCGAAGCCTCCGCGGCGAATCGCGTGTGGGTGTCCGACATAACCTACGTTGCGACAGCCGAAGGGTGGATGTATTTATGCATCGTACTGGATCTGTACTCACGTCGAGTGGCGGGCTGGTCGCTGAGCTGCGAGCTGAGTGCCGAGCTGGTGCTGACGGCGGTAGTCATGGCCGCGATTCGTCGCCGCCCGCCGCGGGGACTGTTGTTTCATTCCGATCGCGGTGTGCAGTATACCAGCGGTCAGTTTGAAAAGTTTGCCAAAGGGCACGGATTCATTCAAAGCATGAGCCGTAAGGGCGACTGTTGGGACAACGCGTGCGCGGAGACGTTTTTCAAGACCTTGAGAGCAGAGTTGATTCGGGACAAGATCTACCGAAGCAGAGAGGAGGCCAGGAGAGCAATATTCGAATACGTGGAGATCTTCTATAATCGCAAGCGGCTTCACTCGTACCTCGGCTACCTCACACCGACCGAATATGAGGAGCTCGAGGAGCGGAAGACGGCATGATTGACGATCCAAGCCAGAGTGAGGAAAAAGCCTTGCGCGTAGAGGGCCGTGGTTGCGTTTTCGGAAGGCAGGTGGTGTTTGGATACCCCCCCGAAACCGAGACGCAGGTGCAATTCAGGGTGTCCACGAAATCGGGGGAACTCCAGATTGATACACCTTCTATATCTGTCTTCTAAACAACTCAATCAGAGCATTCCATGCAAATCGAAACTCATTGAAACTTTAGCTCCGAGCCCGACTGGTCAAGGGCGGCCTAAAGACAGGTAGCTTAAGCGGTCAACTCCAACAGCATGCTAGACGGTCAGACGAAGATATTGATATCTTTAAGTTGAGCCAAGTCGCTCCCAGCGAAAAAAAGCGTTTGCCGAAAAACCTCGAGAAAATGGACTTTTGTTTGTTCGTCCAGTCTCTTCCAATAAACCGGTGAGACATAGAAGTTCTCAATGTGATTTGCAATCAAATTTGTCACTGCAACCTTCAGATCTCTAATGCGCATACTCTTCAGATCATTTCTTAAAGGTCGGTAGGTGTCGCGGTCCCTTTCATAGTGAGAGAGGAGAACATGTGTACGCCCGTTTTGTGGAAAAATAGTTAGATAGAGCGGTTTCGATTCATCGCAGATGTCCGATTTAGGGAAAACGTTTACTGGGTTACCTCGAAAGTCATGCTCAATCGTTATCGACGATGTGGCAGCGATGGGATACTCAGAGGGAAAGGATACTGAGAAGGAAGACAAGAAGTCGTTGTGGGAGGTCTCAAAGAAAACATCGAACAGCGCTCGGAACCTATTCATATTGTCGAGTTCAATCTGAGATCCAGTAATGTATGAAACGACATCTCTGTAAGTTTCGGCGGGACTTGCGCGCGAAGGTTTTATATCTGTGCAGTCACGAAGGTATCTCTGCCATTGTTTTGTTTCCATCAACTCAAGAATTTTAGTGTACATTCTGAGGATTGAAGTTTTTTTGTTGTATTCAAGAGCGAGTGCCCTGTAAGCGTGCCGTACGAAGTGGGCATCAATAGGAGAGAAATCGTCGGTCTCTATCAGTTTGAAAATCTTATCGTCGTGAAACGAGCAGAATCCCGAAAAGGTCGATGCGGTCTTGCGGCCAACGGAAGAAAAGCCGAGTATCCGATCTGATGCTTGAATAGTTAAGACCATGCCGTTCAAGGAAATACGCCTAAGTATCCGAGAATTCTGAATGGAATGCGACCTAACTATTCTTGTTGAGCAAGAGGAATCACTAACGAAACAGGACTTGTATCTGGTCTCAGTGCGGATACGGTTTATCAGCTGGGCGAATGTCATTGAATCTATGACCACCTAACGAAGCTGATGAGTTGCCGCCCCGAATCATCTATGTGTAAATGATTCAACACGCGTAGACTTGGCGAACAACTCCAATCGCATGTTACACGCATTTGTGTTCATATTACCAATAGTTCTCATTTTGCCTTAGGAGCGTAGCTGCCACGATAAGAACATTGTGAAATAGCAAATCGATATAACTGGCGGTGACGTTTCCCATCTTTACGCTTAAAGCCGAGCTATCTTGAGTAGATAGCGTTTTCCATAAAGAGAATGCGGCCTCGGCTATTTTCTCTGCATTGGGGTCGGTGGTTTTCGAAGATTTGAATGCAAAAAACGTAATCTTCTCTTTCCGTGATACAGAATCTGGACATCCATGCAATTTCGCAAATTCCTCGACTAGTTTCATAAAAAAGATGGTTCTGAATGCAATCAGTTCCTGATACTTGAGTTCATTCTGCTTTGACGCGTAGTAATTGGCAAGGAAGTGCTTGAAGTCTTCAGCAACGTTTGGGAGAATCTTCGGAAGCCTTTCTTCAATATACCTAATGTCTTCTTCTGGTTTCAGCTGGCTGAAGTATGTTTCAAGCAGACCTTGAATTCTAGCTCTCTCCGGTTCTTGGGGGTGTGTAAATCCAATGAAATTGACAGTGCTATCTGCCACTGATGCTGAGAAAACTGCTGAGCCACCGCTTGCAGTTGCCTCAAATGTCTGCAAGTAGCTCTTTACGTCTTTTGTTCTATGGAGCGTGATGAACGTAGTTCCAAACCGGACCATGTTCGATAGTGGATTCATCATCCCTCTGAAGTCAGTTTCCGACATCTCATTCACTTTTGGTTCAACAAGAGAGCCATATAGATCGATCGCGAAGGATGTGCTTATCAAACTATTACCCAGGAACCGATTCTGCCACGACAAAGAACTTATTGCCTCTTCGTTGAAATGGATAAGAGCTTGCAGTGCTTCTTTGATTATTGAAAGTTTCCTGAGATGTTCTTTTACTTCATCGAATCTATTGTTCATTCATAACCTCCCGCATGATACTGGAGTATTACATCACCTTGTCTAAATGCGTGCAACGACGCTGTTGAGTTGCCGCCCCGAATCATCTAAGTACAAAAGGTCATAACTCATGTAACTATAAGTCACGGCGACAGCCTATTCTGTCACTCCAACAGCATGCTAGACGCCAAGATTATTTCAAGGCTACAATAGTCTGCTTCAAATATTCTAACATAAATACTAATGCAAAGTTGATAAAGTTGCGATAGATATTATAGATTTTGCTGATTACTATATCTGCTTCTTTCTGTACATCAGATGATTTGGGTATTTTCCAGATTTTACGACACATAATACTATCAAGAATATTGTCTGCAATATGGAAACGCCAGAGATGTCCGTGATCACCGTATGTTATTGATGATCGCTCTGCCACTGCTCTGGAAGCCCTATCTGCTAATGCCCAGTTTATCCATTTTCCTGATTCATGATAGTGAAAAGTCAAGTTACTACGCGTAGTAGCGACATTATTATCGAACCACGTTTTTTCTGGTCCTGGTTGAGTGAAAGGTATTAAACGCTTATATGCTTCTTGCGCAGATGAGCGACAGGAAGAAAAGACTCTTTTAAAACTGGGAACAGTTTCAAGCTGTTGAAGAACCTTCATTCCTTCAGTGAGATGTGCCATCTGAAGGCGAACGAAATACATTAGCGCACCTTTCGCTAAATGCTTTTCGGTTGCTCGTAGTTCACCTTTATAAAGCCCTTGGCTCCTGGTGGCCATCCGGGATGGCGGGCACGCTCCCCGGCCACGGCTGCTCATGCAGCTCAATCGGGCGGAAGCTCAGGCATGGGCGGCGAATTGATGAACCGCACGGTCCGCCTCCTTCATGATGGAGCAGGCCTTCCCCTGGCAGTGCTCATGCCGAGGCCGGGGCGGTTCAGGTGGCAGGCGTGCTATCGGAGGCCTTCGGCGGGCGATTACCCCTTGAGGAGATCGCTGAGGCGGGAAACCGCGCAGGTGTTGGCGAAAGTGCGTCTCAATCTCTGTGAGGTGGCGAGTGCGATTCCCGCCACAGGATCCTCACGCGCAAGTATTCTGCCAATTGACCGAAATGAGTGGCACGCTGTCCTTGATCGATAAGTCCATAGAAGTGTAGAAATTGTGGGTTGTGCACATCGGCACTATGTACCTGCCCCTGTCTTGAGATCCCACCTTCGTGACATGCGCGCCAACTTCAGCAGGACCGGTACATCCGACAACTCCACATCCAAGAGCGCTCTTGCCAGATCCTCTCTCCCAATGCTTGATCCACGAACCGCATTTGCAGGAAAGATCTGCGGTTCCTGCTACGTTCCTCACCGAAGTTGGCATAGACTTGCTCCTATTCTAAGGGCGGTCACTCTCCCGCCTGTCGCTCCCGGGCAGTTGCCCGAGAATCCCGAAACGTCTCGAATAACTTCACCCATTTATCCGCAACTTCAGCCTTAATGGCCGCTGGCCCGTCAGATAGCATCTGCCGCTTGACCCGAATTGAGAGCTCGACCTTCCAACCTGGGACTTCAAGGGTGACACGGTTGTTCTTCGCCCACGCCTCAATTTGAGCAACAATGGGTTCCCCTTGTCTCACCGTCTCAGAAAATGGCTTTTCCGCGCCTCGCTGCCAACGATCAAGCTGCCGAGCTATCACCTCGGGTGGGATCAAGTCCTCCACCTCAGCATGTTCGAACCCCGCATAGTCCTTCATTTCCAACACCAGTTCTGGACAGGCAGTGTAGAGACCTATTCGAAGCGCTTGCGCCGTAGCATGGCCCTGTTCATCGCTATCAAATAGAGCAACGGGCAGCTCTTCGTCTCGCCCTCCGAGAATACTCACAACCGCCTTTACTCCCTTGACACCCCCCGCAGGCGGAAATACTAGCTCTCGCCCGGGCTTTAACCGGCCTGCGGCTATGAGAAGGTTCTTGATTGCAGTGAGGTAGTGCTGATCTGATTGACCTTCCACTACAACGGGCTCGCATCCAAGAAGTAAACTCTCGGCTACACTCAGCCCTAGTGCAGCGTGAACTGCGTATGCAGCACCCCGTTGCCCTGGCGGATCGTCAGATGCTCTCAGATCAGGAGTGACCTTGCTAGTGCCGTCGTTGCCAACATACACCTTTCGCGCCCGATCCAGGCGGTCAGCATCGACCAAGAATGGCGAGTGGCACGTGTATATGAGTTGGTTGTCGCTCGCGAGCCCATTGAAGAATTGCGAAAGATCGCGTTGTGCGAGTGGATGTAGGGACAGTCCTGGTTCATCCAACAAGAGGATGGCCTGCTCATGGGCATCCGCCCTTTCAACCAGAAAGACGAGGTAGAAACTCAGGAACCACTGAAGCCCTGTACTGCGGCCCTCGAGTTCAATCTCCTCCGGCCGCTTATCATCCGAGACCCAGATCCGGAAGTGGTCACCATCCGCTTCGAACCTGAATCTGTATTCCCCCTGCTTCCACCATTCTCGAAACTGAGTAGTTAGGAGAGTTGAGGCGGATTGAAGTAGGATGCTCCTTTGTTTCTTTTTTTCGGCGATCGCTGCTATCTCGGCTTCCGTGGGCTGACGGTTCGTAACCTTGAAATCTTGGCCCAATTCAAGGATCTCCTCCGGTTGGAGTTTCACGAACTCGAAAAGCACTTTAAGTGTCCTTGCCTTGGCTTGTTCCTTTAAGCCCAAGTCAGACCGCTTGAGGTTTGCGATCACATGGGGAAGATAGATTTCGGAATCCAGGTTTCCGTACGTTGAGTAATATACGAACTTGGGCATGTTCTTTAGAACGATCTTCACAGCAGCATCGACTTCTCGCGGGTGAGGCCGAGAAATTCCTTTTCGCAATTCGCCGATCTGCTCTTGCACTTGGCGAAATCTAGGCGCAATAGTGCTTGTTGCTGGAGCGGCGTCGATCTTCACGCCCCCCATAACGGCAAGAGCACTGTCCAGATCGGCCGCGTTGACCTCAGTCTTGTTGCCAAAAGACTCCTTCGCAGTGCGAAGGGAGGTCACGATGAGCGTCTTGAGATCGCTCTCACCCTCGACCGCTGCCATGGCAGCGATTTCCCTCTCTCCGCCCTGAATGATCGTTGCGGCCCTTTCTGTGTTGATCGATCGGAGCGGATTGGCGTTCGGAAAATCCACTTCGTACTCAGTATCGAAACGGCGGGAAACCTCTATCTCGCTCATGGCGTCTTTTGGCATCCCAGTCTTGGCCGAAAGCTCTTGTGCGACCGCGTCATCAGCCTCGAATACGGCTTTTATGAACACAGGTTTCGGCTTTTGGTTTCTAAGAATGTTGTAGAGTTTTCTCGGGTAGTCCGCGGTAGGCACGATCTCGCCTTCCTTTGCAGGACTTAATTTCCAGAGCGGCAGAAGAATGTTGGTTTTGCCCGCTTCATTCGTTCCGATAAGCGCCGTCACGTCATCGGTCTCGATTGGGCCGCTATCGCTAACTGATCGGAAGCCGGTTACTTGAAACCTCTTGAGTTTCATCATATTTCTCGCCCTTATTGCTTGATTCTCTACCTCTTAATACCTGGAAAAATGAGATGATTTCTGAGAAGAACCTTTTCTATTCTCATCTTTTTAGACATACCACGATTTATCCTACTGCGTTAATTCTATATCAATAGTATACATAAGTAAATAGGGGTATGCGCGTGGGGAATTGAAAACGGACTTAAAATCCCCCGGCCCGCAAGGGCTGTACGGGTTCAAGTCCCGTCTCCGGCAGCCTGTCTTGTGACAAAACCGATGTGGCAAGCGGGGCGCCGCTCCGCGCCGTCCCGGGCAAGCTGCAAGCGGGTCGCCGCTAGCGGGCCTGCTACGCGCCGCCGACAAGCTCTGAAACCAGCTCGTTCTGCTTCCTCGTTTCCGCGGACTTTCCAAGCGCTTCGAAAAGTCGGCTTGCGTCGTCCGTGAAATAGCTCCTTTGCAGGTCACCGGGGCCCGGCTCCAGAATGACGAGCCGGCGGGCCCGCGCGGCGAGCCTCAGGTTTGCCACGTTTGCTAACCCTATGGGAAAAGCGCACAGGATTACCAGCTCCGCCGCTTCGACACGGGCGGCCGCGTGCTCGACATCGCGATCCGAGATCCGTGAGAACGCGTCCACGGAGAAGCACTCTATCCCCAGGCTCTTCCACAGCGCTTCATCCGAGTCTCGGGCGTGAGCGATTCCGCCGGTCAGAGCGAATCCCAGACGGTAGAGCTCGCGCGTGAGGTTCACGGCGGAGCCCGCCCCGCCGATGAGGTGAATGCGGACGCCCCTGCCCTCCACTCGCAAGGGCACAACGCTCACCATGACGCTTCCCGTGGCCGCGCTTCTCGACACAATGGCCTTCACCCCATAGACCCGCTGGAGGAGCGCCGGCGCGAGCACCTCCTCGGCCTTTCCAGCTGCGGCGACCATGCCCCTGTCCAGTAGAATCAAGCGCCCGCAGTAGTGGGAGGCGACGTTGAGGTTGTGCACGGAGGCGAGCACCCCCCGGCCTTCCCGCGCGAGCTCCTGGGCCATGGAGAAGATTGCGTCTTCATGACGCAAGTCCAGGTGCGAGCTCGGCTCGTCGAGCACGACAAGCTCCGCCTCCTGCGCCAGGACGCGGGCGAAGAGCGCCAGCTGCCGCTCGCCCCCTGAAAGCTCGCCGAAGGGCCTTTCCTCGAAGCCGGATAGCCCGACGTAGGCGAGCATGCGGCGCGCCTTCTCGATGTCTTCGGCGGATTCCCTCTGGAACCGGGCGAGGTGGGGATAGCGCCCCATGAGCACGACCTCGAGCACGGAGAAAGAGATCTCTTGTGGTATGTCCTGGCTCATGAAGGATACAAGACGCGCCCTCGTGCGCGGGCGCAGGGCGGCGAGCTTCTCTCCCGAAAAAGAGACGCTGCCGGAGGAAGGAGGAAGCAGCCCGCTCGCGAGGCGCAGGAGCGTGGTCTTCCCCGCCCCATTCGGCCCGATGACGCCGACAAGCTCTCCCCTCCCCAGGCTGAAGCTCACATCATGCAGAATGCGCTTCTCTCCGACTGAAAAGCCCATTCCATCGGATTCCAGGAGCCGCGTTTTATCCTCCCTGCCGTTCATTGAGGGGCTGCCCTCCGTTTCTGCGAGCGCACAACGAGGAAGAGCAGGTAGGGGCTTCCCAGGATGGCCGTTATGATTCCGACGCGGATCTCGAAGGGCGGGGCGATGGCCCTGCCCACGAGGTCGGAGGCGATGAGGAAGAGGCCTCCGCCGAGGGCAGATGCGGGAAGGAGAGTCCTGTGATCCGGCCCTAAAATGAGGCGGAAGAAGTGCGGGATCAGAAGCCCGATGAAACCGACGGGCCCGCTCACCGCTATCGCGGTTCCCGTCACGACGGCCGAGAGGGCCAAGAGCGCGCGCTTGGTATTCTCCACGCTCATCCCGAGGGAAGCGGCGCTCTGCTCTCCGAGGCTGAAGACATTCAGCTCGCGGGAGAACAGGGCGAGCCCCGCCATGCCGGGTATGAGGACGGGGGCCGCGAGCAGGACATGCCGCCACGTCCGCCCATCCAGCCCCCCCATGGTCCAGAACACGAACTGGCTCACCTCCTGCTCGCGCGATAAGAAGAGGAGGGCCGACGTGATTCCACCCAACAGCGAGGAGACGGCCATGCCCGCAAGCACCACGAACAGAAGCGAGGTGGCCCCCTTCAGGCTGGCGATCCAGTAGATGACGGCCGCGGCAAAGAGGGCGCCCACGACCGTCAAAAGAGGGAGGGAGAAAAGGCTCGCGCTTCCCAGCCCTGACGTGATTGCGATGACCGCTCCGAGGCTTCCGCCGGCGGAGAGGCCGAGAACCTCGGGGCTGGCCATGGGGTTTCTGAACAATCCCTGCATGACCGCACCGCACATGGCGAGCGCCGAGCCGACAAGCAGGGCAGCCGCGATTCTGGGGAGCCGAAGCATCACGATGATGGTAACGTCAATGGGCGCGGGAAGCCCGACGGAGTGGACGCCGATGCCGTATAGAATCATCCTGAGAAACGTGAGGGGAGGAACGGCGACGGCGCCGATGCCGGCGGCGGCAACGATCGCGATGGCAAGGGCCGCGATGAGAGCCGAGAAGGTGAGCGGCGTCTTCAGCTTCACGGCGACTCCGGCCTTAAGAGCCCGGGATACGCCAGGCGCGAAAGCTCCTCCACGGCAGAGACGATGTACTGATCCGTACTCGACATGAGGCGGGCGGGCATCCGGTACACCCTGCCGTCCCGCACGGCTTTCAATCCCCTCAGGGCTGGATCAGCCACCACGGCGGCGTACAGCGAATCCGATCCCTTCGGATTTCCGTAAACCCAGTCGGGGAGGACCAGAATATCGGGGTCGAGCTTGAGAAGCTCCTCTTTCGAGACGGGCACCTGACCCCACCTGTCGGATGCCAGATCGTCAACGGGGTTGCGAAGGCCGGCCCGGAGAACGATTTCATCCCATGAAGAGCCCTTCCCCATCGAAATGCCCGAAGCCCCGTAATCAATGACGGTGAAGCGCTTGGCGTGCGGAATTTTCCCGGTAAGCCGCTCTACGGCGGCTAGCCTCCCCTCCATCCCCTGCACAAGCAGGGAAGCCTTCGTCTCCTCGCCCACCGCCGTGCCGATCCGCGTAATGCTCTCTTCCACCTCGCGCACCGTTGTTGGGCTCTTGAAAAGGTAGACGGGAACACCGGCTCCCCTGAGCTGGGAGACGCTCCCGGCATCGCTCCAATCAGCCACGAACACCATGTCGGGCTTGAGCGAGACGATGAGCTCGACGTTCAGCGTCGCCTGAGGGATGTCGGATGCTTCGGAGGCGACATTGGAGACGCCGGGATCATGGGAGAAGGGGGTCACGGCAACCAGCCGGCCCCTGCCCACGAGGGAAAGGAGGATTTCGTCGGTGGGCAGCGTGACGGAGACGATCCGCCGCGGCTTTTCCCGCAACGTGAGGGTCCCGCCCAGATCGTCGGCAACCGTCCGCGGAAAGCCTTGCTCCTGGCAAAGCGCTCCAGACACCGACAGGAGCATAAAAAGCAGGAGGAGAGCGCCGGTTTTCAGTACTGCCACCTCGAGAGTGGATGCGATGATACCCGCCTCCCGCAACAGCTGTCAACATCCGGCGGCTCCGCCGTCACGGAGGATTCGCGCGGCGTCAAACGTCTGCTTGACTTCCGGAGACCAAGCCTTTAGCCTTCAACCTCGTGTTCGACCTGTTGATCCTTTCGCTCGCCTTCATGATCCACCTGTGGGCGCTGCCCTACTCGTTCAAGAACCTGTTCATCGATTCAATTGTGGGGTTCGTGCAGCTCGCCTTCGCACTGGCTATCATCCTCACCTCGTCTCCCGCTTTCCTGGCTCCCACCCCGAAAGGGCTCATCACGGGAGCGGGGGTCGGGGTGTCGTGCATGGCGGTCCAGCTCCTGCACTTCCGGGGAGCGCGCATCGCGGCGGCGACGCTGACCAGGACATTCATCCTCTCCCAGCTACTCATCCTCTTCTTCTTCGTTCCCGTGGAGGAGATCTTCTACAGGGGAGTTTTCTTCGCGCGCCTGACGTCGATCTGGGGCACTTTCACGGCGATCGTGATTTCCACCGCCCTTTCCACGATGCTGACGGTCGTCTCTTCGCGGAAGCCCCTGGTCTGGATCGGCTCCGCGGCGATGGGTATCCTGTGCGCTCTGGGGTTCTACTATTCCCAGAGCCTATGGGCGCCCGTCCTTATCCGCATGGGAAACGAGATCGGTTATCAGACCCTCAACGAGCCGCGAGACCTGTTTCAGCGTGGCTGACCGCCGCCGGTCGGGGACCCGGAATCGTCGGCCGGGGCGGGTCCGGCATCGCTGCCGGTCGGAGCGGATCCGACATCAGCGCCTGCCTGGGCGGATGCGGGATCGCCCGCGCCGCTCGCGGCCGGGAGCCCTGCGGCGCCGGCGCGCGGCGAATAGAGCCAATCCCGAGCATCCGAGACGATCTTGGAGAGCACGACGACTTCCATGTTCTCTCCCGACTTTTCGATTCTCCGGTTCATCTCGCCCGCCGTGAGCTCTCCCGTGAGGCGTTCCCGTCCCTCCGTCACCCGGCGTCCCACCTGGGCGTCGCCTTGGCCGAATACATCGAGCAGGTACAGGGTGAGCATGCGCAGCACGGGGTCGCGCGCGGATTCCAGCAGGCCCGCGAGCTCGCTCTTCACATCTTCGCTCCTGCCCTGCTGGAGGAGACTGAAGGCATGGTTCCATCGCACCCAGTCCCGGTCCGAAACCCGCGCGTTCGCCAAAAGAGAGGCGAAGAAGGCCTCGGAGACCGCCGGATCTTTCATCAACAAGTATGGGATCCCGAACTGAAGGCCGTACCTGGCGATGAGCCTCGGCTTCTTGCTCTTGAGATACGCTTCCAGGGCGAGGATCCCTTCCGTGTTGGACGTGATGAGGTAGGCATTGAGGATCATCCGCACATACATCGGCCGGACCATGCCCCGGCCGAGGATGCGCTCCTCGAGGTACGAGACGAGCGCCGGCCAATCCTCGCGCTCCAGGTGCTTGAACAGGCCCCAGTTCATGATGAAATACGCGTTGAGAAGGCCCAGGGTGATGAGGAATACGGCGGCGATAGCCCAGTTCTTGCTTGCCCAGAACTGGAGGAAGTAGTCGGAGCCAAGGAGGAACAGCGGCATGAAAAAGATCAGGAGAAATGATGCGAGCAGAACCCCATTGAAAAGGGCGAATATCGCTTTCAATTTCATCAAAAACTCCTATAATAGAGCCTGAGTGTAGGGGAAATGCCCCTTGCCAGTCAACCAAAGAGAGTGAAATTGAATGAACACAGTGGCGGTTTCTACGCTGTCTGCCAACCTCTACTTCGATCAGCCCGTATTCCTCGACGAGAACTACATCCTGCTCACACCCGACTCCCCCGTCACGGATGACCTGATCAAGAGACTGAAGAAGTGGAAATACCTCCAGGTGCTCACGGAGGGAAAGGCCAAGGACATCCCGAGCTATCTCTCCGGAGCGGATCACCTGAGCCTCACCTCCCAGACCCTCGACGAGGACATCAAGGAGCGCGAGCACCTCATAACGGCGCGCAAGTTCTATTCCGAGATGCGGCTCTTCACGGCAGGGCTCTTCACGCAATTCGCGGCGGACGGGACCCTGAATCTCGCCACCGTCACCGAGTGGGTGAAGAAGACCATTCAGATGGTCCGCGAGCGGCGCGACTACCTGCTTCGCGCCGTCGAGATGGACGGAAGCGTCGACGACTACCTCGTCAGCCACTCCGTCAACTCCACCATCCTCGCTTCGATAATCGGAGACTACCTCAAGGCTCCCCCCCATCGGCTGATCGAGCTGGGAAACGCGTGCCTCCTTCACGAGATCGGGATGCTCAAGCTCCCCGCGGAGCTTCGCCGCTCCGCCAAGAAGCTCAACGAAGAGGAGCGGAAGGTGATCATCACGCATACGGTGCTCGGCTACAGAATCTTGAAGGGGTTCTCCGCGCCGGAGAACGTGGCCCTGGCCGCCATCGAGCACCACGAGCGGATGGACGGGACCGGCTATCCGCGCAACCTCATGGGGGAGAAGATCACGGAGTACGCGCGCATCATCGCGGTCGCCTGCTCCTATGACGCCATCGTCTCCAAGCGGCCGTTCCGCGCCGCCGGTCTCGACGGCCATTCCGCCATCAAGGATCTTCTGCAGAAAAACAGAAAGCAGTACGACGACCGCGTGCTCAAGGCGCTCGTCTATACCCTCTCCGTGTACCCGGTGGGAACCGCGGTGCTCCTCACCAACCAGAGCAAGGGGGTGGTCATCAAGGCGGACTCCGAGAAGCCGCGCTGCCCCGTGGTCAAGGTCACGATCGATCCCGAGGGCAAGAGGCTGGCGGAGCAGCCCCTCATCCAGACCTCGGAGGGAATGGAAGGCAAGGGAATCTCGATCGTACGCGTTTTGGGCAGCGAAGAGGCCCGCGAGGTGAAAAGCAATCTATGACGGTCCGGGTTCTCCTGCCCTCCGGAGAAGCCCGCGAGGTCCGTGCCGGCACGCCCGTCGGCGAGCTTCTCTCCGATCCCGCCTTCCCGACAACAGGCTTTCCGCTGGTGGCGATGCTGGCCAACAGTGAAGTCGTCAACCTCCAGCATCAGCTGGAAGTGAACACGAGCCTGGCCCCGGTGGACCTCGCATCACCCGCCGGGGTGTCGATCTACAGGAAATCGCTGTGCTTCCTCCTGTCCATGGCCGCCCGGCAGGTTTTCCCGAAACGCCGCCTCGTGATCGGCCACTCCCTCGGGCAGGGGTACTTCTACTACTTCGACGGGATGGAGGAGGCGGCCGAGAGGGACCTGGCGAAGATAGAGAGCCGGATGCGCGAGATCGCTTCCGAGGACCTTCCCATCCGCTGCATCGTTCTCTCCTACCTCGACGCAGTGCGCTACTTCGAGAGGAACAACCAGCCGGATACCCTGCTTCTCCTGAAGAACCTGAACGAGCCTCGGATCCGGCTCAACTCCTGCGAGGGATTCCTCGACCTCACGCACGGGCCGCTGGTGCCCTCAACCGGGATCCTCTCCGTGTTCGGCATCAAAGGTTATCCGCCGGGCTTCCTCCTGCGCTACCCTCCCGCTGATGACCCCGCCTCCCTCGCCCCCTTCGAGGAGAACCCCGTCCTGTTCTCCATATACAGGGAATACAAGAACTGGGGGAAGATACTTCGAATCAGCTCCGTGGGAAGCCTCAACGAGCTCATCCGCGAGGGGAGAATCAAGGAGTTCATCCAGGTGGCCGAGGCGCTCCAGGACAAGAAGATCGCCCAGATGGCGGACAGGATAACGGAGAAGCGGGGGCAGGTCCGCGTCGTTCTCATCGCGGGGCCCTCCTCGTCGGGCAAGACCACCTTCTCCAAGAAGCTGATGATCCAGCTGCGCGTCGTGGGCAGGAACCCCGTGACCATCTCGCTGGACGACTACTTCCAGGAGCGGGAGCGCACCCCCCGCGATGCGGAAGGCAACTACGACTTCGAAGCACTGGAAGCACTCGATGTCACGCTGCTCAACCAGCATATACTGGCGCTTCTCAAGGGGGAGGAGGTCGAGATACCCTCCTTCGACTTCATGAGCGGATCCCGCAAGCCCAAGGGCAAGCCGCTGAAGCTTCCCGAGCGCGCCATGCTGATCCTCGAGGGAATCCACGGTCTCAACGACGCGCTCACGCCGCTGATCGACAGGGAGACCAAGTACAAGATCTACGTGTCCGCCCTCACCCAGCTCAACCTCGACGACCACAACCGCATCGCAACGACTGATAACAGGCTCCTGCGCCGGCTGGTGAGGGACAACCAGTTCCGCGGGCATTCCGCGCTCACCACCCTTTCCATGTGGCCGTCGGTCCGTCGGGGAGAGGACAGGAACATCTTCCCCTTCCAGAACATGGCGGATTCTGCCTTCAACTCGGCGTTGGACTACGAGCTGGCCGTGCTCAAGGTATACGCGGAGCCTCTCCTGGCCACGGTGAAGCCCGACACCCCCGAATATCAGGACGCCCGCACGCTCATGTCGTTCCTGGCGAACTTCGCGCCCCTGCATCCGCGGTGGGTTCCCCCCACTTCGATCCTTCGGGAGTTCATCGGGGAAAGCGAGTTCAGCTATTAGAGCGGGGGCACGGCGGCGCCGCACGGGCCTAGACCGAGGCCAGGGCGGCGCCGCGCCGGCCGAAGCCCGATTCAGGCGAGCTGGACGACCTGTCCCGGCGAGGGAACCGAGACTTCCCAGCCCTTCTCCGCGGCGAGGAAATCCCTGAAATGCTGCGCCGTCTCGGGCTCGCCATGCGTGATGAACACGCCCCGCGGAGCGGCCTTCAGATACCCCGCCCACCTCAGAAGCTCGTTCCTGTCCGCATGGGCCGAGAAGCCGCCGATGCGAAACACGCGGGCCCGCACGGGGTGGTTTTCCCCGAGAATCCGCACCTCTTTCGCCCCATCCTGGATCTCCCGCCCCAGCGTCCCGGATGCCTGGTAGCCAACGAAGAGGATGGCGCTTTCGGGCCGCTCGATGTTCCTGGCCAGGTGGTGCTTGATGCGGCCGCCCGTGCACATTCCTGCCCCCGCGATGATGATGACGCTGCCCGTGATGCGGTTGATCGCCTTCGAATCCTCCGCGCTCCTCGTCGTCATGAGCCCCGGGATGTCGAAGGGGGAGCTCTTTCGGCGGATCAGCTCCAGAGTCTCCGCGTCGAGGAACTCGGGGAAGCGGCCGAAGATCTCCGTCACGCGGGTGGCCATGGGGCTGTCGAGGAAGACGAGGAGATGGGGAATCTCGTTCGCCATGAGAAGCTTGTTGAGGTAGAAGAGAACCTCCTGCGACCGCTCGATGGCGAAGCTGGGGATCACGACATTGCCTCCCGCCTTCACGGTGGAGGTGATGATCTCGCGCAGGCGAGACTGGATCTCTCCTTCTCCCTCGTGCACGCTGTCCCCGTAGGTGGACTCCATGAGGAGGTAGTCGGCCCGGTCGAAGGGGTTGGGGTCCTTCAGGATGGGCTTGTCCCACCTTCCGATGTCTCCGGAAAAAACAATGCTCCGCTCAGGCCCGCCACGGCGGCGGGCTCCTCCATCCCCCCCGGCCACGCGAACCCTGATGGAAGCGGAGCCGAGGATATGGCCCGCTTCCGTGAAATCGGCCTCGATGCCGTCGCCGATGCGCACCGACTCTCCAAAGCGGACCGTCCTGAAAAGGGACGCCGCTTTTTCCGCGTCGGCTTCCGTGTACAGGGGGACGAGGGGATGCGGCGCCTCCCTGTTCTCCCGCTGGTGCCGCTTCTTCTTGTTTTCCACGTCCTCCACCTGCAGGCGCGCCGAATCGAGCATCACGATCCGCGCGATCTCCGCGGTGGGGCCCGTGCTGAAGATCGTCCCGCGAAAGCCTTCCTTGGCCAGACGAGGGATCAGACCGCAGTGGTCGAGGTGGGCATGGGTGAGCAGGAGGCAATCGATTGCGTCCGGTGAGACGGTAAATGGCTCCCAGTTGCGGGCTTCCTGGTCGCGCTCCTGATTCAGGCCGCAGTCGACAAGAATGCACCTGCCGGCCGCCTGCAGGAGATATCGCGATCCGGTCACGCTGCGCGCAGCGCCCAGAAAGCTGACGGAAGGCGCGCTGTCGGCGGCCACGGCCTTTCAGTCCTTGAGCTTTCGGGAGATCATGCCCATGAACTCGTTGTCGGGAGACATGAACATCATCCCGAAGCCGCTTTCAACCGGGTTTCCTTCCTCGGTGAAGATTCGCGCCGAGCGCACGACGCGGGCCTTGCCCTCGTAGTAGCGCGTGCCGTTGTCGTCAACGAGGATCTCCACCTCTTCGCCGAGGTCGAAGATGGAAAGATCCTCCGTGGAGATGAAGATCCCGCCACTGCACATGTCGTGGGTGCGGAACTCCATGATCTCGAAATCCTTGGACCCGCCGGATGCGGCCTTCCTGATGATCGTGGTGACGAGCAGCGCCCTGCGGTTCGTTTTTCTTCGTTCGGCCATAGGCACTTTCCCTTTCCTCTTTCGAGTATACGCCCGTCGCGGCGCTGTTTGCAAGCCTGGCGTGCCGGGGAGCGGCAGCGGGGAGAGAGGATCACCCGCGCGCCGGCGGCATCATTCCTTCCTTCGGAAGCGCCTCTCCGCTATCACGAGCCCGGCGGGGAGGAGGAAGCCGATGAGAAGCAGAACCGCCGGCCAGAGAACGCTCCATCGGGAGAGCAGGATCACGAGGAAGTAGACCAGCGATACCGTCACGATGAGAGTCCCGGTGAACAGGCTCCAGCGCATCTGCGCTTTCTGGAATGAGTTGAGGTAGATGATGAGGAAGGCGGCCCCGACTGCGAAAATCAGGAACACGGGATGGTAGCCGATGGAGGGAAAGCTCTTGGACAAGAGCGCCCATCCGGCGAGGCCGAAGAAGGTGCACGCCGGGATCAACGCCCACCAATTGTTCTTTCGCGTCACGAACACGAACAGGAACGTGAGCCCCATCCCCGTGGAACAGATGATGGCGGAGGTGATGCTGATGAACAGCGAGGCGCCGAGAATCAGGGTCGTGGCCCCGCCCGTGATGAGGACCCCCGCGGGAATGACGAACCAGGAGAGCCACCCGCCCGCGCCCGTGAAGAAAACGAAGATCAGCCCTCCAATGATGAAGAGGATCCCCAGAACGCGCGCAAGCACGAAGTCGCTTACCGGGATTACCCTGAAATTGACCAGGATGAAGAACAGGCCGCTCAGGATCATGGCGACCCCGACGAAGTCGGTGCGCCAGAACAGGAATCTGTAGTGGGACCTGTCAGGCTGCCCCATCGAACCCTCTCCTGAGGGCCTTGCGGTTGATCTCGTTGAGCGCGCGGTTTCTGGCGGAGACCGCTTCGTCCAGGGCCGCGAGCACGGCCTCCAGGGATGCCACCGGCCTCTTTTTCAGGAGCAGCCCCAGGGCGACCATGTTGGCGGCCCTGTACGAGCCGATCTCCTCGGCGATGGCGTTGGCCTTCACCGGCAGCGCCTCGATGTCGGCGCGCTCGGGCTCAAGCTCAATAAGGGAGGAGTTGTAGATGAAAAGCCCTCCCGGCTTCACGAAGGGCTGGAACTTGACGAACGACGGGGAGTTCATCACGACGCAGATGCTGGGATGCGCCACCAGGGGAGAAGCGATCTGCTCGTCGGATACCACAACGGAGCAGTTCGCCGTGCCCCCGCGGACCTCGGCGCCATAGGAAGGGATATGGGAGACGAACTTTCCTTCCTTCATGGCAGCGAGGCAGAGAAGCCTCCCCGCGAGGATGACGCCCTGTCCGCCGAAGCCGGCAAAGAAGATTCCCTCGTACACGATGCCCTCCCCTACCTGTCTCTGAAGTTCCCCAACGGGAAGTAGGGGATCATCGCCTCGTCGATCCACCGGGCGGCATCCGGCGGCGTCATCCCCCAGCCCGTGGGACACATCGAGAGCACCTCGATGAAGGAATACCCCTTGCCCGCGATCTGGTTTTTCAAGCCCTTGACTATGGCGCGCTTGGTCTTCAGCACGCTCTTCACGCTGTTCACCGCGCATCGCTCGATGAACACGGGAGCCTCCAGTGTATTGAGCAGCTCGCACGCCCGGATCGGGCTTCCCACGTCGGAGGGGTCCCTGCCGTATGGGGTTGTCTTTGTTTTCTGCTTATTGAGGCTCGTCGGCGCCATCTGTCCGCCCGTCATCCCGTAGATGGCGTTGTTCACGAACACCACGGTGATCTTCTCGCCGCGGTTGGCCGCATGGACGGTTTCCGCGGTGCCGATCGCGAGCAGGTCTCCATCCCCTTGATAGGAGATGACGACCTTGTCCTTCGCCGCCCTCTTGATGCCCGTGGCCACCGCCGGGGCCCGCCCGTGGGCGGCCTCGCAGCCGTCAACCAGGATGTAATTGTAGGCGAGCACGGCGCAGCCCACGGGGGCAATGACGATGGTCTTCTCGCGGATGCCCAGCTCGTCGATGGCCTGCGCGATGAGCTTGTGGATGATCCCATGCCCGCAGCCGGGGCAGTAATGCGTGGGACGGGAAGTCAGGCTCTCCGGCCTCTGATAAACGACCTTCTCAACCGCTTCACCTACCTGCATATCCCTTCACCCTTTCCACGATGTCGTCGACCTGAGGCGTGGCCCCGCCGAGAGTGCCGAAGAAATCGACGGGCACCGAGCCTTCAATCGCAAGCTTGACGTCCTCGACCATCTGGCCCGCGTTCATCTCCACGACGAGGACGCGGCGCTTCCCCCGCGCCGCATCGGCGAGTTGGCGGGAGGGGAACGGCCACACGGTCACCGGCCGGAAGAGCCCGGCCCTGATCCCCGCCTTTCGAAGGGCGTGGACCGCCGAGCGGCAGATTCGGGCGGCCAGCCCGAAGCCCGCCACCAGGTAGTCGGCATCCGCCGTCTCCAGCTCCTCCCAACGGCACTCGCTCTCTTCTATTTCCCTGTATTTCGCCTGCAGCTTGAGGTTGAGCTTCTCCAGCGCGTCTTCGGGGTTCAAGCGCATGGACATGATGATGTGCGGATCCCGTCCCTCGGCCCCGGAGAGCACCCACGCGCTCTTGTCGAAGCTCTCACCGGAGGCCCGCGGCAGCTCGATGGGCTCCGACATCTGGCCGAGGAAACCGTCTCCCAGGAGTATCACCACCATACGGTAGCGGTCCGCGAGATCGAATGCGTTGATGGTGAGGTCTGCAAGCTCCTGCACAGTGGCGGGGGCCAGCACGATGCACCTGTAGTCGCCGTGCCCGCCGCCCTTGACCGCCTGGAAGTAGTCGGCCTGGGCTCCCGCGATGTTGCCCAGCCCCGGTCCCCCCCGCATCATGTTCACCACGACGGCGGGAAGCTCAGCGCCCGAGAGATAGGAGATGCCCTCCATCTTGAGGCTCACGCCGGGGGAGGAGGAGGATGTCATGGTCCTGGCGCCGGCGGCTGAAGCTCCGAACACCATGTTGATGGCCGCCAGCTCGCTCTCCGCCTGGATGAAGGTGCCTCCCACCTGGGGAAGGCGGAGCGCCATGTAGGCGGGCAGTTCGTTCTGCGGCGTAATGGGGTAGCCGAAGTAGAACCGGCATCCGGCGATGATGGCGGCCTCGCCGATGGCCTCGTTTCCCTTCATGAGGATCTTCTCTGCCATGACTCACTCTCCCGCCGCAACCGCGAGCTTCAGGATCCTGATGGCCGTATCGGGGCAGATGATGGCGCAGGAGAGGCACGCTGTGCATTTCGACTCGTCCGAGCAGACGGCGAACGGCAGACCCTGCCTGTTGAAGGTGTTTCCGCTCATCCGAAGTATTTCCTCGGGGCACGCGCCCACGCACAAAGCGCAACCCTTGCATTTCTCCCGATCGATCTCGGGCCTTCCTCTTGACATCGAAAAACTCCTTGAACATGATACTCGCAGAAGGCGGCATTTTCGTCAATTACAGCGAAGGAGGGCGAGCGGTGGCGACGTTTCGGCAGCTTTCGGAAGCGATTCAGAAGGGAAGCTCGCCTCTGGCAAAGGAGCTCACCTCGGCGCTGCTCGCGGAAAAGAACTCGGCCGCGGACATCCTCAACAGGGGCCTCCTCGACGGAATGGAAAAGGTCGGCCAGAAGTTCAAGTGCAACGAGATCTACATTCCGGAAGTGCTCATCGCCGCCCGGGCGATGAACGCGGCCATGGACATCCTGAAGCCGGAGCTGGTGAAGGCCGGCGTCAAGCCGATCGGCAAGATCATCGTCGGCACGGTGAAGGGAGACCTCCACGACATCGGCAAGAACCTCGTGAAGATGATGGCCCAGGGCGCCGGAATAGAAGTGCTGGACCTGGGCATAGACGTTTCGGCGGACAAGTTCCTCCAGGCGTACAAGGAGAATCCCGACGCGAAGGCCATCGGCATCTCTGCCCTCCTCACGACGACCATGACGGGCATGAAGGACGTCATCGAGCGTTTCGAGAAGGAGGGGGTGAGAAAGAAAGTGAAGTTCATGGTAGGAGGCGCGCCCCTCACGGACGCGTTCGCCAAGGAGATCGGGGCCGACGGCTACGCGCCGGACGCCGCGAGCGCCTCCGACAAATTCAAGGCATTCCTCAGATCGTAAGCCGCTACGGTGACGGGGGGGCGTAGTAGCCGCACTGGTCCCTCCCGCTCAGCTTCTGTCGGGTGACCTCCACCTCCAGGGGAATGTAGGCCTCCCCGAAATCGGCCGCCGACGGCGAGCTGTACCTCACGGAGTAGAAGGGCGTCGTTCGCGCGCGGATGGCGCCGATGACCTCACCCATCCCCCCCGGCGTGAACACGGCGTAGCCCCTGCCACCCGTTTCCGATGCAAGGTAAGCGAGATCCTCGTCGAGGCCTTTGGAACCGAAGGAGATGGGATAGAAGGCGATCGCATTGTTGCGCATGAAGGCGGCGAGATCCAGCAGGGAATATGTCGAATACGCGCGCGGGCCCAGAGCGCCGGACGTGAGGAACACGATGGCCCTCTTGGCGCCTCCCGCCGCGGTGATCAGCTCCTCTCCCGCCACCCTGGCTCCCACGTCGAACCTCCACCTGGCCGACGGGGGCGCCGTGAAGGCCGCGGCGAGGAACTTCAGGCGCGGCTCCCCGAAATCAGTCTCCTTGACCGGCATCTCTCCCGCCGAAATCGCCTTGATGCGACCGCCCTGGACGGCGCGGGCATACAGGTCAGCCGCCGCCTGCTCCGCGGTGGAGCGCATCGAGGCCATGGCGGGAGAGCTCTCGATGAGCAGGGCGACGTCGATGGAGTTGGCGTCGGTGTTGGTTCGAACCATCGAGGTCGGCCCCACCGAGCGCCTGGCTTCGGTGAATATGAAGTTATTGATCTCCAGCCCCACTACCGGCCGCCCAAGGCGGTCCTGGACAGACACGTCGACGAATACCTCGGGAAAGCGCACGGAGTTGACCCTGTCCACCCGCACGGTGAGCCCGGAATACAGGGAAACCGGATCCGAGAGAAGCACGAGGCCGTTTCCGTCGAAATCCACACCCAGCAGGTCGCCGTTTGGCGTTTCCGCCTGCTGGACGAGACGCGTCGTGAAGGCGCTCGTATCGGCTTTCACGCGCCACTGCTCCGATTCGACGTCGGCCTCCCAGACCTTGTTCGAATCCGCCACGAGGAGCTTCCCCTCGGATGTGAAGGAGATCCCCTCGGGAGCCTGGAGCGTGCCATCTCCGATGGACCGCAGGTAGTTGCCGTTGGTATCGTAGATGGAGATCCTCTTGGCCGCTTTCTCGCACACGAAGAGGCTCTCTTCCCTGACCGCGATTCCGGATGGGCCGGAGAGGCCGGAGATCGCGAGGATGAAGTTTCCGTCGGGATCGTACTTGTTCACCCGCGAGTTGCCCCAGTCCGTGACGTAGAGGAAACCGTGAGCGTCGGATGCCATGTACTGAGGGCCCAGGAGAGCCCCGTCGTCCCTGCCCGCTCGGCCGAAGCTGGAGATCTTGTCGCCTTTGCCGGAAAGCCTGGTGATCCTGTCGGCGCCGTACTCCGAGACGAACAGGGTTCCGTCGGCGGCTTCCAGCACGTCGAAGGGACGATCCAGGCCGGCAAGGCCGCCCCGCAGGCTCTCCACCAGGCGGAAGTTCGTGTCATAGCGGAGAACCTCGTTCGTGCCGAAGGAAACGAGGTAGAAGCTTCCGTCGGCGCGGGGCCGAACGCTTGCGGGCCGCTTGAAGGGGTACCCTCCCGTTGTTGCAGCGCCCAACTCCGCGCTCACGACAAAGAGAGGATCCCGCGGAACATCGCGGGCCGTGCCGTTTCGAAGCCGGAGCTCCTGGATCCAGTCACGGATCGTGTTGTCGGCCTTGCCGGAAGCATCCAGCCGCTCCCACGTGCGGAGCGCCTCCCCCTCGAAACCGGACTTCCAGAACACCCTTCCCAGCCACGTCTGGGCGAGGATATTGGAAGGCATGATGCTGAGGCTTTTCTGCAGGGATACCAGCGCGTCGCTGTAGAAGCCCCTGTGGTACGCCTGGATTCCCCAGCGCAGCTGATCGTTGGATCGGGATTGTTGGATGTCGATATTCTGCGCCGCAAGCCCCACCGCGCACGCGGCAAGGAGGCAGGCGGCTAGGGCGGGTTTCTTCACGCCGGACAGTATACGGAAATCACGCCAGCATATCTACGGAGTGCTTCTTGTCCGTCTCAAGCTCGACTGCGCCGCGGATCCCCAGGTAGAGGATGGTCTTGATCTCTTCCGCATTCATGATGGGAAGGTCATCCGTCGGCGAGGCGGGCTTTCGAGGCACGATGACGCTCTCGACCTTCATAGTCCATACTCCTCATCTTGAAATTTCGACGTAAACTCGGGGGGTGATAAGGGGAAAAATGCCCCGGCCCGGCGCGGAGGAGCGCCGCCGCAGGCCTATCCTTTCATTTTGTCGAGGAGCTGACGCATGTGGGTGGCGATCTCCTTGTTCCCTGGCGCAAGGTCGAGGGCCTTGCGGAAGCAGCCTCTGGCCTCTTCATAGCTTCCCTGCCGGAAGAGCGCCCAGCCCAGGGAGTCGAGGTACGCGGGGTTCTTGGGATTCGCCTCAACGGCCTGTTTGCACAGGGATACGGCCCGGGAAAGATCCTTCTTCTCCTCCGCGTATATGAACCCGAGGGAGTTGAGGGCGTTGGCGTTCTTCGGGTCGATCTCCAGGGCCTTCTTCAGCGCATCGATGCTTTCCGTGATGTTCTTCTGGGAGTAGTACACGAATCCCAGGGCGGCAAGCGCCTGGGATGACTGGAGGCCGAACTCGCGCACCTTGGTGAATTCGAACTCTGCGAGCTTGTACCTGCCGGTGATGGCATAGATGTATCCCAGCACCATGCGGGCCTGCATGATGTGCAGGAAGCTGAAATGAGAGGTGACGACCTTCTCCAGGGAGAGAAGCGCCTCCTCGTAGCGTTCCAGCTGGGTGAGCGCCAGCCCGATGTAGTAGTCGAGCTCGGGGGTGGGCGGCATCTCCTCTTCGGCTTCGCGCAGCTCCTTCAAGGCCTGCTCGTAGCGGTGGGAATGGTAAAGCTTGACGCCGTTTTCGAATTGCTTGTTCATAGGAAACTCGCTGAGCGGTACTGCTCCTCAATGGAATCCCTGTTCGTGGGATGGACGTTGATGGGAGAGATCGAGATGAGGCCCTCAGAGAGGGCCCGGTAGTCGGAGCCTTCCTCGAGGTGCGAATCCGGGGTGGCTCCCCCCATGAAACAGAAGATGTCCGCGTTGGGGGCCGTGTAGGTATGAAGCTCATCCCTGTAGATCCTGTGCGTGGGGAAGGTCACCATCGGCTTTCCCGTGGGCTTCTCGGCGCTGGGGAAGTTGATGTTGAGGTAGTGATCCGAGTCGGAGAGCCGTCTGAAAATCTCCATGTTTCTCGCCGTGAAGGAGGTGGCGCAGCGGAAGTCGAAGGGCGGGGCATAGGTGCCGATCGACAGCGCGACCGCCGGCACTCCCATCAGCACCGCCTGGCTTGCCGCCGACGCGGTCCCCGAGTACAGGATGTCGGTGCCGAGGTTGGGACCGTGGTTGATCCCCGAGATGATCATCTCGATACCCTTGGGGAGGAGCCCCAGCAGGGAGATCATCACGCAGTCCGCCGGCGTCCCCCGGCAGCTGAAGATCCTCTGCCCGATCTTTCGTATGCGGATGGAATCCCTGAGGGTGATGGAATGGGAGCTGCCGCTTCTCTCGTTTTCCGGCGCCACGACCCACACCTCGTGCTGGTCGCAAAGCGTGTCCAGCAGGGCCTTCAGGCCCAGGGCTTCGATGCCGTCGTCATTGGTCAGGAGGATTCGCATCGCCTGAGCCTCTCAGACCTTGCTCTCCACGATCCGGGCCCCCCCGGAGGGCTTGCAGATATAGACCTCGGGGCGAAAACCGAAAATCCTCTCATAGGGCGCGATATGCTCGCGGTAGCGCGGGATGGCCTCTTCCTCGATCAACGTGACGGTGCAGCCGCCGAAGCCCGCCCCCGTGAGCCGCGAACCGTATACCCCCTCGGTTTCCCAGGCCCTCTTGACCAGCCAGTCCAGCTCCGGGCAGGAGACTTCATAGAGGTCGCGCAGGCTCTCATGGGAGCGGTTCATGAGCTTCCCGAAGGTGACCAGATCCTTCTTCTTGAGCGCCTCCTCGGCGTCAAGGGCCCTCTGGTTCTCCTCCACCACGTGGAGGCATTTCTTGCGCGTGGCCTCGGGGATGAGTCCCAAGCTGTCGCGCACGTCGCTGGGGGTATAGTCGCGCAGGGCGGTGCCCGGTTTCTTCGCGGAGAGGATCTGCACGCAGCGGGCGCACTCCTCGCGCCTCTTGGCGTACTCCGAATCCGCCAGGCCGTGGGGAACCTTGGAGTTCGTGAGGAGGATCTTGGCGCTCTTGAACGTGAGGGGAACGTAATGATAGACGAGGGTCCTCGTGTCGAGGAGCATGGCGTGGCCTTCCTTGGCCAGGCGCGAGATGAACTGGTCCATGATCCCGCGCCTCACGCCGACGAACTCGCTCTCCGCCTCCTGGGCGAGGCGCGCCGCTTCCTCCCTGCCGATCTCGATGTGGTAGAGGGTCTGCACGGCGAGAGCGGTGGCGATCTCGAGGGCCGCAGAGGAGGAGAGGCCCGCCCCCTGGGGGATGTCGCCGTGGATGGTGATGTCCATTCCGCTCATGGGGTGTCCGCGCGCGGCGAGCGCATTGATTATCCCTTTGGGATAGTTTGCCCAGCGATCTTCCTTGCGAAAGCGGAGGGAAGGAAGCGCGGCGCGCTTTCGGTCCTTGAAGTCGACGGAGTAGAAGTGTACGTGACTGTCCTTGCGGCGGGAGACGGCGACCCTGACCGTGAAGTCGATCGCCATGGGAAACACAAAGCCATCGTTGTAATCCGTGTGCTCGCCGATAAGGTTGACCCTTCCGGGAGCGGCGGCAATCACCTCCGGCGCTCTGCCGTACTCCTCGACGTGGCTTTGTTTGACCGGATCCATGAATAACTCCCGCAAGAAGATGCGCTTTCGAGGATGGAAACGATTATAGAGGAAAAATGAAAAGAATTCAATAAAAATCGAGCGAAATGTCGAGAAATAGATAGAATGGATGCGCTTCCCCGCTACCTTCAGTACGGCGAGCAGATCGTCGTCCCCCAGAGGACTCTCATGTACTCGCCGGGGGACGTTCCCGACGACAAGCCGGTGTTCTACGTCATCGCCGGTCTTGTGAAGATCGAGTACCGATTTGGCGAGGACCGGCTCCCTCTCTACGCGACTCCCGATGCTATCTTCGGCCTCGTGGAGCCCCTCGCGGAATCAGGCAGGCTCTGCTCCGCCCTCTCGCTGGAGAAGACCATCGTGTATCGCTGGGACCTGGAGAGCTTCTTCACGGCCGCCGAAGTCTCCTGGGAGCTGGCCCTCGCGGCAACGACGGGGCTCACGCGGGAGCTTCGGATCCTCAACGCGGAGTTCGGCGAGCGGCTGCGGAGCAAGTCCTGATGGGAGACTACAACGAGATCATGAGGATCGCCTTCCAGGCCGAAGAGGCGCTGGACGAGAAGGTGATCGAGAAGTTCGGCAAGCGGTTCCGCGACAAGCAGGTCCTGATCAGGGAAGGCGATATCCAGCAGAAGATCTTCTGGATCCTCGAGGGTGAAGTGTATATCACGAGGAAGCTCGAGGACAGGTACAAGGTGCTCACGACCCTCGGCAAGGGAGAGATCATCGGAGAGATGAGCTTCTTCGACAAATCGGTGCGCTCGGCCACCGTCATCGCGAAGGGCGACGTGCGGGTGCTCGAGTTCAGCAGGGAGAACTTCGCGGACATCTATGCGGCGAGCCCGATGTGGACGCGGCGGCTTCTCGTCTCGCTTGCCCGCCGCATCAAGCTCATGGTGGAGAAGCTTTCTCACCTCTAGGGCCTCAAGCGGTCCACGGCGCCGGCTCAAGCGATGATTCAAAGAGAGCGCGCCGCCGAAAGCGGGTCCGCGGCGCCGGGCGCGGCGCTCATTCAAATCGTGACGATCTTGTCGCTTGAGATTTCCTTGACGTAGATGTTTTCGTGCCTGCCGGAGGGCCTGTACTTCTGTGAGCCCGGGAAATAAGTCCGGGCAAAGAAGAACAGGATGTCGGACATGTCGTCATTGCTGCCCACCAGCGTATAGCGGTAATAGCAGTCGTGCTTTTCAAGCGTGGCGCGGCGCTCGAGATCGGGCTCCAGCTCCGGATCCGTGTGCAGCCGAAGCTCGTTTCGAAGCCCGCCGTACCAGGACTTGCCGATGGAGAAGAGGTTCAGCTTGCCCTTGAAGTCCATGAAGTACAGCTCGTAGATTCCGGCCTCCGAAGGCACGGAGCCGATGATCTCGTATTTCTCGGACTTTCGAAGCGGGGACCAGTATATGGTGAAATAGACGGCTCCTCTCTTGTCCTCCAGCTTCTTCACGATCGGTTTCTCGTTCACGATGGACCGTTCCCCCCTGCGGGCCGGCGTCGATCTTTTCCCCGGCGGCCGATGCGCCTATACTACACAAGCGGGGGCCGAAGGGCCATACGCATTGAGGCCGCCGCGGACATGGGGATGGCCAAAATTTCAATCCGGTTCTACGAGGAGCTCAACGATCTGCTCCCCTCATCCAGGCGCAAGCTTTCTTTCGATGTCGAGTTCCGTGAAGGCTGCACGGCAAAGGCGATCATCGAAGACCTCGGCGTCCCCCATACGGAGGTGGATCTCATCCTCGCCAACGGCGAGTCGGTCGGCTTCTCCTACCGGCTCCAGGACGGAGACCGGCTTTCCGTGTACCCCGCCTTCGAGTCATGGGACATCGCGGGCCTCACGAAGGTCCGCCCGGAGCCCCTCCGGCATCCCCGATTCGTCTGCGACGTGCACCTCGGGAAACTCGCGGGGATGCTGCGGCTCTTCGGTTTCGATGCTCTGTACGACAACGGCTTCGACGACGAGGAGCTGGAGGCGGTTTCCCGCTCCGACGGCAGGATCATCCTGACGCGCGACAGGGGCCTCTTGAAGAGGAGATACGTCGTGCACGGATTCCTCATCAGAACGACTCGTCCCCGCGACCAGCTGGCCGAGGTGTTTCGCAGATTCGATCTTTCGAGGCTGGCGAAGCCGTTTTCCCGGTGCATCGCATGCAATGAGCCGCTCGTGCGGGCCAGCAAGGAGAGCGTTCTCGCCGAGCTCCCCCCCTCGTCGGGATGCTCTACGATGAGTTTTCCCGCTGCCCCGCCTGCCGCAGGGTCTTCTGGCGGGGGGCCCATTGGGAGAGGCTCAAGAGGCTCGCCAGCGAGGTGTTGGGGCGCGATGTCGTGTGATGAGCGTTCGCGGAAGACGGGGCCGACCCCGGCCCCGTGCCGCGTGGAAAACCGGGCTTGGCAGTCCTCTACTTGATGTTGTAGCGCTTCTTGAAGCGCTCGACGCGACCCGCCGTGTCCACGAGCTTCTGCTTGCCCGTGAAAAAGGGATGACACTTCGAGCAGATTTCCACCTTGATGTCCTTGGAGGTGGACTTGGTCTCGATGACGTTTCCGCAGGCGCAGGTAATGGTCGTCAACTGGTAATGGGGATGTATATCAGCCTTCATGCGATTTCCCTCTCGGTTTTTGCCCCGCAGCTCTGCGCAGGGCTTTCGTGCTCTATGCTTCCACCGTCGATGTGTTCATCGATCTCAGGAATGTCTCATTATTCTTGGTTTTGCGCATCCTGTCAATCAGGAGCTCGATGATCTCCCCGTCGTCCATGGGGTTGATCACCCTGCGCAGGACCCACAGCTTCTGCAGCTCCTCCTCGCCCAGGAGCAGCTCTTCCTTGCGGGTCCCCGATTTCTTGATGTTGATGGCCGGATACAGCCTTCTGTCGGAGAGCTTCCTGTCCAGGTTCACCTCCATGTTGCCGGTGCCCTTGAACTCCTCGAAAATGACCTCGTCCATGCGGCTGCCCGTCTCGATGAGCGCCGTCGCCACGATGGTGAGGCTGCCGCCTTCCTCGATGTTGCGGGCGGCACCGAAGAACCTCTTCGGCTTGTGCAGCGCGTTGGAATCGACACCTCCGGAGAGGATCTTCCCCGAGGTGGGGACCGTCTGGTTGTACGCGCGCGCGAGCCGCGTAATGGAGTCGAGAAGGATGACGACGTCCCTCTTGTGCTCCACCAGCCTCTTGGCCTTCTCGATGACCATCTCCGCCACCTGAACGTGACGGGTGGACTGCTCGTCAAAGGTGGACGATACGACCTCGCCCTTGACGTTCCTCTGCATGTCCGTCACTTCCTCGGGGCGCTCGTCGATGAGAAGGACGATGACCACCACCTCGGGATGATTGGCGGTGATGGCATTGGCGATCTTCTGCAGCAGGATGGTCTTTCCCGTCCTGGGCGGCGACACGATGAGCCCTCTCTGGCCCTTTCCGATGGGACAGAAGAGATTGATCATTCGCGTCGAGATGTCCTCCGTGGAAGTCTCCAGGTTCAGCCTCTCGTCGGGATACAGCGGGGTGAGGTTGTCGAAGGGGATGCGGGTCTGGGCAACCATCGGCGGATCGAAGTTCACCGTCTCCACCCTGAGCATCGCGAAGAACCGCTCCCCTTCCTTGGGCGAGCGGATCTGCCCCGCAACCGTGTCGCCCGTCTTGAGGTTGAACAGGCGTATCTGCGACGGCGATATGTAGATATCGTCCGGTCCCGGCAGATAGCTGTAGTTGGGAGACCGGAGGAAGCCGTATCCATCGGGAAGGATCTCCAGCGCGCCGAAGGCGTAGATGACTCCTCCCCTCTCCGTATGCGCCTTGAGGATCTGGAAAATGATCTCCTGCTTCTTCATGGAGATCAGCGCTTCGTGGCTTACGCCCATCTTGGTGGCCAAACCGCGAAGGTCGGGCATGCTCATCTGGGAGAGATCGTTGATCTGGAGCTTGTTCTCGTTGCCGACAATGACGGGCGGCTTGGCGCCGGCCTCGACGGGCGGAGTCCCATTGCCGGGGATGCGGCCCGCGGCCTCAGGCCTTCGGGTATCACCCCCCACGGCGGCGAGACTATCCGCCGAGGGTGCCGGGGAAGCTGCTTCTTCCGCGGTTGTGGAAGCCTCCGACTTCTCTTCCCTCCGATCGGTGCCCGAATCCTTGATCAGCTCGACGCGGATCTTCCGCCGCTTGATCATCCGCTTGGGCCTGTTCAGCCCGGCTGAATCGGGCCTGCCGGCAGCGGGAGGGCTCTGGGCCTCACCGCCTCCGTTCTCCTGATTGTAGAGCGAATCGTTGGTGAGCTCGAGATCGCGGGACGGCTCAGAGGGCTCCATTGAGGACTGGAGGGACTCATTCTCCTGGTCTTTTGTTCCCATGTAGTGCTCCGTTGTCTAAACTAATCATTCTTTCCGTTGAATGTGCTTTCCGGATAGGAGGACCGACCGGGCTAAAGGACGACTACGAATCTTTATATGTAATATAGTACCACTTCGTCAGGGTGTCAAGGCGCCTCACCCGATCGAGAAATCCCGCCCGAGAATCCAGGACTCGGCGAAGAGGAAAGAAGCCACCGCGGTCCTCCTTCGAATCGCGTCCCGGCTTCCCGCGAAAAGGAATTGGTGAACGGCTGCCCCTTTCCCTCTCATGTCCACGGCCACCCAGATCGTGCCGACCGGTTTCTGCGAAGTTCCGCCATCGGGGCCGGCGATGCCTGAAACGGCGATGCTCACGTCCGCCCCGGATTCCTCCAGCGCTCCGCGCGCCATGGCCTTCACGGCCTGTTCCGACACCGCTCCATGCTCCTCCAGCAGGGCCGCGCCGACTCCCAGGAGCCCGCTCTTCGCCTGGTTGCTGTAGGTGACGAATCCGCCCCAGTACACGCGAGAGCTTCCCGGAAGATCTGTCAGCCATTTGCCCAAAAGCCCGCCCGTGCATGATTCAGCCGTCACGAGCATCAGGCCGCGCTCCAGCAGGACATCCGTGAGCAGCTGGGCGGGCTTGACCTCGCTCCTTCGCACGCGGGTTTCTCCCAGCAGCGCAA
The DNA here is from genome assembly GCA_963820525.1 of uncultured Spirochaetota bacterium. Classification (GTDB taxonomy): domain Bacteria; phylum Spirochaetota; class Spirochaetia; order SZUA-6; family Fen-1364; genus CAWGAA01. The sequence continues at coordinate 512,140 of CAWGAA010000002.1, read as the reverse complement.
TGAGGCCGTCGAGCACGGCATCTCGTTCCGCCGCGGATCCTCCCCGGAGACTGAAGGCGATGCGGTCCTCGTCCACGCGCGTTCCCCAGCTCACACCCTGCCTTCGGCACGCGCCGAGCGCCTCCTCGAGGCTCGATTCCGGCACGAGCAGAGCCGTTGCGCGAAGCGCCTCGCTCCCCTTCTCCGCGGCGAACCTCTGCGCTATCAGGGGCATCACGCGCTCGGAAAACATCGGCCGAAGCTCGCCCGGCGGGCCCGGAAGGGCTATCACGAGGGCTCGCTTCACCTTCCCATAGAACCCCGGCGCCGTCCCATGCTCATTGGCAATGAGGGTAAAACCTCTTGGCGCCATTGCCTGTTTTCGGTTCGCCTCCGGGATCCGAGCGCCGGCGAATCGAGCCTGAAGAGCCTCCCAAACCTCGGGATGAAACTCCAGGGGCATGCCCGCGGCCTCGGCGACCACCTCGCGGGTGAGATCGTCGGAGGTCGGGCCCAGCCCGCCCGTCACGATGACGATCTGACTCCCCGAGGCCGCCCGGATGATCTCTTCGCGGAAAACCGCTTCGTCGTCGGGAACCTGCTCCCCGCGGCTCACGGAAAAGCCGAGGGCGGTGAGCTCGGAGGAGAGAAAGCGCACATGGGTATCCTGGACGATCCCTTCGGTCAGCTCGCTTCCGACGCAGAGGATGGTGGCAGTTCCAAGGTCAGACACTCTGAGCGGCTTTTTTCAGCTGGTCCACCGGCCCAGAGAAGATGTTCACTGCCTGGGGGTTCTTGATCATCTCGCACTTGCCCTCGAAGACCACCCCATCGGCGATTTTCAGCTTCGCCGTCCTGATGTTCCCGAAAACCTTGCCCGTGGCCAGCATCTCCAGCTTCTCGGTGGCCTCGACGTTGCCCTTGATGGTGCCGCCGATGACGATGGAGTTCACTTTGATGTTGGCCGTGACCATGGCCCCGTTCTCGATGTAGAGGAACCCCGTGGAAACGATCTCCCCGGTAAAAACTCCGTCGATCTTCAGCGAGTCCTTGAAGCGCATGACGCCGTTGAAGGTCGTCTCCTTGCCGAGAGTCGTGGAGATCTTCTCGATTCCCTTGTGATCTTCGTTCTTGGCCATGGGAAACCTACTTCGTCTTCATCACGAACACGCCGTCCCAATCCTCGGGAGGCGGGTTTTCGATATAGTGCTTGCAGCGCGTGTAGTAGACCTTCGATGGGCCGTCCTCGGGATCTATCTTGAGCGCTTTTGCGAAAGCATCCCGCGCTTCCTCGAACTTCATCAGCTTGTAGAGCTTCCTGCCTTCCGCGAAAAGCTCGAGGACCGACATCTTTTCCTGGCTGATCACCTGCCCACCCCTTCGAGTTTTTCCTGCCTCTTCTTCCAGTTTCGAAGATGCTTGCGGAGCTTCCTCTCGAGGTCTTCGAGGGAGAGATCTCCGCGCCGCAGCTTCTCTCCCTTGCTCTGCAGCTCTTCCACCTCGTCCTCCAGCCCCCGTATAGTGGCCAGAATCTCCCGCCCTTCGGCGCGGATCTTCTCGATGAGGGCTTCCACGGCGCCGCCGTCCCCGCTCTTGGTCTTCTCCGCGAGCTCGAGAAGCTCGGAGATCGGTTTCTTGATGTGCTGCGTGAAGAAGACCAGCGAGTTGTTGAGGGATTCGACAACAGCGATCCTCTTCTCCCGGCGCATGAGCTGCTTGGTGAGCTCGCGGCTTCTGAGCACGGCGCGGATGCGGGCAAGAACCTCGGAGAAGTTGAAGGGCTTGGTTATGTAGTCGTCGACGCCCAGCTCGAAACCGTCGATCCTGTCCTTCACCTCGTTCATGGCGGAGAACATGATTATCGGGATGTTCCTGTACTTGCGGTATTCCTTGCCCTGCTTGAGCAGCCGGGTCACTTCCCATCCCGAGAGCTTGGGCATGATGTTGTCGAGGATGATGAGATCGGGATTTCCGCTCTGAACCTTCTCGAGGGCTTCTTCCCCGTCGATGGCCTTGTCCACCTCGAAGCCGAGCTTGCTCAGCATGACATCGAAGAACTCGAGGTTGATCGGCTCGTCGTCGACGATGAGGATTTTCCCTTTCAGCTTCATATTCTGCTTCTCCCCGATCCCGCGCACATTTTGGCCCAGTTTCGCGGTCCTGTCAATCGGCGCCGTGTTTCCCGGAGGCCCCCGCGCCTCTTTTTGCCCGGATTGTCCGCGCCGCCCCCGCAATGAGGCCTCCCGCGCACAGCGCGAAAAGGAGCCAGGGCAGCCAATCGCCCCAGAGCGTGTAGAGGGTCGTCTCCCGCGTGTACACGGGGACATCTCCCACGAGGTTCGACTCCACGAAGGGGGGAGGATCCGCGTTATTCTGCCGTTGGGATCGATGATGCAGGTGATTCCTCCGTTGGTCGAACGGACCACGGACCTCTTGTTCTCCACCGCGCGAAACACGGCCATGCTCATGTGCTGCATGGCCCCGGGGACGGAGAAGGACCAAGCGTCGTTCGTGATGTTGACGAGAACTTCGGCCCCGTGGATGAAAAAGCCCCTGCAGAGATAGCCGAAGGTATCTTCGAAGCAGATGGGAGTGGAGAACTTCACCCCGGCGGCCTGGAAGACCGTGTACACCTCACCCTTCTCCCAGAAATGCGTGTCGGCGTTCTTCAGCCATGCATAGGCCCACGGCAGGGTACGCTCGTAGGGGAAGTATTCTGTGAAGGGCACGAGGTGGAGCTTGCGGTAGGTGTCCACCATCCTGCCGTGGTCGAAGAGGATGGCCGCATTGTAGTCGACGCGCTCCTCCTGCCCCGATTCCCGCCGCTTCAGCTCTCCATCGTCGTTCCCCACGACGAAGGGAACGCTCTGGGAGCCGAGGTAATCGATCAGCCGCCTGACCAGGGCGTAGGTCTGCTCGTCGGTGCGGTAGCGGGTGTGCCAATCGATCGCCGGCACGAAGGATGTCTCTGACCAGATCACGATCTGGGGCTTCTCGGCCATCGCTTTCTCGCTCTGGCGGATATCGGCATCGAGGGACTGGGCATACGCCGAATACCCCCCCTTCCACGGGTCAACGTTCTGCTGGACGAGGGCCACCTTCCACTGCCGGGCGCCGGAGAGGTCGCTCCGCGTGGCAAGGCCGAACGCGATCACGCCGACAAACACCACGACGTACGCCGCCATGGCGGGGGCGTGCATCTTCAGCCTCGCGCGGGCGCCCGCCGCTCCGTTTCGAAACACGGCCGCAATGATCGCCGATGGAAGCACGACGAGAAGCGAGACCCCCCAGACCCCGAAAAGGCTGGAAATACGGATGAAGGGGAGGAAGAGGTACTGCGAGTAGCCCATGTTCCCATAGGTGTATGCGAGAAAGCCGTTGGACTTGAGAAAGTACTCGTAGCAGACCCAGAGGGCCGACTGGACCAGGAAGCCGTAATCGGGAAGCAATGTGTCGGCGAGCTTGATCGCGGGCAGCACGACGAGAAAGTATGATGCGTAGATCGGCGGGACCACCAGGAGCGTCAGGGGATGGAACTTGCCCAGCCAGTAGTTGAATATCGCGTAGCTCACGTACCCGAAAAAGATCCCGTAGAATGGAACGGCGGGCCACGACGCCCGATGAGCCGCAATGAAGAGCGGGACGAGGCAGAAGAAAGCCAGGGGAGGCCATCCCCAATCCGAGAGGAAGCTCGGAAACGACAGCGAGAACAGCAGCGCCGCGAGAGAGAGAAGGCCGAGGTCCGCGAGGACCTTGACGAGCGGACTGCGGCGCGCAATCCGCGAAAGGCTCGCCTCCCCGCGACCGCCGCCCGCTCGGCGCCGTCGATCAGCAGGAGAGGAGCCGGCTCTCGGAGTCATGCTAACTGCGAAGGTCCCAGACCTTCTGCTTGAGCTCCCTGCCCGGCCTGAAATGCGCCACTCCGTGGTTTCTCACCATGACAGAATCACCCGTCTTGGGGTTGCGCGCTTTTCTGCCCTTGCGTGTTCGTATCTCGAAGGTGCCAAGCCCCCGAAGCTCTATGATGCGGTCCGAAAGAAGCCCCATCTTGATCTGATCGAAGAACATGTCGATGATCCTGTGGATGCTCTTCTTGCTGACCTTGACCAAAGGGTAGATATTCTCGACGATTTCGGCCTTGGAAAGCTTCTCCCTGGCCACGATGATAACCCGCTATGCTCCCAAAGTGTTCAGCAGGACGTTCATCCGCGATTTCTTGCGCGAGGCCGTGTTCTTGTGGTAGATGCCCTTCGTGACGGCCTTGTCGAGGAAAGAGGAAAGCTCGACGTAGGCCTTCTTCGCCTCGTCCTTTTTCTTCTCGTTCACCAGATCGATCAGTTCCTTGACGAGGGTCTTGGCCTTGCTCTTGATCATCCTGTTGCGCAGGCGCCGCTTCTCGCTCTGCCTATCGCTCTTTTCTGCGGCTAAGTTTCTGCTCAAAGACACGTACCTCCCGAAATCGCCCCGTGGGGTTCATCCAATTGTTTCGCAAACAACGATTTATAAACCTATCAAAAGATGGCGGCAGGTGTCAAGCCCCCCGAAGCCGCCGGGTTCCCTTTAGCGGCATTGTGGTGTACCATTGATATGAAACATCGAGTCCAGGAGGCGCCTCGTGGTGAGCACCCGCAAAGTCTACGATTTTCCCATGGAAAGAGTCGAAGGCCAGCTCGTCTCTTTCCTCAAGAGACGGAGAAACGAGTCGACAATCGCAGACATGATTGCGGGCACGGGACTGCCGAAGTACCAGGTGGAGCGGGCGGCCAGGGTGGCTCTCGACGAGTATGCCGGGCAGCTGAAAGTGACGGAGTCGGGCGAGCTTCTCTACTCGTTCCCCTCGGGAATGCGGAGCACGAAACGCGGCTTCGGCCCCGCCGCCAGGCGATTCTTGAAGAGCTTCCTCTCTGCCGCGGCGCGGGTGCTCTCATTCCTGTTCAAGATCTGGATCGTCGTGATGCTCGTCGGCTACTTCCTGGTCTTCGTTGCGCTGGTGGTGCTGGCTGTCGTGGCTTCCATGGCGGCGAGCGCGGCGGGGAGCCGGGACAGGGGCGGCCGCTCGCGGCGGGGCGGCGACGGCTTCGGGGCCATGTTCCTCGTCATGCGGCTGTTCGATCTGGTGCTGCGGATGTGGTTCACCTCGAGCCTGCTCCAGGGGGTTCAAGGCTCGCGGCAGCGCAGGCCGCCGGGAAGGCCATTCTACAAGTCGGTCTTCGGTTTCGTGTTCGGCGAAGGGGAGGCGAACCTGGGGTGGGACACGGCTGAAAAAACCCACGTCATCTCCTACATCAGGAGCAAGCGGGGCGTGATGACGATCGAGGAGCTCATGACCCTCACCGGCAGGGACAGCGAGGAGGCGCAGGCCCTCATCAACCGCTACCTGCTGGAGTTCGAGGGAGAGCCGAGGGTCACGGACGACGGGACGATCATCTTTGCGTTCCCCGAGCTGCTGCGGACAACGGAGAGCGAGCAGAAGTCTTTCGGCTCGGTCTCCCTTTCAAGCCCCATTGAAAAGTCTCCCGTCCCCTTCTCGGCCAACAAGAAGAGGACCAATGGGTGGATCGGCTTCTTCAACGCCTTCAATCTCCTCTTCGGGTCCGTGTTTCTCTTCTTCCCCCTGACCCCGGGCATGTCCTTCGTCGTCGGCATCGGCCCCGAATCTCAGGGCCGGACCGATTTTCTCACTTTCCTGTATTACATCACCTACCACGGGCTTCAAAGCCTCGGCGTCGCGAACCCTGTCCCGCTCATCTCGATTGCGCTGGGCATCGTGCCGGTTGCCTTCTCCGTGCTCTTCTTCCTGATCCCCCTTCTGCGCAAGATCCGCCTGGACCGGCAGAACCAGACCATCCAGGAGGAGAATCTGAAAAAGCGGATCTACTCCCACATCCTGGCCAATCCTTCGCACGTGGATCCCAGGAACATCGGCCCGGACGGCGCCGAGTCCACGCCGAAGAGATACGATCGGGTGAGGGACAGGATCGTCCGCCGCTTTGCGGCATTGAAGTCGGCCGAGCCCGTCCAACAGGCTGACGGGGCTTTCGCCTACCGGTTCACCGAGCTTGAGCGCGAGCTGGCCGATGTCGAGGAATATAGAAAAAAAGTGGATCTCAAATCCTTCGAGGTCGGAAAGACCATCTTCGATTCAGGTCAGTAGCAGCCCGGCTCGCCCTTGTCCCCTGGCCCCGCCCAGGTGCCGTCTCTGTCGCGGCGCCAGCCGGTCTCCGTGACCTCCGCGGGTACGCGCCTCCATCCCCCCTGCACGCGGGCGAGGGTTTCTTCCCAGGTTCCCACGCCTGAGGTGGCGTCGGGAGCCTCCACGCAGCATCCTCCCACCGCGACAGCCATTGTGAGAGCACGGTCTGCCGGAATGCCCTTGAAAATCGACGCGAGGAAGCCCGCAATGGCGGCGTCCCCCGCCCCCGTCGTCCCTGCCGGCCGATCGACGGCGAATGCGGGGGCATACAGCTCCCTGTCCATCCATCCGCCTCCATCACGCAATCCCCCGCTTCCCGTGCGGAGGTACGCGCCCCGGGCTCCCAGCTTTATCAGGACGACGCGGACGCCGAAGTCGAGGGCCCGTCGCGCAAGCTCTGCAAGCTCGCCGAGCAGGACCCCCCCGCCGATCGGGTCCGCGCCCCCTCGGGAGGAGAGCCGCTGGAACAGCGGACGGTCGAGCATGAAAGCAAGCTCTTCGATGCTCGGCACGAAGATGTCTACCTGTGGGAGCACCTGGGCGAGGAATGCTTCCCAATCCACGCGGCCTGAATCGCTGTCGGGATCCGGAAGGCTCAGGTCGAGTGACGTGAGCGCGCCGCGCGCTTTCGCCCTTCTAAACAGGCCGCCGAGGCCTCGCCCGCCGTCGGAATAGATCCCCTTCATCAGAGGCGGGTAGCCGAAATGGAATATCCGGGCGCCCTGGAGCGCCGCGTCGCTCACGTCCCTTTCCGTAAAGGTATCGTTGGAACCGGGGCAATGCAGAAAGATCCGGTCTACACCCGGGGGGCTGAGCACGACCGTGTAGGAGCTTGTCTCGCCCTCAACCTGGGAGATCCACCGCGAGAGCTCTTCGCCCTGACGCCCGATGTGCTCGAGGACGAGCCTGCCGAAAGAATCGTTTCCGACCCTGGCCAGGAGCCTGGCGGGAATGCCGAGCCTGTGCAGGCTGATGCCCACGTTGGAAACCGCGCCTCCCGTGGAGACGACGGGCTGCCCGACAACGGAAAGCCTTCCCGGACGAAAGTATTCGTGCGGATTTTCAGAATAGGGAAATGCCGGGATGATGTCGAGGCAGAGGTGCCCGCTCACCACGATGAAGCCTTGCGCGCTCCCGTTTCCCATGGCCTGAAATGGTGATCCAGAACGGGCCTGAATTCAAGCCGGGCATCGGTCGAGGCGAGGCCGAATGCCAAGGGGCTCCCCGAAGCCTCACGTCCCCTTCGGCTCGATTCGGGAAGGGCAGATGAGAACGGGGCAGCCTTCGCACAGCGGCCTGGTTCTGCAGCGCCTCTTGGCGTGCTCCACGATGAGGGCATGGTACTCGTTCGAAAGCTCGTGGTCGGGGGCAAGGGCGGCCTGGAAGATCCGCTGGATGTCCCCGTAGCTCTCACCGCCGTGGAGGATCCCGATGCGCTGGAGCAGGCGCCGGGTGTACGCATCCACGACGAAGAACGGCAGGTGGAAGGCATAGAGGAGGATGGAATCCGCCGTCTCCTCCCCAATTCCCCAGATGGAGAGAAGGCCGTTCCGCGACGGGGGCGCGCGCCCGGTAAGCGCACCGGGAGATTCCAGCAGCGGCTCGAGGGCTTTCAGCTTGCGGGCTTTCTGGTTGTAGTACCCCGAGGGCATGATGAGCCGGGCAAGTCTTCTGGATGTGCAGGCTTTCAAATCTCCCGGCGTGCGGATTTCGGCGTCAAACATGCGCATGAGGGCTTTTTCAGCGTTCGCCCAGGCGGTGTTCTGGGTGAGGATGGCGCCGAAGATGATCTCCAGCCTTTGGGCCGGTGTGGCGGGCACCCGGTAGTTTCCGGGATGGTAGCCGCGCTCGTCGAAGCCTCTCCGCCGGACGCAGGAAGCCAATGGCCACCAGCCCTGATGGCCGTAGGCTTCCAGGAGGATCGAATAGAGCATGCGGATTCTGCGCTCTGCCATCAGCGGCTTTCCCGGGACCGCCTCGCGGCGATGCCGGCGGTCAGGATGAGCAGGGCGGCCATCACCCAAGGGAACCAGTCTCCCAGCAGTGCATAGGGGGTGGGCGCAAGGTGCGGGAGCTTCATGTCCACCGTGAGGAGCGCCTGTTCGTACAGGGGAGCGCGCGCCGTGATCCTGCCCAGCGGATCCACGAGGCAGGTGAGCCCCGAGGCGGCGGCGCGGGCCAGGGGCTTGCCGTTTTCCACAGCTCGGAAAAGTCCGTTCACGGCATGCTGCATGGCCTCGGCGTGGGTGAGAGACCAGTAGTCGTTGGAGAGATTGACGATGGCATCCGCCCCGGCGGCGACGAAGGCGCGGACATCCGATGGGAAGACATCCTCGAAGCATATCGGCGTGGAGAATGAAAAGGAGGGGGTACGAAAAACCACGCGCCGTCTTCCCGGCTCCCACAGATGCACGTCGAAGTTTTTTAAAAGGGCGGCTACTTGAGGGAGCTCTTTGGCGTAGGGGAAGTACTCGGTAAAGGGGACGAGATGGATCTTGTGGTACGTTTCCACCCTGCGGCCATCGGGAGAGAAGAGAACCGCGGCATTGTAGTCGAGCCTCTTTTCTCCCTGAGGGCCCGCCACAAGCTCGTAGTCGTCGTTGCCCGTGAGCAGCCAGGTCCCAATCGACTTCTGGTATGCGAGGAAATCCCGAACCAGCGCCGCGAGCGGCTCCTTGGCCGGGTCCTCGGCGCTCCACCGTCTGATGTTGGCGACGAACGCGGTCTCCGACCACACGACGAGGTCCGGCGTGGAGGAAAGCGAGCGGTCAGTGAGCCTTTCGAGCGTCTCGAAGTCCCTTCTGTAGTCGTCCTTTCGCGGGTCCCCATTCTGCTGGACAAGGGCGAGCCTCACGACAGGCGTTCCGGCGGAGGCCAGCACGGAGTCCACCGCCGCGATGCGGACCGCCCCCCATGCGAGGGCCGCGCAAAAGGTAGCAGCCACGACGGCGAACGGCATGGTCCGCGGCCGTTTTCCGGCGCCCAGGGTCGCTATCGCTTCGGCGGCTGCCGCGTTGAAGAGCGTGAGGAGGAACGTAACGCCCCAGACCCCCGTAATGGAAGAGATCTGGATCAACGGTATCGCCCTGTATTGGGAGGTGCCGAGCATGTCCCAGGGATAGCCGAGAAACCCGAGGCTCTTGAGATAGTCGAAGAGGGTCCAGGCGGCGGGGAAAACCAGGAAAGAAAGCTTTCCCGCGCGCCTAGCCAGCGGCAGGGTAATTGCCATGAACGGAAGGTATTCGACCAGGGAAACCCCGGTCTGGAACTGAAGCGACACCAGGTCGAAAGTCCCCAGCCAATAGTTGGTTATCATCGACTGGATCAGCCCGAACGCGGTGCCGAGGAAGACGCCCCAGCCCGCGTCCTCGGCCTGAAGGGCGACCAGAAGGGGAATGAGGCAGACGTATCCGAGCGCGGGAAACCCGTCCTCCGAGAGAAACGACGGAAAGCAGAGGGCGTAGAGGACGCCGGAGAGCATGCATAGGGGAAGGGCCCATGGCCGGACGGCCGCAAGGACCGGGAACTGCTTTACAGCCGCGGGCACCGGGGAAGCTCCTGCAAAGAGGCGCGAAAAGACGAACAGGGAAAAGTCGGCGGCCAGGAGGGGCAGGAACCTCACCGCAGCCGCCAGCCGCTCCTGGTCGCTGTTCGGCGCCAGGCCCAGGTTGCCTCCCGTCGCAATGAACCTCTGCACGTAGCTCATATTGGCGTTTGTCGCGTAGATATAGACAAAGAGCAGGAAGACGAGGGAAACCGTCAGGAGCACCTCGGGGGCCCTGTAGAGCACGGGAAAAAAGGACCTGCGGTGCACGGCGAGCCCGCCGCGCGACAGGCCGCGGACGAGAAAAGACAGCGCGCATCCCGCGTGCAGCGCGAGCAGCCCGGCATACAGCAGGTCGGAGATGCTGAAGGCGGACTTTCGAAACGTGGCCATGAGGAGAATGGGCACGACCAGCAGCGCGAGTCCGGCGAACCTAATGGCGGATGACTGACGCGCGTGGGGGGAGCTCACGAAGAGAAGATACGGCAATGGCAAGAGGTTGCGCAATCGTCGGTCACGCCGGCGCCCGCCGCCAGTATATTGAAAAAAGAGAAAGAAACGTTCCATTTTGCAGGAGGTCCGTATGAAAAAAGGTTTCATCCTGGCGGCGCTCGCGGCCGTTCAGCTTGCCGGAGCGGCATCCACCCTGTTCGCGACCGACCCGCTCCTGCCGGATACCGCCTCGCCCAAGCAGTATGTCACCGTCCGCAAGTTCCTGATGGGGACTCAGGGCGCGCTGGCGGGCGACATCGCGGCAAAGCTCAATGCGGACAACGTGAAGGCGGTCGTTTCAAGCGCGCGGGGGATCGCGGCCACTTCTCTCTTCATTCCCATTCTCTTCAAGGATACCTATTCCGATGTGTACCCCGTGGCGGGAGACAAGTTCTTCTTCAAGGGAGCGGCGATCGCCGATGTGACGGCCGGGGCCGCGGCCCTCAACGCCGCCGCCGAGAGCCTGATGGCAATCGCGGACGGCGGGGACAAGGCGGCGACGCAGGCCCAGTTCGCCAAGGTCCAGGCGGCCTGCGGAGCCTGTCACACTCCGTTCCGCGGCCAATACTAGGGCGGAGTCGGTCCGTTCTCGGGAGGCGTCCGCTTTCCCTCCCGGCGCCGCCGCTCTGCCTGCCTGTAAGACCGGTACGCCCCGAGGAAGAGGGCGAGAACGAGACAGTAGAGCGCGGCCGCGCAGGCCGAAGGGATCAGGAAAACCGCCGCCACCGTGGGGAAGGGCACGTCGAGGGATTCGTTCACCCAGTGGGGGATCCAGAGGATCCCCTCGGGCCTGAGAGGCCCGGCCAGAGCCGTCGACTCCCTGTAGTTCGCGTAGAGGAAGCCCGCACCGAGGGCGACGATGATGCTGAGAGTGAACCAGAAGAGGCCCCAGCGCACCCTGCGGTCCACGAACGGCAGCCGGAACCAGACCAGGTGCGATACGAGAAAGAGCGCGGGGTACAGGAGGTAGACATAGAGGGGGGCCGTCCTGTTCACGACATACGCGACAAGGAACGGGACGCATACGACGAGTGTCGCGCAGACTTCGTAGGCGGCCCGGAGGGGATGGATCGACGCGCCGATAGCGCGCAGATACTTTCTCAGATTCGCTGCCCAGAGCGCCACATTCACGCGGCCGGCGCCGCGTCCTCCTTTCACCTCACGATGAGCCTGAAATACCTCTTCTTCCCCGCCCGCAGGAGCAGGGCGCCGTCTTCCGCCATGTCGGCCGTCACCCCGGCATCGATATCGGTGATGTTCTTCCTGTTGATATATGCCCCGCCCTGCGCGATCAGCCGGCGGGCATCGCTCTTGGTCCCGCAGAGACCGGCGCGCACGAACAGCTCCACGATATTGATGCCGTCTTTCAACTCGGCCAGGGGTATCTCCATGGACGGGACTCCCGAGAGATCCGCCGCCTCTCCTCCGCCGAACGCGGCACGGGAGGCTTCCTCGGCATCGCGGGCGGCTTTCTCCCCATGCACCATGGCGGTGATCCGGAGAGCCAGGACCCGCTTGGCTTTGTTGATCCCCTCCCCGTCCGTCGAGCACAGCGCCGCGATCTCATCCAGGGGAAGGAAGGTGAATCGCTTGAGGAACTGCGCGACGTCCGCGTCGGGCACGTTCACCCAGAACTGGTAGAACTCGTACGGGCTCACCATCTCGGGATCGAGGAAGAGGGCTCCGCCCTCGGACTTTCCCATCTTCTTGCCGTCGGATCGCGTGACCAGGGGAGAGGTGAGCGCGAAGGTTTCCGCCCCCTCCACCCGGCGGATCAGGTCCATGCCCGCAACGATATTCCCCCACTGGTCGTCGCCGCCCATCTGCAGGCGGCAGCCGTAGCGCTGGTAGAGCATGAGGTAATCGTAGGATTGAAGGAGCTGGTAGTTGAACTCGATGAAGGAGAGCCCCGTCTCCAGGCGCATCTTGTACGTCTCGAAGCTGAGCATCCTGTTCACCGAGAAATGCCTGCCGATGTCCCTCAGGAACTCGATGTAGTTCAGCGGCGCCAGCCACTCCGCGTTGTCCAGCATGAGGGCCTTGCCCTCGGAGAAGTCCAGGAAGCGCGAGATCTGCTTCTTGAAGGCCAGCGCATTGGAGGCGATGGTTTCCACGGGAAGGATCTTTCGCATCTCCGTTCTCCCCGTCGGGTCGCCGATGCGCGTAGTGCCTCCGCCCACCAAGGCGATGGGCCTGTGCCCCGCGCGCTGGAGGTGGGCCATGAACATGAGCTGCTGGAGGTGTCCCACGTGGAGACTGGACGCCGTCGCGTCGAAACCGATATAGAAGGTCACCCTCTCCGAGCCCAGGAGCTTCCGAAGCCCCTCCTCGTCGGAGCACTGACTGACGAACCCGCGCTCCTTGAGCGTGTCGAATGCCGAGCTCACGCGCCTTTCCTCGTGTAGTCCTTGATCGCCTGCCTCACCGTCGGGCCGACCTGGTCCATGGCCACGCGCACCTGCTCCATGGAGTCGCGGAAGCGGACGGTGACGGTGTGGTCCTCCTTGCTCTGGTAATCCACCGTGACGCAGAAGGGGGTTCCCACCTCGTCCTGGCGGCGGTACCTGCGGCCGATGGCCCCGCTTTCGTCATAGAAGGTCCGAAACTCGCCGCGGAGCTCCTCCTCCAGCTTTCCGGCAAGCTCGGCGAGGCCGTCCTTCTTCACCAGGGGGAATACCCCGACGGTGACCGGCGCCACCCGGGGATGGAAGCGCAGCACAACCCTCTTCTCCCCCTCGACCTCCTCCTCGTCATAGGCATCCGCAAGCACCACGAGGACGGTGCGGGTGAGGCCCGCTGAGGTCTCGATGATATAGGGGATGTAGCGCTCCCGGGTCTGGTCATCCAGGTAGGTGAGGTCCTTGCCGGAGTACTCGGTATGCCGCTTTAAATCATAGTCCGTCCTGTTGTGGATGCCTTCCAGCTCCTTCCAGCCGAAGGGGAACTCGTACTCGATGTCGAAGGCCTTCTTGGCATAGTGGGCAAGCTCCCCGGGGCCGTGCTGGTGGAATCGGAGCTTCTCCTTCCTGATGCCGAGATCCAGGTAGTACTGGAGCCGCTTCTCCTTCCAGTGCTCGAACCATTTCTCGTCCTGGGAGGGGTGGATGAAATACTGCATCTCCATCTGCTCGAACTCGCAGGTGCGGAAGATGAAGTTCTTGGTCGTGATCTCGTTTCTGAAGGCCTTTCCCACCTGCGCGATGCCGAAGGGGATCTTCACCCTGCCGGTCTGAAGGACGTTCTTGTAGTTCACGTAGATGCCCTGGGCCGTCTCCGGCCTCAGGTAGATCAGGGACGCCTCGTCCTCCAGGGGGCCCATGTGGGTCTTGAACATGAGGTTGAACATGCGCGCGTCCGTCAGTTCCCCGCCGCACTCGGGACACTTGTGCGCCTTCATGTTCTCTTCGGGAATCTGGTCCGCGCGGAAGCGGTTCTTGCACTTCTTGCAGTCCACCAGGGGGTCCGTGAAGTTCTCCACGTGGCCCGAGGCTTCCCAGACCCTGGGGTGCATCATGATGGCCGCGTCAAGGCCCACGATGTTGTCGTGAAGCTGCGTCATCTCCCGCCACCAGAACTCCTGGATCCGCTTCTTCAGCTCCACGCCCATGGGCCCGTAGTCCCACGCCGAGGCGAGGCCCCCGTAGATCTCGCTGGATTGAAAGACGAATCCCCTCCTCTTGCAGAGGGAGACGAGCGTATCCATCGTAAGCTGCTCGGCCATCAATTAGCTCCTTGTCCTTTTTTCCAGTTCCTCGATCGCCCCGGCCACCCGCGCCCTGCTCCTCGCGATTCCCACGAGGCGGATGCTCGCAAAAAGCGGCGGCGAGACGCGCGATCCGGTCACCGCGACGCGCAGGGGCATGAGAAGGTCGGCGAGCTTCATCCCCAGCTCTTCGGCCAGGGCCCTGAAGCGCTCCTCGTTTTCCGCGTCGTTGTCCGAGAAGCGTTGGAGAAGCTCGTCGGCCCTCTTCAACGCCTCCACCATCTTCGACGGGTCCGCCTTCTTGGGGATCAGCTCATCGGCCGGAGGGACCGGGATGTCCTGGAAGATGAAGCGGACCATGGCCGGCGCCTCCGAGAGCAGCTTCACGCGCTCCCGAACAAGGGGGACGATACCCGCTACCTTCTCCTCCAGGGAAGGGCCCCCATAAGGAACCCCGCTTCCGTGAGCAGCGGCCGGATGGAGGCGGCGAGCTCTTCCGCGCTCTTCTTCCTGATATAGCTCCCGTTGTACCACTCCAGCTTCTGGTAGTCGAAAACGGCGGGCGCCTTGTTCAGCCGCTCGAGGCTGAAGAGCTTCTCCAGCTCTTTCAGGCTGAAGAACTGCGTCGAGTCGTCGTAGGCCCAACCCAGAAGGGCAAGGTAGTTTATCAGCGCTTCGGGCAGATACCCCTGCCGGATGAACTCGCGCAGGCTCGTGGCGCCATGCCTCTTGGACAACTTCTGGCCGTCCTTGCCCAGGATGAGGGGCAGGTGGCAGAAGTTGGGGTGCTCCCAGCCGAAAGCGCGATAGAGGATGACGTGAAGGGGCGTCGACGGGAGCCACTCCTGGGCCCGCATCACGTGCGTGATCTCCATGAGGTGATCGTCAACGACGTTCGCCATGTGGTAGGTGGGAAACCCATCGGACTTGATCATCACCGGATCGGGATTCACGTCCCTGTTGGCCACGGTGATCTCGCCCAGAAGGAGATCGGGGTACGTCGTACTTTCATCCCGCGGGACCTTGAGACGGATCACGGGCCGGATGCCCTTGTCCTCCGCCTCCCGACGCTCCGCTTCCGTGAGGGTGCGGCAGTGCCCGTCGTAGCCGATCGGCAGCTTCTTTGCGGCCTGCTCTTCCCGCAGCTTCTCCAGCCTCTCCGGCGAGCAGTAGCAGCGGTACGCGAAGCCCTTCTCGATGAGCTTTTCTGCATGAGAGCGGTACAGCTCGACGCGCTGGGACTGGAAGTACGGCCCCTTGGGGCCTCCCACGTCGGGCCCCTCGTCCCAATGGAAGCCAAGCCACGAGTAGCTGTCGTAGATGTCCTGGAGCGCCTCCTCCACGATGCGGGTCCTGTCCGTGTCCTCGATGCGGAGAATGAGCTTTCCCCCCTGGGATCGGGCGAAGAGATAGTTATAGAGCGCGGTGCGCACGCTCCCGATGTGCTGAAGCCCCGTCGGAGAGGGCGCGTAGCGGACGCGGACGTTCAAAGTGGAAGAGACCTCCTCACGAAAGTTGATCGATTATAGTTGCCGCTCCCCCGAGGGTCAATCATCGCGAAGAAAACGTCGAGCGTTCCCTCTTGAATATATATTACATAAATACTAATATAAACTGAATGGAGCCGAGCCTGGAATGAGAATCACGACAAAAGGCCGCTACGGGCTTCGCGCCGTCATAAACCTCGCGATGGCGAGAAGCGACAAGCCCGTCTCCATCAGCAGCATCGCGGACTGCGAGAAAGTTTCATCGGAGTTCCTCGAGCAGATCTTCTTCAAGCTGAAGAAAGCGGGGCTCATCCGCTCGATCAGGGGCCCCGGCGGGGGATTCGTCCTGAACCGCAAGCCGGCGGAAATCACCGTCAAGGACATCCTCGATGCCGTGGGAGAAACCGGCGGCCTGACTCCCTGCACCCTGAGGCGCAAGGTGCTCTGCGCGCGAACCGAGGCCTGCCCGGCCCATGAAATCTGGACGGGGCTCTATGATCGCATCGGGGATTACTTCAGTAAAATCAGCTTGAGCGACATCATGGAAAAAAACGGCGGCCGGAAATCCGAGTCGTCCCTGCAGAAGCAGGATCGCATAGATTAAGGGGCGCCCCCTCCCGTCAATTCCCCCTCACGTCCCAGCTCATACGCCAGATCGAAGGTCGTGTAGCGGTCTCTCAATAGGCGCACATTGCGAACGGGAAGAAGCCGCAGCGGCTCGGAGATTCCAAGCTCGTCGAGGCTGAAGGGGAAGCCGAGGCCGTCCAGGACTCGGATCGCCTTGCCCAGCTCGGCCAGGAGGGGGAGAGCGAGATCGAGGATCTCCTTGCCCGCCCTGCCGAAGGCTTCGATCCTTGAGGTAAGAATGGACCGGTCAAGAACCCGTTTTCGCATGACCTCGGCGATGCCCGCTTCAAACGGCCGCAGACCCTCCTCTAGGCTTTCCACCCACGGCAGTTCTCGCTCGAAGGAGGCAAGCCTTTCAGCCGTCGCAGCCGCGGCTACGTGCGGCCCGTCCCGGGAGAGCGCGTCGTAGAACGAAGAGTAGGCGCTGGAAACCAGCCTGCTCGCCGCGCCGACGAGGATCCCATGCAAGTCATACTCCTCTTTTCCCACGGCGAGCGCCGACTCCCAGAAGTGGGCGATTGTGTGCTCCGCCGAAGCCGCGGGCCGCGACCCGCCCGACGCCTGCATGGCAAACCCCGAGACAAGAACGGCATCCGTGAGACAGTAGGCCGCCTCCCGCGCGTCACTTTCGGACGAGCGCGCGGCCGCGAGCGCCTTTCGCGCCGCCTCAAGCGCGAATGCGGCGATCAGGGGGCAGTAATGCTCGCCCGTAATGAGCCTGCCGAGGTTCCAATCCAGGTGCGCGATGAGCTTGGCGAGCAGGTCCCCCAGGCCCGACAGCACGAGGAGGCGCGGCGCATTCGCGATGACGGGAAGCGGGCAGATGATGGCCTGGGAGGGGGCGGCGGGCACCGCCTTGTGGTAGCCGCCAACGCGGATGGCGGAGGTTGCTGAGCTGTATGCGTCAACCGATGCCGCCGTGGCCACGCTCCAGTTCGGCACTCCGCAGTCGAGGGAGACCTTCTTCACCAGGTCGCTGATCACGCCGCTTCCCACTCCGACAAGGAGGCGGGGCGAAGCCCTCCGCGCGTCGCCCGCCAGCTCGTTCACCAACTCCTGGCTTGGCACGGGCTTGGGGGACCCCGGGAGGATCCGCGAGACGATTCGGGAATCCCGCACGGCGGACTTGAACCGGCTGCCGGCGGCGGCTTCCGTGTTCTCGTCGCTCAAGACCCAGATGACAGGGGCTCTTCCGTAGATCCGCCTCAGCACCTCGGCCGACTCGTCGATGGCGGCATCACCTACAATGACCTCGCGAGCCGCCACCCGATGGACCATGCCGCAGGAGCAGTCGAGGCGGCCCGCGGCGTCGAAGCGGGAGAGGAAGTCCTGAAAAGTGAAATCCGCCATGGACTCATCATAGCTGAAAAAAGGTCGGCGAGGTACACGTGATGAAACAACGGGCACGGATGGCGTAAGCCGGTGTTCGCCCCCTCCCCTTTCATCGCCACACCCGCCCGTAGTACCTTAAAAACGGGAGACCGTTGGAGGAGGAGTGAAAATGGTTTTCGGCGGACCGGAGAAGGGCGTCGCGGGAAGGGCGCTGCCTCTGCTCGTCCTCGACTTCGACGGGGTGATCTGCGATTCCCTGGACGAGTGTTTCATCAGCTCCTGGATCGGGTACTTCAGCCTCGCCAAAGGCATCCATCCCCCCCACGTTCCCGTGACGCTTCGAAACGACTTTGCCCGGCTTCGGCCGTTCATCAGAACGGCGGAGGACTACATGCTGATCCAGGAAATCCTCCACGAGGGAAAGGCCGTGTCGGACCAGGCCGGGTTCGACGAGCTCATCGCCGCGGCAGGCCCCGAGAAAATGCGCCTCTTCAGGGAGCTCTTCATCAAAGCCCGCACGGATCTTCTGGCCCGGGACAGGGAGTTCTGGCTCTCGCTCAACCCGGTCTATCCCCACATCCTCACGATGTTCGCCCGGCTCCCCCAGGAAGCCCCCGTGCACATCCTCTCCACGAAGAAGGCGCAGTTCATCGCGGAGATACTCATGCACGCGCAGATACGGCTCCCGGCGGGCCACATCCACGAAAGCGCGGCCCGCGAGAAGCTCGCGCGGGTGGAGGCCTTGCGCGTCGAAGGCGGCTTCCCCCGAGCCGTGTTTGTGGACGATCAAATCGACCACCTCAAGGAGAATGCCAATCCCAACGTCGAGGTCTTCCTGGCCTCGTGGGGATACGTCAAGCCGGAGTGGCTCTCCGGCGGCAAGATCCCCGTCATGGCTCCGGCGGACCTGATGGCGTTCATTGAGAGGGAATACTTGGGGTGAGTGGCTGAGCAGATGGTCGCGCAGTGCCTCCTAGAAAGCCCCGCCAACGCCGCCACGAAGATGTGCGCCCGGACCCGCCGCTCGCTGGACATGACAGCTGGCTCTCACGCAGCCCATACGGCGTCAACGCGGACGCCACACTCGAAAGCCTCGTCGAGACTGCTGCCAAGGCCAGTGTGCTAGACCCATCTTCGACACTTTGAGCGTCTCCAGGAAGCCGTACCCCTCGAATTTGCAGGGAATTTGAAGGTTTTTTTACAACTGGACCGCTTTATGTAGTGCCACCGAATTGGCAATTTATGAAGAGAATACTTGCATAGATGTCCTCTTCATGGTAGTATCCGTAGAGGGGGGGCAGGCAATGTTCGTCCGCATCAAGAACTCGCACGGATACAAGTACCTTCAGATCGTTGAAAGCAAGCGTGAGGGAAAAAAGGTCAAACAACGTGTCCTCACCACCCTCGGCCAACTGGATGCACTCACCGCATCAGGCAAGATCGATGCCCTCACCCGATCGCTGGCGAAGTTCTCCTCGATTCGAACGATCATCGATGCTCACCGCGAGGGCACCATCCAAGCGCACCGCACACTGTCCATCGGTCCCGCCCTTCTCTTCGACCGATTGTGGCAGCAGTTGGGGATCAAAGAGGCGATAAAGGGCCAAGTGGCCGCTCGCCCATGGCGCTTCTCCTTGGAACGGGCGATCTTCCTCACCGTGCTGCACCGCCTCTTCGATCCGGGAAGCGACCGCGCGGCAGAGCGCTGGAAAGAGGATTTCCAGATCAGCGGGACAGAGGGAATCGAGCTTCATCACCTCTACCGCGCCATGGGCTGGCTGGGAGAACAGAGCATCCAGCTCGGCCATGATGCGCGAAGCCTGCGATGCCGAAAGGACCTCATCGAAGAGGAGCTTTTTCGCCGTAACCGCGATCTGTTCAGCGAGTTGGAGCTGGTGTTCTTCGACACCACGAGCCTGTACTTCGAGGGGCAAGGGGGAGAAAGCCTGGGACAGTACGGGCACAGCAAGGACCACAGACCCGACCTGAAACAGATGGTGGTCGGCGCGGTGCTGGACGGCGCTGGGCGGCCGATCTGCTGCGAGCTGTGGCCAGGGAACCTCACCGATGTCACCTCCCTTATCCCGGTGGTCGAGCGACTGAAGAGCCGCTTCGCCATCGCCTCGGTCTGCGTGGTGGCCGACCGAGGGATGATAAGCGCAGAGACGATCGAGAAACTTGAAAGTGACGAGCTTGGCATGTCCTATATCCTTGGAGCGCGCATGCACAAGGACAAGACGGTGCGCGATGAAGTGCTTCCTTCCTCTGAGAAGTTCCAGGTAGTCACAGGAGAGAAGAAGAAGCCTGGGGATCCCTCCCCCCTATCGGTGCGGGAGCAGTGGGTGGGGGAGAAGCGTTACGTGGTCTGTTACAACGAGGATCAGGCCCGAAAGGATGCCGCGGACAGAAAGGCCATCGTGGAGTCTTTGAAAGAGAAGCTCAAAAGCGGGGACAAGAGCCTCGTGGGCAATAAGGGCTACAGGCGATACCTGAAGTCCGCTGGAAAGGAGCACTTCACCGTCGACGAGGCCAAGCTCGCGAAGGAGCAGCTGTTCGACGGCATGTGGGTACTGCGCACCAATACCGCGTTTGCCGCCGCGGATGTGGCACTGAAGTACAAGCAGCTGTGGATGGTGGAATCGATATTCCGTTCAGCCAAGAGCCTTCTGGAGACCCGCCCGATCTATCACAAAGTTGACGACACTATCCGGGGGCATGTGTTCTGCAGTTTCCTCGCCCTTGTTCTACGAAAAGAGCTGGAAACGAGACTTGAGAAGCACGGGGCCAAGCTGGAGTGGGCGGATATCAATAGGGACCTTCGAGCACTTCAGGAAGTGGAAGTGGAAATGCATGGCAAGAAGCTGTATCTGCGCACCGACCTGCGGGGGGTGTGCCACACAGTATTGCAGGCCGCGGGTGTCGCAGTGCCGCAGACGGTTCGCGAATAAGAGCTACCACGGAGGAAGTTGATCTGTAGTGCCAACAGAATTTTCGTGTCTTCTAATTCCTTATAGGGTAAACATTTCATTTTTCAAAGTGTCGAAGATGGGCTAGAGCCCTTTTGTATGGGCTGCTACCCTGTTCGGGCAGGCGGCGGTAACAGTCTGCAAACTGCTACGGCCCGATACGTGTCGCGACAGCACCGCTTATGCACAGTCGCACGCGCTGCAAGCCACGCCGGTGAACAGAACATGCGTTATCTGGTGAGGAGGCTGTCAGGCCGACGAACGAACAGCGCGCCATGGACGGCGCGCTGCCGATAACGTCATGTTCTGTTCAGCCCCGAGCCACGATGGCGAGGGGCGGCCGGCGGGGTGGAACCAACAGTAGCCGCTGCGTCGAAGGTGAAGTCTGCGCGTAGCTTGAGGTGTACGGTGTGTGCCAGCCGTCCGGGGATGCCGTACGCGTAGGGAGTATCTCGCTCCTCGCCGCTCTCCCAGAGCTATTCAATCCCCTTCTCAATTATCTCATATCGCTTTATTGTCTTACTCCATTCATAGAAATACCAATCTCTTTTATCTTTCGGTGTATTTTCATCCCCGTACCCATAAAGCTTTAGCAGCTTCCGCCCGTTCCGATTTTCAGTCCAGATCTCAGATAACCTTTCAGTATATGTTTGAAAACTAAGAACTGTTCCAAACTCTTTGCCGTTAAATTCAACTATTGTTGGTAAAAAAGACCTACCACTTAACTCAAAGAAAAGGATTTCCTCCAGCCCATTCCCATTGTAATCTCCTATGTATGCATATCCTGACCACCTTCCGAATTGAAGTTGTGGATTTTTAATTATCTTTAAGTATCGTTCACTGTAATCGAGTGACCAGATATTAAGATTTTCTAGATCGTAGACAGAAGTTATCGTTGAGTTCTTTAATACGAAGATCACTACCTTTGCAATTACCACCGGACTGTCTTTCTCTACTCGCTCTTTGGGATCTTCATAGAAAGCTATATATTCTTCACTTTTTGAACCGGTGAAATTGCCTTTGGCGAAAGTGAGAAGAACAAGCTTTGGGTATTCGTTTTTCATAATTGTTTCTATGGACCGATTATCTTGACAAGTCCCAAGGCTTGTAATCAATAGTAGGCCAACAAGAATTAAGATGAGCTTCCTAATCATTCATACCCCCATGACCTATTAATCTTTTTTTCATCGTAAATAAAGGTCTGTCGTGGATAGTAGTAGTATTTAACCTCCGAAGAGGATGGATCCTTTCCAAAAGCTCGTTTAGCGTACATAACTGCCATTTCAGCGCCTACATTGGAAATCAACGGACCCAGTTTAGCATCGTACGGTTCGTCCGAAGGACGTACTGTCGCAAGATGGCCAATACCTCCCTCCGATGGATTAAAGTACATGCCTATAACGCTCCAGCCTTCATTAGCCATGCTTTGTGCTTGTTCAGGGCTAAGCTCGACGAGCGAAGTAGTTATTCCCTGGAATAAGTCAGCTGACCACATTCGTTGACTCGCTTGATTTGCTGTGGTCCTTCCCCTGGTCGACTCACCTACAAATGCTTTGATATGAACGCCTGTCGCTTCAATGATGTCAAAGGTCGCTTGATTACACCAAGTACTCTTTGGATCTGGCCTATTGTATGGACCACCACCTCCTGGGAAATAATTAGGATTCCCTCGTGTGAGATCCTGGGCCTGTATCAGGTTTTGTCTATTCTGCATCACTGCCCTTGCATAAGCAGCATCCACTGGTATCAACCCATTTGGATCAACATATTTTATCGGATTATTCCCCGCATAATGGTACACCGCCAGATTCACGACATTGAACACTCCCCCCATCCCTGGAAGGTTCCCGTTCCTCTTCCTCGCCTCCTCTGAAATCGGCACCACCGGCAGGTACGCTTCCATCGCCGGGTCGGCTGAGATCCACCTGCTGGTCCTCGGGTTGAGGTACCGCGCCCCGTAGTAGTAGAGGCCCGTCTCATCGTCCAGCTCCTTGTCCGTGAAGCGGAAGGGCACCGCCTCTACCCCTTCGGGCCCGTGCTCCACCCACAGCTCCCCATAGGGAGTGTACTCGATGTGCTCGTACACTTTGCCCTGATAGTCAGTCACCAGATGCACACTCCCTAGGTGATCACTGTGGTAGTAATAGGTGTTCACCAGCTTGTAGTCCAGATCCTGCTCGTGCCCGTCATAGCCCAGCCGCGTGGCGATGCGGGTGGAACCAACGTAGATGTTCTTGCTCCACCGCCAGCCGTTCGGCCAGTCCACCGTGCCCGTCCACATGCTGTCGAAGTATAAAGTCTCCCCGGCTGCGGAATACTTCGCCGCACGCTGGCCATCGGCCCCATAGCGGTACTCCACCGTCAGGCCCCCGTGCTCCTCCGTTCGCACCAGCCGGTTCTCTTCATCCCAGACGTACTCCCGCTCGCTGTAGCTCCTACCCGCGGCATCCCCGTAGCCGGGCTGACCCTCATGCGTCTTCTCCTGCTGTGCCTCCGCCTGCGTGTCCCCCGCTATATCAAGCCCAAAGCCCCGGTTGCTCATCCCCACCGCCCCGGAGCTTTTCACCCAGGGATTCTCCAGCGGCTCCCGTCCATGTCCCCACCGCCGCTCCTCAGCCAGGTTCCCGTTGGCGTCGTAGCGGTACCACATGTCGCCTATGCGCTCCGCCTGATGAGCCTTTCCCGCGTAGTACTGGTAGCTCAAGTCATAGTCCAGCGACTCCCAGGGGTGATCGTGGGGCGTGCTGGCTTCCGTGCTCGTCTTTCGCGTCATGTTGCCCAGCGAGTCGAAGGAGAAGCTCTGGGTGTAGGTGGAGGTGTACTGCGTGTGCCAGCCATCCGGCCGCCAGGGGTAGGTGCTGTCCACGCTCTTGGTGAGACTCCCCGTGGCCACGACAAGCTGATCCAGATCGTCATAGGCATAGCTCGTGGACGTGCTGTAGCCCTTGCCAAATGCCGTCGCCGTGTTTGTCGTCCCCCGGATGTTCCCCATCAGGTCGAAGCTGTAGTCGATTCCCTGCAGGGTGACTGCATCCGCAGTCTTTGTTGTGATGGTATCCAGCCACCGCCTGTTCTCGTCATACGTATAAGTGGTCTCGATGCCGTTGCCCAGATCGATGCTCACACGCTGCCCGAACTCGTCATAGCCGATGTCGGTGACGTAGTCTTCTTCCTCAGGGCGTGCCCCCTCACCCTGCTTCCGATTCTTACTGTTCAGGCCAGTCTCTGCGCCAGGGTGAGGGGTCGGGTGCTCCGCTGCAAGTCCTCGGCGCATGACTTCACTTTACTATGTATCGGCTCCGCCTAAAAAGTGAAAACATTATCCTATGCGGTGCGCCTCCGGGCTTTCCGCTTCGCCCCCTCACGCATTGGAATCGGCTGACTTCATTTTCTTCTGATGACGAACTTACCTTCCTGCGGCTTGCGACGTAATCACAATGAGGTTATCTTTAGAGCACTTTGATACGGCACTCATCGAGGACATAATGGCAAAAAAAGCTGCCAAGAAAGACGAATCTGCCACAAATGGGCTGGAAGCCAAGCTCTGGGCATCTGCGGATGCCCTCCGGAACAACATGGACGCTGCTGAGTATAAACACGTTTTACTCGGCCTTATCTTTCTCAAATACATAAGCGATGCGTTCGAATCCCAGCACGAAAAACTCACCGCAGCAAAAGCAGAAGGAGCTGATCCCGAGGATCCCGACGAATACCGCGCGGTGAACATCTTCTGGGTGCCGGAGGAGGCGCGCTGGTCCACGTTGAAAGCGAAAGCCCCCCAGGCCACCATAGGAAAACTCGTGGACGATGCCATGACCGCCATCGAGCGGGACAATCCCTCGCTGAAAGGTGTGCTTCCGAAGGAATACGCCCGCCCCGGATTGGACAAGGTCCGATTGGGCCAGATCATAAACCTAGTCAGCGACATCGGCCTAGGTAGCCCCGCGGATAGGGCAAAAGACATTCTCGGTCGGGTCTACGAGTACTTCCTCTCCCAGTTCGCAAGCGCCGAAGGCAAGAAGGGCGGCCAATTCTATACGCCCTCAAGGGTCGTCCGTGTGCTTGTCGAAATCCTTGCCCCATATAAAGGAAGAGTCTATGACCCCTGTTGCGGATCCGGCGGCATGTTCGTCAACAGCGAGAAGTTCATAGAGGCGCACAGCGGCCGCATCGGGGACATCGCCATCTACGGGCAAGAGTCCAACTATACCACTTGGCGACTGTCCAAGATGAACCTCGCCATCCGCGGGATAGACGCCCAGATCGCCCATGGAGACAGCTTCCACAACGATCAGCACCCGGATCTGAAGGCAGACTTCGTCATGGCGAATCCTCCCTTCAACGACAGCGATTGGCGGGGGGATCAACTGAAGGACGACAAGCGGTGGAAGTTCGGCGTGCCGCCTGCCGGGAATGCCAACTTCGCCTGGGTCCAGCATTTCATCCATCACCTGTCGCCAAATGGAACCGCAGGCTTTGTACTGGCTAATGGCTCGATGTCCTCCAACCAATCTGGCGAGGGGGAAATCAGGAAAAACATCATCGAGGCCGATTTGGTCGACTGCATGGTCGCGCTGCCCGGGCAGCTTTTCTACTCCACGCAGATACCCGTTTGCCTCTGGTTCCTTGCACGCGACAAAAAGAACCACCGCTTCCGCGATCGGCGCGGTGAGATCCTTTTCATCGATGCCCGAAAGATGGGGACGATGATCGACCGAGTGCATCGGGAGCTGACCGACGAGGACATAGCAAAGATCGCCGGCGCCTATCATGCCTGGCGCGGGGACAAGAGTACAAAAGAAAAGTACAAGGACGTGCCTGGCTTCTGTGCCGCGGTGAAACTAGTGTAGTGCGTCTCACGCTTCTTTACATTTGGCGATTTTGGCGAGGATGCGCTCAACCGGGGCACTCCAGACGAAGGCTTGCGGGTTTTGATTGTGATTCTCAAGGTACTGCTTAATAGCCGCAATCAGAGTCTGGACGTTGGGGAAAGTCCCACGACGAATTCTTTTATCGGTTATCTCACGAAACCAGCGTTCGACCATATTCAACCACGAACTAGACGTCGGGATGAAATGCAGATGGTAGCGGGGGTGGCGTTGAATCCATGCTTTCACCCGAGCATGTTTGTGAGTCCCGTAGTTGTCCACGATCAGGTGAAGCTCCAATTCTGGTGGTGTCTCGACATCGATTTTTTTCAGAAACCGGATGAACTCCTGATGCCGATGCCGTGGCATGCAATCACCGATGACCCGTCCATCCAGCATGCTCAGAGCGGCGAACAACGTTGTCGTGCCGTTGCGTTTATAGTCGTGCGACTGACGAGCTGGAACACCCGGCCGCATGGGCAACAGCGGCTGGGTTCGGTCGAGCGCTTGAATCTGGCTCTTTTCATCCACACATAATACAAGAGCCTTATCCGGTGGATTCAGATACAGTCCGACTACGTCCTTCAGCTTCTCCACGAAGTTTTTATCACGACTGAGTTTGAACGTTTCCACCAGATGGGGTTTGAGATTGTGTTGTTTCCAGATGCGGCGAATACTGGCTTCGGAGAGTTTCTGTGCTCTGGCCATGCTCCGCGTACTCCAATGGGTGGCGTTTGCGGGAGTACTGTGCAAGGTTGCCTCTACCACTTTCTTGATTTTTCCTGCTGAGATGCGGGGATTTCTTCCCGGCCGGGGCGCGTCCTTCAGCAAACCCTCCACGCGCAGGGCGAGAAATCGCTGACGCCAAAGCTGAACCGTGGGACGTGACACGTGCAAAGCCCTGGCGATGTCCTGACTGTCTTGGCCATCAGCCGCTCGTGTGATGATCTGTGCGCGAATCACCTGCCGGTGAGGGAGACTTCTACTGTGTTTCCACGTGTCCAGCGTCCCGCGCTCGGCTTCGCAGAGTATAATCGCTTGGGCTTTCCTGCTCATTTCAAGGGTAGTATACAAGGAAGCGAGACATATGTCAATAGATTTGTGACGCACTACACTAGACGACGTCAGGAAGCATGGCCACATACTCACCCCCGGCCGGTACGTCGGCGCTGAGGCCGCGGAGGAAGACGACGAGCCCTTCGATAAGAAAATGAAGCGGCTGGCCGCAACCCTCAAGGAACAGCAGGCGCAGGCCAAGAAACTGGATGCAGCGATAAACGCCAACTTGAAGGAGTTGGGGTATGGGGGATAGTTCAAAACACCAGTTTGTACAGCTGCTTGATGAACCACTAAGGAACGGACTGACGCGTCCGGCAAGAGAACGTGGGCAGGGATATAAGATGGTGAATATGGGCGAACTGTTTGCCCACCCACGAATAATGGATGTCCCTATGGACCGCGTCGCCGTCTCAGAAGCTGAAGGTAATAAGTACTTCCTAAAAAGTGGTGACTTGCTATTTGCACGACAGTCACTTGTACTTGAGGGCGCTGGAAAGTGCTCCATATTCATTGGGTCCAAGGAACCGGTCACATATGAAGGTCACTTAATCAGAGCAAGAATGAATCGTCAGATCGCCGACCCACTGTTCTATTACTACTTTTTTCGGTCACCCAGCGGTAGAGCAGCTATTAACAGTATCGTTGAACAGGTTGCTGCAGCAGGAATTCGAGGCAGCGACTTGTCTAGACTGTATGTACCCCATCCGGCTTTGGCAGATCAAACAGCCATCGCCCACATCCTCGGCACGCTGGACGACAAGATCGAGCTAAACCGGCGGATGAACGAAACGCTAGAGGCGATGGCGCAAGTACTCTTCAAGTCGTGGTTCGTGGATCCAGCGCAAGATGGGTTACCCGAAGATTGGCGAGAGGGCGTGCTCGGTGATATCGCAAATCTTCTATGCGGCTACGCTTTTAAAAGCAGAGATTGGGTCGAAAAGGGGGTGCCAGTAGTTAAAATTGGATCTGTAAAGCCTGGTGTCGTTGATCTGAACGAAGTCAGCTTCGTATCAAACGAAGTAGCTGGCGAAGCAAAACGATATCGATTGAATACAGCAGATCTGCTCATCGGCATGACTGGCTATGTCGGAGAGGTAGGACTCGTACCTCCAACAGAGAATCCGCCATTGCTAAACCAACGTGTGGCAAAATTTGTTCTAGAGAGACCAGGCACTTCTGCACTAAGTTTTTTGTATTGCTTAACGCGCGATACTGGTTTCAAGGTAAAAGTAAAAATTAGATCGTACGGAACAGCGCAGGCTAATGTTAGTGCTGCTGGAATTCTCTCAATACCAGTAATAATTCCTCCTAAGGCAATGATAGACAAATTTAATTTATTCGGTGAACCAATTTTAAAAAAAATACTTATGAATTTCGCGCAGTCACGTACACTCTCAACGCTACGCGATACTCTATTGCCAAAGCTCATCTCGGGCGAGCTTCGCATCAAAGACGCGGAGAAGTTCATCGCAAGGAGAATGTAGATGCCGAATGCCTTCACCGAATCGGTAGTAGAAGAAGCTGCGCTGGACTGGTTTGAGGGTATAGGCTACACGGTTCTCCATGGTCCCGACATTGCCGTGGGAATGCCTGCCGCGGAACGGTGTGATCCCACCTACCGGGACGTGGTGCTTGAGCGCCGGCTGCGGGATGCGCTTACGCGGCTGAACCCGTCGCTCCCTCCTGAAGCCCTTGAAGATGCCTTTCGCAAGATCACTCGGATAGACGTCCCTTCACTCTTGGAGAGGAACCGCGCTTTGCATCGGATGCTCGTGGACGGTGCGCCGGTAGAGTATCGACGCAAGGACGGATCAATAGCCGGGGCGCAGGCGTGGGTGATCGACTTTAAGGATGTGGACGCCAACGACTGGCTGGCGGTAAACCAGTTCACGGTGGTAGAGGGAAAGATCGAACGTCGCCCGGACATAGTCCTTTTTGTGAATGGCCTGCCTTTGATAGTCATAGAGTTGAAGAACCTCGCGGATGAGAATGCCACAATCTGGACGGCCTATAATCAGCTGAAGACCTATCAGGCGCAGATACCGTCCCTATTTACATACAACGTGGCGATGATCGCATCCGACGGCATGCTGGCAAGGATCGGCACTGTGGGGGCCGGGAAAGAGTGGTTCAAACCTTGGAGGACCATAACGGGCCAGGAAGAAAACCCGCCGGAACTGCCTGAGCTGCATATTACGCTTGAGGGTGTCCTCCACAAGGAAAGGCTTTGCGATCTGATCCGCTACTTCATCGTCTTTGAAGACTTCGGGGGCGGCGCGCTTTCCAAGAAGATGGCCGGCTACCACCAGTTCCACGCGGTGAACGCCGCAATCGAGCAGACCCTGCGTGCGTCAGGCCCTGCACAGGCCGGTGGGAAGGACGCAGCGGGTGACCGCCGCATCGGGGTGGTATGGCACACACAGGGCTCCGGCAAGAGTCTCACCATGGTTTTCTATGCCGGGCGGGCGATCCTCCACGCCGCCATGGAGAATCCAACCATCATAGTCATTACGGACCGCAACGATCTCGATGATCAGCTATTTGGCACATTCGCCAGATGCCGCGACAGCCTGCGACAGGAGCCCGTACAGGCCCAGAACCGGGCTGACCTGCGGGAGCGCCTCCGGGTCGGCGGCGGCGGGGTGGTGTTCACGACCATCCAGAAGTTCGTACCAGAGGAGGGCGGTGACGGAAAGGCGCTCTCCGAGAGGCGAAACATCGTTGTGATAGCGGATGAGGCTCATCGCAGCCAGTACGATTTCATAGACGGATTCGCTCGTCACATGCACGACGCGCTGCCCAACGCGTCATTTATAGGCTTCACGGGGACTCCGATAGAGAAGGTCGATGCGAACACGCGTCAGGTCTTCGGGGATTACATCTCGATCTACGATATACGGAAGGCCGTCGCGGACGGCGCCACGGTGCCCATCTACTACGAAGGACGGCTCGCCAAGCTCGAATTGAAGGAAGCGGAAAAGCCGCGCATCGATCCAAAGTTCGAAGAGGTGACTGAGGGCGAAGAGGTCGAGCGCAAGGAGAAGCTGAAAAGCCAGTGGTCCCGGCTGGAAGCCCTTGTAGGCGCGGAGAACCGGCTCAAGCTGATCGCGCGTGACATCGTGAAGCACTGCGAAGAGCGGAATGCCGCCATGGAAGGCAAGGCCATGATCGTCTGCATGAGCCGCCGGATCTGCGTGGAACTATACAGGGAGATCACGGCCCTGCGCCCTCAATGGCATCAGGGGACAGACGAAGAGGGAGAAATCAAGGTCGTGATGACTGGTTCCGCCTCGGATCCGCTTGAATGGCAGGACCACATTCGGAACAAACCCCGGCGGGAGGCGCTGGCCAAGCGATTCCGCGATGCAAGGGACCCTCTTCGGATCGTCATCGTGCGGGACATGTGGTTGACGGGATTCGATGCGCCGAGTCTCCACACCATGTACGTGGACAAACCGATGCGCGGGCACGGCCTCATGCAGGCCATTGCACGGGTAAACCGCGTTTTCCGCGACAAACCGGGCGGGCTTATCGTGGATTACATCGGGCT
The DNA here is from genome assembly GCA_963820525.1 of uncultured Spirochaetota bacterium. GTDB lineage: Bacteria > Spirochaetota > Spirochaetia > SZUA-6 > Fen-1364 > CAWGAA01. The sequence continues at coordinate 482,340 of CAWGAA010000002.1, read as the reverse complement.
TGCCGATGAGCTGAAGAACGCCATGGCCATCTACACGGAAAGCGGCGGGACGGGGACCACGGCGGTTGATCAAGCCGAGGCCGTCTCCATAATGCTTGAAAAGTACGAGGTCTGCCTCGGGCTCTTCCACGGCTTTGACCGGTCGCCCTGGGTAAAAGGAACGCCCGCGGAGCGTGTTGGGCTTGTGCCAATAGCCCAGGAACACATCCTTGCACAAAAAGACGGGAAAAAGCGCTTGATGAGCGCCGTCACTGAGCTTTCGCAGGCATTCGCGCTCGCCGTGCCGCACGAGGAAGCCCTGCGCATCCGTGATGACGTTGGCTTCTTCCAGGCGGTACGCGCCGTGCTGGCAAAGGGCGCCGAGGGGGAAAGCAAGAGCGACGAAGAGCTTGAGCATGCAATCCGGCAGATCGTCTCCAACGCCATTTCTTCGGACAGCGTGATGGACATCTTTGCTATGGCGGGCTTGAAGAAGCCGGAAATCTCGATCCTCTCCGACAAATTCCTTGAGGAAGTCCGGGGCATGCCGCAGAAGAACCTCGCCGTGGAGATGTTGCGCAAGCTTTTGTCCGGCGAGATCAAGACACGGTTTAAGAAGAACGTCGTTATTGCACGGTCTTTCGCGGAGATGCTCCAGAACGCTTTAAGGAAGTATCAGAACCGGGCCATCGAGACCGCGCAGGTGATCGAAGAGTTGATCGGTCTGGCCAAGGAGATGAACGCGGCCAGCGCGCGGGGCGTCGATCTTGGGCTGAACGAGGATGAATTGGCCTTCTATGACGCCCTTGAGACGAATGATAGCGCGGTGAAGGTCCTGGGCGAACCCACTTTGAAAAAGATCGCCCGAGAGTTGGTAGTCAATGTCCGAAAAAACGTCACCATCGATTGGACCGTACGGGAAAATGTCAGAGCCCAGCTCAGGGTTCAGGTGAAAAGAATCCTCCGTAAATACGGATACCCGCCGGACAAGCAGGAGAAAGCTACCGAGACTGTATTGGAGCAGGCGGCAGTGTTGTCCGAGGAATGGGCGGTAGCCTGATAAAGGGCGGAGTGGACGCGAAGGCGAGGGACAAGCCCTTCTTTATGAAACTCTTGGGGAATAGGGATTCTTAAAGAACCGGCAGTAGCATATTGTTGAGGTAATGCACCGTGAAGGCAAAAGTCCGGATAAAGCCCGCCTCGATGCCAAGAGCCGGTTATGAATACCAAGACCTCGTTGGCATCGACATACTTATTCGTCAGTATCGAGACCCGGAGCTTTATGCATGGGTGCTACTTGAAGCAGATGATACTCGTTTCCGAGCGCTCGACGACGTTGTTGCAGCACGCAAGGACGGGTCATACGATCTCTTCCAGGTCAAGTTCACGGTCGACTCAGACCGTAACGAGCTAGGTTGGGACTGGCTTCTCGAGAAGACAAAAAATGGGACCTCGATGCTCGAGAAGTGGGCGAAGTCTCTCGCCCGTCTCGCCACGATGGGCCCAATCCATAGTGCAGGCCTCAAGACTAACCGCAAACCCTCTGCGGCGTTCGCCAAGTGCCTAAAGGGTTCACATATTGACATTGACCTCTTGCCAAAGGAAATTCGAGAATCAGTTGAGAGCGCATGCGGAGGTATCGCCGAGGCCAGAGTTTTCTTGCGTACCTTCGATTTCTTTGGAGGCATGCTGGACCTTGACAGATACGAAAACTATTTGCGCGATCAACTCGTTCCGACGGATACAGATTCGCTAGGCTGGATAGCTTTCTGCCACAACGTAAGGCGTTGGGCAATGTACAAAAACCTGCCAGAGCCAGATGGACATATCCTGCGGGAGCATATTGCACAACTGATAACGAAACGCCGACCGCAATCAATTCGACAAGACTTTTCCGTTCCAGATAGTTACAACCCACCCAACAAAGTATTCGACAAATCCTTTCGCGAGCGCATATCGAAGGATGACAATCCAATTACGATCCTTTGGGGAACACCAGGACTCGGAAAGAGTACTTACCTCAGCTATCTGACGCTGAAGCTTCAAAAAGAAGGCGCGGCCATCACGCGACACCACTACTTTTTGTCAGCAGAGGACTCGAGCTCCAACCGTATCTCATTTATCGATATTTCGACTTCTCTGATAGATCAGCTTTTTGTACGACATCCTGAAGTCATGGCGGGTGTTACGGAAGATGTCAATAAGCTACGGCCCACCCTTGGGATTGCTGCGGCTAAACTCGCCGATAATGGACAGCGACTTTACATAGTAGTCGATGGGCTCGATCATGTGTGGCGCGATACCCAGCGCGTCGACCAACTCAACCACCTCTTCAACGAGCTCCTCCCATTACCGCCTAATATAAGCCTTATCGTTGGAACACAGCGCGTCCCCGACCAGCAATTACCGAGCAAGCTGTTATCGAATGCAAACGACGATGACTGGATTGAGATTCCTCGCATGGACGAGGTCGCGGTCTATTGCTGGGTAGTACAGCAGGACAAGACGCGCCCACTTATCCTCAGGTTTGATCCGACGCCCGAGCAGCGGAAAGGCATGATCGACGAGGTCGCGAAGGCCTTTTTTGATATTTCCCAAGGCCATCCGTTGCATTTGATATACGCATATGAAGGGCTCATACGCGCAGGTCGACCAATATCAGCTGAAGAAATCAGACTGCTCCCACCGTGCCCAGATGGCGATATCCGCGATTACTATCGGGGACTCTGGGTTCGACTCAGCGCCGATGCCAAGAACGCCCTCCATATGCTCGCTGGATCGTCCTTTTTCTGGCCAAGCCTTGGTATTAGACAGGTACTCGGAGATTTCAGCGAGATCGACCACCTTTTAGAGCCGCGCAATGTCGGTATGGTTCCCTTTCATGCAAGTATCTTCGCATGGGTACGAGAGCAGGCGGATCACGCCGAAAGCTATCAGGCACTGCTACCGAAGATTATCAACTGGCTTGCGAATGATGCACCTGAATACTGGCAGTGGGGCTGGGTGTGGCTTGCCAAGGCGCAATCCGGCAACTGCAAGGATTTGCTATCAGGCGTAACAAGGGATTGGGTCGTACAATCCTTTGCCAAGGGCTGGCCCGATCAACAGATCGAAAACATCCTCGCTTCCGCGGAAAAAAAGGTCTTCGAGGACGGGGACTTGCCGCGAACTGTATTCCTACGCAGTCTCAAGACCCGTGTATCAAATGCACGCGAGTTTCAATCAAGGGATTTTGCCACTTATCGTGCGACTGCGCTTGCGGTCTCCGACAACCGCCAGCAGATGCTGAACCTCCTTGATAACATCTTCGACTTGACTGACAGCGAAGTGAAAGAACTCGCCCGCCTCAGTCCTAGTGAAATGTCCTCGAAGATTTTGCCATCGTGCCATGATGAATTGGCTCGCCGCATCAACACATGGATTACTCTGCGTCATCGCCCCGAGCATGAGTTCACGACGCTTTCGGATCAGCTCCTCTCGGTCAGTGCGCTAATGGACGAGGAGACAGTTCGGCGTACGCTAAACTACGTGCTCGGCTTCAAGAAGCCTGATCCTCATGTATTTAGCTTCATCCGTCTACTAGGGGCTGCGCAAAATATAAAGGGGCTTCAGCTCATCCGCAAGACGCTGAGTGAAGCCAAATGGAAGGATCCGCGTCGATTGATCAACGACAAGCTGGTTCAGGTTGCTAGTTTTACAGGAGCGGATGTCAGAGAGCTTGTCTCTCTCGGTAAAGAGCCTCTTTCGCCATTTGCTGCGTCCTGGTTTCTATGGCGGGATCGCGACACGAAGCTAGAAGTCTATATTCCTCCGGTGCCTGGCGACTTGATCCGCGAGCGGTATTCACTTAGTGATAGCAAGGATGTTATATCATTCTTCTACGATTCGTTCTGGATCGCACTGTATGTCGAGCTCCGCGCGAACAGCCGCGATTATTCGATCATTCATCCCGGTCTGGCCAAAGACGATTTGGGATGGCTACCGCAGGGCCTGGCGAAGTTCGAGAAGATAGCGAGGAAAATCGCAGAAAGCAGACTCGCTCCTACATTCTCTGCTGTCTATTCCGAAGGAGTGGATATCGAGCCGGTTCAGTGGGGTCCAGCTCCCGAAAGAGAGTATTTGCAGTATCGGGCTTTCACCGAGGCTCTCCGAAACATCGCTGTCGATCTGCATTTCCTTGGTCTTTCCAACTGCATAAATACGAAGGTGCCCGCCTCGGAGCTATGTGTGGCGCGTAAATCCGCTCACTGGTCGGACGAAATCTGGGTGACACGCAACGTAGATGATTGGATTCCTCTCCTCGATAAAGACGGTGCAGCGGCGCTTCTGACCGACGAGGCGGAAGCTCTTTCAGCAAAGGTGACGGAATTCAGTGCTCGCTCTGAGCGTTGGACACAACTTGCGGACTTCGCGCTCCTCTATGAGGACGGAAGACAGGCTGAGCTTCTATCGCACGCCGCCGAATGCCTTGTCGGCTATGGCTGGCGAAAAGACCTCAGTGCAATGGAGGTACTCGATGCTATCACCGAGTTGAGCGCGAAAGACCCGGCTGTCACGCGTGCACGCCTCGATACGCTTGTCCCAATCATCGACATGATCACTGAGTTCACGGACGGAGATGAGACGGATTACGTGAGATCAGAGCTCATCGAAGTGGTGGCGAAGGTTGCTCCTGAACGCTTACCCTCCCTTTACGAACACCACCTCTCAAATGACGAGTATTCCTATGCCGACGAGTGCCTAGTCGAACTCTCGAAGGTGATGGATCTAGAATCCAGGGAAGGTGCTGCGCTAGCCCGCACATTCCTTGATGAACGTACTCTGAGCGTTCTCGAAGGTCGCGCAGTCAAAGAACCTGTCGCCCGTGCGCTCCTTAATGGACAGTATTCTTTCCTCGGATGCACGCCGAAAGCTCGCCACGAGGTCAAGAAGAACGGAGAAGAGCTTTCCGAACAGGAGAAAGAAGCTGCCAAAGTTAACCCCACATCATTCGGCTATAAGGATTTCGCCGATGTCGTCAAAGCGGCTGCGGCAGTTCACTACAGGAGCCGCAGGGAATTCATGGTGAAGTGGCTCCATCGTTGGAAAAACCAGAGCAAGGCATCGCGCGCGCTGAGCTCAATCCGCTCTTACTTTGAGACGAGTGAGACGACCTACGACGCCGAGGAAATCCTCGATGATGCTTTCCTTGTATGTCTCGCCGTCGAGGGTAAAGAAGCCGCGTATAATTGGCTCGTAAATGCCCACATTTATCGCCATGGCTGGCAGAGTTTTTACGCATCCGAGACCGAGACAATGACTCGGATCAGACTCGCTGCGCAGAACTATCCGGATCGATGGTTTCAATACATCAAGGATACGTCTGTGCCCGCGCCCTACTACAGTCGTCGGGGCTATGATTTTGTTATTGGCCAAAGGTATCTAGTACGTTTCTTGATGCTAGTCGGGCAGGTAGAAATTGCCGACAAGGTCACCACTTCTTTCTTGGACACGTTGGTCGAGGAGGTCCGAGAACAACCAATCCCGGATACACCATGGTTCCGATAGCAAACTCGGCCCCGCTTGCCCTTTCCTTCCTCTTCCAGCGTCTTAAATGGCCAGTACCGATGTCCCGTTGGCGCACGGCCAAGGAGATCCGCAACCTTCTAAATGATCCAAGCACCAGATCCTCAACGACGGATGCACTTTTGGATTATCTCGATCAGTGCAAGACCGAGTCTGAAGTCTGTGAGATCCTCACAATCGTCTTCCTGACCTCGTCGGGTTGCAGACCCACCCTCACAGCGGTCGTATCGCGCATCCATCATCCTTCCATTCTCGCCGACATCATCATAGATCGAACGTATGGACTAGGGAGCGGCACTGGCGGATGGGAAAAGACTCACTCAGGACAAGCTCCTACCGACTTCGATAGTGCCAGCTACTTTGATGAGTACAAGACCTCGCATATACCGCCAATCTTCTTAAACCATTTTCACGAATTAGAAAGATTCAGTGGCTATCCTTTTCTTCAGCAATGGGCTTTCGAGTGGAAAAACATTCACGACAAACTGGGCATACGCTGCACGGGCTACCCGCATTATTTCGACAAAATATCGGACACACGAGCTGGAATTATCGGCCAGTACTGGCAGAGGATGAGAGAGGTCTTTCTCTCCGCGTACCTGCGGACTCTGGCTATTGCCGTTGCCGAGTGGCATATGCCCAAGGAAATGGCAGTAGGCTACTGCGTCGAGATAGTCCACGGGATTGCAGGTTTCTTCGATGTCGAACCCAGTGCAAGACCGGTTTGGCTCTCGGACTTCCCTGAAAGATTCTGTATTCCCGGCGTTGATTTCGAATCTCTCATCCACGAGCTCGTGCGAGCCTCTCAAATGGAAGGGATGAGACTCGTATCGCTAGACACGCCGGTAGCTTCGTCAGTGCAGAGATTCGCCAACCTAACGCTTAGCGCCCATCTCATAACACCGGATTATGAATTACCGGATGGTGTGTTCCTCCATGAAAAAACGCAATTCTTATCGGTCGCAAATACATTTGAACTAAAGGGGCCGCCAGCGGATATCACAATCGAGGAAGTGAGCACAGCAGGCAAAACGGGAGACGAGATCGCAGTCTGCAGTCGCCTTATGCCGATACCGTTTGGAACATGGCAAGGCGACTATTGGGGCGTGGGTCTTAGGATTCCTGCCCCTTATACAGTTCCCAATACCGAATTCCGATGTACACATGAATGCATCGACTGTATGAAATACGACGGGAGGGTCGCCTCGAGAACTCATATATGGAACGATAATTGGACGCCGCCGTACCCTAAGGGAGGCTCGACTCGCTGCGGTACCACGACTATGATCGATCAGGCGGTACTTGCCGAAGTAATGGAACGGCTAGGGCGCAAACTCGCCTTCTTCATTCGGCTACGCATTTGGAACCGCGAGAAGGAGTATGGCGATTACTCGGAGTCTGAACGTACTTTCTTTTGGCCTGATTCAAAGGGTTGAGAGTGCCACACATGCAAATAAAAAAAGCCTGGCAACGACCTACTCTCCCACCTCTAAAAGGCAGTACCATCGGCGCGGCAGGGCTTAACTTCCGTGTTCGGAATGGGAACGGGTGGTTCCCCTGCGCCATAGTCACCAGGCAATAATAGACTGAAGGGGGTGAAGGATTATTTTGCGCCTTCAGGGCGCGTTGCGGCGTGTTGAGCCGCTGGCACTCCCCATGACTCCCGCAGCTTCGCGCCTTCGGCGCTCCAGCTGCTGCCGTCATGGGGCCCCTTTCCGCGAATGCCTGCGGCATTCGTGTGCGCCCTCCCGCTGTTTCGCTTCGCGAACCAGCTGTCGGGTTCCGCGTTTGGGCTTACGCCCAAACGCCTTGCCCGTGTCGCGCTTCGCGCCGACGCGGGTGGGAATACTCAAAAATATGGTCAAGCCTCACGGTAAATTAGTACTGGTAGGCTGAGCGGGTTGCCCCGCGTATACCTCCAGCCTATCGACCTGGTTATCTCCCAGGTACCTTCAGGGGGGTTGAGACCCCCGGGGTTGCTTCATCTTGAGGCGGGTTTCCCACTTAGATGCTTTCAGCGGTTATCCCTTCCGAACCTGGCTACCCAGCGCCTACCCTTGGCAGGATAACTGGTACACCAGAGGTTCGTCCATTCCGGTCCTCTCGTACTAGGAACAGCTCCTCTCAAGCAACCAACGCCCATGGCAGATAGGGACCGAACTGTCTCGCGACGTTCTGAACCCAGCTCACGTACCGCTTTAATTGGCGAACAGCCAAACCCTTGGGGCCTGCTCCAGCCCCAGGATGCGATGAGCCGACATCGAGGTGCCAAACCTTGCCGTCGATGTGAACTCTTGGGCAAGATCAGCCTGTTATCCCCGGAGTACCTTTTATCCGTTAAGTGACGGCGCTTCCACTCACCACCGCCAGATCACTAAGACCCGCTTTCGCGCCTGCTCGACTTGTCTGTCTCACAGTCAGGCTCCCCGGGGGAAGGGGTGAGTGAGAAATGAAGCTCTGGGCGTACCCCGCCCGAGGGGATTCACTCTCAACCGAGGCACCTGTTCCGTGGCAGCCCTCGGGCGGGTCGCGTGCTCCGCTACAAGTCCTCGGCGCAGTAGGAGATCCAGAGGAATGTCACACCCCGGTCGGCCTCGGTCGCTGTGATTGCGCGCCTCCGGGCTTTCCGCTGCGCCCGCTCACGCTTAGGGTACTTAAGCTTTGTAAGGCTAACCGGACGCTGCGTTTCTCGCTCAGCCCGGAACTGCGCCATTCGGTGTGGCCGCTACCTTCAACACGGCTCGGCCCTCCATGGCCTCGCCGCTTGCTGTCGTTGCTGCAGCCGTTTTGGAGGCAGGGGGCGCCAGCCCGCGTCAGCCGCCCCTTCAGGGGAGGCTTGAATACGTTGCAGCCTCCTTCCTCTGGGCCTGATGGCCGTGACGGCGCAGAAGCCGTCACGGCATGGTGCGCACCCAAGGAAGCCTCGCGCGGAGGGCTTTCTGTAGCGAAGAGCGAGCGGGCAAGGACCCCGCGAGCGATGAGCGTACAGAAACCGAGTCCCCCCAAGAGCGTCTCCCTCCCTGGAAGACCAAAGATCTTAGCCAGGGGGGGATGTCGTGAGGACGGGTCCCAGGGAGGGAGAGCGGCGGGGGGACGAGGGAAGCCCTCCGCGCGAGGATATCTTAAACCTGCCCTCCCAAATTCCAAGGAGTGCACGCATTAATATATCGATCAATATTTCTCATCGTTTGGATATCATATTTCATAACGGTTAAATACCAGACAAATTATTCGCCAGGATTCTTTTTCATATTTGAATACTATTTTTATTCCTTGCCATTCATTTGGACTATCCCAATTCGAAAGAATATCAACTACAACATCTTTGCCATATTCCTTATATACACTTTCAGAACTATCCGTTTCAAGAATTCGCTTGTTAATTGAAATCTTATAGTGTTCTTCCGGATCTAGAGAAATATAATTGTGAAAGTAGTCACGTATAGTCAAATCGATTGGCAAACCAGAACCTTCAAAATTGCCCCAATGTATGGTCGTGTTTTTATTCCAATAATCTAAGATTTCTTGCTTTGATAAGCTTATATCATTCCGGCTCAACATTGAATGCGGTACAAACCGTATTTTCATATCCTCACTGAAATAATCATTTATTAGTTTGCTATAACTCTTTATTTTTATTAGTTCAATAACTTTATCTAAAGTTTCTTGCGGAAGTTCATTTGAATACCCTTTTACACAGCATATTTGGAGAAATACCGGAAGCAAAAGAACCAAGCTCTTCATTGTCCATTACCTCACTTAGAATTTAAGTCATCAAGAACAATCCCAACATCTGTTTTGAAAGTCGTCCATTTGTCAGGATTATCTACAAAATATTTCGGACACACTTTGCTATTCCAATCATAATGCCTCTTTACATCTGATGAAGTAAGCCCCTTTTCTTTTAGAATAGAAGCAGTCAATTGCACTGCTGCTTTATATGTTCTATCATCAAATCCCCCTGCTGCATTTATTGGTTCCATTTCAATCGCAATTGATGATGTATTTCCTGTAGCATCTCCAGAATGATTTGCTACTTCACCTTCAGGAACAGTCCTTAGAATACTACCATCAACTCCGATAATATAGTGCGCACTCGCATATCGAGGATTTTTTGTTGCAGAAGTCTGGCTTGCCAATCCCTCCCAAAAATCTCTTGTTTCTTTAGGCGTTTGATTAGCAGCTCCTGTATAGTGTATTGTCACCGAAGCTACTGTACCAATTGCGGTGCCAGGCCTAGTATATGTGCTTTGTGATAATAAATCTTCGCTTATATTGCCTACATAATCTTGAGATGTCAACCAGGCTAATCTTTCTGATGTATCTTCTCTCCCTGTTGGATCCGAATACCTTACCGGATTATTCCCACCGTAGTGATACACCGCCAAGTTTATGGGATTGAACACCCCGCCCATCCCCGGCAGGTTCTGATTCTTCTTTAGCGCCTCATCCGAAACCGGAGCCTCGGGCAGATAGCCTTCTATCGCCGGGTCGGCTGAGATCCACCTGCTGGTCCTCGGGTTGAGGTACCGCGCCCCGTAGTAGTAGAGGCCCGTCTCATCGTCCAGCTCTTTGCCCGTGAAGCGGTAGGGCACCGCCTCTATTCCCTCAGGCCCGTGCTCCACCCACAGCTCCCCATAGGGGGTGTACTCGATATGCTCGTACACCTTGCCCTGATAGTCGGTCACCAGATGCACGCTCCCCAGATGGTCACTATGATAATAGTAGGTGTTCACCAGCTTGTAGTCCAGGTCCTGCTCGTGCCCGTCATAGCCCAACCGCGTGGCGATGCGCGTGGAGCCCACGTAGATGTGCTTGCTCCACCGCCAGCCGTTCGGCCAGTCCACCGTGCCCGTCCACATGCTGTCGAAGTACAACGTCTCCCCGGCTGCTGAATACTTCGCCGCCCGCTGCCCATCGGCTCCGTAGCGGTACTCCACCGTCAGGCCCCCGTGCTCCTCTGTTCGCACCAGCCGGTTCTCTTCATCCCAGACGTACTCCCGCTCGCTGTAGCTTCTGCCCGCGGCATCCCCATAGCCGGGCTTCCCCTCATGCGTCTTCTCCTGCTGCGCTTCCGACTGCGTGTCCGCGGCTGTATCAAGCCCAAAGCCCCGGTTGCTCATCCCCAGCGCCCCTGAGCTTTTCACCCAGGGATTCTCCAGCGGTTCCCGTCCATGTCCCCAGCGCCGCTCCTCCGCCAGGTTCCCGTTGGCGTCGTAGCGGTACCACATGTCGCCAATCCGCTCCGCCTGGTGCGCCTTGCCCGCGTAGTACTGGTAGCTCAAGTCATAGTCCAGCGACTCCCAGGGGTGATCGTGGGGCGTGCTGGCTTCCGTGCTCGTCTTTCGCGTCATGTTGCCCAGCGAGTCGAAGGAGAAGCTCTGCGTGTAGCTTGAGGTGTACTGCGTGTGCCAGCCATCCGGCCGCCAGGGGTAGGTGTTGTCCACCGTCTTGGTGAGACTCCCCGTGGCCACGACAAGCTGATCCAGATCGTCATAGGCATAGCTCGTGGATGTACTGTAGCCCTTGCCAAAGGCCGTTGCTGTGTTTGTCGTCCCCTGGATATTCCCCACCAGGTCGAAGCTGTAGTCGATGCCCTGCAGGGTGACTGCATCCGCAGTCTTTGTGGTGATCGTGTCCAGCCACCGCCTGTTCTCATCATATGTGTAGGTGGTCTCGATGCCGTTGCCCAGATCGATGCTGACACGCTGCCCGAATTCATCGTAACCAATATCTTGCACGTAATCCGTCACCGTAAAGCTCTCAGATGGATGCTTTCTGTGCCAGTGGTGGTGACTCCAGGTGTGTCGACAGTGCCCGCCCCACCAGCTTCCCCAGTTGCGCGACCACAGGCAGGAGTACCACCCCCAGCCGTGCCCCCTGCCCCACCGCCGGCCCCTGTCATGGGACCACCAGTAATGCCAGGAGCCCCAATGATCCAGCCCGTCAATCTCAGAATAGCCGTCATGATACCCGGTTACCGTGGCAATCTGCCCGCCCTCGTCATAGCCATACAGCACGATCTCCCCATCGGGGTAGCGTACCTCCTGCATCCGTCCCAGGTAGTCCCACTCATAGCGGAATGTGGCCGTGATGGGAGGCTGGTAGTGGGTGAAGCGCTTCATCGTGCGGCTCATGCCCACCGTCTCGCCAAGCTTCCCGTAGAGATAGGTTACGGTGCCTGTTCCATCGCTTCGGGAGATCAGACGGCCTGCCCCGCCATCCGCAGCTTCGGGGCCGCCATAGACGTTCTCCACGTCGGGGCTCGTGGGATAGTCGGTCTTGACCAGGCGATTCAGCTCGTCGTATTCGTAGCGGATCGCATCATCGCGGCTGCGAAGCACAGAGCTCTGCTTCCAGCTCAGGTTCCCCGCCTCGTCGTAGCCGTAGGTGATGACTCCCCCGTCGGGGCTCTCAAGCCGGGTGCGGCGGCCTAAAAGATCGTATTCGCTTCGAACGGCGTTCCCTTTATGGTCCAGCACGGTGAGGATCTCACCCAAAGGATTGTACTGATACGTGGCGCTGGTCAGAAGCATCCCCACCTTGCTCAGTTTCCGAACCTCGGCCACGTTTCCCCGGCCGTCCAACAGGCGCTCGGTGATCCGGCCCAGGGGATCGATTACGGCTTCCAGGGACTTGCCGTCCCGCAGAGCATAGTGCGATTCCGTCACCGCCCCATCCGGCAAAGTCACCGTCAACACGCGGTCCAGCGCATCGTAGGCGGTCAGGGTCGGCTTCTTCATGAGCGCCAGGTCAGGCAGGCCTGAACCCTCTTCGAATACAGGCTGCCCTTGCGCGATCGTCCTGCCTTTCTCATCGTACTTGACGGCTCCGGACAAGTTCCACCCCACCAGGTGGTCGGTGCCAGCCCGCACTTCTCCCGTCTTGGCCGTCTGAGCCACTCGGCCCAGCCCATCAACCGTAATGACCGTGACGATAGTACTCTCGTCTTCCGGATCATAGGTCAGCTTGTTCTCGCTCACCGCCTGCCAGGGGAAATGGTTGGTGAGGTACTCGTAGCTCACCGCCGGAAGGTTCCCCGTATCGTAGGGGCTCCAAACCTCCGTCAGCCGTCCCGCCGGATCGTAGCTGTACTCCATGGTCTCACCGGCCTGGTCCGTCTTGGTCAAAGGTACGCCCAACGCATAGTCCCATGACTGACTGCTTTGGTAGCTCACTCCGGCTTTCAAGGCGTTGTATTGTCGGATAGTAGTCACATACTCATGCACCACGGTATCGTAATCCCATGCCACCGCGGCGCCTCGGGGATCCGTGATCGACTTCAGGTTCCCATAAGAGTCCCAGGCTATAAGGTAGCTGTGATAAACCCCGGAAGACTCCCACTGCCTCAGCTCCGTGAGGTTGCCCAGACCATCGTAGCTGCCTTCCCGCTGCCGAAGGAGATTCCCGGCACCGTCCTCCACGACGATCCGCGAGGGATGTTGTTTCAAGTACCCGGGCAGCGTGGCGTAGGAGATGCTGGCCTCCATATCATCCGCGCTCGTGGCGGTATCTCCGTCGTCCTTCAGGACCGAAACGTTGCCGTAGCTGTCATAGCTGTACTCCCGTTCAGTCTCGATGTACCGGTCCGTGCGTCCCTCTTCGTACGAGCGGCTGCGCTCCCACTGCACGGCGGGAAAGCTCACTGTCTTGGCGCTAATGGAGGGCACCGGCACGTTGATGATCTCGCTGCGGCTCTCCCTCAGCAGCGCATTCGGATTGTTTCCCACGGGGCCCGTGACCTCGGTCAGGTAGGCCATACCCCTGCGGAAATGATCCAGATTGTGATAGTGGACAATCCGCTTCGATCCATCCGCGAAGCTGGAGGTCACCTTGGCGAAGCCCCAGAACTCCCTTTCGCTCCGATCGTATTGGCCGTCTTCATAGGAGTAGGATACTTCGATGCGGTGAGCGCCACGATCCGAAGCCAGGCTGGAGAGCCCATCGTCTTTGGTCACAGAGGCAAGAACCCATCGGTTCTGCGGCATTGCCACGGTGTTTCCCGCGCGCTGGTACGCCAGCTCAAAGGTTCCACCCTGGGGCAACATGATTGTTTTGAGCAGCCCAGCCATCCCCAGGCTGTTGCGTTTCACCCGAAGGAAGCTTTCCCCCGGCATTTTCAAAACGTGATCCGGCAGGCCATCCCCATCCAGGTCGGTGAACTTCAGGGTGGCTGAAGACGTAGCGGTGCTTCCGTTCACTCCCGCAGTAAACGTCAACGCCACAAGGGGGAAGAGGAATTTGACCGTCAGGTTCGCGCCGAAGTTATAGCTCACTCCGCTTGTGTATTCCAATACATCGTCGACCCTGTAGGGGTCCATTGCCGCAGCGAACAAATTATCGGAGGCGCCCGGCAGCCCCCTAATTGTAGGCCACGTCAGTCCAAAAGGATCCCCAAAGCCGTCTATCTGGAGGCTGCTCAGATCATTGGAAATGGCGTTTTTCAGCTCATCCTCGGTGGTGCCCCAGTCCGGCCGATACAATTTCGCCTCGGGTCCGAACTGATCTCCCCAGTTGAACCTCACTCGGAAGAAGTTCTCATCGGCTTTCTTGCCCACCTGGTCCGGCAGGCCATCGCCATTGACATCCAGGAGTTGGCTGTAGGTCTGGTTTACCGTACCGGTGTAGCCCACCGAGATGCCCCCTCCTACAACTCCCGCGGCGATCGAGATGCCGACCGATCCGCCAAAACTCCCGGTGCCCGAGTGTGTAATCCCCTTGGGTAATGACTGCAGGCCCGGCAATCCCTCTATTACCTGCATGTCCAGACCACCATCCCAGCCGGCAGGCGAAGCAAAGCTGCCATTGCCAAGATTCAGCGCTACACTGTAGCTTTCGGTTCCGGTCCGGCGCACCTGGTCAGGCAGGCCGTCGCCATTGACGTCGATAAAACCTTCCTGCTGCACCGAATATCCTGCGGTGCCGTTTACTCCAACGCTGGCTCCTCCGCCCTGCACGCCGTTCGTCGTGACCGTGACCATTTTCCCGCTGGGGTCCACGGTGAGCATCTGACTGCCGACCGCGACTCCCAACGTTGCGCCGAATCCGTAGCTCGCATTGTCAAAATAGCTGGCATGGGAGTTCAGGCCGCTGAAACTCTGCGCAGCGCCGAAACCGCTGCCGGTTCCCGGCAACAGCGCGAAGTTGGGGCTGCCGCCCTCCTGGAACTGCACCACATCCGGATATCGGTCACCGTTCAGATCCATCAGGGCCTGGTATTCCCAGGATTGGGATGTGTTCAAGCTCAAGCTCCCGCCACCTATTCCACCCAGACTTATGGTACCGTTGATGTCCAACGCCTGAGTCTTGCTGGTCCGGATTGAAGCGAGACTTCCGCCGGCGCCTTGAACGGAACCCCGGGGAATCTTGTAGTAGGTGTCGCCGCCGTTTCGTGTGGCCAACACTTGATCGCCCTGGATAACGGCAGCGAAGGTGTACGCGACAGTGGTGAACCCACCTGTTTCATCCAACTCCACGTCGGAGTACCCGCTCACGGGACCTATCCATGCGTCTCCTGCTACCGAGTGGGCGAATGAATCCCTGCCCGTGCTCACGATCTGAGGCTTTCCGTCCGCCGTGTTAATCTCCGCGGCGGTGAAGAACGGAGGTGGGGCGCCTTTCGTTTTCTGCGGGTCATATCCCTTTGAGGCGTCTTTCGTAAGAAGAGCCTCCCCCCAGTCGTAATAGCCGCTCCAATTCCCGTAATACCACCCGTAGACTCCGCCGCTGAAGGGATCCGGAACCACCGGCCGGGTATCCTCATAGAGTTTTCCTTCCGGCAAGGCCGTCAGGTCAACCGCAGAGAAATCGATGCCGCCATCGAAGATATGCAAGTAAAGCGGCAGATAAATGGTTTGCCCCCCGCTGTCAAAAGACGGCAGCCTGATTCGGCTCGAGCCCGCTACTGTACGCGTCACGCCGTCAGTGGGGGCCAGAGATACCTCGCCAGCACCGCTGGGTAGTGAGGCCTTCGCTACCGGGAAGAGATCCGTCGATCTATAGAGGAAAGACCTTTTTACCGCGGTCCAGATGGCAAGCCCCAGGGAAGCCAGTAGGGTCTTCACCGCCTCCCGCTGAGCTGCAGTCAAATCCGCGCGTAGATTCCATGTCTTGCCATCCGTGGACCGCTGATAATAAGGGAAGACTTCCCGATCCCTCCGCCAGGCAATCATCGCCGCGTGGAGGGCTGTCCGCTCGCCCGTCGTCAGGGTGCTCTTGAGGTAATACCAGGTGACGCCGCCTTCGGCATAGCTGCCGAACAGTCCCGTCAGGCTGCCGTCGACGGTCATGAACGCGGAGTATTCCGAAGCGGTCAGCCGCATCAGCCTGTTCTGTCTTCCGGGAATCCCAGGGAGGACTCCAAAGAGGCAGCCGGACTGTGCCGTCCGTTCGTCCAGGATCCGCAGAAGGGCTTGAAAATCCGCCGCGGTGATGTCGGTCTTCAGCTGGTAGTCCTCACCCGCCTGCTGATAGGAATCGATAAAGAGGTCCTTGTCCGTCTGGCTGCTTATGGCGTCCCGAATGGCCGTCCAAGCCGCGGCGGGAAGGGTAGAATACCCATAGGTTGAAAAGGTTTCCTGTGCCAGCAGTGCATCCGTCAAAGGGCCTTCGTATACCCACGCTGGCAGGCTCTCGAGGAGTGCATTTCTTCCTTCAACCACTACCTCCCGCAGTACCCCGTCGTACCTGTAACGCACTGTCATGGGATCGGTTCCGCTTATTGAAAGCTCTGGGTTCGCGATCGTAGTCTCAACACCATCGAGGTCACGCACAACGGTCCCGGATCGCATCCAAACCTGGGCTGAACCCCCGCTCACGGGGTCCGTATAGCGGTCCACCAGCAATCCCTTGGTAGGAAGCTCTGTCCCAAGTTCGGGGGGATCACCAAGAGTCGGAGCTGGATACACGATCGGGGCATTCACAGGCACCTCGTACATCCCGCCTTCTGCCGCTCGAGGGAAGATTTTCCGTCCGTCCAACCACACGTAAGTCCCGAGCTCCACCCGTTCGGAGCTGTTTAATGCCTGCAAGAGGTCCTGGGCTATCGGTGCTCTATACTTCTTTATGAGGTCCAAAAGCGCCTGGTTTACCTTCTTCGTGCTCTCATCCGTCATCCGCAAGGGCAGATCATCCTCCGGCAGCCATAAGAACTGTTTTATCTCCGGCTTGTAGTAGTACCCGGCGGCAAGGAATAGGCTCTTCGACGCGTCCGTTGGGCTCACCCCCGCTTTTATTAAGTCGTCGATTTCTTGTTGCGTAAACAGCATCTTTTCCGAGTCACCCCGGCTATACATCTTCTGGAACTGCTCAACCGGGATCCGCAAGGGTACGAATGCGCCATGTTCCAGGAGGGCCAGGCAGACTTCATCGGTAGTGTATTTCTGCCAATCTGTTTTTCTTGTGTACGTAGTGACGCCGTTGGAGGTTGAGCTGCCATATATCGGCTGGAGGCGAATATCGCCCCACGGAAGGCTATTCTCGCTATTCGGCGGCGGATTGTATATTACGCTCCAATCGCCAAGGTCTTCAAAGAGCTTCACCTGGGTATAGCGAACCTTCACATTCCATTGCGAGTAATCCCCCCGTTCGTCCGCGAGCGTATCCTCATGGAAATAAAGGGCCTTGCCCCGCTCAACGGTATAGGCGTGCCGGCTTTCATCCGGTGTAACCCTCTCGTCCCCGTGGAGGGGAAATGCCTGGATCGTGGAGTCGCCCTGATACGTCTTCAGGACCACTCCGTCAGCGCTTGCTCCGCTCTCCAGCCGGGCATCCTGCTCGACCTCCACGGTCCCCGACCGGTATGCCGTCCACCGCCTGAGGGGCTCCTGCTGGTAATAGGTCCGCTGATAGCCGGCCTCCTCATCGTCTCCTATCCCGCTGGGCGTCTGAAGACTTTGTGCAAAACTCCAGGATTGAGGCGAGAACTGGCTGCCTGTATTCATCGCGAAGCCGCTGTCCCCCAGCTTTACATAGTCGGGAAAGCCGTCGCCGTTGATGTCGGTAAAGGAAGTCTTCGCTTTGCTCCAGGAGGTTTGGTACGTGGCTTCCCCGGAGACCACACCGATGGATGCGGAAGCTCCTACGAAGAAGCTGTCCTGGTTATCATAATCGAGGAGCCCGGACAGGCCGTTCCAAGAGGGACCATAGCCAAAGCTTCCGCCTTGATTGAAGTAGGCCTGAAGCTGGTTCCCGTTCTTCCACACCAGGTCGGGCAGACCGTTCCCGTCAAGGTCAAGCAAGCTGTTGCTTGTAATGCCGGAGGAGGTGCTGAATCCCCCCTTGACTCCGAAACTTGCGAGCGCGAGTGTGCCGATACCCCAGAAATAGAACCAGGGGATCCACAATTCGACCCCTGCGTATAGGCTCGCCCCAATGGAGGTCGTATGGCCCTGATGGAGATACGTCGTCGAGGGTCCGCCCCACTGTTCTTCCGATGCTCCGAAGGCTCGGTACCCGTCATTCTGGGTTTCGGGCTTGTAGTACTCGAACTCGTAGGTGTAGACCACGTCCCCCTGGTTGTCGCGCTCGGCGTAGGAAAGCAGTTGGCTCTGGCCGAACTCGTCGTAGCGGTAGGTGAAACGGTAGCTGCGGATCAGAGTGTCGTTATAATTGATCTGCACGTTCTTTACCCGCTGGGTCAGCTTCGATACGAACTTCCCGCGGGCGTCGCTCCGCCGGTCCTGGCGGTCCTCATATTCCAGGATTATCCGGTAGGGTCCCTTCTCGCCGGTCACCCGGCCTGAATAGCGAACCTCCGTGAGATAGCTGTAGGATCCTTCAGGATCGTAGCTGTAGGCATAGTCGACAGTGTTGCCGTTGGCGTCCCGCACCTGGGAGAGGTACCAGGTATATACCTTCGACGGGTCCCCGCGATCCGGTCCCAGCCATGCCTCCCCCGTGCCGTAGACACGGGTAGTGCCGCCCTTGTCCGTCACCTCCCAATATTCCCGGCCGTCCTTTTGCGCCCGAACCACCTGGGCAAAGGCCGCCTCTTTGCGCGGTTTGAAGAGAGTTGCCGAGGCTGCGTCCCCTTGGGGCACCAACTCCTCCCCTTCCAGGACATAGGTGTCGCGTCTGTCGTAGACCGGCAGCCCAAAGCGGGTGTCCGTGGTGATTGAGGGGATCCCCAGATCAAACCCCCTGCCCAGGATGCCGTTGCCTCCATCGCTTCCGTAGCGGATCGCCAATTCCGGCACCGCTTTTCCCCGCCCGGCGGGCAGCCTGAAATTCAACTTGAAGCTCGCCGAGCCAAAGACCCCGCCTTCCAGCCCCTCGGGCTGCGGAACCCCCGTGACGGGATTGGCCGCTTCAAGGCTCTTGATAGCATTTACGTCGAATTGAAGCGGCTGCGGGCCTTCCGGCAGCTTCAGGGTCGCATTGATCAGGTCCGTGAAGTGGCTTGTCATGCTGATCACCCTGAAGGAATCCCGATCCACTCCCACTCGCAGAAGCCGTTCCCAGTGATTCGTCTCCTCGTTGTAGAAATAAGTAAAAAGGTTGGAGAGAGCCGTTTCCGAGGCGGCCAGCGACGGATCAAAGGCAAGGCTGACGGTCAGGGAGCGGTTGAACCGGGCTCCATCGGGCTCGAACCGATAGCCCCGATTTCCCAAGGTGGCGTTCGCCATCCCCTCATTTAGGGAGGCCGTTTTCTCAAGGGAAAGGATGACAAACTCCGTGGGCTCCGCCACCGCCCCCGCGGGAACTTCCAGGCGGACTCCTTCCGCCTCTAAAACTCCCCCTTCGGTCCCGATCATCTTTCGAGCCAATTCCAAAGGCTTCACGTCAGGCTGTGGAGTCCTCACAGGCGCCGTCATGGCCGCCGTCCTACCCGCCACGCCCTCGAGGTTCATCATGTTTAATGGAGATTCAGCAATGGCCTGCGCCGCCCCAAGGCCGATAAAAGTTTCGTCAGAAACCGCGGAAGGGCTTCCCAGTCTCAAAGGCTCCGGGGCGGCAGGCTCGGCAAGCACGACAAACGGCGGAGCCGCCAGGCTTCCGATGAAGCATTCCAAAACGACGATCGCAGCCATTTTTTTCCAGTTAGTCATGGAGGTTCTCCTCGCCTTTTTCTCTATGGAACTTCGTACACTACTCGCACCGGATTCTGGGGGAATTGATCGTTGTAAGAAATCACCACAAGGAAACCTTCTTCCCCGCCATCGTGATAGGGCTCGACGGTATCCACCAGGCTGAACGCCGCCGTGGAGTTGGAGCCGAGAAACACGGAATACGTCTTGGGATCACCAACGTAGCTGATCCGCACCGTGTCGGGGGTTCCCACGGTGCCGTTCAGGTCTTCAGAAGAAGTCCAGTCTTTCAGCATCTGAAAAGCGCCGTCCACCATCTCGCCGACACAAAACTTCCCCTGCAAGTTGATCAGCGCCGCCAGCATGGTGGGACCTGAGTCATAGCCAAAAAACACCCCATAGCCTGCGGCAGCATCGCCGCTGGTTTTCGTCAGGATATAGGTGCGGTCCCAGCTTTCTCCAGCGGCATGGATAGTACCGTTGCCGGCCCAGAGGGTGTAGCCGGCGCTGCTCCAGTAGGCAGGATCGTTGGTTTCGAAGACCCAGGTCTTTCCCTCGGGATCCAGGGCGGTATCTTGAAGGAACAGCTCGCTGTGTTTTTCGATATCGGTCGTGCCGCCGGTAGGTTGAACACAGGCTTCCAGACAGGCAAATAGAAGGATCCCAAGGAAGAGTACGGTCAATGATCGAAACCGCAGAGAGCCTCCATGGCCCAGGTAATGGTCAAGTGGCGAACCGATATTTGTATCTAGCCTCATTGCACGCTCCTGAATCAGAACGCGTTGGGATAGTGGGTAATAAAAGAATTGGATTGGGTGAATTATCTGAGCTGGAGGTGATGGCCACCCAACACTTTGCGGGCACCCCGGCAAACGCTCAGAGTATCTGACTAACAAGCTACATACTAAATGCTTCATAAATAATATCTTTTAGATATTATCATCAATTGTAAACTAATTGAGCAATATAGCCCACCTTCAAATACTTTTCAAGAATTTTTTTTATCGCTTTTTTAAATCTTTCTGCGTATTGACGCTTGCGAACAGGTACCAGGCGATCACAACCACTTCATTTATGATATTGACCGCACGGAGTGTATGGAATATAGTAGTTGGCGCAAAGTATACATAGCAATTTGATATGCGAGATTTTAGAAATGATATTGATACAAAAATAAGAAAGGAAAAGGTCATGATAAGCACATCGGAAGATATCAGGAAAAGAACAGGGCTGTGTATTGTTCTGCCGGTCATCGCAAGCCTGGCTTTCATTGTTGGCTTGTCCGGATGTCCCAGCCCTTCGGGAGGAGATGGGAGTGATGGGGATGGAGATGGGACGCCCGACACTCGAACCTGGCAGGTGGTAGGCACTGCGGGCTTCAATATAACTGTCATCGACTTTCCCGATATCGGTTTTGGATCATCGGACACCCCGTACGTGGCTTTTTATGATGGTAGCAATGTCAAGGTCACTGTAATGAAGTTCGACGGAACGAACTGGGTGAAGGTCGGAGACAGCTTCCCGTCCACGTTCGACTTGCCAAGAGGGATCGATCTTGAATTCGATTCCAATAAGGTTCCCTATGTCGTCTACAGCCGCCTCTCTGCTTCAAAGTCTTTATTGGCTTTGATGAAGTTTAACGGAACAGCCTGGGAGCAAGTTGGGCAAGATGGCTTCACTTCGGGAAACGCATATGGACCTCGACTTGCCTTCGATCAATCCGACAATCCATACGTGGTTTTTGAAGATGCAACCACCACGCCCCTCTATAAGGCTTCCGTGATGAAGTATGACGGCACGTCATGGAGTCTCGTTGGCGCTGCCGGAATCAGCCTAGGCGAAGCTTTAAATCCTGATATCGTCGTCGATTCGTCAAACGTGCCCTACATCGCCTACGGCGATAATGGAAATTCCGGGAAAGAAACCGTCATGAAGTATAACGGCACAACCTGGGTTGCCGTTGGTCTCGCAGGCTTCAGCGCAGATACGGCAGAGGATACCGATTTGGAAATCGACGGCAACGGAACTCTCCATGTCGTGTACACCGAATATGCAGGGTATTCTGATCACCCGGCCACGGTGATGAAGTTCAATGGAACAGGCTGGGTGGCCGTCGGAGCAGACGTTGCACCATTCGCTCATGACTCCACAATCGCCTTCGATTCTTCCAATACACCCTATGTCGCCTACACGACCGGGAAAGCGTCGGCTAATAGATTTGACGGAACGGACTGGGTAGCCGCCGGAAATCTCGCTTTTACTGCCAACGATATTGAGATGATACGGCTGGCGATCGATTCCAAGGACGTGCCGTATGTCGTTTTTAAAGATTGGTATGCGGAATCTTCCTCCTGGAAAGCCACCGTCATGGTCCTGAAATAATATTTTTGAAAGTCGCCAGACAGGACAAGCCCCCTCTCCCTTCCCACAAAAGTTATTGGCCTGTAGAATGTCGGCATAGCTCAAGGCTGCGCATTGAGGGAGCGGTATGGACATCCTTGGCAGAAAATGGGAGAAGGGGCGCGTGCTTCTGGCGGACGGCGCCTGGGGGACCGAGTTTTTCAAGCGGGGTCTCATGCAGGGCAATCCGCCTGACGAATGGAACGTGAGCCATCCTGAAATCGTGGCGGACATCGCCGGAGAGTACCTGCAGGCGGGCGCCGAGGTCATCCTGACCAACACCTTCGGAGCGAATCGCCTGCGTCTCGAGCCCCACGGCCTTTCGGGCAGGGCGCGCGAGATCAACCTGGCGGGAGCGGCCATCGCGAGGAACGCCGTCGGCGACCGCGCTCTCGTCGCCGGGGACATCGGACCGAGCGGCAAGTTCATCGCCCTTGGAGAAGTGAGCGCGGAAGAGCTCTACGACGTATTCGCCGAGCAGGCGGCCAGCCTGCGGGAAGGCGGCGTGGACTGGATCGTCGTGGAATCGATGACGGACGTGGAGGAGATGGCGGTGGCGGTCCGTGCAGCCAGTCAGGCCGGCGGCGTTCCGGTCGTGGCGAGCATGACGTACAATAAGACACCCAAGGGATACCGCACGATGATGGGAAACCCTCCCGAGGCGTGCGTCGAGAGGGCGCGATCCGAGGGGGCTTCCGTCATCGGGGCCAACTGCGGGTCGGGGATAGAGGACTACGTCCCTCTCGCCCCGGTCCTTCGCGGGCTCACGCCGCTTCCCCTGTGGGTCAAGGCGAACGCCGGCATCCCCCAGATCGTCGGCGGCAAGGTCGTTTATCCCCTCTCCCCGGAGCAGTTCGCCTCCTACGTGCCCGCGCTCATCGACGCCGGGGTGGATGCCGTGGGCGGCTGCTGTGGAACCGATCCGCGGTTCATCCGCGAGGTCGCGAAGCTGATCGGGCAGGCGCGCGTATGACGGCCCTGATAGCGGTATTCTATCTGCTGTGCGTCCTTTTCGTCTTTGTCCGCCAGGGCCTGCTGCTCCGGCTCCACTCCCTCACCCATGGAAAGGATATCCAGCCCTGGATCGATGTCGCCCAGAGACGGGTGGCACGAGAGCTGTTCACCCTGGCGAAGTTGCTTTCGAGCTTCAGGATCACCGTGGAGCGCTTCCCCGAGCATCTTCCCAGTGTTCTAATGGTTGTCACCAACCATCAGAGCCTGGCCGACATACCGGCGCTGATCTTCGCGTTTAGGAAGCATTCGATTCGCTTCGTCACAAAGCGGGAGCTGGGAAGAGGGGTTCCCATGGTCTCGCAGTTCCTTCGCCGGGGGAGGAGCGCTCTCATCTCCCGGCACGGGGATTTTCGGGAAGGAATGCGGCAAATGGCGAAGCTGGCGTATGCAAGCGCTGATGGGATCTCGCCCGTTGTGTTCCCGGAAGGCACCCGCTCGCGCACGGGGGAGCTGGGCAGGTTCCAATCAGGAGCCTTCCGCATCATTCTGGAGCGGGCGCCCCTGCACATTCTCTCTGTGGCGATTGAGGGAGGACATCTGATATCCCGGCTGACGTGGGTCCTCAAGAACCTGGGCAGGACGCACTATCGCGTCAAGTCGCTGGCCCTCTACCCGCCCCCGAAGAGCAAGCGGGAAATCCTCGAGCTGCTGAAGAAGGTCGAAGAAGATATCGCGGGACAGCTTCGGCTTTGGAGAAAAGGCGGGAAGGCATAAAAAACCCATCCGCTTGCCCGCCCGCTGCGCGATCACGGCGCATGGGCAATGGATGGGTCACGCGTATCGCGAGGCCTCGTCAGGCCTTGAAATCGCTCGGCTTTCTTTCCTGCCGCCGGCACTTGTCGCATTCCGCAACATTGCGCATCTTGCCGTTGTTGAACACGAGCTTCATCTTAACCTCGCCCCCGCAGTTGCAGAAGAACTTCTGGGTTACGACTCCGACCCTCGCGTTTTTGCTCAATGGCTCAGCCATAGCTCTCTACCTCCTTTCTGGAAGAATCTTCCATGAGTTTCTCTGCCTGTCCGGTGATCAGGAAATCAGAGGTTAGTGATAAATATACATATTGAAAGAAAAAAATCAATAGGCGGCGCATCTTCGAGCCCAGGGGGAGTATACCAAGCCGGGAGATTCTTGTATAATTTCATTATCGCCGAAACCTTCGAGAACGTGCTGAACAAACTGTCTTTAGGAGAAAGGAGACAGCCTTGATACAAGTCGAGAACGTGACCAAGAGATTCGGCCAGCGGGTCGCGGTGGACAGCATCAATTTCACGGTGGAAAAAGGTGAAATCCTCGGCTTCCTCGGACCCAATGGGGCGGGCAAGTCGACCACCATGAACATCATCACGGGATACCTTTCGGCGACGGAGGGATCCGTGAAAATCGACGGGCTCGACGTTCTGGAGGAGCCCGAAAAGGTCAAGAGGCAGATCGGCTACATGCCGGAGCTCCCCCCCTGTATGTGGATATGACGGTCCAGGACTACCTCTCCTTCGTCTGCGACATCAAAGGCATGTCACGGCAGAAGCGGCGCGAGAGCATGAACAGGGCCATGGAGCTCCTGAGGATCACCGACGTGCGGCGCCGCCTCATCAAGAACCTCTCCAAGGGATACAAGCAGCGGGTAGGAGTGGCCCAGGCGCTCATCGGCTCGCCGGCGGTTCTCATCCTCGACGAGCCCACCATAGGGCTCGACCCCCAGCAGATCATCGAGACGCGAAACCTCATCCGCGAGCTGGGCAAGGAGCACACGATCATCCTCTCCTCCCACATCCTGCCCGAGGTGGCGGCCGTCTGCTCCCGCGTGCTCATCATCAACAGGGGACGCATCGTGGCAAGCGACACTCCGGAAAACCTCTCCAAGGGACTCGTGGGCGACAACCGGCTGACCCTGCGGGTGGTCGGGGCCGAAAGGGACGTTCTAGCCGCCCTCCAGCGCGTGGAGCACGTCGTGAAGACCGAGGCGCTGGGCTCCCACGAGCCGGGCACCGTGGACATCCTCGTGGAGGCCAAGCGCGAGCACGACATCAGGAAGGCGGTCTTCACCGCCCTCGCCAAGGCGGACTGCCCCATCATCTCGATGCGCACCATGGACGTCACCCTCGAGGACATCTTCCTCAACCTGATCACTGAAGAGAAGGAGGTATCCTGACGATGATCGCGATACTGCGCCGGGAACTCAAGGCATACTTCACCTCCCCCATCGGGTACATCTTCATGGGGTTCTTTATCCTTTTGTCGGGGATCTTCTTCGCCGGGGGAAACCTCCTCCGGGCCGACCCATCCTACACGGCGATGCTGGGATCCATCACGTTCGTCTTCCTCATCGTGGTGCCGATCCTCACGATGCGCCTCATCTCCGAGGACATGAAGCAGAAGACGGATCAGCTGCTCATCACGAGCCCCCTCTCCATCACGGGCATCGTGCTGGGCAAGTACCTCGCCGCCGTGGTGGTCTTCCTCCTCACGCTGGTGATCACGCTGGTCTACCCCCTGATCTTGAGCTTCTTCACCTTCGCCGGGCTCGCGTGGTGGGAGATCGTGGGCGGCTATATTGGGTTCTTTCTCCTCGGCTCCTGCTTCATCGCCGTGGGGCTGTTCTTCTCCTCCCTGACGGACAACCAGCTCATCGCCGCGGTGGTGACCTTCGCGGCGCTCCTCGTGATATGGATACTCGACTGGGTGAGTCAGAGCGTGCCCGGCGATGCGGTCTCCGGGCTCGTGTTCCTCTCTCTCATCGCCGCAGGGCTCGTGCTCCTGATCTTCTTCAGCACGCGCAGCGCGGCCGTGAGCGCCGTCGCCGCCATCCTCGCCGTCGCGGCCCTCGTCCTGTTGTACGTGTTCTCCCGCGGCTTCTTCGAAGGCTTCATTGCGAAGTTCCTGGGATGGCTCTCGCTCTTGAAGAGATACAACGACTTCACGATGGGAATCCTCAGCCTGAGCCCAATCGTCTACTACATCTCATTCTGCGGGGCCTTCATTTTCTTCACCGTCCGCGTCATCGAGAAGAGACGCTGGGCGTAAGGGGGTAGTTGTGAAGAAGAGCACACTGTTCGATTCCCTGAAGACCAGCAAGTTCCGACACGGAGGGTACGCCTCGCTTCTGATCATTGCCGCGATTGCGATCGTGATCGCGGTCAACCTGGTCGTGGAGCAGATCCCCTGGAAGGCGGACCTGACGCAGAACCAGCTCTACTCGCTGTCAGACGAGACCAAGAAGGCCCTTGCCGGCCTGAAATCCGACGTGACCATCACTACGCTGGCCAAGGTCGGCCAGGAGGACTCCGTCATCAAGGAGGTCCTCGCGAAATACGCGCTCTTAAGCGGGCATGTAAAACTCCAGACAATCGACCCGGAGCGCAACCCGGTATGGTCGAAGCAGTACGACCCTGCCGCAAAAGGCCTGCAGGAGGGAACGCTCGTCGTCGTGGGGCCCAAGCGCTTCAAGACAATTGGGCGCTACGATATGTACAACATCGATTTTTCAAACCCCAACCAGCAGCCCCAGTTCACCTCCCTCTCCGCCGAACAACGCCTGACGGCTGCCCTGCAATACGTGACAGTGGAGAAGAACCCCATCCTTTACGCCCTGCAGGGACACGGCGAGGACAGCGTGGGAACGCTCCAGCTGCAAACGCCGCTGGAGAACGAGAACTACGAGATGAAGGACCTGTCGCTCCTCTCGGCCCAGTCGGTTCCCGCGGACGCCGAGATGCTCCTCGTGCTCTCGCCCAAGGTGGACCTGTCCGCCGCTGAAGCCGACAAGATCCGCGCATACCTGGCCGGCGGCGGACGCGTCATGTTCATCCTGAATCTCCCCCAGAAAACGGCGGCGTTCGCCAACCTCGAAGGCCTGCTGGAGAGCTATGGAGTGACCGTGGAGAGACTCCTGGTGGTCGAGGGCGACGCGAATCGGGTGGCGGGCAACAACCCCATGTTCCTCCTTCCCAAGCTGGAGACGCATGCAATCCTCACCCCGCTCAACAGCGCGGATCTGCCCGTGCTCATTCCGTTCGCCCAGGCAATCAAGACCCTGGATCTGAAAAAGAAATCAATCACGGTCGAGCCCCTCCTCTCCTCCTCGTTGAACTCGTGGGGCAAGGTGAACTACATGAACCTCACGACCCTCACCAAGCAGAAGGGCGACGTGGAAGGACCGTTCACCCTTGCCGCGGCGATCACGGACCAATCCTCCGACCCGAGCCGCAGGAATGCGCGCCTGGTGGTTGTGGGGACCGCCGGGTTCCTTCGTCAGGATTTTGCCACCGCCGTTCCCGGCAACATCGATTTCTTCCTCAACAGCCTGAGCTGGCTGCGTGAAAAGAAGGACACGATTTCCATTCAGCCCAAGAGCCTCATGACCTTTCACCTGCGGATCAACGAGCTTCAGAGCCTCGCCCTTTCCGGCGTGGTGGTCATCCTGATGCCCCTGATCGTGCTGGGGCTGGGCTTCACGATCTGGATGAGGAGACGACACCTATGAAGCGGCGGTGGACGCTCATCGCGGTATTCGCGGCGCTCGCCGTGCTGATCGGCGGATACTTCCTTTTGCGCTCACGCCCCGCGGCGCCCAAGAGCAAGGCCCCGGAGAGCGCTCAGATTCAGCTCGCCAAGCTGGACAAGGACAAGATAGCGAGGATCGTTCTCAAGAGCGGCCAATCTCTTGTTCTACAAAAGAAGGGAAAGGACTGGAAGCTCGATTCCCCCTCCCCCATCCCCCTGAGTTCCGGCAACGTGGACACGCTGGTCTCCACGTTCACCGACCTCTCCGCCAAGAGCATCATCGAGCGAAACCCGACGAACCTCGCGCAGTACGGCCTGAAGCCGCCTCACGCGACGGCGGAGGCCACCCTCGATGACGGCTCCTCCAAGACGTTCTATCTCGGGGACAAGACGCCCGCCGGGAATTCCTATTACCTGATGGTCAAGGGAGACCCGAAGGTCTACTCCGTCATGACGTACGTGGGAGACTATTTCCAGTGGAAGGCTGCCGACATTCGAAACAAGGACATTTTCCCCTCGATCAACTCGGATGAGATCACGTACCTCCGCCTGTCCCGCCGTGACGGAACAGTCATCGAGCTCAAGGAGAAGACCGCGGCGGAGAGCAAAGACATGGCGCTCGGATTCAGCAACTACATCATGACCCGGCCCTATCCCGAGGTGATGGGTGTCGACTCCGACAAGGTGAGCCCCCTGCTCAAGGGACCCGCCGACATTTCGATCTTCGGCTTCGTGGACGACAATCCTGAAAGCCTGTCGCGGTACGGTCTGGACAGGCCGGTGTATTCGCTTTTGGTGCGCGACAAGGCCAACACGCTGGCCCTGGACTTCGGCTCGAGCGCCGGCTCGGACAAGACGTATTTCAAGGCCGCCGGCAAGCCGAACGTGTACAGCGTCGACACGAGCCTGCTCTCCTTCATGGACGCCAAGCCCTTCGACCTGAT
The DNA here is from genome assembly GCA_963820525.1 of uncultured Spirochaetota bacterium. Taxonomy (GTDB): domain Bacteria; phylum Spirochaetota; class Spirochaetia; order SZUA-6; family Fen-1364; genus CAWGAA01. The sequence goes on along the minus strand of CAWGAA010000002.1, from coordinate 453,910 downwards.
CGCGAAGTTTGTCTACCTTCCCATGATCGATACCGTGGATCGCATCGAGATCACGGCCGGCGGGAAAACCCACATCCTCGCCCTTTCGCGCACCGTCAAGAAGGCGCAAAAGCAGGGTGAAGAGGATGAGAAAACGGTCACCTACACGGCGGACGGAAAGCAGGTGGACGAGGGAGCGTTCAAGGGCTTCTACCAGGCCCTCATCGGCCTGTCCGTGGAAGGCGAAGCAAAGAGGAAGGTCCAGGGGGGCGCGGAGATGACCACGCGCTTCATCCTGAATACGGGCGATATGCGGCAGACCCTCGTCACGTACGTCCCCTACGACAGGGATTTCGACGCTGTTTTCGTCAACGGCAGGAGCACGTTCGTCATATCGAAGGCGCAGCTTCAATTGATGCTCAATGCCCTGGACAAGCTGCTCAGCGGAGCGAAGACGGGCTGATACGACCTTAAGCGCTCGGTGCGGAGCGGATGCGGATCTCCCAGGAGCTGGTCTTGGGATTTCGTGAAAGCCCCTCGAAGCCGATATCGATGATCCGCCCCGATTCGCCCTGGAACCGCACCCTGCGCGCCAGCACGTTGATCTCGGATACCCTGAACTCCTCACCATCGTAGGTGATGCGCGTTCCCACGGCCGGGAACTGCTGCCGCGCTTCGCGGTATACGTCGAACTCGTAGGCAAGGCAGCAGAGCAGGCGCCCGCAGGGGCCGGAGATCTTCATCGAGTTGAGCGTGAGGTCCTGCTCCTTCGCCATCTTGATGGATACGGGCCGCAGCCTGTCCGTGATGGAATTACAGCAAAGGACCCGCCCGCAGATTCCCAGCCCCCCGAGGACCCTCGCCTCGTCGCGGACCCCGATCTGTCGCAGCTCGATGCGCATCTTGAACACCGATACCAGGTCCTTCACGAGCTCCCTGAAATCGATCCTGTTCTCCGCGGTGAAGAAAAAGAGGATCTTCTGCTCGTCGAGCAGGAAGTGGGCGCTCACCAGCTTCATCTCCAGGCCCCGCGAGGAGATCTTCTCCCTGCAGACCGTGAATGCATTCTCTTCCTTCGCCTCGTTCTCGCCGACGCGGGAGAGATCCGCGGGAGTGGCCTTGCGTACGATCGTGCGCACGTCGCCGGCGCCGCAGTCCGCGTTTTCGGCCTCTCTGCCCAGCACGCAGCCCAGCTCATTGCCGTACTTGGTGGGGATCACGACCATGTCGCCGGTGGCGAACTCCATCCCGGGCGGACATTCGCAGTATTCGGTGGCGCTGCAGTACATGATCTTCACCCGATAGATGGCAGGCGCCGTGGCCGGGCTCGAGCCTTCTCCTGAAGAGGGGCGCGCTTCGTCCGCCTTCACCTCGCCGTCCGCTTTCACCTCGCCGTCCGCCTTTACCTCGCCCCTGGGCTGATTCTCCTCATCATGGTCCGCCGGAGGCGCAGCCGCGCGCGGCTTTCCGTCGTCTTCCTCGATCAGCGTATCTTCAATCACGGGATCATCGATATCGTTCATTGCCCTTCCCCTTGTACGGTCACGAAACAAGATCGACGAGCAGACCGTTGATCTCGTCCACCTGCGCGAGGATGGTGAGCTGCTCGCGTTGAGCCGACAATACCGAAACGGCGAGGTTTTCCAGCTGGCGGTCGATCACTTCGACCAGGGTGAACCTCTTGCGTTTCAGGATGTTGACTCCCGACGTCGTCTCCTTCACGGCCAGCATCCGGGAAACGACGTACTTCACGAAGGCTTTTACCCTCTGCCTGTATTCCTTGACGGTTTCCATGGTGGGAAGCTTCTTCAGCCTGTCCCCCGACTCGAATACGCCGTCGAGCAGCTCCTCGATCGTCCGCCTTTTCTCGGGCTCATCGAAATCCTCGGAGAGGTTCTTCCCCTCCTCCGCGGCCTCGACGAGATCGGAGAACGATCTCGACTTCGTTTTTTCCTTCTTTATTGCCTTCTTTTTCTCGGGAACATAGAATGGGGTTGTTTCACCCAGTGAATCGATACGCGCCATGAATCTTTGGGGTTATCGTCCTTGAGAGCCCGCCGGGACCGCTCCCGGGGCGGACTGCGCCGCTTCCTGGGCGGGCTGTTGCGCCGCTTCGCGGGGCGGGGATGCCGGGGCGCCGCCCTGCGAGCCTTTGTGCTGGGAACCGCTCTTGGCGCTTTCGGAGGAAGGCGTCGTGATTCTGCAGGTTCCGTTGAAGATCACCCCTTCCTCCACGATGAGCCTCGGAGTCGTGATGTTTCCCAGCACCAAGCCGGTGGAAAGGATGATCACCTTCTCGGCGGAGAAAATCTCCCCCCGAAAAACACCGCCGATGACCACGGTCCCCGCGTGGAGGGTACACTCGGCCCTCCCGTTTCTCCCTACAAGGACCTTTCCCTTGGTCCGGATCGTGCCCGTGAAATCGCCGTCTATCCGCAGGAGGCCGTTGAGATCGAATTCGCCCTTGAAGCGGGTGCCCTCCCCGATGATCGAGTTTATGAAAGCGTCATCGGAGATGTGCGCGTCGCTCATTCGCCGTTCCTTCCGCCAAGCTTCACGGAGCTGATGTCGGATTCGATCGAGAGGAAGTTCATGGGGTCGACGTAGTCGAGGCCGAGGCGGACCTCGTAATGGAGGTGCGGACCGGTGGACAATCCCGTATTGCCCATGTAGCCGATGATATCGCCGCGATTGACCTTCTGGCCCTTCCTCACCGTCGCGCTCAAGAGGTGTGCGTACTTCGTGTTGAAACCGTACTTGTGCTTGAGCATCACGTAGTTGCCCAGATCGTCGGTGTATCCGACTTGCGCCACTTCCCCGTTGGCGGTGGCCTCCACCGGTGTGCCGACGCCCCAGGCGATGTCGATCCCCGTGTGCAGGTAGCCCTGGTGGTAGAAGGGGTGGATCGTCCAGCCGTAGCGGGTTGTGATGTTTCCGTGGGTTCCCTTGAGGGGCCAGAGGGTGGGCGTGTCGGAGAGCAGATCCTTGAAGGTCGAAACGGCCTTGTTGATCTCAGCCAGCGGCTCGATGGAGTTCTCCATGAGGGTCTTCATGCCCTCCAGCTCCGACAGCTCCCGCAGCGTTTCCGATGCGTTCTCCTCCCCGCTCGCGATGGTCGTCGCGGGGATGGGCCCGCCCGTTCCCGTGGCTGCGGAGGCCTCGCTGTCGATGACCTTCAGCACGCTGTCCATCTGAGACTTGAATTCCTTGCTCACCTTGCGAAAGCCGGAAATCTTGTCCTTCAGGCTCTCCAGCGTGATCTCGTTTGTCTTCAACTCCTCGCTCACGGCCGTCATCCTCTCGTTGGTGCTGGTAAAGTGCGTAGCGAGGATGAAGAATCCCACCAGCACGATGATGAGCACCGATGAGATGAAGATCAGCGTGAAAAAGGAGATCTGGAAGTTGAAGATCTTCTTCTCGGAATGGGGGATCAGCATGACGGTGAACCGCTGCTTTCCCTTCTGGACGACATAGCGGAAAAAGGCCAGAACCGAGCCCCACAGTTTCCGAAGCCAGTTGCCGATCCTGTCCGCGAACTGTTTTTCTGCTTTCTTGTATTGGGTTACCGGCACAGCGTTATTCTCTTACTCATGGAGATGGCAAAATGAGAACGCGGTTAAGCTACCACGATTCCCTTTCTTTGTCAAACCAGCGCCAATGCGCGCACAGACGGGACGTATCGCCGCCAGTACCAAAGATGACGCGCACCGCGGGGTCGACAGGGGGTTGAAAAAGGATTGACTTCGCATGAAGAGCATGATATGGTAGATCCAAAAGCAAGGGATTTGATTACCCCTTTCAGACTTTCGGCTCCACGGAGATATATGCGCTATTTTGACACGCACGCACACATCGGACTCATAACAGAAGACCCCATTGACCAGCTCATCGTTGTCCAGGAAGCCAGGCAGGAAGGTGTCCAGCACATCGTGGCGGTCTCCAACAACCTCATGGATTTCGCCCAGGTCTATCAGAACTTGAAGAGCGAATCGCATATTTATCATAGCATCGGCATTTCCCCCTCCTCGGTCTCCCAGCCGGGGGACGACTGGGAGATGAAGATCGAGGACGGCACCCGCCTGGAGAGAGTCATAGCGATCGGAGAGATCGGGCTGGACTACTACAGGAAGTTCGGCGACCGCGATTCCCAGGTCGAGCTCTTCATCCGCCAGCTCGAGCTTGCCGACAAGCTCGGCCTGCCCGTCATCATCCACAACAGGGACGCGGGCGCCGACGTGCTGGAAATCCTGCGCGAGCGGCTGCCCAAGAAGGGCGGGATCCTCCACTGCTACTCGGAGGACTATGAATACGCCAAGAAGGCGCTCGAGCTCAATCTCTACATCTCCTTCGCCGGCAACGTCACCTACAGGAACGCCCGCAATCTCCAGGATACGGCCAAGAAGATCCCTCAGGATCGGATCCTCATCGAGAGCGAGGCTCCCTTCATGGTTCCCGCGATTCACCGGGGCAAGAGGAACAAGCCCTCCTTCATCAACGAGACGGCGGGCTTCATCGCGCAGCTTCGCGAGATCACCGTCGAAGAGCTGACGGAAGCCTTGTACGCGAACAGCCTGCGCATCTTTGGACTCTCAGAGTAGAGATCTGTATCGCCCCACGCTCATCGGGAACGCCCATGTCCCTGGAAACGTATTCCTCGCCCCCATGGCCGGGTACACGGATGGGGCATTCCGCTCCGTGTGCGCGGCGTGGGACGCCATCCTCTGCTTCACCGAGATGGTCTCCGCCGAGGCGCTCTCCCGCGGGAGCGGCAAGACCCTCGCTCTTCTTGAGCGGGCCCCCAACGAGAGGTTCATCGGCTTTCAGATCTTCGCTTCCGATGCCCGGACCGCGGCAAAGGCGACCCGCCTTATCGCCGCGCTCTCCCCCACGATCATAGACCTGAACTGCGGCTGCTCGGTCCCCAAGGTGCTGAAGACGGGATGCGGCGCCGCGCTCCTGCGCGACCCCGCCCGCATCGGAGAGCTGGTGCGCGCCATGCGGCAGGAGACCTCCGTCCCCGTCTCCGTGAAACTGCGAACGGGTTGGGACCCGGCTGAGATAACGTATCTTTCCTGCGCCGAGCGCGCCGTGGAGGCCGGAGCGGCCCTCATAACGCTTCATCCACGGACACAATCCCAGGGGTTCAAAGGAAAGTCTCGGTGGGAGGATATTACGGCCCTGAAGGCGGCGTGCCCCGTGCCGGTCTTCGGCTCGGGGGACCTGTTCAGCGCCGAGGATTGCGCCGCGATGCTCCGGACAACGGGGTGCGACGGTGTCATGATCGCCCGCGGCGCGCTGGGAAACCCCTTCATCTTCCGTCGTACGCGGGAGCTCTTGCAGGGCGAGCGAACGGCCTCGAGCGTCTCACCGGCGGACCGCCTCGCGACGGCGCTGGCCCACCTCGAGCTCCTCGTGCCGATCAAGGGGGAGCCAACCGCCTGCAGGGAAATGAGGAAGCACTTCGTCGCGTACACCAAAGGGATGGAAAGCGGGGCCGCCCTGCGGCAGAGGGTGGTGAGGGCGGCGCGCGTTGCCGAGTACCGGCAGATCGTCGAGGAGTACCTGGCCGGAACCTGATCGGGGCTGCTCCGCGCGGCCGCGTGACGTTTCAGGTAGGACTGCGAGCTCGGTCCCCGGTGAAAGCGGCAGCGGGCAGATCGGCGCGGAGCCGGCCGCCGCCGAACGTCACTTCCCCGTGCCCTTTCGCCGCTCCTCCCACCAGCGCATCCGTTTCTCCACGATCTTCTCGTAGCCGAACTCCGACGGGGTGTAGTAGCGCCTTCCCTCCAGGCGAGGGGGAAAGTACTGCTGGTCCACGAGGCGGCCGGGAAAGTCGTGGGGATACAGGTAGCCCTCGCCGTATCCCGCTTTTTTCATGAGCGAGGTTGAAGGATTACGCAGGTAGAGGGGAACCGGGTCCGCCGAATATTCATGGGCGTCTTCCTTGGCCTTGGAATATGCCGTATACAGCTCGTTGCTCTTCGGCGCCGTGGCCAGGTACACGACCGCCTCGGCCAGGGCCAGGTCGCCCTCGGGCATGCCGAGGAAATGAACCGCCTCCTGGGCGCTGTGGGCGACGACCAGCGCCTGGGGGTCGGCAAGCCCGACGTCCTCGCTTGCCACCCTCATCAGCCGACGCGCGATATACAGCGGGTCCTCCCCTCCTTCCAGCATCCGCGCAAGCCAGTACAGGGACGCGTCGGCATCCGAGCCCCTTATGCTCTTGTGAAGGGCCGATATCAGGTTGTAGTGGCCCTCCCCATCCCGGTCGTAATCGGGGAGGCGTCCCTGAAAGACAGCCTCGAGCTTCTCCCGAGTGAGAAGGATGGGGACCGCCGGGCCGGTCTCACGGGCGCCCCCGGGGCCGGGGCTCGCAGCTCCGGCGGCTTCGGGGTGGGCCTCAACAGAGGCTTCGGTGCCGGCGGGAGCGGCGGCTTCGGGGTGGGCTGGCGGAGCGCCCCTGCTCGATTCCACGAGAAGCTCCAGCACGTTCAGCGCCGTCCGGCAGTCTCCCTGGGAGTAGCGGGCGATCGTCTCGAGAACCCCCGCCTCGCTTTCAATCTCCAGAGCGCCGTAGCCCCGCTGTGCGTCCTTCAGGGCGCGGCTCATCACCTCGAGGATCTCCGCCTCCTCCAGCGTATTGAGGATGAGAACCCGCGAGCGGGAGAGAAGCGGGGAGACGATCGAAAAGGAGGGGTTCAAGGTCGTGGTCCCGACCAGGGTGATGACCCCCTTCTCCACGTAGGGGAGGAACGCGTCCTGCTGCGCCTTGTTGAAACGGTGGATCTCGTCGATGAAGACGAGGTTCCGGGCTCTGGTCTCCGCCTCCAGCCGAGCGAAAAGGTCCTTCAGCTCCCTGATCCCCGAGGTCACGGCCGAGAAGTAGTGGAAATCGTAGCCGAATCGCGAGGCGAGGATCCGCGCGAGCGAGCTTTTTCCGCACCCGGGCGGGCCCCAGAGGATGAGGGAGGGAAGGTGGCCGGAATCGAGTATGAGCCTGAGGGTCCTGCCCGGGCCCAGGAGGTGGGATTGCCCGATGTACTCCTCCAGGGTCCGCGGCCGCATCCTCTCCGCAAGGGGCTCGCGTCCCGGCGGCTTCGCGCCTTCATCCCGGCCTTGTTTTGCCGGGCCGGTCTCTTCATGAAAATCGAACAAATCCATCGAAAAAAGCTTACCATCGGCCGCAGGGGCGGTCAATCAAAGGGCGGCCGCTCTTCCCGCATGCGGCGGGACCGGGCGCGGCCACCGATCGCCACCAGGTCTGCTCGCGGCCCATTGACTCTGGGCCTCCGTTCGTGTTCCATACGTACGTGACAGAGCACGCTGAATCCCTCAGGCACCACTGCGGGATCGTCGGCATCTCCTCGGACGGCGAGGTCAACGTTCCCGAGCTCCTCTTCTACGGCCTGTTTTCCCTCCAGCACCGCGGCCAGGAGAGCGCGGGCGTCGCGTACAGAAGAAACGGAAAGACCGTCTCCTACCGCGGCGTGGGCATGGTGGCCAACGCTCTCTCCCATTACTTGAGCGAAAGCCATCCCTCGACGGCGGGCATCGGGCACGTGCGCTACTCCACGCACGGGACCAACAAGCTGGAAAACGCCCAGCCCATCGTCATCTCGTGCAACAAGGGAGAAATCGCCCTCGCTCACAACGGAAACATCTCCAACTCGGAGGAGCTGCAGAGCGCTCTCATCGCGGAAGGCTCGATATTCCAGAGCACCACGGATACCGAGCTCCTTCTGCACATGATCGCCAGATCGGGCGCGGCCGATTTCACGGCCGCCCTGCGGGAATGCCTCGCCAGGATCGAGGGGGCGTACTGCTTCCTCATGATGCACGGCGACACGCTCGTCGCGGTGCGCGACCCCCACGGTTTTCGGCCTCTGGTGATGGGGCGAAAGGACGGCATGGTCCTCATCGCCTCGGAGACGTGCGCCTTGAACGTTTTCCAGGCCGAGTCGATCCGCGAGATCGCCCCGGGGGAGATGGTACGGGTCCAGGGCACGCGCGTCTCCTCGGAGATGCTCCCCTTTGCCGCGAAATGGCTGGCCCACTGCATCTTCGAGCTCATCTATTTTGCCCGACCGGACTCCGAGATCTTCGACTACTCCGTTCACATGGCGCGCAAGCGCATGGGGGAGGCGCTGGCGCGGGCCGACGACGTGAGGGCGGACGTCGTGATCCCCGTTCCCGATTCGGGAAACTCCGCCGCCCTCGGCTATGCCGCCGCGTCGGCAGTCCCCCTGGAGCAAGGCCTGACCCGAAACCACTACATGGGCCGCACATTCATCCAGCCCACAACGGCGATGCGGGAGTTCGGCGTGCGGCTGAAGCTGCACCCCGTGAAACAGGCCATCGAGGGCAAGCGGGTCGTGGTCATCGACGATTCGCTTGTGCGCGGCACCACCAGCAGGCAGATCGTGAAGCTCCTGCGCGACGTGGGCGCGCGGGAAGTTCACCTGCGCCTCGCCTCCCCCCCCATCCGATTCCCCTGTTTCTACGGAATCGACATCCCCACCCGCGAAGAGCTGATCTCGAACCGCATGAGCCCCGAGGAGATCGCACGCTTCATCGGCGCGGATTCCGTGAAGTTCCTCTCCATCGAGTCCCTGCGCGCCTGCGTCTCCAACCCCGACGATTTCTGCTACGCCTGCTTCAGCGGCGATTATCCGGTCCCCGTGCGGGACGCGCCGGTGAGCAGGAAATTCTGATATGTCGTTAGGCAAAAAGCCCGGCGCCCTGTACGAGAGAGCGAGGAGGCTCACCGCTTGAATGCGCACCTATCGGGAATCCGGAGTCGACATCGATAAGGGGGACCGCTTCGTAGACTTTATCAAGAGCATAAAGTCGAAGGCGGTCGACTCGGGAATCGGCGGGTTTTCATCCGCCCTCGACCTCGGCGGTCTGGGGCTCCGCTCGCCCGTCCTCATGACGACAACCGACGGCGTTGGAACCAAGATCCTCGTGGCCCGCTCGCTGGGCAGGTACGACACCGTGGGAATCGACCTGGTGGCCATGTGCGTCAACGACCTCATCGTCTGCGGCGCCAGGCCGCTCGTCTTTCTCGACTACATCGCCTGCGGCAGGATCGATGAGGCCAGGCTGCACGACCTGATGCGCGGCATCGTGACGGGCTGCGAGCAGGCGGGATGCGTGCTCGGCGGGGGGGAAACAGCCGAGATGCCGGACGTGTACGGGCCCGAAGACTTCGATCTGGCCGGGTTCGCGGTCGGCGTGGCGGAGAAGGACCGGGTGCTTCCCAGGAAAGGGGAGATACATTCGGGAGATCCCATCCTCGGGCTTCCCTCCTCGGGAATTCACTCCAACGGTTTCTCCCTCGCGCGCAAGGCGGTGCCGGAATCGGACCGCGCCGCCTGGGAGGAAATGCTCACCCCGACAATCATCTACGCGCGCGAGATGGAGGCCCTCATCTCCACCGCAGACGTGCTTGCCGCGGCCCACATCACGGGCGGAGGCCTCTCCGGGAACCTCCAGCGCGTCATCCCCGACGCCCTCGCGCCCCACTTCAGCTTCGACTGGAAAGTGCCCCCCATCTTCGACAAGATCCAAGAAAGCGGGGTGAGCGACGAGGAGATGAGAAAGGTCTTCAACCTGGGAATCGGGATCGCCATGATCGCCCGCCGGGGCAGGGAGCAGGCCTTGATGGACTTCGCGCGGGGCAAGGGCTTCACGCTCCTTCCCATCGGGGTGCTGGAGAATGGCTAGGCTGGCGGTCTTCGCTTCGGGGCGCGGCTCGAATTTCGTCGCCGTGGCCGAGGCTCTCAGGGACCGTCCCGATCATTCACTGGAGTTCCTCCTCTGCGACAAGAAGGGCGCTCCCGCGCTGGACCGCGCAAGCGAGATGGGCGTCGCATCATACCTTGTCACCTACGCGGGCAAGAAACGGGAGACGACCGAGGCGGAAATGCTCATCCACCTGGCCCGCCACAAGGTGGACCTCCTGGCGTTGGCGGGATTCATGCGCCTGCTCACCCCCTTCTTCCTCCAGGGCTTCAAGGGAGACATCGTCAACCTCCACCCCAGCCTGCTTCCCAAGTATCCCGGAGCGCACGGAATCGAGGAAAGCTACCGTTCGGGTGACTCCGAGCTGGGGATCTCCATCATGCGTATCGACACAGGCTGCGATACCGGTCCCCTGATATTTCAGAAATCCTTCACGAGGAACGGGACGGAAAGCCTCGATGAGATCGAGAGGCGCATCCACGAGCTTGAGCATGCCTGGTTCCCCAAGGTGCTCATCGACCTGCTCGATGGAATCGACAGAGGGAGGGAGAAAAGGTGAGGGTGCTGGTTCTCGGCTCGGGAGCGCGCGAGCATGCCATCGCCTGGAAGCTCGCCGCAAGCCCCAGAGTGGCGCGCGTTTTTGCCGGACCGGGCAATGCAGGCACGGGGGATGTCGCCGAAAACCTTCCCGGCGTGAATCCCCTGGCTTTCGATTCCGTGCTCCAGGCGGTCCAGGAGAAAGGCATCGAGTGCGTGTTTGTCGGACCCGAGGCTCCCCTCGCCGCGGGGGTTGTCGATTTTCTCGCGGACCGCGGGATCCCCGCCATCGGTCCCGACAAAAGGGCGGCGGAGCTCGAATCGAGCAAGGCCTTCTCCAAGTCATTCCTGGTGCGGAACGGAATTCCCACAGCGAAGGCCGTCGAGTTCGACGATGCCGCCGCCTTCGAGCGCTCCATCCGTTCCCAGCACGGCCGCAGGCTCGTCGTGAAGAAGAGCGGCCTCGCCGCAGGCAAGGGGGTGCTTGAGTCTTCCAGCGGGGATGAGCTTGCCGCCTTCGGAAGGTCCATCCTCTCCGGCGACCGCCTCCTGGTGGAGGAATACCTGGAAGGCTGGGAGGTCTCGGTGTTCGGCCTGAGCGACGGCGAAAGCCACCTCGTGCTGCCCCCCTGCACGGATTTCAAGAAGGCCCTCGACGGCGACAGAGGCCCCAATACGGGGGGAATGGGATCGATCTGCCCGATGCCCTTGGCCGACGCGGCGCTCATGGACAGGATAGGACGCGAGGTGGTGGAGCCGACCTATGCCGCCATGGCCAGGGAGAAGCTGTCGTACGCCGGGATTCTCTACTTCGGCCTCATGATCACCGCGGCCGGGCCGAAGGTGCTTGAGTTCAATGTCAGATTCGGAGATCCCGAGACCCAGGTTCTCCTGCCCGTGCTGGATATCGACTTCGGCGAGCTGACCGAGGCTCTCGCCTCTGGAGGGCTTGCGCGAATGGCGGCAGAGCTTCGGGGAGCGGCCGCAGGCTCAAGCTCAGCCAAGGCGGCCCTCGGCGTCGTGATCGCGAGCCAGGGCTACCCCGAAAGCTCCCGCAAGGGCGTACCGGTCGAGATCTCTCCCGGTCGGGACGACGGCCGGACCCAGATATTTCATGCCTCCACGACGAGAGATTCCTCCGGCCGCATCGTCACGGGCGGGGGCAGATGCTTCACGGTGGTGGGTCTTGGCGGGGATCTCCGGGAGGCTTCCGAGGCGGCGTACGAGGCGGTAGGGCGAGTCCGCTTCGAGGGCGGGTGGCATCGCGGAGACATCGGCCGGAAGTTCATGGGAGGAAAATCGTGAAGGACGTCCTTTTGCTGATCGGCTCGGAGTCCGACAGGGAAGCCATCGAGCCCGGCATCGAATCCCTGAAGGAAAAGCGGATCAGCTTCGATCTCAAGGTCCTCTCGGCGCACAGGAACCTCGAGCAGCTCGTCTCGTTCCTGAAAACGGAAGAAAATGACTACCGGCTCGTCATCGCGGCAGCCGGGCTCTCGGCAGCCCTTCCGGGAGTGGTGGCTTCGATCGTGAGTTGCCCCGTGATCGGGGTTCCTCTCGTCTCGGGCACGCTGGGAGGCGTCGATGCCCTTCTGTCGATCCTCCAGCTTCCCAAGGGCGTTCCCGTTGCCACAATGGGGATCGGCATGCAGGGGGTGCAGAACGCCGTCCTCCTTGCCGAGCGGATCCTCAGGATGGGAACCCCTGCTGACGGCGCGTCTCGTACATGAGGATGGCCGCCGCGGCCGACACGTTGAAGGAATCCACGTGCCCCGCTGAGGGAATGCGGAGAAGCACGTCGCACTTCTCCTTGACCAGCCTGTGCAGTCCCTCACCCTCGTTTCCCATCACGAGGCAGACCCTGCCGCGCAGGTCGGCGCGGTCCACCCGCTCGCCCGCCATGTCGGCCCCATAGATCCAGAAGCCGTTCTTCTTCAACAGCTCCAGGGAAGTCGCGAGGTTTGACACCACCAGGAGAGGCACGTAGGCGCTGGTGCCCGACGATACCTTGGCAACGGTTTGGGTCTCCTGGGCCGAGCGGCGGGAGGGCAGGAGGACCATGTCGGCCGTGAACTGGTCCGCCGAGCGCAGAATCGCTCCGAGGTTCTGGGGGTCCGTGATATGGTCGAGGGCGAGGACCAGGGCGGCCTCCGAGCTGAACGAGGAAAGCCATTCCTTCAGGTCCGTTGCCATGACTCCCGAGGGTTTCTCGACGACGAGAAGGGCACCCTTGTGGGAGGGGGAGCCCGAGAGGCGGGTGAGCTCCCCCTCCCCGACCTCGCTGACGGCCACCCCCGAGCGTTCCGCGAGCTCCCGCAGCTGCTCGATCCTCTCGTTGCTCCGGGAGAGGAAAAGCGTCCCCCTGACGTTCCTCTTCTTGAGGGTCTCTTCTATGGCGTGGTATCCGCTGACGTGCTCGGCCATGGATCCTACTTCTTCTGTCCGAAGTCTTTCACGACATCGGGGACGCCGTCCCCGTTGAGGTCCCTTTCATAGCGCTTCACGTAGACGCCGCCATCGAGGTACACCCAGACGTCGATTGCGCCGTCGAAATCGGAGTCGATCTCCTCGCGGGTCAGAACCCCGTCGGTATAGTACAGCATGTCGTCCATCTTTCCATCGAAGTTGAAGTCGAGCTCCTCGCGCTCCTTGCGGCCCCGCGAATCGAAGAAGATGACGAAGTCGGCTGCCCCGTCGCCGTTGGCGTCCGTCTCCGACTTCGAGGCAGGGGGGCCCTGCCCCGCTCGAGCGGGGGGAGCGAGCGGCTTGGCTCCGCCCTGGCCGCTCGCCTTGGCATCGAGGGCGCACAGGGCTCCGGCCACGAGCATGGCAACGAAAGCGGAAACCAGGGTCTTCATCTCTTGCTCCTTCCGCGAAAAGGTCTCTCTTCCCCATCGACAGCGGAAGGCGAAAACTGAAAAAGGGCCGCGAGGGGGGGCGTATCGCGGGGGTGTCGGGCCACCCTTCGCGAGAATCGCCGCCGGCGCTACTCTTTTCTGAACACGAGGATGTTCTGGTGGATAAGGGAGGGGATGTAGGCATACTGGTAGCCGTAGAGGTGCAGCTTCTTGGACACGTCGTACCAGACGATGTTCGCCTTCCACACGAGGCCCGGGATCCTCGCCAGAGCCGAAGCGAGCTCGGCTGAAAGGCAGTGATAGCGGTTGTCCCGGTACATGTCTCCGATGAAGGTAAGCAGGTACCCCTGCGGCAAAAGGAGCCGCGCCGCCTGCCGGAAGATCTCCTCCATGCTCAGCAGCCACTCCTCCTTGGAGGCATACGATACGGCATCGAACGCGGCCAGGCCGCTCCTGCGCGCCGGCTTCGCCTTCTGGCCGACCTTCTTGTAGGTGCCGGGGGACCTGGGCGCCTTGTCCATCTTCCAGTACGGCACGTCCGTGAGAACGCAGTGAAAGGCGCGGCCTTCCAAGGAGGCGAGGACCTCGCGTGCGTCGCCCTGGATGGCCTCCTGCTCGGTGAGGCCTTCACGCCTGCATACCTCCCTGTAGACGTCGATCCATTTCCCGTTGATCTCGATTCCCACCGCCGTGCGGCCGCTGAGGGCAGCTCCCAGAAGCACGCCGCCCACCCCCATGAAGGGGTCGAGGATGGACTGCCCGGCCTTGGTGAACGCCCTGATCAGGTCCTCGCAGAGCCGGGGAGGCTTCTGCCCTCCGTGAGCGTTTCGAAGGGCATGCTGCATGTCGGGGGGGTACGGCTTGGTGATTACGGAACGGCTCCAGAAGACCCACTCGCGCCCCGTCAGGTCGTTGACCCGATTGTCTTCGGAGTAGAACCCGCGCGACTCGCCATTCTCGTCGAGTATTTCCCTCTTACTCCCCACGGATGCCCTCCCCGCGTTCGAGTGAGAACAGGTACTCGACGACCTGCCTCCTGCGTGATACGCCCGCTCCATTGCCGAAAACGGGGTAGGGCAGCTCGTGGACCCTGACCTCGCCGAAGCGCCGGAGGATCTCTTCGATGCTCTGGCGGGAGAGAATGCCCTCCGAGCTGTAGGAGAGAAAGATATGCAGGGAAGCGGTTGCCGCAATGAGCGCGCCGAGCGCGGCGGCCGCTTCGGAGCGTCGCGAAAAGGGGCTGCGCATAGCGCTTCTGTCGAACTTCCTGGTCTTGCCGAACAGGGGAGGCTTCTCCCAGCGGGCCAGGTTCTCCAGCACGTGATAATTGTCGCAATACTGTCTGCCGTTGTAAGGCGGATCGAAATAGGCCGCCTCCACCGAGATCGAAGGCATGAGCGCGAGGATGTCCCCGAAAACCACCTCGACTTCTTCCATCCCGATGTCCGCCAGGGGTTGGAGCGTGATCGGGGTTTTTACCCTCTCGTCGACGACGTGACGCCCGCCCCGAAAACCCGTGCCGGAGTCGATGTTCTTCATGAAGGCATCGTACTGGCCCAGCGTGTTGGCCACCCTGTCGGCGGCAAGGAGGAACGAAGCCAGGAGGTAGTCGTGACAGGCCGGGGAGATCTCCCCGCCGGCTCGCAGGCGCTCGATCTCCTCCCGCATGGCGTCCATGCGGGCGCAGTTCTCCGCGGTGAAGTAGGTACCCGCGAAGTTTCCGGCGATGTAGCCGGGCCGCGGATCAAGGGCGTTCAGGCGAGCGACGAGATCGCCCAGGGACTTTCGGTCGGCCCGTTTTCCGCTCGCCGCGACAAACCCGCGCAGGATGACGCAGTTGGAGAGGAGGTTGTCGACCGCCACGACCCGCGCCGCTCCCCTGCGGGACATCTCCACGCCCACGCAGCCCGTGCCGCAGAATCCGTCCAGGAACGACTTCGGAACGCCGCGTGAGTCAGCCACGATGTCGCAGATCCAGGCGCGCAGGAGTCTCTTGGAGCCGAGGTACTTGCGATTGGAAGGCTCGCGGATCTCAGAGCTGGCGATCACCGGCTGCTTCAGCGCGCTCAATGAGCCTGTTGACCTTTTCGGCAAGCTCGGGGAAGCGGTCGCGCCCGCGGATCTTCACCCGCACGCCCTTCTCTCCAGCCAGGACCCGATCGATCTCCGACTCCACTCGATACACGGGGCCCGCGATCCTGTGAGAGGTGAGGATCCCCACGACGATGACGAAGATCATGATGGCGAGATTGTTGATGAGAAGCGGCGGCAGGATAAGCTCCAGCCTGTTCACCCCCGGAACGTCGCGCGTCGTGGTGTAGGTGAGGGTCTTGGAGACCCCGTTTTCCTCGACCACCCGCGTTTCGCTGACCTGCTTGTGCAGGGTGATGATCTCCTTGAAGAGGTTGTCGCCGTACGCGTAGGAGACCCAATAGTAGAGGAAGAGCCCGACGGAGAACACGACGAAGCCGGCCAGCACCACCGCGAGGTACGTGGCGACCATCCGGTACTGGAAGGGGCTGTCGATCACCTTGATGCGTCTCTTGTAGTCTTGACCCTTCATCACTCTCGACTCCTCACCCGAGGTAGGTTTTCGCCTCCGCCTCCCCTTCGAGCACTTCGCGAACGCCCATTGCGAGGGCTTCCAGCTCGTTCTCTCCGGGAAAGAGGAGCACGGGCGCGAGGAAAGAAACGCGCCGCGTAATATCTTCCACCACGCCGCGGGAAAAGGCAAGGCCTCCCGTGAGCACGACGGCGTCGAGCCTCCCCCCCACGACCGCGGAGAGCCCCGCGATGGATTTCGCCACCTGGTAGCACATGGCCTGGATCAGCTCGAGGCAGAGCCTGCCGTCGGGCCCCCCCTCCCCGCCTGCGGCGCCCTCCCGGCAGTCGGCGGCCGCCTTCTCGATGGCGGTGAAGTCATTGGTCTGGAGATACGCGACGAGCCCTCCCCTTCCCGTCAGCTTGAGCTGCAGGGCCTGGCCTTCCCCCTGGCGTGAGAGCACGTAGCGCATCCAATCCCCGGCCGGCACCGTTCCCGCCCTCTCGATGGAGAAAGGGCCCTCTCCATCCAGGGCATTGTTCACGTCCACGACCCTCCCGCCCACGTGCACTCCGATCGACGTCCCTCCGCCCAGGTGAGCCACGATGAGTGAGCAGTCCGTGTACGGCTTTCCCAGGCTGCGGGCCGCCTTCTTCGCCGTGGCCTTCTGGTTGAGGGCGTGGAAGATCGAGCGGCGGGGGATCTCTGGAACTCCGGAGTAGCGGGCAAGGGGATCGAGCTCGTCCACGACAACGGGATCCACGATATAGGCAGGTACGCGATACTCCCTGGCCAGCGAGTCGGCGATCAAGGCCCCGAGATTCGATGCATGGGTCCCGTACCGGCAGGCAGCCAGGTCCGCCTTCATCCGGTCGTTCACCTCGTACACGCCGCCGGCAAGGGGCTTCAAAAGTCCCCCCCTGCCAACCACCGCGCGAAGATCCGAAGCCTCCAAACCTCCAGCCTGGCGAAGGCTTTCCCGCACGGCGGAGCTTCGAAAGTCCATCTGGTCCATGAGCTTTGCAAAACGCGCAAGGTCCTCCGAGCGATGGGCGAGCCCCTTTTTCCACAGCTCCTCGGCCTCGTCGTAGAGGGCGATCTTCGTGGAAGTGGATCCGGGATTTATTGCAAGAATCTTTCGGCCCATGCCCTCCCCGCTGTGCCCAGTATATCCGTAAATCCGCCGCGCTCAAGCCGCCGGAATGGGGGTATGACAGTTTTTTCGCCGGAGGGTGTTATATCTAGCGTCGACTCTCGCACAAGGGAAGGAGGTGCCTTCATGAAGAAATTGCTCATCCCGTTGGCTGTGCTCGTGCTTCTGGCCCTGGCGACCCCCGCCTTCGCCGAATGGGAACTGGGAATGTCCTGGACTCCGGTTTCCCAGACAGTATACGGCAATCAGACGGAGCTCGACTCCATTGTCGGATATCACGTGGCGTACAGCTGGTCCATTCTCTATCTGTCGTGGGACGCATTCGCCCTGCCCAACTTCATGGTTGAGAACTGGACGGGGTACTGGGACGGCGCGTCACAGCGGTATGTCTCAGGCTATTACGCTCCCGGCTTCCTGAACCTCTTCGACGTGGGCATCAAGCTGAATCTCAAACCCCTCGTGGCCTTTGCCGAGGTGGGGACCAACTGTCTCTACGTCTACCAGGAGGGGATGTTGCCGGGAGGCTTCGGCGCGAACCTTCGCGTCGGAGCGGGAGTCAAGTTCGGCTGGATAGGGGTTTCGCTGACGGGCACGTCGGTCTTCGCGAGCTGGCAGGACCTGACTGCCACCCTCGACGCCCTTGGCGACAAGGAGTCTCGGGCGTGGGCATGGAACAACATCGTGGAGAGCCTGGTCCCCTCGCTCCAGGTCACCTTCTACCTGAAATAGAGGAGGAACGCGATGAAAAAGATCATACCGATCGTCATTCTCGCAGCGGCCGCCGTTTTCCTCCTGGCCGGATGCGATGCGATGCTGGAAAGCATCTACCCCGATCAGACGGGCAGGGACAAGGGGACCAACTCGGTGAGCGTCGACGTGGCGGTGGATCCTTCAGCCATCACGGACTGGTACGCTCACAAAGTGTGGATCAGGTTGGAGAACATGGACACGAGCGTGACGTGGTACAGGGACTCGATGGTCATGGGCTCTTCAACAAGCTATCGATGCTACGCGGGCGCCGCCTTCGACTTCCTCTCCGACGGCACCTACGCGGTGACCGCTTGGTTCGATTCCAATGATAACGGCTATCTCGATTTCGACGAGTACGCCAGAACACCGCCGGCCGTGTACATGAGCGGCTCTTCGAGCCCCGCGAGCATTCTCATTTCTCTGCCGTAGCGAGCTTGCATCAGGCCAATCGGCTCTCAAAAAGCGCCCCCTCTCGGGGCGCTTTTTGATGATCGGGGAAGCTAAGGCGCGATCTCGGATCCTTGACCCGCGTCGCCCTCCGCCAGGGGGAGCGTGATGCGGAAGCAACTTCCTCCCTCCAGGGCGACATAGGTAAGGGTTCCTCCGTTTCGCTCGATGAGGCTGTGCGAGAGATACAGGCCAAGGCCTGTTCCGCCGTCAGCCGGTGGACAGATTTGGAAAAGCCTTCCCACGGCCTCCGCGCTCACCCCCCCGGCGTTGTCCTTCACCTCGATCAGCGCCGAGCCTTCGAAGCTGCGGCAGGAGATATCGATGAGCTTCTCCCCGGCGGAGTCATCCCTGGCGAGACTCTGTGCGGCGTTTCCCGTCAGGTTGAGCAGCGCCTGTTCGAGCTCGCCGCGGTGGGCAAAGATGCGGATCCCTTTCGGCAGATCGAGTCGCACCGTGACGCCGCGCGCCCGATACGACACCCGAACCAGCCTGACGAGCCGCGTGATGCAATCCGCCACGTCGATGGCCTGGGACGCCTCCCTGCCCTCCCGCGAGAGCCGTTCGAGGAACTCCACGGCCGCCTTCCCTCCGGCATCGGCATGCTGGATGAGCAGCCGAAGTCCGCGGTCCTTGAAATCGGGGTCGGCCTGGCCGAGGGCGCGCTGGGCCGTGGACGTCATGTACGCGAGGGTGTTCTTGAAATCATGGGCGGCCCCCATCGCGAGAAGCCCCGAGACGATCAGCCTGTCCTGCAGCACGAGGGCGTTTTCGGTCCGAAGGAGCCGGCCATACACCGCGCGCATGAGCTCGACGCGTCCCATGAGCTCGGCCTTGCCTCTTCGCCTGCCGTCCCGCAGAAGGTAGCCCGCCTGGAAGAGGAGGTAGCCGATGACGCCGATGAGAAGGCAGACGGGCCACATCTCGAGGTCGGGGATGCGCCGCCCAAAGAAGGCGAAAACGAGCTGGATGCCGTTTGCCAGCAGTATCAGGATGGCGGCGGATATGATGAATCCATCCGCGACCCATTTGTCCCTCCGCAGCAGCCGCAAAAGCAGGAGAAGCGGGTAGAGGCTGAACACGCCGAGAAAGAAGCCGCGGAAAACGATGAAGGAGAGGGTGCTTCTGTATTCGAAGAGCGAGGCGAGCTGCAGAAGTGCCAGGAAAAAAGCGTTCAGGAGCCCCCAGCGCAGGTGGGTCTTCTCTCCCATGACGGTGATGAGAAGCTCTCCGCCAACCCAGACAAGGCAGACTGAAAGCGCGACGGCGAACGGGGAGTCCGGCGGAATCACCAGGCGCGCGCCCAGGAGCGCGAGAAGGAGAGCCAGCCCGACGGCCTCCCCCTTCGATTCGCAGGAAGGGAAACGCAGGGCGAGCGCAATCAGCTGAAAGACGACGAGCCCCGTGAAGGAAACTTTGATCAGGAACGGAAGATCCCCCATTTTTCCTGGGGGAATCTTAGATCATTCCTTCAACTCGGACAAGGGAATGGGTTTGGGATTCTTCTCCTCGCCGCTCACGCTGGAGAACTCCTTCAAGAGCTCCTTGGCGCGCGCGCTGAGCTTGGTGGGCACCTTCACGATGAGCTTGATGTACATGTCGCCCCGGCGCGATGGATTGTGCAGCTCCGGCAGCCCCTCGCCCCGCAGGCGGAGCATCTTCCCGTTCTGAGTGCCGGGGGGAACGGTGACGCGCATCGATTTCTCGTCGAGTGAGGGCACGACGATCTCCGCGCCCAGGGTGGCCTGCGTGATGGAGACGGGAACCGCGCAATAGATATCCGAGCCGTCGCGCTCGAAATAGGGGTGGGGCTTCACGCGGATGAAGACGTACAGGTCTCCCGCCGCGCCGCCGTTGGGGCCGGCATCCCCCTGGCCGGACAGGCTGAGGCGCTTTCCGTCCTCGATCCCGGCGGGGATGGTGACCTTGACGGTTCGAGTCCGCTTGGCAACCCCGCTGCCCCGGCATTCGGCGCAGGGATGCTCGATCACCTCGCCCTCTCCGCCGCAGGTGGGACAGGTCGAGGCTATCGAAAAGAAACCCGAGTTGCGCCGGACCTGGCCTGAGCCGCCGCAGGTCGGACACAGCCTGCGGCCGCTGCCCTTGTCGGCTCCGCTGCCCCGGCATGCCTCGCACTGCTCTGCCCTGCCGTAGGTGATGTCGACCTTGGATCCGAAGGCGGCATCGAGGAAGGAGACCTCCAGGTCATAGCGCAGGTCGCTCCCCCGCTGGCCGTAGCCGCCCCTGCCGGACCTGCGGGTGCGCGAGCCGCCGCCGAAGAATGAATCGAAGAAGCCGCTGAAGTCCCCGAAGATGTCCTCGAAGTCGCGGAAAATCGTCGAGAACCCCTCGGGAGTCGGGCCTCCCATGCCGGCCACGCCCGCGAAGCCGTACTGGTCGTAGGCGGTGCGTTTCCTTTCGTCCGCCAGCACCTCGTAGGCCTCGGTGGCCTCCTTGAACCTCTCCTCCGCGTCCTTGCTCCCCGGGTTGCGGTCGGGATGGTGCTGGATTGCCAGCTTGCGGTATGCTTTTTTAATCTCGTCCTTGGACGCCCCCTTGGCGACCCCGAGGACCTGGTAATAATCCCTCTTGGCCATGAATTACTTCTGCTGCTTCTCGTCGTCCACGACCTCGTAGTCGACGTCTTCCGTCCGGGCCTTCGCGTGGGACGCATCCTTGGCGCCGTTCGTGGATGGGCCGGCGCCCGGGGAAGCTTCGGCCTGGGCTGAAGAGGAACCGCTTCTATAGACCTCCTCCGCGAGGCGGAAGGCGATCTGCTTCAGGGCGTCCGTCTTGGCCTTGATGAGGTGCGCGTCGCCTGAGCTCATGGCCGCGCCGAGCTCCCGGATGGCGGACTCCGCGGCGCGCCGGTCGGATTCGCGTACCTTTGAGCCCAGGTCTCGAAGAGACTTTTCCGTCGAGTACATGAGGCTGTCCGCCTCGTTTCTCACCTCGGCGAGCTCACGCTCCACCCTGTCCTCTGCCGCGTGCGCCTCGGCATCCTTGACCATCCGCTTTATCTCCTCCTCGGACAGCCCGGAAGAGGATTCGATTCGGATCTTCTGCTCCTTTCCCGTCCCCAGGTCCTTGGCGGAGACATGAACGATTCCGTTGGCGTCGATGTCGAAGGTCACCTCGATCTGGGGAACCCCGCGTGCGGCGGGTGGAATTCCCACCAGGTCGAAGCGTCCCAGCGTGCGGTTCTGGCTCGCCATCTCCCGCTCGCCCTGAAGGACGTGGATGGAAACGGCGGTCTGGTTGTCTGATGCCGTGGAGAATATCTGGCTCTTCCTCGTCGGGATGGTGGTATTGCGCTCGATGAGCTTGGTGAACACGCCGCCCAGGGTCTCTATTCCCAGAGACAGCGGGGTGACGTCGAGCAGGAGCACGTCCTTGACGTCCCCGCCCAGGATCCCGCCCTGGATGGCGGCTCCCACGGCCACCACCTCGTCGGGGTTGACCGCCTTGCTTCCGTCCTTGCCGAAGATGTCCTTCACGATCGCCTGCACCGCGGGAATCCGCGTCGAGCCGCCCACGAGGATCACGTGGTCGATATCCCGCGGGCTCAAGGAGGCGTCCTTCAAGGCCTGACGGCAGGGATCCCGGGTCTTCTCGATGAGGTCGCCGATGAGCTGCTCGAGCTTCGCCCGGGTGAGGGAGTAGGTGAGATGCTTGGGGCCCGACGCGTCGGCCGTGATGAAGGGCAGGTTGATCGAGGTTTCCTGGGCGCTGGAAAGCTCGATCTTGGCCTTCTCAGACGCCTCTTTGAGCCTCTGCATCGCCATCCTGTCCCTCGACAGATCGAGGCCCGTTTCCTTCTTGAACTCCGCCACGAGCCAGTCGATTATCCGCTGGTCGAAATCGTCCCCCCCGAGGTGCGTGTCGCCGTTGGTGGATTTCACCTCGAAAACGCCGTCTCCAAGCTCGAGGATCGATATATCGAAGGTACCACCCCCGAGGTCGTAGACGGCGATCGTCTCTTCCCTGCCGCCCTTGTCCAGCCCGTAGGCCAGCGCCGCCGCGGTGGGCTCATTGACGATCCGCTTCACTTCCAATCCCGCGATGCGTCCCGCGTCTTTGGTGGCCTGGCGCTGCGCATCGTTGAAGTACGCCGGCACCGTGATGACGGCATCCGTGACCGTCTCTCCGAGGTAGTCCTCCGCCGTTTTCTTCATCTTCTGGAGTATCGCGGCGGAGATCTCCGGCGCGGAGAAGAGGCTGTCCCTGATCTGGACGCGCACGTCGTTTCCCGCGTCCACCACGGCAAAGGGAACGCGGCGGATCTCCTCCTGCACTTCATTGGTGCGGCGGCCCATGAAGCGCTTGATCGAGTAGACTGTGTACTCCGGATTGGTGATCATCTGGTTCTTGGCCGGCTGCCCGACAAGCCGTTCACCCTTGTCGGTAAACGCGACGATCGACGGAGTCGTGCGCTGTCCTTCGGAGTTCTGGATCACGATGGGCTGGCCGCCTTCCATGATGGCCACGCAGGAGTTTGTGGTACCCAGGTCGATGCCGATTATCTTACCCATGGCCCGCGCTCCTTACCCGTCGCCCTGACGCGGGGAGCCGGTTTCTTCCGGGGGCCGTGTCCGGGACGAGGGGTCCGGGGCGTCCGCCCCATTTCCCCCCGGCGGGGAATCTCCCCCCGGTGCGGATGCGGGAACCATGACCTTGACCTTGGCGGGGCGCAGCACCCTTTCGTGCAGGAAGTAGCCCTTCTGATAGTCTTCCACAACCGTCGGCTTGGCGTTCGCCGGGCCCTCGACCCGCAGGACGGCTTCATGCTTGTTCGGATCGAAGCTCTCCCCCACGGAGGCGAAGCGCTTCAGCCCCCACCGGGTTTCCAGGATCTCGACCAGGTGCTTCTCGATCATCGAGACGCCGGTGAGAAACAACGCGAAATCCTTCGATTCTTCCGCCGAGCGGATCGCTCTCTCGAAATCGTCGATGACCCCGATGATGTCGGAAAGGAGAGCCGCGTTGGCGTAGCGGGCGGCCTCGTCACGCTCCCGAAACATGCGCTTTCTGAAGTTCTCGAAATCCGCCTGCTTCCTGAGGAGCTTGTCCTTCAGATCGGAGGCCTCCGCTTCCAGCGCCTTGATCCGGCTCTCGGGCGGGGCCTGCTGCCCCGCACCACCCGCCGCCTGTCCGGCCGCTCCCTCCGCGGGTGGATTGTTCCGCTCCGGCGCCGACGAGGATGCCGCCCCCGGGGATGGGGTTTTTTCACCCTCCGGGAGGGCAGAGTCCTCCTCTAGCCGCTCTTTCTTCTTCGCCATTTGAACCGCCTAACGAGTGAACTGGATGCCCTTAACATAATAAGTTCCCGCAATTCAGGTCAAGTATTTTCAGCCTCACCCGAACAGGAGGCCGGGGGATCCGGAGCCGAGGCCTTCCAGCTCCTTCCTCTTCTCTTCATAGCCTTTCCGCCCCATGAGCCCGTATGCGAAGTGCTTTCCCTCTTCCACGCCGGGCTGGTCGAGAGGATCGATCCCCATCAGGGCTCCGGCCGCGACGGTCTGCACCTCCATGAGATAGAAATACTCAGCAACGCCTCCGGCGTCCACCTGGGGGAAGGAGATCCGCGTGACGGGTCTGCCGGCTCTCCAGAGGGCCGCTTCGGTGGCCTGCTCTTCGGCGGCCAGGAGCTCGTTCATCGTGTGGCCGCCGAGATACGAGACGGCGTCCATGGTTGCGGATCCGCCCAGCGACGGGATCGGGATCGAACGGGCGAAGCTCTCAACCGTCAGGAACGTGTATACCTTGTCTTCGGGCCCTTCCTTATAGAGCTGGACCTGAGAATGCTGGTCGGTCACGCCGAGGGCCTTCACCGGCGTCGGGCCGACGGGGGCGATGCTCCCATCGAGGCGGAAGCGCTTTCCCAGGCTCTCGGCCCAGAGCTGGCGGTACCAGTCGGCGAGGAGGTAGAGCTGGTCCGAGTAGGAAAACATGACGGAGATCCTCCGTCCGTCGAGGTAGGAGATATGATTCATGGCGGCGCCCGCGTAGGCGGGGTTCTCCATGAGCCGGCGGTTGGCGAGCCGCTTGTCCATGACGGCCGCTCCGGCCAGGAGGCCCCGGATGTCGATTCCCAGGAGCGCCGCGGGGAGGAGCCCCACGGGGGTGAGAACGGAGAATCTTCCGCCGACTCCATCGGGAACCACGAAGGTCTCGAGTCTCTCCTCGTCGGCGATTTTGCGAAGGGCGCCCTTTTTCGCGTCCGTGGTGGCGACGATCCTCTCCCGGGCTTTCGCCGCGCCGAGCGAGTCTGTGAGCCATTTCCTGAAAATGAGGAATTGGGACATGGTTTCCGCCGTATCCCCCGACTTCGTGATCACATTGAGAAGGGTCTCCTTCGGATCGAGGGCATCGAGAAAGGAGCCGATCCGTAGGGGATCGATGTTGTCCAGCACGACCAGCCGCGGCTCCTTTTCCAGGGCGGGAAAGGGGGTCCTCAGGGCGGCGTTCAGAGAAGAGAGGCCCAGGGCCGATCCGCCGATTCCCAGGACCACAAGGTTCTTGAATCCTCCGCGCATCCGCGCGGCGTACTTCTCGATCGCGGAAACGTCCTGGTAGGGCAGATCGTAGAAGGGAAGCTTCCCCGCCTTGCGCCTCGCCGCGAGCCCGTCGTGAATCTCCTCTATTCTCCCGGCGTAGGATTGCACCCTCTCCATCTCGAGAGGCGGAATCATCCTTCTGAAATCGATGCGAATGGCCATGCTCTCTCCTCCGTGTCAGGCGGCCTGCCGCCTTCCGTGGCTCCGCCCTCCTCGGCCCTCCCTGGCCAGGGCGGTCTGCCGCCTTCCCAAGCGGCGGCTTGCCTCGCTTCCCTCGGCAAGCCGCCGCTGGCCCGCCTTAGCCATCCCTGGCTTGGGGAGTCTTTTCGAACAGCCTCCCGAGAATGGGGACCGTGACGGAGATGGCCCCTTCGGGACAGATCTCCTGACAGCAGTAACAGCGAATGCAGATGCCGTAATCATATCGGGGAACTGAGGTTTGTTCCATGGCCAGGGCGGTCTTCCGCCCTCCTTGGCTCCGCCCGCCCAAACGGCGTTTGCCTCGGTTCCCTCTGCAAGCCGCCGCTGGCATGGCCAGGGCGGTCTTCCGCCCTCCTTGGCTCCGCCCGCCTTGGCCATCCATGGCCAGGGCTTTCGGCCTGGCGGGGCAGGCCTCGACGCACTGGCCGCATCGGGCGCACTTGCGCGCATCGATCACGGGTCTGGGCACCACAAGGCGCTTCGCGAATCTCATGAGCAGCCGTGGCGCCTTTCCGCCGGCAAGGGCGCTGGTGGGCAGGGCGAATACCTTCCCCACGTCCGGCGCCAGGCTTCCCACCACCTCGATATCTCCGGCCGACGCTCTGCCGATCCCCGCCTCTTCGGCCATCCGGATCAGCGGCACCGCGTGAGGATCGAGCCCCATGAGGCGGCAGGCGACCGCGTCCACCGCCACCGGGTCCTCGGAGACGATGATCGCCCCGAGGTTCACGAGCCGACCGCCCGATGGGCCGTTTCCTTCCATTGCTTGAACCGCGTCCATGACCACGAGCCGTGAGCGGACCAGGCCGTTCAAATCCGCCAGCATCCGGGAGAATCCCTCGACGTCGGGATTCGTGATATGGAACTCGGCCTTCCGCATGCCGGGGATGACCCCGAAGGTGTTCTTCAACGCCCCCGTCATGATGGTGAAGGCGTGGGTCTTCAGCTTGGGGAGATTGACCATGAAACCGGAATCGAGCACGCCGCGAGCCACGTGGAAGCGCCTGTTCTGCGCGCCCCGCGAGTAGCTGATATCCTCTCCCGTATCGAAATCCGCCATTGGTATGCCCAGGGATTCCGCGGCGGGGAGAATTCCGCATCGCCGGGCTACGGGGACCGGCCTGAACATCCCATTGGGCGAGTCGCCGTACACAACGCTGAAACCGCTGGCCAGGAGATGCCTGGCCACGGCGGAAAAAACCGCGGGATGCGTCGTCACGCCCTTCTCCGGCGCAGCTCCGAGGAGCAGATTCGGCTTCAGGAGCGCGGGCTTTTTTCTGGGAAGTGCGTCGAGCCCCAGCACGGCCAGGGACCGCGAGACGACGGAGTACACCCGTTGGGGATCGTAGTCCTCGCAAGCGGCGAGAACGACGGTGGAAGATCGCCCCATCGACTAGACCTTGGGAGCCAGCTCCAGGATGAGCTCCACCTCTCCGCGGGACAGTTGGGTGACGCGGGATATTTCCTGAACGGACCAGCCCTGATGCGAGAGCTTTATCACCGTCTCTCTCTTGTCCAGCGGCGGAGCTCCGCGCTCCCCTTTATCCTTTTTCGCCTCCGCCTTCAGGATGCTCTCCAGCAGGCGAACCTGCTCCTGGGCCTGCTTGCCGATGTCCTCGAATCGCGTCTCCGTCCTTGCCAGCCATTCACGGGCGCTCTGCGCCTTCTCGAGCCTGCCTTCGAGCTCCGTGAGGATGTCGCCGAGATGCCCGATTGTCTGGAGAACGGAATCCGCGTCCTTCTTGTTTACGGCCAGGGTCTCCAGCTCCGCCTTGAGCGAGGAGACCTTGAGGGAGAGGTTCTCCGCTTCCTTGCCCGCGGAGGAGAGGACCTTCTCGAGGTTCTCCAGCTTCTGGAAGTTCTTGTCCACCCCGTCCGAGGTCACGCTGATGATTTCCTGCTTCTTCTCCAGCCTCTCCACCCCGCTTTCCACCTCCCTGCCCATCTCCTCGAACTGGCGGATCTTGGCCTGGATCTGCTGGAGAGAATCGTTGCTGGTGGACAGGGTGTCCAGCTTGAGGTCCACGTCACGAGACAGGGTGATGATCTTCTTGAACTCCCCGTCGATATCCTCGATGCGGCGTTTCTCCGAAAGGAACCGGTTGAGCTTCACCGATACCTCCTCGGCGGTGCGCCTGGTCTTGGAGAGCTGCACCTCCATGTCGGTGAGCTCCGCCTTCTCCGCGGAAAGCTTGGCCAGCTCCTTCTTCATCTCCTCGATGCCCGTCTCCAGCGAGAGCTTGTAGGAATCCGCGCGCTCGAAGATCTTGGTCTGGGACACGAAGCCCTTCACCCGCTTGTCGATCTCCGCCAGGTTCACCGTGAGCAGCCGGTAGCTCTCCTCGATCTTGCCGAAGAGCTTCTCCTGCATTGTCTCCGCCTTCTCGCGGTTTTCGGTGAGCAGGACCTTGAACTCCTTGATCCTTCCCTCCACGTCGGTCTGAACGTCGCGCATGCCCTTCTGGCTTTCCAGCTGGAAGCCTTCCAGCTCCTTGTGCAGCGCGTCCACCGCCACGGCGGTCGTGTTGGCTAGCTCGGTCTGGAACGCGGCCAGCCTGCCGGAGAGGCCGTCGATCTCGTTGCGCAGCGCCATCCGCTCAGAGTTGGATGCGATGACGAGCTCGCCCTTCTGGGCCTCGAAATCGTCGTGGATGTTCCCGATGGAGTTCTCTGCATCCGAGGCGAGTGCCGCGATCCTGTCGCTGAGCTGCGCTTCGGCCTCGGAGAGCTGCTGGCGGACCCTCCCCTGCCAGACCGTGAGGTCTGCCTGGGCGGCCCCCAGCGCCTCGGCCAGCTCCTTTTTGCCCGTCTCCATGCCCGAGGAAAGCTCCTTGAGCCTGAGCTCGATCTCCCGCTGCATCTTCTTGGTCGAGGCGTCGGCCGTGTCGCGGACCACTGCCAGCTCGCGCTCGAACACAGCCGCCGAGTCGCGCCGTATCTTCTCCGTCTCCTCCTTGAGAGATTCCCGCAGAGCCGCCAGGGACTCGTCGGAGGAGGCGATCCGCTCACGCACGCCGTCGGTCAGAGCGCCGACCTGACGCTCGACCCGCGCCATCTCTTCCGCCGAGCTTTTCTTGTAGCCTTCGAAGGAGGCGCGCAGGTCCTCCTGGTAGGCCTTCTCGATCTTCTCCCTGTCCGCGGCGTACGCGCCCGCGATCCCGGCGATCCTGACCTCAACCTCGGACTGCCAGGTTTGGATCTTCTCCTGCATCCCGGCGGACCGGGCGCGGAGGTCCGTGAAGAACTCGTCCTCGAAGACCTGGAGCTTCTGGGACACGTCCTGGTACGCGCTGGACTTCAGGTTGGAGAGGCCTTCCGCCAGCTCGCTCAATCCAGCGGCAAGCTTCGCCTTCTCCGCCTGAACCGCCGCGATCTCCGCCTTCCATTCATCCGCGAGCCGCTCTGAAAGCGCCTTCATATCCTCGCGCACACCTGCCGCGGTGCCCTCCATGGAATCGCGAAGTGCTTTCTCCAGGGCACCGATGTCCACTCCGACCTCTTCGAGCTTCTTGAACCGGTAGTCGAGCTCTCCCTCGTAGTCCTGGATGCGAAGCTCGATCTTCTCTATCGCCTTGGCCAGCACGGCCTCGTCCGCCTGGATCGTCTCGCGAAGCCGCGCGAACACCTCTCCCTCGAGGGTTACGCCGCGCTTGGCGGCCAGCTGGAGAGCGTCGCCCTGGCGCTCGAGCTGGGACTCCGCCTCCTTCAGGAGGTCCCCGATCTCGCCCTGGAACTGGTCGAGCAGAACGGCGCGCCTGCTCTTCAGGTCTCCCTCGAACGAATCGACCGTCTTGGCAAGCTGGTCGATGCGCTCCTGTTCGCTCTGGGAGAGCCGCGCTTCGAGGCGCGCGACATACGCGGCGAAGTCCTTGACGGCGCTTTCCGATCTGCCGATCTCCACGCGGATGCCCCCGGTGCGCTCTTCCAGAGTGCCCACGACCTTCGCGGCCGCATCCTCCAGCCCGCGGCGGTTCGCCGCGGCAAACTCCTCCTGGAGCGTCGGGATCTGCTTCTTCACGGAGGCGATCAGCGCGGTTACTTCTTCGAGGCTCTTCTGGTTGGCGGCCTTGAACTTCTCCTGGATGCCGGAGATCTCCTTCTCCAGCCGCCCGATCTGGGAGCCGGCGGCCTCCGCGCCCTTCTTGGCCGCGGCCGCGATCTCCGCCTTCACGGAGGGGACGAGCTTCTCCATCTCCGTCACCCGGGCGGCAATGGCGTCCATCCGCTTCCTGCTTCCCGCGGCGAACTTCTCCTCTACGATGGGGATGTCCTTTTCCATTTTCGCGATCTGGGACTTGATCTCCTCGAGGCTCTTGCTGCCCGTTTCCTGTATTTCTTTCCTGAGCGCGGGGATCTGCTCCAGCAGCCCGGCCACCCGGGCCGTGACGGCCTGTCCGGCCTGCTTGACGGCTTTCTCCATCTCCCCTTCCAGCTCGGGAACGCGCTTCTCGATCTCCGCGAGGCGCGCGCCGAGCTCATCGGCCCGCGCCAGACCTGCCTCGGAGATCTGTTCCAGACGCTCACTGCTCTCCCGAAGCATCTCCCCTTCGAGAAGCGGAATCCGCTCCTCCATCCGGGCGAGATCCGCGGAGACCTTGTCCATGTGCCCCTTGAGCTCCGCAGAGATCTTCTCCATGCCGGTGCGGCCGACGGTCTGGAGCTGCTCCTGGATGATCGGCACCTGCCGGGCAAGCTCGGCGACGCGCGCGGCAACCGCCTGCCCGCCCTGCTGGGCCGCTTTCTCCATCTCCTCTCCCAGCTCGGGAATTCGCTTCTCCATGTCCGCGATGCGGGCCGCGATTTCAAGCGCGCGGGCGCGGTTGGCCTCCGCCATCTCTTCCGCGCGCGCCCGGCCCGCCCCGGCGATCTCGTCCAGCCGCTTTTCGCCTCGCTCTGCTGTTTCCCGCTCCAAAAGCGGCAGCCGCTCCTCTATCTGCGAAAGCTCGGTCGATACCTTGTCCATCTGCTGCCGAAGCTCGACGGTGATCTTGTCCATGCTGGCGCGGCTTGCCGCCTGGAATTGCTCCTGGATGACCGGCACCTGCCGCGCAAGCTCGGCAACGCGCGCGGAAACCGCCTGCCCGCCCTGCTGGGCCGCTTTCTCCATCTCCTCTTCGAGCTGGGGAATCCGCTTCTCGATGCCGGCTATCCGCGCGGCGATCTCTTCGGCCCGCTCCCGGCCCGACCGTGCAATCTCCTCCGTGCGCTGGCTGGCCGCCTGCGCGATCTCTTCCACGCGTCCGCGGCCGGCCTCGGCGATTTCGATCGCCCGCTTCTCGCCGGCCTGGGCCATCTCCCGCTCGATCTGCGGAATTCGCTGTTCCATCTGCGCGAGCTCGGAGGAAACCGCCTGGATCCTCTTGTCCATCTCTGCGGTTATTTTTTCAAGGCTGGCGCGGCTTGCCTCCTGGAGGTGCTGCTGAATAGCCGGGATCTGCTTTGAAAGCTCCGTGATTCGGGCGGCCGCGGCCTCCACGCCCAACCGGGCGGCCTCCTCGATTTCCCCCTCAAGCGCGGGAATGTGCTTCTCCAGCTCCGCGATACGCGACGCGGTCTCATCGACCCTTTCGCGGCCGGCCTCGGCCATCTCGTCCATGCGCTGCCTGCCCTCCTGGATCATCTCCTGCTCGAGGGCGGGAAGCCGGCTCTCCAGCTGAGCGAGCTCGGCCGATGTCTTCTGGACGGCTTGTGCGATCTCCGATGAAAGCTTCTCCATGCTCGCGCGGCTCGCCGCCTGGAACTGCTCCTGGATCACGGGAACCTGCTTGGCAAGCTCGGCGACGCGGGCGCTGACTGCCTCCACGCTCTGCTTTGCCGCACCGCTGATCTCCCCCTTGATAGCGGGAATCTGTTTCTCCAGCTGCGCGATCTGGGATGAGACCGCCGCCAGCCTCTCGCGGCTTTCCTTGGCAAGCTTCTCCTCCAGGGCGGGGATCTCCTTCTCCATTCGCTCGATGTGCGCCGCGAAGGAGGCGGCGCCCTGCTTTGAAAGCGACACGATTTGGTTCTGGGCGCCCGAGACCCGCTTTTCAAGCGCGACTATCCTCGCCGACGCGGCCTCAGCGCCCTGCTTGATCAGAGCGGCGATCTCACTCTTGGCGCCTGAGACCCGCTTTTCAAGCTCGGCTATCCTCGCCGCCGCCGCTTCAGCCTCTTTCTTGACAGCAGCGCCGATCTCACCCTTGATGGCCGGGATCTGCTTCTCCAGCTGCACAATATGGCTGGACACCACCGCGGCCCTTTCGCGGTTCGTCTTGGTGAGCTTCTCCTCCAGGACGGGGATCTGCTTTTCTATGCGGGAAAGCTCGGCCGAGACCGCGTCTGTGCCCTGCCGGGCGGCTGAAGCGACCTCCCCCTGAAGCGCTGCAATGCGCTTTTCAAGCTCGACGATTCTCGCCGCAGCCGCGTCAGTTCCCTGCCTGGCGGCTGACGCGACCTCCCCCTGGAGGGCTGCAATGCGCTTTTCAATCTCGACGATTCTCGCCGCAGCCGCGTCGGCGCCCAGCTTGGCGGCGGCCGGGATGGCATTCCTCAGCGTCGGAATCTCCCGCTCGAGCTGCGCCATGTGCGCGAACGCGTCCTTGATCCGTTTTCCCATCCCGTCGACGAACTCTCCCTCGTCGCGGATGCGCTTGAGGTTCTGGTCAACACGGGCCGACATCGCTACGAGCTCGGCTATCGCGTGCTCGTAGCTTTCCAGCCTCTGCTGGACTCCGGTGAGGCCTTCGGACCTCGCCGCAATGTCCGCCTGCGTTGCATGGACGCCGGCCAGAAGCTCGGCGCCCCTCTGGAGGTCCGCCGAAAGCTGCGTCGACAGCTCCTTGACGTGAGTCGTTTTCTCTTCCACGAAGGCAGACAGGTTTTCGATGATCTTGTCGCTGAACCGCTTGAGTTTTTCCAGGGACCGGTTGTTCCTGTCGAGCGCCCGGAAGACGAGAAGGAGCACCAGGACGATACCAAGGATTATGAGATCGCCAGGCAAAAAAACAGACATTGTTCCCCTCCCCAGGAGATTTTATCTATAGTACAGCGAGCGTTCGCTGCTGTCAACGAGATATATCAGTGGGAGCGGATGATAAAGGAGCGAGCGCCGCGGATGGGAAGGGCGGAAGAATCCGAGGAGAAACGGTAATGGCGGACCGCGTCCACCACCGCGGCATCCACGTCCGCGTACCCGCAGGACTTGTCCAGGGTAACGGTTTTTATCACTCCCTCGGGAGAAACGACGAAAGACACGGTGACGGTCAGGGTGAGCCCTTGGGCGTACACCCAGGCCGGGACTTTCGGCTCGGGGGAGGTGAGGAGCTTCCTGCTCCGGGCGGCGTCCGGCTGGTCCCAGCGGATCCCCGTCTCTCCCGTACGCTCACCCGGGGAAGCCGGCCGGCCGGCGGGCTGTCCCGCGCCGGGAGCCGGCTTTGCGCCGGCGAGCGCCTTGTCAAGAGGGGCGAGGTCGAGTGATCCTCCGGGTGACGCTCCCTGTCCCTGGACGAGAACACCCTGGCCTTTCGCGGGCGGCGCCGAGGGCGCGCCTCCTGCCGGTGCCTGCGTCGAGAAATCAGGCTTCGGACCGGGAGGCGCCGCAGCGGACGGGGATTGCGCTGAGGAGCCGGTACGGTTTCCCTCCTCGCGGAAAGACGGGCCGCGCGTCGTCCCGGCCGCCTCACCCTCGGACTGGGCCTTTGGCGTCGGGATTGCGAAATCGCTTGCCGAGGAAGCGGAGGCGGCGGGAGCGGCCGGCGCGGAAGCCACGGTCAGCGGCTGAGCGGCGGCGGTCCCCGAAGGCTCCTCAGTCACTATCGAGGATGCCTCCAGGTCGACAACGAGCGGGCCTGCCTGAGGCAGCTGGGTCTGCATAATGGAGAGCAATGGAATGGCCACCAGAACGACATGGATCAGGACCGCGGCCAGCGATGCCGCCAGGATGCGGCGTGAATCGCCGCCGTCCGCGCGGCACGCTCCGTCTTCTCTCTCGATCGCTTCGCTCACGGTGTCATTCCTCAGAAGGCCAGCCTGGCCTTGGCAATTACGCGGAATCCAGGGTCCTGGAACGGAAACAGATCGTAGCGGGGGGCGTTGAGGGCCGGCTGCAGGAGGTCCTCGGCGTCAAGATGGATCTCCACGGAATCGGAGATCTTGAAGAATCCCCCAACGTTCACGACGGGAAGCTGCAGGATCGGCGCCACTCCCGTGCGCAGGGCAACGAGGAAATTGCCCCCGAAAGCCCCGGATTTCTCCATGGCAATTCCTTCAACTCTCGCCTCGTCAAGGGCCGCGAAGGCCGGCCGATCGATGAAGGCGCGCTTCCAACCCGCGCCCAGCGTCACATTTTCCACCGGGTTCCACCGCAGCGAGATGTCCGAGTCCAGCCGCACCGCCTGCCTCTGGCCGAGGAGGAAGAGCCCCGTGGCAGGATCCTGCGCCAGCGTGGAGTCCGACGTGTCGAGCATCTCCCGGCTCGACATGAACGAAAGCGTGCCGCTCAGGATGAGGTCCTTTGCCAGAGAGAGCTTGAGATTCGAGTCGGCGAACCAGCCGCTGTCGTCCCGCAATGGCTCCGGCAGAACCCAGCGATACTCTGAAAGCACGCCGCCGGCATCGTAGGGAACCACCTTGTAGCCCGCGCCGAAGCCGAAGGTGAGAAAACCGAAAGGAGTGCCCGAGAAGCGCAGCTCGAACGGGAAAAGGCTCGCCCCGGACGTGTTCCAAAACCAGGCGACGGAGCCTTCAAGGAGCATCGAAGCAGGAAGCTCGAACCCGAGGGTGAGGCCGGTGCGCACACGCTGGACTTCCTGGGACCCTGCCGGCCCGAAGTCCGCCATGCGGTAGCTGTAGTCTCCGGAGAGACCCAGGCGAAACCACGAGAAGCGCGCCTCACCGCCGAGAGAGGGAGCCAGGCGGTACTCGCTCACCGGAAGCGGAGTGGATCCGGTGAGGGTGAGCGAGTCGGTGCCTGCTTTGATTTTCCCGTCAAGGGTAAGCCAATCCAGCGGCCTGGCGGTGAAATCGGCGCTTCCATCGACCCGGCGCGAGAGCCTGCCGATGTATGTCCCCTGGCGTTGGAGCCCGCGCGCATCCTCATTGAAGCTCCCCTGCAGGTCCGTATCCAGAAAAGCGAGCTTCATCGCCAGCTCTCCCGAGAGATTGTCCGTGCGCGAGTCGAACCCGGAGCCCGCGGCATGTCCTGAAAAACCGTCCACGGCCTCATGAGAGAAAGACAGCGAGAGGCGTGGATCCCGTCCCAGGGTCTTCACGGACAATGTGCCCAGGATCGTGTTCTCCAGGCCCGCGCCCACCAGCGCCTCCGTGGCGATCGACGGGCCCGCCGGCGCCGGCGCAGGCGGCTCCCCGGCAGTGGAGGCGATGGCGACGGAAGGCTCGATCACCGGGATCTCTCCTTCGGCGGGAAGGGGAATTTCCCGCCGGGAAGGGAGAAGCTCCTCGTCGGGGGGAAGCTTTGCCTCCACGTTCTCCACGCTCAAGTCTTCGATCTCCAGGATGACCTGCGGCAGGACGATATCGGGCTCTGTCGGACCAAGGTCTTTTCCCTGGGCCTGCGGGAAGGCGGCGATCGCCAGCCGGAGGAGAGCCGCGAGAATTGAGAGCCTTTTCATCGATCCGCCTCCATGAGCTTGCGGGCCTTCGCCGTCCACGGAGAGGCGGGAAAGTTGTCGGCCAGCCTCTTGGCCAGCGCCTGAACGTCATCCTGCCTGCCGGCCAGCTTCATCATCTCGGCGGCGCGGTAGATCGAGGAAGCCGAGAAATCGGAATCCGATGCGCCCTTGGCGGCCGCCGCGAGAAAGCGCTTGCTCGCCTCCCCGAGGTCGCCCTTGCGATAGAAATACTCCCCCGCAAGGTACTGAGCCCTGGACGCGGCGGCGGGGTCGCTTCCCGCGATGATGGGCTGGAGCATCTGGTAGCCCTGCTCGACCTTCTTCTCTCCGCTCAGGATGTAGAGGCGGGCGAGCTCCAGCGTGGCGTCGGTCTTTGCCTGCCCGCTTTCCCGCGAGATTCGGGTAGTGAGCTCCGCTTCCCGATCCCCCAACCCCAGGATCTGGTAGTGGAGCTGCTCGGCGATGATATCCGCCTTGGCCGCGCGGGCGTCCGCGGGATATTCCGTCACGAGCTGGGTATAGAGACGGAGGGCGGAGGCGAAATCCCTCGACTCGACGTAGACCTCCGCGCTCTTGCGGATGGCGACGGCCCGAAAGGAGCTGTCCTTGTATCCCTGGATGAGCTCCCCCCACAAGAGGACGGCGCCGAACTTCTCTCCGGCGCCCGCGGCCGCCTCCCCGCCCCAGTACAGCGCCCCGTCGATGAGCTTTCCCTTGGGGAACCTCGAGCGGTAGTCGGAGAACGCTGACCTGGCCTCGGCGTACTTCGCTCCGGCGTAGTACGTCTCAGCCCGTTTGTAGACCGCCTCTTCGGCGAGCGGGCTCGAAGGATAGGTTTCCGCCAGCGAGCGGTATGTGTCCGCGGCCTTTGCCGTTGCGCCCTGCGCTGAAAGCACGCCGGCATAGTCGAACATCGCTCTGTCGGCGTAGGGTGAGGGAGGCGATGCGCGGATGATGGCCTGGAAGGCGGAGGACGCCTCGGCCAGCTTCTTCGCGTTGAAGAGGCTGTTGGCGCCGAGGTAGAGGCTTCTCTGCCCCAGATCCGTGTTCACCTCCTTCTTGGCGACGCGGGAGAATGCATCCGCAGCGCGGTCGAACTCCCCGAGGCTGAAATGGCTCCATCCGGCGAGAAACTGCGTCTTTGAGACGATCTCGCTTCCCGGGTACGCGGTCACCAGGGCATCGAGGTTCTTGGCCGCCAGATCGAAGCTGCCGCTCTTTACATAGGCCCAGCCGAGGTAGTAGCCGGCGTAGGGCACGATGCCGGCGAGGCCCGCTTTCTCCGCCTGATCCCTGCGGATGGCTTCGAGGTTCGGTATCGCGCCCCTGTATTCCTTCTTCGCGATGAGGCTGAGCCCCCGCAGATAGGAAGCGAGAAGGTAGGCATAGGGGTCCGAGGAGGCGATCCCGGGGACCCGGGCGAAAAGGGCGTCGGCCTCCTGGACGATCCGGGGATAATCCCCCACCAGGAAGAGAGTCTTGAGAAGGTCGATGCGCGAGCGCACGTCGTCAGGAAACTGCCCCACGTAGTCCGAAAGGGACGCGGCAGCTTCGCGGTAATTCTTGTTCTTCTTCAACAGGACGATCCGGAGGCGCAGGAGGTCCTTTCGATACTGGCCGGCCGAGGGGCCCGCCAGGAAGCGTGAGACGAGGGCGAAGGAATCATCGAGGCTCCCCTGCCGGTACTTTACGTAGGCTAGGAGGTACCCCGCCTCTGCGAGCCGCGGAGATTCGGGGAAGGTCTGGATGAAACGCGAGTAGTACCCCGCCGCGCCCGCCAGGTCTCCCGTCTGCAGGGCGATGTCCCCCAGCCTCATGACGGCGGCGGCGGATCCGGCGCCCGCCGGCGAGGCAAGATACTGCTCAAGGATCGAACGGGCTCCTGCAGCGTCTTTCGACGCCAGGGATATCTCCGCGAGGTAGAGAGGAACCGCCTCGACAGGGGCCCGCGTACCACGGAGGTCCCACACCTTGGTCAGGAAACGGCGCGCGTCATCGAGGTCTCCCTTTCGGAAGCTCTCCGCCCCCACCCTCGCCCAGAGATCCGCCAGAACCTCGGGGGCCGCTCCGAATCGCGCATCCGCGGCCTGGGTGAGAGCCTGCATCCCGGCTAGGTCCGCCTTTCGCTCCGCGGCGTCGAACAGCCTGCGATACGCGGTGAGCGCCACGTCATTTCCGCCGCCGGTGAGCGTCTTGTACAGGGGGAGGGCCTCATCCATTCTCCCCGCCTCCCGGAGCCCCTCGGCGCGGGAGAGCAGGAACTGCTCCTTCCAGTTCTGGGGGAAGGCGGATGGATCGATGCTGGAGGTGAACTGGAGAAGCTCATCGAACGCTTTCTGCCGCGTCAGGAGCGTCGCGAAAACGGCCGCGGCATAGGGAAACACGCTGGAACCCCGGTAGTCCTTCACAAGGGCTCGAAGCGCGTCTGCCGCCCCGGGTTCGTCCTTCAGCTCGACCAGACAGAGCGCCTTGTACAGCAGCGCCTGGGGCGTGAGCTCGGGTCCTTCGCGCGGGCGAGGAATGCGTTGAGGCTCTCCACTCCCAGCGAATAGCTCTTCAGCCTGTAGGAAGCGAGGCCCTGCCAGAAGGGCACGTAG
This sequence comes from uncultured Spirochaetota bacterium, assembly GCA_963820525.1. Lineage (GTDB taxonomy): Bacteria > Spirochaetota > Spirochaetia > SZUA-6 > Fen-1364 > CAWGAA01. The sequence continues at coordinate 416,934 of CAWGAA010000002.1, read as the reverse complement.
TCGAGATACCGGGTGGAGCGGTACCTCGTGTCAATCTCGTGGAGAAGAGCAGAGGAATCAGAATACCTCTGGAGGCGATAGAGACAGACTGCCTTCCTGTACTGCGCATCGGCGGCGAGGTCCGACAGAGGGTATTGATGAAGGAAATCGTCGTACGCTTCAAGCGCGGCCGGGTAGTTGCCGCCAAGGTATCGGCTTTCGGCCTCGGAGAACAGCTCGACTTCGGAAGTGGCCGACCAGACGGACACGGCGCCGGCCAGAAGAAACAGGAGAGCAAAACGATGCATGCCGATTTAGATCATACCCCCGAGGGACAGGTTATTCAACACGCTGGAGCAGTTTCGCCGTTTGTTATATTCCCCTCGTGCAGCTCGCTAAACCGCTTGGATAGGGGGCGCGGCGCAGCCGCGCCGCTGCCGGCCTAGGGCTGCCGGCGTGGAGCCCCTAGTGGTTCGCTTCGGCGAACCACTAGGGCAGGCTGAACTCGCCTTCAGTGTCGATCCGCACCAGGTGAACCGAGTCCCTGGGAAATCTCCTCTGGAGGGATGCAACGCTGGTCTCCAGGTTCCTTTCCATGACCACGATCCGCAGTCGTGAGCTCCCATCGATGTAGGGAAAGAAAACGGCGAGGTGGTGGTGCTGGCGGACCGGGGCCCCGTCTCCGGCCTCGCGGTTGAGGGATCCGAGGTAGATGACACCGGGGTCGCGCCGGGCAAGGATGTAAAAAATAGCGGTGAGGTTCTCTATCGGGTAGCCGACATCCTCGACGTAGGGAAACCTCTCGACGTCCCTGACATCGGCAAACTCGGGCGGAGGGAGGGGCTCTCCCGTCCGCGCGGACTGGAGCATGCGGGCAAGATTGCGCGACCAATCGAGGCCGAAATAGGGGTCCCGCGATTCCTCGTACGACGGGCTCCAGCGGTTTCCCCGCGCGTCGAGGTCGCGCTCCTTGATGTCCTGGATATCCATGAGCCTGCCCGCCAGGGGCCTGTAGAAGCCGTCAACGACGAACTTTGCGAATCCCGAACAGTTGAACCCGCCCCGGCCCGCCTGCGGTCTTCCGTCCCTGATGTAGATGAACCTTCCGCTCCCGTCCATGGCGCCGTCCTCTACGTCGGCGAGCATCTTTAGCCGCGGCCTGAGCTGCCCGACGATCCGCTCGACCCGCATGTCCGCCGCCGTGCGCTCCGCGGGCAGAACGAGAGACCAGTCCACGACCCCCGACGTGAGTTCGATGATCGTGGAGAACGGGGCCGTGAGGAGCCGGTCGAAGGGCTGGGCAATGACGATTCCTTTCTGGAACGGCTCGCCGGAGATGAAGATGTCCATCCCGGTTCTTCCGTCCATGGGGAACAACCGCGCGAAACAGCCGGGATCGTCCTGCACGAAGATCTTCGCCTGGAGAAAGCTCCCGTCCTTCAGGCTGCGCTTGATGATGTAGTTTCCGGCGGAATCCACCGAGGGGTCGCGGGAATCTGGGCGGGAAAAGATGAGATAGACGCTTCCGCTCTGGACCTCGGTCTTGAAATAGACCTTGCCCCTGCTCTCGGGCTGGCGGAGCATTCTCGCCCTCGCTGAGGCGGCTTCGCCCACGGGAGCGAAGATCGTCTCCCTCATCATGAGACGGGCCTCGAAGTTTTCAGGCAGGGCCGATGGGGAAGCATGCAGGAGAGGGAGCGAGGCGAGCAAAGCGGCGAGAGCGAAGAGGGCACTACGCAAGGAGCGTATCACCGGTAATCCTCTGGGCAAGGGAGGCCCGCTTGTCGGCGAGCTCTTCCCTGTCCAGCGCGAACAGGGGGCTTATCTCGATTGCGTGACGGGACAGGCCGCGCTCGTCCCGGGGCACGCCGACGCCGCATCCCTCCAGCCAGCGCGCGGACTTCTCGATCTGGCCCCGGATGCATGTCTCTAGGGAATCGACGCCTTCCCTGTTTTTCAGCGGGGCGAACTCCTCCCCTCGATCCGTTTCGAGAAACAGGGCACGCTCGGCCATGGGAATCGCGTCAAAAATGAACATCTCGAACTTGATAGCCTCCCTCTCCTGAATTTCGGCCCCGCCGGCCGTGGGGATGAGAGCCTTCACCTTCTTCCTGGCCAGGTGGTAGGGCATAGAGAGGCGGGCGCTCTCAAGGTAGCTCAACGCGAGGATATGGATGGCGATGGATCCCTGCGGATACTGAAGCTTCCCGGCAGAGTCCCGCGCGCTCATGATCTCGGGGCTCAGATCCGAGTACTCGATGACGGCGGGCTTTCCATCGATGGTTCCGATTGTGCCCAGCCGCTCCTCGGGGAAGACCTTCTCGATGACTTTCGACGATATCTGCGACCGTAACCGTTTGTGAAATCCCAGGAAGACGGGATCGGGCACCGTGACCAGGGGATTGTCCACCTGGAAGGTGAACAGCTCTTCCACGCCCTGCTTCCGCATCTCCTCCAGCAGGCCGGATGCGCGAAGCCCCGAGACGACCCCGCCATGCCCATTGGGGTTGAAGAACAGGCCGCCGTCTGCGGCCATGAGGAGCTTCCCTTCGGGCGTCAGGGAAGGCAGAACCCCCTGGGTGAAGAATGAGACGGTGGAGCCGCCAAGGCCGAAGTATCCCCGGGTTTCGAAGTACTCCCGGGTGGCGGCGTGATTCTGGGGGCTCGTCATGATCAGCCAGGGCATCGCGCAGCCGAAGCGGCGGCGGGCGGCCAGGAGCTTTTCGGCGAAGATCTCGAAGAGGGTGAGCTTGCGGATGGGAGAGATGGGGAACATCCCCTTGGGGCCCTCGAATCCGAGCCGCGATCCCTGTCCTCCCGCAACGGTGAGCAGGGCGGTTTTTCCCTCCCGGATGATCCTCTCTCCCTGGAGCCTGGCCTCGGCGTCGGAGCGGGCCTCCTCCTTTTTCACGTATCCCACGGGGCCGATGCGGCCGCGCGGCTCCGGATCGCTTTCAAGCTTTTGTCTGAGGGCCTGGAGCACCGAGAGGTCGAGAGATTCCAGGTCGTCCAGGAGCCGCCGCTGCATCTCCTGCGGCCTCTCGCCCCAGTGATCGAAAAGGTGCCCTTGCCCGAGAACGGTGAACCTTTCCCTGATGTCGTGTTCCGTCATCTCCTCCGCTTTCCTCCCCTGCATCAGCATGAGTGCATCGATAAGCTCCCCCCGGATCTCCGAGATCTTCGCCGCGGTATCCGGGGCCACTCCTCCCAACTCTTCCCACATCCTCCGCTTGGCCCCCTCCACCGTGAACTTCCTTCCATAAAGAAAGTGCTTGAACCGCATGAGGAGCTGGACCTCGCGCGAAGAGTAGGCGCGCCGCCCGGAGTGAGACTTCCCCGGTGCCAGCAGGGGAAGCTCGCTTTCCCAGTAGCGGATGATGTAGGGCTTGACTCCCAGAAGCTTCGCCACTTCCCCGATGCTGTACCGTTTCATCTCTTGGGTTTCTTGCTCTGGCGCAGCTCGATGTCCACGGGGACCTGGCTGAATCCGAGGTCCCGGCGGATGCAGTTTTCCAGGTACTGCGAATAGGAGACGGGGAATCCGGCCAGCCTGTTGACGAAGACCACGAACCGCACGGGGTTCACCGAAATCTGGGTAGCGAAACGGATCTTGAAGTTCTTTCCCCGAACGGGAAGCGGATAGTGGGCAGTCCACTCGCCGAGAGCCTGGTTGAGCCTTCCCGTGCCCACCCGCAGGTCGAGCTGGCGTTTGATTTCCAGCGCGGTGTCCAGAAGCTTCTTCACGCCGGTCCCCTTCACGGCGGAGACCGCGACCAGCGGTGCGAAGCCGAGAACGGGGAAAAGGAAACGCACCCGTTCGCGCGCTTCCCGCTCGCGGCTCCTGCCCGACGCCTGCAGGTCCCACTTGCTGAGCACGAGGACTATCCCCCTGCCCTTTTCGATGGCGTAGGAGGCGATCTTCTTGTCCTGGTCTGCAAGCCCCTCGGCGGAATCGATGAGGAGGAATACGATGTCGGCCTGCCGCACGCTCTCCACCGCGCGGGAAACGGAGTAGTACTCCACCGATTCCCGCACGCGGGTTCTCCGCCTGATGCCCGCCGTGTCCAGGATACGGAAGAGCGTCCTCCTGTAGGTGAAACGTCCCTCAACCACGTCGCGCGTGGTTCCCGGTATGGGGGATACGATCGACTTTTCCTCGCCCAACAGCGCGTTGGCGAGGCTCGATTTGCCCGCATTGGGCTTTCCCAGGATCGCGACCCGCACGATCCCTTCGTCGGGGACCAGGGCGCCCGGGCGAGCTTCATTCCCGCCGGCAGCCTCGGGCCCCAGCATCGATGCCACGCGGCGCTTCAGCTCGTCGAGGTTCCTGTTGTGCGCCGCCGAAACCCCGATGACCGTGGGAAACCCGTAGGCATGGAAGTTCCACACCAGGGCCTCGCGCTCCGGAGTGTCGACCTTGTTCACCACGAGGATGAGCCTGTCCGCGAGGGGACGCAGCCGCTCGATGAAGCTCTCGTCCTCGGCGTTCGTCAGGCCCGCCTCCAGAACGAGAAGGACGAGGTCCGCCTCCCGCGCGGAGGCGAGGCTTCTCGATGCGACCTGCTCGTCCAGCTCATTGCGCTCCACCTTGTACCCGCCCGTGTCCACAAGGAGGATTCTCCGCCCATCGAATGCGCATTCGACCTCGATCGGATCGCGGGTGACGCCCGGCGAGGAGTGCGTGATCGCGCGGCGCCGCCCGATCAGGGCATTGAAGAGCGTCGATTTCCCGACGTTGGGTCTGCCCAGGATGGCCACCCGGGGAAGCCGGGCTTCACGAGGAGATGAAGTCAAAACGCTCACCCATCCAGCCGCGCACGGCGGACTCGATCTCCCTCCCCGACTGCATCGGCAGGAGGGACCGCACGAATGCCTCGGCTTCCATGGCGCCGACGGAGCGGATGATCCTCTTGATGAGGGGGATGCCGATGGCGCCCATGGAGAAGCTGTCCAGCCCGAGGCCGAGCAGAACGACCGTGGCCAGGGGATCTCCGGCCATCTCGCCGCACATCCCCACGGGCACTCCGTGCGCATGGGCGTTGTCAATGGTCATCTTGATCAGGCGCAGCACTCCGGGATGGAAGGGCTCGTAGAGGTACGCGACGCGCTCATTGCCGCGGTCCACGGCCAGGGCGTACTGGATGAGATCGTTTGTCCCGATGGAGAAGAAATCGGCCTTGGAGGCCAGGATGTCGGAGGTGATGGCGGCGGACGGCACCTCGATCATGATCCCCATGGGGATATCCTGGCGGAAGGGGATGCCGTCCCTGGCAAGCTCCATCTTGACGTCCGCGAGGAGCGCCGATATCAGGTCCAGCTCGCCGGCCCCCGAGATGAGGGGGTACATGATCCGCAGGTTCCCGTGAACCGATGAGCGCAGGAGCGCTCGAAGCTGGATCTTGAAGATCTCCGGCCGCGCCAGGCAGAACCTGATGGCCCGCCAGCCGAGGATGGGGTTGGCCTCCGATCCCACGGGGAAACCGGGCATCACCTTCTCCCCGCCGAGGTCCAGCGTCCTGATCGTCACGCTTCTGCTGCCCATGGCCTTGAGCACGGTGCAGTAGGCGCCGTACTGATCCTCCTCCGTGGGAAACCGGCCGGGCTGAAGGAAGAGAAACTCGGAGCGGAAAAGCCCGATGCCGTCCGCGCCGTGGGTGAGAACGGAGTGGACCTCCTCGGGCATCTCGATGTTCGCGTCAAGCTGGACGAGCTTGCCGTCACGCGTCTCCGCCGGCAGGTCCACCAGCTCCTTCAACAAGATGTACTTTTGCTCCCACTCGCTCTTGCGCTTCTGGTACAGCGAGCGGGCCTTTTTGTCGGGGTTGATGAGAACCATCCCGCGGTTTCCATCGACCACCAGCTCGTCCCCGGGTTTCACGCGTTGGCTCACGTCGGAAAGGCCGAGCACCGCGGGAATCTCGATCGAGCGGGCGAGGATGGCCGTATGCGAGGTCTTTCCTCCCACGTCTGTCGCTATCCCGAGAACGAGGCGCTTGTTCAGCGCGAGCGCATCCGAGGGCATGAGGTTGTGGGCCACCAGGATCACGGGATCGGCAATCGAAGAGAGGCTCGGCCGCTCGCGGTACAAGAGGTGGTTCATGATCCGCCGGCCGACGTCGTGCAAGTCAACCGCCCGCTCCTTGAGGTAGGCGCTGGGAGAGTTCCCCAGTTTCGCGGAGAGGGCGTCGATGGTCTGCAGGAGAACCCATTCGACGTTCTTTCCGCCGGAATCGAGGCCCCGGCGGATCGAATCGTGGAACTCGGGATCGTCGAACATGAGGAGCTGGGGTTCCAGGAGGCTGTTCCCCCTGCCATTGGCGAGGCCTTCGACCTCGTCGTGAGCGGCGCGCACGGCGGCGAGGAACCTCTCGTATTCGAATGCAGCCTGGGCGGGGGAGATTTCGTACTTGGGGACGGTGAGCTTCTCCTCAAGGAACAGGAATACCGTTCCCAGCGCTATTCCCGGAGAGGCGCTGATCCCCGCGAGCTCCACCATGGCGCGGTGAGTATAGCGGGATTCAATGAGCCTGTCAAATTAGCCGATCTTTACAGTGAGATAATGGCGCGGAAAAAGAAAAGCCTTGCAACGGGATGCCTTTTCTGGGCTTCCCTCGTGATCGTGCTCGTCATTGCCGCAATTGCCGCCCGGGAGCCCATCCAGAAGGCCCTGGACGAGCTTTTCGGCGGCAAAAAGACCTCACCCGCCCCCGAAGTGACCATGAAACCCCTTCCTGAGAAGGAAAAGGAGGACTCAAACCCTCCGTCGGCCCCGGCGGCGGGCGGCAGTGGGACCGAGAGCGGCGATAAAGCGCAGCCCGAGCCCAGGAAGCAGCCGGTTCCCGCGCCTCAAATCCAGCCTCCATCAGCGGCTGTCGAGAAGCCCGCCGTCCGAAAGCAGCGCCTCTTCTTCGCCAGCGTGGATACCAACGGAAAGATCGTCCTCAAGGGCGTGATCAGGCCCATCCCGGCCAGCGACTCGCCTTTGCGTGACACTCTGCAGAGCCTGCTCCAGGGCCCCACCTCTTCCGAGGTGAACCTGGGTTTCCTCACGATGATCCCCGCGGGCACGAAGCTGCGCGGCGTCACGGTCCGGGGAGACACCGCATACATCGATTTCAACGAAAGCTTCCGATTCAATACCCTGGGCAGGGAAGGCCTCAATGCACAGCTGCGGCAGATCGTGTTCGCCGCCACCGAGTTTCCCACGGTCAAGAAGGTTCAGATCCTCATCGAGGGGAAGAAGGTCCAGTACCTGGGGCCGGAAGGCATCAGGATCGACGCCCCCCTCGGCCGCCTGTCATTCCAGGACTAGCTCGTCGAGCATCCGCCGGAGCGCTTCCTGCTCCACGCCTTCCGAGGTGGAGAGGAGAAAGAGCAGCTCGCGGTTTCCTTTCCTGCCGCGGATGGGAGAGAGAGTTCCCTTCATGGGGAACACCCCTTCCCCCTGAAGGCGGCTGAATAGCTCCTGGAGAATCGCGAGCAGCCGGGCCCTCCCCGTGACCACGCCATGGAAATCTGCGGGTGGGTCATCCCATTCGAACTGCGGCTTGACCAGGAAGATGCCGCGCCCCTCCGACGTGAGGCCGAGAATATGCGCAGCGGCCCCCCGCAGGGATCGGAAGGAAAGGTCGGCCACCGCCTGGTCGGGACACGGGGAGAAGGAGGCTCGGGACAGGCTCATCACGTTGGTGCGCTCCATGACCGTCACCCGCTCATCGCTTCGAAGCCGCCAGTCCAGCAGGTTGAGCCCCACGTCGACGCTGTAAACGCGGGAGGCCCCGTTCTTGAGGAGGCAGTCCGTGAAGCCCCCCGTCGAGCATCCGGCGTCGAGAAATACCTTGCCCCGCACGTCGTAGTGCCAGGCGGCAAGGGCATGGGCGAGCTTTTCCCCGCCGCGGGAAGCGAAGCGTCTGGGCTGTTTCAGCGTGAGATCGCTCTCGGCGTCCACCGGTGCGCCGGGCTTCAGCAGGGTACGGCCGTCCGCCGCCACTTCGCCGCGCAGCACCGCGGCGAACAGCTCCCGTTCGCTCGCGGACGGGAAGCGAAGCTTGAGAAGCTCCAGGAGGGTGAGCTTTCCCATTTCAGATCGGGGATTTCTCCCGCACCCGCTCGATACGGGTCGCCTTTCCGCCGGCCGGATCGATCTCCAGGAACACGCCCATGATCTCCGCGGGGCTGTTCTGCACCTCCATCTTGAGGGGCATCTGGCTCAGGCCGCGCAGCACCGCGGTTTCCCGCCGCATGCCGATCACGCTGTCGATGGGGCCGATCATTCCGATGTCGCTGATGTAAGCCGTTCCATGGGAAAGGATCCGTTCGTCTGCGGTCTGAACGTGGGTGTGGGTGCCCACGACGGCGCTCACTTCCCCGTCGAGGAAGATCCCGAGGGCTTCCTTCTCTTCCACGGACTCCGCGTGGAAATCGACGATGATGATCCGCGCCTTGGAGCGGTGCTGCTTGACGATGGACTTGCCGACCAAAAATGGACAGCGCAGGGGAGAGAGATTCACCCTGCCCTCGAGGTTCACGACCAGGACGGGCGTGTCCCGGACCGTGAGCAGGCAGGAGCCCTTGCCGGGGACTCCGACGGGGTAGTTCTCGGGCCTGAGGAGGCGGTCGTTGGTCTGCAGAGTCGGGAAGATCTCCCGCCGCTGCCAGATGTGGTTGCCCGACGTGATCACGTGAACCCCGGACTTGAAGAAGCGGTCGACAATGTCCGGCGTCATGCCGAATCCATCCGCGGCATTCTCCCCGTTGACCACCACGAGGTCCGCGCCATACTTCCTCACCAGATCCGCGAGGCCGACAAAAAGAGCCCTGCACCCCGGCTGTCCGACAACGTCGCCGAGGATCAGGGTTCTCAGTTTCTCCGCCACGTCCCGAATCTCAGGCTCGGCCGCTATCGGGCATACTCGACCACGCGCATCTCGCGGATGATCGTGACCTTGATCCGGCCGGGGTACTTCAGCTCGCTCTCGATCCTCTTGGCGATGCTCTTCGCCAGCTCCTTGGCGGCCTCGTCGCTGATCTTCTCGTTGTTCACCAGGATGCGAAGCTCCCGGCCGGCCTGGATGGCGTACGCCTTGTCCACCCCCTCGAACTCCTCCGCTATCTTCTCGAGGTTTTCGAGCCTCTTGAGGTAATTGTCGAGGGTTTCCTTGCGCGCGCCGGGGCGGGACGCCGAAACGGCGTCCGCGATCTGCACGATCACGGCCTCGATGCTCTCCGGCTCCACGTCCCCGTGGTGCGCCCCGATGGCATTGATCACCCGGGAATCTTCGCCGAGCTTGCGCGCCAGTTCCATGCCGATCTCGATGTGGTTGCCGTCGCCGTCCGCCTCCACGCCCTTGCCGATGTCGTGCAGAAGGGCAGCCCGCTTGGCGAACTCCACGTTCCCCCCCACCTCGGCCGCGATCATGCCCGCGATCATGGCCACTTCCTTGGAGTGGGAGAGGACGTTCTGGCCGTAGCTGGTTCTGTAGTGGAGCCTGCCGAGCGCGCGTATGCCCTCGGGGCTCATGTTATGGATCCCCACCTCGAAGAGCACACGCTCCCCTTCCTCGTAGATGGTCTGGGTGACCTCTTTGGTGACCTTCTGGACGATCTCCTCGATTCGCGCGGGGTGGATGCGTCCATCCGAGATCAGCCGGCTGAGCGCCGTCTTTGCGATCTCTCGTCGGATGGGGTCGAAGCAGGAAATGACGACGGCCTCGGGGGTATCATCGATTATGACATCCACGCCTGTGAGGGTCTCCAGCGTCCTGATGTTCCTTCCCTCACGACCGATGATCCTCCCCTTCATCTCGTCGTTGGGGAGACTCACCGTCGTGACGGTGACCTCGGATGCTACATCCGTAGCCAGACGCTGAATGGTCGTGACGAGAATGTCCCGCGCCTTCTTGTCCGCGGTGAGTTTGGCCTCTTGCTCGATGAGATTGATCGTTATCTGCGCGTCGTGCTTGGCCTCGTTTTCCAGGCTTTGAATAAGGAGTTTTTTCGCCTCCGCCCTGGTGAGACCCGATATCCTCTCAAGTTCCGCGGCTAGCCGCTGTTCTTCCTGCTTGAGTACCTCTTCCTTCTCTGTAGCTGCCCTCTCCCGGTTACTGACGGTTCTTTCTTGCTTTTCGAAAGACTCTACACGCTTATCTAGGTTCTCTTCCTTCTGCAACAAACGGCGCTCAAGGCGCTGGAGCTCAATTCTCCTTTCGCGTGTCTCCTTTTCCAGCTGATTGCGCTCCCGCAACAGCTGGTCTTTGCTCTCAAGTATCGCCTCTTTTTTCTTCGCCTCCGCTTCTCTGAGGGCTTCGTGGACGATTCGCGAAGCCCTTTGCTCCGATGAAGAAAGCTGAAAACGCGCGTAAAGCCATCGAATTGTCCAACCTAGAAACAAACCGGCGAGAGGAAGAATAAAGTACAATGCAAGGCCCATCTTCTTCCTCCACCTGGATCTATAGTGCACATAAATAGTAAACGAGAAAGGAGCCCTTGTCAAGGCTCTATTCGCTTCTTTGCATGGCGATGCGGACGCTTGGGCCGAGATTAAAAGATTTTTCCAGAATTTATATCATTTATAGCTTTCAGATATATTGAGCTGGTAGTTTTCCAGATTAATGCGATCAAATCTTGCTATTGTACTTTCAGGCTCGAAAGAATCGAATCAGGTGAAATATCGTTCTCGGTGGAGAAGGAGAGGAAAAGATACGCTTCCTGCGCGCGATATACGAGCGGAATGAATAACAGGTGCTTCATGTAACGGAGATCTCCCATGTCTACCTTGTTGCGAAGGGTTCGGATCTCAGCCGTGTTCCTGTCGATGGCGACCGCCTTGCGCTCGTTCAGAATGACGCTGAGCGGTTCATCCGTTAAGAAACGGAAGCTCTGCACGGTCCTCTCGCTCGCCCCCACGGTTATGTCAGGGATGTAGCCGTCGGACTTCTTCAGCAGTATCCCCGCGCAGACGGCGGAAACCCGCCGGGAAACCTCCACGAGAGATTTCATCTGGGCCGTATGGGTGAAGGATCGCGGATATGCGGAGAGGAACTCGTCGTAGTCGATTCCCGTCTTCTTCAGGTGGAGGGCCCAGTTCTTCTCCATTGCGGGGCTGAGGATCTCTTCGCTTCCGACCTCCTTCTCCGTTCCTACAACCTTGGCGAGATCGAGAGTCTCCTCCTCGCGGATGAGGTCCCCGATCCCCGAGAACCCTCCCTCTTCTGCGAGATCGGCGGACGGGACATCCGCGATCTTTTCGTGCCGGATGACTTCCTCGGCGAGATCTTTGAGCTTCCCGTCCCGGACCTTGTCGGCGGTCGAGTACACCTCCTCCTTGATCCGGAACACTCCGTCCTTGATGACGATGGCGGACTTCGCCTCGTCGACGAATCCCTGGAGCTGCTCGATGGAATAGGTCTTGATCGAGCCGGATGCGACGAGCCTGTCGAGCTCCTGGCGCTGCTCGACGGGCGACCATTCGGCTTGCTCCACCTTGCGCGCGAGAGCTTCGGCGGCATCCGACACCTCTTCCAGCTCTTCCAGCACCTCTTCCGCGCCTGCCGGCCCCGCATCTTCCAGGGCGCCCACGATCCCCTGGAATTTCCGCTCCTCGTCGCTCGATTCGGCCGGAACCGGCTTTACCCCGGTCTCGACCGCGCGAGGCTCCTCCATGTACTCCGCCTCTCTTTCATGATCGTTCATCGGTCCCCACCCTTCCATCCCGGAAACGAGCTCTGAGCCCGCCTCATCGGCAAGAGGCAGAAGCTCGAGGCCCTCCTCCATCGGTTCGGGGGGAAGCGGCTGAATCTCCGCCAACGGCTCGAGCTCCTCAAGCGCCTCTTCGCTGCGCTCAAAAACCGGCTCCTCCTCGATCTCGGGCAGGGTGAGCTCTATCGTGCTGACGGGCGGCACGCGGACTTCCACCAACTCGCTTACGCGGCCGGCGATCGATCCCTGCGGCGATGCCACGCTCTGAAGCTCCTCGAGCTCCTCCACCTCCTCGGCTTCCTCGGCCTCTTCGAAGGCCACCGGCTCTCCCGCGCGCTCGATGCTTTCCCCTTCTCCGGCGGCTTCCTCGAGGTCGAGCTCTTCAACCTCTGCGAACGATTCGGCCTCGGAGGTTTCCTCCCGGGCTTCCCTTCTCTCATCTTCAGGTCTGCCGGTATCGGCGGCAATCTCTTCGACAACTTCGGCCTGCTCGGCCGCCTCAACCTCTTCAACGGCCTCCGCCTCTTCGACGGCCTCGGCTTCCTCGACAGCTTCGGCTTCTTCCACCGCTTCGGCTTCCTCGACCGCCTCAACCTCTTCAGCGGCCTCCGCCTCTTCGACTGCTTCGGCTTCCTCGACAGCCTCGGCCTCCTCCACTGCCTCGGCTTCTTCCACCTCCTCGGCCTCGGCGGGCTCTTCGGCCTCCGCAAGTTCCTCCACTTCCTCGGCCCGCAGCTCCTCGACCCTGAGCTTCCTGCGAGGGGCGGCGATTGTCGTTTCAGCCGGAGCGATGAACCTCGCGTTGGCGAGCGCCTGTCGGATGAGGTTCTCGAGATTCGCGATATCGATCGGGCCGGCAGGAGCGGGAGTGATCTCGGCCCGCTTGCCCAGCAGGTCGACGATTTCGTTCCAGCTCTTCGAAAGATATGTGTCGATCTCCGGTTTCTGCTTCGCAGACACCCTGCCGATGCCGCGCTGGATCTGGTGCGTGATCTCGCCCTTGCGGGCCTCAAGCTCTCTCTTCCACCTTCCCCAGTCGGCCCCTCCGGGGCTTTCCATGATCTCCTCGAGGAGCTGGATCTGGAAGCGCTTCACCCTCTGGGAGAGGACCTCCAGGGGATCCGGCCTCAGGTTGAACAGCAGGTAGACGATGAGGAACACGGTGAAGAAGAACGAGGCGAGCATCAGCCCCTTCATGAAGGGACTCATTTCGAACATGCCCCGGGGCGCCATGAGGCTGGCGATGCCTCCCGGCGCGAGACGCTCGGAAAAGACCATGAAGGTTTCCGAGGAGCCCCCCTGCTTGGAAAGGGTCAGGGGAACGGTGAAGCTCTCTTCATCGGGGTGGGAGCGCCAGATGGTGTCGATTCCGTCGGACAGGACTTTCATCTCGACGCCCGGGAAGTTGATCAGCACGCCGTCACCCTTCACCAGAAGGATGTTCGCGACGCCGCTCGCTTGAGCGCGAAGCAGGTACGTCAGAAGGTCCGCCGAGCTCACGGTGAAAAGGGCCGTGCCCATGAACTGCTTGGCGGCGCCCGCCTGACGGTACATGGGAAGCGAGTAGATGAAGCGCTCGTTCTCCCCGTCTATGATCAGCCGCGGCTGCTGTCCCTCTCCGCTCTGGAGGGCCGTTCCCGCGAGCGACCCGGGATCCGCCTGGTCCAGGGTTTTATATTCGATGCCGCCGGCGGTCGGCTTGGAGACGTCCGTAGAAAGCGTGCTGTAGTGGATCTTCCGCCCGTCCGGATCGAGGAATCTCACGATCGTCAGGCTCGGCATGTCCTTCTGCAGGGCACCGAATGCCTCCACGCGGGCGGCAATGTCCTTGTCCGTCTGGTTTCTGTCAAATGCGGACGCCGCGTAGTCCTTGGCCGTGATCGCGGAGAAGCGCTCGATGTTCAGAGTATGGTAGTTTCGGATCTTCGATGCCAGGGAGTCGAGCTGGAGGCGGACCTCCTTCTGGACCCGCGGGTAGAAGAAGCCGGCTTCCAAGACGTTGAAAAGCCCTGAAAAAGCGAGCACCGTGAACCCGCTGAACAGAATTATCGAGACGAGGAGGCTGAAAGCTACCTTCAGGCTCTGCCGCATGAGAGATCCGGATACCTTCTATCTACCTAGTATCGGCGGAAAGCGTCTTCGCGGCAAGAGGCTAGCAGCTGTTTCTCAATGAAACCGGCCCGGGACGAAGCCGCCCGGGCGTGCTGGATTCCGCGACTCTATGGAGAGCCTCAGCCCTCCTTTGCGGCCGCCTCCTGCGCTTCCTTCTTCTTGCGCAGCCTCTGCCGCTCTTTCCGTTCCAGAAGCTCCAGAACCGCCATTTCCGAGGCATCTCCAAAACGTTTGCCGAGCTTGAGGATCCGGGTATACCCTCCCGGTCTCTGAGCGTAGCGGGGGGCGATATCGGTGAAGAGCTTGTTGAGCACCCGCGCGTCCGTGATGACCCGCGCCGCGATCCTGCGATTGTGCACCGAATCCGTCCGCGCTCTGGTGATGAGCTTCTCGGCGAAGCGCCTCGCCTCCTTGGCTTTGGGGAGGGTTGTCCGCACTCGCTCGTAGGTGAAGAGGGACTTCGTCAACGCCTTGAGCAGGGCTTTGCGGTGGGCGGAGCTGCGCCCCAGTCTGTTGAAGTTGCTCCTATGATTCATTTTCTTCCTTCCCTTCCGAATCCGCGGCGTCCACGGCGTCCGTCCCCGCGGCGGAGACGACAGTCTCTCCGGCCAGCTGTTTCTTCAGCTGCTTTTTCAGGGCGGAATAATCCTTCATCCCGAGATCCAGGCCGCGCGCCCGAAGCTTGTCGCGGATCTCCTGGAGGCTCTTCTTGCCGAAGTTGCGGGTCTTGGTGATCTCTTCCTCGCTCTTCCTCGTGAGGTCTCCGATGGTTCGGATATTCGCGTTTCGAAGGCAGTTGCTGGACCGCACGGAGAGCTCCAGCTCCTCCACCGGGGTATCGAGCACGGCCCGGATCCTCTCTTCGTCCTCGTCGATGTCCTCGTCCGAGGAGGCCTCCGCTTCGTCGAAATTGATGAAGATCGTGAAGTGGTCCTTGGCGATCTTCGCCGCCTCAGCCAGGGCGTCGTCCGGCGCTATGGTCCCGTCGGTCCACACCTCGAGGATCAGCTTGTCGTAGTCCGTCCTCTGGCCGACGCGCGTGTTCTCCACGCTGTACTTCACCTTCTGGATGGGAGAAAAGATGGAGTCGATCGGTATCGTACCGATGACCTCGATGTATTTCTCGTTCCTCTCGGCGGGCACGTAGCCCCTGCCGAGGTTGATCTGGATCTCGATCTCGATGTTCGCCTTTTCCATCAGGGTGGCGATGGGAAAGTCGCCGTTCACCACCTCCACGTCGTTGTCGACGGCGAGGTCCTTGGCGTAGAGGGTCCGCGCCCCCTTGGATTCAAGGACCACGGTCTTCTCTTCCAGATCTCCCCCCAGCTGTACCTGAACCTGCTTGAGGTTGTTGATGAAGTCCGGCGTGTCTTCGACCATTTCGGGGATGGGCTCGTATTCGCTGGCGATGATGTGGGGCGAGCCGTCGTCCTTGAAGGCGGTGATCTTCGCCGCGGTTATCGCGTACCCCTGGATCGAGGACAGGAGGATTCTCCGGAGCGTATTGCCGATCGTAACGCCATAGCCCCTCTCGAAGGGATACGCGACGAATCGACCGTAGTTCGCCTCGATCTCGCTGTGCTCGAAGGTGATGCCCTTCGGCTTCTTGAAACCTTTCAGAAGGTTCTTTCGGAGCATTGAAGACCCCTTACTTGGAATACAGCTCGACGATCAGCTGCTCTCTGATATCCGCCAGGTCCGTCACCTCGCTGCGCCTGGGTATCGCCTTGACCTTTCCCACCATCTTGTCCGGATCGATGTCGAGCCACGGCACGACCCCCGCCCGCGAGAGCTCCCTCAGGCTCTCCTTGATGAAGGTGAGCTTCGTGGACTTCTCCGTCACCGCCACCTCGTCGTTCTCCCTCACCTGCAGGGAGGGGATGGAGGCCCGCTTTCCGTTGAGACGGATGTGGCCGTGGAGCACGAGCTGGCGCGCGCTCTTTCGCGACGGGGCCAGGTGCATCCTGTACACCACGTTGTCCAGCCTCCGCTCGAGCATCTGGATGAGGTTCTCGCCCGTGATTCCCTTTTTCTTTATGGCCCGGGCGAAGAAGAGGCTGAACTGCCCCTCCAGCATCCCGTACATCCTCTTCAGCTTCTGCTTCTCGCGCAGCTGGATGCCGTAGTCGGAGAGCTTCTTCGTTCTGCTGCGCGGCCCCTTGCCGGGAGCGCCCTTCTTCTTCGAGACCGGGCACTTGGGGCTTTTGCACCTGTCGCCCTTCAGATACAGCTTGACCCCTTCGCTCCTGCAGAGCCTGCACTGGGGACCGATATTCCTTCCCACCTGTATTCCTCCCTACACCCTGCGCTTCTTGGGCGGCCGGCACCCGTTATGGGGGATCGGCGTGATGTCCTTGATGGAGCGCACCCTGATGCCGAGAACCCCGAATGCGCGAATCGCGGCCTCGCTGCCGACGCCCGGCCCCTTCACGAACACGGAAAGCTCCCGCAGGCCCTGCTCCATCGCCTTGCTGGCGGCGGATTCAGCCGTGGACTGAGCGGCGAACGGGGTGGACTTCTTGGCCCCTTTGAACCCCAGCGCTCCCGCGGACGCCCACGAGATGGTGTTGCCCATCGTATCCGTGATCGTCACGATCGTATTGTTGAAGGTAGCCTGGATGAAGGCCTTGCCTTCGGCGATATTCTTCTTCTTTTCCTTCTTACCCTTGGTCTTAGCCAAAGCATCTCTCCTTGCCCTGTGGCGGCATTCCGCCGCGAGAATGTCGAAAGGCCGGCCCCGTCCCGGCTACTTCTTCCTCTTGCCGGCAACCGTCTTCCTCTTGCCCTTGCGGGTGCGCGCATTGGTCTTCGTCCGCTGGCCGCGGACGGGAAGCCCCCGTCGGTGCCGTACGCCCCTGTAGCAGCCGATGTCCATCAGCCGCTTTATATTGAGGGAGATCTCGGTTCTCAGTCTCCCTTCCACCTTGTAGTCGCTCTCGATCACCGTCCGCAGCTTGTTGATCTCGTCCGCGGTGAGCTCGTTGATGCGCTTCTGCGGGTCTACCCCCGTGGTCGCGCAGATCTTCTGGGCGGATGACACCCCGATCCCGAATATGTAGGTCAGTGCGATGTCCGTGTGCTTGTTGGGCAGGTCAACGCCCGCTATACGCGCCATCCTCTCCTCCTACCTCTGTCTCTGCTTGTGCTTGGGGTTCTGGCAGATGATCCGCACCACCCCCTTGCGCCGGATGACCTTGCATTTGTCACAAA
The DNA here is from genome assembly GCA_963820525.1 of uncultured Spirochaetota bacterium. Classification (GTDB taxonomy): domain Bacteria; phylum Spirochaetota; class Spirochaetia; order SZUA-6; family Fen-1364; genus CAWGAA01. Next base: position 399,936 of record CAWGAA010000002.1, on the reverse strand, counting down.
TCGGTTTTACGCTGACGCGTACCTTCATACCATTCCTCCCTTACAGGTTGCGGGACCGGATCCGGCCCTTGCGCACGATGCCCTCGTGATGGTGCATCCTCAGGTATCCCTCGATCTGCGACATGGTGTCCAGGTCGACGCCCACGAGAATCAGCAGTGACGTTCCACCCATCAGGTAGGCCACCGAGGACGGGAAGTGGAACAGGGTCTGAACGAGGGTGGGGATGATCGCGATGAACGTGAGGAACAGGGACCCCGGAAGGATGATCCTGTGCAGGATCCTCGTGAGGTACTCCTCCATCTTCTCGGACCTGATCCCGGGAATGGAGCCCCCGTTCTCGCGGATATGCTTGGAGATCTCCACCGGGTTCAGCGTCACCTGGGTGTAGAAGTACGCGAAAAAGATGATGAGAAGGCCGTAGGCGACCACGTACGGCAGCCCCTGGGGCCGCAGCCACGAGGCGAACCGGGACAGCCAATCCACCCGGGCTCCGAGGCTCTGCGCGATCTGGATGGGAAAGACGAGGATCGAGGAGGCGAAGATCACGGGGATGACCCCGGAGGGGTTCACCTTGAACGGCAGGTAGGTGTTCTGCGAGCCGTAGATCCTGCGGCCGATGACCCTCTTGGCGTAATGGACGGGGATCTTTCTCTGTCCCTGCTGCTCGTAGACGACGAGCGCCACGACGATGACGAACATGATCAGGACCACGATAACGTACACGGGGTTGAGCGCGCGGCTCTGGATCTGCTGCACAAGAGTCCAGAGAGCCCCCGGTATCCTGGCCACGATCCCGGCGAAGATGAGAAGCGAAATTCCGTTTCCGATTCCGCGGCGGGTGATCTGATCTCCCATCCACATGAGGAACATGGTGCCCGTCGTCACGGTGAGCATCGCCAGGAGGGCAAACGGCAGCATCGCGATGTTGATCGCGTCGGGAATGCTCTGGGCGTAGCGGGTGACGGTGAAGGACTGGACCAAGCAGATCAGCACCGTGCCGTAGCGCGTCCAGCGGTGGATCTTCTTCTTGCCGCCCTCCTCCTCGGAAACCTTCTTCAGCTTCGGGAACACGATGGTGAGCAGGGTCATGATGATCGATGCCGAGATGTAGGGCATGATCGTCAGCATGAACACGGAGAAGTTCTTGAACGCTCCTCCGGCGAAGAAATCCAGGAAGTCCTCGATGCCGAGCCCTCCCGTGCTTCCCTTGGCGGCGAAATAGTTCTGCAGCGCCGTGATGTTGACTCCCGGCACCGGCAGGATGCAGCCGATTCGATAGATGACGAGTATCCCCACGGTGAAAAGGATGCGGTCCCGCAGTTCCTTGACCCTGAAGATATCGATGATAGGATTGGCCATTAGTTCCCCTCGACGACCTCACCGCCCCTCGGGTGGGCTGCTGCGCCACCCCTCGGGCGGGCCGCTGCACCGCCCCCGGGGCGGTCTACCGTACCCCCCGCCGCCAGGATCTTCTCCCGCGCGGTGGCGGATACCTTGTCAACGGAGACGGAAAGCTTTCGAGCAAGCTCGCCATTCCCGAGAATTTTAACGGGCAGCCCTTTCTTGCCGAGCAGGCCGCGGGCCCTCAGAGTCTCCTCGGTGACCTTCTCGCCGTCGGGGAACCTGTTGAGCTCCGAGACGTTTATCACCGCGTAGACCTTCTTGAACGGGGCGTTTGAGAATCCCCGGCGGGCGATGCGCCGGAACAGCGGCATCTGGCCGCCCTCGAACCCGAGCCGCACGCCGCCTCCGGAGCGGGCCTTCTGGCCCTTGGTCCCCTTGCCGGAAGTCTTGCCGTGACCGGAGCCGACGCCCCTTCCCAGCATTTTCTTCTTCTTCAAGCCCTTCGGTTTGCGTATCGTGCGGTCTTCCATCACGAGCGAATCTCCTCTACATCAAGAAGATAGGAAACGGAACGGACCATGCCAAGGACGGCCGGGGAGGCGGTTTTCTCCACGGCTGAGCCGAGCCGGCGCAGCCCGAGGGCCTTCACCGTTCTCCTGTGCTCGGGCTTGCACCCGATGGGGCTTCGAACGAGCTTGATGCGCAATCGGTTTGCTGCCATATCCCTATCCCCACACGTCCTTGATGATCTTTCCCCTGTTGGCCGCTACGTCACGGGCCTCCATGAGGCTGTCGAGGCCCTGGAACACGGCCTTGACCGTGTTGATTGCATTGGAGGAGCCCAGAGACTTGGAGAGCACGTCCCGCACTCCGGCCGCCTCCATGACGGCCCGGACGGGCCCGCCGGCGATGACCCCCGTTCCGGGGGCCGCGGGCTTCAGGAGCACCTGGGCGCTCTTGAACTTTCCGATGACCTGGTGAGGGAGGGTCGCCTTTTTGATGGGCACCCGCACGAGGTTCTTCTTGGCCTTCTCGATGCTCTTCCTGATGGCGTCGGAAACGTCGTTCGCTTTTCCGAACCCGTATCCGACGCGCCCGGCCCTGTCTCCCACGACGACCAGGGCGGAGAATGAGAAGCGCCGTCCGCCCTTGACGACCTTGGCGACGCGATTGAGCTTGACGAGCTTCTCCATGAACTCGCCCCTGTCCCGGTCTCTGTCCCTGTCCTGCTGCATTGCCACCTTCAAATCCCCCTCGAATACGGCGTCCACCCCGGCCGCTTCGCCCCGTGCGCGAGATACCCGCGCCTGGGCCGCGCGCCGGCGGTCCGCCGCAGTCTAGAACTTGATCCCGGCCTTTCGCGCGCCGTCCGCCAATGCCTTCACCTTCCCGTGGTACCGGTAGCCGTTCCTGTCGAAGACGACGCTCTGCACGTTCTTCGCCAGGAGACGCTGTCCGATCAACAGCCCCAGCTTTTCCAGATCCGCCGCCAGGTTCTTGATGCTCCGCTGGTCCTTCTCGAGGTTGGAGGCGGCGGCGATGGTCCGCCCGCTGGTGTCGTCGATGGCCTGGATATAGGTGTACCTGTTGGACTTGTACACCGTCAGGCGCGGCTTCTCCGACGTGCCGCTGATCTTCTTCCTGATGCTCTGCCTTCTCTTCGACCGCTTGCGGGTCTTCTCTTCCAGCTTTCTCATGGCGTGTATCAGCCTCTCCTACTTGATTCCGGATTTCCCGATCTTGCGCCGGACGTACTCGCCTTCGTATTTGATCCCCTTGCCCTTGTACGGCTCGGTGGGCCGGAAGGAGCGGATCTCGGCGCAGATCTGCCCCACCTTCGCCTTGTCCGATCCCTTCACGAGGATCTTGGTGTTGGCCTCCACTTCCATGGAGATGCCCTCGGGAATGGGGTACTCTATGGGCGTCGAATACCCAAGGGTAAGCACTAGGCTCTTTCCCTTCAGCTCGGCCTTGTAGCCGACCCCGCTGATTGCCAGGCTCTTGGAGAATCCGTCCGACAGGCCGATCAGGTCGTTCTTGATCAGGTTCCTGTACAGCCCATGGAGGCTCTTTGCCCGCTTGGAATCGTCCGAGCGGCTGATCACCACGGAGTCCCCCTCCACCTTCACGGCGACCTCGGGCGAGCACTGCCTGGTGAGCTTGCCCTTCGGCCCTTCCAGCATGACGGTGGCCCCCTGCACCTGGATCTTCACGCCCTTGGGGATCTTAACCGGCAATCTTCCGATTCGCGACACTCTCGTATCTCCTTGCTCACCAGACCGTGCAGATCAGCTCGCCGCCGGCCTTCTTCTCCACAGCCTTCTTCCCCGTGGTCACCCCCGTGGAGGTGGTGACGATGAGGGTGCCGAAGCCGTTCAACACCCGCGGCAGGTTCTTGTAGCCCGCGTACATGCGGCGCCCCGGCGTCGAGATCCGCTTCAGCCCGTGGATGACGGGCGCGTTGCCCCCGTCGTACTTCAGGAAGATCCTGATGAGGTTCCGCCCGTCCTGGGTCACCTTCTTGAACGTCTTGATGAAGCCCTCGTTCTTGAGGATCTTGGTGATCTCCAGCTTCAGCTTCGAGGTGGGGATGTCGACGCTCTCGAATCGGGCGCTGCTCGCGTTCCTGATCTTCGTCAGCATATCGGAAATAGGGTCCGACAGACTCATATCACCAACTCCCTACCAGCTCGATTTGGTAACGCCAGGAAGCTTTCCTTCGCTGGCCAAGGCGCGGAAGCAGATCCTGCACATCCTGAACTTCCGCATAAACCCCCTCTGCCGCCCGCAGATCTTACAGCGGTTGACGCGCCGGCTCATGTACTTGGGCTTGCGCAGGGCCTTCATGATCATCGCTTTTCTGGCCATCTTCCTCTCGCTCCTGGCTATTTTCGGAATGGCATGCCCAGCCGCGCGAGGAGGCTGCGCGCCTCCCCGTCCGTGCGGGCCGTTGTAACGATCGCGACATTCAAGCCGCTGATCCGATCGATCTTGTCATAGTCAATCTCCGGGAAAATGATCTGCTCCGTCACTCCCAGAGAGTAGTTTCCATGTCCATCGAAGGCATTGGGGTTGGCGCCGCGGAAGTCCTTGATCCGCGGCATGGCCACGTTGATCAGCCTGTCGAGGAACTCGTACATGTGGTTTCCCCGCAGGGTCACGATGGCGCCGATCTCCATGCCCTTTCGCACCTTGAACTGGGCAATCGATTTCTTGGCCTTGGTCCTCACCGCCTTCAAGCCCGTGATCTGGCTGAGCTCCGCCGTTGCCGACTCGAGGAGCTTCTTGTTGGCGATGGCTTCCCCGAGGCCCATGCTCACCACGATCTTGGTGAGCCGGGGGATCTGCATCGGCGTCTTGTAGCTGAACTCCTCCAGAAGCTGCTTTGCCGCTGTCTCGCGGAAGAGCTTCTTCAGCCGGGGGATGTAGCCGACCGGGTCGCGGGGAGGCTTCGCCTTCTTCTCCGCCGGGGCTTCTCCCGCCGCTTTGCCCGCCGCCTTGCCGCCCTTGCCCTTCTGCTCGGGTTTCTCGCCTCCCTTTACGGCCTTGGCGGCTTTCTCCCGGCCCTGCGCCTGCCCCTTCTTCTCCTTCGGGGCCGCCTCGGTGGCCGGGTTTTCCATGGCCTCTGTGGTCTTGTCCTTGCTCACAGCTCCCCTCCACACTTGCGGCAGACGCGCACCTTTTTCTCACCGTCGATCCTGTAGCCGATCCGCGTGGCCCCGCATTTCTTGCAGAGGATCATGAGCTTCGCCAGCGAGAGGGGCGACTCCACCGAGGTGATCCCCCCCTTCTGGTTCTGCTTCTTCTGCTTGACGGCCTTCTTCGCCATGTTGAGGCCTTCCACGACCGCCCGCATCGAGTCGCGCTCGATGCTGAGGATCCGGCCGGTCTTGCCCTTCTCCTTGCCGGAGATGACCTTCACCACGTCGTTCTTCCGCAGTCGAACCTTGGCCTCTTCAGTCCGCGCACCCATCTCCATCATCCTCCTACAGCACTTCGGGCGCCAGGGACACGATCTTCATGAAGTCCTTCTCCCGCAGCTCGCGGGCCACGGGGCCGAAGATTCGCTTTCCCTTCGGGTTGTTGTTCGCGTCGATCACGACGCACGCATTGTCGTCGAAGCGGATAAAGGTGCCCGTCGGGCCTCTTGTACTCCTTGCGCGTGCGAACGACGACCGCCTTCTCGATCCCGCCCTTCTTGATGGGCGTGTTGGGCAGGGCGTCCTTCACGGCGACGACGATGATGTCCCCGATGCGGGCGTACTTGCGCCGCGTCCCGCCGAGGACCTTGATGCACTGGACCTGCTTGGCGCCGCTGTTGTCGGCGACGTTCAGGAGGGTCTTCATCTGGATCATAGCTTCCCCGCCTCTCCCTTACCTCGCCCTCTCGACGATCTCGAGCAGGCGCCACCTCTTCTCCCTGCTGAGCGGCCTGGCGTCCACCACGCGGACAACGTCGCCAACCTTGCAATCGTTGTTCTCGTCGTGCGCCTTGATCCGCTTCGTGCGCGTGAGGTACTTCTTGTACAGCCTGTGGAGCTTGCGCTGCTGGATCTCCACCACGATGGTCTTCTTCATCTTGTCGCTTACCACGCGGCCCTGGAGGACCTTCTGCACCCGCTTCGTCTCTTCTGCCACTGATCTACCCTTCGCCCTTCTTTTGCGCCGGCGCGCGCTTTCCCGTCTCGAACTCGTGGATGAGGGTGTATACCCGGGCAAGCTTGCGGCGCATGGTCCTTTCCACCAGGGGGTTGTCGACGTGCCCGATGATGGCGTTGAAGCAGATGTCGTTGTACTGCTTTCGCAGCTCCTCCCGCTTCACCATCAGCTCCTCCATCGTCAGGTCCTTGAATGAATCCTTCATGACATCACTCCCCGCTCGCTCTCGAGAGGAACTTCGTCTTTATCGGGAGCTTGCTCCCCGCCCTCTTCATCGCCTCTTCAGCCATCTCCCGGCTGACCCCGGAAAGCTCGAACATCACGGTGCCCGGCTTCACGACGGCCACCCAGTATTCCGGGCTTCCCTTGCCCTTTCCCATGCGGGTTTCCGCCGGCTTCTTCGTGTAGGGCATGTCCGGGAAGATGCGGATCCACACCTTGCCGCCGCGCTTGATGTGGCGGGTGATGGCGATACGCGCAGCCTCGATCTGCCGGTTTGTGATCCAATGCGGTTCCAATGCCATGAGGCCGAAGTCTCCGAAGGAAATCTCGGTGCACCGGGTGGCCCGGCCCTTCATCCGCCCCCGCTGCTGCTTCCTGAATTTCGTTCTCTTAGGGCTCAGCATGGCTTATCTCACTCCTGCCTCTCGCCGCGGTCGCGGTCCCTGTCCCTGCCGTCCCTGCCGTCCCTGCCGTCCCTGCCGTCACGGCCATCGCGCCCTTCGCGCCCGCCGCGCCTGACCAGGAGCCCCGCGTCGTCCTTTTTCTCGTGGCCGAACACCTCGCCGTTGAATATCCAGACCTTGATCCCGACGCAGCCGAAGGTGGTGATGGCCGTGGCCGTTCCGTAGTCGATGTCGGCGCGGAACGTATGGAGAGGGATCCGCCCCTCCTTGAACTCCTCGCGGCGGGCCATTTCGGCGCCGGAAAGCCGTCCGGCGATCTTGACCTTGATCCCCTGCACGCCGGCCTTCATCGCGTTGGAGATGGCCATCTTGGCCGCCCTGCGGTAGGAGGCGCGTCCCTTGATCTGGCGGCCGATATTCTCGGCAACCAGCTTGGAGTTCATCTCCGGCCGTTTGATCTCCTTGATTCTGAGCTGGATCTTCTTGCCGATGAGCCTCTGAAGCCTCCCGCCCAGCTTTTCAATGTTGGCGCCCTTGGCGCCGATGAGCACCCCGGGCCTTCCCGTATGGATGATGACGGTCACGCGCTGGGGATGGCGGATGATCTCCACCTCCGCGATATCGGATCCCTTGGTCTCCTCCGCGGCGATGATCGTCTTCCTGAGGCGCAGGTCCTCATGGAGAGTTTCCGCGTAGAGCTTGGGGTCCACGAACCAGCGGGAGAGCCAGGACTTGTTGATGCCCAGGCGCAGCCCTATCGGATTAACCTTCTGACCCATTGGTCACCTCTTTCCGACCGATCTCGTCCACGATGACCGAGATGTGGCAGCTTCGCTTCAGGAGCCTGTCGGCGCGGCCGCGCCCGCGGGCCCACATGCGCTTCATTGTCGGCCCCCCGTCGATCAGGAGCTCCTTGATGTAGAGCATCTGCTCGTCGAGAGCCTTGTTCTGGGCAAGGGCGTTGGCCGCCGCGGACTGGATCACCTTCTTGAGCAGGCGCGCGCCCTTGTGGGGCAGCACGTCCAGCAGGGCAATCGCCTCGACGTACGGCTTCCTTCTGAGGTGGTCCGCGATCCGCCGGACCTTGGTGGGCGATACCCGCAGGAAGGGGACGTTCGCGCGGAAGCCCGTCTTCCGCGGGGGCCTGGCGGTCTTGGCCGGCGTCTTGGCCGGTGTCTTGGCGTCCGCCGCGCCTGCTGTCTGGTCCTTGCTCATTTCTTCACCACCTTCTTGTCCGAGCCGGAGTGGCCGCGGAAGATCCGGGTGGGGGAGAACTCACCCAGCTTGTGGCCCACGAGGTTCTCGGTGACGTACACGGGCACGAAGGTCTTGCCGTTGTACACCGAGATCGTGTATCCGACCATCTCGGGGATGATCGTGGAGCAGCGGGAGTAGGTCTTCACCATCCTCTTCTCGCCGCTCTTGTTCATGTCCACCACCTGCTTGTAAAGGCTCTTGGCGATGAACGGTCCCTTCTTGATCGATCGCGACACTTCCGCTCCCCCTATTTCCTTCTCTTCACGATGAAGCGACTGGAGACGTTGCGCTTCTTGCGCGTCTTGTAGCCCTTGGTCGGCTGGCCCCAGGGACTCACGGGGTGACGCCCGCCCTTGGTCTTTCCTTCGCCTCCGCCATGGGGATGGTCCACCGGGTTCATCGCGGTACCGCGCACCTTGGGGCGTCTGCCCAGCCACCGGGAGCGTCCCGCCTTTCCCAGGGAGACGTTCATGTGATCCTTGTTGCCCAGCTCTCCGATGGTGGCGGAGCATCTCTTGTTCACCTGGCGCATCTCGCCCGAGGGCAGCCGCACGGTGACGTAGTTGCCTTCCTTGGCGACGATGGTGGCGCTCGTTCCGGCGGAGCGGGCCATCTGGCCGCCCCTGCCGAGGTTCAGCTCGATGTTGTGGATCATCATCCCGAGGGGGATCTTCTCCAAGGGAAGAGTATTTCCCACGTCGAAGGAAGCATCGGGGCCGCTCACCACGCTCTTTCCGACGGTGAGGCCTTCAGGGGCGAGGATGTACCTTTTTTCGCCGTCCTTGTAGACGAGAAGCGCTATGAGGCTGCTCCTGTTGGGGTCATACTCGATCGCAGCGACCTTCGCGGGGATGCCGATCTTGTCGCGGCGGAAATCGACCTGTCGGTACCTGCGCTTATGCCCCCCGCCCTTCCTGCGTACGCTGATGCGTCCGCCCGCGCCCCTGCCCGCGTTCTTCGGCTTTCCCCTGCTGAGGGCCTTCTCGGGCGTCTTCTTCGTGATCTCATTGAAAGTGAGGCTCGTTTTGAAGCGCAATCCCGGGGTGAGCGGCCTGTATTTCTTGATACCCACGGCTGTTTATTCCTCTCTCACCTACACGCCTTCGAAGACGGCGATTTTCTCCTCGCGGGAAAGCGTCACGATCGCCTTCTTCCACGCGGAGGTATAGCCCTCGCGGTAGCGGACCCTCTTTGGCTTGGGCGTGATGTTGATGATGTTGCACGCGAGGGGGTGAACTCCGTACAGGTCGCGCACCGCCTTCATGATCTGGAATTTATTGGCCCGGCTGTCCACGCGGAAAACGTACTTGTGGCTCTCCCTCATGATGTTCGTCTTCTCCGTGACAACCGGCGCGATCACGATCCGCTCAAGGGTCATTCCTTGGCCCCCTTCTTGTCGTCCTTCGCCTTGGGCGAGCTCTTGGGCTTGCCGGCGGCCTTGGCGGGCGCCTTCGCGGCTTTCGCCTTTGGCGCGCTCTTTGCCTTGCCCGCAGCTTTGGCGGACGCTTTCTTGGCCTCGCGTCGCACGCGAGTCGCGCCGCCCGCGGCGGCCCCGCCGGATGCGGCCTCCTCATGCGCGCTCTCAGCCCTGCCTCGAGCGCGCTTCGCTCCGCCTTCGGCGTCGCGATAAAAATCATTCAGCTTCAGTGCCGCCGTCTCGAGAAGGAGGAGCTTCCTGGCGTAGAACAGGTCATGCGCCTCGAGGCGGTTGTAGCTGAGGAGGTTGAGCCAGGGAACGTTGCGTCCGGCCCTCCGCATCATGGCGTCGTCATCCTTGAGGATGATGACGGTCCTCTCCTCCGCGGCGAGCTTCTTGAGGCTGGTGACGAGATCCTTGGTCTTGCCGCTCTCCACGGAGAAGTCCGTCACAACCTTCAAGGCGTCGCTCTTATTTTTCAAGGAAAGAATGGACTTGATGGCGAGCCTCTTCACCTTGCGCGGGAGGCTGTAGCCGTAGTCCCGGGGCTTCGGCCCGAAGACCTTTCCTCCGCCGACCCATATGGGAGACCTCTTGTGCCCCGCGCGGGCGCGGCCGGTGCCCTTCTGCTTCCAGGGCTTCTTGCCGCTGCCCTGGACCTCGCCGCGATCCTTGATGGAAGCGGTCCCCACCCTGCGGTTTGCGGCCTCGTTTCTGATGGCGTGGTAGATGGAGCCCTCGCTCACCTCGCGGTTGAACACCTCGTCGGCGAGCTCGATCTCCCCAGCCGCGTTTCCATCCAATCCGTAAACCTGACTCTTCATACCTGCCCTCCCCTACTTCTTGACGGCCTTCAACACGACGACCATGCCGCCGCGCCGCCCGGGGATGGCGCCCCTGATGAGGAGGAGCCGCTTTTCCGCGTCGATCTTGAAGAGCCTCAGGTTCTGCACGGTGAGACGGGCCGCGCCCATGTGGCCCGGCATCCGGGAGCCCTTGATGATCTTCCTGAAGGCTCCGGTTCCCACGGATCCCATTTCCCTGTGGAACTTCGAGCCGTGCGCCCCGGGGCCTCCCTGGAAGCCGTGCCTGCGCACGACGCCCTGGAACCCCTTTCCCTTCGTGGTGCCGCGCACGTCCACGAAACTCACCCCCTCGAAGATCTCCACGCCGAGCTTGTCGCCCACCTTGCATTCCTTGTCGAAGTCCTTGAACTCCATGAGGAACCGCGTCGGATCGCTCGCCTGCGGGAACTGACCCGCGTAGGGCTTCTTGATGCGTGATTTCTTGAGGGCTTCCACGCCGATGACCATGGCCTTGTAGCCGTTCTTCTCCGGCGTTCGCTCCTGGACCACCGTGTTCGGCTCGACCTCGACGACACTGAGGGGTACGCGCATGCCCTCTTCATTGAAGAGCTGGGTCATGCCGATTTTTCTGCCGATTAGCGCGAGCATTCCATCTGCCTCACTGCTTGATCTCGACGTCCACGCCTGCTGGGAGCTCGAGGCGCATCAGGGCGTCCATGACCGCGGGAGTCGGTTCGAGGATGTCGATGAGCCTCTTATGGGTGCGCATCTCGAATTGCTCGCGGCTCTTCTTGTGCACGTGGGGAGACCGCAGGACCGTGAATTTGTTGATCTTCATCGGCAGCGGTATGGGCCCCGACACCTTCGAGCCCGCCTTCAAGACGGTCTGCACGATCGACTTCGCGCTTTGATCGATGAGTTCCACGTCGAACCCTCTCAGGCGTACGCGGATCCTTTCCCTAGCCATGTGACTCTCCCATTCCTCGCCCGGCGGCGTCCCGCGCGCAAAGCGCGACGGGCTCGTCGCTTTCATGCCCTGCGGCGCTGCGGAAGCCCGCGGCGATATGCCGCATGCCGCAAGGCCGACCCCCGGTCCGTACTTACTCGATGATCTCCGTGACAACCCCGGCGCCGACGGTCTTTCCACCTTCGCGGATGGCGAACTGAAGCCCCTTGTCCATGGCGATGGGGTAGATCAGCTCCACGATGATGCCGTCGACGTTGTCGCCCGGCATGACCATCTGCTTGCCCTCCGGAAGCGTGACGGAAGCCGTGACGTCCGTGGTGCGGAAATAGAACTGGGGCCGATAGCCGGTGAAGAAGGGAGAGTGCCTTCCGCCCTCTTCCTTCGTGAGCGCGATCATCTGGCACTTGAACTTCTTGTGCGGGGTGATGCTGCCCGGCTTGGCCAGAACCTGGCCGCGCTCGACCTCGTTCTTTTCAATTCCGCGCAGGAGGGTTCCGATGTTGTCTCCCGCCTGCCCTTCATCGAGGGTCTTGTTGAACATCTCGACGCCGGTCACGACGGTCTTCCTGGTATCCTTGATCCCGACGATCTCGCACTCGTCGCCGATGTGCACGACGCCCGTCCCGACTCTCCCGGTGACGACCGTGCCGCGGCCGGAGATGGAGAACACGTCCTCGATGGGCATCAGGAACGGCTTTTCAACGGGGCGCACGGGGATCGGGAAATACTCGTCCATGGTGGTGAGAAGCTCCTTGATGCACTTGACGTTCTCTTCCACCTCGGGATGCTCCATTGCCTTCAGGGCAGATCCCTTGACGATGGGGATCTTGTCCCCCGGGAAGTTGTAGAACTTCAGAACGTCGCGGATCTCCACCTCGACAAGCTCGATCAGCTCCGGATCGTCCACCATGTCCACCTTGTTGAGGAACACGATGATGGCGGGCACGCCGACCTGGCGGGCCAGGAGGATATGCTCGCGGGTCTGGGGCATGACCGAGTCCGGGGCGGAAACGACAAGCACGGCGCCGTCCATCTGGGCCGCGCCCGTGATCATGTTCTTGATATAGTCCGCGTGCCCCGGGCAGTCGATGTGGGCGTAGTGGCGCTTCTCCGACTGGTACTCGACGTGCCGCGTGTTGATCGTGATACCCCGCGCCTTCTCTTCCGGGGCATTATCGATGTCCTCATACTTCATCAGCTTGTCACCGAACTTCTTGTTGCAGTACATGGTGATGGCAGCCGTGAGGGTTGTCTTTCCATGGTCGATGTGACCGATGGTCCCCACGTTGATATGAGGCTTCGACCGTACGAATTTCTCCTTCGCCATACAGCTCCTCCTTGAAAGCTATTGACGTCTGCTCTGTCCCTAGCGTCAGCGCCCGCGCGCGCCGCTGCGCGTCCGAGCGAAAATCCCCTGTCAGATCCACGCGCCTCCCGGCGCCTGGATCACGAGGGCCCGCGCTCTATTTCTTCGAGCCGCGGACCTTTTCGACCAGCTCCTCCTGGATCGATCGAGGGGTCTCCTGGTAGTGGGAGAATTGCATGGTGTGGGTGGCTCGACCTTTGGTCATCGAGCGAAGTGAGGTTGTGTACCCGAACATCGACCGTAAGGGTACGAGGGCCTTCACCACCTTACTCCCATGCCGATCCTCTATTCCTTCCACGTGACCCATGCGCGCGCTGAAGTCGGAGATGACATCTCCGAGGTACTCTTCAGGACTGGCGCACTCCACAGCCATGATCGGCTCAAGGATAGTCGGTTTGGCTTTTGCAAGCCCCGCCTTGTATGCCATCGAAGCCGCGACCTTGAACGCGAGCTCGCTCGAATCCACGTCGTGGTACGAACCGTCCAGGAGCGTCGCCCGGAAGTCCACCATGGGATAGCCGGCGAGCACTCCGTTCTCCATGGCCTCGCGGACCCCCTTCTCCACCGCGGGGATGTACTCCCGCGGAACCCGGCCGCCCATGACCTTGTTCTCGAAGGCGAACCCGGTTCCCGGAGGAAGCGGCTCGAAGGACATGATCACGTGCCCGTACTGTCCGTGGCCTCCGGTCTGCTTGATGAACTTCCCCTCGGCTTCCGCCGACTGGGTGATCGTCTCGCGGAACGCCACTTCCGGCCTGCCGACGTTGGCGGCCACGCTGAACTCCCGGAAGGCCCTTTCAACGAGGACCTCCAGGTGGAGCTCGCCCATGCCCCAGATGATCGTCTGCCCCGTCTCCCTGTCGTAGCGGATCTTGAAGGTCGGATCCTCCTCGGAGAGCTTGGTGAGGGCGCTGACGAGCTTTTCCTCGTCCGCCTTGGTCTTCGGCTCGATGGCGACGGACACGACCGGATCGGGGAACACCATGCTCTCGAGTATCACCAGATGATCCTCGTCGCAGAGGGTGTCTCCCGTCGTCGTCTTCTTCAATCCCACGGCGGCGGCTATGTCGCCGGGGTTGACCTCCTTGATCTCCTCCCGCTCGTTGGCGTGCATCCGAAGAAGCCGCGCCACCCGCTCCCGCTTGTCCGCGGTCGCGTTGTAGATGTACGAGCCGGATCTCAAGGACCCGGAGTACACGCGGAAGAAGGTGAGCTTGCCCACGTACGGGTCGGTCATGATCTTGAAAGCCAGCGCCGCAAAGGGCTCGCTGTCCACCGGCGGCTTCTCCACGTAGTCTCCCGTCTCGGGGACCATGCCCGTCGCGGGGGAGATGTCCATTGGGGAAGGCAGGTAGTCGACCACGGCGTCCAGGAGGGGTTGTATCCCCTTATTCTTGAAGGCCGTTCCACAGAGAACGGGGAACACCTTGCCCAGGACAACGGCCTTCCGTAATACGGCCTTGACCGCCTCTTGCGGGATCTCATTGCCCTCCAGGTACTCGGCCATGAAGGCGTCGTCCACCTCGGAGAGCTTTTCCAGGAGGAATATGCGTGCCCTCTGGGCGTCGGCCGCCATGTCCGCGGGGATCTCCTCCTCGCGGTAGTGGGCGCCCAGCGTGTCCTCGTCCCAGACCAGGGCCTTCATCCCCACCAGGTCCACCACGCCCATGAAATCGGCCTCGGCTCCTATGGGAAGCTGTATGGGGATGGCGTTGGCTCCCAGCTTGGTGTGCATTTCCTGCACGACCTCGGAGAAGCGCGCCCCCACCCGGTCCATCTTGTTGATGAACGCCAGGCGCGGTACTTCGTAACGGTTGGCCTGCTTCCACACGGTCTCGCTCTGAGGCTCCACGCCCGCAACGGCGCAGAAGACTCCGATCGCTCCGTCTAATACTCTCAAAGATCGTTCCACCTCGACCGTGAAGTCGACGTGGCCCGGGGTGTCGATGATGTTGATCTGCACACCCCGCCAGGTGCAAAAGGTCGCGGCCGCCGTAATGGTGATGCCGCGCTCTTTTTCAAGCTCCATCCAGTCCATCTTGGCTTCGCCGTCATGGACTTCGCCCAACTTGTGGGTCCTGCCGGTATAGTAGAGAATCCTTTCCGTCGTCGTCGTCTTGCCGGCATCAATATGGGCCATTATCCCGATATTGCGGATCGACGACAGGGGTACACGCGATTCCATGGCTTTAGGAAGACACCTACCGCTTACCAGCGGTAATGGGCAAACGCCTTGTTCGCCTCCGCCATTTTGTGGGTGTCTTCCTTTTTCTTGACCGCGGAACCCGTGTTGTTAAATGCGTCAACGATCTCGGCGGCGAGCTTGTCTCCCATCGTCCGCCCGTGGCGCGCACGCGAGTAGGAAATGATCCAGCGCATGGCGAGCGCGTCTCTCCTGTCCTCCCGGATCTCGACCGGCACCTGAAGCGTTGCGCCCCCCACGCGGCGCGACTTCACCTCGACCACCGGCTTCACGTTCTCCAACGCCTTGAGGAAAACCTCGACGGGATCCTTGCCGGCAACCTTCTTCTGGATGATTTCGAGAGCATCGTAGAGGATACCCGAGGAAACGCTCCTCTTGCCCCTGATCATCATGCGCGTCATGAACTTTCCCAGGACCGCATTATGATGCCGGGGATCAAGAACAATCTTCTTTCTTCGAATCAGCTGCCCTCTCGGCATTGCGTTCCCTCTCCTCCTACGCCTTCGGTCTCTTGGTCCCGTACTTGGAGCGGGCCTTCTTGCGATCCTCGACTCCAAGGGTATCCTTGGCTCCCCGGATGATGTGGTAGCGAACGCCGGGGAGGTCCTTCACCCTTCCGCCGCGGATCAGCACGACGGAGTGTTCCTGAAGGTTATGCCCGATTCCCGGAATATAGGCCGTAACGTCGATTCCATTTGTCAGTCGTACGCGCGCAACCTTGCGCAGAGCCGAGTTCGGCTTCTTGGGCGTCACCGTCATGACGCGCGTGCAGACCCCCCGTTTCTGGGGGCAGTTCTGGAGGGCGGGGGACTTGGTCTTCTTGTGTATCGCCTTGCGTCCCATGCGTACAAGCTGATTGATCGTCGGCATAAGCCTCTTCCATTACCTTCCTGCTGGGCGCCAAGAGTCACGGCCGGATATCTCCCCCCGCCGGGAGGTATCGTCCATGCCTCTTTTTGCCCGATTTTTAGCGCGCGTGCGGATAACAAAAGTAATACCGCACAAAAAAAAAGTCAATCCCCTCTTCTTCCGAATCTGGGGATCTGGAGTATCTGTCTGCCCTTTTAGTCGGTCTTCCAGCCCGCTGTGCCGAGATTTGCCATCCGGCACTCCAGTACCACTGGAACCCCAGGGCTGCGTCCCGCTCCCCTTTCCTTCCACGCAGACTCGCCGGGAGCGGCGATAACCCTAGGACCGGCGGTCACTATCCCTTCCGCCAGTCCCCTCCCATCAGAACTGCTACAGAGTAGCCGATCTCGGCTCAATAATCAATCCCCCCGATCAGTCCGCAAAAAGCGAAGCAATCGGGCCGGCGAATCATTCCACTCCCGTGGAAAGGAGGCTCTCCGGCGTGGGAGCCGTCACCACCTTTTCAGCCTCGATCATCGCCTTCAGTTCGCGCTCCTTCTTCTTCTCCTCGATGATCTTGTTGATCGAGATATCGAGGTCTTCCATGTTCTCGTCGAACAGCTTGATCTCGCGATATTTCTTCATGCCGGTCCCCGCGGGAATGAGGTGCCCGATGATCACATTCTCCTTCAGGCCGCGCAGGTGATCCACGGAACCCGAGATGGAGGCGTTGGTGAGCACGCGGGTGGTCTCCTGGAAGGAGGCGGCCGACAGCCAAGAGTCGATGTTCAGCGAAACGCGCGTGATCCCCAGCAGGATTGGCCGCGCCACGGCGGGCTGGCCTCCCTCGCGGATGACCTTCTTGTTCTCTTCGTGGAACTTGTAGCGGTCCACCTGCTGGCCGTAGATGAAATTGGTATCGCCCACGTCGACGATCTCCACCTTCTTCATCATCTGGCGGACGATGACGCCGATGTGCTTGTCGTTGATCCGCACGCCCTGCAGCCGGTAGACCTCCTGGATCTCGTTCAGGAGGTAGCCGTGCAGGTCGTTCTCTCCGAGGATCTGCAGGATGTCGTGGGGGTCCACGGCGCCGTCGCACAACGGGTCTCCGGCCCCCACCTCGTCGGCCTCGCGCACCAGAAGGTGCTTGCCCATGGGAACGAGGTGCTTGAACTCGCGATCGAAGGGGTCGGTGACCACGATCACGCGCTTGCCCTTCACGATTCCCTTGAACGAGACGATCCCGCTCACCTTTGCCAGCACCGCGGGGTTCTTGGGCCGGCGGGCCTCGAACAGCTCGCCGACGCGGGGAAGCCCTCCCGTGATGTCGCTGGTCTTGACGCTTTCCCGAAGCAGCTTGGCGATGATGCGGCCCGCCTTCACCTTTTCCCCGTCCTCGATGTTGAGGTAGGCGTTTCCGGGGATGAAGTAGCCGGCGAGCTCCTCTCCCTGGTCGTTCTCGATGGTGATGCGGGGCTGGAGGCTCTCCAGGGAATAGTCGGCGATCTTTTTTTCGATCTTGCCCGTGTCCTCGTTCACCTCTTCCTTCAGGGTGGTGCCCAGCACGATGTCGTGGAAGCGGATGGTTCCGCTCGCCTCGGAGATGATGGGCTCGCTGAACGGGTCGAAGAAGGCGATCGTCTCCTCGGCGGGCACGCCGTCCTTCTCCTTCACGGAGAGCTCGGCGCCGTTTCTGATGTCGATGCGCTGGGCCTGGGCGATGAGGAGCAGCTTGCTGGGCAGGAGCTTCACGTAGCAGATCTCCTTGCTCTCGATCGTCTCGCCCTTTCTCTGGATGATCGGCTCGGGGCCGTGCTTCGTCAGCCTCTGGCCGTCCTTGACCAGGACCTTGTCGCCCTTCTGCAGATCGTAGCTGGCGAGGATCTTGTGCACGGAGAGGCTTCCCTTGCGGGTAAAGAGCATGTTGCCGTTGTCCAGCTTCACCGTGGTGCCCTGGATGGATTCCACCCAGACCGGGTACTTGAGGTAGATCCTGTTCTCCTCGGAGATCTTGGTGGCCGCCCCTCCGATGTGGAACGTCCTCATCGTGAGCTGGGTGCCGGGCTGGCCGATGGACTGGGCCGCGATGATGCCCACCGCCTCCCCGATCTCCACGGGCTTGTAGGTGGCGAGGTTTCGCCCGTAGCACTTGGCGCACACCCCGTACTTCGAGTCGCAGGTCAGGACCGAGCGGATCCGCACGCTCTCGATTCCCGCCTCCTCGATGGCATCCCCGATTTCGTCGGTGATTTCCTGGTTGACGTCGACGATGATCTCTCCCGTGATGGGGTGCTTGATCCTCTCCAGCACGAACCTTCCCTGGACGCGGTCCTTGAGGCGCTCGACGATGTCCTCCCCGTCCTTGATGGCGCGGCGGTCGATTCCGTTGATGGTGCCGCAGTCCTCCTCGCTCACCACCACGTCCTGGGCGATATCCACGAGGCGCCGCGTGAGGTAGCCGGCATCAGCGGTCTTCAAGGCGGTGTCCGCCAAGCCTTTCCGCGCGCCGTTGGTGGAGATGAAGAACTCGATGACGGAGAGCCCCTCCTTGAAATTGGAGCGGATGGGAAGCTCGATGATGTCGCCCGACGGCTTGGCCATGAGGCCGCGCATCCCGGCGAGCTGGCGGATCTGGCTCCTGCTTCCGCGGGCCCCCGAGTTGGCCATCATGAACACGGGGTTGAAGCCTTCCTTGTCCTTTCGAAGCTCGTCCATGAGCTCGTTGGTGATGAGCTCGTTGGTGGTGCTCCACACCTCGATGACCCGGTTGTAGCGCTCCTCATTGGTGATGTGGCCCTGGAGGTACTGGCGCTGGATCTCGTCCACCTTCTGGTTGGCGTCCTTGATGAGCTCACGCTTGGCCTCGGGGATGACGATGTCGTCCATTCCGATCGTGGCGCCGAAGCGGGTGGCGTACTTGAAGCCGAGATCCTTCACCGCGTCCAGCATCTTGACGGTCACGGCCGGGCCCTGCTCCTTGTAGCAGACGGCGATGAGGTTCAACAGCTCCTTCTCTCCCATGGAGTAGTTGAGGAACCCCATATTCTGGGGAATGTTGTCATTGAGGATGATCCGGCCGGGGGTTGTGTCGATCCACGTGCCTTCCCGTTTCACCTTGACCGCCGCCTGGTAGTCGACGCCCTTTGCATCCACGGCCAGGATGACCTCCTCGGGGGACGAGAAATGCTTGCCCTCGCCCTTGGCTCCCTTCCTCTCGCGGGTGAGGTAGTTGATCCCCAGCACCATGTCCTGGGTGGGAACCGCGATGGGGTGCCCGTTGGCGGGGTTCAAGAGGTTTTTGGCGGAAAGCAGAAGCGTCCAGCACTCGGTCTGTGCCTCGGGTGTCAGCGGCACGTGCACCGCCATCTGGTCTCCGTCGAAATCCGCATTGAAGGCGTGGCAGACCAGGGGATGGAGCTTGATCGCCTTTCCTTCAACCAAAATGGGCTCGAATGCCTGGATGCCGAGGCGGTGGAGGGTGGGAGCCCTGTTCAGCATGACGGGGTGCTCCTGAACCACCTCCTCGAGCACCGCCCAGACCTCTGCGCTCTCCTGCTCCACGAGGGTCTTGGCCTTCTTGATGTTGTAGACCACGTCCTTCTGGACGAGCTTCCTCATGATGAAGGGCTTGAAGAGCTCCAGGGCCATCTTGGAGGGCAGGCCGCACTGGTGCAGCTTGAGCTCGGGTCCAACGACGATGACGGAGCGTCCCGAATAGTCGACGCGCTTTCCCAGGAGGTTCTGGCGGAAGCGTCCCTGCTTGCCCTTCAGCATGTCGGAGAGGGACTTCAGCGGCCTGTTGGCCGCGCCCTTCACAACCCTCTTCTTCTTCGAGTTGTCGAACAGCGCGTCCACCGCCTCCTGGAGCATCCTCTTCTCGTTCCTGATGATGATGTCCGGGGCGGAAAGCGCGAGGAGCCTCTTCAAGCGGTTGTTCCTGTTGATCACCCGGCGGTACAGGTCGTTGAGGTCCGACGTGGCGAAACGTCCGCCGTCGAGCTGGACCATGGGGCGAAGCTCGGGCGGGATCACGGGGATGACCTCCAGGATCATCCACTCCGGCTTGTTGGTGGAAGCCCGGAACTTCTCCACAAGCTCGATTCTCTTCAAGAGCCTCTTGTCCGCCTTGGCTCCCTTGTCGATCATCTTGCGGCGAAGCTCCTCCGCCAGGCTGTCGATGTCGACGGCCTCCAGCAGGGTGCGCACGGCCTCGGCTCCCATCCCGGCGGTGAAGGACATGCCGTAGCGCTCGCGCGCCTCCAGGTACTCCTCCTCCGTGAGGATCTGCATCTTCTTCAGCTCCGTGTCGCCCGGATCTATGACGATGTATTTCTCATAGAAGAGAATTGAGCGCAGCGCCACGATGGGAAGGTCCAGGAAGAGCCCGATGCGGGAGGGCACCGATCTGTAGTACCAGATGTGGGCCACGGGAGCCGCAAGCTCGATGTGCCCCATGCGCTCGCGGCGGACCTTGAAGTGCGTCACTTCCACGCCGCAGCGGTCGCAGATGACTCCCTTGTAGCGGATCGACTTGAACTTCCCGCAGTAGCACTCCCATTCCTTGGTGGTGCCGAAGATCCGCTCGCAGAACAGCCCGTCCTTCTCCGGCCTGAGGGTCCGGTAGTTGATGGTCTCCGGCTTCTTCACCTCGCCGTACGACCACGCCCGGATCTGGTCGGGAGAAGCGAGCTTGATGAGTATGTGATCGAAATCCTGAAGGTTTCGCATGTATCCTCCCCATGCGCATTCGCCGCCGCGAATGCGCGCCGGCGCGCGCTTCCGCGCTGCCGGTGTCGCCTCGTCTAGCGTTTCGCATAGCGAAACGCGGAACTCGGCCGACGCCGGCGTTGCCCGTGTCCCGCTTTCGCGGCGACGCGGTGCGGGTGTCACCTCGCCCATTCGGGCTCGGTCGACGCCCGCGGGCTAAAACCTGCTCATCTGCCGGTCGATGAGCTCCTCATCGCGCTCCGTGAGCGCGATCTGCTTGTTCTTAAGGTCAAAGATGCTGATATCCAAGGCCAGACCCCGGAGCTCCTGGACGAGCACATTGAAGCTTTCCGGGATATCGGGGCTGGTCGATATCTCCCCCTTCACGATGCTCTCGTAGATCTTCGCGCGGCCCATCATGTCGTCGGACTTCACCGTGAGGAGCTCCTGGAGCGTGTTGGCAGCGCCGTAGGCTTCCAGCGCCCACACTTCCATCTCTCCCAGCCTCTGGCCGCCGAACTGGGCCTTGCCGCCCAACGGCTGCTGGGTCACCAGGGAGTAGGGCCCCGTCGAGCGGGCGTGCATCTTGTCGTCCACCAGGTGATGGAGCTTGAGAATGTAGATGGTCCCCACCGTGATCTGGTTTTCGAAGGCCTCGCCGTTGAGCCCGTCAAAGAGGGTCACCTTCGAGTTCTCCGGAAGCTTGGCGGCCTTCAGCTTGGCCTCGATCATCTCGTTGGATGCGGACTGGAAGACAGGCGTGGAATACCATTCGTCGAGGGCCGAGCCCGCCCATCCCAGCTCCGTCTCCATGATCTGCCCCAGGTTCATACGCGAGGGAACGCCCAGGGGATTCAACACGATGTCGATGGGGGTGCCGTCTTCCATGTACGGCATCTCTTCTATGGGGAGCACGCGGGCCACGACGCCCTTGTTCCCGTGCCGCCCCGCCAGCTTGTCTCCCTCCTGGAGCTTCCGCTTGGCCGCGATGAGGACTTTCACCACCTCCTCGACGCCGGGATCCAGCTCATCGCCGTTTGCGCGCCTGAGACGCTGCACGTCGATGATGGTGCCCTCCACTCCATGGGGCACGCGCAGGGAGGTGTCGCGCACCTCCTTGGCCTTCTCTCCGAAGATCGAGTTCAGGAGCTTGAACTCCGGCGTGGAGTCGGTCTCGCTCTTGGGGGTGACCTTTCCCACAAGGATGGAGCCTGCCTTGACCATGGCGCCCACCCGGATGATCCCTTCATCGTCCAGCTGCTCGAAGGCGTGCTCGTTGGTGTTGGGGATGTCGCGGGTGATCTTCTCGGGCCCCAGCTTGGTCTCCCTCACCTCGACGGAGAACTCCTTTATGTGGATGGAGCTGAAAAGGTCGTCCTGAACGACCTTTTCCGAGATGAGGATGGCGTCCTCGTAGTTGTAGCCGTTCCACGGCATGAACGCGCACAGGAGGTTCCGGCCGAGGGCGAGCTCCCCCTGGTAGGTTGCCGGGCCGTCCGCGATCACCGCTCCGGAGTCCAGGTGCTGGCCCACGGAGACGATGGGTTTCTGGTTGTAGCAGGTATCCTGGTTGGTGCGCTGGTATTTTTGTAATACGTAGAGGTCGTTGTCGCGCCGGGCCTCGTCCGGCTTGACGTGAACTTCAAGAGACGTGACGTACGTAACCGTCCCGGCCCGCTTGGCCAGCACCATGACCCCCGAGTCGTAGGCGGTTCTCGCCTCCATGCCCGTTCCCACGCGGGGCGGCTCGGGCTGGATCAGGGGCACGGCCTGGCGCTGCATGTTGGAGCCCATGAGGGCGCGGTTTGCGTCGTCGTGCTCCAGGAAGGGGATGAGGGAGGCCGATACGGAGATGACCTGCTTGGGCGAGACGTCCATATACTGGATGTCCTCGGGGGGGCGGGTGATGTAGTCTCCGCCCTTTCGCACCGGAATCTGCTTTTCCAGGAACTCTCCCTTGGGAGAAAGGGCCGCGTTTGCCTGGGCGATGAAGTAGCGCTCCTCGTCCATTGCGGAGAGATACTCGATCTGGTCGGTGACCTTGCCCTTCACGACTTTTCTGTAGGGCGTCTCGAGAAAGCCGTACTCGTTGACCCGGGTGTAGTTTGCAAGCGAAACGATCAGCCCGATGTTCGGTCCTTCCGGCGTCTCGATGGGGCACATCCTGCCGTAGTGCGTGTAGTGAACATCGCGCACCTCGAACCCGGCGCGGTCGCGCGAAAGGCCGCCCGGCCCCAGGGCGTTGAGCCTGCGCTTGTGGGTGAGCTCGGCCAGCGGATTCACCTGGTCCATGAACTGGGAGAGCTGGGAGGAGCCGAAGAACTCCTTGATCGTGGCCACGATGGGCTTTATGGAGATGAGGTCCTGCGGCTTGATCGTGTCGGCTTCCTTCAGCGACATCCTCTCCTTGGCGATCCTCTCCATGCGGGTGAAGGCCACCTTGAGCTGGTTGGTGAGAAGCTCGCCCACGGAGCGGACCCTCCTGTTTCCCAGGTGGTCGATGTCGTCGACGTTCATCTCTCCGATGTACACCTGGATGAGCCAGGTCATCGTGTTGATGATGTCCTCCTGTATCAAGGTATGGGTCTTCACGATCTCCTTGTAGTCGAACTTCTTGTTCAGCTTGTAGCGGCCGACGCGCCCGAGGTCATAGCGGCGCGAGGAGAAGAACATGGAGTGGAGGTCCTTCTCCGCGTTCTCTATCGTGATGGGCTCTCCCGGCTTGATGATGGAGTAGACCCGGAGGATCGCCTCGTCCTTGGAGATCTCGTCGTGCTCGGGGTCCTCCTTGGAGAACTTCATCTCTTCGCGCTCGAAGCAGTTCAGGATGATGGCGGAATGGAGGGACTCATCGTGATCGAAATCGATGAGCTCGATCTCCTTCACCCCGACATGGGTGAGCTCGTCCACGTCGTGAGGGTGTATCTTGTCCCCGGCGCGGTAGAGCTTCTTGGAGACCTCTCCTTCCTGGACCACGACGTCGCGGGCGAAGTTGCGTCCCACAACCTTGTCGCGCGCCTCCCGCGAGTCGCTCACCTTGGCCTTCTCCGTCTTGTAGAAAAGCTCGATGATCGATTCGCGGCTCTCATGCCCGAGGGCGCGAAGGAATATCGTTGCCAGGATCCTCTTCTTCCGGTCGATCTTGGCGTAGATCAGCTCTTTTTTCTGGTCGATCTCGAACTCGAGCCAGGAGCCGCGGTAGGGGATGATCCGGGACGAGTACACCCCCTTCTCGTGAGAGAAGATGACGCCGGGGGACCTGTGGATCTGGCTCACCACGACGCGCTCGGCGCCGTTGATGACGAAGGTGCCCTTGTCCGTCATGATGGGGATGTCCCCCATGTAGATCTCTTTCTGCCTGATCTCTCCCGTATTGAGGAAGATGAGGTTGATCTTCGCCTTCAACGGGATGGCGAAGGTGAGCCCCTTCTGCTTGCAGGCGAGCTCGGAAAACTTGATGTTATGTTCGTCCAGCGAATAGCCCTGGTACTCCAGCATCATGTCGCCGTTGGGGCTCTCGATGGGGAAGGTGGAGAGAAACACCTCCTCCAGCCCCTGCTTCAACGGGGGTTCCGCCTTCTGCAGGGTTTTCCTCTGGAGAAACCTCTCGTAGGAGAAGAGCTGGATGTCGATGAGGTTGGGAATCTCCATGACATCCTCGTAGCCCCTGCCGAAAACGATACGACTTATCTTTTTGCTCTTGTCGAGAATCATTCGCGCCCCCCCGGCCAAGAATAGACCACCTGAAGGCCGCCTCTCCGGTGGTTTTTACTTGAGTCTACAGAATACGTGCGCGGCCGCGCGGAATTACTGAATCTCAACGACCGCGCCGGCTGCCTCGAGCTGCTGCTTGATCTTCGCGGCTTCCTCTTTGGAGACATTCTCTTTCAACATCTTGTTGCCCGCCTCCACGAGATCCTTCGCTTCCTTCAGCCCGAGCCCCGTGATCCCCCTCACCTCTTTGATGACGGGGATCTTCTTCGTATCGTCGAAGCTCTTGAGGACGACGGTGAACTCCGTCTTCTCCTCAGCGGCCGCGGGGCCCGCTGCCTGGGCGGGGCCTGCCGCCGCGACCGCCACCGGCGCCGCCGCGGTAACCCCGAATTTCTCCTCCATCGCTTTCACGAGCTCGGAGACCTCGAGCACCGTCATTCCGGCGATTGCATCGAGGATCTGGTCCTTTGTAAGTGCCGCCATTTATCTTCTCCTTCCTTGTTTATGCGGTACCAGCTGGCAGGGTATGCGAAGACTGGTTCCCGCTAGTTGCCTTAGTTGCCTTGTGCCTTCTTCTGGTCGGCCACGGCCGCCAGGGTGCGAACGAGCTTCGAGGTGACCCCGTTCATCACGTACATCATGTTCATGAGGGGCGCATTCATGGCGCCCATCAGCATGGCAATGAGCTGCTGCCTGCTGGGCAGCCGCGAAAGGACCTCGATCTCGGCGGAGCTGAAGCGCTTACCCCCGATGACCCCTCCCTTGACCTTCAGGGGAGCCCCCCTGGCGAAATCCAGCAGCACCTTGGCCGCCGCCCCCGGGTCCTTCCCCAGGAAGGCGAGCGCCGTGGGCCCCACCAGCAGGTCCGAAGCATCGGGCAGTCCCGCATCCTTTATGGCGATGCGCGCCGCCGAATTGCGCACGACGCGGTAGGAAGCGTCCTTCTCCCCCAGCTTTGTCCGCAGCTCCGTCATCTGGGGGAAGCTGAGCCCGCGGAAATCCGAGAAAATGAGGTCGGGAGCCGCGCTGACGAACTCCTTCAGCTTTGCCGCCGCCTCCAGCTTTGCCGGTTGTATCTTCTTTGTCTCTTGCGCCATGTATCAGCTCCTTACGCGACGAAGGTCTTGTCCTTCGGAGATACCCGTACGCCGGGACTCATTGTCGAGGAGAGCACGATCGAATTGATGTAGTCCCCCTTGAGGTCCGAAGGCCTGCGGCGGATGACCTCGGAGATGAACGCCACCGCGTTCTCCTTGATCTGGTCCTTTTCCATGGAGATCTTTCCCACCGCCAGGTGCACCACCCCGCCCTTGTCGGCGCGGTACTCCACGCGGCCCTTCTTCAGCTCATCGAGGGCTTCCTTGATGTTGAAGGTCACCGTCTGGGTCTTGGGGTTGGGCATCAGCCCGCGCCGGCCCAGGATCTGGCCGAGCTTGCCGACGTCCTTCATCATGTCGGGAGTGGCAACGGCGACGTCGAAATCCAGCCAGCCGCCCTTGATCTTCTCGATCAGGTCGGCGTCTCCGACAAAGGCGGCTCCGGCCTTCCGCGCCTCCTCCGCCTTGTCTCCCTTGGCGAACACGAGGACCTTCTTCTCCCTGCCGAAGAGGTGAGGCAGCGCCATCACGTCGCGGATGGTGTGCTTGCTCTTGATGTTGAGCTTCATGGAGACCTCGACGGTCTCGTCGAACTTGGCGAATGCAAGCTCCTTCACCAGGTCCACGGCCTTCTCAATGGGGTAGACCGTCGCCTTGTCGTACTTGGCCAGGGACGCCCTGTATTTCTTTCCGTGCGCCATGTCAGGCCCCCTCCACCGTGACGCCCATGCTGCGGGCGGTTCCGGCGATGATCTTCATGGCCGCCTCGATGTCCTTGGCCGTCAGATCGGGCATCTTCTGCTGCGCGATGGCGCGAAGCTGCTCCCGGCTGAGCACACCGACCTTGGTCTTGTTGGGCTCACCGCTTCCCTTCTCCAGCCCGAGGGCCTTCCTGATGAGGACCGCGGCCGGCGGGGTCTTGGTGATGAAGGTGAAGCTCTTGTCCGTGTAGATCGTGATGACCACCGGAATGAGCACGCCCTCTTCCTGCTTCTTCGTCCGCTCGTTGAACTGCTGGCAGAACTGCGCCGCCTGCACTCCGTGCGGTCCGAGAGCCGGACCGACCGGGGGCGCCGGCGTGGCTTTGCCCGCCTGTACCTGGAGCTTGACGATAGCCTTGACAGTCTTCTTGGCCATTCTTAAGCCTCCTCCGTGGTGCTATCGCTCCCCCGTCGCGCAACGCGCAACGCCGCGGGGAGCTCCCATATCGGCCGCGCATGCGCGCGGCCACAGGGCGGCGGATTGCCCGCCGTCCCGAGAGGGTTCCTGGTTTGCGTGAAAGATCCCGTCAAATCTTCTCGACCTGGAGGAAATCAACCTCCACTGGCGTCGACCGCCCGAAAATACCCACCATGACGCGGAGCTTGCCCTTTTCCGCGTTCGCCTCTTCTATGCTTCCGGTGAACGAGTCGAATGGGCCGTCGATGATGCGCACCATCTCTCCCACGGAAAAACTCTGCTTGGGCTTGAGGGCCCTGTCCGCCTTGATCTCGCCGGACTTCTGGAGGATGCCCCGCGCCTCCTCCTGGGAGATGGGCTGTGGCTTCTGGTTTCTGTGGGACCCGACGAACCCCGTCACTCCGGGGATCTTTCGGATCTCCATGCAGACTTCCTTCCAACCCAGATCGGGAAGGTCCATTTCAACCATGATGTAGCCGGGAAGGAATTTCTTCGTGGAGACCTTCTTCTTGCCGTCCTTGATCTCCACGACTTCTTCCGAGGGCACCTTCACGTCGAAGACGAACTCCTTCAGGGTTCCCTTCTCGACGAGCATTCGAACGTGCTTCTGCACCTTGTTCTCATACCCGGAGTAGGTATGCACCACATACCATCCCTTTGCCATGCCGTCCCTTGCTCAGAAGATCAAGTCTATGAGCTTGAAGAGGACGAAATCGACGATACCCAGCATGGCCGCGATGAGAATAGTAGATACCAGCACCACCTTGGTGGAGGACACGACCTCTTCCCTGCTCGGCCACGTGACCTTCTTCAGCTCCGCGAAACTCTCTTGAAAAAAAAGGATGATCTTCCTCATACCCCTCTCCCGCTTTCAGGCCAGGCAGGACTTGAACCCGCAACATCCGGTTTTGGAGACCGGCGCTCTACCAGTTGGAGCTACTGGCCTATGGCAAGTTGCTACTTTATCTTCGCTTCCTTATGAAGAGTATGCTTCCTATCCCACCGGCAGTACTTCATGAACTCGAGCTTGCCCTGGGTGTTCTTGCGGTTCTTTGCGGTGGTATAGTTCCTCCGATCGCACACGCTGCACTGCAGCGCTACGAGCTCGAGGTTCTTTGCCTTGCCTTTTGCCATTCGGATCTCCCGTTGCGATGGACGATCGCGGTCGCCTCCCCGCGATGCCGGCTGCCTTCCGGCACATGCCCTTCGAATGTCGGAGGTCGGTGGAGGCAACGGCGCCGCGCAGCCGACCAAGCTCTGGATTGGGTGACAAATTTACATACACTATCGACAAAATGTCAATAGCCGACTGAGAAATACTTTCCCACGTCGAGCCTAAAGGACTCCCCAAGCGCCCGCTTCATCCATGGACGGCCATCAGGGCGGGCGACGACAGGGATGTCCCAAGCGCGCCGCTCGAGCCCTCGACCGGAATTGAACCGGTGACCCCATCCTTACCAAGGATGTGCTCTACCTACTGAGCTACAAGGGCGCAGCCTTTCAAGGCGAGGACGAATCTGAACGGACGGACATTACTACACATTGTCCGAAGGCGTCAAGCCGAGCGGCGATGCAGGCGCGCGGCTCACGGCGCACTTGCCCCATGGTTGCAGCGCGCCGTTTCCCCCCGATTCGCGCCTGCGGCTCGCCCGCCCCATGCCCCAAAAAAAGTACTTGACATAATCTACTAACTCGTTTATTAATTAATCCGTAATCTACTCACTTGTAGAGTATTTATGTCGGTACGGTATGCGCTGCTTGGACTTCTTGCTCAACGACCCCGCAACGGGTATGAGCTTCGTTCCGCCTTCGAGGCTCTCATGGGAGGCGACGCGAACTGGGACCTGAAGCCTGCCCAGGTCTACACGACCCTCGAGCGGCTGGAGCACGCGGGGCTGGTGGGCAGGCAGTCCCTCGCCCGGGACGGGGGGGCGGAGAAGCGGATCTACTCGATAACCGCCAAGGGCAAAAGGTCGCTGCGGGAGTGGCTTGCCCAGGGTGTCGAGTCCAAGCACCGTCAGGACGAGTTCTTCGTCAAGCTCATGACCTGCCTGATGAGCGGAGAATCGGATCCCGCCGCGCTGATCCAGGCTCAGCGGGCGTGCCTGTTCCAGCAGCTCCACGATACGACGGCGCTTCGTGACGCCTACGACCCGCGCGTGAAAATGGCGCAGATCCTCCTCCTGGACAAGGCCTTGATGCATCTGGAGGCGGACCTTCGTTGGCTCGATATCACCGAGCAGCGGCTGGAGGAAGTGAAACGGCAGCCGCTGCCTGAACCTGAGATTCGTCCCCGGGGACGACCAAGAAAAGGAGAACGCAATGGCACTGATCCGCACTGAAAACCTCACCAAGATCTACGGCTCCGGGGAGGCTTCCGTGACGGCGCTTTCCCACGTGTCCATGGAAATCGACGCGGGACAGTTCGTGGCGGTAATGGGCCCCAGCGGATGCGGGAAATCCACCCTCCTGCACCTGCTGGGCGGCCTGGACCGACCCACGGAAGGAAAAATCTCGATCGACGGCGCCTGTCTTTCGGAGATGAAGGACAACGAGCTTGCCAGGCTTCGCAGAAGGCGGATCGGCCTGGTATTCCAGTTCTACAACCTTATCCCCGTGTTGAGCATCGCGGAGAACGCCGCCCTGCCCATGACCCTGGACGGGATGAAGCCCGCGGAGGCGAAAAAGCTCGCCGTTGAATGGCTGAAGCGCTTCGGGCTGGAGGATCGGCTTGAAAGCCGCCCCGATCAGCTCTCCGGCGGGCAGCAGCAGCGCGTGGCCATCGCCCGCGCGCTGGTGGCGGAACCGGCGCTGGTCCTCGCCGACGAGCCGACGGGAAACCTGGACACGCGAAGCGCCGACGGCATCGCTTCCCTCCTCCGCCAGGTCACCAAGGAGTACGGCAGAGCCGTGGTCATGGTGACTCACGATCCGCGAATCGCCGCGTATTCCGACCGCATCGTCTTTCTCAAGGACGGCGCCATAGTTGATGAAACTGCCCTCGAGCGTGAAAGCGGGAATCGATCCGAGAGGAGACCCCAATGAGGCTTCAGTTCAGTCTTGCCTGGCGCTATCTGAACGGGCGCAGGCTGCGCACCGTGCTCACAACTCTCGCCGTCGTTTTCGGGGTGCTCGTCATATTCGCGATGAACACCATCCTGCCCACCATGACCAAAGCGCTCGGGGCGAACATGCTGGCGGCTCACGGCGCGGTCGATTTCACGGCCACCCGCATCACGAGCGGCTCCTTCTCAGCGGACATCCTGCCCGCGGTGGCGCGGATGGAAGGGATCCGTGCCGTTTCCGCTTCCCTCAATCGCACGGTGAATCTCCCCGCGGACTTTTACGACAAAGACCCGAAGAAGCCGGACAGGATTTCGGCGCTCTCGCTCACCGGCATAGATCCAGAGGCCGAGCGGGCGCTGCTCCCGTTTCCCGTGGTTTCGGGCAGATTCCTGGAGCCATCGGACGGCGCTTCGGCGGTCATTTCCCAGACTCTCGCGGACACGCTCGACCTCAAGGTGGGAGAGGTGCTCCCCATCCCCTCGGTCAACGGTGTGACCGACTTGAAGGTGGTCGGGATCCTGCCTCCCCGCCTCAAACCCGGCGCCGAGGAAGTGCTCGTCACGCTGAAGCAGGCCGGGCTCATGACGGGGGAGGACGGAAGGGTCAATAGGATTGAGATCGATATCGTAAACCCCTTCACTTCCGAGGCCCAGCGCGCGAGAATCCAGAAAGCAGTCCAGGACGTCCTGGGCGTCGAGTTCCGCGTGGGCACTCTCATCTCCGGGACCGAGGCGTTCGACGAAAACATAAAAACGGCGCAGGCTGCCTTCAATCTCTTCGGAGTCCTGGCCCTTTTCATGGGCGGCTTCATCATCTTCAACACCTTCCGCACCGTGGTGGCCGAGCGCAGGCGCGACATCGGAATGCTGCGCGCCATTGGAGCAAACCGCCGGACGATAATCGGGATGATCATCGCCGAAGGGACCTTGCAAGGGCTCCTGGGAAGCGCAGTGGGGCTGGCTCTCGGATACGCGCTCGTGGTTGGGGGCGTCAAGCTGGCCTCTCCCTATCTCAGCCGGTACATCAACCTGAAAATCAGCGCCCCGGTTGTCTCTCCCCTTCTGGTGGTCGGCTGCGTTCTGCTCGGCGTGGGGATAACGGTCCTTGCCGCGCTTCTTCCCGCGCGAAACGCCGGCAGAGTGACTCCCCTGGAGGCCATGAGACCGATGGCCGCGCAATCGGGCCTGCTGCGGCGGATAAGCCCGGGATTCGTCGCCGGAGCGCTCGTCATAGCGCTCTCCACGATTGCGCTCTTTTCAGGGAAGCCTGCAGTGATCGTTCCCGGCGGGCTTCTCTTCCTTGTCGGTCTGGTGCTTGTGGCGCCGACGTTGGTGACTCCCCTCGCCGGCATATTCGGAAGGCTCATCGCGGCCATCTACGCACGGCAGGGAATCGGCGAGATCGCGTGCGGCAACATCAAGCGCCAGTCGATGCGGACGGCGGTCACGGCATCATCCACCATGCTGGGGCTGGCGGTGATCGTGGCCGCCGGCGGCCTGCTCTCCAGCCTTACCGTCCCACTCAACGAGCTGATGCAGAAAAATATGGGAAGCGATTACCTGTTCGTCCCGCCGGCCATCAGCGTTTGGAGCAGCGATATCGGGGCGGGCCCGGAGTTCGCCCGCAGGCTTCGGGGCATAGACGGAGTGAGCGAGGTGGCCACAATGCGCTACGCAGGCTCAAGCGTGAAGGGACAAGCGGTCTCGCTTCTGGGCGTGGACCCCGTGGCATTTCCGAAGGTAGGAGGATTGTATTTCCTGCAGGGAAACGATTCGGCGTACGGGGAAATCTCCAAGGGGAGGGCGCTCATCGCAAACGGCGTTTTCCTGAAGGCCAGCGGCGCAAAGGTCGGCCAGATGGTGACGCTCCTCGGTCCGGGCGGTTCCGTGGAGTATCGCGTGGCCGCACTGGCCGCGGACCTTCTGAACGCTAAGGCACCCTCCGCGTTCATTTCTCAGGCGAATCTGTTTTCCGATTTCGGCAAGGAGGAGGATGTTTTCCTCCAGCTGAACCTGAAACCGGGCGCCGACGCGGAGGCTGCCGAGCGCGGGATCAAGGCGGTTAGCCATGATTACCCCCAGTTCCAGATGATCCGGGGACGGACCTTCTACAATTCGATCAAGGACCAGATGAACGCCGCCCTCTCGGGAATATATCTGCTCTTCGCCTTTCTTGCCTTGCCGTCGCTCATCGCGATGATCAATACCCTCGCCATCAGCGTCATCGAACGCACCCGGGAGATCGGCATGATCCGAGCGGTGGGAGCGACACGGGGCCAGATCCGGGGGATGGTGCTGGCCGAAGCCCTTCTTCTTGCCGCCATCGGAACGGCCTTCGGGCTTCTGGGCGGCCTCTATCTCGGCGACGCCTTCGTGTCCGCGATAAAGGACATCTTCCCTCTCGGCTTCGCCTTCCCGATCGCCGGAATGCTCACCGCCGTGTTTTTCGGATTGTTCTTCGGCGCCCTGGCGGCCATCGTGCCGGCCAGGCAGGCCGCGCGCCTGCAGATCGTAGAGGCGCTGAGGTACGAGTAGCCTTCGATATACATGCTCTCGATACCGTGTATCGGGGGATCTCACCCCTCTCTCACCTCTATTCCCGCCTGTCGGAACGCTTCCATGACTTTGTCGTCGTATTCTTGAAGCGTGATCTCGCCGCCGCTTGCTGTTAACGTAATATCCAGACCTTCGAACCTGCTTTGGAGGTAGTTCATGACGCCCATAATGGAGCTGACTTTGCCCTTGGGCACTCGAAACGATATCACGATCGAGGTTTTGCCGCTTCGACCCGGCTGCGGGTGGGAAGACACCTTGGCGGTCGGTGCTCCGGATGGAGACAAGGGCGCTTGAATCGGCTCGCTTTTCTTCTGTTCCACGCATTTCGCGTCGCAGATAAGCACTTCCTTGCCGCCGAACGCTACTGAAGGTTCCGTCTGAAAGAACAGACACTTCGCATCAACCCCTTCCAACTCTCCCAAGCCGAAGAGGCCGCTTTTCACGCCTTCACGGATTCCTTTTTCGATTGCCGATTTCGAGATTGGCCTGGGTTCTCCCGGGGTCTTCAGAGCGGATTGGAAAATGGCCTCGGTGCTCACATACTCTTTTCCGGCCAGATATTTCTCACGGATCACCAGAGGAGCCAGGTTCTCCAACAGAAGCCCTTCCGACCGCAGCTTGTCGTATACCCCGTCGTCAATGTTTTTATTCTCGCCGTAGGTCGGTACTCCGAGGTCTATTTCACGCAAGCCGTCTTTCGACGGGACTGCCGCCATTCGATACGCTCTGCGAAGCGCTTCGTTCGCGCTTATCCTGCACTTCTTCAGCACTTTCGCGAGCTCCCGTCGCTGTTCCTCGGTCAGCGGGAAATCCTGATCTTCCTCTATCGATTCGTACGCCATTCTTTTTTTGAGCGCTGCGGATAATGCGGTTTTCTCATTGTCGTGGGGATAGAGGAAAAAAAGGGCGTTGCCGTACACCCGGGGAGTCTGGCCCTTGTTCCGAATAATGTCCTTCATCACCTCCTCCTGGCGGTCTCTCAATATCAGGAGCTGAAGCGAATCGGTGTCCTGGATTTGAGCGGGATCATCCTGCCAGACGGTTACCTTGAGCTTCTGGCGCGAAAGGCACGATATGAGCAGCTCCCGTTCGGCTTCGATCACCTCGCTGTCGTCAAGGTTCTCGATCCGGTTTAAAAGCGTCTTATTGAGATTGGGCTTGTTTGAAAAAAAGAGTCTTTCTCCGACGCTCTGCATGAAGAAAAGCCGTGCCTTGAGCTGCTCCACGGCCTCGGCGACCACGCTCGCGGGATTCTCCGTGGTGGTCGCGGCTCTTTTAACTTCGGCCAGCGTGGCCCCCCGTTCGTGCCCGCCGGAAAAGGAATAGAGGAAAATCGATGTCGCGGCGCTCGTGCCCAGGGACAGCCCTCGATACGCGTTTCCAAGGGAACCGTTGACTTTTTGGGCGCCGCTGGAGGGCTCCGTGATATCCGAGGCGATCACGCTGTTGAACTCCGATCCTATATGCTTCAGCAGCTCCTGCCGTATTTCCTGGTTGCCCAGATCGAAGTCCGAAAGACCGATATACGTCTTGGCGCTATTCCTGAGTGTATGCACGACCAATGAGAGAAGCCTCAGCACTCCCCGGGTTCTCTGGAAAGTACCGAAGCTGCCCCACCTCTGATAGAGAACATCGACCACTTCGGGCATGAACGGATACGACGCGAGAAACCGGTCGCGATATTCGCCCGCGCTCGAGCCGAACGGAAGAATGCCTTCTCTTTCCGCGTATTCGATGAAAGAGTCCACGACCTCCTTCGCCTTCGGCTGATCGAACGAGCTGAAAAGCCGGCTCCGGATGATGCTCGCGATTTCGCTGTCGGCGATGGGGGTGTAGATCTTCTCGATCCGCCCCGCCACCATCTGCAATCCCAGGAATAGCCTTTCGGCGTTCTGGTCGTACAGGGGAGCGACGCTGGAAGGGATCGTGACGACAAGACACGCTTTGTCAAGGCCGCTCACCGTTTCTCCCAGCTCTTGTATGAAGGCGAGAGTCTGGGCGGCGAGAGTGCTCTCTCCGACTTTCGTGCCTGCCGCCTTCACCGCGTACTCGAGGATTTCGTCCATCAGAATGAGCACGGGCTGGTGCTGTTCGAGGAGCTTGAGAAGGGCGATTTTCCCGGGTGATACGGGACCGGAAAGCGCGTCGATCTTCCCCGTAAGCTGCTCTTCGAGCCACCCCCAAAGGGTTTTTTGTCCGCCGGGGGCCGTTCCGACCATCACGACCTGCTTCGCGCGCCATTCAACGGCCTTGTGGTACATCGCGATGAGCGAATGGGTCTTCCCCCCGCCGAAAGGCGTCTGGATCTGTATGACGGGATCCCCGCCCCGGCCCGCAAGCCTCTTCTCCACGATATCAAGAAGGTTCTGCAACCCTTGCGTGACGAACGTCTTTCGAAAGAAGGTATCCGCGTCGCGGTACTCGTCGGGACCCTGGCGACGGCACACCTGCCAGAGGTCCGCCGCGAAAACGTCCATCGTGAGACGGCCTTCGAGGATATCCCGGTGAGGAACGGCAACAGTGTGGAAAGGCTTCATAAAGCTCCCTCGATTTCCCGGGAAGCCCAGCGGACTACATTCTCCGCCGTCTCAATCGCTGAAGCGTAATCCGCCTCGGACACGGGAGGGTAATCGCCGGGATAGCGGGTGGTGACGGCATAGACCGTCAGCGTTCGCGCGATGTTGAGCTCTTCGGGAAGATGCATGGAATTGGCGGCGAGCAGATCGATTAAAAACCCAATGTCGTGAACCTTGGGCACATCTATTCCTATATGAATACAGACCGCTTTCAGGGCCTTTTCGACCGCCTGCTGCGCGTGATAACAGAGATCTTCAATGAGTATCCCAGGCTCCGATCTGCCAAGCCTGGCCTGAAGAAGGCTGCTTCTCGCCCTGTGCAGCCATTCAACCGCGTGTTCACGATTTTTCATATATGACTTTGCCTTCCGCCGCGATCGCGTGGTAGATGAGGTACGGATCGTCTTTCAGCCGCTCGTATTTCTCCTCGTCTTCCACAATGACGTCGACCGGAGCGCCGAAGCCGGCGAGACCCATGTAGATTTTCTGCGCGACCCTCCGTGGATCCCGCATGCCCTTCTTCAGAACGAAAAGATCGTAATCGCCGCCGGCGAAAACCTCGCCCCGCGCGCGAGATCCGAACAGGATGATTCTATCGGGATCCGACGCTGAAACGATAATGCGTATGGCTTTATCCAGCATTTCCTGGCGGTCAATCATGGATTGCTTCCTTACAGCCCGTGAGGACTTCGATCCCTTTCTTGAATACTTTGAAGCTTTTCGAAATGTTACGCGAAGGATCCATGCGTGAGGAGATCGCGCGAGCAACCTCGATCTTGGGCATGCCGCTGGGATAGTATCGGTACTGCTTGAGCACCCTCTCGAGGGCTTCCGCCGTTCCTCCTTTGATAGAATCGGGAATCCGATATGGCTCTCTATTGAAGACGGATACCGGTATTTTCGGGAATGCTTCCGAAATAGCCTGCGGATCCCCGAAAAACCAGGCCTCCAACTCCTCAATTGCGAGCCTGTTCATGACGTGAAAGGTCTTCCCTTTCGCTTTCGATTTCGATACAAGCCCCGCCTTTTCTGCTGCGTTTTCCATTTTTTTCTTCAAGCTGTGGCAATTCTCCCTGTCTCTGTCCACGAGAACCATAAGCCTGTCATCTTTGGCAATGTGCTTGCGGTACGCGCGTAGGCGGCTCACAAGCTTTGAGAGCAGGTCCTGCTTGCCCTGATGCACATGAATCTTGAAGCTTGATCCAACCGGAATCATTTTCGGCAAGATATTCTGCAAGGCGGCTTCGGCGGAAGGTTCTTCGACTATCACTTCGATTCTCATGCGCCCGGTCAGTCCTTCGGTTTAGCGAGCGGATCCCCGACTTCGAAATGGCTTTCCATCCACAAATAGCCAAGCTGGGCGCCTTCCTCCATAAACTCCTTGACCCCCTTCATGTCCGCGGCGCAGCGCGCTCCCGTAAAGCCTTTTTCGTCACGGAATAAGACCCACAACTCTTCGGGTTGCAGGCCGTTCACGAAAAACGGAGAATGGGTGGTAATCAGAAGCTGTGTCCCGCTCGATGCGATTCTACATTCCTCGGCAAGCTCCGGAAGAAGTCTGGGATGGAGATGGTTCTCGGGCTCCTCGATGCCGATAAGCTCCGGCGGAGTTGGATCGTAGAGGAGCGTCAGGTATGAGAGCATTTTCAACGTGCCGTCCGAAGCGAAACGGGCAAGCACCGGCCGTTCGAAGGGAGCGTCCTTGATCTGGAGGAGAAGGGTTCCGTCCTGCATGGTTTCCGCGCTGACTTTCTCCAAACGGGGAATCCTTGAGGAAAGGGTCTTTAATATCCGCTCAAGACGTTCAGGATGCTGTTCCTTGAGATACTGAATAACGTTTGGCAGGTTGTCCCCCGTCGTTGAAAGCCGCTCCTGAGGACCGGCTTCGGGATGGCCGCGTGTGGCGTCCGCGCTCAGATACGACAGATGCCATCCCGTAATGAACCTTCTCAGAGCGCTCACGCGGGGATGCTTCGCAAGCTGTCCGAGTGTGCTCACGGCGAGAAGCTCGGGAGATTCGAGTTTTTCGGATACCCGATTGTCCGTCTCGTCGGGCAGTTCCCCGGAAATGACTTCTCCCGCACCTCCCCGGAAATCGAGGAAATTGAAAGGCTTACCATAGCTCTGTCTTTTCCATTTGAGCCATTCCTCGGCCATATACGGCCCGCCGTCGCCTTCGTCTATCGCCATGTGGTAGGTGATTGTCGGAATGCTCGGGCTCTCCTTGTATTTCAGCTCAATGACGATGGGTCCTTCCTGGCCTCTGGTGCGAAGCTCCTTGAAGCGCCCCCGCTTGTCCCATGCCCGACGAAGCCCGATCGTGAAACACTCAGCCAGGAAAGCGAACACATCGAAGACCGTGGATTTCCCACTGCCATTAGGCCCGAGAAAAACAGTGAGAGGCTTCAATCCCTTGAGTTCGATGTCGCACAAGGCACGGTAGTTCTGCACACGAAGGTATTCGATCCTCGGTACGGTCCGCGCCGGTTTGGCGATAACATTCATCCCTTATACCTCGACTGCCGTCATACTACCCTAGAAAAGCTCCCCCTGCCGAGAGCTTCGCCGCGCGGTTTCCTGAAGCCTCTCCCTTCCCGAGAGGAACCCGTCCAGGAGCTTCTTCTCCCTGCTCTCCGTCGGCAGCGTCTCAGAGACCGCCTGGGCCACGCGGAAGAAAGCCTCGCTCTTGCCGAAACCGGACTCCGTGAGGGCCTGGATCATCTCGTCCCTCCGGCTCTTCTCCCACAGGAGCAGGCAGCGGTGGAGCACGTCGATGAGCTCCGTGGAGTCCTTCAGCTTCTCCGCTTTCCTTTCCTGGGGGCCGATGACGCGTATGAGCTCTTTCTCCTTCATTATGAATCCGCCCCGGTTCCATTCCAGGGCCAGATCGATTCCGCAGCTCTGGGCGAGCTTCCGCGCCTCGTCGAACCCGACCCTCGACTCTCCGAACTCCCAGCGGAAGAGGACGTAGAACCGCGTCAGGTCGGTTATTTCCCCCGCAAAGCCGTTTTTCAATATTCGGCGGACCGCGAAATCGGTGACGATCAGGCGAATGTCCTCCAGCAGCCTGTCCGCGCGCACAGTGGTGCCCTCGAAGTCGATGACCTTCTCGAACTTCCCGAACACTTCTATGGCCGAGCCGATTGCCGCGATGAAGAAATCCGCCCCGCCGATTCCCTCTCCCCAGAGCTTCTCCAATTTTAGATCGAGGTGATTGACGAGCGCCTCCTTCACTTCGCTGTAAATCCCCGTGGGCTTGCGGGTCATCTTGCGGCATACGATGTATATGGAGGATGCGAGGGCCGCGGATTCTTGAGAGCGCATCCTTCCTACTTTCTCCGTGTTGATCGGCCAGGCGCCCGTCATGATGAGGCCCGAATCGAGGAGCGAGTTGATGAGGGTCTCCCATCCGGCCGTGGACTTGTGG
This sequence comes from uncultured Spirochaetota bacterium, assembly GCA_963820525.1. Taxonomy (GTDB): domain Bacteria; phylum Spirochaetota; class Spirochaetia; order SZUA-6; family Fen-1364; genus CAWGAA01. The sequence continues at coordinate 362,117 of CAWGAA010000002.1, read as the reverse complement.
GCATACACGATCAGGGAAACGCCGTCGGGTTTCAATACCCTGTGGATTTCCTGAAACGATTTTTTCAGCATCTCCTCGAACCGGCGCTTGCCCTCCTCGAATCCTCCGACGCCTTCCGAGTACGCGACGATCTCGCTTTTCTTGGGCGTGAGGGGCGTGGAAAAAAGCTCCGGAAAGGCGTCTCCGATCGTCCGCTTGAGCCAGACGTAGAAGAAATCGGAGAGATAGGAATAGGGAACATTATCGTAGTAGGGAGGATCGGTGAACACGGCGTCAAAGAACGAGTCGGCGTACGGCAGGGCGATTGCGGAAGATTGAGTTACGTGCGCCGGCTGCTCGATTTGGGAGCAGTGCTGGATGATCTGTTCGATCCACTCCTGCATGTTGTGCCAGCCGACATCCGTGAAGGGATTGGTCTCAACATAATCCCATAACATTGGGAGTGCCTGACGACCAAAGACACCTTCAATTTTCTCTGCAGCTGAGTTATACCTTACAAGAACGCCGGATTTATCTGCCAGCCTATCCACCAATATTCCTAAATACCCCACTACCGCTCTGGCGTACTCCGCCTCATACCCCTCGGCGATCATCCCATTGTACGCGCGGCGCACCGCGTCCGCAAAGATGATGAGCGCCAGCTTCTGCCGTGAGTTGAACAGGTCGCCCCAGGTGTTCATGGCGTAGTTCTGTATTCTAAATCCGAGCGTGCGCGCGGGCGGAAGCGGCTCATCCGGTACAGGCTCCATGCCCCACTCTTCCCGGAGCAGGGCGCTCTTCCCCTCCAGCGCCTTTTCCGCACCCAGGAACACGGCCTCATCCTCTTCAGTCGATATCCTGTACCTTTTTCCCGTCCGTCCTTCCTTAAGTAGGACAACGGCGATCATCCTCTGCCCGGCTTTCCCTTCCTGGAATAGCTTTCGTGTTGTCGTGTCGTCCGACATGGACCCGCAGACCGGGCACCTCGCCACGGCCCGGGAAACCGTTCCCTCCTCCGGGTCGAAGCCTGCAGGCATCTCCTTGTATGCGTCCCCCACGATGCGGAAAAGGACGCTGCCGGCCTTGACGAAGGGGAACAGGCTCACCTTTTTACTTGACGTCTTTGCCAGCCAGAACTGGCGCATGAGGGGAATCTCCGCCCCGCAGGCGGGATTCTGGCAGGGGATGGTCCGCGCCCAGATATAGCCAACAGGAGTTGAGCCGTCGGGATCGGAGGGGTAGAATCGGGAAAGCCCGGCTTTCGCTTCCTTCAGGACCCTGCCGGACCATCTCTTCACGTCCTCCAGGAGCCTGTTCTCCGCGTTGACAGCATGCTTGTGCGCGCTTCCGATCACCTCGCCTTCCTGCACGACCGGGCCCTGCTTTCCGAACTTTTGCGGGTACTCCAGGGTGCATTTCTGGATCAGCACCGCCACGGGATTGAGGTCTCCCGAGTACGTCTCGCATCCCAGCCTGAGCGCTTCAAGGGGAATGGCTCCCCCGCCGCCGAACGGATCGAGCACCCGGGGAGACCTTCCGCCGCCGGCCGCAAGGATGTCCCGGCGGGCCCTTTGAATCATGGTTGGATTGAGGGAGTTCTCCCACTTGGAGAAATCGATGATGAATTGCCTGGTGTTCCGTACGTCATCGGGCGTCTCCGGCGTCGGCACCAGGGCCCCATACACCGTCGCCCTGGAAGAGGCCAGAGGGCGGCGCGCCCACCAGATGTGAAGCGTGGAGATGTGGCCGTGCCGGATGTTCTTCTCCCGCGCGGACTCCGCGCCCACTTCCTTGACGGGAAAGGATTCTTCGATGAAACGGGGGCCTCGCGGCGCTTCGGTCAATCCCTTTTCCCCGCTTTCTCCGTAATCTGGTCCGCCCCGATCACGTAGCGCACCACCTCTACTCTTTCATCGGCGCGGAGCGTGGATGCGGGGTTTCGGATCGGGAACAGCTGCGGCAATTTCTTTGCGTTCATGACGGCGTAGAGATAGTAGTCGTCACCGAAGCGCTTTGCCTTGAACCATTCGTTCTGGGTGAGGGCCACCGCTCCCACATCAGACCTCGCCTTCACTTCGATATAGCGGCATCCGCCGGTCTTTTCCCTGGACCGGATGTCGAACCCGAGGTTCTCGCTCGACACGTCCTCCGGCTCCCTTCCCTCTTTGCGCTCGTAGCTCATCGCGGCGTCCATGCCCGCCTTTTCCACCTCGGGATCCGCGGCGGCGTCGGTAACGGGCTTTGTCCCGGGCTTCACCCTCACGATCCCGCGAAACCGGGGCATTGACATCACGAGGTTCTGCTCCCGCACGATGAAGCGCTCGAGATCCGCCAACGCGCGCTCGTATTCCGCCTTTCTCTCCTCCTTGTTCCGTATCGCGAGGTCCACGTTCTCACCCCGCATCTGCCTGTCTTTCAGCGGGATCAGCTCGCCGTCGAGCTTCAGGATGAGGGTCTCCAGAGATTTGACGCCGTACTTCTTCTTGATCGCGGCCTGGCGCGTACGTTCGTTCGAGATCTCCGTTCTGTATTTTTCCAGAGAGGCTATCACCGCTTCGGAAGCCCTCGACTTCAGGCCTTCCCTGTCCAGCGTTTCATTGCGGTCGGCCGCCGTGCCTTCCGCGAGGTCCCAAAGCAAGGAGGGAGGGACTTCTTTCATGTCATCGTCCCTCGCATACAAGGCGAAAAGCCTCTTGCCCGCGGTCTCACCATTGCCGTCTCTGATCTCTCCCTCATAGAAAAGGTTGTGCCCGTCCATGAGCCTGTCCGGATCCAGGAAAACCGCGCCGTTCTGCACCGAGTCCATAAGCTCGGCCTCCACCCAGGCCATGACGGACTCGAAAAGAGGGTGACCGAAGGAAACAAACTCAGCGTCGGCATGGTGGAAGGCCACCTTCTTGTCGAACGTCATTTTGGGGTACCGCTTGAGCACGGCGCCGAAAGACTTAAGGATTTCGTCCCGCTCGCTCGCCTTGCGGATGGCGTGCGGCACGGAATCCACCGCGAGAAAACCTTCCCGCGTCTCCCTGACGCTCCCGCCAGCCCTCTGGAAAGCCTTGCGGAAGTAGTTTTCCGTGTACTCAGGAATCAGGCGATATTCCTCGGCCTTTCTCGCCATCTCCTTTATCCGGGTGTAGTCGATGAAGTGCGTGGCGAGGCTCTCCCCCAGCTCCTCCTTGACCCGGCGGATGTACTCCTCGTCCACGGTCACGTCCATCTCCCCGATTATGTCGTCGACGCTGCGGGTCCTGGCCGCGGCGTCCATCATGAGCTGGGAGAGGTTGACGTTGGGGAGAACGTCGCTGATCACGTCGAAGACCTTGTCGCTTCCCATCGCCTTCCTGATCTCGTCAAGCTTTTCGAAAAGCTTCTTCAGCACCCTGCCCTCGCGGGTATCCTCGGCCACGAGATTGAATACCCACACTTCCCGCGTCTGGCCGTACCTGTGGATGCGGCCCATCCTCTGTTCCAGGCGGTTGGGGTTCCATGGAAGATCGTAGTTGATCATGAGGTTGCAGAACTGGAGGTTGATGCCTTCCCCCGCCGCTTCGGTGGCCACCAGGATGTCCGTCTCGTTCTTGAACACGCTTTCCGCCCGGACCCTTTCCTCCAGTTTCATGCCGCCGTGGATGACGTTGGTCGTGAACCCCCATTCCTTCATCTTTCTTTCCAGGTAATCCAGGGTGTCCCTCGATTCCGTGAAAATCAGGATCTTTCGCTCCTCCTTCTTCGGATTTTCCGTCTCCAGACGGTGGACGGTTTTTTTCAGCTCCATGAGCTTGATCTCTTTCTCCCCATGGATGATCGCCCTTGCCTGAGAAATGAGGTTTTCCAGCGTGGAGATTTCATCCTCCAGCTCTTGCCTGTTCTCCGCCACGCTGAGGGACTCCCAGATCTCCTCCTCCCGCCACCTCTCCTCCTCGCTCAGATCTTCCGCGGAATCCAAATCGAGCATTTCCCCCGAGAAGCTCAACCTTTCCTGCGCACCTTTAAGAAGCTCCTCCAGGCGTCCTTTCCTGCGTTCCAGGGATTTCAGGAGGGCGTAGCTGCTGGAGGCGAGCCTGCGCTGGAGGATGACAAGGGCGAATGCGATGTTTCTTTTCTTGTCGCGCGAGAGAGCGAGGTTGTATTGCGTCACGACGTATTCGGACAGGGCATTGTAAAGGTCCTTTTCCGCCGGCGATCTCGTGCCCAGGTCGTATGCGATCGTTTTCACGTAGCGCGGAAGGAACAGGGGCTTGCCCTCGAAATCCTTCAGGTCTTCCTTGATCCTTCGTATGAAGAGAGGGTTGTCGCGGTTGCGGACGGATTCGTGCACCATCTCGCTCGTGGCGAAGAACCCCTGCTCCAGCAGGTCCAGGAACATCCGGAAGCTTTCCGGATCCCCACGGTGCGGGGTCGCCGTGAGGAAGAGATAGTGATCCGAGATCCTGGAGAGCGTTTCCCCCAGACGGTAGCGGCCGGTCTTTTCGGTCTTGTCGCCGTATTGGTACGCGCTCATCTTGTGCGCTTCATCCACGATGACCAAGTCGAAGTGCGCCGCGGCGATAGACGGCAATATCTCGTCGCGTTTGGCGAAGTCGATGGAGGTGATGATTTGCTTCTCCCTGTTCCATGCGTTCTCACCGTAGAGCGAATCCATTATGCCCCTGTCGATCACGATGAACTTCTCTTCGAACCGTTCGGATAATTCCCTTCTCCACTGGTCCTTCAGGTGCCCGGGACAGACAATGAGAACGCGGTCGATCACCCGCCGCAGCTTGAGCTCCTTGATGACAAGCCCGGCCATGATCGTCTTTCCGGCGCCGGGATCGTCCGCGATCAGGAAACGGATCCGGGGAAGCTTGAGAATGTAGCCGTAGACGGCCTCGATTTGATGAGGCAGGGGATCGATCTTCGATGTGTTGACCGCGAGCAGTGGATCGTAGAGAGATGCGAAGCGGTACCGGATCGTCTCCAATCCCAGGAACACCTTCCACGCTTCCTCAGAGAAAGCTTTCTCTGCGTTATCAGAAGAGTATGAGTCCATATCTTCCGCCGCGATGAGGAAATCGGAATGGTTCCCCGAAAGAGTACCCACACCGACTATGTGAAGATAGCCGCCCACCTTTTCGACAAGCTTGACCTCAACTGGCTCGGGGGTTGCGGGGCCCCTGATGATGCTGCCTTTTTGAATCCGATCCATGAAAGTCCTCTCCGACGGTGATGAAAGGTTCCTTTAAGCATATAGTATCTCACGTCATGTCACCAGGGGACGGAAAAACCGAATAATGCGCCGCGGGGCTACTTGGCAATTTGCACCCACTCCTCGAAGAACCGCGTACGCCTTGCGAGGCACATGCCCTCCGATCCCACTTTGGTCTCGACAAGCCCGGCAGGGGCAAGGATCTTTTGGCAATAAGACGTGTACTTGTCCAGAAAACGCTGGATGCTCTTTTTCCCTTTGTTCGGAATGAGGACCTGCCAGAAAAGACGCAGGATCTCGGTAGCGTAGTCATCAGCCGGCTTGAAATCCTCTCCTGCCGCCAGGAAGAGAATGAACGAGTAGGCGACTATGGTCGAGTCGGTCGCGACCCAATGCTTCAGGCTGAGATCGTCTACGATGGCCGGCATTTCTTGAAAGTCGGGAGCTTCTCTACCCACGGTGCGGGCGAGGGCCGTAAAACCGGCATCGTGCTCATGAAACAGCTCCCGCGAGCGATCGCTGGAGGAGAAAACAAACAGCTCGGATTCAGCGAGCGGACCCTTCATCTTCATTCTGACGGCGGGAGGAGGCGGAGAGAAGCCCGGGATTCCCCCTTTGAGAGAAATGAAGAATCGTTTCCCTTGTCGATCCATCATTTTTTGTACCTGTCGGGCCGTCTCAAGCGGGATACCATGTTTTCTAGCGAGCTCTTCGTAGGAAATCGGTAAACCGTAGTTGGAACGGTCGGCCGCTTCCCGCATGAAGGCGTTCATGGTTTCAAGGTCTTTCGTTTCCTTCGGAGTCGGCTCTTCTTCGAACGCGCTCGAAAAGCCATCCTCGGGTTCTTTCATTTTCAGAACGTGGCCGGCCGTGGCGGTCATATTCGCGCTGGACATCCAGAACGGCTGCTCGGGGAGCTCGATATCGGATAGAATAAGGTCCCGGAGCCTGCCATAGTTTTCCATCCCCGAAGTATGAACGGCGAGAACTCTGTTCTTCCCGTCGTAATAGACGTGTGCGAGATCGAATGGGGAGTCCTTTCCGTCCAGGCAGAGGCGCGTCATTGATTCCCGGCTCTCTGTGGTGAAATGACCGCGCGAGCGCAGAGTTCCGAGATCGAAGCCGGGAGCCTTGAGCGAGTGAAAGCAATAGACAACCCTCTTCCCATTGTGGGCCATTGGAGGAACCTGGGAAGCGCAATCAAGCAAAAAGAAAGGGATGGGGTTCTGTGCCATGCAAGCGCCAAGCCCTTTCCTCTCGGCCAGACGGGAGTCGAGCATCCGGGCGAAAAAGAGAAAATCGAACGGCTCGAAACCGATATGCGCGTGCAGCGGCCCATAGGTCTGAAAACAATGGCCGTTGTTGAAAAGCAGGGTGAGAACGAGCGGCACTCCCCTCTTATTCAGGTGCGCCAGACTGTCGGATTGGAGGAGAAGCTCTTCTCCTGAAAAATAATCGTGCACGGAGAAAAGCGTATCCGCGATCACGCCCTTCACGCTCAAAAGCGCGTACCTCCATGGTGTATCAAGGAACGAAGCGAGCAGGCGGGAGGCATCAGGTTTGAGGGAGCTTCCAAGACTCTGGATGCAGCGCAGAAGAAGGGGCCCGCCCGAGCATAACTTTCCGGCTACGTACTGATTGGCCGTGGCGTGAACCCATTCTTCGGTGAGCGAGCCCACTAGATCCGCATGCTCCTCGAGCTGCCAGAGGAACGGCTCATACATGCTTTCTTCGTTGTCCGCCCACTTCAAGAGCGTCTCGTCGAAGGAAGCGAGAATCCGTGACGTGGAGGCGCATGCGTTGAGAGTTTCAATGATCCGAAGAGGAGGGAAGCTACTGGCGGCGTTCATGTTGCGTAGGCTATACGGAGATCTCACCGTGGTCAAACCTATTGGGAGCACCTGCACGCGCGGCCAGGCACCGCGACGCGGTCGGACGCCCCTATTCCATTGCACCGACGCTTCTCAAAACGGCGGCAGCCGCAGAGCAGCTATATCACGCTTGATCCTTCCTCTGCCTCGTCTTATGATACTGCACGGAGGTCAAATGAAACCGGCATGCTCGCTTCCACCTTTAGGCGAATCGTGACAATGGACACGAGCGATTTTCTTGACATCTTTCTCAGCTTCCTCGAAGAGAAAAAGATTCCCTATTGCGTCATCGGAGGTCAGGCGGTAAATGCATACGTCGAGCCCCTGGTGAGCCTGGATCTCGACGTGGTAGTGGCGGTCGAGAATATGGAAGATTTGTCCCGATCATTGGGAAGCTTGTTCAAGGTCGTTTCCTTCCCCCATAGCCTGAACATCTCTCTTCCGGGATCGGAGCTCCGAGTGCAGATACAAACGGACCGCAAATACGCCGGCTTCATCGGGAACGCGCGAAAACAGGAAGTGCTTGGACGCGTTATGAGCGTCGCTGATATAGAGGACGTATTACGGGGCAAAGTCTGGGCGGCTTCGGATCCCGAAAGACGGGGCAGCAAACGGCAGAAAGACCTGGCGGATATAGCCCGCATTATTGAAGCCTATCCCCGGCTCCGTGAAAGCGTTCCCGCCGATATTCTCTCAAGGCTTTTATAGACTGCCCCGGCCCAGACCCATCTTCATGTAGCAGTGGTAACGATTTCATTCGAAAGGGCAATAGCACTTAAAAACCCTGTGAAGATCCATGTAATCGATTACACCTTGACTTCTCCGGCCAATCCGCGTATCATGAGGGCCGGGTTAAGGGATCGGATGAAGCAGGCCGTTGTGACCATCCGGGACGTCGCCAGGGAGGCGGGGGTTTCCACCGCCACCGTCTCCCGCGTGCTCAACGATCATCCCCGGGTCTCCGAGGGGACCAAAAGGAAGGTCCGCTCGGCCATTGAAAGACTTTCCTACAACATCAACCAAGTGGCGCGGAGCCTTAAGACCAGGGCCAGCCGCATGGTCGGTGTCATCGCGCCGGAGCTGTCAAGCGATTTCTTTATGCTCCTGGTGGAAAGCATGGAACGCAAGCTCGCCGTGCACGGCTACAGCCTCCTGGTCTGCTCCTCCTATGAGAACGTGGAGGAGGAGAAGCGGAGGATAAAGCTGCTCACCGAAAGGCTTGCCGATGCCATCGTGATGATCCCCGCCACCGACCAGGGGCGACATATCCGCGCGGCCCAGAGGCGAGGCACGCCCCTGGTGTTCATCGACCGCGTCGTCTCCGATTGCAGGGCCGACGCCGTACTGGTCGACAACCGCGGAGGAGCTTACGAGGCGACCGCAGCCCTCATCGCGGATGGCTATCGGCGCGTGGGCTTCATCGGAGGAGATCTTCATATATCGACGGGACGCGAGCGCTACGAGGGCTACAAGAAGGCAATGCAGGAGGCGGGGCTTGCCCTGGAACCGGATTTCGTACGCTTCGGGCCGCCGCATATGGAATGGGGCTACCACGCCATGGAGGAGATGTCGGCGCTGCCGAACCGGCCCGACGCCTTCTTCGCGGTCAATCTCTACACTCATATCGGCGCGACAGACTACCTCCTATCGCGCGGGCGGGAGGCCTCCGGAGGCATCGTGTTCGCCGCCTTCGACGAGATGCCCTACTCGCCGCTTCTTCAGTTCTGCCGCTACTCGGTTTCCCAACCCATCGCGGAGATGGGGGCCGCGGCGGCGCGCATGATCTTCGAGCGGCTCACCGGGACCAGGCGCGGCAGCCCGGAGATCCTGTGCTTTGCGACCAAGCTCATACGGCACTCAAGCGAGGCTGTGCCCGGGGGCGATGAATTGAAGGCATTAAAGGCGGCAAAAGCTTGACAATCCATACCGACCATATTAAGTTAGTATGTTCGAAGAATGTAAACGATTTCATCCTGACTGCATTGGCGGGTTCGAATGGCTGAGCCGATCGTCGTAATGCAGGACACAGACAAGTACTTCCCGGGCGTTCATGCGCTTATCACGTGCAGCCATGATCGTAAGCCCGGCGGCGTTCTCGGCATAAGCATCATCCATCAAGAGCTCAACCTGATGCCCCACCTCTCGGCGGCGCAGAACATCTTCATCGGCAGGGAGCCGAGGCGTGGCGTGAGGTTTTTGTCGTGAGCCGCCAAATCCTCTCAATGCAGAGAATCGATAAACGCTTCACAGGCGTGCATGCCCTGAAACAGGTGGATTTCGACCTCGAAGAGGGGGAGATTCACTCTCTAGTCGGGGAGAACGGCGCCGGCAAGTCGACGCTCATGAAGGTTCTCGTAGGTATCAATCCAAAAGACTCCGGTGAAATCCACTATCTCGGCCATCCGTTCAACCCGCGGAACCCCAAGCATGCACTCGAGATGGGTATCGGGATCATCCATCAGGAATTGAGCATGATGGATCACCTTACGGTGGCGCAGAACATCTTCATTGGCAGAGAATCAACTCGGTTCAACGGCATACTTCTCGATGAGCACGAGCAGAATCGCCGCGCAGGGGAGCTGTTCAAGCGGCTCAAGATGAACATCGATCCCAGCGAGCCCCTGAGTCGGCTGACCTTCGGCAAGCGGCAGATGGTGGAAATCGCCAAGGCCGTGTCGCACAGCCTGCGAATCCTGATCTTGGACGAGCCGACGGCCGCGTTGTCGGACGCCGAAATCGCCGACCTTTTCGCCATCATGCGCGATCTGGCGGGTAGAGGCGTTGGAATGATTCACATCTCTCATCGTCTTGACGAAATCCATCGCATCGCGGATCGAGTTACCGTGCTGCGTGACGGTGAGTGTGTCGATACGAAACCGTCCTCAGGGGTAACGAAGCAACAGATCATCAACATGATGGTCGGCCGCGTCATCTACGAGCAGTCGAAGACGAAAAGCAGCGTTGCCCCCGATGCGCCGGTCGTCCTTCGAGTACATAGGCTGAACGCCGGGAAGCTGGTGAGGGACGTCAGCTTCGATCTCCGCGAGGGAGAAATCCTCGGGATTTCCGGACTCATGGGATCCGGCAGAACGGAGACGGCGCGGGCGATATTTGGCGCGGATGAGGTTCAAAGCGGTACGATAGAGATCCGCGGACGTCGTGTTTTTATTCATTTACCGCAAGATTCCGTCGCGCATGGCATCGGGTACCTGTCGGAAGACCGCAAGCGCTTCGGGCTGGCGGTCGATCTCAGCGTGAAAGACAATCTGGCAATGGCCACCTACGACCGCTTCCAGCGCGGCCTCTTCATTCACGCAAAAAAGGTGGAAAACGTTACGTCAGAATACGTTCGCAGGCTGAACATCAAGACGCCCTCGCTGGAACAGCTGCTGCGAAACCTTTCCGGAGGCAACCAGCAGAAGGTCGTGATCGCGAAGTGGCTGATCCGCAACTGCGATATCCTGATTTTTGATGAGCCAACCCGCGGAATCGACGTGGGCGCAAAAAGCGAAATCTATACGCTGATGAACGCGCTGACTCGAGAGGGGAAGTCCATCATCATGATTTCATCGGAACTTCCCGAGATCCTTCGCATGAGCGATCGTATCCTCGTGATGTCCGAGGGAAGGATCACGGGGGAGCTCAACATCGAAGAGGCCAGCCAGGAAGCCATCATGGAGTACGCAACCATGGGGCGCCAGGAAGTGCTGAGTAGGAGCTGAAGTATGGGGGATAGGACACTTGAGATCAATCGAATGCAGCGGTTCAGGGAGCGAGGGCTCAAGTGGCTTCTTGCCCCTGGGGCCCTGGTCATTCTCTACGTTTTTTTCGGGATATTCGGGCGCAACTACTTCTCCTACCCAACCCTGGTGAACATCATCGACGCCGCCTTCTACATCGGGTTCATCTCGATGGGCGTCACCTTTGTCATCATCAGCGGCGGAATCGACCTTTCCGTCGGGACGGTCATGATGGCAGCGGCCATCATCGGCGGCACCGCGCTCAAGAATGGATTTCCGATGGTTCCCAGCCTTCTCCTGATCATCGTCGTGGGCCTCGCCTTTGGGTACTTCAACGGCCTCCTGGTCTCCAGGCTGAAGATGCCGCCGTTCATCGTGACGCTGGGCACAATGATGATCTCCATGGGCGTCGGCTCCATTGTTTCCAACGTGCAGAGCGCCACCTTCCCCATCCGCGGCACGCCGGGGGGATGGTTCAAAAGCATCTTCCTCTACCTCGGCGCCAACGGCGTAGCGATACCCACCGGTGCATTCCTGCTCGCCGCCGTGGCCGTGATCTGCCACCTCATGCTGTCCAACACGAAGCTGGGCCGATACACCTATGCTATAGGCAGCAACTTGGAGGCCGCCCGTCTCTCGGGCGTCGATGTGAAGAAGTGGCAGATGCTGGTCTACGTCATCGCAGGAGCCACCGCGGGCATCGGGGGAATCTCCTACGCTGCGATCTACACCACCGTACTCCCCGCCCAGGGGCAGGGGTTCGAGCTGGGCGCGATCGCTGCAGCAGTCATCGGCGGTACGTCGCTTTCGGGAGGCGTCGGCACGATCTGGGGAACCATCATCGGCGTGTTCATCATGTCGGTGCTGGCCACCGGCCTGCCGTCCCTGAACCTCGAGGCCCATTGGCAGACATTCTTTACCGGCGTCATCGTCATTGGGGCGGTGCTTCTGGACATGTACCGCACCAGAAAGGCGGCGGAAGTACGGATTGAAACACCTGCAGACCTTTACAAGGCATCGGTGATGGAAAAGATCGCAGCCATGAGGCGGGAATTGGCCTCGAGCAGGGCGGCCAGCAATGGCCAGCAGGCCGCGGCGATCAGGGGGCAGATCAGCGCAGCTCGAAGCGAGCTGAAAACTACCTTCAAGAAGATGAAAGCGGAAGAGAAGGCGGAGCAGGCCCGAATCCGAGCTGAAGAGAGGGCGGCCGATCACGAGTTTGCGGAGATATTCAAGCACAAGGAGCTTTCACAACGAAAAGAAATGGAGCGGCAGCCGTAGCGCGGCGTGTGGTGCTACAACTGCTGGGCTCCTGGTCGTGGCAATCTGCCCGGAGCGAATGTTCCGGGCAAAAAAACTAGAGGAGGTGCCTATGAGATTTTTCAGACGAAACGGGGTACTGCTGGTAGCGGCAGTGATCCTCGTCGCCCTGGTGGGATGCAAACCGGCGAAGACCTACATTCCCGTCATCTCGAAGGGCTTCCAGCACCAGTTCTGGCAGACGGTCAAGGCGGGCGCAGAAGCTGCGGCAAAGCAGTACGGCGTCGACATCACCTTTGAAGGGCCCCCCACGGAAGCCGACATCCAGCCCCAGGTGCAGATGCTGGTCAACGACATGGCGAAGAATCCCGCTGCCATCGCCCTTGCAGCGCTCGACACGAACTCCGTCATGGATCAGCTCAACCAGGCCATTCAGAGAAAAATACCCATTATAGGGTTCGACTCCGGAGTTCCAAATGCGCCAAAAGGCGCAATCTATGCGACCGCGGCCACCAACAGCTATGCCGCGGCGGGAATTGCAGCGGACCACATGTTCGCCGCGATCAAGGACAAGATTGCCGCCGCCACCAACGCGCACCCGGTCACGATCGTCGACTTCAATCAGGACGCAACCAGCCAATCAGTGACGGATCGCGGAAAAGGGTTCCGTGACGAGATGATCAAGCTCATCACCACCGAGACGAGCCACACCAAGGCCGACATCAGGGTTCAGGGCAACCCGGCCTACATCGCCCCTGACAGCCCGACCGGTGGAAAAACCATCATCATCGACGTTCAGGTCCCGGCGTCGCCAAAAGACACCGACGCCACGAACACGGCCGCCGCGATCCTGAACCGCGTCAAGTCGAACAACACCCTCGGCATTTTCTGCTCGAACGAGGGGACGGCAAGAGCGGTTCTTTCCGCCACCAACGACGGCAGCGCACTGCCCACCCAGTATCCCGGCATGGTGGTCATCGGATTCGATGCCGGCAAGGCCCAGAAGGCGGCCGTCCGGAACAAGTACTTCTTCGGCGCGATCACGCAGGATCCATACAATATCGGTTTCCAGGCGGTCGAACTTGCCGTCAAGGCCATCAAGAAGCAGCCTGTGGCGGACGTGGACACCGGTGCCAAGTTCTACGACTCCACCAACATGGATCAGCCCGACATCGCGCGGCTGCTCTACGATTGAGCGCAAAGGCGGCTAGGCTTAACAACGCTTGGACAATGTCAAGGCAGGGGCCCGCCGAAACGACGGGCCCGTTTGCCTAGCAGGGTGCTGACACAGTATTTCATGCCGAAGGGCCGCTGAACGGCGGCCCTTCCATTCTACACTCTCCTCTTCCTGAAAAACAGCACCAGAGACTGCCCGTACTCCCGCCTGTCGTTAAGGGTGAAGGCGGGCCGCTCGAGACCGAGCTTCTCCGCGCGATGCAGGTGGATGATGGCAAGCCCCCCGACGGCGAGGTGGCTGCCCTCCCCCACCTGGTCCAGCACCTGCGCCTTTCCGGGAGAATCAAACGGAGGATCGAGAAAGATGATGTCGAACGTGCACGAGTTGGAACGAAGAAACCGCTCCACCGGCATGGTGAGAAGCTCGATTCTGGACTCTACAAAGGAGATGTTCTTCTGAATCGTCTTTCTTTTTCTAGCATCCATCTCGACAAGCACCACGGGCTCGGCTCCCCGGGATGCCGCCTCCACACCGATGACGCCGGTACCGCTGAAAAGGTCCAGAAACGAAAGACCCGAGAGGTCGCCAAGAATCGAAAAAAGCGAAACCCGCATCCTGTCCATGGACGGCCGGATTACTCCGGGCGGGCAGTCGATCCGCCTGCCTCTGTAAAACCCTCCCGTGACGCGCACCTCTAGCCCCCTTCCAAGGCAGCGTCGGAGAATGGTGGAGAGACGGCGAGCACCCGCGCGAGCACAGAATTCTCGGGCGCGATGAATCCCGGGTCCTCTTTCAGGATTTTCGCGGCATCCTCCCTGGATTCGGATACAAGCGGGCCGTGGGCGAGCAGGTCCGCCACCTTGAAGCCGAGGAACCCGCTCTGCCGAACGCCCAGAAGCTCCCCCGGCCCGCGGAGCTGGAGGTCCCGCTCCGCGATTACAAAACCGTCGGTGGTCTCCATCATGATCTTCAGCCTTTGGATGCCGTCCGGCGTCAGGGCGCGGCCGTACACGAGAAACGCGTAGGATTGATGTCCGGCGCGGCCCACCCGCCCCCGCAGCTGGTGGAGGGTGGACAGGCCGAAGCGCTCGGCGTGCTCGACCACGATGCAGGTTGCATTGGCGACATCCACGCCGACTTCCACGACGCTGGTGGCCACCAGGATATCGACCCGTCCCGCCACGAACTCGGCCATGGCGCGCAGTTTCTCATCCTCGGAAACCCTGGAGTGGATGAGGGCCAGGCGCAGGTCCGGATAGACCTTCTCCTTCAGCGTCCTGTACGACGACTCTGCGTCCTTGATGGCCAATACTTCGGACTCTTCTATCAGGGGATAGACGAAGTATGCCTGCCTTCCCCCCTCGATCTCTTCCCTGACGCGGCGGTAGACCTTCTCCTCGTTTCCCTCGCGCGCCAGGTGCGTGATGATCCGCTTCCTCCCCGCGGGCATCATTGTGATGACCGAAGTATCGAGATCTCCGAATGCCGTGAGGGCGAGGGTCCGGGGTATGGGGGTGGCCGTCATGAGGAGCAGGTCCGGGTCCCGTCCCTTGGAAAGAATTGCGCCGCGTTGAAGCACGCCGAACTTGTGCTGCTCGTCCACGATGACCAGCCCGAGCCCGTGAAAGACCACATCTCCGGAGAACAAGGCGTGGGTCCCGAAGAGGATGTCGACTTCCCCCGCCGCCAGAGCGGCGAGCAGGAGCCGGCGCGGCTCCCCCGTCACGCTTCCCGAGAGGAATGCCACCCTGACGCCGATCGGCTCCAGGAGGCGCGCCGCGTTTTCCGCGTGCTGCCGCGCCAGAAGCTCCGTAGGGGCGACGAAAGCCGCCTGCTCGCCGCAGGGAACGATCATGAGCGCCGAAAGAAGGGCCACGAGCGTTTTCCCGCAACCGACGTCTCCCTGGAGGAGCCGCGCCATGGGGGCGGGAGACGCAAGGTCCGCTTCGATCTGGGAAACGGCCTTTCGCTGATCTTCCGTGAGCGTGAAGGGGAGCCGTGCGAGCAGCCTGTCGCGAAGCTCGCCGGAAGGCTCCCGGAGGCAGGCGCGCGACACCGACCGCAGGCGGCGCTTTCGCATCACCAGGAGCTGGAACCAGAACAGCTCCCCGTACGCGAGGGCCCGAAGGCCGCGCGCCGCTTCATCGAGACTCTCGGGGGAATGGACGGCCTTGAGCGCGGTCCAGGTGCCGGGCAGGCCGCGCTTCTTCAGAACAGAGGCGGGAAGATCGTCATTGAGACTGACCTCCACCTCGCGCAGCGCCTGGCGCACCGCCCGGCGCACCACCCCCTGCGTCAGCCCCTCGGTAAGCGGATACAGGGGAAGGATTCTTCCGAACGCAGCGGGCTTGTCGTTCCACTCTTCCACCTCGAAATCGGTGGACTGCAGTTCTCCGAAACGGTATTTGAAGCTCCCCCAGACGAAGAACTTCCTCCCCGGTTTGAGGAGATTCTTGAGAAACGGCCTGCCGAAACAGACCAGGCTCGCCGTGGCCGTTCCATCGGTAACCACGGCCTTCACCGTCTTCATCCGCCCCCGGCCCAGCTCGGATTGGGAAACGACGGCGGCCTCCACGAAGGCCTTCTCCTTCTCCAGCGCGCGGGAGAGGGGCGTGATCTCCGTTCTGTCCTCGTATCCCCGCGGCAGGTGCAGGAGAAGGTCGCGCGTCGTGCGCACGCCGAGCCGTGCCAGGCGCTCCGCCGTGGCCGGCCCGACACCTTTGAGAGTCGTTATATCCTGGCTCGACTCGCCGAGGAACATGAGAAGTGAAGGCGTGTCAGATGGGCAGGAACTGGAACACCTGCACCAGCTGCCGCACGGCAAGCTCCCCGAGGAGCCATGTAACGAAGAGGAGGCCCAGGGTGAGGAGCAGGTACTGGGTGAAGCCCGCTCGCCGTCCCAGCCGGAAGGCCTTCATCACAACGGCAACCACGGGCTGGACGATGAGGTCCACCACCCGCCAGATCATGGCACCCGACGTGGCGTGAAAGATGATGGGGATGGTGCGGATGAGGCCCACCACCAGGAAAAGCAAAAGGAGGAACCTCGCGCCGGACCATGCGGCCCCGAGGACCGCGGCGAGGAAGAGCCCCAGGGTGATGCGGCCGTAGGAGAGGAGCACATTGATGAGGTCCAGGGCCACGACGAGCACGAGAATCGCGGCGATGGGGGTGAAGTCGAAGAACCCCTTCCTGAGGAACCTGAGCCTGGCGAAGAAGTCAAGGTAGGGATCGGTTGCCCTGCAGAGAAGCTCCCAGGGCCTGCCCAGCCCTTGACGGGCAAACCATCCCAGCACGATGCGGATGGAAAGGAGGAAGAGGTAGACGAGGAGGATGGAGTTGACGATGCTCAAGACGACTAAAAGCACGACGGCCTCCTATGTCAGGAATGTTGAAGGGACCAGCCTCTCGACCAAGGACATCATTGTCTTGTTGATCCTCTCGAGCTCCTCGGGAGTGAGACCCGCGCCGAAGGCCACTCGCTCCCGCCACTCCGGCGTGAGGAGGTCTCCTATCCCGTGCGCGTCCGAGTCGATGACCAGGGAGGCGCCCGTTTCGCGGGCCAGGGAGACCACGCGCCCGTTTCCCAGCCCATGGGAGAAGCGCGCCGAGATTTCAAGATGCACGCCCTTCTCCGCCGCCATGCGCACCTCCTCCTCGGAGATGATGCCGGGATGGGCGATGATGTCGACGCCGGCCTCGATGCCCGCGCGGTTGGTGCCGAGCTGCACCGGCTCGCACACGGTCTCCCCATGGAGGATCACCAGGCGCGCCCCGAGCTGGCGGGCCCGCTTGACCAGCCCGCCGATCTGTCCGGGGGGGATATGGGTCAGCTCCACGCCGGGGATGATGCGGACCTTAAGGTAGGGCTGGGTCTCGCGCACGAACCGCACAAGCGCGGAGACCAGGTCATCGAGGTTGGAGGCATCGGCATGGTCCGCGATGCCGATTACCCTGTAGCCGGCATGCTCGGCCCGGCGCACGAGCTCGGCGGGGGCCAGCTCGCCGTCGCTCAGGAATGTATGGGTGTGCAGGTCGATCATGCGGCTTCCTCACTCTTTCCAGACTTCGGCAACTTGTTGAAATTCGCGGATCCGGGCGATCACCGCCTCGGAATCCGAGACCTGGATGTGGGCGGAGGCGGCGACAACCGTTTCCGTCCCGCCCTGGGTGCCGTCGAGATGGAAATACAGCTTGCACCCGCCCGTGTTGTCCAGGAAATACTCCCGCATCTCGTGGAGGCTCGCCTCGCTTCCCACGTCATCCCTCAGCTTGATATGGATGGCGCGGGCCTGCTTTTCTCCCAGGGCCCCCGGCTCCATGACGTCGTCTGCCTTCACTTTCGCTTCCCCCTTGCTCGTATCGATCTTGCCGGTAACCGCCACGATCTTCTCGCTTTGGATCAGCGGCTGCCTCTTTTCGTATACATCGGAAAAAAAGATGACCTCTATAGATCCCCGAAGATCCTCCAGGCGGGCGAAGGCCATGGGACGGCCCACGCGCGTTCTGATCTCCCTCACCTCATGAAGCATCCCGATGAGGGTGCAGGGGCGGTCCGCCGACAGGGCATCCTTGCGGGAGAGGTCCGCGTTCACGTGCTGCGCCATAAGCGTTGCGAACGGATCCAGCGGGTGCCCCGAGAAGAAGAAGCCGAGGTTCTCCTTCTCATGGACGAGCTTCTCGGCCGGCGCCCATTCGGGGACCCTCTCCAGCTCCACCGCCGCGGCCGCCGCTGCGGCGGACGGGCCGAAGAGCGAAGCCTGGCCGACGCGCTTCTCTTCCCGGCTCCGGGAGGCCGTCTCCAGGACGCGCGCCAGGTTGGCCATGAGGGTGGCCCGCGTCTCCCCGAAGGAGTCGAAGGCTCCCGTGATGATGAGGCTCTCCGCAACCTTCTTGTTCACCACCCGAAGATCTATGCGCTCGAAGAAATCGAGAAACCCGGTGAACCTTCCGCCCTTGTCCCGCTCCTCGATGACGCTGTCCACCGCTGCGCTGCCCACGTTCTTGATCCCCATCAGGCCGTAGACGATCTTCCCGCCCTCTACGGTGAACTCCTTGCGGGAGAGGTTCACGTCGGGAGGCAGCACCTCGATGCCCATGCCCCGCGCCTCCCGGATGAGCTCGGCGATCCGGTCCGTGTCCGTGATGTCGTTGGTGAGGTTGGCGGCGAGGAACTCGGCGGGATGGTTCGCCTTCAGGTAGATCGTGTGGTAGGCGGGAATGGCATAGGCGGCGGAGTGGCTCTTGTTGAACCCGTAGCCGGTGAAAGAAAAGAGTAGCTCGAAGATCCTGTCCGCCGTCTTGGAGTCGTAGCCCTTGTTCTTCGCCCCGGCGAAGAACTTCTCCTTCATCTTGAGCATCTCTTCCGGCTTCTTCTTGCCCATGGCGCGCCGCAGGATGTCGGCCTGTCCCAGGGTGAAGCCTGCCACAACCTGCGCGATCTGCATGACCTGCTCCTGGTAGACGGGAACGCCGTAGGTCTCCTTGAGAACAGGCTCGAGCGCCGGCAGGGGATACTCGATCTTCTTCCGGCCCAGCTTGGAGTCCACGAAGGAGTCGATGTGCTCCATGGCGCCGGGCCTGTAGAGGGCGTTCAGCGCGATGAGGTCCTCGATCTTGCCCGGCTTTGCCCGTTTCAGCACGCCCTGCATCCCGGAGCTTTCGAACTGGAACGCGCCGGTGGACTTTCCCTCGCAGAACATCCGGAAGGTGGCGGGGTCGTTCTCCGGGATCCTCTTCAGCTCTATGGGCACCCCCTTCTTCCTCACCAGGGCGATGGTGTCCTCGATCACCGTGAGGGTCTTCAGGCCGAGGAAGTCCATCTTGATCAGGCCGCATTCCTCCAGGTAGTCCATCGTGTACTGCGTGGAAACGGCCCCGGTCCGGGGGTCGCGGTAGAGGGGCACGTACTCGGAGAGTGCCTGCCTGCCGATCACGATCCCCGCGGCATGGGTGGAAGCGTGCCTGTGCAGTCCCTCGAGCTTCAGGCTCGTCTCGATGAGCTCGCGGTTTCTCTCTCCCTTGCCGGCGATCTCCTCCAGCTTCGGGCTCTCCTTCAGGGCCTGCGCGAGGTCCATCTTTATCCCTTCCGGGATGAGCTTGGCGATGGCATCCGCCTCCTCGTAGGGGAAGTCCAGGACGCGGGCAACGTCGCGGATCACGGCGCGGGCCTTCAGCGTGCCGAAGGTGATGACCTGCCCCACCTTGTCCTCGCCGTACTTTTTCGTCACATAGGAGATCACCTCGTCGCGGCGGCGGTGGCAGAAGTCGATGTCGAAATCGGGCATCGAGACCCGCTCGGGGTTGAGGAAGCGCTCGAAGAGCAGGCCGTAGCGAAGCGGGTCGATGTCCGTGATCTTCAGGCAGTAGGCCACGAGGGAGCCCGCCCCGGAGCCCCTGCCCGGCCCCACCGCGATCCCGTTCTCCTTGGCGAAACGGATGAAGTCCCACACGATGAGGAAGTATCCGGTGAATCCCATGGAGGTGATGATCGAAAGCTCGTACTCCAGGCGCTTCTCCTCCTCGGGCGCCACGGGGTTGAAGCGCTCTTTCAGCCCCGCGCGCGCAAGCTCCCCCAGGTACCCTTCCGGCGTCGAGCCCGCGGGAACCTCGTACACGGGGAATTGCGGTTTCAGCGAGGGAAGCTCAAGGCTGCAGGCCTCCGCGATCCGCATCGTGTTTGAGAGCGCTTCGGGAACCTCGGGAAATAACAGCGCCATCTCGTCAGGGGACTTGAAGTAGAACTCGGGGTGCTCGAACTTCAGCCGCTTTCCCTCGCTCACCTTCTTGTTCGTGCCGATGCAGATCAGGATGTCCTGGGCGCGGGCGTCGTCCCGCTCCGTGTAGTGGATATCGTTCGTGGCCACAAGGGGAATGCCCGTCTGCCGGGAGAAGCGGATGAGCTCGCGGTTCACGATCTTCTGCTCGGGTATCCCGTGGTCCTGGAGCTCCAGGAAGAAGG
The DNA here is from genome assembly GCA_963820525.1 of uncultured Spirochaetota bacterium. Taxonomy (GTDB): domain Bacteria; phylum Spirochaetota; class Spirochaetia; order SZUA-6; family Fen-1364; genus CAWGAA01. The sequence goes on along the minus strand of CAWGAA010000002.1, from coordinate 341,944 downwards.
AGTCGGCTCCGAAGAGCTCGCTGTATTTGCCGGCCTTTGCCCGCGCCTCCTCGAGCCTGCCGTCCACGATGGCGGACGGGATCTCCCCGGCCAGGCAGGCGCTCAAGGCAATGAGCCCGCCGTGGAAACGCTCCAGAAGCTCGTCGTCGATGCGCGGCTTATAATAGAAACCTTCGGTGTAGGACAGTGAGGAGAGGGTGAGCAGGTTCTTGTATCCCTGGAGGTCGCGCGCGAGGAGAACGAGGTGGTGGTAGCGGGTTCCCTTCTCCGAGCCCGACTTCTCGTGCCGCGAGCCGGGGGCCACGTAGAACTCGGAGCCGATTATCGGGGAAATGCCCTGCTTACGGCACTCCTTGGTGAACTTCAGCGCCCCGAACATGTTGCCGTGGTCCGTGAGGGCGAGCTTGGGCATCCCGAGGCTTTTCGCCTTGGAGACGAGGGCTTCGACGGATGAGGCGCCGTCCAATAAAGAAAAATCAGAATGGCAATGGAGATGAACGAAAGACATCTCGGAATACCCCTCCCCAGGGAAGAACGAGGCCATGATAACCGAGAAATCATCTGATGTAAATACGAGGAGAATTCCGCACCCCGTCGCCGCCTCGACGCGTGCCAGCGGCGGCCTGTCCGTTGTCGCAGTCTTGACGCCGGCCGCCGGTGATCTACACTGGAGGCAGGCAAGGAGGACGTCATGGCTCTCTACGCAGGAAGGAATTGGACCAGGACGGAGCTTCTCTCCCGCATCGGAGACCCGGCGCAGATCGCGGGTGCCCGCCCCTCGGTTCTCTCCCACGGAAAGGCGGAGGGTGTGCGCGCAATCGAGGTTGAAACGGGAAGCGGGTTCTCCTTCACCGTGCTTCCCGGCCGCGGGATGGATATACCGTTCGCCCTTTACAAGGGGAAGTCCCTCACCTTCTTTTCCGCCACGGGCATCACGGCGCCGGGCTACTTCGAGGAGCCGGGCCTCGGGTGGCTGCGCAGTTTCTTCGTGGGCCTCCTCACCACCTGCGGGATCACCAACGCCGGCGCGCCCAGCGTGGACCAGGGAAAGGCATTCGGCCTACACGGCAGGCTCTCCAACGCGGCCGCCGAAGACCTCGCCATAGACCAGGAGTGGGACGGGGACGATTTCGTGATCCGCCTCAAGGGCGCAGTCCGCGAGGCGAGCGCGATGGGAGAGAACATGGGGCTCACCAGGCGCATCGAGACGCGGCTCGGGGCCCGCGGGTTCCATCTCCAAGATACGATCGTCAACAAGGGCTTCGAGCCTCAGCCCCTCATGATGCTCTACCACTTCAACTTCGGCTTTCCCCTCCTGTCCGCCCGAACGAAGATAGTCGGTCCCGTCACATCGAGCATTCCCCGAGACCCGGAGGCCGCGAAGGACAAGGGGGTCGAGGAATGCCTCTCCTGGTGCGAGCCGGTCCAGGCTTACAAGGAGAAGGTCTTCTTCCACACCCTCGCCGCCGACCGACAGGGGCGGACCTTCATCGGGCTGGCCAACCCGGATGCAGGGGATGGCGCGCCCCTGGGCATCGTGTTGAGGTGGAATCAGAAGGAGCTTCCCTTCTTCACGGAGTGGAAGATGCCGGCGCGGGGCTTCTACGTCCTCGGCCTGGAGCCCGGGACCATCATGCCGATCGGCCGCGGGGCCCTGCGTGACCAGGGCACGCTTCCCCTGATCGACGGACAGGAGAGCCGCACCATCTCGATCGATTTCGAGGTGTTGGAGACTCACGCGGAGTTGAGCGCGCTGGAAAAGGAGGCGCGGACGAAATAGCGCCGGTCGAGGAGTCTCGGCGCTTCGTTCGGGCGCGCCCTTCGCCGGACGGGTTCACGCCTTGTTGGCCGCGCCCGTATCCCGGACAGCATCCACAACGCGGTCCGCTTCCTCATCCGACATCGCGGGGAAGAGCGGAAGGCTGATGCAGGTCTTGAATCGCGCGAGCGCCACGGGGAAATCCTCGGGCTTCAAACCGTATCTGTTTTTATAGTACGACATGAGGTGCAGCGGGATGAAGTGCACTGAAGCCCCGATTCCCCTTGCCAGGAGCTCCATGATGAAGGCGTCGCGGTCTATCCTGAGCGCCTCCGGGCGGATGCGGATCATGAAAAGATGCCAGGCATGGCCTTCCTGCTCCTGCGGCAGGATGAGAAACTCACAGCCGGCCAGGCGCTCGCGGTAGCGCTTCGCGATCCGGCGCCGCCTGTTGAAAAACGCTTCCGCCTTGGCGAGCTGCGCCAGGCCGATGGCCGACGCCAGGTCCGTGAGGTTGTATTTGTATCCGGCCTCCACCACGTCGTACCGCCACGATGCCCCGACAGCGGTGTACCTGTTCCACACGTCCCTGTCGATGCCGTGCAGCCGCATCACCTTGATCCTGTGCGCCACATCGTTGCTCGCCGTCACGACCATGCCGCCCTCACCGGTGGTGATCGACTTGGTGGCGTAGAACGAATACACCCCCGCGGCCCCCGAGGTTCCCACGAACCTGCCCCCGATTTTCGCGGGAAACGAATGGGCCGCGTCCTCCACGATCGGCGCCTGGTGCCGGGCGGCGGCGGAGCCGATTGCCGCCATGTCGCAGGGGTGCCCCGCCACGTGAACGGGAAGGATCGCGGACACCTTCTTCCCCTGCGCGCGAAGCTCGTCAAGCTTTTTTTCCAGGAGCCGTGGATCGATGTTGCCCGTATCATCCTCGACGTCGACAAACGCAAGCTCGGCGCCAAGGTATCGCGCCACCTCGGCGGATGCCGTGAAGGTATAAGGCGTCGTGACAACCATGCTTCCCGGGCCGGCGCCGAGGGCTTCCAGGCTGAGGTGAAGCCCGGCGGTGGCCGATGAGAGCGCCAGGGCGTGGGGAGAGCCGACAAAGCGGGCGAACTCCCGCTCGAAGCGCGCCGTGACCTCGCCCGTGGTGAGCCAACCCGACCTCAATACGGAGATCACCGCCCGTTCTTCCTCACGCCCGAGGCTGGGGCGGAAGAACGGGATGAAGGGCTTGTTTCCACGAGCCGGGGATGCCATGGCCTAGTACTCGGTCTCGTCAATGGATGGCCCGATGCCGGGGATCACCTTTTCGAGCACGCTTCGAAGCTCCCGCTTGTTCCTGAAGGCCGCGCTGTTCTCCCGGTCGAAGAAGCAGATCGGCCGCAGGCTCTCCAGCACCGCCGTGATCCTGCCGTTGATGAGGGTCTTCCTTTTGAGCTTGATGATCTTGGGATGGGCGGTGGGCTCGGGCACCTCGCAGTCTGCGTGCAGCTTCTCCACCAGCTTTTCTCCCCGCCGCAGGCCCGTATAGACGATCTTGATGTCCTCGTCGGGCTCGTAGCCGTAGAAGCGGATCATCTGCTCGGCGAGCTCCCGGATCGAGACGCTCTCTCCCATGTCCAGGGAATACACCTCTCCGCCCGAGCCGGCGCCGCCGGCCTGGAGGATGAGGGTAGTGGCTTCGGGGATGGTCATGAAAAATCGGCGCACCTCGGGATGCGTCACCGTCACGGGACCGCCCTTGAGGATCTGGCGGCGGAACAGCGGAAGGATGCTCCCCCGCGAGCCCAGGACATTCCCGAAGCGGACAACGAGGAAGTGACGGCCGCTCTTGCCCTCGCGAAGCACGATCTCTTCCGCGAGGAGCTTCGATGCCCCGTACACGCTGTGCGGCTCGACCGCCTTGTCCGTGGAGACGAGCACGAAGCGCCCCACCCCGCTCTCCCGGGCGGCTTCGACCGCGTTGAGGGTGCCGAATACATTGTTCTTCACGGCCTCGATGGGGTTTTCCTCCAGCAGGGGAACATGCTTGTGCGCCGCCGTGTGAAAGAGAGCGAACACCTTGGCCCGCGCCAGGATGGAGAGCATGTAGTCGCGGTCCTGGACCTCTCCCAGGATGGGTACGATGGTGGTCTTCTCCCCCACACCCTCCTCCTGAAGGAGGCGCAGCTCACGGTCGATCTCGTAGATGCTGTTCTCCCCATGGCCGAAGAGGTACATCCTCTCCACGCCGCCTTCGAGGAGCTGGCGGCAGAGCTCCGAGCCGATGCTCCCCCCCGCCCCCGTTACCATCACCCTCTTGCCCCGCAGGTAGGCCAGGCTCTTCCTGAGGTTCACCGTGACGGGGTCCCGCGAGAGCAGGTCCTCGGGATGGATCTCGCGGGCCTGGATGAGGTGGACTTCGCCGTCGACGATCTGGGACACCTGGGGGACGATGCGGATCCTGGCGAATTTGGCGCGCCTGAGGACGGCATAGATCCTGGAGATCTGCGTCCGCGTGGCGCTGGGGATCGCCACGATCGCCTCGTCGGCGGGCGTCGTCTTGAGTATCTCGATGACGGCATCTATGGGGCCCAGCACGGGGACCGCGTCGATGCGCGTGCCGATCTTCCCCGGGTCGTCGTCCAGAAAAGCCACCACGCGGCCGAAGATCTTCTTCGATCGTATCTCCGCCGCGAGGGTCACGCCCGTGAAACCCGCCCCGATGATATAGATGCTCTTTCGCGTCGCGCTCGCCATCTTCTACAGTGTCGGAAGCTCCGCGAGGGACTTAAAGCAGCCCGCCCGCGGCGCGGGGTAAGGCCTTAAGCTTTTTCCGAGGAGCGGGGCTTGTTCGGCATCTTCTCTAGTACTTCGAAGCCGAAGTCCACGTTGAAAGAGTTCTCGTACATCTCCAGCTTCACCTTCGCCCTGCCCTTGCGCCGATCCACCTTGACTATCCTTCCCTCGAGGCCCTTGAGCGGGCCGGCAAGCACCCGGATCCTGCTTTCCTCGTCGAAGACGACCATGGATTTATCCACCACCTCGCCGAAGGAAAGGAAATGGGTGAGCAGCTCCTGGTCTTTCTTTTCCATGGGCACGATGTTCTCGTTGGAGAGGAGGAAGCGGATGAACCCGGGGACCCTTCGCAGCGTCGTGAAGAGAGCCGGCTCGACGGCGTCCGCCCTGATGAAGACGTAGCTGGGAAAAATGGGGGCCAGCGAGTCCTTCCAGATGCCCCCGCGGCGGATTCGAAGGTTCCGCCGAGGCCAGATCAGGTGGATCTCCGCGGGAAGCCCCGCCTTTCGCGCGATGGTGAGGAACTTCTCTTCGCTTCCGGTCCAGATCTGCGCGGCGAAAAAGGACATCTATCGACCGGCGTCCTTCGAGCGGGATTCTTCGAGGTCTCTCATAGCTTTGCCGTGGAAGGGTACCATCCCCTCGGACCTTCATCAAGTCCCGAGCGGGTTTCGCCGGCTTCTCCGCGGAGCGACTTCGGCCGATATTGGTAGTGTGAACAAATCGCACACACTGCTCCTGCCTGCCCTCGCCATCGCGCTCCTCCTTTCGGGCGCGCAGCTTCATTCGGAAACCCTGCTCATCGCCGTCACGGAGACCGTGGATGGACAGCCGAGCCCCCTTCCCCCGCCGGCCACGGAAGGCATCTTCGACGGTTTGTTCGAATCGGGCAACATCGTGTTCAACACGGAGGACGGGTCAGCTCCCCTCTCCTCCAAGGAGCTGGTCAGGATCGCGGGCTCCGGCGGAGCGAAGTACGTTCTGGTGGCCGCCGTTACCTTCCAGCGCACGCCCCTGGCCGGCGGGTTGACGGGGATCACGGCCTCGGCGCGCTTCTCTCTCATCGCAGTGGAAAGGGGCGCGACCCTCGGCGCCGGGACCCTCACCGACGACAACCGGGGCAGGGAAAAGGACATGGATCTGGCGAAACTCGGCTTCGAGTTGGGAGAAAAGATCGCGAAAGAGACCGTGAAGTTGATGGTTTCCCGCCCCTCCACGGGCTGAAAAATGTGCTGCGAGATGGCACGTTTCCATCCGATAGTAGTATAAGGAGACTCATCGAATGGCTACGAAGATCGCTGCCGTCGTCGCGTTGCTCCTGACAGCCTTTTTCGCATCCGCGGAAAGCTTCTGGGATGGAGGTGCCGCGCTGCAAAGGGGGGATGCCTCCTTCGAGAGCGGTTTTTTCGCGGCGTCAAATTCATTTCCCGCCGGCACCGAGATCGTCGTGGAAAACCTGGAAACGGGAAGAACGACGAAGGTCGTCGTCAGCCAGCGGGTCAACGGCCAATCGGATCTCCTGGTTCTTCTCTCTCCCAAGGCGGCGGCCGCGCTGGGGATCTCCCAGGGGGATGTGGCCCCCGTACGCGTCACAATCAAGACCCCCCCGCCCGCGGTAGCCGAAGCCCGGCCGAACGAGCGCCCATTGAGCACGGATTCAGATCGCAACCCCGCAGCCGCTCTTTCCAATGCTCCACCCCCGCCGAGGGAGGCGATGGAGCCGTCCGAAGCGTTGAGCAGGCCCGAAACTCCCAAGGGAGTCCTGGAGAGCCTCCAGGCGGCAAAGGAAAAGAGAGGCACGCGAACGGCGGAGCTGCCTCCCCCGGCGCAGGAACCAGTCATCCGGGAGCCGGAAGCGACCCCTCCTCCAGCCGGAAGCGCAACGGCGCAGGCCCAGGCGGCTCAGGAGAAACAGCCGCAAGCCGACGAGGAGCTTTTAAAGAAGCTTGCCTCCCGAACGCCTCAGAAACAGCTTTTCCTCCCTCCGCGTGAAGACGAGAAGTTCGTCTATCAGGCGCCGGCGGTGCCGCCGACGGGAGCCACCGTAGCCCAACAGCCCCAGGCGCAACAGCCCCCGGCCGTCCCCGAGATCGCCACCGTGAACGGGCAGCATGTCCCTCCCGCAGGGCAGAACCCGCCGGTGGAGCTCGCCGAAGCCGGCCCGCCCATAGAGTTGAACCCGCAGGTGGATGAGCGCTTCGCCGCGAACGCCGTTCCCCCGCAAGAGGCCCCGCTGGGCGCTCCCCCCGAGCCGGAGCAGCCTGCCCCCGAAACCGGTGCCGAAGAGGCGGCGATCCCGCCGGAGATCAGCAATCCTGCGCCCACCCCGCCGGCATCCGGCACCGAGACCGTCATCACCCTCGAGCCGACGTCTCCCAAGCCACCCGAGGCCGGGGCGCAGGTGGCCCAGAAACCTCCCGAAGAGAGACCGCAGGCCAAGCCCCCCGCTCAGGCAAAGCCGGCCGCGCCCCCCGGCGCGTCCAAGACGATCTACTTCCTCCAGCTCGGCGCGTACGTAAACGAGAAGCAGGCGCGGGATCTCGCCTCCACCCTCCCGCCGTCCTACCCCGTGAGCGTGCTCGGGCCCGGGCCGACAGGGAGACAGATCTTCCGCATCATGCTCGGCCCCCTGAACAGGGCGGAGAGCGGCACCCTCCTCTACTGGTTCAAGGACCGCGGGTTTCCGGACGCTTTCATAAGAACAGAATAGGCCCGCGGCCTCCCCGTCCTTGCATCTCGAGAGTTTTCACTGCACATTGAGCTGGACGGTATGACGAAAAAAGAGGCGGAGACGAGGACCAGCGAGCTGTCCCGGAAGCTCCGGGAGCTGCAGCACGCCTACTTCATCGAATCGAAACCCCTGGTATCGGACCAGGAATACGACGGGCTGTTCGACGAGCTCATCGACATCGAGAAGCGCTTCCCCGAGCTTGCAGCGCCCGACTCCCCCACGCAGCGCGTCGGGTCCGATCTCACGCAGGAGCTGCCCGAGGTCGAGCACACGATCCCGGTGCTGAGCCTCGACAAGTCCTACACGGCCGAGGACCTCTCCTCATGGATCGAGAAGACCCGGCGCAATGCGGGCCGGGAGCTGTCTTTCGTCTGCGAAGAGAAGATCGACGGGTCGTCCATCGTTCTCTACTATCAAAACGGGCTCCTTGCGCGCGCCGTCACGCGCGGAAACGGCGTTGTGGGAAACGACGTCACGGGCAACGTCAAGACGATCGGCGCCGTTCCGCTCCGCCTGTCGGCGCCGCGGACCGTCGCCGCCCGCGGCGAGATCTTCCTGGCCAGGAGCCTCTTCGCCTCGATCAACGCACGCATGGAAGAACCCTATGCCAACCCGCGGAACCTCGCCTCGGGCACCCTGAGGCGCGTTAAGAGCAAGGAAGTTGCCGGGGTTCCGCTTGATATCTTCGTCTACGAAGGGTTCTTTGCCGAGCCGTTCGCCACGCACGTCGAGATTCTCGAGGCGCTGGAGGGCCTCGGCTTCCGCCTCAATCCGACCATCGGCTTCTTCTCGGACGGCAGGCAGAGGGATGAAGTGAGGGAGAAGCATCCCCGCTGGAGAGTGGGGGGCATCGAGGAGATCGGCGGCTTCATCGAGGAGGAGCGAAAGCGGCGGCTGGGCCTGGACTACGATATCGACGGCCTGGTCATCAAGGTGAACGAGATACCCGTCCGCGAGAAGCTCGGGTATACCGGTCATCACCCCCGATGGGCCGTCGCCTTCAAGTTCGAGTCCCCCGAAGGCGTCACCACGGTGAAGGCGATCGGGGCCCAGGTCGGGCGCACGGGAAGGATCACCCCGGTTGCGCGCGTGGAGCCGGTGCGCATTTCCGGCTCCACCATCCAGAACGTCACGCTCCACAACCAGGAGTACATCGACATGCTGGAGCTCGCTGTCGGGGACCGCGTCGCCGTATCCAAGAGGGGCGACGTCATTCCGGCGGTGGAGCGGGTGATCGAGAAAAACGAGGAAGGAAACACGACGTGGAGGCTTCCGCCCCGCTGCCCGACCTGCTCCACGCCGCTTGAAAAGCTCGGCGCCCACCACTTCTGCCCAAATCCATCCTGCCCCGACCAGGTGCGGGGAAGGCTCGCCTTCTTCGTGAACAGGGGCCAGATGGACATCGAAGGGCTCGGCCCCGAGACCATTGAGGTCCTCATCCAGAGGGGACTCGTGCGCGACATCGATGACATCTACTCCTTCGATCCGGCCAGGCTCCTCGATGTCCCCGGCTTCGGAGAAAAGAAGGTCGCCCTGATCCGCGCGGGAATAGAGAAGAGCAAGGCGAAACCCTTCCGGGTCGTCTTCCCCTCACTGGGAATACCCGAGGTGGGACAGAAGGTGACCGAGCTTCTGATCGGCGCGGGCTTCCGGGACATCGACTCGATCCTCTCCCTGGCCGAATCGGGTGATCCGGCCCCGCTTCTGGAGATCCACGGGATAGGAGAACGGACCGCGGAGATCCTCATCACGGAGCTCCGCCGCCGGAAGATCCGCAGGCGTATCGAAAGGCTTCGCAAGGCCGGTCTCAACTTCCGCGAGGGGGATCGCCTGCGGAGCGGGCTGCCCAGGACCTTCGAGGGCCAGACCTGGTGCGTGACGGGCAGCTTCGAGACGTTCAAGCCCCGCGAGCTCGCCATGGAAGAGGTGGAGAAGCGCGGCGGGCGGGCGGGCTCGAGCGTCACCTCCAAGACCACCCACCTGCTTGCCGGGGAAAACCCAGGAAGCAAGCTGGAGAAAGCGCGGTCCCTCGGCGTTCGGATCGTCTCTGAAAAGGAGTTCCTCGCTCTGCTCCGCGGCTGATCGGATTTGCATATTCATGTAGCGCCTGAATGTTAATGAAGAGGCGCAAATCGACGGTTTGCGGCATTTAAGCTTGACTTCTCATTTCCCAGGCTTTAGAGTAAACGAGAAAAAATCTGAAAGAAGAGGAGGAACCCATGAAGAGACTGGTAATTCTGATGGTATTGCTTCTCATCGCCGTGCTCGTGGTCGGCGCGGATCCCAAGGTGAAGATCGGCCTTGTGTTCGACCTCGCAGGAAGGGGCGATAACTCCTTCAACGATTCCGCTTACCGCGGCCTTGTCCAGCTGGCCAAAGCGTACAACGGCTGGATCGATGGAGATCCCGACAAGGTGAGCTTCGGCACGGACACCCAGATCAAGTACATGGAGCCCAAGGCGGGCGGCCAGGACAGGGAGATCCTCATGAGAGCCCTGGCCGAGGACGGGTATCAGCTCATCTACGGCGTCGGCTTCCTTTTCACGGATGCCCTGACCAAGGTGGCCAAGGAGTTCCCCGATACGCACTTCGCCCTGATTGACGGGTACATCCCCGACCTCACGGATTCGAGCAACATCACCTGCCTCAGCTTCAAGGAGAACGAGGGTTCCTTCCTCGTCGGGGCCATCGCCGCCTACAAGGCAAAGAACGTCAAGATCGGGTTCCTCGGCGGAATGGATATCCCCCTGATCCACCGCTTCGACAACGGCTATCAGGCCGGCGCCATGTACGTTGCTCCCGCCTACCGCAAGGCGGGCATGATCCTGTCCCAGTACATCGGCAAGGATCCCACCGCGTTCAACGACCCGAAGGGCGGATACGACATCGCCTCCAACTTCTACAGGCAGGGCGCATCCGTCGTGTTCCACGCGGCGGGCGGCTCGGGAGACGGGCTGTTCAAGGCCGCATCGGAAGCCAAGAAGCTTTCCATCGGCGTCGACTCCGACCAGGGCGTCATCTACGCCACCTCGAAGGACGCCGCAACCAAGGCGGCCGCCAAGTGGATCCTCACCTCGATGATCAAGAGGGTCGATACCTCGGTATTCCTCAGCGGCAAGGACTTCATCGACAACGGGAGCACCGCCGGCGGCTACCGCGTCTTCGGGCTCAAGGAGGACGGGGTAGGCTACGCGGAGAACTCGTTCAACAAGGCGGCTCTTGCCGACGTGAAGGCCCGGGTGGACGCCCTGAAGGCCCAGATCATCGCGGGAAAGATCACGGTCCCCGATGAGAACACTGACATGGCCGCGTGGGTGAAGACACTGAAATAGAGCCTTTGCAGACCGAGGGCGGGAGCCTCAGCTCCCGCCCTTTTTTCATAAAGGAGCCCATAATGTCCGAGCTCCTCCTGGAAATGAAGGATATCACCAAGCATTTCCCCGGGGTGGTGGCCAACGACCACGTCTCCCTCACCCTCAGCTCCGGTGAGGTTCATGCCCTGGTCGGGGAGAACGGGGCCGGAAAGACCACCCTGATGAAGATCCTCTACGGCCTGTACAAGCCGGACGCGGGGATCATCTCGGTGCGGGGCGGGCGGATCTCCATCCGCGGCCCCCGGGACGCCATCCATCACGGGATCGGCATGGTTCATCAGCACTTCATGCTTTTTCCCCCCTTCAGTGTATTGGAAAACATCATCCTCGGAGAAGAGGAGCATCGGGGCGGGATCCTGTCCACGCAGAGCCAGCGGAGAAAAATCTCGGCCATCATGGAGGAGAACAGGATCTCCATAGATCTCGATACAAAGGTCGAGGAGCTCTCCGTCGGGATCCAGCAGAGGGTGGAGATCGTCAAGATCCTTTTCCGCGGGGCCACCATCCTCGTGTTCGACGAGCCGACCGCCGTGCTCACCCCCCAGGAGGTATCGGAGCTTTTCAAGACCTTCCGCGAGATGAAGAGGCAGGGAAAGGGGATCATCTTCATCAGCCACAAGCTGGACGAGGTGCTGGAGATCGCGGACAGGATCACGGTGATCCGTCACGGCGCCATCGTCCAGAGCATGGCGCGGGTGGAGGCCACCAAGCCCCGCCTGGCTGAGCTGATGGTTGGAAAGCCCGTGCTCCTGGAGGTGGATCGCGCCCCCCAGGCGCCGGGAAAGACGGTCCTCGAGGTCAAGGACCTGGTCATCAGGAGCCCCCGCGGCTACAACGCGCTCAATGGGGCTTCTTTTCGCGTTTGCGCCGGAGAAATCTACGGGATCGCCGGAGTGGAGGGGAACGGCCAGAGCGAGCTCGTGCGGGCGGTGGCAGAAGGCCTGGAGGTCGAATCGGGGGACATCCTCCTGGACGGCGAGAGCATCCGTCGATGGAGCGTGAGGAAGCGGAGGGACCGCGGCATCACCCATATCCCGGAGGACAGGCAGAAGTACGGACTTCTTCTCCCCTTCTCAGTGGCCTTGAACCTGGTTTTGGGGCAGATGCATCGCGCCCAGTTCATCACGCGATTCAAGACCGTCAACATGCGCGCAATCCGCGAGGCCGGCCGCCGGATCATCGAGAGGTTCGACATCAGGACTCCCAGCGAAGAAACCCCGGCCAATGCCCTCTCGGGGGGAAACCAGCAGAAAGCGGTCGTGGCCCGCGAGATCAGCGCCGGCCCCCGGCTCCTGGTGGCCTCCCAGCCCACCCGCGGCGTGGACATCGGGGCAACCGAGTTCATCCACCGGCAGCTCCTCCAGGCCCGCGCCGAAGGCAAGGCGGTGCTCCTTGTTTCCGCGGACCTCGATGAGCTTCTCTCGCTCTCCGACAGGATCGGCGTGATTTTCAAGGGCAGGATCATCAAGGAGTTCGCCCACGACGACGCCGTGAAAGAAGAGGTCGGTCTCTTTATGACAGGGGAGAGGGAAAATGCGACAGCGTAGGGACAGGCTCAACCGGTACGTTTTTCTGGAGCAGACGGCGCCTTTCATCGGGTTTTTCGCATCCGTGGCCGTGCTTGTTCTCATCGTCATCGTCCTGCAGGAGAGCCCCCTGAAAGCCTTCGTTGCCATCTACAAGTTCAGCCTGGCCAGCGCGGCCAAGCTGGCCTCCGTGCTCTCCATTTCCATTCCCTACTACCTGGCCGGCCTCGCCGTGGCCATCGCCTTCCGCGGGGGAGTCTTCAACATCGGGGTGGAAGGCCAGTACTTCATTGGCGGCATGACGGGGGCGCTGGCGGGGATCTACCTCCATCTTCCGGCCCCCATCCACATCCCCGTTGTGGTGCTCTGCGCAATGCTCGGGGGCGCGCTTTGGGCCCTGGTTCCCGCCATCCTGAAGAGCGTGCGCGGGATCCACGAGGTCATCACCACGATCATGCTCAACAACGTGGCGCTTGCGCTGGTGAACTTCCTGATCAACGGCCCCCTGTCCGGCCTGCAAAAGGGAGCGAGCCTCGAGCCGCAGACGCCGAAGCTCCAGCCCACCGCGCTCTTCGGAAAGCTCAACGGCCTGTTCCGGGCCATCGGCTGGAAGGTTCCGGAGTACGTGTACCTCGACTACAGTCTCATTGTCGCCCTGATCATGGGCCTGGCCATCTGGTTCCTGCTGTTCCGCACGCGCCAGGGCTTCGAGATTCGGGCCGTGGGGACCTCCGTCGATGTCTCCCACTACGCGGGGATCCGGGTGGGCAGGGTTCAGATCGCGGCGTTCGTCATCTCCGGAGCAATCGCGGGGCTGATCGGCCTCCAGGAGATCTTCGCCATCCGCGGGTTCTACACCTACAACCTGGCTTCGGGTCTCGGGTTCGATGGAATCGCCATCTCGCTCATCGCCAAGAACTCGCCCATCGGCGTTGCCTTCTCGTCCCTGCTCTTCGCCTTCCTCAAGCAGGCGGGCTACGGACTGCAGCTTTCCACCAAGGTGCCCAACTCGGTGACGTACGCGATCCAGGGGCTCATGATCATGTTCATCGTCGTGATCAATGAGGTCATGGTCCGCGCCGTGCGGGCCCTTCGAAAGAGGGAGATGCGCCAATGAACCTCTCATTCCTGGTCTTCTTCATAGCGAAAGGCCTGGAGATCTCCTCCCCGATCGCCTATTCGGCGCTCGGGGCCGTGTTCTCGGAGCGCGGGGGCGTGGTGAACATCGCCCTGGAAGGGATCATGACGGTCACGGCCCTCACACTCGTGTGGGGTGCCGTCGCGTTCCAGAGCATCTGGATGGGGCTCTTCATCTCCGTCGTCACCGGCGTCCTCATGGCGCTCATCCACGCGGCGGCGACGGTCACCTTCAAGGTGGATCACATCGTTTCAGGCGTTGCCATCAACGTGCTCGCCATCGGGCTGTCCCGCTTCCTCTGCCAGGCCTTCTTCGGGCAGGAGACCCAGACCGCCATCAATCCGCACCTCTTCCCCCAGATCCTGGGCGTCAGCTCCATGGCGTTCCTGCTCATCCCCATCACCCCTCTGGCGTGGTTCGTCCTGAACAGGACGCGATTCGGGCTTCGCCTGCGGAGCGTGGGAGAGAACCCCGAGGCCGCCGACACCCTGGGCGTCAATGTCTTTCTCATGCGCTACCTCGGGGTGATCATCAGCGGCGCCCTCTGCGGTCTGGCCACCGCCACGCTCTTTCCCACCAAGTGGATCACGGGGATGGTGGCGGGGCGCGGGTTCATCGCCCTTGCCGCGGTGATCTTCGGCAGGTGGGACCCCATCGGAGCCGTCCTGGCATCGCTTTTGTTCGGCTACGCGGACACGTTCCGCATCGTGTTCGCCACCCAGATCCCCATCCCCGACCAGTTCGTGCTGATGTTTCCCTACGTGCTTGCCATTGTCGTGCTGGCGGGCCTTGCAGGCCGCGCGCGCGCGCCCGCCTGGGACGGCAAGAACTACGAAAAGGGGGAGGACTAGTTCTCGGGCGGCTTTTTACCGCCGCGCAGAAGCGGGAAGAAAATCGGCAGAAGAAGCCTCCGCCGTTCCATAAGCACGGCGCCCTTCTCGGGGATGCCGGGGATGAGCGTAACGATCGTTATCACCCGTAAGACTCCGGAGATGATGAACAAGAGGGGGAAAGCGCTCACCACGAGGCCGCCCAGCGCGAAGCTCCACCCGCCCACAATCCACAGGAACCCGCCTGCCGCCAGCGAGCCGAGGCCGGCCGCGAGGTTGGCGACGCTGCTGGTCACAGCCATGTACATCGCGCTCTCACCGGGTTGGGGATACCGCGTGACGAGCTTGATCCCGGCGTTGTTGGCCGCAAGCGATGAAGCCCCGAAGAGCACGTTGGCCAGTCCGATCCAGAACACTCCGGTCTTCGGCGTGGCAAGAAGCCAGATGAAGGGCAGGAGCGTCCAGAGGCTGTAGCTGAGGAAAAAGACCCTCCGGAAGCCCCACTTGTCCACCAGCCTGCCTCCCCGGCGGGCGGTCAGCATGCCGGCGGCGAGGGCCGTGGCGGTGACCGCGATCATCCCGCCGAGGAGGTTGTCCTTGAACCCGAGATTCTCCATGAAATACAGGGTGCAGAGAGCTCCTCCCAGAGACTGGCTGAAGTTCCAGCACAGGTTGAACACGAGCCATGGCCTGAATCCCCTGTCGCGAAGGGGCCCAAGAATGTTGGCGAACGAGTTCGCAGCGGGATTGGCCGCCATGGGCGGCTCCGGGATGGTTCCATGGATGGCGAGATCGGCCAGGCCGATGAACCCCGCTGCCGAGAGGATGGCCACCGCCATCCCCAGTTTCCCGCCCTCCGGGATGAGGTCCATGATGTAGCCGCAGGGCAGGATGACGACGATCACGGCAAGCGATATCCAGGCGTCCCGCCTGCCCCAGAACGAGCCTTGAACCTCTTGAGGAATGATGGTGGCAAGCCAGCCGTACCAGGGCGGCGTCGCGATATTTCCCAGAAGCGAGCCCACGCAGATGGCCACCATGAACGCGAGGTGGGCGGAATGGTTTCCCGCGCGCCACAAGAGGAATGCTCCCAGAATTCCCAGGAATCTCAGGGTCCGGTCCGTTACCGCGAACCAATACCATGCCCTCTTCCGCGACCCCGACCTCTCGCCGAGGATCGCTCCGATGGGTTGTGCCATGATCACCCAGGCGCTGATGGCGCCAAGGACTCCCCACTGGAACCTGTTCATCCCGATCGCGTTTCCGAAATAGACATACACGATTCCGGTGATGAGGTTTCCCCAGAGGGAGCCCATGGCGCCCGTTGCGATGTGCTTGCGCATGATCGACGGAAGCTCCGAAACCGGGATGAAGCGTTGAGTAAAATAGCCCTTCACGTTGGGAATCGAGGATTGATCGGCCGGGCGCGAATGTCAATACTGCGCGCCGCGTCATGACGACGGAGGTCCCGCACCCCGCGTTGCCCTGAGACGCATCCCCTTGATCCTCCGCCTAATCTTGGCTACTCTACCCCGATTCTAAAACCTTGGAGGTGGAGCATGGCTTATCCCGTCTACGCCGAAATCGTCCATCCCGCGTCGAAAGCCGCCGCACGGCTCGTGGATGCGGCCCTTGTCGCGGGCTTCTCTCTCCTTATAGCCCTTTCGGCGCAGGTGGCGATCCCCCTGCCCTTCACGCCGGTGCCTCTGACCCTGCAGACCATGGTGGTGCTCGCCACGGGCGCCCTTCTGGGCAGCAAGCGCGGAGCCGCAGCCGTCCTCGCCTACCTTGCGGAAGGGGCCGCCGGCCTTCCCGTGTTCTCCATGGGGCGCGCCGGGATCGCGCACATGCTGGGGCCGACGGGAGGATACCTTATTGGATTCATCCTCGCCGCATTCCTCTGCGGGCTTCTCTCGGAGAAGGGCTGGGATCGGAAGGGCTGGACCGCGTTCGCGGGGCTTCTCATCTCCGACATCGTCCTGTTTGTGCCGGGCGTGATCTGGCTCGGGGCGTACACCGGTTTTTCGAGCGCCATCGTGCTGGGGGCCCTGCCCTTCGTCGCCGCAGACGTGGTGAAATGCGCGCTCTCGGCGGCGGCGCTGCCCCTGGGCTGGAAGATGCTGGCGAGGAAGTAGCCCCCTAGCGAGGCTTGCAGTATCTGATGATTCCGCGCTTTCCGTTGGTCATCCAATCCGGATCCGCGCGGGAGAGCTCTTGCGCCCTGCCCGGCGGGAGATCCACCACGATCTCGCTTTTCATGGTCCGAAGCACGGCGAAAGGCGCGGGGAAGGAGGAAGCCGCCTCCTCCATCACCTCATCGGTCTTCCACATCCTGTCGTGCAGAAGCCTGCGGTAATTTGCATCGCCCTTGACCAGGACAATGTCGCTTTCCGCGAGCGAGCGGCGAATCCCGCCCGGCATCCCGGTGAAATGAAGGGGGCCGTTCCAGAAGAAATGATCGGACAGGGTGAGGCTGCCGCGATCCATCGCCTCCTTCAGCCTGAGCCCCGCCGCGCGCAAGAGCGAGTCGGCATCCGAAATGAAGGCGCCGATCGTTGCCTGGACATCCTTTGTCATGGCGTCAGAGACGAAGTAGGGGGCTCTCTTCAAGTGGAAAACGACGCGAGCCCCATCGACCGTGAAGAGCAGGAAGTCCGCCAGGAGCAGGTCCGAAACCAGCTCCGGCCCCGCATTGTCGAGGATCATGTCGACGCGGCGAGCGCCGAGAAGCGCTTTCGCCACACGTGACGTGTCGTCGATGAGAAGGTCGGCCTCACCCCCTCGTTCAAGGCTCAGCCTCTCCCTCGTCGCCACGTCGAATGTGCTCAGGTCAACACGGTTTCCCCAAAGCGATGAATGCAGGAGCCTTTCCAAGGCGTCTTCCCGCGCGGTTTGTCCGGCGAGGCTCCCGGCCAGCCGTCGCCCCAGGGAGATCCCGCCGGAGGGGCCGAAAAGCTCCCTCTCCTTCAGCGGCTGAAAGGGATCCGCCGCCGGCCTGCCGTCATAGTAGCCGGTGCACAGGAGAAGCTTGAGGTAGAAGAACGACTCGGCGAAGTACCAGGGGACCTGGAGCCATGACCGCCCTTGGTGGCGGGCGATTTCGCTTTCCCAGACGGAAAGCTCCTCCTCCTCGAACGCGCCGGGCGGAAAGCCGGCGCCGTTCAGGGGGTTCGCGATCGATCCGTTTCGAAGCTCATCGCGCAGAGCCTCGAGCTTCTCCCTCCGTGGACCGGCGAGCGCGTTCGCCTCGATGACCTCATCGATGATCCTGGGCTTTCGCTCCACGATCGTGCGCATCGCGTAGGAGCCCAGATCGCCGGTCGTGATGACGGGGGGAAGCGCCCTACCCTCCCAGCGGGTGGATGATCTTCTGCGCGCCATACCGCTCCTTGATCAGGCCGAGGGAGACGAGTTCCTCGATGGAGCGCTGATAGGTATCCGCATCTATGTACCCGTAGCCTTTCGGGCTGGGGAAGAGCTGACAGGTCGCATCCAGGACCTTTCTGAAGAACGGCTCATCGTCCTTTTTCAGGTTGCCGATCTGCTTCAGCGCGATGGCGAACGCCTCGTCCGTGTTCGCCTCCGTGAAGGCCATCGCCCTGCCGGTGGCCCGCGCGAATCTGCGCAGGGCGTCGCCCTTTCGCGAAATGATGTCCCGCGAGCTGATGAACGATGCCCCGACCATGTCGGAGAAATCCCGCACGTCCCACTGCGTTATCGCCACCCCATCCAGGCGCAGGAGGATGGGCTCGTTGTTGGAGAAGCACACTACGGCGGCCACCTTGCCGCTTCGAAGGGTCGCCGCCTGAGTATAGCCAATCCGCTCGACATCAACCCTGCCGGCGAGGCCGTATTTCCTGAGAAAGAGCTGGAGGCCGATGTAGGAAGTTCCGTAGAGCTCGGGAGTCCCGATCATCTTTCCCGCCAGCTCCTCGGGAGACTTTATCGCGCCGGCCGCGGCCACGATCGAGACGGGATACTTCTGGTAGTACTGGAAGACGGCCTGAAGCCCCAGGTCTTTCGCGCCGGAAATGATGAGCTGGTCCGAGTCGGACAGCCCCAGATCGATCTTTCCCGCCTGAAGGAGGGAGAAGATGTCGATCCCGAAGCCGTAGCTGATCTCGAGGTCCACCCCCTCGTCGCGGTAATACCCCTTCTCGATGCCCACGTACAGCGGGGTGAACTGGACGTGGGGAATGTAGCCGATGGCGAGGCTGATCTTATCCCTGCCTTGCGCGAAAAGCGCCCCCGCGATGAGAGCGAGCACCGCCGCAACGGCGAAGAGCCGTTTCTCCATGTGATTCCTCCTTATTGATTGTCTATCGAATCCTCCAGGCGACGAGCCTGTAGAGGAGATCCGCCAGGATGTAGTACGCGATCCCGAGGGTCATGAGCCAGAACAGCCCGACGAACATCAGCTCGACGTCGAAGTTCGCCTTGGCGATGCCCACCAGGGCGCCCAGGCCCCGGTTGCCGGAAACGAACTCCCCGACCACGGCGCCGATCACCGAGAGGGTGATGGAGACCTTGACCCCGCTCGCGATGAGGGGAAGGGAGGCGGGAAGCTCGAAGTACAGAAACCGCCGCAGGCGCGACGGCCGGAAGAAGGCGATGAGGTTTCTCATGCTCCTGCCGGCCATTCCAATTGCGGAGACGTTGTTGATGAGCATGGGAAAGAAAATGACGATGACCGATGTGACGATCCGCGGGGTGATTCCGAACCCGAACCAGAGAACGAGGAACGGGGCGAGAGCCACCGACGGGATGGTATTTGCCGCGATCAGGTACGGCATGAGGAGGCTGGAGGCAAGGCGCGACTTGGCGATCCCGTAGCCCAACAGGAGCGTGAGCACGAACGCGATGGCAAAGCCGGCCAGGGATTCGTAGACGGTAATGCCGAGATCGGGCAGGATGGTGCCGTGAACGAGGGTATCCAGGAAGCGCAGAAAGACCCCGTACGGCGAGGGGAAGATATAGTCGGGAATGTGTGCATGCGTCTTGAGCAATGCCGCAAGGACGATGATCGCCGTAAGCTCGAAGGGAACGAGAATGCCGGCGTAGCGGCGCTTCACGAACCCGGTGAGCCTGCCCAGCGGACCCTCCGCGCGCGGCGCCGGAAGCTGCTCTTCATGCGGGGATGAGCCGTTGGTCTCCTTCAAGGCGGCCCAGAGCACCTTGGCGTCCTTCCTGATCTCGTTGTCCGCCGCAAGCTCCTCGGGGGTGAGGAGGTAGAAATCGGGCTTCGCGCCGTTCTTGCGCAAGCTCTTGAGGTTGATGATCTGGGCGGGAAGATTGGAAAGGACGTAAATCTTCTCCGAGAGGTAGCAGGCCTCCTCGACCGAATGCGTCACGAGAACCACGGTGCAGGTGCTGATCGAGCGGATCCCGCGGATGAGGATGTTGAGCTTTTCCCGCGTGATGATGTCCAGCGACGAGAAGGGCTCGTCCAGAATGAGCAGCTCGGGATCCGTCACGAGCGCCCGGGCGAGCTCAACCCTTTTTTTCATCCCGCCGGAGAGCTGGGAAGGAGGGTACTCCTCATAATCGGCCAGACCCAGCGCCGCCAGGAGCTTCCGCCCCTTTTCGCGCAGCTCCTCGGTTACGGGGAGGCCTTGAAGCTCGAAGGGGAGGAGCACGTTTCCCAGCGCGGTCCGCCAGGAAAGAAGGGAATCCTGCTGGAACACGAACGAGATCTTGTCCGTGCGCACGGCGAGCTCCCCCGCCAAAACCCTTGTAGATGCCGGCGATGACGTGCAGGAGCGTCGTCTTGCCGCACCCGGAGGGTCCGATGAAGGAGACGAACTGACCCTTCTCCACGGTGAAGGAAAGAGCGTCGATGATCAGAGTTTTTTGAAAAGCGAAGCTGAGGCCCTTGGCCTCTATTACTAAATCCTCTGCCACCTTCCTTCTCCCATCCAGACTGTACTGTCGGCGACGGAATCTCACCGTCTCCACTCGAGCGTTTCACGCAAAGCGCGAAACGCGGGAGGTTGCGGGCTCTTACCGCCGGTCGGGAAATACTCCCTGCCTCGAAGAAAAGGCGAATAGAATATCGTATTGTCCGGGGAAAATGTCAATATCGCTTTTCGAAGTACGATTCAAAAAGGCTCCGGGGCCGTCGGCGACGCACGACGTGAGGCGGTGGAACGTAGCCAGCGGAGCCGGAGTCGGATATAGTAGCGGCCATGATCCTCGCCTACGACATCGGGACGAGCTTTCTCAAGGGCGCCGTCGTCGATATCGACGGGAAGGTCCTCGCGCGGGCGCAGGTGCCGGTGCGGCCCGCCTGCATCGGCGAGCTTGACAGGCACGAGTGCGACGCCAACACGTGGCTGTCCGGCATGGCGCTGGTGACCGCGCAGCTCGGGCTGCGGGAGCGCTCCCGCCCGCGCGCCGTGGTTGTCAGCTCGAACGGCCCAACCCTGGTGCCCGTGGACGCGGACGGCGAGCCGCTGGACTTCGCCATGACCTGGATGGACAGGCGCGGCGCGGAGGAGGCGGAGCTCGTCGGGGAGTATTCGGATTCGCACGTCGACGCATCGTTCTACCTTCCCAAGGCGCTGTGGATCCGCGGCAACAAGCCGGAGTTGTACTCCAAGACGCGCTGGTTCCTTCCCTGCGCCGAGTTCGTCACGTTCTTTCTCACCGGCAATGCGTTCCGCGTGATTCCCAACGCGCTGCTCAAGGAGTTCTTCTGGAACGAGAGCGCCATCCCTCACGTCGGGCTGGACCAGGAGAAGTTTCCGCCGTTCCTTGAGCCGGGAGAATCCGCGGGAACCGTGACTCCGGCGGCGGAAGAGACCCTCGGCATCCCCGCGGGCCTGCCCGTTTTCTGCGGGGGGCCCGACTTCATCATGTCCATCCTCGGCACCGCCGCAATGCAGCAGGGAAGGGCGTGCGATCGCGCCGGAACCTCGGAGGGCGTGAACCTCTGCTGGGGCCTGCCCGTGAAGGACCCGCGCCTGTTGTGCTATTCCCACATCGCGCGGGGGATGTTCAACATCGCCGGGATGCTCTCCACGTCGGGAAGCGCCCTCCAGTGGGCCGCCGACAGCTTTGCCCGAAGGAAAGGTGAGATGGAATCCCTGTTGAAGGAAGTCCAGGAGGTGCCGGCGGGCGCCGGGCGTCTCCTTTTCCTCCCTTTCCTGGGTTCCGAAAGATTCTCCCTCTGGTCCCCCCTGCTGCGCGGGGGGTTTCTCGGCCTCACGATGCGCCACGGCCGCGGCGAGATGATGCGTGCCGTTGTGGAATCCATGTCCTTCGCCGTGCGCCTGATCGTGGAGATCATGGAATCCAACGGATGCCAGGTGGCGGACCTGCGCGTCACCGGCGGCCAGTCACGGATCCCCTTCTGGTGCCAGCTCCGGGCGGATATAACGGGCAAGCGGGTTCTCCTGCCCGAGGCCGAGGACTCGGAGCTGGTGGGAAACGCGTGCGTCGGGTTCTACGGCCTTGGCGAGTTCGAGAGCCTGCAGGAAGCTTCAGAGCGCCTGGTCCGGTTCCAGAAGACTTTCCTGCCTGAAACGCGAAACCAGGTGATTTACGTGGACCTCTTCGCCGCGTTCAAGACGGCATGCCAGGACCTCGACGCAACCTTCGGAAAGCTGGCGGGGACCTGAGCGCTCGACGCCGTCAGGGCGCCGCCGCACCCGCCGTCCGCATCCTACTTCCGCATTTCCCTTTTTTCCGCCGCGTTCAGGAGGGCGATGAAGTCCGTCGCATGCTCGGCCCGCGTCCGATCCGGCGGCTTTCCCTCGTCCGCCCGGTATGCCACTTTTTTCTTGAACGGGGCCTCGATTTTCACCAGCGGGAAAGCCTCGCGGTTCTCCCTCAATCGGGCAAGCGCGCCCGCCGCCCCGTTCCTGATCAGCTCCCGCGCCTTCTCCGGATGGAGGTGGAGGGCGGGCGAGTTACGCGCGCGGTATGCATCTCTGTCCAGCTCGTCTCCGCTTCCCGACATGAGCCCCCGCTTCACTGATGCAGTCTCGATCTCAGGGACCAGCTCCCTGGCCTCCTTGCACAGCGCCTCGTCTCCCGAAGCAAAGATGGCCGGAACGCCGATGAAGGCGCCGCACATGGCCATGATGCCGAACTCGCCAACCGACACGCCGTTCACCTGAAAGTCGAGCACCTGGAAGCTTCCCGTGTGGGGAAGGTGAGCGTGCTCC
Source organism: uncultured Spirochaetota bacterium (assembly GCA_963820525.1). Classification (GTDB taxonomy): domain Bacteria; phylum Spirochaetota; class Spirochaetia; order SZUA-6; family Fen-1364; genus CAWGAA01. The sequence continues at coordinate 319,628 of CAWGAA010000002.1, read as the reverse complement.
GCTCCAGCCTTGGCGTGCTGGCCCACCCACGCCATCGCATCGAAGCCGCGGTCCAGACCCATCGGATACGGGCCGGGGAATCCCCTCAAGAGGAGGGTCCGCCTGTCGAGAATCTCGTGGTCGATCCCGCCGGCGCCGTGGCCATCGACCACCAGAATGGAGGAGGCGCCCGCAGAGTAGAACCCATCCACCGCCGCGTTCACCTCCAGGGTGAGGAGGCGCCTGCCCTTCTCGAAATGCGGCGATGATGGAAGGGCCCAGCCCTCGTAGTCCTGGACCCCGCAGACCCCCTCCATGTCGGTCATCAGGTAGATTTTCATAGCTGTACGGCAATGTATCACCTCGGGGGAGCCGGGGATAGCGGCGCGGCCGGCCTTAGAGCCCCTCCATCCCCGCTCCGGTCCAGTTCGTGTGGAAAAATTGGCCCCGCGGCCTGTCCACCCGCTCGTAGGTGTGCGCGCCGAAGAAGTCCCGCTGAGCCTGGAGGAGATTGGCCGGCAGCCGGGCGCTCCGATACCCATCGTAGAAGCACAGGGCCGTTGAAAAAGCGGGGACGGGAATTCCCAGCTCCACGGCCTTCGAGACCGTCCGCCGCCATGAAGCCTGGGAGCTTTCGATGAGCGACGTAAAATACGGATCCAGGAGAAGATTGGCCAGGCCGGGATTGCGGTCGAAAGCCTCCTTGATCTTCCCCAGGAAAGAGCTTCTGATGATGCAGCCGCCGCGCCACAAGAGCGCGATCCCGCCGTAGTTCAGGTTCCAGCCGTATTCCCTGGCCGCTTCTCGAAACAGCATGTAGCCTTGGGCATAGGACACGATCTTGGAGGCAAGGAGGGCTTTTCTCACATCCTCGATGAATGCCTTTCTGTCGCCGGAGAAGCGGGCGTCAGGACCTTTCAGCGCCTTCGAGGCCGCCACCCTCTCGTCCTTCAATGCGGACAGGCAGCGGGCGAAAACGGCCTCCCCTATCAGCGTGACCGGGATTCCGAGGTCCAGGGCGTTGACGCTCGTCCACTTGCCCGTTCCCTTCTGACCGGCAGCATCCAGGATGTTGTCCAGGAGCGGCTCGCCATCCTCGTCCTTGAACGCGAGGATCTCCGCGGTGATCTGGATGAGATAGCTGTCAAGCTCTCCCCCGTTCCATTGCGCAAAGACTCCCTGCATCTCGTCGGCGCTCATGCCCAGGCCTTCCTTGAGCAGCTGATACGCCTCGGATATCAGCTGCATGTCCCCGTACTCGATGCCGTTGTGGACCATCTTCACGTAATGACCGGCCCCATCCTCCCCCACCCAGTCGCAGCAGGGCGCGCCGTCGGCCTTCGCCGCGATGGCTTGGAATATCTCCTTCACCAGGGGCCAGCCCTGGGGGTTTCCGCCGGGCATTATGGAAGGACCATGGCGCGCCCCCTCCTCCCCGCCGGATACCCCCGTGCCGATGAAGAGAAGCCCCTTGCCCGCGAGGTATCTCGTGCGCCGGGTGGTGTCGGAGAAGTGCGAGTTTCCGCCGTCTATGATGAGGTCACCCGCCTCCATGTGAGGGATGAGAAGCTCGATCGTTTCATCCACCGCTTCTCCCGCCTTTACCATGAGCATGATCCTGCGCGGCCGCTTGACGGCGGCCGCCAGTTCCCCTATCGAGCGCGTGCCGATTATCGTGGCGCGGCCGTGCGCCTTCTGACGGAGGAACTCGTCCACCCTGGATACGGTCCTGTTGAAGACCGCAACCGAGTATCCCTTGTCGTTGATGTTGAGGACCAGGTTCTCTCCCATGACGGCCAGGCCGATGAGACCGAAATCAGCACGAGGTTCCATGGCACGCTCCTTGACGGATGAAGGCGGGTGGATATGCGCCGCGCCTCAATTAAGTAAACCTGCCCCGGTGGGCCCACAGGCCGATCGCGGGCTTCGAGATGAAGTAGATCCGCTCCCCTCCGGGAAGCTCGTTCCGCCCCTCACGCAGGCGTCCGGGGTCGTATCGATTCATGATGGCGGCAAGCTCCCCATAGCGGAAGTTGGCCTTCTCCACCTCTTCCCGGGAAAGGCCTCCGGGGCAGTAGGTGACCGTGAAACGCTCCTCGGAGGAGCCGTGGATCAGGTGCGCGGCCACGGCGAGGTTCTCCTGCAGGTCCTTGCTCTCCTCCACGGCCTTGAGGACTCGCGGCGTGGTGAGGTAGCCGTAGCGGCGGATGAGGGCGTCGATGCCGGGGTCCTCACCGAAGCTGCGCACTCCGGGGGCCAGCACGATGAGCTCGCCGCCGTCGGCGATTGCCATGCGCGTGCGGTAGATCGCCTTGTTTCCCAGCCAGGTGCTCTTGTACTCCGCCGCATCGAGATACACCACAACCTTCTCCAGCGGCTGTTCCACCATCGTGAGGTTCACCTCGAGGGACAACGCGGCGGCGCGGGAGAAGAGCTCCGCGTCATCGCCGACAAACAGCCCCTTGAGCGCAAGGCTGCCGTCGGCTTCGCGGGCAACGACCGTGTGCACGTAGACGATGGGAAGCCCGCGGGCAAACCGCCCGGTCGCGTAGTCGAGCACCTTTCGCACCGGCGTGTCGGAGCGGCCCATCATCCGCTCCATGCCGTATACGGCGCCCAGATAATGGCTTTTGTGAATGGCCTCGCGGCCGCCCGCGCCGATGAGGATGTTCTTGTTGTATCCCGCCATCCCCACCACCTCGTGAGGCACCACCTGCCCGATGGAGAGAATCAGGTCATGGCCTCCGGCGGCCAGGAGATGGTCCACCTGGGCGGGCCAGTCGTAGGAAAGAAGCCCTTCGGATACCTCGGCGATGAACTCAGACGGCACCCGGCCCAGGGTATCGAGGTTTTCCTTCCACATGTGAGCCCGAAAGAGCCGATGAGGCACCCCGCCGAACATCTCGCTCATCTCCGCCTCGCTCATGGCGAAGTGCGTGCCCGTTGCCGGAAGCACGTCGGTTATCGCTTCCCCGAAGAATTGCCAGGCAAGCTCGGTAATTCGTCCGGCCCGTGAGGGAAGGCGGGTTATGTCGGGGGGAACAACCAGGATCCTCCCTCTCTTTCCCAGCTTCCCGAATGCCTCGAAGAGACCCGAGCGAAGGTCATTGTCCGAGATGACATCGTGCTTCGAGCCTCGCGCGAAGTACGTCACCGCGCCACCGCCCCGGAGCGCGTGCTCCGCCGTTCGCAATCCTCAGCCATTTTCTTTCCCTTCGGTATCGTTTTACGATATAATACGAAATAGCGAAAGCGATGTCACGCGAAGGGCCGCGGGCGCGCATCACCATCAATCGCGGCCGATCCAAGAGAAAAGATGGAAACACTAGCACGCGTCGTAGCAGAATCCGGGCTTGCCGGAGCCGACCAGGCCGCTCTGGAGCGGCTCAAGAGCGGCGACGCCCCCTGGATAGCTGCGGGAAACGCCCGGATCTACCGGCGCTCCCTCCACCTGCGCGATGGGCTTCTCTACTTCATCGCGTCCATGGATGGGCACAAAAGCCTTTATGTTGTATCCGGCAAGACTTTCAACTCACTTTTCGCGGGCACAAAGCAGCGCATCGGAGGGCTCGATCTGGCAAGAGCGGAGCTTTCGGCTGAAAACGCCGGGCGCCTCCATGAAGCGTTCCCCTTCACGGCTCCAATCTCGCTTCGGGACAGGGAAACCACCATAGGCTGCGGCGACCGCCTGGGCCTCGCAACTCCCGGACATGTGCGCGCGGCCGCCAAGTTCGCCGTCTCGCCCGTGCTCGCCCAGCAATCCATGCGCGAGCTCACCCTTACCGGCCGCGACTACCCCGGCGTCGTCAGTGACGCGACCTTCCTGGTCTTCCAGGAAGGATACGAGCGGGGATACGGAGCGGACGGCGACCACCTGAAAACGATACGGGACATCGATACGGCGCTGAACGCCAAGATGCCCATGATAACCCTCGACCTCACCGAAACGATGTCCCCACTTCCCGCTTCGTGGAGCCCCGCGCGGGTGGACTCCGAGTTCGAAAAGCTTGAAACGGAAACGAAGAGGCATGTCCTGGAAAAATACGCGGGAAAAACGTTCGATCTTTCAGGATCTATCATCACGCTCGATGCGGTCGAGGCAAAGCGATGCGCCCTGATGTACTGGCGCGCCCTGGACTTCACACGGGAGGTGGACCTGCATCTGCAGGAGAAGCGTGGGCAAGAGTACGACCTGGAGATCAGCATCGACGAGACCACGGCGCCGACGCTTCCCGCGCACCACCTCTTCATGGCCAGCGAGCTTCGCCTTCGCGGCGTGGCGGTCACCTCTCTCGCGCCCCGCTTCATCGGGGAGTTTCAGAAGGGAATCGATTACATAGGAGACGTGAGGGAGTTCGAGAGCCAGCTGGCCGCGCACTGCCGCATCGCCCGCGAGTTCGGAGGCTACAAGATATCCGTCCACTCGGGAAGCGACAAGTTCTCCGTCTACCCGGCAATCGGAAGGCTCACCGGGCTTCGTCTCCACCTGAAGACAGCCGGCACGAGCTGGCTTGAGGCTGTGCGGGTGGTCGCCAGATCGAATCCAGCCCTCTTTCGGGCGATGCTGGCCAGGGCGTTCACCCATTTCCCCGACGCTTCAAAGCTCTATCACGTCACCACAAATCTGGCGGCGATTCCCGATCCGGATACTGTAAAGGACTCAGCTCTCGAGCGGTATCTGGAATCGAAAGATTCCCGCCAGCTCCTCCACATAACGTACGGCGGGCTCCTGAAGGACCCGGAAATCCGCGGGCCTTTTTTCAGGACCCTTATCCAGGAGGAGGAGCTTCACTACTCCGTGGTTGAAAAGCACATGGAGAAGCATATCCGGCTTCTCGGCGCGCCGGAGATGAAGCCTCAAGCGTAGCTGCGCGACCTCGCCGCCGGCTGGACGCGCCGGGCTCCCGCCCTCGTGTGTGCTTGCGAAACTGGAGAGCCAATAAAAAAGCCGCCCACAGCCTGTCGGGCCGCGGGCGGCTCGTTGTGCTTTGTATGAGACTATTTCAGGAAGCGGAGGGTGCGGGCGCCTGACCGCGGTCGGCCAGGTACTTGTAGTACGCGTAGCGCTCCTTGGCGTCGAGCTTGGCCTGGGCCAGGAAGGTGGACGCGCGCTCGGGGCTGATCTGCTTGAGGGCGCGGAAACGGATCTCGTTGTACATGTACTCCCCGATGTCCGCCGTGGGCTCACGCGAGTCCAGGATGAGCGGGTTTTTGCCCTCGGCACGGAGCTTGGGATTGTAGCGGAACAGGGTCCAGGCGCCGGACTCCACCGCCAGCTTCTGCTGGGAGAGGCCCTTTTTCAGATCGATGCCCTGGTTGATACAGTGGCAGTACGCGATGATGATGGACGGTCCGTTGTGCGCGTCAGCCTCATCGAAGGCGCGGATGGTCTGGAGCTTGTTGGCGCCCAGGGCCACGCGGGCCACGTATGCCGTGCCATATGCCATTGCCAAGAGGCCGAGGTCTTTCTTGCCCAGGGGCTTTCCGGCCGCAGCGAACTTGGCGATCGCGCCGACGGGGGTTGACTTCGACATCTGGCCTCCCGTGTTGGAGTACACCTCGGTGTCGAGGACCAGGATGTTCACGTTCCTGTTGGAGGCGATCACGTGGTCCAGGCCGCCGTAGCCGATGTCGTACGCCCAGCCGTCGCCGCCAACGATCCACACCGATTTCTTGATCAGGTAGTCCGCAGCCGCGAGGAGCCGCTTCTCTTCGTCGGTCTTCGCCTTGGCAAGCGCCTTCTTGAGCTCGCCCACCCTCTGGCGCTGGGCTTCTATCCCCTCCTGCGTGGACTGGTCCGCTGAGCCGATCTGCTGGAGGAGATCCTTCGACACGACGGAGCCGCCGGAGATGAGCCGCTCGACGATCTCCTTGGCGAACTCGGACATCTTGTCCGCCGTGAGCCTCATGCCGTAGCCGAACTCCGCCGCGTCCTCGAAAAGAGAGTTGGACCATGCGGGTCCCCGGCCGTCGGCGCGCACCGCGTAAGGGGTTGTTGGGAGGTTGCCGCCGTAGATCGACGAGCAGCCCGTTGCGTTGGCGATGACGGCACGGTCGCCGTAGAGCTGGCTCATCAGCTTGAGATACGGGGTTTCACCGCAGCCGCCGCAGGCCCCCGAGAACTCGAACAAAGGCCTGATGAGCTGCGAGCCCTTGATGGAGTTGCGCTTGATCAGCTTTGTGTCCACCTCCGGCAGGGTGAGGAAGAAGGCGAAGTTTGCTGCCTCCTGGTCCCTGATGGGAAGCTGCGGGGCCATGTTGATGGCCTTCTTGTCCGTCTTCTGGCCGTCCACCTTCTTGTAGGCGGGGCATGTGCTCACGCACACCCCGCAGCCCGTGCAGTCCAGGGACGAGACCTGGACCGTGTACTTCATGCCCTTGAACTCGGAGCCCTTGGCGTCGATGGATTTGAAGGCGGCGGGTGCGCCCGCGAGCTTTGCCGCGTCGTAGACCTTCATGCGGATGACGGCATGGGGACACACCAGGGAGCACTCTCCGCACTGGATGCAGGTCTCGGGGTCCCACACGGGGGTCTCTTCAGCGATGTTCCTCTTCTCCCACTGGGTGGTGGCTGAAGGCCAGGTGCCGTCATCGGGAAGCATGGAAACGGCCAGCTTTTCTCCGCGGCCCGCGATGATCTCCGCGGTCACCGACTTCACGAACGCGGGGGCTTCGGCGGGAACGGGAGACTTCATATGGATGCTTCCCGCGGTCTTGGCGGGATAGCCCACCTGCTGGATGCTGGTCCGGGCGGCCTCGACCGCCTTCATGTTCATCTCGACGATGTCCTTGCCCTTGTTGCCGTAGGTGTCCTCGATGGAGCTCTTGATCAGCTCCAGGGCCTTTGCCTCGGGAACGACGCCGGAGATGAGGAAGAACGCGGTCTGCATGGTGACGTTGATCCTGCCCTTGAGCCCCACGCTGTCGGCGATCTTCGTGGCGTCGATCACGTAGAACCTCAGCTTCTTGTCGATGATCTGCTTCTGCACCTCCACGGGGATGTTCTGCCAGACCTCCTCCTTGCCGAAGGGGGAGTTCAGGAGGAACACGGCGCCGTCGTTGGCCTGGGAGAGCATGTCGTACTTTTCCAGGAAGCTGAACTTGTGGCAGGCCACGAAGCTCGCCTTGGTGACGAGGTAGGCGCTCTTGATCGGCTGCTTTCCGAACCTGAGATGCGAAATCGTGATCGAGCCCGACTTCTTGGAGTCGAAGACGAAGTAGCCCTGGCAGAAGTTGTCCGTGGCCTTGCCGATGATCTTGATCGAGTTCTTGTTGGCCCCGACGGTTCCGTCCGCGCCCAGCCCGTAGAACAGGGCGCTGTGAACGCCGGCGGGCTCGGAGGTGAAGCTCTCGTCGAAGGAAAGGCTCGAATTGGTCACGTCGTCGTTGATCCCGACCGTGAAGTGGTTCTTGGGCTGCTTGGCCTTCAGGTTGTCGAAGACGGCCTTGGCCATGGCGCCGGTGAACTCGTAGGAGCCCAGCCCGTAGCGGCCGCCGACGATGACGGGGTAGTCCTTCATCTTGAGCGCGCCGCTCGCCATGCCCTCTCCGATGGCGGTGCGCACGTCCTCGTAGAGCGGCTCGCCCAGGGCGCCGGGCTCCTTGGTGCGGTCAAGCACCGCGATCGCCTTCACCGTGGAAGGGAGCGCCTTGACGAAGTGCTCGATGCTGAAGGGCCGGAAAAGCCTGACCTTGAGCACGCCCACCTTCTCGCCCTTTGCGTTGAGAGAGCCCGCCACCTCTTCCGCGGTCTCCGCGCCGTTTCCCATCATGATGACGATGCGGTCGGCGTCCTTGGCCCCCACGTAGTCGAAGAGCCGGTACTGGCGGCCCACGATCTTGGCCAGCTTGTCCATGGCCTTCTGCACGATGGCGGGCACGGCCAGGTAGTACTTGTTCACCGCCTCGCGGCCCGCGAAGTACACATCGGGATTCTGCGAAGTGCCGCGGATGACCGGGCGCTCGGGGTTCAGGGCGCGGGCCCTGTGGGCGGCCACCAGCTCGTCGGTGACCATCGCGTGCATGTCTTCGGCGGCGAGCTCCTCGATCTTCTGCACCTCCACGTAGGCGCGGAAGCCGTCGAAGAAGTGGAGGAAGGGAATCCGGGCCTCCAGCGTGGCTGCCTGGGCGATCAGGGCGCAGTCCATGATCTCCTGCTGGTTGTTGGAGCACAGCATGGCCCAGCCCGTAGTGCGGCAGGCCATGACGTCGGAGTGGTCTCCGAAAATCGACAGGGCGTGCGTTGCCACTGCTCGCGCGGCGATATGGAAAACCGTCGACGTGAGCTCCCCCGCTATCTTGAACATGTTGGGGATCATGAGGAGAAGCCCCTGGGACGCCGTAAAGGTCGTGGTGAGGGCGCCCGTCGTGAGGGCGCCGTGGACCGCGCCGGCGGCTCCTGCCTCGGATTGCATCTCGACAACCGAGGGCACCGTGCCCCAGATGTTCTTCTTGCCGTCCGCGGAAAGCTCGTCGGCGAGCTCTCCCATCGTGGAGGAGGGGGTGATGGGATAGATCGCGATCACTTCATTCGTGGCATGGGCTACCGTGCCCGCGGCGGTATTGCCATCTATCGTTATCATCTTTCGTGCCATTTGCTTGTTCCTTCTTTCGTCAAAAAGGTGGTTAGTATAGCCGATACTACCAAATTCACGTGGGCATGACAACCGGATGAAAAACCGGCCGTGCCTTCTGGAAGTCAGCGGGCGGCTGGGGAAAAAGCGGCTGCGACCTCGGTGACCAGGACTCCGGCTTCCTTGCTCGACTCATCGGGGAGGAAGCTTGCGATCGCCGCGGATGTGACGGCCTTGCTCCCTACTTCAATCTTGCCCGTCCAGAGCACCCTCTTCTCCCAGCGGAGGTTGCCCTCTACTTTATAGGCATAGGTGCCGGCGGGGAGCGGCTTTCCCGCCGCGTCGGTGCAGTCCCACACGAGCGAGATCCTTCCCGCCTTCTGCGTGGCGCCGGAGAGCGCGTCGATCTGGGCGGCACTCATGGCCGCGATGCCGGAGGCCTTTACCCATTCCGGGCATACCTGCGTTTTTCTTTCAAAGCCCTTCCGACGAGCCATGAAGTCCGTGGCAAACAGCGTTTTCACATACGCCCCTGCTGCATCTTCGATCCATACCGCCAACTGGTTGGAGGCGATCCCGCCGATCCGCTGCACGTCATAGCTCACCGTGACGGTGCCAAGGGGCTTGGCGGCCTTCGCTCCCGTCTGGGCGCCGGCGGCTGCAGCCGCGATGACAATCAGCGCCAACGCAAATCCGCGAGCTCTCTTTTCCATGCCCGTAGTATGCCACCGCGCGGACGCAAGTCAAGGATCGGGCATGAGGGCGAGGACTACGGCGGCGATTTTGGAGAAAGGGGCTGGAATCAAGGCCGTCGTTTCTCTATACTGCCCTCCCGATGATCCCAACAGTTCTCCTGGTGCTCTTCTTCCTGGGCTTCCCGGCCTTGGCCTTGTACCTCGGGGCCAAGCGTGTCCTTCTGGTGGACAGGATCGGCGCGGTTGTCGTCTGCTATGCAGCCGGGCTGATCCTGGGAAACAGCGGCATCCTGCCGGCAGGGGCGGCGACGGTCCAAACCATCACCACCAACGCCGCGATACCCATCGCGCTTCCGCTGATTTTCTTCTCCCTCGACATCGGCAGATGGACCAGGACGGGGGGAAAGGCGATCCTCTCGTTCGGGCTGGAGACCTTCGCCGTGATCGCGGCATCCGCGGTCGGCTTCTTTATCTTCAAGGGAGTAATTGGAGCCGAGGCGAATAAGCTCGCCGGGATGCTCATCGGGGTCTACACCGGCGGAACCATCAACCTCGCGGCAATCGGAATCGCCCTGCAGACCAGCCCCGCCCTCTATGTCGCGGCAAACGCCTCGGACATCGTGATCTCGGCGATCTACCTCCTTTTCCTCGTCACCATCGGCCAGAAGGTCATCGGGATGTTTCTCAAGCCCTACAGCGGGACGGGAGAGGGCGCCCGGGACGTCTCGGCTGACGATTACGGTTCCTATTCCGGTTTTTTCTCGCGAGAAACCCTCCCGCCGCTTCTCGGCGCTTTCGGGATCGCCCTTCTCATCGCGGCAGCCGGCGCTTCGCTCACGATCTTTCTCCCCTCGGGGTGGTCTGCCATCGGGGCCATCCTCGCCATCACCACGCTTGCCATCGCGGCGTCCTTCATCCGGCCGCTTCGGCGGATCAGAAAGACCTATCAGCTGGGCAACTACTTCATCCTCGTGTTCTGTCTGGCAATCGGCTCGATGGCGGACCTCCGAAGCCTTGCCACGGCGCTGCCCTCCGTGATCGGCTACGTGACCCTGGCGATCTTCGGATCCATGGCGCTGCATATCGCGCTGTGCGCGATCTTCCGCATCGACACGGACACGATGATCATCACCTCCGTGGCGGGGATCTGCTCGCCTCCCTTCGTGCCGATGGTATCCTCGGCCCTGAAAAACCGCGACATGATTCTTCCCGGAGTCGTCACGGGAATCATCGGCTGGGTGATCGGCACCTACATCGGCATCGCATTCAGCTATGTACTCTTGCCCCTGGGGATGTAGGCCCGTGAGCTTCCCCGGCGCTTTCAAAGGAGAACGATCGTGAAGTATCAGGATATCGTGGAGCGAGCCCGGGCGCTTGCTGAAAAACCCGTTCGCCCCCTCAAGGAGCAGGCGCTCCAGCGGGCCATCCGGGAGTTCAGCGCGCGCACACCCACTTCAGCCCGCCTCGCGGAGCAGGCCTCCCGGCTTCTCCCGCGGGGAAGCGAGCACTCCCTCCCGCCCGCCGCCCCCTACCCTCTGTTCATGGATCACGGCCAGGGCTCCCGGGTCTGGGACGTGGATGGAAACGAGTACCTCGACTACATCCTTTCCGGCGGCGTGGTTCTCCTGGGACACAATCACGAGGGGCTCCGCCGCGACATGGCGGAGCTCGAGCGGGGGAGGACCCACTTCCACGGCTTCTTCGACGAGATGGAGCTTCGCGCGGCGGAGAAAATCGTCCGCCACTTCCCCTCCATCGAGAAGGTGCGATTCACGTCATCCGGAGCGGAGGCGAACGCGGCCGCGCTTCGAATCGCGCGCTCGTACACGGGAAAGAAGAAGGTCGTCAAGTTCATGGGCCACTACCATGGATGGGCGGACCAGTTCATGACCGACATGGAAGTGCCCGGCAGCGGACGGTTCATCGCGCACGGGGTGCCCGCCGAGATTCTCGACCTCACGGTCCTCGTGCCGCCCAATGACCTGGAGGCGCTGGAGAGGGCGCTCGCCGAGCATGAGAAAAGCGGGGGGGTGGCCGCCGTGTTCACCGAGCCGGTGGGAGGCGAAAGCGGGCTCGTCCCGTTCGCCGAGGGCTTCCACACAGCCGCGATCGAGGTGGCGCATCGCCACGGAGCCCTGTACGTTTTCGATGAGGTGGTCACGGGCCTTCGCATGGGCCTCGGCGGGGCCCAGGCGGCGTTCGGTGTAATGCCGGACCTCACCACCCTGGGCAAGGCCCTCATGAGCGGCTACCCCTCCTGCGGGGCGGTCGGAGGAAAGGCCGAGATCATGGAAACCGCCTCCACGGGCCTGCCCGACGAGCGGCCCTACGCCTACGTTGTCGGCACCCTGGCCGGAAACACGCTCTCCGCGGCGGCCGCGTACTACACCTTCGTGGAGCTCGAGAAGCCCGGAACCGTCGAACGAGTGTTCGCCGCCGCGGCGGACTACGTCGACAAGCTCAACGCCCTCTTCGCCTCCACGACGACCGGCTTCTTCGCCTACAACTACGGCGGGATCATCCGCATAGAGATGACGGCCCCGCACGCCGTTGCCCTCACCTCCGCGGAAAAGCTCCAGGAGGTGATCTACCGCAGGCATATCCTGTCAGACTACTCGATCATCGTCATGGAGCGCGGGGTTCTCTCCCGCATGGGCCGCGACATGATCAGCTCCAGCCACACGGTGCGGGACAACGACAAGGCCGTCGGCGCCTATGAGGCGCTTGTGGACGCGCTCCAGTAGCAAGGGGAAGGAAATGAAAATCAAGGCAAAATCCAGGGGCAGGGCGCTGGTCACGGGGGCTTCACGCGGGATAGGCAAGGCCATCTCGGAGGCTCTCGTCCGCAGGGGCTACGAGGTGGTGGGCACCTGCCGGGATCCGCGCAAGCTGAAAAAGGACGACATTGCGGAAGGCGTGAGCTACCTCCCCCTGGATCTCACCAGCCCCAAGAGCATCGATGCCCTGGTGCGACGGGTCAAGCAGGTGGATCTTCTGGTGAACAATGCGGGCACCAGCATGATCGGCCCCGTGGAGGAGATCAAGATGGAGGCGGCCCGGGAGCTTTTCCAGCTCAACCTCTTCGGACAGCTCGCCCTCACGCAGGGCTTTCTGGGGCCGATGCGGGAGAGAAGGAAAGGCGCCGTCATCTTCATCGGCTCCATGGCCGGAGAGACGGCCGTCCTGTTCTCCTCGATGTACGCGGCCTCCAAAGCGGCGCTCCGAGCCGTGGCGCGAACCCTCCGCCAGGAGGTGAAGGAGTTCGGGATCAACGTCACGGTGGTGGCGCCGTTCCACATCAGAACGACCATCCCCCAGCTCAGGCAATACCTCGACAAATCCCCTTACAGCGAGAGGGTGCGGAGGGTCAAGGATTCGCGCGACAGGCAGATGGAGGCGGCCCCGAGCCCGCGTGTCGTGGCGGGCAAGGTCCTTCAAGTGCTCGAAAGCGTGAAGCCCCGGTTCTTCTACCCCGTCGGCAAGGGGGCCGAGCTGAACGCGTTTCTCATACGGCACCTCCCGCAGGGCATCGTGGATTCCATCGTCAACCAGATGTTCGACGAAAAGGCATAAGCGCGATCCCTCCCGGGGGCCGCGCCCGCGGGTGTGCGGCCGCCCCAACCGGCCCGCGATGTTTCCCGGTCCGGCCGCTACACCACCTCGGTGAGGCTGTACCCCCTGTTCCCCCAGCCCATCTCCTCCATATATTCAACCACCACGGAGGGGTCCTTGCCGTGCACTTTCTCGAAGAGGTGATTGCCCGAGCCCAGCTCCCATCCCTTGGGGAGGCTTCCGGGGATGAGGTTCTCCGTCCTGATAAGATCGAGAGAGGCCTGTTCCATCGCCACCAGGTCCCTGCCCGCCAGGATGCCGATGTCGGGAACCAGGGCCGGGGTGGTCATGCCCCAGCAGTCGCAGAAGACCGTTATGTCCATGAGCATGCTGATGCACAGGGTGTTCTCCCGGGGGAAGGTTGAGAGGACGTGGGAGGCGGAGATCGCCAAACCCTTCTGGAAGTCCTTGAACGCCCCGCCCGCCATGGTGATGGCCTTTTCGGGGCAGATCAGCACGCAGTGCCGGCAGAACTTGCAGGCGTGGTAGAAGACGGTGAACCTGTCCTCCCCATCGAAGGAGATGGCGGAGTTGGGGCAGTTCTCCTGGCAGCTCTTGCACAGGGTGCACTTCTCCCCGTCCCATTCCAGGCCCCCCTCGAGGGAGTGCAGGGCGGCCTTCGTCTTGCTGTCCACGCATCCCATGGAGAGGTTCTTGGTGAGGCCTCCGAACCCGCAGGCGCCGTGCCCCTTCACGTGCGCGAGGTTGACGAGCGCCTCGGCGTTCACGATCTCCCCGCAGAGATTGAGCTCCGTGAGGCTTCGAAACGGCGGGCTCACGGGCCGCGCGTACACGTAGCGGTCGTCGGAGCCCGCTATGGGGAGGAGCTGGCACCCGAGGACCTCCGCCGTGTAGCCGCGCTCGGCCGCCGTCTTGACGGACCAGTTCACGTCGGTGACGAAGACCTCCTTGGCGCCCGCCGCCTTCACCCTCTCCACCAGCTTTCTGAGGAAATAGGGATGAATGGAGGTGAAACCGAAGCCGCCGCCGAGGTGTGCCTTGATGGCCGTCCGTTTGTCCTTGACGGCGCTCGCGATGTCCAGCCTGTCGAGGAGCCGTTCCCATTTGGCTCCGATCGTATTCTTCGGCTCGAGGTTCACGGGCCTGTAATCGGCAAAAAGAATCTCAGTCGCCACTGCGCTACCTCCGCAAAGATGTACTGGTATCAGGAAAGCGCACTTTGGGCAACCGCCTGGCCTTCCCTTGCCGCCGCCTGAAGGCGGTTTATAATGGGCCCATGAAGGCTTTGATGAAGAAGCGGCCTGAACGCGGGATCTGGATGGAGGAAGCGCCGGTTCCCGAGATCGGCGGAAACGATCTTCTGATCAAGGTGACCAAGGCCGCCATATGCGGAACTGACCTTCATATATACTCGTGGGACGAATGGTCGAAGCTGACCATTCATCCCCCCCTCATCGTCGGACACGAGTTCGTCGGCAGGGTCGTGGACATGGGCGCCAACGTCAGCGGGTACAAGATCGGGGACAGGGTCTCGGGGGAAGGGCACATCGTCTGCGGGGTATGCAGGAGCTGCCGCGCCGGCCGCCGCCACCTCTGCACAAACTCCAAGGGAATCGGGGTGCAGAGGGACGGCTGCTTTGCCGAGTACCTCTCCCTGCCGGCGGGCAACGCCTGGCATGTCCATCCGGCCATCCCCTCGCGGATCGCCTGCTTCCTCGATCCTCTGGGCAATGCCACCCACTCGGCCCTCTCCTTCGACCTCGTGGGGGAAGACGTTCTCATCACGGGGGCGGGACCCATCGGGGTCATGGCGTGCGCCATCTCGCGCCACTGCGGCGCGCAGCGCATCGTGGTGACCGACGTGAACGACTATCGCCTGGAGCTTGCCCGAAAGATGGGGGCCACCCTGGCGGTGAACGTATCGAAGAGCTCCATCGCCGAGGCGATGAAGGGGCTGGGAATCATCGGATTCGACGTGGGACTGGAGATGTCGGGCAACGGCGGCGCCTTCGAGACGATGCTGGAGAGCATGTACCATGGCGGGCGGATCGCGCTTTTGGGCATCCTGGCCAACGAGACGGGGATCCGGTGGGACCAGGTGATCTTCAAGGGCTTGACGATCAAGGGGATCTACGGACGGGAGATCTTCGAGACCTGGTACAAGATGCAGACAATGCTCCAGAGCGGCCTCGATGTGCGGCCGGTGCTGACCCACAGCTTCCCCTTCGACGAGTTCCAGAAGGGCTTCGATACGATGCTGTCCGGAAACTGCGGCAAGGTGATCCTCGAGATCGCGGAGGATGACGATGAATGAGGGACTGAAGAAGGAGCTGGAGGCACGGCTGGAGGAGATCCATGCGGCCGGGCTCTTCAAGGAGGAGAGGGTCATCGAGACCCCTCAGGGCGTGAACATCCGCGTGGGGGGACGCGAAGCCCTCAACTTCTGCGCGAACAACTACCTCGGCCTCGCCTCGGATCCCCGCGTCGTGAAGGCCGCCAAGCGCGCCCTGGAGCGGTGGGGCTACGGAATGGCCTCGGTGAGGTTCATCGCCGGAACCCAGGAGGTGCACAAGGCGCTGGAGCGGAGGCTGTCGGCCTTCCTCGGCACCGAGGACACGATCATCTTCTCCTCCTGCTTCGACGCCAACGCAGGTGTCTTCGAGCCCCTCCTGGACAAGGACTGCGCCCTGATCACGGATCAGCTCAACCATGCTTCCATCATAGACGGCGCCCGGCTGGCGAAGGCCCAAAGGCTCATCTACGAGCACTCTGATATGGGGGCCCTGGAGCAGAGGTTGAAGGAATCAGAGGCGGCCCGCATCCGCATGATCGCGACCGACGGCGTGTTCTCCATGGACGGCGACATGGCGAAGCTTCCCGAGATCTGCGACCTTGCCGAGCGGCACGGGGCCCTGGTGATGGTTGACGACAGCCACGCGACGGGATTCATCGGGAAAACGGGAAGGGGGACCGCGGAATACCACGGCGTCATGGATCGGGTGGATGCGATCAGCACGACCTTCGGCAAGGCCCTTGGCGGGGCCACGGGCGGCTGCCTTTCAGGACGCCGGCAGATCGTCGAGCTCCTCCGCCAGAAGTCGAGGCCGTACCTTTTTTCCAATACCCTCGCCCCGGTGGTGGCCGCCACCACCATCGCAGTGCTCGACATCCTCATCGCGAGCACGACGCTGCGGGATAGGCTGGAACGCAACGCCCGCTTCTTCAGAAAGGCCATTGCCGAAGCGGGCTTCACCCTCAAGCCGGGCAGCCATCCGATCGCTGCGATCATGCTCTCCGACGAGAAGCTTGCCGCCGAGATGGCGAGCCGCCTCCTTGCCGAGGGGATCTTCGTCGTGGGGTTCAGCTACCCTGTGGTGCCGAAGGGCCAGGCGCGGATCCGCGTGCAGATCTCCGCCCTCCACCAGCAGCAGGACCTCGAGCGCGCCGTGCGGGCCTTCGCGAAGGTGGGAAAGGAGCTCGGCGTCATCTCGTGACGCCCCCGCGGGGCCTGGAAGCGCGCGCGGAATCCTCGGCGGGGCAATCACCGCTCACCCGGATTTTCTTGACCGCACACTCCTGCCATGGTACTCTTGCCATGATTCGACCTCATTCCGAGAGTTCGCTTTTTCGCTAATCGGCCCGAAGCGAAATTCCGCGCTGGATTGCGCGCGGATAAGGGAGGAGCCATGGACAACACCGTGGTAAAGGTCGTCCAGTCTGTCGCGCAAAGACAGCCGGCGAGCGTCGCATTGATGTACAAGGACAAGGCCGGCGACTGGCAGTCCATCTCGTACAGCGAGCTTGCATCGCTCTTCGAACGCTTCGGCGCGGGGCTCCTGGAGTTCGGGGTGAAGCGGGGAGAC
Organism: uncultured Spirochaetota bacterium; assembly: GCA_963820525.1. Lineage (GTDB taxonomy): Bacteria > Spirochaetota > Spirochaetia > SZUA-6 > Fen-1364 > CAWGAA01. The sequence continues at coordinate 302,945 of CAWGAA010000002.1, read as the reverse complement.
CACGTCGGCATCATCTCGGACAACCAGAAGGAATGGATCATCGCTGATCTCGGCATCCTCGGAATCGGAGCGGCCGACGTCCCCCGGGGTTCGGACACGATGCCCGACGAGATGCGCTATATCCTCAACCACGCCGACTGCACCGTCACGCTCGCCGAAAACGAAGAGCAGGTGAAGAAGATCCTCTCGCGAAAGAGCGAGCTGCCGGCGCTCTCCTCGATCATCGTGATGGATGAGGATTTCAAGCCCGAAGGGATCTCCGCTTCGGCCGCAGGCCTTCGATTTCTCACCTATAGCCAGATCATGGAAATGGGCGCTTCCCGGCTTGCCAAAGACCCCCATGCGTATCAGCGCGAGGTGGAGATGGGCAAGGCGGATGACCTCGCAACTCTTATCTACACCTCCGGCACGACGGGAGAGCCGAAGGGAGTGATGCTGACCCATGGCAACTTCCTTCACAACCTGCGCACAACGGTTCCCTACTGTATCTACATCGACAACCGAGACCTCTTCCTCTCCGTGCTTCCGGTCTGGCACTCCTTCGAGCGAACCGTCGAATACATCGTGCTTCGAAACGGCTGCGGGATGGCATACTCCAAGCGCGTGGGAAAGATCATGCTCGCCGACATGGCCGCGGTGAAGCCCACCGTCATGGCATCGATCCCGCGGCTCTGGGAGCTCGTGCGGACGGCCGTCTACCGCAACGCGAACGAGGAGGGCGGCATCAAGAGGGCCCTCTTCCACTTCTTCGTCTGGGTAGGAGAGGCGCACACGACGGCAACGGCACTGGTCAAGGGGCTCTACCCTCAATACGTGCGCCGCTTCCGCGTGCTGGATTTCCTGCTCGGCATCCTGCCCTTCCTCCTGCTTGCGCCGTTTCGCGCGCTGGGAAGCCTCCTCGTGTTCTCCAAGGTCAGGGCGCGGCTGGGAGGCAAGTTCCGCTTCACCGTCTCGGGAGGCGGCGCGCTTCCCCCGCACGTGGACAGGTTCTTCCAGGCCGTCGGCATCCTGCTCCTGGAAGGCTACGGCCTCACCGAGACGGCGCCGGTGGCTTCGGTCCGGCTGGAGAAACGGCCCGTGATCGGGACCATAGGCCCCGTGCTTCGGGAGATGGAGATCCGGCTCCTGGACCCCGAATCCGGCATGCCCGTGCCTCCCGGCCGCAAGGGGGTCATCTACCTGAAGGGGCCCAACATCATGAAGGGCTACTACAAGCGGCCGGACAAGACCGCAGAAGTCCTCTCGCCCGACGGCTGGCTCAACACGGGGGATCTTGGGATCATGACCCACAAGGGCGAGATCAGGATCATCGGCAGGGTCAAGGAAACGATCGTACTCCTGGGCGGCGAGAACGTGGAGCCGGTTCCGATCGAGGACACGATCCTGGAGAGCGAGTTCATCGACCAGGTGATGGTGCTCGGCCAGGACAAGAAATTCCTGGCCGCCCTGGTTGTCGTCAACGGGGAGGCCGTAGAAAAATTCGCCGAGGAGAAACAGATCTCCTCCGTGACCAGTGAGGACCTGCTTGAAAACGCCCTGATCTACGAGCTCATCTCCGACGAGATCAACTCCCGCGTCTGTGCAAAGCGGGGGTTCCGTGGATTCGAGAGGGTGTTCCGCTTCAAGATCCTGCTCAAGCACTTCGAGGAGGGCGTGGAGCTCACCGCATCGCTGAAGATGAAGCGGGATGTGATCAACCAGAGACATCAAAAAGATATCGAGGAGCTTTTCGCGAAATGAGAGACGCCGCCGGCTGGCCGGCGGCACGGTGCCCGGCGGCGAAGCGCCCGGCGGCCTATCCCGGCTCAAGCTCGCCCAGGCGACGCGGCTCGACTATCCCCATCTCCGTGATGATGCCGGTGACAAGCCCGCTCGGAGTCACATCGAAGGCGGGATTTCGCGCCGCCGCCTGGGGGATCGTAATCCTTACGGTGCGCACGCGCCCTTCCTCGTCGATCCCGTTCGCCGTGAGAAGCTCATCCTCCGCGCGCTCCTCGATAGGAATCGCCTCCCCGTCGGGGCAGGCGAAGTCGATCGTGGAGGTCGGCGCGGCAACGTAGAAAGGAACGTGGTGTTCGCGGGCGAGAAGCGCCTTCTCATAGGTGCCGATCTTGTTTGCCACGTCTCCATTGGCCGCGATGCGGTCCGCCCCCACGATCGCCATGTCCACCTCGCCCCGGCGCATGAAGAATCCCGCGGCATTGTCGGCGATGAGACGGAAGTCGATCCCTTCCTGGGCAAGCTCCCAGGCCGTGAGACGGGCGCCCTGCAGGCGCGGCCGCGTCTCGTCCACCCACGCGAAGAGCCGCTTCCCTTCCCTTCGGGCCCAGTACAGGGGAGAAAGCGCTGTTCCCCAATCCGCAAAGCCCAGCCAGCCGGCGTTGCAGTGGGTAAGAACTCGGCAGCCGTCCCGAAGCAGCGCCGCCCCCGCCCGGGCGATGGCCTTGCAGGCCTTGATGTCCTCATCCGCCACGGCCTCCGCCTCACGGCAGGCGGCCCGGCGGGCGGACTCCTCGGCCCCTGCACCGCCATTGCCGAGCATTTCCCCCGCTTTTGCCAGCACCCGGTCCACCGCATAGAAGAGATTCCTCGCCGTGGGCCGGGTGGACCGGAGCAAGGCCGCCGCCGCCGTCACGAACTCCGTGAAGCCTCCCGCGGGCGCCTCCAGCGCCGCCTGAGCCATCCCGTAAGCCGCCGCGGCGCCTATAGCGCCTGCGCCGCGCACCACCATCTCGGTGATGGCTCGCGCCGTGCTTGCATGATCGGGACAATCGAATATCGTGAACCGGAACGGAAGGGCGAGCTGATCTATCAGCCGCACCGTGCCGCCCTCCATCCAGACCGTCCGGTAGTAAGTGCCATTAACGAGCATGACTGCGATTGTAAGGCGGCGGCGGGAGGAAAAACAAGCCTTCGCGTCACTCCGCGTGTCGCGCAGGAAGGCTCGGGAACCTCCCGACCCTTGACAAATAAAGGCCATTCTCCTATAACCATTGATAGATACTCGAAATCGTGCACATACGAGCACCAATCCACCATGCTATGAAAGCAAAAATCATACTGCAAAGTGCACACGGGCATTAGAGGAGTTGCATGAACGATTGGGCTTTGAATTTGCCAAAGTTCTTTGTGCTGCTGACCTCATTCTCATTCCTGCTCTCTTTTTCTCGCCGCGTCACCGTCTCCTTCAGGCCGTTCTTCCTCCTCTTTGCCATATACCTCGTCCGGGACATACTCTTCGCGATCTTCCCCGAGAACTTCATCTCGCTGGCAGCCGATGTCGGCGCGATCCTGTGCTACCTCTACTGGCTGCGCAGGATACGGGGAGAGAAAAAGTCGGATTGGTTCGCCCTCGCGTTCGCCGCCGTCGCCATTCTCGGGTCCCTCGAACAGTACCTCTTCGGCTCCCTTCCCGTATTCATCTTCTACAGAAGCGTCTGGATCTTCCCCCTCGTCATCTACCTGGCCGTCCAGATGTTCCAGGTGACGCAGTTCAACACGTCCAACCCCGTTGACGTCATTCAAAACAGGAGAGCGATCACCTACCTGTTCGTGTTGAGCAACCTCCCCATCCTGTTCCTCGGATACGGGTTCTGGACCACGCAGCTGTTCGTCTACCCCCTGATGTATATCGCCCACGCGGCGATCGTCTACAGGCTCACGCTCGCCGAGATCGGGAGGAAGGACGTATCGATCGCCTCCCTGATGACCAGCCGCGAGAACGTGTTCGACTTCATGCAGAAGCTCTCCGCCGCGGTGAGCGAGAAGATCGAGATCGACAAGATCCTGTCCATCGTGGTGAGCTCCGCCATCAAGAACACGGGGGCGGACGGCGGCGCCATCCTGATGCTCGACGAGTTCCAGAAAGCCCTCAAGTACCGGGCGATCGTGGGCACCTATGCCCCCCCCTTCGAAATGCCCGATATCGTCAAGATCAAGGCGGAGCGCATCGAGGAGTACCTCTACTCGCTGAACATCGAGATCGGCCAGACGCTCCTGGGGGAGAGCTTCCAGCACGCCGAGGCCGTCTACATCCAGAACACCCAGAGGGACGAGCGTCTCTCGGCGAGACAGAAGGAGGGGCAGACGGCGCTGAGCTCGTTGATCGTCGTTCCGCTCCTCGTGTCCAAGAGGATCCTGGGGGTCATCACGGTATCCAAGCAGGCGTGGGGGCAGTTCTTCTCGAAGGAAGACTTCGAGCACCTCAAGGCGTTCGCGGACTACGCCTCGCTTTCCATCGACATGCACCTCACCTACCTCGAGGTGCTGGAGAAGAAGCAGATCGAGCGCGAGCTGGGCATCGCGGCGGAGATCCAGAAGAAGCTCGTGCCCCGCAAGCTCCCGCAGCTCTCGAAGACCGAGCTTGCCGTGTACAGCCTCCCCGCCCGCGGAGTGAGCGGGGACTACTTCGACGTGTTCCGCCTGGACACCTCGAAGCTGATCGTGCTCGTCGGAGATGTGGCCGGCAAGGGGATTCCCGCCGCCCTGGTTATGGTGATGATCCACTCGATCTTCCATCTCATCGCCTCTCCCAAGAGGGACATCGCCACGACGCTGACCTGGATCAACCGGGGCCTCATCGGCCAGGTCGACATCGACCGCTATGCAACCCTGAGCATCCTCTGCTACGACGAGGCGACCCGCTGCATCCAGTACTCCAACGCGGCGCACCACCCTCTGCTCGTCTATCGCGCCGGCGCGAAGACCATCGAGCAGGTGGACACGGAAGGGCTGCCCATCGGCATCGACAGGTCATCGGCATACAAAATGAAGAGCCTCGCCCTCGGCCCGGGTGACATCGCGGTCCTCTACACCGACGGCATCACGGAGGCGATGAACAAGGACGGCGAGCAGTATACCCTGGAACGTCTCTCGGCGGTCTTGAGCTCCAACAGCGCAAAGAAGGCCGAAGAGCTGAAAAAAGAGATTCAGAAGGACCTTGACGAATTCACCGGCGCGGCGAAACAGCATGACGATCAGACGCTCGTCATCTTGAAAGCCAGCTAGAGGGGAGTTGAGATGGAACTCAAGATAACGGAAGAAAACGGCTGTTCGATCATCGCGGTCGAAGGGGAGCTCGACCTCTACAATGCCTTCAAGTTGAAGGAGCTCACGATGAAGCTCGTGAGCAGGGTTGTGCGGGGCATCATCATCAACCTGGCGGAGACCAAGTACATCGACTCAAGCGGGATCGGCTCCATCATCTACAGCTACGCCCTGTGCAAGAACAACAAGATCGCTTTCTTCCTCACCGACGTCCACGGCTCGGTGCGCCGCGTTATCGAGCTCACGAAGCTCATCGGCTTTCTCCCCATCGTGGAAAACCAGCAAGAAGCGCTCAACCTGATCGGCGCGCGCAAGTGAAAGGGAATCTGCACATGGAAGAGATCAGAGAGATCCGGATCGACGAATCGAGCCCCCTGTTCAACACGAAGGGGATGTTCTACAAGGAGTTCCCCAGCGACTTCCGCCAGATCCGCTACTTCACCCTGCTCATTGTCCAGAAAGCGCCGCCGGAGATCCGTGAGATAAACCTCCTGGAGCAGCAGGTGAGCGAGATCCTCAAGAACGCCATCAAGCACGGCAACAAATGCGACATGAACAAGAAGGTGAGGGTCTGGTTCTTCTTCGACGCCGCCAGCGCCCACCTCATCGCGAAGGACGAGGGGGAGGGCTTCAAGGACCTTGAGAAGTGGAACGAGTTCCACAAAATGAGGACCCGCTGCTTCCTGGAGCAGGATTTCGAGAAGATGGAGAAGTACATCTCTTTCCGCACCATCAAGAGCGACGACCACGACGGGGGAAACGCGCTCTTCGCCGCCGTCGAATACTGGGACGGCGGGGTCGTGTTCAACAAGAAGAGGAACAGCATCGCCCTCTCGAAGATATTCCCCCACAAGCAGCGAGGGATGGACATCGCGGAAAACGGGAAGGAAAACTAGAAGGTCGCCTCGATGGCCGCGGACAGTATACCCTCTTCGCGCCCCACAGCACACGTCGACCGCGTGCTGAGAATGCCCCTGAAGATCGCGTTCACGGAAGTGGCCGTGCGCTACTTCCTCATGAGCAACAAGAAGCTGGGCAAGATCCGCCTGGCGGAGGCGGAGGAGGAGTACGGCCTGAAGGTGGAGGGGATCAGCCTCCAGAACATGCGGGCGATGCTCAAGCTGGGCTACATCTCGCGCATGGAAGTGGCCAATCCCGACCTCCTCTCCTACCGCTCCGAGATCATCGACCTCACGAAATTCCTCGCCCAGAACCTCCTGTTCTTCCGCTTCGACAAGGAGCTGCTCGACTCCATCCTGCGGACGAACACCGTCAAGCAGTGGAACCGGAGCAACCCGACAAATCAGATCAACGAGACCTCGATGCTGAAGCTGCCGGCGGTCGTGACGGACTCGGTGAAGACGGGGCAGGAGTTCCAGCTGATCAAGAATTTCATTCTCGAGCCGCTGTTCAAGCAGATCGACCTTTCGCGCGCCATCGAGAAGGAGGACAAGACGGAGCGCAAGGAGCTGTGCCTGCGCTACCTGGAGAGCGTCCACCACAATACCTGGTCTCTCGTCTCCTTCGTCTACTCCAAGAGCCGGGAGAAGGAGTTCCTCCTGGCCATCAGCGAGATGCTCGACACCTTCGTCAAGAAATCCCCCATCGCGGAGTATCTGGCGCTGATGCTGATCGAGCTCATCGCCTATATCGGCAACCTCAACATGCTGCAGTTCGTGGCTGCCCGCTACGAGAAGAACATCACCGTGGGGCAGCTCCTGAAGAACCCCGCCCTCCGCATGCGCCTCATCGGCGAGATGGAGAAGGAGGACGAGCAGACCTACCTCATCTGGGGGATAAACTACAACCCGAATACCCCGGCGGCCAAGCACAAGCTCAATGTCTCGATCTTCAACAAGGGGTTCGGCTACAACAAGGTCTTCGACGAGCTCTCCAGAAAGACGGCGAGCAACATCGTCGAGCTGAACCTCCACGACTTCATGTCGACTTCCCAGACCGACCAGATCAACACGGAGCTGGGGCTCAACTATCTTTCCTACCTCAAGGACGCCTGCAAGGACCTCGGCATCTACTTCGTCTCATCGATCCACAAGCTCGCCAAATCCGACCTCGCGCTGATCAACTGTCATATGCAGTTCTAGTGGTTCGCCGGAGGCGAACCACGGCAGGGGCCCCAGGGCGGCAGGCCTAGGCCGGCAGCAGGTTGCGCAGCAACCTGCGAGAGGCCGGCGCAGCGAAGCGAGACGCCGGGAGCCCTGGGGATCGCCGAAGGCGAGGCCGCCGGAAGTCCGTTCATTCAGAGACGCACTGCGGCGATGATCGCCCCAACGGCTCCCGAGCCAAGGATCATGAGAATGGGGTCGAGCTTCGTAAACAGAGAGAGCGCGCAGCTTGCCGCAGCGATGACCCAGATGTGCCAGCCCAGGGAGGGCGCCATTCCCAGCGTCACAAGGGTCGTCGCTATCAGGGGGACTGTCGCTACCCAGAAGGAATCGCTCAGCTTCTTCTCGTCAATGCGCGCGCGGCGTATCAGGACGGCCAGGAGCGCGACAGCAAGCATCGGGAAGGTGACGACCGCTATGGAGGCCACCAGAGCGCCAATGAGCCCGGACACGCGGAACCCGACCATCGTCGCCGTGTTCAACGCTACCGGGCCGGGAGTCACCTGGGCGATTGCGATCACATCCGCGAACGTCTTCGGAGACAGCCAGCCCCGCTCCACAACCTCACGCTGGATGATGCCTACAATCGTCCAGCCGCCCCCGAAGGAGATGACTCCGATCTTGAAGAAAGCCCAGGCGAGGGTCAGGATTTCCATACGGCGGCTCCCAGCCGTACGAGGACGACCGTGGCGACCACGATCGGCAGAGCCCACGCCTTGAACGCCAGGAGCGCCGCAAAGCAGAGCAGGGACAGCACGATCTCGTGGATCCTCCACCTGCGGCCCCTGACCATCCGAATGAGCAGCGCAGCGACCAGCCCGAGGACCGTTCCGTACGAGCCCTCGAGAAAACCGTGGACGATTCGGTTGTGGGCCACCGCGCGGTAGAGCAGGCTGACGAGGATGATTGCCGCCACGGGGGGAAGCATGATGCCGAGGAAAGCCGCCGCCGCTCCGGGGAATCGACGGAGCCGCTGCCCGACGAGCACGGCCGTGGTGAGTGTCGTAGGTCCGGGAACGGCCTGCGCGAGGGCGAAGAGGTCGTAGAAGGATCGCTCATCCATCCAGCCCCGACGGGTGATCCGCGTCGCCATGATCGGGATCATCGCATAGCTTCCTCCGATCGTCAGGCCGGAGATGACCAGGAAGGTCCAGAACAGGGATGGAATTGTCGCGGACGGCCTGTCGGAGACAGGAATTTCGGGCATGAAGTCAATCTAACAGAAGCGCCGCACCGATGGTAGTGCGGAAGCGCCCCCGCGGCGGGTCAGGCTTCGATGACCTATCACGGCTCGATGATTCCGGTAGTCGAAAGGTCTCCTTTGTTCAGAACGAGGATCTTCTTGTCCTCACTGTTGATGTAGATCGTGTCGGCGAAGAAGCTGATGAACGAATCGGGGTCCACCTTGTCCCGGGAAACGGCAACCGCCTTCATATCGGAGTCGAACTTGCCCAGGTAGTAGGCGTCGTCCCTGTTGAGGATCGCGTAGATGAAGTTGTCCCGCACCTCAACGAAGCTCCTCCAGAAGACCATGTCCGAGCCTGTCGCCTTGGGTTCCAGCGTCTTCAAGTCCAGGAGGGCCAGGTAATGCCCGGCGCGATGGTCGCCCTTATAGGTGATCACCACGACGCCCTGCTGGAAGATGTCATACTTCCTGCCGCAGATGTTGGCCACGGGAGACTTCTGCACGATCTTGGCCGTAGCCGCATTGATGGAATAGATCTCGTTGTTGTAGTGCCCGCCGGTCAGGTACTCCTTGATCTTCAGGTAGTACAAAAGGCCCGCGTAGATGGATGCGTCCGTCTCCCCTTTTTGGGCGGCCTCCTCGCGCTTTGTCACGGCCTGTTCCCGCTGCGCGAGCTCGGCGCTCTTCTTCTCCAGCTGCGCCTGCGTGGTTTCGGGTTGGGTCTGCGCGCGAACGGCGTTCTGGTCCGTTTGGATATCCTTCTTCTCCGCCGCGATCTCCTCTTTCTTGGTCTCAATCACCTTCTGCTGTGAGGCGATCGCCTCCTGTTCCTTTTGCTGCTCCGCCTTTGCCTGCGCGACCTGGGATTCCTGGGTCTTCACGGCTTCCTCGGCGGCCTTGGCCTCCGCTGCCTTCTGCCCGGCGTCGGGCTGTCCGACGGATGCGGCGGCCTCGGCCTTCTTCTTCTCGGCTTCAGCCTTGGCCCGCTGGAGGGCGGCCTCCTGCTCGGCCGTTTTCGCCTTCTCGGCGGCGAGAGCCTGGGCCTGCTCGTTGACCTTCTGCTGCCCCTTCTCAACCTCGCGGCTCTTCAGCTCGGTCATTGCCTTCCGTTCCTCGACGCCCTTGTCAGGCCGGCCTTTGAGCTGCTCCGCGACGCCCTTGGAGGTGAGCTCCCCGGTGCTCAAGGCGCCCAGCACGTCGCGCTCCGGCTTTTCGGTGAGGGGGATGACGAGCTGGGTGGCGCCGGGCCACTCATAGTACTTGGTGGAGATGCCCACCCGCTCTGCCGCCAGGTTCTTCATGACTACCGTTTTATACTTGCCGCCGAAGTAGGAGATGTTTCCCCGATACACGGCGTTGTAGTAAGAGACGAAGAGCGCCAGGAGGTCGGCGTCCTTCCGGGGATACGCGTAGAGCCGGCCGAGATAGGCGGAGACGATTCTCCTCACGTTGTCGATGTGATCGACCGTCGCCTCCTTGTCGATGGAAATGATATCGGCGCTGAGCTTGTCGGGTTCGGCCGAATCGACGGCATGGATCGCGGTGTACTTGAGGAGGAACCGGGCAATGGTCGATCCCCTTTCCACCTGGGAGGCCATGTTTCTGCCGATGCCCCGGATATCGAGATCGGTCTGAAAGATCGAAAGGGGGCCCGTATAGTTGATGAACTCGATCTTCTGCCCGGCGCTCTTCAGCTCCTCGACATCGACGTCGATGGCCGCGGCGGCCAGGGGGACGAAAAGCAGGCATGCGAGGGACAACGCTTTTCGCATCTGAAACCTTCCTTCCACGCTCGAAGCGCGGTATCTCCTATCAGTATATCGGTGAGCGGCCGCATTTCAAGGCGAATCCCGCAGATTGCGCTCCCATCCCGTATCGAGTAGGATCGGCCCATGGCGGATTCCATTCCCCTGCGGGAGCTGTACCCGGGCAGGAGCATCCTCATGGACTGCTGGGAGGCGGCGGAGAGCTTCCGGTCTCTCGTTCCCCGCCACTTCAAGGACCCCGGGGCCTTCCAGGAGCAGGCCGAGCTGGTGCGCCGCAGGGGATACGACCGGGGAACGCTCGTTACCGTGATGAGGGAGCAGAACGAGCGGTTTTCCGCGGGCCCGCGCACACGACAGAACATCGAGAGGCTCGCCGATCCCCGATCCCTTGTCGTGATTGGAGGGCAGCAGGCCGGCCTGTTCGGCGGTCCCCTTTATACCCTGAACAAGGCGCTCACGATCCTCGCCCTTGCCGCGCACCTCGAGTCCGCGCTGGACTGCCCCGTGGTTCCCGTCTTCTGGATCGCATCGGAAGACAGCGATCTCGCCGAAGTGAATCGCGCCTTCGCGCTCGACTCCGGGGGCAGGCTTCAAGAGATTCCTCTCGAGCTCTCGCTGACCGAAAACCTGCCTGTCTCGCGGATCGCACTTGGCGGTGGGATCGATGACGCCCTCGCCGCGCTGGATGCCGCGCTCGCCGGCTCCCAGTTCGCCTCTCCGGTGATGGCCCGGCTTCGAAAGGCCTACTCGCCCGGCTCCACCTTCCCGCACGCCTTCGGGACATGGATGCAGCATTGCCTGAGTGACCGGGGAATCGCCATGGTGGACCCGTCGGACCGGCGTCTGAAGCTCGCCGCGTCCAGCCTCTTCCGCGGCGAAATCGAGGAAGACGGGCCCGTAGCCCGCGCCGTCATCAGGCAGACGGAGCGCCTGGCCGTGCGCGGCTACCCGGCGCAGATCGAGCTTCGCGAGGGGATGCTCACCCTTTTCTACCAGGACCCGGCACGGCAGGCTATCGTCGTGAGCCCCGATGGATTCCAGCTCAAGGGCGACTCGCGGCGTTTGTCCCGCGCCGAGATGCTGGCCGTGCTGGAGGAGCATCCGGAAAAGCTCACGCCCAATGCCGCACTCAGGCCGCTGTTCCAGGATACCCTCTTTCCAACCGCCGCGGTGGTCCTGGGGCCCGCGGAGCTCGCCTACTTCTCCCAGCTCACCGAAGCGTACCAGCAGACAGGCATTCCGATGCCCGTTCTCTTCCCGCGGGCTTCCCTCACTATCATCGAGCCGAAGGTGGGGAAGCTCCTCGACAGGCTCGGCCCCACCCTGGCGGACGTGGCATCGCGAAAGGAAAAGCTCCTCGACGATCTGGCAAGAAAGGAAGTCCCTCCATCGCTTTTCCAGCGGCTTTCCCAGGCAAAGGACGAGGTGGCCGCTATCTGGGGAGGCGTGATCGACGAGGTGGGCTCTTTCGAGCAGACCTTGAGGCCTACGGCGCGGAACGCCGCCGGCAGAAGCAGAAAGCAGTTTGATTTCATGGAGAGGAAGATCATCAAGGCGGCGAAAAGGAAGGACGAGGTGCTTCGCGCGCGGATTGAACGCATCATCGCCTCCCTCTATCCCAGAAACGGGCTTCAGGAGCGGACCCTCTGCCTCCCCCCATTCCTGGCCCGATACGGCGAGGCCGTGATCGATTCCATCTATCGGCGAATCGACCCCTTTGCCGCGGAGCATCGGGCCGTGAGGCTGCCCGAATGAAAGTCGACATTCTCGCGTTCGGCGCACACCCCGACGACGTCGAGCTTGCCGCCGGCGGAACGCTTCTCAGGGCCGCCCGCGGGGGAGCGGCCACGGCGGTGGTCACCCTGACCCGGGGCGAGATGGGCACCCGGGGATCCGTCGAGCAGAGGGCGCTTGAGTTCGACAGGGCCGCCGATCTCATGGGCCTCTTGCGTCACAAGATGCTTTCGCTTCCGGACGGGCGCCTCGCCGACGATGAAGCTTCCCGGCTGGCGGTCGTGCGCGAGATCCGCGAGCTTCGCCCCACGATCGTGCTCTCCCACTGGCGGGAAGACCGCCACCCGGATCATGTCGCCGCCTCCCGCATCGTGCAGGAAGCCGCGTTCCTGGCCGGGTTGACCAGACTGGACACGGGCCAGGAGCCGCACCGTCCCTCCGAGCTTGTCTTTTACATGCACACCTGGGAGTTCGAGCCGAGCTTCGTCGTGGACATCTCAGATTTCATTGAGGAGAAAGAGCGGGCCATCCGCTGCTACGAGAGCCAGGTCTACAGTGAATCGTACAAGGGCGGCGAAGCCGAGACCTACATTTCCAGCAAGCACTTCTGGGAGCTCCTCCAGGCGAGGGCCGCGCACTTCGGAAGGCTGATAGGAAAACGCTTTGGCGAGCCTTTCAAGATACAGGGCCTCGTCGAGATCGACGATCTTCTGCGCGCCTTCGGCGCACGGCACTTCTGAAGTCGGCATGCTCCGGCGGGCGCGGGTGCTTTTCGGCGGGCACGAGCGAGGGGCGCGGGATCAGGCCCACGGCTCGCGGCGTCCGGCCGCCCCTACTCGTTCAGGGATGCGCCCCGGGTAGAGATAACCTTCTGGTACCAGTTCGCGCTTTTTTTCCAGGTCCTGTTCTGCGTCCTGAAGTCCGTAAAGGTGAGCCCGAACCGCTTTGAAAACCCGTGGGACCACTCGAAGTTGTCCATGAGGCTCCAGACGTAATAGCCCTCCAGCTTCACCCCGGCGTCAATCGCGCGCCTGGCTTCCAGCAGGTGGGAGCGCAGGTAGTCGATCCGCTCGTCATCCTGGATCTGGCCCTGGGACACGGGCTCGTCCCGAAAAGCGGCGCCGTTCTCGGTGATCCGGATCGGAATCTCCCCGTAGTCGCGGGTCACGCGGAGAAGGAGATCGAAGAGCCCCTCGGGATACACCTCCCATCCCATCTCGGTCTTCCTGCAGCCGGGGATGGAGGCGCCGGCGAACCCCAGCATCGGATGGTGGGGCTCCACCCTCTGGATGCGAAGCGGGAAATAGTAGTTGATCCCGAGGAAGTCCGGCTTGTTCCGTTTCAGAGCCTCCAGGTCTTTTGCGTCGCTCCTCGGGGCGACACGCTTCTGCCGATAGTGGTCAAGCATGTCTTGGGGATAGATGCCCAGGAGAACCGGATCGAGATACCACCGATTGTGAAAGCCGTCGGCAAGGCGGGCGGCGGCGGCGTCCTCTAAGGAGTCCGTAAAGGGATAGACGGGATTGAGGTTGAGGCTGATGCCGATCTTTCCCTTCGCGGGGCTCGTCTCTCGATATGCCTCGACGGCGAGCGCGTGCGCCCTCAGCAGCTCCTCCGAGACCGCCACGGCCGCGGCGAAGTCGGTGAGTCCCGGCGCATGCCCCCCGAAGGCATGACCGACAAAGGATGCCACCTGCGGCTCGTTGACCGTGACCCAAGAAGAAACGCGATCCCCCAGGGCCTGGAAGAGGGCTTCGGCGTAATCCGAGAAGTACAGCGCCGTGTCCCGGTTGGTCCAGCCGCCCCTGTCCTGGAGCGCCTGCGGCAGGTCCCAGTGGTAGAGGGTGATGGCGGGAGCGATACCGGCGGCAAGCAGTGCGTCCACAAGGGTCGCGTAGAAGTCCAGGCCCTTCCTGTTGAGCTTGCCCTTGCCATCGGGAAAGATCCGCGGCCATGCCACGGAGAAGCGGTAGGCGGCGAGCCCGAGGTCCCTCATGTTCTCGACGTCATCGCGCCAGCGATGGTAGTGATCGGCGGCTACTTCCCCCGTGTCCCCATTCTCGATCTTTCCCGGGATGGCGCAGAAGCGGTCCCAGATCGACTCGCCCCGCCCGCCTTCGCGAACCGCGCCTTCCACCTGATACGCGGAGGTGGCGGCGCCCCAGAGGAATCCCTCGGGAAACAACTCCGAAGCCATCGTGTGCAGTATAGGAGAACGCTTGCGCGTCTGTCAAATCGGGCTATACTGGGCACGAGGAGGGGACATGTCATCCGCGACTTTCCCCGGAAGGCTTCTCTTCCGGGATTTAAAGGCGCGGGAGGAGGCCCTTTCCCGCGCCCTTTCGCAGGTAAAGACCTTGAGCGGACTGCTTCCGATCTGCGCGAGCTGCAAGAAGATCAGAAACGACGCGGGCTACTGGCAGCAGATCGAGGCATACGTCTCGGCCCACTCCCAGGCGGAGTTCACTCATGGGCTGTGCCCCGATTGCGCTCGAAAGCTGTATCCGGATTATTCTGAACCGTAGGAGTCGAGCTTCCCCCGCCGGAGTCCGATCCCGCCGAAATTGACGACGCGGGCGCAGCAGCGCAAGCGGCGGTTCCCCGCGGGCAAGCAGCCGATCGATACGATGCCGCCGGCAGCGTATTTGACGGCGGACTGCCCGCAGGGTATCTTACCCTAGATATGAGATACGACAAATTGACGCTCAAGGCGCAGGAAGCCCTGCAGGAAGCGGAATCCCTGGCGCATTCCTTCAACCATTCCAGCCTCGACGTCGAACACCTGTTGGAAGCCCTGCTGGAGCAGAAGGACGGAGTGGTTCTTCCTCTACTAGTGAAAATCGGCGTGGATGGGGCGGGGATGGCGCAGGCGGTGCGCCAGATCCTGAGCTCCAAGCCGAAGGTGCACGGAGACGCGGCGCAGCTTACCATGTCCCCGCAGCTGGCGAAGACCCTGAACAGGGCCGAGCAGGAAGCGGACGGGCTGAAGGACGAGTACACCAGCACCGAACACCTGTTCCTCGCCATGCTGGACGGCGACGGGGAGGTGAAAACCCTCCTGCGCAAGCGGGGGGTGACCCGTGAAGCCGTGATGGAGGCCCTCCGCTCCATTCGCGGAACCCAGCGGGTGACGGACCAGAACCCCGAGGCGAAGTACCAGGCGCTCGAGCGCTACTGCCGGGACCTCACGGAGCTCGCGCGAAAGGAGAAGCTGGATCCGGTGATCGGCCGCGACGAGGAGATCCGCCGGGTGATGCAGGTCCTCTCCCGAAGGACGAAGAACAACCCCGTTCTGATCGGGGAGCCCGGCGTGGGAAAAACGGCCATCGTGGAGGGCCTCGCTCGACGGATCGTCTCGGGGGACGTTCCCGATTCCCTAAAGGACAAGCGGCTCCTGGCCTTGGACCTCGGCGGCCTGGTGGCCGGAACGAAGTTTCGCGGCGAGTTCGAGGAGAGGCTCAAGGCCGTTATCAAGGAAATAACCGAAAGCGGAGGCAAGATCATCCTCTTCATCGACGAGCTTCACACCCTGGTCGGGGCGGGAGCGGCAGAAGGCGCGATCGATGCATCGAATCTCCTGAAGCCCGCCCTGGCGCGCGGAGAGCTTCGTGCCATCGGCGCCACGACCCTTGACGAATACAGGAAGCACATCGAGAAGGACGCCGCCCTGGAGCGGCGCTTCCAGCCCATCTTCACCTCGCAGCCTTCCGTCGAGGACACAATCGCGATCCTCCGCGGCCTGAAGGAGCGCTACGAAGTCCACCATGGAGTGCGCATCCGCGATGACGCCATCATCGCCGCGGCCGTGCTCTCCGACCGCTACATCACCTCCCGCTTCCTGCCCGACAAGGCCATCGACCTCATCGACGAAGCGGCGAGCAGATTGAAGATGGAAATCGAAAGCCAGCCGACCGATCTGGACAAGATCGAACGCAGAATCATGCAGCTCACCATCGAGAAGCAAGCCCTCTCCAAGGAGTCCGACAAGGCTTCCCGGGAGCGGCTGGCCGCGCTGGAGAAGGAGCTGGCGGAGCTTTCGGGCAGGCGCGACGCCATGAAGCTCCAATGGCAGAACGAAAAGGCCGCCATCGAGGTGATCCGCAAGCTCAAGGCCCAGATGGAGGAGGCGAGCATCGAGGAGGCCCGCTACGAGCGTGAGGGGAACCTGGCCAAGGCGGCGGAGATCAAGCACGGCCGGATCCCCGAGATCCAGAGGCAGCTGGACAAGAAGAGCGCGGAGCTGGAGAAGCTCCATGGAGAGACCCGCCTGCTGCGAGAGGAGGTCTCGGAGGAGGACATCGCGCGCATCGTGTCCAACTGGACGGGGATCCCGGTCTCCAAGATGCTGGCATCCGAGAAGCTGAAGTTCCTCAAGCTCGAGGAGATCCTCTCGCGACGCGTGGTCGGCCAGGAGGAGGCGATCCGCGCCGTCTCGGACGCGATCAGGCGGAACAAGTCGGGGTTGTCCGACATCAATCGGCCCATGGGAACCTTCCTTTTCCTCGGGCCCACGGGAGTGGGAAAAACCGAGCTCGCCAAGACCCTCGCCGACTTCCTCTTCAACGACGAGAAGGCTGTCACCCGCATCGACATGAGCGAATACATGGAGAAGCACACGGTTTCCCGGCTCATCGGCGCTCCGCCGGGCTACGTCGGCTACGAGGAGGGCGGCCAGCTCACCGAGGCCGTGCGCAGGAGGCCCTACTCCGTCGTGCTCTTCGACGAGATCGAGAAGGCCCACCCCGACGTGTTCAACGTTCTCCTGCAGCTCCTGGACGAGGGGCGCCTCACCGACGGGCAGGGGCGGGTCGTCGACTTCAAGAACTGTCTCATCATCATGACGAGCAACCTCGGCGGCGACATCATCCAGAAGGCGGAGAAAGTGGAGCAGGTCAAGGCCGATGTCAACCTCCTCCTCAAGGCGACCTTCAAGCCGGAGTTCCTGAACCGAATAGACGAGACGATCTTCTTCAACCGGCTGGGCAAGCCGGAGATCCTGAAAATCGTGGATATCCAGATTATGGCCCTCAAGGAGCGCCTGAAGGAGAGAAAAATCTCCCTCGAAGTGAGCCCCAAAGCCAAGGAACACCTGGCCGAGGTGGGGTTCGATCCTCAATTCGGCGCCCGGCCTCTGAAGCGCACGATCCAGTCCCTTTTGCAAAATCCTCTTGCCAAACGTCTCCTTGCCGGCGAGATCAACGAGGGAGACGTGGTGATCGCGGATGTGGACAAGGGGGAGATCGTGTTCAAGAAGAAGGTCGCGGGAGCGGGACCAAAGGCAGGCCGGTAGAAGCCGGCGTGACGCCGGCAACGCAAAGGGTGGAGAATAGAGAAGCCCCGGCGAGCCGGGGCTTCTTCACGGATACGGCTTGATAAGCGCCGCTTGGACTACATTCCACCCCCGATCTGTCCCACCAACTGATCCAGAGTGAGGGTTGCGGAGCAGATCAGCTTGTCATCATCGCCATACACCTTCAGAGTGGCTTCTTTGTTCTTCAATTGGTCTCCAAGTGTTGTCATGAGGGCCGCAATGTCATCCAGGGAAAGGTTATTGGCGTCTATTGTCCCACCGAAGGTGATCACAAACTTTGCTCCAAAATCGTCGTCCCTATAAATGGAGAGTGCGACTCCGTAAGCCATGCCAATAGAAAGATCCAAGGTCATAGAGGCGGATGAAGTAGTAATGGTCACATTCACGCCACAATCCATGTCTATCTTCTCATACACGTCACCGCTGATTTTATAAGTATGCTTATCAGGTTCGACTCCGTCAAATGTAACGCCGGTGATAGTTCCGTTCACCAGCATATGCATTACCATACTGTAGAGATCATCATATGTTCCAGGAACAGTAGGAGGGGAGTCGGGTGAAGTCATGGTTCCGCTTATATTTCCTGTGACACTGATTGTGCCGCCGCCATATTCACCGATCCAGCTAATGTCTCCAGGGAGGTCCGGGATAGGCGTTGTGCCTTTAACATTCCCTGAAACGCCGGACTGTGCCATCATAGCGCTGCCAAACGCTTGAAGTGCCGAAGAATAAAGCGCTATCGCATCGGCTTCAGCCGTAGGACCCGAAGGACTGCTCGTTGCGCCACTATCAGGAAGATCGGCCGCGGTCTTGACCTCCGGTGCTGCGTAGGGATCGGGTTCATTCACCGGTTGGCACGAAAAAACAAAAAGAAGCGCTGCGGCAAGCATTAGAAGACATATAATCTTCTTCATAGACTTCCTCCTTCTGAATAGGTTGATGAATGAAAAACCTTCTGCCGTATCTTCCAGGATTATATCATAGAAATGAAAAAAAACAAGTTTAGCAAAAAACCAGGCATTTGCCCTACCACATGACTCCGGGATTGAGGACTCCGTGCGGATCCAGCTGCCTCTTGATCGACTTCAAGCCCTCGAGCTCGGCGGGCGGGAACTGGATTTCCAGGAGGTGCTTTTTCAGCTTGCCGATGCCATGCTCGGCTGAAACGCTTCCGCCAAGCTCGACCGCCCGCCGAGCGAGGCTGACGCACATCTTCCGCCCCCGCTCCATGTCCTCGAGCGTACGGGGAAGGATGTTCATATGGATATGGGAGTCGCCGACGTGACCGAACATCACGTGCGGAAGCATGCTTTCTCCCAGCTCTCTTCTGTACTCCCCCATCATGACGGCCAAGGCCGCCTCGGGAACCGCGAGATCGGTGGCGAGCTTGGCAAGGCCCGTGACCGCTGCCGCGCTCCCTGCGACGATTGAGTTGACCCGCTCCGGCAGGGCATGGCGGAACTTCCGCATCCTCTCCAGATCCTCGGGGCTCACGCCCGCCCAGGTGCAGTCCTCGGGAATGCCGAGGCTTTCCAGAACATGCGACACCCGCTCCAGAACGGAGTCGGCCTCCTTCTCATCCGCGCATCCTGCCTCGACGTACAGCATGGCCTCCTTGCCCTGCGGGAAGTTCGGTACGCCGCTGGACTCTCCCGCTTCCCCGCGATAGTCGGCCAGGAGCCGCAGGGAGTTTCCATCCATGTACTCAAGCGCCGTCGGACGAAGATCGCGGATCTCCTTCACATGCGCCAAAAGGTCGAGAAAGGTCTCCGCCTCGTGCAGAAAAGCGCACACCCCGATCGTGACGCCGGGCATTCGGGCCAGCGCAATCTCGATTTCGGCAACGATGCCCAGCGTACCTTCTGCCCCGATGAAAAGATCCACGGGTTCCATGCCCGGGCTTACATGATAGCCCGCGGCGTGCTTGGTCATGGGAAGCGTGACCCGGGGCAGCCTGACGCCGACCGGGCCGGAGCTTTCATCGTCTCTAGCTTCGAACGTCAGCAGCCCGGCGCTCGCTCCCCCTTCGCCTCGGCGCAGCCGAGCCACCGCCCCATCGGCGAGCACCACCGTGAGGCCGCCTACCCAGCGGCGGGTCGGCCCATAGTAAAGGCTTCGGGCTCCGCTGGCATTGGTAGCGACATTCCCGCCAAGGCTCGCTGCCGATTCAGTGGGATCCACGGGATAGAAAAGGTCCCGGGGAGGATCTCCAATGCTGGAATACCTCCGCGTTTCCAGGACGGCCTTCAGTCCCTCCAGGGTCAGCGAAGGGGGGACCGTGATCGACCATCGTTTGCAGGCCTCCGACCACATCACCTTCGGCTCGCCCCGCATCTTCTCCATCGTCAGGAGGTTGTCTCCGTCCTGGGGGACCGCGCCTCCCACGATGCCGGTTCGCGCCCCGCTCACCGTGAGCCGCTCGCCCCTCCGGCGGACTTCCCGCACCGCGGCCAGAAGCTGTCCGATCGAATCAGGCAGGTAGATCCTTTGCGGCAGTCCGCCGCTGAGGCTCGACTCGTCCCTGAGATACCTCCCGTAGGCGGAGCGGATTTCCGAGGAATCCTCGATCCTGGGACATTCCTCGCGCGGAGCGCTCATGCTTCCAGCTCCAGGCCCCCGCCATACTGCCTGTCTGCGAAGGCAAACAGGCGGGGGATGAGGATCACATCCAGGGCCAGCGGAACAATGGGCATCAGGCAGCCAACAAGGAAAGGATCCACCCCGCGAATCAAGAGCACTGCGGTGGGCATGGCGAGGGCCGCGATCAGGCCGGCGGTTCCGATCATCCCCGCCGCGCCGTTCAGGTTCTGTTTCATCGCCTGTCTGGGGTGCGCCCACTTCAGGTGGGGCCTTTTCAGATCGAAGAAAATGCAGGAGGAGAAGCCGAAGAGCTGGAAAATCGGCCCCGCCGGGATCAGGAAGAGAAGCATTCGCGGCTGCAGGTGGAAAAGGATGAAGACGATCGCCAGATCGAGAAGGTATGCGGGAAGGAACATCATCAGGTGGAGCGCGAGCTTCGCCTTGAGCTGCTCACGGCCGGAAACAGGGATCGTGAGACTGAGGGAAAAGAGCCTGCCTTCACGCGAAATGCTCGTCGAGGAGAGCGCCGTGAGGTTGGTCATGAGGGCGAGCACCCCCATGAGAATGAGACCCATCAACGGGGAGGCATTGATGAAGGCCAGGGCCTGCCCGAGGAGTTCCTTGGGCAAGACGAGGCCGTATACGGCGAGAAGGAGCGGGAGCACGAGAAGCTCGGCTGCCGCCTCGAAGAGAAAGCTCGAATGGGAAGCGAGGACCGCCCATTCCCGGCGGACCAGGCTCCGCCGGACGGAGCGGCGGCGGACCATCCTGCCGATGTCGGCCTCCCCCGCGAACCTCCTCGGGCCCCCTGCCTCGCCCCTTTGTGAAACGTCGCTCACGAAGTTGATGGGGGCAAGAAGTAAGACCGCACCCGATGCGGCTGACGTCGTGACGAGGGAAAGAAGGTCGCGCCACAGCCCGCCGTGGAGGAATCCCTCCGCCGCCCACGCCACGGGCGGAAGGGCCCGCGCAAGCGGGGAGTAGAAATCCGGCAGGGATCGAAGGCTGTCGAAGGTTCCGTGCATGAGCGCGCCGGACATTGTGCGCGATATGAAGACCTGGATGCCGATCACGAGCACGACACTCACAGCCATGCCTGCCACCTCGAGGGCGAGACGGTATCGGGAGAGGTTGACGAGCTTCATCAGGACCAGGACCACCATGCCTGCCAGGGCGAGGGGAAAGAGCGGGGAGAAGAAGAGGTGAATGATGCCCGCGGAGACGACGGGAGCCGAAAGACCGAAGCGAAGCGCGTAGATGCACAGGGCCGGAGCGAGCAGCAGGAGGTTGACCGGCAGGCAGGAGAGATACAGGATCGCCGCCTTGGCAGCGATGATCCGGCGCGGCCGCAGGGGAAGAGTCAGCAGAAGCCGTGTATCCTGCGAGTAGTAGAGAAGGGACAAGGCCAGGGGGAGCGCGCTTAAAAAGAGGAGTATCCAGCTTGCAAAGACCGCGTAGAAAAAGAGCAGCTCGGGATGCCCGCTCGAAATCCCGAGGGAAAAAAGCCCGCTGTAAGAGGTGACGATGAAAGCCAGGAATATCCCGAGGCCGATAAGAATCCCGAATGCCGCCAGGAGCAGAACCCACACTCTCCCCCTTCGGGTAAGCTCCCGAACGCCTTCGGTGGAAAGCCACGTGGTGCCCCGGACGGCGGCCCTAGCGAGAGTGAACGCTTTCATCCGTCATCTCCAGGAACAGCTTCTCGAGGGTGGCAGCGGACTCTCCCGCTCTTTCGCGGAGCTCCTCCAGCGGAGCCGCCGCAACGAGCTCGCCGCGGGCGATGATGCCCACCCGATCGCAGAGCCTTTCCGCGATCTCCATGATATGCGTGGAGAAAAAGACGGTCCCCCCGCTCCTGCAGAACTCCTTCATCCTCTCCTTGAGGGCAAATGCGGCGCGCGGATCCAGCCCGACGATCGGCTCGTCGAGGACGAGCACCTGGGGGCCATGCATCAAGGCGGCAATGAGAGAGAGCTTCTGACGCATGCCATGGGAGTAGGTGGACACCACTTCCCGCAGCCCCTCCTTCATCTCGAAAGTCTCAGAAAGGCTTTCAATTGCGGAAGACCGCTCGGCCTCGGTCATGCCGAACACATCGGCAATGAAAGAGAGGAAGCGGGCACCCGTCATCTTCTCGTACAGGGCCGGCTCATCCGGGCAGTAGCCCATGATTCGCTTGGCGGACAGGGGGTCACGGCGGACGTCGATCCCGCCGATAAGCGCCCGTCCCGCGTCCGGCTTGAGAAGCCCCACCAGCATCTTGATGGTCGTGGTCTTTCCGGCGCCGTTTGGCCCCAGGAATCCGAAAAGCTCCCCTTTCCCCACCTCCAGGGTGAGATCTTTGACCGCCTTGAGCTGACCCTTGTTGTAGCTTTTCGACAGCTTCTCCAGCCGAATCATCCCCTCGCCTCCCTATCGAACCCTTTCAAGACTCCCTGCGTTGAAAGGGGCGTCGTGAAGAGCTTCCGCGATGAGCCCACCCCCGTTTTCAAGACCACATCGTTTTTCGAAACTCCAAGGAAACGGGAGAGAACCCGAAGGAGAGCTTCATTTGCCTTGCCCTTCTCCGCCACGGCGCGAACGCTCACCAGAAGCTCACCCGCTCGAACGCCCACCACCCTGTCTTCGCGGGCTCCCGGCTTCGCCTTCACGCGCAGGAGGATGTCCCGTTCGCGGACGGTGTAGAATTGGTCAGGCATCCCGAGCCTTCCTGTCAGGCGCTTTCCTCCAGACAAGATACGAGTAGAGAAAGCTCACAATCGCGCTCGCTGTCACGGACGCGAGCAGAAAGTAGTAGGCCCATCTGTTGAAAAGGACATCGGCCAGGATCGAGATCAGGCCGGTCGCAATGAAAAGCCAGCCCCCCAGCCGATGAGTTTTCGCCCAGGCGGTCCGGCTGGTGAGGGTCCACGGCGTGCGGATTCCGATGAACCAGTTGGGCCTCAGCTTGCCCAGATAGTTTCCCATGATAATGAACAACCCTCCGAAGAGCAGGGGGAAGACGGTCGACATCGCTATAGGGCGGCCGTGGACCCAGAGGTGGGTCACGCCGGAGAGAACCGCCAGTAGGGAGATTACCGACAGGCGCACCGCATTGTATGCCCCTGTGAATGAAGGATAGCTCGCCTTGAATGGATCGATTCTGGGGACGATGAGAAAAAGCAGATAGAGAGCCAGGGCGACGGCAGGCGGCATGAGCAGGCCGACGGCCTTGCCGGCGTAGCGATCCACCTGTCCCTGGATGTTCCAGTGAATGGGGATGCGCTCGGGTGCCGAAGACCAGCCGGCGATCGCCAGGACGAACATTGCCAGGATGATGGCCAACAGCGCGATCTCGCTCCTCCACGAAACCTTCATATACCGGCCTCTTTCTTCACTTTTTCTCCTTTCGCTTTTTCCCGGGCGCCCAGGAGCTCCATCACCACCGTCAATACCTCCTCGGCAGCCGACACATTGAGGCTGTAGACGATCGTCGTTCCTCGCCGTTCCGTCAGCACCAGCCCGGCCGCCTTGAGCACATTGAAATGCCCCGAGAGGGTCGACTTGGCGAGGCGAAAGCGCGCCGCGATCTCCCCCGCGGTCTTGTCATCGGAGCGCAGCAGCCGGAGAATCTCCCGGCGCGTCGAATCGCTCAGCGCATGAAAAACCTCGCCGATCATAGCTCCCCTATTTCTTTATTTCGCGAACTAACGAAATATAGCGGAAAAAGATGCCTGTGGCAAGAGGAGCCGGAGGAGCCGCGCCGCCGCCTGCGGCCGGTATCGCGAAAGCTCACGCGAGCTTCGGCGCGCCCGTCGTGAAAGCCGTCATGCCCCCTTCTTCCCGCTTCTGTTGCGTATCCATGCCAGGATACGTTCCCCATAGAGCATGAAGGCAAGGCCCAGAAGGATACAGGCCACGCCGAAGGGGAGAAACGGAGTCGGAGATTCGCTTCCCAGCGCGAGGCCGAGGAAGAGCGCGATAAGAGGGTTGACCACGGCATAGCTCACGACCCGCTCGGCCGGCTCATGGGAAATGAGATACGTGTATGCGGTAAAGGCGAGAGACCCGATGATGGCCAGATATGTCACGCCGATGAGCGATGACGTCGACACGTGGGCGAGAAACTCCCGCGGATGCACATCGAAGAGGAGACTCCCCGCCAGGGAAACGAGGCCGACGAAAAGCATCTGTATCCCGCTG
The DNA here is from genome assembly GCA_963820525.1 of uncultured Spirochaetota bacterium. Taxonomy (GTDB): domain Bacteria; phylum Spirochaetota; class Spirochaetia; order SZUA-6; family Fen-1364; genus CAWGAA01. The sequence goes on along the minus strand of CAWGAA010000002.1, from coordinate 279,017 downwards.
TGAATCGTGTTGTCGGAGGCCGTGGGAAACCGGTGGCCCAGGCTGGTGGCGAGGCTCCAGGAGAGCACGCCCGCGAGGCCGACGAGCACCGGCGGATTGAGGCTCGAGGCCAGGGAGCGCCCATCATAGAGAAGAAGCGCCACTCCGGCAAAGCCGGCGGCGACGCCGAGAATCCGAACGAGCGTCAGGCGCCGGCGAACGAGGACGCGGTCGAAGAGAGCCACCAGAATGGGGGTGCCGGAGGCGAGGAGCGCGGCGATGTAGCTGTCGATCCTCTGCTCGCAGATCGTTATCAAGCCGTTTCCGGCCAGAAGGAGGAGCGAGCCCAGGAGCAGGGCTGACAGGATTTCCTTCAGGGACGGCAGGGAGGTGAAACCGCCGCGGACAAAGCCGAAGCCGAGCAGCAGGGCGCCTCCCACGGTCCAGCGTCCCGCCAGAACGTAGAAAGGCGGAATGGTCTCCACGGAGCGTTTGATGAAGAAGTACGTGGAGCCCCATACGATATAGATCGTGAGGTAGCTCGCGAGGATGAGGAGGGTCTGCTTCTTCATGCAGGTTTGTACCATATTCAAGGCCGGCGAGGCAAACGGCGGCGGACTTCCTCAGGCTGGATGCCACATTCTCGTGAGCCACGCTTGGCCCCCGCTTCCGACCTCCCTGTCTCCGCGGGGCTCCGCCGTCCATGGCTTGGATTGACACTCTCGTGCGCTGCACGTACTTTAGCTGCCATGACGGGAAACGAGCTTCGGCGCAAATACATCGAATTCTTCAAGGCCAAGGGCCACGCGGAGATCTCGGGAAAGTCCTTGATCCCCGAAAACGACCCGACCGTCCTCTTCACAACGGCAGGCATGCATCCCCTGGTGCCGTATATCCTCGGCGAGCCGCATCCCGCGGGCAAGCGGCTGGTGGATTGCCAGAAGTGCATGCGCACCGACGACATCGAGGAGGTGGGCGACACTGCCCATCTCACCTTTTTCGAGATGCTGGGCAACTGGTCTCTGGGAGACTACTTCAAGAAGGAAGCCATCGCTTTCAGCTACGAGTTTCTCACCTCCCCCTCGTGGCTCGGATTCTCCCCCGGCGTGCTGAGCGTCACCGTCTTTGCGGGAGACTCGGAAGTTCCCGCGGACGCGGAGGCGGCCGAGATCTGGAAGTCCCTCGGCATTCCTGAAAGCCGCATCTACTTCCTTCCCCGAAAAGACAACTGGTGGGGACCGGCCGGGCAGACCGGCCCCTGCGGCCCTGACACGGAGATGTTCATCGATACGGGCAAACCGCCCTGCGGTCCTGACTGCAGACCGGGCTGCAACTGCGGGAAATACTTCGAGGTCTGGAATGACGTTTTCATGCAGTACAACAAGACCGCGGAAGGCAAGTACCTTCCTCTGGAGCAGAAGACCGTAGACACGGGCATGGGGGTCGAACGGACCATTGCCATGATGCAGGGCAAGGCGACCGTGTTCGAGACCGAGCTTTTCAAGCCCGTCGTCGCTGCCCTCCAGAACATCTGCGGCAAGTCGTATGGAAAAGACGGGGAGACCGACGCGTCTTTCCGCATCATCACGGATCACGTGCGCTCGGCCACCTTCATCCTCGGTGATGACCGCGGGGTGAAGCCGTCGAACCTGGGCCAGGGCTACATCCTGCGCAGGCTCATCCGGCGCAGCATCCGTCACGGCCGCAAGCTCTCCCTGGAAGGGGCCTTCCTGGGAAGCTCTGGCCCGCGATGTGATCGCCATCTACAAGGACGTCTACCCCGAGCTTGCCGTCCGCAGCGAGCTCATCACCTCCGAGCTGGGCCTCGAAGAGGAGAGGTTCTCCGAGACGCTGAAAAAGGGCGAGCACGAGTTCGAGAAGCTCGTCCCCAATCTCTTGAAGAATCCCCACAAGGTCATTCCGGGGAGGGTTGCATTCAGGCTCTACGATACCTACGGGTTTCCCGTGGAGATCACGGAGGAGCTCGCCCGGGAACACGGGCTCGGCGTGGACAGGAAGGGCTTCGACGAGGCCTTCGAGAAGCACCAGGAGCTCTCCAAGGCAGGCGCCGAGAAGACCTTCAAGGGCGGCCTTGCCGACAACTCCGAGATGACGACGCGCCTCCACACGGCGACGCACCTCCTTCACCAGGCGCTTCGCACCGTGCTGGGCGCCCACGTGGCCCAGAAAGGCTCCAACATCACCACGGAACGCCTTCGCTTCGACTTCTCTCACCCGCAGCCGATGACGGAGGAGGAGATCAAGCGCGTGGAGGAGATCGTGAACGAGCAGATCTCTCGGGACCTTCCCGTGCGGATGGACGTCATGACCCTGGAGGAAGCCAGGTCAGGGGGAGCCATCGCCCTATTCGGCGAGAAGTACGAGGAGAAGGTGAAGGTCTACTCCATCGGAGATTTCTCGAAAGAGGTCTGCGGAGGCCCGCACGTCGAGAGGACCGGCGTCCTTGGGCGTTTCAAGATCCAGAAAGAGCAGTCGTCTTCATCCGGAGTCCGCCGAATCCGCGCGGTTCTGGAAAGCTCATAGCACGCGCGCTTCGAGCACACGGCGGCGCTGCCGCCATCCCTGGCTCCGCGCCCCTCCGCCCTCCCTGGCTAGGCCTGCTGCTTCTGCAGCTTCTCCAGAAGCTCTACGACGCCGAGGCTCTTGACGCCCAGACGCACGGCCCTGGTGAGCACTTCCAGCGCTTTATCCCGCTTCTCGAGCGCGAGGTAAGACTGGGCGATCTCCAGGTAGAGCCGGGGGTTCTTCGGATCGTTGGCCAAAAGCCCGGAGAGGCTCTCGATGGCCTCCAGGTGGTTGCCCTTCTCCTTGTTGATCAGGGCAAGCCCGAGCACGGCGTAGCTGTCGAACTCGATGTTCAAGGCCTTGCTGTAGTATTCCTTGGCAGTATCCAGCTCGCCCATGGCGCGATACGAGTCTCCGATGCGCGTCAGGATCACCTTGTTCTCGGGGTCCGAGGCGAGGATCTTCTGCCAATAGAACAGCGACTCCTGGGGGTCGTTCATCCCCCGGTAGCAGTCGGCGAGTCCGAAGAGCGCGTAGAAGTTGTTGGACTGTATCTCCAGCGCCTTCTTGAAGTAGGGAATGCCCTTCTCGTACGTCTTCAGCTTGCGGTAGCAGTTGCCGATCGAGGTGAGGACCCAGATGTTCTTCGGATCCTTGTCGTGCATCCTCTCCCAATAGGTGAGAGCTTCCCTGTACTCCTTGAGATCGAAGTGCAGGTAGCCCAATCCCGTCAGCGCATAGGGGTTTCCCGGGTCGATCTCGAGAATCTTGTGGTAGATCTCCTTGGAGCGGGCAAAATCCAGCACCTTGCGGTACGCATCGGCGATGCGCGTCAGCACGGTCACGTCGCTGTCGCCCTGAGCCAGGTATTTCTCCCATATCTCGATCGCCTTGTGGAACTGCTTGAGGGAGCGATAGCTGTCCGCAAGCCCCACCAGCGCGTACTTGTTGCCGATGTGATGGACGAGGCACTCCTCGTAGTAGCCGATGGCTTCCTGAAAAGACTTCCTTTTCCTCGCCGCGTCACCCAGGCCGACAAGCGCATAGTTGTTCGTCGGCTCGACCTCGAGAATCTTCCTGAAATACTCTTCCGCCTCGGCGATCCGGTCTTCCTTGAGAAGCTGGTAGCCCCTTTTCGACAGATCCGATACGGAGATCTGGTTCATCGACCCGCTGACTTTATCTTCTCCACTCATGGTATGTCCTTACCGTTCCTCTCTTCCATAAGCCACTTGCTCATTACGGCCGCCATGCGCTCTACGAGCACCGAAACCTTCCGCGGGCAGGGAGCAAGCCAATATAGCTGAAGGGCCAGGATATGCTTCCTTTTCTTGTAGTAATGGTCCCCCAGCCTGATAAGCCCATCTGTGTACTTCGTCGTAATGAAAATTCTTCTTGCAAGATCGTAATTCCCCGAATTGAACAGCTCATTGCCCTTCCGAATGAGTGCCGCTCTCTTCTCCTGCGTCAGGGGTCCGTGATTTTCATTGGTGAGCTTTAGAAAACCACTCCTGGGCAACTTTTTCAGGATGTCTTGAGCACTCATTAAGCTGTGTCGATTCCCACCAAGTTCAAGATACAGTACCGAAAAATGAAAGTAAACAGGAACCGACCTTACCCGATCCTCCCTTTCGATGACATTTCCCGGTCGCTCGGTCCGTAGGCCGCTTCGATAGCCTTGCCAAGCGCCTTGAAGAGCGCTTCCGCAGCATGATGGCTGTTCTCCCCGCGGCGCACCTCCGCATGGAGGCTGATCCGCGCCTGGGCCGCAAGTCCCGAGAAGAATTCCTTGAGAAGCGCGGTATCGAAGTCCCCGACCCGGTCCTGCGGGAATTGCGCGCTGTAGACGAGAGTCGGCCTGCCGCAGACGTCGATGGAGACCTCGGCGAGGGCTTCATCCATGGGAATCACGGCATGCGCGAAGCGCTCGACCTTGCCCGACTTCGCGAATACCTCGGAAAGCGCCTCTCCGAGAACCAGCCCGGTATCTTCCACGAGATGGTGTCCATCGACTTCCAGATCGCCCTTGCCCGACAGGGCAAGCGAGAACCGGCCGTGGAAGGCCATGCTGGAAAGGAGGTGATCGAAAAAGCCGAGCCCCGTCTTCACCTCCACGGGGTCACTTCGCTCCAGGTCCAGGGTGAGGGTAAGATCGGTTTCCTTGGTGGCTCTTTTCACGTGCGCTGAACGCGACGACACTCTTTTCAAAGCCTCTCTCATTCTGTATCGGACGATGTACGTATCGGCTGCGGGGCCGCCGGGAAAACAGTGTAGCTCGAAGGGGAAAAAAGATCAACCCTCGGGATTATTTCAAGCCGGCAGCCGGCAGCAGAGACGTTATCCCGACGTCGTTTTCTCGCCCGTCAGCATCGGCCAGACGGCCCTCACGAGGGCCATGGAGCTCACGGGCTTCAGCAGGTATGGCACTCCGGTTCTCCGCAGAAAAGCGCGCGTCATCGGATTGAGGCTGTCGCCGGTGATGTACATGAGACGGGAGAGGAGCATGGGCTTGTTGGAACGGATCCATTCGTACAGACCCTGGCCATCGATTTCGGGCATCCTGAAATCCGAGATCACCAGCTGCGTGACCCCGGGGCTGGAGAGAATCGATACGGCCTCCCGGACGCTTCGGGCGCTGGTCACCGAGCAGCCGTAGCTCTCCAGAAAATTGCGGATAAACTCGCGGATCGAATCCTCGTCCTCCACAACGAGGATCCTTCTTCCCGTGAGGTCGAAGCGCTCGGGCGGCGCCGTCCCGGTACTGTCGCTTCGCAGGGCTGCGGCGGCGGGAAGCTCCACGGAGAAGCTGGCCCCCTTGCCTTCAGCGCTCTGTACGCGGATCTCCCCCCCGTGAGCCTGAACGATTCCCAGGGAGACCGACAGACCGAGCCCGGTTCCCTCTCCCTGCCTCTTGGTCGTGAAGAAGGGATCGAAGATGTGCGCCATGATCCTCTTCGGTATCCCGGAGCCCGTATCGGACACGGTGGCAACGACGGCACCGTCCTGCGAGCGGGTGGCCACAGTGAGCACCCGACGGCCAGCGGTCCCCGCGAAAGGCGCCTCCGACCCCGGCTCGGCGGGAATGCGGCGCTGCATGGCGTGGACGGCGTTCATGATGAGGTTGAGGAAGACCTGCCGCAGCTGTTCCGCGTTGGCCAGGACATTGGGAAGCTTCGCTTCCAGGTTCTTCACGATCTCGATTCCGCCGTGCTCCACGACTCCCCTGCACAGCTCCAGGGCGTCATCGAGGACGGCATTGAGATCGCAGGCCCGGAACGCCGGCGCCTGGTCCTTTGAAAAATCGAGCAAGTTGTGAACGATGCGCTGGGCGCACAACGCCTCTGCGAGCACCCTGTCGAGGTCCTTGCCGATTCCGTTTCCCTCGCGCGATTTCATCAGCTCCATGGATGCCGTGATCCCGGAAACGGCGTTTCGAAGCTCATGGGCGACGCCGGAAACCACTTCCCCCAGGGCGGAGAGCTTCTGCGTCCGCCGAAGCTTCTCCTCCAGCCGCTTTCGCTCCGTGATGTCGCGCGCCACGCCGTGGATCCGTACTTCTCCGGTGGGTTCGTGGATGGGAACCGCTTCGCATTCGAGGATCACCTCCTCGCCGGATTTCGCGATGAGGGTCAGCTCCGCGGGCATCAGGCGCCGGGAGCGGTCTGCAAGCCCCTCCAGGAATCCGAGGGCCTGGTTCGCCTTCTCCTCCGAGGAGACGAAATCGACGAAGAGCCGCCCGATCATCTCCTGGAGGCGGTAGCCGAGGACCTGCTCGACCCTGCGGTTCAGGAAGATAAACCGCCCCTGGGAGTCGAGTGAGAAAATGATGTCATTGACGCTCTCCGTGACGATGCGGTATTTCCGCTCGGAGTCCTCCAGCGCGAGCGTGCGCTCCCTGATGCTGTCCACCATCGAGTTGAACGAGCGCGAAAGGATTCCGAACTCGTCGCGGGACTCTTCCGAGATGCGGTAGTCCGTCGCGCCTCCTCTTATGACAATGGTGCCGCGCAAGAGCGCATCCAGGGGCCGCGAGATCATGCGCACGGAGAAAAACGCGAGATACGTGACCACCACGAGCATGATGAGCACGAGCACGAATGACCTGCGCAGGAGCAGGGAAACGGGGAGAAACGCCTCCGAAGAGGGCTGATCGATGATCACGGTCCAGCCGGTCGAGCTGATGGAGCTCTCCACCCGCAGCTCCTCCCCAAAGGCCGCCGCCGTCGCACGCTCCGTCGCTGCTCCGTCGGAGTCGGTCGCTGCGATGGGCAGGCCGTCAGCCGCTATGACGGAGGCGATGCTCTTCGAGCCGATCGTGATGTCGTTGATGATGGACTCGACCTTGCCGAGATGCAGCTCCGCCACGAGGGACGCCGTTTTCCCGCCGGAAGGCATCAGGGGGTAAACGAGCGTCATCCTCGGTACGCGCCCGGAAGCGGTCCTCGCGACGGAGGTGGAGATCTCCCCGGCGGCGGCATTGCGCACGGCCTGGGAGTCGAAGTCCGATATGGAGACCGGCTGCTGCATGCTGTCCGAGAGTATCCGGCCCGAGTCGTCCACCAGGATGATCCGCTGGAAGTCCCCCGTGGTGATGACGTAGTTTTCGAGGATCATGTCCCGAACGCGCGGCCGGTTGTCGAGGATCTCCAGAACCCGGGCGAGCTGGATGAGGTTTCGCCGGGCGCTCGCGACGAAGAAGTTGATCTCCTCGGCCGCCCTCTTGGCGAGCTGGACATTGCGCTGCGCGACGTTGCGCCTGATCTCCATGGCCGCCAGGCGGCTCACGAAAGCGGCGGTCGCGCCGACGGCAATCGTCAGGAGCATGGTTGTCACCAGGACGAGCTTCACCCCTACCCTGTAACGGAGTGCGATCGCCGAGCGCACCGTGTCCGTCGTGCGGCCGCGCATGATGGAGTATTGTACGGCAAGAATCTTCGCGCTTCAACCTGTGGACAGGCGCGTGCGGAAAGGCGCGCCGCCGCCGGCCTACTCCCGCTCGTGCAGGAGGATCTTCAGCTGCTTGATCTCGGTGACGAGCCTGTCGCGGCTCATGTCCTGGAAACGCTTGGGAACCATCTCCCGGCTTGTGCACTCGAGCACCGCGACCAGGTTCTGCAGCTCGATCTCGTAGGGATAGGCGGGAGGCATGAAATCCTGGAGGGTTTCCTCCAGGTCTCCCCGGGTCACGAAAACATGGCCGTTCATGGCGGAGAGAAACTTGGCGCGGATCAAGACGGATTCGAGGTCTGCGCCCGAAAACTCGTACTTGTATCGCTTGAAGAGCTCCACGATGTTGACCTTCTGGATCCGCAGGGAGAGCTTCTTCACCAGAGTGTCGAAGAGGTTCTCCTTCTCCTCCATGGTCTCGGGATAGAAGAGGGCGAGGTGCTCCTCGGCCCTGCCCTGGCGCTTCAGGTCGATGGGCAGGAGGTCCGGCCGGCAGGTGATGAGAAACCAGATGATCTTTCCCCGATACTCGGTGTTGCCCATGAAGGAGGCGATCTGGGCGAAGATCCGGTTGCTGGTGCCCGAATCCCCCTCCTGGTTCCTGTCCCCGAGGAAGGCATCCGCCTCGTCGATCATGACGCCCACCGGCGCCATGGCCTTCAGGATGTTGAGGATCTTTTCCAGGTTGGATTCGGTGACCCCCTGCCACTTGGAGCGGAAGTTCCTGAACATGACCATGGGAATGCCGATCTCTCCGGTGAAGGCGCTCACCATGAAGCTCTTGCCGGTGCCCACCGGCCCGGCAATGAGATAGCCCATGGGAAGCACGTCGAAGCGCGCCTCGCGTATCGCCTTGGCCGCGCTTCGGAAGCGCTTCTTCACGAAGTCGTGTCCCGAGACGGCGTTCAAGTCGTGCTCGCTCTCGATGAACTCGAGCAGCCCCACCGCTTCCGCCTCGATGATCTGTTTCTTCCTTTCCTTCAGGTACGCGAGGCCGATCTCCTTGTCCTCCTGGAAGCTCTCCGCGGCAAGCTGGTTGAGGTTCACCAGGTTGAGGCCTCCCGTCATCTTGGCGAACTCGGCGACGGTGAGAGCTTCCTCCATGAGCAGCTTCTCGTTTCTGTCGAGGAAGGCGAGGAAGCTTTCACGGACCTTCGCGTCAGGGATGGGGATGTTGACCTTGATCGCGCTGGGCGAGCGCACAATGGCGGCGTTGAGGTCCGCCAGGTTCTCGGTGAGGAGGATGATGGAAACGTCGCCCTGGGTGAATATCGGGTCGTTGGCCCAGCGGTTCAGGGTGACGAGGCAGAAGCGGTCCTCGTCGGTGTAACGGGAGATGTCCGTATTGGGCACCACCGTCTCCGAGTAGTCGATGATGAGGACGATCCTGCGGTTGTGCGGGATGTTGGCAGTGAAGTATCTCTCCAGGTGGGTGAACGCCTTGATCGGGTTTCTCGACAGGAGGCTGGCCGGGGAGGCTTTGGACACCAGCTGCTTCATCTTGGCCAGGTAGTCTCGCTTCATATCGGGCTTACAGAAACTCACCCCCGAGGAGCGATCGTAGAACGCGATGATGTCCCGGTTTCCGAAGAGGACCTCGGAGACGTAATCCTGGATCTTCACGAAATTGAACTCCCCCTCCTGCATCTTGTGGGGGAGAAAGTCCCGGATATTGCCCGAGAGGATGTAAAGATTGGCGGTCTTGGAGCAATACTTGTAAGACAGTTCCTGCGCCCAGGACGGGAGGATCCGTATAAAGGGCAGATTCTTGACGATGAGCTGTTCGGCCATTGTTCCCCTCCCAAGGAAATGACGAACGTTTCAGCCAGTATAGATGCAACGCCATCGTGCTGTCAACGTCAATCCCGCCGCATCCTTGACGTATGATGAAAGCCGGGATATAAGCGATGAGGATCGATATGAGCGAATCACACTCACCATCTTCTTCCCCGAGCCCGCGGGTACCACGGGACGATGCCGAAGCACGGGCGGCGCTCCGCCGCCTGGCGAAACAATCCGGCCTGGACGTGGAGGGCGGCCGGCTTCGCCGCACATCCTCCCGCTTCTGCCTGGGAGTGGAGCATGGAGACTACAATGGCACGGAGCTGTTCGGCGTCGGCACGGACCGTTTCATCTGGATGGCGTGGAAGCCCAATGGTACGGAACTGATACGCCTTGCAAGCGGGAACTTCATGAGCGAAGGGATCGTGGAGTTCAGCTCCGGACAGACGCCGACGCCGCGCTCGCCCGAGATCGCCGACACATGGGCCCGGTTCCCCTTTGGAGTGGACTTCATCCTGCGCCGCGAGGGACTGCGGCCTGAAAAGGGGTTCGACGCGGCGCTTATCGGCAACATCCCCGGCGGCGGCATGTCGCGCTCCGCCTCCCTCACGATAAATCTCATGCTCACAGCCCTGGAGGCCAACGGCCTCGAGCTTGGCGGAGACCAGATGCGGATCATCGACCTTGCACAGGCGGTGGAAAACGACTACATCGGGTCTCCCTGCGGTCAGCTCGACCAGATCATGATCTATTTCGCCAGGGCGGGAATGGGAACCCATTACACCCCCGCAACGCGCACCATCAGGCATGTTCCCCTGGGCAAGGGCGCGATCGACTTTCGGATCGTGAGCCTGGACACGGGCACCGTGCGCCCGGGGCTGGAGAAATCGACCTACCGGCTGCGCAGGGCCGAATGCGAGGAGCTCGCCCGCATGGCTGCCCCGGAGTTCGGCATCCGGATGCTCGCCGACGTCAAATCGGAAGCCCAGTATCGCGCCATTCTGGAAAGGTTCCAGGCTTCCCACCCCGATCTGTGCGATCGGCTCACCTACATCTTCGAGGCGCAGGAGCGCTTCTCGCGGATGCTCGAAGCGTGGAGAGCGGGGGACATCGAATCCGTTGGAACGATCTTCCGCGCCGACGGGATCGGCCTGCGCGACAAGTATCGGATCTCGGGGCCGGAGATGGAGACGATGTGCGACATCGCCCGCACGGTGCCGGGGTCCTTGGCGAGCGGATGCTCGGCGGCGGAGACAAGGGGGCGTCAGGCGCGCTGGTCAAGGCCGAGGCGATCCTGGCGCTTCGAAGCGCGGTAGAGACCGCCTATCCCCGAAGCTACCCCGCCTACCGTGACGCCTTCGCGGTCCACGAGTGCCGCGTTGTCGATGGAGTTGTCGAGACGGACTTCTGACCGCGAGCTTTGATCCGGAAAGCAATGCGCGTAAAGCGATTGTCGCCCGCGGAGATCGCGAACGGCAGGAAGCTGTTTTCGCTCTTCAATGTCCTCAACACCGCCTCTTTTCAGCTCCTGAGCGGGAACATCATCACGCTGTACGCCCTTCGCCTGGGCGCGGGGAGCTTCCTCATCGGCGCGCTTTCCGCGTTCACCAGCCTTTCTCCCGTCATGGTGCTCCTGGGACGGCCTCTCGTGCCCCGCATGAAGGCGACGACCCTCATGGGGGTCTTCTGGGTGCTTCGCTACGTGCTGATGCTCCCCCTGCTCTTCTCCCCTCCCCTGGCGCTTACCGGCTTCCATCGCTTGTCCATGGACCTGCTCGTAATCGGAGTGCTGGGATTCAATGTCGCCCGGGGCATCGCCGTCACTACCTTCAACCCCATCCTCGCGGAGCTTGCGGGACACAAGGACCGCGGAGAGTACATCTCCTTCATCCAACTGCTGGTGAACATCTCCGCGCCGCTGGTCGGCGTTGCCATGGCCCTGCTTCTGGGGGAAACCGCCCCCCTGGGCATGTACGCCGCATTCTTCGCGGTGGGAATCCTCTCCGGTTTGTATGCGGCGTACCTCGTCTTCAAGCTCCCCGAGCCTCGGGAGTTTTCGACGCGAGGATCCGAAGGGGTGCTCGCAACAACGCGGAAGGCCTTCGTGAGCGGCAGCTTCACCCGCTTCATCGCTTCCTTGTTCGCCGTCGTCTTCGTGACATCCATGGCGGGCCCCTTCCTCATCGTTGCCATGAAAGAGGTCTACGGGGCAAGCGATTCCCAGGCCATGATCCTCACCGTGATCGGCGGGCTGGGCGCCATCGCAATGGCACTGGCCAGCGGCCTCACGATAGACAGGCTCGGCTCGAAGCCCCTCTTCTTCTTTTTCATGGTCGCCGCCACGATCGGCCTGGTCCCCTTGATCGCCTCTCCTCCCCTTCCTTCCCCCTTTCTGTGGTGGCTGCTGGCCGCGGGAGTGTTCTTCCTCTTCTCCCTTGGGGCATCGGGCGCGGGAAACGCCGCCCAGACCTATTTCTTCTCCATCGTCAGCTCGCGGGAGAACCTCAACCTCGGCATCCTCTACCAGATCGTCGCGGGGGTGTCGGGCGCCGCGGGCGCCCTGGCCGGCGGGGCATTCCTCGAATGGCTTCAGAAAATCACCTCGTGGCACCCCGCCGAGCTGTATCGCCTGTTTTTCGCTTTCGTGGTTGCCTTGAGCACGGCCACCTTCCTCCTGGTCTCGAGCCTCGAGAATATCGGAAGCTACTCGATCAGGGATTCCATCGGAATCATCTTTTCCCCCCGCGACATGCGGGCGCTGTCCCTCCTTCGGCGGTTGGGACGATCGCAGAGCATCCGCGAGGAGCAGAGCGTCATCGACGCGCTGGCCCAATCGCAGTCGGAGGTCTCCATCGGGCAGCTGTTGGGAAAGCTCGCCTCTCCCCGCTTCATCATCCGGACCGCCGCGCTCAACGCCTTGAGGGCCCTTCCGGTGGATAAGCGCGTGAACAGGGCGCTCATCGCCGAGGTGCGGGACCACCCATTCACGACCGCCTATATCGCTGCCGAGATCCTGGGGGAAAAAGCGGTCCGCGACAGCCTGAAAGCCCTCCGCCAGGGCCTCGCGTCCCGGGACTACTTCCTGGCAGGAAAATGCATGGTTTCCCTCGCCCGGCTGGCGGATCGCGACAGCCTCGCCGCCATCCGCGGGATCGTGCAGAGGACCGACAATCCGCGCCTCATCATCCATGGGGCCGCGGCCATGGAAATCTTCCGCGACGCCTCATCCGTAGAGGTGCTTCTCCAGAAGGCGAGCGGACGCCTTTCCCAGCACCTGAGAGAGGAGCTCATCCTCTCCATCGCGGGCATCCTGGGGATGGGAGAGTGGTTCTATCCGCTTTTCTCCGAGTTTCTCGAGGCGCCCTCAGGCGGAACGGCGCGCCTTCTCGACTTCATCGCAGAAAGGGAGAGGGAATCGCGGAGGGATTACTCGCCCTTGAAGGAGCTGGCTTCAAACGCCGCCCGGCGGGGAGACGAGTTCACTGACCAGGCGGCGGATGTCCTCGGACGGCTGGCAATACGCTGCGACGGAGTCGAGCTCTCTCGAGTATTCTCCGGCACGATCGCGAACCACCGCCTGGCCGCGTCTTCCCGCTACCGTTTCTTCATTGCATCCATGATCGTGTGGTTCTACTTCAATCGGTGAGGCCCGAGGGTTCACCCCAACCGTGGGTCACAGCGTTCATCACTTTAAATACATCCGTGTTGTCAATGTATGCGCCTCGCCGCGGATCGTTCCGATTCGCGTACTGTTGGAACAAAGAGGCACCGGCGCCTTTCGCGTACAAGGGGATCAGGGAGTTGGAATGGCCGGAGGTGTTCCACGCCCAATAAACCGCCTCTCCCGCGTCGATCGCGCCGTTGCCGTCCGCATCTTCCCAGCTCGCTCTCCGCCCCGTGTCCAACGGCTTCTCAAGGGTCAGTGTGCGCGGGCTCACCTCCCCCAGCGGCGCATCGGGGAAAGCTCCGGGGGCGGCGGAAAGGCAGCCGGTTTCGTGATCCGCCATAACGATGACCAGAGTATTTTCCCATGTGGCGTCCGTCGTCGGATCTTCGATCCAATGTACTACGGTCGCGACTGTATCGTACAATTGCTCCGCGCCTCGAAGAGCTGGAGCGTGTGGTCATTGACGTCGATTACTTTGATCATGCCGGCGGCGTTTTCGATGAACTCGGGGTGCTCGTCCAGGTACCTTCTCAGATCCCGCACCCCCTGCTCCTTCAGCTCTCTCAGCGCCCCCTGAAGCTCCGAGATGTCCTCTTCCCAAATTGATACGCCGGGAAGCCTGAAAATGCTTCGGTATCGGTTTTCGCCCTCCCCGGGCGCCTCCGCGGCGCCACTGAATCCACCGTTTTCAAGAAAGAAAAGGGCAATTCCCCGCCCACTGTGTCCGCGAGGACCGAAGGAACCGGCGGCCAATATCCCCCTGACCGAGCGGCCCCCTGGGGCGCCCAGCGTGCACTCCCCCATCCATGACCCTCGCTCTCCGACCGCCTGGATGATCTGGGAAAGCGCGATTCCCGGCCCGACCTGGATCAGCTCCTCGAGAGGCCGCCCGAGGGCTTTCTCCGCCGGAAGGCTCCACAAACTCTCTGCCGCTCGATTCCAGGATGTGACCATGCCGCCGCGATTGGCTGTCACGGCGGGGAGGGAGAAGAAAGCGAAGAGGGAAGAACCAGGCTCTTTCACTATGGAACGCCTCCTGACAGAGCCCGCGCGTAGGCAATTGTACCGTGACGACGGCGGGCCGTCAGAGAGTGCCGAGTATGACGGCAACGACGCTTGCTTTTCAGGATTGCATTTTCCGGTTAGCATGGGCCATAGTGAGGATGGTGAGCGAAAATGGGGAGCGGCAGTGAGCGAATCCGTTGAGATCCACCTCGTCACCACTCAACGTGACCGGAAAGCCTTTATCAGATTCCCGTGGCGGGTCTACAAGGGTGACCGCAACTGGGTACCTCCTTTAATCTCCGAGCGCCTCGAATACCTCGATCCGTCCAGGGGCCTTTTCTACAAACAGGCTGACGTCGCCCTCTTCATGGCCCGGCGGGGCCGGGAAGAGCTGGGGACCATTGCCGCCTTTGTCGACCACTCCCGCGTCGCGAACATGTGCCTGGCGGAGGGCGGCTTCGGCTTCTTCGAGGTCGTCAATGAGTTCGAAGTTGCCAGGCAGCTGCTGGACGTCTGCCGCGAATGGTTGCGCGCCCACGGCATGACGTCGCTGCGTGGCCCGACCAGCTTCGGTGACAACGATTGCCCCGGCGTGCTGATCGCGGGCACCGATTACCCGCCCGCGATGCTGGAAGCCCACACGCCGGCCTACTATAAGGATTTCCTGGAACGCTATGGGATGGAAAAGGACCATGACCTCTACGCCTGGCGGGCCACTTTCGAGCAGGTCGGCAACGAGCTCAAAGGCGGTCCATCCGGCATTACCCGCGCGGCCGATGTCGCCCAACGGGTGGGCAATACCACCATCCGCAGGATACGTATGGGGGACTGGGATCGTGAGGTATCCATCATACGCTGCCTCTTCAATGCCACAGATGAGCCAGATTCCCGACGCTGTCCCGCTCAGCGAGGCCGAGTTCCGGCGCCTTGCCGATCAGATGCGGCCTTTCCTGGACCAGGACCTGGCGCTCATCGCCGAGATAGAGGGCAAAGCGGTGGGCTTCTGCGTCCTCATCCCCGACACCAATCGCGTGCTCATCCGCCTCGACGGGCAGCTCTTTCCCTTCAACTGGCTCAAGATCAAACGCTACATCCGCGAGGTCGACGTCGTCTCGTTCAAGCTGATGGGCGTCCTGGAGGAATACCGCCGGCGGGGCATCGATGCTCTGCTCTGCTTGCAAGCGCTGAGAACGGCCAAGGGGAAGGGCTATAAATGGCTCGATGGTTCCCTTACTTCCGAGTTGAACCCCACGATCAACCTCATCGCCCGGGGCCGGGGTGCCGAGCTTTATAAACACTACCGTTTATACCGGATGAAGCTGTGAGGAGGCCGCCATGCTGAACGCCAAGCTGACGATGGGCGAAGCGATTCGGCTGATCAGTGAGGCCCGCCCCGACCAGGAAGTGCTGGTCTGCGGCCCGACGCGGCTCACCAACGGGCAGTTGCTTGAGCGGATCAACGCTCTGGCCCGCGGCCTTGTCGGACTCGGCATACGGAAAGCGGACAAGGTCGTGGCCCTTCTGCCGCCGGGGCCCGAGTTCGTCTACCTGTTCTTCGCCGTGGCCACATTGGGCGCGGTCATCGTCCCTCTCAATCCCCAGCTGCGCGAGCGCGGGTTGAGCGATATATTGAGCGACGCCGAGCCTCTGGCGCTCGTGACGACGCGTTCCGTCGAAGGTGAGGTACTGCGGCAGGCTGCCGGCCTTCGCCACGTCATCCTGGCAGGCGAGGAGCGCAGCGGTCTCACGCTGGCTGCGCTCATGAACGCGGGCCCCACCATCCTGCCTCCAGTCGCGGTGGCGCCGGGCGACCTCCTGGCCCTCCTCTACACTTCGGGGACCACCGGCAAGCCCAAGGCGACAATGCACACCCACAGCAGCCTGATCGCGCCCGTTGTGGCGAGTCTCAAGGTGCGTGAGCTGTGGTCGCGCCCCTCCAGCCTGAGGAAAGTGGTGGAGGTGGCGAAGGCCCTTGCCCGCTATCGGACCCGCCTGCTCCGCTCTATCGGCCGGCCGCAGACCTTCCTTTCCACCGTTGGCTGGCATTCCATCACCGGGCTGCATGTCATGCTCCAGGGACTGCTGATGGGCGACCGTCTGGTAGCCATGCCCCAGTTCCATCCACAAGAGGCGTTGGCACTCGTGGAACAAGAGCGGGTGACGGTCCTGGTGGCGGTACCGACGGCATATCAGGCTATGCTGGGGCTGCCGGACCTGGACCGCTTTGACACCTCATCCCTGCTCGTCTGTGGAACCGGGGCCGCGCCGTGCCCGCCTTCTCTGGCTCGGGAGATCCAGCAGCGCTTCAACTGCGCCGTCTATATCGGTTTCGGCATGACCGAGGCCGCGGGAGGGATCGCCTGCGGCAGTCTGGCCGATTCCGACGCCCAACAGGCCGAGACAGTAGGCCGTCCGATGGCCGGGATCGAGGTCAGAATCGTGGATGAGAGCCGACGCGACCTTCCGCCTGGTCAGGTGGGGGAATTGGCCATCCGCGGCGATGGTGTGATGCTTGGCTACTACCAGGCCCCCGAGCTGACCGCCGAGGTAATCGATGAAGGAGGCTGGCTTTATACGGGAGACCTTGCCACGATCGATGAGAAGGGCTACCTGCGCATCGTGGGGCGCAAGAAGGATCTCATCATACGCGGCGGGCAGAATATCTATCCGACGGAGATCGAGAGCTTCCTGGCTGCCCACCCCAAGATTGGAGAGGCGGCGGTGGTGGGCGTGCCGGCGGCGGTGGGAGGGGAGAGTGTATGGGCTTTTCTCCGGTTGAAGGAAGGCGCAGAGATGACGGTCCAGGAAGTTCTGGACTATTGCCGGAGATCTCTGGAGCCCTACAAGATCCCCAGCCAGGTGCGCTTCATGAGTGAGTTTCCCCAGGCGGAAATGGGCAAATCGCAAAAGTTCAAGATGCGCGCCATGGCACTCCAGGATTTGAAAGGAGGCACGACGTGAAAAACCCCGGTGACCCCATCCCCTTTGAAGAGTTCCGGCGTTTGATTGCCCGGGAGCTGCAGGTGGAGGAGAGCCAAGTCGTACCTGAAGCCTCCTTTGTCCAAGACTTGTCCGTTGATTCGATCCGGCTGGTGGAGATGCTGCTGCATTTGGGGGAGGAAGGCATCGGCATCCCTTTCGAAGAAGCCTGGAACGTGAAGACGGTGGGCGATGCCTACCGGCTCTACTCCCGCCACGCTGGTCTCAATACGTCGCCCCCGCCGACGGCCTCGTGACTGCGTCCCCGGAAGGATGAGCCACTCTCATGGATCACTCGTCCGGTTCCCATAGAAAAACCGCGGCCTGCGGACCTTCGTAGCACAAGGCGGCCGCGTATCTCTCACCCGCAGGCAGGTCATGAAGGCGCCACTCGCTGTTTTTTCCACGCCCACAGGGCATCCGGAGAAGCCTCGCGGGCTGGCCGGGAGACGTAGAGACGATGACTTTGCCCGAGAGCTTCGCGATGCTTCCGCCGAGCGCTTTGACCACCGCCTCTTTTCGCGTCCAACAGGCGTAGAACGCATCGGCCTTCATTCCCTCCGGCAGGGCACGGATCGCCCCGTCCTCTTCCGGTGAAAAAAAACCGCGGGATATGTCGCCGATTCCGGCGGTCGTGCGGATCTTCTCCACGTCCACACCGAGCCGCCGTTCCCTCGCTAGAGCAAAAAAGGCCACGCACCCCGAGTGGGAGAGATTGAACTCTATGTCTTCCTGGTGAAAAAGCGGATCCAGAGAAAGCTTTCCGTACTCCCCCCGGCGAAATCGAACCTCCGCAGGGGCCGCGTCGCTATAGCGGCCGAGAAGCATCCGAAGAAAGCCGCGGCAGAGGCAGAAGGAAGATCTGTCCTTCTCGGCGCGGAAGGCCTCTGCCATCCGTCTCTCGTCAGGGGAGAGGGTTCCGCGGAGGATCAGGATACGGTCCTGACTCTGTTCCAGGGAAATCCGCCAGAGATGGATCTCCGAGGCCGAAATGGCAGCGGGGCCGGATCCGCTCTGCCACGCATACTCGTTCTCTTTCATGACCGCTCGCCGCCCCGTCATCGTACACCTTTCCGCTTTGCGATGACATCGTCGGCCTTGCCAAGCTTTCGGATCCGCCGTCCAGAGCTATCGCTTCTTCTTGGAGGCGACGTCCACGTAAACTGCGAAGATGAGAACGAGCCCACGGATGATGTACTGCCAGAAGATGTCCATGTTCATCACGCTCATGCCGTTCTCCAGGCTGGCCATGATCAGCGAGCCGACGATGGCGCCGAATATGGTGCCCTCCCCGCCCATCAGGCTCGTGCCGCCGATGACGCAGGCCGCTATGGCGGACAGCTCGTAGTTCTGGCCGCCGGAAATCGTTCCGGCGGCGACCCGGGCGGTGAGGACGATCCCCGCCACGGCGCAGAGGAAACCCATGAGGATGAACACCTTGAAGACATTGAGCTGGATGTTGATGCCGGAGAGCTTCGTCGCCTCCTTGTTGCCGCCGATGGCATACGCGTACCTGCCGAAGCGCGTATTGTTGGTGACGTAGCTGAAGAAGACCGCCGCAACAGCCATCAGCAGCACGGGGTTCTGCACCCCCTGGTACATGTTCATGATGACGACGTAGAGCAGAACCGCCAGGGAAAAGAGCCCGGCCTTCAGCAGGTCGAGGTACAGATGCTGCAGGACAAAACCGTAGTTTCTCCTCTGCCGTCGGTTCCAGAAGGTGAAGGCGAAGATGATGACGATGACGACGCCGGCCAGGATAAGACCGACCGGGCCGGAGAGATAGCCCTGCGCTATCTGCTTGAACGGCTCTTCGATCGGCACGATCGTCTTTCCCTGGGTGATGCCCAGGATGCCGCCGCGAAAGATCAGGAGCCCGCCGAGGGTTACGATGAACGCAGGCACGTTCATGAAGGCGACCACGGCGCCCTGCAGCATCCCGATCGCGCTGCCCACCACAAGGCAGAGAACGACCGTGAGCGCGGTGGAGACGATGGCGACCTCCAGGAGGGAGGCGTGGGGCATCAGGCCGGGCAGGATCTTCGCGAACACGATGGCCTGCAGGTACGCGGCGATCACGCCGACGAACCCGGTGACCGAGCCCACCGACAGGTCGATATTGCCGGTGACGATGACGATGACCATCCCGATGGCCAGGAACGAGATGATGGTCATCTGGCGGAACAGGTTGGAGAGGTTTCGGGGGGAGAAGAAGATCCAATTAGTCAGGGTCCCGAAGAGGAGCCAGATCGCAAGCAGGGCGAAAATCATCGTATACGTCTTGAGGTTCAACCGTATCTGGTCGATCAGCTTCAGGTTCTTCATCCTAGCCCCTTTGAGTTTTTCGTCAGCCCCGTGGCCAACGTCATGATCTTCTCCTGGTCCGCCTCTTCCACCGGCAGGATCCCCATTGCCCTGCCGTCGTGCATCACGAGGATGCGGTCGCACATCCCCAGGAGCTCGGGCAGCTCCGAGCTGACCATCACGATGGCGACCTCTTCCGAGGCCAGCTGGCTGATGAGCTTGTAGATTTCGTACTTCGCCCCGACATCGATGCCGCGGGTGGGCTCATCGAGGAAAAGGAACCGGGGGCGCGACATGAGCCATTTGGCAATCACCACTTTTTGCTGGTTGCCGCCGGAGAGCGATTCCACCGGCGCCATGACGGAGGTGGCCTTGATCTTGAGCGACTCGAAGAAGAGCTGGCACGCCTGGAGCTCCTTCGGCTTGTTGATGATCATGAAGGATGCGAACTGGTCCAGGTTTGGCAGCGTCATGTTCCGGAGGATCGATTCGTTCAAGACGAGGCCCTGCCCCTTTCGATCCTCCGGCACGTAGCTGACGCCGTGATTCAAGGCGTCCTTGGCGCTGTCGATCCGCGCCGGCTTGCCATCGATCCTGATCTCGCCCTGTGTGCGCCCTTCGGCCGCTCCGAAGATCGCGGTCAACAGCTCGGTCCTCCCCGAGCCCATGAGCCCGGCCACTCCGAGGATCTCCCCCTGCCGCAGGTCGAAAGAGATTCCCACGAGCGATCTCTTGTTGGTGCCCCCAGCGGCCGCAGAAGACAGGTCCTTCACTTCCAGGACCACCGGGCCGATCTCGTGCCGGCTCTTCGGGAATCGCTCCTTCATCTCGCGGCCCACCATCATCCTGATCACGTCTTCCGTGTTCGTCTCCAGGATGGGGAGGGTGTCGATGACCTCGCCATCCCTGAGGACCGTGAGCGTGTCGGCGATCCTGAAAAACTCCTCCAATTTATGGGAGATGTAGATGCACGTCACCCCCCGGGCGCGGAGCTTCCGGAGGATCTCGTGCAGAGCCTCCACTTCCTGCTCTGTCAGCGCGGAGGTGGGCTCGTCGAGGATCAGGAGCCTGGCGTTCTCGCTCAGTGCCTTGGCGATCTCCACCATCTGCCGCTGGCCGACGCCCAGGTTCACGACCTTCTCCGCGAACGGGATGCGAAGGTGGTAGGAGTCGAGGATCTGCTTGGTCTCCGCGTACAGCTTGTGCCAGTTGATGACGCCCATCGTCTCCGGCTCTCTCCCCAGGTGGATGTTCTCCCCGACGGTGAGCTGGGGCACGAGCGCGAACTCCTGATACACGATGGCGATGCCCCTCTCGATCGCCTGGCGGATCGACGAGCCGCCGAAGGCGAGCTCCGTGTCGTTGAAGAGAACCCGTCCCTGGTATGAGCCGTGGGGATAGACGCCCGCGAGAATCTTCACGAGGGTCGATTTCCCCGCCCCGTTCTCGCCGCACAGGCCGTGGACCTCACCGCTCTTCACATTGAAGGTGACGCTGGAAAGCGCGCGGACGCCGGGAAAATCCTTTGTGACCTGGTCGAACTGAAGTATGTACTCGCTCATTGCACCTGTATCGCTCGAGACCCCTGGAGGTCTATCCCTCGCGTATGAAAAATACACCGGCCGTCGGCTTTGTGGCCTTCGGCCGGTGCTCTTTGGGCTGATCGACGCTTACGGCCTGGCTGGGCGCTTGCCCACGGGAACGTCCTTGTACACCTCGTCGTAGGGCTGGAACTTGCTCTTGATGACCACGTTGTAGAGGTTGGCCTTGGTCACCCGGACCACCGGCAGGAAAGCGCACGGGATGTTTCCGGTCATGGCGTTGTCTCCGGTGAGATCGGCGAGGCTGCGGGTTTTCAATCCCGTGGACTGGCCTTTGGCGAGCTTCATGGCGATATCCACGGCCATTGGCGAGAGGAGGTTGATGTCCTTGAACACGGTCACGGTGAACTTTCCCTCCGCTATCGCCTTGCATGCGGCGGCCGTCGCGTCCTGCCCGGATACGGGCACTTTTCCGGCCAAGCCCTGGGCGGATAGCGCCTCCACGGCGCCGAGCCCCGTGCTGTCATTGGAGGCGACGACGGCATCGATCTTGTTCTGGTTGGCGGTCAGCATGTTCTCCATGATCGCCAGCGCCTTCTCCTGGCTCCAGCCTTCGACGAACTGGTCTCCGACGATCTGAATGGTCTTCTTGTCGATCAGGGGCTGGAGAACCAGCATCTGTCCGCGGCGAACCAGATGGGCATTGTTGTCCGTCGGGCTTCCGCCCAGCAGCGCGAACCGTCCCTTCTTGACCACGTCCAGAACGCCGAGCGCCTCCTGCCTGCCCACCTCGACGTTGTCGAAGGTGATGTAGGCCGCGAGCTTGTTCGTCTTGATCAGGCGGTCATAGGCGATGCAGGCCACGCCGGCCTTGGCAGCCTGCTCGACCGCCGTGGCGCAGGCCTCGCCGTCCACGGCCACGATGATGATCACGTTCACGCCCTGTGCGACCATGTTTTCGATCTGGGAGTTCTGGAGATTCGCGTCATTGTTGGCCACCTGGTAGACGACTTCCTTGGCCCCCGCCTTCGTGGCGAGCTCCGTCATCCTGTCCTTTTCCCTGGCCCACCTTTCGACCTCGAACTCGGCGAAAGAGAGGCCGATCTTTATGGGCGCGGCAAAGGACGTCGTCCCGACGCACATGATCAGGCAGACGACGACGATCAAAAAAATCCTTTTCTTCATCAACAACCTCCTTGAGAGTATGAAATACCTGCATCAGAGAAGCAAGCTCCGTGCCAGACTCTCCGCTCGGCGGCCGGATGATCCAGGACACGGGAGACTCTCTCTATTGCCTTGCGCCGGCAATAGTTAGTGGATCAAGCGCGCGCCAAACGCGGGCTGCGGTCTCTGGATTCGGCGGGATTGTGCAGGCATAGGGAAATATTTTTCCCGAATCTCGCCTGAATCTTGTGGAGAAAAAGTCCCGGCGTTATTTCAGCAACGGGAGGCGAACGGTGAACTCGGTATCGCCCTCGGTGCTCACTTCGATGACGCCGTTGTGGGTCTCAATAATGTGCTGGGAGATGGACAGCCCCAATCCGGTGTTCTTGTTGTCGAGCTTCGTGCTGAAGAAGGGATCGAAGATCCGGTCCTTGATGGAATCCGCAATGCCGCAGCCGTTGTCCCTGAAGCGGATCTCCACGGATGGAGGATGTCCGTCCGTGCGGATCGCAATTGCGATCCGTCCCCGTCTGGCCACGGCTTCGATGCCGTTCATCAAGAGGTTGATAAAGACCTGCTTCAGCCTGTTGGCGTTCCCGTGCACCATCGGCCTCCCGCAGCGGTTTCTCAAGCACAGCTCGATCTCCTTTTCGCGGATCTTGTGGTTGATCAGCACGACCACCTCGTGGAGGATCTCCACGATGTCCACGGTGGCCATCTCCGAGCTCTCGATGCGCGAGAAGGAGAGCAGGCTGCTGATGATCTCCTTGATGCGCAGAAGCTCGTTCTCAATGATCCGCACCTTCTCCATGCCGTCCGCGTTCGCAAGGGCTTTCCGCCTGATGATGGTGGTGTAGTTGAGGACGATGCCCAGCGGATTGTTGATCTCGTGGGCCACCCCGGCGGCCAGCTCCGCCGTCGAGGCGATCTTCTCCGCGCGCCGGAGGTACTCGTTGAACAGCAGGCTCTTGGAAATATCCTCCATCAACACGATGGTTCCCAGGAACTTGTCCTCCTCGTCCTTGAAGGGAAAGGTGCTTATCTTCAGCGTCTTGTCCGCCCCGTACTTCACTTCGTCCCAGGTGCCCTCCTCATGCCGTTCGATGCAGCGGACGATATCGTCGTACTCCTGAAGCTCGTGCCTCAGGAAAAGGGCGGTCACGTAGCTGTCGGCGGCGATGTTTTCCTCCAGGTCCAGGATCTTGCGGGCGGGATTGTTGATCAGGTACAGCCTGTTCTGGTTGTCGAGGATGATCACCCCGACCGGCAGGTTCTTGATGATGTTCTCGTTGTACCTCTTTCTGAAGAACAGCTCCTTGTTGTCCTGTTCCAGCTCCTCCCGCGAGAGCACGAAGGAATAGGTCATCTTGATCAGCTTCATCCGGTCGAGGTCCTTGATCTCCTCCGTCCCCCGTCGCCGCCCGTCCTTCAGGATCGTCACCCGATCCGCCACCCTGAAGATCTCGTCCATATCGTGCGAGATGTAGATGACGCTCTTGCTCTTCTCCTTCACCTCGGAGAGGATGGAGTACACGCGCTCCATCTCCACGGGAGTCAGCTTGCTGGAGATCTCGTCGAAAATCAGGATCTCGGGATCTATGGAGAGAAGCCGTGCAAGCTCCACCATGAGCTGTTCCGCCATGGAGAGCTTGAACAGCGGAGCTTCCAGGTTGATGTCCACCTTGAGCCGGGCGAACAGCCGTTTTGCCTCCTGGATCATCCACTCCCTGTTGATCCTCCCGAACGACTTCACGGGCGTCTGTCCGGCAAAGATGTTTTCAATGGCGTTCAGGGTGGGAACGACGTTCATCTCCTGGTAGACCATCCCTATGCGGTGCCGCATCGAGGTGCCGGGAGTGAACCCGTCGACGGGCGAGCCGTTCAAGACGATCAGCCCGCCGTCCTTCTTCACCGCGCCGCTTAAAAGCTTCACGAGAGTCGATTTCCCCGCCCGGTGCTCTCCGGCCAGGGCGTGAACCTCCGCGGGGTACAGGTCGAAATCCACGTCCTCCAGGGCGAGCACGCTGCCGTAGTGGACCGTGATCCCTCGCATCTCCAGCCGGGGCGAGGAAATCGCGCTCATCGCAGGCCGAGCCTTTTCATATGGTTGTAGAGAGTGCGCCGGTCGATCTTGAGGAGCTCCGCCGCTTTCGCCTTCTTGCCCTTGCTCCTGATGAGCGCGTCCATGATGATCTCCCTGTCCAGGTTGTCGTAGGCCTGCTGGTAATCCGTGGCAGGCAGACCGCCGGCAAAGCCCGTGTACTGGGAAGGGAGGTCCTCCAGGGAGATGGTGTCCAACTCGCAGAAGATGACCGCCCGCTCGATGCAGTTTCGCAGTTCCCGCACGTTGCCGGGCCAGTGATGGCGCAAAAAGAGCTGCTTCACATCGGCGGCCAGATCCACGATCCGCTTGGCGTAGACCTCGTTGAAGGCGCTGATGAAATAGCCGCTGAGAAGCAGGATGTCTTCCTTCCGCTCCCGAAGCGGCGGCATATCGACGCTGATCACGGAAATGCGGTAGTAGAGGTCGTCCCGGAACGTGCCCGCAGTGATGAGATCGGATAAATTCTTGTTGGTGGCCGCGATCAGGCGGAAGTCCGTCTGGAGGACCTCCGTGCCCCCGACACGCTCGAACTCGTGCTCCTGGAGCACCCGCAGGATCTTGGACTGGCTGTTCAGCGACATGTCGCCGATCTCGTCGAAGAAGATCGTGCCGCAGTTGGCCAGCTCGAACTTGCCCTTCCTGACATGAAACGCGTCCGTGAATGCGCCTTTCTCATGGCCGAAGAGCTCGCTCTCCAGGAGAGTCTCCGGCAGGGCCGCGCAATTCACCTTGATGAACGGGTTGTCCCTCCGGGGGCTCAAGTCGTGAAGCGCGCTGGCCAAAAGCTCCTTGCCCGTCCCGCTTTCCCCCGTGATCAGGACCGGCGCATCCGTGGCGGCGAACTTCTCCATGGCTCCCAGGATCTTTTTCATCCTGTGGTCCTGGGTGATGATCTTCTGTGGGCTCGATCGTCCTTTGCCCTGCCTGCGCAGCCTGCTCTCCAACAGAACCTTCGCGTCCTTGATGAGCGCGTCTAGGTTCGGGGGCTTGGCGAAAACGTTGCTCGCTCCGAGCTTCATCGATTGGACGATGTTGTCCACCGAGGGATAGCCGGTAATCATGATTATGGGAATGCCTGGATCCTTGGCTTTGACATGCTTCAGCAGGTCTATGCCGCTCAGCTTCTGCATCTTGATGTCGAGGAACAGAAGGTCGACGGCGCCTTCGGAGATGATCTGGAGGGCCTCGAGGGGATCCGTGGAGTAAACGGCTTCCAGGTCCTCCGATTCCAGGAGCTCGCAGAGGGACCTGCACATATGGAGCTCATCGTCGACGATCAGAACCTTCTGTTTCATGTGCCCCTCGACGCTTTGGAACACAACTCCCGGACATTGTCCCACGACAGAAGCAATTGTACCCGAGCGCAGCTTCACCGCGCAATCGGCAAAAGTGCCGATAGGCATGCATCCGAACAATGCATCGGGAAACGGCCTTGACGATTCCGGTTGGCGGGGTAGAATCGAGATGAAGGACGCTGGTCCATGGATACCTTCCATATCGTCATAAACATCATCGGGCTCGGTTTGAACGCCATCGGCGCGCTTGTCACGGTTTGGGGAATCGCGCTCTCTTTCGTCGATTTCCTGAGGAAGGAGATCACGGGTTCTGAAGACCGTTCCGCGGCGAACGAGAGGATCAGGTTGAAGCTCGGGAGCTACCTCGTTCTCGCGCTCGAGTTCTTCATAGCGAGCGACATCGTGAAGACGGTCGTGACCCCGACCTGGGAGGGCCTCGGCATCCTCGGGGCGATCATCGTCATCCGGACGATCCTCAGCTACTTCCTCACGAGGGATCTCAAGAAAGTATAGGGCGGCGTTCATTCGCTGCCGATACTTGCGGCCTGGCGCGCTGTGATCTATAATGGCCGCTGCCAATGAGCTTTACGGTGCTTATCGTCGATGATGAACCCAAAATATGCCTCACCCTGCGTGACATTCTCAAAAGGCATGGGTATGAGGCTCGCTTCTGTACGGAAACGCTCCAAGTCCTGCCTGCCTTGCGATCCGCCCCGATGGACCTCCTGATCATCGACGTGAAGATGCCGGGACAGGACGGTATCGATCTGCTCAGGTCCGTGAGGGCTGAAAACGCGGACATTCCCGTGATCATGATCTCCGGGCACGCTACGGTGGACTCCGTCGTCACGGCGATGAAATACGGGGCCCTCAACTTCTACGCGAAGCCGATCGACAACAGGAAGCTGATCTCGGAGATCGACCGGCTGGCCGGCACGAAGGGCCTGCAAAAGCCCGTGGCCGCCGGCGCCCGAATCGTGACCCAGGACCCGGCGATGCTCAAGGTGATCGAGCTGGCGAAGAAAGCGGCGCCGACGAACGCCGCCGTCATCGTCACCGGGGAAAGCGGCACCGGCAAAGAGCTCGTCGCCGACCTGATCCAAAAACACAGCGCGCGGGATGAGCGCCCCTTCATCAAGATAAACTGCGCGGCGATTCCCGAAGATCTGCTTGAAAGCGAGATGTTCGGCCACGAAAGGGGAGCCTTCACCGACGCGAAATTCCAGAAACAGGGCATGTTCGAGCGCGCGGGTGATGGTACGATCTTCCTTGACGAGATCGCCGACATGAGCCAAAAGACCCAGGCAAAGATGCTGCGCGTGCTTCAGGATGGAAGTTTCACGCGCGTGGGCGGCTCGCTCACCTTGAAGGCCGGCTGCCGGATCGTGACGGCAACGAACAAGAACCTGCAGCACCTGATTGACGGGGGCGCATTCCGCGAGGATCTCTACTACCGGCTTTCCGTGGTGACCCTCCATCTGCCGCCGCTGCGGGAGCGCAGGCAGGACATTCTGCTATTGGCGGACCATTTCCTTCGCGAGTTCAACGAGAGGTACGGGAAACGGATCCGGGGCATTTCGGAGCAGGTGCGCTCCATGCTCCTCGGCCATGATTGGCCGGGGAACGTGCGAGAGCTCAGGAACCTCATCGAGCGGGCGGTGATATTCTGCGAGGATGAGGTGATCGATGTCCCGGTGATCCCTGAGCAGTATCAGGCCTTGAAGGAAACGGACGGCGAACCGCCCCTGGATGTGCGCTACCAGACGAGCGCACGGGACATCATTGTTGAGGCGCTGAGGAGAAGCGGGGGCGTCAAGCGGAAAGCTGCCGTGATGTTGAAAATAGACCGAAAAACCCTCTATCGCAAGATGAAGCGATACAATATCGGCTCGTGAGGCGTCGTCTCGTATGAAGTCGGAGAAGCTCCTGCTTCAGATGCGAAACATTCATGTCACGTACAACGACATCCAAGCCTTGAGAGGTATCGATTTCGATCTCTATCGCGGCGAAGTTCACGCGCTCGTCGGCGAGCACAGGGCGGGGAAATCTTCCCTGGCCAAGGTCTTGAGCGGAGCCGTGCGGAAAAAGGATGGAGAGATCATATTCGACGGCAAGGGTATTGCGAATTTCACCACGCGAACGTCGACCCTGCATGGAATCGGGATGGTGTATCAGGATCTGAACATCATCCCGAACCTTGACGCGGTCAAGAACATCTTCGCCGGGCAAATGATCGCCAGCCGCCTCGGCTTCATTGACTACGCGAAAATGATGCGCAGCACCCTCGCCCTTTTCGAGAAATTGAACCTCTGTTTCGATCCCGGCATTCCGATGTACAAGCTCTCCCTCTCCCAGCAGTACATGGTGGAACTGGCCAGGATATGGATGATGGATCCGCGGCTCATCATCTTCGACGAGGTGTCCAACAAGCTCACCCCGGACGAGATGGCGCCCATCTACAGAATCATCAGGGAGAAGAAGCAGAGCGGCGGAAGCGTCATCTATATCACGCACAACATGGACGAGGTGCTGCATCTCGCCGATCGAGTCACCATATTGAAAGACGGCTATCGCAGAGGCACCGAAGTGGTCAAGGACCTGGACAAGTACCGCCTCTTCGAGCTCACCTATTCCTTTGCCGTCAACAAGAAAAGGCTCAGTGAGGACGCCAAGAGGTTTCTGGTCATCCGCCGGTACATCGAAAGCGTCATCCAGCACCTGCCGATCGGGGTCATCATCCTCGATCTGAAGGCCAGGGTGCAGCTGGTCAACTTCGCCGCCCTGAGAATATTGAATCTCGGGCATGACTCCATCATCAAGATGCCCCTTTCAAAGATCCTGGATGGAATCAATCGCGAGATCCTTGGAGAGATCAAGCGGAAACTCGACGCCGGGGAGGAAGCAAGCTGGGACAACGTCTCCCTCGCGCAGAAAGCGCTAGTGAAAATCAGCATCGTCCGCTTTCGGGACGCCGATTCCGGTTTCTTCGGCAACACCATCCTCATTCAGGACGTATCTGTGGAGCACTATCTCAAGAGCTACCTTGCCCGGAGCGAGAAAATGGCGTCGGTAGCCGAAGTGGCGGTTGGAGTCGCTCACGAGATCAACAATCCCCTGTACATCATCAAGAATACCTTCGAACTCATTGAAGGGGAGCCCGTGGGCCCGGCGGTCAGGGAAAAGCTCACCGACATCGAGAAGGAAGTGGATCGCATCGTGAAGATCGTCAATAGCCTTCTCTCCTTTTCACGGATCGGGGAACTGCCGAAAAAAAGGATCCGCATTGCCGTCCTGCTGGAGGAAGTCCTCCTGCTTCTCAACCACAGCCTTTCTCAGAAGAACATCCGGCTCGAAAAAAAGACGGACGACTACGATGCGGAGATTGTCGGCGACGAGAACCGGCTTACGCAGCTCTTCATCAATCTGATCAATAACGGCATCGAGGCCATGCTCGACGAGGGAAACCTCGAGGTGATGATCCACTCGGAGAAGAAAGAGGGCTGCGTCAAGGTCATCATCAGCGACAACGGCTACGGCATCCCCGGCAATATCCACGACAGGGTTTTTCAGCCCTTCTTCAGCACGAAGATCAACAAAAGGAATGCCGGGCTCGGCTTGTCCATATGCCAGCAGATCGTCAAGGAGCATGAGGGCGAGATATCCTTCAAGAGCATTCCGGGTGAGAAGACGAGTTTCTGCGTCACGTTTCCGCTGGCGTAAGATCCGGCGGGGCGTTATCTGCGGCGTTTCTGCAGCTGGTCGAGCATGATCGCCACGACGATCACCAGACCCTGGACCGCCTGCAGCCAGTAGGCGGACACGCCGGTCAGTATGAGTCCCGTGCGGAGCACCTGCATGATAGCCGCACCGATGAGAACCCCAAGGATCGTTCCTTCCCCGCCGGCGAGGCTCGTGCCCCCGACCACCGCCGCCGCAATCACATCGAGCTCGTACCCGTATGCAGCCATCGGGGACGCCACCCCCAAGCGGGCGGTCATCAGGATACCGCCGATCGCGGTGAGGAACGCGCCGAGGGTGTAGACCATGATCTTCACGCGGTCCGTGCTGATGCCGGAAAGCCCCGAGGCCACTTCATTGCCTCCGACCGCGTAGATGCGGTATCCCCAGACAGTGCGCGTCAGGAACACCATCATGATCGCGCCGATGACGATCATGAACACCAGGGGGAGGGGAATGCCCGCGCCCAGGAAGGGGATGTCGAACTGCCCCAGGTTTCGAAAGCCCTGGGAAAGATCCTGCACGGGCCAACCGCCCGAGAGGCCGTAGCACAGGCCGCGCGCCATGAGCAGCATGCCCAGGGTCGCGATGAAGGGAGGCAGCCGTGCTTTCGTGACCATCAATCCGTTGAGCAGGCCGATCACGACGCCGGCGGCAAGGCCGCCCGCCACCGCCAGAAGAATGTTTCCGGAGAATCTGAGCAGCATCGCCGAGATCAGACCGGCGAAGCCCATCACCGATCCCACGGAGAGGTCTATCCCTCCGGTGATGATTACCATGCATTCGCCGAAGCCGCTGATGGCGATCCAGGAGAAAGCGCGAAGGATGTTGAAGATGTTCGTGCTCGTGAGGAAGGTGTTCGTGAAGACGCTCAGGAAGAGCACCATCGCGGCCAGGATGAGGGACACGCCGAACTCCTGGGCGCGCACGATCCCGCGGAGGGCGGCTCCCCGCCGCGCGCTCGGCGCGGAGGATTTCGACGAGTCTTCTGCCATAGTTGCTACCCCCTCTGCTGTCCGCTTGCGTACGCCATAACCAGCTCCTGCGTCGCTTCCGAACGGCCGAGCACGGCCGCAATGCGACCTTCATGCATCACGATGATCCTGTCGCTCATTGCCATGATCTCAGGCAGCTCCGATGAGATCATTATAATGCCGATGCCGGAGCGCGCAAGCCGGCTCATGAGGGCATGCACCTCCGCCTTCGCGCCCACATCGATGCCGCGGGTCGGCTCGTCCAGAATCAGCACCTTCGGTTGGGAGGCCAGCCACTTGGCGAGCACCACCTTCTGCTGGTTGCCGCCGGAGAGGAGCATCGTTTTCTGACGCAGGTGCGGCGTCCTGATAGAGAGCCGTTGCACGAAGGTATGGGCCGTCTCCGCAATCCGGGACCTGTCCATCCAGCCTGCCGTACTGTGCCGCGGCAGGGTCGCCAGCACGATGTTCTCCTGGACCGGCAACTTGAGCACCAACCCCTGCAGGCCGCGGTCTTCCGGAACCAGCCCGATCCCCGCCTTCACGGCCGCGGTGGGCGAGTCGATCCGCAGAGGTTTGCCCTCCAACAGCACCTCGCCGCCGTCACGGGTGTCCGCTCCGAACAGCAGCCGCGCCGTCTCCGTGCGCCCGGCTCCCACCAGCCCCGCAAAGCCGAGGATCTCTCCGCGGCGCAGCGTGAAGCTGACGTTCAGAACGGCGCCGCGCCGGGTGAGACCGCGCACTTCGAGGATAGGCTGCGTGATGTCCACCGGCTCTTTGTAAAAGATTTCCTGGAGGCTCCGCCCGACCATCATCTGCACCACCCGATCGGGCGTCGCCTCCGCGATGGGAAGCTCTCCGACGCGCTGCCCGTCCCTCAGCACGACGACGCGGTCCGCGATGCGGAACATCTCCTCCAGCCGATGGGTGATGAAGATGATGGCGATCCCCTGGGCTTTCAGGCCGTGCACCGTCTCGAAAAGCACCTCGGTTTCGTTCTCGCCCAGGGCCGCGGTCGGCTCGTCCATGATCAGGATCTTCGCCTGCACCGCGATGGCCTTGGCTATCTCCACCATCTGCTGCTGGGCCACGGAAAGATCCCGCACCTTGACGTCGACGGGAATCTTCGACCGGATGCGCTGGAGAACCCGGCTGGCGTCCGCTTCCATGCGGGAGCGGTCGACGAAGCCCAACACGCCGCCAAGCCCTGCCACGCGCGGCTCGCGGGCGATGTAGATATTCGCCGCCACCGTCTGGTTGCGGGTGAGGTTGAACTCCTGGTAGATGATGGCGATACCCAGCTGCAGCGCGTGGTGCGGGTTCTCGATCTCCACCTCCCTTCCTTCCAGAAAGACTCGCCCCGCGTCCTTGCGATGAGCGCCGCTCAGGATCTTCATCAGGGTGGACTTGCCCGCGCCGTTCTCGCCCACCAGGGCAAGAACCTCTCCGGCACGGACTTCCAGGTCCACGCCGTCCAGCGCCTGGACTCCGGGAAAGGATTTGGATATCTGCTGCATCTGCAAGAGGAAAGCCCTGTCATCACTCATATTCGGTTTGCGCGGCGTCGAAAAAAAACCGACCGGGGACGCGATGGACCCCGGCCGGGACGAAAGCTCCTGCGCACCTTTTAAAAGGCCGGCGGCAGGGTCTTGGTGAAGTCCATTGTGGCCCACATGTCGGCCATGACAGCAACGTTCTTCGGCGTGACGAGATCCATGCCGGAGTTGGTAAACGAACCGAAGGTCTTCCCGCTGACGATTTTATCATAGATCATCTGGACCGTGTCGTATCCCCAGCCCCAGTATTTCTGGCCAACGAGGCCCTGGACGTATCCATCCTTCACGAAGTCCAGCTCCACCGGAAGCGTGTCGAAAGAAATCGTCTTCAACGTGCCTGCCTTCTCTGCCGCTTCCCAGCTCTTCATGGAGCCGCGGTTGGCGAACAGCGGCCAGAGACCGACGAAGAACCAGCCCTTCAGGTCGGGGTTCGACTGCATGGTCTCCTCCACGACCTGCACCCCCTGGTTGATGTCGTCGTTGCAGGCCACGGTCTTTACGATCTTGATGTTCGGGTAGTTCTTGACGCCGTCTTTGAACCCGCGGATGCGCTCCTCCAGGTTGAACGCTCCCGGCACGCCGGTGAGCAGGGCGACATCTCCACTGGTCCCCATGGCTTTCACGAGCAGGTCTGCAGCGGCCTTCCCGCCCTCATAGTTGTCGACACCCAGGTAGGTGAAACGCCCGCTTTTCGGCGAATCTGAATCCCACGTCATGACCTCGACTCCCGCTTTGACCGCTTTCTGGATGGGGTCTACACAGCCCGTCGGTTCGTTGCACGAGATGCCGATGGCGTCAACCCCTTTTGCGATGACATCCTCGACAACCCGCGCCTGCTCCGCAATGTCCGATGCCACCGAGGCGACGTACAAGATGTTCACCTTGTAGGGACCTTTGGCGGTCAACTCCTCAGCCTTTTTAAGGGCGCCCACGCGGCCCAATTCGAAGACCGGGTTGTTCAACGCTTTTGGTATCCAGGCTATGGTGATCGTGTTGTTCTTGATCGGATGTTTTCCCGCAGCCGGTCCCGCTTCCTTGGCGCCACCCGCGTAAACGCTGAAGGCCGCCAGGACAAGAAGGGCAAGAAGACAGACGAGGAACCTTTTCATAATGCACCTCCGTTTTTTGGAAATGACACTCTCCTACAAAGCTGACACCTTAGACAGTTATATCACCTCCTGCTCTCGGCGTGCGAGCTTTGTATCGATGAGTTTCACATATCACCCGGTGTGATAGTCAATGATATTTTGTGCAAAAAGCATGCCATGCTTTCAATAGTCTTATACTGCCGTCGCTCCATGCTAATCAGTGATCGCTTAGCAGAATGACGCTTCCGGGAAAGTGCGTTCATGTATTCCTATATAATCATTGTAATTGCATGCATTGGGACACTCTCGTGCGACTGTAAGAGAATAGGGCTGATTCGAGACAATCCAGTCGAGAATGAAGAGCGATCTTCCGAAGGCATCGCGTGTCCCAACTTTGCCCCAAAACGCGTTCCACGCGGGGAAGAATGCCTCAATCGACCGTTCCATCGCTTGCCTCTGTTCGTCGTCCATGGTACCGTTCGACGCAAGAGGAGGAAAGTATGAAAACAGAACGTCGATTGATCCTGATCATCGCCCTATTCATTTCTTTTTTAACCATGAAAGCGTGGGCGACAGACAACGACGGACCCGGCAGGGGGGATGGCAATCAGAACGCCAGACTTGAGCGGATCGAGCGCGACATCCAGCAGCTCTGGAAAGCCGTCCGCTCGATTCATCTCATCCCTGGGCCCAAAGGGGAGAAGGGACCGGTTGGGCCAATGGGCCCTGCCGGACCTGCAGGTCCGACCGGTCCCATGGGTCCGGCGGGCATTCCCGGCCCCGCAGGCTCAACCGGCCCGATAGGACCTGAAGGTCTTCCCGGCCCCGTGGGCCAGACGGGACCGGCGGGTGAAAAAGGAGATCCCGGAGCGCAAGGTCCCCCGGGTCCGAAGGGAGATCCCAGCGATGTGACCGTCAACCTGGAAGGCATGGGTCAAGGCGCTTCCAGCGACGGCATCGTCATTCCGACCGGATGCGACATTTTTACAAAACTTGAACAAATAAATGGAGAATCGACGGACCAGCACCACAGGGATTGGATCGACACGGTCGGCTACCACTTCGGCGTGGAGAGATCCGGC
Source organism: uncultured Spirochaetota bacterium (assembly GCA_963820525.1). Classification (GTDB taxonomy): domain Bacteria; phylum Spirochaetota; class Spirochaetia; order SZUA-6; family Fen-1364; genus CAWGAA01. Next base: position 245,286 of record CAWGAA010000002.1, on the reverse strand, counting down.
TCTATGACTCCCGGCGGCGGCTCATCCAAGGCCGAATTCGGAAGCTTCACAATCCTCAAAGTCATAGACCGCTCTTCTCCGAGCCTCTTCTTGTACGCGGCCAACGGGGACCAGATCCCACGCGCGGACATTGAGGTCCTGCGAAGTGGAGGCAATGAGACGTTTCCTATTCTCAAGTTCGAGCTCGAGGACGTTATCATAACCTCGCTCCAGCCCGCGGCCGCCACGGGAACCAACGGCCGGCTGCTGGAAGAAGTGGCGCTGACGTTCTCCAAGATCACGATAACGTACACGCAAACGAGGTCCGACGGCACTCCCGGGCCAGAATTCGAGGTAAGCTGGGATCTGAAGAGCAATAAGCAATAGTGATTTGCTCCAGCCGGAGCGGCGATGACGAACGGCGATAGGTGGGACGGGCTTCCGTCCCACCTATTCACTCAAGCCTCGATATCCGGGGGGCTCTAGAGGGGCGCCCCGACATCACGTTGGAAGCTCGGCAGCCCGCCTCTACGATTCGAAGCGGAGCCTCCAGAGCTTTTCCAGGCACTCCTGGAGCCGTTTTCCCAGGGCGTCTCCCCGGGGAGTCGTGACATCGTCCTCGTTTTCGAACGTGACTGCCGGCACTGTGCGGCCCCGCACCAGGAGGTGTCCGGTATCGGCGCGGGTGAGATCCTGCCAGTCGTCCCGGCGGTAGAGCCGGTCCATCTTTTCGTCGGGCAGCCCATGCTCGAGGACGCTGTGGGGCTTGTCGGGGTTGAACCTGCGGCGATTCTTGCGCAGGGATTCTTCGAAAGAGACATGGACATACAGCGCCGCCGCCCGCTCGAGCACCGCATCGGAGAGCTGGGCAAGCGCCTCCTTATACCCGCCGTGCTCCGTTCCCCGGGAGAACTCGATGACGACAGTAGTGGTTTTGTGCAGATCGGAATCCGCGGCTTGAAGCTTGTCGTATTCGAGGGCGAGGCGCCTGATCAGCACCTCCCAGAAGTGTCTCGCGGAGAAGTACCCGTCAGCCGCGCTGTGCAGCCGCGCCTTGCCAATCCGCTCCAGGATCCCGTCCTCCTCGAACCAGGCCCAGAGCAGGGGAAAGTCGTCCAGGACAACCGGGGTGCCGACCCGAAAGCGCCGGCGCCTCTGCTCGGCATCGAGATGTTGGAGATAGTCGATGATCTCGCTCTTGCCCGAGGCGGGCCTCCCCAGAAGAAGGAGAAGCTCGTGAATGTCCGCGGCCATGGCGGAAAGCATATCCGGGCCGGCGCCCCTGGTGAAGTGGCATGTGCCCCGCGGCCTTAACGGCCGCACGACTGCCCTGCCGGCCCATTGAGGCACTGCTCTCCTTTCGCTTGACGGTTTAGCTCCAGCGTCGTACCCTGATGGAAAGCTTTTCACCAAAGGAGGTATCGCTTGGGCAGAAAAATCGTTCTCCTATCGCTCGCGCTGATGACGGCATGCGCGATCATTGGATTCGCCTCGGCGCAGCAGGAGCAGCTCGGGACCGAGAAGAACCCCATCATCTGGGCGTACGTGCCCTCCGGCGAGACGGGGAAAGTCTCCGCGGGGGCCCAGAGCGTCGCGGACCTTCTTCACGCCAAGACCGGCCTGTTCTTCAAGACCTTCGTGGCCACGGACTATGTCGGCGTCATTGAAGCCATGAAGGCCAAGCCGCCCAAGGCGCAGATGAGCTCGCTCGCCACGGCAGCGTACATCCTCGCCGCGGACCAGAAGGTGGCCCAGGCCGCGCTGGTCTCCGTGCGAAACGGAAGCGCCTTCTACAAGGGCATGATCATCACGAGGCCGGATACGGGCATAAAGACGCTGGCCGATCTCAAGGGCCACAGCTTCGCCCGGGTGGACCCGCTTTCCGCGAGCGGCTGGATCATCCCGAGCCTGATGCTCAAAGCGGCGGGGCTGAATCTGGATACCGATCTGAAGGTCCTGGATGCCGGCAGCCATCCGGCGGTCGTGACCGCCGTGTACACGGGCCAGGCCGATGCAGGCGCCTGCTTCGTGGACGCGCGCGCCAACATCCAGAAGGATCACCCCGACGTGATGGAGAAGGTGATCGTGCTCCAGGAATCCGGCAACATCCCCAACGACGGCGTGCAGTTCAGCCCGTCCGTGCCGCAGGAGCTGCGAGACAAGATCGTCGACGGTCTTCTCTCCATCATTGCGACCCCCGAGGGCAAGGCCGCGATCAACACGGCATACCAGTGGACCGCCCTGGAGAAGCATGACGACAGCTTCTATGATTCTTTCCGCCAGGTGCTCCAGGCCGCCGGCGTGACAGCGGACGTACTGATGCCGAAGAAGTGACGGACGGCCGCTTGGCAATGGATTGAGCGGGGGCCGCGAGGCCCCCGCTTTCAGGAAGGGACTCACTCGGTCATGCTCGAGGTTCAGAACCTGACCAAGGTGTACAAGGACGGAACGGTAGCCCTGCGCGACGTGAGCTTCACCGTCGAGCCGGGCGAGTTTCTCATCATCATTGGCCTGAGCGGCTCGGGCAAATCCACCCTCCTTCGCTGCATCAACCGCCTGATCGACCCCACCGAGGGCAGGATCCTCTGGGACGGGGTGGACGTCACCGCCGCTCAAGGCGAGGACCTTCGGCGCATCCGCCGCCAGATCGGGATGGTGTTCCAGCAGTTCAACCTGGTGAAGCGATCCTCGGTGCTTACCAATGTCCTTTCCGGCCGCCTCGGCTACGTGAAATCAGGGCCCAGCCTCTTCCACCGCTTCCCCCCGGCGGACCGCGAGTTGGCCTGGAAGGCGCTGGAACGGGTCGGGATGCGCGACAAGGCGCGAAAGCAGGCGCGCGAGCTTTCCGGCGGGCAGCAGCAGAGGGTCGGAATCGCCCGGGCCCTGATGCAGCAGCCCCGCATGATCCTGGCCGACGAGCCCGTTGCCAGCCTCGATCCCGTCCTCGCCCACTCGATCCTCGGACACCTGGAGGAGCTCAACCGCGAGGACCACATCACGATCCTCTGCAGCCTGCACTACCTCGACCTGGTTCAGCGCTATGCCAGCCGGGTCATCGGTCTCCACGGCGGCAGGCTCGTATGGCGCGGAACGGGAGAGGACATCCGCCGAATGACGGACACCGAGTTCAAGGAGATCTACGGCGAGGAGGCCGTGCGCACTAATGCGGGCCGTCGGGAGGAGGGGCCGACGACATGAAACAGGCACTCGCCCCCCAGGAAGAGCGTCCCGCTCTCGTACGCCCCTGGGCCGCTGGAATCCTCTCCCTCATCGTGCCGGGACTCGGCCAGGCCCTTTCTCGCGCTATTTGGCGCGGTGTTCTCATCCTCTGCTCGGTCCTGTCCATCGTGGGAATGATGGCGTGGAGGTTCGCGCTCCTCGGCCGCTTGCAGCAGACTCGCGGCGCGATGCTCCGAAAGGCCTTCGAGCTTCAGCCCCTGTTCGTGGTGCTGGTGATCCTCTGCGCCGCCGCAATCTGGCTCTGGAACGGGTGGGACGCCTTCCTTCGGGCACGGGAGCACCGCGGAAGCCCGCTTTTATTCGTGCTCATCCTATTCGCTTTCTTTGCCCTGGGGTGGCAGATCAGCGAGATCTCCCCCGCCCGGCTGGTGACCGACTTCCCCCAGGCCATGCAGCCGCTTGGCAGGGTGATCTGGCCGTGGCAGGCTGCGGTTGTCAGGGAGCCGCTCCTTTCGGTTGCCGGCGCTTCCATCATGGTGCCGAAGTCCGCCGGGCCGGGGCCGGCGCCGGATCCCATCGTGCCCGGCAAGCCGCACATGGTGGCCAACCCGAGCACGGGAGACCTCTCCTTTCTCGACGAGAACAACCAGCTCATTCCCGGCACTACCATCACGCTCTCCGGCACCGGCTTCAAGCCGGGGCTTCCGGTGGATCTGTGGTGGATCGATCCCCTGGGAAACGCCTTTCAGCTTCGAAAGGGCGGAAACTACCTCTCTATTCAGACCGACGCGCAGGGCAGCTTCACCGTGGATGTCGTCATGCCCTACTCCATCGGGCCTTCGGTGAAGGGCAGGGAACAGCCGCACAGGGTGGAGGCGCGGCAGCCCATCGGTTTTGCGCCGCTTCGCGTGAGCGAGCCGCTGCAGTTGGTAGTGCAGCGCATGGTTGAGACGATCTTCATGGGCATGATGGCCACGCTGTTCGGGATCATCCTCTCCATTCCTGTAAGCTTCCTGGCGGCACGCAACATCATGTCCGGCTCGCCCATCACCCTGGCAATCTACTTCTTCACCCGCACCGTCATGAACGTGGTAAGGGCCATCGAGCCCTTGATCTGGGCCCTCATCGCAGTGGTCTGGGTGGGACTCGGGCCTTTTGCCGGGATCGTGGCGCTCACCGTGCATTCGGTGGCCGCCCTGGGAAAGCTGTATTCCGAGGCCATCGAAGGGATCGACCCGGGACCCATCGAGGCCATCGACGCCACGGGCGCCACGCGCCTTCAGAACATCATGTACGCGGTGGTACCGCAGATGATCTCCCCGTTCGTGTCCTTCTCGATCTACCGCTGGGACGTCAATGTGCGCATGTCCACGGTCATCGGGCTTGTGGGCGGCGGCGGGGTCGGCTTCATCCTCGTGCAGTACATCCGGCTCCTCGACTACCGGGCCGCGGGCATCGCGGTCTGGTTCATCGCCGTGACGGTGGCCGTGCTCGACTACGTGAGCGCCGAGATCCGCCGGCGCTTCCAGTAGCTTTGCAGCACCAGCCAAGACGTCTAATGAACCTGCAGATTTTCGGCACCAGGAAATGCCAAGACACGAAGAAGGCCGAGCGGTTTTTCAGGGAGCGGGGAATCCCCTTCCAGCTCATCGACCTTGCCGAGAAAGGCATCAGCGTCGGGGAGCTTCGCGCGGTTGCCGCTGCTGCGGGGATGACCGCTTTAGTTGATACGGAAAGCAGGCGCTTCAAGGATCGCGGGCTTGCATACCAGGAATTCGATGCAGAATCAGAAATACTATCTGATCCGCTGATATTAAAGACGCCGATTGTCCGGGATGGAAAGCGCGCAACCGTTGGATACGAGCCGGCAAGCTGGGCTGTCTGGATCAAGGGGTGAGCAGGCTACTCGCAGCCCCGGGAGCTTCTTGGCGCCCTCCCGCCGCGCAGCAGCGCGGCTGCCGGGCCGTAGAAGCTTTGCGCTACTCGCAGCCCCGGGAGCTTCTTGGCGCCCTCCCGCCGCGCAGCAGCGCGGCTGCCGGGCCGTAGAAGCTTTGCGCTACTCGCAGCCCCGGGAGCTTCTTGGCGCCCTCCCGCCGCGCAGCAGCGCGGCTGCCGGGCCGTAGAAGCTTTGCGCTACTCGCAGCCCCGGGAGCTTCTTGGCGCCCTCCCGCCGCGCAGTAGCGCGGCTGCCGGGCCGTTGAAGCTTTGCGCTACTCGTAGCGCAAAGCTTCAACGGGATCCATCTTCGCCGCTTTGCTCGCCGGGTACAGGCCGAAGATGAGGCCCGTTGCAAGCGAGAGGATCACGGCGAGCTGGATCACGCTCCATGAAATGAGGGCCGGCCACTTGGTGAGGGCCGCAACGGTCTGAATTGCAGCCGTGGCAAAGCCCACGCCGAACAATCCCCCGCCCCCGCAGAGGATGAGAGTCTCCAACAGGAACTGGTTCAAAATCGATGACTGCTTGGCCCCGAGGGCCTTTCGCACGCCGATCTCTCTCGTCCGCTCCTTTACCGAAACGAGCATGATGTTCATGATCCCGATCCCCGCCACAAAAAGTGCGATCCCTGCAATGAGGGAGATGGCCGCCGTAAGGGTCCCGGTTGCCGTGTCGATCATGCTCAGGATCTGGCCCATCTCCTGCACCTGGTATTTCTCAACCTTGCCGTCCCACTTGCCGTGGCTCTTGTCCAGGATGACCAGGATCTCCCGCTTGGCGTCCTCGATCTTGTCCTTGGAAACCGCCTCCCCGTTCAAGAAGTAGATATGGGACGAGCCTCCCATGCGCTCGATTGCCGAGGAGGGGACGAACAGGCGATTGTTGTCCGATGTGTCGAAGTCTGAAACCGTGGAAATGAAGGATTTCTCCTCGTGCTCCAGCACCCCGATGATCTGGATGTCGATGAAGTAGTTGATCCCGGAAGAACGCCCAAAGGGGTCGCTCGACTGCGCGGAGGTCCTGGCCGAGTTGCTCGTGACCGTGGATACCCGGACGAACTGCCCGATGGGGTCCTCTCCGCCGAAGAGCTTGCCGGCGAGGTCCGAGCCCAGGACTCCCACCTTGCGCATGAAGGTATCGTCCTCATCGCTCAGGAACCGGCCGTTGGCAACACGAAGCTTGCTCGCGCTCAGGTACTGGTGCATCGTGCCCAGCATCGTCGCCTTCTCCTCGCCGCTTCCGTATTTCACCTTCACTTCCATGGTGATCTGGGGGGTCACGGCGCTCACGGCGTGAGCGCTGGAGTTTATGGTATCGATGTCCTCCCGGCTCATCTCCTCGAAATGATACCTGCCCTTGCTCTCCCTGATGGCGGAGAAGTTGGGAAACACGACAAGAGATGTAGAGCCGTACTGGCCCAGGAGGTCTCCAACAACCTGCTTTGCCCCATCCCCGATGCCCACCACGGCGATCACCGAGCCCACGCCGATCACGATGCCCAGGATGGTGAGGACGGTTCGAGACCGGTTGGTCCTGACCGCGAGCCACGCTTCTTCCAGGAGAGAGGGAAAACGCACGCGTCTACTCCTTGGTGAGGGCCACGACGGGATCCAGCCGCGCGGCCTTCAGCGCGGGATAGATGCCGAAGAAAAGCCCTATCCCGATGGAGACGGCAAGCCCGATGACGATGGCGAACCAGGGCAGGAGGTACTCCCAGTGCTGCGCCACGGCGACAATGGTTGTAATGACCATTCCGAAGACGATCCCAATCCCGCCGCCGATCAGGCAGATAATGATGCTCTCGATGAGGAACTGGGCCAGGATGTCGCGCCGCTTGGCGCCGACAGCCTTCCGGATCCCGATCTCCCTGGTGCGCTCGGTCACCGTGACGAGCATGATGTTCATGATCCCGATGCCGCCAACCACAAGGGCGATGCCGGCTATCAGCGTGATGACCGTGGTGATGACGTCGAAGACCTTGTTGGTGGTCTGGATGTTCGACTCGGCCTTTCGAACCAAAAAGCGCGGCGAGCCGTCGATGTCCCCGTACTTCTTGGTCAGGTACTGGTCGATCTGGGAAGATACGAAGTCCAGGTCGGAAAGCGAATGGACCTTGAAGTAGATCCGCATCACCCGGGGGCCTCCGAATGCGCTCCAGTCCGTGACCGAATCCAGGACCTCGTAGGGCACGAAACAGGTGTCGTCGTCCGAGCCGTCGTCGACGGGAGACCTGTCCTTCTTCGGCATCACCCCCACAACGGTGAAATCCTTGCCCGCGAAGGTGACGCTCTGCCCCAGCGCCTCCTCGTCCGACAGAAAGAAGGCCTTCGCTGTGTTGGAGCCAAGCACGATCACCCGGCGGTGCAGGTCGCTGTCCTCGTTCGTTATGAATCGCCCGATAGCGGCCCCCCGGGCCCAGATCCGCTCATACGGCTGCCACACTCCATACACCGCGGAAGCGCTCTGCTCGCCGCGGTAGCCGATGGAGTAGTTCCCCCGAAGGATGGGGGACATCCACGCGTCCTGCACGAGGCCTGAAAGCACATCCAGGTCCTCGGCCTTCATGTATTGGGGCGTCGTATCCGATGGGTAGGCCTTGGCGTTGGGCTGCACCCAGATGAGGGAGGAGCCGATGTTCTCGATCCCCTTCATGATGGCGCCCCGGCCCATGAGGCCGATCGCCATGACGGCGATCACGGAGGCGACTCCGATGTTCATCCCGAGCATGGTGAGGAAGGTGCGGAGCTTGTTGTGGCTGATGGTCTCGAAGGATTGGGTGAAGCCCTCCGTGAAGTTCATGCCTCGGAAGCCCCCGATGGCCCTGCAGGGGAGCGCTTGCGCGGGCGTTTCCTCGGCGAAGGCTGCTCCATCGAGGGGGGAAGCCCGTTGTCAGCCGGGGAGCCTCCTCCGTGGGCGGCCACCTTGCGGCGGACTACCGGCTCGTCCCGCGTGGCCAGGCCGTCTCGGATGGCGACGATCCGCTTCGCGCAGAAGGCGATGTCGGGCTCGTGTGTAACGAGGATGATGGTCACGCCGCGGTCGTTGAGCTCCTCGAAGGTCGCCATGATCTCCTCGCCCGTGCGGGAGTCGAGGTTGCCCGTGGGCTCATCCGCCAGGATGATAGCGGGCTTATTGATCAGAGCGCGCGCAATGGCCACCCTCTGCTTCTGGCCGCCGGAGAGCTCGTTGGGCTTGTGATGGGCCCGGTCTTCCAGGCCGACCATCTTCAGGGCATCCATGGCGCGCTCCCGCCTCTCGCGTATTCCCACCCCATCATAGATGAGGGGGAGCTCCACGTTTCGAAGCGAGGTCATGCGGGGAAGGAGGTTGAAGGTCTGGAACACGAACCCGATCTTCTTGTTGCGCACATCGGCCAGCTCGTTGTCGGTCATCTCTGAAACGTCGATCCCATCCAGCACGTAGCGCCCTCTTGTGAGCCGGTCCAGGCAGCCGATGATGTTCATCAGCGTCGATTTGCCGGAGCCCGATGGTCCCATGATTGCCACGAACTCGTGGGCCTCCACGGAGAGGTTCACGCCGCGCAGGGCCTCCACCTCGAGCTTTCCCATGCGATAGATCTTGACGATGTTCTCCAGCTGGATCATCGCGGCGCTCATTCCTTTCGCGCCGTCACCAGGATCCCGTCCCGCAGGAGGTTGAGGTTGCCCGCGGCGATCCGGTCTCCGTTCGAGAGCCCCGAAGTGACCTCGACGAAGTTCACGTCGCTGGACCCTGTCTCGATCTGCTTCTTCGAGAGGAGGAAGACCTCCGAGCCGGAAGCGTTCTTGCGGCCGGTGGGTGTGAGCAGGTACACGGAGGAGGCGTTCTCCTGCGTGACGAAGCTGGCAAGCGGGATGGTGAGCACTCCCTGCTTGACATTGGTGGCTATCCGGGCCGTGCAGGAAGCCCCCGAGCGGATGATGGCGCCGCCCGGCGGCAGGCTTTTTTTGTCGATGGTGAGGTCCACGAGGCTTGCACGGGTGGATCCGAGGCTGGTCACCGTCGGGGCGATGGTGACCACGGTTCCCTTGATCGTCTGGCCGATTAGGGAATCACTGGTGAGCTCCGCGTCCTGACCCATCCTGATCTTTCCGATATCGACCTCGTCGATCTGGATCTCCGCCAGCATCGCGGAGAGCGTCTCGATGCGCACCAGGGGCGTGGATGGGGCCACCATGTCTCCCACGGTGGGAGTGACGTCGGTGACGGTGCCGGCGATGGGGGCCGTTATCCGGCATTTGTCCACGCTGTCCTGGGCCGACCGCAGGGATACCAGCGCCTGTTCCACCTCGGGGGATCTCTCGACGATCTGGTCGTCCGTGTCAGGGGTGAGGGGAGGATCCGAGGTGAGGGGCAGCCCGCAGCGGAGGTCGAGCTGCTCCTTGACGGACTGGAAGCTCACCGTGGCGTTCTCCTGGGCATCGGAGGACTTCTGGTAGGCTTCCTGGGAGATCGACTTGGAGGCGTAGAGGTCCTTGTTGTTGTTGAAGGTCCTCTGGGCATCCGCCAGGGCGGAAGCGGCGCTCCTGTACTGGGCGCGCAGGGTCACCAGGGACTGGCGGATGGAGTTGCGGGTGGAATCGAGGGCGGCTCTCGCCTTCTGGGCCGTCAGCCGGTAGTCGTCGTCGCGCAGCGTGAGCAGCAGGGCTCCCTTCGTCACCACGGAGTTCTCTGAAACTCGGATGGACTGCACCTCCCCCGACACCTGCGCGGTGACGTTGACCGCGGTGTCCGGCTTGAACGTGCCATTGCCGCTCACCCTGTCCTGGAGGGTCCCCGTGGCCACCGTGTAGACCCGCACCGGTATGGCCGTGTCATAGCGATTTCCCCGCAGGGTAAAATTGAGCACAACGATGGCCACGATCAAGAGGAGGATGCCGCCGAAAACATAAAGACCGATTCGTCGCTTCATGGAGATTTCCCTTCGATGAGCCTCGCGATGTCCTCCCCCGCGAGGGAGGCGAGATCCAGCACTGTGAGGAAGAGGTCGGCCTTGGCGCGCCACAGGTCGTTCTGCTTGGCCTCGTAGTCGGCGCGCCGGGAATCGACATTGAGCTGGGTGGATTTGCCTAAGGCGAGGAGGTCCGCTTCGGTCTCAAGCCTCCGCGAAGCGAGGTCCGTCGCGTCGGAGAGGAGCGAGACCTTGTCCTGGAGGTTGTCCCGGGAGGCAAGGTCCAGTGCCACCTGGTCCTGCACCGATTGTTTCTGGGTCTCGAGGCTGTCTTCCGCCATGCGCGTCACTGCCATGTTTCCCGCGTGTGCCTCGCTCTGCTGCCCGCCGTCGAACAGGTGTATGGTGAGGCTGGCGCTGAGCGTGATGTCCGAAGTGGAGCCGCTGCCGTACAGGTCCGAGAACGACCTCGCGAAATCCGTGGTGGTGTACTGGCTCAAGAGCGCCGCGGCTGGATAGCGGGGGGAGTAGGAAAGCGAGAGGCTCAGGGTGGATGCGTACTTCTGGCCGGAAAGGATGTCGTCCACCTTCTTCTCCTCCAGGGCAAGGCCCTGCTGACGTATGGCGGGATAGTTCTCCATCGCCTTGGCCAGAAGATCGTCGCTGCCCAGCGGGACCTGCAATGCGGGGATGCCGTCATCCAGGGCCGCGCCGTCGAGGCTCTCGCGGCCCAGCGAATGGGCAAGGGATCTCTCAGCCTTCGTCAGGCTGGATTGAAGCTGTAGGAGCGCCTGTTTCTGGGTGGCCACCGAAATCTTTTGGTCCAGCAGGTCCGCCTCGGAGACAAGCCCGAGGGAGAAGTTCTTCTGGAGGTTGTCCAGGTTGCCCTGGCTCACGGCGATTGCTTTCCGAGATTGATCGATGTTCTTTCGAAGCTGCACGACGGAGAGAAAGAGCTGGGTTGCCTGGGAGACCGACTGGTTGGACTGCGTCTGTTTGGCAAGATCCGCCTTGAGATACCCCAGCCGCACCTTCCTGAAGGTGGCGGGGAAGAGGTCAAGGTCCAGGAACTTGCCGTTCATGAAAAGGGGCTGCGTAATGCCGAGCGTCACGGCCGGCTTCTGGGAGTACTGTGCTCCTCCCCCGGCGCCCGTCGTCGTTGTCCCAATGGTCGTCGCTTGAGAACCGAAGCTGTCGATGCTGGTCTGGTTGGAAAGCGACAGCGAGGCGGTGCCCGCGGTGGGAAGGAGCTGGGAGAGCGATACCTTGGCGCCCAGGTTGTGGGTCCCCTGGTCGTTTGTGGTCACGCTCTGGATCGCGTAATAAGGGGCAATGGGAAGCGATATGAAGCTCTGCGAGACCTGGGACGGCAGGTAGTCAAGCGAGTACGACGTGGAGAGATCCAGCTGGGGCAGGGCCTGCGACAGGGTGCCCTGGTAGGTGTGGTAGGCCAGGAGGGCCGACTGCTCGGCGGAGCTCACCACCGGGTCCTTGGCGAGCACCAGGGACGGGAGGTCCCTCAGTGCGAGCGGCTTCTCCTGACAGAAAAGGGACGAGGCGGCGAAAAGCAGAAACAGCGGGAGCGCGAGTCGTTTCATCTCTAGATCTCCATTGTGATACCGATACTCTTGAGAAGCGCCGCCTGGAGGGCAAGGACAAGGACAACGATAGCCGTCTGCGCCACCGCCCCGCGCGCGCTCACGCGATAAACCACGCGCCCCCCCAGGATCACGACGGCGAGGGTCCAGAGGAAGAAAGGATCCGTCACCAACCGCGCGATGGAAGCGATGAACTCCGGAACGCCTATTGGCGGCAGGAGCGAGAAAAAATCGAAGTGGACCGCGCTCACGGCGCGGTAGTCCGTCAGCGTGAGGGCGTTTGACGCCGCTTCGGGGTTCTTCGTGGCAAGCACGATCCCTGCCAGGAGCTTTCGCAGGGCGAGGGGGAAGAAGGCGACCAGAAAAAGGGTGAGCGACGGCCTGTCGCGGCCGTGACGGTCCTCCTGCCCGCCGAAAAACTGGGACGAGACGGTGGAGATCAGCCACATCTCAAGCATGAGGATGAAAAAGAAGAGGCCGGAAAAGGCGATGGATAGTGCGGTGAAGAGCGTGCTCTGCTGCCCAAGGATGGAGCCCACCATCTGCTCGCGCGCCCTTTCCTTTGCCTCGGGGGGCGCCGTGGTCATGAGGGAATCCAGCCTGGCGCCGGCCTCCGCAAGGGCCAGCTCCTTGGCATGGGCGTTCTCGTCGTACCCGGCGGAGAGTCTCTGCCCCGTTATGTACAGGATGAACAGGAGGATCAGAAGGAGGGATTTGGGCAACCGGTACACCCCGTGCTCGGCGAAGGCGCGGTCCGGCCTGAGCAGAGCCCGGGGAATCGCGGCAAGATCACGCACCATACAATAGTAAACAGGAAAATCGCAATTTTATTGCACCCCGTCAAGCGTCTGAACAAAGAATATTCCGTTATAATTAAATCAGCTTCCGCTGGCGCGCATCCTCCATGATCCGTTTGTTCCAATAGTTGGACGTGAGGAAGGCGCTTTTCTGGGCCGGCGCTTCTATCCGGCTTGCCCGTTCCTGGAGCGCCTTCAGCGATTTGCTCAGGATCGTTGTTTTGTCGTCTCCCTCCTCGGAGGCGTACTCCGGCAGCACGAGGGAATAGAAGTAGCCGTGGAGGAAGGCATGGGGGTCGCTCCCCGTGGAGTCTTCTCCCCGGGTCAGACGATGGAGCTCCCGCACCGCCTCCCGGGTGAACCCGCGCATCCCCAGAAGGCAGCCGGCCAGGGCGCGCACGCCGCGGCGAAGGAACGCGTCTTCCCGGATCAGGCGGAAGCACCTCCCCTCCACGGATGCAAACCCATCCCTCCAGCTCACCCCTTCGGGAGGAGGGAAGAACGACGAGCTCGCCGCTGTGAGGGCCCTCTCGGCGCACAGGGAGGCATTCTCGAGATTCCCCGAGAAAAGCTCCGCTTCCGCGAGGAAGAATAAAACCTCACGGCCCTTTTCCAGCGCCGCAAGCGTCCGCGTGGCACAGGCCGTGTCCCCCTTGTAGAGCATCGAGCGCGCCAGCCATGCCGTGAGCACGGCTGCCGCCTGGTCCGCCGAGTAGAGGGTTGCCCCGCTGAGGCAGTCTTGGAGAAGGGTGCAACACTCCTGGTAGAGCCCGAGCTGGAACAGGCATTTTACCCTCAGAAACCCGAGGAAGATCTCCTGCTCCCTCTGGCCGCATGCTCGCGCCGTCTCTTCCGCGTGCTCCGCCTTCTGGAGGCTCTGCGTGAGCCTGCCTTCCAGGAAGAAACAGACGGCAAGAAAAGCCTCGGAACGCAGGGCGCCGAGGGCATCTCCCGCCTTTAGGGAGAGCCTCTCGGAGAGAGAGAAGTACTCGATGGCCTCGCTCGTTCTCCCCTCCGCCAGCAGGGTGAGACCCAGGAGGTGGTAGGCTCTCCGCTCTCCACGGGCAAATCCGGACTCCTGGAACTCCAGCAGCGCCGTTTTCAGGCCGTCCATCGCGGCCGGGCAGTCCCCGCACGCCAGCGAGTACAGCGACCGGGAGAGGGCCGCGTCGCCGGCCGGCTCCCCCGCTATGCCGGACCTGTCGGGCCGGGCCAGCGCCTGGAAATGGAGCGCGGCGTCTTCCAGATTCCCCTCCAATAACGCCGCGTGCAATCTGCCCGCCCCGGAGATAAGGGAGATTTCCTCCTTCTGCCCGTCGTCGGGAGGAGCGGCGAACTCGAGCCTTTCCGCCTCGCAGAACAGCCTCGCTCCCGCCAGGTCCCGCTCGTCGAGCTTCCGGCGGATGATCTCGGGGAGGACCTCCAGGGCGAGGGCTGTCTTGCCCGCCTTGGCGAGAAAGGAGAAGAGCAGCACGCGCCTGGGGTACTCGCCCCTCTTCCACTGCGAGAAGATGGAGGAGATGAACTCCTCCCGGAGCTTTTCGGCGTCGCGCCCCAGAAGCTCCTCCAGCTTCCTTCTCAGCGCGGGAATGCGGGGGGTGAAGGGTTCCTCCTCGGCCACGACCCCCAGGGATACGAAGCCGGCAATGATCCGCTCAATGGAGGCCTCGTCGAATCCCGCGCGAGAGAGAAGTGAAAGGACTCCGCTCTGATCGAGCAGTCCGCCGGTAAGGTACAGGATGGAGAGGAGGCGAAGCGCCTCCTCGGGGAGGGACCGCAGCAGGAACCAGGAGACCGAAAGGGGATTTGGCGGCAGGGGCGGCGCATCCGCGGAGGATTGGACCCATTCGAATCTCCCCTCCCGCCCGCGAATCCGCGACGTCTTGGCCAGGTACTGGAGGCAGGATGAGACCGGGAGGTAGAGCCCCCCCGTGTATCTTCGAAGGCGGCGCGCCTCCGTTTCCGGTATCTCGAGGCCGGGAAAGAGGTGGCGCGCGTAAGAGCGGATCTCCCGCTCGCCGAGGGGATGGATGGAGAGGGGGACGAGGGCGAAGCCGCGAAACTCCTCCGGCGCCTGCGGCGAGGTGGAGGAGAGAACGGGAATGAAATTGGGGTGGGCGAGCATCTCGGAAATCATCCGCGCGGCGAGCCTGCGCGCCGACGGGTGGTACGCTTCAACCCCTTCGCATGCCAGGAAGGCAGGCAGGAGCTTCGTTGAAGTCATCCTGATGAAGGCCAGGAGGTAGAGCTGGTAGCCAATGGAGAAATCCTCCTGGAGGTGGTCGGGGAAGAACGCGGTCCGTCCGGCGCCTTCCGAGAGCTCCTCGCCGCGCAGCTCGGCTATCAGAGGGCTCACGTCGTTCCAGACCGCGAGCTCCGCTCCATGAAGGTACCGGGGAACCTCGGCGAGAAGCTGGGCGGAGAGGCTGTTGATGAAAGGGTGAACCGGCGAGCGGCGTCGAAAAAGGGTGTACATCCGCAAGAGGGGAGCTCTCTCGTCACCGGCCCCCAACCGCCTGGCCGCCTCCCGAAGGACGGCCGTTTTGCCCGCACCGGGGGGACCGGAGAGGAAGAGAACCTCCTCGCCGCCGTTCAGCCGCGGAGAGAGCCCGTCGAGGGTGCGCTGGACCAGGCTCTCCCGAACCCAACCCGTCCGCGCCTCTTCCTCCACCTTTCGGGGCGCCGGCTGTTTGATCCCCGTGACGCGGCACGCCTGCCTGCCTTCTTCCACGGTCAGGTGAGCCTTGAACAGCGGGAGGGCGCGGAGAGTGACCCAGAGGTCCTGCTCCCGCTCGAGCTCCGAGGCCGTATCCTTCATGGCCTCCTCGATGCGGTCAGATTCCGCCGGGACCTCCGCATCGAGGAGGACGGCGAATCCGAAAAGCTCCTCCCGCAGGGAGCCGAGGTAATCCCGTATCTCGAGCCCCAGAGAGGCGCACCCTCGGGAATCGAACTCCTCTTCGCGCCCGCACTCCACGAGGGCCGTTCCCTCGCGTATCTTCAGAACGCGGACCTTCCGGCTTCCGTACAGCTCCGCAAGCCGCTTCTCGACGCCGGGCAGGATGTTCCGTCTCAATCTCGCCAGCTGTCGGTAATTGAACAAGTCGACGAGAAGATAAACCATGCAGCTATTTCCTCTTGTCCTCAAGAGAGATCCGCATATGCTGTGCCGGCCTCAAAGACATCATGGTGGCAGATTATAGCGATTCTCCTGTCAACACAAGGCATTCCGCCGTTTTGCCTTCATGTTCCATCGAGCTTCAGGCGGGCCGCGCGCGCCCGACAATGGAGCGTCGAGCGGCGGGCGCCGGCGGCGTCCTCCTCCTTGTGGATTTGATAAGATTCGCCTATAGTGTTTGTGAATGCAATTCCAAGGTTCTATGCAGGCAAACTCCTTGGTTGAGAAGGGCCCATGATCCAAAGTCTCTCCGTTGACGGAAAGCGAAGCCGGACCGTTCGCGTGAAAGTGAACCCGCAGGCCGAGTTCCGCTCCATCATCCATGTGTTCGACTCGATAGAGATCCCGCAGACCGGTATCAGCCCCGATAACTTGAAGTTCGCAATCCTGGAGCTCGTCAACAACTCGATCCGGGCGCACAAGGAGCGCGGCGACGCGAGGGAAATCCTCATCGACATAACGCTCACCGAAGGGCGTCTCCATTTCGCGATACGCGACTTCGGCGGCGGGTTCGACCCCAAGCTCCTGCCGTATCCGCTGGACGCTTCGCCCTCCACCCTCGACATTCATTCCGAGAGCTTCCAGGATTACCAGAAGAGAAACGGATACAAGAGGTTCGGCATGGGAATCTACCTCGCGAAGAAGACCTTCGAGCATTTCCAGCTCCTCTTCCTCGACTCGAGCGACGTCCCCGTGCGATGGGGGGCGAACCGGGTCGCGGGCACCCTGATCAGGCTGGATATCGCCGCCCGGGAGGAAAGCGATGGGAAGTGAACAGAGAAGATCGCCGCGGGTCAAATGCTACGCGAAAGTGCTCTTTGCCAGGACGACGCCGGGCTACATCCGGGACCTGAGCCGGACCGGCTGCCATCTCTCCTTCGTCCAGAGCATCCCCGCGGCTCCGGGAGACGATATCGCGCTGGACGTGGTGGCGGGCGGCGGCACTCAGACGGTTCCCTTTTCGTTCCGCCTGCGGGTGCGGTGGGTGAAAAGCGACGGCATCTACTTCTCCCTGGGTGGGGAGATCATCGAGCCTCCTGCGGAGGGAGGGGAAGACCCTTTCGCGAAGCTTGTGGAATACTATCAAGGGGAAGGCGCATGACGGCTCTCGCCGGGCGCGGGCTCACCAGTGGTCGCGGGCTGAAATCTGCTTCAAGGATTTGCGGGGGGTCGGCTCGGGGATGCTTTCCCCGTGACCGATGAGCAAGAGCAGAACGACGCGCATCGAAAAAGGAGCGGTGAGGATCTCGCGCACCTCCTGCTCGTCGAACGTCGTCAGGCAGCAGGTTGCCAGCCCTTCATGGACCGCCTGCAGGACCATGAAGGATGCGGCGAACGCCAGGTCCATGGGGTAGGAGAGCTGGCCGTTGGGCATTCGATAGTCGATGTTGGTGGTACAGACCGCGATGATCGCCGCCGCCTGCCCAACGAACTCCTGCCCGAAAGCAGCCTCCTTGATCCGATCGCGCACTTCTTTCTTCTGGATCACGACGAAGCGCCACTCCTGGCGGTTCTTCGCGGATGGGGCGAGCCTGCCCGCCTCGAGGATCCTTTCGAGCTGCTCCTTCTCGATGGGCTGGGGCAGGAAGCTCCTCACGCTCCTGCGCTGGAGGATCTCGGCCAGAACGTCCATAGTGTAGATCGAGCGTAACGCATCCCCCCCGTGTTTGCAAGTCCAGGATCTCACGTGCATCTTCACAAAAGCAGCGGCGGCAGGCCGGCGGCGTCGGCGCGCCTTGACGCTCCCCACCCCATTCCCTATGCTTGCCTCGCCGATGCGGAAGATCCTTGTCCTCGCCCTGCTCTCCGCCCTTCCCTCCTTTGTTTTTTCACAAAGCGCGCCGGAGGCTCCGCCCGACGACGCGTCGAACGATCTGCGGGCGATAAGCTCGTTGTACCCGCGGCTGGAGGGCTCTGCCGGCTCCACGAGGGCGCTCGCCTATATCGAGTCCCGCCTCGGCGCCTACGGCATCCCGTATTCGACATTCGATTTCAGCCAGAGCGACTTCGAGCACTCCTTCTCCTCCTGCATCCGCGTCGATATCGTGGGCTCATCCCGGGATACCATGATCATCGCCGTTCCCTTGGACCACATGCCCGACGCCGCGCCGGGCATGGACGGCGCGGTGAATATCGCCCTGGCCCTCGGGCTCCTTCGCCAGATGAAGGCGGCGCCGCCTCCCGTCTCCGTGACCGTCCTGTTCCTCGGCGCCGAGTTCGGCTCCACTCCCGATTATCCCCTGGGCAGCAACCTCTTCCTGAGCGATTTCCAGCCCGACTACCGGGTGGCGGTCCTGTACTTGAACTTCCGGGCCGTGCCCTCCCGCGTGCTGGTGCGCGGGGGCGGGACGGGAATCGTGAGCCCCTACTGGCTCATGAACCGCTCGGTCGAGGCGCTTCGGCAATCGAAAGTCCCCTACCTCCTGCGGGGCTATGAAAACCAGGTCTTCCGCCTCGGGCTGGCCGGCGAGCCCACCATCATCGAGCCGTACCTTCGCGCCGGCTATCCCGCCATCAGCCTCGAAGGAGAATACGGCGCGGTTGATCCCGCGCTCATCGGCGAGCGGCTTTCCTCCTTCGACACGTTTTTCTCCGATTTCCTGAACGCGGGCTCCGGACGGATCCCCGAAGAGTGGGACCGCCATTACCTGCTCTTCCAGGAAGGAAGCGCCTCGCTCATCGTGACGGAGAAGGCCTATATCGGGATCCTTCTGGCGGCCGTCACGGCGATTCTCCTCTACTCCCTGGTCTTGCGGAAGGGACTGAGGAAGTACATCCGCACCTTGCTGCGCAATGGTTGGAGCATCCTGCCGGTGTACGCCATCCCGTTTCTCCTCCTGCTGATCGCCACCTTCGCTCTGGAGGGGATCCTGGCCTTGAGGCTCTTTCCCTCGCTCTGGACGTACGTTCCCATGACCTTCCTGCTTTTGAAGCTTGCCCTGCCCCTCGGGCTCTACAGCGCCTTCTTCCCTCTCCTGCGCGGCGTCCGCTTCTCCCGCAATGGAAGCTTCTACTCCGCGGCTTCGATCTTCTTTCTCCTCGCCGATATCCTGGTCGTCGCCGCGATCAACATCTCCTTCAGCTTCTATTTTCTCTGGGCCTTCGTCTTCGTGCTCCTCGCCACCCTGACCAGGAACCGGTGGGCCAAGCTCCTGCTCTTCCTCCCCGCGTCTTTCTGGGGCGTGCGCGGTCTCATCGAGGTCTTCCTCATGCCCGCCCTCCCGTTCTGCCATTTCATCCTCCTCTCCCCGATCAGGGGCAACCTGCTCATCGCTGGCCTGATCCTGCCCTTTGTCCTGTTCATCATCCGCTTGGGGCTCCTCTTCCGCGGTCCGGGCATCCTGCGCCGGGGGACGCGCTCGCCGCTGTTCGCCGGAGTCTTCTCCGCCGCCTCCCTCGCTCTCATCGTGACTCTCGTTCTCTTTTCTCCCTTCACGGCGGATCATCCTCAGCCCGTCAGCGTCACGCAGACCATCGACGAGGCTTCCCAGACCAACGCCGTGGAGATGGACAGCCCGGCGCCGATCGGGGAAGTTGTCGTGCGGGACGCAAACGGCGAAGAGCGGCTGGAGGTGCGCCAGTCACGGCGTGTCCTTGCCCTTCCACCGCGCGACGTGCCCATCTCCGTGGCGGTGCGTGAGAGCGAGTTCCTCCACAAGAAAAACCTGCTCCTCGACGTTTCCTCGGGCGCCAACCCGCGGAGCCTCAGCGCGAAGCTTTCCTCCCCCGACGAGTTCATCCTGCTGGATTGCTCCTTCCCCTTCATCCGGGAGAGCGCTCACGATTACCGGCTGCTCATCGGCGCCTTTCCCCCCGATCCCCTCCCCATCCAGCTCACCCTTCCGTCGGGAATGACCTTCACCCTCACCCTCACCATGGATTTCGACGCGCCCCTCATCGGAGTGGACGTGCTTCCCGTCTCCGCAAAGGCGGAGACTCACCTGCACTACGTGAAAAGCCTGGAGCTGAAGACGTGAGCCCGCCGCCGGTCGTATTCCACGTGGACCTCGACGCCTTCTACGCTTCGGTGGAGCAGCGCGACGATCCCCGCCTCAAGGGAAAGCCCGTCATCGTCGGGGCCGCACCGGGAAGGCGCGGCGTGGTGTCCGCCTGCTCGTACGAGGCGCGGAGATTCGGCATCCACTCCGCCATGGCCATCTCCCAGGCCTACCGCCGCTGCCCCCAGGGGGTGTTCCTTCCCGTCCGCATGGAGAGGTACCTGGAAGTCTCGCGGAAGGTCATGGGTATTCTGGGCACGTACACTCCTCACATGCAGCAGATCTCGGTTGACGAGGCCTTCCTCGACATGACGGGGACAGAGCGACTTCTGGGCCCGGCCATTGAGGTGGGCCGCGGGCTGAAGGAAGAGGTGAAACGCGAGACCGGCCTCGCCATAACGGTCGGCATCGGGCCGAACAAGTACGTGGCCAAGCTCGCCACCAACGCGGGCAAGCCCGACGGGTTGACGCTGGTGACCCAGGCCGAGGTTGAGGCTTTCCTCGACCGGCTGGCGCTCAAGGACCTCTGGGGCATCGGGGAGAAGACGCTTGCCCGCCTGACCGAGCTGAACATCGTCTCGACTGCGCAGCTTCGCGAGTTCGGCAGTGAGGAGCTGGCCCGCCTCCTGGGAAAGGGGACGGCATCATTCCTCCACGGCGTGGTGCGGGGAGAGGACCCGGGATCTTCTCCCAAGAGCCGAAGAGCAGGTCGCTCTCCAGCGAGATCACCTTCGAGACGGACAGGAAGGACGTGACGGGAATCGAACGGATGCTGCTCGAGCTCTGCCACCAGATCGTCTTCCGCATGATGGAGGAGGGCTGGAAGTCCAAGACGGTCGCGCTCAAGCTGCGGTATCACGACTTCACCACGACGAGCGCGCAGAAGTCCCTCAAACACTGGGTCTCCTCCGCCGAGGAGCTCCACGATGTGGCCAGGGAGCTGCTTCACGCCCGCTGGAACGGCAGCACGCCGATCCGGCTGGTGGGGGTGGGGATGTCGAACCTCGTTGCCCTGGAGTCCCAGGACCAATTGGAGCTTTTCGCCGAGGATTTCTCCAGGAAAAAGAGGGTTGAAGAGGCGGTCTTCAAGATCCGACGCAAGATGAGCGGCGTCACGCTGACAAAGGCGAGTCTCCTGCGAAAGGACGGGAGGGCTCCCGGACCGATAAAAACGCGTCCGAGGGAGAGAGCGAGCGCGGCGGGCGGCCCCCGCGGAGCTGACGGGGGCTTGAAGCCGGCCTTACCAGCCCTTCAGGACATCCCGGGCTGTTGCCAGGTCCTTGTCGTCCGAGACGGTGCGGTTTGCCTTGTCTTCCAGTCCGGCGATGGCTGCCTTCACGAGGGTCTTGGCCTCCTCGCGGTCCGAGACGTTTGGCAGCTGGACCGTTCCCTCGTAAGCCCAGCCCTTTTCCAACAGATCCTTTGTCGCCGTAAAACGCGCCAGCTTGTTCTTCTGCTCGCTCAGGCGGGCCGCCGAAGACCAGTTCCTCTTATACAGCGTTTTGGCGAGCTCGGTTTCAAAACTGTAGATGATCTCCTTTTCCGTGCCATCCTGAACCTGCTCGGCGTTCAGATCCACCGCCATACGTCCCAGGGAGACGGCGTAGTCCATGTTCCCGAAGGACAGCGGCCATCCCGGCAGCTCGCGGTAGAGCTGGCCAAAAACGAAATACGCGTCTGCATGCCGGGGATTCAGGGAGATATCCTTAGAGAGGAGCTCTTTCATCGGAGCGGCCTGGCCGAGAGAATCGAAAATCCCTTTCACCTGGCCCCAGCGGCCGATGAGAGCGGACTTCCAGTAATAGCCGAGGCAATTGTCCGGATCCGCCGACATCGCCATGTTCGCGTAAAGCTGGCCTTCCTCGAAAATCTTCAGGACGGAATCGACGGGCTTCTTCGCCTTGTCCGCCTGATCGCCGATCTCGAGGGTTTCGCGGGCGGCGCGCCAATACAGCTCGGCCTGCTCTTTTGCGGATGCCGAGGCGGCGGCTTCGAGCAGCATGGCGCGCGCCTGGAGATACTGGCCCTGGTCGTGCAGGGAATCCGCGGAAACGATGGTCTGGGCAAAGTCGGCGTAGCCCGCCGTCAGGGCAAAGAGCAGCAGGATCACAACGGAAAAGCAACGGCGCATCATCTGTCCTCCTCTTCGGATGTATCGGTGATTACCCTTCAGGAACGTGGGAAAAGAAAGGCCCGCTTCCCTGAGAAACGGGCCTCAGCATTCACTGCCCGCTGGCGTAGACCTGCAGATCCAGGACGAGCTCGACCGTGTAGCTCATCCCGGAATCGAAATCGAACTCTCCGGAGCGCAGCATCATCCCGCCGGTGGAAACGTCGATCTTATGCCTTCCCGCGGGGACACGCGCGTGCGCGAAATCCCGCTGCTGGATCGGCTTGCCGTCGATGAGGACCTTGAGCTGGTTGCGATCGTTGCGGCCGCCGGGCCCGAGAAATCCCTGGGGGAAGAGGAAAGTGAGGGTGGCGGGAGCCAGCGGCTGGAGGTTGGCATTGATGGAGAGAGGTCCCGAAAGCATGACATCCCTGTCGTAGCTCTGGAAGCCGGGCGCCAGAACGGAGAGTGAATAGTTGCCGGGAGGCAGAATCTCCCTATAGGGAACAGGGCCTTTCTGGACGCCGTCGATGAATACGATGGCGCCCTTCACATTGCCCGTGATCATGAGCGGGAATCCCGCGGGCGCAAGAGCGGCGTTGAGCACCATCGGGCCTGCGACGTTCACCACCGTGCTGTATTCCTGATAGCCGTCCGCGAAGATTCGAACCGTGTGGTTTCCCGGCGGCACGACCACCATGTTGCCCGAGATCTGGGCGTCGTCGACGAAAATGGACGCGTCGGGCACGTTGCCGTTGATCGTGAGCGCAAATCCCTGGGGAGTGAGCCGCGCATTGATGGTGAGGGCGGCCCTTACATTGGCTCTCTGTACGAAATCATTGAACCCGGGAGCGCTGACGCGGAACGTGTGCACGCCCACAGGCACCACTGCCGTGTTCCCCTCAATCGGGCGATCGTCAATGGTGATCGTGGGGTTGGGCACGTTGGTGACGATGGTCACCCTGAATCCGCCGATTCTGCCCGTGCTGAAGCCCTGGGCGAAAAGCGGCGCGGTCAGAAGCAGAAGGATGAAGCCAAGAGAGGCAAGAACGATCATGCGCTTCTTCATCTGTACTCCTCCTCGGTGAGCGGATCTTTCATCGAAAGTATAACCCTCAAACGCGATAAATCAACAGGGAATTTGCGTCCGGCGGTCCGCGGGATCTCCAGGAGCGGAAAGCGAGCACGGCCCGTCTTGACAGACCCTGGGAAAAAGTTTCTTCTAATGCGCAATGAAATATCTTGGCCTGCTGCTCGCTTCTGCGATGCTGGCGCTCGTATCATGCGAAAAGCCTCCGCAACCGGAGATCGACGCCGCCGCGATGGCCTTCCAGGCGTCGGCGAAGGACCCCGACGTCATTACCTACGCGCCTGATTCTCTGCGCGCGGCTCAGGAAAAGCTGGACACGCTCCAGGCGGCGCTGGACGCCCAGGCCAAAAGAGGCGTTCTCATGCGGCGCTACGATGCGGCGAAGACACTGGCCGCCGAGGCAAAGTTAATGGCCGAACAGGCCGCCACGGATGCGGCCCGCGCCAAGCTGCAGTCCCGGACGGATGCCGAAGCCCTGATCGCGGGGTTCGCTGCCGCCATACCGGCGTTCGAAGGCAAGGTGTGGGCGGCCAGGAGGGTGAGAGGCGTCAAGCTGGACCCCGACATCCTGAGCATGGCGGAAGCGACGAGAACCGCGCTTGCCGACGCGCAGAACGATCTTGCCTCCGGCGCTTTCGCCGCGGCGAAGGCGAAGGCCCTCACGATCCAGGAGAAGCTCGCCGATGGAGAAAGCCGGATAAACGAGGCGATCATGGTGGCCAAGGGGAGATGATCTCCCTGGCGGGCTCGAGCCTCCCCGCCACTTCCCGAAGCCTCTCCCTGTAGTACGCCGTCCATCCCGCGGAGAGCGGAGTCTTTCCCGAAGCCAGCTCATCGAGCCTGCCCACAACCATCTCGCCGCCGGCGTTTCTATAGTCGGCGATCGGGACGGCATCGGAGCCGATCACGCAGACGCTTCCGCCGACGCAGAGCAGGGTGACCCTGACAATCGCGGAATCCCCGGTTGCGGCGAAGAAAGGCCTCGGAGGGAAGGGGGACATGCCCCACGTCATTCCGGATATGAAGTTGCCCATTGATGGAAGGGAAACGCGAAGCTCCCCCTTCACCTTCACCAGGCGCCAGCCCTCGAAGACATGGGGATGGTGGCCGTGCACGACGTGCGCGCCGTTTGCCAGCAGCCGATCGAAAAAGGCCAGAAGCGAGGGGCTTGGCTTCGGCGCATACTCGGCGCCGCAGTGATATGAGACGATGAACACATCGAAACGCCTGCTCTCTTCCCGCACAAGGGAAACGAACCGGTCCGCCGCAGGGGGATCGAGGTAGTCCACCACATCGACGGAGGGACACGGCCCGGCCTCGTTCATGAACTGGGTTGCCGCTAGATAGCCGATGCGAAGTCCCTTGACCCTGATCTCCATGGCGGAGAAGGGGATCGCCGGGTTCTCCCTGATGCCGGAGGCCCAGACGGGACGGCCGCTGGACTTCCGCACGGCGGCCACCGACATCAGGGTCTGGGATATCCCCTCCGCGCCCTGGTCGAAGGCATGGTTATTGGCCAGGGAGAAGACCTCGACGCCTTCGTCCACCGCGGCCCTCAGGTATGCCCTGCTTCCGTTGAATTTCGGATATCCGGCGATGGGCTTTCGTTCGTCGATGGGGAGCTCGAGGTTTGCGAACGTGAGGTCGTCCGCCGTGAGCAGGCCTTCGACTCCGCGATAGATATCGTGGAAGTCCTTGCTGAGATAGTTGACCTCATGGGCCATGATGTCGCCGATGAATGACAGCCTGAGGACGGTCGGCGCCTGTCCCATCGCGGGGCCGGCGGCGAGCAGGAGTATCCACAGGATGGAGAGAAGCTTCGTCATGCGCACTTTCGCAGCCGCATTATTCAGAAAAAGGATGTTCCCGTCTACGCCCGCCGTTGTCCTGTTCGACCGCCCTCCCTTTCCTATACATTGAAGACACCGACCAGAGGCCGGCGGAAGGGGCCGCGGAAGGAAACCCGAGGGGGTGAGAAGGAGATATCCATGGAACTGAGCAGCCTCGTTCGCAGGAACCGAAGTTATCGAAGATTCGACGGAAGCTTCGTCATCCAGGAGGAGACGCTTCGCGAGCTGGTGGATCTTGCGCGCTACATCCCTTCGGCGGCGAATAGACAGCCGCTCAAATTCGCCCTCTCGTTCTCGCCGCCATGGAACGGCAGGATCTTCGACACCCTGACCTGGGCCGCGCAGCTGCGGGATTGGCAGGGACCCGAAGAGAGGGAAAGGCCAACCGCGTACATCGTCGTTCTCCATGACACGGACATCACCTTCGATGCGGAGATCGACGTGGGGATCGCGGCCCAGACCATCCTCCTGGGCGCCGTGGAGAAAGGCCTCGGGGGCTGTATGTTCGCCAATTTCAAGTGGGAGGATCTCGCTGGCGCGCTGCGGCTCCCGAAGAACCTCAAACCGCTCTTGGTGATCGCGCTGGGGAAGCCCGCCGAAAAAGTCGTCGTGGAAGAGGTGCCCGCCGGGGGTTCCATCGCGTACCATCGCGACGATTCCCAGACCCACCACGTTCCCAAGCGTCCGCTGGAGGAGCTGATATTCGCTCTCTCCGCCGAGCCGGAAAAAGGGGACTCGGGCTGACGGGCCCCCGTCGCCCCTACAGAAGGCGCGAGAGAATAAGATAGACGATGGCGGAGAAACCTCCACCCGCCACGATGCCCGCGAGGATTTCACCCAGGGAGTGGCCCACCATTTCGGTGAGCTCTCCCGTCTCGACGTCGGGATGCTTGGCGGCGAGCGCTTTCAACACCCTGGCGTGATGCTCGACGGTTCCCCGCAGGCGGAAGGCGTCGTAGATGATGATGACGGCGAACACGCAGGAGACGGCGAACAGCTCGGAGCGCAGCCCGTCCCACAGCCCGACGGACACGGTGAGTGCGGTGACGAAGGCGGAATGGGCGCTCGGCATGCCTCCGGCCGAGAAGAAGTAGGAGAGGTTCGGCTTGCGCTCGCGGATGGAGTAGAAAACCACCTTGAAGAGCTGGCAGGCCACCTGTACGACAATCGCCGAGACCAGAGTGATGCTCAATGGAAAGACGGTCCGCATGGGACGTGAGTGTACGCTCCTCGCCTCCAAAACGCAAGTGAGCGTGCTCACGGGCCGCACTTGACAAAGCGCACTCCTGGATTACCCTTCATGCGATGACCGGCAATTACGATCCGCTGATCGACAAGATCCTCGATTCCTACCGTGCCATCGGGGGCATCAACCACCTCGAAGGCCCGAACCTTCCCTCCCGCCAGAGCGTGGCGCGCATCGTCGAGGACCTTCAATCCCTCATCTTCCCCGGCTTCCGCGCCGAGGAGAACCTCGACCTGGCCAACCTGCGCTACGCGATCGGAGAGAAAGTGATCTCGGTGGCCCGCGCCCTCGCTCTGGAGGTGGAGAAGAGCCTGCGCTACACCTGCAGGATACGGAAGGACTGCGAGCGCCACGAGGACTGCCACGCCGAAGCCCAGGAGATCGTCGAAGCCCTGCTGGACAGGATCCCGGAAATCCGCGCCAAGGTCAGCCTCGACGTGGTTGCCGCGAATCGCGGAGACCCCGCGGCCCGCTCCGACGAGGAGGTCATCCTCGCCTACCCCTGCATCGAGGCCATCATGGTCCATAGGATCGCCCACGAGCTGTGGATCCGCGACGTGGCCATGATCCCGAGGATGATGAGCGAGCACATCCATGGAAAAACCGGGATCGACATCCATCCCGGGGCCACCATCGGCGAGTCCTTCTTCATCGACCACGGCACGGGGGTGGTGATCGGAGAAACGGCCGTCATCGGCAACAATGTCAAGCTCTACCAGGGGGTCACGCTGGGAGCGTTGAGCGTCCAGAAGGAGCTTGCCAACAAGAAGAGGCATCCCACCATCGAGGACGACGTTACCATCTACGCGGGGGCGACCATCCTCGGCGGAAACACCGTCGTGGGCCGGGGGTCCATCATCGGCGGCAACGTCTGGCTGACCGAATCCGTGCCCCCCAACAGCAGGATCCTCCACCAGCCGACCCAGGTCGCTCGCGTGCCCAGAAACGCGAGAAAAACCAGAGGCAATGGAGAGCCCGGCAAGGCCGGCTGCCGGGAAGAGAGCCCCGCCCCATCCGACGCGCACGCCAAGGGGTCCTGACGTGTCGGACGGCCATGCGCATCGCCACGAGCCGCTGGCCGCAGGTCGGGCGGGAAAGCCGGGCATCCGCATCGGTATCTGCTGCTATCCCACCGCGGGGGGAAGCGGCGTGGTGGCCACGGAGCTGGGAAAGCACCTGGCCGAGCGCGGGCATTCCATTGCATTCATCAGCTACTCCAACCCGCTGCGCCTGCGCGAGCTTCCCCCGCGCGTCTGCTACCACGAGGTGGACCAGGAAAGCCACCCCCTGCTCAGGCAGTTTCCCCACAGTCTCACGCTCACGGCCAAGATGGTCGAGGTGGCTCGTACTCACCACCTGCAGATCCTCCACGTCCATTACGCGATTCCCTTTGCCGCGTCGGCCATCATGGCGGCGCAGATCGCGCCGGAGCTGGGGCTGAAGATCGTCACGACCCTCCATGGGACCGACATCACCCTTGTCGGCGGCAGCCCTTCCTTCAAGCCGGTCACGGCCTTCTCCATCGAGCATTCGGATGCGGTGACCGCCGTCTCCCGCTACCTCAGGGACGAGACCTACCGCCAGCTGGAGGTGAACAAGGAGATCGAGGTCGTGCACAACTTCATCGATCCCGATTCGCACAAGGTCCCGTCCTCCCGCTGCATCCCTGAGAAGGCCTCGGAGCGGCAGGTGACGCTGATGCATATCTCCAACTTCCGGCCCGTGAAGAGACTGCACGACGTGGTGTCGATCTTCTCGCGGGTCCATGAAAGGATCGACGCGCGGCTGGTGCTGGTTGGAGACGGCCCGGAGTTCGGGACCACGATGGACCTGGTGGAGAGCCTCGGGCTCTCCGGCTCAGTGCGGTTCGTCGGTGTCGTGGACGATATCGCTCCCATCCTGAAATCGGCGGACCTGCTGCTCCTTCCCAGCGAGACGGAGAGCTTCGGCCTGGCGGCGCTGGAGGCGATGGCAAGCGGCGTGCCCGTTGTCGCGTCAGACGTGGGGGGGCTGCCCGAAGTGGTGGAGCACGGCGTCAGCGGGTTCCTGGCTCCCGTGGGAGACGTGGAGGCCATGGCCGACTACAGCATGAAAATCCTTTTGGACTGCGCTGTTGAAAAGCGCTTCGCGAGGGCGGCGCGAAAGAGGGCCGTGGAGCATTTCAGCTACGAAAGCATCGTGCCCCGCTACGAGGCGATCTATGAGCGGCTCCTGGGGCGATAAAAGCGGGGGTCAGTTTATCGTTCTGGTTCCCGCCACGGAAGAGATGTAGCTGGACTCCAGCCCCTCGATCTGCTTGACAATGGCGAGGAATTTCCCCGCCTCGTTTTTGTTCCCATACGGGCCGATCCTCACCCGGAAGTACATGTCTCCTCCTGAAACCGTGTAGGAGAAAACGCGGGCCGATATGCCCTTGTCGCCCAGAAGCCTGGCCAGGTCCTCCGCCTTTGTCTGGCTCCTGTAGCTCCCGGTCTGGATCCAGTAATCCACCCCTCTCACCGTCCTGGCTGGGACGGGCTTCTGGGGGGAAGGCTTCTGCGCTTCCGGCTTTCGGGGAGCGCTCCTGCTGCCGGCCGGCTTCTGCGCCTGCGGCTTGCGGGGAGCTTCGGCAATCCGGGGCTGCTCCGCTTGAGGTTTCTGCTGGAGAGCGGGCTTCGGCTGCTCCGGAACCAGCGGCTGGGCGGGTTTTTCAGGGGGAGCGACCGGCGGCGTTGGAGTGGGAAGCTTCTGGGGCTCGGTCTTTTTGCCCGGCTCTTCGCCGATCACGAGCTTCAGCACCTCCGGCTCGTTCGGCGTCACCTCCGGCTGCGCGGGCTGGGGCTTCTCCTGCCCGAACTCATAGACATGGGTGCCCGGCTCAGAGAGGGGGCTGATCGTTTCGGAGGACACGGAGAGCGGCTTCTGCTTCAGCAGGAATACTCCCGCCACCAGGATCACAACGATGAAGATGCTCACGGAGAGTATGACCCAGAAAATCTTCTGCTTTTCCATCAAGTCGCCTTGCCCCTTCCAAGCCGTCCCAGGACCCTCTCGACAGACCTCTCCAGGGAACGGACGGTCCCCCAGTTTCGTATATAATAAGTATCGACCGCCGCACCATCAGATTTAGGGTAGATTCCCCTCTGGGAAAACACCTTTCGCAGGGCCGCTCCGAAGGGCAGGCCGTCGCGTCTGACCGCGCGCAGGGCCCGCACGAGCGCCGGTGCCGTAACGCAGATCACGGCATTGCAGATGGAATGGAGGCCCATCCTGAAAAGCACGGCGGCATTGATGAGGATGTCCCCACCGATGGAGCCAACGATCGAAACGACCCTTTCGACCATCGGGGGATGGAGGATCCCCTCGAGCCGGGCGAGCTCGGAGGGGCGGGCGAACACGATCCGGCCCAGAGCCTTCCTATCCACGCTTCCGCCGGCCCCGCGAACGGCTTCACCGAACGCGGCAATAACTTCCGGGGCTTTTTCGGAGAGGACCTCGTGTCCCACGGCATCGACGTCAATGACGGTGAATCCCCGGGCGGCGAGCAGCCGGGCGACGGCGTCCTTTCCGGCGCAGTACCCTCCCGCAAGCCCGACGAGCATGCTAGTGGAAATCCCCCCAGCTGTCCCCCACCTCCGTGCTCACCTTGAGGGGTATCTCATGGTCGGTGACGCTCTCCATCACCTCTTTGACCACGGGCAGGGCGCGCTCCACCTCGTCCTCCGGCGCCTCGAGGATGATCTCGTCGTGGACTTGAAGGAGGATCCGCGAGGAGAGCCCCTCTCTGGCGAGCCTCCGGTGGAGCTTCACCATGGCGAGCTTCACGATGTCCGCCGCCGTGCCCTGGATCGGTGAGTTTACCGCTATCCGCTCGGCGGCGTTCTTCTCCGTCCTATTCTTGCTGGTGATGCCGAGGACCCTGCGCCGCCTTCCCAGGAGCGTGCGCACGTACCCCGTCTCCTCCGCGCCCCGTATCGTCTCCTTGAGAAAGGCTTCCACTCCGCTGTAGCGGCTGAAATAGGTTTTTATGAAGGAATCGGCATCCGACTTGGAGATCTTCAAACCCTGCGAAAGGCCGTAGGCCGACATCCCGTAGATGACTCCAAAGTTGATCGTCTTTCCCACCCGGCGCTGCTCCGGCGTCACGTCGGGCTCGCTCACCCCGAAGATCAGGGAAGCGGTCTGGCGGTGGATGTCCCGCCCCTCGCGGAACGAGGCGAGGAGGATCGGGTCCTTGGAGAGATACGCCATGATGGCGAGCTCGATCTGCGCGTAGTCCGCGCTGATGAAGCGCATGCCGGCGGCCGGCACGAAGGCGGTCCTGATGCGGCGGCCCTCCTCTTCCCTGATGGGGATATTCTGCAGATTCGGGTCCTTGCTGGACAGCCGGCCGGTGGCGGTGCCGGTCTGCACGTAATGGGTGTGCAGGCGGCCCGTTCTTTCGTTGACCAGAAGCGGAAGGGCATCGACGTAGGTGGACTTCAGCTTGGAGAGCTTCCTGTGCGCCAGGATCTTCTCGGGAACGGGGTCCTGCGCGGCAAGGATTTCCAGCACGTCCATGTCCGTCGAGTACCCCGTCTTGGTCTTCTTCACGGGCTGGAGCTTCCGCCAGGTGAAAAGGACCTCCTGGAGCTGCTTGGTGGAGCCGATGTTGAACTTCCTGCCGACAAGGCTGTAGATCTCCTCCTCCAGCGCGGCGAGCTCCGTCCCCATTTCCCCGCCGTAGCGCGCGAGCTCCCGGGTGAGGATGCGGATCCCGGTGAGCTCCATGTCCGCCAGCACCTCGATGAGGGGGATCTCCACGTCCGTGAACACGGAGGAAAGCCCCTCCTTCTCAAGCTCGAAGGACAGGAGGCGGTGCATCCTCAGGGTGAGATCGGCGTCCTCTCCCGAGTAGTCGGTGACCTGTTGAATGGGCAGGTCCGCGAGAGTGGCCCCTTTGGGAACAAGCTCATCGTACGGGAGAGCCTGGAAATGCAGGAAGCGCTCGGCCAGCCTATCCAGCCCGTAGGAGCTCTGATCGCTGTCGAGGACCCAGGCGGCCACCATGGTGTCGAAGTCGACATTCGCCGGCCGCGCGCCCCAGCGGGACAGGATCTTGTAGTCGTACTTCACGTTCTGCCCGACGAGCCTGGCGCCCCGGTCTTCCAACAGCCTCTTCACCCGCTCCCTGACGGCGCCCTCCGGCGGACAGCTCACGCCGACAGCACGAATCGGGATGTAGCAGGCCCGCCCCTCCTGGTAGGAAAGTGAAAACCCGATGGGGACGGCGCGCATCTCGTCGGTCGAGTCGGTCTCCACGTCGAAGGCGTAGACGCCGGCCTTCCGCGCCCCCTCCAGCCACGCGTCAAGCTCGGGGAGCTCGGTCACGGCCGTGTAGGTGCCGGGCGTCGTGCGCGCGAGGGCCGGCCGCGGAGCCTGGACGTCTGCCGCTTCGCTGCGGGAGCGTTCAGCCTCCGGCCCGGAGAGGCTCGCCGCCGCCGGGCTTTTCGCCACGTGCGCGGCGGGGGCCTCGCGCGGCCGCGCGCGCGGCACGCGGTCTACTGTAGAAAGCTTCTCCAGCTCGGCCACAATGCTCTTCATGCCTTCCCGCTGGAAGAGAGGAATCGCCGCCTCCGCCCTCACCCCGGGAAAAGAGAGCTTTTCGACCCCGGGCACCCCGGGGACGTTTCGCACGAGCGTGACCAGCTCCCTGCTGAGGAAGGCTGACTCCCTGTCATCGGCGAGTTTTTTCCTGAGAGACTCCGGCGAGATCTCCTGGAGGTGCTGATAGATCGCGTCGAGGCTTCCGAACTGGGAAAGCAGCTTCACGGCGGTCTTGTCGCCCACGCCCTTCACTCCGGGCACGTTGTCCGACGAATCCCCGGTCAAGGCGAGGTAATCCACGATCTGCTCGGGATACACCCCGCGCGTCTCGAAGATTTTTTCGCGCGAGAGCTCGGCGAGATCGCCCCCGGGGCCGGGGCGGGCCGCGCCTCCGGCGGCCTGGCTGAGCAGCCGCACGTTTGCACCGATGAGCTGGAGAATGTCCTTGTCCCCGGAGACGATCCAGCACGGCCTGCGCGTGGCGCGGCATCCCTCGGCAAGCGTTGCCAGGACGTCGTCGGCCTCGTACCCGTCCGCCCGGACGCAGGCGACGCCGAGCGCCGAGAGGATCTCTTCGATCACGGGAACCTGGGCGTGCAGGTCATCGGGAGCCTTCTCCCTGTTCGCCTTGTATTCGGGGTAGCGCTTGTGTCGGAAGGTGGGCTCCCGGGAATCCATGGCCACGGCGAGGTAGCCGGGCTCCCGCTTCTGGATCAGCTCGAGCAGGGTGCGGAAGAACACGAAAACAGAGGAGGAGTTCCTCCCCGCCGGGTTCAAGAGCGGCCGTTTGAGAAATGCGAAGTATCCGCGATAGATGACGCTGTAGCCGTCGACGAGGTAGAGCTCGCCCCTCATGTGGTGATGTCGACGAGGCTGGGCGCCACCTCGGCGAACGGGGAGGCGGGCCGCCGCCACGAGCGAAGCCCCGCGATCTCCTGTCGAAGGCTCTCCATCTTCTCCTTCAAGACCTGCCTGTTCCTGCTGTTGCGCTCCTTCATCCGAGCGCCCATCGTATCGAGGACCGCCTTGAGCGCGGGGATGCTCTCCTCGCTCTGCGGGTAGGCGGCCCGGTAGAGGTCCTCCAGCGGCGCGATCACCTTTCCGAGCGTGTGGATCTCCGCGATGATGAGCTTCTCCGCCTCGAGCTGGACCTGGAGCGCGTTCAGGTCTCCCCGCTCGATGGCGCCGCCTTCCAGCTCCAGCAGGTCGAGGTAGCCCTGGAACTTCTCCCGCTGCCGCAGGAGCATCTCCCGCAGCCTCTTCACGATCGAAACCCTTTCTTCAATTGTCGTGGCAGTCACGCGTCTCTCCCTCAT
Organism: uncultured Spirochaetota bacterium; assembly: GCA_963820525.1. Taxonomy (GTDB): domain Bacteria; phylum Spirochaetota; class Spirochaetia; order SZUA-6; family Fen-1364; genus CAWGAA01. The sequence continues at coordinate 212,550 of CAWGAA010000002.1, read as the reverse complement.
CACCCCGCAATGTTGATCCCACCCGCGGGAGTGATCTTCTCCTCGAGGCCTTTCCTGGTGGAGATCTCGTCCCACGCCGCGCGAAGCTCCGAGAGCAGCTTCTTCACTTCCCGGATCGGCTTGTCTTCCTTGCGTAAGTTGGCTTCCAGGAGCTGCCGGTTCATGTAGTGGTAGATGGCGTAGAGGTTCTTCGCCACCGTTCCGCCCTTGTCGAAGTCCAGCGACGCCATGAGCTCCGAGATGATGTCCTGGGCGGCCAGGACGTGGTTGTTGATCACGTCGAACTTCCGGTGCTTCTCGGCGAAGCAGTCGAGCGTGAGGTTGAGATGGCGGATAGCCCCGTCGTAGAGCATGACGATCAGCTTGATCTGGTTCGCCGTCTTGATCTGGATTTCCTTGTAGGTTTGAACCGGGTCATTGGCGCTCACGGCTCTCTCCCCCCTTTCCCGCATGCAATCCTCTCCAGTATACAACAGATTCAGCCCCTTTACACCAAATGTCGGCATGCCGGGCTCGAAGCTCTACAGCGGAATCTCCCCGCCTCCCGCCATGACGGCGCGCCCCTCATCGAGCGTGCTCCATCAGGCTGGAAACGGGCACAACGGAGTAGCCGAGCTTGATGAGCTCGTTCACGATCAGGTCGAGAGACTTAAACAGGTAGTCTCCCCTCCCCCCCTCCGGCGGCGGCCCCACGAGAATGGGGATGATGGATCCCGGTTTCTTCTCCGCGATGAGCCTGTCCACGAGGGCGGCGGCCGGGGAGTAGATCCCCATGCCCTGGTTGGCGCCGCCGGCGGATACCCAGTCGAACGTATCGAGGTCCCTGGCGATGTAGGCGTAGTTCATCACGGCGCCCGCCCTGATGATGTCGGAGTTCACGATGTAGTAGGGGGCGTGCCACAGCAGGGAGAGGTCCTTTGCCGCCGCGCCATAGTAGTCGTCCTCGTTCTTCGCCAGCCCCGCCTTGACGAAGCCCTCGTCGACCTTGAAGCGGGCGTCGGTCATGTTGAAGTAGGTGGTGAACAGGGAGCCGACCTCGTGGCCGGAGTCGGCTATCTCCCGCACGGCATCAGGGTAGCGGCGGATGAACTCGCCGTTCACGAAAAAGGTGACCCGAAGCCGGAAGCCGGAGAGGGTGTTGAGGATATCGGTGAGCCCTTCCGCGGAATCCACTGCATTGAAGACCAGGCTCACCTCCCGGCGCCGCAGGCGCGATCCATGGGTGAAGTTGGCGAAGTCGATGGTCTGGTCCTCGGCGGGGAACGCCTCGTAGCCCGCGCTCTCCGCGGGAACCACGGAGGAGGTGCCGAAGCCCTTGATGTCCCTCGCCATGATCAGGTTCTGGTAGCTTCCGCGTTTGGAGGTCTCCAGGTACACCCGGGTGGAATCCGAGATAAGCGAGCCGCTTCGGGGCGCGAACGCCGCGGCGGGCCTCCAGAAGCCGGTCTTCTCGTCGAAGGTGTACGGCTTGTCGCCGACTGCGGCGATCACCGTCGTGCCGTCCTGCCTGTAGCCGGCGCGGTCGACCTGGGAGAGAGAGACGAGGGTGCTGATCCCGGTATCGATGGCGCGCTTTTCCGTATACCACGCGCCCGCGATGAGAAGCTCGTTGTCGTTCAGCCAGATCACGTGCAGGGGAGAGGGGTGCGCCGCTCGTCCCTCGTCCTTCCAGGAAGCGTAGTCCTTCCAGGCAACCTCCCCGGAGCGCATGAACGCGACGTGCCTCTCATCGGGCGAAAGCACCATGTCGAGGGCGTCGCTGTCGGGGAGCTGCTCGAAATGCGACAGCTTGCCGCCTGGGTCGGGGGCCAGGCGAAAAATGATCGAGCCGATCTTCCCCCCGTTTCGCGTGCTGCAGAGGAGCGTCACCGTGTTGGCGGAGGACCAGAGGAGCTTCCGCACCGTGGTATCGCGCGGGAGGTAGAGGTAGGGAAGGGAGGTGGGGTCACCGGAGCCGTGGAAATCCCCCACGCTCGTCTCGTAGAGGAACACGTTTCTGCCCCCCTTGTTCAGGAGCAGATGCATGCCGTCCGGCGAGACCCAGAAGCTGTCGAAATTGGAATCGAAGGCGAAGGGGATCCTGCCCTGGGGCGTTCCGATCGAGAGGAACCCCGCATAGAGGGCGCGCGTGAAAAGCTCGCCGGGATTGATGCGGTAGAGGATGGAGCCCGCCAGGTAGTAGAGAAGCCCGCTCGCGCTCCATCTCACGTTGGCCATCCTGCCGTCGCCCAGAGCGCGCAGGCCCTCCGCGAGGACGCGCCCCTGCTGGAGCTGGGCGAGGGAGAAGTAGTAGAGGGCTGCGCCCTTGCTGTAGACCACGTAGGAAGAATCGGGAGACCAGATCGCGGGCAGCCCCGCAAGGGAAACCTCGACACGGTTGGAGATCACGGTCTCCTGCTCCCGGGAGATGTCCAGGAGCGTCAGATCCCCGTACGCGGGAGAGCGCTGGCGCAGGTACAGGAGGTACCTGCCGTCAGGGGATGTCTGCATGGGCGCGATCTTTCCGCTCTGGATCTGGCCGCCCGAAACGAAGGAGGGAAAGAGGGGAATGGGAGAAAAGGCGCGGAAGCCCGAGTCCGAGCGGAAAACCCCGTATCGGTTCTGGATCTGGACAACCTGCTTCTGCTGGAGCAGAAGCACCTCTTCGGGAAAGACGGTGAGCTGACGCAGCGCCTTCTCTTTCAATTCCGCGAGGAAAAGCGCCTCGAAAGGGCCGAAATCGGGGGACTGCGACGTTGCCTGGAAGAGAAGCTTGTCCTGGGCCGAAAGGTCGAGCGCGGAAAAAGTCACCTGGGCAAAAGCCTCGGCGGTGAGGATGAGAAACCCCCCGAGGAGAAACGCGAGTCTCCGCACGACGCCGTACCTCATCTTTGCCGCCACATCCAATGTTCGGCAGACCCTTGGCCAAGTTTCACGGAAAAAGCCGGGCAGGACGCCCCCGCACTTGACCCCCCCGCCGGGCCGATGGTAGTGTCCTCGCATGAAAGTGCTTCTCACGGGAGGAGCCGGCTTCATCGGGTCTCACGTCGCCGATGCCTACCTTGCGGCCGGCCACCAGGTTGTGATCGTGGATGACCTCAGCTCGGGCTCGCGCTCCACCGTGCCCCGGGGAGCCTCGTTCTACCTGCTGAACATCAAGGCCCCGGAGCTGGCGAAGGTCTTCATGATCGAAAGACCCGATGTCGTGAGCCATCACGCGGCCCAGATCAGCGTCACCGTTTCCGCGAGAAACCCCGCCCTTGACGCCGAGGTGAACGCCCTGGGAACCCTCAATCTCCTGGAATGCTGCCGCACCGCCTCGGTGAAGAAGCTGATCTTCGTCTCCTCGGGCGGCGCAATCTATGGAGAGGCCTCCGTCGAGAAGGCTTCGGAAGACTACCCTCCCCAGCCGCTCTCCCCCTACGCCATCCACAAGCAGACCGGCGAGAATTACGTCAGGTTCTACAACCGCCAGTACGGTCTGGGCTTCACCATCCTGCGCTACGCCAACGTCTACGGGCCCCGGCAGGATCCCACCGGAGAGGCCGGCGTCGTGGCCATCTTCATCAACAAGCTCCTCGCCGGGGAAACGCCCACGGTCAACGCCTTTCCCGAGGACCCCGACGGGATGTCGCGCGATTACGTGTACGTCGAGGACGTGGCCAAGGCCAACCTTCTTGCCCTGGAGAAGGGAGACGGGGAGGCCCTCAACATCGGTTCAGCCGAGCCGGTGAAAACCAAGCAGCTTCTCGCCGCCATCTGCCGCGTCATGGGCAAGGAGCTCGCCTTCACCTCCGCCGGCCCGCGGCCGGGGGACATCAGGCGAAGCTGCCTGGACAACTCCAAGGCGAAGGCGGTGCTGGGGTGGACGCCGTCGCACTCCCTCGAGGAGGGGCTCAAGAATACGGCGGCCTATTTCCGGAAGCGGAAGCGCTAGAGATCGATGCCCGACTTAAGCCAGTCTCAGATCGGCATCCTGCCCTGCCCGGGCGGGATGAGCTTCGCCCAGAGGCTCCTCTCCTTCCTGGAGGCCGCCACCAGGGACAAGTTCGAAGACCGCATCAGGAGCTTGAGCAGGTCCTACGGCCTGGAGCGGGCGGAGATCCTGCGGCGGATCAACCTGGCCAGCGACCTTCTCCCATCGCATTGGGATTCGGATGAGCCGCCGGACCGGTATCGCACTCCCAACTACCTCGTCCAGGCCTGCTACACGCGCTTTCCCAACGGCGAGTTCAAGACCGAGATCCTCGGGTCCGTGCGCAATACCGACGTGTACGTTGTGCAGGACGTGTGCAACAACTATCCCCTCCAGTTCCAGAAATCAGACGATCCCTGCGTCCTCTCGGTGAACGATCATATCTTCTGCCTCCTGGTGACCGTGGACGCCGCGATGCAGGCGGGGGCGCAGCAGGTCACCGTGGTCCTCCCCACCTACCCGTACTCGCGCCAGCACAAGAAAAAGGGACGGGAGAGCCTCTCGGCGGCCCGCATCGGCCAGATCCTCGAGTATCTCGGCGTCGCGCGCGTCATCACCCTCGATATCCACTCCAAGGAGATCGAGAACAGCTTCAACAAGATGCGGATGGAGAACCTCCACGGCACCTACCAGATCCTGAAGGTGCTCTCCACCATCATCGATCTGAAGGACGAGCGGCTGGTCATCGTGGCGCCCGATACGGGAGCGGTGGACCGCAACAAGTTCTTCGCTTCCATCCTGGGAAAGCCTCTGGGAATGCTGTACAAGGAGAGGGACTACTCGCGGGTGGCCCAGAACGCGGAGAACGGAAACATCACGGACATGAAGCTCCTGGGAAGCGTCGAAGGGAAGACCGTCTTCATGAGCGACGACATGCTGGGCACCGGCGGCACCCTGATCAAGGCGATGCGGGTCCTCAAGGAGTTCGGGGCGGAGAGGATCATCTCGGCAACGAGCCTGCCGCTGTTCACCGCGCGCGCCGTGGAAAGCTTCGAGAACGCCTACCGGCAGGGGATGTTCTACCGCATCATCGGGACGAACGCGGTGTACCATGACGACACCCTTCTGGGCAGGGAATGGTACTTAAGCGCGGACGTGTCGAGCCTGTTCGGCCGGATCATCTACCGGCTGCACCACAACAGAAGCTTAAGCTCGCTCCTCGACGACAGGAGCGTTATCAAGGACCTTTTGAAGAGGACGTGACGGGCCCTCGCGCGGCTGACTGCAGGGGACGAGCCCGCGAGATGATGAAGTCGAGCTCCCTTTCCATGTCGGAGAGATGCTTTTCGATGTCTCGAAGCCTCTCCAGGTACGCCAGGACGCGGTCTGCCGCTTTGTCGCCGGCCTGACGCGTTTCCACCGGCGCCGGCCATGCTACCATTGCCGGGAGGTCCGGCTCGAACTCGGCGGGCTCGAAGTTGGGCGGCTGTTCTTCCGCGCTCTCTTCCGGCTGCTCCCCGAGCTCCTCTCGCGCCGTGAACTCGTAGCCGCAATACGGGCAGTAGCGGAAGCTCTTATCGATGTACCTGCCGCAGAAGAGGCAGCACTTCAACTCCTCCATGGCCCTAGTATATGCGCAGGCTCCCGTGTGCGCAAGCCTCGCGCGCCGCAGGACGCACTCGAGGGTCCCGGCGCGGCAGCCGTGAAAACAGGCAGCAGATGGCTCCGCTGCCTGTCCAAATCTGCTCCCCCTATTGGACGAGCTTAGGACATATTGCTATGAGCACGGGATTGAGGAGATACCAGCTCTTCTCGCCGTTTGACAAGCGTGTTCGAGCCGGTTTCTCCTCCCCGAAGCAAACAGAAAGCGAACGGGAGCGCGGCGCTCCCCGCGATCATCGAGGGTATCGTCCCTCTTCCGTCCCTGCTCCGTCTGAAGCGCAGGGAATATCTGGGAGGACTCTACTCCGGACAAAACCTGTCGATCCGGGAGATCGCCCAGCTCACTCATGTCAGTCAATCCGTGGTCCTTGATGCCCTCGGCCGATTCGGCATCGTGGTTGAGCACCGGAGCACGTTCTGCGTCTGAAGCGTCGGGAAGGCGAAGCTTTTTCTTCTCTTTCGCGCCCCCCAAGAGGAGCCCCACACCCCTGGTCCCTGCCAGGGTGTGTAGGGCTCAAGAGAGCCGCCGGGCAACAGGACGTTGCCCGGCGGAGGAGGGAACGGGGAGTTTCGGCGTTGAGACGGAGAGCGGTCGTCGGGGGACCGCTACGTGCTGGGGTGCGGCTCACTGAGGGGAACAATATCGTCTCCGAAGGATAAGGAGTCGGTGGAGCCACTCCCAAACAACGGGCCCACTCATCATCACCCGTTATCGGGTACTACCGTCAGTGAAGAGTCTGAGCCCAAGAGCCGAGCAAGGCCGCGACCAGGAGTATTGGGAAGTAGCCCGTCGGTATTGCGGGGATGGGCGGATTGTGAAGAAGCTCCATTCTATCGACTGTTTCAGTGACCCTCAAATGTGATATGATCGATCAGGCGAAAATATTCGGAAGCTCATTTCTAGGGTCTATTGACTATACTGAATCGGGGCAATTTAAAGAGTTCTGAAGCTGCGGGGTGATCGCATGGACGTCTTCGGTCTTCGCAATAACCTCATCCGCGACTACGAAGAGTACATCAAGAGCTTCTTCGTGATCCGGGACGTCAGGATCAGCGCCGCGGTGAACCAGCACCTTGACGACGGCGAGCTGTGGCCGGATCCCCTCATCCAGTTGAACCCCTCCTTCGAGCGCGGGCATACGATCGACGAGTTCGTGATCGACGGCGTGCTCCACGAGCAGTGTCGGGGCATCTTCCGCGTGGGGAAGACCGCGGCGGGACGTGGGACGATGCTGCGCCTGCATCGCCACCAGGAGGAGGCCATCCGGATCGCAGCGGGTGGGCACAACTACGTGCTCACCACCGGAACCGGGTCCGGGAAGAGTCTCGCCTACATGGTGCCCATCGTGGACCACGTTATCCGTAGCGGGTCCGGAAAGGGCCTGCGGGCCATCGTCATCTACCCTATGAACGCCCTGGCCAACAGCCAGAAGGGGGAGCTGGAGAAGTTCCTGAAACTGGGGATGCCCGCCGGCAGTACCCCGGTGACCTTCGATCGATACACCGGGCAGGAGGGCGAGGAGGAGCGGCAGCGCATCCTGGCCAACCCCCCGGACATCCTGCTCACCAACTTCGTCATGCTCGAGCTCATCCTCACGCGGCCCCGGGAGCGCGCGTTCGTGCAGAGCGGCAAGCTCCTTCGCTTCCTGGTCCTGGACGAGCTCCACACGTACCGGGGGCTTCAGCGCGGGCGAGGCGGACTATATCTCCCTGGCGATTGATTCGTCCGGCACCCCCTTAGTCGCCTATGAGGACTGGGGAAACAGCGGCAAGGCCACAGGCATGAAGTACACCGGCGGTTCGTGGCAACTGGTGGGCACGGCGGGCTTCAGCGCGGGCGAGGCGTCCTTTACCTCCCTGGCGATTGATTCGTCGGGCACCCCCTACGTCGCCTATGAGGACTACGCACACAGCGGCAAGGCCACGGTCATGAAGTACGGGGGCGCCTTGTGGCAGACGGTAGGCACGGCGGGCTTCAGTGCGGGCACAGCGGTCTATACCTCCCTGGCGATTGATTCGTCGGGCACCCCCTTCGTCGCCTATTTGGACTGGGGAAACAGCACCAAGGCCACGGTCATGAAGTACGGCGACGGCTCGTGGCAGACGGTGGGCACGGCGGGCTTCAGCGCGGGCGAGGCGGCCTATACGTCCCTGGCGATCGATTCGTCGGATACTCTCTACATCGCCTATAAGGACGGCGGTAACGGCGGCAAGGTCACAGTCATGAAGGCCAAATGACTCGGACCACGTTGTTCCGCTCCGATGCGGATTCTTGCCGAAATTACCGAGCCGGAGGAGGTCCATCAAGATCCTGCGCCACATCAACACCTTGATGCTGTGGATGAATTTCTCGTGGGATCGGGAGTCTTTGTTCAAGACCGAGCCTCTTTGACCAAGATCAGCTTCAAGTCCAGCTCGTCGATGGTCACATAGTCTTTGAAGTTGCGATAGAGGCGGTCGGTCTTCTCGCACAGGAGGATTCGCACCTGCGGCTGCTCTTGTGATTCGCTCCGCCGTGAGCCAGTAGTCCCCGGTAATCATCTTCAATTGGATCCCCGCGCGCAGCATCTGCTCCCGGTTCTTCAGCGAACCTTCTTCAACCTTGGCCTGCCGTTCACTGGAGATGCGGATGTACAATTTGCTCTAAATACCATTTTTTATTGCATTCATCATATATTCACTATACAATTATTCAGATAAAATCAACCAGGAGGAATTTATGAAAGTAAAACTGCTACCGCTAATTTGCTTGTTCGCTTCATCAACACTTCTCTCTGCTCTACCCAAGGTTGCTGTCCTTGATGCACTACTGCCGGCAAAGATGGATAAGGATATATCAATCGGGATAACCGAAAAGATAAGCGAAGAGCTCGTCTCCTCGCTCAAGTTTACGGTTCTCGATAGAACAACCATCGCTCAAAGCCTCAAAGAGCTCGAATTCCAGATGTCCGGCATCGTGAGCAACGCCGAGATCAAAAAGGCCGGGGAACGGCTCGGCGCCGATTACGTCGTCGTGACCCGTGTTTCCCTCGTTGCTGGTACGTATTTCATTTCGGCAAAGATGATCGACGTGCAGACCGGGGCGATCACGGCCCAGGCATCTGATGAGGATGAAGGCAAAGCCTCGATTACGCTCAAAATCGCCAGCCGCGTGGGCATCAAACTCTCTGAAGGAAATGCGGGAACTGCGGTGACAGCCGGAAAAACTGATAATGAGGTACAGCTCAGCATGCTCATGTACATGAATAATCCGTCGGATACAGCATCATCACTAAGTTGGGACTCGCTGCTTGCGGGATTCAAATCCGCAAACCCGAATACTACGCTCACGATCGAATACGAATACAAGGAGTCATCCTATTTACAGAAATTGTCCGCGGCTGCAGCGGCGGGCCAATTGCCCGATCTCATATACAATTGGCCGAACACGTTGATCGCCGGCGGAAAGCTTAAGGACCTGCGGCCATTCCTTAAAGGACACGAGGGCGAGTTTATACCCGCAGCATTGATTCCTCAGGGGCCGAACGGAGAACTCTTCGAGCTTCCCAGGGGTTGTGACCGCAACTCATATCATGTACACCAACAACAGGCTGCTAAAGGAATTGGGGCTCACATTTCCGAAAACACTGTCGGAATTGATCGACCAAGGCGCGAAGATCAGGGCGAAAAAATTGATACCGATCGCAATGGATAACTGGGAAGGCTGGGAGTTGCAGTCGTGCCTTGCGAGCGTTCTTGTTGAGCGTATGTGCGGCAAAGAATGGTTCCAGAAAGCGATCGAAGGGAAAGCTAAGTTTACTGATCCGGAATTTATTAGGGCGATAAAAGTAATCAAAGACCTAGCCGATGCTCAGATGTTTTCTCCGGGAATCAACGCAAATTCTTACGGCACCGCGTTTGGAGATTTTATAAACGAGAAGGCGGTATATCTTATTGACGGAAGCTGGAGAGTCGTAAGCTTCGCGAGCGGCCTCTCCCCACAACAGAAAGAGTATGTATCTCTCGAAGTTTTTCCCGCGATCCCCGGTGAGAAAAATGCTGGTTCCACATCCGCCGTTCCAGGCTTCGGGTTCGGAATGAATGCGAAGCTTACGGAAAAGAAGGCGGATGCGGCCTGGAAATGGATATGGTTCTACTCGGGGCCGGGCGGCTCAAAATTAAGGAGCGAAGCCTTGGGATCCGCTGGAAACCAGGAGGTGGCATATAAAATTGATATCCCCAATCTCGATCCGATGTCAAAGAAGCTCGTCACGTTCAACGCCAGAACCCCTGCAGGATTTGTTATAGACATAGTTATGAACCGCGAAGGAATGGGGGTGTTTAATCCGCTGCTGCAGGAGCTCATCAAAAGCAATAAAACTCCGACTGATGTCGGCGCAGAATACGAGGCGTGGGTCGCGGCACATGATTCCGGCAGGAAAAAGAAATAGCGGCCCATTCATCTTGCATCAGCAGGGGAAGGACGAGATGAGCCCCACGCAATACTGGGCGATCAATAGCGCGTCCACAACGTCGATCCCGCCCGAGCAGTTCACACCGGCATTTGCGCTCACAAAGCCTATCGGATTCAATCCCACATAGTACTGCGCGACGAGGAGCGCGTCAGCGATATCGACACTGCCGGAGTTGTTGACGTCGCCCTTTCATCCGCCTGGCGCGGATGTGGGAGCGATTGTCGGCACGTTAGCCGGAGCAGCAGCCGGTCCGGGCGTCCCGCCAGGAGCGGGCGTTTCCGCTGTGGCAGCCACGATCTGGAAGTGCCCGCCCGTTGAAGAAGCCTTGTAGTAGATGTAATAGCCGCGGTCTCTGGGACGAGCGCCCTTGCCCTTGAAGTACCCTTGCGCAGAAGCTTAATCAAAGACGGCGTCTATCTCCTGATCACGGCCGATCTTCGTGAACAAGATCGAAGCACGAGACGCGAAAGTCGTGCTTCTCCTGTCCTTCGATTTGCTTCACGGCGAAACGCTTCACCCGGAGCCGAACCGGCCGACCTGAACTTTCCGAGTGTGCCTCCAGGGAAGCCCAGATCCGCTCCAGCGGTTCTCCGGCGTAGAAGCTGAAGGACAGCCGAAGCCTCTCCCCTTCTATTAAGACTGGGATGGAAAGCCTGGGCAGGGTGGCTGTTAACCACTAGTGTAGTGCGTCTCACGCTTCTTTACATTTGGCGATTTTGGCGAGGATGCGCAACCGGGGCACTCCAGACGAAGGCTTGCGGGTTTTGATTGTGATTCTCAAGGTACTGCTTAATAGCCGCAATCAGAGTCTGGACGTTGGGGAAAGTCCCACGACGAATTCTTTTATCGGTTATCTCACGAAACCAGCGTTCGACCATATTCAACCACGAACTAGACGTCGGGATGAAATGCAGATGGTAGCGGGGGTGGCGTTGAATCCATGCTTTCACCCGAGCATGTTTGTGAGTCCCGTAGTTGTCCACGATCAGGTGAAGCTCCAATTCTGGTGGTGTCTCGACATCGATTTTTTTCAGAAACCGGATGAACTCCTGATGCCGATGCCGTGGCATGCAATCACCGATGACCCGTCCATCCAGCATGCTCAGAGCGGCGAACAACGTTGTCGTGCCGTTGCGTTTATAGTCGTGCGACTGACGAGCTGGAACACCCGGCCGCATGGGCAACAGCGGCTGGGTTCGGTCGAGCGCTTGAATCTGGCTCTTTTCATCCACACATAATACAAGAGCCTTATCCGGTGGATTCAGATACAGTCCGACTACGTCCTTCAGCTTCTCCACGAAGTTTTTATCACGACTGAGTTTGAACGTTTCCACCAGATGGGGTTTGAGATTGTGTTGTTTCCAGATGCGGCGAATACTGGCTTCGGAGAGTTTCTGTGCTCTGGCCATGCTCCGCGTACTCCAATGGGTGGCGTTTGCGGGAGTACTGTGCAAGGTTGCCTCTACCACTTTCTTGATTTTTCCTGCTGAGATGCGGGGATTTCTTCCCGGCCGGGGCGCGTCCTTCAGCAAACCCTCCACGCGCAGGGCGAGAAATCGCTGACACCAAAGCTGAACCGTGGGACGTGACACGTGCAAAGCCCTGGCGATGTCCTGACTGTCTTGGCCATCAGCCGCTCGTGTGATGATCTGTGCGCGAATCACCTGCCGGTGAGGGAGACTTCTACTGTGTTTCCACGTGTCCAGCGTCCCGCGCTCGGCTTCGCAGAGTATAATCGCTTGGGCTTTCCTGCTCATTTCAAGGGTAGTATACAAGGAAGCGAGACATATGTCAATAGATTTGTGACGCACTACACTAGGTCGGCGGTTCGAGTCCGTCCGGGGGAGCAGAAACCGGCTCGAACACGCTTGTCAAACGGCGAGAAGAGCTGGTATCTCCTCAATCCCGTGCTCATAGTAATATGTTCTAAGCTCGTCCAATAGGGGGAGCAGATTTGGACAGGCAGCGGAGCCATCTGCTGCCTGTTTTCTAGTGCGTCCTGCCGGGCGCACTGCTAAGACGGCAGCGAAGGCGGCCGTGAGCCGATCATTTCAGCTTCAGGATGTCCTGGACGGCCGTGAGAAGCTCGTTGATGTCGCTCTTCTGAAGGTCTCCCATGTGGGCGATGCGGAAGGTCTGCTCCTTGAGCTTTCCGTAGCCGTTGGAGAGCTGAAGGTTGCGCTTTCCCAGCTCCTTGTTGAGATCCGCCACCACGATGCCGCGCGTGTTCTTGATGCACGTCACGGTCTTGGAGGCGAGCTTCTCTTCGGGATACAGGGCGAAATACTTCTTTGCCCACTCCTGGACGATGGCCGCCATCTCGGCATGCCTCTTGAACCGCGCGTCGAAGCCTTCGGCCATCATCCTGTCCAGCTGCCGATCCAGGGCGAACATGTGGGAGATGCTCATCGTGGAGGGATACTGGTAGTTCTTCTCCCGGATGAACTTCAAGAGCTGAAGGAGGTCGAAGTAGTAGCCGCGGTTCTTCACCCCCTTGGCGCGCTCCTCCGCCTTGGGGGAGAGCGTGGCGAGGCTCAGCCCGGGGGGCAGGCCGAGGCATTTCTGGCTGGAGGTGACCAGGATGTCGATTCCCAGCTTGTCGGTCTCTATCTTGACTCCGCCCGCCGAGGACACCGCGTCGATGCACCACACCACCTCGGGGTATTTCTTGAACACGGGGGCCAGCTCCTCGAGATTGTTCATGACTCCGGTGGAGGTTTCGCTGTGGGTGACGGTGGCGCAGTCGTACTTGCCCGTGGACAGGTACTGCTCCACGATCTTCGGGGTGATCCCGGTGCCCCACTCCACCTCGTGCTTGTCCGAGGGAACTCCATTGCCTTCGGCGATCTCGTGCCAGCGGTTTCCAAAGGTGCCGACGGAGAAAACGATGGCACGCTTGGCGGTGCTGCAGCGAATCGCCCCTTCCATCAACCCGCTTCCCGATGAGGCGGAGAAGAGCACGGGATTGGCGGTAAAGAGAAGCTTCTGCACCTTTTCTGTGGCGCGCTTCTGCAGCTCCGTGTACTCGGATCCTCTGTGCCCGATCATGGGAGTGGCCATGGCGGCCAGGATGTCGGGATGGACTTCGGTAGGCCCTGGGATGAAGAGTTTCTTGTGCGGCATCGTTTTCCTCTCTTGATGAAGGTTTGCATAATAGTACAAAAAAAGAAAAATGAGTCAAGCCGTAATCGTGAAAATATTCTCGATGGAGCGGCTTCACTCCGCCTTCGGCATATGATCGGGGCAGAAGGTGTGGGAGAAGCGCGTGGTGGTCTTGCCCGAGATATACGAATCGAGGGGAACCCATTCCTCGCCGCCCTTTATTTCCACCCGGATCTTGTGGCAAACGCTGCAGATGGGAAGGATCAGCGAGACCTGCCGGGAGAACTCGCGGAACATGACCAGCTCCGTGATGTCGCGCGCAATGCCCTGAGTGCCGAGAGAGAGGGCCTGATCCTGCCCCGGAGCCGAGACGGGATCCTGCAGGCCGATGCTGTTGAGGGAGACGTAGAGGTAATCGAGATCGAAGCGGCGGGTGGTGCCGGCTTTGGTCACGAAGCGGAACTCGCAGTTCTGCGTGGCGCGGGGGAAACGCCTGCGCTCCCGAAGCGGCCAGTATGCACGCGCCCTGTCCTCGGGGTGTACGAAGTCCGAGAGCTCGCGCCCGATGAGCTCCGCCTTGGCGTAGCCCAAGAGGAGCTCCGCCGTGTCGTTGACGAAAATCAGCTTGCCCTGATCATCGAGCACATAGACGATGGCCGGCGAGTTCTCCACGAGGCTTCTATAGAGGAGATCCAGCTTGTCGAGCTGCCCGACCTGCTGAACCTTCAGGGTGACGTCCCGCAGGATCAGCAGCCATCCGTCGAACGTTCCCTCCTTGTAGCGAGGGAGGGAAGTCGCCTCCACCGGCACCTCCATCCCGTAGTTGGTGAGAAGGCGGAGAGGCATTCCCGGCAGGATGGTTCCCGTCCTGCGCAGGCTGAGGATTTCAGCGAGGCCCCCCCGGGATTCTTCAGAGAAAAGCGATTCGACGTGATATCCCGCAAGATCATCCGCGGAGAATCCCGTGATTTCGCTGCCGGCCCGGTTCCACCAGAGAATGATCCCGTCCTGATCGCAGACGGCCACGATCTCCGAAAGCTCTTCCGGGTTGATGGGGAATTTCATATCTGCCACGCCGCGCTCCCGAGTCCCATCTCTTCCTCCAACCCCGCCGCGATTTCCCCGGGATACTCGCGCCCCGTGAACAGCTTGAACTGCGCAAAAGCCTGGGCCAGGAGCATGCGGGATCCCAAAACGATGCGGCATCCCGCCGCGCGCGCCCGGGAAAGAAAACGCGTCACTGCGGGTCTGTACACCAGATCGTAGGCGACTTCACGGCCCGTGAAAAGATATCCCGGCGCGGGGTCGCCATCGGGCTCCGGCTCCATCCCCACGCTCGTCGTCTGCACGATGAGGTCCGAGTAGGCGCTCATCAGTCCAATGCCATTCTCGTCAAGGCAGGCCCAGCTGGCATCGAAGGCGCGCGCAAGCTCTTCGGCCCTCCCCGGGGTGCGGTTGAGGACGAGGACCCGGGCACCATGCTCGCGGAGAGCCGACACAACTGCCCGGGAAGCCCCTCCGGCGCCGATCACGGTGGCCTTCAATCCGGGCGGGATCTCGCCGCCCAGCTCCTGGCGCAGGGGGGAGAGAAAGCCTTCGGAATCGGTGTTGAATCCGCTCCACCCGGTGGGGCTCTTCATCACCGTGTTGCACGCACCGGCCGATTCCACGAACCGGTCGCGCCGCTCAAGCAGCGGGATGACGGCCTGCTTGTGCGGGATCGTGACGGAAAAGCCCCGGATATCCAGCGTCTCGGCCGCCTTCAGGAACGGCGCCGGTTCATCCACGAGAAACGGCAGGTAAACGGCGTCCATTCCCAGCGCCGCGAATCCCCTGTTGTGGATCAGGGGCGAAAGCGTGTGGGCAATGGGATCGCCGATCACCCCGAACACCGCGGTCTCTGCCCCGATGGAATGGAAGCGATACAGATCGTGAAGGGTCCCGGGATCCGTCTGCCCGGGCGCGGCGTTCCTCCCCGGGCCCGATGAGTAGGACACCAGGGAGCCGAGCTTGCCCGCCAGCACGCGGGTGGGAAAACCCACCTCGCCCATTCCAATGAGGATCTTCGCCATCCCGCGCGTTTCCGCGAACACACCCAGAAGCCGCCGGAGCTCCTCGGCGCCGCAGGGAGTGACGGCCGCCTTGGCGATCTCCTGCCGGTTTCGCGCAATGCAGGCGAGCCGCCGCGCCAGGTCCTCTGGAACTCCGCCGGTATCGTGCAGCGAGCGGATGACGCGGCATCCGGCCGCGCGCGCCGCCTGGTCGAGCTCCGGGGCCTCCAGATCCTCCTCGAGATCCGCGAAAGCGAAGCCGCTGGAAACAAGCCGCCGTAAAAGGGAGACCCTCTCGGATTCCTCACCCGCGAACTGCCCCCCTTCCTTGGTCCGGCGGACCGTGAGGATCACGGGAAGCCGGACAAGCCCGGGTATTCGCGAGGCGAGGGAGCGCTCGCCGGCGGAGAGAAAATCGACGCGAAGCTCCAGGAGGTCGGCATGCCTGCCGTGTTCACGAACGATCTGGAGGTCCTCCTCGATGGAGCGTCCCGTCAGGCAGAGGCAGAGATTCGCTCCGTCGAGGGGCGCATCGAAGCTTGACGCGCGCGTCTTCAAAAGTCGCTCCTGTACACGTAGACGTCGGAAAGGCTTTCCGCGGCGAAAACGAGGCGAACGCGGATGGGATACTTCCCCCCGTCGATGTCGAAGTAAAGCGAGCCGTCCTGGTCGGCGAGCGGCCGCCCGAGCTTCTCCTTCACAGCCTCGCGGCCCATGCCGAAAGAGAGCCCGAAAAGCGTTCCGCCGAACCTCCCGTCACATCGTACCTGCCACACCCTGTTCCTGTACCAGAAAAGATAGGTGTAATTGGGATAGAAGAACACGACGTTGTCCTGCCACTCCTCGGGTCCCCGGAAGGAAAAGACTTCCCGGGGAGCGCCGAAGGCGTCGAATGCCTGCTTCAATTCCATGCCGATGATCGAAGCCGGGTCGACATCGTCGGCGAACATCGAGGGACAGAAGAGAAGCGAGGCGAAGATCACTACGGCGGCCGCGGCGTTGCGTACTCTCACAGCCTGCGGATTCTACGGGTTTTGGAGTCGTCCGACAAGGGCTTGGGGCCGACATGGCCGGCGGTGAGACGCTCCCCGCGGCTTCGTGGACGCTTCCCTTTGGCCTCGAATTCAGCTATCGTGCCTTGCCATGATCGCCACCGTCATCAACGCAGCCGCAGTCATCCTCGGATCTATCATCGGGCTTCTCCTGCACGCAAGGATAAAGGAGTCGTTCAAGAACATCGTCTACGTCGGCGCCGGGATCATGACCGTCATCCTGGGCGTCAAAATGGCCCTGGAGAGCTCGAAGATCGTTTTTCTCGCCCTGTCGCTCATCATCGGCGGAATACTGGGAGAGTGGTGGAAGATCGAGGACGGAATTCTCGCGCTGGGAGAGGCGCTCAAGCGGACCTTCGCTCGCAAGGAGAGCGGAAAGGATTTCGCCTACGCGTTCCTCACGGCATCGGTCCTGTTCTGCGTGGGGGCAATGGCGCTCGTCGGATCCTTCAAGGCGGGAACGGAGGGCGACTACACCCTCATCCTGACCAAGTCGGTTCTGGACGGGTTCATGGCCGTCATGCTCACCGCGGCGCTGGGAATCGGGGTGGCGTTCTCGGCCGTAACGGTCCTCGTCTACCAGGGGGCGCTGACGCTTGCCGCCGCGTGGCTGAAACCGCTGGTCTCGGACATTCTCCTGCGGGAGCTCACCGGGGTGGGGGGAGCGCTCGTCCTGATGATCGGCGTCAACCTGCTGGGGCTTGCCAAGCTGAAAACGGCCAACTTCCTTCCCGCCCTCCTCCTCATCGTGCTCTTCGTGGTCCTGGAAGGGCTCTTCAGCTTCAGCCCCATTTGACCAGGCCGGGAAGGAATGGGTGCACCAGGGCCCTGTGCTTGGGCAGGATCCGCAGGGTGAAACCCTGTCTCCCCGTGGCCTCGCAGATCAGATCGACGCAATAGATCGAGCTCTGCCCGTCGCGGCCGCAGGCGGTCATCTCCTTTCGCATCGGCTGCCCGATCTCACCCTGGGAGGAGAGGGTGCCGTGGTACAGCTCCACGGCGACATCGCTTGAGGACAGGCCGGCGAGAAAAACCTTGGCGCGGATCGAGATGGTGTCGCCGACCTTGAGGATCGACGCGCTGGAGGAGGTGAGTTCCTCGATTCGAAGGGCGCCCCAGTTCTCCTTCAGCTTCTCCACGTATGCCGCCATCTCCTTGGCCAGGCTGGAGCCGTCGGCAGTGAAAGCGGCAAAGTTGGCGAGGGCCGGCTCGTAGAACCTCTGGGCGTACTCCAGCAGCATCCGGTGGGTGCTGAAGCCCTGCCCCACGCGGCTCATCGAGGCCTTCATCATGCGGATCCATTCCCGGGGAAGACCGTCCATGCCGCGGGTGTAAAACAGGGGGACGATCTCGCGCTCCAGAAGGTCGTAGAGGGCCTTGCCCTCCACCTCATCTTGTAGAGACTGGTCCTCGTACTCCTCTCCGCGTCCGATCGCCCAGCCGATTTCCTTGGAGAAAGCCTCGTCCCACCAGCCGTCGAGCACCGAGATGTTGAGCACGCCGTTTATCGCCGCCTTCATGCCGCTGGTCCCGCTCGCCTCCAGGGGCCTTCGGGGACAGTTGAGCCACAGGTCGCTTCCCGACACCAGGTAGCGGGCCATGGTCATGTCGTAGTCCTCCAGGAAGACGATCCGGCTGCGCACCCGGGGTTCGCTCGCGAAATGGATGATCCTCTTGATGATCTCCTTGCCGGCAAGGTCGTGAGGATGCGCCTTGCCCGCGAAGATCATCTGCACGGGCTTTTCCTTGTCCGTGAGGAGCCGGGTGAGCCTGTCGGGGTCTCGAAGGAGGAGGTCCGCCCGCTTGTAGGTGGCGAAGCGTCGAGCGAAGCTGATCGTGAGGGCATAGGGAGACAGGGCACCCTCGGCCTGGGAGACCTCGGCGTTGGTAACCCCGCGACGCGCCAGCTGCGCCATGAGGCGCGAGCGGGCGTAGGCCACCATGTGCTCGCGCCGCCGCTCGTGGGTCCGCCACAGCTCCTCGTCTGAGATCCGGTTGATCCTGGCCCACACCGCCAGGTTCGTCGGCTCGTCGTGGAAGTCGGGGCCGAAGTACCGGTCCAGGAGATCCACCATGTCGTGGGTGACCCAGGTACGGGGGTGAACGCCGTTGGTGACGTGGGAGATGGGAATCTCGTCGAGGGGGAGCGATGGCCAGATGCGCCGCCACATGTGGCGGGACACCTCGCCGTGCAGCTTGCTCACTCCATTGTTGTAGGCCGAAAGTTTCAGCGCAAGCACGGTGAGGCAGAACTCCTCCCCGTCGTTGTTCGGGTCTTCCCGGCCCAGCGCGAGAAAATCCTTCCAAACCATGCCGAGCTCCTGGCACACGGGCCGGAAGTACTTCTCCATGAGGCTCGGAGAAAAACGCTCGTTGCCCGCCGGGACCGGCGTATGGGTGGTGAAGATGCAGCTGGACCACACGGCCTGCCATGCCTCGGCAAAGGAGAGCTTGGCCTCCCGCATGAGCAGGCGGATGCGCTCGATGCCGAGGAACGCGGAGTGGCCTTCGTTCATGTGCACCACCGCCGGCGTCAGGCCCAGGGCGCGAAGCGCGCGGATCCCTCCCATTCCCAGGAGGATCTCCTGCTGGATCCTCGTCTCCCTGTCGCCGCCGTACAGCGAGGCGGTGACGGGACGGCTCTGCGGAGTGTTTGACTCGATGTTCGTGTCCAGGAGGTAGAGGGAGTTCCTTCCCACCTTCACCTCCCAGATCCACGCGGAAACCGGCTTGTCGGCGAGCTCTACGACGACGGTGATGGGCTTGCCCTTGGCGTCGCGGCACAGCGTAACGGGCATGTTGTACCAGTCGTTTTCCGGGTACAGCTCCTGCTGGAAACCGTCCACGTTGAGGTATTGCTGGAAATAACCCTGCCTGTAGAGAAGGCCCACTCCTACCAGCGGAAGGCCCAGATCTGAGGAGGTCTTCATATGGTCCCCCGACAGGACTCCCAGGCCGCCGGAATACGTGGGAAGCGCCACGTCCAGGCCGTATTCCATGGAGAAGTAGGCGATCACCTTGTCCATGGGCCCCGTGTACCAGCGTTCGGCGCTCTGATAGCGCTTGAACTTGCCGTAAACCGCTTCCAGGGCGGCGAGGAACGAGTCGTCGGTGGCCGCCTCCTCGAGCCTCTTCTGGGAGACCATGCCGAGCATCCGCGTCGGGTTCTGGCGCGAAGCGAGCCACGTCTCGTAGTCGAGACGCATGAAGAGCATGATCGCCTCGAAGTTCCAGCTGATCCACAGATTGTTGGCAAGCTCCTCGAGCGCCTTGAGCTGCTCGGGGATGTTCGGCTTGACGGTGAAGCTGAGAAGCCCCATACCGCCTCCTTCTACCTTTGTACAATTTGCTCCCGCAAGGGTAGTGGAAACACCGCACGCTGTACAGAGGCCGATCGCGCCTTTGACGGCCGCGCCTTTCGCGGCTCCTCGACACCCCGCCTCATTCCTGCTAAACTCCCGGCCTGAAGGGGGCTGTCCCGCGAGATGCCGGGGACGCCCGGGGGTGATATCGGCATGACTTTCTCATGGTCGATCTTCCTCGATTTCGGGCTCATCTCCCTCGCCCTGCTCATTGCCACGCTCGTCAGAGCCAAGGTCCCCTTTTTCCAGCGCTATCTCATCCCCAATGCCCTCACGGCGGGTTTTCTCCTCCTGCCCTTCTACAACTTCCTGGCGCCGCGCATCGGCATGAACAGCGACGGCCTGGGAAACCTCGTCTTCCACCTGTTGAACCTCTCCTTTATCGCGATGAGCCTCAAGGAAGGCTCCGTGAAGGGATCGGGAAAGCGGATCTTCGCCACCGCCGTGACCATCGTTTCCCAGTACACCATCCAGGTCATCGTCGGACTGGCGCTGACGGCGTTGATCATCGTCGCCGCCATGCCGAAGCTCTTCCTCAACTTCGGCTTCTTCCTGGCCCTCGGCTACGGCCTGGGGCCCGGCCAATCCTTCGCCATCGGAAAGGCATGGGAATCCTCGGGATTCGAGAACGCGGGAAACCTCGGCCTCATATTCGCGGCAATGGGATACATCTGGGGGTGCATCGGCGGGGTCTATCTCATCAACTACGGCAGGAGCAGGGGCTGGCTGGAGAAGAAGTCCCTCGCCGGCATGAGCAAGAAGGAGCTGCGCACGGGAATCTACGGCCCGAAGGAGAGCCTGCCCGTCGGGGCGCTCCTGCGCACGGACACGGAAGCCATCGATTCGATGTCCTACAATCTCGCGGTCATTCTCGCCATCTATCTCGTCACCTACGTGCTCCTGCGCGGCATCACGTATCCCGTCTCTCTCGCCGGAGCGCTGGGCAAACAGCTGGCCGATACCCTCTGGGGCATCTCTTTCATCTTCGCCGCGGTGATCGCCCTCTTCGTGAAGAGGCTGATGAAGGCGGCCCGCATCGACTACACCCTCGACGAGGGCAGCCTCAACCGGATCGCGGGAGCGTCTGTCGACGTGATGGTCACCGCCTCGGTGGCAACCATCACCATCGTAACGGTTTCCCGCTACTGGATGCCCATCGTCGTCATCGGGATCGTCGGGGGAATCATCACGACCATCACATGCATCTGGACCTGCTCCCGCCTGTTCGAGGACCACAAGTTCGGCAGATCCATCATGATCTACGGCAACATGACGGGAACGCTCTCCACGGGGCTCGCCCTCCTTCGCGTGGTCGATCCGGAGTTCGCCTCGCCCGTGGCGAGCGATTACATGTTCGCTTCGGGCATCACCTTCGCCCTGGCCATCCCGATGGTGCTGCTTATCAACCTCCCCATCTATTGGCAAACGACGGGAAATCCCATCTACCTGTGGCTCACCCTCCTGGGCTTCGCCTTGTACGCGGCGTTCTCCCTGATCGCGTACAGGGGGCTCGCGGGCAAGAAGGCCTTCCGGGATGCCGGCAAGATCTGGTACGAAGGAAAGTAGAGCGCCGGGCGCGGCCCCGGCGGCGGGCTCCGGGAAGGCAGCGAGATGAGCATCTTCAAATCATACGACATTCGAGGCGTGTACGGCAGCGAATGGGACCGGCAGACGGTGTATGCGATCGGCCGCGCCCTCCCCGGACTGCTTGAGGCCCGCGAGATCGTCGTGGGAAGGGACGCGCGGCTCTCCTCCGCGGAAATCTTCGATGCCCTCAGCTCGGGGCTGCGCGACGCGGGGGCGGGGGTCATCGACATCGGCTTGTGCGACACCCCGGCGGTCTATTTCGCCACCGCCTCCTATGGGTTCGACGGCGGGGTCATGATCACGGCCTCCCATAACCCGCCCCAGTACAACGGCCTGAAGGTTTCGGCGCGGCAGGCCATCCCCGTGGGCTACGACACGGGCCTCGAGAAGCTGGAGAAGCTCGTCGCTTCAGGCTCCATCGAAAGCCGCACCGTCCTGCGGGGCGGCCTCACGAACCTCGACATCCGGGCCGGCTACATCGCTCACCTCGCCCGCTTTTCCGGCGGGATCTCCGATGTGTCCGCCGTCATCGACTGCTCCAACGGCACGGCGGGCGTGTACCTGCACGACGTTCTCTCCCGCCTCCCGGCGCACTTCGTCACGATCTTCGATGAGCCCGACGGCCGCTTCCCCAACCACTCGCCCAACCCGCTGGTCGAGGCGAACCTCGCCGCCCTGAAGGCGAGGGTCGTCTCGGAGAAGGCGTCGCTGGGGATCTGCTTCGACGGGGACGCGGACAGGGTGATGTTTGTCGACGAACGGGGGGCCTTCATCTCGCCCGACCTCATCATCTGTCTCATCGGGGACTACTACTTCCGGCTCCACCGTGGGAGGCTCGCCGGCGCCTCCCCGGTGGTGAGCTACGACGTGCGTTCCTCGCGCTCCGTCGTGGAGCATCTCGCCGCCCTCGGGGCCGAGCCGCGCATCTGCAAGGTGGGACACTCCCACGCGAAAAAGCTCCTGCGGGATACGGGGGGGATCTTCGGCGGGGAGCTCGCCGGGCACTACTACTTCCGGGAGAACTTCTTCTGCGACTCGGGCATGATCGCGGCGCTGATCGTGCTCGCGGTGCTCTGTCACCGGCGGGTGCCGATGTCCCGGCTCATGCGGTCGGTCAAGAAGTACTTTTTCTCCGGGGAGATGAACTTCACCGTCCCCAATGCGGCCGAGATCGTGCAGCGGATCAGCGGGGATTATTCGACGGGGACCCTCACCGACATCGACGGAGTCAGGATCGATTTCCCCACCTGGTGGTTCAACGTGAGAAAATCAAACACGGAGCCGCTGCTCCGCCTCGTCGTCGAGGCCGCTTCGGACAAGGAGCTGGAAAAGCTCAAACGGGAGCTCGTGGAGAGAATTTCCCGCTACTCCTCCGGCCCCGTTACTGGGGCGGGATGACGAGCAGCCACCCCGGATAGATCAGGTCGGGGTTCTGGATGAGCTTCCTGTTGCGCCGCCAGATCTTCGGCCACAGCCGGGGGTTGCCATAGATGAAATCGTACTCGGAGATCCTCCAGAGACAATCGCGCCTCTCGGGGATCAGGCGCACCGTGTAGACTCCCTTGACGGCGAAGCTCTTGTAGACATCGACGTAGCGCTGCGCTTCCTGGTAGTACTCCTGCGCCTTGGCGTAGTTGCCCTTCGCTTCCTCCTCCAGGCCCAGCTTCCACAGCTCCTTGGCCTGAGTGAGGAGGTTCTCCTGGGATTCGTCGGCCAGGACAACGGTGTCGGCGCCGCCGGGAACCGCCATCGACTGGTCCCCTGGGGATTGGTCCTGCTGCTGCTGTTCCTGCTGCTGCTTCAGCAGATCTTCGCCGGACCATTTCTGCGGCTTGATGACAGTCCCGTCCTCGGTGACGACGGTAAGGGAGGAGGCGTCCTCGAGGGCCTTCATCGTCTGGAGCCTCAGCGCCTCCGTTTTCTTCTTCAGCTCTGCCGTGGCTGCGCTTTTATTCTCCCGCGCCATGTTTACGGCGTCCTTGGCAGCTTCCCGCGCGGCGCCGTAGCTCTCCTCGGCGTCATCGAGCCTGTAGGCCTGGAAGGCCTCCATGCCCTGCAGGTAGAGGGAGTTGGCCTTGTTCTTCTGGTCGGGCGCCCACTGGTTCGCGTCCGCCGCCTCCGCCTGCTGGAGATAATCCTCCGTATCCCTCTTCAGTATCTTGATCCAGGCGAGCCTGTTTTGCAGATGGGAAGAGAGGTCCGCCATATCCTTGAGGGCCGCATAGGCGCGGGCCCTGGCCCCGGCCAGGTCTCCGCTGTCGTACAGGGCCTTTGCCTCGTCTATGCCGGCAACGGCCTTGTTGTATTCATCCGGGAGGAACTTGTCGGCCTGCTGCTCGACGAGCATCTCCTTCAACGCTTCCATGCGGTTGCTCAGGTCCACGACGGCCTTCTCCACGGAGTTCTGGAAAGCGAGGTCCGCCCTTTCCTTTGCCGCCGTCAGGTCTTCCCTGGCCTTGGCGGGATCCGAGGTGCGCGCGGCCAGGCCGTCGTTCAACAACTGCCTCGCCTGCTCGATCGTGTCGGGGTCGTAGTAGTCGGCATCCGCCTCCTTGGCGCGGGCGATTGCATCGCGCACGGCGGAGATCTCTGCGTCCGTAATCGGGGAGACTTCCGCGGGCGGAGGAGTGACGGCCGCAGGTGGGGAGATCGTGTAGGTGGCCTTGGCGATCTCCGAGTCCTTGAAGCCCGTCTTGACCGCGATGGCGGCGAGAGTGGTCGTCTCGCTGATCTTCACGGGTCCCGAGTACAGCGTGCCATTCGTGGACGAAGGGTCGCTCCCGTCAAGGGTATAGCGGATCTCGGCCCCCTCGGTCTGGGTCGTGACCTCCACCGACACCTCCTGGGTGAACGTTCCGCCCACGGGGTTGAACACGGGGGTCGCCGCCGTCTGCTCCGGCGGTTTTGGCGTGGAAGGGCAGCCGAGGAGAAAAAGCGAAAGACCGGCTACGAGGGCAAGCGTGACGAGCTTGGACATTCTATCATCCTCCCTCAACTCGGATTCCTTCGGGAATAGTAGCAGGTGCGCATTGGGTTGTCAACTCGACGAAATGTTTGGTATAGTTGCCGCAGAACGCTCGCTAGGAGGCGCCGTATGAGAAATAAGTTCGTGCTCTCCATCCTCATACTCCCGCTGGTTGCGGGAATCGCATGGTCGCAATTCTACAAAGATTTCAGCGAAACGCAGCGGAAGTCCCTCGCCGAGGCCTGCTACCTGGCGGGCGCCCAGTACGCGAAAGTAGGAAAAACTGAGCTGGGCAGGGAATACAAGGAGCTCGCCGTCATGATCTACCCGCAGCTCGCCCCATCCGAGATCACGGAACCGCAGCAGCCATCGGCCGAGGAGCTGCTTGCCCAGGGCAGGGCAGGCATGCTCGCCCCGCCCGAGGCCGCGGAAAAGCCCGGGCTTCTCCCGCGCTCGTTCTTCCTCAGGCTCCTGGGAGCGTTCCTCGATCGGGATCCGGCTGAGGTGACCGCGTTCCTCGACGGATCCGTCTACATCGACGCTCTCCAGGCGGATGTGAGCCGGGCGGACGCCGAGGCGGCCCTGAGGGACTTTTTCTCCACGGTTCCCCTGGCGGGGGTGGATCCGGGCGCCCTCTATAACCTGGACTCCATTGCCATAGCGAAGGCCCCCGATCAGGCACAGAAACAGTGGGGACAGACCTCCACCCTGCGCGTCGACGCCCGGATGGACTTCTCCCAGCAGATGAGCTTCTGGGAGGAGAGCCAGCAGTTCTGGGCGCATAAGCTCGGGGCAAGCTGGTATATCTTCGCCATCGGCCCGAACTCCCCGCCGATGGATTGGAGGCCGCAGCCCTTGCCCGCTTCCGCCCCGGCCGCCGCTCCCAGCGAGACCCCCCTGGCTCCAGACAAGCAGATCCAGCAGGCCTTCGGCGACTGCGTGAGCGCGTTCCTCAGGAAGGACATCGACGCAACCCTTGCATACATCGCGCAGAACGTGCGGGTCATTCGCATGCGCCAGACGGTTTCGCGGGACGAGCTCCAAACCACCTTCCAGGGGTACTTCGAGAGCACCGATTTCGGCTCTCTCACCCTTTCCGACGTCGTCGATTCGGCCAGCATTTTCGTGGAGCCCAGCAAGGAGTTCGTGGACGAGATACAGGGCCCCGTGTACGCCCTCAACGTGAAGGCGAAGGTGGACCTCTCGGATACCGTCCCCTTCTGGACGACCTACCAGAGGTACTACTTCACGGAGGAAGACGGGTCCTGGCAGATCTTCGCCGTGTTCTGATCCGTCCGGAGACTGAAGCTTTTCTGAAGCCCCCCGTAGCGGGCGTGTAAATCGCCGGCCGGGATGATATACTTCGAGATAAGCATCCCAGAGAAGGCTCGAGGAGTAAGATTATGAAGGCACGTGAGGGGATTTTCGCGTTCGCTCTCATCGTCCTCGTGGGCACGGCTTCCCTGGCGGCGGGAGACCGGATCGGAGAAACGGCCTATCTCGAGGGCGATGTGTCGGTGATGAGGAACGGTGACGAGCTTTCACCTTCGGACGTCCAGGTTGGAATGGGCATCGAGAACTTCGACCTGCTCTCCACCGGCGCCGACGGCCTTGCGGAAGTCCGCATGACATCCCCCAAGGCAGCCTCCATGACGGTGAAGCTGTCGGCGAACACCAAGTTCAGCTTCGAGCTCTCTCGGATCGGCTCCAAACAGCAGAGCTCGGTGAACCTCATCACGGGCTCCCTTTCGCTGAAGGTCTCCAAGCTCACCGGAGCGCAGGACGTCAAGGTACGCACGGAATCCACCGCCATGGGAGTCCGCGGAACCCAGTTCACCGTCACCGCTCCGCCTTCGGGGGACATCCTGGTCACCTGCGACGAGGGAGAGGTGGTCTGCACCGACGAGGATGGCAGGAACATCTCCGCCGCCCCCGGGACCGCGATCGAAAAGCAGGAAGGGGAGGCGCTTCGGAAGGTGCCCATCGCGGTGTCGGATCTGGAGACCTTCCGCGCCAACTGGCTGGCCGAGCGCATCGAGGCCTTGAAGGCCAATGCCCTGCAGGCAATCACCAACTATGCCAAGCTCTACGACTCGATGACCATGCAGTTCCTCCTAGACTATGGAGCGCTGATGAAGAACAAGGCGGTCCTTAACAAGTGGGTCCAGGAAGACAAGAAGGGCCAGGTGGGCGGCAGGCTGGAAGTGATGAAGGAGAAGAAGGAGATCATCGGGCTGTTGTTCAAGCTTCGAAAGACCCTCTTCCGCTTCGAGCGCGTCTACTACCGTCTCTTGGAGCTCAAGGCCTACAACGACCAGGGCTATGGAAAGGGCTTCATCAGGACGGGAGTCACGACGGACGACTTCTTCGCGGGAATGGAGAAGGACAAGAAGGATCTCGAGCGCGCCATGGCCACCGTCCGCTACGTGGCCAAGCTCTACGCGCTGCGCAACAACGGAACCGTTCCCACGGGCGCCTTCGATGAGCCCCAGGGCGGGAGTGACGATTTCTTCAAGGACTCGGGCCCTAAAAAAGGACGATCCCCCCCTTTTCTCCTGCGCGCGCAGGGGTAAGAGATACTCTTCCTCCTCTTTCTCGAGGGGCGCCTCCTCCCGAACGGAGATGCGCTTGAGGAGTACGTGGGCATCCGACGTGAAGAACAGCCTCGGCCACCCCGACGGCGGAGTCGTGCAGCGCCACGGAGACGCAGGAGCCGAGAACGGTGGAGATGATGCAAGAAGCCCTGGTGGCATGCCACTCCCCCGGGTAGATCTCGACCACCTCCAGGTTGTGTTTCGGATTGAATGCGACGTGCATCGAAGCTTCCTACGGGAGGAACTTCGAAACCACCCCCGTGAGCTGCTCGGGCTTGAAGGGCTTCACCAGCCAGCCGGACGCGCCGGCTTCCTTGCCCTCCATCTTTTTCGATTCCTGGCTCTCCGTCGTGAGCACGAGAATGGGCACGAACTTGAAGGCGGTCTTCTTGACCTCCTTGATGAAGGTGATGCCGTCCATGGCGGGCATATTGATATCGGTGATGATCATCCCGACCTCGCTCTCCTTGCCGTCGAATTCCTTCAGGGCGGCGAGGGCAGCGGCGCCGTCCTCGGCCTGGACCACGGTGTATCCGGCTTCGGTGAGCGTGAACTCGACGGACGCGCGCAGCGTCGATGAATCGTCGACGATGAAGATGACTTTCCCTCCCATTGTCCCCCCTTGCTTCAGAACAGCGTGAGCTCGCCCGGCTTCCCGCCGTCTTCGATGGTGAACCCCCCGAGCTCGGCCGCGGTCTTCTTGTGAGTGAGGATTGTGAACTTTTCGATCATCTCCTTCAGCCTGCT
The DNA here is from genome assembly GCA_963820525.1 of uncultured Spirochaetota bacterium. GTDB lineage: Bacteria > Spirochaetota > Spirochaetia > SZUA-6 > Fen-1364 > CAWGAA01. The sequence goes on along the minus strand of CAWGAA010000002.1, from coordinate 185,079 downwards.
GTCTCTGATTGTCCAGGAGGTAAGGCCGCGCGCGGCGAGGGCCGCCTCCTTTCGCGCCAGAAGCTGGGCGCGAAGCTCGGTGAGCTCGCCCACCGTTTCCGCCATCGGGACCTCCAGGGCCGCCAGGGCCTCCACTTCTCCCTCCAGCTCGTCGATCAGCGTGAAGAACCGGCTGGTATACAGGGAAAACTCCCGCATCGTATGAGAGAGGAAATCCTTGGCTTCGGTGAGCCGCGCGTACACGCCGCGGATGGCGACGACGAGGGAGCCCACGCGCACCGCGCCCCTCTCCACCTCCACGGCGAAGCGCCTGATGGTCGTCTCTATGCGCTCGATGGTCACCAGGATCGTATCGAGAGCCGCCTTCACGTCCCCGCCGATCCGTGATGCCAGCCCCGTGAGGCTGCCCATCGTGCTGCGCTTCGAGCGCAGCACCTCCTGCTTGGCAAGCTCGATACGCGCCGCAATGTCAACGGTCCGGAAGCGGTCGGCGAAGGAGACGAAATCCTCGAAGCTCTCCTGGAGGTCCTTCAGCTCCTCGAGGATCCTCCCGCCCTCGGGGCCCAGCTTCCCCTTCTCCGCCATCGATTTTTCGACGCTCTCCAAGAGGCCGCTCATCCCCTCGATGGACTCCTCGAACATCTTCGCGAGCGCGTTCTCTCCGGAGTCGAAGTATTCCACGAATATCCGCTTCTCCTGCTCGGCGCTTTCCAGCAGCGTGCGAAGCTCGCCGAGGTTTTCGCGGAAGACGCTGACGCCGCGGGAGATGTTCGCCTCCACGTCCTTCAGAAGGCTGCCGGAAAGATCCGGCAGCATCGCCAGAAACGCGAGCTCGTCCAAAAGCTCGTCGGCTTTCTGGGGATCCGAATCGAGGAGGCTCGCGTCGGCGTCGGCTGAAAGGGAGAGCACCACGTGCTGGATCGACTGCCTGATGATGTCCTGGGACTGGATCTCCTCCATGATCAGAACGAGCGGCTTTCTGGTGTTGCCGGCCCCGTCGATCACCTGCAGGAGGATCTCCGCCATCTTTCCCACGCCGAGGCGGAAGTTCTCGAAGCTGCCCTCGAGCTTCGCGCGAAACCCCGCGTAGAAGCTCTCCTGGAAGCTCTGGATCTTCTCCACGTCCCGGCGGTACTGGAAGAACAGCTCGAGGATCTTCCTGCCCTCGGCCGTGAGCTTTTCCGTATACCCGATCGTATCGCCGGACAGCGCCTTCAGCTCCTCCGTGATGACGGAGAAGGCGCGCCCGGCCTGGCCGGCCTTCAGCGCCACGGTCATGGCATTGAGGGATATCAGCTCCATCTCCATGGAGTCTTCCCGGATGGCCTTCAGCTTCTCGTCGAGCAGGGAGAGGTTCTGGATCCCGTCGTTGATCGACTGGAAGCTCACCTGGTCGGCTTCCTGCATGCCGGAAAAGAAGAAGGTCGCATCGGCGATCACGGACCGGGCGTCCTCCAGCACGGTGCCCACCATGCCCTGTTCGGCGTTTGAGGCAGACCGGTCCTGGATGTGCTGGCCGGTGAAATAGCCCACCAGCGTCCTCGCCTCTCCGAAGCCGCGGTCCAGTTCCTTCATCATGTCGGGCAGCATCTGGCCCATACGGATGTAGGCCTTTTCCGTTCTCTCCACGAGGGAGTGAAGGTTCTCGACGATGCGGGAGCGCTGGTTCACGGTTGCGGCGGGAACTGCCATAGGTTTCCGCAAAGAGTATAGCGAAACGGCGGTGCCGCTTCAAGGAAACAAAAAGACCGGCGTTTCCACCGGCCTTTTTGTTTCGCGTGAGAAGATGAGAATCTCTAGAAGATCGCCTTCTCCGTCTCGAGGTCGAAGAAATGGATCTTGTTCAAATCGGGGTGCAGGTTCGCCTGATCGCCGACGTGGAAACTGTAGCGGGGCGGGACCTTGGCCACGATCTGCGTGTTCTTGGTGCTGACCCACAGATGGATCTCGGCTCCCAGAGGCTCCACAACCTCGACCTTGGAAATGATGTTGTTCTGCTTCTCCGCAGTCTCCGTGTAGATGAGGTCTTCCGGCCGCACGCCGAAGATGGCATCCTTTCCCACGTAGCTTCGAAGCGTCTCCGCCTGCTGGGGGGTGAGCTCGATCTTGAACGACCCCTCGTCCGCGAAGACTCTCCCGTTCTCCAGCCTGAGGTTGACCTTCACGAAGTTCATGGGGGGGAGCCGATGAAGCCGGCGACGAACCTGTTGACGGGCGTGTTGTACAGGCCCAGCGGGGTTCCGATCTGCTGGATGATCCCGTCCTTCAGCACGACGATCCTGTCGCCCATGGTCATCGCCTCGACCTGGTCATGGGTGACGTAGATCATGGTGGCCTGCAGCCTGTGGTGGAGCGCCGAAAGCTCGGCCCTCATCTGCACGCGCAGCTTCGCATCCAGGTTGGAGAGCGGCTCGTCGAAGAGGAACACCTTCGGCTTTCGAACGATTGCCCGCCCTACCGCCACGCGCTGCCTCTGGCCGCCCGAGAGAGCCTTGGGCTTTCTGTCCAGGAGCTCTTCGATGTCGAGGATCTGCGCCGCCTCATGAACGCGCGAGTTGATCTCCGCCTTGGGGTACTTTCGGATCTTCAAGCCGAAAGCCATGTTGTCGTAGACGGTCATGTGCGGGTACAACGCGTAGTTCTGGAAGACCATCGCGATGTCGCGGTCTTTCGGCGCCACGTCGTTCATGAGCCGACCGTCGATGTACAGCTCGCCGGAGCTGATTTCCTCAAGACCGGCGACCATGCGGAGAGTCGTCGTCTTGCCGCAGCCCGAAGGCCCTACGAGTACCACAAACTCCTTGTCGTTTATGGTGAGATTGGCGTTATCAACCGCTTTGACGCCACCCTCGTAGATTTTAGAGATGTTTCTGAGTTCTACCGTAGCCATTGGTACCTCCCGGGGTGATTATCTTATGCGTCCATCATAGAGCATAACCGATGTGATGTCAACATTACCGGAAGTCGAGCGGGCAGAGCGGGCCTGCGGAAGGCTTCCCGCGGCTTCAGTTTCGCCTCTCTCGATTATTTCTTCATTGCCGCTGCATGCCATTCGTCGATTCGCGTGGAAAGATCCGCGGTATCGTCCCCCACCGTCGCCCGTGAGATCCACGGCAGGATCACCTCGTCCCTGACCTTCACCCAATTGTCCGGCAGGGTGTCGGGAAACTCGAGCAGGCTTTCCAGGGGTACATGGCCGAGGAGAATTGGATACTTCTGGGCCATGTCCTTTTCGTTGATGATTTTGAAGGATGAAAAACCGTCGGTGACGCCGAATACGCCGATGCGCAGCGATTGGGCCACCTCGAGGAAGCTCCTCTGGTTCTGGAGGGTGAAAAACCATTCCAGGAATGCCTTGGCTCCCCTCTTGTTGCGCGCAGAGCGGAGCACCCCGGCGAACAGGACATCGTCTTCCACCGGGATGACGCCATTGCTGGACATCCAGCGATAATCGAGGTCTTTTCTCTTGTCCTCAGGCAGGGCGAAATAATCCGTGAATCGCGTGAGCGTGAAGAGGGTCTTCTTGGCCGTAAGGAGCTTGTAGTAGGGTTGAACGAGGTTCTTGTCGGCGAAGGCCTTGTCCCTGTCTTTCCCGCCGTTCGCGCTCGTGATCCAGGCCCGCAGGTAATCGAGGGTCCGCGCCAGCCCGTCCGTGTCCCAGGCGGGCAGGCCCCCCCGGCCGGCATGGAAGCGGGCTCCGAGGAGCTTCGAGCTCAGGATAAGGAAGTCGAGGTTCCACAGGGGGGAAAAACCCAGGGAAGAGGCGGAGCCGTTCTTCGCCGTGCTATTGAAGCCCGGGCTCATCGAGCGCATCAGCTCCAGCGGCATGAACATTGAGGGAAGATCGTCCGGAACGCTGGATTGGCAAAAGGCAACCGCGGGAAGGTCGAAGGAAAGGGGGATGAGAACGGGTCTGTTGTCCTTGGAACCCATGGACAAAAGCCCGGCATAAAACCACGACGGCTCTATCCTGCCCGGCTTTACAATGTCCGCCGTGGATTCGAAGCGGTCCAGGAGCTGGGGCGATGCCAGCCATTCTCCGACAACGACGTCGGCCTGCTCCCCATCCAGTACCGCCTGGCCGGGTTGTTCCCGGTATTGGACCTCCACCCGGAAATCGCCCTGCCGCACATTGTAGCGCTCGACGTATGCGGCGAGCTCGGGGCGATCGGTGAGCAGCCTCACCGACGGCTCGGACAACAGGCCGCATGAGGCCAGAACACAACAGGCCGCCGCGAAAAGAAGGGGGCGAATGCGGGATCGGCTTCCCATGATCCGCACTGTAGGAGCCCCTGCGCCGGATGTCAATCCTGAAGCGATTCTGCTACCATGACGGTGCGGAACATGGTGGAGCTTCCCTACAACAGCTATTCCCGCTACCTCAGGCGCGTCTATGGGTGCAGCATCTACCGCGTCTCGGTGGATGGCGGCTTCTCCTGCCCAAACCGCGAAGACAGGTCGCGGCCGGGATGCTCGTACTGCGCCGAAGACGGAGCGCGCGCTCCGTATCTCGGCAATGCAGGAAGCCTCCGACGCCAGGTGGAAACGGGCATCCGGTTCCTCAGGCGCCGCTACGCGGCAAAAGCCTTCATCCTCTATTTTCAGGCCTTTTCCGCCACCAACGCACCCGCCGGCGAGCTTGCGCGGATCTACGATTCAGCTCTCGCGCTGGCCTCTTTCCGCGAGCTCGTCGTCTCCACGAGGCCGGACTGCATCGACGAGGAGAAGGCGGCGCTTCTCGGCTCGTACCGCGGCCGCGGCCTCGATGTCTGGGTCGAGCTGGGGCTGCAATCCTCCAACGACCTGACGCTCTGCAGGATCGGCCGCGGGCATTCGGCCTCGGATTTCACGGCGGCTTTTGACAGGGTGAGGCGGCACGGGGTGAAGGTTGCCGTCCACCTCATCCTCGGGCTGCCGGGGGAGGAGATCTCCGACATCGAGCGGACGGCGCGCTTCGTGGCCCGGCTCGACCCCGACGGGGTGAAGATCCACAACCTGCACATTCAGATGGGCGCGCCCCTTGCTGAGGAGTTCCTCAAGGGCGAGGTAGGCGCGCCCAGCGCGCAGAGGCACCTTGAATATGCCATCGCGGTGCTCCAGATCCTCCCGCCCCGCTGCCTCATCATGCGCCTGACGTGCGACACCCCGCGCCAGAGGCTCCTGGCGCCCCGATTCTTCTGGGACAAGCAGCGCTTCGCTTCGCGGCTGGCAGCCGAGATGCGCGAGCGCGGGACCAGCCAGGGGAGGCTGTGGCGCGGGCAGACCGGATTGCCGGAAGCGGGGCGGGCGGGCGCCTCGGATCCCCCCTCATTCCCGGCGCCTTGACCGTGCTCCGGCCACGGGTTACAGTGCTGCGTCAGGAGATCAGCGGATGGCGATAAAGGACCCGGACATTTACAGGCTCGTCGAGAAAATCGGCGACCACTACCAGACGAACGTCAACAACCGCTTCGTGCGAAAGGCAATCGTCGTCCTGGAGCTGGCCCAGGGAGAATGGGACAAGCTGGACAACCTCACCACCAAGTCGGACTACTACAAGGCTCAGGGTTTCCAGTTCGACGAGCTCTACGAGATGATTCTCGCCGCAGCGCACTTCATCTACCAGGCGCGGCAGAAGCTGCTTCCCAACATCCGAAACATGATCGGGGGATCTTCCTCCCCGGGAATGGGCGGCGCTGCGGAGCAGGACAAGGTCCTGCGCGACATGGCGGCGAAGAACTTCCCCGTGAACCTGGAGATCCTCTCGGACATGGTGAACGAGCTGTACATCAAGACGACGAGCCTCGACAGGGAAGCTCACGGGAAGAAACCGCCGGTCTACGACAAGATCCCCGAGCTCAAGGAGCTGGGGCGCTTCCTGATCTCCTCCTAGAGAGAGGTCTCCGGCGCCTTCTCCGCGGCCGCGTAGATCAAATCGTAGAGCTCTTCCAGCTTCTCGGTATCCACGCTCGAATAGGCGACCCGAAGGCACGTTTCGTCGATGGCGATGGTGCCCACCCCGGAGTGCATGAGAAGCGCCTTGCGCAGGTCTTCAGCGCGGCCGCGGGCGAGCTGGAAGCTCATGAAATAGCCCGAATTGAAGGGAAGAGGCGCGATCGCCTGGCTCTTCCTGCCCGCGAGGATCTCGCGGGACCGCCGGTATCTCTCCTTGAGAATGCGGAACGCTTCCCCCTTCTCTTCAGCCAGGCTTGGGCTCTTCAGCGCCCGAAGGATCACGCTCTGGGCCAGGATGCTGGAGTTGGAAGCCGAGGAGCGGACAGCCCCCATGAGCTTTCGCGTAAGGGCGTCATACTGCTCGGCCGAAAGGCCCTTGGAGGCGAAGGTCACGAACCCGGTTCGGAATCCCCAGGTGAGATGCTCCTTGGTGGAGCCGTCGATTTTCGCCGCGAGGATGTTTTCATGCAGCGCGGCGAGCGGGGCGAACAGGGATTGGGTGTAGGTGTCCTCTTCGTAGAACAGCCCGAAGTAGGCGTCGTCCGTTATCACCAGCATCCGCACGCCCGACCGCGCAAGGCTTTCCAGCTCCGATACGATCCTGGCTGCCTCCGCCTTAGTCGGGGAATATCCCGTCGGGTTGTTGGGGAAGTTGAGCAGGAGAACGATCCTGCCCTTCCTTTTCGCCTCGCCTCGGAGAGTCTTCGCCATCCCCTCCACGTCCATTCCGCTTTTATCGGTCTTGAACAACGGGAAGGGAGCGATGCGCGCCTCGCGCCGGGTCTCGAAGATGAGGGGGTAGTTGTCCCAGCAGAGGTCGGGGAGCACGACGGCATCGCCCGGGCCCGTGAACAGGTCCGCCAGGGTCGCGATCCCGGCCGTCAGCCCCGGCACCACGAGGGGCAGGGAAAAGGTCTTTCCCGCGAGGTCGGGGTTCTTCAGCTCGATGTCCTTCTTCCACGCTTCCCGGAACTGCTCGATCCCCTGGGTGGGCGCGTAGGGAAAGATCTCCTCGACTTCCAGGCCGGGCAGGACATTGCGGATGGAGGGGAGGGACATGGGTTTGCCGCCCTTGTAGGCGATGCCGATGGTGGCGTTCATCCTCGTGGCATGCTTCTTCGCCTCGGCGGATTGCGCGACGATCCCCTTCGGGAAGTACATCCGTTTGCCAAGGTCGGAGAACAGCGCTTCGACGACGCTTCCGGCCAGGGTTGTGTTCAACTCTTGCGCGAGTGGGTGCATACCGGCACTTATACGAGGGAGATGGAGCCGATGTCAAGCCTGCCGGCCGGACGAACGAGCTCGCCGCCCATGCGCTTTTGCGCCCCGGAGAGAAGCGTGACTGCCGCCTCCCGCGAGCCTTCGCGCGAACGGACGCAGAGCCGAGGGCGCCCCCTTGACCGCCAGTCATGGATCGGCTACATTTATGTAGCTTTTAATTCTAATTGTTACGGTTTTGTAGGAAAGCGAGGCAGGAGTTCATGATGGACAAGAAGGCGGCGCAGGCGGAGCTGGGGCATGTAGGCGGAGGGGTCAGCGAGCTCTCCATGCTCTTCGAGATCAGCCAGATCCTCGAATCCAGCCTCGACCTGCGCACAGTGGTGGAGCCCGTTCTGGAGGTGATCACCCGCTGCCTGGGGATGCTCTTCACCACCCTCACCCTCCTCAACCGCCAGACCGGAGAAATCTCCATTGAGGCGGCCTACGGCCTTTCCCCGAGCCAGAAACGTCGGGGACGATACAAGCTCGGAGAGGGGATCACGGGCAAGGTGATCCAGACGGGAAAGCCGGCCATGGTGCCGAAGATCGCGGAGGAACCCGAGTTCCTCGACAAGACCCGCGCCAGAAGGAGCCTCAAGGGCGGGGACATCTCCTTCATCTGCGTGCCCATCAAGCTCGGCCGGGAGGTGATCGGCGCCCTCTCCGCGGACAGGATAGCCTCGGAATCGGTTTCCCTCCAGGAGACGGCGCGCATCCTCTCCATCGTCGCTTCCCTTATCTCCCAGGCCGTCCGGCTGCGCCGGACGGCTCAGGAGGAGCGGGAGAAGCTGATGGAGGAGAACCTTCGCCTCCAGGAGGAGCTGAAGGACCGCTTCCGGCCCTCGAACATCATAGGCAACTCCAAGGCAATGCAGGAGGTCTACCAGCTCATCTCCCAGGTGTCGACGAGCGACACCACGGCGCTGCTCCGCGGAGAAAGCGGCACAGGAAAGGAGCTTGTGGCCCATGCCATCCACTACGCGAGCAGGCGCGCGGCAAAGCCTTTCATCAAAGTGAATTGCGCGGCCCTTCCCGAGAGCGTGATCGAAAGTGAGCTCTTCGGCCACGAAAAGGGGGCGTTCACGGGAGCCGTTTCGGCACGCAAAGGGCGCTTCGAGCTTGCCCACGGCGGGACGCTGTTTCTCGATGAAATCGGGGATCTTTCTCCCGCGGTCCAGATCAAGCTGCTTCGCGTCCTGCAGGAGCGCGAGTTCGAGCGCGTCGGCGGAACCGAAACGCTCAAGACCGACGTGAGGCTCATTGCCGCCACCAATCGCGACCTGGAAAAGCTCATCGAGAAGGAACAGTTCCGCCAGGATCTCTACTACAGGCTCAACGTCTTTCCCATCCACATCCCCCCCCTTCGCGAGAGAAGAACCGACATCCTCCTTCTGGCGGATCACTTCGCGGAGAAGTACAGCAAGCTCTCGCACAAGGACGTGCGGCGGATCTCCACGCCCGCCATAGATATGCTCATGGTCTACCACTGGCCCGGAAACGTGCGGGAGCTCGAGAACTGCGTCGAGAGGGCGGTGCTGTTGAGCGAGGACGGCGTGATCCACGGCCACCATCTTCCCCCTTCCCTCCAGACCGCGGAGGCCACGGGTACAATCCCCCGGGGAAACCTCGAGGATTCCCTGGAGAGGGTGGAGCGGGAGCTCATCCTGGACGCGCTGAAGTCCTCGCGGGGGAACTCGGCGGCCGCTGCCGCCTCCCTGGGCATCACGGAACGGATCATGGGCCTTCGCGTGAGAAAGTACGGTATCGACGCCCGCCGCTTCCGCGCCTGAAGCTTTCGCGCTTTTTCACCTCCTGGCACGTTGATTGCATGCATTGAATGGGGTGGAGGCGCTCCCGGTGTGGAGCGCCGCTGCTTCGCGACACACAGTCCTCGCGGAGGTGAGAAGAATGCGGGCGAACGAAAGATTCCCGCGCAGGAGCTTGAAGGAAGCCCTGGAAAAGGTCGAGCGGGAGATGATCACGGATGCGCTTTCGACATCGCGCGGCAACATGGCGGCCGCGGCCGCCGCTCTGGGCATAACGGAGCGGATCATGGGCCTGCGCGTGAGAAAGTACGGCATCGACGCCCGCAGCTTCCGCGCCTGAGCCGAGCTCACCGGCGCTCCCCTCTTTCCCGATTCCGACATTCCTGTATGGTCTGGCCCGTCGATTGAAGTCCGAAGAATCAACAAACTCAAAGCCGCATATGCATAAGTCTATATAGCATCGGAGTTACGCAACAAAAGCCGCGTCTTGAATTCTTGGCACATAAATTGCTTATGATTTTCATCAGTGGCCAAAAGTGCTTATGCACTCTTTGAGTCAATTGAAATCTTGCACTCACGGAGGATAAAGAGATGCAGGCGATCAACTTCGGCGACACGGCCTGGGTCCTCATTTCGACGGCCCTTGTCATGTTCATGACCGCACCGGGGCTGGCGCTGTTCTACGGCGGCCTCGTGAGGAGGAAAAACGTGCTGTCAACAATGATGCAGTCGTTCTTCCTCCTGTGCGTGATCAGCATCCAATGGATTCTCTGGGGCTACAGCCTCGCATTCGGTCCCGACGCCGGTCACGTCATCGGCAACCTGGCCTGGCTCGGCCTCAAGGACGTCGCACTGACGCCCAACCCGGACTACGCAGCGACGATCCCCCACCAGCTCTTCATGATCTTTCAGATGATGTTCGCCGTCATCACCCCGGCCCTCATCACGGGGGCTTTTGCCGAGAGGGTGAGGTTCCCGACCTTTGTCGTGTTCGCTCTCCTGTGGGCTACCCTGGTCTACGATCCGATTGCTCATTGGGTCTGGGGAGCGGGCGGATGGCTTCGCAACCTGGGCGCTCTCGACTTTGCCGGCGGCACCGTGGTGCACATCTCATCCGGCGTATCCGCGCTGGTCTTCGCCCTGGCAATCGGCAAGCGCATCGGATATCCGACTCAGTCGCCTCCTCCCCACAACATGACCTACACCCTGATCGGGGCCGCGATGCTCTGGTTCGGCTGGTTCGGCTTCAATTCGGGAAGCGCGCTGGCCGCCAACGGGCTTGCCGTGAGCGCGTTCATCAACACCAATACCGCCGCGGCGGCGGCCGCTCTCGGATGGATCGCGATTGAATGGCTGGTAAACAAGAAGCCCACGGTTCTGGGAGGGGCGACAGGGGCCGTGGCCGGCCTCGTGGCCATCACCCCGGCGGCCGGTTTTGTCACGCCTCTGGCGGCAATCGCGATCGGCGTGCTCGTGGCGGCGGTCTGCTACACAGCGGTTGCCATAATCAAGCAGAGGCTGGGCTATGACGACTCCCTGGACGCGTTCGGCGTGCATGGCGTGGGAGGCACCGTCGGTGCCCTCGCCACAGGCCTTTTCGCCACAAAGCTCATCAACCCCGCGGGGGCCGACGGGCTGTTCTACGGGAACGCCGCCCAGCTGGGGATTCAAGCTATCGCCGTCGCGGCCACGATCGGCTACGCGGTCGTCGTGACCTTCATCCTGGTCAAGGTCCTGGACAAGCTCATGGGCCTTCGCGTCCGCGACGTGGATGAAGCGATCGGGCTCGACAACACTCAGCACAAAGAGAGCGCCTACACGCTCATCGACTGAAAGGAGACAGGGGAGTGAAACTCATCATCGCAATCATCCAGCCGCACAAGCTCGACGACGTGCTCAAGGAGCTCGACGAGAAGAAGATCTACCTCAAAACGGTGTCCAACGTCCTGGGCTGCGGCCGCCAGAAGGGCGTCACCGAGGTCTACCGCGGGGTGAAGGAGGCCGGAAACCTTCTGAAGAAGATACGCCTCGAAATCGCGGTCAATGAGGAGTTCGTCAAGCCGACAATCGATGCAATCGTCAAGGCCGCCCGCAGCGGCAGCATCGGGGATGGCAAGATCTTCGTCGTGGACCTGGCGGAGTGCATCCGCATCAGGAGCGGAGAGACGGGAAAAGTGGCCATCGGATAGCTGAAGATGTGAGGCCGGCGGTGGTGGCCGCCCGGGGACGATTCCCCGGCGATCATAGACCCATCATCCGCCGCTGCCTCATCATCATCTTACGGGAAAGTATATGAAGTTGATCATTGCCGTCATCCAGCCGCACGCACTCAATGACGTCCGGCGGGAGCTCGATCTCCGCCAGATCTACCTCAAGACGGTGTCCAACGTCCTGGGCTGCGGCCGCCAGAAGGGAATCACCGAGGTCTACCGCGGGGTGAAGGAAGCCGGCGCACTGCTGAGAAAGGTGCGCCTGGAAATCGCGGTGAATGACGCCTTTGTCCAACCCGCGATAGATGGCATAATCAAGGGAGCCCGGACAGGAGCCATCGGAGACGGCAAGATCTTCGTCGTGGACCTCGCGCAATGCATCCGCATCAGAAGCGGAGAAACGGGGAAGGCGGCGATCGGCTAGAGCGATTGACAGATTCCTCCCTTTCGGGTATTTATAACCGAAACGCATAAATATGCAGAGGCCGGCTCTGATGATTCGGTCTGCTCAAAGGGAGGCTTATGCTGGAGCTGAAGAAGGGTGTCGACATCCTGTGCGAGGCAGGAGGCGTCAAAACCGCATCCGACGCCAGGAAGGTCTTCGAAACTGCACTCGATGCCGAGAACCGAAAGAAGCTCGAACGGATCAAGAACCCGGAGGCGCTGTTGAAGATCGCCAATGCGATCGCCATGTGCCGCCCGGAGCGCGTGTTCGTGGTGAGCGGCTCGCCGGAGGACATCGCCGCCTGCCGCCGGATGAGCCTGGCGAACGGGGAAGAATCCCCCCTCGCCATGAAGGACCACACCATCCATTTCGACCTGCCCGAGGACCAGGGCCGCATGGTGGACCAGACCTTCTACATCGCCAACGAAGATGAAGAGGTGAGCGTCCTGGCCAAGAAGATGATCCGCGCCGAGGCCATGGCCTACATCAAGGAGACGATGGGCGGGATCATGCGGGGAAAGACGATGCTTGTCGGCTTCTACAACCGCGGGCCCATCGGAGCCCAGGCCGCCATCCCCGGCCTGATGATCTCCAGCTCCGCCTACGTGCTTCACAGCGCCAACATCCTCTACCGAGACGTCTACGAGAAGTTCGACGCCGAGGCGAAGCGCGCCGGGGTGTTCTTCACGAACGTGCACAGCCAGGGTACCAACCGGTCAGAGGACATCTCGAAGGCGCGGATCTTCATGGACAGGAGCTGGTTCACCACCTTCAGCATGTACTGCACCTATGCGGGAAACACCCTGATGCTCAAGAAGGGAAACCACCGCTTCGCCGTGGACCTCTGCACGTATTACCGCCGGGAGAAGGAGCTCTCCGAGCACATGTTCATCACCGGCATGACGGGACCCGGCGGCAGGAAGACCTTCTTCGCAGGAGCCGCCCCTTCGGGATGCGGCAAGACCACCACCGCAATGGTGGGCTCTGATTATATCGGCGACGACCTGGCGCAGATGTGGATAGGCCGGGACGGCACCCTTCGCGCCGTGAACCCCGAGATCGGCATATTCGGAATCGTGGAAGACCTGAACAAGGAGGGGGACCCCTTCCTCTACAAGTGCCTGCGCCGGGAGTGCACCGAGGTCATCTGGTCGAACGTCCTGGTGGACGAGAACAGGGTGCCACATTGGAAAGGCAGCGGCGAGCCCGTGCCGCAGAAGGGCAGGAACTTCCAGGGGGAGTGGTGGCCGGGCAAGACCGACGCAAACGGAAAGCCGGTGCCCATCTCCAATCCCAACGCGCGGATCACCCTTTCCAATGAGGCGATCGGCAACCACAACGGGAAGTACGGCAATGATCCGGCGGGAGTGCCCATCAAGGTGATCACCTACAGCGGCCGCGACAGCGACACCATGCCCCCGGTCTGGGTGGCAAAGAATCCCGACCATGGAGTCGTCATCGGCGCTTCAATCCTCTCCGCCGCTACCGCCACGGAAGTGGGCGCCAAGGGAGTGAACCGGCAGCCGTGGGCCAACTCCCCTTTCATCCCCTGCCCTCTGGGGGATTACATGGAGGCCCAGTTCCAGTTCTTCAACTCGAAGAAGTTCTCCGCCGGCGGCAGGCCCCTTATGGCGGGCCTCAACTACTTCCTCATGGACTGCGCACGCGGCGGGGACACGACGAAGCTCCTGGGAGAGAAGCGAGACGTGAAGGTCTGGCTTTCCTGGCTGGAGCGCATGGCGCATGGCGAGGTATCGGCCATCGACGCCCCCATCGGCTTCATCCCGAGATACGAGGATCTGGCGGCCCTGTTCACGGGCCTCGTGAACAAGGAATATCCGCGGGAGCTCTATGACAGGCAGTTCTCCTTCTACATCGACAACATCGTCTCCCGCATCCAGCTCCAGGAAGACGCCTATAAGAAGGAGAAAAAGCTTCCGCCGCGGATCCTGGAAGTCTACGAGGAGCAGAAGAAGGGGCTTTTGGCCCTGAAGGAGAAGTTCGGGCCGGTGGTGAGCCCCAAGCAGCTGGGAGGCTAGGGCCGGCTTGCGCCCGCCGGCCTTGGTCCGCCCGTGGAGAAGCCCTGCGGCGGCTTTTCGAGCGAACCGGGCCGGCCCTCACTGCCCAGGCCCCGCTGGCCGTGCCATCTCGCCTCCAGCCGGCCGCTGAACTCAGGTTGCGCGAACGGCCTATTTCGGCTTAAATACCCCACGGTGGAGCAAATCGCCAACGAGATACGTCTCGGATACTCTGATCGGGAGATCAATGCGCTCCTCGAATCGATCGGGGACGCCTCGAACCCGATCACACGGCACTTCAGCCAGGACGAGGAGTTCTTCCTCAAGCTGCAGGGCGATCTGGTGGTGCCCCATTTCCCCATCCACCACGACGTGCGCGTGGCGCAGCCGGACAAGGTCTACCTGGGGAACCTCATCAACGTGATCGCGCAGGTGGTCAGGCTCGCTCCGCAGGCATTGAATGACCTCGCCTACTTCTTCGACCCGGCGGAGATCCTCAGGCCCAGCTTCTTCAAGATCTACCGCCTGGAAGAATGCTTCTACCTCTACCTGCTCAGGCTGGACCTCATGCTGAAGCCGTCCGAGGGCGTGGTCATCGAGCGCGGCACCAACGACATGACCTCCCTCTACCGCTCGCGGAAGCTCTTCCTGGAGGCGGTGGTGATCCCGCTCGACGAGGTTATCCGCGTGGAGGGGAAAGTGAAGTCCTTCCGGATCAAGCAGACGATCTCCCAGACCTGGATCGGAGAGCAGGGCCGCGGGTATTTCGTTCAGGGAATCTGGATCGACATGGACCTCACCAAGTTCTTCAGCAAGCTCTTCCTCCCCAAGGGAAAGAAGACCTATCCCTTCTATCCCTACCTCTGCAAGTACAAAACCGTCTGCCAGTCCGTCATCGACCTGGGGCCCGAGGAGCGCAAGGGGGTCATCCCCCAGCTCCACCGCGCGGTTCGGTTTCTCCTTCCCACCATCGACACGGTCCAGGCGGTGATGAAGAATACCAGCTTCTCCGAGGAGATGAAGTTCTTTCTCGATTTGAAGGCGAAAGTCCCCGAGGCCTGGTACGCTCCGTGGGAGAGGCTTCGGGTGGAGGCCTACCTCAACGAGGCCGAACAAAGGGAGTTCAGTGTCCAAGATTGACGCCTCCGGAATACCGGGCATGAGGGTCACCGTCATGGGCCTGGGAATAAACGGGGGAGGCCTCGCATCCGCCCTCTATTTCGCGCGGCGCGGCGCCGCGGTGACGGTTACAGACCTGCGCACGCGCGAGGCTCTGGCGAGCTCCATCGAAGCACTGGCCGGGCTTCCCATCCGCTACGTCCTGGAAAAACATGAAGAGCGGGATTTCATCGAGACGGACATGGTCATCAAGAACCCCGCCGTGCCCACGGCTTCGCCCTACCTCCAGGCCGCCCGATCGCGGGGGGTGAGCGTGGAGACGGACCTTTCCGTTTTCCTCTCCCTCGCCTCCAACCCCATCCTTGCCGTGACCGGCTCCAAGGGAAAATCGACCACGGCATCCGCGATCCATTTCGCCCTGAAGCTTATCGACCCGAATGCCCGTTTGGGCGGGAACATCACCGTCTCCCCGCTTTCGTTTCTCGACGATCTCGATCCCCGGTCTCCCGTGGTGCTGGAGCTCTCCTCCTGGCAGCTGGGGGACCTGAAGGGCCGCGGCCTCATCAAGCCCTTGATTTCGGCGTTCACCGTCATCCTCCCCGATCACCTGGACAAGTATCCCGGCATGAACGAGTACGTGGAGGACAAAAAGGCGATCTTCCAGGAGCAGGGCCGCAGGTCATTCGCCGTATTCAATCTCGACGATCCGTGGCAGAAGGATTTTCCCAGGCAGACGGATGCGCGCAGTTTCTTCCATTCAGAGAACGCTCTTCCCGACGGCGTTTTGGGCGGATGGCTTTCCGGGGAAACAGGCGTGGTGCGGCTGAGCGAGACAGGACCCGTCAAGACAGTACTGGCGGAGTCACGAATCCCGGGGGCTCACAACCGATCGAACCTCCTCTGCGCGGCCGTGGTCTTGAGCCTCTACGGCGTGAAGGCTGAAGTTATCCGCAGGGCGCTCGCCGAGTTCCCCGGCGTCGAGCACCGCCTTGAGATGTTTCACACATGGAAGGGAGCCCGGATCTACAACGATTCCGCCGCGACGATTCCCCACGCCACGGTCCAGGCGCTCAAGGCCCTGGAGCCTCCCGTGGTGCTGATAACGGGCGGCACGGACAAGAACATCGACTTTTCTCCGCTTTCTGAGGTTGCTGAAAAGCCCGAGGCCATCATCCTCCTGGCCGGCACGGGAACTGAAAAGCTCCGGCGTGTCCTGGACTCCCGGAGTATTCACTACGAAGGGCCGTTCACCGAGCTTTCACCGGCCGTGTCGGCGGCCTTATCCCGCGCCCGCGAGGGGGTTTCAATCCTCTTCTCCCCCGGCTGCACGTCCTTCGGCATGTTTCAGAACGAGTTCGACCGCGGACGGAAGTTCAAACAGACAGTTCTCTTGCTGACCGCGGGCGAGAAGGCGCCGGAGGCTCGCGAGGGGCGGCGCCCCGGATCGACCCGCGGCGCACCCTGAGGCGCCCGGCCCGTTCCAGGAGATCGGCAAGCAGTGCGCCTCTCGCGAGCGCTCGCCCTTTCTCACCAGTTTTCAGCAAGCACCTCGTAGAAGGATTGGGGATGCCTGCAGGCAGGGCATTCCTTTGGCGGCTCTTCGCCTTCGAAGACGTAGCCGCAGTTGATGCAGTGCCACTTCACCCGTGTCTTCTTCCTGAAGACTTCCTTGTTCGCGAGGTTTTCGGCGAGCTTGCGGTAGCGGGTCTCGTGGAAAGCCTCGACCTTCGCGATCTGATCGAACGAGCGGGCAACCTCGGGAAAGCCTTCCTCGCGCGCAACCTTGCCGAAATCGGGGTAGACCGAGCTCCACTCCATCTTCTCGCCATCCGCGGCGGCGCGGAGGTTGGCCGCCGTATCCTCGATCGCACCCGCCGGGTACGAGGCGGTGATCTCGAGGTCTCCCCCCTCCAGGTGGGCAAAGAAGACCTTGGCATGCTCTTTCTCGTTGTCCGCCGTTTCCATGAAGAAATTGGCGATCTGCTGGAAGCCTTCCTTTCGGGCCGCGCTGGCGAAGAACGTGTAGCGGTTCCTCGCCTGGGATTCCCCGGCAAAGGCCTTCAAGAGATTTGCTTCCGTCCTTGTTCCCTTCAGAGATTTTGGCATGGGCGCCTCCTGCTCACTGAAGGATATCTGATGGAGAGAGGCGCGGTCAATGGCGGACTCGCTATGAGCGCCCCGCTGCCTGGCCTCGCGTCCCCCGATCGATTGCGGCAGACAAGCGCGCGAAGGCCGTAGACGGACTACTCTTGGGGCTTCGCTTCCAGTCGCGGCTCTTCCCGAAGGTCTACAAGGCTTCCAATGACGCTGGACAGCACCCCCGGAAGGTCAACCTCTTTGCCCGTTTTCAGATTCTTCACCCTGATTCCCACGGTGGTGGAATCGTCCTCCGCCGAATAGTCCCAGTACACGGTGTAGGTGAATCCGCTATTGGTGAAGGAGAGCGCGTTGAGGTCCAGCCCGGCATTCGCCGCCCCTCCCCCGCGCAGGTAGTAGGAATAGCTGAACAGCTTCCAGGATCCGCTCTTCTGCCGGGGATACTTGAGCTCGATTTTCTCCCGCACTCCATAGCGGTACACGATATAGCCCGGCTCCTTTTCGCTCATGGCGATTGTCGCCACCTTGTCGCTCCCGGCCATCTGGAAGGAGAACACCACCCGCTCGCCCGGGTCGACCAGGGGCGAGTGTCCTTCCCCGAAAAGAGAAGACGTCAGGGCGAGCCCTCCGGCGGCGATGAAAACGCACAGAGACAACATCCTGATTCCTACGGGAACCCCCTCTCTCCTTGTCTCATGTCTCGATTCCTTTTCGCGCGCGAACGCCTCGCGCGAAGTAATGCTTGACCTCCCGCATCTCCGTGACCAGGTCCGCGCGCTCCACGATCCGGGGGTCCGCGCCGCGCCCCGTGATGACGATCTCGCATCTCCCCGCTGAATGCTCGATTAGCTCCAGCAGCTCGTCTACCGAGATGAGGCCGAGGCGGGCGGCGGGGTTCGCCTCGTCGAGGATCACGAGGTCCCACGATCCCGAGGCGGCGGCTGCGCGGGCTTCGCCGAGGCCCTTTCGCGCGAGGGAGATATCCCTCGGCGACGGCTCTCCGCGGATGAAAGCTCCGCTTCCGTAGCATTCGACGTGGATGAGATCCGAAAGCCGGGAGAGCGAGACGAGCTCGCTCGATCTTTTGTCCTTGAGGAACTGCGCGATGAAGACTTTCAGCCCTGCGCCCGACGCGCGCAGGGCAAGGCCCAGCGCCGCCGTTGTCTTGCCCTTGCCGTCACCGGTGTAAACCTGAACGTATCCCTTATCGGCCATCAGCAACTGCTCGCGCACGCCCACGTTTTGCTCAAATTCGAATCGCCAACAACTTACCCACGAGCATGCATTTTCTCCACGATGAGTGTCAAGCCGCGGCCTTACGATCCCACCTGCCCCGCCCTGTTTCGTTGCTCCAGTACAGGCTAATTGCGTGAGGGGTTCGTGCGGAGGCTTTCAGAGAGCTCGGCCCCATGAGGGTGAAGTCCTATGGGCCCCCGCCAGGGGGATTCAATCAGGCCGCCACTACCGTTAGAATCCGAGCCCGTCAATAGGGAGGAGTCGGCGATCCTTCACGAAGCCCTCGGCTCCTCGTTATTTGATCGAGCCGGCGACCATTCCCTTGATGATTGACTTCTGGGCGACGAGGAAGAAAATGACGATGGGAATCATCGCCATGAGGATGGCCGTGAGCATGAGGTCCCACTGCTTGACGTATGCCCCCGCGAAGTTGGAGACGGCGAGAGGGATGGTCATCACCCTGTTCCCCTTCCCGAGGATGAGAAGGGGGAGGAGGTAATCGTTCCATATCCAGATACCGTTCAGCACGAGGACCGTCGCGTGGATGGGCCTCAGGATAGGGAAGATGATCTGGTAGAAGATCTGCCAGGGCTTGCAGCCGTCGATGGTCGCGGCCTCCTCGAGCTCCAGCGGAATGCTCTTTATAAACCCGTGGAACAGGAAGATGGACTGCGACATGCCGAAGCCAATGTAGGCGAGGATAATTCCCGCGAAGGACCGGAGGAGCCGCACCCCTGTGAGCGTGGAAATCTCGCGGAACCAGGTGAGCAGGGGGAACATGACGATCTGGAAGGGGATGACCATTGCCGCGACGAAAGTGATGAAGATGCCCATCGAGAGTTTCGTCTTGGTGCGCACGAGGACCCAGGCCGCCTGCGAGGAGAGGACGTTGAGCAGGAGGAGGGAAGCCACGGTGATGATGACGGAGCTCAGGAAGGAGGAGGAGTAGTGAACGTTGACGCTGGTCCAGATCGACCACATGTTCTCGAGGATCTTCTTCCATTCTGCGGGAAGTGTAAGTGGGCTCTGCGTGATCTCGAAGGGAGTCTTTGCCGCGTTCACCACGACAATGAAGAAGGGAAAGAGGAACAGGAGGAAGAGGACGACGGCGAGGATCTCGGGGGCGACGAGTCGGGGGTGGCGCTTTTTCACAGCTCGATCTCCCGCTTCTTGTTGACGGAGACTTGGATGATCGAAACGATTACCAGCACGAGGAAGAATATGACTGCGCGGGATTGGCCGCCGGCCATGTCGTTCGACTTGAAACCCTGGTTGTAGATGTTCATGGCGAGGAGCTGGGTGCCATAGATCGCCTGACCCATGTACATGACGGACGGTCCTCCCGCTGTGAGGGAGACGTTGACGTCGAATTGCTTAAACGAGTTCACCAGGGTCAGGAAGAGGGTGATTGTGAAAGCCTGTCGTGTCATCGGCAAGGTGATCGCCAAGAGCCGGCGAAGCGGCGAGGCGCCGTCGATCTGCGCCGCTTCGATGAGTTCCTGGGGGATGGTCTCGATCGCGGCCACGTAGATGACCATGACGTAGCCCGCGTATTGCCAAGTCCCCACCACGACCAGGGCGAGGGTAGCCGTGCCGCTCTTTGCGAGTATGAGGTTCGCTGCGTCTGCCCAGGACGCGAACCCGAGCATCGTCCCGATCGAGGGAACGGCGTTATTAAAGATGAATTGCCAGACGTAGCCGAGGATGAGGCCGCCGATGAGGTTCGGGATGAAGAAGCCCGCGCGGTAGAGGTTGCGTCCCTTGAGCTTCCGCGTCACGAGCATGGCAAGGCTGAATGACACCACGTTGATGACGATCATGTTAAGCAGGGTGTACACGACCGTGAGGATGAAGGAATAGGTGAAGCTCGGGTCCTTCAGGATGCCGGCGTAGTTCTTGAGGCCAACCAGTTTAAGGCTGTCACCCAGCCGGGCCGTCGCCGACCAGTTCGTGAAGGAGTAGTACACACCGAGAAAGAAGGGGATGACGATGACGACCGCGAAGGCGAAGAGGACGGGCGCGAGGAAGATCCAGAAGACGGCGGGATGTTTCGCTTTCCGCATTTATTGACGCTCCTGCGCACATAATAAACCCGCCCCCCGGTAAGCGCCAGAGGGCGGGTCGGACGCGAGCCGTCCATACGGCAGGCCCGCAGGACGGATCCTACTTCAGGCCCTGGAAGGCCTTGGTCATGAGGTCGATAAACTGCGCCTTGGTGATGGCGCCGGTTGCAAACTGGTTGTAGATCGGCGCGAGCGTCTTGTTGCGGAAATCTTCCGTGAAGTAGTACTGGTTCCAGCTGTAGATCTTGCCGGCGGCGGCCCAGGCCTGGACGGACTTGGAGAGCTGGCCGGTCGGGTTGAGCTTCACGTTCGAGAAGGCGGGGATGGAGCCCGCGTCGAGGACCATGTACTTGTTGCCCGCCTCGGTGAAGACGAGGTCGTTCAGGAACTCCCTCGCGGCCGCGACGTTCCGGGAGTTCTTGTTGACGCAATAGAACGAGGGGGCGGCCACGAAGATGCCGTCGGTGGCCTTGGCCATGGAGCCGTGGGGCGCAAAGGCCATGGGGAAGGTGGCCTTCGCCTCTGCCATGTTGGGATCGGTCCAGTTGCCTTGGTGGAGGAAGGCAGCCTGGCCGGACGCGAACGCGCCGACCTGCGCGGCATAGTTGCCCGTGGTGAGGACGGCCTTGTCGGCGTACTTGAAGAGGAGCTCCACCCAGTTGGCGTACTCGGAGAGGCGCTTGGCGTCGACCTTGCCGGCGAGGAGGTCGTTCACGACGGAGAGGTCGCCGTAGGGAAGGCCGTTCGAGAGCAGGGAGTTGAAGTTGTGGTGGGCAGTGACCCAGCCCATGTCGAGAGAGGCGGCCATGGAGACCACGGACTTGATGCCGAGCTTGGCCTTCTGGGTGTTGATCTTCTCGAAGGCGGCCTTGTAGGCCGCGTAGGTGACGAGGGTCTTGGGATCGACACCGGCCTTCTTGAGGATGTCGGCGTTGTAGGCCATGCCCCAGCCCTCGATGGCGACGGGGTAGCCGTAGACCTTGCCGTCATACTTGAACGCGACCGAAGTGTTCTTTACCCATGGCTCGCTCGAGAGGTCGAGGACGAGGTCCGCCCAGTCCTTGTATTCCGCCAGGCCGTTGATGGCGAAGATGTCGGGCATGTCGCCCGCGGCGAGGTCGGCCTTGAGCTGGCTGTTGAGGTCCATGCCGATGCCGCCGCCCACGGACTTGATGGTGACGGGAACGTTGTTCGCCTTGGACCACACGGCCGCGTACGCCTTGAGGACCGCGTCGATCTCGGGCTTGTTCTGGGCCAGGGTGATGCCCTGGGCAAAAGCCGCGGCACCGAGCAGGATTGATGCGAGTACCAGTACGAGTTTCTTCATAGCATCCTCCGTTTAAAAAACTTGATGGTGACCTGCCCCCTCACCGAGGGGGAAAGGAAAAGGAAGCTTATTGAAAGTCGCTCCGGCAACCGGAGTCAGGACCGCGAAGATGATGATGGTTTTCTGTCTCATCTTCTTCCGCCTTCTGAAAGAGATTTGCTGCCTCCCCAACCGGGAGTACGGGTGACAATCGGAATCCTCCTCCTGGGCAAAGGGCGCGCATTCACGTCGTGTCCCTCTCTACAACTCGCACGTCCAGGTGCACGCGCTGAAGGGGCCGGCCCGGCTCGCGAATGCGGTCGATGAGAAGCTGCGCGGCCACTCGACCAGATTCTTCCAGGGACTGGCTCACCGTGCTCAGGTCCATGAAGCCCGCCGCCTCGATGTCGTCGAAGCCCAGGACCGCGAGCGCTTCCGGAACCGCGATCCCCCGCTGCCGTGCCGCCTTGAGAACACCGATGGCCTGGAGATCCGACATCGCGAATATGGCGCGTGGCGGCGCCGGCAGATCCAACAACTCCCCGGCCATGCGGCACGCATCGTCGACACTGACCTGCCCGGTCCGGATGAGTTCAGGGGCCAGTGGATGGCCCGCGGCCTGCAGGACTTCACGGTAACCGGCCATCCGCATGCCGCTGGGCTGCAGGGAGTAGGGGAGGGACGTCTGCTCTCCGATGAAGGCGCAAGGCAAATAGCCCTTTTCCAGGAAGCATTGAGCCGCGAGGCGTCCGCCCAGCACGTTGTCTGCTTCGACGCACGTGAACAGGGGATTCACGGACTCGATCATCACGACGTGGAGGTTGGACTGGATGAGGCGGCGGGCGTCTCCGTCCCCGACGTGCATCGACATGATGATCAGGCCATCGAACCTGCACAGGAAGGAGATCGAGTGCAGGTATTCGGCCAGTTGTTCAGGAGAGTCCACCGCGCATATCACCATCTCGCAATGCGCTTCCCGAAAGACTCTGGTCATGCCCTGGAGGCGCTGCACGAACGAAGGCGCGGGGAAGAAAGGCGACAGGACCCCAATACGCCCGATGCTTCTGTGCGCCCGCATTCCCGTGTGTCCATGCGGGAAATAGTCGAGCTGGTCTATCGAGGACTTGATGCGCCGGGCGGTTTCGGCGTTCACTTTTTCAGGGGAGTTGAGGAAGCGCGACACCGTGGAGATGCTCACCCCGGCGTGGGCAGCGACGCTATATATTGTTGACTCACCCTTGCGTGGTATGCTATCCCTTCTAGATGAAAGCGTTTTCATGAAAGTTCTTTCATTACGACTATGGGGCATTTTGGGTTATCTGTCAATTGTTTTTTTCGGGCGAGACATGGACGCACGCGAGGGACGCGAGGCTGACGAGGCTTTTGGGGCCGGATCTACCCGAGGAGGGCATTGAGAATGAAGGGGGATATTATCATAGTGGAAGAACATCACCGCAAAGCGGCTGGTTTGATCGTGTCAAGAATAATCGAAAAAGTCAGAATGAAGTCATCGAGATATATCATCACGGTTGCCGGCGAATCCGGCAGCGGCAAATCCGAGACTGGGAAAGCGATTGCCGACGAGCTGGCAATGCTCGGCGTTCGATCCGTGATACTGGGGCAGGACGATTACTTCGTTCTTCCGCCGAAGTCTAATGACGAGAAAAGACGGAAAGACCCGGAATGGCTCGGACCCCACGTGGAGGTGAAGCTTGATTTGCTGGAGAGCAATGTGAGAGACGCGGCCGAAGGGAAAACCGAGTTCATCAAGCCCCTAATCGATTATGATACGAATTCCGTTGAAGAAGAGAGAATAAGCTTGGATGGCATCCAGGTGCTCATTGTTGAAGGAACCTATTCTTCATTGCTGAAGCATGTGGATACCAGAATCTTTATAGCCAGAAGTCGCTTGGACACCTTAGAGCATAGGCAAAAAAGAAACCGGGGCAACGAAGCGGGAGACCCATTCATCGAGCAGGTTTTGATGAGCGAGCACATGATCATAGCGGGGCATAGGCAGCTCGCGGACTTCATTATCACAAAAGACTATGATGTGCTGAGCATGGAATAATTCATGAAACGCACCATGGGTGTGAAGAATAGGGTCCAACTCGTTACCTATCCAGATTCGCTTGGAGGAAGTTTAAAGGGGCTCGATCAGGTCATCCGCAATTATTTTCCCGGAATTTTCTCCGGTGGAATTCATATCCTGCCGCCGTTTCCTTCTTCCGGAGACAGGGGCTTCTCTCCCTTGACCTATCTAGAGATAGAGTCGAGATTCGGGAGCTGGAAGGATATATGGCACATCAGCGAGAGCTCCGATGTCATGCTCGACCTGATGGTGAATCATATTTCCCGGCAGTCCTTCTATTTTCAGGACTTTCTGAAAAAGGGCCGCCGCTCGCGATACGCGGACTTGTTTATCACTTTGGACAAGATGTGGCCGGATGGCAACCCTTCTGAAGAGGATCTTTCCAAAATATTCCTGCGCAGGCCCTCGCCTTTTTCTCGCTTCACCATCGAGGAAACCGGCAAGGAAGAAATGGTCTGGACCACCTTTGGAAAGCAGGACCCATCAGAGCAGATCGACATGGACTGGAATTCGGAGGTGTTCCGGCAGCTCCTGACTCAGTTTATGGCGAATTTCAACCGGAACAATGTGAAGATGGTCAGGCTGGACGCCGTTGGCTACATGATCAAGAAAATCGGGACAAGCTGCTTTTTCGTGGAGCCGGAAATCTTCCAATTCCTGGACTGGATCAGCAAACTGGCTGACTCCTTCGGGATCGAGCTGCTTCCCGAAGTCCATGCACACTACACAACCCAGTTCAATCTGTCCGGACATGGATACTGGATATATGATTTTATATTGCCATACACCATTCTCGAAGCCCTGCTGAAGCAGAATGGCAAAAAACTGAAAGACTATCTTAGCATCCGTCCTCACAGGCAATTCACGATGCTCGATTGCCATGACGGAATTCCAGTCAAGCCGGATCTGAATGACTTGTATGAAGGCCATGACGCGAAGGAATTGGTAAGAACCTGTGTGGAGCGCGGCGCGAACCTGAGCCATGTACTCTCGCCTAAACATAAAGACCCGGACGGTTTCGATGTCCACCAGATCCGGTGCTCCTATTACTCCGTTCTGAACTCGAACGATGACGCCTATCTCTCGGCCAGGGCCATCCAGTTTTTCACGCCAGGAATACCGCAGGTTTATTACATAGGGCTGCTCGCGGGTGAAAACGATCTGGAAGCCGTTCAACGGACCGGAGAAGGCCGGGAGATCAACCGCCACAATTACAGCGTTGAGGAAATCAACGCCAATGTCCGCAAAGAAGTGGTCCAGAGGCTCTTGAGGCTCATCCGTTTCAGAAACGAGTATCCGGCCTTTAACGGCATTTTCCAGGTGCTGGACACCGAAGAAAGCATTATCTGCATTTCCTGGCAGAAGGAAGAAAAGATCTGTACGTTGACCGTGGACTTGAAAACCAGCCGATCCTTAATAGAATATACCGATGATACGGGCGGGATTGTTCAATTCAGGATATAGTACAACATATTGTTCCAGCGGCCCATATCGCGCTGAACCTGATCAAGCATGAGAAAAGCTCCAAGCGCAGTAGTAAAGGCAGGAGGTTGAAGGCCGGATGGGACAATTCCGGGGTGCTATTCGGTGCAAAATGAGCACCGCACCCGCCGCCCCATTTATGTGCGTTCGCCCTGTCACGATCCCCAGGCTTGACTTGACTTTCGTCGGACCTTTGGGGTATTCATTTATGCAGATTCCAGCTAATAATTGTAGAAACTGCTTGGCTGAAACCCAATGGAGAGAAAGGGAGAATACCGTATGAGTCCAGAAACGAGCGGCAAGTTCGTATATCTGTTCGGCGGAGGGAAAGCCGACGGGAACGAGAAGATGAAAAATCTCCTCGGCGGCAAGGGCGCCAACCTCGCGGAGATGGCCGGCCATCCCGACCTCAGGCTCCCCGTTCCGGCAGGATTCACGATCACCACCGAGATCTGCACCCATTTCTTCAAGAACAAGGGCAAATACCCAGCGGGGCTGGATGCGCAGGTGAAAAACGGCCTCGCTCACATAGAAAAGATCATGAGCCACAAGTTCGGAAATCCCGAGAATCCCCTTCTCGTGTCGGTGCGCTCGGGGGCGAGGAAATCGATGCCCGGCATGATGGAGACGGTGCTCAACGTGGGCCTCAATGAGAAGACGGCCCAGGGAATCATCAATGCCACGGGGAACCCCCGCTTCGTCTACGACGCGTACCGCAGGCTCATCCAGATGTATTCCGACGTCGTCATGGAGAAGGCGGAAGGCAAGGAGCCGGCGGAGGGAATGGGAATCCGCCAGCAGCTGGAGCGCGAGCTGGACAAGATGAAGCGCGCCAAGGGCGTCAAGCAGGACACGGAGCTGTCCGCGGAAGACCTCAAGTCGCTGATCAGGATCTACAAGGCCAAGGTGCGCGAGGTGCTGGGAAAGGATTTCCCCGAGGATCCCCTGGAGCAGCTGTGGGGCGGCATCCGCGCCGTGTTCCAGAGCTGGAACGGCAAGCGCGCCATCTCCTACCGCCGCATCGAAGAAATTCCCGATGAGTGGGGGACGGCCGTCACGGTGCAGTCCATGGTCTTCGGCAACATGGGAAACGATTCGGGCACCGGCGTTGCCTTCACCAGGAACCCCGCCACGGGAGAGAACGTCTTCTACGGCGAGTGGCTTCCCAATGCCCAGGGAGAGGACGTGGTGGCGGGAATCCGCACCCCCTACCCCATCAACGAGGCAGGCAAATCCGAGCACACCCGGGACCTGCCTTCCCTGGAGAAGCAGTTCACCCGGATTTATCAGGAGCTCTACGCCATCGAGAGAAGGCTGGAGAAGCACTACAAGGACATGCTGGACCTCGAGTTCACCATAGAGAAGGGCAAGCTGTGGATGCTCCAGTGCCGCGTCGGCAAGAGGAACGGTCCCGCGGCGGTCCGCATGGCGGTCGAGATGGTGAAGGAAGGCCTGATCGGACCAGCGGAGGCCGTGATGCGCATCACCCCGGCCCAGCTCGACGAGCTCCTCCACCCCATCATCGACCCGGCCAAGGAGAGGGAGACCGCCACGTTCGTCAAGGGCCTCCCCGCGGGTCCCGGCGGAGCGGTCGGGCAGGTGGTTCTCACGGCCAACGACGCCGTGGAGTGGACCAAGGCGGGCAAGAAAGTGATCCTCGTGCGCGAAGAGACCAACCCCGAGGACGTGGAGGGGATGCGGGCCGCTCAGGGAATTCTCACAGCCCGGGGAGGCATGACATCCCACGCGGCCCTCGTGGCCCGCGGATGGGGCAAGTGCTGCATCGTCGGTGCGGGTGACATCCACGTCGACATGGCGCAGAGGCAGCTCAGCGTGAAGGGCATCGTTGTGAAAGAGGGAGACTGGCTCACCCTCAATGGAAGCAAGGGCGCCGTGTATCGCGGCTCCCTGCCGCTGATCAAGGCCGCCGGGGAGAACCCCAACTTCGTGGCCTTCATGGGCACCTGCGACAAGGTGAGAAAGCTCGGCGTGCGCACCAACGCCGACACGCCCCAGGATGCCAGGAAGGCGCGGGAGTTCGGCGCCGAGGGCATCGGGCTGTTCCGCTTCGAGCACATGTTCTACGGCGAAGGCTCCGACAGGCCCCTGTTCCTCCTTCGGCGGATGATCGTCTCCAAGACCGAGGAGGAGCGGAGGAAGGCCCTCGCGGAGCTCTTCCCCTTCATGAAGGACGACGTTAAGAGGACCATGGAGGTGATGAAGGGCCTGCCCGTCACGTTCCGCTTCCTCGATCCCCCTCTCCATGAGTTCGTCCCCAATCGCCCCGATGAAAGGCAGCGTCTGGCCACCGATCTGGGGATCTCCACAGAGGAGTTCAACAGGCGGGCGGATTCGCTCCACGAGTCCAACCCCATGATGGGCCACCGCGGCGTGCGGCTGGGCGTCTCCTATCCCGAGATGACCGAGGTGCAGACCCAGGCGATCCTGGAGGCTGCAGCCGAGCTCATCCAGGCCGGCATCGACGCGCGGCCCGAGCTCATGATTCCCGTCACCTCCAGCGTGACGGAGATCGTGGACCAGAAAAAGCTGATCAAGCCGGTCTATGAAAAGGTCCTTGCCAAGTTCAGCCTCTCTCCCGCCAGGCTCGTTCTCGTGGTCGGAACGATGATCGAGATCCCGCGGGCCTGCGTCACCGCGGACAAGTTCGCCGCGGAATGCGAGTTCTTCTCCTTCGGCACCAACGACCTCACGCAAATGGGCTTCGGGTTCTCCCGCGATGACATGGGCGGTTTCCTCCCCCGCTACCTCGAGAAGAAGATCCTCCCGGCGGACCCCTTCCAGACCATCGACCAGGAAGGCATCGGAGAGCTGATCGAGATGGGCATCTCCAAGGGCCGCGCGGTGAATCCCAAGCTGAAGATCGGAATCTGCGGCGAGCATGGAGGAGAGCCGGAGAGCGTCCGCTTCTGCCACAGAGTGGGAATGACGTATGTGTCCTGCTCGCCGTACCGCGTGCCGCTGGCCAAGCTCGCTGCGGCGCAGCAAGCCGCGGAGGAAGCGGTCATGGCCGCTTCCAAGCCTGCCGCGAAGCCCGCGGCCAAGGCCGCCGTGAAGAAGCCCGCGGCCAAGAAGCCGGCGGTGAAGAAACCCGCGGCCAAGAAGCCGGCGCCCAAGGCCGCCTCGGCCAAGAAGGCCGCGCCGCCCAGGAAGCCCGTCGCGAAGAAGCCCGCGGCCAAGAAGCCCGCCGTAAAAAAGCCGGCGGTAAAAGGGAAGAAAAAGTAGGTTCGAACCCTTGTGAATGTACGCCCCGCAGCCCGCGACAGAGCTGCGGGGCTTTTTTTATGGGGCAGCCCGTCATCGAGCGGAACCGCTGTGGGCATGATTTGAGCCGGCCGGTTCGGGTCCAGGCCAGCCTGCCGGTTTCTCGGGAACCCCGAGCGTACTCGGCAAAAAAAGTCGGGCAAGGAGCGATGAAACCCTGCTACTATTCATGAGTGAACCTGCGGCATCAGCCGCAGGGTTTGCGAAACACGCGCCCGCGCGTGCGATTATCATGGACAACGGGGGGGTGATGGACTGGCAACAGCGGATGAACGCCGCCCTGGACTATATCGAGGAGCATCTCGAGGACGAGGTGAGGTGGGAGAGCGCCGCGGCCGAGGCGAATTGCTCGACCTTCCACTTCCTGCGGATGTTCGATGTCGTCGCCGGGATCTCCGCGGGCGAGTACGTAAGGAGGCGGAGGCTGAGCCTGGCCGCCCTGGAGCTCACCACGAGGGAGGTCAAGGTCATCGACCTTGCCATACGCCTTGGCTACGACTCGCCGGACGCCTTCGCGCGGGCTTTCAAGCGCGAGTTCGGCATCACGCCCAGCGAAGCCAGGGAGCCGGGGGTTCGGCTGAAGACCTGGCCGCGATTCTCCTTCTCCATTGTCCTCAAAGGAGATGCACCGATGAATTTCAGGATCGAGAACCACGAGGCCATAAAGATGACCGGCCTGCCGCTGCGCGCAACGACGGAAGGAGACAAGAGCTTCGAAACAATCC
Source organism: uncultured Spirochaetota bacterium (assembly GCA_963820525.1). GTDB lineage: Bacteria > Spirochaetota > Spirochaetia > SZUA-6 > Fen-1364 > CAWGAA01. Next base: position 156,044 of record CAWGAA010000002.1, on the reverse strand, counting down.
CGGCCTTCTGGGATCGGATCATGAAGGACAAGAGCTTCGAGCAACTGCAGATGTCGATACCCGGGGGATCCAGGCTCGGGGTAATGGGCGTCAGCGCGGGAGATTGGGACCCCAAGACGCACGAGTTCACCTACCTCATAGCTATTGAATCTCCCGTGGACCGCTCCCGCCTTCCCGCGGGCTGCGTGGACATGACGGCAAAAGCGGGAACCTGGGCAATCTTCGAATCGCGCGGCCCGCTGCCCAAGTCGATTCAAAATACGATCAAGCGGATCTACGGGGATTGGTTTCCCACGTCGGGCTACGAGCACGCGGGCGGGCCGGAGCTCGAAGTCTACTCCATGGGTGACACCGGCTCCGCGGATTACTACTGTGAAGTCTGGATCCCCGTGAAAAAGGGAGCCAGGGGCTGATATCGACGAGTCTCGCCTCCGGCCGCGGGTGAAGGCTATGCCCGGCCGGAGGCCGCCTTATTGAGAAGCAACCCGCGAACCGCTACAATCGGGCCGTCATGACGGAAAGAACCGTTCGCGCCATCGCCTTCGCCCTGGTGCTTTGCGCATCTTCCTTCTTTCCCGGCGCGGCCGCCGCTCAAAGCCCGGCGCGCGAACGGATCTCCTTCAATGACGATTGGCGCTTCGCGAAGGGTGATCCCTCCAATGCCGCCGGCAAGCTGGATTATCAGCGGATAAAAGACTGGGTCATCGCCACGGGAGCCGAGTTCACGAAAAATTGGTGGCTGGCGGGCAGGACGCGCCCCAACGGAAAGCCCGGCGGCGTCGATCCCTCTTTTGCCATGCCCGGTTTCGATGACAGCGGCTGGCGGCATCTCGATCTTCCGCACGACTGGGGCATCGAAGGGCCGTTCAAGCAGGAGTACCCCGGCAGCACCGGCAAGCTGCCCTGGTGGGGTGTGGCCTGGTATCGCAAGCAGTTCACGATACCTACCTCCGACCAGGGCCGTCGCATTTTCCTCGATGTCGACGGCGCGATGTCGTACGCGACGGTATGGCTGAACGGCGCGTTCATCGGAGGCTGGCCTTACGGCTACGCTTCGTGGCGGCTCGACATGACTCCCTGGATCAGATTCGGTGGGGAGAACGTCATCGCCATCCGCCTCGACAATCCTCCCGACTCCTCGCGCTGGTATCCGGGCGGCGGAATCTACCGCAACGTCTGGCTGGTGAAGACGCCTTCCGTGCACGTGGGCCATTGGGGCACGTACATCACGACGCCGAATGCCGGCCCATCCTCCGCCACGGTGAGAATCCAGGCCACCCTGGAAAACAGCGGTGACGCCGACGCCGCGGTATCCATCAGGCACGATATCTACGAGCTGGACGAGAAGGGCGGAAAGGGCAGGCTCGCGGCGTCGTTCACGAAGGAAGGGCTTCGCGTCTCCGCGCGCAAGATGCAGCAAAGCGAAGCGGAGATCGCCGTGGAAAAACCGCGGTTCTGGAGCCTCGAGAAGCCGCGCCTCTATCTCGCCGTCACGTCGATCGAGCAGAACGGATCTCCGGGGGACAGCTATGAAACCCCGTTCGGCATCCGCGCCATCAGATTCGATCCCAACGGAGGATTCTTCCTGAACGGCGAGCACGTCCGTTTGAACGGGGTCTGCGACCACCATGACCTCGGAGCTCTGGGCAGCGCCGTCAATATCCGCGCCCTGGAGCGCCAGATCCTGATCCTCAAGGACATGGGGTGCAACGCCATCCGCACGAGCCACAATCCGCCCGCGCCGGAGCTGCTCGACCTCTGCGATCGCCTGGGGATGGTCGTGATGGATGAATCCTTCGACTGCTGGAAGCGGGGCAAGACGCAAAACGACTACCACCTGCTCTTCGATGATTGGCACGAGAAGGACTGGCGCGCCCAGCTTCGCCGGGACCGCAATCATCCCTCCATCATCCTGTGGAGCATCGGAAACGAGGTCGAGGAGCAGGGCTCTCCCGCCGGTCACGCCATCGCCGCGGAGCTCTCCCGCATGGCCCATGAGGAAGACCCGACGCGCCCGGTCACGTCCGCCTGCAACAATCCCCGCGCCGCCTTCAACGGGTTCCAGAAGAACGTCGACGTGTTCGGCTACAACTACAACCCGACGGGCTACGGCCAGGCGCATCACGCCAACCCCGGCCTGCCGATCTTCGGCAGCGAGACCGCATCCTGCGTCAGCTCGCGCGGCGAATACTTCTTCCCCGTGAGCGACGACAAGGCGGACGGCATGGCCGATTTCCAGATGAGCTCCTATGACCTGTACGCGCCGCCCTGGGCGATGCCTCCGGACACGGAGTTCACGGGTCAGGACGAGTCTCCATTCTGCGCGGGAGAGTTCGTCTGGACGGGCTTCGACTACCTGGGCGAGCCGACGCCGTACTCTGGAGACACGAAGAATCCGCTTGCGTTCACGAACCCCGCGGAGCGCGCGCGCGCTGAAAAAGATCTGAAGGAATCAGGCGTCCTTCGGGTTCCCTCGAGAAACTCGTACTTCGGAATCGTCGACCTGGCCGGATTCAAGAAAGACCGATTCTACCTCTATCAGGCGCGCTGGCGTCCCGACCTCCCCATGGCGCATATCCTCCCCCATTGGAACTGGCCGGAACGCATGGGGCAGGTCACGCCCGTCCACGTCTACACCTCCGGTGATGAGGCAGAGCTGTTCCTCAACGGCACGTCGCTCGGGCGGAAGAAAAAAGGTCCGTTCGAATATCGCCTGCGCTGGGACGACGTGATCTATCAAAGCGGTGAGCTCGAGGTGGTGGTATACAGGAACGGCGCAAAATGGGCGTCGGATGTCGTCAAGACCGCCGGGCCCGCCGTTCAAATCATTTTGCAGCCCGACCGCGGCAGGATCCGCGCCGACGGCCGGGACCTGTCCTTTGTTACCGCAACCGTGGCCGATGAAAACGGCCTTCTGGTGCCGCGCTCGAAAAACGCTCTTCACTTCGAAATCGAGGGTCCCGGTGAAATCGTAGCAACAGACAACGGCGATGCCACGAGCTTCCAATCTTTCCAGGCCCCCGAGCGCAACGCGTTCAATGGGCTGGCGCTCGCGATCGTCAGGGCGAAAACAGGAAGGCCGGGAACCATCAGGCTCACTGCACTTTCCGACGGCCTGAAGACGGCGACTGCCGACATCGTGAGCGCGGCAGCGGACTAGCGGGATTGCCGGCGCATTCAAGACACGTTGGGCTATAATGGCGCGGGGGCGGCTCGACTGCCCCGGGAGGATCCGATGCGGCCGCTCCACAGGCTTCTCATCATCGCCGGCTTCACGCTGGTCTTCGGCTCCGAGGCGGTGTTCATCATCGTGCTCTCGCGGCCCGACGGCGTTCGCATCAGGTCTCCCGAGAGGACCGTCACCCTCGGCAGGACGTTTGTCGTGTCGGGCGATGCGTGGATGCGCGGCGGGGTGGACCGGATCGAGGTGATGGCGGCCCCGAAGGGAGCCCAGGCTCTGGCCCCGATCGCTTTCCCCGCCAACCGCGACGTGGTCCGCTATCGGGGGCAGCCGCTTTTCCCGCTTTCGACGTGGTCCACCCGCGTCGAGCTCCCGGGAGACGGCGAGTGGTCGCTTCAGGCGGTTGCGCTCGGGTCGAGCGGCGGCTATGCATTTTCAACCGTGAAGGCGGTTCACATTCGCGCCGGCACCCAGCCGCGCGAGTTCAGGTCATGGAGCGTCGAGCATCTGGCGCCGATCGGGCTCATCATCGCGGCGGCGATCGGCCTTGGGCTCCTCGCGCGCCGTCCCGGCCTCTATGACCGCATTGCGCTGTTGTGCACTGCTGTGATCTGGGTGAACGAGATTGCCTATCAGCTGTACTGGTTCCTGGTGGGAGGGTGGGCCACGCCGGCCGCCCTCATGTTCCAGATGTGCGGGTTGTCGATCCTGCTCCTTCCGGTGATGCACTTCGCCAAAGACGAGCGCACCCGCCAGTTCCTTTTCGACATCCTCTACTTCTGGGGAATCGGCGGCGCCCTTCAGGCGCTTCTCTCTCCCGATATCGGGGCAAACGGTTTCCCCGCCTATCGCTACTTCTCTTTCTTCCTATCGCACGGCCTGATCATCGCCCTCACCATGGTCATGGCCCTCGCCGGCCGCGTGCGGATAACGATCCGTTCTTTCCTCCGCGCCTTCGTGGTGACGAATCTCGCCCTCATTCCGATCTATGGCCTGGACATGCTCCTGAGGCTCATCCCCCCGTATGACCCCGGCAACTACTTCGTGCTCGGCTACCCGCCTCCCACGGGGTCTCCTGTGGATCTGCTCTCCGACCTCTTCGGCCCTTCTCCGCGATACGTCATCGGGCTGGAGCTCATGGGCATCGTCATTTTTCTCATCATGTACGCCCCGTGGCCGATCGCGCGCGCCTTGCGCTCCCGACAACGGGGGGCACGGTAGCTCGACGCGGGGCTATCGCAGCAGGGTCTTCTCGAACACGTGCATCAGCCCGTCGAGCTTTTCCAGGATCGACTTGTTCTGCGCGGAGATGGCCGTGATGTTCTCCACCGTGCGGATGATATCCCTGCCTCCCGCGCTCTGCTCGTCGGTTGCCATCTCGATCTCCCTGGCCACGGCCATCAGCGCGTCCAATGAGGAGCGGATCTTCTCGCTTTCGAGGCGCTGCGCCTCCGTCTGCTTCTTCACTTCCTCCGCCGCAGCGATCAGCGCACGAATCGAGCCCGTGATCTTGTCGATGCCCGATTCCCCCGATGATGTTCAGCAGTGTCGCCTGCACGTTTTCGAAGAGCTTGGCGCCGTTTTCGATCTTGGCGGACATCTCCTCGATCTGATCCATGATCTTGTTCGAGCTTCTGGAGGAATCTTCAGCGAGGTGCCTCACCTCCTTGGCCACAACCGAGAAGCCCCTGCCGTACTGGCCCGCATGCACCGACTCGATGGCCGCGTTCATGGCGAGCAGGTTGGTCTGCTCGGCGATGTCGCGGATGGAGGCGACGATCTCCCTGACGTTTCGGGATGACTCCTCGATGGCCACCATGGCGCTGGAAGATTCCGTCACGGCGCGCCTCCCGCTCTCTGCGACCTTGGAGAGGTCTCCCGAGATCTCCATGGTCTTCTGCGACGAATTGTAGACCTGCGTTATGGATTTTATGATCCCCTCGATGAGGCTCGTGCTCTCCCCCACCACTTTCGCCTGATCGTCCGCAGTCCGCGCTGTCTTATCGAATGAGGAGAGGATCTGGGAGATGGTCCTGCCGTTGGTCTCCATGGTGGAGACCTGGCTTTTCACGCTCATGCGGATCGACTCGCTGGAGTGGACCAGCTCCTCCACGCTGGAGGTCGCCTCGGAGATGCTCCGGAGAAGCACGTCCGCGGAATCCGAGACCTTCGAGCCGATCTCCTTGATATCCTGGAAGACGGCCCGGAGCGCCTCGCTCTGCTTGATCAGGATGCTCGATTTCTCCTCCGAATCCTTTTGAACGTTGGCGGCGTGCATAGAAGAACTCGCAATACATCTTGTACGCGACCAGGTTTTCCCCGCCGTAATTGATCACGCCGTCCGGGATGAAGAAGCTGTAGGGCACGCTCGTGTTGGAGTCGTAGGGGTGGGGCGGCAGATTGCCCGCCATGCCGATCATCACGCCGTTGATGTACACCTGGGCGACATTGGGGAATTTGCCCGTGTGAAGGCCGATCAGCCTCCCTTCCAGCTCCTTGGAGATGGTGAATCTCTTTCGAAACCAGACGAAGCGGCTTTGGCTCTTGTCGAATTTGAAGGAGGAGTACGGCAGGTCTGCGGACTGCCACGCGCCGTCGTCGTAGCCGGGTTGGGCGAACTCCCTTCGGGAACCATCTTTATCTTCATAGGAATAGCGCCAGGCCTTTTGCAGGTAGTGGGGAGCAGACAGATCCTGGATCGTGTCCCCGCCGGCCTGCTCGGCCCCGAGCGCGGCACCCGAAGCAAAGAGAGCTGCGAACATGAATGCGATGGATCTCACAATATTCCCTCACCCGCCCTTCACAGTTTTTCATTCCACCGGAACCTCGCTCGAGACTGCATGCATGGACCGATTATCCCCTCCCGCGCGCGTCCATGACTGTACAATAGATTCTCCCTATCGGCAATCCGGACAGTTTCTCGGAAACGGCCGCCGACCCCGGAACAGGGGCAGCCTGACGGTAACGTCGGCGCGGCGTTATCAATCCGAGAGTATCAGGACCGACTCGGGATAGTAGCGGACCATGTTGTTCTCCAGGCACCAGTTGAGCCGGGCTTGGAGGAGCTGGTTCTTGATCTCAAGGTCGATGTCCTCTTTCAACAGGATGAAATCGATATCGATCCTGAGCGGGCGAAGCGGGAACAGGTGGCGCGTGCTTTTCCGCGGCAGGGGCTTGCCCTGGAGCGTCCTTGCGACGACCTCCTCCTTCGTGAAAAAGGGGCGCTTGAACAAAGCCCAGGCGTTTTCGTGCTGCTGGAAGGTCTTCTCGGCCTGGTCGTCCGCAACGTAGATGATGCGGAGCCTCCTCTTGTCCAGCTCGGCCTCGAAGTCCTTCAGCGACTGGATGAGCGGATCGAGGCCCATGCCGTCCGATCTCATGCACATCTCGTAGACCTCCCCCCCGCGCGTGAGTAGACCGAAGCAGGAGCGGTGGTTTCTGATGTTCTCGGCAGCCAGGGAGAAATCCTCGTGACAGGAGAGGCTCAAATGCTCGCGGGCGGCGAACTCGGCGAGAATTTCGGAAGGGGAGCAGGAATCCAGGATTATGGCGTCCCATCCGAAAAGGCCGATGGACGGGTCGTCGTAGTCGACCTCGTAGACAACGATGTCGCGGCAGCCCAGCGCCTTCAAAGCGGAGACCCGGTGCATCCCATCCAGGGCGATGCAGCGCCCCTGGTAATGGGTGACGATGATCGGGTTTTTTAGGATGCCGTCATAGTCGATGTGGGAGCCGAGCTTCTGGATCCATTCCGGAACAACACCCTCGTGGAGAAGGATCTCGGAGATCGGCATGATCTTGATCTTTGAGAATACCTCTTTCATCGCGAATGTTACGGTACACCCGGGACTTGTTGGAGGCAAGGGCGGGCCGCGCGGCCCGTCCGCGCCACACGGCCTCCTCCGCCAGCGCAGGCGCGCTCCTCCAAAACGGGCAGCCGTTGTATTATTGGGAAGGAAGGACCGTGATGGCGGAGCAAGAGTGGAAAAGGCTCGCGCGGCTGGAAGACTTGGAGCCCGGCAAGCTCCTGTCCCTTTCTATCGGCCGCATGGAGTTTCTCGTCGTTCGACGCGGTGAGTCGATCTTCGTCTGCACGAACCGTTGTCCCCACCAGGGAGGGAAGCTCAGCGATGGCATCCTCTCCGGCTCCGCGGTGATCTGCCCCAGGCACGCCGCCAGGTTCTCCATCGAAACGGGACGTATGATCTCCCCACCCGCCCTCGATGAGCTCGCCTGCTTTTCGGTGAAGATCGACGACGGCGAGATCTTTGTCGGCCGTCCCGTCGCGCCCCGGCGTTCCGAGTCGAGGCCGCGACGCTCGGCAAAGGCCGAACGGTCCTTTGTGATCGTTGGGGGAGGTGCGGCGGGAAACGCGTGCGCCGAGGCTCTCCGGAAAGAAGGCTTCGATGGCCGCGTGGTCGTGCTGACCGCGGAAGAGGACCTCCCCTGCGACAGGCCGGCGCTCTCCAAGGGCCTTCTCGATGGGTCGACGCCTCCCGCCACCCTGTCCTTGAGGAGCCGCGATTTTTACGAGTCCCGTCTCATCGAGGTTCTCACAAATCACAGGGTAGTCGGGGTGGATCCTCGCGCGCGGACCGTCGCCTGCGCGGATGGCCGCGAGCTCGCCTATGACATGCTCCTGCTGGCCACGGGGGGCGTTCCCCGCAGGGCAGGAATCCCCGGCGAGGACCTGGACGGATGCTTCGCGCTTCGAAGCCGCGCGGACGGTCTTGCCCTCCGCCGCGCTGCGGAATCGGCGGGGAGAGCCGTGATCGTCGGGGCCGGGTTTATCGGCATGGAAGCCGCCTCATCCCTTCGCGCGCGAGGCATGGAAGTCTGGGTGGTCGCTTCGGATCGCCTTCCCCTGGAGCATGTTTTCGGACAAACCGTCGCGGCCCGGCTGCTTCGGCTTCATGAAGACGGCGGCGTTCGTTTCGCACTGGGCAGAAGGCCGAGCGCGGTGGAGGGGGCGTCCCGGGCTCGCCGCGTCCTCCTCGATGATGGAACAGCCCGGGAAGCGGATCTCGTCCTCTTCGCGCTGGGCATCGAGCCCGCCCTCGATTTTCTTCGGGGCGGGGGGGGTACACATGCTCTTGGCGCCGGCCGTGAGGGAATCCCCGTGGATCGCCGGTTTTCAACCGCAGACCCCCATATCTTTGCGGCCGGCGACATCGCTTCGGTGCCCTATGGAGCGAGCGGTGCCAGAAGCCGCGTGGAGCACTGGGCAGTGGCTGAAAAGCAGGGGCTCATCGCCGCCCGCGCGATGCTCGGCGATCCCGCGGCCGTATTCGGGGACCAGCCCTTCTTCTGGACCGACCAGCACGGGCTCTCGCTCAAGGCCGTCGGTTTTCCCAGCGGGCGCGATCGGGTAGCCTTTCGGGGAGATCCCCGAAAAGCAAGCTTCCTGGCCGGCTATTCTCGTGACGGCTCCATTGTTGGAGCCGCGTCTCTGGGGTTCGACCGCGAGCTTCTCGAGCTTCAAGAATTGCTGCAAAAGGGAAAAATCGTTCCCGATCTTTTGTCAATAGATGACTATTTTAGTAATATTAAGCCAGAACATTTCTAAGGAGGAATGCAATGGCGTTCACACTCCCTGATCTGCAATACCCTTTTGACGCGCTCGAGCCCCACATAGACGCAAAGACGATGGAAATCCACCACGACAAGCACCACGGAGCCTATGTCACAAAGCTCAACGCGGCTCTCGAGAAGGCCCCCGCCATCCAGGGCAAGAGCATCGAAGAGGTCATCAAGGCCATCGAAACGCTTCCCCAAGACATTCGCACCGCCGTTCGCAACAACGGTGGAGGACACTTCAACCACAGCCTCTTCTGGAAAGTGCTGTCTCCCAATGGAGGCGGCAAGCCCACCGGGAACCTCTTGAACGAAATCGAGAAGAGCTTCGGCGGCTTCGACGTGTTCAAAGAGCAGTTTTCCAACGCCGCCGCGAACCACTTTGGAAGCGGCTGGGCCTGGCTCGGCCTGGACCGTTCCCGGAAGCTTGTGATCGTAACCACGATGAACCAGGACGCCCCGTTGATGCAGGGGATCAAGCCCGTGCTGGGGCTCGATGTCTGGGAGCACGCGTATTACTTAAAATACCAGAACCGCAGGCCCGAATACATCGCCGCCTTCTGGAACATCGTGAATTGGGATCAGGCATCAATGAATTTTGAAGAAGCGAAAAAGTGAAACGCGTTTCGACCTCTTCGAAACGCGACCCTACCCCATGAGCACCCGCGGCCGTTGCGCCGCGGGTTGCTCGTTTTCGCCTTTCACCGACTCCGCGGGGAACACTTGAGCGATCTTTTTTTCCACGAACGTCACCCACTCGCTCCTGCCTGACGGATCGGCTCCGCGGGCGTCCCGATACGCGAAGCACTCCGCCTCCATGCCGCAGTATCCCAGAACGGCCTCGCGCCACAGGCGGGTGAGGACTTCCGCCGTTGCGGCCGTGTCGCTCGTGGTGAAAACGAGCCCCTTCTTCCCGCTGAGCAGGGGTGCCTTGATTTTCTCCAGAAACTCCTCGCCCTCGAACTCGTAGGCGACCCCGGGACGCAGCACCCTGTCGATCCACCCCTTGAGCATCGCGGGCGGCTGCCCCCACCAGTCCGGATGGAAGACGAGAAGCCCGGAGCACTCGGAAAGCTGCCGGGAGTGAAGCTGGACTTCCTCGTCCAGGCTAAAGCCGCGGGCAAGCTCCGGCGCTGAAAGAACCGGATTGAAGCCATCGGCATACAGGTCATGAAAGATTACGGAATGGCCGAGGCGGACCAGGAGGTCTCGCGCCCGCTCAGCCAGCGTATGGTTGAAGCTTCCCGGCCTGGGATGACAGAGAACTATCACGATTTTCATAACATCAAACTTGACTAAATTAGTCAGGATAGTCAAATTATAGGTGGAATAGCGGGGTAGGAACTGTGCCGTCTCGTGAAGAGATTCTCGAAATCCTGCGAAAGGTTGACGACCCGGAGATCGGGATCAACATCGTCGATCTCGGGCTGATCTACAGGGCGGAAAGCCGGGGAGAAGCCGTTGAGGTCGACTACACCCTCACCTACCCCGGCTGCCCGGCGGAGAAGATCATCAGGCGGGAGATCATCGGCGTCATTCAGGACGCCTTCGGTGTGGCTGACGTGAAGGCCACGACGGTATGGACACCGCTGTGGGGACCCGAGCGGATGAGCGAGGAAGCGCGCGTCGCCCTCGGGTATCCCATCTGAAGGAGTGAGGATGCAAAAACATCTCCAGATCCGTGACCTTCAGGCCAGAGTGAAGGAAAAGCCGATCCTCATGGGCCTCGACCTGGACATCAGGACGGGAGAGATCCACGCCCTGATGGGCCCCAATGGGTCCGGCAAGAGCACGCTGGCGAACGTTCTCCTGGGCCATCCCGGCTATCAGGTGACCGGCGGAAAGGTGCTCCTCGATGGGGAGGATCTCCTGGCCATGGATACGGGGGAGCGGGCGCGGCGGGGGGTCTTCCTCGCCTTCCAGTACCCCGTGGAGATCCCGGGGATCACCGTGGGCCGCTTCCTCAAGCGCGCCCTGGAGGTTCGACAGAACGGCGGCCCGATGAACGTCTCCGCCTACATCAAAGAGCTTCGCGAGGCCATGTCGTTCATGGACATGGACCCCGACTTCATCAACCGCTACCTGAACCAGGGCTTCTCCGGCGGAGAAAAGAAGCGCATGGAAATCCTCCAGATGCTCATGCTCAAGCCCTCCATCGCCATCCTCGACGAGACGGACTCGGGCCTCGATATCGACGCGCTGAAGGTGGTGGCGCGCGGCGTCAACAGGATGCGCGGCGAGGGTTTCGGAGCCCTCATCATCACGCACTACCAGCGCATCCTCCAGAGAATCACCCCCGACTACGTGCATATCATGTACAAGGGAAGGATCGTCACGTCGGGGGGAAAGGACCTGGTGGAAACCCTGGAGACCCGCGGGTACGACTGGATCCGCCAGCAGTACGGCATCGAGGAGGAAGCCGGTGAAGTCACAAGAGTCGGTCGTTGACATAGGCGAATACGGGTACGGCTTCTCGTTCCCCGATCAGTCCGTTTTCAAGACTCGTAAGGGCCTGGACGAGGAGGTGGTGACCGCCATCTCCCGGCACAAGGAAGAGCCGGACTGGATGCTTGCCTTCCGCCTGCGGGCCCTGGCGGTATTCAAGAAGAAATCGATGCCCAACTGGGGCGCCGACCTCTCGGACCTGGACTTCGACGATCTGTACTACTACGCCAAGCCTGTCGAAGAGCAGAAGAGGAGCTGGGAAGACGTCCCCGCATATATAAAGGAAACTTTCGAGCGCATCGGCATCCCCGAAGCCGAGCGGAAATTCCTGGCCGGCGTGGGGGCCCAGTACGACTCCGAGATGGTATACCACAGCATCAAGGAAGACCTGGCGAAGAAGGGAGTGATCTTCTCCGATCCCGAGACCGCGGTGAGGAACTATCCCGATTTAGTGCGCGAGTACTTCGGAACCGTTATCCCCTCCATGGACAACAAGTTCGCCGCCCTGAACAGCGCCGTCTGGTCCGGGGGAAGCTTCGTCTACGTGCCCAAGGGCGTGAAGGTGGACATCCCGCTTCAGGCCTACTTCCGGATCAACGCGCGCAACTTCGGCCAGTTCGAGCGCACCCTCATCATCGCGGACGAGGGCAGCTTCGTGCACTACATCGAGGGCTGCACGGCCCCCATCTACGCCACCGATTCGCTTCACAGCGCGGTGGTGGAGATCGTAGCCAAGCGGGGAGCGCGCGTGCGCTACACCACGATCCAGAACTGGTCGGCCGACGTGTACAACCTGGTGACCAAGCGGGCCGTGGCCTACCAGGACGCGACGGTGGAGTGGGTGGACGGCAACATCGGCTCCAAGCGGACCATGAAGTACCCCTCGGTCTACCTCATGGGGGAAGGAGCCCATGGGGAGGTGCTCTCCATCGCCTTCGCGGGAAAAGGGCAGGAGCAGGACACGGGGGGCAAGGCGGTGCACGCCGCCAACCACACCACGTCCCTCATCACGGCCAAGTCGATCAGCAAGGGCGGGGGGATCGCCAGCTACCGGGGCCTGCTGAAGGTGAACGAGGGCCTTCGCGGAATACGATCCCGCGTGGTTTGCGACGCCCTGATCCTGGACGACCTGTCCGCAACGAACACCTACCCCTCCATGGAGATCAACTCGGACAACGTGTCCATCGAGCACGAGGCGCGGGTGAGCAAGATCGGTGAAGACCAGCTGTTCTACCTCATGAGCAGGGGCATGAGCGAGCAGGAGGCCAGCCTCATGATCGTCAATGGTTTCCTGGATCCCCTCGTAAAGCAGCTCCCCATGGAGTACGCGGTGGAGCTCAACCGATTGATCGAGCTCGAGATGTCGGGCTCCGTAGGATAGGAGGAAGCGTGGCACGGGACTCAGCGGGAGTGGTGAGCTCTCGAACGTCGACGGCAGGCGCGGGAGGCGGGCCGGCCCCCGAGCCCCGCTGGATGGAGGAGCTTCGCCGTTATGCATCGGAGCGCTTCGACTCGATGGCCTGGCCTACCCCGGCCGAAGAGGAGTGGCGAAGGACCGATCTTTCCCGCGTGGACCTTTCCCCGTACGAGACCCAGGAGGCGGACGGGCAGCCGGGAGCGGCGCGCATGGCCGCCGAGGCCGCTCCAACGGAGGCGGAGCGCATAGGCGGCGAGGCCGCCCGGACGCAGCCCGCACCCATTCAAACCGCGGCGGGCATCATCCGATTCGATTCAGGCCGGCTCTCCCGGCTCTTTCTCTGCGCAGACTGGCTGGTAAAGGGCGTCAGGCTCATGAGCCTCAGGGATGCGCTGGGCGAGTTCGAGGAGCCCCTGCGCTCGCGTTTCACCCGCGCCGTGGAAGAGGCCGACAACCGCTTCATCCCGTGGCACTTTTCCAGCCTGACTCACGGCGTTTTCCTTTCCGTCCCGCCCTTCGTCGAGATACAGGATCCCTTCATCATCGAGATGCACGAATCGGGATCGCGCCGGCTGGTATCCGCGCACGTCGCGGTGCTGCTCGGCGAGGGGGCGCGCGCCGTGGTTGTCCAGCACACGTCAAGCGGCGCCGAGGCCGACCTCCTTGCCAACGCGGGCTCCACCCTCATCCTCTCCGATGGGGCGGCCTTAAGCTTCCACGAAACGCAGACCCTCGGCCCCCGGTGCCTCGCTTTCCGGAACGCCTCTGCCTCCGTGGCCAGGGACGCTTCCCTCACCCACTTCGACGCCGCCTTCGGCGCCGGGCTGGTCAAGACGCGAATGGACTGCCGGCTGGAAGGAAGCGGGGCGAAAGCCCTCCTCAACGGGGTGTATTTCTGCGGCGCCCACCAGCGGATGGACATCCGCACCGTCCAGCGCCATCTCGCCCGCTCCGCCAGCAGCCGCGCCTACTACAAGGGTGCCGTGAAGGACAACGGCAGGAGCGTTTTCCAGGGTCTCATCGAGGTGAGCCCCGGCGCCGCGGGCACCGATGCCTTCCTCACCAACAGGAACCTCATCCTGAACGACGGAGCCAGGAGCGATTCCATCCCGAGCCTGAAGATCGGAAACAATGACGTGAAATGCAGCCATGGCTCCACAACGGGCAGAATTGACGAGGAGCACCTCTTCTACCTCATGAGCCGCGGATTTTCCCGCGAGGAAGCCCGGGAGATGCTCGTGGTCGGCTACTTCGAGGATCTCCTGGCCGACGCCCCCGAGCCTTTTCTCTCGAGCGTCATGGAGGCGGTCAGGGCGCGGCTGGCCGGCGCAAGCGCGCCGGGGAGCTGAGAAACGGTATGGCCGCCTGGATTCGCGTGGCCGAGGAGAAGGAGCTCTCCCAGAGCATGGCGGTGGACGTGAACGGCGGGAGGGTGGCGCTCTTTCGCCTGGAGGACGGGATCTACGCGCTGGACGACATCTGCTCCCACGAGTATTCGCGCCTTTCCGAAGGGGAGATCTGGGCTGGAGAGGTGTACTGCCCAAAGCACGGTTCGCGGTTCGACATCAAGACGGGAGGGGTGACGGGGCTTCCCGCCACCCAGCCGGTGAAGAGCTATCCCGTGAAGATCGAGGGAGGAGGGATCTACCTTCTATGGGAACCGCGGTAACAGCTCAGGAAGACTCGCGCGTCGGCGCCAGGTCCGTCGCGGAGATCCGCGCCGATTTCCCCATTCTCGGCAGGCTCATCGGCGACAGAAAGCTCGTCTATATGGACAATGCGGCGACCTCCCAGAAGCCCCGCGCGGTCCTGGACGCGATCCGATCCTACTATGAGAACACGAACGCAAACGTTCACAGGGCTCTTCACACCCTGGGTGAGGAGGCGACCTCCGCCTACGAGGGAAGCCGCCGCTCGGTCCAGCGTTTCATCGGCGCCGCCAAGCCGGAGGAGATCGTGTTCGTCCGCGGGGCCACCGAGGCGATCAACCTGGTGGCATCCTCATGGGGGCGCGAGAACCTGAAGCCGGGAGACGACATCCTGCTCACCGAGATGGAGCACCATTCCAACCTCGTTCCCTGGCAGCTCCTCGCATCCGAGAGGGGATGCTCCCTGCGCTTCATCCCCGTCGGGCCGGACGGGGGGCTCGAGCTGGGCGAGATCGACCGCATCTGGACGGATCGCATCAGGATGGTGGCGCTGACCCATCTGTCAAACGTCCTGGGCACCGTCAATGACGTGAAGCAGGTGGCCAGGCTGGCCCATGAGCGCGGTGCGCTCATCCTGGTGGATGGGGCGCAGTCGGTGCCCAACATGAGGGTGAACGTGCGGGACCTCGACTGCGATTTCCTGGCGTTCTCGGGACACAAGGCGTGCGGTCCCATGGGGATCGGCGTCCTGTACGCGCGGGAAGAGCTTCTTGAAAAGATGCCCCCCTTCCAGGGCGGCGGGGAGATGATCAAGGCCGTGTGGCTGCAGAAGTCCACGTGGAACGAGCCCCCCCACAAGTTCGAGGCGGGCACGCCGAACGTCGAGGGAGCGGTGGGGCTGTCGGCGGCGATCTTGTACCTCGAAAGCCTGGGGATGGAGAGCGTTGCCGCCTACGAGGAGGAGCTCTCACGCCGCGCCGTCAAGCGGCTGGAAGAGATCGAAGGCCTCACCCTCTATGGCAAGGCGCCGAAACGCGGGGCTGTCTTCTCCTTCAACTTAAGCGGGGTGCATCCCCATGACGTGGCGCAGCTTCTGGACCGCGAGGGGATAGCAATCAGAGCCGGCCATCACTGCGCCCAGCCTCTCATGAGGAAGCTCGGCGTTCCCGCCACCGCCCGCGCGAGCCTCTCCTTCATCAACACCCCGGCGGAGGTAGATCTCCTGGCGGAGGCTCTCCAGAAGACCCGGAGGTTCTTTGCCTGATGGACTTCGCAGACCTGTACCAGGAGATCATCCTCGACCATTACAGAAAGCCCAGGAATGCCGCCGTGCTGGACCATATTCCAGACACGATGGCCCACGAGAATCCGGCCTGCGGAGACTCGCTGAAGCTCGAGGTCGTTGTCGACGCGTCAGGAATCGTGGAGAGGGTGCGCTTCGACGGCAAGGGCTGCGCCATCAGCACCGCCTCGGCCTCCATCATGACGGAGCAGGTCCGCGGCAGGAGCGTTGAGCAGGCGCGCGGGCTCGCCGAGAAGTTCATCCATACCCTCAGGGGCGAGAAGCCGGCTGAAACGCTCGATTCCCTGGATGAGCTCGTCGCGTTCAAGGGGGTGATCAGCTTTCCGGTGAGGGTCAAGTGCGCCACCCTGGCCTGGCATGCCCTCCTGGTAAGCCTTGCCGAGGGCTCGGGAGCTTCCGGGGTCACTCCTCGCGATCCGAGTGGGGGGCTTGCGTGAAAACGAGGATCTTGTTCACCTCCCCGGGGAAAAAATATGAATGCGCTCCGCGTGCGGTCAAGGACACGCGCGGATAAGGACAATCTCAAACGCTGCAGGTGACATCCGAACCCGCGCCGGCCTCCCCTTTCGGGACGCCGGCGCGGAGAGTCAGTGCACGACTTGAATGTTGTCGACCACCTCCCGGCTGCCGCTGTGGAGGGCTGCGATCTTTTCGGCCTTCGTCCTGTCCGAGTCCGAATGCACGCTGCCCTTCAGGAAGACCACCTCCTTGCCGAGGAACCAGAAGCCCCTCTTTTCCACCGACACGAAGATGTGCTTGGCTTCCGTAATGGTCGGATCGTCGTTGATCACCCTCTGGATCTCGTTCTGAATCGTCAGGGCATCCATGACCATACTCAAGCCTCCTGGGCCGGCGCATCGTCCCCTGGAGAGGCGCTCCAGATAGGGGGATGCATGAGACAGGCCAGGGGAAGAAAGCCCGACCCTCAAGTATGGTACGACCAACCGGAACCCCTGTCAATTCTGTTTCGGCAAGCCTCGAGCTCCGGTCGCGGCTGCCCGCCGGACGGCCGGCACGCTGCCGTTTTCACCAGTTGCTGGGCCTCGCCACCGAGGAATCCGGTTGATCCCTCCCCCGGCCGGGGAGCGCGAGGCCGCCTCCCGTCACGGGGAAATGCATCATGCGCTCGCGCCCGATGCAGTCGCACATAACCGAGTGCGCGTAGCGCGCCATCGCTTCGACGGCGGCCCGCACGTCCCGTCCGGCTGTTCTGAAGGATGCGGGGAAGATCGGCTCTCCAATAACGGCTTTCACCCGGAAGAACCTGCCGCTCAGCCGCCTTCCGAAGAAGGTGATGGGAAGGAGCACCGTGGTGATCGGAATGATGGGCCGGTCGAGAAGCTGGGAAAAGAAAAAGACTCCGGGAGAAAAAGCGGCGGGGCTTTGGCTCCTGTGCGCGAGCTCACCCTCGGGGAAGAAGTGCACGAACCATCCCTCGTCCATCAGCTCCCGTATCGGCCGAACGAGCTTCTGCAGGCCGTTCGCCTCCGGGATGGGGAAAGCGCCCAACAGCCGGATGAGGGTTCCGACGTATGGCATGGAGAAGGTCTTCTGGAGCGCCGAAAAACGCGCCCGCCGCGGCGCTATCGCGTGTGCGATGATCGCCGGGTCCAGGTACAGGGTGTGATTGGAGATGAGGAAACACCCCTTCCCCCGCACGTCTCGAAGGTTCCTGCGGCCCACCACCGAAAGGCGGAACACGAAGCGGTTGTAGAGGATTACCAGAGCCAGGGTCATCCAAAAAACGGGGAGGGAAGCGATGCGATGGATCGGAGACCTGTCGATGATGCGGCAACCCCTGCGGCGAATCACCTCTGCACCTCTGTAATCCGGACGGCCAGGCCGTGGCATTTGACTAGCATAGACAAGCATAGTACTTTGGCTGTCGAGGTGCAAGTGGATGATGATACTCGCGGTCTACTTCTTCCTCTTTTACTGTACCGTGGCCTTCCTTCTCAACCTCCATTACTTCCGGTGGAAGGCCAGGCTGATACGACCCCCTGACCAGACGTATTGCCAAAAAATATCAGTTCTTGTCCCGGTTCGTAACGAAGAGCGAAATATCAAGCGATGCCTCGATTCGCTCCTCGACCAGAGCTATCCCAACCTCGAGATCATAGCCATGGACGATCATTCGGAAGACTCGAGCTGGGAGATCCTCCAGGGCTACGCGGCCGCAAGCGGCGGAAGAGTACAAGCCTGCCGCTCGCAAGCGCTTCCCGACGGGTGGAGCGGCAAGAACTGGGTCTGCCACCAGCTTTCACTTCGGGCTTCCGGCTCCTGGCTTGCATTCACAGATGCGGACACGGCTCACGGCAGAGATTCGATCCTGCGCGCCTTCGAAGAGAGCAGGGTCAGGGGAGCTGACATGGTCTCCTACCTCCCCGACATCCGCACCGTCTCACTGGCTGAAAAAATCATCATTCCAGTGATCTATCTCGCTTTCTACCTTTTCTTCCCGCTTGGCCTGCTTTCGCGTTTCAGCAACGGCAATGCGGCGGTGGCGATCGGGACCTTCATTCTCGTCAGAAGCGATGTGTATCGGCAGGTGGGAGGCCACCTTGCACTCCAGGAGGAAATCGTCGAGGACATGCACCTTGCGCGCCTGGTGAAAGCCGAGGGGAAAAAGGTCGAGTTCCTGGACGGCACAGGACTTTTCTTTACCCGATTCTATGACAGCGCGAAGGCGATCTGGGAAGGGTTTTCCAAGAATACCTTCGGGGCGTTCGGCTACTCCGTGGTCCCTTTCCTCCTGACACTCGCCGCATGCTACGGGATCTTCCTGAACCCATTCGTTCAGCTGGCCATAAACCCGGCGCTGGGCTTCTCCAACCCCTACTTCAACCAGGCCCTCCTCATCATCCTTTTAAGGCTCGCCCTGGCTCTTCGCACGCGCCACAGCCTCCTCTCGGTCGTTTTTCATCCCGTCATGGTCTGCTTCGCCCTTGCCTTCGCCCTGAACTCGATCTGGAAGATCATGCGCCGCATTCCCGT
The DNA here is from genome assembly GCA_963820525.1 of uncultured Spirochaetota bacterium. GTDB lineage: Bacteria > Spirochaetota > Spirochaetia > SZUA-6 > Fen-1364 > CAWGAA01. Next base: position 137,481 of record CAWGAA010000002.1, on the reverse strand, counting down.
GGTGTGGAAGGGGAGAGAGTACAGGATAATGAAGTAGAGCGGGACCGGCCCCCGCTGGGCCTAGAGCGCCAGCGGATCGTCCGAGATGAGCCTTTCGCTTCTGGTGAGCTCGAACACGGAGCGCATGAGCTCGATATCGTCAGGTGTCTGTTCGACGCCCCGGCGCGCGAACATCCGCTTCTGGATCAGCAGCGCCTGGTCCAGCGGGCATTCCGTCACCTGCCCGAAGGACTTGGCGTAGTTGCAGAAGCTGGGCACGTTCTGGCCGACGAAGCCGTAGAGCATGCTCGCCGCGCCGATGATCTTGCCCGTGAAGATGCTCGTGTTTATCGCGCTCTTGGTGAAATCTCCCATGATGCTGCCCAGGAACTGGATGCCCGTATCGACGCGCCTGCCCTTGAACTCCAGGCGGATCTCCCCATAGGTATTTTTCAGGTCGCTGTTGCTGGTCCCGGCCCCCAGGTTCACCCATGATCCGATGAAAGAGTGGCCCAGGAACCCGTGGTGCTGCTTGTTGGTATAGCTCTCGATGATGCTCGCCTCGACCTCGCCCCCGATCTTGCAGGTGGAGCCGATGCACACATGTCCCTTGATGGAGGCTCTGTCGATGATCCTGGTCCGGGACCCCACGTACACGGGGCCTTCGAAGTAGGAGAACTCCCCCACGTCGGCGCCTTCGTCGAGGAGCACGGGACCGGAGCGCGTGCGGAACACCGCCGTACCGGCGATCTCCACCCCTTCCGCGGCGAAAACTCCCGGCTTGATTTCTTTATAGCACCCGGAGGAGAGACGCTTGGCGATGTTGGTGGGGAAAAGCTCCTCCAGGTGCTTCACCACCTCGAACTGCCTGTCCAGCGTGGTGAAATGCTCCTCGGAAAGGAGCGGCAGCTTCATGTCGAGAAGCCATCCCGTGATCTTCTCCACCCCAATGCCGTCGGGAAGCCCCTGGGGCACGAGCGCAGCAGACACCCGCTGTCCCGACGTGCAGACAAAGGGCTTGCCGTGCTCTGCCAGACCGTGGATCTTCTCCGCGTAGCGCACGTCGGGGAGGATCGAGGCGTTGAGAAAGAGGGTGGGCGCATCCCCCGGTTTCGCGGCGGGGAGGCTTCGTGCCGCCAGCTTCTTCACGTGGTCTCTGGCCAGGAAGCTCACGGCGCCGTCCCACGCCAGCCGGACCAAATCCAGCAGGGTATAGCAGGCGCACGTGACCGAGAAGGCGGGCCGGGTGAGCGCCACGGGGCTCATGTCGCCGAGGAACTGATCCTCGAAGAGGACGATTTGTCCGGGTGTCATCTGTTTTTCACTCCACCGTGACGCTCTTGGCGAGGTTCCTCGGCTTGTCCACGTCACAGCCCCGCGCAACGGCGACGGCATACGCGAAGAGCTGAAGGGGGATGACGGACAGGATGGGCACCAGCGGGTCCACGGTCTTCGGAATGAAGAAGGTGTGCTCGGCGAGCTTGGCCAGCTCCTGATCCCCCTCCTGCGCTACCGCGATGAGCCTGCCGTTCCTCGCGATGATCTCATGGGCGTTTCCCATCATCTTGTCCCTGATCTCATGCTGCGCGGAAAGGAGCACTGTCGGCACTCCGGGCTCTATCAGCGCGATGGGACCGTGCTTCAGCTCGGCCGCCTGAACCCCTTCGGCGTGGAGGTAGGAGATCTCCTTGAGCTTCAGCGCCCCCTCGAGGGCGGCGGGATACTCGTAGAGGCGGCCGACGTAGAGGAAGCTGGAGCAGTCCGCGTACTGACGCGCCACCGTTTCGATCTCCTCCCTATGGGTGAGGAGCTTGGAGGCCTGCTCGGGGAGCTTTTCCAAGGCGTCGAGGAACTCGATTCCCGCCCGAAGCGACAGCCCCCGCATGCGGCCCATGGAAACGGAAAGGAGCGCCAGCACGACGAGCTGGCTGGTAAACGCCTTGGTGGAGGCCACCCCGAGCTCGGGACCCGCGTGGATGTAGATTCCCTTGCCGCATTCCCGCGCGATCGTGGAGCTTACGACGTTGCAGATCCCCATGGTCTCGGCGCCCTGCTTCTTGGCCTCGCGAACCGCGGCGAGGGTGTCGAGTGTCTCGCCGGACTGGCTGATGGCAATGACCAGGGTATCGGGTTCGATGACGGGGTGGGAGTAGCGGAACTCGGCCCCGATGCTCACCTGGGTGGGGACCCGCGCAAGGTTTTCCAGCATGTACTTGCCGATCAGGCCCGCGTGCCAGGAGGTGCCGCACCCCACGATGTGGACGCGCTTGGCCTTTTTCAAGAGCGCCTCGTCGACTCCGCCCAGCTTGGTGGTGCCGCCCGAGCGAAGGATCCGGCCGCGAAACGCGTTTCTGATGGACTCCGGCTGTTCCGAGATCTCCTTGAGCATGAAGTGGGGGAAACCTCCCCGCTCGATATCGGGCAGGCTGAAGGCGATCTGCTGGACGGGCTTGGTGACGGGAACCCCTTCGAGGGTATGCGTCTCGTAGCCGTCGGAGCGCAGCACGGCCGCCTCCCCGTCGTCGAGGTAGATGACGTCTCGAGTATGGGCGATGAGGGGCGCGGGGTCGCTTGCCACGAGGCTCATCTCCTTGCCCAGCCCGAGCACGATGGGGCTGCCGTGCCGGGCAACGAAGATCTTGTCGGGCTCGCCGGCGAACACGGCCGCGATCCCGTAGGCGCCGACCAAGAGCTTCGTGGCCGCCAGGAAAGCCGAGGCAAAGTCGGCTTCCGTATTGAGGAACTCCTCGATGAGGTGCGGAATCACCTCGGTGTCGGTCTCCGTGGTGAAGGAATGGCCCTTAGAGCGGAGCGTCTCGCGAAGGGAGTTGTGGTTCTCGATGATCCCGTTATGGATGACGGCGATGCGCTTCGAGCAGTCCACGTGCGGGTGGGCGTTTATCTCGTTGGGGGCTCCATGGGTTGCCCAGCGCGTGTGGGCGATGCCGGCGTTCCAGGGGCCGGCGGAGCCGAGCGTGAGACTCGCGGGATTGACGGATCCGATCTTCCCCACTCTGCGAAGCATCGTGAGCTGGTCGTCGCATGCCAGACAGAGGCCCCAGGAATCGTAGCCGCGATACTCCAGCCTTTTTATCCCCTCGATGAGAATCTCTGCGTTTACCCCATTTCCCACGAAACCGAAAATTCCACACATTCGGGACCCCTTGCGAGAAAGATACTCTAAGTATTACCAAACTGACCGGCAAACGGCAAGCGGGAGCTTGCCGACGCATTGAATTTCACTCTAAAACTCAACGTCGAAGCCGGAGTAGCGCCCCGAGTACGGCAGGGGCTGGACATCGACGTTTCGAACGTACGCGCCCGGGGGCCCCGTCCGAAGCCAGGAGAGCATCTGATCGAGGCGCTGGGGGTCTCCCTCGGCGACGACCTCGACGCTTCCATCCTCGCAGTTTCTCACTATTCCCTCCAGATGGAGCCGGCGCGCCTCATGGATTGCAGAATAGCGGAATCCGACTCCCTGGACCCGGCCGTGGACGAAGGCATGAAAGCCCTTCTTCTGGGGGGGAGCCATCGTTTTATCCCCCCGCGAGGGTCTTGGAGATCATCGCTTCCAGCTCGGAATAGTCGTAGGGCTTGTGCACCACAGGAAACGGGATGGGAAACTCGGGCTGGAGGAACCCGCTCGTGATGATCACTTTCTTGTCCTTGCAGAACTCCGAGAGGAAGCGGATCCAGTAATCCCCGCCGAGGATGTCCATGCGGTAGTCCGTCACGATGAGATCCACGGGATGATCGAGGATCTGCTTGATCGCTCCCACTCCGTCGGAGGCCACGATCACTTCATGGTTCTTCTTTTTCAGATAATCGCGCAGGGTGAGCCTGATTGAATCCTCGTCCTCGACGATGAGGATCGTAAGCTTCCCGCTCATTCTTATTCTCCTCCGCTTCGACGCCCGGCGGCGAGATCGAGGATCTGCGTTCGAAGCTTCTCGAAATCGATGGGCTTCGCGAGGAAGGCGTCGGCCCCTTCCCTGCGGATGGTTTGCTCCAGTCCGTCCTCGGTCAAGCCCGTGATCGCGATGATGGCGGGATTGCCGAGGGCGGGATCCTGCTTGATCTTCTGGCAGAGCTTGTGCCCGTCAAGGCCGGGCAGATTGATGTCGAGCAGGATCACGCCGGGCCTCCATTCGGCCAGCATGCGCCCCGCTTCGTATCCGTCGAATGCCTGCAGCACGGTGTATTCTGCCATCCTCTTGGAAAGAAAGCGCTTGAGGAGGTTGTTGATGTTCTCGTCGTCATCGACAATGAGGATTTTGTCCCACTCCGGATCTTCGCCTGGGCGCTCCTCCAGGTCCCGCGGAACGCGCATCCCCCGCGCCGTGAGAAACTCCAGCAGATCTTCCGCGTAAACCCGGTACTGTCCCCCCGGAGTGGTGAAGGCCTTGAGGAATCCGTTCTTAATCCAATTGATCGCCGTCTGGTTGACGACACCGCAGATATCGGCAACCTCAAGCGCGGAGAAAATTCTAATTTTCTTTTCTTTTTTCCCCATTCCTGATATCCTTTCTCCGTGCAGAAAAGCAATTGTGTTTCTCAATACTATTCAGTATAACCATTATATCCATAATGTCAACGTATTCTTTTGAGAAAGCCTATCTCGATTACAAATACCTCAAGGAAAAAGGGTACCCGGATAAAGCGGCTCTGAAGCTCGTCGGAGACCGCTACATGTTGACGCGCATGGGCCGCAACTGTCTTTTCCGCGGCGTCATCGTGGCGGATGCGGCGGAGGAGAGGCGGCAGAAGCTCGTGCCGCCGCGCGAGCTTGAAGGCGGGTCCCTCGGCATCGACTGGTACAACGTGCTTATCACTGTGGAGAGCTACCTCCACGGCGCGCTGCTCTTCATTGCCGACGATGGAATCATGCGCGACTCGTCAGCCGTTCACGGGAGCTTCCGAAAGAGCGCGGCAACCGAAAAAGCGATGGCCGAAATCGTTCAGTCTTTGCGCGTCCTGGAGCCTCGCCGCGTCGACGTATTCCTTGACTCTCCAATCGCTTTCTCGGCCGTCATGGCCGAGGAGGTGCGCGGCAACCTTGCCGGCGTCGACGGCCTCGCTTACGAGGTGAGCCTCGCGCATACGGCGGACTTCCCGCTGAAAAGCTACCCGGGGATCGTGGCCTCCTCCGACTCGATCATCCTGGACGCCGCTCTCAAGGTTTTCGATCTGGCGCGTTTCATATTGGAGCAGCGGTTCGCCTTCACGCCTCATCATCTTCTGGATCTGGGCCGCGATGCTCTCGAAGAGCTCGGCCGATCGTCCGAGAGCGGAAACCCCTCGCCGTGAGCCGCGCGGCGGCCTTCCGCGGAGGAAGCCCGCTGACAAGGCGGCGCGCCTTTTCCAGTTCGACCTCATCCGTGCACAGCCGAGAGACCACCTCGTCTGCCACCGCGCGGGGAACGCCGCGTTGAACGAGGCCCTTGCTGAGGGCCTTCCATCCCTCCGTGCGGGAATCGAGGCGCGCGCTCACCCACGACTCGGCATAGGAGCGATCGTCGATGTAGCCGAGCTCGATCATGCGCGAGACGGCGAGGCGCACCGCGTCTTCGGAAAATCCGCGGAGCCGCAGCTTCTGAAAAAGGCCCTTGCGCGTCTGGGGTGAGCGGGAGAGGAGGTTCAGGGCGCCCTGCCGGGCGAAGACGATCTCGGAGCGCGTCTTAAGGGAGGCGATCTCATCCGCCGTAAGCTCGCGGTCCGCGCGGATGGCCTCGCGCTCGGCTATCTCGCCGTGGACCATAAAAGAGGAGCCGTCGGAGAGGTGCACGCGCACCGTCTCTCCGCCGGCTCCTTTGAGCTCGAGCGAAACGACTCGAAGGGTCTCCGACGGGGGTGAGCCCATCGGAGGATCAGCGCTTGGAGAACTGGAACCTTCTCCTGGCACCGGCCTGTCCGTATTTCTTCCTCTCCACCATCCGCGAGTCGCGCGTCAGGAAGCCGTTGGCTCTCAAGGCCGTGTGGTTGGACGGATCGAAGGCGTTCAGGGCGCGCGCGAGGCCGTGGCGGCACGCGTCGATCTGGCCGCTGACTCCGCCGCCGTCCACGTTGATGAGAACGTCGAACTTGTCCAGAGAGCCCGTCACCTCGAGGGGGGCGCGCACGGTGGCGGCCCTGTCCAGACCCTTGAAGTACTCGTCGAAAGCGCGTCCGTTTATCGTGATGATGCCGGAGCCTTCGCGGAGAAATACCCTGGCGACCGAGGTCTTCCGCTTGCCCGTCGCCATCGCAAGATTCTTGACCAAGTTCTTCACCTCGTTCTCATGAAATGTCGATCTTGACCGGCTGCTGAGCGGTGTGGGGATGCCCGGCCCCCGCGTACACCTTCAGGTGCTTGAATATCTTCCTGCCCAAGGCGCCCTTGGGAAGCATGCCGCGAATCGCCTTCTCCAACGGGTATGCCGGTTTTCGTGCCGCCACCTTCTCGTAAGGCTCCGCGCGGAAGCCTCCGGGGTAGCCGGAATGCCGGTAGTACAGCTTGGTGGAAGCCTTGCGCCCTGTGAGCTTCACCTTGCCCGCGTTCACAATGATGACCGAGTCTCCCATGTCCCAGTGGGGGGAGTACTCGGGCCTGTTCTTTCCCCGGAGAATGCCGACCACGCGGGAAGCGAGCCTGCCGAGGACCTTCCCTTCCGCGTCGATCAGGTACCATTTCCGTTCGATATCCTGAGGTTTTACGAAAATCGTCTTCATCGCTGGTTTCTCAAGAGAGGGTAAAATCGCATATCAGGATGCTAATGTCAAGTAGCTCCCGTGCCCTTCGCCTTCTCCTTTTCCTCCTCCTGCTTTTCTTCCTCTTCTTCCTTCTTGGCCTCGATCTTGTCCTTAATATCCGCTATTCCGACGAAAAAGGCGATGAGACCGATGAAAACGGCGAGGATGGGCACTCCGCCCTTCAGGAACTGGATGACCTCTGGCCACCACTGCAGACCCCAGGAAACGGGAAGAACCGAGTATATGGCGAACAGCACGAGAAAGATCCCGATGGTGAGCGCGATCATGGACAGCCTCCATTTTCAAAGTCGTTTCTCAGGGACAATATAGCGAATGTGCTCGCGCTGTCAAGGCGCAGGACGATGCTGCGGCGCGCAGCGCGCCTTGTGGGCACCGCGCCCAAGGCCGAGAAGGCGCCTGACGCGGCGTTTCGAGCGGCCGCGCGCGTTTCGCCGCCCGCGGGCCTTGCAACTCGACCCTGTTTTCACTATTATCAGTCTGCCCCCGCAGCCTTGCCTCGGGGAGAATCCCTTCGGAAGGAGATGTCCATGACGGTTCGAATAGACCCCGATCTTTGCACCGCCTGTGGCTTGTGCACTGACAGCGTCCCCCAGGTCTTCAAGATGGGAAAGGACGTGGCCGAGGTCATCACTCCCAACGTGGCCGCGGAGTTCGAGAACGCAGTGCGGGATTCCGTCAGCGACTGCCCGGCGGAAGCCATCATCGTGGAATAGGCTTTCAAAAATCGCTTTTCAGATAAGAAAGCCCGGCATGCCGGGCTTTTTTTTGTCCTAGGGGGTCCGCTTCCGCGCGATGACGATGAGAAACCCGATGGCGCTGAAGAGAAGCGGAAGATTCGTGAGGGCGAGCCTCACCACGGGGACTCCCCGCCATGAGAAGTACTCCTCTTCAAGGATGCCGAACTGGAGGAGGGTGATAAACACGATCCCCGCGTAGGAGACGAGCGTTCCCACGATGACGAAGGTCCAGCCCATGTCCCGCGTCCGCGACCACAACAGAATTGCGCAGAAAGTGGCGAACGCTCCGAAGAGGAGATGGGAAATGTCCACGGTGAAGGATTGCGCGTCCATCCTTTTATTGCTCAAGTTGAGCATGGAACAGCTTTTCTAGCAAGCATATTTCCCCGGGTGAGGCTTCTGCGGGAAGGATGCTGGGACCGGGAAAGAACGGGGATAAAAGGACTCCCGCATCGAGGAATGCGCGGAAGACGGCGGGATAGGCGGAAGCGGGAAAAGCCGGCGCGATGTAGGGGCCATTCAGCTTCCAGCCGCGCGCCCCCTCCAGCGCGCCGCGGGCTGCATCGTCAGAGCGCCGTGCGACGGCGAGATCCGCAAGCCCCCGAAGCGAGCCGGCAAGCAGGTAGGGCGGCACCGGATCCGAGGCCGGAACGGACTTTCCTTCAGCCGATCGGAAGCACGCGGCCGTGAAGCTCCCTCTGCCGGTCAGGGGCAGGATGGGGATGAGAACTTCCGGCTCGACCGGCCCGACGGCCGGAAGAAACGGCCGCCAGAATGAGACGCGGCGGGAGGCAGGCAGGGAACCGAAGGCGGGATCGAAGACATCCCCCTCATCCACGCGAACTCCCAGGAACGCGGAGACCGCCTCCAGGGCCTTTTCAGGGCTGGAGTAGGTCCTTACGCATCGGTAGCCGGGAAAGAGCCGCAGGAGAGCCTTCTGGAGCCGTTTTTCATGGTGCGAGGGCAGCCCTCCAACCAGGCCGCGCGAGAGCGCCTCCTTCATCTCGCGAACGCTTCCCGGGCTCCTATGGCCGAGGATGGCGGCGCCGCCATCCTGGTACAGGTCGAGGTATCTTCCTCCCGCGCCGTCGTAGAGCCGAAAGCCCCTGGCCCTCCTGATGGAGGGAACGAGGTCGATGAGCCGGGCGTCACCCCCCATATCGCTTCTCTATGACCGCGTACGCGCTGTGGTTGTGGATCGACTCCATGTTCTCCGCCTCCACCGAGTAGAAGCGCAGCCCGGGAAGCTGCTCGAGACGCAGCGATACCTCGCGCACGATGTCTTCCACGAACCGCGGGTTGTCATAGGCGTGCTCGGTCACGAACTTTTCGTCCTCTCTCTTCAACAGGGAATAGACGGGGCTGGAAGCGGCGCTCTCCGCTATCTCGATCAGGTCCTCGATCCAGATGAACTTGGTCATCCCCACGGTGACGGCGATGATGCCGCGCTGGTTGTGCGCGGACACCTTTGCCAGCTCCCGGGAGCAGGGGCAGAGGGTATGGATGGGCACCTCCACCCGGGTGGCGAGAGCCAGATGGTTGGTATATTCCGCGGTCATGACGCAGTCGTACGACATGATGGACTCCATCCCGGAGACGGGAGCCCGCTTTCTCAGGAAGTAGGGGAACGCAAGCTCCAGGTGCGACTCCTCGGCGGAAAGCGCGCGCTTGATCTCGATCAGGATGTGGTCCAGAGCCTGATAGCTCACCTCGTTCTTGAACCTGTCCAGAACCTCCACGAACCTGCTCATGTGGGTGCCGCGGTAGTGATGGGGCAGGTTCACGGAGAGGCTCACCGTGGCTACCGTGTCCTGCCTCTCCCTGCTCTTGTCGCGAACCGTGATGGGATAGCGGATGCCCCTGATTCCCACCTTCTGGATGGGCACGTTTCGAAAATCGGGCCCGTTCTGCACGTCGATCATGACCTTTCCCCCGGTTCCCCCGCCAGCCTGGCGGCCAGGATGTCGCTCACGGCTTTCGGGTCCGCCCTCCCGCGCGTCTCCTTCATCACCTGGCCCATGAGGAACTTCAGCGCCTGCGCCTTTCCCTTCCTGTAATCCTCCACGGGGCCGGGGTTGTCCGCCATTACCCGATCCGCAATCCGGCCCAGCTCCTCGGCGTCCGTGATCTGTGAGAGAGCGTCATCGGATACGATCCTGCCGGGAGGGCGGCCGGTGGAGAGCATTTGGGCGAATACCTCCTTGGCGAGCTTCCCGCTTATCGCCCGCGAGTCCACCAGGTCGAGCAGCTCGCGCACATGGGCCGCCGGAACGCCGAGCTCCTCGATGCCGATCCCGCGCTCATTGAGCACGGCGCAGACCTCCGTGAGGATCCAGCTCGCCGCACGGCGGGGCTCGGCGGAGCCGCGGGCCGCCTCCTCGAAATACTCGGAGAGGCTTCGAGAGGCGCACAGCGCCTCAGCTTCTTCCGCCGTCAGGTGGTAGTCCGCCGTGAAGCGTTCCCGCCTCGGGGCGGGAAGCTCCCCCACCCTGCCCGCAAGCTCCTTCACGAGGGCATCGGGAATGCGGATGGGAAGCAGATCGGGATCGGGGAAATACCGGTAATCGGAGGCTTCCTCCTTTGCCCGCAAAAGGATCGTGGTGCCCGTTCTCTCGTCGAACCCGCGCGTCGATTTGCCCGCTCGGGATGAAGTCGGTGCCCCGGAGCCGCGGGCGGGGCTCGATTCCCTGGCCTCCGCCAGCTGCCTCTCGGCCTCGTAACCCAGGGCCGTTTTCATGGCCTTGAAGGAGTTCATGTTCTTCACCTCGACGATCGGGGTGATGAGCTGCTCGGCTCCTTCCGCCACGCGCAGGTTGACATTGGCATCGCAGCGCAGGGACCCCTCCTCCATGTTCCCGTCAGAGATCCCCAGGTACCGCACGATCTCCCGGATTCCCTGGGCATATGCCACCGCCTCTTCCGCCGAGCGCATATCGGGCTCGGAGACGATCTCCAGAAGGGGAGTGCCGCAGCGGTTGAAATCCACGTAGCTCATCCCCGAGCCGCCTTCCAGATGGATGTTCTTGCCCGCATCCTCTTCCATGTGCAGGCGCCTGATGTTGACGGTCCGTTTCCCTCCGCCGGGGGTCACGATGTCGAGGTAGCCCCCCGTGCAGATCGGCATGTCGTACTGGGATATCTGATACCCCTTGGGCAGGTCGGGGTACAGGTAGTTCTTCCTGTCGAACTTCGTCTCCCGGGCGATGGTGCAGTGCAGGGCGAGCCCCGCCAGGATTGCGCTTTCCACCATCGCGATGTTCGTCGTGGGGAGCGCTCCGGGAAGACCCAGGCAGACGGGGCAGACCCTGCTGTTGGGCATGCCTCCGAATCTGTTCTCGCACCGGCAGAAGGCCTTGCTCGCCGTGTTGAGCTGGACGTGAACCTCCAGCCCGATGATCATCTCGCTTCTCATGGCCCCGCCTCCCGAGAGCCGGGCTTCTTGCGCTTCGAGGCCGGGCCCGGACCCGCTTTTCGGGGCGCGGGCGGTTGGCCCTTGCCGGACTTTCGGGGCGCGGGCGGCTGACCGGCTTTTCGGGGCGTGGTCGGGCGGGCCGCGCCAGCCTTTCGAGGCGCGGAGGCTTTCGAAGCGGGCGGTTTTTGCGTCGGGCGCTTTCCCTGCGGACGCTTTCCCGCGCGAGCGGCCCCGGGCGACGAGTCCCGGCCGTGCCAGAGCCTGGCAACCCGAAGGAGCATCTCCTCGGAGAAGCGTTTGGAGGTGAGCTGCACTCCGACGGGAAGCCCGGCTGACGTCGCGCCCGCCGGAATCGAGATCGAGGGAAGAAGGGCGAGGTTCGGGTAGATCGTGCAGATATCGCCCAGATACATCGCGAGGGGATCATCGATCTTCTCGCCGATGGAGAACGCCGGGGTGGGCGCAGTGGGCGAGAGGATGAAATTAGAGCTCTCCAGGAGCGTATCGAGCTCCTTCTGCAGAATGTCTCTCACCGCCATCGCCTTCCTGTAGTACTTGTCAGCATATCCGGAGGAAAGGACATAGGTTCCCAGGAAGATCCGTCTTTTCACCTCGGGCCCGAAGCCCTCGGAGCGCGTGCTCACGTACATGTCCTCGAGGGTGCCGCTTCCCCCGGAGCGAAGGCCGTAGCGGACGCCGTCGAAGCGGGCGAGGTTCGATGACGCCTCCGCCGCGGCGATGATGTAGTAGATGGCCACGCTCGCCGAGAGGCAGGGAACCGAGACGCGCTTTACCTCGGCGCCGTTGTCCGACAGCCAGCCCGCGAAGCCGTCGAGAACATGACTCACCTCTCCGTCGATCGCCTTGCCCGTGAGCTCCACCGGTACGGCGATTCTCCTTCCCGCCAGGGCGGTCTTCGCCAGCGGGAACATCCGGGAAAAATCCACGTCCCGCGAGGTCTCGTCCGCCGGGTCGCGGCCGGCGGCCACCGAAAGGATGAGGGCGATATCGTCGGGAGTCCGCGCCAGGATTCCGATCTGATCGAGGGACGATCCGAATGCCACCAGGCCGTAGCGGGAGAGGGTTCCGTAGGATGGTTTCAGGCCATAGACTCCGCAGAAGGAGGCGGGAAGGCGCACCGAGCCTCCCGTGTCCGAGCCCAGGGCGCATGGCGCCTGCCCGCCGGCGACCACCGCCGCCGAGCCGCCCGAGCTGCCTCCCGGGGTCTTGTCGCGGTCCACGGGGTTTCGGGCGGGGCCATAGATCGAGTATTCCGTGGACGAGCCCATGGCGAACTCGTCCATGTTGGTCCGGCCCAGCGGGATCGCCCCCTGGTCGAGGAGGCGCCCGACGACCGTGGCCGTGTACGGCGCGCGAAATCCCCGCAGGATCGCGGAACCGCAGCTTGCTTCCCTGCCCGCGACGAGAATGTTGTCCTTCACGGCGAAGGGCAGCCCTTCCAGGGTGCCATGGCTTCCGCTTGCCCGAGCCTTGTCGGCCTGTCCTGCCCGCTCCTCGCCGTCCTGGAAAAACTCTATGTACCCGTTGAGCGGCTGAGGGCTGGAGCGGTCCTCGAGGTATGCGTGGTGGAATGCGCGCCAGACCTCGCGGCAGGAGAGCTCTCCTGCTTCGAGGCACCTCTTCAGCTCCGTAAGGGAGAGGTTCGTGATCGCCGCCATTCCCTACGCCTCTTTTTTGTCGTCGGCAATGATGCGGGGGACGGTGAAGAAGCCGTCCAGGAAATGGACGGCGAAACCCTGAAGCGACTGCGAGGAAAGCCCGGGACGCGCCGTGTCGGCGAACAGCCTCTCCGCGCTCCAATCCTGGCGATCGAAGCCGCCGAGCCGCCCCTCGGACGGCTGGGAAGTGTCGTAGCGCTTCAGGAGCGTGAAATACTCGATGATCTTTCCCACCTGGGCGCGAAACTCCTCCTTCTCATCCTCGCTCACGGTGAACTTGCACAGGGCGAGGATCGAATCGAGGAGCCGCTCGTCAATCATCGGCGCTGATCCTTTCCAATCGATTATACTTCGGTACGAACTTTGCGACTCTCCCCGACCGGAACCGCACCTGGATGAGGAGGTTGCCGTGAGTATACCATTTCCGCTCCACGATTCCAGGCCCATACTCGTCGTGGAATACCCCGCAGCCCAGGGGATACTCGTCGACCTGGTCCTCCTCCTCCCCGAGCCTCCTCACCTGGTCCTCGGGAAGCTCGTCGAGGAAACGGGAGGGCTCCATCTCGGCATACCTTCCGAACACGCGTCGCCGCCTGCACCACGTCAGCATCAGCCGCTCCCGCGCCCTGGTGATCCCGACATAGAAGAGGCGTCTCTCCTCCTCCAGCTCATCGAGGCTTAAAAGGCTGGACTCGTGGGGGAAGATCCCCTCCTCCAGGCCCGTGATAATGACCCGGTCGAACTCCAGGCCCTTGGTGTTGTGGAGGGTGATGAGGGTCACCTTGTCGTCCGGCTCGCCTGCGGATCTCCCTTCGCCGGCATCCCTGCCTTCTCCGGCCTGCGGCCTCCCTGCCTCGGGCTCTTCGACGGCGCTTGCCAGCGCGCTGTTCTCCAGAAACCGCGAAAGCGCTTCCCCGCCGCTCCCATACGCCGACATGGCGCTCACCAGCTCCTCGAGGTTTCCGGCCTTCGCCGTCCCGTCTGCCTTGTCCCGGGTCTTGTACGATTCGTACAAACCCGTCCGGGAGATCATGAAGCGGGCAAGCTCCCCCAGCGGAGTGGAATCCATGCGGCCGCGAAGCTCCCCGTAGCAGGAGAGAAGCTCCTCGATGCCCGTCCGTGCCTTGGCCGGAAGGAGTGCCGACACAGCCGAGCACGCCTCCCAGAGGCTTCCTCCCGCCGCCCTCCAGCGCCCGATTATCTTCTCCACGCTCGCTTTTCCGATTCCCCGCGCGGGCTTGTTGATGATCCGGGCAAAGGATACCTCGTCGCGAGGATTGGCCAGGAGAGCCAGGTACGCAATGGCGTCCTTCACCTCTTCCCGGGAATAGAACCGCACGGCTCCCACTACTCGATACGGTATTCCGGCGCGGAAAAACAACTCCTCGAACGGCCGGGACTGGGCATTCATGCGGTAGAGGATGGCGGTGCTCCCGGGGAAGCCGTCGAGGGCCAGCTGGCCGCAGAATCGGGCCTCCTCGTCCTGGTCTGAAAGGCACGAGACGGTCACCGGCTCCCCCGCCGCTTTCTCGGTCCACAGGGTCTTTCCGAGCCGGCCCGTATTGTTGGCCACCACTGCGGATGCCGCAGCCAGGATGGATGCCGTGGAGCGATAATTCCTTTCCAGCCTGACGACCTCGGTCCCGGGGAAGGCCTCGGAGAAGGAGAGGATGTTTCCCACCTCGGCCCCCCGGAAGCGGTAGATGGACTGGTCGTCGTCGCCGACCACGCAGAGGTAGTTTCCCGGCCTGTACAGCGCCTTCAACAGCTGGAACTGTGCGATGTTGGAGTCCTGGTACTCGTCCACCAGCACGACCTGGAACCTCGCCTGGGTCCTCTCCCGCAGCTCGGGAGAGTCGCGCAGGAGCTTCATGGGAAGAAGGATGAGGTCGCCGAAGTCCACGTTGCCGGTCCGGCGGAGCCTCTCCTGGTACGCCCGGTAGACGTCCGGCGGACAGCCCGCGCGCGCGATTCTCTCGTCCGCCTCACCGGCCTCGATGCCCAGGTCTTTCACCCGGGAGATTTCCGCATGGGTGCGGCGCAGCGAGTTTTTGTCCTCGTCGCCGAGTATGCCCTTGAGAAGATTGGCCGAGTCCTCGTCGTCATAGATGAGAAACGAGGGGTCAAGCCCCGCAAGCGTGCTGTTTCTCCTGAGCAGCCACGCTCCGAAGGAATGGAAGGTCCTGACCATCACCTCCTCGGCGTGGGGGACGAGGGAGAGAACCCTTTCGCGCATTTCCTGCGCCGCCTTGTTGGTGAAGGTGACAGCGAGAATGGAGCGCGGGCTCATCCCCATCCTGTCGATGAGGTAGGCGATCTTCGTCGTGATCACCCGCGTCTTGCCCGACCCCGCGCCGGCGAGGATGAGAAGCGGGCTGCCGAAGTGCTCCACCGCCTTTCTCTGCTCGGGGTTCAGGATGGAGAGGTAGCCCGGATCAGACATTGGGGCGGCTCCCGCCGTCCTTGGCGCCTGGAAGCTCGCTTCGCTCGCTGGCTATATCGCCGCCCTCTGCCGTCCCTGGCGTGGGCTCCGCTTCAAGGTCGAGGCCGTTCCGCCGCATAATCCTGGCGCGCACCACGGTCCCGGGCTGATACACGCCGCGCACCACGGTCAGCCCATCGACATCGGGCGCCTGCATATATGTCCTGCCGATCGAAAGCTCCTCCCCCGACACCCGCTCCTCGATGAGCACCTCGAGGGTCCTGCCCAGATGACCGTCGAGCGCTCGTTGGGTGATGGGGACTTGAAGCTCTTCCAGCCGGGTCTTCCTCTCCTCCGCGGTCTTCTTGGGCACGCGCTCGCGCATCCGATACGCCGGGGTCTCCTCCTCCCTCGAATAGGTGAATGCTCCCATCCACTGCAGGGCGGCGCGCGCTTGGAAATCGAGGAGGAGCCTGAAGTCCTCCTCCGTTTCCCCGGGAAAGCCCACGAGGAACGTCGACCTGACCGTCGCCCCGGGCATCGCTTCCCTGATCTCATCGATCAATGCGAGATTCTTCTCCGGCTCCCCCCTCCTCCCCATGGCCCGCAGGATTCGGGGAGAGGCATGCTGCAGGGGAATATCGAAGTAGGGAAGAAGACGGGCATCCTCCTTGAGGACGGGGAGGATCTCCCTCGGGAAATGGTCGGGATGGATGTAGAGCATGCGAACCCAGAAGTCTCCCGACAGGCCGGAGATCTCTCGAAGAAGAAGGGCGAGCTCCGGCGCCCCCCTGTCCACGCCGTACGAGCCGAGATCCTGGGCTATGAGAACGATCTCCCTGATCCCTCGGGAAAGCAGGTCGCGGATCTCCCCCAGCACATCCTCGCGGGACCTGCTGGCGAGCCTCCCCCGGATGAGGGGTATGGCACAGTAGGTACACCTGTTGTCGCAGCCATCCGCCACCTTCACGTATGCGCTTCCCGCGAAGGAAAGCAGTCGCGTGCGGAGCGTCGGGGTCACCGCCAGGGCAGCGTGAGCGCGGCGTCGATCCCCTCCCCTCGCGGAAAGCAGCGCCGGAACGCCGGCCGGATCCCGGTTTCCCCAGATGCCGTCTATCTCGGGAAGCTCCCGGGCAAGCTCCTCACCGTAGCGCTCCGTGAGGCATCCCGTCATGTAGATTCTCTTCCGGGGGAATCGCGAGCGGAGCTCGAGCCCCGTCTCTATGGATTCGGTCTTGGCCTGGGAAATGAAACCGCACGTATTGACGATCAGCACATCCGCTTCTTCGGGGCTGGAGACGAAGCGCCATCCCGCCCCCTCGAGAGCGGCGATCATGAGCTCGGAGTCGACCTGGTTTTTCGCGCAGCCGAGACTCTCTATGTAGAAGGATCCGGTTCTAGGCATCGCGGGTGTTGGCGGAATCTGCTTTCGTGACGGGTAAGGCGCCCCCTTGGATACCCGTCAGTAAAGCGGCGTAATTTCCAGGACATTGTCGTTGGAAGATGAATCGGCGCGCCAGGAGATCCGCCGCGCGGCCACCTCCCCGAGCCTGCCCAGCTCCACGTCCTTGCCGGCTATCTTCGCCTTGACGGCCCCGGAGTTGGAAAGCCAGAGGGTCACCTGGCTCTTCGCGTCGAGGCTGAGGGTCTCTCCCTTCTGGCGGAACTGCTCCTCCCTGTCCTTGGAGTCCACCTGGAAGCGCAGGAGGCAGTAATCGCGGAAGAGGAGGTCTATGGTGAAGGGGGCGGCTTGGGCCGCGTGGATCACGACAGCGGGCTTGAAACCCGCCTGACGCACCGGCGGGGTGGTCACCTGCGGAAGGGCGGCTGCCGCGGGCTGCGCAGCGCCCTGTCCCGCCGGGGCTGCAGGCTGCCGGCCGGCCGCGGGCTGAGCGGCGGCCTGGCCGCTCGCGCCCGTCCCCGTCGCGCCGGGCGGCTGTCCGCCGGCCGCAGCGGTCTGAGTGCCGCCTGACGCACTGGGAGGCTCCACCATGACGGCGGCGGCGCCGCCCACGCGGTAGAGTCCGAGATTGACCCGCTTCTCCGCGGAGGTGCGGTCCGTATCGTTCCAGACGATCTTGATATCGGCCCGGGAGTCGCCATCCAGGTCGATGAGCCTCTCCTTGCCCACGGTGAGGTCCACCGAGCCGCCGGGAATCTTCAGGGTGAGAGAGTCCCCGAGGGAGGCGATCTCGAGCCGGTAGGTCTTGTCGCCGATGGGAACCGTAATGGCGTCCCCCAGCTTGAACCATTTTGTTCTCACCTCTTCCTGGAAAACGAACTCCTCGGTCTCCTTTTTCAAGAGGGTGCGTGAGGGGGATTCCGAAACCCCCCGCCCCCGGGAAGTGACGGTGCGGTAGACCAGATATGCCCCGCCTCCAAGAACCACGACGGCCGCCACGGCAATGATGAGGATGAGCCGCAGATTGATCCTCGGCCCCGTGTCCAACAGCTCTGTCATGGGAAGGGGCTGTTCCTGGATCTTGAGGTTCTTGTAGAACCCCACGAGCTCCTCTGCGTTCAGGCCGAGATATTCGGCGTAGTTGCGGAGGAACCCCATTGCATAGGTCTCACCGGGGAACGCCGAGAAATCCTCGTCCTCCAGCGCCTTGAGAAACCTCTTCGCCACATGCGTCTCGCGGGAGATCTGCTCTATCGTGTAGTTGTTCTTTTCTCTCGCCAGACGAAGCTTTTCACCAATAGATTCCATGGTTCTCACTCGCTCGAATCAAAGAGAAAATCGTCCTGGATATTCGCGTAGGGAGGCGAATCGTATTGAAACCTGGCATCGGGGATGTTCTGATTCGTCTTGATGTTGGAGAGGTCGAGCACCAGCTTGTCCCCGCTCGCTTCGGTGGCTTCCATCCGGCGGATGAGGTTGTCCTTGCCCACCGACATGATGATCTGGCTGAAGGCCGCCCCGGATGACTTGGGCGTGAGCTTCAGCTTCATGACCTGCTCCTTTGAGCCGTCTTCCAGCGGTACGAACCCCGGAAAGGCGTAGAACGCGATCCCGTAGCTCGACCTCAGGATGTTCAGCCCCTGCCTGCTCGCCATGGAGGCGATCTCCGCCGAGCTCTTCTTCTTATACCGCTGGACCAGAACCACGTCGAGCCCGGGCACGTAGATGGTGAGCTTCTCTGCGTCGATGACGAACACCTGCCCCTTGGGATCGTCGAAGTCGATTCTCAGGAACAGGGGCGACTTGTATGAAATCCTGCCCCGCCATGCGCCGTTCTTGCCGGCCGTGATCGTGATGGCGGCGGTGTAATCCGCCACCTTCCCATAGTCCGCGGAGACACCGTCGAAGAACTTCTCCGCGGAAAGAATTTCCTGGGCGGAGGATAACGGGGCGATAAGAAGCGTAAACAGTGCAGCGAGGAGCAGCGGTTTCGGGTTCAAGGCTCAAACCATAGTAACGATGAAGCCGGCTTTGTCAAGGCGACTCTCGCCTCTCGGGCGACGATCCGCCGGGATCGGCGGCCGGGGACGGCGCTGAAGCCTCTCGGGAGGACGCCTCAGGAGCCTCCGGGGATGGCGCCGGAGCAGCTTCCTGAACGGGCGCCGGTGGAGTTTCCGGGACAGGGGCTGCTTGAGTCTCCGGGATGGGGGCCGCCTTCTGCTTCTCCACCAGCTCGCTCAAGAGGAAGCGAAGGGAATCGTCTGAGAGCTTCAGCGGCTCGCCGCAGTCCGCGCAGTGGAAGCGCATGTCCTTGAGGTGGGCGGATGCGCACGCCACACAGAACAGCTTGCCGCAGCGCGGGCAGCGGCCGGCGGGAGCTTCCGGCGGAGGCTCCCCCTCACCACCAGGGATGGCTGAAAGGGGATGTCCCGGGGCACCCACCACTCCCGCCCGCAGCCCGAGCAGGCAAGGCGGGTCTCGAAGCGCGCACGCATCTTCTCAAGCAAGGCAAGGGCCCGTGTGTCCTTCTGGTTCTTTTCCAGGATCGATTCGATGAGAGATTTGGCTTCGGCGTGACGTCCCCGCTCCATCTGGAGCATGGCAAGGTTCGCGGTGAGATCGGGGTTGCCCGGGTCCATGCCGAGCCCTTTTGCGTAGGCCAGCTCGGCCCGCTGGGGCTCGCCCTTCAGCCGCGCCGCGTTTCCGAGAAGGTTGTAGACCGACGGGCTGGGGCTTGCCTGTTCCACCGCCCCCAGAAGCTCTTCCGCCCTGTGAACCATGTCCAGCTCCAGGCAGGCTGAGGCGCAGTTCTCCTTGTATATGGGGATCGCGGCGTCGAGGTGGATCGCCTTCTCGTAGGCCTCCACCGCTCCCGTGAAGTCTCCCCTGCGGCCGAGAATATTACCCTTCTGGTTCGCCAGGCGAGCGTCATCGACCGCGGAACCGCCCTGATCGTCGAGCAGGGCCAGCGCCTCCTCATGCTTTCCCGACCGCGTAAGCGCCTCGGAGAGGTTCATACGGATATCGATTTCCGACGGCGCTTTCTGATGGGCCGCCCGAAGAACCGCCTCCGCCCGCTCGCCCTCCCCTGCCTCCAGGAATACCAGGCCGGAAAGGTTGTTGATCCACGGGTCGTCGGGCGCGAGCGAGCGGGCGCGCTCCAGCACTTCCCGCGGGTCCCTTCCCAGCAGGTGCAGGCCTTCGGCGAGCCGGAAGTGATAGAGCGGAAACGTGGGCTCCATTTCAGCCGCCTTGGCGAGCCAGCCCACCGCCTCCTGCCGCAGCCCTTTTTCCGAGAGGATGATGCCCAGAAGGTAGTACACGGCGCTGTCCGCGATCCCCGAGGAGGCGAGCTGCTTTAGTATTCCCAGGGCCTCCTCGCTCTTTCCCTCGTGAAACAGCATCTTCGCCTCGAGGGCCCGCGCTTCGGCGTTCGACGGGTCGAGGACCAGGACCCGGGGAAGGATGAAGGTAAGCTCGTCATAGGCCTGGTCGCGGAAGAGGATCCTGGCGGCCCGCATGTACGTCTCCAGGGCCTCCTCCCGCCTCCCCGCCAGCTCCAGGCTTCGCGCCGCGTTCTTGAGGAACAGCGGCTCCTCGGGCTGGAGCTCCATCGCATGGGTGTAGGCTTCTCCCGATTTCTGCCAGTTGCCCAGAGAGTACTCGGCGTTTCCCAGGAGGTCCCACAACGACGCGCTCGGCTCGAGGGTCCCCGCGGCCAACCCATCACGGATGTAGTCCCGCGTTGCGAGAAACTCGTTGGAGAGGTAGAGAAGGTTGGCCTTCTCGAAAAGCGCATCCCTGTGGGCCGGCTCGCGCCTGAGGACCTCTTCGATCTCGGCTCGGGCGGCGTCAATGAGCGAAAGCCTGAGGTAGCATTCCGCCAGGAGGAAGCGCTCGCGCGCCGTGCCCTCACGGCCCGCGAGCGCCCTGCGCAGCTGAACCGCCGCGGCGCCGAAGTTTCCCATGGCGAAGAGCGTCTCCGCGAGGGCCAGGCGGACCGCCGGGGAATGGGGCACGTAGTGCACCCACCGCAGGTATTCCCGCTCCACGACGAGGGGGCGCGCCTCAACGGCGAAGCTCTTCAAAGAAAATACGGCCCGCTCCGCCTCGGAGAAGTTCTGGGCCGCGAACCCCAGTGTCCCCGCCGGGATCGTCTCGTCCTCGATCTCGCCCACCCATTCCTCGTCCACATAGAATGAAAAGTGGCTCCCGTGTCCGACGATCCGCAGCGGTATCTCCCCCGCGCCCCCTTCAGGCTTCTCGGTAAGAGACGTCCACTCGATGAGGGGCATGGGGTGCTTGTTGAACAGGAGATCGAAGCGGTACATGCCGCGGTTGGAGACGAGGAAGCTGTAGAAGTTTTCCTCGTTGAGGTAGCGCACGACGAAGCCCACGGCCGAATGGGCATTGGAGCCGTCGATCTCGATCCGCGCGTCCAGAACGAAATCCGAGAGCGCTACCGAAAGCGAGGCGAGCTCCCAGGCGAAATAGGAGGACTTGGTTATCTGAAGCTCATAGCGTCCCCCGCGCGCCCGGGCAAAGTAGGCGGGGGTTACCGCGTCGGCAAAGAGCCTGCCCTGGAACCATCTGAAACCCGTGCTGACCCGATCGGCAGCGCGCCGGCGTCGAAAGAATGGCAACATCCTTAAGTCCGTGCTTTCAGCATTGGAGGATGACCGCCAGGAGCTCCAGGGGCTCCTCTTCGCGGTTCTCTATCGAGTGTCCCGCCCCGCCGCCGGTGAGCACGGCGTCTCCCGCCCCCACCCGCGAGCTTTCACCGTTCTCCGTGACGAGCGCGCTTCCGCGAAGGATGTAGAAGATCTCCTCCTCGGATTCATGGGTGTGGTATCCAATCGAGCATCCCCTGGCCAGGCGAAGGCGGGCGAAGAGCCGCGCCTTTCCGTGGAGCTCCTCCTTCTTGAACACGTGGAGGATCTGCACGGTCCCCGTGCCCTCGCGCATGCGCTCGCGAACCTCTTTCTCCATCTCGCCGCTTCTTTTGATCATTCAAATCCTCGATTGCGTAGGGTATCAGGAGGAAACTCGAGAGGCAAGCGTATGGGAAAGGCGGCTGAATCGGCGGCCGTCAGGCGGTCCGGCCCTATTCCTCCGGATCCCCGGCGGGCTCTTCGTCCGCGAACTCCTTGATCCGGTCCCTCAGGGTCGCGGCCCGTTCATAGTCCTCTTCCTCGATGGCCTGCTGGAGCTGGCTCTTGAGGTTTTCCACGGGCGACGGCTTCTTCTCATGGATCTGCTTGAGCGTGGCCTTGAGGTAGTTGAGGGAGCGCACCCTCTCGAATTGGAAGGCGGGGGTGTCGATCTCGTCCATCGCCTCGATGGTTGTAATGGCGTTGTTGAGGATATCCTCCGCCGCGGCCTTCATCTCCTTGTGGAGGGAGATCATAGCGCGCGATATCGCGTTCATCCGGAGGATGTAGGGCTTGTACTGGAGCAGCTCTTTCCTGTCTTCGTCGTTGTCGACGTACTTTTCCACCATCACGCAGAGGGCGAGATTGTGCTCCGTGTCGTGGGTGGTGCGGACGAAGTCTCCGATCTGGAACAGAACGAGGTAGCGGAAGTAGTACAGAACGCCCTCGCCCTGGAGGGTGGCGAAATCGTCATGTGTGATGCTGAAGCCCTCATCGGAGCCGTGCGAGGCCGTGTAGTTTTCCAGCCTGGCCTTGAACTCTTCCAGGGCGGAATCCCGCCCGAAGGGATGCTTCCCATCGGGACGGCCGTCAAGCTCGTACTGCTCCATCCCCAGGGGCTGACGCACCTGGAGGACCTGCCTGCCGTCATCCGCCTGGATGATGCGGATCTGGTTGTCGGAGTCGAATTCCCAATCGCGAAGGATATCCGTTATGTCTCCGCTCATAGGCGCTCTCCGTTGTTCACAGCCCCAATGTACCCCCCGGAGGCGGGTTTGACAATCAACTCTGGATCCCGCCAGGGCCTGACGCATGCAGCGTCTCCTGGTGACGCGCTCGTCTTGAGCGGAACGGGATGCCTTTCAGCTCACCTTGTTGACCGCGTTGATGACCTCTCCCTTGGTAAGGAAGGCGCCCATTTGGCGGGCGATCATGACGGCAACGGTGACCTGGGCCTCGTGGGTGGAAGCCCCGATGTGGGGCGTGGCGATCACCTTGGGGTGCTTGGCCAGGCTCCAATCCTCCGGCGGCTCCTTGTCGAACACGTCGACGCCGGCGGCCTTGACCTTGCCCTCGTCAAGCGCCGCGATGAGGTCCTTCTCCACCACGATTCCGCCCCGGGCGCAGTTGATGAGGTAGACCCCCGCCTTCATCTTGGCGAAGGCCTTTGCATTGATCAGGTTCTTGGTCTCGTCCGTCCGGGGGGTGTGAACCGAGATGTAATCGGCGCTCTTGAGCACTTCATCCAGGCCGGTGAACGTGAATCCGAGGGAAGCGGCCTTGTCCTTGGCGATGTACGGATCGTGTGCGATGACCTTCATCCCGAGGCCCATTGCCCTCTTTCCCACGATGCCTCCCACGTTGCCGGTCCCAATGAGGCCAAGGGTCTTTCCGAAAAGCTCCACGCCGGAGAAGCTCTTCTTGTCCCACTTTCCGGCCTTCATGGAGGCGTCTGCCTGGGGGATCTGCCGGGCAAGGGCGAACATCAGCGCTATGGCCAGCTCACCAGCGCCCTCCGCATTGCCGCCCGGGGTGTTGAGCACCAGGATCCCTTTCTCGGTGGCCGCCGGCACGTCGATGTTGTCCACTCCGGCGCCCGCCCGTCCGATCACGCGCAGCTTCTTGCCCCCCGCGATGATCTCCCTGGTCGCCTTGGTGGCCGAGCGAACCACAAGCCCCACTGAATCTCCAAGCTCGGAAGCGAGCTGGTCTGGGGCAAGCCCCGTCTTCACGACGAGCTCGAGATCCTTGAAGTGCCCGAACTCCTCGATCCCCTCTTTCGCGATAGAATCCGCCACGAATACCTTCATCTTGCTCATGGCGGGTTTATAAACCGCCGCACATATTTATGCAAGACGGCTTGTGGATTTGAGCACCGTGCATTATGATAGCCAAAAAATATCCGGAGGTGAAAAATGGTTGGAAAGTTGGATATCCCACACACGATTCTTCTTTTCGTGATAATCGCCGCCATGATCGCCATTGGGCTTTTCCTCCATGCCACGAGCATCCTTTTGATGTGGCTTCTCACCATGGCGGCTCTCTTCCTCTTTGCCATGATCGCGGGCCATGGGATGACGGGACTCTATCTCTGTGGCTGGCTGGTCAATGAGCAGAACAGGCTCAGCCTGTCCCGACTGCAGGTGTTTCTTTGGACTGTCGTCGTGCTTTCGGCGTGGCTGGCAAGTGTCATTGTCAATCTCAAGGCGGGGCACATCGAAAAGGCGCTCGACATAGCGATCCCCCAAGAGGTATGGCTTGCCATGGGCATCAGCGTCGCTTCCTTCGTCGGGAGCCCGATAATCCTGTCATCGAAAACGCAACGATGGGCACTGGCGGCACAGAGAGCAAACAAGGCTGCGCCTCGGCGCAAGGCCGAGAAATGGCTGTTCCGCAATGAAACGCCCGCCGACGCGAAACTCTCAGACCTGATCACTGGCGAGGAAGAAGGCAACAAGGAGATCCTCGACATCTCGAGGCTCCAGAATCTCTTCTTCACCTTGGCGCTCGTGGGTGCCTATGCCGTAAGTATCGGCAGTGTCTTGCAGAAAGCGGCGGCCGGGATCTCCGCCGGGCCGATCTCAGAGTTCCCGGCTCTCTCAGTCGGCGCGGCCGCCCTCTTGGGGATCAGCCACGCCGGCTACCTCGGGAGCAAGGCGGTCGACAAGCCCGTAAATCAGGGGTAGTGCCCCCCCGATACATTCTCACAGCTCAATGCAGCGCTGGCTATTTCCTTTGCAGCAATTCCTGATCCGGAATTGCAGACCCTTGATGATGCATTGAGCGCCGGGAATCCAGGCAAAAAGCGATAGAATCGCAATAGCGAGAGCGTAGATGATGATTTTTGCCAGGCACTCCAGCCCGTGTGAGCCCTCAAAGACCGGGGCATAGCATTTCGCCGTGTACGGTGAAAGCGTCTCGCGGATCCTCTTCCTGCATACGGCGCAAAAAGGCTTGAGGTTGCGCATCATGCAATCGAATTCCGGACGATAGATCCCGCAATGGTAGTAACGGGCGCCTTCAAAGACCCCCACCGTGCCCGCCACTACCGGATTGGCTTGCGGATCGCATTTCGAGCAGTCCCCATTCGAAGTCGTGGGCATTGGGGTTGCGGCCGAGACAAGATCACCCCACTTCATGGAAGCGCGGTTGCTGTCGATCGTCACGTTGGGTTCCGCCGGCTCGCCGCCCGGATAGGAGTTGCGGTCCGTATCGACCCCGCAGCCGGCCCAGTACTCGTACTCGTCCGCCAGGCCGAACACGGTGTGTCCCATCTCATGGATCGCGATGTTTTCCCAGCCTGCGGCCGTCGACGTTGTGCCGACGGACCCGCCGGCGCCGCCCCACACGGGGCTGTTGACGATCACGAGGGCCTGATGCCATTGCGGTACCTGGGCATCGATGACGGTTCGAACGGAAGAGGTGTTCACGAGCAGCAATCGGCGGATGCCGCTGTTGCAGAAAGAGGCGTCGAAGTAGGTGGAAGCATGCGTGTCGGCGCCGCCGCACGCCGCGGGATCGTCCGCGCCGCTGTCGGTCGAGCTCACGTCCACGCGGTAGACATTGAGAGCGCATTGAAGCTCGTCGAACGGTAGTGTGGAAAATAGGCGGTCCACGAACTTCCGGGCATCGCTTGCGAACTGACCCATCTCGCCCTGTTGATACCCTTCGGAGACAATCACGAGGTTGAAACGATCGGCGGGCGAGCCATGATCGACGATTTTCGTCGTTCCGATTACCTGTCCATCCGCCGTGCCCATCAGGAAAGCTCCTGAGCCGCTGGCCCCTGAGATAGGTCGAAGCGGGCGATCTCTTTCGCGGGACCAAGTGGGGCTCCGCGTTCCATCGGGCTGCCGAACAGCACGAGAACGCGCGCGGTGTCGAGATCTGGCATTAGGAGGACGAACTCGCCTCGCGGCTCGCTCACATCCTGCCAGGACAGCGGCCGTTCGGGATCTTCCGAACGGATTTCAGCCGCAAAGCGGATAGGGTTCTGGACAATCCGCCGGAACAGCGTATTGTCTTTTTCGTCCCTCACCTCGTACCAGAAGCCCGCCTGCCCTTGACGCGTGGCTGCAGCATCCCCTTGGGGAGGGATCATCTCCACGCTTTGCCGGGAGACAAGCCGAACATTGCTCCCTTCATAGGAGAAAGTGAGCCGAAGCGTACGGGAGGGGCTCTTTGAACCCCTCCCGCCGGATGATGTCCTCTTCATCACTGTTACCTCTTGGCGTTCTCCTTGCCTACTTGGCTTTCTTCCCCCCCATCTTCTGCTTCTTTGCTAGCATCGCCTCTTGCCACCGATACATCTTATGGTATCCGGGAAGGACATTCCCTTTTGAAGACTTGAAAACCCACGTTATCCTTCCCACCTCTTTCCCTTCCCAAAGCTGTCGAACGACAAGAGAATACATGCCTTTATAAGGCTTCTTTATTCTTGGCACCTGGATCCACACAATCGGTTTCTTTTTGAAGGATGAAAGCTCATGCACCTTCGGGAATAGCTTGACCTCTTTTGATTTGGCCTCGAACCTTGCCTGTTTGTCGATCTTCTTGTGCTTCATGTCCTGCCACCCCGGCATCTGCTTGAGCATATCGTCCGAGAGATCGATCTGAATCGGCACGTCGAACGGCAGCCGTTGGATCACCTGGAGCTGGAATTTCGCGTTCTTGCCGGGAAGGCCGGGGAAGAAAAATGGAAGCTGGCGATGCTCGGGAAGGGGGTTCGGCGCGGGTTGCGGAGGCACGGGGGGTGGAGAATCAGGGTCGTCGTTGATGACATTGAAATTGCGCCATGTTACCCTGTGTTCGCTATGGACGAGGCTATAGTATTCATCGATAGTAGTGATCGTCAGAGAATTCTTGAAAGAATCGGGAGTTTCACCCGCCAGGGTATTGACTATTGTGCCAATGGAGCAATGGTGACCCACCGGCGAAATATCCGCGTGATTCCATGTGATTACCGGAGCGACCCTGATTTGCTCTCTCGCTGCCTCAATCACGCCGAAATCTGCTGAGCCTATCAAATGCCAATCTGCAGGTGTGCTCAAAGTGCTTCCATCAGCCCAGTAGACGGTGCCTTTGAAGTCGCCTGCGCCGGTAGGGGCCGCGCCCCGATTGAAGGCTCGCAAATAGAGATAGTTGTCGGATCCATATTCGGCAGGCACATAAAGGGTATAATTGGGATCCTCCAAAATCTGCGGATTCGCCAACTGCGAATCACCATTCAAGATAATGTCAGGGCTGCAGGAAAGCGCGCCGTTATGCGGATATCCCTTATCAACATCAAGATTGTCCCTGAAGTAAAGAACCGGCTGGTCATCAAGCACCTCGAAAGTCGGCGCAGAAGTTTCAAACGCGAATGCTTGTCCTGTAGAATCGAGGATAGAAGTAGCATCCGGAGAAAAGGCCGGCGTCTGGCCCACGTGATCTGAGATATCGCTATTCAAGGTGACACTTTTCGTTTCGGCCCCGCCTGTTTCATTTAAATAGTCACTCACATTGAGTTGCGAAGGTGAAACCAATTGGAAATTGCCGGATTCTGTACCCAGCAGATAGTGTTCTGTGTCCCACGCTCCAATGGCTTTCTTGGGAATATAGTTCAATCCATCTTTCGAATGGAAAGAAAAAGTGAGAACGGTACCGTCCGTGACCCACGCGTTGCCATTGGTGACGTTCGGACTGCTGACTTGAACGATCCTGCTCGTATTCAAAAGGTCGTTCCTACGCTTGACAATGAAACGGAGGATCTTATCCAGCTTTCTATAGTCATTAAGAGACATTCCTTCAGGTGCAGTTCCACCAGGATCGGAGACATTTGCCCAATTGAATACGATTAGATCGTTCAAACTCATTGAACTTCCTACTGCCCCGCTGCCATTATCGGCACTATCAAAATGAATGGTATCGGTCAATTTGAAATCGTTGGGACGGATAAGGAAAATTCCTGGGGATTTCAAGGCAGCGCCAAAACCTCCTACATAGTCCGACGCGGGTGTTCCGCTGCCGTCAGGGATTAATAGCCAAATCGAATTTCCATCTGCTGGATCAACAGCATAATGAATTCGCTTTGCATCGATCCACGTCGAATCAACGGTCGGACCGTAAGTGCTTGGAAAGGGGGGAGGAGTTGTTGGCCAATTCAGGTCTTGCGCTCCGCTGGGGTTATAGATGACCGAGATCTTCTTGAGATTCGAATCTCCTGGAACATTTTCTTCCAACCACTTTAGCCACCACCAGTCCCTAGGCGAGACGATGTCGATAAAGGAAAGGATAATAGTCTTGCCACTCAGGTCGGTGTTCGTCTTCAGAAAATCGAAATTTGCGCCGGAAATATCGTTTAGGGAAAATTCAAAAATCTCCTCTCCGACACGCGGCATACCTGCCTCCTTTTGCTCGATTCTCAATCATACTCATACGCGCCCATGGACCATGGGCTTGTGCGTGCGGCAGTGCCGGTGATATCCGTGCATTGCCCGCCCGCATTTTTCGGAAAATCTGACAAGCCTGAGAGATCCAGACCTCCTTCATGAACCTCGGTTGGGGTGGTAGTTGTCAGATGCCAGTCGTATCCGGACTGATTAGCAAATTTAGCATCTAGACTTTGATTTCCACTATAGCCGGCGCCAAGTGCATTAACTTCATCAATTGTCTTGGCGGTAGTGCCCTCATCATAATAAAGCCCATTACCGCACGCGAAAATATCGTTGTTTTGAACTGAGGCAGGGTCGTCGTTTACGCCTTTCTCGTATATCCCCCAGCCATATGGACCGCTTCGAGTAAAAATGATGTTGTTCTTGATCGTAGGCTTCGACGAATTGGCATTATATATCCCGCACGGCCTTGGTAAAGGAGTGTAGGCGCTGGAAGTCAATCCTCCATCGATGGAATTATTGCAGATATCCGGAGACGAGGCGTCATTATAGATGCCAGATGCTGTTCCCGAATCAAAGGAATTGCCACCTAATCCGCCGCTGATTGTGTTGTTGTAGATTTTGGGGGCTGAAGAGCCTTTATTCCTGATCCCCAAGGAGATATATGCGGTCGTCCCCGCCCGGATACTATTCCCGAATATCCTCGGGGCGGAAGAGGTTTCGTTTTCTATTCCGATGGAATAGTTCTTTGAGGAACCTTCGCCGCCGGATATCGTATTGCCATGGATGTACGGTGAGGATGAAGAATATGCGTAAATCCCCCTCGATATTGTTCCGGTACCGCCATCAATTGTGCAATTGGCAATTTCCGGTGCGGCAGAGTTGATCGACAGCACTCCAAAAGAATTGCTTGCGGTAGAAGTCGGGCCGCCAAGGATAGTGCAATTCTTCAAGAGAGGCGAACCTCCATCGCACACTACGGCCGCGCAGTATTGTCCGCTTGCAGCTGCCTGAATTTTACAGCCGTCAATGATCGTTGCTGTAGTGATTCCCGATCCGCAATGAATCGCCCGATTAGCACTTGCCAGGCTGGTTGCGCTCGTGGTACTGCTGTCCTGAAATATGGTAGGATTATTTTGAGGATCGCGAGTACTCCAATTGGAAGTCTTCACATATCCACCATATATTGATGCTTTCTCGACGAGTGATGCGACAGGACTGCCGGTTCCTTTGAAATCGGAAGAATACGTACCCTCGGTTACCAAGATGTCAACCGCGTATGTTGGAACATAAGAAGTCGATGCAACCGTAATGGCATCTGAGATTTTCGTCTTAGGTGCCGAAGCCGATCCCACATATCCATTGGAGCCGTTATAATCATCCCGAACGTAGATGCGGTGATCGATCGTGAAGCTCGCGCTGAAAGGCGTCATATCAATATCAAGAGCCGACTTGCCTGTGATTGTGAGCGTTTTCACGCTTCCCTTGGGCCAGACGGGATCCGGATCCAAGGTCAAAGTCTTGCTATCAGGCATATCCTTTATTGCGGGCGTCCCGATATCGCCTCCTATATTCAATTTGGCTAAAGCCATGTCGTCGTTGAAAGTTATGACAATCCGTTCATGACCGACCCGTGTGGTGCCTCCGGACAGCGTTCCGACCGGCGTTTCCCGCAGATCCACTTCAATCGGCGCGAATGAATCGCTGATGTTCCCCGCGGCATCCCGCGCCCAGGCATAGACAGTCTTCAAGCCCACACCTGCCGAAACCTGGTACGTTGTTGGAGGCGTCCCGCTGCCGCTCCAGCCCGCATCTCCCAATCCCGGCGTGGAAGGACTCTCATTACGGAGCCACCCGCTGATGCCGCTCGTAGCATCGCTTCCCGCCAGGCTGATAGTGATGTTCCTGTTATCGGTATGATAGGCGCTGGTGAGCGCAAAACTGGATACCGTCGGCTTCACCGTGTCCAGCGTGAGAGTGATGGACCGCGAAGTGCTCACGACGTTCGAGGCGTTCTTCGCCCATGCATAGATAGTTCGAGCACCTTCCCCCGCCGCAAGGATATAGCTCGTTGGCGGGGTCGCGTTTGCCGTCCAGCCGCCGCCCGTCGCGCTCGGAACGCTCGAGGACTCGTTGACCAGCCAGTTTGTCACGTACGAGTTTCCGGAAAGAGTGAATGTCACCGTCGTCGAGTTGGTGGGATCGGCGCTCGTCAGCGCAAACGCGTTGATTACGGGCAGTTCAGCTATGGCGTTGTACACGACGCTGATCGATTTCGACACGCTTACGTTTCCCGCCTCGTCGCGGGCCCAGGCGTAAATCGTTCGGGTTCCCGATCCCCCGCTCAACCCATACGTCGTCGGTTTGGTCGAAAGCCACCCGCTGTCGCCCGGCAAAGGAGCAGTCGCGCTCTCATTGAGCATCCACTTCCAGACGTCGCTGCTTCCGGAAAGCGTGAAAGTCACGTTCGGATCGCTTGTGGGAGAGGCACTTGTTCGGGTAAAGCTGTCTATCGTCGGAAGCACGGTATCCAGCGTGAGAGTGATGGACCGCGAAGTGCTCACGACGTTCGAGGCGTTCTTCGCCCATGCATAGATCGTTCGAGCGCCTTCCCCCGCCGCAAGGATATAGCTCGTTGGCGGGGTCGCGTTTGCCGTCCACCCGCCGCCGGTCGGGCTCGGAGCGCTCGAGGACTCGTTGACCAGCCAGTTTGTCACGTACGAGTTTCCGGAAAGGGAGAATGTCACCGTCAGCAAGTTGGTGGGATCGGCGCTCGTCAGCGTAAACGCGTCGATTACGGGCAGCTCCGCCACGGCGTTGTACACGACGCTGATGGATTTAGAGTCGCTTACGTTTCCCGCCTCGTCGCGGGCCCACGCGTAAATCATTCGGGTTCCCGATGTTTCGGGCGAGGACAAATTGTACGATGTCGGCTTGGTCGAAAGCCACCCGCTGTCGCCCGGCAAAGGAGCAGTCGCGCTCTCATTGAGCATCCACTTCCAGATATCGCTGCTGCTGGTACTGGAAAGATCGAAGGTCACGTTCGGATAGATTGTGGGAGACGCGCTTGTCCGGGTAAAGGTATCAATAATCGGCTTCACCGTATCCAACGTCACGGTGATTGGCGTAAAGGGCTCGCTCACCAAGCCGCTCGATGTCTTGGCCCAGGCGAAGACGTTTCGGGGCCCCTGCGGCGTGGCGGATAGCGTATAGCCGGAGGGCGCCGTGGTTACCCACCCGCTGTCGCCTTTATCCGGGGCGGTGGAGCTTTCATTAACGAGCCAGTATTTAATGTTCACGGAACCCGCCAGAGAGAACTGGACCACTGTATTGTTGGTAACGGCTGGGCTTGTACGGTTGAAGCTCGTGATCTTGGGCTTCTCGGTCTCCTTGGATCCTTCAATCTCTTTTTTGATATCGTTGAGGATGTCCATGGAACAGGAACCGAACCCGAAAAGGAGCGCCGCGCCAAGGGCTGCGCACGCAAACCGTCGCATTCCGCTCGATATGCTCATCTGTCTGCCTCTTTTTCTATTGGATCTCGCTCCAGACAACCGGGCCCGCATCGGCACTGGAGGCGCGGGCTTGCTCGCTCGACTTGGAGACCAGGTACGAGAACTTCACGGCGGTTTTCGTGTCGAGCGCCTTCAATTTATCGTAGAGGCTCTGCACGGCCTCGACGTTCTCTTCTTCGTAGCGGACCTTCGCCAGCCCCACGATGACGGCGACGCTATTGGGTTCCTTCTCATATGCGCGCTCCAGATACGCGCGGGCTTTCCTCGGATCGTGGGAAAGGAGGGCGAGATTCCCCAGGTTCACGAGCGCCGGGGTATAGTCCATCTTGGCCGCTTTCGAGAGCTCCGCTTCGGCCTTGTCGTAGAGGCCGTAACGGGCATAGAGGACGCCCAGGCTGTTGAGCGGCCTCGGATCGTTCTTTTTCGCCGCGATCTCGATTTTCAACGCGGATTCCCGCGACTTGATCTCCCCCTCGATGAATCGGGAGAGCTCCTGGGAGAAGGCCTTCACCGTCTCATCCGCCTTCAGGCCTTCGGACATCGATTCCACGCCGATGAAGGGGGCAGATCCGTACAGCTTCCAGGACTCTTCGGTGGGAAAGAAGCCCGCCTGGCCCGCGTCGTTCGCTTCCCGCCACTCCTTGATTCCCGCTTTCCAGGCTGAAAGAAAACCGTCCTGGATCATGGTGATCTCAATGGGAATCCACGACTTGTCGTTCTTCACGATGAAGTCGTCCGGGCGCGCGAAGCTGGTCCGTATGTCGCTGGGATCGATGTCGGGACAGAAGGCGATAAAGATATGGCCGGGAATGGTGATGAACGCCGTTTCCGTGCCCACGGCCTCGTTCATGGCAGCGTAGAGGATGGAAAGGTCGTCGCAGTCTCCCGCCTTGTAAGTGAGGGTCTGGGTGGGAAATTGAAGATAGTCGATGACGCTCTTGTTCTTCGAGTTCACAGCGTAGGATGAGGCTGGATCCGAGACATAACGTACTCCGTAGACTCCGAGGGCCTGGAACAACCCCATCGCCTCGCGGAACTTGGCATTGATGGCTGCGCTCCCGTCCCGCGCCTGGCTTGCCACCGCCTTGGAGAACTTCAGCAGCGAAGGATCCTTGGAGGTCACGAACGCCGCTGCCTTGCGGTCGTCATCCCAGCTCATGGCATTGCGGTTGAAGATGGGCAGCGACAGGTCGGTTTCGCCGTTGAGGCTCGCGTCCATGTAGGAGTACTCCACCATAAAGCGCGCGTTGACCTTGGTATCTTCCGTGATCCCG
Organism: uncultured Spirochaetota bacterium; assembly: GCA_963820525.1. Classification (GTDB taxonomy): domain Bacteria; phylum Spirochaetota; class Spirochaetia; order SZUA-6; family Fen-1364; genus CAWGAA01. Next base: position 104,787 of record CAWGAA010000002.1, on the reverse strand, counting down.
ATGATAGCGTCCGTGAAAAGGGCGTAAATCGGCACGTCCTTCTTCTCCCCCGCCTGCATCTCGCTGAAAGAGGCGCATTCCTTGGGCCCGGCCATGTATTGGGGGACCAGGAAGCTCACCTTCACCCCCCTGATGGTCCCGCTTTCGCCGTTCTCCATGATGAGGCGGCCGGCCGCATGGTCGTCGTAGTACTTGTAGAAGACGGGGAAGACCGGATCGAAATCCCATTTGAACTTCATGTTCGGCTTCTGGGGGCCCTGCCCGAACCCGATGGAGGCGGTTATCGAGAGGCCGAAGCCGTTGAATGTATTCACAACGTAGCGGTAGGAGGCGCCGGCCCCGAGCGTGAAGTTTTGCGCAAGCGCATAGGATGCCGACAACTCGGCCCCGAAGCACGGGTTCCACCCGATAAGCGTCGGCCGCACCAGGAGCGAATAACCGCCGTAGCCGCCGAGCCTGACCTCGAAACGGGGGAAAAGCGTGAAGCGCACGCCGGGTCCGACCCCGAGTGAGAGAATCGAGAGCTGAGACTGGATTCCGGCGATGGGAACGTAGGAGTAATCGAAGGTTCCCCGAGCCAGGAGGAACTGCAGGCCGGGGACGATGAAGTCCCCGTCGATGGTTGCAGAACCGCCGATCGAATAGAGGGCGCTGCCGTCCGTGTTCAGCGGGCCCATGGGAATGAGGGCTGAAGGCGTGACGCTGATGGAGAATGGGGCAACCGACTGGGACCAAAGAAATGCTGGAAACAGGACGAGCACGACGAAGACGCCGACTTTCAACTTCATAGAACGCTCCTTTTTCAATCCTGAACGATCTTCAATGACGTATTCGACGTTTGATTGTACCTATCATTATATCCCGCGCCCTCGGGATGTCAACCCGAGTATCAAAATCGATCCGAGAACGGAGGGTGGCGAGGCTCCGGCGCTGGAATGCCCGGAAGAAATCATCTATAGTCGATCCATGGCGAACGTAACCGTCATTTCTCTGGGCGGATCGCTCATCGCCCCCGCGCCGGCGGCCAGAGACGCCGGGGGCTCTCCCCTCGCGGGGACCGCCGCGAACGCCGGCTCCGCGTCAGCGGGCGCTGGAACCACCACGACCGCCGGCTCCGCGTCGCCGGGCGCTGGCACCGCCACCGCCCCGCGCGTCGACGCATCCTTCCTGGCGGGATTCAGGAAATGCGCGGTGGAGCACCTCGCCCGCGACGAGAAGCGCAAGCTCATCATGGTCTGCGGCGGGGGAAGCTTGGCGCGGGAGTATCAAAACGCGTACCGCGAGGTGGTGGGTTCCGCCCCCAACGACGAGCTGGACTGGATCGGCATCGCCGCCACACGCGTGAACGGCGAGCTTGTGAGGCGGATATTCAGGCAGTGGTGCCTTGAGGACCTGGTGACGGACCCCACGGCGGTGGCGGTCTTCGCGGGTCGCGTCATGGTTGCCGCGGGGTGGAAGCCGGGATTCTCCACGGATTACGACGCCGTCGTTCTTGCCCAGCGCTTCTCCGCGGATACGGTGGTGAACCTCTCCAATGTGCCGCGCGTCTATTCGGATGATCCGAGGAAGAACCCTGCGGCAAAGCCGCTGGACAAAATCTCGTGGGGCGAGTTCAAGAAGATCGTCGGCGGGGAATGGGTGCCGGGCAAGAACGCCCCCTTCGATCCCGTGGCCGCCCGCGCGGCCGAGGAGGCCCATATCCGCGTCATAGTGGCCGAAGGCCGCGACCTGGAGAACCTCACGGCCATCCTTGAAGGAAAAAGCTACAGAGGGACCACGATAGGCCCCGAGTGAGGGGGGAATCGCTGCGCGGATGAGAGGGGCGCGGCCAGTCTGCAGCGCACCTGAAAGGGCACGGCCGGCCCCAGGCTGGCCGAAAAATGATCGAGCTACCTCCGGCCGCCCAAGTAATGCCACGCCACGCGCGACTTTTCAGAGGGAAAGGGGCGCTGGTCCGAGAAATCAGGCAGCCACTCGGAATCGGACTCCGGCTCCTGGACGTACCCGTCCTCGATGCCCAGCTCCTCCAGCATTCCCACGGCCTGCTCGTATTCCCTCTCGTCGACCATCCTGTCGAAAGGGGCTTCAGGCTTCTGTGAGGGAATCGGAGTGTACTGGAACATCAGGGAGATCAGCGCCCTGCCGTCGAGGTTCTCCTTGAACCACTCGAGCACGGCCCGGGTATCTTCCAGGTTGCCGGGCAGAACCAGGTGGCGAAGGATCACCCCCCGCGCCGGGGTGCCGCAGTTCTGAACGAGTGGTACGGCTTCTGCCATTGCAAGCACCGCTTGTGTGGCGCACTCGGGATAGTCGGAGGCGTGAAACCAGCGGCTGGAGAGCCGGGGGTCGAGGGTCTTCAGATCGGGGAGAAAGAACCGAACGTGCGGGGCGAGAAGCCGCACCGTCTCGAGGGTCTCATACCCTGATGAGTTCCACACCAGTGGAATCGAAAGGCCGCTTCCACGGGCAAGAGCAAAAGCGTCGAGGATGCCCGGCGCGAAGTGGGTGCCCGTGACCACGTTGATGTTCTCTGCCCCCGCATATTGAAGGTCGAGGAAGATCCCCGCAAGCTCGGGAGGCGTGAGCGCGGCGCCGATCCCGTCCCTGCTCACCTGCCAGTTCTGGCAGAACCCGCACTGAAGCGTGCAGCCGGTGAAAAACACCGCTCCCGAGCCGCCTTCTCCCGTGATGGGGGGCTCCTCGCCGAAATGGAGCAGGGCGCATGAGGCGCGGATCTCGCTGCCTTCCCGGCAGAAACCCTTCTTTCCCGCGATCCTGTCGGCGGCGCACATCCTGGGACAGAGAATGCATGCGGTATAGGGATTCAGCGTGAACGGCATCGCCCGCTCAGGTGCTCTCCAGCTCCCTGATCTTGTCGCGCAGGCGCGCGGCCTCCTCGTAGTTCTCCTCTTCGATGGCGACTTCCAGGAGCTTCTTGAGGTTGGCCATTTCGGTCTCGTGGGCCAGGGGAGAAACCTCGGGGAGCTGGGGGGCTTCCTCCACCGCTTCCTCGGTCTCCGCGGTTTCGGCGCTCTCCTCGCTCTTCAGCTCCTTGTTCTTCTCTTCCACCATCTTGACGGAGATGCCGGCCTCGTCGACGACGGCCTCGTCGATGTAGATGGGGCATTTCACCCGGACGGCGAGGGCCAGGCAATCGGAGGGCCGGGCGTCTATGGCAACCTCGGAGCCCGAAGACTCCAGGATGAGCTTCGCGTAATAGGTGCCGTCCTTCAGGGCCGTTATCTCGACGCGGTTTATCGACGCCTCGAGATTCTCGAGGGCCGTGATGAAAAGGTCATGGGTGAGCGGCCGCGGCATTTTCACATTGCCCAAGCCGATCAGGATCGACTGGGCTTCGAGAGGGGCGATGAATATCGGCACGGCAACGTCAAGACCGAGCGGCCTGACGAGCACGGCGTTGCCCTGTTCGGCTTTCGCTACAGTCCACACTTCAGCAGGAACGAGCATTTCTCCCCTTCTCTCTTCGAGTCAATGATAGAGCAATTACCTATCGTTGACAATACGCGGGGACGGGAGATCGCGCCCTTGCCCAGCAGCCCCGCCTGTGGTAGAAAAAATCGGCGCCGGCGCAAGGAGAGGAAAGCGAGAATGAAGGGCACACTGACGGAGCGGCTCATCCGCGATCATATTGTCGAAGGCAGGCTCGTCCCCGGCGGGGAGATCGGCCTTCGCGTCGACCAGACCCTCACGCAGGATGCCACGGGAACGATGGTGTACCTGGAATACGAATCCATGGGGATCGGGAGGGTGAAGACCGAGCTGTCGGTAAGCTACGTGGACCACAACATCATCCAGACCGACTTCAAGAACGCTGACGACCACCGCTTCCTCCAGTCCAGCGCGGCGCGCTACGGCGTGGTGCTGTCGCCTCCGGGAAACGGCATCTCCCACCACGTGCACCGCCAGAGGTTCGGTGAGCCGGGCAAGACCCTGCTGGGCTCCGACAGCCATACGACGACGGGGGGCTCTCTCGGCATGCTCGCAATGGGGGCCGGGGGCCTGGAGATCGCCATGGCCATGGCGGGAAAGCCCTATTACATCTCGGCTCCGAAGGTCTGGGGGATCAGGCTCACGGGATCCCTGGGGCCGTGGGTTTCGGGCAAGGACGTGATCCTGGAGCTTCTGCGCAGGTTCACCTGCAAGGGCGGAACGGGCAAGGTCCTGGAGTTCTTCGGGCCCGGCGTGGCCGCCCTCGACATGAGCGCCCGGGCCACCATCGCGAACATGTGCGTGGACATGGGGGCCACGGCCGCCGTCTTTCCTTCCGACGAGGTTACGCGGCACTACCTCAGGATGAACGGCCGCGAGAGGGCCTGGCGTGAGCTTGCCGCATCGGCGGAAGCCGAGTACGACGAGCTCACCGAGATCGACCTCTCCTCCATCGTGCCCCTTGTAGCCTGCCCTTCCAATCCCGACAACGTGAAGACGGCGGAGGAGCTTTCCGGGGTGCCCGTGCACCAGGTCATCGTGGGCGCGTGCACGAACGGGTCGTACCGCGATATCATGATGGTCTCCAAGGCGGTGGCGGGAAAAATCAGGCACCCCGAGGTGAGCTTCGAAATCAACCCGGGGAGCAGGCAGACCCTTCGAAACGTCGCGGAGATGGGGGGTCTCGTCCCCCTCATCGAAGCGGGGGCACGGATCCACGAGACGGGCTGCCTGGGGTGCATCGGAATCGGCCAGGCTCCCGCCACGGGCATCAACAGCCTGCGCACCTTTCCCCGAAACTACAAGGACAGGAGCGGGACCAAGAACGACGCCGTCTACCTCTGCTCTCCGGAGACCGCCGCGGCCTCGGCGCTGTCGGGAAGGATCACGGATCCGAGAACCCTCGGCCGGTACCCCACCGTCTCATATCCCGCCCGGTATTCCTTCAATCCCCAGTGGTTCATCCAACCCGCGGAAGACGGGGAAAAGGTGCAGATTATCCGCGGCCCCAACATTCAGCCCTTCCCCGCCTTCGGCCCCCTGGAGGAGGACCTGGAGCTTCGCGTGCTCATCAAGGTCGGAGACAACACGAGCACCGACATCATCATGCCGGCGGGAAACCGCGTGCTGCCCTTCAGGAGCAACATTCCCGCGATATCCGCCTTCGTGTTCGACGTTGTCGACGAGCAGTTCGCCAAGCGCGCACGGCAATGGGGCGGGGGGCTCGTGGTGGGCGGCGAGAACTACGGGCAGGGATCTTCTCGGGAGCACGCGGCCATCGCCCCGCGCTTCCTCGGAGTGCGCCTCAAGCTGGTGAAGAGCTTCGCCCGCATCCACAAGGCCAACCTCATCAACTTCGGGATAATTCCGCTTGAGTTCGCCGATCCCGAGGCCTACGACTCCCTGTCTCAGGGCGACACCCTGAGCTTCCCCGGCATCCGCGCGGCTATTGCATCGGGTGAGAGCGAGATCCCGTTCATCGCCGGCGAGAAGCAAATGAAGGCGCGGCTCGCCGCCTCGGAGAGAGACAGGAGGATTTTGGCTGCCGGCGGGCTTCTCAACCTTGCCGGCGGGATGTGAGCCCTGGATGCCCGCGGGTGGCTCGGCATGTTCCAATCCACCAGGAACAGGCCGATCGCGGTCTGGCGGGCTATCTTCAGCGCGGCCTCGCCGTCAGCCCCGTCGTAGGATTGGAGCGTCAGCAAAAAGTGATCAGTAATTAATGGACACTCACAACGAAAGTGAGCTACAATTCGGATCTCTTTTAAAACTGAGTACCTACTCCACGGGCAGGAGGACTAGTCGCATGCGCGCAAAACTGATGTTGGTGATCTGTTTCTTTTTGTTTTCATCGGTTTCTCTCTTTGCGTACATAGATCCCGGCATGGGATCGTATGCGGTACAGCTGCTGATCGCGGGAGTCCTGGCTTTCGGGTTTATCGTCAAAACGCAGTGGCGAAGGGTGATCGCCTTTCTCAAGAACAAGCGTAAAGGAAAAGGAGCAGCCAAGAATGACGCGCGAGGCTGACGGTGCTTCCTTCAAGGATCCTTCCGGATTCGTTTTCCAGCAGAATGGAGCGTTCTATCGTCAAGTCAATCATGCGTATCGGGAAGAGTATGACCTGTTTCTGCGCTCTGGGTTATATGGCGAGCTTTCGAAAAGGAAGTTGCTTGTCTCTCATGAGGAGGTAACGCAAAAAGCTCCACTCCCCGATGAAGCATACAAGATACTCAAACCGGAACAGATTCCATTCATCAGCTATCCTTACGAATGGTCATTCGGCATGCTCAAAGATGCCGCAATAAAGACTCTTGAGATTCAGGAACTCGCTCTCCAATACGGAATGTCGCTGAAAGACGCTTCGGCGTATAACATACAGTATCTCGACGGAAATCCCATACTCATGGACTCTCTGTCCTTCGAACGATACCTTGAAAACCAGCCCTGGGTGGCGTATGGTCAGTTTTGCAGGCATTTCCTTGCCCCTCTTGCTCTCATGGCGCACGTCGACATCCATCTTTCCGCGCTCCTGAAGACCTATCTTGACGGAATCCCCGTCGACATCGCGGCTCGTCTGCTTCCCAAGAAAACCCGCTTCTCCTTAGGGCTCGCCATTCACATTCATGCGCATGCGGGGACCGTCAGCCGGAATGAATCCCGTGGCATCCCTCCAAAACGCGGCTCTTTCTCAAAAACGGCGATGCGCGCCCTCATCGACAGCCTGAAAACGACAGTTGAGAAACTGTCATGGAAACCGGCCGACACACCATGGGCGGACTATTATGACAAGACGAACTACTCAGGATCCGCGTTCGATGCAAAGAAGCGTCTCGTACGCCGGTTTCTCGATGCTCGCGATACGAGAGCTGTCATAGATTTAGGCGCGAACGATGGGACATTCTCCAGGATCGCGGCGGAGAGCGGTCGATTTGTCATCTCGTGCGACATCGATCCGGCGGGCGTGGAGAAGAACTATCTTCAGGTAAAGAATGGGTCCGAAAAGAATGTCCTGCCTTTACTGATCGACGTGATGAACCCCTCTTCGTCCCTAGGGTGGTTGAACGGTGAACGACGTTCTTTTTTCGAGCGAGCGGGGAGAGACTCAACCGTTCTGGCCCTCGCCCTCGTCCACCATCTCGCCATAGGAGGTAATGTCCCTCTCCCGCAGGTGGCGAAATGCTTTGAGAGGCTTGGGAAAGAGCTCATAGTGGAGTTTGTCCCGAAAGAGGATTCACAGGTCCAAGAAATGCTCTCCTTGAGAAAAGACATCTTCCCGGAATATTGCGAAGAAGGATTCACCGCCGCGCTCAAGAAGCACTTTGTTATCGAAGAAAGAAACAGCGTCGACTCTTCCCTGAGAGTCCTCTTCAGGGGCAAACGAATTTCGTAGGAGTCCCGTGTGCTCCGGGGACCGCCCGATAATCCCGGTCGCCAAAGCTATTTATTCTTTTTTGCGTAATAAATATTTCCAGTCTCCTGCCAGCTGGTATCATCCCAACTGAATCCATTGACGGAATATTCATACAGGGGGGCAAGGTATTCAACATTTTCCTGTTCGCCAAAAAATGCCCGATATATTCTTTCACGCTTTTCATCTTCCTTCACACGGAACATGGATTTTCCAGGAAACTTTCCCTTGAGTCCCAGCTCTTCGATTGCAGTTTCAGGTATGTCGCCTAAAGACACAGGGGCATCCGATATCTTCAGTTCGCCTTTTGAATCCATTCTTTTTACGAGTATTAATGGAATACCTGCGGTTTTAAAGCTTTTGAAAAAACCTTTATAAGGGCCGCGCTTATTGAAGTTTGCGCTGTAAGATGAAATATTTATGTTGGCATCCGACATTCCGGAACCATGGTCCCCGATGATGAAAATCAGGGAATTGTCATAAACCTTCATCTGCTTAAGCCGTTCAAGGAACATCGCGGCTATTTTTAGTATTCCGGCGCCCTGGCGCTTCATATTGGCCCTGGTTGGCTTTAGCTCTTCATATTTCAGATTCTCATCCATTATCAATTGGAGGTGAATCCCGTTGAGATGATAAAGTTTAAAGGTATCCGTATTCTCAACAATCCCGGACATTGGAATCATTCTATTAATGAAATTAGCGTCCCGATTCTCTTTGATTAGTTTTTTGGAATTTACAAATTCTTTTGAATATTTCAGATTGTAGGCATTAGAAATTTCCGAAGATTCCTGTTTGCCGGATTCCGTATCTTGATGGTGCTTCAGCAAGCCGGAAAAAAACCATCGCTGATGATTATAGATTATTTCTTTTATAAAATGCGGCAAATCACGGAACAAGGCCAAATCTGCAATAAAAGCCTGCTCTCTAAAAAATGCGTCCCAATTCATTATTCTTTTACTTTGTAATGCTATGCCGGAAAAATCATTATACACGGAATATGGTATTATCGGGAATAAATCGATACGAAAGCTGTATTCCTTCAAGGTCTTCGGTAATGAATTGCCAAGGAATGATTGTTTTACGAACTCAAGGTAAGGTGTTGCGTTATCGTAATTGTTCCCGGTAAGCATGTTCGGTATGGAAACGCTTGTTCCGTCGGAACCGGCTAGCGAGTTGCGAAAATAGGTAAACCCGTCAAAAGAAGCTTTTAGATCGGCATCTTCTTGGACAATATCCTGAAAAATATCCGATTGAAATGTATCAAGAACCAGAACAATGACATTCACATGTTTTGAAAAAAGAAATTGAGTATTGGAATCGACTTCCTGCTGCCTAAAACTCTGATTTTTCGGCATTGAAATCCAGATCTGGAAAACCGACAAAAACTGCAAGATGATGAAAAAAAGGCTCATGACCCTGGATATCCGTAAGACTAATTCAGTTCTTAAAATAGAAAACGTTATTACAATGGCCCAGAATACCGAATCGATGATTCCATAATAGACTAAAGTATTCCATTCAATTTCATTGCCGTCCAAAACTCCGTATTGCCAGAGAAAAATATTCCCCTGAAACCACATCAAAAATGCGGTTACGAAAAGCACCGAGACGATAGTGCGGATTGTTTTTTGATATCGAGATAACAATAGAAGCGCAGTAGATAATATTAATATCAAGACAAGTGATAGTATCAGGAAGAATAACATGCTTTCATGGAATACATAGGAAAATTCCTTGAAGTTGGTAATATAGATCCGGGCAGCGCTGAATAATAAAAGAGTCAGCACAAAGAATGAAACCGAAAGTAGAATCGTGCTGTTCTTTTTCTTGCCGGCCAGAGCGTCACGATCGGTTTTAAGCTTAAGAATAGGTTTATAAAAGAAAAACCCCAGGAAGACCAGAAGGAGAGTGATCACTACGGGCAAAAAAAGCTTTATCCCGCCGGCGAAAATGGATTCCAGATTCACGTTCACGGTGACCACTCTATCGCCGCCCTGAAGATGTCGTCAAGGACGGCATGTGTTCTGCATACTCGATATGCCTCCCGAAGTGCGCCTCCCGTGGGCGTTGCGGGTGGTCCGCGGGTGCTTTGCACCCGCCCCGCAGAGGGGGAAGCGGAGGCCCGCCAGGGCCGGAGCGGGGGGGGGAGACTTTCCCCCTACCCTGTCTGCATTTAGATCGGTGATCCGCCTTCAGTCAGATTCGCGCATGCGCCGGTCCAGCAATATGTGCAGAGATCCTCTTTCGGCAATCCGATCGCCTGTACCATGCCCTCCAGGGTCTGGTAGGTGAGCGACGTCAAGTCCAGACTCTTTGCGATATAGCCCACCATGGCCGCGTAGCGGGGAGAGCGGGGATCATGGTATTCATCCGGCACATGGTCCGCGCGCCCCTCGAGTGCCTGCACCGCCTTTCGAGCGGCCAAATCCAGATCGGAGCGCGAGCGGGAGAAGTTGAGGAAACGGCACCCATGAAGCAGGGGCGGACAGGCGATGCGCAGGTGGATCTCCCTGGCGCCATAGGCGATGAGCCGCCCGAACGTGTCCCGGAGCTGGGTCCCGCGGACGATCGAATCGTCGCAGAATAGGAGGCGCTTCCCCTCCGTGAGCTCCTTCACGGGTATGAGCTTCATCCGCGCGACAAGATCCCTTTCTGCCTGGTTCTGGGGCATGAAGCTGCGTGACCAGGTCGGAGTGTATTTCACGAAGGGACGGATGAAGGGAAGCCGGGCTTGCTGCGCGTAGCCGATGGCGTAGGAACTGCCCGAGTCGGGAATCCCGGCCACGCCGTCGGCCGCTACTCCGTCCACGGCCGCGAGGCCCGCCCCGTCCGTGTAGCGAAAGCTCTCCACGTTCACCCCTTCGTACGTGGATGCGGGATAGCCGTAATACACCCAGAGGAAGGCGCAGATCTGCATTGCATTTCCCGGCCTGACTCTCTGCTCGATTCCTTCCGTGCTTATGAGCGCGACCTCCCCGGGACCAAGGTCCCTCACCCGATCGTGGCCGATATTGGGAAGGGCGCATGTCTCCATGGTGACCGAGTAGCCGTCCGGCCCTTTCGCGACGATGAGGGGAGTGCGGCCGTAGCGGTCCCTGGCCGCATAGATTCCGTTCATGGTAAGGATCAGGAAAGAGCAGGAGCCCTCCACGGCCTGCTGCGCGGCCTGGATGCCTGCGTCGAAGCTCTCCTCGCTGCTCACAAGGGATGCCACGATCTCCGTGGGATTGATGCAGCTTCCGCTCATCTCGGAGAAGTGCGCGCTTCCCGATCGGAAAAGACGCGCGGTCAGCTCCTCCGCGTTTCGCACCACACCCACGGTGGCGATGGCGAAGATCCCGAGATGAGAGCCAATGATGAGCGGCTGATCCTCGAAATCGCTGATCGCGCCGATGCCGCACGTGCCCTTCAGACGCGCAATGTCGGCGGCGAATTTGCTTCGGAACTGAGCGGCCGTGATGTCATGGATCGTCCTGTCGATGCTTTTCCCGTCTGAGACGGCCATTCCGCCGCGCCGGGTGCCGAGGTGGCAGTGATAGTCCGTTCCGTAAAAGAGCCGGTCGACGCAGTCGCTTTTGGAAACGATGCCGAATAATCCGCCCATAAGGAATTATAGCCCGCTATCCGCGAGATGACACAGTAGCGTGACAAGCTCGATTCGACAAGCCCGGCGTTGCGGCCGTCTATCCAGCAAGGAGCGCAGGCATCTCTTCGAAGGGAACCTGGGACCCTTGTCAGCCCGTTGGATTTCCCGCCGTATCGAGCCTGCGCATCTGGTCCTGATCCAGCTTGATCTTCAGGCTTCCAAGATTTTCATCGAGCTGCTCGAGCGACCCTGCCGACACGAGGGGAAGAGCGACGGGGGAGGAGGCGAGCATCCAGGCGTAGACGACCTGCACGGGGGTGGCCCCGATCTCGGAGGCGACGGAGCGCAGGGCGGAGAGGCGCGCCTCGGAGTCGGCTCCGCGGAACTGGGGAGGCAGCGGCCTGTCCTTGCGCTGCGTGTAGGCGCCGCCCAGCGTCGGCGAGTAGGCGAGAAACAGGAAATCCCTCTCATGGGCCTTGCAGTAATCCAGGAGCTCGTCGTCGGCTGCAAGCTGGGGATCGAAGCGCGCTCCCGGGGCGGGTCTGAGGTAGGTGTGCCGCTGCTGGACGCATACGTATTCGGCCCAGCCCTTCTGCCTGCTGATGGAGCGGGCAAGCTCGATCCGCCATGCCCTGTAGTTGCTGCACCCGATGAAGCGGACCTTTCCTTCTTCGACCAGCTCCTCGAAAGCCCCCAGGGTCTCCTCCAGGGGATCGGGCCGGTGGTCCTTGTGCGCGAAATACAGGTCCAAGCGATCCGTGTCCAGCCGCTTGAGGCTTCCCTCGATCTCCTGCCTGATGATCTTTCGCGATAATCCGTTTCCGATCTTGGGGGTGTTGAAGCCGACCTTTGATGCAAGGAAGAGTCCGTCGCGGTTCTTGCGGTCCTTCATCCAGGTGCCGAGAATCGTTTCGGACTCGGTTCCGTCCCCGCCCCACCAGACGGCGTAGTTGTTTGCCGTATCGATGAACCGGCCGCCGGCCTCGTAGTAGCGGTCGAGCAGCCGCAGGGATTCTTTCTGGGAAAGCTTGGTGCCGAAGTTCATGGCGCCCAGGCACACGGCGCTCACGTTGGCGCTCGTGCCGCCGAAGGGAAGGCTTCTCATGCACGTCTCCTCGAGGTTCTCTCTTGCTTCAAGTGTAATTTGCGGCCGGCTGAATCGTCAATGAAAACAATAGGGCCGGGATCCCACGCGCGGCGCTTTCACGCAGTTCACCATCCCCGCTCGAGCGGCAAGTGGCCGGAAGAACATGGCGAAGGTATATTCGTTCTGACGTTGCTGCAAAAAAAGAGGTGTCTATGAAGTTGATAGATGTCGAGATCTCAAATTACAAGTGCATTCGAGATGCGTGTCATTTCGGCGTTTCAGATATAACGTGCCTCGTCGGAATGAACGAGTCGGGTAAGACCGCCATTCTGGAGGCCGTCTCTAGGCTCAACCCGGTAATCCCCCAGCACGGTTCCTTCAATGTCGACGACGACTTTCCCCGCAGCGACGTGGAAGACTACAGGCTGGAAGTGAAAAGCGGACGCAGAGAGCCGGCCATTGTCACCCGGGCCACCTTCGCCCTCGATGAGAAGGACCTCGAGCGGCTGGAAGAGGATTTTCCCGGGCTCCTGGCGAAACCTGAATTGATCCTTTCGAAAGGGTATCAAAACAAGCTGGTCCCTGAGTTGAGCATCCGTGAAGACTCCCTCGTTCAGGCCCTCATGAAGAGGGGAGAGATTCACCCCCCGCAAGGGAAATCCCAACCCAAGAGCATGACGCTCGAGGAGGTCGCGAAAAGCGATTCCACCGGGAAACTTTCCTCCCTGGTGGAGGAAATCACGGGGAAGGGCGCGTCGAGCTACTTCTTCGAAAAGTACCTGCAGGAAAGCGTTCCCCGGTTCCTCTATTTCGATGAGTTCTATCAGATGACGGGCCAGGTGAACGTCGAGGCGCTCATCCAGCGCAGGGCGAGCGGCAAGCTGCTGGAATCCGACTATCCCCTGCTGGGTCTCATCGAGCTTGCCCGGCTGGAGCTCGAAGAGATCATCAACCCGAGCCGGGCCCTGGAACGCGACAACCGCCTGGAGGGGGCGTCCAATCATGTAACGCGAAACATCATGAAGTATTGGTCCCAGAACCGGTACCTGGAAATGAACTTCGATATCCGCCCGGCGCTGCCCAAGGATCCGGAAGGGATGAGATCCGGTACCAACCTCTGGTGCCACGTCTATAACGCGAAGCAGAAGGTGCACACCCTCCTGGGCACCCGGTCCCGCGGGTTCATCTGGTTTTTCTCGTTCCTGGCATGGTTTTCGCAGCAGAAACGCTTGAGCCCCTCACTGATTCTTCTGCTGGACGAGCCCGCCCTCTTCCTCCATGGCGCGGCGCAGGCGGACCTCCTGCGCTATCTCGAAGATGAGTCCAAGACGGGCCACCAGGTGATCTATACGACGCACTCCCCCTACATGATCGATACGCTGAAGATGGACCGGGTGCGCATCGTGGAGGACAAGAGCGTCTTGGATGCTGGGCCACAGGGCCCTGGCCAATGCCTTCGCCAGCCCCAACCTCCTCGTGGTGGACGGCGTCGCGGATCTCCTCTTCCTGGAGGTGGTCTCCGCGCTGCTGAAGAAGCGGGGCAAGGAAGGGCTCAATCCGATGTGGAAGATCGTCCCCCTGGGAGGGGCAAAGACGCTCTCCGCGCTGGTGGCGCTCCTGGAAGATCATGCCGCCAACATCGCCAATGGGCTGGTCGTCATCCGGGACAGCGAGATCAAGGACCTGGAGAAGGCCATCAAGAGCGGAATACTGCAGAAGAAACGGATCTTCTCCTACGAGTTATTCACGGCGCTGGACGACTCGGGGATCGAAGACATGTTCGACAAGGATTTCTACCTCAACCTGGTGAACCAGGAGTATCGAGAGGAGCTTGAAAAACCGATCAAGAAGAGCCAGCTGAAGGGCGGCGGCGTGCGGATGACGGAGGCCTTTTCCTGCTCTTTCGAATCGATTGTTCAGACCGACGATCGCGTCCGAACTCTCGACCATACCCTTGAGGCTCAGCGTCAGGTTCTCGATTCCCTTCGACAGAATGTCGGCCCTCTCCTTGAGCCGCCTGAGCAGGAGGGCGCCCTTGAGCGCGCTCGACAACTGCCCTCGAAGCAGCTCGTAGACCAACCCTTCATCCGGCCCATCGCCGAAAAGTGCCAAACCAATTTGATCGTTTTGGAAGTAGAGGGGCATTGCGACGATCCGAAAGCCTTCTCCGATCCCGAAGAAATCGTTTGGGACAAGATCATTCGCGGCTGGTGAACCAGGCCGCTCATTGGGGCATCTTGACTTCCAGACCTTTCGGGGTGATTTGACGAAGTTGGCCGTAAATGCTCACCTTGACGCTGTTTCCCTCCACGACTTTGAATAGGGCTTTGTCGTGGGTGACGTGAACCGCCAGCAAGGCGCCCCCGTAGAAGACTCTGAAGCGATAGGCGTTCCATTGCGCCGGAATAGTCGGATTGAATATCAACGTTTCGGCATCGGTACGCAATCCGCCGAACCCGGAGACCATGCCGGCCCACACTCCAGCGGCCGAGGAAGAATGGATGCCTTGTTCGGTATTCCGGTTGTAATTGTCCAGATCCAGCCGGGCCGCATAGGCCAAGAAGTTGTACGCTTCCTTCAGTTTCCCCAGTTCTGCGGCCAAGATCGCATGCAAAGACGGCGATAGCGACGATTCATGGCTTGTGCGGGCCTCATAGAACTCGTAGTTCCGCCGTTTTTCCTCCATCGTGAAATCCTGGCTGAAGAAATACGGCAAGTTGAGGAAATCGGGTTGTTTGAGCATATTGTACCGGAAAATCCTGATGTACGCCCAGTTCCTGTAAATCGGGATCTGTGACATCGGAATGTTCTTCACTTCAACATGCGGGAGATCGAAGTACCCGTCATGTTGTTCGTAAATGCCGGTGGCTTCATCCTTGAGAATCCGCATCTTCTCCGCCATCCGCTGCCATTCCTTAGTTTCTTCCGGACGCAACTGTACCTTCGCGACCGCGTGCTCATATAGCTCCGGCGCTTCTCGTTGCATCTCGGCGAGCACCTCCAGCGTATAGTTGAACATCTTCTTGCCGAGGTAATTCGTATAACAGTTATGGTTTACCATCATGTGGAACTCATCCGGACCCATCACCCCGTAGAAGCCGAAATCGCCCTTCTTCGGGCTCCAGCCGCCCCAACTCGCCATGCACCGGCACATTTGGAGCAGCATTTCAATGCCCTCATGGTACAGGAATTGTTTGTCCTGACACACGCGCGCATAATGCCAGATGGCGTAGTAGATAGCTTCGTTTTGATGGATCTCCAGGTCCACATGCTGCCAGGTGCCGCTATCTTCCAATCCGGTAATCGTTGAAAACGGGTAGCGAGCGCCTTCCAGGTCAATACGCCGTGCATTTTGGAGGGCTTGGGGCAAATAGCGGTACCGGTACATGAGCAGTTTCCGTGCAATCTTGGGATCAAGGAACATGTACATCCGGTGACAATAGATTTCCGTATCCCAGAAGTTGAGGCCGCCATAGACTTCGCCGCCGAGCTTGCAGAGCACGTTCCGCCGGTCGCTTTCGCCGTGATAGTTGATGTACATCATAAAAAGCGAGTAGCGGACGCCTTGCTGCAGCTCCGGGTCGCCTTCGATTTCGATATCCATGCGATCCCAGTAATGCGTCCAGCAGCGGCGATGTTCCACCAGTGCCTGGTCAAACGTGATTCCGGCGAGACTTTGTGCGAGCTGAAGGCCGTTGGTCCAGACCTGCTCGGCGTCATCTGCCTGTTCCCAATGGTTTACCGCCATCTTTTCAAACGTAGTCGTTTGCTGCGCCTGTACCTTGAGCGCAAATTCGATCCCGATGAATTTCTCTTGTTCGACGATGCGGGGCTTCACTGGCTGATTCGCCGCGATTCTGAAGCTGGAAAACAAGTGACAACCGCTTCGATGTGTACGGGCTTGAATGGCATAGTGATCGCCCACGCGCTGCTTGCGTTCGCAGGTCCAGAAGTTGGTCTGCGCCAGCTGTTCCTTGCTGGCGCCGGTGCCCTTGGTCTGATCCCACCCCGCCGCGATTTCATAGATAGTATCAAAATCAAGACCGGAACAGATTCTTACCTCTCCGGAGAAATTCAACGGTTCGAGCAGGATCCGCTGACAACCAAGCGCAGTGGTCTGGATATCGGCAAACCGGATGAACGTCAACTTCAGTTGTTTCTGGCTGCGGGTCGTCCAGACGAACTCCCGCATCAAGGTGGCGTCACGGAGGTCGAGCGTGCGTTTGAAATCCGAAAACTGCGCGGTGTGGAGATCTAGCGTTTCCCCATCAAGCGTTATCCGGGTGTAGAGCCAGTCCAACGCCGTAATCATGGCGGCGGCTTCCGTCACAAACCCTTTGAAAATCTGGGGGTATTTTACGTCCAGCATCTCATACAATTGGCTGAAATAGCTCCCCAACAAGTGATCCCCGGAATATCCTTCTTCGAAATACCCGCGGACGCACATAAACTCATTCGCCAAGGAAAAGATCGATTCGGCCAAACGCTGTTTCTGCGGGTCAAAGCCCTCTTCAATCACCAACCAGGGATGAACCTGGAAGTACCTTTCCGATGTCTTAAAAAGATGCATGCGTCACTCCTCCTGTTTCATGAGCGTAATGACGTCCGCCAACGTTCCCCGAAATGGCCCGGGAGTCTCCATTTTGATCGAGACCAGAGCGGCCGCGAATTTCAGAGATTCCGCGACATTGTGATCGCCCCGGCGGGCAAGATAAGCTGCAAAGGTCGTGTCGCCCCGGCCAGTGCGTCCTACCGTGCTCCGGTTCGAGAATTTCTCATAGTACGTCTTGCCATTGACGCGGGCGAGCACGCCTTCCGCGTGGGTAATGACTGTTTCCGGGCTTCCCCAGGCTTCAAATTGCCGGGCCGCTTGTTCCAGATCGTCCGTCCCGGTAAGCACTCTGGCCTCCACCACATCCAGTTTTACCTTGCTCATCAGTTTGACAATGTCTTGCTTTTGGGGAACATCCTTGAAAGCGACTTTGCCGGTGAGCGGATTCACCTGACGGACAAAACTCTGCATATCAACCGAGAGATGATAGCCCTGGGCTTTCAAACCGCGGATGAAATCCACGCTGAACTCCTGGTCAGAGATCCCGGCGAGATGCAGATCGCGCGTCATGATAGTAGGCATGTCTTCAATGGAAAAGAACCCGGCGCTGCGCGCGATTTTCAGGATGCGCTCATCCACATTGGGGGTCGGATGAATGACAACGGCATAGGTTGTTTCCCGAGCCTGAATCACGAGCGTCGCAACGCCCAGCTCTTTCAGCGGCTGCAAGATCTGTGTGTCTGCGGCCGCCATTCTTGTCACAATGGCCACCCTTTGGCCGATGCGGGCTGCCGCGATGGCGCCGCACAACACCGCGCTGCCGGGCGCGACGCTGGTTTCCCCGTGATACGGTGTGATTTCGTCAAAGCAGAGATGCCCCACAAATGTGATATCGTATGTTTCCAAATCACGCCCCTCTGGTGGTCCGACCAATCGATAGGAAACAGGATGAATATGCCTGCATCCTTCGCCTCAAGCTGCACAACGCCTCATTGACTGCGGTGACTACACCGAAGGGATCGCCCCCATTGTTAGCCTTTGAGGGCGCCCGCGGTGACTCCAATGGTGACGCGGCGCTGGAAGATGAGGAACACGATGAGGGGCACCGCCATCGCAATGACCAGGGCCGCGCTCTGGATCGGCACGCGGAGGCCGTATTCTCCCCTCATCATTGCGACGCCGAGCGTGAGCGTCCTTCGGGATTGGTCCTGGAGGATGAGCAGTGAAAACGGCAGCTCGTTCCACATGGACTGGAAGCCGATGATGGCGATGGTCGCGATCATGGGCGCAGCAATCGGCGTCATCACGCTCCAAAGGATCCGGAAGTGCGAAGCGCCGTCCATGCGCGCGGCTTCAACCAGCTCATAGGGCATGTCGGTGAAATACGTCGTCATGATGTAGGTACCGAATGGAGAGAAATATGCCACCCACGTGAGGATGACGCCGACGCCGGTGTTCGTCAGCTCCAGCAGGGAGATCAGTTTGAAGACCTGCGTAGCGAGGAGAAGCTGGGGAAAGATAAGAAGAAAGAGCACGAGGAGAAACAGGGGCCGTTTCAGGCCGAATCGCATCTTGCCAAACGCATAGCCCGCGCTGACGCACACGGCCAGGTAGAAAACCAGGCCTATGGGAACGAGAATGAAGCTGTTGACCACGAAACGAAGGAGACTTCCATTGATGGCGGCGAGCTCGTAGTTGTCCACGGTGGGAGACTTCGGGAGAAGGAAGGGGTTATTGACGAACTCATCCCCGGTCTTGAAGCTGGCGGAAATCACGTTGTAGAGGGGAAGAAGGGATACGATCACCAGCAGAATCAGGAACAGTTGGACCAGCACACGCGTGCCGGCATCGATAGAGGAGGTCCTCTTCATGAGCTTCTCCTTCGCATCAGGCGGATCTGCACCACTGAAATGACGGCGCAGAAGAGGAACAACACCATGGACCACGCGCTGGAATACCCCGATCGGAATTTCTCGAATCCCTGGACAAAGACCCCGTATTCCAGTGTGAACGTGCCGTATCCGGGTCCTCCACGGGTGAGAGTGTAGATGAGGCTGAACATACGGGCAAATACCTCTATGAAGTTGAACACAATCCAGAACTCTATGGCGAAGCTGATGCTCGGTATGGTGACGCGCAACAGCGTCTCCCAGAAGCTGGCGCCGTCTATGAGCGCGGCCTCGTAAATCGACTGGTCGATGCCGCTCATTGCGGCCAGGAAGTAGATAAGACCGAACCCGAGATGGACCCAGATGACCTTGATGATTCCGATGGAGTTGATGGCGAGGGCCGGGGAGATCAGGAATGACACCGTATGGCCGGTAATCGCCTTGATCGCGATATTCAGGGGCCCGTCATCGCGGAGGAAGATCGAGAAGACCACGCCAATGATGACGTACCCCAGGAGGTTCGGGATATAGAGGATGGCGCGGTAGGTCTGCCAGCCCCGGAGGCCTTCCCGAAGGAGCGCGGCGATGAACACGGTGATGACCACGCTCGCGGGGATGTAGCAGACGAGTATCGCGGTGTTCTTGATCGAGGTCCAGAACTGCGTATCGTTGAGCATTTCGCGGTAGTTGTCCGGGCCGATCCACTTCATGGGACCATAGCCCTTCCACTCCGTGAAACTGGAAATCAAGTTCATGATGACGGGATAGAGAATGAACGCCCCGAGCAGCACCAAAAGCGGCGCCAGAAAGAGGTAAGGGGTAAAACCGTCTTTTTCCAACCCTCGACGGTGGCTCATGCTCGATACTCCGTGAAACAAAGAGGACGGGGTTTGAGGCCCCGTCCTCCTCGATGTATCTAGTTCTTACCTTCTATGATTTTCTGGTATTCGGTGATGAACTGGTCCGTGGAGAGCTCGTTGGTAACGAACACCCGGTCGAGAAGCCTGTTCGAATCATCTTCGTACCCGCCGTAATTGGCGAAGACTCCGGAGATGTAGTCCACGGCGGTACCGCTCTTGAGGTACCCCTGGATGCTCTTCAAAGCGGGATAGGACACTTCGAGGCCGGTTGAAGCCGTGAGCGGCGACATCGCCCCGGTGCCGCTGGCGTAGATCTTCGCCGCTTCTCCGGTGGTGTAGAACTTGACGTAGCCCGCGGCAGCCTCGGCATTCTTCGACCACTTCATGACTCCGTAGCCGATCCCCGCACCCTGGGCCATCTGCCGGTCTTTGTACTTGCTGTCAGGGAAGTTGACCGTGGGGAAATAGCCCACGTTGGCCGCTCCCAGCTTGTTGGAGAACACATACCAGTTGCCGACGTCCGACAGAAGCCCCATGAACATGCCCCCGCCGCCGGCGGCGAACTTGTCGATCCCGTCCATGAAATACGGCCGGGAGAATCCTTCCTTCTCCAGATAGCCCTTGCTGATGAGCGTTTTGACAAACTCGACGCCCTCTTTGAACAGGGGATCCGTGAATTTCGCGGAGCCGTCCTTGAGCCCGATGACGTTCGGGCCGAAGACGTTCGCCACAAAGCAGCGAAGGATGAAATCGAGGGTGTAGGTCTGGCCGACTGTGATGGGAACTATGCCGGCCGCCTTCAGCTTCTCACAGGCCGCGAGGAAGTCAGCCGAGGCCTTGGGTGCCTTCTCGGGATCCAGGCCTGCCTTCTTGAAGTAGTCCTTGTTGTAGTAGAAGCCGAACCCCTGCATGGTCATGGGCAGGAGCTTCACCTTGCCGTCCTTTGAGCACGCGAGGATGCCCGCCGTCGTGAACTGGCTTTTCACATCCGCGATATAGGGGTCGAGGGCGACCAGGATGTCATCAAACTCGTTGGCCCGAGTGCCGGGGTGGAACATCGCCACGTCCGGTCCCTTGTTTGCACTGGCCGCAGCTTGGATGATCTGGTAGTAGGTGTCGTTGGGCTGCGCCACGTGGTTGATCGTGACTCCCGGGTACTTCTCCATGAACAGCGTGTCCATCTGCTTCATGGGCTTCTGGGACTGGCCCTCCGCGACCTCGCCGTATTTGAAGTCCCAGACGGTGAGTGTTACCTTCTCCGAGCCGCCTTTAGCAAAGAGACCCGGCACCGCGCAGAGCGCCAAGATCACGAAACAGAGAATGGATTTTCTGAGCATGTAAACCTCCTTCGAGTGAATTGTTGCTCTCCAGTATCCGGCTGCACCGCGGCGCCGTAAATGGATTGGGTTGCGCGGGATCATGGACAAAATTCCATGCCCCGCTGCTTCTGCCATGTGCTATCATGTGTCCGTGTCGCGTAGCCGGACCGTCCGGGGGTCCATCTTCCTTTCCGTCTCGCTCCTGCTGGCATGCGTGCTCATCGCCTTCTCGCTGGTGGTGTACGACTACGCCTCGGGGGTGGCGCGGGAGCGCTTTGCCGAGGCGTTGACGTCTCTCTCCAAGTCCATCATGACGAACCTGGACGCCCAAGTGTCCGAGATGAACCGGCTGAGCCTGACGCTGATCTACTCACAAGTTTTCCAGGGCCTCTATGCGCGGCACCTCGCGCTCCCGCGTTCGCCGGCGTCGGCCGGCGAGAGAATCTCCAAGCTGGAGAACACGGAAACCTTGATCGAGATCAGTGATACGATTCTCGGACCCAACCAGTCAGCGCCGCAGGTGAACATCTTCGACCTTCGCGGCGAGATGATCGGAGCCGGATACTACAGCCGTCTCATCGAGCGGGCCGTGACACGCGAGCCTTGGTATGCCGAGGTCATGCAGGCCGGCGGCGAACGAGTGATCCTCCCGCCCCACATGGATCCGCTCCTGGAAGAGACCTCGGTCATCGTCAAGGACAAGCGGTACGTATCTTTGCTGAGGACGTTCCAGGATGCCCTGCTTTCCACGCAGGGCATCGTCGAGGTGGAGCAGTACTGCGATACGCTGTTCAGTGAGCTGGATCTGCTCAGCGGCTCATCCGCATCGATCTTCGTCTTCGACCGCAGCGGGAACCAGCTCTATCCCTACGAGGGGCCTCCCGTCGATGCGCCCGCGCTCCTGCGGATCGCAGATCAGGCGGCGCGCCGCCTGATCGTGACCGGCGTCCTTCCGGGCAAGCGGGAACCGCAGATCTTCGCGGCCGCCGTGTCGCGTGATACGGGTTGGACCCTCCTGATCGGCGAACCATCCGCGGGGCTGGCCGCGAGCGTCCTACAATACGCCGTGCGGATCGCGCTCCTGACTCTGACGGCGATCGCCTGCTCCCTTGGTGCGTCCTACTTCATCGCCCGCCGTGTGACGGTTCCGATCAAGGCGCTGCACGCGGAGATCGAGGCACTGGACCTGGGAAACCTGGACAAGACCACCGAGGGGACGCACAGGCCTAACCTCGGCGAGATAGACGAGCTGCGTCTGGCCTTCCGCGACATGAGGTTGAAGCTCAATGAATCGATCCGGGAGGCAGTCTCCCTGCGGGCGCACGAGAAGGAAGCCCAGCTCGTTGCTCTTCAGTCGCAGCTCAATCCGCACTTTCTCCACAACATGCTCCAGACTATCGCCATCATGGCAGAGGAAGGTTCTACGGCTGCCATCCAGGACCTGATCTCAAACCTGGTACGCGTTCTCCGCTACGTGTCGTCCACCGAGGAGACGACCGCTACTCTCGGAAAGGAGATGGAGTATGCGGAGAGCTACCTCGCCGCCATGCGGGCGAGGTTTGGAGGGAGCCTGAAGTACGTGATCGACGTCCCCAGCGCAGTGAGGGAGATTGTCGTGCCCCGGCTGATTCTCCAGCCGTTCATAGAGAACTGCTTCAAGTACGGGACGTCCACCAGACCTCCATGGCGCATCGAGCTTCGCGGCGGCTGCGCGGATGGCCGGTGGATGATAGAAATCCTTGACAACGGACCCGGATTCACGACGGAGACTCTCGCGCGCATCTCCGAGAAGCTCGCCGCTCGGCGGACGGGCAATGGCTTGTCCCCTATGTCGATCTCGGGAATGGGAATCCTTAATTCCTACGAGAGGCTCAGGCTCGCGTTCGGGGAAGGAATCGTCTTCGAGATCACAAACCGGCCTGAAGGGGGCGCGCGGATCGCCATGGGGGCAGGGTTCAATGGCTGAACGTCGACTCACCTTCGTCGTCGCGGAGGACGAGGAGAGGATGCGGGACTATCTGGCCCGTAAGACCGCGGAGCTCGACCACAACCTCGAATGTGTGGGGACGGCGACCGATGGCGAGGAGGCCGTGGAGCTGGTGGAGCGTCACCTTCCCGACCTGCTCATCACCGACATCAAGATGCCCGTGCTGGGCGGGCTGGAGCTTGTGGAGAGAATTCGCCGCACGAATCCCGACCTGCGGATACTGATCGTCTCCGGCTACAGCGAGTTCGAGTATGCCCGCCGGGCGATCGAGCTCGGCGTGGACGACTACATTCTGAAGCCCATCGACGTCGATATACTGCGGGAGACCCTCCGTCGAATCCGAATACGGCTGGAAGCATCGGCCGGATCGGTGGACGCCGAGTTCGGATTGGACCGGATCGGCGCCCGGGAAAACGATCTGGCGAAGGCCGTGGAGGTCTATCTACAAGAGAATTACCGGCAACCCTACTCCCTCGAGCGTTTGGCAGCTTCATTTGGATGCAAGGCAGCGTACCTCCTTCGGCTCTACCGCAAGATCACGGGACGCACGCCCACGCAGGACCTCATCCGTCTTCGCATAGAGAAGGCCAAGCGCCTGCTCGTGGGACACCCCCAGCTCGAGATCAAGCAGGTTGCCGCAGCGGTGGGCTACGAGGACGCGCTGTATTTCTCCCGCCTGTTCAAGAAGGAAACCGGCCTAAACCCATCCGCATTCAAGGATTCGATAGACCGGCCGTAGGCCTCTGCCAAGCGGGGTCCCGGGCCGCGCCGGCCATGTTGGCCCGACGGGCGTCGATGTTGGAGAGGAAAGCCTGCGGAGCCATCGCGCCGACCAACATCTGCTCGAAGTCGGCTTCCATCTCCATCCACTGTCCCATGATGTACTTGACTCCGCCCTGGAAAGGCTCTCCGCCCAGGTGCGCGGAGCTGAGGAACGATTGCTCGTTCGGCAGCAGGGGTACTGGCTGGGTAGGAAATGAGAGACTGATTCCTTCGGGCTGGTCCACCGCGTACCGGTAGAGATTGTCCTCCCGGGTCAAGAAACGGAAGAACCCGAGCACCGCCACGGGGTCTCGGCTTTTCGCGTTTCCGAACCACGTGGGTGCGGAGCGTTCAATACTCACGGTGCGGTTGTCGATCCACGGAATGGGGAACATCCCCCAGGACTGCGCGCCGGAATCGGGGTTCGCCTTGAGGACGCTCCTTGCGAACCCGATCTTGTTCAGCGTCATTGCCGCGGCTTCCGAAATGAGCGCGGTCTTCGATCCCTCGATGGTATTGGCCATGAAGTCGCTTCCGAAGTAGCCGCGGTCGGCCGCAAGGAGGATCTGGTCCAGGGCACGGCGGAACGGCTTATATCCGGCGAATGTCAGCCCGTTCGCGTTGAGCCGGTCATACAGCCCGGGGTCGTTCTCCTCGAACGTGGCGCCTATCTCGAAGAACGTCAACGCTGAGTGCCAGCGGGCGGCCCCCGGCTCATAGATGGGGACGATGCCGGCCTGCGTGATGCGCTCGCAGACGGTCATGAACTCCTGTGTGTTCCTGGGCGCGCTGAGCCCCAGTCTTTTGAAGATCCTGTCGTTGTACGTATAGACCCAGCCGACCATATCATCCCAGACGATAAGGCCGTAGACCCGGCCCTTGTACGAAACTGCCGGAAGCCACTCGGGCTTCAGGCGCGTGGTCCACTCTTCGTTGGTCAGGTCGATACAGTACTTCTGCGGATCGATGTCGCTGCCGAGGTACCACCTCGTAGATTGCATGAGGAAAACGTCGGTGGCTTCCCCGGCGGCGAGCATTGTCTGGAGTGCCCGGAAATAGACATTGGGAGCGTAGATCGTGAAGGAGACCTTGATGCCGGTCTCCTTTTCGAAGAGCTTCGCGTTCTCTCCCATGACATCGTAGATCCAGCCATCCGACGCCATGACCTGGATCTTCCGGGGCGCGCCGGAACCGGGGCCCGGGCTTCTCCCGGGGCCGCAGGCTGCCAGCCCGGCGCCCAGGGCCAGCAGAAGGACCATCTTGGTGATTGCGGCAAAGGCTGCCCGGGAGGTCAGTCTCACAGGGTGACTATACCACGACCACGCGCGGCATTGCGAGGCCGAGCTCACGGGACCTTCAAGCGACCGCGGAAACAGACCCAGTTGCAGGTCCGAGTCGCGGGTCTCAAGGCAATAATCACACAGTTAGGGTTGCGGGTGAAGGATTCAGGATTCCCCATAGCTCCCGCGGCTTCGCGCCTTCGGCGCTCCAGCCGCTGCCGCTGTTGGGCCCCGGTTGGCCTCGGGCTCTCGCTGTCTCGCTTGCGCGAGCCAGCTGCCGCCCTCGGCATCAGACGTGCGCCTTCGGTGCACGTTCGCAGCGCTGTAGCGCTGCTGAGAGACAGCTGGACATCTTCGCCAATCGAGCAGACGAAATTTTCCTGGGAAAGGGTTGGTGGACGCAGTTCACGCGCGACAATGCGCGCTACCTCAGATCCACCCACGCGGTGGCCGAGCCCGGCCCGCACCTTCTGAAGGTCACCATGCTAGATCCGGGGATCGTCCTCCAGAAGTTGATCATCAGCGACCTCACGCTTCCCAAGAGCTACTTCGGGCCGCCGGAGATAGAGCCGGTGGAAAGGGATAGGCCATAGCATCACTCGACGGATTTATTGCATGCGCATGTGACATTCAGCGCAGCAATTCAGCAATCAAATAAAAAAGCCTGGCAACGACCTACTCTCCCACCGTCAAGCGGCTGTACCATCGGCGCGGCAGGGCTTAACTTCCGTGTTCGGGATGGGAACGGGTGGGACCCCTGCGCCATTGTCACCAGGCAAAGTTTCTTCAGCGAAGAAAATGGGTGAAGGATAATTGGGATAGTTCCCCATGACTCCCGCGACGCTATCGTGTCGCTGCCGTCATGGGGCCCCTGCCGCGCGCTTTCGCGCTTGGCATTGCCGCTCTCGGCGGCCTGTTGGGGTGGGATCCCTCGAAGATCCCGGCTCTGTTTGTAGGAGGCGTTGGCACGCAGCTTCACACTGTCGATCGCCAGGACCTCGAAGTCCACAAGCTCCTGCTCGGCGCACAGCAGCACCACCTGGGTGAACAGCTCCACGATCTGATCTTTGTAGCGGCTCAAAAAGTAGCCCATCGTGGAATGATCGATCACCTCATCCCCGGCAAGCCACTTGTAGCCCAAGTGATTGCGGGTGTCCTCTTCCATCTTCCGCAGAGTGAACCGGCAGTTGTGCAAGGCGTACAGGGCTACCTTGATCAACGTCTTCGGGTGAAACGGCTCCCGGCCTTGTTCGCTTTCCAGATCATAGTTCTTTTCGATTTCGGCGGTGTCCAGCTGATCCACCAATTCGTCGATACACCGCAACACGCTTCCCACAGGCGCAATGCTATCAAGGCTCACCTGGATCAGAAGCAACATTTGTTTTCTATTAGGTACCCTGAAAAATCGCACGTTCCCCTCCCGCTTTCTTATTCAGCGCTATTCTATCAGATTTCCCATCGGTCTGCGAAGCTCGAGCCACCGTCTACCCGCGCGACCAGGTTAAATCGACAGCCTGAATGACGCATAACTGGTCTCCTTGATGACGAGAAAGGGACAGTGTAGTATCAGTGTAAAAGTCCGGTAGTAAAGACAAATGCGACCCATAGAACGTTTCATGCGTATCGCCCAACGCGTCGGCTCCTGGCGCGCTCCATTTGTTTTTGGCGCGTACGCGCTTGCGCTGTTGGCCTATGCCCTTGTTGCCACGGATCGCCGCGCAGCCTCTCTCCTGTTCGCGGAGACCATTGCGCAGCTCATCTACGGTCTCGGAGTCTTTGCGCTGGCGGTGTGTGCCGCGTGCATGATAGCGGTGAAGAAGGAGACCGCGTTCCGCTACCTGCTGGCGCTCTACACCTGCGGGACTGCGTTTCTGATGAACTGCTACAGGCTGCGCCTGGAGACGAATTTCCTGCTTGTCCTCACGAACGTCCTGTGGGCGCTGTTGTTCGAGCCATTCCCGACGTGCCTCGTCCTGAGCTGCGCAGCCGCGTTGCTGCTGCCCGCGACGCTCCTGCTCGGAGGCGGTCCTGGAGTCCTCGCGGCGGCCGCCATGGCGCTCACGGGGATTGCGCTGGCGACGCTCGGCTCGCTTCTGATCCGCACGCACGAGAAGACCATCGACCTGCAGAAATACGCAGACCGGTTGGAGGAGAACGTCGCCTCACTCACCCGGGCCAATATCCTGTCCCAGAATTATGCAAAGGACATCGAGCAGGAGTCCCGCACCCGGGAGCGGGACAGGCTGACGCGCGACATCCATGACGCCATCGGGTACACACTGACCAACACGGTCATGATGATGGAGGCGATCAAGGTTATGGTGCGCACCGAGCCCGAGCGGGTGCCGGCCTACATCAAACGCATCCGCGCCCACACGGAGGAAGGGCTCGCGAATATCAAGAGAATCCTCCAGGATTTCCGCACCCGAGAGCATAAGGAGGAGTCCGTCTACTGGGCGGTCAAAAAGCTGGTGAAGGTCTTCGCGATTTCCACCGGCATGCAGGTACGCTATGAGATGGGCAACGCCGACATCAGGGATCTGGAGCGTTTTCCCGAAGCGGTCTACCATTTCATACAGGAAGGGCTCATCAATGCATTCCGCCACGGACGCGCCTCCCGGGTGACCATCATGCTCTGGGACTACGGAGACAACCTGAGGATCATGCTTGACGATGACGGAATCGGATGCCCGAACGGCGTGACACCAGGCATCGGCATCCAGGGGATGCAGGAGCGGGCCACGCTCGTGGGAGGCAGAGTAGCTATCGATCCTGCTGAAACGGGGTTCAGGATCTCGATGTATCTGCCCACGGGAAAGGAAAATGGCCACGAAGATAAAGCTTCTGATCGCTGATGATCAGGTCCTCTTCGCCGAGAGCCTCCAGTACGTGCTGAAGGGGATCTCGGAGGACATCGAGTTGGTCGGTATCGCCACCGACGGAGAGATGGCCATCGACATGGCGGAGTCGAAGCGGCCGGACGTCATCCTCATGGACGTGCGCATGCCGCGCATGGACGGTGTGGAAGCAACCAAGCTGATCCATCGCAGCTTTCCAGAGATCAAGATCGTGATGCTCACGACCTTCGACGACGACGAGTACGTGCATTTCGCGGTAAAATACGGCGCGGTTGGCTATCTTATGAAAAACATGACCCCGGAGGACCTCGTCCTTTACCTTCAGGCGGTCATTCGAGGGGCTACGCTCTTTGCAGAGACCGTAACGGAAAAGATAGTCCGCTCCCAGGAGGGAGAGTTGGGTGCGCAGGACAATATCATGGAAGGGCTCACGCCGCGTGAGCGGGACGTGTTGAACCTCGTGATGCGCCTTATGAACAACCGGCAGATTTCTGAGACACTCGGCATCTCGGAACGCAGCGTGAGGAACTATATCCATTCCCTCTATGATGCCTTCGACGCGGGAGACAGGATGGAGCTCATCCAGAAGCTGAAGAAGATGTGGCCTCTCGCGCAGCCCTGATGGGGAAGAGGGGAGCCATGGGAGATCCCTGCGGCGCCTACGTGCTTGTGACAAAAGTACCGTATCTCGGTTCGTTTTGATGTCCTTTGTCACTTTACAGCTCCCTTCGCTCCCCCGCACAATACCGTCATGCAGGGTTCCGTGAGCACGCTGAAGAAGCGAGATTCAGCAACGGACCGCGGCCGCAGGGTCAGAGCCGTTCGTTCGCCGTTGAACGCCCCCTCCCTTCTGCATACGCTCGTACGACAGAGATACCTCCTGATTCTCGTGATTCCGGCTGTGGTTTGGATGATCGTCTTCAACTACGTCCCGATGCTCGGTCTGGTTATTTCCTTCAAGGAATACGACCTCTTCCTGGGACCGATCAAGGGATTCACGCAGAGTCCCTGGGTGGGCTTGAAGCAGTTCCAGGAGGCTTTCACGGACAAATACTTCCTCCACGCCCTGTGGAACACAATCTTCTATAGCCTGCTGAAGATGCTCTTCGGCTTCCCCGCGCCGATCATCTTCGCCATCCTCCTGAACGAGGTGCAGAAACTCTCGTTTAAGAAGTTCGTCCAGACGGTGAGCTACCTGCCGCACTTCATCTCGTGGGTCTTCGTGTCGGGCTTCCTGTACGTCGTGCTTGCGGTGGACGACGGTATTGTCAACAAGATCCTTCTCCAGCTCGGAATCGTGCAGAAGCCCCTCCTGTTCCTCGCATCGGAAACGTACGTCCCGTCCCTCGTGGTCGTGAGCCACGTCTGGAAGTCCTTCGGGTGGGAATCCATCATCTACATCGCCGCCATAACCGGCATCGATCCCACTCTGTACGAGGCCGCCGCGATAGACGGGGCGAACCGTTGGACCCGGATCCGGCATATCACCCTCCCCTCCATCAAACCGACCATCATCGTGCTCCTGATCTTCACCGTAGCGGGCCTCATCAGCGCCAACTTCGAGTTCTTCGAGCAGATGTACCTGCTCAGCAACTCAATCATCCACGATGCAACGGAGATCATCGACACCTACACCTACCGGATGGGCATCCAGCTCACGCGCTACTCCTACGCCGCGGCTGTTGGAATGTTCCGCTCGGTGGCGGCCGTGATCCTCCTCACCATCGCCAACTCGGTGTCCCGGCGGCTCACGGGACAGAGCCTATATTGAGGACGAGGATGAGAATAGGACGGACTTCAGTCGGACAGGCAATTTTCGTGACGCTGAACACCCTTTTCCTCTCGCTCGTCATGGTGGCGTGCTTCTACCCCTTCCTCTACATTATCGTCTCCTCCTTCAACGATCCCACGGACCTTCTGAGGGGTCCGGTCTACTTCTGGCCTCGGGTGTTTTCCGTCCTCAACTTCCAGTACGTGCTGAGGGACCCGGAGATCCTGCGTGCCATATGGGTCACGACGGCGCGTACTGTAGTTGGAACCGTGGTGGGAGTGCTTTTCACCGCGGCATTTGCCTATGGGATCTCGAAGAAGAGACTCTGGGGGCGAAACGTATTCTTGGGCATGACCCTCGTGACCATATACTTCAGCGGGGGGCTCATCCCCACCTACTTGCTGATCGCCCAGGGGCTGCATCTGTACGGCAATTTCCTCGTGTTCATCATCCCCAACATGTTCAACGCATTCTTCGCCTTCATCATGATGTCGTTCTTCCGGGAGATCTCGCCGGAGATCGAGGAATCCGCGTACATGGACGGGGCCACGGAGATCCGGATCTTCGTGCAGCTCATCCTTCCCCTATCCACGGCCGTCCTGGCCACCATCGCGCTGTTCTACGGGGTGTGGCATTGGAACTCGTGGTTCGACGCCATGCTCTACGGCGGGCGCAAGCTCCTGACGCTCCAGCAGTACCTGGTGAAGGCCATCCAGTCGGTCAACGTGAGTGTTATGTCGGCGAACTACAGCAGCCAAAGCGTTTCTAGCCAGTCGCTGCGCCTGGCCACGATGGTGCTCACGACGTTCCCCATCGTGATCATCTATCCCTTTCTCCAGAGGTATTTCGTGAAGGGGGTCATGATCGGGTCTCTCAAGGGTTAGCACACAAGGCGACGGGCCGTTGGCCCGCTTGTGTGGACACAGTCCTTTAAGGAGGTCATATGAAAAGAAGTATATGTGCTTTGAGAGCGGGGCTCGTACTCGTTCTCATGGTATCTGCCGCGCTGTGTTTTGCAGCGGGGCAGAAAGAGGCAGGGACTCCGGCGCCCTCGGGGCAGCCGGGGGCGGCGCTGTCGTGGCAGAAGGATACCTCGCCGTTCCAGTTCGATCTCTACTTCTACGGCGCGTGGGGTACCTTCTATCCCTGGAAGGGGAGCTACGTCGAGAAGGTGATCGAGCAGAAGACCGGCGTGCATCCCAACATCATCGTCCCCACAGGTGACGAAAAGGAGTACCTGAGCGTCATAGTGGCGTCCGGGAAACTGCCCGATGCCATGGTGCTTGAATGGTACGCGGACATGACGAAGAGGATCATCGCGTCGGGCAAGATCTATCCGATCAAGGAGCTCACGGACAAGTACGCGCCCGAGTTCTGGGACCAAATTGCGCAGGACGTCAAGGTCTACCACAGCCAGGCCGACGGCAACCTCTACTATCTGCCTTCGTTCATGGCGTCCAAGGAGGACTACCAGCGGTCGCTGGAGAAGCAACTCTACCGGCCCTTCTTCATCCAGAAGGGGATCTACGAAGCCCTGGGCAAGCCCTCCGTGGATACGCCCGAGAAGTTCATCGCCATGCTCAAGATGATCAAGCAGAAGTACCCCGACAAGAAGGTGATCACCATCGAGCCGCCGGTCGACGTCAACCAGTGGGGCCTCACCGGATGCTTCACGCTTAGTTACTTGCTGGGCGCCTTCGCTCCCGAGACGTACGGCTGTGGCTACTACCTGGAGGGGAACACCATCAAGTTCTGTTTCGAGTCCAAGGGTATGGTGGATAGTATCAAGTTCCTCAACACCCTGGTCCGAGAGGGTCTGATGAGCGTCGATAGGGTCACCGCGCGTCAGGAAACCTTTGGGGATGAAGTGAATGCCGGCATCTTCGCCGTGACGACGCGCTACCCCATCGACATCTACAAGCAGCACAACACCAAGATCATGCAGGTGACGGGGGACGAGAAGAACACCTACATCCCGTTGGAGTACCTCCACGTCGGAGGCAAGGACCCCCAGTACGCAGGCGGTCGGAGCACGGGATGGGTGGGATCGATGGTCACCAAGGACGCGAAGAACCCGGGCCGCATCATCCGCTACTTCGAGTACTCCTGGAGTGAAGAAGGCCAGATGGACAACCTCTTCGGGAAGCTGGGTGAAACCTACAACATCGTGAACGGCATCCCCAAATACACGCCGGCGATCCTCGACGAGCTGAACAAGACGGGTGACGCCTTCTGGGACAAGTACGGCTTCGAGCGGCGCCTGATGATGTGGCGCTCAGTGCCGGCCGTCTACCAGAAGCTCGCCATTGCACCCCATGGGTACACGGACTACCTCATTGCCACCGGGAAGTATGCCAAGGACATCTACGATCTTGGCATCGGCGGCCCGGATGCAGGGTCGGCATCCATCGAGCCGGCTCCCTCCTCGAAGGAAGGGATCCAGCTGCAAAAGATCAAGGACGTATGGGGCAAGACGATCGCGCAGATGACCATCGCGTCGGATGACGCCACGTTCGAAGGGGTCTATACCAAGGCGATGGACGAGATCCGTGCCAATGGCCTGGAGGACGTGCGGAAGGTCGTGTGGGCGAAGCATGTTGACGATGTGAACAAGAAGCTCGGAAAGAAATAGGCACAACGTATCTGAAGGCGCGATCCGGGGCCCGCTGCACGTCCTTGCGCAGCGGGCGCCCGGGCAGCGCCCGATGGCATGGAAGGAGCCGCATGGAACCCAACCATAGCTCCGCTGCTGCTGACTCGCTCATACTGTGGGAATCCGAGCCGGCCGCGCGCCTTGTCGATTCGCACCTGCTGGGAAACGGCAGGCTTGGAGCGGCGCTCTTCGGCTCTCTGCCGGACGAGTGGATCGCCATCAACGAGGACACCCTCTGGTCCGGCAGCGAATCCTTCCTCCTGAACCCGGATACCTGGAAGCTCCTCCCAGAGGCGCGCCGGCTGGTCTTCGAGCGCAAGTTCGCGGAGGCGCACCGCCTGGTCGCGGAGCGCATGCTTGGCGGTTGGGGTCAGGCGTACGAGCCCCTGGGAACGCTCCACGTGGTCATGAGCCTGGAGTCTTCTGCCGGGAGCGAGTTCCTCAGGCGCATGCGTCGCGAGCCGCCGCAGGGATACCGACGCTGGCTTGACCTTGACTCCGCCATGGCCGCTGTGGAGTACCGCGAGGATGGGAGGCTGTTCCGACGGGAATGCTTCGTGAGCGCGCCGGACCAGGTTGTAGCCCTCCGCCTCTCGGTGGATTCAGGAACCATGGATTTGGCCGTGATCCTGGAGAGCGAGCTTTGCCACGCAAGTAGCACCCGAGGCTCGACGCTCCTCCTGTCAGGCCGTGCGCCGGACTGGAGCGAGCCGGACTACTCGACGGCTCGGCCCGCCGTGGTATACCTCCCCGAGGAGGAGTCCGCCAGCATCCGGTTTGCCGCCTCTGTACGCGTGGTGGAAACCGACGGTCAGGTGACCTCGGCTCCCGACCGGCTCCTGGTCAGCGGCGCGAGCCATGCAGTCGTGCTCCTGGCCGCCCATACGAACTATGAGGGCTGCGGCAGGGAGCGCATGCGCGACGTCGATCACGTGGTCTCGCGCTGCCTCCAGACGCTTGATAGCGTGCGCTCCCGCACATGGGACCAGCTGCTGGAACGGCACATCGCGGACCATCGCGCGCTCTTCCGGCGCGTCGACATCTCCATCGGCCCTTCCACAATGGCCGCTCTGCCCACCAGCATGCGCCTCGCCTTTCAGCAGGCAGGGACCCTGGAGGATCCCTCCTTCGCGGGTCTGGCTCTCCAGTACACCCGCTACCTCCTGATCGCCAGCTCACGCCCCGGCACGCAGGCCGCCAACCTGCAGGGGATCTGGAACGACCTGGTGCGGCCGCCGTGGTCGAGCAACTACACCACCAACATCAACGTGGAGATGAACTACTGGGGGGCCGAGGTGCTGGGTCTGCCGGAGTGCCATGAGCCGCTGTTCGACCTGGTGGCCGAAGCAGCAGAAAGCGGCAAGCGCACGGCGCGGGAGTGGTACGGGCTGGATGGCTGGGTGGCGCACCACAATATCGACCTTTGGCGGAAGACCACTCCGTGTGCCGGGCTTCCAAGCTGGTCGTGGTGGCCCATGGCCGCAGGGTGGCTGTGCCAGCACCTGTGGCGGCACGTCGAGCACACGGGGGATACCGAGTTCCTGTCCCGGCGCGCCTATCCGATCATTGAAGATGCATCGCGCTTCTTCCTGGGGTTCCTGGTCGAGGACGAGGAGGGGTACCTTTCCACCGCGCCGTCGACCTCTCCGGAGAACAACTTCTTCCTCGATGAGCAAGCGGCGCAGGAGAAGGAGTTTCTGCTCGCCATGTCACCGGAAAACCGCATGGCGGTGCATCAACGCACCAGCGCGGTGAGCAAGTCGTCGACCATGGACCTCACGATCATCCGCGAGGTGTTCGAACACTGCCTCCGCGGAGCCGAGATGCTGGGACGCCGCAGCGATCTCCACAAGAAGATCGAGCGAGCCATGGAGCGTCTTTATCCTTTCAAAGTGGGACGCTACGGGCAGCTTCAGGAGTGGTGCTTCGACTTCGCAGAGTGCATGCCCGGCATGGGACACGTCTCCCACATGTACGGCCTGTACCCTGGAGAGCTATTCACGCCTCATCGAAATCCAGAGCTCTACGAGGCGTGCAGGAAGAGCATGTTCCGCCGCTTCGCCCACGGTGCATTCAAGTGGGGCTGGCCGGCGGCGTGGTCCGTGGCCCTCTTCGCCCGGCTCAAGGAACGTGAGCAAGCGGGCCAGATGGTCAGGGAAAGCTGCCGGAGCCTCGGCGCCAACCTCATGACCGAACAGCACATGCAGCTGGACTGCGCCTTCGGCCTTGGAGCAGGCATCGCCGAGATGCTCCTCCAGAGCCATGACGGCCGCATCGAGCTCCTCCCGGCCGTTCCGGGGTCCTGGACCGAAGGCAGGGTCAGCGGATTACGGGCGCGAGGAGGGTTCGAGGTATCCTTCCAATGGAAGCTCGGTGAGCTGGCCCGGTGTGAGGTGCGCTCGACCCTTGGCGGCCCGTGCCGTATCCACGGGCCGGGTCTCAAGCCCGTCGAGCTCAGCACCGACCCGGGGAAGACCTACCAGGTGCCCGTGGGCCAGGAGTGAATCACCATTCAAGGTGAAAGATTATTGAACCTGGGAGGTTTATTCATGACCAAGATCAATGATCAAGCAGCGTTTGCCCGCTCTGCATCGGCGAAGGAACTCTCCGGCAAGCAGATTGAGGCCAAGGCGCACGAACTGTTGGAGCAGCTTTCGTTGGATGAAAAAATCGAGATGATGGACGGCGACGTCGCTTTCTGGCCCGGGCTGCTGGATATGATGAACGGGGGGTACGCCGACCATCCGTGGAATGCCGGCGTCGTTTCTCGCCTGGGCATCCCCGGCATCCGTTTTGTGGACGGCCCTCGCGGCGTGGTCATGAAGGGAGCCACCACTTTCCCGGTCTCCATGGCCCGAGGGGCGTCGTGGGACGTGGCGTTGGAAGAACGTGTCGGTGAAGTCATTGGGCGCGAGCTGCGGGCTCACGGCGGCACCTTGTTTGGCGGGGTCTGCATCAACCTGCTTCGACATCCCGCCTGGGGACGCGCCCAGGAAACGTACGGCGAGGACCCGTATCACCTGGGTGAGATGGGCGCTGCTCTCACACGGGGCGTACAGAAACACGCCATGGCCTGTGCGAAGCACTTTGCGCTCAACTCGATGGAGAATGCTCGTTTCAAGGTCAACGTGCGCATAAGCCCCCGGGCGCTCCACGAGGTCTACCTGGCCCACTTCAAACGCGTGGTGGATGAAGGGGTGGCGGCGGTGATGAGCGCCTACAACAGCGTCAATGGGGAATGGTGCGGGCAGAACAAGGTCCTGCTGACCGACATCCTCAAGAAGCAGTGGGGCTTCAAGGGATACGTGTTGTCCGACTTCCAGTTCTGCGTGCGCGATGCGCAAAAAGCGGCGCTGGCCGGGCAAGACCTGGAAATGCCTTTTCAGATGCACTTTCACCGACACCTGAAACGCCTGGTCGAGGACGGCCAAGTCCCGCTGGAGCGGGTGAACGATGCCGTGCTGCGTCTGCTGCGCCAACAACTGCGTTTGGTGCGGCCGAACGTCTACGATGCAGCGCAGATCGGCCGCGAGAGCCACCGCGCGCTGGCGCGTGAAGCGGCGAACAAGTCCATCGTGCTGCTGCAAAACAAGGGGAATCTGCTCCCGCTGAAAAAGCTGAAGAAATTGGCCGTGATCGGCCGGCTGGCCGGTACGCCAAATACAGGCGACACCGGCTCCAGCAGCACCCGCCCCGCGTACGTGGTGACCCCGCTGGCAGGGATTCAGGCTGCGCTCAAGGGTCAGGCGGACGTGCTGTACGACGACGGCAGCGATCTTGAGCGAGCCGCAGCCACGGCCCGGGCCGCTGACGCAGTCGTGCTGATTGTCGGCTATACCCACAACGACGAAGGTGAGTTCCTTGATCCGAGCACGATGCAGAGACTGGCTGCGCTGTTCCCCCCACCTGCCCCGGAGGAGGCGCCTGCGGCTCAGAGGTACATGCAGAGCCTGGTCGGACAGCCGGCCGACGCAATTTTAACAGGCGGCGACCGTGACCGGCTCACCCTTCACGCAGAAGATGAGCATTTGATCCTGGCGGTCGCCTCCGCGAATCCGCGGACCGTTGTCGCGATTCTGGGCGGCAGCTGCGTGTTGATGGAATCATGGCGCGAACGAGTAGCGGCCGTTCTTTTGCTCTGGTACCCCGGCATGGAAGGCGGTCACGCACTGGTCGATATTCTGCTGGGTCGGGTCAACCCAAGCGGAAAGCTGCCATTTGTCATCCCCCAACGGGTTGAAGATCTCCCCTTTTTCGACAAGAATGCAGCCGAAATCGAATACGACCTATGGCACGGCTACCGCAAGCTGGAACGAGATGGCAACACGCCGGCTTTCCCCTTTGGCTTCGGCCTCAGCTACACCCGCTACCGCTATGCCGACTTGAGGCTCGCCCGGAAGCGACTCGGTCCATCAAGCACTTTGAAAGTGAACCTGGATGTCTCCAACATTGGGGCACACGCCGGCGAGGAAGTGGTGCAGCTCTACGTCTCGCCCATTGAGTCAGCGGTGGAGCGGGCACCCAAAGAGCTCAAGGCGTTCGCCCGAATTGCCCTGCAGCCCGGCCAAACCAAGACCGTCCAATTCAGCGTGCCGATATCTCGGCTGGCCTACTATGATGAGACCCGGGCAGACTTCGTTGTGGAGCCGCTCGAATATGAGCTATTCGTCGGAGCGCATTCCCTGGATCAACAGGCTTTGAAAGCGCGCTTCGTGGTACGTAGCAGATGAACTCGGCAAGAAGGATATGCAGCGATAAAGGTCGGCTGGCAGGGGCTTTATACGGACCCGGGCGAGAACCTCAGATCTTTTTTGGGGGGGCGTCTTGCGAGACTGGTCCAGCATAAGTCAAAATATCTATGAAGAATAGGGGTCTGTTTCCTATTCCTGACCGACTATTGATTGTAGCATATATAATGCAATATAATATGAACACCCTGGGAGGGGATGTTCATCATGAGGCTAAAAGGTTCAGCTGATGTATTGCGATCTCGCCGTCTCAAAGCGATCGCCCTGCTTGAAGAGGAGCTCTCACTAAACGAAATAGCTCGCCAGATAGGATGTAACGCCAGTTCTGTAATGCGCTGGCGTGATCGATGGAATAGAAACGGAGAAGAAGGATTGAGAGTTCTTGCTTCCCCTGGCCGTCCGACAAAAATGAATACAAAGCAGAAAGCTCAGTTGTTACGCTACTTACTTCAAGGACCAATAGCATTTGGATGGCAGACGGATATCTGGACCACACGACGGATCTCAACACTTATCGAGAAGAAATTCAGCATCAGATATCACTATACCCATGTCGGACGGCTTATGCATGCTTTGGGTTGGAGCCCACAAAAGCCCGAGAGGCGTGCTCTGCAGCGAAACGAGGCTGCCATCCAGGAGTGGAAAACTAAGAACTGGAATAGGATAAAAAAAACGCCACTTGGCTGGGCGCCTACCTGATTTTCATCGATGAATCGGGCTTTATGTTGACTCCCAGTATAAGAAAGACGTGGGCACCTGTAGGCCAGACACCCTTCATGCGCCATCGCTTTTCCAATGAACGCATATCGATCATCTCTGGTGCGTCGGTAAGTCCTACCCGCAGGTGGCTTGGGCTTTACGGTCTATTCTTCTGGGATAATATCAGACAGGAAGAAGTCACGGTATTTCTCAGGCAGGTTCTGCGCCATCTCCGTGGGCACGTCATCGCGCTACTGGACAATAGTAACACGCATCGAGGAGGTGCCCATTCTTGAGTTATGCCGAAAAACTTCTCGGCTTCATGT
Organism: uncultured Spirochaetota bacterium; assembly: GCA_963820525.1. Lineage (GTDB taxonomy): Bacteria > Spirochaetota > Spirochaetia > SZUA-6 > Fen-1364 > CAWGAA01. Next base: position 67,052 of record CAWGAA010000002.1, on the reverse strand, counting down.
GGAGTACTTTCCTCCGTACGCTCCTGAGCTGAATCCGGACGAACGATAGGAACTACTATAAGGGTGTTGTCTGGGCATAGCAAGCGACTGGCGGGACGAGCTCGCCCGGAGTGCGGTTGCAACCCAACAGATAGGGCTACGCGGCCTTCGGGCATAAAGAAAAGCCAGACTAGTCCCACAAAAGGGAACGACGAGAAATGGGCTCTCGACACTGTTCATAGGTGCCCCAGGCTTGCTAAGAAGACAAGGGTCAGTTGAGGGAAGCAGGGTCTAAGCCGGGTGGCGGCGTACCGATCTTCACGAGGTGGCGCAGGATCTTGAGGACCTGCTGCGGCTCGGTGATGACGGCCAAGACGCGCATCGCTGCGCCGCAGCTGAGACAGACCAAGGGATCGACCTCGTAGACCTTCGCAATAAGGCGAGCCCACGCGGAGCGGCACTCCATCGCGGAGACCGAACAGTCCGGTTGGGGCTCGCCGGGGGCACCGACACAAGCTGAAGGCGGAGGCGAATGATCCTGCTTCCACCCCTCAGGGGCGAGACGTACAAGGTAGGGCATCCGCAGCCACGTACCCCGAGCGCGTGAGGAGTACAATCCGTAGGCACGGATCAACCTCGTGCGGGGCTCTGGGAGGTGCTGGAGGAGTTCGGCCAAGAAGTCAGAGGCGGAGAACCGCTTGGCGTTTGTTCGGAAATAGTCGTTGTAGGCAGTGTAGTACAGGACGCTGTCTGTGCCGCCCTCCTCCACGAGAAGCTTCTTAAGCGAGACAGGCGGCCGCGCGATGTACTGCGAGAGGGCTTCGCGCGCTTTCGGGGAGCCTGCGGGGATGCCGACGGAGCCGTCGACACTAAATCCCGAGTGGGTCCACTCCAGCATGTTCTTTGCCAAGCGCTCGTTCAACAGCTGTCGCTGGCGGAAGAACTCCACAACTCTGTGGCGGAAGCAGGCGCTCATCTTCGCAAGGTTCATCGTGGGGATGTGAACGAATCGACCGTTGCGGTCGAAGCCTCCTTCAAGGAACAACCCGTGCCAGTGCGGGTTCCATCTCACGAACTCCCCTGAGGTCTGAAATGCAATGACACCGCCGGTGCGGATCCTCATGCCTGCGGCCGCCGTGAAGAAGTCTTGCAGGAGGCGATGGATGAGTCGGCTGATCTCACCGTGGAGCTGCCGGTCATGTCGGAAGAACACCCGCAGGACCTTGGGCAGGGTGAAGACGAATTGCCTGTGGGGCAACCGAAGCATGAGCCGCTCGTTCATGTACTCGGCGAACAGCAGCGTGCGTTTCTGCGAACAAGACGGGCAGATATAGAACGTCTTGCAGGAGAAGGGCCGGAAGTACTCCGACTTGCAGTTAGGATTCGTGCACTGGATCCTTGCCACGCCCCTGGTGTAGTTCCCGCAGTCCAGGAAACGCTGGACTACCCTGCGGATCCTCTCCAGGCGGATCCATCCCAGGCGGCGGGCGTAGTCGGCTTCGTAGCGCGCGCAAAATTCGGCGAAGTGCCTCTGAAATAAACTTTGGAGCGTACTGGCGCCCCGCTGCCGATAGGTGCAGGGTGACGCCGTCTCCAGAGCAAAGGCCAGCTGATCTGCCACACAGGGAGCCAACGGCCCCAGAAACGCCGCGCTTGCCTTGTGGGTGTCATCACCTCACCATAGCTGTTACATTATCTGTGACATTATTTTTTTCGCACTCCCTACAAGCCATTGCAAGTCCCTGCAAGTTCAAAGACATGTTCGACAAGGATTTCTACCTCAACCTGGTGAACCAGGAGTATCGAAGCGAGCTGGAAAAACTGATCAAGAAGAGCCAGCTGAAGGGCGGCGGCGTGCGGATGACGGAGGCCTTTTCACGCTCTTTCGAATCGATTGTTCAGACCGCAAAGCCGAAGTTCGACCCCACCCGGCCGGCCAGGTACTTCGCGGAGAACAGCGCTTCCCTGGCTGAAGAGATATCCGCGACCACACTCGCCAGCTTCGAGAAGATGTTCAAGACCTTCAACGCATTCTGCGCGCCGTAGCCGTTCGGATCGCCGCAGGCACCGGCGCGGCAATCTTGCCGCGCGCCTCTTCCCGCGGGCGGAACGCCCTCGCTCACGCCTCCGGCGCAGAAACCGAAGGCTGCTCCGCGTCCGGCATCAGGCCGTCCTTCTCCACCCGAACGGCTTCTTTCTTGTGCGAGCGCTCACGCGTCCGATCAGCCGGCCCCTCCGTGGTATAGTCCGCCTCGAAGAGAATGCCCAGGGCGTCCAGCATCGAATCCTCGGGGCGCAGGTTCAGGGCGTGCCGCGTGACAGGCGGCGCCGCTCAGGGCTTTCAGCTCGCCCGCTCAGGCTGGGCGGCAGAGGGCATTGCAATGTGAGATGCTTTGCACTATAATATTCGACTAGCCAAATAGGTGCGTGCCGCTTTGGATCAAGGTGCCAGAAAAGCCGGAAAACTCTTTCGGGGGCAATATGAAGAAGGTTGCGCTTTTCCTGATTCCAGCCGCATCTGTTGGAACCGTCTTTTCGGAAGATGCTAGGGCCCCGTCTCCATTCTCTTATATTCTTTTCCCTTGGCTGACAGTTCCTCTCTGCGCTGAGGCAGATCCATCCCTCCTGGGGGACGGTGGGAAACGTGCTGTGGAATACGTCCCACTGGGTCTGGAAAATCTCTCCCTTCGGCAGGGACTCTTGTTTGGTTTTCAGGAGCTCTAAGCTGAGCTGGAGTCCATCTCAGAGATGGCTGCACTGGCGAGTACCGCTAGGAGATTGCCAATCGCTTGCAGGGCTCACTGCTCGAGCCTTTGCGTACGCAAGCTATTCCTTCGGGCATATGAACGCGACAGTCTCTCAAAAGGTGGCAGGCGTGCTGTGGCCGAGGCTGGAGCAGGCCTTGCACATGCTCAATCTCTCCTGCCCGTACTGGCTCGGTCCAACAGGAGGACTATCAAGGAGGCAATATCATGAGAAGGCTCCTTTTCTTGGGGGCCGTCGTTCTCGCAGTATGCTTTGCGGGATGCCCGATCACAACTACGACCAAGAATCAGCGGGAAAAATACGAAGGTGATGATGTCTTCAGCTGGGTTGACGGCAGCGAGCCCGATATGCCGGTCTGGGACGACAGTAGGGGAGGATGGGCTCCACAGGCGTCAGACACGCGAGAGCAAATCGTGTGGGACCAGACGTTTGCCGTAGCGCCCGGCCAGGTTGTCACGGTCGAGAACAAGATCGTGTGGGTGCGGCCCACTGCACGAGCAAACATCCAGATCGCCGGCACCCTGCATATTAGAAACTCTCTCCTGCTGTGGGACCAGACCGAACATCAACAGTGTCGGTTTGAGGTAGAGAGCGGGGGCATCCTGGACATAAAAGACAGCTACGCTTTCTCGGGAAACCAGTATTGGGTGATCTGGGAATTCAAGGACGGCGCCACTGTCATCTATGACCATTTTGTGGGCAACCCTTGGACCTCTGCGGAGGGTCGGATCGATCTCTCAGCAGTCAACTTCTCCACAATCAAGTTTACATTCCAGAGCGGTGTCTACGACTCGAACGTCCAGATAACAGATGCTCATCATGTCTGGCTTGAGATCTACCCGCCGGAGAACAGCAGCATTGACATTACCTTTCCGGAGAAGCGTCGGTGGTATAACTGGGAGTTGAGCGGCATCTGGCCAAATACGACCGTATCGATTGCAGACTCCTACATCTTTGAGCGCGACATCAGTCTGCCAAACGGATGCAACGCCATAGTGCGTGACACGCCTAGCGGCTTTTCAATGGGTTGGGCCGTCAGCTACTTTGGCGCAGGCTACATTGACGCAGAGATCAACGGCCTTGGCGATCCAGAGAAGGACGATGGCGTCTACTACGCAGACAGGAGCTGGAGCATCCCTGCCAACGGATCGAGTCTTCGAATCATCAAGTCGAAACTGCAGCGCTCCTGGCCGGTGACCTATGGCAGAGTGCACCTGGTAGTGCGTAACTCAAACCTTGCTGACCCACGGGTTGACGGTCAGGCCACCTACGAAATATATGACTCCACCATTGATCACTTCGCGGCCTACGGCGGTGCTCAGTCATACCTCGAGAAATGCAAAATCCGCTACGACATCGAGGTGAAAGACCCTGGGACCATCGTCTACGGCTACGGTATCACAAGCCGTGATGCCGTTTTGCCGTTCCAGGTTATTGAGGTCGATGGCGGAGACTACCGGGAGCTCGCAACCCAGGGGCGGCCGTGGTAGAAACGGAAAGGATGCTTAATAAATCTCGCACAACAAGGCGGCATCCAGGGCAGAGCAAGGGGGCGCCCCACCGAACGCCTGCGGCCGAACGAAAATAAAACTTGGCAGCAGGGTCTGGCTGTCCAATACTCTCGAATCCCGCCTGCGACGTAAACTCCCCCTTGGCCATCCACCCCGACGAATCGATACGCTTCGGTCTGGCAATCAAAGCCCCGTGCCCATTGCGCTCTGCCCGAAGAGTCATACTTCACCAGAACAGGCTTTCCCCCGTACGGCGTGCCAATGAGGGAAACCTCGTTCCCGAACTCATAGGGTCCGGGACCGTTTGCATATCCCACCAGAAAGACGTTGCCTGACTCATCGACCGCCAGGGAACGGTAGCGGCAGTGGGGAGCACTTCCAGAAGCTTGCGCCCTCCAGACTACCTTCTCTGATAGATCGAGCTTTTCGATAGTGTCAGCAGCTGCAAAGGATAGGAACTACTATAAGGGTGTTGTCTGACAGACCTAATGCTTGTATTGCAGTCCCAGCCACTTTGGTAACATGTCCGCAGGTGCTGCCAAGCAGTATGAGCCAGATGAAGATACCCCCTCCACATCCAGACCTGGCCGCGTGACCGCTTGGACGATTCCAACAAGCTCGCCGCTGTCAAGGCTGAACAAAGGGCCGCCGCTTGATCCAGACGCAACCGTGATATCTCCCACCAGTTGGTCCCGCCCAAACGCTGCGACCTTTGGATTCGAGACGACTCCAGTTGAGACGCCGCCAACATTCAGGGCTTCCTGACCAATGGCTGGGTTGCCTATCGCGATGATCCGCTCTCCTTTCACAGTCCCACCCTTCAATCGAACAGAGGCCCATTCGTTGTTGGCGAGTCGTTTGGCACGCAGGACTGCAACATCGCTCTTCTCGTTGACGAAGACGATGTCGCTCTGATAGCTGCCCTGGTACCTCCCTTCTGAGAGGTCGATTTCGATATCAGGGGCGTTCAGAATGTGAGCGCAAGTCAGGACGAGGCCGTTTGGCCCGATGACGGTGCCCGAACCAGTCGATACCACTTGACGGTCCTTGATTGACTTGATGAGGCAAACGAACGGCCCAAGGGCTTTCGCCGCAGCCTCAGGGGATAGGGGCCCCTTGAGCTTCGCTCTACCAGCGACAAGCTCAATCTTCGGTAAATTGAGCTGGAGTTGAGCGACCGAAACAAGAGCAAGCGCGTCCTTCTCCCACGCTGGCAGATCAGGGCGTTGCACCGATGACTTGCTGAAGCCCCATGGATGCATCAAGCATTGGAGAAGGACGGTTTCGTCAGGAGACAGCGTCGCATAACTTGGGTAATTCAAGGACAGTAGCAGAGGGTCGATCTGGTCGCAAACGCTTCTCAACGCCGCGTTGATATGGTCGAGAAATCTCTCGAAAGTGGGGGAGAACGTCAGACCAACGTCCCTCCGCGCGGATTGGTTTGTGTCGGTCGGCTTGGTTCCTATCCTTACGAACGACCTGTCCATGGACTCGCCCGTGAAATGGTATTCCTTCGTACCAACCTTGCACGTGATGGATATCCGACATCCGAATCTTACATCCCCTTGCGAGTAGCTGTAAGGCAAAAAGACGGGCTGTTCGATAGTGGACGGCGTCATGTTGAACTGATCCACGAGGGAGTTGTAGCTCGAAATTGCCCACTTGTAGCGGGTGTAGGCAGAGTTCACCCTGTTGAGGTTCCAATCGCTTGGATCCCAGTTGTACGATGAGACCGCCCGCTCATAGTCGCTCTCCGCCATTTCAACTTGGCTCTTTTCCCACGAGAGTTGAAACCGAAGCGACTCTTTTGCGGGGTTGGGAACTGTCTCGTAATGGGAGAGAAACTGCGAATTCACACGGGGTAGCTTGCTCAGCTCTGGGACAGCCAACTCGGCGCTGTCGATCACGATGGATACGTCTTGAGCGCCCGTCCCAGAGTCCACCAAGTGCCAAGGTCTGTCCTCTTGTGAGCGCCCCAAGAATGCGCTGGAAAAGGCTGCATACATCACGCCCTGGATGTCCAACGAAATAGCTGGGTTGATGTCCATGGAAAGCGTGATGTCAGGGTAATTGACAGTCGAAAGGTAAGTCCGCGCGCTTCTCTCCGTTGCCCCCAGATCGCCCGCATCTTTCGAATCGGAATCAACGAACTTCGAGCGCTGAAGGTGCAGCAACGCCACCGTGGTTGAGACTCCCCCCTTTAATAGTTGCTTCGCGCGGTTCAAGTGCCCAAGAGCAAGCGCGTGCTTGTAAGAACTTGCATCCTTCAGACCAGGTACTGATTCGAGAAGGAACTCCGCCTCCTTCACGGTATCGAAGGACACGCTTGCGGACACGAGGCTTTGCACAAAGCCGTTGGCCGTCCAATCTTCGAACGACGCCTGGAGAACCCTCTTGATTGCTTGAGTCTTCCCGTCAAAGACCTGATCTGTGTTGTCCAGATAGAGCACATCAACGAGGCCAGAAAGAACGTCAGGATTGGGGAAGTCCCGTGAGCCAAGATCCCCGACGGTTCGGACAGCATTCGCAATCTCCGTGGCCTTTCTGGGGTTGCCAAGGAGCGCGCAGAGATCCGTTTCCATCTGGGACTCATCCGACTGAGAGAGGTGCAGCCTTTCTTCCGCCAACTTCTCGCCCCAGAACTCAACCGCTGCCTGAGTGGCGATTCCCCGAAGCTGATGCAATTTCGGAGAGTCCGACAGGGAGGGGACAACAGCCGCAAGATCGCTCAGGACTTCATGCGACTCGTCGGGACTTACTTGTCCTGAAGAGATTTGTCCGATCCATTTTCTTTCGAGATCATCCAGCTTGTTGACAATCGCCTCGCAGCGGAGTCGAGTCGATTTGATCCTGTCTGACCACGGACACAGTTGAAACGCCTCCTGAGCTCTTTTGAGTGCTTCTCTGACCTTACCCGCTGCGGTCAATTCCTCGACTTGTTTGCCGTAGTGTTCGGCGACTCGCTCTTCGAGAAGGCTCTGTGCACGTTCAAGTTCTCGTATTCTCCCCAAGTCTGGATTCTTGGAGAGTTCCTCCTGCTCCTTTTGGATGACGGTCGAGGCTTCTTGGAAATAAGAGTTGTCGGCCAACTCTTTGACTCGATCGGGGACCGACTTGCAGCTAAGGAGGAATCCGACCACGAGCGAGGCGACAAGCATCACGGACAGTCTCTTCAACATGGCTCTTTCCACTTTCATAAAGGATAGATCACGCATCTTCGATCCAGGCCAACGCAGTGAGTTGGAACGGAGGAACTTACTTAGACTCTGGTTGATCATACACCGCTACCTCGCCTCTCACAAGGATGGATCTGGAAAGGGTGCGATTTCAAGAACGGGTTTTTTGGCATTGAGTTTTTAAAGAAAATGGCCTATCTCCACCTTGCTTAATCCTTGTTAGGGAGGGGAGACAGGCCATGGAAATCACTGACGTTCTACCGCACAGCCAGATGCTGGTCAAGCAACTGTCCGAAGGGCTCAATCTGGGAAGGTGCAATCTTGAACAGGTTGAACAGCGGATTCTGAGCTTCGTCTACGAACTGGGTCAAATCCTGGAACGGGAGGTCACTTTCAGGTTTGAAAGAGCCCACACAAGAGAATGGCGTTCGGGTCGGCGAGCGCACGGCTGTGTATTCGGGTATGCGCAATCTGCGGTTTCGTACTCGCTTTGGAGCCACGATGGTGCTGCCGCGTCGATGCTACAAGTTCCGCGACGGGGAGGGCGGATGGAGTCCTCTGGAGGAGAAGCTGGGGCTGGATCGTTGCCTTGGCTATTCGCCGCTTATGAGCTATCTGCTGACATGCTTCGGCGGGAGCGAAGCCTATGCGCGAGGGGCAGAAATGCTCAGCGAGGCGTTGGGCTTCGGGGTCAGTGCCACGGCGGTGCAACGCAACACCGAGGCGGTCGGAGAGCGCATCACGGACAATCCCTACCAGATGATCTCGGCCCAGAAAGCGCAGCAGGAGTGTGAGCTGATGGTGGTGGAGGTCGACGGTACCATCAGTCCGCAAACGATGGGAACTACTATAAGGGTGTTGTCTGGGCATAGCAAGCGACTGGCGGGACGAGCTCGCCCGGAGTGCGGTTGCAACCCATCACAGGCAAGTTGAGTGATCTTCAGCAAGAACATATCGGGCCGAGAATGAGGAATGGGAAACAATATGGGCCAACAGATGGGGCTACGCGGCCTTCGGGCATAAAGAAAAGCCAGACTAGTCCCGCAAAAGGGAACGACGAGAAATGGGCTCTCGACACTGTTCATAGGTGCCCCAGGCTTGCTAAGAAGACAAGGGTCAGTTGAGGGAAGCAGGGTCTAAGCCGGGTGGCGGCGTACCGATCTTCACGAGGTGGCGCAGGATCTTGAGGACCTGCTGCGGCTCGGTGATGACGGCCAAGACGCGCATCGCTGCGCCGCAGCTGAGACAGACCAAGGGATCGACCTCGTAGACCTTCGCAATAAGGCGAGCCCACGCGGAGCGGCACTCCATCGCGGAGACCGAACAGTCCGATTGGGGCTCGCCGGGGGCACCGACACAAGCTGAAGGCGGAGGCGAATGATCCTGCTTCCACCCCTCAGGGGCGAGACGTACAAGGTAGGGCATCCGCAGCCACGTACCCCGAGCGCGTGAGGAGTACAATCCGTAGGCACGGATCAACCTCGTGCGGGGCTCTGGGAGGTGCTGGAGGAGTTCGGCCAAGAAGTCAGAGGCGGAGAACAGCTTGGCGTTTGTTCGGAAATAGTCGTTGTAAGCAGTGTAGTACAGGACGCTGTCTGTGCCGCCCTCCTCCACGAGAAGCTTCTTAAGCGAGACAGGCGGCCGCGCGATGTACTGCGAGAGGGCTTCGCGCGCTTTCGGGGAGCCTGCGGGGATGCCGACGGAGCCGTCGACACTAAATCCCGAGTGGGTCCACTCCAGCATGTTCTTTGCCAAGCGCTCGTTCAACAGCTGTCGCTGGCGGAAGAACTCCACAACTCTGTGGCGGAAGCAGGCGCTCATCTTCGCAAGGTTCATCGTGGGGATGTGAACGAATCGACCGTTGCGGTCGAAGCCTCCTTCAAGGAACAACCCGTGCCAGTGCGGGTTCCATCTCACGAACTCCCCTGAGGTCTGAAATGCAATGACACCGCCGGTACGGATCCTCATGCCTGCGGCCACCGTGAAGAAGTCTTGCAGGAGGCGATGAATGAGTCGGCTGATCTCACCGTGGAGCTGCCGGTCATGTCGGAAGAACACCCGCAGGACCTTGGGCAGGGTGAAGACGAATTGCCTGTGGGGCAACCGAAGCATGAGCCGCTCGTTCATGTACTCGGCGAACAGCAGCGTGCGTTTCTGCGAACAAGACGGGCAGATATAGAACGTCTTGCAGGAGAAGGGCCGGAAGTACTCCGACTTACAGTTAGGATTCGTGCACTGGATCCTTGCCATGCCCCTGGTGTAGTTCCCGCAGTCCAGGAAACGCCGGACTACCCTGCGGATCCTCTCCAGGCGGATCCGTCCCAGGCGGCGGGCGTAGTCCGCTTCGTAGCGCGCGCAAAATTCGGCGAAGTGCCTCTGAAATAAACTTTGGAGCGTACTGGCGCCCCGCTGCCGATAGGTGCAGGGTGACGCCGTCTCCAGAGCAAAGGCCAGCTGATCTGCCACACAGGGAGCCAACGGCCCCAGAAACGCCGCGCTTGCCTTGTGGGCGTCATCAAATGAGGCTCCACATGCGCCACCGTTTCAGGCTGTCAGATCAGATGGCGCGATGTAAATGCGCCCTCAAATAAGAGAATGACTGGAAAAGGTTTGAGCAGTTCTTGTGAAGCATCAAGGGGTTGGCAACCTTGGACGTGTATCATCTCGTGATCGTGAGACGGCGCTCAGCCAGTGGAGGCACGGTGATCTTCACTCCTGCCATTCAGCAGCAGTGGGGAGCACTTCGCTCTTGACTTCATTGCCTTTGGTGCTAAAATAAGTGGGAAGCTTTGGCTATTTTCCAATGGCCTGCCAGGCAGCCTGTTCTTCTATCGGCGCCAATAGAGAGAGGTCCGAAGGAGGAAGTTCATGAAGACCGCAAAGACTCTGCTTGTTTCCGGGTTCTTGCTTTCCATTGTCCTTCTTGCAGCTTTTCCAGACAGTCCCACTATAACGACCGTAGCAGGCAACGGAAAAAGAGGCTTCAGTGGTGACGGAGGGCCTGCAACCTCTGCTCAGATTTTCGACTCTCATGGCCTTGCAGTTGATCCATCGGGGAACCTCTACATTGCTGACACTAACAACTGGAGAATTCGCAAGGTGAGTATATCGGGCATCATTACGACGGTCGCAGGCAAAGGAACCGAAGGCTTTAGCGGTGACGGGGGTGCTGCTACCTCGGCTGAGCTCTACCCATGGGGCGTTGCCCTTGATCCCTCGGGAAACCTCTATATTGCAGACGGAAGAAACTATCGTGTCCGCAAGGTGAGCACCTCGGGCATCATTAGCACTGTGGCAGGCAACGGAACCAAAGGCTTTAGCGGGGACGGAGGGCCTGCTACCTCCGCCGAGCTTGGTTTCACGCGTGGTGTTGCGCTGGACTCCGCAGGCAATATCTATATAGCTGACGCTGAGAACAATCGCATCCGCAAGGTGAGCACGTCGGGCATCATTAGCACTGTGGCAGGCAACGGAACCAAAGGCTTTAGCGGGGACGGAGGGCCCGCTACTTCCGCAGAGCTTGGCTCTCCTAGCTGCGTTGCGGTGGATTCTGAGGGCAATATCTACATCGACGATGAAAGCAACGACCGCATCCGCAAGGTCGACACCGCAGGCGTCATTACGACCGTGGCTGGTGGCGGATCAAACGGACTGGCCGAAGGGGGACCTGCTACCTCCGCTGAGATTTCGGATCCTGTTGGTCTTGCGGTGGATTCCGGAGGGAACGTCTACTTCGCAGATGCGAATAATGGGCGCATCCGCAAAGTGAGCACTGCCGGCACCATTACGACCGTAGCGGGCAACGGCGACTATGGCTACAATGGAGACAACATACCTGCGCTTTCTGCCAAGCTTTCCACGCTAGGTGGTGTTGCGGTTGACTCCGCGGGCGACGTTTATTTTGTAGACGCGCAGAACCAGCGTATCCGCAAGGTGCACTAGGCAGGGGAAGAAAGACTGATGGAGTGGACATTTCCCTGAGGCAACCGCGCAATAGCCACGGAAACAATGCAAGGTAATCATGGCTATCCCGGTATTGTTGGCCTGAGCGCGTTTTGTGTCCGAACCCGTGCCGACTTTTCTTGCTATCTGAAAGGTCGAGTGCCGGTTTTTACAGCTTATGGCTTAGAACTGCGGCTGTCAGTGGCCAAGCGTCAGCAAAGTCTGTCAAGCACGAATCGAAGGCATCCAGAACTATTTCCGCCTCAATGCGGTTCTTGGTTTTATACATAGCGTCCTAAGTAATTGCGCATAAACGACGTAATGTTTCATTTGGCGCCTCCCACTGAGCGAAGCGGTCTTCAACCGCGTACGTGACATCGCCCATAGTAGGGAAGTATCTGTTATGCAGACAGAGCCGTCTAGTGAGCTTCCACATTCTTTCGATTGGGTTCAGATCGGGACTATACGGCGGCAGATAATCCAGTATGAAAGATGCGCTGTGCTCCTCGCGCCACTGCTTGTGGAGCTTTGCATGGTGGTATCTGGCATTATCAGTGATCACGACGATGCGCCTTTGACTCTTTGAAGCTCTGAAGCGCAATTGCTTCATGAACACGAAGAATGTATTCGCGTCGAAACTATCCTCTTCGCGTTTGAAGAAGAATTTGCCGTCGCGCAGACGAACGGCACCGAAGTATCCCACGCTCTTTCGCCCGGGATAATGTAGCAGTACCGGATCTTTGACTTCGGGTGAACCCACATTCGGCATCGTGAGCCGTACTGCTGAAAGTGTACCTCATCCGTCGCCCACAAATCTATCTGTTCATCCAGCATCAACGCCTTGAGTTTTTTTTATACTCGGTCTGGCGAGTCGGATCGGCTCGCGCAATTACTGGACGAGGCTTGCGCAGTCGGAAGTTGAGTTGTCGAAAGACGCGTTGACATTGACGTACACCCAACCTGACTTTATAGCGCTGTACAATGAAGGCGGAGAGTGTCTTTCCATCCCATAGGTTACCAGACAACCCAGCGGCAGCTGGTGGTTGTCGAAGAGCGCGGCTCACTTCTTGTATTTGTTCAGGTTTGAGGCGTGTGGGTCGTCCAGTTCGATCGCCTTCAACAATGCCCGCGAGTCCTTCCGCCTCGAAGCGGCGAATCCAATACTGCACGGTTCGTGGTGCATCGCCGAGAAAATGCGCAACCTCAATACAGCTCATTCCCTGTGCTACGAGCAGAATGCCATGAAGTCGATGATCATAGCGGGATTCTTGTGAACGACGGATTTCGTCTTGCAGTCCAAGGATGATAGTGGGGGCATCCGCGATAGTCAGTTGTTTCATTCCTATATAAAATCACATTATGCAATAATGCGCAATTACTTATGACGCGCTGTATAAGAGAGACGGCTTTGCGTGCACTTATTGCGGAAGGAAGCCGCCTGAGGTCAGATTGCATGTGGATCACTTCAAGCCTTGGACATTTGGCTGAAATACGGAACTACAGAACCTCAGAACCGCATGCGTGGACTACAACCTTGGGAAGGGGGCCAACCCAATATGCGAGAACCCCAAGCTAAAAGGACGCGCTATAACATGTCGTTGCAGTTGACCCCTAAGACTACGTTAGGAAAGCAAGGCATACGGGCGGAAATTGAACTGCCGCCTTGAGGCTTCGGGGCAACTGAACTCTATGTTATACGTAAGCATATTTGCTTATCAAGATATCTCTTTAATTGGAAAAAGGATTTGGCATAAGAAGACTTGGATAAGAGATATCAAAGAACGCGGGCCTTTGTGGCTTGCACCTAGTAATCAGTAGATGCTACCACACGCGTTCAGTCGGCCCGCTATGCTAAGGATAGGAACTACTATAAGGGTGTTGTCTGGGCATAGCAAGCGACTGGCGGGACGAGCTCGCCCGGAGTGCGGTTGCAACCCATCACAGGCAAGTTGAGTGATCTTCAACAAGAACATATCGGGCCGAGAATGAGGAAAAAATACCTTAAATCCAGGTACCAGGGGGACTTTGATTGCAAAGGATATAAAACGGCATGCTGCTTTTATTACCGGTATTGCCTGTATCGATAAGGTTTCAATTATAAATATCGAAGGCGGCGGCATTATGAAAAATCCTTCCATACCGGCAAAGATTTTTGCAGCTTTAGCCGAAAGGGGCATCAATGTGATCATGATTTCGCAGGCTTCATCAGAGCATAGTGTCTGTTTGGTATTCAAAGAAGAGGAAAGCAAGGCTGCCCTTGCTGCCCTGAATAATACCCTGGCAGATGATAAAACGAACAAGCGTATCCAGGAAATCTCGGTACGGGATAACCTGGCTGTTATGGCGGTCATTGGTGAAAATATGCGCGGCACCCCGGGGATTTCAGGCCGGTTATTCAGCACCCTGGGTCAGCATAATATCAATGTATTCGCCATTGCCCAGGGTTCATCCGAACGCAATATAAGTTTTGTATTGGAAAGAAAAAACAGGGAAAAGGCACTGATTATACTGCACCAGGTTTTTTTGGAAAAAGAGTAAAAAAGTCAGGCTGCGGGCAGCCTGACCTCTATACTCAAAAATTAACTAAAAATACATTATAATAGATTTAAAGTAAAAGTCGTGCCACCTTCAAGGGTAATATTTGTAAAAGACCAATAGCGTACCGTACCTGAATCGACTTCGATATCATACGTTCCCTCGGGGACATTATAAACATAACCCGTACCATATGCACCAACTGTACCGGAGAATAAATCATTACCCCATGTACCTGATGGTAAGGGTTTTATATAGACACCATCGATTACATAGCCTGTAGAATTGTTAAGAAATAAAGTTACCGGTGCTGTGAATGTGATGGTAATATTGGCGGATGCTTCATCCTCGCCATCCGATACCGTACAACTAATGATAACAGCGGTTTCCACTGTTGGATTCAGAGTATAGGAAACCGAATAAACATCCGAATCAAGTTGACTTTGTATATTGTTATTTATATACCAAGTATAAGTCAGGGTATCGTCATCTTCGTCATAAGCATCGGCTGTGATGATGACTTCAGTTCCGAACATCGGATTTATTTTATCGGCAGAAAGAGTAACAGTAGGCGGCTCATTTGTGTTAATCGAGCATCCACTGAAGCTCACCAAAACAAGTGCTAAACCACCCCCGACTTAAGTCGGGGGGTTTGCGCTTGTCGGCTAAAGCCGACTGGGGCCGACATCACGGTTCTACTTTGAAGTCGGCATCTTGGTCCCGCTCTGTGTCCTGCTGATTCTCGATGTAGCGGGCGATCATCTCTTCGGTCACGTTCCCTGTGCTCGCCACGAAATACCCGCGGGCCCAAAGATGCCTGCCCCAGAATGTTTTGTTCAACCCTTTGTTTTCCATGAGCAGCTTCCGTGATGTCAGCCCCTTCATGCGCTGCACGAGCCTGGATACCGATAGAGTCGGCGGCACGCTCAGCAGCAGATGCACGTGATCGCGGCTGATGTTCCCTTTCACGATCTCTACGTCCAGGCTCGCGCAAATCATTCGTATCAGATCTCTTACGCGGGTTCCTATCTCTTTCCCCAACACTGGCTTGCGGTACTTGGTGATCCACACTATATGATACTTCAAATCATAGACGCAGTGCGACGCTTTTCGATACTGCTTCATCGTACCGCAAGCCTACTAAAGTCTTCGTCTAAAGACGAGGGGGTTTCTCCCCGTAGGAGACTCTAAAATTATCGATAATATCAATTTATGTTTCATATGGTTCTCCTTATAAAATTGATAAGCCATTTTATAGCATTTGTCGACTGAATTGATAAGCCATTTTATAGCATTTGTCGACTGATTCACCGGTTCGCCCCGCTACGTCTTCCTGTTCCCGCAATCGAGAGTGCCACACATTACACACTTTCGGCCTCAGAGCGAGCCTATCTTGCCGGTTTCACCCCGTCAAGAACCGAATCGACGGTACGGCGGGCGTCTCTATACCACGAAAGCCCGCCCAGCGGGCTACCTCCCGATGATCCTGGGGCATACTGCGGTTGAGGGCGCATCGGGAGTAGGGTATCCGCGTTTGCGTCGAATCAAACGGGGCAGAACGCTCAGCACTCATACGGCGGCCCCCGCCCCTGCTTGCTCATACACGTTATGATCTTTCGAATCTCGGCAGGGTCGCGAATAACGGCGATCACCGACATGCGCCCGCCGCAGGCCGGACAGGCCCACGCGTCCACTTCATATACCTTGGCCAGCAGCCGGGCCCAGGCGCTTTTGCACTCAGCGCGGCCGACCTCCCAGTCCTGGGAGGCGCACGCCGGCACGCAGTCACTACCCTCTGTGCGACCATACCAGCCCTCGGGGGCACGGCTGCTCAAGGCGGGACGCTTCTTCCAGGTCCCCCGTGCTCTGGAGGCGTACAACCCGTAGCGGCGCAGAAGATGCTTGCCCTGCGGGGGAATGTGCAGGGTCAACTGGGCGATGAAGTCCAGGCAGGAGAAATGGCGCTGTTGTCCCCGAAAGTATCCCGTAGGAGAGGAAGTCCATGTAATGGTATCCTGTTCTTCGTCCCACTCCAGCTTCTGCAGGGAAAGCGGGGCGCGAATGATATACTGACAGAGGCCCTGCCGAGTCTGCGCGTCATAGATGCGCGTGCCGCTCTCGATGGAGAACCCCGAGTGCCTCCAGGTCAATAGCGTGCGGGCGAACTCCCTGTTCAGCAACCCTTTGTCCAGAAAGAAGGCAACCACCGAGCGCCTCCAGGCCTCGCATAAAGCCTCCCCCGCGCCGATGGGAATGAAAAAGAAGCGGTCAATTACGAGTGACTGCGAGAAAAATAAGTGACTATTACATCTCACGATATACAATTACTTATAGTTGGGGCTGCATTAGGTGCTATGCCAACTATTATCGTCGCAATAATCCAATCAGGCTGTCGAAAAAACCGAAGCGCGCACGGGCCGGGGGTGCATCGTTATCGCAGCATGTAACAAATGTCCGATAGCGGTGAGCGGTCTGCCCGTGATTCTCACCGATGCACTGCTTTCCGGCTCTTTGTCCGCCCCTGTCGGCAATTCTCCGCGATCCCTCACGAAATCAAGCCGGCGCCGTCGCCATTTTCATGAAGTTATGCAGCATGAACAGCAGCGCTGCCTCCATGCGCACCTTCCTTATGCCCCTGCGCATTACTGCGCGGAACTTCAGGTTCCATTTAAGGTTGCCGAACGGCGACTCTGCAGTGTGCGCGCGCTTGTTGTACCTCCCCTGTGATCTTTTCTTATCAAGCTTCGTCCGCATCCGTTGGCGAACCTCTTCATTGCGATTCCGAAACACCCGCCGGTGCGTCCCTTTTGTGCATCTACTGCGATAGGTACACCTGGCACAGGCGCTGGGATTCTCGTAGCGGTCATAAATCCGGCCGTTAAGTTCAACAGAACCTGTATTCCTCAATATCCATCCGCACGGACAACGATAGCTGTCGCTATTCGCTCGAAAGTTGAACTTCGAACGATCATACTCCCCTTTCGCCGTCGTCCCGTTTTCCTCCACATCCACGCGCCGATCGGGGATCAGTGCCTCCTGCCCATCCAATTCCAGCTTCTCATAATTCTCCATGCTGGCAAATCCGGAGTCCGCTTCTACTTCCTGGTGCTTTTCCCCTGTACTGCGACGGCTGCCCTCGATCGCCTCAGGCAACGCCGCTGCATCATTATCCTCAGCATTCACCTGGAAATGTGTCACAATATCGTGGCTCACATCCGTCGTTGTGGTGATCGAAAACGCTGGATTCTTCTCCCCATTCGCCTGTTGCATGATATGCGCGTCGGGGTCAGTGATGTTGACCTTTTCCTTTTCAACAAGCTCTTGCTTCTTCTTCTTCTCGCTTGCCTCGCGGCTTTTCTCTGCCAATCGTTCCAGCAGAACTTTCCTGGCTTCCCGCACCCTTTCCGCACGCCGTTTCAACGCCAGAACTTCCTCCACCTCAGCGCTCTTCGCGTCCGAGGCAGTCTCCAGGACCTCTTTCAGGCGTGCTGCAATTTGGTTTTCTTCCTTCTTGATCCCCTCAAGGGTCTTGCTCTGCTTGTAGTTGGCATTCGCCCGCAACTTGACGCTGTCTATGGCCAGAAGGTCGAACTCGATCAGATTCTGCTCCGCGCAGCTCGCAACCACTTGGCTGAACAACTCCACGATTTCCCCGGCAAACCGCGCCAGAAACAGTCCCATCGTTGAGTGATCGATCGTCATATCACCGGTCAACCACTTGTACCCCAGGTTGTTCATCGTGTCTTCTTCCATCTTCCGCAACGAGAAGCGGCAGCTGTGAAGTGCCAACAGAGCGACTTTCAAAAGGGTCTTCGGATGGAAGGGTGGTCGTCCATTGTCGGAGCCCACTTCATACGATTCTTCAATTGCACGGGTGTCCAAAGAATCCACCAGGTCGTTGATGAGGTACACCGCGCTCCCCTCGGGAGCGACAGTCGAAAGGTCAACCTGTGTGAGCAGCAGCATCTGGGATCTATTCGGGATGAGGAATGCCGGCATGAAGTCCCTCCCGTGCTTCACGAATGGCGAATTCGACTCCTTATTTTACATCCTGCCGTCGCGCCGAACAATGATTTTCTTGGGAAAACTGGTTTTTTCGACAGCCTGAATGCATCATTATTACCTGGAAATATGGTGTTATTTAAAAGAGGCGAGACATGGAGGGAACAACTGATACCAAAAAGTGGCTCCGCTTCCGGGTACATTGTCTATGGCGCTTATGGAACAGGAGCTAAACCCAAGCTCTTAGGTTCGGTAACAAAAAAAATCAAACAGAAACTCAAACGTCGTTGAGCCGTCGCTGTTCGCGACGACATGGTTCGGCCTCGCTCCGTCGTAGATCGACGATTCGGTTGCGCACCCTGCCAGGAGAGCGATTCCGAGAAGTACGGGAATTACCTTTGTCACGTTTCCACCTCTATCCTCATTATATATCCATCCTGCCATCAAACCACCAGATCGGTGCATCTTCGCCAGCTAACTGGGAGCGGTTCTATGATAGATCACCCAAGTCGCGCAACATCCTGCGTCGACCGCAGCAGGCATCGCTCTTAGAAAATCACGGCGTGAGAATCTGCGGTTCCTGGAGGCTCCTTTGAAATTCGATGGAATTACTTCCACGGTGGTCCGGCAGATTGCAATTCCATATACTTCCCGCCGCTTTCTTGCATGATGGAATAGTTGCTTCCCGGATCCACTGCAGAAACCCCATAACCATACACAATGGAGCCTGCTCCATTGATCTCGATACCACTTTGAACTTTGGAGTTCTCTAAGTAGATCAGTCCGCCGTTGTAAGCGGCCACGAAATGAATACTGGACCGATAGATTTCGTATGTGCTTGGTGGGCCCCAATTTCTCGGGTCGAATAAATTGGAATCATAAACTTTCAGGTGGACATATCCATATGAACAGGGCCAAGCTGTCTGCAGCACGGAATTCTTTATCGTCAGGGATGAATTGATACAGGGCAGGTCCCAGGTGGTATTTTGGTACAGCACTCCCTGGTCATTCCCGGGTTCGCCCAGACCTTTTATCTCGCAATCCACAAAACCTGGAGTATCCTTATGGATAGCCCAGCCCACACTGATACCATCGACAGTGTTTGTGATGGTGACATGAACATTCGAGTCGAGGCTGATGCTCCTCGCATAAAAGTAGGAATGCGTCATATCGATGGTTGTATTCGGCCAAATATTGTCAATCTTCCAATCGACCCACTGTTCCTTTTTCGGCAGGCTGAATTCATAAGTACCGGGCGGGGGAAAGAACTCGAACTCCACATGATGGGCGTTCGAAATTTCCAGGCGGGCATTGTGAACGTTCCCAAAGATCGTGAGATCTACGGTGGAGAAATTGGCTGCGGTATAGTTGACCGACCCCCAGATACTACACCATGGCGTCCCCACAAAGTGATCGAACGAGACGGTTGATCCATCTTCAAATGTCCAGCCAATCCAAAATTGATTGCTTGAAAACGCATAGGAATTCTCGATGACCAGTTTACCGCCTTTCTCAATGATTAGATAAGTTTGTTGATACTCAGTCTGCTGCCACAGGAGGAGGCTATCTTTAATGATCAGGGTTCCATAAACTTTAATGTCGTGCCTTTGATGAGGCCGGATAAAGACAATTTGGTTCTCAAACGTGGTCACCTGCTTGGCGGGAACGACAAAATTCTCGTCCAGGACGGTTTGTTTCCTTGTATCGCCCGGCTGTTGTTTATAACCTCCCGCGGCACTATCCCACACGGGCATGGAGGGATCGCTGCCATCGACAAAGCAGAAAGTGCAGTCGCCTTCATACTTCGCTAGGGAATCCTTCCTGACAATTTGATCTGCAGGTGCTGCCTGTGCAATCTGGCCATCCGGCGTAAGCGGCCAGGCACGGATATCATCCACACATGCTATTGCGCCTGGGGCAACCCCAAATCCCGCCATCCCGTTCGATCGGTTGCTGTCCGAAGCACTGGCGATCATCTGGTTGTCCAGGTAAAACTTGATCTGGTTGCCAGCGACATCCATCCGAAGAATGTACCAGTGGTTCGCCTCGGTGGTGATGGAGACTATCCCCAGATTTTCCAACGGTAAAATATATGCTAGGCCTGCCCGCATATAGAACAATTGGCCTCGATATCCATAGGTGGAATTGTTTATCCGTGCATAGATCTCTGCGCTTAGGTCGGTATTCTGCTTCAGCAGTTTAACTCGCATCTCGACGGCATAATCCGTCCAGTTCTCATAACCGAACATAAAAGTCTGCCAGTTATTAGAGACCTGGTTGCAAAACACATGATTTCCGGCCTCGTCAAGCGACACGGACCAGGATCCGTGTTCGGATAGGCCTTGCAGCGGGCTCTCCTCGAAATTCTGTTCATACAGGGCAGCCGCCTTTTGAGCAGGGACAAGGTTAGGTGTGTTGGTTGAGAATAGCGTGGATGAGGAGGTCGGAGTAGCTGTGACAGGCAGATGATTACACCCTGCCGCTATTGTAACAAGCGCGATCAGCGCGCTAGTGGATAGCAAATGAAGCAACTTACTATTCATCGGAGATTTCCCATTTGGACTCTGAATCCTAAGCAAATCCGACATCCAAACTCTCGTTATTGTCATTCTATCGCCTCCTTCCTCCCCGTCAAGTCCAATAACGGGATGCTGTACCTCCGCAGGCCTGTCAAAGTCGTGGTATTTCAACTGTCAGCCCTTCCAGCAAGGCTCAAGACCGACACGTATCCTACCGCCAAGGAGTTAAGGATAGGAACTACTATAAGGGTGTTGTCTGGGCATAGCAAGCGACTGGCGGGACGAGCTCGCCCGGAGTACGGTTGCAACCCATCACAGGCAAGTTGAGTGATCTTCAACAAGAACATATCGGGCCGAGAATGAGGAATGGGAAACAATATGGGCCAACAGATGGGGCTACGCGGCCTTCGGGCATAAAGAAAAGCCAGACTAGTCCCGCAAAAGGGAACGACGAGAAATGGGCTCTCGACACTGTTCATAGGTGCCCCAGGCTTGCTAAGAAGACAAGGGTCAGTTGAGGGAAGCAGGGTCTAAGCCGGGTGGCGGCGTACCGATCTTCACGAGGTGGCGCAGGATCTTGAGGACCTGCTGCGGCTCGGTGATGACGGCCAAGACGCGCATCGCTGCGCCGCAGCTGAGACAGACCAAGGGATCGACCTCGTAGACCTTCGCAATAAGGCGAGCCCACGCGGAGCGGCACTCCATCGCGGAGACCGAACAGTCCGATTGGGGCTCGCCGGGGGCACCGACGCAAGCTGAAGGCGGAGGCGAATGATCCTGCTTCCACCCCTCAGGGGCGAGACGTACAAGGTAGGGCATCCGCAGCCACGTACCCCGAGCGCGTGAGGAGTACAATCCGTAGGCACGGATCAACCTCGTACGGGGCTCTGGGAGGTGCTGGAGGAGTTCAGTGTAGTACAGGACGCTGTCTGTGCCGCCCTCCTCCACGAGAAGCTTCTTAAGCGAGACAGGCGGCCGCGCGATGTACTGCGAGAGGGCTTCGCGCGCTTTCGGGGAGCCTGCGGGGATGCCGACGGAGCCGTCGACACTAAATCCCGAGTGGGTCCACTCCAGCATGTTCTCTGCCAAGCGCTCGTTCAACAGCTGTCGCTGGCGGAAGAACTCCACAACTCTGTGGCGGAAGCAGGCGCTCATCTTCGCAAGGTTCATCGTGGGGATGTGAACGAATCGGCCGTTGCGGTCGAAGCCTCCTTCAAGGAACAACCCGTGCCAGTGCGGGTTCCATCTCACGAACTCCCCTGAGGTCTGAAATGCAATGACACCGCCGGTGCGGATCCTCATGCCTGCGGCCGCCGTGAAGAAGTCTTGCAGGAGGCGATGGATGAGTCGGCTGATCTCACCGTGGAGCTGCCGGTCATGTCGGAAGAACACCCGCAGGACCTTGGGCAGGGTGAAGACGAATTGCCTGTGGGGCAACCGAAGCATGAGCCGCTCGTTCATGTACTCGGCGAACAGCAGCGTGCGTTTCTGCGAACAAGACGGGCAGATATAGAACGTCTTGCAGGAGAAGGGCCGGAAGTACTCCGACTTGCAGTTAGGATTCGTGCACTGGATCCTTGCCACGCCCCTGGTGTAGTTCCCGCAGTCCAGGAAACGCTGGACTACCCTGCGGATCCTCTCCAAGCGGATCCGTCCCAGGCGGCGGGCGTAGTCCGCTTCGTAGCGCGCGCAAAATTCGGCGAAGTGTCTCTGAAATAAACTTTGCAGCGTACTGGCGCACCGCTGCCGATAGGTGCAGGGTGACGCCGTCTCCAGAGCAAAGGCCAGCTGATCTGCCACACAGGGAGCCAACGGCCCCAGAAACGCCGAGCTTGCCTTGTGGGCGTCATCACCTCACCTTAGCTGTTACATTATCTGTGACATTATTTTTTTCGCACTCCCTACAAGCCATTGCAAGTCCCTGTAAGTTCAAAGACATGTTCGACAAGGATTAGGACCTGAATGGTTCGGCGGTGCTGGGCCGCCCGATCATGCGCCGAGTTCGCTCCTTGCCGTCGTCGGGATGCTCGACCTCGGGCTCCTCTGCCACGCGCTGCACTGTCCGCAGCGAGACCTCCGCGATGCGGCTCGTCTCCGCCTGGGAGTGGCCGGCCTTCAGTAGGATTTGGATCTCAAAGCGCTTGAGCTGGGCAATCATCGGGACCTCCATGGCGGAGATCCCATGATCCACGACTGACGGTGCTAAATCAGGGGACCGGTCCTCACCCGCAGCCAGCCGCTGCCGGCCCTCCCGGCCCGAGCACCCAATATCGTATTCCCCTCTCTGCTCCATTCTGGCTCTCCTTCAAACACGCCAAAATTTCTGGAATTAATGTGGCCATAATTTCTGGAACCCGCAGATCGAACGCGAATTAGCGATTAGAGTCGCCGGAGAAGTCGAAAAGCGGATCACCGCTATCTACAGCTTGTCGGGTAATTGTTAGCTCTCCGGAGCCCGCTTACCGTGGATACGCGGGGTTGGCGTCTTTCTCGCGGGGGACGGTAGCTTTTTAAGAAGGCGATCGGTGACGCGCAACGACATCCTCTCCATTTGAGCGATGATTCTGTCCAGTTCGCGGCCGGTGGCAACCCAGACGGCGAGAAGGTCGGCCTGTTCGCGCGTCAGGCGGACTGTGACGGTTTTTCCATCCACCTTGCGGGTCCACTGGTAGTAGGGACCGTGAAGGCGGGGCGGAGAAGCTTGGCAGGCGCAGCCGGGCTTGCCGCAGGCCATGAAGCGTTTCAGCAAGGTGCCACGGCGGAAATAGCCGACTCGGCTGAGGGCGCGCTGGAGCTGCTGGTAGTTTTGCGGAAGATCGGTTTTCATAGAAATATATCTTGACAGAAAACTGTCTACAGTTATAATACTGTTAGATATGTTGCCCGTCAAGCTTCCCCGGCGTTGGTTTTTCTCCCGGATCCTCGCTTCGATGTGCGTGTGCGTCTTTCTCGGCCTGGGCATCTTGATCTTCTCCAGCGCCCCCTCCATGGCAGCCGCCGATAGAGCAATCGTTCCCCAGGAGGTCCTCGTCCATGCAAACCACTTCTGCCAGTGCCAAGCGCCAACCCGCTCTGATTCCCAGGTCTATGCGCCCGACCATCTCCATCGCGGAGGACCACAGGCTGGTCCAAATGACCGACACCCTGGACTGGACAGAAATGGAGGAGCAAGCCCAGCAGATACGATCCGCCAAGCTCAAGAACGCCGCTGGGCGGCCGCCGCACCTGCGCGCCTTGCTGGGAGCTATGCTGCTGATGGCCACCCGAAAGCTGACATACCGGGAGGCCGAGGACTTGATCTGCTACTACGCCCCAGCGCGCTACTTGTGCGGGCTGACCGAAACGGAGTGGACCCCGGACTTCACCACCATCCAGGACTTCACCGAACTGATGGGCGAGCAGGGGATCAAGCTCATCAATCAATGCGTGGTGCAAATGGCGGTGAAACAAAAGTTGGCAGATCCCAAGACACTGGTGGCCGACACCACAGCGCAGGAAGCGGCGATCCCCTATCCCAACGAGATGGGGCTCATGGCCGGCTTTCTGACCTCGGTGGCTGCCGCAACCCGAAAAGTTGGCCGAGCGCTGAAGGGATTCGTGCAGGAGACGGTGAGTCAATTCGAGGCGGCCAAGAAGAAGGGGCGAGAGTACCGCCTGTTCGCCAAGACCAAGGAGAGCAAGGATCGGGTGATGGGGCAGATGATCGCCATCGTCAAGAAGCTCAACGAGCATCTGAGCAAGGCGCTGGGCGCCCCTGCCGCACAGTGGGAAAAGCTACGCAAGCATGCAATTGTGGCCAAAAGCAAGCTGGTTCAGTTGCAGGAAACGATGAGCAAACTGATCCCGCAGATCCGCTACTGGATTCGCACGGGCTGCGTGGCCAGCGGCAAGATCATCAGCCTGCATATCCCGCAGCTCTACAGCATCGTACGCGGCAAAGTGGGCAAATCGGTGGAGTTTGGGCTGAGCTGGGGCATCAGGCGACTGGCGGGGGGGTACCTGCTGGCCACGCTGGCCCCGAATCGCCGCGAGTTACAGGACACGAAGTTCGCGGTGCGAGCGGTCAAAGACCACATCGCGCTCTTTGGCAAGGCGCCGCTGGCTTATGCCTACGACCGTGGTGGATACAGCGCGGAGAATGTCTCCACCTTGAAGAAGTTGGGGGTCAAGGATGTGGGACTGGCCCCCCGTGGACGTACGCAGTGGTCGGTAAGCGGGCCGGTGCGCGACCGGCTGGTCAGAGAGAGGGCAATGGTGGAGGCGGGAATCGGCACCATCAAGAGCCCGAGATACGGGTTCAATCGTCCAGCTGCTCGTTCGGAGGCCATGATGGGAGCGTGTGGGCAGCGCGCTGTGTTGGGATTCAACACCAACAAGCTGATCCGCGAACTTGCCGGGCGAAAGGGGATGACGCTGAACGGCTAACGGAATACGGGACGCCTGGTCACGAGACTGACAGTGCACCAGCGGGGTACGCACACAAGACACACAGCGCACCGGAAGGCGCGACATAGGTCCGCGGCCCGTCGAACACCGAGCCAACGGGCGCCTGAATTACCCGACAAACTGTATCTATAGTGAAGCGACCACTTGCACCTTTCCCTCTTCGGTGATTCCAATCGTCTCAGCTCCAAAGCCTTGGCGCCGTGGAGAATGAACTAACCTCGGCGTTATTTACGCGCTGGGACCTCCCTGGCCTGCTGAATATCCACCATGGCCTTAGTGTGCGACCCTTGGTGGATCATCGGCTCAGGATAAGTGGGTGCCTGTCCTTCAGCGCAACTGCAAGGGGATGTGAAAGGATCAATGACGAGTATAAGGTCGACATTTCTGTTCCCTCGAGTTTCCCTGACAATCCACCTGTAGTCAGAGAGACTGCTGGCAGGATACCTCGGCGCTTTCATATGAACTCAGATGGAAGCCTCTGCTTGGGATCGGCCACACGTCTACGATTGGTTCTACTTCTTTCCCCGACCCTGGTGACGTTTATCGAGCAATTGTTGATTCCATATCTCTATGGTTTTTCATTTTATGAGCGGAAAGGCTTTTTGCCTTTCGGGGAGCTCGGCCATGGCAAGAAGGGGCTCCTAGTCTGACTTCTCCGAGCTATTTGGCATAGAAGGTAGCGACGCAACTCTGGAAATGATCCGGTTCACCAGCATGAAGAGGAGGCTGGCTAACAAACAACTATGCCCCTGTGGTAGCGGAAGGCGTGTTGGTCGATGCCACAATCTGAAGATAAACGCTCTTCGGAGCAAATTGGGTAGGGCGTGGTTTCGCAAGCAGTATGGGCTGCTGAAATGAGTCCAAACCGGATGACACCTTAGACTTGTCAGCGGATAATCGGAATGTTATGCTCTTTTTTGATGAGTAAACACGTCTACGCCGAGGGTGAATACCTGCTTCGACTTCATGTTGAGAAGCTTCCCGAAGGGAAGTATCTCGCCACGTCTGATGATCTGCCCGATCTTTTGGCGCAGGGAGACACGCTCGACCAAACGATAGATTACGCTCGGGACGTTGCGCGAAAGCTACTTGAATCGTACCGTGAGCACGGGGAACCGCTCCCATCCACTCTCCGGCCTGCTACCGAGCACGTCGAGGTGGACACGGCTTTCGCCCTGTAGAAATGGGGCGCCTTTCGGGCTTTGGCTACAATGAGATCGTAGCTCTTCTACACGCGTTTGGTTTCGTGCTTGACCGGTAAGTCCCCTATTCCACTCCTCGTAGTTTCTGGTCGCATCGGTGCAGCCAGTCTCGCACCTTCTTTCCCTGGGATGCCTTCGGGTGGACGGGATACGTGGTGCCGTCCGCATTTCTGAATCGTAGTCCGCGAAGGTCTTGATAGTGAGTCTTGCCGTGAGCTGTTATGAATCGAACCTCCACTGAGGTGTTGTCCTCATAGACAGCTTCAGCCTCACCCCAAATGCAGTCAGCCGGTGGGGGATGCGGGCCGTGGGTTTCAATCGTTCCAACAGGCCACAATCCTCTGCGCGTAAACTCTCTCGCATATCGCCACCAAGCGGGGTCGTCACGTTCAAGTGCTGCAATCCTATTTCCTCCTTCACCTGTTTATAAAGCGCCACGCCTTCTACTGGCGTCTTGGGGGTATTCTGCAAGGCAGGCGAGACAGCGCCCAGCATCGACGAAACCAGTCCTTCTGCTATGCCTTCGCTTCCTTCTGAGCTTCCGGCGGTCTGGCCAGTTCTTCCAGCCGAGCCCTTGCCTTCTGGAAATCAATCTCTTTCCCGGCGTCGTAGAGGTCAGTCATCTCCTCACTATGATTGCCCGGTGAACAGGCGCAGAACAGTTTCGGGTATCGAATCCGTCTAGTGCTATGTCATTGAAGTATACAACACCATGGACTTGTGCCATACTGGTTCTCGGAGGGGAACAGTATGGGAGGGAAGAGATACCGAGTCGTGTTGCGAGTAAAGGAACGAAAGCACCTGCAGGCGCTGGTTCATAAGGGAGTACAGAAAGCGAGAGTGATCAATCGGGCGCGCATTCTGCTCATGGCCGATGAGAGGGTGAAAGAGGGGCGTAAGAGCGACAGGGAGATCTGCAAGGCGCTGGGGATCAGCCTGCGGATGGTGGCGGCGACGCGAGAGAAGTATTGGCGATTGGGGCTGCGCCAGTAGCGCTGGGGGAGAAGCCTCGCTCAGGACATCCGCCGAAACTTAGCGGGAAGGGCGAAGCGATGCTGACCACGATTGCCTGCACGGATGCACCGCAGGGGCGCAGTCGCTGGACGCTGCGGCTCTTGGCGGACAAATTGGTGGAGGTCAAGGAAGTAGACTCGATTTCGCATGAGACGGTTCGGCGGGTGCTAAAAAAAACGACCTCAAGCCGTGGCAAAAGAAGCAGTGGTGCCTTGGGCAGATAACGGGGGAGTACTTGGCGCGCATGGAGGACATTTTGGAAGTCTACGAACGGGCCTACAATCCGCAGTTTCCCGTGCTCTGCTTCGATGAGCGGCCGTATCAGCTTCTTCAGGGCTTAGCGCAAGAGCTTCCGATGAAGCCCGGCTGCGCTGCGAAGGTGGATTACCAATATAGGAGGCGAGGGACCTGCTGCGTGTTGGCGGCCGTAGAACCTCGAGCTGGCAGACGGCAGGTGGAAGTACACCGTCATCGGGGCAAGCGAGAGTACGCCAGCTTCATGCGAAGGCTGTCGGCGAAGTACCCCGAGGCCAAGCGGATCGTGCTGATCCAGGACAACCTGAACACCCATGGTCCCGGCTGCTTCTATGAGTTCTATGCAGCGAATGAGGCCAGAGCGCTGTCCAAGCGCTTTGAGATACATTTCACCCCCAAGAAAGCCAGTTGGCTGAACATGGCGGAGATTGAGTTTTCCGTGATGTCCAAGCAATGCTTCGCTCGACGGATAGGGAGCATCAGGGAACTACGAACTCAGCTATGGGCGTGGCAAATGCGGCACGACAAGGAGCGGGCAAAGATCGGCTGGCGGTTCACAACGGACCAAGCCCGCGACAAGCTTCAAAGACACTACGATGCTGTTCTGAATTAGATGGACGAGGTACTAGTCGCCGCGTGAAGCGCTCGATTCCCTATGGCGTTGTGCATGAGCTTGTTCGCGTCTCTTCATACCGGTGAGAGTTCGCGCAGCAGCCGGTCTGCCTCTCCTTCAGGATCTCGTTGTATGGCCCGCAGTGTCGCTACACGCCCGATGGCACGAGTCAGACTCCCTGCCATCCTCACTCCCGGCTCCAGAATCCAACGGTAAACCTGTGCCCGCTCGATGCCGGCGCGGTAGTTGCGCGTCGCGTAGACCGTAGAGGCTTTTCGAAGAAGGTCGCGAATACCGGCCCTCGAATCAGCATCTCGTGGTGGTGTCAGCCTCGCGGCGAGCGCCCTGAATAACAGGACCTGAGCCAGGCCGACGTCGCCTTCAAGAACGCCTTGCACGTACTCATAGTGGGCAAGGCGTTTCTCCAGCCCGCCCGGGAACACGAGAAGACCTTCACGCTGGCCAGTCCTTCTGCGCGACAGGAGCCAACTCTCGTCCGCCCGAGAGTAGTGGAACGTGTCCCGCGCTCTCCATGGTCCGAGCCTGCGCGTCGCACGGGAGTAATGGCCGTGCGCTATCGCGTAGAACAATCGCGCGGTCGAGGGGAGATCGAGGATCACGTCCACGTATAGGGCGAGCCTGAAGAATACCCCGCCGACGAAGTGTTGCGCGAGCCTCCGCGTTCCCGCGTCGCGAGTCTCCCATCCCCGACCCATCAGCCAGAGGCGAAAAAAGGACCAAGCCGGCCGAAACAAAACACCTTCGATGCCCGGTGTCCGTCGCATGGCGCTCCAGAGCATCTTGCAGCGTGTCTGCCGCGGAGTGACTTCGGCAGCAATCTCGTCGCCAACATAGGCGTCAAGGAGGCGCACCGTTTTGCGGTAGGCGCGATACGCCTTCGGAGACGAAGCCTCCTGGAGGAGATCAGCATCAAGCTGATTGGCCATGATGCGGAACCGTCGTTGGACGTCGTCGGGATACCTATCGTCGGTGTGGTGCATATTCGTCCACTTCCGCAACCTCTTTAGAATTGTACGTACCGCCTCCTCCTGACCAGGGCGGTTGACCGAATGCAGTACAAGCGCGCCCCCGAGCAGGAGTCCGGGCTTGTTGTCCATGATGGCTCCGGGCGAGCATCCATGCGGCTTGTTCTTGTCCGCCCCTCCGAGAACCGACGGTTCCATGCCAACCTTTTCCAGCACGGTGGGCAGGTGCTCCGCAACTGGCCCGAACAGCAAGTACGCCCCATCCAGCCACTTGAGAAGCGCCTTCTTCGGTGGGGGGTCATCGTCCCGTTCTTCCCAGTCGCTTCTCTGGAAGAAGTTCCAGTAGACTCGCTCCATCCCCTGCACCGAGCGTAGGGCTGGGAAAATATCCAGATCCTGGGCCGAGTACCCCGTTACAAAGAGAGTCTTACCCGCCAGAACCTCCTGAAACCAAGCGGAGAGTTCATCGTCTGGCGCGGTTCCAATTCTCTCAATCGTGAAGTGCAGGTCCAAATACCTCTCCCTCGGGCCCGAACGCCGGTTGCGTTCGTAAATGCTTCCGTGTGGCTTGTGCAAGCGAAACTCACGTTGCGGGTGCTTTCCGACGATGCCGCTAGAGCTCGTGATTGGATCGATGTCCCTGTGCGTCAGTTCCCGCCATGCCTTTTCCAGTGCGAAGTCAAAGTTCAGAGTATACAGAGCGTCTTAAGTAATTGCGCATAATTGCATAATGTGATTTTATATAGGAATGAAACAACTGATTATCGCGGATGCCCCCACTATCATCCTTGGACTGCAAGACGAAATCCGTCGTTCACAGGAATCCCGCTATGATCATCGACTTCATGGCATTCTGCTAGTAGCCCAGGGAATGAGCTGTATTGAGGTTGCGCATTTTCTTGGCGATGCACCCCGAACCGTGCAGTATTGGATTCGCCGCTTCGAGGCGGAGGGACTCGCGGGCATTGTTGAAGGCGACCGAACTGGACGACCCACACGCCTCAAACCTGAGCAAATACAAGAAGTAAGCCGCGCTCTTCGACAATCACCAACTGCTGCTGGATTGTCTGGTAACCTATGGGATGGAAAGACACTCTCCGCCTTCATTGTACAGCGCTATAAAGTCAGATTGGGTGTACGTCAATGTCAACGCGTCTTTCGACAACTCAACTTCCGACTACGCAAGCCTCGCCCAATAATTGCGCGAGCCGATCCGGCTCGCCAGACCGATTATAAAAAAAACTCAAGGCGTTGATGCTGGATGAAGAGATAGATTTGTGGGCGACGGATGAGGTACACTTTCAGCAGTACGGCTCACGATGCCGAATGTGGGTTCCACCCGAAGTCAAAGATCCGGTACTGTTACATTATCCCGGGCGAAAGAGCGTGGGATACTTCGGTGCCGTTCGTCTGCGCGACGGCAAATTCTTCTTCAAACGCGAAGAGGATAGTTTCGACGCGAATACATTCTTCGTGTTCATGAAGCAATTGCGCTTCAGAACTTCAAAGAGTCAAAGGCACATCGTCGTGATCACTGATAATGCTAGATACCACCATGCAAAGCTCCACAAGCAGTGGCGCGAGGAGCACAGTGCATCTTTCATACTCGATTATCTGCCGCCGTATAGTCCCGATCTGAACCCAATCGAAAGGATGTGGAAGCTCACCAGACGGCTCTGTCTGCATAACAGATACTTCCCTACTATGGGCGATGTCACGTCCGCGGTTGAAGACCGCTTCGCTCAGTGGGAGGCTCCAAATGAAACATTACGTCGTCTATGCGCAATTACTTAGGACGCTATGTATAATAATGTCAGAAATGGCCCCACTCAGGGCGAGGCGGACGAGGTTTTCGTGGTCGGCGTTCGGCCGCCGCTCAAAGAAGGGGTCCATGAACCGAAAGACGTCGTAGGCGAAAACACTGAAGAGCGAGCTGAGGATGCTCTCTGGCATCATCTGATTCACGAAAGCCCAATCCACAACCGTCTCGCCGCATATGTCGAGTGCCGCATCGCGTATTGCGTCGTGGAACAACTTGCGTATTTCCCATGCCAGCGGTAGGCATGTTGGGGAGTCTCGTGAGATTCCGGCGCCGCAGAGGATGACCACTCTTCCCGCCCGAGCGAAATCAGCAGCCAGTGCCTCATGGACCTCTTCCACGCCAGAGTGAAACATTCTCCCCTCCTTCGGCGTTCTTGTTGCACGCTACTCGATGGGTCCTGGCACACTCGGCCAGAATGACTGAATTTTTATATGCAAGACGGGTTGCGTGAGGATGGGGGCACGGTAGAAAAGGGGCCCAAAGGGCGGCGGCATGGAGGACTCCTCGGTGCTCGGGGCGGGTGAAAGGACCGGAATTGCAAGGCCGTGGAGTTCCAGGCAAGGGAAGGAGTGGACCCCGGGCAGGGCAGCGCTCGCCGAGAACAGACCTCTGCGACGCGGCTGGAGTGAGGAAAGCCGGGGCGAGAGCTGGGGTGGATCTCAGTGGCGTGGAGCGAGTATAAGCCCCGGTGGAGCACGGCCGATCTTGATGAGATGGCGGAGGATTCTGTCGACCTGGGAGGGGTCTGTGATGATGGCGAGAACCCGCATGCTGTTTCCACAGCGAGGACAGATCAAGGGATCGGCGCCGTAGAGCTTTGCGATGAGGCGGGCCCATGTGGAGGAGGCGCGTCCATACTCGATTGACTCTGCGGCCTGGCGGATGCTTGCTCTCAGGCGGTGCCTTGGACAGCGGAGAAAGGCGCAGGAGGTGGGGGCAGCGCTTCCAGGTGGATCGTGTGCGCGATGAGTACAGCCCGCGAATGCAAGCCTTGCTTGAGAATCAGAGGACTGGTCACTCAGCATAGTGATGGTGTTCCTGGCCAGACGTTCGTTGAGGAGGGTGCGCTTGAGGAAGAAGGCGACCATGCTGGCGCGGAAGTACTGACTGAGCTTGGACAGATTGAGGCATTGCACATGGACAAACCTCCCCTCCCTATCGAATCCGCCTTCCAAGAAGATAGCATGGAGGTGAGGATTCCACCGCGCGAACTCACCTGCGGAGGAGTAGGCGATGACGGCGGCGCTTTGGACCCTCCGCCCTGCCGCCGCGTTGTAGAAGCGCTGGATCATGCGGTAGACCAGCTTGCTGATCTCCCCGTAGAGCCTCCTGTCAAGATTGAAAGCGAAGACTTCCACGCCTTTGACGTCGATCTCAATTCGTGCGCCAAGTCATAGCGAATGTTTTGCGCAGTGAAACCTGATGTGCGCACTTTCTGCGCACCCGCTTCCCGGAAGCGGGTGCAAATTCGCGGAATTCCCCTGAAAACAGGCATTTCCGACCTGGCACGGATCTTGTCTCTTATAAGCGATACGAGGAGGAAGGCATACGCACATGAAGAAATGGACCTGGATTATCATCGCCATTGCCCTGATCGCGGCTGCCGGCGGCATATGGCTCCTGGCGCGGCCGAAGGCAAGCACCGACAAGGCGAAGGAATCGTACGAGCTGGCAACGGTCGCCCGCGGATCCATCGAGAGCATCGTTTCCAGCAGCGGCACGCTCTCCGCCGTCTCCACGGTGAGCATCCTCTCCCAGATGAGCGGACGCGTCGAGAAGGTGCACGCGGACTACAACGACCGCGTGAAGAAGGGTGAGGTGCTCGTGGAGTTGAACACGGACATGCTCAGGCTGGAGGAGAAGGAAGCCGAGGCCGCGGTGCGCAAGGCGCTGGCGAATTACGATCTTCAGCAGCTCGACGTGCAGAACAAGACGCAGCTCGCCTCGAAAGCATTGATATCGGATTACGACCTCAAGTCGAGCACGACGACCCTGGAGGTGTGCGCCGCCGAGCTCGCCTCGGCCCAATCGGCGCTCGAGAGCATTCAGACCAGGCTCGATCAATACGCGCTCATCACCTCGCCCATCGACGGCATCGTCCTCGATCGAAACGTGGATGTCGGGCAGAGCGTCGTCGAAGGATCGAGTGCCAACGCATCGAGCATTTTCACCATCGCCGAGGACCTTGCGAGGATGGAGATTAAGGCGGAAGTGGATGAGCTCGATATCGCCTCCATCAAGCCCGGCCAGGAGGTGCGCTTCACGGCGGAGGCGTATCCGAGCGTCACGTTCAACGGAAAGGTCCACCAGATCCGTCTCGTGCCGGAGACGACCGACAACGTGGTCAACTACTACGTGATGATCGACGCGGACAACAACAAGGGGAAGCTCCTGCCCGGCATGACGGCCCAGGTCGAGTTCATAAAGGAGAACAGGCGGAACGTTCTGACCGTGCCCAATGCCGCGCTTCGATTCCAACCCTCCGGACTCTCGGACCAGGAGATCCAGGCCATGATCTTCACCGCCGGGCTCGCGGATCTGCCGCCCGACCAACGCGAGGCTGCCCAGAAGATGATGGAAGCCGCGAAAGCAGCCGGCGCGGTAGCGGGCGGGGACGGTACGAAGACCCAAGCGCGGGGACTCGCCGGCATGATGATGCCCATGGGACCGCCGCCGGGGAGCAGGAACAACGCGAACGCCACCGCGGCATCCGGATTGCCGGTCGCCCAGGACAAGAAGGCACTTTGGTATCTCGACGGCAGCGGCAAGCTTGCCGTGCGCATGGTGAAAACCGGCACGAGCAATGGGACGAGCACGGAAATCATCGGCGCCGACGATCTTGAAGGTAAAACCATCATCGTCAAGACGAAAGTGGAGTAGGCATGGCGATCATCGAATTGCGGGGGATACAGCGCCACTACATCGTCGGAGAGGTAACCGTGAAGGCGATCCGTGGGCTGGACCTGAGCGTGGAGACCGGGGAGTTCGTGTCCGTGATGGGGCCCTCGGGCTCGGGGAAGTCGACGCTGATGAACATCCTCGGCTGCCTGGACAAGCCGACAGCGGGGAGCTATTTCCTGGACGGCAGAGAGACCTCCAAGGCGGGCAGCGACGAGTTCGCGCGCATCAGAAACGAGAAGATCGGCTTCGTATTCCAGGGCTTCAACCTGCTCCCCCGGACCACGGCGCTGGAGAACGTCGAGATGCCTCTCTTCTACGGCCGCTCCGCGAACAGGAGGGAGCTCTCGCGAAAGGCCCGAAGGGCGCTGGAGGAGGTGGGGCTTGACGACCGCCTGTTCCACATGCCTTCTCAGCTCTCCGGCGGACAGCAGCAACGGGTTGCCATCGCCCGGGCGATCGTCAACGATCCCGCCTTCATCCTGGCGGACGAGCCGACCGGAAACATCGATACCGAGATGACCCTGGAGATCATGAGCATCTTCCAGGAGCTGAACCAGAGGGGAAAGACCGTAGTCATGGTCACCCACGAGCCGGACTTGGCCGCCTACACGCACCGGATCATCATCATGCGGGACGGGGAGGTGGTGTCGGACGAACCGGTTCGTGCGCACAGGCGGGCCGTGGACGATCTTGCGGTATGGAAGGAGAAGCACGTTCTCCTGTCCGCCGCGAATGGAGCACTCCCATGACAGTTGAAAGGCTTCTCATTTACTCGGTGCGCAGCATCTTCAGGAACCGAATCCGCAGCCTCCTCACCTCGCTGGGGATCATTATCGGGGTGGGCTCGGTCATCGTGATGATCGCCGTGGGCGAAGGGTCGCAGGTGCAGATCGCCCGACAGATCGCCTCAATGGGGACGAACCTCATCATGGTCATGCCGCCCCGCGGCCCGCGTGGGGCAAACAGGATCACCCGCGCCGACGTGGCGAAGCTCCGCGCGGAGACCAGCTACATCGCCGCGATTTCCGGAGAGGTCCGCCAGAGCTTCAAGGTGGTCGGCGGATCGGGATACTGGTCCACTACCGTGATGGGCGTCGAACCGGATTACCTCACGATCAAGCAATGGGGCGTGAAGAGCGGGGAGTTCTTCACCGGGAAGGACCTCACCGCGCGGAGCAAGGTGGCGGTGGTCGGCCTCACGGTTGCCAAGAAGCTGTTCGGCGACGCGAGTCCGATCGGGGAGCGCATCCGCATCCAGACAACTCCGTTCACGATCATCGGCGTCCTGGCGGACAAGGGCAGCACGGGGATGGGCGAGGACCAGGACGATGTCGTGATGGTCCCTCTCGATACGGCGGTCACCCGGCTGCAGAAGGACCGGTTCCTCGGGGCAATCGAGATGAGCGCCCGTCGGCAGGACCTCATGACTGTCGCGCAGAAAGAGGTCGAGCAGATCCTGCGCGACTCCCACCGCCTGTCGGAGAGCGACACCGCGGATTTCGACGTCATGAACCAATCGGAGATCATCAAGACCGCCTCCCAGACATCGAAGACCCTCACCACGCTCCTCGCCGCGATTGCAGGCGTTTCGCTCCTGGTCGGGGGCATCGGGATCATGAACATCATGCTGGTCTCCGTGACCGAGAGGACCCGGGAGATCGGCATCCGCATGTCGGTGGGCGCGCGCAAGAAGGACATCCTCCTGCAGTTCCTCTCCGAATCGGTCATCCTGAGCCTGCTGGGCGGTCTCATCGGTATCGCCCTCGCGATTTCCGTGGCAGCGCTTCTCCAGTCCGTCGCGAACGTGCCCGCGATCGTCAAGCCCGGCATCATTTTCGAATCCGCCGGATTCGCCGCCGCAGTGGGCGTCTTCTTCGGCTACTACCCCGCGCAGAAGGCGGCCAACCTGTATCCGATCGATGCCCTTCGATACGAATGACGAGGACACGATGAAACTGAAAATCCTTCTTCCGACGATCATCCTGACAGCCCTCCTCTCCGCGACGTCGTTATGTGCACAAGAGCCGCTCACCCTCGAGCAGGCGCGGGCGAATGCACTCGCGCACTCCAAGACCCTCCGCAAGGCGCTGCTCTCCGTTGATTCGGCCCTGCTCACGGAAAAGACCCAGTGGTACGACTTTCTTCCCTCCATATCGGCGAACGTGGGAGTCGGCCTCTCCTACCCCGGTTCGTCTCTCGTCGATGCCCTGCAGGGGACGGCCGGCGTCAGCGTGACACAGACCCTCTACGACGGAGGCAAGTCATCCCTTCTCTCCGCCATCGACGCAATGATGACCTCGATCGCGCGGGAGGAAGCGCGCACGGAGTACTTCGGCGTTCTGGAAAAGGTCGACAGCGCATTCTACGGATTGCTGGAGGCGCAGTCCTCGGTCGAAGCCGCCACGAGCGACGTGGAGGCCGCCCGGACCCACCTTCGCCTCGCGGAGGCGAAGCTCGAGGCGAACATGATCACGCGGTTCGCGTACTTGGAGACGGAATCATCCGCGGCGGCGAAGGAGACGGCGCTCATCCAGGCGCAGGGAAAGCTCTCGGTTGCCGAGGCGACGCTGGCCTCGCTCACGGTCCTCCCGACGCCGCTGGCAGTCGCGAGCGTGGATTTTGCCAGCCGCGAACAGCTCATGCAGAGGCTTGCGGGCTTGAGCGGCGAAAACACCCAGACATTCATCGCGGGGGCGCTGAAGGCCGCGACGGCGAACAATCCCACCCTGTCCCAGGCGGCGCTCGCCGGCCAGAAAGCGAAGAAGGCCGTGAATCTGGCCGCGGCGGACTATTTCCCGAGCCTCAGCGCCAGTTTTTCCCACGCTCTGAGCGTCGGCTCCGCTCAGGGGCTGGACGCGGGAAACGGTTCCCTGTCCGTCAGTGTGTCGATTCCTCTGGATTTCTGGGCCACGAAGGCGGGCGTCGAAGCCAAGGAAATCGCCGCGAGACAGGCCGAACTCGACGGCGACGAATCGCAGCGGACCCTTGCGCTCGAGATCCAGGGCGCCGTCTACGACTGCATATCCTCGGCGCGGTCGTCGTTCTCATCGAAAAAAGCCCTGGAGTACGCGGAAAGCTACTACCAGGGCGTTCTCGAGCGCTACAGGCTCTCTTCGGCTTCCTCCTCGGATCTCTCGGACGCCGAGGCCCTGGTGAGCACGAACCGCACGGCGCTCATCTCGGCGCGCTACTCGTTCCTCTCGAATCTCTCGAGCCTGCGGACGCTCGCCGGCCTCGAAAGCGAGAACCTGCTCACATCGCTCGTCCCGTGATATGATGGACGGCAATGGTTCGCCATGAAGAGAACACGCTTCCTGTCGATCGGCATTACGCTGGTGTGCTTCGCGGCCTTGTCTGCGGTGAACGTCGTCATCTTTCGCGGCATAACCGAGCGCAATCGCCTGGAAAGCCGCAATGACTGCGAGCGGATCTTCAACATCCTGTTCGCGAGCCTCCGTCTCTACGACGACTTCGGCTCTGCCATCGAAGCGACGCAGAGCCTGAAACGGCAGATCCTCGGCGTCGGACTGTATGGCGAGGGGGGCGGATTGCTGTACCGCTGGGGCGCGGTTCCGGACTCGTATGTGCCGCCCGCTTTTGTCGAAGCGGACGTCAAGTACGACATGGCCAGAATGTATTTGGAAAGCGCGAAGAACAATTCCCTCGTGCTCCTCCTGCGGCCGTCGAGGGACGGGCCGCCTCCACCGCCCCCCGAAAAGAAGGGCAGCGCTACACGCCGCGATCAGTCCTTCCTGTTCGACACAATGCGCAAGGCCGACGTGATCTACCTGGAGATCCGTCAACCGCAGTTCTGGCGTCAGATTCGTCTCCAGGCGTTCCTCTTCCCGGCGGTGGAGATCATCCTCGCCGCCCTTGTGGTTTTTATCAGGCTCCTCGTGATCAAGAACGGCGAATACAGGGAGCGGATAGAACAGCAGAAAAATCTCGTCACGCTGGGAACGGCCGCGAGCACGCTTGCCCACGAGATAAAGAACCCCCTCCTCGCCATCCGGCTGCAGACAAGCATCCTCGCCAAGACCTTGCCCGGCGAGGCGCGTCGAGAGCTCCAGATCATCGACTCGGAGGTGGAGAGGCTCTCCATACTCAGCCATCGCGTGAACGATTTCCTGCGCGATCCCGCGGGAATCCCTTCGCGGATCGATCCCGTCGAGGTCGCCTGCGCGGTCGGCGAACGCTTGTGCGGGCGCTCCATCGTAAAAAGCCTTTCGGGGAACGACTTCGCGGTGAACATCGATCCCGAGCGCCTGCGCTCGATCCTCGAGAACCTCCTCCGCAACGCGTTGGAGAGCGGTGGGCGGGAGGAGGACGTTACCATCGAGATCGCGAAAGCCGACGGCGCTGTGCGCATCGACGTGCTGGACCGCGGCAAAGGGCTTCAACCCGGTGAAAGGGAACGGGTATTCGATCCCTTCTTCACCACTAAGAGCAGGGGATCGGGCATCGGCCTGGCCATCTGCCGCCGTTTTGTCCTGGCCGCGCGGGGCGCCATTACGCTCGAGGACCGCCGGAACGGGGGCATCAGGGCGCGCGTCGTACTTCCCGAGGCCGCCGCATGAGAGTGCTCGCCGTCGACGACGAGAGGAACATCCGCGAATCGATCTGCCGGCTTTTGGAGCTGGAGGGCATCGAATCGGCCATGGCCGCCGACGGACGGGAGGCGGCGGCGCGCCTGGCCGAAGAGGCGTTCGACGCCGTGGTTCTCGATCTGAAGATGCCCATCATGGACGGGCAGCAGCTTTTGGAGCAGATCCGCTCCGAGGGCCTGCGCATGCCGGTCATCATGATCTCCGCCCTCGGCGATATCAACGACGCGGTGAAGGCTCTCAAATCCGGGGCCGACGACTACCTCATCAAGCCCTTCGATCCCGCCGAGCTCATCCTCAAGCTGCGCGCGCTCGTGGCCGGCCGTAAGAGGCAGGACCTGATCGAGGCGGGCTCCCGCACCGCGGAGAGCGGCGCCCGGCTTGTCGGGGAGAGCGCGGCCATACGATCGTTGCGGCTGCTGATCGAGAAGGTCGCCTCGGGAGACGCTACCGTCCTTATCACCGGGGAGAGCGGGACGGGCAAGGAGGTGGTGGCCCGCGAGATCCACGCTCTGTCTCCGCACTCAAGCGAGCCGTTCGTGGCCGTGAACATCGGAGGCATCCATGAGAACCTCGTGGAGAGCGAGCTCTTCGGCCACGAGAAGGGAGCCTTTACGGGCGCGGACAGCCGCACCACCGGACTGTTCGAGCTTGCGGGCGCGGGATCCCTGTTCCTTGACGAGATCGGGGAGATGCCGCCGTCTCTGCAGGTAAAGCTCCTCAGGGTTCTCCAGGAGCGCAAGACGCGAAGGCTCGGGGGCACCCGCGACATCCCCATAGAAGCCCGTATTCTCTCGGCCACGAACCGCAATATCGAGGAGCTCGTGCGGGAAGGCCGGTTCCGCGAGGATCTCTACTACAGGCTGAACGTTGTCCGCATCGCGGTCCCTCCCCTGAGGGAGCGCAGGGAGGACATTCCCCTTCTTGCCGGACACCTTCTCGAGAAGCTGCGCCGGCGAATGGGAAAGCGGGCAAAGCGGCTCTCCCCCGAGGCGCTGGAAGCGCTCATGAGCTATCCTTTCCCCGGCAATATCCGGGAGCTGGAAAATATTCTCGAGCGCGCGATGATCGCCTGCGAGGAAGAGACGATCCTGGCGGCCGATCTCGACCTCGACCGCGCGCGGCCCCGAATCGCCCGCGGAGAGGCCGTGCGGTCCGGCGTGCCCGGCACCGTCAAGTCCGCTGAACCCGGTCCGCCGAAATCAATCCCGGAGCTGGAGCGCGAGGCCATCGCGCAGGCGCTGGCCAAGTGGAACGGCAACCGGACAAAAGCCGCCGAAGAGCTTGGGATCAGCCGGAGGACCATCCTCAACAAGATCAAGCGCTACGGATTGAGCTGAACCCGCGAAGCATCAGTGCAAATAACCTGCCCCTGGGTTCCGGATACGTGTTTCTCTTTTTCTCTCCCCTTATGCCGATATGGTATTACATATGGAAGAGACGGCGGTATATCATAATTGAGCAAGGCTTAAAACCGCTCGCACGGAGTTTTTATCACTATCATCCCATAAAGTCGCGGTTTTCAAGGTTTTTCTCTACGCGTCCCATGGGCTTCGCCGGGGTGCATGTACATGAAATGGGTTTCTTCATTCGTTCTTTTGGCCGGCCTGGTCATCGGATCTCACGCGTTGGCCGATCCGCCGAGGCTCGTGGGTCGACTTAACTACCTGAGCGGAACGGTCCAGCTCGAGTCGGCAAGTTCCGGTCAGTAGGCACCCGCCGGCGGCGTCGCCACTTCCGCGGCGATGCCTGTGCGGAGGTCCGCCTCGTCCCGTACCGGATCCTCGACCGAAAACCGCGGTAAGAGTTCGACTCCATCTGGTTCGTGACGAATTACTGTGGCATGAAAATTCCCTGAGAAGAATTGCCCGATGAGTTCCGTGTGTGATCGGCCTGTGTTGATCTCATGATCGGTTTTCTCGTCGGAGGTAGATAATTTGACCGACGAGGGAAAGAAAAACCGCAACGGGCCCGATTTGGCGGGACGGTCAGCTTTTTTCTAATTGCCAAAAAGAGGACTCCTGCTATCGCCAGGGCAATTGGACCCAGAATATGCGGCATGATTGGTCCGCCGTAGGTAAGCAGCATGATGGCTAATACGCCCGCCGCAATCATAAGGATGATTCCTATGGCTTTTCGTACCATTTTCCGCTCCTTCTGCATTTCGCTCAACCTCCATGAAGTTTTTTCAGGAAGCCTACAAAGTCAAA
Source organism: uncultured Spirochaetota bacterium (assembly GCA_963820525.1). Classification (GTDB taxonomy): domain Bacteria; phylum Spirochaetota; class Spirochaetia; order SZUA-6; family Fen-1364; genus CAWGAA01. Next base: position 26,569 of record CAWGAA010000002.1, on the reverse strand, counting down.
GCTCCGGTTTGCAAGCAGGATGGCGATCGCGATCAGGCCGACGACGACAACGATGATCGTGACATGCACAATCGCTTTCCTTTTGGTCTTCATAAGGATCTCCTTGCTAGACGTATGAGAGCGTTTCCCGAACGGTCAAATGGGATGCCTGCCAGGCCGGATAGGCGCTGGCCACGATCGAGCCGAACACGATCACCAGGAGCCAGATCACAAGGGCCGTGGGAGATACAATCAAGGTCAATGGAACCCGGGAAAACATGCCCCCGATGAGATTGTCAACCACCAGGGAGGGCGGGATTGAAAAAGCCACGGCAATGAACCAGCTCATCAGGCCGATGAACAGCCCTTCGCTGATGACATTTCTCAAGACGGTGTGCGACCTGGCCCAGATGGCGCGCATGACGCCGAATTCGCGCGTTCGCTCTATCACGCTCGTTCCCATGCTGGACATGAGTCCCAGCGCGCCGACCGCCGCCATCACTATCGCCATGACGATAAGCGAGTAGATGAAGATATACACGTGCGCATCGCTTGCGCCTTCCAGGATGGTTTTCGGAATGAAGACCTTCACGCGTATGTTCTTCGCTTCCAGCGCGCGGCCGATTTCTCCCGTCAATGTGTTGATGGATTCCGCGTCATGCTCCTTCATGACGATGAGCACGGCATTGACGGCCTAAAGGGGGATTCCTGCCGCAGATGCAAACGTGGCGGGAGTGACGTAGGCCATCGCAGGTGTCATGATCTGCCGCACCAGCCCGACTACGCGGAAAGAGGCGGTACGCCCATTGACCATCAGGCGGATGACATCCCCCACTTTGACATTGGGGTAAAAGACGGCCGCAAGCTGGTTCAGTGCAATGCCATCCGTATCGCCGGCCTGGAGCCAGCGCCCGCTTAGAATCGGAGACTCGAGAATCGTGCTCTCCGGAGGAGCCGAACGGAGCATGAAGCTGCCGTGACCCCCATCTGGATACGTGCGGACGATATCAAGCCCATCGGGGCGATACACTGCTATGGGCGTCAGGTTCCAGGGTTCGACGTGCGTGACTCCGGGTATAGCGGCAACCGTTGAAACGAGCTCCTCCGTCGATCGCGGGTTGTTCAGGCGGATTTCGAGATCGTAGTGGCGGCTCGCTACGCCGTCCGCGAGAAAGCGTTCCCAGCCGGCTTTGACGTTGATGCCCGTCATGAACATTCCGCCCGCCGCGGCCAGAAGCCCGAGCGTCAGGATCAGACGGCCTCGGCGCCGGAACGTGTTGCGGAGCGCGAGGATCAGGGTTGCATCGACTCCCCTGATCCTGCCGAGCCTGCTGCCAAGGCCGCGTGAGCCGAACGTCTCGCGGCTTGTGCCGTAATCGCTCAGGATCTCACGAACCGTCGCCCGCGTCGTGTGTTGGATCGGTCCCAGCGCGACAAGGAGCGGAACCGCAATCCCCATCAGCGCGAGCACGATGTACACCCAGGCGGGGGGGCCTGGCTGTAAATCGTGAAGTTCAGGAGCTAGGCCACCACGCCGGCCAATCCGCGGCTCGCCGCGATTCCCAGCGGCAGGCCCAGCACGACGGCAATAACAAATGGTAGTAACAATTATAGGGCCTGACGGGTGCTTCGCAGGAGTCCAGGCTGGAGTTCGGCCCGGAGAGCAGCTGGGAGAGCGCAACTGACTGTGCGGGAAGGGCTGAGGAGATGCCTCGTGCTGGCGCAGAGGGGTGGAGAAAGCGATCGCAGTCCACACGAGGGTTGCACGGCTCGTGCGAGGGCAAGAATCTCGGCGCGTGTGGGAACGGGGGGAGGAGAGTCAACCTCAGGGAAGCGGCGTCGAGTCCCGGGGGGGCCGCGCCGGTCTTGATAAGGTGGCGGAGGATCCTGAGGACCTGCTGGGGATCGGTAATGACGGCGAGGACCCGCATCTGGGAACCGCAGCGGGTACAGCGCAAGGGATCGACCTCGTAGACCTTTGCGAGCAGCCGTGCCCAGGCGGAGCGGGCTTCCTTGGCCGACACGGACTGATCCATGGTGTCCTGGGAGGCTGTGCCGAGGCGCAGAGCAGGCTGCCCCTGGTGGTCCTTCTGCCACCCCTCGGGAGCCAGGCGGGCAAGGTGGGGCTTGCGGGACCATGTGCCACGGGAGCGCGAGGAATACAGCCCATAGCGACGAATCAGGCGGGTGCCGGCGTCAGGAAGGTGCTGCAGGACCTCGACAAGGAACTCTGTCGCGGGGAACAGCTTTGAGAGGTGCTCGTTCATGTACTCCCCGAACAGCAGGGTGCGCTTTTGTGAGGAGGGGCAGAGGTAGAACACTTTGCAGCTGAAGGGGCGGAAGTAGTCTGCTTTGCATTCGGGATTGGTGCACTGGATCCTCGCAATGCCCTTCGTGTAGTCCCCGCATTCCAGGAACCGCTCTACGGCCGAGCTGATCCGCTCGAGCCGGAACCGCCCGAGGCGCTTGGAAGGTATTTACGCCGCTCAGGAATTGACCCACCCCGGGCAGTAAAATCCTGTAGTCTTGAGTTGCAGAATCGAGACAGCGGGAGGGAAGTATGCCCGGGTTGGATCAGCTCATGCTATCAGGCACAAGCACTTGGTTGAAGGGGTACCGATTCCCGGAAGGCCTGCTGGGATCGGCGCGCATCGACGGGCCGGGCCAGGTGAAGCGCGGGTGTCACCGAAACTTTATCACTAACTCCTTCCCAAGAGCCTGTGCCACCTTGCCAAGAGTGTCGAGTCGTGCTCCCCCCGAGCTGTTCTCGAGCCGAGAGATTGCCGACTTCGTCGTCTTGATACGCCTTGCCAGCTCTTCCTGTGTCAGCTTCTTCTTCCGCCTGAGCTCCTTCACGATAAGGCCTATGCGCAATTCGGCGAGCTCGGCATTGACTTTCGCTTCAAATCCCGGCGAGCGCTTCGCGTGCTTCTCAATCATGCGATCGACATCGCTCATTTACGATCTCCCCTCCCAATCGGCTCTGTATTCTAGAGCCTTTCGGATCTCTTGATCGGGCGTCTTTTGGCTCTTTTCATAAAGCCATGCGTCAGGATGATCAGGGCGCCCTTGTCCTAAAAGCCAATCTTCATAGTAGAAATATAAAGGCACCCGGTGATTTAAGGAAATACGAATATAGGATCCGGCACACTAAGTTCAAGCCAGGCACTGTTTTGGCGGCTTGGGCAAGACCTTCATCGCTCTTTGCCTCCGGATAATTCCTGTTCACTAACTGCTTTTTGAATGAAAAACGGGCGTGAATGATTTGCGCAGTGAGAAAGGAAAGTGCGCATTTCATGCGCATCTCCTATTCGGAGATGAATTATAACTGTAAAAAAACCAGGATTTTCCCAGAATTCTTCAATTCCAAACATGGCATAATATTTGCAACTTCATATTGCCTGTTTCAGGCTATCTACAATTTGATGTCGCGGAGATATCTTGAGATGAAACAATTCTGGTGGATTTTATTTGCAACGCTCGTAGCGGCATCCACCGCTTCGGCACAAACCGCGCTCACTATCGACCAGGCGGTTGACATGGCTCTCAAGCAGAATCTGAGCCTTCAAAGGGATCGGATGACGCTCGAGACATCTAAAAGGGCCTTCAATAATTCATGGAACACGTGCCTGCCGAGCGTCACGGTTTCAGCAGGGGCCCTTCGCGCCAACAGCTCCATGGAGAGCTTCGCGAACTCCCTGACGGCCTACGGTTCTCTCGGATTGAGCCTTTCCTTTTCACTCTCCGCCATGGAAAACGTGAACAAGATCAGGCTGAACTACGAAAGCGGCATCATCACGTACACGCAGGCCGAGCGGGCTTTGGAGCTTTCGGTGCGCAAGGCGTACTACGGCCTGCTGCTCGCGGACGATTCGGTGCGTCTTGCCGAGCAGAACATCCAGAGAGAGCAGAAAAACCTCGAGCAGACGGAACAGAAATACAAGGCGGGCCTCGTGCCGGATATCGATCTGTTCTCCGCACGGGTGTCGCGCGAAAAGCTCACCCCGAAGCTGGAAAGCGCACAAACTTCGCGGGCGAACATCATGGACTCGTTCAAGCTCCTTCTGGGCATCGATATCAGCGAGTCCGTTGCGCTTTCCGGCGACCTTGGGGAAACCGCGAAATCGGTCAAACCGGATCCCGCAAAAACCGCGGTGAAGGAAGCCGAGGGAAGAGAAACCCTCATGGTCCTTTCCCTGGAGAAATCTATCCAAATCGTCGAGTCCTCGAAAAAGGCGAAGGAGAAGGACAGCTTTCTTCCATTACTTACGGTGGATCTCTATACCACGCCGGAGTATTTCCGGTGGTTCTCGGGCGGGTCATACACGGATATCGGCGCGTTGACCGTGGGCTTCAGTCTTCCGTTGGATACGTTCATCCCCGGATCTTCCGCGAAGACCGCGATCGCTGAATATGATGATTTGATCAGAAAGCTGAAGAACCAGCACAGCGAAACCAAAATTTCGGCCGGCATCGCCGCGCGGTCCGGTCTGCGCAGCATCCAGACGGCAATCTCATCGCTTGCGGCATTGGATGGCAACGCGGCCCTCGCGCAGAAAACCTACGATCTCACCTATGAGGCATATCAGAAGGGCTACAAAGCGTTAAGCGACGTTACCAGCGCGGCGTCCACGCTGGACGAGGCAAAGAACAATGTATTGAGCGAGGCCTACACGCTCATGTCCGCGATACTTGATTTGGAAGACGCATTGGACATTCCATTCGGAACACTCGCGAGGTAAGACGCCATGAAAACCAGACACTTCATCACCATATTCATCGTCATCGTCGTCATAGCCGGCGGCATCGCATATTTCGCGACAAAGAAGGGGAACGCCAGTGGCGCGTCATCCGCAGCCCTAAAATCGCCCCCCATGGGAATGGAGGCTCCGGGGGACGCCCAGTCCGGAGAGGCGCGGGTCGTCAAGACCATGATCGCCGCGGTCAAGACGCTGAGGCCGTACATCGACGAGAGCGGCGATGTGGAGGCCAACGTCAATGTGGCCGTCTACCCGGATATCGGCGGCAGGCTCGTCGACTACCCGGTCGCCCTCGGAGACTCGGTCTCCAAGGGCCAGACTATCGCCAGGGTCGATCCCTCCAAACCGGGCTCCAATTACGCGATCAGCGAGGTCGTTGCACCAATTACGGGAACGATCACGAGCATACTGGCAGAACGGGGCCAAACCGTCACCACCTCAAGCTCGATCGCCACGGTCGGCATCATCGATGATCTCAAGATCGTCGTACAGCTCCCCGAGCGGGATTCGGCGAAGGCGAAAACGGGCATCAAAGCGACGATTTCCTTGGAGGCGCTTCCGGATGAAACCTTTGCAGCCGTCGTTTCCCGCGTCAGTCCCGTCCTCGACGCGACGAGCCGGACCAGGGAAATCAACCTCGTTTTTACCAAGAAAGACGATCGGATCAGCGCCGGCATGTACGCGGAGGTCCGCCTCTTTACCTCCCCGATCGCCGGCCATGTCGTAATTCCCGCTTCGGCCGTGATCACACGGAATATCGAAACCTTCGTCTTCGTCGTCGCGGACAATGCGGGAAACTCCATTGCGGAAAAGCGCGTCGTCAAGACCGGCAGCACCGTGGACGAGGATATGGCCATTCTCGATGGGCTTTCCGCGGGCGAGCAGGTGGTTTACGAGGGCCAGGACCGTCTCTCCGACGGAACGACGGTCACGGTCGTGAAGGGGGAGGGAAAATGACCCTTGCACAGCGCGTCGTCAAACGGCCGATCTTCATAACGGTCGCTTTTACCATTGTGGTCGTTCTCGCACTCTATTCGATCTCATCGATCCCGCTCGATCTTTTGCCCACCTCCTCGCCGCCTTTTGTCATGGTAACCACCACCTACACAGGCGCGGGGCCCGAAACCGTGGAGAAGAATGTGACGAAAATCCTGGAAAAGGGTCTGTCCAACGTCCAGGGTATGAAGAGCATGACCTCGACCTCGTCGGACGGAATGAGCTTTATCACGATAGAGTTCGACTACGGGAAGGACCTCGATAAGGCGGCCAACGACATTCGCGACAAGGTCGATACCGTCGTGGACAGCCTCCCCAGCGAAGCGGACAGACCCACCATTATCAAGATAGATCCCAATACGATGCCGATCGTCAAGGTCGCTGTCCGGGGAAACCGCAGCACCGAGGAACTGAAAAAGATCGCCGAGGATATCGTGGAGACGAAATTCGCGGGGACCTCCGGGGTTTCACAGGTGTCGGTGGTCGGAGGCAGGGAGGAGGCGGTCCGGGTAGACATATCGCGGAACCGTCTGGAGGCCTATGGAATCACGATCAGCGACATATCCTCCGCCCTTGCCGATCAGAACGTGGAGCTCGGCGCCGGAAAGATCATCGAAGGCAAGACCGAGTACGCGATCAGGACAACGGGCGCATTCTCCACCATTGACGAGGACATCGCCAACGCGCAGATCGCAATGAAGAACGGCGTGCCGATCAGGCTGAAGGACGTGGCGACCGTCTTCGACGGCTACAAGGACGTCGAGACCTCGGTCTATATCAACGGCACCCCCGGGGTCTATGTCTCCGTCAGCAAGCAAAGCGGCCAGAACACGGTGAGCGTGGCGAACAACGTCTACAAGTCCATCGTGCAACTCAAGCAGGTGCTCCCCTCGGACGTGAAGCTTGAGATTATCAATGACACCTCGATCCAGATCAGGTCCGCCATCAACGACCTGATGCAAGCCATCGTCGAGGGCGCTGCCCTCACGATTTTCTTCGTCTTTTTCTTCCTCAGGAACATCAAGAGTACGATCATCATCGGCATCACCCTTCCGATCGCCATTCTCGTCACCCTCCTTTCCATGTATTTCGCGGGCTTCACGCTCAACATGATGACCATGGCGGGGCTCCTCGTGAGCATCGGGAGCATCGTTGACGCCTCCATCGTCATCATAGACAGCATCTCTATCTATCGCAAACGCGGCACAAAAGCGCTCGTGGCGGCCAACATCGGCAGCCAGGAGGTGCTGGTGGCCGTCACCGCCGGCGTGCTTACAACCGTCGTCGCTTTCCTCCCGATCGTCATGTTCATCAACAAGCTCGGGATGATGGGAATCATGTTCAAGGACATGGTGTTCACGATTATCATCTCCAACCTCGTGAGCCTTGTGGTTGCCGTCACCCTCGTGCCGGTTCTCGCAAGCCGTTACCTTCCGCTCACCACGCGGGGTGAAAAGCCTTTGAAGAATCCGGTCCTCGTCTTCTTCGACACGTTGATAGACAGAGGGATCAATGCGGTGAACCGCGGCTACCGGCGTCTCCTGATTTCATGCCTGAAGCATCGCGCAACTACGGTATTCGTCATCCTCGCTCTGATCGTCGGCTCGATCCTCTTTTTCTCCCCCGCATCACGATCATTTTCACTCCCACCATGCATGAGAATTCCGTCACCCTCAACGTCACCATGCCCCTGGGAACGCCTTTTACACAGACTGAAGCGGTCGTCCTGAAGTTCGCGGAAATCGCGAAGGAGGAGTTGAAGGGGGTGAAGAACATCATCGCCACAAGCGGCGCGACCGGCGGTTTTTTCTCCACAAGCTCTAGCTACAAAGGCAGCCTCGTTGTCACTATTCCTAGTGGCTCGCAGCGTATCGACGACTTCATGACGATACAGAAGAAACTTCGCGCCCATTTCAAGGATTACCCGAATGCATCTTTCAGTTTTCAAATGGGTCACCCCCTGTCCGAACGCAAAGACATCGACGTCACCCTCACCTCGAACAACTATGATGCGCTGGTGAAAACCGCGAACGAGATCCTCGTCCTGATAAAGTCCGACGTCCCCGAGGTCTTGGAGCCCGAGACCGACACGAATAGCGGGCTCCCCCAGATCGAGGTCCAGATCGACAGGCGGCGGGCGGCCTCCTTCGGCATCTCGGTCTCCACGATCGCGGCCGAGATCCGCGACGCCATGAAGGGATACCAATCCACGGTGTTCCGCAGGGGGGGCGAAGAGTACGACGTCTGGGTGCGGCTCCAGCCCTCCGACAGGACAAAGACCGTGGACCTGAACAAAGTTTTCGTGCTCAGCAACTCGAGCTCCCGCGTCCCGTTGTCGAGCCTCGTCGCGCTGAAAAAGACGGCAGGGCTCGTTCAGGTCCACCGGACGGACCAGACCCGTACGGTCGATCTTTCGGGAAGCCTTGCGCCGGGAAAACAGGCGAACAAGGTCGAGGCGAAAATACAATCCCTCATCAAGTCCCGAATTATCGTACCGGACGACGTCTCGATCAGCTATACCGGATCCTGGAGCGAGATGGCCTCCCAGGCCCAGACCATCCTCGCGATCATTGTCCTCTGCATAATCCTCGTCTGGGGCGTCATGGCGGCCCAGTACGAATCCCTGAAGGACCCGATCATCAACCTGGCCACAGTTCCCATAATGATCATCGGGGTCCTCGGGATCTATTTCATCGTGGGACAAACCCTGAACATGTTCACCATGCTGGGCGTCGTCATGTTGATCGGCATCGTGGTCAACAACGGCATCCTCCTTGTCGACTGCACGAACCTCCTGCGCGCCCGCGGCGCCGGGTTGATGGACGCCTGCATTGAGGGCGGGGCAACCCGTTTCCGCCCCGTTCTGATCACCGCCGGAGCGATGATCATCGGCGAAATCCCGATGGCCTTTTTCCCCTCGGACAACTCCAACATCACCCAGCCGATCGGGTTGGCCGTGCTCGGCGGCCTGGTCACGGCGACCATCATCACGCTGGTCATTGTTCCCGTCGTCTACTACATCGTGAACATGAGGGACGCAAAAAGGAAGGGCACGCTATGAAGCGACTGGAATTGATCGCATGCGAGGCCGTTCAGTCCGAGCTCGTGGACGGTCTCGCTGCGGCCATTAAAGGCATCGAGTTCACCCTTTTACCCCGGATTGAGGGCAGGGGCACGAGAACCCACAAGGACGGGACGCAGGTCTGGCCAGAGCTGAACTTCATGCTGATAAGCTACCTGGACGACGCGGGCATTGAGGCGGCAAGGTCAGTCATAGTGGATGTGGCGCGCCGTTTCCCGAATGAGGGTATTTTCGCCGCGTTCTCGGAAGCTGAGCGGATCAAGTAGTGGGGCAAGGGTTTTGAATGGTAGTAACAATTATCGGGCCTGCCGGGTGCTTCGCAGGAGTCCAGGCTGGGGTTATCTCATGATGTTACAAAAAATATTTCCGGGCATAAAGCTGTTTGATCAAAAGAACAAATTATAGCTTCGTTCTTTTTAGGAACACAGCCAGACCGGAAACACTGGGCGACAGCATACTGGCTACCGCAAGTTCATCTCCTACTCTGACCTTGAGTCTGACCCTGAGAGGAGTCCACTTGAAGGATTGAGAGCTACATGAAGAAACATCCTAACACGAGGCACTTGATCTATGTTTTTTCCGAAATTGCAATTAGCGACATAGAGCTACAATGCACGACAGAGGAACTGCCGCCCTGACATCGCCTCGGCCACTTTCAGGGTCTAGTGTTCGCAAGGGCATGGAAGTTCAAGTCCTCTTCTAGACTGAATGGCCCTTTCGTTTCAAGGACTCGAAAAACGACCTGGCTTCTGGCGGTTCCTCACGGTTCTCAATGTGACACCGTTTCTGGACTGAGCAGATGTCGAATTCTGGACAGGAAAGGGTGATGCTATTATGTGCTTCAAGTGTCACCCCGAGTGTCACCCTGAGAGGGTACAAACACCGCAACATTAGGGAGTTCGCGGCAACATCAGTCAACACTGTGCTTGATCTATTTGTTGTCCCGTAATATAGTTATCAACAACGGACTACTTAGGGCGACGACGAAGTAATGGCTTTCGTTACCTTCACACGGTAGAAGTCAATATCATCTGACGAGCTCGACGGACACGCTGAGTTTATATCGATATAATGACACGTCGTTTACTCTCTGGACTGCGAGGACTAGATCATCAGAGATATCCTTTGCGATGATGATACCGCGGCATGGAGCTTTCCCTAGGTTCTTGTCAATCCATCCCATGTAGTATAGAAGTTGACCGAGCGTCTTGTTTCTTCCCCTAGTCAGCTTCAGCTCAAAAACAACATATCTGTCATCCTTGTCGGTGGCAAGAATGTCGATTCGACCGTCATCTATTGGGTATTCAATCCCGTACTTGTCATCACAAGAATATAAACGGAGGCCGGGCTCGACACAGTCAAGATTGTTTGCAAGAAAATCACGTAGATCAGCCTCAGCTGCAAATTCCTTGTCGCTGTCCTCTTCTTCTTCTGCCGTCTCAGGACTCTTTCCTTCCAGGAAACTGATGTAGCGCGGCTTGAGAGAGCGCCAAAATCTCGACCGGCTCTCTCCCCAGCTCGAGTTGCCAGAAGGCCAGAATTGCTGTTTGAAGTCATCGAACAGGTTATTATTTGATAGAAGGTCAATAATGTAGCCACGTCTTAGGGACGATGAGTACGAAAGATCCCACTAAATTTCCATATCCCGTATCTCTGATACTTCCTTATCAAACCCATGAGAAGCCGCATAACTGTATGCCTCTTTGAGAGGCAGCACCTTCCGGTCGTCGGGCATTTTGTTCACCTCCAGTCTGGGGTTGTGATCCGTTTTTGATGTCGCCTCTGGGCCGCCCGTCAAGTCGGCTAGTTCTTTGCTGCCTTCTTCTTTTCCGGCGACTTAGCCAGTTCCTCCAGTCGAGCTCGTGCCTTCTGAAAATCAATCTCTTTCCCCGCGTCGTACAGGTCCGTCATCTCCTCACTGTGGTGCCCGGTGAACCGACGGAGAACAGCTTCAGGGATCGAGCCGCGGAGTTGGGTGTTGTACCAGTACCTCAGGGAGTGAAACACAATCCGTCGGGCCTCTCGATTCTTGATGCCAATGTCAATCAAGGCCGCGTAGTAAGCCTCACGAATGAGGTCCGCACGCATGGGCTGGTTGGGCTGCTCGGTATCGCAGCTAACCCAATTCTCAGGCCGCGTAGCTGGTGGCTCACTGCGCCAGTCCTCCAGCGCTTCACTCACCGCAGACGGTAGGGGAACGTCGCGGTTGCTTCCGTGCTTGGCCTGATCGCGCTCGCCGTCCACATCGACATAGCTGGCGTGGATACGCAGTACCTTCGCGGAGGTGTCCACGTCCGTTCCGACCTCCTAGCCATCTACCAGATCCGAGGTACCCGTCTTGTTTTCATCCGACTGAGCCGTAACACTAAGTTGCGCGCGCCTAGGGCAAAAGTGATACGTCAATCCAACGGAAAATCGCACCACGGCCCGCCACTGGCGTCCTGGGGCAATCCTGGACGGAGTAAGTTGGGTTTGCCAACGGTGCAGCACCGGTAGTAGGCAGTGGCAGTCTGCGCTTGGGGGTACCGGGGAGGCAGTGGCGCAATCCGTATGGGCGTTGGCCCCTTGGACTTGCGCCGTAGTCTGGATGTTGGATTGAGGGGGTTTCGTAACAGCCTCGTTAGTCCCTGGGAAATTCTGTGACCATTATTGCTGGCCTCCCAAGGCAGACTGCGAGAGAAAGCCCCTTGCTCTTGCCTTTCCCCCCGCGATGGTTGGATGAGGCGAGTTGCAGAAGGCACTTCTGCATTGCGAAATTCAGCTTCAGGGCATCTTCAAAACTGAGATAGACATTCAGAACTTTCGTTTTGGATCTTAGGTCTGCCTGAGACGGGCTTGTAGAATTGTATTTGCAATATCCAAAGTATCCCCTTGCCATTATCTGCTCCTTTCGACTCTGACTTACTTTAGGATATGTGAGTCGCTTTGTCTAACCTAACGATAGGAACTAAACGATAGGAACTACTATAAGGGTGTTGTCTGGGCATAGCAAGCGACTGGCGGGACGAGCTCGCCCGGAGTGCGGTTGCAACCCATCACAGGCAAGTTGAGTGATCTTCAGCAAGAACATATCGGGCCGAGAATGAACGATAGGAACTACTATAAGGGTGTTGTCTGGGCATAGCAAGCGACTGGCGGGACGAGCTCGCCCGGAGTGCGGTTGCAACCCATCACAGGCAAGTTGAGTGATCTTCAGCAAGAACATATCGGGCCGAGAATGAGGAATGGGAAACAATATGGGCCAACAGATGGGGCTACGCGGCCTTCGGGCATAAAGAAAAGCCAGACTAGTCCCGCAAAAGGGAACGACGAGAAATGGGCTCTCGACACTGTTCATAGGTGCCCCAGGCTTGCTAAGAAGACAAGGGTCAGTTGAGGGAAGCAGGGTCTAAGCCGGGTGGCGGCGTACCGATCTTCACGAGGTGGCGCAGGATCTTGAGGACCTGCTGCGGCTCGGTGATGACGGCCAAGACGCGCATCGCTGCGCCGCAGCTGAGACAGACCAAGGGATCGACCTCGTAGACCTTCGCAATAAGGCGAGCCCACGTGGAGCGGCACTCCATCGCGGAGACCGAACAGTCCGATTGGGGCTCGCCGGGAGCACCGACGCAAGCTGAAGGCGGAGGCGAATGATCCTGCTTCCACCCCTCAGGGGCGAGACGTACAAGGTAGGGCATCCGCAGCCACGTACCCCGAGCGCGTGAGGAGTACAATCCGTAGGCACGGATCAACCTCGTGCGGGGCTCTGGGAGGTGCTGGAGGAGTTAACGATAGGAACTACTATAAGGGTGTTGTCTGGGCATAGCAAGCGACTGGCGGGACGAGCTCGCCCGGAGTGCGGTTGCAACCCATCACAGGCAAGTTGAGTGATCTTCAGCAAGAACATATCGGGCCGAGAATGAGGAATGGGAAACAATATGGGCCAACAGATGGGGCTACGCGGCCTTCGGGCATAAAGAAAAGCCAGACTAGTCCCGCAAAAGGGAACGACGAGAAATGGGCTCTCGACACTGTTCATAGGTGCCCCAGGCTTGCTAAGAAGACAAGGGTCAGTTGAGGGAAGCAGGGTCTAAGCCGGGTGGCGGCGTACCGATCTTCACGAGGTGGCGCAGGATCTTGAGGACCTGCTGCGGCTCGGTGATGACGGCCAAGACGCGCATCGCTGCGCCGCAGCTGAGACAGACCAAGGGATCGACCTCGTAGACCTTCGCAATAAGGCGAGCCCACGCGGAGCGGCACTCCATCGCGGAAACCGAACAGTCCGGTTGGGGCTCGCCGGGGGCACCGACGCAAGCTGAAGGCGGAGGCGAATGATCCTGCTTCCACCCCTCAGGGGCGAGACGTACAAGGTAGGGCATCCGCAGCCACGTACCCCGAGCGCGTGAGGAGTACAATCCGTAGGCACGGATCAATCTCGTGCGGGGCTCTGGGAGGTGCTGGAGGAGTTGTAGTCACCCGCTTTTCTGTCCGCGGGAATCCCGCGATCCGGTTTTAAAAATGACCGCGATATTTTCTCAATTCCCGCATTATTGTCTCATCCGTTTTTAAGGGACAATAAAAAAGGGAGTGCAAGGTACGCCCCACACTCCCGCATTTTCCAGGCCGCTGCAATCAGCGTTGAATGACCGCCTGTACATGTTCCGCCTCCACTTGAGGACTCTTGGCCATGAAAGCTTTGAGAAGGGCGGCGTTGGCGACCGTGCCGATGGTGCGAAGGATTCCCCCCGATGCCTGGTGAACAAGGGTCAGAGCGTTCTTGGTGAACAGGGGAATGCGGGCGCCGCAGGCGGACAGGCGTCCCTCGATGTAGCGATACTCTCCTGTTGGGAGAGGCCGTCGATGGAGATTGTGATAGTGATCGAGTTGGCCAGGGCTTCAAGGACTGAAAGCCCAAAGCGAAGGGCAAGGCTTTCGGCCCCACAGAGGAGGACGGTCAAGGCGTTCAGTGAATCGATGTTGAAGTTGGTCAGAAGTCTGATCTCCGCCAGGATTTCGTTGTTAAGCAGGTGAGCCTCGTCAATGATGAGCACGGGGTGCACATGGCGGGAGTTGTTCATGGACTGGATATGCTCCTTGAGATCGCGGAACATAGAGGCTCTGCGATAACAGGGGGAAAGGCCGAAAAGGCTGGAGAGGTGGGTGTAGAACTCCACGATTCCCACGGAGGTGTGGCAGAGGTACAGCGGTTTGTACAGACCCGGAGGCAGCCGTGAAGCCAGACAACCGAAGCAGGCAGCTTTTACCGGTGCCGGACTTTCCGACGAGGACCCCCGTGCCCCGGGTATCGATAAGCAGCTGTGCCGCGGCGAGGTGTTTCTCCACCGAAGGAAGCAGCGAGAGCTGTTCTGTGGGGATCTCCTTGGTGAAGGGCAAAGCGGCAAGGCCGAAATAGCTGAGCATCTCTTTGGAGTTCATTCCGTCGCCTCCTTGTTCGCTTCGAGCTGAACCCGAGAGGCGGACAGGGAAGCTTTCAGGGGAGTGGCGGTAGGCTTCTGGTTGTGGGGAGCTGCTCAGGGGAGTCGACAACGAGATCCTTGCACAGAGAACCCCGTCTGACGTGGGATTGGCGTAGGCATCGACCATACGGGCCTCCGCGCAGGGCTTGCCCCCGTGGAACACCATCAGCCGTCGTCGCTGTGGGGGCAGATACTGGGGTCGTAGCGCACCAGGATGCGCTCACCGGTGAGGGTGGATGGCACCTCGTAGAGCACGCCGTCCAGGGTGATGGTGGAATCCTTGTGGACCTTACGGCCGGCCTCGTGGAGGAACACCTGGGCTAAGTCCACTGTCGGGTCCAGACGGCAGGATGGTATGGGCCTTCTCCAGCCACGCCTCCAGGGGGGTCTTGCCGTTTATGCCGCGGTGGGGGCTTCTGTGATACTCGCCTTCCAGCCATGCGTGAAACCGTGTATCCAGATCGGCAATGCTTTTCACTGAGTTGGGCTCCAGAGGGCGGAAGAATTGTTCGCGGGCAGTCCGCCAGAACCGTTCGATCTTCCCGCGCCCTGCCGGTTTGTAGGGGCGGGAGTGGATAAGAACGATGCCCAGGGTGTCGAGGATCCGCTGGGTTTGAGCGCAGATGAAGCCGCTGCCGTTGTCCACGTACAACCGACCGATTCGACCGTGGGCCGAAAGGATGTGCTTGATGCCGGCCTCGAAGGCGGTGGAGCTTTCACTGAAGCCGAATGCCGCATACAGGATGCGTCGCGTGGCGTCGTCGATGAAGGCGAGAAGGACGGCGAGGCGGCTTTTACCCTTGGCATCGGAGACCCGCATGCTGTACATGCAGTCGGCCTGGACACATTCAAGAGGGGAGAAAAACTGAAACTTCAGATTCTTCTCGCGCTGTTCGGCAGTGATTCGCAGGTTTTTTTCAAGCCCAGCCGCACGGACCAGCCGCGACAGGGAGGATCTGGACAGGGTCCCGGTTATCTTGCCCTCGGTCTGAAGGGTTTTCAACGCCGTCATGGCGGTGAGATAGGGATGGTTTTCCAGATAGCCCAGAAGGATCGCCGCTTCGGCGGGCGCCAGAGCGCGGCTGAATCCGGCGTCCCGCCTTCTTCGGGGCATCAAGCCGTCTTTTCCTCGTTTTCGGTAGGATGAAAGCCATTTCAGCAGGCAGGAACGGGAGAGTTTGCGGCGGCCCGTATTGGGCACATCGTGCTCCCGGGAGGCTTTCTCCTTGAGCAGGAGCCGCAGCTCCTGGGGCTTGAGGTAGGGGTTGGCCAGCTCCGCGATCAGGCCGTAGCGGAACTCGGCTATCTGTTTTGCTTTTTTCTCTCGTTCTTCCGTGTTCATCGATTCCTCCGGTTGTTGTGTGATCTCACCCGGAGTGTAGGCGGCAGGTGGGAGGACCGGCAGAGCCCAGATTATGTGAAAAGCTGCTTCGCGCTCGGCGAGGCTTGAAAACAAGGATGGAAGCGCGGCAGAAACAGACAGCGTTTACTCCACTGGCCAGGCAAAAGCGATTCAACTCCACCAGGGGCCGCTCCGTGTAGCCCACGACGGCAAACACCCACGCAAGAGCGGACAAGCTCTCATCGGCCGCCCGGGGAAACAGCGCCTTGGCCCTCCTCACCGCCGTAGCGAACATCCGGTCCAAGCTTTTGGGGTAGCTACCGCTCATCCTCTGTGCACGCAGCTCCCTTCCCGCCCGCCCCCGTCCTATGTCCTCTGCACGCGCGATCAGGTACCGCTCCGCCTCCTCGCTTCCGATTGAGGTGCCGGGAAGCGAAAAACTGGGAATCAGAGCGTGGGTGCACCCGCACTGGCGGCAGCGCAATCGGAGAATCATGATCCTGTTTTGGTAGTGATACTTGTGATAGCAGCCATGTCTTTTGAACTGCCCGCGGGTTTCACAGGCCGGGCAGCAGACGGAGCTCAGGCGAGCGTGCCATTCTCCAGAGAGCTTGATAAAGCTATAGTCACGGGCCGGAATGTCGATTAGTATTACTGTATCTGTTGTGGAGTCGGGCACGGCGCTGCGTCATACAGAAACCTGTGCCCGATTTCCTTTCCCTTCTTTCGGGATTCCTAGATACAATAATTCGGCAGTTTCTCAGAATTTCTCAATCCAGAGTGCGGGCATCTACAGGAGTTCGGCCAAGAAGTCAGAGGCGGAGAACCGCTTGGCGTTTGTTCGGAAATAGTCGTTGTAGGCAGTGTAGTACAGGACGCTGTCTGTGCCGCCCTCCTCCACGAGAAGCTTCTTAAGCGAGACAGGCGGCCGCGCGATGTACTGCGAGAGGGCTTCGCGCGCTTTCGGGGAGCCTGCGGGGATGCCGACGGAGCCGTCGACACTAAATCCCGAGTGGGTCCACTCCAGCATGTTCTTTGCCAAGCGCTCGTTCAACAGCTGTCGCTGGCGGAAGAACTCCACAACTCTGTGGCGGAAGCAGGCGCTCATCTTCGCAAGGTTCATCGTGGGGATGTGAACGAATCGGCCGTTGCGGTCGAAGCCTCCTTCAAGGAACAACCCGTGCCAGTGCGGGTTCCATCTCACGAACTCCCCTGAGGTCTGAAATGCAATGACACCGCCGGTGCGGATCCTCATGCCTGCGGCCGCCGTGAAGAAGTCTTGCAGGAGGCGATGGATGAGTCGGCTGATCTCACCGTGGAGCTGCCGGTCATGTCGGAAGAACACCCGCAGGACCTTGGGCAGGGTGAAGACGAATTGCCTGTGGGGCAACCGAAGCATGAGCCGCTCGTTCATGTACTCGGCGAACAGCAGCGTGCGTTTCTGCGAACAAACAGGGGCCCGATATGATCCCTCGTAAAGGTCAAAAACTGTCTCGATGTCCACAGGCAGCTGGGATAGCGGGTATCAATCGTGGGCTCATTCTGAATGCAGACGGCGAATACATTGAGCCCCTCTTTCTGATAGGATTCGAGAAAACGCGCCAGGTACAATGCATAGGCGTCATAGATTTTCGGGTCGTCCTTCATTGAACCGCCGTCGAACGCGCCGTTCACTTTCATCCAGGTCGGAGGCGTCCACGCGGACGCGAACAGTCTCAGATCGGGCCTGTATCTCATCGCGGCCTTGATATAAGGGATCAGGTTCTGAGGCGGAGATCAAGCGCTGTACGTTGAGCGTTATTGCCAGGAGCGCGGCCCAAGCAGGGTTGGCGGTCGGCTCAGGCAATTCGATTCCGGATTATGTGCCCGCCGCAGGATAGCTGGCGATGGTGAACGCCGTGCGCGAATACCGGGGGGATTTCAAACAAGTACCTTTCGCACGGCATTAATATTGCTTGCTTCAGAGGGTGTCATGTTCGTGACGCGTGGGCAACAACAATCCCCTGGCTCTGGACTGACACCCTACGTTGCAGCGAGGGTGGGCGCTTTCGGGCCGTGAGTCAATGCCCTCTTAGTTTCTCGCTCGCCGCCAAAACGGCTTGAAGGATCGAATATGCCCGCTGCGCATCATTTACACGAAGCGAAAACAGATTCGTTTTTTCCCTCTTTTCTGGCGATTTTTCCCAATGGAATTTTGCCCACTGCCCGGAATGGCGCGTCTCTACTGCCTCATAGACTGTTCGGTAATAGCCGATTTCGCTTCGAAGGTTCAGGCTGAGGCGAAGCTCATAGCTGGAGTCAAGCGAGCTCGCGTCGGCGTAAAAGCTGTGAGATTTGGGAGAGTAGAACTTGACTTGCGCGATGTTTGACCATTTGACTTTTTCGAACCGGATCCCTCCATCCACCGTTTCAGAGGAGTCAATAGGATTGTCTTTTCCATCTATTCCAGGTCTGCTTTCCTGATAAACAAATCCCTCACTATCCACCTCGACAATGCAATCAGAGCTGAATTCACTCTTCAGCTTACTGTTAAGGCTCGACATTTCTTCAAGAAGCCTTTTCCGCGGCGCTTCTGCCTTTTCTCGCTCGACAGCCTCGACTATTTTGTCCATAAGTTTTGTTACGTCCTTGATTTCGGTGTCAGTAAGCCTTTCTACCCACTGGGTGAAGGGTACTGGCTTTTCTCGACCTTCGATAATGTCAAAGAATCTTGTCATTGCGGTGTGAGCGTTCGAATAGTATCCCAAATTGTAATATGACAGTATCCGAAGGTACTCTATGAACTCATTGGACTTGCCCGACAGTAATCCGATGCATTCCTCGAGGTATTGAATCGCACCGCTATAGTTCTTTCCTTGATAGCATTCCTTGGCCGAGTAGTACTTGCCTTGAGCCCTATAATTTGCCGATTGCGCAAAAGAGATGGACGCGGTAGCACAGAGCACTACCAGGACGAAAAATGATGTTTTTTTCATTCGACGGTCCTTTCATCACACATGCGTTTCTTGCGGAACACTAGTGTCGTTGCACCTTGGATGAGCTCTCCTCTTCCGGCGGTTCGCCCTCCAATTGCCACCAAGGGGCGGGAGCAACCAGTCGCCGCATGTAAGCACTGCCTGACAACGAGCCCTCCAAGGGAAGCAAGAATCCTACTGCGCGGGGCGCGCCCCGTAGTGCTTCTGTTTTCATTTTGCCTTGGCCGCTGAAAGAAATCGCGAACAATTCTCGACCCCTATTCCTCTCCAATATGATCAGCAGGATACGATCAAATGAGCCGGTGCTGTGAATTGAATCCTGGGGCATATTGCAATACAAGGAAGCGTCAAGGATCGAATCGAAAAGACGGTAGGTCCCGCGGATTGAATCTTTGATATCGAACTTTCTGGTGATCTCCAGCTTCCCAAATCCGCCTGGTTTGGGCGTCTTGTAGCTTTCGAAGTAGGAATCTGCGACAAAGCTGCCATCGGATCCAAAGGTGAATATGGCTGGAAGAATTGACAACTTAGGTGCAGGGTGCACAGTTCCGATATCTCCGCCGGGGAACCGTTCGCTTCCGGCGCTGTCGAGGCATGCGTGCCGCCATATCCCAACAATTCGCGAATCTATTCGGCTTTCGGAGAAAAGTGAAGAACTTCCGAAGGCAAGAAACACTGCAGTACAAGCAGAAAGCACTGAAACAAATGTTTTATTCACGGAATTCTTCCTCTAACTTCAGTCTAATTCCGATCACACTATCATGCCTATATTGGGCCGTCAACCGCCCTGCATCCCCAGACCACCTAGGTGTCACGCATCCACGGATCCCAGCAACGCCTTTCAGACCAGCTGGCGCTGTCCTTGGATGCGACGCCCCCCGGCACATACCGGCAACGGGGCACCAAACGATAGGAACTACTATAAGGGTGTTGTCTGGGCATAGCAAGCGACTGGCGGGACGAGCTCGCCCGGAGTGCGGTTGCAACCCATCACAGGCAAGTTGAGTGATCTTCAGCAAGAACATATCGGGCCGAGAATGAGGAATGGGAAACAATATGGGCCAACAGATGGGGCTACGCGGCCTTCGGGCATAAAGAAAAGCCAGACTAGTCCCGCAAAAGGGAACGACGAGAAATGGGCTCTCGACACTGTTCATAGGTGCCCCAGGCTTGCTAAGAAGACAAGGGTCAGTTGAGGGAAGCAGGGTCTAAGCCGGGTGGCGGCGTACCGATCTTCACGAGGTGGCGCAGGATCTTGAGGACCTGCTGCGGCTCGGTGATGACGGCCAAGACGCGCATCGCTGCGCCGCAGCTGAGACAGACCAAGGGATCGACCTCGTAGACCTTCGCAATAAGGCGAGCCCACGCGGAGCGGCACTCCATCGCGGAGACCGAACAGTCCGGTTGGGGCTCGCCGGGGGCACCGACGCAAGCTGAAGGCGGAGGCGAATGATCCTGCTTCCACCCCTCAGGGGCGAGACGTACAAGGTAGGGCATCCGCAGCCACGTACCCCGAGCGCGTGAGGAGTACAATCCGTAGGCACGGATCAACCTCGTGCGGGGCTCTGGGAGGTGCTGGAGGAGTTCGGCCAAGAAGTCAGAGGCGGAGAACAGCTTGGCGTTTGTTCGGAAATAGTTGTTGTAGGCAGTGTAGTACAGGACGCTGTCTGTGCCGCCCTCCTCCACGAGAAGCTTCTTAAGCGAGACAGGCGGCCGCGCGATGTACTGCGAGAGGGCTTCGCGCGCTTTCGGGGAGCCTGCGGGGATGCCGACGGAGCCGTCGACACTAAATCCCGAGTGGGTCCACTCCAGCATGTTCTTTGCCAAGCGCTCGTTCAACAGCTGTCGCTGGCGGAAGAACTCCACAACTCTGTGGCGGAAGCAGGCGCTCATCTTCGCAAGGTTCATCGTGGGGATGTGAACGAATCGGCCGTTGCGGTCGAAGCCTCCTTCAAGGAACAACCCGTGCCAGTGCGGGTTCCATCTCACGAACTCCCCTGAGGTCTGAAATGCAATGACACCGCCGGTGCGGATCCTCATGCCTGCGGCCGCCGTGAAGAAGTCTTGCAGGAGGCGATGGATGAGTCGGCTGGTCTCACCGTGGAGCTGCCGGTCATGTCGGAAGAACATGCGCAGGACCTTGGGCAGGGTGAAGACGAATTGTCTGTGGGGCAACCGAAGCATGAGCCGCTCGTTCATGTACTCGGCGAACAGCAGCGTGCGTTTCTACGAACATCAAGCTGACGGGGAGAAAGGAATAGCACCCTCCGGCCGTCATTGCGAGAGGAAATCGTAGACTGGCTTGGGGATGGGGATGCCCTCGCGTCTGTTGCGTTCCATTGTGAGCCGTTCGATCTCCCCGGGCAGCATGACCCGCTCAAAGCCCGGCGCGGGCGGCAGAGCGTGCAGCTCGTCGATCATGCGCTGGGTGTGCTTCACGTATCCGTCGGCGGAGCCGAAGACCGCCGGATCGATCGTAAGGATGAAGGTGGAGATGTCCCGATAGGACTCCAGATCGCCGTACATCTTCTTCAGGTGCGGCCCGAACACTCCGCCGATCATCAAGCCGGTCAGCGCCTCCACCATGATCATGATGCCGTAGCCCTTGGGGCCGCCGAATGGAAGGAGCGCCACGGCCTTGTGTGGATCGGTGCACGTGTTACCCGCGGCGTCGACGGCCCATTGCTCGGGGATGGTCTGATTCTTTTCCCGGGCGATCAGGACTTTGCCCCAGGCGACTCCACTGGTTGCCATGTCCAGCAGGATGGACTCCTTCTCTCCGGGGAAGCCGAAGGCAAAGGGATTCGTACCGAAAAACGCTTCCCGGCCGCCAAAGGGTACGGTCTGTTTATCGGTGTTGGCGCACATGAAAGCCGCCATGTTCGCGTCCAGCGCCATCTGTACGTAATACGCCAGGGCTCCGCAATGGCTGTTGTTCTTAATGCCCACCATGGCAAGGCCTTGCTCGCGAGCGATGCCGATAGCCTCGCGGGTGGCGAAGGTCGTGGCAACGTGGCCGGCGGCGCCTTGGGCGTCCAGCAGGCCGATGGACGGTTTGATGCGCGCGAGGCACAGCTTCGCCCTCAGATTCATCCCGCCGGCGCGGATGCGCTGCGTGTAATGCTGGACGCGCAAAACGCCATGGGAATGCACTCCGCGCAGATCCGCGTAGACCAGCACGTCGGCCATGCAGGCCGCATCCGTTTCGGGCATGCCCGCTTCGGCCAGCCGCTTGACGGCCATCTTTTTCAAGGCATCTTCCGTACACATAACCATTCCATCAGCCATGCGTGAATCCAATTGCCCCATGTTGCTTCTCTTCCTTTTAGGGTGTTCTAAAAGCCTCACCCGGCAGATTGTAAAAAGTCCGAGCCCCTAGCGCTGAACTCGGCCGCTACCCGATCCTCCCATGAGCGCCTTCACCTCGGCGACGGACAGGAGGGGAAGGTCGCCGGGGATCGAGTGCTTCAGGCACGAGGCCGCCACGGCGAACTCCAGCGCTTCCTGCGGCGAGCCGAGGTCGTGCAGGCCGTAGATGAGGCCCGCGGCGAACGTGTCACCCGATCCCACCCGGTCCACGATGTCGCGGATTTCGTACCGGCGGGAGACGAGGAACTCCTTCCCCGTGTGCAGGCACCCCGACCAGCCGTTCTCGTCGGCCGACCTGCTCTCGCGCAGCGTGATGGCGATCGTCTTCAGGTTCGGGTAGCGCGGAGAGGACCTTCTCCGCGAGCCCGCGGTACTGCGGCCGGTTCGAGCTTTCCCGATTCCACGTCCACCGGCACGCTCACGCCGAGCGCCTTCTGGCAGTCCTCCTCGTTTGCGATCGCCACGTCCACGGACTTGCACGAGCTCGCCCATGACCTCGGGCGCGGTCTTCCCGTATTTCCAGAGGTTCTTGCGGTAGTTCAGGTCGCAGGAGACGGTGAGGCCCTTCTCCTTCGCCTTCCGCACCGCTTCCAGGGAGAGCTCGGCGGCGTGAGCGAGATCGCGGGGGTGATGCCCGTGATGTGGAACCAGGCGGCGCCGGCAAAGGACTTCGTCCCAGTCGATGTCGCCCTTGCGCGCCTCCGCGATGGCGGCGCCGGCGCGGTCGTAGATGACCACCGAGGGCCGCTGGTTGGCGCCCGCCTCGAGGAAATAGATGCCGAGCCGCGCACCCTTGCGCACGACCAGCGAGGTGTCGATGCCGTGGCGGCGCAGCTCGCCGACGCATGCATCGCCGATGGCGTTGGCGGGAATCACCGACACGTAGGCCGTGTCGCAGCCGAAGCGCGCCAGGCGCGGTCGCGACGTTCGCCTCCCCTCCGCCGAAGGTCGCCTCGAAGGTCGGGCTCTGGAAGAAGCGCTCCGCTCCGGGCGGCTTCAGGCGCAGCATGATCTTCGCCGAAAGTGACGATCCGTCCGCCATGTCGATCTACCTCCTACTCTCTGCAAAAGGTGAACGGCGAACCCACCCACCTCGAGGTCGAGGTACACGGCCGCGATCTTTCCGTCCTTTTCCTTCGCCGTCTCGGGCTTCATGCCTGATCGCCCTTGCGCGAAAGCCACGCGATCGCGCGGGGGATGCTGAGGGTGGCGATGGCGATGTGGCCGTGCCTGCCGAGGTACGGCCTCTTCATGAACTCGAAGCCGGCACCCGCGAAGGTCGAGCTGTTTCCGTCCTTCACCGCGAAGGAGAACAGGCGCGCCATGGTCTCGGCGCCGCCCATGGCCGTCTCCGCGCTCGCCTCGTTGATCCCCGAGGTGGGCCAGCTCGAAGCCCAGTGACGAGCGTGACCGCCTCACGCGCGAGCTTCGTGATCTCGTCGAACCTCCCGGCGGAGATCGTCGCCTCCTTCGCGATCCACGTGCCGCCGACGGCAAGCACGCGGTTGAAGGAAAGGTAGTCCTTCGATGTTCGCCGGTGTCCACGCCGCCCGTGGGCATGAACTGCACGCCGCTGAAAGGGGCCGCAATCGCCTTGAGGAAGTCGAGCCCGCCGGAAGCGCCGGCCGGGAAAAACTTCAGCACCTCCAGCCCGCGCTCGAGTGCCTATCTCGATCTCCGTCGGCGAGCTGATCCCCGGCGCCACGGGCACGCCCTTGCCGATGCAGTAGTCGACCACCTTCGGGTTGAAACCGGGCGCCACGATGAACTGTCGCCCCCGCGCCGACCGCGCTGCTCCACCTGCTCGCGGTGAGCACCGTGCCCGCGCCGACGAGCAGGTCGGGCAGCTCGCGGGTTAGCGCCCGGATGGCGTCCTCGGCCGCCGCGGTGCGGAAGGTGATCTCCGCGACCGGCAGGTCGCCCGCGAGGAGCGCCCTGCCCAGAGGCGACCGCGTCGGACGCCTTCTCGATCTTCACGACCGGGACGACACCGATCTCCCCGAGCCTCTTCAAAACCTCATGCATCTACGCCTCCCTGGCTGTTGGACTACTTTGAAATGCAAGACTGGCCACACCCCCCGCTATTAGACCACCCGCATCAGTTCCACGTCGGATCTGCATTTCTCGTAGAAGATGCCCACGTCCACCGAGTAGCAGAGGTATTTTACCCCCAGCTTTTTCCATTTCCGGGCATTTTCGATCGTGTCCACAAAGGTCCCGACGGTAATCCCGCGGCGCACGCACTGGGCCACGATCTCCTGCATCTTCCCGATCACCACGGGGTGATCCACTTGCCCGGGCACCCCAAAGGACTGCGATAGGTCGTAGGGCCCGATAAAAATGATGTCCAGGTCCTTGACCGTCAAGATCTGTTCCAGATTATCGATCGCCTCCCGACCTTCCAGCTGCAGGATGATCACGGTTTCGTTCGCTTCCTGAAAATAGGAGAACTTGTCTTGCGCGGAGTATTTCGCCGCTCTCACGAACCGGCACATGCCCCTCGCGCCGCTGGGGAAGAACTTTGCCGCCTGGACGATCCGCCGGGCCGCCTCGAGGTCCGTGACTTGGGGGACCTGGATACCTCCCGCGCCGATGTCCAGCACCTCTCCAATCACGGAAAGGTTGTTTTCCTTGACCCGCACGATAGGGAAAAGACCCGAGATCTCTGCCGCCCTGACCAGATGCTGAAGGTGCTGGATGCTGGTCGGGCCATGCTCGAGATCAAGGATGACAAAGTCGAAATTCCCGTACCCCATGATCTCGATAAAGGCCGGATCGGAGGTCTTGGAAAAGGGGCCGAAGACGACCCCCTTCTCCAGCTTCGTTCTAAAGTCCCTGATTGCCTGGGCTCTCATACTCCCTCAATTCATTTTGCCTGCGTACCGAAGCGGCTCTCTTCGAGCCGCTTCCCCCTGTCACGCCCGTCACTTCAGGCACGCCTTCACGACAGCGCGCCGATGATCTCCTGACAGAACTCCGGCAGGTCATCCGGCACTCTGCCCGTAATGATGTTCCCGTCCCGCACGGCCGGCACGTCCACAAACTCGGCGCCGGCGTTGACAAGGTCGTCTTTGACCGGAGCGTAACTCACGACCTTCCTGCCTTTCACGAGCCCAGCCGAGATCAAAATCCATGGACCGTGGCAGATCGCGGCCAGGATCTTGCCCTTCTTGTGGCACTCACGAATAAGGGTGAGCAGGCCCTGATGGATTCGCAGCCCGTCGGGTGAGTAGCCGCCGGGGAAAAGAAGGCAGTCGAGCCGGTCGGCGGAGATCTCCTCGAACTCCTGGATGGTGTATCGCTTTCCTTCGGCCATAACGCCAATCGGCACGGTGTGCCCGAACCGGCCGGTGACCGGTTTGTCCCGTAGGTAGGGGCGGGTGTGCGTGTGATAGTCGAGCCGCATCGGAACGACGACGATGGAAGCCCCCTCTTCGTTGAGCCGCAGGATGGGATACAGGAGCTCGATGTCCTCAAACTCGTTCGCCACGATAATGACGATGGTCTTGCCGTTTAGCTTTTTGCTCATCACAAAAATCCTCCTTCACGTGGGTATGGCGATCGTATGAATAACGCGTCATATTTTAAGCCCGTGCACTTTCCTCTGGTAGCTCGACAGCGTGACGATCGTGATCCCGACCAGCAGGAGCGCCCCGCGGGCAAGCCACACGATGAAGGTCTGCAGTCCCAGAAGGGTGATCCAGTTGAGCAGCACGGTCAGCATGATGACCCCGATCAACGTACCGATCACGTTGGGCTTGCCGGCCTTCACCACCATCACGCCCAGGAAAACCGCCGTGAAGCCCTGGATCGTCAGAGTCCCGCCGCCGATTTCCGAAACCCCGGAGACCTAGCTGCGCGGTTGAGAGGATGCCGGCGATGGAGGCCAGGACGGCGCTCAGGATGAAGTAGCTGAGGATGATCTTTGGTTCCTTGATGCCGGCCTCGCGGGCGGCCTGCCGGTTTTCCCCCAGGGCATACAGGTGCTGCCCCATGCGGGTCTGGTCCTGCAGGAACCGGCACACGATGTAGATTGCCAAAGTGGTCAGGAAGATCACCGGAATATCGAAAACTTCGCCGTAGACGAACCCATAGACGATCTGCGAGCCACCGTTCTGGATGGGCATTGGCTTCCCGCCTCCCAGGATTTTCGCGATCGCCTTAGCCGCATAACCGGTGGCGATGGTCCCGATCAGCGAGGGGATCTTCAGGTATGCGGTCATGAAGCCGTTGAGCAGCCCGACCAGAGAGCCGGCTAGGAAGGCGACGAGCAGGGCGAGCCCGATCGGGAAGTGGAGATTCACCGCCACGTACGCCGTGATCATGGTCACCAAAGCGGCGACATCCGCGAAGGATATATCCATTTCGCCGATGGCCACGATCCAAGTCAGGCCGAGCACGAGGATGGCGGTGATCCCCGTTGATTGCAGTATTTCGAGAAGGTTCTCGGGACTGCGGAACGCTTTCGTGGCCAGGGAAAAAGCCGCAACCAAGGCCAGCAGAAGCCAGATCAGGCTGAACCGGGGATGGAAAACAGTCCGTAAAAAGGTGGTTCCCTGCCTCATGGCGCCACCTCTCTGCTTGTTTCCGGAACGCTGGCCGCGCGTTTC
>CAWGAA010000001.1:0-3203908 GCA_963820525.1 uncultured Spirochaetota bacterium | reverse complement strand
GGGAAACCGAGTCTTAAAGGGGCGATTGAGTTGCATGTAGTAGACCCGAAGCTGAGTGATCTATCCATGGCCAGGCTGAAGCGCGGGTAACACCGCGTGGAGGGCCGAACGGTAGTCCGTTGAAAAGGGCACTGATGAGCTGTGGATAGGAGTGAAAGGCTAAACAAACTCAGAGATAGCTGGTACTCCCCGAAATAGCTTTAGGGTTAGCCTCGTGTTGAGTGTCGCGGAGGTAGAGCACTGGATGGACTAGGGGTCTTTACGGGCTACCAAACCCAACCAAACTCCGAATGCCGTGACATGGTGCACGGGAGTGAGACTGCGGGCGATAAAGTTCGTGGTCGAGAGGGGAACAGCCCAGACCGTTGGCTAAGGTCTCAGAAGTCGAGCTAAGTGGAAAAGGAAGTGCGACGGCCCAGACAGCCAGGAGGTTGGCTTAGAAGCAGCCATTCCTTGAAAGAGTGCGTAACAGCTCACTGGTCGAGTCGTCGTGCGCTGATAATACACCGAGGCTTAAGCTCGAAACCGAAGCCACGGCTTTGCGCGGATAATACCGCGCATGGGGTAGGGGAGCATTCCGTATGCCGAAGAAGGGGCAGCCGTGAGGCGCTCTGGAGGTGGCGGAAGGGAGGATGCCGGTATGAGTAACGAAAAGACAGGTGAAAAACCTGTCCGCCGAAAGCCTAAGGTTTCCTGGGTAAAGGTAATCTGCCCAGGGTTAGTCGGCCCCTAAGGCGAGGCCGAAAGGCGTAGTCGATGGGAAACGGGTTCATATTCCCGTACCTCTGACGATTTCGAGGGGATGACGCGTGAGGCAATACCCGGCCGGAGAATGGTAGTTCCGGTCCAAGGAGCAAGCCTTTGAGGGCGGCAGGGAAATCCGCCGTCTGAGGTAAGCTTTTAAGGCGAGCGTAGCGGGAGCGAGGCGAAGCGGGTGGAGTCAAGGCGCTGAAAAACAATCTCTAAGGTGTAATCGTTGGGGACCGTACTGGAAACCGACACAGGTGGGCGAGAAGAATATTCTCAGGCGCTCGAGTGATTCCGCATCAAGGAACTCGGCAATCTAGACACGTAACTTCGGGAGAAGTGTCGCCCTTGTGGGGTAGCGCAAGTTGCTTCGAGGGGGTTGCAGTGAAAGGGCCCAAACGACTGTTTAACAAAAACACAGGTCTCTGCGAATCTCCAAAGAGATGTATAGGGACTGACACCTGCCCGGTGCTGGAAGGTTAAGAGGAGGGGTTAGCCGCAAGGCGAAGCTCTGAATTGAAGCCCCAGTAAACGGCGGCCGTAACTATAACGGTCCTAAGGTAGCGAAATTCCTTGTCGGGTAAGTTCCGACCTGCACGAAAGGTGTAACGAGTTGGGCGCTGTCTCGATGTGGAGCTCGGTGAAATTGTAGTATCGGGGAAGGTGCCGATTACCCATGGTTAGACGGAAAGACCCTGTGAACCTTTACTGTAACCTGGCATGGGGACTTGATTTCTCATGTGTAGGATAGGTGGGAGGCTGTGAGGGCGGGGCGTCAGCTTCGCCGGAGCCGTTGGTGAAATACCACCCTTGATAGATTAGGTTTCTAACTCCACTGGTGAAGCCCGGTGGTGGACAGTGTCAGGCGGGCGGTTTGACTGGGGCGGTCGCCTCCTAAAAGGTAACGGAGGTGCGCGAAGGTTTCCTCGCGCTGGTTGGAAATCAGCGTACGAGTGTAAAGGCATAAGGGAGCCTGACTGTGAGACGGACATGTCGAGCAGGCGCGAAAGCGGGTCTTAGTGATCTGGCGGTGGTGAGTGGAAGCGCCGTCACTTAACGGATAAAAGGTACTCCGGGGATAACAGGCTGATCTTGCCCAAGAGTTCACATCGACGGCAAGGTTTGGCACCTCGATGTCGGCTCATCGCATCCTGGGGCTGGAGCAGGTCCCAAGGGTTTGGCTGTTCGCCAATTAAAGCGGTACGTGAGCTGGGTTCAGAACGTCGCGAGACAGTTCGGTCCCTATCTGCCATGGGCGTTGGTTGCTTGAGAGGAGCTGTTCCTAGTACGAGAGGACCGGAATGGACGAACCTCTGGTGTACCAGTTATCCTGCCAAGGGTAGGCGCTGGGTAGCCAAGTTCGGAAGGGATAACCGCTGAAAGCATCTAAGTGGGAAACCCACCTCAAGATGAGGCAACCCTGGGGATTTAATCCCCCTGAAGGTACCTGGGAGAGAACCAGGTCGATAGGCTGGAGGTATACGTGCGGCAACGCATTCAGCCGACCAGTACTAATTTACCGTGAGGCTTGACCATATTTTCCCCCGCACTTTCCGCGAGGCAAAGTGCGGACAGGCGTCGGTGCGGCAGGCGTTGGAGCCCGCGCAGCTGACGCGCGAAGCCGAGACGGCGAGAGCGCCGATGCGCGAGACGCTCTGCGGCACTCGCTGCGGTATCCGCGCTGCGACGTCTCTTCGTCTCCTTCTTCCCTTGAGTGTGATTATTGCCTGGTGACTATGGCGCAGGGGAACCACCCGTTCCCATCCCGAACACGGAAGTTAAGCCCTGCCGCGCCGATGGTACTGCCGCTTGACGGTGGGAGAGTAGGTCGTTGCCAGGCTTTTTTATTGCCAAAGCCCGGATGCCTCGTACGCGATTAACAAAATGTGTGAGCGCCTAAACACCCGCTACTAGCGTTGTGACGCGAGGCTGGGGGAAGCAGCCCAAACGAACTACGCTCGCCCACCGGGTAGGGCCGTTCGCCGATGGTACTGCCCCATGAGGGTGGGAGAGTAGGTCGTTGCCAGGCTTTTTTATTTGCCCGGCAAGTCACATCTGCGATATTCGCTGCTCCTACACGTCGGCCGCAGGGTCTCCGCCGGGTGAGCCAATGGATACGATGGTGAGCCGCTGCTGCTGCTCGGGAAGGCTCACCGTCACCGTGTCGCCCGGCCTTCTTCCCCATGAGAGCGCGCGCGACGGGGGAGATCCAGCTCACCATGCACCGTGCGGGATCACTCTCGTCGACGCCGACGATCCTGTACGTCCGCTTTCCCCGGCCGTGCTCCTCGACGGTGACGGTCGCCCCGAACACCACTCGCCGGGGCGGCTCCGTGCCCGGGGCAACGACCTCCATGATCGCCGTCATGCGTGAGAGGTACTGGATCCTCCGTTCGACCTCGCGCAGCCTCGGCTGCGCCGTGACGAGGAGAGAGTCCAGCTCGGCGCGCGTGCGCGCGGCGCCTTCGGGGGTGACGTAGTTCTTTGCACCAGGAGGCAGGGGGATCCTGAGCTCAGGGGCGTCTCCCTCCCGCGATTCGGAAGCCGACTCGTCGACGAATGCCCTGCTCATCTCCCGCCCTCCCGGCACCCTGTCCTGATGGCGGCCAACGGCTCCCCGCCAGTGTGGACATACCAGGCGCCCATTTCAAGCCCGGGACGGGCGCCCCGGCAGCCCCGCGGCAATCGACGACAGCTCGTGGAAGATTTCGGCGTTCTGCGGGTAGATCTTCTTGTAGACTGTCCTCAAGGAGCGATAAGTCTCGACGGCCGAACCGTCCGGCATGGCCACGCCCGCCGCATGCCCGCCAGCGCCGTGGGGAATCACGCGACCGGTGGCAGTACCCGCCACGACGGCGGCACCTGTCGCCGAGTGCTCGTCTCCGCAACGCCACTCGACCGGCACGCCGAAGACGTCGGCCTGGATCTGCCGCCAGAGCGCGCTGCGGGACCCTCCGCCCGAGCAGACGATCCGCTCAACGGGAAGACCGAGCTCGCGGAAGATGTCCATCGATTCGCAGAGCTAGAGACGACGCCTTCCATGATGGCCCGCACCATGTGCGCGCGGGTGTGCCGGGTCGACAGCCCGACGAACGTCCCCTTGGCTGCAGAATCCCGGTACGGCGTCCGATCGCCGCAGAGATAGGGGGCAAAGAGAAGGCCCTCGCTTCCGGGGCGATCCCCTCCGCCTCGAGGGAAAGCGAATCATAGGTCGCGCCGTGCGCGGAATGTCCGGGTGAACCAGGAGAGGGAGAGCCCCGCGGAGAGGCAGACGCCCATGAGAATCCATCGGCCCCTTTCCGCGTGGCAGAGAGTGTGTATCCGTTCGTCGCGGAACGGATGCTCGACGGAGGTGATGACGGTTCCGCCGGTGCTGATCGCCACGGCCACGACGCCCGGCGCGTTGACGCCGAGGGCCGTTGCCGCCATCGCCTGGTCGGAGCCGCCCACCGCCACGGGAATCCCCGCAGGCAGGCCCGTTTCGCGCGCCGCCGAATCCTCCACGACACCCGAGATGCTCGTTGCGCTCGTCACGGGCGGAAGGAGGGAGGCATCGAGCCTGAAACGGCGGATCAGCTCATCCGACCACCGCCTGCGTGCGACGTCGAAGAGGAGTGTGCCCGATGCATCCGAGTCGTCGGTCGCCAGAACGCCGGTGAGACGGAAGCGGACATAGTCCTTCGGCAAGGTGACCCGTGCGGCCCGACGGTAGATCTCCGGTTCGTTTCTCCTGATCCACGCGAGGGACGGGGCGAGAAAACCGGTCGCGATCGGAAGGCCGGTGATCGCGCCCACCTTCCCTGCCCCGATCGTGCGATCCCACTCCGCGCAGATGTCCGCTGTCCTCCCATCGGGCCAGATGATCGCATCGCGAAGCGGGACGCCCGCGGCGTCGAGAAGGACGAGCCCGTGCATCTGCCCCGACATGCCGATCGCGACAACCTCCTGCGACAGGCTGCGCAGCTCATCGGTGACCTTGCGCAAGCAGTCGCATGTGGCCGACCACCAGTCCGACAGGGACTGCTCCGCGAATCCCGGCGCGGGTTGCCGGATGGGATGCTCCGCGCCGTAGAGTGCGGCCACTTCTCCCTTTTCCGTGAGCGCCACGGCGCGGACGCTGGAGGTCCCGAGATCGACGCCGATCACGCATCCCATGACGCTTCTCTATGCGAGGATGACTTCGACGCCCTGTTCTTTCATCTGCCGCTTGAGCTCGTCCGTGACCGCGTCCCGTCACCAGGTAATCGACATCCGACAGGGGTATCGTATTTACGTTCCCCTTCTTGCCCCATTTCGATGTATCGGCGCACAGCACGACTTTGTCCGCTCGACGCGCCATCTGGAGGATGATATCCGCGATCTCCAGGGAGTAGGTCGTGAGGCCGTGCTCCACGGAGAAGCCGAGGTCCCGATGAAAGCGTACTTGGCGTTGAACCGTGAAAGCGCGTCGAGGGACAGCGGGCCGACGAAGCATTCGTCGAAGAACCTGAACTCTCCCGCCTACCATGGTGAAGGATAATCAGAGGGATTCAGCCTGAAGTGCGCGATCTGGAGTATCGAGTTCGTGATCACGTGGATGTCGCGCTTGCCGATGAGGTAGCGCGGGATGATCGCCGTGGTCGTGCCGGAGTCGATCATGACGGTGTCGCCGTTTCGATCATCTCCGCCGCCTTTTTGGCGATCCTCATCTTCTGCTTGAGATTGGCGCGCTGCCTGCCTGATCATCATCGGGTGGAGCGAAGGCGTGGCTTTCCCATGGCTGCGCACTATCATGCCCCGGCTCGACAGGTGATTGAGATCGTTTCGGATCGTGGCGTCGGTCACGTCGAGCATGCGACTCAGCTCGATGACGCTCGTCCCGGGCTTCTCGATCAGGATCTCAAGGATGCTGCTCTGTCGCTCCGTGATGAGCCCGTCTCCGTAGCCAGAGTCGGCATGCGTCGCAGACTTCATGCGTCCTGTCCCCCTTGCGGACGGAGTTCGCGCCTGCGCTCTCTGTCACGCCAGTATAGTCAGAATCTGGATATGTATCAACCTGTTTCAAAAGCAAAACAAAAAAAGATTGACAATGAATTGAAAATAATCTATAAGAATTTCGTCACAAAAGCGCAAGACACAGAGTCCGGTTGCGGTATTCGGGCGCGGAGAACTGTGGGATGAAACTCCTCATCGATACGGCAAACACTGACGAAATTGCCAAGGCAAACGAGTACGGCTTCCTCAGTGGGGTCACCACGAATCCCACCCTCGTGGCGCGGGAAGGCGCCACCTTTCACAACCTCATCCGGGAAATCGCGGGCATGGTAGATGGTCCGGTGAACGCGGAGGTCCTTGCCACCGACGCGGCTGGAATGGTAGCCGAGGGATTGGCGATCTCCGCGCTCGCGAAGAATATCATCGTCAAGATCCCCATGACGGGAGACGGCCTCAAGGCTGTCAAGGCCCTCTCGGCACAAGGGGTCCGGACGAACATGACCCTCGTTTTCTCGCCCGCGCAGGCCCTCCTCGCCAGCCAGGCGGGCGCGAACTTCGTGAGCGTCTTCGTCGGCCGGGCGGATGACGTTGGCGTGGACGGGGTCGACATCATCCGACAGATCGCCGATCTCTTCGACCGGCGCGGCATGACAGCACGCAGATCATAGCCGCCAGCATTCGCGGTCCCGAAACAGGTCCTGGATGCGGGCATGGCAGGCGCGCACTTCGCAACAGCTCCTTTCAAGGTTCTCATGCAGATGATGCTGCATCCCTCTGACGGATATCGGGCTTGAGAAGTTCATGAAGGACTGGAGCGAGCAGGCGTAGGCCGCACGGTCCTTTCCGCACGGAAAGGAGGTGACGAGGCGGAACAGAGTCCTGACACGAGGGTCCTGAGGGCATTTGACACGGATTTCGGATTCGAACGGAAAAGGAGAGACCCATGAGGAAACTGATTCCACTGTCCATTGCGTTCCTGTTGCTTTCGTTTCTGGTCTGGGCCGCACCTGTCGAGATCCAGCTGTGGGGAGAATACACGGGCTTCGAGGCTCTCGGGCTGAATGACGCCATCGATGCCTACAATGCCGCCCATCCCAACGTGCACGTCGTGTACACGGGCCAGCAGGGCGTCGACACGAAGGTCCTTGCCGCGGTGAGGGCGGGAAACCCGCCGAACGTCACCGAGATCGGCAACAACGAGAACTTCCCCCAGATGGTCGAAGGCGGGATCTACATTCCGCTCGATGACCTCCTGAAGTCGAAGAAGTTCGACCTCAATTCGTTCTGGCAGCCGTGGACCTCCATGGCCTGCTCCATCGATGGCAAGACCTACGGCATCCCGCTCACAGACTGGACGCTCCTCCTGATCTACAACAAGAAAATGTTCAAGGACGCGGGGCTCGATCCCGAACAAGCCGCCCCGCACGATCGAAGAGTTCACCGCCGCCCAGCGGAAGCTCACGAAGAAGGACGCGCAGGGCAACATCACGCAAACCGGCCTCGAGTGGCGCGCGACCTTCCCCGCCTGGTTCGCCTCGTACTACTCGTACATGTTCGGCGCCACGCCGGCGACTCTCTACGATGCAAAGGCGAAGAAGTACCTGAAGCCGGAAGCCCTCTACCAGACGTGGCAGTGGCTGCAGTCGTTCCCGAAGGAGTTCGGGGCCGATGCGATGCGGAAATTCGCGTCGGGCCTCGGTGCCTGGGGAACCTCGGCCGAGCCCTTCCTCTCCGGCAAGATGGCGATGTCGCTGAACGGTCCGTGGATTGCGGACCACATCCGCCGCTACGCGCCGGGCATGGACTGGGGCGTCGCCCCGGCACCCTCCGTCCCGGCCGTTGCGAACAAGGGCACCTTCGCCTGGTTCGGCATGGACCAGATGGCGATCCCCAAGGGCGCCAAGAACAATGCCGAAACCCTGGACTTCATGATCTGGTTCTCCGGGCGTCAGGGCCAGTTCATCTATGACGCGGGTCCCAAGGGCACGGGACGCGTTCCCACGACCCGTGACTTCGGCGGCGCGGACTTCTTCAAGGCCGCGGCCCCGTCAACCCCAAGCTGAGCGCCTGGGTCGATTCGCTGTCGAGCCCCGTGCTGCAGCCGATCCCCTTCTTCTCCGCGGCGCAGCAGGCGTACAACCAGGAGTTCGGCGCCATACTCGACCCGGTCCTCACCCTGCAGGTGGACGCCAAGGCCGCGGTCGACACCGCCGTCGGCCGCGCCCAGGCGGTCCTGGACAGGATGTAGAAAAAGCGTGCGGGGCCCGCTGAACGGGCTCCGGCGCGGCGGACTGTACCGAGGCCGGCGGAGGTGGAGACACCCCGCCGGCCTCATGATAATGAAGATCGGCAGGTGACCATGCGAGACAGCCTCGTCGTGACCCCGCGCCAGAGACGGATCCGCAAGCGGTTGACGGTACTCGCGTTCCTTTCGCTCTGGCTCATCGGATTCTCGATGCTCTTTGTCTACGCGATCGGCCAGACGTTCGTGTATTCCTTCACGAACTTCAACTTCATGAACAAGATGAAGTGGATCGGCCTCGGCAACTACGTCTACCTGATCATCACGGACTCGGTCTTCTGGGAGTCGTTGGGAAACACGGCATTCATCCTCGCCATCGTCGTTCCCGTGATACTCATCCTCTCGTTCCTCTTCGCCGTGCTCGTGAAGAACAGGTCGGGCATCAGCGCCTTCGCGAGCGTCGCCTATTTTCTCCCCTTCGTCATTCCCCTTGCCGCCACCGGGCCTCGTGTGGCGCTGGATGTTCAACGGGCAGTACGGCATCATCAACTACCTCTTCGGGCTGGTCCACGTTCCCGGGCCGGACTGGCTTCTGAACAGCGCGCTGGTGAAGCCGGCCATCTCGATCGCCGAGATCGACCCTCATCGGGCAGTATTTCGTCATCTTTGTCGCCGCGCTCCAGGATGTCCCACCGGAGTTCTACGAGGCCGCGGAGATCGACGGCGCCTCGGCGTTCCGCAGGCTTTGGCACATCACTCTCCCGATGGTCTCCCCGGCGTTCTACTTCAACCTCGTCACCTGCTTCATCGGCGAGTTCCAGATCTTCGACATGCCGTGGGTCATGACGCTCGCCACCGGCGGGCAGAACATCTCGGCGGGAGGGCCCGGGTACTCGAGCACGACCTTCTCCGTCTACATGTACATCAAGATGTTCCAGCAATACGACGCGGGCACGGCATCGGCGATGGCGATGATCTCGCTGTCCTGGTCCTGGGGATCTCGTTCCTCATGATCAGGGCGAGCACCAGGGTCGTAACCTATGAGCGATAGGACCGAGGGGAGCAGCACGTGAGAACGGCACGAAGAGCGGCTCGGACCAGTCCGGTGGCTCGTGACCCTCGTCACGGCGCTCATTTTCCTCTTTCCCTTCTTCTGGATGATCCTCACTGTCCCTCAAGGGGGAGAAGCACATCTATGTCCTGCCGCCGGAGTTCCTTCCCATCCCGCTCAATCTCAGGAACTTCAGCGACGTCATGGAGGTGTTCCCCTACTGGCAGCAGCTGTGGAACACGTTCCGCGCCGCGATCCTGTCGGCGATCGGGCAGACCACGTGCAGCGCGCTCGCCGCGTACGCCTTTGCCCGCCTGGCCTGGAAGGGACAGGAACGCCTTCTTCGTCGTCACCCTCGGCGCCATGATCATCCCGCCGACGGTCTTCGCCATCCCCTGGTACATGCTCTACTGGCGACTCGGGCTGCTGGGATCCCTTGCCCCGCTGTGGGTCCCCTATTGGTTCCAGCATCCCTACATCATCTTCCTCCTGACCCAGTTCATGCGGACGATCCCCGATTCGTTCTCCGACGCCGCCCGCATCGACGGGAACAACGACTTCGGCATCTTCGCGAGGATCATCATTCCCCTGTCGCGCCCTTCACTGGTTGCCGCGTTCCTCCTGCACTTCATCTTCCTCTGGAAGAACC
Organism: uncultured Spirochaetota bacterium; assembly: GCA_963820525.1. Taxonomy (GTDB): domain Bacteria; phylum Spirochaetota; class Spirochaetia; order SZUA-6; family Fen-1364; genus CAWGAA01. The sequence goes on along the minus strand of CAWGAA010000001.1, from coordinate 3,194,245 downwards.
TGATGCTCCCCATGATGTACATCAGCAAGGAGAGCCTTTTCACGCTGAGCGTCGGGCTGCAAAATCTCCTTGGCGGAACGATCAAGCCGCCATTCAACCAGGACATGGCCGCGGCGCTGATGACGAGTCTTCCCCTTGTGATCGTCTTCATCGTGCTGCGGAAGTTCATCTTCAGCGGCATCGCGGCGAGCTCGCTGAAATAGGAGACCTCGGGCGGGGCACGCCCAACACGGAAGTCAACGCCTTGCTTCGCCGATGGTACTGCCCGTTGAGGGCTCTCGCCGTCCTGCACGCCGCCTTCGGCGTTGCTGGGCCGGCTGCCGCCCGAGGGTTGGGAGAGTAGGTCGTTGCCAGGCTTTTTTGTTGTCCTCCTGACAGAACTGCATCGGGGTTGATCCCCTCATCGCTGAATACGGGTGCACTCGCATCACCGCACAAACCGCACAGCCCACGGAGAGGCGAGAGGCCGCGGACTTGCGGGTTTCGCTGGGCTGCGAAGATGCATCGCGCATGCCCGGACGGATCCTTCCTCAGGGCTTCTGGAGGGTGCTATGATGGCTCCACCGCATCGGCGGGTATGTCCGAAATGCCGATATCGAACGCGTATTTATTGTCCGCGAAGACCCGCATGCCGCGATTGCCCCGGGACTGGGTGGAGCGCAAGCGCCTGTCCCGAGCGCTGAACGACGCACTGCAGTGGCGATTCGCGATTGCCATCGGCGGAGGGCTTGCGGTCCAGGCCATGGCGTTCATCGATCTCAGGCTGAGGAGGGCGATGAGGAGCATCGCGGCCGATATCCAAACGGGCACCTGCGAACCCGCGGACGATATGCTCCTCAAGCCCATCCTGCCGCCGATACTCATGGAAACCGTCAAAGAGCACCTTGATAGAAACTCTCTGAAAGAAGCGACCGCTGCAATCAGCTTCCGCCAGGGTGCGAACGCCTCACGGTCAACGCCGCGCGGTTGAGAGGCGCTTTGCAGTCACCGCCGCCAGGGCTGGAGCCGCGGCAGCTGCACGGCCATCTGCGGGCACTGAAATGGGCTGCACTCATGCCGGAGCATCATGATATCGCGCTGCGCTTCCGTCCGTCCCCCCGAGGTACGGTCCCAGGCGACCGAAACCGAAAGCGTGAGCGGGCGAAGCGGAAAGCCCACAGGCGCCGAACAAGGGAGAGCGCCAGTCAGGAAACGCAGCGCGCCCTTCGGTCCGACCGCCCGCCGAGGACTTGCAGCGGAGCACGCGACCCGCACGCCGGCACGGACCAAGGCGGTCTTCGCCGGCGTGTCGACCTCTCGGGCGGGGCACGCCCAACACGGAAGTCATCGCCTTGTTTCGCCGATGGTACTGCCCCTTGAGGGTGGGAGAGTAGGTCGTTGCCAGGCTTTTTTATGCCCCTTGCCGAACTCTTCTTGTTTACAACCTTCGAGAAACAGGTTGTTCACAGCTCATACTTTTTCAGCATTCCGCGTAAGAACGCCGAACCTTCTCTCGCAATTGCGTCACTGCTTTCGGCTAAATCTCTCCAGATACAGACATTGGCACCTATATTTGGATTATTCGGTTCAAACGATTCAATAACTAGCCAATTGTCATATCCGATTTCCTTGAAAGCTCTAAAAATCTCATCCCATTCGATGTGACCAGTTCCAGGAATTCCGCGATGACTTGCGCAGACGTGAAAGTGGTAAAGGTCTTCACCCGCGGTTTTTACCGCCCCATACATGCTCTGCTCCTCAATGTTCATCTGAAATGAATCCAGATGAAGCTTGACATATTTGTGTCCAATGTCTTTCAGAAGCGTCTTTCCCTGTTCCGCAGTATTTAGGAAGTAACCCTCATACCGGTTTACCGGTTCGAGACAGAGATAGACGCCGGCGCTTTCAGCGTAATCTGCGACCTCCCTGAGTGATTCGACGCAGTTTTGGTACTCCCAGTCGGTACGTCTTCTTCCTTTCAAGACTGCCCAGGGTGCATAAATGACTCCGGAAAGTTGGTCTGAACCTAATTCGTGAGCGATATCAACGCTTTTCTTTAAAAATGTCTTGCCCCGTTCCCTTTTTTTCCTATCTTCAGAAATAATGCTGGTCTTTTCCTCAAGTCCTGTTGAGGCAATGAGCTTGAGACCGAGATCGTAGGCCCTGGATTTGAGCTCTTTAATGGGTAGTTTTCCCTGAATATAGGAAAGGAGCGGTATTTCGATACCATCCAGGCCGAACTCCCGACATTTATCCAAAATAAACAGATCGTCGATGGCTATCCCAGACGTCCATAGCAGTCCATATACACCTGTTTTCATGATAATACTCCGCCCCTTCCAGATTATAGAGATCTGCTAGTAAGGTAGTATTCTATTGCCATTCGTCACAGGCTTGGCAAATTCAAACGCCTCAATTATTATGATGTCATTTGTTATCATCATAATGTTTGATTGCTCCGGTCTTTCAGAGGTGCCTTCAGGTTCCTGTTTTCAACGAGCTCCAAACCATTACTATGGTTTCCATTCCAATCAACCTCCTCACATGATCTCTTTTTCCGGTGCCATGTCAAAATAAATATCGTTGGTCTGGATCCTGCGCATTGAGAAGAGTTTTGGCAATGACTTACCGGCCCATGACTCTCTGTCTTCCCGTGTTTATCAGGATGGCAACGAAAACAAGCAGTCCCTGCACAAACTCAGTGAAATAACCGCTGACTCCTCCTGCCCTCACAACCATGACTATTAGTTGAACCAAATAGGCTCCGGCAATGACATTGATGAAATTGCCTCTCCCCCCCGTTAAGCTAACCCCCGCTATCACCGGAGCCGCGATAGCGGGCATAAGCCACTCCACCGCAAAACTAGCGGATACAAATCCCATTCTCGATGATGAGACATACCCCGCCAATGCAGCGAAAAATCCAGAAATCATGAATGAAATGATCCTAATTCTATTGACAGGAATCCCCATCGCGCTGCACGCTTCCCTGTTCCCCCCGACCATGTACAGTCTTCTCCCAGTCACCGTACGCCTGGCGAACAGTATCGCAATGATGACGACTACGAGAAAGAAGAAGACAAGCAATGGAATTGGGCCTATAAACACCCTCCCCAACAACATCCATATATCCGGGAGCCCGGCCTTTGCCACGCCTCGTGTGACAATCAGGACAATTCCTTCCAACATCCACCACATCGCTACCGTTTGAACCAATGACGGGATTTTAAGTTTTGTAATCATCACTCCATTACAAAACCCTATTCCGCATCCAATCAAAAATGTCAATAAAATGGCAGCCGGCACCGGAAAACCTATTTCCCATGAGAGTATTCCCGCCATGGGCGAAAACGCAGCCACGGCAACCATGGAAAGATCAATTTCTCCGACCAGCATGACAAACGTCATGCCGATGGAAAGAAGGCACACTGTTGTTCCTTGGACCAGCACATTTAATAAGATTGCAGACCTGAAGATTGTGGGAACGAAAATACCCATCACAAGGTAAATCCCTACGAACAAGAACCATGTATAGTACTCCACTAAACCAGTCCGAACGGCCCCGAGCAAGTATCTCGCCGATTTCAAGAGCTTTACCTCCTATCTTATGGGAGCATGTACCTTACTATCTCATCGATGCTGATTTCATCAGTGCGGCCAAAAAACATCTTTTCACCTCCTCTCAGCACCATTATGTAATGGCTTAATTCCTTGACCAGGTCCAAATCGTGAGAAACTATCACCATGGTGATGTCGCTCTTTTTGTTCACTTCTCTGAGGAAATCAACGATCTCCTTTCTTCCCTCCAGAGACAGCAGAGTAAAGGATTCGTCCAGGAAGAGGATTTCCGGGTTCGCTTCGATGGCCCTGGTGACTGCGATAATTTGTCTTTGCTCCCCGGAGAGTTCTCCTGCTTCCCGCTCTACGTCGAATTCAGGGCCGTATTTCGCGATTGCCTCTGCTGTTAGCTGCTTCATTTTTCCTATGTCAAGGAACACGAGGGGGCCAATTCTTTTGGTCAGTTCCCTGCCCATGAAGAAATTTTCCCATACCATCGCACTGTCCACTAATTCCAAAAACTGGTATGCGATCGCTATTCCTATTTTCATCGCGTCAGCTGGACTCTTGAACCTTGTTTTCCTTCCCTCAAGGTAAATTTCTCCGCCGGAGGGCTGAAGATCACCGCTCAAGATTTTTAGGAGAGTAGACTTCCCGGCACCATTATCGCCAACCAAGCCTAGAATCTTGCCTCTCTCAAGATCGAATGACACATTGCTGAGGGCCCTGACCGTGCCGTAATTCTTGGAGATATTCCTCACTTCCATCATAATTCCAGATCCACTCATCCGCTTACCTGCTGCGCAAATCCACTGATCGCATCAGTTGGCCAAACCCATTGCGAGCTTAAAGATCTTCACCCTGTCGGCGGCTTCGGCATCGAAACGGCCTACAACCTCGCCCCTCCTGAGGACTATCACCTCATCGACGAAATCACTCACCTGTTCATACCACTGACTGGTGATGATAATTGAGGTGTCTTTCTCTTCTTTGGCCTTTCTGAGAAGATCAAAAATATCTTTTATGACCCTCTTCGATAAACCGTGGGTGGGCTCGTCCAGCAAAAGGATTTGGGGATTCGCATCGATGGCCCTGGTGACTGCGATAATTTGTCTCTGTCCCCCGGAGAGTTCTCCAATTTCACGCTCTATATCGAATGTATGGCCGTATTTCGCGATCGATTCTGCTGTCAAACGCTTCATCTTCTCCACGTCAAGGAATACAAGCGGGCCTATTCTTTTGGTCAGTTCCCTGCCCATGAAGAAATTCTCCCACACCTTTGCGATATCCACTAGTTCTAGAAACTGGTACACGATCGCTATACCTTTTTTCATCGCGTCAGCGGGGCTCTTGAACCGTGCTTCCTTCCCCTTGATGCAAATCTCTCCGTTGGACGGCCGAAGGCCGCCGCTCAATATAGTGAGGAGAGTAGTTCTCCCGGCGCCATTATCTCCAACCAATCCCAGAATCTTGCCTTTCTCAAGATCAAATGACACGTTACTGAGAGCTCTGACCGTGCCAAAGCTCTTCGAAATGCTCTTCACCTCCAATAGCGGACCAGCTCCTTGCATTGTAAACCCTCGATCCCAATCATCCTCTCAGGAATTGAAGCCCGCCTCTCCTTCTCTCATCCCGATCAGGTGCAAGCGGGCGCCAGATGCAAGTGTTCGCTCAGCTTCCTGGCACTTCCCGGTTTCATTTCAGAGAGGTTCTAAGTGCCCTCCCTCTGTGAGTGAATGCGAGCCACAGGATTTACCGGGCTTTCGCCGTACCGGTTTACAAGGTGCACCACATACCTACACTCATCCTTCGGTGAAATGACCTTGTAACGTATTCTTCCCTGCCGTAATGTTCCCCTCCGTGGGAACATTACGGCAGGGCCGTGTTCATGAAGAAACTAATGCAGTCGAGGCACGAGTGGAATCACTGTTTCGCAGCCCATGCCTTGTAGTCGCTTAAAAGTTTCGCGCTCCATGCTGGTTTTGTTCCTTTCGCTGCAAATGTTGGGGTAGGTCTTATATCTTGACCGAGAAACCTAATGATACTGTTTCCATATAACTCCCATGTATTAACGTTGTTCCTATCGACACGAGGTGCTGGCGTTGTGCCTGTAGGGGTCTTTGAATATTCAACTGTTTCTATTTTCATAACCGAGTCTTTGCCACCCCAATAACTGCCTACGGGTTGCTTAACCGTGAGTGGCACGGGGATTTCGGGCATTGTGTACGGTGAACTCTGATATGATGCATCTTTCACAATGTATTTTTTCGCTACCTCCCACGCTGAAAAAGATATTGCATCGGGGACTTGCGAATAGACCGTGTCAATGTACCCCTGTCTGAGCCACTGCAGCGTCGATGGTTTTCCGTCGATACTGGCTACGAATATATGCTTTGGGTCCCCTACGTAGTACAGTTTGCCGTATTTTGCCAATGCGCTGATAGTGCCCAGAAGGTAGGGGCCATCGCTTGCCGAAATTATCGCATCGGCATTCGATCCGGCCCCCGCAATACAGGAATCTGCAACATCTGCCCATCCCTCAGGCGATAGACCACCCTGGATTGCTATATAGTTGATCTCTGGATGGTTTTCCTTGATCCAATCGAATCCGTCCTGTCTCAATTTCCAGCCGCTCTGCTTAAGATCTCCGTTGACGGCAATCACAGTCTTACCATTTGTTGTGCCATATTTTTTCTGTATCCACGCAACTGCTTCCTTGGCCATCAATTCTCCTGACTTGAAGTCGTCGAACATTTCGCAAAAACGACTTTTCCCAGTTATGTAGCCTTTAAATGAAACTACGGGACAGTGGTATTGCTCTTCTGCTATCCTTACAGCCTCATTTATGCCAGTAAAGCTGGTGGGAAAGACGAACAATATATCGGCCTTTTGTGCATAGGTGGTTATTTGATCGAATTGCGTTGTGTCCGATCCATCTGCAGTGGTAAAGTTGAAGTTCCAACCATCAAGCTTTGCTGCTCTCCCTACATACTCTACGATCGTATTCCACCAAAACTCGCCGGTATATGGCATTAGGAGCCATACCGTTTTTCCGTGCGCAAAGCTGGCCTGGCTCATTGCCGGCTGTACGCCCACTACCGCGATGAAGACCACGATGATTACGAGCATCATCGCTGTCTTCAGCCTCATGCTTTTCGACCTTTCCATTTTCCACCTCCGGATTCTTTTTTTCCGTTGTTGTTTACTTTGGTTGTTCAGCAGATGATCATGTTAATTGTCATATTTTAGCGATTATAGGGCAGGATCTATAATTTGTCAACTTTTTTAAAATAATTTGGTCTTCTCCAAATCGTGTGGGTAAACCGACCACGACAATCTGCTATTTCCATGTGAATAAAAGAATTAGTTGTTTACATCCGAATACACCCTGGATCCTGTGCTTCACTACACGCGCAACATGTCCGGTTTACGAACTATCCAGAACGCTTCCTCGTTCATGGCTTCTTTATGCATACGATAAAAACTATATATAGCTTGTCTCTAGGTCTTGTGCACGGTGGTTCTGACCTGAAACAGATACGATATGATAGAAAAAGATAGTACTTGACAGAAAAGGAAAAAATGTCAGAATAAAAGCAAACATCTGCAGGTAGGAGAATGGATCTGGATGGAGAAAGACGGGAAAGTCGGGATATGTGTTATTGGTGTGGGCAGAGCAGGGATGATCCATGCGCGGAACTTCGCCCACCGGGTCACGAAGGCCAGGCTCGCGGCCGTCGTCGATCCGCATCCCCTCACGCTGAAGGCGGCGTGCAAGGAGCTGGAGAGGGAGGAAGAAGGTTATTCGGACTACCGCCAAGCCCTCGATGATCCCGAGGTGGACGCGGTCATTGTGGTGACCCCTACCGCGCTGCACCATGACGTGGTGATCGAGGCCGCGCGCGCGGGAAAACACGTGCTGTGCGAGAAGCCCATGGCCGTGGATGTGCGGGAATGCGACCGGATGATCGACGCCTGCGCGCAGGCGCGTGTGAAGCTTCAGATCGCCTTCATGCGGCGCTTCGACGAGAGCTTCCGCGCCGCCAAGGAGCGCGTCGACGCGGGGGAGATCGGGGAGGTGGTCTTGGCGAAGTCCGTGACCAGGGGCCCCAGCGTCCCGCAGGAGTGGATGTACGACATCTGCAAAAGCAACGGCCCGCTGGCCGAGGTGAACAGCCACGACATCGACGCTCTGCGCTGGTATGTCGGAAGCGAGATCGATGAAGTGTACGCGCTCGGCGGCAACTTCCGCTGCCCCCAAGCGGTGGAGAAGTATCCCGACTTCTACGACAATGTGTCCATGCTCTGCCGTTTCGCCGACGGACGGCAGGGGTTCATCGACGGCGCCGTTTCCGTCGGCTACGGCTACGACGCGAGGATGGAGATCGTCGGCACCCACGGCGTGTTGTTCGTGGGGCGCATGGAGGAGAACACCGTGGTGGGCTGTTCCACCGATAAGGGGATCGTCCGGTCCTGCGTGAAGAGTTGGCGCTCCCTCTTTACCGAGGCATATCTCGCCGAAGACCAGGACTTCGTCGACTGTATCCTCGAAGACCGCGAGCCGAGGGTGCAGGGCCTGGACGGGCGGATGGCGGTCGCCGTCGTCAACGCGGGAAACAGGTCCATAGCGAAGCGGGCACCGGTACGCGTGCAAGGAAGGGCAGAGTAGCGATGCGCGCCGCGCTTTTATATGGAAAGGAAGACCTCCGTATCGAGGACGTTCCACTCCCCGCCATCGGCGCCGGCGACATCCTCCTGCGCGTCAAGGCGGCCGCAATCTGCGGCACCGACATACGCATGTTCCGTGGCGGCGCCCGCGGCGTCACGCCGCAAAGCCCCCTCATCCTCGGCCATGAGACCAGCGGGATCGTGGATGAGGTTGGAGAAGGAGTGAAAGGCTACGCTCCCGGGATGAGGGTCGCCGTGGCGCCCAATATGGGCTGCGGGGTCTGTGACGAGTGCGTGAGCGGCAACACCCAACTCTGCGCCTCCTACCAGGCCTTTGGGATCAACATCCCCGGCGCCTTCGCCGAGTTCATGCGGGTACCCCGGGAGGCGGTCCGTCAGGGCAACGTGGCCCTGATCCCCGATGGCGTCGATTTCGTCTCTGCGGCCATGGTGGAACCGCTCTCCTGCGTCTACAATGCGTTCCAGAGGATCGCCATCTCGCCCGGCGACACCGTCCTGGTGATCGGCGCCGGGCCGATCGGGCTCATGCACGCGAAGCTCGCCCTTATGGCGGGCGCGGCCAAAGTGCTCATGAACGACCTGAACCGGGAGAGGATGGCGTTGTGCGCGAAGATAGAACCGGGGGTCATCGCCATGGACAGCGAGGCCCTCGCAGAGAAGGTACTCATCGAGACCGGCGGCAGGGGGGTGAGCGTGTGCATCATCGCGGCGCCGTCGGCGGAGGCGCAGGCTCTTTCCCTCGAGCTCGTGGGCTTGAACGGCCGGGTCATGTTCTTCGGCGGGCTGACGGAAGGCATGAGCAAGGTCGCTCTGGACACGAACCTCGTGCACTACAAGCAGATCACGATCACCGGCACCACGCGGTCGAACCTCGCGCAGTACCGCGCCTCCCTCGCCCTCGTGGGCTCCCGCCGGGTCGTGGTGCGGGACCTCGCCACGGGAACCGCAGACATTGAAGGCATCCACGCCTGCTTCACGCATGTCATGCAGGGTAAAGGCCTGAAGAGCGTCATCGAAATGCCATGAGCAGGGACCTCTTCATAGGCGTGGACATCGGCACCCAGGGCGTCAAGGCAGCCATTTATGACGGGGAGGGACTTTGTTTCGTGGATGCCTTCCAGAAGTCGGTACTGCACCGTCCCTCGGCGGGTACGGTGGAAGAGGATCCGGAGCTGCAGGTGCAATCCACCTGCGAGGTCATTGCCGAGTGCAGCGCGAAGGTGCGCGGAAGAGGAACCATTCGCGCGCTTGCCATTGACGGCCAGATGGCCGGCGTCATCGGTGTGGGCGAGGACGGGCGCAACGTCACTCCGTACGACTCCTGGCTGGACACGCGCTGCGGACCCTGGATTGAGCGGATGAAGGAGACGGCTGGGGCCGAGATCGTGAGAAAGACCGGAGGGCCTCCCAGTCTCAACCATGGGCCCAAGATCCTCTGGTGGAAGCACGAACGTCCGGAGGTATATGGCCGCGTCCGTTCGTGGGTGCAGCCCGGCGGGTATGCGGCGATGCGCCTCTGCGGCTTGGACGGAGCGCGCGCCTTCATCGACAGGAGCTACCTGCACTTCTCGGGCTTCGCCGACACGGAGGCCGGCCGATGGGATCCCGTGCTGTGCTCCCTTTTCGACGTCGATCCGTCCGTGCTCCCCCGTATTGTCTCCTCCACCGAGCGGATCGGCGAGATCGTGCCGGATATGGCGGAGAAATGCTCTTTGCCTCCCGGCACGCCTGTCATTGCCGGCTGCGGGGACACGGCGGCGAGCTTCCTCTCCTGCGGGGCCACCCGGCCCGGAATCAGCGTGGACGTGGCGGGAACCGCTTCCGTCTTTGCGGCCACGACGGCGGACTACCGGCCCGACGAGCAGGCGATGATATTGAGCTGCGGCCGCTCGGCAACGCCCGGGCTCTGGCATCCCTACGCGTACATCAATGGCGGCGGCTTGAACCTCGAATGGTTCCGGGAAGGAATCGCGGGGGCGTTCGCCGGGGCCGGAGCCACGCCACCCGACCTCGCACGCCTGGAAAAGATGGCCGCCGAGGTCACCCCGGCGGAGGACGATCCGCTCTTCATTCCCCATCTGGGCGGAAGGGTCAGCCCCAGCCAACCGATGCTGCGCGGCGCGTGGGTCGGGCTCACATGGAGCCATGGCCCCGGCCACCTGTATCGCGCCCTGCTCGAGGGGGTGGCGCTCGAGTATGGAATCTACGTACGCACCCTTGAAACCCTGTTCGGAGCCGGAACGATTCGCGAGGTACGGGTCACCGGCGGCGGCGAGAAGAGTCCCCTCTGGAACCGGATTAAGGCCGACACCCTCGGCGTGCCCATCGTGCAGGTGCAGGGCGCGGGCGGCGCGCCGCTGGGCTCCGCCCTGCTTGCCGGCTACGGGGTGGGCATCCTGAAGGACATGGACGGTACGGCGGCGCGATGGATTCGCACCTGCGCCGTCACTGAGCCCGATCCCCGACGCGCGGCAGCCTGCCGAAGGAGACTCGAGCGTTATGCGTCCCTCCTCGAGGCCTTGAACACGTGGGGGAGGGACGCACATTGAGCGCGGCGATGAAGGAGCACGATGCGGGGTCGGCGACGCGACGGATGATGCCGTTCGGCGTGGACTTCGACCTGATCCGTGGGATCATGATGAACCCGGACAACCGCGTCGTCCGGCAGGCATCGAGCATGCGCGGCCACTACAAGGACGCGAAAGCGCTGGAGGCCCTGATCGCGCAGGGCGACCCGCTGCACTACGAAGTCTTCGAGATGAAGGTCCCCCTGGAGTCCGGTCAGGTGATGTTCTGCCTCAGCAAGACCTACCCCGGCACGGTGGGAGGCGAATGCTTCATGACCAAGGGACACTACCACGAGGTGCCGGACACTGCGGAGATCTACCTGTGCCTGCACGGGGCGGGCTACATGCTGATGAAACTTGCCGACGGACAGAGCGCCTACGAGCCCCTCTACCCCGGCCGCTTGTGCTACGTTCCCCCCTACTGGGGCCATCGGACGGTGAATACGTGCGACGAGCCCCTGATCACTTTCTGCGCCTACCCGGGCAACGCGGGGCATAATTACCGCGACATCGAGAAGGAGGGATTCCCGCTGCGTGTGTTCAAAAGCGGCGGCACGGTGGAGATCGTCCGTCAATGAAGATTCTCGTCACGCCGCGCTCCATCACGAAGGGAGGGGATCCGGCGCTTTCTGAGCTGAAAGACGCCGGCTATGAGGTCGTGTTCTGTACTCCGGGCAAGGCCCCTGACGAGGCGGAGCTGATTCGCCTCGTGCCCGGTTGCGTCGGCTGGATCGCGGGGGTGGAGAGGATCACAGACGCGGTGCTCGCCGCCGCGCCGGACCTCCTCGCCATCAGCAGGAACGGCACTGGCGTGGACTCTATCGACCTCGCCGCCTGCAAGCGCCGCGGGATCGAGGTCCTGCGCGCCGACGGCGCCAACGCACGCGGAGTGGCCGAACTCACCTTGGGCCTCATGTTTTCCCTCGCGCGCTCCCTGCCGGCGAGCGACGCGCGGATGAAAGCGGGAGGCTGGGAGCGGCGACAGGGGTGCGAGCTGGATGGCAGGATCCTCGGGGTGATCGGCACAGGCCGGATAGGCAAGTTGGTAACTCACTTCGCTCTGGCAATGGATATGCGCATCCTCGGCTTCGACGTGTTCCCCGATGCAGCCTACGCTCCTTCCCCGGCTTTCCGCTACGTGACCCTGGAGGAGGTGATGGAGTCCTCGGACATCGTCACCCTCCATTGCCCGCACGCTCCGGGAGAGAAGCCGATCATTGACAGCGCCGCCCTGACGCGCATGAAGAAGGGCGCCCTTCTGATCAACACGGCCCGGGCCGGCTTGGTGGAGGACGTGGCGGTCCTCCGGGCGCTCGAGGAGGGGACGCTCGGCGGGTACGCGGTGGACGCCTACGAGAGGGAGCCACCCGAGCCGAGCCCGCTGTTGCGCCATGATCGTGTCATCACGACGCCGCACATCGGCGCGTTTACCGCAGAGAGCGTTTCCCGGGCCACGCGCATCGCGGTGGAGAATCTCCTGGCCGCCCTGACACGCGGCCGAGCAAAATGATAGATTGTGCCGGGAGGGGCATGCGATAGTGAAGGAAGAAAGAATCGCCGCGGCGCGCTCGAGATCGTCCGCCGGATCCGCGGCGGGAAAGGTGCCCGCGAAATGAACAGCAGTGAGATGTTTGTGGAGGAGAGAAAGCAGAAGATTATTGAACACATCGCCGAAAATCGCAAGGCCACGGTCCTGGAGCTCTGCGAACGGTTCAAGGTATCCAGCGCCACCATCCGCAACGACCTGCGCGACCTGGAGGGCGCCGGCCTGCTCGTACGCACCCACGGCGGCGCAATGGTCAAGAGCAAGACAGGCCTCGAGACGGATATGCACGTGCGCGGCATCGAGAACCTGGAGGCCAAACGCAGGATCGCGGAGGTCGCCATTCGCCTGATCGACGATGGGGACACGGTGGTGCTCGACGCGGGCACCACCGTGCTCGAGTTGGCACGACTCCTTGACCGAAAGCGCGACATCACAGTTGTCACCAACGACCTTGCCATTGGGCTGCTCCTCGAGGATTTCGAGTCGGTGAAGATCGTCTTCATAGGCGGACTGGTGAGGAAACGCTTCCACTGCACCGTGTCCCAAGACGTATCGAGCAAGGAGATGCTGGCCCGGCTGACGGTGGACAAGGCCTTCATGGGGGCAAACAGCTTCTCCCTGGAAAAGGGCGCCAGCACACCGGACCTCAATCATGCAGAAATAAAGAAGCTCATGATGTCCATCGCGGCGAAGGTGGTGCTCCTCTTCGACTCGAGCAAGATCGGCCGCAACTCCTTCGCCCGCTTCGCGGCGCTGGACGACATCGACACCGTGGTCACCGAAGCGATCAGCGGCACGGACAGGAAGACCCTTGAGGAGAACGGCATCGAAGTATTCACAGTAGGAGAAAACCTCCCCTGACCCCCGCCGGCTCAGGCACGGCGCCAAAGGAAAAATCCGGTACAGACCGAGGCCAAGATGCACCTGAGCTTTCCCTCGAATACAGCAATCGCGCGCTGCACCTCGTCCCTGTCCACCGTGTTGAACGCGAACATCCCGAAATGATGGCAGAGAAGCAAGGGGATCCCGGCCGAGCGGCAAAGAGATGCGGCCTCCTCAAGGGTAAAGTTGCCCGCGATACCGCGCCGGCTCAGGTACGCCTTCCGTCCGTTGATGGGAAGCAGTGCGATGTCGATGGAACGCGTTCGGAGAGCCTGCGCAAGGCCGTCGTAGGGGATGCAGTCTCCCGAGTGGTACACGGTGACCGCCCCGAGGTGCACGACGTAGCCGAGAAAGAGGTGCTCGCCCCGCGCGTTTGTCGCAAGGGATTCGTGAGAAGCGGGGATCGCCTCAACGGAAATGCCGGTGAAAAGCGAAAGCGGTTCCTCCGCATCCAGGCCTACCAAATTCTGTGCTTCGATACCCAGCGAGACCGCGTAGGAGCGCTCCGCCCGGGGAACGACGAACCTGCAATCCGGGTTGGCACGCGCAATGGGCGGGAGGGGCCCGGGATCCATGTGGTCGGAATGCCGGTGCGTGCAAAGAACTGCGTCGACCTTGTGAAGGTCCCCCGGCGCCACCGGGGCGGGCATCATCCGAACGTGGGGGAACTCCTTTCCCACGTTCTTCTTCGCCAGAGAATCGGAGAGGTAGGGATCGATCAGGAGCAGCCTCTCACGGGTGCGAAGAGCGAACCCCGCCTGACCGAGCCAGTACAGCGCCGCCTCCGCGCCCGGTTCCAATGGGATGGCGAGCGCAGTCGCGAGGGGCTGCGAAAGTGGAACAATCACAAGGTCGATCATGGAGCGGAGCATACTCTATGGACGGGCGGACGCAAAGGGAAGACCGCGGCGAGGATTGGCTCACTTATTGACGACTACCGGCACTCCCCGTCGGAGTTGGGGCATCCGATGCGTACAGTCCGCATCCGCCGTTCACGGCTCCGTTTCCGTCAGAATTCGGTGAGGATACGCGCATCCCGATCGCGTTCGGAACCTGAATCCCCATGATGGGATCCATCTCGGCGTCTGCCGGAGCAGCCTCCAGCCGGTCAAGCTGCACCAAACCATATAAGCACGTACCCGCAACCCATGATGACGGCAAGTATGCCTGAGCGAGAGAAGCCGATACCCACGTCACCGATTAGCAGGAGCGCAGTCGCAAGAATCCCTGAGTATGCGATCCCCTTGGAGAATCGATCGCTTTGCCGCATGAGTACCGCGCTGAGCAAGCCCGAAGCCAGGATCCCGCTCCGGCCTATCCCGCTTGTGATGATGAAAAGAACCAATCCCAGAAAGGGGAGGATACTAGCGATGATCGCCCAGAGCTCGTTGACCCTACTGAGAGAGGGAAAGAGGGCCAAAACCAGCACGCCGAGAAGCGATACAATGACGATATCCAAGAAGCCCACGTTGTCCAACGCTCCCGCCTGAACGCCGACGACACCGGCATGCAGTTTGATGAGCAGGAGGAGAAAATTGTTCTGGCGGCCGCTCCGCCGGCCAAGCGGAGACTGTTCAAATGGGAGCCGGTGGTTTTCGCCGCCGCTTCATGCGCCATGTTATTAACCCTCTCTCTTGGGCGAGCCCGCCTGTCCAAGCCGGAACAGCTTGAGACCGATCAAAAGGTACGCCGCCATGAAGAAAATTCCGCCGATTCCGGCCAGGATCAACCAGTTGTCATAGAACACCGGCAGGAAGGCCGCTAAGATATTGAGCCGCAGGACTTTCGGATTTCTCTGACAATCTCGTTTTTCGCCGGCTGCTAGGCACAATGAATCCATTCACAATCATGGTTCCCATTACTTTCATGGCAAACCTTCTGCAGATGTCCGGACAGTCCCGTCTTTCCAACATCGTGCGCAGCCTCGGCAAGCGGACGGCACTCGATTATTGGGCGCTGGTGGAAGAACGGACCTCGTACCGTGCCCGGGTCCTGTCGGCGCTGGATGCAGGCCGGTTCGATGCCATTATCTGCCCGCCAACCTCGATGCCTGCCGGGGTTGTCGCCGCCACGCGCGTCCGCGCCGGCGAAGAAAGCGACCGCACTCCTGGCAAGGATACTGCCGAGCGCACGGCCCGCGCGGTCGAATCGGGGAGCGCGGGCTTGCCCGTCGGTGTGCAGGTGGCTGCGCGGCACTGGCGCGAGGATGTGGCGCTTGCCCTGATGACTGCTCTGGAGGAGCAGTTCAGAATGCAGCCAGACTGCCCTGCCCGTCCGCCGATCTGATGTGATCACCCCATCCGGCGCCTCTGAGGGGAGGCTTCTATCTCCGATTCGCCGCATAAAACATGAGATCGTAGCCAGTATTCCATTCATCAAGGAAGATGGCCGGGCTATGCGCCCCGACTCTGCCGAACATTTCCGGATGGCTCCCCCCCGGAAAATCCGCCAACCGCTGGAAGCCATGGAAGCGGGCTTCCTTCATACCGCGTTGAATCGCGGCCGCCCTTTCCTTGACAAAGGGCGCATTTTGAGTAAGAAAGGGTGACGTGCCCTCCAGAAAGTTGACTCCCGGTGAGATCAAGAGCGTCGTCGACAAGATCCGCAAGAAGTACGACGAATATATCCAGAAATTCTTCAAGCCCAAAACGCTCCGCGAGGCCTTCGAGGACCGCTACATAAAGGCCCTGAGAGCCAAGGTGGATATCTCCTCTTTTCTGCTCGCCGAGATCAGCGCCATCGAAGAGTTGATCCAAAGGGAAGAGGAGAAGCTCTCCTCGGATCATTCAGAACAGCCGGAAGAGAAGCCGGTCGGCATCGCGGACAAGGTCATCGAGGAGAACCGCAAGCGAATCGAGAAATACCCCGAGTCCCGCTTCCACCAGGACGCCGGCTTCGAGGTGCGAAAGCTCCAGGGAGCCTTGAACGCCCTGTCGGAGGAGCACTGGCACGAGCTCGCCGTGGCCCTGCGCGACACGGCCTATTCCATGAACTCCTCTGAGATGCTCAACCTCGACTCGCGGCTTCGCTACTTGAGCTCGGCGGAGAAGGACGAGGCCGCCCCTTTCCTTATCCGCTACCTCGGCCAGCTTCGCAAATTCCCGCGCAACTACGCGCTTCTCGAGAGGGAGGAAAAGGAGTATATCCTGGAATCCGCCTTCTTCCTTCACGACCTCGTCGTGGTATTGGAGAGGGTGAAGAGGCTCTACAACGAGATGCCGGCGGAGGACGTGCAGATCCTGGCTCACGTGACGGAGTATGTGTGGGGAATCATCACGGATTTCCGCCTGAAGGAGTTCCGCAGGAAGAAGGAGTGGGACCGGGAGTGACCGTGGGGATTGTCGTCCGGCGATAAATGGATATATATTTCCATTCCGAGAGGAAGAAAGCATGACGCAAGAGGTCACGATCACCAAAGGGAACTTCGATTCTGAGGTCATGAAGTCCGCTGTCCCGGTTCTTGCCGATTTCTGGGCGGAGTGGTGCGGCCCCTGCCGTGTGATCGCCCCGATTCTCAAGGATCTTGCCAGGGATTACCAGGACAAGATCAAGATCGTAAAGGTGAACGTGGACCTGGAGCCGGACCTCGCCATGCAGTTCAATGTCAGCAGCATCCCCACCCTTCTCTTTTTCAAGAACGGCCAGCTCGTGAAGCAGCAGATAGGAGCGGTGCCGCGCCAGGCCCTGGAAAAGATCATCAAGGACCTCCTGTAGCTCTCACGGAGCGTATACTTCATCCGAGTTGTCGGCCGCAAAAGAGGATTTGCGGGTGGGAACGACGTGCCAGTCCGCCCTGCCGTCCGTGTCGATCGAGCCTGATGAACGGCAGATCGAACGCGTTGCCGTGGAGCCATCCGGATTGACGGCATCCTCGGGCGCCACCTCGGGCCCGGCTGTTTTCCACCCCCCATCACGTACAAGCTCCTCCGCCCGTGCCAGTGCCTCCGCGGACCCGAAGCCTCGATACAGATCGTCCGAAGCGGAGGTGCGGTTGCTGTAGAGCACACCGTCGAGGATGCCGCCGCCCGGCCTGTCATAGAGGGAGATGACGCCGTTGTTCCCTCCGAGGCCCTTGCCCCGCGGGATCCAGAAATCGAACGCCGCCTCAGAGGCGTCGGTTCCCTTCGAGGCCGTTCTGTTTCCCGCCTCGTCCACCTCTGCCGGGTCTCCCGAAGGCTTGAAATGAACGAGAATGAAGTCTCCCGCTCGCACTGAAAACGGCGGAAAAATGAGGCGATCCTGGAAGCTCCCCGGCGTTCCCTGGTAGAGATCGACTCCTCCCATGTTCCCCGCCGCGAGGACCTTGATCTCCAGGAGGTCGGGGTGCGTTTCCGAGCCTCGCGGGATGAACTCGTTCAAGACCATCCGCGGCACTTTCGGGTTGAAGCCGTAGATATCCGCGATGAAGGAGACGCTGTTCCCGCGAGCGTCCCGCGCCGTGGCTTCCAGCGTATACTGCCGGCCGGGCGCTTGTTCCTCCACCGGGATGAGGAGGCGTGTTGACGCCGTCGACGGCATGACGCCGACGGCGAGGGCGGGCTGGATGCGGAGCTTTTCCGCCACAAGCTGGGCTTCTTCGTCGAAAACAAGCTCGATTTCCCTGGGACCGGTGGTTCGAACGGACTGCACGGACGGGGGACTCAGATCCTGTGGCGATGCCGAGCGCGGGTCCTGGACGGGACCGCAGCCGACGGCCGCCACGAAAGACAGGCTTGCCAGCGCGGGAACAACGCGAATCCTCATGAGACTACCGACCTCCACCCACGACAACGGGGATTTCGACCGCCGCGCTTTACCAGGCCCGCTTTTTTTCATACTATTCGATTCAGATGCCCGACGAGCCTCTCCTTCGATTCAGCAAGTCATACCCCCCCGGCGCCGTGATCTTCCGCGAAGGGGACGAGGGCAGCGAAATGTATATTCTCCAGAAGGGCAAGGTCCGCGTGTCGAAGAGCTTCGCGGGCAAGCTCCACGTGATCGCCGTTCTGCAAAAGGGTGACTTCTTCGGGGAGATGGCCATCGTCAACCTCATCAAGCGCACGGCCACCGTCACCGCGATAGAAGCCGTGGAGGTGCTCGCGTTCGACCGCGAGGGCCTGGTCAACATGATCACGAAGAACGCGCGCATCGGGCTTTCCATCATCGACAAACTGTGCCGCCGCCTGCAGATGGCCAACCTCAACGTCCAGCACCTGGTGAAGAAGGACGAGATGGGCCTCATCGCCCTTCACCTCCATCACCTCTTCCAGGCCCTGCCCGACGCCGAGACTGCCCTGCCCTACCAGGAGACCCTCGACGACATCTCCCTCGATTTGGAGCTGCCCCGGGAGAACGTCGAGGCCGTTCTCCAGAGGATCGCGACGGCCGGAATCATCAAACGCGCCGGCGACGCGATCGAGCTCGCGGAACGGGAGAAGCTTTTCACCCTCGCCGAATAATCACCGCCCGCCGAACCGCCGATGATTGTAACTGAGGGCGCGCGGCATGCGCGGACCCGATTGTCGGCGGAGGAAAATTGGGCATCCTGTTGTCGCTCGTCCTGGCGCTCTGCTCCTGCATCCCGGCCCCGGCGCACGCCGATCCGTCGGCAGGGGCTGAGCTCGCCGTCGGCAAGGACGATATCGAGATCGAGCAGGATATCGTGGGCGGCTATCAGCTGTGGATCAGGAAAGCCCCCGGGATCGGCTCCGTTCTCATCACCGAGTCCAGCGCGGACCCCGCCCGGCAATCCGCCTCCTTCGCGCTTCGAGATCCGGACAAGAACCCCGTAAACGGCGAGGAGAAACGGATCCTCAACGGCAAGCCCCTGGATCCGTCCAAGGGGCTGTATTCGCTCATCGATTCGACCCCCGAGACGCACCCGCCCCTGGGTGAAGCCTTCCATATCTTCATTCCCTACATCGTCGTCTTCGGCTACCCGTGGAGCCGCGAAGGGGAGATCCAAGTGCTCGACGGCACCTTCCTCAACATCCGATCCTTCGCCAAGCCCTTCGCCGACTACACCGGCGCCTACCGGGACAACCCCTTCGTGCTTCGCGTGACGCAAAAGCCGCTGGAGGGGCTGCCGGCCGCCAATTACATGCCCGAGACGGTGAGGAAATACACCGACATCGCCAGGGAGGGCGGCGGTCAGGCGCTGTTCTCCGAAGGGGAGCAGGACCTGCCGAAGAAGATCGCCGGGGCTCTGGACTCGGTGACGGGAGACGAGCTGGACCTGGTGCTTGCCCTCGACACGACGGACAGCATGACCAATGACATGCCTCACCTCAAGAAGGAGCTGGTGCCGCTCGTGCGGGAGCATGCGGGACGCTTCACGAAGTTCCGCGTGGGGCTTCTCCTCTATCGAGACTACTTCGACGAGTACCTGAACAAGGCCCTGCCGTTCACGGACAGCCTGGAGAAGCTCCAGGCTCAGATCGACTCGGTACGCGTAGCCGGCGGCAGGGACATTCCGGAAGCTGTCTACGAGGCGCTCTACGCCGGCATCGTCTCATACGAATGGCAGGCGCGCGAGCGGTTGATCCTCCTGGTTGGCGACGCTCCACCCCACCCTCGCCCCCGCGGGAAGGTGACTCCGGAGATGGTTTTTCAAGCTGCCAAAGAAAAAGGAATCGAGATCACCACGATCATCCTGCCGCAGTGACCGCGCGGCCCGTAGATGAACCGGCGGCTCAGCCGGCGCCCATCAGGGCACTGGCTTCCTGGATTGCTCTCCGGTTCGCCTCGAAGGCCACCTCTTCGGGAAGGCCGGCCAGGGGAAACCAGCGGGCTTCGCTCACATCGTCCGCCGGAGTCAACACCGCATCCGCGGGAACATCGCAAATGAAATAGACCGTAAGGGTGAAGCGCGCCTCCTCGGCGAGGTCGTCGCGTGGATACTCTCCCATCTGAACCGAGAGCAGGCGCAGGTTGAAGGCCTCCACTCCCAGCTCTTCCTCAAGCTCACGCTTCAAGCCATCTTCGGGGCTCTCACCGTTTCCGAGGAATCCGCCGGGAAGGTCCCACCAACCCTTCCAGGGCTCGATCGCCCTGCGAGTCAGGAGGATGCGATCTTGGCCTGAAATCTTCTTCACGATGACGGCCCCGACGCAGGGTTTGGAGTTCAGGTAGAAATGAAAACCGCACGCGCCGCAGATGAGCACGTCCCGCGCGCGGCTCGCAATGACTCTGCCGCAGACGGGACAGTGAGAATAGCGCATCAGGAGCCCTGGGGAGGAGCCTGCTTCGTCGTGCTTGCTTCTATTCTCGCCTTGACCTTCTCGGCGAGGATGCGGGGGCCGTCGGGGAGCGGATCCCCTTTGGCGTACACGTCCAGCAGCTGGTTGAACAGCTCAATAGCCTTCTTGTTGTTTCCCATTTTATGGTAGCTGAACGCGATTTCATAGGAAGCCCATGCCTGGTGAGCCTTGTCATCGGGATACTTCTGCTGGAAGAGCGTGTAGTAGTCGATTGCAAGCTGAAAGTTCCCGTTTTCCGAAGCGTCCTGCGCCCTCTGGAAGAACTCGGCCGGCGTCAGCTCGGAGCTTGCGGTTGGAGGGGTCGTTGCGCAGCCGCTCAGAAACGCGGCGGATGCGCAAATGACAAACGGCAATAGGGTCGGGATGAGTCGGCGAAAAGGATATCTGTTCATCACGGAGAGTAGATCTCGTCCTTTATGGGGAGGTTCTTCTTCAGCTCCTTGAGGAACACTTCCACCTCACCCATGGGCTCGTAGGTATTGCATTGCTCCACCGTTCTGCGGATGACGGTGAAGTACTTGTACACCTTTTCCTCTCCCAGCTTCTTCTTCCACTTTCCCGCATCGCAGCGGACCCGCAGGCTGTACTGGCTGCAGGCTCCGACCGGGAGCTTGATCAGCTTACAGTGGCTGCAGTTGGCGCAATACACTTTGTCTGGGGAAAAGCCTTCTTCGAATGCACTGAAATCGTCAATGTCGATCATAGGCTCTCTATCTTAAGATTAACTACACTACCATGATCGACTTCCCGGGGTCAAGAGTTTAGGGACGGCGGAGAGCCCTGTTTGTGTCGACCCATGAAAGAGGCTGCGGCATCGCCGCGGGTGAAAGTTTATCGCATTGAGCCGACGTCATGCCCGGTTGGCAAACATCGCCAAAATCCCCTATCATCGCAGCGACCGACGGAGGAACGACATGGAATGGAAAGCAAGCCACATTCTGGTGAAAGATAAAAGATTGGCCGACGAGCTTTTGAGAAAGCTCAAGCAGGGCGCGTCTTTCGAGTCTCTGGCACATGAGCACTCAACCTGTCCCTCGAAGTCCCGGGGGGGAGACCTGGGGTGGTTCGGGCCGGGAAAGATGGTGCCTGCTTTCGAGAGCGCCTGCAAGCGGCTTTCCCCCGGATCCTTGAGCGACGTGGTTTCAACCAGCTTCGGCTATCACATCATCAAGCTGACGGGCAGGAAAGACTAGCCCCGCACCCGGAGGTTCCAACGTGAGTTATCCTCGCATCTTCACGCCCCTGCAGATCGGGACGCTTCGCCTCGCCAACCGTCTGGTCATGCCGCCCATGGTGGTCCGAAAGGCTTCCCACGACGGCTCGGTCACCCCGGAGACCCTGGAACACTATGCCTCCCATCCCGGCGTCGGGATGGTTGTTGTGGAGGCAACCGTCGTATCTCCCGAGGGAAGACTCACTCGCGAGCAGCTCGGCCTCTTTGAAGACCGGCACGTACAGGGAATGGCGGCGCTTGCCGAAATCATCCATAAAAACGGCGCGGCCGCGTCGGTCCAGATCCATCACGCGGGACGGAACACCACTGAGGAGAATACCTTTGGGCTTCCCCTCGTCGCGCCCTCCGCTTACAGCTCCAAGCGGGGATCGGCGCGGGAGCTTTCCGAGCCCGAGATCGAAGGCATCATCCAGGCGTTCGTCCGGGCCGCCGAAAGGGCGCGGCAGGCCGGATTCGACGCGGTCGAGGTCCATGCGGCCCATGGCTACCTCGTGAGCCAGTTTCTCTCGCCCCTGGCCAATCGCCGCGCGGACCGCTGGGGTGGAAGCCTCGAGAACCGGGCGCGATTCCTGCGCGAGATCTTGGGCCGGATCCGCTCTTCGGCGGACGGGCTCACGGCGTACTGCCGGCTCGGCGTTGCGGACGGCGAGCAGGGCGGCCTCACCCTGGAAGAGGGCGTCGAGGTGGCGCGCATGCTCGAGGAGGATGGAGTGCGCCTCCTCCACGTCTCGAGCGGAATCGGAAACCCTCCCCCCATCGCCCCGCAGGGAAGCCCCTACTCCAACCGCTTCCACCTCGCGGCGGCTGTTAAGAAAGTGGTGGGCATACCCGTGTTGGGCGTCGGAGACATCCGCTTCCCCGAGCAGGCTGAGACTGCCCTGGAGAACAAGATGGTGGACCTCGTGGCAGTCGGAAGGGAGCTGCTGGTGGACAGCCAGTGGGCGGTCAAGGCCCGCGAAGGGCGAGCAGACCAGATCCTCCCCTGCAGGAGCTGCACGTTCTGCCACCGGTTCTTGCATCCCGAGCGCTGCCCCGCGACAAAAGGAAAGGCCGCATAGACCGGCTTCAGCCCGGCGGCGCCCATGGTGACGGCCGGCCGCCCCGGCTCAAGGGAATACCCTTCCTTGACACCACGTATCCCCGGGACTATAAAGTCTCGGATTCACAGAATCGCCCAAAAAAGGAGGAAACCATTGAAAAGACTCGTGGTGCTCTCGATCGTGCTCGTTCTGATCGGCGCCCTCTCGGGGTTCGCGGCCGACAAACCGCCGGTCCTGATCGGTCTCCAGGGGCCCATCACCGGCGCGTGGGCGTATGAGGGCCAGATGGCCAAGCAGTCCTGCGAAATCGCGGCGGACCTGATCAATCAGAAGGGCGGCATCCTGGGCGGCCGAAAGATCCAGATCGTCGTGGAGGACGACGCAGGGCAGCCGCAGACCGGCGCGCTGGCGGCCACCAAGATCGTCAGCCACAAGGGCGTTGTCGCATCCGTCTCGACCTACGGCTCTTCCATCTGCGAGCCCGCCTCCAACATCTACGAGAAGGCCAGGATGGTGAACATCGCCTACGGCTCCACCGCGGTTCGCCTCACCGAACGCGGCCTGAAGTACTTCTTCCGCACCTGCGGACGCGACGACTCCCAGGGGCTGTTCTTTGCCGATGCAGTTCCCAAGAGGTTCGGCGCGAAGAAGATCGCCATCATGCACGACAACACCGCCTTCGGAAAAGGCCTGGCGGAGAACACCCGCGATGCCTTGAAGCCCCAGGTCGATGCCGGCAAGGTCCAGATCGTCTACTACGACGCCATCGTCCCCGGCGAGAAGGACTTCCACGTTCCCCTGACCAAGATGCGCGAGACCCAGCCTGACCTGTGGTACTACACCGGCTACTACGCCGAGGCGGCGCTTCTGGTCACCCAGGCCAGGGAGATCGGCGTCACCTGCCCCTTTGTCGGGGGAAACGCGGCGATCAATGACGAGTTCGTGAAGATCGCCGGAATCGACATCGCCAAGGGCTGCTACATGACCAACGAGCCCCTGCCTGCCGACCTTCCAACGGCCGAGGCCGACGAGTTCCTTGCCGCCTACAAGGCCAAGTTCGGCGATATCCCCTCCAGCCCCTGGCCCGTGTACGCGGCAGACGCGGTGAACATCATCGCCTACACCGTGAACAAGACCGGCTCCGTGGACGGCACCGTTCTTGCCAACTACCTGCGCACCAAGGTGAACGGCGTGCCGGGCATCACCGGCAAGATCGGCTTCACAGACAAGGGAGACCGGGAGGGAGTCCCCTTCTACCTCTACGTGGTGGACGACCAGGGAAATATCGTCATCTCAAAGTAGCGCCGCGTCATGAGGGTGTTTCTCGAGCAGTTGATCAACGGCCTGACGATCGGCTCGTTCTACGGGCTGATCGCCCTGGGCTACTCCATGGTGTACGGCGTGCTGAAGCTGATCAACTTCGCCCACGGCGATTTCTTCGCCGTGGGCTCCTATATCGGCTATACCCTCCTCGTCATGGGCTCTGCCTTCCTTACGGCGCATCTCGGACTGTGGGGCGGCCTGGCGGTCACTGTGCTCGCCGCCGCCCTGTCGCTTGCCGTGGTAGGTGTCATAGTCGAACGGGTGGCCTACCGGCCCATCTATCCGGCGGGGCGCCTTCCCGCCGTGGTCTCGGCGCTGGGAGCTTCCATTATTTTGCAGAACCTCATCATGATCGTATGGGGCCCCCGCTATCAGGCCTACCCGGCGAAGCTCATCCCCAACATCCGCCTCCACATCGGGAGCCTCAACCTCACGGCACTGCAGATCGTCATCCTGGCCGTGTCCTTCACGCTCATGGCCGTGCTGTACTTCGTGATCCAAAAGACCACATGGGGGGCCGCGGTGCGCGCCACCGCTCTTGACCGCGACACGGCCGCCCTCATGGGGATCAACTTCAAGAAGGTGATCCGCTTCATCTTCACCCTGGGGCCTGCGCTGGGCGCGCTCACCGGCGTCATGGTGGGGATGTACTACCGCCAGATCTCCTTCACCATGGGCTGGAGCTACGGCCTGAAGGCCTTCACGGCAACCATCCTGGGGGGGATCGGCAACCTTCCCGGCGCCATGTTCGGCGGCCTGATCCTCGGTGTGCTCGAGATGTTGGGGAGCGTCTACATTTCCACGGCATGGAAGGACGTGTTCGTCTTCCTCATCCTGATCCTGGTCCTGATCTTCCGGCCGAACGGGCTGTTCGGCGAGAAGATCGCCGAGAAAGTCTAGGCGCATGGCGGGCCGAGGCATCCAGAACCTCAAGCGGGCGGCGCTGCCGGTCTCCCTCGTCCTTTTCGCCGTATATCCCTTTGTCGTTGGCGACTACTTCGCGGACGTGGGCTTCTTCTTCGGCATCTATGCCCTGCTGGGCCTGAGCCTGAACATCGTGCTGGGCGAGGTGGGACTCTATGACCTGGGCCACGCCGGGTTCTATGCCATCGGAGCCTACACCACGGCAATCCTCAACACGCACTTCGGCATCCCGGTGCTGATTCTCCTTCCCGTGAGCGCGCTTGCGGCAGGCGTTTTCGCGTTCCTCGTCACATCGCCCATCATCCACCTGAGGGGAGACTACCTCTGCATCGTCACCATCGGCATGGGGGAGATCGTCCGCCTGGCGCTGATCAACAATCCCCTGGATCTGACCGGCGGCCCCAATGGAGTGTACGGGATTGCTCCTCCGACTCTGGGCTTCTTCATCGTGGACTCATCCGTGAAGTATTACTTCCTGGTCTGGATCATCGTGGGAATCACGGTCATAGCGCTTCGCCGGCTCCAGGGCTCGCGCATTGGGCGGGCCTGGAACTGCATCCGTGAGGACGAGGTTGCGGCCCAGGCAACGGGAATAGACGTGCGCTTCTACAAGCTTCTGGCCTTCATCCTGGGCGCAGTGATTGCCGGCGTGGCGGGAAACCTCTACGCCACCAAGCTCCTGGTTGTCTCCCCGGAGAGCTTCACCTTCTGGGAGTCGTGCCTCATGTTCAGCATCGTCCTCATGGGCGGGATGGGGTCGCTTCCCGGCGTGATCATCGGCGCGGCGGTGATCACCTTCGTGCCTGAAATCTTCCGATCCTTTGCCGTGTACAGGATGCTGGTGTTCGGCCTGGCCATGATCCTGATGATGATGTTCCGCCCCGGCGGGATCTGGCCCCGGAGGCGCGGCGGCACCGAGGCCCGCGACCTGGTCATGAAGCTGTGGAGGCGCAATGGCTGAGCCCCGCGACGAGACGCGCCGCGAAGTCGTCCTCGAGACAATGGACCTGAGCAAGAGCTTCGGCGGCCTCACCGCGGTGAGCACGCTGGACCTGAAGGTGCACCGCGGGGAGATCTCAAGCCTCATCGGCCCCAACGGCGCGGGAAAGACAACCGTGTTCAACGTTGCCACGGGGATCTACACCCCGGAGCGGGGGCGCGTGATCTTCCAGGGCCAGGATATCACCGGCGAGAAGCCGCACAGGATCGTCAGGCGCGGCATTGCCCGGACCTTTCAGAACATCCGTCTATTCCCCAATCTCACCTGCCTCGAGAACGTGATGGCCGGGCGGCACTGCAGGGCATCGGCCGGGCTCGCCGCGGCAATCTTCCGCCCCAAAGCGCAGCGGGAGGAAGAGAAGGAAATCCGCCGGATCGCAGAAGAGAGGCTGAAGCTCGTGGGGCTGTGGGATTCCCACGACGAGCTTGCCCGAAACATCGCCTACGGCCGGCAGCGGATGCTCGAGATTGCGCGCGCCCTCGCCACCTCGCCTCGCCTTCTGGTGCTGGATGAGCCCTCCAGCGGAATGAACCCGCGGGAGACCGAGGACCTGATGGAGTTCATCCGCCGCATCATCCGGGAAGAAAAGCTCACCGTGCTCCTGATCGAGCACGATATGAACGTGGTGATGGGCATCTCGGACTGGGTCACCGTCATGGACGGGGGGAAAAAGATCTCCGAGGGGCTGCCGGAAAAAATCTACAGGGACCCGAAAGTGATAGAAGCATATCTGGGGAAGGGAAGCTAGCCGTGGCGCGGATCTTGAGCGTCGACGATCTTCATATCCGCTACGGCGCCCTGGAAGCCCTCAAGGGAGTGAGCCTCCACCTGGAGGAGGGCGAGATCGTCACGGTGCTCGGAGCCAACGGCGCGGGAAAGAGCACGCTGCTTCGGGCAATCTCGGGGCTTCTCCCTGCGCATGCCGGAGAGATCCGTCTGGACAACGAGTCGCTCCTGCGCGTTCCCGCCTACGATATCGTGGTTCGAGGCATCTCCCATGCCCCCGAGGGCCGGAAAGTCTTTTCAACCCTTACGGCGGAAGAGAACCTCAACCTGGGAGCTTTCACCCGGCGCAAACGGCGGGACGATGTGAAGGCCGCGCGCGAGCGTGTCTTTGAGCTTTTCCCCCTGCTCAAGGACAGAAGGCGGCAGCTGGCCGGAACTCTTTCCGGCGGAGAGCAGCAGATGCTGGCCATCGGCCGCGCGCTCATGAGCACCCCGCGTGTCCTTCTTCTGGACGAGCCTTCCCTCGGGCTCGCCCCGATCCTTGTCGACCTGATATTCCAGATCATCCAGCAGATAAACCGGCAGGGCATTGCGATACTCCTTGTGGAGCAGAACGCCCATCAGGCGCTCGCCCTGGCGGGCCGCGGCTACGTGCTGGAGACCGGGCGAATCACCGTGGAGGGCGCCTCGGATGAGCTGAAGTCGGATCCGAGAATCCAGGAGGCATACCTGGGGGGCACGGCGCTGAAGAAGAGGTGAGGGTCTTCTTCAAGAGCCCTCGATTCCACGCTCTGGCGAAACATCGTATTTTCCATTATCCTGTCGGAAGGGAGACGTGAAGTGTAGCGGCCGCGACCAGGAATACCGGAATGAGGGAATGAGAATGGGTGATTCGTTAAAGTTGATCATCGTAAGCGACACCGAGCAGGATGCGGACATTATTATTCGGGCTCTCTCGGAGGCGGGTTTCAATCCAAGCGCCAGGTGCGTGTGGACACCGGAGGAGCTTTCCAATAGTATTGATGAGGGCGCTGTCGATGCCGCGTTTATCTGCTCCGGTCTTTCACGTTTCGACCCTCTCGCGGCAATCCGCCGGATGCATGAGGCGGGCCTGGACATCCCCCTGATTTTCGTTTCCGAGCCCATGGGAGAGGAACGCGCTATTGAGGTCCATCAAGGCCGGGGCCCACGACATCGTCTATAAAGGCCACATGGAGCGGCTCAGCGCCGCGATCGAGCGTGAGCTCAAGGAAGCGAAGGCGCGTTCGGAGCATCGGAGGATCGAAAGAGCCGTCCAGACGGTCGCCAACGAATGGCGCACGGCGGTCGACACCGTCCGCTCGCCCATTTGCCTTGTAGACACGGCGGAAAAGATAGTCCGATGCAATAAGGCATTCCAGCGGCTTTCAGGCAAGCCTTTCCTGGAGATCGTCGGCGTCTATCACGACAAGATCCTGCGAGATATCGACCAATTCCGGGATTCCAGCGGCTCGCAGAGCGCCGCGGCCGCGCGGGAAGGGGGGATCGGCACGGCGCGGATCGGCGGACGCACCTTCGAAGTGCAGGTGGAGCCGGTGACCGATGCGACGGGGCGTCTCACGGGCCACGTGCACGTAATGAACGACATCACGGAGCGGCTCCGCGCGGAAGAAGAGGCTCATCGCGCGGAGGAGTTTCTCGCCCAGGCCCAGAAAATGGAGGCCGTGGGCCAGCTCGCCGGCGGGATCGCCCACGACTTCAACAATATCCTCACGGGTATCATGGGGTACTGCAGCGTCCTGCTGTCGCGTCTGCCCGCCGATGACGCGCTTCGTCCTTTCGTTTCCCGGATCATGTCCGCCGCCCAACGCGCCGCCGAGCTCACGCAGGGCCTGTTGACGTTCGGCAGGCGGCAGCCCTTCAATCCGCGCCCCGTGGATCTGAATTCGCTCATCTCCGGCAACCGGGAGTTCATGAGCAGGGTCATCGGAGAAGAGATCGAGATACGCCTCGAGCCCTGCCCTCACGCGCTTCCCGTATTCGCCGACACGGTGCAGATCGAGCAGATCCTGCTCAACCTTTCCACCAACGCGCGGGACGCGATGCCCCATGGCGGGGTCATCACGGTCCGCACCTCGGCGGACGAGCCAGGCACCGCACGCCCCTTCGGCTATCTCTCGTTCTCCGACACGGGTGTCGGGATAGAGGAGGAAACGCGAAAGCGTATTTTCGAGCCTTTCTTCACGACCAAGGAGATCGGCAAGGGAACCGGGCTCGGGCTCTCCGTGGTCTGGAGCATTATCGAGCAACATGGAGGCCGCATATCGGTGGAAAGCGCAGTGGGAAAGGGGACCACGTTCACGATCGCGCTTCCCCTGATGAAAGCGGGCGCGGAAACGGAGGTCGCTGGGAAAGAAGCCGCCGGTGTCGGAGGAACGGAGACGATTCTCGTCGTGGAGGACGACGATACGGTGAGGGACATGGCCCGCGCGGTACTGGAAGGTTTCGGCTATACCGTCATCTCGGCCGCGGACGGCGAGGAGGCCCTCAAGCTATTTAATGAGAATCGTGAGGCGATTTCCCTGGCCATCCTCGACATTATCATGCCCAAACGCGGCGGCATGCGCATGTTCGAGGAGATGCGCACGCAGAATCCGAGCCTGAGAAGGCTCTTTATTAGCGGGTACGCGGACGACGTCTTAAAGAGTAAAGGGGTGGACGGCGGCAACTCCGACTTTCTGCGAAAGCCGTTTTCTCCCCTGGAACTGGCGGCCAAGGTGCGGGAAATATTGGACGGGTGGCGATAGGGAAGGAGGTCCGCGAGTTGAAAAAGAAGATACTTGTCATTGACGATGAGACGATGATTCTCGACTCCATCAAGATCATCTTCGGCGAGATGGGCTATGAGGTCACCGTACATTCGGATTCGAGCGCGGGATTGGCCGACGCGCTCAAGAACTCCTACGATCTCGTCATAGTCGACGTGCGCATGCCGGGAAAAAACGGGGCCGACATAACGGAAGAGCTGCTCAAGAGCAAACCGGGAACGCGGTTGCTTATCATCACCGCATTTCCAAACGACCCGCTCGCCGTCCGCGCCCTGAAAGCGGGGGCGGTGGGTCTTTTGAAGAAGCCTTTCGAGATCGCGAAGATACTCGACTATCTCAAGGATTGACCGGGAATGGGCAAGGACGGCGATCCCTTCATCACGGACCTCATGAAGGGGGTCGAAGGGATATTCGAGGAGGTGGAGCGGCTCGATAGAGGAATGAAAGAGGCGACGCCCCTTGGGCCGGCGCTCGACATCGATTCCGCGCAAAAGGAGCTTCGGGCGCTTGATTCCCATGATCTTCTATCGGAGGACGGCCGCATGGACGTTCGGATCTCCAACGACGCCATGGAAGCCCGCGCGGATTTCCGTCCACCGAAAGGCGATGGCGCGCCCCTTTCCCTCGATGCCGTGGAAGAAGCGTTACGGTCCAAGGGCATCATGCACGGCGTGGATTGGGAGGCCGTGAAGGACTACATCCTGCGCTGCAACGGCGAGCGTGTGGTTGTGGCGGACGCGATTATCGCGCGGGGCATACCCGCGCAGGATGAAGTGCCGGCGCACATTCTCGTTGAAGAGTCCCTCCGGCAGGAAGCCCCGCCGGCAACGGGTCGGGAAGAAACGATAGATTATAAGGCCCAAAGCCCTTTCCAGCTCGTCAAGGAGGGAGACGTCCTGGCTCGGATCGTCGCCAAAGAAGCGGGAGTTTTCGGAATGGACGTCAAAGGAGCGGCGGTCCACTTCGGCAAAAAAGGCGTGAAAAGCCCCCGACCCGGCAAGAATACTGAAATCGCCGGAAATACGGTCCTCGCGACGTGCAACGGCCGTTTTATGTCCTCCCCCGATTCGTTTTCCGTCACCGAGGTCCTCAACGTCTCGGGAGACGTCGACTACTCCACCGGGCATATCGACTTTCCGGGCGACGTAATGATCGTCGGGGAAGTCAAGCGCGGGTTCAAGCTCAAGGTGGGCGGGTCGCTTTATTGCAATAGGGTCATCGACGCCACCGAGGTGGTCTGCGGAGGAGACCTCGTCACGAACCAGGGCATCCTCGGCCGGGGCTCGGGGACAGTAAAGGCCGCCGGCGGCATCAGGGCGCGTTTCATAGAGAATTGCTACGTCGAGGCGAATAAGACGATCTCCGTCTCCACGGGGTGCCTGAACTCGCTCGTGCACACCCTGGACAAGGTGGATGCGGGGACGAACGGCATGATCGTGGGAGGCGGCATCGTCACGCAGAACGGGATCTCCGTGGGCCAATTGGGGGCGGCCGCGGGCACCCACACCGAGGTGAGGTGCGGGATAGATTACACGGTGAGCCAGAAGCTCGTGTGGATCCGAGATAAAAGCATCGCCCTCGCCCTGAAGATGAAGGAGGTGGATCGCCGTATCTCGGCGGGCAAGGATGCGGACGCGAAGCTCGCGGAATTCAGGGAGAAACTCAGGGCGGCGATCCGCAAGCTCAACGACGCATCGCGCGTTCTGGTCATGGGCCTCGACAGGAATGAAGCGGCCGAAATCGTGGTTTTCAACACGATCCACCCCGGCACCTATATAGAGATCTGCAACATTCCCTATGTCGTGGAACGGCCGCTGAGTCACGTGGTTTTCTCGCTGGACAAGAAAAGCGGTAAAGTGGTTGCCAGAAAGCTCTCCGGTACGCACTAGGAGGCGCATCGGCTCTGCCGCGGAATATGGCGAACGGGCCCGACGCCCTTCAGCGGCGCGCCTCCACGCTTAATTGAGCCTTGCAAGCCGGGCACCTGTAGGTTCCCGGCTTGGATGCGCGAAGCTTTTTCCCGCATTGAGGGCAGGAAACGTTCATGGGAAAGCCGTCTGAAAGCTCATCCAGATTCCCTATGCGCTCGAAAGTGTCCCCGAAACCGAGCTGGGAGATAACGCTCCATACCTTCTCGGATGCCCCATGGAGAAGGAGGCGGCGTCCGCTCTCCGTGGCTTTGTTCTGCACGGTGAGAAGCGCGCCGATTCCCATCGAAGAAAGATAGGTAAGGCCGGTCATATCGACCACTATGGCCGTTATGTCGGGGCATTTCTCCATCAGCGCGAGCATCCCGTCCTGAAACAGGGGCGCGCTCTGGGTCTCGATGTACCCGATAAGCGCGAGGATAAGCGTGTGTTCATCCCCTTCGCGCGCGCCGCCGGAGACGGTGAGACCCTTGCCTGGATCGTTGATCTTTGTAAAATACGATTCGACATCTTGCATGGAGCGCATCATACATCCTTCTGTACCCCGCAACAAGGGTGGTGTACAATGGCGTCTGTAAGGCGGATCGATCACGCATGGAACGGCGAAAAATCCTTCTCGTGGACGACGATTCTATGGTGCTCGACAGCTTCTCCATGGGCCTCGAGCCCTGGGCGGAGAGCCGTGGCACGTCGATCCTCACGGCGCGGTCGGCCCTCGACGCGCTGAAGCTCCTCGAGACGGACCACGCTTCCGTGGATCTCGTCGTCTCCGACATGCGGATGCCGGGGATGATGGGAAGCGATTTCCTCCTTCGGGTCAGGGATCTCTATCCCGGAATCGTCACGATCCTCCTGAGCGGGTACGGCGACATCGAGGAAATCCGCAAAGCCATTCGCGCGGGCATCTTCTCCTACATCCTGAAGCCGTGCGAGCCCGAGCACCTCAAAGGCGAAATGGAGAAGGCCCTCGCCCTCCACGATCTTCGCGAAGAGAACCGCGCCCACCTCGCGCGGCTGCACGAGGAGCTGAGGTGGGCGGGCGAGCTCCAACGCACCCTCCTCTCCGTCGACATCCCCAAGACAGATCGGATCTCGTTCTCCGTCACCTACCTTCCCCTGGAGGAGATCGGATGCGGGGGCGACTATTACGACATCGCGCGGCTTTCCGAGGGCCGCTACCTCTGCCTGATCGGAGACGTTTCGGGTCACGGGATAAAAGCCGCTTTCGTCACTGCCATGCTCAAGTCCGCCATCTCCGGGGGCTTTCTCTCACGTACCGACCCCGCCTCGATCACGCCGGAGGGCCTTCTCCAATGGCTCAACGGCCGCGTGGGCCACGATCTTCGCAGAACCCCCGATATCCTCATCACGTTCTCGGCGGGTCTCATCGATATTGGTGGCGGAACCTTCTCTTTCGCGAATGCAGGCCACCTTCCCGCTTTCCTCATTCGCGGCAGGGAGGCCGTCACGCTCCACTCCGAGGGCATGGGGTTGGGATTCGCCCCCGCAGTGGAGTACCGAATAATGGAAATGCCCGTACGGGCCGGGGACAGGATCGTATTCATTACCGACGGGCTCATCGAATCCGGCGCCGGTGAGGCGCCTCTTGGAATGGACGATCTGAAGGGTATACTGTGCAGGTGCGCCGGCGGCCCCGACTTCAGCTCACGCCTTATCGAAGCCGTGAGGGCCAAAAGGGGCGGCGTGGCGTTCAAGGACGACGTGACCGTGGTTTCCGCGGAGATCAAGTGATCGATCTCCGGTTAATCTCTTGATAACCTGATGGATTTTGATATACTTTAAGAAGGAGGCAAGGTACTTATTCTTAATTATATCTCTGTGATATAAAAATAAAATTCCAACACATACATCCATAAGGAGGTAGGTGTTGTGATGAGAAAGTTCGACACGCTTTTCGTTTTCCTTCTCGACGATCGATGCTATGTCCTGCGCCTTTCCGCTGTCGAAAAAGTCGTACAGAGGGTGGAGATGGAGGCGGAGAATGAAAAGGAAAAAGTCCAGACCTGACAGGAAGCCAGGCGACCTAGACGCGGGAAAGCCTGCGCACGAGCTCGAGGCAGCCAAGGTCAAGCTGAAGATGCAGAAGGATGAGTTGCGGCGGGCGGTCGCGGAGGCCAAAGAGGCGCGCGATCTGTACTCGGAGATGTATGACTCCGCTCCTGTAGGGTACCTCACGCTCGACGTGAAAGGAAAGGTCCTCCAGGCGAACTTCGCCGCGGCTTCCCTGTTGGACATCCCTCGCGCGACGCTCGTCGGCGGCCGGTTCCAGGCGTTCCTGGCTCCGGGGGGGATACCGGAGTTCAGAGAGCTCCTGGACAGCTCGTTCGCCGGGTCGGGAAATGGAATCGGCGATCTTCCCATCCTCATATCCGCCGGAATA
Source organism: uncultured Spirochaetota bacterium (assembly GCA_963820525.1). GTDB lineage: Bacteria > Spirochaetota > Spirochaetia > SZUA-6 > Fen-1364 > CAWGAA01. The sequence goes on along the minus strand of CAWGAA010000001.1, from coordinate 3,160,403 downwards.
ACTCGATGGGTCCATGTCGTTCTCAGTCCCGCCGCGAAAGGATGCTGTAGAGTTTTTGCGACGGATGTGACGGAAAGCAGGCGGATGGAGGAGCGCCTGCGCTCCAGCGAAGTATATCTCAAAGAAGCCCAGTCGTTGGGGCACACGGAAAGCTTTCGGTTCGATTTCGAAACGGAGGCCGTCACGCTTTCGGAGGAAGCCTGCCGCCTGCTCGAGATCGATCGCCCAACCGGTGTGATCTCATTGCCGCAAATCCGCTCTCTCATCCCTCACGGCGAATGGGAGCGGCTGTGCGCGGCCGCTTTTGCCGCGGCAAAAGTGCGCGAAAACATGGATACCCTCGCGACGATTACCCGGCCCGATGGGAGCTCTCGTGTCTTCCATTTGATCACGGCGGTAAGGGTTTCCGCGAAGGGCCGTCTCTTGGAGATCGTGGGAACGGTGAGGGACATCACGGAGGAGAAGCGGGCCTGGGAGGCGCTGCGCGAAAGCCAAAGGAGATACCAGACGCTTCTGGAATCCATCCAGGAAGGGATCTGGGCAATCGACGCGCGGGGCGTCACGACCTTCGTCAATCCCTCTCTCGCCCGGATGCTGAAGTATCCCGTGGAAGAGATGATCGGGAAGCCGTTCTTCGATTTCATGAGCGAAGAGAATAAGCCGCGGGCGCGGATGTATTTGGAACTTCGACTGAAAGGAATAAGCGAGCACCACGAGTTCACATTTCGGCGCGGGGATGGCACGTGTGTCTACACCGAGTTGTCGGCCAGTCCTTTGCGGGATGCGGAAGGAAGCATCACCGGCGCGCTTGCGACCGTCGTGGACGTCACCGAGCAGCGAACGATCGAGGAGGCATACCGTTCCCTCGTGGAGAACTCGATTCAAGGTTTCGCGATCATGCAGGAAGGCCGGATCGTTTTCTGCAACGAGGCGCTCGCCCGGATGAGCGGATACACGAGGGAAGAGAGCTATCGCATGTCTGCGGAAGAGGTCGCCGCCACGGTGCATCCTGAGGATCGCGACCGGGTAATGACCGGCATGAGAGAGATCCTTGGGGGGAGAGGCCCGCTGCCCGGCCAGCAGATCCGGATACTGAATAAAAAGGGGGAGGCGCACTGGGTGGAAGTCCTGGCATCGCTTACGACGTTCAATTCCAAACCCGCCCTTCAGGTTTCATACATGGACGTCACCGAGCGTCGGGAAGCCGAGGCAGCCCTCCACGAAAGCGAAGCCCGGTTTCGCACGCTCATTGAAAAAGCACCCGTCGCCATAGGCATCTCACGGCAAGGCAGTATTGTCTATGCCAACTGCGCTTTTCAACGGATGTTCGGGTTCGAGGATGCCGGAGAGCTCATCGGCCGACCGATTGCCGATCAAATCGCTCCGCGTCTCCGCGAGGAAGCGATGGAGCGCGCGCTTCGACGCAGCCGTGGACTTCCGGCGGAAACGGAGTACGAGAGCGTGGGACTGCGTAAGGACGGCACCGAGTTTCCGATCAGGGCCGCGGTCACGGTATTGGATCTCGCGGATGGTCCGGCCTCTGTCGGCTTTATCGCCGACATCAGCGCCCAGAAGGAATTCGAGCAGAAGCTCGGCGATTCCCATGCCAGGCTCCGCAACCTCGCCACGCACCTGCTTTCCGTCAGGGAAGCGGAGCGCAAGAGCGTGGCGAGGGAAATCCATGACGAGCTGGGGCAGCTGCTCACCGCGCTCAAGATGGACCTGCGCTGGATCGAGAAGCAGCTCGGATCCTCCGGCCATAACGTGCTCGAAAAGATCGAGGGGACCCTGGGGCTCGTCGATCAAGCGATCGACATCGTCCATCGCATCTCCTCGAATCTTCGCCCGGGGATGCTGGACGATCTGGGGCTCGCCACGGCAATCGAGTGGCTGGGAGCCGAGTTCTCCCAGCGCACCGGCATCTCCTGCGATGCGACGGTCACCATACCCGAGTTCCGAATAGGGGGGAACAGTACCACCACTTTGTTCCGTATCGTACAGGAAGCCTTGAGCAACATCGGCCAGCATTCAGGCGCCTCCCACGCATCGATTCTTATACGGGAATCCGGCGGGCGCCTTGAAGTCACCATAGAAGACGACGGCATCGGGATCACCATGGAGCAGGCCGCGGCCTCGACCTCCTTCGGCTTGATAGGAATGCGCGAGCGCGTCGAAGGCCTGCGCGGGCAGCTGACGGTCCGGGGGCAGGAGGGAAAGGGAACGACCGTTCACGCGACCATCCCCCTCCCCGCTGAAGGCGGGCTGGCATGATACGGATCCTCATCGCGGACGACCATGCGATCGTGCGCCGGGGCTTGAAGCAGATCGTCTCGGAGAGCCCGGGAATGGTCGTGGCGGGAGAGGCCGCAAATGGAGAGGAAGCCGTCGCGCTTGCACGAAAGCTCAGCTACGACATCGCGATCGTCGACATCGCCATGCCCGGCAGGGGAGGGCTGGATATCCTGAAGGACCTCAAGTCGGCACGGCCTTCCGCGAAGATCATCATCCTCAGCATGTACCCGGAGGAGCAATATGCCATCCGCAGCCTGCGAGACGGCGCCTCCGCCTACCTCACCAAGGCGAATGCAACGGAAGAGCTTGTGCATGCCATCCAGGCGGTGGCCGCGGGCAGGCGCTATATCACGCCATCGGTCGCGGAGAGGCTCGCGAGCTACGTCGAACAGGACACGGATCGTCTTCCCCACGAGAGCCTTTCCGATCGCGAGCTCCAGGTCTTTCTTCTCCTCGGCTCCGGGAAGACCGTGACCGACATTGCGCGCGAGCTGTCCTTGAGCGTCAAGACAGTCAGCACCTACCGGACACGGATACTGGAAAAAATGCGTATGAACTCCAATGCCCTTCTCATACGATACGCGATCCAGCACAAGCTCGTCGAATGATGTAGGACTCCCTCCGACACCACTGCGTCCGATCCTACTACACGTCGTTCAGCACTGATCCGATATCTTTCCTCCGTTCCCCCGAGTAACGTGAAACCGGTTTTACGCCGCTATTAAGAAGTGCGGGCGGGGGATATTTCATGAAGGTTTTCCTCGTTCACGACCCGAACGCCGTGCGCGATCGGCTCACCGGAATCATCTCGGAGCTTCCCGGCTTCGAGGTGGCTATGGGGGGCAACGAAGGCGGGGAAGCTTTTGAGAACATACTTCTGAACAAGCCGGACGTCGTCATCGTGGATGTGCAATTGCGGCATGGAGGAGGGCTGAATCTCATTCACCGGCTGTCGGCCTATACGCCGGCGCCGATTATCATCGCGCTCGCCAGCGCCGCTTCCCCACTGTACCGGCAGAAATGCATGGCCGCGGGAGCCATGTACTTTTTCGACAAAGCGCGGGATCAGGACGCCCTCATCGCGGCGCTTGCAGGGATGGGTCCGTGAAAACAGGCTTCGTAGCGGGCCAGGTTGTCGTGTTCCTTCTGGGCGATCGCCGTTACGGCCTGCGCCTTTCCGTTGTCGAAAGAGTCGTACAGATGGTGGAGATCACGCCCCTGCCGAAGGCTCCACCCATCGTCATGGGAATCGTGAACCTTCAGGGGCGGATCATCCCCGTCTTCAACATCCGAAAGCGCTTCGGCCTCGAAGAGCGCGATCCTGACCCGAACGATCATCTGGTCATCGCGAACACCTCACGGAGGACGGTCGGGCTTATCGTCGATGAAGCTTCCGGCATTGTGGAGCAAACGGCTGGAGAAGTCGTCAACCCGGAGGGGATCCTCCCCGGGATCAAGTACATCGAGGGGGTGGTCAAGCGGGAAGACGGCATGATCCTCATCCACGATCTGGACCTGTTTCTCTCAATCGACGAAGAAAATGCTTTGGATGTTGCGATGGAAAAGCCCCTGGTGGTCGAGCCATGACGTGGACCATTTCAGAGCCGCAGCTCGTGCAGCTCAGTCGGCTCGTGGCCGATCGATTGGGTTTGAGCTTTCCGCGAGAGCGATGGGCCGATCTCGAACGTGGAATCCTTTCCGCCTCTCCCGATCTGGATTTCCCGCAGTGTGGGCTTTTCATCCAACGGCTCCTTTCCTCGTCGCTGTCTCGGAACGAGATTGAGATTCTGGCAAGCCACCTCACCGTCGGGGAAACCTATTTCTACAGGGATAGCAGGGTTTTTAAGGTTCTTGAAGAACGGGTCCTTCCGGAGTTGATCCGCAGGAAGGAAAAATCAGAAAAACGCCTCAGGATCTGGAGCGCGGGATGCTGTACCGGGGAGGAAGCGTATTCCATCGCCATCGCGGTCAGCCGCGTCATTCGCGATCAGAAGAATTGGAACCTCTCGATACTGGCGACGGACGTTAATCCCCGGTTTCTCAAGAAAGCATCGAAAGGCCGATACGGTGAATGGTCTTTCCGGGGCTGCCCGGCATGGATCCGTGAGGAGTATTTCTCGAAAACAGAGGGCGGTCTCTTCCAACTGAGCCCCAAGATCATGGAGATGGTGCGCTTTGCCTATATGAACCTGGCCGAAGATATATACCCCTCTCTTGTCAACGGCACAAACGCCATGGATCTCATCTTCTGCCGTAACGTATTGATGTACTTTGTCCCGGACCGCATGAGGAAGGTCGTGAAAAACTTCCACCAGGCCCTTATAGATGGGGGATGGCTCTTCGTAAGTCCAGGTGAGGCCTCTCAGGTTTTTTTTCGGAAGTTCATAATGAAGACTGAAAATGGAACAATCCTCTACAGGAGAGAGGACGGGTCGAGACCAGTCGAAGTGCCGATCCAACATGTGCTTTCCGTGGATTCGCTTGAAGGAGAGACGCCGGAGTGTGCAGAAGAGCTGTCACGGGAAGCCGTGCCGGAATCGACGCGAGAGAATCCCCTCCCGCCGGCGCCACAACCCGGGGAAGGAGATGGGGCCGGCGGCAAAAAACCGGTAGAGTCAATGGCCCTCTTGGCGCGGGCATGTGCGAATCAGGGGATGCTCGCGGAAGCGCAGGAGTGGTGCGAGAAAGCCGTGGCGGTGGACAGACTCGACCCGGGACTGCATTACCTTCGCGCGATGATCCTCCAGGAACAGGGGAAGGTGGATGAGGCGATCGTCTCTCTGAAACGGGCGCTTTATCTCGACCAAAATTTCGCGCCGGCACACTTCAGCCTCGGAAGCCTCGAAAAGCAAATAGGAAAGCAGAAGGAAGCGGTCAAGCATTTCAAGATCGCCCTATCTATCCTGGGGGCATACACACGGGACGAAGTCGTGCCGATGTCGGGAGGAATGTCCGCCGCGAGGCTCAAGGAGATCGTGGAATCGACGCTGGAATGCAAGGGAGAGGCATGAAAGAGCCCGGGGGGAGGTCCGATAAGTCAAAATCGGCTTCGATCGATTGGAGCCGGATCCATGGGCGGCTCGACTCCGCGCGGCAGACCATCGATCGGGGATCGAGCGCGTCCCCCGAGGAGAAAAGGATCATCTTGAGGGAGCGGGCAAAGGCCCTGGCGCGGGTTCCGGAGCGGCAGGATATGGCTCGGCAGCGGATCGACGTCGTGGAGTTCAGGCTCGCGGACGAAACCTATGCCATAGAAGCCGCTTTCGTCGTCGAGGTCTTCCCCCTGGTGGACCTCACCCCGCTGCCGGGCACACCTCCGTTCGTTTCCGGTATCGTCACCGTGCGCGGGCGGATCCTTTCGGTGGTGGACATCAGGAGGCTCTTCGATCTTCCGGAAAAAGGGCTCACCGATCTCCACCAGGTCATCATCGTCCGCGGGGGGGACATGGAGCTCGGGATACTCGCGGATGAAGTGACGGGCATGCGCTCGATTTTCCAGGATGAGATCGGGCCTCCCCTTCCCACCCTTGCCGGTATCCGGGCGGAGTATCTCCGGGGAGTGACGAAAGAGGCCCTCATAGTCCTTGACGCCGGAAAGATGCTCTCCGACCCGAGGATCATCGTGCGCGAAAAGGATGAATCGTGAACAGGACCAGGAGAGGAGGCGGATTCCATGAAATGGTTTATTAATCTTGCCATGCGGACCAAGCTGTTTCTCGGGTTTGGGCTGATGGTCGTGCTTTTAGCGCTGGTCACGGCCGTGGCCTACCGAGGGATCACAACAATCCGGGAGAACCAGAAACAATTATTCGAAGAGGACTTCGCGAGAGTAGTTGACATCATGGAGGTTCAGTTCAACCAGACCAAGATCCGGTTGAACGCGGCGACGGAACTGCTGGTCACCGATCGACCCGCCCAGGAATCTTCGCTGAAAGACAGCGACGATCGAATCAAAACCATCAACGGGCTTATGCAGGATCTCTTGGAGCGCGAGAAAAACAACGCGGAGCGCCTCGCAAAAATAAAGGAGCTCGACACCCTCCAGAAAGCTTTTGTAGAGACGAGGAATAAACAAGTCGTGCCTCTCATTCTGGCGGGAAAGATCGAAGAGGCAAATACATTGGTCACCGGTATTCAGGCCGAGCGGAATCAAAAAATCAATTCATTTGCCGACGAGTTGGTTAGCCAGGAGAAAAACGACGCTCAGACGGCCCTCGCCGATTCCCTGCAGGTGGCGAATCAGTCGATTCTCATATTCGTGATCGTGGGTATTGCCGCGATCGTGCTGGGAATCGCGATAGCGTTGATATTGAATCGGATGATCTCCTCTCCGTTGAAAGAGATATCCCGTGCGGCGGAAAGAATCGCGTCAGGCGACCTGACCGGGGACATTTCCAAGGACGATCGAAAGGACGAGGTCGGCGTCCTGGCAGGCACCTTCCGCGCGATGGTGGCGAACCTCCGGGATTTGAACGGGGAGATCGGAGAAGGGGTAAACGTTCTCGCCTCTTCCGCGAATGAAATTCTCGCGACCGCGACGCAGGTCGGGACGGGGGCCACGGAAACCGCGGCTGCCGTAAGCCAGACGACGGCCACCGTCGAAGAAGTGCGCCAGACGGCGCAGCTCTCCGGCCAGAAAGCGAAGCACGTGTCCGACAGCGCGCAGAAGGCCGTGCAGATTTCACAGGCCGGGAAAAAGGCGGTGGGGGATGCCATCGAGGGGATGAGCCGCATCAAGGACCAGGTGGAATCGATCGCCGAGAACATCGTGCGCCTGAGCGAGCAGAGCCAGGCGATCGCGGAGATCGCGGGTACCGTCGCCGACCTCGCCGGCCAGGTAAATCTCCTCTCCGTCAATGCCAGTATCGAAGCCTCCAAGGCGGGCGAGCAGGGCAAGGGCTTCCTTGTGGTGGCGCAGGAAGTGAAAAATCTATCAGTGCAGTCGAAGCAGGCATCCTCTCAGGTCCGATCGATCCTGAACGATGTGCAGAAAGCGATCAGCGCCGCCGTGATGGCCACCGAGCAGGGGAGCAAGATAGTCGAGGCCGGCTCCGAGCAGGCCTCGCGAGCTGGCGAATCCATCCAGATGCTGGCGGACACCATAGCGGAGTCGGCGCAGGCCGCCATCCAGGTCGCGGCCTCCAGCCAGCAGCAGCAGGCGGGCATGGATCAGCTCGCCTCCGCCATGGAGAGTATCAAGCAGGCCAGCGCGCAGAACGCGGCCAGCACCAGGCAGGCGGAGGGGGCGGCGCGGGGCCTGCATGACCTCGGCCAGAATCTGAAGCGGCTCGTCGAGCGATACAAGGTCCAGGCCTGACGGGAGAAGAAAGCGGTGATCAGCAAGGACCGGGAGTTCCAGGAGAAGCTTCTCGCGACGTTCAGGGTGGAAGCCGGCGAGCATGTGAACGCCATCACCGCCGGGTTGATCGCTCTTGAAAAGACCGCCGGCACAGAAAAAAAGGCTGAGATGCTCGAAAATCTCGTTCGCGAAGCGCACAGCCTCAAGGGCGCCGCCCGGGCCGTCGGCGGGACCGATATCGAGAAGGTCTGCCAGTCGCTTGAGAGCGTTCTGGCTGCGCTGAAAGGACGGCAACTAGCGCCGTCACTCGGATTATTCGATGCGCTTCATGGGGCGGGGGACGGACTGCGGGGCCTCGTGGCGGGAGCGGAAGATGACCGGAAAGCGGCGCGGAGGCGACCGACCGCCGAGATCGTCGGGAGCCTTGAAATGCTGCTGAAAGGCGAGCCGGCCGAGGAATCCGAATCTCACGCAGCCTCCCCCAGGGATGTCTTCCGCTCTCCGGAAACGGTGCGGGTGTCAACGGCCAAGCTGAATGCCGTGCTGCGCCAGGCGGAGGAGCTGCTCTCCGCCGGACTGGCGACGGATCAGCAGATCGTGGAGCTGAGGGAGCTTCAGCGCCGGCTTTTATCGTGGAAAAAAGAATGGGCGGCGCACCGGTCGGCTCCCGGAAGAAACGGCGGCCGGAGAACCGATCGGCAGTTGGAGAAGCTCCTCGAGTTTTTCGAGGGGAGCGGGAATCACATCGCATCGATCGAAGCCGCGGTCACGGGTCTTCTGAAAAAGGTCGAACGGAGCCGGCAATCCGTCGCCGTAATGGTGGATACGCTTCTCGAGGACATGAAAAAGATGTCGATGCAGCCTTTTTCCACGCTCCTTGAGATTCTTCCGAAGCTTGTCCGCGACCTTTCCAGGGATCAGGGCAAAGAGGCGGAGCTGGTCATCCGCGGGGCGGAAATCGAGATCGACAGGCGGATACTGGAAGAGATGAAAGACCCGCTCATCCACCTGGTGAGAAACTGCGTCGATCACGGGATTGAAACGCCGGAGGAGCGGCGCCGCGGGGGAAAGAGATCCAGCGGGACGATCACGGTCACGATCTCACAGACGAACGGCAGTAATGTCGAGCTTCTGGTCGAAGACGACGGAACGGGCATCGATGTCGCGAAGGTCAAGTCCGCGGCCGCGAGATTGGGGATACTCTCCCGGGAGGAAGCGGAGCGCCTCGGCGATGAGGAGGCGTTTTACTTGATTTTCCGATCGGGGGTGAGCACCAGCGCGACGATCACCGAAGTATCGGGCAGGGGGATCGGCCTTGCCATCGCGCAGGAAAAGGTCGAAAAGCTGGGCGGCGGGATATCCGTACACGCGCGTCCCCACGGAGGGACGATCTTCAGGATCACTCTTCCCCTCACCCTCGCCATTTTTCGCGGTATCTTCGTCCAGGCGTGCGGGCGTCTTTTCGCCTTCCCCACCTCCGGTGTGGAACGGGTGGTGCGGCTGAATCGGGAAGACATGCGGACTGTAGAGAACAGGAAAACCTTTTCGTTGGGCGGGCAAGCCGTTCCGCTGGTCCGGCTGGAAGAAATTCTCGGTATCCCCGGGAACGCGCCGGAGGAAACCAATGGGAAAGTGACGGCGGTAGTGCTTGCCCACGCCGAAAAGCGCATCGCCGTTCTCGTCGATGAGGTCATCGACGAGGGGGATATGCTGGTGAAGAATCTCGGCAGCCACCTCCGGCGGGTCCCGAACGTCGGCGGAGCCACGGTGCTGGGAACGGGGAAAATCGTGCCGGTCCTCCTCGTCCCGGACGTGATGAAATGCGCCGTGCGGGCGGGCGAAGCCGGTCCAAAGCCCCGCGCCGTGCTCGTGGAAGAGAAGCCCGAGAGAAAGAAATATATTCTTGTGGTCGAGGACTCCATCACTTCGCGGATGCTCCTGAAAAACATCTTGGAGACGGCGGGATACGAGGTAGGCATCGCGGTGGACGGTATCGACGCCTTCACCAAACTGCGGAGCGGCGGGTACGACATCGTGGTCTCGGACGTGCAGATGCCGAGGATGAACGGCTTCGATCTGACCTCGAAGATCCGCGCGGACAAGAAACTGGCGGAGATTCCCATCGTGCTCGTGACGGCTCTGGAGTCCCGCGAAGACCGGGAACGGGGAATCGACGCGGGCGCCAATGCGTACATCGTGAAGAGCAGCTTCGACCAGGGCAACCTTCTCGAGGCTGTCAGGAGGCTCCTGTGAGCCGTGGGGGTTTTTCATGATTCGGGTCCTCATAGTCGAAGATTCGCCCGTGGTGCAGCAATTCCTCGAGCATGTGTTGAGCTCGGATCCCGCCGTGGAGGTGATCGGTATCGCCCGCGATGGCGAGGAAGCCATCGAAATGGCGAAACAGAGGACACCTCATGTCATTACCATGGACATCCATATGTCGGGAATGAACGGCTTCGAAGCCACGCGGAAAATCATGGAGTCATGCCCAACACCAATTATCGTCGTGAGCGCAAGCTGGGACGCCAGGGAAGTGGAGACGAGCTTCCGTGCGATGGAAGCGGGGGCGGTCGCAATCCTCGCCAAACCGCGCGGCGGCGCCGGCCCGGAGCTCGAGCCGGAAGCCAGGGAGCTGATCCAGACGGTGAAGCTCATGTCGGAAGTGAAAGTAGTGAAGCGCTGGCCGAGAAAAGAGAATCCCGCGATCGGCCATCCAGTCCCGGAGATCGAGGTGGAACAGGCGCCCGCGGCAATCGAGGCTGTCGCCATCGGTGCATCAACCGGCGGACCCGTGCCCATCCAGACGATACTATCCGCGCTTCCGACGCAATTCCCCGCTCCCGTGCTCGTCGTTCAACACATCGCCTCCGGATTCGTGTCCGGCTTCGCGGAATGGCTGGCCGGCTCTTCGCGCCTTCAGGTCAAGGTGGCCGTCGATGGCGAACATATAGAAACCGGGCGCGTATACGTCGCTCCCGACGAGTTTCATATGGGCGTTCGTGGCGACCGCCGGATCGCGCTCAGCCGCGAAGAGCCGGAGAACGGCATGCGTCCCTCCGTCTCCCATCTGTTCCGCTCGGTCGCGCACGCGTACGGCGGAAATTCCGTGGGCATCCTCCTGTCGGGCATGGGAAAAGATGGAGCGGAAGAGTTGAAGCTCATGAGAGACAGGGGCGCCATCACCTTTGCCCAGGATGAGGGAACGTGCGTCGTGTACGGCATGCCGGGTGAGGCCGCGAGTCTGGGAGCGGCGCTCTATGCGCTCCCGCCGGACAAAATCGCCGCGGCCGTGACACGTTTAGTGAACGCGGCCGACAAACGCGAAGGGAGGCTGTCATGAGCGGGGAACACATCCTCATCGTGGAGGACAGCAGGACACAGGCCGAGCAGCTCAAGCACACCCTCGAGGATCGCGGGTACCACATTGCAGTCGCGGCCAATGGCAAGGAGGCCCTGGCCGCGGCTCTAAAACGCCGGCCGCGCCTCGTCATCAGCGATGTCCTGATGCCGGTCATGGATGGCTATGCCATGTGCAGGGCCTTCAAGGACGATGGCGAGCTGAAAACCATTCCGGTGATAATTCTTACCACCCTCTCGGATCCACACGATGTCATTTTCGGTATAGAAGCGGGGGTGGACTACTATCTGACCAAACCATGCCAGGCCGAGGCACTCCTTTCGAAGGTCGAGGCCGTCCTTACAGCGCCGCAGCCCCGGGAGATTGACGACCCTCAGGAGCATTTCCCTGTCACCCTCGCGGGCGAGCAGCGGATAGTGAAATCGAGCCGGCAGCGGATAATGACCCTCCTCCTGTCCACCTACGAGAACGCCGTGCGGCACAACAAGGAGCTAATCAGCGCACTAAGCGAATTGAGGACGTTGAACGAAAAGTTGGAAGAGATGGTGGAAGAGAGGACGGCGGCTCTCAGGCAGGAGATCGCCGAGCGTACGCGGGCAGAGGAAGAGGTCAAGACCATGACGCAGCACCTCTGGCAGGCCGCGAAACTGGCCACCATGGGGGAGCTGGCGGCGAGCATCGCACATGAATTGAACAACCCCCTGGCCACCGTCAGCCTGAGAATCGAATCGCTGCAGACCGGGCTGGCTCCGAACGACCCCCGGCGGCTTTCGCTGGAAATAGTGGAAAAAGAGATCGACCGCATGTCCCGCCTGGTGGCGGACCTTCTCCAGTTCAGCCGCCGCAGCCAGCCGCAGATCTCGACGATTGATGTACGAGAGGAGATAGAAAAAACCCTCGATCTCATTCATTACCACTTGCGCAAGAGCAATATAGAAGTGCGCAAGGTTTTTTCCCCCGACGCGCGGGCGGTCCTCGCCGATCGCCAGCAGTTGCGGCAGGTGTTTCTGAACCTTTTCTCCAATGCCGCCGACGCCATGCCGGGGGGAGGAACCCTCACTATCCGCGTTTCCATGACGGATTCCCCCACGCAGGTTCTCATCGAAGTCTCCGACACGGGAGAGGGGATCCCCCCGGAAAATCTTCCGAAACTCATGACGCCCTTCTTCACGACGAAACCGGAAGGCAAAGGCACGGGTCTTGGGCTGCCCATTTGCCGGAGGATCATCGAGGAGCACCATGGAGCTTTGAACGTCACTAGCGAAGTCGGTAAGGGGACAACGGCATCGATCAGGCTCCCGGTGACCGGTGGGAAAACCGCGCCCATGTAAAAACGAAGGAAGGATAGTAGATATGCAGACGGTCACATTGGGGAAGCTTCTTATCGTCGACGACGAGGTCGAGCTTGCGGCGGCATTGAGGGAAATGCTCTCGGCGCAGGGCTACGAGACGGAGGAGTTCGCCTCGGGAAAGGAGGCGCTGGAAGCCATCAAGGAAAAGGATTTCGATCTGCTTCTCACCGACCTGATGATGCCTGAAATCGACGGCATCGCATTGCTGCGGGCGGCGCTTGCCATCGACCCGCGCATCGTGGGCATCATCATGACGGGACAGGGCACCGTGCAGACCGCCGTGGATGCCATGAAGCTCGGGGCTTTCGATTACATACTCAAACCGTTCAAATCGAACGTCCTGCTTCCCGTGATATCCCGAGCCATGGATGTGCGTCGTCTCAGGCTGGAGAACATGCAATTACGCCAGACCCTGGGCATCTACGAGCTGGGCCAGACCATCAGCTACACCCTGGATCTGAACGCGATTCTCGGCAAGGTCGCGGACGGCGCCCTTCAGCAGTGCGATGCGGATGAGGCATCGATCCTTCTTCCGACACGGGAGGGAAACGAGCTGTACGTCGCCGCCGTCAGGGGCGAAGGCAGGGAGCTGCTGCTGGGGCAGCGGGTGCCGGCGGACAAGCACATCGCCGGCTGGGTCGCCATCCATCGGGAGCCGCTCGTTCTGCGCGGCAGGGTGGACGATCCGCGCTTCACTCCTCTTTCTCCCCGCGGTGAAATTCAGCTCGCCATATCGATGCCCCTCATGGTCGGCGGCAGGCTGGCGGGCATACTGAATCTGAGCTTCACGAAGCCCCGCCGCAACATCACCCTTGGGGAGCTGAAGGCACTGAGCATTCTGACCGCCATCGCCGGTTCCGCGTTGGAAAGCGCGCGTCTCCATACCGAGGTGATGATCGCGGAGGAGAAATACAGGGGCATCTTCGAAAACGCGATTGAAGGCATCTTCCAGACCAGCCCGGACGGTGAGCGTTTCACCACCGCCAATGCCGCCATGGCGCGGATCCTCGGGTACGACTCGTCCGAGGAGCTGATGTCGAACGCCACAGGCATCGGAGGCGAGATTTTTCTCGATCCGGCGTGCCACGCGAAGCTGATGCGGATGCTCGAAACTCAAGACGCCGTGTCCGAGTTCGAGTGCGAATGTCGGCGCAGGGACGGCACCACGATATGGGTATCATTCAACATCCATCCGGCCCGAGACGCCGGCGGAACGCTCCAGGGCTACGAAGGAACGATGGAAAACATCACCGAGCGCAGGCGGGCGGAGGAGGAACGCGAGACCGCGCTCCTGCGGCAGGAGGGTATCAACCTGCTGAAACAGTCGCTCCTCGCGCCGGCGCCTCTGGACCAGAAACTCAAGGGCATGACCGACAGTATCGTTCGGCTCTTCGCCGCCGACTTCTGCCGCATCTGGCTGATTCGGCCCGGGGATCTGTGCGAACAGGGCTGCATTCATGCCGGGGTGCAGGAAGGGCCGCACGTGTGCCGCTACCGCGACCGCTGCCTTCATCTGCTGGCGAGCTCGGGCCGGTACACCCACACGGACGGGAAAGGCCACAGCCGCGTTCCGTTCGGCTGCTACAAGATCGGCCGAGTCGCCTCGGGGGAGGAGCACAAGCTCATCACCAACGACGTGCAGAACGACCCTCTCGTTCACGACCGCGAATGGGCGCGCGACCTGGGGCTCGTGTCGTTCGCGGGATACCAGCTCCGAGTCCCCGGCAAAGAGACATTAGGGGTTCTGGCCCTCTTCGCCATGCACCCCATTGCGTCCGCTGAAGACGCAATGCTGGATGGACTCGGCAGCACCGCCGCCCTGGTCGTTCAGCAAGCCGCCGCGGATGAGGCGTTGCGGAACTCGGAGGCGAGATATCATACGCTTTTCGAGGCAAGCGCCGACGGCATCCTGATTGCCGACAGTGAAACGAAGGCTTTCAGGTACGCGAACCCGGCTCTCTGTCGAATGCTCGGATACACCGAGGAGGAATTGAAGACGATGGGCGTTGCGGACATTCACCCAAAAGACGCTTTACCGGGCGTCGTGGCCGAGTTCGAAGCCCAGATACGAAAAGAAAAAACGCTTGCCGCGGACATTCCCTGCCTCAGGAAGGACGGGGCCGTTGTCTATGCAGACATCAACAGCGCCCAAATAACGATTGATGGCGCGGTGTGCAACGTGGGCTTCTTCCGCGACATCACCGAACACAAGATCCTGGAAGCCCAGCTTCTTCAGGCTCAGAAGATGGAGGCGGTGGGCCTGCTCGCCGGGGGGATCGCCCACGATTTCAACAATATCCTCACCGCCATCATCGGGTATAGCACCTTTCTACAGATGAAAATGAAAGAAGGTGATTATCTCAAGCACCATGCGGAACAGATAATCGCGGCCGCGCAAAGAGCGGCCCGCCTGACGCAAAGTCTCCTCGCTTTCAGCAGGAAACAGATCATCAATCCGAAACCCATCGATCTGAACGACATCATCAGAGCGGTGGAGAAGTTCCTGATGCGGATCATCGGCGAGGACATCGAGTTGAAGACCGCTCTGGCGGAGGAAGAGCTGATCGTGATGGCGGACGGCAGCCAGGTGGAGCAGCTCCTGATGAACCTCGCCACCAATGCAAGGGACGCGATGCCCGAAGGGGGACTGCTCACTATTTCAACCAGCCGCCTCGCGATGGATGACGAGTTCATCAAAGCCCACGGCTATGGCAAGCCGGGCCCGTATGCGCTCATCTCGGTCGAGGACAACGGTATCGGCATGGACAGGAAGGTGCAGGAAAAGATATTCGAGCCGTTTTTCACCACCAAAGAGGTGGGGAAGGGTACCGGGCTCGGGCTGTCAATCGTGTATGGCATCGTGAAACAGCACAACGGGTATATAAATCTGTACAGCGAACCGGAAAAGGGCACCACGTTCAGGATATATTTCCCCATCACCCGATCCACGATCGATGAGACAAAGCCGCAGGAAAAGGAAGCACCGAGAGGGGGCACCGAGACAGTACTGCTCGGGGAGGACGATCCGGTGGTGAGGCAGCTGACGAGGACGATTCTGGAGCAGTTCGGCTACACGGTCATCGAAGCGCAGGACGGAGAAGAGGCGGTGGCGAAGTTCACCGAGAATCAGGACACGATCCGGCTTCTTCTGCTCGACATCATAATGCCGAAAAAGAGCGGCAAGGCCGTCGCCGAGGAGATCAAGAAAATGAACACCGACGTACGGGTGCTCTACACCAGCGGCTACACGGCGAACATCATCCACCAGAAGGGAATACTCGAGGAGGGATTGAACTTCATCACGAAACCCTTTGCCCCTCAGGAGCTGCTGAAAAAGGTGAGGGAGGTGCTCGACCAATGAGCGGGCAGGACGACGGCACCATCCTCGTAGTCGACGACGATCCCCTTGTCCTGGAATCCACCTGCTCCCTGCTTGGTGGTTGTGGATTTCATGCGATTCCCTGCGGGCAATCAGGGGAGGCGATGCACCGGCTGCAGGAAAACGCCTTCGATGTCGTCTTGTCGGATATCAAGATGCCCGGCCTCTCCGGCATCGAGCTGCTCGATGAAATTCACATCACGAGCCCGAAAACACCCGTGGTCTTGATGACCGCATTCGCCGAGTTGGACCTGGCGGTGAGCGCGATAAAGAAGGGGGCATTCGATTTCATCATCAAGCCTTTCAATCCCGATCTTCTCATCCACACTCTCAAGAAAGCGGTTAACTATCGGAGGTTTGTCCAGATAGAGAAAAACTACAAAACCATGCTCGAGGATACGGTTCGGATGAGGACGCGGGAATTGGCAGAAGCCCTGGGGATGGTGAAGAATCTGAACAAAGAAGTGGTGAGAAGATTGATATCGGTCGCCGAGTTCAGGGATACCGAGACCGGCGCCCACATCTCCCGGATGAGTCTGTTTTCGCACTACCTTGCCGCCGCGCTTCACACGTCGGCGGATTTCACGGAGACCATGGTCTTTGCAAGCCCCATGCACGATATCGGAAAAGTGGGAATTCCGGACACGATTCTCCTGAAACCGGGAAGGCTCACATCGGATGAGTTCGAGATAATGAAAACCCATACCGTCATCGGAGGGAAAATACTCGCGGGCTCGGAGCATCCCAGTATCCAAATGGCCGAATCCATCGCGCTGCATCACCACGAGAGGTGGGATGGGAGCGGATACCCGGCGGGGTTGAAAGGCGACGACATACCGCTTTCAGGCCGGATCGTAATAATCTGCGATCAATACGATGCGTTGACGAGCAGAAGGCCCTACAAGGAGCCTTTGGATCATTCCACGGCGGTCCAGATCATCACCGAGGGTGACGGCAGGACCATTCCGAGCCACTTCGACCCCGATATTCTGAAAGCCTTCGTGACGGTCTCGCCCCGGTTCGAGGAAATACATGCAAGATTCGAATCTGGAATAACTTAGCCTTTCCATGTTACCGGCGCTGAGAGCGGACTTTACCTAAGTCAAGAGGGAGCAAGCGTCCATGGACAACCGCATGAAATTCCCCGTCCGCGTTCTCGCGGTTGACGATGAAGAGCAGAATCTGGAGGTGCTCGCCCTGTTCCTCAAGGAAGAGGGATGCGAGTTCATCCCCGCGAAAAGCGGCACGGAATGCCTCCGTCTGGCAAAGGACAGGAAGCCCGACATCATCCTGCTGGACGTGCAGATGCCGGGGGTGAACGGCTACGAGGTCGCCCTGGCGCTCAGCAGCAGCGAAGAGACCAGCGGCATTCCCATCGTCATCATCACCGGGTTGTCGAGCAACGAGGAGCGGGTACGCGCGCTCAAAGCCGGCGCCGTGGATTTCCTATCCAAGCCGGTCGACCCCTCGGTCCTGAAGGCCAAGGTGTCCTCCCTTGCGCGCCTGAAGGCCTACAACGATGAAATGAAGCGTCGGCAGGCCGTGCTGCGCAGCGAACTGGCGGGCAGTAGCGAGCAGCTGCAGGCCGCGCTGGAGAGGTTCTCCCGTTTCGTGCCCCAGGAATTCCTCCACGCTCTGCACAAGACCAACATCGTCGACGTCGAGCTGGGAGACCAGGTGCAGATCGAGATGGCCATTATGTTCTCCGATATACGCTCGTTCACCGCGCTTTCGGAAAAGATGACCCCGGAACAGAACTTCGCCTTCCTAAATTCCTACCTCCAACGGATGAACCCGTTCGTTTGGGAGAACGGCGGGTTCATCGACAAGTACATCGGGGACGCCATCATGGCGCTGTTCCCGAAAGGCTCCGGCTCCGCCCTTTCCGCCGCCATTGCCATGCTTTCCTACATCCCCGTGTACAACATCCAGCGCGCGGGTTTCGGGTACGACCCCCTGAGGATCGGGGTCGGGATTCATGCCGGGTCGGTCATGCTGGGCATCATCGGCCACGTGAGGTTCATGCAGGGCACGGTGATCTCGGACGCGGTCAACCTCGCCTCGCGCCTGGAGGACCTCACGAAGGTCTACGAGGTGTCGCTTCTCGTCTCCAGCCACGTTCTCTTCGACCTGGAGGATCCGAACCGGTACAACTACCGGTTCATCGACAAGGTGAAGCTGAAGGGCAAGGAGGAAGCGGTCTCCGTCTACGAGGTGTTCGACGGAGATACTCCGGAGCTCAAGGAGTGGAAAAAGGATACCCGCGAGACCTTCGAGAGGGGGGTATACG
The DNA here is from genome assembly GCA_963820525.1 of uncultured Spirochaetota bacterium. Taxonomy (GTDB): domain Bacteria; phylum Spirochaetota; class Spirochaetia; order SZUA-6; family Fen-1364; genus CAWGAA01. The sequence continues at coordinate 3,142,433 of CAWGAA010000001.1, read as the reverse complement.
ATTTCCATGCCGGCCGTTTCAGCGACGCCCTCAGCCGGTTTCATGACATCCTACACCCCGGGGTGCCCGACCGGCCCATCGAGATCTACAGGAAACGCTGCATGCGAGCGCTGAAGTTGGGTGGACCTGCTGAGGAAGCGGGGCCGTAGAACCTCAGATCACCGTGCCTGGCAATGGCGTCGATCCCGATACGGCAGTTCGTGCATTTTATTTTCAATCAGTTCACTCTCCCCAGCTCAAGCTTTCCCGTAACGACGCAGAATCTGACCCGGCAATATGCCATTGACAGAGTGGTGGAGACGGACGCCTACATTGAATCGGCGACGACGATGAATAGCCTGAATGGAGTACCTTATCTCGTCATAGAATGAGAAGGCCCGAATCCTCACGACTGCGGACGTCGTGACCCCTCGTCAATAGTTTTTCAAGTAATACCATATGGCACTCGGAGCCATTGTCGGACTTCTGCATACATAGACCCGGTTTATGTTGTAGGGCATCGCAAAATCGTTGGTGATGACCTCTTTCAGCTCCACGTCGGCAAAGAAGGGGCGAAACGCGTCGATTGCGCCAATTGCCTCATAACGTACGGCGGCGCTCTTCTGTTCAAGCTGCCGCGCGATCGGAAGAGCGGTCGTTTTTTTATCGCTGAGGCAACTGAGCAGATAGACAACTGTTTTACGCGCTTCATCGTCGGAGCGCTCAAGGGCATCAAGCAAGGGACGCAAGGCGCGGTCTCCAAGGTTTTTTATCTCTTTGACGGAGGATCCTTCCCCCCACCTCTTGTGTGACGGGCTCCATGTGCATATTCTGACACAGAGGAGGTTTGTCATGGTCTTGAGGCACGGAACCCCAGGCGAGGTCGGGATGTCTGCGGCCCGGCTTTCCGCGCTTGAAAAAACAATCGCCCGATGGGCGGAGGAGGGATATTCTCCATCGATGGCTTATTTGGTCGCACGGGACGGCGTCATCGTATCCCACGGAGCTGCGGGAAGGCTGGGGCCCGATCCCGAATCTCCCGTTCTCTCGCCAAACGCCCTTTTCCCCGTCGCGTCGATCACCAAGCTTTTTACCGCCACTTCCATCATGATGCTGACGGAGGATGGCTTGCTGAGCCCCGTCATGCCGGTGGCTGAATTCATCCCCGAGTTCGTCGGGGAAAAGAAAAAGGACGTCCTCATCCACCACCTGTTGACACATACGTCGGGATTGGAAGACGAGGCCATAAAAAAAATCAGCGAGGAACGAAAGGATGGGTTTCCATTCCCCCATCCGGAGCAAACGCAGGATCAGGATACTCAACAGAGGCTTTGCCTCGGATACGATACACCGCTTTCGTACGAGACCGGGACGTACATGTCATATTGCAGTTACGGCTACGAGCTCCTGGGCGAGATCGTGCGAAGGGTGAGCGGCCAATCGCTCGACGAGTTCTTCGCAAAGCGGATTTTCGAGCCTCTCGGGATGAAGGACAGCTTTATGGTGGTCCCCCAGTCCGTCTGGGACAGGGTAGTGAAGTTCGCTGGAAACGCCATAGGCGCGGAGTGGATGTCGAAACCCGAAAGCCTGATGCGGTCCTCCGCGGCGGGCGGAGTTTACTCAACGGTCCTCGATATGTCGGTTTTCGCAGAGATGTTCAGGAACGGCGGAGAGTACAACGGGGAAAGGCTCCTGAGTGCCGCAACCGTTCGCGCCATGGTCCGCAATCAAACCGAAGGAATTTCCTCGGGATGGGGAAGCATCCGTTTTCCCGAATCGGGGTGGGGACTCGGCTTCATGATCAGCGTGAATAAAAAAGATGAAACGGGTACGATCCGATCGCCCGAAGCCTACAGCCATTCCGGTTGGGGCTGTACATACGTATTCATCGATCCTGTATATCGCACTGTGCTCTCGTTCTTTCAGGTAACGACGGAATGCCAGCTGGGCAGGCTCAACCGAAGGTTTGACATCGTCACCGATATGGCCCTTTCGGCCATCGAAAGCCCATAGCCGCGCGGAAGGCGTTATTGGCGGTCAGCGTCCGCTTTCGGTCCGGCCGACGGGGGCCTCAGCCTCGCTTCCGGAGGCTGTCTCTTTTTCTCTTCCCGATAAGTCATCATGCCCATGCGCGGCCGAATTATGTATTTTTCAAGTATGTTGAGGAGGATTCGCTAATGCTGACCTTGCGATATCATGGGCACGACTGCTTCGAGTTCGAAGACGGAAGCCATCGGGTGCTGATCGACCCATTCCTGAACGGGAATCCACTGGCGAGCGCGAAACCTGAAGACTTCAAGAAGCTCGATGCGATCATTGTGACCCACGGTCATGGAGATCATCTGGGTGACGCGGCAGCCATCGCCAAGCTTTCCGGCGCGCTTGTTATATCTAATTATGAAATCATCATGTTTCTGGAAAAGCAGGGCTGTAAAGGCCACCCGCTGCACATTGGCGGCGGCCGGCAGTTCGACTTCGGCCACGTCAAGTTGACGATCGCACACCACGGTTCCACGGGCCCCAATGGCGAGGCTCTGGGAAATCCGGCCGGCGTCGTCCTGAGCATGGGCGGCAAGAAGGTCTACCATGCGGGGGACACCGGGCTTTTCCTGGACATGCAGCTGATCGGCGATGCCTGGGGACCGCTCGACGTCGCGCTGCTTCCTATTGGAGACAACTTCACCATGGGAATAGACGACGCGGTACGAGCGGCCCGGTTTCTCAAGGCGAGGGTCACCATCCCCATGCACTACAACACCTTCGATCTCATCACGGCAGATCCGGAGGAGTTCAAGCGCAAGGCGGAGGCGGCTGACCGCAGGGTGATTGTCCTCAAGCCGGGAGCTGCCTACAAGGTGGGGTAGCGGCTCCTCCTCGCAGACGAAAAGAGGGCGCTCGACTTCGGACGTACGCCGGCCGGGAGAGCTGGGCAACCCTGCCCGGCCCTGAACTGCTCGCCCCGGTTGTCAGCAAAAGCCTTTTGGAGCTATCCTTGAACAGCCTCCCCACGCGCGCGGGCCTCGCTCGCCCGTACATCCGTGCATACTTTGCGCCTTTCCTGGCCGCCCTGGCATGCCTCAGCGTGGAATCGATCTGCGACCTGCTTCAACCCACCATCATGGCGCACATCGTGGACAGCGGGGTTGCCACGCGCAACTTAGGCATTGTGGTGAGACTAGGCCTTTTGATGTTGGGCGTAGCCGCCGCGGGCGCCGCGGGGGCGAGCGGCCGCAACATCATAGCCAGCATTGTGTCCTACAGGTTCGGCGCCCGGCTTCGCGCGGACCTTTTCGATCGCATCGCCTCCTATTCCTTCCAGGAGCTGGACCGCTTCGACACCGCCTCCCTGATCACGCGCCAGACCAACGACGTGACGCAGGTCCAGGCGTTCGTCAACGGGGTGATGAGGATTTTCGCCAAAGCGCCGATCGTTGCGATCGGCGCGCTCGCCATGGCAATCTTCCTCGAACCGAAGCTTTCCCTCGTGCTGGCCGGGGCGGTGCCCATCGCGGCGGCCCTCATCTCAATCAACCTCGCCACGGGCTTCCCACGCTTCCGGCGCCTGCAGGAGGGGCTGGACGGCGTCAATTCGGTCACACGCGAGTACCTAGGGGGCATCCGCGTCGTGAAGGCTTTCGGCCAACAGAAGCGGGAGGTGGGGAGGTTCGCCGGCGCAAACCTGGAGCTCACGGAGGCTTCCACCTTCGCACTGCGCGTCATGGCGCTCTTCGGGCCCGCAATCGCGCTCACGATGAACCTCGGCATCGTGGCGGTGTTGTGGATCGGCGGTTACAGGGTCTCATCAAGCTCCCTTCAAGTCGGCAAGATCATCGCCTTCATAAACTATATGACCCAGATCCTCTTCGCCTTGAACATGATCTCGGGGATTTTCACCTCCTTCGTGCGCGCAAAAGCGTCATGGGAACGCATCGGCGCTATTTTAGGCACGCCCGGAAGCGAGCCGTTCGAGGCGATGCAGCAAGGAGAGGCCCCTATCGCCAATACGCACGAGTCTGTCGCCCTTCCCGCCGTGACGACAGCTGCCGAGACTGCTCGAAAGGCCGCGCTCGACCCGGGCTTTGATGGAGCTCCGAGAAGCTTCGCACCCGGGACTTCCGTCCGGTTCAGCGGCGTGGATTTTGCCTACCCGGGCTCAGGCGCAAGGCTCGTGCTGGAAAACGTGAGCCTCGACTGCGAGCCCGGGCGCATCACGGCGATTATCGGTCCTACCGGCTCCGGGAAGAGCAGCCTTGCGGCGCTTGTGCCCCGGTTCTACAACCCGACCCGCGGCGCGGTCCTTGTGGGCGGCGTGGACATACGCGAGTTGGGATTGCGGGAGCTTCGCCGCCGCATTGCACTGGTTCCGCAAAAAACTGTTCTGTTTACGGGCACCATTGCTGAAAACCTTCGCTGGGGCAAGGAAGATGCCTCGCAGATGGAGGTGGAGCAGGCCGCGCGCGCCGCCCAGGCCCATGAGTTCATCACGGACTTCCCCGAGGGCTACGCGAGCGTGCTGGGCCAGGGCGGTGTCAATCTTTCCGGCGGCCAAAAGCAGCGGGTAGCCATTGCGCGCGCCCTTGTGAGAAAGCCGGAGGTGCTCATCCTCGACGATTGCACAAGCTCCGTGGACTCCATCACGGAAGCCGAGATCCTGAAGGCCATACGCGGCTGGGCCGCTGGATTCACGTGCATTCTCATCACGCAGCGCATCTCCACGGCGGCAGCCGCCGATCGCATTCTGGTCCTCGAGGACGGCAAGGCGGTCGGCGTGGGGCGCCACGAGACTCTGGTGCGCGGGTGCGACGTGTACCGCGACATCTGCGTCGCCCAGCTGGGCCGGGAGGCCGTGGATGTCTGACGGGCGGCAAAGCGGACCGGCGGCCGGTCCCCGAGCGCCTTCACTTACATCGGTTCCGGGCATGCCCAGCCGGGGTCCCGGCTTTGGAGCCGGGCCCGGGATGCGTGGGGCGCCCAAGGTGCGGCCCCGCAACCTGCGGGGTGCCGTAGGGCGGATCTGGGCCTATTTCAAGGGCGAACGCCTGCGCATTGGAATGGTCTTCGGCTTCATTCTTCTTGATTCCGCGATGGGCTTGGCCGGACCGTATCTGATCGGACGGGGCGTGGACGCCATCGCCGCCATTGGCTTGCCGGGTGGACACATGGTGGCTTCCGCCCTGGGCGCTCTTCGCCCGCCGGTTGTCGCCCTCGCGATCGCAGCTTTCGCGCTCCTTGCCGCCTATCTCGGAGGCGCGATCCTCCAGACCCTGGAGGGTTGGATCATGGCGGGAGTCTCCCAGCACATGGTGCGCAACGTCCGCGTGGAGCTTTTCGACAAGATGCAGCGCCTGCCCCTGGCTTTCTACGATACGCGGCCCCATGGCGACATCATGAGCAGGCTGACCAACGACGTGGACGCGGTGAGCGTCACCGTCTCCCAGTCCGCCGTTCAACTGATGTCCGGCGTCGTCGTGGTTGCCGGGACCCTGGCGGTCATGCTCTCCTTGAACCCCCTCATGGCCCTTGCCGCCATGGTACCCGTTCCCCTCATATTTCTGCTTACCTCCACCATTTCGCGGAGAACGCGCGTTCTCTACAAGGATCAACAGGACGCCCTTGGCGAGCTGGGCGGTCACATCGAAGAGACGGTGTCGGGCATCCAGGCCGTGAAGGCGTTCGGCCGGGAGCCGCAGGCGAGCCGCCGCTTCGCCATCATCAACGAGAAGCTGCGCCGGTACGGTACGCGGGCTCAAATCTATACGGGGTTTCTCATGCCGATGATGAACGTAATCGGCAACATCGGATTTGCCACCGTCGCCGTCATGGGCGGATTTCTGGCCGTGCATGGGCTCATCAGCGTCGGGCTCATCGCCACGTTCATCGCCTATTCGCGCCAATTCACGCGTCCCTTGAACGACATCGCCAACACCTACAACACGCTCATGTCCGCTGTTGCCGGCGCCGAACGCGTCTTCGAGGTGCTGGACGAAGCGGAAGAGCCGGTGGACGGCGAAGGGGCGAAGGAGCTCCTGCGCCCCCGTGGAGAGGTGGAGTTTCGAAATGTTGACTTTGGCTACCGCCCCGACGTGCCGGTGCTCAAAGGGGTGAGCTTTGACGCCCCCCCGGGAAGCGTCACCGCCATTGTGGGGCGCACCGGCGCGGGAAAGACCACGATCGTCAATCTCCTCTCCCGCTTCTATGAAGTGTCGTCCGGCTCAATTCTCATCGATGGGATCGACATCAGGGGTTACACGCGCGCAAGCCTGCGGCGTACGTTCGGCGTGGTGCTCCAGGACGGCTGGCTTTTCGCGGGTACGGTGCGTGAGAACATACTCTACGGCCGTCCCGATGCGTCGGAAGCCGAGATGCGGGGCGCCGCGGAGCTTGCCGGGGCGGCTCACGCAATACAGCGCCTTCCCCAGGGCTACGACACGCCGCTCGTCGAGTCGGGAGCCAACTTGAGCCAGGGTCAGCGCCAGCTGATCTCCATTGCGCGGGCGGTCCTCGCCGCGCCCACCTTCCTGATCCTGGACGAGGCCACGAGCTCCGTGGATGCGCGCACGGAGCTTCACATCCAGCGGGGGATGATGGAGTTGATGAGGGGCCGCACGAGCTTCATCATTGCGCACCGTCTTTCCACCATCCGCGACGCGGATGCCGTGCTCGTCGTGGAGGCGGGACGGATCGTGGAACGGGGAAACCCCGAAGAGCTTGCGGCGCGGGACGGCTATTTCAAGAAACTCTACGAAACCCAGCGCGGCGGCGTGGAGATATGAGCGCGGACGATGGCGTCCGCCGCGTGCTATGATCTTACGTCATCGCGGGTGTTCGTCGGCGGGTCTGCCATCCTTCGGTTTTCTTTGCCGCGCACGAGCGACAGAGCCGCCGCGACGACGCACAGGCCCACCGAGACGATGAAAGTGCTGCGGATGCCCACGACGAAAGCCTGCATCGCCGTCGAGCCCAGCGAGACGTCGGTCCCCACGAAGAGCTGCATCATTACTTGGCGCGGAAGGCTCCCGGCCGCCACCGCCAGGGCGAGCGCGAAGCTGGTGACCATTCCCGTCTGGCGCAGTGTGGCGAGGGTCGCCGAGGCGATGCCCAGGCGATGGCGCGGGGCGGCGTTCATCGCCGCGCTGGTGTTCGGCGACCAGAAAAGGCCTCCGCCCAGCCCCATCAGGACAAGCCCCACGGCGATCGCCCAGTATGGCGTGGTGGGCGCGAGCCAGCCGACAAACCAAATGAGCGCCACGCCCTGCACGAGGAGGCCGACGGTGGCGGGAAGCCGCGCCCCGATACGGTCGGAAAGCCGGCCGCTCAGGGGGCCTATCACCGAGCTGACGACTGAAAACGGGATAAGCAGGAGCGCCGCCGTGAGAGGACTGTAGCCCCGGACTCCCTGGAGATAGAAGATGACGAGGAAATTGACGGCAAAGACCGCAAGGGCCTGGAGCATCGCGGCGAGGACCGAGAAGTTGTACACGCGATTGGCGAAGAGGCTGAAGTCCAGAACCGGGCTGGCGGCGTGCCGCTCCCGGACGAAGAACAGCACGAGCATCAGAGCGAACAGAATGAAGAGCGACACTATCGGGAGCGAGGTCCAGCTGTACTCGATGCCAAGGGTCAGGGCGAAGAGCAGGGCGACGAGACCGACGCTGAAGGTCGCGGCGCCGAGCAGGTCGAATTTTTCCGTGCGGTTGCGGACGGACATCTCCTTGAGCGAATAGATACCCCACGCCGTGCCCAGGATGCCGATCGGCACGTTGATGAAGAAGATCCAGCGCCAGTTGGCGGCGGCGAGGATCAATCCCCCGAGCAGAGGGCCGGCGATTCCGCCGATCGCCCAGGTGATGCCGTTGATGCCGAGCGCTCGGCCCCGCTCGTGCGGCGGGAAAACCTCGGTGATGATCGCGGGGCTGTTCACCATCATGAGCGCGGCGCCCGAGCCCTGGACGACTCGAAAGAGGATGAGCGCCGCCGAGCTTTGAGAAAAGCCGCACAACGCCGATCCGACGGTGAACACCACGAATCCCAGGTTGTAGAGCCGGACGCGGCCGAACATGTCCGCCACGCGGCCGATGGTGAGCAGGAACACCGTGCTCACGAGGATGTACGACATGATCACCCAGATCATCTCGACCAGGCCGGCATGAAGTTTCACCATCATGTCCGGAAGGGCAAGGATGACGATCGTGGCGTCGATGGAGGCCATGAGCGCCCCGATCGTCGTCACGCTGAGGGCGATCCACTTGTATTCGATGCCCTTCCGGGCGCCGGCGGGCAATTGCGATCTCCGCGGGAAAAGAGCCATTTCAGCCGATCTCCTTGTTGCCGTAGTGGTTGCGGTGCACGAAGTCCTCCACGTCGCGCCGGACCCGAAGGTAGCCCGGCGAGGAGAGCGGGTAGCCCAGACGGGCGGAGAAGGCGATCTTGAGATGAGCGGGAATGCCGAGGATTCTCTTCACCTCGCCTTCCACGTTCTCAGCGCTATAAGCGCTGAGGATTTGAAAACCGATTCCGAGTGAGTGGGCCGCAAGCCACATGTTTTGCATGACGCAGCCGAGGCTCATGATGCCCAGGAAGTCACCCTCAGAGGCGGGCGCCCTCCGCGCGGGGTCATAGAGCACGACGACAAGGGCTGCACTCGCTTGCACGAGCCGGGTCTGGGAAGGCGCCTCCGCATCCGCCCCCGGCTTCGGTGAGACTCCGGGAGTTCTCCACGAAGGCGGGAACACCGCTGCGAGGATTCCGACCTTTTTCTTCTTCAGCTCCTCTTCCGAGAAGGAAAGCTGCCGGTAGTTCTCCCTGATGAAGCTCTCGGAAACCGAGCTTTGGATTGCCCCCAGGCTTTCAAGAAGCTTCCGGTCGTCGACGACAATCACCTCATAGTTCTGCATGTTGTGCGCCGTGGGCGACCAGCGCGCCGCCTCCAGGATCTGCCGCAGATGCTCCTTCGGTATCGCGCGCTTGGAGTCGAAAGGAGTCCGCGCCGACTGCCGCTTCTCGATCATCGCCAATAGATCTTCCATGGCCATTGCCTCCTGACCTCTCATTTCTCCGCTTTCCCTCGCTTGAGTCCCGCGTCCATCTTCAAGACTGCGCGGAAATGGACTTTCGAAGCCATCATCTTCTCAAAGGCCGCTGCGGCCTGTTCCAGCCGCTTTCATCCTTGCCATCTTGCTGCCTTTCTTGTGCACTGCGTAAGACGCGGCGCTAGGTGCACCGCAGCTTCGCCACCCCGGCGAGGAGGGTTTCGATTGCCCGCGCGAAACGGGCCTTCTCGCTCTTGCCCAGCCGATCGAGGCTGGAGCTGAGAAGGTCGGTGCGACGTGCAATCTCCGCGTTCAACAGAGCCAGGCCAGAATCGTTCAGCTCGTAGAACACGCTCCGCCGGTCGCGCGGATCTGCGGTGCGTTCCGCGAACCCCTCCTCGACGAGCCGGTTCAGCATGATGCACTGCGCCGAAGCGGACAGACCGTCGTGCGCCGCGAGAGACTTGAGCGGGGCCCTGCCGAGAAGCCGAAGGCCCAAGAGGGAGCGGAACTTTTCTTCGCTCATGCCGCGCTCGGGGAAGGGGGGAAGCTCCTCGCGCGCGTATCGCTTCATCGCCCCCAGAAGCTCGAGAAAGCGGCTCGCGGTTCGGCGGTCCGACTGCGGGCCATTGTCTTTCAGCGTCTTCGTTCCGGCCTCACCTTCAGGCATTCGTGACCTCCCGCGGAGAATTCCGCCGTGGCGGATTTTCATTTGATACTAAAATGATTTTACTATAAAACTATCATCGCGGCAAGTGAATACTGCTGCCGCGGGCCCCGGGGCGCTCCCGTGAGCGTGAAGCCGGCGTCAATCCATGCCCTCGCGAGGATGCAGGCCGCGTGGTGGGAGGAATATCGTGACTGCCACCGGAAAATACAGGACCAGGAGGAGGACAAGGGGGATCGCCATCTGCCGCAAGGGGCGCTGCCCCACGGCTCCCCTGATGATGTATGCCGCAATCAGCAGGAGCCCGGTCAGGTTGTGCGCGCGGATGGTGAGCATGTTCGCCGGGGACATGGCCGCGGGGTTCGTGAAGTTTTTCCGAAGCACGGCGAACGCTCTTATGGACCAGGGGAGAGTGAGGAGACCGAGAAAGATCCAGTAGGTTGCCAGGCCGACGAGAGGGGAGACGAGGATGACGAGATAGGCAATCGCGAGCCCGGCGCCGTACAGCCATACGGCCGCCGGCCTTCCGAAGCGCACCACCAGCGTCCGCTTGCCTCCCGCCCCGTCGTCGTGCGCGTCGGGAATCTCGTTGATGGTGATCATGGAGAACATCATCAGGCCGAGAGGCAGAACTGCCAGCACTGCCTCCCAGGAAAGCGCCTGCGCCTGTACGAAGTAGGACCCCAGGCCGATGGTAAGGCTGAAGTTGACGAGCTGGGAGACCTCGCCAAAGCCGCGGTAGGCATAGCGGATGGGCGGCGCCGTGTAGAAGTACGCGCACAGCACGCCAACAAGCCCGAACGCAAGCACGGGCCAGCCGCGGGTCACCGTCAGGTAGACACCGGCGGCGCACGCGAACAGGTACAGGCTGAGGAAGGCGAGGCGCATGCTTGCGGGTTTCAGCGCGCCGGAGGTGAGAAGGCCGCTGCCGCCGGAATAGGGGTTTCTCTCGCGGCCCGAGGCCTGATCCACGGAATGCATGAAGTCGTAGTAATCGTCGGTCATGTTGAGCGCAATGTGGTTCAACGTCACGGCGAGCATCACCACGACATAGTATCCAAGGAAGAACTTTCCCGTTATCGCCCAGGCAACCACGGCCCCCAGCGCGGCCGGCAGGAAACTGGGGGGAACGAAATGGTATCGAAGAGCCCGCCACCAGAGCGAAGGCCGCCCAAGAGGTGCGTACATGTTCATCTCAGCTCACAGTCACTTCCAATCCGACTTTGTTGAGAGAAAAATCCACGAGGCGCGCGCGGTCGTTTTCAAAGCGCTCCGATAGAAGGGAGCGCAGCGAGCGGGCAGCGGAGGTGTCGGGAGAGAGAAAGAGCGCAAAGCCGCCCCCGCCGGCGCCCAGGAGCTTCATGCCGGAGGTGAATGGAGCCGTTGCGGCGATCACCGCCTCGATCTCGTCGTTCGTTGTGCTGGCGTGCACGAGCTTGTTCTCCCGAAACGATTCGGCGATGACGCGGGAGAGGCGCCCCAGGTCACGAAGCGCAATCGCATCGCGCCCCTCCCGGGCAAGCTCACGGATGCGGTCGTGGGTGAACAGATAGGCCCTCCCCATGCCGTTGACCCGGTCCACCACGTCCTTGAGGATGCTTTTTGCGAGCCGGGTGACCCCGATATAGAAAAGGGTCATCTTTTCCGTGCATTCAGCGGATTCGAACATCCAGGGGTCGAGCTGGTGGACAACCGGCCGCGGCTTCAGGGACGGCCGCGACTCGACGTACTTGACCCCGCCCACGAGGCCGCCGATCTGGTCCTGCCAGCCGCCGCCCGTGGTGAGCATCTGCTCCATCTCGAGGACCTGCAGGAAAAGCTCGTCGCGCGGCGCGGCAATGCCGTAGAAACGCTCCAGCGCAGCCAGGATCGTGCCCGCAAGAACTGACGAGGTTCCGAGGCCCGATCCCTTCGGCACCGCGCAGAGCAGGGTCAGCTCGAGGCCGCCGCCGGCTGCTTCGAACGCCGGGGCGAGCGGAGCACCGTCGGCCTGCCCGGTACCCAGGCCAAGGAGAACGAGCGCGGCCCGCGGCAGGGCAAATGGGCTGCCCGGGTCCTCGTAGCCCCGCAAGCTGGCGGTGTCCGTTATGACCTCCGTGGATCCAAGGTCTATCGAATGCAGCGTGAGCCGCGGCTCGGGCGTGCGCCGCGCGAATACCTGGATCGGGCTCTGGCCGTTCAGGTCCACGGCAACGTTCAGAACAGCGCCGCCGTAGCGGTTGGTGTACGGCGGGGTGTCCGTCCATCCCCCGGCCAGATCAAGGCGCACCGGTGAGCGGGCCCAGACGATCTGATCGAGCTTGACCGCGCATCGCAGGGACCCGCCCGCCGCTCGAGGCGCGAATGGCACTTCCACCCGGTCAGCGGGCGGCACGCCTGAAACCCGTGCCGCGCGAAGGACGGCGCTTCGGTAGGCTTTCAGAAGCGGCTCGTCGGTCGCGCCGCATCGCCTGACAAGGGGGGCCACATCCAGGCCGTCGTTGACGAGCTCGGTGAACTCCATGGCAGGAACCGCGAAGAAGCCGCCTGCCTCGATGCCGTGCGCAATCTTTTTGCGGCGCGCTTCGGAACGCTCCGAGTCCCGAACAGCGGCATCGGTGAGCGAATTCGCGACGGCGATGGAGTAGCGGCGCGCCGATCGAAACCATCCGGCCCACGATGTTTTGTTCGAGGGGGGGCGCCAATAGCCTTCAAGGCGTTCCCCATCGGCGCCGGCGGCGAACAGATCCGCCCCGTAGAGATCTCTCCCGGCGCCGGTCGGGAAAATATCATCAGCGGACAGGCTGCGCTCCCTCAGCCACTCCGGCAGGGGGCGGCCGCAGAAGATCAGGTCGTCCATCTTCGGCTGCGGCTTGAATGTGTCATCCCTGTGATAAACGAGGCGGAGCGTTACCCTGGTGCCTTCATCGAGAAATCTTCGCTCGTCCAAGCAGATTCCCCGAGGCAGGGCCGCGGGAAGGATCAAATCCTTGAGCCCGACAAGGAGGTTCTCTCCTTCGCAGGCGATCTTTACGCCGCGGCAGCCCTCGACGCACACGCCGCCCGAGCCAGAGTCCACTTCCGTGTCCCAGGAGTTGAAGCAGACGATGGATGGGCCGGCCTCGGGAACCAGCTCTTCGTGGGCGAGCGCGTAGAACGGGAGCAGCTGACGGATTTGAAGCTCACGGCAGGCCTCGGGAAACTCAGAAACGCTGCCAAAGTGGATGAACGAGGTCTGCCTCACGAGCGCGCCGGACAGACCGCAGGGATGGAACGACCTGAAAAGCAGTTCCAGGATTTCCTTCGGCGCCGCGCTCCTGCCTTCCAATCTCGAGAGGTAGGCCTCCCTGTCGAGACTTCCCAGGCAGGCAGTGAGCAGCTCGAGATAGAGATCGAGCGGCAGCCCTCCCCTGCCTATACGCTCCGCGATGCTGCCGCCGGGAAGCGGCGTCGCCGCGCTTGAAAGAAGGGCCCGGAGCGCTTCTGCGCGGAAAGATACGGGACCGAGGTCGACTGCACAGGACTCTGTGCCTTCAATCCTCGCTTCGCGCCCAAGGAACTCGGGCGAGGCTTTCTGGTGGTAGTCGCGCACGGCTCCCGAGCGAGGATCAAATGCGAACACGCCGTGACGCGATCCCCGCTCGAAGCTTTGGGGTGCGGAGAAGCCGCACAGCGGCGCCTCCGGGAGGTTCAGCAGGACGGTGTTGAAGTCGACCACCGCGTCACCCGAGGTGACGAGCAGCTCTCCGTCTCTCCAGGGATATCTCAGGAAGAGTGACAGCTCGACATCCAGCACAACCGGCGGGAGGAGCGAGCTGGAAGCGGCAGGCACGGGGGCGAAAATCTTCCCTTCGGGTATATACGAAGGAAGTCGGCGCGCTTCCCCGCCCGCGTGGATCACCAGAATGCGTCGCGACGCAAGCCGCTCGAGCGCTTCCTCGACGCCGCTCATCTCACAGCCCTTTGTGAGGTCCAGCCCTTCGTCGCGCAGAAGGCTCACAAGCGCCCAGATCGTAGCTCCCCCTGATCCGGCTCTGCCGGCGGGAGGATCCGAATACACCCGGAAGTCGATCTCGCGCGGGTACAGGCCTCGATCGATCCGCCGCCCGAGGAGAGCGCGAAAAACGCCTGCCTGCCGCTCATCCGAAGCCGTAATGATGCACGTATCCGGGATCGGCACCTACCCGCTCCCTACTGCCGGTCGTATCGTCGCCAGCAGCCTGTCCGCGGCGCTTCGGAATGAGATCGCGGTGGACCGGTAGTCGAACCCGACGATGACGCTCAGCCCGCTGTACAGCGTTTCGTGCAGGAACGCGGTGAGAAGCTTCACATAGGAGCGGCTGTCTACCCGGGACTCGCCGTCAAGGAGGACGAGGTCCGAAAGCTCCAACGCCTCCGCAATCGAAACGAGCTGACGCCGGACGATCGTGAAAAGGCTTCGCATCGTCTTCAGATAGCTCGCCCGATACTCGGGATCTCCTTCCACGAGGATCTGGATCTGGCGGAAGCGGTCCCGCACCTTCTTTCCCTGGCGGTTTGTCTTTCGCGGAATCAGGTCATGGAGCAGCCGCAGCAGCGTCTTGGACTGGAACAGCTTGTACAGGGAGAAGTGAAACAGAAGCAGTACGCCATGGCTTCGCAGCACAGCGTTTCCCCGCGCCGCCTTGTTCAGCACAACAAGGAGGCGGCCGATATCGCGGTCCACCGAATTGTCCTGGTTCACGGGCAAGCCGCTCGTGAACGTGCCGCGGGCTTCCTCCATCCGTCTGGCCTTCTCGGATAAAAGCTCCTGCAGCTGGAGGAGCTCGCGGCGCAGCCCGCTTGCCTTGATCCTGGTTAGGAACCCCTCGATGGCGCTCTTCTCCTCCGGGGAGAAGACTTGAAGCCCGTCCCCAGACCCCGAGTTTCCGCCTGCCATCTGTGCGGTGTCTTTGGCAATTGCCGCGACAACGCCTGCGATATACTCGGCGAGACTCGCGATGTACTCGGAGGGCTTGTCGATTTTCGGATGGCGGTGGACATAGAACGTGACGAGGCTGCGAAGCGGGTGGGGAACTTGCAGTTTCCGTGCTGCCTGGGAGAGCAGCCTCCCGTGAACGTGGTCCAGGCTGTCCCTCATGCACTTCAATGTGTGGATTGCCGGGCTGGGCTCCCCCTGCAGGAGATCGAGGGCAGGATCTTCAGGGACAAAGGCGAAATCCTTGAGCAGGGTCTGCTCCTGGGCGGTCAACTGGTCCGCCGGGTCGACGAAGCGGTTGTAGTTCCCGGCGACGTCGCTGGGATGAAATCCCTCTTTCAGGTTCGCGGAGTAGCGATTGTGCCAGATGTGGATCGTTGTGCCGGGGAAGAGCCGCTGGACTTCCTTGGCGTAGGCTCCGGCGGAGGCGTGCGCCGTCGGCTCGGGGTTTGTCACCAGAATCAAGCGCTTCATGAATGGAATGTAGGCGAGGTTGTCGTCGTAGCGCATTCCCGCGGGCATGTCGAAGAGAAGCACGTTGAACCGAGCATCGAGCTCCTTGAGAAACCGGCTGTAGAGCTTCTCGATCAGGCTCCGTGCCTGCTCATCTGCCAGCTTCTGGAAAGGGAATACGATCTCCAGGCTCTTGAAAACGGGAAGAAGGTTCGCCTCCAGACCATCGCCTGCGTTCTGTCCGTCGCTTTCGGATTCCGACAGGGCCTGTTCGGATTCATGGAGGTCGAGCAGAGACGCAACGTCGGAGAGAGGGTCGAGGTCGACCAGACCGACGCGCAGGCCCTTGCGGGCATAGTGGATGGCCAGGTTGCAGGCGGTGATGGTCTTTCCAACACCCCCCTTGCCGGAGCTCACCGCGATTGATTTTTCGATTACCCGCCGAAGTGCTTCCTGATCCGGGCCGGCCAGAATCGAGCGAACCGTTTCCGCAAGGGAACGAGCCTCCGTTCGTCGATGTTTGCCAGCCGCTTTCGCCATGCGCCCTTTCCGCTTGTCGCCGGTCTCTTTTGATCTGATTGCATATCATACCCCGGCGTCAAGGGGGTGAGTCGACAATGGGTCGAACCCGGGATCAGCGCCTGAGCGCCCGAAGCGCGCCGACCATTGATGGAGTTGCGCGGGCAGGAGATTCGATGACCTCGGGGATGGAAAAGAACCTCTCCAGGAACATTCCCGCCGCCCCGTAGGCGACCGCCATGTCTCCAAGAACCGCGAACTCGATGGAGCACTCCACACGGTTCGGGTATGACCAGTTCTTCTGGACCTCCGCGTCGAGGATCCGAAAGACATCTTCCTTGTACTCGCTGATCTGTCCCCCGATCACTACGGACTTGAGGTTGAGGGTGTTCACGAGGAATCCGACGTGCGATGAAAGCTCCGTGATCACCTTGCGAAGCACTTTCTTGTCCTTCTTTATCCGCTTGGACTCCTCATCGGTGACCGAGAATTGACCGTGGTTCGAGGCGTCCCAGAGGATGCTCTGAAACTCCCCCGCGGAGAACTCCTGCCCGTGGTACACCTTGCCGTTGAGCACGAAGCCCAGCCCGACGGCGATGCCCCAATACTCCGAGCTCAAGGTGCGTCCCCGGCGGAACTCTCCCAGCACAAAGACGAAGTTATTGTGCCTCTCGGTCTTGCGGAAAGCGAGCTCGCCCCAGCAGCAGCAGTTGGCGTCGTTCTCGATCAGCACGGGAGCCTCCAGGGCGCCCGCGATCTCGTCGTAGAAGCGGACCTGCCTGTCGATGTTCAGAGGGTTTGACTGAACGATGACGCCCTGGAACGGGTCGATGATCCCGGCGATCCCGACGCCGATTCCAATAAGAGGGAGATCGATGGCGCGCATCTTGCCCTTCAGCGTCCGCATCACCTTGAGGAAGGTGGAGACGATGCTCTTTTGGGAAAACGAGATGGGTTGGGAATGGGAAAAGATGATCTCGCCCAAAAGGTCCACCGCGACGGCCTTGAAGAACTCGGTCTGGATCTCCAGCCCGAGGATGTATCCGTATTGGCCATTGATCATCAGGTGCAGCGGCCTGCGTCCGCCGCTGGGTCCCGACTGCCCTCCCCGAACGATCTTCACCAGATTGCGCGCGAGAAGCACGTTCATGATCTTGGTTATCGTGGACTTGCCCAGCCCCAGCTCCCGGGAGATGTCGGCACGGCTGATTCCCTTGCTGTACCAGAGTTTCTGAAGAACGCGGGAAGTATTGATTTCGTTTATCTTATTCGCCATACCAAGCTCGTGCGCGAATCGTTCTGCCCGACAGCTTATGAGGAAAGCACCCATCCTGCAAGAGGCGGGGGCGCCGCACGCCGCATCCCGGGCGCCGCGTTTCACGAGAACCGTGCCGCGTGTCGTGGCGGGCGCGCCGTATCTCACGGGGAGGGCGCCGCGATCGTGCAGGGCGTCAAGGCGGGAACGCCGCCCCCTCCGGCGGCGCCATGGCTCCCCGCTCGCCTTGAAAGTTTCACTTGACAAAAGGGAGATGTATGGTAATATCAGGTTAGTTCGTATCGGAAACGAACTAATTGAATCCAAATCCTACAAGGAGGGAGAAATGAAGAAGAGGTGGCTCTTTCTCGCGATCGTCCTGCTCCTGGTCCTTCCCTGCCTGGCATTCGGCCAGGGCAAGAAGGTGACGCTGGAGCTCCTGATCCACCAGAACGCGCCCCTGGTGGACTACATCACCGCCTTCAACACGAAGTTCCAGGCCCAGTACCCCGACATCAGCGTCAACACGTCGGTGGTGAAGGCGGACGAGCTGGCTACTTCCACCCAGACGCGCCTCACGGCGAACGACGTGGATGTCATCGACATGTTCGGGTTCGCTCAAGGCATTCAGCCCTTCATGAAGAACGCGGACAAGCCGAACTGGCAGACCCTGATCGAGGCGGGGATGCTGATGGACCTTACCGGCCAGCCCTTCCTGAAGTACTACGATGCGTCCGCGGTCAAGGACGCCGGCTCGTTCAACGGCAGGGTGTACGAGGTCAACACGGGACGCTATGCGTTCACCGGCGTGTTCTACAACAAGGACCTGTTCGCCAAGTACGGCGTGAAAGTCCCCAAGACCTGGAACGAGCTTGTGGCGGCCTGCAACACCTTCAAGAAAAACGGCGTGAGCGCGATGACGGCGGGCGGCAAGGACGGCTGGCCCGTCCTGGTGGCCGGCTATGGAATCCTCGTTGCCCAGTACCCCGACCAGGCGGCCCTGGTGAAGGGGCTGTGGACGGGCACGGCGAAGTGGAACGACGCGAAGTCCCTCGACATGTGGAAGAAGATGCAGGTCATGGCGCGGGACATGATCGAGCAGGGCGCAAGCGGCATCTCCTTTGACGGCGCCCCGGGGCGCTTCGCTTCCGGCGCGGCGGCCATGCTTCCGGCGGGTTCGTGGGACGCGCCCGCAATCGAAAGCGCCAACCCCAAGCTGAACTACGGCTACTTCCCCATGCCGGGCAGCGACAACCCCAACGACAACAAATATCTGGCCGGAAAATACGACGTGGGTTGGGTTGTGGCAGCGAAGACGGCGAACAAGGACGCGGCGCTGAAATGGCTGGCGTTCTTCTCCCAGCCCGAAAACTATCAGGCGTATGTCAACGCGACCGGCATCATGCCGACCCAGCCCACCGCCAAGCTCGGAACCACCCTCGGCAAGGAAGTGGCGCCGTACCTCGCCAACTTCCGCCTGGGCTACGAGCTGCTCTGGGTGCAGCCCAAGGGAACCGGACAGTGGGCGCAGCCCAATGCCGCGTTCTTCAAGCCTTTCAACCAGTGGGACGACCCCAAAAAAATGGCCGCCCAGGCCCAGGCAGACCTTGACGCCGGTCTCAAGGCGTCGAAGTAGGCGCATCTCCGCTATCATTGACAATGAGGCTTCCCGGCCCATGCCGGGAAGCCTCGCTTCCAAGCGCTTCCGCGAAGGAACGAAACGATGAGATCGGTTTACCATTTCGGAAGCAGGCGGACCCGGCTGGCTCCGTACCTGCTCATGCTCCCCGGGATCTTCTTCTATTTTTTCGTATCGCTCGGCCCGTCACTGGCCACCGCGGCCCTCTCATTCACCGACGCCTCCGGCCTTCTGGGCACTCCCATCCGCTGGATCGGGCTGGACAACTACAAGGAGTTCCTCCTCATGGGCGCCAACGTCCGGGACAACCGGGACATCTTCGTGCGGACCCTGGAGTTCTCCCTCGTCGTGACGGTGGTACAGACCGCGTTCGGGCTCCTGGTCGCCGTGCTTCTCAACCAGCGGCTGAAAGGCACGAACTTTTTCCGCACGCTCTTCTTTCTGCCCGTCATCCTCGGCGTGACCATCGTGGGCCTCATGTGGACCCTGTTCCTCTACCCCCTGGGCGGCCCGGCGGCGAAGCTCCTCGGGCTGCTCGGCGGCAGAAGCGAGTTCCTGGGCGGACCTCCCCTCCAGGCCTTCAGCTGGGTCATCTGGGTGCAGATCTGGGCCAACATGGGGATCACGATGATCATCTTCCTGGGAGGTCTTCAGACCATCCCCAACGAGCTCATCGAGTCGGCGCGGATCGACGGCGCCACGGGGTGGGAGGCCTTCCGCCATATCACCTATCCCCTGCTGACGCCCAGCCTGAACACCAACCTGCTCTTGGCGATCATCGGGTCTCTCCAGGCGTGGCAGCTGCTCCTCGTCATGAAAGGGGTGACCAACGGCACGCAGGTCCTCGGCATCTGGGTGTACGCCCTTGCCTTCGGACGCCAGACGGCTAACCCCACCTCCGTCGCGATGCGGCAGGGCTACGGCGCCGCGGCATCGGTCGCCCTGTTCCTGCTCGTGCTCGTGGTGGGACTGACGGCGCAATACCTCATGCGGCGGAGAGAGAGGCGGATACTGGGATGAACACGACACCTGAACGCGGCGATTCCGCCGCCCGCGCTCCCGCGATGAGGCGGGAAGCGCTCCGGCAGCGCCTGGGTAAAAGCGCCTCCGTGTACGCGGTGCTCATCGTGGTGGCCGCCGTCTACCTCGTGCCGATGTTCACCGTGGTCAACGTCGCCCTCAAGACCAAGCAGGAGTTCAATCTCGATCCCACCTCGCTTGCCACGGGCTTTCACGCCGAGAACTTCCCCAACGCCTGGAACCGGGCGAGCTTCCCCCTGTACGTCTCCAACTCACTTCTCTATGCCGTGATCGCGACCGCGTTCTACGTCATCACCGCGGTATTCGTCGCGTTCCCGATTTCACGGCGCTACGTGAAGGGCAGCTCTTTTTTCTTCACCCTGTTCGTGATCGCCCTGTTCCTGCCCAACGCGTTGATCCCGCAGTTCCAGATGATGCTCCGCCTTCACCTCTACAATACGCGCCTGGGGTACATCCTTCTGTTCGTCGTGGATCCCATCGGCGTGGTGATCCTCATCAACTATCTCAGCGGGCTTCCCCGGGAGCTCGACGAGGCGGCGGCCATGGACGGGTGCGGATATTTCCGTTTCGTGACGCGGATAGCGATCCCGCTGATGAAACCCGCCCTTGCCAGCGTCATCGTGCTGCACGCGATCGGGATCTGGAACGACTACGTGACGCCGTTGATCTACCTGCCCAAGAAGGCCCTCATGCCCATCACGCGGGGCTTGATGGTCTTCTACGGCCAGTTCGGAAACGATTGGACCACACTGGCGGCGGCGATTCTGATGCTGATGATCCCAATGGTAGCGCTCTACCTCGCTCTCCAGAGATGGATCATCGCGGGGGTGCTGCAGGGGTCCATACGGGGGTAGGCGTCGTGCTTGGCCCCACCGGCCGGCGCTTCGCGACCAGCTTCCGCGCACTTTTGAGGAGACACATGCATTTTTTCGACGATTTTTCATCGGGCCTGGATCGTTCGGTCTGGAACGTCACGGTGTCCGGCCGGCCGCCCAACAACGAGGAGCAGGCGTACGTGGATTCACCCGAGACGATCTTTATCGCCCGGGGCGAGGAGGCGCAGGGGGCCGCGGGGGCCGCGCTGGTCATCGCCGCGCGCTACCGGGAAAAGTTCGTCACCTCCGAAGGAAAGACGCGTGACTTCATCTCCGGACGGATAGATACGCGGGGAAAGCTGGAGTTCCGCTATGGGAAAGTGGCCGCACGGCTGAAGCTGCCGTCGGGGCCCGGGCTGTGGCCCGCGTTCTGGGCTCTGGGCGCGAGGGGGCTATGGCCCGATACCGGAGAGATCGACATCATGGAGAACGTGGGCGAGCCGGACTGGGTGAGCGTTGCGCTTCACGGTCCCGGATACAGCGCGGATTCGGCGCTGGTTGCCAAAAGATTTTTCCCGCCGGGCGAGGACGCCGCCTCCTGGCACGTGTATGCCGTGGAGTGGACGCCGGACAGCCTGCTTTTTACGGTTGATGAAACGCCGGTGCGCGATATGAGGCGGGAAACCGTCGAACGCTTTGGCCGCTGGGCATACGACAACGACAAGTACCTGATCCTCAACCTCGCCCTGGGCGGCGTCTACCCCGTGAACACCAACGGGGTCCGCTCTCCCTACCTGGGCATTCCCTCATCCACGGTCGCTTTGATCAAGGAGGACAAGGCGAGGATGCTTGTCGACTGGGTGCAGATCACGACGGAGAAGCGGTGATGGATTGTGACGTCTCCGTGGCCGGCATCGCCTTGAAGGACGGCTCGCGGCCCGTGGAGGGCGGTTGCGTCGAGATCGACGGGGAGCCGTTCTACTGCATCGCCAACTACGACGCCATGCCGCCGTTCTTCATGAGCCTGGTAAGCGAATCCGATCACTGGCTGTTCATCTCCAGCAATGGCGCGCTCACCGCGGGCCGCAGGGACCCGGATCACGCTCTCTTCCCCTATTACACGGACGACCGGATCCACGACAGCCAGGACCAGACCGGGAGCGTGACGGTCCTTCGCGTCGCTCGAAGCGGAAAGACGTGGCTGTGGGAGCCGTTCTCCCGGCGCTTCGACGGGCTGTACCGGGTCTCGCGCCGTCTCATGAAGAGCGCATACGGCAACAAGATCATCTTCGAGGAGACCAACCACGACCTCTCCATGACCTTCTCGTACGCCTGGATGACCAGCGAGCGCTTCGGGTTCGTCCGGCGTGCAGCGCTGGCCAATCACGGCCGAAATCCGGCCGCGGTCGAGATTCTCGACGGCATCCAGAATGTCATGCCCTACGGGCTCACCAATCGTTTCCAGCTCATGTACAGCACGCTCGCGGACGGATACAGGGAAAGCGAGCTCGAGGCGGAGACGGGTCTGGGGTTGTTCAAGCTCAGCTCGATTCCCATGGACAAGGCGGAGCCGAGCGAGGCCCTCAGGGTGACCACCGTCTGGTGCGGCGGGCTTCAGTCCAGGAAGACGCTCCTCTCGGTATCCCAGATCGATCGATTTCGCTGCGAGGGGTCGGTTCTCGAGGAAACGGAGGTCCGCGGAAGACGGGGAGCGTATCTGGTGAGCGCAGGCCTGGCGCTTCCCTCCAACTGCCGCAGGGAATGGCACGTCGTTGCGGACGTGAACCAGGACGCCGCGAACGTGAAAGCGACTCTCCAGGCCCTGAGGGGGAATGGCGATCTCGCCGCCGAGGTAGAGCGCGACGTTGCGCGGGGGACCGAGAATCTCGTGCGGATAGCCGCAAGCAGCGACGGCCTCCAGCTCACTGAAGATCACCTAGCAACCTGGCGCCATTTCTCCAACACCCTGTTCAACGTGATGCGCGGGGGGGTGCCCGATGACGGCTACCGCATCAGCCGCCAGGACCTGGAATCCTTCGTGCGGAATGCCAACCGAAGGGTGGCCGAAGAGCAGAGGGACTTTTTCACGCCCCTGCCCGAGACGATCCTCCATGGCGATCTCCTGGCGCTTGCCCGCGGCCGTGGAGATCCCGACCTGGAGAGGCTGACCCACGAGTACCTTCCCCTCACCTTCAGCCGGCGCCACGGCGACCCCAGCCGGCCCTGGAACAATTTCGCCATCGAGGTGAAGGACGAGCACGGGTTGAAAATCAGGAACTACCAGGGCAACTGGCGCGACATCTTCCAGAATTGGGAAGCGCTCTGCCTCTCCTTTCCCGGGTACATCGAGAGCATGATCTTCAAGTTCGTCGATGCGTCGACCGCGGACGGCTACAACCCCTACCGGATCACGCGTGAGGGCTTCGACTGGGAAGTGATCAACCCCCACGACGCGTGGTCGTTCATCGGCTATTGGGGAGATCACCAGGTGATCTATCTCTTGAAGCTGCTGGAAGAGTCGACGCGCTATCACCCCGATGCCCTCGACGGCCTGCTCTCACGGGCCGTATTCACCTACGCGAACGTCCCCTACCGCATCAAGGGCTACGATGCCATGCTCGAGAATCCCAGAAAGACCATCGAGTTCGCCGCGGCCAGAAGCGAGGAGATCCTGGCCCGCGCGGCCAGGATGGGAGCGGAAGGCAAGTCGCTTTCGAGCCGGGACGGCTCTCCCTACCGCGTCAACCTGACCGAGAAGCTCCTCCTCCTCGTGCTCACGCGGCTTTCCAACTACATCCCCGAGGCCGGCATCTGGATGAACACGCAGCGGCCGGAGTGGAACGACGCGAACAACGCGCTCGTCGGCTACGGCGTCTCCATGGTGACGCTCTATTACCTTCGCAGGTTCCTCGCGTTCTCAAGCGGCCTTTTCGCCTCGGCCGCTTCGCGGGAGATGGAAATCTCCGAAGAGGTTTTCACGCTCTTCCAGCGGACGCGCGAAGCCCTTCTTCACTCCACGCCCCTGCTGGATGGTCCGATATCGGATCGAGATCGAAAAGCGGTCCTGGACCTTTTGGGAAAGGCCGGAAGCGATTACAGGAGCGGGATCTATTCCCGGGGATTCTCAGAGATGCGCGTGGCGGTGAATGCTTCGGAGCTGGAGGAGTTCTCCGGGATTGCGCTTCGGCACGTCGACCACTCGATCCGCGCCAACAGGCGGCCGGACGGTCTGTATCATTCGTATAACGTGATGAGAGTGATCGACGGGCAGCGGATCGCGATCCGGCGCCTCTCCGAGATGCTCGAGGGGCAGGTGGCCGTGCTGAGCTCGGGGGCGCTTTCACCGGAGGAGTCTGCCGCGCTTCTCGATACGCTTCGCTCGAGCCGCCTGTACCGCGAAGACCAGAACAGCTACCTCCTCTACCCCGACCGCCGTCTTCCCCGGTTCCTCGAGAAAAACAGGATCCCGGGCCGCGCGGTGGAGAAGTCGAAGCTTTTGCGCGAGATGCTCGGAAAGGGAGACCGGCGCATCGCGATCAGGGACGTTGAAGGAGAAGCCCACTTCAACGGCTCTTTCAGGAACGCGGAGCTTCTCAGGGAAGCGTTGGAGGGCTTGAAGGGGGAGTATGGCCCGCTCGTGGAAGATGAAGGGAAGACTCTCCTGGAGCTGTACGAGCAGGTCTTCGATCATGAATCTTTCACGGGCAGATCCGGAGCTTTTTTCAAGTACGAGGGGCTGGGCTGCGTTTACTGGCACATGGTCTCCAAGCTGGCTTTGGCCGTGCACGAGGTGCTGGCGCGAGCGATAGAGGCCGGCGCAAGCGCCGAAACGGTGGACTCCTTGAGAACCGCGTACCGCGATATTCGAGAGGGAATCGGGGTGCATAAGTCTCCCCGCCAGTACGGCGCCATCCCCACTGACCCGTACTCCCACACGCCCGGCTTCGCCGGCGCGCAGCAGCCCGGCATGACCGGCCAGGTAAAGGAAGACATCATCACCAGATTGGGCGAAATGGGGGTGCGCATCGTCGGCGGGCGGATTTCTTTCGACCCCGCCCTGGTGGCGCGAGATGAGTTCCTGAAAAACCCGGCACGATTCCGCTTCTTCGATCTGGAAGGCGCCCGGAGCGTCCTGGAGCTGGGCCCGGGCACCCTCGCCTTTACGATCTGCCAGGTGCCGGTCGTCCTTCACCTGTCCGGAGGCAGGCGCATCGAGGTTCGCGTCGACGATGGATCGCTCGAGGCGTTCGACGGGCTGGAGCTCGACGCCGAAACGAGCACGGCGATATTCCAGCGCACGGGCAAAGTGAAGCGCATGGAAGTATTTTTCGATTTCAGCGGCTGACCGAATCAGAGCCGCGGCGTCAGGAGGAAGCCCCCGCCCCAGTCTGGAGCGGGCCAATGCTGCTACTGGGCAGGGACGCTGAGGAACTCAAACAGGGTCGTCGTGTCGCCGACGCCGAGGCTCAGCCTGTAGAGCTTGTGGCGCGGGTGAGCTGCCTCCAGGTCGATCTCGATATAGCCTTCAAAAGTGGATTTGGCAAGCACGTCTGATTCCTTCAGAGGTTGATAGTCGCGCAGGGGACCGAGATCCCGCCCCGTCTCGGGGCCGGCCAGTTTGCTCTCCGACCAGACTTCTCCGTCATCGGAGGCTTCCAGATACGTCGCCTCTTCGCTGAACCTGAGCGCCCGCTCCGTCTTGTTTCTGATGCTCACGATAAGGAAGCTGCCGCCATAGGGAAAAGAGAGCGGGCGAACCGCCAGCGTGAAATCCTTGCCCTCGAAAACCGCCGACGCCTTTCCCCTGGTGACCGAGAGCTGGATGTCTCCCAGGGCGAGCGGCTCCAGGTAAAGCGATTCGGGCGCAGGCCTTGCGACGGGCTCCTGGGGAGCTTGAACTGCCAGCGCAGGAGTCTGGCAGCCGCCGAGAGAGATCAGGAGAGCAGCGGCCATGAAACGAAAGACAGCGCCTGATTTTGTGCTCACGGTATGGTACGGCGATTCTATCACGAAAGCATTATGGGCGGCAGGGTTGCGCCGGGGCGAGCGCGGCGGGTTGATACAGCAGCGGCGGGCTCCACTGGAGCGCGCGGCGGATTTTCACGGGAGCGGCCGTCGCCGGCTCGAGCGGAGAAAGCCGAGGCCTTGCGGACCTTCGGCTGGTACTGATAGAGTTGCCAACTGCGGCCAAGCTCGTCCTTCACCAAGGCATGCGGCTCAAGGAGACCCGTTCGTGTTGAATCTGACCCTTCCCGACCTGCTGCTTCGGATCGCCATCATCGTGATCAGCCTGACGGTCCACGAATTCGCCCACTCCCTCATGGCTATCAGGCTCGGGGACGACACCCCGAGACGGGACGGGAGGCTTACCCTGAACCCCATGGCGCACATCGACATCGTCGGCTTCATTCTTCTCATCATCGCGGGATTCGGCTGGGCGAAGCCGGTGAGGATCGATACGAGCAAGCTGAAGAGGCCGAGGCGGGACGAGATCCTCATATCCCTTGCCGGTCCGATCTCCAACGTGCTTTTCGCGGTCTTCGCGGCGCTCCTCTTCAAGGCGTTTCTTCTGGCTGCGCCGTCGACTTCGCCCGATATGCTTCGCAAGGTGTTCACCGTGTTCACACTGGCCGCGGCGATGAACCTGGGCCTCGCCCTGTTCAACCTGCTTCCCATCCCTCCGCTGGACGGCTCTCATCTCATCTCCGTGTTCCTGACGCGCTGGAATACCGCGGCTGCGGTGAACTTTTTCCGCTACGGCTCCCTCGCGCTCCTCGGCCTCATCGTGGTGGAGCGCTTCTCCAAGATCGACATCCTGCCCATCGGAAGGGTGACCACCTTCCTCGTCTTCGACGTCTTGTATCGGCTGTTGGCCATTTGACTCGCGGACGCCCCGGATGCCCTCTCGCGGGGCCGGCGCCCCCGCCCGCCGCCGCGCGACTTTCTACTCGTATCCAGCGCCGGCGCCCCCTCACCCCTCTGAAGAGAAGCGGTAGCCCACCCCGTGCACCGTCGTGATGAAGCGGGGATTGGCGGGATCATCTTCCACTTTCTTTCGCAGGCCGGCGATGTGCTGATCCAGGGTCCGCGTGGTTCCCTCGTATCGGATTCCCCACACGACGTCGAGAATTGTGCACCGGTCCAGTGCCTCGCCTTCCCGCTGGACGAACATCCGCATCAGCTTCATTTCCCGGGGAGACACGGGGAACCGCGCTTCCCCCTTCCTCCCCATGAGGGTGCGCGGGTCAAGCGAAACGTCGGCGAACTCTATGATGCGCTCCTCCCCCGCCCCGCTTCCCTCATGAGCGCGCGCCCGGGACCTCCGCAGGCAGGCACGGATGCGGGCCAGGAGCTCCGCAGCGGCAAAGGGCTTCACCACGTAGTCGTCGGCTCCCAGCTCCAGCCCCACCACCTTGTCCACTTCCTCGCCCTTGGCCGTCAGCATGACCACGGGGGTGAGGGAGTCCTTGAGGCGGATCTCCCGGCACACGTCGAAGCCGCTCTTCTCCGGGATCATCACGTCCAGGAGAACCAGGTCCGGCTTCGCCCGCGCCCAGCACTCGAGGGCCGCCTTTCCGTCGGATACCTGTTCGACGACGAATCCCTCGTCCTCCAGGAGGTCCGAAAGCCCCAAGAGGATCGCCGGATCGTCCTCGACCACCAGGATGCGCTCCTTCATGGCTCTTCCCCGCCTTCCGCGCGGCCGCTTCGGGCGCGGGGCAGCCGGATCGTGAACTCGCTTCCCCCGCCGGGGCGCGGGCTGTAGGTGATGTCGCCTCCGTGGTCCCGCGCGATCCTCCGCGCTATGGAAAGCCCCAGGCCGGTTCCGCGGACGCGGGAGGTGAGAGAATCGTCGGCCCTGAAGAACTCCTGGAAGATCCGCTCCCTGTGCTTCTCCGCCACTCCCATCCCCCTGTCGCGCACGTGGATCCCGACGGCACTCCCTTCCTGCGACACCTCGACCTCGATCTCCTTGTTCTGCGGCGAGTACTTTTCCGCGTTGGAGAGCAGGTTGAGGAGCGCCTGCCTGATCGCCTCCGCGTCGGCGCTCACGGAAAGGTCCTCTTTGCCCGAGAGGAACTCAAGTGAAAAGCCGCGGCTCTCAAGCCCGACTCTCTGGCCTTCGACCGCCTCGCGGCAGACGTCCGCGATATCGACGGTCGCCCACGCGTACTTCTTGGTGCCCCGCTCCATCGAGGAAAAATCGAGCACGTTGTTTATCAGCCGCGTGAGCCGCTCGGTTTCCCCCGAGATCTGGGAGAGGTACTGCTCGACCTTGCGCGGGTCTGTGCGCTTGCCCTTCCTCAAGAGCTCCGCGAAGAGGCTGATCGAGGTGAGCGGGGTTTTCAGCTCGTGGGACACGTTGGTCACGAAGGTCGCCTTGTTGCGGGCCAGGCGGACCTCCCCGGCCAGGGAGGTGAGGACCAGGGTGCCGCCGCTGGCCACGGAGACGAAGAGGATCAGCACGAGCACCCAGATCACCAGGGAGGATGCGTGGGCGCGGGAGGAAATCTCGTGGGGATCCGAGAGATAGCTTGCGGCCTCCCAGCGGGGCAGAGACTCGCCGATCTCCTGCGACACGAAGGGGCGCCGCCAGTCGCGGCTTCCCGCGTCCTGCGGGGGGGCAAGCGGATTTCCCCTCTCATCGAGAATGGCGAGGATCCGCGCCGTTGAGTAGGAGGCTGTTATCACGCCCGCGATGCGGTCTTTGAACGCAGTCGAGTCGATCCCGCAGCCGGCGATTCGCCCTTCCTTCTGCCTCTCCCAGAAAAGGAAGGTGATCCGCTCGCCGACAAAGCGCGGAATGATTCCGTACTCCGCGCCGGAGGCGATCTGACTGAACTTCCCCGTTTCCGTCACCAGGAACGACTGCTGTTGATCCTCGGCCGCGGAGGGCTTTGATGTCTGGGCAGCGGGGGAGACGATGCGCTTGTTGAGCGTTTCCCCTTTTTCCTTCGCCTGCCTGTAGACCTTCTGGCGGATCGGCTCGGATGCTGTAAACACGTCGATCGCCTTCTGGGTGGACAGGACGTCGCTTTGAGCCGAGGAGGACGACGGGACGCGATCTGGGGCAGCGGGCGCCTCTGCGGCAACCTGGGGGGACTCCTTGAGTTTTTCCTCCTCCCGCGGCTGTTCGAGGTTGTCCTTCTTGGCCAGAAAACCGGCAGGAGGGTTTTCCGCCGCCTGCAAGGACCGCGGGGCAGCCTCCTGCCCGGCGGCCTGCGGAGCCGGCGGGGGAGATGCCTGCATGGCAGCGGGGCGCGCAGCTACCGAGGCGGCATCCTGGGCGGCCTGCGGAGCCGGCGGGGCCGCATTCTGCGCGACTGCCTGTTCAACAGAGGGGGCGGTCTCCCGTTGTCCGCCCGCGGCCTGCTGCGCCGCCTCCTCCGCGGCGGACTCACCGAGGGGGCCAGCCCCCCCGCCCTGCGCGTCGGCACGGGAAGGCTCGTTTTTCATCTTCGTTGATTCGGCGAGAATCTCCTCTTTGTACAGGAGCGCGATGTTCCGGTACAGGGTGATTGATGTCTTGTTTGCAAGAAACTCGGCGTTCTCCTCCAGGAATGAGCGCTCGCTCTCATGGAGCGTTGCGGAGAGGCGGGGCTGGAGGATCGCGTAGCGGGCGGACAGGAGGAAGGGAACGCCTACCAGAGGTGTTGCGGCTTTCCAGCGGGAAAGAGCGGAGCCTCCATCTTCGCCCGGAGGCACATCCAGGCTCTCGCGAAGCTCTTCGGCCATCTCCTTGACCTCCGCGTCGGCAAGGGTGGCGGTGTGGATGACCTCCGCCAGGAGCGCGGTCTGAAGCTGCTTCTCCACGTACGCCTCCTCCCGGCCGGCGGCGCGGATGGAGAGGACGGCCAGAAGGATGCTGGGCACGATGACGGCGAAAATGAAGATCACCCCCAGGTATTGGGACTTGAGGCGGGTCAGGCCGATTTTCGAGAGCAACTCCCGTGTCTTCATTCTCGCGCCGTGCGCCCGAGCAGGCTCCAGGCCGCATCGGGCCCTCCAAACATTGTAGCAGAAAAAGCGCCTCCCGTCGCCTCGTGACGGCGGGAAGGCGCCCCGCCGCCGTTATTCCTGTCCTCCCTGGAGAACTGTGGGTTGAATCCCCTGGGGGTATCCCGCCATGTGAACCACCGCGCCATCGTAGAGCAGGGCGCTCATCGGCAGGGAGCTGGCCCGAAGCTCCCAGCCCAGGCCCGCCGCGCGGACAATGGTCGATTTGCAGCCGATGAGGGACTTGAGGAAACGCACGGCGCCTTCCTTGCTTGCCGCGCCCTCGCCTCCCTCGCTGATCGCGGAGAGAGCCGTCGAGCGCAGGATCTTCGGCCACATCCGCTGGAAGAGCGACGGGTCGGCGAAGACGTCGATGCTCACGATCCGCCCGCCCACGGCGCAGGCGGCGCCGACGATCCCTGCGGCCGAGCGGGGAATGTCCTTCAATCCGCTCTCCAGCTCCGCGATCCGGTCCTTCACCTTCCCGTTCTCATAAATCTCCTGATAGGCGCCCGTTTCCGAGTCCGTCTTGTTCGCCTGGGAGATGTCGGCCACCTCGTCCCAGATCTTGGATTGAGCGGAAGGCTCGGCGGCCCGGGCCTTGGATCTCAAGCCCCAGGTGCCCAGGACCTGCTTCGAGCTGAAACGGGAAGATGTGGAGGTCCACCTTCCGTGCTCGACGCAATAGACGGGCAGGATCACGTCACGCGCCCTGGCTCCGATGATCACGTCGTTTCCGATCATCCTGTCCTGGCGGCAGCCCGTGAGGATCTCCCCGCCCATGAGATAGATGATCCTGTCGCTTTTGTTCGTGAGCTTGACCCGGGGAACGTTTCCCCCGTCCAGCTCCGTCACCTCCAGCCAACCCTTCCGCATCGCTTCGTCGAGCGTCGTATAGCCTGCCGAGCTCCGCGGCTTCGACGCGACGAGCGGAATCACGGTGAGGTTGGCGGACACTGCCGGCGTGCCCGGGGAGAGGGAGCCGAGCGTGTCCCAGAGCAGCTTAGCATCCTGGGCGGATACGGCCTGTGCGGCCATCAGGCAGAGGGCGCAGGAAAGACCGAGCAATCTCGCTTTCATTTTTTCTCCTCCATAAGGGAGAGCCTACCCGGGCGGGCGGGGTCCCATGTCATGGGGAGGAAAATTCGGCGTAAAAGTTTTGTAAAAACCTCATGGCATGTACAGGAGCGCTACGAGTGAGCTATCATCCGCTTGCAGGCGGGATACCGCGGGGATCATATCGGAGGAATACGATGGAAAAGCGGAAGGTCGGTTGGATCGGGACGGGTGTCATGGGGAAATCGATGTGCGGCCACATACTGGCGGCCGGACACGAAGTTCGCCTGTATACGCGCACGCGCGTGAAAGCGGCGGACCTTCTGGCCGCCGGGGCGCTGTGGTGCTCCACCCCCAGAGAGGTGGCCGCCGGGAGCGGGGTTGTTTTCACCATGGTCGGCTTTCCTTCTGATGTGGAGCAGGTGTACCTGGGCGGCGACGGAATCCTGGCCGGGGTGCCTTCGCGCGCGATCGTCTGTGACATGAGCACCTCGGAGCCGTCGCTCGCGCGGCGGATCGCCTCCGAGGCGTCCAAGCTCTCGGTGGCAGCCCTCGACGCGCCGGTTTCAGGCGGGGACGTCGGCGCGCGCGAAGCGAAGCTCGCCATCATGGTGGGCGGAGAACGCGCCGCCTTTGAAGAAACGCTTCCCCTCTTCCGCCTCATGGGAGAAACAATAGCGCTCATGGGAGGGCCGGGAAGCGGGCAGCATACCAAGATGGCGAACCAGATCATCATCGCCTCCTCCATGGTGGGTGTGGTGGAATCCCTCCTGTACGCCTTCCGCGCCGGGCTCGGGCTCGACGCGGTGATCGACGTGATCGGAAAGGGCGCCGCCGCCTCATTTTCGCTCAACAACCTGGGCAGGCGGATCGTGAAGGGCGACTTTGCCCCCGGATTCTTCATCAAGTATTTCGTCAAGGACATGGGGATCGCCCTGGACGAGGCCCGCCGCATGAGGCTGGCCCTTCCGGGGCTCGCCCTGGTCAACCAGTTCTACGTCGCCGCCATGGCTCTCGGGTATGAGAACCTGGGGACGCAGGGTCTCTACAAGGTCCTCATGGCGCTGAACGGGGTGGCGGGCTGACTCGGGCACGCGGGGGCTGACTCGGGCGCGGCCGGGGCTCTCAAGCGGGCAAGGGCTGATTCAAGCACGCGGCCGGTGGCGGGGCATCGGCGTGACGCCGCGGAGCGTCCGGGTGGGAACTCGATAACCGGCAGAGCGCCCCGGCGCCTTGAAGCTTTTCACTCATCTCTATATGCTCCCTCCATGAGACTGTACCTCGTGCAGCACGGGGACAATCTTTCCGAGGCGGTGGATCCACAGAAACCCCTCTCCGCCAAGGGGAGGAGGGACATCGAGGGCCTGGCCAAAGCGCTCAAGGATTTTCGGGTCTCCGTCGTGGAGGTCATCCACAGCGGAAAGCTGCGCGCAGCCCAGAGCGCCGAGATCATCGCGGAAAGCCTCGACGTTCCCGTAAGCTCGTCGGCGGGGCTCGATCCCATGGATCCGGTGAAGCCTTTCGCATCGCGGGTCCGGACATGGACCGAAGAGCGCATCGTGGTGGGCCACCTCCCCTTCATGGAGAGACTCGCGACACACCTGGTAGCAGGGCGGGAAGAGCCGCCGGCGGTGACGTTCCAGCGCGGGGGCATGATCTGCCTCGACTATCGAGAGGGGAGCTGGCGCGTGGCGTGGACCGCGCTTCCGGACCAACCCCGGCTCCCACCATCAGGAGGAAAATGAAAGCGATGGCGCATTTCTATTCAGAGCCTTCCCACACCTTCAGCGAATACCTGCTCATCCCGAGCCTCACGGCAAAGACCTGCACGCCGGAGGCGGTCCAGCTGAAGACCCCCCTGGTGCGCTTCCGAAAAGGGGAGGAGTCGGCCATCCAGCTCAACATCCCCTTCGTCTCCGCCATCATGCAGGCGGTCTCGGATCACTCCATGGCCATCGCCCTTGCCCGCTCCGGCGGCATCTCCTTCATCTATGGCTCACAGCCCATCGCGCGTCAGGCCGAGATGGTGGAGAAAGTGAAGAAGTTCAAGGCCGGGTTCGTGGCGAGCGACTCCAACCTCAAGCCGGAATCGACGCTTCGCGACGTGCTCGCCCTGAGGGAAAAGACCGGACACACCACCATGGCCGTCACGCAGGACGGCTCGCCGACGGGCAAGCTCCTGGGCATCCTCACCAGCCGCGACTACCGCCTGTCCACCGCGCAGCCCGATGCGCGCGTGGGAGACATGATGACCAGGTTCCCCGACCTGGTCTACGGGGAGGAAGGGATCAGCCTGAAGGAAGCCAACGACCTCATCTGGAAGCACAAGCTCAACTGCCTGCCCGTGATCAACCGCTCGGGAAACCTCGTGTACCTCGTGTTCAGGAAGGATTACGCGGAGCACAAGGAGAACCCCAACGAGCTGGTGGACGGCAACAAGCGCCTCGTGGTCGGCGCGGGGATCAACACCCGAGACTACACCGAGAGGGTGCCGGCCCTCGTGAACGCGGGGGCGGACGTTCTGTGCGTGGATTCCTCGGACGGATTCACCGAATGGCAGTCCGAGACGATCCGGTGGATCAAAAAGACCTTCGGGAGCGCCGTGAAAGTGGGCGGCGGGAACGTCGTCGACGCCGAAGGCTTCCGCCACCTGGCGGACGCGGGCGCGGACTTCATCAAGGTGGGAATCGGCGGAGGCTCGATCTGCATCACCCGCGAACAGAAGGGCATCGGCCGCGGCCAGGCCACGGCGGTGATCGAGGTCGCCGCCGCGCGGGACGAGCTGTACGCAAAAACCGGCTCCTACATCCCCATTTGTTCCGACGGCGGGATCGTGCTGGACTACCACATCGTCCTCGCCCTCGCCATGGGCGCGGATTTCGTGATGATGGGGCGCTTCTTCGCCCGATTCGACGAGGCGCCGGGAAGACGGCTGCGCATCGGAGGCAACTTCGTCAAGGAGTACTGGGGCGAGGGCTCCAACCGGGCAAGAAACTGGCAGCGCTACGACGACGGAGGGTCCCAGCACCTCGTCTTCGAGGAGGGCGTGGACGGCTACGTTCCCTACGCGGGCAAGCTCAAGGACAACCTCGACGTCACGCTGGGCAAGATCAAGGCGACGATGGTGAGCTGCGGCGCGGCCTCCATTGGAGAGCTTCAAAAGAGGGCACGGATCACCCTCGCTTCCGCCGTCAGCATCCGCGAAGGCGGGGCCCACGACATCCTGCTAAAAGAGAGCGAAATCACCCCCGGAGGAGTGTGAGGCAAAAGGTATGAAAAGAAGCGTCCTCGCGATTCCGTTGGCATTGCTTTTCCTGTGCGCCGCGCCGTGCGTCGTATTGGCGGAGGCCGGGCTGGTCTATTACGGGAGCACGGGACTGAAGACTGACGGCCTCAACGGCTATCTCGGCGCGGAGCATCCCCAGGACAGGATCGTCGTGCACAGCGACGAGTCACCCGTGTATCTGCTTTTCTACTGGGACTCCCGCGAAATGCAGCCCACGGTGAGCGTTTCCGACAAGGCGGGAAAGAAAGTCGCGGAGGTCGATCTCACCAGGGGAAATCTCGTCACCATCGGGAGTCCGGGGCAGTTCGTCTGCATGCTCTCCACCCGCAAGGGCTCCGGACATTGGTTCTGCGTTGTCCTGAGCGGGAGGCAGTGGGACCCCTAGAGTCTCCCGCGCGCGGCGGCGGGAATTCCTTCGGCGCTCAAGCTGTGACAAACAAACCCATCATCCTTTCCGACGTTCCCTTTGCCGTCGATTCCCGCGAGCTGCGGGAATCCCTCGCGCTGCCGGGTGAAGGGGATCTCGACAGAGAGCTCTCCGCCCTGATCGAAGCAGCCCGGGAAGTGGCGCGGCCGCGGGCGGCATATCGCCCGTGCTTCGTGGACAGCACTGACGGGGACACGACGACGATCGAGGGAGTGACTTTTAAAAGCCGCGTTCTCTGCGTGAACCTCCAGGAGGCCCACCGCGTCTTTCCATTCGTCGCGACGTGCGGCAGAGAGCTCGCGGCGTGGAGCGCATCCGTGTCGGATCCCCTTTCCCGCTACTGGGCGGATCAGATCTCGGAGCTTGCCGCACAGGCCGCGCTTTCCTATCTTGCCGAGCATCTCGACAGCGGTTTCGCCCTTTCAAAGGCATCGTCAATGAGCCCCGGATCGCTGCAAGACTGGCCCATAACGGAGCAGGCTCCCCTGTTCCGCCTTATCGGCGGCGTCGAAGAGCTTGTCGGCGTGACCCTTACCGAGAGTTTCCTCATGATCCCGCAGAAGTCAGTCTCGGGAATCCGTTTTCCGCTTGAAACAAGCTTCGAAAGCTGCATGCTCTGCCAGCGCGATGCCTGCTCGGGCCGCAGGGCGCCCTACAATCCGGAGCTTTTTTCCCGCCGCTACGCAACGGGGGCTTCGGATGTCTGATTGGCGGAGGCAGATGGCGGAAGGGATCTCTTCGGCGGCGGCGCTGCGGCGCCTCATCAGGCTTTCAGCCGGGGAGGAGCGGGGAATCGAGGAGGCCGGGGCCCTATTCCGCTGGCGCATTACCCCGTATTACGCCGGCCTCATGGACCCCGACGATCCGTCCTGCCCCATCAGAAAGCAGGCCATCCCGTCCCTCAATGAGCTTCATGACGAGGAGGGAACCTCGGACCCCATCGGCGAAGAAGCCGGCACGGTGGCCCCCAACCTGATCCGGCTCTACCCCGACCGGGTGGCATGGTGCGTGTCAGGATCGTGCCCCGTTCTGTGCCGGTTCTGTTTCCGGCGCAGGCTCGTGGGAGGCAACGACGGGGATTTTTCCGAGGCGGCTTTCCAGGAAGCCCTCTCCTTCATCGGCGGCACGCCGGAGATCAGGGACGTTCTGGTCACGGGGGGAGATCCCCTGGTTCTCTCCGACGACAGGCTTGAAAACATCCTGAGAGAGCTTCGGCGGATTTCCCACGTGGAGATCATCAGAATCGGAACGAGGGCTCCCGTGACGCTTCCCCAGCGGATCACGGAAGATCTCTGCCGGATGCTCCGCGCGTTCCATCCCCTGTGGATCAATACGCACTTCAATCATCCCCGCGAGCTCACCCCCCTTGCCCTGGAGGCATGCGCCCGCCTGGCAGACGCGGGCATTCCGCTGGGCAACCAGTCCGTGCTCCTGCGCGGCGTAAACGATAATCTCCGGGTAATGAAGAGCCTGGCGCAGGGCCTCGTGAAGGCGAGGGTGAGGCCCTACTACCTTTTCCAGTGCCACCTGAGCCGCGGCACCGCCCACTTCCGCACCCCCGTGGAGAGCGGCCTGTCCATCGTCTCGGCCCTCCGCGGCTCAACCACCGGATTCGCGGTTCCGACCTTCGTGGTGGACACCCTCCATGGCAAGGTGCCCGTCAATCCGCAGACCATTATGCACAGGGATGCGGAGGCGATATTCCTGCGCTGTCCCGACGGAACGGTCTGGCGGGAAGCAAACCCCGCTCCTCACGGCTCCCCGTCCAGCACGATCCCGACGGGGCAGTGATCCGAGCCCCCGATCTTCTGGAGAATGAAGGCGTCGCGGAGCCTCTCCGACAGTTCCGCCGAGATGCACACGTAGTCGATGCGCCATCCCACGTTCCGCTCGCGCGCCCTTGTGGCGTAGCTCCACCACGTGTACTGGTCGGCCTCACCGGGGTGGAGGGCTCGAAAGGTGTCGATGAAGCCGGAATCCAGAAGGCGGGTGAAGCTCCGCCATCGCGCCCTTGGCAATCATGACGCGGAGCCCGTTCACGTTCCAGGAAACGATCTTCACCACGCCCGTCTCACCCCTCGGGCATCGAAGCGGCGGCTGTCAAAGGGTGAGCGCGGTGGTACAATTGCAAAATGCGTATTCCAATCATCGCCATCGCCCTCTGCCTCTGCGGCTCCCTGCCGCTTCTGGCGGGCGGGACCGAGGAAAAGACCCGGGCTGAAAAGACATTCGAGGTGTTCGTCCTTGCCGAAAACGAGGGAGAGGCCCAAATTTTCGCCGCCGAACGGATGTCGGTGCCCGCAAGCTTTTCCCTTTTTTCGTGGACCCGCTTCACCTCGAGCAGCGGCAGGCAGGTATCCACCGAGTCCTCCTCCGAGTATGCGCTTCTCTCCAGCCGCAAGGTCGACTCCGGCCGAGCCGGCCGGCTCCTGGTTCTCGAGTATCGCGTGAGCGCGGTCCCTCGGGAAAGCGGGGGGCAGCCCGCAAAGAGCGCCGTGGACGTCGACTTCACGGCGAAGGACTGCGCGGCCGCCAACGGGAGCGTGCTCTTCCAACCCGCGCGGATGGCCTTCATCCGCGCCGTGGCGGCATCCGGACGGCGGACCGGCTTTGCCCGCGTTGCCGAGCTTTCCTATAAGGGGGAGGGGCGGTTTTCCGCGCGCGTGGAGCTTCGGTAGCGGCAGGCGGCACCCGTGCGCGGGCGCACCCCTGGATGCCGCACGCGCAGGCTTCGATAGGGCGGAGCCGTGAAGGCGCGGCCTCACAGACCGACGATGTTGTAGCCGGTGTCGACGTAATGGATGTCTCCCGTCACGCCGGTAGAAAGATCCGACAGGAGGTAGAGGGCAGACTTTCCCACCTCCTCCTGCGTGACGGAGCGGTGCATGGGCGATCTGTTCTCCATGATGCCGAAGATCTCGCTGAAGTTGGAAATTCCCGTGGCCGCCAGGGTCCGTATGGGGCCGGCCGAAATCGCATTGACGCGGATCTGCTTCTCTCCCAGCTCGGCCGCGAGGTAGCGCACGGTAGCCTCAAGGGCCGCCTTGGCCACTCCCATGACATTGTAGTTGGGCACCGCCCGCTGGGAGCCGAGGTACGTCATGGTGATGATGGACCCCCCCGCCTTCATGAGGGGAAGCGCCCCCCGGGTCACGGCGATGAGGGAATAGGCGCTGATGTCGAGGGCGATACGGAATCCCTCCCTGGTGGTTTGATGGAAGGGCTGGCGAAGATCTTCCCTGCTCGCGTACGCGATCGAGTGCACGACGAAGTCCAGGCTTCCCCAGCGCTGCTCGATCTCTGTGTACACACCCTCCACGTCAGCGTCCCGCGTCACGTCGCAGCCCATGATGAGCTCTGAGCCGATGCTCTCAGCCAGAGGCCTCACCCTCTTCTCGAAAACCTCGTTGAGGTAGGTGAAGGCGAGCTCGGCGCCTTCGGCGTGCAGCTTTTGCGCGATCCCCCAGGCGATGCTCTTGTCATTGGCGACGCCGAAAATAACGCCTCTCTTACCCGACATGAGGCCCATACAATGATCCCTCCCTGATGCGGGGATGCCCGCGCGACAAACAACTGTTCGTTTAGAAGCTACGGGAAAGGGATGCCAAAGTCAACGCGGACGGCGGATTCGTTTCAGCGGCCGCGGCGCTTTCAGATCTCCAGCCGCTTGAACGCCTCGGCAAACTCGTAGGAAAGCCCCGAGGACTGGGCCGCCTTGCGCGCCGCTTCCCTGATGTTCTTTGCCAGCACCGCGGGCTCATCGTCAACCTGGCTCGCGTGCCGCCCGAGGGCCGCGATGCGCCGCTCGATGCAGCAGCCGATGTCCTCCCAGTAGTTGGGGGCATCCGTCCAGAAGAGATAGACCTCCTTCACCCGCCACGGCTCGATGGGTGCCACGAGCTGCTCGGGAAAGAGGTTCACCTCCTTGGCCGCGTATACCGCGTCCATGGCGGCAAGCCCCGCCGCGCGGTGATCGGGATGGGTCTGATAGTGGCGCCAGGGGTCGATGGTGAAGACGATATGGGGCCTGCGCGCACGGATGATTCCGGCAAGCTCCCTGCGGAGGCTCATCGTGTTTTCCAGGAGGCCGTCGGGATGCCGCTGGAAGATCACCTCACGGACGCCCAGCTCCCGCGCCGCCTCCTCCTGCTCCCTCTCCCGGATGGAGGCGAGCTGGCCGGGACGCACCGCCGGGTCCTTGCTTCCCTTGTCGCCGCTGGTGAGCAGGAGAAACGCAACTTCCTTCCCCTCGGAGGCCCACTTGGTGACGGTGCCCGCGCATCCGTACTCGGGGTCGTCGGGGTGGGCCGCCACCACGAGAACACGGCTTAAAGCTTCCTTGTTTTCCGGCATTTCCCGCCTCTCCTTCTCCTCACGCGAGGCCGCGGTTCTTCAACCTCTCCCTCTCCCAGGCGGCAAAATCGGCTGGAGGGTGAAGGATCTCGGCGTCGGGACGCTTGGCAAGCGAAACCGCGCTTGCCGCGCACCCCGAGACGCACAGTCCGCAGCCAATGCAGCGATCACGATGAATGACGACCTCTCCGCCTTCATTCCCGATCGCGCCGATCTGGCAGCGCTCGATGCACGCCCCGCATCCCGTGCAGAGCGACGTGTCGATTCCGGCCCTGTAGTTCGCCTTGGCCACGGAGCCCTTGATGCCCAGCTCCGTTAT
Source organism: uncultured Spirochaetota bacterium (assembly GCA_963820525.1). Lineage (GTDB taxonomy): Bacteria > Spirochaetota > Spirochaetia > SZUA-6 > Fen-1364 > CAWGAA01. Next base: position 3,103,662 of record CAWGAA010000001.1, on the reverse strand, counting down.
GCCCCTCAGTATCGCACAGCAGCAGCCGCAGCAGTTGCAGATGTAGAAAACCCCTTCAGCGACATTGCTCACCGTGTGCACCAGGCCCAGCTCTTCCGTCTCGTCCAGGAGGGCAAGCGCCTCCTCCAGGCCGATGTCGCCATCCCGACGTGGGCGTTCCACTGCCGAGAAGCTCATGCAGTTATGGAGCGGAAACGCGCACTTTCTGCGCCCAAGGCGGTCTTCCTGCACGCGGCAGATGCAGTCGCTCGCCGCGAAGGCTTTCGAGTTGAGCAGGAACCCCTTCACATCGTCGTACGGGAGGATCCACTCGGATTTGACGGCGCCCTGGGCAGCCACCACCCGGTGAACGGCCGGTTGTGGCCCCATGATGCCCGCGGACCCGCCGTCAGCCATGTAGGCGTCCATGAGGTGGGCAAGCTCATGGTCCATTGCGCCGCCTTGAGCTTCGAATATCCCCACGATGAAAGGCGCCAGACGGAAGGCAAGCCCGCCCTTCCCCTTGGATACCCAGACCAGCCCGCGCCTGGCCATGTCCGCGAGCCGCTTTCGCGCGGAGTTGGCGGAGAGCCCGACCCGGCGCCCTATCGCCTCGCCGGATTCCGCGTCCCTCCCCATGACGCCGGCGACCTGCGCCTCTTCTGGGGAGAATATCTTTTTGAGCAGGGGAATCTCGAGGGCGGATGGCGTTCGCGGAAACCCGTTGGGAAGCCTGTCGAGGGCCTCGGCCAGCGCTTCGTAGAGCGAATCATCGGTATTCGTCACAGAGAACCCTCCGGCAGGAGAGTGAAGCCGATTATCGCTGATGGTGCAAGGCGTCTGCCGGCCTCTCCCGCTGGATGCCCTTCGAGAGAATTTTCTGCTTCGATTCGGCGAATCCGAGCTTGCGGCACAAAGCCGCCGCTTTCTTGTTCGATGGATCCACCTCAAGCCGGATGGCGACGGAGTCCAGCGGCGCGATCTTTCCAAGCAGGGTGATGAAATCCTGCGCGATCCCCCGCCTGCGCCATTCGGGATCGACGAACAACTCTTCCATGCACAGGACGTTCCCGCCGAGCTCGGCGTTCCAGAGGTTTACAATGACGCAGTATCCGATGAAGCTTTCGCCCTTTTCGATGAGGAAGATCGTGCCTTTCCTCTCGTCACGCGTGAGCTCTTCGAAAGTATTAAGCAAGGCGTCGCTCAAGGCGGCGGTCTTTCCAAGCTCTCCGCGGAACCGTGCGGCCATCTCGAGAAAGGTGCCGACATCCCTCCTCTTGAGGATTCTATAGGCGGCCGTGCTCGTCACGAGGTCGTAGTTGAGCATCTCCTCAGCCGCTTACGCGGGAAAAAGGCTTTCCTCCACCATTCGGGCGCAGTCCTGGACGTACTTCACGCATTTCAGGTTGTGGAGGTCCTTCTCCTTGAAGAACCTCTGCCCCTCTTCCGTGAGAAGGTTGCATCCCAGGAGGGTCTTGCAGAGCGTGGAGCCGTTCGCCTGGGCGAACCGGGATGAAAACTCCTGCACGAGCCTGTAGGTTTCTTCCTTGGCGGCGGAGTCGTTCTTCTCGGGCATGCCCTTCGCCAGCCCGATCAGCATGAACGCCCCCGTAACGGCACCGCAGACTTCCTGGGTGCGTCCCATACCCGCCCCGAACCCGCGCGATCGCAAGCGCCTTCTCCGCTTCGATCCCCAGGAGGGGGGCGTACGTTGAAAACACGGCCTGCGCGCAGTTGAATCCGCCGTTGAAACACGTGACAGCGTTTTCAGCCCTGCTCGTCATACATGCTCCTTTGCCGGTTGGATGCCGCGCCGGCCGTCAATGAGATGAAAAACCGCCAGGAGGGGATGAGTGTAAACCATTCTGGGTCCCGACCGCCGCATCACGCCCCTGATCGCCTCGCGCATGTCGGGTCGATAGCAGTGAACGGGACATCGCGCGCACGTCGGCTTCCCCTCGCCGAACCTGCACCGCTCGAGCCTTCGAAGCGCGTAGCTCAACAGCGCCTGACAATCGCGGCACAGTCCGCTCCTTGTCCGATGCGCGCTCCTGCAGAAAAGCTCGACCATTGCCCGCAGGGTCCTGGACTCGCGTCTGAGGCGGGCGCTCGCGCCCGTCAATGCGGGGTCTCTTGTACTTCCTTTTTCCGGCGGGCGCCCAACAGGTACCCGACCAGAGACGAGATGACCGATGAGGCGCAGACCGCGAGCAGCACCGTCCAGACCAGGCCTGAAGGCGTCGGTATGAAGAGATTGACCAGGGCGGTGATCACTACCCCGATGAGCAAGCCGACGATCACCGAAAGAACCCCACGAAGCCACCCGAGTTTGGCCATACTTCCTCCGATTCCCAAAGGTAGACGCAGCCGCCCGCCCGTGTCAATGGACAAAGCGCCCCTCTCATACTATCCTCTCTCACGGACACGATCATGAAGCTGGTTTCGCGCCACATGAAGGCCGCGCTCGCGGCGGGCATCCTCGCCCTCATCGCGCTTGAGGCCTGGACGGCGCCGGTCCGCGTCTCGCTTCAATTCGACTCCCCCCTGTCCGCTTCACAGGCTCCCTTCTTCCTCGCGGTCACCAAGGGCTGGTTCAGGTCCGCGGGCGTGGAGGCCCGCCTGCTGGCGGGGACGGATCAGGCCTCTGCAATCGCGGCCGTGAACGCGGGAAAGGCCGATATCGGAATTGCCGACGCGGCGGCCGTGCTCGCATACAGATCGCGGGGCATGCCCCTCGTGATCATCGCGTCTCTGGGAGACAAGAGCTCAAGCTGCGCATACTTCCTCTCCGCCTCGAAGATCGCCGCCCCCCAGGACCTGGCCGGCAAGAAGATCGCCGTGGATCCGTTCGACGGGCAGGCAGTCTTTTTCCCCCTCTTCGCCGAGGCCAACGGGCTGCGCACGGGGGACGTCACCTTCCTGACCATGAGCTTTCCCCAAAGGATAGAGGCGCTGGCCACCGGCACCGCCGACGCCGTCTTCGGCACCCTCCAGCAGAATCAGGTCCTCGGCAGGGCATTCGGCCGGCAGCAGTTGGGCAGGCTTCTCTGGGCGGATTTCGGCTTCGATCTGTACGGAACGTGTCTTTTCGTCCGGCGCGACTCTCTTGGAAGCAAGCCGGGCGCGATCCGCGCCTTCCTCTCCGCGGCCTTCAAGTCCTGGGAGTTCAGCCTGCGAAACCCCGACCAGGCCGTGGCCGCCCTGGGGAGCTTCAGGCCCATCCAGCACGACGAGGCGCTTCAGCTCTCCGACGAGCTCGCCGATCTCACGCCCCTCTTCAATACCCCGGTCTACCGGCTTCGGGGCATCGGATACATGGATCCCGCGAGGATGGACGCCACGCTCTCGGCCGTGTCGAGCCGGCAGGGGATACCGCTGTCTTTCAAGACGGCGGATGCCATGAGCGCCGCACTCCTTCCCAAGCCGCCGGTCAGGATGCCCGCCGAAAAGCCTGCCGCACCCGCTTCCGCCCCCGCGGCAGCCGCCCCCGCCGTCGTGCCTGGCGCGCAGCCTTCCGCCACACCAGCCGCGCAGCCCCCCGCCGCTCCTTAAAAGGCTCGCCCGCCTACTCTTGATTGCGGGGCATCCCCCCTCTACACTACCGGCATGGCAGTTTTCAACGGTCAGAACAAGATCTTTGTCCTGGATACCAACGTCATCCTCTACGATCACAACAGCATCTACTCCTTCCAGGAGCACAACGTCGTCATCCCGATCACCGTCCTGGAGGAGATCGACAAGTTCAAAAGAGGCAACGAGATCATCAACTTCAACGCCCGCGAATTCTCGCGCAAGCTCGACGCGATGAGGGGAGACAAGCTGCTCAATGAGGGGATCCGGCTGGATTCCGGCGGAATGGTTGTGGTGAATACCGACATCAAGCGCGACCCGTACCTGAGCGAGATCTTCTGGGAAGACAAGCCGGACCACCGCATCATCTCCGTCGCCTACAATCTTACCAAGGAATACGGCAAGGACCGCGTGATCCTCGTCTCCAAGGACCTCAACATCAGGATGAAGGCAAAGGGTCTTGGCATCCGGGCGGAAGACTACGAGACGGGCAAGGTCCGCAACATCGACGAGCTGTACAAGGGCAAGGACATCGTGGAGAACGTGGACGGAAGCCTTGTCGACGAAATTTTCGAGCAGGGATCCGCCCCGCGGGAAAAGGTCACCCTGGAGCGCGATCCGCTTCCCAACGAGTACTTCATCATCCGGGGCCAGAACAAGAGCATCCTGGCCTCCTACAATTCCGAGACCAAGTCCTTCCGCCACGTCGTGAAGAAGAGGGCGTACGGCATCGAGCCGCGAAACGCCGAGCAGACTTTTTCCCTGGACGCGCTGTTCAACGATTCCATCTCCCTGGTGACCCTGGCGGGAAAGGCGGGAACCGGCAAGACCCTGATGGCGCTCGCCGCGGCCCTGGAGAAGAGATCGAGCTACAAGCAGATCTACCTTGCCCGGCCCATCGTTCCCCTGTCCAACCGCGACATCGGCTTCCTTCCCGGGGACATCAAGAGCAAGCTCGACCCCTTCATGCAGCCGCTCTTCGACAACCTCTCCGTGATCCAGAACCAGTTCGACGAGGCGTCCTCGGATTTCAAGAGGATCCACGACCTGGTGGACAACGGGAAGCTGGTCATCACGCCCCTCGCCTACATCCGCGGCAGGCACCTGTCGAAGATTTTCTTCATCATCGACGAGGCGCAGAACCTCACGCCGCACGAGGTGAAGACCATCATCACCCGCGCCGGAGAAGGCACCAAGGTCGTCTTCACGGGAGACCCCTACCAGATCGACACGCCCTACCTGGACTCGCGCTCCAACGGCCTCACCATCCTGATCGACAAGATGAAGGGAGAGTCGCTCTACGCCCATGTGACCCTGGAGAAGGGAGAGCGCTCGAGGCTGGCCGAGCTGGCGTCCAACATATTGTAACAGGAACGAGGAAGAATATGAGATCCTGCACGGTAGAATCGAACAAGACGGCATGCAACTGCACGTATCCTTGCGACAGGAAGGGAATATGCTGCGAGTGCGTCGCCTATCACCGGAAGGCCGGAGAGCTCCCGGCCTGCTATTTCTCGAAAGAGGCCGAGCGCAGCTATGACCGCACCGTCAAGAACTATCTCAGGGTACGATAGCGGCCCCTGGCTCAGACGGATAAAAATGTTTTCTCCCTCTGTCACACCCTGAGAAAAGCCGTGTATCAATGGTAAAGGGAAAACGGCGGTTGCCGCAGAAAAGGGGGAATGTCTCACATACGCGGACGGGGTGTATGAAGGGAAATCCCAGGCCGGCTACACGAGCGAGCCATTCTGGGGACAGGTCAAGATCGCGATCAAAAACGGCAGGATTAGCGCTCTCGATTTCAAGATCATGGACGTCCTTAAGAACCAGATATTCGATCAATACTATGAAAAAAACTACGCAGGAAATGACATGTACGTCCAACAGTGCAGGGAAAATTGGAAATGGCTGCAGAAGTACCCCCTGATGCCTGTGGAAACCCAAAGCCTGGACAGGGTAGACTCGGTCAGCGGAGCCACATGGGCGCGCAATCTGTTCATCAGCACGGTCAAGAAAGCCCTGGCCCCGGCAGAACAAGCGAAATAAGCCCGCTCCGGCGTGATAATCGAAACGAAAGGATTTGGCCCACATTCGCATATGATTTCGACAATTATTACGCCAGAATGGATATTGTCGGTGATCGTGAGCCAGAGGATTCCCCGTCCATCCGGGAAACCGTAATCGACACGATGACGAGCTGCGTATTGGCGACGCTGATCTGTCTTAACCGAAAACAGAGGATCGTGATTGTGCTCGGGGTTATTTTCAACGTCCCGTCTCCATTAGGGGCGGAGAAACAAGCTGAAGAAGTTCATGAGCGAGAATTGCGGTCTGGTCACCAGGAAAGCCCGATGCCGGTGCCGCTTGAAAGTGACCGAGCTCATACGGCTTGGCTACCGTAATCCGGAGAAATTGATATACAAAAACCTGCCCTTTGACCATCAAATCAAGGAAATGGTGGCTGGAAGGGTGAAGGTCTTCTTGAATACGCACTTCCACACATTCAATTCGGTTTTTCAGAACCAGCCTTTCTGGCGGGCCCCCGATATGAAAAACTGGCTTAGCAGCATGATCGAATCCGAGGAGGTAAGGCGACTGTTCCTCACCGGTCCTGGAGACAGCGCCGGGATTGTTTGACTCGCGGAGGGCTTCATTCATTGAAGTCACAAGAGGCCGTCTATTCCTTGAACCGCGTCTGCCGGAAGCCTGCGCCGCGCACCCTCGCGTCCGTCCTCCAAGATGATCGTAATCGCATCGGGCGAGATTTTTGAAGTCCTTCAAATACTCAAAGGTGAAATTCCCCGTAATGACTGCATGGCGCTGGTATCGTGAATTTCACGATATTCTCAAAGCGGGCTCTTGATTTTAGCGGCGGTTTTCTCCGTGACATACCCTCGATTCCTCGATTCCCGAAGGAACGCCTCGAGATAATAGTTCATGAAATGCGCACTCCCATGCCTATCTATACGACCGAGATGTGCTTGATGATTGGGGAAGAAGGATTATAATGAAATGGAAAGGTGAAATTCACACTCAACGAGTTGAACAAAATCGCTCCGCGATGGCTTTCATCAAGCCTTAGTCTTCATTCGCCGCCATGAAAGCAAGACAGATGTTTCCCGCTTGTTATACAGCATGGGCTATATTGAAGCGGCAACGGTTTTTCCAAGACCCAAATTCGAAGTCGCCGATGTTTTCAGACAAAGCACCCAGTTACTGAAAGGCATCAGTTATGATCATTGGAAAGTCGTAAACGCAATCATAAACTGCCGCGGTCCGAAATTGGGCGGCCATAAACTTGTTTGCCATGAATGCGGGTATGAACAGATATCCTATAATTCATGCAGGAACCGGCATTGCCCCAAATGCCAGGCGAGCAAGCAGGCGCAATGGGTTTACGAGCGGACACAAGAGCTTCTGCCCATAAAATATTTCCATATCGTCTTCACCGTCCCGGCGGTATTGAATTCCCTTATTCTCCAGAATAAAAGAGTGCTCTACGACATTCTCTTTCACGCCGCAAACGAGACTCTTCAAGAAGCCGCGGGAAACCCGAAGAATCTCGGCGCGAAGATCGGATTTATCGCCATTCTCCACACCTGGAGCCAAAACCTACTTGACCATCCACATCTGCACTGCATTGTTACCGGAGGGGGATTGAGCCGGGATAAATCCGCATGGATTGAAAGCAGGAACAACTTCTTTATCTCGATACACATTCTCAATCGATTGTTCAGAGGTAAATACCTGCATTATTTGAAACAGGCATATGCAGCAAAAGAGTTGAGTTTCTTTGGTAAGTTACGCAAGACAGCAGAGACAGCCGGGTTTGCAAAGGTGTTGGATGAATGTTATGCGAAAAAATGGATCGTCTACGCCAAAAAGCCGTTTTCCAATCCGTTACGCGTACTGAAATATATAGGGCACTATACGCATCGGGTAGCGATCAGCAACAAACGGATATTGAATTTCACCGGCGGAAACGTGAGCTTTATATGGAAGGACTACAGGAATAGAAACCGGAAAAAGGTAATGACACTTGGCGCCTCCGAGTTCATGAGAAGATTTCTCCTGCATGTGCTGCCGGAAGGATTCAAGCGTATACGATTTTACGGCCTCTTGAGCAACGGGCACAAAAATGAGAATCTGAAATACATCCGTCGTTTGTTATGCATCGATCTAGAATCTCAACAGCGATCGTATGATTTTTTCTTGGAAGCGCCTGAGACTATCGAAAAAAGATGTCCCCGCTGCAAGAGCGCGAATATTCAGATTATTGAGCTCCCGCCGGAAAATACCGCTGAAAGTTATTGGAACAGCGCGTAATAAAACCCATAGCGCGGGCGGAGCGACTTCGTTCAACATAGGGTTTACGCTCCGCTCCCTCCGGTCGCTCCGGGCTTCGCCACATGCCCCTCTGGCACAGGGCTTGCAGATCAAATCTTCTTACGGTCCTCTAAGATGTGTGGTACACTCTTTTCTATGTTTTGCGGGGCAACCCCTGTGCCAGCCCTTCGGGACGGGGCATGTCGTAAACCCTTTACGTTAGCTGAAATGGACAAGGGAGATTAGATAAAATGAATATTGATGTCGAATATCTAGAATTTATGTGGCCGATGAGACATTTCTTAATAACCTGCGGGGAGATAAAAATAAAATCAAATATCATCGCAGTTAGCTTTTGTATGCCTGTCTCAAAGGGACCCCACTTATAGCCTGTGCCATAGGGAACAAATCCTTTTCATATGAGTTAATCAAAAGTAATAAAGAATTTATTGTAAATATTCCTCCCGCTCAGCTAAAAGCAAAAATATATTATTGCGGTTTGCACTCAGGATATCAATTTGATAAATTTAGAGAAACGGGATTAACTCAACAACCAGCGCGAAAAGTAAGAGCTCCTATTATTGCCGAGTGTGTAGCTCATATTGAATGCAAAGTTAAACAAGAAATAGAAACAGGAGATAAAAATCTTTTTATAGGTGAAGTAATAGAGGCGTACGCAAATGAAGATATTGTAAAAGATGCGAGTAAAACCGAGTATGCAGAAGGCGATTTTCCACGCAGAGTTTATGCCACAAGATTTAAAAGATCGTAGTCCACTTCAGCTAACGGAGCGTACACGCTTCGCCGCCATGGCGGGCGGCTCGGGCTCCGCCACATGGCCCTCGGCCTTGTTAGCCTCGGGCCACGTCGTGTACGCTCGAAACGTTAGGTGAAAGGCAGAACACTACTTGTGTGTATCATATGTAACAGTCACCAACGACAGTTTCTTGCTCTACCCAATAATGAAAAACATCCTTGCAAGGCTAAGTAATAAACTCAGTAGAGATTTGTGATTGTCCCGATTTCTATTGACCAAAATTTACAATGTACAATGATAGTCAAGATCTGATATATTACATAACTAGAGGAGGGAATAGATCACGATCCTGGTAACTGTAAACGCAAATCAACTGAAACCGATGCCGTGATCAAGGTGATTATTGAAGACAATATGGTGACATTAAAGGAATATTCAAGCGTTAAATCTATATCAATAGCTGAAGTCTTATCCAATATGTACATGGCCGCGGTCGTTGAAAAACCCATTGAAGCCATTCATTTTTATTATGAATAAACGATTAAAGCAGAAAAAAAAACCAGAACATTTAGTTTTATCATTATTCACTGGAGCAGGTGGTTTGGATTTAGGTCTAGAATATGCCGGATTTTGTATTAAGGGCTGTATCGAAGCTGACGATGACTCAAGAAAAACATTAACAAAGAATAATCCTTCTTGGACTCTAACCAATCCAGGTGATATTTTTAGAATTCATCCTTCTGAGCTATTATCACAAGTTGGCCTGCAACCTGGAGAAACCGCACTACTTTCTTGCGGACCACCTTGTCAGCCTTTCTCAAAGTCGACCTATTGGTTTAATGGCACCTCTGCTGGCTTACGTGACCCGAGAACAAAAACACTTCAAGCTTTTCTTAATGTGGTTGAGGTAGCGTTACCAAGAGTAATATTACTCGAGAACGTAAAAGGGATATCTTGGAATGCTTATGGAAGGCAGAGATCTGGATTGGAATTAATTAAAGATGGTATTGAAAGAATAAATAGAAAGAAAGGAACTGAATATAAGCTACAAGACTTTTATATAAACTCTGCAGATTATGGTGTTCCACAAATACGGAAACGGATTTTTATTGTCGCTGATATTAATGGAAAAATGCTCGATATGCCTTCTCCCATATGTGGATATGCTGACGGCCTTGAACCTTATAGGAATTCCTGGGATGCAATTGGTGATCTTGATACAAATGAATGGTCTGCTGACCTTCAAATTAGGGGAAAATGGAAAGATTTGATTAAAAGCATCCCTGAGGGAAAAAATTATCTATGGCACACTCATCGTGGTAATGGGACCCCCCTTTTTGGCTGGAGGACAAAGTACTGGTCATTTCTACTCAAATTATCAAAAAGGTATCCGTCTTGGACCATACAAGCTAGTCCTGGACCAGCTTCTGGTCCATTTCATTGGCGAAATCGCTTGCTAAGTATCAAAGAAATCTCACGTTTACAAACTTTTCCTGATGGATATGAAATTTATGGAAATAGGTCTTCAGCACATCGTCAAGTAGGAAATGCAGTGCCTTGCTTAATTGGAGAATTATTTGGCCTCGAAATAAGAAGGCAATTATTAAATGAAAATTGCATCCCACTAACTTTACGATTAATGCCGCCTCATAGAGAGGATTGTCCACCTCCTTCTCGTTGCTATCCGGTCATAAAGAAATACCTTTATCTTAAAGGAAATCACTCTGATCATCCTGGTGTCGGACGCGGCCCAAGGAGTACTGTGCAAAATTTATATCCTTCTAAAAGCCATGCTAAGGAGAATATGATTTGATAATAATCAGACCTGAAGTAGCTATGTATGCTTCATTTGCAAGACTGAATTACAAGCCGTGGTTTGCGCTAGCAGAATTTGTCGATAATTCCCTACAAAGTGGCTGTTCAAATATTACTGCCCTAAGAAAATTGGATGGTAAGTATTATAAGCTATTAGTTGAGATAGAATTGCATGATGATTATATTGAGATTCGCGATAATGCAGCTGGTATAGCCATAAGTGATTATGCAAGAGCCTTTCTTCCAGCTGCAATCCCGCCAGATACTTCTGGATTGTCTGAATTTGGTCTTGGCATGAAAGCAGCCGCTAGCTGGTTCGCGAGAACTTGGATAGTAAGAACAAAAGCGATTGGTGAAAATGTAGAGAGGTCAATAGTATTTGACATACCAATGATAGTTAAGAATAATATCGAAAAATTGCAGCCAACAGAGAATCGAGTTAATGAACAGAAGCACTTTACTGTAATAACTCTTAGTAATTTGCTGGTTAAACCAAAAGGACGGACGCTAGACAAAATAAAGGATCATCTTGGTAGCATTTATCGCTTGTTTATCAGAGATAATTTATTAGAGATAAAAGTAGATGGGACTCCATTGATTTATGAACCACCTGTTTTCCTTGAAGCACCGTATCATTCAACTCCTGACAATAAACCAATAATTTGGCAAAAGAATTTTAATATGGTTTTTAATAATGATCATAGCGTTAAAGGATGGGCAGGAATTCTTGCACGTGGAAGTGTTACAAATGCTGGCTTTGCATTATTTAGGCGAAGGAGATTAATACAGGGCAGTTGTGGCGAAGCTTACCGTCCAGAATATATTTTTGGAAAAGCTAATAAATTTGTTTATCAGCGACTTATTGGAGAGCTTGAAGTTCAGGGATTTTCTGTTAGTCATACTAAAGATGGTATTCAGTGGGAAGATTGGGAAGATGATATATTAAAATGGCTAAAATCGGAGTTAAATACAAAACCAATTCCATTACTTGATCAAGCAGCAAATTATCGGGCTCATAGCAACATGATACAGGAAGTTATTAGCGAAGCACCCGAAGATGCAACTCATATAATTGCACAGCACCTATCTCCGATAATAGAAGAACAATTAAATAATAAGCCTAAAGATGAGCCACTAGCTACAAGGCTTGAAAAATCTAAAGACGAAAAAGCTAAGAGTACATCTGTTAAAATTGAAGTAAATCACGCACTTAAGCATTGGTCTATAACAATTGAGCTTATTGATGATATATCGCATGAAGAATGGTATGAGCTATCTCAAAATAACAAGCAGAAATCAGAAATTGAAGTTCATATTCGTATGAATCTAGCACATCCCTTCATGGACCGTTTCGTTTCGCCAGATGGAGATGAAATAATACCATTTACTCGGCTAGCTGCAGGCCTGGCAATCGCAGAAATTACAGCAAGAGAAGCAGGCGTTAGGCAAGCAGGAACGATACGTAGAAACTTAAATCAGATTCTAAGGTCTTTATCTGGGCCTATTAAAAAAAGCGGAAAATAATGGCTATTAACTCTAATGAAATTATTAAAATCATAAATATTCATGATTCGAATGGTAATTGGGTTCCAATAATTGGGAATGTCACAAACTCACTTAGGAATTATTTCATAACTCAAGGGATTCTACCCTCAGGGGAAGATGCAAACCGCTTAATTGATGAGGCACATCGTATTCTATCTAAATGCAATCCACCGACTTCATCTGAGAATCCCGGGATTGGACTTGTATGTGGGTATGTTCAAAGTGGCAAAACTGCATCGATGACTGCTATTTCTGCTTTAGCAAAAGATAATGGCTATAGAATTATTATTCTAATCGCTGGAATAACAACTAATCTCGTAACACAAAATAGTGAAAGAATGGAATCTCATTTGCGTTCAGCATCGCCTGATTGGACGTGGCATATGTTAAAAAACCCACGAAAAGATAATGAATTACCTGCTATCGTAGCATTAATTGAAGAATGGCGAAGTAATCAATATGTTGATGAAGACCGACGAACACTTTTCATTACTGTAATGAAGAATTACAGGCATTTAAATAATTTGACACAGTTGCTAAGCTCAATCGATCTGGGTGGAATACCTTCTATTATATTCGATGATGAAGCGGATCAGGCCAGTTTGAACACACGCCCGAATGAGCCAAATGCTAGTGCAACTTATGTCAGTATTGATGGGCTTAGAAAAGCCCTCCCATCTCATACCTTCTTGCAATACACTGCAACTCCGCAAGCTCCATTGCTAATTACTAGAATAGATTCATTATCAGCAGATTTTGCAGAGCTTGTTTCACCTGGTGAAGGATACATAGGTGGGGATCTGTTTTTTGCTGAAAACAGCATATATGTTGAAACAATTGCACAAGCATATCTTTTTGATGATGAGCATATGCCAGAAGAGCCTCCAGAGTCTTTATTACATGCGCTACAAGTTTATTTTATTGGCGTAGCAGCTGGACGTATTTCTCACTCTGAAGAGCATCGATCAATGCTAGTTCATGCTTCAAAAAAAATAGCTATACATCGTCATTATTATGATTGGATAGAAGCCATAAAGCACAACTGGCATAGAATATTACAAGCTATGAATGAACCAGATCGTATTGAATTAATGGCTGATTTTAGAACCGCTTATGATGATTTAAGTCGTACCTGTTCTTCATTGCCGCCATTCAATCAAATTGAGGGCAAATTACCTGTAGCTATAAATCAAACTACTGTAACCTTAGTTAATTCTATAGAAGGGCGTGAAGTTCAATGGCAAAACTCATATTCACATATTCTTGTAGGTGGCGAGAAACTAGGTCGTGGATATACTGTAAAAGGTTTAACTGTAACTTATATGCCTAGAGGTCCAGGTGGTTGGACAGCAGATACGATACAACAACGTGCGCGATTTTTTGGATATCATAGCGGACATTTTGGTTTTTGCAGAGTTTATTTACACCCAGATGTAAAGTACGCATATATAGCTTATGTTAGGCATGAACAAGATATGCGAAATCGGTTAGAAGCTCATCGGGGTCGCCCTTTAAAAGAATGGCGAAGACTTTTTTATCTTGATCATAGCTTAGCACCCACAAGATATAATATATTATCAACACCTTATCTAAGGCCACATTTGGGGGATAATTGGTTTGCACCGCGAGCTCCGCATAATTCGCCCAGCGAAGGTCTTCACAACGCTAAGCTTATAAAGCTTCTTGAAAACATGCAATTCAAAGAAAATGCTAGGTTTCCACAACACAAATTGGCTTTCACTTTTCTAAATGAAGTTTTCGAGAATGTACTGGCACCTCTATCATATCTCGATGAAGAAGATGCAATAGGCCTTTGCTATGTTAATTGCAATCTAAAATCAATGCTTGATCTCGATAATAATTTGAAATGTTTAGTCTATTTCATGCATTATGGCCTAAAGCGAACGCGGCGTCTTTCAAAAGGAATAATCCCGCAGCTTTTTCAAGGCCGTTCAAGCTCTGGAGCTGATTCTTATCCTGGCGATCGCGCATTTTTCCAGAAAGATTTGCCAACGATTCAGATACATTTTTTTCGTATCGAAGATGATAATCATTATTATGAAAATGTACCCGCAGTAGCTATAAGGCTTACTCAGCAAGATGATATTCTTATACATACTGAGAACAATAATGATTGACTTGTTTTCACTATTTCTTAATCTAAAAGAAATTAAAGATTCTGGAGAATTCTATTCAGCACTTGTATTGCCTGGGCATCCCAATATTCATATTGCAAAAGATTCTTATGGAAATCCCGCTCTCTTATTCTCAACTAAAAGCCATTCAAACGAGCTTTCTATTCCTCCAAGAGAATTCAAATATTTTTCATTTCGTCCCAGTTGTATGTGCCAAATTATTAATAATGATGGAACAATCGCTTCAGAAAGGCTCACGATGATTAAATGCTCAAAAGCAGATCAGATATTAAGAGAATACTTTTTGCGGGCGTTATCTGGGATTATTTCACTGATGCCTTTGGAATCTAAAGACATAGACATTTTATTAATAATATCTAATCTAATTGAGTTGTTTAGATCAATGGAGGCTCCTCCATTAAGCTCTATTGAGGGCATTTGGTGTGAACTATTTCTCATTGCTAATGCGCACGATATTAACTTAGCTGCAACTGCTTGGCACGCTGATCCGAATGAATTATTTGACTTTGTCAATGGAGAACAACAATTAGAAGTTAAATCGACTAAAGGTCCTATACGTATTCATAATTTCAATCTTGATCAATTAATTCCTAAGAAAAACAATAGAATACTGATTGTTTCTTTCCTGATAGATGAAAAAGCAAATGGCCTTTCCATCATAGATCTTTGGGAAAAAATAACCTCGCGTATGGATATATCAGAAAGATTAAAAGAAAGAATTTCACAAATAATCACGATGAGCTTAGGCAGAGATTGGAGAGATGCTATACGCATAAGATTTGATTCCTCAAATGCTCTAAATACTATTAGTATATATGATGCAATCGAAATTCCCCAAATTACGTCTAACATTCCTGCAGAAGTCAGCGATGTTAGATTTAAGTCAGAATTAACTGATATTCTACCATTATCAAAAATGGAGATTGTAGAATTAGGGGGATTATATAAGGCGATATTTGGATAAATCATGCATAAAAATGCATCATTTAAAGGATTATATCCAAAGTCAGAAAATGCCTCAGCTAAAGCACGCGGAGCGAGTAAGAAAAAGGATACTAAGCCAGAAGTACTACTTCGTCATTATTTATGGAAAATCGGTTTACGCTATAGGAAAAATGTGAGGACTATGCCAGGTATACCTGATATAGTATTTACTAAAGAAAAATGTGTAGTATTTGTAGATGGAGATTTTTGGCATGGAAAAGACTGGCATCTTAGAAGAAAGAAATTGATAAAGGGCTATAATAGTAAATATTGGATTGCTAAGATCGAAAATAATATTGATAGAGATATTAAGAACACAAAATCATTAATACATAGCGGCTGGAATGTCATTCGCATTTGGGAGTCAGATATTTATAAAGATATAGATAAGGCTATATCTTTAATAGTTAAAATATTAGCCAAACATTTGGAACCTGAATTTTTGCAGAAAAGGGATAAAATGGCAAAATCATATCGGTAATTTGCTGTTCTGCCCTTCACCTAACGAGTCTGTAGGAAAATATAGCCCAAAAGACAACAGTTCTCCTTCAAACTCGATTCAAAAACGATTTATGAATGATCAGAAAGCGAAAACTACTCTATCGATATAGATCATCGGACAATCGGTGTGCATTTTCTTTTCCATCATGCATTCGCTCCAGACATCGCCTTTGAAATCTTTCCTATATTATGAACCATGCAATATAACAGCCATTGAATATTCACTTTCGCTTTCGTTCTCAGAGTGAATCTGTTCAGTCTCTTATGGAATGTGATATTCGCAAACACTGGTTCGATGATTGCCATCCGTCTTGAATATAAATCCCTGACCTCCGGCCGGTCGATCTTCTGGATCATTTGTGCCGAATAATTGGTGGAATTATCCTTGTCATCTATAAAGAGTGTCCGCTTGCCGCTGCTATTCTTTTTGCGATGAAAGCATTTATTTGTAAACCGACACCCCTTAAAGTCGGACGCTTTGGATTGATAACGATGCCCCGAAGATCCATGAAGTATTGCATGTCCTCTATGTTTCAGTGTTTTCCCGTTGGGACATGTATACGTGTTTGTTTTCTCATCATATGTGAAATTTTGAAATCCAAACTTATACTCGATACCCGAATGATCTTTCCTGTCCACGAAGCGCTCGTCTCGTTTTCGAAAGTTGTAGTCCGGGATGATCGCCTCGATTTTCTTATCCGCGGCTGTTTTTAGGTTTTCTTCACAGAAGTAATTCGTGTCCGCAAGTACGGTCTTTCCTGAAAGAGGTTCTTCCTTGTCGGTGATGGCTTTCAGATTCTCTTCCGCCATTTCAAGAACGGGCTTGAATGTCCCATGTTCTTGCCCTTTCCCATAGGCTTCGGTGGCTATAATGACCTGGTTTTGTTCATCCGCGAGGGCGATCCCGTTATACCCCTGGATCATTCCGTGAGAAGTCTTGATCTTTGCGCTATCGTTATCCGTGATATTCGACTGTATTTCCTTGCCACGGTTGCCCTGTTTCGGCGTTTCTGTTTTAAGGAAGTCCTCGATGTGCTTGATCTTTGAGTCGATCCTATCAATGGCTTTCTTCTTTGGCGAAACTTCGGATCCTGATGCGGTTTCAGCTCTGTCGGTTACAGTATGCTTTTGAATGAGCAGTTTTACCGTTCTTTCAAGTTTTTCTTTTCTCCTTTTGAGATCCCTGAAGGTGCCGCTCGATTCTTTGGACGCGTTGGACGGCAGCTTGCATCCGTCAATCGCAAACAGCTTTCCGCCGATGAGCTCCATTTCCTGGCACACCATGAGGATTTTCAGAAATATGCCGGCGATTTCATCCTTCATCGATGAGATGAAATCCGCTATGACCGTGAAATGCGGGATGGAGTTTGCCGAAAGCGCTTTGGCTATGATATTCGTCTCGCAAAGCTCCATGATCCGTCGTGATGAAAATATGCCTCTGGAGTAGGCGAAAAGAATGATTTTCAGTAAAACCCGAGGATCATATGCAGGAGCACCGGTAAGATCGTTCTTATACTTTGAATCGAGCGCTGATAAATCTATTTTCTCGTTGATCAGGTGATTGAGCGTGTATTCGAAGGTATCCATAAGCAGTTGCTCGCTGAACTGGACGACAATAAACTCGCCTTGATCCTGATTATGATCCTTATACCGCGCCATGAAGCTATTGTGCGCTGGATATCAAATAGCGTAAAGTAGGCGCGTGGCTTTTCCTACAGAATCAACAGCAAATATGTGCTTCGCCGCCCTGGCGGGCGGCTTGGGCTCCGCGGCGCTGCAGCGCGCCGCTCCACCACATGGCCCTCGGCCATGTTGGCCTCGGGCCAAGTCGTATACTTGCGGGACGTTATGTGGAACCCTGCGATCTAGGAGGTCTATGGATGCGCCCACATGAACCTGTAGAAGTCAATAAAGAGGATTTTTTCCTCTTCCTGAGCGTTGACGTAATTGATTCGACTCAGCGAAAATACCAGGATCGCGATTGGACTGTATCACTTAGCGACTTCTACAGCGAATTTTCTCAAATACTGAAAGAAGAATGCAGTCGAGCTGCTATAAGGGTCAATGCAGGCAAAAAGAGAGAACTCACGCTGCCCGTTCCTTCTCAATGGAAAATCAATGGTGACGAGCTGCTGTTTTTCATAAGCATCATTGAATCGTTCCGAGAAGTGAAGCCTGCTGAAGATAGCCAATATTCGTTGATACTGTGGTACATCAATGTATTTAGGAAGGCAATCGCGAGATTCAATGAGACCAGTGAGCTCAAGATAAAGGGAACTGCGTGGACCGGGAATACTCCTGTTGACAACTCCAGAGTAGAGAGTGAAAGAACAGAGTTCATCGGAAAATCCATTGACATCGGATTTAGAATCTCCAAATTTGCGGAAATTGGTAAATTCGTGATATCCGTCGAGCTTGCCATACTTTTGATGAGGGACAACTTCCTGACCCTTCGAAGAAATGACATTCGACTTTTTTGTCAGAACAAAGTCGTTTTGAAAGGCGTCTTGGGAAACAAGGAATACCCAGTCATCTGGATCGACCTGCATAACAAACTGAACGAACTAGAAATGGAGTTGGCTGGCACGACTCCGCAGAGTGAGGTAACACTGCTGGAGTACCTTGAAGAGTACATCAACTCCACAATGGGTCAGTTGCACTATCCTTTCATTTCAAATAAGGATGAGAGTAAACCTTTCAATACAAGTTGGCCCGAATACACAAAAGAATTAGATAGAGTTACAAAGATACGATCAAGGCGCACGCAACCGCAGGGCTCCACATAACAGCAAATATGTGCATCGGCGCCAGTAGGCGCCTTGGGTTCCGCGGCGCTGCAGCGCGCCGCTCCGCCACACGGCCCTTCGGCCTTGTTGGCCTCAGGGCCGCGTCACATATTTGCAGGACGCTATAGGCCATTGCGCCAGAGTCCTATGCAGTTTAATACAATGTTATGCGAAAAAAGTATTTGCAGTGAGTGCTCCGAAGTGGTATAAATGGACATATATTAGGGGAGGGGCAGATCATGGAAAATCTTGAAGAATTTCGACTTCAGGTTATTTTTGATAACATTCGACACACCCTTATAACTTCAAAAACGCCACTATCTCCAACCTCTAAAGCCTACTTAAAAGAAGGTTTAGCATTCTTAGATCAGCTAATTAGATCACTGGACACACTTGGCGTCGATATATATCAATCTGATATTACGGGTGTTTTTCAATTCGTCCCAAATCTCAAAGACGTCATTGAGATTACGGAAAGCCTGACAACTCCGCTAAACAGAGAAAAGCTCAATTCCCTCAAAAACTACTTTACGCAGATTAGAGAGCAACTCGCTGATTTTGATCTCAATCCTAGGCAAATTTTACAAGGGGCAGGCCTCGACAGACCTCCAAGATTTCTTTGAGAAGATCAGCAAAATCTACTCAGAAAACTATAACGTACTTTCGCATAGCCAATCTTCCCTTCAGTATGCGTAAAGAATCACGCGCAACAAATGATTGAGAATAAGCTATATAGAAAGCTCATTAGCGCTAGAAACTATCTCGATGAAATCAAGACCGTTGATTTTTATAACCAATCCTGTGTGCTTGCAATAGACAGCTACAAGAAGTTCATCCAGTATTTTGTTGATCACTTTGGTGAGATTGAGGAATCAACATACAAGGTTTTGTTCATATTCATTTCGACCAGATTCATACCTAGTGTTCGCTATATAGAACGGGCATCAACTGCAAATATTCCATGGAGTGTTATTCCATATCTTGATCGCATGCTTAAGGAGCAATTTGGAACCGACTATCTACTCTTATTCAGGCCGCAATGGCATTTTAACTATTCCGTTATGACAGACGATCTTATCAGACCCTTAAGCAATGTGCTACTTACCATATTCCCGACTCGAGCACAAGAGATTAGCAGCCTATTTTCCACTCAGAAAATTCATGTCTTTTCGTTTCCTTATCTCGAGAAGACCAATGTTCTTCTCTATTCGGTGATCGGTCATGAATTGGGTCATTTCTACCATAATAGATGGAAAGAAACACCTGAAGCAAAGAAACTGATTTTAGATCAGAACGTTCATCTGAGCACCTACTACCGAAAGAAGTTTCCCGCTGATCTATTCCGTCCATATGAAAAGACCATAGAAGGCATGAAGATACTTGAAGGTATGTATCGTGAGATTCTTTCAGACATTTGTGGATATCTTATCTTTGGCCCTTCGATGCTATTTGCTTTAGATTTTATATCCATATTTGAAGGCAAAATAGAATTACCCAGCAGATTTACTAATTATTATCCGCCAATCAAGTATCGTATAAGAGTACTATATGAAGAGATTTTAAAGATTGACGGAAGGATGGCCCCCGTAGCTACCTCTAAGTCCGAATGCTCAAAGTACTATAAAAGATATCTGCAGGACATCGAGCAGTACCTTTCTGATAATGAGGATCAAAAAGCTCTGACTGATATTGCAGAGGAGATCAAGCTTTTTAAGGCATCTCTTCCCGATATTATATCCTATGCTCAGAGCCAAGTCCCAAAGTACTATCTCAATCCTAATCAAATCGACGAATTGTACCTGAAGCTTGACGATATCATTCCGGCTAATGAATTGCACGGCAAACCTGTGGGAATGGCGGATATTATTCTTGCCGGATGGATATATTACCAAAAGATCGATCAAATATCGAAAGGTGATGAGTTTATCACGAATTATCAAATACTAATGCGTCTACTTCTTAAGTCTCTCTTTTCAAGTTATGTAGACTCGGAGTATCAGAATTCGAAAGGTCCAGCTGATGAGCACCTTGTCTAAGAATGAATTGATTGAATATCTTAACCGGTCCGATGTGAGTAAACTCGTAGTAACTCCATTGCTTGACCGTGATCTCCAGATCAATCAAATAGGAATTGATCTTCGTCTCTCCAATCAATTCATTATATTTCGAATTGAAAACATTAATGCAATTGATCCGAAATCTCTTATGCATGACAAAGAAAAGATCAAGTCTATACAAACAGAGGTCGTCGTTCCTTTTGGAACGCCGTTCTACCTCCACCCGCAAACAATGGTGCTTGGCTCAACGTTTGAATATATAGGGCTCCCAGCAAATATCGAAGCTTCCATCGAAGGGAGATCTTCGATAGCGCGCATAGGTCTAGTAATTGCAACAGCCGTCACTATTGAACCAGGTTTCAAGGGATGCATTACTCTTGAACTCGCGAATATCTCAAATGTTCCTATCGCACTTTATCCTGGAACAAGAATTGCCCAACTCGTTTGTAGAGAAACTGCGTCCAAGACAGAGTATAGGAAAAGCAAGAAATATCTCATTCCTATTGGTCCTGAATTTACCAAAATATATAAAGATAGTGATGGACCCTTCATCTACAAGCCCCAACAATAAGGTCAGTTTGCTAGCCAGAGCTAATTAGCAAGAATGCAATTGTGACGGATGGCATGCGTCGAAGAAAATCTCTAGCCCATCTTCGACAGTTTGAAAAATGAAGTACTTGCCCCGTAAGGAATTAGAAGCCGACGGAATTTCTTTGGCACTACAGCGCGACTTCCCCTAGCATGGCGATCATTCGCGAACCGTCTGCGGCACCGCGACACCCGCAGCCTGCAATACCGTGTGGCATACCCCCCGAAGGTCGGTGCGCAGATACAGCTTCTTGCCATGCATTTCCACTTCCACTTCCTGCAGTGCTCGAAGGTCCCTATTGATATCCGCCCACTCCAGCTTGGCCCCGTGCTTCTCAAGTCTCGTTTCCAGCTCTTTTCGTAGAACAAGCGCGAGGAAACTGCAGAACACATGCCCCCGGATAGTGTCGTCAACTTTGTGATAGATAGGGCGGGTCTCCAGAAGACTCTTGGCCGAACGGAATATCGATTCCACCATCCATAGCTGCTTGTACTTCAGTGCCACATCCGCGGCGGCAAACGCGGTATTGGTGCGCAGCACCCACATGCCGTCGAACAGCTGCTCCTTCGCGAGCTTGGCCTCGTCGACGGTGAAGTGCTCCTTTCCCGCGGACTTCAGGTATCGCCTGTAGCCCTTATTGCCCACGAGGCTCTTGTCCCCGCTTTTGAGCTTCTCTTTCAAAGACTCCACGATGGCCTTTCTGTCCGCGGCATCCTTTCGGGCCTGATCGTCGTTGTAACAGACCACGTAACGCTTCTCCCCCACCCACTGCTCCCGCACCGATAGGGGGGAGGGATCCCCAGGCTTCTTCTTCTCTCCTGTGACTACTTGGAACTTCTCAGAGGAAGGAAGCACTTCATCGCGCACCGTCTTGTCCTTGCGCATGCGCGCTCCAAGGATGTAGGACATGCCAAGCTCATCAGTTTCAAGTTTCTCGATCGTCTCTGCGCTTATCATCCCGCGGTCTGCCACCACGCACACCGAAGCGATTGCGAAGCGGCTCTTCAGTCGTTGGACCACCGGGATAAGGGAGGTGACATCGGTGAGGTTCCCTGGCCACAGCTCGCAGCAGATCGGCCGCCCAGTGCCGTCCAGCACCGCGCCGACCACCATCTGTTTCAGGTCGGGTCTGTGGTCCTTGCTGTGCCCGTACTGTCCCAGGCTTTCTCCCCCTTGCCCCTCGAAGTACAGGCTCGTGGTGTCGAAGAACACCAGCTCCAACTCGCTGAACAGATCGCGGTTACGGCGAAAAAGCTCCTCTTCGATGAGGTCCTTTCGGCAGCGCAGGCTTCGCGCATCATGGCCGAGCTGGATGCTCTGTTCTCCCAGCCAGCCCATGGCGCGGTAGAGGTGATGAAGCTCGATTCCCTCTGTCCCGCTGATCTGGAAATCCTCCTTCCAGCGCTCTGCCGCGCGGTCGCTTCCCGGATCGAAGAGGCGGTGCAGGACGGTGAGGAAGATCGCCCGTTCCAGGGAGAAGCGCCATGGGCGAGCGGCCACTTGGCCCTTTATCGCCTCTTTGATCCCCAACTGCTGCCACAATCGGTCGAAGAGAAGGGCGGGACCGATGGACAGTGTGCGGTGCGCTTGGATGGTGCCCTCGCGGTGAGCATCGATGATCGTTCGAATCGAGGAGAACTTCGCCAGCGATCGGGTGAGGTCATCGATCTTGCCTGATGCGGTGAGTGCATCCAGTTGGCCGAGGGTGGTGAGGACACGTTGTTTGACCTTTTTGCCCTCACGCTTGCTTTCAACGATCTGAAGGTACTTGTATCCGTGCGAGTTCTTGATGCGGACGAACATTGCCTGCCTCCCCCTCTACGGATACTACCATGAAGAGGCCATCTGTGCAAGCATTTTCTTCATAAACTGCCAATTCCGTGGCACTACATAAAGTGGTCCAGTTGTAAAAAAACCTTCAAATTCCCCGCAAATTCGAGGGGAATGCACTTTTTAAGGGGGCCAAACTGTCGAAGATTGGTCTAGATAGTGATGAATGATTGGCATAGAATGGCGCAACGGCCTCGCATTGTCGCCCCCTCTTGCGCTAATGTGATAGGATGGTATTAAGCTAATATTGGCCTTTGCTCAATGAAAAACAAACTTTTTCAACACCCTGCTAGATAAACTTCAAAAATCTTATTTGGCAAAGATAAAAGGTATTTGGGATGACGATCCTATTTACTATCCACTTCAAGAAGATATACGAACAAAGTTTTTCACAGATCTAAAACAATGGAGGAGACTATTAAACCAAGCTATTTCGCTGCAAAAGACATCTATTGATAAAGATGAATTTGATTTATATTCCCAGAAAATAATAGATAGATTGATTTTTGCGTAGATAATAGAATTATTTCACAGGATAAGTTGCATGCTCTCCACCGGTCACAAGTCCACAGATAGCATAGCTAGCGATATCGAGAGTTGATTGGCATGATAAGATGTTTGGCTAGCTGCGCATGTCTGCTTCAACGCTCTACGCTGGTGACTCGCGGCAGCTCTTCACATCTCCGCCGCTGCCGCCTCCATCTCTCCTTTCGCGTTCATCATTCTTTGGAGCTCGGCGGCCGCTCTGCTGTCCTTGGTGGCTGCGGCGACTTCTCTCATGACGGAGATGGCCCCGTCAATGTCGCCCAATTTCTCTTTCAAGATAGCGGCGTTATATCCGGCAACGCGGTTGCCCGTGGACTGCCATATTTTCTGATACCCCTCAAGCGCCTCAGGATACATCTTCTTGTCGACGAGCTGCTTCAAACCTTTCATTTCAGGATCCGTGTTGTCGGCCAGAAGCGGACGGTTTTCAACCACGACGTAGGGGGCAAGCTGATGGGGAATGGGGGAAAGAATCCGGGCGGATAATTTCTGGAACATCTCGAGGTCCGAAGGGAGAACGGGACTTCCGCCGTAGCCTATGAAGGCATCGTCTCCATTGAAGCTTCGCTGCACGACAAGCTGGTTCGTCTTGACATCCAGAACGCGATACGTGACCTGGATTTCAGCCCTCTTCAAAAACACGGTGCTGTCGCTCATCCCATTTGGCTTCTCGATCGATTGTTCCTGCACCATGATGTTCATGCGCGTGAGGTTCCCCGTGATGAGGGCATCGACTCCAATGGCCTGGCCCAATTGCTGGGGGCTGACGGCGGTATCATCTTCTTTTGCCAGCTCGGCCAGAACGGCTTCAGAATCGACAACCGTGAAGAAGCCCGTGTCCGACAAGAGACTGGTGACATGATCGGTCACGTCGCGGGCAACCGCTTCCTGTTCCTTCGGGCTGCTGCGGGGACGGCCCAAGGCCAGATCCGCAGCGTACTTGATACTCGATTCGACCGTAGGATTGCCATTGTCCTTCGCGGGCGGGGCAAATGGAACCACGGCAATCCTGCGCAATCCCGTCATGTCGATTTCACCCGGCATGGTGACTTCAATGGGGACGAGATCGACGCAGCCAAGGTAAAACGGAAAAATAATGGCGAACAAGATGAGCTTGAGACGCGCGAGTCCTGGCATTGCATTTCCATCCACTATTAAAGATGGAATTCATTCCGTAAAAGAGTCAAGGCAGGCTGCGTGTCGTGCGCCATTGGGGGTCTGTGGCGATTTCTGTGGAACGCAACGGTGGTGCCCGATGTGACGCGATGACCGTCAACTGCCGGGTCAGCACCACAGGCGTATCGAGGGCTATTTCGTCTTCTGGGCGGTGGCGAACTGCTCGATTGCGCTTTCCGCAACGTAGCCCGACTCGACTGCGATGACGCCGAAAGGCCTCGAATCCCCCGACTTCTGGATCCGCAGCACTTCCTCGAGCTGCTTCGCTTCTATCGCGCCGATCCTGAGCAAGAAATCGCCGATTCTCTCCGCCATATGCCCCCCTCCGCCCGAATGGTATTGGTTTTGATGCTTTATTTCAATCCGAACTTCTGATTCTTTTCAAGCAGGCGCGCAGCCTCCTTTGCCCGCTTTTCCCTGGTCTCGGGCCGTTTCGCGGAGACGATCCATATGATGCTGCTGCTTTTTTCATTCCTATGATCCTTGCGCGAAGGGAATTTCTGTACAATATATATATAGGGGGAAATTGCGATGAGCGAAAAGCGAGACGCCTTTGTGAACAAGCTGAAAAGCAGAATCGACGTGTGGAACGTGGAGATCGGCAAGCTGGAAGCGCGGGCCAATCTGGTCAAGGCCGAGGGGAAAGTGGAATACGCCATGCAGATCGAAAAACTGCGCGCACAACGCGCAGAGGCGCAGCAAAAGCTGGACGCCCTCCTTCATGCCGGCGAGGGCGCCTGGGAGGATTTGAAGACCGGCGTCGAAAAGTCGTGGGAGGCTCTCGGCCAGGCGGTCAAATCGGCAACCACGAGGTTCAAATAGCCGACATCACGAGGTCTACGGAAAGTCCTTGTTAGAACTTCACGTCGAACTCGAAGCTGAAGGTGAGCCGGCTCCCGTCCCCGTTGACGCCGGTGAGGCGATAGTTCACGTATCCCGTGAGGGACGTGATATCGAAAACGTCGATGAACGCGCCGGCGCCGGTTGAACAGAGGAATCCGCTCGCCGGAGAGGGGAACCCTTCGCCGATCTGATTGAAGTATCCCGCATCGAAATACGCCACCACGCCCGGCACCAGGTCCCGCATCCACAGGGCCGGCAGTGTGGCGCGCAGCTCGAGGTTGTTCACCAGCTTCAGGTTCGTGTCCATGCTCCCCATATCGACCCCCCGCATGGCAAGGCCCAGGCCCACCCGGGGATCCAGCCCGCCGAAGGTCTGGCGGATGTTCAGGGGGACGTTTGCGCCGAACGCGTAGTCCGCCGCGAAAAACTCGGAAAGAGAGACGGCAAAGAGGTTCATTTGGCCGGACGG
This sequence comes from uncultured Spirochaetota bacterium, assembly GCA_963820525.1. Taxonomy (GTDB): domain Bacteria; phylum Spirochaetota; class Spirochaetia; order SZUA-6; family Fen-1364; genus CAWGAA01. Next base: position 3,077,733 of record CAWGAA010000001.1, on the reverse strand, counting down.
ATCGACGTCGAACAGGGGAAGAAACACGCGGCCTGTCAGGTTGGCGCGCGCGTAATCGGAAGTGCCGAGGAAGCTGTTGAGGAAGAACGCGGGCCCCCACTCCAGGGAAAGCTCGGCCAGAACGCCCTTTTTCATCTTGGTTCGAGGGTCCAGGGAGAGATCGTTGAGCTTCAGCCCGGCGAGCAGGGCGTTCTGGAAAATCCCGTTCCTGTCGGGGATCGTGGAGAGGAACAGGAGCTGGCTTGCGCCGCTCTGTTGATTGGAATCCAGCCGCCCGCGATAGAAGAGAAACGTTTCCAGGAGATTCGCCTCGATGCGGGGGTTCCACGAGATCCCCTGGGCAATACCGAGCTGCCAGCGCCCGCTCCAGCGGTTGTAGAACGGGTCCGTGCCGGGAGCCACCCACGCCGGCGCCTTGCCCGTGATGAGCGTGCCGTCGGGCAGCCGCTGATAGGTCATCTGCTCGTAGCCGCCGCCGGCGTACACCCAGAGGATCGTGTCGAGGCCGGAAAGGGCGCTCCAACCCCGGTAGCCGATGCCCACGTCGCATCCCCAGATCACGGGCACGATGTCGAAGACGAATGGAAAGCGCCCCTCCTGCCCGGCCGCCTCCCCCCGCCCCACCGCCGTGGAGAAAACGGCCGCGAGGACGAATAAAAAGCGGATCGAAAAAGCGCGGATCGATGTCATCTGTGCTCCCTTCCCCATTCGCCACGATATGCGTTTTCTTTTGCATGTGCTATACTTTTTTTCATGAAGAGAAAAGTGCTCGTCGCGGTTCTTCTCTCCGCCGTCGCGGCCTCCCCTGCCTTCTGCCTGTCGCTGGGCGAGCTGGACATCAACGCCGGCCTCCTGTTCATCGGGGCCACGGATCCGCAGGCCGCTCCGTCCCCCCTCGTGCCGATGTTCGGCGCTTCTCTTCCCATCGAAATCGCGGCGCCTTTCTACCTGGAGCCGGGGCTCGAGTTCTACGGCCTCGATTACATGTACACGGGCTCCCGCGCCGTTCCCACGGAAATCGAATCGAACGCGGGCTTCTTCACCATCGCCGCGCTCGTCAGCCTCCACGCCACGCTGCGGTTCCCCATCGCCGAGGCCCTCGAGATCGGGGGATCCCTTGGCCTGGACTGCCTCCTGCGTTTTCCCCTGGAGCTTGTGAACACGAGCGCGGCGAGCGTCGCGGGAAGGGACCCCGCCCTGGCGTACTTTTTCGGCTCCGGGAGGTTCTTCTATCCCGAGACGCGGATCTTCCTGAAGTGGCAGGCCCTGGATTTCCTCGGTTTGATCTTTTCTCTTCGGGCCTTCTATCCCGTGTTCCACCTCTGGGACGGCGAAGGCCTCCCGTTTCTGGATCAGCTCATGCTGTCGGGGACGATCGGCTTCGCAATCCGGCTTGGAGAAGCACCCGCAAAACCGTGACGGCGCGCCACAGGCGGCCGCGTCACGGATCCCTAGATGAAGTTCTCCGTTTCCACCTCGCTCCAGATGTTCTCTTCGCGCGCGATCAGAAGCGACGTAAACGCGGAGGCGAGCACATCGATAAAGGCCCCAAAGCTCACCAGGAGCGGAGCGATGCCTTTGAGGATCAGATACCCCTCCTGAAGCCCCTTCCCATAGAGATTGCACAACATGAAGATCGCGAAGAACGTGCCGCTTCCCGGAACGGCCCCCAGGACAAAGGAGATGCCGAAGGAGAAGGCGAGGACCCAGAGCACCTGGAAGAAGGTGATCTCCAGGCTGGAATAGGAGCGGAGGATCAGGATGAAGGAGACCGAGGAGATCATGGCTGTCCCCGCGCGCCCCAGGGTGGCGAACAGGGGATAGACGGCGGAGCCGATCATCCGCGGCACGCCGAGGTTCTCCTTGCCGTGCTTTGTGAGCACCCCCAGCGCGATGTATTGGTCTCCCGTGAACAACCCCGCGATGGCCGGGCCGATGCTGGCGTACAGCCAGCGGTAGGGATTGGACTTCACGCCCAGGAGGTAGAGGCAGCCGGGAAACACGCCGAACACGACAATCACCACGTCGACGGCCAGGATGATGAGGATCTGCTTGTACATCCCGAGATCCGAATGCGAGATGCTCACCATGAAGGCCGCGGTGATGGCGATCATGGCCAGACCGAAAAGCTCCACGATCAGCGAGTTCAGGTGGTAGAAGATGCGGGAGAGGGAGTCGAAAATCTGCACGATGGGGCGCGTGAGCTGCCTGTCGAAATCCATGTTGGCGCCGAGGAAGAACGCGAGGACCATGAGGGGAAAGAGAAAATCGCCGCTGGTGATGAACACGGAGAACAGGTTGCGGGGAAAGATGGCGGTGAGCCCCCCGATGATGCTCACGGGCTGGAAGGCCTTGTCCGCCTCCACCGTGATGGGGATTCGCTCGGGGGGGAACACCAGCACCGATACGGTTCCGATGACGATCAGGAGCAGGGTGGAGAGGGCGAGGTACTTGAACGAGGAAAGGTACACGCGGCCCAGCCTCCGCTCCTGCCGCAGCTCCGAGGTGCCGATGCCCAGGGAGAAGAAGACGAAGGGGAATATCACGTAGCGGCCGATCCCGATCAGGAAGGAGGAAATCGAGGCGAGGGCGGCATCCGCCGCCTGCGGAATGAGCAGCCCCACCACCAAGCCCACCAGAGAGCCCACGAGAAGCTTGATCCAGATCTTCATATTCCTCCCACGGCCGACGAGATGCTCGATTTTGATCCAGAGTAAACCATTCCGCGCGGCTTAAGTCAATAAAAGCGGCTTTCCCGGGGCTGCTGATTGAGCAATGCGGACGCCTTCGGGTATATTCGATCGTATGAAAGGCGTCGTGGTCGCCGCCGGGTATGGCGTTCGGTTCCTGCCCGCGACAAAAACAATCCCCAAGGAAATGCTCCCCCTCGTCAACCGGCCTTCCATAGATCTCATCGTGGAGGAGTTCCTTGCCTCGGGGATCACGGAGATCCTCTTCGTCACATCGCGCCGCAAGAAGGCGCTGGAGGATTATTTCGACCGTGAGATTGAGCTGGAGGGTTTCTTCCGCGTGCGGGGAGAGACGGCCAGGCTGGAGCGCATCCAGCCTTCCAAGGCGAAGCTCTTCTTCGTGCGGCAGAGGGAAATGCGCGGCACTGGCCACGCCCTGCTCCTGGCGCGTCCCTTCGTCGGCTCCGAGCCTTTCGTCGTCGCCTACGCCGACGACCTTCACAGGGGAGAAAAGCCGCTGGCGCGCCAGCTGATGGACCTCTACGAGGAAACGGGCTGCTCGGTCATGGCGACGATCCATGACCCGCCGGACATCAACCGCTACGGGATAATCTCCATCGGGGCCGACAACCTTCACGTCACGGATATCGTGGAGAAGCCTCCCAAGGGCCGGGAGCCCAGCCGCGAGGCTTCCATCGGGAGGTACCTCTATGCCCCCGACTTCCTCGATCAGCTCGAGCGCGAGTGGGAAAAACGCGACGACGCGCCGGGCGAGTTCTGGCACGCTCCCGCGCTCCAGGCCCTCGCAAAGAGGGGACGCCTGGTCTACAAGCGCATGGAAGGCGAGCGGCTGGACACGGGAGAGCCTGCGGGATACATCGACGCCATCATCCGCTACGCCGAAAGCTCACCCGAGCTGAAGCCGGCCCTCGACGCGGCCATCGACGCCGCGCTAGCCAGGCGGAACCCAGGCGGAGCCCGCCAATGAGCCCGCCCCTCCGCATCGCCCTCGTCGGCTTCATGGGATGCGGCAAGACGACCGTCGGCCGGCTGCTTGCCGAAAGGATCGGATATCGCTTCGTGGACCTCGACGACCTGATCGAGGAGCAGGCCGGAAAAAAGATCGCGGAAATCTTCCGCGGGCAAGGGGAAGATTCTTTCCGCGCCCTGGAGTCGCAATGCCTGAAATCCCTCGAGGAGGCAAGTCAAATCGTCGTGGCGGCCGGAGGAGGAGCGCCGCTTCGCGAGGAAAACCGCCTCTTCTTCCTGCGCAGAGCTTTCACGTTCTACCTCGAGGTCACGCTGGAAACTGCTCTGGCCCGCACGGGCCCGGGCCCTTCCCGCCCCCTGCTCGGCCAGGAGCCGGAAGCCCTGCAGAGGATGTTCCGGTCCCGCCTGCCCGTCTACGAGGCTGTCGGACGATTGGTGAGCGTCGAGGGGAAGAGCCCTGAAGAGATCGTCGACGAGATGATTGCGGAGATGGCGGCTACCAGCGGACCTCGGGGTCACGATCGAAACGCCTGACCAGATCCGATAGATCCACGGCGCCTTCGTAGAGCGCCTTGCCCACGATGACTCCCCGAATCAGGGGATCCGCGAAAGCGAAGACCGCTTCGACATCGGCGTCCGATCCGATGCCGCCGGAGAGGATGGTGGGAAGCCCCGAGGCGAGCGCGGCCCGGGAGGTCCGCTCGATATCGGGCCCGCCCAGGGTGCCGTCCCTGCTGATGTTTGTATAAACCAGACCTGAAAGCCCGAGCCCGCCCAGGCGCCCCGCCGCATCCTCGTCCTGGAGCTCCGCATCCTCCGCCCAGCCCGAGACCTTCACGCGCCCATCCCGTGCGTCGATGCCGCCGATGAATCGCGGGCCCAAAAGGGAGATCCAGCGGGCCACCTCGCCGGGAGAGCGGACCAGGGCCGTTCCCACGACGATCCTGTCCACGCCGAGGTCCACCAGCGCGCGGGCGTCCGCCTCGCTCCTGACGCCACCGCCTGCTTGGAGAAGGCAGGGCACGGCGGAGCGGATCGCGGCGATCACCTTCCGGTTGTCCGCTCCCTTTCCCGCGGCAGCGTCCAGGTCTACGATGTGAATCATGCGCGCTCCCGCATCAACGAATCCGGCGGCCCGGGCCGCCGGATCGTCGTCATAGCGGGTCGTATTGGAGAAGCTCCCCTGCAGGAGGCGCACGCAGCGGCCCCCATACAGGTCGATCGCGGGGACGATGAGCATTGCTTTCAGGTGGCGGGGCTGCAGGCGAAGCGCCCCAGAGAGAGGGAGAACGCGGAGCGGATTGTCTTCTCGATCAGCTCGGCATCGGCGCAGGAGAGGAGTGTTTCGCGCATGGAGCAGTCGCGCAGGACGCGAACGAGAGTGGAAAGGGCCTGGAGGTAGTCGATCGTGGTGTGCATCGGGGAGGCGATGAGGAAAAGGAGGCGCACCGGCTCACCGTCGGGCGCGTCGAAGGGAATTCCCTGATGGGAAAGCCCCAACGCGATGATCACGCGCTTCACGCCGTCGATCCTTCCGTGGGCCACAGCCACGCCGTGGCCGAGGCCGGTGCTCTGCATCTTCTCGCGGCTGAACACGGACTCTTCGAACGAGGGAAGATCTCTCACCTCCCGGAAGACGGGGGCCTTGCGAATGAGCTCTCCGAGCGCCGCGTATTTATCCGTGCTCTCAAGCCGGAAAACAACGGTGCCGCCTTCGAAGCAATGGTGGACAACCATTATCTTGTTACGCGTCATGCTATCGACCTCGCGCTCACCTGTCAATACGGGGATGAAAACCACCCCCTTCTTCTGAGTATCGGCGCGGCGCAGAACCTCGTGATGGGCGGGAAAAACTCAAGGGGGGGGGAACCCCTGGACAAGTGATATCGCTTCGGTATATCTTCGAGGAAACATACGAACGCGACCGTAGGTCGCTGGAACAATCTGGGATAAACGAGGAAGAGCAGTGGCAAAGACACAGGCGAAAAAGGCGAACGCGAAACTTCCTGACAAGCTCACCGGCACCTCCATGGTGGGCTATCTCGCCGACAAGAACGGGCTCCCGAAGAAGGACGTGAAGCAGCTGGTGGAAGACCTCTTCGAGCTCCTGGCCGCCGGCGTGATGAGGGGCGAACGCGTGGCTATGGGCAAGATGGGCAAGGCGTTCATCCGCATCCGCCCCGCCCGCAAGGCCCGACAGGGCAGGAACCCCCTCACGGGAGAGAACATCACGATAGCGGCCAAGCCCGCGACCAAGGTTCCCCGCTTCACCTTCAGCAAGACCTTCAAGGAGTCGGCGCTGAAGGCGAAGGTGAAGAAGTAGCGACGCCGGAGGGGAGGGGCGCGTCCTCTCCCCTCCGTCAGCCGAACACCTCGTCGACGACCCTCCTGTCCGAATCCGCAAGATCGTAAGAACCCAGTTCCGTGGGCTCCACCCAGCGCGCATCGTCGTGCTCGCGCAGCACCGGCTCGCCGGACAGGCGCTTCACCCGGTACGTGAGGAGCTCGAGGCTGATCTGGCCGCTTTCGAAGAACACGCGGCAGAGAAGCTCCCCCACGCTCACGCGAAGGTCCAGCTCCTCGGCCAGCTCGCGCGCCAGTGACTCCTCGGGCGTCTCTCCGGGCTCGATCTTGCCGCCGGGGAACTCCCACTTGCCCGCCAGGTTCTTTCCCTCCCGTCTGCGGGCGATGAAGACCTTTCCGCCCTCTTCAATGATCGCGGCCGTCACTCGCTGCATCACCTGCTCCTCACCACCCCGACCCGCGGGCACCACCTGCCGACGGGGCATTCGCCGCACCACGGCGAGAGCGGAGTGCAGACGGCCTGCCCGAACCTCACCAGAAGCTCGTTGATCGGTATCCAGAACCTCCGGGGGAGCCGTTCCCTGAGGGCTTTCTCCGTCTGCTCCGGAGTCCTGGTGGAAACCCATCCCATGCGGTTTGAGACCCGGTGAACGTGGGTGTCCACGCAGATCCCGGGAAGGCCGAAGCCCAGGTTTCTGACGAGATTCGCCGTCTTCCTGCCGACCCCCGGGAGGGCGAGAAGCTCCTCCATCCGGCTCGGCACCGTGCCGGCGTGACGCTCCACGATGATCCGGGCCGTCGCGCGCAGGCTCCTGGCCTTGACCCTGAAAAAGCCTGCGGGGTAGATCAGCCGGGCGATCCGCGCTTCCGGCAGATCCACCAGGGCCCGCGGCGTGGCGGCGGCGGCCAGGAGCCGGGCGGCGGATCGCGCAGTGACCTCGTCCTTGGTGCGGAGGCTGATCATCGTTGCGATCAGGACGCGGAAAGGGTCGTTGTCGTTTCGGGCCACCTCGGAGACGGAGGGAAGGGGAAGACCGGCGTGATGGGCTTCGAGGTGGCCGCTGATCGCGTGTATCTGCCGGGCCCAGCCGATGCGCCGCTTTCCCGGGCGCGAAGCCCGGGGGCGGCCGACACGCCGGGCGGGCCCTTTCACAGACGGCGCTCCTGCAGGAGGACCACGGCGTAGGCTTCCACCGCCCTGCCTTCCCCCGCCGCGTCGACCCCTTCCTTGGTCTTTCCCTTCACGGATACCCGCTCGGGGGGAATTGCCAGGACCGAAGCGATGGCCTCGCGGATCTCCCGCACATAGGGCAGGATCTTGGGTTCCTCCAGGACAACCGTGCAGTCCAGGTTCACGATGGAGAAGCCTTGAGACTCCACCATACGCCGCGTTCGCTCCAGGAGGATGCGGCTGGAGATCCCGGCGAACTCTTCATTGCCCGGGGGAAAGTTGGAGCCGATGTCGCCCAGCCCCGCGGGCCCGAGGATCGCGTCTATGATCGCGTGGATGAGGACATCTCCATCTGAATACCCCTCTTCTCCCAGGGGGAACGGGATTTCCACCCCGCCGAGAAGGAGTTTCCTTTCTTTCGCCAGGCGATGGATATCGTAACCGAAGCCGACTTTCATGATATTCCTGAACCCTCCTCAAGGTCGAATGGATAGGTGATCTTGCGATTAGCGATGTCCCCGGCAACCGAAGAGACCTGGCCGGCAAACAGGCCATAGATCTCCGCGTCGTCCGAGCACTGCACGCCCGCGTCGGCCGCCTGCCTGTGGGCGGCGAGGATCCTGTCGAAGAGGAAGCCCTGGGGGGTCTGGGCCAGCCGCATCGCGTGCCTGCTGAAGTGCCGCTCGATGATGCCCGAATCCCCGGTCTGCTTCACGGCTTCATTCGCCTCCACAACGGGAACGCACGCGCCGAAGCGCTCGGTCTCCCGGAGCACGCGCTCGATCAGCTCCGGGGAAATCCAGGGGCGCGCACCGTCGTGGATGAGGACCACCGAGGGAGGGTCCGCGGCGAGGGCGGCAAGCCCGCGGAAAACGGAGACCTGCCTCGTGGGTCCGCCTTCCTCGAACAGGATCCCTTCCAGGGGCACGTGGCCGGAGAGCAGGCTCGAGACTCGGGAGACGTGGCCCGGCGGCACGGTGATCAGGATGCAAGCGAATCTGGCTGATTCGATGAAAGGCAGGACGGCGCGGGCCAGCACGGGAACCCCGGCGAGTAATCTGTACTCCTTTTTTTCGTCTTCCCCCATTCTCCGGCTTGAGCCGGCTGCGGTCACGATGGCCGCGCGGCGCGCCGCCTGCCCGTCGTTCGGTGCCGAGGGGGGAGGGGTCACTTCACGTTGAGCCTGAGCTTGCTGAAGACGAGCTCCTCGACGTCGTCCTTGCTCTTGCCCAGCGAGAAGGAGATTTCGTCAATAAGGAGCTTGAGCGCGCTGTCATAGAGCTTCCTCTCCAGAATGGGCAGCTCCTTGATCCGGCTCCTGTGATAGAGGGCGCGCACCACGTTGGCGATGTCCAGCACGCTCCCCTTCTTCAACAGGTCCAGGTTCATCTGGTAGCGGAGCTTCCAGTCCGTGGGTATGGGCTCGTATTCCTCCGCGATGAGCTTCAGAGCCTTCTGGGATTCCTTCTTCCCCACGATCGAGCGGATCCCCAGGGCATCCGCCTTGTCCGTGGGCACCATGATCGTCATGTCGGAAACCTCGAGGTACACGATGTAGTAGAGGAGCTTCCTGTCGCGAAAGGGCCGTTCTTCAATAGCTCCGATATGACCGACGCCCTGGAGAGGATAGACGATCTCCTGACCGACCTTGTATTTGGTCGGGGCGTGCCGCTGCCTGGAAGATTTCATACCCAATCATTGTATCGCAGTTTTGCCGTATGGTCAAATCTGTCGAAGAAAGGGAACGTCAGTTGCCGTTCAGCGGGTTGCCCCGCGAGGTGCGTCCCACTATAGTGAAGGGCAATGGCCGAATCGAAGACCAGGCGCATCCTTGCAATCGTCGGGTTTCCCCTCTTGATCGCCGCCATTTTCGTGCCGGTGGTGATATTTCGAAGGGAGATCTGGGATTTCTTCTCCTCGGCGCGGGCTCTCCGGGATTGGGTCTCCCAGCGGGGTGTCGTTGCGCCGCTGGCGTTCATGGCCATCCAGGCGATCCAGGTGATCCTCTTCATGATCCCGGGAGAAGTCCCCCAGATCGCGGGGGGCTACCTCTTCGGCATATGGAAGGGGGCCCTTCTATCGATAGCGGGAATCCTCATCGGCTCGCTGGTGAGCTTCTTTCTTGCCCGGCTTCTCGGGGTGCCCTTCGTTCACGCCCTCTTTCCCAAGCGGCAGGTCGAGCGGGTGGAGAAGTTTCTCGATTCTCCCAGATCCAAGGTGGCGTTCTTCCTGCTCTTCGTCATTCCGGGCATTCCCAAGGACATCCTCTGCTACGTCGCTGGACTCTCCCCCATGAGGTTCGCCTTTTTCATCGCCATCTCCTTCATCGGGAGACTGCCGGGAATCCTGGGAAGCGTTATCATCGGAAACGCCGCCGCAGGCCAGAAGTGGATCCTGGCCGGGATCATCCTGGGCCTTGCCCTCCTGCTCTTCGGCGTTGGATATCTCTTTCGAGGCAGGATCGAGGGGTGGATCGAGAGGATCTCGGGCGCGGGGCGCGATTCGAAGGGGTCTTAAGCCTTCTCCTTGATTGCAGCGGCGAAGCGCTCGCCGAACTCCTCCCCCTTCTTGAGAAGCTCCGCCGTCGGTCCCCCGCGGAACTCGAACACCTCGGTCACCTCCCACTTCAGGGGTTCCACCATCTTCTGGAACGAGGCCACGGCGCCCTTGCTCCAGCCGTAGCTGCCGAAGATGGCCGCCTTCTTGTTCATCACGCGCTTGAGCACCGCCATCTCGATCGCCTGGGAGACGGGGGAAAAAGGGTTCCCTCGTAGGTGGGGGCGCCAACCACCACTCCCCGGTAGGTCCAGAGGGAGGGCAGGATGTAGCTGGAGTGGGTGCGGGCCGCGTCGAAAATATCCACCCGAACCCCCTGGTGGGCGATGCCATGGGCCACCGCGTTCATCATCTTTTCCGTGTTGCCGTACATTGAGCCGTACACCAGGGTCACCCCTTCCTCGCCTCCGCCCTTGGCAAGCTCGGCCCACTTCCTGTACAGCTCCACGATCTTGCCCGGGTCCTTCCTCCAGACCAGGCCGTGGGATGGAGCGATCACCTCGATCGGCACGCCGGAAAGCTTCTCGATGGCCTTCAGGGTGGGCCCCGAGAACTTGGCCACGATGTTCACGTAGTAGCGGAGGGCTTCCCTCTCGTAGAACTTCAAGTCGGTGCTCTGATCGTCGAAGATCGCGCCGGGAAGAGCGCCGTAGCCGCCGAAGGCGTCGCAGGAGAACAGGATCCGGTCATGCTCGTCATACGTGACCATGGTCTCCGGCCAGTGGACGAAGGGCACGTGCACGAACTTCAGCGTCCGCTTGCCGATGGCCAGCTCCTCGCCGTCGGCCACGACCTTCACGTTGGCGGTAATTCCATAGAAGGAAGCGAGCATCTCGCGGGCCTTCTCGGTGGCCAGGATGGTGAGGTTCTTGGGGATGCGCGAGAATGCGCGGATGGCTCCCGTGTGGTCGGGCTCCATGTGGTTGATCACCAGGTAGTCTATTTCGGCCAGGGGAACGAGATCGTCGATTCGCTCGATGTATTCGTCGGTCTTGAAGCCCTTGGCAAGGTCGATGAGGACCTTCTTCTCGTCCCTGATGAGGTAGGAGTTGTACGTGACCCCTTCAGCGGATACGGGCCAGATCCCCTCGAAGAGGTCCGTGGTCCTGTCGTTGAGCCCGATCCAGAACACATCGGGACGAATTTCCAGAGACGGCATTTCGTGTCCTCCTTTCGCGAGGTTTTTCCGCGCTCTATCTCAGCATCGCGACCCCGGAGGGCGCCTTGTGTTCCTTGAAGCCGATGAACTTGAAGGGGTGGATGTCGAGGGGATTGGGGAACCATCCATCGACGCGGTCGAGGTCGATGAGGTGCACGGCCGGCGAATGGGCAAGGGGAAGGATCACGGCGTCGTTCAGGAGCATCTCTTCCGCCTGGGCCAGCTTTTTGTAGCGCGCCGCGGGATCCTGGATGGAGATGGAGTCCATCACGGCCTTGTCGTACGCCGTATCCGAGTAGCGCGCGTCGTTGAGGTTGGAGTCCGACGTCCACAGCTGCAGGAACGACAGGGGGTCCGCATAGTCTCCGATCCACGTGGAGATCCCCATGGTGAAGTCCGGGACCTTGAGCTGGGAAAGGTATTCATCCTGGGGCACCGCGCGCACGTCCACGGAAAGGCCGATGGCGCTCTTCCAGGCGTCGGCAAGCTGCTTTACCAGATCCTGGCTTCCCGTATCGGCCACCTTGATCACGAAAGTGGGCAGCCCCTTGCCCCCGGGGAATCCCGCCTCGGCCAGGAGCTTCAGCCCCTCGTCGGTCTGGGTTGAGTCGATCGATTTGACCTCGGGGTACGAGGGGATGGACGGGATCAGGTGGCTGTCGGGAAAGATGTACTGCTTGGTGGATCGGATCTGGTCCCAGGGCAGGAGCAGCGAGAGGCCGCGGCGCACCCTCGGGTCGTTCCACGGCGCCTGGTCGCTGACGAAGTACAGGTACAGCGTCGCGAACATGGGGAAGACCACCACATCCTTGGTGTCCTTCAGCCTGTCCGCCTGGAAGACGGTGGACCAGTCGATCTTGCCCGCCAGGAAATCCGTGGTGGCCTTGGCATCGTCATCCGTGAACCGGATGCGGATGCGGTCCAGCGCCACATGATCCGCGTCCCAGTACAGCTTGTTCTTTTCCAGGAGGAGCTCGGCATTGTTTCGCTGCGTGATGATATAGGGGCCGTTTCCGATCGCGCTCTTGGCGTCGCCCCAGCTCTTGTTCTTCAGATATGCGGGGTAGATGGGCAGAAAGCTGATGTGGGCGAGTACCTTCAGGAAGTACGCGGCGGGCTTCTCCAGCTCTACCTCGAGGGTCCGATCGCCGACGGCGCGGATGCCCACCTTTTTCGGGTCCTTCTCCACCCCCGTCCTGTAAGCCCGGGCGCCCTTGATCGGGTCGAAAAGGAACGAGTACTCGGCTTTGGACGCGGGGTCTATCATCCTCATCCAGGAATCCACGAAATCCTGGGCTCGCAACGGGGTGCCGTCGGAGTAGACCGCGTTCTGCCGGATCGTGAAGCGGTAGATCCGCCCGCCATCACTCAGGTCCCAGCGCTCCGCCATGCCCGGTATTGGCTCGAGGGTGAAGGGGTTGTTCACCACGAGGCCCTCGTAGATGGCCGTGTAAAACTGGGATTCGAAGGCCGTGAAGGTGTGCAGCGGGTCGAGGCTGAACTTCTTGGGGCTGAAAACCGCGATGAAATCCTTGGGCGGGGAGGCTTCCTCGGCGCTGAACGCGGAAAGAGGAATGAGCGCGATGGCAAAGACCAGGAGGAAGCGAAGCGTTCTCAGCATGGAAAAGAAGATAACGATTCCCCCTAGAAAATTCTATAGGGAACGAGCTCGGTCACCCTCAGTCTCACCTTGGCGGTGGCGATGTATTCGCCGGCGCGCTCCACCGTCTGGGGATCTTCCCACAACACGATCTCGCCCCGGACCTCCCGAGGCTTGTTGAGCACACGGCTCCTGAGGTAGCTTCGGATGGCGTCCTTCATGGCATTGTTCAAGGCCGTGATCTTGTCCGGAGAGCCTTTGAAAAGGCTCCCCTTCCCGCTCCCGGTGGACATTGCCACGGCGCTCGAATCCCATGCCTCGCGGCGCTTTGCCTCGGCATCCGTGAGGGTATAGGCGATCCGGGCGTACAACCGCTTGTCTTCCACGGTGGTTTCAAGGATTTCGACGCCCCGCGACCCCCAGGGGATCTCGGCAACCGGCGTGAGCGTGAAGGTCTCGGCGACTTTGCGGGCGGCGTCGGAGGGGACATACGTGAAGGAGTAGCCGTATACCATGCTCGAGAAAAGGATGCGCCCTTCCTCCAGAATGCGCCGCGCCGCCGTCTCCCGGGAGAGGGGGTATTCGTCTACTCCCACGCGGACAAAGGGCTCCAGATCGCACCAGGGACGGACGAAGAGCCTCTCCGATTGGGCCGCGACGCGGAGTGCTGATGCGAGCAGGAGAAGAAGAACGACGGCGGAGAGCCTTTTCACTCTACATCAAGTATCGGGAGGCTTTACCGGCGGAAAAAGACCTTGATGGGGTTTATCCCGTAGCGGACCAGGATATAGAGGTATCCGAATACCAGGCCGACGAGGTGGGTGAGGTAGGCAACGCCGGAGCCGGGGTTGGTGAACTGGTTGAACAGGTTGATGCCGGCGAAAATCAAGACCGCAATGGGCGCCCGCAGGGGAAGGATGCCGAAGATGAATATCCGCGCGTCGGGAAAGAACGTTGCGAAGGCGAGGAGCAGGCCGAAGATCGCCCCCGAGGCCCCAACCACCCCGATGCCGCCCTGTCCGGAGTAATAGTTGATCAGAAGGGTCCCCAGGCCCGCGCCGATCCCGCAGACGAAGTAATAGAGCAGAAACTCCGTGCTCCCCATCCGCTGCTCGAGCTGCACACCGAAGAGGAACAGGGTGAGCATGTTGAAGAAGATGTGCCAAAAGTTGGCATGGATGAACATGTAGGTGACGATCTCCCACCAGTCGCCGCCCTGGACCACCTCCACGGGAGTCAGCGCGAGGGCGTTGGCGAAGCCGCCGCCGCGATCCAGGAGCTCGATGAAGAAGGCGAGGACATTGAGGGCGATGAGAATGATCGTTGCGTTGTAGTAGCTGTAGCGAAGCGGCCGACGGAGAAACTTCATGGTCGCCATGGCATCAAATTACGATTCGCCGCCGAGCAAGTCAACAGGCGGTGGAGCGCCAGGCCGCGTCCTGCCGGCGCCTTCGCGGCTCGCGTGAACTGGGCGCGCGAAGGCCAAACCTGTTGCGCCGCACGTGATGCGGGCGCTCGACGGCCGAACCTTTCGCGGTTCGCTTGATCCGGCGGCGGTTCTCCGCTACCGTAAAGCGGCCATGAAGGGAAGGCCCGATTACTACTGGCGAAAGTCCAAGGAGCAGGGGTACCCCGCCCGCTCCGTCTACAAGCTGGAGGAGATGCAGGAGAAGTTCAGGCTGATAAAGCCTTCCTGCCGCGTGCTGGATCTGGGCTCTTCCCCGGGCAGCTGGAGCCTCTACATCCTGGATATCCTGGCCGGGAGCGGAAGCGTGACGGGGGTGGACCTCGATGCTCCGGACGGCAAGCTTCTCTCGCGCAGGGGCTTCCGCTTCATCCAGGGCGACTTCTTCGATCCCCAAGTGCTTGAGGAGATCCAGCGGGCCGGCCCTTTCGACGTGGTCCTTTCCGACGCGGCTCCTTCCACCTCGGGCACCAGGACCTCAGACACGGCGCGCTCGCTTGAGATCGGCCGCCAAGTTCTCCTGATATGCCGCCGGGCTCTTTCCGCCGGCGGTAACATGGCGGTGAAGATCTTCCAGGGCGGCGAAGAGCGGGAAATCCTCCAGGGAATGAAAGGCGTCTTCTCTACGGCACGGGCCTTCAAGCCCAAGGCGAGCCGCAGCAATTCGATGGAGATCTATTTTGTGGGGTGCGGGTTTCGGGGGCCGGAAGCTTGAATCGGCGGGCGCAAAGCCGTATCATGGAAAGGCCCGGCCGCCGGGTGGGCTCGAATGTGTATTGAAGAAGCGCGCCTCTTCACGCTCAACATCCCCTTCAGAATAGGCTTCAGCCATGCCAAGGCGAACCGGACGTTCTCGGATTCCCTCGTCTTGATGCTTCGCTCGCGGGACGGCCGCGGCTTCGGGGAGGCCGTGATCAGGGAGTATGTGACGGGAGCGCTGGGCGGCACGGAGGGGGAGGTCCGCGCGCGATGCACGTCGATCGTGCGGGGGCTCCTCGCCCCCTTGCGCGAGGGCGATCCGGCCGCGGAGCTCCTCCTCGGTGCCCTGGAAAGCATCAGCTGCGGCAAGGAGGAGCTTCCCCTGTTGTGCGCGGTCGAGACGGCCGTGCTGGATCTCCTCTGCCGCAGGGAAGAGAAGGACATTTTCGCGCTTCTGGGAAGGGAACCGGTCCGCTCCATGATTCACTACGGCGGCATCCTCCCCTTCGCGAGCCCCGAGTTGGCCGGGCAGATCCTGGCGCTCTACCATCGGTTGGGCCTCACAGCTGTGCGCGTGAAGCTGGGAAGCGACCGCGCCTACAACAAGGCGATCCTGAAAACAGCCCGCGGTGCCCTGGGACGGCAATTCGACATCAGGGTGGACGTGAACGGCGCGTGGAACGAGAATGCCTTCGAAGAACAGCTGGCCGTGTGCGCAGAGCAGGGGGTGCGCATGATCGAGCAACCGTTCGATGGGCCATGGAAGGACCACGCGGAGACTCTCCGCCGTGCAACAGAGAAGGGCTTCACGTTCGCGGCCGACGAGTCCGCCGTCACGGAAGAAGACCTGCTCGCTCTCAGGCCGTCGCACTGCTTCATGGTGAATCTCCGCCTCTCGAAAAACGGGGGACTGCTTCGCACGCTGAAGCTCGCCGAAAAAGCGGAAGAGCTCGGTTTGAAGTACCAGCTCGGCTGCCATGTGGGCGAAACGGGAATCCTCTCCGGCCTCGGCCGCGCCGCCGCCGCCCTGCTTCCCGATCCCCTCTACGTGGACGGATCGTACGACGAGCTTTTGCTCTCGGAGAACATAACGCGCGAAAACTTCGGATTCGGTCGCAGGGGCGGCGCCCCTGTGATCAGGTCGAAAGGGATAGGTTTTTCGGTTGACATTGAAAGGCTCGAGCGCCTCAGCATCTCGGCGGATGACTGCCTGTAAGACACAACAGGGTAAGTTTCTCCACCGTTTTGCCGAGAATTTCATTGACAGCATAATCATCTCGACGAGGGGTCTGTCTTGCGGGAAGCGAACGACGTCAGCTGCCTCAACAGCAGGGCGATAATACAGTACATCCGGCGAAGGAAGCCTGAAGCTCTGCAGGAGCTTTTTTCAGGCGTTCCCGCCCCCTACAGCGGGTACGACAATCTCGAGTCCTTTCTTTGCGAAGAAAACAACTGGGTGCC
Source organism: uncultured Spirochaetota bacterium (assembly GCA_963820525.1). Classification (GTDB taxonomy): domain Bacteria; phylum Spirochaetota; class Spirochaetia; order SZUA-6; family Fen-1364; genus CAWGAA01. Next base: position 3,061,638 of record CAWGAA010000001.1, on the reverse strand, counting down.
TTCCAGCCTCTTCACCCTGCTCATGAGCAACGCCCAGCGCATCACGGGCAACCCCAATGTGGCCTTCGATATCGGCTTCGAATCGATCACTCACCGCGAGTTCGGCTACATCCAGCGGCTTTTCCTCACCATCTTCTCCACACCCAAGAGAATCATCAAACGGCTGAACCAGATCAACACCAAGTTCAACACGACGAAGATCATAGAGACCGTCTATGACGCTCCGGGGCGATTCGTTGTGCGGTGGCACTGGAGGCAGGACGCGCAATGCTCCAAGGATACCTGCTCCTACAACAAGGGGATTTACAGCGCCATCCCCACCCTTTGGGGATTTGAGCCATGCCAGATCGTTGAAAACATCTGCTATTTTACCGGAGGGCCGTACTGCGAGATCGTCCTGCCCTGGAGCCTCACCAAGGGCTGGATGAGGAACATCGTGATGAGGACGCTGACGCGCAGATCGCGCCTGTTCAACGCCCTGGAGGAGATCGAAAAGGATAAAAACATTCTCCGGGAGCAGTTCGACCAGCTGAACGTGGCCAACCGGGCGCTCAATGAGAAGGTCCGGCTCCTGAAGGCGATCAACAGCGCCACCTGGACGCTGGTGTCGGAAGTGGATACGCAGAAGATACTCCAGAAGACGATGCAGCCCATCGTGGACGTGCTGGGCTTCAGCCGGGCGCTCGTCATGCTGACCGACGAAAACGGCGAAAACCTGGAATACCGCTGCGGAGTCGGGGAATCGCGGCAGGCCATGGAAAAGCTCATTGGATACCGGGTTCCCCTCAGCCGCGAGCAGAACCTCATGGTGCGCGTGCTGAAACAGAAAAAACCCGTCATCGTCGACGACGTGAAGGCCTTCGGCCTGAATCCCGCCAACCTCATCCTGGCGGACTTCAATCCCACATCGTTCATCATCTGTCCCCTGGTTGCCCAAGACAAGACCATCGGCCTCCTGGGAGCCGACAGGGGAGAGGGCGGTTCCCGCGTCACGGATGACGATCTGGAGTTCCTCTCCATCCTGGCAAACTCGCTTGCCACCGTGATCCAGCGCGCGCGCCTTGACGAGGAGCTGAAGTCCAGCTACACGAGCTCCGTGAGGGCCCTGGTTCAGGCCATCGAGGAGAAAGACACCTACACCCGCGGCCATTCGGTGCGGGTGGCTGCCATAGCCGTGGAGATTGCCCGCGTCCTTGGCCTGCCCGAACGAGACATCGAATACCTGAGTTTCGGCAGCATGCTCCATGACGTGGGAAAGATCGGCATTCCGGAATACATCGTTCAAAGCCCCAAGCCCCTCTCCGACGCCGAGGCCAAGATCATCCAGCGCCACACCCTGAAAGGCGTCGAGATCCTCCAGCCCATCTCCTTCATCAAGAACCACCTCTACCTCATCAAAAACCACCACGAGCGCTACGACGGGAAGGGTTACCCGGACAGGCTCCGCGGAGAGCAGATCCCCCTCGGCGCCCAGATCGTGGCCGTGGCTGATGCCTTCGACGCCATGACCTCCTCCCGGCCTTACCGCAAGCGTCTCCCCGTCCAGCAGGCCGCCCAAGAGATAAAGAAGGAATCCGGCACCCAGTTCTCGCCGACCGTGGCTGAAGCATTTCTCAAGGTTCTGGCTGACCCACAATCTTTCGAAAAACTGTCCTTTTTAAGAGATACATAAAATATCTAAATAACCGCTTGCATCTCCATTATTTCAATGATGTGATATAATCACAAAAATTCTATCCTCGGAGGTTTGTATGAAAATAAACATTTCTACATTCTTCCAATCGACCTTGAACGTCTTTCTCTTCCGTCATCTGAGCCCCAGGGCTGCTCAGGCATACATTCAACAGATCGGGGCTCTCTTCTATGCGCTATTCAACCGCAAGGAGAAGCGTTTGATCGAGAGGAACGTATGGGATGTCTTTGAGGGCCAGGAGGAACGCTTCGTCAAGAAGGTCGTCCACGAGACTTTCAGGGGCATCTTCACCCACTATTTCGAGAAGATGTTCGCCGCCTTCTTCGACTTCGAAAATGTCTTGCGCTACGTGCGGGAGCATTTCCAGGTCAGCGGCAAGGAGCTCATTGCGGAAGCCCTCCAAAAAGGGAAAGGCTGCATCCTGGTCACCGCCCACTGGGGAGGAGTCGAGTTCATCCCATGGATGCTCTTCCTCCTCGGTTTCCCGGCGAGCATCATCATGGAATGCTCCAGCGCGCGCCTGGCCAGATGCCTCCTGGGAAGGACGAGGCGGGTCGGCACCGAGCTCATCTCCTCGTGCTTCGGCGGCTCGATTCTCATGCGCGCAATGCAGGCCCTGAAATCCAACCGCGTGCTCATGACCCAATGCGACGAGGTGGATGCGTGGCACAAGCGGCGGCGGAGCACGATCCAGCTCTTCGGCAAGGAGCTGTTCTTCGACAATACAATCGATGTGCTCTCCCACCGCTCCGAATCCCCGGTCGTCGCGGCTTTCCTGAAAAGGTGCGGAAATGGCCACTACAACCTGATTATCGAGGACGTGTCTGTAGAGAAGAAGCCGGAGAGCACCTCGAGGAACGTGCTGGAGTTGTGGCAGAGCTACGTTCGCCAATACCCGGAGCAATGGTACCAATGGAAGAAATGGCAGGAGATGAAGACGGCGTAGAGGCTTGAGGCGGCCTCCCGCACCTCCCTGTGCTCGGCCGCCTTGCCTGGCTTGAGGCGGCCTCCCGCACCTCCCTGTGCTCGGCCGCCTTGCCTGGCTTGAGGCGGCCTTCCGCACTTCCCTGTGCTCGGCCGCCTTCAGCCATCCTTGGCTTGATCTGGACCTCGGTTCGCGAAAAAGTGTATATTCCTACCTCACCCGGGGGTAATCCCATGAAGTTCCACACGGAGTATCTCACCTTCAACACGCGCAAGCACCGCGAGTACATCAATATCACGGACAGGGTGGCCGAGGCGGTCGCCAAGAGCGGGTGCCGGGAGGGGATGGCGCTGGTATCGGCGATGCACATCACCGCGGGGGTCTATGTGAACGACGCCGAGAACGGGCTCATCCAGGACATCGACCAGTGGGTGGATACGCTGGCCCCGTTCCGCTCCGACTACCGCCATCATGCCACCGGGGAAAAAAACGGGGACAGTCACCTCAAGAACCTCCTCATCGGCCATGAGGTGATCCTCCCCATCACGGGCGGCAGGCTCGACCTGGGGCCCTGGCAGCAGGTGTACTACGCGGAGTTCGACGGGCAGAGGTCCAAGCGGCTCATCATCAAGGTCATGGGGGAATGAGGAAGACATGAAGGTCCTCAAGTTCGGCGGAAGCTCCGTGGGGGATGCACAGCGCATCACGGCGGTGGTGGAGATCGTGTCCCGGGCCGCGCGCGAGGACAGGATCGCCGTGGTCCTCTCGGCAATGAAGGGGGTCACGGACCTCTTGATCGAAGCGGCCCGGAGGGCCGAGGAGGGCTCCGGCGGTCACGGCGAGGCGATGGAGAAGATCCGCGTCCAGCACTTTACCGCCGTGCGGCAGCTTTTCGCGCCGGCCGATCAGGCGGCCGTGATCACCCCCCTCCAGCTCATGTTCAACGAGCTGGAAGAGATCCTCCACGGGGTGGAGCTCCTCAAGGAATGTTCGCCGCGCACGCTGGACCTCGCCATGAGCTTCGGCGAACGGCTCTCCTGCAGCCTGGTCACCGCTTACATGCGAAGCCGGGGAATGGAGGCGGTGAACGTCGACGCCCGGGAGATGATCGTGACCGACGACAGGTTCGGCTCGGCCTCCGTCAACTTTCCCAAGACGTACGCGCGCATCGAAGCGCGCCTGTCCGCGGTGGACGGCATAGCGGTCATTCCCGGTTTCATCGGCGCCACGGAGAATGGCGTCACCACGACCCTGGGCAGGAATGGATCCGACTATACGGCCTCGATCATCGGCGCCGGGGCGGGGGTGGACCTCATCGACATCTGGACCGACGTGGACGGGGTGCTCTCCGCGGATCCCCGCATCGTGCCGGACGCCTTCGTCGTGCCCGCGATCAGCTACGAGGAGGCCATGGAGCTCTCCTTCTTCGGCGCGAAGGTGGTGCACCCCTACAGCATGATCCCCGCCGTGGAGAAGGGCATTCCCATACGGATCAAGAACACCTTCAACCCCTCGGCTCCCGGCACGATGATCGGCGTCGCGCCGGGCGAGCGCAAGAGCCCGGCGATCACGGGCATCGCCTCGATCGAGGGCGTCTCCCTGGTGAATATCGAGGGTGGGGGCATGATCGGGATTCCCGGAATCGCCGCGCGGATCTTCGGAGCCCTGGCCCGCGAGGGGATCAACATCATCATGATCTCCCAGGCATCCTCGGAGCATACAATCTGCCTCGTGTTCAGGACCCCGGAGGCCGAGCGCGCCCTCGCCGCCCTTGGCCGGGAGCTTGCCCTGGAGCTGGAGACCAAGCGGATCCAGAACTTCAATCTCATCCGCGATCTTCTGGTTGTCTCCGTGATCGGGGAGAACATGCGCGGCACGCCCGGAATCGCGGGGCGCCTGTTCAGCGCCTTGGGCGCGGCGGGGATCAACATCCTGGTCATCGCCCAGGGGTCCTCGGAGCGGAACATTTCGTTCGTCATCGAGGAGAAGAACCGCACCCTGGCCCTGCGCACGATACATTCGGCGTTCCTCTCGGCCAAGAAGACTTGAGGACAGCGGCCGTGGGAAGGCTCGATTCCGTGACCGTCTTCGCTCCGGCTACGGTGGCCAATGTCGCATCCGGCTTCGACGTTCTGGGCTTCGCTCTGGAGGCTCCGGGGGATGCCGTTACCCTCACCCGCCTCGCGGAGAAGAAGGTCGTCATCCGGGAGATCCGGGGCGACGAGGGGAAGCTTTCCCTCGATCCGGACAAGAACACGGCGACGGTGGCGGCAGGGGCGCTCTTGCGGCACATCGGCGCCGACTTCGGAGTCGAGGTGATCCTGGAAAAGCGCATGCCCTCCAGCTCGGGGCTGGGAAGCTCCGCCGCGAGCGCGGCGGCGGCGGCATGGGCCGCCAACCTCCTGGCGGGAAGCCTCTTTTCCCCGGCGGATCTCATCCCCTTCACCCTGGAAGCCGAGAAGGCGGCATGCGGCAGCGCCCATGCCGACAACGTGGCGCCGTCGCTCTTGGGGGGATTCGTCCTGGTGAGAAGCTATGAGCCTCTCGACGTGATCAGGCTCCCCGTTCCCCCGGGTCTCGCCTGCGCCGTCGTCCACCCGCATACGGAGGTGAAAACCTCCGACGCCAGGAAGATCCTCAAGAAGGAGATTCCCCTCGCCGCCGCAATCCGGCAGTGGGGGAACCTCGCCGCGCTCGTGGCGGCGCTCTATGAAAGCGATCTCGCCCTTTTGGGAAGGTCGCTACAGGACGTCGTTGCCGAGCCCGTGCGATCCCTCCTCATCCCAGGCTTCCCGGCGGTGAAGGCGGCCGCCCTCTCCTCGGGCGCGCTGGGCTGCTCCATCTCGGGATCCGGCCCTTCCATCTTCGCGCTCTGCGCGTCACAGCCCCTCGCCGAGGCGGCGGGAGCCGCCATGGCGGAGGCTTTCCTCGGCGCAGGGCTTTCAAGCGATATCTATATCTCCTCGATCAACACCCGGGGACCCGTGGTCCTTTCCAGCAAGGAGTCGTCATGAGATTCAGGAGCAGAAGCGGCGGCACCGTGAGCTTCAGGGAGGCGCTGTTCCAGGGGCTCGCTCCCGATGGAGGGCTCTTCCATCCCGTCGAATGGCCCGATCTGGCGGGGCTTTTCACCTCCTTCGGCGATGAGACCTCGTTCACGGACCTTGCCGCGTCCACCGCCGAGGCCCTCTTCTCTCCGGAGATCGACCGCGAGACCGCGGAGCGCATTGCCTTGCGCGCCTTCACGTTCCAGCCCGAGCTTCGCAGGCTCGACGATCGGGTGCTTCTCCTCGAGCTCTTTGGCGGCCCCACCTGCGCTTTCAAGGATTTCGGGGCGCAGTTTCTCGCCTCGTGCATGGAACACTTCCTCAAAAGCGAGGGCCGGCGGACCCAGATCCTCGTGGCAACCTCCGGCGACACGGGCAGCGCAGTCGCCAACGCCTTTCACGGCAGGGATAACATCGACGTGGTGATACTGTATCCATCCGGCAGGGTGAGCAACCTCCAGGAAAAACAGCTCACCACGCTGGGAGGAAACGTCCACGCCCTGGAGGTGGAGGGAAGCTTCGACGATTGTCAGCGCCTGGCAAAGGAAGCATTCCGGGACGAAACCCTGCGGCGGAGGCTCCGCCTGACCTCGGCCAATTCCATCAATATAGGAAGGCTTCTTCCCCAGTGCTTCTACTACATCCATGCCCTCACCCACCGAGCCGCGCTTCACGGAACGGCCGGCGCCGGGCGGCCGGGGGAGCGGCCGACCACGGTCTGCGTTCCCAGCGGCAACTTCGGAAACCTCACCGCCGGCGTCTACGCCTGGCGCTGGGGACTGCCCGTGCTCTCATTCATCGCGGCCACGAATGTCAACGACGTTGTCCCCCGGTACCTTTCAAGCGGAATCTATGCACCCCGGGCTTCAGAGGTGACCCTCTCCAATGCGATGGACGTCGGAAATCCGAGCAACTTCGAGCGCCTCCTGGAGGTTTTCCATGGCGATTGGAGCTCCATCCGCGAGGCGATCCACGGCCTCACCGTCACGGATGACGAGACCCGCCGGACGATGCGGGAAGCGTACGAGAGCCACGGCGTGTTCCTGGATCCCCACACCGCGGTAGGCTATAAGGCCGGCCGCCGGTGGCTCGCGTCGCGGCCGAGCGAAGAGCAGGTGGTGGTTCTGGCAACGGCGCATCCCGCCAAGTTCCTCGACATCGTGGAAGATGCCGTGGGCGCCTCACCCGAGATCCCCGAGAGGATCGCCCGATGCCTGTCCCTGCCGAAGAGCTCTATAAAAGTGGGCACGGGCTTTCCCGAGCTTTCGCGCTTTCTTCTTTCCAGCTTCGGCTGAGCCGGTCGCCCTCTCTATTTCCTGAAGGCTCCCGACGATCTCTGGCTCCGCTTCTTCACCATTCGGTAAGGGTTTTCCCGCTCGCGGAGGAATGCCCTATAGATCCGGCACGCCTCGTAGTAGCCCTCCGGGTCGGCGTAGGAGGAGGAAAGATCCGCGCGGTACAGCTCGAGAAGCTGCGGGAAAAGGGGCGAGGAGAGGATGGGCTCGGTGCGGTACTGGGGGAGCTTCTTCAGGGCCAGCGGCATCATGTGGTAGCGCACCAGGAAGCTCACGTCTCCAATGGTCGATTCGCTGAATCCGAGGCGCTTGAGGAACCGCGTGGCGATGATGGAGCCCAGCTCGGCATGGCCGTCGAAGCGCTTCTCTCCCGAGCCCTCGGTTCCCGGCTTTCCCGAGTCATGCAGGAGGAGCGACAGGGAGAGAATCAAGTCGGCGCGCTTCCTGTACTTCAGAGTCTCCAGCGTATGCGCCCAGACGTCCCCCTCGGGGTGGTAATCCTTGGCGTGGTTGACTCTGGCCATCTCGGCGAGCTCCGGCCAGGCCTCCTCCACGAAGCCTGCCGCGAAGAGCAGCCCGAGTCCCTTCTCCGGGAACCGGGAGATCATGAGGGATGCGAGGAAATCCTTCTGGTATGAAAGAGGGGGCAGCGCCTCGCCCGCCCTCCATTCGCTGGCAAGCCCTTCGGTGCCGTAGTGGTAGCGGGACACGAGCTTGGCCGCCTCCGAGAGCACGAGCCACGGCGGGTAGTCTCCCGACACGGGTGCGAGATGGAGGGCGCGAAGGTCGGGGTAGACTCCGAAACGGTCGATAAAGGCATCGCGCTCCGAGTCGTACAGCAGGGTCAGCACCGTGAAGGGCTGGGCGGGGGGAAGCGCCAGGGAATCGACGCAGCGGAAGATGAGGCGGCTCCCGTTCTCCTGCACGGCGGCATCCTCCAGGGGAAGCCCGGGGAACTGCAGCCCTTCGAAGGCCTTCGCCAGGGAGACAATGGAGGAATCCGTTGCCAGGAAGGTGGACCCCGCTTCTCGGACCCGGAAGAACCGGTCGAGGGAGGAATAGCTGCAGTAAAGGAAGGGGATTTTTTCCGCTTTCAAGCGTGCAAGAGCGTCACCCATCTTGTCCCCCTCTCGGGAAAATATACTACACAGAAATGGGTCATATCGTCCACCGCGCCCCCCGAGAATCCGAAAAAGGCGCTCGACAACCGGGGCTGTATGGGTTACACTAGTGGCAAGAGACAAGAAGGAGAGAGACATGACGGACATTATCTGTGATGCATGCAAGAAGCCGGTTCCCGGCGCCCGTAGAGACTACAACTATGTGACGTTTATGGACAAGGATCTCTGTCTCTCCTGCGAGGAGAAGCTCCGGCTCTCCATGAGAAAGGCTACCTTCTCGGGAAAAACGGTGATCTTCAAGGATTACCAGGAGACCCTTGCCAAGACCCTGCACAAGCTGGTGGGAAGCAGGTAGAGGCAAAGCCAGACTTTTCTCGATGAACAAAGAGGGCGGCCCGCAGGCCGCCCTTTGATTGAACGGCAGCGAAAGCGCTTATCCCGCTGATTTCGCCTTCAGCTCGGCAAATCCCGCATAGTCCGCGATCCTCTGAGGCAGGCGCACCGATCCATCAGCTTGCTGGAAGTTTTCAAGAAGCGCGATAAGCGTTCGCGAAACGGCGAGCGCCGTGCCGTTGAGCGTGTGCACGAACCTGTTCTTCCCCTCCTCCTTGAAGCGGATCGCCAGTCGGCGCGCCTGGTAGTCGGTGCAGTTGGAGGCGCTGGTGATCTCGCCCCACTTGCCCTTTTCTCCCCGCCCCGGCATCCACGCCTCGATGTCGAACTTGCGATAGGCGGGACCCCCGAGGTCTCCCGTGCATGTGTCGACGATCCGGTACGGGATCTCCAGTCCCTGGAAGATCTTCTCTTCCAGACCGATCAACCGCTCCAGCATCTCCTCGGATTTCGCGGGGTGGCTGTAGACGAACATCTCCACCTTGGTGAACTGGTGGACCCGGTACAGTCCTTTCGAGAATTGCCCCGCCGCTCCCGCTTCCCTTCGAAAACAGTGCGAGACCCCGGCCAGCTTGACCGGCAAGGCCTCCAGGTCGAGAAGCGCTCCCGCATTGTACCCGCCGAGGGTGAACTCCGCCGTTGCGATGAGACAGAGGTCCGTCCCTTCAACCAGATACATGTTGCTCTCCGGTCCGCGCGGATTGAACCCGTGTCCCGCCACGATCTGCTCGCGGGCGAGGTCCGGCGTCGCCATGAGGGTGAAGCCCGCGGCGGCCAGCGTGTCCAGGGCATAGCGCACCAGGGCGAGCTCCAGGATGACGGCCTCGTTGCGCAGGTAGTAGAACTTCTGCCCCGTCACCCTGGCGGCGGTTTCAAAATCGATCAGATCGAGCGACTGGCCGATCTCCACGTGATCCCGCGCGGCGAAAGCGAAGGAGGGGACAGTCCCCCACGTGCGAAGCTCTCGATTTCCGGCCTCCCCCTCCGCCACCGGCGCGTCCGGATGCGACATGTTGGGGATCTTCATGGCCTCTTCGGTGAGCTTCTTCTCCAGCTCCTCGTGGCTCTTCTCGAGACGGGCAATGACTTCCTTGAGGCGCTTTCCCTCTTCGATCTGCCCCGCGCGCTCCTCCGCGGAGAGCTTGCCCTTCATCTTGTCGGCATTGGCGTTCCTGGCGGCGCGCGTGGACTCCAGCTCCTTGAGCACGCCGTTTCTCTGGTCGTAGAGCGTGACGACGAGATCGGGGTCCGCGGAAACATGCCTGTTTCTCGCGTTCTGCCGGACCGCGTCGACGTTGTCGCGGATGAATTTCAGGTCGAGCATGGCTTAAGAATATAGCTTAAGAGACGAGACTCGGTCCAGCAGTGAACGGCCTTACGAAGGCCTGCCACGGCCGCGGCGCGCGGCCGTGGCAGGCTGCTTGGCGTGCAGGCATGCTGCCCGGCGCCCTACCCCTCGAGCTCCTGCGCTCTGCGGCTGGCCGCCTCCACCGCTTCCATGACGGCGGCCGTGAATCCCGCTTTCTCCAGGGCCCGTATCCCCGCGATAGTGGTGCCGGCGGGGGAGGTTACGTGACTGACAAGCTCCATCGGGTGGGCTCCGTCTGCAAGAAGGCTCACGGCGCCCTCCACGGCCCCCCTCGCCACCGTGAGGGCCGTTCCATAGTCGAAGCCAGCGGCCACCCCTCCCTGGGCCATGGCATGGATGAAGGAAAGCACGAATGCGATCCCCGAGCCGCAGACTCCCGTCATGGCCGCCATGAGAGTCTCTTTGATCTCGATCGGGGTGCCCAGGGCCCGGGCGATCGAGAGGCATTCCTCGCGAAACTCCTTCACGGCGCTGGAATGGAAGGAGACCCCGATGAGGGCCTTGCCCTTGGTGGCGGCGATATTGGGCATGAAGCGCGCGATCTGCTCGGTGGCGAGACCTGAAGCGAGGGCTGCGATTCCCGTTCCCGCCAGGATCGAAATGATCCGCCTGCCGCGCGAGCTTTCCTTGATCTCGGCAAGCACGGCGGCACGGTCCTGGGGCTTCACGCAGAGGATGGTGAGATCGCTCTGCCGAACCACCTCCGAGGCGCTCCCCGCGGGAGTGATCCCGAGCCGCGCTCGTGCCGGGGCGAGCTTCTCCGCCTTGACGTCGAAAACCCTGATCTGGAGCCCCGGCTCCTGCCGCCTGAGGCCGGCGGCGAAAGCCTCGCCCATGACGCCGAAACCGATGATCCCGAGCTTCTCCATGGCGGGGAGTGTACCATCGGCCTCGCTCGTAAGTAAACTATAGGTGGAGCAGGCCGATAAGGAATCGACGGGAGAGCGCTGTGAAGATCGGAGTCATTTCAGACACGCACGACAACCTCATCAACATCCGAAAGGCCGTGGCCGCTTTCACGTCCCGGCGGGTGGATGTGATCCTCCATGGGGGGGATTTCTGCTCCCCCTTCACGCTCCCCGAGTTCGCCCCGCTCACCGAAAAGGGCGTGAAGATGCACGCGATATTCGGCAACAACGATGGCGACAGGGTGCTGCTGACGAAGCGGGGAGAGGGCTTTTGCACTTTCAGGGACGGCGTATACGTGCTCACCCTGGACGGCCGAAGGATCGCGATGATGCACTATCCCGATGTCGCCGAGGACCTCTTTCGCGCCGGAACATTCGACCTGGTGGTGTACGGCCACAACCATCAGGCGAAAGTCGAGGGAACGGAAAAGAAGCTCCTCAATCCTGGGACCTGTTCCGGTTACCTAGCTCCCAGGGCCACTGTGGCGGTGGTCGATACCCTCGATATGGCCATCGAGCTTGTCACGCTGGAATGACTCGGAGGCGCATTGCCGATGATCGATGAGCGTTCGTCGCCAAACCGGGCAAAAATGCCGGAGCGAGGGAAAAACTCAGTCGAAGCCCTTGACTCCAGCGTCGAACACGACTATAAACCTGGAAAAGGGTTCAAGTTGCCAATGACGCCTGTCGATATAGGTAAGTGAAAGGAACCTCCAATGACGGTCGAGAGAATTGGTCCACCGGATCCGGCCTCAAATATCAAGAAGACGGAGAAGACGTCTCGGCTGCAGTCCAAGGAAGAGCTCGACGCCATCAACGTATCCGAAGAAGCAAAGTCCAAGTCGGAGGTGTTCAAGGCAGCGGAAGCGGCCCGGCTCGCGCCGGATATCCGCACGGACAAGGTCGAGGAAGCGAAGCGCAAGCTCCAGGATCCCACTTATCCCTCCCAGGAGGTCATCGAGGCCGTTGCCGATGGAGTGCTCAAGGCGTTCGGAATCTCGTAGAGCGATACCGTAGGGGTCACGAGCGGAGGTATCCTTTGGCGGATTCTCCGCTTTTTTTATCGGCGGCGCGGATAGGCGGCGTCGTGAAAGGGAGCTTTCCCATGCCGGACGTGCTTTTCCATGTACCCACGCGGATCATCTTCGGGCAGGATACCGTTACCCGTATCGGCCAGATCGTTTCAGAGCACGGCGAGAGGGCCTTCCTCGTCACCGAGGCCATCCTCTACGAGGGGAAGGTCATCAACAGGGTCCAGGACCTGCTGGAAAAGAGGGGAATACCCTCGATCGTCTTCGACGAGGTGGTCCCAAACGCCACCAGCAAGACCGTGGAGGAGGGCGTGGCCCTGGCGCGGGGGTCTCATGCCGACATCGTGATCGGCCTGGGCGGGATCAAGACACTCTCCATCGCCAAGTGCATCGCAATGACCTCGCCGTCCAAAAACTCGATCGACGACTTCCTCTCGGGCGTCCAGCCCGAAGGAAAACCCCTTGCCTACATCGAGATTCCCACCACCTGCCGGAACCCCTTCATGTTCCTCGACGAGTATCTCATGGTGGATGCGCGCGACAGGAGCGGAAAGATCGGCAGAACCCAGAAGGGGATCACCAAGGCGGTGGTGATCGATCCGAAGATGTCCCTCGGCCTTCCCGCCAAGTACACCTACACGACCGTCATGGACACGCTCCTGGGCTGCATCGAAGGCCTCCTGTCCAACAGGGCCAACTTCCTCTCCGACACCTGCCTCATGAAAGCGATAGAGACTCTCGCGGCGATCATCAAGGAGGGACTGCAGAACGTCGACGACGTGCGGATGCGTTCGAACGCCAGCGCCGCGGGGCTCCTCCTGGGCCTGGGGCTCGCCACGACAAAGCTCGGCATCGGCTCCGCCCTCTCCTTCGCCATCAATGCCCGCTTCCTCTCCCCCAAGTCCTGGGTATCGACCATCCTGCTTCCCCACGTGCTGGAGTTCGCCATCAACGCGCGGGGCGACCGCATCATCCAGATCGCCCGGCTTCTGGGCGAGGACATGACGGGAGTGCCGCCGGTGGAAGCCCCCGTACGGGCCATCGAGGCGATGCGCGGCATCATCGCATCCCTCAACCTCCCCACGCGCCTTCGAGAGTTCGATCTCAGCCTCGATGAAATGATCGAGGTCGCCGGGACCGCGCGTGCCTTCGACATGATGAACTACCTCCCTCGCGTGGTTTCAACCGAAGACGTCTATGAGCTGATCAAGGCCGCTTTCTAGGCTCCGCCATGTTTCCCTTGAGAAAGCTGGGCGAGCTCTCCCCGAGAACGCGCATGCGAAAAATCGCGCGAATCCTTCATGCGATGGAAGTCGGCATTCTCCATGGGCAGGGTTTCGACGCCGGCTACCTGACGGGCCTTCTGGAATTCCTTGGCAAAGACCTCACGGCGGCTTCCCGTGGAGCGGGCGGGGCAATCCCTGCCCGGGAAGCGGAAGAAATCACCCGGGCTGCCGACTCGACAGCGCGGGCCCTGGCGGCCGGCCCCTTGCCCTCCGCCGCGCTTCGGGGCGTGAATGCCCTGCGAAACTCCCTGCTCCGCGCCATGGCCGAGGAGCCCTCGGAGTGGGACCTGCTGGCGCCTGAGACGGGTGCGCTCGACAGAAGCCTCGTGAGCACGCATCCGATCGCGGCCTACCTCGAAGACATCCGCTCGCCGTTCAACGTCGGCTCGCTCTTTCGAACCGCCGAAGCGTTCGGCATGGAGAGGGTCTACCTCTCGCCCCGAACGCCCCTGCCCACCCATCCCCGCGCGCGCAAGACCGCCCGCGGGGCCGCGGAAGCTCTCCCCTGGGAAGTGCGGGAGCTTTCCGAGATACCCGTGGCTCAGGGGGTATTCGCCCTGGAGCTCGGAGGCCTCCCCCTCGAGCGGTTCAGCTTCCCGGACAGGGGGATCGTGCTCGTGGGCTCCGAAGAGCTGGGCCTGAGTCCCGAGGCGCTTGCGCTTGCGGACGCCAGCCTGGGGAGAGTCAGCATTCCCCTCGCCGGCGCCAAGAGGTCCCTCAACGTGGCCGTGGCTTTCGGCGTCCTGCTTTCCCGATGGCATTCCGCGCTTTCCGCCGGCGGGGGGCGCGGCATGCGGCCGGGGAGCGGGGGCGACGCCGGCCCGGGCGGCTTGCCCGTCGGCAGTTCACCCGATTCTTTCGCCTGAGGTTTCCGCCCGTTGAAAGGGCATCTCTGCCCGGCTTTCTCAAGGATCTCGAGCGAAACGCACAGATTTCCATGGCTGGAACGAGAAGAAGAACCTCTCCCCGTATTTCCAGAGGCGCACGGACCTTCCCTCAGTCATCCGCTGGAGGATGGGCTGAAAAGTCTCCAACAGGGCGGGAGGCGCGGTTGTGGCCCCGCCCAGGAGGATGGACCGGGGAAGAACCGCGGCGACCTCCCGATCCGGCATGAAGGCCTCGCATTCATCCCCGTTCTCCGTCTTCACGCGCGCAACGACCTTCAACCGCTCATTGCGCAGCACCGGGTGGACGCTGGACACGGTTCCCTTCATATCTTTCGACCTCCTCGAAAGACAATGAAAGAGAGGATTTCAAAGCGCTTGCGCAAAAAGGGAAAAAGGAGAGGCTGAACAAGATCGCGGCGCGTGCCGTGCGCCGCGCCGATCCTATCTCTTCAGGGCTTTTTCGATTTCAGGTTTGTTGAAGCCGACAATGATCCTGCCGTTGACGTCGATGACGGGAACTCCCATCTGACCTGACTTTCGAACCATTTCCTCCGCCTTGCGCTGATCTGAAGCCACGTTGTACTCGGTAAAAGATATGTGCTGGCTGCGAAAGAATTCCTTGGCTACTTTGCAGAATCCGCAGGTGGGTGTCGTATAGATCGCTACGGCCATGGGAGCCCTCCTCTGTTGTATATTGATAATACTATATAGACTTTCTTTTGTCAAGAGGCGGAACGGTACAGCTTCAAGCTGATCGGGCGAAGATCGGGTTCTGGGCGGAACGGGCTCGGCAGCGTCGGGCGGCAAGCGCCGGCTGCCGCGCCAGGGCGGCTACTGGAACTTCTGGCGCTGGTCTTCAAAAGCCTTGGAGAGGCGTTCCTGGATCTTGTTGAGCTGCTCCTCGGTTTCGATATTGAAGTCGCGCAGCGCGGAGAGCGAGATCGTGTCGAACCCGATTTTCTCCCGCTCCATGTCGCAGATGGCATTGGCGAGGTAGACGCTGTAGACGATGTCCTTGGCGGCAGGGGAGCTCTGGCTGGGCTCGTGGTGGAAGCGGATGGCCGCCACCAGCTGCTCGGGAAAGTTCCATTTTTTCGCTATCAGGGCGCCGACCTCGGCGTGGTTGAGCCCAATGGAGAAATTCTCCAGCATCTTGGAGGGGATCCCCTTCTCGCGGCAGATCTTGGTGATGCGCTCGAGCAGGTCCGGGTGCAGGGAGGCGATGACGATCTGCCCCAGATCGTGGAGGATGCCGCCGACGTACACGTCGTCGAGGATCTCCTTCCTCCTCTTGAAGCTCTTGGCCAACATGTACGCATAGAAGGCGCACCTGTATGAATGCTGCCACAGGGAGCGCATCTCGCTGTATTTCTCTCCGAGGACTTTCTGCGTCCCGTAGGAGAACAGGAGGTTTCTCACGCCCTTTGTTCCCACCAGCTTGACGGCCTCCACGATGTTGTCCACCCGTTTGGGCAGCATGAACTGGGCGGAGTTTACAAGCTTGAGGAGGTCCGCCGTCATCGAGGGGTCGACGCTGATCTCACGGGCGATGTCGGAAATCTCCGCGTTCGGGTCCGCGGTGAGCCTCTGGAGGTTCATGATGTTGTCGGGGAACTGCGGCAGCGTGTCGATCTCCCTCACGAGGGTCTGCATGAGGGTCTCCAGCTGCTCGAGGTGCACATCGGAGAAGGGGATTGTGAGGCTGGCAACCGTCTCGCCGTCTTCCGCGTCGATGGCGAAGCAGTCCTCCGTGAGGCCGATCTTCTTCATCATCAAGATGAGGATCACGATTCCCAGGCCCGCCCCTTCGCTGGAGTCCAGGACGGTTGCGAAGGCCTCTTCCAGCGAAGTGAAGGCGCGCGAGCGGGCGAGCCGGTCGAAGACGCGGATCTGCTCCTTCTTGGTGATCTCGGCGTTGTTCCTCACCATGATGGTGAGGGTCTTGCCCTTGGTCTGGAAGATCACCTTGACGTAGAGGCCGAGCTCCTTCTGCTTCTGCAGATAATGCTGGATATTATCGAAGGTCTCGACCTTGAAATTCTTCATCCCGTTCTCGTAGTCCTTGTCGTTGTTCAGGTCGAGACCCTTTTCCAGAAAATAGACCCTCTTGGTGTTCGCTTTCTTCGCGTTCACCGCCAGCTCGCGAAGGCAGTAGGAGAGGGGCTCCTTGAGCTTATCCTGTCCCAACTCCTGGAGGAAACCCTCGAGGATCTTGTCGAGATAGATCTCGGTCTCATGGGGCATCGTGTATGTTTTGAATGTCAGTGGGGTGGAATTATGCGCCGCTTTTTTTATCTGAACCAGATCTATTTCGCTCGACATCTATCTCCTCGCCGGAAGGTCGGAATATCTCATGTGAAGGGTAATTGAACGGCGGGGGGGCTGTCAAGCGAGGATGATGTCCGGCGGAGTGGAGAGGGCCGGATATGGGTCAGCCGCGCCGTTTTCAGCGGCCTATCGGCCGGCCAGAGGCTTGAAGTGAGGCGCCGCTTCGCCCAGGAGCCGGGCGAGAATCTCCACGTGCTCTTTCTCCATGTCGGAAAGCACCTCGAAAGCCTTCTTTACCGCGGGGATCTTGCTGATCCGACGCAGGTTGCTGTAGAAGATAAAGGTTTCCTTCTCGCGGTGAAGGGCCGCGCGAAGCTCGTCTCCCCAGATGGAGAGAGCCTTTCCCGATAGCGGCGCGATCTCCGGCAGGCGAGCATAGAGGTGCTCATGGAGAGCCCGCTCCAGCTCGTCGGGATCGAGTTTCCCGTCCGCCGTGTCGCGCAAGAGCTTCCAGTGCAGCTTTTCCTCGTCCAGCAGGTGCTCCAGCCCATGCCGCAAGGGACTCTCATCCAGCTTTTCCTGCAAGCCCCGGTAAAGCTCGATGGCCTCTGCCTCGAAAACGAGGGCGCTCTTGATGACGCGCGAGAGGATCCATCTGCTGATAGCGTTCTTCATCTCTCAGCCCTGAATCGCTTCGACAAGCGTCCAGACCCCAAAACCGAGGAACACGGCCGCCGCGAGGAACTTCAACAGCCTCGCCGGAACGAACCGTCCCATCACGCCTCCAAGGACAACTCCCAGGAGAGAAGTGCATGTGAGGGCAAGCGCCGCGCCGAGGAACACGGAAAGGACAGACCGATTCTCCGAGGCGAAAGCGAAAGTCGAGATCTGCGTCTTATCCCCAAGCTCGGCGAGGAAGATTATGACGAATGTCGAGAAGAAAACCTGAGCATTGAACCCCATGGCTGGAGTATACACGATTAGAGTTTTTTAGGATAAAAGGAGGCTTTCCAGCCTGCCTTGGCTTATGCGATCTCGGCCGATAAGGAGTCGGCCCGTCCCGGCAAAAGAATCCCCTTGACAGATTTCCTTGGAAGATGATATTCAATCTTTGTTTAAATCTATGTTTTAAACAATGACCAACCCAAGGAGACAAAGATGAGCCAAGAAGAGACCTCAACCAAGAAAAAGATCTTGGCAGTGACGATTCAGCTCCTCTTCCAAAAAGACCCTGAAGATATCACAACCAGGCAGATCGCCGGACAGGCCGGGGTAAACGTGGCGGCGATCAATTACCATTTCCAGACCAAGGAGAATCTGGTGGACGAGGCGGTCCTTTCGGCCGCATCGGCCGCCTTCGATCAGGGGATGCTGCTATTAAGAAACAGGTCTATGCCGCCGGCAGAGAGGCTTCGAAGATTCTTCGAAGGCTACGCCGCAGGGCTCGTCGCATATCAGGGAATAACGAAGACCGCATTTCGAAACTTGCTCATGAAAGAGCATGGAAACGATACATACGCCGTTTTTCTCAAAGGAATACTCGTCGCAATTTCTGAAGCCTTAGCGGAAATCAGGGACAGTGTGGCGGCCGGAGCCGGAGTCGGTGAGGCCGGCCCTGGAGGCGGCACAGGCGAGAATGAGCTCCTGGCCCTCCTCCTTTATTCCGGAATAGCGTTCCCCTTTCTCATCATGGGATCCTTGCGCGGAATCAGCGGCCTCGATTTTCACGACGATGCCGAACGCAATCGATATATCGAGCTCATGCTGAAAGCCGTGAGCCCTAAAAAGGAGTAGAAGAAATGGGAAGAAGAATCGCCATCATCGGCGGAGGGATCGCGGGATTGTCGGCCGGCTGCTATGGCCGGATGAACGGGTACGAAACCGAGATCTTCGAGATGCACACACCGCGCCGGGCGGTGTGTGCACGGGATGGGTCCGAAAAGGCTACACCTTTGACGGCTGCATGCACTGGCTGACCGGCTCCGCGCCGGAAAGCTCCCTGTACCCGATGTGGGAGGAGCTCGGCGTGATCGAGGGCAGGAAGGTGATCGACCACGAGGAGTTCTGCCATGTCGTCACCTCGTCGGGAAAGAGGGTCGTGCAGCACAGCGACATCGCCAGGTTCGTGGAGCACCTCAAGGAGTTGGCGCCCGAGGACGCCGCCATGCTGGACCGGCTCCGCGAGGATGTGAGGCTCTTCGGAAAGCTCAATCATCCACTCGGCGCGCCCAAGCGGCAAGGGCCGCTGGCGAAGCTTCGCATGCTGTCGAAAATCAAGCCTTACCTGCCCCTGTTCAAGCGATACGGCGTGAGCATGGAGCAGTTCATCTCGGGGTTCAAAAACCCGGTTCTCCGGGAGGCGATGCCGCTCATCGTTTTCCTTCCCAGCATTCCCGCGATGAGCATCGTCATGCTGCTCTCCATCCTGGACAAGAAACAGGCGGGGTGGCCGCAGGGCGGCTCCCTGGCGTTCTCGAAGGCGATCGAAGCACGGTACCTGAGCCTTGGAGGCACGATCCGCTATGGCGCCAAGGTGGAGGAAATCATCGTGAAAAACGGCCGCGCCGTCGGGGTTCGCCTGGCTGACGGAAGCGAGCACGCGGCGGATGAGGTTATCGGCGCGGCGGATGGACGCTCGACGATCTTCGGCATGCTCAAGGGCAAGTACATAAGCGGCAAGCTGAAGCGGCAATACGAGACCTTTCCCCTCTACACGCCCCTTCTGCAGGTCTCGTTCGGCGTCAAGCGCCTCATGTCCGATCAGCCTCGACTCACCGTTTATGGATTCGCCCAACCCAGGCGATTCGGAAGCTCCCCTGCGCCGTTTGCCCTGCTCAACAATTATGCCTTCGACCCGACGATAGCTCCCCCGGGCAGGACTTCGCTCACGGTCGCCTTCTGGAGCCCTTTCGATCTCTGGCAAGAGCTCTCAAAAGACCGGGCGAAATACCACGAGGAGAAAAAGCGGGTCGAGCGGGACACTCTCGAATGGCTGGAGACCATCTACCCGGGAATAAGCGCCGATGTGGAGGTGTCCGACGCAGCCACCCCGATGACCACGGTACGCTACACCGGAAACTACCGCGCTTCCTATGAGGGTTGGCGCCCGACGGCCGGCACGATGAGGGCCAAGATAGAGAAAACGCTGCCCGGACTCTCCAACTTTTCCATGATCGGCCAGTGGACGGCGCCTTTCTCCGGTATTCCCAGCGTGGCGCAGGATGGGCGCGTGGCGATAGAGCAGCTCTGCGTAGAGGACGGAAAGCAGTTCGTCACAGCCAAGGCATGAGGGCTGGGTACTGCGACGCCCCTGGGGGGGCAACCGCACCGCCCCTCGGTCGGGCCGCTGCACCGACCCTCGGGGGGGCAACCGTACCGCCCTTTTGACGCGCCGGCCGCATTTCGTGTATCGTGGCGGGGTGCATGCCGTGGACTTTCACGCCCACGCTTTCCCCGATGAAATCTCCGGCCGCGCCATCTCACGTATAGAGGGGCTGGCGGGAATCAAATCGGTGCTCGACGGTCGGATCTCCGCGCTCATCGAATCTATGGATGCGGCGGGGATCGCCACGAGCGTCGTGCTCTCGATCGCCACCAAGCCCTCTCAATTCGAATCCATTAGGGCATGGTCTCTCGGCATCGCCTCCGAGCGCATCGTGCCCTTCCTTTCGGTGCATCCCGAGGACCCCGAGGCTGTCGCGAAGATCAGGATGGCCTGGGAGCAGGGCTTCAGGGGAATGAAGTTCCATCCCTATTACCAGGGCTTCGAGCTGGATGGACAGGCGATGCTCCCCCTCTACCGGGAGATGGAAAAGCTCGGCATGATCTGCGTATCCCACACCGGCTTCGATCACGCCTACCCGTTCACGCGCGTGGCGGACCCTCCCCGGATCGTGAACGTGCTGCACCGTTTTCCCGGCCTTACCTTCGTGGCCACCCACCTCGGAGCGTGGCGGGATTGGGACCTGGTGGCTGAATGCCTCCCCGGAGAGAGGCTCTTTGTCGATATCTCCTATTCCCTCGAGTTCCTCCCGCGGGAGAAGGCGCGCAGCCTCATCCTCTCCTTCCCGCCGGACCGCCTCCTGTACGGATCAGACTCTCCCTGGGCGGATCAGGCCGCTTCGATCACCCTGCTTCGAAACCTGAGCCTCGGCGAAACACTCGAGAGGGCGATACTCGTGGAGAACGCCCGGAGGCTTTTGAGCGCAGAGCATCGGGGGTAATCGATGTGGTCGGTCCACCGTGTCGTCGGATTCTCGCGGGAGGAACGGGAGGCGGGCCCGTGCGTCAGAAACGGCTTCGCCTTTCTCGGGCTGCATGAGCGTGGAGGCGGCTATTTCGCGCTCGGCCCGGAGCACGATTGCCTCTTCTGTGTCGATGCGGGCACCGGCGAGATTTCCTGGTCACTGGGGCCAAGGACAAAACAATGCGGTCCGTCCTCCATCACGGCGGATCTCAAGCGCCCATCATGGATCTCCAGCTTCGGTGACGGGACCTTCCTCGTGTGCAACTCGGGACGCGGCTCGATACTCAGGGTGGACCCCGAGTGCGGCTCGGCCGAGCCCTTCATCGACCTGCGGCCCCACGGCATCAGCACACCCGCGAATTGCGTGCTCGATGCGAAGCGCAACATCTGGGTAAACGATCCCGGCCAGGCGCGGCTGTGGGTATTCACCCGCCGGGGGGAGCTTCTTCGCGTGCTTGGCAGCCGGGGGGAGGACGATCCGGAGGGCCGCATTCCCGCGCCGCCCGAATGCCCGCTGGAGGACATGCGCCTTGCCGAAGTCTACGATATCCGCTCGGCGACCAACGGCATGATCTACATCCTTGAAGGCTCGCGCTTTCGCGTACGCGCCATCGACTTCGAGCGAAACACGGCGAAACTTGTTGCGGGAACGGGTGTGCCCGGGTCCACGGGTGACGGCGGAGACCCCGCGAAGGCGACTTTCGGCGGCCGACGCTCGGGCCGCTTCGACGGGCCCTGGGCGTTCTGCCTGGACGATCGAAACGCGCTCTACATCGCAGATACGCAGAATGGCGCCGTGCGCATGATAGACGGCGAGCGGAGAAGAATCTCCACGATAGCCGGCGGACGCCGTGCCGGGCCGGGAGAACGAAACAACCCCCTTGAGACGGATCCTCTGAGGCTCTCGCTGAAGTCCATCATCTGGATGGACTGGGGAGAGGGGATGCTCTTCGTATCCGATGAAACAGGAGACCTGGTCGTGCTCAAGCCCGAGGCAGACTGATACGCGCGGTCCCTCCGCCGCAAACAAGTGTATCATCCATCCCGGCCCGTTTCAATGAAACGGGAATTTTCCGAAAGAGGCTCCCATACTTTCCGCACTGCGGCAGCCCCGGCTCGGCGGGCCGGCAAGGGCGTTCATCCCATCGCCGAGGCAGTGGCTTGGAAAACCTGCCCCATGGATATATAGTATTGCCCTATACAAGGGCACGGAACCGGGGCTGGCGCTGACATAGATATCCTTGTACCGGCTTGGCGGAGAGAGGCGCATCTTTTGAAGGCGAAGGGGCAGACAAAACGGGCGACGGTCGGATTCATCGTCGATTGGCTTGACGGCCCTTACCAGCAGAGCATCCTCGACGGCATCATCTCGAAAGCTGAAGAAAGGGATGTCAATCTCCTCGTCTTCGAAGGGGGAGGAATCGGCTCCGCCAAAACCTACGAAACGCACAACAACCTCATCTACCGCTTCGCTTCAAGCCCCTTGGTGGACGGCCTCATCATCCTGACCGGCTCCCTGTGCCATCACGCCGGACAGAAGGAAACGGAGAAGTTCTGCCAGCAATTCCTGCCCATGCCTGTTTTCAGCATCTCTTACGAGCTGGACGGCATTCCATCGCTCTTCACGGACAATCGCAAGGGGATACGCGATCTGGTGCTCCACCTCGCAAGGTTTCACGGCCTGAAAAAGATCGCCTTCATCGGCGGCCCTGAGAACAATCACGACGCCGGGGAGCGATACTCCACGTACGTCGACGCATTGAAAGAAGCCGGAATCGAGTTGGACGATGCTCTCGTCGTGAATGGGGATTTCATGGCGGAATCCGGCGCTTCGGCCGCCTACACCCTCGTCAACGAGAGGAAGGTACAATTCGACGCGCTCATGGCGGCCAATGACGACATGGCCCTGGGGGCCATCCAGGCCCTGCGGGAAATGGGAAAGAGAGTTCCCGCGGATATCGCGATCACGGGCTTCGACAATACGGATGCCAGCAAGTACTCCTCCCCGCCGCTCACCACGGTGAGCCAATCCTTCCGGAAGCAGGGTGAATGCTCGGTGGAGCTGCTTCTGGATCTCATCGAAGGCAAAGGCCTGCCGAACAAGACCGTTTTTTCGCCTCAACTGATCGTCAGGGAATCCTGCGGGTGCTTTTCGGACGAGGTCATGGAGGTTGCCGCGGCGCATCCGGCCCTTCGCCCCGCGCCGGACGGAGCGGAGAATGCCAAGGCCGGGAGCCGGCTGGCCCAGGCGATCATCACGCGCCTGGGGATGTCGGATGGAGATTCCGGCGCAAAAAAGAAGATCGGCGAGCTGATCGAGCGTTTTGAAGGGTATCTGGCCGCCGGGACCATCGACACATCGATGATGCTGGCCTGGAGCGGCCTCATGGACGGCATCAGATGGCCGGGAGGTCTTTTCACGTCCGCAAACAGGCTCGTATCGGAGCTTCGGACCGAGTCATATCGGCAGGGCCTGATTTCAACCGAGGCGATGCGGCAGAAGGCGGAGGTGTTCTTCCAGCAGGCCCGCATCCTCACTGCCGAGCGGGCGAAGGCCGAGGAAAACAGGAGCGTCGAGAGCTACGTCCATGAGTTCTGGGTGCTTCACACGGTCAACGAGGAGCTGATCGACGTGTTCGACGAGCGCAGGGTCCTCGAGACCCTCTCCTGGGCTCTTCCGCGGCTGGCGATTCATTCCTGCTTCATCTGCCGCTACGAAGGCACCCCCGACAGGGCGAGACCGATTTTCGTCATGCAGAAGGACGGGGTGCTCCCGCCGGAAAGCTACGCGGCGGAGTTTCCCTCGCTTTCCATCG
Source organism: uncultured Spirochaetota bacterium (assembly GCA_963820525.1). Classification (GTDB taxonomy): domain Bacteria; phylum Spirochaetota; class Spirochaetia; order SZUA-6; family Fen-1364; genus CAWGAA01. The sequence goes on along the minus strand of CAWGAA010000001.1, from coordinate 3,038,353 downwards.
CTGCCGACGGTTTCCTCCCCGCGGATCGGCGGTTCGCTTTCATTGTCGAGGCCCTCTATCACCAGAACGACATCGGCTACGCCCTCTTCGAGCTGAAGGAGCGCAAGGGGAGGCTTTACGGAGAGCTGCGCAGGGTCATCAGCGCGCGCCTGCAGGGCGCGATGATGTTCAGCCAGCTGCAGGCCCAGACAGATCACCTGAGGGCGCAGACGCGGCAGCTCTCCGAGTTGCGCAAGGTCATGGGGGGCATGATCGAGACCCTCTCCAAGACGGTCGAGGCGAGAGACCCGTACACGGCCGGGCATCAGCGTCGGGTTGCCGACCTGGCCCGCACGATCGGCACCGAGATGGGGCTTCCCAAGGAAATAATCGAGGGAATTCGACTGGCTTCCATCGTGCACGACCTGGGCAAGATCTACGTCCCCTCGGAGATCCTCAACAAGCCGGGAAAGCTCCTCCCTGTGGAGTTCAACCTGATCAAGATCCACCCCCAGGTGGCCTACGACATCCTCAAGACGATCGACTTTCCCTGGCCGCTGGCCGACATCGTGTATCAGCACCACGAAAGGCTCGACGGCTCGGGCTACCCGCAGGGCCTTACCGGGGAGCAGATGCGGCTCGAGTCGAAGATTCTCGCCGTGGCTGACGTTGTGGAAGCGATGGCATCGCACCGGCCGTACCGGCCCGCCGTCGGGGTTGAAGAGGCCCTGAAGGAAATCGGCAGGAACAAGGCCGTTCTCTACGATTCCGATGTCGTCGACACGTGCGTGAAGCTCTTCACTGAAAAGGGCTACAGCTTCAAATAGGGGCGGCAGGAGCCGACCGTCCGCGCCGTAAATGGCCCGGACGGCGCCGGCCACAGCGGCACCCTCTCCGCCGCGACTCTTATACCGCCTTCTCCAATCCCTGCTTCTGGAGCACTCTCGCGGGAATCCCGACGGCGGTGGCCCCCGCCGGAACGTCCGCCAGGACCACGGATTGGGCGCCGATCTTCGCCCCCTCTCCGATCGTGATCGCGCCCAGCACCTTCGCCCCGGCGCCGACGACGACCCTGCTTCCCACGAGGGGATGGCGGCGGCCCGGCCGCGCGTCAACGCCGCCCAGCGTCACCCCATGGAACAGGAGCACTTCATCGCCGACGATGGCGGTCTCCCCGATCACAACCCCCATGCCGTGGTCGATGAACAGGCCGGCTCCGATGACCGCCCCGGGGTGGATCTCGATCCCGGTAAGGAATCGTGCGATCTGGCTCAAGAGGCGCGGCAGGAACGGCACGCCGATGGAATGCAGCGGATGGGCCACCCTGTGGAAAAGCATCGCCCAGAACGAAGCGTAGAGCGGCACCTCCAGGAACGCGAGCGGTCTGCCGTGGAGCGCCGGATCCTTCCTCCAAATGGTCATGACATCGGCAGGAAAAAAGGCCACCCTCATCAGCGAGCACGCGATACCGCGGATATAGCGCCGGACGGGTCCCCTGTTCGCGCCCGTCGGGAAAGGACAGGCCCCGACGCCGAACTCGATCTCTTTCATCGAATTCCCCCTTTCATCACTCTATCTTCATTCCCTTGCCGGAAAGGATCGCCGCTGCTGAAAGCGCCACCAGCGCCGCGCAGAAGACGCCGGCCAGCAGGATGGTCACGGGACCTCCCAGCGCGCCGACGCCCAGAAAGAGATTCCGACCCGCACCAACCAGAAAGGTGAGGGGATTGTAGCGGGCCAGGATGCCCAGCCACGAAGTGGCGCCGTCGGGGTAGTAGAACACGCCGCTCAGGTAAAGGGCCGGAGTGAGGACGAGGCCCACGATGAAGTTCGCCTTCTCGAAGGAATCGAGGTACAGCCCGGCCGCGATGCCCCCCGTCGCCCCTATGAAAGAGACGGAGGCGATGTAGGCCCAGAACAGCAGGGGGTTGTGGATGGCATAGCCGGCGAAAAGGCCTGCTGCCGCGTATGTCATTCCCCCGACCAGGAGCCCCCGAAGGGCGCCTGCAAAAGAAAAGGCGAGGAAGCGGGATACCGCCGAGAGCGGATATTGGCAGAGATCCTGCAGGGTGTTCTGGTATTTCATGGAGATGAGCGAGAACACGGGATTCTGGAACGAGGAGAGAAAAGCGCCCATGAAGATCAGGCCGGGAACCAGGAGCCTGACATAGGGAACTCCCTCCAGGCCGCTGGAACGGGCGGACAGGAGACCGCCGAACACCGCGAGAAAGAAGAGGTTGGACAGAAACGGGCCCACCACGGTCTGGACGGCGAGCTTCATGTACCTCATCACCTCACGCTTGAGAAGCGTGAAGAAGGCAATCCAGCGGCTGAAGGACATATCAGAGGACAGGGACATCCGAAGCCTCCTTCCTGCCGGTGAGCTTCACGAAAACCTCCTCCAGCTTCGGTTTTCTGATCTGAAAAGATTCGATATGCGGGGCTGCAATCGAGAGGGTCCGTAGCAGGGACATGCGGGAGGATTCGGGAAACACGAACTTCAGGCCGTCATGGCCGCCCGTCACTTGCAGGGCTCCATCAGCTTCGAAAAGGGCCCGGATCTTCTCTTGGGCGCCCGTCTTGATCTCCACGGTGAGGGAATCTCCGCCCATCTTCAGGAATGCGTCCCGCGATTCGTTCGCCACCAGCCGCCCCCTGTCCAGGACGACGATCCGGCCGCAGAGCTGCTCCGCCTCCTCCAGGTAGTGTGTTGTCAGGATGATCGTCAGCCCGCCCGCGGAAAGCTCCCGAAGGAAGCTGTACATGTCCAGCCGGAGCTGGAGGTCTACTCCGGCGGTCGGCTCGTCAAGGAGCAGGAGGCGCGGCTTGTGAACCAGAGCCCTGGCGATCATGAGCCTGCGCTTCATCCCTCCGGAAAGGGCTCGAACGCGCACGCGCCTCTTATCGGCAAGCGAAAGTCTTTCCAGGAGGTAGCGGATGTGGGCGTCGTCCCTGCGGAGCCCGTAGAACCCCCTCTCCAGGCGGAGAAGCTCCTCGACCGTGAACACGTAGTCGAAGCGGATCTCCTGGGGCACTGTCCCGATCATCGCACGGAGGTCCGGCCTGCCCGCCTTGAGCTCCTCCCCATCGATACGGATGGTTCCCGAATCCGCGTCCACCCTCCCGGAGAGGATGTCGATCAGCGTGGACTTGCCCGCGCCGTTGGGGCCCAGGAGCGCCAGGAACTCTCCCCTTTGCACGTCGAATCCGACGGATGCCAAGGCGGGCTCGGTTGAGGTTTTATAGCTTTTCGTCAATCCGTGAATACTCAGCATGGCCGCCTCACAAATCCAGGAGATCCAGCACGTGCTTCTCCACGCCGCGGTTCTTTCCCTTGTAAGGAAAATCGTGGATGTGGAGGGCCGGGTTGAAGTTCAGCTCGATCACGCCGTAGTTGTCCCCGGTGGGCTCTGCCGTCACGTCCCGCACCATCATGTCGACTCCGCAGATGAGGGCCCCGACCGACGCGGCCGCCGCGGCAGCGATGTCCTTGTATCCGGGGTGAACGTCGTCTGTGAAGTCGATGCTGTCGCCTCCCGTACTGATGTTGGAGTTCTTGCGCAAGAACACCGTACGCCCCGCGTCGGGAACCGATTCGAATGAAAGCCTCTGGGCGCGGAGATACTCCTCCTCCTCGGCTCCCGCGCGGAGCTTTTCCAGGGGGCTCGTATAGCCCTTTCCCCGAAGTGGGTTGGAGTTTTTCTCGGCAATGAGCTGGGCGATCGTCTTGATGCCGTCTCCCGTGACGTTGGCCGGGACCCTGTGGAGGACAGCCCGGACCGCCCCGCCAATGACGAGGAACCGGTATTCCTTTCCCGGGATGAACTCCTCCGCCAGGATAACCTCGTCTTCCGCGAACGCGCTCCTGGCCGCATGGAGGTACTCCTCCTCGTTGAACGGGGCGATGAGGATGGAGACCGCTTTGCCGAAGTTTGTCGTGTTGGGCTTTATCACCGTATCCCTGCCCTTCCACAGCCCGAAATCTCTTATAACCTCGCCGATGTCCGCGTAGTCCTTTCCCGTCGGCACCCGAATCCCCGCTTCCTTGAGAACCGTCTTGGTGACCTTCTTGTTCTCCATGATGAGAGAGCTCACATAGGTATCCGCCGATGTCCTGGTGGCCTGCCGGATATACTCCGTCTTGCCGTTGCCCGTGATGCGGATGAAGTTCGACTTCGGGTCCAACACCTCGACGGCGTGGCCGCGCTGGAGCGCCTCCTTTATCACGAGCTGAGTGGACAGCTCGAATCCCTTAAAGCCTGGCGTATTCCAGTTCATGTTCAGCTCCTTGCCTGTGTTCGACTGCCGTTTGAACGCCGAAAGAGGACCAGTCCAAGCCGCTCTTCTCGAAAGCCCGGATGAGAGCCGCCGAGGTGAGAAGGCGCGGATCGCAGATCCTCCGTCTGAACAGTTCGAGCACGGCCGTGTAGGTATCGTCCCACGTCTCCTCGTTCAGCCGCCTGGCCCAGGAATCGAGATCGGCCAGCCGTTCATCCGCCGCTCGAAGGAGAAGGTCGGAGCCGGCGGATGCGATCAGCTGGAGCGGATTCTTCAGGGCGGCGTCGGTAGCCCGGGATAGATCTTCGCCTAGGGCCTCTCGTCCGCGTGGCTGGGTTGGTCTTGCCAATCCGTCCAGGATAAAAAGATGGATGAGCCGGAGCGTCTCCTCGCTCACCCCTGTTCCGGCAAAGGGGTCCACATCCAGGAACCGAAGCTCGAGGTACCCCACGCCCCGCTTGGAGAGAGCTTGAAGGGTGGATTCGCCGGGCAGGAGGCGCTGCCTCAGGCGAATGGGAGCGTAGAACTCCTTTTCAGACTGGAAGATCATGCCGTTGAGCTGGGTTGCCCGGCCGTCCTGGACCAGACCGAGAGACTTGAATGCGGGAGACTCCGTCCTCATTCCTTTGCGGATCCCCGAGAGATAGGACGGGAATGACTGGAGATCCAGGTAGGGGCGGTACTCGCTTCCCGCATAGCCGAACCGGCTGTTGCGGTAGGAAACCGCGTAGAGCTCCTCGGTCTCGTCCACGCCTCCCATGAGCGGTGAAGCGCCCAAGAGCAGAATCAACAGGGGAAGCTGCTCGTAGAGATTTCTTGCGAGCCGCAGGGCATACCCGTCTGAAGGTCGGCCGCTTCGCGCCTCCTCCGGGGTAAGGGGGGATTCGGCCGACATTCGGCTCAGGAGCGCCTCCCCGAAGGAGACGTTGAGATGTACCCCACAGATCATCTGCCTGGCTTTTCCATAGCGGGAAGCGAGCCCCAGCCTGTAGAGCTCTGCACGGCGCGCCCATTCTCCAGTTCCAAACCTTGCGATGGGGATCCGCGATTCCTCTGGAAGCCTTGGCGGCATGCTGAAGGGCCAGAGAAGCTCCTGGCCGAGGGCGCGATCGGCCTCTGCAGTGAGATGCTCGAGATCCGCGAGCGCCTTTGGGATGCTGGTTTTTGGAGCGGTCACGATCTCGAGCTGGCTTTCGGCAAAATCACGGGTGAAACCCGGCTTCGAGAGGGCTTCGGGGTGGGCGGAGAGGCTGATGGAGCCGTCAGGAAGCACACGATGCGTCTCGCGCTCCACGCCCCAGCGAAAATCCGAAAGGGGCTTTGTTGAGCCGCCTGAGTCTTGTCCTTGATCTGATCGAATCATTGTTTTATCCTTTCTGATGTTTAGAATACTACAACTGTCGAACAATTCTCAGAAAAAAAAACGACACCCTTACTTCATGAACTCCTGGACCTCCCGGATCGCGTCCTCGTTGATCTTGCACGCCATGGCCTGCCCATTTCGATGGCAGACAATGAGGCCAGCATTCTCGAGCTCCTTGAAATGATGCGAAAGCGTGGAGCGGGAAATACTGAGCTCCTCGCTCGCCTTGGTGAATGCCTTCAAAACCCCGTCACAACAGGCGTCCAGGCCTTCCCATTGCTTGAGAAGCTGCAGGAGCTGGATCCTCTGCTCGCAGGCGAGAGCCTTGAAGATCTTCACCCGCTCGGTTAGTTTCACGGTTATAGAATAATAAAACAATCCTCTCTTGTCAAGTGCTTACGGGATTCTTTTTCATCGCGATCTTTTCAAGGCTCGCCCCGCGGGTTTCCTCCCCCAGGATGAAAACAACCGCCGCAATGACGAGAAACACGGCCGCGAACATTGCGAATATAGCCCCTATTCCCGCTCCCCAGGTGGGCAGGAGAAGGCCGACCACGTAGGGTCCAATGATTCCTCCGATGCGTCCGAATGCCGCCGCGGATCCGGCACCACTGCCCCTGATCCCGGTCGGGTATAACTCCGGGGTGTACGTGTAGACGACGCCCCAGGCGCCGAGGTTAAAGAAGGAGATGACCGAGCCCCAGAGCAGGATCATCGCGGGGCTTCCGGCCTGCCGGAAGAGATAGGCGCCGACGGCGCAGGCAAGGAGATAGACCGTCAGGGTGATCTTACGGCCCCAACGCTCCACGAGGAATGCCGCGCTGAAATATCCGGGTATCTGGGCCAGAGTGATGATCAGCGTGTACTCGAAGCTCGTGACCAGGGGGAACCGGGCGCGAAGGATGCTGGGCAGCCAGGTGAAGATCCCATAGTACGAGAACACGATCCCGAACCACAGAACCCAGAGCATCACGGTCCTCCGGATGTAGGGCCGGCTGAAGAGCTCTCTCCACCTGCCGCGCTCCGCGGGTGGCTCTGAGGATTTGACGCGCGACTTCGCGGTCGCCTCACGACGGTCTCCTTCGACCTGCCGGACCACCCGCTCGGCTTCTTCACGCCTTCCCCTTCCCGCAAGGAAGCGGGGCGATTCGGGAATGCCCCGCCTGAGAAGAAGCACGTACAGGGCCGGAAGCGCTCCGATCAGGAATGCAACGCGCCAGCCGAAACGGGGGATGACCAGGTAGCCGATGAGCGCGGCGATGACCCACCCGTATGCCCAGAAGCTCTCCAGGAGCACTATCATGAGGCCTCTTCGACGAGCCGGGGAAAGCTCGCTCACCAGGGTGCTCGCCACGGGAAGCTCTCCCCCGAGTCCGAGTCCGACCAGGAACCGAAGGCCGAGGAGGGAGGCCAGGCCTCCGGCAAGAGCGCAGAGGCCCGTCGCGAGGCTGTAGACGAGCATCGTGGCCTGGAACAGGGGCTTACGTCCGAATCGGTCCGCGAGGAGACCCGCGATCAGCGCTCCGGCGAACATTCCCGCGAATCCCGCGCTGCTGATGAGCCCCACCTGCTGCGGGTGCAGCTTCCACTCCCCCACCAGCGCCGCCAGAACGAAGCCGATGAGACCGACGTCCAGCGCGTCGAACATCCACCCGAGCCCGCTCACGACAAGGAGCCTGCGGTGGAAACCGCCCAGGGGAAGATCGTCCAATCGCCTGGAGATGCTGTCGCTCACGGGATGCGCCATGGGATGCCTCCTCGACCGGTCATTGCGCTAAAATAGGCACGAAAAAAGCCGAAATCAAGCCCGCGCATCACCCATCGACGAGCACGAAGGAGACATCGTTCACGTTTGTGTATGTCGGCCCCGCGACGATAAGCTCTCCGATGCGGGAAAGGTAGCCATAGGTATCGTTGTCGCGGAGACTCGAAACAGGATCAAGGCCAGCCGCCCGGCCCCTTTCCACGGTGCTCCCCGATGCCCAGGCGCCGGCGGCGTCCGTGTTTCCGTCCACGCCATCGGTGGCGAAGGCGGTGACAAGGATCCCTTCCTTTCCCCGGATTTCCATCGCGGCTGAGAGGGCGATCTCCTGGTTTCTCCCTCCCCGTCCTGGGCCCTTCACGCTGACAGTCGTTTCGCCGCCGGCGACGATGCAGGCAGGAGGCGGAATGGGTCGGCCGTTTTCCTTCACATCGACCGCGATGCCTGCAAGGAGCCGGCCGGCGTCGCGCGCTTCTCCCACGAGCGATGAGGTGAGAAGGAATGGAGAATACCCGAGGGAGGCAGCTTCGTTCATCGCAGCCTGCGTTGCCAGCGTGTTGGACGCGATGATGCGCGCAAAGTGCTTCGAGGGGAGGCTCTTCGGCGTTTCAGGAACCCGGCCGGCAGCGCCGTCCTCCAACAGCGAGAGGACAGCAGCCGGAACCATGGCCGCAAGATTGCGCTCCTCAAGAATTTCCAGGGCATCCGCGAAGCTGCTGGGATCCGCTACCGTCGGGCCGGAGGCGACGTCTTCAAGCGCATCTCCCACAACGTCGGAAATGACGAGCGTGGCCACGCGGCAGCGGGCCGCTTCCGCGAGCCTCCCGCCGGCAACCGCGCTCAAGTGCTTTCGAACCGTGTTGATCCGCCGTATATCGGCTCCTGATTTTACAAGGAGGGCCGTTGTCGCCTGGAGGTCCTTCAGGCTCACGGGAGGCCGGGGCAGGCTCATGAGGCTCGATCCCCCGCCTGAAAGCATCACGAGGCAGACGTCATTTTCATCGAGGGAAGCGGTGAGCGCGAGGATGCGGCCGGCGGCTCGGATGCTGTTCTCGTCGGGAACGGGGTGGGAAGCCAAGATGGTTTCGATTGCGGGAAGTCCTTGAGAGATGGAGTGTGAATAGCCGTGCGGGGCCACCACGACCCCTCCGGATATCCGGGAGCCAAGGATCCCGATTGCGGCTTCCGCCATCGGGACTGATGCCTTTCCCACGGACACCAGCGCGAGCCTGCCCCTGAGAGCGAGCTCCTCGCCGCACACGACAAGGGCATTACGGCGAAAGCCGAGAGCCCTCCTCACCGCGGCGCGGGGATCCACGGCTTGAATGACGGCTTCAATGATCCTCGAGGAAACCGACTTCAAATCATCGATGCCGGCTGGCGTTTCTCCCTCCTCTCCTGCTTTCCCCGCTCCTGCGAGATTCTCTCGCCGTGAGCTGCCCGAGAATACCGGACACCAGCGGCACTGCCGAGTTCGCGAAGGTCTCTATCGGCTGTGGGCGTTCTTCCCGGGCCCAGTGCAGGGCAAGGCCATAGAGGGCCCAGCTTGCAGCCTTCGCGGGGAGCTTCCCCGCGCGAGTACGCCTGGATTTCGCTCCAGACCCGTTCCCTCTCAGCCACCCCGCAAGCAATTCCGACATCACCTCCTTGACCTGCGTCTCCACCAGCGAATCGAGCTGGTCGAGAGGCGGCTTGCAGTGCGCGTGGATTCTCGAAATGAACTCGCAAACGGCGATCAGGAGCCGCTGCAGCGCATTAGCGCTCACGACTTCCTCCTTAAGCCTTCGCTTGTCGAGCTCATGGTCGAACTCCAGGCGGATGGAATAGTTGAGAAGCTCGTATTTGTCCTTGAAATGATCGTAAAAGGTCGCGCGGTTGATGCCGGCCTTCATGGCGACATCCTGCACCGACAGGGCATGGAATCCCTTCTCGCCCATCACCTCCTCGAAGGCCTGCACGACAAGCGCCCGAGTGCGTCGTATCCGCGGATCCGTTTTTTGAGCCGCTCGTGCTCCAGCCATCAAGGCTCCTCTCCGTGACGGGCCCCGGGTCGAAGGAATTTGACTTCGATTTTCCCCGTGCCTAAATTAAGCAACAGATGTTGTTTAAGCATCGCTTGTAGTAATTATACTGCCGACTGCAAGGAGGGTCAAAATGAACATTGCTTTGTGGGTTGTCCAGGGGGCGCTTGCCGTCTTCTATGGAGCCGCCGGGGTATTGAAGCTTTTCATGACCAATCGGGCGCAGCAGCAGCTCCCCTGGGCCAAGGACAGCTCCGCGGGCTACGTGAAATTCGTCGGCGCCGCGGAGCTCGCGGGCGCCCTGGGGATCGTGCTTCCCCTGCTCACGGGCATCCTGCCCTGGCTCACTCCGCTTGCCGCGATCGGGCTCGCCGTGATCCAGGTGCTTGCCGTCGCCGCGGTCCACGTTCCGCGCAAGGAGTACAACGCCCTTCCGATGAACGCGGTTCTTCTGGGGCTTGCCGTGTTCGCCGCGGTGGGACGCTGGGCAGTGATCGTGTAGCTTTCATCAGGCCCTGGCGGCGCACGAGAAGAGGGCGGATTTCGGGCGGCCACTGCGAAGCGCCCCCCTCTCTTTCCTTCTCAGGAAACCGCGGGTTTTCTCTCCTTGAAATAGGTCCAGACCGTTGCAATCAACAGGGGCAGCACTCCCACAAGGATGAAGGTGAGGTCAGCGGGGAGCCGCAGCCATTCCAGGGTCCGTATGATCGGCTGATCCATGAACGCGGCCGAGCGCGCATGCCAATAGCCGTTTCGCATAACGTCCATGATCTGGAGGATGCCCACGGGAAACAGGCTCAAGACCACCATTCCCCCCAGCCCGATATTGAGCCCGAACCAGGACACCCGGATGTAGCTTTCGATGCGCTTCCAGTGTTTCTCATCGGAGGCCTGACGCAGGCCGAAAACCACGAACGCGAGGGCAAGCATGCCGAAAACGCCCATGAGGGCCGCGTGCCCGTGATTCGGCGTGAGGTTCGTGCCCACCTCGTAGTAGCTCACGATGGGCAGGTTGATGAGGAACCCGAAGACGCCGGCGCCGATGAAATTCCACACGCCCACGGAAATGAGGAAATAGAATGCCCAGCGGTGGGGCAGGTAATCCTTCCTCTTCGACGCCTCGGTGGATCCCCGCGTCAGGTTGATGAAGGCCGTGGCATCCAGCGTCAGCAGGATGAGGGGAATCACCTCCATGGAAGAGAACACGGCTGAAAGGGCCATTGAGATCGTGGTCTGACCGGTCCAGTACCAGTGGTGCCCGGTGCCGATGATGCCGGCGCCCAGGAAGAGGATGGCGTCGAGGTAGATCACGCGCTTGGCAGTGCGCTCGCTCACCATGCCGAGGTTGAAGAACAGAACGGCCACCATCGTCGTGGCGAAGAGCTCGAAGAACCCCTCGACCCAGAGGTGAATGATCCAGAACCGCCAGGTGTCGACCACGGTATAGTTCGTTCGACCATTGAAAAAGAACGCGGGAATGTAAAACAGCGGGATCGCAAGGGCCGCCACGAGGAAGAGCCGGTTGAGCTCCTTCTGCCCCGGTTTGGACAGCCCCTTTCCCACGCCCCGCAGGAGCATGAACACCCACAGAATGAGTCCCAGCGCCATGGCGTACTGCCAGGCGCGGCCCAGCTCCAGATACTCCCAGCCCTGGTGCCCGAACCAGAACCAGAGCTTTCCCAGGAGCTGCCGAACGCTCAGAAGCTCGCCCAAAAGGCTTCCGGCCACGACCACGAAAAGGGCGCCGAAGAGAACGTGGCTGAGGGTGGTCTGCCCCTTGGGCTCTTTCTTGCCGATGAGGGAAGCAAGGAAGAGGCCGCCGGCCACATAAGCGGTTGCGATCCAGAAGATGGCGGTCTGAAGATGCCAGGTGCGAAGCAGGTTGGAGGGGAGAAGGGATGCCAGGTCGATCCCGTAGAAGCTCTTCGGGTCGGCCCTGAAATGGGAGACCGCCCCCCCCACCAGGACCTGGGCCATGAGGAGGAGCAGGACGATGACGAAATACTTCAGCGTGGACCTCTGGCTGGGACTGACGCCCTGCGGCATGACGAAAGAGACCGGGGCGGCCTTGTCGCCGTGCCAGCCCAGATAGTCGAACCTCCCGAAGGCGAACAGGACGGCGGCCGTTCCGGCCAGGAGCGCCACGAGGGCAAGGGCGCTCCACAGAAGAGAATCCCCCGCGGGATTGTTGTCGGCTTGAGGATCGAAGGGGAAGTTGATCGTATAGGAATAATCGCGGCCCGGCACATGGGCGGCAGAAGCCCACGCCGCCCAGGCGAAGAAGGCCGTCAATTGCCTGATCTCCTGGTCGTCGCTGATGGCTCCGGGAAGAAGCCCTCGGGTGCTTTCAGAGGAAGCGAAGAAGCTCTTCCACCATCCCTGCTGTTTCTGGTACGAATCTGTTTCAATGCGCGTGAAGCGAAGCGAATGAGTCTGGCCGTCATAACGGTTCTCCGAAAGGAGTCGGCCCGTAGATTCATCCAGTGAGAGGCCGGCGCCTCCTCCGCTCTGCATCGCCAAAGCGCTTCTTGTTTCCAACACGAGGTTGTGCAGATACGTGGCGGAGAAATCGGGGCCGAGGTAGCTCCCATGGCCCCAGAGAGTCCCGTTATCCATGAGACCGTGTTTGAGAAACACCTCCTGCCCGGAGCGGATGTCCTCACCCGTGAAAACAACGACGCCGCTCGGGTCGAGGATCTGTTCCGGAATGGGGGGGCTTGTCTTGTAGGCGGTTGCGGAGACCCAGATGAGAGTGCCGAAACCGACAACGAACACAATCAACACCCCGTAGCGCCACCAGGGAGAGAATCTCTCGGTTTCCCGAACTTTGCGCGGACCTGCCGACTTCTTCATTTCCCTCTCCTTTTTTTAACTCTCCAGCCAATTCAAGCAGCGGCCGGACAAAGGTTTGCCTATCACCTGAGAAATTACATTGCGCGCCCGATGAAGACAATCCTTTGCGAAAAGGGCGTTGCGGGGAGTTCGCTGCGCCTCAATCCCGGCGATTGCCCTCGGCCGCCGCCAGTACACTCCGCCTTCAGACTGTTACTGCACCTGCCTCGACCGCCTGGCCGCCGACCCTCCTGCGCCGCCGCCGAAGATGATGATCACTCCGAGCAGGAATCCGAAGTTGTACCAGTTTCCATTGTTGTGCACCTCGTAGACCTGCACGCTCTTGGAGAAAAGGGAGATGATGAACGTCACGGGTGAGATGAATCCGTGCCATAGACCCTGCCAGAAGCCGGAGAATTGCCCCTTTTCATTGGCGGAGTTGACCAGTTGGTTCGGCCCCGGAGCGCAGCCAACAAGAACGGAGAGCAGGAGAAGTAAAACTACCAGCGTGCCAACGGCTTTCATGGTCTCACCTCCTTGAGGAATTCACAACAGTATCGTCAATCGAGGATGTTTTGCGCAAGGGGGAGAATGGGGAGGCAGCGGCGCCGTCTGCCATCAGGCATCAAACGGGCGGGCGCCGCAGAGCGCAGCGTGCGGCGGCCCACCGTGCAGCGGCCGCCCCGAAACGACTCAGCCCTTCCTGAACACCGTGACGCTCTGTTGGGTCATATTCGTGATGCTCAGATACTTGCCGTCACGGGAGAGATAGACGGGACCGAAACCAGCATCGATATCTCTCTCGGTCCAGGTCTTCCCGCCGTCCTCTCAGTCGCTGGGGCTTAGGCCGCGCGCGGCGGGGTTCAGAGCTTCGTCGCGCCTCACGCTTCCGGGCCCGTGCGGCCGTCGCGACATCGATCGCGGCCCAACCCCCGACATCTCCGGCTCCACCTCACGCCTCGACGGCCTGCCGATCCTCGGCAGCTTCGCGCTCCACCGGCTTTTCCGCGCGCCTGCGCTCGAAGAGGAAGAACGCGGCGGGAACGACGAAGAAGGTGAGGATGGCCGAAGAGAGTATTCCTCCGAACATGACCACGCCGAGCCTCTGGCCGAACTCGGAGCCCTGGCCGTGGCCGAACACCAGCGGGCCTGCAATCACGAGGACCGTCAGGGTGGTCATGATGATGGGGCGGAAGCGCAGCCGCGCCGATTCGATGAGCGCCTCCTTGAGCGGCATCTTGCCCAGACGTTCGACGACGAAGTCGAGGTACAGGATCGCGTTCTTCGCCGAGAGGCCGATGAGCAGGAGCATTCCCAGGAGCCCGAAGGTATCGAGCCCGCCTCCCAGGAGCACAACGAAGAGCAGGGCCCCCACGATGGCCAGGGGGACCGGCAGGAGCAGATAGATGGGGTAGCGCCAGGAGTTGAACTGCGCCGCCATCACCAGGTATGTGAGCAGGAGGGCAAGCAGGAACGCGGTGGTGCCCGATGTTGAAACCTGCCGCGCCAGGGTGCTCGCGCCGAAAACGCCGCCGGAGCCGATCGTTACCCTGCTGTCCAGGAGGCCCTGCCGCGTTAGCTCACCGGTGAGCGTGTTCTGGAAGGTGAGGGCGGGCGGCGCGTTTTTAGCCAGGTTGATCGAGAGCGTCGCCGTATAGAGACGGTTGTAGCGCAGGATGCTGATGGGGGACTGCCGCACGACGAGGCTTCCCAGCTGGCCGACCTGCAGCCTCGACTGCCGGGCAGCGGAATAGATGGGAAGGTTCAGGAGGGACTGCCCTCCCTCCAGGTACGTGGGATCTGCCTGGACGACGATGGGATAGCTCTGTCCGCTTATCTGGACATCTCCTGCGCGGGTTCCGGAGGTGTAAGTCTGAAGCAGGCTTGCCACCGTGCCGGGGGTTATTCCGGTGCCTTCCATTTGCGACTCGTCCGGGGTGAAGTCCCGCTCAATGGTGACGTTGGAGAGGCTGGAGGTCGCCCCGGTGACGAAGGCATGGTTCTTCACGGCCTGGAGGATTTTCGCGCTTCTCGCCTGCAGCAGGCCCTGGTCCGAAGAAAGAAGGCTCATGCTGATGGTCGAGTTCGATCCCGGAGGGCCCCCGCCCGCACTCAGGCTGAGGGTTGCCGATGGATCATCGCGGAGCAGAAGATCTCCCATCTCCTTCTGGTATCTCTCCATCAGGTCATAGACCCCCGCTCTCTGCGCAAGCGCAACGAGCTGGACGACCATGGTCGTGTTCTCGGGCCGGTTCACGCCTACGGTGAAAATACCGACGCTCCCCACGATCGTCTGGACGGTTCTCACGGCGGGCTGCCGCAGGAGAAACCTCTCCAGCGCGCCCGTCGTTGCGTTTGTCGCGGCCAGAGTTGCACCATTGTGCATGCTGACGTTCACCGTGATTGTTCCGTTGTCGCTTCGGGGCGCGAAGCTGAAGGTGATCCTCGGCAGGACGAGAACGACGATGACGGCGAGCACGCCCGCCGTGGCGATAAGGACGATGGCGCTGCGCTCCAGGAGGCCGACAAGAGATTTCGCGTAGCCTTCCCGCACCCATTCGAGGCCGGCTTCCGTCCAGCCGTGAAGGGTTGTGGTCAGGGCCTGGAAGAATCTCAAGAGCAGCAGCCCCACGTAGCGAAGGATGCCCAGGAGGAAGGGGTAGAGCAGCATCGCCGGCAGGAAAATGAAATGCCGTGTCGCGACAAGGGCGATGATGACGAAAGCCCCAACCACGATGCCCCCCGCCTTTCTCCAGGCCGTCAGGCCCCAGCGCATGGACTCTCCCAACTTCCCGAAGCTCTGGGCAAGGTCGCGCCAATCAAGCGTCCGGTTGGACTCCGGGGTGTAGGCGAGGCGAACCGTGAGAAAGAGGATCGCTTCCAGGAGCGAGAAGGCGACCGCGGCTGAGAGCCCGAGGGCGAACTGCCGCAGGAAATCTCCGATGATGCCGCCGATGAAGCTCACGGGAATGAGGACGGAGAGAAGCGAAAGGGTTGCGGCCACAACTGCGCTGAATATCTCGCTTGCCCCCTTGAGCACGGATTCCCTCTGGCTGAAGCCCATTGCGCGGTAGCGCTCGACGTTTTCGGCAACGACGATGGAGTCGTCGACCACGATGCCGATGGCCACGATCATGGCGAGCATCGACACGAGATTCAGGGTGAAGCCGGTGAGATTGTAGAGGACCGGCGCAGCCGAAAGAGCGATGGGCACGGCAAGGATCACCGAGAAGGCCGTGTTGAGCTTGCCCAGAAAGAGAAGGACGATCAGGGCGACGACGATCGCCGTGATGATGATTTCGCGGTAGGTCGAATTGAGCGACGCCTGGATCGGGGCGGTGGTATCGTTGCTGAAGCCGATTTCGTATCCCTGCGGCAGCTTCGTGTCGCGGAGAAGCGCGCGCACGTTTCTGACAACGGCAACCGCATTGGAGGTCGTGGTCTGCTGGATGGAGACCAGCACCACCGGCCTCCCATTCACCCTCGCATAGTTGGTCGATATGGGGATGTCCCGAACGACGGCAATGTCGCCCACCCGGATCCCCTTGACGGGATCCACAAGGGTGTTGGCGACGTTCTCGGTGTTCTCGGGGACGTTCTGCGTTGCGAAGGTGAGGGCATTGTCGTGGCTGTTGATCGTTCCGATCGGCTGGTTGATTGCGGATCCCGCGATTGCGCCGACGACCTGTTGGGGGGTGAGAGCGTAGGAGGCGAGACGGTCCGGGTTCAGGAGGACCTGGAACTGGCGCGACGGCCCTCCGTCCACCTGGATGTTGGCCACCCCGGAAACCCGCTCCAGGAGCGGCGTGAGCTCGTTGGTGACGTATGTGTTCACCTCCCCGAGGCTGGCCCCCCCTCCCGAGATTCCGAACTGGAGGATCGGCTGGGACGAGGGGTTGAACGTCTGCACAATGGGCGAGTTGACGCCCTGGGGGAGCCTGCGGGAAGCCGCCGAGACGAGGGAGGCGACCTGGTTTGCATCGCTCGCCTGGTCCGTGGATTGCTCGAAGCTGATGATGACCTGGCTTGCCCCCGTTGAGCTCGCGGAGTTGAGGTCCGTGATCCCGCTCAAAGTGGAGACGGCGTTCTCGATCACCTGTGTAACCTGCTGATCCACCACGCTGGGGGAGGCTCCGGGGTAGGCCGTGGTGACCACGACAAAGGGAAAGTTGATGGAGGGAAACAGGTCCACCCCGAGGTTGATGAGCGAAATGAGCCCGAACGCGAAGATGGCCACGAACACGCCTATGGCGAACACGTAGCGCGTCACCGAGAAATTGACCGCGGGGTTGATCCTGTTGAAAATCCGCGTCTGGAGGTCTCGCGTCGTCTTCACTTGTTTCCTCCCGGGGCGGCAAGGGGCAGCACTTTCACGGCGGATCCGTCCAGAAGCCCGGGGGGCGGGTTCACCACCACCATGCTCCCGGCATTCACTCCCGTCACCGCGGCCGCGCTCCCGCTTTCGGCGAGGAGCGTGATGCTGCGAACGAGAGCCTTCCCGCCTTCAACCACGAATACGAAGTTCTGATTCTCATTGGTCTGAAGGGCGCCTGTCGGGAGGAGGATCCCGCGCGCCAAAGTCAGGGAGTAGCTTACCGTGCCGATCGCTCCGAAGGAGAGCAGGAGGGAGCCCGGCACGGCCGCAACGAGGGCGACCACTCCTCCGAGAGGAACGTCCGGCGACTGGCTCACGCGAAGGGCATAGCTCTTTCCCCCCAGAGCGAAGCGCACAGGAGCGCCAAGGGGAAGGCTTGCCGCGTCCGCGGGGGGCACCGCGAAATCCACCTCGCGCTCCTGGCTTGCAATGATGAAAGCGGGCGCGTTCTGGCCGACAAACTCGCCCGGCATCACGTTGACGGCAACCAGCCGTCCCGCGTAAGGCGCCCTGATCGACGCATGCTGGAGATTCAGTTGTGCCTGCTGGAGCGCGAAGTCCGCCTGCTCCACGGCGAGCTTCAGCTGGGCGATGTTTTGAACGTCTGATTTCTGATTCTGGTCGAGGGCGGTCTTTGCAGCCTCGAGATTCGCCTGCGCCATCTCCAGGTCTCCTTTGGCCTTGTCAACGTCCGTGCTGGTCGCTCCTCCGAGGTCGAACAAAGCCTTCCTGGCATCATAGTTGCTCTGCGCGACGGAACGGGCGGACTCGGCTGAGCGCAGTTGAAGCTCCAGCCGGGGGTTGGCCTGCTGGGTTGTGTCCTGTCCCGTGGACAAATTGATACGGGCGGTTTCCAGGGCCGCCTGGGCCGTCTTCACGGAAAGCTTCATCTGGCTGTCATCGAGTTGAATGACCGCTTCATCCTTGTCCACCCAGTCGCCGGCCTTGGCGAGAACGCTCAAGACCACGCCGCCCACCTGGCCCGCGACCTGACTCTGCATGACGGGCTTCACGGTGCCCGAGGTCTGGTGTTCGACGACTAGGCCGCCGGCATTCACCGATACCGCCTGCACGGAAATCTCGGCAAGGTCCGGGCCCTTGCTTTGAGCGGACGTCCCTGCCGACGGGTCCGCCGCTTTCTGTCTTGGCGCGCAGCCCACCATGAGGAGCGCCAGCGCGGCTGCAATCGCTCCTCCGCGAAACACTCTCGATATACCTCTCATATCCTCGTCTCCTAATACCCCATTGCATTGCGCAGTTGAAGGACCGCGAGCTGGGCATCCCTTTGGGCGCGCACGACCGCCGATTGCGCGTTCGCGGTATCCACCGATGCATTTAAAAGATCCTGGGTGGTCGCTGCGCCGTACTGCGCCTCGGTCTTCTTGAGCTTGAAAGTGAGCTCGTATTTCTCCGCCGTGAGTCTCGCGACCTGCAGTCTCTGCAGACTGATCTGCACGAGCTCATACGCTTCTTCGACGTCCGTTGCGATGCTCGCGCGAAGCTGGTCTTCCTGAACGCCGTACGCCTCGTTCTGGATTCGATTGGCTTCGAGCTGGTGGTCCGCGGCTCCGGCGTCGAGAATCGGCATCCCGAGCTTGACGCCCAGGCTGCCCTGCCCCGCCGAATTGAGTTTATTCCAGTCCACGATGACGGTGACTCCGCCATTCACGCTGATCGTCGGGGTCCTCTGTCCCTCGATCATGGCTCGATCTATCATTAAAGACTGCCGGTTCAGCTCGATCTGGAGGAATTCGGTCCTTCGTTTCATCGCCTCTGCCACCGCTTCCCCAACGCTCGCAGCCAGGATCTGCGGGTCTTCTTCCTCAGTGATGGAGAACTCCCTGTCGCGAGGCCAGCCAATGAGCTGCGCCAGCCTGATGCGCGCAATGTGAAGGTCGTTCTCCGCGCTCCGCGCATCTATATCGGCGCTCTGAGCGTTGATCTGGGCGCCGCGCAGGTCGACCGCGGTAGCCTGATTTATTCTCTGGAGCGCGCTGATCTGCGAGAGCAGGGTGTTCTGCTGCTCGAGGATCTGTTTCTTGACAATCAGATTCCTTTGGGCGCCGAGCATGACGAAATATGCCTGCGTCACCGCGGAGATGACGTTGAGCTTTCCAGACTCGACAGAAAGCTCCCTGCCGCGGAGCGCGAGCTGGCTCTTCTCAACCGCCGCCCTGATGGGTCCGCCGGGGTAGCCGTTCCACAGCGTTTGACTCACGCTGATGCCGACATTGCCCATCGGTCCCGGCGCAGCGGGAGGTGGGCCGGGCGATAAGATCGACAACAAATTGGAAAACTCTGTGGCCAAGGGGCTGGCAGCCACGTAGGGAGAGACGTTGACCCCGATGCTGGTCAGGGGCGCGTTGAGGGAAAGTCCCGCCTGAGGGGTCTGGTTGAAACCCGATGCGAGGGAGCTTCCGGATAGCAGTGTTTCATCGCCAAAGCCGTAGGTCCCGCTTTCTCCCAGAGACCCGGACAAGGCAAAGGAGTTCTGCGAGACGCTCAGACGGTATTGCTCCCTTGCGACATCGAGGTTTCGCTGCAGGATCCTGCTGTCGGCCCCCTGGGAAAGCGCCGCATCGACGGCTTGAGCGAGTGTGAGAGTGGCGGTGGGCTCCTGCCCAAAAGCGGTGACAATGGAGACAAGAGTTGCGAATAGCAAGATGGCCGGCTTCATATCAATTCCTCTTATGGGAGATCAATTCTTCCTTCAGATACTCTTTGAGCTTTTCGAACATTCGCATCACCGTAGCGCGGTCAGCCGCGGGGATTCCTTCGAAAAAACGCTTCATCATGGTCTGAACCTTGAGCTCCGCCCGAGAGAGAGTGGCCTCGCCCTTTGCGGTGAGCGTCAGCAGGATAACCCTCCTGTCGTGAGCGTCCGACTTGCGCGCCACCAGCTCGAGATGGATCAGCCTGTCGACTATTCCCGTCATCGACGCGGGAGATTGGAGTCTCATGGCGGCGAGGTCCGACATTTTGCACGCCACGCCCTGCTCCTTGAGCGTCTTGAGCGCGAAGGCCTGAGGCACTGTAATGCCTTCCGCTTTCAGCATGCCCTCCAGAGTGCGGGCAAAAAGCGCCTCGAGCTCGTTTTGCGCGTTGAAAAAATCCCCATAGTCGCCGGCTTCTTCTCTCATCTTCATGCCTCGCGCGCTGCACGGGGAATGAATGCCCCCGAACAAGGCTTTCTTTTCGATGAATAATATTGAGGTATTAAATAGTCAAGGAAATTAAGGATCTCGAGACTTTTTTCCTTCCACCGCCGGCGGCCGTCACGCGCCGGCTACTTCCGCCTGGCAACCTGTTCCTTCATCTTTGCCCAGTTGAAGCGCTGCGCCATCTTCAAGGCCTCCTCCCTGGCGAAGCCTTCGAAGCTGATCGCCAGCACGGCCCCGGTGTCGGGCTTGCTTGCCGTATCCTGCAGCAGCACGACGATTCCGCCGGACCCGCCCTCATTCTCGAACATGGAAGAACACGAGGAAGCCGTTGATTTTCTTCACCTCCAGAAGACCTTCCGGCGTCTCCATCCTGTAGCCCTCCTTGTAGTCGGGCATCCAGGTCGACGTCGCTTGCGTGCCGATGAGGATGGTGGCCTCGAAAGTGCCGGGGAGATGCAACGTCTTGCTGGGGAGTGCGGACTATCCGTACATTATCTCAATGAAGATATTACAGTGACCCCGCTCGTTGCCCTTCTCTACTCGTTCTTCTTCGGCCTGTTGCACGGGATCCTGCCCGATGAGCACACGTGGCCTATCACCTTCAGCTATGCGATCGGCGGTGCCGGCGGGAAAGCGGGGATGAAAGCCGGCCTATATTTTTCAGCGGCGTTCACCCTCCAGCGCGCGCTGCTCTCCGAAGCCTCCAACCTCGCGCTCGGCCGTTTCCTGCTCACGCCCTCCGTCAACGGTATCGTCTACTCTGTTGTGGGACTCTTCATGTGGATCGCCGGCTACATCGTGCTGCGGCGCAACCTCTACATCCATCTCCACGTCCTGGGGCACCACCACGAGGAAGCACGAGATATGGGGACTGCGCTCTCGGTCCTCGGCCGGACCCACAGAGAGCCCGCCGTGCGGGGAAGCTCGCCGCCGCCGGCGGGATGGACACTCGTGCACGGCTTCATCGCCGGCTTCGGTTTCGGCGGATTTTCCCTTTTTATCAACACGGTCGCCGCTCCCGCCATGAGAAGCCCGTGGCTCGGCTTCCTGCCCGGTCTGCTTTTCGGTCTGGGCACGATGATCATGCTCGTGATCGTCGGAGCCCTTTTCGGGGCGTCCCTGCGCTTGACGCGCTCCTTGACGGAGCAGGAGATCAGGCGTATCGGAGCGCAAACGGGAGGCAGGACTCTGTTCTTCGGAGGCCTGCTTTTCGCCGCTTTCGGCGCTTTGACGTTGTTGGGCTGGGACCGTTTTCTTCCCTTCGCTGCAGGCTACGCTCTCATCGGGCTTTTCATGGCCGGAATCGCCTTTCCCGCCTTCGTTCTATCCTGGAAACGGGTTCGCGCGGACAGGAAGCCCGCCCAAACGGCGTAGGGTCAACCGCGGTTCGCTCTACGTCGCCTGCGCGGTGCCGGCAAGCGCCGCCTTTCCGTTTGAAAACCCCTGTATCATGGCCTCGAACTGCGTCTTTTCCAATACCTCGACCTCCAGAAGCCTGTCGGCTATCTCGTGGAGGAGGCCTTCATGACGGCGGAGCAGCTCGGCCACCTTGTCGTACCTGCCGTTTATGATCCTGGCGGATTCCTCATCAACGTATTGTTGGGTGGCCTCCGAATATTCGCGCAGTATCATAGCGTTGGAATCTCCGAGAAGCTGGCCCTGCCTCCTCGCGGGCAGGAAGGTGTTGCGAAACTTCTCGCTCATCCCGAAGTCGGTGATCATCCGCCGGGCTATCTCTCCCGCTTTGTCCAGGTCGTTCGAGGCCCCCGTGGAGACTTCTTGGAAGACGAGCTGCTCCGCCGCCCGTCCCCCGAGCAGAACGTCGATCCGTCCGTAGAGCTCGCCTTCCGTCATCAGGAAACGGTCCTCAGTGGGGAGCTGCATGGTGTAACCCAGGGCGCCGATGCCGCGGGGCACTATGGAGATCTTCTCCACCGGGTCCGCCCCCGGAGTCATGTGGGCAACCAGGGCGTGGCCGGTCTCGTGGTAGGCGACGATCTTCCGCTCCTTCGGGTTGATCAACCGGTTCTTCTTCTCCAGGCCCGCGACCAGCTTCTCGAAGGCCGAATCGAAGTCCGGCTGCGTCACCTTTGCTCTGCCCGCCCTGACGGCGAGGAGCGCCGCCTCATTCACCAGGTTGGCGAGGTCCGCCCCCACGAACCCCGGGGTCCTGCGGGCAACGTCCCTGAGGTTCACCGAATCGTCCAGCCGCACCTCCCGGCTGTGAATGCGAAGGATCGCCTCACGGCCGTTCAGGTCAGGCTTGTCTATGAGGACCTGCCGGTCGAACCGTCCGGGACGCAGCAGGGCCGGGTCCAGGACCTCCGGCCGGTTCGTGGCCGCGAGGATAATGACCCCGGTGCGCGAATCGAACCCGTCCATTTCCACCAGGAGCTGGTTCAGCGTCTGCTCCCGTTCGTCGTTGCTGGAAAGAGCCTGCGCCCGGCTCTTGCCGATGGCATCCAGCTCGTCGATGAAGATGATGCAGGGGGCTTTGGCCCTGGCTTGCTGGAACAGGTCGCGCACACGCGCCGCGCCCACGCCCACGAACATCTCCACGAACTCCGAGCCGCTGATCTTGAAAAAGGCCACGCCCGCCTCCCCGGCCACGGCCCGCGCCATGAGAGTCTTGCCCGTCCCCGGCGCCCCGACAAGCAGCACCCCCTTGGGGATTCTCCCGCCGATCGCGGTGTAGCGGGCGGGATGCTTGAGGAAGTCGATGACCTCGACGAGCTCCGTCTTCGCTTCCTCGGCTCCCGCCACGTCGTCGAATCGGACCCCCGTATTCCCCTCGGCCACCAGGACGGACTTGTTCTGCCCGAAGCTCATCACGCCGCGTCCCATGCCGCCCATGCGCCGGAACAAGAGCCGCCAGATCAGGAACATGGCGCCCAGCGGAAGGATCCAGCTCACCAGGAGGCTGAGCAGAGGATGGTTTTGCGGCAGGACGGCGTAGTATTCGATCCCCCGGGAATCCAGCAGCGCCACGAACCCGGCGTCCTGCACGGGGGCGGTCTGGTACTCCTTCGCGGGAGCCGCGCCCCCCTGGGGGCTCTTACCCTGCTGCGCTTGTTGCCGCAGAGCATCCTCCTGCTCCTTGGTGAGGGTGAATCCGTAATAGGCGCTTGGAGTCATTTCCACGCGCTTGATCGAACCGTCCACGACCAGCTTCTTGAAAGCGCTGAAATCGACCATCGTGATGGAGGGCTTGGGGATCAAGAGGAAGTTCAGGGCCAGGAGCAGGAGGAGGGAGCCGGCCACCCACCAGAGCGAGAAGTGCAGCTGCCCCCGGTTGAGCGGTGACGGCAGTCGGGACCTGTTAGGATCTTTTACCAACATTTTCCCTCCCTGTTGACGTTTTCACGTCCACGCATGGGACAGGGTAAGTATACGGAATTCCCGGGACCGGGTGAAATGCGGCCTTTCTTTCCGTCGCTCGCCGGGCCCGCGTCATTTCAATGGCCATTGCTGTTATTCCGCAAGGGCCTCATCGTCAGGCCGCCTTTCGGCTTCGTGCCAGAGCCGCCAGAGGATGAGAAGGCCCGCCGCACCGACCAGGAACTGGGCAATGGTGACCTCAATCCCATTTGACACGATACTCGCCAGGAACCCCGGCAGGCCGTCCCACAATCCGTGAAGGACGACTACCGTCACGTACGCGAGGACGACCTTCAGATCGATGCGGAAACGTCTCGAACGGCTCTCACGGAAAAGTACGCCGCACAGGATCGCAGTCCAGGGCCCGTGCCCTACGGGTGAGAGGATGCCGCGGATCATCGTGACGGCGACCGCAATCGAGAAGCTTCCCGAGCTCCTCAGGAAAGCGCTGAAGGCGTAGCCGACGCTCTCGAAAGCCGCGAAACCCATCCCCGCCGCCGCGCCGAGTATCAGGCCGTCCAACTGCGAATCGTGCCGCCTGCGGCGCGCGATCGCCAGGACGCCCAGGATCTTCGTGAACTCCTCGATGATTCCCACGATGAAAGCGGTCTGAAAGTCCAGCTTGCTGATGAATATCGGCTCCAACAACGCCGCGGAAAAAGTCCCCAGGATGCCGCCATACAGGAAGGTGAGCGCCGTGGCGGTGATGTTGGACCCGTGGATGGCCCGGCGCTCGGAGAAGAAGACGACGTAGGTGACGGGGACCATGAAGCTTCCCAGCATGATGACCGTCGGGAAAAGATTGGGATTGCCCGTGAGCACGAGAATGGCGATGCCCAGGACATAGGCGCCGAAGGAGGAGGAGAGGCCCGCCACCAATAGCGGCGGCGTCGCACACCTGTCTCTTGAGCCTGAGCGCCCGGCTGATTAGTCTCGAACATTTCTTTCCTCCTGTATTCGTCAATCGGCTCGTTTCAGCGACCCCTTCGCTTCGGGCGGCCGTTTCCTTCGTCCCAGAGAGGAACGAGCTTGAGGATCCAGCGGGTCATGAAGATACCCGCGGCCGAGGAGCCCGCGACCACCGGGATCATCACCGCCCACGCGCGCCAATCCAAGGGCACGACGTCGAAGAGCGCCCGAAGAGGCGTGTACAGGGCAAGGAGCTGGAGCCCTACCGCCGCCGCGTAGCTCCACAGAAGCGCGGGATTGGACCAGAGCGGCAGGTTGTCCATCTGGCGGACCACCATGATCCTCGTGAAGGAATGCAGGACGATGCTTGTGAAGAGCATGGTCCGAGCGTAGGCGAGGTCACCCAGCCGCAGGCCGGCCCAGAAGATGAGGCCGTAGGAGATCAGGGTGCGCAGAACACTGCCCGCGATCGTGGCGTATATCGACGCGTTGAGGATCGGCTCGTCGTGACGCCTTGGACGCCGCCTCATCACCCCGGGCACCACGGGGTCCGCGGCCAGCGCGCCCGCGGGGACGAGGTCCGTCACCACGTTGATCCAGAGAAGCATCCTGGCGGAGAGCGGGAAGAAGCCCGCGATGGAAAGGGCAAGAACGACAAACACCTCGCCGAGACTGGTGCTGAGAAGGTAGTTGATGAACTTGCGGATGTTGTCGAATATCCGCCGGCCCTCCCGTATCGCCTCTATAATGGTGGCGAAGTTGTCGTCCAGGAGAACCATGGCGGAGGACTCCTTGGCGATATCCGTACCCCGCAGTCCCATTGCGATCCCCACGTCGGACTGCTTCAGCGCGGTAGAGTCGTTCACCCCGTCCCCCGTCATGGCGACAAAATGGCCGTCCTCCTGGAGCGCCTGGAGAACGCTCTGCTTGGTCTGCGGCGTGGCGCGCGCGACGATATCTATGCTCTGAGCCCGCTCGCGAAGCCGACCGCCGTCCAGGCTCTCGATCTCCCGCGCCTCGACGCACCGATCCCCTATTCCGAGCTGCCTGCCGACGGCCCGCGCGGTGAGCGCGCTGTCCCCCGTGATCATCACGACGCGTATGCCGGCCTCCCGCGCCTGGGACAGAGCTTCAAAGACCTCGGGGCGAGGGGGGTCCCTCATGGCCTGGAGACCGAGGAAGGTCATCCCCGTTTCAGCCGTAGCGGGAGCGTCCGCCGATGAAAGCGAGTTGGCAGCGAAAGCCAGGACGTACCAAGCCTCTCCTTCCAGCTCTTCTATCGCAGACCTGATCTCGCGCAGCGCGGAATCGTCCATGGGCAGGCGGCCCGAGCCGCGCATATACGCCGAACAGCGCGGAAGAATGGCCCCCGGCGCTCCCTTGCTGAAGGTGACGAGCCCTCCATCCGTCGAATGGAGGGTGGTCATCATCTTGCGCTCCGAGCTGAAGGGGATCTCGCCTGTCCTCGGCCGACCGCGGCGGACACTTTCGATATCGATGCCCGCGGAGAGGGCCGCCTCGAGCAGGGCGGTGTCGACGGGATCCCCCATGATCGAGGTCCCCTGCGGATCCTCCGCCACGGCATCGTTACAGAGCAGGCCGGCATCCAGCAGGGAGCGTTCTACGCCAGGCGCCGCATCCTTGCCCGCGGCCGCGATCCGCCGGCCGTCGACATACAGCTCCTGGACGGTCAGGACATTGCGCGTCAGTGTTCCCGTCTTGTCCGTGCAGATGGTATCCACGGAGCCCAGGGACTCTACAACCGCCAGCCGACGGACGACCGCTTTTCGGGAAGCCATGACGCGCGCGCCAAGGGCCAAGGCAAAGATCAGGACGATGGGAAGACTTTCCGGTATGGTTGCAACGGCTAGGCTCAGAGTGTTGAGGGCTACGTCGACCGGCGGCTCGCGAAGAGCGAAAAGAAGGAGAAGGGCGATGCCGACCGCGAGAGCCCCCACGATGGCGGCCATCTGCCCGGCCATTCTCCGGACTTCCGTCTGGAAGGGCGTCGGCCTTTCCGTCATCCGCTCAAGCGTCGCGGCGATCTTTCCGACTTCCGTCCCCATGCCGGAGCGCACGGCCGCCGCCAAGCCTGTGCCATGCGTGATGAAAGTGGACGCGTAGACCATGCTTGTCCGCTCGGCCAGGGGGGCATCGGGGGCGACAGGCTCCGGAGACTTGTCTACTCCGAGGCTTTCTCCAGTGAGGGAGGACTCGTCGGTCCGCAGGCCGTTCGCCTCGATCAGGCGCGCGTCCGCGGGGCCTTCTGCCCCTGGCGCAGGACGAGGACGTCTCCGGGGACCACGCGCGATGCGTCCAGCTCGACCGTGGCTCCGTTCCTGAGAACGCCCGCCTTGAAAACGAGCAGCTTGTCCAGGGCTTCCAGCTCCTTCTGCGCCCGGTACTCTTCGAAAAAGCTCAAACCAACGCTTATGACGATGATTCCAAGGATGAAGAAAGCGGTGAGCCGTCTCCCCTCCTCCCCGGGAAGGAAGCTCACGGAGAAGGCCAGGACCGCCGCGAAGAACAATACCGCTATGAAGAAGTTGGCGAGCTGCTTCAGCAGCACGCGCAGGGGGGAAACGCGCTTTCTCTTTGTTATTTCATTGGGTCCAAAGCGGGAGAGCCTCCGCTCGGCCTCATCGGAGGTGAGGCCGTCCGGGCCCACCGACAGTTCGCGAAGGATTTCTTCCACGCTCAGGCTGTGCCATGTTGCTTCGGGCATGGGGCGCTCCTCCTACCCCTTGATTATAGGTAATTGTGAAAAGAGCTCGGGTCAAGGAGTGGACCGTAAAAGCCGCAATCTGTTACATTGGATTTCCGTGCGCCCCCCATCCGCGACGACGAAGGCTGCGTGGACCAACTACTTCCTTCTCTTTGCCGGCTACGCCGTCCTTTCGCCGTACCTGCAGATCTACCTCAAGGAGCGCGGTTTTCCGCCGTCCAGCATCGGCGTTCTCCTGGGATGCTTCGAGCTTGCGGGAATTGCCGGACCTATCATTCTGGGCCGGATTGCGGACAGGAGGAAAACGTACAGGGCATTGCTCGCCGCGGGGTTCCTTGTGCCCGCGGCATTGTTCCTCCCCCTGGAGATAGGCCCTCACCTCGCCCTTTTTCTGTCCTGCATGCTCCTCATGGGCTTCATGTATCGCTCCACGGTTCCGATGCTCGACACGATCGTGAGCCGCGCTCTCCACGATCCCGACCGTCAGTACGGACCTCTGCGGGTGGCAGGAAGCTTCGGCTTCATCGCAGCCTCGCTTGTTCTTCAGGCCGCCGGCCCGCTTCTTCTCGGGTCTTCCCGGGGGATTGCAGTCGCCTTCGCGCTGTCGGCCGCCGCAGCCGCGCTCGCCACGGTCTTTTTACCCAGAATCTCGCCGGATGATCCTCGGACGCTGAAGTGGAAGGAAATGCGGCAGCGCCATGGCGGGCCGGTTTCCCTTGGCGGGTTCGACGCCAGCTTCTGGCTTGTGATAGCGATAATCTTTCTCGGGCGCTTCGGCATCGGCGCCTACTACTCTTTCTTTTCGCTCTACCTCCAGGCAACCTTCCCCGCGGCCGGGGTCAGCCTGATCTGGGCCATCGGCCCGCTTGCCGAGATACTCACGATTTACTTTTCAGGCCGCCTGATCGCCGCCCTGGGGCTTCGGATGCTCCTGGTGCTGTCGCTTCTCGCGATCAGCGTGCGGCTGTCCTTTTTTGTCTTCTCGCATTCCATCGCGCTGGTCGCCCTTTCCCAGCTCTTGCACGCGTTCACCTTCGGCACCTTTCATACGGCCGCGGTCGCCTACGTGAACGCCAGGATAGAGCCGGGCAGGAGGGCAATGGGGATGGCGCTCTACAATGCAGTGGGCATCGGATTGCCGACTTTTCTGGCCAGCGTCATCGGCGGGTACGTCCTGGAAGCGCGGGGATTCCCCGTCCTCTTTATTTCGTACGCCGTGGTCCCGCTTGTCGGGATATTCGCTCTCCTTCGCTTTGGGAAAAGGCTCTTTCCTGTAGCGCGGTGAAGACAGGCACGGATCAGTCCGACAACTCCGAAAGCGAACCCCACGGGATGCGGCAGCTGCGCATAGCGCTGTGAGAGAATCCTTGCCCGACCAGGGTGTTGCTCTTATACTATCGGAGACGTGAAAAGAGAGAACGCTCCGCATGGTTTCGGTGCCCACCTGGTTGCCGCCGCAGGGGCAGTCACGTCTCTTCTCTGCTTCCTGGGTTTTTTGCCGTTGCGGCTGAGCGAGTCGCTGGAGCTCCGGCTCGCGATCGCCGTCGCCGTCGGCTGCCTCTCCGCCCTGGTGACGGACCTGATTCTGCGAAGCGCGCCGCGCTACAAATCCATTTCCAACCGGGCGCGCCAGCTCCAATTGTTCTGCGCGACGATAAAGAAAGCGGCAAGCACGCTGGAGCTGCAGGAGATTCTCGACGCTTCCGTGCGGGTAGTCGCGGAGGTCACGGGAGTCGAAGGCTGCTCGATCAACCTCCTCGAGGAGGATACGGGCAAGATGACGGCCCGGGCGCGGGTCGGCGTGCAGCGCGACGTGGCGATCGAGCGCGCCACCTACCAGTCGCGCCTGCTATCGGGCAAGCCGCTGGTGATTCGCGACACCCTGGCCCGGGAGTTTCCCGAGGTGGATGACGAGATCGAATCCCTCATCTGCGTTCCGCTCCGACTGGAGGAGCGGATCTTCGGCTCGATCTGCATCTACGGCGAGCCGGGCAGGAGACTGTCGGATGAAATGATCTCCCTTCTCTCCAGTCTCGGGGACGTGATTTCACTCGCCATCGCGCACGCGATGGTTTATAAAGAAGTCAAGCGCCTGTCGGATGCGAAGACGATGTTCCTGCTCCACGCCTCCCATGAGCTGCGCTCCCCGGCGAATGCCATCAGCTCGATCGCCTCCACGCTGCTCGACGGGTATCTTGGTGAAATCACGCAGCGGCAGCGAGAGCTGATCGGCAGAATACACTTGCGGGCTCAAACGCTTTCAGAGGTCGTGAGCGACCTGCACGTGCTCACGCGGGGCAGGATGGAGCAGTCGAGCTTCAAACCCGTGGCCGTCTCCCTGGATCGGCTGGCGCGGGAAATCGTGGAGCTTTACGAATCGCGCGCCCGGGAGCGCGGGGTCGTGCTCGCATTCGACTGCGCGGTCCCCGACGCCTCGGTGAGCGGCGCCGAGGATGGGCTTCGCTCGGTGATCACCAACCTCCTCTCCAACGCGATCGCGTATACCCCCAGGGGAGGATTCGTAACCGTCCGTATCGGCGAACAGGGGGATCGAATCCTGCTCGAGGTGAAGGATACGGGCATCGGCGTCCCGCGGGAGGAGCGCGACAGGATCTTCAGCGAGTTTTTCCGGGCTTCCAACGCGAAAGCAACGTCGGAGATCGGAACCGGTCTCGGCCTCGCAATCGTGAAAGCCAATGTCGAGCGCTACGGCGGAACAATCGAATTTGACAGCGAAGAGGGGAAGGGCACGCTCTTTCGGATCTCCCTCCACAAGGCGGAATCCCAATCTCGCTAGTTTCCACGCTTGACAGGAGAGCCGATTTCCAATAATCTGAAAAACCGTTCAGGATCCTGTGCAGGCGTTCTGGCTACGGCAGCTGCGGTCCTCCTTAATTCAAATAGCGGAGGAAAAGGTGAACTCACCGAATGCAGGCGCGGCCAGAGGGGAAAAATGCGCTTCCGAGCTTGTGCGGACTGAAGTTGGTGCATTAAAAAAGGCAAGGCGTTTTCCCTTCTGGGGCACCCGGAAGCGGCGCACGGAAAAAAGCGCGTCGCGAATCGATCCTCCTCTTCATTACAACCAGACCGGCAGGGACATCCCATGAAAGCGGCGTTTCTCTCGCCGGGAGACCTTACCGTCCTGCTCTCTTCCCTTTCGGGAGGGTACACGGTCCTCGCTCCCGTTACAAAGGACAAGCGCCAGTACCTTCAACGGCTGGAGTCCATCCCGCGGGAGAGGGCGTGCGCTTCGATTGGCGAGGTGCGCCCTTGCGAGCCGCTGAAGGCGTTCTACTTCAGGGCGCGCGAGCGGGTCGCTTCGGGGTTCAGCAATGCCGTCCCGGAGGTCTCCGAGAAGCCGATCTGCATCGTCGGGGTCAAGGCCTGCGACCTGAAGGGCTTCGACGTGCTGGACAGAGTGTTTCTGGATGATGAACGGCCTGACCCGCTGTACCGCAGGCATCGAGAAGAGAATCTCGTCATATCTTCAGATTGCCCACGGCCCATCGACACCTGCTTCTGTATGGCTCTCCACACCGGGCCGTTCCCCAGGCAGGGATTCGACATCAACCTCTCCGAGATCGCGGGCGGGTTCGTCGTGGAAGCGGGCTCCACCCGCGGCGAGACCCTGATGGAGAGCGCCGCTCCCCGTCCGCGCGAGGCGACGCAGCAAGAAATGGATGAACGTGAACGGCTGCGCCGGCAGGCGGAAGAGAAAGTCCGCGGCAACATCCAGGAGCACCGTATTCCCGCACAGGAGCTGTTGGAAGGCGCCTTCGAGCAGAGCTGGGAGTCCGGACTCTGGGGGCAGGAGGCGTCCACGTGCGTGGAATGCGGTGCCTGCAATACCATCTGCCCCACCTGCCACTGTTTCCTGCTCTACGACCAGAAAAAAGACGACGAGGCTGCGCGGTTTAGGATGTGGGATTCCTGCCTCATCAAGGATTTCGCGAAGGTTGCCGGCGGGGCCAATCCCCGGCCCCAGCTGTGGATGCGGCTGCGCAACCGTTTCGAGAAGAAATTCGATTTCTTCCCCAAGACCCGCAGCCTGTATGCCTGCACAGGATGCGGCCGCTGCATCTCCGCATGTCCCGGCCGCATCGACATCCGAAGGATTCTGGGGGGCATGGCGAGAAATGGATAAGAGCGAAAATCCCTACCAGCCCGTGGAGGCGAAGGTGGTCGAGGTCATTGCCGAGACCCCCACAATCAAGACGCTTCGTGTGGAACCGAAGGAGCCCTTGGACTTCAAGACGGGTCAATTCATGGAGTTGACGGTGCCAGGCCTCGGGGAAGCGCCGTTCACCCCCTCGTCCAATCCATCCGAACCCCAGGTGCTTTCTTTCACGGTAATGAAGGCGGGCAGGGTGACCTCCGCCATCCACGAGCTTCAACCCAGGGCAACGGTGGGGTTGCGGGGGCCTTTCGGCACCGGATATCCGCTGGAGGTGTTTGCGGGCAAGGAAGTGCTCGTGGTCGGCGGAGGCTGCGGGTTCGCGCCGCTTCGCAGCCTGATGTACGAGTTCTTCAATCAATCGGGACGGCTGAAAAAGCTCGCCTTTCGGGGTGGATGCAAGACCCCGGGTGATTTTCTCTATCGCAAGGAGATCGAGGGGTGGGCCGAACGAGGGGACCTGGACGTCGTGCTGACCGTGGACCAGGCGAACGGGGATTGGCGGGGCAAGGTAGGGGTGGTGACGACGATCCTGGACGGCGCCGACATCGACCGCGCGGAGGGGATCGCCGTGGTCTGCGGTCCCCCCGTGATGATGAAATACGCGACGGGCAAGCTCAGGGATCTCGGGTTCTCGGAAAACCGCATCTTTCTCTCCATGGAAAAAAACATGTCCTGCGGCCTGGGCAAGTGCGGACATTGCAGGATCGGCACCTTCTATGCGTGCAAGGACGGTCCGGTGTTCCGCTACGATTCGATCAGCCGCTTTCACGATATCTGGGACTGAGGAGGGAGCACATGAGCACGAGCGCGGAGGAGGTCTACCTCGGCATTCCGGGCACCACGCCGCGTCCCGCCGCTCACGCGCGGTTGTTCGTCGACCTTGACGTGTGCGCATCGGGGGACTGCGCGGGATGCACGGCGCTCTGCAGCTACTTCTACCACCCGTCGAACAACGGCATCCTCTCCGTGGTCGAGCTGGCCACGTATGCCCTGGTCTGCCGCCGCTGCGAGGACCCGCACTGCGTGAAAAGCTGTCCCGTTCAGGCGCTGGAACAGCAACAGGCCAGGGAGAGGCTGCTTTTACGGCACACGATGCGCTGCGTGAGCTGCCGCTCCTGCTCCCACGCCTGCCCGTACGGCACCATCTACCCGGAGATCGTTCCCCTTATAGTCCACAACTGCGATTTCTGCCTTGACCGAAGGGGCACGGCGGGCGAACCCCTGTGCATCGCCAGCTGCCCCCATGGGGCGCTCGCCCTCCGGCAGGCGGACGCCGCGCTGCCGGATCGAACGTTTCTGGTGGGAGACAATCTTGTGATCCATTCCACCCACTGGATGAGGGAGAAGGCGTAATGGGCGGCATCACCTTGAAGGCCCTCTTGAAATCCCCCTGGGTGTTCCATCTTTCCACGGGGAGCTGCAACAACTGCGATATCGAAGTCCTCGACTGCCTCACCCCGCGCTTCGACGTCGAGCGGTTCGGCATGCGGCTGGCCGGAAGCGCCCGCCACGCGGACGTCCTCCTGGTGACCGGCTCCTGCAACAGGAAAACGATGCACCGGGTGAAAAAGATCTGGGAGGAGCACGTCCCAAAGCCCTGCGTCGTGGTGGCCATCGGGGAGTGCGCGCTCTCCCGCGGCATGTTCATGAAGAGCTACAACTGCCCGCTGCCGTTGGACCGGGTCATCCCCGTGCACGTCTATATCCCCGGATGCCCCCCGAAGCCGGAGGCGATCATCGCGGGCGTGGTGAAGCTCATCGCAAAGCTGGGAGGAAAATCATGAGCCGGGATGAAGCGCTCGCCGCCATCAGGCGGCAATTCGCGGCCGACATCGTGGAAGTCGCCGAAAAGTCCGCAGCCAGGGTGTACGTCGAGATCAGGCCGCAGGCCCTGCTCGCGGTGGCGACCTACCTGTTCAGGGATCTCGGCGCCAGGTTCAACACGGCGTCGGGAGTGGATGCCCGGGGCCGCATGGAGATCCTCTACCACTTCTCCCTGGAGGGCCAGAACCTCCTGGTGAGCCTCAGGGTGAAGCTGGACCGCGAGCGGCCCGAGGTGGATTCCCTCACCCCGCTCATCAAGGGAGCCAACTGGATCGAGCGGGAGATGCGCGAGCTTCTCGGCGTCACCTTCCGCGGGCATCCCAGACCGGAGAGGCTGCTGCTGCCCGAGGAGTGGCCCGAAGGGGTCCATCCTCTCAGGAGCGAATACGTGGAGTGGGACCCGCAGGCCGTGAGAGACAGGGGGGTGTGATGCAGCGCTCGATCATTCCCCTAGGGCCTTTCCACCCCCTGCAGGAGGAGCCCGAGTTCTTCAGCCTCACGGTGGAGGGCGAAAAGGTCGTGGGCGTCGACCTTGCCCTCGGGTACAACCACCGGGGAATCGAGAAGCTTTCGGAAAGCAAGACCTTCGACCAGGCCACCTTCGTGGTCGAGCGGATCTGCGGCATCTGCTCCACGAGCCATCCCTTCGCCTACACGCGTGCCGTTGAAGACATCCTCGGCGTACAGGAGCCCGAACGGGCCAAATACATCCGCACGATCATCGCGGAGGGGGAGCGCATCCACTCCCACCTTCTGTGGCTCGGCCTGGCCGGCCACTTTCTGGGATACAACACGGTCTACATGTGGGTCTGGAAGCTGAGGGAGGAAATCCTCGACGTCATGGAGATCCTTTCCGGCAACCGGAACAATTACGCCATGTTCAAGCCCGGCGGGGTCCGGCGTGACATCAAGGACGACGACATCCCCGTCGTAGTGAAGAAGATCGACTCCATCCTGCCCACCCTTGACCTTCTGAAAAAGGCGGTGCTGGACGACCCCGTGCTCCACGCCCGGTTGAAAGGAATCGGCGTGCTCAGCCATGACGACGCCATTGCCTGGTGCGCCGTGGGTCCGACCGCCAGGGCGTCCGGCGTTTGCCGGGACATACGAAAAGACTCACCCTACGCTGCCTACGACCGGGTGGAGTGGAAGATGGTGAGCGCGACCCACGGCGACGTTTTCGACAAGCTTCTGGTGCGGGTCCTCGAGATCTTCGAATCCGTGAAAATCGTGAAGGAGTGCCTTGCCGGACTGCCCAAAGGGGAGATCGACCTCAACCTTACCGGTGTGCCGCCCGGCGAAGGGATTGGAACCCACGAAGCCCCACGAGGCGAGGTCTTCCATTACGTGCGCAGCGACGGCACCAACCGGCCCGTACGGCACAAGGTCAGGGCGCCCTCTTTTATGAACATTCCCACCTGCTATTCCACCGTGGTCGGCCAATCGATCGCGGACGCCACGATCATTCTTGCCGCGGTGGATCCCTGCTATTGCTGCACGGAACGCATGGCGGTCCGTTCGACGGACGGCAGGCTGCTGTACAACGGCCAGGACATCATCCGCCTCTCGCAATGCAAGACGGAGGCGCTGCGCAAGGAGATGGGCGTATGAAGCTTCCCAAGATGCGGGAGCTCGCTGAGGCGATCAAGGCCCTCATGAGCCGGCCCTACACCTCGACGTTCCCCCGCACCCCTCACGTTCCCCACGGCAACTTCCGGGGACAGCCGAAATTCGACGCCGAGCGATGCGTCGGCTGCCTGGCCTGCGAGCAGGTATGCCCGGTGGATGCCATCGGCCACCGGGACGAGGTGAACGGCGGCGTCGCCAGGCGGGTCATGATCCATTACACCGATACCTGCATCTTCTGCGGCTGCTGTGAAGCCGCATGCATCGCGGATCACCTCGGAATAGCGCTTTCCAACGACTGGGAGCTGTCCTTTTTCGACCGAAAGACGCAATCCTTCGAGACCATAGAGAAGGAGCTGGCCCTCTGCGAAGTCTGCGGTGACGTCATCGCGTGCAGGGATCACCTCTCATGGATCGCCGAGCGGGTGGGGGAGCTGGAGTTCTCCAGCCCCACCCTCTTCCACTCGCGCCTGCGGAGCATGGGGGTCATTGACGACAACGTCGCCGCCGCCATCGCGGATCGCGGGCGGTCCGACCGGGCAAAGATTCTCTGCGCCCGCTGCCGCAGGCGGACCACGCTCACCACGGGATAGGCAGATGAGAGAAGGAAGCGCGGCAGGCAATCCCTTCATCCCGATTCTGCGGGGGAAGGTGATGCTCGTCGGGATCGGCAACGAGCTTCGCGGAGACGACGCCGTTGGGCTTTCGGTGGCGCGCCTGCTGCGCGGCGCCCCCGGGGCCGGGGTTCTGGAGGCCGCGGATGCGCCGGAGAACCACCTCGGACGCATGGTCCGGGAGCTGCCCGACACGGTCCTGCTGATCGACGCCGCCCATCTGGGCAGGCCGCCGGGCGAGTTCGAGATCCTTGATCCGGCCTGTCTGGACGGAGCGTGCCTCACCACTCACGCGATGCCCCTGGCCGAGCTGTCCGGCATCATTTCCTCCCAGACGGGCGCGGCGGTTCACGTCCTCGGCATCCAGCCCGCCTGCCTCCGCATCGGCTCGCCTCTCTCGGATGATCTGCGGCGCGCGGCGGGACTCCTGGCGGATCTCATCTCGGCGGCTCTCCTCACCAACGCGTCCGAAAGAGGGCGCCGCACCGCGGGAAAGCACGCCCCCGCGAAGGGAGGGTGACTCACGTGGCAAGAGACGTCTTTGCCTTCCTTGTGTTCCCCGGCTTCCTCTTCACCGCGATCCTGGGGCTTCTGGCCAGCTGGGTGGACAGGAAGGTGACCGCGCGGCTGCAGTGGCGGGTGGGCCCGCCTCTGGCGCAGCCGGTCTACGACATTGTAAAGCTGATGGGCAAGGAGGTGATCCTTCCCAAGGGCGGCAACCACGGCCTCTTCCTCTTCGCTCCTTTCATCGGCCTGATCGCCGTCTCCGCCGTATCCCCCGTTCTCTGGCTCGCATTCCTGCGCGGGAGCTCCTTCATGGGAGACCTGGTCGTTGTGGTGTATTTCCTCATGCTCCCCTCCCTCGCGCTGATGCTCGGCGCCCTCGCCTCGGGAAATCCCCTCGCCGGCCTGGGAGCGAGCCGTGAAATGAAGCTCATCCTCTCCTACGAGCTTCCCTTCCTCATCTGCATTGTCGTCGTCATCGTCCACAGCGGATTCAGCCTGCAGATCGCCCGGATCGCCTCCTCCCCCGTTGTCGCGAGCGTCTCCGGCGCTCTCGCCTTCGTCGTCTCCCTGCTGTGCGTACAGGCGAAGCTCGGCATGATCCCCTTCGACATCTCGGAGGCGGAGACCGAGATCATGGGCGGGTTCCTCATCGAGTACTCGGGGCTGCCCCTTGCTGTCTTCAAGCTCACCCAGGCGATGCTGCTCTTTACCCTCCCCGTGTTCCTGTGCGCCCTTTTCCTCGGCGGGTTGCGCTTCGGCGGATGGCAATCCCTGTGGTCCGTGCTCAAGTACGCGGGAATCCTCGTCCTGATCATCGTGATCAAGAACACGAATCCGAGGGTGAGGGTGGACCAATCCCTGAAATTTTTCTGGAGACCTCTCACTCTTTTGTCGCTGGTTTCGTTCGCGCTCGCCTTCATTGGGCGGGCGCTCGGCCTGACCTGGCTGTAGAGGCGGTGTTTCGATGAGCACGCAAGCCGTGACGCTCCTGCCGGTCGTCGTTCCGCTGGCCGCCGGGATTCTCGCCCTCGCGATCCCCCGTGCCATGAAATGGGTGAGGGAATCCCTCGCCCTCCTGGCGGCGGCAGCCACCTTCGCCTTCTCCCTTTGGCTCTTCATCGCCGGCGGGCCAGATTTCATGCTGCCGCTGATCTCCATCGGGGATTTCTCCCTTTCCCTCGATCTCACCCTCACCCCTCTGGGCTCCTTCGCGCTCCTGCTCTCCGCGGCGTTCGGCCTGCTCATCACCCTGTACTCCCTTCCCGCGATGGCGGGAAAAGCCAGGCTGCGGGAATACTACGCGTTCCTGCTCTTCGCAATCGGAGGCTCGAGCGGCGTGCTCCTTGCCGACCATCTCCTGGCCTTCCTCATCTTCTGGGAGATCGTCACCGCCTCCCTGTACTTCCTGGTCGCCACCGGCACGGCCGAGGCGAGGGCGGGGGCGACGAAGAGCTTCGTCATGTTGGGCGCCACGGACGGCTGCCTGCTCCTGGGCATCGGACTGTTGTGGTACGCGGTGCGCTCGTTCTCCATGAGCGCGATCCACGTGCCGGTCCAGGGATGGCTCCTCTCGATCGCCTTTCTCCTGATCGGGACTGCCGCCTTGACAAAGGCGGGCTCCATGCCTTTCCACTCCTGGATACCCGCCGCGAGCGAAGGAGCGCCTGCCGCGGTGATGGCCTTCCTCCCGGCCGCGTTGGACAAGCTCCTGGGAATCTACCTGCTGGTGCGGATCTGCACGGGCATCTTCATTCCCACGGCCGCCATCGGTACGGTGCTGATGACCGTCGGCGCGGTGACCATCGTCGCCGCGGTGCTCATGGCCATGGTGCAGCACGACCTCATGCGCCTGCTCTCCTACCATGCCATCAGCCAGGTCGGGTACATGGTGCTCGGCATCGGTACGCTGACCCCGATCGGCATCGCGGGCGGGCTGTTCCACATGCTGAATCACACGCTGTACAAGAGCTGCCTTTTCCTGGGCGGAGGATCGGTGGAAAAAAAGGCCGGGACCACGAACCTGGAGGATCTGGGCGGCCTTGCCGCGGCCATGCCCGTCACCTTCGCCTCCTTTCTCGTGGCATCCCTCGCAATCTCCGGCATCCCACCCCTCAACGGCTTCGCCTCCAAGTGGATGATCTACCAGGGCGCCATTCAAGCCGGGGGATGGGCCTCGATGCTGTTCCTCGTGACCGCCATGTTCGGCAGCGCCCTTACCCTCGCTTCCTTCATCAAGGCCCTGTATTCCGTCTTTCTCGGCCAGAGGTCCCTTCGGACGCGGGAGATCTCGGGCGAGGTGAACTGGGCGATGCTCGCGCCCCCTGCCGTGCTTGCTCTCGCCTGCGTCGGCATCGGGATCTTCTACAGATTCACCCTGAGGGCCCTGATCTTTCCTGCCCTGGGTTTCTCTGCCGAGGCGGGCGGAGTCTGGGACTCGACGCTTGCCACCGCGCTCCTCCTTATCGGCCTGGCCGCGGGGCTGCTCCTCTATGGCCTCGGCCGCCTGAGGAAAAAGGCGCGGATCGCGGAGCCGTTCATCGGGGGAGAGAGCATGAGCGCCGAACGGCTTCGCGTCTCGGGCGTCGGCTTCTACGAGACGCTCAGGAGCCTCCCGCTCCTGGGCAGGATGTACCGCGGCCAGGAGAAGGGCGCCTTCGATCCCTACGTCCAGATAGGCAGGGCCGGCGCCGGGATCACCTGGGCGCTGCGCAAGCTGCACAACGGCATGCTCCCGTGGTACCTGGCCTGGAGCATTGCGGGGCTCCTGGCGCTCTTCGCCGTGATCGTTTTCCTGTGAGGTAAGCCTATGGGAACAGAGACGATTCTGATCGCACTGCTTTCCTTCATGATCCTCGGGGGCTTTATCGCCCTGGAGACCCCGGCCCTCATCTCTTCCGTGATCTCCCTCGGCGCCGTCGGCGTCGGGGTGAGCATCGCCTTCCTTTTCCTCTGGGCGCCGGATCTCGCCATCGTCCAGGTCGCCGTTGAGGTCGTGGCCCTCATCTTCCTCATCCGCGCAACCATTTCCCGGGAGGTCACTCCGGCCCGCGGACACATCGGGTGGGCCGGGCTTGCCCTCTCGGTCGCGCTCCTGGCGGTCTTCCTGGCGTTCGGGATTTTCGCCCTTCGCGGCCTGCCGCCCTTCGGCACGCCCATCATCTCCCGGGTGGTGGAAGCGCCCGCCAACCGCTACCTCCAGGAGACGCTGCGCGATACGGGCTCCGCGAACGCCGTCACGTCGATCGTGCTCGACTACCGGGGCTACGACACGATGGGAGAGGCGACGGTCCTTTTCGCCTCCATTCTGGGCGCCCTGACTATCCTGCGGGGCAGGTCAAAGAGGGGGAAAGACAAATGAAAGGGATGACGGTGATCGTGAAGACCGTCACCCGCTGGGTGACGGTCTTCATCGTCCTTTACGGGGCATACATCACCCTGACGGGCCACCTCTCTCCGGGCGGAGGGTTCGCGGGCGGCGTTATCATCGCCTGCGCCTACATCCTCCTCACCCTCGCCTTCGGCAAGGAGGCGAGCCTCGGGCGCGCCGGACTGGGCACCGCCGCCGGGTTGGACAGCGCCGGAGCGCTCATTTTTCTCACGGTGGGGCTCCTGGGCGTCGGGTGGGGCGGGATCTTTTTCGCCAATTTCCTGCAGGAGCGCTTCCCCGGGAGGAGCTTTCACATCCTGAGCGCGGGAACGATACCCGTGAACAACATCGCCATTTGCCTGAAGGTGAGCGCCTCGCTGTTCTCGATTTTCGTGATCCTCTCCGTGCTGCGGATCGTGGTGGACGCGGACGGCGCCTCAAAAATGGTTCAGACCGAAGAGGAGGAGTAGCCCATGGTCTACGCGTTGTGCCTCGTGTTGTTCCTTGTGGGGCTGTACGGCGTTCTGACCAAGAAGAACACGGTGAAGATCGTGGTGGGTCTTTCCATCATCGAATACGCGGTGAACCTCTTCCTCGTGCTCCTGGGCTACAGGAAGAACGGCGCCGTGCCCATCCTCGAACCGGCGACCAATCTCACCGACTTCCTCTCCCGCGCGGTGGATCCGCTTCCCCAGGCGCTCGTGCTCACTTCCATCGTGATCGGGCTGGGGATCACGAGCCTGGGCATCGCGCTGTGCATCCGCCTCTACGAGAAATACGGCACCTTCGACATCACGGAGATCAGGAGGTTGAAGGGATGAGCGGCATCCTCGTTCCGCTTCTGGTGGCCGTCCCGCTTGCCGGCGCTTTCCTCGTCACCGTGCTGGGCAGGAAGTCATCTGCGGTTTGCGACATACTCGGCAACGCCTGCACCCTCGCGCTTCTGGCACTGGCGGTGCTCTTGCGGGGAGCCCGCGGGGTCTACGCGGTCGGCGGCTGGCCTCCTCCCCTGGGCATCGCGTGGGTGATGGACGGCCTCTCCACGTTCATGCTCCTGGTGATCGGCTGCGTGAGCTTCTCCGTCACGCTCTTCTCGGTTCCGTACATGAGGCGCTTCACGTCGAAGCATCGGTATTACGGGCTTTTCCTCCTCATGGTCGCGGGCATGAACGGGGTGATCATCACCGGGGACCTGTTCAACCTCTTCGTGTTCCTGGAGATCGCCTCCGTGTCATCCTACGCGCTGGTCGCCTTCGGCACCGAGCACGAGGAGCTGGAGGCGTCGTTCCGGTACCTCGTGCTGGGCAGCATCGGTTCCACGTTCATCCTCGTGGGGATCGCTCTCCTGTACGGAACGACCGGCTTCCTCACCATGGCGAGCATCTCCCGGGCGCTCGCGGGCTCCGCCATGAAGCCGCAGGTGGCCATGGCCGTCGTGCTTTTCATCGTGGGTTTCGGGATCAAGGCGGCCCTGGTCCCCTTCCATCCCTGGCTGCCCGACGCCCATCCCTCGGCTCCGGCTCCCATCTCGGCCATGCTCTCCGGGGTGCTGATCAAGGCGTTGGGGATCTACGCTCTTGCCCGCGTGCTTTTCAACGTCATCGGCATGGACGGAAGGTTCGCCGCGGTTCTCATTGCCGTTGGGGTGCTCTCCATGACCGTGGGGGTCTTCCTCGCCGTCGGCCAATGGGATCTCAAGCGTCTTCTCGCGTACCACAGCATCAGCCAGATGGGCTACGTGATCCTGGGGTTCGGCATGGGCGGCTACCTTCTGGCCACGGGCGGAAGCGCCGCCGTGGCTTCACTCGCCATCCTGGGAGGCGTGTTCCACCTGGCGAACCACGCGGTCTTCAAGTCCCTCCTGTTTCTCTGCTCGGGCTCCATCGAATACGCCACGGGCACGCGGCAGTTGAAGGAGATGGGGGGGTTGTGGCAGAAACTCCCCGTCACCCGGATAGCCTGCACCATCGCTTCTCTTTCCATCGCCGGGGTGCCGCCGTTCAACGGGTTCTGGAGCAAGCTCTTGATCATCATCGCGGCGTTCCAGGCCGGGTTCCACTGGCTGGGGGCGATCACGATTCTCGTGAGCTTCGTCACCCTGGTCTCGTTCCTGAAGGTCCTGCGCTACGCATTCCTCGGGAGCCTGCCGGAGCGGCTCCGGGAGGTGAAGGAATCCCCTCTGGCCATGTCGCTGGCCATGGTGGCTCTGGCGGTGCTGTGCGCGGGGATGGGACTGCTCCTCGTCGGGGGGCTTCGAGGGCAGTTCCTCGAGCCTGCCGTGAACGCGCTGTCGGCGGGCCTTGGATACGCCGCGGCTGTCTTCCCGGGGTCTGGAGGTTAGGATGCGAAGGATCACCCTGTTTCTCGTCTCCCTGGTTCTCTGGTACCTGGTGAGCTGGCCCTACGATTTTCGAACGCGCACGATGGACTGGCAGCCGCTCATCATCGGGGTGGTCCTGGCGGCGGCCGCCAGCCTTCTCTTCTCGAGGATTTTCACATTCCCGGCGGTTTCCCCGCGCCGCCCCGCGCGGCCGCGCAGTATCGCACGCTGGCTGTGGGTGCCGGTCTATCTTGCCGTTTTCTTCTGGGCCATGCTCAAGGCGAACCTCGACGTTCTCTACCGTGTGGCCCATCCCGCGCTTCCGATACGGCCAGGGATCGTGAAGGTGAAGACCGTACTCACCAGCGAATCGGGGAGGACCGTTCTTGCCAACTCCATAACCCTCACGCCGGGGACCATGACGGTGGACATGACGGACGACGGCTACCTCTACATCCATTGGATCAACGTGGAGGCGACGGATGTGGAGGAAGCCACGCGGAAGATCGTATCCGATTTCGAGCGCATATTGTCGAAGATGTTCGACTGAGGGGGAGTGCATGAGCGTCGTATTTCAGATCTTCACCGGCGTGCTCCTGCTCTGCTGTTTCATGTGCCTCTACCGCATTGCCCGCGGACCCACCGCCCCGGACCGGACCGTGGCGATCGACATCATCGGGATCGTAATAGTAGGTTTCTGTGCGTTGCTCTCGGTCGTCACGGGGCAGGAGTTCTTCATCACCGTGGCCATCACGTGGGCCCTCTTGAGCTTCATCGGTACGGTCGCACTGGCGAAGTACCTGGAAGGGAGGGGTTTCGATGAGTAACATCGCCTCCATCATCTGCTTCGGGGTCGGCATCTTCTTCAATTTCTTCGGCTGCCTCGGCTTGTTGCGGCTGCCGGACGTCTACAATCGTCTCCAGGCCGCAACCAAGTGCGTCACCTTCGGCACCATCTTCATGCTGATCGGGGTCCTGGCCTGGTCCGGCTTCACCTCCCTCGGCATCAAGGCGCTTCTCTGCCTCCTGTTCATCCTGATCACCTCACCCACCGCGGCCCACGCCATCGCCCGCGGCGCGCACCGCTCCAAGGTGAAGCTCTGGAAAAAGAGCGTCATCGACCTCTACCAGAAGGACAAGGAGGGGGCCGCGGCTGAGTGAAGGGCTTTAAATTCTTCTTGGATGCAGGAACCACCCCAGGAACGATCCGTACAAGAGCATCGAGCTTGTCGTCTCGAAGAGGTGAGGGACCCGGATTTCCGTCGGCATCATCGGATTGGGAACGAGGAGCTGGAGGCCGAACAGGGTGAAAACCGCGCCGACCCCGAACGCGCTCCGAGTCTTGCTTTTTCCGATGAGCAGGACGGACAGCAGGGCGAGCAGGCCCCAGAGAAGACCGCGGCCGAACTGCACGAAAACGAACCACGGCGAGTTGGCGAGCATGGCCGCCGTATAGGGAAAGAAAGGAACCAGTTCCGTCGTTCCCGAGTAGTACTGCCGGAGGGCGGGGAACTGCCAAGCCACGAAATAGCCGAAGAGCCAGTACACCAGCACAAAGACAACACCGGCTGCGGGGAGCTTCCAGGCATAATCCGCGATGTCGACGCGGAGGGACGCGCCGTCCCTCGTCGCCTTCTTCTTGAATCCTCCGGTGAGAAGCATCGCCGCGGGAACCGACAGCGCCGTGGACACGAGTCCGCGCAGGACGTTCTCGATGATGTCGCTCGTGGTCATCGAGGTGAGCGCCTCATTGAAGATCAGGCTCTCGATCTGGCTCATGAAGTACAGCACGCCCCAGAATACGCCGATCAGTCCCAGGGCGAGCCGCCATCCGCTCGTTCGGGCGAAGGACAGGAAGAGAAACAGAACGAGCGCGGTGATCGCGAAGTTCACCGTTGTGATCGCCATGAAGGCGGCGCCCAGCTCCGTGATCCTGGTCATGAGCTCGGCGCGCACCGGGACGATCCAGGTGGAGACCAAGACCGCCACGCACACGGCGGAGAACACGGCGAGATAGCGAACAACGTTCGCGGCTGCTTTCCTGATGTTCATACGACCTCCTCGCGGCCGCGGGTTTTTCATGGTCCGGCCGCTGTCGATCCATTTATACAGCCACGAGGAGGGATTCCATCATGGTACTTTCATACTATTGGAGCCAACGGGCCGGCGTGGCTCGATTCCCGAGCTCACGAGGTCTTTGCCCGGATCTTGTTGAAGAGCTGAACCCGGCTCGCCACCCCGGCCTTGACGAATACGCTGCGGACGTGGTTACGCACCGTGTTGGCCGACAGGCCGAGGTTGTAGGCGATCTCCTTGTTGCTCTGTCCTTGGAGGACGGCGCGAACGATTTCGGCCTCCCGATCGGTGATCCCATGTCGTTCGAGGAAATCCCCGGACAGGACAATCCCGTCGGACGGCTCGTCGCGGCGGAGGTAGCGCTTCATTGCGAAGGCGATCGACAGGACGTTCCAGATCAAGTAGAAGATCGGATTCACGATGGAGAAATAGACCGCGCGGCCGCTTGAGTCTGCGTAGAGCCTGGCCATCAGAAACGATTCCGCGAATGCGCCGGCCATGCTCAATGCGAACAACACGGAGATCACGGGAATGGCCGCGCGTATGAGGGGATCCCGGACGAACGGCCTTCGCCGCGCGACGATGACCGCCACCCACGTCGAGACCGCGACGAAGGCGGCGGCGTACGTGAAAAACGTGACGAGCGACAGGAAGAAACCCAGACCGGACACGAGGACTGCGAATACGGGCGCGGCCGCCGCCGTCAGGGCAAGCGTCGCCTTCCTCCACCGGCTGGAAATGGAAAAACCGAGGAATGCCGCATAGAACCTGGGCATGACCAAAATGAATCCGCCAAGAAACGGCACGAAGACGGCAAGGTAGAGCTTCAGGAACCGCAGAAGCGCTTCGAAATCCTCAAGGTCGACAAGGCCATTCGCGGTGATGTAGGTCATCACGGAAACGGCCGTGATGAGGAGCGTGTATACGGCGAGATAGGGCAGGTAATTCCGGATGGCGAGGTCGCGGGTCCGCGATAAAAGGAAAGCGAAAAGCGCGAATGCGGCGATCCCGCTCCCGAGAGAGAGGACGTAGAGCAGGACGACGAGGTGGCTCATTGCCGGGCCAGTATACACCGGACCACGACGGATTTGCACGAGACGGCCGCATGTCGATACGATGATCCCTGATGCCGGCACGGCGGCCTCACCGGCTCATGATTGTTTGACCGGCAGCACAGGCCTCGCTACTTTTGATTCAAATCAAAGAAGAGGAGCGAAATCATGAAGCCAAAGGTCGCGATCATCGGGGACGGGAATGTCGGAAGCGCAATCCAGAAGGGTCTCGCGCGCGCCGGCTACGAGATGAGGGTGGTCGGGAAGGACCCGCCCAAGGTTCGTGAAGCGGGAGCATGGGCGGAAGTGGTGATACTCGCCGTTCCCTATTGGGCCCTGGACGACGCCCTTCAGGAATTGGGCGATGGGGTTATCGGCAAGACGCTCGTCGACGCGACCAATGCCCTCACGCCCGACTTCCAGCTCGCCCTGGGCTATTCAACCAGCGGCGCCGAGGAATTGCAGAAGAAGGCGCCACGGGCAAAAGTGGTGAAAGCGTTCAACACGCTTTTTGCCGGCACAATGAGCAGCGGGA
This sequence comes from uncultured Spirochaetota bacterium, assembly GCA_963820525.1. Lineage (GTDB taxonomy): Bacteria > Spirochaetota > Spirochaetia > SZUA-6 > Fen-1364 > CAWGAA01. The sequence continues at coordinate 2,993,472 of CAWGAA010000001.1, read as the reverse complement.
AAGCGAAGGGACAGACGCTCTCGCTCCTGGCGGCCGGCGATGACGCCGGTGCGAAGGGGATGGTCCTGTCTCTCGGCCGGGACATCGGCTTCGATGCCGTGGACGCGGGTCCGCTCAAGAATGCCCGATGGCTGGAGGCCTTGGGCTACCTCAACATCCAGCTCGGATTCACCATGAAGATGGGCGTGGAGATCGGATTCAAGCTGGTGCACTGAGACGGTCACCCGCATCCCCGAAACCTTCTGCGTCGTTCCCGTGACTCTGGAGGCGAATCTATAGCGGGCGCGAGCGTATCAACCGGCGCGAGCGTACGGCCGGTTGAAGCACCGGGAGCGTCTTGTGCGTATCTCATTAGGGGTGCTGGCGCCAATCGAGATGTGGAGCAAGGAGGACAAGAAGAGCGGGGAGAAGCGGTACGGCGGCTTGAAGCGTCGAAGCGTGGAGGGAGTGCCGATACGCCGGTGGTCCGAAGAAGACCGGCCCCGGGATCTTCTCATCCGCCATGGCACAGAATCTCTCCCGCTTTCCAAGCTCCTCGCGATCATCCTGCGGACGGGAAAAATCGGAGTGAACGCGGAAGAGCTTTCACGAAGGCTTCTCGACGTTTTCTCCGGACTTCGTGGTCTGGACGCCGCCTCCGTCTGGGATATATGCGGGGTCGCAGGTATCGGTCCCGCCAAGGCCTCGCAGATCAAGGCGGCGCTGGAGATCGGCAGGAGACTGTTTCGGGAAGAGGCAAAAGACAAGGAATGCATCGACAGCGCACGCAAGGCGCTTACGTACGTCGCTCTCTATTTCGGTCCGTATCTCAGGGACGCGCAGAGCGAATCGGCTCACCTCGTCCTCTTGAATAGAAAACACAGGCCGATTCGCATCGTCGAGTTGTGCCGGGGCTCCGTCGGCTCGGTCGCGGTGGATCCCCAGCAGATCGTACGGGAAGCGCTCCGTGCCTCCGCCTCCTCGCTGGTGCTGGTTCACAATCACCCCTCGGGAGACGGGGCGCCGTCCCAAAAGGACATTTGCCTCACGTACGCGATCAGGGATGCGTGCGGCCTGTTCGGCATTGGGATCCTCGATCATGTGATACTTGGCAGGGAGCCGAAGAATGACTGCAGCCTCGCCGCACGGGGATTGCTCTAATCCCAGCAGGCTTCTCTCCGGCCGTTTTCCCCCATCATCTACGTAATGAGCTTGTCGATGCAGTCCTTGAGGAGCATGGCTGAAAAGGGCTTGCGCAGATACATATCTGCCCCTGAAAGCTTCAATACAGTTTCATCGCCGCAGCCGGTCATGAGGATGACGGCGGGCCTGGGGAAGACGGATTGAACGCTCCTGATCAGCTCGACTCCGTTCATCCCCGGCATCTCATAGTCGGTTATCAGCACGTCGTAGTGCTCTTTTTCAAGCAGCTTGAGCGCTTTTTCGGCGGTATCCGTGGTGGAGGGATCGAATTGGAATCCTTCCAGGATGAGCGCCATCGTGCTTCGGACCGTGGCGTCGTCGTCCACTATGAGAACTCTGGTCATCGGTTTTGTCCTCACATTTTAATAGAAGCGCTGAACGGCTCCGCCGACGGCTTAAGGCCGGAAAGCGCATATTTCTTTATTTCATTATACCACCCAAGGTTGTGTTTGTCAATTGAACGTGCAACCCTGAGTTGGTAGAATGTGTTTCAAGAAATAAGGTAGCTTGTATGCGCGGGTCGATCAGTGGAAGCCGAAGGAATTGGCCACAAAATCAGGTTCCATCGTCAGCGGCAGGGGCTCACCCAGACGGAACTGGCCGATCGCATCGGCGTCTCTTACCAGCAGATCCAGAAGTACGAGGCAAATAAAAACCAGATCACACTCCAACGCCTTTTCCTTATTGCGAAAGCCCTCGACACCCCCGTGCAGGCCTTCATCGCCGAGCTTAACTCACGGGAAATGTCGGACGCCTCAGGGCCGGACACCGCCGCTGAACAGGACTCGGGGCGTACCCTCAGGGAGGAGCGGGCGCTCCTTCGGCTCTTTGCAAGGATTCAAAGCCCGCACGTGAAGCGCACCATCCTCAAGCTGGTCGAAAGCATTGTCGAGCAGCAGGCCGCCGAGTAGCACTCTCCTGACGCGAGTACCTCCACCGGGCCACTTCCGCTCAGCGTCCGGGGTTTTTTCTTTCCCGCTTCCGCCCTTCCTATTTCACGTCGATGGTCATGATGAAGGCGTCCAATCTGCTATCCGGCGCCCTCACCCCTGATAGCGGAACGGCCGTCAAGGGCGATTCCACGGTGTTTGGAGACCGGAAGTTTCATAAACGGGAAGCTGACGGTCATAGAATACATGAAGGAGCTGGCGGAGCAGGTGCGTGGAAAAAAGGGCTACCGACCAACGATCTGGACCTCGACACGACCAGGCTGCTGGAGAATTGCCTTGCCGAGTTCGGCGGTTGTATCATGTCGTTTCCCACGACCGCGCCTTGCTCGACCGCCTTACCGATTATCTTTTCATCTTCGACGGCAGCGGCGGGATCCGTGGATTCACGGGGAGCTACGGGGATTACAGAGACATGCGCGCTGAAGAAACCGTTCGACGGGCCCGTGCGCAGCCGGAAAAGCAGCGGCAGAGACCCGGGACCTTGAATCCGGCTTTCAGAGCCCGGCCCGCGATCCGGCGCAGATAGAGAGAAACAACAGGCGCTACCGGGAGATCGAGAGCCTGCTCGACGCCAAGATGAGCCGCTGGGAAGAGCTTGCAGAGCGGGCCGGAGGATAGGAACGGGATGGAAAGATCGCACCAGACCCTCGATGACGCCGGGATCGCGAGGGCGCTCCATAAGCACTTCGGTTTTTCGTCCTTCCGCGCGAACCAGGAAGAGATCGTACGGGCCATCCTCAGCGGGCGCGACGTTTTCGCCGCCATGCCCACCGGGGGCGGCAAGTCCCTGTGCTACCAGCTTCCCGCCCTCCTCGCAGAGGGGCTGACCGTGGTCGTGAGCCCGCTGATCTCCCTCATGAAAGATCAGGTGGACGGGGCGCGGGAGAACGGGATCGCGGCCTCGTTTCTCAACAGCAGCCTGTCTGCGGAAGAGGCGACGAAGACCCGGCGGGAGCTTTCTGAGGGCCGAATCAAGCTCCTGTATGTCTCCCCGGAGCGTCTTTCCATCCCCGACTTCAGGCAATGGCTGAAATCCCTCGGCCTCTCTCTGATCGCCGTCGACGAAGCGCATTGCATCTCGGAATGGGGTCACGAGTTTCGTCCCGACTACCGCGCGCTCGGACTGCTGCGCAATGAGCTTCCCGATGTGCCGATCGCCGCGTTCACGGCCACGGCCACCCGACAGGTCCAGGACGACGTGGTGAGGCTCCTCGGCCTGAAAGATCCGTTCATCGTGCGCGCGAGCTTCGACCGGCCCGAGATCTTCTACAGGGTGGTCCCGAAGAAGGGCAGCGCGGATGAGCAGCTTTTCAATTTCATCCGCAGGCACGAAGGCGAGCCGGGGATCGTCTATCGGGGCACGCGGAAGGCGGTGGAGAAAACCGCCTCTTTTTTATCTCTTCATGGCATTTCAGCGACGGCCTACCATGCCGGCATCGATGACGATGATCGCAAGCGCCGGCAAGAGGCGTTCGTCAAGGACGAGGTGCTCGTGGTCGTCGCGACCATCGCCTTCGGCATGGGCATCGATAAATCCAACGTAAGATGGGTCCTGCATGGGGATCTTCCCCGAAGCATCGAGGGCTACTATCAGGAAACCGGCCGGGCTGCGCGTGACGGCGAGAAGGCGGACGCCACGCTGTTCTTCGGTCCCGGAGATATCGCCTCCATCCGCTGGCACATCGACAAAATCGAATCGCCCGTGGAACGACGGCGCGCCGAAGCGAGCCTGCGCGATATCCTGCGCTACGTCGAATCGAGCGGCTGCAGGCGCAGGCAGCTGCTTGCGCACTTCGGGGAGGAGCATCCCGGCGGCTGCGCCCGCTGCGACGTCTGCACCGGGGAGCTCGAGCTGGAAGACCTGACGGATGCCGCCCGCAAGGCGCTGTCCGCCGCCGTGCGCACCGGGGAGCGCTTTGGAGCACACCATCTCGCGGACATCGTTGTCGGAAACGCCACCGACAAGGTCCTGGAGCGCGGCCATCACCGGCTTCCGACATTCGGCATCGGCAAGGAGCACGACAAGAGCTGGTGGCTCTCTCTCATCCGGGAGCTTGAAGCCGGAGACTACCTGCTGCGCGGGGAAGGAGAGACCGCCGGATTCCGCCTCTCCACCCGCGGCCGTCTTTTATTGAACGGCAAGGAAAGCTTTCTGGCATTGCAGCCTGCGGAGCAGGCGGGCCGCGCGAAGGCACGCGCGGAACGGGCGCAGGAGAGGCCTTCAGAAGAGCTGCCGGCGCGGGAGCGCGAGCGGCCTTCATCGTCTCGCGCCACTGAGGAGCAGGCCACACGGCCGCGCGCCGTTATCAGGAAGCCCGCCAGCGAGCAGGCAGGCATCACCGAGCCGGACGATGGTGCGTCAGCTTTTCATCGCCCGGACGAAGAAGAGCTTTTCCGGTGTCTCAAGCGCGTGCGATTACGGATAGCCCGCGCGCGGGAAGTCCCGCCGTATGTCGTGTTCAGCGATAAGACGCTTCGCGTATTCGTGAAAAACCGGCCCACTGATTCCACCGCGCTCCTGCGCTGTCATGGCGTGGGCGAGTACAAGCTTGAAGAGTATGGGGATGCCTTTCTGAAAGCGATCCGGGAGTTCTGCTCCACGGGGGAATGTACAGAATGACCTCGCGCCCCGTTTCGCAAATCCCTGGCTTATGTGCTTTTTCGGCTTTCTTCTATCTTCAAAGCCACCTCTGACGGTTCTCTAGCCATTGCATACCGCCAAACGCCAAACCGGCCATCCGCATTGACGGCGTTTACCCAGCGCTCCGCCGCTTGGGCCTTTATCTCAGCAAGCTCGTCGAATCCCTTGGTCTCGAGGATCAAGTGAACGACTGGATCCCCCTTGAGCCTGATAATAAAGTCGGGGATATAGTCATGGGGCTGTCCGTTATGCAGGTAAGGGATTGCGAAGCCCAGACCTGCATTCTTGACGAAAGCATCTATGGCCTCATGAGTATCGATGAAATAGGCCGCCGATTGCTCCCATACCCTGGTATCCGCAACAACGAAGTTGACGTGGCTATGGACGGTTTCCCGAACCTCCCGGCTTGTCCAGAAATCAACATCCACAGTTGAGCCGGGCGCGCGGTTGGTTTCAAAGCGCGGCATTTCCGGTGCCTCGCCCTGGGCGGCATCGGGCTTGATTGCCTCTACAATACGCTCGATGACCCATCCGCAATAAGGAGAGAGGAAGATGTCCAACCGATCCGCGGGAGCTATCGCAATGACCTTCTCTTCCAGGTAGCGGTGGACGATTCCCACGATCTGCGGAAACAGCACATGGGCAGGAGCCAGACAGTCTGACTGCCTGCAATAGTCTCTCGTGAGATCCCGGGCAAGCTCGAAGGCAAGCTCCTGAACGCGCCTTCCCTTGCGGTAGGGGTTGAGGTCCAGGCTGACAAGTCTGCCCGGTCCGCTTAGAGAGTGTCTACCGACATTATTGGGCAGGCCGGCTTTCATTTCCACTTCAGGGGGAATTCTAAGTGGATCTAGCTCAACCGGTGCCAGGGCTTCCCTGTTGACTGTGACGCGATTGCGAATCGCCTGCCGATACCCTTCAACCCTTGGGAACTTGATTTCCAATCCGGCGCGATCGGGCAGAGCATGCACGTGATTACGTGCCGGCGGCGGCAGCAGTGGCCCTTCGCTGGAAGCCTCGAAAGGAACACCGAAGACTTTTGATACTTCCTCCGTGAGCTTCCCGTCAGGCCCGATTTCATAGCTTGCGCGTCGAAGCCCTCGCCCCACAACCTGCTCGCAAAGAAGCTGCGACATAAAGGGGCGAAGCCCTGGGTAGGAAGTTACAAGGGAGCGCCTGCTGCGGATTGTCCTTTTCTTCTTGATAAGTTGTGCCAATGGCTCAACAGCGACACTTTCCAGGCTGGAAAGGGCGATTCAATCGTACGCGCGATTCTTAAAGCTGTTACCGCCCATGTTTATATCGCGTGGATCCATCCGTTTGGGGATGGCAATGGCCGAACGGCAAGGCTTCTTGAAGTGCAAATCCTAATGAAGGCCGGCGTTTCCGCCGCATCGGCGCACCTATTGAGCAACCACTATAATCTCACCAGAACCGAGTATTACAGGCAGCTCGAAATGGCGAGCAAATCCGGCGGGGATCTTGTTCCTTTCCTGGTGTATGCAACCCAGGGACTCCTGGATGGCCTCAAGGAGCAGCTCGACGCGATCTGGTCTCAGCAGTGGGACATTACATGGAGAAACTACGTGCACGAGTTCTTCCGTGATAAAACCAGCAAGGCGGATATCCGCCGCAGACATTTGGTGCTCGACATTTCCCGTCGACCGGACCCGGTACCCTTTTCACTGGTTCCAGAGATTACCCCCCGCATGGCGAAAGCATATGCAAGGGTCACTTCCAAAACTATCACTCGGGACATGAACGCACTCGTTGAATATGGACTTATTGAGCGAGAGGACAAAGCTTATCGAGCGCGAAAGGAAATAATACTTTCATTCATGCCCCCACGGGCCAAATCAGTAATCACCCGCCAAGTTTTTTAATAATGTGCTTTGCTAAATGCTCGTTTATCTCCATGTGTCGAGGCACGGGCTGGGACATTTTCAATTTCGGGTTAGTATACCAGTCATGCTTCCCGCCATGCCTGGTCAAGATGCAGCCCAGGTCGGACAGTTTTTTAATAAGATCGCTTCTTTTCATCAGGAAAGCACAAGCTCATCGATCTTTTTAAGATAGGGAACCGTATTGGAAGAAATGTCTTTATACAGGTCTTTCAAATTCTCACGCAGTTCTTCAAGAGTCTTTCCTTGCGTCAAATAGTCAGGATAATCCTCGAAATATCCGAGATGAAAATCCTCTTCCTGCCAATGAACATACCTTAACCGGGTCATCCTAAATCTCCACGGATAATATTACAGCAATGGAGGCATATATCCAAGCCATTCGCAGAATCACGCTTTCCCCTACCCCCCGTTCTCCAGCCTCTTGGTGAGCTCCGGCACAACCTGGAACAGGTCTCCCACGATTCCGTAGTGGGCAACGTCGAAGATGGGAGCCGAAGGATCCGAGTTGATGGCGATGATCATGTCGGAGCCCTTCATGCCGGCAAGGTGCTGGATGGCCCCGGAGATTCCGCAGGCGATGTAGACCTTGGGCTTCACGGTTTTTCCGGTCTGGCCAACCTGGTGAGAGTAGGGAATCCAGCCCGCATCCACCGCGGCGCGCGATGCGCCAAGGGCGCCGCCGGTTGCGAGGGCCAGCTTTTCAAGCACCGCGAAGTTCTTCGGATCCTTGATCCCGCGGCCGCCGGAGACGATCACGTCTGCTTCCACCAGGTTCACGGTCTCGCCCTTCTCCTCCACGAACTCCAGGAACTCGATCTTGGATTTGGGAACAGGGATGTGAGTGATCTCGATCACTTTCCCGGTGGGCTGCCCTACCTTGTCCGCCGGCTTCATCACCTTGTGCCGGACCGTGGCCATCTGGGGTCGGTGGTTCTGGGTGAGGATCGTGGCCATGATGTTTCCGCCAAAGGCGGGGCGGGTCTGCTTCAGGAGCTTCGTTGCCGAATCTATCGCAAGCTCCGTGCAGTCCGCCGTAAGCCCGGTGAGGATCTTGGCCGCGACGCGGGGAAGAAGAGAGCGGCCGACAACCGTTCCTCCGCCCAGGAAGATCTCCGGCTTTCTTTCCATGATGATCTGGGCAACGAGCTCCGCCTGAACGTCCTCGTCGAAGTCTCCGATGGTCGGGTTGTCGACCATCCACACCTCGTCCACCCCGTAGGAAAGAAGCTCGTCGGTGAAACGCTTCACGCCGCTTCCAACCAGGATGGCGCAAACAGGGACGGACGCGTTGGGGGAAGCCCCGGCGGACGCCTGGTCACCTGAGGAAGGGGAGGCACCGGCGGCCGCCTGGCCATCCGCGCCCTGGGCCTCCGTGCCCGTGCCCGCCTTCTCGGCCTCGGCAAGCTCCTTCTTCAGCTCGCGCGCCGCGCCGATGATCTCAGGCACGACCGAGGCGAGCTTTCCCCTGCGATGCTCGGCCAGCACGGCCACGCCCGAGTACGCCTTGATTTCCTGTCCTTTGAAGGTCACACGGGTGATGACGATTGCCTTGAATCGTTTGCATGCCTCGACGCAGGCGCCGCAAACCGTGCACTTCGCCAGGTCGATGACGGCAGATGGCTTGCCCGTCTTCGCCACAGGCGGGCCGGAAAGGGCGATAGCCGCGTAGGAGCACGCCTTCACGCACAGGCTGCAGGCGGTGCAATTCTCTGTAATGACACGTATCGGATCCATGCCGTTTCTCTCCAAGGGACGGGCCGCCTCATGGCCATTGCGGCCTTCACGGCCGGCGCCCGCCGCCTCTAACTCTTCCTGATTGTGATTCCCGCGGCGGTGAGCTCGTCGAGGAGCTGCGCCACCGTGCGGGACGGCTCTCCGGTGAACTTCTTGCCGCCCGAGGGCTTTGGTGGCGTGAAGATCTTCATGACCTGCGTGGGAGATCCGTTCAGGCCAACCCGTTCGAGGTCCGCGCCGATATCGGCCGCCTTCAAGACGACGATCTCTTTTTTCTTGGCCGCGATCTTCCCTTTCAAGGAGGGCAGCCGCGGCTCGTTGATCTCCTTCACCACGGTAAGCACCACCGGAAGGCCGGTGCGGAGCCTGGCGTATCCTTCCTCCAGGAGCCGCTCCACGGTGATCTTCCCCTCGGCAATCTCCTCGATCTTCCTGATGTCGGTGATATGCGAAATGCCCAGGTTCTCCGCCACGCCGGGGCCGACCTGCCCCGTGTCGCCGTCGATCGCCTGGCGGCCCATGAGCACGATGTCGGCGCCACCGAGCTTGCGGATGCCGCAGGCAAGTGCATACGCGGTGGCCAGGGTGTCGGCTCCGGCAAAGGCCCTGTCGGAGATGAGGAACGCGTCGTCGGCCCCCAGGGAGATGGCCTCGCGGAGCGCTTCCGCCGCCTGGGGCGGGCCCATGGTGATCACGACAACGGTGCCGCCGTGCTTCTCCTTGATGCGGACGCCCTCTTCAAGGGCGTACACGTCGAAGGGGTTGATGATGGACTGGACCCCTTCCCGCACCAGGGTGTTGGTCTCCGGGTTGATGCGGACATTGGTGGTGTCGGGGACCTGCTTGATGCAGACGATGACCTTCACGCGCGTGTCCTCACTTCTTGGAAGAGCGCACGCTCTCTTTGATCATGTGGAGAGCGATCACCTCCCGCTGGATCTGGTTGGTGCCCTCGTAGATCTGGGTGATCTTGGCGTCCCGCATCATCTTCTCCACGGGGTATTCCTTCATGTAGCCGTAACCGCCGAACACCTGCACGGCGTCCGTGGTGACCCGCATCGCGGTGTCGGAGGCGAAAACCTTGGCCATGGACGCGATCTTGGCAACGTCCTTTTCGCCCGAGTCGATAGTCCGCGCCGCATAGTATGTGAGGGCGCGGGCAGCCTCCACCTGGGTTGCCATGTCGGCCAGCATGAACTGCATGCCCTGAAACGACGAGATGGGCTTTCCGAACTGCACACGCTCCCGCGAATACTCCACGGCCTTGTCCAGGGCTCCCTGGGCAATCCCCAAGGCCTGGGCCGCGACGCCGGGCCGCGACTGGTCCAGGGTCTTCATGGCCACCAGGAATCCCATGCCTTCCTTGCCCAGGAGGTTGGCCTTGGGCACCTTGCAGTCCTGGAAAATCAGCTCGCGGGTGGTTGAGCCGCGGATCCCCATCTTGTTTTCCTTTTTTCCAAAAGTGAATCCCGGGGTGTCCTTTTCAACGAGGATTGCCGATGATCCCCGTACTCCCCGGGTGGGATCCGTGAGGGCAATGACGGTATAAATGAAGGCCTCCCCGCCGTTGGATATCCACTGCTTTGTGCCGTTCATGATGTAGTTGTCGCCGTCGGCAATAGCCTTGGTTTTTACCCCGGCCGCGTCGCTTCCCGCATTGGCCTCGGTGAGGGCAAAGGCCCCCAGGATCTCGCCGGCCGCCAGGCGCGGCAGGTACTTCTTCTTCTGCTCTTCGGTGCCGAACAGGATTATGGGGATGGTGCCCAGCCCGGAGGCGGCATAGCACAGGGCGATCCCGCCGCAGGCCTTGGAAAGCTCCTCGACCACGAGGGCCATCTCCATGATCCCGCCGCCAAGCCCCTCGTACTCCGTGGGGATGAATACCCGATACAGGTCGGCCTTGGCCAGGGTTTTCACGACCTCCCAGGGGAACTCGCCGGACTCGTCGAACTCCGCCGCGATAGGGGCGATCTTCTCCTTGGCAACCTGGGCCGCCAAGTCTTTTATCATTTTCTGCTCTTCAGTGAGGAAATAGTTCATGGCAATCTCCTTTTGCCTGAATGTTTACAAAAAAAGTCACATTAGAGTGCCCCAGAACCAAAAATCATGTCAAGCCGTGGGATGAGCCTGCTCAGCCCACTTTTTTGCCGTAGACGCGGTAGCGCTTGTAGATGCGTCCGCCCATGCGCGCAGCCAGGGCGGGCGTATAGGGGTTGTCGTCAGAGGTGAGGGAGAGGTCGACCCAGCGGTACCCCTTGGCCCGGGCGCGCTTGGACATCTCGTCGAACAGGAGGAGGGCGACGCCGCTTCCCCAATACTCGGGCAGGACCAGGACGCTCTTTATGGTAAGACAGGCGATCTTCTTTCTCAGGTGGGGAAGAACCCGGATGCGATCCCAGGGATACCGAAGCCCGTTGGCGTGGATGAGGATCTCGTTCAGGTTCGCCACGCCGGGGAACCACCCCACGGTCTTTCCGTCCACCTGCGCGAAGAGGATGAGGTCGGGATCCGCGATGCTTCGAAACGGAGCCACCAGGGCCTCCACGGCCTGCCGCTCGTAGGGCCTGAAATCGGGCAGGTGTTCCGTCGAGCGGTTCAAGAGGTTATGGACCACGTCGACCTCGTCTTCCCAGCGGCTCAAATCCGGCGTCCTGATGGAGATCCACCCTTTTTTCCTGATCCTCTCCGCCAGCAAGGCTACGCGGCGCAAGGCGGGGGCTTCCGAATCCAGGCCGACCTCGTAGGCGATATTGTCTCCCCGAAGGGGGCGAAATCCGTAGCTTTCCAAGAACCCCTGGTAGTAGGGCGGCGTGTGCCCGCAGAGAAGCACCGGGGGCCGGTCCCTGCCTTCCACCAGCACGCCGTAGGAGTCTTCGTAATCCAGGTTGAAGGGGCCGGAGAGCGACGTAAGCCCCCTGTCCGCACCCCACCGGGAAACCCGGTCCAGCATGGCCCGGGCAACCTCGCCGTCCTCCACGCACTCAAAAAAGCCGAATATGCACTCGCGCTTATGTGCCCGCTCATTGAGGGCGCGGTCCTCACCGGCGCAAATCGTGCCCGCCGGTATTCCATCCCGCCATGCAATGAAAAACTCGGCCTCCCCCCGCTGGAAGAACGCGCCTTGCGCGGGGTCGATGGCCTTGGCCCTTTCGGGCAGGAGCGGCGGAACCCACAGGGGATCGTGAGCGTAGACGTGCCAGGGGAAGGTGAGGAAGATCCGCTTTTCGCGGGCGTTTTTGACGGGGAGGACCTCGATACCGCTCACCGGGGGTCCGCCTTTTTCGCCGCGCGCCTCGCCTCCAGGTCCTTCAGGATCGTCTCGTGCATAGTTCGAGTCACGGGATAGAGGATGGCGCAGAGGATTCCCAGGCAGAGAAGCACGGCGGGAATGGGACCGGTGATGAGACGGATTGCGAAAAGCGCGGAAGGCGGCTGCTCGGCGGCGCCGCCCTTGTAGCCGAGCACCCCCAGGAGAAGCAGGGCAAGGGGAATTGCCACCGAAGAGGCGATCTTCTGGGACAATGTCACCAGGCTGTAAAAGGTGCCCTCGTGCCTTTCCCCGGTCTTCCATTCGTCCCACTCCACGGCGTCGGGCAGGATTGCCCAGGACAGAACGTGCGCGGCTCCCACGCCGATGCCCGCCATGACGCACAGGGCGATGATGGGGCCGAGGCCGGTGCCGGGACCAAGGGTGATGATCACGAGCTGGACCGCGGCCCAAAAGGCGATCCCGGCGATATAGGCCGCCCTCTTGTTCCACCGCCGCGCCACCCAGTTCCAGAATGGAAGCGCGGCGATCGCCGTGACGAATATGACTCCCATGATCAGGTCGCTTTGAGCCTGCCGCTTGAAGCAGTAGGTGATGAGGTACAGGAGGATGGTCTGCATGATGTCCATGCTGACCCAGGTGAAGATGTAGATCCCCAGGCTGAGCAGGAGCGGCTTGTTTCCCAGCGCCGCCTTGAGCGTTTCACGCAGCCGGGGAGGCTTCGCCTCCGTGTACTCCTTCCTCTCGCGCGTCCCGGAGAAAACCAGGAACAGGGGAAGCGCGCTGGCCAGTCCGAAGATCCCCCCCATGGTGAGCACCCTGCCGGAGCTCTCCGGCCGGAAGGCTCCGACTATGGCGATGGGCACGGTGAAGGCGACGAGGCTCGCCGCGATTGAGAAGAACATTCGATACGATGTGATCGAAGTCCTCTCGTCGTAGTCCGAGGTGAGCTCGGGAGTAAGGGCATAATAAGGCATATAGACGAACGTGGCGGCCGTGTCGAAGAGCAGGTATGCGGCCCCGTAGTACACGGCAAGGGCAAGCCCCGCCAGGGGCGGCCTCCACCACATCAGGGCGAAGGCGAGGCCGAAGGGAAGCGCCCCGAAGAGGAGGAAAGGCCTCCGCCTGCCCCACCGCGTGCGGGTGCTGTCCGAGATGTAGCCGATCATGGGATCGTTCACGTAGTCCCAGCTTCTGCCGATGAAGATGGCGGCCGCGGCAACGGCGGGGGCCAGGCCCACGACATCCGTGAGGAATATGGCGAAGTACGCGGCCACGATCGTTGTTGTGAGGCTGAAGCCGATGTCGCCCGAGCCGTAGAGGATCTTGGAGAAACGGGATAGCCGAGAAGCGGTAGCCATGACCCCTCCTCTCCCCGCAAGGCGGGTTTCTTTGACTTTATGGCATGGCGGGGGTGAACGCAAGCGGGCAGGCCATCACACGCGTGATCGCCCCGACGTACCACCCCACGGCGCTTTCCTGTATAATCCTTCCCGATGAAGCTCAAGGATCTCGACACGTGGCTGAGAGACCTGCTGCATTTCGAGCTCACCCAGGCCATCGACCCCAGCCAGAACGGAATCCAGGTTTCCCGAAACAGCCAGGAGGTGACGAAGGTCGCCTTTGCCGTCGACGCTTCCCGGGAAGCCTTCCGAAGGGCGGCCCAATGGGGGGCGGATATGCTCCTGGTACACCACGGCATCTTCTGGGGCGCCCCCGTGCGGCTCGACGGCACGTTGTACCAGAGGGTGCGCCTCCTGGTGGAAAAGGACATCGCCTTGTTCGCAGCTCACCTTCCCCTGGACATGCACCCCGAGGTGGGCAACAACATCGCGATCGCCCGGCACCTCGGCCTGGAAGAGATCGAGCCCTTCGGCGAATACAAGGGCGTCAAGGTCGGCTTCAAGGGGGTGCTCCCCTCGCCCATGACCGTGGAGGAGGTGGCCGGCAGGCTCACCGGCGGCGACTCGACTGCCGTCCGTTCTCTCCCCTTCGGGCCGAAGGAGGTGCGGAGCGTCGGCATCGTGTCGGGGGGGGCGCCCTTCGAGTCCCAGCAGGCGGTGCGCGAGGGCCTCGACCTCTACGTCACGGGGGAGCCGGCCCATGGGATCTATCACGATTGCCTCGAGGCGGGAATCCATGTTATCTTTGCGGGACATTACTTTACGGAAACTTTCGGGGTGCGGCTCCTGTGCGAAAAGCTGGCGCGGGAGACCGGCCTGGAAACCCATTATCTCGATCTACCGACGGGGTTATAGATGCTGTTGGGAAAAAAGAAAAGGGACCTCAAATCTCGGCTCATCCCTCTCTCTCTTTCGGCGGGGATCATTCTCCTGGACCAGATCGCCAAGCTCATCGTGATCCGCCTCGTCCCCTACGGGCATCCGGTGAGCGTGATCGGGGACTTCTTCCGCATCGTTCGCGTGCAGAACACGGCCATCGCGTTCAGCATCGGCCGCAACCTCCCCATGGGAACGCAGCGGACCCTCTTCGGGCTGCTCCCCCTGGTGGTGATCGCCATCATCTTCCTCTACTACCTCTTCACCCGAGACGAGATCACCGGGTTCCAGAAATGGTGCTTCGCGGCCCTGATCGGGGGCGGCCTCGGCAACTACGTCGACCGGATCTTCCGGCCCGCCGGGGTCGTCGACTTCCTCGATTTCAAGTTCTACGGGATCCTGGGCCTTGAGAGATGGCCGACCTTCAACATCGCCGACATGACGGTGGTCGTGGCGGGGATACTGCTCTTCATATCCTTCCTTGTCCCTTCGGGAGCCAAAAAATGAGCAAAACGACAAACCTGATCCTTTTCATGATAATCGCGTTCGTCTTCAACATGGCCCTGATTTTCATCATGCTCGCCGTCATCGTCGTGATTGCCGGCCTCATCCCCGGACTCCGATCCAACCCGGTGATATTCCAGATCGTGCTCTTCCTCGGATTCCTCGCGTCGATCGTTCTCGCGTTCTTCATCTATGGCTGGCTGATGAAAAAGGCCGTCGTGCGCTTCAATCTCGAGAAACACATCCCCCAGCTCTTCAAAAAGAGGAAGTGACATGGAGTACGGCGAGCTGATCCGTCGGCGCGAGAGCGTCAGAAGCTTCGATCCCTCCCGCCCTGTGGAAAGGAATGTGCTCCTGCGCATCCTGGAGGCGGGTCGAATGGCTCCCTCGGCCGCGAACCGCCAACCCTGGAGGTTTCTCCTCGTCACCTCGCCGGAGGCTTTGTCGCGGGTGCGGCAGTGCTACGCCAAGCCATGGTTTCGCGATGCTCCCCACGTCCTGGTGGTGGTTGGAAAAGCAGCGGAAGCATGGACACGGCAGGAAGACGGCTTCAACTCGCTTGAGACGGACCTTGCCATCGCGATGGACCACATGATCCTCGCGGCGGAAAACGAGGGAGTGGGCAACTGCTGGATCGCCGCGTATGATCCGGGATCGCTTCGAAAAGCCCTCGGCCTTACCCAGGCCGAAGATGTTTTCTGCATGACCCCTTTGGGATATCCCCGGCCGGATTTCATTCGGAAAAATGAAAAAGAGCGCAAAAGCCTGGACGAGGTGGTGCGTTTCCTGTAGGAGATCTCGGATTCGAGGCGCCGAGCCCCTGATGAGCGGGCGCCCTGCCCGCGGTATTCGGACGCGACCTCGTCCGGGGCACGATCAGCAGTAGCCGTCTGAGCGGGCGATGTTCTGGTCCTTTTTATACAAATCGCTGTAAACGAATCCCCGGTTTTTCAGATTGTCCTTGATGGCCTGCGGGAAGGGCATCAGGCGCCAGAAGATGCCGCGCACATCCCGGTCCAGCTTCTGCGTCCCCTGGCTCTCCTTGGTTATCCAGATCATGTAGTCGCGGATGAAGTACTCACGCACGTCGCCCTTGAGCTTGCACTCCGTGAACCACTGGTAGTACTTGCCCGTAATGCCCTCTTCCATCCAGTAGTATGCCGCCTTTTCCTTGGCAACATGCCAGCGCAGGTCTGCCAGGGCGGTGAGCACGGTGACCTGGAGGTTCTTGGGGAACATGGGAATCGCGATGCGGCCGCGGCTGGTGGCGCGGTTGAACTTCTCGAAGGGCTCCCAGCATATCCCCGTGTCTCCGTAGCTGGGCAGAAGCAGGATGTTGGGAACGATCCGGGCGTTCTGCTGCTTATGGGTCCGGATGAAAAGCCCCGGGTCCAGCGCCTCCACCTGGGTCATCGCGGCGATCACGTTTTCCCGGATCCCGATCTCGCGGAGCACGGGCCGGACGAATTGGGCCAGGAAGATGGGGAAGTGGTTTCCCTTACGGCCGACCGTCATCTTCGCCATCTGGCGAATGCTCTGAAACTCCTGCGCCACGGTCTTCTGGTCCGCGACATTGTCGAAGGAGACCCCGTCTGATTTCCGCGCCAGCGATTCAAGGTCTTTGTCGATGTTGGAAAGGGCGGCGTAGGAGGAGGTTATCTGGGCGTCCAGAGAGGTGATCTGCCGCAGGCTCTCCTGGATCTGGGAGAACGCCGCCTTCTGCGCCGCGTTGAAGGAGGCCTTGAGGCCTCCAAACTCGAAACGCGTCTCGTGCGTGGTGAGGGTCTCCACCTGCTCGCGCAGGATCGCCTCCCGCTCCTCCATCTGGCCGATCTTGCCCCTGAGGAGGGTGAGCTCCGTTTCCCGAACGCCCTTCTTCCGCTCCACCTCGTCCACGAGCTTCTGGCCGGCATCCTTGTGGATCTGCTTGATCTCGTCCGTGGAGGAGGGACGGACCAGTCCCGCGGCGACCTGCTCCAGCCACTCATCGAGGTACCAGATCGGCTCGCCGGTGGTGTTTTCGGCTATGATGCGCGACACCATGTCGCGATGCTCGGCCGCGAGGAAGCCGGGAGACAGTATGCCGAATCGAAGGAGCAGTCTCTTCGGGGTCGGGAGGTCCTTGCCCACGCGGCCCGCCACGCTTCCCGCAAACTCCCAGTACGCAGAAATGAGCTGGGCCCGGAACTTGGACTTCTCCTCGATGTCGGTTGCCTTCATGAACTTGCCCAGGAGCTCATGAACCCTCTGGCCGTACTCGCCCTCGCCTGCAAGCACTTTCTTGTAGAAGTCCTTGTCCTGGAAGTAAGGCTTGGGCTCCTCCTGGAACTTGGTGATGGGCTCGAAGACCTTCTTGGTGACGTCTATTTCAGCGGCCGGCCCTGCCGCTTTTTCATCGGTGAAGAGGGTATTGAACTCCGGGCTTCCTTCGCCCTGCTGGCCGGGCCCCTCTATCGAGAGGAGCTGGGCGAGTTCGGGATCGAGACCATCCTTCGAAGACCCGTTGTTTTTTGCCATCGAGCTTTACTGGTCTGAGTGGAGGCGACGGGAATTGAACCCACGACCTCCTGAATGCCATTCAGGCGCTCTAGCCAACTGAGCTACGCCCCCAAACCATACGCCGCCGCCGGCTCGCCGAACAGGCGACAATCCATGACACGGCGACCCGTGGATTAAGACCACGCCATAATAGGAAAAAGCCTCTCACACTGTCAAGCGCGTTTCGGGGCGGGTGTTTCGGGCGGGCCGCTTTCAGCGGGTGGGACCGGCGAATGCCGTCAGCCGCTCCCGCGACGGCAATTCGAAGGATTTCGCCGGGGCGGATTTGCCGCTTGCGCGCGGTGTCACTCCGGCGGATTCAGCTGCTCTCCCGCGCTGCGACAACCCCTCCCCGGATAAGGGCGAGGCCGGGAGGAAGGTCCGCGGAAGCCGTTTCACGCGGGGAGAGGCGGTCTCTGGCCCACGCGATTCTCTCCCGCGCCCAGTCCGGATGAGTCTGGGGAAACAGGAAGGCTTCCGGATGAGGCATGATGCCGAAGATCCTTCCGCTGGGGTCGCAAATGCCGGCGATTGCCGCCACCGAGCCGTTGGGATTGTCGGGATAAGCGGCCGGAGTCCCGTCGCGGGAAGAATAGCGCGCCACGGCGAGCCTTCGGGACTCGAGGGCCTTGAGGACTTCCGTCGAACGGACCACGAACTTCCCCTCCCCATGACGGACCTGGAGGTCCATGGGGGCGAGGCCCCGCGTCCAGAGGCAGGGGCTCGCGGGGTCGAAGGAAACCCGCACCCACCTGTCTTCGAACTTGCCCGAATCATTGTGGATGAGGGAGACCTCCTGCTGCCAGCCGCCGGAAAGGTTGGGCAGGAGGCCCATCTTCACGAGCACCTGGAAGCCGTTGCAAATCCCGATGACGAGGCCGCCCGAGGCGACGAACTCCTCCATGACGGTCTTGAGGTTTCTCTTGAAGAGGATAGCGAAGACCTTGCCGGAGCCGAGATGGTCACCGAAGGAGAAGCCCCCGGGAAAGGCAAGGATGTTGTAGGAAAGCACGCGCCCCGGCTCCTCGATGAGATCGCTCACGTGAACGCGGTCGGCTTCCGCCCCCGCCATCCCGAAGGCCTGGGCCAGCTCCTCGTCGGCATTGATGCCGAAACCCGTTATCACGCAGACCTTGACCGCCCTTTCCTTCACGCTGGATCTCCCGGGCCCGCGTCCCTGCGGCCGCCGCCGCCCGAATCGGAGTCCCCGCTTTTCCACGCGCGGCGGATCTCATCCAAAGCCGCCTCCGCCACGTCACGTCCTCGGGCCATGAGACGCACCTTGCTCCCCGAGGTCACCTCTCCCACACGGGCGGATGAAAGGCCCTGCATGAGAGACCGCCACGCGGGCTCATCGCGGGGAGCCACGCTCACGAGGAAACGGGAAGGGGTCTCCGAGAAGGCGAGCCGTTCCGGCTCCCGCCCGCAATCCGCGGAGACGGGAAGCAGGTCGAGCTCCACCCGCGCCCCGAATCCACCGCCCAGCGCGGATTCGGCGATGGCTACCCACAGCCCGCCGTCCGAAAGATCGTGGCAGGACCGGACAAGGCCTCCCTGGATGGCCCGGTGGAGCCTGCGGTAGGACTCCATCGCCCGGGCTGGATGGACGGCGGGCGCGCGGCCTGCCGGCCGGCTTTTATCGGCGGCCGGAGCGCGGCCCAGCGGCCGGCCCGCGTTTTTTCCAGCCCGCTCTCGCACCGCGCGCTGGAAGCGCGTGCAGCCGAGCTCCCCGCGGGTCTCCCCCAAAACATAGAGGGAATCCCCCGGAGCCTTGAAGTCCGTGGTGACGCTGGCGCGCACGTCAGGGACGATCCCCATGAGAGAAACGAGGAGCGTCGGCCTTACCGAGACCCTCTTCCCTCCGATCCTCGCGTCGTTCTTCATCGAATCCTTGCCTGAAATGAGGGGAAGGCCGAATGCCGTGCAGGCCTCCGCCAGGCCGCGGCAGGCGCGAACCAGCTGGGCCAGCTTGAAAGCGCCGTCCGGATTGTCAGGGCCTTCCACCGGATCCGGCCAGCAGAAATTGTCCAGCGCGGAACAGGCATCGGGATCTCCCCCCAGGGCGACATGCGCCCGAAGCGCCTCGTCCACGGCGCACTGGGCCATGTCGAAGGTGTCCCAGTCCCCGTACCACGGGCAGATGCCATGCGTCACGGTGATGCCGCGCCAGGAATCCGGCCGCACCTTGAGCACCGCGCCGTCGGAAGGAGCGTCGCGGTCCCTGCCGACAAAGGGCTTGATCACGGACCTGGCCTGCACCTCGTGATCGTACTGCCTGACCCACTCTTCCTTGGACGCCACGTTTGGGTCCGACAGGATGGAAAGCATCGTCTCCTTCAGCGACGGGATGGAAGGAATCCCATCGGCAGACGCCGCGGGCGCCGTCCAACGGGCATTCAGCTCCATCACGGGGAGGCCCTTGTGGAGGAACTCCAGCCGCACGAGCGCTACGAGCTCGCCGCGGAAGAGCGCTTCGATCAGCCCGGATGAGGTGAACTCGCCCACGACGGTGGCCTCCACCTCCCTCTTTCCGGCAAGGGAGAGGAAGGCGTCGAGACTCTCGGGGGGCACGGCGAAGCTCATCCGCTCCTGGGACTCCGAGACGAGGATCTCCCAGGGGGCCAGGCCCTTGTACTTCAGAGGGCAGCGATCGAGCTCGATGCGGACTCCGCCGCTCAGGGAGGCCATCTCGCCCAGTGACGAGGAAAGCCCTCCGGCGCCGTTGTCGGTGAGGCCACGGTACAGCCCCAGGTCCCTCGCCTCCAGAAGGAAGTCGAGCATCTTCTTCTGCGTGATCGGATCTCCGATCTGCACGGCGGAGGTGGGCGAGGTCTCGCTCAGCGCCTCTGATGAGAATGTGGCCCCATGGATGCCGTCCTTGCCGATCCTTCCGCCCGCCATCACGGCAAGGTCTCCCGGCTCGATCTTCTTTTCCCACGACGGCCTTCCGCCAACGGAGGCGGGCAGGATGCCGCCCGTCCCGCAGAACACCAGGGGTTTTCCCAGGAAGCTCTCATCGAAGAGGAAAGCGCCGGCCACGGTGGGAATTCCGGACTGGTTTCCTCCATCCACGATGCCGCGATGCACGCCTTCAAGCACACGCCGGGGATGGAGGAGCCCTTCCGGGACTTCGGACTCGGGCGTATCGGGAAGGCCGAAGCACAGCACGTCGGTGTTAAAGATCGGCTTGGCCCCCAGGCCGGTACCCAGGATGTCCCTGTTCACGCCCACGATCCCCGTGATCGCCCCGCCGTACGGATCCAGGGCCGAGGGGGAGTTGTGCGTTTCCACCTTGAAGCAGAGGAGTGTATCCTCGTCGAAAGCCACAACCCCGGAATTATCGTGGAAAACGGAGCGCAGATCCGTTCGGGAGCGGCCGATCTGCTCGGTCGTCTTTTTGATGTAGGTGTCGAACAGGGAGCTGATCGTCTGGCCGCCGTTCTTCGGCCCGCCCTCCTCGGTGTAGCGGATGGTGGCGTTGAAGATCTTGTGCTTGCAGTGCTCGGACCAGGTCTGGGCGATCATCTCGAGCTCCACGTCGGTGGCGGAAGCCGAAAGACCCCTGAGCTCGCGCTCGGCGCATACGTCGGGGGCGCGGAAGTATCCCCGCACGGCCTTCATCTCGGCAAGGCTGAGGGCCAGAAGCCTTTTCCGGGAAAGGGCTTCGAGCTCCCCGTCTCCCAGGGAATCGAGATCGATGCGCTCGACGGAGGCGGGGCTTTCAGCCACCGTATGGGGGTATGAACGGAGGGGCCTTCTCCCGTTGTCCCAATCGACCCGCCCGATGCAGGTTGCGGTCTGAATGAGGGGATTGTGGAAGAATCGCGCAAGGAGATCGGCATCGAAAGCGGGACCGCCGGCGCTCCGTTGGGCGCTCGCGGGGCCCTTCATGGACACGAGGTACTGCACCCCGGTTTGTACGACCGCGTCCTCTGGCAGGCCGCCCTCCAGCGACATGCGAAGCGCATCCCGAGCAGTCAGGGCCACCGGATCGGTGACTCCCGGCCGCGCGGTGATCTCCACAAGGCGGTCCCAATCCGCGTGAAACCCCGTCTCCACCGCGGCGCGGTCAATGATGATGTCCTGGGCGACTGAATCGGAGAAGATCTCCCTCAAGAGTTCTTCTGAAATCCCGGGAATGCCCTCGATGAGATAGACGTCGACCATCCCGAGGTCGGTGACCTGGGCAGTGAGTCCCCGCCTGAGAGCGGAGAGGAGCCGCTGCGCCCTGCCGTCGGGAAAGCCGTCACGGTAGAAGACTTCGAGCCGCACTGCGCGAAAATAGTAGCAGGAAGCTCGGCCGCGAGGCTACCCCTAGCCCGGCGGCGGCTTTTCGAGCGAAGCGAGAAAAACGCCGCTTGGATGGCGGAGGGGCGCTGGAGCCAGGGACGGCGGAAAGCGCCCCCGCCCTTATCCCTGCGGATCTCCCACGCGCATGAGCAGGAAGCACATGTCGTCTTCCGGCTTCTGACCGCCGAGGAAGTTCTTTACGCGGGCTACGATGGCGTCCAGGTCCGGCTCGCTGGGGCCGGTCAGGATGGGCAGGGCTTCCCGCTTCAGCCTTTCGATGCCGAAGGCCTCTTCGCCCCTGCGGGCCTCGACGACGCCGTCGCTTACGAAGAACAGGGCGTCGCCGGGCCTGAAAACCGCGGATTCGGTGACATAGTCATGATCGCTTACCACGCCGATCGGGATATCGGAGCCCGCGAACAGCTCCTTCATGCGCCCGCCGGAAAGCACCAGGGGCGGCACGTGGATGCCGGCGGAGGAGTACTCGAAGCGGAGGCTTCGCGTGTCGAGAACCGCGAGAAAAAGCGTGAGATAGATCTCGGGGTCTCCCAGGCTGATCTCCGAGATGAAGCTCCTGTTGATCGAGGAGAGCACGGCTCCCGGGGGCTTTACCACGAAGTGGTGGTTGAGAAGGACGCGCTTCACCGAGGTCTCGATGAGCTTTTTCACGTAGCTCATGACCACGGCGGCGTAGATCCCATGCCCGCAAACGTCCCCGCCGTAAAGGGCGATCCGCCACTCGTCCACGGGGAGCACCCCGATGATGTCGCCGGAGAGCTCTTCGCAGGGAAGGTACTCCGTGCGGATCGAGACGCGGGGAAAGTTCACGGCCTTCTCCGGGAGGAGGTTCCTCTGGATGTTCTGGGCGATGGCCAGCTCCCGCTCGAGTCTCGCCGACATGCGGGAAAGCTCGCGCGTTCGTTCCACAACCTTCTCCTCGAGCTCCCCCTTCTCCCGGCGCAGCCGCTCGATGAAGCGCAGGTTGGAGGCCTGAAGCTGGATCACAATGTTGGAGAGGATGTTCCTCATGACCTCGGGATGCTCGGCAAGCAGGATGGTGAACTCCTCCCTGCGCAGGGAGTAGGCCCGCACCGGGGAGAGGGCGCGGATGCTCGCCGAGCGTTCGCTCGCCTCGGAGAAGAAGGACATCTCGCCGAAAAAGTCTCCCGCCTCGAGGACCGCGATCTCAACCTCCTCGGCCCCGGACGCCGAGAGGTGCTTCTGGACCGTGGCCTTCCCCTCGACGAGGACGTACACGCGGTCCGCCGGCTGGCTTTCCCGGATGATGAACTCATCGGTGGGGAACTCTTCCTCCACCAGGTGCGAGGCGAACTCCTCCACCTGTCCCCGGGAGAGTCCCCGGAACAGCCTGTTGCTCATCAGCAGGGGAACCTTGTGAAGCTCCATGACAGCACTTCGAGAATGACGAATCCGAAGCGTTGTTGTCAAGGAGAGATCGCTTGACTGAGGCACTCGGCGGTTCGTATCCTCAAATACGATGGCTGATATTCTGGTGTTCGGCGCCCATCCCGACGACGCGGAGTTCGGCATGGGTGCAAGCATGGTGAAGTTCGTCCGAAGCGGACTATCGGTGGCTCTCTGCGTCCTCACCCGCGGAGAAGCCGGGACATTCGGCACCCCGGAGCAGCGCGAGCAGGAGATGAGAAACGCAGCTTCCCGGCTGGGAGGAGAGCTGGAGATCCTGGGGTTCCAGGACTGCCGGATCTTCGACTCCTTCGAAAGCAGGGTGGCGCTGGCTGCGGTTATCAGGAAATACAGGCCGCGGATCATCTTTGCGCCCTACCACTTCAACCCCGCGTCGCACAACGACGGAGCGGCGCACCCCGATCACACGGCAACGGGGCTCATCGCGAAGAGCGCCGCGCGCTACGCCCGCTTCTCCGGCTTGAAGGAAGTCTCGGGGGAGCCCTGGAACGCCGAGCATATCATCTACTACATGGTCCCCCGGTCCTCGCGGCCCAACCTTGTGAACGATGTCTCCGATTACATGGAGGAATGGGACGCCATAGCGCGCTGCCACGAGTCCCAGATGAGCCTGAGAGACGGCAAGGTGTTGGAAGGCCTGCGGAAGTTCCGCCAGACCTACGGGATCGCCGCGGGCGTGGCCTACGCGGAGGGCTTCATTATCGAGGAGCCCATTCTCTTCGACGCCGGGATGTTCATGAACAAGGGCCCGAAGCCGGGAGGAGAGCCCACCATCGGCGGCCGCAAGAAGGAACCCGTCCGGTGATTTCCCGTCCTATTTCGGAAGCTTGAAGACAAGCATTCCAGCCGAACCGACATCGGTGAACCGGGACTCCTCCCAGGGCAGCACCAGAGAATCGCCCACCTTCACGATGCCGGTATAGCTTAAGCGGGGAGGCAGCGCGGGAAGCGCGATGAAGTCTGCCGCCCCTGCCGCGGACACGCGGAGCACCCTTCCGGCCGGAAGAAGGACGAAGGAGGCGCTTCCCTCCTGGAAGATCGGGACCGAGAGGAGGGAGGAGATCCCCTCGCCGCTTCGGTACAGCCTTTTCACCGGATTGCCCAGGGACAGCAGGCTGAAATGGACTGCGTTCTGGTCCGTTAGTTCCGGCAGGTTTTTCCGGACAACCGCGAAAAGGCCGGCCTCCGAGGCGTCTGGTCCGGAACCCGCCGCTGAAGAGAGCTGGTACGCGGCGATGTACGACTCTCGCGATATCGTTTGCTCTTCCCCCGAGTCCGGGTTGAACCAGGTGTAGGCGAAGCGCGTCTCCGTCGGGCCGGAAAGCTTCCATTCGAAGAGAAAATCATCCTGCCCCCTGGCCAGAAATCCGACGGCTTCCCACTGCGGGTCCCGCTTCTGAAACGGCGGCGTGATGAATGCGAACCCGCCTTTGGATGTGTCGAGATTCACGAGACTGATGCCGCGGGAAGAAAGGGCGGCCCGATCCGCCGTGTTGAGAATCTCGTTGAAATAGAGGTGGGCGACGAGCCCATCCTTTCGCGGGACGAGGTCCGTCACCGTCCGGTGTGAAAAGATCGTGGAGTCATAGAGATACTGGAAGACGGGCGACGTGCCTTCCACGTCGGCCGCGAGGATGCCGTAGCCGTTCACGGCAAAGTAAAGGGTGCCATGGAAGAACGCCTCGTCCGCCAGGCGGGCCTGCACTGTCCAGGGCTGAAGCGGAGTGGATTGCGCCGAGCCGATTCCCGCGATTCTCTGGAGCCTGCCCGACTGAAGCTGGTACCAGAGGGCATCGGGGGATGCCGCAGAGCAGGAGCAGAGGGCAAAAGTGACAAGCACCGCCGATGCGGCGGCGGCCCCGATGAGCGCGCGCAATCGAGGCTTCCCCTCAGCCGCCGGGGCCCCCCTCATCAATATGCCCGGGCGAAAACCGCGATATGTCCGGCTTTCTTCCCGCACGCGATGCACGCCGCCCCTTCTCCGTCCTTCTCCTCCAGGGGGATGAGGCGGATTGTCGCCTTGGTCTCTTCCTTTATCCTGGCCTCGCATGCGGCGTCTCCGCACCAGCCCGCCTCGAGGAACCCACCGGTCTCGATGAGCTTCCTGAACTCGGCGTAGTCCTTCACCCTGAAGGTGTTGTCCTGGCGGAACTTGAGCGCTCGGGCAAACAGGCCGGCCTGGATTTCGTCCAGAAGGCCGCGAAGCCGCGCGGGAGCCTCGGAAACGGGAATGAAGATCTTCTCTCCCGTGTCGCGCCGCACCGCAACCACCTGCCCCTTCTCCATGTCGCGGGGACCCATCTCGACCCTGAGGGGGATGCCCTGCAGCTCGTACTCGGAGAACTTCCACCCCGGGGTGCTCTGGTCGTCGTCGTCCAGCTTCACGCGGAAGCCGGGCACGAGGGTGTCGCGAAGCTTTCCGGCAAAGGCGAGCACCGCCTCCCTGGTCTCGTTCTTGAAAATGGGGACGATGACGACCTCGATGGGGGCGAGCCGCGGCGGCAGGACCAGGCCCTTGTCGTCGGAATGCGCCATGATGATGGCCCCGATCAGGCGCGTGGACACCCCCCAGGAGGTGGCCCACACGTGATCCAGGGTCTTGTCCCTGGTCTGGAAGGTCACGTCGAAGGCCCTGGCGAAGTTCTGCCCCAGGAAGTGGGATGTGCCCGCCTGCAGGGCCTTGCCGTCCTGCATGAGGGCCTCGATGCAGTAGGTGCGCACGGCCCCTGCGAATTTCTCCGAATCCGTCTTGACCCCGGAAAGGACCGGGATGGCCATGTACGCTTCAGCGAACTGCTTGTAGACCCCGAGCATCCTCAGGGTCTCCTCCTCGGCCTCCCGGGAGGTCGCGTGCGCCGTGTGCCCTTCCTGCCAGAGGAACTCCGTCGTTCGAAGGAAAAGCCGCGTGCGCTTCTCCCAGCGGATGATATTGGCCCACTGGTTGATGAGGATGGGAAGATCGCGGTAGGACTGGATCCACTTCTTGTACATGCTCCAGATGATCGTCTCGGATGTGGGCCGTATTACCAGCGGCTCTTCCAGCTTTTCCCCGCCCGCGACCGTCACCACGGCGAGCTCGGGAGAGAATCCCTCCACATGCTCGGCCTCCTTCTTGATAAAGCTTTCGGGGATGAGGAGGGGGAAGTATGCGTTGACGTGCCCCGTCTCCTTGAAAAGCCCATCAAGGCCCTGCTGGATGCGCTCCCACAGCGCGTAGCCGCGGGGACGGATGACCATGCACCCCTTCACCGGCGCGTAGTCGGCGAGGCCCGCATTGAGCACGATGTCGATGTACCACTGCGAGTAGTCGGTTGCGCGGGGAGTTATTTTTTCAGCCATACCGTCTCACTTGAGTCCGAGGCCGGCGCCGGAAAGCGCCGGCACTCTGATGGAGATTGGCCGCCGCCTGCCCTAGAGGTAGCGATCGACCTTGCCCTTTTTCTCGAGGAACTTGGGAACCAGGGGCTCGACCTTGCGGCCGAAGCAGACCCCGAGTGCTTCATGGAAAGCCACGGTCGCCACATCCACGTGCCTCTGCTTGATGGCTTCCTTGGTGGGGAGGTAGCGCACTTCACCTTCGTCCACGTTCCAGATCGTCATACCCGTGATCCCGGCCAGGAGAAGGAGGACCGCGCCTCCGCCCGCCTCCTTGCCGAAGTTCACGTCGTATGCCGAGGAGTTTCCCGATCTGATGAGGTGGCCCGGGACGCATTCCCGCACCTCGGGGACCTCGTACAGGTCCGGCACGAACATCCCCTCCGCAATCATGAACTCCTTGATCTCGGGATCATTCTTGAGGCGGATCTCCATCTGCTGGCGGACGTACTTGCCCGCGCCGGCCAGTTTCACGTGGCCGAAGGCGTCCTTGCCCGCCGACTCGTCGGTGAGAAGCTCGCCGGAGGCGTTCTTGACGCCCTCCGCGACAACGATCGTGTACGTTCCGGCGTGCACGTCGCTTTCCCGCACGCGGCGGATGAAGCTCTTCTTCATATCCGCGTAGACCACGTCCCAATCCACCGGCACCTCGGGGATGAGGATGCAGTCCGCGTCCGCCCCGATGCCGCCGCGGAAAGCCGTGTGGCCCGCGTAGCGGCCGAAGACTTCGATGACCATGATCCGGCTGTGCGACATGCCCGTGGTCTTCAGGTCCTCCACGAAGCCGGAAATCCTGTTGATGGCCGAATCCGCGCCGACGGAATAGGTCTGAAGGTCGAGATCCATGGTCTTGGGAGCGTGCACGCAGGGGATGCCCTGGCTGGAGAGGTCAACCACCACGCTTCCCGTGTCGTCGCCGCCGGAGATGATCAGGCCCCCGATGTTGAACTTCTTCAGGCCTTCCTTGATCCTCTCGTACTTGTTGGGGTCCGGGATCTTGGAGATTTTCACGCGGGAATGGCCCGCCTCGGAGCCGGCCAGCGCGGACTTGATCATCTCAAGCCGCGGGATGTCGAGCCGCACCAGGCTCTTCATATCGACCAGGTTGTACAGCCCGGCATATCCGTTGGGAATTATGAAAGCGCCGAGGCCCTTGGCCAGAGCCATCTGAGCGGCGCCCTGGATCACGGCATTGAGCCCTCCACAGTCGCCGCCGCTGGTGATGATTCCGATATTCTCGATTTTAAGCATTTCGTCGAGTCTCCTTGAGGTATTGCGCATTCTAAAAGTCCGCAGGTGGAGTGTCAAGGATGCCGGGGAAAAAGCGCGGCTGCGGGGCGTAACGGGTTGGCCCCGCCGGCGGATTTCTTGACGCTCCTTCATCAAAAAGGGCACCCTTCATGACATGGCTGAAACTCACCTGCGCCTCACGGAGCTCACCAGGAGCTTCGGCACGCTCACGGCCGTGCGCGGCATCTCACTGGACGTTGCCCGGGGAGAGATCCTGGGCCTGTTGGGCCCCAACGGCGCGGGCAAGTCCACGACGATCAACATCCTCACCGGCTTCCTGCGGCCATCCTCGGGAGACGTCCTGTGGGAGGGCCGGTCAATCTTCGCGCACATGACCCAGTGGCGGAAGGCCATCGGGGTTGTGCTGGAGGATCTCTCGCTCTTCGAGTACCTCACCGTTGAAGAGCACCTCCGCCTTGTCGGCAGGCTCTACGGTCTCTCGCCGGCGGAGACCGGCAAACGGACCGGGGAGCTTCTTGATTTCCTCAGACTCGGAGAGTTCGCCGGCACCGTGGTCCGCGAGGCTTCCCATGGCACGAGAAAGAAGCTCGCCTTCGGCCTGGCCGTCATTCACGGGCCGCGGTTCCTTTTCCTCGACGAGGCGCTGAACGGCATCGACGCCATCGTCGTGAAGGACATCAAGGACCTCCTCAGGCGGATGGCGCGCGGCGGCGTGACCATCGTTCTCTCCTCCCATATCCTCGACTCGGCGGAGACCCTGATAGACCGCTGCCTGATAATAGCCGGGGGAGCCGTCGCACTGGACGAGCCGTTGGAAAGGATCACGGCCTCCGGCAGATCCCTGGAAGAGACGTACGCGAAGGCCGTGAGCGGTTCGGCGGGAACCGCCGTCGGGTTGTCATGGGTCTCGTAGGTGAGCTTCTCTCCGCCGCGGCGAGCCACCGCAGGCGGGGTCTCAAGGAGCAGACCATCCGCAAGGGCGACATGATCTTCGCCGCATGGATGTTCGCCGTTATTTTCATCAGATTCGCCGCAAACTGCTCCCTGGCGGTGCGCGAGCTTTCCGCCGGGTCCCGGGTTGCGGGGCTCGCCATCGCGGAGTTCAGCATGCTGCATCTCCTGGTTGTCGTTTTCATCACCGTGTTCCTCGTGTCGTCGTTATCGCTCGGGGCCATGAGCATGAACAGGAGACGGCTCGGCTCCTCCCCGGCGCCGTTCTCATCGCTCTTTTTCGCGGAGCTGGGCGGACTGTTTGCAAACCCCATGGGCTGGATCGTCGTGCCATTCCTGGCGCCCGCTGTTCTGCCCCTGTTCTTCATCTCCCATCCGCTCCCCGCGGTTCTCACGCTGCTCGCTTCGTTTCTCGCCTCCTATATCGCCGGGTGGGCGGCGAGCACGGCCTTCTCCCTCCTCCCTGGAGCAAGAGCCCTTTCACATTTCTTGAGAATAGCATTCGCCGCCGTCATGCTCGGCCTCGTTGCCGCAAACTTCGACTTTCATTGGAGCGACGGGGCGGTAACGCTTCTCGTGTTCCAGAGGCCGACGCTCCTCACCGACGGAGGCCGCGGCTTTCTTTCCAATCTCAGACCCTGGAGTCCTTCAGCCTGGATCATGGCGGCCGGAGATGAACTGGGGCGGGCGCTTCGACCCCTTTTCGCCCTGGGGGTCGCGGCTGCCGCCCTTGCGGCGAGCGCCCTCCTCGCCCGCCGTGCTCTCTCGGCCCCGCCGCGGAACAGAGAGAGAGCGCCGGCGCTCCGGGCATGGGGGCTGCCTTGGCGCCGCCGGGGAATGGGACGCTTTCCTCGAACCCCGCGCTGGAAGGGAAGCCTCGGAATCCTGTTCTCCCATGAAAGCACCTACCTGGCGGGCGCTGCGGGAGCGAGACTCGCCCTTCTGGCCGGAATCGGATTCTCCCTATGGCTTGTCTTTTCGCGAGAGCCAACGGTGAACATCGCAATACTCGGAGCGGCGATCGCTTTCATTGCGAGTTTCTCCTACCCCTCGAACGTCTTCGGCCACGACGGCGGCGCGGTGAGGCGATACGCGCTTTTCTCCCTGGACTGGGGGAAACTGTTCATTGCCAAGAATCTCGCCTACCTTGCCTCGACAGCCGTTCCCATGGCCCTGCTCGTTCTGGCGACGGGACTGAGAACGACGGCACGATACGCCGTCAGCCTTGCGATGACCGCTGCGGTCCTTTCGGCGCTCGTGATTCTCTGGGGAAACGTGAGCTCGATCCTGGTGCCTCAAGTGAGCCGGCGTGTCGAATCGAAGACGGCGGACCGGGGCGGGGTGTTCGTGAACCAGCTTTTCCCCATTGCCGTCTGGGCGGTGCCGTTCCTCGTCAACCGATCCATCGCCCCGTTCGGCTCCGCTTCCTACGACGCGGCGATGGCGGGGTGTCTCATCGCCGCCGGAGTGGCATATCGCTTCCTGGTGAAGAGGATATCGGTGCGCTTCGACGAAGACGTTGAGAGCATAATGGAAAAACTGTGAGAGTGACGGCTCAGCGCTGTGGCTGGGCCGCACCGATTCGAAGGCCCGGAGTCAATTCACTTTTGCCGTTTCCACCATGTAGCGGATATTGCTGCCGTGCGTGTCCTGCTCGGCGCGCTGGATCACGAACACGAGGGACTCGCCATCGGGGGCGAGGATGATCTGCTTGATATGGTAGCTCTTGACCCCGGAGCGCTGGATGCGGGGATTGCCGATGTCGAGTGAATGGGTCGTGCCGTCCTTCTGCGTGACGGTGAGCTGGATGTGGTAGGAGGAGACGGCATCGCTGCCCTTCTCCGTGGCGTTTTGAAGAAGGTCCACCTTGTACGAGCTTGCCGTAAGAAAATCGCGAAACTCCAGCGAATCGATCGCCTCCCCGCCGTCCACGAGGAGATACAAGAGCCTGCCGGAGAGGAGATGGTTGATGCGGTACTGCCGCGTGAGGGCGGTGGAATCTCCCACGAGGTTGAACAGGGCCCCCTCGCCGTTGTTGCCGGGCTCCACTGACTTCGTATAGGCGACCTTCCGCACCCCCTGACTCACAAAGCTGTTGGCCCGAACGTCGACCACGAACGAATCGGCATAGGGGGTGGAGCTTTTCTCCAGCACCCCGAATTGGGCGAACATGAAATAGCGGGAATCCTCCGAAAAGCCGAGGTTGACGAACGTCGCGACATCCCCGGCGAGCGCCGCCGAAGCGGCGAGGGCCGAGAGTATCCCGACGAGGACTAGCCTTTTTGCCATAGATTCTCCTAGTAACAGTATCGTACTTCCCAGAGAATCCTATAGGGCGAATTTCAAGCGCCCGCAGCGCGTGAAACAGGCCCTGCCGCCGCCGAACGCCTACACGAGAGTCACTTCCAGGGCGACGGAGAGCCTCCGCAGGCGCTCCAGGAGACTCTCGAAGTGAGCGAGGTTGAGGCTCTGCTTGCCGTCGGATTTCGCGCGCGCGGGGTCCGGGTGGATTTCCACGAGGATCCCGTCCCCTCCCGCGGCCATTGCGGCCAGGGAGGCCGCGGGAACGTAGTGCCAATCCCCCATTGCATGGCTGGGGTCCACCACGATGGGCAGGTGGCTGAGTCTCTTGGCAACCGGGACGGCGCCGATATCCAGGGTGTTTCGCGTCTCGGTCTCGAAGGTCCGGATCCCGCGCTCGCAGAGCACGACCTGGGAGTTTCCGCCCTTCATGATGTACTCCGCAGAGAGGAGCATCTCCTCGATGGTCCCCATCATGCTCCTCTTCAACAACACGGGCTTCTGGATCTCTCCCAATGCGCGAAGCAGCGCGAAGTTCTGCATGTTTCGCGCGCCGATCTGGAAGATGTCGGCGTAGCGGCCGACGAGATCCACGTCGTGCTCCGAGAGGATCTCCGTGACCACCCCCAGCCCGTGGCGCTTGGCGGCGCCGCTCAAGATCTCCAGCCCCTTTTCCCCCAGGCCCTGGAACGCATAGGGCGAGGAGCGGGGCTTGAACGCCCCTCCGCGGATGAACTTCAAGCCGAGCCGGCCCAGGAGGGAAGCGACGGTTTCCGCCTGCTCCTCGCTCTCCACGGAGCACGGCCCCGCGATCACGACGAAGTTGCCGGGCCCGATGCCGACGCCGTTTACCCGTACGATGGATGAATCGGGATGGAACTCGCGGGAGGCGAGCTTGTATGGCTTGAGCACCCGCAGGACGCTCTCCACGCCGGGCAGCTGGTCGAACTCGGATTCGGCCAGAGCGCGGTCGTCTCCGGTGACTCCGCAGATCGTCTTCACCGCGCCCCGGCTCAGGTGCGGGGTATATCCCAGAGATTCGATCTTGCGCAGCGCGCTCTGTATTTCTTCTTCAGTTACATCCTTGCGGAAAATGAGAATCATGAAAGGACTTAACCAGATGCCCCTTCCCCTGTCAACTCTGCGGCGGCTCGGCCGCGTCGGCCGCACCTTTCGTGCCTCGCGTTTTGACCTTCTGCCCCTCCTCATGCTACATACAAGTCATGAGGCTTCCCCCCCTGCGGGACACGGCCTACTTCGCGGGATTGGCTGTTTCCCTGCTCGTGACGGTCATTGCGGGAATATCGCTCGCGCTCATGCTCCTCTCCGCTCAGAGCGCACAAGCCGTTGCCGGTCTTGCCCGGCATCCCTGGTGGTTCTCCTACCGCGAGGGGGGGGAAGCCGCCGCTCCCTTGTGGGCGCTCGGGACGGCGGGCGTGGTTTCGCTTCTGGCGGCGCTGGGGTCCATCACCGCTCGCGCGATCTCCCTCCGCTCCCCCTCGCCCATGCTCGCCTTCTTCATCGGCTACCTTTTCACCCTTTGCCTGGAGAGCTTGCGCGGACCATTGGGGCTCCTCTACGCCACCAACGGGTCGATGTCGGCGGTCATCATTCTGTCGCGCGCCGTCTATGGCGCACGCTTTGCGGGGGAGCTTTCTCTTCTGTTTGTGGGTCTGTTCGCCCTGGAGATGAAGTATCAGAGGTCCGCGGTGCTGTTCGCGATCCTTTTCCTCCTGACAATATCCTTTGCCGCGTATCTGCCCGTGGATTCCACGGTCTTCCTCTCTTCCCTCACGCTGAAGCTCGGTGACGAGCAGGGGACCCGGTTTGCGGAGATTGTATTGGGGCTCCTGGGCACGATGAGCCTGATCGGCGCCGCGGTGACCAAGGCCAAGGCATATTACATCCTGGCCGCCGCCTCGGCCCTCCTGTTCATCGGGAGACAGATCCTCTCTTTCTCCGCTCCGCCATTGCTCCTTGTCGCCGGGGCTCTCCTAATCGAGGGCGGGGTCGGGCTTTTTCTGGCGGTTTTCTCGCGGCTCTACAGGGAGACCGGGAGAGGGTAGGCGGCGCGCATGCTTTCCTCCGAGAGACGGAGCCACGAGCCGGCGAGCCGGGAAAGGTCGGCGATGGGGATTCTTCCGAGCTCGATTCCCGATTCCATGCAAAAGCGGACATTGATGTGATACAGCCTGGCGTTCCACAGCTCCAGGTGGACAGCGGAACCCTCAGCCGGCGCCGTGGGGAAGCTGGTGCATCCGCACGCTTCCCGGGAAGGTTTGCCTTCGGCGTCGAGGAAAAAAACGGGAAACCCGCGAACCCGGCATATCAGCGGCCTGGCCTGGTACACGCCGCAGAGAAGCTCAGGCGTGAGCAGGGGACAGCGGCCCTCTTCGAAGGCCGCTCCTTCACCGCGGCCGGCCGAGGCGCCGAGAATGGCATAGGCTTCGATGGGAAGAATCGTGATCGGCGTGCAGCATTTTGCGCAGCCCCGGGAGCATCGAAGAGGAACATCGGCAAGCCGGGTCAGGCGCGAGAGGGCACCTTCGACCTCATAGAGAAGCCTGCCATACTCCTGGATGGGCGTCATGTGACGACGAATGGCCTATCCGATGAGAAGGCGGGTCGCCGCAAGACCGACGCCGAATGGGATGACGAGGTTGTCGTAGTTGCCCACGGGAAGGGCTTCCAGCACGGTAGCCACGGCGGCGATGCAGAAGGATTGGAGAGGCCGGGACGTCAGGGCCATGGTGGTAAAAAACACGGCGAAGAAGCAGGCAATGCTGCCGGAAAAAGTCTTTCCGTGGAGGTAGGGAACCTTGGGCCCTCCGAGCATTGTACCGGCAAGGCTGGCGAAACCGTCCCCGAAGGCGAGGGCGTAGATCGCGATGCTGGAAGCGGGGCTTGGGTAGAGAGAAAGGGCCAGCATGGCACCCAGCCCGAGGGTGATGGGGCCGAGCACGAACTTCCCATTATCCCTATCACGGGAGGCGATCAGAGTGAGATCTCCGACAATGAATACCGGCCTGCCCGACTGACGGGAAGCTTCGGCAAATGAATAGAACACCACGCCGAACGCGAGGAGAAAGAGGGTAAAAGGAAGATTCAGCGATGCAAGCGGGGGCACGAGGGCGATGAGAAGATGAAGGCTCTTCCGAACGACCTCTCCTGGAAACCGCTGGACAAGCGCGCTAACCTTTACCCTGTCTTTTTCATAGTAGCCAATCGAAATCATGTTCTGTGCGTCCATAGTTGTTGCGGCTATAATCAATGCAAGAATGGTACCAATCCGGCATCAGACGGACCTGAAATATATCTTTATGGGATAAACAGATAAACCTGCCATTTTGACCGCGTCCTCCGAGTATGTTGTTTTGTATACTTTCGTGAACTAAATACTCAAGTTTTAATATACCAAGAAAGCAAGCTTTCGGCGCGCCAAGCGCGTTCAGCGGTATGCGTCCGGCGGCCGAGGCCTGGATGTGCCGCTTGCGCGCAATTGACAAAAGTAAACCGAAGGTTGTAGATTAGCCTCGCCTTGCGGCGACAAGGAGCCGCCAAAGGCTGCACCGGGGCGATTAACTCAGTGGGAGAGTGCTACCTTCACACGGTAGAAGTCACAAGTTCAAATCTTGTATCGCCCAAACACTATAGCACTCAAAATCGATTATGCGGAACGCGAAATCGCCTGACGACGCCCAATGGCGGGCATAGAATAGTCACCGACAGCTCGACGGCCGACCCCTCCGCGCGGATCCCGATGCCGCTGAAGTGAGTGGAGAATAGGGGCGCCCCGTCGCCTTTCCGGCGCGGCGGGGCGCATACTGTCCGTTAGAATGAAATCTGCACCGGTAATTGCCGCTGCGTGGTGGTACCGTCGCCGAGCTCGCCCCACAGGTTATCCCCGCAAGCCCAGAGAGTTCCGTCGGTCTTCATGATCATGGTATGTGCACCTCCCGCCGAAACGAAGGATACGCCGGTCATGATCTGAACGGGGGTGGATCGATTGGTTATAGTGCCATCGCCCAGCTGGCCTGTCCCGTTAAATCCGCAAGCCCAGAGGGAGCCGTCGGTCTTCAAGATCACTGTATGACCGTATCCTGCCGAAGCCATGCCGGTCATGACCTGGACAGGAGAGTGACGTTCCGTCGTGGTGCCGTCACCAAGCTGGCCGTAATAGTTAAACCCGAAAGCCCAGAGGGTTCCGTCGGTTTTCATGATCATGGTATGTGCACCTCCCGCCGAAACGAAGGACACGCCGGTTATCACCTGGACGGGGGTGGATCGATTGATTGTAGTGCCATCGCCGAGCTGGCCATAATAGTTTGCTCCGCAAGCCCAGAGGGAACCGTCGGTCTTCAGGATCATGGTGTAGTAAGCTCCCGCCGAGACGGAGGCCACGCCTGTCATTATCGACACAGGAGTAGATTGATTCGTGGTGGTGCCATCGCCGAGCTGGCCGTAATAGTTCCACCCGCAAGCCCAAAGGGAGCCGTCGGTCTTGAGAATCATGGTGTGCTCAATTCCCACCGAGACGGAAGCCACGCCGGTCATTATCTGCACAGGAGTAGATTGGCCAGTGGTGGTGCCATCGCCGAGCTGGCCGTACTCGTTGTACCCGCAAGCCCAGAGCGAGCCATCGGCATTCAGGATCATGGTGTGCGTACCTCCCGCCGAAACGGAAGCCACGCCGGTCATCACCTGGACAGGAGCGGATCGATTGGTATTAGTTCCGTCGCCGAGCTGACCATAATTGTTCCGACCGCAGGCCCAGAGGGAGCCGTCGGTCTTCACGATCATGGTGTAGCCGCTTCCCGCCGAGAGGGCTTGAATGTCCCCTGCTGCCGTCACTGTAAATCCTGCACTCTCTGAGCTGTACACCGAGCCCTTCTTCACCACCACGGTCAGCGTGTACTCCCCCTCATCCAATCCCGATCCCACCGTCACCTCGTTCGTCGTCGCACCGCTGATCGCCTCCCCATCCAGGTACCACTGGTAACTGTCCACAGACACCGCTGGGGTAGCGGTTACCGTCATCGTGGATCCAGCGCGGAGGGTAGACTGCGCCCCACTCAAAGTGATGGGGATGGCCCGCGTGAGCTGGTCCACAAGCTCAACGATCACCGAGCCGTTCTTGGGCTTGAAGGCTAAAGAGGCCGATGTGGGAAAGTTCGCCACTATAAGAAGCGCGTCCACGTAGCTGGCAAGCTTCACCGAGCCGTCCCATAGCTCAAGCTGCAAGAGGTAGGTCCCCGCGGCCACCGAGCCGCTGTAGCCGGCAGTGCCTGAGCCCATGGTGAAGCTCAACGCAATAGGAGATGTTCCTGTGCCGGGGGTGAGGGTCCCCGCCACGGAGGGAGAGCTCATTACAAGCTCGCTGGTAGTGGCGCTCAACGTCAGTGTACCGTCACCCACAAGAGACAGGATGGTGATGGTGGCGGTTGTGGTATGTCCCGCGTTCACCGTGACATTTGTTGTCCCCACTCCGATGATGTCCCCCGAGGCGTTCTTGGCTTTCGCTGTAACGGTCCAGGGGCCTGGCTTGAGATAGACAGGCTGGGTCTGGGTTGTTGCGCCGGGGACGCCGTTGAGGGTGACGGTGGGCTGGCCGGTGCGAGTGAAGCTGATGTCGTAAGTTGCAATGTCCAGGCTGACGGTGGGCACAATTGTTTTTGCCCGAGCATCAGAGAAGCTCAAGACCACTGAGCCGTCGCCGCTCGGGATGTCCCAGGGACCCGTCGGAGGGATACATCCGCTGATCGCCGTAAGGCAGAAACCGAGGACGAGAAGTCCCCATGAGAAACGACGCTTTTTTTTCATGGATTCCTCCTGAAACTTGATAATAGGGGAATGATATTGCGCTTTGGATACTTGTCAATGAACAGACCGCCTCCAGATAGAGAGACATATGTGGTCGATTGCATGGAAAAACTGCGCGTTCCAATAGTACGATTAAGAAAGCGGGAACCCAATCGTTCTTGCGGATTACCCCGGGAGGTGTGTAATGCGCCGCCAGGACGTGACTTGGAACCCGCACTGGCATACCATCGTATTGGAAGGCGGATTCGACTGCTGCGAGCGGTTCTTTTTCATTCCCCTCGGGACATAATTCCTTTCTGGATATATTTCTGTATATGCAGAAAAAGAGTGTTTTTTGCCGAGTCGTACATTCACACGGTAGAAGTCACAAGTTCAAATCTTGTATCGCCCATGTAAGTATCTGCGTTGCAGGGAAATAGAAGCCACCCGAAAACGGGCGCTTCCATGTAGCTCAACTCTGACATAGAGAGTAAAGAGGGGAGGGTTGCATGGAACGCCTGAAACACCCTACTCGATCCAGGCCCACAACCAGGCGGAACCGAAGAATCTACTATGCTGTCACGGCAAGCATCGCGAAGGCAGGCTGTCATTGAATCAATTCGAACCGGTTCGGCCCTGAAAGGGAGTTCGACGCCGCATCCCGCGCCATGATTCCTGTGACAGCGGGTGCGCACTTCGCCACTGTCCTGTTCAAGGATCTCGAGCAGGAGGGAATCGTTCAATCCCCTGCCTGCGCCGCCTTGCCGTGGTGATAGACCTCCCAACCGAGGTAGGTGCCGCATGCCTCCGCGAGGTCGGCCGCGACGCTCCCCCTGACCATCGCGACGTGATGTTCGAACCCATTCTTTACAATGTACTTCATGAGAGCCTGAAGGTCTTTGACGCGCGTCACAGCAATGCCGCCGTCCATCGGGAAAGGATCATCGGTGAAGTCGCCCTCGCCCGTGTACATCTTGATCTTTCCCCGACGGTCATCGGTTGAGAGGCGGAAGTAGGTCATGTGACCGGGGGCGACTCGCCCCTTGATCGCGCCAAAGCAGCGGTCGGGTCCGAGCGACTTGCCAAGAATGTCGAGGTTTGATATCTCAATCTCGTTGCCCATGAAGCTCTTCGGGTAATTGCTGCAATGCGTGCAGACGCACATATCGCGATCCGCCCCGTAGTTGTTGTTCCAGTCGAGGATCGCGGACGCGCTGCCACTCGCCAGAACGAGGCCGTACATCGAGATGACGCCGGCGATGTCGACCTCGCATGCGGCCGGCATCAGCTTCTCCCCTAACATGCTCATCGTGAGACAGGTCGCACAACCATAGTTCTCCTGTATCGAGGACCAACACTGGACCGCCGCGGCGTCCAGCAGGTTCTTTTCCATCCACGCCTCGATGGCGAGCCCCAGCTTGGCCTGCTTCGTGAGGTTCTCCCTCACGATTGAAGAGGGAATCCGGCCATAATCGCCGATCTCTTTGAGCCGCGACGCGAGCTCAGGCGAATCTCCCATCTTCTGCGCCGCCGATAGTATCTCCGAGAGATCCACAGGAACCACGGTGATGCCTGTGGCCTGGAGAAGCTTCTCGCTCGCCCTCATGGTCTGGAAGGCGGCCGGCCTCGCGCCGATGGCGCCGATGCGCGCCGAACGCAACCCCCGGACCGTGCGGCAGACAGCCGCAAAGGAACGCAGGTCGTCCGCCAGTTCCTGCCCAGCGAGCGAATAGGTGTGGTACGTAGTGTCGGTGAAGGGTATCCCGTACTGGTAGAGATTGTTGCAGACGGAGATCTTGCCGCAGAAGGCGTCTCGCCGGTGGTTGAGATCGACCTTGTCGACTTCGTCGTCGCAGGCGATGACGAGCACGGGGACATCGAGCTTCGCCAGGTTGAGAGCGCTCGCAATAGCGACTTCGTCCCCAAAGTTGGGGAGGACTACAAGCACTCCGTCGATGTCCTCCCGCCGTTTTTGGAAGAGTTCTGCGCATGTCATCGCATCCGCGTAGCTTTCCACCGCTCCGCTCGCCGTCGCACCCTCGGGCAGTATCACACTTCGGTACCCCAGCTCGGCCAGACGCTTCAGAATGTCGGTCCGCCCTTCACGGGCAAGCTGCGCGTTGAAGAACCCCCGGGTTCCCACCATTAAAGCAAAAGTGACCGGCGTGTTCACCGTCTTCATATCTACCTCCGAAAGCAAAACAAGCCCGCACGGAAAGTCCCGTGCGGGCTATCTTAGCACTTCTCGACCGTCGCAGAAGTGGGCTGCAAGCGAACGGTCATGATACCTACTGTGACAGGACGAAATTGTTCAGCTTTCCCGCGTTGTCCGGGGTGATCAGGATGCAGTTGACGGTCTGCTTCTCCGGCTGTCCGGTCGATCCCGTCTTGAGCCATTTGTCCGCTTGATCGACGGCCTGCTGGGCCAGCATGACGATGGGCTGGAGAACGGTGGCCTTGATCTGACCTTTGGCGATGGATGTGGCCGCATCAGGACTGCCGTCGAACCCGACAACGATTACGTCCGGCCGGTTCGATGCGATCAACGCCGCCTGGGCGCCGACTGCCATCGTATCGTTACCGCAGATGACGCCCTTGATGTCAGGGTGCGCCTGAAGGATGGTCTCCATGACATTGTACGCCTGCGTCTGGTCCCAGTTGGCGGTCTGCTGCGCGACCATCTTCATGTTCGTGTACTTGTCGATGATGCTGTGGTAGCCCTGCGACCGCACGTGGGCGTTGGTGTCGGAGTCCTTGCCGGTGAGCTCGACGTAGTTACCACCTTCCTTCATGAGCTTCACGAAGTACTGGGCCCCCAGCGTGGCACCCTGGAAGTTATTCGAGACGATCTGGGCCGCCGCGATTCCCTGGGCGTTGATCTCGCGGTCCACGCAGAACACGGGGATCTTGGCGTCCTTCGCCTTCTGGACCGCCGCTATGGAAGCGTCCGCGTCCGCATTGTCCAGGATGATCGCTCCCGCGTGTTTCGCAATTGCCGTGTCAAAAAGCTGGTTCTGCGTGTTCACGTCATCGTTGTTGCTGGTGACTGTGGCATCGTAGCCGAGCTTTTCGGCCTCGGCCTTCGCGCTTTGGGCCATGGTCACGAAGAAGGGGTTGTCCAGCCGGGCAGTGATAATGAAAATGAGTTTCTTGCCTTCTTTCGCGCCGCCGGCGAAGGCTCCGACAGAAACGAACAGGAACATCAGTGAGGCTGCGATAAGCAGCGCCACCGCAATCTTCTGTCTCTTCATATTCAGGTTTCTCCTCTTTGAAACATGTGATTCCTCCCGAGGACGCCATATCGCGCATCCTCCCCCACGTACACGTGCCGAAAAAACCGATTACAGTCTTTTCCCCTGCATCACCCCCTTTTCTCCTCCTGGATTGCTGCGAGCCGCGAGATGTTGGATTGGAGCTGATCGATTGCCACGGCGACCACGATGACCACTCCTTTGATCACCATCTGCCAGAAATCGGAAACCCCCAGCATCACCAGACCATCCGCGAGTATGCCGATGACGAACGAGCCGATGATTGTGCCGCCTATCGAGCCACGGCCCCCCATGAGCGAGGTCCCACCCAGCACGGCGGCGGCGATGGCGTTCAGCTCGTACGTCTCTCCCGACGCCGGATGCGCTGCGACGAGCTGGGAAGTAACGATCAGACCGCTGAGGGCGGCCAGCACCCCCGAAATGATGTAGACCATGAGCCTGATCCGGTTGACACGAACCCCTGAGAGCGCCGCGGCCCTCTCGTTGCCCCCCACCGCATATACGTAGCGGCCGAAGGGCGTGCGCGTGGCCACGAACGCCGCGAGCAGGCCGATGATCAAAAGCAGCCAGATTGGAAGCGGTATGAAAAGGATCTCCCCCTCCCCGAGGAACGGGAA
Source organism: uncultured Spirochaetota bacterium (assembly GCA_963820525.1). Taxonomy (GTDB): domain Bacteria; phylum Spirochaetota; class Spirochaetia; order SZUA-6; family Fen-1364; genus CAWGAA01. The sequence continues at coordinate 2,953,173 of CAWGAA010000001.1, read as the reverse complement.
GCCTGTGTTGCCCAAAGCCGCCTGGCCGGAGAGGAAGGGAAACGTGGAACCGTTATTGCTCAGCAAGGCGAACCCGCGCGCGACATACAGCATCCCGAGGGTGGCGATGAAAGGGGCCACCTTGAGCCGGGTGATGACTGTCCCGTTGATCGCGCCGATCAATCCTCCGGCCGCCAGTGAGACGACAATAATGAACCATGTGTGCAGGTAGATGACGATGCCGAAAAGGCGGAGCGGGATACCCACGTCGATCAGCGCCCCTGTGATCATGCCGGCCAGGCCCAGGATCGAGCCGACCGAGAGGTCGATCCCGCCGGAGAGGATGACGAAGGTCATCCCGATGGCGAGGAAACAGTTGATTGCGACGTGCTTCGTCATGATCACGATGTTTTCGAAGGTCAGGAACGTCCGCGAAAGGGACGCGAAGATGACGATAATGGTCAGGAGCGCGATCACGGTCCTGAACCGTAGAAGCAGCAACTTGAAGTTCATCCGTGCGCCAGCGGCCCCAGTGTCAATGCTCTGCATGTCAGCTCCCCGTTGTCCCTTTCCCGTTGCCAGCGCTCGATCGGTCCATGGCTGAGGCCGCCACAAGATCTGTTTCGCTGTACGCGCCGCGTGTAAACTCGCCCGTGAGTCTGCCGGCTGCCATGACAAGCACACGGTCAGACAGGGCCACGATCTCCTTCAGCTCCGAGGAGGCGAACAGAATCCCGATGCCCTGCTGAGCGAGTGAGTTCATGATCGCGAAGATTTCCGACTTCGAGTTGACGTCGATCCCCCGTGTGGGCTCGTCCATCAGGAGGACCGTCGGCTGCGTGAGCAGCCCCTTGGCAACCACGACCTTCTGCTGGTTGCCGCCGGAGAGCGCGGTGATCTGCTGATCGGGAGAGGAAACATGGATGGACATGTCGCGCGCCATGCCAAGGATCTCCCTCAGGCCCGGCTTGCGAGGCAGGACGCCCAATCGGGCATAGCTCTTCACGTTCGCGATGATCATGTTGTTTGCCACACTCATCGTCGGGATGATCCCCGCGGCCTGGCGATCCTCAGGCACGAGTGTCAGCCCCCGCTCGATTCGTTCTGTTGTAGAAAGCGAGTGGTCAAGTGGCTCCCCGCCGAGGATGATCCGTCCCTGTGCCTCCGGATGGAGTCCAATCAGACATTCCAAGGTCTCCGAGCGTCCCGCCCCCATCAAACCGTAGAGCCCGACAATTTCCCCCTTGTTCACGGAGAAGGAGAGATTGCGGATGTAATGGCCGCCTTCGGGACGCGGGTAGGTGAGTCCCTCCACGCGGAGAGTTTCGGTCTTGACGTTGTGCGCGGCGTGCGGCAGGAACGCCGCCAGGGACTTTCCCACCATCTTCTCCACGATCCAGTTCACGTCCACGTCGGCGATCCTGGCTTCCGCCTGGGCCTTCCCGTCCCGCAGGACGGTGATAAAATCCCCAATCTGCACGACCTCTTCCAGGCGATGGGAGATGTAGATGATCGAGACGCCTCGAGTTTTCAGCTCGCGCACGATGCGGAACAGCACCTCCACTTCGCCCGCCGTGAGAGCCGAGGTGGGCTCGTCCATGATCAGGATCTTTACGTTTTGCGCCAGCGCCTTGGCAATCGTAACAATCTGTTTGGCGCTCACCCCCAGCTCGCCAACCAGGGTGTCGGGATCGATGCGCTGCTCGAGCCGCCCGAGCAGCTCGCGGGCCATCTCACGCTGTTTCTTGAAGTTGATCACGCCCCGCCTCGAGATTTCACGCGTGAGGAAGATGTTGTCGGACACGGACATGTTTGGGCAGAGGTCCAACTCCTGGTAGATGATGCCGATTCCGTGCGCCGATGCCTCTATAGGGCTTCGGAAGCTGACTGCCTTTCCATTGAGATGCAGCGTGCCGCTCGACTGCAGCTCTGCTCCCGCGATTATCTTCATCAGGGTGGACTTGCCGGCGCCGTTCTCTCCGACAAGGGTGTTGACCTTGCTCTCATAGGTCGTGAACGACACGTCATCCAGGGCTATGGTTCCCGGGTAGATTTTGGTGATGTGCTCGGCGCGAAGGGTGACTGTCTCGTTCACCGCCTTTGCTTCCCCTTACTTCTCCCAAGTGAGCACGACAGGGGTCACAACCACTGTTCGAGGACTCGCGCTGTCGTACGTGAAGGCGCCTTCGATGAAAACGGTCTTGCCCAGGAGCGTCTTCGGCTCGACTCCAGCCAGGACCTTCTTGAGCACCCGATTGTTCAGTTCGTCCCCGACGTCCCCAAATTGCATCTGGTTGGTAAACAATCCGAAAGTGATGAATCCCACCGCGTCGCGCAGGGCCGTGCCGGAGATGATCGGTCCGACTTGAACCTGCACATCCATCGGCTGTCCTTCGAGCGGCAGGCTGACGGTGATCAGGCCGTTCATTGACGAGGTGTCGATTTTCGTCACTTTCCCGCTGAAACGGATCAGAAAATTATCAGCCCCCCCGACATCGTGACCGAACTGCTTCGCGGTTGCCGCGGGGTCCTTTCGAAGAGCGGGAATGAGGATGCCAGCATCCGTGGCCCCGCTTCGGACCGTGGGAACCACCTTGGAATCCCAGATACCGTCCACATAGCTCACCTTGTTGAAGGTCTCTCCGGCAGGATTCAGGGTGCTATTCGCCGTGAAGCTGCCGATCGGTCTTACTGTTGCAAGCTGTCCACTCAGCGCAAGCGTCACCAGAGCAACGACAACCGCCACGGGTATGAAAATGCGGAAAAAGGGCCTACTCTTTTTAGCTTCGGTCATGACGCCTTGCCTTCTCTCAGACGCATTCGTCGAGACTCCCGCGTTTATCGTACATAATTTTTCCGTGGCAAACCAAGCAGATCTCTAAGCTTTCGTTCATTTGTTTCTGGTTCCGTTGCCCTACGAACATACTGCGATTTTTCCAGCCTGTCAAGATATAAATGAATATTTTAGAAAATAATAATAAGCATAAATGGCTTTGACACTTTCTATTTATTGTGATATTATTCCTTTTGACATGAAAGCCTTTGAAATATCGAAGGATCTGTGCGGTAATCCCTTCGATGCCTCCGTAGATGAGATAAAAAGCAGAGCAAAAGAAATCAGAAAAAAGATCGTTTGGATGAACTCGCATGCAGGCCAGGGTCACACGGGGGCGGACCTTTCGGAAACCGATATCCTGGCTGCCCTGTTTTTCCGCGTGCTGAAGTATCGACGAGACGCCCCGCAGGATCCGGATCGGGACAGATTCGTCCTTAGTAAGGGTCATGGCGTCGGCGGGCTGTACTGCACCCTCGCGGAGGCGGGGCTTCTGGAGGAGTCCCTCCTCCAAACTTACCTGCAGTTCGATTCAAGGCTTCCCGGTCACCCGGTCCGTCAGCAGACCCCTTTCATAGAAATCAACACCGGTGCACTCGGCCACGGTCTCTCGGTCGGCGTCGGGCTGGCTCTGAGCGCGAAAATGAGCGGCCGCGGCTTTCGAGTTTTCGTCCTCCTGGGAGACGGCGAGCTTCAGGAAGGCTCCAACTGGGAAGCCGCAATGAGCGCGGCACACTTCAAGCTCGACAACCTCGTCGCAATCGTGGACAGGAATACCCTGCAGCTGGCTGACAGGACGGAAAAAATCATGGCGCTGGAGCCACTGGATCGCAAGTGGGAGAGCTTTGGCTTCGACGTGAAGGGGGCGGACGGCAATGATCCGGCGGCATTCATCGAGTCAGTGGATTCGCTGGACCCCGCGTGCGGCAAGCCGCACGTGATTATCGCGCATACGGTAAAGGGCAAGGGAGTGTCCTTCATCGAGGACCGGGCGGCCTGGCATCACAAGATCCCTGTAGGCGACCAGGTGCGCGAGGCCATTGAGGAGCTTGAGTGATGGAGCAGGCCCGCAAACAGGATCTGCGGGAGGTCATGGTGCAGGCGCTCATCCGGGCGGTAGATGAGGGCAAGAACCTCGTCGTCGTTGTGAGCGATTCGGCAAGCACCTCCCAAATCGGGCCATTCCAGTCCCGCTTTCCCCAGCGGCTTGTAAACGTGGGAATCGCTGAGCAAAACCTGATGGGTGTTGCCGCCGGCCTTTCCCTCGGGGGCTACACCGTTGTCACGGCGAATGCAGCCCCTTTCGCCACCTCTCGCGCCAACGAGCAGCTGAAGAACGACATCTGCTATTCTCGCACCAACGTCAAGGTCATGGGCCTGAACGCTGGGGTCGCGTACGGCCCCCTCGCGAGCACCCACCATGCCATCGACGACATCTCAATCTTGCGCGGCTTTGGCAACATTCTGATCTTCGCTCCCTCAGATCCTTTGGAAACGGACGGCGTGCTCCGCTACGCGCTGGACTACGACGGCCCTGTGTATGTCAGGATGGACAATGCCATGTTTCCCTTCCTCCATGAGCCCAGCTACCATTTCCAGCCCGGGAAGGTCGACATACTGAAGGAAGGAAAGGATCTGGTGATCTTCTCCTTGGGCTCCGTGACGTGGGAGGCGTATTCAGCGGGTGAGGAGCTCGAGCGGCGGGGGATTCATGCGGAAATTGTGAACGTTCCATCCATACGGCCCGCTGACCCCGAGGGCATCTGTCGTTCGGCGTTGAAAACGGGACGCGTCCTGACTGTGGAGGAGCATTCGGTACACGGAGGGCTGGGCAGCCTGGTCTCGGAAGTTCTGGCGGAGCGCGCCGCCGGCGTGCCCGTGAGCCGCCTCGGGATCCCCGAAGGCGAATTCTCCAAAGCTGGACCAAGATCGGCCATCCGCGCATATTATGGCATCGACAAGGATGGCATACTGAGGAGGGCGCTGGAGTGTCCTCGGCCGGGCAGCGTGAGGCTTTCCCTGTGGGCATCCCGCGGCAACCTGCTTCGAAGGCAGGGATGGAGCATGAAGGACAGGTACATTCTTGCCATAGACCAGGGAACGAGCGCGACAAAGACTGTCATCTTCGACTCCGCGGGACAGATTGCCGCCCGGGCGAGCGCCTCGCTCGCTTCCTCGTTTCCTCGGCCCGGCTTCGTCGAGCAGGACCCCGAAGCCATTTATCGCAGTGTGCTCGATTCCGTTGGGTCCTGTCTCGATTCATTTCGAGGCCGGATCTCCGACGATTTCTCCCGTATCCTCGCCTGCGGGATTTCCAATCAGAGGGAAACCTTCATTCTCTGGGACAGGAAAGGCACCCCCCTGGCGCCCGCGGTGGTGTGGCAGTGCAAGAGATCGGTCGATATCTGCGAGCGATTGCGCTCCTCGGGCATCGGGGAGGAAATCAGGGAGCGTACCGGCCTGCTCATTGACCCCTACTTTTCTGCCACCAAGCTTATCTGGCTCGCGGAGAATGAAAGGCGCGTGCGTAAGGAGATCGATTCGGGGCGCGCGTTCTTCGGCACCGTGGACGCGTGGCTCGCGTTCCGATTGACCGGGGGAAAGACCCACGCCACCGACCACACAAACGCTTCGCGCACCCTCCTTTTCAACATCACTCAGCTCGACTGGGACAGGCGGCTCCTCGCCGAATGGCACCTCGAGGGGTTGCGGCTCCCCGAGGTGCATCCCTCGTCGTACTTCTACGGCGAAACGGACTTCGATGGTTTGCTCCCCACCTCAATCCCCATTTCCGCGATGATCGGGGACTCGCACGCCGCGGCCTTCGGAGAGCAGTGCCTTACCCCCGGAACCGCAAAGGCAACCATGGGTACGGGATCTTCGATCATGATGAACGTCGGGCAGCGGCGTCTCGCAGCCCATGGCGCAATGGTGAGCACAATCTGCTTCAGTATGAAGGACCGGGTGGATTATGCTCTTGAGGGGATCGTCGTGAGCTGCGGCGCGACCATTGCATGGCTGCGGGATCAGTTGGGTATGCTGGTTGAGAGCAGGGACTCGGAATCGATGGCGCGCGAGGTACCGGACAATGGTGGTGTCTACCTCGTGCCGGCTTTCAGTGGGCTAGGTGCTCCATGGTGGAAGATGGATCTGCGTGCGGCGATCATGGGCTTGACATTCGGTTCCACAAAAAACCACATTGTCAGGGCGGCCTTGGAGTCCATACCCTATCAGATCGCGGAAGTGATCGCCGCAATGGAGGCGGACAGCCTGATCCGGCTTACGGAGCTGAAGGTGGACGGGGGAATCACGGAGAACAACTTCGTGATGCAGTTCCTTGCCGATCTTCTGCCGGCGGATGTTGTCAGCAACGGGGTTGAGGATGTGTCTGCCCTCGGAGCGGCCGGGCTCGCGGGTCTGGAAGCCGGGCTTTATCCCGATCTTGACGCGTTGGCGGGATTCAGAAGGGCGCCCAGGCGCTTTACCGCCGGCCCACAAAGCGCTGACGCGAAGAAATGCCAGAGAGAATGGAAAAAAGCGGTAACGAAGCTTCTCTAACGATGCTCGCCCTCCAAAGACGGCGGAAGATTCTCGAGCTGCTCCAGGAGGACGGCAGCGCGCGGGTCAGCTCCCTCAGCAGGCTGTTCAAGGTTTCCGAGCCTACCGTTCGCCAGGACCTCGAAAAGCTTGAGGAGGAGGGATTCATCATCCGTGAGCACGGCGGGGCCTTCCTCAAGAGCGTTCCCCAGCAGGTGAAAAGCTTAAGCCTCCAGCACTTGGAGAATATGGACAAAAAGTCCCGCATCGGCCGCAGGGCCGCCGAGCTGGTGCAGGATGACGACTCCCTGATCCTCGATTCCGGATCCACCACGACGGAGGTGGCGAAAAACCTCGGGCTCAAGAAGAACCTCAAGATCGTGACCAATGCGCTGAACATTGCTCTTCTGCTGGGAACGGAGATTTCCTTTGAAATCATGGTCACCGGGGGAGAGTTTAAGCCGCCGACGCTCTCCCTCACCGGCGAGAAAGCGGGGAAGTTCTTCGAACAGATTCACGTAAAAAAATGCTTCCTTGCCGCGGGCGGGGTAAGCCTGGAGGCAGGCCTGACATATCCCGGGCTCATCGATATCCACGTAAAGAAGGCCATGATCGACGCTGCGGCCGAGGTATATGTGGTTGCGGACTCGACTAAAATAGGAAAGGTGTCTTTCGCCTCGCTGGGCCCCATCGACTTGGTCGGCTGCATCATCACGGACGATGGCATTTCCGACTCGGACAGGATGGCCCTGGAGTCGAGGGGCGTGAAGGTCATCATAGCATAAGAGCCTGCGCCCTGCGCCCATGGTAGGCGGGAATCCAACAGGCCGCAAGCACCGTTCAGATGACCTTTCTCGTGAACACGCCGTCAGCTCTCAAGCGGTTCCGGTCGACCCTCTCCAACCGCCTGAAGCGCCTGGAGGCAGGGGGGGCTTCTAGAGCGCAAGGAAGCCACGTTCGATGGGCAGTCGGTTTCCACGGTCGTCAATGGGGTCATCGCGCTCTTTTTTGGGGATCTTCATGGAATTCCGAAAGCTGTCGTGTCGAGAACAAACTGTCTTTGATTGCCCTGCGGGATGCATATAAAACCACCCTTGAGAGAGGTGTCGAGTCCCAGCAGCGTCAACCTCTCAATGTCCGGATACCCTGCAGAGACACCGCCTCGGAGCGCCGTGCGTACCCGCCGCGGCACCAGTGCCCGCAGGGGCATCGCCGCGCGCCGGTCGACTTCGTTGCTTTATCTCTTCGGTGCCTTGTATTCTTAATCGATAGCGCAGGAGGTGACGGGTATGAGCAGTGAGGCGGTACATTTCAGAGAGCCGGTATCCCGGGAGGTTCTCGAGCAGGTTGCTGTGCGGCTCAGAGAGCGCAACCTGGAAGCGATTGTCGTCTCGGACGCGTCCCGGGCGCGCGATGCCGTCCTGGAGCGGCTTCCAGCGGGAGCCGAGGTTCACGCCGGAAAATCCAAAACACTCCAGGAAATCGGGGTCGCGCAGGAGCTGGCCGTGGAAGGCAAGTACAATTACTTACGAAACGTCTACCTGAAAATGGACCGGCAGACCCAGATGCGAGAGATCCGCAAGCTCTCCTCCGCTCCCGACTTCATGCTGGGAAGCGTAAGCGCGGTGACGCAGGACGGCATCCTGGTAGCCGCCTCCGCAACAGCGAGCCAGCTCGGTCCCTACGCGGTGGGAGGCGGAAAGGTTATCCTGGTGGTGGGTAGCCAAAAGATCGTGCCCGACCTGGACTCTGCCTTTGCCAGGATACGCGAGTACATCCTTCCCTGGGAAAATTCTCAGGTGCGTGCGGCCATGGGAATCGATAGCTTTGTTGGCAAGATCCTAATTATCGAGCGCGAGTGGGTAGCTGGACGCATCACCGTCGTGCTGGTTCACCAGCCGGTGGGGATATAAGGCTGGAGGGCGAACACACAGTGCTCTATCACTATACTGACGGGCACTGTGAGATTGATGGCTGCCCGGTTGTTCGCGTAGAAGCAAATCAAGACCGGCGCTGTCGCGCCTCGCTCCGGATTCTGACACTGGCTCTGACACAGAGAGCGGATACGGAGGGGTATGAACAGACACGATGAGCTACAACCATTTTCTATGGTTTTGACGGATTTTCAGACAACAAACGGTTAGAGCGCTCTCTGTCGCCGCGCTCGCCGCTTTGGCGAGCGCGGAAACCGATTCTTGACAAGTTAGAGAGTATAAGCCGCCAGCAGGAAGATACCCCGCTTAGCATTTTAAATGACTTATTGATATAATAATTTTATGACTTTTTATATATATCTTCCCGCCGGCGAATAACCAACTTTATGCACCTACTATACACGAGATTTCCATCCGCGCAATAGGAAAAAAGACTCATTGCGGAAGAGCTTCTCTACTTCCGCTCCCCATCGGATCGGATCAGATTGAGGAGCTGTACTTTGTTTTCAGCGCTCGTCTTCTGATAGATGTTGTAGACATGGTTCTTCACCGTTCTGGCGGAAATGAAAAGCTTCTCTCCGATCTGTTTGTGACTGTAGCCCTGGACCACCAGGGTGATGATTTCCCACTCGCGGTTGGAGATCCCGAAGCGCTTCACGAACTCTGCGGGAATGGCGAGATCATCCCCGCCGGCCGGCCGGTACATGTAGCGAACCGCGAAGAGGAGGGCGAGAGAGGCCGCCGCTATCTGGCAGACAATCTGGGCAAGCGGGGCTTCCCGCCATGGAAGCAGGGGAAGCGCGGATGTGCCGATGACGGCAAGCTGAGCCGCGACGAGTGCGAGAAGCAATGCGCCGAGAATCAGCAAGGCGCGAAGCAGGGACCGCAGGGCGGGATCCGCTACACGGTCGAATCTGGCTATGACCACCGCCCCCGCATAGCCGTACAAAGCGGCGATGAAGGCTGAGCTCACAGTCCCGAAGAGCGCCCCGCCCAATCGCTCTTTCAATAACCCGACCCCCGCCGCGATCACGACCAGCGCCAGATGCAGAGCCCATATGCCTGGAGACACGGGAAGATCGACGAGACGGAACGCGAGACGGGGAACGGCGAACGCCATCAAGGCGTTTCCGAGAATCGAAAAGATCAGGCAGAAGACAAGAAGCGGCGGATCCAGCGCTCCGGCGGCGTCCCTGCCGTAGGTTCGCGCCGCATCCACGAGCAGAAGAAGGGTTGAAGCGATGAGCACGGCGCCCGCATCGCGGAAGGACTTGTTTCTGAGCTTCTCGTAGGTGAGCAGCGCAAGAATGAGAAGACCGATCCCCAGAGAGAAGGCGATCAGGTACAGCGCCAATAGAACATAGAACACCCAAAACCCTCATCCGGACGGAACTCTTTTACTATCACTACAATGCGTGATCCAGCGGATCTGTCAAGGAGCGGGCGCGCAAGATTGCGGGACGGATCCGGTTGGTCGGCCGGGGAGAGCGCTAAACGGACAGAACCTGGATGGATTCGTCCAGCTCTTTCTTGAGAAACTCCGAGATGAAGTCGAGCGTCCCGATCGTCGCGCTCGGGCACCCCTTGCATGCCCCCAGGTAATGAATAAAGACCTGGGTGACGCCCTCGGCTTCTTTCATGTCCACGACTTCGATATTCCCGCCGTCGTGAAGCAGGCTCGGTCTCACCTTTTCATCCAGCACCTTCTCGACCGCCTTGTGCCGCTGGATGAGGCTCATGGCCGCGAAGCTCTTCGGCTCGAGACCGGCGCGCAGGCGCGCGCGCTCCATCTCCGCGCGAACGTCGCGCAGGATGTCCACGAGGTGGTACTTGCGCTCCTCGTGTCCTCCGGGGCGAACGCAGGATTTGCAGAAGGCTCCCGCCTTGGTGTAGTTGGCGATCTCCTCGACTGTCTTCAGATCGTTGATGCGGATGACATCCTTGATTGTGCGCAGGCTCACCCGGGCGCACTGGCAGACGATGTCCTCCTCCTCGAGGCTCTCCATGTCCACGCCCTTGTAGAGCGAGGCGGCTTTCCTGATCACGTCGTATGCCATGACGCTGCAGTGCATCTTCTGCGGCGGGATTGCCGCCGTGGCCGCCTCGTCGCGCAGCGACCTTTCCACGTCGATGTTCGTTATCTTGAGCGCTTCGTCCACCGTCTTTCCGATGATCATCTCGCACATCATGTCGCTTGAAGCGATTGCCGTACCGCAGCCGAATGTCTTGAACTTCGCATCGACGATTGTATTGGTCTTCGGATCCACGGCCCAGAAGGCCCGGATGGCGTCACCGCACACCTCGGCTCCCCAATCCGCCGTGACGAGCTTCGCCCCCCGGCGCTTCGCCTCCGAAGCGGTGATCTCCCCCAGGTGCCGGGGGTGGAGCATGCGGTCATTGACCTTGTTCGAATAGTGCTCCCAGAGCGTTCCCCCGATCAGATCTGCCTTTGCCACGGAAACTCCCCCTTTGCCCTTTACCCGCTTCAGCCCGCGCGAACGCTCGGGGAGATTCCCCGAAGCCGCTCTATGGAGGCGCGCAATACTCCAATAGCGTAATCGATTTCTTCCTCCGTGGTGAAGCGTGAAAGCGAAAGCCGCACGCCGGTGTGGGCGAGCTCGCTGTCCACTCCCATGGCCACGAAGATGGGGTTGGGCTCCAGGGATTCGGAGGCGCAGGCGCTGCCCGTAGAGGCGGCCACGCCGTTTTTGTTCAGATCCCAGATCAGGGCCTCCCCTTCGACTCCCTTCACGCTCACGAGGATCGTGTTGGGAGTGCGTATCTCGCGGCGTCCGATCACCGTTGTTCCACCGATGGAGAGGATGGCCTGCTCCAGCTTGTCACGCAGCCGGCGCACCTCCCTGTCCTCGTAGGAAAGGCTCTCCACGGCAAGCTCCATAGCCAGTCCCATGCCCACCATGAACGCCACGTTGATGGTGCCGGACCTCTTTCCTCCCATCTGCTCCCCGCCGTGGAGGAACGGGGGGATTGAAACCCCATCGCGGATGAACAGGCCCCCCACGCCCTTGGGCCCATGGAACTTGTGGGCGCTGAGAGAAAGAAAATCGACAGGCGCCTCCCGCACGTCGACGGGAATCTTGCCGATGGCCTGAACGGCATCCGTGTGGAAAAGGATCCCGTTCTCCCGGCAGAGGCTCGCCAGCTCCTTGATGGGGAAGATGAGGCCGGTTTCGTTGTTGGCCCACATGATCGAAACCAGGGCGGTCCTGTCGGGATGAATGTGGGCGCGAAGGATGTCGGCGTCCACGATGCCTTCCGCGTTCACGGGAAGGTAGATCACCTTCACGCCGAGTGACTCCAGGAACTTGCAGGAGTTGGCCACGCAGGGATGCTCGACCTGCGTCGTGACGATCTCGGATTTGGGCCCGTTTCTGATGAGAGAATAGTACACGCCCTTGATCACCGTGTTGTTGCTCTCCGTCGCGCAGCCGGTGATGAGGATGTCGTCGCCGTCCCTGGCATTGATCCCCGCGTACAGCCTGTCGAAGGCGAGGCGCATGTAGGGATGCGTCTCGGTGCCGAAGGTGTGCAGCGAGTTGGGGTTTCCGTAGAGCTGGGACCAAAAGGGCTCCATAGCCTCCCGCACGCGCGGATCCACTATCGTCGTGGCGTTATTGTCGAGATAGACCCTGTCCATTTCCCAACCAATATAGCCACTTTGGCTCCCGGGAGCAAGAAACGCGCGCGGCAAAGCCCCAATCGGCGGAGGCGCATGTGGCCATGTCACCACTCACCAAGAACGCGCGCGGTTCCGCTCACATCCCCTTCCGCAGCTTCTTCCTGAGCTTTCGGCCGCTGGGGTGAGGCTCTCCGGCCTGCGGTGCCTGGGCGGCCGCCCGGGAACGAAAAACGAAGAAGCAGACGACGGCGGCCGCGATCATGATGAAACAGAGGATCTGCCCCGTCGTGAAATTGAAGGCAGAGAACTGGGATAGGGGATTGTCGAGGTGAACGAGCGTTATGGGGTAACCGATTCCGAAGTCGGGCTCCCGCGTGTACTCGATGAAGAAGCGAAACACCCCATAGCCCAGGATGTAGCAGGCAACGACGAACCCCTTGAACGGTTTTCTTTTTCTCACGATGAACCAGAGGATGAGCCACAGGACGAGCCCCTCGAAGAAGGCTTCGTAGAGCTGGGATGGATAGCGGGGAAGATTCACGGTGCCCGATGCGGGAAGGGGGAGCCCAATGGAAGAGGCAAAATCCCTCACCCACGCCAGTGAGACGGGGAACAGCTGCTGGTCGGGATTCGACACGGGAAAAACCATTCCCCAGGCCGCGCGGGTGATGCGTCCGTAGAGCTCGCCGTTCAAGAAGTTTCCCAGCCTTCCGAAGGTGTATCCCAGCGGGATTCCCGCCACCAGCATGTCGGACCACTCCAGGGCATCGATCTTCCTCACCTTCATGAAAATGACCAGCGCAACGATGACCCCGACGAGCCCTCCATGGTAGGACATGCCTTGAAGCCCGGTGAATACGAGCTTCCCTTTGGCGAAGGTGAAGGGGAGAAAGATCTGCCAGGGATGGGTGAGGAACTGGCCCGAGGTGTCGTAGATAAGGACGAACGCTGCACGCGCGCCCACCAGGAGCCCCACGACCCCCCAGAAGAACATGTCGAGGACGAGGTCCCTGTTGGGCTTCTCCTCCTTTTCCTTGAGCTGGCGCATGAACAGCAGGTACGCCACCAGGAACGCCAGGAGATACATCAGCCCGTACCACCGCGGGATGGCAAGACCGGGGATGATCTCGGGATGGATCCACGAGGGATAGGGTATGTAACCGAGCATGCGGGCCTCCTACTTGGCCGGTTTCTCTATGATGCGGCCGAAGGTCGCATCGAAGGACAGCGAGATCCTCGCCTTTTCAACCTTCACCTTGAAGAGCCGGCCGTGGCTCTCCACCACGGCGCCGGGGTACATGGTTCCACGCACCACAACCTCGGAGGGGAAGTGCTCCTCGAACCTGTCGCGAAGGCCCAGAAGGCGAAGGCTGCGCTGCTCCAGCTCCTTGAGGCCGCCCAGCTTCTTCGCGCGTGTCTCCTCCAGCTCATGCCGTTGGTGCGCGCCGGAACGCTCCAGCCTCTTCATCTTCATATCCAGCTCGAGAATGCGGTGCTTGAGGATCTCCAGCTCCTTTTCTTCCTTTTCTATCTGGTCCTTCACGATGTAATCCTGGCCGAAGGAGAGCTCGGTGCGCGCGCCGCCGGGAGAGCCGAGATTCTGGATGCTCGCCCCGAGCTTTGCCCTGGCCCTCCCGCCCATCAGGTTTCCCTTTTCGGATTCCAGGACGAGCTTCCCGTTGCACTTGATCTGGCAGCGCAGACAGCCGCTCTTCAACCGGACGTCCCCCATGGACAGGAGGTTCGCCTGTTCGGCGAAGGAGGCGCGGATGAGCTTTCGCGCGCGGAGCACGGCGCGGCCTTCCCCCTTGATCCCCTGCCCCACGGCGATCGCCCCATCGCTGGAGACGAAGGAAGCCTGAACCACCTCGTCGATCACGGCATCGTCGCCGGCAACGACCGTGAAGCCGGAGAGGACCGAGCCCTTCACGTGGACCTTGCCCTTGAACTTCACGTTGCCCGTGGTGAGATCCACGTCCCCTCCCACCGTATGAAGCTCCTTCACCTCGAGGGTGTTGCGTTCGAAGGAAAGCTCCCCGTCCGCGTCCGCAAAATACTTCGCCCCGCCGTCGGGCTGTTCCTCGGTGCGCACGTTCCGGCCGGCCAGGACGGGGGTCTCCTCGCGGCTTACCGCGGAAATGACCTTTCCCGTGACGTCCCAACCGTCTTCGACGCCCTGCCCCGGGGGTGGAAGAGTCGCGAGGAGCTCGCCTCTGGAGACCTGGGTGATCGTGTCCTGGTTCTTGAAGTCCGCCGTGCCGTCGTCCATCAGCCGCACGCGCCTGCCGCTCGCCAGGCGGGCGTGGAAGACCACCTTCCTCTCCTCGGTTCCCTTTGCCGGCTTTCCCTGCGCCACAAGCTTGTTTGCCACGGCGAGGTTCTTCGAGACGCTGTCCAGCACATCGAGCAGGGCCTCGCTGTTCAAGCCCTGAACGATGCCTGCCTGCTCGATCAATGCCTTGACCTCGTCGGGACCGAGCTTCCTTCCCGTTCCCTGGGCCGGCATGGAGGACAGGAAGCCCTTCATGCGGTCTTCCGATATCACCACCTCAAGCGCAGCATCTCTGTGGGGGCGGGCGCGAACCAGGAGAACGCCGTCCCGCGTCCCCCTCTCCACGATGCCTTCAACGGCTGATACGATGACGTCCTTTTTCCTGCGCAGGTTCTCGAAGAGCTTCACCTTAGGCTCTGCGCCCTTGATGCCGGGGATCCCGATTCGAAATACATCCACGCCCGGTTTGCCGGGACCCGGTTGGACCACCTTCAGAATCTCGGTGCCTTCCCCCACGCGTCCTACGGATTCGACACTCTCCAGCGGGAACTCCGCCAGGGAGGATATTTCCTCCATCCCGGCGGGGTTCTCACCGGATGATCGCACGATGCGGTCGGCATCCTCCTTCTTGAGCATCGCGCACATCCACTCGATCTTGCCGTCATCACCCTTCTCGGGGGGCTGACCGACCAGCAGGGTGTAGTCGGCGAGCTCCATCTGGGGACCGTTGTAAAAGCCGAGGATGTCCTTCTTCACGATCTCGCCATTGAAGCCCTTGATTCCGCTCTTTCGGATCGCTTCTCCTATCTCGGCGAGGGTGAGCTTCTTCCCGCTCCCCTTGCCCTTGCGCAGCATCAGGGTCGCGCGCAGCTTGTCGGGGCTTACGCTCACCGAAACGGCGGCATCCTGGCTGGGGACGATGGTTTTCTTTTCAATGGAAGAGTTCGCCGCTGCCGCTTCGCGGAGCATCTTGTCGATGGCAGCCTCGGGCAGGAGCGCTTCCCTTCTCATGCCGAGCCTTTCCGCCTCTTCAATGACGCTTTTTGCGCTCGGTGGGGGCGAACCCTTTCCCGGCACGAACGAGAGATAACAGGAGGTTCCATCGACGTAGAGGGTGACCTCGTGATGCTGGTAGGGCACCACGTCGCACCAGTTGACGCCCCTCCGCAGGAAGCCGGAGATCCCGGCCAGGACGTTGTTTTGCTCCACGCGCAGGTTGCCGCCGAGGAAGAACTCCCCCTCCGTGGACCTGATGAAGGGCACGATGCGGCCGTAGATGCTCCTGCCGTTCTTTCCCAAGGTGGCAGGTCTCACCCTTCCGACAAGGTCGCCTTTTTTCACGTATCCGATCTCGGACACCGTGGGATCTATCTGGGCGCCTTTGACGGAGGACTTCGTTCCCGCCTCGGGAGAGGCGTCCTTCACGGCGACTGACAGGGGAAAGACTTGGGGCCGGGGCGCGGCGGCTAATACCCGATCCGCGACGGCCGCGAGCTCGGCGGGGAGGGAGCTAGGCTCCAGCACGACGCGCCCTGGCTCCGCGGCTACCGGCGGGGAACCCGCGGCCGCCGAGAAGGTGAGAGGGTCCCGCTTCCTGGCCAGGATCCGAAAGGCCCGCTCGATCTCCTCATTGACGATGCCTTCACGGATCCCCCTCTCGGCCAGGAGTTTCGAGACGGTCTCCGGCGAGACCTCGGCCCCGTCAGGGTCGGGAACGATAGTGACGCGGGCCTCGAGCCCCAACTCGTCGATTTCGAGCTTCAGGTTCCCCTTGATCACCGGCATAGAATGAAATCACAAAGGGCCGTTCACCGGCCGCCGTCCATAGATATAGCATAAAGAAGGGGGGTGCATCCTGCAAGAGAGCGAAAACGACGCCGGGAAGCGAAGGCAGCGGAGCGCGCGATCATCCGCTTCAGACCGTGAATCCGTCCTCCACCGCTTTCACCAGCTTTGTCTTTAGGAGCTGGTTCTCCCGTCGCAGGGTCTGGATCTCGAAGCTCTGCGTCCGGATGGTCTCGATGAGGTCTCCCGTGCTGAGGGCGCCGGACTGGAGAAGCTCTTCAAGGTTGTGCCTCTTGGTCTGGAAATCGGACTCCGCCTCAACCTCCGCGGCCTGGAAGGTGTCATCGATGTCTTCGATGTCCATCAGGGTCTCCGTGTCCTGGAGGGTGAGCACTTTCTCCGCGATCCGGTAGATTGCCTGGGAAAGCACCGATGAAGGCTTGTAGCGGATGATGGGAAGCCGGGAACCGAGCGCCGTGTCCTGAAGCTCGTCCCTGTAGATGATCCCGAGGTGCTCCAGCTCCACGTCGAGGTACTCGCGGGTGGAGCGGCGGAGCTTGCCCGCCTTCTCCGCGTCACGCGGATCGTCGAGCATGTTGAGAACGAGGCGCGGCCTGAAGTGTCCGGCAAGCTCGGTGAACTTTGCATGGCTTTCCGGGTCTTCCTTGCGGATGCGCGAGAGGATCTTGGGGATATAGACCTTCTGCAAAACGCTTCCTTCCCTCCGCAGCTCCTCCAGGTACCGGTAGGCGCGCGACTCCTTCTGGAAGGTGGAGTACATGATTCGGAATATGGCGTTCTTGAGGAACAGGTACGCGTTGAGGATGGCGGTGAGGGTGGGCGTCGTGATGACGATCCCGGACCGGGAAAGGAGGAAGAAGTCGAGCGTGTTGGCGCTGGTTCCTCCGCCGAGGTCCAGGACGAGGAAATCGGCGTCGAGGGAGGTGAGGTTCCTCACCAGCTTCCTCTTCTGGGGAGACTTGAGATTGGCGATTCCCGGGATCTCGGTGTCCCCGGGAATGAAGGAGAGCCCCTCGTACTCGGTGGCAAGGACGATGTCGGAGAAGCTCGCGTTGGGGGCGCTGAGGTAGGTGCCTATCCCCTGGCTCACCGTGCGCATTCCCAGCATCGTGTGCAGGTTGGACGCGCCGAGATCCAGGTCCACGAGAACGACGCGCTTGCCCGCTTCGGCCAGCGCGATGGAGAGGTTGGCGGCCAGGAGCGACTTGCCCACCCCGCCTTTTCCGCTGCCGATCGGTATGATCACCATTTCAGTCGCCGTCCCCCCTGAATGATATGAGGAATGCGAAAAAAAGCAAATCCAGGAATATCATCGCCGGAAGCACCGCAGCCTGCGTCAAGGCCAGCTTGCCGAAGCGGAGGATCGCCAGATGCGCGGTCGCGGGGAGGATGCCTGAAAACAGAAGCAGGAGCAGGGAAAAAAGATTGAAGATCTTCGCCAGCCGGAGCAGCACTACCAGGCGGGCATAGCGCTGGGGAAAGAGGGCGATCATGAAGCCCCCGATGCAAAGGGGAAGGCCCGCGGAAGCCGCAATGAGAAGCCACGGCACGATCAGGGCTCTCCAGCCGCCGGCGGCGTCGAACAGCGCGGCCAGCACGACGATGACGAGGAAAAACCGGGCGAGATCCCACAGGGAGCCTGCAAATACGAAGATTCTTCGGGCTTTCATGCGCGCCTTCCGAGTGTAGCGGCGGGGGGAAAAGGGAGTCAAGCCGACGCATTGCCATGAACGGTTGGAGCAAGCCGCCGGAAGGGCCCTGGCGAGCCGGCGTGACGTTGACAAACGATGATGGGAAAGTAGAATGAAACCGCTAGGAGATTCGAATGAACGACAAAGGTAATCGCGAAAGGATCGTGTGGGCTGCCATAACGGTCGTCCTGCTCGCGGCGCTCGCCGTGTTCGCTTTTTCACCCCGGCTGCTCGCGGTAAGCCCCGAGGACGAGACTCAAGCGTACCTTGGCAGCTTTGCTTCCATATTCCGGATCGTTCGCGATAACTATGTTGATGCGGACAAAGCCACGCCCAAGACCCTGATGGAAGGGGCCCTCAAGGGCATGATGGAATCCTTGAAAGATCCCTATTCGGACTATTTCCCGGCTGAAGACACGAGCCAGCTCGACGACACGACGCTGGGCAAGTACAGCGGCGTCGGTCTTGTCATCTCCAAGGTTGACAAGGGGGCCGAGGTCGTCTCCCCGATAGAGGGATCTCCCGCCTACAGGGCGGGGATAAACGCCGGCGATGTCGTCACGAAGGTGGACGGGGAGTCCATGGCAGACTACTCGATCAACGACATCATGAAGAAGATCCGCGGCCAGACGGGCTCCGAGGTCACCCTGACGGTGCTTCGGGGCGAGTCGGTGGTCTTCGAGGCGAAGGTCAAGCGCCAGCAGATCGAAGTCCCCGCAGTCAGACGGGCCATGATCGGCAGCGACATCGGCTACCTGCGCCTCATCCAGTTCACCTCCCTTTCGCCGGATCGGGTCCGGGACGCAATTGAATACTTCGCGAGCCGCGGCTTCTCCTCCCTCATCATCGACGAGCGCGAGAACCCCGGCGGCACGCTTCAGGCCGGCATGGAGATCGTGAACTTCTTCATCCCCGGCGGGCTCATCGTAGGGGCGCACTCGGATCGAAGCGACGCGGAGAACCGCGCATACTACGCGGACCCGAAAAACGTGATCCTGGATAAAAAAATCCCGATCGCCGTGCTCGTGGACAAGGGAACCGCTTCATCCTCCGAGATCCTGGCGGGGGCCCTCAAGGATACCGGAAGAGCCGTTCTCTTCGGATCCACAACCTACGGGAAAGGCTCCATCCAGGAGGTGCACCGGGTGGCGGACACGGGAGGCGAATATAAGTTCACGATCGCCCGTTACTACACGCCGTCGGGGGAGTATATCGACAAGAAGGGGATAACGCCCAACCGCGTCATCGAAGAGCCGAAGCTCACCCCGGAGCAGGAGAAGAGCCTCACGGACCTCCTGAACGGCAAGTACATCGCGGATTATGTGAAGGCGAACCCCCAGCCCACGGACTCCCAGGTGCAGCTCTTCATCGCGGACCTCCACAAGAAGGGGATCAACCTCGACGACCGCTACCTGCGCCGCCTTGTGCGCCAGGAAGCCAACCGCACCAACAACAATCCGCCGATCTACGATCTCGACTTCGACATCGTGCTCCAGGCGGCCGTAAAGGCGCTGCGTGCGGGGGAGATCACCGTGAAATAAGCCGCCTCCGGCGAAGGCTTCCACTACCTTATGCGGGTGCTTCGAAAGCGAGAGGGCGATACGATTCCCGCCGTCACGGCTGCCGGAACGAAGTTTTCAATGAAGATCGAAGGAGTCGGCCGCGCATCGTGCCGGGTCGCTCTCGTGCCGTCCGAGCGCGATCCTTTGCCGGGCCTCCCGCGGATCCAACTCCTTCAGTGCTTGCCAAAGGGAAGAAAAATGGATCTCATTGTGCGGCAGGCGGTGGAAGCGGGCGCAGCCGCGATCGTGCCCATTGCAAGCGAGCACTGCGTGGCGGTTCCCGAAGACCCCGCAGGCAGGCTCGCGCGCTGGCGGCGCATCGCTCGCGAGGCCCTCCAGCAGAGCGGAAATCCCCGGCTCCCCTCGATCGAAGAGCCGCGCCCGATCTCCCGGGCGGCGGAACTGCCTGGGCAGCGCGATGCGGGACTGTTCTTCCATCAGGAGAGAACCTCCGAGGGCTTCCTCCACTCCGCCCTCGCGTGCGTGGATCCATCGGCGACGATAAGCCTGCTCATTGGTCCGGAGGGCGGCCTGTCGAAAGCCGAGGCCGCGCTCCTGGACGATTCGGGATTCATCCCCGTTTTCCTGGGAGACGCGGTGCTTCGAACGGAAACGGCCGCCATCTTCGCGATCGCCGCCGTGCAGACTCTACTGCGGGAGAGGGATACGTGGACGCTGTCGCAACAAAGGTGAAGAGGATCAAGGTCCTGGGCGTTCCCGTGGATCTGGTGGACCCCGAAATGGCCATCAAGGCTATCGAGGGGCTGATGGAAAACGGCCAGCACAACCAGATCTTTTTTCTTTCCGTCCATGGGCTGCTCCGGGCGCGCCGCGACGCGGAGCTCGCCCGTTGCCTGAGAGAAGCGGCGCTCGTGCTCCCCGTTTCGCTCGCGGTGGCGAGCGGGGCGCGCTTCCTCAAGACCGGAAGGCCCAGCCTCTTCAATCCCTTCGAGTTCGTCATCCGCCTGCTCAGCCTGATAGAGAGGATCAAGGGCTCCGTATACCTTCTGGGCTCCCGCAAGGATATCCTCGAGGTCGCGGAAGAGAACCTCATGGGCTCGTTTCACGGGCTTCGGGTCGTCGGCAGGTTCTACGGCTACTTCCCCCGCGAAATCGAGGGCAACATCGTGACGGCCATCAAGAAGTCTTCGCCCAACCTCCTTCTGGTCGGCAAGGGAGTGGCGGGCAAGGAGAAGTGGATCCTCCGCCACAAGAAGGACTTCAATCCCGGCGTCTCGCTGTGGGTGGGCAACTGCTTCGAGATCTTTTCCGGCCGCGAGCGGCAGACCTCGCGGAAGCTCCACGCCATAGGGCTTGGAGGGCTGACGGGAATCTGGCGCAGGCCGTGGCGGCTTTTAAGCGGCTTCCGCTACCTTCGCTACTTCTTCCTTCTGTTCATCTATAAGATCTTCGGATTGTAGCGCGCCCGGGGGTTGCGCGGCTGCCGCCGCGTCTCCGCCTGGTTGGTCCTGCGTATCCGCGGCTGCCGCCGCGTCTCCGCCTGGTTGGTCCTGCGTATCCGCGGCTGCCGCCGCGTCTCCGCTCGACCTCTAAAGGTCGTAAAGCCGAAGGTACTCGTAGATCTCCTTCAGTTTCCCATCCATCTTGCGCGCGATCAGCTTTCCGATGCCCTCTCGAATCGGCGGGACCAGCAGAAGAAAACCCAGAAAATCGGTGATGAAGCCCGGCGTGAGGAGGAATATGCTTCCCACAAGTATTCCAGCCAGATCCACGAACTCCTTGCCCGGATACTCTCCCTGCCTGATCTTCGCCTTCAGCCCGCTCAGGGTAATCCGCACCTGCCGGAGTGCGATAAGCACCCCGATGAGCCCCGTCACGGCGGCTATTGCCAGGATCAGGTAATTGCCCACGAGGTCCCCGAGGTAGAGGAAGAGGAAGATCTCGGCGAGAGGAACAAGGGAATAGAGCAGGAATATGAATATGAGCTTGAAAAGGAAGTCACGGTCGAGGAACCTGAAAATGAGGCGGAACTCGGTCATGGTTGGGGGATTGTAGCAGACGGGAATGAGGGGGGCAAGCCATGCCGTCATCCGCCGCGAGACGGCCCAAAGCCGCCGGCCGGGGCGAGCCCTTCCCTTACCTGTTCTGCCTCCAGCTCGGATGCGTGATGCCGAAGATCTTGATCTTGTAGTTCAGGGAACGGCTGGATACGCCAAGAAGGCGGGCGGCCTCCTTCTGGACCCATCCGCTGCGCTCCAGCGCCTGCTCGATGAGGTCGCGTTCGGCATCCTCCAGCCTGATTCCGGCGGCGGGGAGACGGATCCGCTCGGCGTCATCCTTCTGACCCTCATGAGCGAAGAAGAGGTTGAGGTCTTCCGTCGTGATCATGTCGCCTTCGGCGAGCAGAACGGCCCTCTCCATGGTATTCTCGAGCTCCCGGATGTTCCCCGGCCAGTGGTACTCGGATAGGATCTTCATGGCCCCGGGCTCGATGCCGCGGATCTTCTTGTTCATTTTGAGCGCGGACCTCTTGAGAAAGAACTGGATCAGAAGTCCCAGGTCCCCGTCCCGCTCCCGAAGCGGCGGCAGCCGAATGGTGACAACGTTCAGCCTGTAGTAGAGGTCTTCTCGAAACAAGCCCTGCTGCATCCGCTCCATCAGGTCGCGGTTGGTGGCTGAAATGATCCGTACATCCGTTTTCAAGGTCTGGTTTGAGCCCAGTCGCTCGAACTCCTTCTCCTGGATGACACGCAGCACTTTGGCCTGGGTGAAAAGGCTCATGTCCGCGATCTCGTCCAGGAAGATACTGCCGCCGTTGGCGTGCTCGAAGCGGCCCACGCGGATTCGATCGGCGCCGGTGAAAGCCCCCTTCTCATGGCCGAAAAGCTCGGCCTCCAGGAGCTGCTCGGGCAGGGCCGCGCAGTTGACCCGCACGAACGGCCCGCCGGAGCGGGTGCTGTTGTAGTGAATGGCGCCGGCGACAAGCTCTTTGCCGGTTCCCGTCTCACCCGTGATGATGACGCTGGAGTCGGTCTTGGCGACGCGGTTGACGATCTTGAAGATCTTCTTGATCTCCAGGCTCTCCCCGATGAAGTTGTAGGGCCTGTAGACGTCCTCGGTAAGCTCCGCCGCGCCGGAAGCCTGTCCCTTCTGTCCGAGCTTCTCCAGGGCTCTTTTGATCTGGAAATTGAGCTCCGGGATGCTGAAAGGCTTCTGAACGATGCCGAAGGCTCCCTCGCGCACCGCCTCGATCCCTTCATGGATGGAGGTGAGGTCGGTGAGGACCACGATCTCGGCGTCGGGGTTCCTCCGCTTCACCTCGCGGATGAGCTGGTGAATCGTCCCCCCGGACATTGTGGCGCTGCTTATCACCACGTCATAGGAGTGGCTTTCCAACAGCGACACGGCCTCCGAGTAGTCGACGGCCTGGTGCATCGAATGGCCGATGTTGTCGAAAAACTGGCAGATGTCGGAGCTGGATTCCTGGTCTTTCTCCAATATAAGAAACGTGCTCATAGCAATGCGCCTGCGAAGGCAATGATAGGAAGTAGGCCGGGAAAATCAAGGCGCTGGGGCAGCCCGACGGATCGTATCGTCAGAGAGCGCAGCCGCTTCGGGGCCCGCTTTGCCGGCGGCCGGGGCATGTTCCCCCCGCGACGCCCGGGTTGCCCTGCGTCCTCTCCAGCCGTATAATTGATTACCCCTTGGTAATTCTGGGAAGGAGCGCGTGCCACGGCTAAACCGGTCAAGGAGATATTGAGAGAGATCTCGTTTTTCGCCAGCATGTCCGACTACGACCTCAGCCAGATCGCTCCGATCATCGCGGAGAAGCACTACCCGAAGGGGGCCGCGATCGTCGAGGAGTTCTCCGAGGCGGAGCGTTTCTTCATCATCTACAAGGGAAAGATAGAGATAACGAAGAGGTTCGAGGGCGGCGAGGAGTTCGTCCTGGCCGTCCAGAGCGACGGGGACTTCTTCGGGGAAATGGCGCTCCTTGACGAGGGAAGGCGATCCGCCACGGCCCGCGCACTCG
The DNA here is from genome assembly GCA_963820525.1 of uncultured Spirochaetota bacterium. Lineage (GTDB taxonomy): Bacteria > Spirochaetota > Spirochaetia > SZUA-6 > Fen-1364 > CAWGAA01. The sequence continues at coordinate 2,929,925 of CAWGAA010000001.1, read as the reverse complement.
AGCCGACCATCGTCCTGGAGATCTCCAGAAACGATTTCGAGACCCTCCTGTACAAGGCCCCCGTTCTCGCCTACCAGATACTGAAGGAGCTGAGCTCCCGGCTGCGCGAGACCGGCGCCCTGCTCATCTCCCACCTCAAGCAACGAAACCGCCAGCTCTATCGGGCCTTCATCGACACCATCACCCTCGTCGTCCAGGCGCAGGAGAAGCGCGAAACCCAGGCCACGGGCTTCGACCTTCGGGGAACATCATTGGCCAAGGCCATAGGGCGAGAGATGGGAATGGCCGAGGAAGAGCTCCTGATCCTGGAGCTGGGCGCACTGCTCCACGATCTGGGGATGCTCGCCGTGCCCGACACCCTTCTGGAGAAGAGGGGCCCGCTGGAGGCAAGCGAGCACAAGGAGATCGAGCGGCATACTGAGAAAGGAAGGGAAATGCTCAAGGGGATTCCGTTTCTAGAGCGGGTGCTCCCCCAGGTATTCTCCCATCACGAGCGCTTCAACGGCGGCGGGTACCCCGAAGGCCTTGCGGGAGAGAGGATCCCCCTGGCCAGCAGGATCATCGCGGTGGTGGACGCGTTTACGGCAATGACGGGAGGAAGACCGTATCGCGACAGGTTGAGCCCGGATCGGGCCGTGCAGGAAATCACGAACGCGGCAGGCAGCCAGTTCGATCCCGGCGTCGTGTCGGCTTTCAGGAAGCTCTGGGAATCCGGGAAGCTTGCCGAGCCTTCCTGAGCCCGGCCGGGCAGGCTCGCTACCTGCCGCCCGCTGTGCCGCCTTCCCGCTGTACCGCACCGCGACCCACCGTATTGACCACGGCCACCCCGCCAAGGGCAATACTACCCCCCACAAGGTCTCGGAGGGTCGGCACTTCGCCCAGCCACAGCCAGCCGATGAGGAAAGCTATGATGGGGACCGCGTAGAGAAAGCTCGCTGCGCGTCCAGCAGGGAGTCTCGAGAGCACGACCGCCCACGTAGCGTAGGCAAGGGCTGCCGGCCCAACGCCGAGGTACACCACCGCGATCGTCGACGCGGCAGGCGCCGAGGAGAGCGCGGCCGGCAGTCCCGGAGAGAACGGCAGGAGAAGCAGAGTGGCCGCCCAGATCGCGTACGTGGTGATCTCCACGGGACGGTAGCGGGAGAGCATGCGCTTCTGGATGATGCTGTATGCGCTCGCGGAAAGGGCGGCTGCCACGATCAGCGCCGCGCTCCACAGTGGCGCGCTTCCCATTCCCTGTCCGAGACTCTCCCCCTTGCCGAAGGCGATGAGAAGCGCGCCGGCAAAGCCGAGCCCGATTCCCCCCCAACCCATCACGTTCAGCCGCTCGGCAAGAAAGATCGAAGCGAGAAGGGCCGTCCAGATAGGCGCGGTCTGGATGAGGAGCGCCGCCGGACCCGCCTGGACGCTCTGCTCTCCGATGTTCAACGCAATGTTGTAGAAGGCGAAGCCCAGGAGCCCCAGCAGGAAGACCGCGGGCAGGTCTTTCAATGCGGGAAGGCGCATGCGCGTGACCACGGCGAAGATCACTAAAGCGAGAGAGGCTGACAGGAAACGAAGGAGCGCGAGGTGCGTGGGGGAGAACGACTGAAGCCCGGCGCGAATGGCGGCGAACGCCGAGCCCCAGAAAAGCACCGTGATGGCGATGGCCGGGGCGATGGCAAGAGAGCTTCTCGATGACATGGGCAGAAAGGTATCCTCCCCGGCCGCCCCATGGCAAGCGCATTCCAGGACGGCACAACCCAAACAGCTTGAAAAAGCGCAGGGCAATTCGTAGCATGACCTCGGAGGCGAGAGCCATGAGCTTCTGGTCGCACTGGGCATGGCCGCTGGCGACGGCCATCATCGGAACAATTTTCACGGCGTTGCTCCTGCGGCAGTACCTCAGAAGGAGGCAGCTTCACCAGATCTCCTGGGCAGCGGGGTTCTTGCTCTACACCCTCGGCGCCTTCATGGAGTCCTATTCAGAGCTGACCCGAAGCTGGGATCCAACGGTATATCGCGTCTACATCGTCATCGCAGCCTCCTTGGTAGGCTTCCTGGGGCTGGGCGTGCTCTACTTGATTGCAAAAAGACGGATCTGGGGACACATTTTTCTTGCCTACACCTTCTCCATAATGGCGATTTTCCTTATCGGCGCTTTCACCCATCCACTGGACACTGCACGGCTCGTCGCGGGAATCACCGTGGGAGGAAAAGCCCTGGGGTCATCGCTTTCCTTCCCGAGGATCTGCTCGCTCTTCATAAACATTCCCGGCACCGTGTTCCTCCTCGGCGGCGCCGTCTATTCGATCATCCTCTTCTCCCGCAAAAGAGAGTACAGTTACCGCGTGTGGGCCAATGTGCTCATTGCGCTGGGGACGCTGATAATCGCCGCCGCGGGTTTCCGGGCGCGGGCCGGCCAGACTATCGGGCTCTATCCGGCGGAGATGCTCGGAGCGGCGTTCCTGCTCTGGGGCTTTCTGAGAGCGAGCACGCTCGAGAAGGGCGCAAAGACCAGGAGGGATGCTCTGGGAAAAGGCTGAAAGCCGCATCCCATGGCAAGCTCTTGCCCCTTGCCGGCTTTTCTCCTATCATCGGCGCCGTCAAGAAAGTGCTGTTCCCATGGTGAAAGTCCTTTTCATCGATGACGATCCCCAGGCCCACAAAACCCTCGACTTCGTCCTGCCCGAGCCGTATGCGCTTCTCTCCGCATACACCGGCGCCGAAGGCCTTGCGATGATGTCCGCAGAACGCCCCGACGTCGTGCTCCTCGACATCGGCCTCCCGGACGTGGACGGGATCCGCCTGCTCAAGGAGATACTCGCCAGGCCTTCGGCGCCGCCCGTGGTAATGCTGACGGCGCTCTCCAGCGTCCGATTGGTGAAGGAAGCGATCCAAGCCGGCGCATATGACTACATGGTGAAGCCCTATGAGCTTGTCGAGCTTGAAGGAACCCTCTGCAGGGCCGTGAGGAACGTCGACTCGAGGACCGTCGTCTCGGAGGAGCGGGAGCCAGAGGTGCATGGAATCGTCGGGGAGAGCGCGGCCATCCGCGAGGTCAGGCAGCTCATCCACCGCTATGGGCCATCAGATTCTCCCGTCCTGATCCACGGCGAGAGCGGGACGGGAAAAGAGCTCGTCGCGCACGCGATCCACAACGTGTCGCGGCGCTCCCCCCGGCCTTTCGTGGCGCTCAACTGCGGAGCCTTCGCCGAGAGCATCCTGGAGACCGAGCTTTTCGGCTCCGAGAAGGGCGCCTTCACGGACGCTATCAGCAAATCGGGCAGCTTCGAGCGGGCGAACGGCGGCACGCTTTTTCTCGACGAGATCGGGGAGCTCTCCCCGAAGGCCCAGACGAGGCTCCTGCGGGTCCTGGAGGAGAAGGCCGTGACCCGCGTGGGAGCGACCCGCGCCACCGAGGCCGACGTTCGCGTGATCTCAGCAACGAACAGGGACCTGAAAGATGAAGTGAGGAAGGGAGCGTTCCGGGAAGACCTCTACTATCGCTTGAGCGTGCTTCCCATCCGCACGCCCCCTTTACGGGAGCGAAGAGAAGACATCATCATCATCGCGGTCCATCTTCTCGGTTCTCTCTCACGCGGAGAGCTCGGATTGTCTCAGGGGGCGCGGGAGAAGCTCATTGCCCACGCGTGGCCGGGCAACGTGCGGGAGCTTCGAAACGTGCTGGAGAGGTCTCTTCTCGCCATGGGAGAGCCGGCGGGGAGCGGCGGATGCCTCGAGGAGCGCAGCATCCTCTTCGACTGATCGCGGCTGCGCCGCAGGGGTGGGCGGACCTTTCGGTGAACCCCGGGGCTCTCGCCGTCCCCTACGCGGGCCGCCCTCCCAGCGGCGTTTTTCTCGCTCCGCTCGAAAAGCCGCCGCAGGTCTAGGGCAGCACCCTCACTGAGAAGCCTTCAAGCATCATCAGCTTTTCACCCTGGGGCGAAGAGGTTACCTCCACGGGACGCGCCACCACGAGGAGGTGTGAATTGAGGACCACAATGCCAGGAGGGGCATCCCGTGGCGGCCGCGCGGGAAAGAGAGCGAAGAACTCAGGACCGGAGAACGTGACGTAGCACGCGTAGCTCTTCACGTCTTCCAGCCCGATCCACTCGCCGGACATAAGCAGGATGCGCACGCGGAAGCTCGCCTGCTCCTTGTCGACGAACGAAATATCGGACACCGTCCCGTCCAGGATGAAAAGCCGATTGGAAGGAAGCGGCGCCTCCCCCGCGGCGGCTGCGGCAACGGTCTTCAAGGTGATGGTGAAGTCCACCACCCTGTCGAAATCGGAGCGGGAGATCGCCGATGTAAAAGGTGCCAGAAATGCGAGGAGAAGGGCGGCGCCGGCGAGCGCCCCTTTGGCGATTCTGCTCATTGGGATGCCTCCGTGGCCATACTATGGGGGAAGGGCATCGCGGTCAATTCCCCTTTTCGTCACCAGGCCGCCGATCTTTCGAAACACGACTGCCAGCCGCCGCGCCTCGTTCACGGAAAGCCCGGCGCGGGCAATGATGTCCTTCAGGAAAACCCCCATCTGCTCGGGCCCCACCAGCTTGAAGAAGCCGATGGCCTTGAGCGACCGGGTGATCACCGACACGAGGGAATCCACCTCACGGGAGCCGATGGGGGAAAAGGGCGTGAGGTGGCCCCTGGACAGGGCGCGGAATATCTCGTAGCAGACGATCTGAACGGCGTGCGAGAGGTTGAGGGAGGGGAAGGCGTCCGAGGAAGGGATGGTGACCGCGAGATGGCAAAGTGAAAGCTCATCGTCGGTGAGCCCCGTGTCCTCGTTGCCAAAGAGAATCGCCACCGTGCCGCTTGCGACGGCCGCGATGCGTTCGGCGAGCTGCTCGGGAAATATGCTGAAGTACTTCCGCCTTTTTCCGCGCCTGCGGGTTGTCCCCGCCACAAGGACCGCGTCTCCAATCGCCTGGCGCAGATCGCCATACACCTCCGCGTTCTCCAGCACGTCGGCCGCGTAATGCGCAAGGGCCCCGGCCGACGAGGGGTCGATGAGCCCATCCATGACGATGGAGAGCGAGGTGAGGCCCATGTTCTTCATGGCGCGGCAGACGGCGCCGACGTTCCGGCTCTCCTTGGGCCGCACGAGGATGATCCGGATGCGACGTTCGCTGCTCATGGCGGTGAGTATCGTAACCGATGTGAGCTTCGTGAAAAAGCGGCCGGCGGCCGGAAGCGGCGACGAACTGCCGTTTTTCCCGCCGTCCCGCGGGACGATCTCACTCTCAGTGTTCGAGCCCATCCACCGATAATATCGTTATGAAAAAAACCGCCATCCTCCTGCTCTGCGCTGCGTGTCTTCCCGCCTCCTCCCTGGACTGGAAGCTGCCTGTCTTCTCGATGAGATACGAGATCACGGAAGGCACGATCGAGAACCCCGACCCGGACGAAGACATCCTCATTCCCTCCTCCCTGCGCAATGCGGTCTCCCTTCATGTCTCGGAGAGCGCGGACCCGCTGGACTTCGGGCTGTTGATCCGCTACTCGGCCAAGGACTATCTGTTGCGGGCCGGCGACTATTCCTATCTCTCCCTGGAGCCGGATGCGAAAATGAAGATAGCGGATATCTTCACCATCGGGCTGAAAACCGGAGCCAAGTGGGCATCCTCTCCCGGGCTCGATTCCACGGGGCTTTCCCGCGACTATACGGCGCTGAAGGGCGGGATCGACGTGGGGCTGAAGCCGGTCAAAGGCACCGCCCTCGACATCGGCTTCGACGTGGAATACGACCTGTATGAAGCGGCGGTGAAAGCGCGCCAGCTCTATGCCGCCTCCGCCGGCGTATCCTCACGCCTGGGAGAGATGCTTCTCAGCGCCAGGTATCGGGGGGTGTTCAGGCTCCCCTTGGGAGGAGAAAGCGCGGTGGATACCACGACGCTGAACGTCGGAAGTCTTTCACTTCAATGGGATCCAAACCGATAAGAAAAACAAGAGGCATAGCCGCCAGACCCGTTGGAGATGAAGGCTTCGATGAAACGGTAAACGTATTCGTGTTCTGGCGCTGGGAGGTGGAGAATCGGCAATTCCGTAGACTATATGATCTATTTGACAAATATAGCAAAACCCCTTACAATAGTGATTACGTCAGAGCGGGCCATATACTGCAGAGCGTTGTGTCATACTACTCTATTGGATATATTTAGATGAGCGCTTTAGATCCAAGGGAAACATTGCAGGCAAGGGGCGCCATGAGTAACAACGAGATCGTACCGGGGTTCGACGACGAAAAGGACGACAGCCTCAAGATCCGACTCCAGAAAATCGATGACGCCGAAGGGTGCCTCGTTCTGTATCTCACGGGCTACATCGACACCTACAACTCGAACTATTTTCAGAAGCGCGTCGCCAAGGCCATCGAAACCGGATACATAAAGCTCATCTTCCATTGCAGCGGCCTCAACTACGTCTCCAGCACGGGCATCGGGCCCTTCACCGCTTTCCTCAAGGCCGTGAAGCCGCGGGGGGAGACCTCGTGCTCCTGGAGATCCAGCCCAAGGTGTACGAGGTGTTCCAGCTTCTCGGCTTCTCCCAGTTCTTCAATATCAAGGAGAACCTTGAAGAGGCGGTCGCCTTCTTCGCGGCCAAGAGCGAAGAGGGGAAGGGCACCGTGTTCCCGAAGATCTTCAAGTGCCCCATCTGCAGCAAGAAGCTGAAGGCCTCGAAGGCGGGACGCTTCCGCTGCTCCGAATGTAAAACCATTCTCGCAATCGACAACGCCGGACAAGTCTTCCTCGGCTAGGAGGTCCCATGATCTCCAAGGAAAAGATCGAAGGATACCTCATGAAACTCTCCCTGACCTATCAGGAAGGACAGGAGAACACCTGGGTCGTGAGGGATCTGGAGAAAGGTCTCGACAACCTGCTCATCATGGTCGTAGATTCTCTGGTGGTGATGCGAACCAACGTGATGTCGGTCCCCAAGGGGAGGAAGGGCGAGCTGTTCGAAGAGCTCCTGCGGCTGAACGCCACCGACATGGTGCACGGCGCGTACGCTCTGGACGGCGGCAACGTCATCATCATCGACACCCTCGAGGGGGACGACATGGACCTGGAGGAGTTCCAGGCTTCCATCGACGCCATTGGCCTCGCCCTCGCCCAGCACTACAAGACCCTCTCCCGGTACCGCGCAGCGTAGTAATTCAGGAGGAACCTCCATGGGAATCATCGATAGGATCAGGACGGTCCTGAAAGCGAATATCAATGCCCTCATCAGCAAGGCCGAGGATCCCGAGAAGATGCTCAACCAGCTGATCATGGACATGAACGAGCAGCTCATCGAGGCAAAGAAGCAGGTGGCCATGTCCATCGCGGATGAGAAGAAGCTCGAGCGCCAGATGCTGGAGAACAAGGGCCAGGCCGACGAGTGGGAGAGAAAGGCGATGCTCGCCGTCAAGGCCGGCAAGGACGACCTGGCGAAGGAGGCGCTCCTGCGCAAGCAGGAGTACGAGGGCTACTCCGCCCAGTTCAAGAAGGAGTACGACGGCCAGTATGCCTCCGTCGAACAGCTCAAGGACGCCCTGCGGCAGCTCCAGGCCAAGATCGAGGAGGCATCCCGAAAGAAGAACCTTCTCATCGCCCGCGCCAAGAGGGCGGAAGCGCAGAAGCAGATCCAGCAGACCCTGGGCACCCTCGGTGCCGGCTCCTCATTCGACACTTTCGACCGCATGGCGGCCAAGGTGGATCAGCTGGAAGCCGAGGCGGAGGCATCTGCCGAGCTCACCTCGATCAGCGCGGACCAGAAGCTGGAGGACAAGTTCAAGGAGCTGGAGGGCTCCGACTCCAGCGCCGACAAGCTTCTGGAGGACCTCAAGGCCAAGATGGGAAAACTCGAAGACAAGAAGTGAAAGGGCGTTCCCGCGTCAATATCGTTGGCGTCGGCCGCATTCTTCTTGAGCGCATCAGGGCTTCTCTCGCGAGAAGCCCTTTTTATTTCCTCGACTCCCCATCGCCTCTCCCCTGGGATGACGTGGATCTCTACGTAGTTCCCGCCGGGCTCGCCGTGGACCTGCTTGGAAGCGGGACCCAGACGACCCCCGTGCCCGTCCTTGCGTACGGCCCGGCCGCTCTGATGCGCTCCGCCTTCCTCGCCGGCGCCGCTGACTACTTGAGAGAGCCGTGGGGCCCTGAGGAGCTGGGCCTGCGCCTCATGAGCGTCGCACAGAGGACGGCCAGAAGCTTCGTTTTTCCCTGGGGCCGCCTCGCGATGGATGGCTCGATCCTCAGTACCTCTGGGGCTGATATCCAGCTCACCTTCCATGAGTCGATCATCCTCAGGGCCCTCCTCCTCGGCCGCGGGTCTCCCGTTCCGCGCCAGGCATTGGCCTACCGTCTCTGGGGAAGGCCGGGACCCGGGGCAAGCCGCGCCGTCGATGTGCACGTGGCAGCGATCCGCCGAAAGCTGGCTGCGGTCGAGCCGGTCGCCGGACGCTTCATCCTCTGCGTGAGGGGCAAGGGATACATGGTGCCCTGAAAAAAACCCTCCCGCGGCCGTGAGCCGCGGGAGGGGCGTATTGTTTTTCGCATGCGCGCGCGCCGTGCTGGAGTGCGAAAGCAATTACTTGGAGAAAAGCCCTACGATGAGGTTGTTGAGGCTCACCGTGGTGGTGACGAACACAATTGCCACCATGGACATGAGCTTCAAGAGGATGTTCATGGCGGGGCCTGCCGTGTCCTTGAACGGGTCTCCCACCGTATCTCCGACGATCGCGGCCTTGTGGTTGGGGCTTCCCTTTCCGCCGAGGTTTCCCTTCTCCACGAACTTCTTGGCATTGTCCCAGGCGCCGCCCGAGTTTGCCATCATCACGGCCAGGACGAAGCCCGTGGCCAGGGAGCCGGCCAGCAGCGCGATGACGGTGAACGGCCCGAAGATGATGCCCACTCCGATTGGGGCGATGAGCGCTAAAAGCGAGGGCAGAATCATGGCGCGCTGGGCGCCCTTTGTGGAGATCTGCACGCATGCCGCGTAGTCCGGCTTTTCGGTTCCTGCCAGGATCCCCTTCTTCTCCTTGAACTGCCGCCTCACCTCTTTCACCATGTCGCCGGCTGCCCGTCCGACGGCGCGCATGGCCAGGGCGCAGAACACGAAGGGGAGCACCGCCCCGAGGAACAGCCCGATCAGCACCTTGGGATCCAGCAGGTTAACCGACATGGAGAGGCTCCCGTCGACGGCGCGGACAATCAGCCCATGGTAGAAGGTGTAGAAGCCTTCGGAAACCTTGGCCACGCCGGTCTGGAGACCCTCGATGATCTTGTTCGCGTATTCCGCCACAAGGGCGAGGGCGGTCAAGGCCGCGGAAGCGATGGCGAAGCCCTTTCCGGTAGCCGCCGTTGTGTTTCCCAGGGCATCGAGGTTGTCCGTGCGGTTGCGGACCTCGGGGTCCAGGTGGGCCATTTCCGCGATTCCACCCGCATTGTCCGCCACGGGGCCGTATGCGTCCGTGGCCAACGTGATGCCAAGCGTTGCGAGCATTCCCACCGCCGATAGTCCGATTCCGTAGAGGCCCATGCCGGGGTTGGCAAACCCGCCGGAGAGGAAGAAAGCCGCCAGCGTTGCGATCACCACGACCACGACGGGGATCAGCGTGGAAAGCATCCCGAGGGCAAGCCCGCCGATGATGAGCGTGGCCGGGCCGGTCTGGGTCTCGTTGGCCAGCCCCTGGGTAGGCTTGTAGCTGTCCGAGGTGTAGTACTCGGTGAAGTAGCCGATGACGTTCCCTGCAACGAGCCCGGCGAGCATGGCGCCCCAGATCCCGATGAAGTTGATGCCCACGGTGAAGTAGACGAACAGGAACGAGAACACCGCGATGAGCGCCGTGGACAGGTACACGCCCGTGCGTAGGGCGCGCAGGAGCACCTTCTGGGATACGTCTCCCCTTGCCCGCACGAAGAGGCTGCCGATGACTGAGCAGATGACGCCGATGGTCGCTATGGAGATGGGGACCTGGATTGCCTGAAGCGTGGAGACCTGGGGGATTGCCATCGAGCCGATCGCCCCGAGCGCCATGGTGGCGACAATCGCGCCAACATAGCTCTCGTAGAGGTCCGCGCCCATTCCCGCAACGTCCCCGACGTTGTCGCCCACGTTGTCGGCGATGACGGCCGGGTTCCTCGGATCGTCCTCGGGGATTCCGGTTTCCACCTTTCCGACAAGATCCGCCCCGACGTCTGCCGCCTTGGTGAATATCCCCCCGCCCACCCTGGCGAACAGGGCCATGGAGGAGGCGCCCATACCGAAGGTGATCATGATGGGAGGAATCTGGTCATAGGGGAGATGGAACGCGTAGCGAAGCAGGGTCCACCAGATCGAGAGGTCCAGCAGGCCGAGGCCCACAACCGTCATGCCCATGACCGTGCCGGAAGAGAAGGCCACGCGGAGACCCGCATTGAGGCTGTGCTTCGCGGCGTTTGCCGTCCGGCAGTTGGCCCGGGTGGCTATCGACATTCCGATGAAGCCGGAAAGCCCGGAGAAAAACCCTCCCGTGATGAAGGCGAAGGGAACGAAGGGAGAGATGAAGTGGAAGACAAAGGCGAGCGTTCCGAGCAGGACGAAAAGGGCGATGAACACGAGGCCGACAACGGAGTACTGCTGCTTCAGGTAGGCCATGGCGCCTTCCTGAACCGCCTTGCTGATCTCTTTCATGGCCTCCGTGCCCGGGTCTTTTCTGAGCACGGAAATGGCCTGATAGAGAGCGAAAAGGAGTGCCACGATCGACCCCACCCATGTCAGCCACATCATGTCGATCTGGCTTCCGCCGCCGCTGCCCTGGGCGAACGCTCCGGACAGGGGGAGGAGGGCGAGAATCGCTGTGAGCACGACGAGCTTCTGCTTGCGGTTCATAGGGGGTTTATCCTCCTGCATGTGGCATGACACGCGTCCCTGCGCGGCAGGAGCGCGTGAGACTACCCGCACGGGATTCAATTCTTTCGCCGCTGGGGCGATTATTTCGGTAACGGGTGTCGGGCTAGTGTAGAAGGAAAGGCCGGGATGGTCAAGAGATGCGCGCGCTCGTGGAGATTCGACTGAAGTGCGCGCGCGTGGCGGGGATTCGGACGGCTCACCTTGCAAAGCCGCTCGCGCGGTGCTACCCTTGGGCTACGTGAAAGGACCGATTCTCCTCCTGTTCGTCTTCCTCCTGGCCTTTATCTGCGCGGGGGTGGTTTTTTCGGCGCTCGACATGTTCTTCACGTGGGCGTACTCGACGAACGCCGAGCCCTTCACGTTTGGATTCGTCCTCCAGCGGCTTCCCCGAAGCGCTTTCCAGGCCGCCATCCCGGCCGTCATAACGGCCCTCGTGCTTTCGGCGTTCCGCATCGTTCGAAAGCCCTTCTCCCGCTTCCTCGCCCTTGCCGTCTGCCTCGGGGCGGGCTACCTCATGCTGGTGAACAGCATGATCTGGCTGCACCGGCTCGGCGCGGAGGTGCGGCAGCTTCCCCAGGCCGCCCGCCAGTACATCCAGCCCAGATCCTTCCTCCGCATGGGGGATTCCCTGCTCAGCGCTTCGAGCGTCACGCAGAACGCCGTCAAGGGTGTGCTCCTCTATTCGCCTCCCGAAGCCCCGGGGCCGCGCCTGTCCGCCTACCCCAGCGGGGAAGTCGCGCAATCAAATGGAACGCTCTCGGTGCGGCTGGCCAACGGAAGGCCCGTGGTGCTGTCGCAGAAGCTGGAGCCGTCCTACGGCTCGCTGCTCAAGCCCGACGCGGTATCCGCTTTCTTCTTGAAGGACATCTCCGTCATCACGGCAGACTTCGAGAGGCTCCTCAGCCAGGCGCTGGGTGAGTTTTTCATCGCCTGCTTCTCCCTTCTCTTTCTCTGCACCGCCTCCATGGCCATTCTCCGGTTCACCCGCTGGCCGCTCATCAACATCTTTTTCCTGATCCTGGCCATCCGGGGCTATTTCTTCCTCTACCATCTGCTCGCCGTGGATCTCAGCCCCGAGATCGCCCGGGTCATCGCAGACCCGCTCGTCTCGAGGCTCTTCCCTTCGGCCGTGTTCGCCGTGCTGGGCCTGCTCTTCCTCCTGATTGACATCCTGTTCATTCCGACGGACCGCTGGAAGCAGATGGAGGCCCTGTGAACCGTTCCATCCTGGGAAGGGTCTTTTCCATTCTCTTTCTCTTCTACGCCCTTGCCTATGGAGCGTTCCTCGTCTACTCGCTGGCCGTCTTCACGGCGGACCGGGCCCTTCCCGCCTTTCAGTGGCAGTACGCCGCCCGGCAGGCCTTTCTCCTCTTCGTGGATTACCTCATCCCCGTGCACGTATCCGGGATCGTGGTGGCCTTCTCGCTGGGAAACCGCGCGGGAAGGACCGGCCCGGCGAGAAACCCCCAGCAGAGCTTCGCCAGGTTCGTCTCCTCGGCGCTCGCCGCTTTCATTTTTCTCACGATCGTGTACACCGTGCTCTACGAGGGGCTCGCTCCGGCACAACGCGGCGCGCTCGCCGACATGGAGCACCAGAGCACGCTTGCCCGCCAGTTCCTGGAGCTTGCGAACGCGAACAGGAAAAAGGGCGACTTCGCCTCCGCGCTCGACTATGCCGAGATGTACCTGCGGATCGACAAGACGAATCAGCAGGTGCTCCAGCTGGATCAAGAGCTGCAATCCCAGGCGTCCAAGAAGCAGCTGAAAGAACAGCCGGTGACGGCCCCCCAGCCCGCCGTTCCCCAAGGCCTCGACGCCACGGCCCTGCTGGAAAAGGCGCGCTATTATTACTCTCAGGAAGATTTCTTCTCCGCCCACTACTATGCAACGCAGGCCTCCACCCTCGAGCCCGGAAGGACCGACGCTCTTCGGCTGGCCGCGCTGGCCTGGGACAAGATCACGAGCGTCACCCCTTCCCAGCAGGAAGTGGAGGCGGCGCAGCTGTACCAGAAAAAAAAGGAGGCGTACTCGACGCTGATGAGCGGTAGCCCCCTCACGGCATACTACGCCTTCACTGCCCTGGCCTCTCAATACCCCAAGGACAACGACATCGCCGAATACCTCGAGGAGAGCCGCCGGAAGGTCATGGAATCCACCTTTTTCATCGACGAGGCGGAAAGGGCGGCGCTCCTGCCCGGAACCGACAACATCCTTTTCCTCAATTCGGACGAGAAGGGACCCCCCGAAGCCGTGGCCATCGGAAAGCTCGTGGAATCCGGCGGGGAGGTGTACGCGCAGAACGTGGAAGCACTCCGATACCAGATCGACGGCACCGTCGTCTATCACTTCACGGCCCGATACGGGAAGCTCTCCGGCGGGATGCTCCTTCTGCACGCCATCGACAGGAACAACCCCCGGCTCCAATACATGCCCATTTACTCCGTCGGCACCAGGGCCAAGGCGGACCAAGCCGTGCTGGCCCTCAAGCCCACCGTCGAGGAATTGCACGCGCTCTCCATAGACCGCGGCGCCATACCGACTCTCAGCCTTGCCAGCCTGTGGCGGATGAAAGGGACCCTGGCCGACTTCGGCCTGATGAAACAGGAGCTGTCGGTCCAGATCGTGATGGACGCGCTCATGCCCTTCGTCTTTCTCACCCTCTCCTTCCTCGCCGTGTCGTTCGGATGGGCATTGCGGGCGCGCTACCTGGCCCGGCCTCCCCTGGCGCTTTTCATCTTCGTTCCCCTGGCTCCGTTTGTCGTCTCCCTGCTCTCGCTGCTCTGGGTTTTCGGCCACCGGATCTTCCTGGGCTTCATCGTCCTTGCCTTCGGCCTGGGGGCGGCCCTGGCGGCATGCGCGATCCTGGAGATGGTCGTTCTCGTGATCGCCCTCATCATGCTTGCCGGTCAGACGGCGAGCTGACGCGGGACGGCCGCGCCAGGCTGAGCGCCGGTTCGATTGACAGTTGCCGCCGTCGGAAACTATCATCACTATGTGATCTCTCATCTCCCCCCTGCCCGCCGAGCACCGACGGTCGGGACAGAGCACAGGCAGGGATAGAATGGCGATAGCGGGGAAGCTCATCGGCGCGCTCATCGGTTCCATCGCGGCGCCCTTCGGGACCGTGTTCGGCGGGCTCATCGGACACCTCTTCGACAAGGCCGTGGAGGAGAGGCGGATGTTCGGCGGCGCCTCCGGCTTCCGCCGCCCTCTCGTCGACCCCGTGTCACAGGCGCAGATCAATTTCTTCGCCTGCCTGGTGGGGCTCTCCATCGCCGTGGCCGAGACGGATGGCCGCGTGCGGATGAGCCACGTGGATACCCTCAAGGACTTCTTCCGCCGGCACGTTCCCTACTCGTGGAACGAGCAGGAGCTTGTCCAGAGGCTCATCGACGAGATGTACGCCAACCGCGACCGCATCGACATCGAGGGGATGTGCGCCTACTACCGCTCCGTCTCAAGCTTCGAGGGAAGGCTGCTTCTCCTGGAGCTGTTGTTCCAGATCGCCCAGGCCGACGGCGAGGGGCTCACCGCCTCCGAGGAGAGCATCATCAGAAGGATCGCCATCCTTCTGGGCCTGGACGAGCGGACGTTCCACCGCGTCCGGGCGGGATTCGCCGAAAGAGGCTCCGACGCGTACGAGATCCTCGGCGTGGGGCGCGACGCCTCCGTTCAGGAGATCAAGTCGGCATACAGGCGTCTCATGGTTGAAAACCATCCCGACCGGGTGGCCAACCTGGGGCCCGAGCTCGTGAAGCTTGCCGAAGAGAAGTTCAAGGCGATACAGACCGCGTACGAGGAAATCAGAAGGCAGAAGGGCTTCTAAAAGAAAAGCGGGGCCGTGCGGCCCCGCTTGTTTGCATGAGAAAGTTCCGATTCGCGCCCGCTTCGAAAAAGATCCGGGCGGCGCGGGAGGATCACCGCCTCCGCTTAGAACCCGTAGCCGCCCCGAAGGGCAAAGTGTATCGGGATCTGGAAAGGCATCTCGTATGATGTCCCTGTCGCAGTGCTATACAGCGCGGCATAGCGGTAGCCAAGCTCGATTCCGATCCGGAACTTGTCGAGAAACGCGTTGAATCCCAGCCCACCGTTGACGTTGAAAATGCCTCCCTCCAAGTTCGCGCTTTGCCCATTGGAGTATGCGAAGGCTGTGAAATACGTGGAAGAGACAAAGAGGTAGAGAGAGCTTCGCGGACTGCCGAAGTAGAAATGCACGAAGGCGCCGGGCTCATAGAAGATCACGCTGGCTCCGCTGACCGTAAAGGGTAGAAAAGTGAGCGAGGGTCCAAGACCGAGAGGTCCGAGGAAAAGCTCCAGGTCGAGTCCGGCGAAGGCGAGTGAATCGGTGAACATGATGTCCAAGGCCGCTGTCGGAGTCGGCTGATCCTCCGCATAGCTCATGCCTGCCATGATGGCCAAAAGAAGAACGAACACAAAGAGCTTTTTCATACTTCCTCCTCACTTGATTGTCGCCACAAGCCTTTTGTATCACAGTATATCATGTTTTCAGGTGATTTCAAGGAAAGGCGCGCGTTGCGCTTCACTCTCCGCCGTTCTTCATGATCCTCGCGCCGAGGCTCCGGAGCCTCTGGGAGAGGTTCTCGTATCCCCGCTCGATCTGGTAGACGTTCTGGATGATGCTCTTGCCCCGGGCCGAGAAGGCGGCGATGAGCATCGCCATTCCCGCGCGCACGTCCGGGGAGACGAGCTCCGAGGCGGTGAGCTGGGAAGGCCCCGTGACGACGGCGCGGTGAGGATCGCACAGCACGATACGGGCTCCCATGGAGATGAGCTTGTCCACGAAGAACATCCGCGATTCGAACATCTTCTCGTGCACGAGGATGGTCCCCGCCGCCTGGGTGGCGACGACCAGAACGATGCTGATCAGGTCAGCGGGAAATCCCGGCCACGGAGAATCATCGATCTTGGGAATCATCCCGCCCATGTCGGGCACCACGGACAGGCTCTGTGTGGAGGGGACCCTGATGGACTGCCCGGAGGTCTCCCAAGAGATGCCGAGCCTGGCGAATGCAATGCGTGCCATGCGCAGGTTGGCGGGCTCGGCCTGCTCGATCTCCAGCTCCCCACGCGTGGCCACAGCCAGCCCGATGAGCGAGCCCACCTCCATATAGTCGCTGCCGATGGTGAACTCAGCCCCGGAAAGCTTCCGGACCCCCTCGATGCGAAGGATGTTGGAGCCGATGCCCGAGATCCTCGCACCCATGGCGCACAGCATCCGGCAGAGGTCCTGGACGTGCGGCTCCGAGGCGGCGTTCTCGATGGTCGTGACCCCATCGGCGAGCACGGCGGCCATCACGGCGTTCTCCGTCGCCGTCACGGATGCCTCGTCGAGAAAGATCCCCGTCCCGGTGAGCTTCGCGGAAGAAAGCACATAGGTGCATCCCACCTCGATCTTCGCGCCAAGCTCCGCCAGCGCCAGGAAGTGGGTATCCAGCCGGCGGCGGCCGATGACGTCCCCTCCGGGCGGCGGCAGTATCACCCTGCCCTTGCGTGCGACGAGCGGACCGGCAAAGAGGATCGAGGCGCGGATCTTATGAGCGAGGTGAGGCGGGATCTCCTCCCCCTTTATATCGAGGGTCCGGAAGCGGTACTCGTTTGGGCCGAGCTTCTCCACCGAGCACCCCAGGACCTTGAGAATCTCCATCATCACGTGGACATCCTCGATCTCGGGGAGGTTTCGAAGCACAACCGGCTGGTCGGTGAGGAGGACGGCGGCAAGGCAGGGGAGAGCAGAGTTCTTGTTCCCGCTCGCCTTGATCCTGCCCTTGATGGGGTAGCCCCCCTCGATCTCGTACTGGTACATGGCGCCCATTATAGCGGCGGCCGTGGGGAGATCAAGGGACGGCGGATGTGCGAAACCGGGCCTGGCAGCCTCCTACAACACGGGCGCGCCGGGAAGCAGGAAATGGAGGAACGCCACGACGACGCCGACGATGCCCAGCGGAACCCGGTAGCTGAGCACGGCCTGGGATATCTTCTCCAGCTGCTCCGCCTTGCTCTTGACCTTCTGGCGGAACGCCTCCGCGAGGAGCACGGCCCCGAGCACGATTCCCGTGAGCGCGGGCAGCATGTCCCCGGCGATGGGAACCGTCTCTCCCGGGGAAAGCACGAAGAACTTGATGAATCCGATAATGGCGGATGCCGCCCCGATGCCGATCTCGGCGTTCCTGTCGTCCCGCAGGTTCTTGAACGACGAGAGGAAGGGGATCTTTTCACCCAGAAAATCTCCTGCGAGCGTAAGGCCGGCAATGATGTTCGCCAGGAAGGAGAGCAGGTAGAATTGCGCCATCTTTTCACCTCCCGATCACGTCCGAGCTTTCCTGCGCGGGAAGAGCCGCCGCCTGCCGAGCGGCGTGAGGGCCTCCCGGGTGGCGCTGTCGCCGCGATCCACAAGCTCGTCGATTCTCTTCAGCTCCTGATATCCGATGTCGTCCAGCGGCGGGCGGACGACAAGGTCCGCGGCGCGCATCCCACCCTGTGAGCCGTGCTTGACCAGGATGTTGAAGGACGTATGGATGACATCCATGATGCTGCGCGGGGCATGGCCCTGGCTGGAGATGCCGTTCAAATCCACCGCCAGGACGAAAGCGGCGCCCATGCCCTTGACGACATCCGCGGGAACGTCGTTGA
This sequence comes from uncultured Spirochaetota bacterium, assembly GCA_963820525.1. GTDB lineage: Bacteria > Spirochaetota > Spirochaetia > SZUA-6 > Fen-1364 > CAWGAA01. Next base: position 2,912,411 of record CAWGAA010000001.1, on the reverse strand, counting down.
GCAGCCCCCCGTCCACCAGGACCTTTCCGTCGCGGACCACGGGCTCGAAAATGCCCGGGATGCTGCAGCTCGCCCGGACCGCTGCCGCAACCGATCCTTCGGTGAAAACGACCTGCCGCTCCGAGGCCAGATCAACGGCTATCGCCGCGAAGGGGATGGCGAGCTGGGAAAAGCTCTTGAAGTCGAACAGGCGGTCGAGCAGGCTCTCGAACCTTGCCATGCTCATCAGGCCCATGCGCGGAATGGTGATTGATGCGATGTCCGTCCAGTCGACCGAGCGGGCCTTCTCAAGAATCTCCCTCCAGGAGTATCCCGCGCAGAAGGCGGCCCCGATGACGCTTCCCGCGCTCGATCCAGCAACGAAGCGCACGGGGATCCCCTGCTCTTCGAGCGCCTTGAGCACGCCGATGTGGGCAAAACCGCGGGCCGCTCCGCCGCCCAGCGCAAGCCCCAAACCTCTTCTCCGCAGGCCCGAAAGTACCGACATTTCCACTTTTCCTGATCATCAACGTATCAAGGAGATCCGGCGGCGTCAAGGAATGACGCGCTTTCGTCTTCCTTTACTTCACGAAGATTTCTCGCTACTATAGTCGGAAGGATCGGTAAGCGATCATGCGCGCCCGGCTCGAAGCGAAAGCGCGTTGGAGCGAAAGGAGACAGGGTGAGATGCTGAAGGAGAGCGTGCAGAAGGTATTGAACGAGATAAAGCCGTCCCTTGAGGCTGACGGGGGCAGCGTGGAGCTTGTCGACGTTTCCGAGCAGGGAGTCGTGAAGGTGAGGCTCACGGGGGCGTGCAGCGGCTGCCCCATGAGCGCGCAGACGCTGAAAATGGGAATCGAGCGCCTCCTCAAGTCGAAGGTCCCTCAGGTGAGCGAGGTGGTTCGAGTCTAAAATTTCTAAAAGGAGAACGTATGGCGTCAATGAAGGATTTGTTTCAATCCGCGGATTGGAAGAAGGAAAAGCACGTTCCCGTCATCGATGCCGCGGCTTCGGCCAAGAAGGGGGAAGCCGTTCAGGTTGCCGTGAGCGTCGGCAAGGAGATCCCCCACCCCAACAAAACCGAGCACCATATCCGGTGGATCGAGGTGTACTTCCATCCCGATGGGGCCAAGTTCCCCTTCCAGGTGGCCCGCTTCGACTTCACGGCGCACGGCGAATCCCCCGACGGCCCGGACACGAGCAGCGTCTACGCTAATCCAAGCGTCACCTGCTCGTTCAAGACGGACAAGCCGGGCACAATCCTGGCATCATCCTATTGCAACATCCATGGCCTGTGGGAGAACGCCAGGCGGCTGGAGATCGGCTGACCGAGACAGTGGGAGCTATCGGATGAGGGCCCCTAGGTTTCTCCCGATGACCGCCTCGTAGCCCTCGAGCCCCAGCGAAGCGAGCTTCTGCCGGATGGCAGGCCACGGTTCGGAGCTTCTGTCCGTGCTCTGCGAAAGCATCACCTCGGTTTCTTCCCTCGGGAAGCGCAACCCGCTGTCGATCGTCCTCAAAAGCCCGTTATTGCAGGGACAGATTTCCTGACACGCCATGCAGCCCACAAGGCAGGTGTGCACGCTCGGGGCAAGCCACGAGGGCCAGGGATCCGCCAGCTCGTTGTAGCGCACGATACAGCGCTGCGCCCGAAGCAGAAAGCGGTCGGCGGAAATGGCGCCCGTGGGGCAGGCGTCCGCGCACGCCCCGCAGGACTCGCACTCCGCAAGGGACTGGACGGCGCGCGGCGCGCTTTCTGCCGGCGGCTCGATGGCTCCCGTGAGGTAGGCGCATAAAAGGATATAGCTTCCCAGCCCCGGGGCGTACGTGATGTTGTTCCTGCCGTACAAAGTAAGGCCCAGCCTGGCAGCCAGCGCCTTTCGCGGCGCGCGGGCGACGGCAAGCCCCGCGCGGAGCTGAGGGAAGGCCGCCTCGAGCTCCAGCCGGACCGCCTCATCCATGCGCGTGTCCTCCCCGTACGTAGGAGGAACGAGGGCGCGAATGGAGGAATCCCTCAGATCGAAGCTGATCGTCTTGGCCGTGCTGGGGATCGCCACGACCAGGGCGGTTCTGGCGCTCCTTTCCTCGGGTGACGGCTCCCCTTCAAGCCAGGCCAGCCACTGCCGGTTGAACTCAGGCTCAAGCTCGCCGCGGCTCGCCCGCTGGAGCACCTCGGCTCGCGCCTCCAGGGCCGCCTCTGCCGGACCGAGTGCAGCACGGTATCCCTTGGTGCGGGCCCATTGTGAAAGCAATTCCATCATACGCTCCCTCGTTCCATGCAAGCATATACGGGCCGTGTAAAAACGCAAGCAAAGGATACATGAGGCCGCAAAGGCGGGGGAGCGCCGAAGCTGACGCCAAGGCTCTCACCCCAGCGGCTTCTCCATGCGGGAGAAGGAAAAAACCATCCCGCCAAGCCGAAGGGGCGGGCCGGCGGATCGTCGGAGAAAACCAAGCCGCTCATAGAGCCGGACGGCTGCCGCGTTCTCGGTTTCCACGTCCAACACGATGACGGAGCAGCCCTTCTCCCGCGCTTCCTCCTCGGCCTTGGCAAGGAGCTTTGTCCCGATTCCCTTGCCCCGCGTTTCAGCACTCACCGCGACGTTGCTCACGTAGTACTCGCCCGGCCGCAGGGTCCCGATCGCGCTTCGAAGCGCCAGAAGGCTGCGGAACCGGAAAGCCATCTCCAGGCCCAGAAGGCCGAACAAAGCCAGCCCCGTGCGTAGATCTTCCGCCGACTTCTCCCCGCAGGTGTAGCCGAGGAGCACGCCGGCGATCCGCCCCTCAGCCGTCGCTACCCACGTGTGCTCCGCGCCGAAGAGGTTTCCCCCGCGAGCCGAGAGCCGCTCCAGCACGCCTTCGATGCGCCGGCCGAACGCCGCGGGAAGGAATTCCTCCGCCGAGGCGAGAATCAGGCGCGCGCAGCCCGCCGAATCGTCCGGCGAAGCCCTCCGTATCGAAATCTCCTCCATAGTGAGGATTATACGCAAGTGCACGACGCTGGTTGAGAGCACGCTGCCTTGACAGCGCCGGAGGGCGACCGTATCCTCGATATGATATATCCCCAAGAGAGAAAGGAGACAGTATGAAAAGACTGTTGGCAATTCTCTTTGCCGGAGCCCTCGTGCTCTCCACGTCGAGCCTTTGGGCGCAAGACAGCCTCGTCTATGGCACCACGGACAAGGCCACCGACCTCGACCCGGCGAGCGCGTACGACTCCCACACCTGGGACATCTTCCAGAACGCGAGCGCCGGCCTCCTCGCCTACGTCCCCGGTGAGACCACGATCGTGCCCGCCCTCGCCACGGGCTACACCGCCAATGCGGCGGGGGACGAGTACACCTTCACTCTGAGAAAGGGCGTCAAGTTCTCAAACGGAGACCCCTTCACGGCTGACGCCGTGAAATGGAGCATCGACCGGGTGATCGCGCTCAAGGGGGACCCGGCATGGCTTGTGGCGGACTTCGTGAAATCGGTCGACGTGGTGGACGACTATACTGTGAAGTTCACCCTCAAGGGCCCAACGGCGTATTTCCCGGCGTTGATCGCCACGCCCACCTACTTCCCCATGGACCCGAATGTGTATCCCGTGGACAGCATCGTCAAGGATCCTTCGGAACTTACCGGCGGCGAGATTGCGAGCCTCGGCCCCTACACCCTTTCCTCCTACAAGCGTGACGAGCAGGCCGTATTCGACTACAACCCGAACTACTTCGGCAAGGAGCCGTTCATCAAGAAGATCATTATCCAGTATTTCGCGGACGCCACAACGCTGCGCCTCGCCCTGGAAAACGGCGACATCGATCTTGCCTACAAGCAGCTCAATCCATCCGACGTCACAGACCTGTCCAAGAGCAAGAGCTTCAACACCTTCAAGCTCCCCGGTCCCTACATCCGTTACATCTGCTTCGAAACCTCGGAGAGTGTTTTCAAGAGCAAGAAGCTGCGGCAGGCGGTGGGTGCCCTGGTCAACAGACCGGAGATCAACCAGAAGGTGTTCCTCGGCCAGAACGCGTCGCTCTATTCGATGATCCCCGAGGGCATGATCTACCACACCAACGACTTCAAGACCGTGTGGGGAGACGGGAACGTGGCCGCCGCTGAAAAGATCCTCAAAGGGCAGGGATACACGAAGAGCAAGCCCTTCACTTTCGATCTGTGGTATACCCCGAGCCACTACGGCGATACGGAAGTGAACATGGCGGAAGTCCTCAAGGCGCAGTTGGAGAAAACGCCCCTGATAAAGGTCACGCTCAAGAGCGCGGAGTGGGCCACCTACAAGCAGCAGTGGAACAAGAAACAGATGTCCGCTTTCCTCCTGGGCTGGTACCCCGACTACATCGATCCCGACGACTACACTGCCGTGTTTGCGGGAACCACGGGCTCCGAGGGCATGGGCATCTATTTCTCCGACAAGGCATGGGACGCCCTGTTCACCCAAGAGCAGACATCTTCGAATCCAACGGCCCGAAAGAACGTTTTCTTGAAGGTCCAGAAGATGTGGACCGACGAGTGCATGACGGTCCCCATTTTCCAGGGAAACCTCTACATCTTCACAAAGAAGAACGTTACGGGGGTCAAGGTCGGGGCTACTCTTATCTTCAACTACGACCAGTTGAAGTTCGTGAAATAGGAGCGCATCAGTCTCCGGGCTCCCTCGGGAGCCCGGAGATCCTTTTCCATGAGACACCTTGCCCGCTACATCCTGACGCGTCTCCTCTTTGCGATCCCAATGGTCTTCATTCTCGTGACCCTCCTTTTCGTGGTGCTTCGCATCATGCCCGGAGACCCAGTATCCGCCATGCTGGGGGGTCACGCTCCCCAGAAGGTCATAGATGAAAAGAAGAAGGCTCTGGGGCTCGACAAGCCTCTTCTGATCCAATACGTCGATTACCTGGGCCAGCTCGCCCGACTGGACCTCGGGGACTCGATGATTTTCAACCAGCGGGTCAGCCAGGCGGTGCGAGAAAGATTGCCCGCCACCCTCGAGCTCACCTTTTTCGGCCTTTTAGTCAGTCTCGGCATCGGCATTCCCCTCGGGGCATACGCCGCGAACCGAAGGAGAACGGGCAGGGACTTCGGGATCAGGCTGTACGCAAACGTCGCCTACTGCATCCCCGTTTTCTGGATGGGACTCATGCTGCAGCTCGTCTTCGGCGTGTGGCTGCGGCTCTTCCCCATCGCCGGCCGGACCAGCCCGCGCATCGAGTCATCCGCCTTTTCGAAGACGGGCTTATACATCATTGACACCCTCCTGATCGGAAACATACCCGCCCTGGGCGACGTTCTGTGGCACCTCGTTCTGCCCTGCTTCACCCTCGGGATCGTGCTCTCGGGCATCTTCGTGCGGCTGACCAGGGCCAACATGCTCGATGTGTTGAAAGCCGACTACATCCTGGCGGCGCGCGCCCGCGGCATCCCCGAGCGCACGGTCGTCTACAGCCATGGGCTTCGAAACGCCCTGATCCCCATCGTCACGATGCTCGGCCTGCAGTTCAGCCTCCTCCTCGCCGGGGCAATCCTCACGGAGAGCACCTTCTCGTGGCCGGGAATGGGGCGCCTGCTTGTGGAGCGCATCTATCTTCGCGACTATCCAACCATCCAGGGCGTCATCGTGGTCTACGCCCTGCTGGTAAGCCTGGTCTCGCTTGTCGTCGATTCGATCTACGCGGTCATCGATCCGCGGGTAAAGTACTGAAGGGAAGCGGCATGAACGACGAACGACGAACGCCGATCGCTGCCCGTGGGTCTCACGCAGTAAAGGCGGCCCGGTTCTCACCCGCCGGTGCCGCCGCGGCGCTCCTGGGCTGGTTTTCCTCTTCCCGCAGGAAGTATCACGCCGAATGGTGGATCATGATCGCCGGCATCCTGGTGATAGTCCTGATCGTCGCCATGACGGTGTTTCCCACGGTCTTCACGCGCTACAACCCCGAAGACCAGAACGCCGGGGGGCAGATGACCCCGCCCAGCGCCGCTCACATCATGGGCACCGACAACTTGAGCCGCGATGTCTGGGCGCGAGTCGTCTACGGCGCGCGCACCATCCTCGGCGTCGCGATCGCGGCGGCCTTGCTCTCCGCAATCGTCGGCATCCCCCTGGGGCTTCTTTCCGGGTTTGCAGGCGGAGTGTTCGACAGGGTCCTCTCCCTGGTGATGGACTCGGTGTATTCCTTCCCCGGCCTGATCCTGGCCATCGCGTTCGCCGCAATGCTCGGCCCCGGGGTGATCAATATCACCCTCGCCGTGGCGGTGATCTATATTCCCACCTACTTCCGGCTGGTCCGGGGCCAGACCCTCTCGATAAAGGAAGAGGTGTACGTCGAGGCGGCCAGGGCAATCGGGGCGCGGCGGGCCACGATCCTGGGTCGCTATATCTTTCCCAACGTCATCGCCACCGTGGTCGTGGTGCTCTCCGTGAACATCGCGGACGCCATCATGACCGAGGCTGCCCTCTCCTACATCGGGTTGGGCCTTCCCGCCGGCATTCCCGACTGGGGAATGGACCTTTCGATGGGAAAGAAGTTCCTCCCCTCGGGAGTATGGTGGATGATCACCTTCCCGGGCCTCATGGTCATGCTCCTCGCCCTCGGATTCACGATGCTGGGCGAGGGATTGGCGGAGATCCTGAACCCCCGGCTCCTGGAGCGCTGAAGAGCATGGCACACCTCGGGCAAGAGCCGATTCTCGCGGTGGAAAATCTCTCGATCGCCTATCCCATCTCCATCGGGACGGTCCAGGCGGTGCGGGACGTTTCCATCACGCTTTCCAAGGGCGAATCGCTCGGCCTGGTGGGAGAATCCGGGTGCGGGAAATCGACCCTCGGGCTCGCCATCCTGAAGCTCATGAGGCCCCCGGGAAGGGTTGCTGCGGGACGGATCCTCTACAAGGGGACCGACATCCTGTCCATGGACGAGCGCTCGCTCCTGCGCCTGCGCGGCCAAAACATCGCCATGATATTCCAGAATCCTCTCACGTCTCTGAACCCGCTTTTTACGATAGAGAGGCATTTCCTGGAGACGATCCACTACCACGAGCCCTCCCTGCCCAGGGAGAAAGCCCTGGAGGCGGTGAGAAAGCTCCTCACGACCCTGGGAATCGAGGAGAAGCGCCTGAAGGAGTACCCCCATCAGCTCTCCGGCGGAATGCGCCAGAGGGTGATGATCGGCCTGGCGCTGATCATGAACCCGGACATCCTGATCGCGGATGAGCCCACCACCTCCCTCGACGTAATCGTAGAGGCGGGTTTCACGAAGCTCCTCGCCGGGCTGCGCTCCCTGTACTCCCTCTCCCTTATCCTCATCACGCACAACCTCGGGCTGGTGGCGCAGGTGACGGACAGGATCGCGGTGATGTACGGGGGCAAAATCGTGGAGGTCGCATCCGCCGAAGAGATCTTTGCTCATCCCCTCCACCCCTATACCCAGGGCCTCATCAGGTGCGTGCCCAACATCCTTCTGGACCAGAAGGAGCTTGCCACGATGCCGGGAAGTCCCCCGGACCTGGTGGACCCGCCCCAGGGCTGCCCGTTCGCGCCCCGGTGCCCGTTCGTGATGGAGAGGTGCAGGTCCGATAGCCCGGCCCTGAAGGACTACGGCAGCGGGCACAGCGCCGCCTGCTGGTTGTATGAGAAGGGAGCATAGGATGGCGGCGCTGGTGCGTGCTGTCGATCTGGTGAAGGAGTTCCCCCTGCGGGGGTCCATCTTCGAGCTTTTTTCCCGGCAGGCAAAGCGCGTCCACGCGGTGGACGGAGTGAGCTTCGACATCGCGGAGGGGGAGGTCCTCGGGCTTGCGGGAGAAAGCGGCTCCGGCAAGTCAACCACGGGGCGGCTGCTCCTCAGGCTCATCGAGCCGACCTCGGGAAAGGTGGAATACCGGGGCAGGGCTATCACGAGCTTTTCCCCGAGAGAGATGGAGAAGCTTCGGGCCAAGGCGCAGATCATCTTCCAGGACCCCAACTCTTCCCTGAGCCCCCGTATGAGCGTGGGCCAGGCCATCAGCCACCCGCTTCAGATCCATGGGATGGGAACGCCCAGGGAGAGGAAAGAGAGGGTCCTTGCCCTCATGGAGAAGGTGGGGCTTTCACCGCCTGAGTTTCTCTACAGAAAGTACCCGCATCAGCTCTCTGGAGGTCAAAGCCAGAGGGTCGTGATGGCCAGAGCGCTCGTGACCAGTCCCGATTTCATCGTGGCCGACGAGCCCATCGCCATGGCGGACGTCTCGGTGCGGGCCCTCATCCTCCAGCTCATGAGGCGGCTGAAGGAGGAGCTGGGGCTCACCTACCTCTTCATCACGCACGACCTCGCCACTGCGAAATATCTCTGCGACAGGATAGCCGTGATGTACCTGGGAAGGATCATGGAGATCGCCTCGCGGGATGAGCTTTTCACCCGGCCGCACCATCCCTATGCCAAGGCGCTCCTCGCGGCGGTTCCCGTTCCCGACCCCACGCGGAGGGACAGGAAGGAGCCCCCCCGCGGGGAGATCCCCAGCGCAATCGACCCTCCCCCGGGTTGTCATTTCCACCCCCGCTGCCCCTTCGCCATGCCGAAGTGCAGCGCCGCGCGGCCTCCCCTGAAGGAAATATCCACGGGGCACTTCTCGGCATGCATCCTTGATTGACCCTTCGGTAAACGGCGGTGCGGCGCAGGCGCTTGCGGAGGCCCTCTTGCTAGATGGCGCGCAAAAGGAAAACTATTCATACTAGTGGTATCTTTAAGGTTCGGAGGTGGCTATGAAACGTATCCTATGCATCCTCGTAGTCCTCTTTGTCATTGCATTCGGCGCATTTGCGCAATCAGTGGATTTTACAGCAATGCAATCTTCTTTCGATCAATTCGCTACCGATGTCGCGAACGCTTTGCCTTTCAATGCACTGATCGGCTTGAACTGGTCGGATGCCTACATCGGGCAGCTCCTTGGCACCCCCCCGCATTTCGGGATAGGTCTCACCACGGGGTTCACGACCATTCCTTTCGCCGCCGTCAAGCAGGTGATTGATAAACTCCCCAGCCTCTCGCTTCCCCCCGAAGCCAAGTATATTGAGAATTTTGGATTTCCCGTGCCCGCTTATACGGTGGATGCGCGGATCGGTGGGTTCATCCTCCCCTTCGATGTCGGAGTGAAGGTGGGCTACCTCTGGCCGGATGCCCTGAAGCAGCTCGGCATCGGCGTCAACGTGGATTATCTCCTCCTGGGCGCGGATGTCCGCTACGCCCTGCTGCAGGAGAACGTGGTCCTTCCGGCGGTTTCCATCGGACTCGGGTATACCTTCATGCAGGGCACCGTGGCGATCCCGAAGGTATATTCAGGCGATATTCCCATCACATCGGTGCCTGGAACAACCGGCCACACTCTCGCCCTTTCCAACCCTGCTCTCAACTTCAAATGGACCACCAACGTCATCGACGTGAAGGCACAGATCAGCAAGAGCCTCCTCATCTTCACTCCCTACCTCGGTATGGGGGCGGCATACGGAACCTCCACGGCGGGTGGTGGTTTGACCTCCCAGGTGCTCTATGACGGCAGTCCGATCGATCAGACCACGCTGAACGCGATCATTGCGGCCTTCCAGGCCGCCGGCCAGCCCGTTCCTTCGCAGTTGAACAGCCAGGGTATCATCGTCGAGAAGTCTTCGATCCCCGGTTGGGCTTTCCGCGCATACGGCGGACTTTCGCTGAACCTCGCCGTGATCAAGATCGATCTCACCGGCATGTATAATTTCACGAGCAACTCCTGGGGCGGTTCGGTCGGCTTGAGGTTCCAGCTGTAGCCGCTCGCTCCCCTTATCTTCGCTTTCAGCGCCCGCCGTGAATCCGGCGGGCGTTTTTTTCTGCCGCGTTCACCGTCGATGTGGAGCTTGCCATTGCCGGCGCGCATGGCTACTGTCTAGCCACCCCATGGATACGCTCTATATATCCGACCTCGACGGCACACTCCTTCGAAACGACGCGTCGCTTTCCGACTATTCGCGCCGCGAGCTCATCGCTTTGCTGGAGGAAGGGGTGCAGATCACCGTGGCGAGCGCGCGAAGCATTGCCTCGATGAAGCCGCTCCTGGGCGACATTCCCTTCCCGCCTTCCCGTGGTGGAAGGAAACGGCGCCTTTGTTTCGGATTATCGAACGGGCACGGGCGAGCGCGATCTGGTGTATCACGAGCGGATCGCAAACGACGGGATGAAGGCCTACCGCGAGGAGCGCCGGATCTACCGCGACGAGCGGCTTCGAAAAGTGGGTGACCTCGACGCCGTGCTGCGCGAGCCCTCCAACCGGATGGTCTGCTTTACCGTCATCGAGCGGCGCGGCCTTGAACGCTCACGGCTCGTCGTCTTCGGGGACGACGTGAACGATGCGGGCATGATCGCGATGGCGGATCTCGGAATCGCGACCGCCAACGCGAAAGACAGCATCAAGAGCCTCGCGAACGAGATCATCGCATCCAATGAAGAAGACAGCGTGGTCCGCTCTATCAGGTCTCACGCCGCGGGACGGCAGGCGGCCGCCGGGGTATCCGACAAACACGCCTGAAGCGGTCGAGGGCGCGTTCGAGAAACTCCCGTGAAGCGGACCCGGCCCGCCTTACGACGGCCTCTTTCCCTCTCCGGCCGGCCGATGGTATCCTTTCTCGATGGACATCGCCGAGGTCCTGAAGGAGCTCACGGAAGCCCGGGGTCCCTCCGGCTACGAGACGGAGGTCCGCGAGCTTGTCGCGGAGAGGCTCTCCGCTTTCTCCGATGAAATCCGAATCGATGCCATGGGAAACCTCATCGCTCTCAAGCGGGGCGAGGGCCACGCTTCAGGCGATGAAAGACGGCCTTCCGTGATGCTGGCCGCCCACATGGACGAGATAGCCCTCATGGTCTCGTTCATCGAAAAGGGATTCATCAGGATCTCCCCCATCGGCGGCTTCGATCCGAGGATCCTCCTGGGCCAGGCAGTAACGGTCCATGGGCGGCGGGAGCTTCCCGGCCTGATCGTGAGCGTTCCTCCCCATTTCACGGAGGCCGCGGAGCGCGAGAAGCCCGTGCCCCCCGACAAGCTCTTCGTGGACATCGGCCTCCCACCCTCGGACGTGGATTCCCTGGTGAAGGTTGGAGACGTCATCACGCTGCGGGCGCGCTACACCGCCCTTGCCGGGGGATTCGCGTTCTCCAAGTCCCTGGACGATCGGGCAGGCATTACGGCGGTCCTTTTCTGCATGGAGGAGCTCGGCCGCCGGAGGCACTCCTGGGACGTGTATGCCGTCGCCACCGTGCAGGAAGAGGTAACGGGAGTGGGCGCCGTCACCGGCGCCTTCCATCTCGAGCCCACGGTGGCCGTCGCGGTGGACGTGACCTTCGGCCAACAGCCCGGCGTCGCCGGACCCGAGGCGGCGAAGATGGATGGAGGTGCCCACCATCTCCCTCGGCCCCAACATACATCCCCGCGTGTTCGACCGCCTCGTCGAGGCGGCCAAGTCCGGCGAGCTTCCCTACCAGCTCGAGCCCATTCCCGGAAACTCGGCAACCGATGCCTGGGCAATCCAGGTGAGCAGGTCGGGGATCCCCACGGGGCTTGTCGGCATCCCGGTGAGGAATATGCACACGGCGGTTGAAACCATTGCCCTGCGCGACATCGAGCGCGCGGGTAAGCTCCTTGCGGAGCTCATCACGCGTCTGGACTCCGCTTTTTCCGAATCGCTCGCCGTCGCGGATGCCCTCGCGCCCAAGAGCGGCAGGGAGAAGGGCACGCCATGATGCTGAAGAGGCTGTCCGAGGCGTTCGGAGTCTCCGGCCACGAGGAGGAGGCGCGCGGTGTCATCCTGGAGGCCATCAAGGGCCGCGTGGACGAGTGCCGCATCGACGCCATGGGCAACCTCATCGCGAGAAAGCGGGGAACGGGAAAGTCCGCTCTTCGCGTGCTCGTGGCGGCTCATATGGACGAGATCGGGCTCATGGTGAGCCAGGTCGAGGACGGCGGGCAGCTTCGCTTCTCCAAGGTGGGTGGAATCGACGACCGCATCCTTGCGGGCAAGGCGGTCCTGATCGGAGACAAGCGGGTTCCGGGAGTCATTGCCTTCAAGCCCGTGCACCTCATTGAAAAAGGGGAAAGGGACCAGGTGGTGGCTTCAAAACAGCTCGCCATCGACATCGGCGCTTCGAGCAAGGCTGAGGCGGAGAGGCTCGTGCAGCGCGGAGACTACGCCGTGTTCGCCTCCGAGTTCCTGGAGCTTTCCGGAACCGGGGAATGGCGGGCGATCCAGGGAAAAGCCCTCGATGACCGGGCGGGCTGCGCGATTCTTGTCGAGCTTCTTGCCGCCCGCTTCCCCTTCGAGCTTTCCGCAGCCTTCACGGTCCAGGAGGAGGTCGGGCTGAGGGGGGCGCGCGTAGCCGCATACGCGGAAGCGGCGGATTTCGCTTTCGTTCTCGAATGCACGGGCGCCAATGAGATCCCCGTGAAAAAGGATCTCAACCCGTCAACGCGGCTTGGCTTCGGCCCCGCCATCACGGTCATGGACCGCTCGTTCATCGCGGACAGGCGGCTCGTGGACCTCCTGGCGCGCACGGCGGAGGAGCTCACCCTTCCCTACCAGTTCAAGCAGCCGAACATCGGCGGAACTGATGCCGGAGAAATCGCGAAATCCCGCGGAGGTGTGCCATCGGTCACCGTGGCTGTGCCATGCCGCTATATTCACTCTCCTTCGGCAATCATGAACCTCGCCGATTTCCAAAACACTCTCACCCTGGTTCGTGAAGCGCTTTTGCGCCTGCCCGCGGCCGGGATCGCAAGGAGCGCCACGTGAAAGACCTCATCAAGAAGCTGACCGAAGCATACGGGCCGTCCGGGAGCGAGGGCGCCGTGCGTGAGCTGATCCGTCGGGAGATCGAGCAGACGGGGGTTTTAAAGCGCACGGGGGCCGAGCTGCGGGTCGACCCCCTGGGCAATCTCATCCTTCGGCTTCCTGGCGGGGGAAAAGGCCGACGCGTGATGGTGGCCGCGCACATGGACGAGATCGGGGTGGTGGTCACGCACGTTGATGAGAAGGGTTTTCTCCGAATTGGGGACCTCGGTGGGATCAGATCCCTGAGCCTGCTGGGGGGGAGGGTCCTCTTTTCCAGCGGCTTGGTTGGCGTCATCGGCCTGGAGAAGCTCGAGGACAAGGCAAAGGTCCCCGGACTGGACAAGTTCTTCATCGACGTCGGCGCAAAGGACAAGGCTTCCTGCCCCGTCAAAGTCGGAGACACCGCCTGCTTTCTTCGAGGCTTCGAGGCCGTGGGAGACCGCATGACCTCCAAGGCGATGGACGACCGCATCGGGTGCGCCGTCCTCATCGAGACTCTCCGCGGGCTTTCAGGTTCGCCCCATGAGATCTCCTTCGTCTTCACCGTGCAGGAGGAGGTGGGGCTGAGAGGAGCCACGACGTCCGGCTACGGCGTGGATCCCGAGATCGCCATCGCGGTCGACGTCACGGACACCGGCGACACCCCGGAGTCTCCGCCCATGGCAGTGAGCCTCGGAGCAGGGCCCGCGATCAAGGTGAAGGATGGGGGCATGCTCTCCCATCTCGGAGTGAAGAACTGGCTGGTGAGAACCGCGGAGCAGGCGGCGATTCCCTATCAGCTGGAAGTCCTCGAGACCGGGACAACCGACGCGCGCGCCATCCAGACCTCGCGCTCCGGCGTGCCGGCAGGCTGCATTTCAATCCCCTGCCGTAATGTCCATACACCTTCGGAGCTCATCGACTTCTCGGATGTCATGGGCGCTATAAAGCTTCTTACACGCGCACTTTCCGGCCCCGCCGACATCGGTTAGAGCGAGGAGCGGCATGTCCACGGAGACCGAGGCGAAGTTCATTGTACGCGACATTCTTGCTTTCCACTCTCTCCAGGGGCTCACCTCCCTGGGAGAGTTCAACGTGAAGGCCGCCGGACGCCAGGAAGTTCGGGACACCTACCTCGATACCCGGGACAGGATGTACCTCCAGGCCGGTTACGCATGCCGGCTTCGCGAGCTGGAAGGCTCCGAGTACTTCATCGGCCTCAAATCGCTTGTCAGAGGGAAAAGCGACGTGTACGTTCGCATCGAGTGCGAGGAGCGCATCGACAATCCAACCATTGCTGTCCACCCCGAGCTGTGGCCGATGGGTCCCACGCGGGAGCTGGCGACGCGGATCGGGCGGGGAGTGCTTCTCGGCGCGCTGTGCGAGCTCCGCCAGACCAGGTGGAAGCGAAGGATAGCGCGTGGAAAAGACCCCATGGCTCGACCCCTCTTCGAGCTCAGCCTCGACGAAGTGAGGCTCCCCGGCCTCCTGTACTGCGTGGAGGTGGAGCTTCTGGAGGACGGAACGCTGGAGGAGCTGACGCGGATCACGAGGCTCCTGCGAAAAGCAGCTCCCCTGGAGGCCGATGAAATGAGCAAGCTGGAGCACGCCATGAAGGCCGCCGGGATCCCATTCCCGAAAACGGCCTCCTGAAAGGACATTCGATGCCTGAGGACTTCACCTTTACTTCGGAGTCCGTCACGGAAGGCCATCCGGACAAGATCTGCGACCAGATCGCGGACGCCGTGCTGGACTCCCTCATAGCCCAGGATCCACAGTCCCGCGTGGCGGTGGAGTGCATGGTGACCACGGGAACCGTTCACGTTGCAGGGGAGGTGACCACCGGTGGCTTTGCCGACGTGAACAGGATCGCCCGGGAGGTGCTGGAGCGCATCGGCTACACCAACCCTGAGTTCGGCATCGATTGTCACGACGCGGGGGTGTGGGTCTCCATCCACGAGCAGAGCCCCGAGATCGCAGACGGCGTGGACAGCCAGGCCGGCAAACCGCTGGGCGCCGGAGACCAGGGGATGATGTTCGGCTATGCATGCGACGAGACACCCCAGCTCATGCCTCTTCCCATCATGATCGCCCACCGCCTGTGCATGCGCCTGGCTGAGGTTCGAAAGGAGCGGCTCATTCCCGGGCTCGGCCCGGACGGGAAATCCCAAGTAACGGTGGCCTATGAGGGAGGGAAGCCGGTCAGGCTCACCCATGTCGTTATCGCCCAACAGCACGAGCGAAGCATCGCGGAGAACCGGCTTCGCGGGGAGATAATAGAGAAGGTGATCAAGCCGGTCTGCGGCGAGTACTACGACGGCACCGTCCAGACCCTGATCAACGCCACGGGGAGCTTCGTTGTGGGAGGGCCGGAGGCGGACACGGGCCTCACGGGGCGGAAGATCATCGCCGACACCTACGGCGGCATGGCACGCCACGGCGGCGGCTCGTTCTCGGGCAAAGACCCCACCAAGGTGGACAGGTCGGGAGCATACCTCTGCCGCCACATCGCCAAGAATATCGTTGCCGCAGGACTTGCAGCAAAGTGCGAGGTATGGCTTGCCTTCGCCATCGGGATGCCGGAGCCCCTCAGCGTGGGGGTGGAAACCTTCGGGACAGGGCGGCTGGATGGCAGGCGAATCGAGGGATTGATCAGGGAGCATTTCCCCCTTACCCTTGCCCAGATCATCTCCCGGCTGGATCTCCGCAGGCCCATATACCAGAAGACCGCCGTCTACGGCCATTTCGGCCGGGAAGACCCCGATTTCACCTGGGAGAAGACGGAAAAGGCTGATATCCTCCGACGTTCGGTGGGCTAGTAAATGATTTGACAGATGGAGAAAACCACCCCATAATCAGACCATAATCTGTAAAAAGTGAACTCTTATCTCCTGGAGGCGCTGTACAAGCACGAGCGGGTGAAGTTCATCATGGCGCGCCAGGAGACCGGCGCCGCCTTCATGGCCGACATGTACGCCCGCCTTTCGGGCAAGCTCGGGGTTTGTCTGTCCACGGCGGGGCCGGGGGCAACCAACATGGTAACGGGGGTGGCAAATGCGCATAGAGATGGATCTCCCGTGCTTGCCATTACAGGCCAGCCCGCCACTCACACCACGGGCAAGGGGGCAGTGCAAGAGAGCACTGACTTCGGCGTGAACACGGTGGAAATCTACGAGAAGTGCTGCGGCCTCTCCGCCCTGGTGTACGACCCGGTTGTCTTCCCTCAGATGATGACCAGAAGCCTGAGAATGGCGCTTGGCGAGCATCGGCAGGCGGTACACCTCAGTTTCCCCGCGGATGTCTCAGCGCATAAAGTCCCTTCATACAACATCCCCCAATCGGTCTCCACCTATCGCGTCTCCTACTCCGGCGTGGACCGTGAGCCGCTCAAGAAGGCGGCCCGGGTGCTCTTGGCGGTCTTCGTTCAAACAGCCTCGATGATGCTCGAAATGCACTCGGCCTTTTGGCGAAGAACGGAACTGCCGGACTTCTGCAGGAAATTTCCAACTGCGCTGCACAGATCTTCGAGTTCTTCGGAAAATTCCAAGAGCTGGAATCGATGGCGAAAGATGTGATTGAAAAAGGATCGATGTTGCGCAATGCACAACCCAGACCGTCCGCCTCTTCATTTTCAAAGCGCTCTGCCGCCTTGGTCGTTTCCGTGATGCGGAGCCGATTGCTGAAGATGCTCTGCTAACTATACGTAAGACACGCCAAGTCCATCAATTGCTCATCTCTCGCATCTACCCTTTCTACCTCGAAGAGCTGATACTCTCCCACTCGTACGACCGACGGATTCTGCGCAAGATAGATAGGCTTTACGCCAAGTGCAGTTCGCTGGCGGGGGTATATGAGTGTTACGAAGGCCCCTTTTTCAAGCTGGGAATGCTCTACACCTGGCACATCAAGAAGAATCCGGATGAGGCCCGCCGCTGGTACGAGAAGGGCCGCACATTCTTCGAGACCGCAGGGCAACCCTACGAGTTCGGGCTGCTCCATTACCACTACGGCCAATGCCTTGCTGAAAGCAGGCCTGGCCTCGCAATCGCGCTTCTCGAGAAAGCCCTGGTCCAGTTCGAATCCTGCGGAGCCCTCTTCGAGATATCCCAGATCAACCTGCTTTTAAACTCGCTGAAGCTGAGCCCCGCCTATTGAGAGGCCGGCAATTCGCCTACATCCGGGTCGAAAGCTCCTCAACCATGAGAGGCGCCCCGGGTCCGCCCGTCGGACACTCGTAGCGCAGGAGAACTGGCTCGGCGTCCGGATCGAACCATAGACACGCGCTCCAAAAAAGGGCGGGGACCCCCGCTGGATTGACGGTGACTTTCACCGCCTGCGCCTGGGTGTCGCCCACGCTCACCGTCTGAGCCGGCTCACGGGAGGCTTCCATCACGAATTCCTTGAGATCGGGGCGGATCGTGAAGAACGACAGCCTTCGCTCTTTGGAATGGATAAGTCCCGTCAGGCTCACCTGCCAGCATTCGTACCATGGCAGCCCCTTTGTTTCGAATCGCATGTCCATCGGCTTGCCGTGAACCGTCCCGCTCACAATAATGGTCTCGCCGAATTTCTCGGCGCGGATCGCGGTATTCGTCGCCGGGTCCTCGCTTTCCCAGCGAAGCGTCGAATACTGCCGATCCAATTCGTAGGAGCTCTTCCCATCCACCACGTGAAAACCGTATTCGGTTCTTTCGACTTTCCTCTCGAGCGTGCTTGTTTTTCCCTCAACCTTCACGCGGTAGCAGAGAGTGGTTTCGGCCCACAGGGAAGACGCGAAAAGGACGCAGAAAAAGAGCACGAGAGCCCGGTTCTTTATCATGTCGTCAATTCAAACACCGGCGGGAATCGACCCTGTCACCCGACGATCAGGCGGGATCCTTCGGCGGGTTCCTGCCTCCGCGGGCGGCGGCCGCCCCGGCAGCTGAGCCGGAAGTGGAGCCGCCGGGCAGCTTCGGTGAAGCGAGCACCTTCTGCACGCGGTTTCCTTCCATGTCGACCACTTCCATCCGCAGGCCCCCCCAGTCCACAAAATCGGCGGGGCTCGGGACGCGGCCGAGCTGCATCATGATGAACCCGCCCAGCGTCTGGTAGGAGCCCTCCTCGGGAAGCTCCCCCAGCTCGAAGATCTCCTTGAAGCGGTCAAGGGGGAGAAGGCCGTCGAGAAGCCAGGAGCCGTCGGCACGCTTGACGGCCATGGGCTCGTCCACCTCGTCAACGGAAGGAATGTCTCCCACGATGGCCTCCAGGATGTCGTAGATGGTGATGAGACCCTGCACGACTCCGTATTCGTCCACCGCAAGCGCCACATGCTGGCGGGCCTTCTTGAAGGTTTCCAGCGCCTTAAGCGCCAGCGCATTCTCTGGAACGTAGAGGGGCGGCTGCATCCATCCCGTCAGGTCGCACACCTCCTCGACGAGCAGGCAGTTGAGGATATCCTTGGCGCGCACGACTCCCAGCACCGTGTCCAGCCCGCCCCGGCAGACGGGGAACCGGGAATGGCCGCTGTCCCTGATCCTCTTGTTGCGCTCATCCAGCGGGTTCTCCACGTCGAGCCACACGATGTCGGTCCGCGGGGTCATGAGCTCGTTCACCCTCTTGTCCCCGAGGGTGAAGACCCCCTCGATCATGTCCCGCTCCGCCTCCTGGAACATCCCGTGCTCGATTCCCTGGTCTATCATAACCTTGATCTCCTCCTCGGAGACGGGCTGCGGGCGGGAGAGGGGAAGCCCGAAGACGGACAGGACTGCGCGGGAGGAAACGGAGAGCACGCGGACGATGGGGAAGAGCGCCGCGGAGAGCAGGCGCATGGTCCGCGCCACCGCCAGCGCGATCCTTTCAGAGTTCAACAAGCCGATCTGCTTGGGAATGAGCTCCCCAAGGATGATCGTAAAGAAAGTGATGATGAGAACGACCACCGTCACCGCGATGGCGGTGGAATAAGCGGCCAGAAATGGCACTCCTGCTATCGCATGCGAGAGCTTGGCTGCGACGGTGGTTCCGCCAAAGGCCCCTATGAAAATGCCGATGAGAGTGATGCCGGTCTGAACGGTGGAGAGAAATCGCGGAGGGTCTCCGGTGAGCTGGAGAACGGTCCGCGCCCGGGCGTCACCCTCCTGGGCCAGCTGCTGGAACCGGGTCTTTCGAGCCGAGACGATTGCGATCTCGGCCATGGCGAAAAATCCATTCAGGACGATCAGCATCAGGATGACCAGCATTTCAAGAATGATATCGGACATGTATGTGATGCCCCCTTTGCATCGCTATTCGCCGTTCACCGTGACCACGATGGTCCTCGTGCGCGGCCGCACGTCGCACTCCAGGAGGAAGACCTGCTGCCACGTGCCGAGCGCAGGCGCGCCCTCGGACACCGCAACCGTGATCGACGGCCCGAGCCATGTCGCCTGGAGATGGGAATGGCCGTTTCCGTCATGCCACGCCCTCTCGTGACCGTATTCCCTGCCGGGTGGAACCAGCCGGTCGAGAAGCTCGGGGAGGTCGCGGGCAAGGCCGGGCTCCAGTTCGATGGTTCCCACGGCGGCCGTGCTCCCCACCACGAACACATTCACCGTGCCCGTCTCCACACCCGATGCCTCGACGGCACCGCGGAGCGCGGATGAGAGGTCGCGCATGTCGCCGTGCCCGTCGGTTTGAATCGAGATCCGGCTCTGATTGACCATACCTGCACTCCTATTGCGATTTTTCCCGGGGATGCCCCGCTCCTTCGCGGGGACCGAGGAAAGCGAGCATCCGGGTGAAAGATGCCGGGCCCTGCCGCCTGAAAGACCCCAGCTCGGCCGAGCAGCAGGTGCAGTCCTCCACTACGGCGATATCCGAAATGCCGGCTTCTTCCATCAGTGAGAGGTTGGCTCGACGAAGGTCCAGGAAATACTCCCCGCCGTCGCTGCGGACGGCATCCGGGCCGTACTGCAAGCGAAACTCCTCGAAACGCGCCCGGGGCACGCTGTAGCAGCAGCTTCCGATGCCCGGGCCGATGGTTGCGGCCAGTCGGGAAGGGGGGACGCCGAAACGCTTTTGAAGAAGTCTCACGGCTTCGCCGACAATGCCCGTCCCCTTCCAGCCCGAATGCACCAAGGCAAATGCCCCCGTGTCGGGATCCGCCAGGAAGATCGGCAGGCAGTCTGCCACGGTCACGGTGAGCAGGCAGCCGCCCACAAGGGTTGCCAGACCGTCCGCCTCCGCGCTTTCAAGATCGGCAGGGCTTGAGCCATCAACGGAGAGGACGGTTCGGGAGTGGACCTGCCGCACCGCGAAGCACCTCCCCTCGGTCCAGCCCATGGAGGAGGAGAATGCCTTCCTCCGCGCAAGCGATTCTCTCTTGGAAAAGCCCATGTCCCCGGCGCGCGCCAGGGAGAGCCCCGCGTGGAGAACCGAGAGGTTCTCGCCCCGCGCGCTGGACGGAGACTCACAGGCGGCGGCGCCGAGGAGGATCTCGGCGAAGAGGAGACGCGAATACGACAATGCAATCCGGCGGACCATGGCGCTTCATTCAAAGGTAGGTGAACCACGGGGTTTTGAAAAGCGGTCGCGGACCCCGCCTCAGGTGAGCCGAGGGTCAAGGCAGGTAAGGTCATCCTCGGGCACCAGGTCGCGCCACCCGCCCCGCGGATCCAGCAGGGCCATGAGGCGCTCCAGCTCGAGGGAGTTCAAGCGCTTCCACAGCCGGATCCGCTCCGCCTGGATGGGGAGGCGCGAGATCTCGGCGACGCGAAGCGCGAGCTCCCGAAGTCGGCTCCTCTCCCGTCGTAAATGTAGCGGTCGCCTTCGACGAGCGTCAATGCGGCGCTGGCGGCCGTCCGCGCGCAATGGACGAACGGGGCCTTCTCCCGTATGATGGTGCGATGGATACACGCACAGTGCCTCTGGCCAGGAAGGCGGAGCTGGATTCGACTGAAGGTCCTGCGGGAATCTTCCGAACGACCCTGAGCTACAACGAATCGGTCATGCTCTGCCATTTCCACATGAATACGGGCGCCCGGGTTCCCCTGCACAGCCACCCCGCGGCCCAGAACGGATACGTGATCAGCGGGAAGCTCCTTTTCCACCGGGGCGCCTCCGAGACCTTCATCGCAGAGGCGGGATGCTCGTACGTGTTCGGCGGCAATGAGGCTCACGGGGCCGAGGTGCTGGAAGAGGCGGAAGTGATAGAGTGCTTCGCCCCCATGCGGCCCGAATACGCACGCGGATGAGCGTGGACAAGCGGGAAATCCTCTTGCGCGTCGGCGAAAGGCTCTTTTCCCGCAGTGGATACCGCGATGTGACCGTCGATGAGATCACCCGCGATGCCGGCCTGGGGCTCGGAAGCTTCTACTCCCACTTCCACAGCAAGGAGGAGCTGTACTGCGCGATCATCGACCGGCTGGAGACGCAGGGGATCGAGGAGGCGGAGAGGCACGTACGCAAGTTCAACTCCCCCATGAACAAACTGAAGGCCCTCTACCGCTTCAGCGTTCTCGGCCTGAAAGGCAACCCGATCATCCGGGGGATCATGACCCGCGACAGGAGATTCCTCTATCCCGGAGCCGAGGAGCGGATCTCCGGGGGCAATACGCTCCTTTCCGCGATCGAGCGGCTCCTTGACGAGATCTTGAGAGAAGGCTCGCGTAAAAGAGTCTTCCGCACGGGGCTGTTCCAGAACCCCCGCCGCATGCTCCTGGCAGTCTACTACTCCGTTCTTCTGGATTCCGACCAGCAGAGCGCCACTGAGCTGATGAACGACATACTCCTCCTGGTGGAGCGGGGAATCAAGAGGAGGCTCCGCCTGCGCAAGAAGGACGAGCGGCTCGACCGCCGGATGCTCAGGGGCTCGTAAACCGAATACCGGATTCGAATATTCGAGACCCCAAAAGCCTCACAATGCCAATGTTTCACCAGTTTTTCGGCTTTTTGTGCGATTAACAGGCATTTTTCGGCCGCGAGCATTGACAAGACTCCCACCGGCGGCAATCCTTCGCGCAAAGAGCGCAAGCGAGATCTGCGTCAGGGGGAGCACATGATCGAAGTGAAACGCAAAGCAATCCTGAACGAGGAATGGCAGCCGGTCCTGATCGGCGTGCTTGTCATCGGGATTGTTGTGCTGGGCCTGCGCCTGGCTCTGCCCGGCTTTCGCTGGATGAGCGGGCCGGAGCACAGATCCACGCTTGTGGCAAACGCTCCAGCCCTGGAGAAGCTCGAGCTCCAGGCGACTGCGTCGGGCGATACGGAGTTGTCCCAGGCCCTCGAAGGCGTGAAGAGCGCCGCCGGCTCCTCCAATCGTAAGGCCGTGGGCGAAGCAGCGGCCGCCCTGGGGAAGTCTTCGAAATCGGCAAAAGACCCCGCGCTGGGAAAAGCCGCGCAGGAGTTGGCCCGCAAGCTCTCTGACGACGCACGGGCAACGCTTCCCGCCCTCTTCTCCGCAGACAACCTTTTGCGCTCCGCCGTCATCGGCGCCGTGTTTCTCATTCTTTCACTCGCTGCGGTCTGGCTGGGAGGCGGAAAGCCGGCGGTATTCATCGCGGGATTTCCCGTGGTCTATTTTTTGAGCTGGATCTCCCAGCTCATCGCGGGAAACGTCTCGGTCACCTACTGGGGTTTCGAGTACGTGGTCTTCGCCCTGGCCATCGGGCTTCTCATCGGGAATGTCTTCGGCGTTCCGGCATGGCTTTCAGAAGCCGTGCGAACGGAGCTGTACATCAAGATCGGACTCGTTATCCTGGGAGCTGGAATCCTGTTCCCGGAAATACTCCAGGCCGGTGCCATCGGCGTCATCCAGGCGCTCCTGGTGGTTGCCGTTGTATGGTACGCGTGCTACTGGATATCGAGAAGGATGAAGGTGGATGAGCAGTTTGCCGCCATCCTCTCCTCAGCGGTCTCCATCTGCGGCGTGTCCGCGGCTATTGCCGCCTGCGGAGCGATTCAGGGCGACAAGAAGAAGCTCTCCTACGTGATATCCCTCACCCTCATCGTGGCCGTCCCCATGATGGTCATCATGCCCTGGGTGGCGCGCCTGGCGAAGCTCCCCGAAGCGATAGCGGGGGCATGGATGGGCGGGACGCTCGACACCACCGGCTCCGTTGTCGCGGCAAGCTCCCTGGTAGGCGAGGTTGCCATGAAGGTGGGAACCATCGTGAAGTTCTCCCAGAACGTTTTCATTGGAGTAGCGGCATTCATCCTCTCACTCTGGTGGGCCCTTCGAAAGCCGTCAAATGGAGCAACCGCGGCTTCCGGCCGCCCCAAGCTCTCCGTGATCTGGGAGCGCTTTCCCAAGTTCGTTCTGGGCTTTCTGGCCGCCTCGATCCTCTTCTCCTTCATCCTGCCCCCGGATATTGTGAAGCAGACCAAGACGGCGCTCACGGGACTTCGCACCGCATGGTTCGGCCTGGCCTTTCTGTCGATCGGTCTGGAGACGCGGTTTGCGGGGTTCGTCGGGCTTGGAAAGGGAAAACCGGCCGTCGCCTTCATCTGCGCCCAGCTCTTCAATATCGTCTGGACGCTCGCGCTCGCCTACCTTTTGTTCAGCGGAGTGATCTTCCACGTGCCAGGCTTCACGCCCTAGGAGCCTGTCGCGAAACCGGCCCGCAAGTCTCCGTTTGTGGTAGGCGAGCGGGCCGTTTTCATGATGAGGCGCCCCCAACTCAACTTGTCATCGAGCCGGGATTCCTTCTCTCTCCTACGCTTCGCTCAATCTCCATCCGCTTCTGAACAGCTTCAATAGGTTGTGCGTCGTACATACTACTTGCCATTCACCCCAGACGTTCTCCAGCCCACGAAGCAAGAACTGACGAAAGCCCCGCGCTTCCTTGATCTGCCCGAATACCGGCTCCACGATCTGTTTACGCTTCCCGTAGATCCGTTGCCCCCGTGCGCTCCGCACCTTGCGCCCCATCAGTTGCTTCTTGCTCAATCCGGAAGGAATGCGCCCCCTCGGAGCCGGTACACGCTCCCCATGGCGGAACTGCTCGGTAGCAATGTAGAGGTCCACTTCCTTTTCATGGGATTGCACATGCTCCCCGTTGTAGTAGCCACTGTCGGCAGTCAGACGCCGGGGAAGTTGCCCGTCGGTGTTGGCCTTGAGCTTCTCCAGCATCGGATGCAGTTGACGGCTGTCGTTGGTTTCCTGCGTGACCTCGGCGGCAACAATCACCTGGGCCTTCCCGTCGACCGCCGCCTGGCAATTGTAGGCCTTCACAAAGCTGTTGCTGGACTTGTCCAGCATGATCCGCGATTGCGGGTCGGTGAAATTGCGTTGCGCCTTCTCGGCTGGCTTTACCTCCGCCCGCCCCTTCCCACCGGCGGCCCCAGGGTCTCCCCCCTTGCGCCGAACCTCTTCCTCTGCTTTCTCTTGCGCCTCGGCTTCCAACGCTGCCTTGGCTTCCCGAATCCTGGCCAGCCTCGTCTGCCGCCGCTTCAACTCCTCGGGCAGATCCTCATCCTTGCCCCCGGGCCCCAGGCGTGCGTCCTCTTCTTCATCCTCACGCTGCGCCCGCTTCAACAGCGCCGCGATCTCATCGTTCAGCCGCTGCTCACTCTTCAGCATTCGCCCGTAGCTCATCGCTTTGTGCCTGGAGGCGTTGGCTTTCACCTTCGTGCTGTCCAGCGCCACGTGCCCCAACTTCACCAACCCCGCCCGTTGGCACAGCTTCAGCACCTGGTTGAACAACAACCCCAACTCCTTCAAATGCCGCTTGCGGAAGCTGGCGATCGTCGCATGGTCGGGATGTTGATCCGCACTGAGTACCCGAAAGGCCACCGACTCCCAGCAGGCCTGCTCGATCTTTCGCGAACTGTATACCCCGACGCTGTAGGCATACAGAACCAAGGCCAGCATCATCCGCGGCTCGTACGGCGGACGTCCGCCTTCGCTCAATTGATAGCTTGAATAAATCGCCTCGAGGTCCAGCGTTTCCACCACGTCGCGCATGAAGTACACCAAGTGGCCGTCGGGCAGCCATTCATCCACTCGGGGTGGAAGGAGGTACGGCTGATCAGGCTGATAGGATCGAAAAGTTCCCTCTCCCATGCGGCCACTCTATCAATGGCCGGGACCTCAATTCAATGGCTTCCCGGAAGAGGGTTTCGCGACAGGCTCCTAGGGCAGATATACCGGAGAGCCGGCTCCGACGGCGTCCGTTTTGCCCGCCTCGATAACTTCGAAGCCGTCCGCCGTCAGGCGGTCTCTGATCCCGCCCTTTCGCAAGAGGTGGGCGGCGCCAACGACCACAAAGCTCGAGCCGGGGCGCCCGAGGAGCTGCTCGATCTTTTTCGTCATGGCGGCATCGCGGTCTCTCAAGAGAGTATCGGAAATGCGGCCGCCTACGGGGCCGGAGTCAAGCTCTGCCTCCAGGATTCCCTCCATCCCCGCCTCGTCGCCCGCAAGCCATGCCTCGAGGAGTTCCGCCGTGGTCTCGCCAGCCGTGGAAGCTCCGCCGAGGTATTCCTTGAGCATCTCCCGCTGGTCCTCATCCGAAAAACCGGCCAGGAGACCGAGCTGGTAGTCGGCTGACTCGAGCTCGACGACCTCCCGGTCTTGAGCCTTCTTGAGGAAATACAGGTCGACTCCGTTTTCAGCGGCGTACCCCAGCGCGGCTAATTCAGTCTCGGCCAGGATCGTTGCAACGATCCAGGGTCGAAACCTGTCGAAGCTCCCCGGGGGAAGCCCCAAAGCGGAAAGCTTCTCGTCCAGCAGCGCGGCGTCATCGGGGTCCAGCTCCGAGCGCAGCGTCCGGCCTTCGGGCAGCACTCCAAGAGAGAGGATCTTCCTCTGCATCTCGCCGGGATCGATGCTCCTGATGTCGATCTCGACGACGAGCCGCGCCGAGCGGGAAAAAGCCTGCTCGATGTATTCGTTGAGCGGGTAGATGTCCGGCTTGGCCACATGGACGGAGCCGAGCAGGTACACGGTGGATCCGCCGGAAACGACCTGCCAGAGGAGCACGTGTCTGGGCCGCGCATCCTGGCTCTCTGCCGGCATTGCGAGAAGCAGGAGCGAAAGCAGGACGGCGAGCCGCCGGAGTGCCTTTGCCATGACCTGATGGAACCAAGCCTCGAGCGTGACAGTCAAGCCCCAGGCACGGACGGCGTCCCCCGGGCTCGGCCGCGGGCCTCCGCCGCACATTGAAGCCGGCGCTCCGGACGCATCGCAAAAGCTCCGCCGAATCAAGCTTGACGTGGCATGGCAACTTGTTTAGTCTCCCCTCAGCCTCGACGGACAATGAAGAAATGAGCGAAAGGATCACGCTCGGGCTCCTCATCGATCAGACGGACTCGGGCTACGCACGGCTTCTCATCGAAGGGGCCTCGGTGTGGGCCGAGGAGCACGATGCGAACCTCATCGTCTTCTCGGGTAAGAGCCTCCTCTCCCCCCACGGCCACGAGTATCAGAACAATGTCATCTTCGATTACATAAAGCCGTCCGCGATCGATGCCCTCATCGTGGCCACGGGGACGCAGTGCAACTTCCAGTCCGTCGAGCAGTTCCGCGCGTATACCCAGCGCTTCGGCAAGATCCCCATGATCAGCATCGCCATCAAGATCGAAGGTGTCCCCAGCATCCTCGTGGACAACAGGGCGGGCATCCTGGAGGCGATGCAGCATCTGGCCACGGCTCACGGTTTCACGCGCATCGCCTTCCTCAGGGGCCCCGACGACAACGAGGAAGCCGCCGTTCGCTACCTCGCGTACCGCGAGGCGGTGCGGACCCTCGGGCTGGACGACGATCCCGAGCTCACGATCACCTGCGATTTCTCGTCCCGGGGCGCCCGCCTCGCCATGACGGACTACCTGGAGAAATACGGCAAGCCCGACTTCCAGGCCATCGTGACGGCCAACGACGAGCTCGCCATCTCCACCATGCACGTGCTGACCGAGCGCGGGCACGCCATCCCGCGCGATGTCGCGCTGATCGGCTTCGACAACATCTCGATTTCCCAGTTCATCGTTCCGCCCATAACGACGGTCGGCCAGCCGCTCTTCGAGCAGGCGCGAACGGCCGCGGACTTCGCGGCGCGGCTCGTGCAATGCGAGCCCGTTCCGCAGACCATCCTTTTACCGACGCGCCTGGTGCTGCGCACCTCCTGCGGCTGCCTCCCGCGGGCCGTCGCGGATCTCGACGGGCTGGCGCCGCTTCCCATGCTCCTTGCCAACAAAACGGCGCTGCCGGACAAGAAGGCCATCATCGAGCGCTGCTTCATCCGCCTCACGGAGAAGGAGTTCACCCTGCCCGACAAGGCGCTGCACGACCTGCTGGAGGCGCTGATCGAGCTCATCGGCACAACGGACGGCTTCATCGGGTTTCTCCACGGGGCGCTGTGCGACGAGATCCTCAGGAAGGTCGACATTTCGGCCTGGCAGACGCTTCTCACGGTGCTCAACGAGGAGCTGGCCGGCACCGCCGGCTCCGTGGAGGAGCTCGCCGCCCTGTCCTTCAGCTTCCAGAAGGCGAGAACGCTCCTGGTAGAGATGATCAGGGTGGAACAGGGAAAGGGGCGGACAGACCTCCAGGGCCACCTGGCGTCGCTTCGGCTCATCATGGAAAGGCTCATTTCGGTATCGTCCATCGACAATCTCATGACCGACCTCACCGATGACCTTGAGCGGCTGGACATCAAGACCTGCTTCATCGCCGGCTACTCGCCCGAGATCGAGCATCGCAGAAACGAGGAGTGGAGAGTCCCCACGAATGCCGAGGTGATGCTCTCCTATGTCGATGGGAAGCGCATCGCCCTGGCCGAACGGGATCGGGTGTTCTCCCCCGCCAATGGAATGGTGCCGCCGGGGCTCCTCCCGACAAACAGGCGTTATACGCTTGTGGCCACGTCCCTGTATTTCCGGGATGATCAGATCGGCTACATCGTCTTCGAGCCGGGGAGCCGGGACAACTCGATCTACGAGACGTTCTGCGTGCAGCTCAGCAACATCCTCAAAGGCTCCCTGCTTTTCATCGGCAGGCAGAAGGCGGAGGAGCGCCTCCGGCAGGTCCTCGTGGAGCTGGAGGAGTACAACCAGAAGCTGTCGGGGCTCTCGCAGACCGACGAGCTCACGGGGCTGCTCAACAGGCGGGGGTTCCTGAGCATGGGCAGGCAGAATCTCACCCTGGCGCGCCGCACGGGCCGGCGGGGCAACGTGTTTTTCGCGGACCTCGACGAGCTGAAGAAGATCAACGATGCATGGGGGCACCAGGAGGGCGACGCGGCCATCCGCACTGCGGCGGAGGTCCTCAAGAAGACCTTCCGCGCCATGGACGTGATCGCGCGGCTCGGCGGGGACGAGTTCGCCATCCTCACCATTGACACGGTCCCGGCCTTCGTGGAAAACCTCCGGCAGCGGCTGCAGGCCTGCATTTCCACCTTCAACGCGGACTCGGGCAAGCCCTACCAGCTCTCCATGAGCATCGGCGCGGTGCCTTTCGAGCGGGAATCCACCGTGAGCCTCGAGGAGCTGCTCGACCGGGCGGACGACGTGCTGTACGAGGAAAAAAAGAGAAAGAAGAAAGCGTAAAGGCGGTCTGCGGATTGACAGGCGGCCCGCCTCGATGTATCACTATCGACGAGCTGCCCGTTTTAGGAACCACGGAATGCGGTGAGAATCCGCAGCGGTCCCGCCACTGTTACCGGGGATGCCCGCAGCGGGGATGGAGACGTCCCAGCCATTGCCTTCCGAACGGAAGGCGAGAAGGCGCTGCAGGCCAGGCGATCCGGAAGCCAGGAGACGATTCCTAAGACCGAGACCTTCGCGGAAAAGGATGGTTCGGCCTTGAGTTACCCTTCCAGGCATATCGCACTCAGCGCGCCTCATCGAAACACCAGCCCTTTCCTCATCCCATCGGGATGAAGACGAAGGATAGTACCCGGCGGCGCGGAGACGCCCATGAGAATCGCGGTTTTCCTTCTCGCACTCCTTGCATCGGTTCCCCTCCTGGCACAGGAACCCCCGGAGCTTCCGGAGGTTGTCGTGACCGCCACGCGAATAGAATCCCCGGCTCTCGACGTGCCGAGCTTCGTCACAGTGATCGGCTCCGCAGACATCGAGAAGTCGGGCGCCGCGGGGCTTGCGGAGCTTCTGGCCACGCAGAGTGGGATCACGGTCGGGGATAACGGCACAAAATGCTCAGTCACTTCGGCGCACGTGCGCGGCTCGACATCCGCCCAGGTCCTTGTCCTCCTTGACGGCATGAGGCTGAACTCCAGCCGCGACGGCATGATAGACCTGTCCACCATCCCGCTCGCCCTCATAGAAAAAATCGAGATCGTTCGCGGCGGGGAAAGCTCTCTCTACGGAACGGGCGCCATCGGCGGAGTCATCAACATCATCACCAAGAAGGCGCAAACCCCTGAAATCGGCCTCTCGATAACCAACCTGAGCTATATCCCGCACGGGGCTTCCATTATGACGGAAGGCGATGTCACCACCCCCACCGCTGAAAACTTCATGGACCTCATCGACAGCCAGGAGGTCGATCTCTCTCTTTCAGGCAAGCTTGGCGACGTTGGCCTCACGGCCGGCGGTTCCCTGATGCGCGCGGCCAACGGCTTTACGTGGAACGACACGATAAAGCTTGGCGGCTTTCGGCGCATGAACAATGCCCAGGCCTTCTCGACGGACGGAACGCTCGGGCTTGATTTCCCGCTTGCCGGCGGCAGGCTCAGCGCCCGGGGAATCGTCTCCTACTATGACACGGGAGTTCCCGGATTCCTCAACAGCGCCTCCAGCAATGCCACGCAGCACGACACGTCGGCTTCCAGCTCTCTTTCCTGGAGCACGGACAGGCTGTTCAGCGACTTGCTCACCCTGGACCTGAAGGGCTTCTATCGCTACGAAGAGCTTGCCTACTCCTATCCCCTTTGGCCCCCGGCAAGCCTCCACCGCACGCATTCGGCGAGCGCCGACATCACCCAGAAGCTCACCATCTCTCCCATGCTCGCCGCGGTCTATGGCGGAAGCGTCTCCTACGACCTGGCGGACAGCACCAACCTCGCGCAACCGAAGGACAGGCTCAACCTTGCCGGATTCTTCTCGCTTCCCTTCTCTCCCCTGGAGAGGCTCACCATCACCCCGTCCGCGAGGTATGACTACTACTCCGACTTCCCCGGCTACCTTTCCTTCCAGCTCGGCGCCGTGATTCCTCTCTCCGAGACGTCATCCCTGAAGGCTTCCGCGGGAAGCGCGTATCGCACCCCCACCCTGAACGACCTGTATTGGTACGAATCCGGCGGGTCTGCGGCAGGCAACCCGAACCTGCAGCCTGAGACATCGTACAGCGGAGAGCTGGGCTACTCGCTTTCGGATCGAGGCCTGAGCATCGACGCCGCCGTCTTTGCACGGCTGGCGCTCAACGCCATCGAATGGTCTTCTACTCCTCCCTACATGCCCGTGAACATTGGAAAGTCTTTCCTCCCGGGCGCCGAACTCCATGGAAAGGCGGCCCTCACGGACCGCATATCGCTTCAGGCGGACTATACCTTCATCTACAGCCTGCTCCTCCAGTACGGCTCCCAGGATATCCCTCTCTCCGCGGACAGGCGCGCCCCCTGGACACCCATGCATACATTAAGCGCAAAGCTGGGCTGGGACGATGGGACAAGCTCCTTCGGCGTCGAAGAGCGCTACGTCGCAATCCAGTACACGGACAGCGCCAACATGGAGTCGAAGGCTCTTCCCGCGTACTTTGTCACCAACGCCGACTACCGGCTCGCCGTGAGCGGCAATCTCACCTTCTCCGTGGTGCTTCGAAACCTCTTCAATGCGGAGTACCAGACGCAGAATGGATACCCGATGCCGCCGTTCTCGATCCAGACCGGCGTGAACATGAAATTCTAGGAGGGTCCATGGGAAGCGTCGGAGACCGCGCGGCTGCGGCGCCTGCGGCGCGGCCGCGCCTGAGACGGCATAAGGGAGCGAGAGAGTAAAATGGAATGGCGATGGCGGACAGCCCTTGCGGTTCTCCTCGCCTGCCTGCTCCATGGCGCGATGGTTTTTGCGCCCCTGCTTCAGAGCATCGATACGGGCGGCATGCGCATGGTTTCGGTTTCCTTCGGGCAGTTCGAGATATTTGAAGATTCGCCAAGCGGCGGGCCTCCGTTTCCGATGCGCGGGAAAGCGGATTCGATTCCGGGACCGAAAAGCCTGCCCGGCAGTACCTCTCCCGTGAATGACGTTCCCGAACCGTCGGCCGAAAGCTCCGGGATTTCGGATGAACCTGAAGCCGAAGCAGCCTCAACGGCTGCCGCCGCATCGACGGTGCCCACAGCCAGCCCGGAAAGCTTAGCCGGCCCCGAAAGCGAAAGCGGCGCCCCCCAGCCGCCGATCGCGCTCTCCGATCCCGCGGAAGGGCACGGGGAAGCAGGCCCCGCTCTCTCGCCTCCCCGCCCGCTTGCCGAGATCCAGCCGCTGTATCCCCGCAGCGCGCGCAGGCTGGGACTCGAGGGTACCGTACGGATCCTGGTGAGCCTGGACCAGAACGGAAAAGTGATCTCAGCGAGGGTAGTCTCTTCTTCCGGCTACGGGATGCTGGATGAATCGGCGCTCAAGGCGATACGCGCCGCGTTCTTCGAGCCCGCAAAGGAGGCGGGCCGCCCCGTGGCGTACAACGGAATCATCCCGATCCGTTTCAGCCTGGTCGATGAGCCCTTGAAACGCTGAAAAGAGTGCTCCCCGCGGCCCCTCTTGGGCCGTCTCGCCAAAGCCGGCGCTCTATGCGCTGCCGGAGCCGCCGTGGCCTTCCTCATCCACCGACTCTCCGGCCGCTGGAACGCCGCACTGGGAGGAGCCGCAATTGCAGTCGGACTGCGGAGCGGGATTGGGGTTGTCGATGTTGAAGCCGGCGCTTTCGGAGTCTTCGATGTAGTCGACTTTCGCGCCGTCCATGTACTTCATGCTCTCGGAATCGATCACGATCTTCACGCCGTTGGATTCGAACACCTGATCCCCCTGCTCGGGCTCCTTGTCGTCGACGCCCATGCCGTAGCGGAACCCGGAGCATCCCAGCCCGGCAATCCAGAGCCTGAGAGCCGCGCCCGTTTTTCCGCCCTCTTCGAAGAGGGAGAGAACCTGCGTCGCGGCCTTTTCTGAAACGATGATCGGCATTCGAACCTCCTTGCCCATGCAGATATAGTGCGAAAACCCGGGATCAGTCAAGGAACACCCATGGTCCGGCCTGGCCGGGCCCGCATTCACAGCCGCCCCCCCCCCGCGCCTTGGATTCGGCAGCGAGGCGCCACTGTTGAAGCGACGCTTCTTGAATCGCGCCCTTGCCCCCCAGGGGAGGCATCTGCTACACTCCCAATTCCATCAGGAGATGCAAGAGATGAGCACAGCGGAAACAGGCGCCCGCGCGCCTCGAGGCCCCACCGCGAGCGCCGATCTCGAGGCGGCTCTCGGGTTCGTGCGCCGGAGCGTTCGAGAGACTCCGGGCTACGTTCCGGGCTTCCAGCCCAAACCGGGCACGCGCCTGGTGAAGCTCAACACGAACGAAAACCCCTACCCCCCCTCCCCCCGCGTGATCCAGGCAGTCAAACAGGCCGTTGACGACACGCTGCGCCTCTATCCCAGCCCCCGAAGCGACTCGCTTCGGGAGGAGGCGGCGCGGCTGTACGGCCTTTCCGCCGCCCAGGTTCTCTGCGGCAACGGCTCCGACGAGATCCTCTCCCTCATCATGCGCGCCTTCGTCTCGGAGGGGGACACGATCGGCTTCCATCGCCCCTCCTATTCCCTCTACCCCGTGCTGGCCGCTCTCGCCCGAGCCCGCACGGTGGAAGTTCCCCTCCAGCGCGTCGCTTCCGCGACCGATGCCGGCCGCCTCCCGGTTCCCTCGCCGCGGGCCAAGGTCTTCTTCCTCACCACGCCCAACTCCCCCTATGGATTCGCGTTCCCCACGGAATGGGTGGCACGCCTTCTGGCGGGCTTTCCCGGCATCGTGGTGGCGGACGAGGCATATATCGACTTCGCCCCCGAATCGAGCCTTCCCCTCCTGGCCGACAACCCGCGGCTCATCATCGTTCGCACCCTCTCGAAGACCTTCTCGCTCGCCGGGATGCGCATCGGCTTCGCCTTCGCTCACGAGAGGCTGGTGGAAGAGATGATGAAGGTGAAGGACAGCTACAATGTGAGCCGTCTGGCCCAGGAAGCGGGGCGCGCGGCGCTGGAAGACGGGGAATACCTTAAGCGGACGCGGGACAGGATCGTGGCCACCCGCGAGGCTTTTTCCCGGCGCCTCAGAGACGGGGGATTCGCGGTTCCCCACTCCGACGCCAACTTCATCTTCGCCGTTCCTCCCGCGGGGATGGACGCAAAGACCCTGTCGGATCGGCTCCTGGCCCGGGGCTTCCTCGTTCGCTACTTCACCGCGGCCGAGATCTCCGACGGGCTTCGCATCAGCATCGGTTCCGAGGAGAACATGGAATCCCTCTCCAAGACGATCGAGGAGGAATGCCGTGGCGGCTAGCGCGAGGATCAGGCAGATGATGGAGAGCTCCTCCTGGATCCGGAGGATGTTCGAGACGGGAAACCAGCTTCGCGCCAGGTACGGCGCCGACAAGGTCTGCGACTTCAGCCTGGGAAACCCCGACGTGGAGCCCCCGGCGGAGTTCCAGGCGGCCCTCCGCGACGTCGTGGAGGCGAAGGTCCCCCACAAGCACGGCTACATGGCCAACGCCGGCTACCCCGAGGCGCGGGCCCGGGTGGCGGAGTACGTATCGAAGGAACAGGGGGTGGCGCTCGGCGGTGAAAACATCGTCATGTCGTGCGGAGCCGGAGGAGGGCTGAACGCGGCATTGAAGACCATCCTCAATCCCGGGGACGAGGTCATCGTGAGCGCTCCCTGCTTCGTGGAGTACAGCTTCTACGCGGAGAACCACGGAGGAAAGCTCGTCATGGCGCCCAGCGCCAGGGATTTCAACCTGGACGTGGCGGCCATCGAATCGAAAATAACAAGGAACACGGCCGCGCTTATCATCAACTCGCCGAACAACCCCACCGGCAGGGTGTACCCCGAGGAAACCCTGCAGGAGCTTGCCCGGATGCTTTCGGAGGCGAGCCGCAGGATCGGGCGCACCATCACCATCGTGAGCGACGAGCCGTACAGGAAGCTCGTCTTCGACGGCATCGTGGTTCCTGGGGTCATGAGGCTGTATCCCCACAGCATCGTGGTCTCCTCCTCCTCCAAGGATCTCTCCATCCCCGGAGAGCGCATCGGCTACGTTGCCGTGAGCCCCGGGGCGGAGGACAGCCGCGCCCTCGTCGATGGGGTCATCCTCTGCACGCGGATCCTGGGTTTCGTGAACGCTCCGGCGCTCATGCAGCGGGTCGTGGCGCGCCTGCAGGGAGTCGGCGTCGATGTGAGCGTCTACAGGGCCAAGCGGGACCTCTTCTGCGCCGCGCTCCAGGAAATCGGCTACGAGCTGGTAAAGCCCCAGGGCGCCTTCTACATCTTTCCGAAAGCCCCCGGCGGAGACGATCTGGCCTTCATCCAGGCGCTCCAGGAAGACCTCGTTCTGGCGGTCCCCGGACGGGGCTTCGCCCTGCCCGGGTATTTCCGCATCGCCTTCTGCGTGGACACCGATGTCATCGAACGGTCGTTCGCCGGATTCGAGAAGGCGTTTCGAAAGTTTGCGGGCTGAGCCGAAGGCCGGAGACTCACCGCCCCGCGGGGTCCGCGCCCCCTCTGCGGCTGCTCGCCAGCCTCCAAAGAAGCCCCCGTTCGGGAGCCAGCAGGAACGCGATCATGAAGAAGGCGGTCGCCGTGAGCACGATCGCCGCGCCAGAGACCACGTTGAGATAGAAGCTTGCATACAGCCCGATCACGCTCGAGGCTACGCCGAACGCGGCGGAGAGCGCCATCATGCGGGGGAGCCTCCGGGTGAGCAGGTACGCGGTGGAGCTGGGCGTCACGAGCATTGCCGACACGAGCCCGATCCCCACGCTTTGAAGCGACACGACGACCGTGAGGGCCAGGAGGACAAGAAGCACGATCCGAAGCCTTTCGGCGGGGAGCCTGAGGGTCCGGGCGAGCACGGGATCGAAGGACACGACGAGAAGCTCCTTGTACAGGAGGAGGATGGCCCCGAGCACGACGACGGCGATTCCCCCCGTCAGAACGAGGTCGCGGACATTCACGCCCAGAACGTCTCCGAACAGGATGTGGCTCAAATCCAGCGCGTACGTCCGGATGGAGCTTATCAGGACGATCCCCAGCGAGAGGGCCGCCGCGAAGAGGATTCCGATGGCCGTATCCTCTCTGATCGTCCCATGACGGGAGAAGGCGCCGATTCCCAGGGCAATGACAACCGCCGCGACCAAGGCGCCCACCAGGAGGTTGCCCTTCAGCAGATACGCGACCGCGATCCCCGGGAGAATGGAGTGGGCCATGGCGTCTCCGATGAACGCCATGGAGCGAAGAACCACGTAGCAGCCGATCACGGCGCAGACGATCCCGACGATGATCGCCGCAAGCATTCCCCGCTGCATGAAACCGTAGGCAAGCGGAGCGGCAAGCCAGGAAATCATGGCGCCTCCTGACCCCGCGGCGGGTCTTTCAGCGCGTCCACGACGCTCTTCGCGTCGTAGCGCATCATATCGATATACGTGGGGGCCGGGCCGTCCGGAGCTGAAAGCGAATGGTCGTAGAGGGTGCGAACGGCCATGACTCCCGCTTCCATCGCCACCTGGCGGGCGAGCTTCTGGTTCGTGCCTGTTTCCAGGAAGATCGCCTTGACGTGCGCCGCTTTGAGCCGGTCCACAAGGCGCGCGAGCTGTCGTGCGGTTGGTGCAGCGTCCGAGCTCACGCCCGGGATGACCGTCCCGATCACCTGGAATCCGTAACGGTCGGCGAAATAGCCGAAGCTCTCGTGATTGGTCACGATCTTCCTGTCGGCAGGCGGAATCGCGCTCACTTCCTTGGAAATCCATCGGTCAAGCCCGTCGAGCTTCGCGATATAGGAAGCTGCGTTCTTTTCGAAAGTTGCAGTATCAGCAGGATCGAGCACTTTCAATGCGTCTCGAATGTTCTGTACGTAATGAACTACCAGAACTGGATCAAGCCAGAAATGAGGGTCGATTTCAACGGGCGCGCCGGAGCTTCCGGCGGTCTGCCCCAGCTCGACGGCTTCCCCCTCCCGCGCCGTCCGTCCCTTGAGCCCTGCCGAAGCCTCCACCACGTGCAGTCCCTTCCCCGCAGCGCCTCCCCGCGCATTCTCGATGAGCTTCTGAATGAACCCCTCCAACCCGGAACCGTTTATAATGACCAGATCGGCGCCGGCTACGCTGGCAATGTCACGAGGCGTCGGCTCGTAGGTGTGGGGGTCGGCTCCTTCGGGCAGAAGCGATTGGACTGCAAGAGTGTCTCCCGCCACCTCCGACGTGATATCGGCCAGGAAGTTCTCCACCGCGAGCACGCTGGGTTTCGCCTTCTCCCGCGACGCGCCCGCTGTGCGGGAGCAGCCGTCGAGAGCGGCGAAAAAGATGAGCCACGCGGCAAAGGCCAGGCCTATCAGGCGCGCGCCCATCTGCCGACCTCCCCTTTGACCCGCGGTGAGTCAGGGCACAGGCCCAAAAAGCCCGAGCCAATGGCCGCTGACTTCGAGAAGACCGATGGTCCCGTCGAATCTACAGCCTGCGCCTCGACGCGGTCAATACCGCGAGGAGCGCCGGGAAGGACGCCGGCCGCACTGACAGGCAAGCGCCGGGTTCGGCCGCACCGATCCGCCGCCTGACACGCCTTCCCCCCGCATGGTATCCTCCGGACTATCGTGACAAAACGACTGAGCCCCATCGTATTCGCGCTCTTTCTTGCGCTGGCCGTCCAGACCGCCTCGGCCGAGGCCTCGGCCGCCCCATCGGTCGGCGCATCTTCCCCGGGGGCCGCCGATGAGCTCCCCTCCTTCTACGCCGGCACTGCTCCGGCTCCCCCCGCTCCCGCAAGGCCCGCCCTGAGCCTGCCCCAGGCGTTCATCCTCGGGGCGGTTGAAGGGATCACCGAGTTTCTGCCCGTGAGCTCCACGGGGCACCTTCTCCTCGTCCAGCGCCTCCTCGGCCTGACGCGTACCCAGGCCTCCCGCGATGCGGCGGACGCCTATGCGATCATTATCCAGCTCGGCGCCATCCTCGCGGTGCTCTTCGTGTCCTTCGGCAGGATCAAGGCGATGGCGCGGGGCATCGCCGGCAGGGATCCCCAGGGGCTGCGGTTGGCGGGGGCGCTGGCCGTCGCGGCCGTGCCCGCGGCCGCGATATGGCTTGTCTTCGAGAACAGGATCAAGCAATACCTCTTCGATCCTTGGCACATCGCGATCGCGTGGGTGGTGGGCGGGGCGTTCATCCTTCTCGCGATGCGCAGGAAAGGCAGTGAGGGCGGCCTTCCGCTTGAAGGCCTCACGTGGCAGAAGGCGCTGGTCATCGGGCTTGCACAGTGCGCCGCGCTCTGGCCGGGGGTGAGCAGGAGCCTGGTGACCCTCGCGGGGGGCATCCTTCTGGGCCTGAGCGTTCCCGCGGCCGTGGAGTTCAGCTTCCTCCTGGGAATGGTCAGCCTGGGAGCCGCCACGATCTTTGAGGCCGCGGTCCGGGGACAGCAAATCGTTTCGATCTTGGGCTGGGTGGGCCCGCTCGTCGGCCTTGCCGCGGCGGCAATCACCGCTTTTCTTGCGGCGCGATGGATGGTCTCCTATCTCAACAAGAACAGCCCTCTCGCGTTCGGGTGGTATCGCATCGGGCTGGGGGTCTCCGTCGCCGCGCTGATCTTCAGAGGGATGTTGTAGCCCCCAGGGAGGGCTACTGCACCGCCTTCACGAATCGCTCCCGAAGCGCAACCCAGGCGCAGCAGAGAAGCACCAGCACGGAGCCGATCACGGCCGGAAGGCCCATCCGCTCTGCGAACACCAGGACTCCCAGGGCCACGTTCAGCACGGGCACCAGGAATGCCAGGAGGCTCCCCTCGGTTGCCGGCACGTGCTTGTACGCGTATGTCATGAGAAGCTGCGCCACGGTTGCCAGAACCCCGATGGCGAGGAGAATGATCCATAGTGACGGCGCGAAGGCGAAGGAGCTGGTTGCCGTGGGCCAGCCGATCACCACGACGCCGAATATGCACTGGGCCAGGTAGATGACCGAGGAGGAATCGGTTTCGCGAAGCTTCTTGATGGCCACCACGGCCACGGCGGCAAGCACTCCCCCCAGAAGCGAAAGAAGCCCATTGACGCTCAGGTCGAAGAACGCCGAGATCCCGGCCCGGCCGCCGGCGCTGGATCCGCTCAGCAGGCGCATGATGCCGTCGGGGTTCACGACGAGGTAGATCCCGACGAAAGACACGGCCACCGCCGCGATCACATCAGGCGCGAGCTTCTCCTTCAATATAATTGGCGCCAGTATAGCGGCGAACACGGGGTAGGTGTAGTTCAGCACGGTGCCCATGCCCAGCCCGAGGGTCACGATTCCCCGGTAATAGAGGTAGACCGACGTCGCGCCGAACAGACCCCTGATGATGAGCCACCAGAGGTTCACCGCCTTGAGGCTCAGGGCGCCGAAGAGCCCAAGGGCCAGGATCGCGGTGCCTCCGATGATGAAGCGGGAGGATGCCACCACGTACGTGCTCACCGGCCTGGCGAACGGGACCAGGAGCGACATGGCTGAGAAAATGACGCTTGAAGCCGCCATGACCAGCATGCCATGTGCAGAGGAGCGGCCGGCGGGAATCCCGCCGCGGCGCAATCCAAGAGTCGCGAGAAGATTCGTGAGAAACACTACTTTCGAGCCGACCTTTCCGTGTAATGCCGGGCGGTGCTGCCGACGTAGATCTGCCGCGGGCGCATGATCCTGAAGTCTTCGCCGTGGTACATCTCCCGCCAGTGGGCCAGCCACCCCGGGGTGCGGCCGATGGCGAAGAGCACGGTGAACATGTCGTAGGGAATTCCCGCAGCTCTGAGGATCAACCCTGAGTAGAAGTCCACATTGGGGTAGAGGTTTCGCGAGATGAAGTATTCGTCCTTCAGCGCTATGTCCTCCAGGCGCAGGGCGATGTCGAACAGGGGGTCCGTCATTCCCGGCTTCCTCAACAGCTTGTGGCAGTGGGCTTTGAGGATCTTTGCGCGGGGGTCGAAGTTTTTGTACACCCGGTGCCCGAAGCCCATGAGCCGGTCCGGGGTATTCTTGTCCTTTGCCCGCCGGACGAACTCGGTTCCGTCTCCTCCCTCGTCTCGGATCTTCTTCAGCATGTTGATAACTTCCTGGTTGGCACCGCCATGGCGCGGCCCCCAGAGGGCGGAGATTCCCGCGGAGATGACGGCATAGACGTTGGCGAGGCTCGAGCCCGTCATGCGCACCGTGGAGGTGCTGCAGTTCTGCTCGTGGTCCGCGTGGAGGATGAGAAACAGGTCTATGGCGCGAACGATGTCGTCGTCCAGCCGCGTCTCCTTCACCGGGGAGGAGAACATCATGCTGAGGAAGTTGGGCACATAGCGCAGCTTGTAAGAAGGGTAGACGATCGGCTCTCCGATGGATTCCTTGTAGGAGATCGCGGCGATTGTCCTGACCTGGGAGATGAGATTGGCAAGGATCTGTTTCTCCGCCGTCTCGGTGAGCACTTCAGGGATTGGATAAAAGGTGGAAAGAGAGGCGACCATCGTGGCCAGGATCCCCATGGGATGCGAGCCGCGGGGAAATCCGACGAAGAAGTGCAGCATGTCCTCGTGGATCAGCGACGACTCGTTGAGGAAGGTGGAGAACTCTTCCAGCTGCTTGATCGTGGGAAGCTCCCCGTAGAGGAGAAGGTAGGCGACCTCGGTGAACGTGGATTTCTCGGCAAGCTCTTCGATGGGATATCCGCGGTAGCGCAGGATCCCCTTCTCGCCGTCGATGAAGGTGATGGCGCTCTTGCAGGAGCCCGTGTTCTCGTAGCCCTTGTCGAGCGTGACGTAGCCCGTCACCTTTCTGAGGGTTGAAATATCGATGGCTTTCTCTCCTTCCGTGCCGCGGAGCACGGGAAGCTCGAACTCCTTGCCATCGACAAGAAGCTTTGCCGTTTCGCCCTTGAACGGTGACTTTTCGCTGGCCATCGGATCTCCTTTTGGGAATGTATAAATATACATTCCATGAAAATAGTCAACACCGCCGCCTAGTTTTTTCGCGTTTCCTCGAGCGCCCGCTCGAGGGTGGCGCATACGGTCTCGATATCCTCGAAGCTCACGTCGTTGTGCCCGACGAACCGTATCCAGCCGTCCTCGCGCACTCCGATCAAGATCCCATGGCGCTTGAGAGCCTCGGCAAAGCTCGTCTCCCTGCCGACGCATACCCCCTTCTTGAACCGCGCCAGAAACATGTTGGCCTGGACTTCCTCGGGAAATACCTCGAACTCGCCCGATGACGCCACGGCCCGCGAGAGGCGCTCCATCTTCACGCGGTCCTCTTCGACGCGCAGGCTCATCTTTCGAAGAGCCACGAGGCCCGCGGCCGCCAGGATCCCCGCCTGCCTCATGCCGCCCCCCATGATCTTCCGTCGCCTGCGCGCGCGCTCAATGAACTCTCCGCTTCCCGCCAGCATCGAGCCCACCGGCGCGCACAGCCCCTTGGACAGGCAGAACATGATCGAATCGCACCTCCGGGCCAGCTCGCCTGCCTTGACGCCCAGGAAGGAGGAGGCGTTGAAGATGCGGGCGCCGTCCATGTGCACGGGAATCCTTCGAGCCTGTGCATTGCGATAGATCTCATCCAGCACTGCAATCGGAATCACGCTGCCGCACGCCACGGGATTCTCGATCTCGATGAGGCCGGTGCGGGGAGCATGAATGTCGGAGTCGTCGCGGATGCGCCGCTCGATATCGGCCCACGTGAGCCACCCCATCCCCGTGTCCACCGTCCTGAGCTGAACCCCCGCAATGTGGGCCCCCGCCCCCGCCTCGTGCTGAACGATATGGCTCTCTTCCGAGACGATCACCTCCTCGCCCTTGAGGCAGTGGGCAAAGAGGGCGACCTGGTTGCCCATGGTGCCCGAGACGACAAAGAGGGTCGCCTCCTTTCCCATGAGCTGGGCGGCGCATCGTTCCAGCTCGTTCACGGTCGGGTCTTCCCCATAGACGTCGTCTCCAACCTCGGCCTCGTACATCGCCTTTCGCATCTCGGCGGTCGGCCGGGTGACGGTGTCGGATCTCATGTCGATCAATCCCGCGTACATGCCCCCGATAGTGCCCCGCCGGAGCCGCAGAGGCAAGAGCCGGAGCCCTTGCAATAAAGGGCGCGCTTTATCGTCATTGAATGCGTGAGCGCGGAGAAGCAGAGAAAACGGTTCTCCGAGTTCCTCTCCCGCGAATGGGGAAGGCTTGTAGCGTACGTGCGGG
Organism: uncultured Spirochaetota bacterium; assembly: GCA_963820525.1. Lineage (GTDB taxonomy): Bacteria > Spirochaetota > Spirochaetia > SZUA-6 > Fen-1364 > CAWGAA01. The sequence goes on along the minus strand of CAWGAA010000001.1, from coordinate 2,871,329 downwards.
CCTGGATCTCCGACGAGGCGGACAGGGACGCGGAAGACATCGTGCAGGACGTGATCGCGGGCATCTTCGAGAGGGCCGACGTGACGGATCCGATCGCGGACGTTTCCGCGTACGTGTACCGCGCGCTTCGAAACCGCATCGTGGACGGCTACCGCGCCTCGCGGCGCACGGTGTCGCTGGATGCCAGAGGAGCCGACGACGAGGGTGAGAGCCTCCTCGACGTGATCGAGGACCTGCGCTTCGAAGCCTCGGCGGAGGAAGAGAAGGCCGAGATCCGCGAGATGATCTTCGCCGCCATCGAAGGACTTCCCTCGGACCAGCGGGCCGTTGTGGTTGCCACGGAGCTGGAGGGGAGGAAGTTCCGCGAGCTCTCGGAGCAGTGGGGGACGCCGATCGGAACGCTTCTGGCGCGCAAGCACAGAGCCATGCATTCCCTGCGCTCCACGCTCTTGGAAGAAATGGAAACTCAAGGAGGATTATGATGAGCGATTCGAAATTCATTTGGCACGGCCATGCCCCGGGGCAGAGAGCGCTGCGCATCATCGGCTTCGTGCTTCTCGGCGTCGTTGGCGCGGCCGTATTCGCCCTGGCCTTCGGCTGGTTCGTGATGCTGTTGTGGAACTGGCTGATGCCCTCGATATTCCATCTGGTGGAGATCGGCTTCTGGCAGGCGTTCGGCATCATCATCCTGGCCAAGCTGATCTTCGGGGCCATCGGCCCCGGCCGGCATGGTCCCGGGGGCGGGCACGGACCCTGGAGGCGGCACGGACCCTGGGATGCCCAGGATGAAAAGAACAGGTGGCGCTACTATCGCGATTTCTGGGAAAAAGAGGGCAAAGAGGCGTTCGACCGCTACGTGGAGAAGAGAAAAAGCGAGGAGGAAGGCCCGAAAGAGCAAAAGGCATGAGAACCCAGGCGGCCGGCGCCCTGCCGGCCGCCTTTTTTTACCGCCCGTCGAGCTTCGTGGATTCCTTTAAAAGCACTCCGGCCTTCCTCATCTCAGCCAGGGACAGCTCGATATTGCCCCGGGGGAAGTCCACGCCGCGGCAGGCATCGGGTATCACGGTGACGGTGAAACCCAGCCTCCTCGCATCCATGGCGGTTGAAAACACGCAGTAGTCCGTGGCAAGACCGCAGACGAACACCTCCCTGATCTTGAAGCCCTTGAGGTAGTGCGCGAGCCCCGTCTCCGTTTTCTTGTCGTTTTCGAAAAAGGCGGAGTACGAATCGAGGCCGCGCCGCATGCCCTTCCTGAGCATGAGCCCGATCCCGCGCGTGTCCAACCGGGGATGCAGCTCCGCTCCGCGCGTGCCCGCAATGCAGTGGTCCGGCCAGAGCACCTGGCGGATGCCTTCTGCCTCGATGGTATCCAGAACCTTCCTGCCCTCGTGGCTGGAGGCGAAGGAAACGTGGTCCGCGGGGTGCCAGTCCTGGGTCGCCACCACGCGGGAGAATCCCGCCATGAGAGCGTTGATCACGGGCACCACCTCGTCACCCTGCTCCACGGCGAGGCTGCCCCCGGGGCAGAAATCGTTCTGCATGTCTATGACGAGAAGGGCCCTGCCATCAGACTTCATCGCCATGTTTTCCTCCCCCGAGAGCACCACTATATACCATGCCGGCGCGCTTGACAGCCAATGCCGGGCGGCCTATCATCGTCGGATTCGTTTTTTTCAAGGAGGTTTTGTGAAAGCGGGCTCACGCTCCCTCGGCTACATCGAAGGGTGGGCGTCCGTCGTCATCAACACCGCTCTCTTCGGCATCAAGTACTGGGCCGGAAGCCGTTTCGGCTCCGTGGCAATGATCGCCGACGCCTGGCACACCCTCTCCGACACCCTCACGTCCATCGTGGTCATCGTGGGATTCTTCATCGCCTCGCGCCCGGCGGATACCGGCCATCCCTTCGGCCACGGCCGCGCGGAACCCATCGGCGCGGTGATCATCGCCGTGCTCCTAGCAGTCGTGGGCGCCGATTTCATCCGTGAATCCATCATTCGGCTCCGCCACTTCCAGGCCGCGAGCTTCGGCATGTCCGCCATCATTGTCTTCACGGCTTCAGTCCTCATCAAGGAAGCCCTTGCGCAGTTCTCCTATTGGGCGGGGCGCAAGATCAACTCCTCCTCTCTCAAGGCCGACGCCTGGCACCACAGGAGCGACGCCGTCGCCTCCGGCCTCATCGTGGTTGGCGCCCTGTTCGGAAAATGGATCTGGTGGATAGACGGCGCCATGGGCATCGCGGTATCGCTTCTCATCCTCTACGCGGCTGTCGACATTCTGCGCAGCGCCGCCACGTCTCTTCTGGGGGAAAGGCCCTCACCGGATCTCGAGCAGCGGCTGCACCAGATCATCCTTGCCGTGACTCCCTTAGCCACCAACTTCCATCACCTCCACGTGCATACCTACGGCGAGCACACGGAGCTCACCTTCCACCTGGACCTTCCGCCCGACATGCCGCTGAACGACGCTCACCTCCTGGCCTCCCGCCTGGAAGAGGCGATCCGAAGGGATCTCGGGGCTGAACCCACCATCCACATCGAGCCGTCGCACAAGCAGGGTCCGACGGAGGCAGCGCGCCCGGCAGCATGGCGGGCGAGGTAGCGCCATGAAGTCCTATCGCCTCCTCCTGCCCAACACGATTCTTCCAGCGGCCGAGCGGATGTTCGTCACCCTGCGCTCTGAGCTCAGCGTGGTGGATCCCTCGCCGATATGGCGGAAGCAGAGCCGCCGTCTCGTTCAGATAGACCTGCCCGATTTCCACAGCCGCGTCCTGGAAGAGGTGGCACGCCGGAAGGGGCTTGCTGTGGAGGTGCTCCTCCAATCGTGGATAGAAGCCTATCAGGCCGAGATCGAGGGGAGGGCATCGGGTTCGCCCCGGCTTCTTCCCAGCACCCCTGTGCAGACCAAGCTGAAGGCGATTGCCGATTGGGCGGATCTCGGCTACACGGGCAGGGAGGACGTCCCTCAAGAGCTCGTTTTCCGCCTGCTCAAGGATTGAGTCCTCCGCGTGATCGCGGGAATGGGCATCGCGATGGGGCGAGGCGCCCGGCCCCGCCGGCTAGGACAGGCGGATCCTGAACGCACACTCCCTGGCGCCGGAAACGGCGGAGTGGAGGAGCGCTACATCCACGGACCGCCCCAGAACGCCTTCCCAGTACGCTTCAACGAAGCCGCATGAGCATTGGCAGTAGGTTGGAGACACCGTCTCGCTCTCCGGCAGGCCCGACATCAGGCCGCAGTAGCACCTCATGGGCCGCGTATACTCTCGCGGCGTGTAGACCTGGATCAGGGGTTCGCCCTTTCTCTCCAGGCGGGTGCCCTTCTGGGGGTTCTCCTGCTCGGCCGCAAGGAACTCCTCCTCGCTTGCGAACTTCTTGCGTCGAGCCTTGCCCCTCTGGATGGAGAGCTTGTTCTTCTTGGCGCAGTTGCGGCCGCACTCCCGCATGATCCGGCTCCTCGTCTCCCCGTCCACGGAGGCATCCAGCCTCTCCATGGCTCCTTTGGCCCACTGCGCCGGCTTCGGCGGCTTCGCCGAGGCGCCGAGCTTTTCGCTTCCCTCCATTACCTTCTTTTCAACTTCCACGCCGGCAATCCTTTTCACGTTCCGGCCGATTTCCTGGATCTGGTAGAGAGCCCGAGACATATCGATTCTCCTTTCTCGCGCCAGTATCGCACGGCGGCTTGACACCATTATGTCAGGGTTTGCGGAGCTTTTTGATTCAAGCCCGCTCCTTTTCGCTTGTCAACGGAGAGCGGGGCGACTATCATGAGCCGCCGTGTCCGTGCTCGAGCCCGATACCCTGATCCGCCTCCCCGCAGTCACCGTGATAAAAGCCTCCGCCGGCTCGGGAAAGACCTATACCCTCACCCGGCGCTGCGTTCAGTTTCTCCTCTCGCGCGAGATCCCCAAGAACGACCTTCTAAACACCCTGGCGATAACCTTTTCAAACAATGCTTCCCGCGAAATGAAGGAAAAGGTCCTGGAGTGGCTGAAGCTCCTCTCCCTCGCGGATGCCGGGCGCACGGCCGATATCACCTCCATCACCACGGGGGGCGAGCAGTTCGCCCGGCGGCGCTCCACGGAGCTCATCGAGGAGATCTTCGACCGCTACAGCGACTTTCAGATCCGAACCATCGACAGCTTCATGGCCACGGTGTTCCGCTCCTCGGCCCTCGACTTCGGCTTCAGCCCCGAGTTCGAGATCCTCCTGGATCCTGACCCCCTCATCGACTATGCCTTCAGCCTCTACCTGCGCGACGCACGGGAAGGAAGCGAGCGCGCGGCGCTCCTGGACCAGGTCATCTCCATGGTCCTGGCGTTCCAGACCGAGGGCGAGCGGTTTCCCTGGGATCCCACCCGGCCCCTCCTGGAGGAGATGAGAGCGCTCGAGGGCAAGCTTTCCGCCCTGGAAGGAAGCGTCCGCCCCGTGGACCTCTCCGGGGACATGCGCGAGGCGGAAGAGCGGGTTCTCGGCAGCCTGGAGGATCTCAAGCGCCAGGTGGACGCATCCGGCCTGGAGCCGACCGTGAAGTCCACGTTCCCCGCGTCTCTGGCAGCCGCTCGGGCGGGCCGCTTCGGCGAGCTCATCGCGAAGGGAATGAAGCTTGCCCCGGTGAAAAAGCCCTCGGCCCGGGACCGCCTCGATGCCTACCAGCGGATCAAGGCGGCCTGGGAGGAGGTCGACCTCCTTGTCAGCCGCTATGCGGGTTTATGGGCGCGGTCCTACTACCTGCCCTACCTCCGCCTCCACGCGGGGCTGGGCGAAACCCTCGAGCGGGTGAAGAGGAACCAGGCCAGGGTCTTCATCGGGGACATCAGCCGCAGGCTCGGGGAATACCTCGGCGCCGAGATCGTGCCCGAAATCTACTTCCGCCTGGGCGAAAGGATCTGCCATTTCCTCATCGACGAGTTCCAGGACACCTCGCCCATCCAATGGCGGAACCTTTTTCCCCTGATCGAGAACTCCCTCTCCGAAGGGGGAAGCCTCTTCGTGGTGGGGGACACCAAGCAGGCTATCTACGGGTTCCGGCAGGCCGATTACACCATCATGAGGATGCTGGAAACAGAAAGCCGCTTCCCCTCGGCGCGCCACGAGGTTCGGGAGCTCGAGGTCAACTACAGGAGCCGCCCGCGGATCATCAGGCTCTCCGAGGAGATCTTCAAGCGCAACGCGCCGGCCATGGACTGCTACCGGCGGGCGGCCGCGGCGAGCGGCCTGGACCACTGGACCCAGGAGGCCCGGCAAACTGAAGACCCGGGATACGCGGAGGTGGTTGTTCTGCCGCGTGACGACGAGGATCCCCCCGAGCGCGTCAAGCTCCAGTCCGTCATGCGCGAGCTCCACGCCAGGGGCTACCGCTGGGGGGACATTGCGCTCCTGGCTCCCCGAAACGAGGACGTGCTGCGCGCCACCTCCTGGCTGAACGAAGAGCAGATCCCCTTCATCTCCTTCAGCAGCCTCGATGTGCGCCGCAGAAGGATTTCAGGGGAGATCATCTCCCTCCTTCGCTTTCTCGATTCCCCGCCGGACGACCTTGCATTCGCCTCGTTCATCCTGGGAGAGCTTTTCCTGAGATGCCTCCGCCGTGAGGGCTGGCCGGCCAATGATCCCCTCCACCTCCTGCTCTTCCAGGCCAGGGAAGAGCGGCCGCTGTACAAGAGCTTCCAGAGGACGTATCCCGAGCTCTGGGGCCGATACTTCTCCGGGCTTTTCCGCTCCGCCGGCTACCTTCCCCTCTACGATCTTGCAAGCGAGATCTTCTGCGTGTTCGGCATGTTCGACCTGGCGCCGGAGGAGGAGGCGACGCTCGCCAAGCTGTTGGAGACGGTCAAGGACTTCGAAGGCTCCGGCTCGAACAGCCTTCGCGACTTCCTGGCCACCGCCTCGGAGCCGACATCGGAGGCGGGACAATGGGCCATCGATGTGCCGCGGGAGGCCGACTCGGTGCGCGCCATGACCATCCACAAGGCAAAGGGGCTGGGCTTCCCCGTCACTGTGGTGCTTCTCTACGGGGAGCGCGCCAAGGGATTCGCCTATACGCCGATCAGGGATGCGCAGGGGCTCGGCCTTGTGAAGCTCAGCCGTGAGATAGCGGCTCGGGATCCCGAGCTCGCCTCCCTCTACGAGGATGAGGCGACGCGGGAAAAGGTCAACCGCCTCAATGCCCTCTACGTGGCCCTCACCAGGGCAATGAGCGAGCTGTACGTGATCGGCGTCAAGAGAGACGGCGATACCTATCCCTTCGACCTCCTTCCCGAGTCGCTCTTCGCGCCCAAGGCGGAGAAGGGACCCGCCCGAAGCGAGCCGGCGCTCGCCGAGCAGAGGGCGCCCCTGCTCCACGACATCCGTCCCATCCAGCCGTCGCCGGGAAGGGCGCATCTGGCTTTGAAGGAGCGCGGGCGGGGAGAGCTCGTGCACCGCATCTTTTCGCTCATCCCGTACGCCGATGGCGATCTCGATGAAAAGCTCCGGCAGGCTGCCCTGCGGGCCGTTCGGGAAGCCCGGATGGAGGAGGTGGAGCAGGGGCTGCTCCCGAGCATGGCGAAATTGATCCGGGCCCCTCGGCTTTCCCCCTTTTTCGAGCGGCGGGCAGGGAGGTCGGTTTTCGCGGAGCGGGAGTTCTCCGACGCGGCGGGCAGGCTGTACAGGATGGACCGCCTGGTGATCGATGCGGACCGCGTGACGCTCCTGGATTTCAAGACGGGAACGGAGAGGGGCGCGGAAGCGGAGCACGACGAGCAGATGCGCGTGTACGCCGCAATCCTTGAAGCCGTGTATCCGGGGAAGAGCATCGAGGCCCATCTGGTCTACACCGACCTCGGGGACGTGAGGAAGGTGACATGAACGCCACCCTGATCCCCGCCGCGGCGGACCTGATCGACGAGGTCGCCTCCCTCATGGACGGACGCGGCCAGGACCTCTCCGACGTTCTTGTGGTCTTTCCGGGCAAGCGTCCCGCCCACTTCCTGCGCCGCAGCCTTGCGCGCGCCATCGGGACGGGCTTCATCCCTCCCCGCATCCTCTCCATGGACGAGCTCGTTCACTCCATCTTCGACGAGCGCACCGGCGCGGCGGCGCCCCTCATGGAGGACATAGACGCGGTGGCCCTGCTGCACGAGATCCAGCTCGCCGCTCCCCGCCCCATCGGCGGCTCGGGCTTCATGTCCCTGGACAGTTTTTTCCCGCTGGGCGTGAAGATCTTCCAGGACCTGGAGGAGCTCACGATCGAGGGAGTGGAGGACCGGAAAGTGGCGGAGGTGCAGCCGCTCATCGAGGCGGAGGTTCCGGCCCGTTCCCGTGACCGCCTGCGGGAGCTTGCACGGTTCTACCAGGAGTTCTACCCCCTCGCGCAGAAGAAGGGGCTTTCCACGCGCTCGTCCCGCTATGCCTCCGTCTGCCGTACGATCGAGATCGGAGACCTGAAGGGATTCACGTTCGTGATCCTGGCCGGCTTCTATTCACTCACGGCCGCCGAGAAGGCGCTGTTTCAGAGGGTGGGGGGATGGCCCGGCTCGCAATTCATCTTCCAGGACGGCCCGGGAATGAAGGAGAAACTTTCCGGGCTCGGCATTGCATGCAATCCCGCCCCTGAGGAAAGCTCCCGGCCCGAGGTCCGCTTCTTCTCCAGCCCGGACGCCCATGGACAGGTCTTTGCCCTGGGCGCGGCGCTTCCGCCGCCCGATGAGGGGACTGCCGTCATCCTGCCGGCCCCGGAAACGCTTTTCCCTCTGCTCAGGCACTGTCTCAGCCGGTTCCCCGAGGAGGATTACAACGTTTCCCTCGGCTACCCCCTCGACCGGACTCCCCTCTACGGATTCTTCCAGAATCTCATGACGCTTATCGGCTCCATGGATGAGGAGCGGGTCTACATTCCCGACTACCTGACGTTCGTGCTCCACCCCTACACGAAGAACATTCGACACCGCGGCTCGGCCGAGACCACGCGCGTCCTGTTCCATGCCATCGAGGACCGTCTGGCAGCGTCCCGCACGATGTCCTTCGCATCGCTGGAGGAGATCGAGTCGGACGCAAAGCTCATGCGCGCGGCGGCCGCCAGCCTTGGAGGGGAACCGGGGAGCCCGACCGCCGAGGAGCTCGCCGCGCACCTGGCCGACATCCATGACCGGACCGTGCGTCGATTCCGCTCGTTTCCCACCGTGAAGGAGTTTGCCTCGCGGTGCATCGAGCTCATCGCGTGGATCTCCGAGTCGAGCACGGCTCCCGTGCACCCGTTCTTCTCCCAGTTCTCCGAGGAGTTCGTCAGGTCTCTGGAGACGATCTCCCGCTCCCTCATCGCCGACAAATCCTTCTCCGACTCGACGGGCTACTTCATCCTGTTCCGCCGCTACCTGAGCACGCGCTACCATCCCTTCCCCGGCACGCCGCTTCGGGGGCTCCAGGTCCTCGGAGCCCTGGAGACGAGGTGCCTGCGCTTCCAACGCGTGTTCGTTCTGGACGCCAACGAGGGATCGCTTCCCGCCTCCGGCGCCGAGGACACCCTCCTGCCGCTTGCGGTCCGCGCGGCCCTCGGCCTGCCGACCTACAGGGACAGGGACGAGATAACGGCCTACCACTTTCACGTCCTCTCCCGCGGGGCCCGCGAGCTTTCCCTGTTCTCCGTGGAAAGCGGGGAGCGGGAGAGGTCCCGCTTCGCCGAGCGGCTGTTGTGGGAGAGGGAAAGGGAAGCGGGAAGCGTTGACGCAGGCGCGGTGGTGCGCCCCATCCAGTACTCCGTCTCCCTCCAGGAAAGAGCGCCGGAGGCCGTCACGAAGACGGCTGAGGTGGCGGCCTGGCTTCGCGGCCGCGAGCTCAGCGCAACGGCGCTCGACGCATACCTCCGCTGTCCGCTCTCCTTCTATTACCGCCACGTCCTCGGCCTGGGCAGGCGGGAATCTCCATCGGGTGAGATCGAGCAGGCAGACATCGGGCTGTTCGTCCACGAAGCACTGTTGCGCTACTTCGATTCGCGAAAAGGAAGGCAGCTCACCCCCGCCGACGCGGATCGTCCGGCCATGGACTCCCTCGTGGAAAAGCTCTTCCGGGAAAGATTCGGGGACGGGCAAAGCGGCGCGGCGCGGCTCTTGAAAAAGCAGCTTTCCTCCCACCTCGGGGACTTCATCTCGGGGTATTTCGCCCATCTCGTCCGCGATCACCGCGTAACACTGGACGAGCTGGAAAAGAGGGCGGCTTCGACGCGGGATGGGTTTCAGATTACGGGCCGGCTCGACGCGATCCAGCAGCGGGACGGCCTTCGATGGATCGTCGACTACAAATCGTCGTCGAACCCGAAGACCCACAGGATCAGATTCGACCGCCTCGATCCCGCTGACCGCGAGACCTGGAGCGCCGCCATCCCCACGCTCCAGCTCCCCTTCTACCTCATGCTCGAGCCGCGGGCGGAAAACGCGATGTTCCTCCTGCTGGGCCGTCCGGTTCTCGACCAGGGAATCGAGGTTCCCCTCTTCGCGGATGCGGGGGAAGCGCGGAGGCGGATGCCGGAGCTGGAAGAGGTGATCCTCGCCCTCATGCGTGAGATCGTCTCCCCGGAGGTTCCCTTCCTTCCCGCCGCCAATGGAAAGCGGGCCTGCTCCTATTGCGATTTCCAGGTTCTCTGCGGCATGCAGCGGGTCTGATGCCGGCGGGAACGTGTTTGTTGGCGCGGGAGGCGGGAAGTGAGTATTTTTTATGAAAGCATGAAAAAAGGGGGGATGGACAGATGGCGAAAAGTCGCAGAATCCGGAAGGTCATAAAAAGCAAGCCCACGATCGAGGGAGCCGGCGTCTATCTGAAGAGGGCGTTCGGCTTCAGCGAGGCGCCGGCATTCGATCCGTTTTTGCTCCTCGACGATTTCCGCTCCACCAATCCCCGGCATTACCTCAAGGGTTTTCCCTGGCATCCCCATCGCGGCATCGAGACGATCACCTACGTTCTTACGGGACGGGTGGAGCACGGCGACAGCCTGGGCAATGCGGGCACCATCGACTCGGGAGACGTCCAATGGATGACCGCCGGAAGCGGAATCATCCACCAGGAGATGCCCAAGGGAGACGGGAAGGGCGTGATGGGCGGATTCCAGCTCTGGGCCAACCTGCCCGCTTCCAACAAGATGATGGACCCCCGCTACAGGGACGTGAAGGCCGAAAGCATTCCGCGCGTGGAGTCCGGCGGAGCCGCCATCGGGATCATCTCGGGGGAGGTCGATGGAGTGCGCGGCCCGGTGCGCGACGTAGTGATCGAGCCGGAGTACCTCGACATCACGGTGCCGCCGGCGAGCGAGTTCCTCCGGGCAACCAGGCCGGGAAATACCGTGCTGGCCTACGTGATCGACGGCAAGGCGCGCTTCTGCCGGGAGGAAAACCCTTTCGGCTACGACGTGGAAGGGGCCAACTACTTCGATTTGCAGAGAGAAGCGTTCGTGACCGACGGGAGCGTCATCCTCTTCGAGGACGGGGAAGAGCTCGCCGTCACGACCGAGGATCAGCCTGTCCGGTTCCTGCTGCTTTCAGGAAGGCCGATCGGCGAGCCGGTGGCGTGGTACGGACCCATCGTGATGAACACCCAGGAAGAGCTTCGCGTCGCGTTCGACGAATACTATAACGGGACCTTCATAAAAGCGGGGAAGTGACCACGTCGCGATCGCCCGACTGCCACCTCCCCGCCACCGGGATTATTCTTCAGTTCACTTTGACGATATGGGATTCTCCGGAAAGCTCCATGACGATGATTGCCGGGCTTCCCGTATAATAGAGCGTCGAGGCGCCGCTCACGGAAGCGGAGATGGGGCCGCTTCCCACGTTCACCCAGGCCTTGCTCGCCCCGCTGATGTACGCGTTTGCCCCGCTTGCAAGGCACGCAAGCAGGTTAGCGCCGCTCGCCCCCGACACGTGCAGGGTCTCGCCCCCGATGCTTCCTCCCATGGTGAGCGTGCTCGCGCCCGACACGTCGGCGGAGAGAGAAGCCGCGCCGAGGGCGGTGACCGATACATCGCTTGCACCCGAGACGTCCATCGACAGCGCCCCGCAGCTGATCTGCGCAGCCTGGACCGTGCTCGCCCCCGAAACGTTGACGCTCAAGGGTTGGGAAGGGGCCGCGAACCCCGAATCGATCTTTGCCAGGGAGGCGCCGGAAACCACGAGACCGGAAAGCATGGGCATGTGCACTTCGGCGGACACGGTGATGTTGCGGTAGTTGATGAAGGGCTGAAGGCTCAGCCGCACCTTGTCATACTCCTGGGAGACCTCGAGGTATTCCAGGAGGTTGTCGTCACAGGTCACCTGGACCGAGTATGCCGTATCGGGCACGATGTGCACCGTAAAGGTTTCATCCGCTTCGATCTTGGAGAAGCCGGAAAACTCGTAGCTCCTGGTGATCAGGAATCCCGACCCTCTCACTACCTTGAATAAGTCGCAGCCTGCGGCGAGAAACAGAACTGCCGCGGCCATTACTGAAACGATAATAGATCTCTTCATTGCTGTACCCTCTGCTATGAAACACGCAAAGGGCGCATAACTGTCACCTAGAGTTCGATCCTGTTCCCGCCGAATAGCTCGGCGTGGCGGGGGTGGCAGGTGAAAAGCAGGAGCTGCCTTTTCTGCGCGAAGAGGGAGAGCGCCCGAGCGGCCGCCTCCTGGCGAACGGGATCCATGTCCACCAGCGGATCGTCCATCATGAGGAACCCCGGCGCCTCACCGAGAAAATGAGCGGCCATGGCGAGCCGGAGAGCGAGGGCGAGGACGTCCTTGGTTCCCGCGGAAAGCATGTCCCACGAGAGCCGCGTGCCGCTCTCCGCTTCCAGGCCGCTGGGCAGGGAGCCGTCCATCGGCACCTTCCTGTATCTGTCAGCCGTCATGCTCGAAACGATGCGCTCCAGCTCTCCCCGAAGGCCCGCAAAGACCGCCGAATCGCTTTTTTCAAGAAGCCTGCCTGCCACCGCGGAAACCCTTCGAAGCGCTTCCCCACGCCGGGACGCCTGAAGAAAGCGGGCATTCGCCTCCTCCACCTGCGCGGAGAGCTCCTCGGCGGAGACGTCGGGAGCCCTCCCTTCCAGCTCCGCTTTTTTCAAGAGAAGCTCGGTTCTCCGACTCGCATGCCCCTCGGCCTGGGCCTGCATCTTCTCGAACTCACGGATGAGGGAGGAAGCGTCGGGGAAGCCGTCGGGAAGAGGAGCGCACGCGGCGATCCGGGCGGACAGGTCGCTTTCACCGCGCCGCGAATCCGCCAGCGCATCGATGAGCTTTTCAGCGGTCCCGTACTCCGACCTCCATTCCGCAATGCGGGATAAAAGCTCTTCCCGCTCCCGTTTCTTTCCCTCGATCTCGGCCTCCAGGCGCGCCAGGTCCTTTTCGATTTCCGCGGAAGCCCGCGTTTCCACCACGGGGCCGAGTGAAAGAGAGAGCTTCTCCATGCTGTCAAGCGTTTCGCCGGCGAGCTCTTCCTCAAGGCCGCGCTCCGCGGCCTCAAGCTCGGCGCCCAGAAGCTCTCCCCGGCAGCACCGCTCTTCGGCCTCGGCGGGGTCCTTTACCCCTTTGGCCGCCAGGAGGGCCTCCAGACGCCGCCTGCCGTCGGCAAGCTCCCTGCGGAGGCGCTCGGAATCTGCATCTGCGGATCTCACTTCCATCTCCATCGCCTGATGGGTGATGCGCAGCCTTCCGGCGGCCTCGAAGCTCTCCGTCTTTCCCTTTTGAAGCTCCCGCCTGCCCGCCGGCAGGTTGTCCTGCTGAACGCTCACGACGAGATCCTCTTTGGCGGTGACGGTTACGGACAGCCTCCCGGATTCGGCTCCCTTCTGGAGAAGCTCCACTGCGCGCGATGCCTCACGGATCTTCTCCAGCTCCTTTCGATCGAGGCTTGGAAAACCGGCGAGCTTTTCCCGCGCCTTCTTGAGGGCCGCCGCGCGGCGGGAGATCCTCTGGAGCCTCTCCGCAAGCTTTCTCGCCTTCTCCGCCCTGGCGGCGTCGTCTCTTTCCCGCTCCAGCACAGGTCTTCGCTCCTCCAGGGATGCGATGGCCTTCTGGAGCTCCGCCGCCCGGCTCTCGGAAACGGGCCACTCCCTGCCCGCCCTCTTCAGCTTCTCCGCCCCGGCCCGGATGGCCTGGAGCCTTGCCTCGAGGATGATCCTTTCCCGTGCGTCTCCCGCCGCCTTCCCGTTGTCCGAGAGGAAGCGCTGGGCATCGGCCGCATCGGCCGATGCCTGCCGGAGGGCAGCGTTGAGACCGTCCAGCTCGTCTTCATGGCGGCGCGCCGCCCGGTGTGCCGCCGTGGCGGTCTCTCTGGCATAGCAGGCGGCGAGGATCTCGCCCACCTCCTTCTTCCAGGGCCTCTCGATGCCGCGCCCATCTTCGGGGGCTCCTCGGGCCGCGTCCCAACGGCTGTCAGACCGCGCAAGCTCCCGCGAGAGAAGCTCCCGGAAGCGGTCAACCGATACGCCCCCCGTTTCCAGGACCGCGGCGCGCAGCGTATTGTCCAGATCTGAAAGGCTGTCGGAAGCTTCCTTCTTCAGGGAATCTATCGTGGCCATGAGCTCGGCCTGTCCCGTCATGAGGACCTTCCAGAAGGTGCCTGGCCTTGCCGGAAGGATGGACTCGAGCTTCGCGCTCACGGCGTCCTCGTCGGTGAGAGATCCTCCGCCGGGAAGCGTGAGCTCGGAGGCGGGATGGGGCCCCCACTTTCGCCGCAGGAGGTACGCGCCTCCCTGAGCCTCGAACTCAAGCTCCACCCGAAGGGTGTCCCCTCCGCCTGCCGGGAGAAACCTCTCCAAGAGCTGGGCAAACTTGTTCCGGGGCATCTTGGTCCTGAGCAGGGAGCTTCGAATGGCATGAAAGAGAGTGGACTTTCCCGCCTCGTTGGGACCCACCACCACGTTCAATCCGGGAAGAAACCGGACCTCTCTGTCGGCGAAAAAGCCGAATGGGCTCACCCGCAGCCTTCGCACGATCATCTTCGGGCCTCGTGGAGAAGCTCATAGGCGAGCTGGAGTGCCTCCGTATCCGCCGAGCCGGAGATTTCAACCAGGAGGCGATGGGGGAAGGAACCTTCGGGATATTCATCATCGATGGCCTGCCGGGATATCTCCTCCCGCACCCCGTCCGCGTCCCACTCCAGATGCATGAGCCTCTTGGAGAGCCTTTCACGCACGCGCTCAAGCTCGGGATGCGCTTCGGGGGGAAGGCGCCCCCTCAGGACGGCCTTCAGCAGCACGCGTTTCGCCTCGGGGCCTGAGTAGCGCTTCTCGATGGCTGAAAGCCCGCCCGCGTCACGGATCTCGGCCTCTTCATGCAGGAACCTGTAGGCGCCCGTGGGAAGAGCCTCGGAGGAGAGCGCGCCGTCATCTCCAATGGAAATGGACAATGCATACCCCTCGTGAGCGCAGTCGAAGCCGTCGGGCTCGGGAGTACCGGCATAGAAGATCCGGTCCCTCGATCCCGGCTTCCGGGGGAAGAGCACGTGGGTATGGCCCAGGAGCCAGAGGTCCAATCCGCTTCCCATGAGCTCCGCGGAGCTCATGGGATAGTAATCGCCGTTGAAGTCGGGGGAGAACCCTTCCAGGCTTCCATGGGCCACGCCGATATGGCGCGCCAGGGAGCGGTCCCGCTGGATCGTCCCCACCCACCCGATGGCGTTGGCCTTGGAATGCTTGGAGAAGCAGGTGCCCGGATATAGGCAGGCGTCGATGCCGAAGTGCGCCAGGCCGTAGGGCTTTCGCTCTTCCAGGAGGAGGACGGCGTCTCCGCTCGCCTGCCGGAAACGCTTCCACAACTCGTCCTCGGGTGAGAGGTAATCGTGGTTTCCGGGAAGGACCGCGACGAGCCTGCCCTGAAAATCGCGGAGCATCTCGGCCGCCCGCTCCACGTCGCGCCGGGAGACCGAGATCCTCTCGAAGAGGTCTCCGGCGATTACCAGCAGATCCGAGCGGCGCTGGTTTGACAGGGAAACAAGCCGCTGGAGACATGCGAAGCGGGCTTCACAGAGCTCCTCCCGGACCTCGGGCAGGCCGGCGAACTTCATTCCGAGGTGGAGATCCGAGGTGAGAAAAATCGACAACGGCACTGCGCGGAGTATAGAAAGAGGGTTTGGGAAAGTAAAGTTGCTTGCGAAGCATGCCCTCGCGGGGCATACTACCCCGGCGTATGAAGCTCACGAAGGTGATCCAGCGCTTCGATCCAACCGCCATATCCGATGCGGCGTCCGCGGTGCGGAAAGAGCTTGAGAAGCTCGGCCCCCTCATCAAGCCCGGCTCCTCCATCGCGCTCGCCATTGGAAGCCGCGGGATCTGCGGCATCGACACGATGGTCCGCGCCGCGGTGCAGTGGCTCCTCCAGGCCGGATGCCGGCCCTTCATCGTGCCCGCGATGGGAAGCCATGGCGGGGCGACCGCCGAGGGCCAGAGCGGGATCCTCGCCTCCTACGGAATAGACGAGCGGAGAACCGGCGCGCCGGTCCGCTCGTCCATGGAAACGGTGGAGCTTGACTCTCGAGGCCTTCCCCTGAAGCTTTTCATGGACGCCCAGGCGTGGAGCTCCGACGGCGTGATCCTCATTAACCGGGTGAAGCCCCATACCGACTTCCACGGCCGCTATGAAAGCGGCCTGGCCAAGATGTGCGTTCTGGGGCTGGGAAAGCACGCCCAGGCCCTGGAGATCCACCGCTTCGGGGTGAGGGGCCTGAAGGAGCTCATGCCGGAGTGCGCCCGAAGGATACTGAAGACCGGCAAGGTCATCGGCGGGATTGCCATCGTGGAGAACGCCTTCGACAGTCCGGCCGTCATCACGGCCCTCCCCGCCGGCCGGATCATGGACGCCGAGCCCGGCCTCCTGGACACGGCCCGCCTCCTCATGCCTTCCCTTCCGGTGGATGAAGCGGACATCCTCATTGTCGATTTCATTGGAAAGGACATCAGCGGGACCGGGATGGATCCCAATGTCATCGGCAGGCTCGCAATCAGGGGAGAGCCCGAGCCCGAGCGGCCCCGCATCGGGGCCATCATGGCACGGGACCTCACTCCCGGCTCGCACGGAAACGCGCTCGGGGTCGGATTCGCGGAGGTGACGACGCGCAGGCTCTTCTCCAAGATCGACTACCATCCGATGTACGAGAACGTCTACACCAGCACTTTCCTGGAAAGAGCCAAGGTGCCGGTCGTTGCGGAGGACGACGGCCGGGCCCTCGAGTTTTGTATGCGCGCGTGCGGTCCCCGGGAGGAAGGCGAAGAGAGGATCATCCGCATCCGCGACACCCTCCACATCGGCGAGCTCTATGTTTCAGAGGCCATCAAGCGGGAGCTGTCGGGCTGCAAGCGAATCGAGATGACGGAAAAAGAGATTCCCCTTGTGGGCGAGGACGGATGGTGCCCCGATTCCGGGGTCTGGGGGTAGCTCGAACGGGCGGAAGGCTTACCGCGCCTCGCTGCCCTTTTCCAGGTTCTCCCTGCAGTCCCGGCACAGCTTCCATCCCTTGGTGTCGGTCTCCGCGAGGTTGTTGGAGAAATGCATCACGCAGGATTGCGAAGCGCAGTGGCCCAGGCCATAGGTGTGGCCGAGCTCGTGCACCGCTTCCGTAAGAGCCCGTTTTTTCAAGAGCGCGTCATCGTGGGGGAGATAGTAGATTTCCTGCCTGAGGCGGAACAGCGAGATGACCGCCCTGCGCTTCAGCGCATCGGCGGCTCCGAAGACGAAGTTCACCCCGTGAGAAAAAAGGTCGACGCCGGCTACCGCGAGGACCCTCATGCCTTCCGCGGGCAGGGGGATGCCGCCAAGCACGATGTCGGCGTCGTATTGCTCGCGGCGCCGGTTCCAGCTCTCCGCGGGAAGCGGTATGGCGCCTGCCGCATCCGTCTGCTCGTGAAATACCTCGGAAATGGAATGCCTGAGGCTTTCCAGGACCGCGCGATCGATCTCGCCGATGGGGATCAGGAGGATCACGGCCGTGCGGGCTCCCTTCCCTTTTACGATACGCTCACCTTTCAAAGCCGTCAAGAAAAATCGAGCGGCCCCGGACCCCGGCGCGGCCCTGCATCCCGGCGCGGCGCCCGCTCCCATCCCCTTCCCTTCCCCCCGACTTGAGGGTATAGTGAGCGCGCCTCATGCCCCCGTTCGATGAGTTCTTTCGCGGGAGCCTCCCCTCCCTTCGCGATGCCCCGCTCTACAGGCCCAACCCGACCTACGGAAACCCGCAATGGGAGGCGCGCGCTCTGGGCGTGCTCATCCTGCGCCTGTCTCCTTTCAAGGACGTGGAACGCTCCACCCCCCACCTCTTCCTTTCCCGCGAGGTCCGCCGCGGGGTTCCCGGCTCGTTCGTGGACACGGCATTCCTTCCCCCGGCGGGCGACAGGGCCGCCCTCGAGGAGTCGGGGCTTCCCCTCATTATCGGGACGCAGTCTCATCGCCCCCTGTCGGACTTCGATCTTCTTCTGGTGTCCAACTCTTGCGTCCCAGAGCTGGTGAACCTTCCCTACCTCTTCCTCCACTCGGGGGTTCCCCTCTGGGCCAGCGAGCGGGGGGCGCGGTGGCCGGCGGTCATCCTGGGCGGTTCCAGCAGCGCCGCGGCGCACGGGGTGGTGAAGGAGAACGGCGACTGCATGGCCGATGCCCTGTTCTTCGGCGAGGGAGAAGGGGCCGTGGCGAGGATCGTCTCCCTCTGGAAGGAGATGTCGGCCCTGGCCAAGGCCGAGCGGCTTTCGGCCATTGCCGGGCAGATCGATGGGCTGTGGCCGGCCGGGGACCTCTCGCGCACGGTGAAGAGGGCGGTCAGCTCGGAACCCCCCCTGGCGGCCGCGGGCCTTCCGTATCCCCTTCTTCCAGGCCAGGAGGCGGGATCCGCGCGGCTGGAGATCACCAAGGGCTGCCCGTGCCTATGCTCCTTCTGCTTCGAAGGCTTCGACAGAAAGCCGTTCCGCCAGCTTCCCGTGGAGGCGCTTTTGGCGGAGGCCAGGGAGCTCAAGGCGGCAGGCGGCGCGGAGACGCTTGAGGTTTCAAGCTTCAACTTCAACACTCACGAAGGGCTCGTCGAGCTTCTCCTCGGGCTGAGCAGGATCTTCCTTCGCGTGAACGCGATGAGCCAGAGGGCGGACATCCTGGCCAGGACCTCCGGCCTGCTGGACGTCGAGACGGCCGCGGGCAAGAGGAGCTACACGATCGGGATCGAGGGGGTGAGCGAGGCGAAGCGGAGATTCCTTCACAAGAGCCTGGAGGAGAAGGACATCAGCCGGATCGTCGAGGCGCTTGTGAAAAAGAAGGTGCGGGAGGTGAAGCTCTTCTACCTCCTCACGGGGCGGGAAACCACGGAGGACTTCGAAGAGCTTTCAGCCTTTGTACGCCGGCTCAAGGATCTCTGCCGGGCCGCGGAGCGCGCGCCCCGCTTCATCTTCAGCTTCGGGCTCCTGGTGCGGATGCCCTTCACCCCCCTGCGCTACGACGGGCTCATCCTCGAAGAGAAGGAATGGCGGCCCCGGATCGGAAGGGCAAAGTCGATCTGCCAGACCAACGGCTTCGAGTTCCGCCTGGCCGCGGGCATGCTCGACTACAGGCTCACTCAGGTGCTTGCCGCGGGCGGATACGCCGTCACGCGGCTCGTGGAGCGGCTTGCATCACGCGGAGCGGTCTATGACGGGCGGTTTCCGCCCCAGGCCGGAGAGATCCTCGACGAATGGCTTTCACGCAACGGGGAGGAAGCGAAAGATCTCCAGGCCGAAAAGCCGGAAGGGTTCCCCTTTGCCTTCGGCTTCCTGGAGACAGAGCGGGAGCGGTCATCCCTCTACGAGCGTTACCAGCAGGCAAAGGCGGGAATCGACGAGGGCTATTGCCGCCGCGGAAACCCCAGGGGATGCGCGCAGTGCCTGGGGTGCACCATGAGCGGCCCATCCAGACCCAAAGAGGCCGCCAGGACCGGCGCATCGGGCGGGGCGGGTGGCGCCACACGGGCGGCCGCCTCAGGCGACTCACGCACGCCGGGCGCCGCGGCCCGCCCCATCAAAGCGGCCCCTGCGGGCTTCGCGGGCAACTCTCGCGCGCCGGGTGCCCCGCCCACCGCCGCCTTCCACGCGTCACGCCCCGTCCGAGCGGCCGAGGCATTGGCCGCCCTCGAGCGCCAAAAGGCGCGCCTGAATCCCCTGTTCGCGCGCGTGACAATCCCACGAGAAGCAGCCGCCGCGCGCTCCGAATGGCTGAATGCAGTCCTCCTCCGCGGCTTTCTGGATCTCTGCCCTCGCGAGCTAGAAAACGTGCTCAGGGTTCGCGAGGTAGTGGTTTCTCCCTGGCTTGGGCCCGCGTTTGCGGGGTCCTGGTTCGGATGCGGAATCGTGGAGATCGTGGCGTGGGACCGGCAGAAGCTCGAAGCGGCGCTGAGTGTGCCGTTCGGCGCTCAGGGGAACCCGTCCGCGCCTCGCTTCCAGCTCCTCGCCCCCGGTGAGATATCCGCCGGAAGCTTCTCTTCAATCGCCCTTGCCCTGGAGCTTCCCCTTGAGCTTTTCCCCAAAGCCGATGAGGCCATCGGGGAAGCCCTCCGCGCCACGCACACGGCCTTCACCACCGAACGGTCCGTTGACGGCTATAGAATGATCGTTTCCGAAAAGGCGAAAAAACGGAAGGGCCTTCTGGATGCCCGCTATCGGATGAATGGGGAGAGCCTGCGGCTGGAGCTTGCCGCCGGGCCGAAGCTGGAGGCGGGGGCGCTCTTTTCACGCTTCCCCAACCCCCGCGCATCGGCGGGCGCGGTCATCGAAGTGCTGGACCTGGTGCTATAGGTTCCTATGCGATGGCCTGCCCCGCTTCCCGGGGCCAGTTCTCCAGGATCGACTTTCTGATGGCCTCATAGGGATAGGCCCCGGTGAGGCGCATGTGAGACTCGCCTTTCCAGAACAGCATGATGGTAGGGATGCTCTGCACCTGGAAGGTTTCTGCAATGGCGGGCCGCCTGTCAACGTTCACCTTGACCGTGAGGAGCTTTCCTGAAAACTCTTTGGCAAGACGCTCGACCACGGGAGAGACGATGCGGCAGGGGCCGCACCATTCGGCCCAGAAGTCGACCAGCACGGGCAGCTCCCAGATCCGGATCAGCTCCAGGAAAGATTGAGGAAGCTGTTGCTTTTTCTCTGTATCCACGTGCTACTGTCTTCCCTCGTCATGAATATACTCACTCGATGTTGCCGCGGCGAATCTCCGTCGGCGGCGGTCATGCGCAGCGCACCAAAGCCGCCGCGTTCCCCTTGTTGGAAAGGCGAAGCGACGGTACTCTCCAACGCATGGAAACCCATACACCAACCCGCCAGGAAGCGTATCAGCTTCTCCTGGCATACAACTCCAACGACAGCCTCATCAAGCATGCCCTGTCCGTCGAGGCCGTCATGCGCTCCATCGCGAAAAAGAAGGGGGAGGACGAGGAGAAGTGGGGCGTCATCGGCCTCGTCCACGACATCGACTACGAGCGGTTTCCCGAGCAGCACTGCAGGAAAAGCCCGGAGATCCTCCGGGAGGCGGGGTGGCCCGAGGAATATATCCGGGCCGTGGTGAGCCACGGTTGGGGGATCTGCTCCCAGGAGGAGCCGGTCTCGGCGCTGGAGAAGACCCTCTATGCCGTGGACGAGCTTACGGGCCTGATCAAGGCGGTTGCGCTCATGCGCCCATCGCGGAGCGTCCTGGACACGGAGGCGAAATCCGTGAAAAAGAAGTGGAAGGACAAGAGCTTTGCCGCCGGCGTGAACCGCGAGGTGATAGAGAAAGGAAGAGAGATGCTCGGCATTGACCTGGAGGAGCTCATCACCGACACGATCCTGGGCATGCGCACCGCGGCAAAAGAGATAGGGCTGGAAGGAAGTCCAACGGCGACCGGCGCCTAGTCCCGGCACAACGCGCCCGGCCCGGCGCTCGCCCACGACGAGTTTTTCTTTTCTTCGATCCTCCACGGCTGTATTTTCTTAAGCGGAAAAACCATCAGAACGTGGAGGAAGGAATGAAAGGAAACGAAAAACTCATCGAGACCCTGAACACTCTGCTCGCCGAGGAGCTCACCGCAATCAACCAGTACATGGTGCACGCCGAGATGAGCGAGAACTGGGGATACAAGAAGCTCCGCGACCATTTCGACAAGCAGGCCAAGGACGAGATGAAGCACGCCGAGAAGCTGATCGGGAGGATCCTTTTCCTGGAAGGAATCCCCGTCGTCTCCAATCTGCTTGCCATGCACATCGGCTCAGACGTTCCCAAGCAGCTGGCCAACGATCATGCCCTGGAGGCCCAGGCGGTCAAGGAATACAACGCCGCCATCAAGCAGGCCGGAGACGTGGCGGACTTCGCCACCCGGGAGATCCTGGAGGCGATCCTCCACGACGAGGACCATCACATAGACTCGATCGAGGAGCGGCTGGACCAGATCCAGCACATGGGCATCCAGGTCTTCCTCAGCACGCAGAACGGCTGAGGCCCCGAGCCTGGAGGGTCCGCTCCCGGCGGCGGCCTTTAGATAGAAACATGCAGCTTTAAGCGTCCGGTCGATTTCGATAATACGGGTTGGCGGCATGCTGTTCGATAAGGCGCACTGCTTCTCCGACACCATCTTCGGCTCTGATCAGATACCCTAACTCGTGGGCGCGCGCTCGAAGGGCTGGACTGTGTGCCTGAGCGAGAGCGGCGGCCAGCCTCGGAACGGACAGATGCGCCAAATCAATGGGCGCTGGGCCTGCCCCAATGGCCGCGACGCGTTTCCCCCAAAACGGCTGGTCTATTGTGTGAGGGACGATGATGTTGGGAATCCCGGCACGCAGACCGGCGGCTGTCGTCCCCACTCCGCCGTGATGGATGACGGATTTGCAGCGGGGGAAAAGCCAGTCGTGCGGTACAGCATCGAAATAGAACAGATCATCTATGTGTTCGGCGGGTTTCCTCCCGCCCCAACCGGTGAGGATGATGCCGCGCTGGCGGGTCCGGGCGAGGGCGGCGCGCACGAGAGCGTCTATCCGCTCGGACTCGCGGCTGACCATGCTCCCAAACGTCACGCACACCGGGGCATCCCCGGCGGCGAGGAAGTCTAAAAGTTCCCGCGGCGGTCGGTACGTTTCAGAGGCATCGAGAAAGAAGTAGCCGGTGACGTGAATGTGGGGCGCTTTCCAGTCCAGCGGTTGGGGAAGAATGGTCGGACTATATGCAAAGAGAAGGGGGGTCTGAACGGGGTGAGAAGCGTCAAAGGGCCAGGATAGCTTCAGATTGAAAATCCCCGGCTCGGCGCGGCGCAGGTGCCCCAATCCCATCTGCACAACGCGTCGAAAAATCTGTGTGGTAAGCCAGTGGGTAAAGTAGCTCAGCACGCCGGGCGGCATGTTGGGCATGGCAACCATCGGATAGGCGCGTGTGGGTATGAACAGGGGAAGGAGTTGCACAGAGACATCCGGGATGCGGAGGGCGCGCGCCAGCGAACCCGCAATAGTGGTGAAGAAGAACGAGTGGACGATGAGGTCGGCATCGTCGCAGGCGGCCAGGGCGGCGCGGAGGACCGGGGCGGTGATGGAGAAGACGTATTGGGCCATGGATTTGATTGCGCCAAACGCATCACGCCGGATGTTGTTGGCGAGGGCGCTCATCTTTCCCGGATCGCCCGGCAGGGGCGTGAAGGGTATATTGTACTGGGCTGCAAGATCGGCAAAACGATTCGGAGCAGCCAGGCGCACGCTGTGCCCGGCTTTTTGCAGCCCGAGCGCGAGGGCGGTGAAAGGCTGCACATCGCCGCGCGAACCATAGGCGAGGATGGTGATTTTCATGGAAGTCGTTCTCAATTGCTGATGGCGGGCGCTTGCCGCAGATAGGTTGTATCCTGTGCCTGCTTGAGCATGAACGCCGCCAAATCCGCGCGGGAAATGTTTGTGCCTACCTGTTTCTTGCCCAAATAGCCGGCCCTGATTCTCCCCGACCCGGGATTGTTGTTCAGCAGAGACGCACGCACGATAATCCAATCGGTATCCGACTCGCGAACAATCCGCGCAACGTTGACGATTTCTTCGTATGCTGGGCGCATCACGGATTTGACGATGGCAACCAGGACTTTGAATTTGAAATCCGGCAAGTCATTGGGGTCACTGGCACTCGGGGTGGATGAACTGTTGACCGCATCCGCACCGCCCACTGCGCGCTCAATTGCCGCCGTGTCGGATAATTCGCCCTGCACAATCGTCAGACGCTCATGACTCGCGCCGATTTTTGATGGGTTTCGAGCGAAGGCGGCCACCTGGTTTCCCGCGGCAAGCGCCTGCTCAATGATCTGCTTACCTGTTGCGCCAGATGCGCCAAAGATGGCAAGTTTCATTAATGCCCGCCTCCACCGGTCATTATAGCTCTATCGCTTCACTCGAGCGGCGCTGGAGAAACTCCTGCGTTTGCTCCCTGGTGGGAATTCCTTTCTGCCCGCCCTGAGAGGTGGCCTTGAGCGCCGCCACGGCGGAGGCGAATCGAACCCTTACCGAAACGGCGGTTCCCCAGACGAGGCCCGCCGCGTAGGCGCCGTGGAAAACGTCTCCACACCCCGTTGTGTCCACGGTATCAATACCGAAGGCGGGCTGATGGAACACGCTCTGCCCCGTTTCCGCGGACGCATACCACGAGCCCTCTTCCCCGGCGGTCACAACCACGACGGAACGCGATGGATGCAAGAGAGCTCGAACTATTTCGGATTCGCCGCTCTTGCCGCTGAGCTTCCCGGGCCAGCTCCCGGGGAATGATGAGGTGGTCCACAAGAGAAAGAAGCTCCTCGAAGGGCGGGGGCTTGGGTTTCTCGAAATCGCCCACAACGGGAATCCCGGCTTCACGCGCGATTCGGGCTGCCCGAAGCATTCCGGGGAGGCCGTGAGCATCCACAAGGAGCACCCGGGCAGACCGGATAAGCGACGCCTCGGGCAGCGAGCTGTCGGCACCGATGGCTCCCCTGGAGTCCACAAGGATGGTCCGAGTCATTGCCTTCGTGTCTACGATTATGGTTCCGTGAAAGGGACGCGCTTCATCACGGTGGACTATCCACTCCGCGGAGACGCCTTCTGCCTTTAGCCCTTCGATGACGAAGCGGGAAAGCTCGTCGTCCCCAAGGGTGCCTGCATAAGCGCACGAGCACCCCAGGCGGCTTGCCGCGACAAGGGCGGTCCCCGCAAGCCCTCCACTCTGCCGTTCCCTGCCGGAGACGATCACCTTGGAATCCGGCTGGGGAAACTCCTCCACGTAGACGAGGTCGTCCACGGCCACGGCGCCCAAGCCAAGCACGTCCATTGCGATGGATTCTCTCCAAAAGCCTCCCTCCGGTCAACGGAGGCGAAGAGCCTCGATCCTTCTCCGTGGAGGCGCTCGGCGCAGCCGAACGTCAAAGCAGCGCTCCGATGGGTGCCGCGCCCGACATCGTGCTCGACGCTCCGACGGCGGACGCGGCCAACATCAGGACCGTGCCCCAACAGGGGGCGCAATTGCAAACGACGCGGCCCTCCCCGAGCTAAAGAAGCGCGAAACGGTCCTGGTTTTTTCCCCGCCCTCCTGCAGGCACGCTTCGCCTTCCTTCAGGAACTCCAGGCAGAACCTCTTCACGTCGCGAACCTCCAGGCTCTCTCCGGCCTGGAGGATTATGTCCTCGCTTCCCTGCCACGTTATCCAGCATGCCCCGCTCAGGCAGCTTACCCTCAGGTATCGCACGGCCTTTTTCATCAACAACCCTTTTCCCACGTCTCAATCCTCCTGATGTTCCTTAAGCTTCCATAATGCAGGGCGGGCGGGTAAGGACTAGGAAAGCGGAAAGTCGGCCGCACAGAACATGAATGAGGCGGCACTGTGCCCCTTCCGCGCGGCACATCTGTGTCTTGCCCAAAACCCTTAAAATGGTTGAAATTCCGTCCATGACGGCCAACGAGCAGGTTGCCCAGAGGATAATGTCCCTGATCGAGAGCGGTGTGCTCAAGAAAGGACAGAAGATCCCGCCGCTTCGAAGCTTGAGCGAGCAGCTCAACGTGAGCATGAACACGGTCCGCGAGGCGTACTGGAAGCTGGAGAACAAGAACTACATCGAGGCGGTGCCCCAATCCGGCTACTACGTCCGGCCCCTGCCCGCCCCCGCCGAGCGCGCCAAGGAAGTCCAGCCCGCGGATCTTGACCCGAGGGAGGTGAGCATCTGCCAGGTCTATAGCGCATTGAAGGCGGCGGAGGCCGGCCAGAAAATCGTTCAGCTCGGCGTGGCCCTGTTGAATCGTGACTACTGGCCAAAGCAGAAGATATCCCACTTCTTCAAGGAGGCGATCCAGCGTCACCCCGCGGAGGCGTTCGACTACATAATGCCCCCGGGCTACCCTCCCCTGCGTGAACAGATTGCCCTGCTGGGGCTGCACTCGGGCCTTCAGCTATCGCCGGACGACCTCATCGTGACCAATGGCTGCCAGGAGGCGGTGTTCCTCAGCCTCATGGCCATCTGCAAGCCGGGGGATGCAGTGGCCATCGAGAGCCCAGTGTATTTCAATTTCCTCTCCCTCCTGGATCGGCTTCAAATCACACCCATCGAGATCCCCAGCGTGGAGGGGGAAGGAATCAACCTCGAAGTGCTTGAGTTTGCGCTGGAGCATAATTCCATCAAGGCGGTCTTCGTCATCTCCAACTTCACCAACCCCACGGGAACCGTGATGCCGACACAGAAGAAAAAAAGGCTCCTCGAGCTCCTGCGGCGCTTCGACGTTCCGCTCGTGGATGATGACGTCTATGGGGATCTCGCCCATGGAAGCAGGCCCGACACCTGCAAGGCCTACGACACGGACGGCCGCGTGGTGCTCTGCTCCTCTTTCTCCAAGACCATCTCTCCGGGGCTTCGCCTGGGTTGGGTGGCGCCGGGGCGCTACTACGACGATGTGATCGGCTTCAAGCGCATACTGGATATCGGATGTCCTTCGGTTAACCAGATCGCCATCTCGATTTTTCTCCAAGAAGGCGGCTACGAGCGGCACCTGCGGAAGATCCGACAGGGTCTCAAGGAAACGGTTGAGGCGACACGGCGCGAGATTCTAGAAAGCTTTCCGGCGGGAACCACGGTCTCAAACCCCCAGGGTGGGTTTCTCCTCTGGGTGACCCTTCCCGAGGGATACGACACCATGGACCTCTACTTCCGGGCCCTGGAGGAGAACATCCTTATCGCCCCGGGATGCCTCTTCAGCCGCAAGGGTGGATTCTCAAACTGCATGCGGATCAACGCCGGAAGCTGGAACCTCGGCGTTCGAAACGCCATCAAGAGGCTGGCGGAGATGCTAAAGCATCCCGGGTAGCGTGGCATTCTTTAGCTGGCTCAATCGGACTTGAATCAGCAAATTCCTATCAATAAACTCCTATCAGTCGAAGGAGAACTACCGCTTGGGGCCGGCATCCACTAAAGCCAGTTGTTCCTGCATCCCTGCTCTTCTTGCCGGGCCGTCCCCTGGCTACTCTCAGTGATCATTTCAAGAGGAGGTGTTTCATGAAAAAGATCGAGGTCTTATTGGCTACTCTTCTTCTGGGAGCCGCGGTGGGGGGCTTCACGCTCACGCCCCAGGAGGCTGTGCAGAAGATTACCTGGTACGGGCAGAACTCCCTGCGCATCGAGCTGGGAGGAGAGCTGATCTGGATAGATCCCGTGGGGGTAAAGGCCACCGAGAAGGCGGACATCATCCTAATAACCCACAACCACGGCGACCACTACTCCATGCCTGACATCAAGAAGCTCTCCGGTCCCGCCACCGTGGTCCTGGCCGCCTTTGACAGCGCGGTCCTGGCGCGGATCAAGCCGGGAGACGTGAAAAAGATGGACGAGCTCACCATAGAGGCGGTGCCCGCGTACAACATTAAAAAGACCCAGTTCCATCCCAAGTCCGCCGGCTTCTGCGGCTTCATCCTCTCCGCGGAGGGGGTGCGGATCTACGACTCGGGAGACACGGAGCGGATCCCCGAGATGAAGGACATCTCCTGCGACATCGCGCTCCTGCCCCTGGGCCAGACCTACACGATGAACTCGGTGGACGACGCGGTCCAGTCCGCCCTGGATGTAAAGGCGAAGATCGCAATCCCCGTCCATTACGCCATGTACGAGGGAACCGAGAAGGACGCGGACACCTTTATCGCAGCCCTCAAGGAGAAGGGCGTCCAGGCGCTCCGCCTGAAGAAGATGTAACGGTTCCGGAGCGAATGATTGGCGGCCGCCCGCAGGGGCGGCCTTCTTTTTGTCCCAAGCCTCGCCGCAGGGGGCGAATCGGTCGCACAGCAGCCGATGCTTCAACCTTTGACCGCGCCCCCCGTCAGTCCCGCAACGATATATTTTTGAGCCAGGATGAAAAGCGCGATGGCGGGGAGATTCGGACGTTCGACTTGAAAACGGGGCAGTAGTCCAGTAAGATTAGCGTATGGAGACCCGAAACACTGAACTCGTTTTCGAAGTACTTCAAGAGCAGGATGGCGGATTTGTCGCAGAATGTCTAAGTGAAAGCATCATCACCGAAGCAGATAGCTGGGAGGAACTCCGAAAGAACGTGACTGAAGCGGTGTCGGCTTTCTTTTTTGACAATACACCGCCGGCACGAGTTCGACTCCATCTGGTTCGTGATGAAGTCTTCACTGTGGCATGAGGATTCCCCGGGGCTTAAGCGGACGCGAAGTCGCGGCTACTCTTGTAAGAAAGCTCAATTACCAGTTAGTTCACGAAATGGGAAGTCATATCGTGCTCGAAACCGACGAGCCCTCCCATCAGAGAATCGCTATTCCAGATCATAAGAGCCTTCGTTTGGGAACGCTAAACGCCATTTTCAGTGCTGTTGCGTCGCACAAGCATGTCGAAAAGGATGAGGTCATATCGCTATTCTAGTGTGATGCTCTACAAATGCCTACCGTCACCAGCACACCCCCGAACTGGCGCCATGGAAGCATATCTCAGGCATACCGAAATCTCGAATCAGCTTGCACGGAAGATTTCCCGTTCTTTGTCTATTGCTGCAAAATACGCGGAGCCCTGGGGGGTGAATCGGCCGCACGGCAGCCGATGTTTCAGCCTTTAACCGCGCCCCCCGTCAGTCCCGCGACTATATATTTTTGAGCCAGGATGAAAAGCGCGATGGCGGGGAGCATGGCGAGAGTCAAGTAGCCGAGGATGAGATTCCAGTCCGAGGCATGCTGGCCCTGGAAGGCCATGACGCCCAGTGGAAGGGTAAACCTGGCGGGGTTGTTGAACACCAGGAGCGGCAGGAAGAAATTGTTCCAGCTTGCCACAAGGGTAAGAATTCCCGAGGTGGCGAGAATGGGGGTGGAAAGCGGCACCACTATGAACCAGAGAAAACCCAGGGGGCCGTAGCCGTCGATCTCGCAGGCGTCCTGCAATTCCATCGGAACCGCCTTGAAGAACCCGCGCAAAAGGAGCACTTGCAGGGGAATCTGGAACGCCACCTGGGGAAGGACCACCCCCATGTAGGTGTCCAGGAGACCCGTTGCGTGCACCTGCAGGTAGAGGGGAAGTATCGCTACGGCCAGCGGGAAAAGCAGCCCCAGGAAGTAGCGGCTAAGATCTTTAGGCGTGCGCATATCAACAGGACGCCCATCGAGCAAGGTTGACAGCTCAGCTTCCATTTCAGCCAGACCGATTAGGCCCGGCTCCTCTCCAGGGTCGAATTCTACAAGATTATCCGGCTCTCGGGAGGCCGCACCGCATAGGGCGCCTCCCGGGCGTCATTCCAGCCCGTATTCCTTGATCTTGTTCTGAAGAGTCTTCCGGCTGCAGCCAAGCTCCTCGGCAGCCCGCGTCCGGTTTCCCTCCCATCTCTGCAGGGCCTGCCGAACGGCCCATTTTTCGATGTCCCGTAGGGTCCCGCGCGGAGCCTCGCGGTACGGTGTTGCGGCCGGCTTCATGCCCAGATCCGAGCACGTGATAACGCTCCCTTCGCAGAGAATGAGGGCGCGTTCGATCATATTTTCCAGCTCGCGTATGTTCCCGGGAAAGTCATAGCACTGGAGGGCCTGAAGGGCTTCGGGGCTCAGGTCCGCGACGGGCCTTTCCAGTTTCCTGCCCAGTTTCTTCAGCAGGCTCCCGGCGAGAAGGGGAATGTCTTCCCGCCGCTCTCTCAGCGGAGGAAGGTGGATGTGTATGACGTTGAGCCTGTAATAGAGGTCCTGCCTGAAGCCGCCCTCCTCCACCATCGCGTGAAGGTTCCTGTTGGTGGCCGCCAGAAGACGCGCGTTGATGGGAATCTGCTGGGTCCCGCCGAGGCGCTGGATCCTGTTCTCCTGGACCACGCGAAGCAGTTTCACCTGCAGGTGAAGAGGCATTTCCCCTATCTCGTCCAGAAGGAGTGTCCCCGAGGAAGCCAGCTCGAACATCCCCAGCTTGCGCGCCTCCGCCCCGGTGAAAGCCCCTTTCTCGTGCCCGAAGAGCTCGCTCTCCAGAAGGCTTTCGGGGATGGCGCCGACGTTCAGCGCAACGAAAGGAGTCTGCGGACCCCGGCCCTCCCGGTGGAGGAGCCTCGCAATGACCTCCTTGCCCGTGCCGCTCTCTCCGGTAATGAGGACCGTCGAGCTCGTGGAGGCCACCTTCTTGACGAGCTCCTTGATGTCCCCCATGGCTTTCGTCACTCCGATGACCTCAGATTCACCGTCGAACGCGCGGCGCCCCGTCTCGCATTCCTCTTGCAGCCAACGGAGCTGGAGGATCTTCCTCAGGCGCATCACCAGCTCTTCAGGATCAAAGGGTTTCACGATGTAGTCCGCCGCCCCGAGCTTCATCGCCTGCACGGCATCTTTTATTTCGCCATACGCCGATATGATGATCACGGGAATCTCGGGTCCCTCTTCCCGTATCCAATGGAGGAGCGACAGGCCGTCCATCCCCGGCATGCGGAGGTCGACGACGGCCGCGTCGAAGAACTGGCTCTCCAGGAGGCGCCGTGCGGAGAGCCCGTTCTCCGCGCTCATGGACTCGATTTCCTCAAGCTTCAGGAAGTCTGCTATCGTGTTGCGGATGTTGCGTTCGTCGTCCGCCACGAGCACTTTCATTTCTTCTTCCTCAGGGGAAAGGAGACGGCTACCGCGGTGCCGCCGCCCGAGCGGTTTCCCAGCCGGATGGAACCCGACGCCGCTTCGGCAAAACTTCGAGCGATGAACAACCCCAGGCCCGAGCCCTTCACTTTTGTCGTGACGAAGGGATCAAAGAGCCTTTCGGACTTCCCGCCCGCGACGCCGCAGCCCCTGTCGAGGACTTCCACCACGACGTTCTCCCTTTCGGTGCGGAAACGGATCTCAATAGGCGCCTGAAGACCTGACGCCTCCGCGCCCCCCTCGGTTTCGGGGAGCATGCTCTCGTCCGCATTCCGTAGCATGTTCTCGAAGACGGACCTGAGCCTTTCCCTGTCCGCAGAAATATACAGGGAGCCCTTCCGCAAGCCGTCGAAGACGACGGGATGATGGAACCGGGAGCACAGCTTCTCGATGAAGTCGCACAGATCGATGTCCTCGGGAGTACCCCGGGGATCCCGTATGAAGTTGGCCACCTGTTTGCTCAGGTTGGCCAGCCGATCCACCTCCTCTTCGATGATGCCTATCGACGTGAGGTTCACGTCGGGGGAGACCCGCCTGAGGTACGCCGTCTGGAGCCTGATCGCGCTCAAGGGGTTCTTGATCTCGTGGGACAGCGTCCGGGCCGCCTCCCCCAGGTGCACCATTTGCTCCTGGAGCGATATCTTTCTGCGGTACTTCACGTTGCGGGTGTATAGCGCGACCATGGTGACCATGACGACGGCAAGGAGAATGGGGCCCATGAGGCTCGTGTATTTGATGAAGGTGAATCTCCGGAGCTGTTCGTGGATATCCACCTCCGCGAAAACACGATACGGCCCATCCGTCCGCCCGTCGGAGAGCTGCACGCTCCTGAAAAGGATCGCCCTGATGCTCTGGCGTCGATTATCGACGACCATCGATTCCCCCGCGGCTTTTTCCAGGCGAGAAGGGGCGCTTCCGAACCCGGCCAGGAGCAGGCCGTTCTCCCCATAGATGCCGGCGCCCAACAACTCCCCGAAGCCGTCGGGGACCAGCTCCTTCCTCTCCCTATAGCGGAGGATCAGGTCGCCGGCGACGATACCTATTCCCTTTTTCACCATGCCAAGGTTGGTGTTGCTGAAGATGGTGGAGTAAAAAACGACCAGCCCGATCGTAAATAGAAAAAGGACTATCAGCGCCAGGACGAACAGGGCCTCTTCCCTGAAGATTTTCATTCGTGCCTCACCGCACCCCAAAGCCATTTTATTTGCCGGAGTGGGCCAAGTGTCAAGCCACCGGCGGCGATGCATAAAAAGGAATCAGATTCGGGCATTGCGTAATCATTACGCACCGGGTCCGCCGAAGGCCGGGATCGGACATCGAAAAAAGGCAAATATTCACAGTTTTCCCGGCTTTTCATCCCACCGCCAACTCCCGTCTTGGCACGCTTCTTGATTGTTCTATGACACCGCGTGCATGGAGGAGATGTTTTGATGAAAGTGATCGAGATGAGAGAGGTAAGCAAGGTATACAAAAATGGAGACATCGAAGTGCATGCCCTCAGGGGCGTGACCTTGGGCATCGACACGGGATCGTTCGTCAGCTTCATAGGACCGTCGGGGAGCGGAAAGACCACTCTGCTGAACCTTCTCGGCTGCCTGGCCCGGCCGACTGCAGGCAGCATCACGATCGCGGGACAGCAGATCCAATCGCTCTGCCGCGAGGCGACCGTACGCTTTCGAAGCGAGCACCTCGGGTTCATATTCCAGGACTTCAACCTCATCCCGGTTCTCACCGTTTTCGAAAACGTCGAATACCCGTTGATCATGGTGAGCAATGTCAGGAAGAAGGAGCGCGCCGCGCGCGTAATGGATTTCCTGAGCCGTGTAGGGATGTCCGACCAGAAGGATAAGCTCCCGTCCCAAATTTCGGGGGGCAGAAACAGCGCGTTGCGGTGGCCCGCGCCCTGGTGACGAACCCGAAGGTGGTTCTGGCGGATGAGCCGACTGCCAACCTCGATCACCAAACGGCCCTGAAGGTGATCGCGGTCATGAAGGCGATGAAGGAAAGCCTCGGCACGACCTTCATCTTCTCTACGCACGATCAGAAGATCGTAGGAGAAGCCGAGTGGATATACGTCCTGGAGGACGGCCGGCTCGTCGACCGCAGGCAGGGAGGCAACGGCAATGCGCAATCTCGCTAAGATCGCTCTCAGGAACCTGTTCCGCTACAGGCGGAGGACGCTCCTCACCTCGATGCTCATCGTCATCGGGGTCATGCTCGTCGTCGTCACATCGGGGTTCGTCGGCGGATTCAGGTACTCGGTCACGAGCATCCTGACGGACACGATGCTCTCCCACGTGCAGGTCCACAAGAAGGGATACACGAAAATCATCAATGCCAGCCCCCTCAACCTCTATCTGGACGGCAAGGAGATGGAACACCTTCGGGAGGCGCTGGACAACAACGCCGACGTGGAGGCGTACAGCCCGCGGATCAACTTCATGGCCATGGCCAGCATATACACAGAAACGACGACGATGAAGCTTACGGCCGTTGATCCCGAAAGGGAATCGAGGACCTGCCCGGCGCTTCCGGACCGCCTCACGGAGGTCAAGGATACGGAGCGCTTCCTCAAGCCCGGCGAAATCATCATTCCCGGCCTGATAGCGACCGCATTCCACCTCTCCATCGGCGACTCCGTCGTTCTGGTCTGCACCAACAGGCACGGCTCCATGAACGGCGCCGTCTTCACGGTCGCGGGAATCCTGGAAGGCTTCGCAGCCGGAGAGTTCCTGAGAAACGGCTACATCCACATCTCGGACGCCGAGGCGCTGCTGCAAATGGATGAGCCTGAAATATCGGAGGTGGCGATCCGCCTGCGCGACATCGACCGCCTCAAGAGCGTGTACGGGGCGCTTCTGTCCGGGGGACCCGGCGGACGGGCTTTGGATGGGGCGGTCTACGAGGTCGACACGTGGGAAAGCTTGAGCCCGTTCACCAGCATCCTCATGCTCGTCAGCATCGTCACCTACGTGGTGAAGTTCGTGCTCATCGCCATCGTCCTCATCAGCGTTCTCAACATCATGATGATGGCGGTGTACGAGCGCACCAAGGAGATCGGGACCATATCGGCAATGGGCACCCCGGCGCGCCGCATCCGAAGGCTCTTTCTCCTGGAGGGGGTCACGCTGGGGGCCATGAGCCTCGTCGTCGGGCTTGCAGTCGGGGGGCTCGTTCTGGTCATCCTCGACGCGGCCGCCATCCACTTCAAGGCGGGCCCCTTCACCCTACAGCTCATCACGCGGCTCACGCCGGCGGACATCGCTTCCGTTTCCGTCATGGTTATCCTGGTTTCCATCCTGGCCAGTCTGCAGCCGGCCCACAAAGCCTCGCGACTCGACCCGGTGGACGCCCTTGGCCACGTGTAGGAAGAAATCCATGGAGGTTGCGCAAATATGAAATCAGCTTCATGTGGTCTGACGCCCGTTCTCACGGCCATTCTCGTCTCCCTCTGCTCCGCCGCCTTCGGGCAGGATGCCGATGACCTGCTCCGGCAGGTTGACCGGAATCTCATGCCCTCTTCCTACGGTGCGTTTCGGAGGATCATCGACATCGAACCGAACGGCACGCAGAAAACCCACGACGTGTACATGATCAAGAAAGGGACGGACAGGATAGCGCTTCTTTTCCTGGCGCCGTCGAGCGAAAAGGATCGCTCCATGCTCAGGGTGGGCGACAACCTGTGGCTCTACATTCCGAGCGTGGGACGCCCCATCCGCCAGACGAGCCTCCAATCCGTCACAGGGGGGATATTCGACAACGCGGACATCCTTGCCCTCGACTTTTCGGTCGAATACGCCCCGTCCATCGCCTCGCAGGATGAAGGGCGCTTCGTCCTCGACCTGCGCGCCCGCTCGAACAGCGTCGCGTACGCGTACGTCAGGATGTACGTCCAGAAGAAGGGCCTGATCGTGGAAAAAATCGAATGCCACACGGCGGGCAGAATGCTCCTGAAGACAATCGAGTTCTCGGACACGAAAGATTTCGGAAACGGCATCGTACGGCCTGCCGTCATGACCACGACAAGCTCGCTCCATGAAGGCTACACGTCGAAGATGGTCTTCACGCGCATACAGGCAAAGGAGTTTCCCGACGAATTTTTCACGCTGGCATACATGTCGAAATTGAAGGGGCTCGCCAAATGAAAACGACGCTCATGCCCGCGCTCCTGGTCCTCTCTATCGCGTTGCCGCTTTTCCCGGAAGACGCGCTTCCCGAGAGGGACGGCCTCTCAATCAACGGCTTCCTTCAAGGCGCGTACCAGGGATACTACGTGTCCCCGTCCACGCCCCAGTACCTGCTCGACCTCTACCAATACGCCTCTTCGCATTACGCCAATGCGCTCGAATTCCTCCTTGCTGCCGACGCGGAGTATAGCAATCCCTACCTGGCGTTTTCCCTGAAGAGCACGGTCGACACCGCGGGCGATTTCGTTTCGCTCACCATCGACGAGCTGCGGGGGACGGTCAATGTATCGAACAACATCTCTCTCGGAGTCGGACGTATCATCTACGGTTGGGGCAAGGGGTACGCCTTCTCGGCCGTCGGGTTCGTCAACCCGGAGAAGGATCCGAGAACCCCTGAGAAGCGCGCTCAGGGCATCGTCTCGCTGGACGCGGAGTTCCTGGTGAGCCTCCCATCCGATTTCTTCCAGACCGCGTCGGCAAGCCTGCTTGTCATACCCGGTCCGATAGCGGGGGACAATTCGTTCGACATCGAGGACACGGACATGGCGTTGAAACTCACATTTCTCATTGGAGGCGTGGATGCGGACGTCATGGGCCTGTACAGCTCCGCCGGGCAGCACAAGGTGGGCGCGGACGTGTCCTTCAACCTTCTTGAGAACCTCGAATTTCACGGCGAAGCGGCGTACTGTCTTCAAACCCCGAAGACCGCGTTCGACGGCCCCCTCCCCGCAACCCTCCAGGAGGATTCAGAGCGGGCGCTTGTGGGGATGCGGTTCCTGAGCCCCTGGAATACGACCGCCGTCGTCGAATACTTCTACAACGGCGCCGGCTATTCAACCTCGGAATACGGGGCTTTCCTTGCGTACAACGAAAACATCCTGCGCTCGGGTAACCAGCAGCTCATCGGCACGGCGCGCCGGCAGTCCATGCCCCTGCTCGAAAAACCGGCCGTCATGCGGGATTACATCAATGTGAAAATAACCCAGCCCGAGCCGTTCGACCTGCTCTACTTCACCCCATCGCTCTCGGTGCTGTGGAACCTGGATGACCTGAGCTTATCGTGCAGCGCGTCCTTCTCCTACGCGCCGTTCGACAACTTCGAGGCCGTCCTGACCTCACGGATCCAGTACGGAGCGGCCGGCTCCGAAATGGGCTCCAAGCCGAATCCCTTCCAGGCGGAGCTCGATCTTTATTTCCATTACTGATGGAGGAATGAAATGAAATACATGCATGCACTTGCCTGTGCCTTGCTTCTCCTCTCCACGATTCCGCTCTGCGCTGAAACCCGGACGCACAGCGTAGGCGGAACGATCTCGGTGGGCCGCGAGGGCACCGTGCGGCTCATGCTCTACACCGAGGAGACCTTCGGCCGGGACGAGGGCCGCGGCGCGCCATACACCGTGACCCTGGCAGCGCGGGGGAGCGGCTCCGGCTCCGTACGCATCCCGTTCACGGTGGAGGAAGTGGCGGAGGGCATGTACTGCATCATCTGCTTCCTGGACACGAACGGAAACGGCGTGCTGGACAAGGGCCTTTTCGGTCCGACGGAGCCCATGAGCACCTACAGGAAAAGAGCTGCCGCGATCGGGAAACCGCGATTCACCGACATCGCGTTTCCCGTAGACCGCGACGTGGACGACATCCTCGTCGAGCTGAAGTGATGCGCATGAAAAGCCTGATCCTCGCGGCCATCGTATCGGTCTTCCCGAGCCTTACCCTTCATGGTCAGGAGTTTCAGGGCATTGAGCTGGGCACGGCGGCGGATGGGGGACCTGCATGGGTGATCAGGCCGCAGCCAAAGATGTTCGGAGTCGATGCAAGGATAGGGAATCGGGAGCTTCGCCTCGTTCCCGGCCTGGACACCACACTCTGGATCGGCATCGGCGGCGCGTATGAGCCGACTTTCTACCTGAGGAAACCGGACGGCACGCAGGTCACAAGCCAGGATTCGGAGCCTTCCGACGCTCTTTCCTTCTATACTACGGGAATGAGCTGGGGGCTCGGGATAAGCCAGGGGCTCCTCCGGGACATTGAACGCACGCGCAACATTCTGGAGTCGACGCTTTACTACCGCGGCATCCTCACGAGCAACAACCCGGGCGGAGCCTCGCTGCTCCTCCGGCAATCGGGCAGACCGCCCGATGCTTACGGGATACTTCAGAACTCGCTTTTCCTGGAGCTTGCGCTCAACGTAGCCCAGGAAAATGAAAGGAGCGGGAGCAAATCCGGATTGTTCGTCGAAACGTCCCTGGAGTGGAGCCCGGAGTTTTTCTTCAATACCGTTGTCGGGAAAAGCGATTTCTCGAGACTCACCCTTCGGGTGGATTATTTCCTGCCTCTGTTCGTCGTGCCGAAGGACGCAGAATACACGTGGGCGAGCCTCACGGCGGGCAACAATCTCATCGTGGATTACCTGTATGGCTCATACATACCCATCCTGGCCCGGCAGAGCATCGGGGGTTTTCAGCAGCGTCCCGGGTTGGGCGGATGGGTGAGGGGCCTCGAGAAGGGGCGTTTCGACGCGG
The DNA here is from genome assembly GCA_963820525.1 of uncultured Spirochaetota bacterium. GTDB lineage: Bacteria > Spirochaetota > Spirochaetia > SZUA-6 > Fen-1364 > CAWGAA01. The sequence goes on along the minus strand of CAWGAA010000001.1, from coordinate 2,834,583 downwards.
AGCTGAAAGCGGTGGACAACCTGGAGCTGCGCATGCTCTTCCCATCCCTCGTTCACCCGGACCTCATTCCCGGGATTTTCGCCTTTCTCGATTCGGGCTACTACCGGTACACGGACTCAGGCAGCCAGGGGGTCGTATGTACAACGGGCGCGGGAATTGTGGCGGCCGTCTTCAACAAGCTGCACCTTTCGGCATACATGAGCTGGGCGCTGAACATGACAAAGCTGGACGGAAGCGCATTCTCGCCGTTCGGCTTCTCCCTGCAGTACCATTTCTAGAGCCAAAATCAACGCCCGCGAGCCTTGTGGATGAGGCCGTAGCGGCTTCGGACGCCGGCTTTTCGGAAGACGTTATGGAGATGCGTTTTCACGGTGGCGAGGGATATGCTAAGGGCGTCGGCGATCTCGCCATTCGTTTTTCCGAGGACGACCAGCAGGACAATTTCTTCCTCACGGGCCGTAATCCCTGAGCGCTCGCTGAAGGCTTCGGACAGTTTTTGCGCTTCCGAGTCGGACATCGCTCCCGAACGGGCGAAAAAGCCGATCAGGAAAACGCCATAGAGCGCGTACGGCACCGAGCTCAAGAGGAACCCTCCGTGTTCCATGGAAAGAACGTCGTAGGTGCGGATAATGTTCGCCACGAATCCCGCAATGGTCTCGAAGTAGCCGACCCCGGCGAAGAGAATCAAACCCAGCCGGAAGCCGCGGGTTTTCACGTTTGCTGCCTTCAGGACGCTCGCGATTCCCAGCGAAATCGCGTAGGTGAACAAGAGCAGGGAACATCCCGAAGCGAGGAAATACCCCGTACCGAAGAGGATGCGCCTCTCCTCCTCCCGGAAGACAACGCCGCCCGGCAGAAGCACGAGCGCGGCGCTCAAAACCGTTGGGAATAGCAGCCCGAGGGCGATGTGGGAGCGCCATATCAAGGCCAGATCATCCTGCAGATAGAGAATGGCGGAGTACACCAACGCGAAGTGGAGCACTTCCTTGACCCCGCGCAGGATGAAGATAGCACGGAGGGAGACGCCTCGCACGTTCAAGAGGAGATACCTGTCCACGACCGTAAGGACCACAATGGCCGTGAACAGGAAATACAGGAGGCTGAAATACAGAGCCCCCGGCGTGCGGGAACGAAAAGCGTGGAGCAGGGCGAAGGTGAGTGCCGCGAATCCGATCATGAGGACGAAGAGATCGTATGCGATCAGAAGGTGCCCCATTCGAATGAGACTGTATCACAGGAACCACGGACCGGCGAGCGACTGAAGATCCGCTCTCAATCCAAAGGCGTAGAAGAAATATTCAGAATCAATCCAAAGTTCGATACGAAATATTCTGCTCCGCCGTGTTGAATCCTCAAACGGAGGAGTGGAAATGAAAAGAAAATTAAAGGCAACACAGACCACGGCGAGGCTGCTGCTCGGCGCATTGGCTGCTCTTTGCTCCGCGTGCAGCATCTTGAACCCGGATGAACCGGGGAACCTGGTCCCCAAGACAGTCATGGAGGACTCTGCCCTTCCCAGCCAAGACATCAACGGGACCAGACTCCACCTGGAGACCTTTGGCAATCCTTCAAATCCAGTCGTTATCTTCCTGCACGGCGGACCGGGATTCGACTACCGCGGTTTGACCAGATTGCAGGGGCTTTCGGACGACTATTTTCTGGTCATGTTCGACCAGCGGGGAAGCGGCCTCTCCCAGCGTCATAATCCTGATGAAATAAGTGTCGAGATCTATTGCCGCGACCTGGATCAAATCGTCGACTCCTATAGGGGAACGGGGACGGTCATCCTGCTCGGCCATTCATGGGGGTGTCAGTTCGCAGTCCTGTATGCCGCCAGGCACCCGGCCAAAGTGTCGAGGATGATCCTCATTGATCCGGGTCCCCTGACAGGCGGAGATTTCACAACCTACTTCAAGCCTTTTTTCGATACCGATCTCTCTCAGCCCTGGGTAAACGATTGGGTATGGGGTGAGGACTTCATCTCTCCGGACGGCCACGCACGGCTTGATTACGAAAGGGCGCTGGGAGCATTCAACTTCTGTCCGGATTACCATGAGAGCACAACCGACAGAATGCCGTTCTGGAGAAACGGGGCGGTGGCTCATAAAACGTTGACCGAGGAAGGGATCAAGGGTAATTCGCCGTCGTGGGACTTCACCGCAGGTTTTGGAGCGTTCAGTGGCGATGTGCTTTTTGTCCGGGGAGGCTTGAACGGTGTCATGACGGACGCCTACATGCGGCATGTGATGGAAAGCTATTTCTCCCACGTCACAAATACGTACATAACCATCCCGGATGCCGGACATGACCAGGTATGGGTAAAAGCGGCCGAGACTCAGGCGGCCATAAGGAACTTTCTACAATAATGAGGAGGATCACATGAGAAAGACGATAGTACTGGCGCTCGTTCTGTTCCTTGCATGTGCAGCAGGCGCGCTTTGGGCGGAAGAGGTGCTGAACAGCGTGGCGCCTGAGGCCTTCGGTCTCTATTTCAACTTCGACGTAGACCCCATGTTTGCGTTTGGCGTAGGGATGGCAAAAAGCTTCCGTCTGGATTTCATCGATCGGGATGTCCTTTTCACCGCAGATGCATCAGTGCCCATGTTTTTGATGGACCTCAAACACTGGGAGCTCAACGCCGCGGGGAGGGTCCGTCTCTTCGATATCGGCTTCCTATCGGTTATGAACCGGCTGGGTCTTTTCATGATGACGACGGACAATGATTTGTACTCCGGCATTACCAGTGGCTTCAAGGAAACCATCCTCATCGGGCATATGGGCGAGCGCTTCCATGTGTTCCTGGAAGCGGAATACGACAAGGATCTCTTCACATATATCGCCAACAGCGACCTGTATAAGGCCATCTATCCCGATGCGAAGGACGGCTGGTATGCGAGCACTGCGGGCAGATTCAAGTTCGGCATCCAGGGGGGAATCAGCCTTTTTGGAGGTCTCTCGATCAACCTGCGGGGAGGCTATACCCTGACAGAGGGGTTCAACCCTGTGACAGTGCCGTTTTACTTCAACTTCTGTACGGCGTATCGGTTCTAGCGGGAGGGTGGCAGGACTGATAGCGATTCGAGGCCTACGAGTCCACCGCGATCTTCGAGCGCGACGGGAAGTGGTACATGGGGCATTGCCCGGCCTACTCGGTGTTGGCCGGGCTCTGTTCGAGGAGAGTGATTGACGCAAAAGCCCACTGAGGCATATCCTAGTTGCGATGAAGCAATACACTGTGAGCGATGGAAAGATCGTTCTCACTCTTCAGGAAGCCGAAGAGGGCTGCTACGTTGTGACGTCTCCCCTTGACCCCCAACTCATCACCGAGGCTGATACCGTCAAGGAAGCCTTCGAAAATGCGCGGGACGCTCTGTCTGCCCTTGCTGCATCCAGACGAAAGCTGATCAAGAAACTGGCCGGCATCAAAGCATGAATCGGAGGGCGCTTGAAAGGCACCTCCGCTCGTACCCAATCACACGCACCTGTTCCAAGACACACGAATATCAAGAGGGCGACCGCCAGAGGGATTTGCAGGATTCTTGGGATTCCAGCCCCTTCAAGCCGGTAGCGGAGGAGACTGGCAGCCTTGGAGCCCATAGCTGCCTGTCCGGCCTCAAGGCCTATCCCCGGGTGACAAATCGGCTTGAAAGTAGCCGATGCTCCCGCGGCAAAGGTGGCTTTCTCTCCGACAGAATCCATGCGGACCAGCGGCATGACAGCCTTGGCCGCACCGATATATAGTACTTTCGAAAAGGCTCCATGGATACAATCGGCGCGCTTCTGAGCTTCATCTACGGCGGGGAAAAGGGAAAAACGGCATCCCTGAGGCTCTCCAGGATAATGCGCCGGTATGAGAAACGCATACGACGCCCCCGCGGAGCTGTAGGCGGCTTCTCGGCGGTGCTCTCCCAGAAAGACGCGTTCCTTATCGCGTATGGAGACCATTTCAGCAACCGGGGGGCAGTACCGTTGTCCTGCCTCCATCGTTTCCTCACGCGGTTCGCGGCGGGGGCGTTTTCAGGAGTCCACATTCTTCCCTTCTTTCCCTCCTCTTCCGACGAGGGATTCTCCGTCATGGATTACCGCAGTGTGGATCCCCGTCTGGGAACCTGGCGGGATGTGAGCCGCATTGCTGGGGACTTCCGGCTTATGGTGGATCTGGTACTCAACCACGCCTCCACGCAGGGGCGTTGGTTCAGGGGGTTCCTGAAGGGCAGCCCAAGATATGCCGGCTACTTCATCACGCCTGAGGAGAACGCCGACCTGTCTCGGGTATTCCGGCCCCGCACCCATCCCCTGCTGACGCCTTTTCATTCTTCCCGCGGGGAGATTCGCGTCTGGACCACTTTCAGCGCGGACCAGGCAGACCTGGATTATGCAAACCCCTCCGTCCTTCTGGAGATGGTGGATGTGCTCTTGGGCTATATAGTGCAGGGAGCGCAGGTGCTCCGTCTCGACGCGGTTGCATTCCTATGGAAGGAAAGCGGAACGAGCTGTGTCCACCTTCCGCGGACCCATGCCGTGGTCCGGCTTCTACGAGCCATCATGGACGCGCTGTGCCCCTGGGTGATGATCGTCACGGAGACGAACGTGCCTCATGAGCAGAACATATCCTACCTGGGAAATGGCTCAAACGAGGCGCACATGGTCTACAACTTCACCCTGCCGCCCCTCATCCTGGACGCCTTTCGCCGCGGCGACGCCGGACCCCTGCGGGCGTGGGCCAGCTCACTGAAGCAGCCTCCGGGCGCCACGGCCTTCCTGAACTTCCTCTCATCCCACGACGGGATAGGGCTGGTCCCGGCCAAAGACTTCCTGACGGAAGAGCAGGTGGAGGGGCTCGTCAGGATGACGAGGGAGCGGGGTGGCATGGTCTCGTATCGCTTCGATGCCGCGGCATGCGCTGAAAAGGAAAGCCCGTACGAGTTGAATGCAACGTGGTTGGACGCGATCTCGGATCCCGGGGAGGAGGAAGGGCTTCGGCTCAGGAAATACATCACCTCGCATTGCATCATGCTGAGCCTCGCGGGGGTGCCGGCCGTATGGGCCAACAGCCTCATCGGCGCGCCGGCAGACCCCGGGAGAGCTTTGCAGACAGGCAACAAGCGGGCGGTGAACAGGCGGAAGTTTTCCCTGGAGGAGGTGGAGAAAAGCCTTGCATCGGAAGGAGGGTTGCAGGTCCGTGTGTACGGCGGGCTTGCAAGCTGTATGCGGGCACGCAGCTCACGCCCCGCCTTCCATCCCCAGGGGAGCCAGGAGGTACTGCCGACGGACGGACCCCTGTTTTGTCTGCTTCGAACCTCCCCTGACAAACGCGATTCGGTCCTCTGCATCCACAACACGGGCCCCAAGAGAAGCACGCTGGTATTGGAAAAGGCGGCACTGCCCACGATCCTGCACGGTCCGCTCCAGGATCTTCTCGGCGCGCCGCCGATCAACGGGACATCCGTCTCCATGGATCCGTACCAGACCCTCTGGCTGGCCGGGAAGAAGCCGATGTGAGCGGACCCCGGGTTCGTCGTCCGGGTGATACCGGCTGAGAGCCCTCACTCTACGAGCCGCGCTTTCGTTATGCCGGGACCTCGACGCGGCCTTTGGAAAGCTTGCAGGGACCTGACCGTCAGACGATACCCGTTTTGTACCCGAGGCTCATCAGCAGGGAAAAACTGCTCCTCGACGCATTGTCGGTGACGCTCGTGGGACCCGGATTGTTCACGTACTTGGCACCTGCGCTCAGGGCCAACGCCCGCGACACATCCCAGACCGCCTGCGCCCAGACGATGTTCTGGAATCTCCCCGAATAGGCGGAACCTGCGCTCGCTGTCCTCTTGTTCGCATTCGAGGCACGCAGTAGTATATGATCATGTCAAAGCATTCGCTGCATAACGAGTTCACCGCGATAATCGAGCGCGACGGAAAGTGGTACATCGGGTATTGCCCGGAGATCCCCGGCGCGAACGGCCAAGGTGAAACCCTTGAGGAATGCAAGAAGAACCTATCCGAGGCGATTGCCCTCATCTTGCAGGATAGGCGGGAGGATGCCCACCGGGGGTTGCCTGCCGATGCCATTCAGGATGTTGTCAGTCTCTCGTGAAGAGGACTGAGTTCCTCAGGCATCTACGCTTTCATGGTTGCGTCCTCAAACGGGAAGGTCGCTCTCACTCTCTTTGGGTAAACCCGCGAACCGGCGTCATGGAGGCAGTCCCCAGACATACTGAGATCGCGAACTTGCTTGCACGCAAAATATGCCGTTCTTTGTCTATTCCTGAAGTTGGATGATATTCTAAAAGCTGCAAAAAAGAGCCCTACTCGGTGTTGGCCACTCCTTCGACTCGGTCAAACGCTGGCGAAACGCTGGCTGCGCTAATTGAGTACCCGGGAGATTGCCTGGCTGGCCGTTCGGCCCTCTATGCGCTACGGGGAGCCCAAGAAGGGCAGCATCAGCGCGGCAGTCTGCTCGGGCAGCTCGACATGGGGATAGTGACCTGACTCCAGCATTTCGACGCGCGCGCCGGTCCTGGCGCCGAGCATGGCCGCCTCCGAGGCCGGATTCGGGAAGTCCTTGTCCTTGGATCCCATGATCAACAGGATGGGAACCTTCGCCTTGCCCAGGATCTCCTGGATCGGCGTCTTGCTCGCAAAGACCATCTTCTTCAGCGCCGCGAGCCTCCCCTGTTCCGCGAGGTTGGACCGGAGAGCGGCCCGATAAGCGGCGAAGTCCTTGGGCTTCTTGACGGGAAAGAGCCCATTCCAGTATGCAAGCCAGAAACCGGGGCCCCAAAAGCCCGTGAGCCCCGCATTCAGAACGAAGCTCACCAGAGGGTTGGCCTTGCTGTCGCGCATGGCCGGGCCGAGAAGCGTCAGGCTTATCGCGCGCTCGGGCGCATGAACGGCCACCCAATAGACGCTCCCCGCCGCAAAAGAGTTGCCGACAAGATGGGCCCTCTCCACTCCGATGAAGCTCATCAGGGATAGGATGTCGCCGCCCACTGCCCGGGCGTCCCATCCCATCCAATTTACCGAGGAGTCACCATGCCCCCGGACATCCATGGTGATGACGCGATATCCTGCCGCGGCCAATAGAGGCGCCAGGAACCGATACTGCGACCGAAGATCTCCCATGCCAGGCATGCAGATGACGACAGGCCCCTGGCCTCCGGTATCGTCATAAGCCAAGGTCCCCTCGTCGGTAGTGAGGTAACGGGTTCTCGGTGACCGAAGAAACTGCTCCTCTGAAGACGCGGATGCGCTTGAGGGCCTGTTGGCAACCACTACAGAAACTGCAGCAAATCTCATTTTTGTACTCAACGAATCAAAATTACTACAAAATTTGTCCACAGTGCAGGAGCCGCCGGCGAAAGTTTGACCCCGATGAGACCTGAGGATTAGCTTTTAGCGCAGGAGGAAAGAACCGTATGGCGCAAATCAGTCCCTACCTGCACTTCAACGGCAACTGCCGTGAGGCTATGACATTCTATAAAGGATGCTTTGGCGGAGAGCTTACCTTGATGAGCATGGAAGAGTCTCCAATGGCAAGCCAGGTGCCGCCCGAGCAAAAGAAAAATATCATGCACTCCTCTTTGAAGGGTGGAAGCTTCCAGATCATGGCTGCCGACATGATGGGCCCTGAACCCGCCAAAAAGGGAACCAATTTCACCATTGCAGTCGAGTGCAGCAGCAATAAAGAAACGGACGCCATTTTTGAAAAGCTTGCCTCTGGAGGGAAGATACTGCACGCCCCGAAAGAGGAGTTCTTCGGATACTACGGGGATTTGACGGACAGGTACGGATTCACCTGGATGCTCACCCACATGAAGCCGAATCCATAACTTGCTGGTCATCCACGATTGAAGGGGCAGCGAGCCGAGCTGCCCCTTCTTTTTTTGGCAGACATCACCCTCTATGGATTGGCTGGTTGGTATGTGAGCAAAACGACTCCTGAAGGATGCGTTTTGACACCAGCCAGCCGAAGCTTGACCTTCTCCATGATATTTTCAAACAGAGTTTTCCCGCCGCCCAAGACAAAGGGATGGAGCAGCAGCTGGTATTCATCAATCAAACCAAGGTTCGTCATCTGCTGCACGATGCTGGCGCTTCCATAGATGACCATGTCCTTGCCCGATTGCTGTTTCCACTTCTTTACATCAGCGGCCACAATCTCGCGCACCAGGGTCGAGTGTTCCCAATCGGCTTTCTGCAGCGTTTTGGAAAACACGATCTTCTTCATGCCATTGAGGATGCGCGCATAGGCCTTCTCCCCATCTGATACGGCAGGGTTGTCCGGGACTTTTGGCCAGGAGCCGGCAAAGCTTTCATACGTCAAACGCCCCAGAACAAGGGTGTCCGCGTGGCTTACCAGGTCATACTCATACTTGCCCATTGCGTCGTCGTAGAGCTCCCCCACATAACCCATGTCGTTATTCGGGCCTGCAATGCGACCATCCAAGGTGATCCACATGGTCACAACGAGTTTTCTCATTACTCCCTCCGATCGGTGTGGCCATGAATGAAGCGCGCGGCTTCATGGCCAATACTTGCCCGCAAGTAGAATATCGATGAGGGACTCTTTTTTGGCAAAAGCACAAGCACGGCGCGGCCTTGCGTGATTCTTCTGACCATCCACATGGTGGTGAATCACGTCAGCGTAGTGGACCTCATCAAGTCGATGCATGGATCACTGTAAGCAGGTGGCGGCGGGCAGCAATGCCCGCCGCGCCTTTGCCCCGCCGTAAGTGCCGCGGTCGCGGCTGCAGGTCCCCGCTTTTCACTTCAGGGGAAACGTGGTTGCCTGTTGCCCTTCAAACCTGACAAGGTACCTCACACCCGCGGCCCGGGCCGCCTCCATGGCCTTGTCCAGGCTCATCCCGACCTGCTCGGGTCTATGGGCGTCGGAGCCCACGACAACCCGATCCCCGCCAAGCTCGACATACCACTGGAGCGTTTCCAGCCCGGGCATGAGACGGCCAAGGCTGCGCCGCACGGCGCCCGCATTGATTTCAGGTACAATGCCGCGTTGGATGCAGGCGCGAAGGATGGAGCGGATCAGCTCTTCATAGGCGCGGGGATCATACACCCCGTACACCTCATATCCAACGCGGGCCGCGACATCCAGGTGGCCAAGGACCTGGATATCTGCCGTGCGCGCCATGCGCTCCGTCTCCTGGAAGTACTCGCGAAACGCTTCATCCGCGGGCCTTTGAAAGAAGCCGGTATCGAAGACAATCTGATCTCGGACCCAATGCACGGACCCCATCACGAAGTCAAAGGGATACCGCGCGACGAGTGCGGCCACTTCCTCCGGCGCGGTATGCGGCTCTCCCGCTTCAAGGCCCGCGCGTATGACGAGCCTGCCGGCAAAAAGCCTGCGGCACCGTTTCAATTCAGCGGCCCATGCTTCCAGGGGAAACCGTCCGTGAAGGGGCTCCTTGGGGTTTACGTCGAAATGCTCGGTGAAAGCGATCTCCGCAATCCCGGCGGCAATCGCGGCACGACACATCTCCTCCATCTCTGAAGTGTTGTCTCCAGAGAAGCGGGTGTGCATGTGGTAATCTGGCGGGAACATGCGTCACCATACCCGCCCCTTTTCAGGACAGTCAAGCGTCCGGTTGTCCGCGCCGGAGACATGCTGTAGGATTGTACCTCGCAGGGCCGGCGGGAAGGAGGCGTTCTCATGCTGAAAGTAGCGGCTTTGGGTCTCTTCGGGTTGTTCCTGATTCTTGGCTGCACGTCAAACATGACGCCGCGTGAAAGCGGCAATAGCGACGCGCAGAAAAAAGTGCTCATAGCCGGAGAGAGCAGCGCATTCAAGGAAGAAGTCGTCGCAAAGCTGATCGGGACGCTGGGGACCACGGATTGGTATTTCAGAGTCGTCGGCCTGGATCGCTTGGAGGGGCAGGAAACCGGGCAATACGGGGCCGTCCTCCTGGTGACCGCATTCAAGGCGGGCCGGATCGATGCACGGGTGAGCAGGTTCTTGGGAAAAGATCCCATGAACGCGAAGGTGATCGTCTTCTTCACGCGGGGCACGGAAGATCCAATGCCTGAATGGTCCAAGCCGGACATCAAGGTGGACGCGGTCAGCTCCGCCTCCAGAAACGACCGCGTGGAAGAGCGGGCCGGGCAGCTGGCGGCTCTCATACGTAAAAGGTTCTAGGTCGATCACGCCCTCACCGGCTCGTAGGTTAGAAGGACATTCCCGTTCTTGAATGTGCGGGTCCGCACCAGCTTTAGAGAAAGCTTCCCTTTGACGCCTTCAAACATCGACCGTCCCTTGCCAAGGACAATGGGGAACAGGGCAAACTGGAGCTCGTCTATCAACCCTTCCTGCGCCAACTGGGAAACAATGCTCCCGCTTCCCAGGATGGCAATATCTTCCTTAAATTCCTTTTTCATCTTCTGCACTTCCGCGGAAATGTTCCCCTTCAAAAGCGTCGTGTTGCTCCACGTTGCCTTGTCCAGGGTTTTTGAGAACACGAACTTCCGCATGCTGTTCATCCGCTCCGCGACAACCGGATATGACTTGGCCGCGGCCGGCGTCGGCCAGAAGCTTGCCATGTGATCTTAGGTCACCCTGCCAAAGAGCAGAGCCCCTCCGCCCCTGGCGTTCCCCTCCACAAAGCTCTGCCATTCCGCATCCGGGCTATAACCCCAGCTCAAATCGCCATCCGGGCCGCAGAAATATCCATCCAAGGTGATGCTGTTGAAGACACTCAATCTTGTCATGCGCATTCTCCTTGCCAACCGGCGCACTCCAGATGATCTGGCTGCCCAAGGGGCCGTCTCCAATGTAATAACGAATGGTGGGACCGGTTTGTGACAGGGGGCAGGAGGGGGAAGTCTCCCCCTCGCTCCGGCCGCAAGCCAGGGGGGGCAGCTTTCACAGCAGTGCGGCCGCAGCGGAAGGGTAGCTCCCTCCTTGCACCTCCCCGGCTTGCGTCCTCCACTACCCCCTCTGCGGGGGCTCCGCCCCCGCAACGCCCCTGGATGGGCACATTCCTCACGTTGACCAGCGGCTACACATCCAACTTCTCAAGGATTTCAATGATCCGTGGCGCAACGTACACACGTTTTCGCATTTGCCCTGTTGCCTCACGTATGATTCCTTCACGAACAAGCTTGTCCAAATTCAGCTGGGCTGATCTGGGGGTTATTTTCATCTCCCGCGCTACGCCGGGATTCGTCAAAGCGGGGCTGACAAACAGCTTGTCCACCATTCTGAGGAGCAATGCGGAAGCACGGGCTTTCTGCATGCGCGAATGGTACTCTTGCCTGAGGTGAAGAAGCAGATCCGACCTTTTGATGGCGTCTCGAGATTGCACGGCAACCGCATGAATAAAGAACCTGATCCAATCTTCCCATGAGCCCTTCTGGCTTACTGCAAGCAAAAGAGAGTAATACTCGTCCCTCTGCTGTTCAAAATAGGGGCTGAGGTACAACAGGGGCTTCGAAAGCAGGTTGTAGGAGCACATAAGGAGAGTGATCAGCAATCTGCCAATCCGGCCATTTCCGTCAAAAAATGGATGAATTGCCTCAAACTGATAATGGATCAGGGAAAGCCTGACAAGCTCAGGCATATCGGAGGACGCAGGGAGATACTTTTCAAAAAGATCAAGCGCCGCGTTCATTTCTTCCACTGGAGGCGGTACGAAAGCCGCATCTGAAAGCGGGCACCCTGCCGGGCCAATCCAGTTCTGAGAGCGTCGAAACTCGCCGGGAGTCTGCGTCTCTCCCCGGACATCCCGCATCAAGCGCTCATGAAGCTCCCGGATCAGGCGGAGGGAAATGGGAAGGTCTTTCAAACGGTCAAGGCCATAGGTCAAAGCCTGGACATAGTTGGAGACTTCTTTGACATCCGGTACTTCTTTCAACCTGAGGTTTGCCGCTTCAAAGAAAAGAAGATCAGACAAGGAAGCCTGCGTCCCTTCAATTCTGCTTGAAAGCACGGCTTCCCTGCGGATGAAAGGGCCAATCAATAAATGAAGATTTGGAAGAGTCCTGGCAATACCTGCCAGTTCACCCAGCACCCTATTGGCTTCAGAAAGCTCCTGCGCAAACGGCAGGCTGAATGTTATTTGAGGTTCCAGTGGATTGGGAATGAATGCCCAATAATCCTGCGGCAAATGAATGAGCCTTCCGCTGGTGCTACGAGCAAAGTCATTTGGCTGCATTTGTTATACCTTATTATCAATCAACATTGCTTATTATACTTTTTAGGAGAAAAGTATAATAAGAATCCCTGTCTGTCAAGAGATATGTAAAACCCAGGCCCGCTATAGAGCTATTGCAAAGGCCCCTTCCACAAGCTGCTTGATCCCCCCTTTCTTCTCTTGTATCATCCGCTATGGAACCAGCGCTGAAAGTCAGGGATCTGACCAAGGTCTTCCGCGTCAAGGAAAAACTGCCCGGATTATCAGGCTCCATAAAGTCAATCTTCTCCCCCTCATACCGGACCGTGCGCGCCGTGGACGGAATCAGCTTCTCCGTAGAGCCCGGAGAGATCCTTGCGTTCATTGGGCCGAACGGAGCGGGCAAATCCACAACCATCAAGCTCATCACGGGGATTCTTTACCCCACCTCGGGGTCAATAGAGGTGCTGGGGTTGGACCCGCACAGGAAGCGGCGGGGATATTGTCAATTCTTGTGGATCAGGATTGCGAGCGTATCCAACGATGATTTCGAAACTGCTGTTGACCCCTATGCCCTCCTTTCCTCGAGACCGGGCGCCGTAGAGGGGGTGTACAGATACCAACTGGCCTTCGCAAATGCGTTGTAGGCCCACCACGACGCACGATTTTTCAGTCGATGACTCGTCGAACATCCTCACGACGATTTGCAGCCATCCTGTTCGCCGCCGATCTTCCCAGCCCCGGGTGGCTGACGGATGCCGCTACGCGACGTCCTCCTTGAGCTCTCCGTCGATGAAACGCTTGCCCTCCAGCACCATCGGGATCCACTTTGCCCCGTCCAGACCCCGCCAGCTCTTCTCCGCCTCCCGGCAGAGCTTGAACACCATCGACAGGGTGGCCGCCCGCGATCCGCACCCCTTGGTCTTCGCCGTGCGAAGCCTCACCGTCGCGAACGTGGACTCGATGGGGTTGGTCGTTCGTATGTGAAGCCAGTGCGCCGCGGGAAACTCGTAGAACGTGAAAAGGGCCTGCTCGTCCTTCTCCAGGCATTCCACGGCCTTGGGGTACTTGTCCCTAAAGCAGCCGATGAACAAACGATACGCCTTCAGTGCCGCCTCCTTCGTCTCGGCCTGATACATGGCGTGAAGCATCGCCTTGGCCTTCGACTGAACCCCCTTGGGCAGCTTGTCCAGAACGTTGGCGGTCTTGTGCACCCAGCAGCGTTGGTGCTTCATCCCCGGGAACACCTCCTCGGCCGCTGCCCAGAATCCCAGCGCCCCATCCCCAATGACCAGTTTTCCTGCCATTCTCAGCCCCCGGGCCTTCAGGTCCAGCAGCATCTCCCGCCAGCTGGCCTTACTCTCGCGATAGCCGTCGCTGACGGCCACCAGCTCCTTCTTGCCCTCCCGTGTGGCCCCGATGAGCACCAGCAGACAACTGCGTTCGTCATCCAGACGCACGTTGACGTAGATGCCGTCCGCCCACAGGTACACGTACTCCTTGTCCTCCAGGCCCCGGCTGCTCCACTGCGTGTGCTCCTCCAGCCACCCCTCCTTCAGCCGCGTGATCGTCGAGGCCGACAGCCCCTTGGCCCCTTCGCCCAGGATCGCAGCCAAAGCTTCGCTGAAGTCCCCCGTGGAGATGCCCTTCAGGTACAGCACCGGGATCAACCCCTCCAGGCTCGGCATCTTGCGCATGAAGCGCGGCAGGATCCTGCTGGAGAATCGTTCGCCCCCTTCGATATCGCGAAGCCCGCGATCGTCCACGCGCGGTTGACGGATCGGCAGTGGCCCGACCCCGCTGAGGATGGTCCGCGGGGGCATGTAGCCGTTGCGCACCGCCTTCCGGTGCCCTTTCTCGTCTCGCAAGTGCGTGAACTTTTGCAGGAACTGATTGACTTCTTCCTCCAGCGCCGCCTGCAGGGCACTGCGCGCGCCAGAGCGGACCAACTGCTCCAACAATTCCTGGGAATTGCCCCCTTCGATTTTCAGCCCGGATGTGATAGTTTCGTCCATGAGCGTGTCCTCCAATCGGTGATTCCTTGGTTGTGCTTGGTTTCACCGAAGGATACGCTCTTTTTATTCCCTGTCCACCCACAAGATTCGGTTATATCCCGAAGCGGCGCGCGCTGGCGTACAGGATCGGCACCGTCTTTGGCCAGAGGTCACAGCTCTGGTTCCACCTTCCGCCGCTTGATTCGCTGAAGCTCCTGGCGGACATCTACGAGGTTGACCCACGGCAGGCGAGCAAACGGATAGAGGAGCTGACGGAGCTTTTCGGGATCCGGGAGTATCTGAAAACCCCTGTTCGAAGGCTTTCCCTGGGGGAGCGCATGCGATGCGAGATTGCCGCCTCCCTTCTGCACGAGCCTCAGATCCTGTTCCTGGACGAGCCCACCATCGGCCTTGACATTGTGGTCAGGCAGACCATCCGGGACCTGATCAGGCGCATCAATGAAGAAAAAAAGACCACGATCTTTCTCACCTCCCACGACGCGGGAGACATAGAAAAGATCTGCAGGCGCGCCATTGTCATCAACCACGGCCGCGTGGTCTGGGATGATTCCATCAAGAACATGAAGTACTCGTTCCTGAAGCGGAAGATCATAGACCTGAAGCTGGAATCCCCCCTCTCCCTGGACATCCCCGGCGTGTAGATCCTGAAAAACAGGGAGTATTCCGCGAAGCTCGAGGTGGACCAGGAGCGGGCGGACATGGAGGAGGTCATTTCTCGCATCATGCGCGACAACAAGGTCGTAGACATGACCATTTCCAATCCCCCCATGGAAGAGATCATCACCATGATCTATGGAGCCGGGCGGTGAAGAAATACCTGCGCATCTTCGCCTATGCCGCGCGGGACCAGCTCATCTACATGCCCGCCTTCCTGGCGCGCAATGTCCTTTTCGTCTTCATCATGTTCACGTTCTACTCCCTGTGGCGCGTCATCTTCTCCGGCCGGGCAGCGCTGGAGGGGTTCACGCTCACGCAGACGCTCTGGTACCTGACCTTCACGGAGACCGTGGAGCTTTCCCGCAGCCGCCTGCACATCCAGATCCAGGAGGAGGTCAAGGACGGGACGGTGAGCGTAAACCTCTGCCGTCCCTATTCCTACGTGGCGTTCCACCTGTTCCGCTCCATGGGGGAAAGCGCCGTGAAGATGGTCCCCATCATGCTCTTGGGCTTCATCCTGGCCCTGATCTTTGTGGGACCTCTGCCCGGATATTTCCACAGCCTGCCCTTTGGCCTGCTCCTCATTCTGTGCGGGCTCATTGTCGGAAACCTGTGGGTCCTGGCCATCGGCCTCCTGGCGTTCTGGACGGAGGAGGTTTCCCCCATGTTCTGGATAATGCAGAAGCTGGTGTTCATCCTGGGCGGGATGTTCATCCCCATTGATCTCTTCCCCAAAGGGCTGGCCGCTGTGGCGCGTTTCCTGCCCTTTGCGTTTTCAGCGTATTGGCCGGCTGCCACCATGGTCAGGTTCAGCACCCAGACGTTCCTGACCGGCCTTTCCGGCGCCTTCATCTACATTTTTGTTTTGGGCGCGGCGGCCGTGGGGCTCTTCAGTCTGGGCAAGCGGAGGATCCACGCCAATGGCGGCTGACGCAGGCGGCAGTTCCGCAAGGCTCATGGCCCAAAGGGCGGCGCGCCGGGCGGGCCGCTCTTTGGGCCTGTTTGGACACTACGTGCGCTTCAACCTGAGCGCCGGCATGGAATACCGCGCATCGTTCCTCATGCAGGTTGTCGGCATGGTGCTGAACAACGCATCGTTCATAGTCTTTTGGTGGATCCTCTACGGCAGGCTCCAGGACATCAAAGGCTACGCGTTTTCTGACGTCATGTTCCTCTGGGCGTTGTCCTCCGTTGCTTTCGGATTGGCCGCCGTGTTCCTGGAAAACGCGCGCTACCTGTCCCGCGCCATAACCACGGGAGAGCTTGATGTGTACCTGCTTCAGCCCAGGCCCGTGCTGTTCAATTTCCTGTCCTCCCGCATGAGCATTTCCGGCTGGGGGGACCTGCTTTTCGGCCTTGTGCTTTTCGCCCTCACCCAGCAGATCACCCTCCCCCGCCTGGGCCTGTTCGCCGTTTTCAGCATCCTGGGCGCGGTAGTCCTTGTGAGCATGCGGATCCTGTACCACAGCCTGTCTTTCTTCCTGGGAAACGCCGAGGAGTTCGCCTCCACGGCATCAGACCTTGTGCTCAACTTCATGCTGTACCCGGGAAGCATCTTTGACGGACCCGCATCCTGGGTGCTTCACACCATCATCCCCGCGGCGCTTGTGGCCTACATACCCGCGCGGCTTTTCCGCTCCTTTGATGCGGCCACCCTCCTCATGGTCACGGCGGCAGACGCCCTCATTGCGGCAGTCTCCGTTGCCGTGTTCAGGCTGGGGCTTCGCGTCTATGAGTCCGGAAACAGGATGGGCGCGCGCACCTGACCCCCAAACGCGCCCGCGGACTGATGAATCATGACGGGATACCCATGCCTGATCGCCTGCACAATGAAGGTTGACAACGCGGCGCTTTCAGATGTGGCTTTTTTCGAGCGGTCTACGCAGTTAAGTGTGAGAGATGACATAAGTGAAAAAGTGGCTTCTTCACCACAATACGCACTACGGCCACTCTCGGAGCGTTTCCCAAGGTCCAGACCTATTTTAATTCTCCCAATATTCAGTACCTGTTTTGTCGATGTATCCCCACTTGCCTCCCAGCTCAACAAGCGCGAGACCTTGGCTGAAAGGCGATGCACTGTGATATTTTGCCGGGACTACTTCCATGCCGGTTTTGTCGATGTATCCCCACTTGCCTCCCAGCTCAATAAGCGCCAGGCCGTCACTGAAAGCCAATACATCGTCATATTTCAGCGGGACTGCTTCCGCGCCGGTTTTGTCGATGTATCCCCACTTGTCGCCCAGATTTGCAGGCGCCAGGCCGTCGATGAAATTGTATGCAATATCATATTTCAGCGGGACTACTTCCGTGCCGGTTTTGTCGATGTATCCAAACTTGCCTCCCAGCTCAACTAGCGCCAAGCCGTCGCTAAAAGCCAATGCATCGTCATATTTCAGCGGAACTACTTCCGTGCCAGTTTTGTCGATGTATCCGCACTTGCCGCCCAGCTCAACAAGCGCCAGACCTTCGCTGAAAGGCGATGCACTGTGATATTTTAGCGAGACTACTTCCATGCCAGTTTTGTCGATGTATCCCCACTTGCCGCCCAGCTCAACCCCTGCCAGACCTTCGCTGAAAGGCGATGCACTGTCATATTTCAGCAGGATTACTTCCGTGCCGGTCTTATCGATGTATCCACACTTGCCCACCAGCTCAACCCGTGCCAGAGTTTCGCTGAAAGGCGATGCGCTTTCATATTCCGGCGGAACTACTTCCATGCCGATTCTGTCGATGTATCCCCACTTGCCGCCCAGCTCAACCCGCGACAAGCCTTCGCGGAAGGGTGCTGCAAAGTCATATTTCAGCGGGACTATTTCCATGCCGATTCTGTCGATGTATCCCCACTTGCCGCTCAGCTCAACCCGCGACAAGCCTTCGCTGAAGAACGCTGCAGCGTCGTATTTCAGCGGGACTACTTCCATGCCGGTCTTGTCGATGTATCCCCACTTGCCGCCCAGCTCAACCCCTGCCAAGCCTTCACTGAATGGCGCTGCAAAGTCATATTTCAGCGCAACAAGCACTTTTTTTCTTGCGTCACAGTAACCCCATTTATCGCCCTTGCGAAATGGAATCAGACCATTCCCGGACGCGGATGATTGATTGTCCTTGCTCGCAGAATACGCAATCAATAGGGAAACAAAACAAATCAAGATCGGCTTTTTCATGGAGAACCTTCCCCTTATCAATAGTTTAATCCTCGGCACGACTGATTGGCAGGTCCATATTCGCGGCCGCCGCTATAGTTTCAGGGCAAGCTCAAGAGCTTCGCCCGCCACGGCTCCTGCGACAACAATGATCCAGGGTCGCACTTTCCATATCGTCAGGAGCAGGAAGGCTGCCAGACCGATGGCAAAATCAGCAGGACGTAAGATTGCGCTGGTCCACATCGGGGTATAAAGCGCAGCGAGAAGAATCCCAACTACGGCGGCATTCACCCCGGAGAGAGCTGACCGCACAACCCCCTGATTCCGGAGGGTATTCCAGAATGGAAGCAGTCCATTGATGAGCAAAAAAGAAGGCAGATAGATGGCCGCCAACGCCACTACAGCCCCAAGGACGCCGTTCGGCGCGGTTGCCATAAGCACCCCAAGGTATGCCGAGAAAGTAAAAAGTGGACCAGGCACAGCTTGGGCTGCCCCATATCCTGCAAGGAAGCTTTCATTCGAAATCCATCCTGTGGGCACTACTTCGCGCTGGAGAAGCGGCAGAACCACATGTCCCCCACCAAAGACAAGCGAACCGCTGCGATAGAAGCTGTCGATAAGCGCGATCCACTGCGAGTGTATTGCGGCGCGAAGGACCGGGAGACCGATCAGGAGGAGAACAAACAGTGCCAGGCACGCGATGGCAACGACGCGGCCGGTCGTCTCAATGCTTGTCGGCAGGTTGGGCTTGTCTTCAGCGTTCGTTCTCAGGAGGATCAACCCGACAATTGCGCCCGCGACAATCAGAAGAATCTGGGTGAGAGAGGAAGGCAGAAGAATGCTCGCTATCGCGGCGGAGAAGGCGATTGACGCCCGCGGCGCGTCAGGAGTCAAAGTGCGGGACATGGACCACACGGCCTGGGCCACAACCGCCACGGCAACCACAAGGAGGCCGTGCAGCCACCCGGCGGTTCCGACGACCGATCCGTGCACCAGAAGCGCAAATCCGGTCAGCGCAATAGCAGACGGCAGGGTGAAACCAATCCAGGCCGCAACGCCCCCCAAGAGGCCTGCGCGCTCGATTCCGATGGCAATGCCAAGTTGGCTGCTGGCGGGGCCAGGGATCATCTGGCATAAAGCGACAAGGTCAGCGTAGCTTTTCTCGTCGATCCACTTTCTTCGAACAACGTATTCTTCATGGAAATATCCAAGGTGTGCGATGGGTCCGCCGAATGAGGTAATCCCAAGGCGGGCTGCGACACCCAGAACCTCCCACGGCGTTCCGACAGACCGTCCTTGGAGATGGGACTTGCCGCACGTTTTCCGCTTCACGCCGTCACTCCTCCTCCCGCGACACCTGCTTCCTCTCAAAGATAGTTGTCCGCCCGGCTCCGGAAAACGAAAATGATCCCAGGTCTCTTCGCCTGGGCATTTGGATTGAAAGGCATCGTCTGGCATTGGGATACGGAGTGCGCCGCCCATGATGGAAAGTGATCCGATTGTAGGGCATCCGCTTGCCAGAAATCAAGCCAGGGCATTTGCAATAACAATCCCTGAGTCCTATAATCTGATTGAGTTCTAAATAAAAAATGGTCCAGCTCACCGACCGCCAAAGAGATGCAGCGCACCACTATTTGGGACCCGCAATAGTCATTGCCGGACCGGGTTCCGGCAAGACCCGGGTCCTGATTGAGCGGATAAAGTTTCTCATAGAAGAGAAAAAAACCCAACCGAATAGTATCCTGGCTGTGACCTTTACGGAAAAGGCCGCGGAGGAGATGAGCACTCGCCTTTTTCTCTCAATAGGAGAAAACGCGAAGGCAGTTCACGTTTCAACCATCCACTCTCTCTGCAAGACGATCATGGAAGACCATTTCGTCTTTCAAGATTTTGGCGCCTCCTTCAACATTCTTGACAGTGAGAACCAGAAGCTTTTTATCATCGCAAACAGATACCGGCTGGGTCTCAATGGTCCACACGGCTGGCGTAATCTCATCAGCAAAGCGGCAGGATTCGCAGGCAATCCAGAAGATCAGGTATGCCTTCTCTATAACACCATCACAGAAAACGACATTAAACCAAAGGCATTAGCCGCTGTGATAGAAAAGATGGGCGTGGAAACCGAGGATGGCAGGGCACTTATCGAAAGCTATAAGAGGTATGTGGCATTATTACGCGCGGAAAAACTCGTTGATTTTGCACATCTTGAAAGCATCGCATTGAAAATGCTTTCAGATATTCGGGCCGTCCGCACGCCTGTCCAGGAGCGGTTCCGCTTTGTGCTCGTGGACGAATATCAGGACACCAACCCCATACAGAATGAAATCATCAGGCATATCGTTTCGGACCATAAAAACATCTTTGTCGTTGGGGATGAAAACCAGAGCATCTACGGTTTTCGGGGAGCAGTGCGGGAAAGCTTCACGCAATTCTCCTGCCGGTATCCAGAGACAAAGTCTTTTACTTTGAACACCAATTTTCGTTCTACAAAAAACATCGTTGACACTGCCAACAAGCTCTTGGAAGCTAAAATCAAGGAAAAACTTGAGGCCCATCGCTCCAAGGGAAATGAGATTATCCTCATCAACGGGGAAAACAGGAGAGCCGTGGCTCAAAATGCTGTTCTGTTTTTGAAAAAAAAGATTGCACAGGGAAAGCTTTCCATAGGCGACTGCGCCTTTCTCTATCGAAAAAGAAGCCTGGCAACCGATGTTACCGCGGCTTTGCAGGAACACGGTCTGGCATTCGCCACGGATAGCGACGGCCGCTTTCTGGAGCGGAAGGAGATCCGGGACGTTATCAACATCTTCAGCTATCTGCATCAAAGCTTGATAGCTGAAACACGATTCAAGGATTGGAGCGATTGGTGGCGGCCCGATCTTTTTGACAATGAGGTGATTTCTTTCTCGCGCACGACCCTGGACGTGCTCCGCAACCTTCCGCGAAACTCCAGCCTCAACGCAATCAATTCAGACAAAAAGGCTTCAGCGCTCGGCATCAGAAATCGCAAGGATAGCCGAGTCCTGGTAGAGCTGAATCTAGCCAAGAAAAGAATAGAAGAAAATGAGATCGGCTTGCTCGACGCTCTGTATGAAATCTTCAAGCTCTCCGGATATCTGTCGCTGCTCTTCGATCATCCCTGCCCAGAAAATGAGGAGAAGCTTTTAAACCTGGCCCAGCTTACCAGGATTGTTGACGGTTACCAACGGCGTTTCTCACGGCCGTCCGCGAAAGACCTTTTATGGCTGCTCTACAACAAGACAATGGACAAGGGAATGGACCAGGTCTTTGTTGAAAGCACGGAAGCGGCCAAATGCATGACGGTGCACAAGGCAAAGGGCCTGGAGTTCCCAGCCGTGGTCGTCTGCTCGTTGATCGAGGGAGATTTTCCTCTCCGCTATCGGGAAAAAGAACCAGTCTGCGGCATCCCGATCCCAGATAATCTCATGAAGATAAAAACGGCTGATGAGAAAAGGCATTTCGAGGAGGAACTCAGGCTGTTGTATGTGGCAATCACTCGAGCCCAGGATCTCCTAATGATCACAGTTCCTGAGAAAATTAATGTCAGAAAAGCGCGGCCCTCCCGTTTTATCGAAATGATCAAGGGATATGTCACGGAGGAAATCGACACTGATATACGGATGGACAACTCCTACATTTCTCCGCTTTCCGTGACATCCCTGAGCTACAGCGCCGTCCATACCTACCGGGATTGCCCGTTCCGCTACAAGATCAATTACTTCTATGGATTCGCTTCCTCTGCGGAACCGATGCAGCGACAAGGAGTTATCATTCACAATGTTCTGCAGAAAGTGAACTGGGCCTTGAAAAATGGTAAAAAAGTGACCAAGGGCGATATCCAGGGATTCATAAACGGATCATGGATCCCCATCTATGACGAAGAATCTGATGAAAAGCTCAAGAAGAGCTACCTTGGCCTCACCCTTAAATACCTTGCCTTTGCAGTAAAAGAGTTCCGCGAGATTCACTCTTTCGAAAAGCCGTTTGTACACATCGACGGCACCACGATTGTCCGAGGGAAGGTTGATCTGGTGGCTCGGGATAATACCGGCAAAAACACGCTGGTTGATTTCAAGGCACGTACACGTGAAGGCATTGAGGAAACGGGCGT
Source organism: uncultured Spirochaetota bacterium (assembly GCA_963820525.1). Classification (GTDB taxonomy): domain Bacteria; phylum Spirochaetota; class Spirochaetia; order SZUA-6; family Fen-1364; genus CAWGAA01. The sequence goes on along the minus strand of CAWGAA010000001.1, from coordinate 2,812,511 downwards.
CAAAGACCAGCTTGGCATTTACCGCCACTGTCTTGTGGATACCGCCATCCAACGAATGGCCACATACACCTTTTTTGACAGTCAATGCATTGATTTCGATTATGATGATGGAACAGCAAAAAGTCTTCTCTCTTCAGTCTCTGATGGTCTTAAAGCCAAATCTTTTCCACTGAATAAAGACCCCTCCCGCTGTCCTGCATGCCATTATCAATTCATCTGCAAGGAGCTTGGCGATGGCAAAAGCACAAATGCCTGAGGATTATCACGATTTTCTGGAAACGGAGATCAACGCCTATCACGGTTCTATCAAGGAATACATTTATTACCTCCCCGCGATCTTCAAGGCTTTGTCCGGCGTCCTTGACCGGCCGGAATTACAAGCGGAAGACAGAATGACTATTCTCTGCGTCCTGGGCTATTTGATTGTACCGAACGACCTGCTTCCGGAAAAGATCTACGGCCCAGCGGGATACATTGATGATGTATTCGTCTGCGCCGTTGCTCTCGACCGATTGGTAAAGAAATATGGCATCTCTTTTGTTGAGCCATACTGGGAGAGGGATACAGATCCGCTGGCAGAGTTCCTTGACTATGCGCTTTCTGAGGCGCGGAAGGATTTGGGCGAGCTGGCTGAAAAAGTGATAGGCTTTTGCGGTCTAGCATGAAGAACAAACGCTATCAGGGTTAGCAAAACCTTCAACTTCCCTTACTTAAAACTTACATAAAAACTATTTTTTGTCACTTTCATGTCTGCGAAATTGATATAAATCATATTTTCTGCTAACAAATCTCAACTTTGCTGGAGGCTGTATGCAAAGCACCTTCTCTCCTTTGCCTGTCAGGCGCACGTTCCCCCTTGAATCTCCCGCGGAACCCAACCTCTACCGGGAGCAATTCCCCTATTCCGATATCCCGCGCATCCTCTTTGACGGCCTGGAAGTGCCTTTGAACCCTCCCAAGGACATCTGGATAACGGACACCACTTTCCGGTACGGCCAGCAGGCCCGGCCGCCGTATGCCCCGGAGCAGATTGCCCTCATCTTTGGGCTTCTCCACAAGCTGGGCGGCCCCAAGGGCGTGATCAGATAAAGCGAGTTCTTCCTGTACTCCAAGCGGGACGCGCAGGCGGTAGAGGCCTGCCTTGCCCTGGGACACCCGTTCCCCGAGGTGACGGGATGGATTTGCGCTGACGCAAAGGATCTGTCTATAGTAAAGGGGTTAGGCCTCAAGGAGACGGGCATCCTCACCTCTGTCTCAGACTACCACGTGTTTCTCAAGTTCAAGTCAAACCGCGCCAAGGTCATGGAAGACTACCTTGCCATTGTGAAATCAGCGCTTGAGGAGGGCATACGGCCGCGCTGTCACTTTGAAGATATTACGCGCGCGGACATCTACGGCTTCTGCTTCTGGAGTGGCACGGCCACAACGATTTTCACAAGGTGCACGTGAACGCCACATCCGCCTGGCTGTACGGATGTTCCGCGCTAAACGCCACGGTGCTGGGCTTTGGCGAGCGCACGGGAAACCCGCCGCTTGAAGCCGCGGTGGTGGAGTACATAGGGCTTAAGGGAACGCCGGATGGCATGAACACCCGTGTCATCACGGAGATTGCTGACTATTTCCGGACGGAGATCCAGGCTCCCGTTGCACCCAACTATCCCTTTGTGGGGTCGAGTTCAACGTGACCCGCGCGGGCATCCACGCGGACGGCATCCTCAAGAACCCGGAGATCTATAACATTTTTGATACTGAGGCTCTTCTGAACAGGCCCATCCGCGTGATGGTGACGGACAAATCCGGCATGGCGGGAATTGCGCAATGGATAAACAAAAACATCCCGCAGCTCACGGGCAGGGCCATGGAGCCGGTGGTCAAGCGCCACCCCGGCATCAAGCACATCAACGCCTGGGTCACTGAGCAGTATGCCCAAGGCCGAACCACAAGCATTTCCGCTGATGAGCTTGTGGCGCAGGCAAAGCATTTCCTGCCCTCGCTTTTCGTCTCCGACTTCCAGAAAGCTAAAGAGGCCGCGATTGAAAAGGCCCGCCACATCGCCCAGCACATCTCCGTCTCAGAGGAGGTGCGCTCCCTGGATGCAGAGCGCATGGAGAGCTACCTCCATGACGTGGTGACGCGGGAGGCCTCCATCCAGCTTCTTGCCGTGACAAACCTGGAGGGCCTGCGCATCTCCCAGGCGCACACCCAGCGCGGGGAGAAGAGTCTTTTCAGAAACCTCATGAACAAGGACTTCAGGAAGCATGACTGGTTTGTCGCGGTCCTGAAGACCGGAGAGCCGTATTACTCGGATCTCTTTTTCTCCAAGTACACGGACAAGCTGATCATGACGGCGGCGATGCCGATCTACAACTCCAAGAAGGAGATGTATGCCGTGATGGACATTGACTTTAGATTCGAGGAACTGGTGAAGCTTATTACACATATACCTGAGGAGATACTGGAGGTGAAGGGGTAAGGGGACATATAAACGAGTCTAAATACGGCATCTCAATTCAGGCAATTCCATTTCGGGCATATGCGCACGCGCTTCTTTCCGATGCAGCTACAGTGCTCTCATGCGCGAGTTTGAGAGGTATGGCTGGCAGAAAAAGGAGCCAGGAGGATGCCTCGGGATTGAGAAACCATCAAGATTCAAACGGTTCTTATATAGGTCAGTCTCAGAAGCATAAGCAAAGCGGCAGCTTTGTCTATCTTGACAATTTCTGATGCCGAAGCGGAGTTGAGCGAAGAGCATGCGGATAGCAATAAGTGACACAAATATCTTAATAGACTTCTTGAGACAATGGTCAAACTTTCATTTGATTTCGTCGTTCAGTCTGCTATGACTGGAAGAATGCGTATGAGAGAGCTGCTCATGGACCTCAAGAAGATGAACGACTGTTCTGACAATCTCTCTCGTTCCAAGGTTTTTTGCGAAACACTCGCTAACCAACGTCCTAATGCTCTCCGAGGATACTGCCCCGTTTGATTTCCATTCATACGCCTTCTCATGAATAGTTCGAATATGCTCACAGAGAAGGAAGAGACAGTCTTTTGATAACCTGTTGATATTTATGCAGTCTACGCTGTTAGAAATCCATTTCCTAATGAATCTGCATGCATCAGCATAATCAGCTTCATAGTTTGAAATAGCTGCTACATCTTCCAATATCTTATTTCCAAAATCTGGGGTAGCCGCGAATGCAAGAAAGCTATGGGCATGTCGACGTTCATCGATAAGCATATTTAAAAACTCATAGGACAATAGCCTCTGCCTAATCGTGGACAATTGGGTGGCGATTGATTCAATCTCATCAAAAAGGTAAATGACTCCGCCGTGTCCTACAAGCTTACATAAACGGCTAATATCATCTAGCCGTTCTACGACCAGCTCAAACCATTGTTTACCGTTCTTGCCCAAGAGGTCTCGACTCTCAATAATGCTGTTGTAATGGTTTTCGAGAAACGAAGGATGATCTCTTGCAATTGATTGAAGTGCAAAAGACATCCAAGTATTGCGAGAGCTTCTGAGATATGAAAGAAGGGTCTCACGTTTGTCGCCCGATAACCAAGCACGAGCGTTGGCCGCAAGACCTCGATAAGGACTGGATGGAAAGCGAATGCTTTCCGAAATGGAATGCAGATACCTAGTTGGGTGATTGAAGGCATGCGCATATCCGTCTATTGTAACCCAAGCCACAGCAAATCCTCTCTGTAGACCTGAGGCCTCAATTGACTTTAATAAATGTGATTTCCCTCGTCCGTACACGCCCTGAATAAAGAGAGATCTACAGCAACCATCCTTTACTTCGGATAGCTTTTTCTGAATGACAGCCAATTCACGCTCGCGACCAAAAGTAAATTGTTCAATGTCTTCAGGCGGGAATACGCCTCTCTTGAGGTAGCGAATGTTCCGCCTGAGCTTTAGTTGGTTTGAAATCATTGGGTCTATTCCCAAGACTTTGCTTTTGGCTTCGTCTTGAGGATTGGCACTATGTAGGACAATACGCTTTCGATACCATCGTTTAGCGGATATTCTCTATTCTGTTCCAGAAGCTCAAGCAGATTAGCGAAGAAAGAGGTTACTATACGAGGCTTGGAAGATGAAAAGACGCCAGCAACTACCTTTTCAATAATCTTATCGATCAAGTCCTCAGAAAGGATAGAAGATGGATTCCATTGACGGGCAATAGAGTGGATTCCGATAACTTTTCGCGCTAAAGAAGATAGGTTCTCGGGACTCATTGGGGTCTTCACTAGGTTAACAAGAGTACCGCGCCAATCTATTAAGTCGGGGGCATAGGCGATAGCGATGTTAGAAAGCCGCGAACGTAGTGCGTCGTATTCAGCAAAACCGCTTGCAGTTTCAAACATTTCCGGGGTAGCAGCAACATAATAGATGGTTGAGGTCATTCCGCCATGGTCATCCGCATTATCTAAGAGATCTCTAAGAACACCGTAGCTCTTGTTGCGTATAGATCGGGACTGTTCCATGATCCGCTCGGCCTCATCGATCAGTATAAGAACTCCAGAGATGCCCGAGGCCTTGGTGATTATCGATAGTCCCCGACTTGCGTCTCTGGATCGAAGCTTATCGATCCTCTTCAGAACAGGCAATCCGTCAACGCGGGCATCCATTCCTTCAAGCCATTCACAAAGCGAATGAGCGGTTGAGGAGTCTCCCTTTATTATAGCCTCGAAATAGTACCTAATCGCGACTCCGAGAGGCTCCGAGATATCCGGTTGGGAACAAAATGTCGCTACCCTATGTCGAATAGTTTCGATTACTCTTTCTTTTCGTAAGCCAGCGTTGTCTGATAATCTGTATGCCTCAAAGTAAAAGCGAAAGAAAAGCGCTCCAAGTATTGCTGGTGCACCTCTACAATCTTCTTTGGCAATCCATTCTGGAAGTGTCAAAGAACGGGGAATGCTAAGGTTCCGAATGATTTCAGAATAAACGACATCAAATTTGTGTAATGGAGTGTTCTCAGCTGAGACATAAGACACCGCCCACCTGTTCGAAAAAGCTATCGCCCTTAGCATTCCAAGGAAGTGCGTCTTACCGTCGCCGTAATAGCCGTTTATGAATCTAACCAAAGAATCCCCATCAACTGAAATATCCTTAAGTTGCCGTTCTGCAGCAGAATACCACTTCTCGTTGCCAACGTTGAGATGTTGAACACAATCGATAGGAGTAGTTCCCGATTTTAGATGGCTTATGATCCTTCTAGCAGTCTCAATAGAAAGCTCAAGCATTGTTATGCTCTGCGGAAGGCAATATGACCGATGTATCTTGTGCCTTCGGGCAAAGGGATTGGAATCCCTTGTTTAGGAAAGGCAGTAGGCAATAGCTCAATACTTTCACCAGTTGGAAGGGCCGAAGAGTTCTCAAGAAAGAGTCGTACAAGATCTCGCTTGAAGAGATGTTCATCATATTCAAATAGGTTTGCGCGATTGGGGTTCTTCCAAAATTTCTCCGGCTGACTCGCAATAATAATCTGTTTGTAAACATCGCGAACTCTCATAGGAGTACCATACTCTTGAGCAGAAGCCTTTATGAGGTAGCTATATGCCCGATAACAAGCAAGTAGGAATTCACTCGAGCTCGGGCTTCTTTTGTTTTCATTCGAAATTTCCGCATCGATCAACTTAAGAATAGCGGAAGTGGATAGTCGCTCGAGTTTTTTGTCTTCTATAAACACGGCATTTGATTCAAAATCGATTACAATATGCAGAAAATTAGCAAGAATGAAAGATCGTGGGCCGCCGTCTATCTTTATCGCTCGCTCGGCACAGTGTTGTCGAATCAACTCTCCAAGGTTGCTATAGGTCGTGGCAAGTTGGAAAATTGCCCATTTGCGAGCATTATCTACAGCATCTTTATCAAGAGAAAACTCTGAAAGCTTCATGCTTTCAATTGCTTCAAGGATGGTGGAAGGATCTATGACAGGAGAAGAGTTCTGGTCAGTGTGCATAATCGATTTGCCAAGGAGGTCAAACGCTGTTTGGAGTCGAATTAGCATGGATGATATGGATTGCACTATGGGGAGACATTCTGACTGCGCAAAGCCATCGAGGACTTTCTGAGCCTTCGTCTTTGCGCCGACAATTTTCTTGCTCAATCCACCATCTCCCATATCTCCTTTTCATCGAGTTGGGTTGTAGAGATCGGAGCCTTTGACGGATCAAGATCTGCTAGGCGACATTCTTCGAGTATCTGCAGCATTTGATTAACGATTTTTCGTGGAGTTATTGACACCATTCGTGAGACTATTGTCCCAACCGCGTCTTCCGTGAATGGGAAATAATCAATGTGCTTCTTGTTATCAATTCGAACTGTATTGAGTATTTGGCGAATGAAGTCCTGAGCTTCTACAGGCTGCATGAACTGCAGAGTGATTTGCTTCGAAACTCTAGAAAGAACAAATTCATCGAAAAGAACCCCAAGCTCAGCGGCAGTTGCAGTGAAGCCAAGCCCAAGGAAGAAGCAATTTGGGCAAAGGTCATAGATATGTCGTAACAAGGCGTTAACATCTCTGGCTTCTTTGGGAGGGACTTCACCTAGAACGTCCATCTCGTCAATGAAGAGATAGACGCATTTCTTGTATCTCTTCTTGCCTGCTGCAAGTTCATAAGGGTGAACAAACAGATTCACAATTTGGCAGAAGAGCAGCATCGCAGAGTAGTCTGTGTCAGTGCCTAAGAGGCCTCTTATATTGTCCTCGGTTTCACATTTCAGAATTTTTGTAAGCGTATTACGCATATCCATTGATGGAATGAGTCGCTCAGCCACCTTATCATTGCTTACATCAGGTCCGAGCGCGTTATCTCGCTTATACTCGATTATGCATTCAGAGACAAACTGTTTATAGATTAGGAGATCTCCCGCAAGATTGGACTTGCCAACAATGTCTTCATTGAACGCTGAGACAAATGACATTTTGCCTTTGTCGCGCTTTAGGCTTTGAATATAATATGCAACACTGTTGTATTTCTCGTTTTCTGCAACAAGCACCAAATGCTGAGACCAAAGCAGAGCGTGCGATTTGCCATTACCCAATTCGCCGTAAATCATTACAAAGTTGATATTCCCAACGTTGTCAGACAAAGAACGCTGGAGATACTTCGTCAACGTGTTTCTTTCATTCAGATACCCTATCCAGATGCCTCTTCGAGGATCTGCCTCGGCGGCAGGGTTTGTTCGAAAAGGATTGTCCCTCAGATTGGCAGCTTTATAAAATGTCTCCGGAGCAATCATCGTTGCTGTCTCCTTCTTCTTTGCATAAAATCTGTAAAGTCCTGAGAGCGAAACATCAACTTTAGAACATAATCCTTCAATTCGTCAATTCTATCGGTGTGAAACGTGGAACAAAGCTCTTCATTAGGCTGCAGTTCATCGAAACCAAGACCCGGGCATGTCAAATTGGAGGATCCGAGTACAGCTGTTCCGAAGACACCGCGCTGATAGAAAGTTCTCGATTCAAGGTCCACATTAAAGATATATAGCTTTGTGTGCAGTCTAGGAAGAAAGAATACTCGAATATCTCGTAACTCCAAGTCTCTAAAAACAGTAATCTCATCGTCATTTTTTGGAGGTAGCGTGATCAAAATAACATCGGTTCCCTCTTCCTTTGCTTTGTCAAGGAATCTACCAAAGTGATGCTTGCTAGATAGAATCGGCAAGTCCAGAAAAGGAGACACAATGTAGATCTCATGATGCCTCAAGTGATACATGCTTATCAGGAACTTGTTTATGAAGGCAGGTTCAGAGTTCTTAAGAAAAATCTGCTGAGGAACTTGCTCTTTATATTCTTGAGGCTGTTTGATTGGGCCTTCTGCCAGTGTAATAGACGAGGAAAAGGAGCGCGCAGGCGCCAAATGATCTTCAATGTCATGATGTCCAGCTCTATAGAGATATATGTCTGAACCTTTTCTTATGAATATTACCCGGAAAGCAGTTGCGCCTTTACTGACGCAGCGTATCCAAGCATCATCGATGTCCTTATATCTATGATCATCCTTGTCGTCTGCAAAATCACCGTCACGGTCTATCGTGTGATTCAATACTTGTCTGACAAACCTTAGATCATCGGCCTCTCTTAGATCGTTGAGAAACTCTTTGGTGATGTGTACAGCCATATTATTCCTTCATGAAGTAAAGCGCTCCGAGGGTACCACGGATTATCATTCTTTGGATACGTCGAACTGGTCGAGTGAACTCTTTCTTTAGATAGGCGTTTATGTCGGGCAACCGAATGTTCTTTGCAACGCAATACGCAGCGAGAATTGGCTCAGCGATATACAAGGGTAAACTGTTTCGAATAGATCCCCGTGAAGAGGACGCTTCTCTATAAAGTTGATGCATTTTTAAGAACAGCTTGTACAATTGATCATCGGAGAGTTTCTGTGTCCCCACGGAAGTTTCCCCTTTATAGGCCTTTGAAATCTGAGAGATGAGATCCCATTCTTCGAAGGAAATAGCACTGATTTTTGAGGGGTCAACTCGAATACGGTCTAGATCAGATTTATAGCCCCAATAAAGTATACAACTGCGTTCAATGTCGGTGGAGACTATATTCTCAAATAGAAAGCTCAACAGTTTGTCCCCTATGGCCGTTCGCTTCTCTCCTTTAAACAGCAATAAGTCTTGTGCCCATCCCTTTCTTGTCTTGCTGGTCTTGTCAAGGTAGTCTTCAGAGATGTTTTGCGTCAAATAAACTGAAGTATCTAGGCTTGTAGTTCTTTTTCCCATCTCAAGTGGCATTTTACGTTTTTCGAAGCGACCAAGCTTTTCATCTGAAATTGCATTCTTCTGAGTTTGGTTTTTGATGTTTATTATGCTAGCCATTTGCGCTAACAAGGCTTTCGTCGGAAATACAGTCTGTAGACGCTGGATTTTTGTGAAGGACATCGCTTCGAGCTTTGTCTTCATCTCGTTTGGCTTGAAATCAGCGAAGAGGCCATTAAGGAATACATCCCCGTCTGCCTCAATGATTAGCAGGGTCAGAATGATTCGTTGACATAGTAAGAATTTTGGTTCGTCATCAAGGAAGAGTCTGCGTAGAATAGCAAGAGTGTCTAATCTGAAAAGCGGCTCAATATCTCTTCCGACAAGCCTAACAAGATTAAGTGTACCATAAAAATTGGCAAAATGTTCCACAGCATTCTTGCGAGCATATGTCTTCTCTACAAGATTGGTAAATGAAGCAAAGGAAAGCCCTTTTTCAGTATCGTAGAGCTTTACAAGCTCAAAGACACGTTCGTTGAGTGATTCAAGGCCGACAGAGTAGCCAATTTTACGACTAATTGTGAGATATGGGTTAGCTTGGGTTATAACCACCATGAGGAGTCACCCTTGGCCTAATAGAAACCAAGACAGCTCTGCTAGTGTTGTGATCGCCCAAGAAACATTCACCAGCCTCGAGATACCGAAGCATGTCGCCAAAATCTGTTATATCTCTTCCTGCATATTTCAAGTCCTTTAGAAGCTTAGTAGGTATTCGGTTTATCGCAGCACTTATGTCATTTTGAAATGTAAGTCTATGCGAGAATGTGATATTGACTTGGCTCAATATTCTATCATCAACAGCAGAGGGTTGTTGCGTGGCCATTACCAAGGACAGTCCTGCATCTCTACCACGCTTTACATAATCTATAAGAGCATTGGTGGCAGGAGACACTGAACCGTTTGGAGCAACCACATGAGCCTCATCTATAAACATCCAAACTGTATTTGGAAGTCCGTCGTCCTCTTCCTTTCTTTCGAAGAATTTGCTGACTTTGAGCTTTTTATGGTGAGCACCCAAGATGCTTGAAAGTTGGCGTGCTATCAGAGAAGTGATTAGGGCTTTGTCTTCGTTCCTAAGATCCCGCAAAAGAAATACTGAACACTGACCAGGTGAAAGTAGCGTGCAAATGTCGATTCCTTTTGCACTGAAAAGCCCTGTTCGACGGTAACCCTCAAGCTTATAGACGATTGCATTTCGAGAGACTTCAGGAACATTATCCCAATTGTCTCCATTTGCAACATACGAGATCAGATCTTCAAGCGAATAGGCCTTTCCAGAAAGATCCTCAAGAGCTTGGCCAAGGACATGCCCTTGAGGACTGTATATTTGCTCACCGATTAAAGCACACCATTCTTCATGTCGTACGTCGGATGTTCGAATCTGGAATATGGTTTCAGTGTTTGTTATTCTCTCGGTTGAGGGAGGAATATAAAGCCTGCAATGCTTCAGAGAATTGGGACTAATATTCCATTTCTTAAGTTCGGCTAGTTGCTCCTTGTTCTCCTTGACAGCCGGGTTTGGCGTATAGTTTAGAGTCCAGAATTGGCTCTGCGTATCAATTACTATCGAGCAGATAGGCTGGACGTTGTTCTGCGCTGTTGATGGATTAGATAGCTCGGAAATGCCTTCGATCAAGACGCCTAAGTCAAAGCTCTTCCCGCTTCCTCGCGTTCCCGTAATATAGATTACGTGCGGGTAGCCAACATCCAGCCAAGCGTCTGAACTAAGGTAGTTTTTCCCGGCGGTATTCTCGTAAACCTTGCCGAGGTAGATTAGTTTGTCATAGTTCTCGCCTGATAGAGTTCGACCAAAAACAACATTATTGCCCTTTTGAACGTACTGAATTTTAACGATCGGATCAGTGGACTGATAAGGAGATCTATCGAAAACCGCTGCAAACTTTTCAGCTTGCGTTGATACGAAACTCATCTATGTATTCCTTATATTTAAATACCTCGCAACGGCCGTTGTGCCTAAGGTAGATGATCCTGTTGGGCATCAACGCGTCTATGTAGTGAGCGTTGTTTGCTGCGGCAACTATCGCGATCCTTCCAGTTCTCACAACGTGCTTCCGCAAATTATTTGATACAATTCGGGCAGTGAAGGGATCAAGGTCTGCGCAGAACTCATCCATAAGCCAAACGTTAGCCGAGCCAAGGCTAAGCGCAGCTAGACGCGCACGATATTGTTGTCCTCTACTTAAGAGTTTATATGGCCTCAGATATACAAATGCTTCGGACAATCCTGCTTGATTTAATGCAGAAATAGAGGATTCCATTCCCCAAATACCACTGAAGTATTCAATAATGGGTTTATCACTATTAATTTCGGTCAGCCAACCAACTACGAATGGTTTGTCAACGGTTTTTATATATGTGGTATGAATTAGTTTCGTCTCACTGTCATCTGCGATTGCTCGCAAAAGTACACTTTTTCCGCTTCCGCTTGGACCCGTAATCAGAATGATGTTTCCCCCCGAGGCCTCTATTGTGACAGGTCCGACGAGAGATACCTTCAAAGTATTCCCATCAAGTCCAAAACAGTCACGTATCGCGCGAGCTTGCTCACTGTCTGGGATCTCGTATGTCGAGGTAGCTCTAATATCCTTAAGTCCAATCCTTGCAGATTGAAATGTCTTGTTTTGGGTAGTCTTGCTTGGAGGGGTTAGTGAGTGTTTTTGTACAAATGATTCGGACGCATCATCTAGGCCACATATAAAATATGGAATAGGGAATCTGAGCACTCTTTTGAATAGGAACCATTCTTGACCACTCAATTTATTCAGTTTTGATCGAAGCTCTTTTTCGCTAGAGTTTTTAGTAAGTGCCTTCAGTCTATCGAGCACCTCTGGAAAAGAGATGTGTAGACTTTCCGATAGATGCCTTAAGTTCGTGAGATACTTTTTCTGAAGTGTCATAATCCCAAAAGTGAGTTTCTGGCCTCTCTGCATTTGAAGTAGATCTTTGTGAACTCTCGAAAGATTTCCTTCGGTGTTACCGACAAAATGCATTCCAGCAGATGTCACGAAGTCCATGTACTTGAGCATTTCAGCTGAGATTTCCATGAAGAGTGGAGACTTGCCATAGACATGCCACCGTTCTCTGGCATAGTCTTTAGCAGCATCGATTATTATGCGTGCAAGACCTAAGCCCCTAAGATCGGGGCTTGTCACTATTCTTGCAATCCTAACAATCAGATTTACGTATTTCCTCATGCTCTTGATATCCCATGTATCCCAAGAGATATCGCGATCAGGGTGGAAAAAGCCGTTGTTAAAGAGCTCGTGTCTTGGCTTTACCATTAGCAAAGGCATTTGGAGATCTATGTACCCGGCAGGTATCATGCGCTTGCCAACTTGGATGTAGGCGATAAGTATGGCTTTTCTTCCACCAACATTGAGGCCGCTTTTGCTCGGCTCATCTTCGTCAGTAACGATGGCAGAGGAAGTCTTATAGTGAAAGCCCTCTAGATACTCGTATTCCTTGAGGTCGCTTGGAGTGGTTATTTCCTTCACGAGAATCGAATAGTCTCTTGCTCCCAAGCGTAAAGTTGACCTTTTCTCAAAGTGCGGCGAAACGGGTATGGCCTTTCTAGATGGATCCGCAGACTCAACAAAAATTCGGGAGGCTTGTGCCGAGTCCAACAAGATCTTGTCGCTGGGCCCGACGAGTGCAAAACGGTGTAGAAGTAGCCGGACTTCCTTGCCGTTCTCGGAAATCACCATGATGGACCTATGGGAGTCAGATACGGAAGTTGATTTGACCTTTAGGGGTGATGACAAAGGCCTCAAAGTGATCTTACGAGCTTTTGTAGATGAGCCCGAGGCAATCTTTGACGACTTTGAGGTTGTAGCTTTCTTGGTTGCGCTCATCATCTCCATTCCAGTGCGAGGTAGCCTACTTTATTGAATTCAGCATTCTCTTAGCCTTGAAAGGCTGATTGGCTGCGAAAGTCTGATATAGCTAGCCCTTAGGATAGACTACCCCCTTCATCAAGGTAGTACTGTTGGGCGAGATAAACTCTTTCCCCTGCGAAATAAAACAGTAGCAGCAGGCATAGCTCTTGTCAAGAGCGCGTGCTACGCATTGTCCAGACTCATTAGAAATGTCCCCATCAGACCTCTTACCTGGAAATGTCCGTCACTTTCTGTACCTTCAGCTCCTTGCCCTTGAAATAGATATGCAAAGAGCCATCCAACCAGCCCTGAACAATCACATGATCCTTGTGTCTTGGCCTTGGGCGGTTGTCCCGAAGGATCTGATACAAAAGGCTACGGTGTCTTACCACCCGGTCATGGCTAACGCTGTGTAGTTCTTCCCAGCAAAGCATCCTCCGCAGATCAAGTCTGTGGTCCACGAGGTGGTGAAAGTTGGTCTGTGAAACAGGAAGAACAGCCAGCTTTTTGTTGAGCTTCTCCGTGAATACAGCCCGAAGAAACCGATTGCCCTCTTCAATAGAGCTGATCCCCTTAAGAGACTTGGCCCGCTCAGCTCACCAAATCCCCAGGACTAGCTTGTAGCGAACCCTCATCGCATACTCTTGATAGCCATCCAGCTCTTTCCTCAGCGTTGCATCCTCTAAAGCGGTGCGAACGATGAAAAGCACCATCATGACGGCTGCCGGAATCAGCGCCCAAAGGGACCCCAGAATGAGAGGCGTAGCCAGATTCAAGACGATAAACCCGACGTACCCGGGGTGGCGAACGTATCTATACGGGCCTCCGGTCGCCACCTGATGATTTCGATCGAGCTGAAGGCGCACCGCGGTTGAGAAGTAGTGGTTTGATATCATGGCCCAAGTAAACAGAGCATTTCCCAGGATCATGATGGCCGCTGCAGCCACCCGAATCCAAGCCGCAAAAGGAAAAGTCCATCCCAAGCGAAAGTCCAGGCCGGCCACGATCAACAGGCTTAAAGCAGGAAGGATATTCAGCGTCATAATCAGTCTGTCCCACGGCTTGACGTTTTCCTTGGATCTGCCGCGCTCCTCGATCAGGTCGGGTGGCAGGACGAATGCGTTCACCGCAACAACGAGGACATACAATCCGATATATATCCAGGCCCAAACCCATGCCAGCCTGCCGGCGGAAACAAACAGCAGCACTGCGAAGAGAACGATCTGGAACGCTACTTGAAGAAACCTCTTTTGAACTTTCCCGCGATCTTTCATTCCTTCCCCCTGGTTATGCGCCGTCATGTTGTGTGACGTTCATGGCAGGACTATAGTGAGGTAGATGCGCGCTGTCAGCGAAAGAGGCCTTGTTGCCAGGCAACAGATCCGGCAAAAACTGTCGCATCTGCAACGCTTTATGGAGGAAATGTGAAGCCGGTACGCCGGACAGGCGCGGCCCGCCCCCAAGCCTTGGACAATCGCTCCAGCAGGACCAGAAATACTCTTGTCGAGGCGTTCATCGAGATCTGCGCGGTGCAAGGGATGAAAAAGGTGAGCGTGGCTCAAATCGCGAGGTGCGCGGGCGTGAATCGCGCCACTTTTTATCGACATTTCGAGGGCACCTCGGATCTTCTGGATAGAGGTCTGGCCTCACTCCTGGGTGATTTCTTTGCCCGCATCGACGCGTCCGCTCCCCCCGGCTCTGCCAACCCGGACAGGGTGCTCGTGAGAGTTTCCACTTTCTTCGAGATGGTCCACCGTCATGAGAAAATCTTCCGCCCCCTGATATCAGGAGCGGCAGGCCCGATACTGCTGGAACAGATGGAGGCTTTTGTTGACGACTTTCTCCAAGAGAGCAGGTTGCGGGTTGTTGGAGAGGAGCACCTCTCCATCCCCCTGCCCCTAGCAACCCGCGTCTTGACCTCCATCCTCATGGGCCTTGCCTTCTGGTGGATGGACCACCCCCGGGCATTCACGCCGCGTCAGATGGCTTCTTTTTATCTAGGGCTGCTCGCTCAGGGGCTTTTCAAGCAATCGCCGCGATAGCGTTCAAAGCCCAAACTCATGACTCGCCCCCCTCGAAAAGCGAAATACCTTTGACCATCGTCTGAAGAGGCACGGCTTCCACCCGTTCCGTAATTGGAAAACGCTTCGTCCCGGGGTAGAGCACGGCCACCCGCGCAAGCCCAAGATTTTCAAGGGCGATGCGGATGGACGGGGTCATGCGTGGAGTGTCGGTCCGCTTGCACTCTACGCCCAAAAGCTCGCTGCCACGCCTCAGGATCAGGTCGATCTCCGCTCCCTGATGCGTGGCCCAGAAGAGGGCTTCGTCATGCGGCTCCGTCATCAATACCTGCTCGATAACAAACCCTTCCCATGAGGCGCCGACTTTGGGATGGCTCAGCAGTTCCTTCAGCGTGTTGATGCCGAGAAGCTGGTGCAAAAGCCCGCTGTCGCGCACGGAGACCTTTGGGGCCTTGACCTGCCGTTTGCTGATGTTGGCATAATAGGGATGCAACTGCCGGATAAGGAAGGCGTCCGTCAGCAGATCGAGATAGCGGCGGGCGGTGGATTCGCTCACACCCAGCGCCCGGGCTGGTTCGGCCGCGTTCCAGGTCTGTCCATGATAGTGCGCGAGCATTGTCCAGAAGCGCTGCAAGGCCACGGCAGGCACGCGGACGCCCCATTGCGGGAAATCACGTTCAAGCAGGGTTTGGATAAAGCTCTTCCGCCATTCCGCGCTATCGGCTTCGCTGCCTGCCAGGTAGGAGAGCGGGAAACCGCCGCGCAGCCATAAGGTTTGTTCCGCTTCTGCGCCCAACTCCCGCAGCGAAAAGCCGCTGATTGTCACGCGCTCCATTCTCCCCGCCAGGCTCTCCGAAGTCTGACGCAGAAGGTCGCCCGAAGCGCTGCCCAGAATCAGAAAACGGGCGGGGTTGTCCCGACGATCTGCCAGAACCCGCAAAACGGGGAAAAGATCCTGCCGCCGCTGCACCTCGTCGATCACTACCAGGCCCTGCAAATGTCCGAGCGCGGTCATTGGCTCATCCAGTCGAGCAAGGCCGGTAGGATCCTCCAGGTCGAAGTAGTTGACCGAATCCTCGCTGAGAAGTTGCCGTGCCAGCGTCGTCTTGCCGCACTGGCGCGGCCCGGCCAGTACGACGACGCGACTGCGCGACAGGGCCACCTTCAATTTATCGAGTATAAAAGCGCGCTCTACCATGGCCCTATGATACACCATGAAAATCATCCATTGCAAGAAGGATATTCATGGTGAACTCGATTGATCGGGAAAAATAGTAATCAGGATCGGCCGCGACTTCTATAAGCAAACTTTAATTACGAGTTTTCTTATTAAGGAATAGGCTGTAATCGTTTAACAAGCAAGCCCCCGCTCGATTGAGGGTGCTTTCGGCATCTGGTAAAATGTGGGTTCGCTGAAGAGAAAGGCGAGAACCGGTTTGAGATTTCGGACTCGGCTTCTGCTCACCTATTCGCTTTTAATCATCCTGCTCGTCGTGGCGCTCGGGATCGGGTTCTATACGTATTCCGCCCGGCTGTCCGAGCGTGACGCCTATGCCAATCTCTCCGTTCTGGCCAACAAGATGTCGCAGCAGCTGGACAACCTCATCCGGCCCATGGATTTCATCACGACGTATCTCCTGTCCAACGCCGGCTTCATGTCCTCCATGGCAAGCCTTTCCAACCTGGACAGGAACGACTCCAGGAACCTCATCTATATCAACGAGGGCTGGCAGATCATCAACGGCACGCTCTTGAGCTATTCCATCAGCAAGAACTTCTACAGCGTCAACGTCTTCAATAGAAACGGAGACTTCCTCTCCAGCAACTTCAGCACGCATCGCGACATTCGTGATGTGGTGCGGCTCGTTGGCTCGCTTCCGTGGATCCCGGAAGCTGACAGCGCCGGAGGCCGGGCGCTCATTCTCCCGCCCTATGCGGATCCGTGGTCCACGGTTCCGCGCGTCCAGGTATACGGCCTGGTGCGGTCCGTCCAGGGGCCCACGGGAGGAATGGGCTACCTGGAGGTGCAGAACCCGTTCGAAGACCTCGAAAAGCTGTTCTCCGTCCCCGAGCAGCGAAGCCTGGCGGTCCTTGCCGTGACATCCTCCGGGCAGGTTTTCTACAACAACACGCCCATGAACGCAGCGCTGGTGAAATACTACTCCAGCCGCCTTCCGTCACCGACGCGGGAGGTCTCCCTCGTTCGAAACCCCGTCTCGGGCGCGGATGAGATCCTGGCCGCCGGCGTCTCCGCTTACACAGGGATCAGGGTGGTCCTGGCCCAGGACAAGGCGGCCCTCCTGGGGCCGCTTCAGTTCAACCGCAACATGACCATCCTCATCGGGATCCTGATCGTGGCGGTCTCCCTGGCGTACAATATCCTCTCCTCCCGGCAGCTCACCCGGCCCATCATGCAGCTCAAGGAAAAGATGGAGAACACGGAGCTGGAGAATCTTCCCGAGAGGCTGGTATTCGAGAGCGCCAACGACGAGGTGGCGGCGCTCAATCTCTCCTTCCAGCGGCTGCGGCAGCGGCTCACGGATGCCGTGAAGCGCGAGATCACCTCCCATTCGCTTCAGATGGAGGCGCGGCTGGACTCCCTGCAGGCGCAGGTGAATCCCCACTTCATCTACAATATCCTCACGGTGCTGGCCAACAAGGGCCTGGAAACGGGAGACCAGGAGATCGTCTCCATCTGCGACGGCCTGGCCTCCATGCTCCGCTATTCCACCTCCACCACCAGGCGTTCCGCCACCATCGCGGAGGAGATCGAGCACGTGCGCACCTACCTCTCCCTCATGAAGACGCGCTTCGAGCATCGGCTGGAGTATAGCGTCGAGGTGGACCCCGCCATGTTGGAGGAGGCCATCCCGAAGATCGTTCTCCAGCAGATCACGGAGAACTCCCTGACGCACGGCTTCAAAAACTCTCAAGGAGCCATGTCCGTTTCCGTCCGCGGGTTCATCCAGGGCTCCCGCTGGATCATTGAGGTTCTCGATAACGGTCAGGGGTTCTCCGCGGAGACGCTCGCCTCCCTGGCCGAGCGGTTTCGATCCATCGATGCGGGCCTGGCTCAGCCGGACGCGCGGCAGGGCTTTGCCATCGGCGGCATGGGGCTGGTCAACACGTATGCGCGCCTTGCGCTGTTCTACGGACCGGGCTTTCTCTTCACGCTCGAGAATGCGCCGGAGGGCGGGGCCAGGGTGACCATCGGTGCGCCTTTGGGATCTGTGCCGGAGGACGGGTCGCGATGACCGTCATCCTGGTGGAAGACGAGCCCTCCGCGCTTCGCTACCTTCGCTCGTCCATCCAGCTTCACTGCAAGGAATGGCGGATAATTGCCGCCGCGGAAAACGGCGCGGAGGGATTGAAGCAGGCCCGGCTCCTGCGGCCGGACCTCGTCATCACGGACATCAGGATGCCGCTGATGGACGGCATCGAGCTTGTGGCCAGGTTGAAGGAGGAGCTTCCCGAGGTATCCTCCATCATCGTCAGCGGCTACCAGGACTTCGAGTACGCCAGGGGCGCGCTGCGCTCCGGCGTCGTGGAGTACCTGCTGAAGCCCGTGCGGGCATCTGAGCTGAAGCGCGCCCTGGAAGCCATTTCCGACAAGGTCCGCCGGGACACCTATGATCGCCGCGTGCGGATCCTCGAAAACGCGGTGCTGGGCCTGCCGGTGGAGGAGGGGATGGCGGCCAGGTACCTGCCCTTCCAGAAATTCGAGGGCGCGGTGCTTCGAATGGGGGGCCTTCTTTCCCGCTTCCGCGCCGCGCCCGGCGGTCAGGATGAGGAGGCGGCGCTGGTTCCCCCGTGGGACGAGCTTATCAGCGACAATGTCTGGGCGTTCTCCGGGCGGGACACCCGGGAGCTGGTGTTCTTCCATGCGCCGGAGCTGACGCGGACCGCCGCCTTCAGGCGCTGTGTCTTCGCCGTGCGGGAGAAGTCAGGCAGCGGGTATTCGACTCTCATGTTCGGAGCGGGAACCTTTGAGCTTTCCCAGTGCGCAAAGTACACGGCGGAGCTTCGACACGGTCTGGACAGAACGATCGTGCCCGGTATTTCCCGCACGGCGCAGATGAACGACGCCTCCCCGCATCCGGGCCAGGACGCGAAGGCCGCCCTGGACGCGGAGCTGGAGTCCCGTATCGATTTCCTTCTCTCCAATGCCTCCTGGCATGAACTGGAGGCCGTGCTGGGCGAGCTTGCCGCGGCCTGGGAGCGGGAGCAGCGCCCGCTCGTGTGGGTGGAGGGAATCCTTCGCCAGGTATTGTTGCGGGTGCTTCGGAAATCCGGAAACCCGAAGGAAATGACGGCGGAGGATGCGGAGCTTCAGCTGGACGATCTTCTCTCCCGCGCCTCCTCCTTCAGCGGCCTCGCGCGGGGCGCGTGGGAGATCGTGCAGCGCATCGCGGGGCCGGGCTGCGATGTCCGGCGGGAAACCGATGTCCCTTCACTTTATGGAGCCATAGTGCGCTACGTTGAGCAGAACTACGCGGATCCGTTGACCCTGCAGTCCGTGTGCCAGAAGTTCTCCGTCTCCCAGACCTACTTGAGCAGGCTCTTCCGGCGCAACGAGCATATGTCATTCATCGATTTCCTGACGAAAACCCGCGTGGATACGGCCAAGCGTTTCATCACGGACAACCCCGGCATGCCGCTGAAGGACGTCGCCGCCTACGTGGGATACAAGGACCAGTTCTACTTCAGCCGGGTCTTCAAGTCCGTCACGGGCGTGCCGCCGTCTGAATGGGGAAAAAAGCCGGCTGCCCCGGAGCGCTGAAAACTCCATGGAATTGTGCTGAACAGTCCATGTTCGGCTGGCATGCGCGATGATAACTTTTTGCCCGTGCGAGTTCTCATCATCCAACCAAGGAGGCTACCTCCCATGCGTACGAAAGCGTTCCTCGTACTGGTGTTCTGCGTCGCCGGGCTCCTGGCCGGCGGGACCGTGTTCGCCCAGACCAACCTCACGCTCCTGATCGACAACCAGACCGCGCTGGACGGGATCAAGGGGGTCATCGACGCCGCGCAGAAGGCGCTGGGCATCTCGGTCACCATAGACCTGCGGCCCGGCGGCGCTGAGGGCGACAACGTGGTGAAGACCCGCCTGGCAACCGGGGACATGGACGACCTCTCGTTCTACAACTCGGGCTCCCTGTTCCAGGCCCTCAACCCGCCGCAGAACTTCGTGGACCTGACCAATGAGCCGTACATGAAGAACATCGTGGACTCATTCAAGCAGACGGTGAGCGTGGGTGGCCGCGTGTACGGAATTCCCGCGCAGACGGCCATGGGGGGCGGTTGGCTGTACAACAAGAAGGTGTACGCCCAGCTCGGCCTCAAGGTGCCCCGGACGTGGAGCGAGCTTTTGGCAAACTGCACCAAGATCAAGGCGGCCGGAAAGATCGCGGTGATCGGGTCCTACAAGGACGACTGGACCTCCCAGCTCATCCTCCTGGCGGATTACTACAACGTGCAGGCGCAGTACCCCGGCTTTGCCGCAGACTACACCAATCACAAGGCAACCTACGCCGGCACCCCGATCGCGCTCCGCGGATTCGAGAAGCTCCAGCAGATCTACAAGATGGGGTTCATGAACAAGGACAGCCTGGCCACCACCTATGACGTTGCGCTGAAGATGCTCGCAGACGGGACCGGAGCGCACTACCCCATGCTCACCTTCGCCCTCGCCAATATCAAGAACACGGCGCCCGACAAGCTGAACGACATCGGGTTCTTCGCGCAGCCGGGAGACACGGCGGCCAAGAACGGCCTGACGGTCTGGATGCCCGCGGGCATCTACCTGTACAAGAACGGCAAGAACGTGGATGCGGCCAAGAAGTGGGCCGCGTTCTACGTCTCACAGGAGGGAATCGCCGCGTACATGGAAAGGCAGAAACCCGACGGGCCGTTCGCCGTCAAGGGCGTGAAGCTGCCCGCGGACGTGGTGCCCGCGGCAAAGGACATGCTCCCCTATTTCGACTCGGGCAACACCGCCCCGGCCCTGGAGTTCCTTTCTCCCATCAAGGGCCCCAACCTTCCGCAGATCTGCGTGGAATGCGGCAGCGGAATCGCAACCCCGATAGATGCGGCGAAGGAATACGACAGGGACGTCGAAAAGCAGGCCAAGCAGCTCGGTCTTCCCGGCTGGTAATCTCTCCCCGGCACCCTTTTTGACTGCGGCGGTCCCGCCAGCTCGCGGGACCGCCGCCCGTGAAAGGCCGTCATGAGGTCCATATCCCGCACGTCCTACTCCTTTGCTTTCCTTCTGCCCGCGGGACTGATCTACGGCGGGCTTTTCCTGCTTCCCACCGTCATCTCCCTGTTCTTCAGCATGACCCGCTGGACGCTCACCAACTGGTACTTCATCGGCTTTGACAACTTCAAAAGCTTCTTCTCCGAATACTCGCTGAGCATCGGCTTTCGAAACACCATAATCTATGCCGTGGTCACCTGCGGGCTGAAGGTGGTGCTCGGCCTCTTTCTGGGCGTGTTTCTCTCCTCCTCCATACGGGCAAAGGGATACCTGCGCTCCATGGTCTTCTTTCCCAACCTTCTCAGCACCATCGCCGTCGGCATCACCTTCAGCAGTCTCATGCACCCTTCCCGTGGCCTTATCAACAAGGCCCTCGCCCTCATCGGCATTGCGGGCCCCGACTGGCTGGGAGACGTACACATCGCCTTACTCTCCGTGGCGATGGTGGACGTGTGGAAGGGCGTCGGGGTGGCCACGGTGATCTACCTTGCCGGCATCGCCTCTATCCCGCAGCAGTACTATGAGGCGCTCATGCTGGACGGCGGGAACGCGGGGGACAAGTTCCGCTTCATCACCCTGCCCCTCTGCCGCCCTGCCATGAACTCCGTCATCATCCTTGCCTTCATTGGAGGGCTTCGCACCTTCGACCTTGTCTGGGCCATGACCAAGGGGGGCCCGGGGTTCACCACGGACCTCATCGCCTCCATCATCTACAAGCAGTACACCGGCGGGTTCTACGGGCTTGCCACGGCGGGCAACGTCATCCTCTTCGTGGTGGTCTCCGCCCTGGCCGTGCCGCTCTACAGATACCTGACCCGTCATGAGGTGGACCTATGAGGTTTCGCGCGCGGGGCTTCATCGTGGGGGGAATCGCCATCCTCGTGTCCCTCGTGGTCTTCGGCGTACCGTATTACTTCGTCATCATCAACTCGGCAAAGACCATCTCTGATGCAGCCGACGCCAGCATTTCCTGGCCATCGACCTTCATGATCGTTCAGAACTACTCCACGGTGCTCACGGACAATGGAGGACTGGTGGTGCGCGCTTTCGTGAACAGCTTCCTTCTCACCGTGTTCTCCATCCTGGTGCTGGTCGTGGTCTGCGCGATGGGGGGCTTCGTGATGCAGCGCCGATCAGGCAAGGGCCTGGGGCTTGTGAACTTCCTCGTGCTTGCCGGCCTGATGATCCCCCCTTCAATTGTCCCCACGATCTGGATCCTGCGGGGTATTGGGCTGTTCAAGACGCTGCCCGGGCTCGTCCTGATTGAGGTGGCCCTCGGATTCCCCTTCGCAACCCTGCTCTACAGAGGGTTCATGGTTACCGTGCCTCGGGAAATAGACGAGGCGGCCGTGATAGACGGCTGCCAGGGCTGGCAGTTGTTTTTCAGGATCATTTTCCCGCTCCTCAAGCCCGTCACCTCCACCATCATCGTGCTTTCCGCGGTGAACATCTTCAATGACTTCGTGAACCCGTTGTATTTCCTTCCCGGTGCGAAAAACGCGACGGTCCAGCTCACCCTGTACAACTTCATGAGCATGTACGTGACGCGGTGGAACCTCCTGTTTTCAGACGTCGTTTTGATCTCCATTCCGCCCCTCATCCTTTTCATCTTTTTCAACAAGAGGATTGTCGCGGGGCTGACCGCGGGTGCCCTTAAGGCGTAAGCTGGTGGGGCTGGGCATAGCGCTCACGATAGTGGGGGCGCTGGGCCGCTTGCCAAGGGGGATGAAATGCTGAAAGCCACGCGGCTGCGCTGTGAGCACCAGGAGAACCCTGTGGGAATCGGGGAGACGCGGCCCCGGTTCTCCTGGGTCCTCGAATCCGATGGAAGGAACGTCGTTCAGAAGAGCTTCCGGGTGCAGGTGGCGGCAGATGGGGGCTTCGACCAGGGGGGCGGCGAGGGTAAGCGGGGCGGCGCCGGCCAGCTAGAAGGCGCACGAGGCGCGGGCGGGCAGCCGGCCGCCAACCTGAGGGCCGGCAGCCTGGGCGGCGGCGCGGGCCAGCAAGGCGCCGATACTTTCTCCCCCGCGGCCATTCTGTGGGACTCCGGCGAGGTGCGCTCCGCGCAGTCCGTCCTGGTGGAGTACTCGGGCCCCGCGCTTTTTTCCTCCACGCGCTACTTCTACCGGGTGCGGGTGCGCGACAATTATGGAGAGGAGAGCCCCTGGAGCGATGCCGCCTTCTTCGAGACCGGACTTCTCGACCCTGCCTTTTGGAAGGCCCACTTCGTGTCTCCGGAGGACGAGGGGGCTGCCGCCTCATCCGCGGGAATGCTTTTGCGCCGGGAGTTCAGCCTTGCGGGTGAGGTCTCTTTCGCCCGGATCTATACCACGGCGCTGGGCGTGTATCAGCTTTCGCTGAACGGCGCGCGGGTGGGAAATGCGCTTCTCACGCCGGGCTGGACCTCCTATTCCAAGCGGCTTCTCTACCAGACCTGGGACGTCACGGGCCTGTTGCATCCGGGGGCCAACGCAATTGCGGCGATGCTGGGATGCGGATGGTACAAGGGAGACCTGGCCGGCTGGCTGGGCCGGCGAAATGTCTACGGCACACGAACCGCCCTGTTTCTCCAGCTCCTGGTGAGATATACCGACGGACGCGAGGAGCTGATCGTTACCGACGAATCATGGAAGGCCTCCGCGGGCCCGATCGTTTTCTCCGAGATCTATCATGGGGAAACCTACGACGCCCGCCTGGAGCAGGCCGGCTGCGACCAAGCGGGCTTCGACGATTCACTCTGGCATCCGGTCTGGCCATTGGATAGCGGCGATAGCATTCGAGGGCGCCTGCAGGCGCAGGATGGACCGCTGGTCAGGCGGCAGGAAACGATAGCGCCCCTGCGCCTGTTCACGACACCCAAGGGCGAGCGGGTGCTGGATTTCGGCCAGAATCTCACGGGTTGGGTGCGTTTCACCGTTCGAGGTAAATCCGGTGATCGCGTGGTGCTGAAGCATGCGGAAGTCCTGGATGCGGCGGGCAACTTCTACACGGAAAACCTGCGCAGCGCGAAGGCCCGCGTGGAGTATGTCCTCAAGGGAGGATCTCCGGAAAGCTTCGAGCCGCATTTCACCTTTCACGGGTTCCGCTACGTGATTATAGAAGAATACCCGGGCCAGCCGGCCATGGATGATTTCCAGGCCGTCGTCATCCATTCGGACCTCGAGCCCGCCGGAAGCTTCAGCTGCTCGAACGAGCTGGTCAACAAGCTTCACCACAATATCCTCTGGAGCCTGAAGGGCAACTTCGTGGATATTCCAACGGACTGCCCGCAGAGGGATGAAAGGCTCGGATGGACCGGGGACGCGCAGGTCTTCATCTGCACCGCCCTTTACCTGGTCCACGCGGCCCCTTTCTACCGCAAGTGGCTTCGAGATCTGAAGGCGGACCAATTGGAAGGGGGAGGCGTCCCCTTTGTGGCTCCCGACGTTCTCACCGACGTTATCCAAAACGATCCCAACGTCAAGCAGTCGCACTCATCCTCCGGCTGGGGAGATGCCGTGGTGATCTGCCCCTGGATGCTCTACGAGCGCTGCGGAGATGCGCGAATCCTTGCCGAGCTGTTCGACAGCATGAAGGCCTGGGTGGGGTACGTGCGCGCTCATGCCCAGGGCGGGGTTCTCTGGAACTCGGGCTTCCACTTCGGGGACTGGGTGGCCCTCGACGCGAAAGAGGGAAGCTACTTCGGGGCAACGCCGACAGACCTTATCGCCACCGCTTTTTATGCCCACTCCACCCTGCTCCTTGCCAAGGCGGCCGCAGTCCTGGGCAGGAAGAAAGATGCCGGGGAGTACGTACGCCTGTACGGAAGAATCGTTGAAGCCTTCCGGGACGAGTTCTACACGCCTTCCGGCCGCCTGGCCGCAAGGACGCAGACCGCGCACGTTCTTGCCCTCGCCTTCGGGCTGACGCCCGAGAAACAGAGACAACGGACCGTCGACACCCTGGTCAGCCTTATCGAGGAGAACGGCTGGCATCTGACAACGGGATTTCTCGGAACGCCGTTCCTCTGCCGGGTCCTCGCAGACAACGGGAGACTGGATGTCGCCTATTCTCTTCTTACCCGTGAGGATTACCCGTCCTGGCTGTACCAGGTGACCAAGGGCGCCACCACCATTTGGGAGCACTGGGACGGGATCAAGCCCGACGGCTCCATGTGGAGCCCGTCCATGAACTCCTTCAACCATTACGCGTACGGCGCCATCGGGGACTGGCTCTACGGCGCCGTCGCTGGCCTGGACCTGGAAGAAGACGGCTCCGGCCGCCGCCGGCTTCTCATGAAACCTCGGCCCGGTGGCGGCATCACCCACGCCAAGGCGGATTGGATGACGGAGTTCGGCAAGGCCGCCGTGTCCTGGTCTTTGAAGGGCGGCCGGATGAGCGTGGAAATCACGGTGCCGCACAACACGACGGCCCGGGTGGTGCTGCCGGGAGCGACACCGTCAGGCCTCACAGAAGGGGGGGCCGCCGCGCTCGGCAGCAGCTCCGATCGCGGGCCCGGTAGAGCTTCTGCCCGCGGCGCCGGCGATCTACGTGGGGCCGCCAACAAGAGCGCCCCGGCCCGTTTCACGAAGTGCAAAGACGGAGCAGAGGCGGTACTGGGTTCAGGGAGCTATACCTTCAGCTACACAATCGGCTGATAGCGCGGCCGGGCGATCTTTCGACCTCTCAGATACACGCGGCTTCCCTTGTTGGAGGGCACAAACTCGGGGCTGGAGGGAACAAGGTCTCCGCCCACGTCACCCTTAGTGTGAACGCCTGAACGACTACCATCTGAAGCCCGCGCGGAAACTATCCGCCCGAAAAAAGTAACAGCATCTTGAACGATAACGCCGATAGTGTTATCGTACAGATGAAAGTTATGAAATCTATAGTCCAGAACGATCTCCAAGAGCGGCTCAAGCGGCATTTGCGTGAAGTCCTTTCTATAGGAATAGACACGCGCCCATGGTCGGGCGAAGGTTCTCTTCCTGCGTACCTGCGGGAGGCATATGCGTTCCTGTCCGCGAGGGTTCTGCGGGCGCCTTGCCTTTTCATGATGGATCGGGGCGTCCAGCCGAATACGCCTGCGGCAATCAGGAAGCACATGTTCGAGGTCGGCAAGCGGTGGGAAGGAGAGGTGGTCTACGTTGCCTCGGGAATCGACAGCGCCCGGCGCAAGCAGCTTATCGACCAGAGAGTTGCCTTTGTCGTTCCGGGGAACCAGGTCTACCTGCCCATGCTCGGCATCGACCTGCGCGAGCACTTCAGGAACGTCAGGGGGGCGCCGGAAAGGTTGAGCCCTGCCACGCAGGCAGCCTTCCTCTATGCTCTTCAGTGCAGGGAACGGGACACATTCTCGCCGCAGGAAATGGCTGCCGCCCTTGGCTATAGCAATATGACCCTGTCCCGGGTTTTCGACGAGCTTGAGAGCGCCGGGCTTGGCCGCCACTACAGCGCGGGAAGGCGACGACTCATGGAGCTGGCCGGATCGCGCCGCGACCTGTGGGAGAAGGCGCGACCGCTGCTCCGAAGCCCGGTCTTGCGACGCGTCGCAGTGGCGGCGTCCAGGAAGGATCTGGGCGCGCACACGGCAGGACTTACCGCCCTTGCTGCCTACACCAACCTTTCGGGACCATCGACCCCCGTGGTGGCCGTGTCGAGCGGCGCCTGGCCTGCTCTTCGGGCCAGGTTTCCCGTTGTGGGCGCGGACGCCGTGGAACGGCACGGGGTCGAGGTGGAGGTGTGGGCCTATCCTCCAGGAGCGGTTGCCGACGGCCCGGTTGTGGATCGGCTCTCACTCTTCCTGTCCTTGAACGGTACCTCTGACGAGCGCGTGGAATCGGCGCTTGACGAACTGCTGGAGGGAATGAAGTGGTAGCCGGCTTGGAACTGTTTCGGGACCACTTCAGGGAGCGGACTCACCAGTACGCACTGATCGGCGGCTCCGCCTGTGACCTCCTAATGGAGCAGGTGGGGTTGGCGTTTCGAGCAACCAGGGACCTGGACATCGTGCTGATAGCTGAGGCGCTCGACTCCGGGTTCGCAAGGTCCTTCTGGAACTTCATCCGGGCAGGACAGTACAGCGTGGCGCAGTCAGGCGAGGGCAGACCCACGTATTATCGATTTGTCTCGCCGCAGGTGCCGGGGTTTCCGAGCATGCTGGAGATACTCTCCATCCGGCCAGATCGACTTGAACCGGCACACGGCGTACATCTCACCCCAATTCCCTTCGGTGACGGGATATCAAGCCTGTCCGCGATTCTTCTCCAAGACGAGTACTACGCTTTTCTCAAGGACGGCATTCGGATCGTTGAAGGCGTTTCCGTGGTTGGGCCCGAGCACCTGGTTCCTTTGAAAGCTCGTGCCTGGCTCGACCTCAGAGAGCGCAGGGAGGCCGGCCACAAGATTCACAGCAGCGACATCAGCAAGCATCGCAATGATGTGTTCCGGCTCTACCGAATTATCGATCCCGCCCCTCGCGCGGACGTTCCCCCGAATATCCGGGCCGACATGCGTAGGTTTCTCAGTGAAGTACGAAGCGAGCCGATCGACCTGAAAAGCATGGGCATTATCCAAAGCTCACTGGACGAGGTGCTGGAGCAGCTCGGGAGTATCTATGGCGCTGGTTAAGGAGCTCGCAAAAGTATGGCCTGCTGCCCACACAGAAATCTTCGCGGAGTAGTATCGCCCACGCGCTGGTTCTGTGATCTTTCGCCCTATTTTGCTTTCAAGCTCGACAGCCCGACGTAGTTGCCCTATGTATCCTCGATAATCGCGATGTCGGCATCGGGGATGGAGAACTTGGGCCTGACAATCTTGCCGCCAGCCCGTGTCACTCTGCTAAGCACCTCATCCAGCTTGCCATCGCAATTCAGATATACGCGGCTTCCCTTGTTGGAGGGCACAAACTCGGGGCTGGGGGGAACAAGGTCTCCACCCACGTCACCCTTCGGGTCCATGGGGAAAAAGGCCAGCTTCTGCCCCTCGTACTCATTGATCTTCAGCGGCTCGCCAAGGATATCAGAGCAGAACTTCAGGGCCCGTTCAAAGTTTGAAGACGGTATGTCGAACCATTCGATTGCGCTTTTCATAGGCTGAAAGGTACGAAGAAACGGCAGGCGGCGACAATGTCGCGGAGTTGGTGTGGATTGTGTCTTAAGGGGATGCCATAATAGTAGTTACAGTGTATGTTTTCTATGGGACGTGGGAGACCTGATATGAAGATCGAATATGACGAGAGGGCGGATTTACTGTACCTGCGCATAGATCCTCGCTCACAACAGGTCGTGAACCGGCGCGTGTCGGATGACATTGTCCTGGATGTGGGGGAGGGAGAAAAGATCGTTGGGATCGAAATCATGAACGCCTCCAAAAACCTCGACTTGACTCAGCTCTTGCCCATCCGATTCGAGAGGGTCGGCTGACCCGCGTAAAGCAAGTTTTTTTCTTGACGCTTCCATCTCGAGATTCTTATTTTACCATTAGGTGAATTAACCTTATGGTAAAAAAAAACACAAAGCCGGATCGCCTCAGCCTCACATTCGCCGCGTTGGCGGATCCCACGCGCCGCAGGATCCTCGCCTCCTTAAGCTCTGGAGAAGCTTCCGTAAAGAAGCTTGCCCAGCCTTTTACAATGACCCTGCCCGCCATTACCAAGCACCTCAAGGTGCTGGAAAAGGCCGGCCTGATCTCCCGCCGGCGGGAGGCGCAATGGCGGCCGTGCAGGCTGGAGGCGCAGCCTCTCAAGGATGCTGACGAATGGATAGAGCGTTATCGCACACTCTGGGAGAAAAGCCTCGATCGTCTGGATGAATATCTGCATGAGCTGCAGAAGGAGAAGAAGCATGGAACAAAGAACTAAGGACGCGTCGGCCAAGGCCGATAGCGATATCATTATCACCCGTGTCTTGGACGCTCCTCGGGAGCTGGTCTTCAAGGCATGGACAGACCCGAAGCACCTGGTGCGCTGGTGGGCCCCGAAGGATTGGACAACGCCCTCCTGCAAAGTGGATCTCCGGCCAGGCGGGGCCTTCCATTATTGCATGCAGCCCCCCGAAGGCAAGGGCGTCTGGGGAATCGGAATCTATCGTGAGATCGTTCCCAATGAAAAAATCGTCTACACAGACGCTTTTGCAGACCCGCAAGGAAACCCCGTATCGCCGACCCTCTACGGCATGAGCCCGGATCATCCCGCGGAGACGCTTGTCACCGTGACGTTCGCAGAGCATGAGGGAAAGACAAGGCTCACCCTGCGGCATTCCTTCCCGAAAGCCGTCAAGGAGCGTGATGGGACCCGGCAGGGCTGGATGGAAATGCTGGATCGCCTGGCCGAGAGCCTGAGAGCATCATGAGGCGGCTCCGCCGCTGCTGAAGCAAAGGAGCAATGTCTCCCTCCGCCGCTTGCCGGGCGCCGCGCCGACAGGCGGCGGTATTCTCTTTGGGATGAGCGCGGAGGAATCTTCAAAGACCAGGTTCTGCGATTTCGACTGCCCAAGCGCAGATTTCCCCAAAGACACGGACGTTGACGGCGCAGGGCCCTGCCGGACCTTTGCCGCGGTTTGGTGCCGGAAGCTGGGTGAATACACCACAAAGAATGCGCCTTGTGCCGCTGAGCGCAGGAAGGCTCAAGTCCCCCCGACGGCCTGAGGCCCGCGAAGGCTGCCTGCTTTATCCGGACGTGACGGGTTGGACGCCTTCTATGATCCTTCTCAAACGATTTACAAAGCGGGCAGCCGGCGCGCCATCCACTATGTCGTGATTGAATACGATGGTCATGGACAACATCTCTCTTGCCTGACTCTCCCCGCCCACGATGACGGGCTTGTTGACAACGCTTCCCAGGATGAAAGACACGGCGCGGGGTCCGCCCATGTAGGGCACCACGAAACCGGGTGTCTTTGTGAAAGTGCCCACGGAAGAAACGAAGATCGTGCCGGCCATTCTTTTTACGGTGAACGGATTCATGTAGAGGGCTCTCAGAATCAAACGCCGTAAAAGCTTCGGCACAAGAAACAGCCTCCTCATAAGATTCAAAGCCCATTTGTCTTCCTGCCCGGCATGGCCGGCCATTGTGAATTGCTCTCTTGCCTCGTTCACCTCCTGGCAAATCCGTTCCACGCTTTTTTCATGAGCTTTTCGGATGACGAGCTGGCGGGGGAATTTCTCCCCTGCGGAATTCAGCTCCATGGGCACATTGACGTCTATATCTTCAAACTCGACGATGCCTTTGGCGCCACGGATCGAGTTCAGCTCCTTGTTCTCGGAAACGGCCGTGGCGATGGCCTTGATGACGAAGGCGAACAGAGATACCTTCCTGCCGTTTGCCCTTAGTCCGCGGAGAGCTTTTCGCGCTTTCGTAACGTCGAGCTCCAGCAGCGCCATCATTGTATGGCCGGGAGGTATGGCATCGAGGCCTTCTATCATGAGACGCCTGAGAAAGGACGGCTTTATTATTCTGAATTTCCCGATTCCATCGTCATGACCCGTCGAAGCCATTCTCTACGCCCTCTTCATGTGCTTGATTATTCTGTCCCACATTGCCGGCATGAACCCGGGAAACAATCTCTGCAGCCACCAGAACGCTTTGAATCTTCCCGGCGAAACGATTATTCCCTTGTTCCGCTTCACCCCGCGCATCATTTGATCGATGCAATCCTCGGGAGTGAGGAATTTCATTCCGGCTTCCATTTGCTTGTTTTTTTCCGAGTTCATATAGTCGGAAACCATCAAAGACGTCTTTTGGATGTTCGTCCTGATGTACCCCGGGCACAGCGCGCTGACTTTTATGCCGTACTGCTTCGCTTCTCCCCGCAAAGCCAATGAAAAACCAACCACGGCATGTTTGCTGGCGGAATAAATAGTACCCAGCCCTTGCGGTATCAGACCGGCCAGGGATGCCGTATTGATAATGTGACCGAATCCCTGCCTTTTCATGATGGGATACGCGTAATGGCATCCATAAACCACGCCCCACAGATTGACGTCCAACACGCGTTTCCAATGCTCCAATTCGAGATCCTGGAATTCTCCATTTATCGAGATGCCCGCATTATTGAAGAGAAAGTCGATCCGGCCATGGTCTCTCACGGCATTTTCAATGAGAGATTCCACATCGTGAGGATTGGATACATCCACGCACATCGCTTTAGCGGCGCCGCCATTCGACGTGATGAATGACTCAGTCTCTTGCGCCCCGGGCAGATCACGATCCGCGATGATCACACGGGCGCCATGTCGGGCCAGATTTACACAGACGGCTTTTCCAATACCTGAAGCACCGCCCGTCACTATGGCGACTTTCTCTGCAAACATGTTCATTTTCATCCTCCACGCGCTCGGCCCTGAAGCGCTCCTTTTTCAGAAATATGTCACTATAACCCCGCCGTGGGCTGCCAGGGCCATCGCCCAAACGTTTTTTTCTATCCGCCGCCGCGCTGGGAGCTGAGGACTCAGTCTCCCCGTTCCACTTCCGCCAAAGGGAGAAGCGGCACGGAAGGATCTTGGCCGGCCGGTGTAATAAGGTTCTTGTGTTTCCAGATGCCCGACCGCCAGCGCAGAAGCATCACGATTCCCCGCGCCCATTCGTCCGAAGCCATGGCAATCCAGACCCCGACAAGCCCGAGCCCCAGCCGCACGCCGAGAAGCCAGCAGCCGAACACGCTGATGCCCCAATTTGAAATGATTCCCGCGTAGACGGGAAACTTGACATCGCCCGCGCCTTTCAAGGCGGGAATGATGATCGTATTGAAGCTTCGGCCCGGCTCATGGACCAGGGAAACGAGGAGAACCGTCGCCGCCAGGGCTATCAGCTCTTCGTCCTCCGAGAAAAGCCCGAGGAGAGGGCGCTTCACGATGTTGAGGATTCCGACGGCAAGAATGGAAACAAGAAAGCCCATCGCGAAATATCGGTACACATTCCTTTTCGCCTCGTCGTGCTTTCCCGACCCGACGAAGTACCCGACCTTGATCTGGACGCCGGTGCCGATGGAGAGCGCCGGCATGAGAGTGTAGCGGATCAGGGCGATGAGGATTCCGTACGCCGCCAACGCCTGCGTGCCCATGCCGGCCACCATGGACATGTTCACGATCTGAGAGACGTTATAGGAGAGGCTTTCCCCCGCTGTTGGAACCCCGACCCCGAGAATCGATCTGTACACGGATCTCGGGATCCGGGTAAGGGAGCGAAGGGGCAGCTCGATTTCCTTTTTCCTTCGCATGATGATGAAAAAGAGAATGCAGGCGATGAATTGGCTCAACACGGTCGACGATGCCACCCCAATGACGCCCAGGATGGGAAAACCCCAGAGGCCGAAGAGGCTGAAGGCGTTGCCCGCCATGGTCAGGATGAGCGCGAAGATATTGACGTACATGGGAGGGCGGGGATACCCCCATGCCCTCAGGATGCTCGCCTGGATGATGTTGAGCGCCATGAAGAAGGAGAGACCTCCATAGATGAGGAGGAACTGTCCGGCATATGTAGAGACCAAGGGGTCGAGCTTGTAGAGCCCGAGGATGGGCCTGGTGATCAGCGCGAGCGTCACGGAAAGGGCCAGGGAAAACCCGACGATCAGGGTGATGCTCGCAACGCCCACCAGCCCGGCTTCCCGTCGCTTTCCGGCGCCAAGATTCTGCGAGATCAGGATGCTTGCGCCGAAAGCCACCATCATGTAGAGAAGCTGGATGAAGAACGCGAACTGGTTGACCAGGCTCATGGCGGCCACGGCATCGAGGGAGTATCGGCTGAGCATGAAGGTGTCGATGCTCATGAGCGACGTGCGCAGCATGTTTTCAACGAGAATGGGCCAGGCAAGGTGTACGAGCGGGATGCGGGTTTGATCCGTGCTCATGGGCGGCATCTATGGCCGCGTATACTGGCAAGAAACAGGGAAAATGGGAAGGGCCGCATCTTGAGAAGCGAGCCCACGCGCGCTATGCTGGCATTCGACGGATACATAAAGGAGATTCTATGTTTTTCGGACACATTGGAGTCGGGCTCGCCGCCAAGCGCGCCGCGCCGAAAGCGTCTCTGGGTTTCCTGTTGGTTGCCGTAACGGCAATAGATACGCTGGCCGGCCTGTTCGCGGTCATTGGCATCGAGCATGGAGGTCCGGACGCATCTTTCCCGTGGTCCCACGGGCTTTTCATGTCCGTTGTCTGGTCGATCGCGGGTTTTGCAGTCGCCTTCGCGTTCTCTCGCGACGCTCGAACCAGCATCGTGATCGGGCTCCTCGTTTTCAGCCACTGGGTGCTGGACTTCATTTCGCATCCAATGGGAATGGGACATCCTGCTCCCCCGGACCTGCCTCTTCTCTTCGATGGATCCCCGAAAGTCGGCCTGGGCTTGTACAACTCGATGGCAGCGGCGCTGATAACGGAGTTCGGCATGCTTGGCGCGGGAATCGTGATCTACCTGCTTGGAACAAAGGCCAAGGACCGTACCGGCGTGCTGTCATTCTGGCTCATGGTGGCTTTCCTCGCCCTCTTTCCGCTGTCCGCTCTCTTGCCGCCGCAGCTTTCAATCCTGATGTGCTTCGCGACGCTTTTACTGCTCCCGTTCGGAATATGGATCGACGCTCATCGTTCCGTGGTCACTGCGGATACCGCCGGGCGTGCCGCGCCCACCGCTTGATACGTAGTCCGAGCCACAGCATGGTTGTTCGAGATACCGGGAAATGCACGGGGTGCGGAACGTGCGCAAAGATCTGCCATGAGCATTGCATGTCCGTCGTCGATAAAAAGATCCAGATCGACTACCGGTATTGCAGCACATGTTCTCAGTGCATAGCAATCTGCCCTTCGCAGGCTCTTGCCTGGGACAAGGTGGAATCCAAGCGATTCAATCCCCTTCTTATGCCGTCAGCAGAGCAGATGGATGAGCTGTTCAAGGAAAGACGGACTTTCCGAGACTTCAGGCAAGCTCCCATGGACCGCAAGACACTCGAACGCCTGGCGGGCTATGCCGCTTATGCCCCAACGCACAGCCATGGATTTCGAATCGTGATAATCGACGATCCCGGGATCATTGATCTCATGGACCGGATTCTGGTGAGATTCTCCACAAGGATCTATAACCTTTTTTTCAAGCCCAGGCTTTTCACGCATCTTGTGAGCTTGGCAAAGCCTTCGATGCGCGAGCAATACCTGAGAACGAAGCCCAAGCTGGAGACTGCAATTACGCGTGCATCGGTCTTCAGCAGTCGTCCGCCCGCCTTCGTCATGGTTGTCGGCGACAAGCGTGTACCGCTCAATCTGGAAAGCGCTCAATACGCGGTTTACAATATCACCCTGTTGGCGGGGGCGCTCGGTCTGGGATGCAGGAACCTCGTGGGCAACCAGTCCATTCTGAATGCGGATGGCACCCTCCGAAACAAGCTGCATCTCTTGAAATCGGAGAGAATCTTCGGCTTTCTTGGGGTAGGCTATCCTTCTATAAAGTTCAGAAACAAAGTCGAAGGCCGGCTCATTCCCATTCAATGGAATGCGGGTTGAAACATGAATTGATGGAGGCCGCGCGCCTTGGCGCGGAGGCCTAGGTTCGACTTTTTTTCAAAAAAGCTTCGATGAGCTGCGCCCCATACTCGGCATTGATCCTGAAGTTCTCGACGGCGTTCTTCTCCAGCTTATAGCTTGCGGGGTCACCGACATAGCCCAGCGGATCGAAGGAGGCCTCCGGCTTCAGACCTTCGGCGATATCCGTTCGTACCCTCTGCGGATACAAAGACAGCATTATAGCCGTTTCATCCGCACCCGCATGGTAATCCGGCGAGAATTTCCCGCTTCGCGGCGGCAGAAATCTTGGAGGGCTCGCCAGGCTCTTGCCGATGGTCTGAATGTTATACACGCCTATGTTCAGCTCATTTCTTATCTCGGTGATGGACCGATCCAATACCTCATTATGAGTCGTATCTCCATGCAGGTTCGCGCAGAAAACTTCAGTGAAACCCCATGATTCAAGCGAGCTCACGATATCGAAAAGCATTGCCGTAAACGTATCGGCCCGGACCGAAAACGTCCCGGGAATGTGCTTGTTCACTTCGCTCATGCCCCAATAGTAGGGAGGGGCTATGATCACCGGGATGCCTTTTTTCTCGAGAGCTCTCTTCACGTACCTGCAACCGATGCAGGTTTGATAGATATCGGGAGAAAGATCCATCTGCGGCCCATGTTCTTCCACCACGGCTATGGGGAGAAGCACGATCGCCTTGTCGTCGGCGGCCTTCTTCACCTGCTGCCAGGTCATGTCTACCATCGTATCCGCGAATATGGATTCCTCGGGGGTTATGTCGCCGAATTTACGGCTGCAGGAAGCCAACAATAGCAAAAGGGCTGAAAGCAGCAGAATCATTTTTCGCATCGATTGCCTCCCTCACGTGAGGGATAGCATAAAACGGCGCCCCTGCCAAATGAGAAAGCCCGCCTATCGCAGCGCCTCTGCGCAGCCGTCCCCTTTCGCCGTCGGGCTTTTTACGATTATATTGGCTCATGAGCAGCGACGCCGGACTGAAGCAGCTCACCGAACGCCTGCGCGAGATCAACGACCTCGACTCGGCCGGCGCGCTCCTGAGCTGGGACCAATCCACCTACATGCCGCCGGGTGGAGCCGAAGCCCGGGGGCGTCAGCTGGCCACCCTGTCCCGGCTGATGCACGAAAAGCTCACGCACCCCGCCATCGGGGAGCTTCTGAACTCCCTGGAGCCCTACGCCAGGAGCCTGCCCTACGACTCGCCGGATGCCGCCCTCATCCGCGTTACGCGCCGTGACTACCAGAAGGCGATAAAGGTACCGCCCGAGTTCGTGGCCGAGATGTCGCGCCAGACTTCGGCAAGCTACATGGCCTGGACCGGGGCGAGGCCCGACAATGACTTCCCTTCCATCCTGCCGTATCTCCAGAGGACACTCGATCTCAGCCGAGAGTTCGCCGGATTTTTCCCCGGCTACGATCACGTGGCGGACCCCTTGATCGACATGGCGGACCAGGGCGCTACTGCCCGCCAGCTTCGAAAGCTCTTCGGCGAGCTTCGCTCCCGACTGGTCCCCCTCGTGCGTTCCATCGCCGAGCGTCCGCCCATCGACACATCCTGCCTGCGCGGCACTTTTCCCGAGGCACAGCAGGTCGAGTTCGGCCTGGATGTGGTTCGCCGATTCGGCTTCGATATCGAGCGCGGGCGGCTGGACAGATCGCCTCACCCCTTCACAACCAGGTTCTCCATTGGCGACGTCCGCATAACCACGCGTGTGCGGGAATCCACGATTTCAGACGCCCTGTTCAGCACCCTCCACGAGGCGGGTCACGCAATGTACGAGCAGGGCGTTGATCCCTCCTTCGAGGGCACGCCCCTCGCCCGCGGGGTATCCTCCGGGGTGCATGAAAGCCAGTCGCGCCTGTGGGAGAACATGGTGGGAAAAAGCCGCGCGTTCTGGAGCTTCTTTTTCCCCAGGCTTTCTTCCCTCTTTCCGGCACAGCTCGGTTCCGTGACGCTTGCGGATTTCTATCGCGCCATCAACAAGGTGGAGCCTTCGCTCATCAGGACGGACGCCGACGAGGTGACGTACAACCTGCACGTCATGGTCCGCTTCGACCTGGAGCTCGACCTCCTGGAGGGGAAGCTCGCAGCCGCCGACCTTCCCGACGCCTGGCGCGAGCGCTACCGCCGGGACCTGGGGCTCGTGCCGCCGGACGACAAGGACGGAGCGCTTCAGGACGTGCACTGGTACGGAGGCCTGATCGGCGGCGCCTTCCAGGGCTACACCATGGGAAACGTGCTGTCCGCCCAGCTCTTCGAGGCGGCGGTCGCCGCCCGCCCCGAAATCCCATCACGGATCGAAAACGGGGGCTTCGAAGAGCTCTTTGGCTGGCTTGGTGAAAACCTCTATCGCCATGGGGCTGCGTTCACCCCGGCGGAGCTCATCGAGCGGGCGGCGGGCGGGCCGCTCGACATCGAGCCCTACATGCGCTACCTCACTTCGAAGTACAGCGAGATATATTCACTGTAAGCCGTGGCTGCCGCGATGTCCCTACCCCGCCGGCGTCTGCGGATAGATTTCGCTGTTGTCTCCCGCCGGGATGGTTACTACTTTATAGCCCAATAGGTGGAAAATGAGCGAACTCACCCGAACCGGAGCACAGATAATAGTCGACGTGATAGCACAGCAGGGGGTCCGCTACGTTTTCGGCCTGCCCGGCGGCGCAGCCATTCCCATCTTCGACGCGCTCGTCGGCTCTCCCCTCGAGCACATTCTCACGCGCCACGAGCAGGGAGCCACACACATGGCGGACGGCTTCGCCCGCGCCAGTGGAAAGCCCGCCGTCGTGCTTGTCACCTCGGGGCCGGGGGCCACCAATACGATCACCGGCATCCTCACGGCCCAGATGGATTCGGTGCCCATGGTGATCATCACGGGGCAGCAGTCCACCTTCAACCTCGGGCTGGACACCTTTCAAGAAGCCGATGTTTCAGGAATCTCGCTTCCGGTGGTGAAGCACTCCTACCTCGTGCATCGCGTGGAGGATCTGCCCCGCGTGCTGCGGGAAGCATTCTTCCTCTCGCAGACCGGGCGGCCGGGACCCGTGCTGGTGGACGTGCCCAAGGACGTCTCCCAGGCGAGCATGTGCCCCCGTTACGACGAGGAGTTCCACCTCCCCGGCTACTCCGTGCCGGAGGAGGGCGATCCCTCCTCCATCGAAAGGGCGGCGGACCTTCTGGCCAAGGCGAAGCGCCCCGTGATCCTGGTGGGCCACGGCGCCGTGATCTCCGGGGCCGAGGCAGAGGTGATCGAGCTTGCCCAGAAAATGCGCATCCCGGTGACCAATACCCTCCTGGGAAAGGGATGCTTCCCCGAGACGCATGAGCTCAGCCTGGGAATGCTCGGAATGCACGGCACCGCCTACGCGAACAAGGCCGTGGCGGACTGCGACCTCGTCATGTCCGTCGGCTCCCGCTGGGACGACCGGATCACGGGGCGCACGGAGGATTTCTGCCGCGATGCGGTGAAGATCCATGTCGATATCGACCCCGCGGAGATCAACAAGGTCATCCAGGTCGACGTGGGAATCGTGGGAGACGCGCGGCGCGTGGTGGGGCAGATCGTCCAGCGGGCACGCCCGGGAGATACCGAGGAGTGGCTTTCCACCATCGAAGGCTGGAAGAAGGCCTATCCTTTGAAATACAAGAGGAACGGAAAGCTCAAGGCCCAGGCCGTCATCGACGAGATGTACACCCTCACCGGCGGGAAAGCCTTCGTGACAACGGACGTCGGCCAGCACCAGATGTGGGCGGCGCAGTTCTACAAAACGGACCAGAGGTTCCACTGGATCACCTCGGGAGGCGCGGGAACGATGGGATTCGGTTTTCCCGCCGCCATCGGGGCGCAGTTCGCCCGGCCGAAGGACCTCGTGGTGGCAATTGTCGGAGACGGGGGCTTCCAGATGACGATGGCGGAACTAGCCACCGCGGCCACCTACAAGCTCCCCGTGAAGATCCTGATCATCAACAACCGCTACCTCGGGATGGTCCGCCAGTGGCAGAACCTCTTCTATGAAAACCGTCTCTCCGGCGTTGACCTTGTGGGAAAC
Source organism: uncultured Spirochaetota bacterium (assembly GCA_963820525.1). Lineage (GTDB taxonomy): Bacteria > Spirochaetota > Spirochaetia > SZUA-6 > Fen-1364 > CAWGAA01. The sequence continues at coordinate 2,774,002 of CAWGAA010000001.1, read as the reverse complement.
CCCGATTTCGTGAAGCTTGCCGAAAGCTACGGCTGCAAAGCCTTCCGCATCAGGCGAACTGCGGACATACGACGCGTGCTCACCGCAGCACTCCAGTACAACGAGGGGCCCTGCGTCGTGGACGCGGAGGTCTGCAAGGAAGACAATGTGTTTCCCATGATTCCCGCCGGGGCTTCTCTCTCCGAAATGATAATCGAGCCCCCGCGCGCGAGGGCCGCCACGTGAGCGCCCCGCCGCGGACGAAGAAGCACGCAATAAGCCTGTACGTGTCCAACAAGCCCGGGGTGCTGAATCGGATCGCCCTCGTGTTCGCCCGCCGCGGCTACAATGTGGACAGCCTCGTCGTATCGGAAGGGCAGGACCCCGGATTCTCCCACATGAACATTGTGGCCACAGGTGACGAAAAAACCCTGGGGCATATCCTCAAGCAGCTGAACAAGCTCGTGGACGTGATCCATGCCAAGGAGTACTCGGGCCGGGAGACCATCCAGAGGGAGCTTGCCCTGGTCAAGCTCAAATGCACCGCCGCCAAGCGGACCGAGATCATGGACATCGCCCATGCGTTCGGCTGCCGGATCATGGATTTGAGCGAGAGCACCATCACGCTCCAGGCAACCGGCTCCACCGAGAAGCTCGATGCCCTCAGAAAGATGCTGGATCCCTATGGGGTCGTGGAGCTGGTGCGCTCGGGAAAGCTTCTCATCGCTCGCGGTGAGGGTGTCACGTAAGGAGCCGCCATGGGAAAAAACCTTCTGGAGAAGGTCTGGGCGCTGCACAAGGTAGCCACTCTTCCCTCGGGCCAGGACCAGATCTTCGTCGGGCTGCACCTCGTCCATGAGGTCACCTCGCCGCAGGCGTTCCAGATGCTGAAGGACAGGGGCCTGCCCGTGCTGTTCGCCGACAGGACGGTGGCAACCGTGGATCACATCGTGCCCACGGACCTGCGCACGCGGCCCCTTGGCGATCCCCAGGCAGAGGAGATGCTCCAGGCAATAGAGGCGAACACCCGCGAGCACGGCATCCGCTTCTTCGGGCTGGACTCCCCGTACCAGGGCATCGTCCACATCATCGGGCCGGAGCTGGGGCTCACCCAGCCCGGGATGGTCATCGCCTGCGGAGACTCCCATACCTCCACCCATGGGGCGCTGGGGGCCCTCGCCTTCGGGATCGGGACCTCCCAGATCCGCGACGTCCTGGCCACGCAGACCCTCGCGCTTTCCCGGCCAAAGGTCCGCCGGATCGAGGTGTCGGGCCGCCTTCCGCGGGGGGTGTACGCCAAGGACATCATCCTCGCCATCATCTCCCGTCTCGGAGTCAAGGGAGGGATCGGTTTTGCCTACGAGTACTGCGGACCCGCAATCGAGGCTCTCGATATGGAAGCCCGCATGACGATCTGCAACATGAGCATCGAGGGCGGAGCGCGCGTGGGCTATGTAAACCCCGACGAGACGACCTTCCGGTACATCGAGGGCCGCCCCTTCGCCCCCAAGGGAGAGGAGCTTGCCGCGGCGCGGCGCTTCTGGAAAGAAATCGCTTCGGACGGCGATGCCTCCTACGACGACGTATTCCGCCTCGACGGGGCGGGTCTCGAGCCGACGGTAGCCTGGGGGATCAACCCCGGCCAGGCGGTGGGAGTGACGGGAAGGCTGCCGCGCCTCGCGGACCTCCCTCCCGGGGAACGGGAGGTTGTCCGTAAAGCCTACGAACATACCGGCTTCCAAGAGGGAACGCCCCTGGCGGGTTTGAAGATCGACGTGGCCTTCATCGGCTCCTGCACCAACGGCAGGTTGAGCGACCTCAGGGAAGCCGCGGAAGTGGCCAGGGGCAGGCGCGTGGCGCCGCACGTGAAAGCCATGGTAGTACCGGGCTCCGCGCAGGTTGCCGTGCAGGCGGAAGCCGAAGGGCTCGACGAGATCTTCCGCCAGGCCGGATTCCAGTGGCGGGGGGCCGGCTGCTCGATGTGCCTGGCGATGAATCCCGACCGCCTGGTGGGCCGCCAGGTCTGTGCCAGCTCCTCCAACAGGAACTTCATCGGCCGTCAGGGCTCCCCGACGGGACGGACCCTCCTCATGAGCCCCGCCATGGTGGCCGCCGCCGCGGTGGCGGGCGAGGTCACCGACGCGCGGCTCCTCCCCGCGGGAAAGGAGCCATCGACATGAGCGGCTCTGAAAGGCGGATCGTGAGCGCGAGGGGTCTGCCCCTCCCCGGAGACGACATCGACACCGACAGGATCATCCCGGCGCGCTATCTCACGACGGTGACTTTTACCGATCTGGGAAGCCACGCCTTTGCCGACGAGCGCTTCGATGAAGGCGGGAGGATGCGCACGCATCCCTTCAACGACCCCCGCTATCAGGGGGCAGGGATCCTCATCGTCAACAAGAACTTCGGCTGCGGCTCTTCCCGCGAGCATGCGCCCCAATCCCTCATGCGCTGGGGAATCCAGGCCCTGATCGGGGAATCCTTTGCCGAGATATTCAGCGGCAACTGCACCGCCATCGGCATTCCGGCCGTTCGGGCGGACAGAAGCGCCGTGGACAGGCTCATGGAGATCGTCAGCCGCGACCCGGATGCGCTCATAACGATAGACCTCGAGTCAAAGGAAATCAGCGTCCTTGAAGAGTGCTTCCCCTGCGACATGCCCGAGGGAGACCGGAAGATGCTCTCAAGCGGCCGGTGGGACACCACGGGCGTGCTCCTGGCCAACCTCCCGCTCATCCGCGAGACAGCCGCCCGAATCCCCTACCTCCGGGGCTTCTCCCGGGGGTGAGCCGTCCTCCGTTGACAGCGAATCGGGAATCGCCGATAAACTAAAAGGTTGAAGGGAACTGGAATGAAATCATTACGAGCGCGCATCCTCCTCTCACTCCTTCCCATTGCGGTGCTGCTGTTCGCGGGAACCTGCCTGCTCATCGGATGGATGGTCACTTCGAGCCTGCTGGATGAAGCCCGCTTGAGCGCACTGCAGAGCGCCCAGACAAACGCAGAGAAGGTGAGCGGGTTGCTCTCGGCCGCGTCGCAGACGGCACAGACCATCGCGGCGACGGTCGAATCGCTTCGGGCTTCCGGAGTCAAGGATCGGACCACGCTGATGGGGATCTTCCGCGACGAGCTTGCCGCGCACGCGGATCTGCTTGCCGCCTGGTGCGTGTTCGAGCCCAACGCCTGGGACAAGGGCCTGGGTGCGGGAGAGCAATTCGTCCCGTACGCCTGGAGGAAGGAAGGCAAAGTGGGCTCTTCGGACAGCGACGGCGCCGCGGAATATGCCGCCGAGATCGCAAAGGATTACTTCGCCCTCCCGAAGAAAGAGAACAAGAGCCTGTTCCTCGATCCCTACAAGGACGAGACCGAAAAGGGGACCTTCGTTCTGGAGACGTCGGCGTGCATCCCGCTTCACGATCCCTCGGGGAACTTCTTCGGGGTCTCGGGAGTGGATATATCGCTTGAGACCCTCTCCGGCCTCGTGACTGAAATCGAGCACTTCCGCACCGGCTCCTCCGACGTCGTTTCTCAGAGCGGCCTTATTGTCGCCAGCCGCGACACGGATGAGCTGGCAAAGAGCATCCAGGAGACCGACTCGCCGCAAGGCGCCGATGCGATCACCCGCTGCCTTGCCGAAGGGAAGCCCGTCACCGTCACCCTCGCCTCCTCCGGCGGTGCGGCGAGCCTCTTTCGCACCATTGTTCCCATCGATCTTGCCGATACGGGACAGAGGTGGGCCCTCAGCGTCTCGGTTTCCACCTCGGAGCTCTACGAGAGCTCGACGAGGATCGTCCTCTTCATCGTGGGCGCATCGCTCCTCATCATCGCGGCGCTCGCGGTCTTCTCGGTTTTCGTCGCCTCGCGCATCACGGCGCCCCTGAAGACCATCACCCGCTCCTTCGCGGATCTCTCCGCCGGGGATTTGAGGCAGCAGGTTCGAGTGGTGGGCCGCGACGAGGTCGGCGCCCTGGCGGAGAGCTTCAACTCGCTCGCAACGAAGCTCTCCTCGATGATCGCCCAGATCAGGAACGCCGCGACGCAGCTTTCCACCGTGGGGACGGAGCTTGCCTCTGACATGGGAAAGACAGCCTCATCCCTGGCCGTCGTCACGGGCCACGTCAAGAGCGTGAGGGACAGGATCGACGTCCAGTCCGAGAGCGTGCAGGAGACCTCGGCCGCCGTGGAGCAGATCTCCCGCAATATCGGCGGCCTGAGCGGCATGATAGGAAATCAATCCTCGGCGGTCCTGGAGTCCTCGGCGTCCATCCAGCAGATGGTGGCCAACATCCGCTCGATGAGCCAGAACATGGACAAGGTGAGCCAGCGCTTCAAGGCCCTGGCCGAAGCCTCCGACGAGGGGGTGGCCAGGATCGAAGAGGCGAACAACTGGGCCGCCTCGATATCGAGCCAGTCCGAGACTCTCCTGGAGGCCAACCAGCTCATCGCCTCTTTCGCGGCGCAGACCAACCTGCTGTCCATGAACGCCTCCATCGAAGCGGCGCACGCGGGGGAGTATGGAAAGGGCTTCGCCGTCGTTGCGGACGAGATCAGAAAGCTCGCGGAGCAGGCCGGAGCCCAGTCGCGGGACACGACCAAGGGGCTCACCGAGATGAAGGAAACGATCAACAGCGTGGTGGAGGCCACCGCGACGGCCGAGAAGGCCTTCGAGAAGATCCTCGCCTCCGTCGAGGAGGTGAGCGGCCTGGTGGATTCCGTGAAGATGGCGATGACGGAGCAGAGCGCGGGAAGCTCCCAGGTCCTTCAAGCCCTGGGGCAGATCAACACGATCACCCAGGAGGTCCACTCCAGCGCCACGGAAATGAAATCGGGAACCGGGACGATCCTCACTCAGGTTGGACGCCTTCGGGAGATCCAGACCGAGGTCAAGGATCAGGTGGAGAAAATTGCGGGCGCCGCGGACCAGATCGACGCCTCGGTGAGACGCGTAAGCGAGCGCGCCGCTGAAAACGAGCAGTGCATCCGCACCGTGGTGGCAGAGATAGAAAAGTTCACGATCAAGGAATAGAGAAAGCGATGCGGGGGGCCGCCCGCCGCACTCTCATGAGCCCTTCAGCCTCCCGTCGATGGCCTTGGCCGCCTCCCGGCCGTGGAAGATCGCCCGCACCACCAGGGATGCCCCCGTGTTGGCGTCTCCCGCGACGGAGACCCCGGGAGAGGTCGTGGAGTAGTCGGGGCCGCATTGGATGTTTCCCCGCGCGTCGAACTCGATCCCCAGGTCCTCCAGGAGCTTCGTGTGACGCACGTGGACGAATCCCATGGCAAGGAGCACGAGATCAGCCTCCACGCTGAATTGGCTTCCGGGAACCTCCACGGGCTTCGGCAGCCCTCCCCCCTCGGGCTTCTTCCATTCGACGCGGACCAGGTTCGCCTTCTTCACGGCTCCCCCATCGCCCTCGAAGCTTTTCGTGTCGATGCCCCAGTCCCTCTCGCAGCCTTCCTCGTGTGAGCTTGAGGTGCGCAGGATATTGGGCCACGCGGGCCAGCTCGGGTTGGTGCTCTCGTTCCACTCCGGGGGCTTGGGCATGATCTCCACCTGCATGACCTTGCGCGCGCCCTGCCGGTTGGACGTGCCCACGCAGTCGGAGCCCGTGTCCCCGCCGCCGATGACGAGCACCCTCTTGTCCCTGGCGGAGATCGTTTCGCTCTCCGGGATCTCCCCTGCCAGGAACATGTTGGAGGGGGTGAGGTAGTCCATCGCGAAGTGGATCCCGGAAAGCTCGCGCCCCGGCACCGTGAGGTTCCGCGGCTCGCCGGCTCCAAGGGCAAGGAGCACGGCGTCGAAGGAGCGCTGAAGGTATCGGGCCGAAACATCCTCGCCAATGGCCACCCCGTTCTCGAAGCGCACCCCCTCAGCTTCCATCTGGTGGATACGCCTGTCCAGAACGCTCTTCTCCAGCTTGAAGTCGGGAATCCCGTAGCGGAGAAGCCCGCCTGCGCGCGGCGAGCGCTCGAATACCGTGACCTCGTGGCCGGCGCGGCGAAGCTGCTGCGCGGCGGAGAGGCCCGCCGGCCCGCTTCCCACCACGGCCACCGAGCGGCCGCTGAGAGCGCGGGGGGGCCGCGGCACCACCCAGCCGGATGCGAACGCCCTTTCTATGATGGCAAGCTCGATCTGCTTGATGGTGACGGGGCTGGAGTTTATGGCGAGGGTGCAGGCGGTCTCGCAGGGGGCCGGACAGACGCGCCCCGTGATCTCGGGCAGATTGTTGGTGAGCTCCAGGCGCACGAACGCTTCGTACCATTCTCCCTTGTAGACCAGGTCGTTCCATTCGGGGATCAGGTTGTACACGGGGCATCCCGAGGAGTGGCAGAACGGGATTCCGCAGTCCATGCAGCGGGAGCCCTGGGCGCGCAGCACCTCTTCGGGCTGGACCGTCGTGAACTCCTTCCAGTTCTTCAGCCGCTCGGAAACGGGAAGGGAGGAAGGGCCCACGCGGCTTCGGTCGAGAAATCCTGTGACGTGTCCCATCAGCGGTACACCTCCTCGGTGATCGCCATGACCTCGGTTTCCTTGGAGCCTTCGGCCGCAATTCGCTCGAGGGCGCGGCGGTAATCGATGGGCATCACTTTGACGAATCGGGGCGCCACCTCCGTCCAGTCGCGCAGGAGGCGCGTGGCGTGGTCGCTTCCCGTGTATTTCACGTGCCGTTCGACAAGGTCGTGGAGGAGCTTCCTGTCGCGCTCCTCCGTAATGGGCTCGATGTCCACCATCTCCAGGTTGCACTTGGTGTCGAAGAGCTGGTCCTCGTCCAGCACGAAGGCCATCCCGCCGCTCATTCCAGCCGCGAAGTTCACCCCGGTGCGCCCCAGAACCACCACGACGCCCCCGGTCATGTACTCGCAGCCGTGATCTCCGACGCCTTCAACAATGGCCACGGCGCCGGAGTTGCGCACGGCGAAGCGCTCTCCCGCCATTCCATTGATGAACACCTCGCCGCCCGTGGCGCCGAAGAGGTTCACATTGCCCGTGATGATGTTGTCCCGGGCGCGGAAGGTGGCGGCCCGCGGCGGGTAGACGATGATCCTGCCGCCGGAGAGGCCCTTGGCGAAGTAGTCGTTGGCATCTCCTTCAAGCTCGAAGGTGATCCCCGGCGCAAGGAAGGCGCCGAAGCTCTGGCCTGCCGAGCCCGTGAAGGAAACGTGGATCGTGTCGGGGGGAAGGCCGCGGGAGCCGCATCGCTTCGAGATCTGGGCTGAAAGAGTGGCGCCGACCGTTCGGTTCCTGTTCCTGATGGCCATGAAGAGCCGCACCTTCTGCCCTGCATCGAGCGCGCCCCGCGAGCGCTCGATGAGCTCACGGTCCAGCGACTGGGAAAGGTCGATTTCGGGCTTTCGGGTGCACCGCAGGCATGTGCCCGCGGGGGCCTCCACGCGCGCCAGCACCCTGCTGAAGTCCAGGCCGCGGGTCTTCCAGTGATCCACAGCCTGCTTGGTCTCGATTGCCTCCACGTGGCCGATCATCTCGTCCATGGTCCTGAAACCAAGGGAAGCCATGATCTCGCGGGTATGCTGTGCCACGAATCTCATGAAGTTGACGACATGCTCCGGTTTTCCGGCGAACCGGGCCCGAAGCCGGGGTCCTGGGTCGCGATCCCGACGGGACAGGTGTTGATGTGGCACTTCCTCATCATGATGCAGCCGAGCGTGACCAGGGAGATGGTTCCGAAGCCGAACTCCTCCGCACCCAGCAGGGCGCCGATGGCCACGTCGCGGCCCGTCCTGATCTGGCCGTCTACCTGCACCCTGATCCTGTCGCGCAGGTGATTGGCAACGAGGGTCTGCTGCGTTTCTGAAAGCCCGATCTCCCAGGGAATGCCCGCATGCTTGATCGAGGAGATGGGAGAGTTGCCCGTGCCCCCGTCATAGCCGGAGATGAGCACCATGTCGGCCTTGCCCTTGGCAACGCCGGCGGCAACGGTGCCGACGCCAACCTCCGCCACGAGCTTCACGGAGACTCTTGCTTCGGGGTTCGCGTTCTTCAGGTCGAAGATGAGCTGGGCCAGGTCCTCGATGGAGTAGATGTCGTGGTGGGGGGGCGGCGAGATGAGGGTGACGCCGGGAGTGGAGTGGCGCACCCTCGCGATGACGGCGTCCACCTTCAGGCCGGCGAGCTGCCCGCCCTCTCCCGGCTTGGCCCCCTGGGCCATCTTGATCTGAAGCTCGCGGGAGTTCACCAGGTAGTTGGAGTTGACGCCGAAACGGCCCGAGGCCACCTGTTTGATGGCGCTCCGTGCCGAATCCCCGTTGGCAAGGGGAGCATAGCGCGCCTCGTCCTCCCCTCCCTCGCCGGAGTTGCTGGCCGCGCCAAGCCGGTTCATGGCGATCGCGAGGGTCTCGTGGGCTTCCTTGCTGATGGAGCCGAACGACATTGCCGATGTGACGAAACGCTTGATGATGTTTTCAGCGGGCTCCACTTCCTCCAGGGGAACGGGCGCGCGCATGGCGAAGGTGAACAGTCCCCGAAGGGTGCAGAGGTTTTTATTAGCGTCGTCGATGACCGCGGCGTAGCGCTTGTACGTCTCGTAGTCGTTCTCGCGCACCGCCTTCTGCAAGAGCGCGATCGCATCGGGGGTCAGCCGATGGCCCTCGGAGAAGCTCCTGTAGTGGATGGACCCGCCCGAATCGACGGCTTCCCTCTCGGCCGCGTCGCGGCTGAAGGCTGCCGTGTGACGCGCCAGGGTCTCGCGGGCAATCGCCTCGATGCCGATTCCGCCGATCCGGGAGGGGGTGCCGGGGAAATATTTCTCGATAAAAGGCGCGGCCAGGCCGACGGCCTCGAATATCTGGGCGCTCTTGTAGCTCCTGATCGTGGAGATGCCCATCTTGGACATCACCTTCAGGAGGCCCTTCTTTATGGCGGTTATATACTGCTCAATCGCGGTCTCCGCCTTGAGCGAGGGCTGGAGCTTGCCGCGCGACTTCAGGTCCGCGATGGTCTCGAAGGCAAGGTACGGATTGATGGCGCTCGCCCCGTAGCCGATCAGGGTGGCGAAGTGCATGACCTCCCGCGCCTCTCCCGTCTCGATGACGAGGGCCGTGAGGTGACGTTTCTTGACCCGGGTAAGGTGGTGATGCAGGGCCGATGTTGCCAGGAGCGCAGGGATGGGCGCCCGTGAAGCATCCACGTTCCTGTCCGTGAGGATGAGCATGGTGTAGCCTTCGTCCACGCGGGTTTCGGCCTCCGCGCACAGCCCCTGGAGGGCGCGCTCGAGCCCCGCCTCCCCCTCGGATACCGGGAAGGTCATGCTGATGACGCAGGAGCGATACCCGCCGATGTCCAGGGTTCGCAGCTTCTCCATGTCGTCATTGGTCAGGAGGGGATGCGGGAGCTTCAGCTGTCGGCAGTGCTCGGGTGTTTCGTCAAGGAGGTTCCTCTCCCGGCCCGTGAAGCTCATCAGCGACATGACCAGGCTTTCGCGGTAGGGATCGATGGGCGGATTGGTGACCTGGGCGAAAAGCTGCTTGAAGTAGCTGTACAGGATCTGGGGCCTGTTGGAGAGCACGGCCAGGCTCTGGTCGTTTCCCATGGATCCCAGGGGCTCCTGGGCGTTTTCCGCCATGGGCGTGATGATCATGGAGAGGTCTTCCAGCGTATACCCGAACACCCACTGCCGGGTGAGGAGAGCCTCCCGCTCGATGTGTACCGGCCCCGGCACCTGGAAGAGGCCCTTCATGTCGATCCGGTTCGCCTCGAGCCAGTGGCGGTAAGGCTTGCGGCGGGACACGGAAGCCTTGATCTCGTTATCGTATAAAACGCGCTTCTGCGCCGTATCCACCATGAGCATCTTGCCCGGAGCGAGCCGTCCCTTCTGCAGAACGTCCTCAGGCGGGATATCCAGCACCCCGACCTCGGAGGCGAGCACGACCTGCCCGCTTCGGGTCACCACCCAGCGCGCGGGGCGAAGCCCGTTCCTGTCCAGGGTTGCGCCCACCTTTATGCCGTCGCTGAAGCAGATGGACGCGGGGCCGTCCCACGGTTCCATGACGGCGGCGTGGTACTCGTAGAATGCCCGCTTGTCCTCGCTCATGTGGTAGCGCGCCCCGAAAGCCTCGGGAACCATCATCATGAGGGCATGCTCCACGGAGCGTCCCCCCATGATCAGAAGCTCGAAGACGTTGTCGAAGATGCCCGAGTCGCTCAAGGCGGGGTTGATGACGGGCAGGAGCTTGGAGATGCGCTCGCCGAACAGCGGGGAAGACATCGTCTTTTCGCGCGCGTTGATCTTGTTGACGTTGCCCCGAAGCGTGTTGATCTCCCCGTTGTGGGCCATGTAGCGGAAGGGCTGGGCGAGCGCCCAGGAGGGGAACGTATTGGTGCTGTACCGCTGGTGGATAACGGCCAGCGAGCTTTCGAACTCCCCGTCCGCAAGGTCCGGGAAGAAGGCCTCGAGCTGGGGCGCGACGAACATCCCCTTGTAGACGACGGTGCGGCAGGAGAGGGAAGCGAGGTACAGCTCCTCCAGGTCGAAGCCGGCTGAAGCGGCCTCCCGCTCGATGCACTTTCGAACGATGTACAGCTCGCGCTCAAGGGAGTCTCCGCTCAATCCCTCGAAGGTGATGAAAGCCTGGGAAACGTGGGGCATCGAGCGGGAGGCAAGATCCCCGAGGCAGTCGGGCCCCACGGGGACTTCCCTCCAACCCAGCAGGACGCCGCCCTCTTCCACGACGGTGCGCTCCACGACGGCCCGCGCGCTCAAGCGCCGGTCCTCGTCCAGGGGCAGAAAGAGCATGGCGACTCCGTACCCGCCCTCCTCGGGGATGGAGATGCCCAGCCGGCCGCATTCGCGGCTGAAGAATCTATGGGGCAGCTGGGTCAGGATCCCTGCCCCGTCTCCCGTGCGGGAGTCGCCGCCCACCGCGCCGCGGTGCACCAGGTTCTTCAGTATCGTGATCCCATCAGAGACGATCTTGTGGGTCCGCGTTCCGTCGATGTTCACGAGGAACCCGACGCCGCAGCTGTCGTGCTCGAAGCTGGGGTCATAGAGGCCGCGTCGCTGAAGCTCCGCCCTAGGATCGGCCCGGGAATTATTGCCGTTTGCCATCATGTCCCACCTAAGATACAAATCCCCTCGCCGTTCTTCCATCTAGGAGCCTGTCGGGCTTTGGCGACGATTTGCGCGGGCGTTCAGCGGCCAGGATCGGCCAGCGGCTCTCTGGGTTGGTGACAGAGAGCGTTCGTCTGCCCTGCGCCACCTCCCCGTGATCCTACCGTACTGCTTCATGCTCTCGACAAGCCCCAAAGGCGTTTCACGTTGTAGGCAAGACAAACCAAGTCCCACTCGGTATGCACTTTATCCAGGCCCCGCAGGAGGAACTGGCGGAACCCCATCGCAGCTTTAATGATCCCGAATACCGGCTCCACCGTCGAAGCCCGCCGCGCGTAGATGCGTTTGCCATCCTTTTGTGCAAGCTTCTCGCGCATCGCCACAAGCCGCGGATCGGTGACCTTCTTCAAGGGCCGCGAGGAAGGCGGGCGGAAATCATAGCGACGCTCGTTATGATCTTCTCGTGTGATTGCCACGTATAGCTCAACGCCCTGCTGCTGCAGAGTGTCAAAGGAATCGGCGTTGGCATATCCACCATCAGCAAGAGCGCGTTGAACCATGCCGATCGAAGGGTCTACACTTTGCACCGCAGGCTCAAGTTGGTTGGCATCGCTGGGGGTTCGGATCACATCCGTGCTCAGTACCAGCTGGCTGCCTTCGGCATCCACGACCGCTTGTGCGTTGTAGGCCTGCTCGTAGCTGTCGCGTTTGCTCTTGCGCATCAAGGCGCTGTCAGGATCGCTGAGGTTGATCTGCTGGGAGTCCTTCGGTCGCCCAGGGCTTGCACCCCCCGCCTTTGGCCCCTGACCCTTGTCTTCTTCCTCCTGCTCGACATCCTCGTTTTGGGCTCGCTTCTCAAGTTCCTGACGCGCCCAAAGCATCTTTTCCAGAAGCGCTTCGCGTCGCGCGATCTCCGGTGGCAGCTTTTGATCATCTCCCGTCGCCTCGGTGTCGCTTTTCTCGGCACGGGCCAACAGCTCTTCTATATCTTTACGTAGCAACTTTTCCAACTCGCCTGCCCGATCATAGCGCACACTCTTGTGTTTAGAGGCATTGGCCTTGATATGAGTTCCATCAACGCTCACCGTGCCCACCCGCAACAGCCCCATCTCCCGTGCCAGACGCAGCACTTCAACGAACGCCTGCTTTACTGCCTCCCCGTTCTCTCGGCGAAACGCGCAAATGGTGTCATGATCCGGATGGGTATCACCTGTCAGGTAGCGTACTGCCACGTCGCGATAGGTCGCCCGCTCGATACGCCGCGAGCTGAAAAGCCCGTTTGCATAGCAATAAATCACCAGCGCCAGCATCATCCGCGGAGGGTATTGCTTGCTGCCGCTGCCACGATGATTTACCGCGAGGGCTGACATATTCATCATCTCGACAGCGTTGACAACGAAGTGCACCAGATCGTCCTCCGGTACCCACTGGCGCAAATCCACCGGCAACAGCATCGGCGTCTCTCGATCTACATTTACCAGCCGTTCAGCCATGTCCAAAGCTTATCACGCCTCAGCCTTTTACGGAAACACCGGTCGCTAAAGTCCGACAGGCTCCTAGTCCCTCCGAGTCAGCCGCAAAGCCCGCCAACCTGAGACTTAAATAATAATGGATTTATGCAGCGAAGGAATAGTTATACATTTGTACTACGAAATACAAGGAGTGTCAACACACCCGCGACCGAAGCCCTTTTCCGGGTATAGGTGCGCGGCGCGGTATTGAGCATGGAGGGGTGCATTAGAAGCGGCTTCTCTAGTTGTTTTTTTCTAAGCTTTATGATATGATTTATTATAAAAGGAAATGGCATCCTAAGTGTTAAAAAAGCAGGCCAACCTGGCATCATAAAGTTTCAGCAAAATTCCAAATCATAGAAGATATAGAGAAAAAAGGGGCGTTCAAATGAAAGAATTTAGAACTTCGATTGCAGTTATTGTTGCATTATTAGCAGTGACTATCTGTTCATTCGCCGAGAGCCCTCAGCAACCGGCAGAACCTGTAGCTGCGCCATTCTACATGCAGCTCTCTCCGACCATAAGCATCCCACTTCTGGAAAGCACCAACGTATTTGGTATTGGGGGCGGCATGTCTTTTGCAGGAGGCTACAGGCTGCCCTTTCTAAGGCCTGTAGCGCTGCGCATTGGTCTTGAATACGGTTACGATACAACAGTGGCCGCTCCAACCATCTCTATGACGTCCGCTTCTGCTGGAGTGGGCATAGAGTTCCGATTTGCCCGCATTCTCGGCCTTAGCGCCTTTGCGGATGCGGGATACACATACTGTTTCTTCAACCCGCCGCTAGCCTTCCAAGGACATGGCAACCCGTTTATAAAAGGTGGAGCCAACCTGCAATTCTTCCTATCCCCCGATTTTTCTTTGGAAGTGGGGAGCTCGCTCGTTGATCAAATCGGGCTCTATACTGGACTCGGTGTCTCCGCAGGAATGACGATTGGTCTTGGTGGAAATTCCACGGCGCCTCAAACACAATCAACCCCAGTCATCGAACAACCGAAAGCAAAACCGGTGCCTCTTGAGAATAAGCCGGTGGAACCCCCAAAGCCGCCCGCCACACCCAAAGAATTCTTCATAGAGAAAACCGAGCTCAACCCGGTATTCCCCGTCTTCCTCAAGTACTACGACAGTCACCCATTGGGCATCGTGAAACTGACAAATGGCACAAACGCGGAAATAAAAAACATCAGAGTCAGCTTTTTCATAAAAGACTACATGAATGCAGAGCAAGAGGCGAAGCCTATTGATTCCATTGGAAAGGGTGAATCCAAGGACGTCGATCTTTTTGCTCTTTTCTCAGATCGGATACTCACGGTTACCGAGCGCGCTAAGGCGCAGGCCGAGATCACCGTGGCCTATACAGCAGCGGGCAGCGAGCATGAGCTGAAAAAAGTTGAAAGTCTCACCATCGTAGATCGGAATGCCATGACATGGGATGACAACCGCAAGGCTGCTCCATTTGTCACACCCAAAGATACGCCGGTCATGAGCTTCGCAAAGAATGTTGCTTCAGCCATTAAGGGGAAGGGAAGCAAAGCGCTCAACGCCAACTTCTGCATGGCCATGGCGATGCATGAGGTATTATGTGCCTACGGTCTGGCATACGTGATTGACCCGAAATCTGCATATACGGATTTTGCCTCGAAAAAGACGGAAATCGACTACCTCCAGTTCCCCCGCCAGACACTGTCATTCAAGGGTGGCGATTGCGACGATCTTTCCATCCTGAACTGTGCGCTTCTTGAGGCGGCTGGAATAGATACGGCTTTTATCACCGTTCCAGGGCACATCTTCATGGCATTCTCTCTGGGTTTGAAACCCGATGATGCTCGAAACCAGTTCACGCGCGCGGACAAGCTGATTTTCCACGGAGATCAGACATGGGTTCCTGTGGAGATCACCCAAATCGAGGGGGGCTTCCTGAAAGCTTGGGAAGCTGGGGCACAGGAGTGGCTTGAGAATAGCGCACGTAACCAAGCCGACCTTTATCCCCTACAAGAGGCTTGGAAGGTGTACGAACCGGTGTTCTTCAAGGGAGAGGACGTGCAGGTGGCAGTGCCACCGAGCAGCGGATTCATGACACAGTTTTTAGAGGAGCAGATTCACTTCATCGATCAGGAAATCTATCAGCTCGTTTCCCGGTTGCAGGCTGAGATCAAAAAGACACAGGACGGCCCACGGGCGATGAATAAGCTGGGAGTTCTATATGCAAAGTATGGGTTGTATGACCGAGCAGAAAAGCAGTTCCAGCAAATCTTAACCAAAAGCCAATACTGCCCGGCACTCGTAAATCTTGGCAATATACGCTATGCGCAGGGCAAAATGGATGAGGCAGGCGATTATTATACGCGAGCCTATAAAATAAACCCCGACAATTCCATAGTGTTGCTTTGCCTTGCACGGCTGAACCACGACCAAGAGAATTACGGTGCTGTGCATAAGTATTACTCAAAGCTGCAAGAGATTGATGCCGATCTAGCAAGCAAATTTACCTACTTGGACCTCCGTGGTCAGGAATCGGCGCGAGCGGCAGATATAAGTGGAGCCAAGGAGGTCATGGTATGGTCGGAATGAAAACTTTACGAATAATATCATTCATTCTTGTTGCAGCTCTTGTTATCCTTGGCAGCTGCGATGGTCCTCTCATGCTGAAATCGATAAAGAAAGAAATAGAAGCCAGCAGAATCGTTGCCACCCCGACCTTCTCGCCTGGGGGTGGAACCTACCCCTCGGCTGCAATTGGTGTGACCATTTCCTGCGGCACGAGCGGTGCATCTATTCGCTACACTACCGATGGCACCAAGCCCAGCGAAACCGTAGGAACACTTTGCTCTTCTGGAATCATTATCAACGTCTCGGGCAGCGTCACCCTCAAGGCAATCGCCTACCAAAGCGGCTGGACTGACTCTCAGGTCGCTTCTGCGAGTTATATAGTAAACCCAAGCGGTACGGTAGCCACCCCGACCTTCTCCCCTGGAGGTGGTATCTACACCTCGGCTCAAACCGTGACCATCTCCTGCGCAACAAGCGGGGCCTCCATTCGCTACACTACCGACGGCTCTCAGCCCAGCGAAACCGCGGGAACGCTCTGTTCTTCAGGGACCCAGATCACCGTCTCCTCCAGCCTCACCCTCAAGGCAATCGCCTTCTTAAGCGGCTGGAACGACTCATCAGTGGCATCTGCTGTTTATTCGTTCATTACTGCACCGTATCATATACCAAGGACCGGACAGACAATAAGCTACGCATCGTTCGACGATGCCGAACTCAGTTACGGAAAAGCATGGCCAGCCCCGAGATTCTCCCAACTGGCCGATACCAGTATACAAGACAATCTAACTGGCTTTATCTGGGCGCCGAATGGCAACCTGATGGCTGCTCGCGATCCTTCCTTTGATACGGATGGCTCTCCTGGCGATGGTGCGGTCACTTGGAGCCATGCGCTTGACTATATCGACAAATTGAATTCTGAAAACTATCTAGGCCACAATGATTGGCGCCTTCCCAATAGAAGGGAAATGCATAGTCTCACAAACTATGGCACAGATACCATATCCTGGCTGCAAACCTTTGGTTTTACAGATCTCATGGGCGCCGCCTACAAGACATCTACGGACTGCGGGGATTCAGGGAGCTATTGCATGGTCGAGTTCTGGAACGGAAGAGAGCGTGACAACTCAAAGTCAACCCCTGAATATCTTTTTCCCGTCCGAGGAGAATCTAATTATCTGCCAAAAACAGGACAGACGACGACAACTCAGTCAGGCGATGACGGTGACCTGCAAAAAGGCATCTCGTGGCCCTCTCCTAGATTTATCAATAATATGGACGAAACTATTACCGACAATCTCACAGGCCTTACCTGGGCGCAAGATGCAAATCTAATAAAATATCGGGATCCAAGCTTCGACAACGACGGCACTATCGGAGACGGAGCGGTAACCTGGCAGCATGCTTTGGATTATGCCGCCAAATTGCGGGCTGAAAATTATCTGGGGCACAATGATTGGCGCGTGCCGAATGTCAACGAACTTGAAAGCCTTTGCGATGCTGTTCAATGGAATCAAATTAGTTTGCTCACCGGGGCGGGGTTCATTCACATCGAAGTCGCGCTTTACTGGTCGTCAACAACATATTGTCTTTCTTCAGACTTTGCACATACTTTCTGGCCTGGACAACTCGGCATTGGAGAACCGTCGGAAAAAACAAACGCTTGGGGCGTAATGGTCGTTAGGGGTGGCAACTGATCGCTGGTATAAGGAGTTACGACTACAGATTTTCTCATTGCCGGAACCTATTCTGGCCAGAATATGGTTGGAGTGGGTATTTTCGCGGGACCCGAAAAAGCCGCTGCGCTATTTTCCCTTTCCTCTATGAACTGTCATACTTACGGCTACCCACGCGTATTCCTCATGGCCAATCCTTGTTTTCGAAGTACCCGATCGACCATACCGATGGACCAATGGCGATGGGGCGGCTTTCGCCCTCCAAAGCGACGGGGTACCCCCGCAGGGCTCTGCCGCCTTTAGCTACCTTGGTATGGATCCTTTCAACGATAAATATCTTTGCGATGGCCCACTTTCACTACCCAAACTGAAAGCTCATCGTCTTTGATCGAGTAGACAATTCGATAGCGTCCCTGACGCAACCGATACCTTTCTTGACCCGTCAGTTTTTCACTGCCTGAAGGCCTCGGATTTTCAGCGAGCACATGGATTCGCTTGAGGATTTTCTTCACGTCTCTCTTTGGTATGGTGGCGAAGTCTTTCTCAACGGATTCTTTGAAATAGATCTTATATGCGGCCATCTCGCTTTAGCCGTTTAACCATTTCATCATAACTAATCGATGGCTCTCCAGCCCTTTCTTCAAATGCCGCAAGATCCTCCGCGTCTTCAGCGAGGGCTTCTCTAATTGCATCATTGACAAGCTCTGATACCGATTTCGAGGTCTCTACAGCTTTTAGCCGCAATGCTTTATGTAACTCGGGATCCAAATACACTGTAGCTCTTCTCGCTTGTGTAGTCATAATGTCATCCTCTAAAGTAACTATATCACTATAGCACCAAAACGTCAAGAAAATTGTAATGCTGTATTCACCTCAGCCCTGTCCACAGGCCACCACCGCAGGCCGGCGCTTTGACGTATTTATCGGGCTTTTCGTGTACCACCCTACCTTGACCTCCTCTCAGCGTGCGCTTACACTTTCCATCAACGGGAGGGGAGCTATCGGCAAACGTGATATGCGAATCTCCGCCGGAAAACCTCTTCCCTTCGGGGCCACGCTCACGCCGCGGGGCACGCAGTTCTCCGTTTTCAGCAGGAACGCAACCGCGATTTCGCTTCTCCTCTTCTCGGATCCCCAGGATAGCGCGCCTGAATACGAGATAAATCTCGATCCCAAGCTGAACAAGACAGGCGACGTCTGGCACGTCGAGGTAGAAGGAGTGGGGCCGGGAACCTTTTACCTGTACCGTGTGGACGGCCCCTACCAGCCGGAGAAGGGCCACCGCTTCAACCCCAACAAGCTTCTCCTGGATCCGTACGTGAAGGCCGTGACCGGAAACTTCACGTGGAACCTTGCCGACGCCCGCGGCTTCGACCCTTCGTCCCTCGAGGGGGATCTCTCTTTCTCAACCTCTTCAGATGTCTCGGGAATGCCCAAGGGGATCGTCGTCTCGGATCAGTTCGACTGGCAGGGCGACAAGCCGTTGAACCGACCCCTTCGATTCAGCGTGATCTACGAGACGCACGTGCGAAGCCTCACCCTTCATCCGAGCTCCGGCGTCCGGCATCCCGGCACCTTCCGCGGCGTTGCGGAGAAGATTCCCTACTTGAAAGACCTGGGAATCACCGCCGTCGAGCTTCTCCCCGTTCAGGAGTTCGACGAGCTGGAAAACGAGCTCGTAAACCCGCGCACGGGTGAAAGGCTTCAGAACTACTGGGGATACAGCACAATCTCGTTCTTCGCCCCCAAGGGCCGCTATTCAAGCGCGGGAGCACTGGGCCAGCAGGTTGTGGAGTTCAAGGAGATGGTCCAGGCGCTCCACAGCGCGGGAATCGAGGTCATCCTCGACATCGTCTTCAACCACACGGCGGAGGGCGACGAGACGGGCCCGACCCTCTGCTTCCGGGGGCTGGACAACTCGATCTACTACATCCTGGGCGAGGACAAGAGGCTCTACAAGAATTACTCCGGCTGCGGCAACACGACAAACTGCAACCATCCCATCGTCCGGACCCTCATTCAGGACTGTCTGCACTACTGGGTTGTGGAGATGCACGTGGACGGGTTCCGCTTCGACCTGGGCTCGGTGCTCGGCCGGGATTCAAGCGGCCGGATCATGGAGAACCCGCCCATCCTCGAGCGTATCGCTGAGGACCCCGTGCTTCGAAACACGAAGATCATTGCAGAGGCGTGGGACGCGGCCGGAGCCTACCAGGTGGGAAGCTTTCCCGGCGGGCGATGGGCGGAGTGGAACGACCGCTACCGCGACGATGTTCGAAGATACTGGCGGGGAGACCCCGGCTCCGTATCGCACCTTGCCACCCGCCTGTCGGGCAGCTCCGACCTGTACCTCAGGGACGGCAGGAAGCCCTTCCACAGCATCAACTTCATCACGTCGCACGACGGGTTCACCCTCAACGACCTGGTGAGCTACGCGCGCAAGCACAATGAGGAGAACGGGGAAGGGAACAGGGACGGCTGGGACTACAACCTGAGCCGCAACTACGGCGCCGAAGGGCCCTCGGACAATCCCGTCGTGGAGGAGGTGCGAAACCGGCAGGTCAAGAACTTCCTCACCACCCTTCTCCTCTCCCTGGGCACTCCCATGCTCCTGGGCGGGGACGAGATCCGCCGCACGCAGAAGGGCAACAACAACCCCTATTGCCAGAACAACGGGATCTCCTGGTTCGATTGGACCTCCCTGGAAAGGCACCGCGATATCCACCGCTTCTGCCGGGAGGTGATAGCGTTCCGCATGCGTCACCTCGCCTTCCTCAGGCCCGAGTTCTACAGCGGCAAGGACTCCAGCCACAACCGCATGCCGGACATCGCATGGTTCACGGAGGACGGCGAGCCGGCGGACTGGCTTCCCGCGCGGAGGACCCTCGCCCTCATGATAGACGGCAACAAGGCGGACACCGCGGCGGACCGCGACGACAACGATTTTTTCATCATGTCGAACGCCTCCCGCAGGGACGTCCTGTTCACCCTCGCGACCATCCCCCCGGGCAAGGAGGCCTGGTATCGCGCCATCGACACGTCGCTGCCCTCCCCAGCCGACATCCTCGGCCCGGGGCGGGAGCAAAGGATCGTGAAGAACCTCTACCCGATGCCGTCGCACTCACTCGTCGTCCTTCTGTCGAAGTAAGCCCGCCCGCGTCTCAAGCGGCCCGCGCGTACGCGTTCCACGGCGGGATGCACCAGGGCTTCGAAAACGCTTGACTCACTCGCGCGCCGGCGGGTAGGCTCACGGGCAGGCGCATGAGGAAGCGAATTGTCCGCGTGATCAGCCTTACACTCCTGGGGATGTTCGCCGTCATCTCGGTGATAACGCGCCTGATCATTCTCGACAGCTACCTGGACCTCGAGCGAAGCTACATGGAGAAAGATGTGGCGCGCTTCTTGAGCGCCATGGACGACGAGGCGCAAGGCCTCGCAGCCACGGTCAAGGACTGGTCCGAGTGGGACGAGATGTACGCCTTCGTCAAGGAGAGGAGCCTCCAGTTCATCGAGCAGAATCTGGCGGATGAGGACACCTACACCAACTTCAAGGCCAACCTGATCCTCATCATCGACTCATCATCCCGGGTCGTCTATCAGCGGGCAGTCGATCTGGCCACGGGAAAAGATCTCCCTTTCCCTTCAGACCTCGTGAGCTACCTCACCGCCCATCAAACGCTGAGCCCCAAAAGGAACTCGGGGGTGAGCGGGATCGCGCTTCTCGCCAAGGGGCCGCTCCTGTTCGCCTCGCACTCGATCTTCGACACTCAAGCCCGCATGCCTCCGCGCGGGACGCTCGTCATGGGCCGCTATCTCGACGCCATGGAGATCGACCGGCTTTCCCGCATGACGCGGCTTTCGGTTTCCATCGCGAATCTCTCCTCCCCGGGCACGCCGTCTGATTTCCGCGACGCGGCAGCCCAGATCTCGGGGGAAGGCGCGGTGCTCGTGAAGCCGCTCGACGCGGCAACGGTTGCCGGCTACGCCAGGATCGTAGAGGCAGGCGGGGACAAGGGCCTGATGGTCAGGGTGAAGGCCCCCCGGGACATCGAGCGGCAGGGGGTGCGCGGCGTGGCCTACGTCATCCTCTCCCTTGCCTTCATCGGGATCGTGAACGGGGTCGTGGTGATGCTGTTTCTGGAGAAGGAGTTCATTTCGCGCGTCCACTCGCTCAGCGCCGCCGTGCTCACCGTGGGAACGAGCAACGCCATGTCCATGCGGGTCTCCCTCTCGGGCACAGACGAGATCGCTTATCTCGGTGCGGCCATCAACGGAATGCTCGACGCCCTGGAGAGGTCGACGGACGAGCTTCGAAGGAGCGAGGCGAGGAACGAAGCGCTCCTTGCGGCGGTGCCCGACATGATCTTCCGCTTGGCGGGTGACGGGACCCTGATCGATTTCCGGTGGCCCGCCCGGGCTCCTTTCAGGCCGCTTCCCAAGGGAGTGATCGGCATCAATCTGAAGAACATCCCATCGGTCTACCCCTTTATCCCCCCGCGAATCGTCGAGCGCATGTTAAGCGCCGTGAGCGAATCCGCGGCCACGGGCGCCCCGCAGGTTTTCGAGTTCCAGTCCATGGACGAGGGGACCGAGCACTCCTTCGAGGCCCGCGTCGTGGCGAGCGGAGAGAACGAGTCCGTGATCTTCATCCAGGAGATCACGGCGGAGAAAGAAGCCAAGGAGGCCCAGAGGAAGGAGATTCTCCTGAAGGAGATCCACCACCGGGTGAAGAACAACCTCCAGGTGATCTCCAGCCTTCTCGACCTCCAGGCCCGCGCTTCCAACGACGCGCGAACGATCGGTCTCTTGCGCGAGAGCCAGAGCCGCCTGCGGTCGATGAGCCTCATCCACGAAAAGCTCTACCAGGCCGGCGATACGATGGGGATTTCGATGGACGAGTACGTGAGCGACCTCGCCATACACCTTCACAATTCCTTCGGGGCAGGCTCCAGCTCCGTGAAGGTGGAAGTTGACACGAGGCAGATCGTGCTCGACATGGACGTGGCGGTGCCCTGCGGCCTTGTCATCAACGAGCTCGCCTCCAATGCCCTGAAATACGCCTTTCCCGAAGGGAGGAAGGGAACCGTGCGCATCGGCCTGAGCTGGGCCGAGCCCGAGGACATCGTGTTGACCGTGAGCGACGACGGCGTCGGGATGCCTGAAGGCCTGGATATCCGCTCGCCATCAACGCTGGGGCTTCGCATCGTGAACATCCTGGCAAGCCAGCTCCGGGGAAAGCTGGAGCTGGACCGCACGGGCGGCACGCGCTTCACGCTCACCTTCTCCAAGCCAGGGAGGGCGTAGGTCAGCGGCGGCTTGCCGAACGAAGCGAGGCAAACGCCGCGCAGGCGGAGGCACGGACGCCGGCAGCCGGCCAAAGCCAGGGAGGGCATAAGGCCGGCGCCCGCCCTGCGCGGCTTGCCCGCGCGCGTCGCAGGGACCTACTCTTTTTCCAGGGCCAAAAGAGATACGTCGTCGTCGAATCTGTCCGAGGTCCGCCATGACAGCACGGCCGTGTCCACGGCATCGACGGCCTCCCGCAGGGTCTTTCCCTTGTTCTCCTGCATCGCTTCGATAGCCCTCTTGGCCGTGAATCGTGCGCCGCTCGGATTCGTGCAATCGATGAGGCCGTCCGAGGTCAGGATCAGCCGTTCCCCCTTCTCCAGGCGGAACTCCTCCACGGGCATGTCCATCTCGGGGAAAAGGCCGATAGCATAGCCTTCGGGCTTTATCGTCTTTACCCGACCCTTCTTCAAGAGAAGAGGAGGAGGGTATCCTGCCCGGACGATCTTTCCCACGCCGCTTCGCGGATCGAGGATTCCGTAGGCAAGGGTGAAGTAGGGATTGGTATCGCCCCCGAGATAGAAGCGCTTGGAGAGCTCCCGCGCCACCTCTTGGGGAGAAAGGACGAGGCGATCGGGGTTCTGGGCCCGTATGTTGATCAACATCCCCCCACGCTCGGCATCGGGGGAGAGGAAATTGCGTAAAACCAGGGAAAAGAGGGCGGAGAGAACCCCCTGCTCGATCACGTCGAGCGCATAGAATGCAACCTGAGATTCTCCAATGGGGAAGAAGCCCAGCGTGTCGCCGCCGCCGAACGCCGTGGGGTGGTACGCATAGTCGAAACGAATGCCGTCGATCACGCTGTCGCGCGGAGGAAGGATGCTTTTCTGCATCTTGGACAGCTCCTCCAGCTCGTGGAGGACGAGGCTCTGGATCCTTTCCCGCTCCGTGGTCTGGCGGAAGACGTAGAGGATGCCGAAGAGCGTTCCCTCCATTCCGCGAAGGGGAGAGGCGCTGAACTCGACGGGAATCTCCGTCCCGTCCGCAGCCAGAAGGTGCAGGCTCTTGATTACGCTGCGCCCTTCCATGAGCGGCTCCGAAACGGGGATCCGGACGGTCTGGCGGCTGGCGGCATCAACGAGCGTGAGCACGTCGTAGAGCCTCTTGTCGAAGACCTGCTCCTTCTGGATGCCCAGCAGGGACTCGGCCGCGCTGTTGACGAACTTCACCTGGCCCTTGGTATCCGAAATGACCACGGCTTCGCTCAGGCTGGAGGGGATGGCGGACACCCACATCCCGCGCTCCTGAGAAACCCGCACCCTGCGGCTCTTGAGGAGGGCCATCTGGATCACGGCATGGAGAGAGCGCTCGTCGAATGGCTTCAGGATGTAGCCGTAGGGATCCGTAAGCTCCGCCATCTGGAGGGTCTCCGCGTCAGAATAGGCGGTGAGGAAGACAACCGGGACCTCGAGGGCGCCATGGATCCTCTTGGCCGCCTGGATGCCGTTGATCTCCCCCTTGAGCTGGATGTCCATGAGCACGAGATCCGGCTCTGAGCCCGAGATCTTCGCCACGGCCTCTTCGCCGGAGAGGGCAATCGCTGGAACCTGGTAGCCCAGGTTTTCGAGTGTTTCCTTGATTTGAAGGGCGACGAGGCCCTCGTCCTCGACTATCATGATCCGCGCTTTTTCCATAAACGTTCCTTTCCTTGGTGGGCATGAATGCTCGCCTTAAGCGAAGTGGCGGGCTATGCGCGAAGGTCGCCGTTTCCGCGAATTATCCATTTGAACGTCGTGAGCTCCTTGACGCCCATGGGACCGCGGGCATGCAGCTTGTCCGTGCTGATCCCGATCTCCGCTCCCAGGCCGAAGATCCCGCCGTCCGCCAGGCGTGTCGAGGCATTCACCGTGACAACGGAGGAATCCACCACGCTCACGAAGCGCTCGATGTTCTGGTGGCTGCGCGAGATGATCCCGTCGGTGTGGCTGGATCCGTAGGTTTCGATGTGGGCGGCGGCTTCATCCACTCCTGAGACGATCCGTACGGCAAGAATGAGGTCCAGGTATTCGGCGTACCAGTCCTGCTCCGTTGCGCGCGCGATGCCGGGAAGGATGGCGCAGGCCTTGTCGTCTCCGCGAAGCTCAACCTGGGGCATGCCCTGGGCGAGCTGCGGCAGGAATCGTGCGGCAACAGACTCGTGGACGAGGACCTTCTCCAGTGCATTGCAGGTGGATGGCCGCTGGATCTTGGCGTTGACGACGAGCTTCACCGCCATCTCGAGATCCGCCGTCTCGTCCACATAGAGGTGACAGACCCCCTTGGAGTGCTTGATCACCGGCACCGTGGCCTGCTCCGTGACCCTGCGGATCAGCGCCTCCCCGCCGCGAGGGATCACGAGGTCCACCAGGCCGGACTGCTTCACCAGCACATCGATCGCCTCGTACTCCTTGCGCTCGATGAGCTGCACGGCCGCGGGATCGAGTCCCGATTTGACAAGGCCTTCCCGAATAATGGCGGCCAGGGCCTTGTTGCTCTCCAGCGCTTCGCTTCCACCGCGAAGGATCGCCGCGTTTCCCGCCTTCAAGCACAGGGCCGCCGCGTCCACCGTCACGTTGGGACGCGACTCGTAGATCATGGCAACAACCCCGAGCGGAGTGCGAACCTTTTCCAGCACGAAGCCCTGGGGACGCCTCACGCCGACGATCTCTCCCACCGGATCCTCGAACTGAGCGATCTCGGCCAGAGATTTCTGTAGGTCGTCGATGCGCTTGTCGGTAAGGGCGAGCCTGTCCAGGAGAGCCGCAGACAGCCCCCCCTGCTTTCCGCGCTCCAGGTCCATGGCGTTGGAAGCCGTGATCGTGGATCGACCCTTGCCGATGAGCTCCGCAATGCGAAGGAGCGCCGCGTTCTTCGCCTCTGCCTTCAGTGCGCGAAGCGAGATCGATGCCTTCTTCGCAGAACGCGCCATGGATTCTATGTACTGCCGGATCTCCATTTCTCAAGCTCCTGTTAGACGACGATCACGAGGTTATCGCGGTGGACCACCTCCTGGAAGGAGGCCTCCACGCCGAGCACCTCGGGGATCTTCCGCGAATTGAGCCCCCGGATCTTCAGCATCTCCTCGCTGGAGAAATTGACGAGCCCCCGCGCTATCTCCCTCCCGCTTTCGCTCTGGATGGAGACCATGCTGCCCATGTGGAAGCTTCCCCTGGCGTCCTTCACCCCCGCGGGCAGGAGGGAGCGGCCGTGCTGGAGAATGGCTTTTTCGGCTCCCCCGTCCACAATGATGGCCCCCTCGGTCTGAGGATTGAAGGCCATCCATTTCTTCTTGCCCTTCATCCTGCGCTGGGCGGGAACAAAATAGGTGCCGACCTCCCCGCCGCCGAGGAGCAGACCCAGATCCAGGTCTTCCCCCCTGGCGATGATCACCGCCACTCCGCTTCGCGTGGCGATATCGGCGGCGCGGATTTTGGACTCCATGCCGCCCGTGGAGAAGACCGAGCCCTTCCCGTCGGCCGCGGCGAGGATCTTCTCCGTCACCCGTTCCACGGTCCTCACGGGCCGGGCGTCGGCATGGATCTTGGGGTTCCGGTCATAGACGCCGTCGGTATCGGTAAGCACCACCAGAAGATCCGCGTCGAGCATGCTCGCCAGGTGCGCCGAAATGACGTCATTGTCTCCGAAGCGGATCTCCGCGAAGGAGACCGTGTCGTTCTCGTTGACGATGGGCACCACGCCGTAGGACCAGAGGGTGAAGATCGTGTTCCGGATGTTGAGGTACTTGCCCCTGTTCCTGATGTCTTCATAGGTGAGAAGGATCTGGGCCGTCTCCCGCTGGATCGCTTCGAACTCCTTCTCGTAGGCGTGCATCAGCCTGCTCTGGCCCATTGCGGCGGCCGCCTGGAGGAGGCTGATGTCGGTGGGCCGCGAATCGAGGCCCATGCGGTTCAGGCCCAGGGCGATGGCTCCCGAGCTCACGATGATGAATGACCGCTTCTCCCCTCCCAGGGCCGCGATCTGGCGCACCAGGGGGCCGACGACGTCGGAGGAAAACGCATTGTCCCCGCGGGTCGCAACTCGCGTTCCGACCTTGATGACGATGCGGCGGGCATTTTTCACGGGATCACGTTCTCTGGCCATACTCCTAGGAGCGAACTATAGCACAGGGAGGGCGGGGCGTGTAGCGGCCCGCGCCCGGCCGCCGTGGTGCTTTGCCCGCGCAATCCCTCCCTCGGATTGAACCAACCCTTCGAATATCGTTAGTATTGGCTCGATGTCGAAACACGCGCTGAACTGGATCGGGCTCGCCGCGTCGTATCTGTTTGTCTCTCTCGTCATTGCGCTGTGCACGCTCCTTCTTCGGGGAGGCCTCATCAGCGCGTCCTCCTCGCGGAAGATCATCCACATCGGGGTGAGCAACTGGTGGCTCCTCGCAATGGCGATGTTCGACAGCCCTCTGTTCGCCGCGATAGGCCCCGCGAGCTTTATCCTGATAAACTCCCTTGCCTTGCGCTTCAATCTCCTCCCCGCCATGGCGCCCTCAGCCGGACGCCGCGACTGGGGCACCATCTGGTTCCCCATATCCCTGCTCCTCCTGGTGATCCTCTGCTGGAGCAGGATCATGCCGTTCTGGATAGGCGGGCTGGCCGTGCTCATCATGGGCTGGGGCGACGGTCTCGCGGCTCTTGTGGGCGAAAGCCTCGCGGTGCGCAGCCCGAGAATCCCCGGGACGCGAAAGACCCTGGCCGGTTCCGGCGCCATGTTCGCGGCTTCCTTTGCCGTCGCATTCGCCTTCGACTTTCTGGCAAACCCTTGCTCCCCGAGCCCGGCCGCGGCGGCGGGGCACGCGGCCTTGATCGCCTCCGTCGCATCGATCGTAGAGCTTTTCACGCCCTTCAGGCTCGATAATCTCACGGTCCCTCTCGCCACGGCGTTTTTCTCATGGGCGCTCTTCCCATGAGCGTGCCGCTGCTTTTCGCCATCGGGCTTCTCCTCAATGCCGCCGCGGCAATCTTGGCAATGCGCCGCGGCGCGGTGGACGCCGGCGGGGCAGCGGCTGGAACGCTCGTGGGCGCGCTCATCTTCGCCTCCGGCGGGTTTCTCTTTTGGGCAGTGCTGATCGCGTTCTTTCTCTCCTCCACGGGCATGAGCCTGTATAGAAAAATCGAGAAAGAGGCGCTTGAGCAGATCCAGGAAAAAGGCTCGCGCCGCGACTATCTTCAGGTGTTGGCCAACGGAGGGGTGGGCACTACCTGCGCCATTCTGTTCAGAATAACCGGCCGGCCCGTATGGGCGGTCTGCTTTGTCGCTTCACTTGCCGCCGCCAACGCGGACACCTGGGCGGGAGAGTTGGGGGTTCTGGCGGAAAAGCCTCCGGTTTCGATCATTACAATGAAAAGGGTGGCGCGCGGCATCTCGGGAGGGGTAAGCCTCCTGGGATTCTCATCAGCTTTTTTCGGGGCCCTCTTCATTGCCTTTGTCTTCGCGGCAGGAAATCTTGCCGCTGACCTCGTGCCCGCCCGATTTGCAGCGCTTTTCCTGCCGATTGCCGCTTCAGGCTTCTTCGGGTGCCTCATAGACAGCCTCCTCGGCGCCACGATCCAGGCCCAGTATCTCTCAGCCGAGGGGGGCGCGCTCACGGAGAAGAGCAAGAGCGCAGGCGTGGCCAACAGGCTTGTCCGTGGATTTGCTTTCATTACCAACGACGCCGTAAACCTGGCGAGCACCGCTGCAGCGGCGGCGGCAGCGGGGCTGCTCTTTCTCCTTTTTGTCTAGAGCACCACATGGAGAAGCGCGGGAGACGGCCAGGTCTCCCGCGGAACTTCTCTCATCATTTACAATTGCCCGTCGCCCATACGGTCGGGCCCCTGCCTTCCGTCCATTCCGCCCATTCCCCGCCTGAATCCTTGCGGGCCAGGTCCGTTCATCCTTCGATGGAATCTTCCAAACGAACGGATGTACTGGCGATAATTGTCGTCCCCCATGATCTGCCGCAGCTGGATCCTCGCTCCGAGCAGGGCCTTCTGCATCTCAGCCCTGGTCTGCGCGGCCTGATCCACGAGGCCGTTCACCGCCTTCACGTCGGGATTGGCGGGCAGCAGCGCCTGATCGATCTTGTCTCTTATCAGGCGGAGGCTCACGCTGTCCTGCCGGACCAGGTCTTGCGTTTTTTTCTGCACATCCATCACCTGGGTCACCTGCGCGTCGCTCAAGCCGAGCTTCTTCAGCGCGGCCGCATTGGGGCTCTGCTGATTCTGGGCAAATGCCATCAGGGGAATAAAGAGCAGGGATAGGGCGACTACAGGAAAGATTCTCTTCATGGTCGATCCTCCATTCTTGGAAAGATGGTACGCCGGACGATTTCAGCAATCAATAAATGGAGGATAAAAGAGGAATAAATGACCGTTATATAACAGGCGGGACGCCGTGCCCCGCGGGGAAATCCTCTGGGCCCACAAGGACTTGAACCTTGGACCAACGGATTATGAGTCCGTCGCTCTAACCAACTGAGCTATGGGCCCCGTTTTGGAAACGTAGCGAAAACCATCGCAATGATCAAGAGCGGGATGCTCAGCGTCGCGCGAACAGTCAGCGGCCGCGGCACCGTCCGCACGGGGGGCCAATGGAACAGTTGGCGTCCGCAGCTCCGTCAACGTGCGGCGCTCCCGGTGCCATTATGCCGCATGCCTTCGTTGACATCCTTGCCGCGGGAAGGATATCCTTTTCCGCGCGCCGGCGTGATGAAATGGCAGACATGCCAGACTCAAAATCTGGTGGGGGGCAACCTCCGTGTCGGTTCAAGTCCGACCGCCGGCACATAATTACCTACAGATTAAATACTTACTAGCAACTATCAATAGACCGGCCTTGAACTGCAGTCTGAGACGAAATCATGTGTCTGATACTTGGGAATATTACTTCAATCATGGTTCGCCCCGAATGAAGAATTGACAACAGTCATTTGGGATCTATAATCATCGCTAATTGCGCATGAAGTTCGGTTGTGCAATAAGATTGTGAGCTGTTCAGCGAGTGCATATTATGCGGCATAAAATGTGTATTATATCATCCATCCTATTCGCTTTTCTAAATCCGCACTATCTCATGGGAGATTTGGCGATAATACCGGAAAGTTTTAAATTGATATCGGAAACTTCACTCGACATCATTCAGACTTTTGATGATTATAATACTGAAATAACTGCCAATGGTTACAAGTTCTTTTTTGATATCGATCTGGTGACTATCCTTAATACTCGATTTATAGTGCCAACGACCCAAGGAAATAAAAATTTTGAATTGGGCCAATATACCGGATGTCTCTATTGGAGTATTGATCTAACGAGCTCCTTCAGCCTCGCTATTTTTGCCGCGGGAAACGGAATTGCGCTGGCCAACAATATTTGGACAGACAGTCATAACGATGTTTTCAGCTATGATTATGGCATCTATTGTCTAATAATCAAAGAGAGTGAATACAATTTTGCTCTTGATTGCGGCTTTATAAAGAGGTGGTTGCCAATAATAACCTCAGACGTCAATAACAATGAATACTTTTCTTATACCTTTGATAATGAGATAAACAGGTTCGTTACCTCGGAAGAGGAGCAGACGGAGGCCTTCGCGAATTTATTCTTATTCGGCTTCACTTCCAAAATAGTCTATGATACGGAAGATAGCGTATTCAAGGCTTTTGAGTTCAGGTATGAATTCAGTGTTGCCGACTTGCTCAGACTATTCATTCCGGGATTGGATATCAATGTGCGAGATTTTTTGGGATTGCTTGTCCCCGGATTTAATTACTTCGATTTCATGAATATCAAACAACTGGGATATAGGCATTATGCTATTTCTCCACTTGATTTCATCAAATTCAGCTACGAGCTCTATTTCAACCTCGACAAGCAAAACCTGGATTACATTGTCGCCGATATTTCCCTCTATCTGTTTGGAGATAAAGGACAACAATACAAAAACGAGTTGTCGAATGAGAATAAAACGAGGCATTTTGGCATCGCTTTGAATGGCGGACTGTCATATTCGAAAGATATTTTTCCGCAAGGCGTATTCGGTTATAGCGTAAAAATCGCCCTCAAGAATATCCCGTTGCTTATCAGTAATGCGGAAATTGACGTTGGATATAGCAACAACTATCATGCCACTCTCTATCGCCTGCCGATAAAAGATGGAAACGTACTATTGCTTGAGCTAAAGCTATACTAATCTACATCCGTCTGACATCATGCCCAGCCGCCGTGCTGTTGGCGCCGAAAAAGGGAGAAAGACTCGTGAACCAGACTCAATCTGGTGGGGGGGCAACCTCCGTGTCGGTTCAAGTCCGAACCAAGCCCTGTCACTGCTCATATGCCTGTTGCAGGTCTTTGATGTCAATCTTGTCCATCGTGAGCATTGCTTCCATGACCTTTCTTGATCGCGCAGATTTCCCGTCACCCATCAACTCGCCCAAAGCAGAGGGGATAATCTGCCACGACACACCGTATTTGTCCTTGAGCCAGCCGCACCGTTGTTTTTCTCCGCCTTCGGAGAGCTTCTCCCACAGCCAGTCTACTTCTTCCTGAGTCCCGCAGTTCACGAAGAGCGAAACTCCCTGTGCAAAAGCGAAATACGGGCCGCCGTCCATCGCCATGAATTGTTGCCCTTCGAGCTGGAATGCCGCATGCAGCAGCGCGCCCTTCGCTACCGGCCCTTCCTGTTCACTGCGAACAATCCTTACGATCTTCGAATTCTTGAAAAGGGAGACGTAGAATTTCACTGCCTCTTCTCCTCGGTCCTTGAACGTCAAGAACGTGGTGACCTTTTGCGTGTGCATGCTGCCTCCTGCCGTGCTATTCTCGCGCGCTTGTGTCCCTTCGCGCTTCTTCTGGGTCTTTGTTGTGTCGGCCATATGAGACCCTCCTCTCCATCACTCCCAAATGTAACGTAGGAAACCGTCTTCGTGGGGGTAACTAGGCCCTGCGTCGAGACCGCCCCGGGACGCGCAAGCGAAGGGGCCGCGCCTGTGCGGGCGGCCCTCACCTCTTATGCATCTAGCGCGTTCTCTTCACGGGATACCGGATGATCGTGTAGTAGCTCTCCGGCTTGGCCATCGGCACGCCGGGCCCACGCAGGTACTCTTCTTCATGTTCGCCCGCGATGGCGTAGCCTTGGCTTTGGATGTACTCGTCAAGCCTCGCGATTGTCGGAACCTCGGTCTCGTACCTGCCGACGTGGAGTATCTCCGCCACCTCGCCGTATTCCCAGGTGGTCAACTTCACCTCGAACTGGGTCGTGTTCTCCACGCGCGGCAGAGACGTGACGGTTTCGGGAACCGGCAGCCCGACCGCTCCCTGCCAATCCCGGTCGGAAAAGGCCTCGAGCGCCTTGGCGCGTTCCGCGGGATCCTTCGGCAGACCCTCGAACCCCTTGAAGCGGGCGATGGGCGCGGGCTGGCCCGGCCCCTTGGGCACGCCCGGCAGCGCGAAATATGTCTTGAAAAGAAGGCCGAACGCGCTCATGAGAACTTTATCCGGTTTTCCCCGGAACGCAACTTCGATCATTCTCACGTTCTTTCGCGCGGATATCCGTGGGTCGCGAAGCGATTCATACCTTGATAAATCGGGCCCTCTCATGAACAGGAGAAAAACGACGCCGCCTGCCAGGACGAGCGCCACGACCACGATACCGACAATCAGCAACGCTTTCATTTCAACAACCTCCCGGGGCGGACCGCTCGATCGCCCCTGATATGAGGCCAATCATAACGCGCCCTTGTGACGGGGGTATGTCAGGTTTGAAAATCGTCATGGTATTTTTCCGCCATCAGGCGAACCCTGCGCGAGAGCTCCCGCCTCACCTCTTGCGGCTCGAGTACTTCGGCATCCGCGCCCATGCCCAGCAGCATCGAATACGTCCATGCGTCGTCCGGCCATTCCGCCGTTACGCGCACCTTCTCGCCGTCAGGAACGATCCTCTCGGGCTCCAGGTAGTCTTCAAAAGAGGCGGCGACCCGCGGCGAGCACCTGAGGGTGAGGGCCATGGTCTTCATCGGGATGGACGGGTTGGAAAACCGGACGTACGATCTGGACTTGCGCGTGAATGTCTCTCCCTTGATCTCGAGCTCCTGAATTCGCGAAACCCGGAATAACCGGTAATCCGCGCGCATCCGGCAGAACCCGTAGAGATACCATCCCGAGCCTTTGTACACCAGTGTCATGGGCTCCACGACGCGGGCGGTTGCCTGCCCGCCGTATGACCGGTACGTAATGCCGGTCAATCGCTTGCCGCGGAGCGCCCGATGAAGGTCCTTCATGAGCTCTTTCTCCCGCGCGCGATACCCCCATGGGAGGATGTCCACAACGATCTGGTCCTGCAGCTCGTCCACTTCCGTTCGTTTTTCCTTTGGCACGAGGCTCTGCACCTTATCCAGGGCCGATTCCAGCTCCGTCGACTCGAAAGCCGCCGAGATGCTGCGCAATGCCGAAAGGATGGACACCATATCCGAAAGCGTGAGCACCTGGCGATCAAGCTTGTAGCTCTCGTGGATTCCCAGCCCGCCGCTGTTTCCCTGGAAGGAGACAATGGGAATTCCCGCCAGGTTGATGGCGTCGACGTCGCGATAGATCGTGCGCACCGACACCTCGAACCTCCTGGCCAACTCCGCGGCCGGGATCCGGTCTCTAGTGAGCATCATGACAACGATGGAGAGCAGACGGTCTATTTTCATGATCCCGAGAATAGCACAGACTCGCCGGTGGATGCTTCCGGGAATCGTGGCAGCGTGGCGTCTACGGAAGTCCGACCGCCGGCATCGAGGGCGGTCATCGAGATGCTGCTTTCCCTTGACAGCAGCCGTCCGCGGGGATACATTGATTGATGGATGAGGGATTGCCCTCTTCAAACAATGAATCCGAGCCCGTCGTCGCCAAAGGCGGCAGACGTGGTCGGGTTTCGTAAAAGCCGGCATAGACCGGCTTTTATTTTGCCCGCCAACCTGAGCCGTGCTATAGTCTCTTCCATGAAAAACTTCTCCGAGATCCTGGAAGCCGCGCGGCTGAAGGGCGCCTGCCGCCCGGTAGTCGCTCAGGCCGCGGATGAGTCCATCCTCAAGGCCATGGAAGAGGCGCGCATCAAGGGGATCGCGAATCCCGTTCTTGTCGGTTCCCGCCCCGAGATCGAAGCGGCGGCGGCAGGCCTCGGCATCCAGCTCTCCTCCTATCGGATCGTGGAGCCTCCCTCGAAAGGCGAAGCGGCCGCTGAAGCGGTCCGCCTCATCGCCCGGGGCGAGGGGGATGTGCTGGTGAAGGGAATGCTCCAGACCGCCGAGCTTCTCCACGCAGCGCTGGACAAGAACGCGGGGATAGGATGCGGACGGACACTGTCCCACGTCGGGGTGTTCCTCGTTCCCGTCTCACGGCGGTTCGCGGAGAGGTTTCTCATGATCACGGACGCAGCGCTCGTGATCGCCCCCACCCTTCAACAGAAGGCCGAGATCGCGCAGAACGCGATCGATCTGGCGCACAGGTTGGGCATCGCATCCCCCGTGGTCGCGGTGCTCTGCGCCCTTGAGACCGTGAACCCCTCCATGCCCGCCACGCTGGATGCGGCATGCCTTTCCAAGATGGCGGAGCGCGGGCAGATCACGGGAGGAAGGGTGGAAGGACCCTCGCCCTGGACAACGCGGTGAGCGAAGAAGCCGCGCGGCGAAAGGGGATTTCAAGCGAACTGGCCGGCCGCGCAGACATCCTCCTGGCTCCCGACATCGAGGCAGCCAATATCCTGTACAAGTCTCTGGTGTTCTTCGCCGATGCAGTCGAAGCGGGGCTGGTGGTGGGCGCTCGGGTGCCCATCGTCGTGACATCACGCGCCGACTCTGCCGAGAACAAGCTTTACTCC
This sequence comes from uncultured Spirochaetota bacterium, assembly GCA_963820525.1. GTDB lineage: Bacteria > Spirochaetota > Spirochaetia > SZUA-6 > Fen-1364 > CAWGAA01. Next base: position 2,740,044 of record CAWGAA010000001.1, on the reverse strand, counting down.
ATAGCCCTCGGCTCCCTCGCGCGCTGAAGCTTTCCCCCGGCCCTTGACCGCCCACTCACCCGATTCCTATCTTCAAAACATCTTGTACGCGCGAAGGGGCGAAATGTCATGATTGTACGAAACTCTGTCCTTGGTTATCCCCGAATCGGTCCTGCCCGGGAGCTGAAGAAGGCCTTGGAGGGCTACTGGCAGTCAAAGGCCGATGAGCGGCTCCTGCTCGAGGAGGCTCGGCGCATCCGCGCCCTCCACTGGAAAGCTCAAGCCGACGCCGGCATCGACTTCATCCCATCCGGGGATTTCTCGCTCTACGATCACGTGCTGGACACGGCCGCAATGCTCGGAGCCGTTCCTGCCCGCTACGGTTCCTTCCCGCGCGGGGTCACTCTTTCCGGGTATTTTGCAATGGCCCGGGGAGGCCAGGCCGCCGGCATGGACGTGCCCGCCCTCGAGATGACGAAGTGGTTCGACACCAACTACCACTACATCGTGCCGGAGCTGGACCCCGGCGAGCCTTTCCGGCTTTCCTTCACCCAGCCCATGGATCATTTCTCGGAAGCCGGAAGGCTGGGAATAGAGACGCGCCCCGTCCTCCTGGGGCCGATCACGTTCCTCTCCCTTGCCAAGAGCGCGGATGGATCAACGAACCCCCTTTCATTCCTGGAACGCCTGCTCCCCGTTTACGAGGAGGTGCTGAGAGGCCTCACCGCCTTGGGGGCGCAGTGGGTCCAGATCGACGAGCCGGTTCTCGTCACCGAGCTCGGCGAAAACAAACGGAAGGCTTTCCAGGAGGCATACTCCCGGCTCCTGCCTTCCACGAAGGCGAAGCTCTTGCTCACCACCTACTTTGGAGAGCTTCGCGAAAATCTCGATCTCGTCCTGCGGCTTCCCTTTGCCGGGCTCCACGTCGACCTGGTGCGGGGGCCGCAGCAGCTCGAGGAGATCATCGCACGGAGGCCGAAGAACCTCGCTGTTTCCCTCGGCCTCGTGGACGGGAGAAACGTCTGGAAGACCGACCTGGAGCGCGCCATAGGGCTTGCCGAAAAATGCGTGAATGCCCTCGGCAGCGAGAACACGATTATCGCCACCTCATGCTCGCTCCTCCACTGTCCCGAGGATCTCTCACACGAGACCGGACTCGACGAGGAGCTTGCGGGATGGCTCGCTTTCGCCAGGCAGAAGCTTTCGGAAGTGGTCGTGATAACGCGCGCGGTCAACTCGGGCCGCAAAAGCGTCGCGGCTGAATTGGAAGAAAGCCGCAGGGTACGGCGGGCGCGCGGCAGCTCCGAGCGAGCCGTACGGAAGGCCGTGCGGGAGCGCGTCTCCGCCCTCACCCCCGAAATGACCCGCCGATCCAGCCCATACCCGGCGCGGCGGGCGGCGCAGGCAAAGGTGCTCGATCTCCCTCTCCTTCCGACAACCACGATCGGCTCCTTCCCCCAGACTCAAAAGGTCCGCTCCCGGCGGGCCGCCCTCAAGTCGGGAGAGATCGACGAGCAAGGGTATGAAGCGTTCATCAAGGAAGAGATCGAGCGGACCATCAGGTTCCAGGAGGAGCTCGGCCTCGATGTTCTGGTGCACGGGGAGTTCGAGCGCACCGACATGGTGGAGCACTTCGCCCAGATGTTGGCCGGGTTCGCATTCACGGCGGACGGCTGGGTCCAGAGCTACGGATCCCGCTGCGTGAAGCCTCCCGTCATCTACGGAGACGTGGAACGAAAGAAGCCCATGACGGTTCGCTGGGCCCGATTCGCCCAGTCCCTGACGAAAAAGCCGCTGAAGGGCATGCTCACGGGCCCGGTCACCATCCTCCAGTGGTCTTTCGTGCGCGACGACCAGCCGCGAGAGCTCACCTGCCGGCAGATCGCGCTCGCCATCCGCGACGAGGTGCGGGACCTGGAAAGCGCCGGCATCCGGGTGATCCAGATCGACGAGCCGGCCCTCCGCGAAGGGCTGCCCCTCCGAAAGTCGCAGTGGAACGCGTACCTTTCCTGGGCCGTGGAGGCATTCCGCGCCGCTTCCTCGGGCGTGAAGGACACGACGCAGATCCACACCCATATGTGCTACTCCGAGTTCAACGCCATCATGCCCTCCATCGCGGCGATGGACGCCGACGTGATCTCCATCGAATCGGCCCGCTCGCGTATGGAGCTCCTTGGCGTCTTCCGCGATTTTCGCTACCCTAACGAGATCGGCCCCGGGGTATACGACATCCACTCCCCTCGCGTTCCCTCGACGGAGGAGATCCAGGGCTTGCTCGAGAAGGCTCTCGAAGTGCTCAAGCCCGAGCAGCTTTGGGTCAACCCCGATTGCGGCCTGAAGACCCGGCGGTGGGAGGAAGTAAAGCCGGCCCTCGAGGCCATGGTGGACGCTGCGCGCGCCGTGCGCCTGCGCCACCCGTCGGTGGGGAACGCGGCGGTCCGCGCGGGCTAGCACACCCGGTACGCCGGCGCGACGACATCCCAAGGTCCCCCAGAGATCCAGGAGGAAATGTACGAAAAGCGATTTTCGCTCGAGGCTCGAGCAGGGCTCACCGATTCTCTTCGACGGCGCGATGGGAACCATGCTCTACGAGAAGGGCGTGTTCTTCAACCGATGCTTCGAGGAGGTATGCCTTTCGGATCCCGCCCTTGTCCTGGAGATTCACCGGGAATACCTGGACGCCGGCGCGGAGGTGCTCACCACGAACAGCTGGGGCGCGGGCATTCCGAAGCTCCGAGCCGCGGGTTTCGTGGAGAAATTCGCCCAGATAAATCAGAAGGCCGTGACCCTGGCAAAAAGCGCCAGAGACGAAGCGGGCAGGACGGAAACGGTCTGGATCGCGGGCTCCATTGGCCCCCTGGGGCTCAAGGTGGAGCCCTTAGGCGCTCTTGCTGTCGCGGAGGCGGAGGAGCTTTTCAGGCAGCAGGCCTCCATCCTCGCCGAGGCGGGGGCCGACATCATAATCCTGGAGACGTTCGTGGACCTTCGGGAGCTTGCCGCCGCCATCCGCGGCGTGCGCGCCGCGTGCACGCTTTCCCTCGTCGCATCGCTTACAATCAACGCAGATGGCACATCGATCTACGGAACCGAGCCCGAAGTCTTCACGTCGGCTCTGGACGAGCTTGCCCCCGACGCCATAGGGCTCAACTGCTCGGAGGGCCCCAAGATGATGCTTGAAACCGCGGAAAAGATGGTCAGGGTTACCCAGCGCCCCATCTGCGTCCAGCCCAATGCCGGGATGCCCATTGCGGTCGATGGAAGGAACATCTACCCCACCACGCCCGTGTACATGGCGAAATACGCGGCGCGCATGATCCAAAGCGGCGTGCGCATCGTCGGCGGCTGCTGCGGCACCACCCCGGCCCACATCCGGGAGATCAGGAGAGAGATCCGGGCCCTGGCCCCAAGCGTTACCCGGGAGCATGTCCGCCTTGTCGTCCCAAAGAGCGCTCCGGCCCCCCTGGCTCTGGAGAAAAAAAGCCGCTGGGCCGCCAGGCTCGCCCGCGGGGAGTTCGTCACCTGCGTCGAGCTCGTGCCTCCGAAGGGAATCGACGTCCAGAAGCTCATCGAGAACGCCCAGCTGCTCAAGGAGAACGGAATCGATGCCGTCAACGTGCCCGACAGCCCCCGGGCGCAGGTAAAGATGAGCGCTCTGGCGGCGGCCGCGGTCATCCAGCGGGAGTCCGGCATCGAGGCGATCCCTCACTTCACCTGCAAGGACAAGAATCTCCTGGCCCTTCAGGGAGACCTGCTCGGGTCGCACGCCCTGGGTATCCGCAATGTGCTTCTCGTCACGGGAGATCCGCCCGCCATGGGCACCTACCCCGATGCCACGGCCGTTTTCAACATCGACTCGATCGGACTGTGCAACCTGGTCGGCATGCTCAACCGCGGCTTCGACCTGGGAAACAATCCCGTGGGACGGCAAACCGAGTTCTGCTATGGCGTCGGCATGAATCCCAGCGCTGTAAACCTCAAGCGGGAGCTGGAGCGGATGCGGTGGAAGATCGAGGCGGGAGCCGAGTTCGCCATCACGCAGCCCGTTTTCGACGCGGAGCCGCTCATTCGTTTCCTCGACAGCATGAAAGGGCTCGCCCGCATTCCCATAGTCGCGGGGATCTGGCCCCTGGTGAGCCTGCGCAATGCCGAGTTCATGAAAAACGAGGTCCCCGGGGTCTTTGTTCCCGACTCCATCATCGAGCGGATGTCGAAATGCGACACAAAGGAGTCCGCGGTAGAGGAAGGGATCGCGATCGCCCGGGAGCTCCTGGAGGCCGTGAAGGGATGCATCTCCGGGGTTCAGCTCTCGGCGCCCCTGGGCAAGGTTCAAAACGCCCTGAAGGTGATCGACTAGGTAAGGGCGCCGGAAAAGCGAGTTCTCAGCGGCGCCCCTGGCAATCAGCCCGTGAACTCCCTGAACGCTACCACCGTGTTGTGGCCCCCGAAGCCCAAGGCATTGGAGAGGGCGGCCCGTATGCGGCCGGGATAGCCCTTGCCCGGCACGTAGTCAAGGTCGCATTCGGGGTCCGGCTCCTCGAGGTTGATGGTTGGCGGGAAGAACTGCTCCTTGATCGCGAGCACGGTCGCTACCGCCTCCACTCCCCCCGCCGCCCCGAGCAGGTGACCCGTCATCGACTTCGTGGAAGAGACCTTGAGCTTTCGCGCATGTTCCCCGAACACGGCCTTGATGGCCTTGGTTTCGATGGGGTCGTTGATCTGCGTCGACGTGCCGTGTGCATTGATGTAGTCGAAATCCTCGGGCTTCATTCCCGATGAGGCCAGCGCGGCGCGCAGGGCCTGGATGGCTCCCCGGCCCTCGGGGTGCGGGGCGGTGAGGTGATTCGCGTCGCAGCTTGCCCCGTAGCCGATCATCTCGGCGTAGATGCGGGCTCCGCGCGCCCGCGCGTGCTCCAGCTCCTCCAGGATGAGGATCCCGGAGCCTTCCGCGATGACAAACCCATCCCTGTCCTTGTCAAATGGACGGCTTGCGCGCTCGGGAGTGTCGTTGCGCTTGATGCTCACGGCCTGAAGCTGGCAGAACCCGGACAGTCCCATCGTCGTCAGAGGGGCTTCGGTTCCTCCGCTTACCATGACGTCGGTGACCCCCTCGCGGATGAGGCGGAATGCGTCGGCCATGGCGTCATTGGAGGAGGCGCAGGCCGTCACGACGCAGAACGCGGGGCCGAAGGCCTGGATTCGGATGGCGATGTTGCCCGCCGCCTCGTTGATTATCATCATGGGCACCAAAAGCGGGTGGACCGCCCGCGTGCCTTTTTCGAGAAACTTGATGTGGTTGTTCTCCAGCGTCTCGATCCCGCCGATACCGTTTCCCAGGGTGACCCCCAGGCGCTCGGGATCCACGCTCCCTTCCTTGAGGCCGGCGTCCTCCATCGCTTGAAGGGCCGCAACCATCGCGTATTGGGTGAAGCGGTCCATCCTCCTCGCTTCCTTGGTTTCCAGGTACTTTTCGGGAGAGAAGTCCCTCACCTCTCCGGCAATCTTCGTCGAAAAATCTGATGAATCCAGGCGCGTGAGCCTGCCGATCCCGCTCGCGCCGCTTTTGATTCCCTGCCAGTAGTCCTTCACGCTGTTGCCCAGCGGGTTCACGGTGCCCAGGCCCGTCACAACGACTCTTCGCGCCATGCCTTCTCCTCTGATCTAGATTGCCATGCAGCCGTCTACCCGGATCACGTCCCCCGAGACGTACCCGGCCATGTCGGAAGCGAGGAAGGTCACCACCTTGGCCACCTCCTCCGGCTTGCCCGGCCTCTTCATCGCCACGACGGTGAGGAACGCCTCCTTGGCCTGCTCGGGAAGCCCGCGGGTCATGTCGGTGTCGATGTAGCCGGGGGCGACGGCGTTCACGCGCACTCCCCGGCCGCCGCACTCCTTTGCCAGGCTGCGTGTTAGCCCGATAAGGCCGGCCTTGGAGGCGGCATAGTTGGCCTGGCCTGCGTTTCCCCCCAGCCCGACAATGGAGGCCATGTTGATGATTGAGCCCGTCCTCTGCTTGATCATCTGACGGGCCACGATCTGGCTCACCAGGAACGCAGAAGTCAGGTTGATGCTCAGGACCTTTTCCCAGTTCTCCAGCGGCATGCGGAAGACCAGCCCATCCCGGGTGATTCCCGCATTGTTCACCAGGATTTCCACGGAGCCCATCTCCTTGATGATCTCATCGATTACCTTGGAGATGCCCTCCGCGTTCGACACATCGCCCTTCTTGAACGCCACTTTCCCACCGGCCGCCGCGGCTGCCTGCTCCATCTCGGCCATGGACTCGCTGGGGTTCAGATCTATGAAGGCAACCGAGGCGCCTTCCCGCAGGAAATCCATGACGATCTCTCTTCCGATTCCCCGGGCCCCCCCCGTCACGATGGCATTCTTTCCCTTCAAGAGCATCATCTTCCTCCCGTCATGCGGCCGCCGTGGCCGTGATTTTTTCGATTTCTTCCTTTTTTCCGGCGGGTGCCGCATTCACGTCCGCCTTCAAGGCCTTGAAAAGCCCCGTGAGAACGGTACCCGGTCCCGCCTCGACGAAGCGGGTGAATCCCTCAGCAAGAAGGCTCTCTTCCACCCCGACCCATCGGACCGTGGATACGATCTGCTTCCCGCACAACAGTCTCGCTTCTATCCCCGATGAGATACGCCCACCCGTGACATTGGAATAGACGGGCACCCGCGGATCGGAGAAGCTGTAGCTTTCGAGGGCTTTCTCGAACGCCTCGGCGGCTTCAACAAGGAGAGGGGAATGGAAGGGGCCCGACACCTTGAGCCTGATAACCCTCTTGGCCCCCGCGCTTTTTAGCGCCGCCTCCGCTTTGGCAAGCCCGCCCGGGGTTCCGGAGAGAACGATCTGGCTCGGGCTGTTGTGGTTCGCCATGTACACGTTTTCTTTGGCCAGGGACTCCAGCGCCGCTGCCGCGAGGGCCGAAGAAAGCCCCAGAACGGCGGCCATCCCGGGCTTGCCCGCGGGCGAATCGAGGTTCCGCGACGCCTTCTCCATCAGCTCGCCGCGGAGCTTCACGATGGAGAAAAGGTCGGGAAGGCTGACGACCCCGGCCTCGTACAGCGCGGCATACTCCCCCAGGCTGAACCCGGCGCACCCGTCCATCGTGACGCCCTTTTCCCGCAGGACCACCGCCGCGGAGAGGTTCATCAGGGTGATGGCCACCTGTGTCTTGTCCGTTGCCTGAAGCTCGTCCGCACCCGCCTGGAACAAGAGCCGCTCCATATCCATCCCAGCGGCCTTGGAAGCCTTGCCGAAGAGCTCTTTCACGGCCGGGCTGGAGTCCCAGAGATCCTTGCCCATGCCTGGATACTGGGCTCCCTGACCGGGGAAAAGGAAACAGGTTTTCATGGTGGAGGGAAAATAGCATGGAGGGGCATGATGGTCAAGCAAGGAGAGAGCCCTATAATTGATATTGATTATATCATTATGTTATTATAAGATACCAGAAAGAGAGGAAATCAACGGTAGTTGACCCTGATATCCGATCACATTAGTATCTGCGCATGCAAGCCATCATCAGAGCAGTCGATTTTGCGGTTCCCAAGAAAAGAGTGTCCAACGATGATCTCGCTTCCGTCCTGGATACATCGGATGAATGGATATTCTCGCATACCGGGATCAAGTTCCGCCACCTCGTGGAGGAAGGTCAGGCCACCTCGGACCTCGCCCTGGATGCGTGCCAGAAGGTCCTCAAGAAGGCGCGCCTCTCCCCTGAAGACCTGGACCTGATCCTCGTCGCCACGGTCACGGGGGATTTCTTCGGCTTTCCATCAACATCCTGCATCATCCAGGACAAGCTGGGCGCGCGCAAGGCGGCCGCCATGGACGTGCAGGCCGGATGTACGGGGTTCATCTACGCCCTGGAGACGGCGCGCAACTTCATCGCAGGCGGCGGAGCGAAGAACGTCCTTGTTGTCGGGGCAGAAACCCTGAGCCGCATCGCCGACTGGAAGGACAGGAACACGTGCGTGCTCTTCGGCGATGGAGCGGGGGCCGCCCTCGTCTGCGCCGACCCCGCGGCGGGAAATCGGGGAGTGCTCTACTCGATTCTCCGCTCCGACGGCTCCGGCGGGCAGTGGCTGGAGAGGTCCGTGGGAGGAAGCCGCAATCCGCTGACCCCCGAAAACCTGAACAGCCCGGGCTTTTTCCTCCGCATGGACGGCCGCCAGGTCTACAACTTCGCCGTCAAGGTCATTTCGGAAGGGATCGTGGAGATGCTCGACTCGCAGGGCATCACCGTGGACGATGTTGCCTACATCGTTCCCCACCAGGCGAACGTCAGGATCATAGAAGCCGCGGCCAAGCGCTCGAAGATCCCGCTTGAAAAGTTCTTCGTCAACATCGCAGAGTACGCCAACACCTCGGCAGCCTCCATCCCCATCGCCCTTGGCGAGATGCAGCAGAAAGGCCTGGTGAAGGAGGGCGACCTCATCCTCACCTACGGTTTCGGCGCCGGGCTAACCTACGGGGGGAACCTCATCCGGTGGTAGCGTTCGGGTGAAAACCACGTTCACCCCGGAGCCCTTGAAGTCCTTCATAAGCGGCGCGCCGCGGACAACGGGCAGCCTCGCCTCCCTGGCCAGAAGCGCGGAGAGGAGATCCGTCATGAGGGGACGAGGGAGAGGCTTGTCGGTCCGAACGCTCGCATAGGGAAAGGGGGCCGAGTCCGTGCGGACCACGGCGGTCAGGACCCTCCGGGGGGACAGGACCTCTTCCCTTCCGTACGTCTCCCCCTTGGGACAGCGGTTCCCGCTCACCCGGATCTCTTCCCCTTCCCGGCCCTCCACGGTCAGCCTGCAGCCGATGGGGCATGCGATGCACACGATCTCAGCCATCGCGCTTTGCTCCGCGAGTCCGGGCATCCCGCATGGGCCCTGATATGATGCGCACATCGCTCACCGAAGCGATACCTCCATGACGTTGGCCTGGGAATCGCTCAAGGACGGAAAATCCTGGGGCGAAAGCTTCAGCCGGATCATCTCGGAAGGCTGCACGTGGGCCAGCTTTCTCTTTCTGATCTCCACCCCGCCGACGCTGAGCTCAAGCTGTGCGTCGTTCTTCACCACGAGGGACCGCAGGTAGATCACGTTCTCCCGATCCGGGGTATAGAAGTTCGGGACCGCGGAACGCACGTTGGCCCCCGGCACCAGGCGGAACTGGCGCGGAGGCTGCCCTGCCAGGTAGCGGCCGATCGCCTGGCCGCAGCGCCGCGCCTCTTCCGCCACGTAGTCTACAAGATCGTGGACGTGCAGGACATTGCCGCATGCGAAAATCCCCGGCGAGTTCGTCATGAGGTCGGCGTCCACGTAGGGCCCTCCCGTGTCGTCGTTCAAAACGATTCCCGCCTTGCGGGAGAGCTCGTTCTCCGGGATCAGCCCGACGGAGAGGAGCACCGTGTCGCACTCCAGGCGGAAGCTTCGGCCGTAATCCGGCTTGCCGTCGACAAGCGGCGTCACCTCCACGCCCTCCACCCTATCGCCGCCGGTGATGCGCGAGACCACGTGGCTCAGGTACAAGGGGATGGAAAAATCGTTCAGGCACTGCACGATGTTTCGAACGATTCCCGAGGGATAGGGCTGGATCTCCACCACGGCGAGCACCTTGGAACCGACAAGCGTCAGACGGCGCGCCATGATGAGACCGATGTCCCCCGAGCCGATGATCACCACGCGGCGGCCCGGAATGTAGCCTTCAACGTTGACAAGGCGCTGGACGAGTCCCGCCGTGAAGACCCCCGCGGGCCGGGTGCCCGGCGATGGCCACGTTGCCCCTGTTCCTCTCCCGGCAGCCCATGGCCAGGACAACGGTGCGGCTCGAGAGACGCATCATTCCGCAGCGCTTCGAGCCCGCCGTGATGACGCGGAGGGGCCCATCGAAGCCGATGCCCATCACGGTGGTATCGAGATAGACGTCGATCCCGGATGGAATCACCCGGGAGATGAACCGCTCGGCGAACTCGGGGCCCGTGAGTTCCTCGCCGAACTCATGAAGGCCGAACCCGTTGTGGATGCACTGCATGAGAATGCCGCCGAGAAGCTCTTCCCTCTCCACGATGGCCACGGAGCGGCCCTGCTCCCGGACGCTCAATGCGGCGGCCATGCCGGCGCTCCCCCCGCCTATCACCACCGTGTCATATGCTTTTTCTATCATCGGGGGCCCTTCTGCCGGCGCGGGCGGCGCCTCTCCATGCCGTCGTTTCCTTCTCGCTGCGGGCGGCGCCTCTCCACGCCATTGCCTTCACCGGTGCCGTCCTCGCCGATCCGGCCGATCAGCAGGTTGCTCCCCTCCCCTCTCTTGGTTATTCTTTCAACGGGTAGCGCTGTCTCCCGCGCCACGATTGAAAGAATCCTGTAGGTGCAGAACCCTCCCTGACAGCGGCCCATCCCCGCCCTGGTATAGAACTTGATCCCGTCAAGGGTAACGTGGCCCTTGCCGATCGCCTCCACGACCTCCGCCTCCGACACCCCTTCGCAGCGGCAGACGATGTGAGCATACGCGGGATCCTTTTTCGCGAGCACGTCGAGGCTTTCCGGGGTCTGCTCCCTGGCCCTGATGGACTTGCCGAGCGAAGGCTCGAAATCCGGCTTCTCGGTAAGCTCGATGCCGTCCTTCTTCAACAGGTCTTTCACGTATTCGGCGATGGCCGGTGATGCCGTGAGGCCGGGAGACTGGATCCCCGCCACCTGGACCAGGCGGGGGGCCTTTTCGGAGAGCGCGATGTAAAAATCGTCTCCCGGCAGCGTGGGACGAAGCCCCGCGAAGGAGGTGATGATGTCCCTCTTGGAGATGGCGGGCACCATGCGGGAAGCCAGGGCAAAGACCCGATCGAGGTTCTCCGGAGTCGTGGCCGTCTCCCGCTTGTCCATCACGTCCTCGGCGGTGGGGCCCACCATCATCGTTCCTTCCACCGTGGGGATGACGAGCACCCCCTTGGAGTTCGCCGCGGGCACCGGAAAGATCACGCGGGAGGGAAGCCCGGAGGCATTTCGCTCCAGGATGAACTCTTCTCCTTTTCTGGGACGGATCTCGTAGACCTCCGCCCCGAACAGCGCGGAGACCTCATCGGCGTGAAGGCCGGCGGCGTTCACAACCCAGCGGGCCCGGAGATTCTCTCCGCGCTCCGAGCGCAGCTCCCACCCGTCGGAAAGGCGCTTCGCGCCGCTCACCTTCCAGTCCGTCAAGAGAGCCACCCCGTTTGCCTGGGCGTTTTCGACGAGTGCGAAGACGAAGCGGTACGGCTCGATGATGCCGCCGGTGGGCGCCCACAATCCCCCCACCGCATCACGGCTCAACACGGGCTCCAGGGCAAGCAGCCTCTCCCGACCCACGATTTCAAGCTGCGGCACTCCGTTCGAGATTCCCTGGGCGTAGAGCCCTTCCACGGTCTTCATCTCCTCGTAGGAGAATGCGGCCACGATGATCCCCACCCTGCGGAAGGGGAAGGCGAGCTCGGCCTCCAGCTGGTCGAACATGAAGTTGCCGCGCAGCTCGAGGCGCGCCTTCAGGGTTGATGGCTTGTGGTGAAAACCGGCGTGGATGATCCCGGAGTTGGCCTTGGATACCCCGAAGGAGACATCGGAGCACCCCTCCAGCATGACAACCGAGATCCTGTAGGCGGAGAGCCGCCGCGCGACGGCCGCCCCAGAGACCCCGGCGCCGATCACGGCAACGTCATACATGCTCGTTGGCCCGGCAGAATCAGCAGATGCCGATGACCCTTTCAATGGGAAGCACGAAGGCGAGGCCGGACGCCTTTCCCTTGGCCTCGCCGGAGCAGCCGAGGATCTTGCCCAGCATCTCCATGGTCTCGTCTACCTGGGTATCGCGAATGGCGGAGAAGATGGTGTTGTTGCGGGGCTTGGCGGACCTGAAAAGGGAGCGCATCCCGGCGAACAGCGGAACCCCCTCGATGATGTGCCCCATCCCGACGCTGTCCACGACCGTGGCACCCGTCACCCCCACCTCGATAAGCCCTTCCAGCACTTCTTCCAGCTTGTCGCTCGAGTTGAGAACGATGAAAAGGAGCTTCATTATATCTTGGCCTCCTCCTCATCGAATGCGGCGAGCATGTCCTGCACGGTGGCGGAGCCGATGACCTTCTCGATGAACTGGGTGTTCTTGATCAGCCGCGCGATCCGCGCGAGGGCCTTGAGGTGCAGGCCGTGCTCGTTCTTGTTGCCCAGGAGGAGGAAGATCACCTGGGTGAGCTTCCCGTCGAACGAGTCGAACTCGACACCCGAGATGGAGCGCGCCACGACGATGAGGAGGTCCGCGATCTCCTCGCTGAAACAGTGAGGAATGGCGATGCCCTCCCCCACCGCGGTGCTCTGGATGAGCTCCCTCTCCATGAGCTTGGTGAAGATCTCCTGTTCATCGCGGACGAAGCCCTTTTCGGCCACCGCATGAACGATCCTCCGCAGGGCATCCTCGCGGCTCTTCTCGGTAAGGTCGTGTATGAAACACTCCGGTTTTACGTACTGCCTGAGTTTCATGGCCATAGCAGCTGAAATCGACCTAGTGAATACCGAATCGGGGCCCCGTGTCAACTCTTCCCGCGGCCGCCCGAGGCTGAAGAGCTCTTCTGCTCCGGGCCGTCGGCCCCGCCTCCCAGGGACCTCTCGGCCTCCTGCACCAGCAGGCAGTCGGCCAGGACCAGCGCGACCATGGCCTCCAGGACGGGGACCACGCGGGGAACGATGCAGGGGTCGTGCCTTCCCGAGATCTCGATCGTGGCAGGCGTCCCCCGAACGTCCACCGTTTTCTGCGGAAGCGAGATGGACGCCGGCGGCCGAAGCGCGGCGCGCACTACCACGTCCTCGCCCGTTGAGATGCCGCCCGAGATTCCGCCGGCGTGGTTGGTGCGGGAGCGCACCCGGCGCTCCTCGAAGAAAAGCTCGTCGTTGTACTCTGAGCCGCGCATGCGAGCCGCTTCGAACCCCACTCCGACCTCGACGCCCCTCACGCCTCCGATCGACATGATCGCGTGCGAAAGCAGGGCCTCCAGCTTGTCGAATACGGGGTCCCCGAGGCCGGCGGGGCATCCCGAGACAACCACCTCGGCGATCCCGCCCACCGAATCCCCGGCCGCCTTTGCCTGCTCGATCCTCTCGATCATGAGAGGCGCAGCGTCGGGATCGGGACAGCGCGCCGGGTTCCGCTCGATCTCGGCCGCATCTATCTTTGCCGCCCGTATCCCGCCGATCTCGAGGCTGTAGCCGACCAGGGATATCCCGCTCCTGGCCAGAAGCTTCCTGGCCAGGGCGCCGGCCGCGACCCGGGCCGCCGTCTCCCTGCCCGACGAACGCCCACCGCCGCGCCAGTCGCGAATGCCGTACTTCGCCGAGTAGGAAAAATCCGAGTACCCGGGGCGGAGCATCTCCTTGATCTTCTCGTAGTCGGAGCTCCTGTGGGTCTCGTTCCTGATGAGGATGGCGATGGGGGTTCCCGTGCTCATTCCATTGAAGACGCCGGAAAGGATCTCGGCCCTGTCCTTTTCATCCCGGGGAGTGGTGAGGGAGCTCTGACCCGGCCTCCTCTTGTTCAGCTCGATCTGGATTTCCTCTTCTGAGACCGGAATGCCGGGAGGCATCCCGTCAACCACGACCCCCACCGCCGGGCCGTGGCTCTCTCCGAAGGTCGATACGGTGAACAGCCGGCCGAAGGTGCTTCCCGCCATGGCTATACCGGCCTCGCGATGAGATGGGCCTTTATGGCCGTAACCCACTGATCCGGGGAAAGCAAACGGATGAACACGCCATCCTCCTTGCCCATGGTATTGAGAAAACGCAGGGTAACGGCGCCCTTCTCGAAGCTCTTGCCGTTCCTTGACTCGGCCACGCCGATGTACGTTATCGCGGCTCCCGGAATGAAGATTTCCCTCCTGCTGAACCACGAGTGGTAGTACAGGCCGCTTTTCAGGAGCATCAGGATCCCCGCGTCAAGCAGCCATCCCGGCTGCCCTTCCCCCAGGAGCCCGAGCCGGGAAGTGGTGACGAGGAGGACCTTCTCCTTGCCCAGCTCTGCCTGGACGCGCCGCACAAGCCTCCAGCGAACGAACACGAGGCCGAGGAGAGCACCGGCGACGGCCGCTCCCAGCATGAGCCCAACCCACTCGAGGATACTGGTGGAGATAACCATTGATCCTGGGGACAAAGTACAGAAAAACGGGTGCCCCTTCAAGGCACGGGGCAAAGCTTGTATTGCCGGATCGCCCTTCGTACATTTTCACGTGAACGAGTACGAAAGGAGGCGCCATGTCAGCGCTGGAAAAGCTTTCGCACACGGAGCGGGTCTTCCTGGCCGGCTGCATCAAAACGACGATGCTTGCGGACGGCGTCATCGCAGAATCGGAGCTGGACGATCTGGATGTGATCTACAGAAACCTCGATTTCAACGACTACGAAGAGGATCTGGAGGAGTTCGAAAAAAGCGTGAAGGACGAGGACGCCTTCTTCGAGATGGCACGGGGGATCTCAAACCCCGAGGTCCAGGACTTCATCCTTCGGATCGTGTACGACATTTCCCTGCAGAACGGGGCCCCGGGGGATTCTCAGGAGAGCATCTTCGTGAAGCTCGATTCGCTATGGAAGAAATGAGGCAGCGCTTCCTCACGCGCCCTTCGGGAGGCTCACGACGAAGGTCGAGCCTTCATCGGGCCGGGATGTCACGGAAATCTTCCCCCGATACTCTGCTACGACGCGCTTGACGGTGGCAAGCCCCAACCCGGTCCCCGCAATCCCCGACGTTTTCTGGCTCTTCACCCCTCCTGGAAGATATTGGCCTGCTCGCTCTCGCTCAAGCCGATTCCCGAATCTGCCACCGATACCTCCCATCCGCCGGCGGACTCCGCCCCCGCAACGACACAGGCTGCTGGAGGCAGCTTGAAGAGTATCTCAGAGAGCACTTCGAGTGCGTATTTCAACCACGGCCTGTCCCCCGCCTGCGCCAGCGATATGTATGGTGAACGCTTTCCGACTCGCGGTCCTGCCGGGGAGTCCCCTCACTAGCCGTCCGTGCCGGGCTTCACTTGCTCTCCAGCACCTCCACGCCACGCCAGCCTTCGGGAGCCCCCAATTCCGAGAGGAGCCTGCACCTCTTCTGGTAGATCCCCAGCACCACATCCTCGGGGTTCGCCTGCCGCAGCGAAGAGACGATCGCCAGGGCTTCGGAAAACCTCCGGCCGTAGTAGTGTTGGAGCGCGCGGGCGAACTCGGAGCGGTAGCCAAGCTTCTTCTCCCGCTTTCCGGGCGAGTCGCCGTCGAGGACCTCGAAGATCAGGACCGTCTCTTTCCTCCCCTTGACCCTGACCCTGTCGATGAATCGGAAGTGAAACTCCTCGCGGCGGGAAAGCTTGTTCACGGTCTCTCCCGTGGTGAGGATCGACGCCCCATACACCCGCGTGAGCCCTTCCAGCCGCGAGCAGAGGTTCACCGCGTCCGAGATCACGGATCCGTCCATCCGCTCGTGCTCTCCCAGGGTGCCCAGCATCAGCATTCCCGTGTGGACCCCGATCCCGATGCTGATGGCCTGATACCCGCTGTTGGCGCGGTGAGAATTGTACTCCGTCATCTTCTCCTGCATGGCCACGGCGGCGCGCAGCCCCTCCTCGGGGGTGCCCGGGAACAGCCCCATGATCGCGTCTCCGATGTACTTGTCGATGAAGCCGCCGTTCGCCCTGATCTCGGGACCCATCCGCTTGAGGAAGGAGTTGAGGAAGTTGAAGTTCTCGAAGGGCGTCATCGACTCCGACAGGGAGGTGAAGTTGCGGATATCGGAGAACAGCACCGTCATGTCCCGCTGGGTCTGGTCGCCCAGCTTCACGTCGAGGATGCTGCCCTTGTTGAGCAGGGTGAGGAACTCGCGCGGCACGAAGCGGCCGTACGCGTTCAAGAGGGCTTCCAGCTGCAGGCTGTAGCCCTGCACCGTCTCGGCCATGATGTTGAAGGAATGCCCAAGCCTGCCGACCTCGTCGCGGCTTCGGATCTCGGCGCGCACGTCGAG
Source organism: uncultured Spirochaetota bacterium (assembly GCA_963820525.1). Lineage (GTDB taxonomy): Bacteria > Spirochaetota > Spirochaetia > SZUA-6 > Fen-1364 > CAWGAA01. The sequence continues at coordinate 2,724,053 of CAWGAA010000001.1, read as the reverse complement.
GTTGCTCTTGTCGAATCGCCGCACCACATTATCCAGGGAGATGATCCCCCGGGTGAAGAGCGTCCCCAGGAGGATCGAGGAAAGAATGGTCAGAAGAAGCGCGACCGCGATCACCGCGGCGGCAACCGTCCGAGCGCTCCGCATGGTGTTTCGCACATCGGTGTCCACCATGTCGATGCCCAGCACGCCGAGGAGCGTCTTTCCGTCACGCGCCAGAATGGGGGCGTACCCCGTGAGGGAGTTGACCTTAAAATCGGGATCCCAGGAGTAGCTCTTCTCCACCATGGGCAGCCTTTCCGAGATCACCTGCCCTGCAACCGGATACTCGGTGATATCGAAGGGTGAGGAGAAATGAGAGATGTTCTCCGCTGCCTCCCCCTTGGCCGTGTCCGCGAGGACGTCCGCGTCGACGACGAACATTGCTTTGTCCGGCTCCGCTGTCGGGGAGAAGATATAGACGTAGCGGACGAGGTTCGGCTCGATGTCCCTGATCGAATTGAGGGTGGCGGAGATGCGCCGGAAGTCTTCGCTCTTCTCCGCTTTGGCGATCTCCCCCGCCCCGAGCTCCGGCCCCAGCCGGGCGACAAGCCTCGCCAGGGCGTCCGCGTCGACGAGCCTGCCGCCCACCCGAGCCAGGCTTCCCAGCCGGCTTTGAAGCTCGCTGAACAGGCGGGTATTGAGGATCTGGAACATGGATATGGAAAGAAAGGCGCTCACAAGGGCGCCGATCACGAGGAACGTGAGGGTGATCTTCAGCCTCAAGCTGAACGAGATTGTGAACTTGACGCTTTCCGGCCGCATGAAACCCTCCTTGCTGGACCGCCCGTCGCTTTTGGGCCCTCACACTATAGCATCGCGGAGGAGGCTTTCCACGGGTATGCCCCCCGCGCCACGGCGTTCAACCTCCCGCGCCGTTTCCCGATCGGAGCGGAAGGTGAACGAATCGATTCCGGCCGCCGCGGCGCCAGCCGCGTTTTCGGGATTGTCGTCGATGAAGAGGCACCGCTTGGCGGGCAGCCCCAGCTTTTCCAGGCAGAGCGCATAGAGGGCGGGCTCGGGCTTCGCGAGACGCACGTCGCAGGAGAAAATGGAGAGCGGGAAATCGGAGATCCAGTCGAACCGCTTCTGGGAGCGCATCATGTCCAGGATGTATCGGGGCATGTTGGAAAGAATGGCGGTCCCCATTCCCGTCCGACGAAGCTCATAGGACCACGCCAGGGTGCGCCCATTGATCCTGGTCCATCCCAGCATGTCCTCTTCTGCCAGCCGGTCGAGGATCTGCTGGGAAGGAGGCACGCTCCCCGCGGTAAGAATCGGCGTCCAATATCCGTCCCGATCGATGTCGCCCCTGTCAAGCGCGGGCCTCCGCGCAGAATACTCGCGGCGGAATACGTCGAGGGAAAGATTGCACTGCGCCGCCATGGCCGTGACACGCTCGGCGTCCTGGGGCAAAGAGAGAACGCCGCCGAAGTCGAAGATAACGCAGTCGAAACGCACGCCCATGCCCGGCGAGTGTAGTTGAAAGCCCCCGCGAGCTTCAAGATGAGGGAGGCCCGATATCCAAGCCCATCCCAACTGATGTTATAGTATCGAAAAGCGGAGGAAGCTGATGAAAACTGCGGTGTTCGCCCTCTTCATTCTCGCGTTCGGCTTCTGCCGGCAAACCCTGTCGGCCCAGACGCCCGCGTACCGGCTGGACCTCTCCATCAGCCCCGAGAAGGGCCTCATCGAGGGAACCGTGAAAATTTCAGTTCCCAAGGATCTCTCGGCGGCGGGCAAGCTTTTCCTGCGGCTGGACCTCAACAATGGGGAAGCCCCGAACCCCAAGATCTTCCCTCTGCTGGAAAGCGGGGGCCCGGACGGTTTCTCAGCCGGCTCGGCACGGATCTCGGATCTCACGGTGAACGGCAGCCCCTCCGCGGCGAGCTACGCCGCCGCGCCCCTGTATTTCACCACGTACAATCTTGAAAGGATGTACGCCGAGATCGACCTCTCCGGCGCCCGCGAAGCGGATGCGATCGAGGTGGCGTTTCACTATTCCGCGCGGCTCCCCCACAAGAGAGGCTCGGACGATTTTTTCTTCGATGACAAGATGTTCAGCCGCTTCTCCTGGTTTCCCTCCATCGTCGGAGGAGGCAAGCTCGACGCTTACGAGCTCACCCCCTTCACCTACACGGCGCATCTCGCCCTGGCCGCGGGCTGGGACATGGCCCGCATCGGCACTGCATGGAAGAGGACGGGCAACGAAATAGAGGTGGCCTCATCCTCCCCCGTCGTCTCTCTGCCGCTCGTGTGCCTGAAGGGCTACAAGGTCCTGAGCGTCGGCTGGCTTTCCGACACGAAAAGCCTCGACGTGTATTACAGGCCGACCGCCGAGAGCGCGGCGCACCTGGTGAGCGGGTACGCCAGAGAAACCCTCGAGTATTACTCCCGGCGCTACTTCCCCTATGAGGCATCGTTCGTGAGCATCGTGCAGGGCAACCCCGGAGCGTACGGCATGGCGGCGGATTCCCTGGTGCTGGCGGGAGACGGCGTCTTCGGGGGGGTGGACCGCGTGCTTCCCGGCCTGGAGGCGCGGATCCTCCAATACATGATGGCCCACGAGCTGGGCCACCTCTACTGGGGAATCGGCACGCCCGCGGATTTCCTCTCGGAGAACTGGCTCTCCGAGGGGCTCAATGATTACTCGACGCTTGTCTACTTCGAAGGCCTCTATGGGAGGTGGAATAATCTCTTCGCGCCGCAGCCCGATATCGCTGCCGTGCTGGGAGACTTGTATATCTCTCCGCTGTGGGGGCATTCCTGGGCAAGCAAGAAGTTCTACGGCGTCAGCAGGAACGCGTTCATGGGCTGGGATGTTCCTCTTGACGCGCCGATAACCGGCAAGATCGCAAACGCTCAATCCATCATCGACTACGACAAGCCCTATTTCGTGCTGGGGATGCTGGCGCGCTACTGCGGCGGCGACAGCCTCGACAAAGCCCTTTCCCAGTACGCGGCGGCATACCGCTACCGGCATTCTTCGACCCGGGAGTTGGAGTCTTTTCTCGAGCGCGCTACCGGCAGGGATTTAGGGCCGTTCTTCAGCGCCTTCGTATCAGGCACGAAGAGCGTCGACTACGAGCTTTCCGGGACTGTCAATCAGCCGTCTTCCGCCGGGTACCGCGCGGACTTCAGGGTCCGGGACAACGGCGACAGCGGCATCTTCATCCCCACAACCATCACGGTGTTCACCGAGGACGGCACGATCCATGAAATCCCCGTGGATGCGCCGGGGGAGTATTCCTATCAGAGCGACAGGAGGGTGAAGTACGCCGGCGTGGACAAGGACGCGGAGAACCTGGATTACAACCGCAAGAACAATTTCCTGCCCAGGGGTATTGTCTACGCCGCGGGCCCCGACTACTGGCTCGTCGACGGAGCCGCGGACAAGCTGTACGCGCCGTACCCATTCATCGGCGGCGAGCCGGGCTCGGGCAGGCTGGACCTCGGCCTGGGAATGGTGCTTGCCGACGATCTTCGCTACTCCGTGAGCCTGGCACCCGTTGTTTCGGTGCCGTCAGACCCCGGCGCTCTCTCCGCCTACGGTGTCGGTCTCGGCCTGGCCGCGGGATTCAAGCTCACGGGCAGCCTGAGCGCCGCGCTTCGTGCCACCTACCTCTACCCCTCGGAGATTGCCGGTATCGGCCTCGGCTTCACGCAGGATTTCATGATGGACGTGGACCTCGGCTCGAGCTTTCGAACCTACTATCCCGTGCTTTCCCTTTCGCTGGGCGGCTCGCTTGTCGGGCTCGATCTCACCGATCCCGCCTCGGATTTCCTGTCGGGGTACGCATCGCTCACCCTGGATCTTGCACAGAAGAGCGGCACCCTGGCAGTGCTTTCAGACGACATCAACTGGCTCTACCGCTCAGCCGCAGTAGAGAATCGGGTATCGATCGACATTGCCCAGGGCATCCCGCTCTTTCGAAGATGTCTCCTCGGATTCGAACTCAAGGGATCGGCGAGCTCGGGCTTGCTCACGTACTTTGGAGGAACCAACTCCGCCCTCGGCATCGACTCCACGGGAAGCGGGCCGTACTTCTATGACGCATCGGCCCTCGCTTTCCTCGGCGTCCCGCTTATCAACAGCGTCGAGCTCCAGGTGGCGAACACCTTCGTGCTCCAGAGCCTGAATCTCGCGCTCGTCTACGAGGTGGGCACGGCGTTCAATGACCCGGCCGCCTTCACGGGACGCCTCCAGCAGTCGGCGGGAATCGAGCTCCTGCCGATGCTGCGCACCCTCGGAGATGCCTCGATCGGGTTCGCCATCCGGGCCGCCTTCGATCTGAACGCCATTTCGGAGGCGCCGGGGGCCGCGGGAAGCTACATCCCGAAGGTTTCTCTGGACCTCTCGATCCTGCCGAGCTTGTTCAACCAGGCGATAGCGTACTAGCGTCTGGACACCGCCCGGGCGCGCGCGGCTCCGCCCGTCGCGCGGAATCCGGCTCTCACACGATTTCAATCCCGCGCTCCTTCAGGAGCGCCACGCCCATCTCCCGCAGCTTGAACTTCTGGATCTTGCCGCTGGCCGTCATGGGATAGGAGTCGATGAAGAATACATACTTGGGGACCTTGAAGCGGGAGATCTTTCCTCGGCAGAAATCCCTCACGTCCTCCTCGCACACCTTTTCCCCGTCCTTTCGGACCACGAACGCTCCCACCTCCTCGCCGTACTTGGGGCTCGCGATCCCGGCCACCTGCACATCCTTGATCCCCGGCATGGCAAGGAGGAACTCCTCGATCTCCCGGGGGTACACGTTCTCTCCCCCGCGGATAATCATGTCCTTGATCCTTCCCGTGATCTTGAAGTAGCCGTTTTCGTCCATGGTTCCCAGGTCTCCCGAGTGCAGCCAGCCATCCTTGTCAACGGCGGCCTCCGTGGCCTCGGGCATCTTGTAGTAGCCCTTCATCACGTTGCAGCCCCTGCAGACCACTTCCCCCTGAGTCTCCGGCGGCACTTCCCGGTTTGTCTCGGGATTCACGATCCGGACTTCTATTCCCGGCAGGTGCTGGCCCACCGTCGAGACGCGGAGCTCGATGGGGTCATCCGTCGACGTCTGAGTCATGACGAGACTCCCTTCGGTGAGGCCGTACGCGATCGTGACCTCCTTGGCGTGCATGTCGGAGATGACCCGCTTCATGATCTCGATGGGGCAGGGAGATCCCGCCATGATCCCGGTGCGCAGGCTCGCAAGGTCGAACATCGAGAACATGGGATGGTTGAGCTCCGCGATGAACATCGTTGGAACGCCGTAGAGGGCCGTGCACTTCTCCTTCTGCACGGATGCCAGGACGAGCAGCGGGTCGAAGGCCTCGATCACCACGGCGGTTGCCCCGTGGGTGATGATGGCCATGATGCCCAGCACCAGCCCGAAGCAGTGGAACAGGGGCACCGGCAGGCAGACGCGCTCCTCGTCCGTGAACTTCTGACGCTCCCCGATGTGGAATCCGTTGTTGAGGATGTTGTGGTGGGTGAGCATCACGCCCTTGGGAAAACCCGTCGTGCCCGAGGTGTACTGCATGTTGATGACCTCGTGACACTCGAGGCTCGCCTCGATCCTTCGAAGCTCGCCGTCCGAGGCGTGGACGCCCAGCAGGAGCAGCTCCTGGGTATTGTACATTCCCCGATGCTTTTCCGGGCCGATGAAGATCACGCTCTTGAGCCGGGGGAAGCGCGCGCTCTGGAGGTGCCCGCGCTTGCAGGTCTTGAGCTCGGGAACCAGCTCGTTCGCCATGGCCACGTAGTCGCTGTCCTTGAAACGGTCTATCAGGCAGATGGCCTTGATGTCGGACTGCTTCACGATGTACTCAAGCTCGTGCACCCGGTAGGATGTGTTCACCGTGACGGTGATGACCCCGATCTTCGCCGTGGCGAAGAGGAAGGTGAGCCAGTCCGGGACATTCGTGGCCCAGATCCCCAGATGGTCCCCCTTGGCGAGGCCGATGGCGAGCAGCCCCTTGGCCAGGTTGTTCACGCGCTCGTCGAACTGGGAGTAGCTGAAGCGCAGGTTCCTGTCGGGAAAAGCGATGAAGTCCTTCTGTGGATGAAGGGCGGCCTGCCGCTCGAGAACGGAGCCGAGCGTGTCGGTGATGTACTCCATACAATCCTCCATCCGCTCAGGACGGCGCATAGACCACCGCAAGGATCTGGGCGGGGCGGTTTCCCGTGGAATGGACGTTGTGCGCCACGATGGAGTCATAATAGATGCTGTCTCCCGCCGCCAAGCGGAAAATCTCGCTTCCGTAGACGACCTCGACGTCCCCCGAGAACACGTAGATGAACTCCTCCCCCTCATGGGCCGAAGGCTTCGCCTCCTGGGCGGAGGAGGGATGGATCTCGATGAGGAAGGGCTCCATGTGCCGGGACGCCTTGTTTGCGGCCAGGGAAAAGAAGTCGAGGTCGCTCGGCCCCGGGCGGTCCTTGTCCGAGAAGCGCATCACCTTTCGCTGCTCTCCCGCGCGCACCACGACGGGTCCCACGCTCTCCTGGTCGTCGAGGAAGGTTCCCAGCCGCACCCCGAGAGCCCGCGCGATCTTGATGAGGGGGCTCAAGGAAGGTATGAGGGCGCCGGATTCGATCTGCTCGACAAGCTCCATCGGGAGGCCGGCCCGCTCGCAGAGCTGCTCCCGGGTGAGGCCGCGCGAGTCGCGAACCGCTTTCAGCTTTTCACCGATCGAGTTTTTTTCCGCCATGTGACACCTCGTCCTTTCTTGCGTGATCTGGAATGAAGCCAATGATGCATGTTATTACCGGGAAATCAACATTATGCAGATATGTGGGCACCCGCTTAAGCGCGTCACAAGCGCCCCGGGGCCCAACAGCAAGTCAAGGCGCCGGAAGCGCCCGCCCGGCTTGACGGTCGCCCGCCCTATCCCATCATCGGAGCCACCAGGAGGCCGATCCCATAGGTTATCGCCGCCTCTCCCAGGCCGATCAGCATCATTTCCAGGCCGCTTTTGAGCCATGAGCGCCCCGTGACGACGACCTTGGCGGCGCCGACGGCGAAATGGGCGGCCGTGCTGATGGCAAACGAGATAACGAGAGCCGTGAACCCTGTCGTGAAGAGGTAGGGAAGCACGGGAACGGCCGCTCCGATGGCCGTGCTTATCGTCGCGCTCACGGCAGATTTCCATTCGTTGGGGAAGGCGCGCTCGGACAACCCCAGCTCCTCATGGGCCAGGGTCTTGAGGAGCTCCTCGGGCTTTTCCGCGATCCGGGCGGCCATCGCGGCCGCTTCCCCCTCTGAAAAGCCCTTGAGCTGGTAGAAGAGCGAGAGCTCCTCGCGCTCCTCTTCCGGGTTCTGCTCGATCTCCGTGCGCTCCTTGTCCATTTCAGCCTGGTACACCTCACGCTCGCTCTTGGTGGCGAGGTAGGCGCCGCTCCCCATGGAAAGGGCGGAGGCTATCATGGAGGCGAACCCGCTCAAGAGAACGAAAGAGCCGTTGACGTGGGTGGCGCCGGCCACGCCGCTCACGATCCCGAAGGCCGCTCCCAGCCCGTCATTGATCCCGTAGATGGCCTGGCCGATCCATCCGCCTCCCCGAACGTGCCATCGTTCCCTGCCGAGCATCCCCTCGAGCCTCCCCAGCGGCCGCGCCGCCTTTGTGCCCATTTCCTCCAGGGTCTTGTCATGCCCGCTTTCCTCGCCCTGGACCTCCCGGATCACCGTCCGGTCTTCTTCGGTTGGCGCGAGAGAGATGAGGGTATCGTAGAAGCCTCCGGCGTCCTTTTCCGAGGATTCCATTGCATCCGCCAGCGCCTCCGTCCCCCGCTGCAGCAGGGACTGCAGGCGGATCCGATCCGACAGGCCCGGCTTGAAATCCCCTGGAGAAACCCCGAGCTCGCGAAGGCGCTCCTCCCAACGGCGGGCGTGCTTCTCCTCCTCGGCGGCCATCTTCAGGAATATCTCCTTGCGGCGCGGATCCTTCTCGACTCCTGCCGCGGCACGGTAGCTCATCGCGGCGAGCTTCTCGTCGCGCCACGCCTTTTTCAGGTTTTCGATGAAGCGCCTCGATTCTTCCATGGTACATCTCCTCCCGGCGTACGTTTCCCGGCTACTATAGCTGAAAATCACCCTGCATTGAATAAAGATGCACGAACCGCTACAATCCAGCGGACCGGACACATCACGCGTCTTTCGCCCGGACATCTCCCGGTACGCGGAGGTCTTACGGTGAAACTGCATGCGCGCCTGTTCTTCGGGTTCGGCGTGATCTTCCTGGCCGGAGCCCTTCTGTTCGCCGTCGAGGCTGTCTTCGTCAAGAACCCCTTCCTGCTGGGTGCTGGCGGTACTGCCGCGGCGGCCCTCATCCTCACAGCTTTTTCCCTTGAAGGAAGAAGGGTCTCCTCCCGGTTTGCGGGGGCAGCGGAGCGGATCATCGTGGTCGCGCCGGGAGCCGTCCCGGTTTCCATGGGCGCCCTTTCCCACGAGCTCACGATGACGGGAGGCGCCCTAGAAAGGACCTACGATGTCTTTGTCCGGCTCATCGCGGGCCTCATCTCCGCAATCCGCTCCGTCGTGGAGAGCGTCGAGGAGCAGAAGAGGGCCGTGGAAACGGCGTCCGCGGCCATCGAGTCCACCGTGAGCTCCATCGAAACGATCTCCACGAGCATCGAGGAGCAGTCCGCCGCGGTTGCCGAGCTGTCCGGAACAATAGAGCAGATGACGGCCTCGATCAGGAGCGTGGCCGCAGTCGGCTTTCGGGCAGGAGAGATTGCAGAGACCCTATCGCGGAGAGCGGAAAGCGGAGGCACCGCGGTGGCCGAAGCCATCGAGTCGATCCGGACGGTCCGCGGATTTTCGGAGCAGATCGGTGAGATCGTCACGGTGATAACGGACATCGCCAATCAGACGCACCTCCTCTCCATGAACGCCGCCATCGAGGCGGCCCACGCGGGAGAGTCCGGCAAGGGATTCTCCGTCGTGGCATCGGAGATCCGCAAGCTTGCCGAGAACGCGGGGGAAAGCGCCAAGCAGATCTCCCGCCTGGTGAAGAGCGTCGTTCGAACGATCAACGAGGCATCGGACACGGGCTCCCAGGCCGTATCGCGATTCACGGAGATCAGCGAGGACGTGAGGCAGACCCGGAGCGTCGTGTCCGAGATCTCCGGTGCCACAACGGAACAGACGCGGGGGGCGGACGAGATCCTCAAGGCCGCAACCTCCCTGGTGGCGATCAGCGAGCAGGTGCGGGAAGCCGTGGGAGAACAGAGGTCGGCCAACCGCGAAGCGGGCCGGGTCGTTACGGATCTCAAGGGCATCGCGGCGCGCGCCGCGGAGATCTCCCGCAGAATCGAGACCGACCGCTTCCCCATGCTCGATGCCGTGAGCAGGCTGGGAAGGGTATCGACGCACGCCTGGGACATCGCGTGGAAAATAGGCCGCTCAATGACGACGGAGGGCGCCTCGTGATCGGGGAGCCGGTTTTTCAGTCCGCCGTCGACGTCTCGCGGGCGAAGCGATATATCAATGCCGACCCCACGCCGATCCATGGAGCGCTTGCGGCGCTTACCGTGATGAAGCTGGCCCTGGAGACGCGGGCAGGCGACATGCCCCTTTTTCTGGTTGACGCCATGGAGGAAGCGGTCTATCTGGCCCTCAAATGGATCTTTCTCGCCGCGGGAGAGACAACCGCGGAACGGCGGAGAACCATCACGGAGGATCATTTCAGGCTCTCCGGGCTCGGCCTCCTTTCGATCTCTTCGATCGGCCTGGAGGGAGGCGGCGCAATACTAAGCCGTTCCACGCTCGACGAGTCATGGATTTCACGGTGGGGAAAATCGCAGAAGCCCGTCAACGTGCTCGCCGCCGGGTACCTGGCCGGCGCCTTTGCCGCGCTGACCGGCCAGGGCTTGCGATCTTTCGCCGCAAAGGAGACAAAGAGCATCGTGATGGGAGACCCCGTATCCGAGTTCGTGGTGCGGCCGCGGAGCTGATTCAATGGCTTTCGACAGACGAAAAGCGTCGGAAATACTCGGCATGATCGCCCTTGAAGCGAGCGACGAGGGGGCGATCCCGGTATTCGGCACGCGGGTTCTCCTTCTTCCGGGATCTTTCTGGATCTCCTTCCTGGAAAAGATACTGAAAACGACCCCTGAGGCGGAGATCGAAGGCCAGGAGCGGAAACTCGAGGATGCTTTCGCCGAATATGGGTACCACGACGGCCATGCGATCATAAGCTCGGCGGAGTTCAGGAGCGCGCTGGGACCATTGATCGAAAAAGAGCCGGAAGACACCCTCCACGGTCTTTTTGCGCTTCTCGCCGCCTGGGGATGGGCCGATGCCGAGATCGCCTACCTCGATCCCGGAGAAAAAATGGTGGTCCATGCCCGCGGGTACCTTGAAGCGGAGATTCACGATACATTCCCGACCTGCCGGCCTGCCGCGTTCATGCTGGCGGGATTCTGCCGCGCCGCCATGGACCTCGCGTACGGAAAAGCCTACCCCGACGGCTTTTTGTCGTTTCAGTGCAGCCAGACGCGGGCGATCGAACGCGGCGATCAATACGGCGAGTTCGTCGCGACAAAGGCGCTGCGGTGATGGTGGACGGAAAACCAAGAGTCGGAATCAGCGCATGCCTCCTGGGGCAGAGGATGCGCTATGACGGGGCGCACTGCCTGGATCCCTATCTGCGCGGAATCCTCGGCCGCCACGTCGAATGGGTAAGCCTCTGTCCCGAGTCCGAATGCGGATTTCCCATCCCCCGGGAGCCGATGCGGCTGAAAGGGGTTCCCGCCTCGCCCCGCCTGATGACCGTGTTGACGGGCAAGGACCAGACCGAGCGGATGCGCCGCTGGGCGGAACGCAGGCTCCGGGATCTGGAGGAAGAGGGGTTGTGCGGGTTCATCTTCAAGGCGGGCTCGCCGAGCTGCGGCCTTCAGGGCGTGAAGGTCCATCCCTTCGCGGGAGGCGCCCCGCGGGGAGGCAGCGGGATCTTCGCCTCGGCATTCACCCGGCGGTTCCCCCTTCTGCCGGTGAGCGATGAGGCGGGAATGGGAGATCCCTCAACCCGGGAGAGGTTCATCGAGGCTGCGTTCGTCGTGAAACGATGGCGGCTTTTCCTCGCCGCCGGCGCCACGCTGGAAGGCCTTGTCGAGTTCCACTCGGACCACGAGCTTCTGATCAAAGCGCACAGCCCCGAAGCTGCCGCAGAGATGAGGCGCCTCTTGGCCCGCCCCAACGCGAGGAGCAGACGCAGGCTGATGGAACGCTATGAAGCGGATCTCGCCGCAGCGCTGGCCCGGCAGACAACCGTGGCAAAAAACGCGCGGGTGCTGACTACCGTCTTCACCCTCTTGAAGGGGAGATTGTCCTCGGGGGAAGCGGCGCACGTGAGCGCCGTTGTGAATGAATACCGCGAGGGGCACGTGCCGCTTCTGGTGCCCATCGTCCTTTTACGACACTACGGAGAGCGCTTCCGAGACCCCTACTTGTCGCGGCAGCGCTTTCTCGATCCCTACCCGGCGGAGCTCGGCATGCGCGCCAGGGGCTGATTCATGGTTTTGGGGAGTGCTGAAAGGAGAGTGAACGTGAAGAGAACCGACGTGTTTTTCGTGATCAGTCTCGTGCTCATCGTCATCGGCGCCGCTTCGCTGGTCTATGGGATCATCGCGTACAACGATGTCACCTCTTCCCTCGGAAACGCCCTCGGCAAGCTCTTCACGGGGCAGTCGGCGGGTGAGAATCAGGCCATCGCGGAGATGATCGCCGGCGCGGCGGTGGCCCTTGTCGGCTTCATCCTTCTGTTTTCCCAGGGACTCAGGCGGATGAGATAGAGGCCCCTCAGGAGCGCGTCCCACCCCCTCCCGCGTCGAGCAGCGCATCCACCTCCCGCAGAAGATCTTCAGGCGCAAATGGCTTTTTCAGTATCCGCTGTACCCCGAAATGCGAGGTGATGTTCTGGAAGGCCGTCGAGGTAATGTCGATCTTCCCCGAGATGATGATGATCTTCAGCGCGCGAAAGTCGTTCCTGATTTCCACGAGGGTCTCGATGCCGCCCTTTCCCGGCATCACGACGTCGAGGATTGCAAGATTGAAAGTCTTTTCGCGCAGCTTGGCAATCGCCTCAAGACCATTGCTCGCCTCGCTGACCTTGTGTCCCGCGCGTTCCAGGATCCTGCGCACGAGCTGCCGCACGTTCAGCTCATCGTCTACCACGAGTATGGATGCCATGCACGCTCCTATGGAAAAAGATACACCGAAGCGGCGGTTTTCCGTAAGTACGCATCGCCCCCGCATTGATTCCTTTTTTCTTTTCCCGTACCTTTTGCGCATGAAACTTCTTCTCGCGTATCTCAAGCCCCACCGGGGCATGATTCTCCTGGCCATCTTCCTCGCCTTTATCAACCAGGGCTTCTCCCTGCTGGACCCGCAGGTTTTCCGACTCCTGGTGGACAACTACGTGACCAAGATCGGCAGTATCCCGACGGGGGCTTTTCTTCGCGGGGTGGGGCTTCTCATCGCCGCCTTCGTGGCCGTGGCCATGGTGAGCAGGATCGCGAAGAACTTCCAGGACTACTTTGTGAACGTCGTTTCCCAGTCCGTGAGCGCCCGGATCTACGCCGACGGGATCCGTCACTCCCTGCGCCTCCCCTACCAGGTATTCGAGGATCAGCAGAGCGGCGCCGTGCTCCAGCAGCTGGAGAAGGCCCGCAACGACAGCCGGGACATCATCTCCCAGTTCGTTAATACCCTTTTCGTATCCTCCGTCGTCCTCATCCTTGTGCTCGGCTACGCTTTTGCCCTCCACTGGTCCATCGGCCTGTCGCTTCTCGTGATGGCCCCCCTTGTCGGTCTCCTCACCTCCACGCTGAGCCGCCGCATCAAGCAGGTCCAGTCCAGTATTTTCCGCGAGACAACCAGCCTGGCCGGCTCCACGACGGAGAGCCTGCGAAACATCGAACTCATCAAATCCCTCGGCCTTGAAACGCAGGAAATCGATCGGCTGAACACGACCAACACGAAGATCCTCGGGCTGGAGCTCCAGAAGGTACGGACAATACGCGTGCTCATGTTCGGGCAGGGGACCGCGATAAACTTCTTCCGCGCCCTCCTGATCCTCCAACTGCTCGCCCTCACCTACTTCCATTTCATCACCCTGGGGGAGTTCTTCAGCCTGATGATGTACTCCTTCTTCATATTCTCGCCCCTGGGAGAGCTGGGAAGCGTCATCTCCAAGTACCAGGAAACCCGGGCCAGCCTGGATAACTTCCGTCGGATCCTCGCCCAGGAGCCCGCTCAGACCAACCCATCGGGAGTGGTGCCCAATGGAATCGAATCGATCGAGTTCTCGCACGTGAGCTTCCGCCATCCCAGCGCCCGCGATCCGGCGCTTCAGGAAGTGACCTTCACGGCACGTGCCGGAGAGAGCGTGGCGTTCGTGGGCCCCTCCGGCGCCGGAAAGAGCACGCTGATAAAACTCCTCCTCGGCCTGTATCAGCCCGACAGCGGCAAGATTCTCCTCAACGGAATCGACGCGGGAAGCGTCAACTACGATGCCCTGCGCCATCGCGTCGGATTCGTTCCCCAATCCATCGAGCTTTTCGCCGGAACCATCAGGGACAACCTCCTGTTCGTGCGGCCGCAAGCCACTGACGGGGAATGCGTGCGGGCCCTGGAGGCGGCCCAGCTCGCGGGCCTGCTGGAGAAAAGCAGGAACGGCCTGGATACGCGGATCGGAGAGGGAGGCTTGAAGCTTTCCGGCGGGGAGAAGCAGCGCCTGGCCATCGCCCGCGCACTGCTCCGAAACCCCGACATCCTCATCTTCGACGAGGCGACAAGCTCTCTGGATTCCGAGACCGAAAAGGAAATCACCAAGACGATCGAGCAGGTGATCGCGGGCAGACCGAGCTTCATCACGATCCTGATTGCGCACCGGCTCTCCACGATCGCCCACGCGGACCGCATCGTCGTGCTCTCCCGGGGAAGGCTTGTGGAGCAGGGACCGCACCTGGAGCTCTTGCGGCGAAAGGGCCTTTACTATTCCCTGTGGAAGCACCAGGGAAGCGAGCGGCTGGAACCGGCGCAGGTGCCGGCGTGACCGCCTGAAGCCGCTGCCGGGCGTTTCTCCGCAATATTGTCCGCCCACAGGTTTCGGCAGTATCGTTTCAAGCAAAGAGGTGTAAGTATGGAAAAAAGAAGCCTCGGAAACACCGGCCTCGAGCCTTCCGTGCTGGGGTTCGGCGGTTTTCATCTCATCGAGATCACCGCGGAAGAGGCATCCCGCCTTCTCAATTCGTACCTCGATAAGGGAGGAAACTACATCGAGACCGCTGCCGGCTACGGGGATGGGCTTTCGGAGGAGAAGATCGGCAGGGCGGTGGCCGGCCGGCGGGGGGATTATTTTCTTGCCACCAAGACCATCAAGCGCGACCGGGCGGGCTGCGCATCGGAGCTGGACCGAAGCCTGAGGAACCTTCGCACGGATCACGTCGACGTTCTTTTCATGCACTGCGTTGCCACGGTGAACGAGGCCGATCTGATCCTTGCCGAGGACGGCGCCCTTCAGGCGGCCCTCGAGGCGCAGAAGGCGGGCAAGGTCCGCTTCATCGGCATCACCGGCCACGGCAGGCCGGACGGGCTTCTCTCGGCCGTCTCCCGCTTCCCCTTTGCGGTTCTCATGACGCAGTTCAACTACTTCGACCGCTTCAGCTTCCCGACGGTTGAGGGGGAGCTTCTTCCCCTGTGCCGCTCGAAGGGAATCGGCGTTCTTGCCATGAAAGCCGTTGCCGATGGGTACCTGTACCGCTCGCTCAGGCCGGCCATCCGGTATGCCTTGAGCCTGCCCATCACCACGGTGGTCATGGGAATCAATTCACGGGAAATGCTTGAAAGCGACCTGGCCGAATGTGAATCCTTCACGCCCCTCGGCGCCGCGGAAGCAGAGAAGCTCTATGCCGCCGCTCCGGAGCTCGGAAACTACGTGTGCAGGCTCTGCGGTAAATGCGCGGACGCATCCTTCGATCCGCAATCCGTCTTCCTGCTCGAGGGCCTCTACGACCGCCAGATGGACGACATGCACGTGTCGGACTCCGGCCGTTACGCGCTTCGCGAGCGGCTGAAGTTCTGGTACGCGCAGAAAGAAATCGCCGCAAAGGAGTATGAGAGGCTCGCGCTCAAGGTGGATCCGAAGCGGGACTACAGGAGCTTGAACCCGCACTGCCCCTACTTCATCGACATCGACAGAAAGCTGAAGATCGCCCACGCGAAGCTCTCGCGCGAGAGGTATATCGCCTAGGGCCGGATCCCGCCATCCTAGCGGCGTTTTTCTCGCTGCGCTCGAAAAGCCGCCGTTGGGCTAGGGCCTGCTCTCGCCGTCCATGGCTTCGCAGGCCTCCGTCCATCCATGGACTAGGGCTCGATCGCCTCGATGCTTTCAGCGATGATGTTGGGCTGATAGGGGAAGCGGGGAATATCTTCCATGCCGGTGACCCCGCTCAATACAAGGATTGTTCCCATGCCGCTTTCCACCCCTGCCACGATGTCGGTGTCCATCCTGTCCCCTATCATCACGGTGTTCTCGGAGTGAACGCCGAGATAGTTGAGCGCCGTCCTGACCATGAGCGGGTTAGGCTTGCCGATGAAAAAGGGGCTTACACCGCAGGCCTTCTCGATCAGGGCCGCCATCGCCCCGCAGGCGGGGGCGATGCCCCCTTCCGACGGGCCCGAGGGATCCGGATTTGTCGCGATAAAGCGGGCCCCGGCCACGATGAGGCGGATAGCCTGGGTGATGGACTCGAAGTTGTACGACCTGGTCTCGCCCAGAACGACATAGTGCGGATCGCTCTCCGTGATGATGAATCCGGCCTCCTGAAGGACGGTCGTCAGGCCGCTCTCCCCGATGACGAAGAGCTTCCCGTTGTGCTTCTGAGTCTTGAGGAATGCCGCCGTGGCCATCGAGGAGGTGAAGATCCGCTTCGGATCCACCGGCAGGCCGATGCTCTTCAGCCTGGAGGCGAGGTCATCTTGAGTGTACATCGGGTTGTTGGTAAGAACGAGGTATTTGATTCCCCGCTCGTTCATTCGGGAGATGAAGCGGTCGGCTCCGGGAATCGGGGTACGCCCCCGCACCAGCACGCCGTCCATGTCGATGAGGTAGTTCTTCGCCTGGTCCATGTTCGCTCCCATCAATCATAGTCGATGCCCGGCCGGGCAGACAAGCCGAGGCCGGAGGCTACTTGCCCAAAACCCCCTCCGGCCCGATATTATAGGCTGCGTTCCGAGGGGACGCTTCACCGCCGGATTTTCATGAAAAGCAGAACCAAGCGGCTCGCGCCATCCGAGGAGATCCTCATCGAGGGAGCGCGCCAGAACAACCTCGCGGGCTTCACCATCCGCCTTCCGCTTCAAAAGCTCATCGTGGTAACGGGGGTGAGCGGCTCGGGAAAGAGCTCCCTCGCCTTCGACACGATCTACTCCGAGGGACAGCGCCGCTACGTCGAGACCTTCTCCGCCTACACCCGCCAGTTCCTCGACAGGATGGACAAGCCGAAGGTGGACAGGATCGAGGGAATACCGCCGGCCATTGCGATAGACCAGACGAACCCCGTGCGCACGTCACGCTCCACCGTGGGCACCATGACCGAGCTCAACGATCACATCAAGCTCCTCTTCGCCAGGGCTTCTCGGCTGTTCTGCGGGAATTGCGGCCGCGAGGTGAAGCGGGACACCCCTGAGAGCATCGCCGAGGAGCTCTTGGGCAGCGCGAAGAAAGGCCGCGCACGAATCGGCCCGGCGACAAACGGCCGGGCGGTCGGCGGTGCGGCGACCGAGGCCATGGTGGGCGCTCAGACAGCCGCATCTCGGGCGCGGCCTCCGCTCCTTCGGGCCGGCGAGCGGGCGCTCATCACGTTTCCCATTACAGTCCCGGCGAACTTCACGCCGGAGGAAGTGACGGATCTCCTTTCCAAGCAGGGGTATACCCGCATCCATAAGAAGGAGAAGGGGCGCTGGGAGGTGATCCAGGATCGCGTGACCGCATCGCCGGACAATCGGGCGCGAATCGTGGAGGACCTCGAGGCGGCATTGAGGTTCGGCCAGGGGCGTCTCAGCGTATATCCTTTGGCGGGCGATGAGCCCGGAGCCGCTCTGCGCTTCTCGGCGGACCTCCACTGTCCCGATTGCGACATTCACTACCGTGACCCCGTGGCAAACCTGTTCTCGTTCAACTCGCCCATCGGCGCCTGCGAGACCTGCCGGGGATTCGGTCGCACCATCGGAATCGACTACGACCTGGTGGTGCCCGACGACACCAAGAGCCTCGCCGGCGGGGCGGTGAAGCCCTGGCAGACCGCGAGCTTCAAAGAGGTTCAGGACGACCTTCTCGGATTCGCCCGCCGGCGGGGCATACCGGTTGACGTGCCATGGCGTGAGCTCTCCGCCGAGCACAGGCGCTGGGTCCTGGAAGGCGAGGGAGACTGGCGGGAGGGCTTGTGGTACGGGGCCGGACGATTCTTCGATTGGCTCGAGAGCAAGAGCTACCGGATGCACATCAGGGTGCTCCTGTCCAGGTACAGGGCATACCGCGTCTGTCCGGCGTGCGGCGGAGCGCGCCTGAAACCCGAAGCCCTCCTGTGGCGGCTGGGAGAAGAGAAGCTCTCCGTGCACGACGTGATGCTCCTGCCCATCGACCGCTGCCGCGCTTTCTTCGAAAGCCTCCAGCTGCCACAGCCGTTGGACGAGGCGACCGAACTGCTCGTCTCGGAGATCCGCATGCGGCTTTCCTACCTTGTCGACGTGGGCCTCGGCTACCTCACCCTCGATCGTCAGTCGCGGACCTTGAGCGGCGGGGAGGTCCAGCGGATAAACCTGACCACCGCCCTCGGAACGTCCCTGGTCAATGCCCTCTTCGTCCTGGACGAGCCGAGCATCGGCCTCCACCCCAGAGACATCGGAAGGCTCATCGAGGTTCTGCGCCGCCTTCGCGACGCGGGCAACACGATCCTGGTTGTCGAACACGACCCCGACCTGATCCACGCCGCCGATCTCGTTCTGGACATGGGCCCGGGAGCAGGGAAGAACGGGGGCAATGTCGTCTACTTCGGAGAGCTTGCCGGGCTCTTACGATGCAGGAAGTCACTCACGGCAAGCTACCTCACAGGCGCCAAAACCGTAGCGGCAACGGGGCGACGGCAGACGCAAAAGCCCGGTCGGCGAGCGGAGGCGGCCGTGAAAAAGACGTCGCGCGCTATCCGCATTCTGGGGGCAGGCCAGCACAACCTCAAGGATATCGACGTCTCCATTCCCCTGAACCGGCTCGTATGCGTCACCGGAGTGAGCGGCTCGGGGAAATCCACCCTGGTTCAAGACGTGCTGTACAATGCCCTGCGGAAGCTCAAGGGCAAGCCGGCGGAGACCCCAGGGAAACACAAGAGGATCACAGGACATGACTTCGTGGAGGACGTGATCCTGATTGATCAATCTCCCATCGGAAAGACGACGCGCTCAAACCCGGTGAGCTACATCGGGGCTTTCGACGAGATCAGAAAGCTGTTCGCCGCCGAGCCCCTGGCGCGGGAGCGGGGGTACACGGCCGGCGCCTTCAGCTTCAACTCCGGAAACGGCCGCTGCCCTACCTGCAGCGGAAGCGGCTTCGAGCATATCGAAATGCAGTTCCTGAGCGACGTGTACCTGCGCTGCCCCGATTGCGACGGCAGGAGGTACCGGCCCGAGATCCTGGAGGTGAAGCTCTTCCCCCCGGAACGGAAGGCGGTTGCAGGAGCGGAGAAGTCCATCGCGGACGTCCTGGAAATGACGGTGGCCGAGGCGTGCGATTTCTTCTCCGGGGTCACCGGCGTCATCAGGGCGCTTGCCCCGCTCGCGGAGGTGGGCCTCGATTACGTCAGCCTCGGCCAACCGGTTCCTACCTTGAGCGGCGGCGAGGCGCAGCGTCTTAAGCTCGCCGGCCACCTCGCTCTGCCCATGGACGGGCAAAGGCGGTCGAGGACAGGGATGTCCGGAAGACCGCCCGTGCTTATGGACGAGCGAGGGCGGTCGAGGACAGGGACGTTCGAAAGACCGCCTCTGCCTACCGACGGCGGCACTCTTTTCCTCTTCGATGAACCAACCACGGGCCTTCACTTCGACGACATCGCCAAGCTCCTGGGGGCATTTCGAAAGCTCATCGACGCCGGCCACTCGATCGTCGTGATCGAGCACAACCTCGACGTGATCCGCGCATCCGACTGGATCATCGACCTGGGGCCGGAGGGCGGCGACGGCGGGGGGAGGATCGTCTCGGAAGGGACACCGCAAGCGATCGCCTCCTGCCCCGAGAGCCATACGGGGAAGGCCTTGCGCACCTCGGGGCTGGCCGCCTTCCGCGCCCTCGCGGCCGGGAAGCGCGCCTCCGCTCCGTCGGCCCTCCGTGCGGCAAAACCTGCCGCGGCGGCATCTCGCGGAGTGAAGCCGGCTGCGGCGGCCGCAGCCAAGGAGATCGTCATCCGAAAAGCACGCGAGCACAATCTCAAGGACATCGATCTCTCCATCCCCCGCGACTCGTTCAGCGTTATAACGGGCGTGAGCGGCAGCGGCAAGAGCACGGTCGCCTTCGACATCCTCTTCGCCGAGGGGCAGCGCAGGTACCTGGAGTCGCTGAACGCCTATGCACGGCAGTTCGTCCAGCCCGCCCACAGGCCGGACGTTGACGGGGTGTACGGCATTCCCCCTACCGTTGCCATCGAGCAGCGCACGAGCAGGGGCGGAAGGAAGAGCACCGTCGCCACCCTCACCGAGATCTACCCGTTCCTCAGGCTCCTGTTCGTGAAGCTGGGCGTCCAGTACTGCCCCGATTGTCGGATCCCCATCGAGCCGCAGGGGCCCGAGGCCATCCTCGCCCGGATCCAGCGCATCTATCGGGGCAAACGGGTCTCCGTCCTGGCCCCCCTGGTTATCGCCAGGAAAGGCTACTACACGGACCTCGCCTCCTGGGCAGCCGGCAAGGGGTTCTCGCACCTGCGGGTGGACGGCGAGCTTCTGCCGACCGATCGCTGGCCCCGCCTCGACCGTTTCAAGGAGCATACGATAGAGCTTCCCGTTGGCGATGAGATGGCGGGATCCGCCACGGAGCGAAAGCTCCGGGCGCTTCTCCAGCGGGGGCTGGATTTCGGCAAGGGTGTCGTGCACGTCGTGCCCGAGGCTCGAGACTCCTCGGCGGGCGGAGGCGGGCGGGCGGCCGTTCGAACCGCCTCCGGCGGTGGAGGCTCGCGGGCGGCCGCGGCCGTATTCTCCACAAAACGGGCCTGCTCGCGCTGCGGCAGGAGCTTTCAGGACCTGGACCCCCGCCTCTTTTCCTACAACTCCAAGCATGGATGGTGTCCCGCCTGCTTCGGCACGGGGCTGAAGCTCTCCGGCTTCGACGAAGAGCAGAGCGGCGAGGAGATCTGGTGGAACGAGTGGTGGGGCGGGTCCGAGCAGGCCTGCCCGTCCTGCCAGGGACGGCGGCTTCGGCCCGAAGCGCTTGCCGTCAAGTTCAGGGACAGGAACATCACCGAGTATGCGCGGTTGTCCGTGGCGGAGATGGAAAGGGAAATGCTCGCCCTCCGGCTTGTCGGCCGCGAGGCTGAGATCGCGCGGGACATCGTCTCGGAGATCGCCAGCAGGCTCGCATTTCTCAAACGCGTGGGGCTGTCGTACCTCTCCCTCGACCGCTCTGCGCCCAGCTTGAGCGGGGGCGAGGCGCAGCGCATCCGCCTGGCATCCCAGCTGGGCTCCAACCTCCGGGGCGTCTGCTACATCCTCGACGAGCCCACCATCGGGCTTCACGCCCGCGACAACCTCATGCTCCTGGATACCCTGGAAATGCTCAAATCCAAGGGCAACACCGTGGTCGTGGTCGAGCACGACGAAGAGACGATCCGTCGGGCCGAGCACATCGTGGACCTCGGGCCGGGCGGGGGCGTGAACGGCGGCAGGCTCGTTGCCGAAGGGCCGCTCGCCGCGATCCTCAAGAGCAGCGACTCCCTTACGGCGAAGTTCCTCAGACACCCTCTGCTCCACCCGCTCGCCGGAAACGGCGGGCCGGCATCGGAAAAACGCCCCCGCGAAGGCCCTCCCAAGGAAATGCTACAGATCACCGGCGCGCGCCTCCACAACCTCAAGGATCTCGACGTCGGCATCCCCCTTTCCCGGCTCGTGTGCGTCACGGGGGTGAGCGGCAGCGGCAAGAGCACCCTGGTGCGGGACATTCTGCACGAGAACCTCAAGCGCCTGGTGGCGGGCGAGCGTTCGGCCAGAACCAGGGGCCGAGCCCTGCTCCTCCATGGATGCACGGCAATCGAAGGCTGGCAAAGCATCGGCCGCGTGCTGGAGGTGGACCAGACGCCGATCGGAAAAACCCCCCGCTCCTGTCCCGCCACCTATGTGGGGATCTGGGACGACATCCGCCGGCTTTTCGCCGCCACGACGGAGGCGAAGATCCGGGGCTACACGGCGAGCAGGTTCAGCTTCAACGTGAAGGGAGGAAGGTGCGAGGAGTGCCAGGGACAGGGCATGAAGAAGATCGAGATGAGCTTCCTTCCCGACGTCTCCGTTTCCTGCGACGTCTGTGACGGAGCGCGCTTCACCGAGGAGACCCTCTCGGCGCGCTTCCGCGGCAAGAGCATCGCGGAGGTCCTCTCGATGAGCGTGGATGAAGCCGCCGGGTTCTTCGGCTTTCATCCTACCATCCAGCACAGCTTGAGGCTGCTCCAAGACGTCGGCCTGGGATATCTGTCCCTCGGCCAGCAGAGCCCGTCCTTGAGCGGCGGGGAAGCCCAGAGGATAAAGCTGGTGACGGAGCTCGCCAAGGCGCGCGCAGGCGCGGAGGCGGGGCACCTCCCAGTTGACGGTGCCGGGGGAGGGTCGCGGCGGAGCCGCGGGGCTGCCCGCAGGCCGGGGACTCTGTACCTCCTTGACGAGCCGACCATCGGCCTCCACATGGCGGACGTGGAGAAGCTGATCCGCGTTCTGCAGAGGCTGGTTGACGCGGGCAACTCGGTTGTCCTCATCGAGCACAACCTCGACATGATCGCGGAAGCCGATTGGATCATCGACCTTGGCCCGGAGGGCGGGGATGACGGGGGGAATGTTGCGGCACAGGGGACCCCGTGGGAGGTGGCGCGCGTTCGCTCGGGCTCTCACACGGCGCGCTTCCTTTCCAACTTCCTTACCGAGAGAGCGAGGGGATGACCTCGACGATCCTTTTTTCCATGGCGCTTTCCACCAGCGCCTCGATCGTATATGCGTTCACAACCGATTCCGCGAGGCTGACGAGAGGTTTCTCGCTTCCCCGAATAACCCGGCAGAAGTTTCGAAGCTGAAGCTCGTAGGAATCAGCTTCAGCGACCCGATGGGTGTCGGTGAGGATGAAGGGCCAATCCTGCTTCCTGTGCCGCTGACGGATCGACACCTCTCCGAATATCCCCCACGCGATGGGGAGCTCCAGGATGCTCCCCGCGCAGGTGATCTGGAGCATCTCGCTGAAGCTCGCGTTCCTGCTGCTCTCCACGATCCCGACGACGCCATTATCGTATTCGATCATGCCGTACAGCCGATCCACCACGCCATGGCGCGCGCTCACACCTCCGGTTGAAAAAACGCGCCGCGGCGCGCCCGCGCTGAAATGGTTTGCCGCATTGACGCAGTAGCTCATCCAATCGTGAGGCACCCCCCCGCCGCATTCCTGCTTCAGACGCCAATCCCGTTCCCCCTGGGAGGAGACGTCGGGCTCCGGCTCGCGGTTTGTGAAAACGGCCCTGATGCTGCAAATCGGGCCGGCCTCGGGGTGAGAAAGAAGGGCTTCAAGCTTCCGGATGGCGGGATGATGCCTGTACATCACCGCCTCCATGAGAAAGGCATTGCGCTTGGCGGCCATCGCCATGATTACGGCGGCATCGGCTCCGCTCAGCGTCAGGGACTTCTCGCAGAGGATGTTGGTGACGCCAGAAGAGAGGCAGGTCTCGATCTGCTCGCGGTGCTGGGACGGCCACGTGCACAGGATGACGGCGTCGACAGCCTCCTTGCGGAGCATGGTTTCCAGCCCGGCATAAGAGGGAATTCCGCCGTAAAGCGCCGCCCACGAGCGAGCCTTCTCCTCGTCACGGTCGCAGCAGGCAGCAAAAGAGGCCCCTTCGACTTTTCCCATCGCCTTGGCGTGGACGTGCGAATGAGCGCCGCAGCCAACCATCGCGATACGTATCCGCGTGTCGTCCATAAGGTTCCCAGCCTTTCCCCTCACAGGATCTTGAGCTTGGTGAGGCCGTCGTAGACGAACTGCACCGAGAGGCCGGAGAGAAGGATTCCCATGATCCTCTCCACGACGGACACACCAGTCTTTCCCAGCACCCTGAGGAAGGCGGAGCTCAAGCGCATCGCCACTCCCGCGCAGAGCAGGGCCAGGGCCGCTGAAAGAATCAGGACGGGAATGAGGAAGCCGCCGCTATGATCCTCGCTCACGTAGAGGAGAATGGTCGTAATGGTCCCCGGCCCGGCGAGCATTGGGATGGCGAGGGGAAAGATCGCCACGTCCTCTCTTTCCGGCTCGGCTCCCTCCCCTGAGGTCTTGGTCCTGCCCGGCCGCCCAAAGAGGAGGTCGATGGACACGATGAAGAGGAGAATTCCCCCCGCAATGAAGAACGATCCCGGATGTATGCCGAGCAGGCGAAGGATGGCGCTTCCGGTGAACACGAAGATGCACAGCACGATGAAGGCCACGGTGGTGGATGTGATGATCGTGGACCTGATCCGCTGGGCCGCCATTCCCGAGGTGAGGGAGATATAGACCGGCACGATCCCCAAGGGGTCCACGACGATAAAGATGGCGACAAAGATCGTCACGATCTCCCGCACGGACGGCATCAGAAGCTCCTGAAGACGAACCGGCCGTCGACGATGGTGCCCACGGCCTTGACGTCCTTGATGGCGTGAGGGTCCGTCTCGAAGATATCCTCGTCGAGGAGAGTGAGGTCCGCGAGCTTGCCCGGGGAGATCGAGCCCAGGTCACACTCCCGCCCCGCCGCGTACGCGGCGCCCGTCGTGTAGCCGCGAAGCGCCTCTTCCACGCTGATCCTCTCCGCGGGCCGCCAGCCCTGCGGTCCGGGGCTCCCGTCTGAACGTCTTCGGGTCACCGCAGCATGGATGCCCGCCAGGGGATTGGGCGTCTCCACGGGACAGTCGGAGCCGAACGCGATGGACGCCCCGGAATCCAAAAGCGATCTCCACGCGTATGCGCCGACGCATCGATCTCCCCAATATCTTTCCGCGATCAGCATGTCTGAGGTGGCATGGATTGGCTGCATCGAGGCCACGACTCCCAGACGGGCGAAACGGGCAAGATCGGCGGGGTGAAGAAGCTGGGCGTGCTCGATCCTGTTTCGAAGCCCGGAGATCCCTTCCGCGGTGGAAGCCTCGGAAGCGGCAGCCTGGAATGCGTCGAGGGCGGCGCGGCAGGCGGCGTCCCCGATGGCGTGGACGGCGCAGGAAATGCCGGCAGCGTTCGCGCGGCTCACCATTGCGGCAAGCTCCTCCGGGCGGACCGTCGGAATGCCGCGGGAGCTCGACCCTTCATAGGATTCCAGCATCCAGGCGGTTTGCGGACCAAGCGCGCCGTCCGCAAAGATCTTCAAAGCGCCCAGGGAAAGAAGGCGAGAGCCGAACCCGCTTCGAAGCCCCAGCTCCGCCGCCTGTCCCAGGAGCTCGCTGGGGATCCCTTTGACCACGCGCAGGGTGAGCCCTCCTCTTGAATCGAGAAGCTCCAGGGCAGAAAGGAGGAGGGATGAATCGTAGTCGTGGACCCCCGTGAGACCGAGACGGTGGAGGGTCTCCTGAGCCGTTCTCATCATCTCGGCGAGCCGCTGGGGGCTCGGCTTTGGGATGACGGCCTGGACCATGTCCATAGCGTTTTCCAGGAGTATCCCCGTGGGCTCTCCCGAGGAGTCTTGCCGGAGAATCCTTCCATCCGCGGGATCCGCCGTGGAAGCCGTGATCCCCGCGGCTTTCAACGCGATACTGCTCGCCCACAGGGCGTGGCCGCTCTTGGCCTTGAGCGCGACGGGATTGGCGGGGGCAACCCGGTCGAGCTGCGCCCGCGTTGGCAGGGCCTGCCACAGGTTGTGATCCCAGCCGGTTCCCGTGATCCACTGGCCGGGAGGGGAGAGGCGGGCCGCCGCTTCCACCCGCTTGAGTGCTTCGTCGAGCGTCGGCGCACCCGCTTCCACGGCGCCGAAAGACTCCGCGTACCAGCGGAGGTGGAAGTGAGCGTCAGTAAGGCCGGGGACCACACATCGCCCTCCGAGGTCGACTGCCTGGCCTTCCCGGCAGAGATTCCTCAGGGCATCCCCATCCCTCCCCACGAAAACGATCCGCGAGCCTCTGATTGCCACGGCGCTCGCCTGCGGCTTTCGCCTGTCCAGGGTATGGATCCGCGCTTTGAACAATACCAGGTCCGATTCCATGATGTGGCTGGGATTATAGACTGGAAGGAGCTCGCCCGCAACACGGCGCACCATAGCCGGCGAATACTATCTCGATCGTGCACGGCGGGTGTATAATTACTAACATTATGCAATATAGTTTATTTCTGTTGCCTTTGTTCTTTTCCTCTGCAATCCTGCTTGCGCTGGCCATTCACGAGCTCATATTGCGGCGCACTCCCGCGTCGGTCCCCTTCAGCTTCGTGATGATCCTGTGCTCCTTGTGGGCGCTTTTCTACGCTCTGGAGCTGGGGAGCATCGATCTCCCCACCAAGATCCTGTCGATGAAGCTCCGCCTGCTCTGCAACGCCCTGCTCCCCGTGGGGATGCTGGTATTCGGTTTTCAGTACTCGGGCCGAGCGGACTGGCTCAAACCGGAGCGGATCTCGCTTTTCCTGATCGAGCCCTTCCTGGCCGTGGTTCTCGCCTTTGCAAACTCCGGCGCCCTGTTCCGGTACAACTATCACGTCGATTTGCTGCACGCAACTCCGGCGCTCCTGTACTCCAACGGCGTCTTGTACCCCATCCACCTGCTCTACCTCTATGGGCTGTCGGTGGCCGCGATCTTCCTGATCGCGGGCTCAGCGCGGGGCAGGCAGCCCCTCTTCAAGAGGCAGGTTGCGGCGGCGATCGCCGCAATCGCCCTGCCGGTGATATCGGACGTCCTCTTCCAGCTCGGAATCATCTCGTGGCGGTCCGTGAATCCCACGCCGATGGTTCTCACGGCCAGCGGAATACTCGCCGCGTTTGCCCTCTTTCGATACCGGCTCCATGACGTCATCCCCATTGCGGCAATCAACGTCATGCAGACGTTGGAAGACCTCATGCTCGTCCTCGATGGCAAAGGAAGGCTCATCGACTTCAATGCACGGGCCCAGAAGGCGATCGGTTTCGACCCGAGGACCACTGTCGGACAGAGCGTCGACAGGCTCCCCGCCCCATGGGCGTCCGCCCTTTCGCGCTTCATCGCCTCCTCTTCGGCCAGAGACCGGCTCGATGTGCCGGGCCCAGGCGGCGAGCGCACCTATGACCTGGCCGTCTCCCCCATCAGGGATTATCTGGGCAGGTCCCAGGGCAGCCTGTTTCTTCTCCACGATGTCACCGAAAGACGGCTTGCCGAGGACGAGGTCGCGCTGAGCCGTGAAAGGCTCCAGCTTGCATTCGACAGCGCAAGCGACGGCCTGTGGGACTGGGAGGTATCAACGGGCAGGACGTACTGGAGCACCCGGTATTACACGATGCTGGGCTACAAGCCCGGAGAGATCGAGTCGAGCTTCCAATCGTGGAAGAGCCTGGTCCATCCCGAAGATCTGGAGCGCACTCTGGCGGGAATCGAGAGCCTCCTTTCAGGGCGCGAAGATGCCAACTCGCTCGAGTTTCGCATGCGCTCGCGCGACGGGGGATGGCGGTGGGTCTTGAGCAGGGGAAAGGTGGTGAAGAGAACCGCCGCCGGGGCGGCTGAGCGCATCGTCGGCACTCACGTCGACATCACCGGGCGCAGAATCATGGAAGACAGGCTCCGCGACAGCGAGGAGAAGTTCAGGAGCTTCGTCGAACAGACGGCCGAAGCGATCATTCTCATCGACGAGGAGGGCGGAATCATCGAGTTCAACCCGGCCGCCGAGAGGCTGGCCGCCCTTGAGCGGGACAAGGCCCTGGGGATGCGGATCTGGGACCTTATGGGCCTCTATCTGTCGGGAGAAAAGCGGACGGAGAGCCACATCCAAGCCTTGAAAGAGAGGTACCAATCCGCCCTCCAGGCGGGGAAGGCCGATTTCCTCAACCAGACGCTCGAGGCCGTCCTCCAAATGCCCAACGGCACCATCAAGCATATCCAACAGTACCTCTTCCCCATCCGCACGCTCTCGGGTTGGCGCATCGGCAGCGTCTCGCGGGACATCACGGAGGCGAAAAAGGCGGAAGAAGCGCTCGCCAGGAGCCGTGAGCAGCTCCAGCAGGCACAGAAGATGGAGGCCGTGGGACGTCTCGCCGGGGGCATCGCCCACGATTTCAACAACATCCTCACGGTGATCAGCGGCTACTGCGACCTGGTATTCGACAGGCTACCGGAGGACAGCCCGCTGCGGGAGGACATGCGGGAGATCATCAAGGCCTCGGCCCGGGCGTCTTCCCTCACCTCCCAGCTCCTCGCCTTCAGCCGCAAGCAGGTGCTCCAGCCTCGCGTCATCAGCGTCAACGAGATGGTGAGCAACATGGGCAACATGCTGCGCCGCGTCATCGGAGAAGACATTGAGCTGGCCACGTTCCTCGATCCCGAGGCGGGAAACTTCCGGGCGGATCCCGGCCAGATCGAGCAGGTGATCATGAATCTCGCCGTCAACTCGCGGGACGCAATGCCCAGGGGCGGAAAGCTGACCATCGAGACCTCCAACCGGCTCCTTGACCAGTCCTACACCCGGGAGCATCCCGAGGTGAAGCCGGGGGAATACGTCCGGCTTACGGTAAGCGACACCGGCCATGGAATGGACGCCGACACGATGTCGCGCATCTTCGAGCCGTTTTTCACCACCAAGGAAAAGGGGAAGGGCACCGGGCTCGGCCTGCCCATGGCATACGGGATCATCAAGCAGAGCGAGGGCTATATATCCTGCTACAGCGAGCCGGGCAAGGGCACGATCTTCGTCCTGTATTTTCCCCGCACCTCGGTGGAGCCGGGCTCCGAGCTCGCTTCCGAGCACGCAAACTCCGAGGTGGCGGGGAACGAGACGATCCTCCTGGTGGAGGACGAGGACGCCGTGCTCGGCTTTACGACGACAGTCCTCCGAAAAAACGGCTATACCGTGGTTGAAGCGGCGAGCGGACCGGAAGCCCTTGCTGAAATCTCAGACCGCGCCTGCGGGGTGAGCCTGCTCATCACGGACGTCGTGATGCCCCGCATGAGCGGCAGGGAGCTCGTGCGCAAGGTGCAGGAGCTCTGCCGGCAGCTCAAGGTCCTCTATATATCAGGGTACGCAGAAAACGCCATCGTGCACCATGGAATTCTGGATGAGGGGATCGACTTCATCCAGAAGCCCTTCAGCTCGCGAAAGCTCCTGGAAAAGGTTCGGGAAATCCTGGATCGCAGTTGACGCGCGGCGGCGGCCCTTCCTCAGAGGGTGTGCTCGTAGACCCTGTAGGTCTTGTATTTCTTGGCGTTCATCCGCCGGGCCACGTTGTTCATCGGCACATTGTCCTCCTCCACCCACGACATCTCGGCGCTGGTAATGCCTTTCCGGAGGCCGGTCACGTACGTGTGGTAGTAGAAAGAAAGGTCGATGCCGCGATGCCTGTACTCCTTCAGAACGCCCATGCTGAGCACGCGGATGCGCTTGATCTTTCGGGAGGCCAGCAGGATCTTGAAGATCCCCAGGGGGAAGAGCCGCCCCCGCGCCGGCTTCAGCGCCACGTTCATATCGGGTATGGCCAGTGACAGGCCCGCCGGCTTTCCATCCACCTCGGCGAATAGGACGATGTCCGGGTCGATGGCCATCTTCAAGTCTTTTCCCACGTACTCGAACTCCTCTTCGGTGAAAGGTGTGTAGATCGAGTTCACCTGTTCGAACTCGTTGTAGATGGAGCGGGCCTTCTTCAATTCCCCGGCGAAGTCCTTCATGTTCACCGTGCGCAGCGTGAACTTGCCCCGTTTCTCCACGACGGGGATGACCTCCTTGAGGCGCTCGGGGATATTGGGGTCGTCAAGAAGCCAGGCGAAGAGATCCTTCCACTTGCAGTATCCTGCCCCTTCCACCAGCTTGGCATAGTAGGAAGGATTGTACGTCATCATGATGCAGGGCGGCTCATCGAAGCCCTCGATAAGAAGCCCCACGTAGTCGTTCGCATTGGGGGTCATGGGGCCGAAGATGCGCGTGCATCCGCGTTCCTTGGCCCAGGAGTGGGCGGCGTCGAAAAGCGCTTTGGCAACGGCGGGGTCGTTCACGGATTCGAACCAGCCCCAGTAAGCCGCGTTCTCCCCATGGCGCTCCTTCCAGAGCGCGTCCTGGATGACTCCGATCCTGCCCGCCGGCCTGCCTTCGGATCGGGCCAGGAAGTACTCGGCCGTGGCATGCTTGAAGAAGGGATGCTTCTCGCGGTCGAGCTTCTTGTAGTCGTCCATGAGCAGCTGGGGGACCCAGTTGGGATCCTTCCTGTACAGCGCGTAGGGCAGCTTCACGAACTCCTTGAGGTGTTTCTTCGATGCGACCGGCTCGACGGAGACCGACATGCGTGACCCCTTTCTCTTATTCCTGCTCGATTCACCTATAATTCCGGCACCTGAAAAAGTCAAGGACAAGGAGCGTCCGCCAACCCTGCTGCCCGGGACGGCGATTGGCCTCACGTGGAGTCCGCGAAGGCTCTGAGATATACTTGAGGTAACATACCGCGATGGATCGCCGGGAGTGAAAGGGAACCGAGATGAGTGACGTGATTGCCAAGCTGGCCAGGAAGAAGGGACTGGGCGTGAAGGAGATCGCCTCGCGCGCCATGGCGGAGGGGGGGCTCTTGTCCCTCGTGGTGCAGAACACACGCTCGAAAAACGACACCTTGAGATACAACTGCTACCAGATCCTCCTCCAGGTGAGCTCGACGGCGCCGAAAGCCCTGTATCCCCAATGGGATTCACTGGTGGATATGCTGGACAGCAAGAACAACTATTTCAAGTTTCAGGCCATCTACCTGATCGCCAATCTCCTCTCGGCGGACACCGAAAATCGCTTCAGGCACATCTCGGACAAATACTTCGGGCTCATCGCGGACGGAAGCACGATGATCGCCTCCCATCTCGCCCTCAACGCCGGCAAGATCGCGCGAGCAAAGCCCGAGCTGCGTCCAACCGTCACGAAGCTCCTCCTGGACGCTGGCAAGAAAAGCGGAGAGCGGAAGAACGGAGAGCTTATCCAATCCTATATCATCGAGGCCTTCGACCAGTACCTGGACGAGTCCGATGAAAAAGAGCCCGTAATCGCCTTCGTGAAAGACCAGCTGGACTGCGGGAGCCCAAAGACGCGAAAGGCGGCCAAGCTCTTCCTCCAGCGCTACCAGACGGATTGACCCGGCGGCGGACGCCGCACGGGCAATCTCCGCGCGAATTGCCGTCCTCGCTCGTTCGCCGCACGCCTCGTTGCCGATGGGACGAGCGAATCAGTACCTTTACACCTAGTATCAATACGTAGCCGGGCGCCGCGTTCGCCGCCTACAGAATAGGAGGTGTTGGATGTTCGTCGATTATTTGACGATCATGATCATCAACATCGTCGCTGGGCTCATCATCACGGGAATCTTCGTTCTCTTGTACCTGGAAAAGGACCGCAAAAAGGTCGCGCCGGGGTTTCTCGTGACCGGTTTCATCTCCACGGTCACCGGACTCCACCTTATCTTCACCTGGCCGCTCCCCGGCAGCTACAACATCCCCTTCGGGGAAATGTCGCTGTTCTATGGGATCCTCTTCTTCGTCGCCGGCATCGCCGTTCTGCGGGATTGGGATCTCCTCACCCTGGCGGTGTACGCGGTTTTCGCCGGCGCGTCGTCGATCCTCCTCGGAGTGCGGATCTTCTCCCTGAAGCTGACAAATGAGCCGCTTGTCGCGATGCTCGGGTTCGTTCTGAGCGGCCTTGCGGGTGTGCTCTCCCTTCCCGTGTACCTGCTCCGGAAATCACCGGTGGTGCGGATCCTCGCGGCGCTTCTGCTCTTGGGCGCGGCGGTCGTTTGGGCCATCGTGGGCTACGCGGCCTACTGGGACCATATGGCCGCTTTCGGCAAATGGCTGCCGCCCGTAATGCGGGCACCGCCAGCGCCGGCAAAGTAATTCCTCTCGGGGTGGGCCAATGATCGGCAGCGAGAGAGCTGCCGGATCAGAGATCCTGTTTCTGCGGGATTATAACGAGATCGCGAATCGTCACGTGGGGCGGCCGCGTCAGCATGAACACGACCGCCTCTACGACGTCTTCGCATCGAAGCGCCGTGCGCTCCGCAACAAGCCTGTCGACTTCTTCAGGCTGGGCAATTCCCCAAAGCTCGTTTGCCACCATCCCCGGCGCGATGGCCCCGACGCGAATTCCGTACGGCGCGACCTGGCGGCGCAGCGTGTTCACCAGGCTTTGCACGGCATGCTTTGACGCGCTGTATACGGGCTCCCAGGGAATGTCGATGTGGCCGGAGATCGAGCTCGTGACGATGATATCGCCGAAGCCTTGGGCAATCATGTGCGGAAGCACGGCGTGCACGCAGCGAAGAACGCCGTTGACGTTCACATCCACCATACGCGCGAATGCATCCTGGTCTCCTTCGGTAAATTTGCCGGGAATATAGACGCCGGCATTCGCGAGAAGCGCGTCGATGCGGCCGAAGCGCTCCCACGCGCCTGCTACCATGCGAGAGACTTCCGGGCCCGATGTGACGTCCGTAGGCAAAGCAATGGCGGCCGGAGCAAGCTCTTTTTCCAGCGAGCCGAGCTTTTCCCGGGAACGAGCCGCGAGAGCTACCTTACAGCCCCGCTTGGCAAGCTCCCTGGCCGCGGCCGCTCCGATCCCCGAGCTTCGCCCCCGTGATAATGATGACCCTTCCCGCCAGAGGCTGCTCGCTGTTCATCGCGTGCGCACCATCACCTTGATCGTTTCCGCGGGGTGATCCGCGGCAAACGCAAAAGCTTCCGTCACCTTTTCGAGCTCGAACCGGTGAGAGACGAGGGGATGCACGTCCAGCCTTCCGCTCGCCAGAAGAGCAATGGCCCGAGGGAAGGCATTGCAATAGCGGTTCGTGCCATGCACATCGAGCTCCTTCTCGATGATGCTCTCGACCGGATACGGGAACGTGCTTTTTTCCGGCCAGCCGATGATGGTGACAGATCCGCCGCGCGCTGCAAGCTCAGGGGCGGATGCGCATGCGGCGGACGATCCGCTTGCATCGAAGACGAAATCCACTCCCCGCCCGTCCGTCAGCTCGGCAATGCGCGCGGCGGGATCCATTGCGCTCGCGTCGATTGCGGCCTCTGCTCCGAGTGTGGCGCCCAAGGCGAGCCTGCCCGCCAGGCGATCCACCAGAAAAACAGAAGCCGCCCCGAATGCGCGTGCCACGAGCATTGTGACGAGGCCGATGGGGCCCGCCCCTATTACTGCGACGCTTGCCGCCGCCTTCAAGCCGGCCCTCGTGCATGCCTGCACCCCCACGCTCAGGGGCTCGACGAAGGCGCCGGACTCATCGTCCACCGTATCTGGCAGCGGATGGGCGAAGTCCGCGGCCACCGCGGCGAACTCGGCGAACGTTCCATTGATGGGCGGGGCCGACATGAAAATGACATCGCGGCAGAGGTTGTACCTACCTGACTTGCACAGCGCGCAGCGGCGGCAGGGAATGCCCGGTTCAATGGCCACGCGCGTTCCCTTCCGGGGGCCGCCCGGCCTCGAAGACTCTTTAATTACGATCCCGCATGCCTCGTGCCCGGGAATATACGGCCGGCTCACGATGAACGGGCCAAGCCTTCCTTCCCTGTAAAAGTGGATGTCCGAGCCGCAGAGGCCGTTCGTGGTGACCTGAACCAGGACTTCGTCCGGGCCCGGGGTGGGAACCGGCACCTGCTGGTAGCGCAGATCCCGCGGAGCGTGCAGGACCGCGGCCTGCATGACGACATTTTCATCGCTCATACATTTCCTCCGCCTGGGGCGATGCCTCGGCAAAGGCCAACCTCAGCCGTCAGGCTCAAGAACAAAGATCTATCAGGAAGGCATGAGTCGTCTATACGCGGGAATAAAATCTGAAGCGGCGTTTGTCCCTGATGAATCTGTCGCGTGTATATTGATGAGGGAAGGACAATGTCCGAAACACCGCTTGAAATCGACGAACCCGAGGGTCGTCATGCACCGCTCAGCATCGTGCTCGCTCATGGTGCCGGCTCCGCAATGGATTCCGCATTCATGGAGCACGTGGCGCACGCGCTTGCCGCGGAGTCTTATCGCGTGATCCGCTTCGAGTTTCCGTACATGCAGGAGTTCAGGAGAACGGGGAGGAGAACTCGGCCCGATCCTCCCAACGTATTGATGGATACATGGGCTTCGGTTGTCGGGCAGCTTGGCTCACCCGCGAAGCTCGTAATCGGCGGAAAATCAATGGGCGGGCGAATAGCGAGCATGGTGGCGGATCGATTGGGAGTGAAGGGGCTGGTCTGTTTGGGGTACCCGTTCCATCCGCCCGGTAACTCTTCCGCTCTTCGGGTCGCGCATCTGGAGAAGCTCCAAACTCCCACGCTCATCCTTCAAGGCACCCGCGACAGCCTGGGCAGCCGGACAGAGATCGCCGGCTACCGCCTCTCTCCCGCCATACGCATTGTGTACCTCGAGGATGGAGATCACTCTTTCAAGCCCCGTAAAAGCTCTGGTAGGACCTACGAGGAAAACCTCGAGCAGGCTGTCAAGGAGATGGTCGCTTTCTGTCATTCTCTGTGATGACCGCAGGAAGCGAGCAGGCTTCTGCCATGTCAATCATTGCCGTCAAACGGGATCGTCTGACCAGGCAGCAGCCGGTCGGATTGGAGGGAGAAGTCGCTGCCCGGTCCTGTCGCGGGGATCGTGACGGTGCAGGCATTAGCGGCGCCGGGCAGCACGCCTCGCAAAGATGCTGCCGCTCGAACCGGGCCCATGGCGGGGTAGATATCGAAAAAAGCCGCGGCGCTCCCGACATTTTCTATGGTAACGACGGTCTCATTCCCTCTGGAATACGCGTCACGAACGATGAAGTGATATCCCATCGCTTTCCCCGCCTGCGCAAGCTCGCCAGGGCTTCGATAGAGAGGCTGATCATTTGCCACAAGGTAGCTCAAACACCGCGAGCGCGCAGCCTTCGCGAGTGAAACTCCATGAGGCCCGTCAGGAGAAAGCGCCTCTTTCTGATCCCTGACCTCGTAATAGCTGATCTCGCCTCCGTTGAAGGTCTTCGGATACGTCGCGAATAAGGACCAATTTCTGGCATTGTAGCCGTCGGCGTCGGCGCTCAAAAATGAATCGTCAAAGAGGCCGAAGGAGAGCTTCCTGTCGACGGAGAGGCTCGCCAACGGCGAATACTCCCCGTCGGCCGCGCCGATGGAAAGTTCCCAGGGAGTTTCACGTAAAACCGTATCTATGACCGTCAGGATCCGAAGCTGATCGGCCTTGGAGGGAAAGATCGTGCCCAGAGCAGTTTCAATAGAAGTGATAGCTGTATCAGAGAATCCGCTCAGTTTATCGAAATCGAGGTGATACTCTCCCCACAACCCAAAGCCTGCCTGGACGCACGCCAGAGGCGAGCCCTTCCCGTCGAACTCCGAAGCAAGATGATCATAAAAAACGATGATGAAATCGACCAGCTTCCGGTTGGACCAGTCGGGAAAGCACACGGTCGCGGGAGCGGTGCCGGGAATCCCCTCTTTGTACAGGGCAGTTCGAACGGAGCCGCGAACGCTGGCCGGAACGCCGGGCTGATTGAAGAAGGGCTCGGGGTAGACTCTCGGGTCCGAGAACTCGGGATCCGTGTCCCGGAAGCGCACGATTCCGTGGTGCCCGCGCTTTGATGCCTCATTCAAGAACCTGCGGACCTTTGTCCAATCGTAGCGAAACCCTGAATCGGGGGAGCCTGAAGCGATCTCGTCGTAGCGAAAGCTCTTGAACTCCAGGGCAATCGCCTTGGAGTATCGGGCAATGCGGGGGTTGTCGCTCCACAACGCCAGGCCTGTCATTGGAGCGGGACCTCCGGTCAAGCGTGAGGGGATCGAAAGCGAGGTTTCGTTCAGGCTCGAACCTACGAGAGAAATTCCGAACAACAGAAAAAGGGCTCCAATTCCCACCTCTCTATCCCGAGGAGCTATGTGTAGATCTGCGAGGGGGCTCTGTCAAGCGCATCACATACCGTACTCGAAGCGGGGCGGCACTTTGGTTGGCTTATTTGAGTAGAGTCGGTCGATCGCTGCCAGGGTCTCATCGTCTATCGAACCCTTGAGCCAGGACTCCTCCATCGGCGAATCCTCCTTCATGATCGAGGTTGGGGAGTCGATATGATCCAATCCGATCATATGCCCTCGTGACTCAGCACGCCCTCGAGATAATAAGAATCGGGCAGATTGGTCGATATCGTCGTGAAGCGCGCGATCTGGTTGTTGAGAATAATGTCGGCCTCCACGATAGAGCCCTGCCCGAGACGATTCGCCCATTGAAAGGGTCCAGGCGAATATCGACGCACGCGGGATGCTTTAAAGCAGCTTTTCCAGCTGCTCAGCGCTTTCCTGGATTTCCCGCTTGCTCACGTTTTGGTTTGCGAGGGCTTTCAAATCCTCCTGAAGCTTTTTCCCAGCATAGGGCGGCATATTCCTCACTATGCAGCCCTTGACCTCGCTGTCGGCACGCAGTAATGCCTTTTCAAGAATTCCGACCCCGCCGGTACCGATTTTCCGCAGCCAGGTTTGAATCCGGCTGTCATCCAGAGATTTCAATCCGTTCAAAGTTGTCATAAAACCTCCTCAGCAATTATCTTTTCGTAATCCCATCAATTATTAGCGCAACGGTGAATTGGATCTCCTTCGTCATTGTCGCCAGATTGATGGTTCCGTTGATCACCGCTTTGGCCCGCATATAGGTGGATTCTTTGATGGCATAGATGACGGTCTGGATTGTCTGGGCAACTTTCTGGATATCGCAGTCGATAAGTTCGTTATTCTCCTGTCCTGATTTTAGAATCGCTGTAAGATATACTACTCCCTTTTTAAAAGCAGAGGCCTTGAGCTCTTCCAGTTGGGGTGTCAGCTTCTTCAAAGTGTCCAGAGTGAGCTGATGGATGAGGCTGTTGGCGTGGTTGAACTTGAAACCCTCTTCGATCCAGGTCATGAGTTTTGCCTTGCAGCCCTGAATGGCTTGGACCCTGTCTATCAGAATTGCGCTATTCTCATCTGCTTCCCGGATTGCCACTTCGGTAAAAATGGTTTCCTTGTTTTTGAAATAGTAATAGAGAGAAACTTTATTCATCCCAACCATTTCGCCGATGTCATCGAGAGTGGTTTTGTCAAAGCCATATTTTGAAAAGCATGTTTTTGCTGCAAGCAGGATTTTCTCTTTACGGTCTGGTGTCATATTATTCTAATTCCCAAATGAAATGTTATAATATTAGAAGATAGAGTAATTTCAAGGAAATTCAGCAAAGCTACATCTAAGTAATAAGTTGGTATTTGGGCTACCATATGTAGGAAAATAGTGGCTTCATTATCGACTGTTCCCTTCCCTGATTGCGGGTGCTTTTCAGCTCTTGCCCTGAAAAAACCCAGTAAGATCCCATGGAAACAGGGCTTCCAGTCCCGGGGCCCACGTCAGCGCAGGTGCCCCATGCCCTCTTGGCACGCCGATTGCTTTATCCTCCGCATCCTTTTCGGGGGGAAAAGGAGTAGGAGGTTACTATGAACAGGGATGTTAACTTAGGTCCCGGGAACAGAACCCGGAGAAGCCTGCTTCGAAAGCTCGCGCCGCCGCTTCTGGCGTTCGTAATGATGTTTCTGGCTCCCGCGATTTTCGCGCAGAATACCGCAGATGCAACGCTCGATTCCGTGGCCTCGGCGGCCAAGGGGGCCACTGACTCCATCAACATCATGTGGATGCTCATAGCGGGATTCCTGGTCTTCTTCATGCAGGCCGGTTTCGCGCTGGTGGAGACGGGGTTTACCAGGACCAAGAATGTCGCGCACACGATGATGATGAATATGATGGTGTTCTGCATCGGCGCATTCGGTTTCTGGCTCGTGGGGTTTGCGTTCCAATTCGGCGCGGTCAACGCCGCCTACCCGGCGGTTTCGACATCCGGCGCCCTGGCTGGAGAGTGGGCGCATTCTCCTACCACCCTCGGTGACTGGGCAGGGCTCCTGGCGCGGCCTCTGCTGCGCTTCGGGCAGGTTGGAGTCCTTGGCGGGAGCGGGTTCATGCTCCTGGGAATCGGGTTGAACAGCGGTGTCCTCGCCTTCTTCCTGTTCCAGATGGTGTTCATGGACACCGCAGCGACAATCCCGACCGGAGCGATGGCAGAGCGGCTGAAGTTCAGCGGGTTCTGCATCATGGGCCTGTGGGTGAGCATGGTCGTCTACCCGCTTGTGGGCGGATGGGTGTGGGGTGGCGGCTGGCTGCAGAACCTGGGCCGGCTTGCCGGGCTTGGAAACGGCGCCGTGGATTTCGCAGGCTCCGGCGTGGTGCACATGATCGGCGGCTCGATTGCGCTTGCGGGCGCGATCGTTCTGGGGCCCCGGATCGGACGCTTCAATGCCGACGGTTCGGCAAACGCGCTCCCCGGGCACAATATCCCAATGGGCGTTCTGGGGACGATCATCTTGTTCTTCGGCTGGTTCGGCTTCAACCCCGGCTCGTCGCTCGCCTTCGTGGGCAGCGGGGGGATGCTGGCAACCAACGCGGCAGTGAATACCCTCATCGCAGGCGCCATGGGGGGCTGCGCCTCCATGCTCTCTATGTGGCTATTCGGCCCGACCAAAAAGCCGGACCCTGCCATGTCGGTCAACGGGATCCTTGCGGGTCTGGTTGCCATCACGGCTCCGTGCGCGTTCGTGAGCTCGGTCTCCGCGGCTGTCATCGGCACCATTGCCGGCGTGCTTGTCTGCATCGGGGCCTCCGTGCTGGAAAAGGCGCGCATTGACGATCCCGTGGGGGCCGTGCCTGTGCATTTCCTGAACGGCTTCTGGGGAATCGTTTCCGTGGGGATCTTCGCCAACGGCAACGCCGCGTCCGCGGGTTGGAACGGGATGGATGGTACGGTGCGCGGGCTGGTCACGGGAAACGCGTCCCAGCTTGCAGCGCAGCTCCTTGAAGGCGCGGCGATCCTCGTGTTCGTCTTCGGCCTGTCCTACGTGTTCTTCAGAGTGCTCAACGCCATGGGGCTGCTTCGCGTGAAGCCTCAGTACGAAATCATGGGCCTCGACATGCCGGAAATGGGAGCGCCGGGATACTCCAGCGTCGATTTGCGGATGCCGGGCGGCCGGCTGACACAGCAGATGCCCGTGGTGAGATCTGGACATGACGGAAATGGGAAGCGATTTGCGGATGCCGGCCGGCCGGCTGATCCAGCAAAAGCCCGTGGTGAGAGGTGAAGGAGAAAACCATGATTTTCAAGATTGAAGCGATCATCAGGGAAGAGGCGCTGGACGCCGTCAAGGATGCCCTGCACGATATCGGCATTGTCGGAATGAACGTCTTCGAGATCCGCGGGCACGGCCGCCAGGGAGGGATAGAGCTGTCGTGGAGAGGCACCTCGTACCACATGGACATGATTCCCAAGCTGCAGCTCAACATCGTCTTGAGCGAGCGGAACCTGGAAAAAACCATCGAGACAATAACCAGGGCCGCGCGCACGGGTAGCGAGGGGGACGGAATCATATTCACCTACCCCGTGCACGATGTGGTGCGCATCAGAACCGGGGAGCGGGGCGGTGAAGCCCTGGCGTACCCTGACGATATCGACGAGAGAAAGTCGGCGCACAAGAAGGCATAGGCAAAGACTGTCGAAACCTTTGACGCGGCGCACGGCCGGGCTTTTGGACGGCTGCCCGCCGCTTGCTGTAAAGCGAAGGCCCGCCTGCCGCGGCGCCCACCTTCAGTTCTCGCGTCTTACTCGAATGGAGACGGGGCGAGCTTCATGGCGTGGTTCATTCCACCGATGGTCACAAGCTGCGTGATATAAACCACCAGTTTCCCCGCGACGAGCTGTTGGCTATACTCGGCATGAGAGGGGGGATGAAGGATTGGCTGCGCGTCGGAACCGTAGCTCCTCCGGCGGGACGGATCCAGCGACTTGCGCCTTCACCATCCTTACCGAGCTCAATTGCGGCAACAACCAATGGAGGGTAGTCTGCGATCTCACCAGGGGCAGGATGTATTTCCGCTCGGTCAAAGCCCAACGGATCAGGTATATGGATTTCGACGACTTCGATTTCACTTCCGCCCAACCAGCGCTATTCCCGGACATTCAACTGGATCTGGCGAGCGATGTCGCAGGACAATGCCGGCCCCTGACCGACAAAATCGACCGCGAGTTCATCCGCAAGGCCCTGGCTCCATGGAAATTCGGTTTCTGGAGCGATTTGTTCTTCAAACCTTTATTGGCCAAGCGCCTTTTTGGCTATACAAAGAGTTTCACCGGCGGCCCATGAACAAGCTTCCTGGCGAGGGCCGAAAGCTGTGATCCTCATCGGATGCTGTGGGTTCCCGTGCGCTCAAGCGGAGTACTACCGAAGCTTCCCTCTGGTCGAGATACAGCAGACATTCTACAAGCTGCCGCGTCTCCAGACAGCCCTGCGCTGGCGCCGGGAAGCGCCCGAAGATTTCACGTTCACAATGAAGGCCTCGCAGCTCATAACGCATCCTCCTTCGAGCCCAACCTATCGGAGATCCGGCCTGGCGATTGCTGAAGAGGAAAGGGATCACTACGGCTTCTTCCGGCCGACTGACGAAGTGCGCGAGGCATGGGAACAGACCGCGGCCATCGCCCAGGCGCTCGCCAGCAGGGTCGTGTTGTTCCAGTGCCCGGCCAGCTTCTCTGAGACCGAGGAAAACGTATGGAACCTCCGTCGGTTCTTCGATGACATCCAACGGGGCCAGTTTCTCATGGCCTGGGAACCCCGGGGCGATTGGGCAGAGGATACCGTGCGCGTCATCTGCAAGGAACTTGGACTCCTGCACTGCACGGATCCCCTGGTGCGGACCCCGCTCTGGGGGGAATCCTGGTATCTGCGGCTGCACGGCGGGGTACACTACAGCCATCACTACTCCGGCGAAGAGCTTACCCGACTCAGTACGCTCGTCGAGGGTCGACGGGCGCTGGTGCTCTTCAACAACGCAACGATGCTTGATGATGCCCGGACTTTTACCGGACTGCTCGGTGCAGGACCCTGATCGTATGGATGCCTCTCTCGTCGCCGGCCTGGATGCAGCTTACGATTCCGCAGAAACCGAAGGCGCTGACGGCACATCCGCCGGCAGGTGCTGGGCAGCGGCGGTGCTCTGGGACCTGGGGGCCGGCGTCGTGAGGGCACAGGCGGTCGTGGAAAGCCGGGTCTCCTTCCCCTATGTGCCTGGCCTCCTGGCGCTGCGCGAACTGCCGGGCCTGCTGGAAGCACTGAGCCACCTGAGCCGCACTCCCGATGTCCTTCTCTGCGACGGACATGGGGTTGCCCATCCCCTGCGATTCGGCCTCGCCTGCCACCTGGGGAAGGCCATGGATCTCCCGACGATCGGCTGCGCCAAGAGCCGGCTGATCGGCGAATACAAGGACCCTGGCGAAGCTTCGGGATCGCGGAGCGCGCTGATCGATCGCGGAGAACGGATCGGCACGGTGCTACGCACGCGAACCGGAACGCGGCCCATCTTTGTCAGCGTCGGCTGCCTGCTGGAGCTGGCTGACGCCGAACGGCTGGTCATGGCATGCATCCGCGCGAGTCGCGTGCCTGAGCCGCTCCGACTGGCGCACCTCCTCGCTACTCGGGCTGCCCATTGCCGCAATCAGAAGGGTAATGGAGAGAAATCCAGTCTGTGAAGGCCTGACTCGCTCCTTTCCAGGCTCACACAACGGATGCCGAACAATAGGGAAACAAACATCACAGTCGAGGCGTGACAGGCTGGTGCCAAGATCGGCGGAGCCCGGCATCGTATCGCTTGCCGAAATAATTTCAGGAATCGACGAAGGCCTGCTGGTGGAGTACGTGGTCGGCATGGGTCAGGGCAATGTCATATCGGGGGCATTCTCCAACCCCCTGGGTCTGGCATTCAAGATCGAGAAGGGCGAAATCGCCGGTCGGGTGAAGAACGCCGCCATCGCGGGCAACATCTACGATGTGCTCACGAATGTCGGCGCGGTCAGCCGGGAGACGGCATGGGTGTACAACAATTTCAATCTGCCGTACATCCTGCTGCCCGATATAAACGTGACGGCCAAGGAGCTCTAAGCACCGGGGTCGAGGGCGGAGAGGCGGAATTCGATCCACGCAATATCAATCAGAGTGAACAACTCCTTAGTGACCATGCCCTGCGGCACTCGGCACTTAAAATCGAACATGTCGAACTCTTGACGCCGCCGTAGGGCGGGGATAGAGTAGTCACCGCGTCGCCTGAGGGAAGTACGAAGAAAAAAAGTCCGAGAATACCCTTCCGGGGCTATTGGGATATTCTTTCAAAGTACCTCAAGAAGCGGAAGCCTGCTTTCGTTCTCCTGGCCTTCCTCATATTCAGCGGGATCGCTCTCCAGCTCGGCAACCCGCAGATCATGCGCACGGTCATCGATGGCGCGCTCGCGGGAAAGGCTTGGCACGTCCTTGCACTCTCGGCGGTGCTCTTCATTCTCATAGCCTTGCTCCAGCAGGTCTTCGCGGTGGGCGCCGCATATGTCGGGGAAAACCTCGCATGGAAGGCGACCAATGAGCTTCGCGCGGACCTCGCCGAGCATTGCATGTCCCTGGACATGAGATACCACAACAACACGACGCCGGGCGAGCTCATCCAGCGCATCGACGGCGACGTCGCCGAGTTCTCCAACTTTTTCTCCCAGCTCGTTGTTCGAATCCTCGCGAATATTCTGCTCATGGCAGGCATCCTCGGCGTTCTTTACCTCGAGAATCCTGCGATCGGCGGGATGTTTACATTTTTCGCCGCGGTCACCCTCGCCAGCCTCGCCTTTCTGAAAAACATCGCCGTAGGGCCGGAGAAGCTTCTCAGGGAAGCGACAACCGATCTCTCCGGGTTCCTCGAGGAGCGGTTGGCGGGCACCGAGGACATCCGTTCCTGCGGGGCGGTCGCCCATGTCTTGAACGGGCTTTACAGGGTTCATCGGAAAATCCTCGGACTCTGGAAGCATACGGCGATGATGCACTTGTGGATTCGTCTCATCGCCGGTGTGGTGCTGACCCTCGGGTTCGCCGCCGCTTTTATCGCCGGCTTTCATCTCTATCGGGCGGGCATGATGACGGTGGGGACCGTCTTCCTCCTCATCTACTACATCGGCCTCCTCTCGCGGCCGATCCGCGAGCTCTCTCAGCAGATCGACAGCCTTCAGAGCGTCGGAGCAAGCGTCGAGCGGATCCGAGAGCTCAAGGCGGTCACGCCGGCCATCGACGATGGCCGCGGCCCTGCCCTGCCCCCGGACAGACCTCTCAGCCTCGATTTCGAATCGGTATGTTTTTCCTACATAGCGGACGAGCCCGTCCTCGAGGACGTGAGATTTTCCCTTCCGCACGGGGATATCCTGGGGGTCCTCGGACGCACGGGGAGCGGCAAGACGACAATTGCCCGCCTCATCTTCCGCCTTTACGAGCCCTCGAAGGGGCGCATTCTCCTCGAGGGGATTCCCCTTGCTGATACACGGATCGCCGATCTTCGCCAGCGAGTCGCCCTGGTGACCCAGGATGTCCAGCTCTTTCAGGGAACGGTCAGGGACAACATCACTTTCTTCGACCGGAGCTTTCCAGACGCCGCGATCATAGGGGCGATCGGAACGCTCGAGCTCTCCGATTGGCTCGCGGGACTTCCCGACGGGCTCGACACGAAGCTCGAGACCGGAGGCAGGAGCCTCTCCGCGGGGGAAGCTCAACTCCTCGCCTTCACAAGGGTATTCTTGAGAAACCCCGGCCTGGTCATCCTCGACGAAGCCTCCTCGCGCCTGGACCCGGCGACTGAGCGGCTGATCGAGCGTGCGGTGGACAAATTGCTGCACAACCGATCGGCCATAGTCATTGCCCACCGCCTGGGCACGGTGGCAAGAGCGGACGACATCCTCATCCTCGAAAAGGGGCGGGTAGCCGAGTATGGAAAACGGACCGTTTTAGCTGCGGATGCGGTCTCGAGATTCTCCACTCTCCTCACGACGGGCATGGAAGAGGTTCTCGTATGAGCAGCGAATCGAAGAATAATGGGTCGCTGCCCGCGTGGAAGGTGATCCTCGCGACGATCCGCTTCCGGCCGCGGCTCTGGCTCCTCAACACTCTTTCACTCCTCTTCCTCATGTTCTTCTTCATGATGCCCGGCGTCATCTCGCGCGAGTTCTTCAATCTCGTCACCGGTGAGGCGAAAGTGGGCTTCAACCTCTGGACCCTCGTTGCCCTCCTTTTCGTGAGCGAGATCGGAGGGGTCATGGGGATCCTCGGAGCAATCAAGACGAACGTGCCCTTCTGGGTTTACACGATGACCCTTCTGCGGAAGAACCTCCTCAG
This sequence comes from uncultured Spirochaetota bacterium, assembly GCA_963820525.1. Taxonomy (GTDB): domain Bacteria; phylum Spirochaetota; class Spirochaetia; order SZUA-6; family Fen-1364; genus CAWGAA01. Next base: position 2,680,365 of record CAWGAA010000001.1, on the reverse strand, counting down.
CCGGATCCTCAAGCGGCCAGGTGCGAAGGCTCTGCCCGATTCCCCGGGGGAGGCCATCAGCCGTTTCCTTGGCGACGTTTTCGAGATCCCCCTCTTCGCCCTCTGGATGAACGATATCACAGCCTATGTCCTCGCCGGTATCGCGGCGCTCGTCCTGATGTTCACGATCAATCCCTTCATCACGATCGTTTCCATCCTGCCCTTCTTCGCGGTCGCTGCCGTCTCCTTCCTCGCCACATCGAAGTTCGAGCAGTTCCGTAAAGCGAGCAGGAAGGCGGCGGGCAAGGTAACCGGCTTCATCGGGGAGATCTTCGGGGCGGTGCAGGCGATCAAGGTGGCTGCGGCGGAGAAGGGCGTCGTAGGGCGTTTCCGCGAGATCAATGAGGAGCGTCGAGTTACGTCTCTCAAGGACCGGCTTTTCAACGAAATGCTCAACTCGATCTTCAATAATGCAGCGAACATTGGGACCGGTATCGTGCTCATCCTGTCCGCGAAAGCCATAGGGGACAAAACCTTTACCGTGGGGGATTTCTCGCTTTTTACCTTCTATCTCGGGTTCATCAGCGAGATGACGACCTTTATTGGCCTTCTCGTGGCGAGGTACAAGCAGATCGGCGTCTCGGTGGAGAGGATGGAACGGCTCATGGGCGACGCCAGGCCGGAGGAGCTCATCGAGTTTTCCGAGGTCCACCTCAAAGGAGACCTCCCCCCCGTCGTCTATCCCGATAGGTGCGAAGCGCACCGGCTCGAGCGTTTGACGGTCTCGAGCCTTACCTATCATCATCCCGATACCGGGCGGGGCATCGAGGAACTGGGCTTCGAGATCGGGGGGGGTTCCTTCACCGTGCTCACCGGACGCGTCGGCTCGGGCAAGACGACGGCCCTCCGGGTGCTCCTCGGCCTGCTTCCGCGGGAAGCGGGCAAGGTTCTCTGGAACGGAGAGCCGGTCGATACGCTTGATACCTTTTTCGTGCCCCCGAGATGCGCCTACACGGCGCAGGTTCCCCGGCTCTTCTCCGAATCGCTTCGTGAAAACATCCTCATGGGGTTGGGAAAAGACGACGCCTCCATTGGGGAGGCGATTAAGCTCGCCGTGCTCGAAGAAGACCTTGCCGGGCTGAAGGAAGGCCTCGCTACCATAGTCGGGCCGAAGGGCGTGAAGCTCTCGGGCGGCCAGCTTCAGCGGGCGGCCGCGGCGAGGATGTTCGTCCGCGATCCCGAGCTCCTCGTCTTCGACGACCTTTCCAGCGCTCTCGACGTGGAGACCGAATCAAAGCTCTGGGAGCGCGTCTTCGAGCGGAGGGCGACGACGTGTCTCGTCGTCTCGCACAGGAAGCCGGCGCTTCGACGCGCGGATTCGATCATCGTCATGAAGGACGGAAGGATCGAGGCCATGGGAAAGCTGGACGAGCTTCTCGAGACCTGCGTCGAGATGCGGAAGCTCTGGTACGGGGCGGAGACGTGATGAGGTGAATTGACGGATTGGGTAATTGGTACGACCACGCCCTGCAGCACTCAAAATCCCGGAAGTTGCTTGCTCTTCCCGTTCTGGCGATAGCGCTCGTCCATGATCCTGACGGCCCGGTCGGCGTCGCCGCTGATCAGGAACTCCTGGCAAATCTTGTCGTAATCGGGGACATACGTCGCCGTCGTCAGCAATTGTATCTGTACGATTCCCTTGCCCGCCTTCACGTACCCATTGATGTCCTCTTGTCCCGCGAAAAGCTTCGCTGTGGCGGTCGCGTAAACGGGGATGCCCGGGTTCCATTTGTACCAGATATTCAGCGAATCGGTCCGTGTCATGTAGCGCGCGAGGCTCAGCGCGGACTTGGCATTGGGTCCCTTCTTCGACACGAAAATCTGCTTCGGGGGGTACAGCGAAGCGATCCCCTCGTCGGTGTCGGACGGGAGGGGAAAAAACCCGATGGAATCCACGGCATCGGGAAACTTCCGTGCAATCTCGGGCAGCATCCAATCGGCCTGGAACGCCATGGCGGCGGTTCCCCCGGCCAGGGCTTCCTGCTGCATTTCATAGGTCCCGGCCAGGAGGTTCCTGTTGTAGTAGCCTTTCGTCTTCAAGGCGAATTGCCTCATGAAGACATCCCGAATGGCGGGGATCTCGGAGATCCGCAGCTTGTTCTCTCCTAGCTTGTTCACCCCATCCAAGGGGATTGACCCCACGCCCGGCAGCCCAATATAATTATTTAGAAATAGTATTTAGCAGTTAATTCGTGAAGGGATGCATGGCAAACAGAGAAAAGGCGCCAAAGAGAGAAGTCCAAATCGGTGTCGAGCGGGCTGAGATAAATCCTGACGACGACGATCCCTCTTGTTGACGCCCGTAAAGAGGTGACCGGGCTTCTCGGCATCACTCGTGACATCACGGAGCGCAAAGAGGCGCAGGAGACGTTGCGAAGAAGCGAACAGCGCTACCGAGTTATAGAGCAGGCTGCAGATGGTATCTTGAGCTGCGAGAAGAAATATATGCGCGTACTGCCCAGATCCAATCGGGTGAGAGAACGCGATTCGAGAGGCCCATGAAAAGGAAAGACGGATCCATTTTCCCGGCTGAGATGGGTACGATAAGGCTCGCGGACGGAAGAATGCAGGGGATTGCACATGATATCACGAACCGGTAAACGCGCGGAGTCCGAGCTGGCCCTGGAGCGCAGTCTCCTCAGTGCTTTGATGGAGAACATCCCGGACTATGTCTACTTCAAGGATACCGAAAGCCGCTTCATCCGCAACAGTAAGGCGCATGCGAAGATATTCGGCCTGAGCGATGCCTCCAAGGTGATTGGCAAGACGGACATGGATTTCTTTTCAGAGGAACACGCCCGACAGGCCTACGAAGATGAGCAGCGAATCATTCGCACGGGTCAGCCCATTGTGAACGTGGAAGAAAGGGAGACGTGGCCAGATCGCCCCGACACATGGGTTTTGACAAGCAAGATGCCCTTACGTGATCAAAAGGGAAGCATCATAGGGACCTTCGGCATCTCGCGTGACATCACTGAGCGCAAACATGCTGAGGAACGCGTTTTGAGTCTCGCGCGATTTCCTGACGAGGACCCCCACCCTGTCATGCGGGTGGCGTCGGATGGATCGATCATCTATGCGAACAAGGCGAGCGAGCCGCTAACCTCTTCCTGGGCGCGCAGCGGTGGCAAGAGTGTCCCTGGAGAGTATTTGCGGGCGCTCACGCGCGCATGGGAATCTGGCGAACGGCAGGAGATCGAAGTTCGCGAGGGCTCGATGACGTACGCCGTCACAGTTGTGCCGTTTGCCGCTGCGGGGTATATCAACCTCTATGGCAGAAACGTAACCGAAGAGAAGTCCCTCGCAGAAAAGCTCAATCAGGCGCAGAAGATGGAGGCCATCGGACGATTGGCGGGGGGGATCGCGCATGACTTCAACAACATTCTCCAAGTCATCGGCGGCTACTGCGAGTGTCCTCAGGGAAAGACTGCCCGAGAAAAGTGTATTGAGAAAGGATATCGTAGAGATCGCGCGCGCGGCGCAAAAGGCTGCAACTCTCACCGCTCAACTCCTGGCGTTCAGCCGCAAGCAGGTATTGAGACCCCATGTGGTCAATACGAAAGAACTCGTTCGCTCCATGGAGAAGATGCTCGTGCGAGTCATAGGGGAGGATATCGAATTACGGACTTTCATCGACCCCGACACGGGCAACCTCCTGGCAGACCCTGGTCAGATTGAGCAAATCCTCCTGAACCTAGCGGTCAATTCGCGTGACGCCATGCCGTCGGGAGGGAAGCTCACGATCGAGACGTCCAACCGGGCATTTGACGAGGCCTACGTTCGAGAGCACCCGGGTGCGAGAGAAGGGCGGTATGTCTGCATCGCCGTAAGCGACACGGGACGCGGGATGGACCCGGAGACTTTTTTGCACATCTTCGAGCCGTTCTTCACGACCAAGGAAAAGGGAAAAGGGACCGGCCTGGGACTGTCTATGGTGTATGGAATCGTGAAGCAGAGCGAGGGCTACATCAACTGCTATAGCGAGCTGGGCAAAGGCACGACGTTTACGATCTACCTTCCGCTGACCTTTAAGGAACCCGAGAAAGCCTCGGTTACGGCACCCGGGACGACTGCCATTAAGGGAAGAGAAACGATTCTGCTCGTAGAGGACGACGAGGCGGTTCGGAGGTTCACGCGGGGCGTGTTGGAGGACGGAGGATACGTCGTCATCGAGGCGTCGGGAGGAGAGGAGGCCTTGTCCGAAGTATCCAGCCGCAGTCTCACGGTCTCGCTGTTGGTTACCGATGTCGTGATGCCACGTATGAGCGGGAAGGAGCTCGCGCGCAAGCTCGAAGAGATGTGCCCTGGGGTGAGAGTTTTTTATGTTTCCGGGTATACTGCGAATGCCATTTCGCGTCACGGTATTCTCGACTCAGGCGTGGACTTCATGCAGAAGCCTTTCAGTTCCCGTGAGTTTCTCGCCAAGGTGCGTGAGATACTGGACAAGCCGTAGGAAATGGACCTGGGCTGCTATTGAGAAGGGGAGTGCCGCGGGATTGCTGGCGAAGAGGATAAGTGAGGATTATGGCCGCTATCCGACGAAGATTCGCGGGAAGTCGGGATGCGCGGGAGGAGGTGATTGTGATGATCAATGAGATTGGCGAGACGGCTGGAGAAATCTGGACGGCCTTGGTTGAGGAGAATAAGGCGATGACTTTCAACCAGCTTAAGAAGAAGACCAAGCTGCCGGAAGATCTGTTTTACATGGGAATAGGCTGGTTGGCACGCGAGGACAAACTCCAGTTCTTCGGTACATCTGAGATCATGGAAGTTTCGCTCAAATAGCCGAGACGGTTTGCTCGGAGGCTTCTTTCTCAAATCTGCGTGGACGGCGGTCGAAATTGAGGTCGTCGGCAATGGGGATAAGGCCGACACGATGAGGATCCCCGATTACAGAAATATCTGTTCTGTGTACCTCGGTGACATCTAGTAGCTGCACAAAAGAGAGCCGTATGTCGACCGTGCGAGATCTCGCCGGCTTCCCGGTGAACATCTTCTTCCTCACTGAGAATTACTCCAAAAAGCCCATCTCAGTTCTCCATTTCCCTGGGCGCATCGTCATAGGCAGTGCAGTAGCGCACGATCTCGTCGAGATGTTTCCTTAAATTAGATGATTCCTGTTTCACCGCGGATGCGTCGAACATGTACCGATCGTTGTCAAGGAGGTTGCCATAGAACTCGAGGATGGCGTCCGCGCAGAGCCGTAGCCTCATGATTTTGCGGTAACTGTTCCGCATTGCATCGGGGACGACGGTATCCCTGCCCACGAATCGCGTGAGGTCGAACTTGCTCTCCGCAGGGAATGTCTGGCGGAGCGCGATGATCGGCTCCGTGATGTTGGCTATCCGGTCTCCATAGAGGGGATCGTACAACAGCTCGAAATCCTCGAAGGACTTGAGGTGCTTGTTGAACAGCTTGCCTCTCGCTATCGATGTCGTGAAGTTGATGCACACCTGGGACATCTCGTGGATGAGGGTCTTGTAGAACTCGGACCTTCCCTCCTCGATCAGGGTCAGCTGACCATAGCTCTTCCTGAAAGAGTCCAGCTTCTTGTCGAAATCGGGGATGAACCTGAGGTAGTCGTCTATCGCGGTGAAGTGCGACGTGAATGACCCCTCGAGCCTGTCCAGCAGCTCATCCAATCCGATCCTGCTCTGGGCTGCGTAAGCGGCAAAGAAGCCATACACGTCCTGCAGATCCGTGAAGAATGAATTCCCCACTTCCTTCATATCTCTCCAGAGAAGCAGCAGGTCGTGGTAGTCGCTCGAATCCATCATCCGGTTCAGCCGGGCGATCTTCTCGCTCGTCCGGTCCCGGATGGTCCAGCAGAGATGCATCATGTCCGCCTTCAGCCTGCTCAACCCATCGAGCAGCGAGTCCAGAGCATCGACGTCCTTCAGCAGCTGCCGTGATCTGTCGAGAACGTTTTCGACATAGGACTGGTTGAGTACCTGCTGGATGAATGACGGGTCGCGCTCCGTCTCCTCGAGCACATAATTGGCGGCTTCTTTCAACAGGAACAGGGAATGGTCGATCTTGCGATGAATCCGTTTGACATCGTCCGAGAAGACCCGCTTCAACCGTACCGGCCTGGCTCCTTTCGATCGTATGAAGAAGAGCATGATGTCCATGTCGGTGTCGTATTCTTCGACATTGAAGAGCAGCCGCAGCACGGCTCCGGTCAGCGTGCACATGCTCTCCTCGAACTGCATGCTCTGCGTATGGAACGAATGGCTCATCATCCGCGTGGGGCGTTTCGGATGAGGGACCAGTATCTGCTCCAGCAGCCGCGGGATGCGGTACTGCGGGCTGGTATCGGCGACGAACTTCCGGGGAGACTCGTTGTACAGCGCCAGGAGTACGGTGTCGACGTCTTTCCGCCTCCTGAAAATTTCATCAAGCTGGGGGTGTGTCCTGAAGAACTCCTCATCGGGCTTCATGCCCTCGATGTACCTCTCGTCGCCCCTGGTCAGGTAGATCATGGTAGCCAGGATATACTTCGAGAGTCTCAGCGACCTCACGACATCCATGTTCGGCTTGAGCCTGTGCGCCCGTTCCTCGAGCAGGTCGATGTCAATGAAGCCCTTGATGTCCCGGGTGTATTTCGCCAGGCTCGACACGGTCGCCTTGAGTTTCTCGAACTTCCTGGTCGATGAGTTGAGCTGCTCCTTTATCTGGATCTCCACCTCGGGATAGGTTCTCGCCCGGGAAGGATCTATATGGATGCTGTTGATGAGGTGCACCGGAGCTCCTCTGGCAGCACATGACATGGGATCAATGCTGCTTTGCGCATGATACGCCCGCGACAATGCCGGCGCAATAGGGCGATGCGGCCAGGCTGGCTGCGCACCATTCCCGAGATCGAGGATCTCGGCGGGGGGTCGTGGCCGGGGCTTCACAACCCCCGCCGCTTCGAAAACCCCCGTTCATCCCTGGAAGATTTTATTGCTGGAATCCTCAAGATCCTTTTTATACTCCGCGGGAATGTCTTTCTTTGCTATGACATAGCAATTGATGACCAGGTTCTTGGCTATCCTGCAGGATTGGATGACGGCGGGATAGGCCTTGGAGCTATAGCGCAGTTTTGCGATGTCCAGATTCTGCGCGGAGTCAGTGAAGTTCTTGAGCACCTCGGGCTGATTAACAAAATCTACGAGATCTTCCGCAATCTTATCAATGATCTCCTGCGTGCGTTGGATATACTTCGGGGAAAGACTCCCATAGAGGTCATATTCGGCTTTCTGATATTCCTCGAATTTTGCCTTGGCCTCCAGAAACTTCGACTGCGCCAGTTTGACCTTTCCTTGCTTGATCGTATTCAGGCCATTCTCAAAAGAGGCTGTGTCATTCTTATCCCCAAAGTTCCTGATCGCGATCTCCAAGCTTTTCGAGCTATTATCACATTTATTCATGAGATCCGTGGCATCCGATCTGTCACTTGAAAAACCCACGAAAGGAGAAAATAAAAAAATAATAGCCACTGAAATGATTATTCTTGGATACTTCATAGCGTTCTCCCTCTCTATTATAGAGTAGTGATGATGGAAAGGCAAACGTCTCAAGCACAGCGCGTCGGCGACTTGATAGAGAAGGAAAGAGCAATGAGCGCAAGGCTCGAACTGCAAGTACTCTATTAATAAAGAGCTGTTTTTGCCCGGAAGAGGACTTGAACCTCCATGCCCTTGCGAGCACTAGACCCTGAATCTAGCGTGTCTACCAAATTCCACCATCCGGGCGTTTGAACCACGCTATCAAAAAGCCTTCAAACTTGTCAAGATTGGGGCCTCTTGCTACACTTTGCGGGTGAGTTTTTCCGCCCGGGCGGCGCCCGCATGAGTTCTTTGCGCATCCTCTTCATCGGCGAAATCGTCGGCAAGTCGGGTGTCTGGTGCCTCAAGGAGCTGCTCCCCAAGATCAAGGAGGAGCGCTCCATCGATTTCGTGATCGCGGACGGTGAAGGGGCCACGGGCGGGTTCGGCATCGGCAAGAACCACTCCATCTACCTCCACAAGCTCGGCGTCGATTGCATCACGCTGGGGGAATGCGCCTACTACAAGAAGGACATGGTGGAGCACATCGCCCGATCCCCGTACATCCTGAGGCCGGCCAACTATCCGCAGAAAAACCCCGGGCGGGGCTGGATGATCTACGAAGCAGCCGGCCGAAAAATCGCGGTGGTGAGCCTCCTTGGACAATCCGGCTTCAAGAGAGTGCACCTGAAAAATCCCTACAGCCTCCTGCCCAAGCTCCTGCAATCCATTGCCCCCCAGACGAATATCATCGTGGTCGACTTCCACGCCGTGACAACGGCAGAGAAGGGAACGCTGTTCTACTTCGCAGACGGCAAGGTCTCCGCGATCGTCGGGACCCACACCAAGGCAATCACGGCAGACGAAAGAGTGCTCCCGGGAGGCACCGCGGTCATTACGGACGCCGGGCGGACGGGGAGCATTGAATCGGTGGGGGGCCTCGACCCCGAAATCGAGATAAGAAAGTTCACGACGCTGATCCACGAGTACTCCAAGGAGGCATGGGGGAAACTGGAGCTTCAAGGGGTGGTGATGGAGATCGGCGAGGACGGAAAGGCGACGGGGATCGAGAGGATCCGCAGGCAGATCGTGGCGCCGGCGGCCGCCGCCTCGCAGGAGCTTCCTACCGCGGAGAGCGCTCCCGACTCAGACGGTTGAGGGTTTCCGCCATCCGGGCAAGGGGAACGACCGATGTGATGACCCCGGCCTCTATGGCGACGCGGGGCATTCCAAACACGACGGAGGACGCTTCATCCTGCGCGAGGGTTGTTCCCCCCTCGTGGTAGATCGAACCGATCTCCGCGGCCCCATCCCTTCCCATGCCCGTCATGATCGCCGCCAGGCTCCTGTTGCCGTACACCTTCGCCACTGAGGCGAAAAGCACGTCTGCCGAAGGCCTATGGCCGCTCACGGGGGCTTCGGAGGAGAGCTTCACCGTGTTGGCAAGCGGTTTCGACTCCACAGTCATGTGAGCGTCTCCAGGAGCGATGAAGACCCGGCCGGCTTTGATCACGTCCCCGTCCTTTGCTTCCCTGACTTCCAGGGGGCAGATCCGGTCGAGGCTCTCGGCGAACTCTCCCGTGAAACCCGCTGGCATGTGCTGAACGATGAGAACCGGAGCGGGGAAATCGGATTCGAGGCTGGGCAGGAGCTCCCGCAGCGCATTGGGACCGCCCGTGGAGATTCCGATGGCCACCACCTCGACGGGACCGGGAGGGCGAAGCGGAACGACGCGCTGCCTGGCCTGCTGGGCCGGCGCTGGATGCTCCTCGAGATACTCGACGGGCGCCGCTTCTTCACCCGGCTCCCGATGCTCCCTCTTCGGCTCTTCTGCCGGGGCGGGAGGCCTTCTCCCGCGCCCCGCATAGATGCGGGCGATCTCGACGAGCTCCTCGGCCGTATCCTTCATCTCGTGAGTCGCCGTGATCCCGCCCGGTTTCAGGACGAAATCCGAGGCGCCGAGGGCCAGCGCCTCCATGGTAATCCTCGCCCCCTTCTCCGCGATCGAGGAGAGGATGATCACGGGCACGTCGAGACCCCGCTTCTGCCTCTCGCGCAGGAACTCGATCCCATTCATTTCCGGCATCTCCAGGTCCAGCACGACGAGGTCCGGCATGGCCGCCTCGATCTTTCGAAGAGCGAAAATTCCGTTCATGGCGGTGCCTGCAACCCGGAAACCGGGCGCCGAGCCGAAGATCCTGCTCACGAGGTTCCGCATCAGGGCGGAATCATCGACGATCAACACGGAGATGGGTCGGTCGATCACTTGCGCGCTCCTATGGATCCAGAACCTTTTTATACAGGCAGGCCCAATCTGTCTTGACGAACTCGAACTTCGTTTCCATCCCGAACAGGGATTCCGAGTGGCCGAGGAAGAGGTAGGAGTGGGGCGTCATGGCCTGCCAGAAGCGGTTGATGACCTGGCTCTGGGCCGTGACGTCGAAGTAGATGATGACGTTTCGGCAGAACACGACGTCGATGTCGGTCAGGCCGCTGTCGAACTTCAGATTATGATAGTCGAAGCGGACGAGCTTCTTGACCGGGTCCATGATATGGTAGCCGTCGTTTTTCACCTCCAGGAAACGCTTGACGTACTTCTCGGGAACTCCTCCCACCCTGCTCTCGGCGTAGAAGCCCTCTTTGGCGATCATCAGCGATTTGAGGCTCAAGTCGCTTCCCACGATCTCCAGGCTGAAATCCGGCGGGAGCTTGTCCGCGAGGAGCATTGCGACCGAGTACGTCTCCTCTCCCGTCGAGCACCCTGCGCTCCACACCCGCAGGCGATGATTGGATTTCTTCTTCTTGTGCGCCAGCAGGTCGGGAAGCACCAGATTCTCCAGGGCCGTAAAGTGGCCCTCGTAGCGGAAGAACCAGGTGAGGTTCGTCGTCACCGAGTCCAGGAGGATCTTCATCTCCTCCGAACTGCGGCGGATGAGGTCGTAGTACTCACGAACGCGGGCCAGCCCCGATTCCTTGAGGCGCTCCCGAAGCCTGCTCTCCAGAATCGGCCGGTTGGAGGCTGAAAAATGAATTCCGCTCCCGTCGTAAATCAGGGAGCTGAACAGCGCGAACTCTTCATCCGTGAGAAAGGTTGCCATGAGGGTTGATCTTGCCCCGTACCACCTGTACACTTTACCGTGAAGGGGTGTCAATAGAACATTGTTATGATCAAGTGGCAGGAAGTGCTGCGAAACTCCGTCAAAGGGGACACGATCAATGCAAGGAGCCTCCGAAAGATTCCCCACCTGAAGGGCTGTCCCCACTGGGACGAGGCCCAGTTCATCGGCCGGATATACTATCACGTGAAGTTCGCCACCTATGACGGCGGCCTGGTAAAGTACGACGGCAGGATCTACTATGTGAACGCGGCCCAGATCCAGGCCCTACAGAGATTTCTCCGCTGGGACCTGAAAAAGGTGGTCACGGTCCTCGAGGACTGAGCCGCGGTCCAGTCCATGGATGGCCTGCCATTGAGACGGGCGGGCATTTCCGCTATAATACGATCCCCATGAGCAAATACATTTTCGTCACGGGTGGAGTATGCTCGGGGCTCGGCAAGGGAGTTGCCGCTGCATCGATCGGAAGCCTGCTGGAAAACAGGGGCTTCAATATCCGCATGATCAAGATCGATCCCTACATCAACGTGGATGCCGGAACAATGAACCCGTTCCAGCACGGCGAGGTCTACGTCACCGACGACGGCGCTGAAACGGACCTCGACCTGGGAAACTACAACAGATTCACCTCCTCGCCGCTTTCCCGGGACAACTCCATCACGACGGGCCAGGTGTACCAGGCGGTGATCACCAAGGAGCGCGAAGGGCGCTTCCTCGGCCGCACGGTCCAGGTGATTCCCCACATCACGGACGAGATAAAGGCCCGGATCTTCAAGGTGGGGGAGCAGCCGGGAGTGGACGTCACGTTGGTGGAGATCGGCGGCACGGTGGGAGACATCGAATCGATCCCGTTCCTGGAGGCGGCCCGCCAGTTCATCCACGACCTGGGCAAGGAGAACGTGATGTTCATCCATCTCACCCTCGTGCCCGTGGTCTACTGGGGAGAGCTCAAGACAAAGCCTACACAGCACTCGGTGAGGGAGCTGCGGGAGATCGGCATCCAGCCTGACATCCTCTTGTGCCGCGCGGGAACTCCTCTGGAAGAAGACATGAAGAGGAAGATCTCGCTTTTCACCAACGTGGAAAAAGACTCGGTGATCTCCGCCTACGACGTACGGACCACGATCTACGAGATCCCCCTCGTTTTCGTGGAGCAGAAGCTCGACACCAGCATTATGAAGAGGCTCGGCCTGGCGGAGAAGACGCCGTCGCGCGACGGATGGAAGCGGATCGTGGAGCATTTCACGGATGCCAAGCGGACCGCGCGGATCGCCATCGTGGGCAAATACACGGGACTCCACGATTCCTACATCTCGATCTTCGAATCCCTTTTCCACGGCGGGATCGCCAACGGGTCGCGGGTTCAGCTGGTCAAGATCGAAAGCGAGGAGCTGGAGGGGGAGCGGGACCTCGCGGTGCCCCTGGCAGGATGCGATGGGATACTGGTGCCGGGCGGATTCGGCCTTCGCGGAATCGAGGGCATGATCAAAACCGCCGCCTATGCGCGCCAGAACAACATCCCCTACCTCGGCATCTGCCTGGGCCTTCAGATCATGGTTATCGAGTACGCCCGAAACGTTCTGGGGCTGAAGGAGGCCAACTCCACCGAGTTCGCTCCCGAGACGAAGCATCCCGTCGTGAGCCTCCTGGAAGAGCAGGTGGACATCAAGGCGTACGGAGGCACAATGCGGCTGGGAAGGAGCGAGACGCGCCTCCTTGCGGCCACGAGGATAGCGGAAGCGTATGGCGCCGAAGTTATTTTCGAGCGGCACCGCCACCGCTACGAGGTGTCCAACGCGTACAGGCAGGCCCTCCAGGATGGTGGGCTCGTCGTGAGCGGGCTGACACCGGATGGGGCCCTGGTGGAATCAATCGAATGGCCGGGACACCCCTGGGGAGTCGGGGTCCAGTTCCATCCCGAGTTCATCTCCAAGCCCAAGTCTCCCAGCCCCCTGTTCTCGCGCTTCATTGCAGCGTGCCTTGCGGCGCAGGCCCAGCCGGCCGCAAGCCGAGGATAGACGGTGCGTTTCGCACTGCCCGCCGCCATGCTCTTCGCAGCGCTCCTGGCCGGCTGCAGCCTCAACTACCAGGCCGCCGAGCTGGAAGCCTCGGCCGCTCAAGAAGTTCCCGACACGGTTGCGGTCGGAGTCACCTACCGCGTCGTCAAGGATTCGCGCCTCTCTCTGGAGCTCCAGGCCGAGCGGACCGAGACCTACAATACGCGCAAGCAGACCGTTATCAGCGCAGCGCATTTCGTCGAATACGACGAGAAAGGGGAGCGCGACACGGATGGCAGCGCGGACTCCGTGGTCTTCCATACCGACACCCAGGACGCGGAGATCTCCGGCAATGTGCGCGTCTCTTCTGCCTCCGAGAAGGGAGAAATCTCGACGGAATCCTTGAGCTGGCAGAACAAGGAGAAGAAGCTCACGGCGGACCCCGACGAGAGAGTATTGGTAAAGAAAGACGACGGCACCTACATTTCGGGGAGGGGTTTCGTGGGAGATTTCCGCATCAAGGAGGTGCGGTTCACCGGCCCCGTGGAGGGCGTGTATGTCTATGAAGAGAAGTAGGCTCGCGGCCCTGCTTGCGATGATTCTCCCCCTCACGCCGCTTCACGCCGCCAGCTCCCTTACGTATTCCGGAGACAGCATGACGACGGTCCTGGCGGAGGGCAATCAACGGGCCGTGCTCTCGGGTCATGCGCGGGTGGAGACGGAAGACACGGTGATCCGCGCGGACAGGATCGAGCTGTACGGCAAGGACTTCATCTACGCCCAATGCTCCGGCAACGTGAAGATCGTCAACACGAAGAGGGGCATGGAGCTCGCAAGCGAGGAGCTTTTCTACGACAGGCAGCAGAAGATCGCCAGGATCAGCGGCAACGCGGTGATGACGGATCTCAAGAACGAGCTGGTAGTGAAGGGCGGCTTCATCGAGGACAGGGACAACGAGCAGCTCACCGTTGTGCAGATCGGCGTGCGCATCCTCAAGAAGGACCTGGTCTGCAGGTCCGAGTTCGCGCGCTACGACCGTGAGAAAAAAACCCTGGAGCTTTCCGGGCTGCCCTGGGTGTCCCGAAAAGGCGACGAGTACCGCGCCGCGCGGATCACGGTCAACCTCGACACCGAGGATATCGCGCTCCAGGGGGATGTCATGGGCCAGATCGCCACAGGGCAGCAGAGCGGAAGCGGCTCGCCGCCCGCTCAAGGGGGACCGGCTGCTCCGGAAACCAAGCCGGCATCGCCGGGAGCCGCCACTCCCGCGCCTGAGGGCGGCGCCACGACTCCCCAGCCCACTCCCGCGCCTGAGGGCGGCGCCCCCGCTCCCCAGCAGCCGCCCGTCTCCCCGCAAGGGGGCGGCGTTGATCGGTAGGGGCACCCTCTCCCTGGAAGGACTGGTCAAGTTTTTCGGCAAAAAACAGGCGGTCCGCGAGGTCACCTTCAGCATGGAAAGCGGCGAGGTTGTCGGGCTCCTCGGCCCCAATGGCGCCGGAAAGACGACCGTCTTCTACATGGTCGTGGGATTCATCCACCCCACCTCGGGCAAGATCTACCTCGACGGGAAGGACATCTCGGCTCTCCCCATGTTCAAGCGCGCCCGCATGGGAATTTCCTACCTCCCCCAGGAGCCGTCCGTATTCCGCAAGCTCAGCGTCGAGGACAACATCGCCGCGATCCTCGAGACGAGAAACACCCTCACCCAAGCCGAAAAACGCATGCTCCTGGACGAACTCCTGGACGAGCTGGGAATCAAGCAGCTTCGAAGGCAGAAGGCGTACACCCTGTCTGGAGGAGAGCGGCGCAGGACCGAGATCGCGCGGTCCCTGGCCATCGAGCCCAAGTTCCTGCTCCTCGACGAGCCGTTCGCGGGCATCGACCCCATCGCCGTTTCCGAGATCAAAAGGATCGTCCAGGAGCTTTCGGCGAAAGGCATCGGCGTTCTCATCACGGACCACAACGTGCGCGACACCCTCCAGATCACGCACCGCTCCCACATCATCAACCATGGCGAGATCCTGGTGAGCGGCACCAAGGAGGAGCTCCTGGAAAGCGAGATTGCCCGCAGGATCTACCTCGGCGAGGAGTTCCAGATCTAGTCCTGCGGCGGCTTTTCGAGCGAAGCGAGAAAAACGCCGCTGGGAGGGCGGAAGGGCTGGCGGTGCTGCCAGCGAGCGCAGCGAGCTTCCAGGCGCCATGGACGGCGGCAGCCGGATCTAAGGCGGCAGCCGGGATATCATAAACATTGACAAACCCCGTGAGCGTGCTTCACAATCGACTGTGGAGAGAAGCCCGGAGGAGGAGTGCAAACCCAGAGACCGGTCCTGAAACAGGTCCAGAAGCTCAAGATGACGCCGCAGCTCTACCAGGCTGTCCGGCTCATGGCGCTTCCCCTCCAGGATTTGAAGACGACGATCGAGGAAGAGCTGGAGAAAAATCCGGCGCTCCAGGCCGAAGAAGACAACACCACGGTTTCCCTCGACTCCATGCCCCAGAGGGAAAAGGGGATGGACGAGGGCGACTTCTTCGACCACTCCTCGGATTCTGGATACTCCCGGGCCGACGCCGAGGCGGCGAGCGACGCCAAACGACAGTTCATGGAGGGGGTACTCTCCCAGCCCGAGAGCCTCCAGGACCACCTCCTGTGGCTGCTTGCCCTGCAGCCGATCACGGAAGAGGAGCGGCGGGTCGGGGAGCTTCTCATCAGGAACCTCGACGAGAACGGCTTCCACCGGGAGCCGCCGGAGCTCCTGGTCAAGACTGACCAGGAAAGGCAGCTGTTGCCGAAGGTTCTCGCCCTGGTCCAGGGGTTCGATCCCATCGGAATCTGCGTGAAGGATTTCTGTGAGAGCCTTCTCGTGCAGATAGCCGCCCGCCCCGATCGCCATCCCCGGGCGGCCGAGCTGGTGGAAAAGCATTTCGAGGCCCTCGAGAAGAGAAAGTACAAGGAGATCCAGAAGGCGATGAAGGTGACGGAGGATGAGCTGAAGACGATCATCGCCTTCATCAAGAGCCTGGATCCCCTGCCGGGCCGAAGCTACTCGCGCGAAGTGCCCCGCTACGTGATCCCCGACGTCCAGGTCAGATTGCACGAGGGTGAGTTCGTGCTTATTTTGAATGACGAGATGATCCCCGTGCTCGGAATCAACCCGCTCTTCGAGAAGATGTCCAAGGAGCGCACCCGGGGCAAGGACCCGCAGGTGCGGCAGTTCCTGGCCACGAATCTCCAGAACGCACGCTGGTTCATCAGGAGCGTTGCCCAGAGGAACGCAACGCTCGCGAAGGTGTGTCGGGCGATCGTCGAGTTTCAAAGGGAGTTCTTTCTCAAGGGCCCCAAGTACCTGAAGCCGCTCACATTGAAGGACATCGCCAAGGAGATCGGCGTGCACGAGGCCACCGTCTCCCGCATCACCTCCTCCAAGCACATGCAGACAGAATGGGGTATTTTCGCGCTGAAGCATTTCTTTTCAAACTCGATAGCGGGGCCGGGCTCGTCCGACTCGCGCTTCTCCAAGGAGGGCGTCAAGGAGATCATCCGGGAAATCATCCAACAGGAAGGCGGCGAAAAGGGTCTTTCGGACCAGAAGATCGTCGAGATCCTGGCCAACCGGGGGATCCGCATCGCGCGGCGCACGGCCGCGAAATACCGCGGCGAGCTGGACATCGATTCATCCTATCAGAGGAGGCACGTATGAACGTCGAGATCAAGGGCATCCACCTCGCGGTGAACGAGAAGATAAAAAGCTACGTTGACAAGAAAATGCAGAGGCTCGACTTCGCCAAGGACCACATCGTTGACTTCCTGATCAACTTCGCCAAGGAGAAGAGCCTCTATAAGTTCGAGGCGACCATCAACTTCCGCTGGGGGACATCGGTTCACGTCGGAATCGACGGCTTCGATCTCTATCAGGGCATCGATTCCCTCTTCGACAAGCTGGAGGCCAAGATAGAAAAGGAGAAATCGAAAATCCAGGATCATCGGAAAAAGGAAGCGGCTCCAACCGTTGAGGAGTAGGGCGCTCCCCGCCCGCCGCAAGGAAGTGATATGGCAAACAATCAGCCGGCAAAAGATACCTTTCGCGTCCTGGACCTCCTCGAGCTCGATCTCAAGGAGAACGACGCCCTCGACCTGAAATGCGTCGGAGGCAGGCCGGGCCTGATCCGTGAGATCACCGTGACGGAAATCAACAGGCCGGGGCTCGAGCTGGGCGGTTTCTTCGAGAACTTCGCATACCAGCGGATCCAGATATTCGGAAGGGGGGAGAACGCCTTCCTCCAGAAGCTTTCCTCGGAGGGCGGGCGGGAGAACCTGGAAAAACTCTTCACCTACGAGATTCCCTGCTGCGTCTTCACCCACTCGCTGGAGCCCACAGCGGACTTCGCCGCCCTCGCGGAGAAATCCGAATGCCCCGTCCTGCAGACCGACCTCTCCTCCTCGGAGTTCACCATCCGGATCCTGCGCGTGCTGTCCACGATCTTCGCCCCGAAAAAGACGGTCCACGGCGTCCTTGTGGAGGTATTCGGCATCGGGGTCCTCATCCAGGGAGACAGCGGGGTGGGCAAGAGCGAGGCGGCGCTGGAGCTCATCGAGCGTGGGCACCGCCTGGTGGCGGACGACGCGGTTGAGATCCGCCGCGTGAGCGGCAATATCCTCATGGGCGCCGGCGCCCAGATCGTGAGCCACCACATGGAGATCCGCGGCCTGGGCATCATCAACGTCACGCAGCTTTTCGGCGTAGGGGCCATCCGGGACAAGAAGCAGATCCAGCTGGTGGCGCAGCTGGAAGCCTGGGACCCCAAGAAGAGCTATGACAGGATCGGCTCGGAAGAGGACACGATAAACATCCTCGGCGTGCAGGTCCCCTCCCTCCTCATCCCGATCAAGCCGGGAAGGAACATCCCCGTGATCATAGAGACGGCGGCCAGGAACGAGAGGCTGAAAAAGATGGGATACTACTCCGCGAAGGAGTTCAACAGGAACGTCATGAACTGGCTGGAAACCGAGAGCACCCGGGCTATCTTTTTGAACGAGAAATGAGGAGACATGGTGGAGCGCACTGTAACGATCAGAAACCGCGCGGGCATGCACGCCCGGCCGGCGGCGCTTTTGGTGAAAACGGCGAGCTCCTTTCAATCCCAGATCTTTCTGGAAAAGGACAGCGAGAGGGTCAACGGGAAATCGATCATGGGCGTCATCACCCTCGGGGCTACCTATGATACCCCGCTGAAGATCATCGCCGACGGACCCGACGAAGTGGAGGCCCTTGACGCCATTGAAAAGCTATTCGAAAGCAAGTTCGAGGAGGAATAGGGCGCAAAGAACGGCGGGCCTGCGGCTCCTCTGCGCGGCCCTGGTCATTCTTTTCCCCGCACCCGTCGGTGCCCAGGATGTGAAGCTCACCGTTTCGGTCGCAGAGGGCATTGTGCGGGCGGACGTGGCGTTCCGCTGGGAGCGGCAGGAGGAGCTTCTCTCCGCGCTGCAGGACGGCCTGGAGTCGCGCATCACATTCACCCTGCGGCTCTTCGAGAAACGGCCGGCGGCTCTCCCGTTCCTCGAGAACTCGCTGGTCGTGGAAAAGAGCATTTCCCAGAGCGCCTTCTATGATTTCCTGGAGCACAAATACATCGTCGAATCGGAGGGGGGCGGGAGACGGTCATTCGACCGGCCGGAGGATCTCATCAACGGATTTTTCTCCTGGACGGGAATCGCCCTGGATTCTCGGGCCAGGCTGCGCTCTCCCTTCGTGACGGCGCGGGTCCAGTTCGATCCCGTGCGGCTCATGCCGCCCCTGACAATCGTGTCGCTCATCGGAGCGACGGGAACCTACACGAGCCCCTGGGTCATGGGAAAGGTGGCGCCGCGGTGAGAAGCTCGACACCGGTAGAGAACTCCACGCGGGGCATCCTCGTGCTCATTCTCATCTTCATGCTTCTCATCGGCGGGATCATCGTCTTCTCCCGCGCCCTCATCACCAACATCTCCACGGCAAATCCCGCGGCCAACACGCTGGCCCTCGTGGTGGCGGGCGGGCTTCCCCTGATTCTTCTGGGATTGGTGATATTCCAGATCACCCGTCTCCTGCGCCAGAGAACCCAGCGGAAGCCCGGGGCGGCGTTGAAGCTGCGCCTCACGATGTTCTTCATCCTCATCTCGCTCCTCTCCGCGGTTCCCCAGGGGGTGCTCGCCGTCACCTTCATCAACTCGGCCATGGGCACGTGGTTCAGCAAGGCGATCGGAGACGCCCTCAAGGGGGCTTCCCACATCTCCATGAGCTCGTACCAGGAAAAGGTGCGCAACTTGAGCTCCTTTGCCGAGGGCCAGGCCGTGGTTCCCATCGTCGCGGAGTTCGCTTCGAACCCCGAGCGCACCTGGAGGACGATCCAGAGCCTCAACAGCGGCATCGACGCAATCCAGCTCTACACGGCGGACGGCAGGCTCATCGGCTATCGGGGTGACGAGCGCGCGCGCCTGGGAGACTTCTCCCTCGTGAAGGGCTCGCAGGGGAGCCAGCGGGAAGACCGGCAGGAGGTGAGCATCCTGCGCGACGTGCGGCCGCTCTCCTTCGGCGGCAAACGCTACGTCGCGGTCTTCAGCACCCTCATCTCCCGGGACCTGGTGAGCAACGCCCGCCAGCTCACCGGCACCCTCACCGTCTTCAGCCAGCTCGACCGCTATCGGGAGCTTTTCCAGATCGTGCTCGTGGCCTTCTTCTTCCTCTTCTCCCTGCCCATCTTCATCATTACGGTCCTCGTGAGCCTCCTTCTCACAGAGCGGATCATGAGCCCCATCGTCAATCTCGAGCAGGCCACCCAGAGGATCGCCGAGGGAGACTTTTCCTTCAGGATCCTCACCCGTTCGCGGGACGAGCTCGCCAACCTCGTGGACTCCTTCAACATGATGATCGCGGAGCTGGACCACTCCCGCAAGAAGCTCCTCCAGGCGGAGAGGATCACGGCATGGCAGGAGATCGCCCAGCGGCTGGCCCACGAGATCAGGAACCCGCTGACGCCGATCAAGCTCTCCGCCCAGCGGATCCTCAAGAGGCACGGGGACGCGCTCGCCGCCGAGCGCGCGCAGGAAGGGCAATTGCAGGCGGAGACCCCCGACGATTTCGCCTCCGTTCTCCACGGCTCCGTGTCCGCCATCATTCAGGAGGTGGAGAACCTGGAAAAGCTCCTGCGGGAGTTCGGCGAGTTCGCCAAGCTCCCCGTCCCGCAGCCCAAGCCCACCAGCCTGCGGGATATGATCTGGGAGGTCGCATCGGTATATAATACGCTCTCGGGAACGGTCCGCTTCGATATGGAAGAGGTGAGCGATTCCATCATGCTCAACGTGGACAAGAACCAGATGAAGCGGGTATTCGCCAACCTCTTCAAGAACGCGATACAGGCAATGCCGGCCGGCGGGCTTCTCTCGGTGAGGGCGGATCCCGTGCGAAAGGGCCATGCCGCGTTCTACCGGATCGCGGTGAGCGATACGGGAGCCGGGATAGACAGGAATGACATGGAACGGATTTTCGACCCATACTTCACCACGAAGAAGGACGGGACAGGATTGGGGCTTGCCATCGTTCAGCGCATCGTCTTCGACCACAACGGCAACGTGTGGGCCGAGAGCGAGAAGAACGTCGGGACCACATTCTTCATCGACCTTCCCATGGGAGCCTGAATGAGCGCCATCCTCATCATCGACGATGAGCCGGGGATCCGCGCCGTGCTCAAGGACGTGCTTCAGGACGAGGGATACACGGTCCTCACGGCCGAGGACGGTCTCGACGGTCTGTCCCAGCTCGCCTCCAATCCCGTGGACCTCGTGTTCCTCGACGTGTGGCTGCCAAACATGGGCGGGATCGACGTGCTGAAGCGGGTTCGGGAAGAATTTCCCGACGTCGAGGTCATCATGATCTCGGGCCATGCCAACATCAACCTCGCCGTCCAGGCCGTGAAGATCGGCGCCTTCGACTTTCTCGAGAAGCCTCTCTCCCTCGACAAGACCATCACCGTGGTGCGGAACGCCCTCCAGCTGGAGGTGCTGAAGAAGGAGAACCGGACGCTCAAGAACAGCCTCTTCATCGAAGACCGCATGGTCGGAGAGAGCCCTCCCATGAAAAAGGTGCGGGAGCTCATCGAGCAGGCCGCCGCAAGCGATTCCCGCATCCTGATCCTTGGGGAGAACGGCACGGGCAAGGAGCTCGTTGCCAAGGAGATCCACCGCACCAGCAGGCGGGCCGAGGGACCCTTCGTGGAGGTGAACTGCGCCGCCATCCCAGAAACGCTCATCGAGAGCGAGCTCTTCGGACACGAGAAGGGCGCCTTTACGAGCGCGCTCCAGCGCCGACGGGGCAAGTTCGAGCTCGCCGACAAGGGCACCCTCTTCCTCGACGAGATCGCCGACATGTCCCTCGCCACCCAGGCCAAGGTGCTTCGCGTCCTTCAGGAGATGCGCTTCGAGAGGATCGGAGGAGAGGATTCCATCGGGGTGGACGTGCGGGTCATCTCAGCCACCAACAAGGACGTCAAGGAGATGATCGGGAAGGGAAAGTTCCGCGAGGACCTGTTCTTCCGCATCAACGTGGTTCCCATCGTCGTGCCCCCCCTGCGCGAGCGGCGTGAGGACCTGCCCGATCTCGCCTCCTACTTCCTTTCGAAATTCAAGAGGCCGTCCGAGCAGGAGCCCCGGAAGCTCTCTGCCGAGGGGCTGAAGATTCTCTGCGACTACCACTGGCCGGGCAATATCCGGGAATTGAAAAATTTCGTGGAGAGGGTTAATATCATGACCGAAGAGCCCGTGATATCGGCCGCGTCGGTGAGGGCGTTCCTCGGCGGCTCGCGGCGGGAGGAGCCCAGCGGACTGCTGGCGGATTACGGCGCCCTCCCGCTCTCCGAGGCGCGGGACCGCTTCGAGCGGGATCTGATACGGGAAAAGCTGCGGGAGAACGGCGGAAACATCTCCCGCACGGCGGAGGCGCTCGGCGTGTACGCAAGCAACCTCCACAGCAAGATGAAGAAGTTGAAAATCACCGTGGAAAAGCAGCGGGAAAACGCATGAAGGGCTTGACGGCGCGCCAGCGGGAGGTCTACGACTTCATCCGGCAGTTCATCCGGACCAACCGCTATCCGCCCACCATCCGCGAGATCGCCACCGGCTTTCAGTTCTCGATCAAGGGCAGCTATGACCACGTGAAGGCCCTGGAGAAGAAGGGCTTCCTGCGCTGCCACGAAAACCGCTCCCGCGCCATCGAAGTCACCGCAGAGGCGGAAGCGGAGAAGGAGACGCGGCTGATCTCGGTCCCCCTCCTGGGCAATGTCGCGGCAGGCAAGCCCCTCTTCGCCGAGGAGAACTTCCAGGGCTACGTTCAGGTCCCCGCCGAGTGCATCTCCAAGGCCGCCCACTTCGCCCTCCAGGTCAAGGGCGACAGCATGAGCGATGCGGGAATCATGGACGGAGACGTTGTCGTCGTGGCGCATCAGAACACCGCCGACAACGGCGACATCGTCGTGGCCATGGTGGATGAGGCGGTAACCCTCAAGCGCTTCTTCGAAGAGAAAAGCAGGATCCGTCTCAAGGCCGAAAACCCGAAGTACCCGCCCCTCTTCACGCAGAACGTGCGCATCCTCGGCAAGCTCTCCTTCCTCATGAGACGCTATGGCTGAAAGCCTCCCCCCTCCCGCCCAGCTATTCCTCGGTCCCGAGGAAGGCCAGAAGGCAGACGCCATCGAGAAGGTGGCCGCCGCCCTCGCCTCGAGAAACGGAGAGCCCCCCGAGATCCATCGCTTCTACGCCTTCGAATCGCGCGGCCAGGAAATCCTGGCCGCGCTTAGAAACAAGAGCCTCTTCGCCCGCCACCGCCTGGTCATCGTCTCCAATGCCGAGGTGATCAAGCGCAGGGACGACACGGAGGCGCTCGTCGAGTATCTGAAGGCCCCTGCAGAGGACGCCACTCTCCTCCTGGTGAGCTCCGAGCTCACGCGGGAGATCGACAAGAAGCTCGCGGCGGCGGTGCCCAAGGAGTGCCAGAGAGTTTTCTGGGAGATGTTCGACAACCAGAAGGCGGGATGGATCGTGAACTTCTTCCGCCAGCGCAAGATTACGATCGAGCAGGCGGCGGTCGACTTTCTCCTCGACATGATCGAGAACAACACCCGCGATCTCCGCTCGGAGTGCGAAAGGCTCGCCCTGTTCTTCGGGCCGGGCGCCGCGGTGGGGCTGGAGAGCGTGGAGCACTACATCTACCACAGCAAGGAGGAGAACGTTTTCACGCTCTTCGATCAGGTCTCGGCAAGAAACCTGCTCTCAGCCGAGGAGATACTGGAAAAGATCCTTCTCTCGCGGGAAGCCGACGCCACCCAGCTGGTGAGCGGCCTGCTGTGGCAGTTTCGAAGGCTCGCCGCGTTCAAACGGCTTATCGACGAGAACTACGACAACGCCGAGGCCTTCACCAAGAGCAATATCACGACCAAAAAGGCGCAGCGCACATACATCGACGGCAACAAGAACTATTCCCGACAGGAGCTCGAGGACGTGATTCTCCTCCTTGCGGAGTTCGACTCGCGCTTCCGCTCCGTCAAGGCGGACCTCCACTCCCTGCTCCTCCATCTCATGCTCTACTACATCGTGATGCGGGGAGGCCGCGGCTCGTGGCGGCCTTTGATCTGAGCCCGATTCACTTCCGCTCCGGCTGCCGAGGCTTTGGCGGCCTTCAATCGCTTGAGAAGCTCGGAGGCAATGTTCATCGCGATCCCGCTCTCCCGGGAGATCTCCTCGGGGCTTCTGGCCAGGATCTCATCCAATGAGCCGAAGACTTCCATGAGCATCTTGCTCCGCCTCTTTCCGATCCCCGGCACCCCCTCCAGGAGCGCCAGGCTCACCCGCTTTGCGCGCTTCCTCTTGTGAAGGGTGGTGGCGAAGCGGTGGCTCTCGTTGCGGACGGCCTGAAGGATCCGTAGGGCGGGGGTCCCCTCTTCCAGGACCACGGGATCCTCCTGTCCGGGAAGAAAGATCTCCTCTTTCTTTTTGGCCAGGCCGATCACAGGGATCTCCTCCAGGCCCAGCCCGTCGAGGATGCCCTTGGCCGCGCCGAGCTGCCCTTTTCCCCCGTCGATGAGGATCAGATCCGGCCGCTCCAGCTCCTCATTGACAACCCGGGAATAGCGGCGCGCCACGGCTTCCCGGATCGACTCGAAGTCGTCGATCTTCCCGCCGAGGCTCCTGATGGTGAAAGAACGATACTGCTTGCGCTCGGGCCGGCCGTCCCGGAAGCTGACCATCGAGGCCACCGTGTCGGTTCCGTCGAGATGCGCGATATCGAAGCCCTCGATCTTTCGGGGAGCCCGGGCCAGGCCCAGCTCCCGGGAAAGCCGCTCCAGGGCGAACGCGGTATCCGCCCCCGCCGCGGTCTTTGCCGCTTCCTCCCGCGCGTTCTCCTCCGCCATCGCGGCAAGCTGAGCGTGCTTTCCCCGCTGGGGGACGGTGATCCCGATCTTCCTGCCCGAAAGCTCCCGCAGCATCGCGGAGAGGCCTTCCGCATCGACGGGCTTGGTCACGTGGATCTCCCGGGGCCTCATCGTGATCTCGGTGTAGTAGCGGGCAATGAAGTGCGAAAGGGTTTCCTCCGCGGTTGCGTATTCCTCGACGCGGAACACCTCTTTGCCCAGGAGCTTCCCCTCCCGCACTTGAAGCACGACGACGATGAAAGCCTCTCCGGCCGGAGCCAGGGCGACGTAGTCCCGATCCGTCTCGCTGAACTCCTCCACCCTCTGCTCGGTGGAGACCTCTTCGATGGCCGCCGCCTGGTCGCGGAGGCCGGCCGCCCGCTCGAAGTCCAGCGCCTCGGAGGCGGCCTTCATCGCCTCGCGAAGATCCGCAAGCAGATCGTCGCTCTTTCCGCTCAAGAGCTTTCTCACGCCATCGACGATCTTCAGGTACTCCTCGCGGCTGATCTTGCCGCAGCAGGCGCCGCTGCAGCGGCCCATGTGGTAGTTGAGGCAGGGATACGATCGGCTCTTCCGCGAGCCGCGGTACTTGCAGAGCCTGAAATGGCGCTCGATCAGCTTGAGATAGATGTCGATCTGGTGGGGCTTGGGGAAGGGGCCGAAGTACTCCGAACCGTCGAAGACGATCCTGCGGGTGCGAAACACGCGGGGAAACTCCTCATTGGTGAGACGGATGACGGGGTAGGTCTTGCCGTCCTTGAGGTTGATGTTGTACCGGGGCTTCCACTGCTTGATAAGGTTGTTCTCCAGAAGCAGCGCCTCGTACTCCGTATTCGTGATGATGACCTCGATGTCCTCCATGGCGGCCAGGAGGAACCTGGTCTTGATGTCCTTGTCTCCCGCGAAGTAGGAACGGACCCGGTGCTTCAGGCTCTTGGCCTTGCCCACGTAGATGGGAGCGCCGCTTGAGTCCTTCATGATGTAAACGCCGGGCCGATCGGGAAAATCCCGCTTTTCCACGGCGATGGATCCCTTCAATAGAAATACCCCCGCATTCCGATTATAATAGCAGTGTACCTGACTATGGTCCGGAAAAAAACACTCCCCGGGTCGCTGGTTCTCTGCCTCCTCCTTGCTGCGGGATCGCTCCCTGCACAGCTTCGGACCGTGGAGCTGGGAAAGGATTCCCTGTGGAAGGACATGGGGAGCTTCGATGGGGTGGCCATGGTCGCGGGAAAGTGGGGGCTGAAGGACCTCGCCCTTCTCATGTCCGAATACGCTGCTGACAGCGGAACCGAGTTCCTCTTCCACTTCGATTCTCCCGGGGAAGCCGACGCCGCGGGCGGCTACAGATTCGCGGGCGCCGGGCCGGCGATTTCCACCGCGGTCTCTGAGCTCGGAGCGGGAAGCGCTGTTTTCCCGGGCGGCGATGGCGGCAGGCCGTTTTCCAGACCGGGCGGGTCCCTGTTCTCCCCCGGCTCCGTCTGGGGAGACTTCACGATCGAGTTCTGGATGTACCCGTCTTTGCTCTCCCGCGGGGAAACGGTTTTCTCCTGGCAGGGCGCCCAGAAGGATGCCGCGGGCCTGGCCGCGCAGGGCATGAGCGCCGAGCTTCGAAACAGGATGCTGACCTGGGATTTCAGGAACTTCTTCATCCTGCCCGACGGCAGGCCGCTCTCCTTCACGCTTTCGGGCACCCGCAAGCTTCTCCCCCGCGTGTGGCACCATCACCTCCTTCGCTTCGACAGCACCATTGGGCTCCTGGAATACGCGATCGATGGGGTGCCGGAAGCGGCCATCCACCTCACGGACACGGGAAAAGAAGGAGGGTCCGTGGCGGTCCCGCGTCTTTCCGCGGGGTTCCCTGGAGAGCTCGTCCTGGCGGGCGACTACACGGGCTTTCTCGATGAGCTTCGCATGAGCAGACGGTTCGTCCAGTCCCCGTCAATCCAGAAGTTTTCGGGAAGCTCGGGCAGCGTCGTTTCCAGGATCATCGACCTGAAGTTCGCCTCCACCCGCGTAGCGAGGATAGACTCCGTCTACTTGACCCCGTCGGATTCGGGGGTCGCATTCTCCTACAAGATTTCTGACTCATGGACCAACCCGCGGTCCCTCGAGGGGACCGATTGGGTACCTTTCCTGCCGGGAACGGATTTCGGCGAAAAGGTCCGGGGCAGATACCTCCAGCTCATGGTGGAGCTTTTTCCCGACGGGGCGCGCGACGTTTCCCCCCGTGTCTCCAGCCTCACCGTTGCATACCAGCCCAACCTGCCGCCGACACCCCCGGCCGCGGTGCGCGCGGCGCCCGGAAACGGGAAGGTGACTCTCACATGGCGGAAGGTGAACGACCTCGACGTGAAAGGTTACCGGGTCTATTACGGGGACGCTCCCCATACCTTCCTCGGGACCGGATCCGGCCTGGGCGATTCACCGATAGACGTAGGCGACACGACGCGGGCGGAGATATCGAATCTGGAGAATGGAAAGCTGTACTACTTCACGGTCGTTTCCTATGACGATTCCGAGCCTCCCCAGCAGAGCGCTTTCGCGAGCGAAGTGAGCGCGCGGCCCTCGAGGATCTATCCGTGAAGACGATGGGCGCGGAGGAGATCTTCATCCGGGCGCGCAATGCCTTCAAGATGGGGGAATACCCCCTGGTGGAGAAGCTGGCCCTGCGCGTGCTGGAGGAACAGCCGGGCTCCGCCGCGGCCTACAATCTGCTGGGCTCCGCATGCGAGAGAACGGGCCGGTTCCGCCGCGCGGCGGAGCTCTTCGGCAAAGCCGTTGAGGTGAATCCGAAATACACCGAGGCGCACAACAACCTCGGCATCGTCCTCAAGCGCCTCGAGGCATACGGGGAGGCCATCCCCCATTTCGAGCGCGCCATCGACCTGTCGCCCCAGCGCGGCGACGTCTATTACAACCTCGGCAATGTCTACAAGGCCCTGGGAAACCTCCCCCAGGCCGAGGAAAACTACCAGAAGGCCATCGCCGTGGATCCTTCCTTCGTGCCTGCCTACAACAACCTCGGCACGGTGCTGGAAGGCCTCGGCAGGTATGGAGAGGCGATCCGGATCTACCAGAAGGGCCTCCAGGGTGACGCAAACCAGAGCCGGCTGCACTACAACCTCGGGATCGTCTTCGAGCGTATCGGAAAGCTCGCGGAAGCAAGGGAGGAATACGAGGCTGCTGTCCACCTGAAGCCTTCCTGGCCCGATGCGCTGAACAACCTCGGTGTGACCCTCCACCGCATGGGAGAGGAGAAGGGCTCCGAGAAGGCGCTGCGGGAGGCGCTCAGGAGCGAGCCGGCCAACGCCCGAGCGCTCAACAACCTTGGTGTTGCCCTGGCCGCGCAGGGCCGGTTCGAGGATGCGATCGAGGCGTACCGCGGCGCATCACGGTCAGACCCGCGCTACACCCCTGCGATCTCCAACCTCGCCGACGTCCTTGAAAGGGCCGGAAGGACGACCGATGCCCTGGAGGAGCTTAAAAAACTTGTTTCAATAAACCCCGAAGACACGGAAGCCCGCCTTCGGCTGGGCGGAATCTACCTCCAGCTCGAAAACCTCAAGGAAGCGACGGAACATCTGGAGGCCGTGCTGGCAAAGGAGCCTGCCAACTCACGTGCCTTGAGATCCCTTGCCGCGGTCTGGCGGAAAGCGGGTGACACGGAGAAGGCCCTGGCCTGCTTTCGCAGGCTTCAGCAAAGCGATACGGCTGACCAGGATTTCCGCCTCGATCTTGCCTTTTTATGGAAGGACAAGGGAGAAGCGAAAAAGGCCGAGGAGGAAGTCGCACGCTACATTTCAGCCAACCCGGGCGATACGCGGGCGAAGATCCTTCTCGCAGACCTGTATTACGATCAAGGGCTCGCCGCGCAGGCGGCGCAAACCCTCCGGGAGCTGATCGAGGCTGCCCCCGAGGAGCAGGAAGCGTACCAGCACCTTGCCCGCGTCTACCGCTCTACGGGACAACCGGAGAAAGCAATCGAGACGATGGAAGGCCTCATCAATGTCCTGCGGGCCGGGGGAAGCCCGCAAGACATCGACGAGCTTTCTCGGACAATCGAGGAATACGAGAAGGCGATTGCCGAGCATGAGAAGGACTTCCGGGAGGAGAGGGAGCGGACTATCCGGCACCTGCGCGAGATGACGGTGGAATCCGTGCGCCCTGCAAAGGAAGCCTCCGAAGAGGACTCCCTCATGCTCGAGGACATCGAGCCGCTGCAAGAAGACACGGTGCCCATCATCAACGTCGGCGGAATGGAGCCGGTTCTCTCCGTGGAGGAAGTCCCGGAGATCCTCACTCTCGAGGAGGAGAGCGAGCTTCCGGACCAGACGATCTCCATAGAGGACGAGCGGCCGCCGAACCTCGTGAACCTGCTCCAGGGCCAGGAACTGTACGAGGAAAACCCCGCGCTTCAGACCTTCCAGCCTCCCACCCCTCTGCCTTCCCAGGCTCCTGGGGGGCCTGGCGGTGGTGGCGGTGGTGCTGCCGGTGGTGGCGGTGGTGCTGCCGGCGGCACAGCTGCCGGTGTTGGGGGCGCCGCTTCAGCCTTTTTCCCGGGCGGCCTTGCGGCGGGAGCCGCATCATCCGCCTTTCCAGGCGCGATGGGCGCGGGCGGCGGCGCTTCCGGTGCCATCACTACGATGTCTCCCGGAGCAGCCGCCCAGGCCATTGCGGCCGAAAGAACACCCCCGCCTATGCCTGCGCAAGCACCGGCCCCATCACAAGCACCGGCCCCGCTCCCCCCCGCTCCTCCTCAGATCGTACAGCACATCATCCAGCCCCAGCCCGACACCGCCCTGGCAAAATCCCTGAAAGAATCGATCGATGCCCAGCAGAAGATGGTGGACAGGCTCTTCGACCGGCTAACGGATCTCTCGCGGAAGATCGAGGAGAGGCCCCAGATAATCACCGTGGAGATCCCCCAACAGCCGCCTCCCCCCCTCCCGAGCCCCAAACCATTATCGTACAGGTGCCTTCACCACCCGCCATGACCGAGGAGAGAAAAACGGCTAAGGCACCCCTCAGGGGTCCGGACAAACGCCAGACTCCTCCCGGCAAAGGCATTTCTGTCCCCCCGAAACAAGAGCTCTCCGGCAAGGCCCCGCTTGAGGTGCCGGCGATGAAAGCGCCGCCTGCCAGGGCGCCTGCGCCCAAGCCTAAGCCCGAGCCCCCTGGTGCGGTCTCCGCGCCGCCTGCCAGGGCGCCTGCGCCCAAGCCTAAGCCCGAGCCCCCTGGTGCGGTCTCCGCGCCGCCTGCCAGGGCGCCTGCGCCCAAGCCTAAGCCCGAGCCCCCTGGTGCGGTCTCCGCGCCGCCCGTCGGGGCCCCTGCCCCAAAACCCAAGCAGGTCAAGGTGAGCGCGGCTGCGCCGATTGCCGCAGAGGCCCCTGCCGCCCGTGCGCCCAGGAAAGCGCCTGCTCCGCCTCCCAGGGCTCGCGAGAAGCAGGCGGCAGGCGAAAAATCCGCTGAGGAAGTCCGCAAGGAGCTTCGAGACTATCTGAACCATGTCAAGGAGAAGCTCGGCTCGGGGCCCCAGGCAAAGCGCACCCCCCGCGAGCTTCTTGACTATCTGGAGAAACTATCCGAATATCTTCCCGAGCGGCACAAGAGGAAATTCCGGGCCAGCGGCGAGCGGCTCACAATGGAGATGCTCAAGTCGCGCCTCGAGGGACGTAAAGGTCTACGGGATAAGATCGTGCAAAGCTATCGCCCACAGGCCCCGCAGAAGCCAGATTCCCTGACTCGCCCCTTGCTGGTGGATACATTTTCCTATCTCAAGGACCTGTCGGCATGGCACCCGGACAAGACGCTCGGAGCTGCATTGAGAGACAAGATCGACTCCCTTATCTCGAGAGTCGGCGGGGGAGCGGGATAGAGCCCTATGCAGGAAAAAGAGCGCCTCCTTGCCATCATCCAGACCTACATCACCCGCATGCCCAGCCTTCCCATCACGGTTTCCAAGATCCTCCAGATCTGTAACGATCCGAAGACCTCTCCCGCGGATCTCAACCAGGTGATAAGCCTCGACCCGGTCCTCATGGGCCGCGTCATGAAGCTCATCAACTCCGCGTACTACAGCCTGCCCAACCAGATCACCTCCCTGGTGCGCGCCATCATCATGCTGGGGATCAACACGGTGAAGAATCTCGCTTTATCCACCGCGGTCCTGGGCAACCTGAGCGCGAAGAAGAACTTCCAGGCCTTGAACATCGACGGCTTCTGGCGGCATTCCCTCTGCGTGGGGGTGACCGCGAAGCTCCTCGCGGCAAAGCGGAGGAAGGATACGAAGCAGCTGGAAGAGTACTTCGTGGCCGGCCTCCTGCATGACGTGGGCAAGATCCCCTTGAACAACAAGCTTTCCACCGAGTACGTGGAAGCCCTCTCCATCACGGACAAGGAGCACGTGCCCCTCTTCCGGGTGGAGGAGCGCACCACGGGAGTGAACCACTGCGACGTGGGGAGGCTCATCATCAAGAGCTGGAACCTCGGTCCCATCATGGAGGACGTCGTGTTCTTCCACCACACCCTCGGAGAGTACTCGGGCCCCAACCGTGACATGCTGCTCACCGTGAGCGCGGCGAACTTCTTCGCCAACACCAACCAGATCGGCTTCTCGGGAGACCGCTATCCGGAGAAGCTCCCCCCGCAGGTCTTCGAAGAGCTGGGGATCAGCTGGGAGGACCTCGAAGCGCTCGAGGAGACGGTGAACAAGGAGATCGAGAAAGCCAAGATCTTCCTCATGGTATCGGCGTAGGTAGCGGCATGGCGATGCGGGTGACTTTCTGGGGCGTGCGCGGCTCCATCCCCTGCCCCGGACCTTCAACGGTGAAGTACGGCGGAAACACCGCATGCCTCGAGCTGCGCTTCGACCCGGATGACCGGCTCATTATCATCGACGCCGGCTCCGGGATCCGCGAGCTTGCCGGCTCCATCGTGAAAAGGGACATGCCCCGGGGCCCCATCAAGACCAAGCTGTTCCTCACTCACACCCACTGGGATCACATCATGGGGTTCCCCTTCTTCACTCCCATCTTCATCCCCGGCACCGAGCTCGAAGTCTATGGGCCGGTGACCTATGAAGAGGACACGCTGGACAAGATCGTCGGAGACCAGCTCCGCTATCGCTATTTCCCCGTGCGCATTGAGGAGCTTCGCGCAAAGATCGATTACTTCCACCTCAAGGAAAGCGTCAAGGATCTCGGGGGCGGGCTGTGCATGAAGACCAAGTATTTAAACCACCCCATCCTCGTGCTCGGCTACCGCTTTGAGTACCAGGGCAGGGTTTTCTGCACAATCTACGACCACGAGCCGTTTCGAAACGTCTTCGAAACGGACCCCAAGGCTTCCGGCTACGACGCGGATGCGGCACGCGAGGGGGAGATCGCCGCGCAGGAAGAGAACGAGAAAGTGCTGCGCTTCTTCCAGGGCGCCGATCTGCTTGTGCACGACACCCAATACACCCATACCGAATACCTCAAGGGCAAGATCGGCTGGGGGCACAGCACCTTCGAGTGGGCAATCAACGCCGCTCACAAGGCGGGAGTGAAGCACCTCGTGCTGTTCCACCACGACCCGGAGCGCAGCGATTCCCAGCTGGAAGAGCTCCTCGAAAAGTACCGCTCCTCAATCAAGGGAAAAACTCGCCTTCAGGTCTCCATCGCGGAAGAAAGAAAGACCATCGAAGTTTAGGCATCCCGCGCCGCCACGGGCTTCAGTTCCTCCTCGGCGCCAGGATCTCCATCACCCGTTTGATCGATTGGAGCGATCTCTTATTAATGCTCTTCCCTGTGTACTGGCCCTTGTAGTTTTCCGGGTCGAGCTGCGGAATGCTCAACTGGTAGTTTTCGTTCAGCACTTTGATGAAAGCATTGGCGCTCAGGGCATGGCCAAGATTGTTGGGATGGACGCCGTCGAGGCTGAAGGTCGTGTTTTCCTGATCTTGAATGGCATATTTGCCCGAATACCCGCCGAAGTTTGCATCCTTTCCCCACCAGCTCGCTACTATGTCGACCAGGGGCACGTCGTATTCGGCGCTCAGATTTTCAAGAATCTCGTTATATTGGTCGATTACCGCAAAGATCGCCTGCTCTTCGGCCAATGTGATGGTGTATTTGCCATCGAGCTTCACGCCGCTGGCCGTAAGTCCGTGGGATTGTATGATCCCATCTTTTGTGGCGTCCATGATCGGAATCCCCGTCCCATGTTCCAGATACTCGATTGCTCCCGTCAAGAGCAGGTGCCGGGCGCCTGTTTCGGCGAGGAGGAGGGGGACATAGGTTGATGAACCGAAGTCGATGGGTATGAAAGTCTCTGGATCGAAAACAGTGAGCGCATTATTAACGTAGATGTCATCGAGACCAAAGCCGAACGGGAGATACTTCGGAATATTCGCCATTACGATATGGGCGGTCGTCGATTCTTTGAGATCACTCAGGAGCTTCCGATATTCCGCCTCGAAAGCGGCACTATCGGTGTGCGGCTGATCCGAGCCATTCAGTACCGCGCCCAGGATATCGTTGTTTCCGATCCACAACAGGATGATGTCCGGCTTCAAAAGAGCCGCTTCCTGTACAGCGGTTTTTCCCCCGAAGTTGGGATACAGAAGGGGCGTGGTGTTTCGAAGAACAATGTCGAAAAAGTAGTTCCCCGTATTGGGATTGAGGGAGGATGTGGTATTGCGCAGATCGGATAGAATCGCCCCATTGACGCCCAGGTTGTTATAGGGCTGGAACAGCATGAGGTTTTCCAACCGGGAGATGATTTGCGTCTGCATGTCCTTCAGGGTAGTGCCGTCCGGCCAGTACTTGGCGATGATCTGGCCATTCTCCAGTTTGAGGGGTTCTTCATAGGGAAAGACGCCGATACCGGGAGATGTCACATAAGGCTGTTTGAAATCGATCGCGAATCCCATCTGATTTGCAATCAGGTAGGGGTAGCCCGCATTTCTCACAAACGGCACTCTGCGCAGTCTGATCATCATGAGGCGGGGCTCAACTTTGAAAAACGGTCTATTCCTTGCTGTCAGCCCCTACACGTAGATCGATTTCGTGACCCGAGTCAGTCCAATCGCCCGATTGAGCGCACTTTACAGCTCATAAGGGAAGATTCGGCGACTTCAGGACAGTCTTCTCCCAATAAACTACTCAAGACAAGGCTCAATACACGCTAACCCGATTGAAGGGAGAGTTCGTGAATACTCAGAATCACCTGACGGAAAAGCTCTTGATATGGATAACCGCTTGCGAAGCTCACATAGATCCGGCGCACACTGACGCGCACCTGTGCGCCAATCTTCAATAGCTTCAAACGAATCGTGTCGCACTGTGCCGAGGCCAGCTCTGTCCCCTTCAAAGCGGTCCTTCTGAGGGCACTCATGATTACGTAGGCCGCAGAGGAGAACCACAACCGAAGCTGATTCGCCCTCATCGTGGCGGAACTGGTTCGATCTGCAAAAAGGTAAAGCTGCTGTTCTTTGATACGATTCTCCATGTCTCCGCGAGCACAATAGAGCTGCTCGTACAGCTGCTGGCCAGGGAAGCGGTCCTGCATAAGTGAAGTCACCACAAACCGAGGGTTCTCTCCCTTGCGCAGATACTCCGCCTTGGCGACAACACGTCTGCTTTTCGACCATGTCTTTTTCGTCCGATAGATCAGCTCCGCGTACTTTCGCGACGGCTCACCAGTGGACAGATACTGCCTACGGGCTTCTGAAAGCTCCTTGCGGATCTTGCGTAAGAGGCGTGCGTTTTTCGCGATTCCGAACAGGAAATCCACGTCGTTGGACTCGCACCACACCATGATCGCTTCCCGGCAGAACCCGCTGTCGGCCCGCACAACAATACGTACCTGCGGCCATCGCTCACGGATCTGCGCAACGATCCTCGCCAACTCCTTCTCGGCACCCGAACATGCGTCTATATTGGAGGGACGTAGCTTCGCACATAAAAGATGATCCCCGCAGAAGATGTACAACGGCAGGTAGCAATAACAATCATAATAGCCATGAAAGAACCTGCCCTCTTGATTGCCGTGCAGAGGGTCGTCGGTTGCATCCAGATCCAACACGATTTCTTCAGGAGCTTGCTCATAACTGGCCAGGAATGTGTTCACCAGGAACATCCCAACCATTGTTTCGTTCACCGTGATTTTCTTGTATCGATGCGTAGAGAGGCTTGCCCCGCCGGCGGTCTCAAGCCGATTCAGCGTGCTTTTTCCGGCAAGGGCTTTGCCTCTGTCCCGTTTCTGCCTCCTCGTTTCCCCGTTGACATCGAGTTTCCCGCAAACGGCAGCCAGAACGGGATCTTTGCGCAGCTGGTCGTGATCGTTGAGGTCTTCGTATCCCAGGCAAATGCCGAATACCCTTTGGCTTATCAATTGCTCGATGGAATGCTCGATATAGCCTTTCTCTCGATAGTCTGTGAAACAGCCCGCGAATGCTTTGATGATGCCTGTGGCGCGTTCAACCTCTCGAAGAATGAGAGCGCCGGCATCGGAACTGATCGCGCCTCCGTCGAAGTTTCCGACTACCTTTTTCTTGCCAAGGTCTTGAAAGCTAAACAGGGATGGTGTACAGTCTGTTTGCATCGTATAGCCTTTCTGTTCTGGTTTATTTTGTTTGTTGCAAAGCAATTATACCAGAGCGAAAGGCTTTTTCATATCCATTTGTGAGAAATGCGGGGTAGTCGTTCAACTGGAAATCTCGCATGAGGCCCGCATCCTGAATACCCATGGTGATGCTGTCTCCGAGGGCGACGATGGTCGGGGGAGGTGCCGGAGGAGATCCGGGGGGAGCGCAGGCTGTGAGGGAAACTAGAAGGACGAAAAATAATAAATGCACGTTTTTTTTCATTTCATTCTCCTGGAAGCCTTTCGATTTTAATCCTCGAAAAGAAAAACATCAACGGGAAGAGGAGGGTTCTCTCGGTGCCGGATCGCTCAATCCACGTTGAAAGACCATCAAAATCTCAGCATCCCTTGCCGCCCCCTTCTCTCTCTTAGTAATTTCCTGGTGTACTCTGTCCCCGGCTTTCGTATTGCTAAACGTGGGAGTGAGGAAACGTCAGCATGTCGATAAAGTTGCTTTTCGTCCTGCTCTCGCTCATGGTCACCCTCCTTTTCTTTCTCTACGGATACAACTCCTATTATCTGCTGTCCGCGCTGCGCCGCTACAGGAGCCCGCAGGGCTCCGGGGATGGAACGGCGGGCGGATACGCCCCACGGGTGGCCATACACCTGCCCATTTACAATGAGAAGTATGTCGTGCGGCGTCTGGTGGAAGCATGCGCAAAGATTGCCGAGGAATACGGCCGGGAGAAGGTGAGGATTCTGGCCATAGACGACTCGGATGACGACACCACGGCGGAGCTGTGCGCGGCGGCTGACGAGCAGAGGGCGCGGGGCATCGCCGTCGAGGTGATCCATCGGCAATCGCGCGCCGGCTTCAAGGCGGGAGCGCTCCAGCTTGCCCTGGAGAGATCGGACGAGGAGCTGTTCGCTGTTTTCGACGCCGACTTCATCCCCCCCGCGGACTTTCTCAAGCGGACGGTCCCCTTCTTCCAGAAGGACGGCCGTCTCGGGGTCGTTCAGTCGAGGTGGGACCATATCAACGGGGACTTCAATTACCTCACCCGGGCCATCTCTATCGGCATCGACATGCACTTCTTCATCGAGCAGCCCGCCCGCTACGCCGCGGGCTGCTTTTTGAACTTCAACGGCAGCGGCGGCCTCATCCGCAGGGAGGCGCTCGAAAAAGCTGGTGGATGGCAGTCCGACACCCTGGCTGAAGACCTGGACGCCAGCTACCGGATGCAGCTCGAGGGCTACCGAGTCATCTACCTGAAGTGACCCTCCGCTGTCCGGGGGAGGTGCCTCTCACGGTGCCCAGCTACAAGAAGCAGCAGGCGCGCTGGGCGTGCGGATCGCTTCGCACGGCGAAGAAGATACTCCCCCGCCTTTTGGCGGACTCGACCCTCGGCGTGAGGAAGAGGATCCAGGCATTCATCCACCTCACCTACTACATGATCCATCCCCTGATGCTCACCTCCTTCATCCTCTCGACTCTCTCGGTGCTCCTGCGGATCGATGG
Organism: uncultured Spirochaetota bacterium; assembly: GCA_963820525.1. Lineage (GTDB taxonomy): Bacteria > Spirochaetota > Spirochaetia > SZUA-6 > Fen-1364 > CAWGAA01. The sequence continues at coordinate 2,644,157 of CAWGAA010000001.1, read as the reverse complement.
GCTGGTTTCCTTCTTCCCGACCATCCCCGCGGGGCGCGGGCTCGGCGAAGCAGCGCTCTCCGTCCCTCTGCTTCCGCTGTTGTGGCTTGCCGTCGCCGTATGCACGGTCTCCTTTTGGATCTATCCGCTCGTGGCCGTTCATGCCCGAGGCCGGAAGATCAGACGGGAGATTCCCGCCATCCTCCTCCTCGCCGTGATCGGTTTCGGGGTCAGCCTGAGCAACACGATCGAAGCGGCAAAGGCGCTCTTCACCAATCGGGTCTTCAAGTTCAAGCGAACTCCCAAGTACAACATCCGCGGCCCGGGCGCGGACTGGAGGGCCAGGCGCTATCAGGTTCCCCTGGATGCGGGCGGAATTCTGGAAGCCGCAATGGCGGGTCTTGGAATCGCGGCGACTGCAATCGGCGCCGGCCGCTCGATCTATTGGCCACTGCTCCTCATAGCGCCCTACACCTTCGGGTACGGCTTCGTGGCGCTTCTCACGTTCCTTCAAAGCGGGAAAAAAGAGGCCCTCGACCCATGCATATCGAAGCTTTGACGGCCGGCGAGACCATTGAAAGACATCCCCTCTCCGCTCGGCAAGGGTGGCCTCTCCTGGCGAGCATCGCGATACAGATCCCGCTTGCGCTGTTTCTCGCTCATGCCTACGACGCTCCTATCTTCATGGCGACGGGCTACCTCGCCGGATCGGGCGCCAACCCGTATCTCCCCCGGGATTTGACGGGAGTCTTCGCCAGCCCCTTGTTCCACGGATTGACCAGCATCGGGTATCCCCCGCCCTGGGCAATCGTACTCGGCATCCTCTACCGGCTCACCTTTGCGCGCACTGCCAATCTTTTTCTCTACAACCTTGCCATCAAGCTCCCCGCCGTCGCCGCCTCCATCGCCCTCGCATGGCTGGTCAGGGTTCTCTCACGGCGCGCCGGTGCGACCGAAGCAGATTCAAAGTCAGCCATGCTCTTCATGCTCTTCAATCCCCTGATCCTGATCACCACCGCGGCATGGGGCCAATTCGACACAGTCGTCGCCCTCCTGGCGCTTCTCTCCCTCCTCCTCCTCTCCCGCGGGATGCCCGGGCTTTCCGCGATCAGCCTCTCGCTCGCCGTATCGCTCAAGCCCATCGCGCTCCCTCTGATCCCCCTTGCCGTGATGGCGGCGCGCTTTGTCCCCGCTGCCGTTGCCCCGGGGCGCGCCTGGGCCGCGTTCCCGACGGGCCGTACGCCTTTCGCTCGAGCCGCATCATATACGGCCGCTCTTGCCCTGGGGCTGCTGCTCTTCTCTGCGGCACCTTTCTTCATCTTCCGCTGGGACCCGTGGATAATCCTCAGGAATTGGAACACCCATTTCATCGCCGCCGGCGGGCTTTCCTGGCTTTCGTTTTTCGAGCTTATCGGCAACAGCTACACCCTCCCCGCCTCTCTCGCTTTCCTCGGCCTTCTCTGGCTGCCCGCCGTCATGGTAGGCGCTTTGTTCCTGAAACCGATGAGCGCGGGATTCGAAGAGCTGCTCGACAAGGGGCTCCGGCTGATCCTCCTTTTCTTCATCACCCGCAGCTGGTTGTCGGAGCCGAACGTCAACCTCCTTCTGCCGATGGCGGTCATTCTCACGGCCTCCGGAAGGCTGAGCAAGAGGCACCTCCTCGCCCTCTGGGCCCTGCCCCTCGCCTTTGCGCTTCTCAACACATCCCTTGCACAGCTTTTTCCCCTGATCTGGGAGAAACCCATGGACCTCGTGAGGATCCTCGATTCGAGGACACGGACAGCGCGGATCATCGCCAGATGCGCCGTGGTTCTCCCCTGGATCCTGGTGGGTTGGCGCATAGTGCTGCGGGGTGAACGGGCCACGGCCAAGGAAAAAGGAGCGGCCGAAGAGGACGCGTCTCATTCCCAGCCGGCGGGACCGCACAGAGATCCGCGCCTGAGCCTCATTCTTCCGACGTACAACGAGTCCAAGAACCTGGAGGAGGTGATTTCAAGGATCGAGCTCGCCCTGGGTGGGCTTCCCGGCTGTACATTCGAGCTCATCATCGTCGACGACGACAGCCCCGATGGGACCGGCCGCCTTGCAGAGCAGGCCGCAACGCTGTACCCAAACATCCGGATCCTTCGCCGGGGCCGGAGAAAAGGGCTCGCAAGCGCGATCAGGGACGGAATGGAGGCGGCCCGGGGCGAGTTCGTGGCCGTCATGGACGCGGACCTCCAGCACCCGCCCGAATCCCTTCCCGATCTTTTGCACCGGTTGGATGAAGGCGCCGATGTGGCGGTCATGTCGCGCTACGCGGCCGGCGGCCGCAGGGCGGACCGCGGGCTTCTGCGAAGGCTCGCTTCATGGAGCGCGATTGCGCTCACGCACTTCCTCCTTCCGCCGACGCGCGGTGTGAGAGATCCCGTGTCCGGGTTTTTCATGGCGCGCGCCTGCGTTCTCAAGGAATTGGCCCTGGAGCCCCTGGGATTCAAGGTTTTGCCCCAGATCATTATCCGCTGCCCCCGCTCGCGGCTGTGCGAGGTTCCCTACACCTTTCGCTCGAGAAACAGGGGAAAAAGCAAGATGCAGGCTCAGGAATCGCTTCGCTATGCGCGCCTCCTCCTCTCCCTGAGAAAAGAGTGTGCCCCATGATTGTCGACGCTGAAACTTGTTGCCGAATCGAGCTGGGAAGCAAGCTCTCTCTCCGGCTGGCGCCGGCACAGGGAAACGAGAAGGGTTTCCCCAGCAGCCGGCTGCAGAAGGGATTGATTCTCGCCTGCGCCGGGGAAGACCTCTGCCAGGAAGGGGTCGGATTCGGGGTGCCTGTTCTGAAGAAGAAGCTCGATCCCATCTTCGCCGGGAGCATGCGCATTCTTTCCCGCGATGAGGCCCGGTCGCGAATCAGCGTGGAATACGAGATGGACCTTGTCGAGCGCCTCAAGCATTCAGGAAGCAGGTCTCCGATGACGGGTTTCTTCAATGGACTGAAGGAGATCGCTGCCGCCGTGCACAGACGGGTTCCCCTGGCCCGGGAGATGGTGACCGCCCTTTCCAATGTCGGCCGCGCGGTGCTTGGTATCCAGACCGTCTTTGTGCCATCGCAGCCGGCCGGGAAAGTTCGAGTCGACTTCTGCCGGGAATCACAGGGCGAGATATCCGTGGCTGTTGATACGTCGGGGCTTGAGGTTGGAGGCCTCAGCGAAATCATCGTCATGAACGAGCAGGGGGCGGACCATTTCTGCAGATATCGCGACTCAAACGGCCGTCGCCTGGAAGGGAAGGCAATCGGGACATGGGACCGCGTGCTCGCCTCCCAAGCCTCATTCATCGACCCGTCGCGCGGCATCGGCTTCGGCGTTCAGAGCGTCTCGGGTGCAACGCTATTCAGGGGAAGGGAGCGAGAGGAAGGCCGCCTGGCGTGGGCCGGCTTCGCATTCGTCCTCCCTCCAGGCGCGAAGAGTTTCACCTACCGCATCAGCATAGGAGACTGGCCATGACAGATGTCCTCCTGATCTACCCCTTCTTCATGCCGCGCCATGACAAGTCCGTCTTCCGCTTTCCTCCGCTTGGCCTGGCATATGTCGCATCCGGCCTCAGGGCTAAGGGCCACCAGGTGAGTATCCTGGATTGCACCTTCCTTTCCCGTGAAGAGGCAATGGCAGGCGCCCTGAGTACCCATGCCGACGTGGTGGGCGTCTACAGCATGATAACGATGCGGGAAGACTCCCTCGTCTTCGCAAAACGGCTGCGAAACAGTGCCGGGCTTCTGGTTGCGGGGGGGCCGCTTCCCTCCTCTGATCCCGCGGCCTTCCTCCAGTACTTCGATGTCGTTGTCCGTGGAGAAGGCGAAGCCGCCATGGTGGAGTTGGTGGAGGCTTACCTCAAGGGCACAAGCCCGCTCTCAGAGGCGGGAATCGTCACGAGGGAAACGGGAGACATCTCCATCGCCTCCCGCGGCACTCCGGTAAGGGGCATCGTCCGCTCCCCAGAGCGTCCCTTGGAACCCGACCTCAACCGCATCCCTTTCCCGGCGCGCGACCTCCTGCCAAACCAGGATTACATCCGCCACGGAAGGATGAAGCACGGGTATGCCATTACGTCGCTGATGAGCACCCGCGGCTGCCCTTTCCAATGCGAGTTTTGCAGCAATGTCGTGTTCGGCACATCGTACAGGGAACGCTCCGCAGAAAGCGTCGTTGACGAGGTTGAGCAGGCGCTCTCCTTCGGATACGATCGGATCCACTTTGCCGACGACGTTTTCACGCTGAACCGGGAAAGGGTACACCGGATCTGCCGGGAAATCGTGAGGAGGAGGCTGCATTTCGGCTGGGAGTGCCTCGGCCGGGTTGACAGCATAGACGGAGAGCTTGCCTCCCTCATGAAGCGGGCCGGGTGCGAGAGGATCTTCTTCGGGATCGAGTCGGGAAGCGAAGAGGTGCTGCGGCTGATGAACAAGAGGATAACCACGGAGAAGGCACGCTTGGCAGTGGAAGCGGCGCATGCCGCAGGCCTGAAGACGGGGGCCTTCTTCATCCTCTTCTACCCCGGAGAAACCGACGAGACAGTTCTTGCGACGCTTCAATTCGCCGGCTCCCTTCCCCTCGATTACCTTTCCTTCACCATGCCTTACCCAATCCCGGGCACCCGCCTCTTCGAGAGGGTCAAGAACAGGGCGATCAGGGATTGGCGGCAGTCCTTCGGACTCCTTTTCGATCATACCCTCGTGTTCGACGCGGATTTTTCCCAGGCCAAGATGCGCTTCGCAATCCTCAAGGGACAGGTGGAGTTCGAGATCAAGCGCCGCCTGGGCGGTATTGCCCCCGCGGCCCTGAAGCTTTTACAGAAACCTACCACTATCCTCCTGCGGGCGATGAGGTGAGATGCCGGCTCGGCGGTCACGGCGCCGGCACCCGACTCCGCCGCCCGCAGTGGCGGCTGGACGGGCAGAGACTTGCTCAAAATCCAGCGATTTAGTAGTATCGATGTCTCGGCGGCTCCCGCGCGGAACCGCATTCAACGGGGGATTAGCTCAGCTGGTAGAGCGGCAGGTTCGCAATCTGTAGGCCAGGGGTTCGAATCCCCTATCCTCCACTTCAAGCCATGAGAGAAGGGAAAGCCGCTCCGTCCGCCGGACTATCGAGCACGGGATGAACCTCAGCCTCCTTACCGATTTCTACGAGCTTTCGATGATGCAGGGGTACTTCCTCCAGCGGGAGAACCCCCGCGCGGTGTTCGACATGTTCTTCCGCCGGCAGCCTTTCGGGGGCGGGTTCTCCATTTTCGCGGGCCTGGAGGACACCCTCTCCTACATCTCGTCCCTGGCGTTCTCCGCCGAAGAGCTTTCCTACCTGGAAAGCCTGGGGACGTTCAAAAAGGAGTTCCTCGATTTCCTCGGCACCTTCCGCTTTCAGGGCGACGTGTACGCCATGGAGGAAGGGGAAATCGTATTTCCCGGTGAGCCCCTGGTTCGGGTCCACGGCTCTCTGATCGAGACCCAGCTGGTTGAGAGCGCGCTGTTGAACACGCTCAACTTCCAGACCCTGATCGCCACCAAGGCGGCCAGGATCTGTCTTTCCTCCAACGGCGGCGCCGTGATCGAGTTCGGCCTTCGCAGGGCCCAGGGAATCGACGGGTCCCTTTCCGCCGCTCGGGCGGCATTCATCGGAGGGGCTGTCGCCACTTCGAATACTCTGGCCGGCAAGCGCTATGGGATTCCCGTTCGCGGAACCATGGCCCACTCCTGGATCATGGCGTTCAACGACGAGCGCGAGGCTTTCGAGAAATACGGGGAAACCTACCCCGACGGATGCATCCTGCTCATTGACACATACGACACGCTGGGCAGTGGAATCGAAAACGCCATCATCGTGGGAAAAAAGCTTGCGGCGGCCGGGCACAAGGACTTCGGAGTGAGGCTGGACAGCGGGGACTTGGAGTACCTGTCGAAGCGGGTGCGCGAGCGGCTGGACGCAGCGGGCCTTGCCGAGGCGCGGATCGTTGCTTCAAATGAGCTGGACGAGCACATCATCGCCCAGCTGGTCACCCGGAAGGCGCCCATCGATTCGTGGGGAGTGGGAACCCACCTGGTGACAGGCGGAGGAGACCCAGCGCTCACGGGGGTGTACAAGATTGCTGCAAAGGACCAGGCAGGGGAGTGGGTTCCCGCCATCAAGGTTTCCAACAATCCCGAAAAGGTCACCAACCCCGGCATCAAGCAGGTCTGGCGGTTCTCTTCGCGGGACGGCAACCCCCTGGCCGACCTCATCTCGCTTGAAGACGAGAAACTCGCCCCTGGCCGGCCGCACATTTTTCACCACCCCGGAGACTATCGCACGTTCACCCTGAGCGAGTATGGGGACATCCGCCCTCTTCTCTCTCCCGTCATGGTGAACGGGAAGATCCTCAAACCCGCCTCGCCGCTCCCCCAGATCCAGGCGAGGGCGCGGGAGAACTTGCGCCGCCTCGACGACACGTACAAGCGCCTGATCAACCCGCATCTCTACAGGGTTTCGCTTTCCCGCCGGCTGAAAGACCTCAAGCAGCGCCTCATCCAGAAGAGCACAACCCAGGGAGGAGCCTCATGATCGTCTCGGACGAAACGCTCAAAGAAATGATGGCGGCACGAACCATCGTCGTGGAGCCCATCGAGCCATACCAGATCCAACCCGCCTCCATCGATCTTCGGCTGGGCAGGCATTTCCTCAAGATCGACGAGAACAGCATGGAAAGCCTCGGGCTGGACACCGAGCCGCGATACGTGGAGATCGAGAAGGAGGAGATCGTGATCCCCCCCCACTCCTTCCTCCTCGCCACCACGGTGGAGTTCATCAAGCTGCCGCACAACGTGACCGCGTTCGTGGAGGGAAGAAGCTCGATCGGCAGGATGGGCCTGTTCATCCAGAACGCGGGCTGGGTCGATCCCGGTTTCGAGGGGACCATCACGCTGGAGCTTTTCAACGCCAATCGCCTCCCCCTCCGCCTGGCGAGCGGACGCCGGATCTGCCAGATCGTCTTCGCCTTCATGGATCGCTGCACCAACAGGCCTTACGCGGGAAAGTACCAGGGCCAGAAGCGCACCGTTGGAAGCAGGATCTTCCAGGACGATGACGGACTGGGGAGCACGGCACGGAAATGATCGCCTTCGGGGCCCGCAGGGTCGGGGCCGGTGAGCCATGCATGATCGTCGCGGAATTGGGCACTTCTCATCAGGGGGATCCGGCACGCGCGCGGGAACTGGTGGACGCCGCGGGTCGGTCGGGAGCCGACTGCGTGAAGCTTCAGCTCGTCTACGCGGATGAGATCCTCCATCCCTTGTCAGGAGAGGTTGACCTTCCCACCGGCAGGATCGAGCTGTACCGCCACTTCAAGACCCTGGAGAAGGATATCTCCTTCTACCGGGAAATAAAGGAATACGCTGAAGCGCGCGGGCTTTTCTTTCTCGCTTCAGCCTTCGGAATACAAAGCGCCCGGGAACTCCGCTCTCTCGGCGTCGCGGCCATCAAGATCGCCTCCCCAGAGCTCAACCACTTTCCGCTCCTCCGTGAAGTGAGCGGTTACGGGCTTCCCCTGGTGCTTTCCTCCGGCGTATCGACCCTTTCGGACATCGAGCAGGCCATTTCCATCACGGGGAGAAACGTCGTTCTCCTCCACTGCATCACCGCATATCCGGCCCCCGAGGAAGAATACAACCTGCGCATCCTGCTAAATCTCAGCGGGATCTTCGGGGTGGAGACCGGGGTGTCTGATCATTCGTTGGACCCGGTCCTGGTGCCGGCGCTCGCGGCTGCAAACGGCGCATCCGTTCTGGAAAAGCATTTCACTCTCTCGCGCGGCGGCACGGGCCTCGACGACCCCATTGCTCTCGAGCCGGAAGCTTTTCGAAAGATGGTGGACCGCATACGGGCCGCTGAGCTGGATCCGTCGGCAGCGCGCGCCCGGCTGTGCGACGAGTTTGGCGGGGATCGCGTGGCCCGGGTGGAAGGAAACGGCGTGAAAGCACTCGCCGCTTCGGAGAAGGGCAACTACAACCGGACAAACCGCTCGATACACGCGGTGAAGGAGATTCCCCGGGGTGAGCGCATCTCGGAAGAGATGGTGGCGATTCTTCGAACTGAAAAGAAACTTCAGCCCGGGCTGGGCCCCGAGCACCTTGGCCTGGTGATCGGTGCCGTGGCCAGGCGCAGTATCCCGTCCGGTGAGGGTGTTGTCTGGGAAGACATCATCTAAAGCCGCCCCATCAATCGAGAGAAAAGGCCGCCTTGTCCCCCTCCGGTCAAAGCAGTATACTGGCATATCATATGATCAACCTCAAAGATTTCATCTCGAAGGATAGGATCGCGTTCCTGCAGGCCAGGGATAAGCAGGAAGCGCTGGCCAAGTTGATCGAGATTTCCAACGATGACACCTACGTGATCGATTTCGAGCAGTTCCAGAACGCGGTGCTGGACAGGGAATACATCGTCACCACCGGCATCGGCCAGAACGTGGCCATTCCCCACATCAAGAGCCGCTGGGTGAGGGACTTCTTCATCACGATCGGAATCTTCCAGGATGGCGTGGAATGGCAGAGCATCGACGAAAAGCCCGTTCACCTCGCCTTCCTCATCGCAGGGCCCGAGGAGCACGAGAATTACCTCAGGATCCTGGCCAAGCTCACCCTCATCATCAGGAACAAGGAGAAGCGCAAGGCGATCATCTCCGCCAAGTCCACCGACGACGTCTTCCATCTTCTCGAGAGCACCTGAGGACGGGCATACCACGAAAGAAGGTTTGGCAAGCGACACGGTTGCCGCCCGGTGACTGCAGCCGCGTCAGGCAGCGAGGTCGCGCGCCATCTCATTACACTGCATTCGCCGGGTTTCCCCCGGTTCCCTGAAAAGCCAAAATCGGCTATGATGGCCGCGCTGAAAACACATATTCTTCCGGAAGGAGATCCTCTATGGCGGTAAAGGTCGGTATCAATGGGTTCGGCCGGATCGGCCGATTGGTATTCCTGGCGATGGCGGACAAGGGCCTCCTGGGCAAGGAGATCGACGTCGCCGCGGTGGTCGATATCACCACGGACGCGAAATATTTCGCCTACCAGCTGAAGTACGACTCGATCCACGGAAAGTTCAATGGCACCCTGGCCACGGAGAAGTCGCCGGACGCCGAGGCGGACGACATCCTCATCGTCAATGGCAACAAGGTGAAGTGCATCATGGCCACCAAGGAGCCCTCGCAGCTCCCCTGGAAGAGCCTCGGAGTGGAGTACGTCATCGAGTCCACCGGGTTGTTCACCGACTCCGAGAAGGCCAAGGGCCACATCGCGGCCGGCGCCAAGAAAGTCATCATCTCCGCTCCCGCAAAGGGCGAGGTGAAGACGCTGCTCTGCGGGGTGAATGACAACGAGTACGATCCCAAGAAGCACGACATCATCTCAAACGCGTCCTGCACCACGAACTGCCTGGCCCCCCTTGTCCACGTCATCCTGAAGGAAGGCATCGGGATCGAGACCGGGCTCATGACGACGATCCACTCCTACACGGCCACCCAGAAGACGGTTGACGGTCCCTCCAAGAAGGACTGGCGCGGCGGCAGGGCGGCTGCCATCAACATCATCCCCTCCACCACCGGAGCGGCCAAGGCGGTGGGCGAGGTGCTCCCCGCCGTGAAAGGCAAGCTCACCGGCATGTCGTTCCGCATTCCCACACCGGACGTGTCCGTCGTCGACCTGACCTTCCGCGCGGCCCGCGATACCTCCATCGAGGAGATCGACGGCCTGCTGAAGAAGGCGTCAGAGACCTACCTCAAGGGCATCCTCGGCTACTCGAACGAGGAAGTGGTCTCAACCGACTTCATCCACGACGATCGCTCCTCGATCTACGACAGCCTCGCCACCATGCAGAACAACCTCAAGGGCGAGAAGCGCTTCTTCAAGGTCGTCTCATGGTACGACAACGAGTGGGGCTACTCCTGCCGCACCGTTGACCTTCTGATCAAGATGGCCAAGACGAAGTAGCACGGAGAGCGCTTTGGGTGCCGCGAGGCTCCAGAGCGCCGCCCGCCCGGGTACAATTGCCCCGAGGCCGCAGGGCCCAAGGTGATGCGGCAGTTGGGCGCGGCTTTCCCAAGAAATAGAGAGAGCCCCGGTTTTCACCGGGGCTCTCTCTATTTCTTGGGAAAGCGAAATGATCTCCAGCCCGTCCGTGCTATCCGGGATAAATGCATATTTCCCGCTCAGGACGACGGTCTTTGCCGAGGGACTTGCTGCCCAAGCGTAGTTCATTATGAGAGACTCATCATTGAGCGCTTTTGGATCAGTTACATCGATAATAGCGAGACCTGCTGAGCTGTCCGCGATATAGGCATAGTTGCCGAATACAGAAAGCCCATAGCTGTCACCGCCCCCGCCAATCAGCGTATCGCAGGGCCCATAGCTTTTGAGAAAGTCCGCGCTTGAGGGATTGATATTGACAGCAAAAAGGCCTTGGCTGGGGAAAGAGTCGGTCATAAAGGCATAGTCTCGGTACAGGGAAACACTTGTTGCCTGCATGCTCTGTGGCGCGCCGGACTTGCCTGCAAGGAGGGGGGCTTGGGGTTTCGATACGTCAATGATTTTCAAGCTGTTCGGCTGGAAATAGGCACCATCGGCAAGATAGGCAAAATGCCCTCGAACCGCGACGCCGTGTATTCCTCCGCCGTCCGAGTCATGCATGCCCACCCCGAAGGGATGTGCCGGGTCTGCAACATCGAATATCTGCAGGCCCGTGCTCGCCGCCAGATAGCAATACTCTCCCTTCACGGCAATGGCCATGCCGTAGCCCGAGATGTTCGGCGCGGATCCGACAACCGCCGGGGAGAGGGGATTGGAGAGGTCGATTATTTTCAACCCGGCCATTCCATCTGCAACAAATGCGTATTGTCCCGAAATGGCAATGGCTGCGGGGCTGGACAGAGAGACGCCCGTACCCAATGAGACCGGGTTCGCCAGGTCTGTAATGTCGATGGGCTGGAGCCTTTTCGATGTGCCGCCGACGAGGAGGAAGGCGCGGCCGTCACGTACTGCGACGTCATATCCGCCACCCCCATCGGCGAGGCGCCCGACTGTAGATGGCGATTTCGGAAGAGTGAGATCTACAGTCTGGAATCCCCACAGTGAATCAGTTGTCACAAATGCATAGCTTCCATTCGAGACTGCCCCCGTTGTCGCCCCAGGGTTGTCCCAGAAGTCTACAAAAACCGGCGTGGAGGTTGTCACATCCACCGATTGGAGACCATGCCCGTCAGCTATATAGAGCAATGAGCCATCAGGATTCAAATTGAGATCTGAAAACGAGCCTTTCCGGATAAAAGCGGATGTATCCGCTGTTTTCGTGAATGTCCCGATGTTCACAGTCACCAGGACGTAAGGTATGGGCGACTCCAAGGCCGGGGCGGCCCCAAGGGCATAGATTAAATCAGCACTTGTCGTCGATGGTTTGACGCAAAGCTTAAAACTGAAATACTCTGGATCTGTATACGTGCTTACCCAGGTCAGGTCCGGTGTATCCGAATGCAGGAGTTTTAGGACGTCACCCCCGCCGCTGACATAGACATACCTGCTGCCGCCCGTTACCGTGGCGGCTACATCGGTGAGATAATAATTAGTATCCGTATATGAGACCGGGTTGCTCGGGTTTGCAGGCGTGCTGATATCATACCCACGAACGTATCCGTTGGTGGTTCCGTTGCTCTGAAAATCGATCACATAGATGTATCCCGGTATCGCGGAAACCGCGGTAGCGTTCGAGGATGCTCCCCACGTCTGCGTCGCCCCGGTCACGAGAGACGGACTTGTGGGATTCGAGATGTCGACCACCTTGAGCCCTCCGGCACCATCCGCGAGATATAGGGAAGAACCGCTCACCTCGAGGTCCAGCGCATTGGTGGTGGAAAGCGTTGCGCTCAGGACGGGCGATTTAGGGTTGGAAACATCGAAGACCCAGAGACCCGAGCTTCCGGCGGCCACATAGGCATAATTCCCGGAGTACTTGACCTTTTTTGCCGGGGCAGGAGTAACAACCTTCACAATCCCCGAATCGGTATTGGGGGAATATGGAACCGTCTGCGCCGCGTTGTAGGTGCTGTCGATTGTTCCAGCGAGGCTTGGCTTCACCTTGTAGTAGTACCACGTATTATCCGCCACGGTTGTATCGACATATGTGTTGCCCTGAATAGTCCCCGTATATTCAGAGAACGGTCCACTCGGGCTCCCTGCTCGCAAGACAATGAACTCGCTGGTTCCTTCCATTTCACTCCATTCCAGGTCGATTTCGTGGTAGCCCCCGCTGACGACCGGCGCGAGAGTGAGAGGAGAAAGGGGTATCGTTTTAACGTACGAAGACCAATAATCGGAGCCTCCCGAAGTGTGTGCCTGGAGGAGAAAGACATACATTGCACCATTTTTGAGGCCTGACATGGTGTATTGAGTCTCGGTACTGGCTATCGTGATTGTCTGCGGGCTGTTCAAAGTAGGCAGAGTCCCATTTGAGGTATAGTAGACTGTGTAGCCGTTCGTATCAGGCACAGTCTGCCACTGGAGCAAGACGGACTTGTTCGCCGGCGTTGCGGTGAACGAAGAAATGGAGCTTCCCTTTGGTGTCAGCGCAATGGCTTTCTTTGCGGAATTGTCGTTCCAGTCCGTGGCCGTTACCGTTACTGCAATGGGTCCGCTGAAGCTGACTGTCCCGAAATTGAAGATGAACGAGCCGTCGACCCCCAGCGTCTCCACCGCAATCTGCCCGCTGGATAAAGTACCCGCGGTGCCGGATATGACATAACTGAGAGACTTCAGCTTCCCGCCGTTGTCTATCGCCTTGCCCTGAACATCGACATTCTGGTCATAGGGCGCGTTATCAGCCGGCGAGTTTATTTCCACCGTCGGTGCAGTCTTGTCCGTCACCTGGGTGAAGGTGGTGTCGTTTATCGGCGGCGGGCAGGCGGCCAGGAGAAGGATGCCGATCCCGATCACGCAGAAGGCAAAGCAGCGCAGAAGCGGGCGATTCGAGGTCTTCATAGCTATTCCTCCTCCGAGAAGATGATCTTCTTCCCGGCGCTTCCCTCGTCAGCGGCCCTGCTTGAGCCAGAATCCGCGGTTGCCAGGTACGCGTACTCGCTGGCCTTCTGGTGATCCATCTTATCGGCCTGCGCGAAGTAGGACTTCGCCTGATCCGCCTTGCCGATGGCGTTGTAGACTCGCGAAAGGTTCAGGAGGCCGATCAGTTTCAGCGCTGAAGAAGATGGCGCTGAATCCTTTCCCGATTGGGCGATCGCGCTCTTGTACACGTCGATGGCCTTTTGGTACTCCTTGCGCAGGAACTGGACGTTTCCGAGGTTCACCATGGCCCCGACATACTTGGGATCCACCTTGAGGGCGTTTTCAAGCGCGGTTTCAGCTTCCCCATAGCGGCCGAATCGTGCGTAGAGGATTCCCAGCCGGTTATAGTCCTTGCGCGTGTTGCTCCGTGCGGCTTCAGCGGCGACCGACTTGGTAACGGTCTCTGAAAGCCTGTCACGATCCCTGGTAAAATAGCCCACCAGATCGTTCTTGCTCCCATACTGAAGCCCAAGGTCGGTCTCCTGGAGGGCTACGGGGGTATAGATCTTCTGGGCGTCGCGCGTTTTATAGAATCTCCGCTCCTTCTCGCTCGCGTTCCACAGCGCGATCCCCCTCGCCCATGACTCTTGGAACCCATTGTTTCCGTCCAGCATGGTCACTTCCAAGGGAATCCACAGCTTGTTGTCCACGGTGAGGACCATCGATCGATCCGGCGTGATCTCTTTGAAGTCGGTTGCCTGGATGTTCGTATTGAAGGCGGCGTAGATGTGTCCCGGTACCGTGATGAAACCGGTTTCCACATTCTGGGTTTCAAGGAGACTGCAGAAAAGCACGGTAAGATCGTCGCAGTCCCCGTACCTTCTCTTGAGGGTGAGCCGCGGCAAGGTGACGGAGTCCACCAGCTGGCCTTGTCCCTGCACCTTCGTGAAGGGAGATGCGGCATCAACCTGATAGAGAAGCCCGATCTCGCGAAGCCCCGCGTAGACCTGCATCGCCGTCTGGATCGATTCGTTGTAGTTGGGAAGAGAGGCTTCCCTGACAGCCTGGCTGATGAAAGCGGTGTAGTTCTTCAGCGCGCTGTCCTGGGGAGTTATGAAGGCCGCAACCTTGCGATCCTCGTCCCACACGATTGCCGTCTTGTCGTACAGGTCGTAGGTGACGGGTGAACGCTGATCCACGGGCCTGCTGGCAAGCTTGTAGGTGACGATGATTTCACCGGTAAGCGGCGTCACCCCTTCGGTGGAAAAGACCTGCTTGTTGAACACGGCGAGGATGGGCACGCGAACATTGCCTCCTGAAGGGATTCTGGCGATGGACGCTGAAGCCGTGGGGGAATCCATGTATCCGGGCTGGAAGAACGATACCTCCACGTCCGTCACGGGCTGCCTTTCCGTGTTGACGAGGGTCACTTGGCCCAGGGGGTTCTTGGCATAGAAGCCCTGCATTGCGCTGAACGCGGAGGGAAGCTTCAGGTCTTCGAAGCGCAGGCTGCGGATGATTGCCCGGGCTGAATCGGGATCCTCACCGAACCTGTAGCTTGCCGCGAATCCGAACGAGAAAAGGAATCCGTTGAATGTATTCAATGGGCCCAGCGCCTGGAGGTACCTGACGTTGGGATGAAAGTCGATGCTGAAGCTGTAGGAAGGAACGAGGCTCACCTTCGCGCCGGCGGAGAATAAAAGAAAAGGAGAGCCGACCGTGCCGGTGTCTACGACGTTCGGGAAAATCGCCTCGGAAGCCCCCGCGCTCAGGTCGGCTCCAAACTCGAAGTTCTTGACGATCCGGTTCACGTAGGAGATCCCCAGAGTCCCGTAGATATGGTAGTGATCCCACTTGTCCGGGGCGGCGGCATCGATGCTGTCGAACCGCATCATTCCGCCGCGCAGGTAGGGTTGGAGCACCGGCAGCATGGGGAGCGGAACCGTGATCTGGCCCGCGACGTCGAATATGTTGTATGGGGTATTGTATGCCGCGAGGGGAGTGAGGGTCTGGTATTCCACAGCGATTCCGATCGGGAATTGGTAAAACTCGTTGAGATCGGCGCCCGCTGCTTGAGGGTAGACAGAAGGAAGTGCAAAGAGAAGCAGCGCGGCCAGAGAAAAGAGCTTCTTGCTCATGGAGGGATCCTCCTACTTGCAGAAAAAGAGGTATAACTCAATTATCAACTGAATAGTATCGCACGAACCGGCGATTTTCCAAAGCATTTTTATCGAAGAGAATCTCGCCAGGGCGAGCCGCTTCCGTTCTTCGATGTTGACAGCTACTTTCACACGCCATAGCATGGGCCAATCGTCAGGAGGTGGATATGAAACGTGCTCTCGGCATTGCCTCGGCTCTCTGCGGGCTTCTCATCGTCGTTTCCTGCGGACAGAAGACATCGGGAGGCGCCCAGGGTGCCTCGCCGCTGGCCTCGGACGCCAAGAGCGGGTTCTGCATCCTCGCAGATCTGCCGCTGCTCGACCAGCAGGCGGACGAAACCTTGAAGTACAAGGAAAGCATTCAATTGGGAGAGAAACTCCAGCTTCTCGAGCAGGCGACCAGGGCGGTCGATCCTTATCGTAAACAGGAGATGGATTTCATCAAGGTGCGCCGGGAGTCAGGGAGTGAGGGATGGGTAAGGGCTGAATTCGTCGTTGCCAATTCCGTTCTAGGCGTCGTCACCTCAGAGGAAGCCATCGTCTATTCTCAGCCGAAGAATACGGCCGCCACGGCGAAATCCGTTCCCGCCCTCTCGATCATCGCCATCGCCAAGGAGACGGCCGGGCAACCCTACCTCAAAGCCACGCTCTACGACCAGGCGTTGTATCTCCAGAGCGGAGTTTTCTTCAGAAACGAGGGGATATCGACAAGAGCGGACGATGTACAGAGCGCCATCCTCCTCATCCTCGCTCAGACGAAGAAGGATGGAAAGCTCAAAAAGACCCTTTTGGAATCTGCTCAGAAAGACTATCCCGACTCTGCCTTCAAGGCCCGGATCGAGGAGGCTCTCGCTGTTTTGAGTTCACCGAGCGCGGGCAAGGAAACCACCGCCCATAGCGAAATCCTTGCTTCGACGGACAACGATGTCAATGTGCGCGACAAGCCGGATGAAAACGCGGGCACTGTTCTCGCGAAATTGACGAAGGGCCAGAAAGTGGAGATTGTCGAGGAAACCATCGACACCTATACAATTGACAACACCTCTGCCCCCTGGTACCGGATCAAGGAGCCCGCGGGATGGGTCTGGGGCGGCTATCTTGCCCCCGCGGGGGAGTAGGGGGCACTTTCCTTTGATGCCTTGACAGCGGCCTCCGCGCACCATAGCGTTGAACGGACGCGCGGAGGTCGCTCATGAAAAAAGTAGCCGCGGCAATCCTCGCAGTGTCGCTCTTTCTCCTCATGGCATTCTGCAGGAAATATCCCGTGCCGCCGAATAGGCAGCAGATGGAGAGAATTCCCGAGGCGGTCCGTGACAGCCTGATTTCTGATGAAAAGAGCGGCTTTTGCATGCTCGACGGTCTCACCCTGTGGGGCCTTTCAGATGGAAAGCTTTCGCCTCTCTCACGATTGCAGATAGGAGAAAAGCTCACCCTTCTGGGACCAAGCACGAAAGCCTCATTCTCGGGAAGCCTGAAGAAAATCGTCCGGGTCCGCCGGACATCGGGGATCGACGGCTGGGTCCGAGCTGAGTACTTTGCGGCGAACTCTATTCTGGCCGTCGTGGTATACGACGAAGTACCGGTTTTTACCCTCCCAACCGAGCGCTCACAGCTCGCAGGGCACCTGCCGATCATGTCCATCCTTGCCATCCGCAAAGACTCCGCCGGCGCGGTTTTTGTCCGCGTCTCCTGCCACGATCAGGCCAGCGACACCCTGTACAGCGACGTGTTCGCCCGAAACGAAGGGATCTCCTCCCAGATCGGAAGCGTGGAGAGTGCGCTTTTATACCGCATCGCCTCGCGGACGGACAATTTGAAGCTGAAAGCAGCGTTCCTGAAATCAGCCCTTTCGGATTATCCTTCCTCTCCCTTCTCGGATATCATTCGCCAGGCAGCCGCCGCTTTGAACGCGCCGCCGGCCCAGAAGATCGAAACTGAAGAGTTTCCCGTCATCCTCGTCGTGAGCGAGGACAAGGTCAATGTTCTTTCTGCGCCCAGCGAAGTCTCCGGCTCCATAGTGGCCACGCTGCTCAAGGGGCAGCGCATCCACGCGGAAGAAAGAACCAGGGACTCCTTTCAGATCGGCTCACTCACCGCCCCCTGGTACAGGATCAGCAATCCGGCAGGGTGGGTTTTCGGCGCCGGGGTGCAGACGGAGTGAGACGGGTGGCCCGCCTCCTGAAGCGCACCTAGCCCAGGGGCGGCGGCAACAGCGTAATCATTCGTCGAGCGGCGCCTTGACGATCGTTTCCCGTCGAACGATTCTTATACAGGGGAGGAAGGAGCGTCATGAAACCTGTCGTCTGGGGCGTTCTTTCGGTGTCGGACCACTATGGCCTTCGGGTCCATACGCCGGTCAGCAAATCCAGCCTCATCGAGATGCGGGCAATCGCATCCCGTTCCAAGGGAAGGGCCGAAGAGGCTGCGAGGAGGTTCGGGATTCCCAAGGCATACGGCGCCTACGAGGAGCTTCTCGCGGACCGCGAGATCGAAGCCGTCTATATCCCGCTTCCCAACCACCTGCACGCCTCCTGGGTGAAAAAGGCGGCGGATGCGGGGAAGCATATCCTCTGCGAGAAACCTTTCGCGATGAACGCCCGTGAAGCCGAGGAGGCCATCGCCCATGCCCAGCGGAAGGGCGTGCTCGTCATGGAGGCGTTCATGTACCGCTTCCATCCCCTGTGGCAGAGAGCGCGGGAGATCGTGCAAGCGGGGGAGCTGGGAGAGATTCACGCAATCCAGACCATATTCACCTATTCATTGACGGATCCGAAGAACATCAGGAACATCCCGGAAGCGGGAGGGGGGGCCATCCCCGATATCGGCTGCTACGCCGTGTCATCTGCCCGGTTCCTCCTGGGAAAGGAACCCCAGCGGGTCGTAAGTCTCGTGAATCGCGATCCGGTCCTGAAGACCGACGTCCTGAGCTCCGCCATCCTCGATTTCGGCAAGGCCCGAGCGCTCTTCACCGTTGCCACCCAGACTCATCCCGCTCAAGCAGTTGAGGTGTTCGGCTCAGGGGGTTCCCTTTCCATTCCCACCTGTTTCAACATCTTCCCCGATGTGCCCGTGCCAATGACGCTTCGCGGATCCCTGGGCCCCCGCACGATCTCCTCGGGGCCCGTGGACCAGTACGCTCTTCTCTTCGAAGGCTTCTCAAAGGCCGTTCACGATGGAGGCCCCGTCCCCTTCCCCGCGCAGGATGCCGTAAACAATATGAGGGTGCTTGACGCCCTGTTCGCATCCGAAAAGTCGGGGAGCTGGGAGAAGGTGGTCCGTTAGAGCGGCGGATTGCCGCCGCTGTGCGAGCGCGGCACCTCATCCTCGGGGAAGGGCGAGCGGCCCGCCCCGTCGCGCTCGCCGACAATTCGGATGGCAAGCGGGTCCGCGGACCCGCTCGTGCGCAGAACGCGCTGCGGATAGGGAATCTCGATCCCTTCCACGGCGAATCGTGTCGTTATATCGATCATGATCGAGTTTTTCAGATTGAGGAAATCATCCTTGCCGAACCACAAGCCGTAGAGAACCTCGATCCCCGACTCCTTGAAATCGTTGAAGAGGATCAGGGGCTCCGGCTCGTCGAGACAAAAGGGGTTCTTTCGCGCCACGTCCGCCAGGACATTCTGCACATGGGACAGATCCTGGGCGTACCCCACATGGATCACGATGTCCATCCTGCGGATGGGGAAGCGGGTGATGTTGGTGACCTCGGAAGTAAGGATCTTCTCATTGGGGATGCGGACGAAGAGGTTGTCGAAGGTGCGGATCTTTATTGACAACAGGTCGATGGACTGGATGATCCCCGTTGTGCCGCCGATCTTGATCACGTCCCCGACGGCGAAGGGCTTCTCCGATATGAGGAAAAGGCCGCTGATGATATTGGAAACGCTGGTCTGGGAGGCGAAGCCGACGGCGATCCCCACGATACCAGCCGCCCCTAAAAGGGTGGCCAGCTCCACACCGAGCTCCCGCAGCACGACCAGGACGACGAGAACGAAAACGGAATAGCTGATAGCCTTTCGCACGATCATTCTGCGCTGCGGCGTGGAGCGCCGCATGATATTGCGCTCGACAAAGATGGCGAGGAACCGGGCCAGGAACAGCCCGATGACGATCGTCAGCCCGATCCACAAGGCGCGCATGGGAGCATCGGGAGGAAGCTTGCCCAGGAGCTCTGATATCCAACCGCCGATTCTGTTGAAGAACATTCCCTTTTCCTCAAAACTCCGTGAAATACTTCAACATGCTGAAAGTCTTTCGAATGCTCCACGCCTCCGCCGGCTGGCGGGCGGCCGCAACCAGCGAGAGCCCGTCCTCGAAATCAGGCTGGGCGTTCACGATCTGGATCTGCGTTGCCTGATCCGGCCCCTTGAACACGACATTCAGCCTGTTCGTCCACAACCTCTTCTCGCTCTTGAACACGCTCAAGTTTTCAGCGTGCAGGCAGAGCTTCTCGAAGGGAAGGTCGATGTCGGAGTCGTTCGTGAGAGACAGGGGGCAGACTGCAAGGTATGCGCTGGGATCAACCGACTCGATCCCCTGGTGAAGCCTGACATACAGCGTGTAGCAGAGCTCTCCGTTGACGGGATCGCCAAACCACGTGTTTGACAGGATGGAGAGGGGCTCTTCGAAGATGCGAACAGGCTGTTCCGAAGCGATGGAAAGACGGAACCAGACCGGTATTTCGAGAAAAAACAGGGCGCGCTCGCCCGGAAGGATGGTCAGAGGGCGGTCCGGCCTGACAACGAGGGGACGGTCGGGGAGCATGGGCAGGGGCTGCACAGGGGATGCGTCCCGTACCAGATAGTGCCGCCAGGCGGAAGAGAGGGGCTTTTCAGCCCTTTCGATGAAGGCGCTGGAGGCGGTGCCGCCGCTTCCGGGTAGAGAAAGGACGTGCCACTCGATGTCGAGCCGCTCCACGAATATGCGCCGAGGCGGAAAGCGCCATACCGCGCATTGCCTGTGCCTTATCTCGACCGGGTCCCAGACGGAGATCCCCGTCCTCTCACCCGCAGCCATGCGCCCAGTATGTGAAAAAACGGCCTGTCAGTCCACCCCGCAGAAGCCGGAGCCGCACTTGCCCAGGTCGCAGCCGGAGGCGCCCGTGTGGCAGGACGGAACGGATTCCGTCCCCTTCTTCACCTGGGCCGAGAAGAGGCTGAGCTTCTTCACCACGCGCGCGCTGTCGCACGAGGGACACGCGATACGGGTGTCGGAACGCACGAGAAGCTCGAAGGGGGATCCGCAATCCTTGCACTGGTATTCGTAGATCGGCACGGCGATCACTCCCTCCGGGAGCCCTGTTTGCCGCGGTAGATGACCCGGATCCTCTTGTACAGCCCGTCCCCCTCGCTCACCGTCTCGATGTCTCCGTGGGTGGCGAGAGTAGTGTGGATGATCCTGCGCTCGAAGGGATTCATCGCCTCCAGAAGGCGCGAATCCCTGCTTCGACGGACCTGCTCGGCGACCTGGTTGGCCATTCTTATAAGGCTTCGCTCCCTGCGGCTTCTATAGTCCTGGGTATCGATCACGATCCGCGTGGAATCCCCCCCCATGCGGCCGGCCGCCAGGTTCACAATGAACTGGAATGCTTCCAACGTCTTTCCCTGCTTGCCGATCAGGATGGCTGAGTTTTCCGTCTCTACGTCGAGGCCCAACCTCCTCTCCTCCCGGCGGTTGACGACGACCTGTGCCGGGAAGCCCATCTTGGCGAGAAGGTCCCTGGTGAAATCCACGATCTTCTCCTCGAAGGGTGTCTGAGGAGTGGGGTCGCTGGAGCCCTGCTGTGGGGGGGGTTCCTCTTCCTGCTCCTCGCTCATGTGGACGCGGATCTTCACCTTTCCGCCCCGGAAGAGGATGCCGGGCCGTTTTGCCTCCACGATCTCGAAATCGATTTCGTTGCGATCCAGACCGAGCTCCTCGATCGCCCTGTCGATCGCCTCCTTTTCGTTCTTTCCTTCGAACTCCCTCACGATCATGTTTATTTCCTCCGTGTATTCACCACCTCCACCTTCCCGGCCATCAGCTTCTTCTTCTTGTTCACGGAGTTGATGTAGAGCTGCTGGAAGATGGAGAATATGTTTTGAACTGTCCAATAGAGCACGAGCCCCGACGGCATATCGTAGAGGATGAAGAAGAATACCGCCGGAAGCACGTAGGTGAAGAGCTTCATCTGCGCGCCCTGCTGGGAGGAGTCCTGGGGCGTGGTCACCTTGGTGGTGAGAAACTGGGTGGCGAGCATCAGGAAGGGCAGGATGCGCAGGCTGTGCCATCCCGCGATGGGGATGGTGAAGGGAGAGAAATCCCAGACCGCTTCGGGGGCGGAGAGGTCCGTGATCCAACCCGCTATGAATCCGGAGCCCCGCAGGAAAAAGTTGTCGCTCAGCATGCTGTAGAAGGCCCAGAGTATGGGAAGCTGCAGGAGAAGAGGCAGACAGCCGCTCAGCGGATTGATCTTCTCTCTCCTGTAGAGCTCCGCGATCTCCTGGTTCATCTTGTCCGGCTTGCCCTTGAGCCTTTCCCTGATCTCGCTGATCTTGGGGTTCAGGGCCTGCATCCGTGCTGTGGCCTCGGAGCTCCTGAACGTCAGGGGCAGGAAAATGAGCTTCAGAAACAGCGTGAGCAGGATGATGTCGACGCCGTAGTTGGGGATTGCCTTGAAGAACTGGAGAAGGAACCAGCTCAACAGCCGCGCCAGCCCCCCAATGATCGGTGGAGATTTGATCACCTCGTCGAGCTTGAGATCGCTCACGGCGAAGGTGTTGTTGCCCGTGTCGTTGTAACGGCTCAAGATCTCCCTCATCTTTGGCCCGATATAGAAGCGGAAAACGTCCTGGGTCTTGGCGGCCTTGAGCCTGGGCCGCTCGATGGAGAGGGCGGATCTGTCGAAGTTGGGGACGAGCTTCTCGGCGTCGAAGATGTAGCGATACTGATTTGCGTCAGGAATGGCCAGCACGGTAAAGTATTTTCCCACGATCCCCGCCCATGTGAGGCTGTCACTGCTCTCCTTCACCTGGCCCGAGAGACCTCCCAGGTCCTTGAGCTTGTTGTTCGAATAGGTGAAAAAAGAGCGGTACTCGCTCCTGCCGTCCAGCTTCAGGAAAGGGGGGCCGATCTGGGGGCCGATGCTCAGGGAATAGGCGTAGGTGCCGGGCCCGAGGTCCGGCACGTCGTTCACCGAGTTCTCGAGGGAAACGCGAAGCTCCATCATGTACTCGTCGTTGTGGAAGACGTAGGTCTTTCGAAGCGTAAAGGGGACGCCGGTGACCGAGAGGAAGGCACGGGAGAACTCGAATACGGACTGCTGGGGACTCACCGTCTCCTTGAGATCGAAGGCGACCGTAATCCACGGCGTCTTGTAATCCCCGAAGGAGATGTCGAAAGGATATTGCCCCGTGGTGGAGGGGAGCACCATGTCCACGAGAGATCCGTTCGCGTTCTTGAATTTCTTCAGCTGGATCGAGGTGAGAACACCTCCCTCGCGGGAGAAAGTGAGATGGAACAACGATGTATCGCGCTCCACCTTCTCCAGCCCGGGCTGGATCGCGCCGCTTTGGGGGACCGGCACAACCACGCCGGGCGCCGCGATGCCCGCCGGCTTTCCGGGCGCCTGCTGCCCGGCTGTCGTGGATGCGCCGGCGGGCTGAGGCTGAGGCTGGCTGCCCTGCTGTCCCTCCGTGGCCGGCTGTGTCGCCGCAGGGGTCGGGGTCTGCCTGCTCGGCGGCGCGGGGAAAAGCCACTGCTGGATGAGCGTTCCCGCGATGAGGATGGCCACCGAGATTACGACGGCTAAGAGAGTCCTTTTATCCATGCATCTCCTCTATGGAACGGGGTCGTATCCGCCGGGGTGGAAGGGATGACAGCGCAAGAGCCTGCGCACCCCGAGATACACACCCTTCAGGATTCCGTATTTCATGATCGCTTCCACGGCGTACTGGGAGCATGTGGGAACATACCGGCAGGAGGGCGGGAAAAGCGGCGAGACGAGATACTGGTAGACCTTGATGGGGGAAACGGCGAGAAACCGCACTGCCTTCTCGATCCATGCGATCACGAGAGGTCCGCCCGCTTGAAAAGCCCGCGCAGGGCTTCCCGTCTCTGGACAGAGGTTTGCCCGAATCTACCGATGATGAAAACCATGTCCTTTCCAGGCTTGAGCTCCGGCTTCAGCTCGCGGTAGGCTTCCCGGGTGATCCTCTTCTCGCGATTTCGCCGGACAGCGCCGCCGCATCCTCGACCGACGATTACTGCAATCCTGTTTGCTCCCCCACCGTTGTCCCGGTAGAGCAGCTTTACTCCCTGCCCTTCGATCCTCTTGGCGGACCGCAGGAGGGCTCTTATCTCGCCCGTCGCGCGGAGGCGTTCGCTCCTAGTAAGGCTTTTTCTCATCTGAGGCGGTCAGCTTGATCCTACCTTTCGCCCTCCTGCGCTTGAGGACGAGCCTGCCGCCCTTGGTCTTCATTCGCGCCCGAAACCCGAATTTTCTCGTTCTCTTGACC
Organism: uncultured Spirochaetota bacterium; assembly: GCA_963820525.1. Classification (GTDB taxonomy): domain Bacteria; phylum Spirochaetota; class Spirochaetia; order SZUA-6; family Fen-1364; genus CAWGAA01. The sequence continues at coordinate 2,620,479 of CAWGAA010000001.1, read as the reverse complement.
TTGCTGGGCTGATAGGTGCGCTTCATGTGAATAAGCTCCTTGATATCCTGGACAACCAGGGTTTATTACACGGCTGAAATGAACCAAATGAATATAGGGATTCTCCGGTATCGTGTCAATGCCTCGAAAGTCGATGCCGCCGCCTGCGCACCGCATCCGGCCCCTATGGGCATCTGGCCCGGAGGCGGACGCGCAGGTCTCGAATTCCCGCCCGCGGAGAGACCTTCCTCACGGATTCCAGCAGGCAGCCTTTCCTGAGGAGAAACATCTGCATCCAGCCCGGGTGATCGACCTCCACGACAAGCGTCCCGTCTTCCACCTCCATGGGCCACGAATGCTCCCCGAAAGTCTCCCCGACAATGCTCTTCCAGTTCAGGAACACGGCGGAGCAGGGATCTTCAGCCGGCCATCCCCGCTCCTTGAGAAACTCCCGCAGGACATCGCCGATTTTCTTCACCATGCGCGGAAATCCCCATTTTCCACGGCAAGAAGGAGAGTGGCGTCGCCCCGATAGGGGAGATAGTTCTCGTCAGGAAGAAATGTGAAGAAGGCCTGCTCGCTTTCGGGGAGCCGGGAGATAAAGGCCCTCTTCTTTGCCGGATCGAGCTCCAAGAGAACGTCGTCGAGGAGGAGTACTGGTTTCTTTCCCGTACGCTCGGCCAGGAAGGCGGCCTGAGCCACTCGGAGGACGAGGGCGCACAAGCGCATCTGTCCCGTCGAAGCGTAGGCGGCAAAATCCCTGCCGTCGCAGGAGAACTGAAACAGGTCGCGGTGAGGCCCTGTCGTGGACGCTCCGAAAGCGAGATCCCTGCCGCGCATCGCCGCGAGGAGCTCTTCAGCCTCAGCGGCGCTCGACGTCTCCCGCCAGGAAGGAGCATAGCGGATCTCGACAGGCGTCTCTACGCCCATGATGTCCTTGAAGAGCGGAGAAAAAACGGTGTTGAACCGGCGAACCAGTGATGCGCGTCCGGCGGTCAGCTCGAGCCCGAAGGCGGCGAGCTGTTTATCGTATGCGTCCAAAAGCTCTTCCCGGCGCTGTTTGAGCACGAAGTTCCGCGCCTTGAGCACTTTGCGGTACGCTCGGAGGGTTTCGATGAAGGCAGGGGTTGAAAGGACGAGGGTCTGGTCGAAGAAGCGGCGCCTGGCCTCGGGGGTCCCGGCGACGAAATCCATGTCCTGCTGAACGAAGCAGATGCAAAGGACCTGGCCGATGAGCTCTCTGCGATCAATCAGGGGCCTGCCGTCCACCCTGATCTCTTTTTTCATGCCGGTCCGGACCCGGAGGTCCACCACCTTCACCCCCCCCATGGGGTCGGTATAGCGGCCGGACAGGCCCATCTCGGCCTGGGAATCGCGAAACATTACGGAGTCGCGATTCTCCCTGAAGGAGGAAGCCACGCTCAGCAGGTAGATCGCCTCGATCAGGTTGGTTTTCCCCTGGCCGTTCTCGCCGATGAGAAAGACCTCCTTCGCGCCCAGGGAGAGCTCCCGATCCCTGAGATTGCGGAAGTTGAAGAACCGAACCGATTCAAACCCCATCAATCCAGCTGCATGGGCATGATGATGTTCAGGTAGCCGTCCTCTGGCTGCGGCTTCACGGTGATGGCTTTGTTCACGTCGCTGAACTCCAGGGAAACGGTTCGGGAGCCGATCTCTCGAAGCGGTTCGATCATGTAGAGGCAGTTCACGGCGAATGACATGTTCGGCCCGGAATAGTCGCAGGCGACCTCCTCGCTGGCGACTCCGAGCTCGCTCTCCTTGGAAGAGATGGTCACGGCCCCTTCGGTCACGGCAAAGATCACCTTTCGGGATTTCTGCTCGACAAGGAGCGACACGCGGCGCAGGGCGTCTTCCAGAGGCTCCCGCTCTATCGTGGCGCGGTACTTCTGGGCGTCGGGAATCACTCTCCTGTAATCGGGGAACTGCCCATCGATCAGGTTCGAAGCGAGGTTCTTCCCGTCCATTCGCACGAACAGGTTCTTATCGGTCAGGGCGAGAGAAAGGCTGCCTTCGCCGGAGGAGAGCTTTCGAACGATGGTAAGGATCTTTGGAGGGAGAATCACGCCACGGAGGTTTTCAATGGGGACGGGAATCTTTCTTGAGATGTGGGCCAGGCGCCGTCCGTCAGTCGCCACCATGACGAGCATGTCATCCCGCTTTTCCACGAAGATCCCGTTCATGAAGTAGCGGGTCTCGTCGTCTGAGACGGCGAACAGAGTCTTGGATACCATCTCGATGAAATCCTTCTGGGGAAAGTCGAAGTAGCTGGAGTCCGCCACCTTGGCGATCTCGGGGTACTTGTCCGCCGGGATGCAGCGGAGCTGGAAATCGATCTTCTTCGAAACGGGCCTGATGCGCAGCATCGTCGCATCCGTCTGCTCCAATTCGACATCTCCCTCGGGAAGGGACCTGATGATATTGAGAAGCTTGTCGCAGAATGCCGTTGTCGTTCCTTCCTGCACCACGTCCACGGGAATGCTCGTTTCAAAGCCCACCTTGAGATCTGTCGCCTGCAATACGAGGGTTCCCTTGGTCGCCGTTAAAAGGACGTTGGAGAGGATCGAGAGGGAGTTCTTCGAGGATATGACCTCCTGGGCAATACCAATCTCTTTGAGAATCGCATCGCGCGAGCAGATGAGTTTCATCTCTACCTCCTCTTTCTAGAGAATTCTAATAATGGTAATGCTAGTAAGCGCTGTGGATATGTGGGAGATCGATCCATTTCATTCGGCAATAGGGAGTTGAGAAGAAGGATAACCGCTGCCGGATATCCCCGATTCATGCACATAGTCCTCTCACCAGGGGTGACTCTACCATACCCCGCCCTTTCGGAGATAGGGTTTGCACATTGTGCTCCCTGTCCGTCGGCGTTCCTCCGGGGCCGATCCCACCGACTGTCCCCAATCCTTACCCATTGTTCTGCCTGATCTTCTTCACCAGCTGCTGGATGATCGGGTCCATCGTGGGGTCCATCTTCATGCGGTCTTCGATCTTCTGGCATGCATGCATGACCGTCGTATGATCACGGCCGCCGAACTCCGCTCCAACCTCCGTGGTGGAAAACTCGGTAAGCTCCCGGGCAATGTACATGGCAACCTGTCGGGGCAGGGCCACGGCCTTTGTTCTGCGCTTCCCGCGGAGGTCCTTGTACGTGAGCCCAAAGTAGTCGGAGACGATCTTCTGGATGAGCTCGATGGTGATGTTCTTCTGGCTGGGCTGGGCGAAAAAGTCCTTAAGCTGATGTTGGGCGATCTCGAGGGTGATGTTCTTGTTCACGAGCTCGGCGTAGGCGATGAGCTTGGTGAGGGCCTTTTCGAGATCCCTCACGTTGGTGGTGACATTGCGGCAGATGAGCTCCACGACCTCGTCGGGGATATCCACCTTCTTCTCTTCGATTTTCTTGTTCAGGATGGCGATTCTCGTCTCGTAGTTGGGCGGCTGGAGGTCCACATTGAGCCCACGCTCGAATCGGCTCCTCAGGCGTTCTGAAAGGCTTCGGATCTCCGAGACCGGCCTATCGCTGGTGAACACCATTTGCTTGTTTGCGTCGTAGAGGGCATTGAAGGTGTGGAACAGTTCCTCCTGGGTTCCTTCCTTTCCCTCCAGGAAATGGATATCGTCGATCAAAAGGACGTCGACGGAACGGTATTTGTTCTTGAACTGGTGCCCTGTTTTCTTTTGGATTGAAAGAATGAACTCATTGGCGAAGGTCTCCACGGTCACGTACGCCACCTTCAAGTCGGGAAACTCCCGGTAGACCGAGTTGCCGATGGCCTGAACGAGATGGGTCTTTCCAAGCCCGACCCCGCCGTAGATGAGGCAGGGGTTGTATCCAGAGCCGGGATTCCTCGCGATGGCTAAAGCGGCGTTCGCCGCAAAGGAGTTGGACTCCCCGATGATGAAGCGCTCGAAGGTGTACTCGCGGTTGAGCTGGGGGTGCTGTCTTTTTCGAGACGCCGAATCCTCGGGCTTCTGTCCCCGGGCCATCTCCTCGTGGGACGCTTTCTCGCGGGATTTCCTCTGAACGGAGAACTTGATCGAAAGCTCCTCACCCGAGAGCTCGAGGAGCTTCCCCTCCAGCTTGGCCAGATATCTTTGAGAAATCTGGTCTTTATAGAAGGAAGAAGGCACCGAGAGGAGAATGTTGGAGTCCCCGCTGCCCGCAAACTCCACGTCCTTGAACCAGGTGGCGAACTCCTGCTCGCTCAGCTCTCCCTGGATTTCCTTCAGCGCCTGTCTCCAGAAAGCCTCATGGCTCCGTTTGCCCGCCTCCATGGCTTTGTCCCCTTCTTATTTTCAAACTATCCACAAGTTATTCACAGTTCGGCTCGTTCCGGCGTGCCTGCGGACAAGAGAAAAATCCCTCAAAAAAGGGCCGGGAAGATCATCCCATGAAATATGATTGATATAATTATTTGAAGCAAAAGAAATTAAAATACGCTGATCGGCGACTATATAACAATTTATATCACTTTGATCACTAGGGTAGGTCGGGGTCTCTCCGTATCGATTTCCCATTTGCTATCCACAGTTTATACACACGGCGATTTCGCAGGTCGGATTGTAGCCCATGGAGGGGCATCGCGCAAGCCTATCCCCCGCGCGAGACCCCGGTCAGCGCCGATTCGACGCCTGAGGACCTCGGCAATGTGTTGATTTTTTCGCGAAAATTCGGTACCGTCAATTGTAACCACGCGTTTGTTTTTCCTATGCACGAAACATATAGCGCCCACAATATTCAGGTGCTCAAGGGGCTGGAACACGTTCGGAAACGGCCGAGCATGTACATCGGCTCGACCAGCCTCGAGGGATTGCACCATCTCGTATTCGAGATCGTGGACAACTCGATCGATGAAGCCCTGGTCGGCTACTGCACATCGATCTCCGTCCAGCTCTCCAAAGGCAACATAGTCACCGTAGATGACGATGGCCGGGGAATCCCCGTCGATCTCCATCCCAGCGAGAAGGTGAGCGCGCTCGAAGTCGTCATGACCAAGCTGAACGCTGGGGGAAAGTTCGACAAGGCAACCTACAAGGTGTCGGGAGGACTACACGGCGTGGGGGCGTCAGTGGTAAACGCCCTCTCCGAGTGGCTCGAGGTAGAGGTCCACAGGGAAGGCAAGATCTACTTCCAGCACTACGACCGCGGAGTGCCGGCAGCCGCGGTTGCCATCACGGGCGAGACGAACCGCCATGGCACGGTAACGCGCTTCAAGCCCGACAAGCAGATCTTCAACGAGATCGAGTTCAGCTTCGACACGCTCTCCAACCGCCTCCGAGAGCTTGCCTTCCTGACCAAAGGGATCAAGATTTCAATCGCTGACGAGAGGACGCTTCCCCCAAAGAGTCACCTCTTCCATTTCGACGGCGGAGTGAAATCCTTCATCGAATTCCTGAACAAGAACAAGGCTCCGATCCATCCCGAGCCCGTCTATTTCGACAGCGAACGCGACAACGTTCGTGTCGAGGTCTCCCTTCAGTATAACGATAGCTTCAACGAGACGATTTTCACCTTTGCCAACAGCATCAACACGCGGGAAGGCGGGACCCACCTCATCGGATTCAAGAGCGCTCTCACCCGCTGCCTCAACGACTTCCTCAAGAAACTCAACCTGACAAAGAAGATCGATGAGAACTTAAGCGGTGATGACGTGCGCGAGGGGCTCACCGCGGTGATCTCGGTAAAGCTTCCGGAGCCCCAGTTCGAGGGCCAGACCAAGGCCCGGCTCGGCAACTCCGAGGCGAAGGGGATCGTCGAGAGCCTTACCTATGACAGGCTCACCCAGTTCTTCGACGAGAATCCCGACGTCGTGCGAAAGATCCTCGACAAGTCGATCATGGCTGCCAGGGCCAGGGAAGCGGCGCGCAAGGCGCGCGAACTCACGCGGAAGAAGGGATTGCTCGAGAACTCCGGGCTTCCGGGCAAGCTGGCGGACTGCACCGAGGAGGATCCAGACAAGTGCGAGCTGTACCTTGTTGAAGGTGATTCCGCGGGCGGAAGCGCCAAACAGGGAAGGGACCGTGCTTTCCAGGCCATCCTCCCGCTCTGGGGCAAGATGCTCAACGTTGAAAAGACCCGCATCGACAAGGTCCTGACGAACGACAAGCTCTTCCCCATCATCTCCGCCATCGGCACGGGAGCCGGGGATCAGTTCGACATCCGAAAGCTTCGCTATGGAAAGATAATCATCATGGCGGATGCCGATGTGGACGGCTCTCATATACGAACCCTCCTCCTCACGTTTTTTTTCCGCTACATGAAGGAGCTCATCGAGCGCGGCCATATCTATATAGCCATGCCCCCTCTCTACAAGCTGGAGATCGGCAAGAAGATCTCCTACGCCTATGACGATGGGGAAAAAGAGAGGGTGCTCGCGGAGCTCCAGAAGGACGGCAACGGAAAGGAAGTCACGCTCCAGAGATACAAGGGGCTCGGAGAGATGAATCCCGAACAGCTCTGGGAAACGACCATGAATCCCGAGCTTCGCAATATCATCCATGTCCGCCTCGACGACGCGGTGGAAGCCGAGGTGATATTCACGACGCTGATGGGAGAGAACGTCGAGCCCCGAAGAAAGTTCATCGAAGACAACGCCCTGTCGGTTACCAACCTCGACGTGTAGTTCCCCGGGGCAGGGCGCCTCGAAGGTGAAACGGAGTACACGCAATGTCTGACGCAGGAACGCGAATCATTCCCCTTCCCATTGAAGAGGAGGTCAGGAACTCATACCTCACCTACGCGATGTCGGTCATCGTTTCGAGAGCCCTGCCCGACGCGCGTGACGGGCTGAAACCGGTCCATCGCCGGATCCTCTTCGGGATGAACGAGATGGGTCTCCACGCGGACAGGCCTTACAAGAAATGCGCGAGGATCACGGGGGACGTCCTGGGGAAATTCCATCCCCACGGAGACCAGGCAATCTACGATTCACTGGTCCGCCTTGCCCAGGACTTCAGCCTGCGCTACCCCGTGGTGGATGGCCAGGGCAATTTCGGTTCAATAGACGGAGATCCCCCAGCGGCCGTGCGATACACGGAAGCGCGGATGAACCGGATAGCCGAAGAGATGCTGCGCGACATCAACAAGGACACCGTCGACCTGGGCCCAACCTACGATGGGTCGCAGATGGAACCCCTCGTCCTGCCCGCCGCGTTTCCCTTCCTTCTGGCAAACGGCGGCAGCGGGATCGCCGTGGGAATGGCAACCAACATCCCTCCCAATAATCTGCGGGAGGTCTGCGAAGCGATCGTGCGGGTCATCGACAATCCACAAACCCCCAATGAAGAGCTGATGAAGATCGTCAAAGGCCCCGATTTTCCGACGGGGGGGATCATCCTCGGGAGGAATGGGATCCGGGAGGCTTATTCGACCGGCCGCGGCAAGATCACCGTGCGCGCAAAGGTAACCGTGGAGACATCGAGTTCAGGAAAGGACTCGATCATCGTCACGGAAATTCCCTACCAGGTGAACAAGGCCAACATGATCGTACGGATCGCGGACCTGGTCAAGGAAAAGAAGATAGACGGGATCGTGGATCTCAACGATGAGTCTGACAGGCATGGGATGAGGGTCGTGATAGATCTTCGAAAGGGCATCTCGCCCAAGGTGATCTTGAATCAGCTGTTCGCTCATACGCAGCTTCAAATTTCCTTCGGAGTGATCAACCTCGCTTTAGTGAACGGACTTCCCAAGATTCTCGGGCTGAAGGACATGATCGACTGCTTCATGGCCCACAGGAAGGAAGTGGTCACCAGGAGGACGAAGTTCGATCTGGCCAAGGCCGAGGAGCGGGCGCATATCCTGGAGGGGCTCAAGATCGCCGTCGAGAACATCGACGAGGTGATCGCTCTCATCAAGGGCTCGGCGAACCCCGAAGCGGCGCGGCTGGCTCTCATGGAACGGTTCAAGCTGTCGGAGAAGCAAGCCCAGGCGATTCTCGACATGAGATTGCAGCGGCTTACGGGGCTGGAGATCCAGAAAATCCTTGATGAATTGAAAGAGGTGCTGGCTCTTATCGATCACCTCAAAGACCTTCTCTCAAGCGAGCAGAAGATTCTCGGGGTGGTGAAGGAGGAGACTCAGGAGATATCCGAGAAGTTCGGCGACGACAGAAGGACCGAGATCATCGAGGAGGAAGCCGAGCAGATCAACATCGAGGACCTGATCGCGGAAGAGGACATGATCATTCTCATCTCCAACCGCGGCTACATCAAGCGGATCCCCGTTACGGCGTACCGCCGGCAGGGCAGGGGCGGAAAGGGTTCTTCATCGGCCAACCTCAAGGAAGACGATTTCATCGAGCAGGTCTTCATCGCTTCAACCCACGACTACGTGCTTTGCATAACCAACAAGGGACTCGCGTATTGGATCAAGGTTCATGAAATCCCGGAGAGCACGCGGCAGGCAAAAGGCCAGAGCATCAAGGTTCTGCTCTCCCTGGGAAGCGAGGAGGAGATTACCGCAATCGTCAGCCTGCGCAACTTCACGGATGAGAAGTACGTGTTCATGGCCACCCGCAAGGGCGTGGTAAAGAAGGTCGCAATCTCGGATTTCGCCAACGCCAAAGCGAGGGGCATCGTCGCCATCAAGCTGGATCAGGGAGACGGTCTGGTCACCGCGCAGCTCACCTCGGGGAAGAACGAGATCGTGCTCGTCACGCGCAAGGGCAATGCCCTTCGTTTCAATGAGGAGGCAGTGCGTGCCACCGGCAGATCCTCCCGGGGGGTGCTGGGGATCCGTCTTTCGGACAAGGATGAGCTTTCCGGCATGGCCATGGTCAAGGAAGGAGAGCAGATGCTCCTGGTGTGCGAGTTCGGCTTCGGCAAGCGCACGGAGTACGACAACTTCTCTCCCCATGGCAGGGGAACTCGCGGCCAGATCTGCTATAAGGCCTCGGAGAAGACCGGCGAGGTGGTGGGTGTTCTTTCCGTGAGCACCAGGGACGATCTTGTCTGCATCACCTCCCAGGGCAATGCTCTGAAGCTTCGCCTCTCGGACATCGCCGCGCTTGGAAAGACCGCGGTGGGAGTGCGGATCGTCAATATCACCAAGCCGGATGTCGTTGTCGGAGTGGCCCGTGTCGTCAAGGAAGAGGAAGAAAGCGAGCAGGGCCAACCATCGGACCAGGAAGAGAAAGCCGATTCGGAAGAATCAGAACCCGGTACCCCTGAGTAGGCGAGCGGAACCCCTCCCGAGTGTTTCACGTGAAACATTGGATTTCCTGAGCGCCTATACGAAGGGCGTGATTGATCAGTACCAAGACGGGATTCACGCCGCGTCTACAAGCAGCCTCTCTCCCATGAATCCCCGATTACCATCATCAAGGAGCAAAGCGGCATTCACTTCGATCCCGTTCTTGTCGATGCCCGATGGCACTTTTCATTTCCCCCAGGACATAATCTAATAGCCGGTAGAAGAACGTATCGCAGGCAGATCCTCTGCATGCGATTTTGAATAGCGGAGCGCGAAGAGCTCGAGGTGCACAATGCTCATTAGCTTGTATCTCCTTATTGCGGTCTTTCTCCTGGTACTGAACGCTTTCTTCGTACTGGCTGAATTGACCGCGATTAAAGCCCGTCCAACCCTCATGGAATCTCTAGCGGCCAAAGGCAACCGAAGGGCCAGGTTGGTGGAGCGAATCCAGGCGAATCTTGACGAGTTTCTCTCCGTCTGCCAGGTCGGGATCACCCTCGCCAGCATCGGATTGGGGTTCGTCGGGGAACCGGCCTTTGCGGCGCTCATCGAGCCAGCCGTTTCCATTGTGGGGATAACGGGAGTCGCAACCCGGATAACATCGCATGCGGTCGCCATCGCGATCGCGTATTTCCTTGTCTCATATCTTCACATCATTTTGGGCGAGCTCGTCCCGAAATCAATCGCCATCCGAGACACCGAGAGGCTGGCCTTGCTCATGGCTTACCCCATGATGATCTTCCGCTCCATCTTCATCGTTCCCATCTGGCTTCTCAACACGACTGTGAACGCCATACTCAGTCTCTTCCGCCTCCCCCTTGTGAGCGGGCCGGGGGCCCACACGCAAGACGAGATCAGGATCATCCTCGATCACTCCCAGTCCAGCGGGATGCTCTCATTCCGCCAGCTCCTCCACATCGAGAACGTTCTCGACATGGGCGCCCTGACCGTCAGGAACGCGATGCGCGCTCGAAGGCTCGTACGCTTCCTCCGGTTGGGGATGTCGCGCGCCGAAGCGGAGAAACTGATCGGAGAGAACCGCTTTTCCAGGTACCCGGTAATTGAAAAGGATTCCGAAAAACCCCTGGGATATATCCATGTAAAAGACCTGTTTCTCGCCGACAGGGCAGGAAAGCCTACTGACGATCTGCGGCCTTTCATACGTCCCTGTCTCCAGGCGCGAGAAGAGCATCCGCTGGAGCATTTGCTCTCGGAGATGCAGAGGAAAGCCTGCCACATGGCGCTCGTCTTCGCTAAGGACGGGGCATGGACAGGGATCATCACGCTGGAGGACGCGATCGAAGAGGTCATCGGAACGATCGAAGAAGAGTATCCGATCGAACCGCCCGTTCGCCTCTCGGACCTGCTGTCCGTGGAACGGACCTTCCTGGAGGTGGAAGGAGACAGCATCCTGTCAGCCGCTCGAAACGCCCTCCAGAATATCAGGGCTTCGGATCTTCCGCTGTCGCGAGAGGCGATAATGCTTTCAGTAATCGAACGGGAGAAACTGGGCAGCAGCTATATCGGCAAGGGGCTCGCCATCCCCCATGCACGTCTGATGATCCTGGCCAATCCAATGGTGATTGTCGCCCGGCTCAAGTCGCCTATTCCCGCGCCGGCTGCCGGGGAGAGCATCTCATTGCTCTTCCTGCTTCTGACTCCCGCTGATACGCCGCGCATTCACCAGATTCTCCTCTCCCATATCGCTGGCATTTTTGAAAGCGAGTTTCTTGAAGGCAGGCTGGAGACTGCAGCTACTCCGCTCGAGCTGTATAACGTTATCTGCACCGCCGAGCAGGTGGTTCTGGGCTGAGAATCAGAGGAGCCTGCAAGGGACTCCCATGGCCAGGAGCAAGGCCTGGATGTCTGCCAGCTTCTCCGTGGAAGGCGAGGGTTGCGACAGAACTTCTCTCTGAAGCGCTTTCGTGGAAACGAATCGCTGAAGGGTAAAGTTCGAGCATCCCATGACCATCTCGCCGATGCTTTTCATATCCTCAATGGAGAGCAGGGAGTCGAGGTACGTAGTTCGAAAATCAGAGAGAAGCCCGCTTTCCATGATGAGGTGGATACTGCGCTCGATGTCTTCTGTTCGCACCGAAACCCCCGCGATCCTGGCATAGGAGGGGAGGGGTGCCTTGATATCCATGGAGATGCTGTCGACAAGGCGGTCCTGGATGATCTTCTCGAGCATTTGCGGGTTGCTCCCATTCGTGTCGAGCTTCACCGAGTATCCGAGGGATCTGAGCTTTTCGATGAAAAAGGGAAGGTCTGCATGTACGGTAGGTTCACCTCCGCTGATCACGACACCCTGGAGCCTTCCCATTCTTTTATTAAGGAATGAAGCTATGAAGTCTTCGGAAATTGGCGTTGCGTAGCGCTGTGGATCGACCAGCTCCGGGTTATGGCAATAGTGACATCTGAAATTGCAGCCCTGGGTGAAGACGATGGCGCTGATTTTTCCAGGATAATCAACAAGGGAGAACTTTTGAAATCCACCGACAACCATGGATCGGATCGCCTCGAATGGGGGTGAGTCCCCTCTTTACGACAGCTTGAAAGTCTTTCGGTACTTGAACTCTTCCACTTTCCCTTCGTTCCATTGATTGACGGGCCTGAGATATCCCACGACTCTGGAATAGACCTCGGCCGCCGCTCCGCAGTGGGGGCATGTCTCCTGCTTGCCGGACAGATAGCCGTGGACGGGGCAAATGCTGAACGTCGGGGTGATGGTGAAGTAGGGGAGGTGGTAGCGGCTGCAGATCATCTTGACGAGCCCTGTCACGCTGCGGGGTGCCTTGATCTCCTCTCCGATGAACAGGTGCAGAACCGTCCCGCCGGTGTAGCGGGTTTGAAGCTCGTCCTGCAGATCCAGAACCTCGAAGATGTCCTCGGAATATTGCACGGGAAGCTGCGATGAGTTGGTGTAGAAAGGCTTGGCCCCGGCTTCAGTGCCGTTCAGATTGGCCGAAAGGATGCCCGGGAGCTTTTCGCTGTCGAGGCGGGCAAGCCTGTAGGAGGCGCCTTCAGCAGGGGTAGCCTCGAGGTTGTAGTTGCTCCCCGTCTCTTCCTGGAACTGGAGGAGCTTCTCCCTCATGTATTCAAGCACTCTCATCGCGAAGAGCTGGCCTTTCTCGGTTCCCAGGTGGGTCCCCAGGAGATTCATGCTCGCCTCGTTGAGTCCGACCAGGCCAATGGTCGAAAAGTGGTTCTTCCAGTACTGGCTGAATCTCTCGCGGACTCCCCGCAGGTAGTGTTTCGTATAGGGGTAGAGGTTTCTCTCCGTGAAACGCTCAAGTATCTTTCTCTTTATTTCCAGGCTGCTCTTCGCCAGCTCCATGAGCTCCCCGAGCCTCCCGATAAACTCCTCCTCGTCCGCCGACAGGTACCCCAATCGCGGCATGTTTATGGTTACCACGCCGATCGATCCTGTGAGCGGGTTCGCCCCGAACAGGCCGCCGCCCCTCTTTTCGAGGCTTCGAAGGTCGAGGCGTAGCCGGCAGCACATCGAGCGGGTATCTTCGGGTGACATGTCCGAGTTCACGAAGTTGGAGAAGTAGGGGATCCCGTACTTCGCCGTGACCCGCCAGAGGACCTCCAGGTCGGGATCGTCCCAGGGGAAGTCCTTCGTGATATTGTAGGTGGGAATCGGGAAGGTGAAGACCCTGCCCTTGGCATCCCCCTCGGCCAGGACCTCGAGGAACGCCTTGTTGAGCATGGATATCTCGCGCTGGAACTCGCCGTACGTTTCCGTGCGGTATTCCCCTCCGACGATTACCGACTTGTCCCGGAACATGGCGGGGACCTTCAGATCCATGGTGATATTCGTGAAAGGGGTTTGGAAGCCGACCCGCGTTGGAACGTTGACATTGAAAACGAACTCCTGGAGCGCCTGCTTCACCTCTTCGTAGTCGAGGCGGTCGAAGCGGATGAAGGGGGCGAGGAACATATCGAAATGAGAAAAGGCCTGGGCGCCCGCCGCTTCACCCTGGAGGGTATAGAAGAAGTTGACGATCTGACCGAGGGCGCTGGCGAAATGCCGGGCGGGCTTGCTTTCGACCTTTCCCATTGCCCCTTTGAATCCCTGCAGGAGCAGGTCCTCAAGGTCCCAGCCCACGCAGTAGACGGAGAGGATGCCCAGATCGTGGATGTGAAAGTCCCCGTCGCTGTGCGCAAGGCGGATTTCGGGCGGGTAGATCTTGTTCAGCCAGTAGATCTTTGAGATCTCCGAGGAGACGTAGTTGTTCAGGCCCTGAAGCGAGTAGCCCATGTTGGAGTTCTCGTTGACCTGCCAATCCGCCCTCTCCAGGTAGCGGTCTATCAGGTCCACGTCCGCGCGGGAGACGATTTCGCGGATCTTGGCATGCTGATCGCGGTAGATGATATACGCCTTGGCGGTCTGCTTGAACTGGGAAGATATGAGGACTTCCTCGACGATGTCCTGGATTTGTTCGACGGTAGGTATTTCGCCGGGCAGCGCCTGTTGGGCCAGGTTGAGAACGCGCAGCATGAGCTTGCGAGCGAGTTCTTCCCCGAATTCGCTCGTCGCCTCTCCAGCCTTGAGCAGCGCGTTTATAATTTTTTCAGGTTGAAACGGGACGATGGTCCCGTTGCGCTTCTTGATGGATACGAACACTTTGATTCCCCTCCCGAATGCAAAGCGTCTCTCTTGTGAGCCGGGATTTTTTATACAGCACAAATCGCCCGCGCGCAAGCGTTTTGTGGTTTTTTTATTCCGATTCGTGTTTTCTAGGCAAAGATACCGCGTTTTTTATCCATTATATTTCTTTTCTCCAAAATCTTTTCACGGTCAGACCCTCGGATCTGGAGCAGCCTTGCATGCACTTTGAAAATCGGGTATCCATAAGAGAATGGCTAAGATTATCGTTTTTGCGAATCAAAAGGGAGGTGTGGGCAAAACTACTACCGCCGTCAACCTCGGCGCCTATCTGGCAGATGTGGGAAAGCGTGTTCTCCTGGTCGATTTCGACTCCCAGAGCAATACGACAAGCAGCGTCGGGGCGGACAAGAACCTTCCCGGCATCTACGAGGTGATCACCGGCAAGGCCGATCCCATCTCAGCCATTCAGGCATGCTCTGTTCCAGGGCTTTCGATAATCCCATCCAGCATCAACCTCACTGGCGCGACGATCGAGCTCGTGGACCAGGCTGAAAGGGAGTTCTTCCTCAAGAAGGCGATGGATAAGATCCATGACCGCTTCGATTATATCTTCATCGACAGCCCGCCTTCCCTGGGAATCCTCACCCTCAACGGCCTGGTAGCCGCGGACTTCGTCATCATCCCCCTCCAGTGCGAGTACTTCGCGCTGGAGGGTTTGAGCCTTCTCCTTCAGACCATCAACCAGGTTCAAAAGAGCCTCAATCCCCAATTGAAGATCGGGGGGATACTCTTTACGATGTACGACATGCGGACCCGGCTGGCGCATGAGGTGGTTCAGGAAGTGACGGGATATTTCAAGGAGAAAGTCTTCCATACCATCATCCCGCGGAATGTCCGTTTGAGCGAGGCCCCCTCCTTCGCAAAGCCGATCAACCAGTACGATCCCGAGTGCATCGGGGCCAAGAGCTACCAGAAGCTCGCCGAGGAGGTGCTCCTCAATGTCTAAGCGGGCTCTCGGCAAAGGGATCGGCGCTCTCATCCCGACCGAGGAAGGGCAGAAGAGAGAAGCCTCGGGCGTCACGGAGGCGGCTCTCTCCGCCCTCGCACCCAACCCCGATCAGCCCAGGCGCGATTTTTCGGAAGCGGCCCTCTCCGAGCTTGCCGACTCGATCCGGAAGAAGGGGGTGCTCCAGCCCGTGCTCGTGGAGGCGGCTCAGGATGGTGCCTACACGATCATCGCCGGCGAACGGCGCGTGCGCGCCGCCCGGATGGCCGGCCTGGAGAAGATCCCCGTCATCGTCAGGCAGTTCAACGACCGCGAAAAGTTGGAGATCGCCCTCATCGAGAACATCCAGAGAGAGGACCTGACGCCGATCGAGGAAGCCCAGGCATACAGAAAGCTCATGGAATCCGCGGGGTTGAGCCAGGAGGAGGTCGCGGCCCAGGTCGGCAAGGACCGCTCGACGGTGGCCAACAGCTTGCGGCTGCTCAAGCTTGACCCAGAGATGCAGGAAGCGGTGGACAAGGGGGACATGAGCCCCGGGCATGCCCGCGCCATCCTCATGTCGTTGAACCCTTCGGATCAGCGGCTGCTTTTCAAGCGGATCCTCGAGCGGGGCATCTCCGTGCGCGAAGCGGAGCAGATGGCGGCGAGCCTCAACAGGGGAAAGAAGGCCGCGGGAAAGAGCGCGAAGGGCGGCTCTCAATCCGATCGAAACGCCCGGGAGCCCGAGATCCACGAGATCGAGGAGAGCCTCATCGAGCGGCTGGGGACGAAAGTGGAGATCAGGGGAACCTCTGCCAAGGGCAAAATCGAAATTTCCTATTTTTCATCAGAGGATTTGGAAAGAGTGATCGAGATTCTATCGGGAAAGAAGTGAGTCTGCGCCGAGCGGCGCATCGAAACGGCAGCCGGAACCTCGCTTTTATTGACAAAGCCACAGTCGCTGAGTATAGTTAATCGCGCCAGTACGTGGTATTCCGGGAGAGGTGTCCGAGTGGTCGAAGGAGGCGGTCTTGAAAACCGTTGAGCCGCTCTGCGGTTCCGGGGGTTCGAATCCCTCCCTCTCCGGTCACTTTCCCCGCGCCGCGATGAGTCGTGCGATCGAGTGAGCAGTCGCGGCGGCCTTCCGGCGACGCAAGGGATCCTGAATTGGAGAGGTGCGAGAGTGGTCGAATCGGGCGCCCTGCTAAGGCGTTATACTCGTAAGGGTATCAGGGGTTCGAATCCCCTCCTCTCCGTTTTGTGCCCATAGCTCAGCCTGGATAGAGCATTAGACTGCGGATCTAAAGGTCGGAGGTTCGAATCCTCTTGGGCACGGATCGGTCGGCTTCGGACGACCTTTGGGAGAGATGCGAGAGCGGTCGAATCGGGCGGTCTCGAAAACCGTTGAGCCGCTTGCGGCTCCGTGGGTTCGAATCCCACTCTCTCCGATGTGTGAGCTTGACCGGCTTCCGCCATCCGATGTGCTTGCTCCAGCAAGCGGCAGCGGGGTTTTGCCGGCCGCGGGCCGTTCACGGCCCTGGGAGAGATGACCGAGTGGCCGAAGGTGCACGCTTGGAAGGCGTGTGTACTCGTAAGGGTACCGTGGGTTCGAATCCCACTCTCTCCGCTAACCCCTTTAGCGATGATATCCAGGTCATACGCTATGAGCTGCTGCCTAACCCCGTCAGGACCGGAAGGTAGCAGCGGTAAGCAGCGTGCTCATGAGCCGTACTCGGCTTGAATGGAGCTAAAGGGGTTTTTTCACTGAGCCTATGCCGTACGAAGTCACCGCGACTCGAAAGAGACCTCAAACCTTCGACGACCTCGTCGGGCAGGAGTTCGTGGCAGCCACCCTGCGCAGTTCTATCGCGCAGGGACGGATCGCCCACGCGTACCTCTTTGCCGGCCCCCGGGGGGTGGGAAAAACCTCTGTGGCGCGGATCCTCGCCAAGGCGCTGAATTGCGAAAAAGGCCCGACGGAGAAGCCCTGTGGAACGTGCCCCGCGTGTCAGGAGATCGCGCACAGCTCCTCGCTGGACGTGATCGAGATCGATGGGGCCTCCAACACGAGCGTGAACGACGTGCGGGAGATCCGCGACGAGGTCCTCTTCGCTCCCAACAGCGCCCGGCACAAGATCTATATCATCGATGAAGTCCATATGCTTTCCAACAGCGCTTTCAACGCGCTTTTGAAAACCATCGAAGAGCCTCCGCCGTACATCGTGTTCATTTTCGCCACCACCGAGGTGCACAAGGTCCCCGCAACGATCCGCTCCCGCTGCCAGCAGTACAACTTCCGCCTCATCTCCACGGCGGAGATCAAGGAAAAGCTCCGGGAGGCGGCGGGAGAGCTCGGCGTGAAATCCGAGGAAAGGGCTCTCACCTGGATAGCCAAGGAGGCGACGGGAAGCCTCCGCGACGCTTATACGCTCCTCGACCAGATCGTCTCGTTCTCCGCCGGCACCATCACCCTGGAGAACATCAGGGAAAAGCTCGGTGTCCTCGGCATCGACGAGATGAACGAGCTGGCGCGCCTCTTGCGTTCGGGCGATGTGGGGAAGGTCTTCGAGAGGCTCGATCAGGTTCTCGCCTCCGGCGTCTCCATAGAGCAGTTCGTCGCAGACCTCTGCGAGTATTTCAGGAACCTCCTCTTCATCAAGAGCGGAATCACACGGGATACTCTCCTTGGATACGCGGCCGAGGACTTCGATGCCGGAGTGCTCGAGTCCCTGTCGGCTCCCCAGATCGAAAAGGCGATTGAGCTCCTCTTGGCCCTCTATAGAAACATCCGTTTTTCGCTCAACCAGCGCTTCGAGCTGGAGCTCGCCGTCTCGCGGCTCGTGGAGCTGGACAGGATGATCTCCCCGTCCGAGATACGGGAAGCCCTGGCGAAGATCAAGGGCGAGATCGTGTCCACTCCGGGAGTGAAAGCGGCTGCCCGGGCCCAGCCGGCGGCTGTCCGGCGACAGGCGGAGAATCCCGACGCCGGCGAGATCGTGAAGCGGCTGTGCGAGGGCTTCCGTCGGGAGAAGCCGTCGATCTCCTCATGGCTGGAAAAAGCCGTATCCGCCGTCTTCACGGATACGGAGCTCGAGCTCGGCTTCCTTGCGCGGGACCGCTTCGCGGGGGAGCAGATCATGAGGGAGAGGGAGCTCGTGAGCGAGCGGGTTTCCCAGCTCATCGGAAAGGCCGTGAAGGTCAAGGTCAGCTTCCAGGAGGCCAAATCGGATGTCGTGGTACCCGACCCTCGTGTGGATCTTCTCCGCAATGTCTTTCGCGGAGAAGTCGTGAAAGGAGAGGGGCATGGCAATCAACCCCTTTGATATGCTGAAGCAGTTGCAGAACCTCCAGGCCCGTATGGGAGAGATCCAGGAGAAGCTCCGCTCCCTGAAGGTCAGCGGCTCCGCGGGCGGAGGTCTGGTCACGATCGAGATGAACGGGCAGATGAGCGTGGAGAAGGTGGCCATTTCGCCCGAGGCTGTGGATCAGAAGGACATCAGGATGCTGGAAGACCTCGTGCTTGCGGCCCTCACCGACACCCTGGAAAGGCTCAAGGAAAAGCTCAAGGAAGAGATGTCCCAGTTCACGGGGCTGGATCTTCCCCCGGGGCTTCTGGGCTTGTAGCCGTGAACGCCCTGGAGAGGCTGATCGGACACCTCACCCGCCTGCCCGGCCTGGGGAGAAAGAGCGCCTCTCGAATCGCCTACTACCTGCTTCGAGCCGACGAGTCCCTGGCGCGCTCGCTCGCCGAAGATATCGCAAGCCTCAAGCAGACCATCCGCCCGTGCAGCGTATGCGGAACATATACCGACATCGATCCCTGCGGGATCTGCACGGATAAGAGCAGGGACGCGGGCCAGATCTGCGTGGTGGAGGAGCCCAAGGACGTGCTCACCATTGAATCCATCCGCGAGTACCACGGCCTCTACCATGTGCTCATGGGAGCCATCTCCCCGATCGACGGCGTCGGACCGGGTGAGCTTCGGATTTCCAGTCTCATCGAAAGGGTGCGGAGGGGCGCGGTCAGGGAAGTGATCGTCGCCACCAATCCTACGGTTGAGGGCGAAACCACGGCCCTCTATCTCGTGAAGGCGCTCAAGGATACCGGGGCCAAGGTCTCACGGATCGCTTTCGGTCTTCCCGTCGGGGGGGACCTCGAATTTGCCGACAAGCAGACCCTCTCCCGGTCGTTCAAGGGGCGAAGTCTCTTATAATCGAGAGCCCGTGTGCTATATCTTGTCCACCAGGATGGAGCACTTGCCTGAAGGGATGGGGAGGGTCTTGTTTTTCGCCCCGAACAGGTCGATCGTGAGGTAGTAGAGCTTTTCGCTCTCCAGATGTATCTCCCAGCCCCTCGTGCTCTTGCTGCTCAGAATGGTGATGAGGTTCCTCTTCAGCGCCAGGTCCTCGATTCCCATCATCTCGAGGGTGGGGATGGTCCAATCCACCGTCTTCCTCGGCAGGGAAATGTCCAGCCCGATGATGTTCTCCATCATGAGGGAAACCGTTGAAATGGCGGTGGAGGGGAGGAACATGGACCTCGGGAAGCCCCTTTTCCCCGGCCACTTTGCGGGACCCTCGGTTTGGGGCGCATAGGCTTCGAAGAGGGAACCCTTCTTGCCGTTATTCGGGTAGAGCCCGTCCAGAACGTAGTAGAGGTGGCGGATGGCGAACTCGCGGGCGAGGTCGAACCTCTTGTATTTCTCCAGGCCCTTGATGACCATATAGTTGAAGGGCGGAAACACCGAGCCGCGGTAGCCCATCCCGATGGGGTCGAAGTGCTTGTCCTTCACTGCCAGGGTCGGGAAGGGATTCTCGATCCCGAACTCGTGGGGATCCACCAGGTGGTCGATGAGCCTCTCTCCCCTGGCTTCGTTGGGAATCTCGGCAATCAGGGGCCAGAACGAGGCGATCGTCTTGACGCGCAGCCGTTTCTCCCGTGCGTCCAGATCGTAGTAGAAGCCGTCCCTCTCGTCCCACATCAGGGAGTTGATCTTTGTCTTCAGCGAGAAGTAGCTCTTCCTGTACTTGTAGTTGGTTTCCTTGTCGTTGATGATGTCGGCGAGCTCCGACATGTAGTAGGCGAAGAGCGCCATCTGGGAGTTGAAGTCGATGGGGAAGTGCATGTCTTCCCGGGGAGAATTGTCCATCATCGTGGCGGAAAGGGGGACCGAGAACAGGCCGTTTTCCAGCTTGAAGGTATCCTCTATCCACTGGTAGTAGCGCTCGAGGGTTGGAAGAACGTCCCGGATTCGCTTCTTCGCCCCAAGCTTGTGATAGATGTTATGCTCGGCCCAGGCGAAAAGCGGAGGGAGGATTCCCTTGGGGTTGTCGCGCCGGTGCAGCGGCCTTCCATCCTCTTCGCTGTACTCCCCCCTGATCGCGCCGGAGTCCTCCTGCTTGCCGTAGAAGTTGTCCAGCAGGGAAAGCACGGGGAAGATGCGGTTGGAGTACACGAGGAAGAAGGTGGCGAAGCATGCCTCGAACTGATTGATCATCGTGCTGTCGGGGTGATTGAAATAGCGGGAGGCGAATCCGTTTCTCTGGGTGCCCTTCTTCCAGTAGTCCTTCATGAGCGTCCAGGTCTCGTCGTAGAGCCCTACCAGCTCTCGATCGTAGAAGTGAACCCTCGGGAAATCCTTTTTGACCACTCACATTCCTCGCTCTTGGTTTGGTTGCCGTATTGTACCATGCTCTTCTCTACCGTCAAATTTTTTTTACACCGATGACGGTCGAGAACGGAGTATTCCTTGGATAATAGCGGCTTTGAACGCCAGAGAAAGTCTCCGCCCGACAGGAGAAGCCTCGATATCCCTTCAATAATGTAAAATATCGCCATTCTCTCCGTCAAGCTCCTTCCGTAAGATCCCGAGCGCTTCCGGCGCCTTGACATGGCGCTGGGCTCCGGGTTTAATGCTCTGCCATGGATGCCGAGGAGCTGTACACTACCGCCCGCATGGCGCGACTCTCTCTGAAGCCGCATGAGGTGGAGAAGCTCCGGCAGGCCGTCGAACAGATGCTGGGCTACTTCTCTCACATGAGGAGCCTCGATGTCGAGGCGCTCCAACCCACGACACATGCCCTCTTGAAGGAAAACCGGCTCCGAGAAGACAGGGAGTCAGCCGGCGTCGATACCGACCGGCTTCTCGATAACGCTCCCCAGCGGGAAGACCGCTTCATCGTCATCCCCAACGTATTATAGAGGTCCTATGGATTGGCACGGCATCGCGGCGCCCGGGGCAGTGAGCGAAAAGTGGAAGACTCAAGCCCTGGCCCGGGAAGAGAAGGTGCGCGCATTTCTCCAGTTCGATCCCGCTCTGGGCGGTGAAGATTCGGCGGCGTCCGGCCTTCTTGCAGGGGTGCCCTTCGCAGTGAAGGACAATATCGCCGTCCGATCGTTCCGGTTGACCTGCGGCTCGCGCATCCTCGGCTCCTTCGTGTCGCCCTACACCGCTACCGCCGTGGCCCGGCTCCAGGCCGCGGGCGCCGTGGTAGCTGGAAAAACCAACCTGGATGAGTTCGGCATGGGCTCCTCCACCGAGAACTCGGCCTTCCAAAAGACCGCCAACCCCTGGGACCTCAAGCGCGTGCCCGGGGGGTCCAGCGGCGGATCCGCGGCAGCCGTCGCCTCGGGAATCGTTCCCTTCGCCCTCGGCTCCGACACGGGAGGCTCCGTCCGGCAGCCCGCCGCTTTCTGCGGCGTCTATGGCCTGAAGCCCACCTATGGATCGGTCTCCCGCTACGGCTTGGTGGCCTATGCCTCCTCACTCGAAGTGATCGGGGTGGCGGCAAAGACTGTTTCCACCGCCTCCGAGGTCTTCGGCGCGATGCGGAGCCAGGATCCCCTCGATCACTCCTCGCTGCCCTATCAGCCCGCCGATCCTCGGCCGGCCTCCAAAGCGGGAAAGATCGTCATCGGGGTCCCCCGCGAATGCGCCGAGGTTCCCATGCACCCCGACGTGAAGAAGACCCTGGAGAACACGAAGGCCGCCCTGGGCAAGCTGGGCTTCGCGGTCCAGGAAGTCACCCTCCCGACCCTTGAGCACGTCGTTTCCTGCTACTACATCATCGCCACCGCGGAGGCGAGCGCCAACCTCGCGCGCTTCGACGGGGTACGCTACGGCTCGCGTGCGGCCCAGGCCGATAACCCGGAGCAGATGATGCTTCTCACGCGCAACGAGGGCTTCGGCGACGAAGTGAAGCTGCGCATCCTTTTGGGCACATATGTGCTTCGCTCGGGCTTCCAGGACCAGTACTACCTGAAGGCGCAGAAGGTGCGAACCGCGATCCGCAATGATTTCCAGAAGGCCTTCGCCGCCGTGGACCTCATTCTCATGCCGGTCTACCCGGTTCCCGCATTCGAGAGGGGAAGCGCGGAGGCAGACCCGTTCTCCCAGAAGCTTGCCGATATCTTCACCTGCTCGGCCAACCTGGCGGGGCTCCCCGCCCTCTCCTTCCCCGCCGCGCTGGAGGGCGGGCTTCCCATCGGGATGCAGTTCATCGCGCCGGCCTTTGGCGAGTCTCGGCTCTTCCAGGCCTGCGCGGCGTATGAGAAGGTGTTCCCTTCCCCGGATCCCCCGGGATTCCCCATGAAGTGGAGCTGAAGCGTGTACGCGTCGTTCCTCGGCCTTGAGGTCCACATCCAGCTGCTCACCCGCACGAAGGTGTTCTGCGGCTGCCGCGCCGCCTTCGGAGACGAGCCCAACACCAATGTGTGCCCCGTGTGCATGGGCTATCCCGGAGTGCTCCCTGCCCTGAACCTCGAGGCGATCCGCATGGGCTACGTGGTGGCGCGGGCCCTGAGCTGCACGCTCTCCAAGTCAACCCTGTTCGAGAGGAAGAACTACTTCTACCCCGACCTGCCCAAGAACTATCAGATCTCCCAGTTCCGCTCTCCCCTCGGCACCGACGGCTTCCTGGAGATCGAGCTTCGAAAACGCAAGCGGCGCGTTCGCATCCGCGAGGTCCACCTCGAGGAGGATGCGGGAAAGATGATCCACGCGGGAGACGTGACGCTTCTGGACTTCAACAGGACCGGCACTCCCCTCCTGGAGATCGTCACGCAGCCCGACATGGAGGTGGGCGAAGAGGCCGAGATCTTCCTCCAGCACCTGCGGCGCATGGTCCGCTACCTGGGGGTCTGCGACGGAAACATGGAGGAAGGCTCCCTGCGCTGCGACGCCAATGTTTCCGTGAACCTGGCGGGCCAGGGCCTGGGCAACAAGGTCGAGGTGAAGAACTTGAACTCCTTCAAGTTCGTCAGAAAGGCCATCAGCTACGAGATCGAGCGGCAGGAGGAAATCCTGGAGCGCGGGGGCACGGTGAAGCAGGAGACCCGCCTGTGGAACGAGAATCGCGACATCACGGAAGGAATGAGAACCAAGGAAGCCTCGGCAGACTATCGCTATTTCCCCGAGCCGGACCTGCCCCCCTTCGTTGCCGACGAGAAGTTTCTCTCCGCTGTCGAGGATTCCCTCGTGGAACTTCCCGAGGCAGTCAAGCAAAGGTTCATTGCCCACTACGGCTTGAGCGAGGAGCAGGCGGAGTACCTCTGCGCTGAAAAGGAGCAGGCCGACTTCTTCGAGCAGACCGTGGCCCTGGGAGCCGATGCCCAGAGTGTGGCGCTGTGGCTTGCTTCGGACGTGCGGAAGCATTTGAACCGCGCCGAGGTTTCCCTCTCCGCCAGCCCCCTCACCCCCAAGCGGCTGTGCGAGCTTCTGACGCTTCTGGCCTCCAAGCGCATTCATGGAAAGATCGCCAAGGCGGTCCTCGAGAGCGTCTTTCTGGAGGACAAGGATCCCCTGGCGATTATTCGCGAGAAAGGCTGGGAGCAGATAACGGACCCCAAGGTCCTGGGCGGTTATATCGATCGCGTGATGAAGGAGAACGCCTCCATCGTCGAGGCAATCAGGAGGGGCGACCACAAGCCCACCGGCTACCTGGTCGGGGAGATCATGAAGGCCACCTCGGGCAGGGCGGATCCCGCCCTCGTGCAGAGCCTCGTTCGGGAAAAGCTCGCCCTCTCCGTGATCAGGATCCTCTCCTTCGGAGGGGCGATCGTGGGCCGAGTCTCGGAAACGGGGGATATCGTCGGAGGCGACTCCACCCAGATCATGAAGATGCTGGAGGCCGAGGGGAAGTTCTCCAAGAGCCTCGCCTTCGAAGAGGCGGAGCTGGGAGAGCTGTTGAGCGAGGAGATCACTCCGGAGGACTGGGCCAGGCTCATCGCGAGCATCGAAGAGAACCTGCATCAGGGCAGGGCTGCGGGGATCGTCGTGGCCCATGGGACCGACACCCTCGCCTACACCTCCTCCCTCCTCTTCTGGCTGTTTCCCCAGCCGCCCGTGCCGATCGTCTTCACGGCATCCCTCCAGCCCCCCGGCAGGGAGGGAAGCGACGCGATCCCCAATCTTCGAAAGGCCATCCAGGTGGCCTCCAGCGAAGCCCCCGGCGTTTACGTCGTGTTCGGCTCCGAGGTGTTCTCTCCCCTCAACCTCAGATTCGAGAGGGTGGCCACTGACGGATTCAGGAACTGGAATATGCCCCATCGCGTGCACACGGCAAACCCCCTGTTTGCCGAGCCCTTCGCCGTGGACAAGGAGAGGATCCGTGCCCGCCTTGAGGCGGCCATCAACGCCACGCTGATTCTGCGCATCTATCCCGGCATGAGAGGCGAGCATCTCATCGATTTCATGAACAAGGGCATCCGCTGGTTCATCCTGGAGCTGTACGACACCGGAACGGCGAACCTCCGCGAGTCTCCCTACTCGCTTCGAAAGGCCTTCCTCGAGGCAAAGGAGAGGGGCGTGAAGATCTACTGCACCTCCCAGCAGGAAGGGATCGTGGACTTCTCCCGCTATGTGACCTCCCACGAGCTGTGGCGCGAAGGGGCGGTTCCCATGGGATCGCTCACCACCGAATCTGCTTACACGAAGCTCCTCGCCTGTCTTGCCTTTTCCGAGAGCGAGGAGGAAGCGCAGGAAAGGATGGAGCTGGGCAATGCGGACGCTGGCTCGTGACGTCGCCTCCCGCGTGGGGCAGGAGATCACCCTCTTCGGATGGGTTCACAGGATACGAGACCTGGGCAAGGTTTCGTTTCTCCTCCTGCGTGACCGCTCCGGCATCGTTCAGCTCGTCTTCGAAGCCAAGCCGGATGTGACGCTGGAGTCCGTGGTGCGCGTCTCCGGCCTGGCGGCGGCCAACACGAAGGCCCCCGGCGGGGCCGAGGTTCGGGTTTCCGGGATCGAGGTGCTTTCCGCAGCGGCCCCCGACCTCCCCATTCCCGTGAACCAGGAGCCGGACAAGCTCTCCCTCGAATCGATCCTCGACAACAGGATGATCAGCCTCAGGAACCCCCAGATCCTTTCGATCTTCCGAGTGCAGTCAACCATCCTCAAGAGGTTCTCGGAGTACCTGAGGAGCCAGGGGTTTTTCGAGATCAAGACATCGAAGCTCATCGGCACCGGGACCGAGGGCGGCACCGGCCTTTTCGCCGTCGAGTACTTCGACACCCGCGTGTACCTGACGCAATCCCCGCAGCTGTACAAGCAGGCAATGATCGCCTCGGGCCTGGAGCGCGTCTTCGAGATCGGCCCCGCCTACCGCGCCGAAAAGCACGACACTCCCCGTCATATCAACGAGTTCGTGTCGCTGGACGTCGAGATGGCCTTCATCGAAAGCGAGATGGAGCTGATGGACCTGGAGGTCGGGATCCTGCAATCGATCTTCTCCGGGCTCACGGAGGAGAACGCCGGGGACCTGGCCGCGTGGAACGCATCGGTGCCCGAGCCCGAGCTGTGCCCCAAGATCCCCCGCGTGGCATACGACGAGGCGCGGGAGATTATTTCCCGGCAGACGGGCAAGAAGGTGTACGAGATCACGCCGGAGGGCGAGCGCACCCTCTGCGAGTGGGCGGCCGTTGAGGCCGGAATCGATGCCGTGTTCGTCCATGCCTACCCGCGCAAGTCACGCCCCTTCTATACCTTCCCCGCGGAGAACAACAAGACCAGGGCCTTCGACCTGCTCTTCCGGGGCCTCGAGGTCACGTCGGGCGGCATGAGGATCAATCGCCATGAAATGCTTGTTGAAAACGCCCGGACCTTCGGCCTGGATCCGGCGGGGCTCTCCGACTACCTGTCCATCTTCAAATACGGCTGCCCGCCCCATGGGGGGTTCGCCATCGGGCTTGAGAGGCTGACGCAGAAGGTGCTGGGACTGGCCAACGTCAAGGAGGCCGCCCTGTTCCCGAGGGACAGGAAGCGTGTGCGGCCCTAGTCCAACGGCGGCTTTTCGAGCGCCAGCGAGAAAAACGCCGTTATGATGGACGGAGGCCGGCCGCGACAAGGATGTCAGAAGGCCGGCCCTAGCCCCGCGGCGGTATTCCGCCGCGCGGAGGGCGGAGGCCGGCCGCGACAGGGATGTCAGAAGGCCGGCCCACAGGGGATCGGGCGGCGATTGTGCTGGCGGCGACAAGTGTAGTACAATCTGGATCTCGCGAGACAAATCGTGTCCATGTCACTTTGCAAGCATCTCGTGAAAGGAGAGGGAGTATGAGACAACTCACCAGACTCGTCCTGCTTCTGGCCATGGCATGCGTGGCCTTCGCTGCCTACGGGCAGAGCGACTTCACCTTCGGCCTCCTGCTGGTCGGTCCGTACAACGACCACGGCTGGAGCCAGGCCAACTACGACGGCGCCCAGTATGTCGTGAACAAGGTCCCCGGGGCGAAAATGCTGTACCTCGACAAGGTCAATCCGGCGGATCGCCCGGGCACCACCGCCTCCCAGCTTGCCGAAAGCCTGGTGGCCAAGGGTGCGAAGCTTGTCATCTTCAGCTCCGACGACATGAGCGACGAGGCGGTCAAATTCGCCCAGGCTCATTCCGACGTGTTCGTCATCATGACGTCGGGCGCCCAGGTGTGGAAGGAGGGCAAGGAATACAAAGACCTTCCCAACATGGTCGACATCATGGGGCGCATGGAATACACCAAGATGATGGCGGGGGTTGCTGCAGCCCTCACCACCAAGACCGGCCAGATCGGCTACCTCGGCCCCCTAATCAACGCCGAGACCAGGCGGCTGGCTTCCGCCGTGTACCTTGGCGCACGCTACGCCTGGACCACGTATCTGAAGAAGGATCCCTCCACCTTGAAGTTCAAGGTCACGTGGATCGGGTTCTGGTTCAACATCCCCGGGGTGACCTCGGATCCCACCCAGGTTGCCGACGACTTCTTCAACACGGGCTACGACGTGGTGGTCTCCGGCATCGACACCACCGAGGCCGTGACCGAAGCCGTCAAGCTCGCCGCCCAGGGCAAAAAGGTGTGGGCCATCCCCTACGACTATTCCGACGCCATCAAAGAGGGGCCCGATGTCTGCCTGGGCGTGCCCTACTTCAACTGGGGTCCCGCCTACCAGCGCGCAATCAGTTCGGCGATGAGCGGAAAATGGAAATCGCATTTCGAGTGGAACGGCCCGGATTGGAAGAACATCAACAACCCGGATACCTCCGCTGTCGGCTTCAAGAAGGGTGCCGCTCTGTCCGCTTCCGCTTCGGCAAACGTGGACAAGTTCATCTCCGAGCTCGCCAGAGGCCTGAACCTCTGGAAGGGCCCGCTGGCGCTCCAGGATGGAACCTCGTACCTGAAAGCCGGCGAGATCCCCACGGACCAACAGATCTGGTATCTGCCGCAGCTGTTGAAAGGCATGGTCGGGCAGAGCGTTTCCAAGTAAGTATTCACTCGGGAACTCCCCTGAGGGGCGGGGCTCGCGTCGGTCTCGCCCCCTTCTTTTTCCCCGGAGGTGCCCCCCGTTCGGGTATCCGCGGCGTGGCGGGAGAGATGCTTCATGCGGGTCGAGCTGCGTAACATCCACAAGGCATTCGGGCAGGTTCACGCGAACGCAGGGATCTCCCTGGCCATTCCTTCCGCCGCCATCCAGGGCCTTCTCGGAGAGAACGGGGCCGGCAAGAGCACCTTGATGAAGATCCTCTCCGGCTTCATCCCTCCCGACAGCGGGGAAATCCTCCTGGACGGCAGGCCCCTTCACATCCACTCTCCGGCGGATGCGATCCGAAGCGGCATCGGGATGCTGCATCAGGATCCCCTCGACTTTCCCCCCTTGAAGCTGCTCGACGATTTCATCCTCGGGCGCGAGGGGGGGTTGTTCCCCGACCGGCGGGGAGCCGCCGCGCGCTTCCGGGAGCTGGCCGGACAGTTCGGATTCCTTCTCGACCCCGAAGCCTATGTCGATACGCTCACCGTCGGCGAGCGTCAACAGCTCGATATCCTCCGCCTTCTATGGTTCGGGGCCCGGGCCCTGATCCTCGATGAGCCGACAACGGGCATCAGCCTGCCGCAGAAGGAGAAGCTCTTCGCCACGCTTGAAAAGCTCGCGGGGCAGGGCATGACGATTCTGTTCGTCTCTCACAAGCTGGAGGACGTGGAAGCCCTGTGCGGCCGGGTGGCCGTTCTCCGCCAGGGAAGACTGATCGGCACCGCCGAGCCGCCCTACCAGACCAGCGGCCTGATCGAGATGATGTTCGGCAAGCAGATCTCCGCTTCAGACAGGTTCCCCTCCGCTCCCGGCGCGGCGGTGCTCCGCCTGGCCGAGGTGTCCGTGGAAAGCGTGCGCCTGCAGATCCGCAATGTGAGCTTCCAGGCCAGGGCAGGAGAAGTCATCGGGCTCGCCGGCATGGAAGGCTCCGGGCAGTCGATATTCCTGGGGACGTGCGCCGGCCTGTCGAGACCCGTGGCCGGCAGGATATGCATCGATGAGAGCGACGTGTCCGGCCAGTCGCACCATGCATTCAAGAAGCGGGGAGTCGTGTATCTGCCGGCTGCGCGGCTGGAGCAGGGCCTGGTTCCCGGGCTGACGCTGACCGAGCATTTCGTTCTGTCCGAGGGAATGAAAGGCCTGTTCATTGACCGGCGAAAGGCGGCAGCCCTGGCCGGCGAGCGCATCGCCACCTACAACATCAAGGGAATGCCGGCAAGCACCGTGGAGTCGCTCTCCGGCGGAAACCAGCAGCGCATGTTGATGGCGCTCCTTCCAACACGCCTCTCGCTGATACTCCTGGAGCATCCCACCCGGGGGCTGGATATCGAGTCCACGATGTATATCTGGAGCAAGCTCAAGGAACGCTGCGCCGGCGGCACGGCGATCGTGTTCATCTCGTCGGACCTGGACGAGATATTGCAATACAGCGACAGGGTGCTGGTGTTCTTCTCCGGCCGGGTCTCCCCGCCGCTTTCGGCCTCGGAGCTTACAGTGGAGCAGCTCGGAACCCTGATCGGAGGAAAGGGATGGGAACGCTTCGCCATGGAGGCGGCGCTTTGAGAAACTCCCCGTGGACCGAAGCGTTATTTCGAATCGGGGCCATCGCCCTTGCCCTGGCGCTCACCACCGTCGTGTTGTTCGCTTCCAAGGCTCCGCCCCTGGATGCCTTCAAGGACATCATTTCCGGCGCCGTGGGATCCTGGGATGAGATCTCGAACGTGCTCGTCTCCTGGGTTCCTTTGCTCCTGGTGACTTCCGGCCTGCTTCTCACCTTCACGGTCGGGCTGTGGAACATCGGAATCGAAGGCCAGATTACGCTGGGGGCCATCTTCTCGACCTGGATGCTTCGCCTTCTTCAAAGCAGCGGCTGGAATCCCGCGCTCGTGATCGGCATGAGCGTTCTGGCGGGCATGACCGGCGGCGCCCTCTGGGCCATGCTTGCCGGAGCGCTCAAAACCTTCGGAGGGGTGAACGAGATCTTCGGGGGTCTCGGCCTCAACTTCGTGGCAACGGCGCTCAACCTGTGGCTGATTTTCGGTCCCTGGAAGCGGCCCGGCGTGGCATCCATGTCGGGGACAATGCCCTTCCCGCAGTCCCTCTGGATGCCCACGCTGACGGCCCAGTCCCGGCTGAGCCCCGCTGCCGTCGTGATGGCGATCCTGTCGATCATGATAATCTATTCCCTTATCCAGGGGACCTATTTCGGGCTGCGCTTGAAGGCGGTGGGCAGGAACCCAAGGGCCGCGTATCTGCTGGGAATCCCCACCTGGCAGCACATGATGATATCGTTCGCGTTGTGCGGGATCTTCGCCGGCCTTGCCGGGGCGGTGCAGGTCACTTCGGTGTATCACCGCCTCATCCCGTCGATCTCAAGCGGGTATGGGTACCTGGGGCTCATGGTGGCCATGCTGACAAACTACAGGGCATCCCTTGCCGCGCCCGTTGCCCTCTTTTTCGCGGGGCTGAACGTGGGCAGCATTCAGCTTCCCATCATGCTCAAGCTGGACTCATCCCTGGCCGGCGTCCTGCAGGGGACGCTGGTGCTGTTCGTGATGCTGGCTCAGGGCGCTCGCCAGCGGCTTTTGAAAAGGGGGTAGGCGCGCAATGAGCTCCGACGTTCTGCTCATCAGCCTTTCCGGGGTCCTTTCAGCCGCCGCCCCCGTTCTTTTTGCCGTCATCGGCGAGACGGTGTCGGAGCGCGCGGGGGTGATCAACCTTTCCATGAACGGCACAATCCTCCTGTGCGCTATGGGGGGATTCGCGGCAGCCTTCATGACGCAGTCGATCGCGCTGGGATTTCTCGCCGGAGCGCTGATCGGCGCTCTGGTGGCCCTGGTGGTGGCGTTTGCCAGTATCACGCTGAAGCAGTCACAGGTGGCGGTGGGTTTCGTCCTCGCCCTGTTGTGCCGGGATCTTTCCTATTTTCTGGGAAACCCCATCATGGGGGAGACCGCCCCCCGCCTTTCGACAATGCCCATCCCCCTGCTCGACCGCATTCCGGTGCTCGGCCCGTTGATCTTCAGGCTGGACGTGATGACCTATCTCAGCTTCATCCTTGTCATCGCCTCGTGGGTGTTCATCTACAGAACCCGTCCCGGACTCATGCTCAGAGGAATCGGCGAGCGGCCCGCGGCGGCCTACATAAGGGGGGCCAACGTCAACCGGCTCCGTTACCTCTATACAGTGGCGGGCGGAGCTATCGCGGGCCTGGCCGGACCGATCTACTCGCTCTCCGTGAAAGCGGGCTGGAAGGGGACCATCTCGGGTCTCGATGGGATCGGCTGGATAGTGCTTGCCATCACGATTTTCGGCGGGTGGAATCCGTTCAGAGCCGCCTTCGGGGCCTACCTCTTCTCCCTGCTCCAGTGGCTTGGGCTCGTGCTGCAGCCTCTCCTGCCCGGCGTCCCCTCCCAGGTATTGCAGGTGGCGCCCTTCCCCCTGATGATCCTGACGCTGCTCTTAGTCAACATCGGTAATGCCGAATGGGTGGAAAGGACTCTGGCGAGATTGCCCCAACCGCTTCGGCGGATCGCGGCGAGGCTCCTGCGCGCCCTCAACGCCACCCCGCCGTCCGCCCTGGGAACGCCCTTCGATACGGAGTAGCGCGGCTCCTGTCAGCCCCGCGCCAGCTCTTCGTGCCTCTCGATGTCCTGTGCATCCCAGGGGTAGCAGATCCAGCGGTCTTCCAGAACCTCCCCGACAAAATAATGGTGCACCTCGGCGGGGAGGCTCCCGCGCTTTTCCTTTATCTTGTTGTGGAGCACCGCCACGGCGATTTCGCGAGGCCCGTGCTGGAGCAGCTCCCGAAGGCAGTATTCGAGGGTCACCCGGGAGTCATCCACCTCGTCCACGAGAAGCACGCGCTTGTTGGAAAGCTTTTTCTCGACCTCATCGATCCACTGGATGGTCCGGGGAGAGCTCGAGGGCTTGTTGTCGGTCCCATAGTAGGTGATCCCGACGGTCAGGATCGGCTTGTTGAGGAAGGTTTTCAGGATCCTGGCGGGGATGAACCCTCCCGTTCCAATGGCCACCATGACGTCGGCGGCGAAGCCGGACGCCTCCACCATGCCCGCGAGCTTTTTCACGGTGTCGTGGATGTGGTTGTAGCTGAAGTAGTACCTTCCGTCGATTTCCCGCAGTGACATCTTTCCCGTCTACCTGTCCTTGAGCCTGTATTTCTCCCGCAAGGCATGGAAGAGAGCCTCCAGGATGGGGCTTGCGGGAGCCCCGATTCCCGCGTCCACAAGAACGTCCTTGCGCTCGCGGGCGAGAACATTGAAGAGTTGGCGCTGGGCATCACTTTTCGTCTCGGCACCATAGCAGATCCGCACCAGCTGCTTGATTTCCTCGACGTTCATCACCTTGCGCGACTTTCCCAGGACCAGGAAGATGACCTTCCCGTCGGGAGACTCCTCGACGGCTGCATAAGGGGCGGAGCCCGCCATTCGAAGCCCCCGGGAGGAGACCGATGCGGCCGCTCCCGATCCGCGGGTCTTTGTCGCCTTCTTCTCCAACTCCTCCGCTTCACGGTTCAAGACGTCGACCCTGGCATTATGGATAAGAACATTCGCCTGACGGAGCAGGAACAGAAGCCCCTCCTCATCGATCTGCCTGATCGCGGCGGTGAGATCCTTGAGCAGCCGGGTTCTCTGGCCGCCCGGGCTCGCCGGTTTGCCCCTCGGGCTTGCAGCTTTCGCCCCAAGCGCGCGGGCCGTCCCCGTTTTTTTTGCCCTCTTTTCCCTCATGAATGTCTCCGGACAGGAGGATACACCACCCCGAGAAGTATTGACAGCATCTTTCGAGCGAACGTATCCTTGATATGAAAAGGGAAAGCGAGGGTGCGGATATGGCTGGAGAAGGGCTCGGCTACGATTCCGATCTGCTTCGGGGGAACACGGATTCGCTCCTGCTCTACCTCATCAATGAGCGCGGTGAGATCTATGGATATCGACTCATCAAGGAGATAGAAGAACGCAGCCGGGGCTACTTCCGCTTCCGGGAGGGCACGGTCTACCCTGCTCTTCGCAAGCTCGAGAACGACGGGCTCATCAAGGGAGAGTGGAAGAAGCTCTCCAACGGGCAGGAACGCAGGTACTACATCATGACCGAGCAGGGTCGTGAATTCCTGGCCAGGAAGCTTGCGATGTGGCAGAGCTTTTCCAGCGCCATGGACCTCATTCTCAAGCCTTCCGAGGGATGAACGCTGGTGCGGCGGTGCTTGCAGCATGGCTGAAGTGATCGATACCTATCTCGACGAGGTTCGCGCTCATCTTCACCTCAGCCCCGAGATGGAAAGAAGGGTGGTGAACGAGCTTTCCACACATTTCCAGGAGAAGGTGAGCGAGCTGGAGTGCGCCGGATTCTCGATGGAGCAGGCGGAGCAGGAAGCGATCTCGTCCTTCGGAGAGGCGCGGTCGATAGCACGGGCCATGTACGAGGCGTACAGCCGGGGGAGCTGGGTGGACGCGTTCATCGGCTCGCAGCCCCATTTCATCGTCGCCGTGCTCTTCGCGACGCACTTCTGGCACGATCCTATCCTTCTGGGCATAGCCCTGGGGGCGATCGCCGTGATTACCATCCAGGGCTGGAGGATGGGCTCCCCGACATGGATGTATTCCTGGGCGGGCTATGCTTTCTTCCCTCTGCTCATGATCGGCTTTCTCTCCCGCCATCCATTCGCATCCACCTTTTCGTTCGTTTTCACGGGAACCGGGATGCCGGCTCCCGTCTGGGAGCTGGCCCTTCTCGCTCTGTTCTACGTATTCATCGTCGGGCTCTTCGTCATGTCATCGGTTCGGGTGGCAAGGCGGGATTGGCTCTTTCTCTCCCTCATGCTTCTTCCCCTGCCGGTCTTGATAATCTGGGCCCTTACCGTTGAGCATACGGGAGACTCGCTTTTCCGGCTGCTTACAAAGGGCGTCGAGCAGTTCCGTCAGTGGGATGCCGCGATGGCCTACTTCTGCATCATCCTAGGGATCACATCGGCGCTTTTTGTCCGCCTGCGCCAGAGGGTCCTGAAGGCCGGCGCCCTCATCACGATCGGGATCGTGAGCGGTTCCCTGGTGGTGAGAAGCCTCTGGACCGATCTGGGGCTTGCTCAGCTTCTTGTGGTTTCTCTCGGGCTTTTCCTGGTCCTCATTGCCCCCCTGTTCATCCATACCTTCTTCGCGCACGAAGTGACCCCCAAGGAAACATAGCAGGCCGGGTCGCGCCGCTCCGCCTCTCTCAACCATCCTGACAATTCGCCTTGACATCATTCGCTCTGTGGATTAGTTTAGGCATAGACAGCCTATGCCCGTATAGTCGATGGTGCAAGGTTTCCATGGTTGCCCGTTTGTTCTATAAAGTCTTCCGCTATCTCCTCTTCAAGATCCGGATCAAAGGGATGAAGAATATCAGCCGTGGAGAGCCGGTCATTCTGGTCTCCAATCACGCGGGATCTTTCGGGCCGATCTCCATCATCACCTCCTTTCCCTGGAAGCTCTACCCCTGGGTAGCCCATGAAGTCACCGATGTCCGCACCGTCGCAAAAAGGATCCAGGCCGATTTCTTCGAGGCCGAGCTGCACCTGAGCCCACCCCTTGCAAGGTTCTTCGCCCGCGTGATCGGCCGTATCTGCGTGGCGCTCATGAAGGACATCGATGCCATTCCCGTCTATGACAAGAGCAAGAAGATCAAGTCCACGGTAGACCAGAGCCTCCGCCTCATGGAACAGGGGAAGAACATCCTGGTATTCCCCGAAGACTCGCAGAAACCAATGATCAATGAGGTGCTCTTCGATTTTTGCACCGGATTCCTCCATCTGGCCAAGCTTTATTTCGAGAAGACGCGAAAAGCGGTCTCCTTCCTTCCCGTTGCCGTCAACCGCAGGGTCAAGAGCATCCTCATTGGAAAGCCGATCAGATTCGACGGCAGCGTTCCCTTTCCCGAGGAAAAGATCCGCCTGAAGAGGGAGCTGGAAGCGACGATCACCACCCTCTATGCGTCCCTCGAAGACCGCGGCGATCTCGACGAAGCCGCCGGCCAGAAGTGATGCTTCGGCCCCGGTGTCCACCGGGGCTTTCCATGGGGTTGGAGAAAGGGATAGAATCCGGCGAAGGAGGAGACGCTCATGAAACGGACGGCTCTCATTCTTGCTCTTGCAGCGGTGGCACTTTTCCTAGCTCTCCCGCTCTTTGCACAAGTCTCGGGCAACTCCGTGGGGCTGGGGATTTCTCTGGGAGCCGCCTTGCCGCAGGCAAGCCCTGCCGGCGTTCCCGGCGTCGATACACAGACCAGCTTCAATTGGGGCTTCTACGTCAATATCCCTCTGGTCTATACATTCCACCTGACTCCTTCATCTGAGCTGTACAAGTTCGGCACGCAGAACGCCACGGATTTCGATATCGCGTTCAAGTTCATCGTCCCTCTCTCCGATTTCAGCCTTTACGCCGGCTTGGCGCCCGGGCTCACCGCCGTGGCGGATGTCCTGGCGATCCACGTCGGCGTGCTCGCCGGAGGCACCTTCCGGCTGATCAGCAACCTCGACGCGTTCGTGCAGGCGAAGTACGCGTGGCTGTTCGTGGGAGACCAGAACATTGGGGTCTTCCACGTGAACGCGGGGATTCTCTTCACGTTCTGAAGCGGGTGCTTCGGGCGCGGGCTTGACGGCGCCTCGGACGCTTCAGCCGCGGCGCTTTGAGCGCGGCCCGCCTGAACGCTCGAGCCGGTTGTCAGCGCCTTCCCGCTTGCAAGCGCCGCCCCGCCTGCGCTACAGTAACCCACCCAACGATGAAAACGTACGAGCAGATCAACGCCAGAATCGAGTCGAAGAAAGCCCTGGTCCTCACGGCCGAGGAAGTCATCGATTACGTCGAAAAGAAAGGGTTGGAAGAGGCCGCGGAAGAGGTTGACGTGGTGACAACGGCAACCTTCGGCCCGATGTGCTCCTCCGGCTGCTTCATCAACTTCGGCCATTCGAAGCCGCGGATCCGCATGACCCAGGCATGGATCGACGAGGTGGAGGCCTACTGCGGCATTGCGGCGGTGGACGTGTATCTCGGCGCCACCCAGCTTCGGCGCAACGACCCGGCGAACCTCTATTACCCCGGCGAGTTCCGCTATGGCGGAGGGCACGTTATAGAGAGGCTCGTGGCCGGAGAGAGGCTTGAGCTTCACGCGATTTCCTACGGCACCGACGAGTATCCCCTGAGGGAGCTTCGCACCTGGTTCACGATAAAGGACGTGAACCAGGCCATCATGGTGAATCCCAGAAACTGCTACCAGAACTACAACGTGGCCATCAACTGCGGCGAGCGGCCGCTTTACACCTACTTCGGGCTTCTCAAGCCGAGCATGCAGAACATCACCTACTCCTCCGCGGGGCAGCTCTCCCCTCTTCTGAACGATCCCCTTTACGAGACCATCGGGATCGGCACAAGCGTGTGGCTGGCCGGGGCGCACGGGCATGTGCACGCCGAGGGCACGCAGTATGCCTCCACCTGTGAGCGCGGGCCCAACGATGTACCCACGGAGGGGGCCGGCACCCTGGGGCTGACGGCCAACATGAAGGAGATGAAGGGCAAGTACCTCCGCGGCCTGAGCCTCATCGGCTATGGGGTTTCCCTCTCTCTCGGCGTGGGCATTCCCATCCCCATCCTCAATTCCCGGATCCTCGCGCGCACCACGGTCCGCGACCGCGACATCCTGGCGCCCGTTGTCGACTATTCCAGCGACTACCCCAACAGGACGGGGAAGGTCCTCTGCCGCCTCTCCTATGAGGAGCTGAAGCGCGGCGAGGCGACCGTATTGGGAAAGACGGTCGAGGTAGGTTCCCTTTCCTCCTACGCGATGGCGCTGGAGATCGCGCATGTGCTCCAGGACGAGATAAAGCGGGGAGAGTTCCTCCTGTCGCGGCCATGGCGGCCTCTTCCTCGCGCCCAGTCGATGAAGCCGCTCGTTGTCAGGGAGAAGAAGAAATGACCACCAAGAGGGTGATGTTCTCATTCCCCAAGAGCGAGACGGAAAAGCCGATCGTCTACAACCTGGTGAAGAACTACAACCTCGTGATCAACATCTTCCGCGCCAAGGTGACCCCCGAGGAGTACGGCTACCTCGTCCTGGACCTATCGGGAAGCGAGCAGGACATCCGGCGGGGCATCGAGTACGTTCAGACCTTCAAGGTGGACGTCGATGAGGCGGGCGTCGGGGTGCGGTGGGACGTCCAGAAATGCACCCATTGCGGCAACTGCCTCCCCCACTGTCCCACGAAAGCGCTGCGCTTTTCCGATGCCGCGAGCAGGACGGTGGCGTTCTACCCCGGCGACTGTGTGGAATGCCTCTCCTGCCTCCAGAACTGCCCCTTCGGCGCCTGTTCATCGCTTTTCTAGCTGCCGCCAGGCGGGAGGAGATGTGGAGGTTCCGCGACATACGCGCGTGCCGGGCTCACCCCGCCGCTACGCCACCTTCAGCTGGAAAGAGGCGAACCTGCGGATCTGCTCGCCCCGCTCGCGGCTGATCTGCCAAGAGGTGAAGCGGCTTCGTGGAGTGCTCGAGCTTTACATCGAGCGGCAGCCGGAGTTTCGCACATCCCTGGTCCCGATCCAGCTATTGGTGAACGCTCCCGAGATCGCGCTCCGCATGGCCCGCGCTGCGGCTGCCTGCGGCGTGGGGCCGATGGCCGCAGTTGCCGGGGCCGTTGCGGAGATGTGCGCCGAGGCGGCCATCGCGGCGGGAGCCGATGAGGCCATAATTGAGAATGGGGGCGACATCTTCCTCACTTCGCCGGCCGCCGTCACCGTAGGGCTGTACGCGGGAGACCACCCGCTCTCCGGCACCCTTGCCTTCCGCGTGGACCCCCCATTGATGCCCCTCTCGATCTGCTCCTCATCCAGCCGGTTCGGCCACAGCTTGAGCTTCGGAGACTGCGATCTGGCAACAGTCGTGGCGCGGGATGGCGCCCTGGCCGACGCGGCCGCGACCCTCACGGGAAACTGCGTGAAGAGCGTCCACGACGTTGAGCCGACACTGCACAGGGTCTCCGCCATCCCGGGGGTGCGCGGGCTTCTCATCATCAAGGATG
Organism: uncultured Spirochaetota bacterium; assembly: GCA_963820525.1. Lineage (GTDB taxonomy): Bacteria > Spirochaetota > Spirochaetia > SZUA-6 > Fen-1364 > CAWGAA01. The sequence continues at coordinate 2,582,847 of CAWGAA010000001.1, read as the reverse complement.
ACCGCTTCGGCGTGATCGGAGATCTCCCTCCCCTGGTCCGCGCGAAAGACCCCGGGTTCTCGGGAAAGACATTCCATCTGGCATAGCCGGGGGCGGATCAGCTAGTAGGTGATCAGGATCTCTTCTTTTTCCTGTTTTTCCGTCAGTTTCAGGTACAGCGTCTTGCTCAGGGCGCTATACATCCACCCGTCCGAGTACTGTGCATACTCGGGGTCTGTTCTCCAGGCGGTCCCGTGCATCTGGAGCTCCCGAAAGGGCTTCACTCCCTGGATTATCGCGTAATGAGGCAGGCCTGCGGGAAACGAGAAAAGGATGCGCAGCGTCTCCGTCGTGGACTCTATGGACTGTACCTTCGCCGCCGACCAGATCCATGTCCCGGGTCCGAGATATCTGTAGAGGGGGCGCTCCCGGGGAATGTAGCCGTCGATTGCCACATACCGGTAGATCGATTCCGGAGCGAGCAAGCCGTCCTGGGAAACGACGGCGTCGGCAGAAAGCGTGAGCGTCGCCGGAAGGAACCCCTCGTCGCGCACCAGGCCAAGAGACCCTATCATGAGGCTTCTTCCAAGAGAGGAAATCACGGGCATCTTGAGCTCGTCACCGCAGCGCAGGAGAAGGGATGCCGCGTGCAGGCTCATCGCCACGTCCACCGTGCCATCCTTGCCTCCGACGAGGAACATCCCTTGGTCAGTATTGCGGATCGCGGGGAGGATTCCCTTCTCGATTATCGAGCGGCATTCCGTGAGGCTGTTGCCGGTCTCGTCTGCGAAGGAGGCATAGTCGAGAAACGATTCCAGCATGACCAGGAGGAGGGAGAGGTCCGCCCGCTTCATATCCCGCTGCTCGAAGAGCGCCAGGGCGTCCTGGACCAGCGAGAAGGGACCGTGGTCGAGCAGGGTCGACACAATGGCACCGGCGTCCCCGAGGGAGGCGTCAGGGGCGGCCAGAAGCCGACGCAGTCTCTCCACTTCGGCCGCTTGCCGAGCTTCGAGGCGCCGAGAGAACTCGGCCAGGTTTCCGATGTAGGGGCTGGAGGAAAGCGTGAATGGGAGCTGGGGGCTCTGCACGAGGCGCTGGCCGATTGCCTGTTGGTAGAGGGCGCGGTACTTCAGATACGTGCCGCGGGCAATCGATTCGGCGATCAGCGCCTGGCCCAGATCCTCGCTTACCCCGAACGCGCCGTCCGCACCGCGCCACGAGGCGCCGTCGGTCGATATTCTCGTTCTTGTCCAGCCGCTGAAGGAGGCGTCGGCGAACGCGGAAAACGACTTCTGGAGCGCCTCGGGCGTCGCGAGCGCGGCTTGCTGAGACAGCCAGGATGCGTAGGGACCGGCAAGGGGCGAGACGTCGGCGCCGAGCCGGATGGCCGCTTTTCCCTGCTTTCCGGAGGCGATTACGAGCGAGCCGGCGGGGGAATCGATCTTCGACCTTTCCGATACCGACAGGATATAGGAGTTTCCGCTGCCGCTCCACGAGAGCACGGGTGCCCCATCACCCTTGCCGGCGCGCTCCCTGAGCGAGAAGGCGATGAGCAGTGACGCCTCTTCGGCCGAAGGAGAGGAAATGGCGATCGTATAGGAGGAGGTGCCGCCGGGATCTGCCGTGAGGTGGAGAGCGACTCCCCCCTCGAAGAGGATATCGGCTTCGTCGGAATAGAAGCGTATCGAGTCTATCGAGCGGGCCGCATCCCTGCCGTCGGCCGTACGAATGACAAGGGGCCGGGAGCGGGAGAAGGAGAGATTGAGCCCATGGTAGGAGATTTCCAGGTCCCTCACCCTTCGCTCGCCGAGGAGCGGGAAAGGCGCGTAGCGGCCGTGGATGCGGACCTCCCCCACGTTCTGCGAGAACCCGCGGGAAAACAATGCGAGATAGAAGAGGAGCAGCACGGCTGCGCCGTAGACGAGAAAGCTGATGAAGCGGAGTCTGCGGGAAGCGTCAGGCATTGGGCGTCTGATATTCTATCAGGGGGGCTTGAAAGATTCAACGCGTTGGGCTATGAAATCGAAGGTTTCCATGATTCCCTCGCCATGCTCCTTACTCGTTGTCGCGCAGAAATCTCTTTTCTGCCTGCCCGTCGTGCTGGTCGCCGCGATCTTCCTCTCCTGTATGGCTCCATCCCGGCCGCAAAGGCCGGCCCCGAAGGAGCCGGAGGCCCCCTACGAGAGCATTGCCGCCTCCATAGCTGTCGGCAATCCCGAGCAGGCCTTGAGCGAATACGACAAGGCGCTCAAGGAGCGGCCCCAGAGCCGCGAGACGCGCCTCCTTCACGCCCGGCTGCTCATGATGGCGGGAAAGATGGATGAAGCGCGGGAGGAGTTCGACCTGCTCCTGGCCGAGGATGGCAGGGACGCGGAGGTTCTCTACAACCTCTCGATACTCGAGGCTCTGGCTGAAAACAAGAGGGGGCAGAAGGAGTATCTCCAGAAGGCCATAGCGCTGGATCCTTCACATTCCGACTCCCTCGCCGCTCTCGGAGATCTCGCCCTGGAAGACAAGGACCCGGAGACGGCCCTGGGCTATTTCAGGAGGGCGTTGGCAAGCGACCCGGCCAACCTTGTCGCCCTCATGGGCGAGGGCTCCATTTCCACCCAGAGGAAGGAGTACGCGAAAGCCTCGGAGATCTTCTCCAAGGCGATCGATGTCCAGCCCGACTATCCCTTCTCCTACATCGACAGGGCGCGGGCCAGGGGCGCCCAAGGCGATTCCGCCGGGGCCATCCAGGACCTCTCCCGGGCCATAGGGCTGGATCCCAGCTACTCGTGGTCGTACATCGACCGAGGGAGGCTGTATCTGCAGGCGCGAAAACCCGACCAGGCCCTGGAGGATTTCTCCATGGCGATCAAGCTGGCGCCCGAGGAGTTCATCGGCTACGCGATGCGGGCGGGGATCCTCTACCTGCGGCACGCCGACGATCAGGCGCTTTCGGATTACAAGAGGCTCGTGAGCCTCAGGCCCGATTATTACTTCGCGTACGAGCCCCTCGGAGTTCTTCTCTACATGAAGGAGGACTGGTCGGGGGCGCGTGCCGCCTTCCTCCAGGCGTACAAGGCGGAACCGGAGGAACATTCCTTCGCACTCCTTTCCGCTCTCGCGCTGCGCAGGGCGGGACAGGCCAAGCAGGCGGCCGGCTATCTCCAGGGGGTGATGAGCGCAATTCCCCGGGACTCCTGGTACTTCGACGCTGCGCGCTTCCTGATTGAGCCGCAGTCCATGGACGGCTCATACAGCGCGCGGATTGCCAAGGAGAAAAACAAGGCGCTCGCCGCCCGCATGCTCTTCTACATGGCTGCGCTCTCCCTCGCGGACGGGCGGATCGCCCCGGCAACAATCTACCTCTTCGAGATGGAAGGCGCCGCCTCATCAGATGCTCCCGAGATCGGAATTGCCATGCGGGAGCTCCAGAAACTGAAAGGCAAGGAATAGATGGAAGCCACGGAGCAGGGGATCGTTCGGCTAAACGTGGGCGGCAAGGAGATCGTATTGGTGGGCACCGCCCACGTCTCGCGCGAGAGCGTCGAGGAGGTCCGCCGCGTCATTACGGAGGAACGCCCCGATCGGGTGTGCGTGGAGCTCGACGCGAGCCGCCACGCATCCATGACCCAGGGAAGCTCCTGGCAAAACTTGAATGTCGGCAAGGTGCTGCGCGAAGGGAAGGGATTTCTCCTCCTGGCAAACCTCGTCTTGGCCTCGTTTCAGCGAAAGCTGGGCTCCGACCTCGGGGTGAGACCGGGGGAGGAGATGCTCGCTTCGGTCCAAACTGCAGAGGAGCTGGGTATCCCCTACTCGCTGTGCGACAGGAACATCCAGGTCACGCTGCGCAGGGCGTGGGGGCGGACCGGCCTCTGGGGAAAGAGCAAGATGCTGGCGGCCATGGTTTCCGCCGTGTTCTCCGACGAGAAGCTCGATGCCGCCGAGATCGAGAAGCTCAAGCAGAAGGACGTCCTGGCCACGATGATGGAAGAGCTCGCCGAATACCTGCCGCCCGCCAAGGAGGTCCTCATCGACGAACGGGACCGCTACCTCGCGACGAAGATATTCCAGGCCGAGGGAAAGAAGCTGGTCGCCGTGGTCGGGGCGGGGCACCTGTCGGGGATCAGCGCCCACATCGATGCCCTGGCGCAGGGACGGCAGTCCGAGGACATCTCCCCCCTGGACCGGCTTCCCCAAAAAACGGCGGCCTCCCGAATCCTGCCCTGGGTGGTCCCCGCGGCGCTCGTCGCCATTTTCGCCCTGGGCTTTCTCAAGTCCGGCTGGCAGATGAGCCTGGATCTCGCGTTGAAATGGCTTCTGGCCAATGGAGGGCTGGCCGCGCTCGGCGCCCTGGCCGCCTTTGCCCATCCCCTCACCATCCTCGTTGCGTTCCTCGGCGCCCCCATCGCCACCTTGAACCCGTTTGTCGGCATCGGGCTTTTCACGGGAATCTCAGAGGCGTTCCTGAGAAAGCCGCGGGTCCAGGACTTCGAGAGGCTCCAGGATGACGTGGCGAGCTTCACGGGGTTCTACAGGAACCGCGTCACGCATATTCTCCTCGTCTTCTTTCTTTCCAGCATAGGCGGAATGATCGGCAACTTCATCGCCATCCCCTGGATCACGGCCCTGCTCTCCGGCGGAAAGTAAAGCGCCGCGGGGGCGCTCTCATCCTGAGTTCTCCCTTGAATCAGGATCGAAAAACGAATAGCATGGCGGCTCAAGACAATCCCCGGCAAAGGAGGCGCCATGGCCATCAACACAGTCCAATCCATCGACGATCGCGTCGCGCTACGGACCGTACTCGTGAGCGTTTCCGACAAGGCGGGGCTCGAGGTTCTGGTGACCGGCCTCCTTGCCGCCAACCCGAAGGCGCGGATCCTTTCAACCGGCGGAACCCATGCCGAGATCGCCCGGATCCTCGGCCCGCGCGCCTCCGGCACCCTCATGCAGGTCTCCGCGTACACCGGTCAGCCGGAGATGCAGGGCGGATTGGTGAAGACGCTGGACTTCAAGATCTATCTCGGCCTTCTCTCCGAGACCTACAATCCGGCCCACCAGGACGACCTCGGACGGCTGGGCGCGTCACCCATCGACATGGTCGTGGTCAATCTCTATCCCTTCCAGAAGACGATCGCCGCCGCCGGCGCAAGCCCCGAGGCGGCACGGGGAAACATCGACATCGGCGGGCCCTGCATGGTCCGCGCCGCAGCAAAGAATTTCCACAGGGTCGCGGCGGTCACCGATCCCTCGGACTACAGGGGAGTCGTTGAGGAGCTTTCATCCACCGGCGGGCTTCTCTCCCTGGCCACGCGTTTCCGCCTGGCCCAGAAGGCCTTCCGCCTCACGGCGGACTATGACGGGGCCATCGCCGCGCATCTTTCCCGGCTTTCATTCCAGGACATGGCAGCCTGCTATTCCGTGAAGAACCGGAGCTCCTCGTCATGAGCGCGCCCGATTTCAAATCCGCCTACAAGAGAATAATGGAAGATCATTTCCCCGACGGGATGGAAATTTCCTTTGTCGGGGAGTCGGGAAGGCAGACGCTGGTCTTCAAGAAGGTGAGCTGGGTCATCGGGGGAGAAGAGAAGGGCCTTCGCTACGGGGAGAATCCCGGTCAGGAGGCCGCATTGTACCGCCTGGTGAACGGCAACCTCGCCCTGGGTGAGGTGACGACGATCCAGCCCGGAAGGTACCTTGCCTCCGACGTGGAGCTCCTGCAGTCCGGCAAGCACCCGGGCAAGATCAATATCACGGACTGCGACAATGCGATCAATATCCTGCGCTATTTCAGCGACACCCCCTGCGCCGTGATCGTGAAGCACAACAACCCCTGCGGTGTGGCAAAGGGCGAGAGCCTTGCAGATGCGTATCAGCGCGCCCACATGGCCGACAGGCTGGCCGCCTTCGGGGGCGCAATCGCCTTGAACCGGGAAGTGGATAAGCGGACGGCCGAGCTCATCGCGGAAACCTACGCCGAGGTTGTCGTGGCGCCGGAGTTTGCGCCGGGGGTCATGGAGATCTTCTCCACGTGGAAGAACCTCCGCGTGATGCGAATCGCCAACATGGCGCGCCTGCGTGATTTCATCGGCGAGCGGTACGTGGACTTCAAGAGCCTCATCGACGGCGGGATCGTGGCCCAGTCCTCCTTCGTCCCCAGGACCCTGGAGATCGGGGACTTTCTCCCCGCCCAGGCCTCGTGCAAGGGCAAGGAGTATCGCATCGCGCGGATGCCCACCGAGCGGGAATACCAGGATCTGCTCTTCGGATGGCTGGTCGAATCGGGCGTCTCGAGCAACTCCGTGATTTACGTCAAGGACGGCGCGACGGTGGGGATCGGCACGGGCGAGCAGGATCGGGTGGGAGTGGCCGAGATCGCGCGGGACAAGGCGTACAGGAAGCTCGCGGACAGGCTCTCGTGGGAAGCCTTCACGACCCCGTACAGCGGCCTTGCCAAGCCTGAGGCGCGGGCCGAGATAGACCGGGAAGTGTCGCGCCAGAAGGGCGGGATCGCGGGCTCCTGCATGGTATCCGACGGCTTTTTCCCGTTCCGCGACGGGGTGGACGTGGGGATCCGCGAAGGGGTCACGGCCGTGGTGCAGCCCGGGGGCTCCGAGCGTGATTTCGAATCAATCGAGGCCTGTAACGAATCCGGCGTCGCCATGGTGTTCACGGGCCAGAGGAGTTTCAAGCATTAGCGAGGTGGCCCGCCTCGCGCGCGCTGTAAACAACGCTCAAGGGATTGGAGAGAAGCGGGATGTACGAAATGAATATCGCGCACATCGAGGAGCTGGTGAAGCAGCAAAACGATTGGCGCAGCAGGTGCATCAACCTCATCGCCAGCGAGAACGTGACGAGCCTGCGCACGCGGGGCATCATGGGCTCCGACTTCGCCCACCGCTACGCCGAGGGCCATCCGGGAGAACGCTACTATCAGGGGACCGAGATCATCGACGAGATCGAGGGCCTCCTCAAGCAGCAGGTGAAGACGATCTTCCGCTGCAGGCACGCCGACGTGCGCCCCATCAGCGGCACCATCGCCAACGATGCGGTGTTCAGCCGCTACATCCGGCCGGGAGACGTCGTCATGGTGAACTCCACCCCGGCGGGCGGTCACATCAGCCATCACCGCGCGGGCTCCGTCGGCAAGTACACGAAGAACATCGTGAACTTTCCTCTCACCGCGGACGGCTACCATATCGACGTGGATCGTACCGTGGAGCTGATGAAGTCTCTGGAGCCCAAGGTCCTCATCATGGGCAAGAGCCTGTTCCTCTTCCCGGAGCCGGTGAAGGAGCTCTCCTCGCTGTGCCGCAGGAAGGGGATCGCCCTCATCTATGACGCGGCCCATGTGCTGGGGCTCATTGCGGGCCACCAGTTCCAGGATCCCCTCGCCGAGGGGGCGCCCCTCATGACGGCGAGCACCCACAAGACCTTCTTCGGGTCCCAGCGCGGCCTGATCATGAGCAACGTGGACGACGAGGAATGGCGGCGGATCGACAAGGGCGCCTTCCCCGGCTCCTCGTCCAACCATCACCTGGAGACTCTCGTTGCCCTTTCCATTGCCACCTACGAGATGATGGAGTTCGGCGCGGAGTACGCGCGGCAGGTCGTGGCCAACGCCAAGTGCCTGGCCGCCCGGCTCTTCGAGGAAGGCTTCAAGGTCCAGGCGGAGAAGTTCGGCTTCACGGAGAGCCATCAGGTGGCGATCGACATGTCGGAGTTCAGCGGCGGTGACGCCGCCGCACGGACCCTGAAGGACAACAGGATCATCACCAACATGAACCTCCTTCCCTTCGAGCCGCTGGACAAGGTGACCAATCCGGCCGGGGTGCGCCTCGGCGTGCAGGAGATGACCCGGGTCGGCATGAAGGAGCCGGAGATGGAAAGGATCGCCACCTTCTTCAAGAAGATCCTCATCGAAAAGAAATACATGGGGGACGAGGTGAAGGAGTTTCGGTCCGGCTTCCAGGAGGTCCTCTACTCCTTCGACGCGGAGAAGGTATCGCCGCTGTTCAGCCGGACAGGATCATGAGCGGCTTCGCGACAAGGTCCATGAAGCGGGCAAGGAAGCGGCAGGCGTACATCCCGTCTATCAGGCGGTGATCGAAGACGAGAGACAGCGGCAGGATATGCGCCGCTTGGATCGCGCCGTCCCGAACCACGGCGGCCTGGTGGATCCGTCCCGTCCCCAGGATGCCCACCTGGGGGGGAAGGATCATCGGCTTGCCGTATGTTCCTGCGAACACCCCGAAGTTGCTCACGGTGAACGTCCCTCCCCGGAGCTCGCCTACCGAGATGCGGCGCCCTCGCGCCTTCTCCGCAAGGCCGTCGATCTCCTCCTGAAGCCTTATGATGGGAAGGCGGGCCGCGTCACGGATCACAGGTACGACGAGCCCCTCCTCCGTGTCCACAGCCACCCCGATATGGGCAGCGTCATTGCGCTGGTATGTCATGGATTCGGGCGTAAAGCTCGAGTTGAGAAGCGGATGCTCCTCGAGGGCGATTGCCGCGGCCTTGACGAAGAACGGAAGGAAGCCGATCTTTCTCCCCGCCTGAGCGGCAAGCTCCTTCCTCAGCGCAACAAGTCCGTCCACTTCGATGAAATCGTGGACCACGGCAGCGGGAATTCCCTGGCTTCTCTCCATGTTGGAAGCGATGGCCTTCCTGATCGTGGAAAGCTCCTGGCTTCCTGCCGCCTGCAATGAAGGCTCGGGGCCGGCCGGCCGGCGCATTTTGGCGGCCGCCTGCTCGATGTCCTTTTTCAATATCCTGCCTCCCGGGCCCGAACCGGGAAAGCCATCCAGCTCTATGCCGCGCTCTGCCGCGAGCTTCCGGGCAACGGGAGATGCGAGCGGCTTGGCCCGGGAAGCAGGGCGTTCGGCAGCCGGCGGCAGGTCTCCGCTTTCTTCGCTTGGAGCAAGCATGTCCCCGGTATTCTCAAGTTTTCCCACCACGGAGGCGCTCCCATCCTGAGCGGTCTCGATAACGGCAATCATCTCGCCCACCCGCACGGTCCCGCCTTCGCTCATGGCAAGCTCCACGACCACTCCGTCCCGTGGTGAAGGGATCTCCGTCACGACCTTGTCCGTTTCCACGATGGCCAGAGCGTCTCCCTGGCGCACGATGTCACCGGGCTTGACCTTGAGCTGGATGATCTTTCCCTCGGTGAGGCCCTCTCCGATGTCGGGGAAGGCGAAGGAAAAGCGCATGGGTGACCTCCGGGGCCTATGGTTGGTACGACATCACCCGCCTGGACTCCGCCAGGATCAGCGGCGCGCCGATGAGGTAGTGTCGTTCGCTTCTGGGCAGGGGGAAAACGCAGTCGGCGCCCGACAGGCGGGCCGGAGGGGCTTCCAGGTATTCGAAGGCCTCTTCCGCGATTGTCGCCAGGAGCTCGCCTCCCACGCCGAAGCTCTGGGGCCCTTCATGGACCACGAGCAGGCGGCCCGTCTTTTTCACCGATTCCACGACGAGGGGAGCATCCACGGGATAGATGGTCCTGAGGTCTATCACCTCGGCCGAGATCCCATCCTCCGAGAGCGCGGCCGCCGCTTCCCGCACCTCTTTCATCTGCGCGCCGTACGATACGATCGTGAGGTCTGCGCCGGGCCTTTCGATCTTCGCCCTGCCGATCTCCACCGTGTAGGGCTCCTCCGGGACGTGCTGCCTGACCGACCTGTAGATCCGCGCCGGCTCCATGAAGATGACGGGGTCGGGATCGCGAATCGCCGCGGCGAGGAGGCCTTTCGTATCGTGGGGGGTCGAAGGGATCACGACCTTGAGGCCGGGAACGTGCGCGAATATCGCCTCCATGCTCTCGGAGTGGTGCTCCGGGGCCCGGATCCCCCCTCCGTAGGGCATGCGGACCACGAGCGGTACGGAGAGCGCTCCCCGGCTCCGGTTACGCATCCGCGCCGCGTGGTTGACGATCTGATTGAAGGCGGAGTAGGCGAATCCCGCGAACTGGATCTCCACGACGGGGCGGAGGCCCGCTACGGCCATTCCGATGGCGGCCCCCACGATTCCCGATTCGGACAGCGGCGTGTCGAAACAGCGCGCCTCGCCGAACCTTTCCTGGATCCCGGCGGTGGCGCGGAAGACCCCGCCCTCCAGGCCCACGTCCTCTCCGAACACAACCACGGAAGAGTCTCTCTCCATCTCGGTGGAGATCGCCTCGGTCACGGCATCGAGGATCGTCAGGGCCCTCATCGCCTCCTCCTCTCCATTTGAGCGGAGAGGCTCTCCGGCATCCGCTCGTAGAGGTAGCGGAAGACTTCCTCCAGGGCCGGGTCCGCCGTCTTTTCGGCTTCCTCGAACTCACGGCGCGCCGAGGCGAGCGATTCTTCGCGGATCGAGTCGATTTGGGATTCCGAAAGATGCCCCTTTGAAAGGAGATACCGCTCCAGCCGAGGGATGGGGTCCAGGGGAATCCATCTGCTCACCTCCTCGTCCCGCCGATAGCGGGAGGGGTCATCGGCCGTCGTGTGAGCGCCGAGCCGGTAGGTGAAGCCCTCAATGAGCGTCGGTCCCCCGCCCTCGCGCGCCTTTGCCGCTGCAAGGCTGACAGCCGCGTAGACCGCGAAGATGTCGTTTCCGTCAACCACGACCCCTTCGAAGCCGTACGCGAAGGCCTTTTCGGCCAGGGTCCGGGAGGCGGTCTGTTTCTCGCGCGGGAGGCTGATTGCCCATTGGTTGTTCTGAGCGAAAAAGATGACTCCCGATTTCCAGACCCCGGCCAGATTGCATGCCTCATGGAAGTCGCCCTCGGAGGTCGCACCCTCGCCCATGAATGTGAGAACGATTCTCCCTGAACCAAGGAAGCGCTCGGCGTACGCGATCCCGACCGCGTGGACGATCTGGCTGCCCACGGGCACGGCAAGGGGCAGCATGTGAAGCTCGTCTCTGGGCAGGCGGCTTCCCTCTTCATTGCCGTACCAGTAGAGGAAGATCTGCCTCAAGGGGACTCCTCGGACAATCATCCCCGCGAGCTCCCGATACGCCGGGACGAACCAGTCGTCGCCGCTGATTGCCATGAGAGCACCGGCCGAGCTCGCTTCCTGGCCCTTGTTCACGACGTAGGTGGGCATCCTTCCCTGGCGGTTCAGGCTCACGGCCCACTGGTCCGCCTCCCTCGCGAGGACCATCGAACGGTAGGCGGCCAGGGCAAGTTCGTCGCTCAACAGGGGCAAACCCTGAGTATCGGCCAAAAGAACTCCAGAAGGGTCGAGCAGGGAAATCCGCTTTCCTTCCCGCGGGTCGAATTTTTCGAACATGAATTCCTCTCCCTTAAGATAAGCAAACCGGCATCAGGCGGCGACGACGGCTCCATTATTGACCTTGGCTCTCCTTCCTCCGTATAGTGGGAAGTCCCCGTGGGCCGCAGCAGACGGGTTTTCGAGCCGCCGAGCCCACAGCCGCTCCCGAGTGAGGAATGCCATGCTCATCATTGGAGAGCTCATCAACTCCACGCGCGCGCGGGTGAGGAAGGCCGTCGAAGAGAGGGATTCTTCCGTCATCGAGGGCCTTGCCCGAAAGCAGGCGGAAGCCGGCGCCCAGTGGATCGACGTAAACGCCGGCGCTTTCGCCTCGGGAGAGCCGCAAGCCCTTGCATGGATGATCGCGGCCGTGCGAAGGGCCACGGACGCTCCCCTGTCCATCGACTCTCCGCGTCTCGAGGCCGTGGAGGCGGGCCTCGCCCTTGCCGGTAAAGATCCCTTCGTGAACTCGATTTCCGCGGAGAGGGACCGTTATACGGCCATCCTCCCTCTGGTTCGCGCCCACGACGCGCGCGTGATTGCCCTCAGCCTCGACGACAGCGGCATGACCGACGACATGGACAAGGTCTATGCCGTGGCAGACGCCCTCATCAAGCGCCTCGAGGACGATGGAGTGCCTCCCGACCACATATTCTCTGATCCGCTCATCCGCCCGGTCAGCACGAACACGGACTCCGCGGCCGGGGCCCTTTCGGTCGTGGAGAGGCTCGCGGCAAGCCACCCTCAGGTGCACAGGGTCTGCGGACTTTCCAACGTCTCCTACGGCCTTCCCCGGCGCAAGCTGGTCAATCGGGTGTTCGTGACTATGGCGGTGGCCAGAGGAATGGATGCGGCGATCGTGGATCCGCTGGACAGGAGCCTGATGGCGGCGATATTCGCTGCGGAGATGCTGGCGGGAAAGGATCCTTTCTGCATGGGCTACATCACCGCCGAACGCTCGGGAAAGCTCGAGGATTGATCAAGGAAAGGGGGCGGGGATGGCGAAGATCATCGACGGCACTGCGATCTCAGCCCGGATACTGGCCGAGCTCGCAGCCGACATAGAGTCCCTCAAGAAGGAAGCCGGTGTGACTCCCGGCCTCGCCGTAGTGCTGGTGGGGGAAAACCCGGCTTCAATGTCTTATGTTCGCGGCAAGAACAAGGCGGCGCGCGCGATCGGAATACATTCCCAGCAGCACAACCTTCCGCACGAGACATCCCTCCAAGAGCTGCTCGCCCTGGTGGAGACTCTCAATGCCGACCCCGCCATCCACGGCATCCTTGTCCAGCTTCCTCTGCCCGCGGGACTCGACGAAAAGCGAGTCATCGCTTCGCTTAGGCCGGACAAGGATGTTGACGGGCTTCATCCCCTGAACCTCGGGAGGCTTTTGAGCGGGGAGCGAGGCTTCAGGCCCTGCACTCCGCTGGGCATCCAGAAGCTCCTCGTATATTCGGGGATTCCCATCGAGGGGAGCCGCGTTGTCGTTGTGGGCAGGAGCAATCTCGTGGGAAAGCCCATCGCGGCGATGCTCGCCCAGAAGGGAAGCGATGCCGACGCCACCGTCACTCTCTGTCATTCCCGCACCCGGGACCTCGCCTCCATCACCCGTGAGGCCGACATCCTGATCGCCGCGATGGGAAGGCCCGAGTTCATCACCGCCGGCATGGTCAAGGAGGGAGCCACGGTGATCGACGTGGGGATCAACCGCGTCGAAGACTCCACGCGATCCAAGGGATACCGCCTCGCGGGGGACGTGAAGTTCGACGAGGTGGCGGCCAAGTGCGCGGCCATCACGCCCGTGCCCGGCGGAGTAGGCGCCATGACAGTCACGATGCTGCTCTACAACACGGTCCTCTCCGCGCGTGAGCACGCGGCGCTCAGGCTCTGAGCCTCCCCGAGGATTCCCCTTTGGCCAGGGAGAATCCGCCGACGGCCCCCTCCAGCTCTTCCATCCTCCGCCTGTTCTCGTTGGCGTCCGCGTCCGCCTGCATGACGAGCTGGGCCAGTGACTCAACCCCCTTCACCTGCTCGCGCAGCGCCCCGTCGATCTGACGCGCCGCCTCGACGATTCGCGACATGCCCGCCTCCATGTCCCGCGAGCTCTCTGTCTGCTCCCCGGCGCTGGCCTTGATCTTTTCCGTCGCTTCGATCAGGGAGCCGACCGACTTGAGGACCTCCTCGGCGCCCGCCTTCTGCTCGCTCATCGAGTGAGTGATCGTCTCGATGAGGCCCGCGGCTGACCCGATGCCCTTCGTTATATTTCGGAAGGCATCCTTGACCTGCTCCGAGAGCACGGTTCCGGTCTGGATCTTTGTCCGCATCTGCCGGATCACGGTCATGACCTGTTTGGCGCTCTGCGCGCTCGTCTCCGCCAGGCCGCGAACCTCGTCCGCCACCACGGCGAATCCCCGGCCCGCCTCCCCCGCATGGGCCGCTTCGATCGCCGCGTTCATCGCCAGGAGGTTGGTCTGGGAGGCGATGCGCGAGATCACGCTGACCGTATCGCTTACCGCCGAGGAGGCGCGGGTTATCTCCTCCATCGATTTTTCCATCTCCCGCACGTCGGAGTCTCCCTTCGCGGCCACCTCGTTGAGGGAGCGGGTGATTCCGTTGGCCTGTTCGGCGAGCTTCGATACCGAGGCGATGTTCGCCGCGATCTCGGTAATGGCGGCGGAGCTCTCCTCCACGTAGCTCGCCTGGGTCGTTACCTGCTCGGAGATGTTCGCGATCGAGGCGGAGAGCCGGGAGATGGAGCCCTTCGAGGAATCCACTGTTCCGTTCTGATTCTCAACGGCTGCGTGCACCCGCTCCAGGGACCGGCTGATCTCCTCGACGGATCGCCGGGCGTCTTCCGTGGATCCCACTAAAGAGATGCTGGAGGAGGAGATACCCCGGGCTGCGTCGCGCACATTCACAACGAGGCCCTGGAGACGGGAGATGACTGAATTGATGGCATCGGTGAGCCTGCCGATCTCGTCGAACTGCACGATGGCGACGCGCTGCGACAGGTCCGCGTCGCCGGAAGCGATGCTCTGCATCCTTTTCTTGAGGGATTCGATCTGGGCAAGAAGTCCGTAGGCCAGCGTGGCCATGAGAAGGAGCGCCCAGGATGCCACCACGAGGATGAGGATTCCCATCTGGCCGAGGAATCTCCAGTTGTTGGTCTGGACCGATGAGCCTGCCAGAAGAGTCACCAATGAGCCCGTGTCCGCCGACCGGGAAGCGAACCAGCGCAGGAGCTCATGGTAGAAGCCCAGCCCCGCCATCGCGATGAGGATTCCCGTGAGCAGCGTCGATCCCAGGGCCACCAGCAGGAGCCGGATGCGAAGATCGATCTCCCCGTGAGAATCGCTGAACTCGACGATCCCGAGCGCCTCTCGAGGCCTCACCATCTGGTAATCAATGAGGGTGATCTCCTGGAGCGCCGCCATAAGCCCGATGGAGACGTTGAGGGCTACGTAGAGGAGCGTGTCGACGAGGACGATGGGCTTTCCCGCCAAAAGCGCCGTCAGGCCGATGCTGATGATCGGCCCGGCGACGAACCCCACGATATTCACCGTGACGATCAGGCGGGGAATTTCGGTGAGCACCCTGCGGGCGCCCAACCGCCTGTCCAGCGGAACAGCATCTCCGCGCGAGATCGCCGACAGGGTCCGCGCGAGGGTGCTCATGCGAAAGAAGATGAGAACGCAGGCGGCGCCCGTGATGCCCAGCACGACCAGGGCGAAGCGCGGCAGATCGGGAACGATCGCCTGCAGGTCGCGGAGAAAGAAGATTCCGTTGAAAAGCTGCATGAGGCCTGCCGCGAGAAGTGAAATGATCCCGATTGCCAGAACGACCGGGAGACGAACCCTTTTCACTGTGCTACCCAAACCTTTCCGTATCTGAGAGAGTATTCATGCAAGCCGAATCCCTCAAGGGGAGAGTTGTCAGGGCCGCTCCGGCCTTTCCAAGAGAACCGCCGTGACTCTTTCGTGGGTGAAAGCGGATGTCGGCACAAATGCGGAGCGCGGCACAGTGCAGGTGGTGAATCCACGCGTTTTTTAAAGAATATCGTTTCCGCTGAAAAAAACTGTCAAATCGGGGAATGCGTGCTATATTGGGTCACAAGGGGAGGCATGCCGAGAGGGGCATCGGTTTGTCTCCCGCCAATTAACCCTCGTATATTTAGGGTAAACGAGTGATTCTCTTCGGCAGGGATATATGAAAAGGTGTCTATTTCTCTTTGTTGCATTTTCTTCCGTTATTCTTGGCTGCGTTTCGGCGCCGGATGAGTTTCTCCTTCGAAAGCTCGACGGTCAGGACAAGGCGAAGGTCCTCGTAGACCAGGGGATCGAGCAGTACCAGCTTCAGCTTGTCCGCAGGGAAGATTATGGAAAGGTTTCCGATGTGCGGGAATACTTCTCCATGGCTCTGCGCTACGACCCCGACAACCTGCTCGCCATCCAGTACCGGAAGCTCGTCGACAGCTTCAAGGCCACGAGGCTGCAAGCGAAGCTCAAGGAGGCCTCCGGCTACCTTGCGAAGCCGAAGCGGCGCGAGGCGGAGGATTACGCCATTTGCATGGACGTTCAGGCCGCAGCGCGCCTGGATCCGACCAACGCGGCCGTGGTGAAGCTCCAGCGGGACATAACACCGCTTCGAACGAACTTGCTGAACAGTTATATCTCGCGTGCCAAGGCTTCCCTGGGAAAGATCACGCGGGACACCCCGCCTCCAGCCCGGGAAGCGAACTCCATCGATGCCTATCAGAACCTGAGCAAGGCCGTGGCAATCGACCCGCAGAACTCCGCGGCAACGGAGCAGATGCGCTCGCTTCGGGAGGAGCTGGCAAAGATCTTCTCCCGGCACGTTGACAATGCCAACAAGCTGATCGCGGGGGGAAAGTTCGACGAGGCGAACGCGGAGATTGCCGTCCTTTCGGATCTCAACAAGAAGCTGGGCGGCGGCTTCGACTCCAAGGTGCGGAGCACCCGTTACTCCTTGAATTACCAATGGGCCAGGAGCTTTTTCGCCCGGAAAGACTACCTGAAAGCGGACGCAAAGGTGAGCGCGGCCCTTTCGATCACCAAGACGGACGAGGCGCTCGCCCTCAAGAAAAAGATCTCGGATATCGCCGGTCAGGCGGAGCAGGAAGCATCCTTCGACGCCTCGCTCGGCGACATCGACTCCCTCATCTCCGCGGGAGAGCTGGTGAGCGCCAACGCCAGGATCAATGCCGTCGCCAAAACCACCTCTGATCAGTCGAAGCTCGATCAGCTGGACAGCCGGCGCCAGACAATCGCGGCGAGCCTCAAGGACATCTATGCCAAGGCCGTCGACAGCTATAGGAACGAGGACTTCAAGGACGCGATCGAGCTGTTCCAGTCCATCGTTCAGATCGACGTCGACTACGAGCAGGCGGCGGATTACCTGGAAAAAGCAAAGGCAAAGCAAAAATTGATAGAAGAATACTGAGGAGCGCATCATGGGCCGCAAAGAACGGATCTCGATCGTTCTCCACGTGGTGGAGAGTCTTTATTCCCTTGGAATCCTGGCGTGGTTTTTCCTCCCGCTTTTCATCACCTTCGAAGGGCTTTTCTCCGCCCCCGACATGCCCCTGCAGCTGTTCGGAGGTCCCGCGGAAAAGCTCGTCCCTCTCATCGTCTCGGGGTTCCTCGTCTTCCTGATCCCCCTGATCTGTCTGTTCAAGCTCTCCGCCTCCTTCCTCGAGCGGCGGATCCCCGCTTTGACGTCGCCCCTCCGGCTTGTGCCGATTCTTTTGAACATCATCTGCTCGGGGATCGTGCTGGGCATCATCGCCGCTCATATCGTGGTCAATGCCCGAAGCACCGGCTACTTCATGGCCTCTTCGCCGATCCTCTACGGAGTGCTCTTCGCTTCCCTGGCATATAACGCGTACTTTCTGTATTTCCTGGTCACGAGCATCAGCACGCGAAACCCCACCTACCAGGAGTACCTCGAGTTTCGAAGGAGCGCCGAGCAGAAACCGCGGGGATTGTTCCGGGTTCTCCTGCGCCAGGGAATCCAGAAGCGTCTGATCCTCTCCTTCGTTCCCCTGATACTCGTCATCATCGTCGTGCTGAGCTTCGTGCTGATGCAGAACTTCAGCAACACGATCATGGGGTTCGTGATCCAGGACGGCAAGAACCTCGCCGACAGGACGGCGAGCGTGATCAAGGCGAACCCCAGCGACATGATAGGGGCCGACGACTATCTCTCCATCGAGGCCAAGAAGAATCTCGTTTCCTCCTTGCGCTTCAAGACCATGTCCTTCTTCCAGCGGGAGCCCCGGGGCGAGGTCTTCACGGTCGCGGCGAGCACGGACCGCGTGCTGGTCGGCACGAAGCTGGAGCGGCCCACCGCCCCCTTCAGCGAAACGATCATGCGCTACGAGCCGTCGCACGACGTCTACGAGTTTCTCGCCCCCGTCACCCTCGCCACCAAGTTTCTTGGATTCGTCATGGTCGACTACGCGCGGGACGACATCTACGAGCAGTTCTTCAGGACGCAGGTAAAGGTGTTCGCCATCGCCGCCATCTTCGTGTACCTCGCGGTATTCCTGATCTACGTATCCGGCAGGTCCATCGTGTTTCCCATCCTTTTCCTGCGCATGAGCGTGAACTCCATCTCCAACGTTCTGGCCGGGATGGTGAAGGGCAAGCTGAAGATCTCCTCGGAGCTCCTTCAATACCGGGACAGGGTGGCCACCCGGGATGAGATCAAGAGCCTCTCCACGGAGATCGGCAACATGACAACGGTGATCCGGGGGATCGTTCCTTACATCTCGGCTTCCACGCTGAAACACTCCGAGCGCGAAACGCCGTCGACGGAAAAGCGGGACCTCACGTTCCTGTTCACCGACATCCGGGGCTTCACCACCCTCTGCGAGGGGATGAAGCCGGACAAGGTGGTGGAAATGCTCAACCACTTCCTCGATATCCAATCCTCGGTGATCTTTGCCAACAGCGGAGACGTGGACAAGTTCGTCGGTGACGAGGTGATGGCGATGTACGAGGGGGCGCGCAAAGAGCTCAATGCCTGCAAGACCAGCCTCGAAATCCGAAAGAGCATGGCGGAGGAGCGGGAGATCGCGCGGCTCGCCAAGCGGAACGTGGTGTCCATCGGGATCGGGATCAACACGGGACCCGTCGTCTTCGGCAGCGTCGGCGCGAAGAACCGCATGGATTTCACCAGCATCGGCGACACGGTGAACCTCGCCGCCCGCCTGGAAGGGGCCAACAAGACCTACGGAACCAAGACCCTGATCACGGAGGCGGTATTCGATAAGGTGAAGGAGAGCTACCTCTGCCGGGAGATCGACATGCTCACCGTGAAGGGCAAGACCAAACCGGTGAGGATATTCGAGCTCCTCCAGTCCAAAAAGCTGGCCTCCGAAAAGCTCCATAACATCAAGAAGATCTTCGAGGAGGGGCTGGAGCTGTACAGAAACCAGAAGTGGCAGGCCGCGGAGAAGGCCTTCGTGTTCCTCCATGAGAAGTTCAAGGACGAGACAAGCGAGATCTTTCTCCGGCGCATCGCCCTTTTCAAGACGAACCCGCCGGGCAGGAACTGGGATGGGGTCTTCGCCCTCGCGGTGAAGTGACTTTAGGCCAGCGCCGCTTCGATTCCCGAAACGATCCCCGCGATATAGCCGTCGAAGTCCGGCACCTGATCCCGAGGCACGCGGAAAGCGATGGCCCCCTCGTGGCCTCCTCCGTTTGCGATCGAGAAAAGCCCAATGAGCTTTCGAAGGTCGTAGCCCTTGTAGGCACCCGCCCTGCGGACGCGAAACTGGATGAGGTCGCCTTTTTCCGGCGCATCGTAGAACGCCACAAGGCTGACGCGCGCGCTCTCCTCCGCCAGGTGATCCGCCACGAGGCGCGCGGTGGAGACGATCGTCTCCGCGTCGAAGGACTCGTGCATTGCGGCCGTCGATTCCTGGGAAAGTGCCACGTAGCCGACGGAAGAGGAGAAGCGCTTCCTGTCCATCATGAAACGGAAGCAGGCCACCTCGCACGATGAGAGCCTCTGAAGCTCGTCGTGCACCTGGTCCTTGGTGAAGAAGTTCGACCTCTTGGTGGTCGTTTTCGCCAGCAGATCATTGAACATGCCGCTGAAGATCTCGTAGTACCTTCTCTCCCGGCGGGATTTGAGGAACTGACCCATGTTGGAATCGCCGATGATTCCGGTAAGAATGGTCAAGACGAGGTTGCGCGGGAGAACCTCGGCGATCTGGTATCTCTCCAAGAGGTCCCTGCGGTCGCGCAGCTTCAACAGCAGGTGACCGACGAGCTCACTCGCCGAGGATGCCTCGCTCACCAGCCTGTAGCCGTCGTCTCCGAAGTAGTTGCTGTCAGCGCCCAGATGGTGGTCGATCTCGATGCGGAGGAGGGCGGGGTCTGCCAGCCGTCCGCCTTCGCCCGGCGTCACGCCGATCATCGAAGGCTTGGGAGTGTCGCAGAGGACGATCGTGTCGATCGGTGAAGGCAGAGGGGAGCCCGTGTAGGTGACGCGGATGGAGTTGTAGGAGCAGATGTCCAGGAGGTAGCTGAAGTGATCGTGGACGCGGCCGTCGAGGTGGATCATCGCCTCCTTGTCGAACATGCGAAGAATCAGAGCGAAGGAGATCATGGAAGCGATGCAGTCGTCGTCGGGGCTGGTATGGCCGAGCATGAGGAAGTGCCATCGCGTGTCGATTGCCTCGATGATATTGGCGATGACTCTGTTTTTCTCCCCAATCCGCGCGATCCCCGTCTTGCTCATAGTCGGCTCCCGCTGGCGATGAGTCCTCCTGCCGTCAGCCTTCCGCGCACAGAACGCGGTTGCGCCCGCCCTCCTTGGCCCTGTACAGCGCCGCATCCGCCGCGCTTCGAAGCGACGGAAGGTCTCCCGCGTGCTGCGGATAGGAGGCGATGCCCATGCTCACCGTAACCCCGATGGTCGCTCCGTCGGCTCCCGCGGCGATGCTGAGGGTCGAAACCTCGGCGCAGATCGCAGAGGCGACGGCCATCGCCTCCGTGGATACCGCGCCGGGCAGGAGGATCATGAACTCGTCCCCGCCGTAGCGGGCAACGACGTCCCGCTGCCGGAGGAATCGCGTGAAAAGGCGCGTCGCCTCCCGGATGGCCTCGTCGCCCTTTGCGTTTCCATAGCGCTCATTGATGCGGCGGAAATAATCGAGGTCGACAATGATGAGGGAGAGCGCTTCCCCTTTCTCCCGGGCTTCGGCCATGTAGTTTCCCAGAGAGTCTTCCAGGAATCGCCTGTTGTAGACGCCGGTGAGCTCGTCGGTGACCGCGCGCTTGCGAGCGCTTTCACCCCAGATCACCATGTCAGAGACCAGCTCGCTCGTGTTGCGCAGGCGCTGCGTCGTGACGTTGAGCATCCGGTACATGAGCTTCAGGGCGATGCGGGGGTGATCCCTGATGATGTCGGAGAAAGCGGCTTTCGACAGGCTGTACAGCGAGGTCTCCTCCACCGCCCTGCATGTGGCCGAGCGGGGAGCATTGTCGAAAATCGACATATCCCCGAAGAAATCTCCCGCGGAAAAGCGCGTGATCTCGTGATCCGTTCCGTCGGGAAGCCGGATGCCGACGCTGACCTTCCCGTTCTTCACGATATACAGGTCGTTGCCCTCGTCTCCCTCCAGAAAAAGTATCTCCCCATCGTGCAGGGTCACCGTGGCCAGGTGCTCGGCCAGCTCGCCGAGCTCTCGGCGTTCCAGGAGTGAGAAGATGGCGGCCTTTTCCAATACCGCAATCTCCCTCATGCTCCCCCCCTGACGCGAAAACCGTCTCCCCCGGAGTTTCTCGCTTCCATCATCGCTTCGAAAGCGTTGGACACGAGGGAGGCCGCGTCCCTGGCGAGGTCGGGGAAGCTGGAAACTCCGATGCTGGCGGTGAGGGTAAGCCGCTCGCCGGCAATGAGAGGCGTGACGTCAATACCCTTATAGACGACGAGGAGATCAGCGGCTATCCGCACCGCCTCATTGCACGGCCTGCCGTTCAGGATGATGCAAAACTCGTCCCCCCTGTAGCGGACCGCGATGTCCGCATCCTTCAAGCCGGATTTCAGGGTTTCCGCGATGAGGACCAGGGCTTTGTCGCCGGCATCGTGCCCATGGACGTCGTTTATCGTCTTGAAGTTGTCCGGCTTCACCACGAGGAAGCTCGTCTGCGGGATTTTGGCGAGGATCCTCGGAAGCTCCTCCTCGAGGTAGGCCTTGTTATGGAGGCTGGTGAGCTTGTCCCGCAAGAGCTGTCTCTTCAGCTCCTGTATCCACGGGGTCTTCTCCGAGATGAGCCTGTCGGTTGCGCGAATCCTTCCGGCGACGATGCCCAGGAGCTTCTGGAGGATACGGGCGAAGATGTTGGGGTGCCGTTCAAGGATGTTGGGAAAGAGCAACCCGCGCCGGGGAAAGATGAGGAGGTTCGTGGGGGTTTCCGCGATGGCGGAGGCGTCACGAGGAGTGGTGTCCAGAAGGTCCATCTCCCCGAACAGCTCTCCTTCGAGGAATCGCGCTATGTCGTTATCCTCTCCGCCTTCGGTCTTCTTGCGGATAACCACGGTCCCCGATTTGATGAGGTACAACTCCTCAACCTGGCTGCCCTCGGAGAAGATCACCTGGCCCGCGTCGAAGGAATGGTATCCGCTGTATCTCGCGATGATCGCGATCTCCTCCTCGTCCAGCGTGGAGAAGAGCTCCGCCCTCCCGAGGAGCGCCAATTTTTCCCGCCCTGCGGCGCGCGCCGCCGTTCTTTTGCATTCCACCTGCTTCTCGATTCGATTCAGCTTTCAGTATAATAATAGAGGAATGAACGCCATTATGAAAGGTGGCGCTTCGCCGAGCGCCTTGATCACGGGAGCGACGAGCGGGATCGGGAAGGCTTTCGCGGAGCGCTTCGCGAGGCTGGGCTACAACCTGATCATCACGGGCAGAAGGGCCGGGGAGATTCGCAAGGTCACCTCGGCGCTGAAGAAGGCGCACGGCGTGGAGGTCAGGCCCATCATCGCGGAGTTCGCCAGGGAGAGAGACCTCCTGAAGGTGATCGAGGCGGCGCGCGGGCGCACCGACATCGAGGTCCTCGTCAACAACGCGGGCTTCGGGGCGCGGGACGGCTTCCTCGAAGGGGACATCGCGGAAGGGCTGGCAATGATGCAGGTCCATGTTCTGGCCCCCGTGAGGCTGATGAAAACGGTCCTCCCCCCGATGATCAAGCGGCGGAAGGGGACGATCATCAATGTCGCCTCGATGGCCGCCTTTCTGCCGCTGCCCGGGAGCGGGCTCTATTCGGCGACGAAATCTTTCCTCAATTCTTTCAGCGAATCGATGCACATGACGGTGGCGCAGAACGGGGTGAGAGTGCAGAGCCTCTGTCCGGGATTTACCCACACCGATTTCCACAACAAGCTGGGGATGAAGGGAAGGCAGCCCAACCGGGGGCTTCTGCGGTGGATGGAAGCGGACGAGGTGGTCGATGCCTCCCTGAAGGCCTTGAAGAGGGGAAAGGCCGTCTGCATTCCCGGCCTCCTGAACCGGATCCTTTTGCGGCTCGTCAGCCTCCTGCCTCGCCGGCTCTACTATCGGATCGCTGCGAGAGCGGAATGAGGAAACCGAAAGCGATTCTTTTCGACCTGTGGGGCACGGTGATCCGTTCCGATGAGTTCGATCCTGCGCGGGGAAACGCCGCCGTCTTTGCCCTGGCGGAGAATCCCTCCGGCGCAGCCCTTCAAAGCGTGCAGGAGCTGGCGGACCGGGTGGTCACGACCGTCTCGCCCTGGGAGGAGGAGAGCAGGCTGGAGTTCACCGAGCAATCGCTCTTGAAAATCCTGGCCGATACGTTCGATCTTCGCTTTCGCGTCTCCCTTTCCGAGCTGGAATGGGCGTTCTGGGCCGCATCCTTGAGAATAAGCCTGACCGACGGGATCGGGGAGGTTCTTGCCGAGCTCGACGCGCGGCGGATTGAAAAGTGCATCGTAAGCAATTCTTCCTTCATGAGCGCTACGCTGGAAAGGGAACTGGGCGGGCGAGGGCTCCTGCCGCGCTTCCGGTTCGTCGTCTCCAGCGCGGACTATGGGATTCGAAAGCCCGACAGGGTCATCTTCGATGTGGCGCTTGCCCGATTGGGAGTCTCGCCGCAGGAAGCCTGGTTCGTGGGAGACAACATCGTCTATGACGTACAGGGCCCCTCGGCGGTCGGCATGCTCCCCATCGTGTACGACGGCAAGCAGGACATGCCTGAAGATGTCGGAGAGTTCAAAGCCATCTCGCACTGGCGCGAGCTCATCGAGCTTCTCGATTCTGCCGATGATGCCAACCGGGATGTGGGGTCCGGGGGCGAGCTGCTTCGAAGTTGACTCAGGGCCTGCCCCGGTGGTACGCTTGTGGTGTCCCGCGGCTCGGCATTTGGGAGCCGTACGTTATGCCCTTTTTCAAAGGGGGAGGGAAAATGGATCATTCCGAAGATCCTGGGAGTAACAGCTTCGCTTAGGGCATAGGGGATGTCTCTTCCATCTCCTATGCGTGTCCCGTCCACGCGCAGGAGGTGGGAAATGAAGAAATTACAGCATTACCTCGACGTCTTCGTTCTCAGCGGCTTCATCGCCAGTTTCTTTTACGGTTTTCTCAATCCTCTGTACGTGAGCGTCATCCTTTCGCGTCTCGACGGCCGCATCATCGCGTTGGGTTCGTTCATGTCATCGGCCTTTCCCGTGCTCATCGGCGCCATGCTCGGAAACCGGAAGCTCTTCGGCAGGCTCTACGCCGTCCTGCCGGCGCTCATGGTCGCCGAGCTCGCCGTCACAACGGCATCCGCAGTTCTTGCCGCGGTGGACCTGATGGCCTACTACCTTCTCACGATGTTCATCATGGGGGTGTTCTCAGCCTCTGTGGTTTTCCTCATGCAGAAGATCAAGGAGGTGAAGTACCGCAGGAACCGGGCCGCCTTCGACCGCCGCTACGCGATGGCGGACGCCTTCGGCTCCTTTGCCGGCTCCGCCGTGAGCATCGTGGCCATGGCACGGCTGCGCGACCCGGTGGCGATAGCCGCCCTTGGAGTGCTTCAGACGCTGTTCGTCTACGGCATGTTTCTCCTTTTGTACCGCAAGGTACCCAAGGCAAAGCGGCGCAGCCTCGAGGAGGAACCTCACCCATGGCGGCTCTCGATAGTCTCCGAGATCCCGCCGGACGGGCCGGCCGGCCTGGATTCTGGATGGGCGGTCGCGGCGGCGTAAGGCTTTTCTCCCGCAGGCTCATGCTTGACATCTCGACCGGTGCAAGGCTATGAGTGTATTCACCGAGCCCCTGAAGCTCGGCAGGAGGAACCATCTATGACAGATCCAATCGCCTCGGGAGAGAGCCCGCGCACGGCCGCGGCTTCCGATTTCATCCGGGAGGCCGTCGAGGAGGACCTGCGAACGGGAAGATTCGATCGCGTGCATACCCGCTTCCCTCCCGAGCCCAATGGCTACCTCCACATCGGTCATGCCAAGGCGATCTGCATCGATTTCAGCATCGCAGAGCAGTTCCACGGGAAGTGCAACCTCAGGTTCGACGACACCAACCCGACCAGGGAAGAGGTCGAGTACGTCGATTCCATTCTCAATGATGTCCGCTGGCTCGGATTCGATTGGGAAGACCGTCTCTTTTACGCGTCGGACTACTTCGAGCGGCTCTTCGGATACGCGGAAGAGCTGATCAGGAAGGGCAAGGCCTACGTCGACGATTTGAACGATCAGGAGATCCGCGAGTATCGCGGAACCGACGTGACGGACAAGGGCCCCGTAACCGTGACCCCTCCGGGGCGCGACAGCCCCTCCAGGAACCGCTCGGTGGAGGAGAATCTCGACCTGTTTCGAAGAATGCGCGCGGGCGAGTTTCCCGACGGCTCGCATACCCTGCGCGCAAAGATCGACATGGCGCACCCCAACCTCCACATGAGGGACCCCGTGATGTACAGGATCCGCCATGCGACGCACCACAGGACGGGAGATGAGTGGTGCATCTATCCCATGTACGACTACGCTCACCCCGTCTCGGATTCCATCGAGGGAATCACCCACTCGCTGTGCTCCCTGGAATACGAGGTGCACAGGCCCCTCTACGACTGGTTCCTGGAGCAGTTGGGGATCTTCAGGAGCAGGCAGATCGAGTTCGCCCGGCTGTACCTCACCCACACCGTGCTTTCAAAGAGGTGGCTTTTGGGGCTCGTTCAGCAGAAGAAGGTGCGGGGTTGGGACGATCCGAGGATGCCCACCCTGGCGGGCCTTCGCCGTCGCGGCTATACCCCCGAGGCCATCAGGGACTTCGCCTCCCGCATCGGCGTGGCCAAGGCCGACAGCACGGTGGACATTGCGCTGTTGGAGCATTGCCTCCGCGAGGACTTGAACCGGAGGTCCCGCAGGGTCATGGCAGTGATCAAGCCGCTGAAGCTCGTAATCGAGAACTATCCCGAAAACTCAAGCGAGGAGCTGGATGCGGTCAACAATCCCGAAGATCCTGCCTCCGGAACGAGGAAGGTGCCCTTCGGGAAGGTGCTGTACATCGAGCAGGATGATTTTCGCGAGGTGCCGCCCCCCAAGTATTACCGGCTCTCGCCGGGCCGGCAGGTGCGGCTGCGCTATGCCTACATCGTCACGTGCACCGGCCTGGAAAAGGATCCGAAAACCGGGGAAATCCTCGAAGTGCGCTGCACCTACGATGCTTCCACCCGCGGTGGAAATGCAGCGGACAACCGCGCCGTGAAGGCAACTATCCACTGGGTATCCGCCGTAAAGGCGATCAACTTTGGGGCCCGGCTATACGACCATCTGTTTTCAGCCGAGTATCCTCAAGAGGTCCCTCCCGGCGCCGACTGGATCGACACCGTCAATCCCGGCTCCCTGGTGGTGGAGACCGAATGCAAGGGGGAACCGAGCCTGAAGGCCGCCCGTCCGGGAGACCGGTTCCAGTTCGAGCGTCTTGGCTACTTCTGCGTGGATCCCGATTCGACCGCCGGCAAGCTGGCGTTCAACCGGACGGTCTCTCTGAAGGACACCTGGGCCAGGATCGAGAAGCGCGCCGCTGCAAAGCCGCAGGGAGGATAGACCCACGCCGCGCGCAATAGCCGTACTCAGCCGTCTCGCCATCTTCTTTCTCGTTTTTCTCTTTGCCCAGGGATGCCATTACCAGGCTGAAACCTTCAGGATAGGCGTCATCGCAATGAGAAGCGGGCAGAATGCCTCAAACGGCATGGACATGACGGACGCCGCCGGCCTGGCCGCTGGTGAGGCGAACGGCCGCGGTGGGCTTCTTGTCGCCGGATCCAGAAAGAAGGTCGAGCTCGTCGTGGAGGACGACGGCGAGGGGCCGCAGGCCGCGCTCAACGCGGCCCGCAAGCTCATCTACAAGGACAGGGTGGCCGCAATCGTTGGGCCTCAATTCAGCAGTCATGCAATCCCCGTGGCCCTCCTGGCGGAAAGGGCGCGTGTCGTCATGGTGGCTCCCATGTCGACCAACCCTCAGACAACTCTGGACAAGCGCTTCGTGTTTCGCGTCCCGTATCTCGACACATTCCAGGGGTCCGTGATCGCCCATTTCGCGCGCGAGAAGCTATTGGCCCGTACCGCGGCGGTCCTCTACGACGAGGCCCAGGACTACAACCGGACCCTGTCGGAAGTATTCATGAAGGTCTTCCGCGAAAAGGGCGGCCGCGTCGTGGCACAGGAGACTTACACGACGGATCGAAACACGGATTTCACCCGCCAGCTCACCCGAATCGCGGCCGTGAAACCCGACGTGCTCTTTCTTCCCAACTATGCCGCCGATGCGCTGCTTCAGGCCAGAACGGCGCGCTCTTTGGGTATCACGGCGGTGCTCCTGGGCGGCGACGGATGGGATACAAAGGGGTTCGCGGCAGAGAAGGCGTTCGAAGGGGCCTTTGCCACGAGGCACTGGCATCCTGACCTGCAAACGGCCAAAGCAAAGAGCTTCACGGAGGCATATCTCGCCGCCTTCCAGCGTCTGCCTCAGGACGTGGCGGCCACGACGTATGACGCACTTCAGCTTCTCTTTGCCGCCGCGGAGAGCGCGGGCTCAACAAGCCCTGAGGCGATCCGACAGGGGCTCCTCGGCCTACGCGACTATCCCGGCGTGACCGGGAGTATCTTGTACAGCGGCACGGGAGACCCGATAAAAAGCGGCGTGATCGTGCGGTTCCGCAATGGCGTCGAGTCGGTATATGCTGTGGTCGAGCCATGAGGGACATCCTGGGATGAAAGCCGAGAAAGGTTCGGCGCGCGGGGCGCAGCGGGGACGACGAAGGGGGACGCTCTGGCTGTGCGTCCTTGTCTTCCTCCTGGCAGGGACTCTCGCCGGGGCCCTTGAGTTCCGCATCGGGCTCATCGCTCCCTTCACGGGAGAGCTGAAAGACTACGGCGCATCGTCCCTGGAGGGCGCAACACTCGCCATCCAAGGGGTAAACGACGAGGGGGGGCTCCTCGTGGCGGGCAAACGGTTCAAGGTGGTTCTCGTCGTCAGGGACGATCAGGGGATCCCCGAGAAGGCGGTGACCGCGGCCCAGGAGCTCATCAACCAGGAGAATGTCGCCGCGATCATCGGGCCTCCGGTAAGCCGCTCCGCGATACCCGTGGCAAAGCTCGCGGACAAGGCCATGGTGCCGATGATCACGCAGATCGCGACCAACCCCGAGGTGACCAGGGGAACCCGCTGTGTTTTCAGGATGTGCTTCACCGACGAGCTGCAGAGCGAGGTGATGGCCGTTTTCGCGCGCAATAACCTGCGCGCGGCAACGGCCGCGGTCCTCTACGATCTCGCCGGCGAGTACAACCGAACCGTGGCGGGAATCTTCAGCCGCAAATTCAAGGAGCTTGGCGGGCAGATCGTGGCCTCGGAGACCTATGTCACCGGGGTCGAGGACTTCCGCCCCCAGCTCGAGCGGATCAGGGCGCGCCGCCCCGACGTGCTCTTCCTGCCCAACTACGTGGGGGACCTTCGCGTCCAGCTGGATCAGATCCACCAGATGAAGCTCGCCACCCCCATCATCGGGACCGACACGATGAGCTTCCGCCAGGCCGGGGACATCGCGAGAAACGAGGGATCGTACTACTCCACCCATTTCTCCGCCGAGATCCCCTCGGATCGTGTCCGCGCGTTCTCCTCCGCCTACCAGGCTCTCTTCCACAGGCCTCCTGCGCAGGCCGGCGCCTTGACCTATGATTCTTTGCGGCTCCTCTTCGAGACCGCCCAGAGCGAAAAGAGCATCGAAGCGCATGCCCTTGGGGACGGCCTGCGCAAGACGGTGCAGTTCGAGGGGGTCACGGGGGTCTCGCGGTTCAACGGCTCTCCGGACCCAAAAAAGAGCGTCGTGATAGTCCGCGTCCAGAACGGCGAGAATTGTTTTTTCGCACGGATCGACCCCTGATGATACGCGGCGAACGTGAGAGCCGCTGGAAAAAGGTCATCGCCATGGCGCTTCCTTCCAAGAGCCTTCTCGCCCGCATCGTGGTGTACTTCTTCCTCCTCTCCTCCCTGATCGTGTTTCTTCTCACCGCCTTCAGCTACTTCTTCTTCATAACGGGCACCGAGAAGAGGGCGATGGAGCAGATGACGGGATTGGCGACGATCAAGGCGAATATGCTCAACAGCTGGGTCGCGGAACGGGAACGAGACACCGTTATCCTCGCGCAGCTTTCCGAGGTCGTGGGGGCCGCAAAGGAGCTTTCCTCGGTCGATGCCTTGCGGTCCCGGTACGATGCGGCATACATAGGGCTGCATGATTTCTTCATCGCCCAGGCCGCCAATTTGCCCCAGCTGATGGAGATATCGATCCTGTCCGCCGAGGGCGGGCGTATCCTGTTCTCAACGAGGAGCTCGCTCGAGGGACAGTACCGCGTCCTGGACGCCTTCTTTATCGAGGGGAAGAAGGGGACGTACATCGAAAACGTGTACCCCTCTCCCATCACGCTGCAGCCGACGTTGACGATCTCAACGCCGATCAGGGAAAGGGACGGACGGACCGTGGCGGTCCTTGCCGCGAACCTCGACCTGGAAACGATGGACACCATCATCAGGGACCGAACGGGCCTTGGTAAGACGGGTCAGGCATATCTCGTCGACCACTATAACGTCTTCGTTTCAAGCGAGAGGTTCGGAAGCGAAAGCTACCCCCGCGGAGTGCACTCCGTGGGCATCGACGCGGCGGTGACCGGGAAAAACGGCTCCGGGATGTACCGCGATTATGCCGGGATGCCCGTCATCGGGGTGTACCGGTGGGTCTCAGAGAGAGACCTCGCCCTCCTGGTGGAGATCCACCAGGAGGAGGTATTCGCCCCGGCGCAAACCCAGACCATCATCCTCGTCATTCTGGGCCTGGGGATGGTCCTTGCCGCGGCGGCGAGCATCTACCTGCTCGCCAGACGGATTGCCGCGCCCATTCTCGCCGTGCAGCAGGCGGCCCTGCGCGTCTCCCAAGGAGAGCTGAGCGCACAGGCGCCGGTCCTGACCAGCGATGAGATCGGGGAGCTTGCCAAAGCCTTCAACCTCATGGCGGTGAAGGTGAGGGAGCTCTATGACGAGCTGAAGCGCAAGGAGGAGCACTTTCGCTCGCTCATCGAAAGCTCTTCGGACATCATCGCTGTTCTCGACGAGCGCTTCAGGGTGGTATTTGTCAGTCCCGCCGTGGAGAGGGTGCTGGGGTACAGCCCCGAGGAGCTCGTCGGGACCGATCCTTTCCGCCTCCTTCATCCCGGAGACAGAGAGTGGATTTCCGCACAAGTTGCCCATGGCCTTCCCTCAAGCGAATCTTCACCCCGGCCCCTTGTGTTTCGCCTCGCGCACAAGGGGGGAGGCTGGCGCGTGCTGGAGGCGACCGGCAGGAATCTCCTGAGCCATCCCGCGATCGCTGGGATCGTCATTGACGCTCGGGACGTCACGGAGCGGCACCAGCTCGAGGAGAAGCTGAGCCAGGCGCAGAAAATGGAGGCGGTGGGCCGACTGGCGGGAGGGATCGCCCACGACTTCAACAACCTGCTCACCGCAGTGCTCGGGTACTCCGACGTTCTCCTGGAGGAAAGCCCCCTTCAGTCCGCCTCGCGCGAATACGTGCTGGAGATACGGAAGGCCGCCACGCGGGCAGCCTCTCTCACGCAGCAGCTCCTCGCCTACAGCAGAAAGCAGATGCTGCAGCCCAAGACGGTTGACCTGAACTCCCTGGTTTCAGGCATGCAGAACATGCTCAAGCGGCTCATCGGGGAAGACATCGAGCTTTCAACAAGGCCGGCGCCGGACCTCCTGGCGGTCAAGGCTGACCCGAACCAGATCGAGCAGGTCATCATGAACCTCGCGGTGAACGCCCGCGATGCGATGCCGCAGGGGGGGAAGATTGTTTTCGAGACGTGCAATGTCACCCTCAAGGCGGACTCCTTCCAGCAGTACCCCGAGCTTCGCCCCCGGGCTCTATGTTGTCCTTTCCGTGAGTGACACGGGGATAGGGATGGACGCGGAGACCCGAACCAGGATTTTCGATCCTTTCTTCACGACAAAGGGTATCGGAAAAGGCACGGGATTGGGACTGTCCACCGCCTACGGCATCGTCAAGCAGAGCGGGGGCCATATCGGCGTATCCAGCGAGCCGGGCCGGGGCAGCACCTTCACGATCTACCTTCCCGCCGCCGCCGGTGACCCGCGCCCGGAGCTTGAATCCGAGCCCGCCCAGCCGGACAACCTCACGGGGAGCGAGACCGTGCTTGTGGTGGAGGACGAGGAGTCGGTGCGCAGGATGATCGAGATGGTCCTCGGCCAGTCGGGGTACTGCGTGCATTCGGAGGCCAATCCAAGCTCAGCCGTGCGCTATGCCGAGATGGCGGATCACATCGATCTGGTGGTGACCGACGTGGTTCTTCCGGGAATGAACGGAAGAGCGATGGCGGAGGCGATCCTGAAGAGCCATCCCGGCGTGAAGGTCCTGTTCATCTCGGGGTACACGGAAGACGCGATCGTCCAGCACGGAGTGGTCTCCGAAGGGATTTCGTTCCTCCAGAAGCCGTTCCTGCCGAAGATGCTCGCCGCCAAGGTCCGCGATATTCTCGACGACCGCTGAGATTCACTCCGCCGCGGTCCTGCCCGCGGGCTGCGCGGCATCCACCTCGATCACGGAAAGCGCTTTCCTCATCTCCTTCGGATCCATTTCAATGAGGAATCCCCGCTTGCCTCCGTTGATGAGGATCTTCGGCAGATCGAAGATCGATCTCTGGGCGAAAACGGGAAGCGGCAGGCGTGTGCCGAAAGGGCTCGTCCCTCCGAAAAGATATCCCGTGTGCCTCTGCGCCGCCTTTTCGTCGCACATCTCCACCTGCTTCACGCCGATGGCTCGCGCGAAGGCCTTCAGGGACGCCTCATGGTCTCCGTGCATGAGCAGGAGAAGGGGCCGCCCGGCGTCGGTCTGGAGCACGAGCGTTTTCACCACCGCGTGCTCTTCCACGCCCAGCTCGCGGGCGGCGAGGCCGGTCCCGCCGTGCTCCTGGTAGCGGTATGTGAAGGGCGTGAAAGCGATCCCGGCGCTTCGGAGGACGCGTACGCAGGGGGTTATCGGAAAATCGTCGCGCGGCACGGGAAACGATGCCTCACGCCCTACATCCTGATCCGCAGCGCAAGGCCCTGGGCGCCGGGAACCAGGGAAACAGCCCCCGCGGCTTCTGTGTCGGATTTCACGCGGTGGAAGAAGGGCACGAAATATCCGCAGGCCACGCCGAGGAGAGCCCCTGATGCGACGTCGCTCATGAAGTGCATGCCGGAGAGCACCCGAAACGAGGCCGTAAGAGCGGCAAGGCCGTAGTTCATGAGGGCGAAGGGGAGAAAGTAGGGAGAGTCAGGGTAGAAGGCTGCGAAGACCGCGACGCTGAACGTCGCGGCGGTGAAGGCAATGGTGGCATGCCCCGAGGGGAACGAGTCGTAGTATTCATTGGAGGCAACCCCCGGCGCCGTGCCGCCATCGGAGTAGAGGAAGGGGCGATAGCGGGGCAGGAAGAACTTCAGCATGTTCTTGGCGAAGTATGCCCAGGAGAGAGCCTCCCCGTAGATGACACCGACGCTTACGATTTGATCCCAGGGAAGAACGAAGACGAACAGAGCCGGAACGGCCGCCGTTGCGTACTGCAGTATCGTGCTGGCCTGGTCCAGGCCGGTTGAAAAGGGAAAGAGGGCCGGTCGATCGAAGCCGTTCACCTGGGAGATGTCCGCGGGGGCGAGGGATGGGGCCGGGGCGGTTTGAACGAGGTACTCGCTTGCCGCGGCGAACGCGAGGCCTCCTCCCAAAGCAAGACCGTCCCACAGGGGATCGATGGCGTAGCCGTCGGCGTTCCCGCGCCCGACCGCCGCGACGAGGATGAACAGAACGAGCGCCCCGAGTGTCCCGCGTTTTGTTGCCACGCCTTCCCCGCGCCTCATTTCACCCGCGTCGCCTCGTATTCCATCTTCAAGACGAGGTGGTCCATCCGGGAGAGCTCCTCGCTCTTTGATTTCTCGCGGACCTCGTCGAGGCTGGGCAGCTCCTTCTGCATGTAGCGGCGGATCGCGGAGCGCGCCCGTTCAGCGAGGCTTTCATCGGGCGCATCGTCAATGTAGGTGATGATGAGCTTCTTGCTCGTCGTGGTGAGCGTGGTTTTGATGAGGAACTCGACAAGCTCGAAAACGGTGGAATAGAAGCTCATTTCGCTCATGACGATGTTCCGCGCGCATGAGTGTAGCACCCCGTCCATCGGCCCACAAGCCGGGGGGAATAGTCCGTCCCCCGGCTTAATGTACCTTGTCCGCAGGCGCGGGCTGGGCAACTTCGAGCGGCTTCTCCCCAGCCCCATGCCCGTCCCGGGGATCATTCGCGGGGACCGCCTCCCTCGCAGCGATCCGGGCGCTCGGTGCAGCGCGAAGAGCCAGCTCGGGCAGGAAAAGCGTTACCAGGAAACCCAGGGCGACCACGAAGAGACCCCAGAAGTAGACGGTCTTGATCGCATCGGTGAAGGCGTGTTTCAGTGCTGAGGTTATCTCTGCCGTAAGGGTTTCCGCCTGGGTATCCATTGCGGTCTTCACCTGCTTGAGGGCATCCTGCGTCGCCTGCCGGACGATGAGCGGCTCCTGCGCGTAGAGGGCGGCCCTGATTTCCTGGAGGTCAGCCCGGCCGGTTCGCGGGTCAGAGAGGGCGGCCGGCGCAATCCTTCGAAGCTGATCCTTGAATCCCGCGGGAAGCCGAGGGTCCGAGATGAGGGCGGCAACAGCGTCCGGCCTGCCGCTCTGAAAAGACGCCGCCACGGCGGCATACCGGGCATCGAGGCCTGCCCTCACCTCGGCGGGGATACCGCCCCGCCGAAGCGAGTCTTTGAGGCCGGCGGGCACCTGGGGGTTGTCGAGGAGGCTCTTCACGGCGGCGGGATCGTTGTCGGCAAGAGCGCGCTGGATCGTCTGGTACGTCCCCTGCATTCCCGCCTTGATCTGATCTCCCACTCCAATAATGTTCCCTGACTGGAGCTGGGCCGCATTGAATTGGCCCGCCACCGCGCTCATCTGGCGCATTTCCGCCGGCAGGTATTTGGGAAGCTGCGCTGTCAGGACCGTCGTGAGGATCGTGCCGAAGACGGCCACTCCCATGGTGGATCCGATCTGGCGGAAGAACTGGCTGGAGCTCGTCGCCGCGCCCAGCTCATGCGAGTGCACCGCGTTCTGGATGGCAAGGGTGAAAACGGGAAGCGAGGGGCCGATTCCAAGCCCGAGGATGATCATCCGCCAGGTCATCTGGGCCTGCGTGGTTGCGGAAGAGATGCCCTGCATGAGCAGGTAGCCGACGAAGACCAGCCCCACGCCAATGAGGACAACCACCTTGTATCGCTTGAGCCTGCTCACGATCTGGCCGGCCAGGAAGCTGCCGACAACGACGCCGAGGGTGAGCGGGGTTACCGTGAGGCCGGCCTGGCTCGCCGACACTCCCACCACGAGAACCATGAAGATGGGAAGGAAAACCACGGCGCCGAAGAAAGCGACTCCGGCCACCAGGAGCGCCGCGATGTTGCCGATCACGTAGGTGCGGTTTGAGAACAGGTCAAAGGGGACAATGGGCTCGGCCGCGCGGGTTTCGATCCAGATGAACAGGGCGTTTCCCGCCGCGCCGAGAGCGAACAGCCCGAGGATCTGCGCCGAGTCCCAGGGATAGTTGTTGCCTCCGAGGGTGAGGGCGAGGAGCAGGGGCACGATTCCCAGGATCAGGGTGATGGAGCCCCACCAGTCGATCCTGACGACTCTCTTCACCTCGCTCCTGAGGGCTGGCATCTGCAGCATAATGAAGACGGCCGCGATCAGGCCGATGGGAAGGTTGACGTAGAACACCCACCTCCAGGAAAGGTTGTCGGTGAGGAGGCCTCCCAGCCAGGGGCCGATAACGCTTGAGATCCCGAAAACCGCTCCGAACAGGCCCTGGTATTTTCCGCGCTCCGCCGGCGTGAAGATGTCCCCGATGACCGTGAACGCGGTGGAGAAGATGGCGGCGCTTCCCAGGCCCTGCACGGCCCGAAACGCGATCAGCTCCACCATGGAGCGGGACTGGCCGGAGAGCGCGGAGCCTGTCAGGAATATGAGGATCCCGATGAGGATGATGAGCTTCCTGCCGTACAGGTCGGAGAGCTTCCCGTAGATGGGAATCATGGAAGTGGAAAACAGAAGATACGCGGTGACAACCCAGCTGTAGAGATTCAGGCCGTTCAAGTCCTGCAGGATTCTCGGCATTGCCGTGCCCACGATGGTTTGATCGAGGGCGCCGAGGAAGAGGCCGACAAGGATGCCCGTGAGCGTGAAGACCCGCTCGCGCGGCGTGAGGGTGTACATCGAAGAGACTCCTTATTCTTCCTCACCGCGCGTTTTCGCCACGCCGCGGGGAGGGTGTCGCGATGGTGGAAAAGGTACTTTCCCCGATTTCAAGAGTCAATCGAATCGGTAAGCCGGTGCGCCGCGGCACGCGTATATTTATCCCGAGAGAGTTCATTGACTGGAGGTCTCCCCATGCCCGCACGAAAAACCGCGAAGAGCGCCGCGGCTATTTCAGAGAAATCGGTCGCTCTCAGGACAGGCAAGAGCTGGGCACAATGGTTTCGGATACTCGACTCGGCGGGAGCCAAGGATCTGGATCACAAACAGATCGTTTCCGTTCTGAAGTCCCGCTACCGGCTTTCCCCCTGGTGGCAGCAGATGGTCAGCGTAGAATACGAACGGGAGAGGGGGCTGCGCGAAAAGCATCAGACGACATCCGGGTTCCGGGCCCAGGTTTCCCGGACGATCGGCGCTCCGCTGGAGCATGCATTCGATGCCTGGCAGGACGGTACGCTGCGCCGCTCCTGGCTGGATGCCTCGGGGCTCGTCATTCGCTCATCGACTCCCGGAAAGTCACTGTACATCGCCTGGAACAACGGCTCCACCAACGTGGAGGTCCGCTTCACCTCGAAGAGCTCGGACAAGAGCTCGGTCACGGTGGAGCACTCGCGCCTTGCCAACGCCCAGGAGAGCGAGCGCCTGCGGGAGTTCTGGGCAAGCGCCCTGGGGAGGCTGAAGGATCTTCTGGAGAAGCCGTCTCGCTGAGGCCTTCTACTCTTCCCGAATGCCGTCTCTCTTGAGCTCGAGCGCGGATTTGGCGAAGAAGAACGATATCACGGCGAAGGTGATGGCGGGCGAGAGCCAGGAGGGAAGGCGCAGGCCGAAGCCGTCGCCTATCATGACCACCCCGAGGAAAAGGATCGAGTACATCGCGCCGTTCTTGAGGTAGCGGTAGCTCTTGATCCGCTCGATGTTCCCGATCGTAATCTGTCGGACCAGGACGGCGCCCAGCCCGTTTCCCACGAGGATCAGCGGCACCGAGAGCGTGAAGGCAAACGCCCCCAGGACCCCGTCCACGGAAAAGGTGAGATCCAGGATCTCCAGGTAGAATATCTTGCTCAGGTCTGAAACGCCCGAGGAGAGAAGGCGCCGTTCCTGTTCCGCCGCGTTCTCCTTGAAGCCGTGGGTGATGAAGAATACGGTGGAGCCGATCACGGCCGCGAAGGCGACGGTCCCGCTCAGGCGAAGCGTGAACCAGACGGTGGCGGCGAGGAAGAGTGAGGCGACGGCGTAGAACCAGACGCCGCGGCGGAGGAAAAACCGCTCCGCAGCCAGCCCGAAGCTCTTCGGCTCGAGAAAGAGCCAATGAAGGAAGAGCAGCACGAGGAACACTCCCCCGCCCATGAGCAGGGGGGGCGCGGATCGCTCGATTGCTTCAATGACGATCGGGTCAGCTTGAAAGGTCGCGGTCAGGGCCTTCACGGGTCCCAGCCCCGGAACCGTGAGCCAGACTATCAGCCAGGGAAGGACTCCCCGTGGTACGAAGACGGCGAATGCAACCCCCCAGGTGAGAAACCATCTTCGGGCCCTGCCCCGCATGCCGGAGAGGATTTCAGCGTTGATGATCGCGTTGTCAATGCTCGAAACGGTTTCGAAGAGGGAAAGGCCGAGGACGGTGAAGACCATCGCGGCAACGCTCATGCGCTCATCATAGCCTCTCCATTGGCTTTCCTCCAGAGCGGGTCTATACTGGGAGGGGTATGAGCCTCAGTCCCACTCCGTATGCCGTCGTCTTATGGATCGCATCTCTGATTTCCCTAACCACTACCATGGTCGCATTTCGTAAGCGAAGCTCTCCGGGGGGAACCTCCTTCGCGCTCATGATGAGCGCCGTGGTCATCTGGTCCCTGATGGCGAGTTTCGCGGCGGCAGCTGATGGATTCCAGGGCAAGATCATGTTCGCCAAGCTCAGCTATCTCGGAAACGCAAGCGTGGCGCCCTTTTTTCTTGTCTTTGCCCTCAGGTACAGTGGATGGAGAGGGCGGATCACGCCGGTGCGCATGATGCTTCTCTGGGTGATTCCCGTCATCACGATCGCGCTGGCCGCCACCAATGAGCTTCACGGGCTGGTGTGGTCGAGCTTTGGGCAAATCACCGTCGCCGGAGAGACGGTCCTGATCTACGGCCACGGGCTCTGGTATTGGATCTCCGTGGTGTACTACGTGTCGGTGGTCCTGACCGGGACGGTGGTGCTCGCGCGCTTTGCCTTCAGGTCCCAGAGACTCTACGCGCTTCAAACGGTCGTTCTCCTGACGGGCGTCGCGCTGCCCTGGATCGGAGAGGCGATCTACCTCTCGGCCGCAAACCCTTT
Organism: uncultured Spirochaetota bacterium; assembly: GCA_963820525.1. GTDB lineage: Bacteria > Spirochaetota > Spirochaetia > SZUA-6 > Fen-1364 > CAWGAA01. The sequence continues at coordinate 2,545,402 of CAWGAA010000001.1, read as the reverse complement.
TCCCGGTCTCAATTTTCCCGTCATCGGCTTCGCGCTCACCGGCGCGCTGCTCATCTTCGGCATTTCCCGCTTCAAGCTTTTCGATATCATGCCCGTAGCTCACGCCGCCCTGCTGGAGCGGATGAACGACGGCCTTCTCGTCATGGACGAGAAGGGACGCATCGTGGACGTGAACCTTGCCGCTCAGGCAATTCTCGGGATCGGACCACAAGCGATCGGCCTGTCGGCCCTCGAGGCGCTGCCCATCCTCCGTCCGTCTCTGGCCCTGGCGGAAGGCAAGGAGGATTTTCAGGTGGAGACGCCCCTTCCGGCAGCGGACCCCACCTGGTACGACCTTCGCATCTCCGCGCTTCGGGGCAGGCGGGGCAAGCTGGGGGGGCGGATGGTCATCCTTCGAAACATCACCGAAAGGAAACAGGCGGAGAACGAGAAGGAGTGGCTGATCAAGGAGCTCCTGGCCGCCATGGCGGACATCAAGGTGCTCCGCGGCCTCCTTCCCGTCTGCGTCAACTGCCGCAAGATCAGGGACGACAAGGGCTACTGGAGCAACATCGAGCAGTACGTGGAGGAGCATTCGGAAGCCCAGTTCAGCCACGGCCTGTGCGACGAGTGCATGAAGAAGCTCTATCCCGACTATGTCAAGGATGCTGAGGGCGAGGGAGAGGGAAGCGGCGGCCGCTAGCCCCGCCCTTACCCGTCCATCTCGGCGTATTGTATCGCAGCCTCGCGCGCGAGGCCGATATACACATCCGCGTTTTCCCTGTTTTTCGCGACGGCTCCGTCATCGAGCTGCCGGACGAGCTTGGCGGGGCTTCCCAGGATGAGCGATCGCGGGGGGAAGCTCTTCCCCTCGGTCACGAGCGCTCCCGCTCCCACGATGCTTTCCCTGCCGATCAGCGCGCCGGTAAGCACAACCGCTCCCATGCCGATCAGGCAGCCGTCCTCCACGGTACAGCCATGGAGGATGGCATTGTGACCTACCGTCACCCCATCACCGAGGCGGCAGGGGGCGTTCGTGTCCACGTGGAGCGTGGCGTTGTCCTGGATGTTGCTCCGGGCTCCCACCTCGATCGGGGCCAGGTCTCCCCGGAGCGCCGCTCCGAACCAAACGCTGGAGTCCCGGCCGAGGGTGACGCTCCCGGACACTTCAGCGTTCCACGCAATAAACGACGCACGGCCGGTATCCGGTATCTTCTCTGCGATCCTGTGCACCATCTCAGGCTCCTCTTCCTGCTTATTGAGAGGCATTCTGCCGAACGTTAGAATATACGATATGAGCATCCGCTTGAAGATAATCCTTGTCGTCCTGCCCCTGCTAATCGCAACTCTCGTGCTGACCGGAATATCCTCCTTCTTCTCGGCCACCAACGGGATCAGCCGCATCGCAAAGGACTTTCTCGGCTTCAAGGCCCTGCAGCTGGAAAACCAGGCGGCCAGCCAGTGGACGCTCCTGGTGGAGAACAAGCTCACGGACAGAAAAGAGATGGTGGCCGCCACCCAGGCCGCCGTGGAAGGCTATGCCCGCAGCATAATCGGAAGCCCCACGGAGCTGATCGTCGCCTTTACAGAGGACGGAAGCGCGGCGATGAGCACCTCCAAGCTCATGCTCCTCAGAAGCGAGCAGCCCGCCATCCTGAAGCTCATCTCTTCGCGAAACAGCGACTTTCTCGCGCTGCGGCTCGGCGGAAAGGACCGCGTGGCAAAGGGGTTCTGGTTCGATCCTTTCCGGTGGTACCTCATGGTGACAGAGGAGCGCGGCACCTTCTACGGGCAGGTGAACGAGATCACGATGCGCACCGGCATCATCCTCATGGCCTCGATCGCCCTGGGAATCATCCTGATCCTGGTCTTCGCGAGCTACCTCACCCGGCCTCTCACCCGGGTGATGAACACGATGAAGGACATCATCTCCACCAATGACCTCTCCGAGAGGGTCGTGGTTGAGTACCACGACGAGATCGGCACCCTCGCCCAGACCTTCAACCTCATGGTTGGCGAACTCGAAAAGGCCTATGGGCAGATCAAGAGCTATGCCTTCAAGGCCGTGCTCGCCCAGAAGCGGGAGCAGAAGATCAGGAACATCTTCCAGATGTACGTTCCCAAGGACGTGATCGAGAAGTTCTTCTCCAATCCGGAATCGATGCTGGTGGGTGAAAACAGGGTCCTCTCGGTCCTCTTCTCGGACATCAGGGATTTCACGCAGATTTCCGAGACCATGCCCCCCGATGACCTGGTGAACGCCTTGAACCGCTACTTCACCGTTATGGTTGACACCATCATGGCGAGAAACGGTATCGTCGACAAATACATCGGGGACGCGATCATGGCGTTCTTCGGCGCTCCCGTGAAGCACGAGGACGACGCCCTGCAGTCCGTCATGGCGGGCATCGAGATGGGGGAAGCGCTGGTGGAGTTCAACAAGAGCCAGACGGCGGCGGGGAAACGCCCCTTCCGAATCGGCGTAGGGATAAACTACGGCGTGGTGACGGTGGGCAACATCGGCACGGAAAAGAAGATGAACTACACCGTGATCGGGGAGATGGTGAATCTCGCCTCCCGCCTCGAGGGGCTCACGAAGCTCTACCATCAGGATCTCATAATCTCGGAGAGCCTCTACATGAAGGTGAAGGACGCGCTTCCCTGCAGGCTCTTGGATCTGGTTGCGGTGAAGGGCAAGACCAGGGGAGACCGCATCTACGCGGTAAAGAGAGGCCTCGACGCCGCGGAAAAGGAAGCCTGGGACTACCATAATGCCGCCATGGAGGAGTACTATAAGCGCAACTTCGAGAAGGCGGTGGGGCTTTTTCGAAACGCGTCGATCATCATGCCGGAGGATTACGTGAGCGGCCTTCTCATGAACCGCTGCATCGCCTACCAGAAGAACCCCCCTCCGCCGACCTGGGACGGCGTGGAGGTGATGACCGAAAAATGAGGCGCCTCCTTCGGGCTCAAGAACTCAGGGGCGGCCGCCGAAATTTGATCCGGGGTAAACCGCTTTGATCGGGCTGCTCGCGAAAGCTCATAGACTCAGGGACGTCCTTTCGCGCGACGGAAGGCTCCGGGAAGACATCCAGTTCGACTCCGAATCGGGAATCTCCAAGGAAGACCAGAGGGAGATCCTCAAGGAGATCGAAAAGGTTGCCACGGCGAGCAGGATGAAGGTCACGCCGGAGGCGTTCGTCGTTCGCTCCGTCAAGCGGGGCGTTCTCTTCCCCATTGCGGTCAATGTCTCGGCCATCCTTGCCCTGGGCATCTGCGCCCTCGGCTTCTATTTCCTTTTCCAGCGCGGGGAGACGCGGATAAGCAGGGAGCAGCCCTCCGCCATCACGGCAGAGGGCAGGCTCATCGAGGAAGTGAAGAAGGATGCCGAAGCGCAGCTGCAGGAGAAGAACCGCCAGATCGGCGCGATCCAGCAGCGGCTCACGGAGATAGACAGGGAGCGGGAGAACCTTCAAACCTCGATGGATGCCAAGGTGAGCCAGCGGGAGAAGGAGCTGCGCGACGCGATGGCGGGCGAGCTTGAAGCGGAGCGGGAGAAGCTCAAGGGGCAGGGACTCTCCGAGGGGGCCATCGAGAAGAGGATCCAGGACCTGGAAGCCAGGCAGAATGCCGAGTTCGCCAGGCAGCTGGACGCGTATCGCACGCAGGCCGAGCAGGAGAGGAAGAAGTCAGAGGAGAGCTTGAAGAGCCTCCAGGCCGAGTTCACCGCCAACTTGGCCAAGGCGAACGAGGAAAGGCTTCAGGTTCTGTCTGATTCCCGAAAGCGCGAGGACGAGCTTCGCCGACAGCTGGAGCAGAAGACGCAGGCCCTGGAATCGGAGAGAGCCCGGGCCGAGCAGGTCCTCACTACAATCTCAGCCCAGCGGGCGCGGGAGGATCTGGCAAGCGGCCAGCTCATCGGCCTGTACCAGGTTGCCCGGGCCGACATCGACAGGAGCGACTACCCGAAGGCCCTCCTGAGCCTCCAGGCCGTGCGCGACTACGTGAGCAGTCCCGACGTGATCTCGCTTCCCGCGATTGCCCAGCGGCGTGAGTTCGATCTTTTCGTCGTGGACTCCCTCGCCGCTCTCGTTCGCGAAAAGCAGGCCAGCGAGAAGGCGGACACTTCCTCGCTCGTGGACGCGGCGAATCAGGTCGGCGAGATCAGGGCACGGGTGAGCGATGCGGAGGCCTTTCTGCGTGAGGGGAGGGTCGCGGATGCCGAGAAATCCTACGGCCTTGCCCTCCAGGTGATCCCCGACGTCGTCAAGAGCTTCTCCTTCCTTATTCAAGCCGAGAAGGATACCGAGGCGAACCGGCAGCTGCGCCTGCGTGACGCGCTGGCGCGGGCTGAAGCGGCCCTCGCTGCGGGAAACACGGCAGATTCCCTCGCCGCCTACCGGGAGGCATTCGCGTATCTTCCTGAAAGCTCGGAGAGACTGGCCAAGACGATGGCGAATATCGAGGCGGCGGCGGTGGAGAGGGAAACGCGCAGGTCGCGGCAGGAGCAATCCCGGGCGGCGGCGCCCCTCATCGCCCAAGGCGCCGGCTTTCTGGCGCAGGATCGGCCCGAAGACGCCCTGGTCGTATACGTGAAAGTCCTGGCTGCCTGCCCGTTGAGCTCCCGCACCGATGAGGCCGCCCGGGGCATCGATTCCGCCGTGAAGAGGATCACCTCGGCGGCCGCTGAAAGAGAGAAAAAAATCCAGGCGGATCTCGCCTCCCGGATCGCGGCACTGGAGAAGGAGCTTGCATCGCGGCAGCCTGACCCCTCGCAGCAGAAAGTCTCGGACGATCTTCACAAGGCTCAGGAGGACAACAAGAAGCTCCTGGCTCAGATCGACTCCCTCACCTCCCAGCTGAACAAGGCGGGACAGTCAGGCTCCCCGGCCGCGGATTCCCGGAAGCCGAAGTGACCTCCAGGGGAGGCTCAGCTCGCTGGACAAGAGCTATCGGGACTACACCTCGTTGGAGGATCCGATTCTGGCGGACAGGGGCGTCCGGGGCCTTGTGGACAGCAAGGCCTATCTCGACTCGTTTCTCGGCTCCAAGCCCGTAGACGATACGTTCCCCGGTCTTCTCGCCAGGATAAAGAGGTACGATCAGGGGTTCCAGTCCGCGGGGCGAAGCGGAGCCCTTCAGGACGCCATCGACGCCGTCATCGAGCTTTCCAGCGCCCGCACCTCCGATGCGCGGCGGAAGTTCTTCGACGAGAAGCTCGCCCTGTATTCAAAAGACCCCGACATGACGAGCCTGCTCACCGAGCTTCGGGGATTGCTCAGGTAAGGCGCTTAGCCGCCGGACAACGTCTTCAAATCCGCTGTTGGAATAGAGTAGAGCCTGAAGGAGACGACCTTTCCCAAGATGAGCATCTGGGAGAAGTAGACCTTTGGGGCGCCGCTCGCGAAAGTCTCGTACACGAAGCGAAGGTTTCCCAGGGGGAACGCGGCAAGCTGTGTCCCGTTTCCCGAGGGGTCGTAAACCCTCCCCATCCCCCCTTCCGTGGAAAGAAGCTCACCCGTTGACAGCAGGGCATCTATGCGGTGCGTGACTCCCGTCAAGCGCGTGGCATTCAGATTCCCGCTTGAGTCGAAGCTCCACGTCCAGGCCTGCCAGCCGCCGTTTACGAACACGCTGATGCAGCTCTTGTTGATCACGCCCGAGGTTCCGGGAACGTGGTAGTAGAGGCACTTCGTGGAACCCTGGAGGATCGACGTGAGGCTGAAGGTGGGGTTGACGGCGGTTCCGGTGGCGATGAATCCGCTCGTGCTTCCCATCGAGGATTCGTATTCGGAGCATGTGCCCGAGGAATCTTCCAGCAGCCAGACCAGCGGATTGTAGGAATGCGTCGGGTCGGAAGAGAAGCTCGCTCCGAGCACTCGTGCCGTGGAAGAGGCGCCGAAACTCACTGCAACCGGATAGCCGGCTTGGCTGTAAAGCCCCGGAGGAGTCGAATCCGCGTTGAAGTACTGTATATCCACCTGATCCGAGGACAAATTCGAATACAGGGAAACGATGCCGATGGAGTCGCCGCTGATCAGTGGTTGAAGGAGAAACACGGGGTAGTTCGGGTCTTCGCCGCCAAATGATCGCCACCAGGTCTGCTGATTGTAGATCGTGATTCCGCCGCCCGCCGCGCTGACGGCGAACCAGAGCCCGGTGGAAGAGGAATTATCGAATCTTATGAAGGCCCTCAGGGTGTCGATCCCGGCTGACGTTTGTACCGGAAGCAATACGGCCTCGTCGTCCGGGATGCTGTAGGAGTCTCCGACGGGGCCAACGCTTGCCTCCAGCGTCAAGCGGTCTATGGTCACAACCGACATGCTGATTTCCGGGTCAAAGGGAGGCGCGCAGGTAAAGCATGCAAAAGCGAATGATGCAAAAAGCGCTGCGCGCGTGAGGGCTCTCGTCATAACAGCCACCTTAAACCGAATCGCAGGTTGGAGAATCCGATCACGGCCCAAGGCATGAAGAGGTAGCCGCCGGCTGTGGATCTGCCCAGGGAGGCCAGGAAAAGGTCCGTATGCCGGCTGAGATACAGCATGGGGACAAGCTCGAGAAAAAGCCGCAGCTTCATCGTGACCTGGGCTTCGCTTCCGAGGGTGAGCTGAAACCCGAAGGGAGAGACCGGGTCAAGGCGCGGCGTGAAATCGGGGGGAAAGATGAAGCGGAGAAAGGCGCCGGCGGACGCGTAAGGCCGAAGGAAACTGTCCTCGGGGGCAAGGTAGCTGCCGGCCTGAAGGGTGAAGTCGATGAGGGGGAAGCTGTAGATGATCGCGTTGTTGTCGAAGCGCAGGCCGAAGAGAAAGCTCGTCAGTCCTAGCTTCACGTAGGCCCAGTTGGGCACGAAGAAGTACGATGCGTCAATGGCGGGAAAGAATGAGTTGAATGAGGAGGCCTCCAGCGACCAGAGGGAGGCCGGCTCCTGGCTCATCTCCACGTCCCTGCTCGAATCGACGTAGAAGCTCCGCTGGGCCGGATAATAGCCTGAGAGTCTCGCCACGATGATGTACGAGGCGGGAGCGTCGACCGCCACCACGGCCACTCCATCGAGGCCGACCTTGATCTTTTCCGCCTGAAGCCCCGTGATGGCGGTGCCGGGGCGCGCATGGATCCTGAGGATGGCGCTCGTGGGGTTCTGAGGAGCTTGGTCGGTCTGGCCCGGCTCGGGGGAAGCAGCGGTACGGGCTACTCCGTAATTCTCCAGCATGAGACGCGCGATCTGATCCATTGCGGCGCTTCGGGCGCCGGAGAGGACAATGGGGCCTTCTTGCGGGATGGATTGCTCGAAGCTCATAGCGTTGCGCAGAAGATCGAAGGACTGCACGGCGAATGAGGGCGAATCGCGGGAGCCCGAGATTCCCACCCACAGCCAGCAGTCGGCTCCCATTGCGCGGGCGGCCTCGCTGCGCTGCGCCGTCGAGGCGGGGAAGCCCGATTTGCCGGACTCCACGACGTGAAGCTCTTCACTCGATTCCCGAAGGGCGAGGGCAAGGGATTTTTCAAGGATCAGAAGATCCACCGGCGAATACGCGTCCCCCTGCTGCCCCTGGACCGAGACGAGGACTCGGCGCGGTGCGCCCGCGCTCCGTTGCGGCTCCTGGGCGTAGCAGAAGCCGGCGGTCAGGACCAGAAGGAGCGCCGCCGGAATGCGAGCCGCTCTCATTGTGCCCACCACGAGTTGATCTTCGACATTATGCGCGACTCCTGATCGAAGATGACATAGTAGCCCCCCGTGACCCGGTAGCCGGCTTTGATCTCGGGGAGCCTGTCGTAGTGCAGCCGGGAGGGGAGCTCGGTTCCCGTCTCGTCGAACCTGATGAAGTCGCCATACCTCTGATCGCCTGAGGTGCTCACGAATCCGATGAAGCCGCCCTGGGAGAATCCCAAAAGATCGTCCTGCATTACCGTCTTGATGAAGCGGCTGGCCGAGTAGGTGCTCAGGAGGGGGCTGGCAAGCCCGGCCGTGAAATCGCCCCAGGGAATCGAAAGATAATGATCGTTTGAGCTGTTCGCCTCGTACAGCACGATGAAAGCGCGCTTCTGTGACGGATCGGAGAATACGGCGTGAAGGTAGAATATTGCGTTTGTATCCTGGCTGATCTGGGCCGTGAATTGCTGGGGCGTGCTGCCCCAGGTACACCCCCACAGAGCATAGGAGAGGGTATTGCCATCCCCCGATACGTGTGTAACGTTTCGGCAGTTGGAAACATCCGCCGGGTCGAGCATTGCAAATCCGAATCCCCAGGAACCGCTGAGCGTACTGCCGATGTTTCCCTGATACGAGAGCTTCCCGTCAGGGGTTGGAAGGAAGAGGCTGTTTCCCACCACTATCTGCTGCGGATTCCCGGCGTCTGCCATGGCATGGGGGCCGCTCAGCATCATGCCGCCCAAGTCCGCCGACGTGAGGGTCTGCACGACGTTCAGGCCCGAATCCATGACGATGATGCATGGCCCGCCTCCGGGAGATGGAGAGGCGAGCAGGACGTAGTCGATGCCGTTCGCCTCCACGATGCTGGGGATGTACGAATCCGCCAGATCCGCCTGCACGTATCCCGAGAGGTCCCTGCGGGCGACCGTGAACGCGAGAGCCGCCGGGAAGGGGGAGGCGAGGAGAACGTCGAAAAAGCCGCAGGAGACCAGGGAGAGGATGGCGGAGAAGACCGCGGCGCGGAGGGCCCCTTTCACTGCCATTTGAACAACGCTCCGAGTGTTATCGGGGGAATGGACCTGATGCTGATGATTCCCATGCCGAGCAGGCTGTCGGAGCCTCCCAGGGCGTATTTGATCTCCTCGCGCAGGAAGAATGAAACGCCGGGCAGGTTCCATTCCACCCAGAGATTGAGGGGATTCAGGTAGAAGTCCGTGGAAGCGGGAATTGCCGGCGTGAGCACATTCGTGAAAATCGCTCCCGCCCCGGTTGAGAAGCCGAGCCGGAAGGGGGATTCCGGGGCGAAGATGAGATAGAGCCCTGCCTGGATACCGATGTCCGAGTGAAGGACCAGGACGGAGCCCGGGGTAAAGGGGCTCTGCACCGAGGGGTAGGCGGAGGCGGCGATGAAGAGCCAGTCGGGAATCGGGTAGTAGCGGAACGCGCCGCCAACCCCGAGAATTTGGCCGTAGGTCCAAATCGCCTCGGCGGCGAGGGTGGTCTTCTTCGCAAGCGGGGAGAGGGTCACCTGCGGTGCCGCGCGGACGGCCTGCCACGAGGCGTGGAACCCATCCTTGCGCTTGAGAATGAACAGAGGGGTCCCCGCCTTCATGCCCTCCATGGGAACAACGAGCTCGCCGCCTTCCGTGACGCCCGCGCTCTTGTCTCCCGCCAGCACAACCTCGATTCCGTCCTGCATGGACGTGAAGGCGATCCGCGAGAGGGGGAGCCCGGGGGCGGCTTCCCCTTCCGCTGCCGGAGGCGTCGCGTCGGAAAGCCGTATCTTGGGAAGCAGGGCGGCGACTTCAGAGTGCAGGGAATTGTAGAGCCCCAGATCGAAGCGCCACGAGCCGATGAACCCGGCGACAAGGTCGTTCGCCTTCGCGTCGTAGAAGGACACGCAGATCAGGATGCGTTCCTTCTCCATGGAGAAGAAGCCGCTGACAGCAAGCTCAGCTCCAGCCTCGGCAGCGAGACGCGCCGCCGCCGGCCCCTCCAGGAGATCGATCGGTGTGATGGACAGCTTTTCTGCGATCCCCTGCCATTTCTCCTGAGGCAGGAGGGTGATCCCTGCGGTCTGAAGCTCCGTGCTCAAGGCATCGGAGAGCGCGTTCCTGCGTTCAGCATCGCCCGCCGCGGGAGAAAGGTCCGCAAAGGGAAATACGCAGGCGCTCTTGCCCGCGGGCGGTTCAGCATCGCACCATAGCAGGGCAGCAGCGAGAAGGAGGGCGCAACTCAAGAACGTCGTTCGCCGGAGGGGTCTCAGGTCGGCCACTTCTTCGATTATAGTGCTTTTATTCGTGCTTTTCGAGAATCCGGTTTCGCGGCATGACCCGAGCCGGGCGGCCTCTGGTCCGCCGGGTTCCCGCCGGCCCCCTCGGTCCGCAAGATGTCGGCAGAGCGGCGCCCACACGGCCATGGGGCGGCGTCGGCCGTGCCGCCGCACGGCGAGAGCCGCCTTGCGCCGCCGGCCCCTATCCATTACACTTTTGCCGACGCCATGGTTGCGCAGGAGCTCCTCCAGGCACTTTACGCCTTCTCCGTGAAAAGCAGGTCCGCGGCAATCGATCTGCGGAAGTTCATCGCTTCCACGCGGCCCAAGGCGAGCGACGCGGAGATCGAAACAGCTCTGCGGGAGCTGGAGAGCGCGGGCAAATGCGTGCTTGCTCCCGACTCCGGCATGCCGCAGACCGCGACCTTCTCCGACTACTTCCTCATTCTCCTCGAGGAAGAGTTTCGAGTACTCACGGTGGAGCCTTCCAAGCCCTTCCCCCAGGAGGGGACTTTCGCCGCGCCGATTCCTCCCTCGCGCATCTTCACGGTGGATATCAAGACCGATTTCGCCTCGCTTCTGGCTGAGCCGGGAGACTCGGAGCACGTCGTGGCCAAGCTCGTCTTTCCCGAAGGGATAGACATCCTCATTGTCCCGCGCCGCTCGGCCGGCGGGGACCTCATCGAGGCTGCCGTGACGAAGCTCGCCGCGTACTTAAGCGATCCGAAGAACGCCGGATTCGTGGAGAGCAAGCTGATGTCCATCTTCCGGGGAAACGACGTGATCGTCAGGCAGATGGTCGAGGATGCGGCAACGCGCCCCAAGAAGGCGGCACAGAGCGTGTTCTCCCCATCGGATTTCGGTTTCAGATTCTGGACCTATCTGGTGAACCTCGTGCTCCAGGACTTCAGGAAGAAAAAGGAAAAGACGAGCCAGGACCAGGGTGTCTGCCAGTCCGCGTACATCGTCGGCTACTACGCGTTCTTCCGCAAGAGTCAGGCGCAGAAGGAGCAGGAGAGGTCGGCGGACAGGAAGAGCCTGGAGATCCTCGTTCGAAAGCCGCCGTACATCTTCACCTTCGAGGGGTTGTACGCCCTGGCCGATGACAAGGGAGTGCCGTTCGTCACCAAGCACACCCATGAGTTCATCCATTCCTTTCTACAAGAGAAGACGCGCAGAACGGGCGACGAGAGCCTCCCCTTCATCATCCGGCTCCACGACAGCGCCCGCGGCAAGGACTATTTCATTCAAAAGGATATCCTGGTGCCCGTGTTCCTCAAGAAGCTGTCGGAGGCGGCTGAAGAGCTTCGCGATCAATACATCACGGACTGGGTGGCGGCTCTCCGGCGTCACATGAGCCAGCCGGTGATGAAGAACGACTCGGCCTTTGAAAATGATGTGGATGCGAAGGTACGGCAGGGCTTTCCCCTTCTTGCGGTGCTCGCCAATGCCCCCCTGCTCTACCTGGCCAAGAGCGAGGCGAACCTCACCCCGGAGGCGCGCGAGGAGATCCGCCGCTGCTTCGAGCACGACAACAGCCTGAGGCCGCTCGCCGAGCTCATGGGCCTCTTCCGTCAGATTCTCTACTCCGAAGCCCGCTCCTATCTGCCGATCTGGGAAACCATGCCGGTTCTCAGCCAGATCGTCGCCCTCTTCCGCCGGCTTTTTTCAGGAACTCATGGAGCGGCCAGGGAGCAGAGTGCAGGGACTCCCGTACGCCGCTCGCAGCCCGCCCCCCGGCAATCCTGGGAGGACAAGGCTCCCGCAGCGCGCTCCCAGGCGGCGCGCACCGCAGCTGCGGATCGCGACCTCCAGGCGCGCTACCGCAGGGCCCTGCAGCTTCTGCGCGACCGCTTCGTTCCTTTGGGAAAGAGCGCGGAGAAGACCCTGGATGAGCTGGCCGAGAAATGGAATCCTCTTTTCGCGGAGGGGCCCAAGCGCGAGCTGGTTGAGGACGTGAACGCCCTCGTACGGGACTTTTTAAGGCCGGTGAAGCGCACCTTTCTGGTCAACCCTCCCGATATGGCCCGGATCCATGCGCTTGCCGAGCAGCTGTCGGGCTCCCGCAGCCTGGAAAAGATCAAGAAGAAAGAGCCGCTGCTTCGCTACATCGAGCTGTACATGATCACGTGTCTTGAACCCTCGAAAAGGGCCCTCTAGCGGGTCGCGGCGATTGCCCGGGAAGGCCATCAGCGGCCGGGGACGGGACCCCTACTGCATTTTCCTCACTCTCACGTCGATGTCCTTGGCTCCCGCCAAGAGGGCGGTAAGCCTCGAGACCTCCGTGCTCCCGAAGTGATAGGGGTAGAGCACCTTGGGCCGCATCGCGAGCGCGGCGTCCGCCACCATCTCGGGCGTCATGGTGTAGGGCAGATTCATGGGGAGAAAGGCGATGTCGATATCCTTCACGGCCTTCATTTCCGGAGTGTTCTCCGTGTCTCCCGCGATGTATACCCGCATCTTTCCCAGGGAAAGCAGGTAGCCGTTTCCTTCTCCCCGCGGGTGGAACGGCGCCCCGGCCGAGCGCATGTGCACGATGTTGTACGCGGGGATCGCCTCGACGCGGATCCCCTTCACGATCTTTGCATTGCCGTTTGAAAGGACTGTTCCGCCCTGGACCTTCGATGAGCAGGCCTCCGTAAGGACGATCTCGGTGGCCGCCGTGCGTATGGCGGAGATCGCGCTCGGGCTGAAGTGATCGGAGTGGGCGTGGGTCACCAGGACGAGATCGGCCTTGGGCAGCTTTGCGTAGTTGGCAAACTCCTCGACGGGGTCGACGTGGATCACCGTCTTTCCGTGAGTGATCATCAGGGTGGCGTGCCCGAAGAAAGTGATCTTCAGGGTCGTCGAGTCTCCCGCATTGAAAATGTCCTCCTCGTAGCCCTGGGGGGCGAACGCCGCGTGGGCGGCCATTGCGACGAGAAAAGCGGACGACGTTTTCGACATAGGGTACCTCCCCGCCTAATATACACCCGAAGGCAAGGCGGCGGTCCAACGCGGCGGGGGCGCTAGTGACGGGTGGATTTCCTCGTGCCTCGCGCGGCGGCCGTGGAGCGGCCTGAGGCCCGGGATGAGGTGGGGGTTTTGGCGCCGCCTCCGGCAGCGGCTTGGATCCTGGCGCTTCCGGTCTTTTCCCTGGCCGGGTTTGCCAGAAACAAGGGGGGAATGAGAGTCCAGACCGCAAGGGCCACGGCGCCGTACCAGGGCTCGTAGAACGGCGGCTTGATGAACTGGATGGGTCCTCCCCTCATGGCGTAGATCCAGACGGCGAGGGAAAGCGTGGAGACGATGAGCTGCGCTCGGGAGCGAACCCCCATGACCCGGGAGAGGTACACGGGAGTGATGGCGAGGAGGAGCAGGGCAACGATCAGGTGAGGCAGAAGCCTGTAGGGCATGACCCCCTGGATGAAGATGAAGACGGCGATGACCTCGCTGGGGATCAGCTTGAGGAGGACCTGGATAAAGGAGTTCTCCCGGCTTTCGATTGCTCGGCTCATGACAGTGATTCTACAGCAACAGGTCGATTCTTCGCAATGACGACGGGGGCCCGCCTCTCCAAGCGCCGGCGGGAGGAGGCTTCGCTTCGCCCGCCCCGCCTACAAAGCGATGCGCGCGAGGGTGGCCGGCCCGCCTCGAAGCTCATACAGCCGGCAGGCTTTCGTCGAAGAGATTTCCTCGGGAAAATGGGTCACCACGACCACGGGAACCGGATGCAGGGCGAGAAGGCGGAGCAGCTTGTCCCAGAGCATGCGGCGCGCCTCGCGGTGAAGCCCGCTGAAGCCCTGGTAGATGAGGGGCAGCGCTGCGCTGGCCGACACGTTTCGCCAGGGAAGGAGACGGTCGTCCTGGAACACGAACCCGATCCCCTGAGGGCAGCCGACCAGCCCCTCGGTGGGCTTGAGAAGCGAGCCGATCAGCTTCAGGAGGGTCGTCTTTCCCACTCCGGAATCCCCCGTGATGACGGCGATCTCCCGGGGAGAGACAGAGAGGCGAACTCTCTGCAGAAGCTTTTGCCCGCCCCGGTACAAAAAGCCGATATCGTCGAGTGAGATCCGCGAGGAGGTCTTCCTGGCAATGAAGATGTCCTTCAGCTCCACGCCGTAGCCGGCCGTGAAGGTGAAGCGCTTCGGCGCGATTACCGGGGCTTTCATCCCCTACTTCGCGCTCGGCTTCATCCCCCTGTACTACTACGACTGGCTCCAGCAGAGATCTCTCGTGGGGCTGTGGGCTGTTTTCGCTTTCTCGGCTTCGGGCCTCCTGATCGGCCTCTTCGCCGACCTTGCATGCCTGGCGGCCCGAAGGCTCCGCGAGGGGGCGCGCATGGCGACGACCGGAGCGGTTGTTCAGATCGTCGCCTTCATCACCATGCTCGTCGGCTTGAAGTACCTCTATCTCAACTCGGCTGTCGCGGTGGGGCACCTTCACTTCTTTGACAAGGAATGGTTTTTTACCCTGCCGTGGCTGGCGCTGAATGGAGCGTTCGGAGGGTATACGGCTTATGCCCTCGGAGGGCGCGCCCGGGGAGCGACGGCGACTGCCGGAGAGCTCAATCGATAAGCTAGGCGCCCGCCCTCCCCTTCTTCAGCGTGATGGCGACAAACAGGGGAAGCGAAACAAGCTGTGCGGCCACGGAGAAGATGACCACGGCGAGGATCGAAGCGCCGTAGAGAATCCCGATGAGGGCGCTTCCGGCAAACCAGAAGATCCCATATCCCGTGTTGAACACGCCGAATGCGGATGCGCGTCTTTCCTTGGGAGTGAGATCGGCGACAACGGAGCGCATGATCGACTCCTGCCATCCCATCCCGATTCCCCAGAGAACCACCCCCACGATCACCCCGGTGGGCCCCCCCAGGAAAGCGAAGGGAGCGAAAGCGGATGAGATGAGGGCCGCGATGACAAGGCTCCCGGGACCCGCGCGGTCATAGAACCAGCCGAAGAACAGGGCGGCCAGAGCGTCGACGGCCATTGCCAGGGCATAGAGCAGAGGGATGGTGGTCTCGGAGAAGAGCCCCTTGGCCTGAAAGTGATACGCCACTAAAGCCCAGTCTGCGAACCCGAGGGCGACAAAGCCGACGGCCAGGAGGTACAGCCAGTAGCGCCCCTGGAAGCCGCGGGATTCGAGGGCGAGCTTCTTCACCTCGAGATTGGAAGGGTTGGGGTAGAGGAAACGCGTGATCAGCACGATGGCGATCGCTATGAGGGCGGGAACGGCAAGCACGGCGAAGCCGAGCCGATAGTTGTCGGAGCGCAGGAAGAGCACGCCGGCCACGATGACGGGCCCGGCCACGGCTCCGATTTGATCCATTGCCTCGTGCAGCCCATAGGTCCAGCCGCTTCCCACCTTCTCCCGCGCGAAGGACAGCATTGCGTCACCCGACGGCTTCCTGACCGCCTTGCCGAACCGTTCCATGACGATGAGCAGGGAGGCGACGATCCAGTTTCCCGAGAGCGCGATAAGTGGAACGGCCACGAGGTTCACCGCGTAACCGAGGATGGTGAGGGTCCAATAGCGCTTGGTCCGGTCCGCGATGAAGCCGGAGACAAGGCGGAAGATATGGCCGATGAGCTCTCCCAGCCCTGCCACGATGCCGACAACCGTTGCGCTGGCTCCCAAGACCTTGAGGAACGGCCCCGTGATGCTGCGGGCTCCCTCATAGGTCATGTCGGAGAACAGGCTCACGCAGCCGAAAAGGATCACGAAAAACAATGCCGCCTGGGCTCCCAGAGCTCCCTTTTTCATTCACTTTCCTCCTGGCCCGTTCCCTTCTCTTACAGTACCTGAGCCGAGGGTGAAAGGGCAACACGAAGCGCGAGCGCTTCAGCCTGTGAGACACAGCCGTTTTATGGTATTCTCCGATGAACAGGGAGGCGACCGTGAAGGCGGTGATCATCGGCACCAGCGGCCACATCGACCTCGCCCTTTCCGTGCGCGACAGGCTACCGGATCTCTCCTTCGTGGGAATCGCTCCCGGCTCTCCCGACGAAGATGCCCGGGAGTTCTTCATCGAGCTGATGGAGCCCTCCCTGATCCCCTATTACGACAACTACACAGAGATGCTCGACCGCGAGAAGCCGGATGTGGCGGTCGTGGCCCCGTTCTTCTCTCTCCAGGCTCCCGTGGCCTGCGACTGCATGAGGCGGGGAATCGCCGTGTTCGTTGAAAAACCCATGGCGGTTTCCTTCGAGCAGCTGGATCGCATGCGGTCTGTCCATGAGGCGAGCGGCGTCGCGCTCTGCCCCATGTTCCCCTACCGGTATCACCCCGAGTTCATGGCGGCCCGCCAGGCCGTGGGGCAGGGGCTGCTCGGCGAGCCGCTTCTGATCACCGCCCACAAGTCGTACAAGCTGGGGACGCGCCACCCCATGTATACGCGCCGAGCTTCCTATGGGGGAAGCATCCCATGGGTGGCGATCCATGCCATCGATTGGGTCTACTGGTTCACCGGCGGAGCTATCACGCATGTGACTGCCTGCCAGACCGCCCGGGGAAACCGTGGGCATGGAGAGCTTGAGAGCTGCGGGATCTGCTTCTACAGCCTTTCCAACTCCGGGGTCGCGGCGGTGAGCTTCGACTATTTCAGGCCGGCCGCGGCGTCGACCCATGGCGAAGACAGGCTTCGCGTCGCGGGAGAGAAGGGGATCGTGGAGATCGCCCAGGGGGAAGCGACGATCACCACCGAGGATTCCCCGACGCGGAAGCTTCCCCTGGGGGCGTCCCACTCGCTATTCGAGGAGTTCATCCGTTCGATCGGCGGCGAGCGGAAGCTTTCGATCACCGCGGGGCAGGCGTTTGACGTGTGCGAGCTCGCGCTGAAAAGCCGGGAGGCGGCGGATACGGGAGGCCGCCTTCGCTTCCGGTAGCCGGTTGCGCGGGAAATCCGCATATTTTTGAAGAGGGCATCCGCATGAGGCGAAGGAAGCTCGGACATACGGACCTCGAACTCTCGCGAATCGGCCTTGGCACATGGGCCATGGGAGGCGCCGGATGGGCGTTCGCCTGGGGTCCCCAGGACGACGCGAGCTCCATCTCCACGATCCATCGCGCCCTGGAGATCGGGATCAACTGGATCGACACCGCGGCGGTCTATGGCTACGGGCATTCCGAAGAAGTGGTGGGAAAGGCCGTTACCGGACGGCGGGATAAGGTGATCATCGCTACCAAGTGCGGCCGCGTGTGGAATCCGGGAGACTCGGTGCCGGGGCACTGCTTGAAGGCGGACAGCATACGGGCGGAGCTGGAGGCGAGCCTCAGGAGGCTCGCCACGGATTACATCGACCTCTATCAGATCCATTGGCCCAACCCCGTCACCGATATCGAGGAAGGCTGGGCGGAGATCTCCCGGCACGTGAAGGAGGGGAAGATCCGGCATGCCGGCGTCTCCAATTTCACCGTCGAGCAGATCCGCAGGATCCGGAAGATCCATCCCGTCGCTTCCCTTCAGCCCCCCTACAGCATGCTCCGGCGGGAAGTCGAGGCCGAGCTTCTCCCTTTCTGCATGGCGAACGGGATCGGCGTGATCTCGTACAGCCCGATGCAGGCCGGGCTCCTGGCCGGAAAGTTCACCAAGGAGAGCGTCGAAGACCTGCCCGAGGACGACTGGCGGAGGCGAAGCCCCTACTTCACGGAACCGGCGCTCAGCTACAACCTGGAGCTGGTGGAGAAGCTGGAAAGGGTGGCGGCGCGCAGGGGGCGGAGCGCCGCGGAGCTGTCGATCTCCTGGGTGCTGCGGAGACCCGAGGTGACGGCGGCGATAGTCGGCGGTAGAAGGCCGGACCAGGTCGAAGAGACCGCCGGTGCCGCAGATTGGGACCTCACTGCCGAAGAGATCACGGAAATCGACATGCTCCTCGAGGAGAGGGAAGCGAAGTCGGAAGCCCTTGCGCTGGAGTAGCGGCGAGCGCGGCGGGGGTCTTTCAATAAAGCGGCACGCCGTGCCGATTTCTTCAGCTCCAGATTTGTCAACTGGCAACCACGATCATTCCGATGACTATTGCCGCCAACCCAGCCAGCTTGATGGGAGCAAAGGCTTCCTTCAAGAGAAGCACCGAGACAAGAGTGACGGAAAGATAGGCAGTCGCGCTGAAGACGGGCTGGGCCACGGAGAGCCGTGTCCGCGAGAGTCCTATCGCGTAGAGGGGAAAGCCGCCCCCGAAGAGCCCCATCGCGACGATCATGATGAGTGCGAATACCGTTCCATTGTGCCCTGCCCCTGACCTGTACGTCATGGCGTACTTCATGAGGGAAGACCCGGCGGCGTTGATCGCGCCGGCCCCAACGACGAGAAGAATCGACAGAATGCTCACGCTTCACTCCTCGAGCGCTTCACGCGCTTCGCATCTTCAGACAGCTCCCGTGCTTTCTGCGCCAGCTTCTCCAATACGGGGATGACGCGCTCGAGCTCTCCGGCCGAGACCGCGGAGAGAAGGGGGGCGACGAGACGCTCGACCTCGGGAGTGACCCGGGTCATGAGCCTTTTCGCCTTCTCGCTCATCGAGAGCCGATTCACCCGCCGGTCCGAGGGGTCGCGGGTTCGGTCGATGAGCCCACGCCTCTCCAGGCCGTCGCAGATCACCATGGCGGTAGTCGTGTCGGTCTCAAGCGCCACGGCCAGCTCCCGCTGGCTGATTCCCCCCGAGCGGCCAAGCACCAAGAGCGTGGCGAACTGGTCCGCGGTGATTCCGAACCGTTTCACGCGGGCGTGCACCGCTTTGCGAGTCTTGGTGGAGATCAGGGCGGCAAGCTCGAAGATGCGTTGGGAGCTCTCATAAAAGATCATAACTATAATGATTATAGTTATGATTAATAATGTGTCAAGGCCTCAAGAGAGCGAATGGATGGGCGGCCTTCCTCCCTATCCGTTCTGAAGGGCCAGGCCGGCAGCCCCGCTCGGTTCGCCAGGTTGGGGCTCGGAGTGTTCGACCATGCGAAGCGCACGCAGCGGGGATCCTTCACTTGCCTCGCCCTGACTCGCACCGTATCCCCCGCGATTACAGCCTCGGCCGGGACGAACTCCCCGTTCGCCCCCTCGATCGTGAACCAGGAGAGGGGCCTGCCGTCGCTTGATGAAAGGCCGCTCCCCGCATGGTCGAAAGATATCACGAGGGTGTCGCCTTCTTTTTTCATAGAGCGATACACCGGCCCCGAATATTCGATTCCGCTTCTCCCATAGGTCTTGGCCAGAGCCAGGAGGGCAAGCCGCTCGCCCACCTCGCGCTTCCTGGTGGGATGAATGTCCCTGGGGTCTCCCACATCGACCGTCGTGATCATGCCCGTGTTCTCGATGGAGAGGCACTCCTCCTGGGCTTCCCACATGCGGGGCAGAGAGCCCTCGCTTCCGTAGTTCCAGGGCGCAAGCTCGACGGAGTAGAAGGGAAGGTCCTGCTGCTCGAAGACCCGCCTCCACCCTGAGATCAAGGCCTTCATCGTTTCGGGGTACGCCGCTGGGTTGTCAACGTCGGCCTCACCCTGGTACCACAACACCCCTCTCATGGCGAAAGGAACCAGGGGGTACACCATTGCGTTGTAGAGGGTCGCCGCCTTGAGCGCCCGGGCGTTCGCCGCCAATACAGGCGTCGACTCAAGCTCCTCGGGGGGAACCCACGGGTACGCGGCACTCCCTCCATAAGCGGATTGGATCAGGCCGATGGAGACTTTGAGCTCCGTGTAGAGCTTCCGTCCGAAAGTGAAGGCCACCGCCGAAAAGCCCATCCACCCGCCGCTCACCAGGTTCTCGCGGGTGCTTTCGAGCCAGATCGAGGGAAGCTCCTCCGCGGGGAAGGGGCTGGCGTTCTTGGAGATGAGAAAGAGTCGGATCTCGGGATAGCGAGTGTCGCGAAGCTCCCGGCCGCGGTCCGCGATGGCGGACATTCCCATCTCCATGTTCGACTGCCCCGAGCAGAGCCAAACTTCACCGACCAGGACGTTTTCCAGGGTAATGGCGGATCCAGGGTCGGCGTCGTATCGGATCACCATGTCGCGCCCTTCTGCCGAAGCTTCCATCGGATCGAGAATCAAGCGCCAGGAGCCATCGGGTCCCACCGCCGCCTCCTTCTTCTGTCCGGCAAAGGAGACCTTCACGGTCAGTCCCGGCTCTCCCTTGCCCCACACGGGGGCCTTCTTCTCTTGCTGGAGGACCATGTTATTGGTGAACAACGGGGCGGGTTTTATTTCTGCGATCTTTGAATTGTTGGTGCCCATGGGGGAAGAGACTCCTTGGATCGGGATAAAGAGCGCGAGGGACATCCAGAGCAAGCTGATTCGCTTTCGCCTCGACATTGTCGGGCCCCATGCTATCCCCACCGCCGTTCAGAGGTCAATCGCGGCGATACAGCTCCTTGATGACCCGCTCGATGGGGATCTCCTCGATGGACATGTCGCGGATGCCATAGCTCGAGCTTGCCCGGGAGATGAAGTTTTCCAGGACCAGGCACGAGAGATCAAGCTCGAAGTCGGCGTCCGTTTCCGTCCTGCGCTCGATGAGGGAGAGCCCCGGAAGCGAAAGCCCGTCGAGGCTCCTCTCCGTCACCAGATGCACCTTTTTCCTGTCACCGAAATAGCGTCGAAGCTTTTCCAGCGAGTCGTCGAAGACGATCTCACCGCTGTTGATGACGATCACGCGCCGCGCCAGGCGTTCCACGTCGTCAAGATCGTGGGTCGTGAGGATGAAGGTGACCCCGTCCCGGTTCATCTCCTTGATGAAGCCGTGGATGGCCTCCTTGGCGATGACGTCCAACCCAATGGTCGGCTCGTCCAGGAAGACGATCCGGGGGCGGTGGAGCATGGCCATGATGAACTCGCACTTCATCCGCTCGCCCAATGAGAGGTTCCGCGTCGGCTGGCGCATGACATCCTGGACTCCCAGAAGCTCGGTGAGCCGGCCGAGAGACTGCCGGTATTCCCGATCGCGAATGCCATAGATGGCCTGGTTCATGGCAAATGAATCGATGGGCGGGATATCCCACACCAGCTGCGACTTTTGGCCGAAGACGGCCCCGATGTTCGCGACGTACCTTTTTCTCTGCTTCCACGGAATGAAGCCCATGACGCTCGCCTCCCCGGCGCTGGGGAAGAGCACCCCCGTGAGGATCTTCAGCGTGGTGGACTTTCCCGCTCCGTTGGGGCCCAAAAAACCCACGAGCTCTCCCGTGTCGATCGAGAAATCTATTCCCTTGAGGGCCTGCACATCAATGGCCTGACGGTGAAAGATGCTTACCAGAACCTCGGCGAAGGAGTCCCCCCGCCGATAGGTCCTGTAGTTTTTTTTCAGTCCCCGAACCTCGATCTGCATCTCAACCACCCCCGCCGGAGTATCTCTTCAGCATGGCCCTCCAGAAGAAGAGGCCTGCCAGGAAGAAGGCCACGCATGCCGGCGCCGAGACGACGGTTATGGGCTCGGGTCTTCCCAGGAGGGCCTGGGCGGGAAGGAAGGCAATCATCGCGGCCGGTACTATCACGGCCAGAACGAGCTGAAAGGTCCGGCCGTAGATGGAGGACGGATACTCGGCGAATATCAGAATCGATTCCATCACCTCGAGCACCCGGGAGTTTCCCACCCAGACAAAGAGGCTTGCGGCCAGGATGAGTGCGAAGCCGAAGAGGACCAGGATGGAAAGAAGAAAGAGGGCCGTGAAGAGAAGAATCTGGGAGAGCCCCGGCGCCGGGACGCTCTGCAGGGCGAAGATGAACAGGGATATGCCGCCCAAAAACCGGCAGATTCCCTGCACGTCGAAGCTCGCCGCGAGAGTCACCAGCAGGGGAGAGCGCGGCTTGAGCAGGGTGAGCTCGAAAGTCCCTTCGCGCACCTGCTCGAAAACGGTCCATACGATGGAAAAGAAGCAGGGGAAAGCCACCCCGCGGGCCATCAGGAAAATCGACTGGATGAGAAGCACCTCGCCCATCGACCAGCCCGGAAACGAGGAGCCGGTTCCATAGATGAGGACGGTCACCAGGGGCGTGACCGCCTCGAGGAGCAGGGTCACGAGGAGGCTCACTGCGAAATCTCCCCGATATGCCGCACGGGCGGCGAATGAGACCTTGACGGCCCTGCCGGAAAGCCGCGCGAAGGACCCGAGCAGGCTCATGCCCCGACCCCCGTGTACCGCCTTATCCCCAGCCTGAAAAGCATCGTGGAAACCGCCCACATGACAAGGACGGCGAGGGCCTGAATCCCGACGATCTGGGGAAGCTGGAGGGAAATTCCCGCAAGCTCGTAGCGCCCGATGAACACGCGCACGGGCACATAGGTGAGGAACTGAAATGGTAGAAAGAACATGACCTTCTGCACGACACCGGGAAAAAAGGACAGGGGGATGAAGGTGCCGGCCAGAAAGTCACGCGCCAGCCTGAAGAGCGCACGGATTCCGTCGGTTCGAACCAGCCAGAAGGAAAGGATGCCGACGCTGTAGTTCACCAGGAACATCATGAGAAAGCCGAGGGCGATCGAGGCTGCGGCTAAAAGCGGCCGGGCCGGGACAAGGGGGATGCGGAAGACCAGGGCGAAGATGAGCCAGACCGGAATGAACTCGAAGAGGAAGCCCAGCGCCCTGTGGCCCACCTTCTGTGCAAGGGCGAAGGAGATGTGCGAGATGGGCCGCAGGGCGAAGGTGAGGAACCTCCCCGTTCTTATCAGCATCTGCAGGTTCCAGTCAGCGAAGTCCATGGTGAGGTAGTAAATGACGGAGGCGGCGCCGTAGTAGTACAGCATCCCCTGAAGGCTCAAACCACCGAGGGTCTCTTTTCCCGCGTACACGGCTTTCCAGATGAAGAGCTGGCAGAGGAAGAATGCCGGCCCGATCAGAAGCGAGAGAAGCATGTGGGACCTGTAGGCGGCCCACTCCTTGTACGTGACAAACGCGACCGCCTTCAGGGTCCGTATCTTTGCGAGGATCAGGGTCACAGGATTCCCGAGAATGCGATGGCTCGCGGCTCGACGACGTGCTCGGGGTTCCAGGGGTTGGGGTCCGCCACGGTGGACACGAAGATGAACCTTTCGACCGGATCGACGAACAGGGCGCACCATCCCCACCCCTCGTGGCTGTACGTGGAGGGGCCGACGGTGGAGCCGTCGCAGAAGAAGCCCCAGCCCAGGCCCTGCCTGAACTCCTTCAAGTTTTTGCCCCAGTGGTAGGCGGGAACCCCCGAGAGCTGGTTCCTGGTCATTTCCTGGACGGTTTTTTTCCCAAGAATTCTCCCTCCGTCAAGCTCTCCCCCGTTCAGGAAACACTGCCCGAAACGGAACAGGTCCTGGAGGGTCGAATGCACGCCGCCCCCGCCAAGGGGAGCGCCCTCTCTCTTTGCATGGCCGCGGATGAACCCCTCTTCACCGTCCCACATCAGGCAGGTTTCCGGCAGGAGATCCTCCGGGACCTCCAGGAAGGAACGGGTCATCCCGATGGGCCGGAAGATCTTCTTCTCCACGAAATCGTTGAAGTGCATGCCGGATACACGGCTCACAATCTCAGCCAGGACGGCGAAGCCGGCGCTGCAGTAAATCCACTTCTCCCCCGGGCGGGCCTGGACGGGCCCCGGCAAAACCGCCTTGGTAAGCCAGTCCTTGCAGCTCAGAAGGTCGTGCCGCTCGATGGGGTAGGGCTCCATGTAGTAGCCGGCATCCCCCGCAAGGCCGGAGGTATGGGTCAGCAGGTGCCACAGCGTGATTGCCCCATGCATCGGGGTGTCGAACTCGCGGATGAAGTCCTTCACGGATTGCTCCAGCCAGAGCATCCCGTCCTCCACCAGCTTCATCACGGCCGTGGCCGTGATGATCTTTGATATCGAGGCTATCGTTTTAATGGAATCCGTCCTGAAGGGAGGCGAGTCCTTCTTGTAGGTAAGCCTGCCCATTGCCTTGTGGGCGAAGATCTTCCCCTCCCGCGCCATGAGAAAGCCGGCTGCCTGGAGCTTCCCCGATTCGATCCGCCTGGCGTAATGCTCCTCGAGGCGACGGATCTTCGCCTCGTCGTATCCCGCATCGCGCGGGGACAGCTCGACGGCACCGCATTCAAACCGGCTCATGGTTTTTTCCTCCTGCTGTTCTTGAATCCGGTCACTGTATACGAACCACCAGCAGGTGGACAAGGGCCGGAGGAGGATCTCTCGCGAATCAGGCCAGGGCGCCCGAATGCGCGCGGATTTTACGCCCCGTACTTCTCCTCGTAGTCGTCCCTGAGCGCCGCCACCACCGCCGGGTCCGCCAGGGTGGTTACGTCCCCCAATGCCCGCCCCTCGGCGATGTCCCTGAGGAGACGCCTCATGATCTTTCCCGATCGGGTCTTGGGAAGATCGCGAGTGAAGAGGATGTCCTCAGGCCGGGCAAGGGCGCCGATCTTCTTTACGACGTGCTGCTTCAGCTGCTCGGAAAGGGCGGGATCCGGGGTGTAGCTGATCGCCACCCGATCTCCCTTGCCCACGCCGAGGTCCTTGAGGCAGTTGGCGAACGCACACACCTCGCGGTGGAGCTGAAGGTAGGTGAGGGTCCTCACCTCGCCGTTCTCGCCTTCCCAGATCAAGGCCGCCTTGTTTCTCCGGGGCCCCTCCAGGTGGCGGTCCAGGCAGTTGTAGGAGACGTTGATCTCTTCCCGCCGGTAAACCATCGGGCATGGGGCGGTTTCCAATCGAGGGTGCGATCCCATGGCGTGAACCACGTGAGCCTTTTCGCTTCCTCGGCCCAGTATGCCTCGGGATCCTTTGCCGCTCTTTCATAGATGCCGCCGTCCTTGACCGCGGCTCCATCCCTGAAGGACGGGGGAGCAGTGAACTCGCGGTCTTCCTTCAAAAGGTCGTCGAATACAGAACTCCTGGTCGGCTCCATAGCCATCCCCCCTTGATCTGAATTGTGACCCTTCCCCCAGTCAAATGTACCCAAAGCGGGGATGAACGCGGCGCCGCCGGCTTGAAAAGCCGCTCCCAGACGTTATAGTTTGGAGGCCGGAGCGATTCGATGGAAAGTGTCGTGATAACGGGGGCAAACGGCTTTATCGGCTCGAATCTCTGCAAGTACTTCCTGGACCGGTCCTACGAAGTGCACGCAATGGTGAGACCCACCTCCGACCTCCATTTCCTTGAGGGACTTCCGGTCAACGTGATCCAGGTTGACCTCTCGAAGCCTGATTCGATACGGCTTCCCCCGAGAATCGACTACATCATCCATGCCGCCTCCATGGTTTCCGACCTCGCTTCCTCGAAGTCGGTCCTGCGCAACATCCGGGACGCGACGGTGAACCTCGTCGCCCACCTTCGGGACCGCGGGATCGCGCTGAAGCGTTTCATCTTCATTTCTTCGACGCTCGTGCTCGGATACGGGGCGCGGGAAATCTCGGAGGCCCGGCCGGGGAGATCCGCGTTTTTTCTGCCGTACACGCGCGCCAAGCGGGCGGCGGAAGAGTTTCTCCTGGAGCAGCACCGCGAGACCGGATTTCCCGTGATCATCCTTCGCCCCGGGGACGTCTTCGGTCCGAACGACAGGACCACGAGCCTCAAGCTCCTGAGGGCCATCGAAGGAGGAGTTCCGCCCATCGTCAGCGGGGGAGACTGGATCTTCGGCTTCTGCTATGTCTCGAACCTCGCCCAGGCCTGCCTCCTGGCCTGCCAGATGCGCGGCGCCGACGGCAAGGCGTATTCCGTGACCAACGGACAGGACGTGACATGGCGGATGTTCTTCACCATCCTCCTCGCCAGGCTCGGGAAGTGCCAGAGGATCCCGGTCCCCGCCGCGCCGTTGTATGTCGCCGCTCTCTTCATGAGGCTCCTCCATGCGGCTATCCCCAGCTACGAGCCGATGCTCTCCTATTACCGCATCAGCCGGATTACGTCGCATGCAAGCTACGACATATGCGACGCGGTGAAGGAGCTCGGCTATGCGCCGGATCAGGATTTCGAGAGGCAGGTCAACTCGATCGTGGATTGGTATCTGCGGGAAAAGGCGATGGGGTACCTGGACAGGTCGTCGGGAGGCCGGTAGATGCAGCACCTCGCGGGGTGGCCGTCCATGACGGCGGGAAAGGCGCTTGAAATCGCGCGCGATCCGTATGCCGCCCTTTTTTGCCTCCTCGGTGTTTCTTTCACGCTCCTTGCCTCGCTTTTGAGTCTCCCCAGCTTCAAGAGGAGATTCCCGGGAGACTTCTCCGCCGTCATGGCGTATTTCGCAAGCTTCTTCATTCTCCTTTTCGCGCTTCCCCTTGCGTACCTCGGCGCGAGAGGAGAGCCGGCCCCCTGGATGCTCGGCATCAGGCTGGGAGACTGGAGGCTGGGCGGAATTCTCTGCCTCATCGCCCTGCCGGTCTCGTTCCTCGTGAGCTACATCGGATCGAAGGACCCCGACATGAAGGGGCGCTATCCGTATTCCCGGGAGTCGATGTTGCGGATGAGCCTGTTCATCGTCTACGAGGCGTCGTATCTCCTTTTCTACTACGTCGCCTGGGAGTTCGCTTTTCGGGGAGTCATGCTCTTTTCGCTTGCCGCCCTCCTCCCCCGCACCCTCGGCGGAGCCGTGGTGGCGGTGATGTGCCAGACGCTCCTGTCGACTGTGTTTCATATCGGCCACCCCGACTCCGAGATCGGGGCCGCGCTCCTGGCCGGGATTGTCTTCGGCGTCATTGCGATGGCGACAGGCTCGATCCTCTACACGATTTTTATCCACGCTCTGATCGGAATCCTGCAGGATTGCCTCATCTACCGCGCGCAGTCCAGATCGCGGAATCAGCTTGGCACAGCACCCTCCCTGCCATGAAATGAGGACGGCCCCCAGGGAGGCGTGATCCTCTCGCTTGCCGCTTTTCCCGCGCGTTCATACCCTAGTATGAGATGAATGAAAAAGGGGCCGCGAGCCGTTTTGAAGCGATCCATCCCGAGACCAGACTTGAGAGCGTCACCCTGCGGGTAGCCAGCCTCGAACGCTCGGCGGGGCTGTACCGCGATATCTTGGGGCTCGAGATCCTCGAGAGCGGAGGGGGAGGGCTCGTTCTGGGAAGCGGGGAGGCCCTGCCTCTCCTCCGCCTGAAAGAGACTCCCGGCGCCCGTCCCATGCCCCGCAACGCCTCGGGCCTCTATCACTTCGCCGTGCTCCTGCCTTCGCGGGCTGACCTCGGCCGGGTCCTCCGGCGCCTGATCGAGCGGAAAATCCCCTTCGGGCAGGCGGACCATCTGGTGAGCGAAGC
Organism: uncultured Spirochaetota bacterium; assembly: GCA_963820525.1. Lineage (GTDB taxonomy): Bacteria > Spirochaetota > Spirochaetia > SZUA-6 > Fen-1364 > CAWGAA01. The sequence continues at coordinate 2,518,343 of CAWGAA010000001.1, read as the reverse complement.
CCTCTACCTCTCAGACCCGGACGGCAACGGCATCGAAATCTACCGCGATCGGCCCCGGTCAGAGTGGAAATGGGATGGCGGCGTTGTCCGGATGGCCGTCGATCCCCTCGATCTGGAGGAACTGCTCGCCGAAGGCGAGCGTGACCGGCTGCCGTCCTCGGGAATACCCAGGGAAACGCGCATCGGGCACATCCATCTCCAGATATCGAGCATCGAGGAAGGCTCCGCCTTCTATCACAAAACCCTGGGCTTCGATGTCACCTCCCGGCTGCAGGGGGCGCTGTTCCTGAGCGCCGGGGGCTATCACCACCATATCGGACTGAACACGTGGGCATCGCGGGGCGCGCCGCCCGCTCCGTCGGGATCTGCGGGATTGGAGTCCTTCATGATCCTCGTTCCCCATGAAGAGGAACAGGCGCGCCTCGCGCGGCGGCTGGCGGGCGCTGGCATACCGACGACACGCAACGACGGCCGTCTTACGGCGAGAGACCCGTGGGAGATGGGGATCGAGATCGCCGTGGGAAGGAACATGAAATGAAGATTGCACTCTTCGGCGCCACGGGAAGGATCGGAAAGCGGATCCTGCGAGAGGCGCTTGCGCGCGGGCACCAGGTGACGGGCATCGTGCGAAATCCCTCGCGCGATACGGAACGCTATCCCGGCTTCTCACTTTCCCGTGGAGACGTGACGGACGCCTCGAGCGTCGCCGCCGCCGTCAAAGACTCGGATGCCGTTGTAAGCTCGATTCAACCGGATTGGCAGACGGGCAATTGGACCATGCTGGTGGATGCGGCACGAGCCCTCGCTGAAGGGCTTCGGAGAGCCGCGCTCCGCAACCTCATCGTCGTCGGGGGCGCGGGAAGCCTCGAGGTCTCTCCCGGCGTCCGCCTGATGGATACCCCCGGCTTCCCCGCGGAAGTGAAGCCCCTCGCGGCCGCGCATCTCGAGGCGCTTGAGTTTTTGCGGTCCATCGAGAATCTCGATTGGACTTCCTTCTCGCCGGCGGACAGAATCGAGCCGGGAAAGCGCACGGGAAAGTATCGCACGGGCCTGGAGCAGCTTGTCCGCGACGCAGGCGGCAGGAGCTTCATCAGCATGGAGGATTTCGCCGTGGCGCTCCTGGACGAGCTGGAACATCCCCGCCACATCCGGCAGCGTTTCACCGCGGCATACTGACGGCCTGCCGGCTATTCCTCGATGTCCATGCTCTTCCACAGCGCGGCAAAGCCTGTGGCTTCGCGCACCGAAGCGAGGGTCTCGCGGGCCACCTCGCGCATCCGCCGGGTGCCCGCCGAAAGGACATCCTCCGCGACGCTCGTGCGGGAAGCATACGTGTCCCTCTTCTGCCGAAACGGATCCAGGAAGGCGTTCAAGGCCCGCGCGAGCTTGTCCTTCACCTCACGGTCTCCCACTTTCCCCTTCCTGTAGCGATCCTTGAGGTCTTCCACCTCCGCCCTGTCAGAGTTGAACGCGTCGTGGTAGTCGAATACGGGGTTGCCCTCGACGGTGCCGGGGATATCGGCGCGCACCCGCTTGGGATCCGTGTACATGCCGGACACCTTCTTCGCCACCGTCTCGCTGTCGTCCGAGAGAAAGATGGCGTTTCCGAGGGATTTGGACATGCGCGCCCTTCCATCCGTTCCCACCAGGGTGGGCACATCCCCGACGAGGACTTCCGGGATGGGAAAGGTCTCGCCGTAGAGGGAGTTGAATCGGCGGGCGATCTCGCGCGTCACCTCGACGTGTGCCACGTTGTCCCTGCCCACCGGCACGAGGTGCGCCCGGGGGAGGAGGATGTCGGCGGCCTGGAGGACCGGGTAGCCCAGAAGCCCGAAGGGCATCTCGCCGAGCTCCGCGTTCCTGGCCATCTCCTTGAGGCTGGGCATGCGGGAGAGCCGCGGGACGGTGACCAGCATCTCGAAGAGGAGGTTCAGCACATATACCTCGGGCACGGCGGATTGGAGGTAGATGGTGGCTCGCTCGGGGTCGATGCCGGCGGCGAGGTAGTCGAGCACCATATCCCGTACGTTGGATGCGAGCTCCTCGACATGGGCCTTCTCCGGCCGCGTGGTGAGGGTGTGGAGGTCAGCCACGATGAAGAAGCACTCGTATGAGTTCTGGAGGAGCACGCGATTCGCCAGGGTGCCCACATAGTGTCCGAGGTGGAGCCTGCCCGTCGGCCTGTCTCCCGTGAGGATGCGTTTCCTCACCCGGCTCTCCTGGCCACGATGAACACCCGGGGAAGGTCCTCGGGACTGTGCACCTTCACGCTCAAGTCCTTCGCCGTGCTGAAGTAGGAGCCGGCGAACCCCGCACCGGCCAGCTCCTCATGCACCTCGCGCATGGAGAAAATCGTGTTGTAGGCTGTCTGCTCGAAGCGCTCGTAGCGCTCCTTTTCGGCCTTCACGAATCCGGTGACCTTCATGAAGGCGCTCCCCATCCCTTCTCCATAGACCCCGCGGTTGACGATGAAAAGCTCGTCGGTCTCCTCGACCGAGATCGAGTTCCACATCCGAAGCCCCTTCTCCGTGTTCAAGTCGAATATAAAGCAGCCGCCGGGGGCGAGGACACGGTGCACGGAGGCAAAGCACGAACCGAGGCTCTCCCTGTCGGGAAGGTGGTTGAGCGCATCGAAGGTGGATACAACGAGGCCGTAGCCGCGCTGGATGCGGAAGTCCGTGGCGTCGGCGCGCACGAAGTCGGCCTTCCCCTCCCGGGCATACCTGCCCGCATTGCGCCGGGCGATCGCCAGCATCGCCTCCGAGGCGTCCAGGCCGGTCACCGTGTAGCCGCGCTCCAGGAACCAGGCCATCAGCTGCCCGGTCCCGCATGCAACGTCCAAGAGGCGGGTGTTGGAGGAGGCGATGGGAAGGCTCTTGTAGAAGGCGTGGATCACCGGGGCGACCGCCGTCGCGAACCCCGACCAGCGCAGATTGTAGATCCTGGCGAACCGCTCCCCATAGGGCTGGGCGGCGCGCTCGTGCTTTCGGTCGCCCTTGGCCGCGCTCATTTCTGCCGATCCCCCCTTTTCTCCTCGAAGACGCCTGCCTCCCTGTTCTTTCTCACGTCGTCCCAGGGAAAGATCCGGCCGTTCATGGCGATGAAGACTCCCCGGGGCAGGAGCTGGACGGCCGTGATGGCCGAGGCGAGATTGAACACGGCGTCGGAGCTGGTGAATGTGTAGGGCACCATGGAGCCCGTGAGCACGATCGTCTTGTCCAGGGCGGCGGCGCCCAACACCCCCGCGGTCTCTATCATCGTATCGGTTCCGTGGGTGACTACGATGAGCCGCTCGGCCGCCCGCGTGCATGCCTCCAGGATCTGCAGGCGGTTTGCCTCCTGCATGTCGAGGCTGTCGATGAGCTGGTTGAGCTCCAGCTCGATGGGAACGGTACAGCGGGTGAAGGCGAGGATCTCGGGGAGGTGCGTGTCGCGAAAGGTGAGGCTGCCCCGAACCTCGTCATAGGTCTTGTCGAAGGTGCCGCCCGTGATGATGATGCGGATCTTCATGGCCGGACGGGGATGGTCACACTGAACGTGGTGCCCTTCTCCCGCGTGGATTCGAATCCCACCTTTCCCCCCAGGTACTCCTCGGTGAGCAGCTTCATGCTGTATGTTCCCAGCCCCCGGTCCTCCCCCTTGGTCGAGAAATACCTCTGAAAGATCTGCCGCTGGATCACCTCTTCGATGAAGGTGGGGTTGTGGATCCAGAACCGAACGCGCTCGACATCTATCTTGCCGAAGCCAACCGTCACCGTCGCGCCCTCCGGAGAGGCTTCCAGCGCGTTCTTCAGCATGTTGGCGATCACCCTTCGCAGGAGTGAATCGTCGCTCATGAAGGAGAAGGACTCGGAGAACGGAGCGACGACGATCTTCTTCCCCCGGGAGATGTCGAGCTCCTCGAAGGGCTGGATGATCCGCGTGATGAACCCGGTCGATACAATGAGGTTTTTCTGGACCGTGAGGGTCTTGTTTTCCGCGGAGACGAGGATCTTCTGGCTCTGGATCTCTTCGAGCAGCATGTCTGCGATCGATTCGAGCCGCTCCAGGAGCTTTCGGTTTCCATCATCGCTTAAGCCGTTTCGAAGCAGATCGAGGTAGACCTTGATGCTGGAGGCCGTATTGAGAATGTCATGGAAGAAGATGCGTTCCAGGGCGATCCTGCGCTTCTGGCCGCCCACGTCCCTGAGGCTGACCAGAACGTAAGGGGTGCCCCCGATCTCGAAGGGGACCGTTCGCGCCAGAAACTCGTGGGAGGTGACCTCCGCCTCCTCCCCCCTGGCGATGTGGCATTCCCTCGTGGCTGGCTTTCTTGTGGCCTGGGTTTCCCTGATCGCCTGCACCACGCCGCAGAACTGGCAGCTTTCCGACTCGCCGCATCCTCCCTCAGCCTCGTCCGCGTGGGCGCAGTGGAAGATTTCCCCCGGCCTCATCCCGCAGATCTCTTCAGCATCCCCTGCGGAGAAAAAATCGAGGAAGGCCTGGTTGGCGAAAACGACCTTTCTCTGAGCGTTCACCACGAGGATCAGACCCTGGAGGCGATCCAGGGTCTGGGAGAGCAGTGCTTCACCCCTCACCTCCCGCGCTTGTCGCGTCGTCTCGTTTCTCTCGAGCTTTCCGGCGGGGTGGGAATCGGTGTCCTTCTTCTCGCTCATCCGTCGCTCTCTCGTGTGCGGCTCTCCGTACAGCGTTCCTTCGGGCCCGCCGCTTTCATGTACTGCAATTCTATCTCCTTGCCTTCCACAGTATCAAGCGCCGTATCCCGAGAGGGGGCATGCCCAGTCACGTGCGCGGAGGCACTGTGAAAACGGGTCCGTCCATGCACACGAGTCTTCCTCCGTGCTCGCAGGCGCCGCAGATGCCGATACCGCAGCGCATGTACGCCTCGTGGGAAAGCTCGGCCTCTACTCCCGCTTGAATACAGAGTGAGGCGAGGGCTTCGAGCATCGCCTCCGGGCCGCAGGAGTACAGCCGCCGGACCCTCCCGGAATCGAGGAGCGGCTTTACCGCCTCGGTGACCAAGCCCTTAGCGCCGGAGGAACCGTCCTCCGTGGTGGCGTGCACCTCGAGCCCGAGCTCCTTGAACCTGTCGATAAAGAGCAGGTCCGCGGCGCTTCGGGCGCCGATCACGATGATCGGCCTCACGTCGGGCGCCCGCTCGTTCGCCGTGGGGTTGGAAGATGCGAGGATCTCGCGGGCAAGGAAGTGAAGCGGCGCCGCCCCATAGCCTCCTCCCACGAGGAGGGAGCCGCCGTGGGCAGTCGTGAATCCTCTTCCGAACGGGCCCCTGTACCAGATCCGGTCTCCGGGGCCGAGATCGTGGAGCGCCTCGCTGAAGGGGCCCACACGCGCGATGGTGAACATCAGGGGGTCGCTTGCGGCGATGCTGAAGGGCTTCTCGTCCATGCCGGGGAGCCACAGCATCGCGAACTGCCCGCATTGGGCGGTCATGCTCGCCTCGAGCACTAGGCTGACGGTTTTCGAGTTTTCCCCCACCCGTTGGGCGATTCTGGCAGCCCGTGGCACATCCGGGCGCATGGCCGCGGCGTGGCCTGCGCGCAGCTGGGCATTATGATTCTGTCCTGCGCTTTTCATTTCTTGACCCAGCCCGGGACCGGCGGCGGATTGCTGGCCTTCTTCGGCTTCGCCGATCGGTGCGCAATCCCCCTCACCTCATCGAGGGAGCCATATCCCCGGCTGCCAAGCCACTCCTCGAGCTCGGAGAGGATCAAGCCGAATGCGCTCTCTCCCCGATACCAGATCGCAGAGCCCACTCCGACGGCGGTTGCTCCCGCCATGAGCAGCTCAACCGCGTCCGTTCCCGAGAGAACTCCCCCCGTTCCGATGATGGGCACGCTCACTGCCTCGGCCGCCTCGTAGACGCAGCGCAGGGCAATGGGCTTTAATGCCGGCCCCGAGATTCCCCCCACGCGGTTTGCCAGCACGGGAATCCCTGCATCCGCGTCGATCAGCATGCCCGGCATCGTGTTGATGGCCGTGAGGGCGCGCGCCCCGGCTTCCACGACTGCCTGGGCGATCTCCGCGATGGAAGGAACGTTCGGAGCGAGCTTGACCACGCAGGGAATCGAGGTTGCCGACACGGCCGCCCGGGTGGCGAGGGCGGCGCACTCTGGCCTGGCGGCGAAGATCTCGCCGTGCTCGGCCTGCACATTGGGGCAGGAGATGTTGAGCTCGATCAGGTCGGGCGCCGCCCTCGCCACCCGGGCGGCCGCCTCAGCGAAACCCTCGGCCGTGTCCGCCGAGATGCTCGCGATGAGGGGGACGCCGAGGGGGGCAAGTTTTTCGCGCGCCTCACGCAGGAGATCGGTCTCCTCTTCGACTCCCGGATTGGGGAGTCCCATGGCGTTGATAAGCCCGGCTCCCCAGTCGATGGCGGTCGGGTTCCCGTGGCCTCTTCGAGGCGACGGAGTGCAGGTCTTGGCGGTCACGGCGCCGGCGCCCGACTGCGCTGCCCGCACGAGAAGGGCTGGAGTTGTCCCCCAGATGCCCGATGCGAGCACGAGGGGGTTCTTCAAGCGGACTCCGGCGATGGCGCAGGAAAGCTCTACCCTGGGATGTTCTCTCATGGCTTCAAAGCCTTGCGCCGGGCTTGAGGTCACGCGATTCCGAGGGCCTCGCGCACCCGGGCCCGAACATCCTCCCCGATCCGGCCGGCGCTCACCAGGGTATCGAGGAGCTCGCTCACGGTGAGCACGGCGTGAAGAGTGTATCCGCGCTTTTCGAGCTCCCGCGCCCCGCCCTGCTCGCGGTCGATCAGCACGACCATGTCGCGCACCGCCAGGCCGGCCTCCTTCAGCGGATCCACCGCCTCGATCTTGCTGCCGCCCGTGGTGATGAGATCGTCGAGGACCACCACGGTTTCCCCCGTCTCGAATTTCCCCTCGATCGGCTTTTTGGTCCCATACTCCTTCACTTCCCGGCGGGGGTAGATCAAGGGCTTGCCCGTCTCGAGCGATACGGCCTGTCCGATGGGAAGCCCTCCATAGGGGATGGCCGCGATGCGGTCGAAGCTGAGGCCGGAGAGAAGCTCACCCATGGCTTTCGCCACCAGTCCCATGAGCCCGGGATCGCTCACCAGGAGGCGGAGGTCGATGTAGATGGGCGACTTCATTCCAGACTTCAGGGTGAACTCGCCGAAGCGGACCGCTCCCAGATCGAAGAGGCCGAGGGCGATGGATTGGCTCAAGGGCATCCCGGGCTCTTGCCCGGCGGCATGGCGGTGGGCTGCGAGGATTTTCTCCCGTGTCTCGTTGATCCTGTCGCGGAATACGATTGCTGCCTTTCGGGGGTCAGCCGCCCCCGAGATGCCGCGCGACACGTTGATGAGCACGCCGCTCGCTTCCGCGGTGAGCCCCGCTTCCAGCGACGCCTCAAGGTCTCCTCCCTGGCTGCCCACCCCGGGGATAAGGAACCACATGTCCGGGGCTATGCGACGCACGCTCTCCAGAATCCAGGGAAAGGTGGCGCCGATGACAAGGCCGATGTTGCCGCCGGTGTTCCACGAGACCGCCATGCGCGCGATCCTCTCGTACAGCGGGCCTTTCGGGGTCTGGAGCTCCTGGAAGTCCGCGGCGCCTGGGTTGGAGGTGTGGCAGAGAACGAACACGCCGCGCTCCGCGCGCGAGGCAAACGGCTCCACGCTGTCTGCGCCCAGGAGCGGGTTGACGGTGAGAGCGTCGGCGTCACATACGTCGAAAGCCGCATGGGCGTACGCGGAGGCCGTTGCGGAGATGTCGCCGCGCTTGGCGTCGAGGATGACGGGAAAGCCCAGGGAGTGGATGAAGTCAATGGTCTCCCGCAGGGCTTCGAGCCCTTTCGGGCCGCGGGCCTCGTAGAAGGCGATGTTCGGCTTGTAGGTGCACGCCGCTTCCGCCGTCGCCTCGACGATCCTCCGCCCGAAGGAAAAAAGCGAATCGCCTGCTGCGTTGTCCAGCGGCGGATCGATCCCGATGCAGAGAAGCGACCGGTTTGCCCGCACGCGCTCTTCGAGCAGCGCAAAAAAGCCTTTGCGTTGCGTACCCGAAGCTGCGGGCTCATCCATGGACTTTTCCACCGTTTTTCCCCTCCCGCAGCCGGAACCCGCTCACCGTCGTTGAAAGCTCCTCGCTCTTGGACTGCAAGGCCGTGGCGAGCTCGGAAAGACCGTGAGAAGCGCGGGTGTTCTTTTCCGTGCTTTCCCCGATGGCCTTGATGGCCTGCGCTATCGCCAGTGCAGAAGAGGCCTGGGCCTCCACTTCGGCCCGCACGGTCTGGGTGAACTGGCGCAGCGCGTCGATCCCCGCGAGGGCGTGTGAGGCAGCCTGCGCCTGCTCTCCCGTGGTCCGGCTGATCTCGGAAACCATGGTATTGATGCGCTCGATGCTCGCCATGATCCCTTCCACGGCCTGCTGGGCCTCTTCGGCCGCGCTCCTCCCCGCCCGGGAGGTCTCCTCACCCAGCTCCGCCGCCCGCACCGCCTCCCCCATCTTGCGGCCGATGTCCTTCATGACAGCGCCGATCTCCTTGACGAAAAGGCTCGAGCGCTCGGCGAGCCTGCGCACCTCGGAGGCGACGATGGCGAATCCCCGGCCCGCATCCCCCGCGTGCGCCGCTTCGATGGCCGCGTTCATGGCGAGGGTGTTGGTCTGTCCTGCGATGTCCTGGACGATCGAGAGGGTCTCTTCTATCTGCTGGAAGCGGGCGCCGATGTCCCGGACCGTGGAGGAGATCCTCCCGAGGCTTTCGTTCATCCGCAGGGTCTCGTCGATGGAGCTTTGGATCTTCTCGCGGCCCTTTCCTATGGAGGCGACGTTGTCTCCCACGGTCTCCTGCACCGCCGCCGCTCCGCGCGCGATCGAGGAGACGCCCGCCGAGAGCTCCTCCACGGCCGCGGCGCTCTCCGCCACGGTCTGGGAGTGGGTGACGACGCGATCCGTCATGGCCTGGAGGCTGGCGGAGAACTGCTCCACGGTGGCGAGCACGGATTGGGTATGGGCCTGCTGGCTCGCGCTCGCGTCCGCCAGCGCGTCCGAGGCGGAGGAGATGTCGCGGACCCACTGGGAGAGCCTTCCGGCGGAGCTTCGCACTGACTCCACGCTGGAGCCCAGGGCGTCGACGACGTTGTTGTAGTGCCGGGCGAGCTTCTCCCATCTCGTCGCCGTCGCGAACCGTGAGGTCCAGGGTGAGGTCTCCGCGCGATACACCCTCGAGGTTCCTGTTCATGCCCCGCAGGGTCACCCCCACGCTCCGGGAGAAGAGCACGGCAACGACCACGGACAACAGGGCGGAACAGAAGATCAGGAGGCCGAATCCGACGGGGATCGTCCTGAGGTCGAGGTATCCGGAGTTGGACATGATGATGAGGTGGAGAAAAAGCCCCGCGGGATACGAGATGACAAGCAGGAGCGTGGTGACCAGCCGCGCCGTGATGCTGATGCGGATGGGACTGGAGAAATCCTGCGTGATCCCGCCCTTCCGGATGTACTCCAGGAATCGCACCGACTCGGTTTCGCAGATGTGGTAGACGAGGGGTATCGAGACCAGGCCCGTGATTCCCGTGAAGATGGTGACCGAGGCGATCTCCAGAGTGCTGAGCCTCCCCATGAGGGCGAAGGGCAGGGTGACAGAGACCCCCGGCGCGAGGAGCCACCTCAGGAAGACGCTGATGCTCTCCACCAGGGGGAGGGTATGGGCGGAGCGCACCGCGCGCGAGAGAAGGCGCGGGTCACGCTTGAGGTCCCCCCGGGAAAGGCGCACCATGGGCCTCACCTGGAGCCATCGAACCAGGCCCCCTCCCACCAGGGCGACAGTGATGGCAGCCGTGACGCATGCCATGAAAAGGGTGGGATCCGCTTTGGCGAACCGGAAGGCGAAGAGAGAAAAATACACCAGCACGGGAACCGGCACCAGGTAGATGATGAACTCGACCTTGAGGGTTGTTCGAATGAAGAGGAACTTGATCGGATTGCTCATGAGGCCCCTTTGCACCAAGTGATATACACGAGGGGAGATTCTTGCGCAAGCTCCCGTGAAGGATATAGCATCGTGAGGGAAGAAAATCATGAAGGAATGGCAGATCGCGGAGGATGCCGAGAGCCGGATGAAACCGGTGAGCCGGCTCGCTGAGGAGCTCGGCGTTGAAGCGCGGGAGCTTCTGCCCTACGGCCACTCCGTGGCCAAGCTGGATTTCACGAGCATTCTCAGGCGGTTGTCGCACAGGCCGAACGGCAAGTACATCAATGTGACTGCCATCACTCCCACCCCGCTGGGAGAAGGCAAGTCCACGACGACGATGGGGCTCGTGGAGGGGTTGGGCAGGCTGGGAAAGCGGGTGATCGGCGCGATCCGCCAGCCCTCAAGCGGTCCCACCTTCAACATCAAGGGCTCCGCTGCCGGGGGCGGGCGCGCCCAGTGCATCCCCCTCACCGAGCTGAGCCTGGGTCTTACCGGCGACATCGACGCCATCACCAACGCCCACAACCTCTCCATGGTGGCGCTCACCGCGCGCATCCAGCACGAGTTCAACTATTCGGACAAGGAACTCGCCCGAAAGGGCATCCCTCGGCTGGACATAGATCCGCGCACCGTCGCCCAGGGCTGGGCCATCGATTTCTGCGCCCAGGCGCTGCGGGAGATCATCATCGGCCTGGGAACGGACATGGACGGCTTCCTGATGAAGAGCTCCTTCCAGATCACCGTGTCCTCCGAGCTCATGGCCATTCTCGCGGTTGCCTCGGACCTCAAGGACATGAGGCAGCGCATCTCGAGGATCGTCGTTGCCTACGCGAAATCCGGCGCTCCCGTCACGACGGCTGACCTGGGCGTGGACGGCGCCATGACGGCCCTCATGGCCCGGGCCATCAACCCCAACCTCCTGCAGACTCTCGAGGGGCAGCCCGTTTTCGTGCACGCGGGGCCCTTTGCCAATATCGCGATCGGCCAGTCGTCGATCATCGCGGACCGCCTCGGGCTGAAGCTGGCGGACTACCACGTCACGGAGAGCGGGTTCGGGGCGGACATCGGCTTCGAGAAATTCTGGAACCTCAAGTGCCGCGCGTCCGGCCTCGTGCCGAATGCTTCCGTGGTTGTGTGCACGATACGCGCCCTGAAGATGCACGGCGGAGGCCCCCGCGTTTCGCCGGGAAAGCCTTTGAACGCGGCATACCGTGAGAAGAACACGGGGCTCGTCGAGAAGGGCGTTGAGAACCTCCTCGCCCATATCGGGACGGTGCGCCTTTCCGGCATCGAGCCCGTGGTGTGCATCAACCATTTCGCCACGGACACGGCCGAGGAGATCGAGATCGTGCGAAAGGCCGCCCAGGCCGCAGGCGCCCGCGTGGCCGTGGGGAAACACTGGGAGCGGGGCGGGGAGGGGGCGGAGGAGCTTGCCGAGGCCGTCGTGGACGCCTGCTCCCGGCCGCCCGACTTCAGGTACCTCTACCAGGAGACGACGCCTCTCTCGGAGCGCATCAGGCTCATCGCCACCGAGGTCTACGGGGCGGAGGGAGTCTCCTACAGCCCCGCTGCGCGGCAGAAGGTGGATGCCATCGAGAAGGACGCCGAGCTCTCCCGGCTGGGCACCTGCATGGTGAAGACTCACCTGAGCCTCTCGCACGATCCCGCCGTGAAGGGCCGGCCGCGGGGATGGACGCTTCCCGTGCGGGACGTCCTTCTCTATCGAGGGGCGGGCTTCGTGGTTCCCGTTGCGGGCGATATCAAGCTCATGCCGGGCACCGCCTCGGAGCCCAACTTCAGGAACATCGATGTTGACGTCGACACCGGCAAGGTGACGGGGTTGTTCTAGAAGAAGTACCCGCCGCGGCGCGGATGGACGCCGGTCTCTATTTCGTCATCAACTCTGAGACTTTTTTCAGGAGCTCTTCCGGCTGGAAGGGCTTGGAGATGAACGGCAGGCCGTCGGAGACCCCGAGGTGGATCGTGGGGTCATCGGTGTATCCCGACATGAAAAGCACGGGCATGTCCGGCCGCGATTCACCTAATAGCTCCGCCAGCTCCATCCCCTTCATCCCCGGCATCACGATGTCGGTAATCATGAGGTCGATGACCTGCTGCTGGGAGGCGATCTGGGCGGCACTCTCCCCCGATGCCGCCTCCAGGATAGTATAACCCGCGTTCGCGAGGATCCGGCCGGCGAGGTCGCGGACCATCTCGTCGTCCTCCACGAGGAGAATCGTGCCCGTTCCTGCAGGCACTCGCTCGGCGTGGATGCTGGCCGGAGCGGAAACGCGTTCCTCCGAGGCCCACGGTATGGTGATCGTGAAGAGCGTTCCCTTGTTCTGTTCGCTTTCCACGCTGATGGCCCCGCCGGTCTGACTGACGATGCCATACACCGTGGAAAGCCCGAGGCCCGTTCCCTTGCCGTCCTCCTTGGTAGTGAAGAAAGGCTCGAACATGTGGCTCTTGATCTCGTCGCTCATGCCGATGCCCGTGTCCTGAACCCTCAGGACGACGTATTTCCCGTGGGGCAGGGAGAGCGCCACGGCATCTTCGAATGAAAGGTCGCGGTCCGAGGTTTCCAGGATGAGCTTCCCGCCGGAGGGCATCGCGTCCCGGGCGTTCACGGCAAGGTTGATGATGACCTGCTCGATCTGGTACGGGTCTGCCTTGATCCGCCCCTGCCTGGATGCGGGATGGATCACCAGCTCGATGTCCTCTCCGATGAGGGGGCGAAGGAGATTTGCGCAGCCCGCCAGGAGGGCGTTCAGGTCGAGGACCTCGGGCTGGAGAATTTGCCGGCGGCTGAACGCCAGCAGGCGGCTGGTGAGAGCGGAAGCCCTCTTGATCGCGTTCTTGATCTCCGCCAGATCCGTCTGCGCCGCCTCGTTGTTCTGGAGGGAATCGACGAGGAGGCTCGTGTAGCCCGATATCACGGTGAGCACGTTGTTGAAGTCGTGGGCGATCCCCCCGGCAAGCCGCCCGATGGCCTCCATCTTCTGCGCGTGCAGCAGGAGGTCCTGAGTGGTTCGAAGCTCCTCGAGGCTTCGCGCAAGGTCCTGCATCAGGAGCGTCTTGCGCCACGCGGCCGCCGTCTGGTGGGCGAAGGCCGAGATAATGGGAAGGTCGTTCTGGCTCAGGCTGTCCGCGCTGACCACGAGGAGGCCGAACACGTCGTCTCCCACGCTCAGGGGAGAGATGATGGCGCGCACCCGATCCACCGAATGGCTCGCCAGCCATTCAGAGATGATGGCGAGGCTGGGCTGGGAGCCGATGTACGCGGCTTCGAACTCCGTGAGCACGGTCTGCCGCTCCCTGATCACGGCGACCACGGCCGGAACCCCGTCGATGGGAAGCCAGACCGCCTCCGAGTCCGTCTGTTCGTCCACGACCGTGATGTCATGGTGAGCAAACCCGACTGCGTAGCGGATGGCGAGCCGTCTCTTGGAAGCGTCCGCCAGGAGTACCGCGCAGGCGAAGCCGAGGTCGTTCAGCTCCCGCACGGCAGCGGGGAAGATCTCCTTGGGGGTGAGGGCCTGCTGCATGGCGAGGGCGGCGACATTCAGCGAGCGCAGGAGGAGCTCCGTGCGCTTGCGCGCGGTGATGTCGGTGATGATCCCCAGGATGGCGTCTTCCCCCGCGTGATGGATCAGCTTGGTGGTGAGGATGGCCTCGATCTTCTTTCCCTCCCGGGTAATGAAGGCGTACTCGTACGGGCTCACCTCCTCGCCGCGCATGTGCATGCGGAACTTCTGCATGACATCCTGGCGGTGCTCCGGCGCCGTCAGGTCCATGAAGTGAAAGCCGGGGCTGTAGATCTCCTCCCGCGTGTATCCCGTAACGTCGGCGCAGCGCTGATTTACGTAGACGACCCTGCCTCCCTTATTGATGAAGATCATGTTGGGCAGCTGCTCGGCGAGGTTTCTGAACTGCTCCTCGGATTCCCGCAGGTGCTTCTCCGTGCGCAGCCGCTCGGAGAGCTCCTGCTTGAGGGCTTCGTAGAGCCTGGCGTTCTCCACCGCGACGGCCACCTGGTCCGCGACCGTCGACAGGAGCGTGCAGTCCTCGGCGTCGTACGGCCGCGCTTCATAGGTCTGGACCGAGATCACGCCGACGGGCCGCTCTCCGATAAGCATGGGAACGCCGAGCCAGGAGGAGGGGATCTTCGCCGCCGAGCGCAGGGCCGGATCCCCCAGACGCTCCAGCTCGCCCGGCAGGTCGCTCATCAACAGGGGCTTCTTCTCCTTGATGATCCGCGAGGCGAGATCTGCTCCCAGGGGTTTTCGGCCGAGGGAGTCCCTCACCCCTTCCTCCACGAGGAACCGGAAGTCCAGCTGGCCCCCCTCTCCATCGAGCAGGGCAATGAAAAAAACGTCGGCCTGGAAGATCGGCGTGATTTCCCGGTACACCGTTTCCATGAGATCCGAGAGATCCAGCACGGCGTTCACGGCCGAGGAGACCCTGTTCATGAGGGCGAGCCTCTCCGCCCTGCGGGTCACCTGCTGATAGAGCTGCACGTTGTCGATGGCATTGGCCAGCTGGTCAGCGATGGTCTGCTGGGTGAACATGTCGAGGGGGGTGAATGCGTCTACCCGCGCGCTCTGCACGTCCAGCACCCCGATCACCTTTCCCCGCAGCTTCAGGGGAACGGCGAGCTCCGAACGGGTCTCCACGTCATCCACAAGCGTCACGTAGCGCGAGTCCTTGGTCACGTCAGGCACGGAGATGGCTTCTCCCGTCGCGGCCACCCATCCCGTGATTCCCTCGACGCCGATCCTGAGGCGGAACCTGCCCGCGAAAGGCTTCAGGGAGATGAGCGTGGAGGCCCGGAGCACGATCGAGTCTCCTTCGGTGAGGAAAATGTCGGCGCTGAGGTACTGGAAAGCGTCCCTGATCAAGGTCACCGCCTGATGGAGAAGCTCGTCCAATCCGAGGAGGGCCGTCGTTTTCCCTCCGATGCGTGCGATCAGCTCGAGCCGTTCGGCCCGCTCCTTGAGGGATTTCTCGGCTTTACGGCGCTCGCCGATCTCCCCGAGGAGCTGTACGGTCCTCTCGTCGACGATCCGCTCCACCTCGGAGCGGGCCCGCTCCAGGTCTTCCGTGCGCTCCGCCACCTTCCGTTCCAGCCGTTCCGTGAGCTCCCGCAGGGGATTGAAGAGCTGCCTCCGCGCCACGCCCAGGCCGAGCATGCCGACGCTTATCGCGTTGGTGACGGACATGATGGGAACGGCCAATCCCGCCAGGAATTCCAGGACGAGGCCGAGGGAGAAGACGAGGGCGCTCAATTGTATGAACATCTCCCCTGCCCGGCGCCGCTTCCATAAAAGCACGAGCGCGAGAGCCAGGGGGATCCAGACCGCAAAGGAACAGAGAAGCCCAGCACGGCTCAGGTCGAAATGGGTGGTTCCGTTGCCGATGATCCGGGGAGCCGATACAAGCCTGCCGGTGAAGAGGAGGTAGGAAAGGGTGGCCACAATGACCAGGAGAGCGACGGATACCGCGTCGGGCCAGATGCTTTTGACCTTCGCGTAGCGCGCCGCAAACAGGAAAAGGAACAGGACGCTCACGGTCACGCCAAGGGTCGCCAGCTCCAGCAGGAGCCCGGGATTTCCCTCGTGAAACCAGAGGGAAAGGCGCAGGAGCAGGGTAAAGAGGGACCACGCGCCGACCCCGGAGGCAAAGTGCGCGAAAAAGACGCTTGCCGACTTTCGCCCGTATCCCAAAACCATCAGCACAAGGGAGGTGGAGAGCACGATCGAGAGTGCAAGGGAGGTGATATCGAGGATCAGGAGGATCGGCATCGCGACGCTCTCCGGTGCGTGTATGAAGATCCTGCGCGTACACGCAAGAATCGGGCGCTACATGGCTTCATCTTACGAGAATCATATAGCATATCCGGCGCCATGTTACCAGGAAGCGCGGTTCAGCCGATCTTCTTTCCCCGCATCCCCTGGATATCGATGGCGAGCACGCACGTGCGGGCGAGGGAATCGGGACGATAGGAGGGAGCCTGCACGCCGTAGTGGCGCATGATCGCATCCAGGCCCCTGACGCGCTCCCGCTCATCGCTCACGACCCTGGCCGTCCCCTGGCCGATCACGCTTCGTGACCGCCCGGAGAACCCGCACGCCGATTCTCCGGCCACGATCTGGGGCTCTTCGGCCGCGCCAAAGCTTACGCAGGGATTCTTGGCGATCAACTGGAGCTTGGTGCCTTCGGCGGCGCAGTGGATGTAGATCCGGCCTTCCGTGAAGCCGTAGAAGAGCGGAAGGATGTAGGGAGCAGGGTCGTCATGGATGGCGAGGAAGAGATGGCGCGAGCGCTCGAGTACCTCGGCGAGCTCGGCCTGGCCGGAGATCTCCCGCGCCGCCTTCCGCATGTCGCGGGTGGCGCCGCCTGGCGAGGGCTCGACCATCAGGCGAACTGGCTCTCCGCCTCGAAAGCGGCGAACTGGCCGGAGAGAAAGCCGTCCAGCCTCCCCAGCGTCGTGAAGTAGTCGCGTTCTTCCAGGATCCCGTCGAAGCGGAAAATCGAGGCCATCTTCGAAGACAGCGAGTCGCGGACCGCGCGGGAGATGGAGACGGAGCCCGGGGTGCAGGCTTTCTTCTCCAGATGGGAGGCCCCATTGATGACATCGGAGATGATCTTTCCCGTTTCGGTGAGGAAGCGGATCTTTCCCGTGTCGATTCCGAACCGAAGGGCGATGTCGGCGGGCAGCCGGTCGGGGCACGTCAGGTTGAAAACCGGGACCGTGCTCTGAACTTCGATGGCGAAGCGAACGGCCCTCTGGATATTGTCCTTGAAGGAGAAAGCGATGATTCCCCCGTCCCCGGCCCATGACCAGATGCGGCCGTCGAGGCCGGAGAGCTTGTCCTTGAGAAAGCTCCACAGCCTGAAGTACAGCTTCTCCATGCGCGACTGGCCGTACTTCCTCACCAGCGCAGAGTTGCCCATGATGTCGACGCTGACGATGGTGATGTCGTAGATCTTCCCCTCCTTGAGGCAGCCCCAGTTTGTCAGATCCGCCGAATCATGGCAGGAGGAGACGACCTTTCCCGTTTTGAAGTCGTAGTGGATGCCGGTGCGGATGAGCTTGTTGAGGAATATCTCAAGCCCCTCTATCTTCACCTGCCGACCGTGTATCACCCCCTCGTCCAGTTCGACGACGAGCTTGATGAGGGAGGGAATCTGCCTGTCTTGCTCGCAGCAGTCGACGAGGAGCCTGGCGCTTTTTCGGGAGGAGAGGGAGATGTTGTTCTTGGTTCCCGCGGCCTGATTGGAGTCGAAGCACTTGAGAATCAGCTTTCCCAGCTCATTGATCTCGTCGGTCTTGAAATTTCCGGCAATCAGCTCGACCAGATCGTTGTAAATCGCAGGCTCAAGAACCATCTATAATCTCCTGGCACATTTATTTAAACTATTATACCTAATTTAAGGTATAAAAATAATTTAGAATAAATGGAGATATTAAACATAAAACCATAGAAATCGCAAATTGTCAAGTATTTCTCTCCACAATTATTATCGGAGTTCCCCGGTAGCGGACTTTGCTTGAAAATGATATGACTCTGCGAAAATCGAGCGTGGAAAAGGAGCTGGGGATGGCGGAGTTCGCTGCAAGGATGTCGAAGGTTCACCGCTCTTTCATCCGGGAGATCTTGAAGGTCACGGAAGACCCCGGCATCATCTCATTCGCCGGAGGGCTTCCAAACCCGCGATTCTTCCCCGTCCGGGAGGTTGCGGAAGCTGCGCGAAAAGTGCTCGACTCCGAGTCGGGGCCTTCCGTGCTGCAATATGCGACAACCGAGGGGTATCCCCCCCTGCGGGAGCTCATCGCCGAGCGCTACGCCAGGAAAGGCGTCTCCGTGAATCCGGAGCAGATCCTCGTGCTCAACGGCTCCCAGCAGGGGCTCGACCTCTTGGGCAAGGTTTTCCTCGACAGAGGAGACGCGGTGTTGGTCGAGCGGCCGACCTACCTGGCCGCCATTCAGTCCTTCGGCATGTTCCAACCCGAGTTCCACGCGATATCGCTTCACGAAGACGGCCCGGTCATGAAAGAGCTGGAATCCGCCCTCGCCCATCACAAGCCCAAGTTCTTCTACTCGATACCGAACTTCCAAAATCCATCGGGGATCAGCTATTCCAGGGAGAAGCGCGTTGCAACGGCGCGGCTCATGGCTTCGAGCTCCGCGGTGCTCGTCGAAGACGATCCCTACGGAGAGCTTCGTTTCCTGGGCCAGGAGGAGCCTTCCCTGAGGACGCTCGTCGACCCTTCCGTCCGGCCTCCCGAGGACACCGTTGTGCTCCTCGGAAGCTTCTCCAAGATCGTCTCTCCGGGGATCCGGCTGGGATGGATAAGCGCGGGCAGGGAGATCATCGAACAGCTAGTGATCGCCAAGCAGGCCGCCGACCTGCACTCCAACTACCTGTCCCAGAGGATCGTCCACCGCTATCTCGGCGACAATGACGTGGACCGTCACATCGAGCGCATCCGCTCGGCGTATGGAAAGCAGCGCAACCTCATGGTGGAGCTTGCCGGCAAGCTCTTCCCCCCCGAGGTGAAGTGCACGAAGCCGCAGGGAGGGATGTTCCTCTGGATGACCCTCCCCGATGGCATGTCTTCCCTGAGGCTCTTCGAGCTTGCCGTGGAGCAGAAAGTGGCATTCGTGCCCGGCCAGGCGTTTTTCACGGACGGAAGCGGGGAAAACACAATGAGGCTGAACTTCTCCAACTCGGACGAAGAGAAGATCGAGGAGGGAATGAAGAGGCTCGCGCGGGTGTACGCGCGGATGAGCGGGAGCTAGGATCCGGCCGGCGCTCTTCGTGCCGCACGTACGCCAGGGCCGTGTTCCTCCAGGGCGGCACTATCCGAGGGCAGCGTGCGCCTCGCGAAGCCGCTCGATGATGGGAAGAGCTTGAGGGCACTTCGACTCGCACTGCCCGCACGCCTCGCACGCGTCCGCTTTGGCGCTCCTGCTCCAGGGAGGGCCGTCCGGCGCGAGGGCGGCATACAGCCCCCGGGCGGCGTCCTCGATTCCGTAGAGCCTGTAGTAGTTGTAGATCTTGAAAATCTCGGGGATGTCGATCTCCTGCGGGCACGGCTTGCAGTAGTTGCAGCCCGTGCAGTAGAGATCAGCCAGGCGCCGGTTCTCCTCCATCATGGCGATGACCCGGGCGAGCTCTTCGCGGTCGAGCGCCGAGCCGTTCGCCGCGAGGGCGACGTTCTCCTCGACCTGCGCCATGCTGCTCATGCCGGAGAGAGCCACGTCGATGTTGGGATTGGAGAAGACGAAGCGCAGGGCCATCTCAGCCGTGCTCCTGACGCCGCCGGGCACGAGCCGCTGGATGGCGGGAGCCGGAGGGCCAAGCCTGCCGCCGCCCACGGGTCCCATCACGGCCACGCCGAGGCCCCTGGAGCGCGCGTGCGCGATTCCCCCTTCGTTCGCGCGGTCAAGCAGGTTGTACTGGACCAGCATCGTTTCGAAGATGCCGGCATCGATGATGCGGATAAGGCTCTGCGGATTGTCGTGAAAGGAAAAGGAGAGGTGGCGGATCGTCCCGTCGGTCCTGGCCTTCCCGACTGCCGTGAGAAAGCCGCGCTCTCCTTCTATGTTGCTCGTGAAGGATTCCCTGTTGATGCCCCAACAGTGGTAGAAATCGATGCGATCCGTGCGCAGGCGCCGCAGAGACTGCTCCAGCATGAAAAGCCACTTGTCCGGGCCCACCTCCATGGGGCACTTTGTGGAGACGGACACCTTGTCCCGTATCCCGGCAAGGGCCTCTCCGAGGACTTCCTCGCTTTCGCCGTTGTGATAATACGGAGCCGTGTCGAAGTAATTGATCCCCAGCTCGAAACCGCGCTTGAGCATGGCGATGGCCGGCTCGCGATCCACTCTGCCATTTTTTTCCGGCAGCCTCATCGCCCCGAAACCCAGGGCAGAGACCTCCACCCCGGTGCCTCCGAACGTATGGTAGCGCGTTCGCACACCTCCCGCGGCCCCGAAGCTCCTGGACCGAAGGCCCCGGTCGGGTCGCTCATCCTCACCATACAAAGGCGAAGCGGCGGCCGCGTGTCAAGGACATGGGCTGGGAAGGACCGTCCCGGCTTGCCTCGCCCGTCGCCCGGCGGTAGGATGAGCGTACATCAAAGGATCACCAATGCCGCGCTATGGTTTCAATTTCCAATGGATGTTCAGCAGGGGGCGGATGGGACAACCCCACCCCCCGGACGAGAGGGCGCTCGACTTCATGGCGGAGTTAGGATTCACCTTCGTGCGCATCCCCACCGACTATCGCTTCTGGACCGAGGACTTCGACTACTTCAACCCCGATGAGAAGGTCATTTCCCGTATCGATGAATACCTGGAGGCCTGCCGCTCGCGCGCAATGCACATGTGCTTGAATCTTCATCGCGCTCCGGGCTACTGCATCAATGCCAACCATCTGGAGCGCCACAACCTCTGGCTGGACGCGACGGCGCAGGATGCCTTTGTATTTCTCTGGGAAACCTTCGCCCACCGCTACCGGGGGGTTGCGGCGGAGGCTCTCAGCTTCGATCTGGTGAACGAGCCTCCCTCTATCGGCCAGTACGGCATGACGCGGGAGAACCATGCCGCCCTCGTTCGCCGGGCCTGCGCTGCCATCCGGGCCGTGGACCCGCGCCGCCAGATCGTCATCGATGGGCTTTCGGGCGGCAACCTCGCCATGCCCGAGCTCGCCGACGTCGGAGCCGTCCACAGCGGACGCGGCTACCAACCCATGCCGATCAGCCACCATGGGGCGACATGGTGGCCGGATCATGCAGATGCGCCCGCTCCGGTCTATCCCGGCCTTGTGTGGGATGGGCGGGTATGGAATGCCGACGGCTTGCGCGAGCACTACCGTCCCTGGAGGGATGTGGAGGCTCGCGGCGTCGCGATACACATCGGCGAGATGGGCTGCTTCAACAAGGTGGACAACGACATCGCGCTGCGGTGGTTGGGCGACCTGCTGGGCCTGTTCAAGGAGTTTCGCTGGGGATACAGCCTCTGGGAGTTTGAAGGCCCCTTCGGCATTGTGGGGCATGGCCGGTCGGGCGCCGCCTTCGAGAAGATTGGCGGATTCATGGTGGACCGGGCACTCCTCGAGCTGATGCGGGAATGCCGCGTGTGAGCGAGCCGGCCTTCAGCTCTGTGGATACTTGAACTTCGGGGTGGAGCGTCTCCCGACCGCCCACAGGGGCACGGTGATGAGCCCCGCGAGGAAGCCGCCGATGTGCGCCGCGTAGGCGACTCCTCCACCGGTTCCTCCGCCCAGGTACCCCAGGCCGTTGATGAGCTGAAAGAGGAACCAGAACCCCACCGCGTAGAGGGCCGGTACTTGAGCGGGAAAAAACGAGAAGACGAGGACGCGGACCCTTCGACGGGGGAAGAGAAGAAGGTACGCCCCCAGGACTCCCGAGATGGCCCCCGATGCGCCGAGGCTGGGGATCGAGAGGTTGCCTCCCGTGAGCTCGGTGACGTAAACCTGGGCCAATGCGGCCGCCACGCCGCAGAAGAGGTAGAACAGGAGGAATCGGAAATGGCCGAGACGGTCCTCCACGTTATCGCCGAAGACGAAGAGATACAGCATGTTGCCCAGGATGTGGGCGATGCCCGCGTGCATGAACAGGGAGATGAAGATCGTGAGGAACACGGGGACCGGGGTTCTCTGCAGGCCCGGAAGGAGAAAACGCCGGCCTGTGTCGGGATCCACCACCGTGCGGTCCGGGGTCACGATGTCCTTGCCCGAGAGGATCTCCGCCGGCACCGCGGCGTATGCGTAGGTGAAGCGGAGGTTCGTTCCGAAGCCCTGGAGAAACACGAACACGAATACATTGAGCGCGATGATTCCCCAGGTAACAAAAGGGGTGAGGCGGCGGTCTCTGTTATCATCCCCAATGGGAATCATGGCGGACTCGGCGGGCCGATGAGAAAAGGTAGCGCGGCTTCATGACGCGAAGCAAGCCCGCCTCAGGTCTGCCAGTCCAGGACGTACTTGCCGTCGAAGTCCGTGAAAGAGCCGGTCACGATCATGATGAAGTCGACGATCACCCAGATGCCGCAGCCGCCCGCCGTGAGAATCATGGCGACGCCCGTGCCCACTTTACCCACGTAGAACCTGTGGATGCCTAGGTATCCCAGGAATATGCAGAGCAGAAGGGTCGCCAGCCTGCTTTTCGGGCTCACGGGCTTGCCTTCCATATAGCCCGGCCCCATCGGCTTCAGCGGATGTCCGCAGGAAGGGCAGCTGACCGCCTGGTTAGAAACCTCTTTGCCGCAGTTTGGACAATACACATCGACCTCCTTGCTCCACCGCGCGCTTGTTCTTTGCCCCGACAGAGAGTATAGATGTGGCGAGCGGATTCTAGTGGGCATCGTTATGGCTGTCAAGAAAAAAATCGCCGGTCTGGGTCGGCGCTGGGCGCCAGCCGTCGAGCGATGCGCGCGCGAGCTTCTCTTCGGCCGCCTCTGGATGCCGGCGGCCGTCCTGCCCTTTGTCGCGGGATTTCTCCTCTCCTTTCATGAGCCGTCCTTCAGCATCTGCCCCGTGATGAACCTGTTTCACATCCCGTGTCCCACCTGCGGCCTCACCCGCGCTTTCATCCACTTCAGTCGCCTCGAGATCCCCCAGGCAATGGCGCTCCATCCCCTTTCGCCCCTGGCGGCGCTTCTTCTGCTTCTCTTCGCCGGCGTGCGGCTCTCTCCCGGGGGGATCAGGGTGCGTCTGTTTCGGCGGCTCCTTGCCCATCAGCCGCTCGTTATTGCCGCATCGGCGGCCATCCTGGCGCTGTTTGTCTGCTTCGACGCCGTGCGGATCATCGACGGGCGGCTCCACTTCCTCGGGCTGCCTTCGCTCGCCTCCGAGAGGACGATTCTTTCAGCGCTTCGGGATGCGTTCGGGCTTCAGTAGGCGTACTTTCTCTGGATGGCGGCGAGCAGTTCCGCCATCTTGAGGAATATGCTCACCAGCTCGGGATCGAATTTCTTGCCCGCCTGGTAGCGGATATAGCGAAGGGCGTGCTCCTGCCGCCATTCCTTTTTATAGGCGCGTTCACTGATCAGGGCATCGTAGACGTCGGCGATGGCCACGATGCGTGCCGTCAGGGGGATCTCGTTTCCCTGCTTGCCGGCGGCCAGGTAGACCTTCTCCGCGTAGATGTCCTCGATCTTCCCCGGATACCCGCTTCCATCCCAGTTCTCGTGATGGTTGAGGGCCACTTCCGCGGCCATGTAGTCCCAGAAGGAGTTGGTCCGGCGGAACAGCCGGGCTCCCAGCACCGTGTGCAGCCGCATGGAAAGCTTCTCGTCGTAGGAGAGCTGGGTGGGCTTTTTCAGGATGATGTCGCTCACCGCGACCTTGCCCACGTCATGGAGCATCGCCGCGGTGCGCAGAACGTCGCGCACTTTCTTGATCTCCCGAGCCGAGACGCCGCGCCGCATGGCCCATTTCTCGTAGAGCTCCACGGCGTACGCGCCGACCCGCTTCGCATGGTCGCTGGTCTCGAAGGGATCGCGAAGCTCGGCAAGCTCCACCATGCGCAGAACCATCTCCCGGGTCAGGCGTGCCCGCTCCATCGCATCCGCGGCGCTCAGGGCGAACTGGGAGATGAAGAGGCGGTCCTGCATGGAGAATGCAACGACCTCCCCCTCGTCGTTT
The DNA here is from genome assembly GCA_963820525.1 of uncultured Spirochaetota bacterium. GTDB lineage: Bacteria > Spirochaetota > Spirochaetia > SZUA-6 > Fen-1364 > CAWGAA01. The sequence goes on along the minus strand of CAWGAA010000001.1, from coordinate 2,494,712 downwards.
TTCGCGTTGATGAGCTGCAGCACGCCGACAATCTCGTTCTCCCGGGTCTTCAAGGGAACTGCGAGGATCGATTTCGTCTTGTAGTGGCTCTGCTGGTCGAAGGAAGGGTTGAAGCTCACCGAGATATCGCTCTGGATATGGTAGACGTCGTCGATGAGGACCGGTTCCCCCGTCTTCGCCACGTACCCGGCCAGGGACTTCTTGTCGATCGGCAGGGCAACTGCCGTGGCGATGTACCTGCCCTTGGTTTCTCCCTTGAACAGGCTGTCGTTCTGAACGAAGCTGAAGTAGAGATAGCCTTTTGAAGCCTGGTAGATCGTCCCGGCGTCCGCATTCACGAAATGCCGCGCTTCCGTGAGGATGTTTTCAAGCAGGGAGTCCAAGTCCTTGATGGTATAGAGGGTTTCGATCGTTCGGAAGAGCTTCAGCGTATCGCGCTTCATCGCAAGACCTACGGTCTCCTCCCCGCGCCATCCGCAGAGACGTTCTTTAAAAAAGTATATCGAGAAAGAATCTTCAACTCAAGTGAGGATTTCGGAGAAATTAGAGAAAAAGGAAGTCTCTGAATGACTCGATGGTCGGGAAGTACGCCAGCGAGTGAGCGCGCATGTACGCCGCGATTTCCGGCACCCTGTGGCTCCACCCGGCTCCGGCTATGGCAACCCCGGATGCGCGGGACATGAGGACGCCGGGCTTCAGGTCGTCCACGATCAAGGCTTCCTCGGGAGTCACGGCGAGCCTCCTCAAGGCCTCCCGCACTGGCCATGGGCTGGGCTTACGCTTCTCGGCATCCTCCGTCCAGCCGAATATCAGGTCGGGGAAGGAAGCCGAATCCTCGGCTCGACGGTAATGGGATTCGATCACGTCGGCTTCGGAATGCGAGATCACGACCACGAGCCCGCCGCTTCTGCGAAATGCGGCGAGCGTCTCCAGGAACCCGGGAAAGAAGCTGGGGACGCGGCTCGTCGTGAAGCTGCGCCAGATCTCGTACTCCCGAAGCAGCTCCTCCTCGGTGAGCCCCAGCTTTCCCACAAGGTAATCCATGATCCCATGGAAGTTCGCCAGAAGCCACTCCTCCATGGTAGGAACGGCGCGGTTCGGCCTGAGGACGCGCAGGCTCTCCAGGTGGGCGGGATAATGAATCGCGAGCGTGGAGTCTACCGCGGTATCGTCGTGATCGAGCAGAAGGCATCGAAAGCGGATGGCCATGGGCTGGCCAGAAATGTAGGAGTCCCGGCCCCTCCTGTCAACACTGCGGCGGCTCGGCTGCGTCGGCGCGAAGCGCGACACAGCCTTAGAAGCGCGACACAGCCTTAGCAGCGCTCCTGGACGCTGCACTGCCGCTTTCTTGCCTCCCGAAGTGGTTTCCCCTATAATCGAAGAGTGAACAGGAAAAATGTCCCCGGCATCTCCGCCGTTCTTCTCTGCCTTGCCATCCTGGGAGGGTGTTCGATCAATCAGCTCGCGGTGAGGACAATCGGTGGAGTGCTTTCCGCCGGAGGAGAGAGCACGGTGTTCACGGGGGACGACGATCCCGACCTCGTTGGTGACGCCCTGCCCTTCGCCCTGAAGCTCTACGAGATCCTGGCGGCGAACGACCCGGGCAACGCGGCTTTGTCGCTGTCAACCGGCAGGACCTTCGTGAGCTACGCTTCCGCATTCGTCCAGACCCCGGCGAGCGAGCTCCCCTCCAGCCAATTCGACCGGCAGGTGGCCATGCGCATGAGGGCGAAGAAGCTGTTCCTCCGCGGCAGGGAATACATCCTCAAAGGGCTGGAACTACGAAGGCCGGGGTTCCGGGCGGCGCTGGATGCAAAAAGCGCCAGGGCCGCCCTCGGCCTCGTCTCGCGCGCAGACATCGATTACCTCTTTTGGGTCGGAGTCTCCTGGCTGGGAGCCTTCGGCGCGGATCCATTCGACTTCTCCCTCATCGTCACGGTTCCCCGGGCCATGGCGCTGCTGGGCCAGGTGGCGGAATGGGATGACGCCTATGGGGGTGGGTCGCTCCACGAGATCTTCATCTCCTTCTACGGATCCGCCCCGGCGGACCTGGGAGGCAGCGAGGAGAAGGCGCGGCAGAATTTCTTGCGGGCCGTCGAGATTTCCAAGGGGACCCGGGCCGGCCCCTACGTGGCGCTCGCCTCAACCGTGAGCGTGAAGGACCAGAAGCTCTCCGAGTTTCGCGAGCTCCTCACCGCCGCCCTCGCGATCGACGCGAACCGCGAGCCATCAGGGCGGCTGGAGAACATCATCAATCAGAGAAAAGCGAGGTGGCTCCTGGATCACGCCGACGACTTTTTCCTCGACACAGGGGAGGGGCAATGAGAAGGGCCGGTATCCTCGCGTGCTGCGCGTGCCTGTGGGCCGCCTTTTCCGCGGGCGCGATCACGATCAAGCTCGGCAGCCTCGCTCCCATCGGCTCGCCCTGGGACGATGCGATTCACCGCATCGCCTCCGAATGGCAGCAGATCTCGGGCGGCTCTGTGGAAGTGAAGATCTACTCCGGCGGCGTGGCCGGCGACGAGCCCGACATGGTGCGAAAGATCAGGATCGGGCAGCTCTCCGCGGCTGCGATTACCGTGAGCGGGCTCCAGGGGATTTTTAATGGCCTCAAGGTGCTGTCGTTCCCCCTGTTCGTCAGGAGCGACGGAGAGCTTCAATTCGTCCTGGACCACATGAAGAACTTTTTCGCGCAGCAGCTGGAAAGCCGCGGGTTCAAGGTCGTCATGTGGTCGACCGGCGGCTGGGTCTACTTTTTCTCCCGATACCCCATCGTCACCCCCGATGACCTTCGAAAGCAGAAGCTCTGGGTGTGGGTGGGCGATCCTGACGAGGTGCAGGCATGGCAGAGCTCGGGGTTCCCGGTGGTCCCCCTGGCCGCAACCGACATCATGACGAGCCTGGAGGGAGGGATGATCGATGCGTTCGTGACCAGCCCCCTGCTGGCAGCTTCCAACCAGTGGTTTGGCATTGCGAACAACATGTGCGGTCTGAGGCTTGGGCCCCTCTGGGGGGCCCTGGTGGTCTCCACCAGGACCTGGAGCCAGATCCCCGCGGAGCTTCAGTCTCGGCTGGTGGAGGCCGCACAGAGGATCGCGGATTCTCTGGGACCCCAGATCAACAACGCCGACGCCAGCGCCATTGCCGTCATGTCGAGATACGGATTGAAGATCTCACAGGTGCCCAGCCAGGCGGAATCGCAGTGGGAGGGATTCATAGACAAGGGCTTCTCCGAGCTGATCGGAAAAAGCTTCGACCGCGCCTCCTACGACATGGCCAAGAAACTGCTCGATGAATACCTCGCCGGGCATCCCCGAAAGTAAGCCCGCGGCGGGATTCGCGCGCGTGGAGGATTTCCTCTCCACCGCCGTCCTTGCGCTCACGGCCCTGCTGCCGTGCATCCAGGTGATCGCGCGAAAGCTCTCGCTGCCCGGAATCCGCGGCTCCGCCGCCTACGTCCAGCACCTCGTGCTGTGGACGGCGTTTCTCTGCGGCTCGCTCACGGCGCGCGAGGGAAAGCACCTCGCCCTCACCGTCGCCTCGGATCGCATCCCCGAGAGGGGGAGGGCCGCGATCCGGGTCGGCACATCGCTCGTGTCGGTCTTCTTCGGCGCCGTATTCGCTTTCTCTTCCCTCTCCTTCGCGCTGCAGGCTTTTCCCGGCGAGACGGCCGGCGCGATTCCGATCTGGATTCTCGCTCTCGTCATGCCGGCGGGCTTTGGGATGATGACGGCGCGTTTCATCGCGCAGGCCGCCCGCGGTCCCTTGGGGAGATGGATCGCCGCCTTCGGCCTGCTCGCCGCGATCCTCGCGAGCGCGGATCCGCTTTCCAACCTTTTCTCTTCATTGGCGGCAGTTTCCGGAGCGCCGCCTGCCCTTGCCGGGGCAGCGGCGGGCCTCTCCGAGGCGTTCAGGAGACTGGAGACCGCGCTTTCCGCCCCGCTGGGCTGGCTTTTCCCGCCCCTCGTCGTGCTTCTCATCGCCGCCGCGCTGTTCGGGGCTCCCATCTTCGTTCTCCTTGGAGGCCTCGCCATCCTTCTGTTCATTCATTCCGGCGGCTCCCTCGAGGTTGTCTCCAATCAGGCCTACACGATGCTTTCCGCCAGCCCCATCATTCCTGCCCTCCCCCTGTTCACCCTCGCGGGATACATCATCTCCGAGAGCAAGGCGGGAGAGCGCCTCGTGCGGCTTTTCCGCGGCCTTTTCGGCTGGCTTCCCGGCGGCCTTACCGTCATGAGCATCCTCATCTGCGCCTTCCTCACCACCTTCATGGGAGCGTCGGGGGTGACCATCCTCGCGGTGGGGGGGCTGCTGTACTACGTGCTTGCCAAGGGGGCGTACCGGGAAAGCTTCTCCACCGGGCTTCTGACAGCTTCGGGCAGCATCGGCCTTCTCTTTCCGCCGAGCCTCGCCGTGATCCTCTACGGGGTGGTGGCCCAGGTCGACATCAGGCAGATGTTCTTGGGAGGGGTCTTGCCCGGAGTCTTCATGGTCGTCGTTCTCTCCGCGATGGGCGTGTATCGCTCCGTGCGCGACAAGGTGCCTCGCGTGCCTTTCGATCCCAAGGAAGCGCTCAAGGCTGTTCCCGGCGCCGCCCTCGAGATCCTCCTTCCTTTCTTCATCCTTTTCTTCTTCTTCAGGGGCATCATGACCCTGGTGGAGACCGCGGCTTTCTCCGTGGTCTACGCCTTCGTCGTCGAGGTCATTGTGCATCGAGACATCCCCTGGCGCCGCGTGCCCGAGGTTTTCGTAAAGTGCGCCCTGGTCATGGGCGGGGTCCTCATCATCATCTCCATGGCAAACGCGCTGCAGTATTACGTGATCGACGCCCAGATTCCCGGCCGCCTCGCAGGCTGGCTCCACGGCGCCGTGGCGTCCCGCTATGTCTTTCTCCTCCTTCTCAACCTCACCCTCCTGGTTGTCGGCTGCTTCATGGACATCTATTCCGCGATCACGGTGGTGGCGCCGCTGATCATCCCCATCGCCCAGTCCTACGGGATACACCCCGTTCACCTCGGGATCATCTTCCTCGCCAACCTGGAGCTGGGATACCTGACGCCGCCCGTGGGTCTCAACCTCTACCTCGCCTCCTACCGTTTCAACCAGCCCCTTTCGAAGGTCGTGAGAAACGTGGTGCCCTTCCTCCTTGTCCTTCTCTTCGCCGTGCTCGTCATCACGTACGTCCCCGGCCTCACCACCTTCCTTCTGGGGAGCGTGCGCTTCTGAGGGGCGGACCGCGGGGAGGATCCCGGGGATTGACGATCCCGGCGGGGGAGTGCTACTTTTTTCTCACCCTCCCAAGGAATACTCATGATAAGGATCCGTCCCGTTTTTTTCCTCGCTCTGTGCATCATGCTCCTCCCGATTCCTGCCGGCGCACTCACCCTGAAGATCGGAAGCCTTGCGCCCTCAAGCTCCCCGTGGGACAAGGCGCTGCGGCGCATCGCGGCCGAATGGATCAAGCTTTCAGGCGGGAGCCTCGAGGTCAAGATATACTCGGCCGGCGTGGCGGGAGACGAGCCCGACATCGTGCGCAAGGTCAGAATCGGGCAGATCAGCGGCGCGATGATCACCATGAACGGCCTCCAGGGAATCTACAACGGCATCAAGGCGCTGTCCTTCCCGCTTTTCATTCGGGACGACGGGGAGCTTTCCGGCGTCCTGGGAAAGCTCGAGCCCATCTTCGAGAAGGAGCTGGAGAAACGCGGATTCAAGGTGATCTTCTGGTCAACGGGGGGGTGGTTGTACTTCTTCTCCCGCTACCCTATCACGACGCCGGACGATCTTCGAAAACAGAATCTCTGGGTGTGGGGGAACCCCGATGAGGTGCAGGCGTGGCAGAGCTCGGGCTTCCAGGTGGTCCCCCTTGCCGCCACCGATATTCTCACGAGCCTCCAGAGCGGGATGATCGACGCCACGATCTCCAGCCCGCTCCTCGCGGCCTCCAACCAATGGTTCGGCGCTGCCTCCAACATGACGGATCTGAAGCTCGCCCCCCTCTGGGGAGCGACGATCGTCTCCCTGAAGACGTGGTCCGCCATCCCCGCCGATCTGCAGGGGAAGCTTCTCCGGTCCGCCCAGAAAATCGCCGCAACCCTCTCTCCGGAAATCTCGCGTTCCGACTCCGATGCCATCGGCATCATGCAGAAATACGGACTGACGATCGTGAAAGTCGACCCCAAAGCCAGGAAGGCGTGGGAGGATCTCGTGGAGAAGGGCTTCGGGATGCTCGTCGGAACCGCCTATGATGCTCAGTCCTACCAGATGGTGAAGGACGTCCTGGACGAATACAGGAGATCCCGCGCGGATCCGTAAGCATTTCCCCTGGCAGCCTCCTTCGTTTCCATGCTATATTTGGCTAAAGAAATGAAGGCGCTGATTGCCTGTCTCGCCCTCCTCACCCTTCGACTGCCCGGCTACGCAATCGACAACAGCGGGAGCCCCCGCGGGATCGTTCTTGTCCTCACGCTGGCCGGGCCGATAGATCCCATTTCAGCCCGCTACGTTTCGCGCGGCGTATCCCAGGCCGAGGCGGACGGGGCACGCCTTCTGCTCCTGTCCCTCGACACTCCCGGAGGGCTTTCAGTTTCCATGGACCAGATCGTCCAGGCGATCCTCTCCTCGACGGTGCCCGTGGCCGTCTACGTGTCGCCCCGGGGCGCGCGGGCGGCGTCGGCCGGGGTGTTCATCGCCATGGCCGCCCACCTCACCGTCATGGCTCCCGGAACGCATATCGGTGCGGCTCACCCCGTTTCCGCCGGGGGCGCGGACATCCCGGGCACGGAAGGCCAGAAGGTGACCAACGACGCGGCAGCACAGCTTTTAAGCCTCGCCGAGCTTCGCGGGCGGAACCTCGCGTGGGCGGATGAGGCCGTGCGCAGGAGCGCGTCTCTCACGGAGACCGAGGCCGTCAGCCGGCACGTGGCTGATCTGGAAGCGCCCGACCTTGCCGGCCTCCTCGCCGCCGTTGACGGCAAGACGGTTCGAACGACGGCGGGCGCGATCGTGCTTCGCACGGCCGGCTCCGATGTCCGCCGCTTCGACATGAGCCTCGTGGATCGGCTCTTGAGCGTGCTGGTGAACCCCGACCTCGCCTACGTCCTTCTGGTGATCGGGATCTTCGGTATCATCTTCGAGCTTTCCGCCCCGGGCATCGGGGCGCCGGGCATTGCGGGCGGCATCGCCATCCTCCTCTCCCTGGTAGGCTTCGGAAGCCTCCCCACCAACCTGGGCGGGCTCGTGTTTATAGCGCTCGCCGTCGTGCTGTTCATCGTGGACATCAAGGTTCCTTCCCACGGCGTGTGGACCGCGGGGGGGATCGTTTCCTTTCTCCTCGGCTCGTTCCTCCTCTTTCCCCCGTGGCGGGCCCCAGTGTTTCCATCCGCCCCGGAGATCCGCGTGTCTCCCATAACCATCGGGGTCATGACAACCCTGGTGACGCTGTTCTTCATGTTCGTCATCTCCAAGGGGATTGCCGCCCAGGGCCGAAGGATCGCCTTCGGCGAGGAAGTCCTGCCCGGGCTGGACGGCGTGGCCCTGACGGACCTCGCTCCGGACGGCCAGGTTCGGGCGGCCGGCGAGGTGTGGAGCGCCCGCTCGGCGGAGGGCGCGATCAAGAGCGGGGAGTCGGTGGAGATTGTCCAGAGGGAAGGATTGCGGCTTGTCGTTCGACGAAAGGAGGCTCACCCGTGAGTATCGTCGCCATCGCTGTCATCGTGATTCTTGCCATCATCATCCTGTCGGCGTCCATCAAGGTGGTCAGGGAGTATCAGCGGCTGGTCGTTTTCCGCCTGGGCCGCTCGATCGGGGCGCGGGGTCCCGGCCTGGTTTTCCTCATCCCCATCGTGGACCGGCCGGTGTGGACGGACCTTCGCGAGCTGTACCTGGAGATCCCCCGACAGACCTGCATCACAAAGGACAACGCGCCGATCGACATCGACTTCCTCATCTACTGGCGCATCGTGGAGCCCACCGCCTCCGTGATCCAGGTCGGCAACTTCGCCGGGGCCAGCCAGGGAATCGCCACCACGACGCTTCGCGCCGTGATCGGAGACATCCCGCTGGACGACGTTCTGGCCAAGCGCGAGGACATCAACCGCATCCTTCGCACAAAGATGGACGACGTGACCGAGCGCTGGGGGGTCAAGGTGACCACGGTTGAAATCCGCGAGATCGTGCCTCCCAAGGACATCCAGGACGCGATGAACCGTCAGATGTCGGCGGAGAGGAACCGCAGGGCCATGGTGACGGAAAGCGAAGGAAAGAGGGCATCGGCGATCCTGGTGGCCGAGGGTGACAAGCAGTCGGCGATCCTCAAGGCGGAAGGCGATCGACAGGCTGCCATCCTTCGGGCCGAGGGATTCGCCCTTGCACTGGAGAAGATCTTCAGCGCGGCCAAGATCGTGGATTCCAAGACGATGATGCTTCAGTATTTCGATACCCTGAAGCAGATGGGGGCAAGCCCTTCCACCAAGTTCATCTTCCCCCTGGAGTTCGTGAATCTCCTGAAGCCCCTCACCGGTCTGGCCGAGCAGGCGGCGAAAGCCGCGGAGAAGAAAGGGGATTGAGCCGCCGGCGGGCGGGGGCCTCGTCGAGCCGGCTCGCCTCCCGGGCCAGCTCGAGGAGCTCCCCCGTTGAGGAAACGCCCAGGCTCAGGACGGGGGCAAGCTGTTCCATGATGTTCCGCAGGCCCTGGGCGGCGGCGTCGCGGTGCGATCCCCTGGTTTTTTTCAGCAGCGCGGCGGCCCGCTCGATATTGCGCTCGATCTTCGCCATACGCCGGCCGGCCTCGCTCGCGGCCCTGATGCCGCTTGCAACGAGCTCGCTGCATTGCCTGGCCACGGCGTGGCTGTGCCGCGAGATCGGCAGCTCCTCCCCGCTTGCCTCCGGGGCCGCCGGCGTTTTCTTTACGAACGAAAGCGTTCCGAGGAAGGAGGTCATGACGGAAAGAATTTTTTCCATTCCCTAAATTCTTCGGCTGCTTATGCCGGCCGCATTACGGCGACCTTGATCTTGCGGCGGTCTTTGTGTCGCGGTAGGATAGCTCATCATTCGAATGTGAGGAGGGGAGTATGGCGCAATTGATCCGGTGTAAATCCTGCGGTCTCGTGATTGAAGAGAACAGGGTCAAGGACGTTTGTCCCGCCTGCGGAGTTGCCAGAAAGATGTTCGAGGCGTTCAATGACCCCGTTTCCCGGAATCGAAGGCGGGTCCTGCAGCTGGACATCCACCCTATTATCGTCCACTTCGCAGTTGCCTTTACGGTCTCGGCCCTCGTGACGGCACTCTACATTCTTGCCTTTCCCGTTCTCTTCCATCGGACGGCGACGGGCGCCATGAGAGCCTTCGGCGGAACGCTGCCGCTCATCGTGGCCGCTGCGTGGTTGAGCGGCCGCTACGACGGAAGCGTCCGTTTCCGAAAGGCGAAGAGCCTCTATCTGAGAACGAAGACCTTCGTGGGCATAGCATTCTTCATCTGCTCCGCCGCGGCCGCCGCCCTCATCTTCGCCATCGGCCCGTTCATCGCCTGGGTGAGCGTGGTGAACGTCGTGCTGTTTTCCGTCTGCGTCGGCCTGGCGTTCGTCCAGGGCAGGCTCGGGACGCGCATGCTCTGCTGCCTGTTCCCGGGGTAGCGGCGGGGCGCGGATCCCGTGACCGGTTGGAAACGGCGACTGCAAGCCTGAGGAGGTCGTCAATGGCCGTCCCTGCGGACATCAAGAAGCTCGGCGATTTTCTGTGGGAGCTGCCCACTTCCCACAAGAAGGGGATGAGGGTTCCCGCGCGCATCTATGCCTCACAGAAGCTCGTCTCGGAGATGGACGAAGGAGTTTTCGACCAGATCTCCAACGTGGCCTGCCTGCCGGGGATCGTGGGCCACGCCTTCTGCATGCCTGATGGGCACTGGGGCTACGGATTTCCCATTGGTGGGGTCGCGGCGTTCGACGTCGAAGAAGGGGTCATCTCCCCCGGCGGAATCGGGTTCGACGTGAACTGCGGGATGCGCCTCGTGGCCACGGATCTCACCCTCGCGGAGGTCCAACCTCACATCAGGGAGCTGGTCGACAAGCTCTTCCAGCGGATCCCCGCCGGAGTCGGGCGCGACGGATTTCTCTCCATCAGCGCAGACGAGTTCCGACAGGTTGTCCAGCAGGGCGCCCGCTACTGCATTCGAAACGGCTACGGACTGGAAGAGGACCTTGCGGCCACGGAGGAGGGGGGGTGCATCTCCGGCGCCGACGCATCCAAGATCAGCGAGAGAGCCGTCAATCGCGGCTACCGCCAGATCGGCACCCTTGGCTCCGGCAACCATTACCTGGAGATCCAGGTGGCCAGGCGGGAGAACGTCATTAATCGGGAGCTCGCCGAGTCCTTTGGCATAACGCGGGACGATCAGGTCGTGATCATGTTTCACTGCGGCAGCCGGGGCTTCGGCCACCAGGTTGCAACCGATTACCTGCAGGCCTTCCTGAAGGCAATGGAAGGAAAGTTCCACATCAAGGTTCTCGATCGGGAGCTCGCCTGCGCGCCTTTCTCCTCCCCCGAAGGCCAGGACTACTTTTCGGCCATGAAGTGCGCCATAAACATGTCTTTCGCCAACAGGCAGGTCATCCTCCACAGGATCCGGGAGGTGTTCTCAGAGGTGTTCCACAGGGACCCCCGGGCCCTGGGAATCCGCCAGGTCTACGACGTCGCCCATAACACGGCCAAGCTGGAAGAGCACGAGGTGGGAGGGCGCTCCCGGCGGCTTCTTGTGCACAGAAAGGGAGCGACGCGCGCGTTTGCCCCGGGAATGCCCGGCCTTCCGGCGGCGTACAGAAAGACCGGTCAGCCCGTGATCATCGGCGGGAGCATGGAGACGGGATCCTACCTGCTGGCCGGGGTGGAAACGGGGGCTCAGAGCTACTTCACGACCGCCCACGGAAGCGGCCGCACCATGAGCCGCACCAAGGCGAGGAGGATCTGGCAGGGCTCCCGGCTGCTTCACGAGATGGAGGCCAGGGGCATCTACGTGAAGAGCTCCTCGCTTTCCGGGGTGGCCGAGGAAGCAGGCGGAGCCTACAAGGATATCGACGAGGTCATCGAGGCCACCGAGCGTGCGGGATTGAGCCGGCGCGTCGCCAGGTTCGTGCCCATCGGGAACATCAAGGGCTGAGGAGACAGGTGAAGGAAAAGACCCCGATCACGCTGATCACGGGTCCCCTGGGAAGCGGAAAGACGACGCTTCTCTCCCGCGTCCTCTCCGACGCCGGGATCAAGCTCGCCGTGGTCATGAACGAGTTCGGAGAGCTGGCCGTGGACAGCCGGGTGATCAAGGGGAGGAACATTCGCTACGTGGAGCTCGCCGGCGGGTGCGTCTGCTGCTCTCTCGCGGGGGAGCTCAACGCCGCGGTAAGCGAGCTTGTCGAAAAGGCGGGTCCCGAATGGATCGTGCTGGAAGCAACGGGGGTGGCGGAGGCGGATGCCCTGGTCTATACCGTCGAGGAGACCCTTCCCATCGTGCGTCTCGATTGCGTGGTGTGCATCGTGGATGTGTACGCGGCGACACGGTATCCGGCCATGGGATACGCCGAGCGCTCCCAGCTTGAAAGCGCGGATCTGGTTGTCCTGAACAAGATCGACCTCGCGACCGGGGAAGAGCTTGCCGCCGTGCGGAGGAGGGTTTCTTCCCACATGGGCGGCGCCCTGACCGTGGAAACGACGCGTTGCGATCTGGATCTTTCGCTTCTCTTCGGGCCCCAGAGTGCGCGCAATCCCGACCGCCGCCTGCCGAAGGCCCACCCGGGCCACCACCGCCAGGTCCAGGCCTTCACGGCTTCTGCCGAGAGGCCCCTCGACAGGGCCCGATTCGTCTCCTTCCTCTCATCTCTTCCCGCTGAAGTCTTCCGCTCCAAGGGCTTCGTCCGCTTCCTCGCGGAAGGGGAATGGGTCTTCAATTACGTGGCGGGGCGCATCGATTTCGAGGAATCAACGGCACCGAGGAGCGAAATGGTGTTCATCGGCCCCGGAGTGGAAGGGGCCCGGCAGAGGATCCTGGAGGGCCTTGCGGCCTGCGAGAGCTGAACCGATGCCGTACCGCTACCTGGAAGACGTGGCAATCGCGGATATCGCCTTCGAAGCCCGCGCCGAAACCCTGGAGGACCTCTTCAGCCTCTGCGCCGACGCGACCCTGGGCGTCATGGTTGAATCACCCGAGTCTGTGGAGGGGTTGGTGAAGAAGCCAGTGTCGGCAGAGGAAGAAGAGCTGGACATGCTCCTGTTCCGCCTCCTTGAGGAGATTGTCTATTACAAGGACGCGGAGCAGCTCCTCCTCCGCTGCCCCTGGCCCCGCCTGACGCGGGAGGGCCGCCGCTGGCGCCTTTCGGCCGAGCTTGAAGGCGAAAGAATCAACCCCTCACGTCATACCCTACAGCTCGACGTCAAGGCTGTGACCCTGCACCTTCTCAAGGTCCGGCAGGCCGCCGGCGGTTGGATGGCGCGCGTGGTGCTCGACATATGAGGGGAAAGGGAGGGCGGATGGGGCGGGGAGTCATTGCGCTCGTGAGCGATTTCGGTTCGCGGGACGTCTTTGTCGGGGTGATGAAGGCGGTGATGGCGGGGATCGCTCCCGGCGTCGGCTTCATCGATCTGACGCACGAGGTACCCCCCGGGGACGTGCGCGCAGGGGCTTTCGCGCTCTGGCAGTCGGTCCCCTTCCTGCCCGCGGGAGCCGTCGTGCTCGCCGTGGTGGACCCTGGAGTCGGAACTTCCCGCAGAGCGGTTGCCGTGCGGTTCCCGGATTTCACCTTCGTCGGCCCGGACAACGGGCTTGTGACGTTCCTGCTCGCCCGCCGGAAGGAGCGGATTGCCGTCGAGATCGCCTCCCCGGCGTTCCAGCGCGACAGCGTGAGCTCCACGTTCCACGGCAGGGACATCTTCGCGCCAGCCGCCGCCCATCTGGCCGCGGGAGCGGACATCATGGAGCTTGGGCCGAAGGTGGAAAGCCTCACCCTCCTGCCTTACCCGAAGCTCGCCGTCCATCCCGGCATCGAAGCGGGACCGGTATCGGAGATCGCTCCTGCCGCGGGGGAGCCGGCGCGTTTCCGCGCAGGAGAGGGACCGATCGTGAGCGGCGAGGTGCTCCACGTGGACGCCTTTGGAAACCTCGTGACCAGCATCGGCGTTCTCCGCCGCGATGCGGGCGCCCTCCTTCTGGAGCCGTGGCTCCCTTCCGCGGATAGCATCATGCTGTCGGGGGAGCTGGACGTCCTGCTCCCCGGAGGGGCGCGCATCCCGCTTGTCGCAGCGTTCGCCCAGGCACCGCTCGGGGCGCCGCTTGCGTACATCGGAAGCGACGGACTCCTTGAGGTCGCCGTGAACCGCGGCAGCGCGGCAGAGCTTTTCTCCCTCTCACCCGGCGCCGAAATCTCCCTCTCCTGCCGAGGCCGGTCCCGGTTTTGACTGCGGGGCATCGCGAAAGTACCTTTCTTTGTGAGATTGAAGCAATGAACCATGATGCTCGAGTCTACGAGAGCATACTGGAAATGCTCCCGAACGAGGAAAACCCGTCCCATGGTCCGAATCAACCGGCTGAATACCCAGAGGGATTTCACGCTCTATGCGAAGCTCGAGTGGCTGAATCCCTTCGGCTCCGTCAAGGACCGCGCCGCATTTCAGATGGTAAAGGACATGGAGGATCGGGGGGCGATTGGGGAGGGCAGGGCTCTCGAACGGGATCGACCCGAAGAAAACGGTTGTCAGCTACTGCCGTATCGGAGAGAGGTCCAGCCATACATGGTTCGTACTGAAATACCTCCTGGGAGTAGAGACGGCGGAGAACCACGATGGAAGCTTGACCGAATACGGAAACCTGGTGGGGGTGCCCATCGAGAAGTGAACTCTTTCGCCCTCCCGGCGCCTGGACGAGGAGGACGCTATGAACCGGCCTCGAGCGCGCGAACCGAGGCCCGCTCCACAATTGAAGGGGTGATGAGCGTTCGCGTGACGAAGCGCAGGTCGGGGTGGAAGATCCTCTCCAACAGGATGTTGGTCATGAGCTCTCCCATGGAGAAGCTGGGATGGTCCACGGAGGTGAGCGAGACGCGCTGGAGCCCCGCGATGCTCGAGTTGTCGAAGCCGATCACGGAGAGATCCTGGGGAACGCGGATGGAGTATTTCTCGGCCACCTGGATGAGCTGAAGGGCGTCCTCGTCGCTTGAGCATACGACGGCCGTGGGAAGATCGGGAGCCTTTTTCAGGAAGCGCTCCGCGGCGAATGAGGCTTCGCTGGAAGGGCCCTGTCCCTTGAACTTGACGATCCAATCGTAGCGGACCGGCGTTCCCTGCCGCTCGAGGAACCCGCAAACCCCCTCTGCCCTCCGGATCTTGACGAGGTAGTCATCCTGGAAGAATACCCCGATTTTCCTGTGCCCCCTCTCCCAGAGGTACGAGGCCGCCGCCGCGCCGCCCGCGATGTCGTCCATGGCAACGAAGCTGAACCGCTTGTCGAGGAACGTGCTGTCGCACAGGACGATCGCGATGCCTTCGGCCTGAATCTCCTCCAGGAGGCTGGCGTTGGAGCGGTCTTTCCCGTCATACACGGGGGCGATGATGATGCCGTCCACTCTTTTCTTTCGAAGGGCCAGGAGGATGTTCCGCTCCTTTTCAAGGTCGTATTCGGACTGGTTCAAGATGAGGTTGAAGCCCTTGGTATAGAGGATGTGATCGCATCCCCTGATGACCTCGGGAAAGATGTAGGAGCTTGCGAAGAATGCCACGAAGGCAATATTCGTTGTGAGCTGGGTTGAAGGAAGACGGGAACGGCAAAACGTACCCACCCCGCGAATGCTGGAGACCCATCCCTCCTGGATGAGATTGCGGATTGCCTGACGGACGGAGTTCCGCGACACCCCGAATTGGGCGCAGAGCTGGCTCTCCGAAGGGATTTTTTCCCCCGCTGCGATCTTGCCGTCCGAGATTGCCTTCTTTGCCCACGATTCAACGAGCTGATATTTCCTCATAGCTTGTAGGTATATGTTGTATCATATCATGGTTTCTCCTTATTTACAAACATAAAATGCAAAAAGACACGTTTTTTTCACTTGATTTGCCATTTTTGCAATGCTATAATCGGTTACCACTGAAAGGTACAAGCTGTACCACTATCAAGGAGGATCTGCCGTGCCAGGGATTCCCGAGGCAAACTCCGCATTGCGTCTTGTTGATATTGAAAAGTATTTCGGCCTTGTCTGCGCTTTGAAAAAGATCAACCTCGACGTCGGGAGAAACGAGATCGTCGGGCTCATCGGCGACAACGGAGCGGGGAAATCGACCTTGGTCAAAATCCTCACCGGCGTCTTCCCTCCATCGGTAGGAGATCTTTTCGTGGCGGGCCGCAAAGTGGATTTGCACGCATATACCGTGAAGAGAGCCCACGAGTACGGAATCGAGACCGTCTATCAGGACAAGTCTCTGGGAGAGAAGCAGGCCCTCTGGCGCAATTTCTTCATTGGACGCGAGATCACCTACCCCTTCGGTTTCATCAACGTGAAGAAGCAGAAGGAGATAGCGAACGACATCATGATCAGCACGATCGGATTCCGCGGCAAGGGCATTACGGTGGAATCCAAGGTGAGCAAGCTCTCCGGCGGAGAACGGCAGGGGGTGGCCATCGGCAGGGCGATGCACTTCGAGGCGGATCTCATCATCCTCGACGAGCCCACAGCGGCCCTCTCTTTGAAAGAGGTGCGAAAGGTCCTGAACTTCGTGCACAAAATCAAGGAGGGGGGCAAGGCCTCCATCTACATATCCCACGACATCCAGGACGTCTATGAGATATCGGACCGCTTCATCGTCATGGACCGGGGCGAGATCGTGGCGAGCATCTTGAAGAAGGACATCTCGCTGAAGGCGCTGGATGAGTTCCTGCTGGAGTACGCGCACGGCATGAAAGACAAGGAACATCCAGCGAGCGGTAACGCGAGCTTCAAGGAGCGCTCATGATGCGGCAAAGGTCCCCCTTCGGCGTTCTGGGAAGAATCGAGGGCCTGCCCATCGCGACGGTTCTCGCCGTCCTGTACCTCGTATTCATGGCCACCTCGCCTCAGGTATTCACCGGCTACAGGATCTACATGTCCTTCTTCCAGACCGTGCCCCCGCAGGTCGTCCTCGCCCTCGGGCTCACCTTCATCATCACGGCGGGGGAGATCGACCTGAGCTTCCCCGCAATCGTCGCGTTTGCCGGCTTCGTTTTCGCCTGGTGCTTCAAGACTTTCAACTCCCCCCTGCTCGGCGTCGTCCTCGCCCTCGGATCCGGCGCCCTGGTGGGCTACATCAACGGTCTCATGGTGGCCCGTATCGGTGTGCCTTCCATCATGGCGACCCTTGCCGCGCAGTTCTTCTGGTACGGGGTAACGGTGCTCCTTGCGGGAGGTCTTCAGCTGAACCTCAGGGAGGTGGTCGGCCACCCCGTGCATTCGATTCTCGTGGGCCGGCTTTTCGGGGTGTTCCCCGTGCAGGCGCTCTGGGCGCTCGCGCTCGCGGTCTTTCTGTGGTTCATCCTCAACCGCCACACCTTCGGCGAGGCCATCATGTTCATCGGCGACAATCCCGACGTCGCCCGGGTCATGGGAATCAATGTGGAGGCGACGCGGATCAAGCTCTTCACGATGAACGGCGTGATCGCCGCCTTCGCGGCTCTTCTGCTCACCCTGGAGATCAACGTCTTTTTCCCCACGCAGGGCCAGGGCTTCCTCCTTCCGGTGATGGCGGCGGTCTTCATCGGCGGGACCTCCATCGCCGGCGGCTACGGGTCCCTGGTGGGCACGTTTTTCGGCTCCTATATCATCGGCTCGCTTGAGGCGGGGGTGGTGGCCACGGGGATCAGCGGCTACTGGGTCCAGCTCGTGGAAGGCATGGTGATGGCCGCCTCCGTCGTGCTCAACATCGTCATCGAAAAAGGGGGGATCGCGAGGTTCGCCCGGAGGCTCGGCCGCTGGGCCGTGCCCTCGCGAAAGGAAAACAGCTCATGAAAAAAGCGCCGTTGGCGCAGGAGAAACCTTTGAAAGGGAGGATACAATGGGCAAGTTTGCAAAGTGTCTGATCGCGATCGCGGTCCTGGGCATCCTGGTGGTAAGCGGCGTATCCGCGGCCGGCCAGAAGGAGGCAGCCGGAGGCAAGCAGATCACGATCTACATGCAGATGGGCGGCACGCAGGGAGACCCCTCCACGCTGGCCAGGACCAATGGCGCCAAGGCAGCCGCGGCCGCCAATGGCGTAAAGCTCATCGAGCAGTACTCGGGCTGGGATCCCCAGAAGATGATTGACCAGTTCAAGCAGGCTTTCGCCGCCAATCCGGACGGGATCGTCATCATGGGACATCCCGGAGAAGCCGCTTTCGCCTCACTGGTGGACCAGGCAGAGAAGCTGGGCATCATCGTCACGAGCGGCAACAATCCGCTTCCCAACATCGAGGCGAAGTACCAGGACAAGGGCTTCGGGTACGCCGGAGCGGATCTGTACGGCGGCGGATATCTCACGGGCCAGGCGATGGTCAAGTCAGGACTCAAGGCCGGCGACAAGGCTCTCGTGTACGACATCTGGCACCAGGAAGGCAGGAGCAAGAGCGCGCAGGGCGTTTATGACGCCTTGGTTGCGGCCGGCCTCCAGGTTGAGAAACTCGACGTGTCCAACGAAGTGGACACCGAAGCGTCCCTCGCGATCCCCATCCTCACCGCATACATCCAGAGAAACCCCGATCTGAAGGCGATCGGCACGCAGCACGGCAACATCACGGCCACCCTGCCGAAGGTCCTTCAGGCGGCGGGCAAGAAGCCCGGAGACGTGGCTGTTGGCGGTATCGACCTCTCTCCCGCCACCATCGACGGGATCGAGAAGGGCTACATCAGCGCGAGCTTCGATCAGGTGCTCTACCTCCAGGGATACGTCCCGGTGAGCCAGATCGTGATGACCAAGCTCTACAAGATTCCCGGCCTGCATGTGAACACCGGAGTCGGCACGGTGACCCCCCAGAACATCGCCGAAATAAAGCCTCTTATCGAAAAAGGGATCCGGTAGTATAATCGTGAATGCGCTCCCGCCGCTTCGGCGGGAGCGCTCTATCGCGACGCGCGGGAGGAGACAACGCCCGGGAGCATGCCGATGACCTCGCGGGAAAGGGTGCGCGCGGCAATCAATCACGAAAAGCCGGATCGGATTCCTCTGGATCTGGGAAGCACCCTCGTCACCGGTATCCACGCAAGCACCTACGCGCGTCTGAAAAAGGCCCTCGGAATCGTTGGGGGCGACATCCGGATCTGGGACCCGTTCCAGATGCTGGCCGAGGTCGAGGAGGCGGTTCGAAGGAGCCTGGGCGTCGATACCTACGGGATCCAGCTCCCCACGACGATATTCGGATACAAAAACGAAGCGTGGAAGCCTTTCCGGATGTTCGACGGGACGGAGGCCTTCATCTCGGGCCGCTCGGCGCTCGATGTGCAGGCCAATGGAGATATCGTCCAGTATCCCCGGGGAGATCGTTCCGCTCCCCCTTCGGGGAGGATGCCGAAGGGCGGCTACTACTTCGATACCATCGTCCGCCAGGAGCCGATCCAAGAGGAGAAGCTCGACGCCAAGGAGTGGGTGAACCAGACCTATTCCCTCTACACGGCCGAAGAGCTGCGCTTTCTGGAGGAAAGCTCCACTTGGTGGTTCGAGAACTCCGACTACTCCCTGCTGGGCAACTTCTGGGGCGCGGGCTTCGGCGATATCGCAATCGTGCCCGGACCGCACATCCCCAGGCCCAAGGGAGTGCGGGACCCGGAGGAATGGTATGTCTCCCTTCTCACGCGCACGAGCTACATCACCGACATCTTCCACTGCCAGCTCGAGCTTCAGATGAAGAACCTGGCGATGTACCGCCAGGCGGTGGGGGACAGAATCGACGTCATCGTCATGAGCGGCACGGATTTCGGCTCACAGAACGGGCCCTTCATCTCCCCGCGGTCCTACAAGGAGATGTTCAAACCGCTTCACAAGGAGATGAACGAGTGGGTCCACCGGAACACCCCCTGGAAGACCTTCTACCATACCTGCGGCTCCATCGCGCCGCTCCTGGGCGACATGCGGGAAGCGGGGGTGGATATCTTGAACCCGGTGCAGATTTCCGCCGCCGGCATGTCGCCGCAGCTGCTGAAGAAAGACTACGGAAGCGACTTCGTCTTTTGGGGCGGCTCCATCGATGCCCAGCACACTCTCCCCTTCGCCTCTGCCGACGAGGTTCAGAGGGAAGCGACGCGCAACAGCCGCATTTTCGCCGAAGGCGGAGGGTATGTTCTTGCCAACGTGCACAACATCCAGGCCGGCGTGCCCGTCGAGAATGTCTTGGCTCTGCTGGCGGCGGCCGAATAGGGGCCGCGCTTGCGGAGAGCCGCGCTACTGCAGCTCCCCGCCGGCGTTCGGGCCGAGGGACTGGTCAAAGATCCTTTCGACCGCGATCTTCACGACATACTTGGGCTCGGGAAGCTTCTTGGGAGATTTGCGGAGCTCCTCGGCGATTCGCGTAAAGAGCGGCCCTTCGGAGATCAGCTCCGCCGAACCCTTGAAGATGTAACCGGCATGGGTGTCCATGTCCGTCACCATTACGGCTATTTTCGGGTTCTCTTCGAGGTTCTTTCTTGTCTTCAGGGAGAAGAGGTCCGCGAAGAGCAGATGCTCATCGTCGAGCAGCTGGAGGGACCCTTTAATGGCGATGTTCGGCATCCCGTCTCGGGAAGCCGTTCCGACCCATCCGACTTTTCCGGTGAGAAACTTTTTCACTTTCTCCGGAATCTTCATGAGAGTCATCCCCTCCTTAGATGGCCAGGCCGTGGCCTGTCCTCAGCGCACATTTACATTGTTCCCCGCCGCGTGTCAGCCCCGCGGCCTTTTTCAGTTGTTCGGGACCGCGCCCGCCGGGCCGCGCTTGGGAAGACAAACGGTAAAAACGCTTCCCTCGCCGGGAGTGCTTCGCACCGAGATCGTTCCCCGGTTCAGCTCCACGAACTCCTTGCAGATCGCAAGGCCCATCCCGTTTCCCCGCTCGTCTTCCGTGCCCTTGGAGGAGAAATGGGTGTCGATTCGGAAGAGCTTTTCAAGCTCTTCCGGCCGCATCCCGATGCCCGTGTCGGAAAGGGAAAGCTCGATGCATTCGTCTCTCTCCCGGGCCGAGAGAACCACCGTGCCTCCCCGCGGTGTGAACTTGATGGCGTTGGAAAGGATGTTCCGCAGCACCGTGGAAAGCATGTTCTCGTCCGCATACGCGCACGCCTCGCGATCCACTCGAAGCGTGATCTCGATCTCCTTGTGCTCCGCCATGGGGTGAAGGAGGTCCACCGTGCTTCGGGAGATCTCCAAAAGCCCGACCGGCCGGGGCCGGTATTCGATCCTCCCGGTCTGGGTGCGGGCCCACTGGAGGATGCTCTCCAGGAGCTCCATTGCCTGGCGGGTACCCTCGAGAATCAGGCCGCAGAGCTCTTTGATCTTTCTCTCCTCCAGCTTGTCGAAGCTGCGCGTGATGAGCTCCGAAACGGTAAGGACGCCGGCGATGGGATTTCGAAGGTCGTGTGCGATTATCGAGAAAAACTTGTCCTTGGCGATGTTCGCCTTTCGAAGCTCCCCCTCGTTTCTCTCGAGCGCCGCCTTGGCCTTCTCCAACTCCTCGATCATCGCGATGCGCTTGCGCACCTCCGTGGCGATGAGGGCCTGGTAGGTGCAGAGGAATGAGAGGATCTTCAAGAAGTGTCCGATGAGGTTCTCTGTCCCGTAGGCGCTGGTATAGAGGGTGAAGGCAAGCTCGCTTGCGATGTTCAGGGCGAACGCGGAGATGAGAAGGCTCTGCACCCGCCGGCTCACCGCCAGCCGCTCTCCTGCCACAAGGAAGATGCAGGCTGCCAGGACAGCGGAAATCGCGTACTCGCTCCCTTTCTTGAACGCCGTGACTCCCTGGCCCTCCACGAAGCAGAGGGGAAAGATGTTCCACTGGAAGATGGACAGAAACAGGAAGGCGGTGGCCGCGGCGCCGACCGCAAAGGCGAGTGAATGCGGGGCGGTCTTTCTCAGGCGCATGAGGACGGCGAATGCCAGCGTCGTCAGCGCCTGGAGAGCCCGGGCGGCTACCCACAGCTTGGTGGGATAGTCTCGTACCTCCGTGAGCACGTTCATCCCTTCATAGGAAAGGGTGTGCATCATGTCGATTCCGGCCACGAACAGGTATCCGATGCCCAGGATCACGAACGGGCGGGCTTCGGGGTAATCGCGCGAGTTCCAGGAGATCATGAACACGCACGCCGCGATCGCGATTGAGAACATTTCCGAGATGCTGTGAAACAGGAGGTAGCTGTGAAGGCTTGTCAACCAGATCGCCGCGGCGGCCGCGGCGATCCCCGCGGCCCAGAGAGAGGCTTTGGTGAGAGGAGGCAGGGGCGCCATCGTTCTCATGGCCGAACTGTAGCGGAGGCCCTACCCCGCTGTAAAGGGAGAGTCCTTCTTGAATGCCCCGCGAGCGAATCCGCCGCAGCCGACTTGCGGAATCGGCCGGGAATCGCGATACTCACGAGGCGGGACTCTCATATAAAGCCTTCACGTACGTTCGGCAATACTCGCGCCGGCTTGATTTCCCTTTGGTTCGGCTCTATTCTCCAAGGGAAGGGAGATGCCATGGCAAAAGACTCAGGCCAGAAACCGGACGGGTACATCGAGCTCTCCTTCGGTCCGAGATGGAAGTACATCGCGGTCGTTCGCAGCTTCATCCAGAGCTTCATGGCGGTGAGCCTTCAAGACACGACGCGGGCCGACAACATCGCGATGGCCGCCAGCGAGCTTCTCGAGAACGCCGTGAAGTACGCCGCCGGGGACGACATCAAGATCGCGGTCAGCGTTCTCACGACCGCGGAGAATATCAGCATCTCCGTTTCAAACCAGGCCTCGACCGAGGCAGTCGAGACCCTGAAGTCTCTCTTCCAGAAGATCATGAAAGGCGATCCTCTTGAGGCATACATGAGCCAGATGAGGGAGGCAGCCGTGAGGAAGGACGGCAAGAGCCAGCTGGGGCTTGCCAGGATCCGCTACGAGACGGGCCTCGACATGGATGTGAAGGTCCACGGGGATTCGGTGACGGTCAGCCTCGAATCCAAGCGCGCGTGAGGAGGAGATATGAACAAGCTCGCCATCGATCCCGTCAAGCAGTCGCGGATCTCCATCGAAGTCACCGACACACCGGCGGGGATCGGCGTCGCTTTCGTCGGAGACGTCGACATGCAGGACCCGGGGGAGATCCTGGATCCGCTCTTTGACAAGATCCACGGCGGCTGCGTGTCGAAGGGGATAAAACAGGTGGACCTGGACTTCATGCAGCTCACCTTCCTCAACTCTTCGGGGATCAAGGCAATCGCGAAATGGATCATGAAGCTGGCGGATCTCAGTGACGACAAGAAATACCTGATCAGGATCCGTCACAACAAGGACATCACCTGGCAGGTGACGAGCCTGCCCACCCTGACGTTCCTCGTTCCGGGAGCCGTGAAGGTTGAATAACCGCTCTCGGGCTTCGGTGGCGCTCATCATCATTCTCGCGCTCGCGGCCGTCTGTATTGCCACCTCATGGCTCGTTTCCTCCGCCGTGGTGAGGAGCGCCGTCATCGCGGCGGGCTTCCTCGTCGCGTGGGCGGTCTCCCTCATCCTTTCCCGCGAGGGGCGGGCGCTTCCGGCGGACGAGGCTTCCGCCGGCTTTTCCGCCCAGTCACTCGAAGGGCAGCAAGCTGCGGTCCCTTCCCCGGAGCCCGATCTCGCTCTCCCGGACAGATCCGTGTGGGAAGAATGGAAGAAGAGCTGGGAAGAAGCGGAGCTCCTGCTCCAGAAGGCCCCGCGCCCAGAGTCCTTCTCGGAGGCCTGGACCTCGTTCGGGCAGAGCATCGAGCGGCTCGAGTCCAACTCCAAGTCGATCTTCGACAATTCCAAGAAGGCCTTCGATATCTCCGATAACCTCGCGGGGACCGCGGAAAAGGCCTTTGCCCTTTCCGAGCAGGTTCAGGCCAAGGTCAGGGAGCTGACGGGGGAGCTGGGGGCGTCCCTGGAGGAAACCCGGCGGCTCTACGATGAGTCGAAAAAGATCGTCGGGATACTGGAGATGATGTCCGAAATCTCCTCCAAGACATATGTGCTTTCGATAAATGCATCCGTCGTGGCCACGCGCGCGGGTGCTCACGGCAGGGCCTTCGACGTGGTTGCCAAGGAGATCCGAAAGCTCGCCCAGGAAACCGAGAACTCGCTGAAGAACATCGAGGACTTCGTCACCCATATCCAGGAGATCGTCCGAAAGGTTGTGGAGCACACCACGGTGACCTCGGGGGAGATCGAGAAGGAGAAGGATTCGCTTCTCTCCGTCGCGGGTGCGCTTCAGGGCGTCATTCTGGCGGTGGAGATCATTCGCACGGTGAGCAACCTCTCCAAGGAAAAGGCGTCGGAGCAGCAGACGATCAGCAAGGACATCATTGCCAAGACCCGGGAACTGGCGGGCCGGATTCAGGCGGAAGCCTCCTCGAATCAGGTGGACGCCATCCAGCAGAAGATCCGGCGGCTGCGGCAGGTCCTGGACCACTATTAGAGCTTTCTAGGAGGCGTTTATGACGGACTTCCTCTTCTTCAGCTACCTCGCGGTCTCGGCTGCTTCCCTGGTGCTGTGGTACGACGCGGCGAAGCGGACCGAATACGGCAAAAGGCCGGCCGTTTTCCTCGTCTCCATCATCATGCTCGCATTCTCGGGGCTCGTCCTTCTGGTCTTCACAATCCTTTTGGGGGAGAACCAGAGGACGTTCTACAAGCCTCTGGCGTCGCTCCTTTCTCTTTTTTCCTTTGGGACGCTGTTCGTCCTCGAATACTCCGTCCACGTGCAGCGAATCAGGAAGAGCTTCCTCTTCGACGATTTCAAGACGCGCCTCCGGCCGTTATACATTTTCCTCGCCATCTCCGGCGCCTTATTCATCGTGATGACGGTGCTGTTCCCCCTGATGACGGGCGTGGGGCTTGCCCAGCTCTTCGCAAGCGCCCCGGCAATCGATTCCGAGGCCATGCGCCCCTACCAGGGGGTGGCAAACTGGCTGTACCTCCTCTTCACGGCCTCGCTGTTCGTCTGTGCGAATTACACCAACCGCCTGTTCAAGTTCCACGAGGGAATCATCCGCCAGCGGAAGTACCCCTTCACCCTGTTCAACATTTTCATCGCGCTCATGCTGATTCCGGGCATTTTTTCGCTAAATTTTCTCACGACCTCGCCCTTTTTCCCCTTCATCATCCCCACCATAGTGTTCGCGGTGAGCGCATTCCACGAGTATTTCCTCTATAGGATGTTCCACCTGAACGACCTTCACGCGAAGCTGGCGCAAGCTGAAAAATCGCGCACCGAGATCATCAACCGTGTCATCGCCAGCAATGCCGAAGAGGATTACCGGATGATCAAGGAAACGCTGTCCACGTTCCTGGAAGCCGCCCAGCGGAGTCTTGCCGTCACGACGATGAGGTTCAACGCGGTGATGGCCTACCGCAAGAAGGGGGACATTCTCCAGGTGGATTCCCCCGAGATGATCCTCAACTATTGCGTCCCGCTCATCAAGCTGGATGCCGTGAAGCGCATCTCCCAGAGGGAGATCAACGCTCTCATCATGCAGCAGGTGTACCGACTGCCGGACATCCAGGGCGCCGCCCGCGAGAGCATTACCGACATGGGCGAGTTGGCGGTAAAGGACATGCTCCAGTCCAAGGACAGGGTGATCATTCCCATCCCGCCGCAATTCAAGGGAGTCTTCCGCCTTATAGCGGCGTACCCCGTCTTCAACCACGAGGAGCTCACCGGGTTCGTGGTTCTTTTCAAGACGGAGTTCGACCAGATTCTTCCCCAAGAGGACACGACCATCAGGAACCTCACGGGGAACCTCTCCATCATCTTCGCCATCATGTCGGGAAAGCAGACCCAGCAGGAGAAGAACCGCCTCTCCGGGGAGATGGACATCGCCCGCGGCATCCAGACCTCGATCGTTCCCCGCTCCCTCTCGCTTCCGGGCTACGAGGCCTCGTGCGCCATGACCACCGCCAGCGAGGTCGGCGGCGATCTCTACGACTTTTTCCCCATGGAGTTCGGAAACTACATCGACATCGGCGACGTCGCCGGACACGGCCTTCCCGCGGGAATGATGGCCCTCATTCACATGTCGGCCCTGCACGGGGCGCTCTTCACGTCCCAGGCCCTCAAGCGCGAGCTCGCCATCTCCGACGTCTACGACATCATCAACAAGGTCCTTTGCAGCATCAACAAGAAACGGATTGGAAGCGACAAGTTCATGACGTGCAGCGTGCTCGTCGAGAGAAACGGCACCTTCACCCACGCGGGCACCCACCTCATTGCCCTTCTCTACAGGAAAGCCCCTGACGCGGTGGTTGAGCTTCGCGACATGATCGACAAGACGGCCTTCCTCGGGCTGACCGAGTACGTGAGCTCCAAGCAGTCCGAGGGATCCTTCTCCATGGAGAAGGGGGACGTGCTTCTGCTCTACACCGATGGCGCCATAGAGGCCAAGAACCAGAGGGATGAGCAGTACGGGCTGGAGAACCTCAAGCTCGTCTTCCGCCAGAATATCGGGCAGGACCCGGACTCCATCATCACGGCGATCATGGATTCCGTGGCGGCCTTCGCCGAATCCGGAGACATGAAGAAGTTCGGCGGCAAGCTCGCAGACGACGTGTCGCTCGTGGTCCTGCGCAGGACCTGAAAGGCCCGGCCCGCCGCGCACAGCGCGCCTACGCTGCCGGCTTGAACCCTCCGAATACGGCGAACACCCCGCACTTGAAGAAGGTGTCCACGGGCGCAAAGCCCGCATCGCGGAGAGCTTCCAACTGCGCCTCGAGGGTGTCCGGCATGTTGTCCGGATTGCACTTGGCCTTCATCGGGACATGAGTGAAGGTTTTCCCGTCCGCCACGATACCATCATTGGCTTCGATCCACTCTCGCCACAGCTCATGGTACCACGCGTCAAGGGAGCCTGGCGGGGGGAGAACGACATCGATGTTCACGAAGGCTCCGTGCGTCTCCAGGCTGTCCCCGGCGAGCCTGAAGAGCCTCCTTTTTTCCTCGAGCACGAGGTGGTGGATGGCAAGTGACGATACGACGAAGTGATTCGGCCCGGGCATGGGCTTTCCCGCGAGAAGCTCCTGGAACGTGGCGTGGAGACAGTCGACGTCGGCTGCCCCGGAAAACCTCCGGCGCGCGCCCTCCAGCATCTCTTGAGAGCCGTCAAGGAGCACGAGCCGGATCCCCGGATTCTCGCGCAGTATCGTCTGGGAGAGCGCCCCGTCGCCGGAGCCAAACTCGACGACGGAGAGCCGCTTCGACGGGAAGCGGGGCGCCACAGCCTGTTTCAGGAAAGAAGCGAGAAGGCGGTACATGCGCGCGCGCTCCGGTATGTACCTCTGCGCCTCGTCGATGAAGGCCTGCGCGCTTGATGCATCGGACCATTCGCTTTTTGAAAAATCGCTCATGGTTTTTGCTCCACACGCTCCATCGCCTTGGCGGTGAGGCGCGTTCCCCGCGCCGCGAGGCCGCAGGGGGGAAGCTTGCCAAGGTCCACCGTGATCGATTTCTGCTTCTGCCGCTTGGCCGGGACCATGTGGAGCACGACCGTCCCCGGCGCCTTCTTGTCCGAAAGAAAGTCTATCCCGAGGGACCCTTCCTTCACGAGCGGGTAGACCTTGTTCGTGATGAACCGCTCGATGCGCACCTTCTTTCCCCAGGCGGCTTTGTTCGCGTCGCGGTAGATGACGGTGAACCCGGCGCCCTTCTTGGAGTCGAACACGGCCGCGTACAACAGGACGCCCGGCATCCATGCCTTCTCCGGCGGCGTCATGACGCGGTAGGTGCCGTCCGAGGTTATTGCCAGGATCTTGTCGTACTCCGTCACGTTCATCACGAACTCGGAGCCGCGGACGCTGGAGCCGAAGAAGCTTGAGTCGCGGTCATACGTGAGGCGGATGTTTGCCCGCGCCACGGCGAGCTTGTCCACCGTGTGGAACGTCTCGATGAGGGTGCGCCGCGGGTAGCGCTCCCCGTAGCTTTCGATGAGCCCGAGCAGCCACGCGACCGCCGTCTTGGTGAGGTTTCGAAGCTTTGCGTTGGCCTGCTTGATGGCCGCGACAATGTCGTCGATGTCCCCCCGGTTTCTCTTGATGTCATAGGCCGAGATCCGCCTGATCCTCAGATCCAGCAAGCGCGTGACGTCATCATCCGTCATGGGGCGGACGAAGCTCTTCTTGAACGGCTTCATCCCCTCGAAGACCTGCTTGCGCACCGCCTCTTCCGTGGCCGCCTTCTCGATGTGCTTGTAGACGCGGTTCTCGATGAAGATCTGCTCCAGGGTGAGCCAGTGTCTTCTATCCTCGAGCACGGCCAGCTCGTGCTCCAGCTCCGCCTTGACCTGCTTCTTGAGGATGGAGGTGAACTCTTCCAGGTACTCCGAGACCCCGATCTCTATGGGCCTGTTTCCGCGGATGACAACGATGTTGGAGTTGATCGACACCTCGCAGTCGGTGTGGGCGTAGAGCTGGTCCACCACCTTCTCCGGTGTGGCTCCGCGCGAGAGGTGAAGCTCGATCTCCACCCTGTCCGTTGTGAAGTCCGAGATGGTGCTGACGCTCACCTTGCCCTTCTGCACCGCGTTCTCTATCGAGGCGATGAGGCTGGTGGTGGTTGTGGAGTAGGGTACCTCGCGGATCACCAGCTTGTGCGCCCCCTGGTCGATTCGCGCGCGGATGCGCACCCTGCCCTTGCCGTCCCGGTAGTCTGAGACATCGATGAAGCCGCCCTGGAGGAAATCGGGGTACAGCTCGACGCTCTCCCCCTTGAGGATGCCTATTTGAGCCTCCAGGAGCTCGATGAAGTTGTGGGGAAGGATCGTGGTGGACATGCCCACCGCGATCCCGTCCGCCCCCAGCATGAGGAGCACCGGCACCTTGGCGGGAAGCTCCAGAGGCTCGAGCTTGCGCCCGTCGTAGCTGGGGATGAACTCGGTGAGGGCCTTGTTGAACAGGGTCTCCACGGCAAGGGGCGTGAGGCGGCACTCGATGTAGCGCGGCGCGGCGGCTTCGTGGCCCGTGATGATATTGCCGAAGTTGCCCTGCCTCTCGATGAAGTATTCCTTGTTGGCCAGCACCACCAGGGCGTCTCCGATGGAGACTTCCCCGTGGGGGTGGAGCTTCATGGTCTCCCCGATCACGTTGGCCACTTTGTGGAACTTCCCGTCGTGCATCTCGAAGAGCGTGGCGAGGATGCGCCTCTGCACGGGCTTGCACCCGTCCCGGAGGTCCGGGATGGCGCGGTCGATGATGACGTAACTGGCGTATTCGAGGAAGTTCTTCTCCATCAGCGGCTTGAGCTGGCTCATGACAATCCTTTCAAACGCCGCGGCCGCGCACTAAAGGCGCGCCGCCCCGTCAAAGCGTTCACGCCCCCTGCACCGCGTCGGTAATGAGGTTGCTGACGATGAACTTCTTTCTCTCCGGGGTGTTCTTCCCCATGAGGAACTCCAGGGTCTTGTGGACGTTTCCCATGGACTGGATCTGAACCGGGGTCAGCCGGATGTCGTCCGAGATGAACTGCTTGAACTCCTTGGGGCTGATCTCGCCAAGACCCTTGAAGCGGGTCACCTCGGGCTGCTTCATCCGCTTCACGGCCTGGTCCCGCGCCTCCTCGCTGTAGCAGTAGACCGTTTCGTTTTTCGTACGCACGCGGAAAAGCGGCGTCTCCAGGATGTAGACATGGCCCTTCATGACCAGCTCCTCGAAATAGTGGAGGAAGTAGGTGAGGAGCAGGTTCCTGATGTGCATCCCGTCCACGTCCGCGTCAGTGGCGATGATCACCTTGGCGTAGCGAAGACCATCTAGGCCGTCCTCGATGCCCAGGGCGCGCATGATGTTGTACAGCTCCTCGTTCTTGTAGACCGTGTCGCGCTTCAGGCCGTAGACGTTCAGCGGTTTTCCCTTCAGCGAGAAGATGGCCTGGGTATGCACGTCCCGCGCCTGGATCATCGCGCCGCCCGCCGAGTCCCCTTCCGTGAGGAAGATGCTGGTCTCCTCCCGCCGCTTGTCGCGCTCGTCGTCGAAATGGACCTTGCAGTCCGTGAGCTTGGGGATGTGGATCTCCACCTTGCGGGCGAGCTCGCGCGCCTGCTTCTTGATGGTGGAAAGCTCTTTCCTGATCCGCTCGTTCGCCTTGATCTTCTCGACGAGCTTCCTGCCCTCCGCCTCGTTCTTGTGCAGCCACAGGAGGGTCTGCTGCTTCACCTCGTCGGCGATCCAGCCCCGGATCTCGTTGTTGCCCAGTTTGTGCTTGGTCTGGCTTTCGAATATGGGGTCCTTCAGCTTGATCGCAATGGCTCCGATCATGCCTTCCCGCACGTCCTCCGCGGAGAAGCTCACCCCGGCGTACACGTCGATGGCCTTGAGCACCCCCAGGCGGAAAGCGGTCTGGTGGGTGCCGCCGTCGATCGTGAACTGGCCGTTCACGAAGCTGAAATAGTTCTCGCCGAAGTTGCCGGTATGGGTGAAGGCGAACTCGAGGTGGCCGTTCTTGAAGTGGGCGATGCCGTAGAGGGTGGACTCCTCTCCGATCTCCTCTTCCAGAAGGTCGCGAAGCCCCTTGTCGCTCACGACTGTCTTTCCGTTGTACACGAGGGCCAGGCCGCTGTTGAGGTATGCATAGTAGCGCAGGCGTTTTAAGATGAACTCGTCGTTCCACGCGTAGGAGCCGAAAATCTTGGGGTCCGGGGTGAAGCGGATGGCGGTTCCGCGCTTGGCCTTGGGGTCCCTGCCCTCCTTCTGGCTCACCAGCTTCCCCTCCTTGAAGAGGCCCTGCACGAACTTCCCCTCCCGATAGCTCATCACCTCGAACTCCTGGGAAAGGGCGTTCACCGCCTTTGTGCCGATGCCGTTCAAGCCCACCGAGAACTGGAACACGTCGTCGTTGAACTTGCCGCCCGTGTTCACCTTGCTCACGCAGTCGATGACCTTGCCCAGGGGGATGCCGCGGCCGTAGTCGCGGACGGTGACCGTGTCCTTCTTTCGCGTGATCTCGACGGCCCTGCCCTCACCCATGATGAACTCGTCCACGCTGTTGTCGATGACTTCCTTCAAGAGCACGTAGATGCCGTCCATGGGGTTGGAGCCGTCTCCCAGCCGGCCGACGTACATGCCGGTTCGAAGGCGGATATGCTCCAGGGCATCCAGGGTCTGTATGGTTTTTTCGTCGTATTTTACGGATGTTTTTGCCATAGGGGTATCCTCTACTTGTATACGCGAATTGATTCTCACTGCTTTCGGAAGAAGAAGGGGCATCCCAGTTTCAAAAAATAGTAATAATCGCGGGAAAAAGAGTCAAGGCGACGGTTGGCGGCTCTCGCTTTGTTCCCTTCTCGCCGCGGCGCTGACGCTTCTCACGATGTCGGCGGTTGTCGGGATACATGCCCGCTCCAGTTCCCGTGAGACGGGGATGGGGACGTTCGGCGCGGCAACGAGCGCCGGGGGGCAATCGAAAGAATCGAAGAACCTTCTCAGGCACTCGGCGGAGATCTTCGGTCCGATGGAGTTGCACGCGGGGGCCTGCTCCACCACGGCCAGCGCTCCGGTCTTCTCCAGGGATTCGCCGATCGTGCGGTAGTCGACTCCGGCGTCGTCGAGGGTCCGCAGGTCGATCACCTCGGCATCGATTCCATCGCGCGCAAGCTGTTCGGCGGCCTGGAGACACTGGGAGACGGTGGCGCTGTATGCGAGGACCGTGCAGTCGTCTCCCCGGCGGACGATCTTCGCCCGCGCCGGCCGCACGAGATGGTCCGGCGCCCCGTCCGGGACGGTGAAGGAGCGGCCGTACAGCTCGTGGTGCTCGATGATCAGCGTCGGAGCCTGCTCCAGCATGGCGGCGTTGAACAGCCCGATGTAATCGAAGGCGGTCGCGGGCGCGAAAATGCGCCATCCGGGGAACAGGCTGAAGAGCGCCGCCGGATCGAGGCTGTGCTGGGCGCCGTAGCCCAGGCCGATGGCCACGCGCATGCGCGCAACGAGAGCGACGGGGGATCGTCCGCCGTAGATGTATCCCAGCTGCCCGATCTGGTTGAACAGCTGATCGGCCGCCACGAGGGCGAAGCTGGAGAACATGATCTCCACGATGGGCCGCAGGCCGTTCATCGCGGCGCCGCAGGCCAGACCCGAGAACCCTGCCTCAGAGATCGGGGTGTTGATCAGCCGGCCGGGGAACCGCGCGTGGAGACCCTTGGTGGCCCCATAGGCGCCCCCCCCGAGGTTGGCCACCTCCTCGCCGAGAACGACCACCCGGGAATCCTTCTCCAGCCACCGTCCCGTTACCGCCGCGATCGCCTCGACGTAGGTGAGCTTCCTGCGGCACTCCAGATCCTCGGCTTCCACATAGCTCGCCCCGTGATAATCGGCGTCGGAGCGGAGACCGAGCGCCAGATCCTCCTTCCTGGGCCAGAGCCTCTCCCTGATCGAGACGGAATTCCCCTGTTTCTCAGTGCAGGAGTCGACCGCCCGAGAAATGCACTCCTCCGCCTGCTTTTTTAATATCCGGTCTGTACCGTCGTCGAGGATTCCCATCCTCCGCAGGCGGTCAAGAACCCTGAGCAGAGGGTCCCTGTCGTGACGCCTGCGCTCCTCTTCCTTGCTGCGGTAGCCGTAAGCGCTGCCGGGATTGCCGCCGGCGTGGTGAAGGAATCGGTATGTGTCGGCTTCCACGAAGCAGGGAAGCCAGCCCTGCGTGCGAAGCCGAACGACCTCCCGGACCGCGCGCATCACGGCCAGCGGATCCATGCCGTCGACCTGGAGGGAACGCATCCCGTAGGCCTGGGCCACATCTGCCAGCTCTTTCGCCGAGCAGGCATCCGCCCGTCTGGTCGCTACGGCGAACTGGTTGTTCTCGATGAAGTAGATGATCGGCGCTTTCCACAGCGCCGCGAGATTGGCAGATTCGTGCAATGTTCCCTGGTATACGGCGCCGTCTCCGAAGAAGCAGACGGTCACTCCGTCCCTCCCCGTCATTCGGTTCGCCCATGCGACGCCGGTTGCCATGGGGATCCCGCCCCCGACGATCGCGTTCGTCCCCATCACCCCCGCTTCGGGATTGAACAGGTGCATGGAGCCTCCCCGGCCGCCGCAGCATCCGTCCCGCAATCCCATGATCTCGCCCAGGAGCGCTCTCACGGCCTCCTGCATGCCGGTCGTCAGTCCGCCGGCGAGGGGAGTGAAGTCCGCCGGCGCCATTGCGTTCAGCACTTTCGCCAGGTACTGATGGTGCGCCCGATGGGTGCCGACGATCGTGTCGGATGACCGCAGCGCCAGCGCCGCGCCGACGGCAACCGCCTCCTGGCCGATGCTCGAATGCACGGGACCGTGCACGAGGTTCCTGCCCTTGAGCTCCAGGAGCGTTTCCTCGAACCGCCGGATCAGCAGGAGCAGCTGCGCCATCCACAGGAGCCGAGCGGGAGGCTCGTCGTTCCAGTCCGAATCGTCTACCGCCAGGCGGTGGAGCGTCGTGGGGCTGTCGATGCTCGCCAGTTTCACCTTCCGATCACTCCGTCTTGACGTAGACCGCCTTGCGGTCGAGGAAGAACTCGAGTCCCGTCCGATCGTTTTCCGGAATACCGAAACCGGATTCCTTCCATCCCCCGAACGGCAGCGCGGGATCCTTGAAACCGGTGTGGATGTTGACGTGCGCCAATCCGGCCTCGATCCCATTGATGTAGGCGAACGCCGTGCCGAGATCTCGCGTGAAGATCGCAGAGGAAAGGCCGTAGCGCGAATCGTTGGCCAGCCTGAGTGCATCCTCCAGGGAATCGAAGCGCGTCGCCGCCAGAACGGGCCCGAAAACTTCGGTCCGGAAGAGCTCCATCTCCGGGGTGACCTCCGCAAAGAGCGTGGGACGCACGAAGTATCCATCAGCGGCGGCGCCGGCCGCTGCGGCTGCCATGCCTCCGGTGATCATCCGGGCCCCTTGCACTTTGGCTTTCTCGATGGCCTGCCCGATCCGCTGGTACTGGGCAGGGCCCGCTACCGGCCCCATGTCCGTTTTCTCCTCCAGCGGATCACCGACCACGAGAGAGTCAGAGCGCGCCGCCAGGGCGTCGATGAAGGCGCGATACGCGCCTCGCTGGACGAGTATCCGGCTCGTTGAGGTGCACCACTGGCCCGCGCACGCGAACCCCGCCGCGACGGCTGCAGACGCCGCCTGCTCGAGATCCGCGTCGTCGGTCACGATGAGGGCGTTCTTTCCCCCGAGTTCGAGCTGGGTCCGCAAGAGACGGCGCGCCGCCTTCTGCTGGATTTCAATGCCCACTTCGGTGGATCCGGTGAATGAGATGGCGCGGACCCGGGGATCTCCGATCAGGGCGTCCCCCAGCGTCGCACCCGCCCCCGTCACGCAATTGAAGACCCCTGCGGGAAGCCCTGCGTCCCGGAACAGCCTCGCGAGGAAAACGGCCGACCATGGGGTAAAGCTGGCGGGCTTGAACACCACGGTGTTGCCGACGAGCAGGGCGGGAAGCGCCTTCCTGCAGAGGACGTTGATGGGGAAGTTCCACGGGCTTATGATCCCGACAACCCCCAGGGGTTGGTACTGCACCCAGCCGGTGATCCCCGGGCTTCCGATGGGGAGAGTGTGACCGATCAGCCGCGAGACTTGGTGCTGGTGGTAACTGCCCTCGACCAGCGCCGAGCCCACCTCCGCGCGGGCTTCCCTGATCGTTTTTCCATTCTCCAGAGCAATGATCCGTGCAAGCTCTTCCACCGCGCCTGCGAGAGAAGCGAGAAAACGGCCGATGATCTCCTGCCGCTCTCGCAGAGCCTGCGTACGCCATGCGGGGAACGCATGGGATGCCGCGTCCACCGCGGCGGCGATGTCCTCGGGCAGAGATGCCTGGAAGAGGCCGAGCACGGCGCCCCTGTGGGACGGGTTTTCGTCCGCGTAGGTCCGCCGGGACGAGCTCTCTGCCCAGGACTCGCCGATGAGGTTCAGAAAAGATGGAGGTTCTCCGCTCATGGTCCTTCTCCGTGCCGCCGCGCGTTCCTCTCAATCCATGACCAGACCGCCGTTCACGTCAAGCACTTCGCCGGTGATATAGCGGCTCCGCTCGGAGGCAAGGAACACCACCGCTTCGGCGACATCAGCCGGTTTTCCGTACTCCTTCCAGGGGATCCGCGCCGCGAACGCCCGATTGGTCTCCTCGCCCCAGGCGTCGGTCATCTCCGTTTCTATCGGTCCAGGACAGACGACGTTCACGTTGATCCGGTACGGCGCCGCTTCGAGCGCGAGGCTCTTGGCGAAGGCGATGATGCCGGCCTTCGAAGCGGCGTAGTGAGCGCCTGCCGTGACGCCGCCGATCTTGGCCGCCGCGGAGGCGATACTGATGATCTTCCCCCCGCGCTGCTCCTTCATCAGACGGAAGGCCTCCCGGCTCATGAGGAAGGTGCCGCGCAGATTCACCGCCAATACCCGGTCCCAGTCGGCGGCCCGAAGGTCGAGGATGGAACAGAGCTGGCAGATGCCCGCGTTGTTCACCAGAACGTCGAGCCGGCGGCCCCGATCGGCGATCTCGGCGAAGAGGCGAACCACCGCATCCTCGTCGGATACATCCGCCATGAACGCCCGAGCCTCTCCGCCCAGCGTCTTCACGGCGTCCGCCGTCTCTTCGGCCCCAGCGAAGTTTCGGTCCACGACTATGAGGTCGGCTCCCTCTCGCGCGAGAGCCTGACAGATTGCCCGGCCGATGCCCTGCGCCCCTCCCGTCACCACGGCCAGCCGATTCGCGTGCATGGTATCCGCGCCTCCTTGTCTCCGGCCCCATCACCCGATGAGCGGGATCATCTGGGCGGCTCCCTGGAGGACCGCGACCTTCGCGCCCGGTCCCGCCAGCTCGAGCGCCTTCTGGAGCCCTTCCTGGGGAGTTGCCGCATGCTCCATTCCCGCTCTTCGAAGGTCAGCGGGGGAGATTCCCCGCGTGACCACGATCACCGTCGCCCTCTCCCGAGCCACCTTGCTCACCTGCACCATGTGCACGGCGACGGCTTTCGAGCCCACGGTTCCCTGCTCGACCATTCTCTTGATCTCCTCCACGGGCGGGTATCCGTGCCGGGAGAGCTCGCCGTGGGTGGCCGAGAAGCCTTCCACGCAGGGCGTCACGAGGATCAGGGCTCCTCCTTTGCGCACGGCGAGGCCGGCCTGATCGAGGGCCTTGTTCGCCTGCCAGAAATCGATGTCGAAGGGGTGGCTGTCGGCAACCACGATATCCGCCTGGCAGGGAAGCCGGACGGAGTGGGCCTCGAAGGAGAGCTCGCATCCTCTGCGGTGGGCATCGACCATGTCGCCGGCCACCGCGTGCAGGACTCCGGCGCGCGGATCGAGGATCACGTTCACGATGAAGCCGAGCCCCGCTTTCCTCGCCATCTCGTCGATCGCGGCCCGCACTGCATTGTCCCGCCTGCCCATCACCTGCTCGTCGGGCACGCCGACCCGATTCCAATGCATTTCGTCGTTGGTGATTCTACCACAAGTTCCCGGCACGAGGATCTTGCCGCCGCCGGTGAAACCGCACACGTCGATCGGCATGATCAGGCCGATTCCAATGACGAGGTCGGCCTGGACCACTTTCTTGTTCATCCATACCTCGACGCCTTTGAACGTCGTGCCGATAAGCTGGCAGGCCGATGGATTGTTCCAGTCGTGGTTGAAAACGGGGAAGCGCTCCGCTACCCCCCTCCCGAGCTTCGCCGCGATCTCCTCATCGGTCATGAAGCGGTGGGTCCCCAACGCGAGCAGAAACTCTATGCGCGAGGTTTGGACGCCCGCGGCGCCGAGCTCGTCCAGCACCGGCGGAAGGATGGCATGGACCGGGGTTGGGCGGCTGTTGTCATCCACGACGATGAGGACTCGTTTCGCTCCCCGGGCCATCTCCCGGAGCCGGGGGGACCCGATGGGGGAGGCGAGCGCCTCACGGACGAGCATGTCGACACCCGCGCGAGGCGCGGGGTTGCGGGCCGCGAATACGCCGAGCAGATTACCGTCCGGGATGCGCAGGCTGGGAACATCGGAGTAGGGGAAATCAACAACCATAACCTCTCCACGGGTTTCTCTCCTCGTCGGCGCGCCCCGCCGTCCGAGGGGATTCACGCGGACGGCTTCTGCCTCCGTATCCCGCTCTCGATGTACGCACCGTTTCGTACGCTCTTGCGAGGACCTCCTGTTTTCGGGTTTCCCAGGTTCTTCCTCAGATCCTCCTCGGCCATCTTGAGATGTTGATACATGGCCTGCGCGGCCTTTTCCGGATCTCCTTTGAGAACCGCCGCCAGGATCGCCTTGTGCCCGACGACGACCCGGTCGATGCCATGCCGGATCGTCTCCTTGCGGGAATCCCGGAGAAGCTCGGCGAGGGGAGCAAGCATGACTTCAAAGACGACGTTGCCCGTCGCCTGCACCAGGGCGCCGTGGAACTTGATATCCTCCTCGACGCAGACCTCGGGATTGTCCCGGTTTCGCTCCATGGCTTCGATGGTTTTCTGCATCTCGATGATCTGCGCTTCCTCGGCATGGGACGCCGCCAGGCGGGCGATCTGGGTCTCGAGCCCTTGGCGCGCGGCGATCAGGTCGAGGAGCGTCTTTTTCGTCCGGCGCAGAACGAGCGCGATCATCTTGGCCGCCGCGTCCGACGACATCCGGGCCACCCGGGGCCTGCGGCCGCGGGAGATTTCGATAAGTCCCTGGGCTTCGGCGACCCGCAGCGCCTCGCGCAGGCTGAAGCGGCTCACCCCCAGGCGCGAGGCGAGGACCCGTTCCGCTTCAAGCTCGGTGCCGTGCTTCAGATTGCCCTCGATGATGAAGTCCTGGAGCACCTTCACGATCTGCTGGATCTTGTCGGTGTCGCCGATCGGCTCAAGGCCCATTCCCCATTGGTGCATGGGTGGTAAGATATCATGATAATGTAATGTTGTAAAGGCTCCGGCTCTGCCCGCCCGGGCCTCTCTCCGAAAAGCCCTTCCTGGCCATAAAAGCTGGGAATCATGGGTTTCCGGCATCCTCGAGGAGGCCGCGTCGGGCCCGCTGTGGCGAGCCTATTGACAATCATATCATAATATCTTACCATGGGTTCAATGCAAAGGTCTCCGTCCTTCCGCGCAATCGTGACAGACTGCGATCTCGGCCCCTTTGAAATAGAGCAGGAAGAGCTGGATGGTCTGGCAGAGCTTGAGATCGCACAGTGCAGGACGGAGGCGCAGGTGATCGAGGCCGCGCGCGGCGCCGACGCGCTTCTGGTGCAGTACGCTCCCATCACGCGGGCCGTCATCGATTCGCTTCCCTCGTGCAAGGTCATCGCCCGATACGGCGTCGGCATCGATATGATCGACTTGGAGGCCGCCTCCCATCGCGGCATCCCCGTCTGCAATGTCCCCGATTACTGCCGGGAAGAGGTCTCCGATCATACCTGCGCCCTCATCCTGGCGCTCGTAAGGAAATTGCAGACGCTCCATCGCGCCGTGCAGAACGGCCGGTGGGACGTCAGGGTGGGGAAGCCCATCCACCGGCTGGCGGGGAGGGTGCTGGGTCTGCTCGGCTATGGCGGAATCGCGCGCCTGGTCGCCCGCAAGATGCACGGATTCGGCATGGTGTGCATCGCATATGATCCGTATGTCCCTGCCGAGGTGTTCGCCTGGGAGGGAACGACCCCCGTGCCGCTCACCCAGCTCCTGAATCGATCCGACGTTCTCTCGGTGCACGTTGCATTGACTCCCCAGACGGCGCATCTGCTCGGCCCCGGGGAGCTCGGCGCCCTCAAAAACGGCGCGATTCTCGTCAACACGAGCCGCGGTCAGGTGATCGACGAGGCGGCGCTCTTCGAGGCGCTGCGAGACGGGCGGCTCGGCGGAGCGGGATTGGACGTGCTGGAACAGGAACCCATCGGGGCGGATCATCCCCTGCTGAGCCTCGAGAACGTCATCATCACTCCGCACGCGGCGTTCTATTCCGAGGGATCGATCGAGGAGCTGAAACGGCAGACCGCTCGAGCGGTTGTCCGGATCTTGAAAGGCGAATCGGGCTCGAACGGGGATTCATTCGGGGTGGTCAATCGAGCGGAAATTGCGCATGTGCGCGTCGTGGAATAGCCCATGGCATCGAGAAAGATTGGGATAGGGATCATCGGCATGGGATGGATGGGGCGGATCCATGCCGCCCTGGCCGAAACGATCGACGAGTGCGAGCTGCGGGCGGTCTGCGATGTCGATCCGCGCCGGCTCGAGAGCGCGAAAAAGACGCACCGGGCCGACTGCTACACGGATCACCGCGCGATGCTGAAGCGGCGGGACATAGAGGCGGTCTATCTGGCGACTCCCCCGACCGTGCGGTCCGCGGTCATCAGGGAATGCGTCCAGGCGGGAAAGGACATTCTCTGCGAGAAGCCGCTCGCGATCAGCATGGAGGAGCTCGCCGTCATCCGGTCGCTCCTCGGCGCGGGCAAAAGCCGCTTGATGATGTGCTTCCCCGAACGCTTCACCGTTTCGTTCCAGGAGGCGAAGGCCGTCGTCGACGGGGGACGCGTGGGAAGCATCGACTATATCAGGGCCAACTTCAGGTTTTCCATGAAAAAGCACGGTGAGCTGCATGGCGCCTGGGTCTTCGACCGCCGGCGCGGCGGAGGATTGATCATCGAAAGCAGCGTTCACCTCTGGGACGCGATCCGCTGGGTGAGCGGGAGCGAGGTCACCAAGGTCATCGGGCTCGCGAGGGAGGTGGGATCCGGGGACGCCGTGTTCGAGAGCAGCTTCGCGGCAGTCGCCCGGCTTAAAAGCGGCGGCCTTGCATGCGTGGACATGAGCGGCGCCCTGCCCAAGGACAGCCCGACAGACAAGCGGTTCGAGATCCTGGGAAGCGAAGGGTGCATCTACGTGGACGAGTTTCGTCACTTCCTCACCGTCACCAGCGAGCGCGGGATCGAGGCGAATCCCGGGGACATCGTCACGGGCATGACGCATCCCGACGTCATGTGGCATTCGCCGATCGAGGGCGGCGTGAAGCGGCTGCAGGGGAATTCCTCAGATGTCTTCTCGAAGATCGCATCCCGGCACCGGGCATGGAAGACGGCGCCCGGGCGACGGAGATCACCCTGGCCGTCGTCCGCTCCCTGGCCAGCGGAGCTTTCGAGGAGGTGCAAACTGCCGCGTAATCCCGTGGGCGTCGGGTTCATCGGCTGCGGGCGGGTTTCGGACAATCACTTCCGCGCGTTGTCCCGCTGCCGGAGCGCCGCGCTGGTGGCCGTCAGCGGAGGAAGGATCGAGCACATCACGGCCAAGGCCAAAAGCTGGGGCGTCACGCCGGTAGAGACTCCCGAGCAGCTTGTCGCGCTCGACGCGATAGATGCCGTATTCGTGCTCACGCCGACGGAGTCCCATTTCGCGTACGCAGAGATGGCAATGCGGCACGGAAAGCACGTTCTGGTGGAAAAACCGGTCAGCTACGAGCTGGAAGAGATCGCCGAGCTCGAGAAGCTGGCGGGCCGCTACGGCGTTCTGTGCGTTCCGGGCCACAGCTACCTCTACCTTCCGGAGATCAGCCGCATGATGCGCTACACGCGGGAGGGGGGAATCGGGGTTCCGTTCTATTTCTTCATGAGCGAGATCTACCGCATGCCCGAGGAGTACCTCTCGAAGTACCACGGTCCGCTGCGCGAGGTACTCTGCCACGAAATCTATATCCTGCTCGCCCTCCTTGGCGCGCCCCGACGGGTGCATGGCTTCGCGAGCGCTTTCCGTCGCATGCCGCAGGGAAGCGAGGAGCAGGTCGTCCTCAACGCGGAGTTCGCCGACGGGGCGCTGGCGCATCTTTTCGTCTCATGGGCGGGAGAAGACGAGACGAGCGATCCGTGGACCTTCACGATCAAGGTGCTGGGGCGCGACGGGGGGCTGCACTTCTCCCGGCGCGACGCGGTGAGGGGAACCTCCGGCGGAGGATCTTCCCGGGACTACCCGCTGTATGACGCGATGTTCGAAGGGGAGGTCCGCCACTTCGTCGAGGAGTGCCTCCTTGGCGGCAGGGAGCCGCTCTCCTCGCTTCGTGATGCCTACCGGACGCTTCAGGTCATGCGGGCCGTGGAGGAATCCATCGAACGGAATGTCACCGTCGAGCTTCCGGAGGGTACGCGATGAAGATCATCGGCATTCGGACTCACCTTCTCAGCTACTCGTACAAGCCGAGCGAAGTCTGGTCATGGTCGGGCGGCGTCACGCTGCGGAGGAACGCAGTCCTGGTTCGAATCGTGACCGATTCCGGTATCGAGGGGATCGGCGAGATCGGAGAGGCGGCGTTCCTTCCTCGATCGGTCAAGCTCATCGTCGAGGAGCAGTTCGTCCCGCTCCTGGTGGGAGAGGATCCGCTGAATATCGAAAGGCTCTGGCACAAGATGTACGTCCGCTCCAGCCACTGGGGGAGAAAGGGCACGATCGTGCCGATCATCAGCGGACTGGACATCGCCCTGTGGGACATTGCAGCCAAGTTCGTGAAGCAGCCCCTCTATCGGATCCTGGGCGGAGCGTGCCGCGAGCGGACGCGGGTCTACGCGAGCGCGGGGATGGAGCAGCCGCTGCCGGATATGATCGCCGACGTCAAAGGGTTCCGCGAGCAGGGCTATACGGCCCTGAAGGTCCGCATCGGCTCGGATCTGGACGACGATATCGAACGAATCCGGGCCATCCGTGAGAGCGTGGGCCCCGGCTTCGACATCATGACGGACGCGGGGCAGTGCTATACCGACCACCCGTGGTCCGATTTCACGGCGCTGGAAGTCGCGCGCCGCCTGGAGCCGTTCTCGATCTTCTGGCTGGAAGAGCCATTGCATCCTGACGACATCGAGGGCTACCGGAGGCTCTGCGGGGCGACGAGGGTCCCGATCGCGACGGGAGAGAACGAGTACACCCGCTTCGGTTTCCAGCAGCTGCTGTCCCCGCGGGCCGTCGACATCGTGCAGCCGGACGTGACGCGGTCCGGCGGAATCAGCGAATGCAAGAAGATCGCCGCGCTCGCCTCCGCCCACCAGCTTCCGTGCGCGCCGCACGTGTTCGGAAGCGGCGTGGGATTGATGGCGAACATCGCCTTCATCGTCTCGACGGCCAACTGCATCATCCTCGAGTACGATCGCACCCACAATCCTCTGCGGGACGACATTCTGGAAGAGCCGGTCGAGGTTCGGGACGGCTCGATCGGCCTGCCCGGCGCCATTGGGCTGGGAGTGCGGGTGGACGACGATATCGAGTCGCGATTCCCGTTCATCGAGGAGGGAAACGCGGTGGACAAGGAATCCCAGAGAAGGAGCAGGGTCCCGAGCTGGGTCGAGATCTAAGGAGAGCCGATCACGGAAATTCACGGTGTCTGTCCCGTTGTTCCCACGCTGTTTCACGCCTCCGAGAGAATCGACTTCGACGGCATGGAGGGACTCATCGAGACGGTGATCGGCGGCGGCGTGCACGGCCTGGCGATATTCGGCGTCGGAAGCGAGTTCTACAAGCTCGCCGATGCCGAGCGGTCCAAGCTCCTCGACTTTTTCATCGCGGCCGTCCGCGGGAGGGTGAAGACGATCGTTTCGGTGACCGCACACGCGACCATCCACGCCTGCGCGCAAGCCTCCAAAGCGGAAGCGGCCGGCGCCGACGCCGTCATGCTCCTCCCGCCGTTTTTCGCCGGCCCCGATACGGCGGCCATCATGGGCCACCTTAAAGCGGTCATGGCCTCCGTGCGTATCCCCGTCGTCATCCAGTACGCGCCGGAGGAGACGAAGGTGAGCATCCCCGCCCTCGAGTTTCTCGAGCTGGCGAGGGGGGCGGGGATGGAGCTGCTGGTCAAGGTCGAGTCGAAGCCCGCGGGACCCCTGGTATCCCGCCTCACCGAGGGCGGCCTCAAGGTATTGGCCGGAAAGGGCGGGCTGGGGTTTTTCGAGGCCCTGGAGCGCGGCGCCATCGGCGTCATGCCCGGCTGCAGCCTCGCCGACAGTTTCGTGGCCATATATAAGATGTTCTCGGAGGGCCGGAAGCGGGAGGCGTTCGAAGCGCACAACCGCATTCTCCCCTACCTCTTCTACGTCGACCAGTCCGCCGAGTTCTTCCTGGCCGCGGAGAAGTACTTCCTCCAGCGAAGAGGGATGATCGGCAATGCCCGGACACGGCGGCCGGATTTCCTCCTTGACAGCGTCCATCGCGAGATCCTGGATCGATACCTCGAGGAGCTGGGGTATGGGAATGGATGAACGTGAGAGGCAGCACGGTGGGTGCATTCCTCTCTTCAGAAACGATACCGCAAGGAGGGTCGTATGAAGAACAGTATGCGACTTTTAGTCGCGCTGGGCATGGCACTGCTCATGCTCATGGCCGCGGCGCCGGTGTTCGCCGGCGGGAAGCAAGAGGCTGCGCCTGCGGGTCAGGCGGCGGCGCCGGTCAAGATCAGGATTTTCCATATGACGTGGATTCCCGGAATGATCGATGTCGTCAACGCGGCGGCCGATCGCTTCATGAAAGAGAATCCCGGCATCCAGATCGAGCAGACCCGGGTGAGCTGGACCGACGCCCCCGCGCAGCTCCTGGTGGACATCATGGGCGGCACCCCGCCGGACATCGCGGAGGCGAACCCGACGATGGTGGCGCAGTTCCGCTCCATGGGCGCCTACGCGGATGTGACCGACGCGATCCCGCAGAAGCTGAAGGACAACCTGCTTCCCGGAGCGCTCAACGTCATCCAGACCCCCGACGGGCGCATCGACGGGTTCCCCGCCGACGGCGCCACGTGGGGCTTCTTCTACCGCGACGACCTGCTGCAGAAGGCGGGGATCACGTCTCATCCGAGGACTTGGGACGAGCTGATAGCGGCCGCGAAGAAGCTGACCGTGTCGACGAAGGGCGACGGGGTGATCGACCAATGGGGGTTCGGGGTTCCCGTTCAGGCCGAGAACGCCGTCCAGTTCTGGGAATGCTGGATGTGGCAGGCCGGCACGCCTATCGACAAGTACGCGAACGGAAAATGGGTCTCCGATCTCGGCTCGCCGGAGGCGAAGAAGGGCACCCAATTCATGGTCGATCTCGTTCAGAAATACAAGGTCATGCCGGCGACGATCGTCAACATGGATTGGGAAGCGGTGACCAATGGCTTCGCGTTCGGCAACTTCGCGATCATCTACAACGGCAACTGGATCATCCCGGCCCTGCGGCAGAAGGCCCCGGGCCTGGAAGGGAAATGGAGCACCGGGTTGACTCCGTCCGCGGCGCCCGGCATGAAGACCGCCACCATGGGATTCCCCAATGCCTGGAATATCCTGAAGGCCTCGAAGAACAAGGACGCGGCCATCAAGTTCATGAACTTCTTCTACCTCACGCAGTACAAGGAAGGCAAGACGTACGCGG
This sequence comes from uncultured Spirochaetota bacterium, assembly GCA_963820525.1. Classification (GTDB taxonomy): domain Bacteria; phylum Spirochaetota; class Spirochaetia; order SZUA-6; family Fen-1364; genus CAWGAA01. The sequence goes on along the minus strand of CAWGAA010000001.1, from coordinate 2,451,230 downwards.
ACGAGTATGCGTACGTCCCGCTGGGGATGAACTTCACCAAGGATTACGTCACGTGGGCCAAGGCTCACTACGAGCCGGTCCTCCAGCCCTTCCTCGACATCATGGAGTTCTCCCGGCCGCTGGTGATGGCACCGAAGTGGCAGCAGTTCGCCGAGCTGTTCGGCAGGGCGACGGTGCAGAACATGATGCAGGGCAAGGTGAGCGTGGATGATGGGCTCGCCGCCCTCGAAGCCCAGCTCACGCAGCTTCAGCAGTAATCTCTCACGGAAAGCGGCGCGTCCCGCTTCGCGCCGCTTCCCTTTGACCGATCGGGGAAAAGCATGCCGGGATGGGCTTATCGACGAAGAGAGAAGGCGCTGCCCTACGCGTACCTGTCGCCCGCCATCATTCTCATCGGCGTTCTGCTTCTCTACCCGCTCGTGAGCGGAATCTTCCTGAGCTTCGTGAACCGGGATGCGTACACGCCGGCACCCGTGTTTGTAGGGTTGAAGAACTACCTGCTTTTGGCGAGGGACAAGACCTTTCTCCTTTCGCTGTGGCACACGATCTGGTGGGCGTTGAGCGTGCTCGTGGGCCAGTACCTGCTCGGCTTGCTCCTGGCGGTCCTCTTGAACAAGCCGATCCCCGGGCGCGCGGTATTTCGCGCCATCATCCTGACGCCCTGGGTCATTCCGCCGGCCCTCGCCGCGATAACGTGGAAGTGGATCTACGAGGAACAGTACGGAATCCTCAATTCCATCCTGATCTCCCTCGGGCTGATCCGCGAGAACGTCGCGTGGCTGGCGACGGATGCTACCGCGATGTGGGCGATCATCGCGGCGGGGATCTGGCAGGGCATCCCCTTCGTGGCCATCGTGCTGCTCGCCGGGCTCCAGGCGATTCCCGGCGAGGAGTACGAGGCGGCCACCATCGACGGTGCCAACTCGTGGCAGAGCTTCAGGTACCTGACGATCCCGCACCTGCGCAACATCTCGTTCATCGTGATCATCCTGTCAACGATCTGGAACATCAACCAGTTCGAGCTCACCTACATCCTCACCCGGGGCGGTCCCGGCAACGCCACTCAGGTCCTGTCGACCTACACGTACCAGCTTTTCTTTTCGGCGTTTCAATTCAGCATGGCGGCAGCCGTTGCAACCGTCATGTTGATCATCATGATGGTGCTGACGGGTTTCTACATCAGGCGGATCATCTATCCGCGATAGGAAGGGGAGGCGTCGTCGTGACTCGTACCGCACGCAGGAGAATCGGGAACACGGGGAGATACATCGGGCTCGCCCTCTTCAGCCTCGTGCTGGCCTTCCCGTTCCTGTGGATGATCTCGACCTCCTTCAAGCCGGGGGACGAGATTTTCACCAAGATACCCCGCTGGATACCGAAGCGGCCCACCATCGATAACTATCTCTTCATGCTCTTTCACACCACCTACGGGGTGTACTACGTGAACACGATCAAGGTGAGCGTCATCACGACGGCCTGCGCCCTGCTCATCTCCGTGTTCGCCGGATACAGCCTCTCCCGGTTCCGGTTCAGGGGGCGGGGATTTCTCGGCGTGCTCATCATCGCCGTGCAGATGTTCCCCTACGTCCTGCTGGTGATACCGATGTTCATCGTCATGCGCACCCTGGGGCTCATCGACACCCACCTGTCGCTGATCATCGCGTACGGCACGTTCGCGCTGCCGTTCTCCATCTGGATGCTGAAGGGATACTTCGACACGATACCGGTGTCCCTCGAGGAGGCCGCGATCATGGACGGATGCCGGCGCTCGCAGGTTCTCTTCCGCATCATCCTCCCGTTGTCGGCGCCGGGCCTGGTGGCGGTGGCCATGTTCGCCTTCATCCTGGCGTGGCGGGAGTATATCTACGCGCTCGCCTTCACGCGCAGCGAGAACCTGCGGTTGCTCACGGTGGGACTCGCGCTGATGCAGGGTCAGCATGGACGGATCAGCTGGGGCCAGATCATGAGCGGGGCCGTCCTGGCCTGCATTCCGGCCATCCTGATCTTCACGATGCTGCAGCGCTACATGGTCCAGGGATTTACCCGGGGCGCGGTCAAGGAATGACGACATGCGTCTGCGAATAGCGGACCGATCGCTCACGGTCGCCTGCTCCTCCTGGTCGTTCGCCTGCCTCTCCCTCGATGCCTCGATTCGGATCTTGCGCGCGCTCGGTTTCGAGCACGTCGACATCGGCTTCGCTCACCTCGCTATCGACGGCCCCGATCCGCCCCGGCGGCAGGGGCGACGCCTGAAGAAACGGCTGGGGCGCGAGGGGATGAGGGTGTGCGATCTGTTCCCGCTCCTGCCATTCGAGACGAACGATCCGGATGGCTGGCGCCGGGAATCGAATGCCCGGCTCTTCCGCCGCGTCGTCGAGATCGCCGAAGGGTGCGAGGCGCACGGCATCACGCTCAAGCCGGGCATCGTGCAGGCGGGGGAAATCGGGGGCGGCTGGCAGCTCTGCGTCGAAACGCTCCAGGAGTACGCCGCAATCGCCCGCGCGGCCGGGATACGCCTCTCCGTTGAGCCGCACGTGGATTCGATCATTGAAGATCCGCGAGTCGCCTTGCTCCTGGCCCGTGTTTCCGGCATCGAGCTCACGTTGGACTATTCCCATTTCGTGTCGTGCGGCTTCGCGATCGAGGACGTGCGAGAGCTCCAGGCGTACGCGCGCCACGTCCATGTCCGTCAAGCCCGGAAAGGCAAGCTCCAGACCACGACGAGAAACGGCGTCATTCCCATCCGGGCCATCCTCGAGGAGCTTGTCGCTCGTGGGTACCGGGATGCCGTCTCATTGGAGTACCAGAACAGCGACTGGCACGACTCTAACGACGTCGATGTGGTGGCAGAGACGGTCGCGACGCTGCGTGAGCTGGGGGCGGAGGCGTAGCACGCCCGCTCGCCGAACGAGCGCGGCCTTAAGGATCTCCGCTGCGCCCGCTTTCTTCGTCCAGGACTTGCCGAACCTTGCGGGAGAGGGCATCCATGGAGAACGGCTTCTGGATGAAGGAGACTCCCTCGTCAAGGACGCCGTGATGGGCGATCACCTCATCCGTGTAGCCGGACATGTAAAGCACCCTCATGCCGGGCTTGGCGGCCGACAGCTGTTGATAAAGCTCCCTGCCGTTGAGGCCCGGCATCACCACGTCGGTGAGAAGGAGGTGTATCGGTTCCTCCCGTCCCCGCACGATGGCGCGGGCTCTCTCCACGGTCTCCGCCGGAAGCACGGAATAGCCCTGCCGCCTGAGGATCGTGCACGCAAGCTCCCCCACAGCGGCGGTGTCCTCCACGACGAGGATCGTCTCTCCGCCGCGGGGGGTCTCCCCCATTGCCGGCAGGGGCGTTTCTCTATTCGTCGCCTCTTCAGCCACCCTCGGCAGGTGGATCGTGAATGCGGTCCCACGACCGGGCTCCGAGCAAACCCAGACGTAGCCGCCGTGCTGTGTGACGATCCCGTACACCATGGACAGGCCCAGGCCCGTGCCTTTATCCCGCTCCTTGGTTGTATAGAAGGGCTCGAATACGTGATCGCGCATCACGGGGTCCATCCCGATTCCGGTATCGCCCACGGTAAGCCTGACGTAGCTGCCCGGGACAACGTCTGGATGGGCGACGCGGGAAGATTCATCCAGCACCCCGTCCTCCAGCGCCACGGTCAGGACCCCGCCGTCCGGCATGGCGTCCTGGGCATTGACGGCGAGGTTCATCAGCACCTGTTCGATCTGTCCCGCGTCCGCGCGGACCGTCCCCAGCTTTCCCGGGAGGCGGACGTCGATGCGGATGTCCTCACGGATCGTTCGCCGCAGGAGCTTCTCGAATCCCGATACCACCCCCCTCAGGTCCACCTGGGCCAGGGAAAGGATCTGTCTCCTGCCGAAGGCGAGGAGCTGCCGCGTCAGGTCCCTGGCTCTCGTTGCAGCGCCGAGGATCTGCTCCAGCTCCGTCTTCCTCGGATCCCCCAGGGGAAGGTCGGCAAGGAGAAGCTCGGCATAGCCCAGGATGGGTGAGAGAAGGTTGTTGATGTCGTGGGCCACGCCGCCTGCCAGCCGTCCGATGGACTCCACCTTCTGGGCCTGCCGAAGCTGCTCGCCGAGCTTCCCCCGCTCCTCTTCCGCCAGCCTTCGCTCCTCGATGTCCTTGCGAAGCTCCTCGTTGACCCGCGTCAGCTCCGCGGTGCGCTCCCGCACCATCTCTTCCAGGCGTTCCGAGTACTCCTTCAGGGAAGCCTCAGCCCGTTTGCGCTCCGAGATGTCGAGCACGGAGGCCGTGCCGCCCACGTAGCGGCCGCTCGGGTCGTAGATGCCCCGGGCAAAGGTCAGCGCCTGGATGATTCTTCCCGATTTGGCGACGTAGCGTTTCTCCTCGATGAACTCTTCGATCTCCCGCCCGACCAGTTTCTTGAGCAGCTCCCTGCTTTTGTCGAGGTCATCGGGGTGGGTGACGGCGCCGATTGTCCGCGAGCCGACAAGCTCGTCTTCGCCGTACTCGAGCATTCTGCAGAAAGCTGCGTTGACCTCACGGAAGGTGAAATCCGGGTTGGTCACGACGATGCCGTAGAGCGAGTTTTCGAAAAGGGAACGGTAGTATGACTCGCTTTTTCGAAGCGCCCCCTCGGCTCTCTTCCTGCTTCGGATTTGAAGCAGGAGCACCACGATTGACACGAGGAGGGCGAGTATGAAAACCGTATTTCCTATCAGGAAATGGCTGGAGCCGTCCAGGATCACCGCGGGCCATCGGGTTGTGGCAGCGGCATTGGAAGGCGTCGATGTCCGTGATTCAGCGGCAGCCCCCGGCAGACCGGAAGCAGACGTTGACAGAAGGATTGAAAGGGTCAGGGCGAAAAAACGGCGGCGACTGGATGAGTCCGAGTGCATGCGTCCGGCTCGCCGATCAGTCCTGCGTGACGGCTGAATCAGCCCCTGCGGATTCCCGGTCCTGCTCCTCGAGGCGTCGGTAGGCCACCTTGCCCACCAGGGTAAGGGGCAGCTGATCGCGGAACTCGATGCAGCGGGGGCAGCAGTACGGTGTCAGGCGGCTTCGGCAGAGATCGATCAGCTCCTTCTCCAGCTCGGAGCTCGCCTGCCACCCGTCGTTGAGGGTCACGAATCCTTTCGGGACCTGCACTTTCGTGGGATGGGGAACTCCAATGACGCAGGAGAGCCGCACGGCGGGATGCTTGTTCAGCACGTCCTCGATGTTCGATGGGTAGACGCTCACGCCGGAGGTCTTGATTATCCGCTTCATGCGCAGCTGGAAGTAGAGAAATCCGTCCGCGTCCATGCAGCCGAGATCTCCCGTGTGCAGCCACATGATACCGTCATCATGGGTGCGCAGGGCGGCCGCCGTCTCCTCGGGGTCGTTCATGTAGCCCAGCATGAGGGTAGGGCCGCACACGCAGATCTCGCCGTCCTCCATGGGAGCCGCCTCCTCGGTCGTGCCCAGGCGCACCACCTTGGCTATCATGTCGGGATAGGGAACGCCGATGCTCCGCTCCCTGTAGTGGTCCCGCGGCATAAGGATATTGGCAGTGACCGATTCGGTAAGCCCATAGCCTTCACGCAGGGGGATATTCCCGCCGTTTTGCCTCAAAACCGCCTCGAAGCGCTCTTTGGTCTCGCGGCTGAGGGTATCGCCGCCGGAGAAGAGGCCTTTGAAGCAGCCGAGGGGAGTACGCTTGAAACGGGGATTGGCCGCCAAGGCATCGAAGAGGGTCGGAACCCCGGCAAGGTATTGCGGCCTGTACTTCTTCACCAGCTTCGCAAGGCCGTCGGCATTGAAGCGGGGAACCAGGATGCAGGTCCCCCCGTGAATCAGGATGGCATGGATGCCGGCCGCCAGGCCGAAGCCGTGGAACATGGGCAGAATGGAGAGCATTATTTCGCCGGGGAGAATCGGCCCCCCCGCGGCATTCGTCTGGATGGCAAGGGCGTTGCAGTTCCGGCTGGAGAGCATGATCGCCTTGGACACGCCCGTGCTGCCGCCGCTGAAGAGGATCAGGGACATCTCCGTGTCAGAAAGAGGGTCAGGAAGCTTGAGCTCGGGCTTTGCGGCGGCCTTCCCATCGATGTCTTTCCAGCGGATGATACCCTCTTCCGCCGGCACCGGCTTGATTTTTCTGCCCTGAGTCAGGGCGAAAGCCAGTGAAGTTATCATTCCCATGCAGTCTTCGAGCCGGCAGACCACGGTACGTTTTATCGAGGTCTGGCCGCGGACTTCGGCGAAGCGAGGGTAGAAGGCATCCAGGGTGACTGCCCACGCGCAGGATGCCTGACGGGCGTACGCGAGGATTTCAGCCGGGGCGGAAAGCGGGTGGATCATGGCGGGAACGGCGCCCAGCCGGTTCAAGGCATAGAACACGATAACGGCCTGGGGGATGTTGGGCAGGCAGACGAGGACGCGATCCCCGCTTTTCATGCCCTGTGCGGCCAGACCCCTGCTGACGCGGATGATGGAATCATCGAGCTCGGAGTGCGTCATGCCCTTGCCCAGGAATACGAGAGCCGCAACTTTGGGCACCATCGCCGCCATATGATGATAGGCGCCGTACATGGTCGTGCTGGGATAGGCGAGGGTAGAGAGGGTGGCGCCGTAGAATCGAAGCCAGGGCTTCTTTTCGTACATACGTGTTCCTACGCTTTCAGCATCAGCTCCGCCCGCTGTTCCGTGCTCAGCTCCGGCGGATTCTCCAGCCGTTCGGGATTCTCCACAAGGCCCCGGAACAGGTCGATGGCCCGCCCGCAGTAGATTCCGTCGACGATCCGGTCGTCGTACGTGAAGGTCACCTTCACTCTCTCCCGATATTCCACAGTCCCGTTGTCCGTCAGGACGGGCTCCCGCCTGATCTTGCCCAGGGCGATGAACAGGCTGCATGTGCCGATGTTGAAGTTGTGGTGAAGCGGAGCGTCGATTCCGACGCTTCCCACGTTCGTGAAGAAGACGCTGGCCCAGAAGGGCATCGATTTGATGAATGAGCCGGGAAGCAGGTTGTGGTAGTCCAGCGAGCGCAGCGCCCATACCACCATGCGGATCATCCACCGGGGAAGCTTCATCAGGAAGATGTTGAGGCTGTCGCTCTCGTTGCTTTCTCCGCCTTTTCCCCGGTTGACGAACAAACTTACCTTGGCCGGGAGCGTAGCCAGGGTCTCGTCCGGCGCGAAGGGTATTGTGATGTTGATTTCAGCACCGTCGTCGCTGAGCTTTTTTTTGCCACAAAGTTGAAGAGGATCTCGTTTCTCTGGTAGTAGTTGTAACCCGACACGAAGCGGTTGAGCTTGGGGCGCAGGGCGAGGGTCCTCACGCCAGCGCAGAGGAACACCTGAAAGAAGGTGATCTTCTTTCCGTTGCCCTCGGATGCCTGGTTCACGCTCTTCACGTATTTACGCGCGTGCGTCACGTCGAAGTCCTGCTCGAAGTAGATGCTCGCGTCGGTGCGGGTGGGCATCAGGTATGGCATCATCCGGGTGAAGTGCGGCAGATTGCCGAGGTAGGTTCCATCGGGGCGGCTTTTCCTGATCATGATGAGCCAGTATGCACCGAAGATCGTTTTTTCAGTTAGACCTTTCTGCCGGCCCCTGCCGTCTTGGGAAACTGGATCCTGAAGCAGGCTCCCGGGCACGACTCCAAGCGGATTGTGCCCCGGATCTGCCGTGCAAGCGCCGTCACGATCTGCATGCCCAGGGATTGCGCTTCCCGGAAGTCGAGGCATTCGGGAAAGCCGATTCCGTTGTCTGCAACGACAAGCTCCACAGCATCGTCATGCAGTTCGCGGATTTCTATGCGCAGCTCGGGATCCGGCTGCGTGAACCCCGCGGGGAATGCGTACTTCAGGGCGTTCGTGCACAGCTCGTTGACGAGGAGCCCGCAGGGTATCGCTTTGTCGATGCTGAGCGAGACGTCCTCGAGAAGAAGCTTGAGAGAGACCTGACCGCCGCTCGCGAACAGGGTAACGAGCCTGCCCGTGAGCCTTCGGATATACTCCCCGAAGCGGATGTTCCTGAAATCGTTGGAGCGGTAGAGGTCCTCGTGGATCAGCGACATCGAGAGGATCTGGTTTCGGGAATCCTGGATGATCGCCTTGTATTTCGGGTCCTGTGCGCGGTTTTCCTGCATGTACAGGAGGCTGGAAATCACCTGCAGGTTGTTCTTCACGCGGTGGTGGATCTCCTTCAAGAGCAGGCTCTTCTCCTGAAGGGAGGCAGCGACCGCGTCATTTGACTTCTTGAGTTCGGTGACGTCGTACGCAATGCTTCCCAGCCGATACCCCTTCCGTGTGCGGATGGGGAAGATGTTCTGCCTGAAGTATCTGATCGTTCCGTCGGAGCGGCGAAGCTCCCCCTCGACCCTCCGCTCGACTGCCTGTCCCGAGCTGGGGTCGCTCATCTCGCGGAAAAAGGCCTCGATCCCGGGGGGTGTCTCCCCTCTGCGTTGCACCTCGGCGATGATGCGCCCCTCGATATCCAGCGCCCGAATCCCGACAGCCAGCAAGGCGGGAACCCCGGTGAGCTTTTCTGCGGCATGGTTGTACTCGATGATGACGCCATTCTCATCGGCGAGGATCACCGCCTCGCTCGACTGCTCGATGAGGGCCTGAATTTTTCCTCGCTTTCCGCGAGGGCTTCCTTCACCCTCACGGACTCGAGGATCTCGTTCGAGCGCTGGAAGCCGACGTAGATCACGCCCGAAAGCCAGGCGAATTCGGTGAGGTACACGAAGGCGTAGAAGCCGGAGGTCACCGCGAAATCGTTCAGGTATGCGGTAAAGATGATGCCGACGACGACAAGAAGACCACTGCGCTCCTTTTCTCGTCCCGATGTGCGCCATTTTCGCGTGACCCAAAAGATATAGGCGAGAAGGAGAATGCCCGCGACGAACTGGATGTCGCTGAGCGGTCCCGCAACCAGCTCGAGATAGACGATCTTTCCTGCCAAGGGAAGCGTTATTTCCTTGATGCTCTGGCTGCCGGCGATCCAGGTGAGGTCTCCAAACCCGAGAACCTGGGCCGCGGCGTTTAGAGCGAACCAGGCGCAGAAGATCCTCATGTGCCATTTGGGAACGCCGCCCGTCGTGTCCGATATGAACCAGAGAAATGAAAGCGCCATGAGGTTGAGAAAGACAGCCTCGGCCCTGAGCCAAAACAAGCTGTCGGCGGAAGCCGTCACGTTGTATTGGCCCGCGCACATGAGGCAGTAGGCCGCGGTTGCCAGAGACATGGCGGCAACGGACAGGCTGGAGCTCCTGCTTCTCCTGCGCACATGGATGAGGATCTCGCTTACCGAAACGGTGAAGGCTGCCGAGCCCATCACGTCCAGGAGGACAGCGTAGAGGTTCATCGTGTATCCGGGGCGTCAGGAAAATGCTCAGAGGCGGCAGACCCGGAAAGCCGTGAAGAGCGATGGATCATGAGGTACAGCTCACCCTCGGAACAGCAGGAGAGAAGCTTGCATATGCCCCCCGAGCGCTCGTCTCGAAGCCTCTCCCGGTAGTCGCAGTCGTACCAGGAAGCCGCCACCTCGGCGGGCTGCTGAAGACGCCCCGTCGACAGGGCCAGATCGTAGCCGTATGCCTTGACCACGTCCAAGAGCTCTCCGTACTGGCCCGGCAGCCGACAGGCGATGCGCGCGGAGGGGCGGGCTGCCTGAAGCCCCGAGTTTTTCAGGAAATGGTCCTGCGCCGAATGCAGAGCGATATCCGACTCCTGTGTCCGCTCATTGATGGGATAGGGACTGGACAGGCGCGTCACCTCCGCGTCGATGGATTTCACGCCAAGCATGTGCGCCGCCGCGAGGCGCTTGTGGCCGTCCACCGCGAAGTAGGCGCGATCGATCTGGATGACGTGAATGGGAGGAAAGTCTCCCTCGGGGAACGCCTTCTTCACCTTCTCGACGAGGCTCACGAGGTGGGGCCTCAAGGGGCGGAAACACCTGTCGAAGTCGCAGCACCGGTCCACCGTGCCGATGACGTGGTCCACCTCAATGGCATGAAGCCCTCCCCCGCTCTCCGCCACGAGGCCAAGCCTCCGCCGCACCTCGTCGAGCTGGAGAAGTGGAGCGCAGCTCTTATCGCGTCCGAGTCGCACGGTTCGCCTCCTCTAGCCGGTGAGGACAATCATAGCACCGCTGATGCCGCGCCGCAATTCGAGAGCCGATAAAGCCGTTGAAAGGACGGGAAAGATCGGATAGAGTCTCGCGAAACATTTACTGGAGGGCAGCTCGCATGGGGGTGAGGGGTACGGCGCCGATTTGCTTTTCGATTGTCCTCGTGATCTTGTCCCTTGCCGGATGCGCGTGGCAGTCGGACGCACCGGGCTTTACCTATCCCGAGCCCGTGGATCCGGCAAGCATCTTCTCCGTCTCCACGTATGGCAGCGATTCGAATCCTGGAACGATGCAGGCGCCCTGGAAGACGATCCAGAAAGCCGCCTCGACGCTTGTGACCGGCCAGAAGGTCTATGTGATGGAGGGAATCTATCACGAGAGGGTTAGCGTGAAGAACTCGGGAGCTCCGGGCAGCCCCATCGTTTTCAGCGCCTACCCCGGCGCCCGTGTCGTATATAGATGGAAGGGGTATCGGGCAGCCGGACTGCTTCATGGGGCTTTTCAGCGTCACGGCTCAGATAAAGGTGGAAGATGGGGGGTCTCGCCGTGGACCGCGCTCCAACCTACAGTATCAGCACGATCTTCCCGCATGCCCCCGGCTCCATGACGAGTTTGTGGGCTGCGGGCGCTTCGGCGAGGGGAAGCTCCTTGCCGACGGCTGGCTTGAGCGAGCCATTTTCCAAGCCAGCCACAATCGCTGCATGAGTGCTTATGGAGTCGTCATCGGGGATATTCCAGAGGAGCATGCCGTAGACTGCCGCATCTCGTCCCATCAGCTCTCTCGGGTTGATCGTTACCTCACCGCGGGAGCCTATTACTACGACGCGCCCGCCCATGGCCAGGAGCTTCAGGTCAGCCCCCAGGTTGACGTTGGCAAGCATTTCAATAATGACGTCAAACCCCCGGCCTTCCGTCAGGCTGAGGGCATCCTTCTGATAGCCGCTCGCGCGATGATTCAGGCAGTGATGAGCGCCCTCCTTTTTCACGAGCTCGCGGCCCCGGTCTGACCCGGCGGTTCCGATCACGGTCATCCCCAGGGCGCGGGCAATCTGCACGGCGGCAATCCCCACCCCGCCGCTTGCCCCATGCACCAGAACGATCTCCGCGCCCCGCGCATGGGCGAAGCGGGTGAGCGCCCGGTAGGCGGTTGCGTAAGGCACGTGCACGCCCGCCCCCTGGGAGAATGAAGCGCGCTCAGAAAGGCGATGCACCTGAGACTCAAGTGCGAGCGCATATTCGGCATAGGTACCGGTGGAGCTTCCACCCACGTACACGCGGTCGCCGGGCTTTACATGCTCAACGCCGCTTCCCACCGCTTCGATAAGCCCCGCGCCATCCGTGCCCGGAGTGAAGGGAAGATCCGGCTTTCGCGCGTACACGCCGCTTCGTATATACGTTTCCACCGGATTCACGCCGGCAGCCTTGATTCGTACCAGCACCTGCCCTGCCGCGGGCTCCGGAATGGGCACTTCGGCGAGCTTCAGGACTTCGGGCCCTCCGAACTCTCTTACCACAATGGCTTTCATGCACCGCCTTCCTTTCTTCATGGGTCCAACCCCAGGACGGGCGTCGGATCGCGCCGTTCAAGAGAGAGTGTATTTTCTCGACCGCTTTGCCGTCAACAGAGCGGCGGCAGCGTATGCCGTGGGAGAAGATTCCCACGCGGCTCCCGGACGAGGATTCTCAAGGCCTTCGGTTTGTGTACTATATCGCCATGGTACACGACATCCTGTGCATCGGCTCGGTGAGCTTGAACGCCGAGGAGATGAGGGAGGCCCTTTCCGGGGAGGGGGGCGGCGAGGTGGAGATCCGCCGGGCAGCCTCGATGGAGGAGGCCGAGCCTTACTTGTATGAAAACCGGGTATGCCTGGTGATCGCGGACAGCAGCGTCACGGGCATCCTGGAATGGCTTTCCGCCTTAAAAAACGACGAGATGCTTCGCATCATTCCCATCATCGTCATCGTTGCGGAGAGCGACGCAGGAACGATGAAGAGCGCTTTTTCATTCGGAATCGACAATGTCATCGACAGGAAATCGGCCGAGACTCTCCTTTCAACCGTGGTCAAGCCGCTGATACGGAGTTATCTCTTCAACGAAGATATACAGAGCAAGATCTCCGAGCTTCACGAGGCGGCCATCCACGATTTCATCCTCGTGGACCTTATCAAGGACTACATTCCGAGGACGATCTGGGATATCGCCAAGGCGTACGCACATCTGCAGAAGATCGCGATTCCCGAGGAGGAGACCGAGCTCACGGTCGTCTTTGCCGACATCAAGGGATTCTCGGAGATGACCCAGCACATGCCGCCGCGCGACGTGATCAGGACGCTGAACACGGTCTTCGATGTGGCTACCCGGATCGTCTACCAGGCCGGAGGGGACATCGACAAGTTCATCGGGGACGCCTTCTTCGCGGTCTATCGGGATGCCAAGGTCGCCGTTGAAAGCATGGTTCAGCTCCAGCGGGAGCTCAAGGAAATGAACGCCAGGGAAATCCAGGAGGGTCGGCGCCCCATCCAGTTTCGCATCGGCATCCACACCGGCCCGGTCATCCGCGGGAACGTGGGGGGAAACCATCGCTACGACAACACGCTGATCGGAGACACGGTCAACATGGCGAGCCGCCTGGAAAGCCTTGCGCCGGCCGGGGGAATCATCATCTCGGAGGAAACGAGGAAGAAGGCCCGCCTCTCAATTCCGCAGTCATCCTTGAGACGGGAGAGGCTTCGGGGAAGGGATGTGGAGGATACGATCTACGAGGTCTTCCAGCACATGCAGTAGGGCGCTCCCGGTGCCGCGCTCCGTAATCACCCTATTGCAATAGCCTTAGAAAGCCACCGTGGCGTAGATGCTCGCCGTGAGCATATTGTTTCCCATGCTCCCGTTCGCCTGGTTGAAGGCGGCCGTGAACTCGCGCTGGTCGGGCCCCAGATAGGTTGCGACCTGGAAGTTCAGCGTGAAGTTGTTCACGGGAGACCATGCAAGGCTCGCCATGGGTATGAAGGAGAGATCCGAGAAGTTGCCCAGCCCGCTCAGCGTGAGGGTGAGCTGGTCCACGAAGAATTTGTTGATGGTGACGAAAAGCGCTCCGTAGTACCTGCCGTAGTCGCTGTAGGTGTAATCTCCGCGCGCGAAGAAATTGGCGAGGTTCGTGGGGCTGAGCGCCTGGAACATGTTCTCGTCGTAGCCCGCCCCGTTGTAGTAGAACTCCGCATTGACCTGTATCCTGTCGTTCACGTCCCACGCGTCGAAGGACCGGGAGAGGCCGGCGGATATCCTGGGAACCAGCTCGCCGCGGATGAAATAGGTGGACCCGTCCGTTCTCATCTTTTCAATGTCGGAGCCCCAGGAGAAGGCGCCCTCCGCGTAGAAGACGATGTTCCAGAACGGGGTTGTCGAGACGTCCAGGCCGAAGGCCGGGATCTTGTTCTGCTTTGCCCAGGCGGAGACCCCGAACTCCGTTGCGCCCACAAGAAACTCGGCGCGTCCCGCCCCCGCCACGTTCGACAGGGTGTCGATGGAGTTGAAATCCAGGAACGTATAGAAATGAAACTCGCGCGCGAACACGATGTCCGTACGCAATCCCAGGACACCCTCGCGTAATGCATTCAGGTTCATGAAGCTCTTGCGCTGGATATTGATGAGGTCCGTGGGAGTCCAGAGATACCCTCTGCCCCATTGAAAGGACCTGCTTGCCGGCCCTGAAATACACGGTATTTGCCAGGTTGAAATCGACAAAGACTTCCTTGATCAGAAGGAGCGTGGAGGGGGATTCCGTGACCTGAAATGTCGTTCCGGGAAGCAGCGTTATGACGTTGTCCATCGTCGTGAAGGTGTGGGGTACCGGCACGCCGGGGCTGAGATATCCCAGATTCAAGTCAACGAAGGCCCTGAAGTTCTTCTTGAGACGGGCATCCACCAGGAAATCACCCTGGACCGCGTTGGCCCAACTGTTGTTATCCATGGTGCCGATGCCTCTGAAAAAGTCCCGCGTCATCGTGTAGGAGCTCGACGCCTGCATGTTGCCCGATAGCCCGACCCGCTCAGTGTCCAGCTGCTCTGCCATGTTTTTCACTTCGGCCTGGTTGTCTTTCGTCTCAACGGAGCCGCTTCCGAAGAAGTCGTCTTCCGCGGCATTATCCGCCGGTGCAGCCGAATCTTCCGCGAGCAGCATGCCCGCGGAGACCGCGCAGAACACGAACGCGAAGAGGAGAGCGATCAGCCGGTTCATTGCCGTCATCCTATTTGCTCAAGCTTTCCAGGTATTTTTTGTCGAACTTGTAGTTGTCCACCTTCTCGAAGGAGATCCCCGTGATCTCGAAGAGGGAGGTCTTTCCCTTCTCTACCTCATCCGTGAACTTCATGAGCAGGGGAACATACTTGCCCTCCACCTCCTTGTAGTTGGTGAAGAAGGAGGTCTCCATGAGAGTGCCCGAAAGGCTGTAGGACTCGCGCTTGAGCTCGAGGAACTTGTCCTTGGTCACCCACATCACCAGCTTGGGGTATTTCACGTCGTTCACCTTGGCTATTACTTCGAGCTTGTAGACCGGGATTTTGGCGCTTCCCAGCGTCTCCTCAGAGATGATCTCGCTGCCCGAGGAGTCCACGGAGGGCTTGTAGAGCTCCCTGAACTTCCTGGTCTCCACGTCCCCGGCGCTCGTGTTGGAGCCTCCGATCTTTTCGTCCCGGCCGATGTGGGTGAAGGTGCGGGTGTTCCTGCGGTACAGCCACATGTTGTCTCCCACCCGCAGGTACCCGTTTCCGCGGTCCGTCTCCGGGTCCGCGATTACGATCAGGAACGCGTCGTCGCTGTCTCTGCGGTAGTAGATGGAGTCTATCACCTTGTTGCCCTGCTCCGGGTCCTTGGTGGTGATGCGAGCCTTGGCCGTCATGTCGCTTCTTATTTCGTACTTGGCGTCCATGTAGTCGATGATCTGCTGGATGGTGGCGCCTGCCCAGAGTCCCGGCGCCGAGGCCGCCAGAACGAGGGCAACGGCCAGCAAGCGCGGCCGTGAAAGCATGGCAAAGGTCATTGTTCGTTCCCCCTTATTCATAGTGACGGAGCGCTTCCGCGACGCCAAGGTTGGCGGCGCGCCGCGCTGCGAGATGGGCGATTATGTAGGATATCGCCATGATGATTCCGAAAGTCATGTAGGTCGCCGTCAGGGTCGGGACAAAGTAGAGGTGCTTGTTGACGAAGAACATGCTGAACGGATTGTCCTTCAGGTCGATCGTGAACGAGGAAAGAAGCCGGGTAAAGCCGTAGCCGAGAATGGTTCCGGCCAGGCAGGCGAAGAAAGCCAGGAGGACAATCTCGAACACGAAGACCCAGCGCACGTCTGTGCGCTGCATCCCGATGGCCCTATTGGTGCCGATCTCCCGGGTCCGCTCCCGGATGCTCATCCTCATCGTGTTCACGACCCCGATCAGAATGACGAAGAAGAGGATGAACACGGCCACCACGGAGATGATGTTCAGGCCGAGCTGGAAATCGATGATCATGCTCGCCGTTTCGTACATGGTCTGTACGTCCAGCTTGGCGCCTTTCCAGGATTCCGTGTTGAGCTTGTTCTGTTTCTTTATGGAAGAGTCCGTGTCCTTGCTGCGCTCCAGGAGATCCCACTCGGGGAGGAGCGCCTTGAAGATGGGTGCGTCGCGGGAGACGCTGGCCGGCTCCTTCGGGATATTGCGGAAGAACGTGTCGTAGAACAGGTTCTCATTGGCCAGGGCAGCCGGACCGTCGAAGGGCGCGGCAGGCTTGATGATCCCCTTCACGACAACTTTTCGCTCCACCACATCGTTGGAGTACTTGGGCGTGTAGCGATAGGTGAGCGTGGAACCGGTATCCGCGTGGAGAGCGGCGGAAAGCGGCTGGGTGAGGATGACGCCGTCCTTGGCTCCGGCAAGGGAATCGAGGTCCGCCTTGACGAACTGGAGGTTTCCCTTGGCTATCTCGAAGGCCTGGGGATCGGATTCCAGCTTCAGGGCGAGCACGGGGGCTTTTACGCTCACCGTCCCGTTTGCAAGCTCGGCCATCACGCCGGCAGCCTGGGGCTCCAGCGCCCCGTGGAGCCGGTTGGCCATCGCAATCACTTTCTGGCGGTCTTCGGGGTAGGTGGTGACGATGTTGAGGCCAAGGCATTCCTCCGGTTTCAGGTTGAGCATGGTCCTGAGAGTCTCCATATCCACGTAAGCCGCCACGTCCATGAACATGTTCTGGGACGGGATGAGCCCCACGATCTTGAACTTGGGCGCCTGGGACTGCCCATAGACGGTCTCGAATCGCACCGTGATGATGTCGTTCATGCCGACGTTCATGTCCCTGGCCGCGTTCTTGTAGAGAACGATTCCCGGGAATACGTCCTTCTTGTACATGTCCCGGGTGCTTCCCGCTTCAAGGTCGGTGTCGCTGTAGAAGGCGGAGTCGCGCGATATTCCCACGAGTGCCAGCATGGAGGTCTTGCCGTTTCCCACGCCGATCGCGAACGCGCTTATGTCCTCGTCGATGGACTTGATTCCTTCGACGTTCTTCCTGATCGCCTCGATGGCGCGCGGCTTGTCCCTGATGACGTCGGCGCGCCGGGTTGTGTACTCGGCCATCATGACGCGCATGTGGCCCGTCATGTAGACCATGATCTTGTTGAAGATGATGTCCGTGAGCCCGCTGGTGAAGGAGGTGGTCACGAAGAGGATGCACATGCCCACCGCGATCCCGATGCCCAAAAGGAGGTTCCTCCGGAACTGACGAACGAGGTTTCGAAGGCCGATCCGCACGGAGAGGCGCGCGGTGACCAGCTTATAGACGATGTACAGGAGCAACGCGGAAACGGCCGCAATGAGCACGATCCCCGCTATCTGCAATACCACGTGAAACATACTATTCCCTCTTTTACTGGCGATTAATGGCGTCGAGCGGGCTGATCTTCCTGGCGACCAGGAGGGGGTAGATCACCGCCAACAGCGTGACGATCCCGAGCCTGAAAATGCCCGTCACCAACCCGGCGGATCCGAGGATGGGGCGGAAGACTTCTCCGCCGAACAGGAGCTCGAAGATCTCCTTTCCGCCCGAGCTGATTCCCAGCGGCCGTATGATCCAGGTGACGATGACGCCGATGAAGATGCCGGCACCGCCGAAGATGAACGAAAGGAAGAAAGTCTCGGTGAGGAACATCCTGCTGATGAAACCCTTCTGCGCTCCCACGGCTCGCATCATCCCGAACTCCTCGGTGCGTTCCAGAGCCGTCATGCTGAGCGTGTTCATGATGATGATGATCGCGACAAAGAACAGCAGGATGACGAAGACGCTGAGAATCGCCTGGACGATGTCCGCGACCTGCGCGACCTGCCCCGTGGCCTGCTTCCAGCTCAGGACCTTGACGGGAAGATCGTTCTCCTTCATGAGCTCTTTCAGCTTGGCCATGGAGGCGTCTATCTTCTCTCCCGGGGCGAGCAGCACCGAGATGTAGTTGTACGCGGCATTGTTCAGGTTGATCTTCCTGGTCACCGGGGGCTGGGTTCGAATCTTTGCCTCCAGGTCGCTCACCGAGGAGGAGCCGCCCGCGGAGAAGATATTGCCGGAGCCGAACAGGTCATCTTCCCCGGCATCCATGAGCGCCGCTTCCTTGGGCGGAAGCTTTTCGACCACGTCCTCCGCCGTGTAGTAGCCGAAGATCTGGCGGTAGGATTCGATGTCCATGAGGGTGACCTGGTACAGGGCCGCATTGAGCGACTTGAAACGGATGATCCCCTTTACCGGAAGCGTCATGTTGGTGGCCGTTGGCTCCCCGTAGCCCTCCAACGCCAGCTCGTACTTCAGGGGCAGATAGGGCATCTCCCTCCTGGCATCGTCGGTCAGGTTTCCCGTGTTCAGCTCGTACCCCTGGGGCAGGAGCCAGAAACCCTGGGACTTGTGGAGGTCACTTCCGGCCGTTGATATTGACCAGGAGCCCGTGATCCCCGTTTTTCAGGAGCTCCCCCTCCATGGCCTTGATGGGATGGTCGAAGACGCGCTGGAAATCGCCGAAGTTGCACCCGAAGGTGAGCATGAAGCTCATCTGGTTTCCCCCCAGGATGGCGACCCCGCCGCGGGCCATGGGAAGGAAGTCCTTGACGTAGCTCTGCTGCCTGAGCAGGGCGCTCACCTTGTCAAAGTCCTTCAGGATCTTGAGCGGCTTGGCCATGGGGGTGAAGATCACGTTGTCCTTTATCTCCTCCGAGGAGACAAGGATGATGTGGCCCGTGAAGCTCTTGACGATGTTCTCTTCGATCCCCTTCTGCATTCCGATGGCGGTGGCGTTTCCCAGCGTCATGATGAATGCACCGAGGAAGAGAATGGTGCCGATGATGATGCTCTTCCCTTTGTGGCGAAGGATGTTTCTCCAGGCAAGCTTGAAAATCAACATATTCTTTCCTCCCCCGTCACGAAACCCGGAGGCCGTCTTTGATCTTGACCACGCTGTTGGCGTATTTCAGGATGTCCGCGTCGTGCGTGGAGAAGATGAAGGTCGTCTTTTCCACGACGTTGAGCTCCTTCATGAGCTTCAGGATCATCTCTCCGGTTTCGGAGTCCAGGTTTGCCGTCGGCTCGTCCGCGAGAATGAT
This sequence comes from uncultured Spirochaetota bacterium, assembly GCA_963820525.1. Classification (GTDB taxonomy): domain Bacteria; phylum Spirochaetota; class Spirochaetia; order SZUA-6; family Fen-1364; genus CAWGAA01. The sequence continues at coordinate 2,432,530 of CAWGAA010000001.1, read as the reverse complement.
AGTGGGCTTGGTGACAAGGGCGCGGGCAATCGCAACGCGCTGGCGCTGGCCGCCGGAAAGCTCGAAGGGCCTCTGGCCCATCTGCTCCTTCAGCCCCACTTCCTCCAGGAGCTTTTCGGCGCGCTTTCGGATCTCCTTCTTGGAGAGATGCTCCTTTTTCATCAGCAGGAGAGGGAACTCGACGTTCTCCCGCGTGGTGAGGACCGGGATCAGGTTGAAGGTCTGGAATATGAAGCCGATCGTGTGGAGTCGGAGGTCCGTCAGACGCTTGTCCGAGTGAGTGGTGACCTCGTTTCCGTGTATCTTCACGGATCCTTCGGTTGCGCTGTCAATGCATCCAATGATGTTCAACAGGGTGGTCTTTCCGCTCCCCGAAGGGCCGACAATCGAAATGAAGTCTCCCTCTTCGATTGCGAGGTCCACGCCGCGCAGAGCATGGACCGTTGTTGCTCCAAGCGGGTAGTTCTTCTTGACATTTTTCAGCTCGATCGCGTTCATCGCATACTCCTCCTCAAAATAATCAAAAGATTAATACAATAATTAAAATAAAGTGTCAATAGGTTTAATTATCGTTCATTGGATTTAATTAAATTAATTTTTCCTTGTCTATTGGATAAACTTGCGCCCCCCTTTAATGATTGCACTCTGCTTAGAATCATAGTGCACTATTACGTTAGTACTGATCAAATATGATTTTCACAGTCTAGTCAACCCCCTGGCATGCTGAAAAAGTCACTCCCTGCAGATGCTTGGGCTTGCCGTGATGTCGCGAATTGTGCTACGAATTCCCATGGAAGATATCCTGCTGTTCGATCTGGGCGGCGTGTTAGTCGAGCTGATGGGCGTTGCCCAGATGATCGCCTGGAGCGGCCTCGACGAGAAACGGTTGTGGAGCCGTTGGCTCGAGTGCGTTTCAGTCCGGGACTTTGAGACTGGCCGGATCGGCCCGCAAGAGTTCGCCGAGCGCACAATCGAGGAGCTTGAGCTCCGCGTCGATCCCGACTTGTTTCTGAGGCGCTTCATTCAGTTCCCCAAGGGCTTTTTCCCGGGAGCCGTCGACTACATCAGATCCCTCTCCAAGACCTCTATCACCGCCACGCTCTCCAACACGAATGTCCTGCACTGGGAGCGGCTTTGCAGTGAAACCGATGTCGAGCGGCTGTTTCATCGATGTTTCCTCTCGCATCGGATCGGGCTTTTGAAACCGGATGAAGCCGTGTACCGCCGCGTCCTCGAAGAGCTCGATGTCCCGCCGGAAAGGATCGTCTACGTCGATGACCTCGAGCTCAACGTCGAGGCGGCGCGAAGGCTCGGTATCCGGGCATTCCTGGCCCGCGGCTTTGAAGATATGAAGAACAATCTCGCCGCTCTCGGTATCCGGCCGAGGGAATAGCATGAAGCCTGTCGGGAGAGGTGGCTCAGGACGCTGCGACGATCTCTCGAAGAGAGCCGTAGACTCTCGAATCCTTGGGCAGCCTGACGCTCCAGTTGGCAGTATTCGAGGCGGGATGCACGAGACGGGTGATAGTCGGGATCTTGCCGAGCGCGGGGTTGTATCTCGCGTCGTTTTCGACAAACGCGATAAAGGGGAAGACCCTGCCGATGTCCTTGGAGCCTAGCACGGTGCCCAGGCGAAGTCGCCTGCTCTCCCTCTGCGAAGGCGAAAATTTCTTGTTGATGAGCGAAATCAGGATGAATGCCCGAAGCTGGTCCTGCCGCGCCAGGAGCGGCAAAAGCTCGACGGGCGGCTCCACGCAGACATAGATGTATGTATTCTCCTGGGGATATACCAGGGAGAAATCGAAGGCAAGCTTTTTGTAGATGTCCTGGACGACCGATGGAACGGGCTCGTGCTCTTTCGCGTACCACCACCAGGGAAGAATCGGCCGGCTCTCGGCGGCCTCCGAGACCTTGCAGTAGTCGGCGTCGGGTCGAATACCCGCTGTGGGAAGCTTCCCGTCCCAGAGATCGGGATTGGTGTTGGCGATGACCTTGATCTTTGCCAGGTTCCTTTTCGGGTCGTCCCCAATCTGGTGGGAGATGAGAAATGCCTTGACGTGAGCGAGGAATTTTTGATCCATCACGTATTGTCCTATCTTTGCACTAATATAGCGATTCGAGCCGGAAAAATCACCACCCCGTACGCCCTTGAAGGAATAACCCACCAGAGTGTACTGTGTCCAGCAAGAATCACGCGAAAAGGGTCAATCTATGAGTCGTCGATTGGGAGCGCTCGTTGATCGAAACCCCGATGAAGCTTCCCGCACCGCGAAGCGCGCCGCGATAGCCCTCGGCAACGAGGCCCTCGGTTCGGTGGTCTTGAGCACGGTGGCCGGCTACGTGGACACGGCGGGCTTTCTGGCGCTCTTCGGGCTGTTCACGGCGCATGTCACGGGAGACCTGGTAACCGCCGCCGCCACGATGGCGGAGGGCCCCAACCTCGGCGCGGGAGTGCGCCTCGCCATGATCCCCATTTTCATGGTCACCGTCGCGGTGATAACCCTCTTTGCCCGGGCCATTCGCCGCCGGGGCGCTGCCACCCTCGCACCTCTGCTCGCCCTCATGACGGTGATGCTCGCCCTCTTCTGTCTTGCCGGCGACATGCTCGGTCCGTACGTGAAACATCCCGATTCGTGGGCCGTGGCGGTCATCGGCGGCCTGGGCGTGATAGCAATGGGAGTCCAGAACGCGCTCATGAAGGGCGCCCTCAGGAGCTTCGCCCAGACCACCCTGATGACGGGAAATCTCACCCAGTTCACGATTGATTTCGTCGAGTTTCTCTTCCCCGCCGAGCACGGAGATCCGCGGCAGCGCGCCAAAGCCAAACGCGAAGCGGCCCGCCACGCCAGGAAATCGGGCATCCCGCTCCTGGGATTCATGGTGGGAGCCGCGCTGGGCGCCTGGCTGACCAAGAAATACGGCCTTCGGAGCATCGCGGCCCCAACCCTCGTCGTTGCCATCCTTGCCATGATCGTCTGGGTTCGCTCTCGAAAGGAGGAGGAGAAATGACCGGTGTGGGAAGGATCAACTGGGTTGCGCTTCGGGCAGAATACCTGAAATAAGAGCCCCTTCGCAGGGGGGGACGCCGCGCCCCGACGGAAACGCGTAAGATGCCGGCCCGCCGCTTCCGGCGCGCAGCGTGCGCAGATGCGGGGCCCTTCGGGGTGGTAGACTCTGACGGCGTCCCCTGATTATGGTGCTGAAATGCAGCTCCCTTCAGATGCCGTCATAAGCGTCTCCAACGTTTCAAAATCATACGGCTCCCTCATCGCCGTGAAATCCTTGAGCTTCTCCGTGGGTCCCTCCGTCTGCTTCGGGCTTCTTGGCCCCAACGGCGCGGGGAAAACCACCATGATGAAGATGATCTACGGCAAATGCCTCAGGGACCGCGGGCCCGACGCGACGATCTCGGTCTTCGGCTGGGACCCGGCGCATCATGAGCTGGAGATCAAGTTTCTCTCCGGGGTCGTGCCGCAGGAGGACAACCTGGACGAGGAGCTCAATGTCTGGCAGAACCTGTGGGTCTATTCGAAGCTGTATGGGATGCCGCGGCGCCAGGCGGAGGAGCGGATCCGGGAGCTGCTCGAGTTCATGGAGCTGGGCGAGAAGCGCGCGGTGAAGATCAAGGAGCTGTCCGGAGGGATGAAACGCCGGCTGATCATCGCCCGGGCGCTTCTCAACAACCCGCGGCTCCTCATTCTCGATGAGCCGACCACCGGCCTGGACCCCCAGGTCCGGCACCTCATCTGGGACAAGCTCCGCCGGCTCAAGGGGGAGGGTCTTTCCATCCTGCTCACGACCCACTACATGGAGGAGGCTTTCCAGATCTGCGACTCGGTCCTCATCATGCACAAGGGCGCACGGATGATGGAGGAACCCCCGCGCAGGCTCATCGAGGACAATATCGAGCGCTTCGTGCTGGAGGTCCGCGGCAGGGAGGCTCAGAAGCGCCTGGGCGCGTCAAGCCGTCCAACCGTGCGCATCGGCGACTCGCCGGATCCCGTGAGGCTGTTCTCCAACGAGAGCGCAGCCCTGAAGAGTCTCGCGGAGGGGTTGAGCCCCGGGGAGTATCACATCAGGGAAACGAACCTGGAAGACCTGTTCCTCCAGGCCACGGGGAGCACGCTCGATGAAAACCAGTAGAGCCTACCCGCCGCTCGTGCACAGGATCACGAGCGTCTGGTACCGCCATTACCGGGTCTACACTAAAAGCCTCATCAGCAATGGCCTCCCGCCCTTCCTTGAGCCGCTGATCTTCCTGGCCGGGATCGGTCTGGGGATGGGCAAGTACATCGTGAGCATGGACGGGATGCCGTATCTCGTGTTCCTCGCCACAGGGCTTCCCATCACCGCCGCTATGTTCACGGCTTCCTTCGAATGCACCTTCGGGACATTCGTGAGGCTGGAGTTTGACAAGGTCTACGACGGGATGCTTGCGGCGCCGATCACGGTGAACGATCTGCTCGTGGGCGAGATCCTCTGGGCCGGAAGCAAGGGTATTTTTTTCTCCCTCGCCGTCGTCGTCGTCGAGGCGCTCTTCGGGGTCGTTCCCATGCCGGCGAGCCTCCTCTCGGGATTCGTCGGCTTTCTCACTGGCGTGATGTTCGCAACGATCTCCCTTCTGATCACCTCGATCGTATCGAGCATCAACCAGTTCAATTTCTTTTTCACGGGGTTCCTCTCTCCCATGTTCTTCTTCTCCGGGGTGGTCTTTCCCATCGCGAATCTGCCCCCGATCCTCCGTCCGGCGGCCGAGATCTTCCCCCTCACTCACTCCGTGCGCATGGCGCGCGAGCTCGGCTTGGGGCCGGTGACGTTCCAATCCGCAGTGGACCTGCTGGTGATCGCCGCGTTTACTGCGGCCGCGGGATACTTCGCGATTCGCCGGCTCACCAGGAAGCTCATCCAGTAAAGAGGGGGGGCGCCCCACGCAGGAGCGTTCAGTTCGCCAGAAAAGCCTGTACCGCGTCGAAGGTCTTTCGTGAGGCCGAGGCGAGCATGCTCATGTACCCATGGGGAACGCCGGGGATGCGCATGAGCTCCACGCTCACGCCGTCCGCCGCAAGGCGTTTCGCATAAGCCTCCCCTTCATCCCGCAGGGGATCGAATTCCGCCGTCGAAATAAAGGCTGGAGGAAGTCCGGACAGGCTTTTGGCTTTCATGGGATGAAGGTAAGCGTTGTTTTCACTGGCGGGGTCGGGGGAATACATGCGGCCGAACTCCCTCATGCCTTCCGCCGTGAGCATGAAACCTTCGGCATTCTCGGCCAGGGAAGGGTATCTGCGCTCAGATTCAGGCTCGTGCGAGTCCACGGCGGGGTAGAACAGCACCTGCTTTGCTATCCGGGGGCCGCCTCTGTCGCGGGACATCAGGCAGAGCACCGCGGCCAGGTTTCCCCCCGCGCTATCTCCGGCGACAACCAGGCGCGATGTATCGCAGTTCAGCTCACGGGCGTGCGCGACCGTCCAGAGCAGGGCGGCATAGCAGTCATCCGGCGCAGCGGGAAAGGGGTGCTCCGGCGCGAGGCGGTATTCTATTGAAACAACGACGAAGGCATTGTCCCTGGCGAGGGTGCGCGAAATGCGGTCCACCAGGGGGATGCTTCCGATGATGAACCCTCCGCCGTGGATATAGAGGATGATGCCGAACGGCCCGTCTCCCTGGGGGACATACACGCTGGCGGGGATGGCGCCCGCGGGCCCCGGGATCCCTCTGTCCTCGATTCTGGCCATGGGGATGTCTCGTGCCGGCGGAGTCAGCCTTTCGATGACGCGGATCATCCTGTATTTAGCCTGAATATTGCTCATGGTCGGTATGCGCCGGAGGGCCCTGACAGCCTCGGGTTCCAACCGTCCCACGGGAAGAACGGCGGGTGACCCGCCGGAGTACAATGTCGCAAAGACCCAGAGCAGAAAGGCTGCGGCAGCAAGAGCGACGGCCCCGATGCCGGCCAGGACGATATGACGCGTTTTCATCATCGACTGACCCCTTTTCAGCCGCTTCCGTGAGACTGCGGAAGGGTAAAGAAGAATGTGGCGCCGTTGTCCACCTCGCTTTCCGCCCAGACGCGGCCCCCATGACGATGGAGAATGCGCTGCACGATGGCCAGGCCTACGCCGCTTCCCTCGAAATCCCGCTCGCTGTGCAGGCGCTGGAACACGCCGAACAGCTTTGCCGTGTAGCGCATGTCGAAACCGGCTCCGTTGTCACGCACCCAGTACAGAATTTCCCCGCTCTCCTTCCTCGAGCCCACTTCGATGAGGGCCCGTTCTCTCTTGGATGAAAACTTGACGGCGTTGGAAAGAAGGTTTGTCCAGACCTGACGGATCAGGGTCGGGTCTCCCACGGCCGGCTCCAGCGGCGACAGGCGCAGCTCGGTACGCCGCCGATCCTCCGGTGTCGTCACGCGATCTAACTCGGATTTCACCAGCTCCTCCATGTCGATGGGAGAAGGTTTGATATCGGCCCTCTGGAGGCGGGAGAAGGCGAGAAGCTCGTCGATGAGCTTCCCCATGCGGCGGGTTTCGGCGCTCACGACGTTGCACACCCGCATTCCTTCGCTGTCCAGCGCCGCTCCATATTCCTCGATGAGGATTCGGGTATAGCCGTCGATAGCCCGCAAGGGGGCGCGAAGATCATGGGAGACGGAGTAGGCGAATGCCTCCAGCTCCCTGTTGGCCGCTTCCAGCTGCGCCGTGCGCTCGGCCACCCTCCGCTCCAGCGCGGCGTTGAGCTGCTGGACCTCCTGCTCGGCGCGCCTTCGCTCGGAGATCTCCCGTTTGAGCTCGGCGGTGCGCTTCTCCACCAGCTTCTCAACCTCGGTGTATGCGCTTTCCAGCGCCGCCTGCGCCAGCTTCATCTCCGTGATGTCGCGCGATATTCCGAACGTGCCGATGATGTCGCCGTTTTCGTCGCAAAGCGGCATCTTGGTGGTAAGCATCCAGACCTTTGTGCCGCCTTTTCGCGTGCTCTGCTCCTCGATGCTCACCGGCCTGCCGCTTTCGAGGATCGCGTGCTCCAATTCGCTTTTCTTCCGCGCTTCCTCGGGAGGAAAGAAGTCGAAATCGCTCTTTCCGATCTGCGTCTCGGGATCGCTCAGGCCGAATTGGGCCGCAAGGGCGTTGTTGGTCCGCAGGAACTTCCCCTCGCGATCCTTGAAGTAGATGAAATCGGGAACGTTTTCCATGAAGGTGTCGAGGATGTACTGCTGGCGCGCCAGGCGCGCCGCATGTTCCCGCAGCCGGCGCCCGAGGAGCGCCCCCTGCAGGGCGCTGGAGAGCTCCCGCCGGAGGATCTCGTAGACGGTCCCGTCTCGCGGTCCGACCTCGAACACGACGAAGCCGAGCTGGCTCTCCTGGAAGTACAGCGGCTCCACGAGAAAGGAGGATCGCCTCTCTCCGGCGCGAAGCTCCTCGGGAATGAGGTCGACGGCGGGAAACCGCATCCCATCGGAGTCCAGCGGCACGCGGCCCCCCTCGCTATAGCCGAGGATCAGCCGCGCGGATTCCCGGGGAGCCGAGGGACTTTCATAGAGCGAAATGTAGCAGCCCGGGATGCCGAGCCTCGGCAGCTTCAAAGCCAGCAGGTCCATCATCTCGGCCTGGTCGAAAGTGGCGAGAATGGCCCCCTCGATCTCCGCCATCATCTGCGCCTGCTGCGTCTTGTTCCATGCCTGGCGCTTTTCAACCACGCGCCCCGCTTCCCCGATCGTCACGCGCGCCTGCTGCCAGAGATCCTCGGCCCGCGAGCTCTTGATCCCGCCGAATCGGCCCGCCATGTTTCGGCGAAGCGCGGAGAGGACCGCGTGCCAATCGCTGGGATCGCTTCCCGCCGCCACGGCCAGACTCATCTCCCTGTTCAGCGTATGCAGGAACTCGCCGGATCGGCCCCGCTCCACCTCGGCGATCAGAGCATCAAGCAGGCTCGAGGCCCACCGCGCGGGATGGGCCGGGAGCCGTCCCTCGGTGGCCACCGCCAGCTCCCGCGAGATCCGCTCGTGCTCGGAATGGGGGAGAGGGATGCCGGCGCTTTCGAAGTCCGCCGCCTGCCCCATGGCCGCCTGGAGCACCTTCGGGTCCATGCAGCCGCAGGACTGCCGGACAACGAGCGCTGCGGGGAGCACGAGCCGCCACGGGACCTTCTTGCCCCGAACCTGCGCCAGGGCCATCTTCGTGGCCTTCGCGAACTGTTCATACACGGGGGCGCGTACCGTGGTCAGGGGAGGGTCCATGAAGCTGACCTCCTCGGAATCGTTGAATCCCGTGACGATGATGTCATCCGGCACGCCGATGCGCCGGGCGCGCAATGCCTGCAGGGCGCCGATAGCCATGCCGTCGTTGGCCGCCACAATGGCGTCGGGACGGGCGTTGCGCTGGTCCAGCAGGACGCGGACGGCCTGGTACGCCGATCCTGGCTTCCAGTCTCCCGGCGGGCTTACCAGGCCTGCCTCGAAGGGGATGTCGCGCTGCTGAAGCGCGTCGACATACGCCCGGTAGCGGTCCTGGGCTTCGGGGTTTCCCGGTGGGCCGGGAATGAATGCCACCCGCCGGCAGGCGTGCACGTCGAAGAGGTGGGTCATGACATCACGGATTCCTTGATAATTGTCCACGAACAGGCAGGGGATTCCTTCGACAGCAGTGGAGATGTTCACCATGGGAAGCGGCCGGAATCGGCCGCAGAAACGGGAGAACGCATCCGCACCGATGTAGCTGCTCATCGCGCTTCCGCACATGACCAGGCCGTCCACTGTCTTCGGGCCGGCAAGCTCGTAGATGATGTTGGCCTGAGCGTCCTGGACGCGCGGGTCCGCCTGGAGGTCTCCTCCGACAAAGCAGACGAGATCGGCGTCTTCTTCGGCCGCGCCGTCAAGGACGCCGTGCCACATGCTCATCCCGAACGGGTCCCAGATCCCGTAGGTCAGGAATCCGATCCTCGGACGCGATTTCGGTCTTCCGGCATTCATGGCATCCCCCTCGAGCTCCGCGGCAGCCTCGAGTGAGTATAGCGCGTCCGCCCCCCGGGCTCAATTTGGCCGCCTCCCGTTCATTCCCTCCCGCAGAGGATTCTCCTTGCGGGATCGATTGAGTCCCACTATAATTTCTCCATGCCCGTTTCCCCCGCCTGGAGGCTCTCATGACCGCAGATGCCGGAGAGATTCTGCTGGTGGAAGACAATCCCCGCGACGTCGAGTTGACCCTGTACGCCCTGAAGAAGCACAAGCTCGCCACCCGCATCGAGGTGGTTGGAGACGGGGTGGAAGCGATGGACTATATCTTCAGCACGGGGCGCTTCTCCACGCGCGGCGGACCAGGCGCCCTGAAGATGGTGCTGCTCGATTTGAAGCTGCCTCGGGTGGACGGGATCGAGGTTCTGCGCAGGATAAAGTCCGATCCGCGAACGAAGTCGATCCCCGTGGTGGTGTTGACCTCGTCGAAGGAGGAGCCCGACATCGAGGAAAGCTACCGGCTGGGGGCGAACAGCTACGTCGTGAAGCCCGTGGACTTCGACGCGTTCGCTCACACGGTCCAGAGAATCGGGATCTACTGGCTGCAGCTGAACCAGCGGGCGAGCGCGGATTTCCAGGACGGTGCATCCGTCGGGCATGACGGGTAGCCGCCGGTCCGGAGGCCGACAATGCCGGAGCCCCTGCGCGCGCTGATCCTGGAAGACACGGCCACCGACCTCGAGCTGATCGTCTACGAGCTGGGCAAGGCAGGCTTCGACCTGGAATACCGGCACGTCGACAATGAGAGGGACTTCGTTTCCGCCCTCGATCCCTGCCTCGATGTGATTCTGGCCGATTTCGCCCTTCCCCAGTTCGATGCGCTTCACGCCCTCAGGCTCCTGAAAGAGAAGGGCTTGAGCGTGCCGTTCATCGTGGTGACCGGCAGCATCAGCGAAGAGGCGGCCGTCTCGTGCATGAAGGAAGGCGCCACGGACTACCTGCTGAAGGACCGGCTGGCAAGGCTGGGGCCCGCCATCCACCAGGCGCTGGAGGCGAGGAAGCTCCAGGACGAAAAGCTCCGCGCCGAAGAGCAGATCCGTTTCCGCAATACCGAGCTCACCCTCCTCAACAGGATCATCGCCGCTTCGGCGGACAGCACGGATGAACGGGCGTTCCTGCAGATCGCCTGCCGCGAGCTCACCCTCGCATTGAACGCCTTTCAGACCGCGGCCTTCCTGTTCAACGAGCAGCGCACCGAGCTTCGCGCCATGGCGGAATACCGAGCCGAGGACGATGCGCTTTCCCTCCTCGAAGAGCCGTATCCCCTTTCCGAGAGCTCTATGATCGCGATCCTTTCCGGCCTCAAGGCGCCCCTGATCGTGGATCGGCTCACGCGGGACCCGCGCCTGCCGAGCCTTCACCAGGTGCTCTCCGCCCGCCCGATCTCCTCTCTCGCGCTCATCCCGTTGAGCGTGGCGGGAGAGACGGTGGGCGGGCTGGTGCTGGCGATCTCGGAGGCGAGTCATTTCACGGAGGACAAGGCGGAGCTGGTCGGCAGCGTGGCCGGTCACCTGTCCAGCGCCGTGACCCGCACGCGACTGGAGCGGGACCGCCGCCGCCTGAGCACCACCATCGAGCAGTCCGCCGACAGCATCATCATCACGGACACCGAGGGCCTCATCCAGTACGTGAATCCCGGATTCGAGAGGATGACGGGATACGGGCGCGCCGAGGTGATCGGCAAGGACGCATCCTTCCTTTCCAGCGGCAGGCAGGATTCCCAGTTCTATCGGGAAATGTGGGAGACCCTCATCGGCGGCCGGGAATGGCGCGGCCGCTTCGAGAACAGGCGCAAGGACGGCGCCCCCTATACGGTGGACGCCTCCATCACGCCGGTCAGGGACGGGGGCGGAACGGTCGTGAACTTCGTGGACGTGCAGCGCGATATCACCAATGAGCTTCAGCTGGAGAGCCGGTACCTCCAGGCTCAGAAGATGGAAGCGATCGGCCGCCTGGCGGGCGGCGTTGCCCACGATTTCAACAACCTGCTCACGGCGATCATGGGGTACTCGGAGCTGCTCGCGAGCGATATCCCGCCGGAAAGCCCGTCACGGGCCGAGATTGACGAGATCAAGAAAGCGGCCGACAGGGCCGCCGGGCTGACCCGACAGCTTCTCGCGTTCAGCAGGAAGCAGGTTCTCCAGGCTCAGCTTCTCGACGTGAATGCGATCGTCACCGACATCGAGAAGATGCTCCGCCACCTCATCGGGGAGGATATCTCGCTGAAAGTGCTCCTGGATCCGCGCGCCTGTCTGGTCACGGCGGACCCCGGGCAGATCCAGCAGGTCATCATGAACCTGGTGGTCAATGCCCGCGATGCCATGCCCGGCGGCGGGGACCTCGTCATTTCCACGGAAAACGTGGACGTCAACGAAGGGTATGCCCGCGGCCAGCCGGGCGCCCAGCCCGGCTCCTTCGTGATGCTGGCGGTCCGCGATACCGGCATGGGCATGAGCGAGGAGGTTCAGGGGCACCTTTTCGAGCCCTTCTATACGACAAAGGAGGAAGGGAAGGGCACCGGGCTGGGACTCGCCACCGTGTACGGCATCGTCAAGCAGAGCGGCGGTCACATCTCCGTTGAAAGCGATCCCGGAAAGGGCACGACCGTTCGGGTCCTTTTGCCCCGGCTCGACCAGGAGACTCCCTCCGCCCTGGAGAAGCCGGACCTCGATACGATACCGCGGGGAACGGAGAGGATTGCCCTTGTCGAGGACAACGAGATCGTCCGCAAGCTTGCCAACCGGATTCTGACTCACCTCGGCTATTCGGTTGTACCGTGCGGATCCGCAGAAGAGGCGCTCAGCCTCATTCCCTCCAGCCAAACCCCCGTGGACCTTCTGATCACGGATGTCGTTCTGCCCATGATGGGAGGCCGCGATCTGGCAGACCGCCTCACCAGCATGTTCCCGCGGGTCAAGGTGCTCTTCATTTCCGGCTACTCGGAGCAGGGCGCTCCCGGCGGAATGGCTTCCGCGGAGGGCACGGCGTATCTCCAGAAGCCCTTTACCCCGAAGATGCTGGCGAGGACCGTGCGAAAGGTGCTGGAAGGGTGAATGCCCGAGGATGAGAGGCAGGCAACCCTCTGGCCGGGTTCGCCGGGCATCAGAGCCACGTAATCAATTCAACGACGGTGAGGGAGGCGATGGCGCATCCCCGCAGAACGATCTCCACGCGATACGGGTTGTAGGGCCTGCCGTTGGGCCGCTGTCGATCGGGAACCAGCATGAAAATCACCGCGTTCCGGGAGACCACGGTTTTCGTCTCCCGGTAGATCATGCCGTCGGGCCTGCCCGAGACATGGCGGAAACCGGGCGTTCCAAGAAAGGGCCGGATCCTTTCCGTGCCGCTGATGCGCCTTTCCAGCATGTGATGCCCGTTCACGCCCTCGGACCATGAAGCCAGCGTGGCATCGGGAGTCAGGAGCGCTGCGCTCGCCCCGTAGCGCGCCGCGTCGTTGGAAGCGTAAAACTTCTCTACGACAGCCAGGGGATCCGGGCATCCTTTGGCCTGGGAGAAGAGCGGCGTGACAGCCAACAGAGAGCAGAGGACGACAATGACGACCGTCACGGAATGAATATACCGCCGAGGCCGCGGGGGCGGCTCTTCAGCTCTTGAAGAAGTACTCCATGAGCTCGTGGCCCTTATCGATGCAAAGGCCGGAGGCGGCCGCATTGGACTCCGTGAACGGCTTCTTCTCCCGAGCCGCAATGCCGGACCCGGCCATGGCGAATGGAACTGGCTGGTCCGAGTGGCCGCGCGTTCGCACGGAGGTGGGATGATCCGGCATTACCAGGATCCGCCAATGCTCGTAGCCTTTGAGCGCATCGAGCACGGGGCCGACGACGATCCGGTCTATCCGCTCCAGGGACTTCACCTTGATCTCGGCGTTTCCCGCGTGGGACGCTTCGTCAGGGGCCTCGATGTGGATGAAAACAAGGTCGTGATCTCGCAGGGCCTGGATCGCGGCAGCGGCCTTGCCCGCGTAGTTTGTATCGAAGAAACCCGTGGCCCCGGGGACCTCGATGACGTCGAAGCCGATCAGCTTGGCAAGCCCCCGCGCAAGGTCCACCGCGGTAATTGCGGCGCCTGAAAACCCGAAGCGCCGCTGGAACCCTTCCAGCACGGCCTGCCTGCCCTGGCCCCACAGCCAGATGGAGCTGGCCGGATTCTTTCCCAGACACCGGCGGGCCTTGTTGACTTCGTGGTTCTGGAAAAGCGAGACGGATCGGGACATCAGGCCCCGCATGAAATCGGTTCCCGTGCCCTGCGGCATGAGCTCTTCGACGGCCTTGCCCAGATGGTCGTGGGGAGGACAGGTGCGCACGTCGAAATCCATTCCCCTGCACACCATAAGGTGCCGATAGCTGACTCCGGTATGAAACTCCAGGCTCTCCGTGCCGACCTGCCGGGCCAGATCAGAAATCAGCCTCGCTGCCTCCTCGGTGGAGATATGACCGGCGCTGTGGTCCGCCATCTTTCCGTCCGCGATCGTGACGAGGTTGCAGCGGAACACCCAGTCCCGAGGTCCCAGGCGGATATCCTTGGCAGCGGCCTCGATCGGCGCCCGGCCGGTGTAAAACAGCGCCGGATCGTAGCCCAGGAGGCTCATCTGGGCCACGTCGCTGCCCGGCTCCATCCCCCGCGGCACCGTCCGCACCATCCCCAGCCGGCCATCTGCGGCGATGCGGTCCATCTGGGGGATCTCGGCGGCTTCGAATGCCGTCCGTCCGCCGAGTTCGCCCATCGGCTCATCGGCGGCGCCATCCGGCACGATGATCACGTACTTGGGCATCGTGCGATTCCTGCCTACCCGTCCCTGTCCTCGGGGATGTCGACGATCCTGATATGGACGGGCTTGCCGCTGACCACGCTGAGCGTCGAGAGCTCCTTCAGCGCGGCCGCCATGTTCCGCTCTCCCGTGGCATGCGTGACGATCACGACCGGAACGGAGTTGTCCGGACCGGTGCCCTCGTGCTGCAGGGCGCCGGAGATGCTGATGCGATGGTCTGCCAGGATCCTGCTCAGGGCGGCGAAGACTCCCGGCTCGTCCTTGGCCATGACACGGATGTAGAATCTGCTCACCAGGTCGTCGATCTTTTCGATGCGGCCGGCAGCCTCGGCACGGGGCCGGATCAGCATGTGCTTGAAGACCTGGGCGGAGTTGCCCAGGGCGACGTCGATGATGTCCGCCACAACGGCGCTCGCCGTCGGCATCATGCCCGCCCCGCGGCCGTAGAACATCACCTGACCGACGGCGTGACCGAAGACGCTGATGGCATTGAACGGGCCGTCGACCCGCGCCAGCTCGCTTTCCTTGTCGATGAACGAGGGGTGGACCCGCAGAGAGATCTTGCCCGCCCCGCTTTTCTGGCCGATCGCCAGGAGCTTCAGTGAATAGCCCATCTCGGCGCCATAGCGGATGTCGTCATGCGAGATTCCCTGGATACCCTCCACCGCGATGTCCTCGAGCAGGATCTCGTCGCCGAACGCTATGGAGGCGAGGATGGCCAGCTTGTGGGCGGAGTCGCCGCCGCCGATGTCGAGGCTGGGATCCGCCTCGGCGTATCCCTTCTTCTGGGCCAGGGCGAGCGCCTCGGGGAAGGAGAGGCCTTTCGCCGTCATGCTGGAGAGGATGAAATTGCTGGTTCCGTTGACGATCCCGAAGATCGCCTGGATCTCATTGGCGGCCAGCCCCGCGCGGATCGACGAGATGATGGGGATCCCGCCGCCGCAGCTCGCCTCGAAGGCGATGCACCGGCCTTTCGCGCGGGCAAGGTCGTAGAGCTCGCTCCCGTGCGTCGCCAGCAGGGCCTTGTTGGCGGTAACGACATCCTTTCCGGATTCAAGGAGCTTTCTCTGCACGTCCCGTGCCGCGCCCGTTCCGCCGACAAGCTCGACGCCGATCTGGATGTCGGGATTCTTGACGAGCGCGTTCAAATCCCTGGTGAGGACGCCGTGGGGGATGGAAACAGGGCGGGGCCGCGTGATGTCCGTGTCCACGATACAGGAGAGATGGAGCCGGATTCCCGTCTTGGCGGCAATCAGGTCCCCCTTTTCCAATATCAATTTGGCCACGCCGGTGCCGACAGTGCCAAATCCAACCATTCCCACGTTGACTCGGTGTTCGTCCATTCTCCCCGCCTTTTGAAAGTGCTCTCTTGAGCGGATGCAGCCCTCAATCCTTACAAGATCGTGCGGGGATGGTCAAGCGGAAACCCTTCCGGGACGAGGCGATCGCAGCGCGGAATGGGCGCGCGAGTGCGGCGGACCAAGCGGCGTGCGTGGATGCAGCGTGCGGGGCACCACTACCTTGCCTGTCTATCTGCGGAGTATACTGGCGGGGAGGCGGGCGGGACATGAAAAGCGACGGCTCGATCGTGGTGAGAGCGCGGCTGCAATGAGCGATCCGGGCCAGGGTCCGCGGAAGCAGGGGTGGGCCGTGCAGCCGGAGCTCGTCATGCCGGACCTCTACCCTCCCGTGATCCAGGTGGCGATCTTCGATTCGGATCCGGCGGATGCATACACGAGGTACCTTGGCGAGCACAGAAAGATCGAGGCGAAGCACGGCCTGTTCAGCATCATGGACAGGGACATCTCGAAGTACGCGATCATCAAGACGGCATGGAACCGGGTGTTCAGGGAGATACCGGGCGACCGCCTCTCCATTCTCTTCAGGCCGGCCGACAAGCCGGTGGGATATCTTGACAGGCGGAGCGGAAGGCTCCGCATCGACAATCAGGCGCTCGCCTGCGTCATACCGTCTCTTCTCACCCGGGAAGAGTTCTGGCTGGCGAGCAAGGCTGTGGACTATGAGGGCGGGGTGATCTGCTGGCGCCTGTCCCTGAAGCCCCAGCCAAAACAAATCATTCGGATCACGCTGGACAGGGGAAACTCGTACGACCTCGAAAAAGAGTTCGACAGAGTGTTCGAATGACTTCTGTTATGCTGTTGACTATTTTCCAATAGACGTGTAGTCTTTCGTAGGACTTCCAAAGGTGGAAGTCCCATCATTCGAACCTTTCGTAACATACCACGAAGGAACGTCCGACCAGACAGCTGTGCAAGGTTCATCCTGCCACGTTCTGCTCCTTTGCCGGTGAGTATCAAAGGGCGATGATAAAAACACTCCTTAAGGAGGAGAACATGAACAAGAAACTCTATGTCGGCGGCCTGTCGTATTCCGTAACGGACGATCAGCTTCAAAAGCTTTTTGCCGGCCACGGGACGGTGGAATCCGCCAAGGTCATCATGGACAAGTACACGGACCGCTCGCGCGGCTTCGGCTTCGTCGAGATGGGCTCCCAGGCGGAAGCGGAGAGCGCCATTCAGGCTCTCAACGGTTCCCAGCACGAGGGGCGCAGCCTGACCGTGAACTTTTCGAAACCGCGGGAAGAGCGTTCTTCCGGCGGCGGCGGCGGCTACCGCGACCGCTACTAAGCGGCGAGCGTAAGCTCAGGACTTTAGGGGGCAGGTCGGCCCCCTTTTTTTTGAGGCGCGGCACGTCATGAATCCGGAGAAACCCCAAGAGAGCAAGCTCCTTCGTACGCTCCTGATCTTCGAGACCGAAGAGGGGGCCCGGCGAGCCCAGAGGGAGCTTGAGCGCGCCGGATACGCTCTTGAGTCCCAGTGGACCGCCTCTCGAAACGCCGCGGAATCCGCTCTGGCGGGGCAGCCATGGGACCTCGTCGTCGCGAGCGCGAGGCTGTGGAGGTCCTTCGGGGATTCGGCCCCCCCGCTCATCGAATCACGGGGCGAGAGACCCCCTCTCATTCTCGTCTCCACGGCGTCCGCCGAGCGTCCTCGCGGCGGGAGCCATCCCGCCCGCGGGACGTGGGCCGTTCGTGTTGAAGATCTCGCGGCCGTGGTGCCCCGGCTCTCCAGGGCCCTGGAGACGGGAAGGATGGATGGAGTGACTCCCCCGCAAACGCGGGCGGGCGCCCGCCGCGCTCCCGCGGCGGCGGCGATCCTTCCGTCCTGGCGTAAATATCTGCCCCTCGGGCTCACCCTTGCCGGCGGGATCACGGTGAGCGTGGCGGCGTTTCTCCTGCTTCTCGGCGCCTCGCGCGCTCGCCTCATGGCGGACTTCACCAGCCTCGCTTTAGACCGGGCGAACGCGATCAGCGCCGGCCTGGCCGAAGACAGGGTGGAGATCGGCCTTCTGGGCTCCTTCTTCGCGGCCTCCAACGAGCTCCAGGAGGACAAGCTGGAGGCGTTCGCGGGCGAGTTTCGAAGGCTCGTGCAGTCGCTGCCGTGGCAGGAAGAGGATAACGTTCTGATCGGCCTGGTGCTTCGCGTGGCGCAGTCCGAACGAGGCGCATTCGAGACGCGCGCTCGGGCCGCACTGGATCCTTCATTCGCGATCAGGGATTTCTCCGGTGAGAACGCGACCGTCGTAGCGGGCAGGAGAAGCGAGTACTACGCCGTTGCCGTCAGCGAGCCGCGGGAACGCAGCGGGCAGATCCTGGGGCTGGACTTGCTCACGGTTCCCGAGATCCGCTCGACGCTTCAACGCGCCGCAATAACCGGGCATATGATATCGACGGGGCTGGTCGGGCTGCCCGATGATTCCGAGCCCATAATCTGGCTTGTCCGCCCGCTGCACGGAAGCGGGCGAGCCGCCGGAACGCTCATGGGGTTCGCCGCGTACGCTTTCCGCGTGGACACGCTCGTGGAATCGGCCTTGAAGGACATGAGTCCCGCCGGCATCGACCTGGAGATCAGAGACGCGTCGGCCCCGGCGGACAAGAGTCTTCTCTACTATCACCACTCTCGCGCTTCCAGCACCTGGGAAACGCCCGGCCGGCACCCCGCACTTTCCTGGAGCGGACCCATCGACTTCGGCGAGAGGGAGTGGACGGTCCGCGCCTACGCGACGGATTCGTTCACGCGGGGGCGGCGAACTGCCGAGCCCTGGATTCTCCTGGCAGGCGGCTTTCTCCTCACGGCATTTGCGGGGCTGTCCGTATTCGAGAGGATGCGGTGCACCGCCGGCATCGAGAGGCTCGTTGCCGAGAGAACCCGGGCGCTTCGCGTGCAGGTCTCGCGGCACAGGAGGCTGGAGCGGGCTCTGCAGGCCTCTCGAAAGAGCATCGCCTCACGGGCAGAGCAGCTCGACCAGCGCAATCGTGAGGTCGTGCTGCTCAACGAGACGGGCGACTTGCTGCAGTCCTGCGTTTCTTCGGAGGAAGCGTTTCCCGTGATCTCCCTCTATGCCCCCCGGCTGCTCCCCGGCACGTCTGGCGTCCTGTACATGTACGACGCCGAAAAGAGGTTCTTGAGCGTCGCCTCTCAGTGGGGGAGCGCCCAACCGAAGCTCTCCGTGCTGGCGACGGACGACTGCTGGGCGCTCAGGCGCGGGCGCGTCAATACCGTCACCGGCTCCTTTTCGGATCTCTCCTGCGCCCATGCTCCCGCCGACAGGGGCGCCGGCTGTATCTGCATACCCCTCACATCGATGGGAGAGACCATCGGTCTGTTCCATGCTTTCAACCTCGGCGCGCAGGCGCGCTCGCTCGCCGTGTCGGCCGCCGAGCATATCGCGCTTGCCCTCTCCAACCTCAGGCTCAGAAGCGATCTGCGTTCCCTCTCCATCCACGATCCCCTCACCGAGCTTTTCAACCGCCGCTACATGGAGGAGGCTCTTTTGATGGAGCTCAAGCGGTCCGAGCGGGGCGGACAACCCGTTGGAATCGTCATGCTGGACATCGACCACTTCAAGGCGTTCAACGACGCCCATGGGCACGCGGCCGGAGACGAGCTCTTGCGCGCCATAGGGGCCTTCCTCCGCGCACGCCTTCGGGGCGGGGACCTCGCCTGCCGCTACGGCGGTGAGGAGTTCCTCCTGATCCTTCCCGACGCCTCCCGTGAGGCGACGCGGCAGCGCGCGGAGGAATTGAGGCTGGCGGTGAAGGATCTGGACGTGCGGCTGGCCGACCGGCGCCTCGGGCCCGTCTCGCTCTCCTTCGGCGTCGCGGTCTTTCCCGAGCACGGGGGAACGAGGGATGAGATCCTGCGGGGAAGATGGCGTTGCTCAGGACGTACACGCCGCCCGAGCCTCTCATCTGATCCCGCTTCTTTCCCATCTTCGTCTCCATGATGCCCCGCCAGATCTTTCCGAAGAAGGGACCGTACCAGAGGAATCCGAGGACTATGCTGATGATCGCGCCTGCCACGACGGCGAGCCAGTTCACTTGGAGAAGCGACATACCGTTACCTCCACATAACAGACTCATGACAATGACATGGGACAAATGTACGAACCGCGGCGGCCCCCCAGCAACCGGACGCTCTTCGGCGTCCCGGGAAAGGCCCGCCCGACGGCTCCTCGGCGGACGCGCGCGGCGCTCCCACCTCCTTGGCGTGGAGCGTCAGAAGGTGTATCGTCTGTCGCCGATGAACGATCTCGTGCAATGGCTATTGGAAGGGCCGTCGTGGGTGCGCTATCGCGTCCGTCGCGATCTCCTGGGGCAGCCTGAAAGCCATCCCGACGTGATGGAATCGCGCGCCGCGATGCTTGACGATCCCCAGATTCGCGGGCTCATCACCGAGCTTGCCGATTGGCCCGGCCCCATTCTCTCCAGCCACAAGAGCGCGGGACATCCCGTGCACAAGCTTGCGTTCATTGCAGATATCGGGCTTCGCTCTGACGACCCCGGTATCGAGAAGATCGTTTCCCGCATTGTCGCTCATCAGGCGGCGGACGGGCCATTCCAGGTTCTCATGAATATCCCGGCGCATTTCGGCGGAACGGGGAAGGATGAATGGGGATGGGCGCTCTGCGATGCGCCGATACTCGTCTTCGCTCTTTTGAAGCTCGGCTTGTCAGAGGATCCGCGCGTTCAGGCGGCAATCGGAAAGCTTCTTGGGCTGGTCAGGGAAAACGGCTGGCCGTGCGCGGTCTCCCCCGAGCTCGGCAGGTTCCGCGGGCCCGGCAGAAAGGACGATCCGTGCCCCTACGCAAATCTGGTGATGCTCAAGGCGATGGCGCGGCTTCCCCGGCTGAGGGACGGCCCGGCAAGCCGGGCAGGCGCCGAGGCGATCCTGAGCCTTTGGGAGAACCGGCGAAAGGATCATCCCTACATGTTCTTCATGGGCACCGACTTCTCGAAGATGAAAGCCCCCCTGGTCTGGTACGATATCCTTCACGTTGCCGAGGTGCTCACCCAGTTCCCCCGGCTGCGCAATGACCGCGGCCTGAAATCGCTTCTCGCCGTCATCGAGAAGAACGCGGACGCTCTGGGCCGCTATACCGCGGAGTCCGTGTGGACCGCGTGGAAAGAGTGGGAGTTCGGCCAGAAACGCGAGCCGTCGAGGTGGCTGACTTTCTTGTGCCTGAGGGTTCTGGGTCGAAAGTGACACGCAAACGGCCGGCAAATTGACGGCGGCGGCGTGAGGCGGTACTATCCTCGACTGACGGCGGGGCAATCGCGGTCTTTTCTCGTCGGTCTGCGGTTCTTATATTCTACAGGATACTCACTCGAAAGGAGAGCACGGCATGCACAAGAAGCTGAAACGGCTTGGCCTGATCGTGACGATCGTTGCCGCGGGCATTCTTCTCTTTTCCTGCGGTCAGACCAAGAAGGAAAGCGGATCGATCCTGATCGGCGGCGCCCTCTGCCTTACCGGCATCCAGGCCCCGCTCGACGAGCCCGCGGTCCGCGGCGCCCAGCTCGCCGTTGACGAGGTCAACAAGCAGGGCGGAGTGCTGGGACGCAAGGTCGAGTTCGTCAACCTCGACGGAAAGAGCGACCCGGTCACGGTGGGAAACGTCGCGATTGAGCTGATCAAGAAGGGGGCCAAGGCCATTATCGCACCCAGCGATTTCGATTTCGGCGGCCCCTCGAGCCGCGAGGCGCAGAAGGCGGGGATCGTGGGAATTTCTCCCGCGGCCTCCTCTCCCCTGTACGGCTCCAAGACCCTCGGCGACAAGCAGTTCACCATGTCGATGTGGAACACGACCATGGGAGCCGCCACCGCAGAGTTCGCCTACAACCAGAAGGGCTGGAGAACCGGCTACGTGGTGACCGACACCTTCATCGACTACACCAAGAGCTTGAGCCGCTACTTCATCCAGCACTTCAAGAAGCTGGGCGGCACGATCATCTTCGAGGACACCTACGTGCAGGGCGCCCAGGATTTCTCCGCGCAGCTGGCGCGCCTGAAGGCGACGGGCAAGAAGGCCGAGTTCATCTTCATCTCCTCCTACATGCCGGACCTGGGCACGATCATCAGGACCATCCGCGAGGCGGGGATCACCGTGCCCATCGTCGGTGGGGATTCCTATGACGACCCCGGGCTGTTCAAGGCCCTGGGGGAGAAGTACGGAAGCGACATCTACTTCGACACCCATAGCTTCCTCGCTCCGGGGGTCACTCCCAGCATGGACGCTTTCCTCGCGGCCTACAAGGCGAAGTACAACTCCGAGCCGGATGCCGTGTGGGTGGCAACGGGCTGGGATGCCGTGATGATCCTGACGCAGGCCATGCAGAAGGCGGGCAGCACGGACGGCGCCGCCATGGCCAAGGCCATGGAGGGCATGGAGTTCAACCTGCTCACCGGCAAGCTGAAGTGGTCCAGCGCGGATACCGGGCACGAGCCCGACATCGAGGCGCCCCTGGTTCAGCTGGACAAGGCCGTACCCAAGTTCATCGGCTGGGTCCGTCCCAAGGACATCCCCGCGCCATAGGGTTCGGCTTTCAACCGGAAATGAGATAGAGATGGATAGGGGAGGGGCGCGCGCCTCTCCCCATCCCAGACACACGAGATGGATTCAATACACGCGGCGGGCAATGGAAAGACTCTCCTCGTTCTCGAGGGGGTGACAAAGGATTTCGCCGGCCTTCGCGCGCTGGATGGCGTCAGCCTGGAGCTCGCTCAAGGCGAGATCCTCGGGCTCATCGGCCCCAATGGCTCCGGAAAGACAACCTTGATCAACGTGGTCACGGGGCTGCTGCCGGCAAGCAGCGGGAAGGTGCTCGTTGGCGGCGTCGACATAACCAACAAGCCCGCGTTCAGGATCGCCAGAAGCGGGCTTGCCCGGACCTTCCAGACCATACGACTTTTCCGCGATCTTTCGGTGCTGGAGAACGTCCAGGTTGCCGCGGTCAGCATGGGCCTCTCGCTCTTCGAAGCCCGCCGGCGCGCCGAGACGGTTCTCGGAGAGCTTGCCCTTTCCGATTGGGGCAGCCAGAAAGCGGGAGCGCTTCCCTACGGCCTGGAGCGGAGAGTCGAGGTGGCCCGCGCCCTGGCCATGGAGCCCCGTTTCCTTCTCCTCGACGAGCCCGCCGCGGGCCTGAACGAGGAGGAGAGCGACGAGCTTCTGAAGATGCTGGCCCCCATCCCCGCGCAGAAGAGCCTCGGGATGATGATCGTGGAGCACGACATGCGGCTGATCATGCGCCTCTGCCATCGCCTCCACGTCCTGAGCTACGGCCGCACGATCGGCGAGGGGACCCCGGAGCACGTCAGGGCCATTCCCGCCGTGGTGGAGGCATACCTGGGCTCCACGGAGGTGCGGCGGTGAGCATCCTCTCCGTCGCCGGCGTGTCGATCCGCTATGGGGCCATAAGCGCCGTGCGGGACGTGTCGCTCTCCGTCGCAGATGGCGAGCTTGTGGCTTTGATCGGGGTGAACGGCGCGGGAAAGACGACCACCCTTTCCACGATCGCCGGTGCGCTCAAGCCCTTTGCCGGCAGCATCGTCTTCCAGGGAGAGCAGATCCAGGGCCGCCCTCCCGAGTACATCACCCGCAAGGGCATCGCCCTGGTTCCCGAGGGCCGCGACATCCTGCCCAGCCTGACGGTGGCCGAGAACCTCCGCCTGGGAGCGTTCGTCCGCTACCGGAGGGCCGAGTTCCAGCGGGACCTGGAGGAGATGATCCAGCTTTTCCCAATCCTCGGAGAACGCCTGCGCCAGGCCGGGGGAACCCTTTCCGGCGGCGAGCAGCAGCAGCTCGCCATAGCCCGCGCCCTCATGTCCCACCCCAAGCTCTTGATGCTCGACGAGCCTTCGCTGGGCCTCGCCCCCGTTCTCGTGGACCAGATCTTCCAGCTCATCGTGCGCCTGCGAGAGCGCGGCGTGACCATCCTCCTGGTGGAGCAGAACGTGGAGAGGGCCCTCGACATCGTGGATCGCGCATACCTTCTGCACACGGGGCGCATCGAAGTGGAAGGAACGCCGGATCACATCCGAAGCTTCGTCGACGTCGAAGGTGTCTACCTCGGCGACCACAGGCGGAAGCCGGGGGAGGAGGGAGCGTCGTGATAACCCTGGACTTCATCATCAATGCCCTCAGCCTGGGAAGCACGTACGCCCTGCTCGCGCTGGGGATGGTGATCGTATACGGCATCCTCAACCTCGTGAACTTCGCCTACGGCGAGCTTCTCATGATCACGGGGTATTCGCTCTTCGTCCTCGCCCTGGGGCCCGTTCTCCCCTGGATCGTCATGGCGGTCCTTTCCGTGGGAGTGGCGGTTCTCACAAGCTACCTCACCGAGCGCGTGGCGTTCCGCCCGGTGAGGGAGCACTCTCCCACGGCCATGCTGATCACCTCCTTTGCCGTGAGCGCCCTGCTTCAGAACGCGGCCCTGCTCATCATTTCCCCGCGCGCCCGCGGCGTGCCCCTGCCGGGTGCCTTCAGCCAGAGCGTCATGGTTCTGGGTCAGGACATTCCCATCCGAAACATCCTGGCAATCGTCACGAGCCTTGCCCTTCTTTTCCTGCTCATCCTGCTGCTCAGAAAAACGGTTCTTGGCATCGCGCTTCGCGCCGCCTCCGACAACTTCAGGATGACGCGCATCCTGGGAGTGCCGGCAAACCTGGTGATTTCGGCCGCATTCGCGATCAGCGGCCTCCTTGCGGGAGTGGTGGCATTGTTCTGGGTGGGCCGCACGGCATCCGTGACGCCGACCATCGGCGGGGCGCCCCTGCTGGTCGCCTTCGTGGCCACCGTGATCGGCGGAATGCGGAGTCTCGCCGGGGCCGTCGTGGGCGGCTACATCTACGGAATCGTCTTCAGCCTCATCGGCGTTCTCCTGCCCCCGGGCCTGATGGAGTACCGCGAGGCGTTCATGTTCGTCATCGTGATCCTTATCCTTCTCTTCCGTCCCGAAGGGCTCATCCGCGGGGCCACCTCTTCCAAACGGATTGGATGACAATGAAGCTCACCCCCTGGCTTTCCAGAAACTCCACGTTCTTCATCCTGACCGTACCCCTCCTGCTGGCTTCCGGCGTCACCTTCCTGATAGGAGATACCCTGATCGAGCGCATCGTCACGGTGCTGTTCATGGACCTCATCCTCGTGCTGGCGCTCCAGGTGTTCATGGGAAACTCGGGGATCCTCTCCTTCGCCGTGGCGGGATTCATGGGGATCGGCGCGTACGGCTCGGTGCTCTTCTCCATGAGCCCCGCCGCCAAGGCCGCGGCCCTGCCGGACCTCTACCCGCTGCTCACGCATGTCCAGCTTCCCTTTCTCGCTTCCCTCCTGATCGGGGGGCTCATCGCCGCCCTGGTGGCGGCAATCGTGAGCTATCCCCTCATGCGCCTCTCCGATGCGGCCGGGGTCATCACGATCTTCTCGCTGCTGGTGATCATCAACGTGGTACTGGTCCACTGGTCCGCCGTCACCAACGGGCCGCGGACTCTCTTCGGCGTCGACCGCTTCACGTACCTGGGAACGGCCACCGTCTTCGGGGTGCTGTTCCTCGGCGTGGCCTGGTGGTTCAAGGAGTCCTCTATCGGGCTGAAGCTGCGCGCCTCGCGCGACGACTCAAGCGCCGCTTCCTGCATCGGAATCAACATCGTCGTGATGCGCTACATCTCCTTCATCCTGAGCGCGTTCATGGCCGGATTCGCCGGAGCGCTGTGGGCCCACTTCATCACCTCCTTCTCCCCCTACTCCTTCTACCTCCCCGCCATGTTCGTCTTCCTCGCCATGCTGGTGATCGGAGGACCCCAGAGCGTTTCCGGCGCCGTGATCGGCACGGTGCTGGTGACGATACTGCGGGAGGGGCTTCGCTCGATCGAGAACAACGTGAACATGTCCCGGATACTTCCCAGCAGCCTGGTGGGATTCACCGAGGTGGTCATGGCGTGCCTCCTGATCGTAATCCTGATCCTCCGTCCTTCCGGCATCATGGGCGGCCGCGAGCTCGTCTGGGAAGACATCGCCTCCCTGGCAAAGCGGAAGCGCTCGCCGGATTCCTAGCGGGAGGCCTCTATGTGCGATTCCCTTGTCGCCCTGCCGCCGGCAGCCGCCGACGGCGCCGTTCTCTTCGCTAAGAGCGCCGATTGCGAGGTGAACGAGGCCAATGCCCTCGTGCACATCCCCCGCGCGCGCCACGTTCCCGGGGAGGCTGTGCGCCTGACCCACCTCGTCATCCCCCAGGCCGATGAGACCTTCGAGCTCATCCTCACCAAGGCCTTCTGGACCTACGGATGCGAGATCGGCGTGAACGAGTTCGGCCTCTGCATGGGCGAGGAAGCCGTATTCACCACGGAGATGAAAGAGGCGGGGGACGGGATCATCGGTCCCGACCTGATGAGGCTCGGCCTGGAGCGGGCGAGGAGCTGCCGCGAAGCAATCGAGGTGATGACGCGCCTGCTGGAAACCTACGGACAGGGAGGGAGCGCCGAGCTCAAGGGAAACTCCCACTTCGACTCAAGCTTCCTCATGGCCGATGCCCGCGAAGCGTACGTGCTGGAGACGGCCGGCCGCAAGTGGGCGGTGCGCGGGGTCGAGAATATCGCTTCGATCTCGAACATGCTGGGCATCCGCAGAGACTGGGAGCGCTGCTCGGAGGCGGATGAGAAAGGGTCCCTGGATTGGGCTTCCACCTTCGCCCTGCCCGAGGTTCCCCCGGCTTTGGGGGCGCCCCAGCGGCAACGGACGAGCTCCGACGGGCTGAGAGAGTCGAAAGGCTCGATCACGGCAGCCACGATTTTCAATCTGATGCGGCTGCATGGAGACGGCTACGACCCGGCCACGGCTCCCGTTCATTCCAGCCTGTGCATGCACGCGGGCCCGCAGAAGGACCGCTGGTGGCAGGCGGACGGGGTCATGGTGGCCGACATCAGGGGCGAAGACATCCTGGCGTGGGTCACCGGCACCTCCGGCACCTGCCTCTCGATCTTCAAACCCGTGTTCCCCGGCCTCGAGCTTCCCGACATCGGCCCGCTTCCCACCGAGCATTTCGATCCACGCTCCCTGTGGTGGAAGCACGAGCTTCTCCATCGACGGGCGATGGCCGATTTCACGAGGATCGTGCCCGAGATCCGCTCCGATTTCGACGCTCTTGAGAGCGGGTTCCTCAAGGCGGCCCCTACGGTCCGCAAGGGCACGGCGGCCGAGAAGCGCGACTTCATGGAGCACTGCTTCCGGACGGCGCTCGAGGAGACGGAGGCGTGGATTGCCCGCCTGCGCTCCCGGGGCGATCTTTCATTCAAGGACCCGGCATACCGGCGGATGTGGGCGAAGCTGAACGCGGAAGCCGGGCTCACCGGGATGCCTGCCTGAAGGCTGAAGGAGGGTGGGGAGATGGCGGTGAGGGTTTCGAGAGATAACGTGTTTTTCGCTTTCAGCCCTTCGCTTCACCCCGTGGCGCGCGTCAAGCAGGGTGAGGAGGTGGTCATCGAGACCCATGACTGCTTCCAGGGCCAGCTCAAAAGCGAGCGCGACCTGATTTCAGCCCTTGATTGGAGCCATGTGAATCCCGCCACGGGTCCCGTCTACATCGAAGGGGTGAAGCCGGGGGACATCCTGCGCGTCGACCTGCTGGAGGTATCCGTGGGGGAAACCTCGACAATGGTGACCATCCCCGGTGAAGGCGCCCTGGGAGACGTGATCACCAAGATGGAGACGGCGGTCCTGCGTCGGGAAGGGGACGAGATTCTGTTTCGGAATCTGCGCGTTGCCAAGCGCCCGATGATCGGCGTGATCGGAGTTGCCCCCGCCGCGGGAGAGGTCCCCAATGGAACTCCGGGAGCCCACGGGGGAAACATGGACTGCACCCTCATCGGCGCCGGGGCGAGTCTGTTCCTGACCGTCGGCGTGGATGGCGCCCTTTTGGGCGCGGGAGACCTTCACGCGGCCATGGGAGACGGGGAGATCGTGGTCTGCGGCGCCGAAACCCCCGGAGAAGTCCGGCTCAAAGCCCGGGTGGTGGATCTTCCGGGGCTTCCCACGCCCTTCGTTTCGAATAAAAAGGTGGTCGCCACGATCGTGGCTGCGCCCACGTCGGATGAAGCCGCTTCAGAGGCCACGCACAGGATGGCAAGGTTCCTTACAGACCTTGTGGGCATTCCGCTGAACGACGCGGGGATGCTCATGAGCCTCGTGGGGGAGCTGAAGTTCTGCCAGATCGTGGATCCGCTGAAAACGGTGCGCTTCGAGTTTCCGACAGAGATTCTGGCGAAGTACGGTTTTTCCCTCTGACCTGCTCGTGCTCTTCCGCGACAGGGCGAAGGAGCGGGGCGCGTTCTCGAAGTTCCTCTCCGAAAATGCCTTCGGCGTGTACGTCTTTCACGCGCCCATTCTGGTTGCCGTATCTCTTTTTCTGCTGAAGCCCTGGGGCGCGCACCCGCTGGCCAAGTGGGAAGCGGCGGCCCTGATCCTGCTCCCGCTCGCTTTCGCCGTGGTGTTCCTGCTGCGCAAGATCCCGGGGCTGAAGAGAGTGTTCTCCTAGGGCGCGCTGCCGCCTTATGCGGCGGATTACCGCCACAGGGCTCCGCGCGCCTCCGACCTCCCAGCGGCGTTTTCTCGCTCCGCTCGAAAAGCCGCCGCAGGTCTATGGGCGCGCTGCCGCCTTATGCGGCGGACTATCGCCACAGGGCTCCGCGCGCCTCCGCCCTCCCAGCGGCGTTTTTCTCACTTCGCTCGAAAAGCCGCCGCAGGTCTAGGTCTGGCCGCGGCGCCTGGTTGTCTTCTGATCGCGCTGGAAAGCGAAGAAATCGCAGTCCTTCTGAGCGGCCGAAACCGGGTACGTCTCGCCGCAGCTCGCGCGGCCGATGATGGACGTGTCCAGGATCACGCACCGATCCCGGCCTGCCGGCTCCCGGGGCGACTTGAGAAGCTCCACCAGTATCCTGACCGCCTCCTTGCCCATGCGGCTCACGGGCTGGGCCACGGCCGTGATGGGCGGCTTGAGGAAGTCGAGGAATCGGTAATCGTCGAAGGTGGCGAAGCCGAACTCGGGCGGGCGGAGGCCCAATGCCTCGAAGGCGGCCAGCGCGTCGAACATGAAGTCGCCGCCCGCCCCCACGACGGCCGAATCAGGCCCGCCCGACTCGACGACTCCGGTGAGGACGCTCTTCATCGTTTCGCGGTCCTCGTAGGGGAGGAACAACGCCTGGAGAGGCTCCAGACCGGCGGCGCGCACGCTTTCGGCGAAGCCCGCGGCACGATCCGCCATGTAGTAGTACTCGGAAGGCCCCCCGATAAACAGCGGCCTTCGATAGCCGCGGCCGATGAGGTAGGAGGCGATGGAGGCGCCGGCCGCGCGGTTGTCGATGTCGACGCAGTGGTGGATGAAAGCGGGGTTTCTGCCCAGCATCACGAAGTGGGCCTCCGTCGACAGGAGGGTGGCAAAGTACCCCTTGTCCATGAGCTCGGCGCCGACGATCAGGCCGTCGACCCTTTTCTTGCGCACGATGGAGCGGAACAGGTCCGGGAGCAGTCCCTCAGCCTGGGGGAGGAGGAGGGCAAGGCTGTAGCCGAGTCGCGTCGCCTCGCGGGTGATCGCGCTCACCAGGGAAGACCAGTAGGCGCCGGTGAGGGAATGCTCGGGGGAGTGGGGGATGATCAGGCCGATGTTGCCGGTTCTTCGAAGCGCGAGGGTCTGGGCAGCCGAGTTGGGCTCGTAGTTCAGGTCCTTGACGATTTTCAGGACCCGCTGGCGCGTGCGCTCGTTGATCCCATGGTAGTTGTTGAGGACCTTGGACACGGTCCCCTTGGCCACACCGGCGATCCGCGCTATTTCGTTGATCGTGATCGAAGTTATGGTACGCTGCATGGATCCCCTCGGTTCATGATAGCGTAAACGACGATCCGGCGGCAAGGAAGAGCGCTCGTTCTGCGCAAGATCGGGCTCATCCCCGCAGCACCCGGTTTGCCCTGAGTAGCCGCAGGCGCTCCTCGACGCCGGCGCGGCTCGCCCCGCGGTCCGGCGGGGTGTTCAGGCAGTAGTCCAGCATGCGCGGGATCGAGGTCTCCGCCACGTGGAGCCGCGTGTCGGAGCTTGCGTAGTAGATGAGGAGGCGCCCGTCGTCATCCGTGATGGCGCCATTGGTGAAACAGACATTGGAAACGTCGCCGACGCGCTCCTCGCCTTCCGGCGCGATGAGATAGCCGCCCGGCCGCGCGACTACCCGTGTCGGATCCGCCGGATCCGTAAGCAGGGCATACAGCACGTAGCGAAGCCCCGCGGCGGTTGCCCGCACGCCGTGCGCGATGTGCAGCCAGCCCTTCGGGGTCTTGATGGGAGGGGCGCCCGCCCCGTTCTTCAGCTCCTTGATCGTGTGGTATTCCTTGGGGTCCAGGAGGGATTCATCTTCAACGCGGGGGTCCCTCATGTCGTCCACCAGGCCCCAGCAGATGCCGCCTCCCGAGCCCGTGTCGATGAACCCGTCCTGCGGCCGCGTGTAGAGAAGGTACCTGCCCTTGACCAGCTCGGGGTGGAGCACGACGTTGCGCTGCTGCGGGGAAGCCGAGATCATGTCGGGGAGGCGCTCCCATTGGAGGAGGTCTTTCGTGCGAACGATTCCCGCGGCGGCTACCGCGCTTGAGGTATCGCCCCGCGGGGCCGCGGGATCCTTGCGCTCGCTGCAAAAAACTCCATAGATCCATCCGTCCTCGTGCCGGGTGAGGCGCATATCGTAGACGTTGACGTCGGGCTCCTCGGTCTGGGGCAGCAGGAGCGGTTCGGGATCGAAGCGGAAGCCGTCGATGCCGGTTGAGCTTCGGGCGATCGCGAAAAAGCTTTTCCTGTCCCAGCCCTCCATCCGGCACATCAGGCAGTAGCTCCCCTGCCACGCGATGGCCCCCGCGTTGAACACGGCGTTGACGCCCAGCCGTTCCATGAAGAAGGGGTTGACCCGCCGGTCGAAGTCGTAGCGCCACTCCAGGGGGGCATGTGCCGCGGTGAGGATGGGGTAGCGGTAGCGGATGAAGATCCCATTGCCCGGCAGAAGAGGCTCATTCCTCCGGGAAACGAGCTTGCCGTGCTCGCGTTCCAGCGCGGCCCTCCGCCGGGCGTACGTCCCCTGCTTCATGGTGAGCCCCCCGCGGCGCGTGACATTATCTCCATGCATGCGCGGCCGTTGTGATAGCTTGCCTTCCAGATGCCGCCCTTGGGACGGTCTTCCATGGGGCTTCCGTCAGCGTGGGCGCCCCAGAGCCATTCTCCGTGCTCGCGATCGATGATCCGGCGTTTGACGAACTCCCAGACCGAGCGCGCGCGTCTGAGGTAGGCGGGGTCCTCGGAAAGCTGCCAGGCATTCACCATCCCGACGATCGCCTCGGCCTGCACCCACCAGATCCGGTCTGCGTCCAGTGCATCGTCCCCGCGCTCATTGGGCAGGCTGCCGCCGTTGTCGTCAAGCGCGCGGGCGGTCGCCGCGGCGACCGCGAGAACCCGCTTCCTGATCCTCTCCGAAAGCCCCCCGTCCCATGCGTGGCCGGCGGCTTCCGTGATAAGCCAGCTCGCCTCGATGTCGTGGCCGAAGCTGAGCGTCCGGTCCTGGCGCCTCCAGTCCGCGTCGAAGTACAGGCCGAGGTGGTCCCCGGACGCCAGGATATGCCGGAGATGAACCTCGATCAGGGAGCCAAGCGCTTCGCGCACACGCGGCTCCCCGCTCGCCGCGTACAGGGAAGAGAGGGCTTCCATGACGTGGAGGTTCGTGTTCATGCTCTTCGCGCAGGGAGAGTCCGCCTCGCTCAATGAGGAGACGATGGGGGCGGACCAGTCCGGCTCGACAGCTTCGAAGTAGCCGCCCCGGCTCGCGTCGCGCGCAACCCGCTCCAGCAGATCGAAGGTCTCCATGGCGAGCTCGAGGGCGCGGGGCGGCCCCCCCGAGCGGGCGTACTCGGCCAGAGCGTAGAGAGCGAATGCCTGGCCGTATATCACCTTCTTCTCGGTCCTGGGAGCGCCCTGGTAGTCCGTGATCCAGAAGAATCCCTTGCGCCGCTTGTCGTAGAGAGCGTCGACGATGAAGCTGTAGGCGGATTTCGCGGTTTCGAGGAGGCTCGCATCGCGGAGAATCCGCGACGCAGCGGCGTAGGTCCAGAGGAAGCGGGAGTGCGCCACGATTCCCTTGTCCGAGCGCCGGTCCACGGAGCCGTCATTCGCTACAAATCCGAAGAAGCCGCCGTTGTCGCGGTCCACGTATTTCGTCCAGAATGGGAGAATATTCACGCGAAGCTCGTTTTCCATCTCCGAGGCCATGAGGCGAAGATCTTCCGGAATCATGGGATCATTCTCGTGGAAATCGGTTTCTTTGTAAAGGGTCGTTTCCGGGGCTTCTCTATCTGGAAAGGATGAGCCTCATCGGCCCCATATTCGGCGCGAGGCGAGCCTCAGGTCGCTTTTTACATTTGCTTCTTATTGATATGGCTGCAATATAATTATTTTACATATAATTATTTACATTATTATTTCATGCCAGTGACCCCCGGAAAGGCCCAGGTGCGAAAGGAGAGACTCGGTGGCGGCAAAAAAACTCTTGACAGGTGGCCGATCTATGGTAATCTGGCTTGGTGCCCAGCAAGAAATCTGGTGTTGATTGCATAAAAATGGAAACCGGTTTCCATACCGATCAAACGAAAAGCCCAGAGGAATCGCATGCCTGAAGTGAAAAGGAAAGCCGCAGCTGAGCGCGCCGAGCCGGCCGAAAATGCAATGCGGAGGATTCCCTGGGAGGATCGTCCCAGGGAGTGCGTCTCGCCTCTCTGGCGGTGCTCCGGCAATCCCATAATCGACCGTCATGCCACAACGAGGTCGAACAGCGTGTTCAACAGCGCCGTCGTGCCCTTCGGGCAGGGCTTTGCCGGAGTTTTTCGCGTCGACGATGACGCCCGCCGAATGAACATACACAGGGGATTCAGCGAGGACGGCGTCAGATGGCGAATCGACCCCGAGCCCATCAGGTTCGCTCCCGCGGATCCCGATCTGCCCGATTCCCAGTACAAGTATGATCCGCGCGTGGTGCGCGTCGAGGGCCGCTACCACCTTCTCTGGTGCGATGGCAATCACGGCGCAAGCATCGGGGCGGGATACACCTTCGACTTCGAGACTTTCTTCAGAACCGAGAACATCCTCCCTCCCTACAATAGAAACGGCGTTCTCTTTCCCCGAAAGATCGACGGCAGGTTCGCCGTCCTGCACCGCCCCAGCGATTCGGGCCATACCCCCTTCGGCGACATCTTTTACAGCGAGAGCCCCGACCTCACCTATTGGGGCAGGCATCGCTGGGTTATGGGCACCCTGGGCGGCGAGAGCCCCTGGCAGAGCACCAAGGTGGGCGCCGGGGCTGCTCCCATCGAGACCCCCGAAGGATGGCTTCTCATCTATCACGGCGTGCTCACCAGCTGCAACGGTTTCGTCTACAGCATGGGCGCCGCCCTCCTGGACCTGGAGAAACCCTGGAAGGTCCGCGCCCGCGGCAGGCGCTACCTTCTCTCGCCGCAGGCTTCCTACGAATGCGTGGGAGACGTTCCCAATGTCGTTTTCCCCTGCTCCAGCGTGCAGGATCCGGCCTCGGGCAGGATCGCGATCTACTACGGCGGGGCAGATACCTGCGTGAACCTCGCCTTCGGGTACATCGGGGAGATCCTCGATTTCATCAAGGAGGACCCCGTCGTCTGAAGGCTTTTAATCGGGATCTTCCGGCCCCCTGTGGGCCGGACACTATAGCGAAGGAGGAGTTATTATGAGGAGTCGGATTTTCTTGGTCCTCTTGACGCTGGCGCTTATCGCGGCATTCGCGGCGCCGAACGTCTTCGCCCAGACCACCATCACCTATACGCGGTGGGCGGGCACACAGGAGGCGACTGATTTCCAGAAGCTGGTCGATACCTTCGTGGCGTCGCACCCCGACATCCAGGTCAAGACCGAGTTCCTGCCCTGGTCTGCCTACTGGGAGAAGGTTCGCACAACGGTGCTGGCGGGAAACGCCGCCGACGTCATCTCTCTTTCCAACGTCGAGCAGGGCGCATACATCACCCGGGGAGTGTTCAAGGTGCTGGATGACCTTCCCGGCGCAAAGGCGCTGTATGCCCAGATGGCTCCGGGCGCGCAGGCCGCCGACATCGTCACCGGAAAGATCAGGGCGATACCGGTCGGCGCCGGAGTCCGGGCCATGATCTACAATAAGGACCTGCTGGACACAGCAGGGGTCGCCTACCCCGATCCCGTGAAGCCGATGACGTGGGACCAGTTCGTCCAGATCGCGAAGAAGCTCACCGTGAAGGACGGGGACAAGTTCGTCCAGTACACCGCGCGCTTCCATGTCATGGAGATGTACGAGTCCTTCATCGTCGGGGCCGGCGGAAAGCTCATGGACAGCTACACCCACCCCACGAAGATCCTTGTCAACTCCAAGGAAGGCATCGCGGGCCTCACCGTTCTGCAGAACCTCTTCAAGCAGAACGTGCTTCCCCCGTACACCGGGGAATGGCAGACGGAGTTCGGCACCCCCGACGACGCCGTTGCCACCGGCAAGGTTGTATTCGAGCAGACCGGACCCTGGGGATTCCCCCCACTCTTGGACAAGGGGATCAACGTCGGCACCGCTCCGCTTCCGATGGGCAAGGTGCGCTCGACCCGCGGCTACTTCAACTCCCTGGCAATCTCGCGCAACTCCAAGAACACCGCCGCGGCGTGGGAGTTCATCAAGTGGATGACGAGCGCCGAAGGGCAGCTTGAGTTCACGAAGACCGGGGACCTTCCCGCCAACAGCAAGGCCTTCATCCAGGCGCAGAATGAGAACCCGTATCCCTATTCGAAGGACATGATGAAGCCCTTCTTCAGCGAGATTCCCTTCGTCATCACAGGGCCCATGCTCCCGACAACCGAGTTCACCGGGGTGCTGGAGTCCGCCCTGACGGACCTGTTCCAGCTACGCTCAACTCCGCAGCAGACCGCCGCAAAGATCGAGAAGGACGGCAAGGACATCATTTCGTCGCTGTTCGAATGAGATGAACTTCAAACCGGCGCCGCGCCACGCGGCGCCGGTGTTCGAGGAGAGCATCCATGCGCCTGAGAGCACAGAGCGGGCTTGAGTGGGGGAGGAACCGCCAGGGGTATCTCTACGTGCTTCCCTGGCTTATCGGCTTCCTCGTCTTCCAGTTGTATCCCATCATCACCTCGTTCTACATAAGCCTTCTGAAGTGGGATGGGATAGGCGAGCGCGTGTTCGTCGGGTTGAGGAATTACATCGCCTACATCTGGCCCGCGGATTTGACGACCATCAGGCACGTGCTTTTCATGAGGGCGGTCCGCAATAATGCCCTTTTCATGCTCTTTGCCGTGGTAGGAGGCAACGTTCTTGCCCTCCTCATGGCCGCCGTCATGAACGACAAGGTCCCGGGCCACAGGCCCTTCCGGGTCATCTTCTTCCTTCCCTCCCTGGTGATCCCCGTGTCCTTCGGCCTGCTCATGGTGCCGATATTCATGGGCGGGACCGAGGGAGGATCCCAGACCGGGCTTCTCAACGTTCTCATCACGATGCTCGGGGGAAAACCCGTGAACTGGCTGGGCAACCCCCGGAACGCCATCTGGATTCTCATCATCACCAACTTCTGGTACGTGGGGGCGACGATGATAATCTTCATGGCGGGCATCGCGGGCGTTCCCAAGTCGTACTACGAAGCGGCCGAGCTCGACGGGGCCGGCTGGTGGACCCGTTTCCTGCGGGTGACGGTCCCGCTTCTCACCCCCATCATCACCTTCCAGGCCATCCAGGGCCTGATCTATGGGCTTCGCATCTTCGATCTGGCAGCGTCCCTTGCCCGAATGGCCGACACAACGAGCAACCTCATGGGAACGAACAACAGCCTCGCCACCCTTGTCTTCTATCTCTACAGGAAAGGGTGGGGAGATTGGAAGATGGGAGAGTCCGCGGCACTCGGCTGGATCGTCTTCATCATCGGGTTCATCCTGACGCTCTTCATCGTCACCTACCTGCGCAGGCGCGGCAGGGCTGAAGCCGGCGAGGCGGAGAAGGTATGAGAAGGCGGCGGATGCTCATCGGGCGCATGTTCCCGAGCTTGCACGTCACCCTGGGCTTCGTCTTCCTCACCTTCCTGGCGATCCTCATCGTCATCCCCTTCTTCTACCTGCTGGTGT
The DNA here is from genome assembly GCA_963820525.1 of uncultured Spirochaetota bacterium. Classification (GTDB taxonomy): domain Bacteria; phylum Spirochaetota; class Spirochaetia; order SZUA-6; family Fen-1364; genus CAWGAA01. The sequence goes on along the minus strand of CAWGAA010000001.1, from coordinate 2,397,190 downwards.
CCTCCTTCAAGGACCTGGGGCAGTTCGCCAGCACGGACCTCAAGACGATGTGGCTTCCCTGGCCGCTTCACCCCACCAACTACACGCGGGCCATCATGCAGTACGAGCTTCTCTCCTACGTTCGAAACAGCATCGTACTGGCCGTGATCCAGACCAGCTCCTCCGTGTTCACCTCCGCCATCGTGGCGTACGGTTTCGCCCGCTTCAAGTTCCCGCTCAAGAACACCCTCTTCATGGTTCTCCTGAGCACGCTGATGCTTCCCAACGAAATCACCTTCATCCCCCTGTACACCCTGTTCAGGGACCTGGGCTGGACCAACACCTTCTTGCCCCTGGTGGTGCCCGGCTTTTTCGGCAGCGCGTGGAACATCTTTTTCATCCGCCAGCTGATGCTGAGCGTTCCCAAGGAGATCGACGAGGCGGCGTGGATCGACGGCGCCGGCACCTGGAAGACCTACTGGAACATCGTTCTTCCCCAGGTGAAGCCCGCCATCGTCGTGACATGCCTCTTCACGTTCCTCTGGAGCTGGAAGAACTTCATCGATCCCCTCATCTACCTCAGCAACAAGGCGCTGTACACGCTCCCCCTCGGCCTGATGTTTTTCGAGTCCCCCACGGAAAAGGAATGGACGGTGCAGCTCGCCGCCATTGCGCTGGCCCTCATCCCGACGGTCGTGATCTATATCTTCGGGCAGAGATATTTCGAGCGGGGTATAAGCGTCACGGACCTGAAATAGGGCTCGAGTCGGCGTGGGGGCCGAGAGCGTCATGAGCGGCTGCTCATCGATGGCGAGTGACCGGAGAAACAGCTGGGCAGGAAGGACCGCGGCCGCCCTGCTGGCGGTGTCGCGCTTCGCGCCGACGCCGCCGGGGCGGCCGCGCCTTTATTCGGGAGGATCCTGAACATGGACATGAGGCTTCCGTGGATGACGTGCCTTCGCGCTGCGGCGATCGTAGCGGCAATCGCCGTTCTTGCCGCGTGCGCCTCGGCGCCGGCCGCGAGCAAGCCCGAAAGCTCCGCAGAGAAGGCCACGCCCGCTTCGCAGCCGAGCGCCCAAGCCCCGGCTCCCTCCGCGCCCGCCGAGGACGGCGTCAAGGTTCCCGCTCCTGCCCCGGCGTCAAGCGGGGCGGCCATCGACCCTGCCAACCTCATCCCTCACAGCGGGAAAAGGATTTTCCTGAACGGGATGAATCTGGCGTGGATGGACTACGCCAAAGACCTCGACCGCTTCAATGAAGGGAAGTTCACGGAGCAGGCGGAGAACATCGCGGCCGCAGGCGGCAATTGCATCCGCTGGTGGATCTTCGTGAACGGCTCGCGCTCCCCCGCGTTCGGGGAGGACGGGCTCGTGAAGGAGCTTGCTCCCGAGCAGATCCTGGTTGTGAAACGTGCCCTGGATATCGCCTTCGAGCGGGGCGTCGGCCTCATCCTCTGTCTCTGGTCCTTCGACCTTCTGCAAAAGCAGGCCGGCGCCGATCTTGCCAGAAACGTCAGGCTGATCGAGGATCCGGCCGCGACGAAGGCCTTCATCGACAGGGCCCTCTTGCCCCTGGTGCGAAGGGTGAAAAGCCATCCCGGCCTGATTGCGTGGGAAGTCTTCAACGAGCCGGAGGGGATGCTCCCCTCTTTCGGATGGACATCCAAGCGCACTTCGATGGAGGCGGTGCAGGGCTTCATCAACAGGGTGGCGGGAGCCATCCATCGCGAGGCTCCCGGCAGCCTCGTCACGAACGGAAGCTGGAATATCCAGGTGGCCACCGACATCGGCGGCCTGATCAACTACTACCGCGACGACCGCTTGATCGAGGCCGGGGGCGACAAGGATGGCGTTCTGGATTTTTACTCCGTGCATTACTATCCCGAATACTTCGACGAGGGGCTCTCGCCCTTTCACAACCCCAAGAGCCACTGGGGCCTTGATAAGCCGCTGGTGATCGCGGAGTTCCCCGCCAAGGGGATCGTTCCGATCACGGGTCACAGCGGATTCGCCCCGAAGAGCCGGTTGTCGAGCGAGGAAGCGTACCGCTACGCCATCGAAAACGGGTACGCGGGCGCCCTTTCCTGGACAATGACCAACCACGACGGATATGGCGGGTTCTTCCACTGCGCCGATGCCATGAGCGGAATCAGCGAGGACTACGCAAGCTTCATCGCCCTGGATCGTTCGGGACTGGACCGCGGTCCCCGGGTTGTAAAGCCGCTCACGGATCTTATCCTGAACGTGGCGCAGCGCTCCTGGCCCGACGTCCTTGACCTGAAAGCCTTTGTCCAGGATCCGGAGGACGGCTCAGACATCACCTTCGCCCTTGTCGTACCGGGGGACTCGCAGGTTGCCTCCCTTTCGCTGAGCCCGGCGGGGAAGCTCTCCGTCACCCTCGCCGGAGCGGGGAAGCTCGGAAGCATCCCCGTCTCCCTGATCGCGCGGGACAAGGCTGACAATGAGACGCCGGCAAGCTTCATGATTCATGTCATCGATCCGGATCGCGGCAATGTGGCGCTTCTGAAGCCGGTCGTCGCGAGCAGCGTGGAGAACACGGAAAGCCTGGCCGCATACGCAAACGACGGGAATCCCAAGACCCGCTGGTCCAGCGAGTACAAGGACGGCCAGTGGCTGGTCATCGACCTCCAGGGCACATTCACGGTGACGAAGGCGGTCCTCGCTTGGGAGGCCGCTTACGGCAAGCTCTACGATATCCTGGGAAGCGCCGATGGGGAGAGTTGGACCCTCCTCGCAAGCGTGGCGGATTCGGACGGCGGAATCGACGAGGTGGCGCTCGCGCCCGCGAAGGTGCGCTCCGTGAAGCTTGACGCGAAGGTCCGCGGCACCCAATGGGGATTCTCCCTGTGGGAGATCGAGATTATCGGCGAGCGCGTGAAGTAGGAAAGACTTGCTCAAGCGGCGCCGACAACCTTGGAAAGAATGACAGCATGAGCCCATCCAAACACACCCGCGCGACGCGCGGCGGGACATCGCTTCCCGCCCTTGCGGGCCTTCTCGTTTTCGCGGCGATGGCGGGCTGTGGAACCTCTCCGGAGGCGCCTGGTCTGGCGGCGCCGGGAGCAGAGGCGCCAGGGAGGGGGACACCGCTGGATCGAATACCGTGGGACAGCTTCGATGTGGAGTCGGGATGGAAATCGGCGCAGGGACCCTTCGAAGCGGGTGCATCCCTCAAGGTGAGATCCGAGGGCAAGGCGCAGGCATCGCTGCGGATCGTGCGCGAGGGCCAGACCGAGGGTTCGGGCGCCCTGGAGGTGAGCTTTGCCATCACCGGCCTCGCATCCGTGGACTTCTTTCGCAGGCTGACGCCCCCGCAGGATTGGAGCAGGGTGGATGGCCTGGAGATAGACGTGGTCAGCCGCTGCACCGAAAGGCTCATGATCTCCCTTTTCCTGGAGGCCGGCCAGGATGGATCGGCCCAGAGGTCACAGGTATTCAGCATCGTGCCTCACTCAACGTCCACGCTCTCCTTCGACTTCCACGGCCGGACATTCAGCTCTCCCGAGACCTCGGGCAGGAGAGTGGCCGACATTCGCAATGCCCAGAACGTTTCGCTGATCGGCTTTTCCATTACCGGCCTTGAAAACCCGGCCGGGAGCGTGCTCTTCGACAACCTGCGTCTCATTTCCGCGCGAGGGGCCCCATCGGCCCGGCGGGCTCCGGAATCTCCCGCCACGGGGTCTCCCGCCGCGGGGCAGGCCTTCGCGTTCAGCTCGATCATGGCTGCGGCAAGAGTTCCCGTGTTCGAGAAGTTCGAGATCGACGCCGAGCTTCTCCCTTCGCGCGGCCAATCCCTACGATCCGGCGGAGCTCACTCTCGATGCCCTGTTCACCTCGCCGTCCGGCAAGACCTCGCGCGTTCCGGCGTTCTGGTATGTCCCTTTTGCGCGGGACACGTCCGTCTCGCAGGAGTCAATCAGGCCCGAGGGGGACGGTTGGTGGAAGGTCAGATTCGCGCCGAGCGAAGAAGGGAAGTGGTCGTACAAGCTCGTGGCGCGGAAATGGAGGCAGCTACAATCGGGGAGCGCCTCCCCGGCCCCGGAACAAGCGGTTGAATCGGATCTGCGCAGCTTCGACACGATTGCCGGCTCGGATCGAGGCTACATCCATGTCTCGACGCGGGACCGCCACTACTTCGAGTTCCAGCGGGGGGGAACATTCTTTCCCATCGGCAGCAACGTCGCCTGGTACGACCCGCGCGGCATCTCCGCCTACGACCTCTGGTTCGGAAAAATGGGCGGCGCGGGCGCCAATTACGCGCGGATCTGGTTTGCAAGCTGGGGCTTTGCCCAGGAGTGGTCGGACACGGGGCTAGGCGATTATTCGGCGCGGCAGCGCCAGGCATGGGAGCTCGACTCTGTAGTGGACCTCGCCGGGAAGAAGGGCATCTACCTCATGCTCTGCCTGCTCAATCACGGCGCGTTCAGCACGGGGACGAATCCGGAGTGGCAGTCCAATCCCTACAACAGGGCCGCGGGGGGATTCCTGGATACGCCTGCGCAATTCCTCTCGGACCCGAGGGCGAAAAAGCTCTTCATGCAGCGGATGCGCTATATCGTCTCGCGTTGGGGCTACAGCACGCACATCTTCGCCTGGGAGCTGTGGAACGAGGTGAACTTCGCGGATGGCGTCATTGGCTCCCCCGACTGGGTCCCTTGGCTGAAAGAGACGGCAGACGGCATCAGGAGCCTGGATCTGGGCAGGCACATGGTGAGCAACAGCTACTCCATTCCCGTTTCGGCCGACGATCCGTCCTGGCAGATGATGGATTTCGTGCAGGAGCACAAGTACAGCCTGGGCGATTGGGCCGCATACATGAAGCGTGAAACGGACAAGGCCAGATCCGACGCCGACAAGCCCTTTTTCTTCGGGGAGTACGGCATCAGCGGCGATATCCCGGACAAGGAGGGAATCATCCTCCATGACGGGATGTGGGGAAGCTTCATGGCCGGGGCTGCCGCCGGGGGGATGCTGTGGTGGTGGGACCAGTACATCGAGCCGAACGATCTCTACGGACAATTCGGGCCCTCTCCCGGTTCCTCGCCGGCGATGGACCTTGCGGGGATGAATCTGGCGCCCGCCCCGATGGAAAAGCGCACCGGAGTCCGTATCTATCGGCTTTCCGGGCCGGAGGAGAGCTTCGTCTGGATCAAGGATTCCCATTATTCGTATCAGGGCTTCGAGGATCTGGCGATCAGCGAGGGCCTGGGCAACGTGGTCTTTCCGACCCTGGAGGGATTCACCATCGACATCCCCGTCGGCCTGAAAGCCGGAGCATCGGCGGGCGGCTCGGGCGGAGATGGAGGCCGCGCTGAGGATTCCGCCTCTTCAAAGTGGAGCGTCCAGCTTTGGGACCCCCAGACCGGAAGGCTTGTTTCCGAGCAGACCCTGACCGCCCGGGACGGTGCGCTGACCCTGGACGTTCCTGCCTTCAGCAAGGATCTCGCCTGCAAGATAAAAGCGAGGTAGCCGCAGCTGCGCGCAGGCGCGGCGCCCTTGCGGCAGCGTGCGGACTTGCCTGCGGTTGGAGCCGCGCGCAGCAGGGCTGCGGACCTAATTGGCCGCCTTGTCGCCGCCTTTCATCGCGAGGAGCTTTTCCTTGACGATGCCGTAGAGCCTCTTGATGTCGGAGTCGGTCGTGTGATAGCCCGTTCCCGAGGTTTTCTGGCGGACCACGACATAGCCGTACTCCTTGTCCCCTCCCGGCTCCTGCTCCATGCCGGAGAAGCGCTGGGAATCGACCCAACTGAATGATTCTCCCTTACCCTTGCAGAGGAATACGGCGTACATGTACGGCACTGGCCCGTTGGGGCCCTTGTTGATGGCAACCTGGAACTGCACTCCCAGGAAGTCTGCGGGCTTCCTGCGCGGCTCCACCATGAGGCGGATGTCCTCAGGTATCCTCCTCCCCTCCTTGTCCTTGTCCAGGCGGAGGTACGGGGTGATGATGATGTCGCCGCCTTCAGTCGGCTCGGATCCGACGATTGTATCGAAGCCGTGCATCTTGAAGGCGAGCTCCTGCGGCGTCCACAGCCTCACGTTGCCGGAGAAGAGGAAGGGGAGGAGGAGCACGGCCGCGTCGAAGGAGAACAGGGCGGCCAGGGCGGCCTCCGAAAAGAGGAACACGAGCGCGAGGATTCCCAGGGCGATGATGATGAAGACCCCGAATCCCGGCTTGTAGATCACTGAGTAGCGCCCCTTTCGCGTGAATGCAAGATTGCTCTTGATCCTTCCGAACTCGGCGGCTGAAACGGGCTGCCAGTCCTGGAAGCCGAGGTCAACCGGCTTGTTCCGATAGCCCTTTGCCCAGACGAAGATGAGCCCCGGTACCATCAGGATGGCGCCCAGAAAGACGCCGAAGTCGCCCAGGAGGAGCTGGACCGCTGCTCCCGCCGCCGCGAATGCGGCGAAGAGAAGGAGGCGGACGGTAAGCGGGACCTTGGGGATCGTGTAGGCGAGCAGCATTTTCTTCATGCCTCCTTCAGCGAACGCGCGCCCGCGATCTCCGCCGTTCCCGCCTGCTCCCAGTACAGGGGGCAGGCGGCCTGGCAGGCGCGAAAGCTCTCGCAGCCCGCGCAGCAGGCGGGAGCGTATTCCTTGTTCTTGAAATGGGCCGCCTCCGCGGAGAACCACACATCGCGGAAGCTCTTCGTCAGAAGGCTGCCCATCGACCGGGGGTAGGAAGAGCAGGGAAGGACCTCCCCCGAAGGCGATACCGACAGAAGCCCGTCCATCGCTGCGCACGACTTGTTTCCCAGCCCCTTTGCGATCGGATTGTAGATGCAGTGCGGAACGGGTGAATACCAATAGAAGGTGAGGCCCCGGCCAAGCGCGGCCGCCCGCACCGACTCGATCACGGGGCCGATTGAAGAGTAGGGAAAGAACAAGCCGTTGTGCGCCCCGCCGGCGGAGACGGGGATGTAGAGGTTCATTGCGAAGCGGCTCACTCCCCGGCCGGCGAGGAACGCGGGCATCTGCGGCGCCGAACCGGCGTTTGCCGCCGTGATGGTGGTGTTGGTCTGCACCGCGATACCCGCCTCCTGAAGGCTTCTGATTCCCTGGAGGGTCCGGCGGAAGGAGCCGGGACTGGCCGTGAGACGGTCGTGGATCTCTTCGTCGGGGCTTTCAACGCTTACCTGGGCAGTGGTGAGGCCGCTCTTGCGGAGCCGGCGCGACCGTGAGGGATCCGCCATCGTCGCATTGGTGATGAGGTTGACCCGCAATCCTATTGCGCGGGCATAGCGGATCATCTCCTCCAGATCCCTCCTCAGGAGCGGCTCGCCTCCCGTAAAAGAGAAGAAGGGGATATGGGCTTCGGTCTTGAAGATGTCGATTATCCGCTTGATCTCGGCCAGGGTCATCTCGCTGCGTTCTCCGCCTGCGCCGCCGAGCGCCTGGGGGCCGCCGCCGCAGCCGCGAGCGCCGCTGCCGCACGAGGCGTAGCAGAACAGGCATGAGTTGTTGCAGCGGTAGGTGACGGCGATCTCGCCGAGAATGGGAAGGGCCGTGTAGTGAAAGGTGTAGGGGATCCTTTCCACCGAAGGCCGTGAGTCCATGCCCCTCGTGTCGCCGGCGCAGAAGTCGCGCAGGTCGGCGAAGAAGTCGTTCACCTGGTGCGCCCGCTCTCCATCCTGGAGCCCGGCAAACCGGGAGATCCTCCGGCCGCGCTCCAGGTGCTTGAGCAGGGCTATCCCCGAAGAATTGGCCTTGTAGACCTGATTGGGCGGAAGGATCACCACTTCGTCTTCTTCACGCACAAAGAGGTAGGGCCGCATTTCACGGTAGAACTCGTCTATCCAGGCCAGGTCCGCCACGGTTACCGGCGCGGAGGCGCCTTTCTTCGTTGTCATTCTCAGTGCGCCCCCCCGGAGACGCAGGCTGAATGACAGGCGGAGTGGCAGGCCGAATGGCAGGCTGAATGGCAGGCGGAGTGGCAGGCGTTATGGCACGCTGAATAGCAGGCGCCGACTCCGCCCGTCATTGCCTGCGCCGGAGCGAAGCATCCCTTGAAGCAGGAGGCCGATGCCATGAACTGCTGGTAGCCGGAGGAGAACTCGGCCGGCAGGTGGATGTGGGGGTAGACGGCCGCGTTCCAGTAGATGTAGCGGTAGGAGGTCCAGTACCAGTAGTGCGGCTCCAGGCGGTCCGCTTCAGTTTCCTCCCTCTGCTCGAGCTTCTTTCTATAGAAGTCCTTCGTCGCCTCGATGTCGCAGTCCCAGATCTTTTCCTGGAGCCTGGCCAGCACCTTCTCGAAGAAGTCGGAGAGGAGCCCCGAGAGAACATTGCCCTTGGTGTCGAAGGCCTGGAGGAAAAGCTCCTCGTACTCGTGCTCGGCCTTGCGGGCCGTGAGGATCCTGATCTGGAGGGGGTCCTCCGTGACCACCTCGATGATGCCCTGACGCTTGAGGCCTTCAAGCATAATCGCCACCACCCGGGCGAGGGGCAGCTCCAACAGCAGCGCGGCCTCGATGGGGTGGAGGTCCTTGACGATCTTGCCCTTCACTTGATACGTGCCGACGTAGAGCTTGGGCGGAATCCAGTTGTCGCCCGCCCAGCGGATGCTCTCCACCTTTTCCACGGTCTTTGCGAATCCTCTCACCTTCAGGAGGTAGAGAACGATCTCGAGGACAATGAGGGCTCCCAGGAAGGGGGCGGAGATGAGGGGGTTCGGGAGGAGCCGCGTCCGCTCGGGGTACATCTCTGACGGCTGTGTCTCGCCCTGGCTTCCGGAAGGAGCACCCGCCTGCGGGACCTGCGTGCTCTCCGTCAGGGAGACCGTCATGGGCACCTGATCCGCCTTGATGTAGAACTGGATCCGCTGGCTCTGCCTCGGGGCGACGCTCTGCTGGTGGAATCGGATGGTGAGATAGTACGAGCCGTCGCTTCCCTTGCTGCCGAAGTAGTCGATCTTGTTCTCCTGGTTGACGTACGGCTCGGTGCGAAGGTCGATCTTGTCGATGAGAGCCTGGCCGACATCGCTTCCCGTCTTGATGGGGAGGACAACCCGGACCGTCCTGTGGTCCATTGGATACTCCCACTCCTCCGGCGCCCAGTCGAAGTAGAAGAGCTTTCCCAGCTGGCTCGACTCGGTGGTGCCGATGAGCTTTGTCCTCGCCAGGTCCTGGCCGTAGTTGAGGAAGTACATGGCGGAGCCGCTGAATCCGCGGCCGCCCGCCAGCACGACGTCGTATTTGCCGGAGCCCAGGTCCGAGATCTGGAGGCCGACGCGCGTCCCCCCCGCCAGGTCGGCGTGGCACTGGTCCAGGTTGAAGACGGGCGGGGCGGCCGCCCCCTGGAAGTAGAACCCGTGCATCTGACCGCCGGAAGCCATCCAGTCGAGGCTCTCGAATACGGCGGCTTTGCCGTCCGGACGCACCACGACGTCCATCTCCGCGGAGTTGAGCCGGACGTCCAGGCCGAATGCGGCGCTCGCCGCCAGACAGAACGCGAGAACAACCGGGGCAAACCTTCTGCTCATTTTTTCCCTTCCAGCTCCTCGATGATGGACAGCCTGTCCTGGGCGCTCAGGCCGATGAGGTCCTCGGTGGTCCACTCCTTGATGTCCGAGCCGGCCGCCATCACCGCATCCACTGACCTCTTTGCGAACTCCTCGAAGCTCTCCCCATCCCGCACGCCGTAGCGTTTTTCCGTGGAGCTCTCGTCCAGCTCCCCGAGAAAAGCCTGGCAGATCTCCAGCGCGTCCTCGATCCTCTTGTTCGCCCGGGGGGAATAGAGTCCGGCCTGGCGGCATTTCTCTATGTACGCGCCGGATTCGAGGAGAAAGTACTCCAGGCTCTTTCTCATGGCCTCGTCTCCAACGCGCAGAACTGCGATTTGTTCCCGCATTCGAGCGTAATAGTCGATTTTCTCCCGAACCTTCTTCATTCTGTCCTGCTCGCTTTCCTCGACGACTTCCCGGGCGCCCCTGTGCGAGAAGAACAGGAGGAAGGTGGCGACGAGGTACGCGAAAAGGACGAGGATGGCCGCCGCAAGGAGCCAGGAGCCCAGGAAGACCGCCGCGGCGATGATGAGGCCCGCGGCGGCCGCAGAGACCCAGAGGTTCAGCCGGGAGCGGAGATACAGAAGAAACGGGTGCTTGACTGGCATCGCATCACTGTTTCCCCAAGGGATTTTTTTGTCAATCTGGAATCAACTTTTTTCACCTCCGCCTCCCTCCACCCCATCACCCCGCCCCTTCGCTTCCGGCGCGGTTCTGGGAAGCCCGATCGAATACCAGTCGATCTTGCGGGTCAGCGCCATGACGGCCGAAAGGATGATGAACAGCCCCAGAGATCCGACGAGGAGAGCGTAGTCCTCGGAGCGGAGAACCAGATAGAGGAATGCGTACGCGGTGATAAGAACGGGAAGGATCAGGAAGCTCCCCTTCCACCGCGATGAAATGGCGAAGGTGTAGGAGGCAATGAGGCCGATGGAGGCCGCGGCGGCGGCGATGTAGGCGGCCAGGAAGGGGATGTGCTCGCAGAGGGACAGGAGCAGGAGGTAGAAGATGCATTCTGCGAACCCCACGAACAGGTACTGCAGGGGGTGGATTCTCCGGACGGCGAAAATCTCGAAAAAGAAGAGGGTAAGAAACGGGAGGAGCAGAAAAAGTATGCCGTATTTCGTCGCCCGGGTCACCTTCATATAAGAGTCGACGGGCGTCATGAGGCTTACCCCGAAAGCCGAGGAGTGGATGCTCTGGGGCTCGATCTGTTCGGGGAGCCATCGCTGGGGATAGATCCGCGCCATGGAGAGGACCTTCCACGTCGCCTCGAAGCCGGAGTCCGAGAGCGAGCGGCTTACGGGGAGGAACGCGCCGTTGAAGCTGGGGCTCTTCCAGGAGGACCGCAAGCTCACAGTGGTTTCCTCTCCCAGCGGCAGGAACTCCAGGGTATCGCCGCCCCTGAGAACGAGATCGAAGGAGAACGTGATGCGCTCCCCCGGCTGGGTGAGGGCGAGATCGGTCGCGGCCGCGCGAAGCTCACCGACGAACAGCCCCAGGCTCGCCGTCGATGTCTCGAAGGGGTTCTTCCGGGCGCCCCACGTCAGGGTGACTCGCTCCTGCACTGCTCGCATGTCAGGAAGCTCAACCGAGAGAAACGCGGCGTTCCAGAGAATCGCCTCCTGTGCAATCCGCCATCCCCCGAAGGACGGACGGCGGAAGGTCCCGCTTGCGTGAATCCGCGCCGTGTAGACCGCGACGTCGTAGATCCCGCGCGAGCGGACCTCCGGCAGAGCCTCACCGTCGAATGACAGCCTGTCGGGCAGGAAGCGGGCGTACCTCACGGTCTCCAGGCGCTTGCCCTTGGCGTCCAGGGAGTATTCCAGGTACGGGACCGTGAGGACCGGGCCCCCGATGGTCTCGCCCCCTCCCCAGCTCTTGAGTATTTCCGCTTCCGCTTCCCTGTGCACGCCCTGCCTCTCGTCCACAAGAGAACGGATCATGGCCAGCGGGATGAGGAGGAGCAGAACAAGGGCGGCGATGATCACGATCTTCACGATGGCGGGGTTCCTTTTGACGTGGGTCGACAGCTTTGTCGTTGCATCCATTCTTCTCTCCTTTTCGATCGGATTCTGAAGTGAAGGGTATCGGGCCACCGTGGCTGAATCCCGCCATCCTCGTGGTTTCTCTTGGGCAAGATTGTGGCGGGAATGTTGCAGTCATTGGGCGACAGGCATGGCAAGGATTAGCATCCAGCTGCCCGGCGTGGTAGAATGAGAATCGATGCCCAGCCTCCGCCAACCGCTCATCGCGATCGTCGACGACGAGGATCATCTCCGGGCCACTCTGTCCCAAGCCCTCGGCGAAGAGGGCTTCGCGGCGCGCTGCTACCCCGACGGCCTTTCGGCATGGCAAGAGCTCGAGAAGGACCTTCCCGACCTCGTGATCCTCGATATCGTCATGCCGCGCATGGACGGCCTGGAGCTGTGCCGCAGGATACGCTCCGTATCCGAGAAGGTCCCCGTCATCTTTCTCACGTCCCGCGACGAGGAGTTCGACCGGGTGCTGGGGCTGGAGCTGGGCGCCGACGACTACCTCTGCAAGCCCTTTTCCCTGCGGGAGCTGGTTGCGCGCGTGCGGGTCCTCTTCCGTAGGGCCGGCATCGCCGTGGAGGGGCGGGAGCCGGGCTTGGGCGAAGGGATTTCTTCCGGGCATCTCGTTATGGACGCGGACCGGTTCTCCGCCGCGTGGAACGACAAGCCTGTGAGGCTTACGGTGACCGAGTTTCGAATCCTTTCCGCTCTCGCCCGACAGCCCGGCTTCGTACGTTCGCGTGAAGATCTGCTCTCCGCGGCGTTCCCCCAAGACGCGTACATGAGCGACAGGACGGTGGACTGCCACATCAAGCGGATACGGCGGAAGCTGTGCGACGTGGACCCGGCCTTTGATGGGATCGAGACGATCTACGGGCTGGGCTACCGCTGGCGCGAGTGAGCCGTGAAGAAGCTCCTGGCATTCGCCTCACGCATTTCTGTGCGCATCTTCGCCTTCAACTTTCTCATAGCGTTCCTTCCCATTGCCGGAATTCTCTCCTTGGGCACCTACGAGCGGCAGCTTCTCCAAGATCTGGAGCATGCCCTGGTTCAACAGGGAAGGGTTCTCGCGGCCGCATTGGACGGCTCGGCTCCCGGAGAGCTGGGACCGAACTCACGGCGCATCCTGGACGCCATGCGGCAGCGGCAGGAGGCGCGCATCAGGGTCGTGGACATTCGGGGGGCGCTTCTGGCTGATTCCAGCCGCGCCTCTTCGCCTAGGGCAGCGCAACCGATGGGGCAGGACGAGGCTGTGGGCGAAGCCGGGTCCGCCGGCATCGAACGCGGCCGGGACACGCGCGAGACACTCCTCTATCGTCTTGCTTTGTTTCCCATCAAGGCATACCGGAAGCTCTTTCGCCCGCCCCAGCCCCCGCTGGAATCCGCGGATTTCTATTCAGGCGCCCGCGTTCTTTCGGGGCCCGAGATCCAGGCAGCCCTTGACGGCCGCTATGGGGCCGCCACGCGCGTATCCGCCGCAGGGCAGCGATCCGTGACCCTGTACAGCGCCATCCCGGTAACGGGCAAGAGAGGAGTGGTGGGAGCCGTTCTGGTCTCCCAGTCCACCTACCGCATCCTCTCAGACCTCTATGCCCTGCGCCTCGATATCTTCACCCTTTTTCTCTACTCCGTCGGCACCGCGGCGGTCTTGAGCCTCCTGGTTTCGGCAACGATCACAGTCCCCCTGCGCCGCCTTCGTGCCCAGGCCGGACTCATCCTGGACAAGAGCGGGAGGCTCCGCGGGCGGCTTCCACCGACGCGCCGCCGGGACGAGATAGGCGACCTGTCGCGCCGCTTCGGCGAGCTCACGCTGAGCATAGAGAGGCAGATCCGGCTGGCCGAGTCGTTCGCTTCCGACATCTCTCATGAGTTCAAGAATCCTCTTGCCTCAATCCGCTCGGCCTCCGAGCTGCTCTCTCGCGAGCAGGACGAGCACCGCCGCGAGGACCTTGTTTCTTTCGTTCTGGAAGACGTGAGCAGGATGGAACGGATGCTCTCGGCAGTGCGTGAGCTTTCACGGCTGGATTCGGAAACGCACGGCGTGGAGGCCCGGCCGGTAGATCCAAAGGCGATCGCGGAGGGCATGATCGAGGGGATGCGGCGCCGCCGTGTGGCGCACAGCGTGAAGCTCCTGGTGAGTGGGGACTGCGAGCAGGTCGCGGTCCCGCCGGAGAGGCTCCTCGAGGTATTGGAAAACCTCGTGGACAACGCCGTCGGTTTTTCTCCAGAGGGCGGCTGCGTGCGCATCGATATTGAAAATGACGGCGATGAGGTCTGCATCCGCGTATCAGACCAGGGGCTGGGGATTCCCGACGAGCACATCTCGAAGATATTCGAGCGGTTTTTTACTTTCAGGCCGCAGGGAAACCCGGGAAGGCTTCATTCGGGCCTCGGGCTTGCCATCGTGAAGGCGATTGTCGATGGCTGCGGGGGAACCGTGGAGGCGTCGAACGGAAAGTCCGGCGGCGCGGTCTTCGAGGTTCGCCTGCCCCGCGCATAGGGGATCTCACTCTCGTGTGACGGCTTAGTATATTCCTCCTATCGGAACGTTCCGGCGCCCCCGCGTGGAACGCTCCGGAGGAGGTTTTTGTGAAAACACGCAGTTTCCCTGTCATATATCTCCTGATTCTTGCCGCCGTGCCCGCGATGGCCCAGAACATGGGATCCGCCGTGAATGTGGTAAGCGGCGGAAAGGCTTATGCATCGTACCTGTCGGCTCCGCAGACGGCGGGCATGAAGCCGGGAATCGTCCTCGTCCATTCCTTCAACGGCCTTGAGCAGGGATACAAGGATATGGTGGACCGCATGGCGTCCGACGGGTTTGTCGTCCTGGCAGTCGGGTGGCAGACCTTCGATAAGAGCCCATCCGATGCTGTCGTGGGCCAGCTTGTCAGGGATGCGATGGCGTTCTTGAAGGCAAGAGCCGACGTGGATCCCCAGAGGCTCGGTCTCACCGGTTTCTGTGCGGGCGGGAGGTACACGGAGCTTCTGCTTCCCCAGATCATGGATTTCAAGGCCGCGGTCGCATGGTACGGCTTCCCCTATAATGGCGGCACAGCGGCACAGCCCGTGAAGCCTGCCGACGAGATCGATTCACTGAACAGTCCCCTGCTCATGATCCATGGAAGCGCCGACCAGGCGAGCCCGATCGCCAACACATTCCAGTACGCCCAAGCCTTGCAGAAGGCGGGCAAGTACTTCGAGCTCAAGGTCTATCAGGGGCTTCCCCACGGCTTCATGGTGCAGAACGGCCAGCTCGCGAGGAGCGACATGGCGGAGGACGCCTACCGTCAGATGGTAACTTTCTTTAGCAGGAAGCTGGGATGAGAGGCGCCGCCGGAGCCGCCTCTTCCCTGCGTCGGAGCAAGGGCCGGTGCGCGCGCGTTCCTCGCGCGGCTGGCCGGCCTTTGCTCCAGCACGACTATTTGCCGGACGCGGTCTTGAAGTAATCCTTCATCGGCTTGAAGTAGAAATCGATCCAGCCCTTCTTGTAGCCGGCGGCCTGTCCGCTGGGGATCTCGGTATGCCTGAGGGTGATGCGGGTGCCGGACTTCTCCCGCTTCAATGTTATCTCCAGGCGGGAGTCGGGGGCATCCTGCGGGAACTCGCTCGTGCGCCATGCCTGCACGATTTTCTTGTTCGGCTCGAGCTCAAGGGTCTTGCCCTCGATATATCCGTCCCAGGCGCTGAACTTGCCGCCAACCCGGGCCGTGACCTTTGCCTGTCCCCCTGTCATGGCCCCATGCTCCTTGCCGCTCATCCAGGCCTCGTATACGCGTTTCGGTGGAGCGGGGATGGTGGCGGATACCGTGATGGATTGAGTCTTCATGGAGTAAAGATACTCACTTCACCCACTGAGCGATAGACGCGAGGGTGCCCGCAAGATCATCCGTCACCAGGGCGCAGGCGAGCCCCCGGGACTTTTCGATCTCCCGTTCTCCATTCACCGTCCAGAGCAGGAGGGAGATTCCCGCAATGCGCAGCGCAAAGGCGAGCAAGCGGGCCGTGCGCTTTCCCAGGATGTCGACGGCCTGAAGGGGCACGTTGAGAAACGATGGACGAAGCCGCCCCAGAAGGAGCGCAAGCCGCGCCGCGCCGTGGGATGCCGTTTGGCTTCCAATGAGAAGGCCAACCGTGAAGCCCGAGCGGCGGAAGGGGAAAAGGAGCCGCGGCTCGAACGAAGAGATCATGACCCGACGCGGCGCGATTGCCGCTGAAAGGATGCCGCGGATGCGCCGGCAATCCCGGACCGAAAGCGTGTCGGTCTTCAGCTCCAGATCCAGAAGCCGGGCCGGCGGGATCGCCTCCAGGAGCTCGGCAAGCTCGGGGATCTTCTCCACTCGGCCGACGTCGAGCTCCTTGAGCCGGCGGAGACTCGACTCGCCCACGGCGAGCCCGCTGCCCGCGACCCTGCCCAACGTGGCGTCATGGATGATCGCGTACCGGCCGTCCCCCGTTTTCTGAACATCGCACTCCACCCCGTCGGCGCCCGCGGCGAAGGCCTCGCGGAAGGAAAGGAGCGTGTTTTCCGGGTAGCGTGCCTTATAGCCCCGATGACCGATCACCAGGGGACGCTGTCTGACGCCCCGCCGCCACGAGCATGCCATCCCTCATGTATGGGAGATACGGGGCGGAGATGTCAAGGCAGAGCGCTTTCTCGGTGGCTAACGGATGCCGGCAAGTGACGGCCGAGGGTAGAGCCTCCCGTGCCTCACGCGAGCTCGGGATGAGCAGAAAGACTATTTACAAGGCTTCCCACTCCTACTCACGTTTACCCAATTCGAGTAAAGGCGGCGTTCCGCGGCTGGGATGGAGCGCAATGCCCGGAGCAGAAAAAACTCTTTTATTTCTTATGAGATATCAAAATGAAGGGCTTTCTTCTCCGCTGCCCCCGGTTGGCTCGGTTCATGCAATAATAAGGCTATTCGGATACTAACGGGAATGAAGTTTCAAGCTCTCTTCATTGCCGCCCCGCTCCTGGCCGTTCCCCTGCTGTTCGGTGGAGGTACACGTGAGCATGCAGCCAGGGATCAGGCTTCATCCTCTGCGCAGGCAGCTAGGGCGGTGGCGCGCCTGGAGACCTCCTCCAGTTGGACCGTATTCCAGAGGACAATGTTGCCCCTGAGGGCGCCGCTTGAGTACTTTTTTAAAAGGAAACTCGAAAGTATGACGCGCGCATCAATCCCGCTGAAAAGACGCGCCCAAACCAGGCCGATTTTGTCGGCGGAAGGAGGTGCCGGAGAGCAGTCTTGAGGGAAGGCTCGGGGGTGCCGCGAGCCTTCTGGCCCCGAAGTCTCTCACCAGAGAGTTTTTTTCGGAAAAGGAGTGAAAAAGCATGTGGAGTAAGCGGTTAATCGTGCTTCTGATCGTCGTGGCGGTCATGGTTGTGAGCGTCGCGACGCTGTTTGCAGCCGGCGGGAAGGAAAAGGGAAAGGCGCTTTCCTTCTGGAACATGCCCTTCGTCACCCAGGAAGTGTCCCCCGATTACGTCAAGGCATGGGTGGCCAACGTGAAAACTGCACTGCCGCAGTACGCGGTGGCCGACTTCTTCGGGCCTGGAGACTATGGAAAGCTTCGAACGACCTATCTCGTCCAGGCCGCAAGCGGCGCCCCCGATGTCGTGGAGGGGCTGCTGGAGGACACGGCCGTGTACGTGGACAAGGGAGTCATCGAGCCGCTGGACAGCTACTTCAACGCCTGGAGTGAAAAGGACCAGTTCGTCCCCGCCACTCTCGCGCCGCTGACCATCAACGGCCACCTCTACGGCATCCCCTACAACACCAACGCGCGCGGGCTCATCTACAGGAAGGACGTGCTGGCGCAGTACAATCTCCCGGTGCCCAAGACCTGGGACGATCTCATCACCACGGCCCAGGCCATTACCAAGGCGAGCAACAAGCAGATGTGGGGGTTGTTCCTCTGCTCCAAGGTGGGGGATCCCCGCGCTCCCCAGGAGTTCATCTCGTGGTACTTCCAGGTGAGCGGCGGAAAGCCCATGTTCACCGTGTCCGGCGGAAAGAAGACCTTCAATGCGACGGTGGATCAGTTCGAGAAGATCTTCACCCTCTATGACAAGGCCTTCTCCGGCGACTTCCCCGCCGTGAGCCCCGATGAGCGCGGAAACGGCTGGCCCAGCGAGGATCCGGGATACACCTCGGGCAAGTGGGCCATGGCCCCCGAGGGACCGTGGCTGTGGGGCAGGCGTTCAGGCGACCAGACGGCGGGCGACATCCTGGACACTTCCATCGTCACCACGCTTCCGTACCCCGCCGGCATGGCGGCTTCCACATACCTCGAGGTGAAGCCGATCATGATGAACCACTTTGCCAAGGACAAGGACGCGGCGTGGAAGCTCATCCAGTTCATCACGTCCAAGGAGGAGATGGCGGGATGGGACTCCAGCTCGGGCGGAATCCCCGCCCGGCGGGACTCGCTGGATCTCCCCGCCTTCCAGGGCCCTCTGGGCAACTGGATCAAGATGTTCGCCGCCCTGCTGCCGCATGCGCATGCTCAGGAGCCTGTCAACTGGGGTCCCGTATCGGACGCCGAGATGCGGGCCGTCGACTACGTGATCTACGATCAGAAGTCGCCTCATGACGCGGCCCAATATTTGTTCGACACGATCCAGGGCCTGATGCAGAGCGGCCAGATCTAAGCCCTCGAGTTTCCCGTACTGGCCGGCTCTCTCCCGCGCTGAGGCGCCGAAGGGAGCCGGCCGATTTCTCTTCATCAACCGATGATGATCTTGCCCCACCCGGGTAAAAGGTTTAAGGTTCGCTCCAGAGGGTATTCGTGAGACCGCGATTCGTGCGAGAGAACAGCGCGCTCCCTCTCATCCTTCCGACCCTTCTCATCATGGCCCTCTTTTCGGTGCTTCCCCTTTTCGAGGGGATCCGACTGTCCTTCACGAACTCCAACCTCCTCGCCAAGGGCTTTCTCTACACGGGCCTCGCCAACTACCGGCAGCTCGCGGCGGACCCCGTGTTCTGGGAGTCTCTGTGGCACTCCCTGGTCCTGACCGCCGCGGCGGTGATCCTCCAGCTTGTCTTCGGCTTCATCCTGGCGCTCGCCCTCAAGCAGGAAATCCCCTTTATCCGCCTTTTCAGAAGCGTCGTCATGGCGAGCTGGGTGATCCCGGTGGCGGCCACGGCGGTGATGTTCCAGTTCATGACCGAGCCCGGCTATGGATACGTCAACATCGTGCTGAAGCTCTTCGGCATCAATGCCAACAGGTACTGGTTCGGCGACATCACCTTCGCCTTTCCCTTCATCATCCTCCTGCACCTCTGGCGCAATGTCCCGTTCTACGGCATCGCGCTCCTGGCCGCCATCCAGGCGATCCCCAAGAGTCTCTATGAGGCCGCGGAGATCGACGGGGCGGGGCCGTGGCGGCGATTCATGGCGGTCACGGTGCCCGGAGCGCGCAACATGGTCATCGTCATGGTGACGATCCACGTGCTGTGGACCTTCAACAACTTCGACATGGTCTACCTGACCACGGGAGGCGGGCCGGTTTTCGCCACGGAGGTGCTCCCCGTGTACCTGTACCAGATGGCGTGGTCCTCCTACATCGTGGGCTATGCGTCGAGCATCGGGACGGTGATGTTCGTTCTGCTCATGATCTACTTCCTCGTGTACATCCGCATCTATGAAAGGCAGCAGAGGTGACGGTATGTTGACGAAGAGCCAGAGGAACGTGGCGCGTATCGCCGCCACGTACATCGTCTGCATAGCGGCGCTGTTCTTCTTCATCAGCCCGATGCTGTGGATCATCTACAGCTCCTTCCGGGCGCCCGACGCGCTGTTCAGCGGGAAGATCGCGACTCCCTCGCGGCTCTTTACCCTGGAAAACTATCGCATCATCCTCTCCGTCACCGACTTTCCCATCTACTTCTGGAACTCGATCCGTATCGGGCTCCTGGTGACGGCGCTCGCAATGCTTTTGTCGATCCTGGGAGCCTATGGGCTTTCCCGCTACCAGCTTCGCGCGAAAAACGCCTACATCATGGGGGTCTTCTCCACCCAGATGTTTCCCGTGGTGCTCCTCCTGATCCCCATCTACAACGTGATTTTTTCCATCGGACTTTTCAACACGATCCTCGGCGTGGTCCTGGGGCAGCTCATGCTGGTGCTTCCCTTCGCCGTGTGGATGCTGAAGGGCTACTTCGACAACCTCCCCAAGGACATCGAGGACTCGGGGCGCATCGACGGATGCAACCTCTTTCAGATCCTCATCCGGGTCGTGCTTCCCATGTCCGCCCCGGGGATCGCCGTCGCGGCGTTCTATTCCTTCGTGGTCTCCTGGGGCGACTATCTGGTCGTGTCGGTCATCTCCCAGAGCCAGCACACCGCGACCGTGACCCTGGCCCTTCAGCGGCTGGGAAGCGCCCTCATCCTCCGCTGGGGGCAGGTGGCGGCCGCCACCGTCCTCACGATCGTTCCCACCATCATCATGTTCTCCTTCGTGCAGAGGCGCCTCGTGGAAGGGCTCACCTCGGGCGCCGTGAAGGGGTGACGCCGGCGTAAGCTCAACCGGCGCATGAAACCCCATCCACCGCCGCGTCGCCAGGTTCTCGCGGCTGCCCCGCTGCCGGACGCGCCGGTTGATGCGCGCGCGGCCCCGTCGGATGACCGCACCACGAGGAGGCTGCGCGTCGCCGGTCGAGCATTGACAGAGCAGCGATAGCTCGGAGTATACTTTCACCAGGAGGGACCTCGCATGCCTGAGGGACAGCCGAATCGCCGCCAGACGGCCCTGATCACGGGCGCCTCCGGAGGGATCGGCTTCGAGATCGCCCGTCTCTTCGCCGCCAAGGGCTATGACCTCGTGCTTGTGGCGCGCAGCCCCGAAAGGCTCGCGCAGGCCGCAGCCCGGCTGCGCGACGAGCACGGCAGCGATGCCCTCACCATCGCGAAAGACCTCGCCGCCCCCGGCGCGCCTGCCGAAATCGGCTCAGAGCTCGACGCCCGGGGAATCACCGTCGATGTGCTGGTGAACAACGCCGGGTTCGGCGATTGGGGCCCATTCGCGGGGTCCAACTGGGAAACCCAGCGGCAGATGATCCAGGTGAACGTCGAGTCCCTGGTTCACCTCACACAGCTGATGCTGCCCGGCATGATGGGGAGGCACCGGGGCAGGATCCTGAACATCGGCTCTACCGGTTCTTTCGTTCCTTCTCCTTTGATGGCCGTGTACTGTGCGACTAAGGCTTTCGTGTTGAGCTTTTCGCTGGCAATCTCGGAAGAGCTTTCCGGCACCGGCGTGACCATGACCATTCTCTGCCCCGGCAACACCGTCACCGGTTTCAGCTCCAGGGCCAATACCGAGAATATCAAATTAGTGAAGGCCAATGCGATGTCGGCGGATGCGGTTGCCCGTATCGGCTACCGGGCCATGATGAGAGGAAGGCGGAAGATCGTTTCGGGTTGGTACAACAAGCTCATGATGGCCTTGGCGCGCCTGGCGCCGAGAGGGCTTCTCGTCAGGATGGCGAAAGGTCTGATGAGCAAGGCTCCGGTCTGAATCCACCGCAGGAGGTATGATCATGATCGAGAAAAGGCCATCCCAGGGAGGTAAGTTCCTCGTCACTTTCTCCTTTCCCGGCTCATCGGGAATCGAGGCGCTCTATCTTGTCGGGGACTTCAACGGCTGGAGTGATACGGCGACCCCGCTCGGCCGCCGCGCCGACGGCTCGTGGAGCGTTTCCCTCGAGCTTCCGGCCGGGCGCCAGTACCAGTATCGTTTCCGCGACCAGTCCAGCCGCTGGCACAACGATCCGGCCGCTGATTCGCACGTCCTGAACGCCTTCGGAAGCGACAACTCGGTCGTCTCCATTCCTGCGGCCGCCCCGATGCCGCCCGCAGGCCCGCCGAGGCCGGCAGGGGAGATAAAGCCGGCGGCCGCTGCTCCCAAAGTGGAGACTCCGGCAGCTGCGGCGCCCAAACCGGCGGCATTCACCGCCCCCAAACCGGCTCCCTTCGTTTCCAAACCGGAGCCGACCCCCACGGTGCCGCCCAGGCCCACAACCGAAACGAAGCCGTCGCCCGCCGCCGCAGCGCCCAAACCGGCGGCATTCACCGCCCCCAAGCCGGCTCCCGTCGTCTCCAAACCGGAGCCGGCCCCCACGGTGCCGCCCAGGCCCACAACCGAAACGAAGCCGTCGCCCGCCGCCGCAGCGCCCAAACCGGCGGCATTCACCGCACCCAAGCCGGCTCCCGTCGTTCAAGCCCGGCCCGCGGCTAAGGCCCAGCCAAAGCCGTCTCCGGCCGCCAGGCCGAAGCCCAAAGCAGTCGCAAAGCCAAAGCCAAAGGCGGTCGCAAAGCCGAAAGCGAAGGCTCCGGCAAAGCCGAAGGCCGCCCCGGCATCCAAGTCCAAGCCGAAGTCGAAAAGCGCCGGAAAAAAGACTTTGAAGGCAAAGCCCGCGAAGAAGGCATCAAAACCCGTGAAGTCGGGTTCCGGAAAAAAGCCGGCCGCAGGCGGCAAGTCGAAGAGGCCAGCACCGAAGCGATAGCCGGGAGCGCCGGCTGACAAGACAGGATTGTAGGTTTTCTCACCCGAATCTACAGGAATGTAGCTTCGGCTCTTCCCCGAACGAATACCGCGCTGAAACGGTGCAATTTCTCCTGTTTTTTTTCAGTCTTTTCTTTCGAGCCAGGCGGTTTCTTCCCTTGGCATGGCATTTGCTTTTAGTAGATGTGCTTTAAAGGAGCAAAGGAGGATCGAGCTCCATGTTCAACAAAATCGAGGCGATTATCCGGGAAGAAGCGCTTGGCGCCGTGAAAAGCGCGCTGCGTGAAATCGGGATCGTGGGTATGAACGTCTTCGAGATTCATGGGTGCGGCCGCCAGGGGGCGGAAGAGCATTCCCTGCGGTACACCTACTACCAGGAGGACATGCTGCCCAAGATTCAACTCAACATTGTCTTGAGCGATCACAACGTGGAAAGGACGGTGGAGGCCATCTCGAAAGCGGCGCGCACGGGCAGGGAAGGGGACGGGATCATTTTCATCTCCCCCGTGCAGGACATCGTGCGCATCAGGACCGGCGAGCGCGGAAGCGATGCCCTGGCATATCCCGGGGATATCGACTCGCGCGCCGCGGTCTCCTCCACCGGATGATCGACGCGGGCCCGAGCCGAGACGCCCGCCGACGTCGATAAGAAGTCACTCTCTGGAGAAAATTCCGCATTGACATCGGCACCCGCCCCTTCCATAATCCCCTCATTCCACGGGAGGAAGGGGATCGTATGGCGGGCACGGGTCTGAGCCTGAAAACGAAGCTGGGCTTCGGCATCTGCGACCTTGGCGGAAACCTCTTCTTCACGATCATGGGCTTCTACCTCCTCAACTACATGACGGACGTGGCGCGCCTTGGAGCGGGCCTTGCCGGCACCGCCATGCTGATCGGAAAGGTCTGCGATGCGATCACGGACCCCACCGTGGGCTATCTCTCAGACCGCACGAGAAGCCGCTGGGGCCGGAGGCGTCCGTGGATGTTTTTGGGCTCGATCCTGCTTCTCTTCACGATGATCCTCCAGTACACCAATCCCCATATCCAGAGCCAGCTCTGGCTCTTCGTCTGGATGGCCGTGGCCTACTGCCTTCTCACCACCGCGTACACGATGGTGAGCATCCCGTACGGCTCTCTCACCCCGGAGCTGACCCGCGACTTCGACGAGCGGACCGTGCTGAACGCCTTCCGCATGAGCTTTGCGGTTGTCGGCACGTTCATCGGGCTCGGCTTGACGCTGATGGTCGTCGGCGCCTTCACCAACGTGGACACTGGCTGGACGGCGATGGCAGCGATCATGGGCGCCGTCATGCTGGTCACCGCCATGGTCACCGTCTTCACGGTAAAGGAGCCGGAGCGCGCGGCGCAGGAAGCGGCCGAACAGCAGGACTTCCTCAAGACGTACGCGGCGGCCCTGAAGAACAAGCCCTTCGTCATGGCCTTTTCAACCTACGCCCTGCATATCGCCGGAACCACGGTGGTGCAGGGAGCCCTGATCTTCTATTTCAAATATATCTACGGGGGGGCCGGCTCATTCCTGATCGCCGGGGTCTGCCTGCTGGTGCCCGCCCTGATCTTCATTCCGATCTGGACGATACTCTCCAAGCGGATCGGCAAGAAGTGGGCGTACAACATCGGCATGGCGATCGTGGTCGTCGCCGTCCTCGGGGCCTTCTTCGTGGGGCCCAAGGGGCCGATCATCATGTACATCGCAATGGCCGTTGCGGGTATTGGGTTCGCCACGAACTACGTGATGCCCTATGCGATCGTCCCCGACGTGGTGGAGCTCGACTTCGCTGAAAACGGCGTTCGGCGCGAAGGGACCTTCTACGGCTTGTGGAACTTCATGAACAAGGTTGCGGTGGCCTTCGCCAACGCCCTGAGCGGCTGGATCCTCGCCGCATTCGGCTACCTGGCAAACGTAGCCCAGACCGACAGCGCAAAGCTCGGCATCCGCCTCCTCGTCGGGCCCGTTGCCGTCGTATTCTTCATCGCCGGGGTGGTCGTGCTCTCGTTCTACCCCATCACCCGCAAATACTACCAGACCGTGATCCTTCCTAAAGTTGCGGCGCGGGAAAAGGCGGTATGACCGGGCCGACCGGGCCATGAAGAAGCTCCGGGTCCTCCTTGCGCTGCTGCTCGTCCCGATCGCGGCCGCCGCCAACGCCAATGACGACCTTCTGAAGGCAGCATCCCAGGGAAGCGCCACCGCCGTACAGAGCGCGCTGAAAAAAGGAGCCCGCATCGGGGTCACCGATCAGTTCGGCCGTACCGCACTTCACTATGCAGCGGCTCGCGGGAGCCTCGATGTGATCCAGCTTCTGGTCAAGAACAAGGCTCCTTTGGGGGCCAGGGATATTTACGGGATGACTCCGCTCCTTCGGGCCGCCGCAAGCCTCCAGGGCGCGGCGGTGAGGCTCCTGCTGGATCAGGGAGCGGACGTGATGTCTCTCACCGCTTTTCTTTCCTCCAAAGACTCCTCGGGGCGGACGCCGCTCCATGCGGCTGCCGCCGCGGGCTCGGCTGAAAGCGTCGCCGTATTCTGCCAGGCGGCGGCGGACGTCGACCCGCGCGACAACGCGGGACGCACGCCCCTTTCCCTGGCGGCGGCCAACGCGGGGGTCGAGGCCGGCGACAGGAGGCGCGCCTACCTCGACGTTGCCCGAACCCTCCTTGCCGGCGGGGCGGACCCTCTCCTGGCCGACGAGAAAGGCTCCTCCCCTCTTTGGTACGCGGTCCGGCAGGACGACGGGGAGATGGCCCTCCTGCTTTCCGAGAAGGGCGTGGATGCCTCGGCTGTGGCGGAAGCTTACGACCGGGGAGATGCCCGCATCGCCCGCATCCTTACCCAGCGGATCACCGATGCCTCGGCTGCAGACTCCAGGGGCCGAACCTTCCTTCATATCGCGGCCCAGCAGGGGCTGGAGGAGCTTGCGGCCGAGGTGATCTCCCGCGGAGTGGACGTGGATGCCGTCGACAGATTCTCCAGAACGCCGCTCTCCATCGCATCCGCCAGGGGAGATGAAACGATCATCCGGATGCTGCTGGATGCCGGCGCGGATCCCAACAAGCCCGCGGAGATGGGATCCACCCCCCTGGAGCTCGCGGCCCGCCAGGGCAAGGCGGCAGTGGCCGAAATCCTGATCTCGCGCGGCGCCGAGGTGAATCCCAAGGGCCGGACGACCCCCCTGATCGAGGCGGTCCAGGCCCGCAATCTCGAAATGGCCGGCTACCTGCTTTCGCGCGGCGCGGACATCAATTCCCACGACGAGAAGGGAAACACACCCCTCTTCTACGCGGTGGAGACCCGAACGGGCCTTCCGGGACTCGATGTGGTGAAGCTGCTCCTGGAGCAGGGGGCGCCGGTGGACGAGCGAAACGCCGGCGGAGAAACCGCTCTCCTGCGCGCGGTGGAAACAAGAAAGCGCGAGGAGGCGGCGCTCCTTCTTTCCCGCGGGGCGGACCCGAAAGCCGCCGACGAGCAGGGCCGAACGCCGCTGTCCGTCGCGCGTGCTTCGGGAGACAGGGATCTTGCCGCGCTCCTTTCGGCCGCGGCGCAGTGAAAACCGAAAGCCCCACGGAGGGAGCCTGCCGCCGCGCAGCGCTTTTCCCGGTCGCGCGGTTTCTGGACAGGGGAGGCCGATTCCAATACTCTTGATGAGAGCCATGGCGAAGAAGATCAAAGTCGGGGTGGTATTCGGCGGCCGCTCTGCTGAGCACGAGGTCTCCATCCAATCCGCAAGGAATATCCTCGAGGCGATGAATCCCGATCTCTACGACGTTGTGCTCCTCGGAATCGACAGGGAGGGACGCTGGTATTTGAACGAGCGATCCCTTCCCCTGCTCGAGCAGGGGAAGGGGCTGCCGAAGCTGGCATCGGAGGGCGCGCGGGAAGTGGCGCTGGCTCCGAGCGGGCGCTCTTCCCAGCTGCTCGATCTCTCCTCCAATCGCGGCCTGGGCTCTCTCGACGTCATATTTCCCGTGCTTCACGGCCCCTATGGCGAGGATGGCTCGGTGCAGGGGTTGTGCAAGCTGGCCAATATCCCCTGCGTCGGGGCGGGGATTCTCGGATCCGCCGTGGGCATGGACAAGGACGTGATGAAGAGGCTCCTGCGTGACGCGGGAATTCCCACGCCACGATTCTTCGTGCTTACGCGCGCCCGCAGGGAAGCGCTCTCCTTTGTCGCGGCCACCGCGGAGCTGGGCCTTCCCCTTTTCGTGAAGCCCGCCTGTCTCGGCTCTTCGGTGGGCGTGAGCAAGGTGCGCACTCCGGAGGAGTTCGCGGCTGCGCTGGAGCTCGCCTTCCGCTACGACACGAAGGCGCTGATCGAGGAGTGCATCAACGGCCGTGAGATCGAGTGCTCGGTTCTCGGCAACTGCGAGCCTCTCGTCTCGGTCCCCGGAGAGATCAAGGCCACCCACGATTTCTACGATTATGAGGCCAAGTACATAGACGAGAACGGGGCCGAGCTGGAGATCCCGGCGCGCCTCGACCCCCAGACTACGGCGGAAGTGCGGAGGCTCGCCGCACGCGCCTTCACCGTGCTTTCCGCCGAGGGCATGGCGCGCGTGGACATGTTTCTCCAGGCCGACGGGCGGATACTCGTGAACGAGATCAACACGATTCCCGGCTTCACCAGGATCAGCATGTATCCGAAGCTCTGGGAAGCGAGCGGTATCTCCTACGGGGATCTCGTCGACAGGCTGATCAGGCTTGCCCTGGAGAGATTCGAGGTGGAGCAGGCGCTCGAGACGGCTCCGCTCCCCGGGGAGCGGAGCACCATGAGCCGCCCGTAAGGGCAACCCGGGACCGGGAGTGTGCCCTCAAGCACACAGGAGGACCGAATGAGCTTGAACTTCAATGCCCGCGAGATCTTCGACATGGGACTGCAGATCGAGCAGAACGGAAAAAGCTTCTATGAGGAGGCGGCGAAGAAATCCGGCGGCCGAGCGGTGCGGGATCTCTTCACGGAGCTCGCCGCATGGGAGGGGCGGCACGTGGCGCTGTTCCAGAGCCTCCGCGACGCGCTCCCCCCCGACGCGGGGGCCGTGGAGATCCATGACCCCACGGGAGAGGCGGAGCAGTACCTTCGCGCAACGGCGGACAGCCACGTGTTCATGAAGGAGATCGATGTCGTGGGGCTCGTGGGCGAATGCAAGGATCCCTTCACCATCCTCAACCTCGCCCTCACCTTCGAGAAGGATTCCGTCGTCTTCTATATCACGATGAAAAAGGTCGTGCCCCCCGAGCTGGGGCACGATAAGATCGAGCCCCTCATCAATGAGGAGATCAAGCACATCGGGATGCTCATCGATAGACAGAAGAAGCTCGCCTTAGGCTGAAGGCGCATGCCATGAAAAAGTCTGCGCGGACCATCGCCGTGGATCTCGGGGCATCGGGGGGCAAGTGTTTCGCCGGCAGCTTCGACGAGAACGGATTCTCCCTGAAGGAGGTCCACCGCTTCAGCCATGAGGCGGCGACGCTCTGGGTTGCCGACGCGAGCGGGCGCATGGAAGAGCGGTCTGTCTGGGACGAGGTCTTTCTGTATACCAACGTGATGGCGGGCCTGCGCGCGTTCCGCCGCGAGGTGGGAGACCGCGCCGATTCGATCGGCATCGATGCCTGGGGCGCCGACGGGGCGTTCGTCACGGAGGACGGGGTCACGCTGGGCCAGATGTACGCGTACCGCGATCATCGCCTCGATGCAATGGTGGAGGAGGTGAAGGCCCGCATCGACGCCCAGCGCCTCTACCAGATCACCGGCATCCACTTCCAACCCTTCAACGTTTCCAACCAGCTTCTCTGGTGGGTGACCAACCGTCGCTCCCTCCTCAAGAAAGGGGTTCGCTTCCTTCCGGTTCCCACCCTCTTCGCCTACTGGCTGGGAGGCGCAACGCAGGTGGATTCCTCCTGGGCGAGCATCACCCAGCTCATGGATTCCAAGAAGCTGAAGTGGAGCAGGGAAGTCCTTCGCGCCCTCGGCATACCTGCGTGGATCATGCCGGATATCGTGGCCCCGGGAACGGTGGTCGGGGAGCTGGGAAAGGAAGTGGCGCAGTCCGTAGGGCTGGATCGGGCGAAGATCGTCGCGGTTGGCTCGCACGACACGGCGAGCGCGTTCGCCGCGGCGCCGGTCTCCAACCCTTCCAGCGCCCTCATCATCAGCTCCGGCACCTGGTCTCTTGTGGGAAAGCTCATCAAGAAACCCATCACGAGCCCCGAGGCGATGGCCGCAAACATGAGCAATGAGGGCGGGATCGGCAATGTCCGCTTCCTGAAGAACTGCATGGGCACGTGGCTGGCGCAGGAGCTTCGCCGCGGATGGCGGGAGCGCGACGGGCGCGAGATGAGCTGGGAGGAGATCACGCGGCTCACGTCCCAGGCCGCGGGCTTCTCAGCTTTTCTCGATCCCGACGACAGGGGATTCTACAACCCCGCCAACATGGAGCAGGCCATCGTCGCCTTCTGCCGCCGCACATCCCAAGAGCCTCCGCGGGACAGGGGTGCAACGCTGCGCGCGGTCTACGAGAGCCTCGCGCTCAAGTACAGGATGGTCGCGGAGAGAATCGCGGAGGTGAGCGGCAAGCCCAACAGGGTGGTTCACATTGTGGGGGGTGGGTCGCGCAATGAGCTGCTCAACCAGATGACGGCGGATGCCTGCGGCCTGAAGGTGGTGGCCGGCCCCGAGGAGGCGACCGCCGTCGGCAATTCCCTGGTTCAGGCGCTCGGGCTGGGGGTGTTCGAGAAGCTCTCCGATGCCATGCCGCTCGTGAAGAGCTCCTTCCCCATCCGCGAGTTCAAGCCCGGCAAGGCGGATGAATGGTCCCGGGCCTACGAGAGGTTTTGCGCGATCATCAAGGTGTAGCGGCGGCTGGAAAGGACCCCGGCGCGAAGCGCTCTACAGGGCTTCAGCGCGGTTTTTCGGGAAGCTGAGGATCAGTTTTCCGTTTCGCAGCTCCCGGGAGATCCTTTGTTTGTCCACGTCGGCGGGAACGACGAAGCGCCGGAGGAAGTCCGCGTTTTCCTTTCCAGAGGAGATGACGAGCAGGCCGTTTTCGAGCTTCACTTCAACATCTTTTTCCACGAGCCCGGGCAGGTCCACTTCCATGACATACGAGTCTTTTGATTCGTGTATTTCCACCTCGGCAAGAGTGGAGAAGCCGAATATGCTGGTGTTGAAGAATTCGTCCATCCAGCGTCCGATGTCGATCCTTTCGAGCGCCTCAGCTTCATAAAGGCTCAAAGCACACCTCCTGATTCCACTTTCACAGCAACACTATATAACAGGAATTATGCCAAGTCATACTCTTTAGGCTTAATTTGTTTATATATAAAGAATTAGCATATTATAACACCAGAAAGGCGGAGTCTATTTCGATACAAAAAAAGGATAAAATGATACAGAGTGTATGAAAACAATAAGAAAGTGAGTCATGGTGGACAGTCGAGGGCGGCTCAGGTACCTTGAAGGGCGTGACAATCACTTCTTGGCCCGTGAGCGCTTCGCAATCCGTTGTTTTCCATCCCGAGGCGGATAAGCCGGCGGGTCCGCCGAGCCCCGCGCTCTGGCTTGCCTTCCAGAACGGCTCGCTTCTGATTGCTAAGAGCGGGGAGGGAGCGGAGATTCCCTTTACCAGCGCTCTCTCTTCCCTTGGCCTGGAGCCGGTGCGAAGCCAATTCATCGGGACGATTGAAGGCCATCCCTGCTTTTCAGCCGAGATCCCTGCCGCGGCGCCCGCTCCCGAAGGCTGGAGCTTCGCGGGCCTCCGCTCGCTCTTCAGCGTCCTGGGCGAGGCGTACTTCCGGATTGCCGGCAGGGCCTCCCAGATCGTGGATTGGGACAGGGACCACATGTTCTGCGGCCGCTGCGGGGCGGCAATGGAGCGCAAGGCCGGCGAGCGGGCAAAGGAATGCCCGGCATGCAGCCTGGTGTCCTACCCGCGCATCTCGCCGGCGGCGATCGTTGCCGTTGTGAGGGATGGGCGGCTGCTCCTGGCCCATGCTGCGCGTTTTCCCAAGGGGTTCTTCAGCGTTCTCGCGGGATTCGTGGACGCGGGAGAGAGCCTGGAGGAGTGCGTCCGCCGGGAGGTGCGGGAGGAAACGGGGATCGAGATCGCCAATCTGCGCTACTTCACGAGCCAGCCTTGGCCTTTTCCCAACTCGCTCATGGTCGCCTTCACCGCAGAGCACGCCGACGGTGAGATCGCGATCGACGGAAAGGAGATCGATGAAGCGGATTGGTACCCCCCCGAGGCCCTTCCGCTCCGTCTGCCCGATCGCGCCAGCGTGGCCCGCAGGCTCATCGAATGGTTCCTGCGGATGTACGGCCGGCCGGCAGGCGCAGGTCCCGCGGCCCAGGACAGAGGCGCATAGTGAAGCGCTGTCCGTGGCCCGCATCGGATGAGCTTCTCATCCGCTATCATGACGAGGAGTGGGGAGTCCCCATTCACGACGACAGAATCCACTTCGAGTTCCTGATCCTGGAGGGAGCGCAGGCCGGCTTGAGCTGGCTCACGGTATTGAGGAAGAGGGCAGGGTACAGCGCCGCGTTCCACGGGTTCGATCCCCGCCGCGTAGCCCGCTTCACGCCTCAGGACAGCCGGCGCCTCCTGGCAAACCCCGGCATCATCCGAAACAGGGCGAAAATCGCTTCCGCTATCAACAATGCAAAGAGATTCCTCGAAGTCCAGAAGGAGTTCGGAAGCTTCGACGCCTATATCTGGAAGTGGGTGGACGGCAAGCCGCTGGACAATCGTTTTACGGAGCTCTCTCAGATTCCGCCCCGAAGCGAGCTCTCCGACGCGATATCCAAGGACCTTCGATCCCGCGGCTTCACCTTCGTCGGCTCGACCATCGTCTACGCCCATCTTCAGGCTACGGGCATAGTAAACGATCACCTTTTGGGCTGCTTCCGCAGGCGGGATTTGCGCGGCCGGTAACGGAAC
Organism: uncultured Spirochaetota bacterium; assembly: GCA_963820525.1. Classification (GTDB taxonomy): domain Bacteria; phylum Spirochaetota; class Spirochaetia; order SZUA-6; family Fen-1364; genus CAWGAA01. The sequence goes on along the minus strand of CAWGAA010000001.1, from coordinate 2,366,200 downwards.
TGAGGCGACGGGGTGTTCAACTGGAGGGGAGAGGATTGACTATTCTCCCCCGCGGACAACGCTCACCATGGGGATCATCTTAAAGTTCATCTTCAAAAGTATCAGGGAAAGAAAGCTGCGCACCTTTCTGGTCCTCTTTGCTATCGCGCTTTCCTCCGCGCTCTTTTTCGCCTCCAATGCCCTCTCCTTGACCATGCAGAAGATGTTCGTGGAGTCGATGCGCACCTATTACGGCTCTTCCAACATCGTCATTCTCCCGGGGCCTCGGTCCGAGTGGTTCCTCGGGGCCGCCCGGGCCGAACGGCATCGGGATGAGCTTGAATATGTGATCGGCGGCATTGATGGCGCCGCCGTCTACAAGCCCAGCCGGAACGAAACCGTGGATGTTGGCCTTCGGGGTTTCCGCCTGGAGGATCTCGATGCCTTCAGCCCCATCACCTTCGCCGAAAAGGGAGAGATGTACCCTTTCACCGGGAAGAAGATCATCGTCAGCCAGATCTCTGCCCGGCAGTATCGCTGGACCCTGGGCAGCATCATCGAGATGGAGCTCGATGGGGCGAAAAAACGTTTCCAGGTCGTGGGAATTGCGGCCCCGGCTGGCCTTTTCCGGGGAGGCTACGACAGGCGCGTTACGGCCGTAGTCCCGATCAGCTTCCTCGCCTCCCTTTACGGCATCAGGGGCAAATCGACGGCCCTCTATCTGCGCGCCAGCGACGAGCGCTCGATTCCCGCCCTGATCACGGCCCTCTCCGCGGAGTATCCGCGTTTCCAGGTGCGGGAGCCGGTGAGCCGGCAGGAACAGCAGCAGTTCTCAAGCGGCATCACCACCCCGCTTCTCTGCATGACCATCATGGTGTTGATAATGAGCGTCTTCATCATCTACAGCTCGTTCAAGGTCATTACCGTTGAAAGGCTTCCGATCATCGGAACGTTCAGGAGCATCGGGGTGGCGCGAAAGACCACGGATTTCGTTCTCATGGTGGAGACTTTTCTCTACGGCGTGGCGGGGGGACTCTTCGGCTGCCTGCTCGGCATCGGTGTCCTTTACCTCATGAGCAGCCTCATGGCATATAACCCCTGGGCCGACTTCAGGATGAGGCCCGAGATCCACTTCACGGCCATGGACCTTGGCATTGCCTTCCTCATCGCCGTGCTCCTGTCCTTCGTGAGCTCCCTCATCCCCATCGTCAGGGTGTCCAAGCTTCCCGTGAAGGACATCGTGCTGGGGAGGATCGAAGCAAAGCCGAAGAACCGGCGGGTGCGCATTATCCTGGGGCTGTGTTTCCTGTCCGCGGGCATGACTGCAGCGGTTCTCGTACCCAAGGCAATCGCCGTGTATGTCATTGGGGCATCCAGCGTTCTCATCGCCTCTGCCATCATCCTGCTCGTTCCAACCCTGACGGCTTTCCTGGCGCGGGGGGTGCAGCGGATCTTCCAGATCACGATAGGAAACGAGGGTGTGCTGGCCGCAAAAAACCTTCGCGACAACAAGAACATCCTGAACAACATCTCGCTTCTCACCCTGTCGCTTTCCTCCCTGATCATGATCTTCACCGTGAGCTTCTCCGCCGTGAAGAACATCGTCAGCTTCTACACCGACGCGCGCTTCCAGGTCTGGATGTGGGCGTATCAGGCCGACCGCGACCTGGAGCTTGTCCTGCGCTCCGTGCGCGGCGTCACCGGCACCTATGGAGTGCTTCAGGCCACGAACACCGAGATCGACGGCACCCGCAACGTCATAAACCTGATCCACGGCATCGACACCCGCAGGTACCAGGACTACTGGGACTTGAAGATCCCCGCCGCGCTCCTCGGCAGCCTGGACGGGGGAAGGAACATCCTGCTTTCCGAGGTCTTGAAGAAGAAGTTCGACGCGAAGGAGGGCGACGTTTTTGCGCTCAAGCTGGCAAATGGGAAAAAACGGTACAAGGTGGCAGGCTTCTTCAATTCCTTCCGGTGGGGCGGCAACTTCGCCATCGTCTCCGACAAGTACCTGAAGCTCGACGCCTCCACGCAATTCTACGGCGATATCTATCTCAAGACGAGCGACCCGCCCGAGAAGGTGGTGAAGCTTCTCAAGAAGAAGTTGGCGCGGCGCCATCCGTGGGTCTCGGACCTGGACCAGATGAAAGCCAACGACACGAAATCCAGCCAGCAGCTCCTGACGCTCCTGGAAAGTTTCGCCCTCCTGATCCTTGTAGCGGGGATCTTCGGAGTGCTCAACAACTACATCATCAGCTTCGTGGAGAGGAGGCGGCACCTGGCGATATTCCGCTCCGTGGGGATGAGCAGGATGCAGCTCATCAGGATGATGCTCATCGAGTCCTTGACGGGGGGGATCATCAGCGCCGTGATCGGATGCGCCGGGGGGGGGATGCTTCGTGTTCCTCGTTCAGTACCTGATGGAGGCGATCAACGTGTACGTGCCCGTGAAGATCTCGCCCCGGGTGTTCCTGGTGAGCATCCTGGCGGCTATTGCGATAAGCGTGATCTCCTCCATCAGCCCGGCATTAAAGTCGGGCAAGCTGAACATCATCGAGTCGATCAAGTACGAGTAGGGGCGCCTGAGTGAACGAAGCGAACGGCGCGATCATCGAGGCGCGAAGCCTCACCAAGACATTCGTTCTCGGAGAGGTGAAGGTGGAAGTCCTCACAGGCATTGACCTGGATATCAAGGAGGGGGAGTTCCTCTCCGTCATGGGGCCGTCCGGCTCCGGCAAGAGCACGCTGCTCTATCTCATCGGCGGGCTGGACACCCCGACGGCGGGGACCCTGCGGGTGAAGGGCAGGGAGCTGTCCGCGATGAAAGACCCGGAACAGAGCCTGCTCAGGCGGCGCGATATCGGGTTCGTCTTTCAGTTCTACAACCTGATTCCCAACCTGGACCTGGAAGAGAACGTGATGCTCCCACTCCTCCTGGACGGCAAGAAGCTGAAGGACAACAGGAAGAGGCTCGACGAGATCCTGGAGCTCGTGGGGCTCTCCGACCGGAGGCACCACACCCCCCGGGAGCTCTCCGGAGGGCAGCAGCAGAGGGTGGCCATCGCGCGGGCGCTGGTGAACGAGCCCGATATCATCCTCGCGGACGAGCCGATCGGGAACCTGGACTCCAAGACGGGAGCCGAGATCATGAAGCTTCTGAAGCGGATCAACAATGAAAAGAAGAAGACCATCGTCCAGGTGACCCATTCCGAGGAAGCGGCGAGCTATGGGCAGAGGATCATCCACGTGAGGGACGGGAGGGTTTGGGAGTGAAACGCGCCGGTTTGTTTCTTTGTATTGTCGTTGCCGCGCTGTCCGCGGCCATTCTTATCGAAGGCTGTTCGAAGAAGAAGGGGCCGGCCGACGCCAAGGCATCGGCCGCGACGCAGCGTTCGGATTCCACCGAAGCCCAGGCCGCGGATCCTCAGGGGGGAAATCCCGCGCCTCGGGAAGCCAGTAATATTGAAGCTTTCGGGATCGTCAAAGCGAAGAAGATCAAGAGCATCACGCTGGATTTCCCGGCACTAGTGGAGAAAAAAGTCGTCTCCGAAGGCCAGAGGGTGAAGGCGGGAAACGTCCTTTTCCGTTTCTCCTCGGCCGACTACGACGCGACGCTTCGCTCCAAGGGCTTCGAGCTTTCCAGCGCGAAGTTCGAGCTGAAGAAGACCGAGCTGGAGATGGAGAAGCTCCAGGAAGACCTCCGCGTCGCCCAGTCCGACGTTGAAAAGGCGGCCAAGGACGTGGCGGCCAAGGAGAAGCTGTACTCCACGGGCGGCGCATCCCAGGAACAGATCGAGGAGGAGAGAAAGAAGCTGCAGAGCGCACAGCAAGAGGAGAGCCGCGTCGGGAGATCCCTTGCCGAATGCTCCGGCGGCGAGCTCAACAGCCTGGAGATGCAGAGGGCGCGGATCGCGCTCCTTGAGGGCGAGCTTCGGCAGCTCGAGGAAAAGTCGAGCAGAAGCTATATCTCGGGAAACGCCGTGGTATGCGATGTGACGGACGGAATCGTCTCCGACATCGGATACGCTGCGGGAGACTCCGTCTCGAAGGACCGCAAGATGTGCAGTCTCATGGATCTGGACAGCATCGTGGTGGAGGCCAATGTCCCGGAGGAGTTCATCAAGGACGTTCACCTGGGAAGCGCGGCTGAGGTGGTTCCCACGGCCGATAACGCGAGGAGCTACGGCGGCTCCGTGGTGCGGATCTCAAGCCTTGCCGTCAAGGTGAATGGAGAGACCGTCATCCCCGTAGAGATTTCATTGAAGAAGAGGGACGGCTTTCTCATGCCAAACTACAACGTGGATGTGACGATCCACTAAAGTGAAGCAAATAACCGAATATTCATACCACGCTAACGAAATCCTAACATCATTTCATCCATGATGAGGCGCCCCGCGGGCGCTCACCGGCCTCGGCAATCGATTGCCTGCCGCTGGCGGTCGGGCTATATTGGATGCCGATGAACGAGATCATTGCAGTGGTGGAAGACGAACAGGATATCCTCAACCTCGTGACGATGAGCCTGCGCAAGGAGCGCTTCCGTGTCCGCGATTTCCCGGACGGCAAAAGCTTTCTCGGCTCGCTCTCGAAAGAGATGCCCGCCCTGGTGGTGCTCGATCTCATGCTGCCCGACGTCGATGGGTTCGAGATTTGTCGGCAGCTGAAACGCGATGAGCGCCTCTCATCGCTTTTCATAATCATGCTCACGGCGCGGGCGGAAGAGGCGGACAGGGTGGCGGGGCTGGAGCTGGGCGCCGACGACTACCTCGTGAAGCCTTTCTCTCCCAAGGAGCTTGTGGCGCGCGTGAAGGCCGTGCTTCGAAGGGCCACGGCAATATCGGAGAAACAGAAAAGGGTGGAGGTCGGAGCGGACCTTGCCATCGACCTCAGCACGGTCGAGGTGAGCGTGGAAGGGCGCAAGCTCGACCTCACCGCCACGGAGTTCAAGATCATCCAGCTCCTGTCTTCCAGGATTGGCTGGGTTTTCCCCCGGGACCGGATACTCGATCACCTGTGGGGAGACGAGAAGACCGTGACGGACAGAAGCGTCGACGTGCATATCAAGCACCTCAGGGACAAGCTGGGACCCGCCGGACGCCATATCCGCAACGTGAGGGGCATGGGCTACAAGCTGGTGGAATGAAAACCAGGCTTTTTCTCAAGATCTTCGCCGCCGCGGTTTTCACCGCCGTTATGGCGGTCGCTGTTTTCACCTTCTACACGGTGAGAGCCGTGCAGGGCGCTACCCTGGCGGAGCTGACGCGCGGCCTGGAAAGGGCGGCGGAGCTCGTTCGAGCCGTCATCGACTTCTCGGGAGAGGGCGCGGGCTCCGCAAGCTTGTCTCGTGATATCACGCGTATGGCACGGCAAACGGGGGTTCGCCTGACCGTGATCGATCCGCGGGGAGTCGTGTTGGTCGACTCGGACCAGGATCCTTCGCAGATGGAGAATCACGCGCAGAGGCCCGAGGTGGCATCGGCGCTGGGGGGACGCACCGGGGTTGCCCAACGGTTCAGCAGCACCATCAAGCGTCAGCTGGTCTATGTCGCCGTGCCAATCCAGCAGGGAGCGCTCTCCGGCGGAGTGGTTCGGGCGGCCTTCCCCGGTGCGGAGCTTTCCCAGACCGAGCGGGCACTTCGAAACTCGGTGCTCCTGTTCGCCGCGATCGTGTTTCTCCTCTGCGCGGGATCCGCGCTTCTGCTTTCCCGATGGCTGCTTGCGCCTCTTCGCGACCTTACGCAGGTTGTGCGGCGCTTCACGGCGGGAGATTTCGGCGCCCGGCTCCACCTCAAACGTCGGGATGAGATCAGGAATCTCGCCGACAGCTTCAATTCGATGGCCGAGCGGGTCCAGGTGCTTTTCAGCGAGGTATCCCGCCGAACCGAAGAGCTGGACGGGGTATTCTCTTCGGTGGCGCAGGGGATAGTCCTCCTGGACGGCAACGGCAGGATTCTCCGGGCAAACCGCGGCTTCGAGGAAATCGTCGGACAGCCTCGCGTCGAGGGGAAAGCCCTCTGGGAAGTGGTCCATACCTTGCCTTTGATGGATCTGGTTGAAAAGGTGCGGCAAACCGGCCCGCAGCCCGCCGAAGAGATGGTCATCGGGGACAAGACGGTCCTGTGCAGCATAGCACGGGTTGCCGCGGGGGATAACCTGATAACTGTCCTTCAGGACACCACCGATGTGAAGCGGCTGGAGGAGGTGAAACGGGACTTCGTGGTGAACGCCTCCCACGAGCTTCGCACCCCTCTTACCGCGATCCAGGGGTTCCTCGAGCTCCTGGAAAGCGAGGTGGAGGGCGAGCAGAGACGGTGGGTGGGAGTGGTGAGGCGCAATACCGAGCGCATGACGGCTATTGTGGAAGATCTTCTGCGGCTCTCCCGCCTGGAGGCAAAAGGGGTCGAGCTTTCGATCGAGAGCGTCGACATGTCCCGGATCCTTTCGGATGCCGTGGAGCTGTTTTCCGGCCGGGCGGACGCGAAAGGGCTTGCCCTGCGCCTCTCCGCGGCGGAGGGGCTGCCGCCTCTCACGGCGGATCCGTACCTCCTGGAGCAGCTCGTGGTGAACCTTGTCGACAACGCGCTGAAATACACCGAGAGCGGCGGGATCGAGATCTCCTGCGGCCTCGACGGCCGCTGGCTGCGGATCGTCGTGTCCGATACCGGAATCGGGATTCCCGAGGAGCATCTGTCGCGGATCTTCGAGCGCTTCTACGTTGTGGACAAGTCCCGCTCGCGAAAGATGGGGGGCACGGGCCTCGGGCTTGCCATCGTCAAGCACATCGTGCAGCTTCACGGGGGGACGATCGCCGTGGAAAGCACGGTGGGGACGGGCACACGGTTCGTGGTGAGGCTTCCCGTGCAAGAGTGAGAATTAACGCAATACTAACAAATCTTTCATAGCTCATTAACAGGGGATGGCGAAGTTCTTCCCAAGCCAAGGAGGCAATCAATGAGAGTTTCTCGAGTTCTTGCAGTCGCCGCCGCCCTGTTTACCGTGGCCGGATTCGGCTTTGCCGAGACCGAGCTTGTGGGTGCCGGCGCCACATTCCCCGCCCCCGTGTACACGAAGATGTTCGACCAGTACGGCTCGAACACGGGCGTGAAGATCAACTACCAGGCCATCGGCTCCGGCGGCGGCCAGAGCCAGCTCAAGAACAAGACCGTGGACTTCGGCGCAAGCGACGCATTTGTCACCGATGACCAGATGAAGGACTTCCCTGCGCCCATCGTGCACGTTCCCACCGTCGCGGGAGCGGTGGTCTTTACGTACAACCTGCCCGGAAACCCCGAGCTCAAGCTGACTTCCGACGTTTTGGCAGACATCTTTCTGGGAAAGATCAGCCGGTGGTCGGACCCGCGAATCGCCGCGCTGAATCCTTCGGTCAAGCTGCCCCAGCTCGCCATTTCGGTTGTCCACCGCTCCGACGGCAGCGGCACCACGGCCGTCTTCAGCGACTACCTGAGCAAGGTATCGCCGGATTGGAAGCAGAAGGTCGGAACGGGGACCTCGCTCTCGTGGCCCGTGGGAGTCGGAGCGAAAGGAAATCCCGGCGTCGCAGGGCTGGTGAAGCAGCTTCCCGGAAGCGCCGGGTACGTGGAGCTCATCTACGCCCTCCAGAATACGATGCCGTACGCGAGCATCAAGAATAAAAGCGGCAACTACATCAAGCCGTCATTGGAGTCCACCAGCGTGGCGTGCGACGTTGCCATTCCCGCCGACACGCGCGTCAGCGTGACCGATACGGCGGCCCCCAACGGATACCCCATCGCCTCCTTCACCTGGATCATACTCTACAAGGAGCAGGCGTACGGTAATCGACCGCAGGCGAAGGCCATGGAAACCGTGAAGCTTCTCTGGTGGATGATCCACGACGGGCAGAAGCTCGCCGAGCCCCTCGCGTACGCCTCGCTTCCGAAGAGCGCGGTGGGAAAGGCCGAAGCGGTGATCCGCTCCATCGTGTACAACGGCACACCGCTCCTCAAGTAAGTAGCCGGAATTGAAAAAAGCCTTTACGATGGGGAAAGTCAGGCTTTCCGATTCCGCATTCCGTTCGATCCTGTATCTCGGGGGGATCGTGGTGAGCGTTCTGCTTATCGCGATCTTCCTTTCTCTTTTTCTTTCCTCCCGGCCGGCCCTTGTCGCCAATGGGCTTCGCTTTCTCACGGGGACGCAGTGGGATCCCGTTACAAAAACATTTGGCGCGCTGCCCTTCGTCGTAGGGACCATTCTCACCTCCGCGGTTGCGCTTGCCTTTGCCACCGTCCTCTCTCTGGCCCTGTCCATTCTGATGGGAGAGTATTTCAGCTCGGGGGTGTTCGCATCGCTCATGAGGACCGCGGTTGAGCTTTTAGCCGGCATACCCTCGGTGGTGTACGGCTTTATCGGCCTCTTTTTTCTCGTTCCGGCGGTTCGGGCGCTGCAGTTGGCCGTGGGAGCACCGCCTTTCGGCGTCGGGATGCTCACTGCCTCCATTCTTCTGGCCTTCATGATCCTCCCGTACTCCGCCTCGATCGGAAGGGAGATGATGAGCCTTGTGCCGAAGGACCTCAAAGAAGCGGCGCTGTCGTTGGGAGCCACGCGATCCGAGACGATCTGGAGGGTGTCACTTCCCTACGCTCGCTCGGGAATCCTCGGAGGCGTCCTTCTCTCCCTGGGCAGGGCGCTGGGTGAGACGATGGCGGTGACAATGGTGATAGGAAACTCCAATTCGCTCACGCTCAACGTTCTCGGGCCGGGGAACACAATGGCGAGCCTCATCGCAAATGAGTTCTCGGAGGCTGCCGGCAACGTGTATCTGGCCAGCCTCATTGAAGTCGCGCTGCTGTTGTTCGTCATCAGCACCGTGATCAACATTGCCGGAAAGCTCGTCATCAGTCGGATGGGCGGGGCCTTCTCATCGTGATCAGGGAATCGGCAGTAGCGGGACGCCTCCGGAGAGACAGGGTGTTCATGGGGGGCATGCTGGCGCTGTCGCTCATAGCGACGCTGCCGCTCATCCTGATTCTCGCCTTCATCATCGCGAGGGGAGCCTCCTCCATCAACTGGGCGTTCCTCACGGAGCTTCCCAAGCCTATAGGGGAGACGGGGGGTGGAATATCCAATGCGATCGTGGGGAGCGCTCTCCTCATCGTCATCGCCTCCGTCATCTCGATTCCCCTGGGACTGACTGCCGGCATATTCCTGTCGGAGAGCGGCAGGTCCCGTCTTGGCTCGATTACGAGAGTCTCCGTGGAGACCCTGATGGGAATCCCCTCCATCGTGCTCGGCATCGTGGCGTATGTGTGGGTGGTAAAGCCGATGGGTCATTTTTCGGCCCTTTCAGGCGGGATCGCCCTTTCGATGATCATGCTCCCCGTCATCACGCTGGCCACCGAGGAAACCCTCCGCATGATCCCCGTGAGCCTCAGGGAAGCGTCCCTGGCTCTCGGAGTCTCGTATCCCCGAACCGTGCTCAAGGTGATCCTCCCGGCCGGGGCAAGCGGGATTGTCACCGGGACGCTCCTCGCCGTGGCGCGGGGCGCCGGAGAGACCGCCCCCCTCCTTTTCACGGCTTTCGGAAGTCCCTTCATGACCGTGAACGTTCTGGGGCCCATGAGCTCCCTGCCGCAGATTATATTCTACTACGCTACGAGCCCGTACCCCGAGTGGCAGTCTCTTGCCTGGGGCGCTTCGTTCGTCCTGCTCGTTCTTATTCTCGTCTTGAACCTCGTGACAAAGCTGGTGACATCGAGATGGAAGATCCAGTTCTGACCGCGGAGTACGCCATTGTGAAGACGGAAAACCTCACGGCCGGCTTCGACGGGAAGGATGTCGTGAAAGAGGTCAGTCTCTCCATCCCGGCGAGGCGCATCACCGCCATCATGGGCCCCTCGGGGTGCGGAAAGACCACCTTCATGCGCTGCATCAACCGCATGCACGAGCTCGCTCCCAACGCCCACGTGAGCGGCAGGGTCCTTCTGGACGACGAGGACGTGTACCAGCTCAACCCGATACAGCTTCGAAGGCGCATCGGAATGGTCTTCCAGAGGCCCAATCCTTTCCCAACCATGAGCATCTATGACAACGTGATCGCGGGCTTTACCCTGAACGGCGCCCGCATGTCGAAAGCTGAGCGCGACCGCGTGGTGGAGGAAACGCTGCGCCGTGTGACGCTGTGGAACGAGGTGAAGGACGCTCTCTACCGTCGGGGGACCTTCCTCTCCGGAGGCCAGCAGCAGCGGTTGTGCATCGCCCGGGCGCTCGCCATGAATCCCGAGATCCTCCTCCTCGACGAGCCGACGTCGGCCCTCGATCCCAAGGCGACCGCCGCCATAGAAGAGCTGATCGTTTCCCTCAAGGAAGCGGTGACGATTGTCCAGGTCACGCACAATATGCCGCAGGCGGCGCGGATTTCGGACTTCACGGCGTTCATCCACCTGGGAGAAGCTCGTGGAGTTCGGCCCGACGAGCAGGCTTTTCACCGTGCCGAAGGACAAGCGCACCGAAGAATACCTCGCGGGGAAATTCGGATAGGAGACGTGATGCTTCGCCAACAGATAGATGCCCTGAAGTCGCGGCTGGTCATGTACGCGCGGCTGGTGGAGGAGATGATGGAGGGAGCCGTCAGGGCTTTCCAGGATGGGAAGGCCGATGCGCTCCGCCGGATTATCGACGAAAGCGAAAAGCGCGTGAACGAGCTCGAGATCGAGCTCGAGGAGGAGTGCACCGTCCTCATCGCCCAGTACCAGCCCAGGGCCAAGGACCTGCGGACGGTGATCATGGCGCTCGGCATCACAAATGACCTGGAGCGCATGGGAGATCACGCGGTGAACATCGCACAGGCGGGGCTCAGCCTGCTGGAAGGTCCCACCCCGCGGCCGCTGGCTACCATACCACGTATGGCCGGGGAAACTATCCGGATGGTCGACCAGAGCATCCAGGCCTACATCGGCGAACAGGCGGGTCTCGCGCAGAAGGTCTGCGCGGACGACAGCATCGTGGACGATCTGGCCACGGAGACCCTCACGGAGCTCATTTCTTCCATGGCAAGCGACCCTTCCACGATCCTCCAGGGGCTGTCGCTCCTTCGGATCGCCGGCAACCTCGAGCGCATCGCGGACCTGTCCACCAACATCTGCGAGGACGTCATCTACATGGTGGAAGGCAGGGTGATCAAGCACCACAAGGAAGAGGGGGAACTCAAGGGATGAGCGCGGCCGGCGGGCCCGCAACCCGTGGCTGGGGAGAGTGAGCACGAGCGGTCCGCGAGGGCGCAACTTCATCGAGAATTCATGGACTCTTCATCGACCTCTAACAAAGAATACATAACGTTCCTGGCGAGAGAAATGAAGCTGTCGGCTTCAGGTAAGCCAGGAGGAGTTCAAGATGAGAAGCTCAAAGCCAATGTTCCTTGTCCTTTTGTTCATAGCCGCCGCTGCAGCCTCGATCTCAGCCCAGTCTTCGCTGGAGGTCGGGACTGGCGGCTACTTGACGGACGTGACCCGCGTCTACGCGGACGGCCGGAACGGCTTTACCGCGAACGGCAACCAGACCGACAAGTATGCCCCGAACGTCCAGCCCTACGTGAGCTACACGCTCACGCAAAAGATGGATTCATTTTCGCTGAAGTATGGCTTGTACGCCGAGGATTGGATCGGCCTCTACCAAGGCGCTACGGCCCCTTACGAGTTCCAGATGGCGGGCAAGGTGGAGCCCTCGGTCGAGCTGTTGGCGGGCGGCTTGGATGCGAAGGTGAGCTTCCCGCTCGTGTTTTTCTCTCCGCAAGACGCAAGCGGCATCAATGAGCTGAAATATGCCTACAAGCCCTACAGCTATGGCTACTTCAACAACTCTCCTACCCCCGACTACACCCAGAGCTTCTGGGTCACCAACTACGCGAAGCTGAGCTACAAATTCGCCTTCGATACCATCACCGCCCTGACGGTGGGCGCCGAAGCCGACACCGGCTTCACCCCCGTTCTCACCCTCTTCGACGTCAAGCCCCAGCTCAGCTTTGTCTATGGACCCGCGCAGCTGGACGCCAAGGCCGCATTCTGTTTCAACGACAACTACGCCAACGGCGGTGCAAACGGCTCCGATGACCTCTACCTCTACATCGAGCCCAAGCTGAGCTTCGACTTCGGCGGCATAGGGGTTACCGGCCTGAGGGCATTCGTCTCAAGCCGCGTTTCCACCTACACCACTGCAACGAAGTACACCTCCGCCGCCCCCTGGCACGACACGTGGATCGCGCCGGGAGTCAGCTACAAGATCGGCGGTCTCTACCTGGAGGGCGATTTCAAGTGCAACAAGATCGACTCAAATGCGGCATCGGATGCAAACGACAAGAACGTCGCACCATTCTTCGAACCTCAGCTGAAGGTTTCCTACACCTTTGCATTCTGAACTGTGCCGGCATAAGAACACCCCGCGAAAGCGGGGTGTTCTTCCCGTCTGTGTTTGATCAGAGCCGCGGGGCGCAGAACGACTCCAGCTCTCGGCCGACGCCATTGCCCCTGGCGGACTCATCGACGCAAAGATAGCTTATCGGGCGGAGAGCTGCGCGATCTTCTCCGAGATGAAGCCCTGGGTTTGGGGATACCCGAGCTGGCCAAGAAGGTCCGAGATTTTTCCCGCGTCGGCTTGGCGTGCCTTTCTGATTTCCATGTGATCAATCCTTCCGCCAGAAGCTGGCGCTCATGCATCGATCATCTTCCCCTTTTCCAGGAAATGGTTCAGCTCGTTTTCGCGTTTGTTCATCATCTTCATGAAACTCTCTTCCGAAAAGGCTCTGCTCAACGCTATGCGGCCGAGCATTGAAGTCGCGGTGAAGAGCATCCGCCAGGTGACCGCGGTCGTCCCGCCCTCTCCGCTTTCCAGGGCGATGCTCAGGCGGACCACCGCCGCCCGGCCGCTCACGATCAGGTATTCGATGAACGTGTCCGGCTGGTAGGTGATCGCGGTCCACACCGTTTTTCTTCCCAGCATTTCCACAGTATGAAAGATTGCATCCTTTTCAGCAATGCCGGAATCGGAGTACGCCATCGTGCACTTCCAGCCGGGAAGCCACTGGTACTCGAGCACCGGGCAGAGGAGTGGAAACACGGCGCTTCGGGGCCCCTTGAGGGTGAAATTCCCGATCCTTTCGAATCTCGAGCTCTTCATCCATTTCGGTTCCATCCGAGCACGATAAACCGGGAAGGCGGGGTCGAGTCAAACACTATTTTTTAGGGCCGTGCAGGCCACGCGCGGAAACGGCGGCCCGGGTGCATCATGCGCGGAGAATCCCCGCGCCCTACTGAAACAGCTTGACCTGCCTCTGGAAGTCGTCTCCCTCGGTCGTCGCCCTGCTCAGGTTGGAGAGAAACTCCTCAGCCTGGGTGTGACTGAGCTCTGCCACGAGGTTCTGGCCGCTGTTCAGGATGGGTCGATCGTCGTCTTGTTGGTGGAGGCGACATTTACCAGGCGCACTCCGTCCCGCATCAGCGTGATCAGCGCATCCTTCTCCGCCGGGGTGAGCTGGTAGTCGTAGGACTGCATCTCGCAAAGCGATCAGCGCGAGCGCCGACATTCTCTTCATAGGTACCGAAATGAAACGATGGCGGGCAAACGGCACCTGGATTTTTGACTTTCCCATTGCGCGTGAGTAATCTGAATGTGAGCATCTCAAAGGAAGGAGAAAGACATGGCGGCGACATCGACGATGATTTCCCTCGGCACCCCCGCACCATTTTTCAAGCTCCCCGACGTTCACGGAAAGACAGTATCGCTGGGCGATTTCAAGACGGCGCCGGCGCTCCTCGTTATCTTCATGTGCAACCACTGCCCGTACGTGAAGCACGTGCAGAAAGCGCTGGTGAGCCTCATCAAGGAGTACCAGGCCAAGGGCGTGGCGGTGGTGGGGATCAGCGCCAACGATCCGGCCAGCCATCCGGAGGATGGGCCTCAGGGGATGGCGAAGGAGGCGAAGGCCGCAGGATACACCTTCCCCTACCTCTATGACGAGATCCAGGAGATCGCCAAGGCGTACCGCGCCGCATGCACGCCGGACTTTTTCCTCTTCGACAAGCAGAGGAAGCTCGTCTATCGCGGACAAATGGATTCCAGCAGGCCGGGAAACAACGTGCCCATCACGGGCACGGACCTTCGCCGTGCCCTGGACGCGGTGCTCGCGGGAAAAGCCGTGCCGGCCGAGCAGCGCCCCAGCATGGGCTGCAGCATCAAGTGGAAGCCGGGAAACGAGCCGGAATACCAGAAAGCCGGCTGATTCCGAGCTTCCCCTCATCCTCTCTCTCTCCCTGACGAACCAGCCGTGACACCGGCCTGTCCTCACGCTGGGGATCTGAAACCTTTTTGAAGCGGGCCGGTGTTCTCTTCGCCCATGCCAATTCTTTGACCGCGCGTCGAATCCGGGTAGAATGGCGGCATCGGAGGGCGCCATGGCAAAGCAATTGAGCTTCAAGCAGGAGCTTACCGCGGTGTTCGGCAAGCCCGTCGCGGAAAACCCGACTCAGGCCATGGTCGAGGCCGCATACCGGCATCATTCACTCGACTGGCGATATCTCACCATTGAGGTCGACCCGGCAGGGCTCGAAGACGCCGTGCGCGGGGCCCGGGCCATGGGCTTTGCCGGCTTCAACTGCACCATCCCCCACAAGGTGGCGGTTGTCCGCCACCTTGACGGTCTGGGCGAATCGGCGGCCCTCATGGGCGCCGTCAACTGTGTCGTTCGGCGGGGGGACAAGCTTATCGGCGAAAACACGGACGGAAAGGGATTCCTCAAGTCCCTCGGAGAACGCATCGATCCCAAGGGAAAGCGCTTCCTGATCTTCGGCGCTGGGGGGGCGGCCCGGGCAATCTCCGTGGAGGCCGCTCTGGCCGGGGCAGCGGCGATCACCATTGTCAATCGCACGAAGAGCAGGGGGAGGGAACTTGTCGATCTGCTCGGGGCAGCGCTCAGGGTTCCCGCCGAGCTTTCAGCCTGGACGCCTCGCTACAGCATTCCCGATTCGACAGACGTCGTGATCAATGCCACCTCGATCGGCCTTTTTCCCGACGTTTCGGCGCGCCTCGATGTCGATTTCGACACCCTTTCCTCGCGCATGCTGGTGGCCGACGTCATCCCGAATCCTCCGCGCACCCACCTGATCTCCACGGCCACGGAGCGGGGATGCCGGGTGATCGACGGTCTGGCGATGCTGGTGGAGCAGGGGGTGATCGGGATCAAGTACTGGACCGGCGTCGATGTAGATGCCGGGGTGATGCGAGAGGCTCTCGAGCGGATTTTCGCGGGCTGAAGCGGGCCCGGCGCCGCCAATGTCCGGCGGCCACGTCGCGACCCTCCACCCGCGCCTTGACAGGAGGCAGAGCCGGACGAATACTCACGTTTGGAGGATCGGGGGCACGATGGCAGACGAAAACGAAAAAACACTTTTAAGCGAAGATCACAGGAAGCTCAAGGCCGCCGGGTTTTTGGGCAAGAAAGCCCTCCTGGTGGTTCTCTCGCCTGATTTCTTCGGAAAGTCGTGCGTCGTTGGCGGCTCCGGGGTCATCGTCGGGCGGCACCACGAGTGCGATCTTGCCATACCCGATCCGCTTTTAAGCCGGAAGCACTGCTCCGTCAGCATAGACGAGAAGGGAGAGTTCTTCCTCGAGGACCTGGGCTCCACGAACTCGACGTACCTCAACTCGAAACAGCTGAAGGGAAAGACCCAACTCCATTACGGGGACCGCATCGTCCTGGGAAACACGATCCTTCGATTCTATATCGAGGAAGAGATAGAGAAGAAGTAGAAAGGACCGGATATCGGGGTACGAGAGCCACCCTGGCAGGGTGGCTCTTTTCATATCGAAAATCCGGCCGCGGACGGAAGTTCACGCTTTCGAACAGCAAGGAAAGGAGGTGCAGAATGGGAATCGAATCTCAATCGCCGGACCTTGAGGGGTTTGGCATCTAGACAGTCAAATCTGTCGGGATCCGCTTCGGCGGATTCCAGGCGGCCGCCCCGAAAGGGGCGGCCGTTCTCTTTGGCGGTGAGCCTGCCAAGGAGCAAAAAAAGGGCGGCCTGTGCGGCCGCACCTTCGTCGAGATTCAAGCCGGGTTGATAAAACAGTTACATTCTCGTGAAAGTCATTGCGCCGGATCCGGAGTCAAGTGTAAGCGTGTTTTTATCTGAACTGAAAGAATAGTCGTAGGTGGTGCTGGAGCCGCCTGTAGGAGTAATAGTCAGATGTTTCGATCCTGTATCCATTGTCCATGTGCCTGGTATGGTACCCGCTATAATTACATTTCCATCTGATGTGAAATTGTAAGCCTCGATGACATACGCATATGCCCACTTACCTATGATTGCTTCTTCATCTGACTTGAGACTGCACCCGATCATCAGCCCAACAAAAGAAAGCGCGATCGCCAAGTAAACGATCTTTTTCAGGATAGCTCTGTTCATAAATTCCTCCCTTTCTTTCTAAATAGATGTTCTTGCCGCCCACCTATATAATTATAAGATACTATAGATCATCAGATTGCATTTGTCAACGATTTCTAAAACCACCATTTTAGAAGCCAGTCGAATCTTCTTCGCCCCGTCCTTGTCCTCAGCCGATTGCGTCCCCGCTGTTTTTAAGCTATTTTGTCCGCGAAGGTTGGGGTAGCATGAAAAGATTCTTCAGCGTTCTGCTCAAGGTTTTGCTCGGAATCCTCTGCGCGATGGTGCTGGCTATCGGGGTGCTCTTTTTCCGCTGGCTGGCTCATCGTGAGGACCCCGCCGCCTTCCTCCCCGACAAGTACATGGCCTACCTCCAGGTTCCTTCCATCCGCGGCATCTTCGAGGAGTGGCTCAACCTGGAGGTTGCCGATGCGGTCCTGGCACGGCCCGACCTCGCCCAGTACCGCCGAGTCGTGACCAGCGCCCGCGGCCTGGCCCTCACGCGCTCGCCGATCCTGCGCAACCTCCTCGACGTGCAGGCCGACATCATGCTCCTACAGAACCGCAAGCTTCTTGCGGTTGTGCCGCTGGGATGGCGCGGAATGTTCACGCCACTGGCGCGCCTGGTCGGCCCCGTGCTCAATATCAAGGGTTTCAGCTTCCTCAACGAATCTGGAATTCCGATGTACCGCTACAAGACGGGGGAGACCACGATCCACGCCGCTTTTATGAACGACATCGCGATCGTCTCTCTGGATCCCGACGTCGTCAAGGATGCCCTGGCGCGCCGGGCGTCGGATAGCGGGCTCGCAGCCAGGGCGAGCCGCGAGCTTCTGGACCGGGTGCGGCTTCGAAGCGGCCGCGCGGTCCGCGTGCTGGCCGACACCCGAAGCCTTTCCTCGGAGCTTCTCTCGGGAAGCGGAATTGGGGCCAAGCTCCTCGACTCAATGGAGCTCCCGGGCCAGTCGATGCTCGACGTCGAGCTTGGGCCGGACCGCCTGACCCTCGGCGCGGATCTCCCCCTTGAGGTCACGATGCCGGAGTTGTCTCAGACCCTCGCCAGGAACCCCGCTCCGATCGGAGTGCTCCGCTATGTCCCCGCCTCCTCCTACTTCCTGTCGGTTTCCAATGTCGCCCCCCTTGCCGACATGTATCGCCTGGCCGCCGCATTCCAGGGCGCCGACGTGGAGGGGATCTACACTCGGGCCGACTCGGGAGCGCGAACCGTGGTAGGGGCGGGGATAGACGAGCTTCTCTTTTCCTGGGTGGGCGCCGAGATCGGCGCGTTCATGGCCGAGGAGTCGGGGGATCCCGTCTTCTTCGCGCGGATAGCCGACAGGGGAGCGTACAAGCGCGCGATGGACAAGATCACCAAATCCCTCGTGGCCACCAAGGACAGCTCACTCGTGCTCGACGGGGTTCGTATCGACCGGATCTCCATTCCCTGGTACCTGAAGACCATTCTCGACACGATCGGCATGAACGTGCCCGAGCCGTATTTCATCACGCTCGGCGGCTATTTCTTTCTCTCACTGGACGCCCAGAATCTGGCTGCCGTCGCCAAGGCAGGAGACACGGCGGATAATCTCGCCCATGTTTCTCTGTTCGCCAGGCTGAGCCAGGGCATTCCCTCGGACGCCTCCCTCCTTCTCTGGTACGATATCGAACGGACCGAGCCGTTCTTCATCCGCGGATCCGGGCTTCTTGCCGATGTCCTGCGGCTCTATGGCCGCGGCGTCGCCGCCGTCCGCGCCACCCCGGCGGGGCTGCGGGTGGCGCTCTCGGCCGCGCACGGCGAGCGGCTCGGCCTCAAGCTCCTGCCCGGGTTCCCGCTTTCTCCCGATGGGGGGGTGTCGGCAGATGTTCTTGCATTCCATTTCCGTGACAATAGCAGGACGACGCTTGCCTGGCTGCGGGAAGGATCCGCCCTCGTTTTTGCTGAAGCCGACGGGACCCCGATCAGAGAGGAGAAGCTGGAGCCCGATTCGACCCTCGTCGCCGATGGAGAGGACGGAGGGGCAATGGCCGCGGTCTGGGCGGTCTCTCCGGGGGGAACGGTCTGGCGCTTCGGCCCGGACCTGAAGGTTCACCCTCCCTTTCCCATGGCAACCGGGATCTCCGGCCCCATGCCCCCGAAGTGCGTCGGCGGAAAGCTCGCTCTCTACTCAAAGGCGGACTCGGCTCTCGTTCTGATCGGTGAGGATGGCGAGCGAAGCGTTTTCCCGGAGAAGCTGGAGGCTCCCCTCTTTGCCCCGCCCGACTACTCCCCGCCGGGACGGCTTGCATTTTTCCCGAAGAGCTTCGACTCGAAGGTGCACCTCGCCGACCTCGATGGTACCGAGGCCGCCGGCTGGCCCGTCGATGCCTCCGGCATCTCATTCTGCTCTCCGCGGTTCGTCCACGCGGGCGAGTCGAACCTCGTCGCATTCATGACCCAGGCGGGCTCGCTCCATCTCTGGGACATCGCCGGAAAGCCCGTCGCCCCTTTCCCCCTTTCGCTGCCGGGAGTCTATTACGCCACTCCGCAGCAGATCCGTCTGGATGATGGGGCGTCCGCCCTGGTGACGCTTTCACAAGACGGCGGCGTGAGCATCATTGGGCTGGACGGCGCCGTCATCAGGCAGACGAGCGTGGCCGACCTCGACGGCAAGAAAGCCCGGATCCTGGTCGCGGACCTCTTCGGAAACGGCCGCCAGGACCTCCTCCTCTACGGGTCGGGGGCCTTTATCTGCGGATACGACGCTTCCCTGCGCCCCCTCGGCGGATTTCCCGTGAAGGGCGTGTCGCGGCCCCAGCTGATCGACGTGAACGGCGACGGCGCCGTTGACTTCCTGACGGCGGGGATCGACGGGAAGATCTACGGTTATTCCATGGGAAGGGGCAAATGACCCGCCGCGTTTCCGGCTGTCAAAAGGCGCCGCTTGGCGCGATCACTCTCCTTGCATCGCTTGCCGCGGGCATCCTCCTCGCTCTCGCCTCATGCCAGAGCGGCCCCGCAGACCTCATCGCGCAAAGCTCGGGAGAACAGGAGCAGGCAGCCCTCGATTCCCTTGAGCTTCGCCTCCTCGATCTGCGGCTCGCTCCCGATGCTGCCGGCTTGGCGGCGCTCCAGGCTGAGCTCGCGAGATTTGCCGGAAAGCCCGGCTTGAACCGCAGGGTGCAGGCGCGCTGCGCCTCGCTGCGCGGCGAGGCGGCGCTGCTCGCCAAAGATCGCCCTGCCGCCATGGGGTTCGCCGATGCCGCCGCTGTGCTCGCCGACACGGATGAGGGCCTCTGGCTCGTTCGCGCCGGCCTGGAGGCGGATGCTGCGAAGCGCCTTGCCGTCCTCGAGCTGGGTGCGAAGAAGGCGGAGAAGAAATCCCGAATTCTCTGCGAGAGGGGCGAGGAGCTTTTCAGGGCGGGACGCTATGCGGAGGCTGCCCAGGACCTGGATGAAGGGCTTCGGGGCCTGGATCCCCGCTATCGGGATCTCTATGCCGCAGACCGCGACCGGGCATTCTCCATGGCGCAAGCCGCCAGGGACACGGGCTCGATCACGCCCCCCGAGCAGGCACAGACCCTCGAAGGGCAGCTTACCGTTCGCGCCATGGTTGAGCGGGTCTTTGCCGAAACCCGCCTCCTCTCCGCTCTCTCGACCAATCCCACGCCGGCGGCGGAATCGGTTCTTTCCGCCCTCGATCAGGCAGGAATCCTCCTCGAGCCGGAAGCCCCCCTCGACTCGACCGTGTCGAGGAAACAGGTGGCCTTCTTTCTCTGGGGAATCGTGGCCCGCATGGAGAGGGACCCGAAGCTTCTGGAAAAATACAGCCTCAAATACTCAGTCAGCCCCGTTTCGGACATCCCCCGTGATGCCCCCTGGTTCGATGCTGCTTTGGGGGTGGTGGAGCGGGAGATCATGGATCTTCCCGACGGCGTGAGCTTCAAGCCGGATGAGCCCGTAACGGGCCTCGAATACCTCGGGATGCTGGGAAGATTGAAGAAACAGTACCCATAGGGCGGGCGCCGAAGCGAGCAGGCGCCGCGTCGTGTGTGAGTCGAAGCAGGCGGATGCCGCGTCGAGCGTGCGCTGGAACGGCCTTCTCGCCCTAGCCGACGCCCCCCAACAGCGTGTCAACGCTCATCAA
Source organism: uncultured Spirochaetota bacterium (assembly GCA_963820525.1). Taxonomy (GTDB): domain Bacteria; phylum Spirochaetota; class Spirochaetia; order SZUA-6; family Fen-1364; genus CAWGAA01. The sequence continues at coordinate 2,345,685 of CAWGAA010000001.1, read as the reverse complement.
TACGGCGTCCCAGGCCCGCTTGAAGATCCCGGCCTCTTCGAGGTCCTCCGCGGCTTGCAGGCCGTAGCGCGCGATCTCCTCGGTTCCGCTGTAGAAGACGATATCTCCCACCTTCTGGCCTTTGCGCAGGGGGGCGACAACCGCTGAGGAGGTCACGATCGAGTAGGAGATCTTATCGAACTCGCTCTTCCTTACCGTCACATGGAGAGGGCCGGAGGGCGCCACGGCCACGGTTTCTCGGGCTCCTTTCCATACTCGAAGCGGCTTGATTGGCTGAATATCGACGGCCTGCGTGGCGAAGGTGCGCAGTCCATAGTACAAGAGCGCAAGACAGTCCTCCGCGCGCTGGCGGTAGCCTTCCGAGAGAGTGCGTCCCGGGACCCCCAGAACAATCGCTATCAGCCTCGTGTCCCCCTCTTTCATCGTTATGGCCGCGGTGAAGTTCTCTTCATCGAGGTGCCCCGTCTTCAGGCCGTCGATCCCGTTCCATACCAGGAAGTTGCCATTGAACTGCTTTACCGGCTTCACTTTCAGCCTGCGCTCCTCGGGCCATCTTTCGGGCAGATTCCTGGGCTGGGGGTACTCGAACTCCCGTATCGAGAGCAGCTGGGAGAGCGACTGGGGGTGGAGCTCGATGTAATGGCGGCAGAAATCGGCGAACTCCCGCGCCGTCACCCTGTTGGACTCATCCACTCCGGCGGGATCCGTGAAGTGCATGCTCTTGTAGCCGAACCAGCTGCATTCCTCGTTCATCAGCTGGACGAACTTCTCCTTGGTCCCGGCGACGTATTCGGCGAGAGCGGTGGCCGCGTCGTTGCCCGAAGCGACCGCCATCCCTTTCATGAGCTCTTCCACCGTGACGATTTGCCCGGGCTCCAGGTTCATGAGCGAGGAGCCGGGGGCCTGGTGGAGGGCCCACGCATTGGTGGAGATGGTCACCACGTCATCGGGCTCGATGGAGCGGTCTTCCAGCTTCCGGTAGACGAGGTGGAGCGTCATCAGCTTTGTGAGCGAAGCGGGGGGGAGCGGAGTATCCGCGTTCCTCTCGAACAGCACGCGGCCGGTGGCCTGGTCGATGAGAATGGCGGAGCGGGCCGCTAGAGTGAGGGGGACCGGCTCCGAGTTTGCGGTGGAGACCGCAGGGAGAGCCCCTGAGAACGGGGGCCGGGCGAGCGCCGCGGCGGCCGCTAAAAGCAAGACGAACCGGGTGATGCGATGCACGAAGCGCACGGGCGGTGTCTTCCTCCTTTCCAACCGGGACGTGTGCAGCGGTCTGTATACCGCGGGAGGCTCGTGCGTGTAAAGGGGCTCGGCTTCGGGACCGAAGGCCGAACTCATGCTTCGATGATACTCCGAAACCGGTCTCTGTCCAGAGAGGGACCTCCCCTGGGCCTAGCCCTCGGTCTTGATATCCACCTTGATCTCGGCGCCCTGTTCGGCCTGCTCCTTCGGGGGAATGACGACGCGCAGGAGCCCGTTCTTGAAGGTCGCGCTCGTGGCGGCTTGGTCGAACTTGTCCGCGGGAACGTAATAGCGCTGTTCCTCGATGTCCCTGAACTTCAGCCGGCGCTTGAAGTATTGCACGCTCTCCTCCGATTCGCCCGCCGCCGGAGCCTTTACCGAGAACAGAAGCGAATCTCCCCGGAACTGGATGGAGATGTCCTTCTCCTCGAATCCCGCAAGGGCGATCTCCAGGATGAGCTTCTTCTCCTTGGTGAGGTAGACGTTGGCCGGCGGATAGAGATACCCGGGATAGAAGTCCGGCGTTCCGAAGTGGCCCATCCCGTGATGTTCAGCGGCGCGGCGGATCCGCTCCGCAGTCTCATGGTCGAAGGCCTTGCCGAACTCCTCGGCGCACTTGAACGCTTCGTCCATGATCCTTCCCATGTCGAAAGAGAACACTTTATTGTTCATGCGGATTCCTCCTCTGGCCTTTCCGGGCCGTTTCGGCGGCCCCCATTGATCCCCTCTCGGGCGATCCGGCCCGGTTCCGACGATCGAAACCGTTGCATTGAGCCCCCCATACGGGGCGACTCTCGCCGCGCGAAAAGCTGCTGCCTCCGAGCGGCTGCTCCGAGGGCCCGATTCGGCGCCCTCTCTCCGCAATGTACCGTCAAAACGGGTTCGTTTCCAGCTTTTTGTTTGGGAAATCTCCCCGCCGCGAGGGGGGCGCTCGGCCTTGAAAATCCAGGCGCCGAATCCTGCACCACGCAGAACGGCGCCCTTCCGCCGACCGCCGCCGCGTGGCGGCCCTTAGAACAGTCCGATCCGCGCGCCGAAAGCCATCCGGCTCACGAAGCCCGCGCTGATGTCCGATGAGATGAACCAGAGCTGGTACTCCGTGTACAGCGAGTATGTCCTGAACAGGGGCCACGACTTGAGCTTCACGATGGGGAACTCCAGCTGACCCACGACTCCTCCGATGATCAGGCCTTTGTCTGTAAAGGCGATCGCGCTGCCCGAGTTGGTGACGTAGGAGAAGTTGGCGCCGATGGCCAGGGACAGGGACAGCAGGTCCCAGTCGGGCCCCAGGAAATAGCTGAAGGGGAGGCGGAAGATGTTGGCCAGAAGCTTCGTCCCAATGACCAGGCCCGAGAACCTCCCTTCGGGAGCCGTGCCCACCTGGGCCTGGAGCTTGACGTTGTCGTCGAAGAACGTGAGCCCGATGCCGAAGTCCCATTCGGTGGCTCCAAGCGCGTGGCCTTCGAAGTAGAGGCCCTGGATGAAGCCGGGCACTTCGTAGTTCGCCTTGTCTCCCTGGCGGACCGCGGCGCGCACCTGGGAGATTCCATTCTCGTCATGAGCCGTACCGAGCAGAGAGATCTCCCCGTTGAATCGGCCTTCCTCACGCGGGGAGAGCAGGACAACCTGGGGCGGCGTGTCGTCGATCGTGAGGAGAGTTTCGTCGAATGCCGTCGATCCGTCCGTAAAAACGGCCCGTGCGATGAACCTGACTTCTCCGTCGGGATAGTTCTGCGTCTCCAGCCTGTACTGCCACTTCTCGCGCCCCGAAACGGCCGTGAAGCTCTTCCCATTGTCGAGGCTCACCTCGATGCGCTCGATCCGATGAGCATCGCGCTCCCGCTGCGCGCGAGCCACGGCTTCCTTGTCCGCGGGATCCGCAGGCTCCGAGGTGAAGCCCGCTTCTCCCGTGATGAAGGGGCGGGAGGTGACGAAATCCCCGGGTGCGTTGCTGGTGATCCTGATCCACGGCCCCAGCTTCCTGTAGACGATGCTTCGAGGCTCCGAGCGGATCACGAGGTCTCCCGCGAGCCTGGCCTGCGCCTCGAGGGAATGCGTCCCGTCCTGAAGGGATTCCGGCGTGACGGCCATTGTGAAGTAGCCGTTGTCGTTCATGGGAATGGTTCCGGCGGCCTGACCGTCCACGCTGAAGCCGACCTCCGTGACCTTCTCGGAGGACTGCACCCTTCCCGCCAGGGTGAACGATCCCGAAATGCTTTCCCCATTCACGGGGAAGAGGATCTGCACCGTGTTCACGGCCTTCTTTTCCTGGACGAGCACGTTTCTGGAGATCTTGGCCGAGTTCTCCGCCTTGTCCGTTGCCTCCAGGGTTAGGTTGTACCATCCGGCCGCGACGGCCTTGAGATCCAGCGCCGAGGAGAAATGCCCCTTCCGCGGAAGATCCCAGGAGGCAGGGCTTGATCCTTTCAAGCCCAGCGGCGCAAGAGTGGCCTTCAGGGAGGTAAGGTCGATATTGTCGATGGCGCGTCCATCGACTGCGAGGCTTTCCGTAACAGGCGCGCCGTCCTTGGGAGTGTCCAGGATGATTTGCGGCGGCTGGTTGTCGATGTTGAGAAGCGTCGAGAAAAGCCCCTCGGTCCCGTACGCGTCCACCGCCTTGATGATGATGGAGTAGGTGCCGTCCTTGAGAATCTGGGTATCGAGACGGTAGGCCCATTTCTCCTTGCCCTCGGCGAGGTTGAAGGTCTGGCCGTTGTCGAAGGAGATGGATATCTCCTTGATGCCGTTCTTGTCCATCGACTCTCCGGCAAGGGTGATGACGCCCCGCGTCGTGGTGCTCAAAGCCGGAGATGTCAGGCGCGAAGTCGGCTCCGCCTTTGAGATCTTGAACGTCGACGTGGCTGATTTGCTGGGCACCCCGTTGAGATCCTCCGCCATCACCTCGATCGCGTGCTCGTTGTCGCTCATGTCCTCAAGGCGGAGGGGGATGTCGAAGCTGTTGGAGCCGGGAAGCTTCTGGATCGGCCCCTGGTCGATTCGGTAGGAGATCGACCCCACTCCGTCGTCGTCGAACACCATCCCGGAGATGGTGAAATCGCTCCTGAGCACCTCCCCGTCCTGCGGGATCTGGATCTGAACCGTAGGTATGTCGGTCTCCTGCTGGACGTTCAGCGCCGCGGTGAATACGGATATGTTGCCGCTCTTGTCCCTCGCCCGGAAGTAGAACGCCTCCGGGAGCTTGGTGTACTTGGAGAGGTCCAGAGGCATGCTGAACACCCCGGTCCCCGTCACGGCGGCGTAGGTCTTGCCGTCGTCGCTGAACTCCACTTGATCCACCGCTCCAGCGTCGGTGGCCGTCCCGGTGACCGTTATGAGGCCGTTCACCGGGTCTTCGGCGGGAGGAGTTACCAGCGAGATCGCCGGCCCCTCGGAGTCCTTCATGAACCGAAGCGAGACCACGCTCTGCCGCCCTGCGCCGTCTGCGGCGCGGACCGTCAAGCCCACGTCCCCGTCCGGTACGTCCGCCAGATCGAGGGGAATATCGAAGCCGGACGACCCGCTCCCCCCGGCCGGCGGGATTGCGGTGAAGGCGTCGCTTGAGTTCAGGGCGTATTCCAGCTTCACGATTCCGTTGGGATCCGAGGCTGATCCCTTCAGCCTCAGCCGTGCCCCCACCCAGTCTCCCGTCCGGGGAGAGTCCACGGTGACGGCGGGCGCCCCGGCGTCCGAGCGGACCGTGTAGGGATCCGATTGGAAGAAGTCGCCGTCCACGGTGGTCAGCCGCAGGCGGACGCTCGCCGGCATCCCTTCCTTGACCGCGGAGAGCCGGATGAAGTTGCCATCGGCCGCGGCGGAAAGAAGCGGAGTGTCGGGGTCGAGCCTGATTTCCTTGACCGGACGGCCGTTGAAGTATCCGCCGATGCTTTCGCCGGGAGCGAGGAGAAGCGCCCCCGTCGAGTCGATGCGGGAGTCGGCGAGGTAAATGCCTTCCCCGTCATTGTCCGTCCCGCTTTCCTTTTCAACCCGGAAGAAAGAGGTCGAAAGCACGGTTTTCTGACCGCTTGCATCCGTAACGGCCATGCGCAGATCGATCTTTCCGTACGGGAGTTCGGGCGGAAGGGGTATTTCGAATCCGTACTGGCCTGCCGTGTCGAGCTTCTTCAAGCCGAAGCCTCGCGCGGGCCCGCCCTGGAGGGCATACTCGGCGGATTTCACCTGCGCGGCAATCGCGGCAGTCCCCGTGAGGAGAGTCGACCTATCGATCACGAGACGCATTCCCGGGGAATACTCGAAGGAGTCTTTTCCCTGGACGATGCGGGAGAAATCGATGGCTGCGGAAGCGGCGCCTCCGCTCGTGTCGGCCTGGAATCCGAGCTCGGGGGAGGTGAAGACGCGCCCCTTGGCCGATACCACCTTGACGTGGAGGGGGCCCGCAGCGCCCGTTCCGCGCGGGCTCACCGTGATCTTCTCTCCGTCCAAGGCTATGGAAAGCACGTCGGAGGGAGGCTCGATGCTGACGGAGCGTATTTCTTCCCCGGTGAAGATCCCCACCAGGGGCATTTCAGGAGTCAAGAGAATCGTACCATCCGCTTGAGCGCGCGTCTGCAGGAAGTAGATGCCGGGCTCGATGTTGCGCTTGGAGTAGTTGGTCACGTGGATGATGCTCTTGAACTCGCCCACCTGATCGGACTGGTCCGTCGCGCGCACGGAAAGCGTCACCATGCCGAAGGAGACCGTCGGGGGGATGCGGATCTCGAATGAAGCCTCACCGGCCTTGTCGGCGCCCTTGGTGGAGAGCTTCTGCGCTGGAGCGCCGTTCAAGGAGCACTCCAGGCTCTTCAGCTGGCCAAGGGTCGATATCCTGCCGACGAGGACCGCTCCCTTGTCGCGGGCTATCTCGAAGCCCGGCCTGAAGGGAACGCTCTCTTTCCCGCTGGAAACGCTTTCCACCGTGACCGCCGGAGGTTTTCCCCGGGAGGTGAACTCGACGGTGACATCCTTTCCCGGTCTGTCGTTGGTGTCGACTCCATGGATGGCCAGCTTGTGCTTTCCGGCGGGAAGCTCCGTGAGCATCGCCGAGAAAGCCTCCCGGGAATCGAGCACGACGGGTTTCCCTCCGTCGATGGAGTATTGCACTGCCTTCACTCCATCGTCGTCGCGGACCGAGCCGGACAAAAGGACATCGGCGGGATAGACCCCGTTCGCCGCCGGCGAGCGGAGCGTCACGACGGGAAGGTCCGCCTCGTCGGGGAGGATCTGCACGGTGAGATCCTTCGTCGTTGTGTTTCCCACGAGGTCGACCACGGTGAAGAGGATGCGCGCGGAGGATGCGCGCGGCTTGGAAAAATCGAACTCGTGGATCCAGTAGGGGTTGCCCGGGGCCAGTTCTATGGCGCCCCTGTTTGCCTCACCCCCGTCGTAGGAGAACGATTTGATGCCGATGCGCTCCGTGATCTTGCCTATGACGGCGACCCTGCCGCTCACCTTCTCGTCGCTCTTCGGCTTCAAGATTTCGATGGAGGGGCCCGTGTTGTCCACGAACAGGAGAAACGCCGTGTATCCGGTGGATCCCGTCATGTCGAGGCTGCCGAACCAGTAGGCGTACGGGCCATCGGCGAGCTTTTTGGTATCCACGGTGAGCTCGAATTGCGCCGAGGTGTCGTCCTTCCCCCGCCGGAGGGGAAGCTCCCGGAATGTTTTCTTGTTGTCCTGGCTGCAGGCGAGGCTCTTGATCCCGTTGGCATCCGTGGCGGTTCCTGAAAGAGTGACCGTCCCCGATACGATGGTCCCGCTCTTATGGGAGACGATGGCGATAACCGGCCTGTGCGTATCGAGGTTGAAGGAAACGCTCACCGGCTCTCCCACCAGGCCGTTGATGTCCACGCCGCGGGCGCTCACCGTGTGGCGGCCGTCGGCCATGGAAGCCGCCTCCAGGGAGTAGGACCAGTACTCCCTGCCGTCCGCCTTGACGAACTCCCCGTCGTCAAGCTTGACCTCGACGCGGTCCACTCCATCGTCGTCCACGCAGGTGCCGACGATGTGGAGATCTCCTCCCACGCGCAGGCCCGGCGTCGGGTTGGAAATGCCGGCCACGGGCAGGTCGGATTTCGGATCGATATACACGTTGTAAGGGCCCGCGGTGGAGACGTTTCCGGCCTTGTCCTTGCCCTCGACGATCAGGTTGTACTTTCCGGGCGCCATCGTGGAGATGTCATAGGTGTACTCCCAGTTGTCGCGGCCGTCCGTCTTCTTGAAGTCGGCCTCCTTCGACCCTGCGGCGAAAGAGGCTGCCTGAAAGCCGAGCAAAAAAGAGAGGGAGAGGAGACATCTCTTCAAGATTCGACGGTTCGCTCCACTCATGTCTTCCATATCATACCTCGCGCATCCTTGCTTTTCATTCCCCCGCTGGGCCGCGTGCTCCTGATCAATTCTCGACGTTTCGGGGGATTATAGCGCTTAACGGATGTTAAGGAATTTGTTCATGAAATCGAAGAAAAACGGGGTAGACTTTAATGGTTTGCCCATGTGGGCCCGGTGAGCGAGCTGACGATACTGTATGTGGGCGGGCGGCAGGCGAGGTTAAGAACAGGGAAACAGCCTCGACTTGCCGGAAACCGGGAGCGCCGTCATCGGGAGGAGGCCGGTATGAAAAAGAGGAGCCAAAGTGAATTTGCGCGCCTCCGAGCATTGGCGCGGGTGTCCCTCATCATCCTGGCGTCCCTGTCTCTCAATACCTGCGACCTGCTGAAGCCCGGCCTGGGAGACAAGGTCGATATCAATCCGCCTTCCCTGGCGATCAGCTCGCCCCAGCAGAACTCGTACGTCAAGGGGCCCCTGACGGTCAAGGGTACCGCTGCGGACGACCTTTCCCTGGCCAAGGTTACCGTGCGATACGTCGGGTCATCCGGCGCCGTCACCAAGAACATCACGGTCTCCGGCGGTGCATGGACCATCGACATCCCCACCGGCACGGCAAGCGCGGACAACCTGCCCGACGGGGAGCAGAAAGTCACGGTTACCGCCACGGACGGCTCCGGCAAGGAAGTCGAGGCCCTCCTCCTTGCCTATATCGACAACATCGCGCCGACGGTGCTGGTGACGGTGCCCCAGGGCTATGGCACCTCCAAGCCCATCGTGAGCGACTACATCGACGTCAAGGGTGAGGTGTGGGACCGATCCCCCATTGTGGATGTGGATGTCCAGCTTCTGGCGCCAGACAACAGCGTGTTGGAGACCAAGTTGGCGGACGGCACCAACACGTGGTCCACCCGCTTCATCACGAGCGCCCGTCCCGACAATCAAACCTACAGGTACGCCATTCAGGCGACCGACAAGGCGGGAAACACAAACACCTACTACTACCATTCCCAGGATATCTGGGCCGCCCTTACACCCGGTCTGCTCTTTCCGGCCACCGACGAGATCGGCAAGGTGGATCAGACCCAGAGCGGCACGGCCGGCAATATCACCTTCGCGATGCTGCAGGCCCTGCGCATCGGCATCACGGGGAGCCCCAAGTTCGGGGATTTCGACAAGATAGCAGATGCAACGCTTCCCGTCCTTCACTTCTCCAACCTCGACCCCAGCCTGGCGATCACCAGCAATGTCATCGGGAACAAGGTGCCTATAACCGGCTATGCGAATCCGGGTCCCGCCGGAACGCCGGTGGACGGCACCTCGATCAAGGCATGGATCATCCCCTCCACCGTCACCACGTGGCCCGCCTTGCCGAACGTCGACGCAGGGGCCGTGACGTGGACCTCGATCTCGAGCTCCGTGAGCTTCCAGATCGAGCCCAAGGTGGGCGGCTCCTACATCTCAAGCGGCCGCTACAAGGTGAAGGTGAGCGCCAAATCGACGGGATCCAGCAACACGACCGAGATCACCTGTGGCTTCCTCGTGGACTCGGGGGCGCCCCGCATCGACAGCGTGCTGCCCGACGACCTCTCCCTGATCACGCGGAAAACCTTCACGGCGGGACCGTTGGGCGGAAGCGGGCAGTCGGGAATCGAGATTCGCGCCCATGCAACCGACGACAATGCGATAAACGCCTTCACGGCCTCATCGTCCCTCACTTCAGGCGGGGCCGCCCTGGCCGGGACTGTTTCGGCCGCCGACAGCGTCGATCCGGGCTGGTACTATGTCCAGGTTCCTCTTGCCGCCGGAAACACCGACATCTGGTTCGACCTGCAGGCCACCGACGACGCCGGCACCATCGCGCGGCGTACGCTCCACTATATAATAGACGAGAGCGCCCCCACCGTTTCCATCGATTCGCCGCTCGCCGGTTCGTATGTCACCGGCAACAGCACGACGATCAGCGGAACCGCCTCCGACAACACGGGGGACGTGCGCTACATCTACCTGTGGCTGGGGCTTTCCTCCGCGACCCCGCCGGCCGATTTCACGACGTGGAACCGCCTCACCGGAAACGCCTCGTGGGTCACGACGCTTCCGCTCGCCACGGAAGGCCAGTACACGGTGCGCGCCGTTGCCGTCGACTTTGCCGGAAACCAGAGCGCCGTTGCAATCCGATCCTTCTTCCTCGACCAGGCCAACCCCACCCTGACCGAGACCTCCATCGGGCCGACTCCCGCGTATCGCAATATCGCCTTCAGCCTGAGCGGTACCGCCGCCGACACCAATGCGCTGGCCAACATCACCATCACGCAGAAGAAGAACGGCGGGGCCTCCACCACCGTCCTCAACCAGGCCCTGAGCGGAAAGAGCCAGGCCTGGAGCTGGAGCGTGCCCGGCGCCGAGACCGACGGAACTTTCGAGTATACGATCACCGTCACGGACGTGGCCGGCAAGACCGCCGCGGCGGTGAGCCGGACCGTCGTATACGACAGGGTGAAGCCCACCGTCACCTTCACGTCGCTCACGCCCGTGATCGGCACCAACACCGTCAACGGCATCGTGACCCTCACCGTGGCCGTCTCCGATACGACGGGGCTGGCCACCGTCTGGTACCGCTATGGCGACAGCGGCGCCTTTGCCGAGATAACCACCAACAAGACGACTCCGAGCCTCGTCATCGATACCACGACCTTCACCGACCTCGCGGTCACCAATGCATGGATCCGCGCCATAGATTTGGCCGGCAACACGCAGGAAGTCGCCCAGGCCCTGGCCGTGGATCAGTCCTCAGACAAACCCGTCATCAGCCTCACGAACTTGAGCGCCGCCCGAAACACCCCGGCGCTGGGATGGGGAAACCTCCTCGAGTCCAACGCAAAGGTGCAGGGAAGCGCAACGGACGATGACAGCCTCGACTCGTCCACCATCGAGATAAGCGTCGACGCGGCCGCCTCATGGGCTGCGGTCAGCCAGAAGGGGCCCAGCGGCAAGGTGGTGAGCTTCGAGCACAACATAGCCTCCCTCGCCGAAGGCATGCACTACCTCCACATCCAGGCCTCGGACCTCGCCACCGCGAAGATGGGCCTGCCGTTCGCAAGCAATGCCATCGGTCCCGTGTACTTCGTCGTGGACAAGTACCCGCCCTCCACCTCGGTGACGAGCCCGGCCCAGGACGCCGTGGTGAACGCCGGCTTTGCCATCAGCGGTACCGCTTCCGATGCCAACGGCCTTGCAGATCTGAACAGCGACACCGTGTCCGACGTCGAGGTGAGCACCAACGGCGGCGCCTCCTGGACCGTGTTGAGCGCGCCCGGCGGCGCGTGGAGCTACCCCGTGGCCGTCGACACAACCGGCCACACCTTCGACGGGAGCCACACCTACAAGTTCCGGGCCACGGACCGCTTCGCCAAGACCACCGTGGCCGACTATCGTTTTGTCGTGGATACTACGGGGCCCACACTCGCCGTCTCCGCTCCTGCGGGCTCTTCCTGGCTTTCCGGCTCCACCTCCACGGCAACGGGAAATGCCTCGGACGGGACGGGAACCGGAGTGGCCGCGGTCTACTGGTGGGCGGGAGATTCGCTCGCTACTCCGCCTGCTCTCCTTTCCTCCTGGAACACGGCCACCGGAACCACCTTCTGGTCCGGCCTCATGGACGTAAGCGGCCTTGGGGAAGGCAACCGCCGCCTCTCCGTGAAGGCGGTGGACGCGGCGGGCAACTGGTCCGCCACGGTTCAGCGCGATTTCGGCATAGACCAGGCGAACCCCGTCCTTACCGTGACCAATATCGCCACCGGCGTGGTGGGCAGAAGCGCGCTCTTCCCAATGGATGGGACGGCGGCTGATACCAATGCTCTTGCCAGCATCAAGGTCGAGCAGAAAAAGGGTACGGGAACCTTCGTCGAGGTGTACAACCAGGGCATTTCCGGGTCCCAACCCCCGCAGCCCTGGAGCGTCACCGGTCTGCCCCGTGACCCGGCAACCCCTGCAGACTCCCTGCTTGCCGACGGGCTTTTCGAGTACAGGGCCACCCTGACCGACGTTGCGGGGCGCACCCACGTGGTGACCCGCACCGTGCAGATCGACACCACGGCGCCGACTGTCGGCATCTCCAACCCCGGCGTGGGCGCGTGGCTGTCGGGAACCGCATACAACGCATCGGGCACGGCCACCGACCCCCTGAGCGGGGTTGCTACAGTGGAGTGGTCCACCAACGGCACCACCTGGCAGAGCGCTACCGGTACCTCGAGTTGGAGTGCGACTCTGGATCTCAACACTCTCGGCGAGGGCCAGAAGACCCTCAGCATCCGTGCCACCGACAACGCGAGCAACACCAGCGGTGTGGCAACCCGCACATTCCAGATCGACCAGTCGAATCCCAGCTTAAGCGGGATCAGTCTGGCCACCGGGCTGCAATTCAAGAACGCGGTCTTCACGTTGGACGCGACCGCGGAAGATACCAACGCGCTTGCCAACGTCACGGTGACGCAGAGCAAGAACGGCGGAACGGCCATTGAAGTGTTCAACCAGAACTACAGCGTGACAAGCCAGGCGTGGAGCCTGACGGGCCTGCCGCGAGACCCCGCGGCGCCGGGAACAACTCTCTTGAGCGAGGGCAACTACGAGTACGTCATCACGGTGCGTGACGTCGTGGGCAAGACCACCAGCGCGACCCGAACGGCGATGGTGGACACATCGAGCCCTGTCTTGACGATCACAGACCCGACAAGCGGCGGTTGGGCGGATGCGGCGAACTACACGATCCGCGGCACGGTGAGCGACGGCGCGGGAAAGGGCGTGACGCAATTAGCGTGGTCTCTTGACAACGCCACCTGGACGCCGATCGCGTTGACCGGGCTTGCCTGGAATGCGACGATAGACGTGAGCGGCGGAGGGGAAGGGCCGAAGACCCTGTATATGAAGGCCTCCGACGGGCTGAACCCCGACGCGACGTCAAGCGTGGCGTTCAGCTACGATCTTTCTGCGCCTTCGATTATCGAGGATCAGATCGCTACCCCGAATCTGGTCTACAGGACCGCGGACTTCACTATCGGGGGAACGATTTCGGATACCAACGGAGTTGTGAGCGTGAAGGTGGAGGCCTCCCGGGACGGGGGAGCGTACGCCACGGTGGACACGCAGCCCAAGACCGGGAAGAGCAATGTGCCGTGGAGCTATCCCAAGACGGTGGACAACACCGGAACGCATAATGACGACGGAGAATACGAATATCGGATCACGGTAACCGACGCGGCAGGAAAGACGACCACGGTCTCCCGGCTTGTGCGCATCGACACCACGAAACCGGTGGTAGCCGTGACCGCGCCAGGGGCCTCGAGCTGGACTCAGGGCCCGACGATGACGATCTCCGGCACGGTCGCCGAAGCGTCTCAGATTGCGAGCGTCGAGTACGCCGTCGACGGCGGAGCCTATGCCCTTGCTGCGGGCGGCAGCAACTGGGCCGCCACCGTGGATCTCGACACCGACGGCGAAGGCCCGGACACGGGACTGGCGGAGGCGAACCACGTTCTGCATGTGCGGGCGACGGACGCCGCGGCGCTTGTCAGCCTGACGGTGGACGTTGCGTTTGCCGTTGACCAGAACGCGCCTACGGTGACAGTGGGCTCCCCTGCCGTCAATTCGTACGTTACCGGCGCAAACCTCGCGGTCAACGGCACCGGGATCGACTTAAACGGCCTTTCCACCTGGGATCATGATTCCAATCCCGGCACTCCCGAAGTGAAATACATCGAGGTATTCCATCCCGGCACGCCGGGCACTTGGGAAAAGATGCAGGTCGACGACACGGCCATCGGCGTTACCGCTGACCATGTAGCCGGGATTTTCACTTCCGCGGCGCCGCATGGGCTTTCCGCCGGCCAGGTCGTCTACTTCGGCGGAACGACCCTTCCCGGCGGGCTCGACGGGGGCACGCCGTACTACGTGCTCTACCTTGATCCCACGACCTTCGAGGTCTCCTCCTCCTCGGGAGGCGCCAAGGTGGACTTTGCGAGCGATGGGGCGGGCGTCACGGCGAGCAGGATGTCATGGGCAGACTCCATCCCAACCGCTTCAATCGGTGAGGGGATGAGCAAGAAGGTCTCCATACGGGCCACCGACATCTATGGAAGGTCTACGTCCGTGGATGTGCCCATAAAGGTCGACACGGCGGCTCCGACGGCGGCGATTGGTTCACCGGCAGACGGTGACTGGAAGAAAGGCGCCTTCAGCATCTCGGGCACCGCCTCCGATGCTACCAGCGGGCTTTCCAAGGTCCAGGTGGCAGTGATGCTTTCAGGCCAGCCGGGATCCGGGGACTGGAAGGACGCAAGCGGAACCGCGACCTGGAGCTACACCTACGATTCAAGCTCGTTCACGGATGACCGCACGATCTATGTGCGCGCCGTCGACAATGCCGGCAACGTCACTTCTCCGCTGGCGAGCCAGGCGGTTCACCTGGATCAGGTGCCGCCCACGCTGTCCGACATCACGTTCCAGGTCGGCACAAACCCCGCCAATCCGTACACTCCGGGCGTCACCGTCTATACAAACACGGCCTTTACCCTCGCCGGAGCGGCCGCGGACAATGGCAGCCTCGTCAACGTGACAGTGGAGCAGAGCACGGACAATGGCCTGACCTACACGAACGTCGCCACGATCACGACCACCCCCGAAACGTGGAGCTGGGGCAGGGACGCAACGTGGGTGACCGCCGCATCCGAGGGCGCCTACCTCTACCGCGCGATCTCGCACGATGCAGCCGGAAGCGCGAGCGTTTCTTCCATTTACACACTGGTGATCGATAAGAGCCTGCCGAACACTCCCGTCATAACGGCGCCGGTTCTCACCGACGTCTTCTCCGGGATTTCGCTTTCCGCCGCGGCAACGGCATCCGACGCCGGCCCCGCGGGCCTCCAGACGGTGGAGATGAAGCTGTCCACCGATGTGGGTTGGACGGCCAGCGTGTACAACGGCACCGCGTGGACCGCCACCATCACCCTCGGTTCCGAGGGCCAGAAGACCCTGCAATGCCAGGCCAAGGACAAGGCGGGAAACATTTCCGGTACGGCGAGCGTGACGTTCTGGAAGGATGACTCCCCGCCTGGCGGCTCCATCACCGCTCCCACGGCAAACGCCTACAGGAACGGCGCAGTCACCGTTTCGATGACCGCCTCTGACACCAACGGCGTCTCCTCTATTGCCGTCAGTCTCGCGGACGCCGCGCTGCACGCATCCAATGGGGTCCTGACAAGGACGGGCGGTGACGTGTACAACGGCACATGGGACGATTCCGCGGCGCCCCTGTCAGTCAGCGGCCTGGATGACGGAGTGTGCACCCTGACGGCCACATTGACCGACGTAGCGGGAAGGACTTCCACCGCAACGCGGAACATCAGCCTGGACAGGGTGAAGCCGACGGTGAGCTTCCTCACCCCGGCGGCTTCCGCCACGACGAACAAGACGATCTCTGTAACCGGGACAAGCTCGGATAACGTGGCCGTGCAGTCCCTCACACTGCATATCGTCAAGGATACCACTGTCACGGCGAACAACCTCACCGATATCTTCACGACCACGGCGGCGAACAACCTGTCCGCCGGAGACGTGGTGAGCTTCACCGGGACCACGCTTCCCACGGGAATCAGCGCAGCCACGTCGTACTATGTAATCTCCGAAAATCTGGACAGCACCCACTTTGAGGTCTCGGCCACCCCGAACGGCGCCCGGCTCGACTTCTCCACGGACGGAGTGGACGTCAAGGCGCCTCTGGTGGCCCTTACCCTGAGCCCCACGGGAAGCTACTCCTGGAACCTGGCCGCGCTCGACACGACGGCGGCCGACGTCGTGAACGCATCCACACTGGTAAGCGGCACCAAGTACGGCATCACTCTTCGCGCGATGGCAACCGACATCGCGGGGAATAAAAGCGCCTACAATGCGCAGCACCCCGAATACACGGACAGGAGCTTCTTCATCGATCAGCAGAGCGACCGGCCGACGATCAAGCTGACCAACGTGAACCCCAATGGGACGACGACCCTCAAGCTCACCAATACCGTGTACGGCACGGTGAGCGACGACGACGGGGTGACGAAACTGGAGATTGGGGAGGCCGCTTTCGATGGAGTTACCGTAACTCCCAACTCCGGGTCCGACGTGTTCGCCACAGGGTCCGCGCACGGCCTTGTTGCGGGTACCGCCGTCTACTTCGGCGGCACCGCCCTGCCCGCGGGAATCTCGGCCAACACGCGCTACTACGTCATCTCTGAAGGCCTCGACGCCACCCACTTCGAGGTTTCGCAGACCCTGGACGGCACAAAGCTGGACTACACCAGCGATGGAACGGATGTGACGATCTCCGCTTTCCAGACCGTGACGGCGGACGCAAGCTGGAGCTACGACGCTTCTTCCGGAGACGGGACCAAGCGCCTGTACTTCCGCGTTACCGATGCTTCCTCTACCGTCTTCACGACGGACCTGTCGAACGAGCCGCGCATCCAGGACGCGGCGGACGACACCTCTGTGACCTTCAAGGTGGACACGAAGACTCCTGAAGTCGATCCGACGATCACCATCGAAACCTGTCTTCCTGCAACGGCCAACGACACCTCCGACATTATCACCACTGATTCCGCGCACGGGCTTGCCTCGGGCAACACGGTAACCTTCAGCGCAACGGGGCTTCCGGGCGGGATCTCGGCAAACACCACCTACTTCGTCGTCGCGGTCCCAACGTCCACCCAGATCCAGGTCTCTGCCACATCGGGCGGCCCCGTGGTGGACATCACCAGCGCGGGAAGCGGCGTTTTCGTGCACCTGGCCGCCAAGAGCCTCACGACGAACATGCCATTTGGCGGGCCCACGGGACGGTTCAACATCCGGTACTCCGCGCGGGATGAAAACGGCGTCGCTTCCGTTGTCGTGGCCATCCCCGGAATCGGAAACGTAACGGCAAGCGTCGTGGGAAGCCCCGTGGCGTGGCCGGGATACACCCCGTATGAAACCGGGGTCACGAACGTTACCGCGCTTTCCGACGGCGCCAAGGACGTCGTTGCGACGGTCACGGACGGATCAGGCCTGGCCTCCACGGCAACCCGGACCATTCTTGTGGATAACTCCGCCCCGAGCCTCGGCTTCCTGACCCCGGTGAATGCCGCGATTGTCAACGGCGAGGTCACCGTGAAAGGGACGGCCAGCGACTCCGGCTCCGGGCTGGACACCGTCATGTATCGACTGGGCAAGAACTACACGAGCCAGTCTCCAACGGCTGTTGGAGGCACCGTCTACACCTGGGAGATACCTTTCCTGAACCCCAGCAAGATCGACAATTACTCCTCCATGTACTCGGGATTGGTGGACAGGACGACCGGAGAGGAGAAGAGCTTCACCGCCGCAGCCCTGGTCAGCAATCCCAATGCCGCGGTGGGCAATACGATCAAGATCAATGGCGCATATCGCGTAATCGCAACCTGGACCCCGGCCGCCGGCACCGTCACCTGGACGGGCGCCGATGTGGCGGTGGGAACCAGCCAGGAATACGAGGTGTACACCGACGTCTCCGCCATTCACGATTCGTACACCGGGGTAGACCTCTTCGTGTTCCCCATGGTCTTGAGAGCCACCGACAAGGCGGGCAACAGCACGGAGAGCCTGCCCATTACGGGCGCCGGAGCGACGCGCTCCAACCCGACCAGCCTCAGCTCCGCGGCCATCCAGAACAATACCAGGATTGCGGTGGGCCAGGTCGTGTTCATCGGAAACAACGCGCGGCTCATCACGGGGTGGACTCCGGCCAGCGGGACCGTCTCCTGGTCGGGAGACGTGTCCATCGGCGAGACCGACTTCACCATCTACCCCTACAGCCTCAGGATAGACCCCAACGGCGACAAACCGGTAGCGAGCGTCTCCTATCCGGACGCCAACATGACCCTCGGCGGCTCCATCCGCATCTATGGAAGCGCCATCGACGACGACGGCGTGGCGGAAGTCGCCATGCAGATCGACTGCAACAATGACGGGCAGTTTACCGCAGCCGACACGGCGGGCGGCACGGACTGGTACAACGGCGGAAACGGCCACACGGTGATCGGTTCCAACAACTGGTACGAAGTCATCAACTCCTCGCAGGAATTCGATCCCTCGGGCGAGACGCCCAATCCGATCAGCTTCCGCGTCCGGGCCAAGGACATCAACGGGACCCTCGGGCCGTGGTCACAGCCCAGGACCATTCTTGTGGACAAGAACGTACCGAAGATCGGCTCCACCGTTCCCCTGTATCTGGAAAAAGTGGGAGATCCCACCACCACGGTTACATATACCGCGGGAATGTATATTAAGGGCAACTGGTACCTCAAGGGGAGCATTGAAAACGAATCCGCTTTGTCCAGCGTGTCGCTTTCCGCCCCCATCTCGAAGTCGATCTTCTGGAACGGCAGCGTCTACACCGGGGACACCGGTTCATTCACGCTGGTTACCCCGTCCGTTCCCCCATACACGAACGGGCTCTACAAGCGGATAGACCTGAACGTCGAAATCGATTCTCCGGGAAACTCCGTCGTCCCGCTCAACTTCACTCTTGCCGCCGTGGACGTGGCGGCGCAGCCCAAGTCCAGCTCTTTGGACATGCGGATCACCATAGACACCAAGCCGCCCACGGCGCCTACAGGACCGGATTTCGACAACCTCACCAAGTTCATGGTTCAGGACAACGGATGGTGCAAGCTCACGGGGAGCGCTCTCGATGAAGGCTCCGACGTGGACAGGGTCGAGGTCTACTTCATCCGAAGAGGCATGGGGAACCCCGCCAACGACCGCATGTACAACCCCCTGGCCGGCAACACGAAGGCGTATTTGAGCGACTTCGCCTTCAGCGGATACGAGCCCGTGCGGACGGGCACCGGGACGCGACCCTCGCAGACGAGCCTTGTGGACGCAAGCCTTATCGCCGCGCCGGCGGCCGCTTTGATCAACAAGGGTCAGAAAATCGCGATCGGCGGCACCATCAGGACAATCGACACCTGGACCCCTGGAAGCGGCACAATCACCTGGGCGGACGGGGTCGTGGACCAGGGGCTCACGGCGTACTCCATAGACCTGGCGATCTCAATCGATCACAAGAACATAACGGAGTCGCACGACGGTGCCTCCGTGCTCAACGACGACGGCGACGGCTACGTGGAGAAGCTCAGGCAGACCGTGGGAGACACCTACGACTGGTACGTGGACGTCAACTCGGCGAATATCCCGGACGGGCCCATCGAGATCCACTACGTCGTCTACGATGAAGCGGGGAACGCCGCCCACTATCAAATTGCCACCTCCGTGCAGAACAGCGGGCCTCAGCTTGGCGCCATGTGGCTGGGAACGGACCTGGACAAGAACGGGTCCATCGATGAAACGCCCAGCAGCACTGAGCGAGAGAAGTTCCTCTTCACGCAGGGCACCAACCCCGTCACGTACCTGACCTCGGTCTCCACCAGCTACAAGGTGAAAGCGGCTCCGATGTACATCCTGTACGAGATCACGGGCGGAAACGGGATTCTGGAGACCCAGGTGAGCGCGGGCCCGAACACCGGAAGCCTCTCGGCAGTAGGAACCTACGTCGTAAGAAACGGCGGCACCGGCACGCCGATCACTTCCCTACTCCTGGATGCCACGGCCCTTTCGGCCATCACGGACGGGACGAGGACCTTCCGATCCGTCATCTGGGATACCACCGAGGAGACGACAAGGCTCACCGACAGCCAGCACATCCAGAGGGACATCGTCTGCAAGATCAAGGTCACGGACTCGAAAGCTCCGGTGGCCTATCTCAACAACTTCTTCTGGAACAGCGCCTCGGACAATTCGTTGTACCTGAACTTGAAAACAAACGGGCACATCGAGCTCGCGGGAATCGACGATTCGGATCCCGACGTTTCGGGGAAGATATCCATACGAGGCACGACGGGCGACGATCAGGGAGTGGTTTACATCTGGATGCATATCGACAACTTCACCTTCCCGCACGCCGCGACCATCCCCACCACCAGCATCGGAGGCCAGACATACTACCGGATCGCCAACTACGATCCCTTGGGCTCCCCGCCCGCGAACTGGACCAGTATGAACGGGTTCATGGTGCCGTCAGACACCTTTGGCACGAACGGTTGGAAGTTCACGGTGGTGTCCTCCACGTTCTCGCAGGCCGGGCACTCGGTTGTCTGGCGGTTGGATTGGGACTCGGCGCGGATCTCCCACATCGCTGTGAACGATCAGAACATCAGGATCGTGGCAGAGGACAAGGCAGCCACCCGTTCAGCCGTGACGGCGGACAACACGACGCTGAGCGGGACCGGCACGCGCGCGGACACGACCCACATTTCGGACGTGAATCTCCAGGGTAGAACGACCCTCTGGGACAACCTGCCGATCACCGTCGGTTCTACCAACACCACGGTAGCGGACTATGACTCAGGAAGCGGCGTCATCGAGCTTGCGGTCCCGGTTGCGGTAGGCAGCACGAGCTACTCCATTACCCTGCCCCCGAACAAGCCCGCCTACCAGGTGGACGTGGTTCCGTACATCACGAGCATCACCCGCCAGAGCCCGTATCCGACGAACCGCACAAAGTATGGGAAGTTCCTCGTGAACGCGGGCGAGACCAACCTTACCATGACCGGATTCAACCTCGGCGACGGGACCGACACTCCCACCGTCACGATCAACCGCACGCCGTTCCTCGTCGTCGCAACCAATGGAGACAATAGACTGAATGCCACAGCGCACGGGCTCGCCAACGGCACGATAGTGTGGATTACCGCGACAACGCTTCCGACAGGGATCTCATCGAACGTCGGATACTATGTCGTCAATACGGCCGCGAATTACTTCCAGGTATCGCTCACCTCCGGCGGCCCTGCGGTCGACTTCACCAGCGACGGCGCTGATGTAAAGGTCTCCGTCCAGCAGAATACTGTGACCGTGAGCGGCAGTGGATCGCCGTATACCTCCCTCACCTTCACCGGAACGCAAATGGTGAACTCCGGCTACTTGAAGGTGGTTGTCAACGGCCAGCCCTCCATTAACAATACCGACTCCAATTCTGCGGAATATAACAACGAAGGCGGTTCGGGCCTCTGGGACGACGACCGCTACATGTCAGTGTTCGACGTCGGGGATTATTTCGCGGGCTCTGATGCACCCGAGTGGCCGTCAATGTCGATCAATCCCACCAATAGCCACGTCTACGGCGCCTGGTCCAGCTATAACTCCGGCGCGTCGTACTACAGCATGCCGAACTCCTATGGAGGCGCCGCTACCGAAATCTGGAGCGGTGTCGACCCGGCCGAGTATACGGATCTGTTCGTCCGCAACAACGCAGGAGTAGACGTCAGGCATTCCGTTGTGCTGGAAAACCAGAATATGACCGGGACATGGCAGGGTCTCAACTCTTTCATCGACACGGGAAGCTCACGGCAAATCGAGCGGGAAGGCAACTCGGATCCTCCTCCAGCGAATCACTCCGACGGCCAGGATGAAATGCTCTTCCAGTTCAAGAACCCGCGGTTCACGGTGAAGGTGGGAGCCGCTCCGGCGAACGACGTCAAGTACATCTCGTACTACGACGGGTGGAGCAAATGCCTGAAATACGGGGTGGTCACCGGCGGAACGGGGACGTTCATCGGACAGAACCACCTCACCGACAACCAGGTCGTCGTGGATGGCTACGATTTCCTGGCCGGCGCAGCCCCTGACTACAAGTACGCCTCCAGCGAGGACGTCGGGTTGTGGAGCGATATCGGCATAGACCCGGATGACGGCGTTCCCGTCATCGTGTACTACAGCAACACCAACAAGACGCTGAAGATTGCCCGCGGCTGGAACACGCAACCCGTCGGGAATTTCAATGCTACCGCCCCCTACGCTCCGAGCGCTACTCATCAGTGGGAGATCGATCTCATCCAGCCCGTAAACAGCTTCCTGGGAAGCTACGTCAGCATGGTGGTGGACAGCAACGACGCGGCATCTTCGACGTATGGCGACCTGTTCATTATGACCTTCCAGAACGCGGACGGGAACCTCGTCTTCATCCATGGTCATGACGTTGATGGGACCGGCGCCGGGGTGCAATATACGTTCGATGCCCCGGTAACCATCGACTCCGTAGAATCGGTTGGGCCCTGGAGCAGGATTTCCCTGATGTATATTGGAACTACCGCCATACCGTACGTATCGTACGAGAACGCTTCTTCAGTCGGCACCCTGGGTGGATTGAAGATAGCGTGGGTGAAGAGTGGGACCGGATCGAGCGCCGACGACTGGGAATACGGTACTATCCCCGTGAACGATCCCGTGCGCGACCACAGAACGAACATCGTGACCAGCTCTACGCTGAACATCGGCCGCTACGTCGCGGGAGTTGCGCAATCCGCGGACATCGCCATCGGGTATGCGGGGAGCCGCTTCAATCTGGTCTATCATAAGAAGGAACAGTAAGAGAGATGATACGGACGACAGCCCGGGGCTCACCCCGGGCTGTCGTCTCTTGCGACCCTATTTTCTGGTCTTTGCGAAGATATAGTCCCTGATGTTTTGCGCAAGCCAGGCGCGATCCGCCCCGGCATCCACGTCGAGTCCCTGCAGAATTCTGTCGCTCGCCACAGCCCATGCCCGAACGCTCGAGGCCTGGATGTCCGGGGCCTGCGCGGAGAGCACCGCCGGCGCGCAGCCGCTTTCTTTCGCAAGCTCCTTTTGACCCTCCGCTCCCAGGAGGAAATCGAGGAGCCTCCGGGCCTTGCCGCTATTGCGGGCTCCGCGCGGTATTGCCGCCGTGATGAGGGGGCCCGTCATCGGTCCGCGCGGGTTTCCATTGAATATTCCCATCCTGTCTGCTTTATAGCCGTAGATGACGTCGTAGCTTATCGTGCGATGGAACGAAAGGGGTTGGATGCTTGCCGCCACAATCCCGCTTTCAATCAGGCGTTTGCAGCTTTCCGAATCGAAGCTCAGCCAATCTATGGGGAGCCATCCCTTGTTCGTCCATCCAATGAAAATGCCCAGTGTCTCGGCGAGCGTAGTTGGACCTGAGGAGGAGGAGCCCTCGGCTGCGAGGGGAGATGATAGGACCTTGGCAAAATCCCGCTGTTTGGAAAGAAGCGATGCGAGGGAATCGTAGGCCGCGGCGCCGTACCTGTTTGCCAGAAGCTGACCAACGACGTCGATGAGGACTTCATCCTCCCCGCCGGCGATGAGGATGGGGATGGTTGGCTTTCGTTTCACGAAATAAGCGCCGGCCTTTTCAAGCGCAGAAATGCCGGTCGGGACCGCAAGCTTTGCAGTGGCGAAAGCGCCTGCATTCCAGGCCAGCTCCAGGTGGTCGAGGAACAGGGGGGCCGCGTACCACGTGTTTCCCGACGAGCCGGCCCAGCGAAGCGTAGTGGAAAAGAGCCCCTGGCGATCCGCGGGCATGGCGACAAAGGATCGAACCGCGGCCGTGGATTCTCCGCCCGGTTCGAACACGATGAGGTCGGGTTTTGCTCGCGGCTGGAGGACCGAAGCCAGGGACCGGCCCTTTTCTATTGCGACAACCCGAGGCGCATTCCCCTTTCCCATCGTGCCATAGGAGCGGCAGGCAGTCTCAACAGCCTTCGCTTCCCGGGGGTCAAGGCCGTACAGGGCAACCGTGAAGGGGCCGAAAAGAAAGATGCGCGCCATCACGATGGCGAAGACAACAAGGCAGACTCCCGCCGCAATGGAAAGGGCAATGGTCCGTTTCGAGAAGTGCATGCGGTTTGGATACTACCGCGTTTCAAAGCGGAGGAACAAGGGCTTTCAGGGAGAGGGGAAGCCCTGTCGCTAAAGCTTGTTCGCGAAAATGGGAAATGCTATCCTCGCCAGCATGAGTCGGCATGCTTTCGTCGTGCTTGCCTGCATTCTGCTGACATTTGCTGGTTGTAAGGCTCGGCCTCTGAGAGCTTCCGGGGAGCTTTCCCTGGCGACGAGTTTTGACACCGTGCGCGATTCCATCCGGCAGGATTCACGCGGCTTCCCCGGGCTGACGGTCAATTTCACCAACAAGACGGGAGGCGGGTCGGGAGTTCCCGATCCTGCGGCGGCCCCGGATCTCATGCTTGTGGAATACTCGGGAAACCTGCACAGGGCGCATGAGTCCTCCGTCTATTCCGATTTCAAGGGGTATAAAGCGCGGCTGGCTTCGACGGCACGGGTCTATCGCGGCGTCGTTCAGTACTTCGATCCCGATCAGAGCTGGTTCCTGCCGGCCAGCGCATATGTGTGGGGCTTGTTTTCCAATACCGCCGTCCTGGCACGATACGGGCTGAAACCCCCGACGGATATCGATTCCTTCATTGCGGAGTGCGAAGCTTTGAAGGCGAAGGGGATGGCGCCCATTGCTCTCAGCAACTCGCATGGATGGCATCTTCTTGATTGGCTTCTTCAGATAGAGCTGCTGCGCAATGGCCCTGAGGGATACATGAGTCTTCTTTCAGGCAAGCGTTCTTTTTCGGATCCCCAAACCACGGCGAGCCTGGCCGAGTTGGATGGATGGATTTCCAAGGGCTACTTCAATCCTGACGCATCATCCATTATCTGGACCCAGGCTTTAGACAGGGTAAAGGAGGGCAGGGCCGCTTTTATCCTCATTGGAGCCTTCGCCGTCAACACCATGACAGATCCAGGGAACCTGTCCTTCACGCTCATCAAGCGCAGCAGCAAAGACCGTGTTCCAAAGGCGGTTCTGGGCTCAGAGAGCGGCTTCGTTTTCCCTGCCTCGGGCCGCAATCTCGAATCCGCCCTTGCCATTGCCGACACGTGGATCATAGATGGAGCCGTCGGCCTGACTGAGGATGGTTTTCGAGTTTCAGCGATCGACGCACGCGGGTCTCAAGGAGCTGGAAATGCTACTCAGGTGCAGGTGGAGTCCATCAGGGCTCTTGAAGGCGGAGCCCGAATCGTTCCACTGCTGGATGCTAAACTGACGGACAAAGCAGTCTACGATGTGCATCAAGCTTTCATTTCCTGGCCGCCCGGCGGCTTCGGCTCCAAGGAGGCAAGAGATGCTTTTGCCGCCCGTCTGGCGGCGATAGTGCAAAAGCAAATTCAATAGGCGGCCGGGGCGAGGGGGCCGAGGCATAGCCACCAATGAAGGTCGGGGGCGCGCTTACACAACGGTGTCGTCGGGCGGAAGCCCCGCATTCTCATACAGCCTTCGTCTTTCGACCTTGTCATTTTTCAGCTCCAGATGAGCGTACCTGGCCACATCCACGGCGAGCTTTCGGGGCACCACGATCACTCCATCGCCATCCGCCACGACGACATCTCCGGGAAATACCGTGACCCCCCCGACGCTGACGGGCGCGTCTTTTGCGTCGAACGCGAGCCTTCCCTGCACCATGGATTGGGAAATGATCCTGGACCAGAAAGGGACCTTTTCGGCTATCAGCTCGTCGGTATCGCGGACGCCCCCATTCGTGACGTATCCCCGCGCCCCGCGGATACGCCCTCCAAGTCCGTTTGCAGAGCCGATGAGCCCCGCATCCACTCCGCTCTGGTCGATCACGATGAAGTCCCCTTCCTCGATGTCTTCCATCCAGGGGTAGGTGCACACGTTCTGGTAGTACCAGTCCGACCACTTCCTGTATTCCTCGGGTGCCATGGTCGGGATCGGCCCGGTATAGGGGAGGTATCGACAGGTCCGCGCAATTCCCAGCGCCCGGGTTCTGTAAAGCGGCCTGATGTCGGGGGAGAGGGAGCCGAAGCGGTGCATCATGTTCCAATCCATGCCGTCGCGGACGTCGGCCACCCGAAGGTCAGCATAGAGCCGGAGAAGCTCGCGCCGTTCATTGTCAGACGTGCTCATCTCTAGCCCCCTTTTTCGCCGGCGGTCAGGACCTGGCGTGCCGTCCTCTCCGGCTCGCGCCCATCGTCGTTCGCCCGAAGGTCCGGCGCTACTTCACCCGCACCGGCATGATGATGAACGGGATCCCGTCCTGGTGCAAGCGCCGCTGCACGGCGAAGGATGTGTAGTTGTACAGCAGGCGCGAGAGGAACGTCTCTTCCGGGAACACGATCTGCCCGCCGAAGAACACGGAGTTGGGGTTTTTCTTGAAGATCTTTCGGGCAAGATCGCAGATCTCGTCGGCCACGTCGGTGCCCAGGGCGGAGACCCCCTCGGCGTGGATGCCCTGGGTGCGGAGGAACTCCACGTAGCGGTCCAGCCCCTCCTGCACGTGGCTGGAGAGCTTCTCCAGGGCCTCGGCGCCTTTGAAGCGGTCCGCGTCGATGATCCCCGCCTGCATGAAAACGAAATTCTTGAACACCTCCCCGAATACCCGCCGGACATTGAAGAGGGTGTGCAGGCCGGTCCCATTGAAGCCGGACACCAGGATGACGGCGGTTTTCCCCTCGGGCTTGAATCGGGGGGCGGGCTTCTTTTTCGCGCCGGGCTCCTCCGAAGCCGAGGGAGCGACGGCCGCCTCCATCAGGTGGTCGAGCCGCTTGAGCTTCTTGTTGGTGCGGGCATAGAAGCGCCTGACAAGCACGGCGACCAGAACCAGAGAGCCGGTGATCGCGATGGTGATCCACCCGCCCTGCTGGAACTTCAGCACGATCTGGGAGACCAGGATGAAGCCGGAGAGAAGGAGACCGATCCCGTTGATGAAGAGCTTCCGCGACCACCCCGGCGTGTTCTTTCTCTCTTTCCACCAGTGGCGGACCATTCCGGTCTGTGAGAGGCAGAACGTGATGAATACATTGATGGCGTAGAAGACGACCAGGAGCTGAACCGAGCCGCCGCTGGCCAGCATGAGCAGGGCGGAGGCTCCCCCCATGAGGAGGATTCCATTCTTGATCACGAGCCGCTCGCTCAAGAGGCTGAACTGCTGGGGCAGCCACCGGTCCAGCGACATGTTGGCCAGGACCCGCGGCCCGTCGAGGAAGCCGGTCTGGGCCGCCACGAAGAGCAGCACGGCCTCGGAGAGGAGGGTGACCAGCGCGAAGATGTAGCCGGGGACGCCCCAGCCGGAGGCGATCCGCTCCATCAGCACCGCATTGAGCGTCCTGCCCGGTACGTGACGCACGTTGAAGAGGAGATACCCGAGCATCAACCCCACGGCGGTGAAGGCGAGAGAGGCGGCCATGTAGCGCATGGTCTTCTTTGCCGTCTGCACCTTCGGCTCGCGAAGGATGGGGATTCCATTGCTCACGGCCTCGATTCCCGTATAGGTCCCCGCTCCCATGCTGTAGGAGCGAAGGATGAGGATCATCATTCCCAGGCCGCCGAGCTCTTTGCCGGCGCGCCCCAGCTCCGCCCCGGTGGTGCGGGCAACCTCGGGGAATATGGAGAGGTTCGCCCCGACGGCATAGAGGATGGCGAAGGCGTGGGTTGCCAGAAAGATGAGAAAGATGGGGACAAGGGGAACCACGGATTCCTTGACCCCCCGCAGGTTCATCACGGTAAGGAGCAGGACGCCTGCCAGGGCGAAGACGAGCTTGTAGCGCAGCCAGGACAGGGGAAGGAAGCTGAAGATCGCGTCGGCTCCGCTCGCGACGGAGAGGGTGATGGTGAGGAGGTAGTCGATGAGGAGCGCGCTTCCCGAGACCATCCCGAGAGTGGGGGAGAGGAGCTTGCTCGCCACCAGGTATCCGCCGCCCCCCGTGGGGAAAAGCTCGACGATCTGAGAGTAGCTCGTCGCGATGATGAAGATGGTCAATGCCGTCGCCAGCGCCACGAAGAGTCCAAGGAACGTGTGGCTGCCCAGGGCAAGGAAGGCCTCCTCGGGACCGTAGGAGGATGAGGACAGGCCGTCCGCGCCCAGCCCGACCCATGCGAAGAAGGCGACGAGGGAAAGCTTGTGGAAGAGCTGGGGATCCTGGGGATTTCGCGCTGCTCCGAGGATGATGCCTTTCAGCCGTTCGATAGGGCGCTCGGAATGCCTGTTTCGCATACTCGGGAGGGTAATGTACTCACGCCGGGGATATCATGCAAGGCGGTAAAAGCTCTATTGCGTCTCCGGGGGCCCCGCCAGCTCCTCGATCTTGCCCGTGACGGAGAAAACCACCCTTTCGCAGATGTTTCCCACCCTGTCGGCAACGCGCTCCAGGTTGTGGGCCACCCAGGTGAGGCGGGTGGCCTGATCGATGTTCTTCGGGTTTTGCATGATGTAGGTGACCAGCTCCCTGTAGATCTGCTCGTAGAGGGCGTCCACCTCGACGTCTTCCTTGGGGATGGCGCGGGCCAGATCCACGTCCCTGCGGATGAACGCGTCCAGCGCCCGGCCCAGCATATCGCTCGCCTTGGCGGCCATGCGGGGAATGTCGACCAGGGGCTTCAGGAGGGGCTCCTTGCCGATCATGAGCGCGATGTTCGCGATGCCCTTGGCGTAGTCCGCGATGCGCTCCATCTCGGTGACGAGCTCCAGCACCTCGGCGAGGATGCGGAGGTCTCCCGCCATCGGCTGCTGGGTCGCGATCAGGGTGATGACCTCGTTTTCCAGTGCGAAGCGCTTCTCATTGATGGCGCGGTCTCCCTCGATGAGCGCGCGGGCCTTGTCCAGATCCTGCAGCCTGAGGGTCTCGACGGAATCAACCAGCGCTTTCTGCGCCACATGTCCCAGCGCGAGGACATCCGCCTGCAGGCGCTGCAGTTCGTGCTCGAATCTTTCCCGTGGCATGACAATGCCCTCCTGTTATCCGTATCGGCCGGTGATGTAGTCTTCAGTACGCTTGTCCCGCGGGCTCGTGAAAAGCTCCTCCGTGGGCCCGTACTCCGCCAGTATTCCCGCCCTCTCCTCGTTCAGCCAGAAGAAGCCGGTGTAGTCGGAAACCCGCGCCGCCTGCTGCATGTTGTGCGTCACGATGACGATGGTGTAGTCGTTCACCAGGGTCCGCATCAGCTCCTCGATGCGAAGCGTGCCAATGGGGTCGAGGGCCGAGCAGGGCTCGTCCATGAGGATCACCTCGGGCTTCACGGCGATCACGCGCGCGATGCACAGCCGCTGCTGCTGGCCCAGCGATAGGGCAAGGGCGTCCTGGGACATCGAGTCTTTCACCTCGTTCCACAGGTCTGCGCCCCGCAGGCTCTGCTCCACCGCGTCGGCGAGCTCCCTGCCGCTGTGCGTGCCCAGCACGCGGGGGCCGAAGGCGACGTTGTCGAACACGGACTGGGGGAAGGGGTTGGGTCTCTGGAAGACCATGCCCACGCGCCTTCGAAGCGCCACCACGTCGGTGCCCGGAGCATAGATGTCCTGGCCGTCCAGCTTCACGCTCCCCTTCACGCGGGAAGAGGGGATCGTGTCGTTCATCCGGTTGAGGCACCTGAGGAACGTGGACTTGCCGCAGCCCGACGGGCCGATCAGGGCGGTGATCCTCCGCTCCCCGATCTCGACCCGCACGTCGGACAGCGCCAGTCGGCTGCCATAGGAGAAAGAAAGCCCATCAACCGATATTCCACCCATGGCCTACCCGAACCTGCCCGTGATGTAGTCCTCGGTCTGCTTCTCCCGAGGAGAGGTGAAGACGGTGGGACCCTCGTCGAACTCCACCAGCCGGCCCATGAGGAAGAAGGCGGCGTAATCCGCGATCCGGGCCGCCTGCCCGACGCTGTGGGGAACCATGATGATGGCGTAGCTCTTCTTGAGCTCCAGGAGGGATTCTTCCACCTTGGCCGTCGAGATCGGATCCAGGCCGGAGGTCGGCTCGTCGAGGAGGAGCACTTCCGGCTCCAGGGCGAGGCTGCGCGCGATGCACAACCTCTGCTGCTGGCCCCCGGAGAGGCTCGAAGCGGGGCTGTCCAGGCGGTCTTTCACCTCGCCCCAGAGTGCCGCCTGGGCGAGGCTTCGCTCGATGATTCCCTCAAGCGTTGCCTTGTTCCGCGTTCCCGCAAGGCGTGGGCCGTAGACGACGTTCTCCCGGATCGTGCCGGGCAGGGGGAGGGGCAGGGCGAAGACCATGCCCACGAGGCGGCGCAGGCGCGTCACGTCGGTGTTCGGCGCATAGATATCCTCACCGTCGAGGAGGATCCTTCCCGTCATGCGGGTTTCTCCCACCAGGTCGTTGAGCCTGTTGATCAGGCGCATCAGGGTGGTCTTTCCGCCGCCGGCCGGGCCGAAAAAGACGGTGACCGCCTTGCCCGGGATGGAGAGGCTGATATCCTCGAGCGAGGACTTGCCTCCATAGGAGTAGGAAAGGCTTTCAATGATGATCTTGGGGTTGACCACGGATCTGCCCTCTACCACTGCCTCTTCCTCCGGAAATGCCTCCTGATGAGAGTGGCGACCACGTTGAGCGAGAGAACGAAGGCCAGGAGCACGAGGGCGGTCCCGTACTGAACCTTGGAGGGCATGCCGGGCACCTGCGTGCTGATGACATAGAGGTGATAGGGCAGGGCCATGGTCTGGTCGAACGGCGAGCTGGGCAGGCGGGGAAGGTAGAAGGCGGCCACCGTGAAAAGGATGGGGGCCGTTTCTCCCGCGGCGCGGAGGAGCCCCAGGATCACTCCCGTGATGATTCCGGGAAGAGCCTGGGGTAGCACGATGTTCTGGATGCCCTGCCAGCGCGTGCCGCCGAGGCTGGCCGACACGGTTCGAAACTCCACGGGCACGGAGCGCAGCGCCTCCTCTCCCGTGGAGATGATCACCGGAAGGGTCATGATCGCCAGGGTCAGCGACCCGGCAAGGATCGAGGCGCCGAAGCGGAAGAACAGGACGAACATCCCCAGCCCGAAGAGCCCGTACACGATCGAGGGGATTCCCGCCAGGTTCACGATGGCAAGGCGTATCGCCCGCGTGAGCCGCGTGTCGCGCGCGTATTCGGAAAGATAGATCGCCCCTCCAACCCCGACGGGCACCGCGGCCGCCGCGCAGCCCAGGGTGAGGAGGACCGTCCCGACAATGGCGGGAAGGATGCCCCCCTCCTTCATGCCGCCCCGGGGCATGGAGGAGAGGAACTCCCAGCTCATCGCCCCCAGGCCCTTGGCCACGATCGTTGCCACCACGATCAGGATGGGGATGACCACGATCAGGGCAATCGCGCCCAGGAGGATGAAACCGAGGCGCTGGACCAGGTAGCGGTTCATCAGCGAAGCCCTCCCTGGCGCCGCTTCTTGAAGATCGCCGATGCGGCGGCGAGGTTCGTGGCGAAGGTGATGAGGAAGAGGATGATTCCGATGGCGAACAGGGTGTGGTAGTGGGTGCTCCCCCGGGCCACCTCACCCATCTCCGCGGCGATGGTGGCCGTCATGGTTCGCACCGGCTCCATGAGCGAGGAAAAATCGAGGGGCATGCGCGCCGCGTTTCCCGTCACCATCATCACCGCCATGGTCTCTCCGATGGCGCGCCCCATGCCGAGCATGACGGCGGTGAGGATCCCGGAGCGTCCCGCGGGGACCACCACCCGCCAGATCGTCTGCCACTTCGTCGCTCCCATCGCCAGGCCCGCGTCCCGGTAGCCCTTGGGAACCGCGTCCAGCGCGTCTTCGGCCACGCTGATGATCGTGGGAAGGCTCATGTAGGCGAGCACGAGGGCGCCGGTGAACGCCGTAAGGCCCGTGGGCGCGCCGAGGGCCTGGCGCACGAACGGGGCGATGATGGTCATGCCGAAGAATCCCAGCACCACGGAGGGAATTCCGGCCAGGATCTCGATCATCGGCTTGAGGATCTCGCGGACCCACCCCGGCGCCACCTCCCGGACGAATACGGCGGTGGCCACCCCCAGGGGCAGCGCGATCACGATGGCCACCAGCGTGACGAGAATGGAGCCCAGGATGAGCGGCAGGGTGCCGAAGAAGCCGAAAGTGGGATACCAGTGGGAGCTAAAAAGATTTCCGGGGGCGACCTCGAAGAAGGCGGGAAGCCCTTCGCGAAGCAGGAACAAAAAGATAAGGCAGACCAAGGCGACGGTGGAGAAGCCAAGGGCCCGGATGAAGGCTTCGATGGCGATTTCCCATCGGCGCGCCCTTGTTGACTGCCGGTCCTTCGCCGCGCTCATTTTCCCTACTCCTTGAGCGGCACGAAGCCGAGGTTTTTCACGATGGCCTGGCCGTCGGTCATGATCCAGTCCAGATACTGCCTGGTCGCCCCGGAGGGCTCGCCCGCCGTGTACATGAACAGGGGCCGGGCGATCGGGTACGAGCCGTCCAGGACCGTCTTCGAGGAGGGAAGAACGAACGGCCTGCCCGGCTCGGAAGCGACCGCGACAACCTTCTGTTGGGGGGTGACGTAGCCGAGGCCGTCATAGCCGATGGCGTTCGGGTTCTGCTTCACCTCGACGCTTATCCCCTCGGATGAGGGCATCAGCAGGGTGTCGGGGGAGAACAGGGCGCTGTTGCCTTTCTCTCCCAGGCGCACGACGCGCTCGAGGAAGTATACGTAGGTTCCCGAGTTGGACTCGCGTGAGAGAAGCACGATGGGACGGTTGTCGCCGCCTACTTCACTCCAGGTGGAGATCCTGGCCGTGTAGATTTGCGAGAGCTGGGGCAGGGTAAGGCCCGTGACGGGGTTCTCGAGGTTGACAACGACGGCGATGGCATCGAGGGCCACCGTGAATCGAACGGGATCGATTCCGTTCTTCCGCGCCGCGGCGATCTCTTCCGCCGTCATTTCGCGGGACGCGTCGGCGATGTTGATCGTGCCGTTTATCAGGGAGGCGATGCCCGTGCCCGAGCCGCCTCCCGTCACGGAGATACGAACGTCGGGGTGCAGGTTCATGTAGGCTTCGGCCCATGCAAGGGCCAGGTTGACCAGGGTGTCGGACCCCGTGATCTGGATTGTGGAGTTGGCCGAAGCTGAGGTGGAGGCGACCTCGCCGCGGCTCGGACCGCAGCCGGAGGAGAGCAGGGCGGCAAGCAAAAAGGCGCATACCATGAGCGTGGGAGACTGCCATGGCCTCCCGGCAAACCTGTCCGACCGCCGCTGACTCATGATCAGCGGCAAGTGTCCTTGAATCGCGGCCGCGTGTCAAGGAAGAGCAGCGGGCGTGCAGCGGGCGCCCCATGGCTGGCGCGCCCGTTTTTTCTCGCTGCGGCACACGGGCCCGCGCCTTCAACGTGAGCCCTGATCTACCTGTTCTTCAGCGAGGGCTTCTGGCTCAAGTCCAGCTTCAGCCGGTCTCGCATGCTCTTGAACCCGGAGAGGGTCCTGTCCACGTCCTCTTCCGTGTGGGAGGCGGTGGGAATCATCCGGAACATGACCACCCCGGGCGGGACCACGGGGTACATGACCCCGGAAACGAAGATCCCGTATTCCTCCCGGAGCATCCGGATCATCGCCATGGCGGTCTGAACGTCGCCTGCCGGCACGTACACGGGGGTGATGGGTGTCCTGGTGTCTCCGATGTCGTAGCCGAGGTCCGTGAGGCCCTTCTGAAGCCTTTCCGAGATCCGCCACATGCGCCGACGAAGCTCCGGCCTGCTCTTGATCACCTCGAGTGAGGTCGCTATCGCATCGACGAAGACCATGGGGAGGCTCTTGGCGAACACGTTGGTGCGGGCGTTGTACTTGATGTAGCGGATCGGCTCCTCTTCCCCGGCCGTGAAGCCTCCGATTGCGGCAAAAGACTTGGCGAAGGTGGAGAAGTACAGGTCGATCCTCTCCTGCACGCCGAAGTGCTCCCCGATCCCGCGCCCGTTCTCCCCTACCACGCCGAAGCCGTGCGCGTCGTCAACGAACAGGCGCGCCCCGTACTTCTCCTTCAGGGCGCAGATGCCCGGGAGGTCGGCCAGGTCTCCCCTCATCCCGTACACCCCTTCGGTGACGATGAGGATGCCGCCCTTCCTGTCCCGGTTTGCCCCCTTGAGATGGAACTCGAGGTTGTCGAGGTCATTGTGCTTGAAGGGCCGGAAGCGCCTGCCGGCCGAGGCGAGGACCACCCCGTCCACGATACTTGCGTGGCTGAGGCGGTCCATGACGATCACGTCCTCGGGCCCCACCAGGGCGCTGATGGTTCCGATGACCCCGAGGTAGCCGTAGTTGAAGAGGTTTGCGGCCTGCTTTCCGACGAATTCGGAAAGCAGGCGCTCAAGCCGCATGTGGGCCTCGGTGTTGCCCGTGAGCATCAGGGAGCCCATCGGGGTGTAGGTGCCCCACCGCTCCAGGGATGCGGCGGCGGCCTTTTTCACCTCGGCGTTTCCCGCCATCCCGAGGTAGTTGTTGATGGCCCACACGACCACTTCTTTTCCCTGAAAGGTCATCCGGGGCCCCGGGGTTCCTTCCAGAACGGGCCGGGAATAGTACATGTCATCCTTGACTCGGAAGGCGCCGAAATACCCCCCCTCTCCCCTGCACTTGTCGAACAGATCAACCATGAAGCCGGACCTCCTCAGCTCGCCTTGATCAACAGGGTTTCAACGCTTCGAATCCTCTTCGCGTCCTCCGGCGTGAAAATGAAGTCAGGCTCCACCTTCCGCGCTCTGCCCTCCGCCGCCAGCCGTGCGCTCCCCCCGCCGGTGACGTTGAGCAGCACCGTCTCTTCCGGATTCACGCTTCCCGCCTTTACGGCCTGGATCATTCCGGCGAGGGCCACCTCTGCCGCGGGGTCGAGATCGACGCCCTCCAGGGATTCGAAGAGGCCGCCCGCCTCCCGCGCCTCCTCATTGGAAACCGAATACATCAGCCCACCGGTGTCCGAAAGAGCGTCGAACACTCCGCCGGCGATTCCATAGGGAGGCTTCCGGTTGGAGAGCACGCGGGAATGCATCAGGGCGATCTTTTTCTTCGCCTCGAGGGGATCCGTTTGGGGGAGCTCCCTGCTTCCCGCCTGCCAGGCGCGGGTCATGATGGCGAAAGGCTCGTTCTGCACCAGGTGCAGCCTCATTCCGCGCGAGCCGAATCTGCCGTCCGCTGTGAGCCTCACCGCCATCTCCCAGGCCGCGATTGCCCCCGTCCCGCTTCCCACGGCCTGGAAATAATGCGCGGGAATCTCACCCAGCTCTTCCACCGCGGAGAGCAGCACCGTGCCCATGCCGTCACGCCGGGCGATGTTCCGGGCTCCCCCCTCGGGGTGGAAGCCGTCGAGGGTGGCGATCGCATTGCCCAGCTCGATGGCGTCCAGGTAGTCGGCATTGCCCTTCACGACGGCCAGCCTGATGACGGGGTGCCTCTCCACGGTCATCCACATGTCGGGGAGCGCGGACTCGGGAACGACAACCAGGATGGGGATGCGATTGAGGGACGCTATCTGGAGAAAGGCGCGGGCTGTGTTGCCCGCCGAGGAAACCACGAGGCTTTTCTCGCTTTCAAGGGGGATTCGGGCAAGAACGGCCAGGGCCTCAAGCTCCTTGAAGCTGCATGTCTCCATCCCCGCGCCCCGCTCGGGCCAGTAGCCGCTGAAAGCGACGAACAGCCTCTCGAGGCCCACCTTCCCGGCGAGCCGCTCGCTCCTGTAGACCACGGGGCGGCCGCCGCATTCCAGAGACCTTCGAACGGGAAGCCAGTCGAGATAGCGGAAGATTCCGCTGAGGTCTTCCCTGACGTTGAAATCCTTTCTGTTGTAGACCGCCCGAAGCAGGGAAGGGGGATGCTCCTCCGTGCAGTCCAGGAAGAAACCCTCTTTCGAGTCCTCGTGCGCCTTTCCGCAAGCCACGCACGAGAGGTGGTAATGGCGATTCATCTTTTCACCGGGGGGGCCCAGACCTTCAGGTCTATCCCTTCGAGTCGCACTCTCTTTCCTTCACAGCTCACCACGACGCCGGAATGGACCTTCTGCATCATGCACTCGGCCGGCATGAACCGCACCGTCTCGCCCACCGCGGGCGGGGTGCCCCGGACCTCGCCTTCGAAACCGATCACCATGCACAGGCCGATTTCCGCAAAGTTGAAGCTCTCGTCCCCGAGCCTGTGCCGCGGGCCAACAACATGCACCACGAGAAGCCCGTCTCTTTTTTCTATGATCCGCGCGAAATGGGTGACCGGGCATCCCAAGGGCCTGTAGCGAATCACGTCCCCGGCGCCCACCGCCGAAGGAGTCACCTGCATGAGAATCTCCCGGCACGATCCCTCCCCCCGAAGGGGAGCGAGAACGAAATCCGCCTCGTATCCGTCTATCAGCCCCACGGGTTTTTCGGGCCGTGGTCCCACCCGCTCCCGTTCCCGGCCCCCGAAAAGCTCTTCCAGGAGCCTCCTTTGGCCGCTGTAGCGTTCCTGCTGGAGAACGAGGCAGTCCGTGACGCCCGCCCTGCCCTCCGCGAGCGCGGCGGCGAAAGAGTCGCAGCGCGCGTGGCCGCATGCGCCGCAGTTGTGGCCGGGGAGGTGCCGGGCGGGGTCACTCTTCACTTCACTCACCCGTGTAGGACTGGAAACCGTCGATGCGCCGCAGGATCCCCCGGTGGTGCTCCCGCGCCACCCGGGTCTCTCCCGCGCAGAGGGTGCATACGGAAAGCGGAGCCGTGTGCCGCAGCCGCTCGTCTTCCAGATTCACCTCCGGCCAGTCCCGGACAAGCGCCACGAGCTCGGCTGCGCCCTGACCGCTTAAGCCATTGGCGTCGATCAGCATTGCCCGGGGATTCATCTCCAAGAGGCGCTCCCGGAAGATCTCCCTCTCCGCCTGTGAGATGACGTCTCCCTTGGTGATCACGATGATGTTGGCCGTGCTCAACAGGGGGCCGACCTTCAAGGGGGTGTTTGGTCCCGAGGTGGCATCGATGACGCAGACCCCGGCGGATCCGGAAGTGTAGGGCGCGCACCTGTGGCAGAGCCCCGCCGTCTCCACGAGGAGGAACTCCGTCGAGAGGCCGTTGGCCCACTGGAGGATTTCCTCCATATTGTAGACGGTGTAGTGATCCGGGCAGACGTCCTTGGCGAGCCCGACGAGAGTCGGGATGGAAAGCCGCGCGTAGCGCTCGTCGTCGTCGGTGGCAAGGCAGTCGATCTTCACCACGGAAACCGACCGTCCGCCCGCCTTGAGGAGCCTCACGGCGTTCACCAGGATGGAGGTTTTGCCGGAGCCGGGCGTCCCGGCAACGATGATGAGCTTCACGCCATGATCCCCGATTGCACCCCCGCGAGATGGGTCACGTCCTCAAGCGGCTCGCCCTGCCGGACCAGCTCCCGCAGGGTGAGCATCCATTCGTCCATCCTCCGAAGCCTCTGGGCGAGGATCTTCTCTCCCCGGGAGGTCTCGGCCACCTTCGCCATGCCGCCCATTTTCATGATGATCCGCCGCTCGGCCATCAGGGCGAGCACCGGGTCGTGGGTCACCACGAGAACGATCTTTCCGTGGCCCGAGAGGAGCCTCAGGGCATCGTGCTTCTTGATCCCTGCGTTCTCGATCTCGTCCACCAATACGATGGGGGAGTCGCTGATGAGCGCCACGTCGGCCACCATGAGCGCGCGGGATTGGCCGCCGCTCAGGATGGTGAGCTCCTCGTCCTCCCTGATCGGCTCTCCCGTGAGCCCGTTGGCAAGCTCGATGACGTGAGCGGCCTCCACGCCGTGAGCCCTCCTGCACTTGGCGTGGAGCCGCAGGAAATCGCCCACCGACATGTTGGCAAGGAAGTTCATGTTCTGCGAGAGCTCGGCCACTATTTTTCTCTTCGGGTCTGTGCGCTCCTCCCGCAGCGGCTCGCGGCCGTTGATCAGGATGTGCCTGCGCGTCGGTGTGTCGCCCTGGGCCAGCTGCTCGATATCCGCGATCAGGGAGCTTTTTCCGCTTCCCGTCGGCCCCACCACCCCGACGATCTCTCCCCGGCGGATGCACACTTCCCGCACGTTCTCAGGCATGCCTGATTTGTCGTTTCCACCACGGATGGCCAGAACGTCGATCACATTCTTCCTCCCCGCAAAAACCATCTGGTCATTCGTCGATGTCAATGTCAACAGAATGCGCCGGGAATACCAAAAATCATCGAAAAACGCGGGGTTTTTCGCGAGAATCCCGCCCCCGGGGCCGCGCGCGGGGAATGCGGGCCGAATATTCGAATGGATTATTCGGTTTGTTTTTCAGGGCTTCCGGGGATCCGCGAGGCCCGTCTGTCCAGCCTCTCATCCCTCATGCGCAGGCGCAGCCACCTCTTTATCCCGCGCTCCACCAGCAGGGACACGTCCGAGATGAGATCCTCGGCGCTGCCGGGCCGGCTGTCCATGAGAAGCGATCTGAAGATGGCGAGCAGCATCTGCTTGGGATTCCTGAACACGCTCGTGCGGAAGATCCCCTTCCTGGCGCCTTCCGCCAGTATCTTCTCGACCAGCCCCTCGAAGTAGGCGGGAAGGCCGGTTTCACGCAGGGTGCCCTCTGCCAGGCCGGGGTACAGGAAGCGCTTCTCCCGGGCGTAGACGCCGCGGAGGATCTCGTTTCTCTGCATGTCGCTCATGATGGAGCGGAAGAGGGCTTTCAGCTTGTTGAGCGGGGACTGGAACCCGCCCACCCGCCTCTCGATTTCCTTGATCTCTCTCTGCTCGAGCCGGTCGATGATCTGGGCGTAGAAGGATTCCTTGCTGGGGAAGTAGGTGTAGAAGCTGGCCGTCCCCAGGCCCGCCGCCTCCGTGATGTCCCGGACGCTCACATCGCGATACCCCTGGAGCGCGAAGAGCCTCTGGCCGATGCCGAGGAGCGCCTCTTTCCTCTCTTTGGCCGTCACGCTTCTGGTGTACAGAAAGACGGGAAAAAATCAAGAGAATGATGACAACGGGCGGGATTCTCGCTACCATGGCGGGAAGGATCGCCGCGCCCGGCGAGAGGAGGGTCCCCATGTCGCGATTGCGGATTGTGTGGGCAGCCGTTCTGCTCATCTGTACGGCCGCCGCCTTTGGCGATGAGATGAGCGTTTCGGTCAAGGAGACGTTCATCAGGGCCACGCCAAGCTTCCTGGGGAAAGTCCTCGCCAAGCTCGCCTATACGGACCGGGTCGAGGTCCAGTCCACCCAGGGCGCGTGGGCCAAGGTGAGCTTTTCCGGCAAGCAGGGATGGGTGAGCCTCTCCGCCCTTTCGACAAAAAAGTACGTGCTCAAGGCGGGCTCCGAGGACGTGAGCCAGATCGCGTCGAGCGGAGAGATGGCCCTCGCCGGCAAGGGGTTCAACAAGGAGGTGGAGGCCAAATACAAGAGCGACGAGAAGCTGGACTACACGTGGGTGGACCGCATGGCGACCACCTACATAGTCACCCCCGACCAGGTCGCCGCCTTTCTGTCCAAGGGTGGGCTGTCAGGGGACCTGGGAGGCGATCGGTGAAAACGATATGCGCGCTCTTTCTGCTCGTTTTCCTGGCGTTCTTTGTTTCCGGCTGCGAAAGCCTGGGAGACATCAGCAAGGCGATCACCACGGTGGGCGTGGCGACGGGCAGTATCAGCGAGGGGCAGGCGTCCTCAATCAACAAGAGCGCAGAGGCGGTCTTCGAGGACATCACCCCGGAGCAGGAATACTACATCGGCCGCGCGGTGGCAGCCGTCATTCTCAACAAGTACACCGCCTACGGGGACGCGAAGGCCAATGCCTACCTCAACCTCCTGGGCACCAGCCTGGCGCTCGCCAGCGACCGTCCCGAAACCTTCGGCGGATATCACTTCCAGATCCTCGATTCCGATGAGATCAACGCCTTCGCCGCTCCCGGCGGGCTGATTCTGGTGACGCGCGGCCTGCTGCGCTGCGCAGAGAACGAGGACGAGGCGGCGGTCATCCTGGCGCACGAGATCGGCCACGTGGTCAAGGATCACGCCCTGAAGGCGATCAAGACCTCCCGCATCACATCCGCGCTCACCAGCACGGCGATAACTGCCGCGGAGATGGCGAGCCCCGAGGAGGTGGCACAGCTCACCGCCGACTTCGAGGGTTCAATCACGGATATCACCTCAACGCTGGTCAATTCGGGCTACTCGCGCGCCCAGGAGTCCGAGGCCGACCATCAGGCCGTGGTCATTCTCCAGAAGGTCGGCTACGATCCCCAGGCCCTCGTGCGCATGCTCAAGGTCATGGAAAAGAAGCTCAAGCCGGGAGGGGTCGACTTTGCCAAGACCCACCCCGACCCCGAAGACCGCATCAAGGACGTGCAGGGCGCCATCGGCAAAGCGGCTCCCGCCGCCCCCGCCCCTGCCGCGCGCAAGGCCCGCTTCCAGGCGG
The DNA here is from genome assembly GCA_963820525.1 of uncultured Spirochaetota bacterium. Classification (GTDB taxonomy): domain Bacteria; phylum Spirochaetota; class Spirochaetia; order SZUA-6; family Fen-1364; genus CAWGAA01. Next base: position 2,306,079 of record CAWGAA010000001.1, on the reverse strand, counting down.
CCCTCGGCGCCATCTGAGCCGCCGCATGGCCGCCGCTGGAACCGCGCGGTCCCTCCGCAGGCTGACGCAGGGCTGCATCATAGCCGGGGTGGGCGTCGCTCTTGGCCTCCTGATCTGGCTTACCGGCGCATTCGGGGGCTTCGAGGCCAAAACGTGGGACTGGCGCGAGCAGCTTTTCGCGCGCCCGGGCAGGGAGAGCGATAAAATCGTCTTCATTTTTCGGGACCAGGAAAGTCTTGACTGGGGAAAAAACGTGAATGGGCTTCCCTGGCCATGGCCGAGGGAGGTATTTTCGGTTATTGCAGATTTCTGCCGGAGGGCGGGCGCGAAAGCGCTGATATTCGACCTCTTGTTCAGCGAGGCATCGCCCATCGGCGTGGCTGACGACGAAAGCCTGGGCCGCGCCATTTCTGCGAACGGCAGGGTGGTAAACTCGTTTTTCCTGGGAAAGGCGAACGCGGAGGCTCGAAGCTGGCCGCCTGACCTTCCCCAGAGCCAGATTCAAGTTTTCGGGCTCCAGGAATGGATCGGGTCCGTCAAGCCCCGCACGCTGGCTTTTCCCTTTGCAAGCTTTCCCATCCCCGAGGTGGCGAAGGCGGCCCGGATGCTGGCCAATACGAATTTGAGCCCGGACCCTGACACGGTGCTGCGCAGGGCGGCGCTCTTCAATACCTTTGACGGCAGGGTTGTGCCCTCCCAGGGCCTGGCCGCCTACCTCGCAGGCAATCCGGGAGAGCATGTCGTAAGCATCAAGCCGGGGCTCCTCACCGTGGACGGGCTCTCCGTGCCCATCGATTCCGAGGGGCGCGCGATCCTCCGATACCGGGGGCCCACCAAGACGCACCTGGCCTTGCCGGCCGGCGCCGTTATCCAGAGCGAGCTTCAGCTCCAAGAAGGGAAAGAGCCCAACATCGATCCTAGCAGGCTCGCCGGCAAGTACGTTTTCTTCGGAGACACGGCCCCCGCCCTCCTGGACGTCAAGCCGACGCCCATGGGAGGGGTCTCTCCCGGAGTGGAGGTACACGCCACGATGCTGGACAACCTCCTCTCCAACGATTTCATCAGCGCCGTCCCGCCATGGGCCATGATCGCCCTGTTGGTCCTGCTCTGCGCGGGGGCTGGGATATCGGCCTCGAGCGTGTCCGGCGCCGGAAGGAGCGTCCTGATCTATGGGGCTTTCCTCCCCCTCGCCCCTGCGCTCGGCCTGGCGGCGTACGCCCTGGGCTACTGGCTTCAGATCCTGGCCCTGGAAACGGGCGTCGCTATCGCCCTCGTGGGCTCCAGTCTCGCCAGCTACGCAACCGAAGGCCGCCAGAAACGCTACATCAAGGGCGCGTTCAAGCAGTACTTGAGCTCCGACGTCATCGAGGAGCTCATTGCACACCCCGAGCGGCTGAAGCTGGGAGGCGAGAAAAGGGAGCTTTCCATCTTCTTCTCGGACCTCCAGGGCTTCACGAGCATCTCCGAGGTGCTGAGCCCGGAGGACCTCACCACGCTGTTGAACGAGTACCTTTCCGCCATGACGGACATCATCCAGGAGGAGGGCGGAACCATCGATAAATACGAGGGGGATGCCATCATCGCCTTCTGGAACGCGCCGGTCTCCCAGGACGATCATGCCAGGCGCGCCATCCGCGCGGCGCTCCGCTGCCAGGCGAAGCTCGAGCAGATGCGTCCCGCCCTGCATTCGCGTGTGGGCAAGTTCCTTTACATGCGCATCGGAATGCACTCGGGCCCGGCCGTGGTGGGAAACATGGGCTCGCACACGCGCTTCAACTACACGATGCTGGGGGACGCCGTGAACCTCGCCTCCCGGCTGGAAGGGACCAACAAGCAGTTCCGGTCCTACACGATGGCTTCCGCCGCGACCATGGGCAAGGCGGGCGGCGCTTTTCCCGCCCGTGAGATAGCCCGTGTGGCCGTCGTGGGGAGAAAGGAGCCGGTCACGGTGTACGAGCCGATGTTTCCCGAGGTCTTTTCAGCAAGGGCAAGGGAGATCGAGGCGTTCGGCCGGGGGCTCTCTCTCTTCTACGACGGCCGGTTTGCCGAAGCGCGGGAGGTGTTTTCCAGCATCTCGGATCAGGATCCGCCGGCGGCGGCGTACGCCGAGAAGTGCGGCGAGCTCATCGCAAGCCCGTCGCAAGGCCCCTGGGCGGGCGTCTGGGTCATGACATCGAAGTAGGGTGATTCATGGGCGGGCTGGGCCGCTTTCGGGTCTGCCGTGCAGCCTTATTGCTGTTTGTGACAGCTTCGAATGACGGAAAGAAGGTCTTCCGATGCGCCTCCCTTGGTCACGTAGGCGATGGCGCCGGCTTCCTTCATCGCGGAGGCGATGTCGATCTCGAAGTGAACGGAAAGGCCGATGATCTTTATCCCCGGTATCCTTGAGGTGAGGATCTTCGTGGTCTCGATCCCGTTCATGCCGGGCATGTTGATGTCCATTATCACGACGTCAGGCTTGAGCTTCTGGGCGAGCTCGATTGCCTGCGGGCCGTCCGGAGCCTCTCCAACCACTTCGATGTCATGCTCGAGCTTCAAGAGACCGGCGAGGCCTTCGCGAACTATTTTATGGTCGTCGACGATGAGGACGGAGATCCTCTGTTTCTGTTGATTCACGAGCGCTACCTCTTGAATTTGTTCTCCATCTCTCTTTATAGGCACTTTCTTCCATCTACAATCTCCTTGTAGAGGTGCTGTTTTTGAGTTTCAGGCGTTTCTCCGTCCCGGTTGCCGCAATGACGCACGCGAAACCCATTGAGTGGAAAATGCCTCGGCGGGAGCCTGAGCGTCAAGTAAATTGAGCGCCGATGGCCCGTCACATATGAGCACCGCGCTCCCGCTTCCAGTCCTCGGTCAGCAGGGGAAGCTCGCGCTCCAGGAAAGAGAAGACCCCCAGCATCTCCTTCAGCCGCTCGCGCCGAGACGGCGGCTCTTCTGCCAGTGCCTCAAGCCCGCGTTCGGCCAGCTTTCTGAAATCGCGCGCCTGCTCGACGCGGGCGGAGAGCGCGTTGACCCAGGCATCCTCCCTGATCCCGTAGAAATCGCGCCGCTCTCCCGCCCTGCTGGCGAGCTCTATCAGCTGCATCCGAATCAGGAGCCGGGTCATGCTGCTGATGGAGCCCTTGCTGGCCTTCAATGCCTTCACAAGCTCCCCCATAGTGGCCGTCGGGGAGTCCGATATGAGAAGCCAGCCGAAAATCCGGCCCGCCATCCGGGGCATGCCGAGCTGCATGAAGTGCAGACCGGCTTTCTCGACGAAGAGCTGTTTTGCATCGTCCGGCATGCAAGGCCTCCTGTAATCTCATAACAGGTTTTCTATGTTTTGTATATACTGAACATAGAGAACGTAATTGCCGCTCATGAATCCCAGCCAAACATCCCGCTATTGACTCATCTCGCTCGTCACGGCGGGCCCGATGACTGTATTTTGGATTGATGGAACCTGAGGTGCTGGTAATCGGAGGAGGCGTCACCGGCTGCGGGGTGGCGTGGGACCTCGCGCTGCGCGGGTTCGCCGTCACCCTCGTTGAAAGGGGTGACATCGGGGGCGGGACCAGCGGGCGCTATCATGGTCTTCTGCACTCGGGAGCGCGCTACGCGGTGTCCGATCCCGTCACGGCCGGAGAATGCTTTCGGGAGAATGCGCTTCTCAAGCGGCTTGCGCCTCAGGCAATCGACGATACGGGGGGGCTCTTCGTTCTCCTGCCCACGGGGCCGGAGTCGTTCGTCGAGGAGTGGCTGGCGGCATGCAAGCGAGCTGAAATCACGGTGGGGGAGCTGTCCGTCGGGGAAGCCTTCAAGCGGGAGCCCGGCCTGGCGCGCGCAGTCAGGCGCGCTTTCGAGGTTCCCGACGCCGTATGCCATTCCCTGCGCCTCTGCGGGCTTCTTCGAAAGAACGCGGAATCATTGGGCGCACGGTTTCTCACCTTCCACCGTCTGGACAGCCTTTCTTCCGCGGAGGATGGGGTCGCCGAAGCCCGCCTCTCTGATGTGCGCTCGGGGGAAATCCGCCGACTCTCATGCCGGCTCGTCGTGAACGCGGCCGGGCCCTGGAGCGGCGAGGTGGCCGCCATGGCAGGAGCAAGCCTCCGGCTGGACCTCGCGCGGGGCGCCATGGTGGCCTTCGAAGGCCGCCTGGTGGGCAGCGTGCTCAACACGCTCCAGCCTCCCGACGATGGAGACGTCATCCTCCCGCGGGGGCGGCACAGCATCGCGGGAACGACAACCGTTGCCACGAGTGACCCCGAAGACAGGCAGGTGGGAGAGTGGGAGCTGGATCTCATGCGCAAGCGGATCGGCGCCCTCCTTCCCGGCCTCGAGGAGGCGAGGGTGGTTCACAGCTGGTCCGCCGTCCGTCCCCTCTACGACCCCCGGGGCAGGGCGAGCCTCGGCGCCGATCCCGATCCGCGGCGGCTGAGCAGGGATTTCACCGTGATCGATCACGCCGAAAGCGATGGGGTTGAGGGCATGGTGACCATCGTGGGCGGCAAGCTCACCACCTTCCGGCTCATGGCGGAGAAGACGGGGGATGCCGTCTGCCGGAAGCTCGGGATGGACAGGCGGAGCGCGACAGCCGCTACGGCTCTCCGCTTTTGATCCCATAGGAGCTCTCCAGCAGGCGAAGGGCGCTATCGAGATCCGGGGCACAGGCGTCGGGAAGGCTCACGAGCTTTTCCGCCGCGGCGATGTCCTTGAAACCCGTTCCCGTGAGGAGGACCACGACGCGGGAGCCCGGATCAAGATTCGGAATGTCCTTCCTGAACCCCGCCCACGCCGCCGCCGACGAAGGCTCCACGAAAAGACCGCTCTCTTTGCACAGCTCGGCCTGGGCGCGGCTCGTCTCTTCATCGCTCACTTCGACGGCCCTGCCGCCCGTCTTCGCCAGGCACTGGAGGGCCATCTCGCCGTTGACGGGGGAGGCCACCGCAAGGGAGTCTGCGATGGTCGATGCGCGCTCAAGTGCCACCTGGCGCCCCTCCCGCCAGCTGCGGGCGATGGCATTGCTGCCATCCACCTGAACCGAAATCAGGGCAGGCATCTTCTCGGCCAGGCCTGCCGTAACGAGGTCCGAAAACCCCTTCCATACGCCGCCGAGAATGACCCCGTCTCCCGTGGGAACGTACACGGCATCGGGTACCATGCAGTCCAATTGATTGAAGATCTCGATCGAGACCGTTTTCTTGCCCTCGATCGTGAACGGGTTGAAGCCCGTGTTGCGGTTGATCCCCCCATGGCGCGTCGTGTATTCGATGGAAAGGCGGAACGCCTCGTCGTAGGGCCCCGCAATGGGGACAACCTTGGCCCCGAAGAGAAGCGCCTGAAGGAGCTTGGCGCGCGGCGCCGCGGCCGGAACGAAGAGGACGACCTGGAGGCCGCAGGCTGCCCCCGCGCAGGCCATTGAAGCTCCGGCGTTCCCGGTGGATGCAAGGGCGATCCGCTTCTCCCCGTGGAGCCTCGCCTGCTCGACGACGAGCATCGAAGCCCTGTCCTTGAGCGATCCGGAGGGGTTGAGCGCTTCGTTCTTGAAAAAGAGCCGCGGGAAGCCCGTCTTTCGGCGCAGGGCATGGGGCTCGACCAGGGGGGTGTTTCCGGCGCTGAACGCGGCGTTTTCCGCGGCGAGCGGCAGGAACAGCTTCGGGTCCATGGGGAGGCCCGGCCTGAAGCTCTCCCGGGGCTGGAAGGTCGTTATGAGGATCCCCTTTTGAAACCCGCCTCCGGCCGCCGCCTTCTCAGCGCTGCACGCCGGGCACAGGTAGATGACCTCGTCGGTCTGATAGGTGCGGCCGCAGCTCACGCATGCGTATCCGACGCTCACCCGGAGACTCCCGCCTCGCGGTTGAACTCTTCGATGAGCCCGTCGATCCGGGCCGCTTGCAGTTGAATCCCCTTCCAGTATTCCCGGCTGGACCATTGATCGGCGAGCTCTACGGCGCTCTTTCCCTGCTGCTCCACCCACGTGTAGTATTTCAAATTATGCACGCGCTTTCGCTCGCGCCAGTCAAGCTCGAGCACGTTGTCGGCCCGCTGGCCGGAGAGTGAAATCGCGTGGGCACGCACGGCCTCGTCCCGACCGAATGGGCCCTTCTGGCGTTCAAGCTCCCCGAGCCGCGAGCCGTACAGCTCCATCGAATCGGTAAGCACCGTGAGAACGATTTCCCGCTCATCCATCTCGAAGTGGAGGGCGAGCTTCACCGATGCCAGGAGGTTTGCGATGCCTGAAATCCCCAGAAGGGGGAGAGAGTCGATGAGAGCCCGGGGCACGCCGGACTCCTCGAGGAGCCTCCGTCCCTCCGGCTCGTTGAACAGGCGCAGGCAGCGCATGCAGTCCTCATCGTCCACGGCGATCACGACGTCCGTATTCCTCACGTTGTGGATCCAGGGGACGTGCTTGTCCCCGATTCCCTCGATGCGATGGGCGCCAAAGCCATTGGAAAGGAGAGTGGGGCACTGGAGGGCCTCGGCAGCGGCGATCTTCACCGCCGGGAACGCCTCCTTGAGGCGATCTCCCGCCGCGATCGTGCCTGCCGAGCCCGTGGACGAGATGAAGGCGCGAAGCTCGCCCCCTCTATCCAGCTCCTCCGAGGCGAGCGAGACAAGGGCTTCTCCCGTTACCTCGTGGTGCCAGAGATAGTTACCGGGCTCCTCGAACTGGTTGAAGATCACGATGTCGTCCCCGCGTTTGCGGGAAAGCTCGCGGCACGCATCGAAGATCTCCTTCACGTTGCTCTCTCCACCCGGAGTCGTGATCACCTCGCCCGCGATGCCGGAAAGCCACTGGAAGCGCTCCCTGCTCATCCCCTCGGGGAGGATGGCGATCGAGGTGCACCCCAGGAGGGCCGAGTTGAAGGCGCCGCCCCTGCAGTAGTTCCCCGTCGACGGCCAGACAGCCTTCTGCCTGGTCGAATCGAATCGTCCCGTGACCAGGGCCGGAGCCAGGCAGCCGTAGGTGGCTCCCACCTTGTGCGCACCCGTGGGAAACCACTTGCCGACAAGGGCGATGATGCGGGCCGAAACTCCCGTAAGCTCGCGGGGAAACTCGATTCGGTTTACAGCCCCGAACAGACCTCCGCTGGGAATGGGCTGGTTGTGCCAGGAGATGCGAAAGAGGTTTCCGGGGTCCAGGTCCCACAAACCGACCTTTTTCAGGCGCCCCTTCACCCCTGCGGGGATCAGCGCGGGGTCTCGCATCTGGGCAAAGGTGGGAAGGATGACCCCCCGCTCCCTGCACCTTGCGATATTGCGCGCGCGCGCCGCGGCATCCACCTCGAGGTTGATCATGTTTCCATGGAAACAGCGGCGGCCCCCGCTGTCAAGGTGAGCTCGTCATTCGTGCGCGAGAGAAGCCTTGCTTTACAATCGATGCCGCTCACCGTATCATGACGGGGACCGGGAGAAAGGCATTGAGCGGCGCGATGCGTCAGCTTCCCTACAGCGAGCTTCTGATTCGAGCCCTCGGCGAATATCGCCGCCATGGGACGATATTCGAGCTTCCCCGGGAGCTCTTCGTCCATCCCCGGGCAGGGCTGCCCATCCTCGGGCCCGCGGCCGGTCCCCATACGCAGCTGGCCCAGAACATCCTCTGCGCCTGGCTGGCGGGTGGCCGCTATTTCGAGCTCAAGACTGTCCAGGCCCTCGACGAGCTTACCGTTTCAAAACCCTGCATCGACGCCTCGGATGAAGGCTACAATGTCGAATGGTCCACCGAGCTCACCCTCCCGCAGGCCTACGACGAATACCTCAAGGCATGGTTCCTGCTGCATGTTTTGGAGAGGCTTGTGGCCGCCGCCTGCCAGGCGGCCGGCCGGGAAAGGGTGAAGGCAGCCTCCTCGGGCGCGCCTCCCATCCGCTTCACGATGAGCGTCGGCTACGACCTTGCGGGCATCACGTCGCAGAAGGTGGACCTCTTCATCAATCGGCTCATCGACTCCTACGCCGAGCCCCTGTACCACCGCTACATCGAAGAGACGTCGCGGCTCGCCGCGGATCGCTCCCTCGGGGTGAAAGTCATCGCCTGGCCCATCGATATTTCCCCCAAGATCTGCGCCTCCGCGACCCTCTCCACCATGCACGGCTGCCCGCCGGCCCAGATCGAGTCGATCTGCTCACACCTCCTGGTGGAAAAGAAGCTGGACACCCTGGTGAAGCTCAATCCGACTCTCCTCGGATACCAGACGGTCAAGGAAATGCTCGGCCGGACCGGCTTCACCGACGTGGAGCTGGACGAGGAGGGGTTCGGCAGGGACCTGCACTACGCGGAGGCGCTTCCCATGCTCCGGCGGCTGGCCGAGCTTGCTGCCAGGGAGGGGAGGCGCTTCGGGGTGAAGCTCTCCAACACGCTGGCCGTGCGCAATACCGGGGCAGCGCTTCCCGGCGCCGAGATGTACATGTCGGGCCGCGCGCTGTACCCCATAACCATGAGCCTGGCGGCGAAGCTGTCGGAGGATTTCGCCGGCGCTCTTCCCATCTCCTTCTCCGGCGGGGCTTCGGCATGGAACCTGGCCGCAATCCTGGACGCCGGGATCCGCCCCGTGACCGTGGCCACGGAGCTTTTGAAGCCGGGAGGCTATGGCAGGCTGAATCAGCTCGCCGACATCGCGGCGCGGCATGCCGCCGATCGGCAGGGCGAGCCTGATGCAGGGGAGCCCCTCGCCGGCCGCGTCGACTCCGAGAAAGCGCGCACAGCGGCCGAGGCGGCGCTTTCCGCCCCGCAGTTTCAAAAGGAGTTCCGGGGAAAAGCTCGCGTCCATGCCGATGGGCTTCTCCCGCTTTTCGACTGTTTCGTCGCTCCCTGCGTGACGGCCTGTCCCATCGGCCAGGAGGTTCCCCTCTATATCCACCAGGCGGGGCTGGAGCGATTCCCGAAGGCGTTCGCCGTGATCCATGAGAGAAACCCCCTTCCCTTCATCACCGGATATCTGTGCGACCATCAGTGCGAGGCAAACTGCACGCGCCTGGATTGGGACCAGCCCGTGAGGATCAGGGAGATGAAGAGGATTTCGGCGGAGAGGGGCTATGCCGATTTCAGGCAGAGCGGATCGCTTTCAAAACGAATGGCCGCGCCGCGGGCCGTGGGGACCGCCCTCGGAAGGGTGAAAGTCGCCGTGGTCGGCGCCGGCCCGGCGGGACTTGCGGCATCCTCCTTCCTTGCCCGGGAGGGTTTCGAAATCCATGTTTTCGAGCGGGAGGAGGAGCCCGGTGGGGTTGTGCGCTACCTCCTTCCCGGGTTCCGGGTACCTGCCGACGCCGTGGAGAAGGACGTTTCTCTGCTCCACGACATGGGCGTCCAGTTCCATTTCGGCCAGGGCCAGGCCCAGACCATCGGCGCCCTGAAAAAGAGGGGGTATTCCTACATCCTCGTCGCGGTTGGGGCGGAAGCCGGCGGCAGCCTCCCGATCGAGGGAGCCCTCGATGCCCTCTCCTTCCTGCGCCAATACCGCAAGGATGCCGGGCGGCTCTCGCTGGGCCGCGCCGTGGCGGTGATCGGCGCCGGAGACACGGCCATGGACGCGGCCAGGGCCGCGAAGCGATCCCCGGGGGTGGAGGAGGTGAGGGTCGTCTATCGCCGTTCCCGGGACGAGATGCCGGCTTCTCGCGAAGAGTACGAGGCCGCCCTGGCTGAAGGAATCCGTTTTCATTTCCTTCGCTCCCCGCTGGAGCGCACCCAAGGGGGGTCGCTCGTTTGCCGCGTCATGGCGCTCGGGGAGGCGGATGAAAGCGGCCGCAGAAAGCCCGTCCCCACCGAGGCCATGGAAACCCTGCCCGCTGATTCCGTCATCGCCGCCATTGGGGCGGGGCAGGATTCCCGCGCGCTTTCCGGCCTGGGCCTGAGCGGAGGAGACCGGGAAGCGAATGCCGTGACCCAGGAGACCCCGGTCGAGGGAGTATTCCTCATCGGGGACGCGGCCTGCGGCGCCGATACCATCGTGAAGGCCATCGCATCGGCGCGGCGCGCCGCCGATGCAATCTGCATCAGGGAAGGGGGGAGCAGGAGCCTCCCCCAGTTCGCCCCCCGGGAGGACCCCGAGAGCTCCGCGCAAGGCGCGGCCGCGTGGCCGCCGCCCCCCCGCGGACCTCGGACGACGGGAGCGTGCTCCGGGAGGAATCCTCCCGGTGCCTGGGATGCGACGCGCTGTGCCTGAAGTGCGTGGAGGTTTGTCCTAACCGGGCAAACGCGGCGGTGCTCGTCCCCGGCGGCCACCGGGATGCCTATCAGGTTGTGCACCTCGACGGTCCGTGCAACGAGTGCGGCAACTGCGCCACCTTCTGCCCGTGGGACGGACGGCCGTACAAGGACAAGCTCACTCTCTATGAAACGGCGGAAGACTTCAGTGCCGGAACCAACCCCGGCTTCTTCCTCAGGGGCGCTGCTGCGGCGGTGCGTCTGGGCGCCCAGGTCTGGGAGTTCCCACTCGACGGATCTTCCGAGATACCGCAGGCTGTCGGGGACGCATCAACCCGCGCCGTGATTCGAGCCATCCTCCGGGATTACCCGTACCTGTTGGGGAGGTCGACATGAAAGCCCTGAAGAACGCCACCCTGGTCCACCTGCATCCCCCTGAGGTCGAGAACGGGATGGACGTCGTCATCGACGGAACCGAGATCGTCGCGACGGGACGCGGGGCTGCAAGCGGGGTGCGCGCCAGCAGCGCCATCGACTGCGGCGGGCGGGTCGTGATGCCGGGGCTTGTCTGCGGTCATGCCCACTTCTATTCCGCCCTGTCGCGGGGAATCCTGGCGCGGATCCCGCAGTCCGATGATTTCGTCTCCACGCTGGCCAACCTCTGGTGGCGCCTGGACCGCGCCATCGACAAGGAGATCCTCGAGGCGAGCGCGCTGGTTGCCGCAACGGATGCGCTCAAGGCGGGCTGCACCGCCGTCATCGACCACCATGCCTCGCCGTCGTTCATCAGCGGCTCCCTGGACGTCCTGAAGGGCTGCCTGGAGAAGGTGGGACTCAGAGGGGTCCTCTGCTACGAAACCACGGACAGGAACGGACGGCAGGGGATGGAGGAGGGGATCGAAGAGAACAAGCGCTTCGCCCGACTGGCTGAAGAGGAGAAGGGGAGCAAGGGCAGGGAGCGGGTGGTTGAGGCAATGATCGGCGGGCACGCCCCCTTTACCTTGAGCGACGACGGGCTTCGCGCGCTGGGGGACCTCGTGCGGGAGAGCGGGCGCGGCTTCCACGTGCATGTGGCGGAGGACGGGTTCGACCCTTCATTCTCCCATCGCTACGCGGGCAAGGGCCCACTGGTCCGCCTCGACGAGAACGGCCTTTTGACGGACCGATCCCTCATCGCCCATGGGGTTTTCCTGAGCGCGGCGGACAGGGACCTTCTCAACAGACGGGACGGCTTTCTGGTACACAACTGCCGGTCAAACATGAACAATCGCGTGGGATACAACGCCCGGCTTTCCGATTTGAAGCACGTGGCGCTGGGGACCGACGGCATAGGGGCCGACATGCTGGCGGAGCTTGCCTTCGCCTACTTCAAGAACAGGGACGCCGGGGGCGTCCTCGAGCCGGGAGACTTCGCGCGCTTCCTCCAGAACGGCAATGAGATCCTGGGGCGGTGTTTCGGGGAAAGCTTCGGCCGCGTGCGAAGGGGCTACAAGGCGGACCTCGTCATCCTCGACTACTTCCCGCCGACCCCTCTTGAGAGCGCAAACGTGGCGGGCCATGCCGTCTTCGGCATGGGAGGCTCCCAGGTCGACACGGTCATCGTGAATGGAAAGATCGTCATGGAGGGCCGCCGCCTCGCTTCGGATGAGTCCGCCGTCTCCGCGGCGGCTCGTGAAGCAGCGCGAAAGCTCTGGCGGAAGATGGACGAGCTGTAAGGGGCGCCTGTGAGGTTTTTAATCGCCTCCGCGGCGGCGCCGCGCGCCGCGGCGATCGCTCAAGCGTTCATTGAAGCTTCAGGACCGCGCCGCTTCCCGGCTTGAGCGCCTCTATGACCGCCTTCCCTGCATGAATGGAAAACTCCCTTCCCGAGTCGAGAAGGTCCACGAGCCTCCCATCCGCTGCCCCCGGAATGTGAAGCTCAAGCCGCGCGGGGCGGTTGGAGGCATTGAGGACGACCACCATGTATTCATCCGCAGTCATCCGGCTGAAGGCGAGATGCTCGTGGCCAACGGAGAGCTGCCTGTAGTCGCCGCGGCGCAGGGCGGGGCTTGCACGGCGTATGCGGGCGAGCCTCGATACCAGCCCGGCGATCTCCGGCCGGGGAGCCGTCCTCGATACTGCCTCGAGGTCAAGCTCGGGCCGCAGTTGTCGATCTGTGCCGTCCTTCCGCCCTTCCAGGCCCCACTCGCTTCCGTAGTAGATCGACGGGATGCCGGGCATCGTGAAGAGAATGATGTAGAGAGGCTCCAGGTGGGCGGGATTTTTCAGCATGCTGGATACCCGATTGACGTCATGATTGTCGGCAAAGGAGTACAGGGGGATCCCCCGATACAACCCATCGGGGCCGAACTGACGATTGAGGGTATAGGCGATCTCGAAGTAGTTCCGGTCCACGTGGCTTGAGTACAGGCCCTTGTAGCACTCGTAGTTGGTGACTGAATCGAGGATGTTCGGGTCGGCCCAGCGGCGGTAGTCCCCATGCACGATCTCTCCCATCAGCCAGAAATCGGCCTTGAGGCGCCGGCCGCGAGAGGCAAGCTCCCGCAGGAAGCCGATGTCGATGCAGTCGGCCGCGTCCAGCCGCAGGCCGTCGATCTCGAATTCCCGGATCCAGGCCTCCATCGCGCAGAAAAGATGGTCCCGCACGTCAGGGTTGGCCAGATTGAGCTTCACAAGGCTGTAGTGCCCGTTCCATCCAACGTAGGAGAAGGGGTCCCCGTACGGGCTCTTTTTTCCAAAGGCAAGGCCGTGAAACCAGCCCTTGCAGGCAGAAGAGGCGCCGCTTCGAAGCACGTCCTGGAACGCCCAGAAGTCCCGGCCGACATGATTGAAGACCGCGTCGAGAATGATGCGGAAGCCCTTCTCGTGCATGGCGGTGATGAGGCGCTTCAGCGTCTCGTTGGTTCCCAGCCTGCGGTCCACGCGGTAGTAGTCCGCCGTGTCATACCCGTGGCTGCTCGATTCGAAGAGGGGGCCCAGGTAGATGGCGTTCGCGCCCAGATCCGCGATGTGCGGGAGCCAGGGCGCGAGCCTTTCCAGCCGCTCCTCAGGGGGGGAGTAAAAGTCGTTCTTGAACGGGGCCCCGCAGAGACCGAGGGGGTAGATATGGTAGAAAATCGAATCCTCCGCCCAATGATTCACGACAGCCTCCGTCATGAGTAGATCCCGTGCTCGAACTGGGCAACGACCCGCTCCAGCAGCGCCTCATCGAGGGTGAGGTATCCGTTGAGGGAAAGCCCGATGCAGTTGTTGATCGTCCCGATGAAGGATGCCGCATACAGCCTCTGACGATCCATCATGTTGCCGTGGTCGCGGACCGCGCGCTGGAACAGACCTTCGACAAGGAAGAACAACCCTTCGTTCAGGCCGGAAACCTCCGTGAATGCTTCGCTCTTGCGCGGGGCGAAGAAAAGGGCGAGCTGCAATCGATAGAATGTCGGGTTCTCCAGGGAAAACTGAAAATACGCTTGCGCAACGCGCCTGAGGGTCAGCGGGAGGTCCCCGTGATAATCCGAAGCTTTTTCGACGGCTCCTTTCAGCCGCTCGTAGTGATCGAGCAGCAGTGCCCTGAGCAGGCCGTGCTTGCTTCCAAAGTAATGATAGAGTGTAGGCTTGGTTAGTCCCGCGGCATCAACGATCTCCTGCACGCCAACCGCCTCGTAACCGCGCGAAGCGAAGAGCTCCATTGCGAGTGAAAGGATGGTCGATCGATTATCCATTGCTATTTAGTATACCTACCGGTAGGTAATTAATCAAGAATTTGCATTCCCGGAACCTGCAAAAACAAAATTGAGTATTAGTGGCTTTTCGAAGCAGAATAGTTAATTTTATCAATTGACAATTATGAAAATTAATAGTATTATATTCGTGAGTAAATAGCATGGAGAAGAACCGAATAGATGCGAATGTCAGATGTCCGTCATGCAACGGACAGCTGTTCCCTCGGGTTCTGGTATGCGACGCATGCGGCCTGAAGGTGGAAGGGGAGTTCATCCTGAACGAGTTCGGCTCCCTTACCCCTGATGAGCTGCACTTCCTTCGCGTTTTCATCTACTGCGAAGGTCGCATTCGGGATATGGAAGCGGCGCTCGGGGTGAGCTATCCAACCGTGAAGTCTCACCTGGCGTCGATCAAACAGAAGCTCAATCTCTCCGGCCCCCGCTTTGCCGGCGTTACTGGCGGCACGGGAAGCGGCGAGGCGGGGGGGGCTGTGCAGGCCGAAGAGTTGTCCACCGAGGAGGTGCTCAGCCGGCTCGAAGACGGGCGGATCAGCTACAAGGATGCGGTACGGATGCTCCGAGCCAGGAAGAGAGGAGAGAATCATGGCGACGAAAGCGGAAGTTGAAAAGATCCGTTCAATGCAGGAGAAGGGCATGATCAGCGCCGAGCAGGCTGAAGAGCTCATCAAGGCGCTTTCTGAAGAACAGGAGGCCTCGACATCGGAAGAAGACTCCGGTGCTTCAAGCCAGGCAGGTGCCGAAGGTTCTGATGCCAGCGGGAACTCCCAAGAGGAAGAGCAGGACTGGAGCCGCAGGGATGATCGTTCGGACCGCCGCGAGAAATCACGGGCCGAGAGGCGCTTCCGCCACGGCTTCGATACGGGCTGGGTGGATGACATGGTGAGCTCGATCAAGGAAAGCGTCTCCAGGAGCATGGATGGCCGCTACGACTCCACGTACTGGTATGGCTCTGATCCCAGCCGCGCGTGGGGCAAGGTGGGCGGCAACGCCCAGAACCTCTCCCGCGTTGAGCAGCCCGAGGGAGTCGATTTCGAGTTCAAGGACAACCACGTTTCCTTCAGCAAGCTGCACTCCATTCGACTCTCGCGGTCCAAGGTCAATGACAACAGCTTCTCGGCTTCCACCGTCCATACCCTCGAGCTCGTGGACAGCGCGATGGAGAAGAACACCCTCACCGGCGCCTCCCTCCACGGCCTGCGGATGGCCAAGGCCGAGCTCAAGGATGACTACATCGCCGGTTCGAAACTCACCCGGCTGGAGCTGGCGGGTGATTCAACGCTCAAGGACACGAGGATCACGGGCTGCAACGTCTCCGGGTTGAGCATGATCGAGGACAGCCGCATCGAAGGTGCAAGCTTCGCCGGGGCAAATTTAAACAACATTTCACTCTCCGCGGGCGGGCGTATCGAGAAGAGCAGATTCAATGGGTCGAATATCCACCGCATGGCGCTGCATGGGTCGACTATCGTCGATACGGACGTGTCGGGGAGCAACCTGGTCGATTTTTCGATGTCCGGGTCCGAGATGTCGGATTGTGTCGTCCGGGGGGCCGACGCACGGTCCCTCCTTCTCACCGATTCTCGAATGGAGAAGTGCGAGCTCATCGCATTGGGACTGGAAGAGGTGAGCATCGAGAAGTGCGAGCTGAAGAACGTCGCTTTCCGGCATCGGGGCGGTCACCTCCGACGGCAGCTCGACAAACTGACCATCGCCGAATCGTCCCTGGAGGACTGCGAGTTCGTCAACTGCGTGATGAGGGATACCACGATACGGGGAGTCAAGGCATCAGGGTTGCGGATCCAGGGAAAGGACCTGTCGGGCATGACGATTTTGAAGGCCGAAGACCTCGAAGGCCTTTCAAAGGGGTGACAGAGCAGCTCGCTTCCTTTATGCACCCAGGGCTGCAGTGGGTGCATTTTCGAGCCCGGCGCGGGGAGGTCTCCGCTCCGGGCTTTTAAATTTCAAATGAAATTAATTAATTTAGGCGGACAACCTCTGCGACCGCATCGCGATCATCGACAAGGGACGCATCGTTGCGGCAGGCACCCCGATCGATCTCAAGCGGGAGATCTCCGGCGACATCCTGTCCCTCACGGTGAACCATGTCGACAACGCCGGTGAGGCGGCCCGCGAGACGCTTCGGGGCCAGACCTTCGTGCGCGAGCTGGAAGTGGACGGCGCTCGCCTGCGCCTTGTCGTCACGCGCGGAGGTGAGGCAATCCCCGTGGTCGCGGCTTCTCTTCGCCCGGAACGTCCGGGCGACGCTTCGCAATCCCGTGTGGCTTTTCATCGGGCTCTTCCAGCCCATCCTGTACCTGCTGCTCTTCGCACCCCTTCTGAGCAACCTGACCATGGTGCCCGGATTTCCCCAGGGTGGAGCGTACACGGTTTTCACTCCCGGGCTTCTCGTCATGGTGGCGCTCTTCGGCACCGCCTATGCCGGCTTCGGGCTGGTGGATCACATCCGCGCCGGCATCGTGGAGAGGCTCCTGGTCACACCGACCAACAGGCTGGCGATACTCCTGAGCTACGTGCTTCGAGACGTGGCGACGCTTCTCGTCCAGTCCGCGATTCTCGTCGCTATTGCCATTCCCATGGGCTTGAGCGTGAACCTCACGGGACTCCTGGTGACGTTCGCCATGATGGTCCTCACGGGGACGCTTATGGCTTCGTTCTCTTACGCCCTCGCGCTGGCCTTCCGCCGCGAGGACACCATGGCATCCGTGCTCAACATCATATCGGCGCCTCTTCTGCTTCTCTCCGGGATCACCCTTCCCCTTTCCCTCGCGCCTAAAGCGATCCGCTCAATCGCCTCGGTGAACCCTCTGGCATACGAGGTGACGGCGGCCCGCTCCCTGTTCCTCGGCAACTTCCACGATTCAGCCATTCCCGTCGGAATCCTTCTTCTCGGCGGGCTGGCAGCCCTCGCGATCGTGTGGGCGGTCCGCTCCTTGCGAAAAGGGGCGGCCTGAGCGCACATAGGGAGCCTTCGCCGGCCGGGCCGATTCTCGAGCTTCGAGCGGCTCGGCCGAACGCGAGGGTTTGCGGCTGCCGGACTGCCGCCCCGGCCGGCTTCGATGCTCATGAGGGGGCAGCTCTTGCGCCGAATCGCCCCCCCACGGCTTTCCCCGACATACATAGACAACCTTTGCATTTCCAGGTACTTAATAGCTTCATGTCAGCGATTGAAGGCTTCACTACTCGATATGGACCCTGGGCGCTCGTTGCAGGGGGTTCCGAGGGGTTGGGGGCGGCTTTTGCCCAGGAGCTTGCCTCCCTGGGGCTCAATCTGCTTCTGGTTGCCCGCAGGTCTGGACCATTGGACGAGACCGCGGGGCGGCTTCGCGCAAGCTACGGCGTCGAGGTGAAGACGGCGAGCATGGATCTATCGGCAGAGAGCGCTTTATCCGAGCTTCAGCGCGCCGCCGAAGGGCTGGACATCGGTCTTCTGGTCTGCGACGCCACTCTCTCCCACACCGGTCCATTCCTGGAAGCCGAGCTCTCCCATTACCAGAAAATGGTGAGCCTCAACTGCCGGACGAACCTCGGCATGATTCATTGGCAGGCAGGGCGGATGGCTGCGCGCGGCCGGGGCGGGATCCTGGTGATGTCAAGCATGACGGGCGCCCAAGGCTCTCCGATGGTGGCGGTCTACGGCGCCACCAAGGCTTTTCTCATCAACCTTGCCGAAGCGCTGTGGGACGAACTGAAGCCGCTGGGCGTGGATGTGCTGGCGTGTTGCGCCGGGCCAATCCGCACCCCGAACTACCTTGCCACCAAGCCTCAGGGGGCCGGTCCGGCGCCCCTGGAGAAGGATCCCGGCGAGGTTGCCCACACAGCCCTGAAAGCCCTTGGACGCAAGCCTCTCGTGGTGCCGGGCTTCACGGCAGGCCTGGCGCGCCAGCTCATGGTCCGCGCGATGCCCCTGAAGGCGGCCGTGGGCATGATGGGTCGAAATACCAGAGCCCTGTTCAAGGACTGAAATACATTGCGCACAGCCGTCACGGGGGCTTCGGGACATCTCGGAGCCAACATAGTCAGGGCTCTGCTCGCCGAAGGCCGCGAGGTGCGGGCGCTGGTCAGGAACGACAGGCGCGCGCTGGCGGGCCTCGACGTCGAGCAGGTGAACGGGGATATCTTCAATCCGGACTCGCTGTGCCGTCTCACACGAGGCGTAGAAACCGTCTTCCACCTTGCGGGGCGCATTTCCATCGTGGGACCCGAGGGCGGGCTCGTGGAGCGGACAAACGTCGTGGGAGTTCGAAATGTGATCGATTCCTGCCTGAAGAACGGCGTCAGGCGCCTGGTGCACGTGAGCTCCATCCACGCGTTCAGCGCGTACCCGAAAGATCTCACCATCGACGAATCGCGGGCGCTTGCCCTGGGCCCGCATTCCATGCCTTACGATCGCTCCAAGGCGCAGGGGCAGCTTGCCGTCCTCGAAGCCGCACGGAAGGGGTTGGATGCCGTCATCGTCAATCCCGCGGCGGTGATCGGTCCCTTTGACTACAAGCCGTCGCGGATGGGCCAGGTGCTGCTGGACATCTCTCTCCGCAGGCTTCCTGCCCTCATCGACGGAGGATACGACTGGGTGGATGCCCGGGACGTCGCCTCCGGCGCCATAGCCGCTGAAAAGATGGGCTGTCAGGGGGAATGCTACCTGCTCAGCGGGCATTGGGTGCACATTCGCGACGTATCGGCCATGATCCGAAGCCTGACCGGCAGGAAAACCCCGATGTGGGCAACTCCGATGTGGCTTGCCCTTCCCGCCTCCTATGCGTCTCTGGCATGGGGACGCCTTCGGGGCGTTGTTCCCAAGTTCACGCCCACGGCCGTGCGCACCCTGCAGGGGCATCGCCTCATCAGCCATGCGAAGGCCACGGAAAAGCTCGGCTTCAGGCCGCGGCCTTTCGAGGAGACGGTTCGCGACACGCTGGAGTGGTTCGGCCGGGCTGGCATGCTTGAGTATTGAATCGGGCCCCGCGGCCGGAGCGAGGCTCTAGAGGAGGGCCTGAAGGACCAGCAGTGCCGCCATCCCCGCGATGAGAGTGAGGATGACGCTCTTGGTGCGCCAGGCCACGAGCACTGCCGCCGCGCCCGCCCAGATCTGGGGGTTTCTGATCGACATGTCGAGGCTGCCGCCGCGATCCAGGAGCGCGGGAAAAACGATCGCGGTAAGGACCGCGATGGGAACGAATCGAAGCGCCCGCCGAAACCAGTCCGGCATGGCGATCTTGTCCACGAGGTAGATGAACGAGAGCCGCGTCGCGAATGTGAGAAATCCCGCTACAGCGATGGTAATCCAGAGGCTCATGTTTTCTTGCCCTCGAAGATCATGCCGACAATGATGCCGGCGAACGCCGCTACGAGAAGGCCCGATTTCAGCGGGAAGCCCATGGTGGCAAGGCCCACGACGCCCGCGGCGAGCGCGGCGGCCACCCCCGCCCTGTCTTTCAGCACCGGCACGACAAGGGCAATAAATGTGAGGGGAAGGGCGAATCCCAGGGGCCACTGGGGAGGGATCTGCGCCCCGATGAATATCCCCACGGCGGTGCTCACCTGCCAGAACGTCCACAGGGTCAACCCCGCCCCGAAAAAAAACCAGTGCCTATGGGGCGAGACGTCGTCCCTGAGGTAGCGAGCAATGGTGACCGCATAGGCTTCGTCCGTGAGCAGGTACGAGAGGGCGAGTTTCCAGCCCGGCTTCAGGGGTCTGACGTGGGGCGCAATCGATGCGCTGTAGAGCGCATGGCGCAGGTTCACGACAAAGACAACCGCCAGGATCACGATTCCTGACGCGCCCGCTCCGAACAGCTGTGCTGCGATGAACTGGGCGGAGCCCGCGAATATGACCGACGACATGGCCTGACCGATGACGGCGGGCAGGCCGACGCTCACGGCAAGCGCCCCGAAGATCATGCCGAAGGGCGCGACGCCGAGCATGAGGGGTGCCTCCGCCTTCACCCCGTTCCAGAACTCGCTTCCCCGTGATGTCCCTCTCATGAGCTCTCCCTATCGGATGTGGCCGGCCGATCCGGCGTGACAGGTTTTAAGCATTATTCCTTGAAGCTCGGTCGTGTCAACTGATGGGGCAGGACTGCTTCGAAGGCGCTGCTCTTACGGTATTGTCGGGCGGGTTTCGTCAGCCTGAGCTTGCACTTCGGACCCCGGCGAAAGCGCGGACCCGCTGCCCGGCCGGAGCTTCTCTTGCCTAAAAGAAAACGATTGGATACGATTTTCATGAATGCAGAAAACGGTCCAATCCATCGAGCGTGTCTTCGACATCCTGGAGCTCCTTTCCCATGAGCCGAAAGGGCTTAACCTGACGAAAGTGGGCACGAATCTCGGCCTCCACAAGAGCACTGTCTATCGATTGCTCATGGTCCTCAGGAAGAGGGGATACATCGAAAAGGAAGACGAGTCGGGACGCTACCGTCTCGGGCCGGGTTTCGTGGAGCTGGCAAGTCTCTTTCTCAACAGCATCGAGCTCAAGACCGAGGCGGAACCTCATCTCCGCCAGCTTTCGCAGGTCACCGGTCAGACGGTTTTCCTCGCCACTCTGCTGGACAAGGAAGTGGTCTATCTCGATAAGGTGGAGCAGTTCAACAGCCTCAGGAAGTACTCGATTATCGGACAGCGCCGACCCCTTTTCTGCACGTCCCTGGGCAAAGCAATGATCATGAATCGGCCGGTGGACGAGCTCCGGGAGCTTTTCAGGGACATCCCTTTCTGCAAATACACGCCGAACACTCATGGTGACCTGGATGCATTGCTGAAAGATCTGGAAATCTGCCGCACACGCGGGTGGGCGGCGGACAATGAGGAATATGAAGCGAACGTCCGCTGTCTCGGCGCTCCCATCCTCGATTATCGGGGCGCCGTCGTGGCCGCTGTCAGCGTCATCTGGAGCACCTTCAACACTGCCCTCACCTTCGAGGGGATGGCTCCCCACGTGATGGAAGCGGCGCGGCAAATCTCCACACGTCTCGGCAACGCCGGCGGCGAAAAAGATCACAACTGACAGGACGCGGCTGCCTCGGACACTTTGACGGCACCGACGGATGCATTTTTCAATTGACAAGAGGGAGTCATTTTATTAGGCTGTGCCTAATAGCGGCAGGTGGTTTCATAAAGTGCAACAATACGAGGAGAAATCGATTATAATGGAAATCAGGCATCCGATGCACCCGGACCACGGGAAGATCCTCGATACCGCCGGTCTGCGGAAAGAGTTTCTCATCCAGGGGCTGTTCAAGAAGGGAACGGTCGCGATGGTCTACAGCCACCTCGACAGGATCATCGTCGGCGGTGCGGTCCCGACGGCCGGGAAGTTGGGACTCACGGTACAGAGGGAGCTTATCGGCACGGACTCCCTTCTTGATCGGAGGGAGCTCGGCATCCTCAATCTCGGGGGGGTTGGAACGGTGGATGTGGACGGAATCGCGTATTCCATGCGCCGGCTCGACGGGTTGTACGTGGGAAAGGGATCGAAATCCGTGGAGCTCATTTCGGAGGATCCGAAGTCGCCGGCGAAGTTCTACTTTCTCTCAGGCATGGCCCATAGGGAGCTGCCCACGACGCTCATCGGCGCGGACAAGACCAGGCAGATCAAAATGGGCTGCCGGGAGGAGTGCAATGCGCGGACCATCAATCAGGTCATCCATCCCGACGTCGTACAGAGCTGCAGCTTGGTGATGGGCTTCACCTCCCTGATGGAGGGAAGCGCCTGGAATACCATGCCCTGCCACACCCACGAGCGGAGGATGGAGGTCTACCTCTATTTCGATCTCCCTGAAGAGGCGGTCGTCTTCCACCTCATGGGGCAGCCTGCCGAGACGCGTCACATCGTCGTGAGGAACGAGGAAGCGGTGATCTGCCCGAGCTGGTCGATCCACTCAGGCGTGGGAACAAGAAGCTACTCGTTTGTCTGGGGCATGGTGGGGGAAAACCAGGCTTTCACGGACATGGATGGCGTGTCCATGGATGTTCTTCGATAGAACGGGGAGCGCGGCATGATAATGGACGACTTCGATCTCACGGGCAAGGTGGCGATCGTCACGGGGTGCAGCATCGGTTTGGGGCGGGGCATGTCGGTCGGCCTCGCGGAAGCTGGAGCCGATATCGCCGGCGTGGATCGCGTGGAAGCGCCGGAAACCAGGCTGTTGGTGGAGAAGCTCGGCAGACGGTTCCACGGGATCGTCTGCGACCTGTCGTCCATCGCACCGGTAGAGAGGATCGTGAATGAAACGGTTGACGCATTCGGAAGGCTCGACATCCTGGTGAACAACGCGGGAACCATCCGTCGCGAGGACGCCGTCGAGTTTTCAGAGAAGGATTGGGACGATGTAATGAACGTCAACCTCAAGACGGTGTTCTTCCTGAGCCAGGCCGCGGCGCGACGGTTTATTGAGCAGAAATCGGGCGGCAAGATCATCAATATCGCATCGATGCTTTCATTCCAGGGCGGCATCCGGGTTCCGTCCTACACCGCTTCGAAGAGCGGCGTCATGGGCATCACGCGCCTCATGGCGAACGAATGGGCCAAGCATAAAATCAACGTCAACGCGATCGCCCCCGGATACATGGCGACCGACAACACCGCGGCCCTCAGGGCGGATAAAGACCGCAGCGCGGAAATCCTGGCGCGAATTCCCGCCGGCCGCTGGGGCGAGCCGGAGGATCTGAAGGGACCGGCGGTGTTCCTCGCCTCGCAAGCGTCAAACTACGTCAACGGCTACACCATTGCCGTGGACGGCGGATGGCTTGCACGATGAGCCCCTGACCGTTACGTGACGGCCCGCCCGTTTTCACCCGCCTTCGGCTTGATCGCCTCGATCCCCAACAGGATGACGTTCTTTACGGAGTAGAGGATCATGATGGCGGACGATACGGGCATGCAGGCGTAGAGGATTCTCTTGGGGATCTGGAATACCGCCGTGACCTCCAGGGAGCGCCTGGTCAGGTCGAGCGAATACCTGAACAAGATCGCAACGAAGAGGAGCGAGCCGATCTCCACGAGGAGGCGATAGAGGACGCGCGCCCGCCGGTTCTTCACCACCTTGCCGATCCAGTTTCCGGCGCTGAAATGCCCCTTTGCCATCCAGACCGCCGCGGCCCCGTAGAACACGAGTGCCGCGAAGCTCATCTCCACGATCTCATCCAGCCAATGCAGGGACATGATCGGGACGAATCTCACGAAGACGTTCGCCGTGAGGATGAGGGTGAGGAACACGAACAGCGCGATCGTGATCACCTTGAGGACCGTCGTGACGGCGCCCTCGATCTTTTCAATTACGGACAAGGCTTTCATATATCACTGGCTCCTTACTGTCCCGGGCCCATCACCGCGTTCGGCAGGAAAGTGGCGATCTGCGGGACATACGCGATGAGGATCGTGACGATGAGGATGCCGAGGATGTACGGCCACGATTCCCTGGCCAGCTCTCCGATGCCGATCTTGCTGAAGCTCGACACGGCGAATAGGCACATGCCGACAGGTGGGGTGAGGTTTCCGATCATGATGAGCAGCGTCATCACGACGCCGAGGTTGACGAGGTCGAAGCCGTACTGTTTGGCGATCGGAAGGAAGATGGGAATCGTGATGAGGAAGATCGCGTTTCCTTCGATGAAGC
This sequence comes from uncultured Spirochaetota bacterium, assembly GCA_963820525.1. Taxonomy (GTDB): domain Bacteria; phylum Spirochaetota; class Spirochaetia; order SZUA-6; family Fen-1364; genus CAWGAA01. The sequence goes on along the minus strand of CAWGAA010000001.1, from coordinate 2,282,587 downwards.
AGCCGAGGATGATGACGATGACGATGATCATGGCCATGATGCCCGGGCCCGTCGCGCTGAAGCTGGTGAGGGTTTCAATGATGTTGTCGGGGATCCTCTGGTAGATCGCCAGCCACCCGAAGAAGTTGGCCGCCGCGATGATGAACAGAAGCGACACGGACTGCTTGATCGACTGCCAGAAGATGTCGGGCAGGTCCTTCAGCTTGAGGTCCTTGTAGAGGAAGCCCAGGAAAAGCGCGTAGAGGCACACGACGACGGACGCCTCGGTGGGCGTGAAGATGCCGGAGAGAATGCCGCCGATGATGATGACCGGCGCGAGAAGCGGGAGCAACGCTTCTTTGAAGCTCACCAGGACTTCCCTGAAGCGCGCCCGAGTGGATCGGGGAAAGCCTCGCGGCTTCGCCATGATCGCGATCGCGATCATGAGCGCAAGCCCCATGAGGACGCCGGGGACGAAGCCCGCCAGGAACAGGCGCGCCACCGACACCGTGGTGAGAGCCCCGTAGAGGACGAAGGGGATGGAAGGCGGGATGACGGGCCCGATTGTGGATGCCGAGGCGACGATGGCGGCGGAGATCGTGGGCTTGTAGCCGTTGTCGACCATGGCCTTGTGCTGGATCTGCCCGAGGCCGGCGGCGTCGGCGACGGCGGAGCCGGACATGCCGGAGAAGATCATCGAGGAGATGACAGACACCTGGCCGAGGCCGCCGGGGACGTGCCCGACCAGGGCCTTGGCAAAGCGGAAGATGCGGCTGGTAATCCCGCCGCTGTTCATGAGGTTGCCGGCGAGAATGAAAAAGGGGATGGCGAGCAGGGTGAAGCCCGTGGTTCCCGAATACATCCGCTGGGGCAGCATGGCGAGGAAGGTGCCCTGGCCCAGGCCGACGAAAAAGATCACCGCCGTGAGGCCGATGGCAACCACGATCGGAAGGTCTATCAGGATGAGGAGCAGGAGCACCACGAAAACTGAAACGGTGAGCATGTCGTTCTCCCTGGGTGGCGAGCCGCTGGCCGATACAAAGGCGGGGCGCCCCGCTGGACACCCCGCCGGAAGCTCCCGGAAGCCTGCTTACTTGCTCTTGTCGAGCATTTCCATGAAGGTCTTGTAGTCGGCCTCTCCGACCTGGGCTTTGAGCGCATCATAAACCGCCGTGGTGGCGGCCTTGAAGGGGGCCGTGTCGGGATAATTGACTTGCATACCGAGCTTCTTCATCTCGGCGATCTGGCCGGCTTCCTGATCGCGGACCGACTTGATCATGAAGTCGCCCGCTTTTTTCGCCTCTTCCAAGAGGATCTTCTGCTGGTCCTTTGTGAGCCGCTGGAAAGAGGCCTTGTTCATGACAAGGTGGGTGCCGACGTAAGTATAGTTGAGGATGGACAGGTACTTCTGCGTTTCGTACATCTTGCCCGAGTAGATGACGCCGATCGGGTTTTCCTGGCCGTCGATGACGCCCTGTTTCAAGGCCATCGGGAGCTCAGCGAACGCGATGGTTTGAGCTATTCCGCCGAGCGCCTTGACCGTCTCCTGGTTCACGAAGTCGGGAGGCGTTCGAATCTTGAGCCCCTTCATGTCTTCCGGCTTCTGGATCGGCCGTTTGGAATTGGTATAGGTTCGGAAGCCCCACTCCCAGCGGGCAATATACTGCAGGCCGGCCTTGTCGAGATCGGGAACGACCCACGCGAGGAATGGGCCTGCGAAAAATCTATCGGTTGCCGCGTAATCCTTGAAGGCGAAAGGAGCGCCGACGAGGTTGAACTTCGCCGAGTATTTGGCGAGCGCCGGTTCGGTCGGGATCACCAGGTCGAGGGCGCCGAGCACGGTCTGCTCCAACATCTCCTGAGAGCTGCCGAGCTTGCTGTTGGGAAAGATCGTGATCTTGACGGCGCCGCCGGTGCGCGCGGCCACATTGTCCGCCAGCATGACGGCTGCGAGATGGGCGGGATGACTCTCCACCGAGTAATGACCGAACTTGAGCTCGATGACCTTATCTGCCGCGAACGCAAATGACGCAACGGCGACCATGAGGAACAAAAACATGATTCTCTTCATAAAACCTCCTTTAAATAGTGGCTAATGCCTGTTTCACTAAGTGAAACATGGTTCCGATAGAGCCACAGTATATAAGCGATGCGCGCATTTTGCAAGCTTTTTTGATTGGATCCCTCGGTTTTCAACTGATCGACACAAAGAAGCCGAACTCGCTCCCCCTCATCGCATGACCATAGGCCAAGCGCCGCGCAGCTTCTGGATAAGCTCCATGCGGTCCTTGACATCGAAGGCGTCGTTGTCACGTCAGGGCCCGGTGTGCTCGAGCATCAGGATGTTCACGAGTATCAGAAGCTGGTTCTTCTTGAATGCGCTCACTTCGCTTGCGAAATCAGTGTCCTGGTGGGTTTGAGCGCTGATCATGTTCTCGCGGGCAATCGCTTCGCCGGGGATGGCGAACTCGAGGCCCTTCATCTTCGCCCCGGCAGCGGCCCGCTGGCGTATGAAAAAGCTCAGGAGCGAATCTATGTTCTCGAGACGGAAGTATTTCTCCTGCGTGAAGTTACTGCGCACGATTTCGGATTCCATCAGGTCCTCGAATATCTTCTTCTTGTTGAACTCGGCCCGGGCGAGGGTGAAGACAATTTCGTCATACTGCTGGCCGATCTCGGCGTCAATGAGCTCCCTGTCGGAATCAGAGAGGATGCCGTTGGCGCGCTGGAATGCCAGGTCCCTGATCCGCTGGAGGATGTCGATCACGCCGGCCAGGTAGGAGTCCTGCACGCGGTAGTAGGAGATCATGTCGGTCCTGTTCAGCATGATCCTGTCCAATCCCCGAACGTACTTTTCCAGCGTCTGGTCTATGGCGTAGCTTGCCGGATCATCCGTGAGGAGAATCCTTCCGCTGGAGAGCCTCTCCGTGCTTTTCGCCGCCTCCCCCTCGTTCCATCCCAGGATCCTGTTGAGAAAATTGAGGGATGAGCTGTCCGCGTGGGAAGGCGGGGGGAATGCCGCAATGGAGAGCCAGAGCATCGAAAGACAAGCCGAGATCCGCCAGCGCATGGTGATCACCAAGTGAAAGATAATCCCTTTTGGCGGGATTTCAGCCCCGAGCCTCCAGATATCGAGGCTTCCGACCTTGGGAGATTTCCTCCTGCCGGCGCAGCCACTCCATCGTGCGCGTAAAGGCCTCCTCCCGGGAGACGATGGGCGCGCAGCTCCAGCGACGAGGGACCCGGGCCACAGCCCGCGTGCAGCCTGCACGTTGTACGCGTCATGGGGAAGCCGCCGGGGGCGGCGGGACCGGGATGAATCGCCCCGACGCCACAACTAAAAGTCATCTTACGACGCTGAAAGCTGGGCGAGATGGTTCAGATCGTGCGATACGATGTGCAGCGCGTGGGCCAGGATCGTGATCCTTCCCATCTCCTCGTGCTCCCCCGTCCTTTCCCAATCCGGGAACGGAAGGCTTTCAAGCTCCGCGATGTGCTCCTGGCGGAAGGAGGTGAACGCGGAGAGCGCTTTTTCTGGATCGTCGGCCTTGTAGTTGCGCTCCCGCGCAAGCTGATCCTGGTCGTAGCCCTTGATGAAGGGGTTCGATTCGTTTCGCATCCGCCGGGTTCTCTCCAGGGCCCTCTCTTCGGCGTCCCGCAGGTGGCAGACGATCTCGACGGCTGACCACACGGCGGAAGCGGGGCTCGTCCTCTTCGACTGCCGCGCCAGAACCGCAGGGAGAAGCGCGGCGAGCGCCTTTGGCGTGGATGCCAGAGCCTTGAGGATATCCTTTTTCGTATCGTACATCGATCTTCCTCCCTTCCTGAATGCGCTCGGGATAACGTCGAATTTGCACTCGACTCCCTTCGGGAGGCAACCTATTTTTTCACGAGGCGGGTCGTCGCTCCCAGGAGGGGAAGTCCCATGGCGAACAGGCCGATCAAGAGAAGCGCTCGGGCATCGTTCTCGAGACAGCTGGAGATCATGACGGATCCGTACGCAACCAGAGGCATGGCCGCGACGGGGCCCGTGACGGGCCCGGCGGGCTGCGGGCCCAGCCGGCGCTCGAAGAGACGATAGACGAGGAACACGGTGAAGGTGGTGAGCATCCAGCCCGCAAAGTTTCGAAGAGGAATTCCAAAGTAGGGGCCGCCGTTCTCCCAGACCCAGGCGCCGACCCTGGGCCTGGACATGAGCGGGTCCATTACGACGTCCCATGCCGTCATAACCATCCCGCTCAGCACGGCAGCCAGGACCGACCCACCCAGGCTCTTCGGGCTTCCCGTGGGCCTGTCACCGCCGACAAGATTCGCGATCACGTAGCTGGGGTAGATCATCATGAACCAGGCCAGCGGAATGAGCAGCGGCACGAACCCCAGCTTCGGCCCCAGAACCTCCGTGTAATGGTAGGCGCCAAATACGATGCCCGTCGCCACGCCGATCTGCTCAGAGACCCAGGAGATGACCGCGCCGGAACCAAAAAAGACGAGGGTATTCCTCCAGCCCAGCGCATACATCGAGTGGCTGAGGCTGAAGACTACGAGAATGAGCGTCTGGCCTGGGATGCCGCCTGCGAGGTCGGGAAGCACCATGATTGGGGTGAGGAGGGTTCGGAGGGCGCTCTCGTAGAAGAAGAAGGCCATGGAGATCGCCGATAGCGCCAGGAGAAGCCTTTTTTTCATGACGCCTCCGCTACAGCCCGCCGTGGAGCGCCGCCGCTTGCGGCTCGCGAGCCGCGTGCTGGAGCGCTGCCGCATGCGCCTCGTGGGCGCCCGCCAGGAGCAGCTTCAGCCGGTTGAGCTGGTTCACCTCGCTTGAGCCAGGATCGTAATCGATTGCAGCGATGTTCGCTTGAGGATAGCGCCTTCGAAGCTCCTTGATCATCCCCTTGCCGGTGACATGGTTGGGCATGCAGGCAAATGGCTGGATGCAGGCAATTGATGTCACGCCGCTTTCAATCAGCTCCACCATCTCGGCCGTGAGGAGCCATCCCTCACCCGTCATGTTGCCGAGCTGCACGATCCCATCCACGCTCCGGGCCATCCGGTAGATCGAATGGGGAGGGCTGAAACGCCGGGAACGGGCCAGCTCCCGCTTCATCCGCCAACGGAACAGCTCCACGCAGGCTATTCCCATCCGGGAAAGCAGGGCCCCTTTTGTTGTTCCGGCGAGCTTCCGTCTTCGGAACTGGTTTCCGGTGAATCCATAGAGGAAGAAATCTATCAAGTCAGGCACAACCGCTTCCGCCCCCTCGGCTTCCAGCACATCGACGATTCTGTTGTTCGCCGTGGGATGGAACTTGACCAGGATCTCCCCCACGACTCCCACGCGGGGCTTGCTCTCCTCACTGATCGCGAGCGTGTCGAAGGCCCTGACCATCCGGCGGATCGTGTGATGGAATGCGATGAAGCTCGCGTGCTCCAAGGAAGCCCGGCAGCGCGCCGTCCACTGGCGGCAGAGACGGTCGGCTGAGCCGGGCTCGCGCTCGTAGGGTCGGACCCGATAGAGCATGCGCATGAGAAGGTCCCCGTAGACCAGGCCCATGAGCCCTCGGATGACCAGACGCGGAGAGAGGCGGAAGCCGGGGTTCTTCTCAAGACCCAGGGCGCTCAGGCTTATCACGGGAACCTTAGCAAAGCCCGAATCTGCGAGGGCCTTTCTGATGAAGCTGATGTAGTTTGTGGCGCGGCACCCACCGCCGGTCTGGGTGATGAGCAAGGCGGTACGCGAGGGATCGTATCGTCCCGAGCGCAGCGCCTCCATGAGCTGGCCTACCACAAGGATGGAGGGGTAGCAGGCGTCATTGTTCACATAGGTGAGTCCGACTTCCACGGCGCTCCTGTCGACGTCGGGGAGGATCTCCGTCCTGTACCCGGACAGGCGGAAGGCCTCCTCGAGGATGCGGAAGTGGATGGGCGACATCTGCGGGGCCAGGATCGTGCAGGAATCTTTCATGGCCTTGGTGAAAGGGACCCTGCCGGGCATGGAAGAATCTGCGGACGGGGCGCTCCGCGTCGAGCCGCCCGCAAAGCTGCCGGAGCTCCTGCGCGCGGCCATGGCGGCGATGAGGGATCTCAGCCTGATGCGCGCTGCGCCCAGGTTGGACTGCTCGTCGATCTTGATCGTCGTGTAAAGCTTGCCTCGGCGGCGGAGGATCTCTTCCACCTGGTCCGTCGTGACGGCGTCCAGCCCGCAGCCGAAAGAGTTGAGCTGCACGAGCTCCAGGTCCGCGCGTCCGGCCACGAAGCTCGCGGCCGCGTAGAGCCGGGTATGATAGACCCACTGGTCCACCACGCGAAGCGGCCGCTCGATCCTGCCGAGATGTGCCACCGAGTCTTCGCTCAGGACGGCAAGCCCGAGGGAGGCGGCAAGCTCGTCGATCCCGTGGTTGATCTCCGGGTCACTATGGTAGGGCCTTCCGGCCAGGACGATGCCGGTCAGGCCCCGCCGCTCCATCTCGGCCAGAATCTCCTCGCCCCGCGCCCGCACCTCAGCCTTGAAGGCGGCTTGCTCGCGCCAGGCTGAGCCGACCGCCGCGTCGATCTCCCCGCGCGAGATGCCCAGGTCTCCCAGCTCCTCGAAGAGCCGTGCCGAAAGCCGCCGGGGGTTGTCCATGGGAAGGAACGGGTTCCTGTACGCTTTGCCCAAGCGGATTCCGTCGATGTTATTCAGCACAACCTCGGGGTAGGAGGTGACGATGGGGCAGTTGAAGTGGTTGCCGGCCCCCGGGTCTTCCTTTGGGCTGTAAGGAGCGCAGGGGTAGAAGATGAGGGGCATTCCCTCTTCCATCAGCCTCACGATGTGGCCGTGAACCAGTTTCGCCGGATAGCATGCCGACTCGGAAGGGATGGAATCGATGCCGGCTTCATATACGCGCTTGGAAGATCGCGGCGAAAGCCTCACGGAAAAGCCGAGATGAGTAAAGAACGTGTGCCAGAAGGGATACGTTTCATAGAGGTTGAGGACCCGCGGAATACCCACCCTGCCCCGCGGGGCTAACCTCGGATCGAGGGTAGCGTAGCTGAAGAGCCGTGCCAGCTTCCACGCGTAGAGGTTGGGAATGGGCGCCGCCGCATCGTGAGCGCTTTCGCGTCGGGGCGCCGCCTTGTCGCGCGCACCCGGCGCCGCCCCCGCTCCATCGCTCTGCGGAGCGTCGCCCGCCCTCTCTCCCCGCTCGCAGCGGTTTCCCGACACGAACTTCCTGCCATCGGAGAATCTGGTGATGGTGAGAAGGCAGTTGTTGGCGCATCGCCCGCAGCGCTCCATGTCGGTGAATGTGCAGAGGCGCTCGAGCTGCGTGAGGCTGAGCATGGCGGAGGGGGCTACGCGCGCGGGCACGGAACCGTCTTTGCTTTCGAGGGACACCCCGGCGTCCATCGCGCTCCGGCGCGCAAGGAGAGCCGCGCCGAGCGCGCCCATGATCCCCGCAACGTCGGGTCTGATTGGCTCCCTGCCCGACACGAGCTCGAAGGCGCGCAACACCGCGTCGTTGGCTGGTGCCTCCCTGAACGACAACCCTTTCGCCGAGCTCGCTCGGGTCGCGGAGCCGGATCACTTTCTGCAGGGCGTTCTTGATCACCGAATATGAAAGCCCGGCGGAGATATCGGCGACGCTCGCCCCTTCCTTTTGGGCCTGCTTCACGCGCGAGTTCATGAATACGGTGCAGCGGGAGCCGAGGTCCACCGGCGCCTCCGAATCGTGGGCCTCCGCAGCGAGCTCCCGGATGTCGCGGCCGAGGGAGCGGGCAAAGGTCTCCAGGAAGGAGCCGCAGCCGGAGGAGCAGGCCTCGTTCAACAGTATCGAGGAGATCGCTCCGTCCTTGATCCGGAGGAACTTCATGTCCTGTCCTCCGATGTCGAGAATGGCGCTCACTCCGGGAAGGATGGCGCGCGCCGCCGTGAAATGGGCGATGGTCTCGACCTCTCCCATGTCCATGACGAGGGCTGCCTTGATGAGCGCCTCGCCGTAGCCCGTGGCGCACGATCGGGCGATCCACGCCCCCGCGGGCAAGCGGCGGTAGAGGTCCTTGACCGTCTCGATGGCAAGGGAGAGGGGATTGCCGGCGTTTCCCGCGTAGAAGCTCCAGGCGACGGCGCCGTTCGAGTCGAGAAGAACCGCCTTGGTCGTGGTCGAGCCCGCGTCGATTCCGAGGTAGCAGGGTCCTTCCACCGAGGCAAGCTCCGCCCGCGGAGCGCAGGTCCTGGCGTGCCTCTCGCGGAACGCTTCGTGCTCCCCCGCGCTCTCGAAGAGGGGCCGCAGACGTGCGATCTCGCGGACGGCTTCACGGCACAATGCGCGGGCCCTCTCTCCAAGCTCCTCAACGGAAATGGGCTCGCGGCCCCGGGAAAGGAGGGCAGCGCCGATCGCGGGAAAGAGCTGGGGATGCTTGGGGACGAGCGCCTCTTCTGGGGCAAGCGCGAGGGTCTCGATGAATCGCCTGCGGGTTTCAGGGAAGGAAGGCGAGCGGACCGCCGAGGAAGGCGACGTTGCCCCTGATCGGCTTTCCGCAGGCGAGGCCCGAGATCGTCTGGTTGACCACGGCTTGAAGGATGCTCGCCGCGATGTCCTCCCTGCGGGCGCCCTCATTGATGAGGGGCTGAACGTCGGTTTTGGCGAAAACGCCGCAGCGCGCCGCGATGGGGTATATCGTCGAGTGGCCGCGCGCCAGCTCGTTCAGACCGCCCGCGTCCGTCTGGAGGAGGCCCGCCATCTGGTCGATGAATGCCCCGGTCCCGCCGGCGCATGTGCCGTTCATCCGCTGCTCGAGGCCGCCCGAGAAATAGATGATCTTGGCATCCTCCCCGCCGAGCTCGATGGCCACGTCGGCGGTGGGAAGGAACCTTTTAATGGCCTTGGAGCCCGCAACCACCTCCTGCACGAAGGGAAGCTCCAGCCAGTGCGAGACGGAGAGGCCTCCGGAGCCCGTGACCGAGACGGTGAGAGGGGCGCCGGGAAACGTGCGGGCAAGCTCGTCGCACGCCGATTCGATGACGCCGATGAGCGCGCCGCGGATGTCGGACCTGTGACGCTGGTACGAGGACCAGACAAGGTCGTCCGATGCGTCGAGGATGGCGAGCTTGACGGTGGTTGAGCCGACGTCGATTCCGGCGTGCAGAGCGGTGCGCATATGTCGGGAGAATCTGTAGTATGAAAGGGCTATGAGAGGCAAGGGTGGCGGCGGCCGCCGAGGCTCCGCACGATGGGCGGGCCCGCGGCGGGCTTCTTGCGCGAGGCCGGCAATGGGAGGATAATTTGGCCCAGGTATGAGTGCCCCCGATTCCATCAGGGCGAAAGCCCGCGCCTATCGAGATTTCACGGCCCAGACTCTTTCCGCTCTCGTGAAGATTCCCTCGCCCAGCGGGCAGGAGGAAAAGGTGTGCCTCGCCGTCGAGGGCCTCTGCAGGGAGGCGGGCTTCGACCGGGTGAGCATCGACGGCCTGGGCAACGTCGTGGCGAGCATCGGCGACGGCCCGCGAACGCTCGCCTTTGACGCGCACATCGACACCGTCGGCGTGGGAGACCGCGCCCAGTGGGAAATGGACCCCTTCTCCGGCGCCGTCTCGGAGGGCAGGGTTTACGGCCGCGGCTCCGCGGACCAGAAGGGAGGGGCCGCCGCGATGATCGCGGCGGGAAGGATCCTCAAGGACCTGGGATACGAGAGCGAGATGACTCTTTTTTTTACCTTTACGGTGCTAGAAGAGGACTGCGACGGGCTGTGCTGGAGGTACCTGATCGAGAAAGAGGGGCTTTCTCCCGAGATGGCGGTCTCCACCGAGCCCACCTCCTGCCGGCTGTACCGGGGCCAGAGGGGGAGGATGGAGATAGAGGCTGAGGTGCGGGGCGTCTCCGCCCACGGCAGCGCCCCCGAGAGGGGAAGGAGCGCCGCCTACATGGCGGCCCGCGCGGCTCTGGCCGTGGAGCGGCTCAACGGGGAGCTTTCCGGAGACGAGTTTCTGGGCAGGGGAACGGTGACCGTCTCTCGCGTGGAGGTGCATGGGCCCAGCCTCTGCGCCGTTCCGGATCAGGGCTTGATCTATATGGACAGAAGGCTGGCCTGGGGCGAAACGGCCGAGGCCGCCCTGGACCAGATACGCCGGTGCCTGGGCGGCGACGTCTCGAACGTGCGGATGCCCTCCTTCAGGCGGGCGAGCTGGAAGGGCGTCGAGTATGGACAGGAGCTGTACTTCCCGACCTGGAAGATCGAGGAGAGCCATCCCCTGGTCGCGGCAGGACGGGAGGCGCATCGGGCGCTCTTCGGGTCCGACCCCCGAATCGGGAAGTGGACCTTTTCAACCAACTGTGTTGCCATTTGCGGCATGCATGGGATTCCCTGCATCGGCTTCGGACCCGGGGATGAGGAGCAGGCCCATGCGCCGAACGAGTTCACCAGAATCGCCGATCTGGAGACGGCCAGTGCCTTCTACGCGATGCTTCCCCTCTCTAGAAAAAAGGCGGGCGCAATGAGCGACATCAGCGCTCCGGTCCAGCGGGTCGATGCCGCCGAAAAAGCGCGCGGCGAGGCCGCTTACCTCGCTGACCTCCGCGTGGAGGGCCTCCTGCATGCCCGCATGATCCGTTCAACCGAAGCCCGGGCGAAGATTCTCTCGGTCCGCCGCCCCAGGCTCCCCGCCGGCTACTTCTGGATCGACAAGAACGACATCCCGCGCGGCGGGGTCAACGGCATCCTCATGATCAAGGACGACTGGCCCGTCTTTGCGGACGGAGAGGTCCGTTTCAAGGGCCAGACAATCGCCCTCGTGGTTGGGCCGGACAGGGCTGCACTCGATACTCTGTCGCAGAAGGTCGTGGTCGAGTACGCGAGGCGGGAGCCCGCCTTCACAATAGAAGATTCGCTTGAGCGCAGGGGCGGCTGCATCGTCGGTTCGGACAACCTCTTTGCCGACTATACCATCACCAAGGGAGATCCTCGGGCGGCATTCCTGCGGGCAAGCCGGATTGTGGAAGAGGAGTTTCGGACCGGCTTCCAGGAGCACGCCTATCTGGAGCCCCAGGGATGTCTGGCCCGGTGGAGCGATGGAAGGATCGTCCTGCACGCTTCCATGCAATGCCCCTATTATCTGAAGAAATCGCTGATCCATGTCCTGGGCTGCCGCCCGGAGGATGTCCAGGTGGTGCAGCCTCACACGGGAGGGGGGTTCGGGGGAAAGGAGCACTACCCCGACGTGCTCGCCACCGCCGCGGCGGTGGCCGCGGCGAAGCTCCGCAGGCCCGTGCGCCTCGTGTTCGACAGGAGAGAGGATATCCGATACACCTCCAAGCGCCACCCATCCTGGATCCGCTTCCGAACAGCCCTGGACGAATCGGGGGCCGTGATCGGCATGGAGGTGGATACGCGGCTGAACGCGGGGGCATACGAGACGTGCAGCGCCGTCGTGCTTCAGCGCTCGATCTTCACGGCAACCGGCGTATACAATATACCGTCGGTTTCCGTGCGGGGCCGCGCGTTCGCCACCAACGTCGTTCCCTCGGATGCATTCCGCGGTTTCGGGGCCCCCCAGGCGCTCTTCGCCATCGAGATGCATATGGGTCACCTGGCCCGCCGGGTCGGCGCGGATCCGGTCGATTTCAAGAGCCGATACTTCCTCGTCAAGGGAGACAGGACCGTATCCAATGGCCGCATCTACGACGAGGTGATGCTTCCCGCCATGATGGAGAAGATCCTTTCAGTTTCCCGGTACCGGGAGAAGATCAGAGCGGCCAAGCCCGGCAGGGGCATCGGGATCTCCTTTTTCCTCCACGGCTGCGGATTCACGGGAAGCGGAGAGCGGGACAAGATCAAGAGCCGCGTGGTCTTGAAGAAGCTCGCCGACGGGCGCGTGAGGATCCTGGCGGCCAGCGTGGACATGGGACAGGGGCTGCAGACCACCTTCCGCAAGGTTGTGGCGGGGGTCCTCGGCATCCCCATTTCCCAGGTGCTCTTCGACAGGCCGGACACCGACCTCGTTCCCGACTCGGGCCCCACCATTGCATCGCGCTCGATCATGGTCGTGGGGTACCTGCTGCAAGAGGCTGCGCGCAGGATGAAGTCCTGCTGGAAAGAGGGGGAGGAGCGGGAGATCGTCCAGGAATACGTCCACCCCGAGCACCTGAGCTGGGACCCCGAGACCATGAGTGGAGATGCCTACCCCACCTACGGCTGGGGGGCGAACGCCGTGGAGGTCTCCGTGGACCCTCTCACCTTCGAGGCCCGGGTCGAGCACGTATGGACCGTCTATGACGTCGGTTTCCCCGTGGACCGCCTCATTGTCGAGGGGCAAGCCCATGGGGGGATGATCCAGGCGCTCGGATTCGGGGGAATGGAAAAGCTCGAGCTCGCGGACGGCGAGTTCATGCAGGACTCCCTGGCCGACTATATGATCCCCACCTCGCTCGATTTTCCTGCCGTTTCGGTGGAGCTGGTTGAAAACCCGTACCCCTTCGGTCCTTTCGGTGCCAAGGGGGCCGGCGAGCTCGTATTCGACGGGGGAGCCCCCGCCTTTGCGATGGCAGTGCAGCGGGCCATCGGGGCTGAAGTCCACGAGATACCCCTTACGCCGGAGAGGATCATGAAGATTGTTGGCGAGAGCGCCGATTCGCTCTCCAGGGGGAAGGCGCCGTGATCAAGTTCCGGATAAACGGGAGGGAAGTCGAGGCGGCCGTTCACCCGCTCTCGCGCCTCATCGATCTGCTCAGAGAGGAGCTGGGCGACGCGTCGGTGAAGGAAGGGTGCGGGGAAGGGGAGTGCGGGGCATGCGCCATCTTGATGGATGGAAAGCTCGTGAACTCCTGCCTCGTCCCCGCCATCCAGGCGGAGGGCGCCGATATCCAGACCATGGCGGGCCTCAAGGATACCCAGCGGGGCAGGCTCCTCGTGGAAGCCTTTTCCCGGGAAGGGGCGGTACAGTGCGGTTTCTGCACCCCCGGGCTGGTGATTGCCGCTGAGGCTCTCCTCAGATCGAACCCGACCCCGAGCGAGGAGGAGATCCGGGAAGCCCTCGCGGGCAATCTCTGCAGGTGCACGGGCTATGACCTCGTGGTCAAGGCCGTTTCCGCCGCCGCCGGGGAGGCGAAGGGGCCGTGGTAGAGGCATACCGGCCCTCCACCCTCGTGGAAGCGCTCGAGATCAGGGCACGGCTCGGCGCCGTCCCATTCGCGGGCGGCACGGACCTCATGGTCAAGCTCCGCCGGGGAGCGGGCGAGATTCCCGCCTTCGACCGGCCCGTCCTCCTTCTCGACCTGCTGCGCGAGCTCTCCGCAATCGAGCCGGCCTCCGGGGCTCTGGAGATCGGCTGCCTTGTCCCCCTCGCCGCTCTGGCTGAAAGCTCCCTGGTGCCCCGGACGCTCCGCGAAATCGCGCGCCAGATCGGGGGGCCGGCGCTTCGCAACGTCGCCACCATCGGCGGCAACATCTGCAACGCCTCCCCTGCCGGGGATACCCTCCCGTTCCTCTATGCCTTCGATGCCGAGGTCAGGCTGCTCTCCTCGGGCTCCCAACGGACCCTCCCGATCGGACGGTTCATAACGGGTCCCGGCTCCACCTTCCTCGGGCCAGGGGAGATTCTGCGCTCCGTTCTCATTCCTCCCTGGAGCCCGGCCGTCTCGCTGTGGCGGAAGGTGGGCACGCGGAAGGCAAACGCCCTCACCAAGGTCTCGATCGCGGCGTTTGCCGATGTGGCGGGTGACGCGATCGGCCGTGTGCGGATTTCCCTGGGAGCCGTCTCTCCGACGGTAATCCGCCTCACGGAGGCGGAAGAGCTGCTCGAGGGGGCCAGGAGGCGGGATCTCCGGGGCGAGAAGCTTGCCGCAGCATTGCGGCAGATAGTCGGGAGGGCGGTGCATCCCATCGATGACCAGCGCTCCACCTCGGCATACAGGCTGCGCGTGGCGCAGAACCTCGTGGAGAGCTTCCTGGGGCTTCTTGCCTCGGAAGCCAAGGATGGCCGGCGCGAGGGATAAAACACGTGAAAAAAAGATTGAGGAATGTCGGTTTTCGGGGTATACTCCTTTTCAAGTCCTTCCAATTTACCTACGGCGGAGCCGCTGCACCGGGATGAGCGGCTCCCGGTTTTTCATCGCATGACATTACCGCAGGAGGTTCAGAACATGGGCAGGGCTACAATCTCTTCCATCTGCAAGGTCGTCTTCGTTCTCGCCTGCGCCATAGCGCTCTCCCAGTGCCTCGTGCTCCAGCCGAGGCCGAACGGGAGCCCGGCGCGCTCCGTTCCGGACCGCGGTCCCAGGTATGCGAAAGGCAGCGTCATCGTGGTGGGTGGAGTGCTGCGGTCGGACGGGCGCGTATTTGTTCTGGATGATGATTCAAGCGACGCGAACTTCCGGTTCGTCGGCGTCAAGAGGGGTGAAGCGGACATGCTGGAGAGGGTGCTGGGGAGACACGTTCAGATCCGCCTGCGCGTCATCTCCGTTGATTCTCCCCGGTCGATCATCGCGGATTTCATCGAGTTGGCGCATTAAGCCCCTGTCGGGCCGCGGGCAGGCTTATCCCCGTCTTCAGTACGCAATGGACGGGGAGCTTTTCAGATGGATGCCGCCCATCATGCATTTCAACGCGAAGTGAGCGAGGTCCGCGCGGGAGATCCGCCATCCCCGATTGGGGATACCCGTGCGGGCCACCCGATACCGTCTGGTCCGCGGACCGTTGGTGAGCACGATGGGCCGGACGACGGTCCAATCGAGGGCGCTCGCCTTCAGGAGCTTGAGCTGGCGCCTGTGGTCCCTCTGCGAGCTGTACAGCGCCAGGTTGAGGATGAAGCCGAAGAGGCCGGATTCTCCCTCGATGCCCGAGCTTGCGACCGTGACGATCCTTCTCACCCGGGAGCGTTCCATGACGGTTATCATGTTGCGCACGCCCTGTGCGATGACCGCACTGGGCATGATTCCGGGGTGGCCGAGGGCCGAGATCACGCCGTGAGTTCCGGCGATGGTCCGCTCCACGGCCCCGAAGTCCCTCACATCCCCCTGAAGGACCTTCAGCTTCGGGTGCTCGATCCCGAGTTTCCCCGGATTGCGCGCAAGGGCTTTCACCTGGTGGCCGGCGGAGAGCGCCTGCTCGACGAGAAGCCTTCCCGTGCGCCCCGTGGCGCCGAAGATCGCAATCTTCACTATCCCGCCGATGCGCGGCGGCCTGCTTTCCCCCGGCCGGAGAAATCCGCGCTCATTTGTTTTCCGTCCCGCCCCGGGAGGCGGCGCTGATGGGAGACTCCCTCAGGAAAAGCGAAAGTACCACGCACAGCGCCATGCAGCCCAGAAGACCAAGGAGGGAAACCGTCATGGACCCGTCCGGGGACTTCAGGGCGTCCATCCCGAAGATGAAGATGATGCCGGAGATCTGGCCCATGAGAATGAGGAAGCTGTTCGATGTTCCTTCCGGGGCCGGGCGCGTTATCTCCGCCCCGTACTGGAACCCGATGGGCCCCGAGCTGAGGAGGAAAAATCCGAAGACGAATCCCGAGAGAAGGAGAAGCCAGTAGCTCTGCGCGAAGATGATGCCCAGGAGGCCGGGGATGAGGCCGACGAGGGAGAGGACGATGAAAGGCTTGCGCTTTCGCATACCGTCAGAGATCAGGGGGATGACGAGGGCGCCGATGATCCCTCCCACGAGCATGAGGCCGCCGATAACGCCCGCCTGGCCCCCACTGAAGCCCCTGGGCTGCACGATCTGCTCGATCCAGGTGGTGACGCCGTTGAACATTCCCAGTCCCATGAAGAAGATCACGAGCAGGAGGAGGAAGTCGCGGTCCGCGAACATGCTCTTCAGCCCTGTGAACATGAGGGTGCGCTCATCGCTGCCCGGCGCGGATACCGGGGCGGGCGGATGCTCGCGGGCCACGATGAAAAAGAAGGCCGCGGCCGCGCTCGCCGCCACGCCCCAGACCAGCAGCATCCCCTTCATCCCGATGCGGGCCGTGAGCAGAGGGGTCACGACGAGGCCGGCGAGGATGCCGAGGTAGATGGCGAGGGTTCCCAGCCCGGCGGCGGTGGCCCGCTCCTCGGCGGGGAACCAGCGCGAAGCCAGCTTGGTTATTGAGCCGATCACGACCGGCTGCCCCACGGCGATGAGAAGCTGCGAGAGGAACACAGCCGTAAAGCTCGCGGCGAAGATCCCCCGGCCGATGGCCCCGAGGGCGGTCAGCGCCGCCCCCATTCCGACGGAGGCGCGGAAGCCCAAAGTATCGATCGCCCAGGCCGAGGGGAGCACGACAAGGACGTAGACGATCATGAATATCATGGACAAAAGCCCGATCATCAGGTCCGATGTGCCGTAGAACGCCATCGCCTCGCTCGTGATCGGGGCGAAGGTGATCCAGGCAGACTGGTTGACCAGCGCGGCAAGCATGAAGACGGCCAGAACCGCCCAACGGTAGCTGGAGAGGCGTATGCCCTGTTCGCTCACGTTCACCTCCTCGTTTTCGGGGGCAGGAAGACTTCCTGTTGACTATAGCGCGGGGGAGCAGCGTGTCAATCCGTGAGTATGGCGCTTGCAGGGCCCAACCCATTGGCGCCATAGTACAGAGGACGACGATGAGCAGGATACTTTTAAAAAACTGCTTCTTCATTCAGCCTTCGGCGGAGGGGCCTGCTGTGCGCGACGTGGACATCCTCATCGAGGACAACCTGATCGCACGGGTGGGCAGATCTCTCGCTGCGCAAGCCCCTGTCCGCATCATCGATTGCTCGCGCCACGTGGTGCTTCCCGGCTTCGTGAACACCCACCACCACTTCTACCAGACCCTCACCCGGGCGCTCCCGGCCGTGCAGGACGCGAAGCTCTTCGACTGGCTGGTCTATCTCTACGAGATCTGGAAGAACATCGACGGTGAGGCCGTCTACGCCTCTTCCCTCCTCGCCATGGGAGAGCTGCTCAAGACCGGCTGTACCTGCTCAACGGATCACCTCTATCTCTATCCCCGCGGAGCCGGGGCCGACTTCATGGCCCTCCAGTTCAAGGCCGCGGAGGAGCTCGGGATGAGGTTCGCCCCTGCGCGGGGCTCCATGTCGCTGGGAAAGAAGGACGGCGGCCTTCCGCCGGACTCCGTTGTCCAGGACGAGGAGACGATCCTTTCCGACTCGGAGCGCGTGATCGCTTCCTTTCACGATCCTTCCCCCCTGGCCATGCGGAAGGTCGCACTCGGCCCCTGCAGCCCATTCTCCGTGTCCGAGGACCTGATGCGCGAGACCGCCGGCCTGGCGCGGTCCAAAGGGGTGAGGCTCCACACCCACCTTGCGGAGACGGCGGACGAGAACGAGTACTGCGCGGCCGCCTATGGAGTGAGGCCGCTCGCCCTTATGGAGCGCTGCTCATTCATCGGACCCGACGTATCGTACGCACACGGGATCCATTTCACGGACAGCGAGCTCGCCGCGCTCGCGGACTCCGGGGCCCAGATCGCCCACTGCCCAACCTCCAACATGCGGCTGGGCTCGGGGGTGTGTCGGGTGCGGGACATGCTGGACCGGGGAGTTCCCGTCTCCCTTGCCGTGGACGGCTCGGCCTCCAATGACTCCTCCGATTTCCTGGGAGAGATGCGCAATGCCATGCTCCTCCAGCGCGCCTTCCGGGGGAGCGATGCGCTAGGGGCGCGGGAGGTTTTAAAGATGGCGACGGAAACGGGCGCCTTGGTGCTCGGCTTCCAGGGGATCGGCAGGATCGAGCCGGGGTTTGCGGCGGACCTGGCGGCCTTCGACGTGCATCGCATGGAATACAGCGGGAGCCTCTCGGATCCCCTCGCCGCCCTGCTCTTCGCGGGCTTTAATCATGGCGCAGACTATACCATCTGCAACGGCAGGGTGGTTGTGGACGGGGGCAGGCTCACGGGAGTGGATGAGGATGAGCTCGTGCGCAGGGCGAACGGGATCGCCGCACGGCTCCTCGAGGCAGGGGAGAGGAGGGAGTAGGGTGAGCGCGTCGATCGAGGATCTGAAGGGCTACGCCGAAGAGCATCTGCGCTGGTACGGCCAGTCAGCCTTCCGGCTTTCCGCGGCGTCGGGATAGGTCCTCTTCATGGATCCCTTTCGCGTGCCCGCCTCCGCCGGTCCGGCCGACATCATTCTGATCTCGCATCCGCACTCCGACCACTTCGACCGGCGGGCCGTTTCTTCGCTTCGCGGCTCCCGCACCGAGGTCGTGGTGCCCCAATCATCGGCCCGCGCAGGGCTGGAGGGGATATCCGCCGGCCAGAGCCTGCGGATCGGCAATATCGGCATCACGGCGCTGCCGGCGTACAACCTCTCGAAACCTTTCCACGCTCGACAGAAGGGCTGGGTCGGCTATGTCGTGGAGGTGGATGGCTTGAGAGTTTACCACGCGGGAGACACGGATCTCATCCCCGAGATGAAGGGGTTGAAGCCCGACATCGCCCTCCTGCCCGTCGGCGGGCTTTTCACGATGAACGCGGCCGGCGCAGCGGAGGCGGCCGGCGCCCTCGGGGCCGTCCTCGCCATTCCCATGCATTTCAATGGCCTCATTGGCGGCCGGGACGCGGGGGAACGGTTCGCGCGCCTGCTCGGCGTCGCCGCAATGGTCTTGAAGCGTTCGAGCTAGAGTGCTTTCTCCTGGCGGGGGAAGCGCACGCTGAATACGGCTCCCTGCCCCGGCTCGCTTGCCACGTCGATGGCACCGCCGAACTCTCCAACGACGATATCGTGGACAATGGTGAGGCCGAGGCCCGTGCCGACCCCGATGGGCTTGGTTGTGAACAGCGGCTCGAAGATGCGGGAGAGGTTTTCCGGCGGTATTCCCGAGCCCATGTCCGCGACGACGAGCTCCACGCTCGCGGCGCGGGGCGTCAGGCTCACGGTGATGGCGCCGCCACCCTTGGCGGCGCTCGCGTCTATCGCGTTTGCAACGAGGTTTGTCACCACCTGCGCCAGCCTTCCGGGAGAGCCGTTGAGCTCCACCGGATCTACGGCGGGTTGGAAGCTTGCTTCGCAGTTGCCTTTTCGAAGCGCGTGGCCCAGCAGGAGGAGTGCCTCCCGGATCACCGGCACGGCGTTGAACAGCTGCCTGTCGACCCGGCCGATGTCACGGGTCTGGGTCTTGATGCCCCTCAGGAACCCGGCCGCCTTTTCGGCCGACACGTTGGCCAGGCCGATGGACTCCTTCATCTCCTGGGCAATCTGCCTGTGGTCTTCCTCTGTGACATCCCCGTCTCCGATGGCGCTCCCGTATTCCTCCACCAGCCTTCCCAGCTCCACGAGGGCCGCACGCAGGGCGGCCAGCAGGGTGTTCATCTCATGGGCGATTCCGGCGGTGAGCCGTCCCAGGGATGCCATCTTTTCCGAGATCAGGGCCCTTTCCTGGTTCTCCTGGAGGGCCCTGTATGCCTGCTCCAGGGCGCGGGCATGCTCCCTCTCCACGGTTTGAAGGCGCGCTTTCTGCACGGCTGTGGCCAGCTGGTAGGCGAGGGTCTTCAAGATCGTGACGGAGTCCGGCGTGAAGACGCCGGTCTGCGCGCTCTGAACGTCGAGGGCTCCGATGACGGTGTCGCCCACGATGAGGGGTATGACGGCCTTGGAGCGGGTGTTGGGCAGCTGGGGGAGGGCGAGGTAGAACGGGTCCTCGGCCACGTCCTGGGCTATCCGCGGCTCTGCGCTTCTGGTGACGTATCCCACCATGCTCCGGCCGCCTACCTCCAGGGCGAAATTGTCCTCCAGGCCGCCCCAGAGGGCGGCCCCGCTCGCCGCGCGGAGAGTCGCCCACTTTCCCGTCTCGTCGAGGAGAAAGACCGATACGGCATAGAAGCCGAACTTCTCCCGGATCAGGTCCGCCACGCGGGGGAGAACCGTCTCGATCTCTTCCAGGGACGTCACGGCGCCGGCCACTTCGAGGGCCATCTGGAGGCGAACCGATTGCACCCGAAGCGTTTCCTCAGACTTCTTGCGCTCCGTGATGTCGCGGCCGATGCCGACGAACCCCAGCAACCCGCCCTGGTCGTCACGCAGGGGCACCTTGCTGGTCAGAGCCCAGCGGATGGCCCCCTTCGTGTCCACCGTGTACTCCTCGTAGTTGAGCATGGGCTTGCCCGACTCCACCAGGCGCCTCTCGTCCGAGCTGTATTTCTCTGCCAGGGTGGGCGGATAGAAGTCGAAGTCGGTCTTTCCCAAGACCTCCTCCGGCGAGGCGGCGCCCATGAGGCTGGATACCGACTTGTTGGCCAGGAGAAAACGGCTCTGCGGGTCCTTCACGTAGATGTAGTCGGGAATGTGATCGACGAGGGTCCGCAGGAGGTTTCGCTCCTGCTCCAGGCTCCGCTCGACCCGCCTGCGTTCCTCAAGCAGCCGCGCGTTGTCGATTACGCCGGCGAGCTGGTCTGCCATGGTCTGGGCCATCTTGAGGTCTTCATCGTCAAATGCGGCGGGCTCAGGGCTCAGCATGGTGAGCGCTCCGAAGACCCGCTCTTGGCTTGCGAGGGGCACCGCCATCTCCGTTCTTGCCTGCGGCAGGAGGGGGACGCTCTCACGCCCTCCGACGGGACCGATAGCGGCCTGGAGAGTTGCGATGCAGGCGCCTACCAGGGAAGCTCCTCCAACCTCGATCCTGTAGCCGTGCTTGACGAGCGCATCGCCGGCCTCCCCCGTGCCGGCCCGCAGGACCGCGTAGCGGCCGGAGTCGTCCAGCAGGAACAGCCCGGCGTAGGAGAGGCCGAATCGATCGCGGATCACGTCGACGGTCCGCTGCATGAGCTCCCGAGAATCAAGGCTCGAGCTTGCCGCGTGGGAGACGACCGCTGCGGCCTGGAGCTGGCGGGCGCGCTTTTCCTCATGGCGGGAAAGGATCGCTCCATACAGGGCGCCGGACAGCTGGGCGCTCAGTGTTTCGCAGGCGTCCCCCTCCCCCGGGCCCGCCTCGAACACCGCGAAACCCTGCGAGCTTCCCCTGAAGCGGAGCTGCATGACGATGAAACGGCCGGGGGAATCCCGATCCAGCATGCCCTCCGGGGCGAGCTGCCCCGCCGCAAATCGCCTCGGCGCCTGGCCGGGATCGATGACCCCCCGGCGGTCGAAGGCCAGCACGAGGCGCGCCCACTCCCGCGAGCTCTCGTACTGGGAGACGAAGCAGGCCAGAACTCCCATGGCCGGAAGTCTTTGCGCAAGCGTTTCAGCCAGCTCCTGTGTTGTGGAAGCCGCTGCGATGGCGGAAGAGGTTTCCCGCAGGGCGGCAGCCTTTCCGGCGGCATTGCGGCCGTCGGCGGCCGCGCGCCGCAGCTCGCCCTCCGGGGAATGGGGGCACCCGCACGAGCCGCGCCTGATCAGCAGCCCCGGCAGGGCGGCGGGCTTTTCCCCGCTTTCACCATCCAGGGAATCCAGCAAGAGCTCAACGGCCATGCGTCCCATCCGATGGTGCAGGGGACGGCACGTGGTGAGGGCGGGGACCGAAATGATGTCTTCCGGGATGTCGGAAAAGCCCGCGATCGCGATGTCCTCGGGTACCCGCATTCCAAGGGCCTGAGCCGTGGAGATCGCCCACAGGGCGGCCTTGTCCGTGGACGCCAGAAGCGCGTCGGCGCCTGCCTGCCGGAGATTCGAAAGCCATTTGTCCATGGACGCGGTGGATTTCGCCTCCGACGGGTCGAAAGGCGGAGAGACAAGGCCGGGCTCGAACGCGACGCCCCGATCGGCCAGGGTTTCCCGGAAGAAGCGGAGGATCTCTTTCTCCTCGGCAGGGCTGTGCCTGCCCATCATGATCGATATCCTTCTGCGGCCGTGGGCATCGAGGAAATGGCCGAGGATCTCCCGCATGCCCCCCTGGATATCCGCTTTCACGACGGGAAATCCCGGGGCACCGGCGTGCATGAACACGAGCGGCCGTGAGCCCGCCCACGAGACAGCCTCCGCGGCCGCCCGGGTCCACGCGATGAGGCCGTCCGCCCTCTGGACTGCGGGCGGCATGATGGAAGGATCATCAGGTGACGGATGAGCCGCCCGCGGCTCGGGCGTGCCAAGGGCAGAGAAATAGAGGTGGGCCCCGCGCTCTGCGGCCGCTTCGGCGGCTCCCTCCCAAAGCTGGGAGGTCGCACCGTCGCCGACGGAATCGACGAGGAGCGCGATGGTCCACCGCGTCGAGCGTGCCGCGATGGGGCTTTCGGCGGGCTTGCGGCGATTGCCTTTCACGCCACTATCCGCACGGCCTTCCTACGCGTCCTCTTCCGGCTCCATGGCTGCGGCCGGCAGCCAATCGGTGGGCTCGCCGTGATGCATGCGGATATCCTTGTCCCGCTTGGCCCTGTAGAGGGCCTCATCGGCGCGCTGGATCAGCTCCTGGCTCATCCGCTGGAAGTAGGACTGCGAGAGAGGACGGGGAATCTGGTCGAGGGAGAAGGAATGGGCCTTCAGCACGCTCAAGCCGATGCTGACCTGCAGGGGGAGCTTTGCGCCGGGGCCTTCCACCGTCTTGTCTTCCAGGAGGTGCAGAACGCGCTTGGCCACGACGTCGGCGCCTTCCATTTCGGACTGGGGGAGCACAACGACGAACTCATCCCCTCCGAATCGGCCCACGATGTCCGTGGTGCGGGTCGCCTGCCTGAGCACCCTGCCGAGAACCTGCAGCGCCTTGTCGCCCGCCAGGTGGCCCGCCGTGTCGTTGATCTTCTTCATCGCGTCGAGGTCCACCATCAGGAGGGTGAGGGGCTGCTGGGAACGCAGTGCGGTCCTGAGCTCCCGCAGAAGCCACTTGTCGAAGAAGCCGCGCGCGAACGCTCCGGTGAGAGGATCCAGCGTCGCCATGGCGTAGAGCTGCATGTTCTGGATGGCCACGGCCGCCTGGTTGGCGAAGATCTGCAGGAGCTCGATGTCGTCCTTGTGGAGGGCGGGGCGATCGAGATAGATCACGCCGATGGTGAGCTCCCCGACGCGAAGCGGGACGATGGTCACGTTCTCGATGATCCGGATCTGCACCTGCCCGAGGGATTCCGCAATGAGGTGCATCTTGTCTGTCTCCAGAAGGCTGTTGATCTGTTTCTGTCCGGAGAAGCGGCCCGTCCCGGCGCGGATGGCAAGCTCCATGTCGTCTTCCATCGTCGCCACGAAGCTCTCCGTCTCCACCGGCCCGCGGCTGATGACCCCGCCCTCGGGCAGAACGGCGAGGAAGGAGTTGACGGCGCCGATCAGTCCCGCGATCTGGTAGAGGATGCCCTGCAGGAGGTCGTCCAGGGGCTGGATCTTGTGCAGGTCCGGGGTGGTGTCCAGGATGTAGCGAAGGCCCTGGCGGCTCTTGTAGAGCATCTGGATCGTGTATGCGGCCTTCAGCCCCGCGTCTGTCCACATGAGAAGCTTGTCCGGTCCCTCGGTCTTGTCGTAGTAGCCCTGGATGTCGAGGCGGCGCAACAGCTCGCGCGGAGGCTGCTCGCTCGCGTATCCGGTCTGCAGGATGACCTGGATGTAGGGATTGAACTGCCGCAGGTGCGTTACGACCTCTTCGCCCGTCATGCCCGGCATGTAGTAGTCGAGGAGGAGCAGGTCGATGGGCTTTTGGTGCAGGATGGCGAGCGCCTCGCTTCCATTGGAGGCGCAGAGGATGGTGTGTCCCTCGTGTTCGAGGAGAAGCCGGGTAGCCTCCAGGTATTCGGGATTGTCGTCCACCAGGAGGATGGTGTAGCCGGTGAGTGCTTGCGCTCTTGCCTTCCGCATCCGAAGCTCTTCCGCCCATGATACCGGCGGCCGCCGATGAATTCAATACTTTTTCGCCGTTATCGGCGGGACTTGTACGGGGGCTTCCGAGGCCCTACAATTCAGCTCTCGAGGGGGTAAGAGGCATGGTTCGGGAGATCCTTCGGCCGCGGACGCAGCGGGATGCGATGCGGATGAGATCGAGGCCCGGCTCAGCGTACCTGGGGGGTGGGACATGGCTGAACTCGCCGTTTGGCGGCTCTCCCCAGCTCCTCATATCCCTGGAATCCCTCGGGCTGGATTATCTAAGAGAAGAGGGTGGCCTGCTCAGGATCGGCGCCATGGTTCGTTTCCAGCAGCTGGCGGATAACCCGTCGGCTCCCGATGCGCTTCGAAAGGCCGTTCGACTCACCGCCTCGCGGACGCTTCGAAATATGGCCAGCATCGGGGGCGAGCTTGCCCTCATGCCCGAGAACTCGGCGCTCCTCCCGCTTCTCTTTGCACTCGATGCGCTGGTTGTAGCAGGGGGGAAAAAGCCTCAGCCGATGGAAAGCTGGCGCCGCGAGCGGCGCCAGGAGCTCGTAACAGAGGTCCGCCTGCACGCTGCCCCCGCCCGGCTTTCCGACATCGACGTGGTCTCGCGCACCTCTCACAGCCCGCGAAGCCTGGTGGTTGCGGCGAGCGCCCAGGCATTGAAGCCGGTGGTTATGGGTGTCAGGCTCGTGGTGAGCGACTGCCGCGGCCGCCTGGTTCGATTGAAGGAAACCGAAAAGCATCTGGAGAATGGTCCCCTCCCGCTCAAGAAAGACATCGAGGAGATGGTGCGCGGCGAGTTCACCCCGGCGGGGGATGCCCATGCCTCCGTCGATTACAAGCGGTATATGGCGGGCGTGCTTGCGGCGGATATTCTGTGCCGCCTTTCCGCGGGGGAGGCGCTCCGATGAGCATCACCTTCACCTTGAACGGTACTTCGCGCACGGTCGACGCCTGCGCGGGCGAGAGCCTCCAGATGCTTCTCCGGCGCATGGGGGTCCCCTCCGTGCGCCGGAGCGACGATGGGGAGGGTTTTGCGGGAAGCGACACGATTCTCTTCGACGGAAAGCCGGCTCTGGCCGGGCTCATGCTCGCCGGCCAGGCCGAAGGGCACGAGATCGAAACCGTGGAAGGCTTGATGGAAAAGGGAAAGCTTTCGGCCATCCAGGCTGCGATGCTCGACGCCGGAGTCGTCCAGTCCGCCTACAACTCCCCGGCAGCCGCGCTGCTCCTGGCGGAGCTGCTCCGAAGGAAGGCGAGCCCGACTGAAGACGACATCCGTGACGCCCTCTCGGGCCTGTACAGCCGGTCCACGGGATATAAGCAGTTCTTCACGGCCGTGGATCTGGCAGGCAGGCGAGCCCGCGGGAAAGCCGCGGGATGTAAAGAGGCCGATGCATCGTCAGAGGTCGTTGCGCCATCCCCGGAATCGAACGGCATGAGGGTGGTGGGAAAGCCGCGCCGCCGCGTGGATGGGGTGAAGCTCGTATGCGGCATGAAGGCGTACGTGGAGGATCGGGTGGAGGCGGGAAGCCTCGCGCTGAAGATGCTTCGAAGCCCCCATGCGCATGCTTATATCCGTGAAATCGATGTGTCGAGGGCCGAGGCGCTTGCTGGCGTCATCGCGGTTATCACCTGGAAGAACTGCCCCGATGCGCCCTACACCTCGGCGGGCCAGGGCTTTCCGGAGCCCTCGCCCTACGATCGGCGGATGTTCAGCCCGAAGGTGAGGCACGTTGGAGACCGCGTGGCGGCGGTGGTTGCCGAGGACGAGCAGACGGCGGCGCGGGCGCTGGAGCTGATCCGGGTGGAGTACGAGCAGCTTCCGCCCGTGCTCACCCTGGAGGACGCCATCGCGGCGCGTGGGCCGGCGGTCCACGGCGGGCCGGCTCTCCTGGCTTCCGGCGAACCGGCGGCGGCAACTCGGCCAGGCGCGGATCCCCGCGAGGGAAGGATCGTCTACCAGTTTCCCATCGGCGCGGATCCGGCCAGGAACCTCGCGGCAAGCGCCTCCGGGGCCGTGGGCGACGTGGAAAGGGGATTTTCCGAGGCCGACGTCGTGATCGAGCGGACCTACCGGACCAGCAGGGTGCAGTGCACCCCGCTGGAGCCCCACGTCGTGTATACCAAGATGGACGGAGACCGGCTGGTCATCCACGCCTCCACCCAGGTGCCCTGGCACCTTCGGCGGATCGTGGCAACGGCGCTGGGCATCGGGGAGAACAGGGTACGGGTCATCAAGGAGAGGGTCGGGGGAGGGTACGGCTCCAAGCAGGACGTTCTCCTCGAAGACGTGTGCGCGTACGCGACCTTCATCACGGGAAGACCCGTCTTCCATAAATACACCAGGGAAGAGGAGTTCGTCGCGGCAACGACACGGCATCCCTTCCGCTTCACCGTAAAGATGGGGGCCAGGCGGGACGGGACCATTACGGCAATCCGGCTCCTGGGCGAGGCTGACACGGGGGCGTACGGAAACCACTGCCTCACGGTCCCCATGAACGCGTGCTCCAAGTCCCTGCCCCTCTTTCCCTGCCCCAATACCGCGTTCGAGGTGAGAAGCTACTATACCAACCTGGTTCCTTCCGGGGCCTACCAGGGATACGGGGCCCCGCAGGGCTCCTACGCCATGCAGATGGCGGCAGCGGAGATGGCGGCTGAGCTCGGCATGGACCACCTCGAGTTTCTTCGCAGGAACATGGTGCGCTCGGCAGATACCCTGGAGATCCTCAAGTGCCTCGGGGAAGGCAGGCCGGGAGCCGCGGTCCGCGTTGAAAATTGCGCCCTTGACAGGGCGTTGGAAGATGGCGCCGGATCGATCCATTGGGGCGAGCGCGAGAAGAGCCCCGACCCCGATGTCAAAGTCGGCGTCGGGGTTGCCGTGGTTCAGCAGGGCTCCGGGCTCCCCGGCCTGGACCAGGCCTGCGCGGACGTGAAGCTCCTCGCCGACGGCACCTTCCTCGTACGTTCGGGCGGCGCGGACCTGGGAACGGGACTGGACACGGTGCTCGCCATGCTCGCCGCCGAGACGCTTTGCTGTGAGGTGGAGCGCGTGGCCGTTGTGTCGGGAGACACCGACACGACCCCCTTCGACAAGGGAGCCTACGCTTCCAGCGGCACCTTCTTCTCGGGCAACGCCGCGCTCAAGGCGGCGGAAAGCCTGGCGGCCAGGATCCTCGACGTGGCTTCCGAGATGCTGAAGGAGCCGCGGGCCGGCCTGAGGCTCGAGCATCCCGGCGTCGTGGCGGGCGCCAGGGGCTCGCTCACGTATACTCAGATCGCCCGGCACTGCCATGGCGGTGAAGGGCCCGGCGAGCTGTTTGGGTCAGCCTCCTTCACCACAATGGACTGCGCCTTCCCTTATGCGGCCCACTTCTGCCGCCTGGCCGTGAACGTCCGCACCGGGGCCGTGGAGATCAAAAGCTACCATGCGGTGCACGACAGCGGCACCATCATAAACCCCGAGCTTTCCCTCGGGCAGGTCTATGGCGGGATCCTCAAGTCGATCGGCCATGCCCTCTACGAGGAGATGACCTTCGACGAGGAGGGACACTGTCTCACGACGACCCTCGCCGGATACGGCGCTCCGATGATCCAGGAGCTTCCGCGGGACGTTCAGGTGCGGTTCGTCGGGACGAAGGACCCCTTCGGCCCCTTCGGGGGCAAGAGCGTTTCGGAAATCAGCGTGAACGGCGCTGCGCCTGCCATCGCCGCGGCCATCCACGATGCACTGGGGATCTGGGTCAGGGACTGGCCCTTCACCCCGGAGAAAATCTTGAGGAATCTCGGGAGGTTCTAACCGCCATGGAAGCGCGAGACATTCGGGAGCAGCTCAAGGGTCTTCGGGCAGGGCATCTGAAAGACCTCTCCCTCAAGGACTTTCTCCTCACGTGGGACAAGGAGAGGGAAAGCCTGGAGACCGTGATCAGGATCGCCTCCCTTCTCAAGGCGCTTCGCGAGCACAACCTCTCCACCCGCATCTTCGATTCCGGGCTCGCCGTGTCGCAGTTCCGGGACAAGTCCACCCGAACGCGTTTCAGCTTCGCCTCCGCTGCCGACCTTTTGGGGCTCTCCGTGGTGGAGCTGGATGAGGGCAAGTCCCAGGCCTCCCATGGGGAGACGGTGAGAGAGACCGCCACGATGATGTCCTTCATGGCCGAGACCATCGGAATCCGGGACGACCTGTACATCGGCAAAGGTCATGCGTACATGAGCGAGGTTTCTCGAGCGGTGGAAAGCGCGTTCCACGACGGCGTGCTGGCCCAGCGGCCTCCCGTGATAAACCTGCAGTCCGATATCGACCACCCAACGCAGACGATGGCGGACCTGATGCACCTGGCTGTGCATTTCGGAGGGTTTGCCAACCTGAAGGGGAGGAAGCTCGCCATGAGCTGGGCGTACTCCCCCTCCTACGGCAAGCCCCTTTCGGTGCCGCAGGGGGTGATCGGCCTGTTCACCCGATTCGGAATGGAGGTTTCTCTGGCGCACCCCGAGGGGTATCACCTGATGCCCGAGGTCGTGGAAAGGGCCAGGACCCAGGCGGCCGAGTCGGGAGGGAGCTTCACGGTCTCGCCTTCCATGGAGGAGGCCTTCGAGGGCGCACACGTGGTATACCCCAAGAGCTGGGCCCCCTTCTCGGTAATGGAAGAGCGCACTCGCCTCGCGGAGTCTCGTGACGAGGGGGCCCTCACTGACCTGGAAAAGCGCTGTCTTGCCGAGAATGCGCGATTCAAGGGCTGGACGTGCACTCAGGCCATGATGAGCCGCACGGACGACGCGATGTATCTCCACTGTCTGCCCGCGGATATCAGCGGAGTCAACTGCGCCGACGGGGAGGTTTCACCCGGCGTCTTCGAGCGCTTCAGGACGCCCCTCTACATCCAGGCCAGCTACAAGCCCTACGTTATCGCGGCCATGATCCTCACCTCCCGCGTCTCGGAGCCCGCCGTCTGCCTGTCGCGCATGATCGAGGAGCCCGCCATCCGGGTGCGGTAGGGATGGATACCCTCATTCGCGGCGGCACCGTGGTGAACGCGGACGGTGCGCGCCTCAGCGACGTGCTGGTCAGCGGACAGATCATTTCTGCAGTCGGCCCGCGTCTTTCCCCGAGCGGGGCAGAGGTCATCGATGCCTCGGGAATGCACGTCGTGCCGGGAGGCGTGGATGTCCACACCCATCTCGACATCGATGTGGGGGGAGAGAAAGCCAGTGACGACTGGTATACGGGAACGCTGGCCGCCGCGTGCGGAGGAACAACGGCCGTCGTGGACCACCCCGGCTTCGGCCCGCGCGGGTGCTCTCTCTTTCATCAGATCGAAAAGTACAGGGGGCTCGCCGGCGGAACTGCCGTGATCGACTATTCTTTTCACGGGGTCGTCCAACACGTGGACGACCCCGTCCTGGCAGACCTGGAAGCGCTCGTCGGGATGGGCATCTCATCCGTGAAGGCATACCTGACCTACGATTTTCGCCTGAGCGACGAGGAGCTCATTGCGCTGCTCCAGCGCATGCGCGAGCTGGGCGGGCTCACGGCGGTCCACTGCGAGAACCACGGCATCGTTTCAAGCCTGCGCGCTCGATTTGCCCGGGAGGGAAAGACCGCGCCCCAATATCACGCCCTTTCCCGGCCCGCCGAAGCCGAGGCCGAAGCGGTCTCGCGGATGATCCGCCTGTCGGAAGCGGTGGGCGGAGCGCCGCTGTACGTCGTTCACCTCTCCAGCCGGGCGGGCCTGGAGGAAGTGCGGAGGGGAAGGGCGCGGGGCCTCCCCGTGTTCGCCGAGACCTGTCCCCAATACCTGCTCCTCGGTGACGAGAGATACGGCGAGCCCGACCTCGGCGGGCTGAAATACGTGATGAGCCCTCCCCTTCGAAAGGAGTCTGACAGGAAAGCGCTCTGGGAAGGACTTGGAGACGGCTCGATCCAGACCGTTGCCACGGACCACTGCCCCTTTTTCCTGGAGCGCAAGAAGGAGGTCTCCGGCGGGAGCTTCCTTTCCTGCCCCAACGGCGCTCCCGGAATAGAGACGCGCATGGCCCTTCTCTATTCGGAAGGGGTGGCGGCGGGACGGATCGGAATCGAGCGATTCGTGGAGCTCACCTCCACCGCTCCGGCGCGGATCATGGGGCTGCATCCGCGGAAGGGGGCCATCGCGGCGGGAAGCGACGCCGACATCGTCCTGGTTGACCCGAAAAAGCGCGTGCGGCTGGCAAGCTCGGCCCTTCATCAACGGGTCGACTACACGCCGTTCGAGGGCTTCGAGCTTCGCGGCTATCCCGTGCTCACCATGCTGCGCGGGAAGGTCATCTTCCAGGACGGCAGGTTCATGGGAGCGCGGGGAGAAGGGCTTTTTCTTCCCCGCGGGCTTCCCGATCTCGCCGCGCCATGAATGCCCCGGAAGGCTCACCCCACGCCGCGCTCCTCACGGGAGAACGGGGCATCGGCAAGACAACCTTCTGCCTGAAGCTCGCGCGGACATCGGCCTCTTTCAGCGGAATCGTCAGCCCCGCCGTTCTCGATCCGGAAGGCCGGCGGATCGGTTTTCAGGCACTCTCTCTTGAAAGCGGGGAATCATGGGAGCTCGCCCGCTCGGACCGTGAGCTCGACGGGCCCCGCTTCGGCCGTTTTTCGTTCTCTCGAGCCGGGATCGAAAGAAGCATCGGTTCTCTTCGAGAAGGCCTCAGCCGCGCCGGAAAAACACTGATCATTGACGAGATCGGCCCCCTGGAGCTGGTGAAAGGCATGGGGCTTGCCCCCGTGCTGCCCCTGCTGGCATCGGCGGGGAACCTTCTCGTCGTTGTTCGGCGAGAGCTTCTACATGAGGTTTCCGCCCTCATTCCAAGGCATGAGCGGAAGGTTTTAACGCTCACCGAGGAAAGCCGGGATGAGCTTCTCCAGAGCATCTTGGAGTTCCTCCAGAAGCCTCGAGGCGCCTCCGGCTCCTAAGGGATCGGCCCGTCCTCCGAGTCCCAGTCCAGATGGAGGCTCCTGCCGGCCCATGAGACACTGAAGGCCACCCCGTATACCAGACGAAGCGATTCCTCCGTGAGAGCCTCCCGGGGTGGGCCGGAGACGAGGAAGCGGCCGTCGGCCAGCAGGTGGATCGTGTCGGCGGCAACGGCGGCGGCCTGAGGATCGTGGCTGGTGTAGAGAACGGCCATGCCTTTTGCCGAAAGCCTCTTCAGCATCCTGATGATCAGGATCCGCCGCGCCGGATCGAGCTGGCTCGCCGGCTCGTCCAGCAGAAGGAGCGAAGGCCTCTGCGCCAGGCTCCTGGCGATGAGCATGAGCTGGTACTCTCCACCGCTCAATGTGGCGATCGAGCGGCCGCTCAAGTCCGAGATCCCCGTTTCCTCAAGCGCTTCTCCGACAATCCTCACGTCCTCGCGGCCCGGGGATTCAAGAGGTCCGAGGTGAGGCGTCCGGCCGAGGAGCACGTAATCCAGCGCCGTGAAGTCGAATCGCACGTTCTCCCTCTGGGGAACGAGGCTCAAGAGCTTGCCGCGTTCCCTTCGGCTGAGATCCCCGAGCTCCGTGCCTTGCAGAAGGACCTGCCCTGCGTGCGGTTTCTTCCAGCCGAGGCAGATGTCCAACAGGGTAGTCTTTCCCGCCCCGTTGGGGCCGAGGATGGCCGTTATCGAGCCGCGCTCGAGATCCAGCGAGATGTCCTCGAGAACCTTCCGTCTGGCGGGATAGGAAAAGGAGACATTGCGGAGCGAGAGGAGGCTCATCCGCCCCTCTCCCGCCTGCGGGTGCTCATGAACGCGAGAAAGAGCAAGACTCCGAGGATGGAGGTGAGGATGCCCAGGGGGATTTCAGTGGGCAAGACCGTGCGGGCAAGATCGTCGCAGAGCAGGACCGAAACGGCCCCGAGGAGCATCGAGGCGGGAAGGGCGCGGGAGGCCTCGCTTCCCATGAGGCGCCGCGCCGCGTGGGGGACCATGAGCCCGACCCAGCCCACCAGCCCGCTCACCGACACGGCTGCCGCCGCGGCCAGGGTCGCGGCCGCCAGGAGGATGAGCCTTTCCCCCCGCGGCGCGGCGCCGAGTGAGTGCGCCACCCGGTCGTCGAGGGAGAGAACATTGAGCCTGAAGCGGAGCAGAAGAACCACCGCCAGCCCGGAGGCGACCGCGGGGAGAATGAAAGTGACCTGACTCCAGGAAACGCTCCATAAGCCGCCCAGGAGCCAGAAGGTGATCTCGGGAAGCTGGCCCAGGGGATCCGCTGCCAGCTTGAGGAGCCCCAGCCCTGCGGAGAAAAGGGCAGAGACCGCGATTCCCGCCAGGATGAGCCGCAGGATCCATCCTCCGTAGCGGAAAACCCGCGCCATGAGGTAAGAAAGGGCGAGGCCGGAGAGCGCGAAGAGAAGCGCCCCGGCCTGCACCACGGCGGGATGCGCCGATATCGCCACGATGGCCAGGGCGGCGCCGAACCCCGCGCCCTGAGAGACCCCGAGGAAACCGGGCTCCACGAGCGGATTGGAGAAGATCATCTGAAAGACGAAGCCCGCCGCTGCCAGGGAGAGCCCCAGGAGGATTCCGGCCGTCACCCTCGGAAGCCGGATGCCGAGCACAAGCCGCTGGGCCATCGGGTCGCTGGCAAGCTCGCGCACGCCGATCAGTCCCGGCACCGGATATCTTCCGATAAAGAGCGATCCGCATGCCACCAGGATGAGCATGATGAGGAGAAGGGGAATCTTCATCGAAAGGCGCGTCCCAGCGAGGCTTTCAGGCGGCTCATGATCTGGGCCTCCACCGCCGGCCGGGGGATGTTGTAAAGCTCGGAGAAGAAGGACGCCACTTCCCGTTCCAGGTCGAAATCCGCGGAAAGCTCGGGGTGGATGGCGGAGGCAAGCCATTGGAGCCCGAGTATCCAGCGCGGGTCCGGTTGATCCCAGGAAAGGAAATCCGCGGGAAAGGGGAGGATCTTTCCCTCCCGAGCGGCCTTGAGCTGCCGCCAATCGGCGGAGGAGAGAAGGGCCTCCACGGCGCGGGCCGCCGGGGTCCTGTAGGAAACGACGAAGATGTAATCGGGGTTCCATGCCGCGATCTGTTCGAAGCTCGTCTTGCCCCAGCCGCTTCCCGGATTTGCGGTCTTCCATACGGGGTTGCCGCCCGCCGTTTCCACCAGCCGGGTCTGGATCCATCCCGCCGGAGGCACATTGAGCGCCCGGGTCCCGCCGCTTTCGCTGTACTGTACGACGAGCGCCGTCGGCCTTGGCGCGCCCGCCACGATCCGTTCCACCTCCTGAACCCTCGAATCGTAATATTGGAAGATCGACGCCGCCCTCTGGGGCTGCCGCAATACCCCCCCGAGAGCCTGGAGGTCGGATTCGAAGCTGTCGGGAGACTCGAAGTCCACGTAGAATACGGGGATGCCGATGCGCGAAAGAGCTTCTCCCAGCCTCTCTTTCAAGTAAGACTTGAGGATGACAAGATCGGGGTGCGCCGCGGCGATCTGCTCCGGCCCTGACTCGTTGGCGAAGCGCGCCTTCCGGCCGGAGGAAGGGCTGAGCACGGAGAAGAAGTCTCCCAGGCCCTGATCCGTGGCGCCCACCCCCACGATTAGATCGTCCACCCCGGGGAAGAGGTATGCCGCGTCGACGAGGAAAACGTCCGCCCTTCCCGCGATCACGATTCTCCGGGGGATGGAGGCAAACGAGAGAGACCTGCCGAGGGTGTCCGTGACCGCATATGATCCGGAGCCTGCCGGGTCTTGCAGAGGGCTCGTTTCCGGCTTCTCCATCCTTCCCCAACCGGATGCGCCCAAAACGAGACACGCGAGAAGGAGAGCTTGAAGGGCCGCATTTTTCACGCCGTGTTACTCCCGCCTGTATCAGGCACTCTACAGCCGCAACCGAGGGGTTGTCAAAGCCGGCTGAAATCCCGCGGGGTGTCCACGTCGCGGAGGATAGAGTCGTCTTTCCACGGGATCTCCCCCACGGAGAATCGGGAAATGACGTCCCTCATCCTGCCCGTCTCCGGATTTTCGGCCATCACGGCCTCTCGTACACGACTGTGGAGGAGAACGGGATGTCCCCGTTGGCCCGAGAACATGGGGATGACCGCGTCGGCGGGCGGGGATTCCAGAAGCGCGCGGTATACCTCGCCGTCCACGAAGGGCATGTCGGCGAGGGAGATGAAAAAGCGCTCCGTTTCGACAGCCTGGATTCCCCGCTGGATCGAGGAGAACATTCCCAGCTCCCAAGACGGATTCTCCACCGGGATGACGCGCTTCACGCCCTCGAAGAGGGCAAGGAGATCCGAAGCCCTGTAGCCGACAACAAGGATGATGCGGGAGCAGACGGAAAGCGCCGTTTCGACCACTGTCTCGACGATGGTTTTCCCGCGAAAGGGCAAAGTAAGTTTGTAGCCGCCCATTCGGCTGGAAAGCCCCGCGGCGGGAATGAGGCAGTCTGGCGGAAGCACGTCTCATGCTACCCTCGGCCACGCCGGCATTCAAGCGCTAGAGCGGCGGCCGCAGGTGTTCGAGTGTCAGCCCGAGGCGCAGAACCCTGCTTTGGCGGCCTGCTGAATTCGCTTGACCGCTGCCCATTGCTCCAGTATCGTCGGTGTAAGGAAAATGAAGCGCTACAGCGACGAGTTCATTCGGGCCATTCCCAAGACCGACCTTCACGTCCACCTCGACGGCTCCCTGCGCCTTTCCACGCTCATCTCGCTTGCCAAGGAGAAGCGCGTAGTGCTTCCCTCCTACACGGAGGAAGGTCTCAACGAGCTTGTTTTCAAGGAATCCTACAAGGACCTGGAAGAGTACCTCATGGGGTTCCCCTGGATGCTCGCGGTGATGCAGGACCTGGAAGGCCTGGAGCGCGTCTCCTACGAGCTTGCCATGGACAACCACGCGGAAGGGGTGCGCTACCTCGAGGTCCGCTTCGCGCCGCAGCTCCACATGTCTCCGGGATTCGGCTTCGACGCCGTCGTGGGCTCCGTGGACAGGGGCCTTCGCCGCGCGCGAGACGAGATCAACGCCGCCATCCGGCCGAACGAGCCCCCCTTCGATTACGGCATCATCGTCTGCGCCATGCGCTTCTTCACGGAGGGCTTCTCCGCATACTTCGCGGATCTCTGCCGCATCCTTTCATTCTCGGACCGGCAGGAGGTCATCCGGACGGCCAGCCTTGAAGTGGCGCGGGCAGCCGTGAAGCTCAGGAACGAGTCAGATGTGCAGATCGTGGGCTTCGATCTGGCGGGAGCCGAATACGGCTACCCCGCCAGCGAGCACGAGGACTCCTACGATTACGTTCACAGGAACTTCCTCAAGAAAACTGTGCACGCGGGGGAGGCGTACGGCCCCGAATCGATCTTCCAGGCTATCGCGAAGCTCCACGCGGACAGGATCGGACACGGCCTTCACCTCTTCGATGAGGGGATGATCTACTCTCCCAACATCCGGGACAAGCATGCGTACGTCCAGAACCTGGTCAACTACATCGCGGAAAACCGGACCACAATCGAGGTCTGCCTGACCAGCAACATGCAGACTGTCCCCGAGCTGAAGGATATCCGCGAGCATTCGCTCGCCAAGATGCTTGCCCACAAGCTTTCCCTTACGATCTGCACCGACAATCGCCTCGTCTCCCACACCACCGTCACGCGGGAGCTCGAGCTCGCCCTGAGCAACTTCGACATCCCGCCGGATCAGCTCAAGGACATCATCATCTACGGCTTCAAGCGCTCATTCTACTACCAGCCGTATCCCGAAAAGAGAAAATACGTTCGAAAGGTCATCGACTACTACGAGAAGCTGGAAAAAGAGCACGGGGTGGCGTGAGCCGGGCGCCGCGGCCGGTCCCCTGCGGTCGGTGCGCCTTATAATCGGTGTTTGAACTGCGGGAGCCACTCGCGATTGCGCGCGAAAAGCTCGTCCGTCATGTCACGAATCTCCTGCAGGCTCAAGACGGCCGAGGTAAGCGGATCCATGCAGATGGCGTGAAACACTTTCCGCGGATCCCCCTCGAGGGAGGCTGTGACGGCGAGCTCCTCGATGCGGGCGTTGACGTTGTTGAT
Organism: uncultured Spirochaetota bacterium; assembly: GCA_963820525.1. Lineage (GTDB taxonomy): Bacteria > Spirochaetota > Spirochaetia > SZUA-6 > Fen-1364 > CAWGAA01. The sequence continues at coordinate 2,246,927 of CAWGAA010000001.1, read as the reverse complement.
GATCGCGAGGTGGTCCGGGAGAGACCCCACGTGCATGGGATCGAGGCCGCGTTTGGAGGCAAGGACGGGAACTTCGACGCAGCAACCCCCGGGCAGGTTGTCGACGAGGCCTGAGTTCCTGACGTTCCCATTGAACTCGAACATCGCATGATCGCCGAAGACCGCGTTGAAAATCGACGCCGCGTATTCGCCGCCTGCCTTCAGGTCCACCGTCGGCTCCGAGAGCCATTCTTCGATTTCACGCTTCCATGTCCCTTCGCGCCTGGAATACTGGTCCAGGATGTAGGCGTAAGCGCCGGGGTTCCAACCGGCTCCATGGGTGCAGTACTTCTCGATCAGCTCCGGGCGTTTTCGAAACCAGGCAACGTATTCGGAAGCGTGTCCCGAAGACTCGGTGACGTAGTAATCGAGGTGCAGGAACATTTCATTGCGCACCTGTTCTTCATCATAAATTTCAGGCCGCCGGAGGATCGCTTCCCTGATGAGGGGGTATGCATCCTTTCCCTTCCAGAGGTATTCGAGATACCAGGCCTGATGATTGATGCCGGCGCACCTGTAGCTCACCTCCTCCATCGGCGCCCCGATCCAGCGGGCCAGCATTTCAGCGGTCCCCTGCACGCTGTGGCAGAGGCCCGTGACGCTCGTTTTCGTTTTCTGCTGCATGGCCCGGCAGAGCATGGCCATGGGATTGGTGTAGTTGAGGACGACGGCCCGGGGGCAGACCCGCTCGATATCGGCCAGTATATCGAGCATGACCGGTATCGTGCGAAGGGCCCGGAAGATTCCCGAGGGCCCACGGGTGTCGCCGACGTTGATGTCGACCCCGTATTTTTTTGGAATTTCAACGTCGAAGCGCCAAACGCTGACGCCGCCCGCGAGTATGGTGATGAGGACGCCGTCGGCGCCTTTAAGCGCTTCCACGCGGTCCAGGGTCGCCGTGACTTTCGCCGGATAGCGCCCGGCCTCGAGAATCTTCAGCACTCCCCTTCGCGAGGCGTCGAGCCGCTCGGCATCAATGTCCATGAGGGCGATGTGGCAGTCCCTGAAGGCGGGAAACGCCAGGATGTCGCGGACCAGCCTTCGTGTGAACTCGAAGCTCCCCGCGCCGATGAATGCCATCTTCTTCATGGTGTCGACTCCTCCCCATCGTCATCCGCGGCCCGATCCGCCGCATTCAGCAGAGGAGCCGGATTCTCAACATCCTGCTCAACGCCTGCCGGCAGGACTTTAGGCCCAGCCGGCAGGCAGTGGTGAACTTATAGAGTCTCATGTTACAGGGTTATTGTTAATTAATCTTTAGCTTGAACGCGGACAGAGCTTTGCATCCGGTTATCGTAAGGCTCATAGTACCGTTGGAAACTGCGGCGGTACCGGACATTTTTGTAGTCGGCGCCGACGCAGCGCTTCTGCCGGTATTCGCTGTTTCCAACACGGAGTACGCAGCCGAGGTTCCGGCTAAGCCGGTCACCTTGATGGTTGTATCAAATACATCCGTGCTCCTGAGTGAACCACCGAATAAAACGGTAACGGAGTTGCCGGATTTGGAAGCCAAAGCCTGCAGAGAGCCGTTCTGAGAAGGCAAGGTCACGCTGACGGTATTGCCCGTCATCTGGCCGTACCACTGGTACAGATACCATGCGCCGGTCGGTTTGTTCAGACAGCTTGCGCGGACGTTCTGAGCCGTATTGTTGTTCGCTACCAGGTCGTTCAAGGTTCCGATCCCGGTCCAGAATGGCATGCAGCCGTAAACCTTGCTGTTCTCGAACCTGGCGATATATTGGATCAAATTGCCGGGAACCGGCACGTCAACACCCCCGGATCTGCCGTATTCGTTGATGACAATCGTCCTTGCGCTGATGCCGAGATCGGACTCGATTTTCCTGTACTGACTGTAATGCGTATACCAGCCGCTAAAGAGGCTCCCGTCCAATTCATGCCAGCTTGTCATATCCGGCAGACAGTTGTTGGCTTTGCAATATGTGAAAAATGTCCGGTAATCCGCTTCTTTCCAGGTAGAGTACCCGGGGCCAATGATTTTAGCCGAAGAATCAATCGCTCTGATTGCTTGAAAGCATGCTTTCCAGTCGGAGCACATCTGGGAAACCTTGCCGGAATACCAGATCCAATCCGGTTCGTTGAAAATGGAGTACACGAAGAAAGAGCGGTTGGCATTGGCAACAATGTTATTTGCTTCCATTTTTACAACGTTCAGATAGTCTGCAATGCCGTTGTTCTGATACGGCCATGCCGAATAATAATCCTGCATGCAGACATAAACTCCCTTGCCACCGACCCTCTTCGCCTGCACCGCAGTATTCAAGGCGTCCCCATCGGGATGCTGTGAACCCCACGGGGCCTTCTGACCGAAATAGCCCGGGTGCACCAAGCCTGTAATCATACTATCATTGACTTCGTTGTTTTCACCCAGTCCGTAAAGCCAACCGCTGGCTCCCCACAGTACGGCGCCGGTGCTGGTGGCGGATGCAACGGTTATGGTACCGGCAGCAATGTTTTTTGCATTTCCGGCCGTATTATTTGCCGTTGCGTCATCCGTCGGTCCATTCAAAGAACAAGATGTCATGATAAAAAGAGTGAACAGGGTATTCAGCATACCTGTCAACAGTCTCTTCATAACGCGCTCCTTTTTGTTTTCGCGTGAACTCGATCGCACCCCGAAGAGATGCCGGCCGCATCCGGTGAGATTGTCGGGATGCGACCGGCTCAAAGCCGTTATTCGGGCCCCGCGGGGTCAGCCGCGGGGCGCCGGGGAAATCGAGCTACTTATTGAAAGTCGCATTGACCTTGGCGTTGGCCGCCTTCAGGGCGTCCGCAGCAGTGGCCTGACCGAGGAAGATGCTGTCAAAGGTCTGCTGCATGATGGAGTTGATCTCTGAAGCATTATCCGTAATGGGGAACAGGAAGGTGCCGTTCTTCTCAAGGGCCTGCGCCGTGAACGCGGTTACGTCAAGGCCCTTTGCCTTGTATGCCCCGTTGGCGGCCTGCACTCCGCTTTGAATGGCAGGGAACACCGCTCCGTAGCTTCCCACGACGTTCTGCGCGTCGGCGGAGCCCAGGTACTTCACCCACTGCCACGCCTCTTTCGGCTGCTTCGTTCCGACGTAGATGGAGTCCGCCAGACCGTTGAACATGCTCCTGCGGCCGACGGGCCCCTGGGGCAATCTGGCAAAGCCGACTTTGAAGTCCGTGTTGCCGCCGTAGAACCCGATCATCCACGAGCCGTCAAGGATCATGCCGATCTTCTGGGAGGTAAACAGCACGGTGGCCCCGACATTCTGCGCGGAGAGGGCCTCGTAAGGCGTCATAAGCCCCTTCTTACGCGAGAGATCCGCGAAATACTGCATGGTCTGCACGAAGCGGGAATCGTCATAGTAGTACTTCTTGGCATACATGCCGTCTGTGAACTTCCATCCCGTGCTGGCGGCAAAGGAGCTCCAGTACTGCTGACCGTAGGCCCCAAAGTTCGAGTAGTCCATGGCGATTCCCCAGCGCACGACGTTCTTGGGGCCGAACTTGGCCGACAGACCGTTGTTGCCGTTCTTGTCCTGAGCAAGCTTTTTCAATACCGTTTCGAACGTGCCGCCGTCCTTGGGGTTCCAGGTCATGGAGTTCATTTCTGCGTCAGTGATGCCCGCCTTTGCGGCCATATCCTTGTTGTACACAACGGCGATGGTGTCCCAATCCTTGGGAAGGCCGTAGCGCTTTCCGTCCCTGGTCCACAGATCCGCCAGGCCGGTGAGATAGACTTTGGTGTCCACCTTGTCCGCCTTCACCATGGGCTCGATATCCAGGAGCTGGCCCTTGGAGGCGAACTCAGGATACTTGGCAAGGTGATCCGTGAAGACATCCACCGCTGTCCCTGCGACCATTGAGGTCTGAAGGTCGTTCCAGTAGTCCCCCCAGCCCATCTGGCTGATCACGATCTTGATGTTGGGGTTCTTTGCCATGAAGTTGTCGGCCACCTTCTGGTAGGCCGGCAACTGGTTGGCGTCCCAGAGCGTGTACCGGATGGTGACCGGAGCCGCCCAGAGTGCCGTACCGCACACCAGCAATGCGGCAAGCACGATCAAAAACCGCCTCTTTCTCGACATGGTTACCTCCTCTTGTCGTTGGCGATGTTCTGTGGAAGGCCGGCCTCCACGGAGGCCTGAGTCCCTCTCACCTGAATCCCGTAAACCCGATGGAGTTGATCACCCGTTTCCCAAAAGCGAGAAACAGGACCAGTACCGGCACAACGGCCAGCGTGGTGCCCGCCATAAGACCTGCCCAGTCCGGCGCGTTTTGTGCCCCCTGCTGTCTGAAGACCCCTATAGCAACCGTGAGCATCCGCACGCCCTCGTTCTTGCCTATAAGAAGCGGCCACAGGTAATCGTTCCAGGAGTAGATGAAGGTGATGATGGCAAGCGTGGTAATGGCGGTCATGCTCAAGGGAATGGCGATCTGGAAGAAGATGCGCAACCTTCCGGCGCCCTCCACCAGAGCGGCTTCCTCCAATTCTTTGTTCATGCCCAAGAAGAACTGCCGCAAGAAGAACACGGCGAACGGGGACATCAGAAATGCAGGGGCGGCTATCCCCTGGTAGGTGTTCAGCCACCCCAGTGATTTGATCAGGATGAAGTTGGGAATGAGGAGCACGATCCCCGGCACCATGAGTGCGGAGAGATAAACGCCGAAGATCTGTCTGCGCAGGGGGAAGCGCAGTCTTGCGAACCCGTACGCCGCCGAGGCGCTGAAGAAAATTTGGCCGACGGTGATGAGTGTCGAAACGACGATAGAGTTCCGCAAGAAGATGAAGAAGTTGATCTTCTGGCCTGAGCCGCCCAATTTCACCGCAGTCTCGGCGTCCACCAGACCCAGAACGCGCTGATAGTTGCCGATGGTCAGCTCCGGCGGGAGGAACGTAGTGGGGTGGGTGTACACCGCTCTTGGGAAGGTAAAGGCGGTCCTTGCAGCCCAGTAGAAGGGGAAGAGCGTCACAAGCGCAATCACGACGATGGCAGCCCAGAACAGAAACCGGGTGAGAAGCGTCATTTTCATGATTCCACCTCCCCGGCTTTCATGATTCTCATCTGAATGAGGCCGACACCGATCAGAATCAGGAAAAGGACCATGGATACGGCCGTGGAATAGCCCATGCGGAAGCGCTCGAATGCCTGCTGGTAGATCATGAAGTTGAAGACCTTTGTAGCGTTGATCGGGCCGCCCTTTGTCGTAACCGCCACGGTGTCAAAGATCTGGAAGGATCCGAGCACCGATGTGACGACCACGAAAGCCAGAACTGGCCTCAGGAGTGGCAGCGTGATATGCCAGAACGTCTGCTGGTCATCCGAGCCGTCTATGCGCGCCGCTTCGTAAATCTCGGTTGGGATTGTCTGAAGGCCGGCAAAGACCAAAAGGGCGGTGTAGCCCAGATACCGCCAGATGTTGATGCCCGCGATTGTGGGAAGCGCCAGGTCCGTGGAGGAAAGGAAGGGAATCAGGGGGCCTCCAAGGGCGCGTACCGCCACGTTGATGAGCCCCAACGTCGGATCCAGAATCCACATCCACAGCATGGCCACAACGACGTTTGGCATAAGCCAGGGCAGAAGGACTATTCCCTTCAACAGCGTGGACCGTGAGGCCGCCTGCATCACAAGCGCAACAATGACGGCAAGGACGGTTTGAATCGGGATGTTCCACAAGACGTAGAACGTGGTCACCTTCAATGCGTTCCAGAAGTCGGGATCTTGAAACAGCGCCAGGTAGTTTGCCACGCCCACAGGCTTTGGCGGCGTCAGGAGGTTCCAATCCGTGAAGCTGATGAGCAGGCCGCGGACGGCGGGAATGGCGAAGAAAACGATGAAACCGAAGAGGCTGGGAAGGATGAGCAGGAGAGCAACGCCGCCTTCTCGCCTGCGAACGCTAATTCCCCTGGGCTGCGATCCTCGGGAACGGGCCGTTCCTGAATCAGCCGCGATATCGGCCATCACGATCCTCCTGCTTCCAATCACATCAAAACGCAACGCTTTTTTTCAAATCTTTGAATAAAACGCTTTACTATAGCGTTTTAATGGTGTATGGTCATTATATGGACACTTTTTTCGACTTGTCAAGCTTTTTTATAACCGGGAAAATGGAGCTTTTTTTTTCCTCGGGCAGTGTGTACTCTACTCACTATCGATCGGAAGATGAGCCATGGGCAAAAAAATAACGATGAAAGATGTGGCTGAAAGGGCCGGCGTTTCGCCCACGACGGTTTCCTTCATAATGAACGAAAAGACCGAGATCGCCATCCCCGATGAAACGCGACAGCGCGTCATGGAGGCCGTTCGTGAGCTCGGCTATGTTCGCAACGCGGCAGGAAGGCGCCTGGCGAGCGGAAAGAGCCATACCCTCGGTTTCGTGTTGCCCTCGGCCGAGCACATCAGGGTGGACGCGACCATCCCCCAATTCCTCTACAGCCTGAACGAGGTATGCCATCAGCACAATTTCAACCTTCTCGTTCATGCCGTCGAGAACCCTTCGCGCCCCGACGCGTACGTGGATCTGGTGACCGCGAACGAGATCGATGGGCTGTTTATCGTCAACCCCCGCGAGGACGATCGCCAGATCGACACGCTGCTCGATTCGGGCTTTCCCATCATTGCGGATCCCGGAAGGAAACACCCCCGTGCCTGCGGAGTCGGGTGGGACAACTTCGGCGCGGCCAGGACGGCCGTTCGCCACCTCATCGGGCTGGGGCACAGGCGGATCGGCTGCATCAACTACGGCCAGGCGAGCTTCCTCAGCGTCACGGCGCGCTGCAATGGGTATCGAAGCGCCCTTGAGGAAGCGGGGATCGAGTACGACGATTCGCTGGTGTGTTGGGCGAATTTCAGCCATGAGAGCGGATACGCCTCTGCCGCCGAATTGCTGGAACGGACGGAAGCGCCGACCGCGATCTTCGCCGGCAACGATACGGTTGCGATCGGCGCGGTTGCGGCATTGAGGGAGCGCGGGCTTCGAATCCCCGAGGATGTCGCTCTTGCGAGCATCGACGACATTCCCTCGGCGCGTTTCATGAGCCCGGCGCTCACCACCGTCCGCGTTCCCGCGCGCGACTTCGGGCGTGTAGCGGGAGAAATGCTCATCAAGCTTGTATGCGGCGAGCACCCCGATCCGGCACGGGTGTACCTTCCCACCGAGCTGATCGTGCGCGAATCATGCGGTGGGAATCCCGGGAAACGCGATCACTATCTAGATAGATGATGTTAGAATCGCCGTCCGATGGCGCGGCGGGATCAGCCGTGGAAGTATATCGTCCAGCCCGGTTCTCCCTCTTCAACCTTTTCGATCAGCATGATTCTCTTCTGAGCGAAGGGGCCGGAAACGAGCGCTGAAGAGAGCTGCTTGTTCCTGCTTTCCGGCGTGGTGTCGCCGGGCTGGTCCTTGAGAAACTCCTTCTGAAGCGGCATTACCGACCCTCCATCCTCGTCATCGTCTCTGCGACGCCTGCGGGCGTCCACGGTTTCCCGCCGCGCGCTGCGTATCGTTTATAGCGCTTTTGCCTTTCTGTCAACATCGGCCGCGGGCCGTGAGGGGATGTCACCTGTCCAGCAGCGCCGCCGGCACCTTGATTTTACACCCCGGGCTTTCCTATAATGGGACGCGGACGAACCCCCTGCCATCCCCCAAAGGCCCCGATACCGGCAGGTTGCTGACGGCGGTCTCATTGTCGCTCATGGGATGGCTTGTTGCGGTTTCGACTGACCTTTCCAACGGGGGGTGGAATGGCGAATAAAGCGACCGTCCTGGTTGTGGACGACGAGGAGCCCAACAGAAGGCTGATGAAGGCGCTCCTCGCGCCTCTGGGATATGATGTGCTTCTCGCCGCCGACGGGGTGGAAGCCCTGGAGAAAGTGAGGATCTCCCCTCCCGATCTCGTCCTGATGGATGCCCTGATGCCGCGCATGGGGGGACTGGAAGCCACGCGCGTGCTGAAGGCCTCGGAGGAGACGCGGATCATTCCCGTGATCATGATCACCGGCCTGCGGGACCTCGACGACAAGGTGCATGCCTTTCAGGCCGGCGCAGACGATTTCCTCACAAAGCCTTTCGAGCGGGTGGAGCTCCAGGCCCGCATCGGCTCGCTCCTGAAAGTGAAGGCGTACAATGAGCAGCGCAGGCGCTACCAGAAGGAGCTGGAGGCCGAGGTGGAGCGGCGCACCCGCCAGCTCCAGGAAACCCACGCGCGGCTGCGCGGCTATTCCCTGGAGATGGTCTACCGCCTTGCCCGGGCGGCCGAGTTCCGCGACGAGGACACGGGAGTTCATCTCAAGCGGATGAGCCACTACTGCGCGGCCGTTGCGCGGAAACTGGGCTTGAGCGAGCGCACCGTGGATGCCATCCTCTACGCCGCGCCCATGCACGACGTGGGCAAGATCGGAATCCCCGACCGCATCCTGCTGAAACCGGCGAGGCTGGATCCTCACGAGATGGACATCATGCGGATGCACACAACCATCGGCGCCCAGATCCTCCATGGATCCACCGAGGGCTTCCTGAAGCTCGGCGAGGTGATCGCCCTTACCCACCACGAACGGTGGGACGGAAACGGGTATCCCCGGGGCCTGTCCAAGACCGCGGTCCCGCTGGCGGGCTATATCACGGCCATCGCGGACGTGTTCGACGCCCTCACGTCGAAACGACCGTACAAGGAGCCGTTCCCCTCTGAAAGGGCCTTCGCCATCATCCGGGAAGGCAGGGAGCGCCACTTCCACCCTGAGGTGAGCGACGCCTTTTTCTCCGTCTCCGATGAAATCTTCGATATCAAGCGGACCTTCACGGACGCGCGGGAGGAGGAGACGGAGCTCTTCGGCCTTGGCCGCCTGTCGGAGCTCGGCGAGCCAGGCGCCTCAAAGCTGTAACGGGGGGGCTCTCGTTCCCGCCGCGGCAAAGTACGCGATCCACCCAGCCACGCTCACCGCCATGATGGCCAGGCGAAGAGCGTACGGGATGAGGCTGGGCGAGACGAAGCCCTCGATGAGTCCCGCCACCACGAGCATCGCCATGCAGCCGAGCTCGAGGACGAGGGCCCTCCCGGCGGCCAGCTTCAACGCCGCGGACCGCTTCAGACGGCCCGGGGCGAGCAGCCCGCCGGCGATGAGGAAGCCCGCCGCCCCGGCAATGATGATCGCCATGATCTCCGTCGCGCCGTGGGGCATGATCCATCCCCAGAGGGCGCGCGCGTTTCCATTCACGCCGAACCAGGCGGCAACGGCCCCCAGGTTGATCCCATTTGAGACGAGGAGGTACGCCGTGCCCGCCCCCGCCGTCAGCCCGAAAGCGAAGGCGAGGAGCGCCACCTGGAGGTTGCTGGTCATGATCGCGGAAGCGGCCACGGGCCGCATGAGCTGGGGTATGCGATGAAGCGATTCGGGGTCCGCCGGCTCGAAATCGTAGAACTCGGGCCCGACAAGATCGTAGGCGAGATGGGGATCCCAGCGGACCGCGACGGCGCTGATGACCGCCGGGAGGAAGAAAAGCGCCGCGGAGAGGAGCACGGCCCACAGGCCCCGGCGAACCTCGCGGGCAAAGGCGGACGGCCAGTCACGCAGGCGCCGGCGCCGTGATCCCGGGAGGAATCCATAGATCACGGAGTGCCCGCCGGTCGCCATCCTGCCCAGCGTCGCGAGAGTGTCGCGGTCGGCTCCCATCGATTGCGCCCGCGCCAGGTCCGTGGTGATGCGGCGGTAGTCTACCAGGAGGCTCTTCATGTCCGAGGCGGACAGGCGGCGCAGTTCCCGCTTGCGCGAGCCCAGGAGCTTCTCCGTTCGCTGCCTGAAGGTGGCCCATGTTCGGGCTTTCTTTTCCGCGTTGCCTCCGCCTGACTCCTTCTGTTCGTGGTCGCCTGCGGCGCCGCCCGCCCGGTTGAGGATATCGCGCAGAAGCGACTCGCAGCGGGGCAGCCTGTCCGGCGCCCCTTCCCATTCCTCCGCCTTCGCGTCGAAGAGGCCCAGCAGGGGCTGCGCGATGCGCCAGGAGAGATCGAACCTCCCCTCGGGGCCGAGCGCGGGCAGCCGCTTGAAGTATTCCTCGATCAGGGCGATCCGCCGGATATCGATTGTGCCGCTGGGAACCACCACGGCATACTGGGAGAGCCCCTGTTCCAGCTTGGCAACCCAGCCGGCGGCACGGCCGCTTCCGGCGCCCTCTTTCCTGGCCTTGCGGAACCGCTCGCGGATGACGATGGTCCCGGCGGCGATGTCTCCCAGCCGCTGGCCCCGGCGCGTGGCGAGGACGCTGATTCCGCCCACCAGGTACAGGGGAGGGGGAAGCATATCCACCACGCGCAGGAGGTTTCTGATCAGGGAGCGCCGAAGCCCTATGGGAAGCCCGTCATCCCGAATGACTCGGAGCCCGAGCAGCCTCTTTCCCGGCGTCTGGCCGCTCAAGCGGGTCTCGAAGAACAGGAAGTATCCCCAGCGGATCAGGAAGGAGGAGATGATGGAGAGGCTGGCGCCGATCGATGCCACGGCATCGGGGATCTTCCCCCACGCGGCGGAAACGGTCACGAGTATCGCGATGATGGCGAGGAGGATCATCGCGGCTGAAATCAGCGTGTCCACCAGGAGCGCGAGAAAACGCGAGCCGGGGCCGGCAAGCTCGAAATCCAGCTCCACGCTTTCCGCTGTGGCGATGCGGACCCTTTCTTCCATACCCCGTCCCTCAGAGAAGGTTCGTTTTTCTGATATCCAGGTATCTCTCGATGAGCCGGATGCTGAGATGCCGCGGCTCCGTCTCGAGCACGAGGATCCCTTTGGCGCGCATGTCATCCAAGGCCATGGCCCTCTCCAGCGCGACATGGCTCGCCGCGGCCTTGCGGTACCCCTGGCGGAGGTCGGCCGGCATCTCTTCCGCCGCCTGCCTCAGCGCCTCGTCAACCAGCACGACGACGAGGATCAGGTGCTTGCCGGCGGAACGCGCCAGGTTGTTCACGAGCCCCGAGCTTCCGGCACGGTCCAGGACCTCGCTCAACAGAACGATGAGGCTGCGCTTCCGCAGGCGGGAGAGGATGTTGGCGAAAGCATGCCAGTAGTCCGATTCGACTGCCCGGGGCTTCACGTCGGCAAGGGCTTCCAGGACCCGCGGGACGACGCGCTGGCCTTTGACCGGCGGGAGAAACGATTCGATTCGGTTTGAAAAGCACGCCAGGGAAACCGAGTCTCCCCGCTTCTGCGCGACCGCGGCGAGCATCACCGCCGCGTCCACGGCGTGCTCGAAGCGTGTCCGCTCTCCCAGGGGCTCCGCCATGAAGCGTCCGGCGTCGATGAGGACGGCGATCTGCTGTCCCCTCTCCACCTGGAGGTTCCTGCTGACCAGGAAGCCGCGCTTCGCCGAGATCTTCCAATCGATTCTCCGCGGGTCGTCCCCGGGACTGTAGGACCGGAGGCTGTCGAAATCCGTTCCCTGCCCTTTGGAGGAGCGCGGAGATCTCACCGACTCTTCCCTCCTGTCCTTCACCGCGAGGAGGTTGTACTGGTCCACCCCGACGAAGCAGGGATACACCTTGCCCCGAGACTCCACCTCCAAGGCGAACTGGCGCCGGACCAGATCGCCGCCCTGGCTCACGCGGAGAAATACCTTGTGGAACAGGACGGCTCCCCGCTGAAGCGGTTTGACCCTGTAGGGGAGAACCGTCGTGCCGCCGGCCTCCAGAATGAAGGGCGGGATGGGGGAAACGACCTCAAGGGTTTGCGGCACGTCATCGCGAAGCTCCACGGCGATGCGCCTGCGGGAGCGGTTCATGACGGAGAGCAGGATCTCGTGCTCCGCCTTCATGGAGAAGCGGACGGGAAGAGTGCGCCGGATGGACAGGCGCCCGGGGCCGGGCGTGCGGAGGAAGCTCACCGCCGCCGCGAGGAGGATGGCGGCGAGGCACGCCACGGGGACGGGCAGGGCTCGCGGATCAAGGGCCACGAGCAGCCACAGGGGAGAGGCTGCGGCGACAAGAATCGCCAATCGCGGAGCGGGCAGGACGCTCATCGGGGGACGGGCACCGCTTTGAGGAGCTCGGCGATGCACCCATCAGGGGTCAGGCCCTCGATCTGCGCCTCGGGGGTGAGCGTCAGGCGGTGGCGGAGCACGGGGAAGGCGACGGCCTGGACCTCATCGGGCCTCACGAACTGGTTTCCATGGAGAAGGGCAAGGGCCTTTGCGGCCTGGAGCATCATCACCGCCGCCCTCGGGCTCGCCCCGAGGGCCAGGCTCGCAAGCCCGCGGGACTGCTGCACGATCTCAACGATATAGCGCATCACGCTCTGGTCCACCTCGACCCCGTGGACGAGCCGGCGGATCGCCTCGATATCCCTGGCGCGTGCGCACGTGGAGATGGTCCGGTGGGGCGCGTGCGCTTTTTCACCGAGGGCATTCATGGCCGCCACGATCGCCACTTCCGCGTCCTTCGAGGGATAGCCGACGAGGATCTTCATCAGGAACCGGTCGAGCTCGGCCTCGGGAAGCGGATAGGTTCCTTCATACTCGATCGGGTTCTGCGTGGCCACGACCGTGAACAGCTCCGACATGCCGTGATCGGCGCCGTCAACGGTCACCTGCTTCTCCTGCATTGCCTCCAGGAGGGCCGCCTGGGTCTTTGCGGGGGCGCGGTTGATCTCGTCTGCAAGGACCACGTCCGCGAACAGGGGCCCCTTCCTGAAGGAGAACTCCATGGTGCGGTTGTCGAAGACGTTCACTCCCGTGATGTCGGCCGGCATGAGATCCGGCGTGAACTGGATCCGGGAATATGCGCAATCGATGGCGGAAGCCAGGCAGCGGACGGCGAGAGTCTTCGCCAGTCCGGGAACCCCCTCCAGGAGGACGTGGCCGCCGGCGACGAATGCGGTGAGCAGCTCCTCTATCACGCCCTCCTGGCCGATGACGACCCTGGCCATTTCTTCCCGGATGGCCGTCACAACGGCCGTTGCCTTACTGATGTCCATGTCCTTCATGTCCATGCTCCTTGGAAAGCTCTGCGGATCTTCGGGCCACCTGGAGGAACTCGCTCTCGCTGAGACGGCCCCCCTGGACCCCGCGTTGAACAAGGGCGGAACAGGCAGCGTCGTCGGGCTCCTCGGAGCCGACGGCACCGCGCCGATGCCGCGCCAGGCGCAGGAGCGTGAGCTGCCACACCGCCTGCGCCGCGAAGCTTCGGGCGCCGGCGGCTTCCAGGAGGGCGCCGATCCCATTGACCCGCGCCAGAGGGCCCCGCGCCCGGCTTGGGGGAAGATCGATCAGGGGTCCGAATCGCCGCGCCCTCATAGCGAGAAACAGGGCTCCCGCCGCCGCCAGCTGGATGAAGGCTGCACCCCAGAAGGAACCCAGGAACGAGAGGATGAGGGAGAGGGTGCCGCGGCTGCCCCCGACAAAGCCCTGATGGTATTCGTCCACAAGGAGCCTTCCGTTGTCCCATGCCAGGGCAGTCAGCACGAGCCAGGCGGCGTTGGAGCTGCGGGAGAGCATGTCGTTCGACCAGGCGCTTCCGTCCGCTATGAGGATGATCTTCCCCTTGCCGATTTTTCTTTCCCCGGCTGCGATTCCCCGGGCGGTCTTGAGAATGACGTGATATCCGCCCTTCACGAGCGACGCGCCGTGCATGAGGATCGTCCCCAGAGTCCCGCGCGCCTCCACCAGGGATGCCGTGTCCGCCGTGTGTATTCTCGAGAAGATGAATCCATGTCCCGCCAGGTAGTCGCCCTCGCTTTGCGATTCTTCGCCGCTCGTGGTCCAGGGCCCGTTCATGGCGATGATCAGCTGCCCTCCGCTCTTCACCCATATGTCGAGAGCGTCCGCCTCCGCCTTCGTCATGGCCTTTTCCGGTTCCATGACGAGCAGGCTCGTCGGGTTGGAATCCTGCGGAGGCTTGAGGAGCTCCAGGGGCCTCACCCAGCGCTCCACCGAAGGGAGGAACCTCTTCATGACGAGGTAGACCGCTTTGGCGCCGCCGCCCTCCGCGGAGAAGGTGGTAGCGCGCGCCTGCGGCTCGCTTTCGGCGGGCCGCGTCTCCTTCGGCGGCCGGGCTAGGATGAATACGAGAAAGAGCAGGAAGAGAGTAAGGCTGATGAGGATGAGGTTGTGCTTCCTGCCGCCCTTCATACGCTTTCGCAGAGCCTCCTTGCCTCGACCAGGAGGCCGGCCATTTTCCCCTGGTCCGGCGGCTTGTGGGCGTAAACGATTTCATCGTATGCACCGGACAACTCACGGAACTCTTCGTAGCGCTCGAAGGTCCTGGGGCATTCCCTCAGGTAGGCGAGGTTGGTCTTCCAGCGCTCGATGACGAGGAGGCCCTTGGCGACGAGCGCTGCAACTGCCGCCCTGTAGAGGGCCTGCACCGCCGCGCGCGTGTCTCCCGCGGCCAGGGCATGCTCGGCATCGGCCAGAAGGCTCGCCGGGTCCGCCGGCAAGGGCTCTTTCGGGGCGATGGAGCTGACTTCGGCTGCGCGGGCTCCCCGGAGGTTTCGCGGTTCGGCCAGGAGGAGCCGAAGGAGGTAATAGATGAGCGCGGCGGCGGCAAGGGCGAGAAGGGCCCAGGTAATGAAGGTGTCCAGAGGTATCGAGCCGAAAATTTTATGCACGGACAGCCAGGAAAAGAGGCGGTCCAGCCAGCCGGGGGAGGCCGGTCTCGCCGCTGCCGCCGCATGGAACTCGGGGCGGCGCAGGATCTCCTCGGTGACTTTCTGGATCTCAGGGGCCGTGGGTGCTGCGCTTGCCGTGGTCATTTTCCCGTCATGGCCTCCGCCAGGAGCACCAGATCGAAGTTCTCCTTTCCGATGCGCTGATTGTAGTAGATGAGGGTGGCGATGATGGGCGGCAGCGGCGCGATGAACAAGTTGAGGGCCGCAGTGAGAAGCGAGGGGAGCATGTATTGGAAGGCGTCGATCTCGGTGAGCAGCACCAGGAGCCTGGCGGCCATTGTCCCGACGAGCAAGATAAGCCCGCTGATGAGAAGATAGATCAGCGCCATGCCAAAGGTCTTCCAGCGGAAGCCCTTCATGAGCTCTCGGGAGCGTTTCAGGCTCCGGGAGGCGGGAATGCTCTCCAGCATCACCACGGGTGATACCAGAGTGTAGGAGAGCGCGAGGATGATTCCCGGGACAATGACGAAAATGCCCAGCATGCAGAACAGAACCGAGAGCAGCTTAGCGATCGTGATAGCGCCAGCCTTTTTGAGTGCCGCTGCATACGCTCCGGCAAAAGAGGTCTCCCTGCCCAGATAGAGGCCGCTGAGAACGGCTGTTACCGCGGCTCCTCCGATGCCGTCCGCCACGATGACCAAAACGATGTACAGCGGCAGGGAGAGAAGCCCGGAAGCGGAGTCGAGCCTCCCGGAGGAGAGGAAAACCCGACCCAAAAGGAGGGAGAGGGCCGCGGGGATGGCCATGATCCCGATCAGGAGCCAGAAATTCTTCGTGTAGACATTGATCGCCTTGTCCAGGATCATGCCGACGTTCATTGATTCAAACCGCGGGAGGTCCCTGGTCTCTTCGGACGGGAAATCCGACATTCATCTTCCTCCTTTTTCGATCCAGTAAAACCCAAGTCCCCCCATAAGGCAAGGCATGGGCGCGCGGCGAGTCACTCCCATCTCATGCGGATCCCGCCCGCGCTCACATCGATGCTGGGCGGGCGAAGCTTCGTGAGGATGCGCACCGCGGTGAGCCCCCCGGTGAGAACGCATACGGCCCCGCCGCCGACCAGGAGCCCCAGCTTGCTCGTGGGCTCGGGATCGAGGAAGGCGAGAACCACCATCAGCACTCCGGCGGCGCTGATCCCCAGGGAGACGCCCACCGCGATCCAATCCGCGGTGGACAGCCCGGATTTGATGCCCATTGAGATGAGGGAATCGCTTTTCGGATCGATCCCGACCTGTGCGTCGTCGATCAGGAGGATGGGGGTCCTTTCCCTGTAGGCTCTTGCGAGACGGCTGAGCCACCCCTTCTCGCTCGTGCGTATCGCAATCTCTTCCACTGGTTCCCCCTGGGTGCCTTTTTCTCGGCACATTCGGTGATATAATAGAAAGTGCATCGAAATCATATATCATCGTTATAGGAAAAGGAATCGCCATGCTGAGAAAGAAAGCTGCCACGGTTCTTTACATCATTCTTGTCGTCGCCTCCGGCTCGCTGTGGGCGGACATTCGCGATCAGGTCTGCATCGTCCGCCCGATGCTCGACACCGATATAAAAGCCTCTTTCAAGAAGCTGGCCCAGGATTTGCAAAAAGAGAATGAGAAGGAGCTCGCGGATTTCTTCGACTCCTATGCCGAAGGCGGGTACGGGAGCGGGTTTCTCCTCATGGACAGCCAGCGGAAGTCCTGGATCGTGACGAATCGCCACGTCGTGGCCATGGCGAGCCAGGCCGATGTGGAGTTCCAGAAATCAGACGGAACAAGCCTCGAGTTCAAGGGATGTCCCATTGTCTACATGGACGATTCCACGGACCTCGCCTTCATCGCTTTTCCCGCCGGGGCGACCCCTCCCCCCTATTCGTTCATCCTCTCCAGCACGACGCTGGAGGACGGCCTTGAGGTCTGGTCCGCAGGGTATCCCGGGCTCCTGGACAGGCCCGCCTGGCAGCTTGGAAAGGGCTCGATAACGAACAACAAGGTCTCCGTGCCGGAGCTGGCGAGCACGGACGCCACCTGGTTCATCCAGCACTCTGCTCCCATCGACCCGGGAAACTCGGGCGGCCCACTCCTGGTGCGCTCCCAGACCCCATCCGGCTACAGCTATACGGTGGTTGGTATTAACTCATGGTCCATGGCCGGCAGGCAGAGCACTTTTTTCGCGATTCCAGCCGTCAACGTCGCCGCCCTCCTGGAAAAGGCGAACGCCGCCTCCACGCTCTCAGCGGCTGCAATCGATCTGCTCCTGGAGCCGTCGGCCAATGACTTCGCATCGGCGCTCAACGGCAGCTCGGGAGATTCGGTCTCGAATTTCCGTTTCATTTCCTACAGTGGGGCCGCAAGCATGGGATGGGGAGATCTCCTCGTGGTCGAAAGGACCTTAGGCGAAAAGGAGAGCCGGGTCTGGCACGAGCGGATGCGGGGGGGGCTTCCCATCGAGATCCTCCGCCAGGCCTCCTGGGAGAAGATGGCGATCGGCATGAGCAGAAGCTATTCGACTCCCGATGTCGCGCTTGAGAAGATCGCCATGCCCCCGGCCGACGGTCCGCTGGGCCGCACCGCGCAGCTTCAGTTCAAGGTGGGGACCAAGACCTTCCTGTCGGATTGGAAATGGGAGGGCGGCCACTGGAGGTTCAGCAAGGCGGACCTGGCCGGCGTCCTGAAGGCGGATGCGCTCTTGCCGAACAAGGAGCGGACCACGACGGCGGGGTCGGGCGGCTCCTCAGCGCCGCCGGGGTCGGGAGGATTCCTCGGCCTCGACGCCGGTGCGGGCGCTGGGAGTTTCTTCAGCGAAATATCGCTCTTGATGGAAGGCTGGAGCGGCGGACTCGAGCTGGGTTCCACGGCGAGCTATGATGGCTTTTCAACGACCTTTTCCCAGCTCTTGTCCGTATGGAGCATCGGCGCCATCGATACGATGACGGGCTCCTTCGTGGGCTCTTCCTACGCGGCTCAATACATGATCCGGTTCATGGTCGGGTTCGGGTCCAAGGATTCAAGCGTTCACCCCGTCGTTTTCGCGGGGCTGGGCGGCTCACTGGGGCTTCCCCTCGTCTATACGGGCGACGCCCAGCTCGGCCTCGGGCTGGAGTTCGGACGCGCTACCGTCAAGGAGATCCGTTTCGGCCTGGCCTTGACGGGCGACGCCTACGCGTGGATGCTGGGGGACCTCACGTCGCAGATCATCGTGTTCGCCAGGGTCGGCTTCATGAGCTGGATCCGCTTCCCGACATCCTGAGGCTGGGAGAGACTGAAGTGCTATCCGCTCAATCGAAGCCCTACTACGCCCTTCTGGGCCTGTCGCTGGCGTTCACCCTGCTTGCCGTCATCACATTGATTCCCAACCCCTCGGCGTCGAAGCCGAACGTTCTGGGCTACCGGTCCGTGTGCAGCTTCGCTCCGGCGGCGAGCGCGCTCTGCGGCCTCCTGGCCGGCATCACCTGCACGATCAGAAACCGCCTGGTATCCCGAAGCGCTGCGAGCGCACGCTTCCAGCCGCCCTTCGCTCTTGTGGCCACGGCTCTTGTATTGGGAGTGATTGCCGTGGTGTTCGGGGTGCGGTTCGTGGGCGCGCAAGCCGGTTTCGGATCCATCATCGAAAAGACGCCGGCAGGCGGCGTAACCCTCTCCGCGCTCGCCGACGGGACGCGAAGCGCAACCTACGGGGAAGGTGAAATCGAGGCGACGGTGGAGCTGACTGCGGCGGGATGCCGGATCGAGGGCCTGAAGCTGATGAGCGGAAAGAACATCGATGAGTCGTTGGCTTCCAGGATCTTCGAGGAGGTCAAGGCCGCTCAATCGAGCGCGGTGGACGTCGTGAGCGGAGCCACGGCATCCAGCAGGGTGCTGTTGAAGGCAATCGAGCAGGCAGCATCCGCCTCATCTCCCTGACGGCGGGGGCGCGCATCCAAGGGGCTGCCCCACCGCTCCCCGACCGGGGGCGCCCGTAGCGGCGCGTGCCGGCGGCTGCCTCACGCGGGGATCTTTCCGAAGAGCTTCCAGAACCAGCGATGAACCCCATGAAATCCCAGCGGAGGGGCGAACATAAGGATGCATTGCCCCGAGACTGCCGCGAGGCCGTTCTCCCTGCAGAAGCGGAGGGCGGCTTCGCTTTCCGCCCCCTGCTGGATCCAGAGCTTGCGGATTCCCAGGGCAGCCGCCTCGCGCACCACTTTTTCGGTTTCCGACGGCGGGGTGAAGAGCAGCACTCCGCCTACTTTTTCGGGCAGCGCGCTCAGGCTGGGGTAGCACGGGACGCTGCCGATGCTGTCCGCGCCCGGATTCACAGCCAGGATTCGGAAGCCCTTCGACGTGAGGTCCTTGAAGACCGAAGAGCTGAATGCCTGCGCGTTCCTGGAGATCCCCGCCATTGCCCAAGTCTTTTCAGCCAGAAAGCCCTGAACGTCGGCTTGCGTGTTCATTGAATCCCCCTGCGGGAGAGGATACACGCAAGCGGGCCTCGTGTGAATGAGCTCGCGTCGCCCCGTCTCCGGCCGCGCTTCGATCTAGTGTGCGCCGGAGAATGCCTCCTCGACTCTCCAGTATCGCCCATAGGCCGCTTCGTACAGCTCGGCGAGCTCGGGCTCGGGGTCAGTCACGCGCATCCCCCGCGTGGCAAGCTCGCGCAGGGAATCCGCCCCCGAGAGCTTGCCGCATGCCACCCCCGCCAGGAGTGCCGCGCCAAAGGCGGCGGCATCGGTTATCTGGGGAACCTGGCAGCGGCAGCCCGTGACGGTTGCTTTCAGGCTGACCCAGAAGTCGGATCGGGAGGCGCCGCCGGTGACGGAAAGGATCTCCAGGGGGATGCCGCAGTAGCGGAGGTACTCGATGTTGCGCTTGAGCTCGAAACACAGCCCCTCCATCAGTGCCTTCAGGACCTCCTCGCGCGTGGTGTCAAGCGTCAGACCCCAAAGGATACCCCGCGCTTGTTCATCGTAAAGCGGCGTTCCCGCGCCGGAGAAATGGGGGATTGCAATGATCCCCGATGGGCCGGGGGGAAGGCTCTCTATCAGCGCGGAAAGCTCCGTGCCGGAAGGTTGCGTGCAGAGCCGGCCGAACCATTCCAGCAGCGAGCCGGCGGCGAGGGTGCCGCTGGAAACCAGGACGCACCCGCCGGCGACATGCGGGATCACCTGAAAGTGTCCATCCTGCAGCGCGCTTTCATTGGCGAGCCTGCGCACGGGGGCCGCAAGGCACTCCGTGGCCGCCGTGTTGTCGAGGGCCTCGCCTTCCGCGAGAACGCCGGAGCCGAGGGCGGCGCACGCCTGGTCCCATCCTCCCGTCGCCACAATGCACCCTTTCAGCTCCTCCAGATTTTCACTGCGAGCCGTTGGCGCGTCTATTTCCGCCACCGCGCTTCCCGATGCCGCCACGGCGGAGAGCCTTTCCTCCCCGATGCCGGAAGCGGCAAGGATCTCGGCCGACCACGCGCCCTCGCGGATGTCGAACAGCAGGGTGCGGGAAGCGAGGGATGGGTCGATGACGCTTCTGCCGGAGAGCCGGCGGATGATGAAGTCCTCCCAGCAGGCGAAAGAATGAGCCGCGTCGAAGAGCAGGCTTTCAGCCCTCCTCCAGTATAAAAGCTTCGCGAGGCCCGCCGCGGGGCCGGGGTACGCGCCGGTGATGCGGAAGATCCGCTCCGCTTCAACTCTTTCCGTGAATGCTCGAATGTCCTCCAGCCCGCGCTTGTCGGCGGCAAGGGGGGAGAAGGAGAGGGGGCTTCCGCTGGAATCCAGGGGGATGACAGCCTCACCGAACGCGGAGGGGGCCAGGCACTCCACGGGATCACCCTGTGCGGCGGCCTCGCGCGCGGCATGGCGCATCACGGCGCGCGCCTTCTCCCACACGGCCTCGCAGTCGAGCTCGACCCATCCCGCCGCCCTGCTCTCCGCGGAATAGGCATCGCGGCGCCGGGAGAGAACGTCTCCGGAGCGCGAGGCGACGAGAGCCGTGCACTCCTCCGGGCCGATATCCAGCCCCATGAAGCTCATGGCTGAATGCTCACAGAGTCAGTTTCTTGATCGAGTCGCGGACGATCCGGTACATAGCCTTCTCCGCGCGAATACCGGCCTCGCGCACGTCGAGGAGGCTCTCCTTGAGCGCCTCGAGCATTGCCAGCTTGCAGGTCATGCGCAGGGCCGAGCCGATAGTGAGCTTTCCCACGCGCGTTCGTCGAAGCTCGCGAAGCTGATCGTCACCCACGCCGCTCGCTTCGGAGATCACCAGAGGGATCGAGACGACCCGGGCGATCTCCTTCAGCCGGGTCATGTCGATGCGGGCTTGACGGTCGACGAGGAGACCGCCGTGCTCGCTTCCTTCGCAGATCGCGAGGGAATCGACGCCCGTCTTTTCGATAAAAGCCTGGGCCTTCTGAGGATCGGCAAGCTGCTGTTCGCTCCCCGCTTTCCCTTGCGGATCGACGACCGGCTGGGGCGTTCCAACCATGCTCTCGACGCCGATTCCCGCCTCATGACAGATTTCCACAACGCCGCGAACGAAGGAAAGGCCCTCTTCCTCAGGGTAGTTGGAAGGGTCGATCATGATGGAAGTGAACCCCGCCCTCAGGCAGCGGACCACGCTCTTCAGGCTCGTCCCGTGATCCAGGTGGAGGACTACCGGAACGCGGGCCCTCTCGGCCTTGATCCGCGCCAGGCAGACCGCCTCCTCCGCCCCCATGCGCTCCAGGTCGAGCTCATCCACGGAGAGGATCACCGGAGCGCCGGCGTCGTCCGCAGCGCGAACGATCGCTTCCGCCGCCTCGGCGCTGAACATCGGAAAGGCTGCGATGATGCATCGCTCGGAGACGGCCGCTTGGAGGAGTTGGACTGAAGTGGCGAGCCCCATATCGCTAGCTCTTGTCAAGGATAAAAATACGGAGGGCATACTCGCAGGGTCAAGGCGACGGCCGGTTATGCCTTGCCGTTTTCACGGTGCCTCCTTGCAGATAAAATACCCAGAGGGATTTTGCGCAATGTTGGCGCGCCTGAAAGCGACATGACGGAAACGGGTTCCTTTCACAGAACCAGGGTGCGGGGATTGCAGCGGATGGCCCCGGGCGCTTTCCTTTTTTCCCTTGAGCGTGCATCTGACTTCATCCCCGGTCAGTGTCTTTCACTCAGCCTGGATCCCGCCACTGGGCCGCGGAGCTACAGCATTGCGAGCGGCCGGGGAGATCCGGATTGGGAGGTGCTGTTCGATGTTGTCTCCGGCGGGCTTCTCACCCCTCGGCTCTCCGCCGTGAAGGCGGGCGACTCCATCTCCGTTTCGGCCCCCTTCGGCAATTTCCACGACGAAGATGGCCCGTCGATATGGATCGCCACGGGCACGGGGGTTGCGCCCTTTGCATCGATGGCGCGCTCGGGCATGTCGAAAGGTAAGACTTTGATCCATGGGAGCCGGCTTCTCTCCGGGCTGTTTTTCCGGGGGCTCTTCACCTCGATGCTCGGCGCGCGCTATATTCCCTGCTCGAGCGCTGAGGATGATGGGGAGGTTTTTCACGGCCGGCTCACCTCGTACCTCAGGAAATGTCCGCTGGATGCCGGCTCGCGCTACCTTCTCTGCGGAAGCGCGGAGATGGTGGTGGATGTAAGGGACCTCCTCATAGACCGGGGCGTACCCTTTGCCAATATCAGCGCGGAGATATACTTTTAGGTCTCACGTATGAAAGAGCCCCTGTATGGAAAGACTCTCGGCGAGCTTCAGCGCGTCGCCTCGGATGCCGGGCTCCCCGCCTTTGGCGCTCGTCAGCTTGCCGACTGGATATACAAGAAGCATGCGCAGAGCTTCCAGGAGATGAGAAACCTGCCCAAGGCCGCGAGGGACCGCCTTGAGGATCGCTATTCCCTTGAAGTGCGCTCCCATCTACAGTTTGCCCGGTCTACCGACGGCACTCTGAAATACCTCTTTCCCTCCGGGGAGAGGGGCTTTGTCGAGGCTGCATTCATTCCGGAGGAGAAGAGGGCAACCCTGTGTCTCTCGGTCCAGGTGGGCTGCAAGATGGGCTGCCTCTTCTGCATGACGGGGAAACAGGGTTTCCAGGGAAACCTCCCCGCGGGAGAGATCCTCAACCAGTTCAGGAGCCTTCCCGAGCGGGAAAGGGTAACGAACATTGTGTACATGGGGATGGGCGAGCCGCTGGACAACCTCGATAATGTCCTGGCAAGTCTTGAGATCCTCTGTTCGCCTTACGGATACGGGATGAGCCCCACCCGCATCACCGTCTCAACGGTTGGCCTCATCCCCGCCATTGAAAGATTTCTGGACGCGAGCAGGTGCCACCTCGCCGTGAGCCTCCATTCGCCCTTCGATGAGGAGCGCAGGGCGCTCATGCCGGTGGAGCACGTCTACCCCATGAAGGAGGTGCTGGCGATCCTACGCGACCGGGCCGTTCGCGGCCAGCGGCGCATCTCCTTCGAATACATCATGTTCGACGGCGTCAACGACAGCCCAAGGCATGCGACGGAGCTGGTCCGCATCCTGAACGGGATCCGCTGCCGGGTCAACTTGATCCCCTTCCACCCCATTCCAGGCGCCCCTTTTGCACCGAGCCCGCGCGAGTCGATTGAGAGATTTGAAAGGCTCTTGAGGGAGAAGGAGGTCCTTGCCACGATCAGACAGTCCCGCGGGCTCGATATCGCCGCGGCCTGCGGGCTTCTCTCGACGAAAGAGCTGGTCAGGAGAAAGGCCGCGCCGGGCTGATATCGGACGAGCGCGTCGCGGCCCGAGGCAGTCTATTTGCTGTTGAGCCACTGGAAATATCGGCTCACTGCATTCGTAATCATCTTTTGGTAAGCCTCTTCGAAATAGCTCGCTTGCGTCAGCTCATATGCATCCTGTGAAATGTTCTCCTGATGTCGCAAGCTGTATCTCCAGAGGCTTGCGTTCGTCTCTTTGTCGATGAGCTGGATTGTGATAACCATGAAAGGTCCATTAAGCTCTATCTTCCTCGAGGGGCTGTATCCCCAGTCGTCTATCGTGAGAGCCAATATGTATTTCGTTGGGATGGATTCCCTGCTCGCGCTGAAATCGAAACCCGAATACTCGGGAGGATCTTCCTTGGTCTTGGAGAATTGAATGTCCGTGTTCAAGACTTCACGCGAGCTGAGGGCGAACAGGTCACTCGCCTTTTCCGCCCTGTCCTGGAATATTTCGTTCACCTGGTATTGGAGCTTCTGGACCGATACCTTGTCCAATATTTCTTGGAACTTCTTGTCGTATAAGATACCCCATGCTTCCCGCGACAGGAAATCCATATTCATCTTATAGATTTCAGGCTTTGCCGCTATTGTCGAAAAGAGAGTGACCGGCGTGGGAACTTCCACTGTTTTTACCGGATAACCGAGTCTGGGCGATAAACACCCGGTCAAGAAAAGTGCTGTGACAATGAAAAGACTCAAAGATTTCGCGTTCGTCATGGGCTGCTCCTCCCTGCTAATATTATGCCATGGAATTTAAAACCGAGCCCCTAACACTATTGCACTCTCGGGCAGGAAAATTCAAGCACAAGGCACGCGATTGAAAAGGGGGGAAAATAAAAAAAGCGCGCTCGGATGAGCGCGCTTTCTGCGATCTTCTTTCAGGAATTAGAAGCTGAAGTCGATGAGGATCGGGACCTCAAAAGTGGAGATCGCGCCAGTTGCAGTGCTGCCCGTGTAGTAGAAGCTGAGCCTCAGGTTGAAGTCGTTCAGTTTCACGTAGGGCTCAAAGGCATAGCCAATCCCGCTGTCCGTGATTGTGCTTCCGCCTACCTTAGCATAGAGCCCGATCGTCGCAACTCCGAGGTTATAGTACACCTCAGGATAAACTGCATATGCTGATTCAGATTTTGTGATTCCAAAAACTTCGCCGTTGCCGAACGTGGCAGCAAGCACGACAGTGAGGGCATCCATGCTGTATGCAGCAGCAAGCTCAGCCTGGATATTCGTCTGGCTGGTCGGCTTGGCATCAAAGCCCCAGTACTTCGCATCAACCCAGAGGGTGAGATTGGGGACCATGAGCAGCTCAACACGGCCAAACACGTTCCTGTCCAACTGATTTTCGTGCGTAGCACCCGAGGCGACTGTTTCGTCATCAAGATTGGCTGTGGTCGATCCAGCGCTGATCTTCACGGTGTTGGGCATGGTGTAGGAAGCGGCAGCAACGACGTTCCGCGCGTTGCCAGCCAGTGTGTTGGGAATTGTCCCGGGGCCAGCGGTCAACCACGCAAGGGCGACTTCGATCCCGGTATCCTTGGGCTGCACGTCGCCGATGATTGCCCATCCGTTGATGCGGCCGACGTTTCCGTTGTTCACATCATGAATGGGGTGCGGAGATGTCTTCCTGAAATTGTCCCAACCATCACCGGTGAACTTGCCGATCAACAGGGTGAACATATCGGGGACCAGCTTCAGGGTTCCATAGGCGTTCACCAAGCCGTTGTATACGCCAAATCCCTGGCCATCGTCCAACTTCGCTCCCCAGAAATAAGCCGTGAAGTTGAAAGCAGCCTTATCGCTGCTGAACCACAAGTTCACGTTCTCACGAGGCTGACCAGGCCAGAAAGAGACGCCAAAATCCTGGGTGATGTCTGTCGATGCGCCGGTACCCGATTCACCCTTTGCAAGGTCGAATGCCGTGCGGCCCCACATCCCCATGCCGGTATCGGCGAAGGCCAGAGAGCTAACGGCTAGGAGAATCACTCCTAAAACTAGAGCTTTCTTCATTCAGTCCCTCCTTAATGATTTTTCGGGGGGGATGCAAAGCCAACGGCCTTAGGTCATCACCCCTATTCTAGTATTAAGTGCTTGGCATTATAGCAATCATAATTTTTACTGTCAAGGTTTTTTTTTTTGCTTTTTAAATATTGATGTAAATTGTTGTATTGTAGATTTATCGACGAACGTTATCGTCCCGCAACATAATATTATCGTTTTGGCGCTGAGTCGAGTCAAATCGAAGTATTCTGCAAATGTTTATTAAGAAGATTTCGTGCCTAACGATTAGCCAATAGCACAATTATCTCCATTATATCATTTTGAAGCAACGCCCTCCGAAAACCGCATGGGAGTGTTTGTTGGACCGCTTTTGCCATTTTTATTTTAAATCTATTATCTCTAATATCTCTATATTAGATTATCACCATACACTCGTATAGCGATTGATGAGCGCTTGGCCTCTGAGGAGCTTATCCCTGGGCTCAGCTCAGCTGACGTAGTTCTTTAACTCGGGCATGACGCCCGAGGCGGCGATGGAAGGCACCCGCAGGGCTGTCCAGAACGTCAAACGCATGTTGGGCGGCGAACGGATCCAGGGCGTGGCGGGCAGGCGGGACTACATTTGAAGCCGGATCAGCTCCTGAAGGAAGGCTACCTCGTCGGCGTTCACGGCGTGCTCGCCGCCGGGATAGAGGCGTTGAGTGACGGCTCCCCCGAGCCGCTCCATGGCGCGGGCGGTTTCCAGGACCCGCTCCTTGGGTATGTAGGGGTCCGTGTCGCTGCATCCCAGAAAGATCGGGGTGCCCTCCAGGGAGTAGTCCCTGGGCGTCCCCTCGGGGCCGATGAGCCCACCGCTCAGCCCCGCCACCCCCCCGTAGCGGCGGGCATGGGACGCCGCGAACTCCAGGGCAAGGCACGCACCCTGGGAGAAGCCCGCGATAAGCACTCTCTTGGGCTCTATCCCTTTTGCCGAGAGCAGGCGGAGAAGCGATTCGATCACCTCGAACCCCGAGCGGATTCCCTCCCAGTTTTTTTCAAGAGGCTCGAGGAGATTGAACGGATACCATGTCCTGTCAGCCGCTTGAGGCACCAGGAAGGCGAGGCCGGGGTGATCCAGCTCATAGGCGAGTGTCAGAATGTCCTCGGCTGTAGCCCCCCGGCCGTGAAGGAGGATGGCGGCCGCGCGCGCCTTGCCCAGCTCCTCCCCGGCGAACGACACGCTTTGCCCGAGATGGAGGTTCTTCACGGCGCTCATCCCGCCCGCCTGAGAGATCCCTCGTCGGGTCCTCCACCGGATGCCAGGGGTGGAAGGGCCTTCTCTATGGCAGCCCGCCTCGGCTCCAGCCAGCGGGGAAGCTTCAACTCGGAGCCCAGATCCTCCAGCGGCTCGTCTACGGTGAAACCCGGCGGGTCCGTGGCGATCTCGAAGAGGTTTTCCCCCGGTTCATGGTAATACACGGAATGAAAGTAGGTGCGGTCGATCACGGGGGTGGCCTTAATCCTGGAGCCCAATAGCCGCTCTCGAACCGTTCTCTGCGCTTCCTGGTCCGCGGTCCTCCATGCAATATGGTGGACGGTACCCACTCCCATGAGGCCGCGCGGATCGCCGGGACGGGGGAGGACATCAGCCATTGTTCCCGGGCTCTCTCCTTCCGCCGCAAAACGCATCCGCTCTCGAGACTCGTTTTTCAGCCGCAAGCCCAGCACCGAGGTCAGGAAATCGACGGTCGGCCGGGGATCCGACACGCAGATCCCGGCGTGGTGGATCCCCCGAATGGCGTATTCTGGCGGCATGGCACTGGCG
The DNA here is from genome assembly GCA_963820525.1 of uncultured Spirochaetota bacterium. GTDB lineage: Bacteria > Spirochaetota > Spirochaetia > SZUA-6 > Fen-1364 > CAWGAA01. The sequence continues at coordinate 2,219,776 of CAWGAA010000001.1, read as the reverse complement.
AAAGTGGAAGTCCGGCGAGGGTCTTCAGAGGCCACGATCTGGAGGGAGAGCCCATCGGGATCGGAGAAGCCGATGTACGATTCTTCGAACAGGCTGGAAGGACCTTCGGGATGGAAGCCGGCCTGACGGAGCCTGGAAAGCCAGTACTCCAGGGATCCTCGCGGAGCCGCGAATGCGATCGATACAACCTGCCCTGGGCCCGCTCGCCCTTTCGGGGCCTGAGAGGTCCAGGGAAAGAAGCTCACAATCGTTCCGGGCGCGCCCCTCTCGTCTCCATAGTAGAGATGGTAGGTTTCGGGATCGTCGTAGTTGACGGTTTTCTTGACCAGGCGCAGTCCGAGAACGCCGGCATAGAAGCCGATGTTGGTCTTGGGGTCTCCCCCGATTGCCGTGATGTGGTGGATGCCGTGGATGTCGCCGCTCATAAAATCTTCCATATGGGAATGTACTATTTCCAGGGTAGGGAGCGGAAAGAGCGACCACCCCGATGGAGAAAGGGGGTCCGTACCTATGGCCGCCCCTGGAACCGTCCGCTCTTGAAAGAGTGGAAGGTTTCTCCCAGAATCGTCCTCGATGATTCTCCTCGATAGGACCCGCTTCACGGACGAGAGCGGCCGCACCCTCATGCTGCGGGGGATCGGAGTGGATGGGGCCTGCAAGCTGCCAGCGTCCCCGGAAGGCTCTCCACACGCTGGAGCCGGTTCCCTTGAGCACCGGCTCGCATCCTTTGTGGGCAGGCCTTTTCCCCTCGAGCATGCCGATGAGCACTTCAGGCGCCTCCGCGAATGGGGCTTCACCTTGATCCGCCTCATGACGAGCTGGGAAGCCGTGGAACACGGGGGCCCCGGCATCTACGACAGGGAATACCTCGAGTACCTCAGGGCGATCGTCGAGAGGGCGGAGGGTCATGGAATCAGCGTCCTGGTTGACCCTCACCAGGATGTGTGGAGCCGCTTCACGGGAGGGGACGGCGCGCCGGGGTGGACCCTCGAGGCTGTGGGATTGGACATGTCCGCCCTGGAGGAAACTGGGGCCGCGATCCTTCCCCAGGCTCACGACGGGACGCTTCCTCGGATGATCTGGCCCACCAACGGGTACAAGCTGGCCGCGGCGACCATGTTCACCTTATTTTTCGGGGGAAACGATTTCGCTCCAGCGACTAAGCTGTACGGAGAGCCGGCGCAGGAGTTCCTTCAACGCCATTACATCGACTCCATAGCGAAGATCGCGGAGGCTCTCAAGGCCCAGCCCAATGTGGTCGGCTATGACACGATGAACGAGCCGCTTGCCGGCTACATCGGATGGCGCGATCTCACCGCGGCGGGTGGGCCGCTCTTGTTGGGAGAATGCCCCTCTCCGCTCCAGGGCATGGCGCTCGCCTCCGGGATTCCTCAAGCGGTTCCCGTATGGCGGATCGGGCTTGCCGGCTTTACGCGGGCGGGCGATCGCCTGCTCAATCCCGCGGGGAAGCGCGCATGGAAAAGCGGCAGCGACTGCCCGTGGCGGATGAACGGTGTGTGGGATCTCGATGCCAAAGGGAGGCCCGTGGCGCTTCGTCCCGATTGCTTCGCGCTGGTCAACGGCAGACCCGTTGACTTCACGCAGGACTACTATCGGCCCTTCGCCAACCGCTTCGCTCGCGCACTGCGCGCCGCTGATCCTCGGGCCGCGATCTTCTTGGAAGCCGAGTCAGGCCGCGCCCCTCCCCGGTGGACGGCGGAGGACGAGCCCGGGATCGCGTTCGCCCCGCACTGGTACGACGGCTTCACCCTCATGAGGAAGCACTTTTCGCCGTTCCTGGGAGCGGACTCCCGGACCCAGAGGCTCGTCGTCGGCCGCCGCCGCGTGCAAAGGTCGTTCGGCGTCCAGCTCGCCGGGCTTTGCAGCCTGGCCGCCGAGCGGCTAGGCGGCGCCCCAACCCTGCTCGGCGAGTTCGGGGTGCCCTTCGACCTGGACGGAGGAAGGGCGTACAGGACAGGGGACTTCAGCGCCCAGGAGCGGGCCCTCGACAGGAGCTTTCACGCGGTCGAGGAGAACCTCCTCTCCGCCGTGCTCTTCAACTATACAGCGACGAACACAAACGCCCGCGGCGACGGCTGGAACGGAGAGGACCTCTCCCTCTTCAGCCCGGATCAGAGGACCGACCCCTCCGATATCAATTCCGGCGGAAGGGCGCTCCGCGCTGCAGTGCGCCCGTATCCGCGCGCCGTGGCCGGGGAGGCGCTTCGGATGCGGTTCGACATGCGCCGGAGGGTCTTCGAGTTCGAGTTCCGCCACGATCCGGCGGTGAGCGCTCCCACCGAAATTTTCGTGCCGCGCCTTCACTACCCCGGCGGTTACGGGGTGCACGTCAGCGACGGTACCTTTACGCGCCTTCCCGAAGCCCAGATCCTCCAGTACCGCCACGACGGCGGGTTTCCCATCCATTCGGTCCGTATAATACCGGAGGGTCGGTGATCCTTACTTGGGCAGAAGCCCGATGATGACCTGCGTGATGCCGGCGACCGCCGCCACGAGCGCCACCGTGGAGCCGATCACGGGGAAGTAGAGGTTGAAGTTGTACACGAAGCTGTTCTCCAGCATGTGGATCCTGTCACCGGGGCGCAGCTGGTCCTTGAGATCGCGCGCCTTGCCCCGGGAGTCGGTCACCGCGTAGGCGCCGTTGGTGTTCTTGTTCGAATCAATGCCGCCCGCGAGGCCGATGTAATAGGAAGCGTCATGACCGGGAGCGAAGGTGAAGTTGCCCGGCGCGACGACTGCCCCCCAGACCGTGACCTGGGAAGGTGCCACCGTGATCGTGTCTCCGGGTTGGATGAGATCCGTGAAGCCGCGGGGGTTTCCCTCCGCGTTGGTGATGATGATGCTTCCCTGCGGGTTCTCGGGCTCGGGTGCGCCTACCAGGGCGAGGTAATAGCGATAGTTCTGATTGGGGGAGTACGGGTAGCTCCCTGGATTTGTCACCGAGCCTGAGATGAAGACGAAAAAGCCGGTGAAGGGGATCATGATCCGCTCGAAGGGCTCCAGCGGGATGGCACGAGTCGAGTCGTCCACGGAGAGGAGCCTTTCCAGGTCCACCCCCCTGGGCTGTGTGCCCACCGTCATGATGCTGGCCGCGCGCAGGTTGGCAAGGGGCGATATGGAGGAGCGCACGGCGAGAACGGCGTCATAGAGCGTCTCCCCCTTCCTGAAGGCGTACGTTACCCTGCTGTAGCCGGAAAGCTCCCCGAGTGCGGCCTGCCCCGGGGCCGGCGAGGGGCCCGCTGCCGGCGGGGAAGCGGGAGCCTGCGGTGCGGCGCCGGCTGATGGAGTCGTGATTGCGGCGGGGATGACGGCGCCCTCGAAGTACACGACCGGGAGACCCGCGGTGATCGAAGGCACGCGGACAACGTCACCGTCTTGAAGGGCTATGGGATCGTCGGAGGTCTGCGTCACGTCCACGAAGAGCGTTTTCACCGTCGCCTGCGAGTACCGGTCTATAGCAACGCGGGAGCCCTCGCCGTCGCTGGTGAGCCCCCGGCCGTAGTCTTTTATCAACGTCGCCAGATCCTCTCCCGGCAGGAGCTGGTATGCGCCGGGAACCTTCACCTCGCCTTTCATCTGGACAGTGAGGGCCGCCCGTGAAAGCACGATTGATTCCCCCGGCTTCACGTAGGGGTCCTGATCTTCCGCGCCCAGCCGTTTCGCCTTGTAGAGGTCGTACTGGATGGAGGTGCCGTCTTTCAAGACGACCTGAACGTCGCGGAGCGATGAAAAGGGCCCGGCCGCCTGAGCCACGATTTCGCTTAAGCGCGACAGGCCCCATGCCTGGACATAGCGGGTCTGGGGGACCTCGCCCTTGACCAATACGAGAAAAGCGCCGAGTGAAGAGATGGACAGGGACGGCGCTCCGCGGGGATAGATGTTTGAAACCATCTGGCTGACGATGGGCTTCAACTGCGCGAAAGTCTTTCCCAGCGCGTTCACCTTCCCGAAGAAACCCAAGTCGATGCCGTAATCGCTTTGAACGAGGATGGAGACGTTGGAAAGCACTCCTGCCTGGTAGTAGCTCAGGGTAAAGGTGTCTCCCGGCGTGACGGGGTAGTCCGGAGTTGAAATGGCGAGCGGGATGCTGGCAGCGCCCGGCGACGATTGGCCGACGGTGGACGGCGTCGGCGCCTGCCCCGTCTGCTGGGCAAAACCAGCGGGGATGAGCGCGACCAGGGCCAGAAAAACGAGACATTTGACTCTCATGTTACCACCACGTGGAGGGATTCCACGACGCCCTAGGGGTCCCTTTGTTTTTCAACATCCCTTTCGGATGCTCTCCTTGATCCTTTTTATATGTCCCCTCCCGAGGCCTTTCACTTCGCAACCCAGCTCGAGGTAGCGCCTGATCTTCTTGTCGTCCAGGACGAGAAAGCAGTCTATCATGGCGAAGGGCTTCCCGACCGCCTTGAGCACCTCGTCCGGATCCATTTCCAGATACTGTGAATGGCGCACCGCCATCACGATCGCCTTGACGCCCTTCATGGCCGCCCACATGTCCTTCTCCAGGCGCAGCTCGGAAAGCCGCGACTGCCTGTCGAAGAAACGCGCCTTCGAGTGGTCGCCCGCGGGGTAGCTGTCCTGGTACTCGAGCTCGGGCCAGCGCTCCACGTATGGGTCATGGACGCGCAGCGCGGCTCCCATCTCCGAGAGGCGTCTCACGATGAGCTCAGAGCCGCTGTAACGGGTGTCTCCCACGTCTTCCCTGTAGGAGACTCCCAGCACGAGCACGTCGGCCGAGGAGATCGATTCCCCCATGTTTCGAAGCGCGTCGCGGACCATCTGCGGGACGTGCAGCGCCCTGCCGTCGTTGATATCTATCGCCAGGGGGGTCACGCGGAAGATATCGTCCTCCCAGCCCAGGATGTGCCTGTACGACCAGATGCCGAGCCCGCCGTCCTTCGGCAGGCAGTAGCCCCCGATCCCCGGGCCGGGGAAAAGGATATTGGAGTGCGTCGGCCGCATCCTGATGGCCTCGATTACCCGTTTCATGTCGATGCCGTTGCGCTCGGCGAACATGGACCATTCGTCCATGAAGGCGAGGATCGTTGCCCGGTAGCTGTTCTCGATGATCTTGGCGGTCTCGCTCTCGATGGGGCGGTCCAGGACCGTGAGGGGATATTTCTCGGTGTTCAACACGCTCTTGAGGAACCGGGTCACGCCGTCGCTCGCCTTTGCGTTGACGCCGCTGCACACCCGCCAGTAGTCGCGAACCGAGGCCACGTAATCCTTGCCCGGCATCACCCGCTCGTAGCTGTGGGCCAGCAGGGGCTCCTCGGCGATCCCTCTCTTTTCGAAAGCCTTCTTGATGATGGGCAGGGCGACCTGTTCGGTGGTGCCCGGGGCAACCGTTGTCTCGATGAGAACGAGGGTGCCCGGATCCACCTTGGCGCCGATCTTCTCGAACACATCCTCGAGGGCCAGCATGTCGACGGTGCCCTTGCGCACGTTTCCCAGTGTTTCCTTGACGTAGTCGCACTGGATGTCCACCACGACGACGTCCGCCAGAGAGAGCGCGTCGAGAGCCCAGGTGGCGGTGAGGGTTTTCTTCTCCACCGCGCATCGCCTGATGAGGGGAGCCACTTCGGGATCGTCTGCGCTTACCGGAGAGTCGCCTCGATTGAGCACGGGAATTTTCCAGAAGGTTGCGGGCAGGCGGCGGTCGAGGCCGATCACGAACTTTGCGGGGCGTCCCCTGCCATCCATCGCATCCGCGACAACGGCGGCCATGACCGAACCGACGAAGCCGAGCCCTACCACGACGACGATCTGGCGGCCCGCCTCCCTGTTTTCATCCACGAGCTTGCGCAGACGATCCATCTCGGCCCGATCATCGTCGGCCGTGGGGAGGGGGAAGCTTTCGCCCCAGGGGGCAAGCGATGCGTCATCCGAATTCATAGGGGTAAAATACGTTCCGCCGCGGCGGAGGGCAACAAAGAAAAGTTGCCCCTCGCCTTCAGCCCTTTCGGGCGCGCTGGAAGTAGAGCACGATGCCGATCTTCCCGTCGTTGCCCAGCCCCGTGCTGAGCCAGTAGTTTGTGGTGGTCACGGAAGAGGTGAGGTCGGTGAGCCATGAAGCGGAAAAGGATACCTCGTATTCGGCGAAGACGGAGAGAAAGTCGAGGATGAAGATCTCGGCCCCAAGCACGGCGCCGGCCGAAATCGGCACGACGGCGACATTGGAATCCTGCCGCATGTATCCCGCCTTTGCGGCGAGCCCGAGGTAGGGAGAGACAGGCTCGGGGAAGAGATGGTACTCATAGGCGGCCCCCAGGTTGACGGCAAAGGAGCCAGCGGTGCTGTCGAAGCTGATGTTGACGAGGGTGCGCACCGCCTGCTCGCCGAACATCGCCTTTATGCCGAGACCCCCCTGGTAGCTTTCCAGGTTCTGCAGCGGGTTGTTGATGTTGAAGATTATTCCCAGATCCAGGGGTCGGCCGGCCGCCTTCGCCGGAGGGTCTGCCGCTTTGGCCGGCTGGGTGTCCAGTGCGGGGGGCGCGGCGACGGGCATGGCGGGCTGCGTGGGCGCGGCGGGTTCGGCAGGCTCGGCGGCGGGCGCGAAAGAATCGGGGGCCTGCAGGGGATTGTCGGCGGCCATTGCCTGCGTCAGGCGGGGCGCCGCCAGGGAGAGCAGTGCGGCAACGCCGCCAGCAAGCAATGCCATGGTCGCTTGATTCATGACTTTTTCCTCCTCCGATCGCATGAGGGTTTTCCTCTGAGAGGACCCGTCAGCGGCGCGAATTGATCCAGATTATATACCATCCTCCCATCGGAGCGGCATTCCAATCCACCGATTCGTGCAGGTCGGACGACAGGCCGATGCCATTGATCGCCGCCACGGCGAAATCGAACTGCCCGTCCCCGATTGCCGCATGAGACAGCTGATAGGAGGTGCCGCTCGACGCGGGAACTTCTGCGATCATCGTATAGGCGAGGGTGTCATGCGGCCGGTAATAGATCCTGTAGGAGGAAACCCCCAGCATGCCGGGAAGCCCTCCCGCGGGGGGGTCCCAGGACAGGGAGATGGAGTCTGCCGTCACGGGGATGCCGACCGCCGGGGACATCAGTGACATCGCGCAGCCGCAGAGCACGAGCGCAAGCAGCGCAGCGACCCCCCGAATGGCTTTCACCTGTTTTCCTTCAGAATCCTTCGTAACTGCGGATCTTTACGGACTTTCGATACTCCGTTGATGATCAGGGAGAGCACGAGGCTGGCGCAGAAGGCGATCAGCGTGCTCATGATGATGATGGAGGTCCTGTTGGGGCCGGACTTCAGTCCCGGCACCTCGGCCATCTCCAGCACCTGGAAGGAAGGCGTCGGATCGATCGACAGCCGGGCAAGCTCGTACTGGTGGGAGAGCGTGTTGTAGATCCCTTCCTGGACGTCGAGCTCCTGTTTGAGGTTGGCGAACTGCTGCGCCACGTCGGCCTGGGAGGGGCCCAGCTCCTGGATGGTGAGGAAGCCGTACTCCTTTTGCAGCGTCTTGATCTGATCCTGGAGGCTCGTGATCTGGTCTTTGACTTCCGTCATCTTCTGCTGGAGGGTATCCTTCTGCTTCTGCGTCGAGGCGCCGTACATCCGATCGAACCAGTCGTTGAGCAGGAGCACCATCCGGTTCACCACCTGGCTGGCAAAGACGGGATCCGTATCCCGGTAGGAGATTGTAATCGTTCCGGAGCTCTTCGCATAGGTGAAATGGGACTTGCCCTCGATCATATCCCGGGCCTTGAATTTGGCCCTGTCCCCTTGGCCCAGCTTATAGCGGTTGGCGAAATCGAGGTCCAGGGCAACCTGGTCGAGGATGACGCGGCTCTGGAGCATCTGGAGAACCAGCGCCGAGTATTCGAACCCTATCGGTGCGGCACTTTCTCCGCTCCTGCCGGTGAGCGAGGACAGGATGTTGGACGTGATGTCGTTGGACGGGTTGGACTGGACCAGGACCGTCGCCTCCGCCGTGTACACATTGGGCAGGGGATTCTTCCCCGGTGGGAGGACCAGGCTCGCCGCCGAGACCGCGATGGCGACGGCTGCCACCGCCGCAGTGACTGCGATGATGAGCGCCTTGTACTTGATGAAAACGGCGATATAGCGCAGCACGTTCTGCAGAAAAGTGCTTTCGGGAGGGGGCAATCTTTGTTGATAGTCCAAATCATTCATAAGTATATTAGTATCCAGTAAAGGAGAGCGGCGTCAATTCAAATATACGACCCGTCGAGCATCTTCCGGATCCACGAATGGACGACGTCACGCGCGACTCACAAAGGGACGGAATTGCACAGATAGCGCCGCAGTCCCTCGTTGCCATTGTGGGCCCTGATTGCCTTCTCAACGAATCCCTTGCGTTTGTTCTGGAGAAGGAGGTGTGCGAGAGGTGCGTGCTTGTCAAGGACATCACTTCTTTGCCGCAGGAGATGAAATCCAAGGAGCTGCGAAAGGTCCTGCTCATCGATTACCTGGAATCAGACTACGAGAAGATCCTTTCGGAGCTCGGCGTGTCGGCGGAGTGGGCGTCTTTCGGCGTCGTGCTGGCGCTCTTCAACATCAAGACCGACCACGGCATGGAGAAGCGGGCATTCATGAAGGGCGTGCGCGGCTTCTTCTATCGACAGGACGGCCTGCGGCTTTTCATCAAGGGTCTCGATGCCCTCCTTCATGGGGAAGTCTGGATCTCCCGAGACCTGCTCACGCAGATGGCCTTGCAGAAGAGGGCCGGCGGAGACCACGCGACGCGGGTCCGCACGGCGCTCACCCAGAGGGAAGCGCAGGTCTTGACGCTGATCAGCGTCGGGGCGAGCAACGAGGAAATCGCGAAGAAGCTCTACATCAGCACGCATACGGTGAAAACCCATATCTACAACGTGTTCAAGAAGCTGAACGTCCCGAACCGCCTCCAGGCGGCCCTGTGGGCGGAGAAGAATCTCTGATCTAGGAAAAAAGTCGTAGCATCTGCCGTCTTCTTCATACCCGATCTCACCTGAAAATCATTTTTTTTCTGTATTCTAACTTCAAAGAGCGAATATATATGTTTCTTTGCATGAAGGATTGGCTTGGAGTGAAGGAAAATAAGCGATCTTTCGGGAGAAAAAAAAGGCTCGGTATCGTACGGGGCCGTTTCACCGCGCGCCTGATGACGATGTCCGGCGGGGCTGCTTCGAAACCTCCCGCCCATGATCTTGGAAGCGTTTCTTTCAAGCGCGCGAGTCTGCCCGGTCTGTCGCCGAAGGGGGACGGAATACTGTAACCCGCTGGCGGCGGCGAGCTACAAAAGAGTCGCGGAGGAGTCCGTTTCGGCGACACTCCGCGCCGCAGTTTTTCTATCGTTTGCGGAGCCGGGCGAGCTCTCCGTTTGGGGAGGCGCGCCCCGGCGATGCCGTGCAGGCAGGGAGGAGGAATGTGAACGCTCGTAATAGTTTTTCGCGGTTCATGACGGAAGGGCTGGCGTGTCTGGACGGGGGCTTTGGTGCCTGCTCTCCGACGACTTTCCGCTCGATCATCCGTCACGAAAGGGCGCGCGTGGCCAGGAACGGTGACGGTTTCGCCCTGGTCGTTTGGGACTTCGATCCGGTCAAGGACAAAGTCTCTTATTGTCGCGAGGTCTTGCGCCGCATTCACCCCGCGATGCGAAGCGTCGATGTGATCGGCTGGCTGGAGCCGGGCAAGCTCGCCGTTCTTCTTCCCTCGACGAACGGTGAGGGAGCAAGGACCTTCGCTCGGCACGCGCGGGAAGCCGTGACTGCCGATCTCCCCTTGATTCCCCATGCCATTATTCTCTACCCCGACGACTGGGACCGCAGCGTCACCTCTTCATGGGAAGAACAGGCCGCCAAAAGCGGCAAGGACGCGGAGGCGGGAGATGCCGGCGCCGATTCGGCCATCGGCCTTTTCTTCAGCCTGCTTCCCGAAGAGATTCCCCTGTGGAAGAGATGGATCGATGTCGCCGGCTCGATTTTCGGGCTGATTGTACTCTCCCCCCTGTTCGCGCTGATCGCCGTCTCTATCAAATGCGTCTCCCCGGGAAGGGTGTTCTTCAGGCAGGCGCGCGTGGGGCGCGGCGGAAGGATCTTCCAGTTCCTCAAGTTCCGCACGATGCACGAGAAAAGCGACGATTCGGCCCACCGCGAGTACCTGAAGAGCCTGATCAGGGGCGGAGAGCCCATGCGCAAGCTCGATGAAGGCAGGGACCCGCGCGTGATTCCCGGTGGAGGGCTTCTCCGCAAGGCCTCCCTCGACGAGCTGCCCCAGCTCATCAACGTGCTTCGGGGAGAGATGAGCCTCGTGGGCCCGCGGCCCTGCATTCCCTATGAGGCGAAGGAATACCTGTGCTGGCACGCTCACCGCTTCGACATACTCCCCGGAATGACGGGGCTGTGGCAGGTGAGCGGAAAGAACCGCTTGAGCTTCGAGAAGATGATCAGGTTGGACATCTCCTACGCAAAGAGGATGTCGTTCTCCCTCGACATGAAAATCCTTCTGCGCACGGTGCCGACGCTTTTCGGGCTCGTCGCGGAGGCGCTCGTCGGCCGCAGGCGCGAGGCGAAGGCCGGCGCGGCGAAAGACGCTGCCTACAAGGACCGCTATGGCGAGGGGAGGTTGAGCCATGTATGACGTCGCCGTTGTCGGCTGCGGGTACTGGGGCCCCAACCTGATCCGCAACCTCGTCTCCCTTCCCGAATGCCGGGTCAAGCTGATCTGCGACAAGGATCCGGCGCGTCTCTCCTCGATACTCGCGCTCTACCCCGGGCTCAAGGGCACGGCGGAGTTCTCCGACGTGCTTTCGGACCAGAACATCGAGGCGGTCTTCATCGTCACGCCGGTGCGGACCCATTTCCCCCTCGCCGGCCAGGCGCTGGAAGCGGGGAAGCACGTCTTCGTTGAAAAGCCGCTTGCCGTCTCAAGCGATGAGGCGCTGGGACTGATCCAGCTCGCCGAGAAGCGCTCCCTCACACTCATGGTCGGGCATACCTTCATCTATTCCTCCCCCGTGCGCAAGATCAAGGAAGTCATCGACTCCGGATATCTGGGAGAGGTGATGCATATCTCGGCGCGCCGCCTCAATCTGGGCCTCTTCCAGAGGGATATCAACGTCGTGTGGGATCTGGCCCCCCACGACATATCCATCATTCTCTATCTCCTGGGCCAGGACCCGGTCAGCGTGAATTGCCAGGGAAAGGCGCACATCACCCCGGGGATAGAGGACATCGCCAACCTCTCTCTCGGGTTCGTCAACGGAAGCTTTGCCAGCGTCCATGTGAGCTGGATCGACCCCCGCAAGGTGCGGGAGATCACGATCGTGGGCTCCAAGAGAATGGTCGTCTACGACGATCTGGAGCCTCTGGAGAAGATCAAGATCTACGAGAAATCCGTCGAGGCGCCCCCCCATTACGATACGTTCGCCGAGTTTCAATACTCCTACCATTACGGGGACGTCGTCTCTCCTTTTCTCAAGCTGGTGGAGCCGCTGAAGGTCGAATGCCAGCATTTCCTCGATTGCATCGCGAGCGGCGCCCGTCCCGACACGAGCGGATCGGAGGGGCTGAAGGTGACGCGGATTCTCGAGGCGGCCAATCGCTCGCTGGCGCTCGGCGGCGCGAGCGTTCCCCTTGGCGGGTCCCCCGCCAGGATCCGAACGGAAAGGCAGCCGGCATGAAGATGATAGCCGACGATGTGGTGCTGGGGGAAAACGTCGTCCTGCACGAGTTCGTGAACCTCTACGGCTGCTCCGTCGGGGACAATACCCGCATCGGACCCTTCGTGGAGGTGCAGAAGGGCGCAACAATTGGCAGGAACTGCAAGATCTCCAGCCACACCTTCATCTGCGAAGGGGTGACAATCGAGGACGGCGTCTTCGTGGGTCACAACGTAACCTTCATCAATGACCTGTTTCCCCGGGCCACGAACGGCCAGGGGGAGCTGGCGGGCAAGGCCGACTGGGTCTGCGTGCCCACGCTCGTGAAAAAGGGAGCAGCCATCGGCTCCAGCGCGACGATCCTTGCGGGAGTGACGATTGGCGAGGGGAGCCTCGTCGGGGCCGGGAGCGTCGTGACAAAGGACGTTCCGGACGGAGCCATCGTGGCGGGAAACCCGGCGCGCGTGCTGCGGAAGACCGGCGGGCAGCGCCCGCAGAAGGAGAGTGCATGAGAACCCCTTTCGTGGACCTGAAGGCTCAATACGCTTCCATCAGGGAAGAGATCCATGAGGCCATGGAACGCGTCCTGGAATCCTCGACGTTTTCCGGCGGACCGTTCGTGGAGCGCTTCGAAGACGAGTTTGCCCGCTTCTGCGGCTGCGGATACGCGATCGGCGTGGGAAGCGGGACGGATGCGCTCCTGTTGATCCTGCGCGCCCTGGGCATCGGTGCGGGGGACGAGGTGATCACCGTCCCCGCCACCTTCGCCGCCACCGCGGAAGCTATCCTCTTAGCCGGTGCAACCCCCGTTTTTGTCGACATCGACGAACAAACCTACACGATGGATCCTTCCCGGATCGGAGCCGCGGTCACGCCCCGGACCAGGGCGATCATTCCCGTGCACCTCTTCGGCCAGATGGCCGACATGGACCGCATCGCGGACATCGCGGGCGCGTATGGGCTCGCCCTGATCGAGGATGCCTGCCAGGCGCATGGCGCCGCGTGCCGGGGCAGGAAGGCGGGCTCGCTGGGCGACGCCGCGGCCTTCAGCTTCTATCCCGGCAAGAACCTCGGGGCGTACGGCGAGGCCGGAGCCGTCACCACAAACTCCCGGGAGCTGGCGGAGAAGATCCGCATGATGCGCGACCACGGACAGTCGCGCAAATACTTCCACGACATGCTGGGCTGGAACTCGCGCATGGATGGAATTCAGGCCGCCGTCTTGAGCGTGAAGCTCCGGCATCTGGGTCGATGGAACGGCCTGCGAAGGGGAAAGGCGGCCCTCTACTCCCGGCGCCTCGCCCCTGTCGATGGTGTCATCACCCCGTGGGAAGCACCCTATGCCGCGCACGTGTGGCACCTCTATGCCGTGCGGGTCAAGGAGAGGGACCGCATCCTCTCCGCCCTCCACGACCGGGGAATCTCCTGTGGAATACACTACCCGGTGCCCCTGCACCTCCAGAAGGTCTTTTCAGACCCGCGCTACCCGCGGGGAAGCTTCCCCGTTTCGGAGCAGTGCGCCGACGAGTTCCTCTCCCTGCCCCTGTACCCGGAGCTCGGGGAGGATGCCATGGAGTCCATCTGCTCGAATCTCGCGGAAACGCTCCGCGTGCCCCTCGCGGTATGAAGGTAATTCTCACGGTTCCCGCCCTGGGCGATCCGGGAGGCGTGGCGGGGCTCTATCGCGGCGTTCTTCCCTACCTGGCGGACGACGATGTGACGGTTTCGCCAATGGAGATGGGGGGGACGCACAGGTCTCTAGGGCCGTTTCACCCGATCTCGGATCAGCTCAAGCTCGCTGTGCGCCTGAGGCGGGAGCCGGCGGATCTGCTTGCCGTCAACCCCTCGCTGGACCCGAAGAGCTTTCTGCGGGATGGCCTTTTCATCCGCCAGGCCCTGCGGCGGAAGCTCGCCGTGGTGGTGTTCTTCCACGGCTGGTGGGCGCCGTTCGAGCGCACCGTCGATGCGCATCTGATGGGGTTCTTCAGAAGCACCTACGGCAGGGCGGACGCGATTCTCGTTCTCGCCTCCGCGTTCGCCGAAAAGCTCCGGCAGTGGGGGGTGAAGGCGCCGATTCGCCTCGCCAGGACGGCGGTAAGCGACGAGATGTTCGACGGGTTTTCAATCGAAGGCAAGGTCCGGCGCATCCTCGAGAGCCCCCCGCTTCCCATCCTCTTTCTGTCGCGCCTGGAGGAGGGCAAGGGGATCTTCGAGACCCTCGATGCGATGAGCATCCTCGTGAAGAGAGGCTTCGACGCGAGACTGGACATCGCGGGGGACGGATCGGCGGCCGAGGCGGTGAGGCAGCGGATCGCATCGCGCGGGGAGCTTTCCGGCAGGGTGCGCATGCTTGGCTACGTGCGGGGCGAGCGCAAAAGAGAGGTTCTGGAATCGCACGCGATCTACTGTTTCCCTTCCGTGAGCGAGGGGATGCCCTTATCGCTTTTGGAGGCAATGGGCTTCGGACACGCCGTTGTGACGCGGCCCGTGGGCGGGATCAAGGACTTTTTCGCCGATGCGACGATGGGATATGCGGCCGACGGCGGAAGCCCCGAAGAGCTGGCGGACCTGCTTGAGAGCCTTCTTTCGGACAAGGCGAGGACAGCGGAGATGGCGCGGTTCAACCACGAATGGGTCCAGGGGCACTGCAGGGCCTCTCAGGCCGCGGAGGACCTCATGGAGACCTACCGTCAGGCGCTCGCGGCAAGCCGGGCTCGCCTCGGCTCCGCGGGTGGCGATCGGCGGAAGGCCGTTCAGGCGGCCGTCTAATCGTGCCCGTCGAAGCTTTTATCCCGCCTTTCGCGAAAGTGGCTTTTCGAAGCTTCGGCATGCGCGGACTCAGCGTCAGCGCCATTCGTTTCGCGGAAAGCATCCTCGCCGGCGCTGTCGTTGGAGTCGCGGCTGAGCTTCTCCTGGGCCCGTATGGCTGGCTCGCGGGCCTCGCCCCGGTCCTCTGTTCACCGGCCGTGGGAGGGCTCGACCTTGCGGGAAAGCTCTTCTATTCGGCGGCTGTTGTGAGAGAGAACCGCGCGCGCAGGGTTTTCGCCTGGCGCCTCCATTGCCTTGCATGCATGTTTCTGACGGATCGCGGCGCCGCCTACGAGGCAATGGCCCGCGTGGCGGAAACCAACAGGCAGCGGGAGAAGCTGGTTGCCCTGATACGGCGGAGGGAGAAGAAATCACGCGGCCGACACTCGCTCCTGCTTGTCGAAACCTATTTGGCGATGGGACAGACCTCCCGCGCCGTTGCATGCCTCAAGGCACCCGGGTCCACGCGGGGCCTTGAGGAGGCGATGCTGCTTTCGGAGATCGCCGTTTCCCAGGGGAGAGGAGAGGAGGCGCTTGCGACTCTCTCCGAAGCGAGCCCGCCCTCCTGCCCGGACGGGCGCTTTCTTTCCCTGCGCGCCAAGGCCCTCCGGCTCGCCGGCCGCCCGGCGGAGGCGCTGTCCGACATCGAAGAAGCCGTCAAGCAGCGCCCGGCATTTGCCGCGTTTCGTCTCCAGAAGGCGCTGGTCTTGAATGATTTGGGCAGGATCGGCGAGGCCATCGGGTGCTGCGACAAGGCCATTCTCATCCAGCCCAGCTTCCCGGAGGCGTGGCACGTAAAAGGAGTCCTGTACGCCCGGCGCGGCTCGCTGCGCGCGGCGGTGAGGAGCCTCAGCCGCGCCGTCGATTACAACGGCGCCGATTCCGCGGCGTTCGCCCTGCGCGAGGAGCTTCTTTCATGGCGGAGGACCGGGACGCGCCGGGCGCTTGTAAAAAGCCCTCTCATAATGGTGCGTACCGACACCGAATCGTTCACCCTCGCCGTCGGTGGCAAGCGCAGGGTGACGGTGAAAGTGCAATCGGAGACGGATGCCGGCAATGTCGTTCTCGCGGTGCTCGAGCCGTACGGCGGGGGAATCGAAGCCGAAGCCTCGAGGATCTTTTTGGGAAAGATTCGAGCGGGAGAGACCAAATCGTGCTCCTTCCAGGTGACGGCCCGAAGAGCCAGCTCGGTGAACCTGGGGAATCCGTGGGCCGTCAACCTGGTGGCGGTTGGGGAGGGGCTCTGGGCGGATGCGGCGGTCCTCTTCCATGTCGAGGACCCCGAGGAAGGCCGGGTCTTCCTCGTTCTCACCGAGGACCAGGAAGTCGCGATCAGAAGGGAGCGCATGGGCGCCGGAGAAAATGGACGCTTCCGCGTGGAGGAGGCCCGCCTGGATCTCATCGCGAAGAGCGAGAGGGCCGAGCGGATCGCGGAGCGTTTCGGGTTCGCGTGGACGCACATGCTGGACGTCGGCACCGCGCTTGGAATGGTGAAGTGGGCGGCGCGCTCCAGCCCGAGCTGGGCGGCCCTCTCCGATGAGCTTGCCCGGCACTATTCGGGGTCCCTCGCGCGGGGCCATGACATCCAGCTCCACCTCCACCTCTCCGCCGTTCCCGATTCGTACTTCTTCTGCTACTCCATGAATCACGATCCGCGCACAGTCGTTTTCGATCTGCAGAAGAAGAACCGCTACTTCCCCGGCTGGCAGGTGAACTCGTGGGCCAACGTCGTCCCCCGGCTCGGTTCCGCACGGGATATCGACAGCCGCCGCGGGAGCCTCATGTGGGCGAAGCGCAGCCTGGAGGAGGCGGTGGTGTCGGCCCGCTTCGACTGGTCTCCCATCCTCTTCCGGGCGGGCCAATGGGACTTCGGCAAGAGCCTGGCGGAGAGGGAGAAATCGGTCCTCGCCCTGGCCGAGAGCGGAATACTGGCCGACTCCAGCGCAACGGGCGGAAGGAGCGTCCACGACCGGCTTTTCGGCTTCGGGGCGCCGGTGGACCGCGCCGTGTATTTCAGCCGGGGCGGAGACGTTGACGCGCGTGCCCGTGATTTGAGCGAACGCGGGATCGTGGAGATGCTTCCCCTCATCATGCCCCAGGGCAAGCATCCCGTTTCGCCGCGGGATCCTCCGCGCCACGTGCTTACGGCGTACCGCGCGCTCCTCAACAAGGGGAGGGTGAAGAGCGGCCGCCATATCATCACGGAGATGGAGCACGTGGTCACGATCGGGGGCATCGGTGACGCGGAGGGCGGGAGAGCATGGCGCAGGGTGGAAAGACATTTCCGGACCCTTGCGCGGCGCGCGCCGAAGCTTGCCGCGGCCGGCGCGAGCGAAGCCCTCGCGTCGTGGCTGGACTACAATTCTCCCGAGTCGATCGGCCTCCTGAGCGAAACCGACCTCTCCAAAACCGCCTCTCCCGGGACCTGCCGCAGGGCGTTCGCCGTGCGCTTCCTCGCGGGCGCCCTGATACGGGAGAGGCCCCGGAGGCTCACCGTCTCTCTCGTCGTTCCGGCGTTCGACCGCCTGCGCATCCGGGAGGCGCGCATCGTCGCGGACGGCCGGACGAAGTGGCGCGCCTCCCGTGTGGCGCCGGGTAGGCTCACGGTGAGGATGACCGTGAGCGAGAAGGACCGCGAACGGCATCTGCTCATCCTCGATCTGGAGAATCAGCAAAGGTGATCGTCAATGGATGAAAACTCCCCCCCGCGCCTCGTCACGAGGGCCAAATCCCTTGCCCGGGACCTCTTCGGGCGTCTGCCGCCCTCTTTCAGGGCGGGCATGAGATACAGGCGGATCAAACGGAAGTTCAAAGCGGCCCAGTGGTGGGACGGCGAGCGGATCGCCGGCTGGAAGCAGGAGAGGCTCGGCAAGCTTCTGGACTTCGCCTACCGGAGCGTTCCCGGCTACCGCCTCTTGTGGGACGATGCCGGGGTGAAGCCGGCGGACGTGCGCCGCCCGGAAGACCTCGCGATCCTGCCCTTCACGACAAAGGAGCTTCTGCGCGACAACGAAAGGGATTTCGTATCGCGGGCAATCCCCGCTCGGGCGATGCACTACGAGAGCACCAGCGGCTCCACCGGGATTCCCTTCGGTTTCTTCCATACCGCCCTCAACGACGCCAAGGAGGATGCCTTCCTTCACCTGGCGATGGAAGAGCAGGGGTGGAGGAACAGAGATCTCGTGGCGGTGCTGCGGGGGGGATTCAACGGAACACGAGAGCGGTTCTGGAAGCTCGACCGCCTGTCGAGGAGCCTGTTCCTTTCCAGCTATTTCCTCGACTCCGAAAGCTACCAGAGCTACCGCGACCTTGTCACGCGTTTTTCACCGCTGCACCTCCGGGCATATCCCTCCTCGGCGCTTATCCTTTCGGATCTCGTGATCGAGCACGGGGACGCGGGCAGGCTCGATTTTCGAAGCATCATACTTGGCTCGGAGAATGTCCTGGACTGGCAGAAGGAAAGGATTCGCCAGGCCTTCCCCCGGGCGCGGCTCTTTTCCTTCTACGGCCAGACGGAACAGGTGGTTCTCGCCGTGCAGTGCCTCGGATCCGAGAAGTACCACGTGGTGCCGTTCTACGGGTACGCCGAGCTGGTGGGAGCCGACGGCGCCGAGGTGGCGGAAGGCGAGACCGGCGAGATCGTCGGCACCTCGTTCTGGAGCTTCGCCACCCCCTTCATCCGCTACCGCACGGCGGACAATGCCGTAAAAGGCCCGGCGGGATGCGAAAAGTGCGGCCGCGCCTTCCCGCTCCTGGATCGGCTGGACGGCCGCGCCCTGGAGCAGCTGGTGACCAGGACGGGCAGGCAGGTCCCGCTCACCCGCGTCGCTTCGATCCATTCGCACCTCTTCGACCACATCGGCCAGTTCCGCTTCTACCAGGATGAGCCCGGAAGGGTGCGCCTGAAGATCGTTGCCAAGACGAGCTATACCCAGGAAGACGAGCGGGAGTTCCTCCACGCCCTGGGTGCGAAGCTGGGGGATGACATCGACGTTGAAATCGTCCATGTTCGTGAAATTCCCCGCGGAGCCAGGGGGAAGCACTCGTTCCTGGACCAGAAACTGCACATCAATCATGGCTGAGACCCTCACATTGATGTTTGCCGGCGACGCCCTCCCTCCCGCGGGAAGGCCGGAGGCGGATCCCTTCGCCCCCGCGCGGAAGCTCCTGGAAGCTGCCGATGTGCGTTTCATAAACCTGGAAGGCTGCATCGCAGAAGGGAGCCCCGTGTCGGCGGAAGCGCGGAAGAAGAACGTGCTGTGGACCGATCCCCACGCCGCCTCCTATCTTCGCCAGTATGGCTTTCAGGTCGTGAATATCTCCAACAACCATGTGTTCGACCTGGGCTTGCAGGGATGCCTTTCGACGATCAGAGAGCTCGAGGCGCGCGACATGAAGCCCCTTGGGCTTCGAAACGGAAAAGGCGGCCTACCCGTGATCCTCGAAGCCAAGGGGATGAGGATCGGATTCCTCGGATATGCCGACTACGGCTTCCCCTCCACCCTCGCTTCCCTGAGGAAGCGCACGGCCCTTCGGGACGTGAGGCGGCTCGCTTCCCGCGTGGACCTGCTCGTCGTCTCCCTCCATTGGGGCTACGAGTACGTCGGCCGGCCGTCTCCCTGGCAGCGGCATTTGGCCCGGGCGCTCGTTCACGCCGGGGCGAATCTCGTCATCGGACAGCATCCCCACGTTTCCCAGGGGATCGAGCTCTACGATGGCGCCCTGATCTGCTACTCGTTGGGCAATTTCTTCTTTTCCGTGGATGAGATGCCGGGATCGAGCTCGCACGCCCTTCGCGACCGGCGCTATGGTTTCCTCCTCTCGGTCACCGTCGGGCCGTCGGGCATCATCGGCTTCCAGGAGATTCCGGTGAGCGCGTACCGGCGGGATGCCGTGGAGCTCCTCGGGGGCCGCGCCCGCGAAAAGAGCCTGGAGAGGATCCGCCGGCTCAAGAGCGAGCTGGCGCGCAGCAGGAGCGCCTTCATCCCCTGGATACTGGAAACAAGCGTCTCCTATGCCCTTCTGTTCAGAAACGCCTGGGCATGGCGGCTTGGAACCTACGGTGTGCGGCAGGCGGGGCGCTTGATCCTTTCCCTTCTCCAAGAGCCCATCCTCCTCCTCATCCTCCTTGTTTCATTCATCCGCTCCCCGGCGGGGCGGGGGAGGCCGGCCGGATGAGCTTCAGCTTTGGCGTCAAGGCGATCCGCGGCGCCATAGGCTCGCGGTCCATCCGTCAGGTCGCCTCCCTTTACTTGTCTCAGGTCGTCTTTCTCGTAGGGGGGATCCTCACCAACGTGCTCAATACGCGGAGCCTTGACCCGACCTCCTACGGCCGCTTTTCCTTTGCCCTGGCCGTGGCGGACTACGTGGTGCTGTTCATAGACTTCGGCTTCTATTCATCCGGCGCCCGGGTTCTGGCTGCCGACGAGTATCGGCAGCGTGAGCGCCGCGAGCTGATCGGCGCGCTGATCGCGATCGGCGCCCTCCTTTCCCTGCTGGCGGGCGGCATCGTGTTCGGTCTGAGCTTCCTCATGGCTCCCGTGTTCAAGTCCGACACCGGTTCCGCCTTGAGGTTGTTCAGCGTGCTTTTCGGCCTCATGGGGCTGCAGATGCTCGTCGAGGCCGTGTGCAGGGGAGACAACAGGATCGGCTCCCTGGCGATTTTCCGCGTGGGCGCAAAGGGGCTCAATCTCCTTCTCATCGTGGCCTTCCTCCTGGCCGGCACTTATGGCTTTGCTGCGGCCCTGGCGATCAATCTCGTCTCCAATCTCGCGGCCGCGGCCGTCCTGCTCTTCACGGCCAGGCCGCTTTTCAGCGGAATCGGCCGCGCGGCCCGCAGGCTCATGATGGACGTGAAGGTGTACGGATGGAACGCCTACCTCGGCAATATCGCCAACACGGCCAGCGCCAAGACGGACAGCATGCTCATCTCCGCCTTCGCGGACCCCGCTTCGGTGGGGTTCTACAACCTGGGCAACCTCCTCACCTTCCCGATGGCGACGTTCTCCCGCTCGCTCTCCACCACGCTGTTCAAGGACTTCGCCAAGAACGACAGGATTCCGGCCGCGGTGATCCAGGTGAACCTCCTGTGGCTTTCCGCATGCGCCGTCGGGCTCATCGCGCTTCGAAAGTTCATCGTGCACCTCCTCTTCGGCCATGCGTACGATCAGGTGATCCCCCTGATCCTTCCCCTCGCCCTCACCGCAGTCTTCTCCGGCATTGCCCAGCCCTTCAACATGTTCATGGGCGCCCGGGGCATGGGCTCCTATCTGCGGAACACCGCCTTCGTCATGGCCGTGGTGAACCTCTCGCTGAACGTCCTTCTCATCCCGCGGTACAAGGCCCTCGGCGCCTCCTATGCCACCCTGGTCGCCCTCGGTCTCAACCTCTGCCTGCACCTCTATTACTATAGAAAGACGTTGAAGCGGATCAGCGCCATGGGACCGGGGCGCTCGGAGGGCCGCGCGTGAGCGATGTCGCCACCTATGATCTTGGCGAGCGGAACGCCGGCCTTGCGGCTTCCCGACGCTTCATCGCCCTGTCGGTCTTCTCCGCCATCGTGTGCTTCGCCGGAAGCTGGGTGGACTTCAAGCTCACCCACCTCGTAGTGTGGACCATCCTCTTGTTTGCCACCCTGCGAAAATCCATCGACGCCAAGCGGCTGATCCTCGTTTTCCTGCTCGTGGGGCCCATCATCTCCAACAGGTTCGGCACCAAGCTCGGCCCCCTGCCCGACATGACCTTCGACAGGCTCCTCGCCGGCCTGGCCCTCCTGGCGGAGCTCTCCAATCCCTGGACGAAGGGCCGCAAATGGATCACCAATGTGCTGGACAGGAAGATCCTGTTCCTGATCATCGTGGGAGCCGTATCCATCGCATTCTGCTTCATGAAGAAGACCCCTATCCGCGTCCTCATCGATTCGCTGCTCATCCCCTACGTTCTGTACCTCATGGCCAAGCGCTATGCCCACGACGAGTGGTTCCTGCACACCGTGTACCACATCTTTCTCATCGACATCGTCATTCTCGGGCTGCTCGCCCTGGGCGAGCGGTTCACCCACCGGGACCTCCTGATCGTCGATAATGGGGACGACAAGTTCGCCGAGGGGAGGGTCAACGGCCCCTTTGCCTATGCCGAGGAGCTGGGAGGCGTGATGAACACCCTCATCCTCGTCGCGGCGAGCGTCGGGGGCACCTTCCAGGACGGCAAGGGCTGGCGCAGGATGAGGGTGGGCGCCATGATCCTGGGGATCTGGGCCGTGCTCAACACGCTGACCCGGGGAGTGTGGATTGCCCTCGCGGTTGCCTTCCTGGCGATGCTGGGCCTCAACATCAAGAAGAGCGTGCCGGTTGTGATTGCGTTGATCCTGGTCATCCTGCTCATCGCCCCCCTGGCACCGCTTCTGCTCAACCGCGACAGCAAGCTGTTCACGAACAGGATCGACAAGATGGAAACCATCTACGCTCGCCTGGCAACCTACCACTCGGCGCTCGTCATGTTCGCGGACCATCCGCTGATCGGGGTCGGATACGGGGCCTACGCGGAGGCCTACGAGCGCGACCTCGACAGGTACGTGAGCTTCTACAAGAACGTGATCAGCGTTCCCACCCCGCATGACGCGTATCTGGCCGCCCTCTCGGAGACGGGGATCATCGGATTCCTCTTCTTCATCGCTTTGTTCGTGACGGTCTTCCGCTACGCCTTCCAGGTGAGGAAGTACGACACCAACCGCATACATGTCGCCTTCGCCAATGCGGCGATCTGTTTCACCCTGGCATACCTCGTCGTGGACTTCGGGCTGGACTTCACCCGAAACCTCGCCTACATCAACAAGCTGCTCTTCTTCCTGTTCGGGATCCTGTCCGGATTCGTGCAGGCCCTCCAGGACCGGGCCCACGCCGAGCAGGAGTATCGGCCCTAGGGCGGGCCGCTGCACCGCCCCTGAGTTACGTCCGTGTAATCGCGCTTACACATAACGAGTACAGGGATGTAATCGGCGAGCGAGGGTGCAGAAGCCCAGGCGAAGCGGGCAGGCTCGAGACATTTTTTGCAGGGCGCTTTATTTTTCAACAATAAAAGGAAATAGTGGACAATGGATATTCGAAAGATGGCGCTGATTGGATCTTGGCACATCTCATGCTTAAATTCTTTCACGGCTTTCCGCGAAAGGGGTGTGCCATGATCTTACGGAGAATCGCGCTTCCCATCATGCTTGTCATACTGTCCGCCGCTTCCGCCCTCGCGGCCACGTACTATGTGGACCCCGCGGCAGGAAGCGATTCCAACAATGGGCGTTCCACGGACGCGGCCTGGCAGCACGTTCCGGGCACGCTCGGCATTACCGGCAGCGGCTGGGTCAAGATAGCGGCCGGCGACATCGTCATTGTAAAGGGCGGCTCCGTCCTCCAGAACAACTCGATCCAGCTCGATACAAACTATTACAGCGGCGGACAGTCCGGGAACCTGATCAAGGTGCTCTCCGGGCATCTCTCCGGCTGGGGAACGGGGCGGGCCGTCGTGGACGGCGGAGCCACGACCAGCGGGACCGGCGGAGTGGCGGGATACGGGAAGGGTTTCCACATCTACGGCGTGAGCTACATCCACATCGAAGGCTTCGAGATCCGAAACATGAGAAATGAATCCAACTCGGCCGGGGTCTTCATCGACGGCGCCTCCACCTATGACGAGATCATCGGCAACCTGATCCACGAGATCTATGGCGCTTCGGGCGCCAGCGGGTATGGAATAGAAGTGACCGGCTCTGCGAAGGCCGCGTATATCGATATAGAAAGGAACACGATATACCACACGGAGGAAAAGGCCATCGAGTTGTACTACCAGGGCAACTGCATGGTCCGAAACAACTACATCTATCAGACCAACGACCACGGCATGGTCGTCTCATCGGCCAACAATACCATCACGGGAAACATCATCACCCAGGCCGGATACAAGTGGATGACCTACGAGAGCCCGTTCCGCCCGTCTTTCGGCATGAAATTCGACGGTTCCTCGAGCATCCAGGCAGATGGAAACCTCCTGTTCAACAACCTCATCTTCGACTGCTCCAGCGGCATCGGCATCCTCAACGGAAACAACAACAAGATCTACTTCAACACCGTGTATCACTCCGGCTACATGGGCGGGGAGTCGGGCGGCTACGAGGGCTCCGCCTTCACGATCGAGGATGACGGCACGGCGGGGACCAACATCCCCGCGGGAAACGACATCAGAGACAACATCTTCTACTACGGCAACATCATCAACTCCAATGCTCCAACGGTGGCATTCAACATCGGCATCGGCGCCAACAACACGATCTCGCGAAACGTCATCTACCGCGACGGCGCGAACCTCGCCACCCTTGTCTACTATCGCGACAGCTCCTCCTCGCCGTCGCACTGGTACCCGGTGAGCTGGCTCGAAGGGGCCTCCGGTTTCGCCGCGATCTCTTCGGGCAACGTCGCCTCAAACAATGTCGTCATGGACCCTCAATTCAGCGGCGGGGTGGCGCTCGCATTGATGTCCGTTCTTCCCACGGGGTTCGACGAGAGCTGGCACCCCGCCACGAGCGCCTTCTCCCTGTCGACCCTCACCCCCGCGCAGGTTGCCCAGGGCGACAACCTCGGGGCCCCATTCAATGTAGACATCGCGGGCCGCGCCCGCTCGCTGTACTCGCTGGGCGCCTATGAGCAATCCGGAACGGTCATAAAGCCGCCTGCGCCGCCCACGGGCCTGAGAGTGAAATAGATATCCCTTTTCCACGGGAGCCGGCGTTCGCCTGCCCCCGCGGAAAATCTTGAAAAAAACAAACCGATCGCAAAGGCCCGATCCTGACGGGCCTCCAAGGAACGACAAACATATGCAAGCGATACTCAATGTATGCTCGGCGCCGCCGGCGGAGCTTCGAAGGCTGGGCGGAGGCCTGGAGCAGGTTGAAGTCCTGGACCGCGGGGAGCTTTCCGCGGGGAAGATCCTTCGAACGCTCTCCGGAATGCGTCGCAGGCGGCTCGACAGCCTGAGCCTGTACTGCAGGGACATCGAGCACCAGCACAACCTCTTCCTGTTGAAGCTCGTCGGAGCGCTTTCCGGGGCGCGGGAGGTTCGTTTCACGGACCCGACGGGAAGGCGCAGGCGCCTCTCGCCGTCGCTGTTCCTGCTCAAGGACGTTCCCCGTTTCATGGTTTCGGCTCTCCAGGCCGGCCTTGCATTCATGACATTCGGGCTGGTGGCGGGCATCCTCTTCGTTCTCACCCGGCATCCCCGGCGTCGAGGCATTGCGCCGGGGGCCCTGAAGTCGATGTGCTATCTCAAGACGGATTTCTGGTTCGGGCTCTCCGCCGGGGGATCCGTGACGCATACCCGTGAGTTCATCGGCGCCGCCGCCGAATCGGGCTGGCGGGTCGGCGCTTTCGCGCCCGACGGGCTGGACGCCTACAGGTTGTCGGCCCGCGTCTCCGTGATCCAGCCGTCGCATCGGCTCTTCGACTTCCCCCAGGTCGTTTCGCAGGTGGAGTACAATCTGCGCTTTGCCCTGCGGGCGCTGCCCGCGATCCGCGCCGCCCGGCCGGCGTTCCTCTATCAGCGCGCCTCGCAGAACAACTTCAGCGGGGTGCTGCTCGCGCGGCTGGCCGGGGTGCCGTTCGTTCTGGAGTACAACAGCTCCGCCCGCTGGGCAGGGCTTTCCCGGCGCAGGGCTCGCGGCTCTTTCATCGAGAACCTCGTGGATCGAATCAACCTGGACGGGGCCGACCTCATCGCCGTGGTATCCGCGGAGCTTGCCTCCCGCCTGGTTCGCGCGGGGGTGAAGCGCGAGCGCATCGTGGTGAACCCCAACGGCGTTAACCCGGCCCGCTTCTCCGATGCCGTCGAGCCGGCGCGCATAAAGGCCTCATTTCCCAAGAACGCCCCGATCGTCGGCTTCATCGGGATATTCGGGCAATGGCACGGCGTGCTGACCCTGGCATCCGCCGTGAAGCACGTGCTCAAGGAGGAGCCGCTTGCGCGGTTTCTCATCATCGGGGACGGAGATCTGAAGGACAAGATGGTGAGCATCCTGTCGGAGGACGGGGTCCTGGACTCCGTCACCTTCGGAGGCGTCGTACGCCATGAGGAGGCCCCCCGTTACCTGGCCGCCTGCGATATCCTCGTCTCGCCCCACGAGGACATGGCCGATGGATCCCGCTTCTTCGGCTCTCCGACCAAGATCTTCGAGTACATGGCCATGGGAAAGGGCATCGTCGCCTCGCGCGTCGGCCAGCTTGCCGAGATACTAGAGCACGGGCTGAACGCCGTGCTCGTCGAGCAGCGCGATCCCCGCGACCTCGCCCGCGGCATCCTCTCGCTGATCCGCGATCCGGCCGGGCGGAAGGAAATGGGCCGCACGGCCCGAAGGACCGTCATGGAAGCGTTCACGTGGCGGCACAATTTCGAAAGGATCGTGAAGCGTCTCACCCCATGAAAAAGATCATCGCCCGGGTTCTCCAGACGCCGCTACCGGTGCTCGCCGCTGTGGCGTTTTCGCGCCTTGAGCGCAGGTGGGCTTCCGCCGCCCAGAGGATGCGGCTGCGCCCGCAGGCCCGCCCCGCCTCCGCGCGCATCAGGGAAGACCGCGAGTTCTTCTGCGCCCGCGACATGCGGGACAATCGGGCGCATTTCCTTTCCCTCTTCCTCGACCGCTGGAACGATTCGCCGAACCGCGCCGTCGAGGAGGCCGACAAAGCCGTTGCCCATGTGTTCGACCTCCTGGGCTCCGGGGAGGTCTTCCTGGGCGACACGATCGACTGGCACAGGGACTTCAAGAGCGGGAAGGCGTGGCCCCGGCACTACTTCGAGGACATCCCCGAGATCGACCTTTCGGACGGTTCCGACATCAAGGTCCCCTGGGAGCTCTCGCGCTTCTACCACTTCATCTCGCTGGGGAAGGGGTACCTGTTCACGGGAAGCGAGCGCTACACCCGTGAGTTTCTCGACCAGCTCTCCGATTGGCTGGAAAAGAATCCCTTCCTTTATGGCGTGAACTGGCATTGTCCCATGGAGGTGGCCATCCGCGCGATCAACCTGCTCTGGGCGTATTTCTTCTTCAGAGATTCGCCCCTGTTCGACGAGGACAGAAAGCGCGCGCTGGCCGCCTCCCTTCTCGATCATGGGCGATTCATCCGCGGCAACCTCGAGTTCGACAGAAGGGTCGTGGACGGCAGGCTCCAGCGCATGAACGGCAACCATTACATGGCGGACCTGGTCGGCCTCGTCTACCTCGGGGTGATGCTCGACGGCCGCGAGCCCGAGGCATGGCTTTCCTTCGCGCTCTCGGAGCTGGAAAGCGAGCTGGAAGTCCAGGTGCTCCCCGACGGGGCGCACTGGGAGCTTGCCCCGGCCTACCACCGGCTGGTGCTCGAGATGCTCCTGGGCTGCGGCGTTCTGTGCAGCTCCAATGGAATCCCGCTCCCAAAGCGGATGGTCGCCGCGCTGGACGCAATGACCGCGTTCCTCGAAGGGTATCTGCGCCCCGATGGAACCGGCTCGCTTGCGCGCGACGCGGATGACGGGCGCGTCACGCCCCTGGGGCCGACCGACTACCGCGATCACAGGCACCTCCTGGCCCCTGCTGCGCTGTTCTGCGGCAGGAAGGAGCTTCCTCACTCCGCCCTCGCGACGGGGGAAGACCTCGTGTGGCTCTTCGGCTCTGCCGGGCTGAACCGGGCACTCGCCCTGCCGCACGCCCCCCCCGGCAGCTCTTCACGGGCATTCCCCGATGCGGGGTACTACGCCCTTCACAGCGGCCAGGACGTGAAGGTCTTCGTCGTCTGCGCCAACGGCGGGATGAACGGCCGCCACGCCGGGCACGCCCACAGCGACGCATTGAGCTTCGAGCTTTTCTGGAAGAATACGGCCTTCCTGTCAGACAGCGGAACCTTCATCTACTCCGGCTCGCCGCGGTGGAGGAACCTCTTCCGCTCCACCGCGTTCCACAACACGGCCCGCGTGGACGGCGTGGAGATAAACCGGTTCTCCGAGTCGATTCTCTTCGCCATGGAAAACGACGCGCGCCCGCTCGTGACGCTCTGGAAAAGCTCACCCACCGCAGACCGCCTCGCCGCTGAGCACTACGGCTACCGGCGCCTCCCGCGGCCGGTCGTGCACAAGAGGGAGTTCCTCTTGGACAAGGGCTCCAACACCCTCGCCGTGGAGGATTCCTTTGCCGGAGAGGGAGAGCATCTTTTCGAGATCTTTCTCACCGTTCATCCCGACTGCCGGCTCGACAGTCTCGGCCCCTCATTGGTGAAGCTCTCCCGCGCGGGGGCGGTTCTTTTCATCTCCTTTGCCGACCTCGGCGATTGGAAGCTGGCAGTGACGGAGGGCTGGGTCTCGGAGCGCTATGGGCGCAAGCGCGAAACCCGAAAGCTGGTGATCTCGCGGCGGGGTGGGCTCCCCTGCGCGCTCGGCACCCGATTCATCTGCGCCGAATCGCCCGTCGGGGAGCCCGGGGGGGTGCCCCGATGACGCTCCTGTACCTCAACTCCAACCCGCGAAACCGCATCACCGACGCCGCAGGGTATGCCACGCACATGACGAAGACCATCAAGGGCTTCGAGGCCGCGGGTCACCGCGTGATCCGCTTTCTGGCGAGCGAGAAGCCGGGCGCCGCGGAGGCCAAGGAGGCGTATCGGACCATGCGGCGGCGCGTGCCGCCCGGCGTGGCGAAGCTCGCGCGGGACCTCTATGAGATAGTCCACGACAGGCGCTTCCGAGGGGAGGCAGCCGGCCTCGTCGCCGAGGGGAAGCCCGATTTCCTCTACGAGCGTGCCAATGCCTTCCACTCCGGCGGGCAGCGTCTTGCGCGATCTCTCGGCATTCCCCACGTGCTGGAGGTCAACGATCCCTTGAGGGAATCGGTGAGCATGCACTTTTCGATCCTGAAGCCCTATGCCGTAGTGCAGGAGGACTCCCTCATCCGTCGAGCGGACCTGGTGATCCTCGGCTCCGAAGCCCTGAGGCGCCATTACGCCCGGCGTGGCTTCGATGATGGAAAGCTTCTGGTTCTCTACCCGACGGCGGACGAGGCGATGTTTTCCCCCTCGGTGGACGGCGCCGCGGTGCGGGAGGAGCTCGGGTTGGGAAACGCCACGGTTGTCGGATTCGTGGGCAGCATGGCCGCGTGGCACCGGGTGGACCTTTTCCTCGCGGCTCTCTCCCGCCTGACTTCCGGAGACCCTGGAGTGAAAGGCCTTCTGGTGGGCGAGCTCTCCGCCTCGGCTGCGGACGGGTCCGTGGGACTGCCCCCCGGGCTTGTCGCCACGGGGAAGGTGCCCTACAGCGATGTGCCCCGCTCTATCGCGGCGATGGACGTCTGCGTCATTGCCAACGCCACATGGTACGGCTCGCCGACCAAGCTCTTCGAATATGCGGCGATGGGAAAGGCGGTCGTCGCCCCGCGATTTTCTCCCATCGAGGAGATCATCGAGGACGGCAGGTCGGGTCTGCTCTTCGCTCCCGGCTCGGTGGAGGAGATGGCGGGCTCGATCGAGCGGCTGGCCCGCGACCCCGCGCTTCGACGGAGGCTGGCGGCGGGGCTGCTGGAAAGGGTTTCCCGCTGGACGTGGGAGTCGAACACGAAAAAGGTGGTGGAATTCATGGAAAGTCGGGTCGCGGTGGGGGCCTGCTGATGCATGAGAAGCTCTTTGTCATATTTTCCGTGGATTGGGAGCCGAACCACGGCCCCTGGGACCACGGAAACGGCACGGCAAGGGATTACGGCGGCGTGCTCAAGGCAACGCCCCTTCTAGAACAGTTTCTCCAGCAGCAGGGAATCCCCTGCTCCTGGTTCGTGGAAGCGAGCCGCGAGCGGGAGAGGGACCTCCCCCGATTGTTTCCCGAGGTCGTGGCGCGGCTCGCCGCGCGCCCCCGCGACGAAATCGGGCTTCACGTTCACTGGCGGAGGACCGGGGCGGATGGAAGGCTTGGCTACGAGACCAAAGACAGGGAATGGGTCCGCGCCCAGATCTCCGACGGGGCCGACAAGCTGGCCGAATGCGGCGCGCGGCCGGCGAGCTTCAGGAGCGGCGCCCTTCTCCATGTCGGAGGGCTTCCCGCGATCCTCGAAGAGCTCGGCTTCACCTCCGACTCCTCCACGCTGTGGGGCGCGGCGAACAGGGTCTCCGCCTCCGGAGGGGGCGCGCGCAGGAAACACGCAATGGCTCGGCTCGGCTCGGTAGCCGGCAGGCTGTTCGGCCCGCCCCTGGCGCCCTATTTTCCGGATCCCGAGGATGTCGAGAAGCGGGGAGGCTCGCGCATCATCGAGTTCCCCATCTACGCGAGCGTCCTGGAAGGCAATGGCGCCGTGTACTCGGCGCTCCACGCGGCAACCCTTTCCAAGGCGGCCTTCATGGCGGCGCCCGCCTTTCTCACGTACTTCTTCCACATCGACGAGCTTCTCGATCCGCGTAGCGGCGCAAACGAGGCGGCTCGCGTCGATGAGGGGGCGGCGCGGCTCCTGGCCCGCCGGATCGGGGCGCTTCGCGCGCGCGCCGACGTCGAGTTTCTGACCATGTCCCGGGCGCGCGAGAAATTCTTTCACATCGCAATAGGAGAAAAAGAGCATGGATACGCATGATTCGCTTCGTTCCTCCATCAGCCGGTTCATCCTCTGGCTCGACTCGTTCGGGGAGGTTTCCCAGGACCAGTACGATCTGTGGGCTTCTTCCGGAGGCGGCAGGGCGAAGGCGCTGTACTACGCGCACCGCTGGGGGATCGCGGCGGTTGCCCCTTTCGTCCTTCTGGATTCGTTCCTGCCGGCAACCCGGGCGCTGTTCCGCGGCAAATCCCGCTTTCCCATAGCCGACGCGCATTACGCGATGGGTTTCTTCAACCTGTATCGAGCCACGGGGGCGGAGGTGTACCGCCAGCGCGGTGTGATCTACCTGGAAGCGCTGAAGAGGATGCGCTGCCCCGGCGAACGGAATTACTGCTGGGGATATCCCTTCGATTGGGTCGGGACCAAGGGGACCGTCCCCGCCCAGACCCCGCTCATCACCACGACACCGTACGTCTACGAGGCGTTCGCCGCCGGCTACGAGCTGGACGGGGACGAGGAAAAGCTTCGGATCATGCGCTCCATAGCGGATCACGCCTTCCGCGACCTTCACGACAATCCCCTGCCCCCCCTCGGCATTGCAAGCTCCTACACCACCCGCGATGAGGACCACTCCCACGTGGTCAACGCCACTGCCTACAGGGCGTTTCTCCTCACCGATGCGGGGTACCGCTTCAGCCGCGAAGACTACGTCGCGGCCGCCCGGAAGTACGTCGATTTCGTCGTCGCAAGCCAGAATCCCGACGGCTCCTGGTGCTACGCGGCGGACGGCTCGGAGACCTTCGTCGACAACTTCCATACCTGCTTCGTTCTGAAGAGCCTGGCGAAGATCGAGCGGCTGACCGGCGGCTCTTCCTGCTCGCAGGCCATCGACAAGGGTTTCGCGTTCTACACCTCGCACCTGCTGGACAGGAGCTCTCTTCCCATTCCCTTCGCGGTTGCTCCCCGCATGACGCTCCATACGCGGGAGCTCTACGACTACGCGGAGTGCCTCAACCTCTGCTTCCTGCTGGAAGACCGCTACCCACGGTGCCGCGAGATCATTGAGGCGGTTGGCGACGATCTTCTTTCGCGCTGGCAGAAGCCGGACGGTTCTTTCCTGACCAGGAAAATGGTCGTGGGCTGGAACAAGGTGCCATACCACCGCTGGGCGCAGTCGCAGACCTTCAGGAGCCTGACCCTGTGGCTGCTCAGAGAAGCCGGCGAGCGCGTTCAGCCCCATCCCATGGCGGCGGCGGGGAGGTAAGCCCATGTGCGGCGTAACGGGAGGGTTCCATTACCGCGAGCGGCACCCCTTTGATCGGGACCTGTTGGCGCGGATGACGCGCTCCATCGCCCATAGAGGACCGGACGACGAGGGACTGTACGCGGACGACTCCGAAGGGATCGGCCTGGGGGTGAGACGGCTGTCCATCATCGACCTCGCCGGCGGGCATCAGCCCATGTGCAATGAAGACGGCAGGATCTGGCTGGTTTTCAACGGCGAGATCTACAACTTCCAGGACCTGCGGCGGGAGCTCGCCTCGCATGGGCACGCCTTCGCCACCGCGTCGGACACCGAGACGATCATCCACGCGTACGAGCAGTGGGGGCTTGAGGGGCTTGCCCGCCTGAACGGCATGTTCGGGCTGGCCATCTGGGACCAGCGCCTCCATACCCTCGTGCTGGCCCGCGATCCCTTCGGCGTAAAGCCCCTGTACTACCGCGACGACGGCGCGACGCTCCTCTTCGGCTCGGAGCTCAGGACCATCCTCTGCAGCCCCGATGTTACTCCGGCGGTGGACCGCGAAGCGCTTGACCAGTACGTGTCGCTGGGCTACGTGCCGTCGCCGCGCACAGTGTTTTCCGGAATCAAGAAGCTTCTCCCCGGCCATGCGCTGGTATGCTCGCCTTCCGGGGTGAAGACGGTGCGGTTCTCCCGCCCGGCGCCGGAGCCGCTTTCCCGCTGGTCTGAGCGCGACGTCGTCGAAAGGCTTTCAGAGCTCGTCTCCGCTTCCGTGAAGCGCCAGATGGTCTCCGATGTTCCCATCGGCGCAATGCTCAGCGGCGGGGTGGACTCCAGCACCGTCGCGGCCATCATGACCGAGGCGTCGGGCGGGCCGATAGAGACGTTCACCGTCGGCTTCGAGGACGATTTCAAATGGAACGAGCTCGAATACGCCCGGGAGGCTTCCCGGAGAATCGGGAGCAATCACCACGAGGTGAGGGTTTCGTCGGCCACCTACGCGGACTTCCTGCCGCTTTCCATCGAGTACCTGGAAGAGCCCGTGGCCACGGGATCCACGCTTGCCTACTACAGCGTGTGCGCTCTCGCGCGTGAAAGCGTGAAGGTGGTTCTCACCGGCCAGGGGGCGGACGAGCCCTTCGCCGGTTACTCCCGCCACATGGGAGAGAGATACGGACCCTATTACCGCGCCATCCCTTCCCTGCTTCGCACGCACCTCATCACGCCCCTGGCTGAACGGCTGCCCCGCAACGAGAAGCTCAAACGGGCCGTCCGATCCCTGGGGACGATGGACCCCCTGGAGAGGCTCATCAAGGTGTACGGCGTCATCGACGCACGGCTCAAGGACAGGATTTTCCGGGATGGGCTTCGCCCTTCGGATGACAGGGCGATGCGGGAATGCATCGGTTCCTGGTATAGGGAGGCCGGGCCTTGCGATGCGCTGAACAGGATGCTCTACGTGGACGCGCGTACATCGCTTGCGGACAACCTCCTTCTCTACGGGGACAAGATGTCCATGGCCGTATCCCTGGAAGCGCGCGTTCCCTTCCTCGACCTGGAGCTCATGGAGTTCGTGGAAAGCATCCCCCAGAAGCTCAAGATCCGCGGCCTGACCCAGAAATACGCGTTGAAGAAGGCCGTATCCCCCCGCTGGGTCCCCCCGGAAGTGATCGGGCGCGAAAAGATCGGTTTTCGAACCCCTCTGGACGAATGGTTTCACGGCGATCTGAAAGACAGCCTGCGGGAGCGCCTCAATGCCGCGGATTCGGCATGCCGGACCTATTTCAACATCGCCACGGTCAACGAGATGCTCGATTCGCACGCGGCCCTGCAGGAGGACAACAAGCGGATCCTCTTTGCCCTGCTCACCTTCGAGCTCTGGCACGATGCCTTCATCCGGGGGCACCGGGTCGGCGCATCGAGCCGGCCGGTGGGGGCCGCCGTCAGATGAAGATCGTGAACGTCGTGGGCGCGCGGCCGAACTTCATGAAGATCGGGCCCATCATGGAGGCCCTGCACGCGGCTTCAGAACAGGAGCGGAAGCTGGGCCGACAAGGAATCGAGCAGATCCTGGTTCACACGGGCCAGCATTACGACAGGCGGATGAGCGAGCTGTTCTTCGAGCAGCTCGGCCTTCCCGAGCCCGACGTCAACCTCGACGTCGGCTCCGGCTCTCATGCGGCGCAGACGGCCGAGATCATGAAGCGCTTCGAGGAGGTTTGCCTTTCGGAGCGTCCCACGCACGTCCTGGTGGTGGGCGACGTCAACTCGACCATTGCCTGCGCGCTTGTCGCCGTGAAGATGGGCATCTCCGTCGTTCACGTCGAGGCGGGACTTCGAAGCTTCGACCGCAGGATGCCGGAGGAGATCAACAGGATCCTCACCGACGCCATCTCCGACTGCCTCTTCACCACGGAGGAGAGCGCCGGTGAAAATCTCCGGCGTGAGGGCGTCGCCGAGGAGAAGATCCACTTCGTGGGAAACGTCATGATCGACACGCTCCTGGCGCATCGGCAGAAGGCGCAGGGCTCGCGGATCCTCCACCAACTCGGGCTCGCCCGAAACGGCTCGGCGCCCTGCCCCTACGGGGTTCTCACGCTCCACCGCGCGGAGTCGGTGGATGACGCGGAGGCGCTGTGCGGGATCCTCGAAGCCCTGGCCCAGGTGGCGCGGGAGCTTCCCATCGTGTTTCCCATACACCCCCGCACGCGGGCCCGCATCGAAGCCTTCGGCCTGCAGCGGCTCCTCGGCTGGGGAGATCTCTCCTCCGGCGGCGCGGAATGCCTCGAGGGAATTCATGCCATCGAGCCGCTGGGCTACCTGGATTTCCTGAAGCTCATGTCGGCCGCGCGGGTGGTTCTCACGGATTCCGGCGGGATCCAGGAAGAGACGACGGTATTGAGGGTCCCGTGCGTAACGCTGCGGGATTCCACGGAGCGCCCCGTGACGGTGAGCCGCGGCACGAACGTGATCGCGGGGACCGGCAGGGAGCCGATCGTCGCGGCCGCGATCTCCCAGCTGGCCCGGGGGATGGTCGAAGCCCCCCCGGCCCCGCCCTATTGGGACGGGAAGGCGGCTGTCAGGATCGCGGACATTCTCATTTCACGGTTTGGGGAGGAGTGAAGATGAAGGTCAATATTTTCGGGCTGGGGTACGTCGGCTGTGTTTCGGCGGCGTGCCTGGCGTGCGACGGACACACGGTCCACGGCTACGACGTGGACCCTCTGAAGGTCGACATGATCAACGCCGGCAAGAGCCCCATCCGGGAGCCGGGCCTCGAGGAGAAGCTGAAGGAAGCGGTCTCTTCCGGCAGGCTCACGGCGAGCAGGAACTCGATCGTGGAGGCGGACGTCTCCCTGATCTGCGTCGGCACGCCCAGCAACGACAACGGAAGCCAGAACCTGACGTTCGTCAAGAAAGTGATACAGCAGCTGGGAGAGTTCCTCGCGACAAGCCGCCATTACCACGTGGTGAACGTGAGGAGCACGGTGCTCCCCGGCACCGTGGAAGGCGTGCTGATCCCCCTCCTGGAAAAGCACTCGGGAAAGCGGCGGGGAGTCGATTTCGGCGTTTGCATGAACCCCGAGTTCCTCAGGGAAGGGACCTCCGTGGTGGATTTCTACGATCCTCCCTTCACCGTCATCGGCCAGCTCGACGGAAAGAGCGGGGACGTCGTGGCGCGCCTCTACCGCGCCGTCAAGGCCCCGGTGCTCCGCGCGGGGCTGAAAAGCGCCGAGACGGTGAAGTTCGTCTCCAACGCGTTCCACGCCCTGAAGGTGACCTTCGCCAATGAGGTCGGCACGCTCTGCAAGGCGGCCGGCGTCGACAGCCGCGAGGTCATGGATCTGGTCTGCCAGGACAGGAAGCTCAACATTTCCCCCACGTACCTGAAGCCCGGCTTCGCCTTCGGCGGCTCGTGCCTTCCCAAGGACCTGCGGGCAATCGTGCACAAGGCGCGGGAGCTCGACGTTGAGACCCCCCTGCTGTCGGCCGTCCTGCCCAGCAACCACCTGCAGGTGGAGAGGGCCTTCGAGCTCATCAAGAAGACCCGCAAGAAGAAGGTGGGGATCATCGGGCTTTCCTTCAAGGCGGGGACCGACGACCTGCGGGAGAGCCCCATGGTCGACTTGATCGAAAAGCTCTTGGGCAAGGGGTACGAGGTTTCCGTCTTCGACGAGGAGGTCTCCTATTCCCGCCTCCATGGGTCCAACAAACGCTATATCGAGAAGGTGATCCCCCACATTTCGCAGCTCCTGCGCGAATCTCTGGCGGAGACGCTGAAGGAGTCCGAGGTGATCGTTCTGGGGAGCAAGACGAAAAATCCCGAGGAGGTGCTCGCCGGCGTCAACGGCCATGTGCGCGTGGTGGACCTCGTGAGCGCGCCGCGGTTCGAGCAGGTCATGCCGACCCGCTACGACGGAATCTGCTGGTGATGGTGACATGAAAAAGAGTTCGCGAAAAGTCCTGATGTTCGTGGACAAGCCGTTCCTCGCGGACCCGCGGGTGAGCAAGGAGGCGTTCAAGCTCGCCGACAACGGGTACAAGGTGAGCGTCCTTGCCTTGAGCCCCCACGGGAACCTGGGAAGGGAAGTCGTTCGGGGCATCACCGTCTATACAATGCCCATGATCAACCTGTTCAAGAAGAGCACGCGAAGCACCTCCCGGCTGGGGGTGCTCTTCTATCGGGCCCTCTCCGCGTTCGGCTACATCGTGGAGTACTTCTATTTCGCCCTGGTGTGCCTGTTCATCTTCCCCATGGTGGCCGTGCGCGACGGGTTCCAGGTCATCCATTCATCGAATCCCCCCAACATCCTGTGCCTCCTCTCCCTCGGCTATAGGCTCCTGGGCAAGAAGGTGATATTCGATCATCACGATCTGGAGCCCGAGCTCTACCTCTCCCGCTACCGGGTGCGCCGCAACTTCATCTACAGGATTCTCCATGGCATCGAAGCGCTCGTCATCCGCCACTCGGATCTCGTGATCGCCACCAACGAGAGCTACCGGGCCATCGAGATGGAACGCGGGGGGATCGGCCCCGAGAAGATCTTCATCGTTCGAAACGGCCCTGCCCGATTCGAGTTCCAGCGCGATTCCCGCGAGCCCGGCCCGCAGATGGGCGGCAGGAAGCTCCTTGTGTACATCGGCACCATGGGCCCGCAGGACGGGCTGGACTACATGCTCCACGCTCTGCACCACCTCCGCTACGGGCTGGGCAGGGAGGATTTCCAGTGCATCGCCATTGGCCAGGGGGACGTGCTGGAGGACATGAAGGGGCTGGTCAAGGACCTCCGCCTCGAGGAGTCGGTGCGTTTCACCGGCCTCATTCCACGGCAGGAGCTCCTTCACTATCTCGCCGCGGCCGATATCTGTCTGGACCCGAACCCCTCGAACCCCCTCAACGATCATTCCACCTGGATCAAGGTCATGGAGTACATGATGTACTCCAAGCCGATCGTCAGCTTCGACCTGAAGGAGACGCGCTTCACGGCGCGGGATGCCGCCCTGTATGTGAAGCCCAATGATGTCGAAGAGTACGCGGAGGCCGTGGCCAGGCTCATGGACGATCCCGCGTGCCGCTCAACCATGGGTGAGCGGGGATGTGCCAGGGTGGAGCGCGAGCTGGCCTGGGAGATCGTGTCGGAGAACCTGCTCACGGCGTACAACTGGCTTCTGGAAAAGCGGGAATCAGGCGCCACATCCAGCGGGCGGAAGCTGGCGCGCCGATTCTACTATTTTATGAAGCCCCTCATCCCCCGAAGCGCGCAGATCGCGGTTCGCCGCATGTTTGCCCGCCGGGTCGCGCGCAATGTCGACATCGTGTGGCCCATCGACCCTCGATCCCAATCCCGGCCGCTCCACTGGAAGGGGTGGCCGGACGGCAAGAAGTTCGCGCTCGTTCTCACGCACGACGTGGAGGGTCTTCGGGGCGTGGAGCGCTGCGCGCATGTCGCGGCCATGGAGAAGGAGCTCGGATTCGTTTCATCCTTCAACTTCGTTCCCGAACGCTATGAAGACGATCCCCGGGTGCGCACCGAGCTGACGGCTCAGGGCTTCGAGATCGGCGTGCACGACCTGTCGCATGATGGGAAGCTGTACCAGTCACGCCGGATTTTCACCTCCCGGGCCGCGCGGATCAACGCGTATCTCCGGGAGTGGGGCGCCGTCGGGTTCCGCTCCGCCGCCATGCAGCACAATCTCGAGTGGCTGAAGGACCTGGCGATCGAGTATGACGCCTCCACGTTCGACACGGACCCCTTCGAGCCCCAGCCCGACGGGATCGGAACGATCTTCCCCCTGTGGGTGGCGAACGGCAGCTCGGGATACGTCGAGCTGCCCTACACCCTGCCGCAGGACAGCACGCTCTTCGTGGTGCTTCAACACCACGATGCCAGGGTCTGGCGGGAGAAGCTGGACTGGGTTGCCGAAAAAGGGGGAATGGCTCTGCTCAATACCCACCCCGATTACATGCTGTTGAACGGGGAGAGACGGCAAATCGACGAATATCCGCACACGTGGTACCGGGATTTTCTTTTCTACCTTCGTGAAAGGTACACGGGGCTGTACTGGAACGCCCTCCCGCGCGACGTCGCGCGCTTCTGGAGGGAATTGGCCATGGCCGGCTCCGATGACAGCGGCGAGCGAAGAGAGGCACTGCATGATCGTATCCGTACTGGGAATGAATAGCAAAACTGCGGCGGTGGACCTGCGCGAGAGGTTCGCCTTCGAGGATGAGGCGCTCCCCCGGGCGCTCTCCGCCCTCAGGGAGCAGCAGGGGGTGGCGGAGTGCGTGATCCTGTCCACCTGCAACAGGGTCGAGCTGTACGCCGTCCTGGACGGGGCGGAACCCTCGGCCCTCGCCTCCTTTCTCTGCGATTTCCACGGCGTGAAGGAGTGCATTGACGATACGCTCTACGTCCATACCAACGAGGAAGCGGTGGAGCACCTCTGCAAGGTGGCGGCGGGCATCGATTCGATGATCGTGGGGGAGCCCCAGGTGTTCGGGCAGGTGAAGGACGCCTACCGGATCGCGCTGGAAGCAGGAGTCGTCGGGCCCGTTTTCAAGCGCCTCTTCCCCCAGGCATTCGCCCTCGTGAAGAAGGTCCGCTCTTCCACCGATATCGGGCGCGCCAACGTCTCGGTGAGCTACGCCGCCGTCGCCCTCTCGAAGCGGGCGCTGGGAGAGATCGCGGAAAAGACGGCACTGATCCTGGGCGCCGGAGAGATGGCGGAGCTCACCGTGAGAAACCTCATGGACAACGGCGTGAAGCAGGTGTTCGTCGCCAACCGCACCTTCGAGCGCGCCGTCCGCCTGGCGGAGAGCATCAAGGGGACCCCCATCATGCTGTACGAGGCGGCGGAGTACATCCCCAAGACCGACATCGTGATCAGCTCGATCGCCTCCCCGGGCTACGTGATTTCAAAGAGCGACATCGCGGATTCGCTGGGCGGCAAGCCCGTCATGATAATCGACATCTCGGTGCCCCGCACGATAGACCCGGGGGTGAAAGAGATCCCGGGCGTGCACCTCTACAACATCGACGACCTGAAGGCCGTGGTGGAAGAGAGCAGGGCGATCCGGGAGAGGGAGGCGGAAAAGGCGGCGGGGATGATCGGCGAAAGGGTGAAGGACGTCTGGAAGAAGCTCGACGCCGCGGACCTGGCCCCCGTGATCCTTTCCCTGAAGGACATGGCGGAGAACGTCCGCCAGGAGGGCTTCGCATCCTTCGCCACCGGCAGCGCCCTGCCCGACGAGGCCAAGGGGATGGTGGAGTCCCTCACCAAGTCGATCGTGAACCGCATCATGCACAACACGATCGAGAAGGTCCGCGAGCTCACCAACGCCATCCGTTTCGGATCCTAGGCTGATCCCGCCGGGCACTCTCGCACTTCCGCGGGCGGCTGCGGATCGATTTTGGAGGAAAGGGAAAATGCGCAAGTACTCGAGATTCGTTTTCGGCCTCATGAAGTATTTGAGGGATCGAACCACGCCGGAGCAGGCCCTGGAGCAGGCGCGGGCGGCGTTCACGGACCGGATCGCCCGCCGCCAGGAGAACTTCCTGAGGCTGATGGAGAAGGGAGTTTTCGGCTATCCGAAAAGTCCTTACCTGCCCCTCCTCGCCGCCAAGAAGATCGGCATGACCGAAATTTCCCATTGGGTGGAGCACGCGGGAATCGAGGGAGCCCTCGAGACCCTGAGAAAGGACGGGGTGTACTACACCGTGGACGAGTTCAAGGGGAAATTCGAGGTCGTGCGGGACGGCCTGCGCTTCCGCCTCGAAGAGAAGGCGTTCGACAACCCCTTCATCTCCGCGGCCTATGAGGTGGGAAGCGGCGCCACCCGCAGCGCGGGGACCCGGGTCCGCATCGACTTCGACTATCTCACCCAACGCTCTCTCTATGACGCGTTCATCCTCAATGTCCACGGCGCCCTCACGGCTCCCATCGCCAACTGGTTTCCCGTCTTCCCCGGCGCGCCGGGGATCAATTCCTCCCTGCGCTTCGCCCACATCGGAAACCCTCCCCGCAAGTGGTTCTCCCAGGTGGAGAAGAGCCACATGAAGGTGAATTGGGAGAAGAGGCTGGGGGTGAGCTACATCTTCCTGATGAGCAGGTTGAGCGGCGTGCCCCTCGCGCGGCCCGAGTTCGTGGGGCTCAACGACGCGTACGATATCGCACTGTGGGCTTCCCGCGCGCTGGAGGAAAACCCCAGCTGCGTCATCTACACCTTTGCCAGCTCCGCCGTGCGGGTCTGCATGGCCGCGGCCGAGAACGGCCTCAGGATCAACGGCACGCGCTTCCTGGTAACGGGGGAGCCGCTCACCCAGCAGAAGAAGGCCGAGATAGAGGCCGCCGGGGCGATCGCGGTGCCCATCTATGGGATCTCTGAAGCGGGGGTGATCGCGGCGGGATGCGACAGCCCCTACCCCTCGAGCGACCACTGTCACATCCTCAAGGACACCACGGCGATCATCCCGCACCGCCTCCGGGTGGAGCACAGCGACACGGAGGTGGATTCCTTCCTCTTCACCTCCCTGCTCTACGAGGCGCCCAAGATCCTGCTCAACGTCGGCATGGGGGATTACGGCGAGCTGTGGAGCGGGGAGTGCTCCTGCCCCTTCGGCCGGCTCGGCTTCGATACGCACATCTCGGATATCAGGAGCTACGAGAAGCTCACCGGGGAAGGCGTCACGTTCGTCGACACCGATTTCATCAGGATCGTGGAGCGCGAGCTTCCCCGGAAGTACGGCGGCCAGAGCACCGACTACCAGCTGCTGGAAGAGGAGGACGCGCGCGGCCTCACACGGCTGAAGCTCCTGGTAAGCCCGCGGGTCGGTGAGGTGGACGAGGAGGAGATCGCAAAGAGCTTCATCCGATTCCTCAAGACCGCCACCGTCAGCCCTGAATCGTGGACCCAGTCGGGCCCCGAGATGTGGGGGCAGGCGCGGACCCTGCGCATAAAGCGGGACTACCCGATTCCGACGCGAAGCGGCAAGATCCTTCCCTTCCATATCACACGCACCGGCGCGAAGAGCGCCTGAAGAAAAGGAGAAAAACAATGTTCCCCGTCACGCGCATGAGAAGGCTGCGGCGGACGCCCGCGATTCGCGAGATGGTCCGCGAGACGTCGCTCGCCCCCCGCGATTTCATCTCCCCCCTGTTCGTCGTCCACGGATACGGCGTCAAAGAGGAGATCGACTCGATGCCCGGAAACTACCACCTGTCCATCGACCGGCTCGCCGACGAGGTGAAGGAGATCCGGGACCTGGGCATTCCCTCGGTCCTGCTCTTCGGGATTCCCGAGAAGCGCGACGAGATGGCGAGCGAAAGCTATGACCCCGGCGGCATCGTGCAGAAGGCCGTGGAGACGATCCGGGAGAAGGTGCCGGGGATCGTCGTTGTCACCGACGTCTGCCTCTGCGAATACACGCCGCATGGGCACTGCGGCATCCTTGCCAACGGCTATCTGCTAAACGACAAGAGCGTGGAGCTGCTCGGGAAGGTCGCCCTTTCGCACGCGCGGGCCGGTTCCGACATCGTGGCCCCCGCCGCCATGCTCGACGGCCAGGTGAAGGCCATCAGGTCGATCCTGGACGAGAACGGCTTCACAGAGACGGCGGTGATGGGCTATTCGGCCAAGTTCGCCTCCAAGCTCTACGATCCGTTCTTCAAGCATGGAACCGAATCCGCGGTGAGCTTCGGCGACAAGAAGTCCCACCAGATGGACTACGGCAACGCGGAGGAGGCGATGCGCGAGATCTCACTCGACATCGAGGAAGGGGCCGACATCGTCATGGTGAAGCCCGCCATGTTCTATCTCGACATCGTTTCCCGGGCCAAGCGGACGTTCGGCGTTCCCCTCGCGGTGTACAACGTGAGCGGCGAGTACGCGATGATCAAGGCGGCGGCCTCCCTGGGACGCATCGACGAAAGGGAGATCACCCTGGAGGCGTTGACGGCCTTCAAGCGCGCCGGGGCCGATCTCATCATCTCCTACAGCGCGAAGGACGCGGCGCGCTGGCTCGGCACGAAATAACGGAGGCGAGATCATGATCAAGGTTCTGCACGTCTGGAAGGACGTGCGGCTGTTTCACGGGATCCACGACAATCTTCTCACGCTGGCGCGCACCATCGACAGAAGCCGGTTCGCCATGAGCGTCTGCATCTACGGGCACCGCTCCGCCGAGATCAGCGATCAGTTCGACAGCCTCGACATACCCATGTACTACCTGGATACCGAGGGCTGGCAGAACCCCGCCCTCATCGGGAAGCTCGCGAGCCTGTTCGGCAGGCTCGCGCCGGATATCGTCCAGACCTACTGCCTGAACACCAACATCTACGGCGGAATCGCCGCCCGGCGCGCGGGCGTGCCGGCGGTCATCTCCTGCGAGCTCACGACGAGCAATCAGGCTCCCAGCAGGTTGCGAAGATTCCGGGATGCTTTCCTCAAACCGCTCAACAACTGGGTGAGCGATAAGGCCGACTGTCGCGTGTTCGTGGCGGACGCGGTGCGCCGCGATTGGGTGGGCGCGAGAAACCTGGATACCTACCGGATCATCTATCCCGCCTTCGGCGGGGCCAAGTCGACGGGCAAATCGCGAGAGCAAAGGGATCCCGGCGCTCCCGTCATCGGCGTCGTGGCGCGCTTGAGCGAGGAGAAGCGGCACGTTGATCTCCTGGATGCCATGAAGCGGGTTCGGGAGAGCTTCCCCCGGGCGCGCCTTCTCGTTGTCGGAGACGGCCCCCTTGCCGGACGTCTGCAGGGGTACGCCCGAAAGATCGGCCTCTCGGACGCCGTGGAGTTCGCGGGCTACCGGAAAGAGGTTTTCGACGAGCTTGCCCGGATGGACCTCTTCGTCCTTCCCTCCCGCACCGAAGGGCTCAGCGTTGCGATCGTCGAGGCAATGGCTTCAGGGCTTCCCGTGGTTGCATCCGACGTGGGTGGAATCTCCGAGGTGGTGGAAGACGGCCGCACCGGCCTGCTCGTTCCCCCCTTCCAGCCGAACAAGCTCGCCGGGGCCCTCATCTCCATTCTCGGCGACCCGGTAAAAGCCCGATTGATGGGGGAGCGGGGCAGGCAGATCGTCGAGGAGCGTTTCCATTTCAGGAACTTCGTGCAGGCGCACGAGCGGATGTACAGGGAGCTCTCGGAAAAGAGCGCGGAGAAAGCGCGGTCGGCCGCGGAGAGACGCAGCGCCTGAAAAGGCAAGGGAAGGTCATGAAATACGCCCTTATCGTCCTCGCCATCGCCGTCGTCGCGGTGGCGGGCTTCCTATTCCTGCGCAGGCATCGGCTCAGCTTCGATACGATGCAGGAGTATGCCATCGGAATCTATTCGGGACACGCGCCGAACAGCCTTTCGCCGGATGCGCGGGCCTCCAATCCCGTCATCACCCGGACCCACGTGCGCGACGTGCCCGCGCGGTTCGTGGCGGATCCATTCATTGTCCGGTACGCCGGCACATGGTACATGTTCTACGAGGTGTTGAACTCACTCTCCCGAAAGGGAGAGATCGGGATGTCCTGGAGCCCCGACGGTTTGCGGTGGAACTATGGGGGAATAGTGCTGGCCGAGCCGTACCATCTCTCCTATCCCTATGTCTTCTCGGCGGAGGGACGGCACTACCTCGTCCCTGAGAGCATCGCGGCAGGCAGAATCCGCCTCTACAGCGCACAGGCCTTCCCGAGGGACTGGCGGCATGTCGCCGACCTTCTGGAGGGTGAGTTCGCCGACACCTCCCTGTTCTGTTACGACGGCCTGTGGTGGATGTTCAGCAGCGTGCAGGCCGGAAAGTCCGACGAGCTTCGGCTCTACTATGCCGAAAGCCTCCCGGGGCCGTGGGTTTCCCACCCGCGAAATCCCATTGTCCAGGGGGATTCCTCGATAGCGCGGCCGGGAGGAAGGGTTATCGTGACCCCG
This sequence comes from uncultured Spirochaetota bacterium, assembly GCA_963820525.1. Classification (GTDB taxonomy): domain Bacteria; phylum Spirochaetota; class Spirochaetia; order SZUA-6; family Fen-1364; genus CAWGAA01. Next base: position 2,176,082 of record CAWGAA010000001.1, on the reverse strand, counting down.
CAGGGCATTGTGAGGTTTGCCCAGGACGGTTGCCGCGGTTACGGCAAGTCGGTGCGGGCCATCAGGATAGTCGAGCTCTCCCGGACGAGCTACCGGGAGGAGGGCGCGCGATCAACGCCGATCGTGCGCGGGCACGGCACCGGCTGGGAGAGGCACGGGATGCATCACGTGGATCCCGTCCAGATGGAGGATGGCACGTGGCTTGCCGCGGTGGACGGCTTCAAGAAACACTTGACCATCCGCATGGAGTATTAAGAGTATTGAGATGACTGCGGTCTTTGATCGAAAACGGTTTTCAAGGAAAAAGGGGAAGCGGATATGCGGCAGTTCATCTCGGTCCTGGAGCGCTCCGGCCGCCTGACGCGCGTCACGCGGGAGGTAAGCTGGAAATACGAGATCGGGGACATCCTGAAAGCCACGCGATCCCCCCTTCTCTTCGAGAACATCGCCGGCTATCCCGGAAAGAGGCTCTTCACCAATGGGCTGATCCAGCCCGCCACGATCGCACTGGCTCTCGGCCTTGAGGAAAGCTCGCCGCTGGGGGAAACGGCCCGCGTCGTGGCGGAGAGGTTCCGCTCCCCCATCGTGCCGGTGACGGTGGATCGGGCGCCGGTCAAGGAGCTCGTCATTACCGGCGGGGACATCGACCTCACGGCGCTGCCCGTTCCGTGGTGGAGCAGGGAAGACGGCCAGCGCTACGTCGGCACGTGGCACCTGAACATCACGGTAGATCCCGAGTCGGGGAGGCGGAACGTCGGGGTATACCGGATGATGCTGGCGGGAAAGGATGCGGCCACGGTGAGCTTCTCTCCGAGGAGCCACCTTTCCCGGCACGTCGCCAAGGCGGAGAAGGCCGGCGCGCCGCTCGCCATGGCGGTGGCCATCGGGGTGAGCGAGACGCTCATGATCTCTGCCGGCGCCGCGCCTCCGTACGGCGTGGACGAGCTCGCCCTTGCCGGCGGTCTTGCCGGAAAGCCGGTGGAGCTCACGAAGTGCTCCACCATCGCAATGGAAGTCCCCGCATCATCCGAGATCGTCCTGGAGGGCATTATCGAGACCGGAAGGCCGGTGAGCGACGGCCCCTACATGGATTACGCGGGGGTTACAAGCGTCAACCCCGATTGCCGCCTGTTCCGCGTCAGCGCCATTTCCATGAGGAGCGATGCGATATTCCGCGGGACGGCGGTGGGAAGGCCGGGAGCGGAAGACCACATGCTGTACTGCCTTCTTTCCAAGATCGGCATGACGGACTTCCACGGCTCCCGCATCCGCCACCGCGTCCAGACAGCGCTTCTCAGGCATCAGGCCTTCCGGCTCTTCCAGCTGGCGGGAAGGGCGCACAGGATCTTCGGTTCGAAGGGAGAGTAGGAACAGTGGCCTTTGGAACGAAGAGATTGATCGTCGGCATCACGGGGGCATCGGGCGCCATCTATGGCATCCGGATGCTGGAAGCGCTGAAGGGACGCGTGGAGACGCACCTGGTGGTAACCCGGTGGGCGGAGAGGACGATCGATATCGAGACCTCGTATCCCCTGAGCGAGGTCACCTCCCTGGCCTCCTTCGTCTACGACAACGAGGACCTTGCCGCGCGCATTTCCAGCGGCACCTTCCCGGCCGACGGGATGGTGGTGATCCCCTGTTCCATCCGGACTCTCTCCGCTGTAGCCAACTCCGGCTGCTCGACACTTCTTGACCGCGCGGCGGACGTCACCCTCAAGGAGCGGCGCAGGCTGGTGCTGGCCGTGCGCGAGACCCCGTACCATATCGGGCACCTCAGGCTCATGGAGCGCGCCACGGAGATGGGGGCGGTGATCCTGCCGCCCGTTCCCGCCTTCTACTTCAGGCCGAGCACGGTGGGGGAGCTGGTGAACCATACCATCGGCAAGATCCTGGACCTCTACGGCATCGAGCTGGAGCTTTTCCGCAAGTGGAAGGCGGAGGGCGAGGTGCTGGGATCAGGCTCCGATGGCGGGAGCCGCCATGAAGAGATCTGAGAGCCTGTTCCGCGAAGCCCTGCGGTACATTCCGGGCGGCGTAAACAGCCCGGTGCGCGCGTACAGGTCGGTCGGAAGGACTCCCCTGTACATCGAGAGCGGCAGGGGCTCGCGCATCGTCGACGTGGACGGCCGGGAGTACATCGACTACATCTGTTCCTGGGGGCCCCTCATTCTCGGCCACGCGGATCCGCGGGTGATCGAGGCGGTTTGCGCCATCGTGCCGAAAGGCACCAGCTTCGGCGCCAACACGGAGCTGGAGCTCGAGATGGCCCGGCTCATCACGGAGATCTACCCCTCGATCGAGCGGGTGCGGATGGTCAACTCGGGCACCGAGGCGACGATGAGCGCCGTGCGCCTGGCGAGGGCCTTCACGGGAAGGGACGCCGTCATCAAGTTCGACGGGTGCTACCACGGCCACGCGGACGGGTTTCTGGTGAGCGCCGGATCGGGGCTGGCCACCTACGGCATTTCACAGTGCCCCGGCGTGACCCGCGCGACGGCGCAGGACACCCTGGTGGCGCGCTACAATGACATCGGCTCCGTGGAGCGCCTGCTCGAGAAGCATCGGGGCAGGGTGGCCGCCGTCATCGTCGAGCCCGTGGCGGGCAACATCGGGGTCATTCCGCCCCGGGGTGATTTCCTGAAAAACCTCAGGGCGCTGACGCAGCGGGAAGGCGTCCTTCTGATCTTTGACGAGGTGATCACCGGATTCAGGGTGGCGCTGGGCGGAGCCCAGGAGCTCTACGGAATCAAGCCGGATCTCACCTGCCTGGGAAAGATCATCGGCGGAGGATTCCCCGTCGGCGCGTTCGGCGGCAGGGCCGGCATCATGGAGCTCCTGGCGCCGCAGGGCCCCGTGTACCAGGCCGGCACCCTTTCGGGAAATCCCGTCGCCCTGGCGGCCGGCCTGGCGACGATCTCGATCCTCAAGGCTCCCGGCGCCTACGAGGCTCTCGAGCGGAAAGCCGCGATGCTCGAGGGAGGCTTCGCCGCCAATCTGAAGGACCTGGGCCTCCCGTACAGCCTGAATCGCGTCGGCTCGATGATGTGCATGTTTTTCACCGCCGCTAAAGTGTTCGACGCCGATTCGGCCAGGACCTCGGACACGGACAAGTTTTCGCGATATTTCTCTCGCATGCTCGAAAACGGGGTCTCCCTCGCCCCCTCGCAGTACGAGGCGGTCTTCCTTTCCCTGGCGCATACCCCCGAAGACATTGAAAAAACAATTGCCGCTCACTATGACGCCCTGATGAAATCCCTCTAATCCCTCCTCAACCCTCCCCCTCTCCCTCCATCTATTCTTTTTGCCGAACGCTCTTTTCGATCGCCCGCGCCGCGAATCCCGTGTGCGACACGAAGCGCAGCCCGGGGCCGCAGCTTGCCGCGGCAAGCGCCCCGACGAAATGCAGGCCTTCCACGCTCGACTCGAACCGCGGCGAAAGCGACGGCGAGCCCCCGAACAGCTTGATCCGCCGCAGGAGCTCGGGGGCGAGCAGCTCCAGCCGAGTGAGATCGATGCGGTAGCCGGTCCCCAGGAGCACGTGGTCGACAATCCGCCTGTCGCCTCCGTCCAACCGAACCTCGACCCCGCTATTGCATCGGCGTATTCTCTCGACGTTCTGCCCCATCGTGAGCCTGACGCTCTCCAGGCGCGGGCGCAGCCACGCGGCGGCCGCCGGGCGTATGGCCCTCTGCGCAAGCGGCTGGCCGATCCAGGAGGGCAGCAGGCGGAATACGGCGGGCCGGCCCATGACGCGGTTCAGCGCCGGGGGGCCGACGCCCCAGGAGGGGTAGAGCACTCTGCTCTCGTAGAATCGCTCCCCGCGGAGGAAGCGAAGCTCCCCTCTTCGAACGACGACCTCGACGGCCGCCCCGGACTCGTTGAGCAGGGCGGCGTCCTCCAATGCGCTCTGGCCGCCGCCCACGACGAGCACGCTCATGCCGCGGAAACCGTCGAAGCGGACGTGCTGCGATGTATGCGACACGTACGCCGCGTCCAGGCCGTCGAACAGCGGGGGCCTCCACGCGAAAGAGGAGATGCCGCATGCCACGACGAGGCGGTCGGCCTCCACGTACCCCCCGTCGCTCAGGCGGAGCCTGAATACGGCGCCGGCCTTTTCAACGAGCGTGACCCGTCGAGGGTCCACATTGATCCCCGCCCGCTCGCGAAACCAATCGCCATAGGCGGTGAAGCTTTCAAGCGGAATAGGGGAGGGCACCCGGCATCCCGTCGAACGCTCGAAATTTTCGAGGGTCAGGACCCCTTCGGGGTCCGCGATGTTGGAGGCTTTTCTGAATGACCTCAGGAACATCCCCTGGGGCATCTTTCTCCAGAAGCCCATGAGCTCGCCGAACAGCATCGCCTCAACGCCGGCGCGCTTGAGGAATGCCGCCGTGGAAAGCGCGTAGGGTCCGGCCCCGATAATCGCGACGGCGGAAGCTTTGCCCATCACTTCTCCTTCCCCCAGCCGCTCGTGCCGCGCGTGCGGTACAGGTACGGCAGGTGCAGGAACTCGGCAAACGCGGGGAGCAGGTCCCCGCGCTCGAAAACGGCCTCGATGTTGAGCCCCTTGAGGCTGCGGAGAAACGCCCGCATGGCCATGCGGCCGCGGAGGACCTCTCCCAGGGCCGTGGGAAGGTCCGTTGAAATGCGGATCCAGCGGATTCCCGTCTCGGCGCGGCACGGCTCCACCTCTTCGCCCATCTGATCGCGGAACAGCAGGTAGGGGAAGTCCACCCCGGCCCGCCTGCCGATCGAATGGTAGCCCCATGTGCGAAGGTTCACGTCCAGAAGCTTGTACTGCCGGTCGCGCGCGTCGTACTTGTACTCGAGCTCCGCAAGGCCATAGTAGTCGATGGCGGAGAGGAACCGCTCCGAGGGGCCCTCGATCTCCGGTATTTCAACGGTCTCCACGTACGTGCTGGAACGGCCGAAATCCATGGGGTGCTGGCGGACGCGGCGGGCCGTCATCTTAGCCAGCGGCGCGCCGTTCTTGAAGAAGGTGCAGTAGCTGAACTGGCTCTCACCGCTTCCCGGGATCAGCTCCTGGAGCAACACCTCGTCCCCCGGGATGACGGTGCAGACCCGGTCATAGAGCGCCTCGAGCTCTTCCCGGCTGTCGGCGCGGAGCGCCTTTACCCGCGTAGTGTAGATGAAGTGCTCCTTGATGGCGGGCTTGAGCGCCACCGGCATCTCGACGACCTGCCGGGACAGGGCGAGGGCGTCACTGGCGAACTGCGTTCGCGGGGTGGGAATGCCCAGCTCGCAGGCGATGGCATAGGTCTGGCGCTTGTCCCATGCCGCTTTCACGGTGTTCCAGCCCGGCGTCGGCACTCGATAGATCTCGGAAAGCTCCTCGCGGCGGCGGGAGAATGCGGCGACGATCTCGTCCCGGGTGGGATAGAGGACCCATCCGTGGAGAGCGTGCTTGCGGCCGATCGAAAGAACGCTTTCCACGATACGGTCGGGATCACGCATGTCGTCTAGACGAAGATAGCGGGACGTGTATCGCGAGAAGCGGGAGATGGAGGGCTCGTCATCGATCACGCAGACGGGCAGGCCCTGGCGCCCGAGGCTGCGGACGATGCCGAGACCCTGGTAGTCGCCTCCGGCGACCAAGGCTCCCACGTTATAAAGCGTGCGGGGGAGATCTCTGGATGAGTTTTGCATAGTGTTTTTTCTTCTCAGCGCGGCCGGCCACGGAGAGACCGGCCGAATAAACGGCATTCCGGTCCTCCCTGATCGCGAGCCCTGCTGGACATCCTAATGTGGGGAAGGATGGTGAAGCGCCCATGCGCGAACTTTTTGTTTTCTGCCATCTTCTTTTTGTCTTCCCAACCTTCCTTGGAGAAATGTAGCAACGTTTGAGAATGATCGACAAATCCTCTTGGTGCCGCGAGGGAAAAAAAGGCCGCGCAACCGGTGGGTTGCGCGGCCCTCTCGAGCGGTCGCCGCGCTCGTCGCCTCAGTCCACGGACGGCCCTAGGGAATTGTGTAGGCCAGCTCGGTCGATTTCGCGCTTTCCATCCCGGAGCTGTTGTACGCGGTCACGACGAAGTAATAGGTGCACCCGCACACCATTCCCGGCACCGTCGCCGTGACGTTCAGTCCCACATCCGTCGGCGCCCCGTAGGTTCCCGATGTCGTTCCTATGTACAACTTGTACCCGGCAAGATCGCCCTCCGCGTTCGCGTTCCACGTAAGGGCAACGGGTGCGACAGCATCCACCTTCAGGGAACAGGTGGCGGACCCCGCGCGAAGCCCGTCGGAGGTGAAGGCCGTCACGTCAAGCCTGTAGTACCCGGCAGCCAGAGGACTGGTCGAGCTGTTGAAGGTGAAGCTTGAGCCCGTGCCCTTGGCCGCTGCGTTGATGTACCACACGTAGGTCACGTTGGCCGTGCCCGCGGGCACGGAGCCGGTGACCGTGAGGGGCACACCGGTGCCGATCTCGGCCTGCTGGCCGCTGATTGTCACGGTGATCGGGTCCGCGAGGAGGGGCGTGATGTTGACCTTGATGCCCCCTTTGCCGGTGTTTATGTTGGAGAAGGCGAAGGTCCCGCTTGTCGTCTGGTCCTTCACGATCCTCACGACCTCAACCGCCCCCATGAGAAGCTGCCCGTTGTCCAGGAGCTGGAGGGTGAGGGTATAGTACCCGTTCTGAAGACCGCTCGTCGAGCTCGACGAGGAGCCGTTCTGCGGCGCCGAGAAGACAAGGGTGACGGCGCTGCCCGATGCCGGAAGGAGCTGCGCCTGGATCTGCGGCGTGGGAACCTGCGCCGCCGGCCAGCTCACCGCCAGGCCGAGGGACCCCAGGCCCGCGATTGGCGCAACGGACACGCTCACGCTCTGCGTGCTTCCCGTGCTCACCTGCGTGGTTGCGGACCCATGGGTGATGAATGTTCCGGCGGCGTTTTTCCCATCGACGCTCACGGTCCATGCGCCCACTGCGAGCCCCGATACCGTGGCCGAAGAGCCCGTGACGGTCGTGGAGAAAGTGCCGGCGTTCGGCCCGGTTCCGGAGACGACGTAGCTGGCGGTCGTCATGTCGATGGGCGGGGTGAGGGTCTTCGCGTTATCCGCCGCGATTCGGATCTCCAGGGAGCCCATCCCGGGGCCCAGCCCGATCGGAGAGCACGAGCCGAGCAGGCCGACGGCCGCCGCCAGGAGGATGATCCCCGCCAGGGCGAGTACGCTCTTTCCACGAATCCCCGTGCGCGTATTTCCGTTCTGATTGCTTGAATACTCCATCTTCGTATTCCTCCAGGTGATAACCGCGTCTAGGACACGGTGAAAGCGAGCGTGGCCGCTCCCGCGCGAATCCCGTACGCGCTGAAAGCCGTCACGTCGAGCCGATAGATCCCCGCGGGGAGCGCGCTCCCTAGCGTCAGGCTGGCCCCGGTTGACTCCGGTTGGCCGTTGAGATACCAGATGTAGGTCGCGTTTCCCGAATATCCGCTTGCTGCGGCCGTGACGGTCATGCCGGCGCCGGCGCTCAGCTCCAGAGCCTGTCCCGTCACGGTCACGGAAAGCGGATCACTCGCCTCGGCGGCGATTGCCACGGAGATTGCCCCGCCTCCGTCACCGGCGGCCTGCGTGAAGTCGAAGGAGCCTGAAGTCGTCTGCCCCTCTACGATCCTCACCACCTCCACGGCGCCGGTGACCGGCGCGTCGTTGTCCAGGAGCTGGAGCGTGAGGGTGTAGTAGCCGGCGGGAATGCCGCCCGTGTCGGAGCTTGCGCTCCCGGGGCCCATGACGAAGGCAAGGGGGATCGGAGATCCCGACGCGGGGAGGAGCTGGGCCGAGACCGAAGGTGCAATGAGATTGGCCGGCGTCCAGGAAACGGAAAGGTGCAGGGCTCCGTTTCCCGCAAAGGGGGCGACGGCAACCGTGAGCCTGGCTCTCTGGTTGTTGCTGATCGAAACGGAGCCCGTGCCCTGGCCGATTGCCGCGGCTGAAGCATTTTTCACCGTCACGCTCACGCTCCACTGGCCGGTGGCAAGTCCGTTGATCTGAACGCTCGTCGACGTGCTCGTCCTGGAGAAGCTCTTGCCCCGTGGACCGGACCCGGAAATGACGAAGCTTGCCGGAGTCATATCGAAGCCGGGGATGAGCGTCCGCGCTGAGGCATCTCCAATCGTGAGATCGAGCGCGCCGATGCTCTCTTGTGGACCAAAGAGCCCCGGCAGATTGCAGGAGGCGACCATAAGAAGAAGAGCGGGGAGCATGACGACGCGCGTCGCTATGGTTCGGCATGCTTTCTGCGGTGCCATTTTCGCCTCCTTTCCCAGGCCGCAGATATTAGGCATGAAGCATGCCAACCACGAAATAGAGAAAATAAAGATTTATATAGTAAGGAATTAGGTGAAGTATTCTTTTTTGCTATGTGGTCTCAGGTTAGACCAGAGATTTCAAATTCGTAACCGATTACCGTAATTCGTTACGGGATTATTCTCTATCTGTTCTGTCTCCAGCTGGGGTGAGTGATGCCGAATTTCTTGATCTTGTAATTGAGGACTCGAGTCGACAGGCCCAGAATTTTGGCCGCTTCCTTCTGTATCCAGCCGCCCTTTTCGAGCGCTTTCACGATGAGCCCCTTTTCCATTTCCTCCCACTTCATTCCCGCCGGCGGGAATCCATCGGGGCTGGGAGCCTCCGGCGGGCCGGGTCTCAGGAAAGGAAGGCTGATGTCGGCCTGGGTGATGGTATCCGAGTCCGCCATGATCACGGCCCTCTCTATCGTGTTCTTCAACTCCCTGATGTTCCCCGGCCACCAGTATTCGATCAAGAAGCGCATCGCTTCGGCGTCGATTTCCGTCACCTTCTTTTTCATGTCCGTGGCGAATTTGCGCAGGAAATGCATGGCCAGAAGCCCGACATCCCCCTCGCGTTCGCGCAGCGGGGGAATCGGAATGCTCACGACGTTGAGTCGATAGAAGAGGTCGGTCCGGAACCGCCCTGCCTCGATCTCGCGCGAGAGGTCCTTGTTCGTGGCGGAGATGACCCTGACATCGACGCTGATCGTCCGGTTGCTTCCCAGCCGCTCGAACTCCTTCTCCTGGAGGACCCGCAGGAGTTTCGACTGGATGGGAGGGCTGATGTCGGCGATCTCGTCCAGGAATATCGTTCCGCCGTTCGCCTGCTCGAAGCGTCCGATCCGCGTCTTCTCCGCCCCCGTGAACGCTCCCCTCTCGTGTCCGAAGAGCTCGCTCTCCAGGAGCGTGTCGGGCAGCGTCGCGCAGTTGACCTTGACGAAGGCGTGGGCCGATCTGAGGCTGTTGAAGTGGATGGCGCCGGCGAGAAGCTCCTTGCCCGTCCCCGTCTCGCCCAGGAGGACCACGCTGGAGCTGCTCTTGGCCACCTTCTCCACAAGGTCGAGCACCTTGCGGATGGCGGGGCTCTGGCCGACGAAGTTCGTGGTCCGGTAGATGAAATCCTGATCTCCCCGCAGGACCTGCCGCTCGTGCGCCAGCCGCATCAGCTCGATTCCCTTGCTCACCTTGATGTCCAGCGCGGCGAGGTTGACCGGCTTCTGGATGAAATCCGCGGCCCCTTCGCGGATGGCGTGGATGGCCTCGTCGATCCTTTCGGGCTCGCACATGACGATGGTGACCGAGTGGGAGGTCCTGCTCGCCAGCGCGAGGAGGAGCCCCTCCATTCCGGCTCCCACGGTCTTTGAGTCCGCGATGACGATCTCGAAGCTGTGCTGCTCGATCTTGCGGATGGCGGACGCCTGGTCCGGGGCGGTCTCCACGATGTGGCCCTGCGCCCCGAAGAAATGGGCGAGCCGCGTGGTGAGCGCCCGATCCGCTTCAATGACGAGCATGCTTTCCATCTATGCAGAATATACTCTTCCGCCGCGGCGCAGAGGACCGTGCGGAGGATTGTCGCCGCCGTCGACACCGTTTGCCGGTGGATGCCGCTTCTTCGATCGGCTCCCGACGGTGTATGATTCCCCCATGGGAGGGCAGCTCGGGCTCAAACGATACCTCGTTCTGGCGGCCGGGGTGCTGGCCGTTTCCTCGGCCGCAATCCTCATCTCCTTCGCCCTGCGCCAGGGAGTGCCGCCCCTGGTCATTGCGGCGCTCCGCCTCGCGTTCTCAGCCGTCATCCTCCTGCCCCTGGCCGTCGTGCGCGCCAGGGCTGAGATCCTCCGCATCACCCTCCATGACGCCCTTCGCCTCCTCGCCTCAGGGCTGCTCCTCGCCCTCCATTTCGCCTTCTGGATCTCCTCCCTTCAATACACGTCCGTGATGAGCTCCGTCGTGCTCGTCAGCACCAACCCGCTGTTTGTCGGACTTGCCTCCCTGCTGATCCTCCGCGAGCCGCTCACGCGCTGGACCATCGCCGGGATCGCGGCGGCCGTGGCGGGAGCACTGGTCATTGCACTCTCGGACCTCGGCCGCCCGGGCGCCGCAAGCGCGCGGGGAGACATCCTTGCGCTCCTCGGCGCCGCTGCCGTTTCCGGGTATCTCCTTTTCGGGCGGGCGTTGAGGAAGGGCATGTCGCTTCTTGCGTATACGGGCATCGTCTACGCCATTGCCGCGGCGGTGCTCGTGAGCCTTGCGGCGATCAGCGGGGCGCGCTTCCTGGGATACCCGGCGATGGGGTACCTGCTCGTGGCGCTTCTCGCCGTGGGGCCGCAGCTCATCGGACACACCTCGTACAACTGGGCCCTGAAGTATGTCTCCGCGACCTTCGTGACGGTGACGCTTCTCGCAGAGCCCATCGGCGCCACCCTCATCGCGATTCCGCTTCTTTCCGAGGTCCCTTCCGCCGTCAAGGCGGCGGGCGCGGGGCTCATCCTCGCCGGAATATATATTTCATCACGGGGAGAAAAGAGAAACACATGAGAAGAATCACTTTCAGCCCCTCTGATGGGTGCGAGACGGCCGCGCATCGCAATCTATCCCGAGGGCTTCGCGTCCCCGCGCGGGGGGGTTCCCCCCTCACCTCGCCGTCTCTGTCCGGCGCGCAGGAGCACGATGATAATCGCTCCGAAGGCCGCCCCTGAAAGATCGGCCATGAAATCCCAGATGTCCCTGGTGCGCCCCACGATCGGTTGAACGATCTCTATCGCTCCCCCGTATGCGGAGCACAGCGCAATGACGATCAGGCACGGCAGCACGCCCCTGCGGTTCACCGCCAGCATCATGCAGGCGCCGAGGGCGATGTACGAGATCAGATGCTCCAGCTTGTCCTCGAAGCGGAATTCGTGCGGGAGGCGTATCGCCCGCGGGGTGAGGGAGAGCACGAGGATGGTGACGCCCAGGAGGATGAGGAGCACCCGTGCCGCCTTGGCCGCGAAGGTCGCGCCCCCCGAGCCTGCGATGCCCGAGTTTTTCAGAACTTATACCCGAACCTTCGAAGCATCGCCTTCCTGTCCGCCCTGTCCTTTTCGGTTTCCACGCCCTTGGGCGGCGAGCCGTCGATGACCCCGACGATCCCATTGCCCTGGGCTGTGGAGGCCACGAGAATCTGAAGGGGGTTGGCCGTGGCGCAGAAGATGCGGCACACTTCCTGGCAGCCCTTGATCTGGTTGAGGACGTTGATGGGGAAGGCGTTCTTCAGCACGAGGAAAAAGGCGTGGCCGGCGCCGACGGCCTGGGCCGCCCGCGCGGCATCGGAGACAAGCGCCTCGTCGTTTCCCTCGGTGCGCACCAGGCAGGGGCCTGACGCTTCACAGAACGCGAGCCCGTATTTCACTCCGGGCACCGCGGAGTTCATGATCTCCGCCAGGTCCTCCACGGTCTTGATGAAGTGGGTCTGGCCCACGATGATGTTCGCTCCCTCCTGCCAGGAGAGCTGAACGGCGGTCACTTTCGCCTCCATGAGATTGCCTCCGCAGTGAGGATTAAACCACGCCGGCGGAGGCGGTGACAAGGGCGCGCTGGGTGAGGCGCCCAAGCTTCGCCGGATTCCGCGCCACGCCGTGCCTTCACCGCAATCGTGCCTCTTCCCGTCGCACCGCCGCGGGTGTACGTTCTGGAGAGGAGGAAAGTATGGACGCACGTGCGGAGAATTGGAGCTATTTCAAGCGGCGGCACCCCGAGATCGATGCTTCCTACGAGGCATTCGCGAAGGCGGTCCATGAGAAGGGGGGACCGCTCACCGAGCGGGAGCGCGCGCTCATCAAGGTGGGAATCGCCGCCGCCTCTCAGTTCGACTATGCCCTTCGATTTCATATCGGGCAGGCCCGGGAGGCGGCGTGCACCCCCGAAGACATCGAGCACGCGATCCTTCTCACGGCGACCAGCGCCGGTTTTCCCCGCATGATGGCCGCGCTGATGATCATGAGGGCGGAGATGGAACGGCGCGAGCCCTGAAATATACCGATGTGAAAAACAAAACGGCCGCAGTGCGTGGCCGTTTCCATATTCGCCGCCGGCTGGGGCGCCATGCACGCCTGCCGACGACGTCCCACGCCTGCCGACGAATGTCCCACGCCTGCCGGCGAATGTCCCGCGCCCGCCGGCGAACCGCCCGTACCCGCCCTGAGCAGGCGCGGTTCATTCCTGCAGCGCGTCCAGCTCGATCTCCGCCGCGGCGCAGGGCATCGTGATGCCCCAGTTCTCAAGCACTTGGGGGCTGACCTCTCCCATGATCCCGACTCTTCTGCCTTTGAGAAGGATTCTCGCCGCCCTTCCCGGGATGAAACGCGGATCTTCCACGGGCTCGAGCTTCGGCTCCAGCGACAGGTAGTAGAAGATGGTGAGGATGTGTGAATCCACTTCGTTGAAGCCGACCTCCCGGTCCGCCCAGAACAGGCCGAGGCTGTTCACCGTGCGGCAGCCCTGGTTGTCCGCCGCGTCACGCACCACCACCTTTCCCACCTCGAAGATCCGGTGGGGGTAGACGGCGTTTGCCGACACGGCCTCGGATCCCAGGAGGTTGGGGATGATCGAGTTTCTCACCACGTCGGCGCTCTCCGCCATGGGGTTGGCGATCTCGATCACGCTTTCCTGGCCCATGCACATTCTGTCGACGAAGTCGCGGCGGGAGCCGAGGTAGTTGTAGATCATCTCCTGGTAGCCGAGCCCGACCACGATCTCGCGAACCTTTCGGCCGTACTCCTCGGCGGGGGAGAGGCGGCCCACCGTGAAATCCCGCGGCATCACGGGCGTGAAGCTGTCCATCCCGCGGCCGATCATGATCTCCTCGACGGCGTCAACGGGGTGCATGAAATCGTTTCTGTATTCGGGCGGAGCCACCAGGAGGCGCCTGCCGTCCACGCGCACCGTGTTTCCCATCTTCCTGATGTAGCCGGCCGCCTCCTCGGGGCTGAAGGAATCCCCCAGGCGCCTCTCGGCCGCATCGACGTCCACCGTCACTTCCTTCTGGAAATAGAAGGGCGTGACGATGCTCTTTCCGTACGGCGTTTCGCAGCGGTACTCCACCTTCACGGGAAGGATCGTGAAGCCCATGTCCGCGAAATCGCATGCGGCGATGGAGCAGGCGGTGAGGATGGTATCCAGGTCCGGCCCGGTGAGGTCGATGAACAGGCGCGAGTCTCCCACCCGCACCCCGCCGATAAAGGCCGAGTTGATGACTGGCGGGAAGGTGAGGACCTCGCCTTTGCCGTCAGACAGGAGGGGGAACTTCGGAAAGCCGGCCACGATGGGCCCGTATTCCCGCCCCTTTGGGTGGTCCGCGAGGATCTGGCGCATGGAAAGCGCGCTCGTGAAATCCAGCGGCACGAAGCGGGTCTTGTCGGGATCAGCCGCGGAGTAGCGTACCGGCCAGGAGATGAGATCCGCCCGTGAGACCCCCATGGCGATGGTCTTCCTCTTCCTTCCGAAGTTTCCGCAGAGCTTCTCCTGTGACTGGATGATCTCGCGCAAAAGCGCGTCGGTGATCTCCTTGCCCTCCGCCACGAATGAGGCGATGTACGGCCGGATATCCTTGAGGCCCGCGTCCACCTCCACCCGCCTGTCCGCCGTTTCCTTGGCGGCGCCCTGCCGGGAAAAGAAGGGATACGAGGGTATCTTCCCCGTGAGATAGATGGAGAGCTGGCGGGCGAGCCCCATGGTGGACCAGAGGTCGGGGCGGTTGGTGTCGTTGAGCTCGATGCGCAGCACCCCTTCCGCTTCCTGCCAGTCGTCCAGCTCCGCCTTGGCCGCGGTGAGAAGCTCGGAAAGCTCGGTCCGGTCGAAGCGCTTCCCGATGGTCTGGAAGAAGAGCTTTTCGTTGACGTCGATTTTCGGCATGGCCTAGCTGATCCTCCTCATTCGGACCTCTTCTAGGGTATTGGAGAAGAGGTCCCGGATATCGGAGAGCCCCATCGAGACCATGGCCATCCTGTCGATCCCGATCCCCCAGGCGAGCACGGGGACCTTTATCCCCAGGGGCTCGGTGACCTCGGGGCGGAAGATCCCCGAGCCGCCCAGCTCGAACCATCCCAGGGTTGGATGCTTGATGTGCACCTCCACGGAAGGCTCGGTGAAGGGGAAGAAACCGGGCACGTACTTCACCTCCCTGGCCAGCGCCACCTCCTCGGCGAACATTTTCAGCAGGCCTAGGAGCGTGCGGAGGTTCACCTCCTCGCCCAGAACGATTCCCTCGGTCTGATAGAAGTCGGACAGGTGCGTCGCGTCCACCTTGTCGTAGCGGAAGCAGCGCACGACCCCGAAGTACTTGCCCGGCACCTTGGCGCGGGGCAGGGTCTTGGCCGAGAGCACGGTGCCCTGGCTGCGAAGGATGAGCCTGCGGGTGAAATCGCGGTCGAACCGGTACCCCCAGCCGCGGCTTCCCGTCTTCCAGCCGTTCTCGTGCGCCGCCGCCACCTGGTCGAGGAAGGGCTGCTCGATCGCCTTCGCGTGGGTGGGATCTTTCAAATGGTAGACGTCGTGGATGTCGCGGGCGGAATGGAACTGGGGCATGAACAGGGCATCGCAGTTCCAGAACTCGGTCTCCACCAGCGGCCCATCGAACTCCTCGAAGCCCAGCGAGGCGAGCTTGTCCTTCAGCCTGTCGAGAAACGAGCAGTAGGGGTTCTTCCGCCCCGTAAGGACCCGGGAGGGGGGAACGTCGATGTTGTACCGCCGGAAGCTCCTGGACTTCCAGGCCCCGTTCTTGAGGAGCTCCGGGGTGAGGGCCCCGATCTCCTCTCCCGTGGCGCCGGCCTTCTTCAGGCCTTCCCGCGCGGCGCCCCCCTCCCGGGTGACCGCGTAGGTGACCTCCTCGTGCTCCACCAGGCGGAAGAGGCTCGATGCGGCGCCCCTCTTCTTGGCCAGGGAGACGATGAGGTCCCCCTCCTCCTTGGTGAGCTTCTCCCTCGTCGAGAGATCCCGATTGCATGGCCCGCTCCAGAAGCGCCCGCGTCAGCAGGACCCGCGGCGGCCTCCCTTTTTTTGCAATAGCCACCCGCTTGTCCTCGGCCATGGAGAGCGCCCCGTCCTTGGCCAGGATGCCGAACGCGGACCCGACGTCCCTGCCCTCGATGCCCAGCGTGCCTGAGATCTCGGGCAGAGTTTTGGGGCCTTCTTCCTCGATGAGGTCCAGGATCCTCTCCTCGGGTGTCCCTTTCTGGACGCACTCCCTGCCCAGCTCGGTGATCTCGAAGAGCACCCGGGTTCGGCGCCCCCTCTCCGTCACGAAGCCCTTTGCAGACAGCCAGCTCAGCGCCTGGTTGGCCTGGCCTTCCTTGAAATCCAGCTCCCGGGCGAGCCGGGCGTTGGTCAGCTCGTCTCCCGCGCCGTAGGCGATGAGAACCTTGATTTCCAGGGGATGGAGCTCCCGAGCGCGCGCGTTTTGTTCCATGCGAGTCGTCACCTCGAGCGGAGTTTTTCTTCCAGAGACCTCAAGAACAGCCCCACGTCCGTCACGATACCGATGGACTGGCCGGAGCCTCTATCGGAGAGTTTTGTCACGACGGCGGGGTTGATGTCAACGCAGATCGTCTTCACCCAGGCGGGGATCATGTTTCCCGTCGCGATGGAATGGAGCATGGTGGAGAGCATGATCGCCATCGTGGCGCCCCTTGCCTCCTCCATGTATCTGCGCTGGGCCGCCAGCATGTCCATCTCGGTCTCGGGCAGCGGCCCATCGTCCCGCAGCGACCCCGCCAGGATGAAGGGCACCCCCGCCTTCACGGCTTCGTACATGACGCCGCGCGTGAGAGTTCCGTTCTCCACGGCGGCGCGGAGGGAGCCGGCGCGAAAAACTGCATTGATGGCGCGGATGTGGTTCCTGTGTCCCTCGGCGACAGGCAGGCCCGTCTCCAGGTCGATTCCCAGGGAAGTTCCGAACAGGGCGCTCTCGACGTCGTGGACGGCAAGGGCATTGCCTGCCAGGAGCCGCGAAACGAATCCTTGCCGGATGAGGGAAGCCAGGGCAGGTCCGCCTCCCGTGTGGATGACCACGGGCCCGGCGACAACGATGACCTTTCCCCCCGCGCGCTTCTGGCGCTTGAGCTCCTCCGCCACGCGGGCCACGGTCACCGCGACGCTGCGCTCGGAGGAGACGTCGCTCGCCATGAAGCCGAACTCCCCGCTCTCCTGGTCGCGGAACAGGGGGAAGATCCGAACGGAGCGGCTCGTGCACACCACCTGCTCGCCCGCCTCCACGTCGCGGATGAGCTTGCAGCGAAGGTCCGTCCCGTGGGCCACGATGACCCCGTCCATGCGGAGATTCGCCACGTCCCGCCACGCTCCCGCGAGGAAGACCTGGGTGCGGCGGTTTGTGGTGGCGTAGAAATCCTCCGGCACGCAGGAGCGGGCCGGCGCCGGGGAGAGCTTCGCCTCGGCGGCGTTTCTCTCGAAACAGCCGAGGTTGACCAGATGTCCTGTAAGGGATTCCAGCGTCTCGGGAGTGCCGGCCCGAAGCTCCAGCTCGAGGTGTGATGAGTCCGCTCGGCTCTTCCCCATGGTGAAGGAGACGACCCTGTAATCGGCGCCCGCGTCCACGATGGCGTTGAGGATGCGGGTGATGATGCCCGAATCGATGAGGTGGCCTTCGGCGAAGAGCCGGCGTGAGAGCGGCGTCATGGGGCCTCGCCTCTACAGGGCGAGCTCCCGCTCGAAGCGCTCCGCCGCGGACTTGGTGAAGGCGATCTTTTCCGCCGCGATCTGCCTGCTCTTGTCGAAGTGCAGCCGCTCGGTGAAGGAGAGCTCCCGCTTTACGTAGGTAAGGACCTCCTGCATCGTCTTGTAGTGGTACCAGATGAACGCCCCGATGGTGAGGCGGGCGAAGCCCACCGCGCCCAGGGAGTCCAGGAGGTTCGCGTCGAACAGCAGCTTGGCTTCCGTGGAAACAGGCTTTCCGTCGGGCATGTGGTTGAGGATGGCGTCGATCACCAGCGGGATCTTGTCCGGCGTGAAGCCCGTCTCGTGGAGGATGGCCTCGGCCTTGTCGGCCGAGCTCTTGGGATGCCCCACCGACATCTCCACGTCGTGGAGGAAGCAGGCGGCGTGCAGCACCTCGTCGTCGTAATCCATGCCCTCGCCGATTGTGCGGGTGAAATGGTAGACGCGGAATGAGTGGTCGAAGCCCGAGGCGAGCCTCCCCGCCGTCAGGTCCTTTGCATACTGCTGGATGAGCTTTCTCATAGCTGCCGAGTGTAGCTTACAACCGGGGCCAAAGACAAGCCGAAGCTCTCGAGCGGAGAGCAAGAATCGGGTTGTTCGCCGCAGCTTTTTCAGGCTCTTTTGGACCGTGGAGCGGACAAAGATCGCGTGGGGGCTTCGGAGCCCTGCGGCGGCTTTTCGAGCGGAGCGAGAAAAACGCCGCTGTGCCGACGGCGGGCCATGGCGGAAAAGAGCGGCTACGAATAATATTCGGCAAAAAGGAATATTTGCCGAATGAAATTTGCCTTTCTTCTGATTTGCCTGTATATTATTCGCATGATAGAGGTGATTGACAGAAAGATCATCGGGCTCCTGCAGGGCAATGCCCGGCTATCCAACGCAGAGATAGCCCAGAAGGTCGGGCTCACCGCCTCTTCGGTGCACGAGCGGGTGAAAAAGCTGGAGAAGAAAGGGATCATCACGGGCTATGTGGCGACCGTGGACCCGGAGAAGCTGGGAAAGCCTCTCCTCGCGTTCATCAGGCTTACCGTCCAGCCAGGCCCCGTGGGGAGCCCGGAGGCGAGGAAGTCGGGCGTGACGGCGCTCCTCGCCGACGAGCCGGACATCCTGGAGTGCCACCACGTGGCCGGAGAGGACTGCTACGTCTTGAAGGTGCGAGCCGTCGGCCCGAAGCAATTGGAGCAGCTGATGGCAAGGATTCAAAGGTCAACGAGGAGCGTCAGGTCGGTCACGAACATCGTGCTTTCCACGCGAAAGGAGTCCCCGCGCGTGGAGCCGGCACAGGACGTGGACGATTGAGCGTGAAAGCGGGGGAGCGAAAATGAGCACAGCCGAAATGGCCCTTTTTCTTCGAAACGCCGAGAGAGACGCGCCGAGCGTCCGGCAGCGCGCGTTCCGCCTCGTGCTGTATCGATCTGAAGCCCTGAGCATCGCGCTTCCCAGAAGGAGCGTGCGGGTGCTTTCGGGAACGGCATGGATAAGCGCAAACGGACTCGATATAGTTCTTGAGGCCGGGCAGAGCGCAGAGTTTCCAATCGGGCGGGAGCCGGCCGTGATCTCCGCCATAGGAGGAGAGGCGGTGTTGTTCGAGCTTCGCTGAGGGACGCCCGCTTTCCCATCTCGCCGAGAAGAAAGGGCCCTCGCGCCACCTCAGCCGCCCCAGCCTGGAGCCGCCGCGGCCTTCGGCACGGCGGGCCTTCGCGCGGCAGGACGCGACTCTCACTTGTTCCGCCGTGGAATCTCGGGCTATAGTCCGCATCATGCAGGGAACCATGCGCGTGCGCGAGGTGCATTCGGCTTCAGACATGCGAAAGTTCGTGTTCTTCCCCAGCGCTCTCTACAGCGGAGACCCATGCTGGGCCCCTCCCCTCTGGGCCGACGAACGGGGCGCGTATACGGCGCGGAGGAACGCCGTCCTGGCTCATTCCGAGTACACCCTGCTCCTGGCTGAAAATGACGGTGATATCGTTGGGCGGAGCCTCGCGTACGTGGATCGAAACTTCAACGCGTTCTACGGGACGCGGACCGGATTCTTCGGCGCATTCGAGTGCACGCGGGACTTCTCCGCCGCCAAGGCGCTCGACGAGGCCGCCGTCCGGTGGCTCGCGTCGCGGGGCATGGACCGGGTGCGCGGTCCCATCCATCCCGTGGCGGAGAGCTGGGGCTTCCTTCTTTCGGGCTTCGAAACGCCCCCCGTTTTCATGGCGCCTTACAACCCGCCCTATTACAACGACTTCATGGACGGCCTCGGTTACGGCAAGGCGAAGGACCTCCTGGCCTATGAGGCGAGCACGGACCGCGGCTACATTCTGCCCCGCAGATTCTCTGATTTTACGGACAAACTCCTGGAGAGCCGTCCAGGCATCCGCGCGCGTCCCCTCTCCCTGAAGAACCTCGAGCGGGAAGCGGAAGCCATCTGGAGCATTTCAAACCTCGCCCTCAAGGACAACTGGGGATACGTTCCGCTGGACCGGGGCGAGCTTCTCGACATGTTGAAGCGGCTGAAGCCGATCGCGGACCCCGACGCGGTCTGGTTCGTCGAAGACGGGGGAAAGCCGGTGGGATACGCCCTCGGCTTTCCCGATCTCAACGTGGCGCTCAGAAAATCGCGGGGGAGACTCTTCCCCTTTGGCTTCATCCACATCCTCTTCGGGATCAAGAGGGTGAAGGACTACAGGCTTTTCGGCCTCGCCGTGCTTCCCGAATACCACAACAAGGGCCTCGATGTCCTTCTCTACACGTCCATCTGCCGGGCCCTCCAGTCCCGGATCACACGGCTGGAAGCCAACTACATCCTCGAAGACAACTTCAAGATCAGGAATGCGCTGGAGAAGCTGGAGCTCACCCCCGTGAAGACCTACCGGGTCTACGAGAAGGACATCCCCCTCTGATCAGAGCGCCCTCAGAACCGACAGCCCCAGGCTGAAACACCACAGAATCGTCGAAGCGAACACGATACCCGCGATGGTGAGCGCCTTCGGCACCGAGATGAAGTGGTTCGGGGGAGAGTAGCGCTCACCCGATCTGCCCCGATAGGCACGTGCCGCTGAAAGCGTCGCTCCCACGAGGACCATGCAGCCGATCATGCCCAGGATTTGGAGCCAGGAAATAATGGTGATCGCGTGTTTCATGGCCCGCGCGATTTTTCCTCGATTGAAATTTACTTATGTCCCGCTCCGGCGGCCACTGGAAGCGGGCTGCGAAGCGATCGCGGCGTCAGGCTCTCAGGCACTCCGCGATCAGCTCCACGGTTTGCTCCACGGCATCGCCCACCTCGGGAGACAGGGCGGCTCCAAGCTCGAGGGAGCCGGGTTGGATCCCGATCAGCGTCACGCGGCAGCCCGTCTCCCGGCGGAGATAGCCTGCGAGAACGCTTAAGGGCATCGCATGCGTCCCGAACGCGGTGCCCCCCGCTTCTTCCGGCTCGATCAGAGCGACGCTTCCCGCGGGCCTGCCCATGTCGGCTGCGTCCACGATGAGGAGGTGGGAGGGGGAAAGGCGCTTGATCTCCGCCGTGAGGTTTTCCGGTGCCGTTCCGCCCGCAAGGCAGCGAACGCCCCGAAGGCGGCGCCGGGCCAGGGCGGAAGCGACACGGATGCCGGCGGCATCGTCCCCGCGAAGCTCGCTTCCCACCCCCAGCACGACAAGGGGCACGGCCTTGCCGCGCGGGGGCTGGGAGGCGCCGTCTCCGCGTTGGTCCGGCCTCGAGGCCTCAAGCCTCCGGGTCAGGGCACGCCTGAGGGGCGCTCGGCTCTCCATGGAAGGTTACCTTTAAAACGCCGCGCTCGAGTGAGGCAAGCTCGAACTCCGTTGTGATCTCGATCACCTTCCGGGGGCAGGTTTCGGCGCATTGGGCGCAGTACACGCACTTGCCCAGATCTATCGAGGCCTCGAAGCGCTTTTCCCCAACTTTAGTGATGGTGATGGCCTGGGATGGGCAGTCCCGGATGCACAGCCGGCAGCCGGTGCACAACTGCGAGCGGAACTTGGGCATGCCCCGGAAGCCCTTGGGCATCGTGAACTTCTCGAAGGGGTAGCGAATCGTCGCGGGCCTTCGGAACAGGGATGCGAGCACGCTCTCGATCATCATTCCTGGCCTGCGAAATGGGTTTTTCTTCATGTCAGACGAACTCCTTCAGGACGAGGTCGATCACGACCTGCAGGAACGCGATCGGAGCCACGTACCTCCAGCAGAAATCGATCATTTGATCCAGGCGAAGCCGCGCGAATACCGTCCTCAAGATCGAAAGCACCCCCAGGATGCCGAGCACCTTCGCCAGATAGATGGGCACCGAGAGCCAGGGCGCAAAGCCAAAGCCGAAGGGGAGGAACACCGCGGCTACCAGGGACGAGGAAACGATGGCCTCGCAGTCGATGGCCATTCTGAAGAAGGCGAGGTGGCGTCCGCTGTACTCGGTGAAGCTTCCCGCCACGATCTCGGTCTCCGCTTCGGGGATGTCGAAGGGCACCTTCTCCAGCTTCCCCAGGAGCGTGATGAGCGCGACGCCGAATCCAAGGAGGTTGAAGGTCCAGTTCCAGGGACGGGCGGCGTAGTAGCTCGCCATTCCCGAGATCGACCACGTGCCGGCGAGCAGGGCGGGAGAGAGAAGCGCGATGAGCAGGGGGATCTCGTAGGCGAAGAGCACCGTGATGGAGCGGATGGCCCCCAGGGTGGAGAAGATCGACCGCGAGTACCAGCCGCCCAGAAAGAAGGTGAGGGTGGGGATGAGAAGCAGGTACAACACAACGATCAGGTCCCCATTGAAGGAAAACAGGGGATTCACGCTCCACAGCGGGATATAGAGGAAAGCGGCTATCACCGCGGCCAGGGCGAACACGGGGGCGAGGATGAACATCCGCCGGTCCGCCTCCACGGGGATCACCTCCTCCTTTCCCAGGAGCTTGAACAGGTCGGCCACGGGCTGGAACCACGGGGGGCCCACCCTGTTTTGAAGGCGGGCGTACAGCTTCCTGTCCACCCATTGGCCCGCCAGGCCGAGGACGAGGAGAAAGAGAAGCCCGGGGAAGATCAGGATGTTGAAGAGCGCGAGGAGCGCGTTCATGCCCGTGGCCCTCCCGGGATGGAAACCTTCGAAAAGTCGATGCCGCGCGCGCGATACCAGTCCACGCCGTAGCGGGAGATCTCTCCCCACGTGAGGCTCCGGGATTCCCGCTTCGAGCGATCCCTGACTGCAACCATCCTGTCCGTGCAGGAGAAACAGGGATCGATGGCCGCAATGACGATGGGGAGGTCTGCCAGATAGCCGTCCTCCAGCATCTTGGCCACCGCCTGGGTGTTGGCAAGGGTGGGCGCCCGCACCTTGACCCTCTCCGGCTTCTCGGAGCCGTTTCCCCGCACGTAGTGGAAGTCTTCTCCCCGCGGCGCTTCGTAGCGGCTCACCGCCTCCCCGGCCGGGATTCGGCGGGGAGCCTTGACCGCAATGGGCCCCTCGGGAAGGTTCTTGGCCAGCTGCCGGATGATGGAGTAGGACTCCATGAGCTCGCCGAGGCGCACGACGGTCCTTCCGTACACGTCGCAGTGGGTGTCCGTGATCACCTTGAAAGAGACCTCGGAGTACGCCGCGTACGGATCGTCCCGCCGCGTATCGCGGTCCACTCCCGACGCGCGGGCCGTAGGCCCGACGGCGCCCAGCCTGAGACAATCGTCCCTGCTCAGTTTCCCGACGCCGGACAGACGCCGGATCACGGTCTCCTCGCTCTGGGCAAGCTCGATGTAGTATTTCGTGCGCTCTTCCAGCAGGTCCACCACCCGAAGGATCTCGGGGATCTGCTCCGGGGTGATGTCGCGCCTGACTCCGCCAAACGTGTTCATTCCATAGTTGACCCTGTTGCCGGTGAGCTGGGCCAGGAGGATCATCACCTGCTCGCGGTCCCGCCACGTGTACATGAGCAGAGTGTCGAAGCCGATCTCGTGCCCCGCCACCCCCAGCCACAACAGATGGCTGTGGATCCGCTCCAGCTCCGCGATCAGGGTGCCTGATGAAGCGAGCTCTGCGCGGGACCTCGAGGCCCGCGATCTCCTCCACGGCCTGGACGAACGCCGTGGAGTGGGCGTAGGAGCAGATTCCGCAGATGCGCTCCACCAGGTAGAGGTCCTGAGTGTAGGAGCGGCTCTCGCAGCCCTTCTCGATGCCGCGGTGGTTGTAGCCGATCTTCATACGCACCGCGTCGATCTTCTCTCCCCGAAGGTCCACCATGAAGCTCTCCGGCTCCTTGAGCGCCGGATGCTGGGGCCCGATGGGGACTGTAACGATCCTGTCCCTGTCGCTCACGCTCCGGCTCCTTTCTCCTCGGCGGCCGCCTTGGGCTTCCAGTCCTTCAGGAGGGGATGATCGTCCTTGGGCCAGTCGTCGGGAAGCGGGTAGCGCTGGCCGGGGGGAAGGCCCTCGACGCGCGCGCCCAACAGGTCCTCCAGCTCCCTCTCGTAGATGGCGGCGCCGGGGAACCAGGGGGTGACGGTTTTGATCCCCTGGCCCTTGGGACAGCGCGTCTTCACGCTCGCCACGAGGCCCCCGTCGCGCGCCAGGTGATGGATGAAGCCGAGATCGGCGCCCTCGTCGAGGCCCGTAATCGTGCAGAGGGTGGAAAAGCCCATGCCCTTCACCAGACGGTCGAACACCTCGGCGAAGGCTTCCCGGGAGACCTCGACCCACAGCCGCTTCTCGCGCTGTATCGTGACGGCGCCCGCCAGAAACGGGAAGGTTCCTTCAAGATCGGCCTTCACGGCCTGTGCGTCGCTCATTTCTTCTCTTCGAGGCTCTTGATGAGCTTGGCGAACCCGTCGATGATGGCCTGGGGGCTCGCCGGGCAGCCGGGGATGTAGGCCGTCACGGGGATCGCCTTGTCGATTCCGCCCATGACATTGTACAGGCCGTTGAACACTCCGCCGCTGGTGGCGCAGCTTCCAACGGCCACCACGATCTTCGGCTCCGGCACCTGCTCGTAGATGCGCACCAGCCTGTCCTTGATCTGCCTGGTCACGGGCCCCGAGCAGGCCAGGATGTCGCAGTGCCGAGGGGTCCCCTTGAGCTGGACCCCCAGCCGCTCCAGGTCGAAGCGCGGGGTGAGGGCCGCAATGATCTCGATGTCGCAGGCGTTGCAGGCCCCCGTGTTGAAGTGAAGCATCCAGGGGGATTTCCTCTGCGCCCAGCGGACGATCCTTCGAAATACGTTCATTGGTCGATGATTACCTCCGAAACAGAATGAACAGCGCAAGCACTGCGCCAAGAACGTAGATGACCGCGATGGCGAAGCTTTCTATGGTCCGCGCCGGGGCCGTGGCTACGATCAGCGTCACCACGTGAAGGATAGTGAAGAAGAAGGCAAAGGGAAAGAACTGGCTGTAGTCGGGCTGGAACCTTTGCTTCTGGACGTCCTCGCCGCCGGCGTACGGCTTGTCCAGGGCGCCGCGCGGGCCTTTCCTCTTGAACGAAAGGGAGCGGGAAGCCGCTGAAAGCCCCCACACGGTGAGCACGAGAAGGGTGAGGGCGACGGGGGGAACGAGGAAGAGCATCGCCATGGGCTACCCCTTCATCCTTCCCGTGTTCCTGATGTTCAGCGAATCATGGGCGCGGAAGAAGCCCAGGATGACCCCCGCCGCCACGACCACGACCACCACCTCGATGACGATGACGGTGATCACCATGGCCTGGGCCAGGCCCATTCTACCGCTCAAGGCGCCCGCCACGATGAGGAAGAAGGTGACGGACTTCATGAGGATCTCAAGGCCAATGAGCATGCGAAGGAGGTTGTACGTGGCCAGCAGGCACCACAGCCCGTCCACGAGGAGAAGGACGAAGAATATGAAGTACAACCAGAAGGACTGGGGGATCTCAATCGGCATCTTTTTCTTCCCTCTTGAAAAGTACCAGCACCCCGAATACTCCGGCCAGGAGAATCAGGATCTGCCCGAACAGGTCGATCTGGCGGAGGTTCCACAGGACGGTGCGCACGTCCCCGGCTCCCGACGGGAGGGGAAGGGCGATCTGGACGGGGGCATGCACGAAGGAGAGCGCCGCTCCGGCCGCTATCAGCACCAGGGGCAGCGGCCAGAAGCGGCGGATGCGGCTGCGTCTGCGCTCGATGTACTCCCGGAAGGGCCGCCGCTGGGTGAGGCTGATGACGCTCACGAAGACCACCGAGATGAGCCCCGCGCATACGGAAAGCTCGATGACGGCGGCGAGGGTGGCTCCGAGGCTGTACATGACCACGGCGAGCATGGCGCTGGTGAGGGCCAGGGCTATCGCCGCGCGCAGGAGGAGCATCGTCATCGAGGCCCACAGCGCGGCAAGAACCAGGAGAACCAGGATGATGGTCATCAGGGTCATACGCCGCCTCCCAGGAGTATCGAGAGCACGAAGGGGAACGCCAGCCCGATTGCCACGGTGATCAGGGCCAGGAGCGCGGCGGGAAAGATGTAGCGGAACCCCGCCTCGCGAACCCCGGTCCATTCGGGAAGGGTCTTTCCGAAGAACACCCTGCGTTGTAGAGAGAGGAAATAGGCCAGCGTCACCAGGCTGGCGAGGATCGCCACCACGGCGAAGGCGTACTGCCCGGCCTGCCACAGGGCGATGACGATGAGGAGCTTGCTCCAGAAGCCCGCAAGGGGCGGGAGCCCGGCGATCGAGAGGCTCGCCACGGCCGAGGTGGCCCCCGTCACCGGCATCCGGGATGCGATCCCTCCCATCCTGTCCATGTCGAGGGTGCCCAGCTGGGTCTCTATCGCGGCGGCGTTGGTGAAGAGCTGCGCCTTGGATACGGCGTGGTTGAAGAAGTGAAGCGCCGCGGCGACGATCCCCAGGGCCGGGGCCCCCCCGAGGGCGAGCACGATGTAGCCGATCTGGCTCACGCTGGAGTAGGCGAGCATCCTTTTCATGTCGGATTGCCCCAGGGCGAGGAACGCCCCCACGACGATCGTCAGGGCGCCGACCACGAGGAACACTTCACGCGCCGGGGCCGCCTGGGAGAGGGCGAATCGGGAAAGGCGGATGAGGGCGAAGATCCCGGATGCCTTGGTGACGACTCCCGCCATGAAAATGGACACGGGAGCGGGGGCCGCGGTATATGCATCCGCAATCCAGCCGTGGAAGGGCACGAGCCCCCCCTTGACGAAAAGCCCGCAGAGCAAAAGCGCCACCGCGGCCCAGGTGAGCGGCCCCGGCGCGGCCAGCGCGATGGCCACGGCCGGGAAGCCGACGCCACCCGCGGTGAGGAGAAACAGCCCGATCGAGCAAAGAATGAACACGCTCGCCACGGCGGAAAGGATGATGTACTTCCATGCCCCCTCGAAGGCATCCGCGCCGTGGCGGAGGCCGATGAGGATGAAGGTGGAAACGGCCGTCACCTCGATGAAAACGTACAGGGTGAACAGGTCGCGCACAACGGCGATTCCGTTCATTCCGATCAGGGCCACCAGGAGAAGGTTTGCGAACGTGAAGGTGTCGCTCTTCTGGCGGAGCACCGGCCTCGCCACCAGCAATGCGGCCATTCCGGCGAGCCCCGAGCTTATGAGGAGCAGGACGCTCAGGTTGTCGACCTGCAGGTTGAACCCGAGGGCCCTCTCCAGGGGCGCGAGAAAAGACCAGTCGAACAGGCCGAAGGCGTGAATCGCAGCCGTCGCCGTCTGCAGGAAGAGAAGCGCAATGCATACGCTGCCTGCCGCGCCGCGGGCGCTTTTGGGCAGGAGGTTCAGCGCGATCAGCGCCGCGAAGGGGACCAGGAGGAGGATATCGCTCATCGTCCGGCCCCCAGCCAGGCCACGACGGCGATCACGATCGCCGCCCCGCCGGCAAGAGACCACAACAGGTAGCGGTTGACCCTCCCGTTGTGAAGCCGGCGCAGGAGCGCCGTCAGGCCGAGCGCGGATTTCACGGCAAGAGCGTCATACAGCCAATCGACGCCGCGATCGATCCCCCAGAGCGCTGCGGAAATGCCCTTCACAGCCCAGCGGCCGATCCAGTAAGGATCCAGCCGTCCTTTCTCCGCAATTGAATAGATGGGGGCCAGAACCGGGGCGCGGTGGATGTGGTCAACGGCGCCCAGGCCGCTTCCCGACCGTCGAACGCCGTACCAGTGATTCAAGCCCGCGGCCGCGAGAACCGCGAGAGTCAGCCAGACCAGGAGGGACTTTGCGGGCCATCCGGCAAAGGAGACCCCCTGGAGGATCGACGAGCTGACGCCGGGCTGGATGAAGCCCTCCAGCGGGAGGCGGTTGGCAACGCCGAACAGGACGCACAGGCCGGCAAGAACGATCATGGGGGCGAGCATTGCGGGGGGCGCTTCCTTGACCTGGGGAGCGTTGTCCGCCCGCTTTCCGAAGAAGGCGGCGTGACCGAGCTTGAGGAAAGAGGCTGCCGTGAGGAGCGATCCGAGGAGCGCGGCGGCGTAGAAGATCCACCCCCGCTCCAGGGCGCCGTCATAGACCAGCTCCTTCGAGAAGAAGCCGTTGAAGGGCGGCACCCCCGAGATGGAGGCGGCGGCCACGATGAAGCACGGGGTTGTCACCGGCATGCTTCGCGCGAGGCCCCCCAGCCTGGTAAGGTCCGTGGTCCCCGCCTGTTTTTCGACCGAGCCGCCGGTGAGAAAGAGGCAGGACTTGTACATGGCGTGATTCACCATGTGGAAAAGCCCGCCCACGATTCCCACGGGAAGAGCCGTGCCGATACCCAGGATCATGTAGCCGACCTGGCTTATGGCGTGGTAGGAGAGCAGGCGTTTGAAATCCTTCTGCACCAGGGCCATCATGACCGCAAGAAGGATCGTGAGAGCCCCGACTGTCATCAGGGCCATGGAGACCCACGAGCCGGGAACCAGGGCGAAGAGATCCAGCGATACGCGCGCCAGGAGATAGATGCCCAGGAGCTTCTCGATGCTCGCCGGAAGGATGGCCATGAAGGGAAGCGGCGCATCCAGCGCCGCGTCGGGGATCCAGCTATGGAAGGGCATGGCCCCTGCCTTGCCCATGGCCCCGATGGCCATAAGGAGGAAAGCGGCGCTTCCCAGCCCGTCCAGGGGAAGCCTGATGGCCGACATGGTAAGCGTGCCCGCCAGGCGGGAGGTGAGCATGACGCCCAGCATCAGGGCGAGGTCCGAAACCCCGACGATGATGAAGGCCTTGATGGCGGTCCTAAAGGCCCGAGTCTTTCCCGCGGCGATCATTGCGAACTGGGTGAGCAGCAGCCCCTCCCAGAATCCAAGAAGGAGCACCAGGTTGTCGGCCAGCGCAGCGCCGGCTGCGAAAGACAGGGTGAGGAGCAGCCAGGCATGGAACTGCCGGCCGGATGGCGAGCCCGCCATGAAGCGGCTCGCGTAGAGGGAGACCAGGAGGCCAAAGCCCGCCACGGCAAGGAGAATGAAAGCGGACAGGCGGGTGAGCCTGAGCGCGAAATCCATTCCCATCCCCAGCCAGGGGATCGTAAAAGAGAGATCCAGCGGGAAGAGCAGGATTGCAAGCGCGGCCTGGATTACCGATACCAGGACGGCGAGCGCGCCCGCGGCCCATCGAAGCCTTCGGGAGGGGAGAAGGAAAGCCAGGAGCCCTCCCACGGCGGGCACGACTATGGGAAGGATCAGAAGATTTCCGTTCATGGAATCACCCCCGGCATCTGAGCGACCGCGATCCCGGCGAGCGCTCCCGGCCATGCCGCCAGGAACCCTCCGGCCAGCGAGAGGACGGCGAGGATCACGACGCTCGCCACCATGAGGGGCGAGCCCTCGCTCGCCGGCGCGCCCCTGGCCTCCCCGAGGAAGACGCGGGAGAACAGCCGAAGCAGGTAGAGGATCGTCATGAGGGCGCCGCTCAGGAACACGGCGCCCAGGGCGAGCTCGCCGCCGTTCACGGCCGCGGAGACCACCATGTATTTGGCCAGGAACCCGCCGAAGGGCGGAATTCCCATGACGGAAAAGGCGCAGAAGAGGAACGCCACGGCCGTCACCGGCATGGTTCGCATCAGGCCGCCCAGCCTGGTGATGTCCTTGGTGCCCGCGTTCTGCTCCACGATCCCCGCGGAGAGGAACAGTCCCGCCTTGGCCAGGCCGTGCATGAGGATATAGAGAAGGGCCCCCGTCACTCCCAGGGAGCTTCCCATTGCGAGCCCCAGGAATATGAAGCCGATCTGGCTGATGGTGGAGTAGGCTACGATCCGCTTGAAATCGGTATCGATGAGCGCCGCTCCGGCGCTGACCAGGGCGCTGATAGCGGCGATGATCGCCACCGCGGTCCGCAGATCCTCTCCAATGCCGAAGGTGGCCAGGAAAAGCCTCGCAAAGACATAGACGCCTATCTTGACAAGGACCGCCGCGTGCAGGAGGGCGGTCACCGGAGAGGGGGCCACGCCCGCGTCGGGAAGCCACGTGTGGAAGGGGAATGTTGCGGACTTGGACAGCATCCCGACGAGCAGGAGGGCCGACACTCCCAGGGGCAGAACGGTGCCCTTCATGGCCTCAAGGTCGAAGGTGCCCGTAAGCCCGTAGACGGCGAGGATGCCGACCAGCATGACCAGCGCGCCGAAGGACGTGATGAGGAAGGCCTTGTCCGCGCGCAGGACGTCGGTTTTCCCCCTAGAGAAGCCGATGAGCCGCCAGCTTGCGATGCCCGTGATCTCCCAGAAGACGAAGAGGAACACGAGGTTGGTGGAGAAGATCAACCCCATCATGGATCCGAGGAAGAGCACCGCCATCAGGTAGTACTCGTTCTGGTTGGAGTAGTGGCCGATGTAGTCGAAGGAGAAAAGGATGATGACGGCCCCCACCAGGGAGGAAACCGCCGCCATGAAGACAGCCAGGGCGTCCGCGGTGAGCGAGAACGAGAAGCCGAGGGGACCGGGGATGAGGAAAGAGACGGTCTGGCCCGAGATCGCGCCGGCAGCCAGAGCCAGGGAACATGCCAGGGACACGAGAACCAGGAGAAGGGAGAGATAGTTTCTCAAGGCCGGTGAAAAGCGGCCAGCAATGGGGAGGAGGAATGCGCCCGCCAGAGGCGTGAAGACGCAAACGGGCAGAAGTATGCTGTATCCCATAACTACTCCGTGAGTCATTCCGGAACTTAAGTGGATTTGTCAAGGAGAGTACGGATTTGGACACACATGGTCAAGAGGAGGCGGGGCGAAGACCGGCGTCCGAGGCAGGGCCGGCATGCCGCGGCCGTCGATATCACACCGGCTCGTCTAAAACGATCCTCACCTCCTTCACCAGATCTTCCGGGCTGAATGGCTTCTGGATGAAATGCTCTTCGACCCTGCTTCCGTCCGGGGAGTCCATCGAGCCTCCCGCATATCCCGAGATGAAGAGGATCTTGGCGTCGGGCCTGACGCTTCTGATCCGTTGGGCGAGCTCCCTGCCGCTCATGTGGGGCATCACGACGTCCGTTATCACGAGATCTGCCGGGGCCTTCTCATCGAAAATGAGCTGGAGAGCCTCCTGACCATCGCGAGACTCCCGTACCGTGTACCCCCAGCCGGTCAAAGTGGATTTCACGAACCCGCGCACGGCATCCTCGTCCTCCACCAGGATGATGGTTTCGCTCCCGCCGCGGACAGCGTCGCCGCCGGCGCCGTGCAGCTCCTTCTGAGCGCTCGCCTCCGTGCAGGGAAGGTAGAGGGTGAAGGAAGTCCCGGATCCCGGCGTGCTCGCGCAGAACACGTGGCCGCCGCTCTGCTTCATGACTCCATAGACGGTTGAAAGCCCCAGTCCCGTGCCCTTTCCCTTCTCCTTTGTCGTGAAGAACGGCTCGAAGAGGTGGGACAGCGTTTCCTTGTCCATGCCGATTCCGGTATCGCGGATTGTGAGGGAGACGTAGCGCCCCTTTCGCACCTCGGGATGCTCCCTCACGAATTCGTCCCCGAGATCCATCTCCGCCGTTTCCAGGACGAGCCTTCCGCCCTGGGGCATTGCGTCCCGGGCGTTCAACACCAGGTTCATGATCACTTGCTCGATCTGGCCGGGATCCGCCTTGACGCTGCGCGAGCCCTGGGCCAGCGACGTTGAAAGCTCGATGTCCTCGCCGATCAGGCGCTGGAGCATCTTGGTCATATCCGCCACCAGGTCGTTCAGGCTGAAGACCCGGGGCTGGAAGATCTGCTTGCGGCTGAAGGCGAGAAGCTGGGCCGTCAACATCGTCGCCCGTTCGGACGCCCTCCTGATCTCCACCAGGTCGGCGCGAAGGGGATCCGCCTGCCCCGTGCGCTCGAGGGCGAGGTCCCCGTAGCCCCGGATCACCGTGAGGAGGTTGTTGAAATCGTGGGCTATTCCTCCGGCGAGCCTGCCCACCGCCTCCATCTTTTGCGCCTGCTGGAGCTTCTCCTCGGTCTTGTGCAAGGCTTCCTGGGCGCGCTTTCGCTCCCGGATATCCCTGATCACTCCCACGTATCCCAGCAGCTTTCCCTCGGCCGTCTTCTGCGCGGTTATTACGGACTCCGCGGAAAGCGGGCTTCCGTCCTTCCTTCTATACTCCCACTCGCCGCGCCAGAAGCCGTCCCTCTCCACGATGGGGAAGGCGATCTCGCCGAACCTCTTGAAGTGCTCGGCGGAGAAGTGGAGCATCTCCACGGAGCGGCCGAGCACTTCCTGGGGCCGATAGCCGAAGAGCTGCTCCATGGCAGGGTTGCAGGCCGTGGCAATCCTCGAGACATCCGTGGCCAGAATCACGTCGCTTGTCGAATCGAGGATGACCCTGAGGCGGGACTCGCTTTGCGCAAGCTCCCGCTCCGCCTTCCTGCGCCGGATGACGGCCACGAAAAGAAAAACGACCATTGCGCAAAGCGCGCCGAAGATCGCCAGGGCCCACAGCGCCGCGGTTCCATATCGATCGAATAAGCTCACCGGCTTGTTTATCACGATGCTTCGCGTCGGAAGGGCATTAAGGGGGATCTTGTAGCGGGAAAGCAGGCGGTAGTCGAACATCGGCCGCGACGTGCTCTCCATGACCACGGGGATTTTCTCGGGGTTTTCCCCCGCCAGGACACGCAGCGCTATATCCCCGGCGCGCCTGCCCTGGTCCTGGCCGCGAAGGAGGCTGCCGCCGATGATCCCATATCCAAGGCATACTTCGGTATTCGAGAACGCGGGCACATTCGCGGCCGCGGTGAGAAGCTGGGTACCCTGATCCAGCGGCAGGCTGAGCCCGTCCTTGTCCGTGGAAAAAGGCCCGATCATTACGAAGGAATCGGGCGGCAGGCGCTTGATGAGATCCGCGGCCTGCCGGAAGGAGACGGGCGGGGCAAAGGTTGCCGATACGCGGTGCGAAAACACGGGAAGAAGCTTCTCCGTGTTCTTGCGCGCGGCGATGCCGGTGGCGGTCTGGTCGTCGAGCACGAGCAGGTGAGTGGCATGCGGGAAGAGCGAGAGCGCGATCCTGATCGTCCCCGCCTCGTCCTCCAGCTCGGCAACCCCGGTCACCTTCTTCCGTCCCGTGACGACCTCGGGGGAGAAACCGTTATAACCTGCGAATACCACCGGCACATCGGGGAACAGGCTCTTGGCGAAGCTCACCAACATATCAAGGGCAGAATTGTCCAGCGCGAGGATCAGGTCCAGCTTTTCGCGTACGTATTTCTTCTGGAGGAAGTCCCTGACCGTCTGCAGATGTTCCCAGCTGGGAAAGCGCTTCGCGTCGAGGAACTCGATGGAAGGGTCGATATCGGGGTAGCCCTCACGTAGCCTCTCCATGAGCCCGGCCAGCTCATTGTCCGACCAGGCATACCCCGGGTGGTAGGAGTCGAGGATGAGAACGGAAGGCGACCGGCCCTGGGCGAAGCCCACAACTGCGAGCAGGCAGAATATGATGGAAAGAAAGTACCGCTTTTGCCTTGGCGCCAATCGGCTCACGCGCAGAGCTCCACTGACAAGCATTGCAAACCAAGATTGAGCTGTCAATGACGGCAGCCGCCCGAAAGACAGGGGGCTTTCACCCCGGCTTCGGCATTGCCTGGCGAGCCGACTGGGGCAGGCCGCGGCCGATGGCCGCGGCCCTCTCCAGGGCGTGCGGCTTGGCGAGAATGGACCCCTTGGGTCCCGTGCCATCGACCACCACGCGATCGATCCAGCGAAGGCCGAGGTACCGGAAGCTGAGCTCGAACATCCGCAGCAGGGGCTCCACCGCCTCCGGGCCCTTCTCCTCGTAGGCGGAGACGAGGAGGGCCGCCTTTCCCTCGACGAGGGGGCGTCCCTGGGGACGATTGAAAACCACCAGGCGGTCGATGAGGGCTTTCATGATGGTTGTGGGCCCGTACCAGTAGACGGGCGTGGCGAAGAGCAGGACATCGGCGCGGGAGATCGAGTCGTAGAGACGCGCCATGTCGTCGCTGAAGATGCAGGGCCGCCCGTTCTTCCAGCAGCGGTCGCATCCGGTGCAGGGCTGGATGTCCAGCCCGCGGAGGGCCACGCTTTCCACCTCCACTCCGGCGGACCGTGCGCCGTCCAGGATCCGGTTGGCCAGAGTGTCCGTGTTTCCGTTGGATCGGGGGCTGCCGAGAAACGCAATGAGCTTCATTGTTTGCTCCTGGCAGAGCCCCGGCGGGACCTACTTCTTTTCAAGCGGCTGTCCGGCCGGGGTCTGACTCCGGGCGAGCTCCTCCGCGGTGGTGTTTCTGACTTTCACGACCGTGACTTCGAAGCTGAGGTCTTTTCCCGCCAAGGGGTGGTTGAAGTCGACGAGGACCGATTTGTCTTTGACCTCGATTATCCTGACGACGAGCGGTCCTGAAGGAGACTGGGCGGTGAGCCTCATCCCCGCTTCGGGCTTCAGATCCGCCGGAAGCAGCGATTTCGGAACTTCCTGGACCGCATCCTTGTCATACTCGCCGTAGGCGTCCGCCGCCTTGACCTCGATCTTCTTCTTCTCTCCCACTCTCATGCCGATGAGCGCTTTTTCGATGATCGGATTGATCTTGCCCGCGCCAATGGTGAACTCGAGCGGGGATTTCTCGTCTCTCGTATCGAAGACGGTCCCGTCGGAAAGGGTGCCCGTATAGGTGATCTGGATGACCTTCTTTTCAGCCACTGTGGGGGCGCAGCCGACGAAAAGCCCTGCCAGCAGGACGAGCGAAAGGGAGGCGACGCGAAGCTTCATTGAGTGACCATAGTCTCGATCGAGGGAAAAAGCAAGGGTGCACTTGACCATGAGAGCGGCTGTGCACTATGGTAGCGCAAAATCGATGCCTGACCGAATCAATGACGTTCGCCCCTTCCGGGCGCTGCACTACGACCCCAAAGCCGTTTCTGGAATCGGGTTGTGCCTCAGCCAGCCCTATGATGTCATTTCCGCTTCCCAACAGGACGCCTACTATCGCCAGCACCCCAACAGCGTCATCCGGCTGATCCTCAACAGGATCGAGAAGGACGACAACGAGGCCGACAACCGCTACACGAGGGCGCGCGATCTTCTGTCGAAGTGGAGGAAAGAGGGAAAGCTGCACGGGACGGTGCGGCCTTCATTCTGGATCTACGAGCAGCAGTTCGACCTCCTCGAGATCGGGCGCAAGAAGGTGAAGGGGTTCATCGGCGCGGTGCGCCTGCGCGACTACGCCGAGCGCAAGATCCTCCCCCACGAGAAGGTCCTCAAGGGCCCGCTGGAAGACCGCATCCGGCTCACCCAGGTCACCAACACCCAGTTCGAGTACATCTGGAGCCTCTACCAGGACAAGGCGTACGTGATCGACGACATCCTCGACCGGCAGGAGAAGGAAGAGCCGATCATCGATTATACCGAGGAGTCCGTGGGCGTGAGGCACAAGCTGTGGCGCCTCACGGATCCCGCGAAGAGCGAGATCATCTCGCGCACGATCAACCGCCTGAAGATCTACATCGCCGACGGCCACCACCGCTATCAGACCATGCTCACCATCCGCGAGGAGATGCGCCGCCGCTACCCGGAGGCGGGGCCCGACGCGCCGTGGGAGTTCATCATGATGTTCCTGGTGAACTCCGAGCACGAAGGCCTCACCATCCTCCCCACCCACAGGATGCTTCACAACATCAAGGTGGAGAGCATCTACAAGCTGGGGGCGGCCATCCTGGAGCACTTCCACGTGAAGAAGTACTCTTTCCGGGACGGGGAAGAGCCCGAGATACGCCGGCGCTGGCTGCGAGACCTTCGAGCCGTGGATGCCGGCGAGCACAAGTTCGGCGCCTATATCGTGAACACCAACGGCTACTATCTTCTCACGCTGCGCGACCAGGAGGCGTACGAGGAGCTCGTGAGCCTCGACTTCTCCTCGGAGTGGAAGATGCTCGACGTGAACATCCTCAACACCCTGATCCTGGAGCAGATCCTCGGGATCACCGAGGAGGAGCTCTCCCTCCAGACGAATATCAGCTATACAAAGGATGTGGATGAAGCGCTTTCCAAGGTCCGCTCGGGAGAGATCCAGGTTGCGCTGATCCTCAACTCCACGAACCTGGGGGACGTGATCACGATCGCCGAGAACGACGAGCGCATGCCGCGCAAGTCCACCCACTTCTATCCCAAGCCCGTATCGGGCCTCGTGTTCTATCCCATGGACCAGGAGTTTCACGCCTAGGCCCGCGGCGGCTCGCGAAGCGAACGCCGCGTTGGATGCCGGAGGCGGGCGGAGCCATGGATGGCGGCAGCGCCGCCCGGTACGTCCCACCCGCCAAACTTGGCAAGCGGGACGATCCGCGCTATACTGCCGGCTGAAATGAGCGGCGGTCTGGTGGACGAGCTGCACGAAGTCTCGCTGGAGAAGGAGAACCAGGACCTCAAGGAGATCCTCGAGATGGCCCTGCAGGTCACGGCGCAGCTCGATGTCGAGAACATCATCAAGAATGTTGCGCTGAGCCTCGTGTCGAGGTTTCAGCCCGAGGCCGTCACATTCGTCGTCCGCGAGGATGTCGACGAAAACGCGATCGCTGTCTACTCCTACCGGGGCACCAAGAAGGAGGAGGTCGCGCCGGATCTGTCCACCCTGCTTCCCCTCTTCGCGTTTCTGAACAAGGACGAGTACGCCCAGATCTCCTTCTCGTTTCTCAAGGATTCCTTTCCGGACAAGGAGATCCTCGAGAAGCTTTCCGGGCTGGCCGTCGATCTCATCGCCCCGCTTCGAACCGACAAGGGCGTGTTCGGGATCCTCCTGTTGCCCAAGAGCGGGACGGGCCAGCCCTATGGCCTGCTGGAGATCCAGTACATCACCCGGGTGATCCGTTTTGCCGCCATCGCCATCGAGAACTCCACGCTTTTCCGGCAGGCAACCACGGACCGCATGACGGGGCTGTACTCGCACCACTTCTTCGAGAAGATGCTGGAAGAGGAGATGGAGAGGGGCCGGCGCTACAAGTCCACCTTCAGCCTCGTCATGTTCGACATCGACCATTTCAAGGATTTCAATGACAGCTATGGCCACCTCCAGGGAGACTGCATCATCAAGGAGGTGGCGAGGCTTCTCACCCGCTCGATCCGGCAGGTAGACCTTCCCGCCCGCTACGGAGGGGAGGAGTTCGCGGTAATCCTGCCCGAGGTGGACGCCAAGGGGGCGGTCGTGGTGGCGGAGCGCCTGCGGAAGGTCATCGGGGGCTTCGCCTTTCCCAGCGACGCCGAGCCGCTTCACGTCACGATATCCGTGGGGGTCACCCAGTTCGATCCCGAGGCGGACTACGCGCCCTCGGAGATCGTTCGCTCTGCGGACAAGGCCCTCTACCAATCGAAGGAGCGCGGCAGAAACCGCGTGAGCGTATTCTCGGACAGGTAATCCAGGATGATCATCGTTCTCGACCGCTCGATCCGCGAGCAGGATAAAAACAGGGTGAGGGAATTCCTCACCTCCAAGGGCTTCACCATCCGGGAGATCGTCGGGGAAGAGGAGACGATCCTCGGCGCCGTGGGCATCGTCGGCATCGACGCCCGGGAGGTGGAGCTTCTCCCCGGCGTGGCGCGCGTCATCCCCATCAGCTCGCCCTACAAGCTGGCCTCGCGCGAGTTCAGAAAAGAGGACACGGTCATCCCCGTGGGACCGGTCCGCATCGGGGGCCTGCGGGTGGTGGTGATCGCCGGACCCTGCGCCGTGGAGTCCCGCGAGCAGGTCATGGAGTGCGCCCGGCGGGTGAGGGAGTCCGGCGCCGTGCTCTTCCGCGGGGGCGCCTACAAGCCCCGAACCTCTCCCTACGCCTTCCAGGGCCTTGGAGAGGAAGGCCTCGGCTACCTCAAGGAAGCCGGTGAGAAATACGGGATGCCGGTGGTTTCCGAGATCGTCACTCCCGAGCACGCCTCCCTCATGCGGGACTACGTGGACGTGCTTCAGATCGGCGCGCGAAACATGCAGAACTTCGAGCTCTTGAAGCGCGTCGGCTCCCTGGGAAAGCCCGTGCTCCTCAAGCGGGGACTGGCGGCGACGATCCAGGACCTTCTCATGTCCGCCGAGTACCTCCTGGCGGCCGGCACCGACTGGGTCATCCTCTGCGAGAGGGGGATCAGGACTTTCGAGACCTCCACGCGAAACACACTCGACCTCTCCGCGATCCCCGTGGTGAAGAAGCTCAGCCACCTCCCCATCATCGTCGACCCCAGTCACGGCACGGGCCTGCGGGACAAAGTGAGCCCCATGGCGCTGGCAGCCGTGGCGGCGGGGGCGGATGGGATCACCGTGGAGGTCCACCCCGACCCCGATCGGGCCCTATCCGACGGACCCCAGTCGCTGTATCCCGAGCAGTTCGAGAAGCTCATGAGGGACATCGAGGCCCTGGCTCCCGTTCTGGGCAAGGAGATCGCCCGGCTGCCGGAGGTGCGCGCCGCTGCGGCGCTCGGCGGCGAGCGCGGCGCCATGCCCGCCGCCCTTCCCACCGGGGGGCAGATTTCGGTGGCCTTCCAGGGCGAGCGCGGGGCCTTCGGGGAGCATGCGGTGCGCCGCTACTTCACCGAGGATGTGAAGAGCGTGCCGGTGCCCGAGTTCCGCGACGTCTTCGATTCCGTGCTCCAGGGAAAGGTCGCCTACGGGATGGTTCCCGTGGAGAACTCCCTCACGGGCTCCATCCACCAGAACTACGACCTTCTCCTCCAATACCCGGACGTGCACATCGTGGGCGAGCAGAAGATCAGGATCGTGCACAACCTCATCGGCCTTGCCGATGCCCGGCTCTCCGACATCCGGCACGTATACTCCCATCCCCAGGGCCTGGCCCAGTGCGCCAAGCTCCTGGATGCGCATCCGCAGTGGGAGCGCCACTTCTACTACGACACGGCGGGCGCCGTGCGCTTCGTGGCGGAGACCCGATCCAAGGAGAACGCGGCCATCGCCAGCGAGGAGGCCGCGCGCGTCTACGGACTTGCCGTGCTCAAGGCGGGCATCGAGACCGACGTGCAAAACTACACCCGCTTCGTGGTGATCTGCCGCGAAGAGCTGGGAGCCCCGCCGCAGTCCGTCGGCGCTTCCCCCGGGGGCCCCAACAAGGCCTCCTTCTGCTTCGCCGTGGCGGACACGCCCGGTTCCCTGTTCAAGGCGCTGGAGGTGATCGCCGCGCACGGCCTGAACATGAAGAAGCTGGAGTCGCGCCCCATCATGGGAAAGCCCTGGGAATACCTGTTCTACGTGGACGTGGATCTTCCCGCGGATCTCACCGTGTTTTCCCGGTCCGTTCAGGAGCTTTCCGGCGTGACCGAAGACCTGCGCGTCCTGGGCACATACAGGGTCTAGCCGCCTACCGCCTTCGATATCTCGCGCTCATGTTGGCCAGGATCTTCCTGTAGAGCTTGGTGAAGCGCTCGATGCGCTTGAGCTTCGCCTGCGCGTCCGCGCACCAGACGCTGGCTGAGTACTCTTCCACCACCCGCAGGAAGTAGGCGTGGGCGGCGGCCAGAAGTGAGAGGCTGTTGGCGAAGTCCTGCGCGACGCGGTACGGCTTGAAGGCTGTTGATTTCTGGGAGGCGATCTTCCTGTTCATCTCCGCGATTCCATGGAGGGCCACGGAGAAGTTTATGAATCCCTGCTTGTAGTACGCGTAGGAGGGATCCTTGGGATGGGTCACCCCGGGGCGCGGGGCAGGGGCGCTTTGCCCGCCCGGGGGAGCGCCCTGCCCGGCGCTTGCCGGGGCCGCGGAGCTCCTCCCCGCGCGCGTCCGGCCCGCCGGCTTCGAGCGGCGGGAGACGGGCTCGCTCGTCCCGGCGCTCCGGCCCGCTTCACTTCGAGCCTCCGAGTCCACCCAGCTCATGAGAAAGCCGTACGCCTCGTTCAGGGTTATCATGGCCAGCTCCTGAACCGGCTTTTTCTCCGGCGGGAAGCGATCGGGATGATTCTCCATCACGAGCCTGTGGTAGGC
This sequence comes from uncultured Spirochaetota bacterium, assembly GCA_963820525.1. Lineage (GTDB taxonomy): Bacteria > Spirochaetota > Spirochaetia > SZUA-6 > Fen-1364 > CAWGAA01. Next base: position 2,136,783 of record CAWGAA010000001.1, on the reverse strand, counting down.
CCGCTTGATGTCGTCTCGCGAGGCCCGCGGTTCCACGCCGAGGATCTCGCGGAAGTACGAGTCGCTCACATCACCCTCATGGTCGACAATCCGGCTGCGGCAGGGTCAATGGATGCCCAGGCGCCTCATCTGCTCCTCTTCCTCTTTGCGTGAGACGTACTCGTGCTTTTTCTGGTTGGCCTTGACGATGCCGTTCTTGATCGCGGTGAGCTCGATCTTGATCCCCTTCAGGCGCTGTCTCTGCTCCCGGCTCACCTCGCTCTGGAAGTAGGTGGCGAGCCCTCCCATCCTGCGATAGATGAGGTTCAGCTCCGCCAGCTGCCTGCTCACGAACTCCAGGAGCGCGTCCTCCCCCGTCGCTTCCATTTTCTGGTACGCCCCGCTTGCGCGGTTGGCCAGGGAGCTGAGAAGGGTATTCTTTTTCCGCAGGCCATCGACGAACGGGATGAAGCTGATCTTCTCGCTCCTGGGCGCCGCGTCATCGCCCTCGAAATACTCCACCTCGTAGACCTGCTCCTCCCGTCTTCCGGATACTCTGCGCTCAAGCCATTGGCGGATCCGCTCTCCGAGGCTGCGCCGCCGGGCGGAGATCACCGCCTGGTTGTCCGCCAGGCTGAGCACGGCGGAGCCGAGGTCGGGGGCGATGCGGGAGAGCGCGCTCACGGCCTCCAGGAGGAGCTCCTTGTGCGGCACGTCTTCCTTCTTTTTTATTTCCTCTCTCTTCTGTTCCTTCACGGCGAGGGCATCCAGCAGCTTCTGCCGCAGGCTTTCGGCGTCCGGCCCGAAATCCTCCTCGAGGACCTCTTCCACCAGCTCGGGGTAGTACGGCTGTCCCGGCAGCGCTTGAGCGAACGTTCGCTTGACGGCGCGCATCACCTCGTCGCGCCTGGCCGAAACCGCCTCCGCGTTCGCCTCCACGTGGGGGAGGACCTTCTTTCGCAGCTCGCATTTGAACGACTCCCTGTGAAAGGAGACGACTTCGGCGAGGGAGGAGGTGATCAGCGAGACGACCTTCTCCATCTGGATGAGCGAGTCCTTCACGATACTGGCCGCCATGGTGTCGCTTCCCGCGCGGATCTTTCCCAGGAACTGGGAGAGGGCGCGGGTGGTGGGGCTCTTGGCGGTTTCCGAGAGGGATCTCCACGGGATGTAGCTCAGGAAAGCGGAGAGCCGTTTCAGGCGCGGCAGGTCGAAGAATGCGACGCTGAACTGGTAGTATGTATTCAGGTGGTCCAGCTGGGTCCTGTAGCCGGACAGCCGGTAGCTCATCTCGTCGGTCTTCTCGGATTCCGGAAACGGATCGTCGGCAGGGGCTTCGATCTCCGATATCCTCTGGCTGTATTTGTAGGGATCCTCGCGCAGGAGGCCCTTTCTCGTGAGGATGTTGAGCAGCCCCTCGACCTGGGTCTGCAGCGTTCTGAAAGACTCCTTGAGCTGGGGCAGCCTCTGGGTGTCGAGGTACGCCCGCCGGGACTCGAGGGAGCCTTCAAGCCTGCGCTGGAACTCCTCGAAACCTTCCATTAACAGGAGATTATAGGGTAAACTCAAGCCGGATCGCAATGGGAACCCCCGCTCGATTTCTTCCGGAGAAGCTCGTCATCGCAATTCTCACGAGCAGAATCGATGAAAAGGACGAGATCATCCAGGAGCTTGTCCACTCCTTCGGTCCCGCGGACTTCGTGAGCGCACCCCTTACTTTCACCTACACTCACTACTACGACCAGGAGATGGGCGAGGGGATCCAGCGGTTGTTCGTCTCCTTCCAAAGGCTCGTCGACCCCTCCATCCTCGCCGGGATCAAGATAGCCACCAACGCCCTGGAGGATGGCCGCCGCGAGGAGGGCATGCGGAAGGTCAACCTCGATCCAGGCCTCCTCTGCCTCAGTCGTTTCTCCCTTGCCACGACGAAGGACGGTTCTCATCGCATTCCCCTCTCCCAGGGCATCTACGCCGAGGTGACCCTCCTCTACCAGGGGGGGAGCTTCCGTGCAGTGGAGTGGACCTACCCCGACTATCGAAGCCCTGCCTACATCGCCATCCTCAACGAGATCCGGGCCCTCTACAAGGAACAGGTGAAGGGGGCCGGGCCCACCGAATAGCCTTTGTGGCGTCTCATTTCCGTCTCATTGCCGTAATTGACAAAATTGGAGATTTGACTTATCACTCATGCAATATTATTCATAGGAGGAATATTTATGAATCTACAGCAACCAGGTCAAAATGATGCCATTTCCACGAAAAACCGCTCCCGGGATGTCGCTCCGTTCTCCGGCATCTGCACCAGATGCATGGACGACTGCACGGGCAACTGCGACATATTCCGTGCCTCGCTGCGCGGCCGCGAGGTGATCTATCCCGGTCCCTTCGGCTCGATCACGGCCGGCGGCGACAAGGAATATCCCGTCGATTACTCCCACCTCAACATCATGGGATATGCCCTGGGCGCCAAGGCGATCGATGAGGCCAACCCGGACAAGGCGATCTTTCCCGATGTGGACACCTCCACCGTCTACGGCCACAACCATCCCGTCAGAATGAAGATGCCCATCTTCACGGGGGCCCTCGGCTCCACGGACATCGCCAGAAAGCATTGGGAGAGCTACGCTGCGGGCGCCGCCATCTCCGGCATCACCGTGGTCATCGGCGAGAACGTGTGCGGAATAGATCCAGGGCTCAAGGTCAACGACAAGGGAAAGGTGTCGCACTCTCCCGAGATGGAGCGCAGGGTCAAGATCTACAAGGAATGGCAGGACAAGTTCGGCGATATCATCGTGCAGCTCAACGTGGAGGACGCTCGGCTGGGCGTGGCGGAGTACGTCGTGGAGAAGCTCGGCGTGAAGTCCATCGAGCTGAAGTGGGGACAGGGGGCCAAGTGCATCGGCGGGGAGATCAAGATCCGCGAGCTGGACAGGGCCATCGAGCTCCAGAGACGCGGGTATATCGTCACCCCCAACCCCTCCAACGCCGCCGTTCAAACCGCGTTCAAGAACGGGGGGATCAAGGAGTTCGAGCGGCATTCCCGCCTGGGGTTCGTGGACGAGGAGGAGTTCCTCCGCAGGGTCGAGTACCTCCGCCGCGCCGTCGGCGCGGAGCGGGTGACCCTGAAGACCGGGGCCTATGGGATGCGAGAGCTGGCCATGGCCATCAAGTGGTCCGCCGAGGCACGGGTGGACCTGGTCACCATCGACGGGGCCGGCGGCGGAACGGGCATGAGCCCCTGGAGGATGATGGAGGAGTGGGGCATCCCGACATTCTATCTGCAATCGATGGCGTACCAGTGCGCCCAAAAGCTTGCCACGCGCGGCAAGTGGATTCCCGACCTCGCCATGGCGGGCGGATTCTCCACAGAGGATCACATCTTCAAGGCCATCGCAATGGGCGCTCCATACTTCAAGGCGGTGTGCATGGGCCGCGCCCTGATGATCCCCGGGTTCGTGGGCGACAACATCTCCGATGTCCTGGCCAAGAAGGCGGGCAGGAACTGGGAAAACCTCCCCAACACGGTGAGCCAGTTCGGAACCACCCCGGAGCAGATATTCGCGGGCTGGTCAGCCATCCAGGAAAGGTTCGGAAAGGACGCATCGCGCCTGCCCCTGGGAGCGGTGGCCATCTACACACTGGTGGACAAGCTGCGCACGGGTCTTACCCAGTTCATGGCCGGGGCCCGAAGCTTCCGCCTGGATTCGGTGAACAGGAGCGATATCGTCGCCCTCACCGAGGAGGCGGCCAAGGTGAGCGGGATCACCTATGTCATGGACGCCTTCCAGGAGGACGCAGCCAGGATCCTGGAGAGCTGAAAAAAAGCTCAAGCGGTGAGGCGCCTCTGGGCGTCGCGCCTGCGATTGATACCGAAGTTCGAGAAAACAGGCAGTTGAGAACATCTCAACTGCCTGTCCGATCCTGCTCCCCCGGACGGACTCGAACCAGCGACAGGGTGGCTAACACTCCCAACGGTCTCGACCATAGAGGACACTGTCTCCCTCGCTGGATCCATCTTGAACATGCCGGATCGGCAAGAGACAGACACGCGCCATTCAAGGTCGCTTGATTCCCACCTTGCTTTTCGAGTTTGCGGGCCATTATCGACAGAAGAGCAATGGAAGGAACATATACTCGATATGGCTGTTGGCAGCCGTTGAGTTGCACATAGACATGAGATGCTGAGGTAAGCTCCTGACTGAATGCCATCGCACAAATCCCCCAAGATAGGCGCGAGGATGCCCGGCGAGGACTGCCCGCCGATGCTCAGGAAGAGATAGTCATTCTGTCGTGCTGCGCTCGACGCTTTAGTGATTCTCGACAAGAGCCTTTAGAGAGCGCAGAAGTGCCGGGATTTCTTCAGTGACCGTCTTCCAGACAACGTCCGAATCAACATCAAAGTAGCCGTGGATCAGCCTGTTCCTTGCTGCCCGCTTCCCCTATTACCTCAATGGCCCGGATTATGGCGAACAGCTGCATGCGATCGGACTCCAGGTCAGCGCGCTCTCTTCCGGTGGTGAATTGCTCCAGAGATTCCGCGGCGTCGATCATGTGCAGGATGCGCACGCGGTCATCAGCGCGCATACTGGACCTCTGAGGTCCGCATTACTTCGTCCCTGAAGTAGCGGCTAAGATCTCTAGGCGTGCGCATATCAACAGGCCGCCCATCGAGCAAGGCTGATAGCTCAGCTTCCATTTCAGCCAGACCGAGGAGACCCGGCTCATCTCCAGGATCGAATTCAACTAGGATGTCAATATCGCTGTCTGGCTGCGCGCTGCCTCCGAGCTGAGATCCGAACAAAGAGAGGCGTTGGATGTGATGCTTGAGGCAGAATGCCGCTAAGGTTGCATCATTGGTCTTGAGGACCGGGTTCACCATCTGCTATCCTCCCCAAATATCGAGCCGCGGGTCGATGCCGGTTTTCCTCACGTTAGCGAGCCATGCTACCTCGGACCAGCTTCAAGCAAACGCGTTCTAGGAGAGAGCGTTCCCTGCCGAGAACCAGCTTCCGGATCCATTCTATCAGAAGCTCGGCAAGCTTCAAGAGCCGCACCTTGCCTCCGCAAGCTTCTGAGAATGTCCGGACGTCCGTTGGACTCGGGAACCTCTCGCCGCATCCTTAGAGAGGAGTTGAAGTGCGCCCGGGGTGTTCCAGAACCACCAGGCTGTCGTTTGTGCCATAGGGCAAACAACGGATCGGGCTCTCCACGGCGTTTACCACTTTTGATACCACTCGACCTTGGGGGCTTGGCTGATGCCCCGTGCGGATGCAGAGAGGAGGGCAATTTATTACAAAGGAAGTGGTTCAGCGGGCACATCTGTATGGGAGAAAGGAGGAGGGAGCCTACGTTGTCCATTCTGCCGGAGGTATAGTAGACTATGATAAGGAGAAAATCTATGGCTGACATCAAAAGCATTGAATGGGAGATCAACCAGCTTGTGAAAGCCAGATTGTTCCCGGATGAACAGTCTGTGCTGAGAAGCGCTATGAGATCCTTGTTCGAAGCTAAACCGGAGCTCAAACGGAAGATGGTGGTCGCGGCATACACCAACGGCGACATCAGCCTCGGCAAGGCTGCACAGATTATGGGTGTTTCCCAGGAAGAGATGAAAGACATCATCCGTGAAACTGGGGGGCAGATCCATCTAGGCCCTCTCACCATCGATGAGCTGAAACAAGACGTCGCCAATGCCCGACTTCATATTTGATAATACCGTGTTGTCGAACTTCGCTGCGATCGGCAAGGTGGATCTGCTGGCGAAGCTTTTTATGAAGAATTCATTCACAACGATCGAGGTGATGGACGAAGTAAAACGAGGCATTGAAAGGGGCTACCTTTATCTGGTCCCCGCTCTGAATGCCGCTGAAAGCTCCAAGGGGTGGTTGGAGATCCTCGTATTGAAGTCGCTTGATGAAAACCTGCTCCGACAGGAGCTCGATGAGTTCCTGCACCCCGGAGAATCATCCTGTTTGGTCCTCGCGGTATCGCGAAAGATGATTCTTGTGACGGATGACCTCGCGGCAAGGAAGCTCGCCGCCCGGCGCAAGGTACGTCTTACCGGGACGGTGGGCTTGCTTGTCGAGATGATTCACGCGGGTCTCCTGCCGCTTGAAGAAGGAAACACCTTGCTTGAGCAAATGATAGACAGCGGCTACCGTTCGCCTTGTGATCATCTGGATGAGCTTATTTGAGCGATATCCGAAGTAGCGACGAACGACGCCGAAAACTCACCGAACGGATAGCCCAGGAAGAGCAACGCATCTCAGAACTCCATACTGAACTCGAGCAGCACCGTGCTCTTGTTTTCTCTATCCAAGCACAGTTGGCAGGGATTGAAGAAGGCACTGACAGAGCACAAGCTCCGGCCGAGGCGGCGTCTTCGATGGCGACAGCCTTGGCAAGAGGGGAGAAGGTGCGACTCTTTCGCACGCTGTTCCACGGTCGAGAAGACGTTTTCCCGCGCCGCTGGGAGAGTCATAAGACAGGAAAGTCCGGCTATTCGCCGGCTTGCGCGAACGAGTGGGATCCGCTGCTGTGTACGAAAAAGAAGGGTTCTGGCACAGGCCGGATGTCAAGCTGTGTCGACTGCTGTCAGCATGCTTTCTTTCCCGTCACCGACGAGGAGATCGAGAAGCATCTCAAAGGCTTTCAGGTCATGGGAGTGTATCCGCTCCTCGTCGATGAGACGTGCTGGTTTCTTGCCGCGGACTTCGATGATGGAGCGTGGCAGGAAGATATCGCATCGTTCCGTGAAACGTGTCGTTCACACGACGTTCCCGTCGCGATCGAGCGATCGCGTTCAGGAAACGGCGCTCACGCTTGGTTCTTTTTTTCCGCGCCCGTTTCCTCCGGCCTCGCAAGGAATTTGGGGTGTTTCCTGATAACCGAATCCATGGCTCATCGGCACCAGCTTTCGATGTCATCCTACGACAGGCTCTTCCCAAACCAGGATACGCTCCCCAAGGGTGGATTCGGCAACCTCATTGCGCTTCCCCTTCAACGGGAAGCCAGGGCGATGGGCAATTCGGCATTCGTGGATGCATCACTAGCTCCTTACTCAGACCAGTGGGCCTTCTTGTCGAGCATCCAGCGCATCGATCCGAATCGTGTTCGAGAAATCGTTCAGGACGCCGGCCACCACGGCCAGGTGATGGGCCTACGCATGGTGGATACTGAAGAGGAACCCGACCATACTCCATGGAGGCGGCCACCCTCCGGCTACGCGGATCGGATATCCATTCATGAGCCACTGCCGCGAGAGGTACACGCGGTCATTTCGCAACGCTTGTTTATCGAACGACACGGCCTTCCTTCTCCACTTCTGAATCAGATCAAGCGTCTGGCTGCCTTCCAGAACCCAGAGTTCTATAAAAGGCAGAGCATGAGGCTTTCCACGGCGCTTACCCCTCGGGTTATTGCATGTGCCGAAGAGCTTTCCGAACACGTCGCCTTGCCTCGCGGGTGCTTGCCCGAAGTAGAGGCCTTGTTGAGCGTGCATGGCGTCTCCCTTTCCGTCGTTGACCAACGTGAGGAGGGTGCCGTTCTCGATTGCTCCTTCACCGGTACTCTCACCTCAGTTCAGGAACAAGCCGCAAAGGCACTGCTGGCTCACGACACAGGCGTTCTGGTTGCGCCCCCGGGGACCGGCAAGACCGTCCTTGGGACTTTTCTTATCGCTATGCGACGTCGGAATACGCTCGTTCTCGTCCACCGAAAGCCACTCCTCGATCAATGGGTTGCACAGCTTGCGCTATTCCTTGGCAAGGAGCCGAAAGAAATCGGTCAAATCGGCTCGGGAAAAAATAGACCTACCGGCAAGGTCGACGTAGCAATGATGCAGAGCCTGGTTCGCCTTGGCCGCGTGGCGGACCTTGTGTCTGGTTATGGGAACATCATTGTGGATGAGTGCCACCACGTCCCTGCCGTTTCATTCGAGCGCGTCCTTTCAGAGGTGAAGGCTCGGTTCGTCACGGGGCTCACTGCCACTCCACGTCGCCGTGATGGTCAGCAACCCATACTTTATATGCAGCTCGGTCCGGTGCGGTTCGCTGTCGATTCTCGAAACAAGAACGCACAACGCCCATTCGCACATTCCCTCATCGTCCGCGAGACCACATTCGCGCTGAAAACGCAGACCGATCGAACCGGCATCCAGGAGCTCTATGCCATGCTTGCGGCCGATCAGACTCGCAATGAGCTCATCTGTACGGATGTGATCCGCGCCCTTGAAGACAGACGATGTCCCATAGTCCTCACGGAGCGACGCGATCACCTGGAAAGCCTGGCCGAACGCTTGAGTGAACACGTTCCGCATCTTATCGTGCTACACGGGACAATGAAGGCTTCGGCGCGTCGAGAGGCGCTTGCGTACCTCGCCACGGTGCCAGATGGGGAGGCACGGCTTCTCCTTGCAACAGGTCGGAACATCGGAGAAGGATTTGACGACGCGCGATTGGATACCCTGTTTCTTGCCATGCCGGTGTCGTGGAAAGGAACCCTGATTCAGTATTCCGGCCGTCTTCATCGCCTTTATGCCGGCAAGACGGAGGTGCGGATATACGACTACGTGGACCGCGAAGTCCCGATGCTTCTTCGCATGTTCGAGAAGCGTCTCCGTGGCTATCGGGCGATGGGGTACGCGCGAAAAGAGGACAATCATGAAACGAGAGAAAAGCACGAAGCGCAAGCGTCAAAGGTCGAGTAGCCGCCGCAGTTCCGTGTCTCCCTCTCGTCTCGAGCGAATGATCTCAGAGGCTATTGTCGACTGCTATAATGACAGTGAGCAGGCGATGGGTCTTTTCAATATGATCGCGGAGAAACTCCGACTGCCGTTTACGACTGCCATGCTTGGCATCCTGGTCAATGTGGAGAAGATCGAACTCAATGACGCCGGGGAGATAGTTGCGGTTTGTGCTAGAGGCCCAGAAAGGCAGAGAATCCCAGTTGTGGACCTTCCCCTTCCTTCTGCTCGACCAGAAGGTGCGGAGTGGATCGAAGCGTATCGCGAGTGGGCGAGGGGGAGATAGGCATCATGAAAAACTACTCGGGAAACACGGTGATCTGCGAGAGATGCGATGGTACCACCTCGAAGAAGACCGTGGAAAAGTAGCACTGACCCAACGCCAAGCTGTATATCGTCGAGAACGTGGAAGTGGAAGTCTGCATGCAAGTGGGGGGAGCGGTACTTCCACGTCACGACCCTTGAGGCTATCGACCGGCCCCTCTCGAGGCTCCGTGCGAAGGCGCGCTTCCGCTACAGAGAGCGACGCGCCGCACGCCGAGATTCTGGAGCGGGGTTGTGACGCTCCATATCTGAAAAACGCTGCGGCAAACACTACCAGGCCCTCGGATGGCGGCCCGATGAGACGGTCCGGTAGGTCGCTTGTCGCCTTGTCACCGGGAGCGCTCCCATTGTGGTTTGTACGATCGACATGGGCCGTATCGGTTTTCCGCAGGCATATTGGCGGACTTGCACTTTGCGGCACGGGAGATATGTAGCCTATTCCCTGTTTGAATGCCATAGTCGTGAATTATGGCTTGTCCGGTCGTTGCCTGGACCGAGGAAGGGAAGGCCCGCGTCGCCCGTTGGCACTCCGAGAACGGGGCGCCGCCGCCCAAGCGCATGATCATCGCCACCGACCTCATGACCGGCCGACGACGCATATCGTTTTGCCTGTGGGGGCACCGCGATGCTCTGGCGGGGCGATTTCCAGAACGCACGCCAGCTGCTGCAGGCGCTGGCGCGGCGCGCCGACCGCAAGCCCCGCAAGCCGGCCTCGTCGCCGGCCGTAGCCTTCCATCTATATCGCCAGGTCCAGTACCGGCGCGCACGCACGCTGGGGATGCTGTTGATACCGATCGAGGGCGACTACGGCATCCCCCTGCGACGGGCACCGGACATGCGGCAAGCGTGCGTGGAGGCCTACGGCCCGGGAGAGGGGCCCTCCGTCGCCTCGCTGCGGGAGTTGCTGGGCCTGATCGGCGCGCATGAGTGGCGCAAGAGGGGCATCGAGATCCCGGCGCTTGGCGGCCGCATCCACCCGCACTACGGCGTGTTCGCGCCGGTTCACGGAGAGTACGTGGGTCTGGTGGCCGAAGCGCCGTTGCCCTCGCGGGACCTGGCCTTCGACATCGGCACTGGGACCGGCGTGCTGGCCGCGGTGCTTGCCCGCCGGGGCGTCGCGCGCGTCGTGGCCACCGATCGGGACCCCCGCGCACTGGCGTGCGCCCGCGAGAACCTCACGCGGCTCGGGCTGGACAGGCGGGTGGAGGTCGTGCAGGCGGATTTCTTCCCCGAGGCGCGGGCTCCGCTCATCGTCTGCAACCCGCCCTGGATCCCGGCGCGGCCAAGCTCCCCCATCGAGCATGCGGTTTTCGATCCCGAGAGCCGCATGCTGCGCGGATTCCTCGGCGGACTGGCATCGCACCTGGAGCCGGGGGGCGAGGGTTGGCTGGTGCTCTCGGATCTCGCCGAGCATCTGGGCCTGCGTTCGCGGGCCGGGCTGCTCGCCGCATTCGACGAGGCGGGATTAACGGTCGCGGGACGGATGGATGTACGGCCGAACCATCCGCGGGTTTCCGATGACACCGACCCGCTCCACGTGGCACGCGCGGCGGAGCTGACGTCGCTCTGGCGCCTCACGGCCCGTCACATCGAGCGGACTGCGGCTCCGCTTCCGCAATTTGCCGGGACCGGGTAGTCTCGTTTCGGCCGATCAGGCTTCGACCCAACGCGCGACGACCGCAAGCACCCGTTTGGCGGATGCGAAAACCTTGTCCGTGTCATGGCTCTATGCCCTTGAAGCTTCGCGGGAAACCTCCCCTTCTCCGCGATCAGTATGGCACCGACATCATGGATCTGAAGGACCTCGATGTGGTAGGTGCGCAGGCTACTCCGGGCGCGGCTGACGCAGGAGCGCCGTCATGGCGATTGGTCGGCATACCGCAGGTAGACGGGCAGCGTTGGGATGATCTCATGGAGTGGGGCGGGGCGGGTGACGCATGTACAGAACTTTTATTCATTACCTATCCATGCCCGCCTGCATTACCTCCCGCCCTTATGCCGCTTGCCTCCCGCCGTTTTTTGCCTAAAATGTACCCGGACGCGCGCGGCGGGCTTGTATCACATCCGCGGAGCCCTCGTCGGGTTACCTGATCCCATACTGTCAAAAAGCTCCCACTAGGTACATGATGGATCCGTTGATACCTTTAGCCGGAAAAGGAGAGCCATTTATGAAAGAGTCTGAAATGATACAAGTCGCAACCGAACTCACCGCGGCTTTTATCGGGGCGCGCTCCCAAAGGTGTACAGATACCGCGAAGGCCGTTGAATTATGGAAGGAGGCCTTTGAGATATTGCGCGCCGACCCCGATCTTAAGGAGAAGCTTCCTCGCGTTTCCTCTACAGCGCCCATGTAGAAGATCCTCGCGGGAGGCTCTTGGACTGTGGGGGCTGAGGCGTATCGGGCGCGTCCCCGCCGGTCTTCCCTCCCGCGGTTATTCTTGTGCGCAATGAAGCAGCCGCTGCTCAACGTGAAATCGGTTTAGCTACATCGCTGAGCCGAAACAATAATCGCTGAAACGTTCTCGGGCTACTGGTGGGGATGAGGAAGGGGTGGGAAAATGTAACCGGCATAACTTGGCCCCCGGTGATGACTCGGATAGCTCCCCACGGGTGCGCCGAAGCGTGTGCCCGAGCAGGAGCGTGGCGCGGTTGTCCAGGCCAGCCAGGAGTTCGAAAAAGCCCTTGTCCATCACGAACCGCTCGGCCGTAACCGGCCGCTTGAAGAGCCGGTGCCCGCCGTCAAGGTCGAGCCAAGCCGCGCCCGTGGCGTGGGGGACCGCGTTCCTCGCTCAGCACCAGCAGGCGGGTGAAGAGCCAGGCGAGGTGCTCCCTCTCCTCGGCGCACCGGCGTTTGAAGCGCCACACCGCTTCCCGGGGGACATTTTTTGGGGCATCAGTTCCGCGCGCTGGATCTGTTTTAAACATAGGGGGCGCTTGATCCTCACCTCGCCGCGCCGTGGTCGATGACGTGGCTTTGGTGGCAGAGATTCCATGCCTGAAGTTGCAATCTTCAGTGCAAGATAATTCTTGCACATGATTACACTTACACGTCATTGCTTAATGGCGGATTGCTTTGGTATTGCAACTAGACTTTATCGTGGTTGCAATCCACGGTCTCCAGTCCAGGGTACCAGAGAGCCGCACGGGTCGCACCATGATGGTGGATAACTCCAGCCTTCGTTCACTCCCGCAGGAGGACCTGAATCTGGCTTCGCGAAAGGTTCGGCAACACCTGCCGGAGCGTCTCCATCTTGGCACCACTCAGGGCGTTCTCCTTAATGTGCTTGACGAGGAGTGCCTTGTTTGTGTCGCGGTCCAGACCGTGCTTCCTCGTGTACACCCCGGCCTGCCCGATGAACTGGTAGAAGCGGCGCGACAGGACGTACCGCTGGCCTCGCCCATGGCTGACTCTTTCCACGATTCCATTCTCGACCAGTGCGGTTATTCTGGACCCAAGTCCCTCCGAGACAGGCATATCGCGCCTGATGTGATCGAGAACCACGAGGTCGGTAGTCGAGAAGGATACCGATGACTCTGCGGTGACACGTTCCAGGAAACGGACGAATGCAGGATCACGTACTTCGCCTTCCAGCGTCAGTCTGACTTGGAAGCGGTCCGTACCCGCGAAGTCTGGCGTCGGTTTGCTCTGTCGGATTGCCGCGTCGAAAATCAGATTCATACCTTGCCCGGAGCGCTCGACCAGACCACACTTCGCGAAGATGTCCGAGATACGCCGATTCCTCGGGTTTTGCCGTTCCAGCACGTTTGCTTCGTTGATGCCTGGCGGGAACCCACTGGGGCTCTCAATGGCGACCCGACGGGGGTACTGACGAACGAAGACGTTGCCACTCTGCCTGTAGTCACGGTAGCTCACCGCGTTCAGAATCGCCTCACGGATTGATCGCTCATCGAATGTCGGCACGTCGAGAACGAAAAGCCCATCCTGGTATTCCTTCCGTTGCTGCGCCGGTCCCGCTGTTTCGGAGGACCGGTACTCGAATATCACCTCTGCCTGGGCGAGGTGCTTCCTGAGGGCGCTCCGAGTGCCAAAGAGCACAAGGGCTGCAAGCGTCACGCCGCCGTCGACGACCGCCTCCGCATCGATGAGAAGCTGCCCCACTGATACGCCCCGAAGCATTTTGTTTCTCCACGATGCAGACGCCGGCACCTGCCTCGCCGTCATGGACACCAAGTACAATAGGGGGAGCAGGATCGGACAGGCAGTTGAGATGTTCTCAACTGCCTGCTATTAAGGTGCGCCTCTTCAGCTTGTCCCGATCAGCGCGGCAACCGCGTACGGCGCGATGCCCAGAATCGCGGCGATGGCCTTGCGGCTAGGCTGGCTTGTGCGCGAATCCCATTCGAACAGCAGGGCCGCCAGGCCGAAGCTGAGCGCGGCGCTCGCGGCAAGGACGCAAATGGAAAGCCAGGGCGTTCCCGCCGAGCCGGGCATCCCGAGATCGGTGAACACCTTCATGCTGTGCGTCGCCGGCAGGAGGAGCGCCACCCGCTGGAGTCCCCCGGGCAGGATCGACAAGGGCACCATGAGCCCGCCGAGGATGATCGAGGGGATGTAGATGAGCTGGCTCACGAGGGTGCAAACCGTGATGTTGCCCGCCGCCACGCCAATGAGAACCCCGATCCCCGCGTATGCGAGGTACGAAAGAAGCGCCGCTAGCGCATATCCCGCGATGTTCGCCGGAGCGGTGCCGCCAAAGAAGCGTTCGCCGGCCAGGGTTATGATGACGGCGATCAGGGCCATGTGGACGGCCGTTCCGATCACGGGGATGGAGATGATGGAGGCCGAGGGCACGCCGTTTATCCTGTAGCTCCTGAAGACCCCCGCTTCCCGCGCGCTCACAAGGAGGCTTGGCAGGCTCAAGAGCGCCGAGCACATGAAGGCGAACAGCGCCATGGCGGGAAGCATGGTCTGCTTGAAGCCGGGGTTGACTCCCGACATCAGGGCTCCAACCAGGATGAAGAACACGAAGGGGAAGAGGTAGAACATCAGGAGCTTTGACCTGTCCCTGATGCCGGTCTTGAAATCGTAGGCGAGGTGGTGTATGAACGCGCTCATTTCATTGCTCCTTTTGCGGTGTTTTCAGATGTGATCTCCAGGAAGCGCTCCTCGAGGCTGGGCCGCTCGACGCGCAGGTCGATGAGAGAGTCGCCGGCCTGCTCCAGCCAGGCGATGATCGAGCTCACCGCCTTTCCCGGGTTCTCGGAGAGGTACATCGAGTAGCCGTCAGCGTGGGCCTGGAATACGGCGTCGGGAAATGCGACCTTCCCCGTCTGCATGCTGCCGTTCTCCGTGGCCACGGAGATGCGCGTCTTTCGGCTTCCCGCCGCGGTAAGCTGCCGGGGGCTGCCGATTGCGGCAATCTCGCCGCCGAGAAGGATCGCCGCGCGGTCCGCCAGCTTCTCCGCCTCCGCCATGTCGTGGGTGGCCAGTATCACGGTCGTGCCCTTCTCTCGCAGCTCCCTCACCAGGGCGTGGAGATCGGCGCGCGACTGCACGTCCAGACCCGCCGTCGGCTCGTCGAGGAAGAGCACGCCGGGCTCGTGAGCGATGGCGATTGCCAGGGCGAGCCGCCTCTGCTGACCCACGGAAAGCTTTCCATACTGGGTGGCGCGCTTCTCCGAGATGCCCAGCCGCTGGACCAGATCGTTTCGGACCGCCACTCCATGGTAGCTGCAGAAGAAGCTCATCGCCTCGTCCACGGTCATCGCCGCCGGAAGCGCAGAGGTCTGCAGCTGGACCCCGATGATGTTTCGAAGCCTCCGCGGCTGCCTGCTGGGGTCTATCCCGGAGATCGAAAGGACTCCTCCGTCGGGATGCCGCAGCCCTTCGAGGCTTTCCAGGGTGCTCGTCTTGCCCGAGCCGTTCGGCCCCAGGAGCGCGAAGATCTCGCCCCGGTTCACCTCAAAGGTGATACCCTTGACCGCCACGGTGTCCCCATAGCGCTTTCTGAAGTTCCTCACGGAAACCACGACTTCACCCATTCCTTCTTTCCTTCCTTTCTTTGTAGAACGCTCCCCCCGCCTCCTCGAGCAGGCTTCGAATCCTCTCGTCCGCCAGGTCCAGGACCCCGGCCGAGATCATCGATGCCAGGCCGTGCGTGAAGATCCAGTTCTTCAGTACGAGCGGGTTCTTCATCGCGGTGGGCGCTTGATCGGCGAGGGTTACGACTCCGTTCAACGGTGCGTAGCCCGGCTCCGGCTCTCCGGGCTCCGGCTCTACGTCCTGCCGGCTGACGGCAACGGGGCGATCCACGAACAGGAAGCGGAAAAGCTTCTGCTCGTCCCGGGCGAAGGTGACATAGCCGATCGCCATGTTGAGCATCGGCTTGTCGGTAAAGGAGCGCTTTTGGTAATCGAACATGAGCTTCTCACCCTTTTTTCTCACCTCCTGCTCGATCTCTTCCATTGATCTCATGCTCGAGTAAATCGGCATGGTGGAAGATCCGAGCTTCTTGGCGATGCTTCGGGCTGTCACGGCGGACCACCCCAACTCCCTGGTCAGGGAAAAGGCGACCTCGACGATCATCTCCTTTGTGAATGAAATCTTCTGTGTCATAGCCTCCTCTGTATAACTCAAGTTATTATAACAAATGTTATACATTCTGTCAAGCAAAAGATCATCTTTTTACAATGCGTCCAACGGGCCGGGCGCCGCCTCTACGGGCTGAGGCCCATCGAGGGGATAGTTCAGGGCGTCATCCCGGTTGAAGGAGGCTGTAACGGCGCGCAAAAGCTGCGGCAGGGTAGTGTAGGGAAGTGCCGCGGAGTAAGTCGACGAATCGGTGTTCAGCGAGCGACCCGCGTGCGACATGGGACATTCTCCCTTCACGTAAAAAAAGTAATCCGTCCGTTCGGGGGAGACAAACGGGTGTGTGTTGCACGGCTGCCCCGCCATGGAAATTCGTCCTCTTTTTCGCTACATTGTGAGGTGCATATCAAACGGGACGGCTCTTCGGGGTAATGGCATGGAGAAATCGCGAATCATGATCGTCGAGGACGAAAGTCTCGTCGCGCTCGCGATTGAGAAAAGCCTCAAGAACATGGGCTACGAGGTGCCCGTCACCGTATCCACCGGCGAGGAGGCGGTGCGCAAGGCCATGGAGGTGGAGCCCGACCTCATCCTCATGGACATCCGCCTCAAGGGCGTCATCGATGGTGTCGAGGCGGCGGGGATGATCCGGGAGGCATTCCGCGTGCCCATCGTCTATCTTACGGCATACTCGGAAGAGAAGACCCTGGAGAGGGCGAAGCTGACGGAGCCCTTCGGCTATATCACCAAGCCCTTCGAAGAGAGGACCCTGCAGGCCACCGTGGAGATGGCCCTCTACAAGTCGACGATGGAGGGGAAGCTCTGGCGCGCAAAGGAAAAGCTGCAGACGATCCTGCGCTCCATCGGCGAAGGGGTGGTCGTGGCGGATACCAAGGGGCTGGTCGAGTATCTCAACCCCACGGCGCAGAGGACCCTCCTGGGCAGCGAGCACGCCGGCTCCGGCGTGTGCCTTGGACAGATCCTCACGGTCTTCGACGCCGAGACCCTGGAAAAGGTGGTTGTTCCGCTCGCCCGGGTGGTCAAGAGCGGCGAGATCGCGGAGATGACGGATCTCATTCTCCTCACCAGGGACCGCGGGCGGATCCGCGTGGATTGCACCCTCGCCCCCTATCGGGATGAAAACGGCAATGTCCGCGGGGTCGTTCTGGCGTTCCGGGACGTCACGGAGCGCACGAAGTTCCGCGACATCGTTTCCCGCGAGCTCGCGCAGGCCCTCGAGCTGCAGAGGAACCTGCTTCCCCGCGAAGACGTGGAGATTCCCGGCCTTCGCGTGCAATGGCTGTTCCATCCCTCGGACCTCGCCGCCGGAGACCTGTTCAACGCCTTCCCCGTTGATTCCCGCCACGTCTGCCTGTACATGATCGACGTTGCGGGCCACGGTCTTGCTTCCGCCGTCAATTCGCTTCTCCTGCACCGCCTGATCTTTCCCTCACCCTCCAGCCCGCACGGCCGGCTGCCGCTGCTCGATGCGGATCCCCTCTCGCCGCGGGATGTCATGGAGAAGCTGAACGAGAAGTTCGTCCCGGCCTCGGGGATCCCCTATTTCTCCATCCTGTACGGCATCATCGACACCACGGATTGGAAGGTCACCATCGCGCGGGCGGGCCAGCCGTATCCCGTATGGCAGAAAGGCGACGGCGGCCTCCACATCCTGCGGGTCCCCGGCCGCGCCCTCGGGCTCGCGCCCGAGCTCGAGCTTGCCGAATCCGAGCTCGCCCTGGAGCCGGGCGACCGGCTTTTCTTCTACTCTGATGGCCTCATCGACTGCGGGAACCCGGACATGGTGAAGTTCTCGGAGGATCGGGTCATGGCGCTGATCAGGAAGACGAGGAGCGCGAACCTTCAGGATGCAGTGGCAGCAATCGACGCCCAGCTTTTGCAGTGGCGGGTGAGCAGGGATTTCGAGGACGACATCTGCCTGATCGCCTTCGAACGCGAATGAGATGTCGGGACCTCAAGGCGTGATCGCTCTCATCGCGGGCACGGCGAGCTTTCCCCTCTTTCTCCTCTCCGATTGGGCCGATTGGCGCGGGCTGCGGGCGCTTCGCGTGGGCTCGATCGCGGGCTCCGCGGCGCTCCTGCTCGCCGCCCTTGCGGCGCTGCTGTTGAACGGCGACCGCTTCGCCCCGCCGGTTCTCCTGCGGGCGGCGGGAGGGATTTGCTCGGCTGTATTCCTCTTCCTCCTCGCATCCTCTCTTTTCCTGGAGATTGCCGTTTTCCCGTCCCGCGCCGAAGGGAGAGCGGAGAGGCGGGTGGTCACCACGGGCACGTACGCGCTCTGTCGACATCCGGGGGTCCTCTGGCTTCCCCTTTTTCTCCTGTCCATCGCGGCGTTGAGCGGCTCACGTCTCCTGCTCCTGGCGGTCCCCCTGTGGACCGTCGCGGATGCCCTCCTGGTGGCCGTGGAGGACGTGATCCTTTTCCCGCGCATTTTCGGAAGCGCATACGACGCATACCGCCGCACGGTGCCCTTTCTCATTCCGACGCCGTCGAGCATCGCCAGGTGCATGCAAACGTATCGTTTTCCTTTGAAATCGCAAGGAGATAAGGATATAAATTGAAGGTACAGGGGGCGCAGGATGGCTACCGCTACCGAGCTTCTGAGGCAGGGGAAAAAGCGAGAAATCTGGCAGAAGTATTGCGGATTTCTCGATTTGAATATCGGCCAGTACATGGCCATTCAGCGCAAGCTCCTCGAGGAGCAGCTGCCGAGACTCGCCGGCTGCGAGCTCGGCGCCCGCATCATGCGAGGCGCGCGACCGAAAACGATGGAGGATTTCCGCGCGACTGTCCCTTTCACCACGTACAAGGACTACGAACCCTTCCTGCTCAGTCGTAATGAAGACGTACTGCCCGAAAAACCTTTCGTTTGGGCCCACACCTCGGGCAACAGCGGGGAGTACGCGCTGAAGTGGATCCCCTATACGAGGAGGATGTACGATATTCTCGGAGAAGTGTCCCTGAGCGCATTCATCATCGCCATGGCGAAGAAGAGGGGCGACGTCAAACTGCACGCGGGCATGAAAATCCCCTATCTCGTGGCCCCTCCTCCCTATGCATCGGGACTCCTCTTTCAGAGTCTGATGGAGCAGTTCGATTTCGTCGCATTTCCCCCCATCGAGAAAGCGGTCACCATGGAGTTTCAGGAGAGGATCCGGGAGGCTTTCCGCAGGGCGTTGAGCGAAGGCCTGGACTTTTTCTTCGGCGTCACCTCGATACTGCTGAAGATAAGCGAAAGTCTTGGCCGCATCGGACAGCGCGGCTCGGCGGCAAAGATCCCCATGGATCCCAGGGCGCTTTTCCGAATCTCGAAGGCGCTTCTCAAGAGGGCGCTCACGGGAAAACCGATCCAACTCAAGGACATGTGGAAAGTGAGCGGTGTGCTCTGCGGCGGCACCGATACGTCGATCTTCAAGAATACAGTTGCGCAATCCTGGGGCGTCGAACCCCTCGAAGCGTACGTGGCCACGGAGTACCTGGGGATGGGCCCCCAGTCCTGGACTCGCGGCGGTTTCGTCTTCCACCCCGAGTTTGATTTCTGGGAGTTCCTTCCCGAAAAGGACTACAGGGCAGTCGTACAGGACTCTTCCCTCATTCCCCGGTCGTTCCTGATGGATGAGGTGCAGCCAGGCTCGGAATACGTGCTTGTGGGAACAAATTTCTACGGCGGCGCCATGATACGCTACATCGTCGGGGACCTCGTCAAGGTCACCGCTCTCGAGGATCCGGCGGCCGGCATCCTTCTCCCACAGATCACATACGTCTCCCGGATCGACGGATTGATCGATATCGGTAATTTCACCCGTTTGACGGAAAAAATCATATGGCTGGCCATTGAAGCTTCCGGCGTACCCTATGAGGAGTGGACGGTGCGGAAAGAGAGTCGCGGAGGCCAGCCTATTCTCCATCTCTACCTCGAGCTCCGCGAAGGGACCGCGACAGCAGCGGCGGTCGCCGAAAAAATTCATGAGGAGTTGAAAAAAATCGACCGGCCCTATCATGATCTGGAAGAGATGATCGGCATGAAGCCCTTGACCGTTTCGATCCTTTCCAAGGGGACGTTCCACCGCTATTATGAGGAGAGACAGGCGGCGGGCGCGGATCTCGGGCACCTGAAACCCCCGCACGTCAACGCATCCGACAAGGTCATCGAGAACCTTTTACGGATGAGCTCCTGGAAGATTTGAAGGTCAGATGCTCGTATTCTTCACCGCCATCAAGATCGTCGCATTACTCAGCTACCTGACCCTCGCCCTTTTTACCCTGCTCAGCAAGTCCGATCGGCGCACACGGGTGTACTTCTCCATCTATCTGTACGGGATGGCGTTCTGGCAGTTCACCGCGATCATGGTGAATCTGTCACAGAACGCCGAAGCCGCGTTGTTTTGGTACAAGCTCGTGTTCGCCGGCACCTTCAATTGGGCGATTCTTTTCTTCCCCTTCACGAGGGCCTTCATCGGGATCACGCGCCAGAAGTTTCTCATGGTTCTCGCCTTCATCTCCTGCGCAGCTCTTCTGGCGGGCTCGCTCATGGGATTGCCATGGCAGGGGGTGAGCGTCGGTCGAGGCGGTTACTGGGTTCCCGTGTTCAACGCAAAGGGACTCTTTGCGTTGGTCGGCATCTCAGCCTTTTTCTTTTTCTTCGGGATTTTCAATCTCGTCCGGAGGCTGAGGGCGGAAAGCTCCCCAATGCAGCGCAACCGCATTTTCTACGTTCTCCTGGGGGCGCTGAGCGTCATGATCGGGCTCACGTCGAACCTGACAGGTTTGCGGGATTATCCCGTTGACATTTCCTTCAATCTCGTGAGCGCGTTCATTATCGGCTACGCCGTCGTCCGCCACAGGCTTCTCGACATCCGTTTTCTGCTCGCTCGAAGCCTTTTATATTCCTTGCTCACAAGCAGCCTCGTCGCCGCATACCTGGGCATTGCCGTAGGGCTTGGAAGCCTTATCCAACGTCAAATTGGCTATACCGGCCCGGCGTACGGCATTGCGGGCATCATCATCGTGGCCATTCTTTTCTTGCCGCTCCGCAATATGCTGCAAAACACCTTGGACAGGCTCTTCTTCCGGGAGAAGTCGGACTACCAGAAGGCGACGCAGTCCTTCAGCCGCGACGTCACCTCGCTGTACGACACTGACCGCATCCTCGATCTGGTCGCCGACACCGTGTCCAGAGCCATCAAGCCGTCGGGGCTCACCATCTCGCTTCTCGACGAGGAGCGCAAGGTCTTCTCCGTGCGCAAATCGCTTGGCAGGACTGCGGCGCCGGCGGCGGATATGGCACTGGCGGAGCATGGCTCCCTGGCCCGCTGGCTTCGGGCAAACGGCCGGCCCGTCCTGCGCGAGGAAGCGCTGATCGATCCGGTGATGCGGACGGTGGCGGAGGAGAACCGGCACCTGCTGGAAGCCGCCGACGTATCGCTCGTGGCCCCCATCATGCTGAAGAACAGGCTGATGGGAATGTTGTTCATGGGGCCGAAACGTTCCGGCACGATGTACAACGACGAGGACCTGCGGTTCCTCAACACCATTGCCAACCAGACCGCCACGGCAATCGAGAAGAGCATCACCTTCCGGGAGATGGAAAGGCGGTTGTCCGAGCAGACGCTCCTATTCATCCTGAGCGAGCGCTTTCGAAGCTCCGCCGATTTCGACTCCGTCATGACCTCCATCGTGCAGATTCTCAAGAGCTTCCTCACCTGCGACTACTGCGCCCTTGTCTCCTTCGAGAAGGCGGGAAGCTCCAAGAGGTATTCCCTGGACGCGGTGAGCGACGCGGCGGCGGGCGTGGCGTGCGAGCTTCAAGCGCGGCTGTTGGCGGAATCCAAGAGCACAGGGGAGGCCCTCCCCATCCCCCCGGAGGAGATCGACGGCATTCTCGCCCGGCGGCCTGACATCGACACGGGGCTCCGGGGCCTCATTGCCTCCTTCGTGTTTCTGCCCCTCCGCGGCGGCAGCGACACACTGGGGATGCTGATCCTGCCCAACCGCACGGGGGGCCCCAACGTGGAGGCGCGCGAGCTTGAGCTGATGCGCACGATCCGGGCCATCATCTCCCAGGGCATCGTTCTGTACAGAACGATCGTGAACCTTGTGAGCGTGAAGACGTACAACGAGAACATCCTCGGCAGCCTCAACAACATGGGGGACACGCTTGTGATCCTGGACCTAGCGGGCACCATCAAGAGCGTGAACAGGGCCACCCGCAGGCGGCTGGGCTACAGGGAGGAGGAGCTCGTCGGCCGGCACATGAGGGAGGTTGCGGGAAAGGGGGAGGCCCTGTTCACCGAGGAAGGCATCGTTGGCCTGCTCGCCGCCGGGTCCGTCTCCAACTACGAGATGAAGTACCGCACCAGTGACGGGACCGAAGTGCCGATGCTCTTTTCCGGCTCCGTCATGACGGGAGAGGACGGCAAGACCCGCGAGATCGTCGGGATCGCGCGGGACATCACGGAGCGCCTCAAGGCGGAGGAGATGTCGAAGAACATGCTCCTCATCAAGGAGATCCACCATCGGATCAAGAACAACCTCCAGGTGATCTCCAGCCTCCTGTACCTCCAGTCCTGCTACGTCCAGGAGGAGAAGACGCGGGAGATGTTCCGGGAGAGCCAGAACCGCGTCCGCTCCATGGCGCTGCTCCATGAAAAGCTCTACCAGTCCAACAGCCCCGCCGGCATTGCCTTCTCCGAATACATCCGGGACCTGATGCGAAACCTCTTCATGTCATACGGCGAGCAGGCCAGCGCGGTGGACCTCTGCCTGGAGGTGGCCAACATCACCCTCGGGATGGACACCGCCGTGCCCTGCGGCCTCATCATCAACGAGCTGGTCTCCAACTCCCTCAAGCACGCTTTCTCGGCGGATCGATCGGGGAAGGTGCGGATCGTGATGAATCCCGCGGATCCGCCCGACGGCATGAAGGGCGGGCCGGCGGAGAAGTGGTTCCGCCTGACGGTCTCTGACGATGGGAAGGGCTTCCCCCCGGGCCTGAACTTTCGCGACACGGAGTCCCTGGGGCTGAAGCTCGTGTGCACGCTCACGGAGCAGCTCAAGGGCAGAATCGAGCTTGAAAGCGGCCGCGGGACCCGCTTCACGATCCTCTTCAAGGAGATATAGTGCCGATACGCTGCCCGGGGTGTGGCGCATCTCTCTGCTTTCCAAGGGAATGTTTCGTAGATACTATGGCGAGAGGCAAGCGTCCGGAGGGACCTTGCGCACTTATACGTTCCTGGAAGAACTGAGGACAGATGCTGGTACTATCCACGATCGTCAAGCTTGTCGCGCTTCTGAGCTACCTTGTTCTGGCTCTGCTTACCCTGCGCAGCAGGGCGGAGCGTGGTGTGCGGATCTTCTTCTCCACATATCTCCTGGCGATTCTCTGCTTGCAGTTAACGTCCCTTATTGTCAACTTTACCAAAGCGGCCCAGACGGCATTGGTGTTGTACAACCTCCTTCTGGCCTGCTCAGGCACGATCAACGCATTCTTCTTCCTTTTTTCCCGTTCGTTTCTGAATATCAAGAGACAGAGGGCGCTGGTCATCCTGTCATACGCCAGCTGCGCGGTCATCCTGGCCGGCGGTTTCCTCAGCTTGCAATTTCAGGAAGTAGAGTTCGGCCGCAGCGGCTACTTCGTCCCCGTGTTCAACAATCCCAGGGTCTTCGTCATAATCGCGGGCTCGTACTTCTTCTGGCTCTGCGGGATCTACAACCTGGTCAGGGCGTTCGTGCGGGAAAAGTCCCCCGTGCAGAGGAACCGCATCATCTACGTGCTGCTCGGCGCCAGTGTCATGGTGATCGGGCTGAGCTCGAACCTTACAGGGCTGCGCGATTACCCCGTGGACATCTCCTTCAACCTCGTGAGCGCGCTCATCATCGGGTACGCGGTGGTACGCCACCGGCTGCTCGACATCCGTTTTTTTCTGGCGCGAAGCCTTTTCTACTCGATCCTCACGCTGGCCCTCGTCGCGGTCTACCTCGGGGTCGTCTTCGTCATGGAGAGCGTCCTCAAGCAGAGCATCGGGTACACGGGACAGTCATATGGAATCATCGTGATCCTCATCCTCGGCCTGATCTTCCTTCCGCTTCGAAACCTTCTGCAGAATGCTTTGGACAAGATATTTTTCCGGGAGAAGTCGGACTACCAGAAAGCGACCCAGTCCTTCAGCCGCGACGTAACCCACCTCTACGACACCGAGCGGATCCTCGATCTCGTCGGCAATGCCGTGGCGGAAACCGTCAAACCCGTGGGGCTTTCCATCGCGCTGCTCGATGAACAGAGAAACGCCTTCACTGTGCGCAAGTCCGCCGGCTCCGCTCCCGGACCCTCCACGGATCTGGGCATCGGGGAGCAGAGCACCCTGGCGCGCTGGCTCAGTAAGGAGGGCAAGCCGCTGGTGAGGGAAGAGGCCCTCATGGATCCCTGCGCCCGCCCCATCCTCGAGGACAACCACCACCTCTTCAAAGGTGCCGACATCTCCCTGGTGGTGCCGGTGTTGTTGAAAGACAAGCTCATGGGAACCCTGATTATGGGACCGAAGCTTGCCGGCACAATGTACAACAACGAGGACCTGCGGTTCCTCAATACAATAGCCAACCAGACTGCCACGGCAATCGAGAAGAGCATCATCTTCCGTGAAATGGAAAGGAGGCTGTCCGAGCAGACGCTTCTGTTCATCCTGAGCGAGCGGTTTCGAAGCTCCGCCGATTTCGACTCCGTCATGACCTCCATCGTGCAGATACTCAAGAGCTTCCTCACCTGCGATGCGTGCGCGCTTGTGTCCTTCGAGAAGGGGGGAAGCTTCAAGAAGTATTCGCTGGACCCGGTGAGCGAAGCGGCGGCCGGCGTGGCATGCGAGCTGCATCTGCAGCTCACGGCGGAATCCAAGAGCCCCGGGGAAGTTCTCCCCATCCCCATGGAAGACATCAACAGGATCCTCGCCAATAGGCCCGACATCGACGCGGGGGTGAAGAGCCTTATTTCTTCCTTCGTGTTTCTGCCTCTCCGCGGCGGCCGCGACACGCTGGGGATGCTCATCCTCTCCAACCGAACGGGGAGTCAGAACGTTGACGCGCACGAGCTTGAGCTCTTGCGCACGATCCGGGCCATCATCTCCCAGGGCATCCTTCTGTACAAAACGATCGTGAACCTGGTGAGCGTGAAGACGTACAATGAGAACATCCTCGGCAGCCTCAACGACATGGGAGACACGCTTGTGATCCTGGACCTGGGCGGCACCATCAAGAGCGTGAACAGGGCCACCTGCAGGCGGCTGGGCTACCGGGAGGAGGAGCTCGTCGGCCGGCACATGAGGGAGGTGGTGGGAAGGGGGGAGGTCCTGTTCACCGAGGAAGGCATCGTTGGCCTGCTCGCCGCAGGGTCCGTCGCCAACTACGAGATGAAGTACCGCACTAAGGAGGGGACCGAAGTGCCGATGCTCTTTTCCGGCTCCGTCATGACGGGAGAGGACGGCAAGACCCGCGAGATCGTCGGGATCGCGCGGGAGGAGATGTCGAAGAACAAGCGGTGAGGTTTCAGCGCGGCAGCTTCACCCCCGTAATGTATTCCAGGCTGCCAAGGGATTCCTCGAGATTGTAGCCGGCCAGAATTCCGTCAAGGCGGGCCTGGGCAAGGGCGAGCTCCGCGGATGAGAGCTCCTCCCGCGTGGACAGGCCGTTCTGGAAGGAGACGCGCGCGTTTTTGGCCTGCTCCTCCGCCGCCGCCAAACGCGCCGCCTTCTCGCGTGCCGCGCCGGCGGCGCTTCGAGCCGCCTGAACGCCTTTTCTCACGGAGAGCTTCAGGGCCTTTTCGGCGCCGGAGAGTCCCTCCCCGGCTTCCTCCATGTCCTTCTGGGCCTGCTGGACCTTGAAGCAGGATTCCCCGCTGTCGATCACGCGGACCCTACCGGCGACGCTGACGATGAAGTTGGCGGTCCACGCGCTCATCGAGCCGCCCAGAAGCGGGCTCTGCGGGGATGTCACCTCGAGCGTGGCCAGAAGCGACAGATCGGGAAGAAGGGCCGAGCCGCCCCGCTCGATATCCAGGCGCACCCGCGCCTGGCTCACCCTGGTTCGGCTGAGAGCGAGCGCGCTCGAGCCCTTGAGCGCGGCCTCCTTCAGGACCTCCTCGTCCAGCTCCGGGATTTCGGAGCGAAAGGGGGTGGCGAGGGTGATGGCCTGGGGGTCGAGACCCGTGAGGTAGCCGAGGCTCTCGTACGCGGTTCTCCTGCTTTCCTCTGCATCTGTGAGCCGGCTGTCAAGGGAGGCCACGTTCGACTCGGCTTCCAGAACCTGCTGGCGGATGATCGTTCCCTCGCCAAAGGACTTGCGCCTGTCTTCCAGGATGCCCGTAAGTATCGTGCGCATTGAAGAAAGCGCGGAAGCGGACTGCTCTGCAAGGAGCGCGCCGAAGTAGGCGGCGTGCACGTCGTGCTCCGTGTCGCGCTCCTGTCCGGCGAGCTGGGCCCCGGACGCCTCCACCTCCAGGGAGGCCAGGCGGATGGCGTTGGAGATCTTTCCCCAGGTGAAAAGCGGCTGTGACAGGGTGGCGTCAACCTTCATCGTGGTGCTCTTGGCGGCCTCGACCACCGATGTATCCTGGGGAGGCAGCGGCAGGGAGCCGAGGGCGGGCGGAAGGGTTCCCAGGGAGCCCGCGGGGACCGTGATGCCCGCCGGCGGGTTTGTCATATAGGAGCCCGAGGCCTGCACGTCCAGCCGGGGGAACGCCTGCGTTACGGCCTGGGCATGGCGGGCGCTGGATTTCTCCAGCTCCAGGCGCTTCACGCGGACCGCCTCGGAGGCCGTGGTGACCGCCGCGTAGGCCGCGTCGATGGACAAAGGCTCGCCGCCGGCCTGACAGGCTGCGACGGCCAGCGCCAGGGCGAGAACGAGGTGGCGTTTCATGCCGTTTTCTTCCTTTTCAGCTTTGTCTCCACGACCCAATAGATGGTCGGGATCAGGATCAAGGTTATGAGGGTGGAGGAGGCGAGACCGCCGAACACTGCCCGCGCCATGGGAGCGCGGAGCTCCGCGCCGGTTCCCATCCCCAGTGCCATGGGAAGGAGCCCCAGGATCGTGGTGCCCGTGCTCATGAGGATCGGCTTCAAGCGCGTCCTTCCCCCCACGGCGATGGCCTGTTCCAGGGGAAGGCCGCTTCTTCGAAGCACATTGATGTAGTCGATGAGGAGGATCGCGTTGTTCACCACGTAGCCCACCAGGAGGATGCCGCCGATGAATGCCACGAGGCTGAACGTCGTGCCCGTTGCCAGGAGGGCGGCCGTGAGGCCGATGAGGGCGAAGGGAATGGAGAACATGATGATCAGGGGGTGCAGGAGAGATTCGAACTGGTTGGCCATGATCACGTAGACCAAGCCGACGCCCAGGAGCAGGGCGAACAGGAGGTCCCGGAATGCCTCGGTCATCTGCTTGTTGGTCCCCGTGAGGGCGAGGCTGATTCCCGAAGGGGGCGGCCCGAGCCGCGAGACGCGCGTCCTGACGTCCGCCATGACCTTGTTGAGCGGCCTCTCTCCGGTGAGGGCGGCGGTGACCTTGATCATCCTCGTCTTGTCGCTCCTTTCCACGGAAACAGGGCCCGTCTCCTGGCGGATCTCCACCAGGTTTTCCAGGGGAATGCGCGTTCCCGCGGGGTTGACGAGGAAAAGCGATTCGATGCGGGTGAGGGAGTTCCTGTCCTCGTCGCGGAGGAGAAGGTAGACGTCATAGGTGTCGTCCCCCTGCTTGTAGCGGGAAACCTGCGCCCCCCTGTACGCCGCCCGGATCGTCGCTGCGATCTCCAGGGGGCTCAGGCCCAGGCTCGCCGCCTCGCGCCGCTTCACCCTGAACTGGATCTCGGGCTTTCCCGTCTTGTAGGAAACGTCCACGTCGCGCGTCCCGCTCACCTTCTCCATCTCGGCGGACACGGCCCGGGCGAAGGCCGAGGAGCGCGACAGGTCCGCGCCGGAGATCTCCGCGACGATGGGCTTGGGGCTCCCGGCGGCCAGGTTGATGAGGGATGACAGCCCCTCCACGGACGCCGTGAACTTGACGTCGGTGACCCGGGAGCGGATCTTTCTGGAGATCTCGTTGATGATGCTCCACACCGAGCGGCCGCGCGCGTCCTTGGGAACCAGGGACACCGAAACGCTGGCGAGGTGGCTTCCCGTGGTGCCGAGGTGTCCGCCCGAGCCCGATCTGCCGATCACCGAGGACAGCGAGGCGAGGTCGCTTTCCCAGGTCCTCGCGCAGGATGGCCTCCACCTGCTTCACTTTCGTTTCGGTCTTCTCGAAGGGGGATTCCACCTTGGTCTCCAGGGCGATCGTGAACCTGCCCTCGTCGGTCTCGGGGAGGAACTCCATGCCGAGGAGGAGGATCGACGCGAGGCTCGCGGCAAACAGCCCGATCGCCACCGCGATGACTGCGACGGCGTGCCGGATCGACCACTGCAGGGCGCGCTCGTACGCCTCGTCGAGCCAAAGGATAGCGCGCCGCACAAGGCTTGAGGCCCGGTCCACCGGCGCGATCCCCGTGTGAAGCTCCACGTCGGCCAGGCTTATCTCTAGGTCGATTTTTTGCCCGTGCAGCCGGCGTTTGGCGATCGTGGTGCCGGCGGAGAGCTTCAGGAAGCGCACGCAGAGCACGGGAACCAGGGTGAGGGCCATGAGGAGGGAGACGATCATGGAGAAGGAGTAGGTGTAGGCGAGATCTCGCATGATGATGTTGGCCAGCCCCGAAACGAAGACCAGGGGGACGAACACGACGATGTTCGTCAGGGTGGAGGCGGTGACGGCCGTCGTGACCTCGCCGGCGCCCAGGATCGCCGCCTCGCGCGGCGCCATGCCGGAGAGCTGCTTCCTGAAGATCACCTCGAGGACCACGATGGAGTTGTCCACGAACATCCCCACGCCGAGGGTGAGGCCCGCCAGGGACATGATGTTCATGTCGATTCGGGCGAAATCCATCAGGGAGAAGGTGGCGATCACGGACACGGGGATGGCGAGGGAGATGATGAGGATGGACCGGAAGTTCCTGAGGAACAGCACCAGGACGAGAACCGCAAGGAGACCGCCCTGCCAGGCCGCATCGGTGAGCCCCGAGAGGGACTCGAGGATGGACACCGACTGGTCGGTGCGGATGACGATCTCCACGGACGGGGGGAGGCCGGCCTTCATGCCGGAGAGGGCCGCCTTCACCCGCCGGATCACGTCCACCGTGTTGTGGCCCTGCATCTTCTGCACTTCCACCAGCACTCCCGGGGAGGCGCCCGCGCGGGAAAACTCCTCCTGCGGCAGGTAGTCCAGGCCGATGTCGGCCACGTCCTTGAGAAAGACGGCCACCCCCTCGCGGTAGCCCAGGAGCACGTCCCCGATCGCGGCCGTACTGGAGAACTCTCCGATCGTGCGAAGCACGATGAACCGGTCCTTGAGGCTGATCGAGCCTCCGGGGAGATTGACGTTTTCGCCCTTAAAGACCTGCAGGATCCGCAGTATCGGGATCTCCTTCTTCGAAATGGCGTCCAGGTCGAGCTTCACCGTGACGGCGGACTTCCGGCCGCCGAACACGGAGGTTGACGCCACTCCCTGCAGCCGCTCGATCTCCGGCGTGATGCTCTTCTCCACCAGGCGGCGCAGGTCCATGCCTTCCACGGGGGAGGAGACGGTGAAGGTGAGGGCGGGCAGGACCTCAGGGTTGAAACGGAAGATCACGGAACGCTCGCTTCCCTCGGGAAGGGTGCTCTCGATTGCGCTGATCTTTTCCCTGATCTCCGAGACCACCGTGCTCATGTCCGTGTTCCACGTGAAGTTCACGATGACCACGGAGAGCCCTTCCGTGGACGTCGAGCCCACCTTCTGCACCCCGTTGATCGTGGAGACGGCGTCCTCGATGGGCTTGGAGACCCCGCTTTCCACCTCGAAAGGCCCGACGCCGGGGTAGGGGGTGAACACGGCGGCCGTCGGGTAGCCGACATTGGGGAACAGCTCGAGGCCGATCCTCCTGAGGGAGATGAAGCCCAGGACTCCGAGGGTCACGAAGATCAGGATCGTGGTGATGGGAAACTTTATCGCACGCTCGGGAAGCTTCATGGGGCTTCCCTCGGGGCCACTGCCTGTCCGTCCTCCAGGAACGCGTTTCCCTCCACCACGACCGCGTCGGACTCGGACAGCCCGGAAAGGACCTGGACGCTCTCTTCGTTCGCCACACCGATGGTAATCGGCGTGAACGCGGCGGCGGGCCGGCTCGAGCTCCTCACGGCGAACACGCCCATTTTTTCACCGCGGGTGACCAGTGCTGCGGCCGGAACGAGAAGGGCATTGGATGCGGCCTCGAGGGTGAACCAGACATTCGCGTACATCCCGGCGCGAAGATTCCCCTCGGGGTTGGAAAGCTCCACCTCAACCGTGAAGGTTCTGCTGGCAGGATCGATGACCGCGGCGATGCTGGAGATGCTTCCCGGGATCTCGCCGAGTGAGGGAAGCGCCGTAAGCCGCACGCGCGCGGGGATCTTTTTTTCGTTCCGCCGGAACTCTCCGTAGTGGGTTTCCGGAACGGCGATCTTCACGATCATGGAATCGTCTGCCATGATCGCCAGGAGGGGCGTCGATACCCCCGCCATGTTGCCGCTGTCGATGAACACCTTCGCTACCCTGCCGGAGGCGGGCGACGTGATCCGCGTATTGTCGAGCTGGAGTTGGGCGAGGTCCGCCTGTGCCTTTGCCGCCCTGACGTTCGCCGCGGCGAGGGCCAGCTCCTCCGAAGTGGCGCCCTCCTCCATCATGCGGACGCTCCGCCGCGCATTGTCCACCTGGGTCCGGGCCGTGCTGAACTTCTTGTCCGCCTCCTCATAGCCCGCCTTGGAGATGGTTCCTTCATCGAAGAGACGCCGCGAGCGATCGTAGTTCTCGCCGGCCGTTCCGAAATCCTTCTCCGCCTGATCGAGGAGCGCCCGGGCATTGTCCAGCTCCCCGGATCGCGCTCCCTTTCTGGCCTTGTCGTACTGGGCCTGGGCCGCCTGGAGGGCGGAGGAGGCCTGGTCGAGCTGGAGGCGGGCCACATCGCCCTCCATGAGAACGAGGACCTGCCCGCGCTTCACCGTGTCCCCCTCCTTCACCGAGATCCGCTCTATTCTTCCGGAGGTCTTGGGAGTGAGGGTGACGATCTCGCGTGGCTCGAGGGTTCCCGAGTAGGAGATGCCGCGCTCGACGGCGCCCCGCGAGGGGTGCGCGAGCAGCACGGGCACGGCCTCTGATGCCGTCTCCCGGATGGCCCGGCGCGACACTCTCTGAAAAACTGTGTAGGCGGCTGCCAGAAGGACCACGGCGACGGCGATCCAGATGATTGTTCGTTTCACTTTGCCTTTCCCCTTTTCGCGACGAAGCGATCCGCCAGCATCCTCGTGATGGCCGCCTTCAGGGCCGCGATCTCACCGTCCGTGTCTTTCTGCTGCGCGAGCGCCGCGGAGAAGATGATGCCGACCACGGTCACCCGCACGATCCGCTTCCACTGTCCCTCATCCTCCGGCACCTCGAGGATTCCCTCCCGCCTTCCCTGCGCCAGAAGCGCGCTGATGTATCCGCATAGCGCGTCAAGGTTCTCCTGGAACATGCGGTCCTGCGCCGCCTCGAAGAGCATCCCCCGAAGGAGGGGAAGGCTCGCCTTGAGGGCGGAGAAGCCAACGTCGAGAAGCTCGGCGAGCTTCTCTTCGATTCCCCGGGGGGAGGCGACGACGCTCCTGAATCTCGAAAGGAGGCGGTCCCAGATCTCACGCGCCGTGGAGTGGAACAGATCCTGCTTGTCGCGGAAGTAGGTGTAGATGGAGCCGGGGGCGATTCCGGCCTCCCGGGCGATGCTTTTCATCGTGGAGCTCTCGAAGCCCTTTTTGCCGAAGACCTGAAAGGCGGATTCGAGGATTTTGCGGCGCTTGTCCGCGTCTGCCGGCCGTGCCATATTCTTAAATGAACGTTCATTCATGAATAAACCCAAAAGCACCTTCTGTCAAGCGCGCGTTCAAAAGGGGGGTTCATTGGAAGGGTGAAGCTCGCATCCCTTCCCGGCTTGGCGCGCCCGTTTCTCGTCGCGGCAGTCCTGGGCGCCATGGCCGGCTGCGCGCTGTTCAACCCGGACGTGGATCTCGAGGTCATCATCCCTCCGCCGCCTGCGCGGTGGCTCGCCTCCTTGCCCGACCTTCGGTTCACCCTCGTGTATCCGGATGGGCGCGGCTGCCTGAAAGAGGTGTCCGTGGACCAATGGCAGGATCCCGTTGCCATCACCTGCGGCAAGACCGCCAATGCCCCGGTCCTGGCCTATCCCTGGAGCCCAGGGGCCGGCGGAGGCGCAAGGGCAGGCCCTCGAGGCTCTACGGCGTCCGCCGAGCCGGGGGATCTCAGGCCTGCCGGGGGATTGTGGCCGTCAGGCTCGGAGGCTGAAGATGCGCCCGGCGGCGCACCCCGCCTTGTACTGAGCTGGGAGGACGGTCCCCTGGCTGAAGTCTTTCGCCGTCTGTGGGAGGGCGGCATTGACACGGGCCTGGTGAACTCAGCGCGCCTGTCCCAATACATGCGGCGCTTTCCCGATCCATGGAAACTGGACCTGGTCAAGGTTGCGCAGAAGCTCGCGGAGGGCGGGTTTACTGCGTATGATATAGATTGCCTGCCGACCAAGGACGTCGTGCTTTACGCTTCGGAAGGTGAATGGTTCATGGAGGATCCCTTTGTTTCCGTCCTTACCGCGGGACAGGATGGATGCCTGGGCGTCCCGGCCATGACGTATGGGCAGCACGTGCTTTTCGGGCCCGGGGGCGCCCGCCTCCAGGCGTACCTGGATGCCCGCGGGCTCGCCGTGTCAGGGGGAGATGAGGTGCACTGAGCCGCGTCGCGGCGACCATGCGCCAGGGCCGCTCCCTTTCCTGCGGGTTCACTTTCCTTTCGGCGTGCGCTATCCTCTGTACCGATGGAATCGCCGTCCATCAGGGAAAGGCTTATACGGTCATACTCGCGGAATCCTGAAGCGCGGGACGAGAGACCGATTCAGCGGTGGAAGCTCGATGAGCGCGAGAGATTCTGCCGGATTCTCCTTCGTGAGGGAAAGCGGCGGCTCCTGGAGCTTGGGGCGGGGACCGGAAGGGACGGCGCGTTTTTCCTCAGCATGGGGATGGAGGTGCTCGCCACGGACATCACCCCGCGCATGGTGGAGATCTGCCGCTCCAAGGGGCTCACGGCACGGCTTCTCGATGCCTGCGCGATCGATCTTCCCCGGGAAAGCTTCAGTGCCGTCTACGCAATGAACTGCCTCCACCATGTGCCCAAAAGAGAGTTCGGGAAAGCCCTCCAGGGGACCTTCAGCGTGCTCGAGGCCGGAGGCCTCTTCTACCTCTGCAACTTCGGGGGCAGGGATCATGAAGGCACGCTGCCCCGGGACCCCTACTCCCCTCCAAGGTTCTATTCCCTGTACTCCGAGGAGGCCATCCGGAAGGCCGTGTCAGGGCTCTTTTCTATAGAGGATTTCCGCTCCTTCGATATCAGGGGGCCGCTTCCGGCACAGGCGATGATCCTCCGAAAGAAGGCTACGCCAGCCTGATGATCCTTGCGTTCGTGAGGACTTCGGTTCCGCGCTCCGTGATGAGAAGATCGTTTTCCAGGCGCACGCCGCCGTGCTCGGGATGGTAGAGGCCGGGCTCGATCGTGAACGCCATGCCGGGGAGGAGCTCGGGATCCGAGGGCTCTCCCTGGCTTCGAAGAAGCGGCCCCTCGTGGGCATCGAGGCCGATTCCATGTCCCAGGGCGTGGGGCATTTTCCATCCTTCGGCGGCCAGCACTTCCTCCGCCCCGCGGGCAGGCTCTTGAGGGGAGGCGCCTTGGTGGCTTGCAGAAACCGCCGCGTCATACGCTCTCTGAACCAGGGAGATCATCCGTTCCTGCTCCTCGGAAAGCCGGCCGCGGGCCAGCGTGATGGTCACGTCGCTCGTATAACCGTCAACCGAAACGCCGAAATCGAGGATGGAGAGCCCCGGGCCGCCGAAGCCCCCGCCCGAGCATACGGGAAACGGGTGAATGCCCCAGCTGCGCCCCGGGCCGGCCGCGAGCGTCTCGAACCCCAGCCCCTCGGCTCCGAGGCGCAGGGCTTCACGCTGGACGAATTGGGCAAGCTCGATCTCCGTGAGCCCGGTCTCGCCTCCCTCCAAAAGCGCCTCCACGCTGTCCACGATCTTGTTGGTGATCGCGGCCGCCCGCCGCAGGGAAGCGGCTTCCGCTGCATCCTTGACGGCGCGCATGCGGGAGAGGACTGTATCGACGCCGCGCTCCTCGCAGAGGACCGCGGTCCCTTCAAGCTCGGAGCACAGGTCCCGGTAGCGGGGGTAGGGGGTCTTTGCCGAGACCTCGATCTTTCGATCCGCTCCGGCCGCCTCCAGGCCGTTATCCCGCAGAATGGTCGAGGCCGCTTCTCGGAATGAGCGGCGGAAGCCCGTGTAGGGCACGATCTCGTCCACGTCGGCGCGCTCGTGCGCCATGGAGACATCCCACGGAACGAGCACGGTCTTGCCGCTCTTGAAGATGAAGAGAATCGCGTCGGTTGGATGTCCCGAGAGGTAGCGCAGGGAACGGGAGCGGAGGTTCTCGAAGTCCTCGAGGATCAGGGCAAAGATCGCCTTCTCCCCGATGTAGGAAGCCAGCTTTTCCCGTCTCTCGCGATGGGTCGCCACGTCAAAGGCTCGCGACGATATTCACCAGCTTGCCCGGCACCGTGATGACCTTCCGCACCTCTTTGCCGTCCAGAAGCTCCTTGATGCGCGGATTGGCCATGGCCTTTGTCTTGAGCTCCTCCCCCGAGAGCCCGACGGGGAGGTTTTCCTTTGCCCTGATCTTTCCGTTGATCTGAAACACGACCTCGGCCAGGTCTTCTGCGGTGAGCGCCTCGATCCAATCCGGCCATTTCTGGCGGCCCACGGACGGGGAGCGGCCCATCTTCTCCCACAGCTCCTCCGCCAGGTGCGCCGCGTAAGGGGCAAGCAGGAGCACGAACGGCTCCCAGAGATTTCGGGGAAGCTTCCCCAGGCCGCTCGTCTCGTTCACGAAGATCATCATCTGGGCGATGGCCGTGTTGAACTCCAGCTTCTCCGTGTCCTGGCTCACCTTCTTGATGGTCTTGTGCAGGAGCTTGACAAGGGCCTCGGGCGGCTCCTCCTCCGTGAGGGGGAGCTCCGACATGCGCCAAACCCTGTCGAGGAAGCGCTTCACCCCGGCGATTCCCCGCGTGGACCAGGGCTTGGAGACCTCCAGGGGGCCCATGAACATCTCGTAGACCCTCATCGAGTCCGCGCCGAACTCGGCAATGATGTCGTCGGGGTTGATGACGTTTCCCAGGCTCTTGGACATCTTCACCCCGCCTTCGCCCAGGATCATTCCCTGGTTGATAAGGCGCATGAAGGGCTCGTCTGAGTTCACGACGCCGATGTCGAAGAGGACCTTGTGCCAGAAGCGGGAGTACAGGAGGTGGAGCACGGCGTGCTCCGCCCCGCCCACGTACAGGTCCACCGGCATCC
The DNA here is from genome assembly GCA_963820525.1 of uncultured Spirochaetota bacterium. GTDB lineage: Bacteria > Spirochaetota > Spirochaetia > SZUA-6 > Fen-1364 > CAWGAA01. Next base: position 2,101,634 of record CAWGAA010000001.1, on the reverse strand, counting down.
AGTAATCGATCTTGTCACGGCCGGCGAACGCCGTGTCGTTTTTCGGATCGAGGTAACGCAGGTAATACCAGCAGGAGCCGGCCCACTGGGGCATCGTGTTTGTTTCCCGCTTTGCGGGCTCGCCGCACTTCGGGCATTTCGTGTTGACCCACTCTTCAATGGTAGCAAGGGGAGATTCACCGGTCCCCGTCGGCTTGTAGGTGGCCACTTCGGGGAGCCTCAGCGGAAGCTCGTCGTACGGCACCGCCACGGGGCCGCACGCGGGGCAGTGGACGATGGGGATGGGCTCTCCCCAGTACCTCTGCCGGGAGAAGATCCAATCCCGCAGCTTGTAGTTCACCGCGCGTTTCCCGATGCCCCTGGCCTCCAGCCACTCGACGATCCGCTTCTTGAACTCCACCGTGGGAAGGCCGTCGAACTCCCCCGAGTTGACGGCGATGCCGTCAAGCACCTCCGCTTCGGTGAGCTTGTAGAGGCTCCCGTCTTTTGAAACGACTTGCACGATGGGGAGGCCGAACTTGGTCGCGAACTCGAAGTCCCGCTCGTCGTGGGCGGGAACCGCCATGATGGCGCCGGTGCCGTAGGAGATGAGGATGTAATCCGAGATCCACACCGGGATCTTCTTTCCGTTCATGGGGTTTAGGGCAAAGGCCCCGGTGAATACGCCCGTCTTCTCCTTGGCCAGCTCCGTCCGCTCGAGATCGGACTTCATCGAGGCCTGCTTGATGTAGCCCTCCACCGCCTTTCTCTGCCCGGCGGCGGTGATCTTCTCCACCAGGGGGTGCTCGGGGGCGAGCACCATGTAGGTGGCGCCGAAAAGGGTGTCGGGCCGCGTCGTGTAGACCTCGATCGTGCCGCTGCCCTCCAGGGTGAAGTGGACGTTGGCCCCCTCGCTTCGGCCGATCCAGTTCCTCTGCATGAGCTTCAGGGATTCCGACCAGTCCAGCTTGTCCAGGCCCGAGAGAAGCTTCTCCGCGTATGCCGTGATCCTCAATATCCACTGGCGGAGGTTCTTGCGCGTCACCGGGGTGCCGCAGCGATCGCAGCGCCCGTCCTTCACCTCCTCGTTGGCCAGGCCGGTGAGGCACGAGGGACACCAGTTGATGGGCACTTCCGCTTCATAGGCGAGGCCCTTCTCCCACAACTTGAGGAAGATCCACTGGGTCCAGCGGTAGTACTCCGGCTCGTGGGTGGAGAGGCGCCTGTCCCAGTCGTAGGAGAAGCCCAGCGCCTTTATCTGGGAGGTGAAGCGCTGGATGTTCTTCTCCGTGGAAACGCGTGGGTGGGTGCCCGTCTTGATGGCGTAGTTTTCGGCGGGGAGCCCGAAGGAGTCGAAGCCCATGGGATGCAGGACGTGATAGTCCTTCATTCTGAGGAAGCGGCAATAGATGTCGGTGGCCGTGTAGCCTTCGGGGTGGCCGACGTGGAGGCCTGCCGATGAGGGGTAGGGGAACATGTCCAGGACGTACCTGCGCCGATCCCGGGGCACGGCGGGGTCCTCGGTGACGCCGAAGGTCTTGTTCTTCTCCCAATAGTGCTGCCACTTGCGTTCGATGTCGCCTGCGGGGTATCCGCTCATGGCGGGAATAGTACGAAAATGCGGGCAGGAGGGTCAATCCAGCCGCGACGGTATTCCCGTCGCGGCGAACCGCGGCAGCAACTTGCGAAGCAAGTTGTGGGAGCGGCGCCAGCCCACGGAAAGCCATGGGAGCCGGGAATTGCACGCGCGTCGACTATGCAATACAGTCAGGGAAGTCGGGGCCTGCAGGGATCAGCCCTGAGATCCCGGATAAACGGGAGGACCGCTATGAAGAAGCGCGGACGGATCGTCTTGATCGTACTCCTTTCAATAGTTGGCGGGATGGTCATCATCATCGTGGCGGCAACGATGTCGTTTGGGATTCCAAAGCAGGACTACCGTGTCGGCCAAGTTGATCTCAGCGGAATTCCGGATGGAACATACATTGGAGAGTACAAGATCGTGCCGCCCTTCGGTACCTTCGTAGGCAACAAACGAGTGAAGGTTCAGGTTGATGTTGCTCAAGGGAAAATCCAACGGATCACGGTTGTCTCTCCAACAACTATCAGAGAATACCTTGCGCCGCTTGCCCTGAAGGTTATCGAGAAGCAGTCCCCGGACGTGGACGTTGTGGGCGGCGCGACATGGACCCCCCGAGCGTTCCTCAAGGCAGTGGAGACAGCGCTGAAAAAGAGATAGCTGCTGAACCCGGCAGGTTACCTGACTGTCAGGGCGCTGAGTAGGGGTGGTGACGAGACGGTCGGGCGATGATGGTCCGGTTCTCTGCGGGATAGCGCATGAGGGCGATCACGGACATCCTGTTTCCGCAGACGGGACAGCGCAGCGGACCGACATAATAAAAGTCGCCGATGTTTTCAGACAAAGCACTCAGTTACTGGAAGGCATCAGTTATGATCAGTGGAAAGTCGTAAACGCAATCATAAACTGCCGCGGTCCGAAATTGGGCGGCCATAAATTTGTTTGCCATGAATGCGGGTATGAACAGATATCCTATAATTCATGCAGGAACCGGCATTGCCCCAAATGCCAGGCGAGCAAGCAGGCGCAATGGGTTTACGAGCGGACACAAGAGCTTCTGCCCATAAAATATTTCCATATCGTCTTCACCGTCCCGGCGGTATTGAATTCCCTTATTCTCCAGAACAAAAGAGTGCTCTACGACATTCTCTTTCGCGCCGCAAACGAAACTCTTCAAGAAGCTGCGGGAAACCCGAAGAATCTCGGCGCGAAGATCGGGTTTATCGCCATTCTCCACACCTGGAGCCAAAACTTACTTGACCATCCACATCTGCACTGCATTGTTACCGGAGGGGGATTGAGCCGGGATAAATCCGCATGGATTGAAAGCAGGAACAATTTCTTTATCTCGATACACATTCTCAATCGATTGTTCAGAGGTAAATACCTGCATTATTTGAAACAGGCATATGCAGCAAAAGAGTTGAGTTTCTTTGGCAAGTCGCTTAAGACAGAGTAGGCAGCCGAGTTTGCAAAGCTGTTGGATACGTGTTATGCAAGAAGGTGGGTCGTCTATGCCAAAAAGCCGTTTTCCGATCCGTTACGTGTACTGAAATATATAGGGCGATATACGCATCGGGTAGCGATCAGCAACAAACGGATTTTGAATTTCACCGGCGGAAATGTAAGCTTTATCTGGAAGGACTACAGGGATAAAAACCGGAAAAAGGTAATGACACTTGGCTCCTCCGAGTTCATGAGAAGATTTCTCCTGCATGTGCTGCCGGAAGGATTCAAGCGTATACGATTTTACGGCCTCTTGAGCAACGGGCACAAAAATGAAAATCTGAAATACATCCGTCGTTTGTTATGCATCGATCTAGAATCTCAACAGCGATCGTATGATTTTTTCTTGGAAGCGCCCGAGATCATTGGAAAACGATGTCCGCGCTGCAATAGTGTGAATATACAAATCATTGAACTTCCGCCGGAAGAGGCCTCTAATAGTTATTGGAACAGCGCCTAATAAAACCCATAGCGCGGGCGGAGCGACTTCATTCAACATAGGGTTTACGCTCCGCTCCCTCCGGTCGCTCCGGGCTTCGCCACATGCCCCTCTGGCACAGGGCTTGCAGATCAAATCTTCTTACGGTCCTCTAAGATGTGTGGTACACTCTTGTCTATGTTTTGCGGGGGCAACCCCTGTGCCAGCCCTTCGGGACGGGGCATGTCGTAAACCCTTTACGTTGTGGGCCATTGCACAGGCACATTGAATAACATACTGAAAAGTGGCATATGCAAAAACATAATCAGATAACTATTGACTCGAAAAGGAAATACGGACCGCTTGATGATCTATCATTTATTGATCATTTTATTTGAAGAAACAACTTGCAGCGGAACAGAGAGACTATTTCAATGCATATTGATCTCAATAAAATCAAGTACAGTAATAATTTTCTCTCAAATGTCATTTTTCGTATAGACTACAATCCTATCCTTGTTCTTAGGGAGAAAATTTCTCCTCAATTCCATGAGTCAATTCGCATTCAGATGCCCGTTTTACAAGAGGAAAAAGGATTCGAATATAGGGCAGAGATCAAGGATGGTACTCCACAGGGGAGTATCGCCGCTCCAATAACAAGCTGGATCATCCTTGACAAATCTGAAAGATTCAAACTAACACTGAATTACTCTTTTCTCGCAATTGAAGACTTCCATTATACATCGCTTGAAGAATACTTGGAAAGAATTCAAATTATTGTTCAAGCTTTTGCTTCGGCATACCCAAAGCCTGATTATACAAGGATTGGGCTCAGATATATAAATACAATAAATCTGAAAGATGGCAATCCGCTCGATTGGGCAGAATATATCTCGGACTTTCTAACATGCTCTAATAGCGGTTTTGGAGAGAACATTCAATATCTTTCAAGAACAATGGGCCAATATGCTTTAAACAAAGATGAATATCAAATAGTTTGCAATTATGGAATATTCAATCCGGAATTCCCAGCCAAAATAACTCGCCGTCAATATATTCTTGATTATGATTGCTACTCGCAAGATGTTTCGTCTGATATTCCTGCTCAAGTACGCAAATTTAATAGGTCGATTCAGGAGCTCTTTGAGAATTCTATAAAAGAACCTTTGCGGACACTAATGGGGGTAACAAATGCCGGCAAAGACTAGTTCATCATCTAGTTCGGAGTACTTCTCTGAATCTAAAACAAATTCAAAAGCACCAACAACAAAACCCTCTTCAAGTGCTAAAATGCAACCATCCCATGTTATTGATAGTTCGCACTATCCAACTGTGAAAGTGACAAAGAAAATTATAGGCCGTGTGGAAAAGTAACGTATTAACGCGGTTCACACGACATGACAAGTCTCGGATATGCCAAGGTGACATATTACGTGACGCGAAACTCGATGTAATTGATGTAAATAGCGCTGTCCTTCAAATAACCTATCCTTACATGATTGTGTTGAGCCAAGACTGCGATCTCGAGCAAAGCAATTCAGATCGAAATGGACAACCTGCAGGTATCATAACAAATAATCAATACCTGCCGAATATTCTTATAGCTCCGTGCTTTCTCGGTGATAGCTTTAGGTCTGGAGATCATCTCGTAGATGCTTTTAATATTAAGCAAGATCGACTCAATTCTGAAAGATGGGGTTATGTTAAGCAAAACCGGGATCAACGATATCACTTTATAAAAGGTCAAACAGGTGACTTGCCGATTCCAGATCTAGTTCTTGATTTCAAGCATTATTTGACTTTACCATTTGAATCATTCATCCTAATACATAAAATCTGCTATATAGCTTCTGTATCAGAACTATTCAGAGAAGAGCTTTCGTTGAGGTTCTGCAATTACTTATCACGGATAGGTCTTCCTGAGCTTCCTTGATAAGGGCTATAAAGATTTGCAATACCCATCTTCGACACTTTGAAAAATGAAATGTTTACCCTATAAGGAATTAGAAGACACGGAAATTCTGTTGGCACTACAGATCAACTTCCTCCGTGGTAGCTCTTATTCGCGAACCGTCTGCGGCACTGCGACACCCGCGGCCTGCAATACCGTGTGGCATACCCCGCGCAGGTCGGTGCGCAGATACAGCTTCTTGCCATGCATTTCCACTTCCACCTCCTGAAGTGCTCGAAGGTCCCTATTGATATCCGCCCACTCCAGCTTGTCCCCGTGCTTCTCAAGTCTCGTTTCCAGCTCTTTTCGTAGAACAAGGGCGAGGAAACTGCAGAACACATGCCCCCGGATAGTGTCGTCAACTTTGTGATAGATCGGGCGGGTCTCCAGAAGGCTCTTGGCTGAACGGAATATCGATTCCACCATCCACAGCTGCTTGTACTTCAGTGCCACATCCGCGGCGGCAAACGCGGTATTGGTGCGCAGCACCCACATGCCGTCGAACAGCTGCTCCTTCGCGAGCTTCGCCTCGTCGACGGTGAAGTGCTCCTTTCCCGCGGACTTCAGGTAGCGCCTGTAGCCCTTATTGCCCACGAGGCTCTTGTCCCCGCTTTTGAGCTTCTCTTTCAAAGACTCCACGATGGCCTTTCTGTCCGCGGCATCCTTTCGGGCCTGATCCTCGTTGTAACAGACCACGTAACGCCTATCCCCCACCCACTGCTCCCGCACCGATAGGGGGGAGGGATCCCCAGGCTTCTTCTTCTCTCCTGTGACTACTTGGAACTTCTCAGAGGAAGGAAGCACTTCATCGCGTACCGTCTTGTCCTTGTGCATGCGCGCTCCCAGGATGTAGGACATGCCAAGCTCATCAGTTTCAAGTTTCTCGATCGTCTCTGCGCTTATCATCCCGCGGTCTGCCACCACGCACACCGAAGCGATTGCGAAGCGGCTCTTCAGTCGCTGGACCACAGGGATAAGGGAGGTGACATCGGTGAGGTTCCCTGGCCACAGCTCGCAGCAGATCGGCCGCCCAGCGCCGTCCAGCACCGCGCCGACCACCATCTGTTTCAGGTCGGGTCTGTGGTCCTTGCTGTGCCCGTACTGTCCCAGGCTTTCTCCCCCTTGCCCCTCGAAGTACAGGCTCGTGGTGTCGAAGAACACCAGCTCCAACTCGCTGAACAGATCGCGGTTACGGCGAAAAAGCTCCTCTTCGATGAGGTCCTTTCGGCATCGCAGGCTTCGCGCATCATGGCCGAGCTGGATGCTCTGTTCTCCCAGCCAGCCCATGGCGCGGTAGAGGTGATGAAGCTCGATTCCCTCTGTCCCGCTGATCTGGAAATCCTCTTTCCAGCGCTCTGCTGCGCGGTCGCTTCCCGGATCGAAGAGGCGGTGCAGCACGGTGAGGAAGATCGCCCGTTCCAGGGAGAAGCGCCATGGGCGAGCGGCCACTTGGCCCTTTATCGCCTCTTTGATCCCCAACTGCTGCCACAATCGGTCGAAGAGAAGGGCGGGACCGATGGACAGTGTGCGGTGCGCTTGGATGGTGCCCTCGCGGTGAGCATCGATGATCGTTCGAATCGAGGAGAACTTCGCCAGCGATCGGGTGAGGGCATCGATCTTGCCTGATGCGGTGAGTGCATCCAGTTGGCCGAGGGTGGTGAGGACACGTTGTTTGACCTTTTTGCCCTCACGCTTGCTTTCAACGATCTGAAGGTACTTGTATCCGTGCGAGTTCTTGATGCGGACGAACATTGCCTGCCCCCCCTCTACGGATACTACCATGAAGAGGCCATCTATGCAAGCATTTTCTTCATAAACTGCCAATTCGGTGGCACTACATAAAGCGGTCCGGTTGTAAAAAAACCTTCAAATTCCCTGCAAATTCGAGGGGTACGGCTTCCTGGAGACGCTCAAAGTGTCGAAGATGGGCAATAGTGAGAGGTGCAACGGCCCACAACAGCCAGTAATGCTCTTCGGCGCCCTTGCGGGCGCCTCGGGCTCCGCGGCGCTGCAGCGCGCCGCTCCGCCACATGGGCTTCGGCCCTTGTTGGGCCTCAGCCCACGTCGCATACTGGCGGGACGTTGTGTGACATTGCGCCAGCTTTCTTAAATCTCTATGCGCCTCGTTTCATCCAATGCAGTGTCGGTCTCAGCTTCTTTGAAGCGCATTCTGATAAATAGCTATTTATCAAATTTTGATACGGGATATTCGTCTCTTCGGACAATTTTTTAAAATACTCGATTGTCTCTGCGTCAAGCCGGATCGATATGGGCTTTTTCAGCTTACGATAATACGGATTTCTTATAGATTTATCGAAGTTATATTCCTTTCTCATATTATCTCCTCCTCTCATAAAGACGTGTTTCAACAGCAGTTGCCTTGCGTGCAGATATAATCCTGATTTTTTCTTCCTTCTCCCTATAACAATGACAAACTATAAGGACCCTTAACTTATGACTCATTCCGAGCATGATGAATCTATCTTCATCAGCTGAATGATCTGGATCATAAATTTGACGTGCAGCCGGGTCGTAGAAAATTGATTTGGCTTCTTCGAAAGATATACCGTGCTTCTCATAATTCGCTTTGCTTTTCTTTTGGTCCCAAGTGAAGCGTATATATGTCACCTATACAATGTATATACTTTCATCATTATTGTCAAGTGGTCACTATTCAGATCATTATATGTCTCTTTGTCCATTCTGAATAAAGCCCATCTTCGACACTTTGAAAAATAAAATGTTTACCCTATAAGGAATTAGAAGACACGAAAATTCTGTTGGCACTACAGATCAACTTCCTCCGTGGTAGCTCTTATTCGCGAACCGTCTGCGGCACTGCGACACCCGCGGCCTGCAATACCGTGTGGCACACCCCCCGCAGGTCGGTGCGCAGATACAGCTTTTTGCCATGCATTTCTACTTCCACTTCCTGAAGTGCTCGAAGGTCCCTATTGATATCCGCCCACTCCAGCTTGTCCCCTTGCTTCTCAAGTCTGGTTTCCAGCTCTTTTCGAAGAACCAAGGCGAGGAAACTACAGAACACGTGCCCCCGGATGGTGTCGTCAACTTTGTGATAGATAGGGCGGGTCTCCAGAAGGCTCTTGGCCGAACGGAATATCGATTCCACCATCCACAGCTGCTTGTACTTCAGTGCCACATCCGCGGCGGAAAATGCGGTGTTGGTGCGAAGCACCCACATGCCGTCGAAGAGTGCCTCCTCGGAGAGCTTGGCCTCGTCGACGGTGAAGTGCTCCTTTCCCGCGGACTTCAGGTATCGCCTGTAGCCCTTGTTGCCCACGAGACTCTTGTCCCCGCTTTTGAGCTTCTCTTTCAAAGACTCCACGATGGCCTTTCTGTCCGCGGCATCCTTTCGGGCCTGATCCTCGTTGTAACACACGATGTAACGCCTATCCCCCACCCACTGCTCCCGCACCGATAGGGGGGAGGGATCCCCTGCCTTCTTCTTCTCTCCTGTGACTACTTGGAACTTCTCAGAGGAAGGAAGCACTTCATCGCGTACCGTCTTGTCCTTGTGCATGCGCGCTCCCAGGATGTAGGACATGCCAAGCTCATCAGTTTCAAGTTTCTCGATCGTCTCTGCGCTTATCATCCCGCGGTCTGCCACCACGCACACCGAAGCGATTGCGAAGCGGCTCTTCAGTCGCTGGACCACAGGGATGAGAGAACTGACATCGGTAAGATTGCCCGGCCACAGCTCGCAGCAAATCGGCCGCCCTGCCCCGTCCAGCACCGCGCCGACCACCATCTGTTTCAGGTCGGGTCTGTGGTCCTTGCTGTGCCCGTACTGTCCCAGGCTTTCTCCCCCTTGCCCCTCGAAGTACAGGCTCGTGGTGTCGAAGAACACCAGCTCCAACTCGCTGAACAGATCGCGGTTACGGCGAAAAAGCTCCTCTTCGATGAGGTCCTTTCGGCATCGCAGGCTTCGCGCATCATGGCCGAGCTGGATGCTCTGTTCTCCCAGCCAGCCCATGGCGCGGTAGAGGTGATGAAGTTCGATGCCTTCTGTCCCGCTGATCTGGAAATCCTCTTTCCAGCGCTCTGCCGCGCGGTCGCTTCCCGGATCGAAGAGGCGGTGCAGCACGGTGAGGAAGATCGCCCGTTCCAGGGAGAAGCGCCATGAGCGAGCGGCCACTTGGCCCTTTATCGCCTCTTTGATCCCCAACTGCTGCCACAATCGGTCGAAGAGAAGGGCGGGACCGATGGACAGTGTGCGGTGCGCTTGGATGGTGCCCTCGCGGTGAGCATCGATGATCGTTCGAATCGAGGAGAACTTCGCCAGCGATCGGGTGAGGGCATCGATCTTGCCTGATGCGGTGAGTGCATCCAGTTGGCCGAGGGTGGTGAGGACACGTTGTTTGACCTTTTTGCCCTCACGCTTGCTTTCAACGATCTGAAGGTACTTGTATCCGTGCGAGTTCTTGATGCGGACGAACATTGCCTGCCCCCCTCTACGGATACTACCATGAAGAGGTCATCTATGCAAGTATTTTCTTCATAAACTGCCAATTCCGTGGCACTACATAAAGCGGTCCGGTTGTAAAAAAACCTTCAAATTCCCTGCAAATTCGAGGGGTACGGCTTCCTGGAGACGCTCAAAGTGTCGAAGATGGGCAATAGTGAGAGGTGCAACGGCCCACAACAGCCCGTAATGTGCATCGGCGCCCTGACGGGCGCCTCGGACTCCGCGGCGCTGCAGCGCGCCGCTCCGCCACATGGGCTTCGGCCCTTGTTGGGCCTCAGCCCACGTCGCATACTGGCGGGACGTTATAGGCAATGATTCGGGGATTTACCGCGACATAAGCTTGAATTGCATTCGATGGGTTTTATATTAGCTACAGTTTGTCGGGTAATTCAGGCGCCCGTTGGCTCGGTGTTCGACGGGCCGCGGACCTATGTCGCGCCTTCCGGTGCGCTGTGTGTCTTGTGTGCGTACCCCGCTGGTGCACTGTCAGTCTCGTGACCAGGCGTCCCGTATTCCGTTAGCCGTTCAGCGTCATCCCCTTTCGCCCGGCAAGTTCGCGGATCAGCTTGTTGGTGTTGAATCCCAACACAGCGCGCTGCCCACACGCTCCCATCATGGCCTCCGAACGAGCAGCTGGACGATTGAACCCGTATCTCGGGCTCTTGATGGTGCCGATTCCCGCCTCCACCATTGCCCTCTCTCTGACCAGCCGGTCGCGCACCGGCCCGCTTACCGACCACTGCGTACGTCCACGGGGGGCCAGTCCCACATCCTTGACCCCCAACTTCTTCAAGGTGGAGACATTCTCCGCGCTGTATCCACCACGGTCGTAGGCATAAGCCAGCGGCGCCTTGCCAAAGAGCGCGATGTGGTCTTTGACCCATCTTCGACACTTTGAGCGTCTCCAGGAAGCCGTACCCCTCGAATTTGCAGGGAATTTGAAGGTTTTTTTACAACCGGACCACTTTATGTAGTGCCACGGAATTGGCAATTTATGAAGAAAATACTTGCATAGATGCCATCTTCATGGTAGTATCCGTAGAGGGGGGGCAGGCAATGTTCGTCCGCATCAAGAACTCGCACGGATACAAGTACCTTCAGATCGTTGAAAGCAAGCGTGAGGGCAAAAAGGTCAAACAACGTGTCCTCACCACCCTCGGCCAACTGGATGCACTCACCGCATCAGGCAAGATCGATGCCCTCACCCGATCGCTGGCGAAGTTCTCCTCGATTCGAACGATCATCGATGCTCACCGCGAGGGCACCATCCAAGCGCACCGCACACTGTCCATCGGTCCCGCCCTTCTCTTCGACCGATTGTGGCAGCAGTTGGGGATCAAAGAGGCGATAAAGGGCCAAGTGGCCGCTCGCTCATGGCGCTTCTCCTTGGAACGGGCGATCTTCCTCACCGTGCTGCACCGCCTCTTCGATCCGGGAAGCGACCGCGCGGCAGAGCGCTGGAAAGAGGATTTCCAGATCAGCGGGACAGAGGGAATCGAGCTTCATCACCTCTACCGCGCCATGGGCTGGCTGGGAGAACAGAGCATCCAGCTCGGCCATGATGCGCGAAGCCTGCGATGCCGAAAGTGACCTCATCGAAGAGGAGCTTTTTCGCCGTAACCGCGATCTGTTCAGCGAGTTGGAGCTGGTGTTCTTCGACACCACGAGCCTGTACTTCGAGGGGCAAGGGGGAGAAAGCCTGGGACAGTACGGGCACAGCAAGGACCACAGACCCGACCTGAAACAGATGGTGGTCGGCGCGGTGCTGGACGGCACTGGGCGGCCGATTTGCTGCGAGCTGTGGCCAGGCAATCTTACCGATGTCAGTTCTCTCATCCCTGTGGTCCAGCGACTGAAGAGCCGCTTCGCCATCGCTTCGGTGTGCGTGGTGGCAGACCGCGGGATGATAAGCGCAGAGACGATCGAGAAACTTGAAACTGATGAGCTTGGCATGTCCTACATCCTGGGAGCGCGCATGCACAAGGACAAGACGGTACGCGATGAAGTGCTTCCTTCCTCTGAGAAGTTCCAAGTAGTCACAGGAGAGAAGAAGAAGGCAGGGGATCCCTCCCCCCTATCGGTGCGGGAGCAGTGGGTGGGGGATAGGCGTTACATCGTGTGTTACAACGAGGATCAGGCCCGAAAGGATGCCGCGGACAGAAAGGCCATCGTGGAGTCTTTGAAAGAGAAGCTCAAAAGCGGGGACAAGAGTCTCGTGGGCAACAAGGGCTACAGGCGATACCTGAAGTCCGCGGGAAAGGAGCACTTCACCGTCGACGAGGCCAAGCTCTCCGAGGAGGCACTCTTCGACGGCATGTGGGTGCTTCGCACCAACACCGCATTTTCCGCCGCGGATGTGGCACTGAAGTACAAGCAGCTGTGGATGGTGGAATCGATATTCCGTTCGGCCAAGAGCCTTCTGGAGACCCGCCCGATCTATCATAAAGTTGACGACACGATCCGCGGCCACGTGTTCTGCAGTTTCCTCGCCCTTGTTCTACGAAAAGAGCTGGAAACTAGACTTGAGAAGCACGGGGACAAGCTGGAGTGGGCGGATATCAATAGGGACCTTCGAGCACTGCAGGAGGTGGAAGTGGAAATGCATGGCAAAAAGCTATATCTGCGCACCGACCTGCGGGGGGTGTGCCACACAGTATTGCAGGCCGCGGGTGTCGCAGTGCCGCAGACGGTTCGCGAATAAGAGCTACCACGGAGGAAGTTGATCTGTAGTGCCAACAGAATTTTCGTGTCTTCTAATTCCTTATAGGGTAAACATTTCATTTTTCAAAGTGTCGAAGATGGGTTTGACCGCTCGCACCGCGAACTTCGTGTCCTGTAACTCGCGGCGATTCGGGGCCAGCGTGGCCAGCAGGTACCCCCCGCCAGTCGCCTGATGCCCCAGCTCAGCCCAAACTCCACCGATTTGCCCACTTTGCCGCGTACGATGCTGTAGAGCTGCGGGATATGCAGGCTGATGATCTTGCCGCTGGCCACGCAGCCCGTGCGAATCCAGTAGCGGATCTGCGGGATCAGTTTGCTCATCGTTTCCTGCAACTGAACCAGCTTGCTTTTGGCCACAATTGCATGCTTGCGTAGCTTTTCCCACTGTGCGGCAGGGGCGCCCAGCGCCTTGCTCAGATGCTCGTTGAGCTTCTTGACGATGGCGATCATCTGCCCCATCACCCGATCCTTGCTCTCCTTGGTCTTGGCGAACAGGCGGTACTCTCGCCCCTTCTTCTTGGCCGCCTCGAATTGACTCACCGTCTCCTGCACGAATCCCTTCAGCGCTCGGCCAACTTTTCGGGTTGCGGCAGCCACCGAGGTCAGAAAGCCGGCCATGAGCCCCATCTCGTTGGGATAGGGGATCGCCGCTTCCTGCGCTGTGGTGTCGGCCACCAGTGTCTTGGGATCTGCCAACTTTTGTTTCACCGCCATTTGCACCACGCATTGATTGATGAGCTTGATCCCCTGCTCGCCCATCAGTTCGGTGAAGTCCTGGATGGTGGTGAAGTCCGGGGTCCACTCCGTTTCGGTCAGCCCGCACAAGTAGCGCGCTGGGGCGTAGTAGCAGATCAAGTCCTCGGCCTCCCGGTATGTCAGCTTTCGGGTGGCCATCAGCAGCATAGCTCCCAGCAAGGCGCGCAGGTGCGGCGGCCGCCCAGCGGCGTTCTTGAGCTTGGCGGATCGTATCTGCTGGGCTTGCTCCTCCATTTCTGTCCAGTCCAGGGTGTCGGTCATTTGGACCAGCCTGTGGTCCTCCGCGATGGAGATGGTCGGGCGCATAGACCTGGGAATCAGAGCGGGTTGGCGCTTGGCACTGGCAGAAGTGGTTTGCATGGACGACGAACCTCCTGGGGAACGATTGCTCTATCGGCGGCTGCCATGGAGGGGGCGCTGGAGAAGATCAAGATGCCCAGGCCGAGAAAGACGCACACGCACATCGAAGCGAGGATCCGGGAGAAAAACCAACGCCGGGGAAGCTTGACGGGCAACATATCTAACAGTATTATAACTGTAGACAGTTTTCTGTCAAGATATATTTCTATGAAAACCGATCTTCCGCAAAACTACCAGCAGCTCCAGCGCGCCCTCAGCCGAGTCGGCTATTTCCGCCGTGGCACCTTGCTGAAACGCTTCATGGCCTGCGGCAAGCCCGGCTGCGCCTGCCAAGCTTCTCCGCCCCGCCTTCACGGTCCCTACTACCAGTGGACCCGCAAGGTGGATGGAAAAACCGTCACAGTCCGCCTGACGCGCGAACAGGCCGACCTTCTCGCCGTCTGGGTTGCCACCGGCCGCGAACTGGACAGAATCATCGCTCAAATGGAGAGGATGTCGTTGCGCGTCACCGATCGCCTTCTTAAAAAGCTACCGTCCCCCGCGAGAAAGACGCCAACCCCGCGTATCCACGGTAAGCGGGCTCCGGAGAGCTAACAATTACCCGACAAGCTGTAGCTATAATAACATGTTGTGCATGTTGGGTATAGCCATATTGATGAAGCTGATCCGATTTTTTCGGCGAGACGTTCTTGCATGCATAGGAGCTGAGAGGATGGGTTTTCTTATGAATAAAACTCATATTATCCGTAGTGTCTCTCTCGTCTCATGGTTATTGATAGTTTCGTGCAACACCCTGAAACACGAAGAACCGCAGTATGACGAAACGTAGTACCAACAGAAACTCATTAAAGGATATTATTTCCTGCAGGAAGTTAGTGTTTACTACACCTCGAGCTTTGGGGCAATATCGACTGCCTCGGAAGCCTACCAGCTTACGGATATCTTGAAAAAACACCCTGTATCCGGTGTCGAACATGGTCCGATCTATTTTCATCCTGAGGATATTTCAGCATGCATAGCGGTTGCAGAAGTGTTTAAAAAGAGTACCATAGATCTATGGCTAACGTCCGCGGGCCTTCAGAAATACATCCCCGCCTTTAATAACGATACCTTCCCCGCGAAATACCGCGCGTATTCATTGACTCGAGATGGATCGATCGTTCCGGCAACCGTCTGGTCTCTTGGATCTTCCAATAAGCTTCCTGCTTTTGACTCGATGAATCTGGAAGCAATGGAGTGGTTCATCAATATGTATAAAAGAATATATCTCAAGCCTATGAAGCCTTTCACTTCAGGATACTTCTTCAATGAGGATTGCCTCTATTGTGGGATGGATCCTGGATATCAGAATAACAAGAGAATCGATTATTGGGATCTTCCCGCATACAGCGACTCGGTGCTTAAATCCTGGCAGAAATACTGCGTTGTTCACCTAGTACCTCGTCCATCTAGTTCACAATAGCTTGGTAGTGCCTTTGAAGCTTGTCGCGTGCTCTCTCTGTGGTGAATCGCCAGCTGATCTTTGCCTGGTCCTTGTTGCGGCGTCTTTCCCACCCCCTGACCTGCCGTTTCAGTTCAGAGACGGTAGCTATCCGTCCCCCGAAACACTGCTTCGAAAGTACCGACAGCTCGATCTCCACCATGTTCAGCCAGCTAGCCTTCTTCGGTGTGAAGTGGATCTCAAAGCGCTTCGCCAGAGCTCTGGCCTCATTGGCGGGATAGAACTCGTAGAACGACCCGGGGCCGTGGGTGTTCAGGTTGTCCTGGATCAGGATGATCCGCTCAGCCTGCGGGTACCACTGGGCGGCCAGTCTTCTCATGAAGGAGGCATACTCTCGCTTGCCCCGATGACGGTGCACTTCCACCCTCCGTCTGCCGCCCCGAGGTTCCACGACCGCCAGCAGGCAGCAGGTCCCTCGCCTCTGATACTGGTAATCCACCCTCGCGACGCGGCCGGGTTTCATCGCCAGCTCCTCCGCCAACCCATGAAGAAGCTGATACGGGCGCTCATCGAAGCAGATCACGGGAAAGCGAGGATTGTAGGCCCGTTCGTAGACTTCCAGGATGTCTTCCATCCGCGCCAGATACTCCCCCGTTATCTGCCCAAGGCACCACTGCTTCTTCTGCCACGGCTTGAGGTCGTTTTTTTTAATGTCCTTCGCACCGTCTCATGCGAGATCGACTTCACTTCCTTCATCTCCACCAACTTGTCCGCTAACAGCCGCAGCGTCCACCGACTGCGTCCCTGCGGCGCATCCGTGCAGGCTATCGTGGTCAGGATCGCCTCGCCTTTCCCGCTAAGCTTCGCAGGATGCCCCGAGCGAGGCTTCTCTCCCAGCGCCTGCCGTAGCCCAAATCGCCAGTACTTCTCGCGCGTCGCCGCCACCATCCGCAGGCAGATTGCAAGGATCTTCGAAATCTCCCCGTCGCTTTTGTGCTCCCCTCCAATGCTCTCATCGGCCATGAGGAGTATGCGCGCGCGGTTGATCACTCTTGCTTTCTGCACTCCCTTGTGAACAAGAGCTTTGAGCTGCTTCAGCTCTTTCTTTCGCAACCGAACCCGATATCTCTTGCCTCCCATACTGTTCCCCTCCATCAGACAGTATGGCATATGTTCAATGTATTGTAAACTTCAATGACTATGTACTAGTTGCGTATAACGGGGAAGTCGTCTCTAAATTTCCAGTACATACTAAAGCCATGGTGCCAAATGGTGGCGGCAAGACTGAATATTATCCCAGATATAATGTGCCGGCGACGGTCCAGAGTGGCACTCGCTTGGTTTCTCTTCCAAGAAACACCGGGGTTTGGGCAGCATGGGATGATTTCGTCACTTCTCAGTATGTTGACTCATGGATAGGCGGCATTTCAAAGGCTGTCTAGATGTAAACAGCGATAATCCCAATTTCAAAGGTGTGATTTATTTCGGTTTACATAACTGGAGCCTCGCGTACGAAGAAGTTATCGATTCTACCTTCAGTGTTGATTTCATTCACAGGTGGGTGCCGTGGGGAACTCAGAGAGGAGTACGGCTTTCAAAAATCTGTGATTTGCCCACTATTGACTATGTTATTTGCGAGACCTATCCGCCAATCCAGGCCAATTTGTATGAATTTGCGTCGGAGTACAAACGAATAGTGAAGGAACATCATAAGACATTCGGCCTAATGCTTCATCGTGATGATAGTTGGGGATTGGATGGAAAGGACACTGAAACCGATCGTTGGAATATGATCCAGCATTTTCAGCCAACCATCATTTCTCGTTACCCCATTAATCGGCTGTTTCCTACAGACCCTTTTTATAATGAGGAGAAGGAAAAGCTCTTCGATGAAAGATTGTGTGCATATAGACGGTAATTCAGATCTTCGCGCATAGCCCGGCATCTACAGCAAACATTGAGAATGGCTGTTCTTGTAGTTGCGCTAGGGGCCCGGACAGGCTATGATCTTTTCTGACAATGAAAAAGAGTATGCAGAACGAAAAGAAAATAGGCGTCCTTCTGGAGAATCGGTTCATCGACCAGGAAATAAGCTACTATACGCATCGATTCCCCGAAGAGGGAATCCGGGTCGAATTCCTCACCCGCCTGTGGGGGCAGCCGCGGCTTTGTTTCCGTGGCCTGGAACTGGGCATGGAAGTCACGGTGGACAAGAGCTTCGAGGATCTCGACGATGCGGCGCTGGCCGGGTATTCCGCGATCATTGTTCCTGCCGGCTATGTGGCGGACATGCTCCGCTATGCGGAAAGACCTGGGGACCTGGCGCCGGCAGTCCTCTTTTTCCGCCGAGCCATGTCCAATCCCGCTGTCCTGAAGGGATGCATCTGCCACTCCCTGTGGATCTTCGATCCCATACCGGAAACCATCTGCGGGCGGCGCGTTACGTGCCACAACAACGTCATAGGAAGCGTCCGGAACGCCGGCGCCGTGTATGTAGATGAGGATATCGTCGTAGACGGGGATCTGGTAACCGCAAGGACGGGCGGCCTGTTCGCGCGCTTCGCCAGAACGATCATCGAAAAAATCGAGGAAAGGCAGGAGTGACATGTTCTGCTACCATGAGAGAATCTCCAAGAAAGACCTCGGCGGCGGGGTCATCTTTCAATACCTGGGAATCGGGCAGCGGATGAGCGTCTTCCATTGGAACATGGCGGACCGGAGCGTGGTTCCCCTGCACCATCACAATGAGGAGCAGTTCGGATACGTCATCAGGGGCGGTTTCGAGATCATGCTCGACGGCGAGAAGCACGTTCTGGGAGCGGGCGACGCCTACTTCATACCCCCCGACGCCGAGCATTCGTTTGTCGCCCTGGGTGAAACGGAGGCGATCGACGTCTTCGCGCCGATAAAAAAGGTCATCCCTGGACAGGACAAGGCATAGGTCTGCGCGGTTTTAAAATGGATCTCTTTAGAGGAGGAACGTAGATGGGTAAGAAGGTCTTGATCGCAGCGACGAACTACGGATCGTGGGGCGAGGAACTCCAGGCGCCCTGGGATATCATAAAGACGGCCGGTTTCGAGGTCACGCTGACCACGCCCCTGGGTAAGAAGCCGCTGCCGCTGCGCGTCAGCGTGGACCCGGACTTCTTTGATCCCGTCATCAAGTTCCACACCAATCCCCCGGAGGTCTGCAAACGAATCAAGGAGCTGGTTGACGGAAACGAATGGGCTCATTCGATCAAGTTCAAGGACGCAAAAATGGCGGACTACGACGCCGTGGTCCTCACCGGCGGCCTGGGCGCGATGATCGACATGTGCAATAACTGGAACCTCCACAGACTGATCAGGGAAGCCTATTCCTCCAACAAACTGATCGGCGCGCTTTGCTACGCCGTCACGACGCTGGTGTTCATCCGTGACCCGAAGAAAGGCAACAAGAGCATCATCTACGGCAAAAAAATCACCGCTCACCCCGCGGCATGGGACTTCTACGGCCCGGAATTCGATTTCACTTACGATCTGTACGGCACGACGCCGGACAACAAGGGTACCGACGTTCATACCCCGGGCTTTCTCTGGCCGGCGGAGCACCTTGTCCGCGATGCCGTAGGACCCAAGGGGAAATGCATCGCCCGCGAATCCGCCACCCGCAAGGATCCCGAGGTGGCCTACGACTGGCCGTTCGTTACGGGGACCTCCGTTGAATCATCCATCGCCTACGGAGAGAAAATCGCCGAAGTCTTGAAGGCCTTATAGGCAAATCTCTTGCAGTCGCTCCCGCGCCGGATCGCGGGAAGATCAAGGAGGTTGTATGCCCGCCATCACCATCCAGAGCCTGGAGTTGACCGAAGACCAAAAAGCGGTCATCGCCGACAAGTATGTTTCCATCTTCTCCGAGTTGACCAATGTTCCGAAAGACCGGATCTACATCTTCTTCGACGGCTACACCCTGGACAATGCCGGCACGAACGGAGTCGTCTTCTCCAAGAATCCCCCAAAGACGATACGAGCGAGGTTCAACGAAAAAAGGGAGGCCTAGCCGTGGACGTCAATCAAAGCGTCGTGAAGATCCTCGAGTCGGTCGGCGTGGACCACGTCTTCGGCGGTTCGGGCCAGGTGAACGCCACCATGCTGTTGGCCCTTCGAGACTCCAAGCTGATCAAGACGGTAATCGTACGCAACGAGCAGGCCGCGTCCTTCATGGCCTGCGGTTACGCGATGTTCTCCCGGAAGCTTGGGGTGTGTTTCGCCACCGGCGGACCGGGCGCGTTCAATCTGTTTTCCGGCATGGCGGTGGCTTATTCCGACTCGCTGCCCATCCTCGGGATCACGGGATACGTCTCTGCGGGCATGCGGGGCAAGGGCGCGCTCAATGAGGCATCGGGCTTGAACCGGACCCCTGATTCCCACAAGATGTTCTCTCTCACGACGAAGAAATCCTTCCTTCTTGAAGATCCCGAACAGACCTGCAACGTCTTTGAGGAGGCCATCAACACCGCGTTTGAAGGCCGGCCCGGTCCCGTCCATGTTCACATCCCCAAGGACGTCACCGGCGCGACCGTCTTGAGCTTCCGCTCCATCCGAGTGGACGTGAAGCCCGTCCTGCCCGACGCGCGCAGGGTCAAGGAGCTCGCCGGGCGCATGGCAGACGCCATTGCCGGAAACCAGACGATGGCGCTTCTTATCGGCTACGGGTGTTACCGAAGCGGCGCCCAAGCCGAATTGCTCCAACTCGTCGATGCGTATCAGATTCCGTTCATGACAACGATGGACGCCAAGGGCATCCTCAACGAGGACCATCCCCTCTGCCAGGGCGTTTTCGGGTCTTCCGGGGATCCCGGCGCCAATGCGTACTTCGATCGATGCTCGATGATCCTGTCGCTTGGCAACTCCTTTGCCCAGAACGCGACTTTCGCGTACAGGGTGAATCTGTTTCAAAAGAAGACGCTCCTCCACGTCAACATCGATCCCGCGGAGATCGACAAGGTGTACAGGGCGGACGTGGGATTGGTGAGCGACATCAAGCCCGCACTGCAGGGAATTCTCGCGGAGCTCGCCGCCCGAAAGCCGCCCGTGACGAAGAAGGCCGTAGGGAAGGATACATGGTACGATACGCCGATCTCCTACAACGGGAAGAAGATCCATCCCGCCGCTCTGGTCAAGGTCATCTCGGAAAATCTGCCGGCGGAGAGCATTGTCTTGGGCGACGCCGGGTCCGACATGCTGTGGCTCAGCTGCTACCTGAAGCTCACAAAGAACCAGATCTACCAGAATCCCGGCAGCTTCGGGCCTATGGCCAGCCACTGCAACGCTTCCATGGGAATGAAATGCGCGTTCCCCGACAAGACGATCGTATGTGGGGTCGGCGACGGCGCATATCTCATGGCCGGGTTCGAGCTTTTGACCGCGGTGCAGTACGACATTCCCGTCATTTGGGTGATCTTCAACAACGGCGAGTTCAACATCATCAAGAAATTCCTCATCGACATGTACGGGGACCACGCCTTCATGCAGTTTCAAAACCCGGACTTCGTCGCCTACGCAAAAGCCTGCGGCGCGCAGGGCTACCGCGTGGAGCGAATCGAGGATTTCGCGCCGATTTTTATCAAGGCCCTGCGGTCCAAAAAACCGACGTTGATCGACGCGGTCGTCGAATCCGAGGTGTATCCGCCGTTCGCCATGGGACGCGTCTAGGGAAAAAGGGAGGTCGTATGGACAACGCCATTACCGGAATCATGGAGGACTGGAAGTCCGCCGGACTGGCTAATGCCAGGCTCAGATCGTATTTCTGGTTCGGAACGAAGGTCAACGACCCCAAGAACCACGTTCTGTCCGAGTGCGACATCGCGCCGGACGGTTCATTCCGCATGGTTTTACCGGAAGTGCCTCGGGAAAAGGCATCTCCCATGGAGACCCTTGTTCCCCGGTCTCCGTCCGTGTCCGTCAGCGACTACGACGCCATGGTGAGCAACTGCATCGAGTTTTCGATTTTCGATGCGATGCAGAGGTATCGCTACATGGCGTACTTCACCAACATTCTTCCCGGCTCGACCCAGCTTCCCGTAGGCAGCTACTACGTCTACTACCGGTTTGCCACGCGGAAAGTCCGTATCCACGGGCTTAATCCGATCACGGAAACCAAGATATACGACCCGAGCGGCAAGCTCATCGATATGACCCGCATCATCAACTACCGGTATGACGATATCACCATGGAGAAGGGATGGAACATCTGGGCCTTGAAGCTTGCGGGAATGGAATCGACGCCGGCCAGGATCGTCATGGATTACGATGTTCTCGCCGTCGCGCCGCGGGACGCGAAATGGCGGTTCTTCCACAGGCCGGATCTCGAATAGAACGGGAGAGAGCCCCCTCAATAAAACGAGCCCCCGAAGATGCTCGGCGGAAGGAAAGCGTCCTCCCGCGCCTTGAACCGCAGGGTCCGGCAGTGATACGTGTTGGCAGAGTCGATGTGCGGGACAAAGTAGACGTATTTCCCGTCAAAGGCGGCGTTGATGAAGCCTTCGGTGACAAGGCCGTCGACGCTTCCGGCGTCAAAGGCTTCCCATGAAGCGCTTTCCTTGAATGAGCTTTGCGTGTCGTAGCGCAAATGCCTGCCTTTCTGGTTGCGGGGCGTGAAGTAGACGTATCGACCGTCGAACGCTCCGCCGGCGAATCCGACGGTGGGCAGGTTGTCCGTGCCCGCAGCGTCAAAGGCTTCCCAGCTCGCCGGCTCCTGGAAGCCCTTCCGCGTGTCGTAACGCAGCACGCGGGCGTGCCAGCTCTCCCCGATGAGGAAATTGGGAACGAAATACACGTGCCGGCCGTCAAACACGCCTCCGGAGTACCCGCGGGTCTCCATCCCGTCCGTCCTGCCCGCGTCGAAGGCCCGCCAGCTCCCGGCGTCCCGGAAGCCGGCCCCTTTTGTGTCGTAACGAAGGACGTGGGCATGGCTTTTCGCGTCCACGGGGGAGGTGGAAGATGCGCTCGGAACGAAGTAGATGTGTCTGCCGTCGAACACAGCGCCGCAGTATCCCACGTTCTGGATGCCGTCCGTGTCCTTGACGTCGTAGGCCTCCCACCGGGCCGGGTTCTTGAAATCATCGCCCTCGGTATCGTATCGAAGGACGCGGCCGTGGTTGAAGAGCTCGTTGTTGAAGAGGGGAATGAAATACACATGGCGGCCGTCGAAAATGGCGCCGTTGTACCCGTGGCAAAGGCCTTCTCTGTCGGTCCTACCAGCGTCGAACGCGCTCCAGCTTGAGGGGGCCTCAAATCCCTGACCCCGCGTGTCGTAGCGTAAAACGCGGGCGTGGTGGTCGAAGCCCTGGCTGCACCACGGCGCAAAGTACACGTACCTGCCGTCGAACACCCCGCCGGCGTAACCGCGCGTGTCCATCCCGTCTGTGGTCTTCGCGTCGTAGGCGGCCCAGCTCGCCGCGTCGGAAAAGTCTCCCCGAGTGTCAAAACGCAGGACGCGGCCGTGGAAGATGACGTTGGGACCCGCGAATGCGATGCCTTCCTGACGGCTGGGCGTGTAGTAGAGATAGCGGCCGTCGAAAATCACGCCGCCGTACGCGTTGCGGTCGTACTGGGCAAGGACCCCCACGCAGTGCGCGTCGAAGGCCTGCCACATCGTCCGCGTTCGGAATGCGGATTCTCTCATCGTTGCCTCCTTGAAAAGATCAACCGGGCGGCCATTGGCCTCCCCGGCAATCCTCCCAATCGATGTTCTCGATTGGAAGCTTCTCTCCGCGCTTCACGCTGTTATTCGACCCCATGAGCAGTTCCCATTGTTTCTGCGTGATCATGAATACGCCCATGAAGAAATCCCTTGTGAGCGTTACCGAGTGCTGAGTTTCGTCGGAGTTCCGGCCCGTTTCCTCGGGCGGGGAGCCCATGATAAAGGATCCGGCTCTAATGCGCTTCAGGACGATCTTGGTTGTCCGGTACGCATCATTCGTCAACAGATCCGGCGGAACGGTCTTTGCGAACTCTATTTCCAGCTTCCCCGCGCCGGTCTTGGAAACGTCGACGATCAGGCATACGGCCTCGGGGGGCGATCCCTCCGTCGAACAAGCAATGCGCACGCCCTGGCCGCGGAACGCGCCGCGTGACTTCTGCCGCATCGCCGACCGGCAGAGGCCGGCCCACGCGTGCCAGCTCCCTCCCCGGACCACGCGCTTCTGGCCCTGGGCCGGGCCCAGCGGATCAACGGCGTCTGCGGGATAGGCGTCATACCAATCCAGGCAATACTCCCAAAGGTTCCCCAGCATGTCGTAGAGCCCCCAGGCATTCGGCGCCTTGAGGCCTACCTCGCGCTTTCTCTCGGAATCCTCGCCTTCGACGTTCCAATTCCCCCCGTACCACGCGAGAGGCTCGAGGTTCTGGTCCTTCAACCTGTCGTTCTTCTCCGCGACCAGGCAATCCGTGTCGTTGTTGTACGCCTTCGTCGTACCGGCGCGGCAGGCGTATTCCCACTGCGCCTCGGTGGGAAGATCGAAGCGCAGTCCGGTTCCTGCGCTCAACCGCCCCGCGAGGGAAGCCTTTGCCGGAGAGAAATCTCCTCGGGACGTAATGAGGAGGAAGGTGACGACGTTCATTCCGTCCGCCACAGCCACCACCGCCTCTCCCGAGGCGATGGGGTCCTCTCGTTCGAAAATCCGCGCGGCGATTGTGTAGGAACCCGCGGTTGGCAGCTCCAATGACCTATCGACGAAGTCCAGAGATCCGACGTCCTCCGTGGTTTGCGAGACGCGGAATCCCGCGCCGGTCACGTCGAGAGCAATACGGGAAACCGTTCTTCCGGATTTGCGGTATGGGTTCAACGGAATTCGCACGGATAATGTCACCATTTTTTCCTCCGGATGCGCGTCATGGTATTGTACTTCCAATAGCACTGGCGAGCAATGCTTATTTAGCCCCACTCGCATGTGTTATACTGCCCAAAGACAAACAACCGTTCGGTCAGAAAGGAGAAAGTCATGAGCGGGGAGAATTGCTTCCGGTTTCCCGACACGGGACAGGTCCGATGCTACGACCGGGATGGAAACGAAATTCAGCCCGCCCCCGGAGATCCCCTATGGGGTCAGAACGGATGCTCCGTGACGAATCCGCCTGCCTTCAAGAAACTGGACGAGCGGGGCGGAGTTCTTGAGGACTCTGCCGGATGGGTCGACGGTTTTCGCACCGTCCTCGACGACAACACCGGATTGGTCTGGGAAGTCAAATCCCCTGATCCGGCCGACGTCAATGCCGCCGACGCTCTTTTCACGTGGGAAGAGGCGCGAACGGTCCATGTGGCGGAATTGAACCGCAAGCGCTACGGCGGATTCGACGACTGGCGAATGCCGAACAAGGACGAGCTTCGATCCGTTTTCGACTATGGCCGGACAAGCCCGGCGCTGGATCCATGGTATTTCCCGTCCTGCCGTATCGGCATGTTCTGGTGCGACGCGACGTACGAGATGCAGCCGTACCTTGCCTGGGCCATCTTCTCCGGCCTCGGCGCCGCGACGGCCCAGGCCAAGGCCGCGCGGCGTTACGCCATGGCAGTGCGTGGCGGATGGAGTAAGCTGTTCGGAAAGATGGATGCCCGGCGGTTCGTCGACAACCGGGACGGCACGGTGACGGATCTCGCCACCGGACTCATGTGGCAGCGCGCTGAGAACCCCCGTTCGAACTGGTACGAATCCCTGGAGGGATGTCGAAACCTTCGGCTGGCGGGCTTCGCCGATTGGCGGCTGCCGAACATCAAGGAGATCAATTCGATCCTGAACCTCGCGTATACCGGCAACTCCTGGTTCTTCAAGGATGTCTTCCCGGGTGAAGGGCTCGTTCCTCCCTTTCTTCACTACTTCTCGTCCACGGTCCATGAAAGAACATTCGCGTGGGTCACGAATTTCAATTTCGGATACGACGGATACTATGCGGGAAGGGACGCCAAACTCCTTTACAGGGCCGTTCGGAACATCGAGCCTCCGAAACCGAAACCCGAGGTTTTCGTTCTTCCCGCAACGGGCCAGACCGCCTGCTACGATGTGGAAGGCGTCCGTATTGACGCTCCGAATAAAGGCGAGCCTCTCTTCGGGCAGGACGCGCAGCATCAGCAACCGCGCGGGTTTGTCCGACTTCGGGATCGGGGGCTTCCTCTGCCCGCGAGCGCCGGTTGGGATCAGGGATGGCGGATGGTGATAGACGGCTCGACGGGCCTGGTCTGGGAGATTAAGTCCCCCGAGGCCGGCGCCTTGAACTATAGACTTGATCGGTACAGTTGGTCGGGCGCCCGGGAATTTGTGGATGGCCTGAACCGCGCGAACTACGGAGGTTACTCGGACTGGAGACTGCCAAACCGCGAAGAACTCAGGACCATAGCAGTTTACAGTGACGCCATCCCCGCGGTCGATCCCGCTTTCTTCCCTGATGCGCGGCCCGAGTTTTACTGGTCCAAGGATTCTTACCACGCCGATCAGAAAATGGCGTGGGGCGTGTATTTCGCCTACGGCTGCGCGATCTGCTATCACAAGGACATCCCGTATCCGGTACGCGCGGTCCGCGGCGGTTACAACCCCGCCTTCGGAGACGCTGAACGCTACTCGTTTTCCGACAACAGGGACGGAACCGTGACGGACCATGTCACCAGGCTGATGTGGAAGAAGGATGAGGTTTCTCCCATGACCCTTGCCGAAGCGCTCAGTTACTGTGAAAACCTCGACACGGGCGGTCATCGGGATTGGAGGCTGGCCAACATCCGAGAGCTCGGCACTCTGGTTGACCTCTCCTACAACGACGGCAAATGGTTTCATCCCGATTTTTTTCCGGATACCGTTACAAAGCCACAGGGCTTCTATCTTTCATCGTCCGCTTTCGGCGCCACGTTCGCATGGGGCGTGAATTTCCAATTCGGCTACGACGGCTATTATGGCGACAGGAAGCTCGGGAAGTATCCCTTCCGGCCTGTCCGACTGATCGGGATGGGCGCCGATCACGATCCTTCCAACGTATGAGGCGGGGGGCATGATGAAAATCAGCGGATTTGAGTTTTCGGACACCATCAGTGGATATGTCGTCGACTTCGATAAGGCCGCGAATACCTTTCGGATGGAGACGTCAGACGGCAGGATGTACAACGTTATCCTGGGCATAAACCTGTACGCCCGCATCCTTCGCAATCTTGACGAGCCGTACATCGACTGCACGGCGCAAGTACCGGAACTGCTGGAAAAGGGGCAGATGGTTTTCGCGTATGGAGTCTATTATCCGAAGGACGGCGAGTACTTCTTCGAGGCAAAGGCCCTGGACTTCCCGGGCAAGAAACCCGGCAAGTACCGCTTTGAGGAACCGGATTGGTGGATCAAGCAGGTTGAAGGAATCTGTAAGTTCTACCTGAGAGCCCAGTTCGGAAAAGAGCACCGGATCGATTACCGCCAATACTGCACGCAGATAGACCTGACGGGCGAACGCAAGGGCCATTACGAGAACAATTTCCGTCAGGAGACGGACACCATCTCCCGTCTCGTGTACGGCTTCGCCACCGCGTTCCTGCTTACGGGAAACAACGAGTACCTTGAAGCGGCCGAGAAGGGAACTCAATACCTGCGCGATCACATGCGCTTTTACGACGTCGATGAGAACATTATCTACTGGTACCACGGGATCAAGGTTTCGGGAGAAAATGAGGACAAGATCTTCGCCTCCGAGTTCGGCGACGACTACGACGCCATCCCCGCTTATGAGCAGATCTACGCACTGGCCGGTCCCACGCAGGCCTACAGGATAAACGGCGACCCCCGGATCATGAAAGACATCCGCATGACGATCGACCTGTTCGACCGGTTCTTCCTTGACAGGAAGAAGGGCGGATACTTCTCCCACCTGGATCCCGTGACCCTGGACCCCCGCAGCGAGAGCCTCGGCCGCAACCGGGCCAAGAAGAACTGGAACTCGGTGGGCGATCACGCGCCCGCCTACCTCATCAACCTCTGCCTTGCGTCGGGCGAGAAGAAGCACATCGATTTCCTGAAGTCCACGGCCGACTGCATCGTAGAACGCTTCCCGGACTACGCGGCAAGCCCTTTTGTGCAGGAAAAGTTCTTCGAGGACTGGAGCAAGGACCAGGCGTGGGGATGGCAGCAGAATCGCGCCGTGATAGGCCATAATCTCAAGATCGCCTGGAACCTGATGCGGATCAACAGCGTTGTCCCTGACCAGCGGTATGTCAAACTCGCGGAAAAGATCGCCGCGCTGATGCCCGAGTCAGGAATGGACAGGCAGAGATTCGGGTGGTACGACGTCGTGGAGCGGATGAAGCAGAAAGGCGAACAGCTTCATCGGTTTGCCTGGCACGACCGCAAGGCGTGGTGGCAGCAGGAGCAGGGCATCCTCGCCTACCAGATTCTGTACGGCATACTGAAGAAACCCGCATATCTTAAAATCGGACGAGAGTCCACCGCGTTCTACAACACTTTTTTCCTTGACCACGACGACGGCGCCGTCTATTTTAACGTCCTCGCCAACGGCATTCCCTTCCTTGTCGGAACGGAGCGGCTGAAGGGAAGCCATTCCATGAGTGGATACCATTCCACGGAGCTCTGCTACCTCGCCCAGGTCTACACGAACCTTCTCCATACAAAACAGCCGCTCGTGCTGCATTTCAAGCCCCATCTGGACGGCTTCCCGGACGGAATCCTCCGGGTCCAACCCGATTTCCTCCCGCCGGGCAGCGTAAAGATCACCGAGGTGATGGTCGATTCCAGTCCCTGGAGGAAATTCGACGCAACCGGGCTTTCTGTGGAGCTGCCGAACTCTAACCATAGACCGAAGATCAAGGTGACCCTGACGCCGGTCGAGGGCTGACATGATACGAATCGACACGCATCCCACGCACAAGATGGCCGGATTCGACCTCCGCGTCGGCAAGCCGCTGCCCTTCGGAGCGACGCTCGTGCCTGAGGGCGTCAACTTCTCCGTGTTCTCGTCTCACGCCGTGTCCTGCGAGCTGGCTCTGTTTCGAAAGGATGAGGAAGAGCCGTTCGCCGTGATCCCCTTCCTGGACGAATTCCGGATCGGGAATGTGTACACGATGATCGTGTTCGATTTCGACTTTGAAAACGTCGACTATGCCTTTCGGATGGATGGGCCGTTTGATCCCGGCGGCGGACACCGCTTCGACAGGACGAAGTTCTTGACGGATCCCTATGCCCGGGTAATCGCCGGCCGGGACGAATGGGGCAGGGAACCGGACTGGCGCAGGAAGTACTCCCACCGTTCGCGCGTGTTTTTCGACGACTTCAATTGGGAGAGCGACAAACCCCTGGAAATCCCCATGGAGGATCTCGTGATCTACGAGATGCACGTCAGGGGATTCACCGCCCATTCGTCTTCGAAGATCAGGCATCCCGGCACGTTCGCGGGCATTTGCGAGAAGATCCCCTATCTCAAGGACTTCGGCGTGAATTGCGTGGAACTCATGCCCATCCATGAGTTCGACGAGTTCGAGGGCTCCCGCGTCTCCCCCATCACCGGCGAACGCCTGTTGAACTACTGGGGCTACTCCAATCTCGGGTTCTTTGCGCCCAAAGCCGGATACGCCGCCACGGGAAAACTCGGCATGCAGGCGGACGAGCTCAAGGCAACGGTCAAGACCCTCCATGGTGCCGGCATTGAAGTCATTCTGGACGTTGTCTTCAACCACACGTCGGAAGGCAATGAAAACGGCCCTTATATCTCCTATCGGGGTATCGACAACAAGACCTACTACATGCTTACCCCCGACGGCTACTACCTCAATTTCTCGGGATGTGGAAACACTCTCAACTGCAACAACCCCATAGTCCGCACCATGATTCTCGATTGTCTCCGATTCTGGGCTTCCGAGTACCATGTGGACGGATTCCGGTTCGATCTCGCCTCCATACTGGGCCGGGACCAAAACGGGGCGCCCATGGCCAATCCCCCGCTCCTGGAGACCCTCGCTTTTGATCCCATCCTCGGCAAGTGCAAGCTCATTGCGGAGGCCTGGGATGCGGGCGGCCTGTATCAGGTCGGGTCCTTCCCCTCCTGGGGTCGTTGGGCGGAATGGAACGGCAGGTATCGCGACGATGTTCGTCGTTTTCTCAAAGGGGACGAAGGATGCGCGGCAGCCATGGCGCAACGGCTTCAGGGATCTCCCGATCTCTACGAGTGGCAAAGGCGAAACACGAACGCCTCGATCAACTTCATCACCTGCCACGACGGGTTTACGCTCATGGACCTGGTCTCATACAACACCAAACACAACGAGGCCAATGGGGAGAATAACCGTGACGGCAATAACGACAACCTTAGCTGGAACTGCGGTTGGGAAGGCCACTCCTCGGATCCGGGCGTTGGGGAACTGCGAACGCGTCAGATCAAGAACGCGGTGAGTCTTCTCATGGTGAGCCAGGGAGTGCCCATGATCCTTTTCGGGGACGAGATGGGAAGGACGCAGGGCGGCAATAACAACGCGTATTGTCAAGACAACGAGACTTCCTGGCTGAACTGGGATTTGCTCACACAGAACCAGGAGATAAGCGCGTTCTTCAAAAGGATTATCGCGTTTCGCCGAGCGCATTCGGTGCTGCGCAGTCCCGCGCATTTCAGAAATCAGGACTACATGGGCAGTGGATTCGCCGATATCACCTGGCACGGGCAAAAGGCGTGGAACGCGGATTTCTCGCCGTCCAGCCGATGCCTCGCGTTCATGCTCTGCGGCCGGCATGCCCGGCAAGGCCGGGTCTCCGACGACGACGTCTACGTGGCCATGAACATGCACTGGGATATGCACGGATTCGAACCGCCTCGCCTGCCTCCGCAAAGACGATGGTTTGTTTTCGCCAACACCGCAATGGCTCCCCCCCAAGACATAGCGGAGCCGGGGAAGGAGGCTCCGTTGGACCAGGACGAGATTCTCGTCGGCCCGCGGTCCATAATCATCCTCGTTGGCAAGTAAAGGAAAACGATGTAAAATTGCCCCGGGGGGCCACGGACAACCGCCGAATTAAGGAGTTGATATGGAATCCCGATTCAAAGTTGAATACGACACCGGCGTGCTGAAAATCCACCTCTCTGGCCGTCTGGATGCCGCCAATGCGCCGGCGCTTTCGGAAGAGATCGCCCGATACAAAGGCCGACAGATCAACGACATGGTGTTCTTCGCCGAGAAACTCGAATACATCTCGAGCGCCGGCATCCGGGTCATAGTCTTTGCCAAGCAGAAGGTCGGAGAAGGCAGTCGAGTCTTTCTCATCGGCGCCTCGGAGGCGGTCTTGGACGTCATCAATCTGACGGGATTGGCCAATTTCATGACCGTGCAGGACAAATACTAAAAACCGGGTGGCTTTTATGCCATATCTGAGAAAAGAAGCCCGACTCTGCAATCTGGAGGACGCGCTGGATTTCGTGGTAGGGATCGCGCGGACCATGGGCTTCGACAATCTCGGGGTTTCTCGAATTCGGCTCGCCTGCGAGGAGATCCTCGTCAACATCATCCAATATGCGTACCCGGAAGCAACGGGCGACATGGAGATAGAAGTCCAACCCGCCAACAACCCCGCGGGCCTCTGCGTCACCATATCAGATTCCGGCGTGCCCTTTAATCCGATCTCGCAAGTCCCTCCGGATACGCTCTCGCTGCCTCTCCACCAGCGCCCCGTGGGCGGGCTCGGCATCCACCTGGTGACGACCATCATGGACCGCATGCAGTACGCCCGACGGGACGGCAAGAACATTCTCGATCTCATCAAGTATCTCTGAAGGGAAAGGAGTTTGGTTCATGCCGAATCTAGCCGGCTCATGGGACGGGATATCAACCGGATTGATCATGTTCTTCGATCTCATCCAGTACGTCTGCACCCTCTTGATTATCTTCTACATCCTCTTCCAGTCCGGCGCTCTCAATAGGATCGAGCGCTCGGAGAAAATGCTTTCCAGTGTGAAGGACACGATCGTCATCATCGTTCTTTTCGGCATCCTCGGGATCTTCGCGTCGATCGACGCCTTCCCCATGGGCGGGGGGGTGTTCGCCAACGTCCGCGATCTTCCCGCAGCCATAGCGGGGATGCTTGGCGGCCCCGTGGCCGGCATCGGGACCGGGCTCATCACCGGACTCTATCGGCTCTCGATCCCCGGCAACACGACGATTCCTTGTTCCCTCGCCGCTTTTCTATCCGGCGTCTTCGGCGGAATCGTTTTCCTCGTCATGAGAAAGAAATTCATCCGGCCGCTCTTCGCCGGCCTCTACGCCGGATGCTTCGAATTGCTCCACATGCTGTTGGTCGTGCTGATCCCCGGGCCCAATCCGGATCCCTGGGGCACTGTTCGAAGCATTATTATCCCCATGACGGTGGCCAACTCCTTCGGGCTTTTTATGTTTTCCTTCATGGTGAATCGGGCGCTGAACTACAGGTCGATCAAGAACAAGAAGGACAAGATCGAGGCCGAGTTGAAGACGGCCCAGGAAATACAGGCCAGCATGCTTCCGAGGATCTTTCCGCCGTTCCCCAACAGGAAGGAATTCGACATCTACGCCTGCATGAATCCAGCCAAGGACGTGGGAGGGGACTTCTACGATTTCTTTCTCGTGGGGGAGAACAAGCTCTGTTTCCTGGTCGGCGACGTCTCCGATAAAGGCGTGCCGGCGGCTCTTTTCATGACGATCGTCAAGACGCTCCTCAAGACGGAGGCCATGCGCGGCTGCCCGCCTCAGGAGGTGCTCAGGCGGGTAAACGAGATCCTTTATCCCGACAACGAATCCTGCTCCTTCGTGACGGTATTCTGCGGAATCCTCGACATCAAGACGGGCGAGACGGAGTACTCCAACGGCGGTCATCTGCCTCCGTTTGTCTTCTCCGCTCCGACGGGACTCAAGCTCGTGCCCGTGGACAGGAACTGCATTGTCGGCAACATGCCGGCTCTTACGTTCAGCAACCAGACGCTGCGCCTCATGCCGGGCGATTTTCTCTTCCTCTATACCGACGGCGTCACGGAGGCGAGCAATCCGGGGCGCGAGATGTTCACGGGAAAAAGACTCACGAATGCGCTGGTCGAAATCTGCGGGACGGGAAAGGATGTCCATGGAATCATCGAAGACGTCCTGGCGAAGATCAAGGAATTCTCTGGAGAGGCCGAGCAGTACGACGACATCACGCTCATGGCCATCCATTTCACGGGAGAAAGACCATGATCACGTGGATCGACATCGCCGGCTACGTCGCCTCCGTTCTTGTGGCGGCGAGCTTCTATTCCAAGACGATGATTCCCCTCCGGATACTCGCGATCTGCTCCAATGTCTTCTTCATGATCTACGGCGGTTTCGGCCAGCTTTATCCCGTGCTGATTCTTCACGTCTTCCTCTTTCCGCTCAACATCCTCCGGCTGGTTCAAGTCATGCTTTTGATAAGAAAGGTGAGGGAGGTCTCGGAGGCCGAACCGTCCATCGAGATCTTGATTCCCCACATGACCAGGGTCCGGATGAGGAAGAACGAAGTCCTTTTTCGGCGAGGCGATAAGGCCGATGCTATGTACTGCGTTCTCTCGGGATCGGTTCTCTTGCCGGATCTCGGAAAGACCGTGGGGAAAGGGTCGTCTCTCGGGGAATTCGGCATTTTCTCGCCCGTGAAGGAGAGGCTCAGCACGGCCGTTTGCGCAGAAGACTCGACGATCGGCAAGATAACCGAGGCCAAAGTCCTCCAGTTGTACTATCAAAATCCCCGTTTCGCATTTTATGTGCTCCACCTTGTGGCCTCGCGGTACCTCGAGTACGTTACCGAGCACGGCGCAGGGTGATGAGCTAGGGACACCCGCGGCGACATTAATGTTGGGCGGTACCGCTACAATTTTCGCAGGAGTAAGAGATGTATTTATTACCCGCATTTCAAGTAGGCATAGTGAATGGATGGATACCGCTCATCATCTATTTTATGGGGCTTATTATCTCTGTATCATTGTACTCAAAGGAGGCAAGAGTCTGGCTTTTCAATAATCCGAAATATGAGAATAAAAGCATGTTCACGTTCATTCGCCTGTTCGGGCAACTTGCGATGATGGCATATATTCTGATGATGATTTTAACTCCAATGAATATCCGTAATCCAGTTTTTCTCTCAGGTGCCACAGTCTATTTGATTGGCTTCGTATTGGAAATGAGCGCTCTCTATTATTTCAGAAAAACACCTGTCGGCCAACCAGTCGTGAATGGGCCTTATCGTATCTCACGTAACCCTCAATGGCTGGGATTGTTTTTTGCGCTCTTAGGTTCGGCGATCGCTGCTGGGATATGGCTTTATATTGGGTTGGTAGTTCTGGTGGGTATCATTTACCACAGACAAATTCTTGATGAAGAAAAAGCCTGTATAAATAAATATGGAGAAAATTATCGCCAGTACATGGAGCGCATACCAAGATACTTCTTTTTTCTGTAAGGCAGGCGGGATAATCCACCGAAAGAATTTCTGGATAAGCATGAATGATTTGGTATAAAATGGCGCAATAGCCTTACGAGCGCCTCGGGCTCCGCGGCGCTGCAGCGCGCCGATCCGTCACATGGCCCTTGGCCCTGTTGGCCTCGGGCCACGAGCGTTTGCTGTAATTGGAGGTTATTAATGAATGAAATTACTAAAAGAATATTATTGCTATTCTTATGTGTCTTTTTATTGTCCTGTAATAAAAGACAGATAATGGATAATCAAATATCTGACAATAAGGAACGTGTTGCAGATTATTTAGACAGATTATTATGCACTAGCAAGGATTATCCGGGACTGCAATATGTAGTATTTAATAAAGACGGAATAATATTTGAATATGCAGCAGGTTTTGCAGATATAAAAAATAAGATTAAAATGACTTCTGATCATACGATGAATGTATTTTCAACAACAAAATTAATCACTGCGATCGCAATATTGCAGTTGAGCGAAAATAAAAGAATAAATTTAAATGATAATCTTGAAAAATACATAACGGATATTCCATATAAAAATGTCACTGTTAATCAGGTCTTGTCGCATACTGGAGGTATACCAAATCCTGTCCTTGGTAATTTTTATGTACACTGGTCGAATGAACATATTTATTTTGACAGCGATAAATTGTTATTCAATGCCATGAATGCTAATAATAATTTAAAATTCAAGCCCGGAAAAGATTGGTCTTATTCAAACTTAGGATTTGCTATTCTAGGAAAAATAATCGAAACTGTTTCTGGTAGAAAATACGAAGATTATATAAAAGAAAATATTTTTGACATATTGCAATTAGATCAAAATAGAATTAATTTTTCAGACAGAAATCATTCAAATTCTGCAAAACCTTATTTCATGAGAAATTCGCTTTTTTATAAAGTAATGGTCTTATTTTTGAAGGGAGCTGATATACAAATAGAAAAGAATTATAAGACCCTTGAAAATGCCTGGTATTTTGATTTCCCATCCCATGGTGGTATTATTTCAAGTTCTAAGGAATACTCCAAAATATTTATTGATTTATTAAATGAAGACTCAAAAGTCTTATCCAAGCCAATGAAAGAATTATTTTTCAAAGAGCAATTTACAAACAGCAAACAAAGCATGGCAATAAGCTGGTTTATTAATAATTTAAATGGAATGAGGTATTACTGGCATCAGGGTGGAGGACTTGGATACATTGCAGAAGTTAGAATTTATAGGGATAAGAATATTGGAACAATATTACTTATTAATCAAACGGATTCATCTCTATTAAGAATATTAGACGATATTGATTTGGAATTTATTGAATAAAATGCAAACGCTCATCGCACAACATGCAGTTGGCGGTTACTGTCGCCGTTCGCAACTGAATAGCGCGCAGACCTGTGCGATCAAAAGGCACGGGACAGCTAGGATGCGTTATATACTGTCTACAGTGTCAGTGGCGACCTTGTTGCATGGCTCTCTCTCGGGATAGATAGGCCCCCGATGGGTGTTTGAACCCCGAGGCGGGGGCCGAAGAGGCTCACTCCAGCTATGGAGCACCGCTGATGGGAACCGTATAGTAGACGATTAAAGTGGGCCTGAAGGGTCCGTAGTTGTCGCTTGAACAAAATGAAACTGAATTGCTTGCTGTTCCAGAGCTTAGATTTCCCTGAAGGATCCCCCCAGGTTTTCACTCTGGCCTCCCACCCAGGATTGCACAAGATTGGTATTCAACTCAATGTTGACTAATCTATCCTTCATACCGCCAGTGAGTGTGACGCTTCCCGCGGCCCTGTCCGTTGTGCCGCCAGCTACCCAATCATTATACGTGATTGACGCATACCAGAAGGGAGCTTTTACCTAAGGGGACGCAGGGAACATGCGGTAGAAGCTACCTTCAGATTTCCCGCTATGCAGTACTATACTTAACCCGCATTTCTCACAAATGGATATGAAAAAGCCTTTCGCTCTGGTATAATTGCTTTGCAACAAACAAAATAAACCAGAACAGAAAGGCTATACGATGCAAACAGACTGTACACCATCCCTGTTTAGCTTTCAAGACCTTGGCAAGAAAAAGGTAGTCGGAAACTTCGACGGAGGCGCGATCAGTTCCGATGCCGGCGCTCTCATTCTTCGAGAGGTCGAACGCGCCACAGGCATCATCAAAGCATTCGCGGGCTGTTTCACAGACTATCGAGAGAAAGGCTATATCGAGCATTCCATCGAGCAATTGATAAGCCAAAGGGTATTCGGCATTTGCCTGGGATACGAAGACCTCAACGATCACGACCAGCTGCGCAAAGATCCCGTTCTGGCTGCCGTTTGCGGGAAACTCGATGTCAACGGGGAAACGAGGAGGCAGAAACGGGACAGAGGCAAAGCCCTTGCCGGAAAAAGCACGCTGAATCGGCTTGAGACCGCCGGCGGGGCAAGCCTCTCTACGCATCGATACAAGAAAATCACGGTGAACGAAACAATGGTTGGGATGTTCCTGGTGAACACATTCCTGGCCAGTTATGAGCAAGCTCCTGAAGAAATCGTGTTGGATCTGGATGCAACCGACGACCCTCTG
This sequence comes from uncultured Spirochaetota bacterium, assembly GCA_963820525.1. Lineage (GTDB taxonomy): Bacteria > Spirochaetota > Spirochaetia > SZUA-6 > Fen-1364 > CAWGAA01. Next base: position 2,065,410 of record CAWGAA010000001.1, on the reverse strand, counting down.
CACGGCAATCAAGAGGGCAGGTTCTTTCATGGCTATTATGATTGTTATTGCTACCTGCCGTTGTACATCTTCTGCGGGGATCATCTTTTATGTGCGAAGCTACGTCCCTCCAATATAGACGCATGTTCGGGTGCCGAGAAGGAGTTGGCGAGGATCGTTGCGCAGATCCGTGAGCGATGGCCGCAGGTACGTATTGTTGTGCGGGCCGACAGCGGGTTCTGCCGGGAAGCGATCATGGTGTGGTGCGAGTCCAACGACGTGGATTTCCTGTTCGGAATCGCGAAAAACGCACGCCTCTTACGCAAGATCCGCAAGGAGCTTTCAGAAGCCCGTAGGCAGTATCTGTCCACTGGTGAGCCGTCGCGAAAGTACGCGGAGCTGATCTATCGGACGAAAAAGACATGGTCGAAAAGCAGACGTGTTGTCGCCAAGGCGGAGTATCTGCGCAAGGGAGAGAACCCTCGGTTTGTGGTGACTTCACTTATGCAGGACCGCTTCCCTGGCCAGCAGCTGTACGAGCAGCTCTATTGTGCTCGCGGAGACATGGAGAATCGTATCAAAGAACAGCAGCTTTACCTTTTTGCAGATCGAACCAGTTCCGCCACGATGAGGGCGAATCAGCTTCGGTTGTGGTTCTCCTCTGCGGCCTACGTAATCATGAGTGCCCTCAGAAGGACCGCTTTGAAGGGGACAGAGCTGGCCTCGGCACAGTGCGACACGATTCGTTTGAAGCTATTGAAGATTGGCGCACAGGTGCGCGTCAGTGTGCGCCGGATCTATGTGAGCTTCGCAAGCGGTTATCCATATCAAGAGCTTTTCCGTCAGGTGATTCTGAGTATTCACGAACTCTCCCTTCAATCGGGTTAGCGTGTATTGAGCCTTGTCTTGAGTAGTTTATTGGGAGAAGACTGTCCTGAAGTCGCCGAATCTTCCCTTATGAGCTGTAAAGTGCGCTCAATCGGGCGATTGGACTGACTCGGGTCACGAAATCGATCTACGTGTAGGGGCTGACAGCAAGGAATAGACCGTTTTTCAAAGTTGAGCCCCGCCTCATGATGATCAGACTGCGCAGAGTGCCGTTTGTGAGAAATGCGGGTTAATACCAAGGAGGACCACTCCATGGCGAAGAGAAAGATCAACCGATGGGACAGGCGCAGGTCAAAAAAGAGGCTCCGCAGGTTGAAAGAATCTGAGGAATACAGGAAAATGGAGAGCACTCTTGATACAGTTGATATAAAGCTGCCGGAGCTTACTGAAAAACAGAAAGAAGGAATAGAGAGAGATCTCATTAAGAAGAATAAACAGCCAATATAGCCATGGAAGGGAGCACCAGGAGCTTGAGCCCCCGCTACTCCCTCTCCCTATGGGTCGGCACCTTGCTACTATCGGGAGAACTTGTTATCGTAATCTCTCGAGGTTTATTGACAGCTTTTATCAAGCTCCAGGAGCATCTATGCGAATCGGCGTCCTATGCTCGGACAACAGTCTCAATCTGGACATTGAAAAGGAACTTACGCACTTTTCCTCCGCGGACATGATTGGGTATTACTCTGAAACCGAGCAGGCGATTGAGTACCTGAATTTCGAGATGCCGGAAATCGCCATTATAAACTTTTCGGATCAGGTTCTGGACCGCAGGCACATCATTGAACAAATCACCGCGGACACGTGGCTGCATAACTTCGGAATCATTGGGCTTTTCGACAAGAGCGTGGACCAGGAGAAGGCGCTCGCAGATTCGCTGAAACGGCTCAATGTGCTCAACCTCTTCGAGCACGGCCGTATTCGCAGTAACCTGGCCAAAACCATCGCTATCATCAGAGAGAACCTGCAGGTGATCTCGCAGCGCGACATCTCGGACAGGTTTACGGACAAGGTGTCCGGATCCCTTACGATAGACAACGACGTGCTCGCCGTGCCCAGCTATGTCAATCTTCTGGCCATCTACCTCACCAACAAGGGCTTTGCCGACGAGCAGGTAAAGACCAACCTCACCATTGCTCTCTCGGAGCTGATCTTGAACGGCATCGAACATGGCAACTGCAAGATCAGCTACGAAGAGAAGAAGGCGTTCCTGGATCAGGGCCGCGGCATCTTCGAGCTGGTTGCGGACAAGTGCAGAGACCCGCGGATTTCAGCCAAGCGTGTAACCCTGGAATACGAGATCCACCCCGAACGCTCCACGTTCCGCGTCCGCGACCAGGGCGATGGTTTTGACGTACGTAAATACCTCGCTTCTCTTGCCACGCGGGACACCACCGCGCTCCTGGGTCGCGGCATTTTGATGGCGCGCGGCTTCGCGAAGGGGCTTTCCTACAACTCCAAGGGCAACGAGGCCACGCTGACCATCGAGCACTGTCCCACGGATATGGCATCTCCTCAAGGCTTCCGTGAAGAAGAAGCGGTGAGGTTCAAGCGCGGCGATATCGTCTTCCGCGAGGGAGAAGCGTCCACCTTCGTCTACTACATCCTCAGCGGCCGCTTCAGCATCTTCCATAAGAAACAGCTCGTGGGCTTCATCACACCTGCGGATATCTTCATGGGCGAGATGTCGTTCCTCTTGGATAACCGCCGCAGCGCCACCGTGCGGGCGGAGGAGGACTGCAAGCTCATCCGTATCCACAAGAACTCCTTCATCAAAGTAATAAAAAGCTATCCGCACTATGGAATCTTTCTCTCCCGCCTGATTGCGCGGAAATTGGCGCGCACCAATGCTACGACCGCGCGCTACTTGAGCGGTGCGTGAGAGGAAAGGAGAAACTATTGAGGATAGTCAAAATCATGCCGTGTCTTGATATGAAAAATGGGCGTGTAGTCAAGGGAATCCATTTTACAGACCTGAAGGATGCAGGCGATCCGGTGGAAAATGCCTCATTTTATGAGCGAGAAGGTGCTGATGAGTTGGCCATGCTTGATATTGCGGCCACTGTAGAAAATCGCAAGACTCGGCTTGAATGGGTAAGAAACGTTTCGTCGGTCATAGAGATCCCGCTGACCGTCGGTGGCGGTATTCCCGCGCTGGAAGATATCGACCTGCTGATGGAGGCAGGCGCGGCAAGGTCTCCATGAACAGCGTGGCGGTAAGACGCCCGGCGCTGATCAGTGAAGCTGCAGCGAAGTTTGGTTCGGAGCATATTACCGTAGCGATTGATGCGCGTCGAAACAAGGCCATGTCGTCTGGGTTTGAACTTGTGGTGTCAGGGGGCACGCAACCGGTTGGGAAAGACGCGGTAGAATGGGCAAAACAGTGCGAGGGTTTAGGGCGGGCGTGATACTGCCGACCAGTATGGATGGTGATGGGACCCAGGCAGGGTATGACTTGGAGTTTACCAAAGCGATCTCGGAGGCAGTGGCGGTTCCGGTGGTGGCATCCGGGGGGGCCGGGGAACTCCAGCATTTTGCAGATGCGGTCTTGCAGGGTGGGGCCAGCATATTGTTGGCGGCATCGGTCTTTCATTACCGTCTGTTGAGTATTCGGTAGGTGAAAGATTACTTGCGGAGTCGGGGTATATCGGTCCTTTTGTAAGAAGATAGCTTCCTCTATGCGGCGGACATGCTGCTCGTGCCGCTGAACTTCGGCGAGCAGCGGACATTCTTGCCTTGTCAAAGAATAACGGATGCAGTTTACTAGAGAAAAAGATCGAAGGAGCATGTCTATTTTGAATACCGAAGTCTATTTCTTTTCTGGAACCGGAAATTCCCTGTCTGTAGCAAGAGATATTGCCCAAAAGATCAAGGGGGCTTTGATATCCATTCCCTCGGTCATAGCCAAAGAAAGCATAAGAACTGAAGCTGAGAGTATTGTGATCGTTTTCCCGTCTTATATGGCTCAGCTCCACGGTGTACCTCTTATGGTGGAAAGCTTTATCAAGAAACTGGAAAATATCGGATCAAAGCATGTATTTGCCGTATGTACTTGCGGAGGTTATGAGATTGTGAACGCGCTTCCCACCTTAAAAAACTTTGCTCGGTTTGTCAAATCGATTGGTGGACGGCTTTCAGGGGAGTATTCTGTAAGACTTCCTATGAACAACCTGGACTACGATCATATTCCAATTCCTATAAATAAAGATCAAGAATCAATGTTTAAAAAGTGCAGGCAGAAAACCGCGGTCATCTGCGGATACATAGTCAACAAGAGAAAGACCAAACACAGGATTGTCAAATCATTATTTAATTCGCTAATGGCCCCTCTATATCGAATGATGCACAAGGCATATTTAAATGCCCTCATAGAGCGCTCAAAAGAACCAAAAGACACAAGTCTAGAATATTATGAAATGATCCCATTGACCGATAAGAGCATTTATGTCGACGAGAAATGCAATGGCTGTTCCATTTGCGCAAAGGTCTGCCCCGCCCAGAATATCAAAATAATCGAAAAGAAGCCGGTTTGGCAGCACCATTGCGAGATGTGTCTTGCCTGCGACGAATGGTGTCCTACAAAGGCAATTCATCACTGGTGTAAACATGAGGGAATAGATTACCACCATCCCGAAGTGAAGGTTTCGGATATGCTTAGGCAGAATTAAATCCGGCGCGCTGTTCAGGTCATATTCCGCGGATCTCGAGTAGAACGCGGCGACAGATTGGAAAGGAGAAGTCGGCATGGCGGCTGCACCAGATCCTTCCGCTTTCATCCTCGCCGCAGGAGCCTCCTGACCAGCTCGTCTTCGTAGCCGGGGAGGTCCTTCCAGTCGATCGCCACGTGGAAGGGCCGGGCCTTGGGGTCCTCGCGGGTGAAGCCGTTCATCTCGACCCTGACGCCCAGCGTCTCCACCACCAGGAACTCGGTGGAGTAGGCCAGGTGGATCGCCACCGTGTCGAAGAGGATGCTCGAGCCGGCCTCGAAGCGCGCGCGGGCCTCGGGGCTCGTCCCGCACCAGACCGAGTAGTTCTCCAGCACCGCCTGGATGAGCGGATCGGCCGAGGCGCGGACCCTCCGGTACCTGTCGTCCTTCAGCCGGACCAGCGCGCAGCTATCCAGGGGCGTGATCACCCCCTCCCGCCAAGGGGCGCTGAAGACCTTGATGGCGGCCGGCGGGTCGGCCACCACGTTGTACTCGGCCGAGGCGCCCGGGGCGCCGTCGTACTGGCGCCGGAGCGAGCCGTGCATGCCGACGAAGCGAGCCTTCGGGGCGATGTCCGGAGCCTTGGCCAGGGCCAGACGGATATTGGGCAACGGGCCGATGCAGATCAGGCTCACCGGCTCCTCGCTCTGGCGGATCGTGCGGATGATCGCCTCCACCCCGTCGTGGTAGACCGTGCCCGGGTACTTCCGCAGGTCGTAGTCCTTGACCCAGGGCTCCTGGCCGCCGGTGTCGGAGTCCTGCCAGATCCCCACCCCGACGGGGATGTCCGTCCGGCCAGCGACCTCGAGCAGGCGGGCGATGATCTTCGCCCGGTAGTCGGTGTTGCCGGTCTCGGAAACGACCAGCTTCATGTCGAGCTCCGGCGAGTTGAGCATCATCGCCAGGGCCCAGGTGTCGTCGATGTCGCTGCCGATGTCGGTGTCGAGGATGACCGGGATCTTCTTCTGCACGTTCGACGCTCCTCTCCGGCGCCATGCGCTGCCGGAGAGGGCAGGATATCGCCCGTCTCCGCGGCGGCAATGCACGGAACGGTCCGGCCTTTACACTGGACGGGCAGGCGAGGGCTGGCTTTGCACAGCCAACCCGCAACCCGCTACACCGGCGTTTTGGACTCTTTCCCGGCTTTCAACCACAAGTTGCCCGCGACCTTATGTCCCTTGCGCGGCAGGAGCCGGACGGCATTCTCGGCGCACGCGGCCATGCACAAACCGCATCCGTAGCAGCGCGTGGGATCGATGTATACCCTGCCCATTGAATGGGAGTAGAACTGCGCGCCGAACTGGCACTGCTTCATGCACGACTTGCAGCCCGTGCATTTGTCGACGTCCACCTCGCACACGTACTCCGCGCGGAAGAAGGACGCCGGACCGTTCTGCGCTATGCTGGTGCGGTATGCAAGGCAGTCATGGTCGCAGTTGCATATACCGATTACGTAGGGCGAGATCCCCGTCCAGATGCTGTGAATCAGACCCTCGCGGTCGAAATCCCGGAAGATCTTCTTCGCCTCATCTCGGCCCATCACTTCCAGTCCCGAAGAGGCGTCGGGGTAGCGCCCCATTGCGCCGGTGGGGTCGTAGCCCACGCCGAAACAGTAGCGCTTGTCCGCCTTTCCGGTGGTGATGTAGCGGCAGCCGCAGGGAACCCGCGTGATAGACGTCATCACGTCCAGGATTTCCTCCACGTCTTTGAGGGGTATGATCTGGCCGAAGTGGACGATCATTTGACGGCGGGTGATGGCATCCTCAGTCAAAGGGCGCGCGGGTTTTTCCTCCCCGCCGCGTCCCTCCCCCAGGACGAATCCCCTGAAAAAGGCGTCCAGCCACTCCGATCGGGTTTCAAAACCCGACGCCTTGCGCTGCGCGGGGGAAAGCTTTGCACTCCGCAGCTCCTGGGAGTAGTTCTTCATCTGGAGATACCAGGTTTTTCCCTCGCCGTGTTTCGTGCAGAACTCGCACATCTTATTTGTCCTCCGTTTTTATGCCGCGGCCCATTCGGGGCAAAGCACGGCCGCCTGTTCAAGCACGGTCTCCGTTGCCTTGGCCTCTTTATCCGGCGGGTAGCCGTACTTCCGTAGAATCCGTTTTATCTGCACCCTGATCTGCGCGCGCACGTTTTCCCTCACGGTTTGAGCCCGAGTACAACGTGCTTGTACTCCGCGGCATCCATGTTGTTGCGCAGCGCATCCGCCGCTGCCCAGAGCTTGGCTTCGAATCCCAGATTGGTCGTAGCGACCTTATTGACAGTTTTTTTTGCCATTGAGTTCTAAGAATACCCGCCGGACGGCCGTTCTTCAAGAATAGGGTTGAAAATCGCGGGACTTGTCGTAATCATTGGCGGAGTGGAGAGGAAAATGAAAGGCAGTTCGTTTCGAGAAAAGGACAACGCGCCGACCGACAGAGACGTGAAGCAGATCCTTGGCGGCGCCCATTCATTGTTCGCCCAGCTTGTTGCCATACCCCGCGGGTATGCCCAGGAGTGGAAATACTACGGGAAAAACTACGGCTGGCAGTACAAGGTTCACGACACGAAAAAGGCACTGTTTTACCTTTCGCCCGCACAAGGTTCATTTCTCGTCGTCCTGGGGGTGAGGGAAAAGGAAAGGGAGCGCCTCCTCGCGTCCCGGCTGCCAAAGCAGATCAAGGCGGAAATCGAATCCGCAAAGAAACATCCCGAGGGGTATGCTGTACGCGTTATCGTTACAGATGAGTCTTCATTCCAGGCTGCCAAGACGATACTCCGCGCGGTGATGGACATGCGCGGGTCGAAAGCTGATAAATGAAAGCTAATCCGATACTGACTTGGCTTCTCGATCCCTCAGATCCTTCCGCTAGATATCGGACGCTGACGGAACTATCAGATGTGCCTGCCAATAATCCAGAAGTAATTGCAGCGCGTCAAAAACTCGCTCAATCGGCGGCGGTGATTCGGCTATTCGAAAGAATGCATCCAAAAGGGTATTGGCTGCAGACGAATCCAAGGACACAGAAGACGGTCGGAGACGGCGCGGAGTACGGCAGCTTTGCCACAACCCACTTCTGCCTGGCCTATCTCGCGGAGCTTGGCCTTGATAGAACGCACCCAAAGGTAGAGCTCGCCGCGGAGCGATATCTTGGTCTCCAACAAGAAGATGGTGACTGGTACAAGCACTTCTCCTGTCTGTACGGGTACAACATCCGAACCTTCATTATGCTGGGCTATCGAAAAGACCCGCGTCTGCAGCGCAGCATCGAACTTCTTGAAAAATCAGTAAGGGCCGATGGTGGATATCTCTGTGAAATGCATGAACCCAAGGCCCAACCAAACAAGACGAAGAGCTGCATACGTGGATCATTCAAGGCGCTTGCAGCGTTTGCCGAGATAGGGCCTACGTGCTGGAAGCATCAAAGCTGCCGCAGTCTCATTGAATACTTCCTTGATCGAGGAGGAATCTATAAACGCAGGGATCCACGGAAGTTGGTAAACAAGTTGATATGATGCACGTCGGCCGAGAAGGCTTTGATGGACGAGGTGGTGGGTGGCTGTATACTGCGTGACAACTCGGTACCGAGCGGGGAAAGGAGCGCGGTAGATGGCCGTCAACGTCCTGTGGCGTCAACGACGACCACGATAACAAGTTTGGCCGGCCACCTACCGCCGTTTCGCACCACCAACATAGCACGCCAGAGGCGATGCTGGATAGTAGAGTGGAGCCATCAGTGCCTTCACGGGAGTCTCCTCCTCCGCTGTGGAGATCCGAGCCGAAGGGAGGACTGATGAGGTATCACGGGCTTGACCTACACAAAGGCAGTGCCGCCGTGTCGATTCGCGACGAGGCTGGCCATGAGGTGCGCTATCTGGCCAGGGTGGAGACCGCCGGCTATGTAGCGACCCTTGGGCCGCAGGACTCGGTGGCGTTGGAGAGCTGCTCTGGGAGCTTCTGGTGGGCGGAGCGGATTCAGCGCCGAGGAGCTCGCTGCGTCGTCATCGACCCGTATCGGTTTCGCATCATCCGCGACTCTTGGCACAAGACGGATCGCCATGATGCGGGGGCACTGTCGCTGGGGCTGTGGACAGCGGCTCAAAGTGGGGAGCTGGTGCTGCCCGAGGTCTGGCAGCCGACCCCTGAGGTGCGGGAGTTGCGGCGGCTGTTCTCCCACTGGCAGATTCTCAACAATCAGAGCCGCCAATTGAAGGCGCAGGCGCAGAGCGTGCTGGTCGAGAATGGCATCACTGACCGTAAGCTCGGCGTCCGGATAGTGGACAATCCCACGGTGGGGCTGCAGCTGATTGCCGCCCTTGAGCTTTCCCCGGCCAGTCTGTTCAGCATCACGATGAGCCTTGGGATTCTTGCCCAGCTTAAAGAGCAGAAGAAGAGTCTGCAGCGGGAGATCTACCGCGCGGGAAAGCCCTTCGAACAGCAAGTGCTGGTGCTCATCGGGATCCGCGGGGTGACTCCGCTCTTGGCGCTGGGGTTTCTGTCGGAGGTCGGAGATATCCGCCGATTTCGCTGCCTGCGGGCTTTGTTGGCTTACCTGGGGGTGGTGCCGACTGTGCGCTCCAGCGGAGGCACCACGCACGTGGGTCGACTGAATCGGCGCAGTCGGTGCCTGGCGCGCACGTTGTTCACCGAGGCTGTGCTCCACTTGGCGGATTCATCGCCGCTGTTGGGAGAGTTCTTCCGGGAGCTTGTCCAACGCAAAGGGTACGGTCGAGCGCGAATTGCGGTCTTGCGAAAGACCTTTGGCATGATGCGCAGGATGCTGCTGTCGAACACGCCGTATCGATGGAAGGAGGAGCAACTGTACCAGCGCAAACTCAAAGACTGGGTGAGGATTCGTGGGACGGAGGAGGAATCGAAGATTCCTGCTTGACGGGCATCATAGTAGGACGTTCAGACAATGATATTTCCGTTCCACTGGCGGGCTGGCCTGGTGGAAGTCCTGTACCATTTAAGCAGAATGGGATATGGGAATGAGCCAAGGCTTGATCGTGCATGGAAGCTTCTAGGCTCCTGATAGAGAAGGAAGATTCATTCTGGAATGGGCACCAACCCAGTGTCTGTGGAAAGTTGGCGATCGTGGAGCCGCCAATAAGTGGATGACTCTCTATGCTTTGTTGGCTTTGAAAAAAGCAGGACGGCTAGGGTTTTGAGCTATTCCACCCGTTCCGCGGCAATTCCCCTGCGCTCGAGAAGCGAGCCTTCAAGCCGGTAGAGCGTCACCATCGCCAGGAGGTACTGCACCGTGGCCTGAGCCTCGCCCAGCTGGGCTGCCAGCAGGTCCCGCTGGGCCTGGGCAACCAGGTAGGTCGTAGAGGTGCCGTTTCTGAATTTCTCCACTTCCGCGGCAAGCTTCTCCTGTTGCAGGCCGCGAAGCTCGGCGCTGGCCGCGATCCCCCCGGCGGAGAACTCAGCCTCCCGCCAGGCGTTTCTGATGTCCGCCTCCACGCTGCGCTCCATCCCCTTCAGGGCTTCATCGGCCTGCGCCTTGGTCAGCCGGGCCCGTTCGGCGCGCGCCTCGGCCGCGCGGTTTCCCAGCGGCATCAAAAAGCTCAGGCCGGCGCTGGCATACGGCTCATCGGCAATACCGACCACAGAACCGCCGAAAGAGGAGGCGTAGCCCGTGCCGCCCAGCCGCACGAAAAGATCCAGTCGGGGCAGGAGCCCTGCCTGGGTGCGCACGACCTCAAGCTCGCCGCGCTGCAGGGCAAGCCGGGCCTGCGCGAGATCCGGCCTCTGGCGGAGGCCCAGAGACACGTGCGCGGAGGCATCGCCCAGCGCGCCTGTCGGCGGTGCCGGCGTGTCCACCAGCCGCAGTGGGGAGTCCAAGCCGGTGTCTGCCGGGTTCACCAGCATGAGCAGCTGCTGCCGGGTGGACTGCACGTTCTTTTCACCTTGCCGCAGGGCCTCCCGGCGGGAGGTGACCTCCGCCCGCGGGGCTGCAAGCTCGATTGCCGCGATCCGCCCCACCTGCATTCGGACCTGGGCTTCCTCAAGCTGGCGCTCGGCCAGTCCCAGGGACTCCTGGTAGATGTCGCGCTGGCGAAGGGCGAGGTAGTGGCCCCAGTAGGCGGACTCCACGTCGGCAGCCAGAGACTCCGCAAAGCCGCGAAGCTCGTACCTTGAGGAGAAGAGATCCAGGCGGGCCTGCTCCACCCGCGCGCGGTTGGCTGCCACGTTGCCGCCGGCCAGCAGGGCCTGCGTCACCTCGAGGTCCGCTCCCGCCGCCCACGAGTCTCCCCAGCCGGCGGACACGGAGGTGCTGAGCGAAGTGCCGGTGGAGAAGCTCAGGGAAAGGCCGGCCTCGGCGCCGCTGCCCGCCGAGACGCCGGGCGGGGAGCCGGCAACGATCTGCTCGGCATCCGCGGCCAGGACAGGGTCCAGGGCGCCCTCCTCCTCCTTCAGATTCGTGGCCTTCAGCTCGGGCCCGAGACGCTCGACCCGAAGCGACTGGTTGTGCTCGAGCGCCGTAAGCACCGCTTCCTGGAGGGACAGCGCGAGTTCCCGGGGCGCGGGCTGCATGGCGCCGGCAGAAGAGGAATCAGCGGGCTGCACCGCGCCGGCAGACGGAGAATCGGAGGCCTGAGCCTGCGCCGGCAGCGTGCGGCCGGCCAGGAGGAGAGCTGCAGCCAGCAGGGGCCGCATTCTGCGCAAAAGTACGGCCCGGCTCATGCTGCCGCTTTCTTTCTGCGCTCGCGCCGCCGCTCGAAGAGCAGGTACAGCGCTGGGATGAACAGCAGGGTGATGAAGGTGCCGCTGGCAAGGCCGCCGATCACGGTACGCGCAAGCGGGGCCTGAAGCTCGCCTCCCTCGCCCAGCCCCAGTGCCAGGGGAAGCAGGCCGACAATCGTCGTCAGTGAGGTCATGAGCACCGGCCTGAGCCTGCGGCGTCCGGCCTCGCTCACCGCCTCCATCAGTTTCATCCCGTCGCGCCGGCGAAGCAGGTTCATGGTGTCCACGAGCAGGATGGCATTGTTCACCACGATGCCGCCCAACATGAGCACACCGATCCAGGTCTGGATATTGAAGGTAGTGCGGGTCAGGAACAGCATGAGAAGCACTCCGATGGCGGTCAGCGGGATGGAGAACATGATGATGAACGGGTCTCGCAGAGACTCGTACAGACCTGCCATGACCATGTAAATCAGAAGCAGGGACAAGGCGATGCTGATGGCAAGCTCCCGGAAGCTCTCGTTCTGCTCCTCCCAGTCCCCGCTGAAGCGCACCGACAGCCCCGATGGCACCGGAAGCGAACGCAGCCTCTGGCGCGCATCAGCGACAATGGAGCCCACGTCCCGGCCGCTTGTGTTGGCCAGCAGCGTGATCATCCGCTCCTGGTCCGTGCGCTCGATGACCGTGGGTCCGATCTGACGCCGGACGCTGATAACGTTGTTCAGGGGCACGGCCTGGCCCTGCCCGTTGATGACGGGGAGGGAAAGCAGGCTCTGGAGGTCGAACGGATCCTGCTCGGCCAGCCGCACCATGATGGGGGATTCGCTTGCGGCCTCACGGAAGATGCCGGCCTGAGTGCCGCCTACCAGCGTGCGCAGGAGGCTCGTGACCTGCTGCATCGTGAGGTCAAGCTCCGCCACCCGGCGCCGGTCCACCACCAGCAGATCCTCGGGGGCGCCTGCTTCCTGGCTGAACAGAATGTCCGTGATCCCGGGCACCTCCTGGACGATCTCGAGGATCCGGAAGGCAAGGGCCCGGCCCGCCTCCAGGTCCTGGCCGCGCACTTCGATCTGGACGCGCTCTGCTCCAGAGCCGCCCATTCGCGGCATGAACATGCTCTGGCTCGTGCGGGTGCGCACGGTCACCCCCGGCGTTCCGGAAAGCCGGCGGCGAAGGGCCTCCGCAATCTCGGCATCGGAGCGGCTCCTCTGGCTCCGGGGCACGAGGGTCAGGCTGATCTGCCCCGTGCTGCTCCCGGATCCGTGGAACCCTCCGCCCACGCTTGAAAGCATGGTCTGGGCTTCCGGCACCACCTCTTTTGTGCGCGCCTCCAGGCTGCGGAAGGTCTGGTCCGTCAGCTCGAGGCGGGTCCCTACCGCAAGCTCGCCGCTCATGCGCACCTCCCCCTGGTCTGATCCAGGCATGAGCTCAGAGCCGATGAGCGGCACGAGGGTCAGGCTGGCGGCAAGCCCGGCTGCCACGGCAACCACGGTGGCCCCCGGGTGTCTTAGGGCCCGGTCCAGCAAGGATCCATAGACCCGGTCCATCTTGCCTTGGGCCCGGCCGAGCGTCTGGACAATTCGGCCCCCGCCGGAACCCAGCGGGCGGGCAAGCATCCGGGCGGACATCATGGGCACAAGAGTCAGCGCGGACACTAAAGAGGCGATGAGGGAGAAGCTCACAACGATGGCAAGCTGCTTGTACATGATGCCGGAGATTCCCCGCGTGAATACGAGGGGCAGGAACACGACCAGCGTGGTCAGGGTGCTGGCCACCACGGCGGCGGTCACCTCGCCCGCCCCCTCCACGGCGGCCTCCACCGCCGGTCGTCCCGCCTGGCGCAGGCGGTAGCTGTTTTCAAGCACCACGATGGAGTTGTCCACCATCATGCCCACGCCCATGGCCAGTCCGCCCAGGCTCATGACGTTCAGGGTGAAGCCGCTCGCGTACATGAGCACAAAGGTGGCGATGATGGAGAAAGGAATGGATATCGAAATGATGAGGGTGCTGCGCATGCTGCGAAGGAAGAACAGGAGGACCCCCGCCGCGATCAAGGCGCCGTACAACGCGGAGGTGCCGACGTTGGAGAGCGCATTTTGGATGTAGCGGGAGCTGTCGTTGATCACGATCAACCCTATCTGCGGGTAATCCTGGCGGATGCGCTCCACCTCCGCCCGCAGCAGCCGTGCCACCTCCACCGTGTTCCTGCCGGACTGCTTGCTCACCGACATGCGAATGCCGGGCTGGCCATTGATGCGCGCGATGCGCGTGACCTCCGCGTTTCCGTCCACCACCTCCGCCACCTGGCGCAGGGCAATGGGCGTCCCGTCGCGGACTGCAACCACGGTGTCGCGCAGCTGGTCAAGATTCTCGTAGAGGGCGGATGCGCGCAGAGATCGCCTGAAACTGCCGTCCGTGACGGCGCCCACGGGACTTTCCAGGTTGGCCGCGTTGATGCGGGACAGCACCTGGTCCACGGAGAGGCCCAGCACCTGGAGGCGGTCCGGCAGCAGGTTCACCTGGATTTCCCGCTCAACCCCGCCCCAGATGTCCACGGAGGCCACGCCGTCTATGCGCTCCAGGCGGTAGGTAAGCTGCTCGTCGATGAGCCGGCGCAAGTACACGGGGTCCACGTTGCCGTACAAGCCGAGGAACATGATGGGGAAGCTGGACGGGTCGAACTTGAAAAGGCGCGGCCGCTCCGCGTCCTCCGGCAGGCGCGGAATGACGCGGTCCAGCCTGTCGCGCACGTCATTGGCCGCGGCCTCGAGGTTGGTGCCCCAGGCGAAAAAGATCCGCACGTCGCTCGAGCCCTCCGCGGATTCCGAGGTGATCTGCTCCACCCCGGGCACGGCGCCCATGGCCTCCTCGACGGGCCGGGTGATGAGCTGCTCCACGATTTGGGGGCTCGAATTTGTATAGGTGGTGTTGATCGAGAGCACCGGGAAGCTGATGTCGGGCATCAGGTCCAGGGGAAGCTGCCGCAGCGCGATCACCCCGAGGATGATGACGATCAGGGCGATCATGGAAGTGAGAACCGGGTGACGGACAGTAAAAAGGGGGATTTTCATTTGGGCAGTATCACGGCGCCGCCGTCCTCCAACAGGTGCTGGCCCAGGGTCACGACGCTGCCCGACAGCTCGGGCTGCACGATCTGCACCAGCTCGCCTTGCGCAGCACCGGGGCGCACGGGGACAAACCGCGCCATTGGCTTCTGGGGGTCCACAAGGAACACGCCTTTCTCCCCCTTGCGCTCGACAATCGCGACGGCGGGAACAGTAACGACGTTCTCAAGCCGGCCGAACTCCAGGTTCACGCGCACGGCAAGCCCGGGGGCAAGCTCACCTGCCGGGTTGGCGATCTCCACCCACGCTTCCGCCTGCCCGGTGCGTTCATCGAGGAAAGGCGCCACCGTGGAAAGCCTGCCGGCAAACGCGCGGCCCGGCATTGCCGGCGCGCGCACCTGTGCCCGCAAGCCCTGTCGCAGCCGTGGATAGACCGCTTCGGGCACCTGCAACCGGGCCACCAGCGGATCGGTTTCCAGCAGAGACACCACAGGGTCGTTCGCCCGAAGCAGCGCTCCCGGCTCCGCCAGACGCTCTCCCACCACCCGCGGGCCGCCGCCGTTCTCCCAGAGCGCGGTGATCCGCGTGTGCTGGACGCGCAGCTCCGCGGCTGAAAGCGCTACCTCTTTCTGCCGAAGCTGCGCCTCGGAAACGGTGAGGGTGACCTGCGCTCTGCTCAACTGAGTCTCGGCGCTGTCCAGCTCCGTGTCGGAGGCGATCTGCTTGTCTTGGAGGACGCGCACTCTTTCAAGCTCGCGCGCGGAAGCCTCCGCGCTGATCCGCGCCGCTTCCACGTTGGCTTGCGCCACCTCCTGCTCCGCACGGGACTGTTCGAGCTCCTGCCGGTACTCCTCATCCTCCAGCTCGGCCAGGAGCTGTCCACGGGAGACCCGCTCACCAATCCGCACGAGGAGACGCTCCAGCCGGCCGGCAACCTTTGTGGACACGACGAATCGGGAACGGGACTGCAGGACTCCGGAGAACTCCACGGCGTCCTGCAGCGTTGAGCGTGTGACCGGTGTGATCTCCACCGCCACGGGCGCGGCCGTGCGAACACCCGTCGCTTGCCCGACCACCGGGCCTGCCGGGCGCACTGCCACAAAGACTCGCCAGACGGCAAACGCCGCCACTGCCACCGCAGCCACAATGATGAGGATGCGCTTCCAAGCCATGGCAGCTACTGTAAGCACAAGTATCCCGCAACGCAAGGGTTCCGGCGCGGCGGGGCGATGCGGGTTTCAGAACGCCGGGCCGGCTCAATGCGGCGGTGTGCTTGGCAGGAAAACGGTGAGTGTGGTAGAGTGCCCGGCTGTGAGCCAGGCCATCAATCGCGCGCGGCTGAAAAAAGGCGAGCGGCTCAGGAGCACACCATGCGTCGATTGGCACCGGTAATTCTCTTAGCCCTCGCACTTTCGGCATTCTCTCTCTCCTGCTCGACCGCCCCGACGGCCGCCCGCCTTCCATCGGCCGGGGTCTCTGTCGAGGGATACACGCTTTCGGAGCTCCAGCAAGACTTCACGTATTGCGCGCAAACCATCATGGCACGGAACCCGCTGGTCAACGCCGACAGGGCGGCGCTTTCATCGTTCATAGACCGGCAGCGGACGAGGCTCCGCGACGGGATGGGGAGGCTGGAGCTCTATCGCGTCCTCTCGCCGATCGTCGCGATGGTCGGCTGCGGCCACTCCGGCATTCGATTCCCCAGCGATGAAGAGCGAAGCCTGCGGGATGGCAGCCGATATCTTCCCTTTCGCGTGTACGTCATCAAAGAACGCATGTACGTCGTGAGCCCGTTCTCGGCCCCGAATCCCGCCGCGGGGGCCGAAATCACCGCGATCAACGGCATGTCGGTGACCGCCGTCATAGACACGCTTCTGACGAATATAACCGCTGACGGGAAAAATCTCACGAAGAAGTACTCCATCATGAACCAGCAATTCAGTGAGCTGTACCGCCTCTTCATCGGTTCACCCGACAGATTCACCGTCGACTACCTCGATTCGAAAGGTTCTGGATCGGTGGAGCTCTCCGGCATTTCTTGGGATGATCTTGTCTACCAATTAAGCGACCCCTCATTCCCCGACCCTGGCAACCCCCTCGACTATTCGGTGGAGACGAAATCCATTGCGATGCTGAGGATCAGGAGTTTCAATTTCTATGACCCACGCCCGCTTGCGCAATTCAAGTCGTTCATTGATGGCACCTTTCAGGCCATAAAAAACGACGGTATTACCAGTCTGATCCTTGATCTGCGCGATAATGGGGGCGGTGATCCGAATGCCACCTCATACTTGTTATCGCACCTGATCCAAGAACCGGCCCCCTATTTTTCCCAGGAAACTCAGGCTTACGATCACCTCAAAATCCCGCTCCAGCCGGCCGAGAATGCATTCGCCGGAAGGCTCTTTGTGCTCATCAACGGAGCGAGCTTCTCCTCCACGGGACACCTCTGCTCGCTCCTGAAGTACCATAAGCGCGCGGTTTTCATTGGCGAAGAGTCTGGAGGCACGTACTCATGCACCGACAATTCGCGGGACTTCCCTCTCCCTGTGACAGGCTTGATCCTCCGCTACTCTACCCAAGAGTTTTCAACCGCGGTCATGGAGATTGCTCGCGGGCACGGCATTCCCGCGGATCACGAGGTGGTGCCGACGGTTCAGGACATTATCAATGGAAGGGATGTCGTCAAGGATTATGCGATCGATCTGGCGGGGAGATAATCCCAGCGGGTTCACTCGCTGGGCATACATTCTATTATCAGTTTTCGCCGCTGGTTTTTCCTATTTCTTTTCCATCGGGCTAAATGGTTTTGGACCGCTGGTTTGGATTGCGCCCATCCCCATCCTTATTCTGGCATTCAATGCACAGCCTCGACCAACGGCGATAATAGCATTCGGTACTTTCCTGATAGGCAGCCTTACACTTTTCTCGTACCTGGTAAAATTGATGCCCTTTGGCGTGGTCATTGTTTCATTGGTTATTCCCGCTATCGCCTTTACTCTGGCCATTCTGGCTACTCGGTATACTGCTCTTCAAATCAACTCCTGGGTTGCAATCGCCGTCTTTCCATCGGTGTGGACTTCCTATGAGTATTTGGCATCCATATTTTCTCCCAATGGAACAGCAGGGAGTCTGGCGTATACACAAACCGGTTTTCTTCCACTGATCCAGCTTGTTTCCCTGACCGGTATTTGGGGGATCACGTTCCTTCTCACGCTTGTACCTGCCGGTTTCGCGATTGCATGGCATCTCCGGAAAAACAAGAGGTTATCGATACTGGCCTCGGGAGTGCCCGTGGTCTTGGTTCTATCCGTTATAGTCTATGGTTCGATACGTATTCATCAAACGGACCAGGGACAGTCCATGCGTGTCGGGCTCACGGCTACGGATACAACGATAAGGTATTTTCGCACTGAAAAATCGGAAGAAGCGCTGCCTGTCGTACAAGCCTATGCCCGCCGCATAGATCAACTGGCAGCTCAAGGGACGGAGTTAATCGTCCTACCGGAAAAGTTCGTTGGGGTCACCCCGAGTTATTCCGGCAATGTATATAAAATCCTTGGGGCAGCCGCACGCGATCACCGCGTTGTCGTGGTTGCGGGTCTCAACATGATCGACCGGAAATCTTCTCGGAATGTGGCCGTAGTATTTTCCTCAGAGGGTCAAGTCCTGACCGAGTACAGCAAGATTCACCTCGTACCAGGCTTCGAAGACCATTATCAACCGGGTACAAAGCCTGTCGAGTTTTCTGTTTCAGGGATGACCATCGGTTTGGCGATTTGCAAGGACATGGATTTCCCCGACTTGCTTTCTCAGTATTCCAGAGGTGGCGTTGGTATCGTCGTTGTCCCGGCCTGGGATTTTGGACAGGATGGGCAATGGCATTCACGTATGGCAATGACACGTGGCATCGAAGGTGGGTTTGCGGTCGTTCGCTCTGCACAAGATGGGCAATTGTCAATAAGCGATCACCTTGGACGGATTATTGCTGAAGACAGAAGTTCTCGGGCGCAAGATGTATTGTTGGTTGGTAATGTTCGCTCAGGACCGGGGCGAACGTTTTATAGCCTTAGCGGGGATTGGGTTGCCTGGTTGAGTCTGTTTTTCCTGGCAGGGGTATTCGCCATAGCAACATTTCGGAAATTCCAGAAAAAAAGGTAATTGTCAAGCGCTCTAAAAGAACTGCGCAATCCGCTGGAGAGGAGGGGATCGTTATTTGTAACGGTTTCGACTAATCGCTTTACTTGCAGAACCTGCCGTGCTATGCTCTTTGTCTATAAGAGAGAGGATTCGCTATGCCCAAATGTTACCTGTCCTCACTAAATGTAGCACTCCCTAGCAGCGGCGCAACCAAGCTTCATGTTATCTGGCATTGCTGGCAAGATAAGCATTAAAAAGGAGAAATACTTAAATGAAAACAAGAAAATCTAAACTTCTAATTATAATAATAGCATTTACCTTCTTATCTTATTTTTCATATTCCGAGGATATCCCTGTTCTAGGCATTATGGATATAGTTCTCCGGGAGGGAATCTCGGAATCAGAAGCGGGTTTCGTTTCTGATTTTGTCTTCAATTCTGTATACAAGTACGGCAAAGCCAAATATAGAATTATATCCAGAGAATCAAGGGATAGTATCCTCAAAGAGCAGGAATTTGGGCTTTCCGTGATGTGTGATGAATCCTCTTGTGCAATAAAGATTGGGAAATTCCTCCAAGCCCAGTACATGATATTTGGAAGCTGTGGTAGATTTGGCTCTTTTTACACTGTAACCCTTCAAATTGTCGATGTGAATACCACGGAGGTAGTTGGAACCTCGAGAGGAAAGTCTGCGGAATTGGATGGCCTTGAATTTGCGACTGACATATGCGTTTCCGAGCTTTTTGGAATGAAACCCCCGGCAAAGCATCCATCATTGGGCATTGGAATTGGGATGCTGGTAGCCGGGCTTGCATCGGTAGGGGGAGGGTTTGCTACCTATTATTATTCTGATCAGTATCAAAAAGACTCGGTAGGTTTCTTGAATGAATACAACAATGCCTCAGGCGTAGGCCCCGATTATACGTCTCTTTGGAACAAATATACCTCATCATATCAAACATCGAAGGCCCTTTTCTGGACAAGCATTGGGCTCTGGGCTGGGGGTGCCATACTTACGGGTATTTCGGTGTATATGATGCTTTATACGGAGCCTGTAACCGGATATGCATTCAATATAATGCCTACAAATGATGGCATGTATCTTTCAGTACGGCTAAGCTATTAGGGGTGGCAATCATGAAAAACAGGCTCTTGTTTATAGTATTCATTATTGCAGCTTTGTTCTTCTCTTGTGAGCCTCAAAAACTGAGGGAAAACCCATGGGATCCAGGCAGTGCGAAATATTCAATACCTACTGCGGATTTTACGGCAAATGGGGGATTATCCGTAGCGATAAACGGACCGGCAGAGCTTGATGGCAGTGCCTCTTTAAGCCCTACGGCAAGCGCACTCTCATATCGCTGGGACTTTACAAACGACGGCACCTTCGATACAGCCTTTACTCTGAATCCCAAAGCCTATTATCAATATCCAGGTGTGGGAACCTATGAATGCACGCTCGAGGTAAAGAATGATGAGGGGCATACTGATAAGATAACGAAGACCGTCACGACCTATGATAGCAAGGCGCCAAGCGCTTCCATTAGCCACTCCCCTACAAATATCGCCGTCGGCTCTGCGGTTTCTTTTGACGCGTCCGGCTCCTCTGATGATGATACGCCTCAGGAAGAGCTTGAAATACGCTGGGACTTTGAGAATGACGGCTCATTCGACGTGGACTGGACTCCCACAAAGATAACGACCCATATCTTTGAAACAGCGGGAACATTTACCGTAAGGCTTGAGGTCAGGGACAGGTTCGACCTTGTAGGTTTTAAAACACAGGATATAAACGTAGTTTCAAGCCAGCCGCCGCTTGCAAACTTCACCTGGTCTCCCGCAAGTTCATGGATAAATGAGACCATTACCTTTGATGCCTCAGCATCGGACGACGACACCTCATTAAGCGAGATCAAAGTACGCTGGGACTTTGAAAACGATGGCACCTTTGACGTGGATTGGACAACGACAAAAACAGCGACACATATCTATACGACTGCAGGCGTGCATACTGTAAAACTTGAAGCGAAAGATAAATATGAGCTTACAGGGGGTATTTCAAAGGATATTATCGTCACAAGCAGCCAGAGCCCGCAGGCCTCTTTTACCGTAACGCCTTCCGCCGGAACAATAAATACACCATTCTCATTTGATGCATCCAGTTCCACCAATCCGGGTGGAGGAAGCCTCGAATACCGCTGGGATTTTGAGAATGATGGTACATGGGATACAGGATACTCCACAACAGCGACGATTACACATCAGTTCAGTGTGCAAAAAACCACATTTACTGTGAAACTTGGAGTAAAAAACAGTAGTGGCCTTACCTCTTCTACAACAAAGACTATCGCCATTGGAGAGTTCGAAGGTTTCGAGAATGGGATGCCGAGCTCATGGAGTACCGGAGGGGATTATCCTTGGTTCTTAAATAGTAGAACACATTCTGGAAGCTATTCCGCTAGAAATGGAACTTGCACAATTGCAGGCCAAACCAGCTGGCTGCGAAAGACCATTACCGGACCACAAATTGTCAAATTTTGGCTACAAGGTGGCGTTTATGGAGTTGGGGTTCAAATACATCCGGATTATTCATTAGCTTTTTCCATAGATACTTCTATGCAATTGTTCACAAATTCAACCTATTTTAGTTGGAAGGAATATATTTTTCAAATTCCAAGTGGCGAACACACATTGGAATGGTACTGCACTTATAATGAGGCGGGAGGTGATAATTTTTACCTCGACGATGTTGAGTTTATCCCAACCGAATAATATTGAGGTAGATTGAAAAATATGTTGAATAGAATTCTCTTTG
This sequence comes from uncultured Spirochaetota bacterium, assembly GCA_963820525.1. Classification (GTDB taxonomy): domain Bacteria; phylum Spirochaetota; class Spirochaetia; order SZUA-6; family Fen-1364; genus CAWGAA01. The sequence continues at coordinate 2,044,149 of CAWGAA010000001.1, read as the reverse complement.
TTTCTATGTTTATTTTTTTGATAAATTATTCCGGCTTTGCCTGCACCTTTTTCATGTCAACCCTGAACGGAAAGACCTGGTTCGGCAATAATGAGGATTTTATGGATGCCGATACGAATATATGGTTTTTCCCGCCGGAAGCCGGAAAATACGGCAGATTGTATTTCGGGTACAATAACGGATTCCCGCAGGGGGGCATGAATGACCACGGATTGTGTTTTGACGGTGCTTCAACGCCTCCTTCCAATCTGAAATTCTCCGGGAATAAGAAACTGTACGACCGGCCTTTGATGGATAAAATCATGGAAGAATGTGCAACCGTTGAGGAAGTATTGAAAGTAGTCGATGAATATGCTTTTCAGGATCTCGCAACACAGGGGCAGTTGATGGTTGTCGACCGGAAAGGAGACGCCGTAATAATTGGAGGTCCCGGGAAAAACGGCGAAGACGTGGATATTATTCGCAAACAAGGGAGTTTCATGGTCTGCACAAATTTCTTCCCGAACAATCGCAATAAAGGCGGATATCCATGCGACAGGTTTGAAATGGCAACCGAAAAACTTAATGACAATAGTGACCCGAACGTTGAGAATTTCCGCTCGATTCTCAACCTCGTTCACGTGGAAAACCCCTCTGGGAGCGGGGTTTTCACCGTTTATTCAAACATTTTCGATTTGAACAATAACGAGATATATGTCTATTTTTTCCATAATTTTGCGGAAGTGGTAAAGTTGAAATTCGAAGATGAGTTCAAAAAAGGCGCTCATGCTTATAAAATCCGTGACCTGTTCCCTGAATCAAAGCTCCCTTTGAAAGCGCTCAATGACTTTGTCAGGAATACGCCTAGATCTTCGCCGTCTTTGCTTATTCCGAAGTTTGTCCCGTTTGAAAAGAGGTCTTGATATTAAAAATGCATGGAAAGCAAAGCATTGGACACGGATCGCGCTGATAATCGAGATGTTTTTATTCACGCTTGTTTTCATGGCCTGCGCATCCCTCGCCAACCAAGGGGAGGCCTCGCTTCCCACCGATGCGGAAAAGCAAAAGATCCGGGCCGCGCTGGAGCTTTTGGCAAAAGCAATCCGCGCCAATGACAAGCCGGCCATCGATCGCTGTATGATTGTTTCCAACGATGGAGCCGGTGCGATGGTCATGGCGGCGATGCATCAAAATGGCGCGATCCGCAGTCTGCAGGACGCCTGGGCCGCGAAGTTCTTCAAGGATCCGATGCAATTCAAAGGATTCTCGTTCGTCTTTTTCCCCAGGATAGACGGCGGCTTCGAAGTGCTGATTGAGAAAACGCTCGAAAACCTGGACGACCAATACATCCAGGTCAATGGGAACACGGCGCGAGTACCGATAAGGCTCACCCGCGGCAACATCCCGCCCGCCGAAAGCCCGGTGCCCCTGGAGTGGCGCGCGGCCTGGATAGCGCTGGTGAAAGGCGGCGGCGGCTGGAAGGTCGATATGGGCAACACCCTCCGGGTAAACGTCGTCATGGGTTTCTTTCGGGGCATGCTGCCCCAATCAAGTGAACAGGATCAAAAGATCGCAGCTGACTTCGAGAATGATGTGACAGCAATGCTTGAAACCTCGGCGAAAGCCATCGCCGGCGGCCGTCTGGTGATCGCCGCTGAGGCTTCCGGTTTCGTCGAACAGGAAGCAGGCAAAGTTTTCGGCAAATACCACCTCGCCGGTATCAATCAGTGGTTCACGCCGGCCAAACCGGCTTCGTACGAAGCCCAGATGTGAAACGGCAATGAATCAGGCGGATTCCATTGAATCCGCAGACCGCGATGGCTTGATCCCCACAGCGATGGCATAGCCCAAATAGCCCTTGGCCTCACTGAAAAAGTTGTTCAGCTTCTTTATCCGGTTTCTGATCGAGGGGTCGACGGCCATCTTGAACATTGCTTTCATCATTGTACCGATGGTTTCGTCGCTCCCGATGCGTTGCGATTCCATTGAATAGCTCGACAGGTGGTTGATAGCGAACCCGGCGCGCATGAGCAGGTCCCTCCACCCCCCCACGGTTTTCGCCCGCGCGATACAATAAGCGCACACGTCTCTTTTCGCGATCTCCAGCAACTCAGGCGTTGGTTCCTTGAGCCAGCAGATTTCAAGCATGCCGAGTGTGCCGCCGGGCTGTAGTACGCGAAAGGACTCGGACACGGCCTTTTCCATGTCATCCACGAGCACAAGCACGGCCTGAAACACGGCGGCGTCGAAGGCGTTGTCTTCAAAGGGAAGGGCCTCCGCGTTGCCGAGCTTGAAAATGATCCTTTTTCCGGTTCTCTTTTTTCGCGCGTCCTTTTCCGCCGTGCGCAAAAGCACCTCGTTCATGTCTATGCCGGTGACTTGGCACCCGAGAGTTTTCGCGAAATAGAGGCTGCTTGTACCCTTGCCGCAGGCGATGTCCAGCAGGCCCGGTCCGCCCTCCAGTCGCATGGCCTCCACCAGCCTGTTCGTGGCCTGGAAGCCGCCCGGGTGCAGCACCTTCATGCCCATGTGTTGGGCCATGAAATCGAGCATGTCGCATTTTTCAGTCGAACACGCGCAATCTGCACCGATGGTATCCTGCAAATACGTGGATTCCATTTCTACTCCTTGTTTCCGAATGTTATCTTTCCCTTTTGAGCCAGGCGGGTCAGGAAATAGATCGTGCTTTCCTTCGACAGCTTGAAGTGCTCGGCAGCCTTCTCCACGTCCACCTCGCCCGTTTCCTTTGCGAATTGGAGCATCTCTTCCTCGATTTGCGCGGCCCATTCGTCGAAAAGTCCGCGCACCTCGGGCGTGGCAAAACGCGCGGTCTGCGTGCCTTCGGTCATTGTATTCATCATTTTCTGGCACATGTCCCACGGCATTTCTGCGTCGCCTTCAGAGCTTTGGCCGCCGCCCATCATCATGTTCATCATGCCCATTGGGCCTCTTCCTCCCATCATGGACCCCATCATTTTGGGCATCATGCGAGCCATCATGGCGTTCCGTTCCTCAGCGCTCATGCCGCCGAGAAACTTCTCCATCATACCCTCCATCATTTTGCCGCGTTCCTCGGATGGAAGCCCGTCAAGGAACTTCTCCATCATTGCTTCCATGGCCTTTTGTTTTTCCTCGGCGGACATCTTGTCCATCATGCCATCCATCATCCGTTCCTTTAATCCCATAGAACCCCCTTTAATTCTCGCTTTTCTCCTCGAATACAGAGAGGAAGCGATTGAGTGACGCGGTGAATTTCTTGTCGGTGAGCCGGTAAAGCACAAAGGGGCCATCTCGTGTGGTCTGCACGATCGCGACCTGCTTCAGAACCTTCAAGTGGTGGGACACCAGGGGTTGTGAGAGCTTGAGAGCCTTCACGACCTCATTCACGGACCGCTCATCCTGCCCCAAGAAGAAAATGATCCGCAGGCGATTGACGTCCGCAAGAGTCTGAAAAAGCGCACTTAAAGTTTCCAGCTCCGCCATATAAATTGCCATAGATATAAATGCCTGTTTATACAGTAGCCTTGAAATCCCAACGTGTCAAGTATTTTTTTTGCGACCCATCTCTCACGCCAAGCCGGCTTTTTGACCGCTATGATGGCCCCCCTGCTGGACGCCTCGCCGCCAACCACGGATTTGCGAGAGCGGACGCTACCAGTGCATCCGCCTTGACGGCGGCTGGGACGGCGGTATCATTACGCGATGTTTCCATTGATCCGCCCGTTCGGTATACGGGCGAAATTGATATTCATGTACATCTTCATCTCCGTCCTCCCCATCCTCGTCATCACCATGCTCATGTACGGGTTTTCTTCCATCTATTTCTCCCGCCGCGTTGCCGCGCTGATCGACAGCAACCTCGCCCAGATCGGCAAGAACCTCGAGAGCCACAATGACGCGTATCGATACCTGCTCCTGCAGATCTTCGGCGACGAATCGCTTTTCCCCCTGATCAGGGGCTTCGAGTCGGGGGATGCCACCGAAAAAGCGGTTACCAACAAGCAGCTGAAAACGCGTTTTTTCTCCCTGGCTTTCAGCAAGGACGAGATCCAGGCCATCACCTTCATCTGGCCCAACCTGGAGATCTCTGGATACGAGAAGGGGATAGACTCTCTGGGCCAATCGCCCCTCACCCTGAAAGCGACAAAAACCCTGCTCTACGACGCGGGAAAGGCGGGGCGTTCCGCCGTCATCCCTACGATGTCGATGACCTACGCGACGCCGGCCCCTCTGGTCAAGAACCTCTTTCACCTCCCCCTGCCGTACTACGACCTTCGAGACCACAAGCTGCTGGGCGTCCTCGTATTGAGCATCGACGAGCGGATCCTTGCCGAGATCTGCTCCGGGATGAGGAACTCGATCACGTTCATCCTCGATTCAAACGGCCGCATCGTGTCGTTTCCCGTCAAGGCCCTCATCGGCAAGGGCATCGAAGGCTCCGACGGCACGTCCCCGACGGATGGCGAGCTTTCGCGATTCCTCAAGCAGAACGCCCTGCTCACCGCAGGAAGGACCTTCATCAACCGCGTTCGCGTGCCCGACCTCGGCTGGACCATCGTGAGCGTGGTCAGCCGAGACGCGTTCTTCCGCGAGGTCGATATCCTGGCGCTCGCGAGCTTCCTCCTCATGGGCGGCCTGGTCTTCGTCTCCCTTTTCGTCATCGTCGTGTTCACGAGGCGGTTCTCCGGTGCCGTCGGCGAGCTTGTGTCCGTCATGCGCTCGGCCCAGAGCGGGAATTTCGTGAAGACGGAGAAGCTCGCCGGGCGGAACGACGAGTTTTCCTACCTGGCACGCGGCTTCGATGAAATGATAGAGGAGATCCATGCGCTCATGGTGAAGCTCCAGCACGAGAGGGACGCGGTGTACACCGAGACGCAGAAGCGCAAGGAATCGGAGATCCGAGCCCTGGAAGCCCAGCTGAACCCGCATTTCCTCTACAATACGCTGGACTGCATCAACTGGATGGCCATCGAGAAGAACGAAAACGAGATCAGCGCCATGGTATCCGGCCTCGGCCGGATCCTGCGCTACGGCATCAGCAAGAGCAACGGCGTGGTGACGGTCGCGGAGGAGGTCGAATGGATCCGGCAGTATGTCGAGATCCAGCAGGTCAGATTCAGCCACGCTTTCGATCTCGATCTGCGCGTCAACCTCGCGGTGGAATCGTTCCCCGTCTATAAGCTTCTCATGCAGCCCTTTCTGGAGAACGCGATCGTGCACGGCTTCGCGAATGTCAGCGGCGGAGGGCTCCTGAAGATAGAGATAGCCCCGGGAGAGCGGGGCGCGCTGTCGATCCTGATCCAGGACAACGGCTGCGGGATGAGCAAGGAGACCCTGGAAAGCTCCCTCTCGAGCGATCGGTCCCATATCGGCATTTCCAATGCCGTGAGCCGCATCGCGGCGTACTACGGTGATGCGGGGGAGGTGAGAATCGAAAGCGAGCCGGGCAAGGGTACGCGCGTGTCCATCCGTGTTCCCCGCCCATTGGAGAAGGCATGAGGATTGTGGTTGTCGAAGACGAGTCGAAGCCCCGGGAAGGTCTCGTCCGTCTCATCTCGCGCCTCGACGCCTCCTATCGCGTCGTCGGCCAGGCGCGAAACGGCAGGGAGGGCAAGGAGATAGTCGGGAAGCTCTCCCCCGAGCTTGTGATCACCGACATCAAGATGCCCGAGATGGACGGATTGGAGATGATCCGGGGCCTGCGCTCGCAGGGGTGCGCGTCCAAGTTCGTGATCCTCTCCGGCTATGCCGAGTTCGACTACGCAAAGCAGGGGATAGTGCTGGGAGTCAGGGACTACCTTTTAAAGCCCATAACCGCGCAGGCCATCGAGGAGGTCCTGAAAAAGATATCCTCGGAAAGCCCGGCGGCGGCCGACGTCCCGCATCCGCCTCTCCGCCTGGCGGCGGGGGCGCTTCTTCTCTTCCATTCGCCGGATCGCTCACCCGATTCCGAGAAGATCCTCTCCCCCGTGCTCAGGAGAAGCGCCAGGCGAGCTGGAGCGGATGGCGTCACGCTTATGGAGCGCCCCGATCCCGCGAGCCTGCTCTTCCATGTCGCTCACACCGCCACCTTCCAGCGATTCATCCAGGCGCTGGAGGACGAGATGGAAACGGCGAAGGGCCGTCTCCTTCGCGGAGGGCTCATCTGCTCTGCGTGCCCGTTCCCCGAAGGGGGAGACCCTCGAAAGCTCCTTGCGGAGCTTTCTAAAAGCCTCAAATGGTCGATGCTCGTTGGGCCTCTCAAAGTGATCCACGCCGAGCTGATAGCACGCACCCCGTGCCGGAAGCCCGAGTATCCAGTGGCTGTTGAAAGCGCGGTTCTCGGCGCGCTTCGTTCCGGAGATCCGGGTATGCTGGAGGCCGCGATGAGCGACTTTCGCGCCTTCTGTATCTCAGGCGGCTATTCGCCCGTGCGTCTCGAGGAAATCGCTTTCCGTTTCTTTTTCACCATCGCCAACCTCCTGAAGGAGGTGGATTATCCGCGTTTCAGGTCAATTGTAGAAAAAAACATCCTCCAGCGCGTCGAGGGTTTTCGAAGCGCGCGGGAGCTGTGCATCATCATCGAAGACTTCATCTCATCGACGGCAGGAAGCACATCCGCAGCCTCCCTGGACGCGCACAGCCTCCCCATCAGGCAGGCGCTCAACTACGTTCGAACCGGCTACCGCGGCAGGATTTCCCTGGAAGAGGCGGCCCAGCGGATCGGTCTCACCCCGGAATACTTGAGCTCGCTCTTCCTGAAGGAGACGGGCAAGAACTTCAGCCTCTTCGTCGTCGAATGTCGCATCAATGAGGCGAAGCGGCTTCTGGCATCCGGCGAAGGCAGGGTATTCGAGGTGGCGCGGAATGTCGGCATAGCGGACCCGCGGTATTTCTGCCGCGTCTTCAAGAAGCACACGGGGCTCTCGCCCCGGGAATACTCGCGCCTTCACGCATGAAATATTAAGAAACTGCATCTTTCTGAAAATCGTCCAATTTACGGTACGCGGAAAGCCCCTTAGGCTGGGGAAACGCTTCTAGAAGGAGGTTGAGATGAAAAAGATTCTCCTGCTCTCTCTCGGTATTCTCCTGCTGGCCGGACTGGCCTTTGCGGATCCCGTGCAGGTCACGGTCTGGCACTACTGGGCGGGCTTCGAGGCCGTCCCCTTCCAAAAAGTGATCGACGACTTCAACGCCTCGCAGACCAAGATCAAGGTCGTCGCCCAGATGCTTCCCCGTGAGGAGCTCAACCGGCAGTACACCATCGGGCTTGCCGGCGGAAACCTTCCCGACATCGCCATGGTCGACAACCCGGACCACGCTTCCTATTCGGCGATGGGGCTCTTCCTCGACATCACCGACAAGGTGAAGGGATGGGAAGGCAAGGGCAAGTTCTTCGAAGGCCCATGGCTCTCCTGCACGTACCAGGGCAAGGTCTACGGCGTGCCCCAGAACTCCAACTGTCTGGCCCTGTACTACAACGTCGACATGCTGAAAAAAGCGGGCGTCAACCCTCCGGTGACATGGGACGATCTTTCCGCGGCCGCCAAGAAGCTGACCAAGCCGGGCGTGTACGCGCTGGCCATCTCCGCCGTGGGAAACGAGGAAGGCACCTTCCAGTACCTGCCCTGGCTGCTCTCCTCGGGCGCTACGATCACCAAGCTCGACAGCCCCGAGTCGATCAGGTCCCTCACCTACCTCACCAATCTCATCAAGAACGGCTCCATGTCGAGCGAGGTCATCAACTGGACCCAGGCCGACGCGGAGAAACAGTTCGCCACCGGCCGCGCCGCCATGATGGTGAACGGCCCCTGGAACCTGCAGGCGGTCCAGACCGACGCGCCCACGATGAACTGGTACCTCGCCAAAATTCCCCGGGACAAGAAGTTCTCCTCTGTCCTCGGGGGCGAGAACATGGGCATCACGGCCTCCTCCCAGCATCCGGATGAAGCCTGGGCATTCCTGAAGTTCATGTCCAGCCCGCCCATGATGGAGGAGTACATGAAGTCGAGCGGCAAGTTCCCTCCCCGCGCGGACGTCATGAACGGCTCCACGTTCTGGAAATCGGACCGGCTCCTGAAGGTGTTCGCGGAGCAGATGCAGTTCGCCATGCCCCGTGGTCCGCACCCGAAGTGGCCCGACATCTCCAGCGCCATCTCTACGGCGCTCCAGGAAGCCTTCACCAAGGCCAAGACTCCCGAGCAGGCCCTGAAGGACGCCCAGGCAAAGGTGGTAAAGGCTCTCTCGGATTAATCGTTCTGATTCGATAATGCGCGGGCCCTGGGCGGGCGCCTGGACGTCCATGTCCCGCGCCCGCTTTAAGGCCGTCCATGGCCCTAGGCGGGCGCCTGACTGCGAGCCCCGGCCCGCGCGCATTTACTTCACGGTATCGGAGATCAGCTATGGGACGGGTCACGTTCGAAAGGGGAGAGAAACTGGCGGGGTTCCTGTGGGTTCTGCCTGCGCTCGCGTTCATGATCACCTTCATCGGGTATCCCATCGTCTACAATTTCGTTCTGAGCTTTCAGAAGGTCGATATCATGAACATCAAGAGCTCGGTGCGGCATTTCATAGGCCTGCGGAACTATCGGGAGATCTTTTCGGGGGACGTTTTGTCCGTCAGCGTCGCCAACACCCTCCTCTATACGATCGGCTGCCTCGTTTTTCAGTTCTCCATCGGATTCGCCCTGGCGTTGTTCTTCAATACCGGCTTCCGGCTTCAAGGGCGCCTTCGCGGCCTCCTCACCGTTGCATGGATAATTCCCTCCACCGTTGTCGCCCTCCTTTTCAAGTTCATGCTGAGCCCCAGTTGCGGGATCCTCAACTACATCCTGGTCGGCACGGGGCTGGTAAGGGAGCCGATCGGCTGGCTCACCTCGGAGACGACGGCGCTGTGGGGAACGATCATCGCGAACACCTGGATCGGGATTCCCTTCAACATGATCCTCCTTTCGACCGGCATCTGCAGCATTCCCGAGGACCTCTATGAGAGCGCCTCGATAGACGGCGCCACGGCGCCCCAGAGGCTTTTTTGGATAACCCTTCCCATGCTCAAGCCCGCCATCTACTCCGTGCTCGTCCTGGGATTCGTCTATACATTCAAGGTCTTCGACCTCATCTACGTCATGACCAACGGGGGCCCGGTGCACGCCACGGAGGTGCTCTCCACCTACGCCTACAAGCTCTCCTTCGTGCTGTTCCACTTCAGCGAAGGAGCGGCGGCGGCGAACATCCTGTTCCTGTGCCTTTTCATTGTCGGGCTCGGCTACCTTCGCCTCATCCAAAGAGACGAGGAGATGCATGCATGAGGATGAACCGGAGCGGCCGCGCGCGGGAGGCGGCCCTGAACATCGCGGGGCTCGCGGTCTCCTGCGTATTCCTCTTCCCCCTCTACTGGATTCTGGCAAGCTCCCTGAAGACCAACGCGGAGATCTTCCAGGTGAGCCAGACCTTCTGGCCTGCGCACGCGAGCTTCGTGGCCTATCTCGAGCAGCTTCACGGCGAGTTCAACGTAGTCAACCCGCTCTTGAACAGCCTCGTCATCGCGCCGGCAACCATGTTCCTCTCGATGCTTCTGGCCATTCCCGCGGCCTATGGGATGGCCCGTTTCGCCATCCGCGGCAAGAAGGCGATCATCATGAGCTTCCTGGTCACGCAGATGCTTCCCTCGACGCTGATCCTGACCCCGCTGTATCTCGTTTTCGCCCGCTTTCATCTTATCAACAACTACCTGTCCTCGATCATCGCGGATTCCACCGTGGCGATCCCCTTCATCATCCTGTTCCTGCGAACCTACTTCATCGGCCTGCCCAAGGGGCTGGAGGATTCCGCGCGCATCGACGGCTGCTCCCGCTTTTCTTCGTTTCTCAGGGTCATTCTGCCGATCTCGACTCCGGGCCTGATCACGGCGGGCTCCTTCTCCTTCATCTTCGCCTGGAACGACCTCATGTACGCGATCACGTTCATGAACAAGACATCCCTCCGTCCCTTGACGGCCCAGATCTACCATTTCATGGGAAAGTACGGCATCGAGTGGAACCGGATCATGGCATTCGGGGTGATCCTGGTGCTCCCCGTGATGATCATCTTCATCCTGCTTCAGAAATACATCATCGGCGGATTGACCAGCGGCGCGGTCAAGGGGTAGCGGCGGCGGCCGGACCGGGGGGCTGGGGCTGTCGCCGGCGCCCGACCCACGCCCCTGCATGCGGCCCCCCAGCGAACGGCAGACGTGCGCTGGCGCCCGGCGCATAGACGGTGTATCTTCGAGAGTGAGGTGGGCACATGTCTGTGAAAGTCGAGAATGGACGGCTTGTGCGCGCTCATGACGGCGAGCAGCTCTGGATCGAGCCCTGGGGCGAGTGCGGCCTGCGCGTTCGCGCCACCTGTCTTCCCAGAATCGATGAGAGCAGGGATTGGGCGCTTCTGCCTTCGAAGGCAAAGGGCGCGCGGATCACGGCTGATGGAGACGGCGGCACGATCACAAACGGCGGCATCACCGCGCGGGTGCACCACGGGGGGCGGATATCGTTTTTCGACAAAAAGGGCGCCGTTCTCCTGGAGGAGCGCTGGCGTTCCCGGCTGTCCGGCGGGGATTTCCTCTATGCGACGGAAGTGAAGGGCCGGGAGCTTCGGCCCCTTTCAGGCGCCACGTACAGGGTCACCAGCCGTTTCGAGGCCAAAGACGGGGAGAAGATCTTCGGCATGGGGCAGTACCAGGACGGCCGGTTGGACCTCAAGGGGTGCGTGTTGGAGCTTGCCCAGAGAAACTCCCAGGCAAGCGTTCCGTTCTTCCTGTCGAGCCGCGGGTATGGCTTTCTGTGGAACAATCCCGCCATCGGCCGCGCCGCATTCGCCACGAATATGACCGAGTTCGTGGCTGAGCAATCAAGCGAGCTCGACTACTGGGTCACCGCGGGCGACACCCCCGCCAAGATCGAGGAACGCTATGCCGCGGTGACCGGGACGGTCCCGATGATGCCGGACTTCGCGATGGGGTTCTGGCAGTGCAAGCTGCGCTACAAGACCCAGGAGGAGCTTCTGGCAGTGGCGCGGGAATACAAGAAACGCGGGCTTCCCATCTCCGTGATCGTCTCTGATTTCTTCCACTGGCCCATGCAGGGGGATTGGAAATTCGATCTCCGCCACTGGCCGGATCCCGATGGGATGGTGAAGGAACTTTCGGCTCTGGGCATCGAGCTCATGGTCTCGATATGGCCCACGGTGGACAAGCGCAGCGAAAACTACGCGAAAATGCTCGAAGAAGGCTTTCTTGTGCGGGTGGAGCGGGGCATCCGCACCACGATGGACTTCATGGGTAATACCGTGTTCTTCGATCCCACCAATCCCGGGGCGCGGGAGTTCGTGTGGAACATCGTGAAGACGAACTACTACAGCAAGGGGATCAGGATCTTCTGGCTGGACGAGGCTGAGCCGGAATACTCGGTCTACGATTACGACAACTACCGGTATCACCTCGGCAGCGACATGGAGGTGGGAAACATCTATCCCGCGAAATATGCCCAAACTTTCTCCGATGGAATGCGAGCCGAAGGCCAGGAGAACGTCATCAATCTCCTGCGCTGCGCCTGGGCGGGGAGCCAGCGTTATGGCGCCCTGGTGTGGTCCGGCGATATCGACTGCACCTTCCAGACGTTTCAAAGGCAGCTGGCCGCGGGGCTCAACATGGGGATCGCGGGGATTCCCTGGTGGACGACGGATATTGGAGGCTTCAGCGGCGGGGATCCCGACGACCCGGCATACCGGGAGCTGCTCATCCGCTGGTTCCAGTGGGGAGCCTTCTGCCCCGTGTTCCGCCTGCACGGGTTTCGGGTGGACAGGTCGCGCCCCCATACCCCTACCCACCCCGACGGCGACTCCAGCGAGGACGTATTCTCAGGCGGCCCAAACGAGGTATGGAGCTACGGCGAGGAAGCGTACGGGATTCTCACGAAGTACCTCCATATGCGCGCGCGCTTGAAGCCATATATCGCGCGCATCATGAAGGCGGCGCACGAGAAGGGAACGCCGGTGATGCGCCCGCTCTTCTATGATTTCCCGGCGGACGAAAGGGCATGGCAGACCGAGGATGAGTACATGTTCGGCCCGGATGTTCTGGTTGCCCCCGTCATGTACCCGGGGATGCGCAAACGAGCGGTCTATCTGCCGGCCGGCTCGAAATGGAAGAACGCCGAAACGGGCCAGAGGCACGAGGGAGGAGAAACAGTCGAAGCCGATGCGCCGCTCCATCTCATTCCGCTGTTCCTGCGGGATAACGCCGAGCTGCCCCTCCATACCTGATGGCGCGAGGCCGTCAGGTGTCTGTTGCGCCGCCGCTCACCCCTGGGATATACTGCACGAGACGGAGGGCACGCCAGTGCGCCGCAGGCTCGTTTCTGCCATCCTCCTCATCGTTTGCATTCACGCCCCGGCCCAGAATTATCAGGCAGCCCGCGAGCTCATGGTGAAGCGCCAGATCGAAGCCCGCGGCGTGTCGGACCCTCGAGTCCTTGCGGCCATGCGCACCGTGGAGAGGCACCTCTTTGTGCCGGAATACTTAAGGGCGCAGGCCTACGACGACAATCCGCTGCCGATTGGCGAAGGACAGACGATATCCCAACCCTACATCGTCGCTCTCATGACGGAGACCCTGCGGCTCACGGGCGGGGAGCGGGTGCTGGAAATCGGGACCGGCTCGGGCTACCAGGCGGCCGTTCTCTCGCTCCTCGCCAAAGAGGTGTACACGCTGGAGATCAAGCGTCCGCTCTTCGAGCGGGCGTCGCGGCTTCTCTCGTCCCTGGGATTCGGCAATGTGAGCGCCTTCAATCGTGACGGCTACTACGGCTGGGAGGAGAAAGCCCCTTTCGACTGCATCATGATCACGGCATCCGTGAATCACGTTCCACCGCCGCTTCTTGCTCAGCTCAAGGACGGTGGGAGGCTGATCCTCCCCCTCGGCAACCCCTTCAGCTATCAGAACCTCGTCCTCGTCACCAAGAAGGGCGGCTCGTACACCACGGATTCCATCATCGGCGTGCTCTTCGTCCCGATGACGGGGAAGGCGATCGAAGAGCGGCCATGACGCTTTTCGCCGTTTTCTGCCTTTCCTCCTCGTCCCTGCTGTTCGAGCTGATCCTCACGCGCTACTTCGCCATCGCTCACGGCAACCATCTCTCCTTCATGGTGATCGGCATCGCCATGCTGGGCTACGGCGCATCCGGGACGCTGTTCGCGCTGGCGGCCGGCCGGCGGGAGAGGAGTGATCTGAGGACCGCTTTCCCCGTCGTGTCGCTGGCGTGCGCGGCGAGCACCGCGGGCTCTTTCCTGTTGGTGCGTCTCATCCCCCTGGACTACCTGCGCTTCCCCATCGAGCGGCTCCAGTTCCTGTATCTGCTCGTTTCGATCCTCTTGCTCGCCCTTCCCTTTTTTTTCGCCGGCCTGGGAACCTGCATCGCGTACGTTTCCTCCCCCGGCGCGAGCGGACTGGTAGCGGCCGCTTCCATGGCGGGATCGGGACTCGGCGCCATTGCTCCCGCGATTCTCCTTCCGTCCCTTGACGTCGGTGGAGCCATAGCCGCCGCCGCCCTGCTCTCGCTTCTTCCCGCGCTCGCCTCCGCGTTTGCCGCGGGTCCATCGGAAAGGACCGCGCCCTCTCTCGGCATGATCGCCCTGGCCGTCTGTCTCGCCGCCGTAATATCCCTCTCTTTCGTCTGGGGGCGGGACAGATTCTTCACCGTCCCCCCTTCTCCGTACATGGCGCTCCCCCAGCTGCTCCAAACCCCCAATTCACGCGTCACGGCTCACGCGGCGAGCATCCGGGGGACCTTCGATGCCGTGGAGAGCCCCGCGCTGCGCTTCGCTCCCGGGCTGAGCCTCGGTTTCTCGGGCACGCTTCCCTCCCAGAGCGCGATCATCCGCGACGGCGACGAGCTCACCGTGGCGAGCGACCTCTCATCGGGAGGCGGGGCGGCGTTCGCACGCTGGAGCCACTCGTTCGCGGGATACATCCTCGCAGGCTCGCCTTCGGCGAGCCTCGTGATCCAGAGCGGAGGGGGCCTCGGCGTGGCGTGCGCGTTCGCCTCCGGGTCCCGCCGGATCCTCCTGGTCGTCGAGCAGCCGGAGGTGTCGCGGGAAATGGTCAAGGTCTATGCGCCGCTGGGAATCGAGGTGGTTGCGGAAAATCCCCGCTCTCTGGTGGCCCGCGGGGGCGAGCGTTTCGACACGATCCACGTCGAGGACTGGGGCCCATCGCTTCCCGGCATGGCGAGCCTCGCCGAGGACGCGCTCCTGACCGTCGACGCTTTCCGGGCCTACTGGAGGCGGCTGAGCGACCACGGGGTGCTCATCGTGTCGCGCCGCATCGTTCTTCCGCCGTCGGACTCTCTGCGGCTGTTCTCCACGGCGCTCCTGGCGCTTGTCAGGGAGGGAGTCGAGAAGCCGGAAGAGCGCCTGGTGGTCGTGCGCAACTGGGACACCTGCTCGATTCTCGTTTCCCGCGGGCAGGTCCGCGGAGCCCCCGCCGCCGCGGTCGTCTCGTTCGCCAAAGCGGCGAGCTTCGATCTCGATTGGTTTCCCGGCATCGGCCCGGAGGACACAAACAGGTTCAACAGGCTTCCCGGAGCGCCCTTCTTCGAAGCGTTCTCCGCTATCGCGAAAGACCCGGGCTTTGCCGCGACGTACTTTCTCGACGTGAGCCCGCAGGGGGATGAACGGCCTTTCCCCAACAGGTTCATCAGGTGGACCCGCATCGGAGAGTACTTCCGCGCCATGGGTGCGCGGACGTACAGCCTCCTCTTGTCCGGAGAGATGGTCGCGCTCGCCGTCCTGGCGCAAGCGCTCCTTTTGAGCATCCCGCTCCTCCTGCCGCCCCTTCTTAGCGGACGCGGGAGATTCCCCCTTCGTCTCCTGGTTCTCTTTATGGCGAGCGGAATGGGATTCCTGTTCGCGGAGATCGCGTTCCTCGACTCGTTCACGCTCCTCTTCTCGAATCCCTTCGTGACCCTGTCGATCGTGCTCGGCGGCCTCCTGGTCTCCAGCGGGGTGGGCGGCCTCATCGCGGACAGGCTCTCCCGAAAGATGCTGGGGCCGATCTCCTGCGCCATCGCCCTCGTGCTCCTTCTTCTCGGCGCGTTTCTCACGCGCTCGATGAGCCTTCTCCTCCCGCTCCCGCCGGTCACGCGGACGGCGGCCTGCATCGGCCTGCTCGCCGTCCCCGGGTTCCTGCTCGGCATCCCGTTCCCCCTGGGCATGCGGTTCGAAGCAGCCGGCGACGCGGCGCGCTCTTTCGCATGGGCGGCCAATGGATGCGCCTCGGTCATCGCGTCGGCCGCTGCTGCAATCGTCGCGATGAGCCGGGGAGTGGGGGCGCTGTTCGCCGTGGGCGCCGTTGCCTACGCTCTCTTGTCTATCGCCGCCTTTCGCGCTCTGTCGGCCCGCCGGCGGCTCCTGAATTGACAGAGGCCTTCGTGCATCTTTTCCGACCATTTCCCGGTCCAAGCATCTATCATTGCGAGGAGGCAAGGCCCTGATGGATCCGATCAGCCTGGTTCAGAAGGCGAAAGACGGCGATCTCCGCGCGTTTACGCAGATTGTGAACCACTTCCAGCACAGAGTGTATGCGTTCGCTCTTGGAAGGCTTTCCAGCAGAGTCGATGCGGAGGAGATCTCCCTCGATCCCGCCGTGCACGATTCACTCAGGAAGAACTTTGTCCAATTTGACAGATACTTTTCTCTTCCCACAAACGGCGAGGATGACACCGTGATGTATTCCCATCTCAAAGAAGATCCCCAGTACGACGATATTGCCGTACTGTGCACCCGCAGAAGAATTATTCGCGGACAATAACGCCGCCGTGGATCACCATCTTCACGCGCGTGAGAGCGCTCATGTCCTGCAGCGGATCGCCATCCACCACGAGCACATCGGCGGTTTTGCCCGTTTCCAGCGTTCCCAACTCTTTTTCCTGGGCGCTTACATGGGCGGCGTTCCTGGTGGCGGCCACGATGATCTGCAGGGGATTCATTCCGGCCTCGCTCATGTATTTGATTTCGTCCGTCGGCATTCCAAGATCGAATTTGACATTCGGCGCGCCGTCATAATCGGTCCCCAAGGCAACTTTGCCTCCCGCAGCGACAAAACGCCGCAGGTTGTCCTCGACGAATGCGTAACCGAGGTGGGTCTTATGCCAGAGCTCGAGCGTGGGGATCCAGTAGATGTCGTCGGCGACCATCCGTGCGATCAGGTCGTCGGGCAGCTTATCTATCACCATGTGCGCGATGGCGTCTACTTTCGCGTTTATCGCCGTTTCCAGATCCTTGACTACGCTCACATGGGCCAGAACGGTTGTGCCGCGTTCGTGGGCGACGGAGACAATGGCGGATGCCTCTTCCTTGGACAGCATAGGCATGACCTGACCGAAGATGCTTCCGGATTCCAGGGGTATCTTGATGATATCCGCCCCGGCGTCCAGAAGATGCATGACTTTCTCCCTGGCGTCGGAAGGGGAGGTGACGGTGAGGCCGCCGGCGTTCCAGTACGCGATGGGGTAGCCGCCCGGCACCGTGACCATCGGGCCGGCTGCTACCAGGCGCGTATAGCGGGGGTGAGCGAGAACGGCGTCGCGGAATGCGAAAAGCCGGTCGTACGCGGGCGTCCCGTTGTTGAGATCGCACACTGTGGTGACGCCGGCCTGCACCCACGCCTTGAGATTAAATGCATCGTAGGCGTCGTGCACGTGGGTGTTGAAGAACCCAGGCAGGATGGCTGCGCCGTGGACGTCGATCACGTGCGCCGTATCCGGTATCTTCACGTCGGCACGATTTCCCACTGCCGCTATTTTGCCGCCACTGATCATGATCGCCGCGTCATGCCGGGGCCCCGCGCCAGTGCCGTCGATCAGCGTGCCGTTGACCAGGACGAGGGTCGTCGGCGTCTCCAAAGCTGCTGGGGCGGGTGCCTGCGGCAGCACGATCGGGGAGATAGCGGCCGTCTGGGGCGTCCACCAACGCTGTCGGTAAGCGCCCGCGATCGCCGCCTCCGGCAGTGAAAACGTGTCCGTGAGGCCAAGGGGAGACTTGATCTGCGTCGCACATTGCTCTCCATGGACGCCCGTGAAGTAATTGATCACCACAGAGCGTCCATCAGGAGACCAGGTCTGCGGCACCGCCCAGCCGCCATAGTATTTCGTCAACGGCCGCGGGTTGGAACCGTCGGCCTGCATCACGAATGTATCCACCGAAACATTGTTGCTCTGCACCACGCCAAAGGCTATTTGCTTTCCATCTGGTGACCAGAGAGGATCCACCGCGCCTTGCTCGAAATCGGTGAGCCGCGCGATAGTCCCGCTCTCGAGGTCTTGTACGTAGATCTGCAGGATCCGCCTGCCCCTCGGGGCTTCCCGGTCCGATGTGAACAGGATCCTCTTGCCGTCAGGCGACCATGCGGGCGCTTCATCAGCCGCCGGGTTCCGGGTAAGGTTGATCGCTTCTCCGCTATCGATTGTAATAATGTAGATTTCCCCATTGACGTCGCGGGTGGAGGTTATGAGCAGGCAGCGTCCGTCGGGTGACCATCCGGAGAGATAGTCCAACGGTCCGGTGCCCGCCACTTCCCGGACCTGCGTGCCATCCGAGCGCATAATGTAGATTGCATTCTTCCCGCTGCGATCGGATTGAAATGCAATGGAAAGCCCGTCCGGCGACCAGATCGGAAACCCGTCGTTTGCGGGATTGTTGGAGAGATTGACCAGGCCGCTGCCATCGAGGTTAATGGCATAGATCTCGTCGTTTCCCGTGCTCCGTGAGACGAATACGAGCCTGTCCTTTGCATATCGTTCACCGACAGGGACGCCGGCGGGTGAAGTGCTGCATGCCGTCATGGCGAGCAGGATGAATGCTTTCAAAATGTACGATACTTTGTTCATCTCGATCCTCCGGCTGCTGAGCCACCACGCCCAGCGTACAGACTTGAATAATGGGAATCAACCCAGCGATAGGCGCGAGCGTTGCCCCGATCCACTCGCGTTCCTTTGAATGTGCGCCACAAGTGACGGCGCCTCTCATTGACACGCGCTTTTCTTCCTCCTACCCTTGTTGGGCATGAAATCTCTCCCATTGCTCTTTTGCGGCATTATATCGGGGATGCTCCTCGCGCTGGCGGCTTGTTCGACAATGACTACCGCGCCCGGCCGGCCTTCGACGGAGATCGGGGTTCCGGCGGCATACTACCCGCAAAAGGAGTGGAGGACGTCGACCCCCGAGGAGCAGGGCATCGATTCCCGCGGGATCGTGCAGATGCTCGAGAAGATCGTTCATGAAGGCCTCCCCGTTCACAGCTTCCTGCTGATCAGAAACGGTTTCCTCGTCACGGAAGCATACTTCGCCCCCGCCGCGAGGGATCAAACGCATCTGCTCTATTCGATGACCAAGAGCGTGACGTCAGCCCTCGTGGGGATCGCCATCAGTGAGGGTTTCATCAGGGGCGGAGATCAGAAAGTCCTCGATTTTTTCCCCCAGGTCAGGGAGAAAAACAGCGACGCATACCTTGCCGAGCTGACGATCGAAAACCTGCTCACCATGTCCGCGGGATACGCCGACATAATCGCGCCCGGACCGTACACCGCGGAGGATTGGGTGCAGAAGTTCTTCTCGAAGCCCATTGCGGATAAACCCGGCAGCACATTTCTCTACAACTCGGGCGCCGCCCATGTCCTCTCCGCCATCATCGAAATCGCGACGGGAAGAACGGCAAAGGAGTACGCCCGGGAAAAGCTTTTCACGCCTCTCGGCATTGGCGAGTTTTGCTGGCTCGCAGATTCCCTTGGGCGGAGTTTGGGAAACTCATGGCTGAAGCTCCGGCCCGTCGATTTGGCGAGGTTCGGCTATCTCTACCTCAGTGAGGGGATGTGGAATGGACGCCAGATCGTGCCGAAGGATTGGGTCCATAAGTCGACTATGCGCCACATGGATACCAGGGACAAAATGAACATTGCGGAGGACGACGGCTATGGATATTTGTGGTGGATGAATTCCTTCGGGGGTTTCTCCGCGCACGGCTTCGGCGGGCAGTACATCTTCGTCCTTCCCCGGTTCAATGCCGTCGCCGTATTCACCGGAGGCTTCCCGAATCCGGCGTTTCCCACCTGCCATGAGCTTATGAAAACCTACATTGTACCGGCTCTGAGCCCCGGAGGCCCGCTGCCGAAAAACGAGCAATCCAACAGGGCCCTCGCTGAGCTTGTCAGAGCGAGCGGCCGGCCTCCCAGAAAACCGCTGACCGTCCTGCCTGAGGCGGCAAAGGAAGTTTCCGGAAGAACGTATCGGCTGAATGCGAATCCGATGGGGCTTGAAAGCGTGACCCTGTACTTCGAAACGGGGGACGAATATCGAATGGTCGTCGTGAGCACCAGTGGCGGGATGAAGCGCTCGATCGAGTATCGTGGAGGCCTCGACGGCGCCTATCGGCTGAACAACGACAGCCCGGACCCCGCGTGGACGAATATCGTCGGCTTCAAGGGGGCCTGGTTGGATGATGGAAGCTTCATGGAATACCAGTACACCACCGACGGCATCGCGCAGTACACCTTGAAACACACCTTTGATGTAAACGGTATCCAGTTTATTCAGACAAGCCAACAGACTTCCGGGAAGATCACCGGTAGCGGGATATTGGTGGGCTATGCGGAAGAGTAGAGTGGGAAACGCGAGGCCGTCACCACGCCCGCCGCTCGCCATGTACTTGAGTTTCTAGTCCACATTTCCAAGGAACACAGGGGCCATGAGGTTTTCAACCGGCGCATGGTCGTCGGTGAGGATCGCGCCTCCGTTTCTGGCGGCCAGGTCCTCCAAGAGCTCTCGCGAAAGGCGAGTGCCGACTACAGCGCCCGTGGAATCCTCTAGGATCTCGGCCGGGAAGGGCTCCCTCCCCGCCACGACGACGAACGTGGCGCGGCCGCTCAACCCGGAGTCCGACGACATGAAAACCGATACCTGGGGAAAGACCGCGCGCAGGGTGTTGAGGTATGCGTTGAGGAACCTGCCGGTCGTGAACATGTCGATGACGTTTGCCAGGAACAATCCCCGCGGGCGAAGGACGCCAGCGGTTTTCTCGATGAACTCCCGCGTCGTGAGATGGGAAGGAACGGAGAAGGCATTGAAGGCATCGCAGTACACAATGTCGAACGTTTTTTTCCCGACGACCCCATCCAGATAGTTTCTCGCGTCCTTTACGGTGATGCCGAGGCGGGTATCCCGCGACAGGCCGAACCAGCGATGCGCCGTCTCCACGACGTCGGGGTCGATCTCCACGACCTCGTGGGATCCTTTGGGGTAGTGTCGTTCAAGGTAGGAAGGGAGGGTGAACGCGCCGCCTCCCAGGGTCAGGGTTTTCAGGGATTCATCCGCCGAGAGTCCCCGGGAAGCCGTCAGCGTGATTGCCGCGAAAATCCGCTCATAGCTGTAGAGAAGCTCATCGGGACGGGTGGGGTCGAAACGGTTGTGAATCAGGGCATCCAGGCGCAGGTCCCTCTCCGTCGTTCCCCAGCTGGTGTCGTCCGTGACCTGGATGTAGGAGTAGGGAGAATCCTTCTCGAAGACGAGCCGTGTGCGGCCCAATGGGTCGGCCGCGGCCCTGAGCGCAAGGGCGCGCGGCGCTCCGAGGGCCGTGAGGGCGGCCAGGGCGAGCAGCCATGCCCCTGATACAATGCGGCGCCCTCCCATGGCCAGGGAGAGGGCGGCCAACGCCGCGCCGACCAGCAGGATGTTGGTAGTGAGACCGAGAGCCGGGATCAAGAGGTAGCCGGTGAGGAACGTCCCCGCGATGCTTCCCAGGGCGCCGGCAGCGTAGATTCCCCCAACGGTTTTCCCGACACCCTGTGCCTGCTCCAGCGCGTATTTGGCCATCACGGGGGACACCGTCCCCATCGCGCAGGAGGGAAGGAAGAAGAGGGCGGCTATGAGGAGAACCGAGCTTATGAGGATGTTCATGCTGATGGTCGTGTTCTGGAAGATGTTGGTCATACGGCCGACCACGATATCCAATACAACGATGAGCACGGTGAGGACGGAGGCGGCCAGGAGGATGAAGGGGATTATTTTCCGGGGCTTATGGCGGTCCGCGAGCCTGCCGCCGAGCCAGTTGCCCAGGCTGATGCCCCCCAGCACGATCCCGATCACGCTCGTCCAGGTATACAGGGAGCTTCCCAGGTATTTCGAGACCAGCCGGCTCGCCACGAGCTCCACGATCATGATTCCCATGCTGGAGATGAAGACGACGGCGTGCGGAACGAAGCGGCTCGCCTTTTTCATGCTGCCGTTCTCCTTGTCCATGATTTTCCCCCAGTGTAGGGGCGGCCGGTGAGCTGTCAAGGGCGGCCGCGATTTTGTTGACGCCGGCGCCGGCGATTTGTATTTTCAGAATTGTTCGGATTCGAAATATACGAATTTGAACTAACGGCAGCGCATGGAGCAGCAGAAGATCATCGGGCTTTTCAGTTCAATCACGCGCAAGCTCCTGCGGCAGGTGAAGCTCGTCGCGGAAGCGGAGGGCTTCTCCACAACCGAGGCGTTGGTCTTGTGGAAAATGAGCCGCAACCACGAGTGCCGCGTCACCGAGCTTGCCGAGGAGATCGGCGTGCCGCCCAGCACGTTTACGGGGGTCCTGGATCGGCTGGTCGAGGGCAAATGGCTTGAGCGGCTGCCGGACCCGGAGGACAGGCGCGCAACCCTGCTCAAGGCGACGCCCGAGGGCGTTGCCGCGATCGAACGCCTGACGTCGATCAGCCGCAGGAAGCTCTCGGCAATGTTCGGCTCGATTCCAAGGAAGAGGATGGAGAGGATGGCGGGCGATCTGCAGGCTCTCCTCGATTGCCTGGAGGAAGAGGGGGGCTCTCGATGAAGGGCATATCCGCGGGCTCGACGCATTGGGTTCCCGCGGTGCTCGTCGCGCTCATCGGCGCCTTCATGTCGATCCTGGATTCCAGCATCGTCAACGTGGCCGTGCCAACGATCATGAACGTTTTCAATGCGGGAACGAGCGACGTTCAATGGGTGGCCACGGCGTACCTGCTGGCTCTCGGGGTGGTGGTTCCGCTGAGCGGCTGGATGGGCGAGCGGCTGGGGCTGAAGCGGTTGTATATCGTTTCCCTGGCCGTGTTCATGTTCGGATCCCTGCTGTGCACATTTTCCTGGAGCGTCACCTCGCTCATCGCGGCGCGCGTCGTCCAGGCGCTCGGCGGCGGCATGATCATGCCTACCACGATGGCCATGGTCTTCAGGATGGTCCCCCGGGAGAAGATAGGAGGGGCAATGGGCATCTTCGGCATTGCCCTGCTGGTTGCCCCCGCCGTCGGTCCGACCCTCGGCGGGTATCTTGTCGAGTACGTGGACTGGCGGTGGATTTTCACGATCAACCTTCCCATCGGCGCCATCGGCATCCTGCTCTCCCTGCTCGTCCTGCCGGAGTTCACGACCGCCAGAACGAAAAAACTGGACGTGGGCGGCTTCATCACGTCGGCCGGCGCCCTGTTCTGCCTGCTTCTGGCGTTCAGCAAGGGCGCGGACTGGGGATGGGGAGCCGAGCCCACGGTGATCCTTTTCTTCTTGAGCGCCGCCCTGCTCGCGCTTTTCATCTACCTCGAGCTCACATCGGACAGCCCGCTGCTCGACCTTCGGGTTTTCCGCTACCCCTCCTTCACCTATGCCAACCTGGCCATCGTCGTGGCGACCGTGGGCATGTACGCCGGGCTCTTCTATCTGCCGCTGTTCCTCCAGACCATCCGGGGCCTGGGAGCGATGGAGACGGGCCTCTTGATGATGCCGGGAGCCATCGTTTCGGGGATCATGATGCCGATAGCCGGCCGCCTGTACGACCGCGTCGGCCCTCGTGTTCTGGTTGTTGCCGGCCTGCTCCTTCTGGGGTTCATCACGTACATATTCCATTTCCTGAACCTGGACACGCCCTGGGCCACGATAACGATCTGGGTCATGGTCCGGGGAGTCGTCCTGGCGCTCGCGAACCTGCCCGCCCAGACCGCGGCGCTCGTCGACATCCCCACTGAAATCGTGGGCGAAGCATCCGCCATGACGAACATCATCAACAGGGTTTCCAGCTCCATGGGCCTCGCTGTCCTCACGAGCGTGCTCAACAACAGGATCGCGGTGCACGCGGCGCACATGGCGCAGAGCGTCACGCCGTGGAACCCGGCGCTGGCTGATTTCTTCTCGAAGTTCACGGCAGCGGCCGGGGCGGCCCTCGGGCAGTCCAGGGCGGCGGCCCTGGCGTACCTGCAGGGCATCATAGGGCGGCAGGCTTTCGTGTCCGGCATCGACGATGTTTTCATTATCGCCGCGGTCCTGGCGCTCATCGGGGTCATCCCGGCGATTTTCTTGAAGAGGGGATCGGGGCCCGCCCGCCGGGCTCAACCGGCTGAATAGAAAGGAGGCGCAAACGTGTCGCGCAGAACCATCATCATCATATCGGCCGCGGCGATCCTGGCGGGAACGCTGGCCATCGCGCTGTACTACAGGCATCAGGGCCTCTCCTACGTCTCCACGGACGATGCCCGCGTGGCCGCGGACGTCGTGGCCGTGACCCCCGAGATTCCCGGCGCCATCATATCGTGGCAGGCCGCCGAAGGAGACGTGGTCCAGGCCGGACAGGTCCTCGGACGCCAGGACCTCGGGGTGTCCCTCACGTCCGGCGGCTTGAGTCCCCAGACCATCGGCACCGTGGGCAGCGTCATCGCGGAGAAGGCGCTGATACGGGCGCCGATAAGCGGCCAGATCATCATGAACAATGCCGTGGTTGGCGAGATGGCATCGCCGGGAGTGGTTCTCGCCATGGTGGGCGACGTGGATCACCTCTACGTGAGCGCGAACATCAAGGAAGGCGACATCATGCACGTGAAGGTGGGGCAGGCCGTGGACGTCCGCGTGGACGCGGCGCCCCACCGTGTCTTTGCCGGCAAGGTGGAGAGCATCGGGCGCGCCACGACGTCCACCTTCTCGCTCCTGCCGGCCCAGAACAACTCGGGAAACTACACGAAAGTCACTCAGGTAGTGCCCATAAAGATCCAGCTCCCGGGCGCCTCGGACGCCCGGCTCATGATCGGGATGAACTCAACGGTACGGATCCACATCCGATAACGGTTTGACGGGAGAAAGCAATGATGTACGGGAAAAGAAAGCTCGCCGCATATGCGGTAGTCCTCGCCATCGCCCTGGCCCTGGCCGGCTGCGGTGCGCGAGCGGCGGATCGCGTGACGGTGGCAACGGCGGAAGTGCGAAGCGGAGCCCTGGCGCGGGCCATCGAGATCTCCGGGGTGCTCGCGCCCAACAAGACGGCCAACATATTCAGCAGGCTTCCCGGCCAGGCAAAGACCGTGGCGGTGGACGTGGGCTCGCGCGTCAAGGCAGGCCAGATGCTCATAGAGATCGATACCCGCCAGCTTGCCGCCCAGCTCGGCGTGGCCGAGGCGGCGCTCCAGGGGGTTCGCGACCAGGCCGCGCAGGCGAAGCTCGGCATCGATACGGCGAAAGAGAACCTCGATATGGCGCAGAAGTCCTTCGACAGGGTGACAGACCTTTTCAAGAGCGCGGCGGCCACCCAGAGCCAGCTTGATGACGCCTCTACCAGGCTGGACCTGGCGAAGACCGCCTACGAGAATGCCAACCGGCAGTACCAGCTTCTCTCCAGCGCCGGTCTCGCCCAGGCGCAGGCCCAGGTCAACCTCATCCAGGTGCAGATAGACAATGCCACCATCACCAGCCCCATGGACGGCATCGTCACCAATCGGAATATCAACCCGGGAGAGTTGGCGAGCCCGGCCGCGCCGCTTTTGACTATCGCCGACACGCGCGTACTGAGGCTCCAGGGCAACGTGTCCCAGGACGAGGTGCCGCTGCTCAAGGCCGGCGACCAGGCAGTGATAAGGGTGGACGGCATGCCGGACAAGAAGCTGAAGGGGACGATCGTCCAGATCGGCCCGGTGGCGGCCTCCACGGGGCAGTACTTCCCCGTGGTGGTCCAGGTGGCGAACGACGGTACGCTTTTGGCGGGAATGACGGCCACCGCGGAGGTGAAGCTTTCCACTGTGCAGGGGCTCCTCGTCCCCCTCTCCGCCGTTCTGGCCTCGGACGCCGGCAGCTTCCTCTACGTGGTTGACGGCGGCAAGGTCAGCAGGAGAGCGGTCACGGTAGGGCTCAAGAACGCCACGGAGATCCAGGTGACCGGCGGCATCGCGGCGGGCGAGCGAGTGGTCACGTCGAACGTCGCCGCACTGCGCGACGGCATGACGGTCGGGGTGTCGCAATGAGCAGCCATTCCCGGATGCCTGGCCGCTTTACCGCGGCCCTCGCGCTTGCCCTCTTTCTTGCGGCGTCCGCTGCCTGGCCGCAGGCGCAAGATCTCTCCGTGGAGCAGGCCGTGCAAGCCGCGCTCGACGGCAGCTCCGATATCCAGGGCGCTCTCGCGGACGCACGCAGCTCGGCCGAGAAGGCGGTTGCCTCGCGCCTGCGGATGCTGCCTTCCCTCACGCTCTCCGGCGGCTATACGCGGTTGAGCGACGTGGGGGCGGTCAGCCTGGATATTCCCGCCAACAGCTTTTTCCCGGGCTCGCCCCAGGCCAGCTTTCCCTTCCCCGCAAGTCCTCTCGATTCGATCAGCTTCGCGGCGCGGCTGCAGTACCCGGTTTTCGCGGGCTTTCGCCTCACGGAGGCGGCCAAGATAGCTGATCTCCAGACCACCACCCGGGAGGCCGCCGTCGATGTCATGAAACGCGCCCTCGCCTTCGAGGTGCGCCGCGCATACTGGGAGGCCGTGCGCGCGGCGGCCTCCGTGGATACCGCCGCGAAGGGCCTCGAGCTGGCCAATGCCATGAGCAGTGAAACGAAAGCCCTCGTCACGCAGGGGCTTGCCATGGCTTCCGACCAGCTCGCCGCCGACCAGCGCCGCACCCAGGCGCAGATTTCGCTGAACGACGCCGCATCTTTTCGAAACCAGGCGTTCCTGGTGCTGGCTTCGATGCTCGGCCGGCAGGATGCGGCACGGGCCATCGTCTCCGTCACCCAGCAGGGCGGGCAGGAGAACGCGCTTCCCTACGCGCTCGTCTCCCGGCCCGACGCGAACGAGGGACCGGCAGCGCCGGCCGACGCTGCTTCCGCCGTTTCCCAGGCCCTCTCCCGCCGCCCCGAGATGCGCATAAGCTCTCTCTCCACCGAGATGGCGGACCATGCGGCCGCCGCGGCGGCGGCCGGGTTGTACCCGACGCTCGCCGTCGTGGGAGATTACACCTACGCCAACCCCAACCAGCGCATCTTTCCCCCTTCCGCCGTTTTCACCGGGACGTGGGAGCTCGGCGTTCAGCTCAGCTTCGACGTCGGGGGCTTGCCTTCGACTCTGGCGCAGATGAGCTCCGCTGAGCAAGACGCGAGCAAAGCCCGGCTCCAGGCGGAGAAGCAGCAGAGGTCGATCATTCTGGACGTCCAGACCTGCCTGCTTGCCCTCGACCGCGCCAGAAGCGATCTGGAGTTGACGTTGGGCGCCGTTCCGCAGGCTGAAGAGAACCTCAGGGTGGTCCAGCAGAAGTTCTCAAACGGAGTGGCAAAACACTCGGAGGTGCTGGAGGCGGAGCTCGGCCTGGCGCGAGCCCGGTTCAGCGTTGAAAGCAAACAGGTGGACGTCCGGATAGCCGAGGCCGACCTGACACGCGCCGAGGCGTTGGATTCATTCTGAGCCGGTGCGCGCAGCGCTCGCACCCCGGGCCTTTTTTCTCCAGCGAACCAGGCCGACTATCCCCCACGCGGCCCCCCCGCCGATGGCTGCCAGCGGGACGAGCACCACGAGGGCCTGAAGGATGAAGAAGAGCGCCTGCACCAGGATGCGGGCCGCGGTGACAAACCCGCCCCCGATCAGGCTCCAGTTGATGAACTCGACCGCCGCGGGGCGGGCTTCGGAGTAGAGCTTGAGGTTCACGGTGGAAAGCCCCACCATGGTCTGGAGATACTTCATCCTGCCCTTGATCCTGTTGACGTCCGAGCCCACACGTTCGAGCTGCTCCTCCACCTGGACGGCGTCGGAAACCTTCGCGGCCCTGCCCAAGAGCTGGAAGAGCCGTGAGCGCACTTCGAGCTTGTTCTGAAGCTCCGCATCCAGGTCGTAATACTCCTCGGTAACGTCCTGACCTCCTATGCTCTTGCTCTCCTCGGTGCCCAGGGATTCCAGGGCGGCGATGAGGGGCAGGAAGCCTTCAGGAGGGACCCGCAGGGTGAGGTCCGCACGATCGCCTCCCTCCGCGGATTGGGAGCTTGATTGGACGTAGCCCCCGCCCGTCTCGGCGAGCTGGATGGCTCGGGCGAACGCCGCCCCCACGTTCCTGACGCGGAGGGAAAGGGAAGCGGTCTTGATGACCATGCGGGCCTGGGCCGCAGCGCTGGAGGGCAGGGAGAGGCTGCTTGCCTCCGCCCCTCCTTTCTCCATAGCGGCGGCCGGAGCGGGAGGCTGTGCCTTGCTCTGTGCGGCCTCCGAGCGGCCGGCCGGTTCGGCCAGCGGCGCCGCCGACATGGCACCGCGCTGCCGTCCGCCGCATCCGCCGAGAGCCAGGAGGCACGCGCAAACGAGGACCGCGATCCAGGCCTTTTTCATGGCTTTCCCTTCTCTCTGTGCATGATGCGGCAGAGTATACTACATTGGCGCGGTGGGCAGATACACGCTTGCCGCTACGGCCACCTTCGGGCTCGAATCTGTCGTGGCGGGCGAACTCGCGACCCTGGGGGTCCCCCAAACGGCCACGGAAAATGGAAGAGTTGTGTTCGAGGGCGGAGACCAGGACATCGCGCAGCTGAACCTTTGGCTGCGCGCCGCCGATCGTCTCCTGATACGTCTGGCCGAGTTTCCCGCGGCGAGCCTTGACGATATCTATGAAGGGGTCCGCGCTGTTCCCTGGCGGGATTTCCTGCCGCCGGACGCGCGGGTAGTCGTGACGGCGCGCTCGCGAGCGGAGCGAGGAGCCGCGGCCGGGGGCTCAATGCGCGACCATACGGCAGCGACGCCGCGCTCCCGTCAGGAACGGTCGGGGGCAAGGGCGCGCCCCGCCTCCGGCGCGGTTCGGCGGGCCGGGACAATCGGCGTGCCTTCCCTCCAGTCCGTGGGCAAGAAGGCAATCGTGGACGTCATGAGCGGGGGAAAGGGCGGAAGGATCGAGGAGACGGGCCCGCTGTATCCCGTGGAGATTGCAATGGCGGCGGGAAACGCCTCGGTGACCCTGGACACATCCGGTTCAGGACTGCACAAGCGGGGATACAGGACCGAGGCGGGAGAGGCGCCGCTTCGGGAGACCCTGGCCGCGGGAATGGTGATCCTGAGCCGCTGGAAACCACCGCGGCCGTTCTCGGACCCCCTCTGCGGATCGGGAACCATCCCGATCGAGGCGGCGATGATCGGGCTGAATATCGCACCGGGACTGGGCAGAAGCTTCGCGGCCGAGCAGTGGCCCCATATCCCGAAGGAGGTCTGGCAGCGCGCCCGCGAGCAGGCACGGTCAATGCGGCTGCCGGGTGCGGAGCTGGAGATCCTCGCCTCGGACCGCGATGAGGGCGTGTTGGCGGCTGCGGGCAGGAACGCGAAGCGGGCCGGGGTGGAGAGCGCCGTAGCGATTCGCCGCGCACGGCTGGAAGGCCTCCACCTTGACGGGCAGTACGGCTGCATCGTCACCAATCCCCCGTACGCGGAGCGTCTGGGGGAAAGCAAGGAGGTGGAGGAGCTGTACCGCAGCCTTGGCCGGCTCTTCGCGGCCCTGCCCACCTGGTCGCTCTTCGCCCTTACGCCGCATCCCGGATTCGAAAAACTGCTCGGGGCGCGCGCTACCAAGAACAGGAAGCTGTACAACGGGAATATCCGCTGCTATTTCCATCAATTCTTCGGACCGCTGCCCCGGAGGGACGACGGCTGAGCCTTTTCGAGGCGGCCGTGATTTCCGTTGCCGGAGCGCGCGGCGCCGTTTCCGTTGTTCCCCGATCCGTTATTGCCGTTGGAGCCATTTCCGCTTCGATGCCTCTCCATCTCCTCGCCGAGCCTCCGTGCCTGGAGGAGGAAGGTCTCGAAGCGCGCTTCCTCGATCTGGGTGAACACATTGCCGTCGAGCTCGACGTTGAGGAACGGAAGCATATCGACGTTGGTTCGTATCTCGCCGAGGTCCACGCGCCGGCCCGCATTCGCCGCCGCCTTCTCTTTTCCCGCCGTGGTCATTTCCACGGTGGCAACGGCCTCCGTCATGCGCGAGTTCATGCAGCCGAAGGGCCCGACGCTGATGGTGCCGCAGTACTTGTCCACGAAGTGATACAGGGCCGAGCCCGAGGAAAGCCCCGGCTCCCCGGTGAGCTCCAGGGGGAAGTAGTGCGTGGAATGGGCCAGGTATCCCTTGATGTCGATGAGCTCGTACTCGTAGAGCCCGGTTTTTGCCAGGAGCCTCTTCACTTTTCGCTCGTGGTAGGCCTGGACCCAGTCCGAGAGGAAGGCTTCGATGGAGCCGATGAAGCTGTGCTTGGCCGTGTACATCCCGATGTCCCGGAGGAAATCCGTGTAGCGGACCCATTCGGAAACGGGAGCGTCGAGCATCACGAATCCCTGCTCGGCCAGCCTCTCGGGAATCCCCATGAGGCAGAAGTGGTCCCGGCGCACGAAGATCTCTCCCACCACGCCGATGTACTTCGCCTTGGACAGGGGCAGCCGAAGCCGGATCCGGGAAAGCAGCTTCACGCTGGAGCGAAGCTGCCCGTACGTGGAGCGGCCGGTGGAGCCGTCGAGGGTGCCCAGGAGCTTCTTCACCTCCTCCTCGTAAATCTCCATGCCGGCTTTTCTGTCCACCGCGAGCGCCTTTATCACCGAGCGAACGTCATCCATGACGTCCGTGAGGTAGAGGGCCTTGACGGCCTGGAGGCGGAACCTGATTCCGAGGCCCGCATAGCCGTCGTCGTTGGAAACGAGGAGCAGGGCGACGTCGGTGAGCCTTTTCTTCTCGATCAGCGCCCGGATGAGGATCTCGTACTGGCCCACCCTGCAGCATCCCCCCGCATCAACCATTCCTATGATGAGTCTCTCCGAGGGTCCTTCCTGTGCTTCAGGTACTTGAGGATCTCTCCCAGGATGTTGATGATGGGAAGGCATTCCTTGCTCGTGGTCACGGACCTGCCCAGGTCCAGGGCCTCCCGGTCGCAGACCGGCAGGGCTTCGGCATGCCAGCCCAGGCCGCGGAGCACCGCCGCCATTCCGCAGGAGAACAAGTCTCCCATGGAGGGGACGATCACCCGCACCCGGGGGTCCCTGACGGAGAGGCGCGTCCCGTCGGAGCCGACGAAGAGCACCTTTCCCGTCTGGTCCACCTCGGTGTGCGCCGGGACGAAGGGCTCGTCGGGATCCCGCACGCTGTCGCGGATCTTTATGTAGTTTCGCATCACGTCGAGGAAAGCCTCGATGCGCGTGTTGACCCCCGCGTCCGCCGTGTGGGAATCCACCTCCAGGGTGAGCGACGGCTTGGTCCGCATCAGGTCGCGGAAGTGGGGCACCATCATGGAATCCAGGGCGCAGAGGAAGTTGGTGAGGTAGCAGCCGAAGAGCTGGGGATGGCGCTTGACGATCCGGGCCGCCTTGATGATCTTCTGGCCCATTTCCCAGTAGGTGTCGCGGAAGTTCTCCTCCTCCTCGAGCTTGAGAAAATCGTAGGGGATGATCTCCACCCCGCGGGAGGCGAACTTGAACGGCACACCCTTGTTGGCGTCGTCGGTGAAGGCGTTGTACGGCCTGCCGAAGAGAACGACGGCGATGCGGGAAGGGTCCTTCTCCAGCTCGGCGAGGATCCTCCGCCCTTCGGCCTTCATTGCGGCGAAGAACTCGTGCTGCCTCTCCACCGCCAGGCTGTGGGCGCGGCGGGCCTCCGCCGTCCCGACGCCCATCCCGCGCGCGATCTGGATGAACTGCCGCTCCTCTGCGTGAAAGCCTGTCATGAAGTTGAGGACCGGCGCGATCAGCTTCGGCCCTCCGGGAAGCTCCCGCAGGAACGTGGCCTTCTGGTACCACGGCTCCCCCTGCACGAACATGCAGGTTGTCTGGTATTCGATCCTGTACTCGTCCTGGTCCGAGACGTGCATCTCCTTGATCTGGGGGACGAAGAGGTAGTCCGGCTTCTTGGAGAGGAGGTCCTCGAACATGCCGAGAGCGATCTGGCCGGAGAGGCAGTAGCTGGTCATCCCCTTGTCGATGCCGCTCTGCCGCGGGGTGTCGGGGAGCACGACACGGAAACCCAGCTCCGTGAAGAATGTATGATACAGGGGATACAGCGTGTGGGTGTGGAAGGAGCGGTTGATCCCGACGGTCGGCGCATCGGCGGGGAGGTCGGCGCGCGGCGCCGCGAACCTGTCGAAGAGCATCTGGAAGCGCGTCTCCACGTGGTTGTGCTCCGCCACCTCGTAGTGGACGTGCCTCACCTTGTTGTAGTACTTGTTGCACGCCCCGCCGAAGGGGAACTTCTTCCCCTCCACCTCGATCATCGCCACCTCGCACTTCCTGTCGCAGTTCTCGGGTTTTCCATGGCAGACGAAGCTTTTTCCGTAGGAGACTTCGCGTGAGGCAAGGGCGGCGAGGTCGAAGCTCTTCCTCTCCAGCAGGCCGAGGGAGAGCATGTTCTTCGCTTCGAGGGCCACGCCGTAGGCGCCCATGAGGCCGGGATGGGGAGGCACCACGATCTTCCGGCCGATGAGCCCCGCCATAGCGATGGGAACCGCCCTGTTGTAGCACACCCCGCCCTGCATGAAGACCTTGGCGCCCGTATGCCGGGATCCGCGCACGCGGTTTGCATAGTTGATGCAGATGGAGTACACGAGGCCCGCGATGATGTCTTCCTTGCCGATGCCTTCCTGGAAGGCCGTGGTTATGTCCGATGAGATGAACGCGGCGCACTGGTCCGAGAAGTTGGGCGGGCGTTTGGCGCGCAGGGCGATGTCGGCGATCTCCTCCATGCGGATGCCCAGCGTCTCCTGGGCGGACTCCTCCAGGAAGCTTCCCGTGCCCGCGGAGCATGCCTCGTTCATCGCGTAATCGGAGGCCACGGAGTTGGTGAGGTACGTATATTTGGCGTCCTGGCCGCCGATCTCGTAGATCGTGTCCACCTCGGGATCGAAGTGGGCCGCGGCGCGGGCGTGGGCGATGATCTCGTTGATGATCCCCTCGGTTCCGGCGTGCAGCCCCGCGATGTAGCGCCCGCTCCCCGTCACGGCCAGCCCGATCACGCGCACCCGCGTTTCACCGAGCGCCGCGGCTATGGAGCCGTAGCACTCGCGGGAGGCCTTTATGGGGTTGCCGTTCGTGCGCAGGTACACCGATTTCAGGATCTTCTCGTCGGCCAGCCTCACCAGAACCGCCTTGGTTGTTGTGGAGCCCACGTCGATGCCCAGGATGCACTCGTCGTCCTGGCGGGGCTCCTCGAAGGGCATCTCCTTGAAATCCACCAGGGAGCTGTAGGAGGAGATGGGCTCGTGGAACTCGAAGGATGAGCCCGCGTCCCTGTAGTATTCGCCCCTGGCCGGGATTTTCTCCTGCCCCGTGGAAAGCGCCCAGAGAGCCGCGCCGAGGGCTTCGAAGTAGGGCGCTTCTCGGGGAACGTCCACCCTCGGGAAGCGTTCCTTCAGGTATCCCACCACAACGTCGTTTCGCGTGGTTCCCCCGACCAGGAGGACCGAGCGCGCGTTGACCTTGACCAGCAGCTCCTCGATCTTCTTGGCAATCATGCGGGCAAGGCCCGCGGCCACGTCGGCGATCGGCTCGCCCTTGTTCAGGGCGTGCGTGCAGTCCGACTTGCAGAACACGGAGCACCTGCCCGAGAGCTGGTGGGGGTGCTGGGATGTGCGGGCGAGGCGCACCGCCTCGCCCACCGAGACGTTCATCCGCCGGATCTGCTGGAGGAAGAACTCCCCTGTGCCGGAGGCGCACTTGTTGCCCGAGCTGATGCGGGAGACCTTGCCCTTGCGGTCCATCTGGTAGACGATGAAGCTCTCCGCGCCGGCCGACACGACGGCGTCGTAATGCGCTCCCTCCCCGTTCACGTACGCCAGGGCATGCTCCGTGGCTTCCGGCTCCGTTATGGACGGGATGGCCAGGATCCGCCGGAACTTCCTTCCCGTGGCGCCGATGAAGGAGCCTGACAGATCGTATTCGTCGAGGGCGCCGGCCAATACGGCCTTCGGATCCCCGTCGTGCTGGGCCTGCACGACCGAAACCACTCGAGATTCTCCGCGCTCCGATTCGACGCGGACAATGGAGAGAGTGGAAGCGCCCAAACAGATGCCGACGGCCGGCCGTGTTGTCTCGGGTTTGCTGGACATAATCGGTGCATTATATATCAAATTGAAGGGTTTCGGGGTAGGGGGAGAGGCGTTGCCGTTCCGTCGGGAAAAGGGGTATCGTCGACGGGAGGAGCTGGGGTTCGCATGAGAATCGTGATGACCACCGACACATACTGGCCCCGGATCAACGGGGTGACCGTTGCTGTCGAGGGCTTCCGGCGAGCCCTCACGAAACTGGGCCATGAGGTCATCGTCCTCGCGCCGCTGTATCCGCGACCCGAGGGCGACGCCTCCCCGCCGGACGACGAAAGGATCATCCGCTTCCCCGCGTTCAGCCTGCCCTTCTCCCCGGAGGATCGATTGGGATATCCCGCGGCCCGGTGGAGGATCACCCGCCTGCTGGAAGATTTGAAGCCGGATGTCGTTCACGCCCACTCGGAGTTCACCATCGGCTTCGGGGGGAAGAGCTATTGCAGGCGGTCCGGGGTGCCCCATGTCATGACATGCCATACGTATTGGGAGCACTACATCCAGGCCTACTTCCCCTTCCTCCTGCCGGCGGCCGCGAAGCTCATCGCCAGAACGTGGTCGCGAAGCGATTACAGGCTGGTGGACCGCCTCACGGTTCCTTCGCAGTTTCTCAAGCGCCATCTCCTCACCTATGGCGTGGAGACGCCGATCGAGGTGATCCCCAACGGCGTGGATCCCGAAGAGTTCACCATGAGCCCCGCCGAGCGCGCCGAGCAGGCCGCCTATTTCAGGAGAGTCATGCCGCAACTGGCCGGCAGACGGCTTCTCCTGTACGTGGGGCGCATAGCCCACGAGAAGAACATCGATTTCCTTCTGGAGTGCCTGGGCCGCGTTATCCGCACCGTCCCCAAGGCGCTGCTCCTCATGGCCGGGGACGGCCCGTATCG
The DNA here is from genome assembly GCA_963820525.1 of uncultured Spirochaetota bacterium. Classification (GTDB taxonomy): domain Bacteria; phylum Spirochaetota; class Spirochaetia; order SZUA-6; family Fen-1364; genus CAWGAA01. The sequence continues at coordinate 2,009,947 of CAWGAA010000001.1, read as the reverse complement.
GGCCGGCCTCGAACGGAAAGCCGCGGCGCAGGGGCTTGGCGGCAATGTCCTGTTCCCCGGCTACCTCGACAGGAAGAAGCTCGCCTACATCTATGGGGCATCAGACCTCTTTGTCTTCTCCTCGAAGACCGAGACCCAGGGCCTCGTCCTGGTGGAAGCGATGACCTGCGGCACCCCCGTGGTGGCCCTGCGGGCCACCGCCACCGAGGAAGTGTTGACCGATGGAGAGGGGGGCTCGCTCGTCGAAGAGGACATCGCGGCCTTTACGGACAGGGTGCTTTACTACCTTCGTGACGAGCATGCAAGGAAGGCCGCCGGGGAGCGGGCCCGAGCCGTTTCGCGGCGGTGGACGCTGGAAAAGACCACGGAGATGCTCCTCGCCGTGTACGAGAGGGCGATAGATGAGCGGTTGTCCGAGCTGAAAAAGATTTCCTGAAAACGCTCCGCCGGACGGCCGAATAATGCGCGGCCCTTAAAAGCTCCTGTTCCTGCGCCCCAGGAGCATGAGCTGATAGCAGCGGCTGCAGCCGGGAAAGATTCCGTCGGGATCCGCGCGGAGCGTTTTCCTGAAGCGGGCGGCCTTGTCGTTGTTGAAGATGGTGAGGAAGCTCTCCTCCTTGATGTTGCCCAGCACATACTCGGGAAAATCCACGCAGAAATGCACGTCCCCGTTGTAGTCGATGTCGGCATGCACCCAGGGGCAGATGCAGCGGTTGCGGGGGGCGGCGTCGAAATCGCTGTAGTACTTTTCGATCTTGTCCGCGTTGAGCGCGGGCTCGCAGAGGATGGGGTAGCCGTAGTCGAGCTTCTGGATCCGGGTAAGGATCCCCTCGAAGAGCTTCGCGTCGATTCCCTCGTTGTAGCCGTTGGTGAACCCCTCGAGGCAGTTGGCGCGGATTCCGAAGGTCTCCTGCATGAACGCGCGCTGCTTGACCACAACGGCGGTGTTGGAATAGGTGCCGAGGTTGATCACCTGCCAGGAAAGCTTGAACTGGCGCGCCTCCTCCATGAGCTCTTCCAGGTGCATGTAGTTCATGTTGCTCACGCACGTGACCAGCCCCAGGTAGGGCAGCTTGCTTCCCTGCTTCTCCTTTTCCCTGTTCAGCGCCTTGAATCCCTCGACCACCCGCCTGTAGGTGCCTCTCCCGCGGATTGGGTCATTGACCTCCTCCGTCCCGTCGAGGGAGACGTAGACGCCTCCCCACCGATCGCGCACGATCCGCTCGGCGTTGTCCGCCAGGTAGGTGCCGTTTGTATTCACGGTGAAGGCACGGCACTTCTTGGCCATGTAGGCAGCCAGGTCCATGAAGTCCGGGTACAGGAAGGGCTCTCCGCCCCAGATATACAGGATCGGGTTCATGGGCGCCAGCTCCTCGACCAGAGCCCTGTAACGCTCGATGGGGACGATCTTTTTCGCCTCCTCCAGAGCGCGCTGGCCCTTGAGCACGCCTGTTTTCCCGCGCTGGCCGCACATCTTGCAGGAGAGGTTGCAGATCGGTGTGATTTTGAAGGTCACGAGGGCGAGCCTGCTGCTGCGTCCCGTTCCAAGGTAATAATCGAACTTTTCTGCCATGAGCTTTCTCAGGAAAGCTTTGGCGAGCGGCATGACGTACCTCGGAGTTGAGCGCATGACGACCGGAAGAATCGAAATGTTGCTTTTCATGACCGAATAATCCTACTACGTTGACCCGATTTCGCACAAGCAGTGCCGTCGATTTGACGAGCCGATGTTCAAAGCAAGACATTTTACCATAATGATAAATGTAAAACCAGCAGCTGTTCTCATCGCCCCCCCGCCGTATCGACCCTTTTTTTCATCCGGCAGATGAAGAATCCTTCGAACTCGCGGTCGGGCAGGATCCGAAGTGCCCTGGCCACCGCGGGATCCAGGCCGTCGGCCAGGCCCGCCAGCGCGCCGGGGATGCTCACGGGGATACGCTCGGTCTCCAGGGGGAAGCTCTCCAGCGCCCAGGAAATGATTCTCTCGTTCTCCTCGCGGTTGAGCGTGCAGGTGGAGTAGAGGAGAGTCCCGCCGGGCTTCAGGGCTGCAACGGCGCTCGCCATGAGCCTCCGCTGGAGACGCGCGCTTTCGGCCACGATCCGGGGAGACCAGAAGCGGGACGTTGCGGGCCGGCCCGCGATGAACCGACCTTCCCCGCTGCACGGCGCGTCCAGGAGAACGCGGTCGAAGCGGCATGGCATCTCGGCCCCGATCTTTTCTCCCCGCCCCACGCGCACCTCCACGGCCGCGCATCCCTGGAGGCGAACGTTGTATGCGAGCCGCTCGGCGCGCACCGGGTTCACCTCATTGGCCAGGATAAGCCCGCGGCCGGCCATGAGCGCAGCCATCTGGGTGGTCTTGCTCCCCGGCGCCGCCGCCAGGTCCAGGACTCTCTCCCCCGGGCGCGGCTCCAGGGCTAGAGCGGGGATCAAGCTGGAGAGGCTTTGCATGTAGATGCGCCCCTGGCGGTAGGGCTCCCATGCCTCCACGTCCCTCTCGCGCGCATCCGTCAGGAGGAAGGCGTCCGGGTACCAGGAGACGCGGCGGTGCTTTACGGCGTTCTCCTTGAAAAAGCGCATGAGGGAGCGGGCATCCCAGGAGAGCGAGTTCACCCTCAGGGTGGTGGGGCGGTCTGCCCCCATGCCGTGCAGGATCCGGTCCGCCAGGTTGGGCGGAAGCTCCGCGGAGAGCCGGGCTATGAACTCGCGGGGAAGCCGCCTCCTCACTTCCCCGATGGATGAAGTCTTTCCCGCGGGCATCAACCCATCCTAGCCGTCCGCTGCCCGGCGCGCAAGACTCAAGGAGAGCGCTCCGTCTCGCGCCCTGCCGCGCACGTATTGACTTTCCCGGCGGCACTCCGTACCGTGTGCCCCCGGAATCCGCACCATGATCTCAAGCATCCCGGACAGTATCCGCCACCATGCCGCCGCCGTCCTGCGCCGCTTCGGGACAGGCTCCGCCTCCCGGCTCGGCGATTTTCTCCTGCTGGCCGTCTCCCGGCTCGGCAGGTTCCTCCTCGGCGCGCTCGTGGCGGGTCATGTCGCGCTCTTTCTGGCCGTTTTCGCCGCCTGCCTTGTGCTTGCCCACCGCAATCCCCCCGTCACTTCCCTCATGATCTATCGCAGCGTCATATCGCACCAGAAGGCGAAGCCTCTGGCTTTCGTTCCTTTGCGCCAGGTGCCGCGTTCCGCCCGGGAGATGTTCATCAGGGTGGAGGATATGAGGTTCTACTCGCACGCGGGGATCGACTTCGCGGCGATCAGGGACGCCTATAACGTGAACAGGTCGATCGGCTACACCCTGTACGGCGGGAGCACCATCCCGCAGCAGCTCGCCCGCACCCTCTTCCTCACGCCCAGAAAGACATATCTTCGCAAGTACGTCGAAGCCCTCATCGCCGTGGAGATGGACCTGCTCTTGAAAAAGGAGAGGCTCCTGGAGCTGTATCTCAACTATATCGAGTGGGGCCGGGGCGTGTACGGGATCGGTGCGGCCTCTTCCTACTACTACAAGTCCAAGCCGTCGGGTCTTTCCCTCGACGAGCAGCGCCGGCTGGTCACGATTCTTCCCAATCCCCTGCGCTACAACGTGAGCACATTCCAGCGAAGCCACCAGATGAGCGAGCGGTATCGGTACCTCATGGGGAGGTTCCCCGACCCCGTGCCCCTTGGGCCTTCCGTTCCGGACGTCGCCGCGCCGTATCCCGGCCCCGTCTCTCGCTGACCGTCTCCACCTTGACAACCCCACCGCTCCTCGCGGCCCGGGAGAAGAGCGTCCGGTCTATCCGTGACGCGGAGCGCGACAACAGGATGCCCGCGACGATACAGCCGGCGATGCCCCCCGCCAGGTAGCTCGCGCCGGCGAGTCCGCTTGCCCCCGTGAGCGCAAGAAGCAGGCTGGCCAGCAGATTCACCGCGAAGAAGGCGAGGGTCGCCGCAAAGGCCCGCGCGTACAGCTCCAGGTAGAAGAGAAAGATCATGAGTGTGAGAAAGAGGGAGTGGAAGAAGACGGCGCCCAGGGTGAGGCGGAGGATCGGCACGGATGCCTGCCCGCCGAGCACCCGTGCGGCGATGATGGGCGCCAGCAGAAGCCCGACGGCGGTGGAGATCCCCTGGAGGAGAGCCTGCTCCCTCAGGCCGCTGTTCATCGAGCGGATCATCGCGTACTTCTTCTCCTGGATCTTCTTGTACGGCCCGGTGGTGAGGTTTTTGAGGAAGTCGCGGAGGCGCGGGTAGAAGGTCGTCTCCGCCTCTATGGTGAAGTAGATGAGAGCGGGGATCAGGGTGAGCACGGCGAAGAATACAGGCGCGTCATAGGGGTCGAATATGGAGAGCCACCCCCCGGGGACCCTGGTGCCGAAGGCAAGCCAGAAAACGACCTTGTCCACCCAGGTTGCCCAGGCATAGAGCATGCCGGAGAAGAACAGGAAGCGGTACCGGCGGAGGTACGCTGCGATGCCGGAAAAGGGGAGGCTCATGGGGCGAAAGCGTCCCAGGGTCATTGCGTAGAGCGCAGCGGCCGTGAGGCACTGGCCGAGGGCGTAGCCCAGCAGGGCGCCGGCGGCCGCGAAGGCGCGGCCCAGGAGCACGACGCCGATGAAGGAGCCGAGGGAGCCGCCGATGTACACCAGGAGGATCCCCAGGTACCGCCGCAAAAGCGAGACGAAGGAGATGAGGACCCAGCTCGCATTGATGGCGACGAAAAGCAGGACCGCGGAAGCGGCAAAGAGCCGGGGGTGCGCCACGACCCCCGCCAGGGAAAGCGGCAGGGCCCCCGCCAGGCCGAGGGCCGCGGCGCCGGCAACCACGAGGATCAGATAGGCCAGGAGCGCTCCCCCCGCTTCACGCCTCTTCTCCTCGTAGATGAGGTCCGAGACCCAGCGGGTGAACACGTAGGCGAAGCCGCTGGAGGCGATGAGGGAGAAAGCGTAGGAGTAGATGATGACGGCCATGAACAGGGCGGCTGCCTGCGCCAGAAGGGCGGAGGCGAAGCGCTGGATGAGGAATATCCCCAGCACGGAGAGGAGCCACGGCCCCGCGACGATCGCGGTGCCGGCCAGGCTCACCGTGACGAACCGCCCGATCCCTCCGCGCTGGAGGGCCTTCTTCAGCTCGAAGCCGATTCCCGCCATGCCCTGTCGCTTTCCACGAGCTTCCCGTAGATCTCCCCGTAGCGTCGAAAGACGTCGGCCTTGTCGTAGAAGCGCCCCGCCTTCTCCTTGTTCGCCGCCGCGATCCTTTCCATCTCGTCGGGGTGGCCGTGCACGAAGCGCACCGCCCGCGCCAGCTTCTCCGCGTCCTTCGAGGGGGCGAGGAACCGCTCGTCGTAGTCCAGGAGCTCGGCGACGTTTCCCACCGTGGTGGAGACCACGGGAAGCCCCGCCGTGAACGCCTCCAGGATGACCAGGGGCTGCGCCTCGCGGATGCTGGAGAGCACCAGCACGTCGAGAAACTCGTAGTACGAGCGCACGTCCTGCTTCCCCGTGAAGCTGAATTGCCCGCCCAAGCGGAGGGTCTCCACGAGGGCCCGGCAGTCCTCGTAGTAGGCGGGGTCCTCGTCGGTGGGGCCGATGCACCAGAAGCGCGCCTCGGGAAGCGCCTCTGAAACGATCTTGGCCATGAGGATGAAAGTCTTCACGTCCTTGATCGGCACCACCCTCCCCACGAACCCGACGTGGAAGCCCCCCCTCTTTTTTCGTATCACGGAGCTGAAGCGCGCGATGTCGATGCCGTTGGGCACCACGATGGCCTTGTCCGCTTCGGCCCCCAGGTCCATCTGACGCCGGCGGTTGTACTCGAAGAGTGAAATGACGAGGTCCGCCGAGCGGTAGCACATCCGGGAGAGCCCGTTGAACATCCCGATCCACAGATCGCGCTGGTAGCCGCGAACGAATGCCGCCCGCTTTATCTCCATCTCGCGCTCCTTGTGGTACAGCCCATGCTCGGTGAGGAGGAAGGGCCTTCCCGTCCGGCCCTTGGCCGCCATGGCGGCGAGGCCCGCGTACCCCGTCGAGACGGCGTGGTAGATGTCTGCGGGGGGAGGGGAATCGCCCAGCACGGTGAAAACCAGGTCGTGGGCCGACTTCCATGACCAGAAGTAATCGGAGAAGGGGTAGATGGGATTGTGCTCCTGGTTGGCGGTCACGATCATCTCCCAGCCCTCCTCGCTCGCGACGGCCTCGTTATAGAGGAAATAGCCTTCGGGCGCGCGGGCGAGGATCTCGTTCAAGGCGGGGGCGGAGCCGGAGGCGAGGGCGGAGTGCAGGGCCTGGATTTCAGCCAGAAGCTCCCTCTTTCCCCGCGCCCTCCCGCGGGATCTCCTCCGCTGTCCGATCACGATATCTCTGTGTCCGATCACGTTGGGAGGGAAAGCGTAGCGGATCTCCTGGCCGCTCTTGGGAGAGAAGGTATAGAGGGTGAAATCGATCTGGGGGAGAGCGCCGATCAGCTCCTGCACCCACGCCGAGACCCCGCCGGTGATGTAGGGGTAGGAGCCCTCCAGGATGAGGCAGACGGTGATGCGCTTCATGTCAGCGCCCCGTCCAGAAATCGATGACGCGCCTGTCCGCGTCGCGAAGCTCTTTGCTGTGCGGCGCCAGGGCGCGGCACAGGCCGATCACCTTCCCGTACTCCCCGCGATGGAAGGCCACCCGCGCCGAAAGGAGTGTCACGAACGGATCCGCCTTCCCTGAGGCGCCCTCCAGCATTCGGGCGGCCTGATCGTGAAGGCCGAGCCCGACGAGGATGTCGACCGCCAGGGCGAGGGATTCGTTATCGAGGGCCCCCTGCATGGCGATGGACTTCGTAAGCGCCGCGTGCGCTTCCTTCAGGTAGAAGGCCCTGATCAGCCGGGCCTTCACGTGGAGCTCCGCCAGCGCGAAGTACGCGAGCGCCAGAGCGCGCCAGAGCGCCGCGTTCTCCTGGAGCGACAGCTTCCTTTTCAGCGCCTCGATGCTGGAGACGCATCGTCCCTCCAGCGTGTTGATCCCCTCGGCGCCGAAGAGGGCAGTCTCGGGCTCCTTGCTGCCTATCATCTTCTCGAAGATCTCCTTGAGCAGCCTGGCGGTCTCTACGCCGAGGTCAGGGCGGGAGAGTGTCCGCTCGATGGCATCGAGATCGAACGGCTCCTCGTCCAAGGGCTTGGATGAGCAGCTCTCCCAGATGAAGTGCTCGGGGGACGCGGCCCCCGAGCCCACGGCCCGCAGGGCGGCGCCGGGGGTCTTGGGCACGTAGCCCCTGGTTCTCCTGCGAAAGAAATCGAATCCCGGCATCGCCTATACCTTCTGCATGTCCAGAAGGTTCTCCGCCGCCTTCAACAGCTCGTCGGGAGACTTCACGGTCCCGGCCTGCGCGGAGAACCCCAGGATCAACTCGAGGTATGCCCTCTCGCCGCGCGCCTGCCAGACGTCGGAGTTGACCTTGCCCAGGACGTTCAGGCAGAACAGGGAAGCGCCGTCTCTGTCCAGGTTGGGGCAGAGAACGGCCAGCTGTCCCTCCCCTTTATAATGGAAGAACCGCGCGTGCGGCCCGGCGAGGGCCTGCGCCATGACGGCTATTTCCCCGAGGAGGCGCAGGACTTCCTCCCTTCCGAAGCGCTCCACGAGGGTGGGGTAGTTCAACAGCTCGAATATCACGACGGCGAAGGTCCCCTTCTCCTGGGCGGACCGGGTGATTTCCTTCTCGAACAGGGAATAGAACTGGGAGAATGTGGGGAGGCCCGTCACGGCGTCGATCTCCTCCTGCCTGATCATGGACTCGTACTCGATCGCCCTCTCCAGGGCGGGCGCCGCGAGCGCCATGATGAGAAGGAGGAGCCGTTCCGTGTAGAGGTTGTACTTGGCGAAGGGCATCTCCTCTATGGTGAGCGCGCCCCAGATCCGCCTCCCGGCCGAGATGGGGAGGGTCATGATGCTCCGCCCCGTGTCGAGCTTTGCCAGGCTGTCGTGCTCGAGGAGCATCTTGACGGAGAACATCATGTTGTTGCGCACCACCCAGCCTTCGATCGTGCTCTCGTCTGCAAGCGAGGTCTCCGCATCCTCCTCCCTGCCCATGCCGGCCGCAAGCTCCAGCCTCTTCGACTCCGGCTTATGCTCCCAGATCGAGCATCGGGTCGCGCCGACGAACCGGCGCACCATGCCGAGCATCGCCTGCAGCGCCTTGGAGAGGTTCAGGGAGCGAAGCACCTCGATCTGCTCATAGAGGGAGGTGATGCTGTCCTCCTGGCGCGAAATCCTCTCCTCCAGCTCGATGTTGGCGGTCTGGAGCACCCTCATCTGGCGCATCACCAGGCCCTTCTCCCGCGCGATGGTGCTGATTCTCTTCTTGCTCTTCATTTCCCGCGCGACCAGGGAATCGCGGATGAGTCCCAGGAAATATACCTCGATGAGGGTGATTGCCAGGGGCACCGGGGCGCGGACCCACAGCGATGCCCAGGAGGCGATGAAATCGGGGGGCCTGCCCAGGGCGAGGTACCCGACGGCCAGCGGGAAGGGCAAACAGACGATGACGGCAGAGAACAGGAGGCTTGCGAATCCCTGGTATTTGCCGTAGACGACGGCGCAGAACAGTGCGACGACGAGGTAGGGGTTGAAGACACCCTGCAAAAACCCCGGGTTGGAGGGGAAGAAGGCGTTGGCCGCTCCAATGACGGCTGAAAAAGCGGCGATCTCCGCGAGAGTCAGTGTGGTGCTATCCTTCTTCACGGAATCAGTGTAGCATACCAACGGAGATCTCGTCATGTGCAGGAAACTGACAGCTGTTCTTCTCTTCGCCTCCGCAATCGCGGCCCTGGCGGGCGGAAAGCTCTTCGCCCAGGCCTCTTCCGCCGAGCCCTCCGCCCAGCCCGCGCCGGGCAAAGGCCGGCTGGAGCCCGTGTTTCCCCAGAAAAACGATACCCTCGTTTTCGTCGAAGGGGAAGACGCTGTTTCCACCAATTTCTCCCGCGAGCCGGTCCTCAGCTACTCCTGCTCAGGCTCGCGCACGCTGCAGCTGAACAGCGCCGCGGGGCTTGCCGGGGTGGGGACGTTCTACGCCGATTATGCGTTCACCGTTCCCTCCGCGGGGGTGTACGAGCTGTGGTATGGCGGGACGCCTCCAGGGCCGCGAGAGGATCTGTATCCCTCCTACTCCTCTCCCTTTCAGATCACGCTGGATTCGGGCAGGCCTATCCCCGTATACCGCGAGACGGTGACGGTGGCCGGGAACTATGCTCCCGCGTACTACTGGAACCTCGTGGGAGATCTCACCCTGGACGCCAAGGCGCACAGCCTGCGCTTCGGGATCTCGGACAAGAGGCGCATCGACGGCCGCTATTTCTTCTACCTCGACTGCTTCTTCCTCGTCCGCAAGGACAACGGGAAGCGGGTCCTCACTCCCCCCCTGCCCGCGGTTTTCCCGAAGGACCTTGACGACAAATCCATCAACGCGCCGTTCCTCTCAATAGACGACTACCTCATCCGCATCCGCGACAACCCGGGGAGCATCCAGCCCTATGTCTACATCTCGCAGATCTACACCATGCTGGGAGACTACCTCAATGCGCTGAAGTACCTCAATCGCGCCGCGCCCATCCAGCCCGGCAACCCCGAGGTGCTCCTCCTGACCGCGAAGAACAGGATCTGGAAGGGAGACGTGACGGAGGGCCTTGCCAAGTATCGCGAGCTTCTCTCGAAAGATCCGAATCGGCACGACCTGTGGATGGAGGCGGGCAAGGTCGCCGCCTGGACCGGCCGCTACGACGATTCGGTGTCCTTTTTCAGGGAAGGGCTTGCCGCGTTCCCCAGGGACCTGGACCTTACCGTGAACCTCGGCCTCACGTACCTGTGGGCGGGCAGGGGCTCTGAGGCGGAGAGCGAGCTTCGGGAAGCGCAGAACATCGCCGGCACCGACAGCGGCCTGCTCAAGCAGCTGGGAAGGGTGTATCGCGTCAACGGGTATCCCGACCGCGCGGCCGCGGACTTCGCCCTCGCCATTCGCGTCTCACCCCAGGACCTGGAAGCGTACCTGCTTCTCATCGACGCGTACCTGTTTCTTGGCCGGACCGCGGACTCAGAGAAGGTGGAGGCGCAGATCTCGGATACCTTCTTTCCCTCTCCCACCCTTTCCGCCTACCTCGACTCCTTCAAGGCGCAGGAAGGGATGAAGGACCGGGTGATCGCGGATTATCGGGCCAAGCTCGCCGATCACCCCGACAACCTCGCCTTGCGCCAGCTCCTCGCCCAGACCTATTTCTGGAATGGAAAAAAGAAGGAGGCCATCGAGGAGTACCGGCGCATCCTGGTCATTCATGCCCATCTCGCGCTCAAGGACATGGAGGTTCGTTCGGCGGGTCTTCTCCAGGCCATGGATGAGAGCTCCCTCGCCGTGAGCTTCCTCGGCCGCCTGCCGGCGGATGCCGAGAAGGCGAGGGCGGCGCTGACAGCCCAGCTTTCCCGCTCCAAGACGGTCATGGCGGCGGGGGATCAGGCCGGCATGGAGGGGGAAGCGGCTTCGCTCAATCAGCGCATCGAGGAGGCTCGCGCGCTGATCGGCGGCCTCCAGCTCGTCGTGGACCTCGCCGCGGCGCACAAGGACAGGATCGCGGCCCTCCAGGCGAGCGACGACAAGGATCGGCAGGTCTTCGCGGATCTCACCCGCAGCAACAAGTGGACGTGGGACAGGCAGGGGGAGACGGCGGAGCTTCGCGCCGGCCTCTCCGCGGATGTTCTGGCGCGGCTCGTCCTGGCCAAGATCTATCTCGCGGACAGGCAGTGGGCCGGCGCCCAGGCGCTGCTCGCAGCGGCGTCGGGGGAATCCGCGGCTGGCATCGGCCTGGACTATGCAAAGGCCCAATGCTTGCTGTGGGGCGGCAGGGCGCAGGAGGCGCTGCCGATCATCGCGAGCCTGGCGGCGGTTCCCGGTGCCGCTGTCCCTGCCTATTTCCCCGACTTTGCCCGCCTCGCTCTACACCTCTCGGCTCCCGCTTCAGCCCCGAGCTCTCCCACCGAAGGGGGAGAGGGCGCGGCTGACCCCGCCGCCGAAGGACAGGCGCTGGCGGTGGAGCTTGCGGGTCTGGAGAAGGTCGCATCCGAGACCAGGACCGCGTTGCAGAAGGAGCTTGCCGTTCTCTCCGGCATGTACTCCGGCGCGGTCATGCGCGCCTTCTACTCACTCGACGAGGATACCTACGGCCTTCGAAACGAGCTCGGCGACTACTATGTCGGAGAAGAGCAGCTGGCGCCCGCCATCGCGCAGTTCCGCAGGGTCCTGGCGATCGACCCGGGGAACGTGAGCGCCCAATTCCGCCTGGGCAAGATCTACCAGTGGAGCAGGGACTGGCACAGCGCCCTTGATGCCTACCGCGGCGTCTACGCCGTCGACCCCTACTTCGAGAACGTGGCCGCCCTGTTCAACCAGGTCTCGCGGGATCACGCCGATACCCTGGCATCGACGGGATCCTATTTCGCGGACACGACCCGGTCCCAGCTTCACGCGGAAGCCTCCTATACCCGCCTCTTCGACAGCGTCTGGGGCCTTACCGTCGCATACCGCGCCGACGACTGGCGGGTCAACAGGGTGGCGAACAGCCTCGTCGACCACTCGGCGTACTCGGTCCAGGACGTGGGGATCGGCGCGCCGATGGACCTGTACTTCCTCAACCTCAAGCTCACCCCGTGGCTGGGGGGCTATCTCACGGGAAACGGGCTCTTCTATCGGGCGGATACCCTCGGTGCGCCTCAGAATCCCGGAGACCTCTTCGAGGCCTACTCGGCAAGCCTCTACGCGCAGGCCGACCTCAGCCTGGGAGTGCCGAACGTGCTGTTCCTGACCTCCAGTGTCAGGTGGGGACGCTATCCCGAGACCTTTGACCCCCTGCGCACGCCGATCAATGACGCATCTGCCGAGCTCAATCTTTCGCTTCCCCTCTCGTTCATCGATGCGTTCCTGCTTCGCGATACGACTCTTCGGACGTACGGCAAGGTGGATTACCTGGTTGACGGAAGCTTCGGCTTCAACAACGCCATCGCCACGGCGGCGGAAGAGATAACGGTGACATTGGTGAAGGGGGGAAGCCCGTATTCGCTTCTCGCCCTCATCGCCAATGTCACCTACCAGGATTGCGCCCGCAATGAGCCCTACCTCTACTACTCTCCCGTATCCGAGCTGACCGCGGGAGGAAGTCTCATGGGCTCGACGTGGATCGGAATCGGGGGCGGCGCGGTGCTCGGCGCCAGCCTTCGCGGATTTGCGGGCACCTATCAGCAGCAGCTCACAAGCCCATCGCCCATCTCGTTCCTGAAGTTCGAGGGGGAGGCGACGGCGAGCCTCACCCAGGGGACGTCGGCATACACCCTGGATGCCGTCTACGACATCGCCGTTCCCACGGTTGCCGGCCCCGCCACGTACTGGTCGCTCGTGGTGCGGCTGGGCTATTCAATGAAGCTTCCCGAGATCCTGGCGCCGTGAGGACGGGGCGGCGCGTACTTGCGCCGCCCCACCGCGCTCACGAGATCTCGAGGAGGTTCTGGTACTCGTGGAACAGCCGCAGCTGCGTGAGCTCCGCCGTGTAGGTTTGAACGTACGAGGCGATGTCTCCCGGAGGCAGGCAGGTATAGGGGAGGAGCTGCGTGAAAAGCTCCTGCTTCTCCCGGGTGAGCTCGGCTGACTCGATCCCATCCGCGATGATGCATGCCGTGGAGACGATGATAATGAGGGGCTTGTGGGGGGACGTGATGTTGAGAGTCTCATGCTCCCGCGCCACGTCGACGTAGATATCCGGGAAATTCCACTTTTTTAGGAGCGCGCCGCCCACCTCCCTGTGGTTGGTGGCGAACATCTGCTCTTCGATTGTCTCGAGGCTCATGGCTTTCAGCTCCGCGGCTTCCAGGGCTTTGCTGTACTCCTCTGCCGAGACGCTGAGCATCGCCGCCTGGCCGATCTCGTGGAGGAGGCCGGCGATGAACGCCTCTTCCGCGAAATCGCTCCTGCTGCACCGCAGGGACAGGCTCTTGGAGAGGAAAGCGCTCAGCGTGGAATGCCGCCAGTAGGTGCGGTGGAACGAGGTGTTCTTCATCTTCGGAAAGAGCCGCGAGGCCATGATGAGGAGGACGAGGCTCTTGATGTTCTTGAAGCCGAGAAGGGAAATGGCCATCTGGAGGCTCTTGATCTCCTTCTGCCGGGCGTAGAGCGCCGAGTTGGCGATCTTGAGGATCTTCGCTGTCAGGCCCGGATCCTCCTTGATGATGGATTCCAGCTCCTTGAAGGAGATCTCCATCCTGCCTTCGGTGAGGTTCACGACCCTCTGCGCCACCTCCGGCATCACGGGGAGATCCTTGATCTTATCGAGATATTCCTCGACCACCGCCTCCTCCTTTTCCCAATATCGGCCTTTTCTCCCATTGGAGCAAGGGATATACTCTTCCCCGCCGTGATCCTCTCCGCCGTCATCACAACGCTTTTTCTCTCGCCTCTCTTGTTCATCCTCGTCATTGCGGTAGGAGCGCTCCTGGCCGCGCGCGGCCGAAAGAGGGCGGGCCGTGCAGCGATGGGGGCGGCGGCGCTCGTTCTCCTGCTCGCTTCCATCGAGCCGGTCCATGACGCGCTGCTCCTGCCCCTGGAAAACCGCTATCCGGCCCTCGAGCGTACTGCCCGCTACGACGCCGTCATCGTGCTCGGCGGGGGGACCATTGACCGCTCGGCCGAGCTCGGCGGCCACGCGAGCCTCTTCCCGGAATCGCTGAAACGGCTGGCCTATGGGATCATGCTGGCACGGCGGGGCGATACGCCGCTGTTCGTCTCCGGAGGCAGGGTCTGGGCGCGGAACGTGGAATCAGAGGCTGAAGCGGCGCAAAGGACCGCCGCCGAGCTCGGATTTCCCTCCGCAATGATTCGAATCGAGGACAAGAGCCGAACGACGTGGGAGAACGCCGGAAACCTTGCCCCCCTGCTCCATGCAGCGGGGGTCAGCCATGCGGCGCTGGTGACATCCGCTTACCATATGCCCCGGAGCGTGCTCGCCTTCAGCAAGGCGGGAATCTCCGTCGTACCGGCGCCTACCGACTACAAGACGGGAAGGGCGCGCTACGACCTTCGAAGCTTCCTCCCCTCTTTCCAGACGCTGGCGGAGAGCTTCCAGGCGGTACACGAGTATCTCGGGCTGGTTCAATACCGGATTCGGCCCTGAGAGCAGCTCACGCTACTTTCTATCTATTTCTCTCCTGTGCTCGTCGCAGAGCCGATAGAGCTTTCCGGTGATGGGGTTGCGCTTGGTGACCTTTTTCCCGCAGCGAACGCACATGCCGAGCTCCCGGCGCTTTCTGTACAGCTGCGCCGAACGCTCCGTACCGGAGGACTGATATCTGCTTATCTGTACGCGGTATCCTTTGAAAAGGTAGGTGCCGGTGGATTGCTCCCTGCCGGCCTTCAGCTCGCCGAAGACCTTCTTCAGGGCATCCGCGGTGATCTTTCTCGGGTTCATCGATACCCTCCCTGAGCTCCAGACCTCTCTCCATTGATAATACAGACGGGGTGGGCAAAAGGCAAGAATGGCCATACGCGTGTGCGGCGGGGACCTCCTATCCGCCGAACGTCGCCGAGGGCGGGCTTCAGGTTTTGTCGAGGGTCAGCGTGCCCAGGTCCAGGAGCTTGTCTGAGCGGATGTAGTCGTGGACGAAGTACTCGCCGGGCACCTTCAGGTTCTTCCTGTACGTGAAGGGCCTGTACCCGTCGTGCTCGAACCCGATGGAAAGCTCGACGCGGAAAGTGTCCCGGGGCCCCGCTTCAGGCTGAGGCCAGAAGCTGAAGTAGCCTTTGGTCTGTTCGTTGGTCCGGTAGGGGTTCTGCCATCCCGGCTCCGCCGGGACGGAAAGCTGGTTGTTCACAAAGAGGGTCACGTCGGCGGCTATGACGGGGCTTTCGTCTCGAGAATCCACCACCCTGCCGAAGATGTGCGGCAGGTTGTAGTAGTAGGTGATCTCCCCGTCGGCAAGAACCGCATTCACGGGGGCCGGGACTCTCTTCCGCGTCCCGGCGGGCCCCTTGCGGCGCCCGACAACCACGTCGATGGCGCGGTTGATGAGGGTGATGAGCTCGATCACGTCGATCAGCCCCTGCCCGTCCTTTTCCACCGAAGCCTGGATGAGCTCGCGGGTGAAGCCCCGCTCGCTCGTGATGTACTTTGGCGGAATGCGGTTCAGGGTATAGGCCGCAACGTCGAGGATGAACGAACGGCTCGGCTTGAGGTCCGCTCGGTCCTTGAGAACGATCTTGACGGTGTCCAGCACCAGGTCTTCATTATAGTTTTTCAACCGCATGGAGATTTCTTCCCGCCTCTCGGCCAGCGGCCAAAAGGGCTCTTTTATCTCCAATGTATCACAGTTTCAGAGCGCAAACAGATTTTTTTTCGGCATGGGGGAAGCGGGGATTTGTCTGCCTTGCCGCTTGCGGGCAGCTTCTGGTACCTTCGCAGATACCATGGAGATCCGGGCCCTCGTATTCGACTTCGACGACACGCTCGTGCAAAGCGAAAGGCTCAATGACCTGCTCCTGGGGAGGTTCTTGAAGAGGCAGTTCGACGTCACCCTCACGGAGCGGGACATTGCCGAGATCTTCGGCTACGCGTGGAAGGAGGCCTTTTCCACCCTTGCCCCGAGATACGGCATCCATGAAACGGCTGAAGGGATCCAGGAGCGATTCCTCGCTTTCAAGCTTCGCTCCCTCAAGGAGCACAGGCTCAAGGCAGCTCGCGGAGCGGACCTGGTGCTTTCCCTCCCCGTGCCTCGGGCGATCGTGAGCGGGAGCGCGCGGGTGGAGATCGATGCAATGCTGGAGAATGCAGGAATCCGCAAAGATGCCTTTGCCGCCGTGATTTCCGCGGACGATTGTCTGAAGTACAAGCCCGACCCCGAGGGTTTCCTCCGCGCCTTCGCCCTCCTGGGGGTATCCGCGGCGCACGCGCTCGTGTTCGAGGATTCCCCCACCGGGATCGAGGCAGCGCGGGCCGCCGGGGCCCCCGTGGCGTTTGTGCGCGAGTTCGCCCGCATGGACTTGAGCGAGAGATCGGATGTGAGCTTCGATTCGCTTCAGGAGGCCTACCCCTGGGTGAAGGGGAGGATTCGTAAGGAGCCGGAGGAGGGGATGCGGGGCTAGAAACCCGCCTCCTCCCGTTCCTTGGCCAGTATGGCTTTGTTCAGATCGGCTTCCTTGATGTAGCCCTTCTTTACCGCTATCCGGCCAAATCTGTCATGCATTCGGCTGCCCTGCTTTTCCTGTTCCGCCAAGACGAGCTGAGCCTGCTCCACGGTGAGCAGCTTCTTGGCGATCAGGTAAGTGGCGAGCCTCATTTTCTTCTTGCCCATACGGCCGATCCTTTCTCGTCGTTCTTGCGCTGCCGTCGGTCCATCAGCCGGGGGTTCGGTTTCGACGGCTTTCTCTTTCATACCCCAATGATACTATCGGCAGTGAATGTGTGAACTTTGACGCCGCTCCTCGAATCTGGTAGTGTGGCTGAGGTATGCGCGAGGGTGATGTCATCGCCGGCCGCTATGAGGCGCTCCGCCAGCTGGGAGCCGGGGCGACGGCTTCCACGTTCCTTGCCCGCGACAGGCAGACCGGCGGAAGCGTTGCCGTAAAGCTCCTCACCTTCGGCAAGGTCACGGACTGGAAAACCGTCGAGCTCTTCGAGAGGGAAGCGAAGGTGCTGGGGGCCTTGAGCGTTCCCGGGGTCCCGGCGTATATCGATTTCTTCACTACCGAAGGGGAGGGAGGGATCTCCTTTGTCCTGGTGCGCCAGTACATCCCCGGACAGAGCCTCCAGGAGGCAGTTGATCGGGGGTGGAGGGGGAGCGAGGAGGAGATCCGGAGAATCGGCGCCCGGCTCCTCAGAATCGTGCATTCCATCCACGCGCTGCGGCCGCCGATAATCCACCGCGACATCAATCCCAAGAACGTGATCAAAAGCGACGACGGGGAAATCTTCCTCGTTGATTTCGGCGGGGTGCAGGACGCCGTTCGGTCCTCGGCGCTCGCCGGAGCCACTTTCGTGGGAACCCCGGGATACACGCCGCTGGAGCAGTTTGTCGGGCGGGCGACGGTCCGCTCCGACCTCTATGCCTTCGCGGCAACCCTCCTTTTCCTCCTCACCCACAAGAGCCCGGCGGACCTGCCCGCGCGGGAGATGAAGATCGATGTGCCCGCCGTCATCGAGCTGTCTTCCGCGGCTCTGGCAGGCATTCTGGACGAATACCTCGATCCCGATGAATCGAAGCGGATCCTTCCCGAGGAACAGGCGATCGACCTCCTGGAAGGGAAGAAGCCCGTGGGCGCGCCTTTCGCGCCGCCCCTCCGGATCGCGGATCCTCCCCTGGGCTCGCGGATCCGGGTGAAGGAGAGTCCCCTTCGCCTCGAGCTTCTGGTGCCGGAGCGCGGCAGGGCCGGGGGCCTGGCGGCGCTCGGAGGATTCAGCTTCTTCTGGCTCTGCGGCGTCGGGGCGTGGACCGCCGCAACAATCTCCATGGGCGCCCCTTTGTTCTTTCCCCTGTTTTCAATCCCGTTCTGGGGCGTGGGCCTGTTCCTCGTTTCCCGGATCCTCTCGGGAGTTTTTGGAAAAGTGGAGATCTCCATAGACCGGCAGGGCTTTTCCTTCACCCGCAGGCTCCTCTTCCTGAAGCGCCGCCTCGCCGTTCCCCTGTCGGAAGTGGGGGAGTGCGCAGTGGATGAGACCTTTGCCCGGCAGGGCTTGGAGCAGCAGGGCGCCCGGCAGCGGTCACTGCGGATAGAAGCGGGGACGCGAAGCCTCCGTTTCGGGGTTTATATCTCGGAGAGGGAGAGGCAGTGGCTCGCCTCGGCGCTGAACGGCGCTCTGGCGCGCTTCGGGCGCCCGACATGACACGCGGGCGGGCAACCGACGGCCGTTCGGCCGCCTCCCTTCCAGGCGCGCAGGGCGCCGGCGCGAGGTCCGCCTTGACAGCGGGCTGCCGGCGGTCCATCCTCAGGGAAAGGAGAAGGAATGCGAATGATCTCTCTGTTTGACGGGATTTTCTGGGGGCTCCTCCTGGTGATCGTCGGCGTCTGGATCATGGTGCGCCGCTATGTTCCCGTTCAAATCCCGCTCGTGCGGGTCATCCTCGCCCTGTTTTTCGTCTACCTCGGAGTGCGGATCCTCATTCGGGGTCCCGAGATCAAGGACCGGAACACCATCGTGTTCTCGGATTCGCGCATGGAATACGTCGGCAACAAGGGCTCCAATGACTACAACATCATCTTCAGCCGCGGCATCGTGGACCTCTCGACGCTCGCCCCCTCGGGCGGAAGCGTTCGCAAGGAAGTCAATGTCGTGTTTGGAAGCGGCATCCTGAGGATCAACCCCGCGGCTCCCGTGCGCGTGGACATGACGGCGGCCTTCGGCGCCGTGGAGGCGCCCAACGGGAACTCCGTGGCCTTCGGAGACAGCTCGTACACCACCGCATCATACCGAGAGGGAGCCGACGCGGTGCACATCAAGGCAGCGGCGGTATTCGGAAGGTTGCGCATCGAGCAGTAGCGCGGGATGCCCAGAGGCAGCATGCCCGTCAATCGCGTCGTCCCGTCTCGAGATCTGCACACCATCCGCCAGATGGTGGAGTCCTTCAGGGCCGAGCGCGGTTCATCTTCACCTCCGCCGAGTACAGGGAGAAGGTGATGAAGGCGGGAGGTTCCGACAAGCACGTCGTGCTCTTCGACCCGGCCCCCGACGTTTCACCCGATTTTCCCGTCCTTCCCGACGGCTCCCTGCCGGCATCCGCCGTCATCCCATTCTTCTCCCTGCTCGCGGCGGGCCGGATCCTGCAGGGCCGCGGGATCGACCCCTTCGCCTATCCCGTTTCTCCCGACGACCTGGCCGCCCTCATCTTCACTTCGGGAACCACGGGCGTGCCCAAGGGGGTGATGCTCTCCCACAGGAACCTGGTGGAGAACGGCGACGGCGTCCAGCAGACCACGCTCCTGGGCCCGGGGGACAACTGGATCATCGTGCTCCCCTTCCACCATACGTATCCCACCAACATGGGGATATTCGTCCCCCTGCTCACCTTCGCCCGGATCACGACGGTCCCCTCGATGAAGACCCACGTGCTCATCCAGACCATGAAGGAGACGGGGGCCACGTGCATCCCGGCGATGCCCCTCCTCATCGAGAAGATCTATAAGGGAATCCTGGCCAAGGTGAAGGAAAGGCCCCCGGCCGTGCAGGCCGTCTTCCGCCTCCTCTTTGCCCTGAGCGGGTTCTCATTCAAGGTGCTCCACCTGCGGATCGGCAAGCTGCTGTTCCGGTCCGTGGCCCGGGAGCTGGGGCTTGAGAAGCTGCGTTTCTTCGTCTCCGGGGGCGGGCCGATAGCCAAGGAGGTCATCGACGGGATGGAGGCCCTCGGCCTCACCACCTATCAAGGCTACGGGCTCACCGAGACGTCGCCCGTCATCTCCAGCACCTGCCCGGCGCGCAACCGTCCCGGATCCGTGGGGCTGCCCCTCTCAAACGTGGAGGTGCGCATCGAGGGCAAGGACGCGAACGGAAACGGCGAGATCCTGGCCCGGGGATCCAATGTGATGCTCGGCTACCTCGACATGCCGGAGAAGACGCGGGAGGTGATCGATCCCGAGGGGTGGCTTCACACGGGAGACATCGGCAAGCTGGACTCCGACGGCTACCTCTCCATCACGGGCCGCCTGAAGAACATCATCGTGACCAAGGGCGGCAAGAACATCTACCCCGAGGAGATAGAAAACCTCCTGCTGGCAAGCCCGCTCATCTCCGAGGTCGTCATCATCGGGAAGCTCGACGAGGAGGGAGGGGAGTACCCGTATGCCATCGTGTATCCCGACCCCGACGCGCTTCAGGCTCTGGGCGCCGAGCGCGGAGCGCCCCTGACGGAAGCCCAGGTGAACGAGGTCGTGCACGGGGAGATCAGGAAATGCATGGCCGGGGCGGCGGGATACAAGGTCCCCCGGGGATTCGAAGTTTCCGGGGAAGAGCTCCCCAAGACCTCGACGCGAAAAGTGAAACGCTTCATGTTCGCGGGCTCCCGCTCCTGAGCCCGCCCCTTGCCTTTCGTCACACTCTTTGGGAAATTATTCCCGTAATCGATTGCGGCTTCCTTCGCGGCAGCGCGCATGTCAAAGGCAGGAGGGTCTCCATGGAAAAACGCAGGCTGGGGCGGACCGATATCCAGATCACCCCCATCGGGCTGGGCTGCTGGCAGTTCTCCCAGGGGCAGGGAATGATGGGCAGGTTCTGGGCCGTCCTCGACGATGCCACGATCGAGGGCATCGTCGGCGCGAGCCTCGACAAGGGAATCGGGTGGTTCGACACCGCCGAGGCGTATGGCAAGGGAAGGTCCGAGCAGGTGCTCTCCGCTTCCCTCTCCGCGCGCAAGGTCGCTCCCGGAAGCGTCGTGATCGCCACAAAGTGGTTCCCCCTCTTCCGCACGGCATCCTCCATTGCCCGCACCATCGGTGAAAGGCTCGCCTGCCTCGGCGCATATCCCATAGACCTCTACCAGATCCACCAGCCGCTGAGCTTTTCCTCCATCCGAGCCCAGATGAAGGAGATGGCGGCGCTCGTGCGCTCGGGCAGAATCGCGAGCGTGGGGGTCAGCAACTTCTCCGCCCGCCAGATGGAGGAGGCCCACGCGGCGCTTGCCGCCGAGGGCATCCCCCTGGCATCCAACCAGGTCCGCTACAACCTCCTGGACAGGAGGATCGAGCGAAACGGAGTTCTCCAGACGGCGAAGCGGCTCGGCGTCACCGTGATCGCCTACTCGCCGCTCGCCCAGGGCGTCCTCACGGGGAAGTTCCACGACGATCCCTCGCTGGTGGCCAAAGTGTCGGGGGCCCGCAAGCTCATCGGCGCCTTCAGCCCCCAGGGTCTCGTGCGCACGGCACCCCTGGTCCACGAGATGCGCGAGATCGGCCGCGGGTACGGCGTGTCCGCTTCCCAGGTTGCCCTGAACTGGTTGGTCAATTTTCATGGAGAGACGGTCGTGGCCATACCGGGGGCGTCCAAGCCGAGGCAGGCCGAGGAGAGCGCCGGTGCCATGAGCTTTCGGCTCTTGGACAAGGAGCTCGCGAGAATCGACGAGCTCTCGCGTCGAATCGTGAGAAAGGAAGCGGTCCCGGCGTGAGGGAATCCACCATCGTTTTGGGAGGCGGCTGCTTCTGGTGCCTGGAGGCGATCTTCAAGAGGATCGATGGGGTGCTCTCGGTCTCCTCGGGGTATGCGGGCGGCACCGTCGCCAACCCCACGTACCAGGACGTATGCACGGATACGACGGGCCATGCCGAAGTGGTCAGGATCTCCTTCGATCCGCAAAAGATTGCCCTTGCCGGGATCCTCGACATCTTCTGGAAGGCTCACGACCCGACCACCCCGAACAGGCAGGGGGCGGATGTCGGCACGCAGTACCGCTCGATAATCCTCTACGCCGATGAGGAGCAAAAGCGGGCGGCGGCGGAGTCCCTGCGCAAGGCGCAGGCTTCTTTCCGCCCCAGAATCGTCACCGAGTGCAAGCTGCTTGAAGCGTTCTATCCCGCCGAAGGCTACCACAAGGATTACTACGACAGCAACAAGAGCGCGGGGTACTGCCGCCTGGTCATTGCGCCGAAACTGAAAAAGATGGGCCTGGAATAGGCCGATTGTGAAAGCCGCTATGCAAGAAAAAACGATTCTGCCCGCGAGGGTGCTCCCCTTCCTGGCGGTGTGGGGCACCGTCCTGCTGTGGGGACTGTCGTTTGTAAGCTCCAAGACCATCCTCAATGCGGGCGTCCCGCCCATGACCATGGTCTGCATGCGCTTCCTGCTCACAACCCTCATCCTCAACCTGCTCCTCAGGAAAGTGGAGCCCGCCACGCGGCTCGCGAAGCGCAACGTGCTTCCCCTCATGGTGAGCGGGCTCTTCGGCGTGACAATCTACTTCTTCTTCGAGTCGCGCGGCATCAAGCTCACCTCCGCGTCCCACGCGTCCCTCATCATCGCGGCCATCCCCGTCTTCACGGTGATCGCGGAGCTCATCCTGTTCCGCTCCCGCATCAGGATCCTGGGCATCGCGGGAATCCTGCTCTCCGTTGTGGGCGTATATTTCGTTGTCCGCATTCCCGGCGCATCGCTTCTCTCCGGCTCCCTCACGGGAGACCTCTTCATGTTCGGCGCCTGCATCTCCTGGGTTGCCTACATGATGGCGAGCAGGAACCTGCATAAAAGGCTTTCGGATCTCGCAATCACGGCCTACCAGTCGCTGTTCGGGACCGCGTTCCTCGTCCCGCTGGCCTTCCTGGAATTCGGCGCGTGGGTGCCGATAACCCTTGTCGTGATCTTGAATCTTCTCTACCTCGCGGTTCTCAGCTCCGCCGTGGGGAACTTCCTCTACATGTACGGCCTCTCGAGGCTGGGCCCCATCGTCGTCAGCCCCTACGTGAATCTCATTCCCGTAGTGGGGGTGATCGGCGGGGTGGTTCTGCTGGGTGAGAGCATCTCCCTCATCCAGATCCTGGGCGGAATCGTGATCATCGCCGGGGTGTTGATGGTGAACGCGCGCTCGCTCAAGGACGCAGTCTCGCCGCCCGCCTCCTGACGCGTGCCGTCCAGGCGCTACGAGGCGGCCCCCGCCGGCTTCGACTCGCTGAACACCGTGATGAGGGAGCGGGCCGTGACGGTAAGCAGGATGACTGCTCCTCCCGCAAGAGCGAAGGCTCCCGGCGCCTCTCCCAGGGCCAGGAACACCCACAGGGGATTGAGGATCGGCTCGAGGAAGGAGGTGAGAAGCGATTGCACCGCCGTCACGTGCCGCACCCCGAAGGACAGGAGGATGGAGGGGAGGCCGACCTGGAAGAGGCCGAGAAAGGCGATGCCCCCCGCGCTTGACAGGCTGAATGCCGGCGGAGCGGCCAGGAGGAAGGGGATGGATATCGCGAACGTGACGAGGTGACTGATGAGGAGGGACTCAAGCGGCGAGCCTTCCTTCTGTTTTCTGAGGAGCACGATCGTGAGGGCGAAGAAAACTCCGCTTGCCATGGCGAGGAGATTTCCCAATGTGCTTCCGGGCGACAGCTTGTCCAGGAAGAAGAGGGCCATGCCGCCCAGAACGATCGCGATAGTGATCCAGTCCAGCGGCTTTGTCCGCTCGCCCAGGAGCGGCGCCGCAAGGAAGGCGGCATACAGGGGCGCCGTGTATTGAAGGAGTATCGTATTGGCCGCCGTGGTCAGCTTGGTGGCGGAAACGAAGAGAATCATGCAGCCGGCGTACGAGAGGCCGCAGAGGATCTGCGTGAGCGACAACGTGAAGCGGGGCCTTCGCAGGAACGCGAGGATGAGCAGCCCCCCGATGAGGCTTCGGCTTCCGGCAATGGCGATCGGGTTCCAGGGAACCAGCTTTATGAAAAGCCCGCCCGTGCTCCACAACAGGGCGCACGCCACGAGCGCGGCGAGCCCTCGTGCCTTCACGGGGCGCGTCCCTCGCCTTCGCTCTGCTCTCGCAGGCGCTCCACCTCGGAGATGAGCCACAACAGGTCGTCCTCCGCGTCCTCGATATCGTAGAGGTACGAGGAGCGCGGGTTGTACGAGCTGTAGTAGATCCTGCGGTCCTTCAGCTTCTTCTTGATGTAGGCGAGCCTGTCTTCCATGCTCACGGCGGCCTCGTCATTTCGCGCCTGTCAGCCGCCCCGCCGCGGCCCGCCTCTCCGGCGAAAAAGCCTCAGAGGTAGCACTTCATCTTCCTGCCGATCACTCCCGCGTACAGCTCGATGAATGGCTTCACGGGACTGGAGTTGATTTTTCCGATCAGGACCTCTTCCACCTGGAAGAACCCGACGGTGGCTCGCATCTCCACCGTGATCCGGATCGGGCGTTTTTCCCCCTTCTCGATCTTCACCTGCTCCACGGCGGAGGCGGAGTACTTGTGGATGTCCCCCACGCGGGACTCGGTGGCGATCATCATGGGGATGCGGGCCCTGCCCTTCTCCATGTCGCAGCCGTCCGCCACGAGGATGATGCCCGCTTCCCGGGAGTATATCCGCTGGGTGGCCATGTGCCCCGCGATGCACTCCACGACGAGAGACCGCACGACCACCCGCTTTGCCACGTCATCGGCGTAGACCCAGCGGAGCGTTCTGTCGATGATGGGCAGGGTGAGCATGATGCTGGCGTGCTCGTGGTCGTGCCTGCCCACGCTCATCCCGACGTCGTGGAGCATTCCCGCCATGACCAGGGAGATGAGGCTGTCTTCGTAGTCGCCCGCCTCGTCCTCCTCGAGGCTGAGCTTGATCTCCGCCGAATGGAGGATTTCCGCCATACGAAGGGCGTTCAGCACAACTTTGCGCATATGCACGGGACCGTGGTCGTTGTACCCCAGCCTCTTGATGGAGACCGTGTTCGCGTATTCCTGGAGGGCCCGGACCTCGGCGTCTTCGAGGAGGGCTTCCGCAACCTTTCTAGCGGGGCCGGAAAGACCTTTGAGAATGGCGCTTTCAAGGCCGACCTGTTTTGGAGATTTCATTCGTCGTTATTACTTCCAGCCCTTGCGCGCGCGAAGTCCTTCGATATGGGCAGTATGGTGATTCCCGTGCCAGGCGTAGAGCTGAAGATTGTAGTCAAGGGATATGGCGCCCCGCTCCGGGTGCTGGAAGGTGCGGGCGAAATCCTCCGGCGAAAGAGAGGAGAGCAGCGCGGAGAACCTCGCGTGAAGGCCGTCCACGATGGCGAGCGACAGGGCGGGATCCGCCCTGGTGCTGTCCACCATCGCAGCCCAGCCGTCCTGCTCGAAGGGCTTGATCTGCGGGTTGTCCTCGGTCAGGGCGAGCTTGAAGCGGATGAAGGCGTTCATGTGGGAGTCCGCGACGTGGTGAACGATCTGACGAGGGGTCCAGCCCCCGTTGCGGTACGGCGTATCGAGCTGCGCGGCCGAAAGCCCTTCCACGCTCTTTCGAAGCCGCGCGGGCAGGCCGGCGATTTCGCGGATCAGGTTCTGTCTTTTAGTCGGGGCAAGCTCCTTTTCAGCGGAGAAACGGCCGATCGGATATTGTAATTCTTCCATGATGATAGTGTAGCGAAATCCGCGTGTGCTGCACAGGCCCGCTCGTTGACAGGGGCCGTTCCCCCGGGTATAAGGGGCCATGATCCGCATCAATGAGAACTACCGCAAGCTCGCCTCCTCATACCTTTTCAAGGAAGTGGAGGCGAGGGTGGAGGAGTTCACAAAGAGGCGTCCCGACGTGGAGGTCATCAAGCTCGGCATCGGCGATGTCACCCGTGCCCTGCCGCAAGCGTGCGTGAGGGCCTTCCACGAAGCGGTGGACGAGATGTCCCGGGAGGAGACCTTCCGGGGCTACGGGCCGGATCCGGGATACGAGTTCCTCCGCGCGCCCATCGCCGAGACGGACTTCCGGGCCCGCGGCGCCGAAATCGATGCCGACGAGATATTCATCAGCGATGGGGCCAAGAGCGATACGGCGAACATCCAGGAGCTGTTCAGCGGGAACCTGCGCATCGCGATCCCGGATCCCGTCTACCCCGTGTACGTGGATACAAACGTCATGGCGGGCCGAACGGGGCCATTCCGGGACGGGAGGTACGGCGGGCTCATCTACCTCGATTCGACCGAGGACAACGGCTACATCCCGGACCCGCCGCGCACCCGGGTGGATCTCGTGTACCTCTGCTTCCCCAACAACCCCACCGGCGTCGCCATCACGCGCGATCGCCTGGCGGCCTGGGTGGACTACGCTCGAAGCGCGAAGGCCCTCATCCTCTACGATGCCGCCTACGAGGCCTTCATCAGGGACGAGTCGCTGCCCCACTCCATCTTCGAGATCCCCGGGGCGCGGGACGTGGCCGTCGAGTTTCGAAGCTTCTCCAAGACCGCCGGGTTCACCGGCACGCGCTGCGCCTTCGCCGTCATCCCGAAAAGCTGCATGGCCCACGACGAGGACGGCGGGACCCATTCCCTGCGCTCCCTGTGGATGCGGAGGGTAAGCACGAAATTCAACGGCGTCTCCTATCCCGTTCAGAGGGCCGCCGCGGCCTTGTACACTCCCCAGGGCAGAAAGGAAGCCGCGGCGAGCGTCGACTACTATCTGGGCAATGCGAAGATCCTCAGGGAGAGGCTCGTCTCCCTGGGGTTCGCCTGCGCGGGCGGGGACAACTCGCCGTACATCTGGGTCAAGACGGAGAGCGATTCCTGGCGCTTCTTCGACGAGCTCCTGGAATGCGCCGGCATCGTCTGCACTCCCGGCATCGGCTTCGGCAGATGCGGGGAAGGCTACGTGAGGATGAACGCCTTCAACAGGAGGGAAAAGGTGGCCGAGGCGTTGGAGCGGATCTCCGGCGCGTCGGAGAGGCTCTTCGCAGCCCGGATTCCCGGCTAGAGCAGGTGCCCCATCTTATCCCTCTTCACGTCGAGGTAGCTCCTGCTGTACGCGTTGGGTTCGATCACAACGGGAATCCTCTCCACGACGTCGATGCCGTCCTCGCGCAGCTTTTCGATCTTGTCCGGGTTGTTGGTCAAGAGGGAGACTGAGTCTATTTTCAGAAGCTGGATTATCCGCGAGGCCACCTTGTAGTCCCGTGCGTCCACGGGGAGGTCCAGGTATTGGTTGGCCTCGATGGTATCGAGACCCAGGTCCTGCAGCTGGTAGGCCTTGATCTTGTTGAGAAGCCCGATGCCGCGCCCCTCCTGCTTGAGGTAGATGATGGCGCCGAACGGCTGCTTGCCGATATACGCGATGGCCGCTTCGAGCTGGTCCCTGCAGTCGCAGCGCAGGCTCCCCCACACGTCACCGGTATGGCACTCGGAGTGCACGCGGAGGGGCACTTTCTTCTTGCCCGCCACGTCTCCCCGCACGATCGCCGTGTGCTCCTTTTCCTCGCGGCTGTCGAAGAAGCCGTAGATGGTGAACGTGCCGTAACGAGTCGGAAACTTCGCCTTGGCCACGAGCTGCACGCACAGCTCCTTGTCCATGCAATAGGCGCCCACACCCTTGCAGTAGTATTGCTCGAGGATGAAGTCGGGCGTGCCTTTCATTTTTTTCAGAAGATCTTCTTTTGAGACCGTCTTTTCACAGCTCGTATCAATCAAGTTCGCCATTGAAAAACATCCTTTCCGGTCGAGTCTGGTCCCGCGTGATAAGGTAGCACTTGCCTCCCCCTGGGTCAAATTCTGTTTCCATTGACGCGGAGCCTCTTCTTTCATAGAATTTGCGTGATGGAACAAGAACTGAGAGCGATCTCGGTGGATGACGACAAGGCCAGCCTCCTGTTGATCGAGCGGATGGGACGCGAGATCGGGCTTCCCGTGGTGAGCTTTACCGAGCCACTCGAAGCCCTCGGGTTTCTGCAGACCAATCCGGTGGACCTGGTTTTCGTCGATTCCACGATCGCGGAAATAGATGGGATCCGGTTCATCAGGAACGTGCGGGCCCGACATGCCGACCTGCCCATCGTGATCGTCACGGGGGTCACGGACCTGGAGGATATGCGGATCAAGGCCCTGGAGGCCGGGGTCACGGAGTTTCTCAGCAAGCCCCTCTGCCTCTCGGAGTTCTCCGCCCGCGTGAAGTGCCTCATCCAGCTTCGAAAAGGCCAGCTCTTCTACAAGGAGTGGGCTCAGCTTCTGCAGAAGGAGATAGAGAAGGCCACGCGCAAGACGGTGGAGAGGGAGATCGAGGCCATTGTGGCTATCGGAAAGCTCGCCGAGCACGGGGATCCGGGAGTCGTGAATCATATTTCGCGCGTCGCCAACTTCGCGAAGATCATCGCCCGGGCGGCGGGGGAGAAGGGGTTCCAGCAGGACCTCCTCTTCATGAGCTCCGCCCTCCACGACGTGGGAATGCTCAGCGTCCCCGAAGCCCTCACCAAGAAGAGGGGCCCGCTCACCCCCGAGGAGTTCGCGACCATCAAGGAGCACACGACGATCGGCTACCAGATCATGCGCGATTCCGCAAGCCCCTACATCCAGACCGGCTCCACCATTGCGCTCACACACCACGAGCGCTTCGACGGCAGCGGCTACCCCAAGGGGATCCGGGGCGAGGAGATCCCCCTTTTCGGGCGCATCAGCGCGATCGCGGACGTTTTCGACGCCCTCATCTCCCGCCGGCCCTACAAGGAGCCGTGGACCACGGAGCGGGCGTTCGCGTACATCGACTCGCAGAAGGGCGCGCAGTTCGACCCCCGCATGGCCTCGCATTTTCTCTCGGAGCGCCAGAGCATCCTGGAGGTCTGCGACTCCTACAGAGACCCGGCATGATTCCCGAAAAAGTCCGCGCGGCTCTCACCGGGCACGGCCTTGCCGCAACCGAGTTCGAGGCCGGAAGCTGCGCCACCTCGCCTCTGGCCGCACAGCGCTTCGGCGTCGCGGTGGGGCAGATCGCCAAGTCCCTGCTTTTTATCGGAAAGGATGGGAGATTTTTCCTGGTCGTCTGTCCCGGAGACAGGAGGGTATCGTCGTCCAAGCTTAAGGCCGCCACCGGCGTGAAATCCCGCATGGCGAGCGCGGAAGAGGCCCTCTCCGCCACGGGTTTTCCTCCCGGCGGGGTCTGCCCGTTCGGCCTGGACGGGGCCATCGCGATCTACATCGACGCCGGCCTGTCGCGTCACGCAACGGTGTATCCTGCGGCGGGCACGGATGCCTCGGGCGTTCCGATGAGCTTCGAGTCCCTCGTGAGCGCGACGGGCGGGGTTGTCGGGGATTTCTGTTTCGAGGTGGGGGAAGGAGAGGGAGGGTAGGGGGGGTCGCCGCTGCGGCGGGCTTTCTCTAGAGGATCTGCTTCACTCTTCCCACCTCACCGCTTTCCAGACGGACCTTGATGCCGTGGGGGTGGGTGGGAGAGCTGGTGAGAATGTCTTTGACGATCCCTTCGGTGGTGGCCCCGGTGGGCTGATCCTTTTTCTGCACGATGAGGACCTTGATTCCCGGCTTGATGTTTTTGCGTACGCTCGCCTCCATCGGGCTTTCCTCCATTCTAGCGGATGTACGTGTAAAGGATAACACCGATCGAGCCGACCGACACGAGCGAAGCCAGCACGGCGGACGCCCATCCGATTTTCTCCTCGGTGCGCGCCGCCAGCGCGGTCTGGAAAAGCATGAAGAGCATGCTGGCTCCCAGGACGATGTTGTAGAGCCACTGCGGCGTGGCGTGGATGCAGTCGACCACGATGAGCGGGTACCAGGGCGCCCACAGCGAATAACCGGTCATGGTGAACACGGTCTCGAAGCGGCCCCTGCCTCCGAAAACATGCATGCTGATGAGGTGAAGTACGCCGGCCCCCAAGATCCACATGAGGAAGACGAGGGGGAGGATGTAGAAGGCCTCCGCCAGGTAGTAGGTGTCCTCCCTCAATCTCAGCCAGGGCTCCGCGAAGGGGGTGAAGCCGCTGAAATAGAGCCAGAGCACCCCCACCTCATAGGCGAGACAATAGAGAAGGACGCACATCCAGCTCGGCGCGGCGCGGCCTTGCGAGATGCCGCTGTACAGAGAGCGAGGCCTGCTGAAGACCCTGGCCAGGTCTCTGAGAAAGCTCATTATCACCGCTCGCCTCCTGGATCCATTCCCGAACGCTGTTCCTCCGTCGGGCTGCCGATGCCCCGCAGGCCCTCCTGCCGGATCTCCTCGAGCTCTTCCGCGGTGAGAACGCGGGCTCGATAGAGATTGAGGTATTCCTGGGAAACCGACTGGCCGAATATCGCAAGATCGTCCGAATTGATCGTGACCCGAAGCCCGCTGTCAACGAGCGCGCGGATGGGGTGGCGTGAAATGTCCTCGACGACGCCCAGGCGCACGTTGCTGGTGGGGCAGACGTTCAATCGTATGCCGCGGCTGCGCAGCATCTTCATTGCGGGCCGGGAAGCTGCCGCCGCGATCCCGTGCTGCACCTCATCCAGATCGAGGGCAGCGACGGTGCGAAGGACGAGCTCGGCGCTGCCGAACTCCCCGACGTGAGCCTTGAGCTTCAGGCCCCGCTTCCTCGCCTGCCGGTAGAGGCTCCGGTACACCTCGGGCGGCTGGGCATCCTCATTGCCGTAGAGATCGATCGAGTCGAAAACCCCGGAAGATACGCACTCCATTGCAATGGTGATTTCGGCCTCCGGATCGCGGTTTTTGGAAACGCCGATCTCGGGACGGAAACTGATGCGGTCACTGTATTTCTTTTTCAGCCCGACAATGAAGTGAAAGAAGCCATCGAGGCCGCTCTGATAGAACCGGGCGCAGCGCACGTCGAGGCTCATCTCCAGAAGAACCACCGCATCGGCAAGCGCGTCGCGTATCGCGGATTCCGCGGTGAACTCGAAGCCGCCCCGGCACAGGATGTGCGGGTAGAGCGCATCGTGCATGTATTCGCGCATCTCGTCCAGAGAGCCCATGCGCTGCGGCGCGGGCCGCAGTGCGGCGCCGGCCCATGATTCGATGTTCTCCAGTCGAGTCCCCAGCAGGGAGTGATTGTGGAGATCGCTTTTGCGAGCTTCGGTGATGGCGTCAAGATTACCATGCCCCCGTGGGAGGGGGCATGGGTTTTTAATAGCCGGGCACATCCAGCTTGTCCAGGGGGAATGCAGGCCGGGCCAGGGGCTTGATGGCAAGCGACAGCAAAACGAGCTCGTTATCGTCGCCCGCTATCCTGTTCGCCCGGATCGCGCCGCACGCCCCGCACATGTGGATGATCGACCACTCGCCGTTCGGTTTGACCCAAACGGCGATCGGCTCCATGGCCGCCTGGCAAGCGGACCTCCTGTCACCGCATCGAAAGTCGACGTGTTTGCTCCACAGGCATCGGGGACAGTGGTTTCGCTGGTCCGTGCCGGGAGCCCGATCATCTATCAGATTCTTACAGTGGATGCAACTGAAAGGTTCCCCGTTTTGTTCGAGTGTTGGGAAGCGAGACACGTGTTGATTCCTCCACAAGAGAGAAAGAGCACGCCCACGGAGGAACCGGTCGAGCGCTTCAGCGAGGGAAGCCTCGATCACCTCCGTGAGCCCGTGTTTTGCGGACCCTTTCGAAGCATGTGCGAACAAGAGCTTTCATCCATACCTCCGTCTGTGGTTGTCAGGATCGAGAGTACATATTCTTTGTCCGATGTCAAGCGCGGCCTCGGCGCCGTCAAACGCTCGCGCGCTGCGCGGGTTTCCCGGGCAGAACTAGAAAGCGAGCCCGGCCTCGAGGAGCGTCAACCCGATCGCTATGCCGGCCTTGCTGCCTTCAGGGACGGCGAGGGACATGTCGAAGAGCTGATGATATCCTGCCCACAGCCCCGATCGAATTGTGAAAGGCCCGAGGATCACCTTGTATCCGGCGGAGAGCCCGATTCCCCAATAGTAGTTTCCAAAGTCCTGATCGTTGAGCTGGGAGAATGCAACCGGACCGATGTAGAAGCCCTCATCCGGGAGGTTGTCGGATGCGAAAGGATACAGGGGAAGCTCCAGGACGAACCAGAACTCCTTGATGATTGCCGGAGCCGGCAGCGAGAAAAGCGTTATCGCAGCGATGCGGATGCCCAGCAAGGGAAGAGCCGAGTATTCAAGGGAAAAGGGGGAGAGGTTCAGGAGCGTAACGGCATTTCCCTGGTAGAGCCCTTGCCCGAGGTAGGGGAGGGACAGTCCCGCTGTGAAATCGCCTGCAAACGAGATTTCCGCGGTAGAGATGAATATCAAGATGCACAAGAGCGCGCGTCTTGATTTCCCTCTATGCCTCAAAGCTCGCACCATATCAGTCCTCCTCGAACGTGAATCGAACGGCTTGGTCAAGATCGTGATGGCGCTGTTCTTCATGGCAAACCTTTTGTGATGAAATAGTAATCACGAAAGTCCGCAATGCATCAAGAGGTCAGATTCGACGGGAGGCTATTTCCGACGCGATGAAGGAGGCATCTTCCCCGACGCGCTTCGGTTCGATGATCGCCAAGCGGGCCGGCAATCTCACGTGTATTTGTACCAGACTCCCGTGCATTCCGGAACGATAACGCTGTTTCTGGCCTTTGTTTCCCGCCCCATCTCTTCTCCAAAGAAGAACGATATGAGGTCCACAGCCTCCTCGATCGACTGGAACCTGTAATCGGTTCGGATCTGCTTCTTGGCGAACCCCAATCGCTGTTCGAGGTGATCGTAGAAAGGCCGAAGGTTTGCGGGCGGCTGCGGCTGCTCCCTCATCGTTCCCAAAGTCTCGATGACAATGATGATTCCATTGGATCTGACGATTCTTTCCACCTCCGCGAAAACCCTTTCGATGTTCGGCCGCCACTCTTCCTTGCTTTGAACGGCGAGATAGCCGAAGCTCCATCCTTCGACGACGAGATCCACGCAGTGATCGGGCAATGGGATCGAGAGGTGGCTTCCTTCCCTGAACTCTATGTTATCCACTCCCTGCCGCGCCTGCCTGGTTCTTGCCTGGCCGATCATGCCCTTCGACACTTCGATTCCATAGATATGCCTCACGTGGGGAGCCAGAACGAACGAGACCCTCCCCGTGCCAGCTCCAAGGTCGGCCGCGTCGTAGCTCTTCTGCAGCAGGTACAGGCTGTTGATCGTTGTGAAAAGGTTGTTCTGATAGTCTTCCCGTGATACCAGCAGGTCATATTTGGCCGCATGGTTGGTGAAGATGTCGGCATAGTCGGGCATGAGGGGGATCCTCCTCGCTATGATCCTGCAATAATCATGGACAGCGTGCAATCCAGGGTATAGAATAAGCAATCCACAATTATAAGGAGGATTTCGATGAAACGGAACCTCTTTCTTATCCTCGGAGTAGCGCTGGTGATCGTCGCCGGCGTCGTGGGGTGGATCATCCAGACGAACGGGGGGAGCGTTGCGATCCGCGATGTCCGCTTCATGGGGGCGAACGGGACGCTCATGAGCGGCCTGCTCTACGTGCCCAAGACCGCAACGCCCAAGACTCCGGCGCCTGCCATCCTCGCGGTCCATGGCTACATCAACTCGCGGGAGACGCAGTCCGGCTTTGCCATCGAGCTTGCCCGGCGCGGCTACGTTGTTCTCGCCCTGGACCAGACGGGCCACGGCTACTCGGATCCGCCGGCCTTCGCCAACGGGTTCGGCGGGCCCGATGGGCTAAAGTTTCTCCGGTCGCTGGACATTGTGGACAAGGATAACATCGGCATGGAAGGACACTCCATGGGGGGGTGGACGATCCTCGCCGCCGCCGCGGTCATGCAGAAGGAATACAAATCAGTCGTGCTGGAAGGCTCCTCCACCGGCGCTCCGTTCGCTGCTGAGGGCAGCCCCGCCTGGCCGAGGAATCTTGCCGTTGTGTACAGCAAGTACGACGAGTTCTCCCAGCTCATGTGGAGCATCCCGAAGGCCGCCGACGCGGTGAAAAGCGAAAAACTGAAGAAAGTCTTCGGGGTCGCAACCGATATCGAGCCGGGAAAGCTCTACGGATCGATCGTGGACGGATCGGCGCGAGTCCTCTACGTGCCGGTGACGACCCATCCCGGAGATCATCTGTCCAACGTCGCAATCGGCTACGCGCTCGGCTGGTTTTCCCAGACGCTCACAGGCGGGCAAACCCTGGCCACCGGAAACCAGGTGTGGATCTGGAAAGAGCTTGCAACCCTGGTCGGCTTCATCGGTCTGGTTTTCTTCCTTCTCGGAATGGGGCGCTCCCTGCTTGGAACCAGGACTTTCGCCCGGCTCGCCCGGCCTGTTCCGGAGGCGAAACCGATCAACGGCTTCGCCTGGTGGGTCTCCGCCGCCTTCGCGGCCGCCATCCCGGTCGTCTCCTTCTACACCTTCATGACTCTTGGCGCGAACGTGAAGGCGTCGTGGCTCTTCCCCCAGACGATAACCAGCCAGATCATGGTCTGGGCTCTCATGAATGGCGCGATTTTCCTGATCCTCTTCGTTCTCTGGCACGCGTTTTCCAACAGGAAGCAGGGCGCCACTTCCGCCACCTATGGGCTGGCGGGAGGGGACAAGGGTGAATGGGGATTCATCTGGCTTGATGCCCTATTTGCGGTCGCTATCGTCTTTGCAGGCTGCGTGCTCATTTCCCTTGCCGGCTATTTCTTCAAGATCGATTTCCGCTTCTGGGTGCTCGCCCTCAAGCCCATGAGCCCCCTGCAGTTCGGCATCTTCCTGCGATATCTCCTGCCCTTCGCCGCGTTCTTTCTGATCTCCTCGATCACGCTGCATGCCGAGTTCCGTCTGCCAAAGGCGAAGGCTGGGGTGCGCTATCTGGCCAACATGGGAATCATGGCGGGCGGGTTTCTCGTGTTTCTGCTTCTGGAATATATTCCGCTCTTCGCCAATGGAATGCTCCTGAGCCCGGATCAGCCGCTGAACACGATCGTGGCCATCCAGTTCCTGCCTCTCATGATTGTCGCCTCGATCATCTCGACCTGGTTCTACGAGAAAACGGGCCGTGTCTATGCGGGCGCCTTCATCAATGGGCTTTTCGTCACCTGGTATATCGTTGCAGGGCAGGCCATACAGTTTGCCCTGAGGTGAGCTGGCGGATCAAGGGAGTGGATGCTTGGGTGCGTCGTCGCCGGTGCTCGGCGGCGGCGCACTTGTTCATGCGGTTCGCCTCGAGGTGATGCGGCAGGATCTGCCGCTGATCCTATACGCCTTCTTCAGCCAATCCAGGAGATCGCCGTCGAAATCCCGCGGGGATGAGATCCTGGCCTCGTGGTGAAGATGAAATGGCCGCTTATCGATGCGTTGGTGGTGATCATGAATTGCTCTCGTAAGGACCATTGACCCGTGGGTGTCGACGGGCGCCTGGTCCCGTGTTCAATGATGTGACGAAAGGAGGGCACTGAATGGATGTCAAGAAACCCCTGCGGAGATCCGGGACAAACCGGATGTTTGGAGGCGTCGTCGGAGGGATCGCCGAGTACATCGGCATCGATCCCACCCTCGCGCGGCTTCTCTATGTCATCATCTCCGTGGTCTCGGCTGCATTTCCCGGAATCCTGGTCTATCTGATCCTCTGGCTCGTGATACCGGAGGAGTAAGCCGAGCCCAGAGAAGGGTGCCGCTGCTACTTTTCCAGGAGATCCTTCATGGCCTTGAGAACCGAAGCCCAATTGCCTTCCGAATGGCTTACGGATTCTTTGGTCGGATTGTTGTCCTGAGTGATGGTGAGCGTGGTTTCGCCGTTGGTTTCCGCAAGCTCCCACGTGATCGTATTGTAGTTTTCCGGCTTGTCGGCCAGCCCGGATAACTGGCTCCAGAACGTGGATTTCAGCAATCTGTTCGGTACAAGTTCCAGGATTTTGCCCTTGTCTTCATACGGCTTGCCCTTCCAGACGCCTTTGTAGGTAATGGAGCTGCCGACCTTCCAATCCGAGCGCGCGTCGGTACCGAAGAGGTATTGCTTGATGAGCTCGGGATTGGTCAGGGCATCCCATACTCTCTCCGCATTCGCTTGAATGGCGATGCTGGCCTGAGCGATGTGTGTCGTCTTCATGGGACAAATATATGCAGGTATCGCATGGTGGAACAGCCGGGGCGGAGAAGGCGGGCAATTCTCGCTCGGGCCGAGGGCCTTGTGATCTAGAGCCTATTTGCGATCTGCCGTGCCCATTGCTCGGCTCTCAGGAGCTCTCCGTCTTTGAGCGGACCTTCCGACGCTTCTACAAAGAAACCTTCTGGAGGCATGATGAGCTCTCCGCCTTTTTTCCGCAGCCCATTTGCAATGGGCTGAGAAGCATAGCCGAAGAGACCCAGGAATCTGCGGAGAACGGGAGACGTGATATCGGTGAGCGATATTCGTGTGTCAAAAGCGGCCACTTTGAGACCCCTGATGGCGTTTGCCGGAAGCTTCTTCAGAAAATCGCTCACCGGTCTTGTAGGCCTGAACGCCCTCGTTGGGGAGCCGACTACCAGCAGATCCGTTTCGGCTATCTGCTGCTCTTTCACGTCGCTGACTTTGACCGTTTCGACGTCTTCCCGAGGACCCAGAGCTTTGCCGATTGAGCGGGCAATGCTCTGGGTGTTTCCATAGATGGAATCGTAAATGACCAACGCTTTCATGGTCGCCCTCCTACATGGCCCGGGCAGCGTCCGGGCTGATGTCCATGCGCGGTTGCCTCCAAAAGCGCCCGGCTACCCAAGGAGCGCCGGTCCATTTTCGACATCGTCGATCAGCAGTCGAAGGAAGTCCCGCAGAGCCAGAAGATTTCTTTCCTCCAGGCGCTGCATGATGGCGGATAAGTTCTGTCTCATTTGCCTGCGATAGAACTCGACCGCAGTGAGATGGTAGAAGATGATATTATGGAAAACCGGCCGAAGGTTGAAATACAATTCATGTTTCCTGTACGGGCCCGCCGGTTTTTCCTTTCTTACCTGCTCGTATTCGCGGGCTGCTGCCAGATAGAGATCAGAGCAGTCACCCTTCCATTTCAAAAAGCAGCTGAGGGCCTCATCTCGCGCCAGCCCCATTCTCTCCTCATTGGATCGCCTTCCCACGGTGAATGACAACTCAAGAGCATGAAGCTTCTTCAATTCCTGGAAGAACGACAAACGGAAATTGTGCTCTTGAGTTTTTTCGATTTCGGCAGGCGCAAGCCTCCCCAGGAATCGCTTCGCTTCCTCGTACTGGCCGCCGAATTCGATGAATTTGCCGACAAGCCGTTCCGAGCCGACGCTGTCCGGATGAGTCTTCATGACAGCTCTCCGGTAGACTCTTTTCAACTCTCCGAGGGTGTGGATCTTCCCATCCTGGATGTATTTGATGAATACGTTGTCCATCTGAGGGCACCGCCGTACGGTGCAGTCTATCGTTTATCAGAGGCGCCGTATGCTTCTTTCTCTGAATTAACCCTTCATATCTTACATCGCCGTACCAGTGAACGCAACCTGGGAAAGCTCGGTGCCTTCGACTGCGGGGGTGCGAGCCGGCAGCTTCTCTTTCACGTCTGCTTTGCCTATCTTTGAGCAGAAGAATGACGAGGCAAGAGAAACAGCTTTATCATCAAATCCATCCCGCGAAACTTTTGATCGACTGGGGAACCACGCCCTTCTCACTGTATCTTTTCTGGCATTACTTGTGGGCCGCTGCGATAGCGGTCTCTCTGGTACCATCGATACTTGCTTCACTGGTTCTCATCAGGTTTGCTGCCCTCGACAGATACCGCGACACTTCCTTCGGTCGATATATAAAGCGGTACATGTCCGCCGCGATGCAGGGCGTTCGATTTCTCGGATTCCTGGTTATGGCCGCGGGTGCCTGGTTCAATTTCTGGTGGATGATCCTTCTCGGTCTCCTGATCGTTCTCCTTGGCTGGCTCAGGGGACTCATCTTTCCATCGCGGAATTAGAAAGTACGCGATCGAAGCCTATTTATTCGCAGTCTCTGCATAAGGCTTTCCCAAAACAAGCCGAACCAGATGGACGACGAATCCGATAAGCGTCCCGATCATCCCGATGATCATGATTATCTTGAGAAGCGTATTGAGCCAGATACCGACCAGCTGTGAGAAGTCGAGAGGAAATACGATATAGAATACGATGAGCGAAACCAAGCCGACAGCGGCGAACAGTGCCTGAAAAAGCCAATACGCCCTTGGCGGACGATAGAATACGAGAATCAGGTTGCCGGCAATCTGTACCAAGAGGGAGAGATTGGCCGCCCAGAGGATGTCTACCCAGCTTTCCAGGACAACGCCGTGCGTCCATTGTCTCCAGAGAAGGGCGGTGTTGATGATGACGATTGCGAGGATGTTCCCGATGATCCCGGCAACCAGTTCTCCCGTTCTCTTTTCCTTCATACTCTCCCTCCATTCTGATGAGGCTTACACGTCAATCCTTGCCATGTCCCGATGTGGCTGCCGCGACTCCGAGTGCTATATAGATTCCCCCCGTAATATAACGCTGGAATTTTCCATAGTTTGGCCATCGCGTAACGAACTTGCCTACGCTCGATCCAATGAGTGCGTATGTGCTGTCGGTGCATGTTGCCAGAATCACGAACAATGCTCCCAGGAAGAGAATCTGCTGTACCGCTGTGCCACGGGATGGATCCACGAATTGAGGAAGGAAAGCATAAAAGAAAAGGGCCGTCTTCGGGTTCAGCAAGTTTACCAGAAATCCTTTCCCGAAGAGCTGCATATAGGTGCGCGAAGGAGCGCTGAGCTGCTGGGCAGCATCTGTCTTTGTCAAGAGCGTTCGAATGCCAAGGTATACAAGATAAGCCGAGCCGACGTATTTGACTATGGTGAAGGCGAGGGCTGATGTCATAAGGATGGCTGAAAGGCCTATGGCGGCCGCAATTGAATGGACGAGGCTTCCGAGTTCTATCCCGAGGACTGAAGCGAGCCCTGCGCGGCGGCCTTGCGCCGCGCTTCTGGTAACAATGTACAAGACTGCCGGACCCGGTATTACCAACAAGCCAAGCGCCGCAAGAACGAATACGGACAACGTCGATGGGGAAAACATCGATTGGGGCTCCGGTAACAGTCTACAATGAACGAGCCTTCGGCGTCAAAGGGTTGCAGATCCG
This sequence comes from uncultured Spirochaetota bacterium, assembly GCA_963820525.1. Taxonomy (GTDB): domain Bacteria; phylum Spirochaetota; class Spirochaetia; order SZUA-6; family Fen-1364; genus CAWGAA01. The sequence goes on along the minus strand of CAWGAA010000001.1, from coordinate 1,971,498 downwards.
TCGTGCTTTCGGTCGTGCCAGAATTTGACATGCAAGCATTTTCTTGCATATATTGGGACTGTGGACGTGGATAGGGTATTCAAGGCGCTCGCCGATCCGACACGAAGGCGTCTCTTGGACAGCCTTCGAGCCGACAATGGACAGACGCTCGGGAGCCTGTGCAAGCGCCTCACCATGACCCGACAGGCGGTGACGCAGCATCTGCGGCGGCTGGAGGACGCCAATCTCGTTGCGACAATCCGCCGGGGGCGTGAAAAACTGCACTATCTCAACCCCGTACCCATTCACGAGATGTACGAGCGTTGGATTGAAAAATATGAACGGCGTCACCAGGACATATTGCACGAGCTCAAGAACAGAGCGGAAGGAGACAAGCATGGATAAGCCTCAGTTTGTGTATGTCACGTACATCTCGACAACGCCCGAGAAGCTCTGGAGCGCGCTTCTCGACACCGAGATAACAACGAAGTATTGGCAGCATGTGAATCTGTCCGATTGGAAAACCGGCTCGAGGTGGGAACATCGCAGCGCGGATAAGAAAGGAGCTCTCCAAATGGTAGGAAGGGTAATCGAAAACTCCCCGCCTCGGAGACTTGTTTTATCATGGGCTTTCCCCGACGATGAGAAACGCGAGGACAAGCACACGAGGGTCACGTTCGACATAGAGCCGTTTCGCGGCGTCGTTCGCCTGACTGTGACGCACGATCGCCTCGAACCCGGCTCCGAGATGCTGAAGGGCATCACGGATGGATGGCCGAAGGTGCTCTCGAGCCTGAAATCCCTGCTGGAGGTTGGGCAGCCGCTTCCCCAGCTGTGGTGAATGGCAGACCCCGCTGTTGGAATGAGCCGTCGCGCCTCCACACGACGGCTCCAGCGGGGCTCCCTGTTGAAGATCAGGAATACCCCTTGATACACGACAAGCGCCACGAAAGCGAGGAATAGCGATCCGGCGCGTTTTGCCCCGTGAGCCGCACCAAATCCTTTTGTATTGCCCCGTGCTGCCAATCTCCCCCGCAGCCTTCAGAGTCAGCCCAGGCTCTCCATGAGCAATTCGCGGATCTCGGCATGAGGCTGATGATTTGCCATTTCCTGAGGTGTTTGCCCAGTCTCTGCCCGGGCGAAGCGATCCGCTCCACTTCGTATCAAAAGGCGGACGAACTCGACATTGCCGCTATGAACCGCCTCATGCAGCGCGGTGAAACCTCTGCCGGCCGCTTCATTCCCAGGGCCTCATGGGGCCGCTGCTCGTTGAACTCTTTTCGGAACTCATCAAACTTCTTCTGCTGCAGCTGCATATTGCGAGCCGGCGGGTGCGTGGTCTCCTGTTTCAAGGTGCGATGCATCCGCTCATGGATCCCATTCTGTTGAGGTTGTCCTGGTTCAATGAGCTCAGGGTAGATCCCCAGCATTATGAACCACACCGACAACCCCGAGAGCCTTCCCAAGGCGTTGGAGGCAAAGGGGGCCCCGTTGTCGGTGCGAATCCGCCGGGGTAAACCGTAGGTGTGAAAAAGCCCTGTAAAATGGGCCTTTGTCATATCCTTGCTGACCTACTGGTGCCCGTCGCACCCCAGCAGGTAGCGCGCATCAAGATCGCTGACCGTCTGCGGGAAGCAGTACTCACCATTTCCCAACCGGAACTGGCCCTTATAGTCGGCCCCCCAGATGTCGTTGGGTCCTTGCGCGACACTTTGGGGGCACCCGGGATGAGCCCGTCGGTGACGAACTCTATGACGTATCAGTCCATGGTTGCTGAGTATTTGAGCCACCGTGGAAGCAGCTGGCAGATCCCAACGCCGATGTCGACGTTCAAGAACATCTAGCAGCTTCCGCGGACCCCAGCTCAGATGAGCCAACCTCAGCTCAATCAAAGCTTCCGCGATGTACGATTCAGTCTGCCACGGGCAGCTGTAAGGTCGGCGCGACTGATCCTAGAGTCCGTCCTTTCCGTGCTGCTCGTAGCGATCAATCCATTTGTAGGCTGTTTTCCTTGAGATGCTATAGCGTTCGGCCAGATCCGAAAGGCTGTAGTACCGAAGATGGTAGTCGCGGAGAAAATTCTCTCTCTGCTCGCTCACGGTAACCCCTTTCCACGGCATGGGAGGCCACCTCCTCGAGGAAAGTGTTACCCATGTCCCCAGAATAAGTGTTACCTATGTCCCTGGAATTCTTTGTTACCTATGTCCCCGAACGCTTCACGGGGCAAATATCCCTCTCGGCATCTTCACGGGGACCGTTTCGCGGCCAGCAATCGATCTCGGAAATACGCTCCGGACTGCGTCGGCGTGAAATTCCTGTCCGCCAGAAGACAGGTGAACCAGACGTTATCGAAGCACCACGCGGTCCAACTGATGAGGTGCTTCTCGAGGTAATCAACGATTGCCTTGCTGTAGCGCGTGCCATTCACCGTGATGTCTACGAAATCCTTCATGTCGTTCTGATAGCCGATCTCCGTCGCAAAGACCGGGCAGCGCTCGCTCAGTCTCCCGAACGCGTCATCCCAATCCTTGCTGATCCAGATTGCCGATTTTGGATAGGGATGGGTCACATAGCCAACATTGCCGTCTGCAACCGGCGCATCCGCGGCAAATGACAGATCGTATCCCCAGGCCAACCCGCCCACCAGGATGGTTTTCTCCGGAGCGTTGGCGCGGACGACGGCGATGGCCTGCTCCGCAATCCCTTTCCATGTCACCCACATGGCTTTTGTCGGGGGACTTGCCGGGTTGGCCGGCTCGTTGAACAATTCATAGAAGGCAACAATGTCGTTGTTGGCATAGCGAAGGGAAATCTTGCCCCAGAAATCCAGGAACTCCTTCAGACTTGTCGTAAGATAGGGATCTTCCTTGTAGCCGTTGTACCAGTTTTCCGCGATCGAGCCGCCGGAGTGGAAGTCGATGATGACGTACATCCTGTTCTTGCCCGCCCACGCGATGGTCTGATCCAGGGCGGTAGTCAGGGAATCCCATGGAACGTGGTGCAGACTGAAGGGATCAACGGGCACCCGAACGACGTCGGCGCCCCAATTCGCCATGACCTGGAAATAGTGCTCGTTCCATTCCGGCTGGGCTGGGTCCGGCATCATGGCCAGGCGAACCGCGGGCATCGATACGCCTCGGAACACCTTCCGTTGACCGGCCTGATCGACAAAGGCGTTCCCCTCCACATGGAACCGGCGGGGAAAGCCATCCGGGCGCTCGGCGCTCGTGGAGGCAGAGAACTCTGGCGTGGCAATGGCATCGGAAGGTTTCCAGCCCACACTGTCAATCAGAAAATAGGCATCGATCGCCTTATTGACCACCGGATCGGCCTGTGCGTCTATCTTGATGGCCTGCGCGGATTTGAGCAGATTGACGGCGTCCCCATGGGAAGAAATGCTGGGAGAATGCATCCAGTCGTACGTTTGCCAGCTACCCAGCGCGAGAACCATAGCAATATTCACCTCGTAGCTGCACCAACGGCCCTTTTGCGGGGTTATGCTGCCTTTGACAATGATGTAGCTATCCCCGGCCGTCACCTCGATGGCCAGCCAGGACAGCGGCGAGTCGCCTGGCACGAACATCTCTACGTCCAGGGTCTTGTCCGAAAGATCGATCTTGTCACTGCCCGTCAAGCCACCGAACGCGAAGACCGGCTGCAGTATATGCGAGTCGCCTACCGGTCCGGAGGTCCTGACGGACTTGCCACCCGAATTGACGTTTGTCATGTCGATTGACACGCGTGTCCCCGATATCCACGTGGTTATCCCCGCCGCGGCAACGTCCGTGGTTGCGCCAAAGTTTGTGCTCCACGTGTCGAGGGGGTCGGACGCGGCTGCGCCGGCCGAAGCTACCAGCAGGATCGCAAAGGCAAGAACAGCAAAGACTCTCTCGGGTTTCATGCACATCCTCCTTTTCACTTGTCAAACGAACGTTTCGCCAACCTTTCGATATGGTACCCAGAAGGGGAGCGTGAGGTCAGTCGAAGACGGCGCCGAGGTTCACCGGCGGTCAGGGGAACGCCAGCAAGTCCAGATAACATAGAGTTGAGCAGCGCCGCCGACTACAACCACAGATCGGTCTTCCTTACGGGTCTGAACCAACAGTTCCGACGGGCGTCCAAGGCGACTGCTCCAACGATTTGATAATATAATAGCGCTGCATCGCTTGCTACTATTGTGCTCCGTAGGGCTACGTCGCCCATGAGGAGGTGCAGAATGCAGTCGTTGAGTGTTGGGTGTGATGCTCATAAGCACTACTCTCAGCTCGAGATCCAGGACCCGAAGGGCAAGGTTCTGAATCGAGTCCGTATCATGCTCCGGGAACCATCTCCTGCTTTTTCTCACGACTCCCCCCTGGCACCCCGGTTGCTTTGGAGAGCGTAGGCAATTGGTACTGGATTGCTGATGAAATCGAAGCTTGGAGTTCCCCCGATTTCGTGGACACCCTGAATTGCACCTGCGTCTCGGTTTCGGGGGGGTATCCAAACACCACCTGCCTTCCGAAAACGCAACCACGGCCCTCTACGCGCAAGGCTTTTTCCTCACTCTGGCTTGGATCGTCAATCATGCCGTCTTCCGCTCCTCGAGCTCCTCATATTCGGTCGGTGTGAGGTAGCCGAGGTACGAGTGAAGCCGCTTGCGATTATAGAAGATCTCCACGTATTCGAATATTGCTCTCCTGGCCTCCTCTCTGCTTCGGTAGATCTTGTCCCGAATCAACTCTGCTCTCAAGGTCTTGAAAAACGTCTCCGCGCACGCGTTGTCCCAACAGTCGCCCTTACGGCTCATGCTTTGAATGAATCCGTGCCCTTTGGCAAACTTTTCAAACTGACCGCTGGTATACTGCACACCGCGATCGGAATGAAACAACAGTCCCCGCGGCGGGCGGCGACGAATCGCGGCCATGACTACCGCCGTCAGCACCAGCTCGGCACTCAGCTCGCAGCTCAGCGACCAGCCCGCCACTCGACGTGAGTACAGATCCAGTACGATGCATAAATACATCCACCCTTCGGCTGTCGCAACGTAGGTTATGTCGGACACCCACACGCGATTCGCCGCGGAGGCTTCGAAGTTCCTGTTCACTATGTTTTCGGCCACTTCCTGGCCGTCTTTCGAGTGCGTGGTCACTACAAACCGCCTCTTCGGCTGCGGCCCAAGGGCATTCTCTCTCATGATTCGGGCAACTCGGTTCTTCCCCACATGCCGCCCACGCCTCAGCAGTTCTTCCCGCATGCGCGGGCTTCCGTAGCTGTGACGCACCTCGCCCTGGATCTTCCGGATCTGCTCGATCAGCTCCTTCTCCTCGAGTGCTCGTGCACTCTCTTTACCGTCGAGCCAGGCATAGTACCCACTGCGCGCTACTCCCAATACTTCCGCCATCTTCTCCACGCCGTGGGTTCCCCGCTGTTTACTCATGATCTGGTACTTCATCTCGGGGGTCTGGAGAAGATGGCTGTTGCTTTTCTTAAAATGTCCCGTTCCTCACGCAACTCCTTGTTCTCTTTGCGCAAGGCGGCCAATTCCTCGTCACGGGACCTGCCGTTGCCTGGGAAAGCTCGTGTCCCGTCCTCACTGAATTGCTTCCTCCAGCGGTAGATCTGTCCGCTGCCGATTCCCAGATCCCGTTCAATCTCATGTCCCGGCTTTGTCCCTGACTCCAGGAGCCGGATGGCATCGAGCTTGAACTCTTTGGTGTATTTCTTCCTCGTGTCTGCCATTGCCTTTCCTTACCCCTCTAAAATACTGCTTAACCATGTGTCTATGAAATCGGGGTAGGTCCAGCTTCAGGGTGTGTTCCTTTGCTAACAAATCCCGGCAAGGCCAAACTGTTGATGGGAAATGTGAACAAGACCGATAAACTGGACGCCGGTGGTCTTGCTACCCTCCTTAGGCTTGGCAGCCTTCCTACCGTTTGGCTGCCTCCAGCTGGCCTACGTGATCAGCGCGAATTGCCTCGCACACGAATGGTCCTGTGCAGGATGCGAACGTCTTTGAAGAACCGCATTCACTCGATCCTTGCCAAGTACGCCTTGTCTGCTGAGGATGGTTGCCAGGTATTCTCACAGCGGGGACGATCATGGTTGAGCTCTGCCGTGTCCCGGCTTCCCCCGGAGACAGCTCGCTGCTTGGAACAACATCTCCAACTTCTGGATTTCATCAGCCTTCAGATATCCTCTTTGGAGGAGCGCATCCGCAGCCAGGTCTCGCTAACCCCCAGCATGCAGCTACTAAAGACTCTTCCTGGCGTCGGGGACATTTTGGCAATCGTTATCGATCGAGAGGTCGGTTGCATCGAGCGGTTTTGCACCGCTTCACAGTTCAGCAGTTATAGCGGCACCACTCCACGGGTGAGCTCCAGCGGTGGCAAGTGCCACTATGGGAAAATGAGGACCGAGAGCAATCAGTATCTCAAATGGGCCTTCATCGAGGCGGCAAATGCAATCTCAGCGCACCACGCACAGCGCGGCTGGATAGGCCGCCACGTCTCCAGGCTGTATCTGAGGATTCGCGGTCGCAAAGGATCCTCTGTGGCCATCGGAGCGCTCGCCCGTCATCTATCGGAATCCACCTTTTGGGTCCTCAAGAAAAACGAGCCATATCGAGAGCCATTGAAGGTCTCACCGAGGCAGGGGTGAGCACGTGCATAACATGTGCCGCTACAGGCACGCGATTTGATTGTGACATCCCTGCTGCAGGTGATCATGCCCCGATGAGGGCGTATAGATGTTTCCGGTAGGACCGGCTATATCATAGTAGTGTTCGAAGGAGGTTTTGGAGCTTTCGTCTTCTTGACAGACGCGTTGTTATAGATGTTATGTGGCGCTTGGGCTGCAAAAGTCGCTTCTTCGCTGAATGACCCATTTGCTGCTCAACGAATCACGCGTCCGCATCACGCGTGTTCAGCCAGAAACCGTTTGACATCTCGAATCATGTCTATCACGTCTTGATCAGTGAAATTCTCAGGATTGCCGTGAGCAGCTGCGTTTCTGATATCTGCGAGCGCAGTGATTCGCTTCTGCTGGAGTACGTTGTACTTTCCAGCTTTGGCCAGATCCGAATTCATTTTATCAAGTTTTCCGTGCGGCAGCCCTTCCCGTGTACAGAGCTCTCTGAGTGACGTCTCCAAGACCACTCCAGCCACGACAGCAGCAGGTAGCCTGTAGCCAGCGTCAATCAGTGACGTCGCCTGCTCCAGTTCGGAGTCGAAAAGGTCCGCCTGTACGAGTGATCTGGTGGTCCTCAGATACCCGCCTTCGTAATCTTCCTTTGCGGCAAGGAAGATTGCCCGAAGACGTTCGAGCGTGGCTAGGTAAGTACTGTACGCGCCTGTGGCATCGTTCTCAGAGAACTCCTTGTAGTGTTCCGATTCCATTCCGCACGCCTTGCCAATCAGGCTTCTTGTTTTCACCGTCCACTCGAGTAGGAGATTGCCATCAATCTCCTCGCGAGTCTTATGTAGGTACTCGTCGAAAGCCGACTTCTTTGAGGCGAGAAGCTGCTCCATCTGTAGCTGAAGCTCTGCGAATCGCTTCTTGTATAGGTCGCTCACTTGTCACCTCCCCGACAAATCCGGCATGAGAGCGCAGACCTCCGCGTCGGCCTGATGGTCGATGCGATGCGACGGCCCAATTTCCGCGAAGTAGATCATTCCCGTCTGCCACCGCAAAGTGTAAGATCTCCGCCGCCAGCATGTTCACCGGCTGGAGCGCATGGACACCTTGCCTTCGGCGCCAACGCCACATAACGACGCTGTTGAGTTGCCCCCGCCGCACGAAGCAGGTAAGCGGCAGTTTAGCAGCGTAATCTAAGACTTTCCAAACGTAATCTAAGGGGTCAACTCCAACAGCATGTTATGAGGCGCTCATTCACATCCTTTTTCATTGAAAGTTTTTAAATAATCCTTCAAATGAATAATTGGGTATTGTGGCATTCTTGCTAATGCATCTATAAGCCGATTATCAGTTGATATAATTATACTGTTAGGAACTGAGGCTGCAAGCTCAAGTAGATAGCGATCATCACTATGAACACCTTCCATATCTTTATCAGGAATATTTTTAATTTCATGTCTTTCAACTATAATTGTACGGGTAGTGTCGATAAATAAAAGTCGATGGAGTTTAACGTAATTCTGCTTGAATGATAGATTATTGCCATATAATTTCATGAAACGGTAGAATTTAATAGTGAATTGTGTCTCCCGTCCAATTATTATTTTACGTTTGCATTCTTGAACACTGTCAAAAAACCTAAAAAGCTCTTCATAATTCTCTGGAAGTGTACCTGGCAAAAAAAACTCGAGTAGCCACTCATTGACAACGAGGTTCATTATTTTTCGTTTTTGATGTTAAAAAAGTCTCTAATATTCTTCAGATCTGTATCATAGAAACTTTTAAGTCCGCCTTCTACTTGACCTTTTTCATTTACTATCTGCTGCTCAACAATTGCACGCTTCTTTTCCTTGTGGAGATAGTAAAGTTTAAAGTCACTACTATTAAGTTTACCTGTTGAAATATGGTTTAGAGCTGAAGAAACAATATGCTCACTATGAGTAGAAATAATAAATTGTTTGTTCTCTTCGTTTGCGATATCGATCAGCACTGATATTACTTTGTTCATGAGTTCAGGATGCAAATGGATCTCTATTTCCTCAATGCAGATAGTTGAAACTTCTTTCCGTAGAGCCTTTGTTAATATTGTAACAAGCTGGTTAGTACCAAATCCTTCATTAACAAGGTCGCTGACAAATCCTGTTACTCTATCTCTTGATTGAAGGGCAAAATTTGCAGTGCCAATTGTTGACCTGACAGAAAAAGTCCGATCCAAGATTTTTTCAAGATAGAAGGCAACCTTTCCTTCTAAGTCACGATCTGTAGCAAGGAGCGTTGCGAGTTCTTCATCGCTTAGAAGTTGCGCCTGTAGGGGAACAGATGAGTAAGTAGGTTTTATAAAACCACGTCGAAGAGGAATGAAATCAACCGATCTTAGTTCTTCTAGCGGATTCGTTATAGAAAGCGAAACTTTGCGGAGCAATTCCTTCTGCTTCGGAACTAAATCAGCCTCAACACTCTCGGCCGTTAGCGTAGGCGTTATACCATTCCACGTAATGCTGAGCTTTCCGTAGTCTGTCTGTAGCTCTGCACCTGTGCTAGCATTAGCTGGGTATGGGAAAGTAACATTGAGATCTAAGCTGATTTCTAATGGTTCATGTGCATGTATATTAAGTGTACTTGCTTTTTTTCCAAGTGTAGCCATATATTCTGAAGATATTTCTTCAGTCTTGCTTCCAATACCTATTGAGATCTGCCTATTCTCGTCCTTAAAATAAACTGTCTGGCTAAAACCACCTAGGCTAAGGAATCCCAGGTTCAAAAAACCATCAAGACTTTGGTTTGAGTTGAGAATCATGTTTTTGAGGGTGAGAAGTCCGTAGATAAGAGTAGACTTCCCGCTATTATTGGGACCAGTAAAGATTGAAATTTTTCCAAGTTCTATCTCCTGTTGTTCAATAGCTCTGAAGTTCTTTAGCAATAGCTTGTGAATCATGGAATTACCCCCAAAATAAGGTATATATCATACTGACTAGATTCGCACAAGCTGCCGACGCAAAACGTCTTAAAAAAACTTGCGCCTCATAACATAGAGTTCAGTTGCCCCGCCGCATCAGCACTGCACCCAATGGAATTGCCAGGCTGAATCAGCTGTTCGACACAGCTTTCTAGGGGACAACTGCAACGATTTGATAATATAACAGCGCTGCATCGCTTGCTACTATTGTGCTCCGTAGGGCTACGTCGCCCATGAGGAGGTGCAGAATGCAGTCGTTGAGTGTTGGGTGTGATGCTCATAAGCACTACTCTCAGCTCGAGATCCAGGACCCGAAGGGCAAGGTTCTGAATCGAGTCCGTATCAATCATGCTCCGGGAACCATCTCCTGCTTTTTCTCACGACTCCCCTCTGGCACCCCGGTTGCTTTGGAGAGCGTAGGCAATTGGTACTGGATTGCTGATGAAATCGAAGCTTCAGGGTGTGTTCCTTTGCTAACAAATCCCGGCAAGGCCAAACTGTTGATGGGAAATGTGAACAAGACCGATAAACTGGACGCCGGTGGTCTTGCTACCCTCCTTAGGCTTGGCAGCCTTCCTACCGTTTGGCTGCCGCCATCTGGCCTACGTGATCAGCGCGAATTGCCTCGCACACGAATGGTCCTGTGCAGGATGCGAACGTCTTTGAAGAACCGCATTCACTCGATCCTTGCCAAGTACGCCTTGTCTGCTGAGGATGGTTGCCAGGTATTCTCACAGCGGGGACGATCATGGTTGAGCTCTGCCGTGTCCCGGCTTCCCCCGGAGACAGCTCGCTGCTTGGAACAACATCTCCAACTTCTGGATTTCATCAGCCTTCAGATATCCTCTTTGGAGGAGCGCATCCGCAGCCAGGTCTCGCTAACCCCCAGCATGCAGCTGCTAAAGACTCTTCCTGGCGTCGGGGACATTTTGGTAATCGTTATCGATCGAGAGGTCGGTTGCATCGAGCGGTTTTGCACCGCTTCACAGTTCAGCAGTTATAGCGGCACCACTCCACGGGTGAGCTCCAGCGGTGGCAAGTGCCACTATGGGAAAATGAGGACCGAGAGCAATCAATATCTCAAATGGGCCTTCATCGAGGCGGCAAATGCAATCTCAGCGCACCACGCACAGCGCGGCTGGATAGGCCGCCACGTCTCCAGGCTGTATCTGAGGATTCGCGGTCGCAAAGGATCCTCTGTGGCCATCGGAGCGCTCGCCCGTCATCTATCGGAATCCACCTTTTGGGTCCTCAAGAAAAACGAGCCATATCGAGAGCCATTGAAGGTCTCACCGAGGCAGGGGTGAGCACGTGCCTAACATGTGCCGCTACAGGCACGCGATTTGATTGTGACATCCCTGCTGCAGGTGATCATGCCCCGATGAGGGCGTATAGATGTTTCCGGTAGGACCGGCTATATCATAGTAGTGTTCGAAGGAGGTTTTGGAGCTTTCGTCTTCTTGACAGACGCGTTGTTATAGATGTTAGGCGCAAACCGGCAACTGCTTCGATATATGGAACTACCGAAACACGCCAGTGCTTAGGTAGCGTTGGCCTGAGTCAACCATTAGCGTCGTAACGGTTGCTTTGGGGCCCAGTCGCTCAGCGAGTCGAAGTGCTGCAACTACATTCGCACCTGACGAAGTGCCGGCGAAAATCCCCTCTTCTCGCGCCAACCGCCGTGCCATTGCCTCGGCCTCTTGAGTGGAGACCGTCATTATCTCGTGTACTTTATCTGGTTCCCACAAAGGGGGCACAAATCCGATACCCGACCCTTCGATGCTGTGCGATCCAGGTGCGCGGCCAGAGAGTACCGCTGATTCCTCGGGCTCTACCGCCACCACGTGAATGTTCTGCTTATGCCCAGACAGTGCCTCCATTGTCCCATGAATTGAATGTGCCGTACCTACGGCTTGAACGAATGCATCCACCCTGCCCTTTGTTTGTTCCCAGATTTCCTCCCCGAGTGCGTGATAGGCCCCAACCGCGTCCCTGTTGTTTAGCTGGTCCGACCACCAGTGGCCTGGCCTTTGGCTGATGGATCTTGCCTGCTCTATCATTCGCATGATGACACTCTGAGTGATTCCCTTGCCTCCGCTTGGCACAACTGTAACGTGAGCTCCCAGCGCCTTCATTATTTGGGCTTTTTCCGGGCTAAAGGCATCAGAAAACACGATCTCTATACTGTATCCCTTCGCAGCACAGACGAATGCGAGCGAGATCCCAGTCGTACCGCCTGTGTATTCGACAACCGTTCCACCGGGAGTCAGCCGATTCCCGTGCTCGGCGGCTTCGATAACAGCACGCGCCATGCGGTCTTTCATGCTGCCTGTTGGATTACACATCTCGAGCTTGACGAAAATATGGCCGGCGCCACTTGGCACGATTCGACTCAGCTGAATCAGTGGCGTGTTTCCGATAGAGTCCAGAACATTCATGACAAGTCTCCTTTTGTGTCAAGCAGTCGGACTTCCACTCATGATCCTCAATTTGCGCCTAACGACGCTGTTGAGTTGCCGCCCCGAATCATCCAAGTAACAAAAGCTCCAACGCGCGTAGTTGTTGGCAACGAAGCGTAGCCTAGGCGGTCAACTCCAACAGCATGTTATGTGGCCGCCTTGTACAGCAATATGAATGGATAGAACAATCATCATCATACTTGGAGCAAGAGCAATAGCGTAACAATAGGCAATCATTCTTTCCGAACTTTCCGATAGGAATAGCCTTTGTGACAATTGGAATATTATTCCACCGACCTGCCTTCCGAGAGAAAAGGGTAACTTCTGGATTCGCTTCTTGCCAACTTCAAGATAGCGTCCTCCAGCGTCCGGTACTTTTTGAGAAGCTCATCAATAACCCCCCCAAGCTGGAGGGAGGATTCCGCACTCGTGTACGTTCCGTTTTCGTAGGTTCTTTTAAATTCATCTATGATATCTCTTGCTCTGCTTTGAGTATCCATTATTGCGTTTCGGTCTTCCTCTAGAGTAGGGAAATACAGAGAAATAATCATTTCGATTCTTTTAAAGTCGTAATCTTGATCCCCCATGTTCTTTATTGTGAGGTCGAGGGCTTGGTTATAGGTCAACTTGCCATCCATAACTCTGCGGTAATTCATGTTGTCAATGAATATCATGTCGAACCAGTGCTTAACTGCAATAAAGAGCTCTTCAATGTACTTTCTTCTCTGAGAGGTAGCCTCCTTCCTGTCCTGATGCTCAAGCTGAAGTCTTAGGATTCTTGTGGATTGTCTCCCTTGTATCAAAGAGGCGATGACCGCCACGAGCAGTGTGAAGAGACCGCCTACAAGCGCGGCTATTAGTTCTGTCGGGAACTTCATGTCTTCTCCATTCTGTATGATCAGCAGATTGCCCGGGATCAAGAATGACGGCTGAGTTCTAGTTTCGGCCACATAACGATAGAGCTGAGCAGCGCCGCCGACCACCGCCCCGCGGCCTCAGTTTAGCGTGCGTAGCTTCCAGTTCTCAAGCGTAGGTCAAGGCGTCTGCTCCAGCGATTTGTTATCCCCCCTGAATTATTCATCCATGAGATACCTTGCACCGATATCGAACGCCTCTTCTGGGGTACCAAACCATTCTCCATTTCCAAATGTCGCAGGTTCATAGCGTTCATTGCTGTAGGTGTAGAATGCATAGCTCCATCTGTCATCTCCGAAATGCCGGATTCTGCCAATATGTATTGGGAAGTTCCGCATCCTCTCAGTGTAGGCTTGCATGCTCTCATGGTTTATCTCTAAAAGCTTCTTATCTGGCGGTTTGGGTTCTTTATAAGCGTCTATATAGCACAATACCCCGCGGAACCTGATGTCTATCCGGAAATACAGACCTTTGTAATTCGAGGCCGCGTGCTTTTCAAGCCTTTCGGCAATGTCCCTTTTTAATGTGGGGGATATCGTTATTCCTCCAGAGTGAGGGTTGAATGCCCATGATGTCATTCTATTAATCCTTCTGTTCGCAGCTTTGCGAAACTTCACGAATAGAATGTTCAATGCAATCTCTTGCGTGAAGGTAATCATTATCCATATATCTATGAAGTCTTGCAAGTCTTATGACGCGTAGCGTTGACTTCCTTATAAGCCCCCGGAGAATACTGCTGCCAAGCTACTGATAGATAAAATACGACGGGTGGCCATAAACACATTATATTTCGGTAGGATATGGTAACTGCCGGTGTGGTCAGGTAAAATGCCATGAGGATATGTTAGGGGGGGCGCCGAACTTCCGGAGATATTCGCCCTGCTTTTTCGATAGTAGGTCTGATCGATCAAACATGACGGTCGCTATAAGTCGTTCGCTTATGTAGGATCTTTTATCATCAAATGATTTGAAAAGAATGTCTGTTGCACAAAGCTAGTATTCAGGGGGGATAACGACGCTGTTGAGTTGCCCCGCCGCCCGAAGCAGGGTAGCGGAGGTTTAGCAACGAGATGTCGCACTTCCCAAATGCAACCTAAGGGGTCAACTCCAACAGCATGTTAGGCGTCCAGCTTTATTGCCAATCTGGGCGACTATTAGCTATGGCAATTTTCTCCGTAACAAGCTGTTGGTTCAAGCGATTTATTCCTTTTTCGGAAGTGCCCTATAATAGTTTCTACTACAGTTGACATAGTTCTACCACATATGATATAGTTGTGCAAGGAGGATTGAGCTGTCATGGGATCATTAATTCTTAGGCCTACAAAGATCAAGGGTGAGAAAGGAGATTGGCTCATAAAAGGAGCTTGGGGACACCGTAGCTATGGAGATATAAGTAATGTCAGCTTCTACGAAAAGCTTCATCGAGAGCTGATTGACAGCGGCCTACTAGCCAAAGATTCCCCTGTTCCCTCGCGACGCCATCATGAAAACGTCACAATGGAGGTGATTTCTTGCTCGTGGATTCATGATCGATGGGTTCGCGACGAGCCATTTGGCTCTAGGTTGAAGCGTCTTCGGGAACAAGCAAGGCAAACTCAGGAAAGCCTCGCCAGTAACTCAGGTCTAGATGTCGGTACCATCCGGCAACTTGAGCAAGGAACCAGGACAAAGCCTCTATGGCAATCAGTATGTGCACTATCTAGGGGGCTAGGAGTGGATGTCAATGCTTTTCTAGGTACAGATGGTTGGCAGCCACCAGAATCAACCGGTGAATGATGGTGTCTTTCCAGGTAAGGTTCTTGAATCTTGTAGGAGTGAAAGACTCTTTCAAACCGCTACAGCCATTTTTATGGACGCCTAACGACGCTGTTGAGCAGCCGCGCAGCATCATACAGGTACAATTACTTTAGCACACGTATGAATTAGTAACGACGCGTAGCCTAAGCGGTCTGCTCCAACAGCATGTTATGTCTCTCCTGGCTGAATTTTCGTCCTTTTACGCCGATAAGTTATTTTAGAGCTTTCTCCAAGAAATCCCATACATTCTGATCAATCTCATCATTATGACCTAAGTCACTTTTAATAATCAAAGTGTGAGACGCGCCCACTTCTTTCATTCGCGCGTCAAGCATCCGTGCCTGATCGGGGGAGACAATCATATCCTTTTCCCCATGGATGGTTAAGACCGGCGCCATGCCTGGCTTCACATAGTTGATGGGACTAGCTCTCTTGTATTGTTCTGGCTTTGCCTGAAGAGAGCCTCCCAAATATGCACTGACAAATGGCTCTTTATTCCAACTAACTAGATCTGTTGCCCCCGAAAGATTGACAACGGCTTGCACTGAGCTGGAATACTGGAGATAGTCGTCATGCCCCTCGAGTCCATCTGCCGGAAGCGTAAGCGCGAGTAGCAGCGCCAAGTTTCCTCCTGATGAGAAGCCAATGACTCCAATCCGAGTTGGATCGATATCGTACTGCTTTGCATTTGCCTTCAGAAAGCGTATAGCACTTTTAACGTCATAGATTTGGGACGGAAAAGTTCCAATTGGC
Organism: uncultured Spirochaetota bacterium; assembly: GCA_963820525.1. Classification (GTDB taxonomy): domain Bacteria; phylum Spirochaetota; class Spirochaetia; order SZUA-6; family Fen-1364; genus CAWGAA01. The sequence continues at coordinate 1,956,024 of CAWGAA010000001.1, read as the reverse complement.
CTGCCGTTGGAGTTCTGCGCTGATGAGCTGTAGTCTACGGTGACTGCGACATATCCATGTTCATTAGCAAGGTCCAGAGCATACCAGAATGATTCGCGGTTTATAGTCCTCTCATATCCCCAGCCGTTACCGCAAAGAAATACGATTACTGGTTTCGGAACACCCACAGGTTGAGGCCTCTGAATATCCATTTGAAGCTCTTTGCCATCTATTGTCCTATAGGTGACCCCATAAGTCTCAACGTTGGTCTGTGCCCATGTGGATGTTGCAAAGATTGATAGAATGATTGATAGACTAACGATGTTGAATCTCACAGATCTCTCCTTTCAATATAAACTTACCACCACGACTGATGTTCTGCAAGTGGTAATCTGGGATGCTGCCAGTGAGTATACCTTACAGCGCCCGTTATCCAAAAATAGAGAGACATAACTACTGAGTATCTAGCAAAATAAGACATTCAGTCATTCATATCCACCTTTTCCGCAGGGAAACGCTGCTTATTCGTTAGAATGACAGCCTTTCCGCGCGATAGCTTCCGTGCATCTTGCTTCCGTTGGCGTATTGCTATTCGCAGAATCGCTCGGAAGCAACCCTTATAGAGTTTATTACATCTATCCGTACGTTAATAGGCCGATTGCAGTTGGATATGCACGCTATTTGCCTACCATAGACTTCTTAATCAATTCTCGCGCCCGAAATCACCATTCTATCTATGCAAAAACGCTCTCTTTTTCAATCAGAATGAATAATCCAGCCGTCATTGCTGAATATAGCGCTGGTTATTAGACCATCACTTGGATTTGCCGTCCAGAACTTCAAACCAGGAGGACATCGTTGATGGACGTACAGAAGCACCAGCTTTCAGATCATCTTAGAGATGTAATGAGACTGAGGCATTACTCTCTTCAAACAGAACGAGTCTACGTAAATTGGGTTGGCCGCTTCTTCAATTTCCACAAGAGACGTGCGCTTGAGTCGATGGGTGATGTCGAAGTCAAGGCCTTCCTCAATCATCTCGCCGTGAATGAACGGGTTTCCGCCTCGACGCAGAACCAGGCGCTCAACGCTCTGGTGTTTTTCTACAAGAACGTTATTCATAAAGAGCTCGGATCGATAGATGCCATCCGCGCCCGGCGCCCGAAACGCATACCCGTGGTGCTGTCGGCCGACGAGATTGAAAGAGTGTTGGCCGTTCTGACGGGAGAGACTCGACTCATGGCTGGTCTTCTCTACGGAAGCGGGCTGAGATTGAAGGAGTGTTTGAGTCTGCGCGTGAAAGATATCGACTTTGAGCTGCAACAGATCACCGTGCATGAGGGCAAGGGGTTCAAGGACCGCGTTACCGTTCTTCCTGTGGCACTTGTGGCGGAGCTGAAAAGGCATCTTGTGAGGGTGCAAGCCTTGCATACGGAGTTCCTCAAGCGAGGTTTCGGGGGTGTCGAGCTTCCGTACGCTCTGTCGAGAAAGCACCCTTCGGCGGAAACCGAGTGGCCATGGCAATATGTGTTTCCCGCAAAGAGTCTATCTGCGGACCCCCAAACCGGAACACGCAGAAGACATCATGTCCATGAATCCGTGCTTCAGCGCGCCGTCAAGAGAGCGGGGAAACTTGCCGGTATCGTTAAGCCCATCGGCTGCCACACATTTCGCCATTGTTTTGCGACACATTTGCTGGAAACCGGCACTGATATCCGCACGGTGCAGGAGCTCTTGGGCCACAGCGACGTGTCAACCACCATGATTTATACCCATGTCATGAAGAAGCCGGGCATCGCCATCAAGAGTCCCCTTGACGGCCGCTTGTAGAGAGATTCCTTGGTCCACACATTGCGGAAATCTCATGAGAGTGCAACTTTATTAAACGAGAGGCCGCCGAAACGGGCTCCCCCGTTTCAGGACATGCTCCTGAGCTTTATTTTGAGGCCATTATCAGGCACGGGGGTAAGGCCGTCAAGACGCCGCCTTTGGGGAAGATTTCTAGATGAGGCAACAGGGTCGCCTCGCAAGCAGAGGAGGCCCTTGGCGCGACAGAAAGGCCGGCAGCGTCCATAGAAACATCGTGCCTCGCCCGCGTCTCTGGGCCAGGCGCTCTTTTACATCAGCACTTTGAGCGAGTACAGGATGATCACCACGGCGCCCAGGGCGATGCGGTAGATGCCGAACGGCGTGAAGTTCCTCTTTCGAACGAAGTTCATGAAGGCGCGCACCACGAAGAGCGCCACCACAAAGGAGACGATAAAGCCGATCGCCATGAGGGCCCATTCGCTTTTGGTGAAATGGATGCCCTGCCGCATGAGGGTGAGGCCGCTCGCGCCCACCATGACCGGCACCGCCAGGAAGAAGGAGAACTCCGCCGCTGCCGCCCGTTCCAGGCCCAGGAGCATGCCGCCGATGATGGTGGCCGCGGAGCGCGATGTGCCGGGAATGAGGGCGAGCACCTGGAAGAGGCCGATGCCCAGCGCGATGAGGAGCGGAATCGTGTGAACGTCCGCCATCCGCTCTCCGGACCGCCGCTTGAGGATCTGCTCGATCACGATGAGAACCACGCCGTAGAACACCAGGGTGATGGCCACAACGATAGGCGTGAAGAGCTTCTCCGTGATCACCTTGTCCAGGAGAAAGCCGAAGATGAACGCCGGGATGATGCCGATGATCACCCGGCCCCAGAGCCGCCACGTCTGGGGGCGCGTCTCTTTCGGGGAGGCCCACGGCCAGAGCACCTTCCAGAACAGGACCACGATGGCCAGCACCGCTCCGAGCTGGATGACAACCTCGAAGGCCGTTACGAAGGCCGCATCCTGTGAGAGCTTGACCAGCTGTTCGACGATGATGAGGTGCCCTGTGCTGCTGATGGGGAGAAACTCGGTCACCCCTTCCACAATGCCGAGCACCACTGCTTTCAATGCGCTTACGATTTGCATGCCGCCGTTCTCCATTACACGAGTCGTTGAACATGAAGATACCGAGCTTTCCGCTGGATCGTCAAATGATAGTGAGGTACCTTTTATAGTGCGCGGAGGTGCACCTATGGATGCCACGGCGGTTTGGAAGAGCGGTCTCAGTTTCACAGCAACGGGGTCCGCGAGCGGCCTTTCCATACCTCTCGGGTCCGGCGCGGATACTTCGGGAGGGGAGAATGGGCTTCGGCCGACCGAGCTTGCACTGATCTCGCTTGCCGGCTGCACGGGGATGGACGTCATTTCGATACTCCAGAAAAAGAGGCAGGAGGTCTCGGGATTCGAGGTTCGGGTGCATGGAGACCGCTCCGAGGAGCACCCCAAGGTATTCACGCGCATCCTGGTGGAATACGTGGTGAGAGGGCCCCGGATAGACCGCGCGGCCGTGGAACGGGCGGTGGAGTTGAGCGAGACCAAGTATTGCTCCGTCATGGCCATGCTTCGCAAGGCCGCGCCCATAGAAAAGAAGATTACCATTGAAGAAACTGCAACTTCTTGAAATGGCGGACCAGCCGGCCGCCCGGTTCGACCGCAGCCCCCGCCAGGCTATTATTAATTTAATTAACCAAGACTTAAAAAAATAAAAAAACTATTGACATAAAATGATTCTTATGCTATTTAGGATTCACATATTTGATTCAAGGGAGAATTGATCTGCCGATAGGGGCTTACCGGTATCGGAAAGCCAGGCCAACGGTGTTTAACTTATAACGTTCTCGTGCCCTTGAAAATCCAGAATATGTAGTTCGATAGGAACGTTGGAGAGTGCAATGAAACGACTTCTGATTCCCCTGGCCCTGCTTGTCGCCACCCTGTGCGGCGCCCAGGAGATGGCGTCTGACGAGGCGCTGAAATACGTCGCGGAAACGGACCGCCTCCTGTACCCCGCGGAGTACGAGGCGTGGATGATCATGTCCAACTTCAAGCCGGACAAGGCCCCCACGCGCAACCGGACTCACGTGTACCGCAGAGAAGACAAGATGGTGGCAATCTTCCTCGATCCGCCCATCCAGAAGGGCGAAGCGTTCATCCGGTCCGGGGACGACATGTGGATGTACCTGCCCAGGTCCAAGAAGATCACCCGCATCGGAACCAAGGATACGAGCATGGGCGGGGAGGCGTCCAACGCCGACATCATGCGTGTAGACCTGGCCCGCGACTATACCGTCATCTCGGCGACAACCGAAGAGGCGAACGGCCGCGCCGCGTGGAAGATCGAGCTCAAGGCAAAGGACCGCTCCATCTCCTATGACAAGATCGTCTGCTGGATAGACAAGAAGACAAGCATGCCCATCAAGCGCGAGTACTTTGCGCTGTCCGGCCGAAAGCTCAGGACCATGACGTTCGGCGAGATTCGAAAGCTCGGCTCGCGCGCCAGGCCGAGCCTGATGTCAATCGTGAACGAGGAGAACCCCGAATACAAATCCGAGATCTCCGTGGAAAGCGTGAAGGAAGGGCTTTCACTCGGGGATCAGATTTTCACGCCGTCATACGTGCAGCAGGGATTGCTGAGATAAAAGACCAGGCGCCGCCCGCCGCTGGCGCGGCGCCCGGCCATCCATGGCCGCGCCGCTGTACGTCCATCCGTGGACCATGGCGGGCGCCCATATAAAGGAAAGGGAAAAAGATCATGTCGACAGTGAGACTCAAGAAGGTTATCAAGGATTATCACCTGGAAAAGACCGTTGTGCACGCCCTCAAAGGGGTGACCCTGGACGTCGAGAAGGGGGAGTTCGTCACCATCGCAGGTGCCTCCGGCTCGGGGAAATCCACGCTGCTCAACCTGATCGGCTGTCTGGACCACCCCACGGAAGGCGAGGTGGAGGTGGCCGGCAAGGCCGTTTCAACCCTCAGCGAGCGCGAGCTCAACCGCCTCAGGCTCTACACCATCGGCTTCATCTTCCAGTCCTTCAACCTGATCCCCGTGCTCAACGTGTACGAGAACATCGAGCTTCCGCTGCTCATCGTACCCGAGGTGAGCCTGAAGGAGAGGCGCGAGAGGGTCAGGCACTTCATGAATGAGGTGGGCCTGGAGGACCAGGAAAAGCAGAAGCCCTCCGAGCTTTCGGGAGGGCAGAGACAGCGCGTGGCCGTTGCCCGCGCCCTGGTAACCAAGCCCGCCATCGTGCTCGCGGACGAGCCCACTGCCAACCTCGACTCCAAGACGGGCATCGAGATCGTGGAGCTGATGCATGCCATCAACCGCGAGGAAGGGACAACGTTCGTCTTTTCCTCCCACGACCCCAAGATCATCGGGAAGGCCGACAGGGTGCTCAGGCTGGAGGACGGCGCCCTGACTGGGGAGGAGCGGCGATGAGCATCTTCGGCCTGTGCATGAAGAACATCTTCCACAATAAGGCCCGCGCTCTCACCCTGGGAATCTTCGTGCTGGCAATCGCCTTCATGATCGTGATGTCCAATGCCTTCTCGTTCACGGTGCGTGAGGGAATGCAGGATCTTGTCATCTCCAGCGCCACGGGACACGTCCAATTCAGGCCCGCTTCCAATCCCGAAAAGGACATGCTCTCCGTGGAAAACCCCTGGGAAGGGGCGGGGAAGTACCTCATCTCGGCGCAAACACTGAAAACCGTCCAGGACCTCGTCTCCCGGCGCGTGCCCGGCGCGGTCCTCGTGCCGCGGATCCGCGCCACGGGGATGCTGGTATCGGACACGGAAACCACCGGGGCGCTTCTCCTGGCCACGGATACTTCGGACAGGTTTGTCGGTGAAAGCTTCAGGCTTACCTCCGGGCGCATGCTCCAGCCGGGGGATGACCATTGCATTGTCCTGCCCACCGCCATAGCTACTAATCTCAACGCCAAAGTGGGGGACACCCTCGGCCTCATGGGCCAGAGCCAGGATGGCTATTCGGCCGACGTGGGTCTCACCGTGGTCGGAGTCGGAGATCCCGGCATGACGTGGAAGTACGGCTTCAATTTCGATTCACCCTACATAGACCTTGCCGCGGCCCGGGAGCTCCTCGGAATCGATGGAGGCGCCACGGACGCCGTCCTGTACCTCCAAGACAAGCGCCAGACGGCCGCCGTGGCCCGCCTCCTGGGCCCGGCCCTCGATGCGGCGCTTCCCCAGGCGGACCGCCTGAAGACCACCACCTACGACAAGATGGGCAGCTTCATCACCGCCGCCCAATCCATCTATGGGATCACCAACACGTTCTTCATCGTCATCATCATGGTGATCGCCGGCATCGTCACCATGAACATCATCTTCATGATGGGCCTGGAGCGGCGCCAGGAGATCGGCACGATGCGCGCCATTGGATTCTCCCGGGGCCGGATCGTGGGGCTCTTCGTTGTGGAGATCTTCATCATCTCGATTTTCTTCGGAGCGCTCGGCACCGGCGCGGCCCTGGGGCTGGTAAAGTGGCTCTCCGGCATCACCTTCACCGTCACGCCCCCCATGAGCTATTCCACGGGCAGCGAGTTCCGCTTCCTCTTCAACCCGGATTGCGCGCTGCCGATCATCGTCTTCGTTCCCGCCTTCGCGTTCCTCGCCTCCCTGTACCCGTCCCTGCGGGCGTCTCGGGAGAGGCCGGCCGACACCCTGCGGGAATGGTGAAAGGAGAATGTCTGTGAGACCGATGTTGCGCATCGCGATCAGGAACGTCATACAGAACAGGAAACGGTCCCTCCTGGTGGGCTCCACCATTTTCATCTCCACCCTCGTGCTCTTCCTGAGCGATTTCACCATGAACGGCGTGGAGACCCAGGTTATCAAGGGCTACATCAACCTTCAAAGCGGAGAGGTCAACGTGGTGGGGCCCGAGCTGAAGGGAAAGAAAATGAGCGATCCGGCCAAGTATTTCTTGACCGAGCTTCCCGACCAGAAGGAACGTGCCGCGCGCGTCGCGGCCCTCCCCGCCCTGGACGTCATGCTCTCCGCCGTGGGAGACGAGATCGCGTACATAGACCGCAGGATCACCCGCTTCGGAAACATCACCAAGGGCAGGGTGACGCACCAAGTCTGCACGTACAACCTCACCCCCGAGCACCGCGATCACCTTCTGGCCACCAAGACCATAGAGCTGAAGGCCGGGAAGCTGGAGATCGACGAGCCGGGCGCTATCACGGTGAGTGAGGATACCGCCAGGAAGCTGAAGCTTTCCGTTGGAGACACGGTGAGCCTCTCCATCAAGAGCGTGTACGGGGCCGCGAACCTTCTGGACTTCACCGTGCGCGGGATCTACAAGAACCGGGCAGGCTACGACGCGTGGTACGCATTCATGTCGGACCGCGATGCGCGCATGCTGCTTGACGCTGACCAGTCGTTCTTCGACGTCTGCATGATCTTCCTCAAGAACCCGCAAGCCGCAAAGCGGATTTCAGAAAAGCTCGATGGCCAGCTCAAGGATGCGGGGCTTCCCCTGGGAAGCGACTGGTGGTACAGCGCGTCCGTGTTCTACCCCAGAAACGCCCAGGGAATGAAGAGCATGTCTGCCATGTTCGTCTACGTGATGATGATCATCATCGCGCTGGGGCTGCGATCGTCGCTTCGGATGAACCTCTTCGAGCGGATGCGGGAGTTCGGCACCATGCGCGCCATGGGCTTCGGCAGGTGGAGCTGCTACGTCGTGATCTTCAGCGAGGTCTTCTTCCTCACCATGATGGCGTTTGCCGTGGCGCTGGCCATTGGAATAGCATACGTCGTAGTCTTCGGGACGACGGGCATCTACGTGGGCGGCGGGCCGATGAGCTACGCCCTGGGAAATGAGAGCTTCTGGCCCGAGTTCAAAATAATGGACGTGGCGAGCGGCTTCATCGTGATCCTAGTCTTCTCGATCTTTGCCACGGTGGGCCCTGCCCTCAGGCTCAACTTCCAGCCCATTACCGACACCCTTGTCAAGCGCTTCAAGAAGATCTCCCCGCTGCGCGAGCTCATGGCCGAACGGCGCCGGCGCAGGCTGGCCAGGGAGGCCGGTGGAGCCCGCAAGGCGGCAGAGGCCGTGGCATAATGCAATCTCAAGCAGGTGCCGCGCGCGGCTTTGCGGTATTCATCCTGGCGATAACGCTGGCGCTGTGCGCCGCGGGCACGCTCTCTGCCGAGGAGGCCGCCGAGCCGGCCGCGGAACAGGCGGCACCGAGTGAGGCCGCGGAAGCGGCGGCGCCGGATACCCCGGCACAGGAGCCCGCCCTCCAGGAGGCGCCCGTCCCCCCGACCGAACAGTCCGTCGTGTTCTCCGGCTGGATCCGCGACGAGCTTTCCTCTCAACTTCCCGCAGACACATCGGCCGCCCTCATGGCCGGAAACCGGCTGTGGATTCGAAGCGTTGTCGAGCTTGCCCCCTCCAAGGCGGCGCGGGCACACCTGGACGCGGAGGGCGGTTTGACGGGGCTGTCGAGCTCTCTCGATTCGACCCTGCTCGAAAACCTGGACGGCTGGCTGAACGAGGCATGGCTTCGGGCGGATCTGTCCCAGTCTCTCGTCTTCCTGGCTGGAAAGCGCAGGATGGCATGGGGGACCGGCTTCTTCCACAACCCGACCGATTTCATCAACCCTCCCAAGGACCCCACGCAGCCGGAAGAGCAGCGTCAGGGCGTGTGGAGCGCGCACCTCGGCCTCTACCTCTCCGCGTTCTCCTTCGAGCAGGCCGCAATCATCTATGACAAGCTTTCCTCCACGGGCTACGCGGCCAAGCTCGCCACCTCGGCGCTGATCCCCGGGGTGGATCTCAACCTCGTATTCTTCTACGCGGATCCCGAGGGCTTCAACACCGGCGGCTCGTTCGACGCCAACATCTTCTCCGGAGTACCCATCCTCTCGGGCCTGAGCTTCCACGGAGAGTTCGCCGCCAGGGAGCACTCCAAGCTGGATCCCGCATGGAACGGATGGGCCACCGGCGCCCTTGGCGGCCTGCGCCTGCAGGCCCCGGTGACGGACACCTACATCGTCGCCGAGTACCTCTACCAGCAGGACGGCCTTGAAAGCCTGCCGGCGCCGCCTGCTCCCGGCTATCCCCCCCTCTTCGATCGCGGCTCCGCCTACAGGCACAACCTTGCCTTCTCCGTCACCCAGCCCAATCTTACAACCAGGGTCTCCGCCTTCACGGATTCGCTCTCGGCTCAGGCCACCGTGCTCGTCAATCCGATGGATGGAAGCACCCTCCTCAGGGCCGGGCTGGGAAGCTCCTACGTGGAGAACTGCACCATCAACCTGGATGCCACCTGGTACCTGGGGCCGGAGAGCACCGAGTTCGGCTCCCTGCGCACGGGAAGCGCTGGAACGCTTGGCAGCATCCAGCTCACGGTGGAAGTCGGCTTCTAGTCCGCCCGGGCCGCCGCCCAATTGGCGGCTCCAGCCGTCCCATCCCTGACAAACCTCGTTTTGGGGCGTATAATCGATGTATCACGCATCCATAACGAGGTCGAACCATGATCCGACGTCCGCGCCCCAACGCTATTGCGGCCGCGTTTGTCCTGGCTCTGACGGCTTTTCCGCTCTTCGCGGCGGCTCCGCCTTCCCTCGATTCAAGCCTCTTCTCCGGTCCCGGCGCTTCTGCGGAGACGATTCTTCGCGTGCCCACGGTGGGCCGCTACGCCATCGTCTCCCAGGGCAAGCTCGGGGCGAGCCTCGAGCTGGTGGACCGGATGGCCGGCAGCATGGCAACCAATGGCCGGGCATCCGGCATGGATGCGGTTGCGGGCCGCATCGACTCGTTCCTGGAGCCCGGCGAATACAAGATCCGCATCGGAAAGCCCCAGGGGCAGGCCGTCACCCTTTCGGCGCGCGCATTCTCCGTGGCAAATGCGGGCAGGGAAGACTTCGACGTGCCGGAGCTCGCGAAGATCCAGAGCGTCTCGGGCGAGCTTCACGACTTCGAGCTTCTCTCCTGGTGGGTCAGGATAGACGAGTCGGACCCCGTGCTCCTGCTGGAGGCCCACGGAAGGAACCTCACCGACGCCGTCGTATGGCGCGACGGTGCGTGGGATACCGGCATTCGTCCCCTGATGCGCGAGTTCGAGCCCGAGAAGGGCATGCCCATGATGAGCCTCGAGTTCAACGTGAGGATGGACCCGGGGCTCTACCTCGTGACGTTTGCAGGCGGTCCGCGCAGGTCATGGCCCAAGGAGACGGGGAAGGACAGGTTTTCCATGACCCGCGGGGGGCGCTACCTCGGAGAGATGGGCGTCATGAGCGTCACCTTTGGCGAGAGCGGCCTGGCGAGCTACCTCGTCTCGGGGAATGCCCGGTTCTTCCAGATGGAATCCCGCAACAACAAGGTCTATCGCATGGCCATCTCCGCAAACAGCCCGGGAGCGAGCAGGTTCGACTCCAGCTCGCGGGCGGAGATCAATGAGAAGTCATCCTCCTACCGCGCGACGGCTTCGGGGGGCGTCTCCGACCGGACCCAGTGGCTCACTCTCCAGGGCCCGCCGGGAGAGTCCGTGGAGATCCGCTGGTTCCCCACTCTTTCCGGAAACTACCCCTTCGACAGCCTGGCCCTGCGCTACGACAGGGATTCGCGGGACTACCTGGCCACGGTTCTCGGGGCGGCTGAAGGCGAGGAGTCCATTGACGTGAGCGGGCTCGTGGTCGACAGCACTCATCGCGACAAAGGCGTTCTGCTGGAGCCAAAGGGCATCCAGGTTCCCAGCCTTGGCGCCAATCATCCCATCCGGCGCCGCTTGAACAGCCTCTTCTCGGTTTCCCTCGCCGTCAGGGTGGAGCAGGCCGGTTTCTATGCGGTGGTGGAGAAGGATTCCAAAGCAGTGGGCGCCAAATATGCCTTCACGCTGATGGACGACATGATTGCCGGAAGGGGACGGGCGACTCCCGTCGAGGTGGCCGGCGGCGGCAGGATCAGGCTCCAGGACAAGCTCTACATCCTCACCATTTCTCCCGTGAAAAGCGGCGTTCTGGATTTCGTCATCATGCCGACGACGATCGTCGGCGGAGGAGACTCGGCAAGGCTTCTCGCCGCAGAGCCTCCCCGGCCCGTCAATGGCCTGAGCTGGTCTTCAATCCCGGTTCTCTCCGGCTCTGACTCCACGTGGCTTATCATCGCCTCCCGCGGCAGGGTCCCCCAGGGCGTCACCGTGAGGCGCCTCCCCCTGGACTTGAGGGAGCCCGTGTGCGTCAGGCTTGAGGCCGGGGCCAGCATGACCCTTCCATTCGTGAACGACGCGGAACAGCTGGTCTCCTCGATCAACCCCACTTTTTCCGGCCAGACGGCCCGCATCGACGGCTCCCCGTGGAAGGCGGATGGAGCCGTCCTGCCGGGCCGCCACCAGCTTGTTCTCTCCAACCCGACGGGCCAGGAAGCGTGGCACGTGATCTCCGCGGTCCCCCGGGAGCGGACATCCGGCCTGGAGAAGCCGAAAAAGGCGGAGCTTGAAACCCTCTTTCCCTCCTTCACGGAAGGGGTTGCCGTGTGGAAAAGCTTCGAGCGCGGCGAGAGCGCGACCTTCCTCCTCAAGGTGGTGCAGCCGGGCCCGTACAGGATCGCCACAGCGGGGCGGCTTGCCATGGGCATCGGCATCAGAACCATCCTCAAGCCGGACCTCTTCTCGGCTTCCCAGAACGCGGACGGCAGAAACGCGGTTGTCACGGCGTACCTCAGGCCGGGAGCCTACATGGTGCGCGTGAGCGCGCAGGGCGCGTCAAGGGGGCGGGCCGGAATGACGCTCGAGCGCGTCGGCACCATCCTCGCGGGAACGCTCTCCGAAGGGGTCATCCTCAGAAAGACCGTGCCCGCCGGCTCCGTCTTGAAGGCCGACGTGCGCGTGGACCGCGAAACCGATTATTCCCTGGAGTGCCTGGGCCTCGGACGCTCATTCGTCTGGAGGTTCGAGGACGCGGACGCCTGGCCGCTGGGAAGTCCCATTGGAAACGGCACGCTTGCCCGGAGACTTCCCGTCGGAACCTACCATTACGTGTCGGCCATGGATCCCGTTCCCACCCGGCGCCTTCTCTCCCTGACGGCGCGGGCGGGCCAGGATCAAGCCCCGTACGATCCAAAGGCCAAGCTCCTCTCCATCCGGCTCAACCGCACCTACCGCAAGATCTGGACCGAGAGCCAGGGCCGCCCCGAAGACGTCTTTACCCTGAGCCTGCCCTCCAGCATCGACGCAATCCTGTACATTTCTCAGGGAATGCTTTTCAGGGTGCTCGACGAGAAGGGCCAGGTGCTGGATCACGGCCGAGGCGGCGAGCACTCCGAGGCCATGCTCCCCGCGGGAACCTGCCGGATCCAGGTGTCCAGCATCGAGGAGGACAACCTCAAGAACTACAGCATTGCCGTGGCCACGGCGGACCTCTACGAGGGCGGGCCTCGAACCCCGGGCTCGCTTCCGGCGAGCATCCCCGTCACGGTGGGCAAGGACGGGAACATCGACATCTGGAGCTATGGCTCCCAGGAGATGCAGGCCGTCCTGGTGGACCAATCGGGAAGAATCGTGGCAACAGCCGAGGAGATTCCCGACGACTGGAACTTCAGGATCGTGGCCAACGTCAAGGCGGGCAGATACACCCTGGCGCTGTCCTCCGCGGAAGACGCTTCAGCTTCCTCTTCGAGGGGCCAACCCGTCGCGGAGGAAGATAGGCATTCTGACTCGCAGTCGGAAGGCGAGTACTCCGAATCCGAAGACCAGGGCGCCTACGACAATGGCGAGGGCGAGTACCAGGATGGCGGAGACGAGCAAGGAAGCGATCAAGGCGCGGTCTCCGAGGATGAGGGCGGCGGGGAGTACCGCGCCCAGGACCGGGGCGGAAGCGAGGCGGTTCCCGAGCTGGGGCCTGCGCCCGCCGGATCTCCCATGATAACGCTCATCTCCCGCGACACACGCGCCCTCTCATCGGCGGGCGGAACGCTTGATGTGACGGTGGACCTTTCAACCGAGGTGGGAGCGGCGGCCTTCACGGCGAAAACCGCGGGAGTGCACCGCTTCTGGGCAGCCTCGGATGAGCCGATCTCGGTATCCATAAGCCGCGGCGGGCGCGTGATCGCTTCCGGCGCCGCCCCGCTTTTCCTTCCCCTTTCTCAGGGGGAGAACTATTCGGTGAGCTTCTGGCATTCCGGCGTCGGAGAGAAGCAGGTCGCCTTCCATTTAACCGCCGAGCGTCCCGCGGTGATCTCGCTTGGCGGCGGCGAAATCTCACAGACGGTGAATGAAACCGTTGTCCAGCTGGAAAACCGGGACGGCTCGAGCTTCACCGTCACCCCCGCCGCGGGGAGGCTCCTCTACTCGCCGGGCCTCAATCTCCCCTTCAGGCCTCTTACCGAGGCGGCGGTCAACACATCCGGGGCCACGGGCTGGGTCCTTCACGCCGACGGCTCCCCCGTCGGAGGTGTGAAGATCTCCCCGCTCGCCCTCAGAGACGGAACGGCCGGCGCCGTTGTGGTGGGCAGCGTTCCCCAGGTCTTCAGCGTTCAGGTTCCTCCGCGAACGGCGGCGCTGATCCGCACGGACAACGCGGGGCAGGAGATCGGCCTCTCGGCTTCTCCCGCCGGATCATACAAAGCAGACACGTTCGACTGGCGAGGCGCCGGAGTCACCAAGCTTGCCACCGTGATCGGGCTTCGAGACGGCTCCTTCCGCGGAAGGCTCTGGGACTGCGGCTCCGGGCAGGAAGATCGGCGGCGCGCCGTGTCGGCCCGGTTCTTCCCTGTGGTCTCCGAGACCGTACTGGGCAAGAGCGGCAGGCTCACCGTAAGCGTGCCTTCCGGCTCCGCGGCCGCTGTTGCCCTGGACGGCGCCCGCCAGGCGCTCTCCGTCTCCCTGGAGCGAGGCATGACGGCATTTGGCTGGAACGGCAGGCCTGCCGGCGTGGTGGATGCCCCCGAAGCGAGCACAAGCGGGATCATGGAAGTCCAGGGAGGGTCCATCGTCGTGGTCAACGATTCGAGCGCTCCCGCCCTCTGCTCCATCGTGTCGGGCGCGGCGGCCTCCCAGACCGACCTTACCGAGGCGCAGGGCTTCGAGGCAGTGCTTGCCGGCGAGCGGGACCTCTCCTTCTCCGTGTCCGCCGACCCGAAGTCCCGCCTCTTCCTCTGGGGCGATCATGGAGATGCGCGGTACCTGAGCGAGGCCGACGGCCGCATCACCTCAGGTCAATCAGTGGGCACCGATCTCGGCCCCGTGCTGGTGTTTCCCGGCGGCAAAGGACGGCTGGAGATCTCCACCGCTCATGGAGCGCTCAAGGCGTGGATCTCCAAGCCGGAGGATCTTCGCTCGTCATTCGCTTCAAAGGATTCGTGGGCGCCCGGATCGGCATTGTCCGTGGAGGGAGTCACGCTGGGGCAGGCGGCCCAATCCTGGACCTTCTCCCTGGACCAGGACGCCATCGCGTGTCTGCGCTCCGATGCCGACGGAGTGACGGCGCTCTACGACAGGAGCGGCGCGCTTCTCGGCCTGGCCGCGGGCCTTGGCGGCAGGACCGTAATCTCCTCGCTTCCCAAGGGCTCCTATATGGCGTTCACGCGGCCCTTCCGGGGAGCGGGCCAGGGAGGGTCGCTGCGCCTCGCGCTCCTCGCGCCGACCACCGTCGCCGTGGAAGGGGAGGGCGCGCCCGCCCTCCTCGGTCCGGGAGAGCTTGCCCTGTACCGCTTCGAGGTGAAGGCGGCGGGAAAGATCGGCGCCGGAATCAGGGCCGAAAGCGACGGCCTTTCCGCCGCGCTGTTCGACGCCCGCTTCAAGCCCATAGGCGAGGGGACCCTTTTCATCAGGAAGCTTGCTCCTGGGTTGTATTACCTCCTGGTGGAAGCGAAGGGGGAGACGCGGCGCTTCGCGCCCGTCGTCTACGGCCTGTCGGGCAGCCGAACCGAGACCCCCGACGACGTCATAAAGTCCTACAGGGAAGAATGAGGTAGGCCCGTCATGTTGAGCAGTCGCACCATCGTCGTTATTTCCATGGTCCTCCTGGCCTGCGCCGCCGGCCTCCGGGCCGATGACTCCGCCCTGGGATCCACGATCGTTCCCGACGGCTTTCTCCGCGGCTATGATCCGGTCACGGTCTTCTACAACAGGCAGGTCGGCCCGGCCCGCGGCGGACCGGCGGACGGTCCCGGCGGGTACTTGAGCGTCCTCCCCGCCCTTGCCGGGGAATACAGGTGGCTGGACCCGCGCACAGTCCAGTTCCTTCCAGCCGTGCCCTGGCCGGCCTTGAAGGTCTTCACCATCCAGGCAAAGGACAGGAGCGCGAAGCTCTCGACGATGATGGTGCCTCCCTCCTCCGTCTCCCCGTCATCGGGGAGCATGGGCCTGGAGCCAATCCGCTCCTTCACCCTTTCGTTTCCGGCGGTCCTTGATACCGACAGCCTTGCACGCATGATCCGCTTCGAGGTTCGCCAGCTTCCCGGCCTCACGACGGAAGGCTCCTGGTGGATGTCGGACGCCGACTTCACGGTCCGGCAGCTGGAGCGCTCCAAGACGGCCACGAGCGCCTCCTACCTGGTGACGCTGAAGAATGAAATCCCCTATGGAAAGCACGCCATCCTCTATCTCAAGCTCTCCCTCGACGAGTCCCTGCGCGATTCCGTGGCGAAGTACACCTTCCAGACCCGGCCCGAGTTCAGGCTTATCGGCATGGGCTCGGGAAGCGCACGGTTTCCCGTGACGCCCTCCGGCGCCGCGTATCCGATAGACCAGGCCGTGAACTGCGGCACGGGAAGCGAGCCCCTGTTCCTGGAGTTTTCCGAGGACATCGCTCCCGTCGGAGTGGAGGCCCTCAAGCGGCTGGTGAGCTTCGAGCCGGCGGTGAGAAACCTCGTCTGCGAGGTCTCCGGCCAGAGGCTGTATCTGAGGTTCGAGGCGGAGAGGGACAAGGCGTACAGGATCACGGCGGGCTATCAGGAGATCAGGAGCATCAGCGGAAGGGCGCTCTCCGCGTTCGACAGGGCATCGTTCTACTTCTACTACAAGCAGTCCAAGCCGTACCTCGTGTGGAAGACTGCCCAGGGAATCGCGGAGCGCTTCGGGCCCCAGTTCCTCCCCATGGAGGGCAGGGGCATGGGGCGGGTGGACCTTCGCGTCTACAGGATAGACCCGGAGAGCCTCAACTTCTGGCCGTTTCCCGGCCAGCCCATCTCCATCGACGAGGAATCGCGCCCCCCGATGCCGGGTGAGGAGCCCGAGTATGGGCGCGAGCTCATCAAGCAGGTCCGCCTCCTCGGCTCGCCCGATATCTCCAAGATCCTCGATCTTCCCATAAGCGAGCACAGCGGGCGAAGCGCGTTCGGCATCGACCTTGCGGGGGAGCTGGCCGCCAAGTATGGGAAGGCGAGCCCCGGGACGTACCTTGTGGGCTATCGGAGCCTGGACAGCAGCAGCACCAGGTTCTACGCGCGGCTGGCGGTCACGGACCTCTGCTTGAGCACCATAGAGGAAGAGAACGCGGTGGTCTTCGTCGTCACCTCGCTCTTCACGGGAGCGGCGGTGAGCGGAGCCGCGGTACGCGTGGAAGCGAGGAACGCGGACAGAATGGCCCCCCTGTTCTCGGGCGTGACCGACGCCTCCGGGCAGCTGCGCTACCAGCATTCAAGGCGGTTCAACTTTTCACCGTCGCGGATCGTCGTGTCAAAGGACGCCGATATCCTGGTGCTGAACCCTCAAGACCCGCCTCCCGCATTTGCCGACAACCATTGGTCCCAGGGAAGCTCGTCATGGCTCGCCTGGCTCACGGCGGCCCCGCGGGAGCAGCGCCACGAGAGAGCAACCAAGGCCTATATCGTGACGGAGAGACCCGTCTACCGGCCCGAGGATCTCGTGTACATCGTGGGCTGGGTCAGGGACAGGATGGACGGCAGGATCCTCAAGTATGCGGGCTCCCGCAAGCTGGAAGTGGCGGTGCGCGGGCCGGGGGACAGGGAATGGGTGTATCCAGCGGAGCTGGCGGGAAACGGGAGGTTTTCAGCGCAGTTCCAGGACAAGGATCTTCCCACCGGCGAATACGGCGCCTCCGTCAGGTACGCGAAGGACCAGACGGTCCTCGCCTCGGTGAGGTTCAGGAAGGAGAGCTACCGCGTCCCGCTCTTCGAGGCGAACATCTCCGGCCCGGAAAAGGTGCCGCTGGACCGGCCCTTCGTGCTCACCCTCACGGCTGACTACTACTCGGGGGGACGGGTGGTTGGAGAGCAGGTGGACTGGGAAGTGACGCGCTACCCCTACTCGATCTCCAGCCCCTCGTATCCCGGCTTCCTCTTTTCCACGGACGAACGGTTCTCCTCGGGAGAGCCGTCAGGCGTCACCGGGGCGCTTCGAAAGAGCGACACGCTGGACGACGAGGGATCCTCCAGGATCCAGGTGAATCCTGCCGCGGAGAGGGACGGACGCGCCGGCCGCTACGTGGCGCGGGCAACCGTCCTGGGCGCGGACCGCCAGAGCGTGACCACGGTGAAGCAGGTCTTCGCGCTTCCACCCTTCAGCATCGGCCTCAAGGTGGACCGCTTCCTCACGGACAGCAAGGTCATCAAGCCCCAGATCGTGGTTCTGGATCACGCGGAACAGCCCCTGGCGGGCAAGCAGGTCACGGTGAGACTGTCACAGCGTCAGTGGCACTCCTACATCGCGGAGACGGATTTCACCACCGGGGAGGCGCGCTACGTCACCGACGTGGTGGATACGCCGATGGGCGAGCAGTCCATCGTTTCAACAACGGATACGGTGAGCCCCTCCTTCAGCGTGAGCGAAGCGGGGGTCTATATCGTTGAGGCGTTCGCGAGGGATTACATGGGCCGGCAGCTCCTGGTGAAGTCCGACCTCTTCGTTGCCGGCGGCACTCCCGTGAGCTGGGAGAAGAAGAAGGAGAGCATCTTCGAGATCACCCCGGACAAGAGAAGCTACCAGCCTGGTATGACCGCGAAGCTGCTCCTCAAGAGCCCGTACCAGGAAGGGTATGCCCTGGTCGTCGTCGAAGGCCCGGAGTCCAACCGCTTCGATTGGGTGAAGATTTCAGGCGGGCAGGGGATCTATTCGATTGCCATCCAGGACAACATGGCGCCGAGCCTGCCCATCGGCGTGCTCCTGGAGCGTGGGCGCGTGGCGGGCACGGGCAAGGCGGCCGAAAAGCTGGATCTTGGCAAGCCCGCGACCCTGGGCGCCTCCATCCGCCTGGCGGTCCAACCCGCCGCAAACCAGCTCACCGTGGCGCTGGAGCACGAGCCCAAGCGGCAGCCGGGAACGACTCTGAAGATCCGCATCTCGGCATCCGATTGGAAGGGAAATCCGGTTGACGGAGAAGCTGCCCTGTGGCTGGTTGACAAGGCGGTCCTCGCGCTGGGCACCGAGCTTCCGCTGGACCCGCTTTCGCCCTTCATCGAGGCGCAGAAGAGCTTCATCAGCATCCGCGATACCCGAAACCTCACCTTCGGAAACCTCCCCATCGAGGAGATCCCCGGCGGCGACGGGATGATGAGCGCAGAGATGGCAAGGGAGCTTTTCGACCGCGTCACGGTGCGGAAGAACTTCAAGACAGTGCCCTATTTCAATCCCTCGATCGCGATCAAGGGCGGAAGCGCCGAGATCGAGGTGAGCCTGCCCGACAATCTCACCGATTTCGCCATCCGCGCCGTGGCAACCTCGGGCTACGACAGGCTGGGAGCGGCCCGCTCCATGGTGTCTGTCCGCCTGCCCGTGATCGCCCAGTCGGCCCTGCCGCGATTCGTGCGGCCCCGGGACTCCTTCAACGCCGGCGGAATCGGCAGGGTTGTGGAGGGACCCGATGGGCCGGGACTGGCCGGAATCAAAGTGGAGGGCCTCACGCTCGACGGGAAGGACCCGCGCAGGCCGTCCGGGAGCTCACCTTCAACGGCAGGAAGGCGGAGCGGCTGCTCTTCCCCATGCGCGTTCCCGATACCCTCCAGGAAAAGGAGGGATCAAACGTCGCGGTGAGCCTCTACGTGCAGAGAAACTCGGATAAGGCGCGCGACGCCTTCAGGATCGAGCTTCCCGTGCGAAACGACGTGGATTCCCGGCACATCGCGGCCATTCAGACCACGGACGGCTCCAAGCCCGTCTCCCTTCCGGATCCAAAAGAGCCCGTCCGCTCAGGCACCGTGTCTCGCACTATAATAGCGGCCAGAGATCCGCGCCTCCTTTCAATCCTGGAAGGGCTGAACTACCTCACGGGGTACGTTCACGGATGTCTCGAGCAGCGTGTGTCAAAGCTCTATCCCGCCGTTATGCTCAAGGACCTGCTGGAATCCTCGGGCATTCCCCAATACTACCCCGTGAACGAAATGGCGATGAGGAACCTCTTCGCCTACTTGGCGTCGTGCCAGGACGAGGATGGGCTTTTCGGCTACTGGCCGGGCTCCACCGGCTACGTGAGCCTCACTGCCTACGCCGTGGAGTTCCTCGTGGCGTGCCGGGACGCAAAGATCCCCTTTGACGCGCGGATGATGGACAAGGCGTCTTCGGCCCTCCGGGCCGCGCTCCGATCCGATTACAGAAGGCTCCTTTCCGGATGGACCAGCTACGAGCGGGTCGAGGCACTGTGCGCGCTTGACGCGGCGGGCGGCTTCGACCAGGCGTACGCGAACGAGCTTCTGGCAAGCTCCCAGGGCCTGCCCCTCTACAGCCAGGCGAGGCTGTACTCGGTCCTTCAACGCAGGCGCCTCGCCTCCACCCGCAATGCCGTCCAGCTTGCAGACCGGCTCAAGTCCGCCGTCGTGACGAAGCGCGAGGCGGGCCGCGAGATCTTTGCCGGGTTCCAGACGGATCAGCGCTCCTGGTGGGGCGGGATCGTGCTTGCGAGCCCCGTTCGGGACGTGGGCGCGTGCATCGATGCGCTGTACAGGATGGACCCGAGGTCTCCAAAGCTGAGGCTCCTCACCGACTACCTTGTATCGCAATCCGACGATCAAGGCTGGGGAAACACTCAGGACAACGTTTCCGCCATGCGCGCCTTGAAAACGGTGCTCACGACATCGGCATCCGAAGACGCGCTCCTTGAAGTTTCCTCCTCTTCGGGAAAGCGGCAGCTTTCAACCGGCGGAAAGGCGCTTGCCGTGTTCTCCCTGGACGTGACCGGCCCGGCCACGGTGAACGTCCGAAAGGGCGCGAGCCCCGGCCGGCCGCTCTCCCTTCTCATGTACACCGACTACGTGCCGGCTGCGCGCGGCTCCCAGGTCAAGGCGGAGAACGCGGGCTTCTCCGTGGACCGCGAGCTTATCGTCATTGGAAACGAGGGGAATCCGGCATCCAAGACGCGGGCCGCGGCGGGAAAGGCAATAGAGCTTCCCCTCGACACGGTGGTCGAAGAGCACGTGACCGTGGTCAACTTCGAGGACAGGAACTTCGTGGCGGTCTCGGTCCCGATCTCCTCGGGGTTCGAGCCGCTGAACCCTCAGCTTGCCGGCGCGCCCAAGGAGGCCGCTCCGTCCGGCAGCCTCACCCTCGCGCCCACCTACTCGCTGTACGCCGACGACAAGGTCGTATTCTATTACGACAGCCTTCCCAAGGGCACCTACAACTTCTACTTCCGGGTGCGGGCGAGCTTCAGCGGATCCTTCACCGAGCCTTCGGCAAAGGCCGAGCTCATGTACAAGCTGTCCGTCCAGGGGCGCTCGGACGGCACGGAGGTCAGGGTACTGCCTGAAGCCGGCAAATGAAGCTTTCGCTTTCAAAGGCGCGCGCCGGGAGAATCGCCTTTTTCGCCTCCACGTGGCTTGTGAGCCTGCTGGGCGCTTTCCTTGCCATCGGCTGGCAGCGCGCCGAGCTCTTCTCTCCGCCGCCTACGCCCATCATCGAGGACCGCGCGGGCAACTTCCTCACCGAGGGTGAAAACCAGTACAGGAGCCTGGGCTATTGGGACGTCGAGGGCCCTCTCAACCCGCGCATGGCCCTCTGCCTCACCGCGATCGAGGACCGCCGCTTCTACGCTCACCCCGGCGTCGACGTCCGCTCGATTGCCCGGTCCATTCTCAACAACTCCGCAGGCGGCAGGCGCCAGGGCGCATCCACCATTGCCATGCAGGTGGCGCGCATGGAGTATCCGGCCTCCCGGGCCATGACGGCAAAGGTCCTGGAGGCGAGCACGGCCTTCTTTCTGATCGCCAAGTTCGGACACGAGCGGGTGCTTCGCCATTACCTGAAGATCGTGCCCCAGGGAAACCAGATCCACGGGGTCGCCTATGCGGCGCGCAGGTTTTTCAGGAAGCCGCTCTTGGACGCAAGCCTGGCAGAGTCCGCCATCCTGGCAAGCCTTCCGCGGGAGCCCGGCAGGATGAACGTCTTCAATTACCAGGGGCTCGA
Source organism: uncultured Spirochaetota bacterium (assembly GCA_963820525.1). Classification (GTDB taxonomy): domain Bacteria; phylum Spirochaetota; class Spirochaetia; order SZUA-6; family Fen-1364; genus CAWGAA01. The sequence continues at coordinate 1,934,855 of CAWGAA010000001.1, read as the reverse complement.
GCTGGCCAAGAGGCGGGCCCGCCTCATCCTTCGCCTGCTGTTCTCCCGCGGTCAGATCGAGCAGGATGAGTACCGTTCCGCGTTGAGCCAGCTTGAAACGATGCCCCTGCCCGAGCGCGAAGACCGCCCGGGAAACAGCTACCATTACATCCTGCGCCTTCTCCAAGAGGTGAAGGCCGGCGGCCCGAGCGCGTACGCCCGGCCGCTTCGGGCGAGCATGGACCCCGTCATCCAGGACTACATCCAGGGCGTGGCGGAGAGGGCCCTGGCCGAGAACCGCCGGTTGGACGCCCAGAACATCGCAATCATCGTGGCGGACCGCAGAACGGGAGAAGTGCTGGGCTATATCGGATCCTCCGCGTTCTACGACCGGGAGCATTCCGGCGCTATCGACTATGCCGATACCCCGCGGTCTTCGGGAAGCATCCTCAAGCCCTTCCTCTTCGCCGAAGGGCTCGACAGGGGAACCTTCACCCCCGGCTCCATCCTGGCGGACCTGCCGTTCGCGGTCTTGAGCTCCCGCGGCGAGTACCGCGCCGCGAACTTCGACGAGGCCTACCTGGGCCCCATGCTCTACAGGAGAGCGCTCGCAAACAGCAGGAACGTTCCCGCCCTGAGGGTCCTGGAGGGCGTGGGCATGGAGGATTTCGCCGATCTGGCCCGCCTCCTCGGGCTGGAGAGGGCGGGAAGGCCGGCATCTTTTTATGGCTATGGCCTGGCAATCGGCGGGATCTACGTCACCCTGGCGGACCTGGTGGCCGCCTACGGGCCCCTGGCTAACGACGGCAGGGAGTTCTCCCTACGCTGGCTCCGGGCCGACGGAGGGTCCCGGACCGAGGCCCAGGTCTTCTCGCCGTACGCCGCGCGCGAGGTGTCGCTCTTCCTCTCCGACGACATCGCCCGGCTTCCGTCGTTTCCCCGGATGAGCGCCCTGGAGTTCCCCTTCCCCGTGGCAATCAAGACGGGCACCAGCCAGGGCTTCCGCGACGCGTGGACCGTGGCCTTCACGTCCCGCTACATCGTGGGGCTGTGGATGGGAAACCCCGACAACCGGCCCATGAACCGCGTGGCCGGCGTGGTTTCCGCCGTCTATGCCGGAGAGATCGTGCGCTTTCTCCACCCCCTCCAGAAGGAGGGGATAGACGCGGTACCCTTCCCCCCTCCCGACGGAACGCTTCCCGTGTCCGTCTGCGCGATGTCGGGCGACGAGGCGGGCCCCGATTGCCCGTCAACCACCGTGGAATGGTTCCGCCCCTCCGAAGTACCCCGCGCATTCTGCGCCGTCCACAAGCGCTTCGTGGTCGATGCCCGCGACGGGAGCGTGGCCACCAATGCCACCCCGCCATCCCGCGTCGCGGTGCGTCCCTTCACCATCCTTCCGCCCATCTACGCCCTCTGGGGCGCCCAGCACGGCTTCAGCTCTCCGGCCGACGATTCTCCGTTCGGCGGCCGACTCGAGCTTCGCGTCACGTACCCCGAGGACGGAGCCCGCTACCTTATGGACCCCGACACGCCGCAGAAGTTCCAGAGCCTGCCTTTGCAGGTCGAAGTCCGGCCGCGGGTACGCGAGGTCTCGTGGTACGTGGACGGCGGGCTGTTGGGCAAAGCCGCCTTCCCCTATGCGCTTCGGCTTCCGCTCTCCAGGGGAAGACACAGGATCCAGGCAGTCATCCCCGGTCCCGGCGTACGCACAAAAGAGATCCTCATCACGGTGGAGTGAGGTCCAAAGCGCCCAGGCGCTGTACTATTGCGCCTCAAGGGCGGCCCGCTTTCCCTGTGACGGCCTTGCCGGGACGGCAGATGCGTATTGACTTTCGCCCCTGCGGCTGACAGAATGACGGGGAAAGACGCCGGAGGATCGGCGCGCGAGAGAGCCCCTGGAGCGAGCCTTCGGGGGCCGCCGAAGGTGCAAGGCCTTGTCCGCCGGGACGGCGGGGGCCAAACTCTCAGGCAAAAGGATCGCGCCGGGACGGCACTCTGGAAAACCGCCTCGGGAAGGCCTATGACAGAGAGGGAACGGGAAAGGACATTTCCGTTCCCTCTTTTTCTTTTGGGAGAGGGCATGGGTGCAAGTTCCTTGAGGAAAACGAAGCTTCACGGCTGGCACATCGACGCAGGCGCGCGGATGGTGGAGTTCAGCGGCTGGGACATGCCGGTTCTCTATCCCACCGGGCCCAAGGAAGAGCACCTTCGGGTGCGCAGCGCCGCGGGGCTCTTCGACATCGACCACATGGGTCGCTTCGCCGTGGTGGGAAAGGGAGCGCTCGACTTCCTTCAATACATCCAGACCTGGGACGCGGCGAGAATCGGCCCGGGGCGAGCCCATTACTCTATGCTCTGCAACGACGCCGGCGGGGTGATCGACGACATCTTCATCTATCGAATGGGCACGGGAGCGCCGGCCGGGCCGGGCGCGTCGGGGGGTGCCCGGTCGGACACACCCGATGACGCGCGCGTGCCCGCCGCTTTGTCAGCCGCCGCCCCAGCGGAGTGGCTCGTCGTCGTCAACGCGGGAAACAGGGACAAGGACCTGGCGTGGATGCACGGTCATGCCCGGCGCTTCGGCGCGGAGGTGCGCGACGTCTCGGATGAAACCTGCATGGTCGCCCTCCAGGGTCCCGAGGCGCGCGCCATCCTCGGCGGCCTGACGGACGCCGACCTTTCCTCCGTGGGGCATCACAGCATCACGATATGCCCTGTCTCGGAGGTCCCCTGCATCGTCTGCACCTCAGGCTATACGGGAGAGCCCGGCGTGGAGATCATGGTCCCTGCGGCGCATGCCGAGGAGGTCTGGCGTAAGATCCTCTCCGCCGGCGCACCGCGCAGGCTCATCCCCTGCGGGCTTGCAGCGCGCGACTCGCTCCGCGCGGAGGCATGCCTCCCTCTGTACGGCCACGAGATAGACGAGAACAAAGACCCGTACGCCGCCGGGCTTGCCGGGGCGGCGGTGCGTCTCGACGGCCATGATTTTATCGGCAGGCAGGCGCTCACCGCTCTTTCCAGAAACCCTCCCGCCAGGAAACTGGCGGGGCTGGAGATGACCGAAACGGCGGTCCCCCGGCAGGGCTATCCCATCGCGTCAGGGGGGCGGGAGATCGGCTTCGTGACGACGGGGCTTTTCAGCCCGGGTACGGGACGGTACCTCGGCATGGGATACGTGGAAGGGGCGTTCGCCGGGATCGGACAAGAGGTGGACGTCGTCATTCGGGGGGCGCCGAAGGCGGCGCGGATCGTCGAGCGGCCGTTCTACCGCTCGCCCCACTGGGGGGGCTCCCGCCGTTCCTGAGCGAACGGCCGCCGCCCCAGGGTTCGCCAAGGAGGTGACGCATGGCGTTCAAGGTGGATGAGAAGGCGCGCTACTCCAAGACCCACGAGTGGGTCAGGCTGGAGGGAGGAGAGGCCGTGGTCGGGGTCAGCGATTACGCCCAGGACAAGCTCTCCGACGTGGTCTTCGTGGAGCTCCCCGCGGCGGGAAAGCCGGTGAAGAAGGACTCCACGTTCCTGGTGATCGAATCCGTGAAGGCGGCCGAGGATGTCTTCGCCCCCGTGTCCGGCACCGTCGCCTCGGTGAACCAGAAGCTCGACTCCAACCCCGAGCTGGTGAACCAGGATCCCTTCGGCGAGGGATGGCTCGTCCGCATCACCGTATCGGACCCGAGGGAGCTCGATTCCCTGATGGACGCGGCTGCCTACAAGGCCTACCTGGATACCCTATGAGCTTCATTCCCAACACGGACTCCGACCGCGCCCAGATGCTCGAAGCAGTCGGAGCCGCTTCCCTGGAGGATCTCTTCCGGGACGTTCCTGAGCGCTTCCGCTTCCCCGCTCTCGATCTCCCTCCGGCGCTTTCCGAGCTGGAGGCCCTGAGAGAGCTGGATCGGCTTTCCGGGATGAACACGGTATCCCCCCACTCGCCCTGCTTCCTCGGTGCGGGCGCCTACCGCCACTTCATTCCCAGCGTGGTGGACATGGTGATTTCCCGCTCGGAGTTCGCCACCGCCTATACCCCGTACCAGCCCGAGATCAGCCAGGGAACCCTGCAGGCGATATTCGAGTATCAGACGATGATTTCGCGGCTGACCGGCATGGACGCGGCGAACGCTTCCCACTACGACGGGGCCACCTCCACGGCTGAAGCCGTGGTCATGGCGCTCAACGTCGCTCAGCGCCGGAGGAAGAGGGTCCTCCTCTCGGCCGGCGTGCATCCCCAGTACCGGCAGGTGGTTCGCACTTATACGCAGGGGATGAAGCTCGCGATCGAGGGTGACGAGAGCGTGCAAAGGGACGTGGAGGGGCTCGTCGCGCTGTGCGATGCCTCCACGGCCTGCGTCGTGGTCCAGAGCCCGGACTTCCTCGGGCGGGTGATCGAGCCGCGGCGCCTCGGCGCCCTTGCCGAAAAGGTTCACGCATGCGGGGCCCTCCTCGTGGTCGCGGCGAACCCGGTCGCCCTGGGTCTGCTGGTGCCTCCCGGCTCCTGTGGAGCCGACATCGCGGTGGGCGAGGGGCAGGCCCTCGGCAACTCCCTCTCCTTTGGGGGCCCCTACCTCGGCTTTTTCGCCTTCCGCAGAGAGCATATCAGAAGGTCCAGCGGCCGTATTGCCGGAGAGACGGTGGACTCGGGCGGCGTTCGCGGGTTCGTGTTCACCCTCAACACGCGGGAGCAGCACATCAGGCGGGAGAAGGCAACCTCGAACATCTGCACCAACCAATCCCTGAACGCGCTCGCCGCAGCGGCTTACCTGGCGGCGCTGGGACCCCGCGGCCTCGCCCGCGCGGCCGATCTGTGCTACCAGAAGGCCCATTATGCCGCGGAGCGGATAGCCGGAATCCCCGGCTTTTCGGTTCGCGACGGGGCGTTCTTCCACGAGTTCGCCGTGCGCTGCCCGCGGAGCGTTGGGGAGATCAACAAACGGCTGATCGACGAGGAGGGAATCATCGGCGGCTTCGACCTCGGCGTCGATTATCCCGAGCTTTCCGGGCACATGCTCGTCTGTTGCACGGAGACGGTCACGAAGGCCGATATCGACCGGCTGGCCGGCGCCCTGGAAAGGATCGGAGCGAGGCCGGAGGTCGGAAAGAAACCAGCGCCCGCGAAGAAGACGGAAGGCGCGAAGGCCGCGGCCGCGAAAAAGACTGGGGGGGTGAAGCGTGCCGGGGCGCCCACCGTGAACAAGGCCCTAGACGCTAAAAAGCCGGCCGCTAAAGCACGGCGCGCCGGCCGGAGGAAATGATCCATGCCCGAGCCTCTTCTTTCCGAGATTTCCCGTCCCGGCAGGGAAGGAGTGAGCCTCCCCGCCTGTGACGTTCCCCGAAAGCCCGTTCCCGCCGAATGGGTGCGCGGCGAGCTGGGCCTTCCCGAGGTTTCCGAGATCGACGTGGTTCGCCACTACGTGCGCCTCTCCCAGCTCAACTACGCCGTGGACACCGGCTTCTATCCCCTGGGCTCCTGCACGATGAAATACAATCCCAAGGCCAATGAGGCGGCCGCCCGGCTTCCCGGATTCGCCGCCGCCCATCCCCTTCAAGACCCCGACACCGTGCAGGGCGCCCTGGCGCTGATGCACGAGCTTCAGCGCTTCCTTGCCGAGATTGGCGGTTTTCACTCGGTTTCACTCCAGCCCTCTGCGGGCGCGCACGGGGAGCTCACCGGGATCCTCATCATGCGCAAATGCCTGGCGGACCGCGGCCAGGCGGGGAGAAACCGCATCCTGGTGCCGGATTCGGCGCATGGAACGAACCCCGCTTCCACGGCGATGGCGGGGCTGGAGGTGGTGGAGGTGCCCTCGGACCCGCGGGGCAACGTGGACATCGCAAAGCTCCGGGCTCTCCTGGACGAGCGGGCCGCGGGCCTCATGCTCACAAATCCGAATACCCTGGGGCTCTTCGAGGAGAACCTCCTGGAGATCACGCGCCTCGTACACGAGGCCGGCGGTCTCGTGTACGGCGATGGGGCGAACTTCAATGCGCTGCTGGGCATCTGCAAGCCCGGGGCAATGGGCATCGATGTCATGCACTTCAACCTTCACAAGACCTTCTCCACGCCCCATGGCGGCGGCGGCCCCGGCGCCGGAGCCGTTGGGGTGAGCAGGGAGCTGGCTCCCTACCTGCCCGGCCCCATCGTGGACAAACGTGATGGAGGCGGCCTCCGCTTCGGCTGGACGATGCCCAAGCGATCCATCGGCAGGGTGAAGAGCTTTCACGGGAACTTCTCCATCCTCGTGCGCGCGTACACGTATATCCGGATGCTGGGAGCCGCGGGGCTGCGGCAGGTGGCGGAGAACGCGGTGCTCAATGCCAACTACCTCCAGGCCCGGCTGAAAGACGAGTATCCCGTGCCCTTTGGCGAGCGGACCTGCATGCATGAGTTCGTGGCCCAGGGAAAGATCTCCGGCGCCCCGGATATCAGGGCGCTCGACGTGGCCAAGCGGCTCATCGACTACGGCTTCCATCCACCAACGAACTATTTCCCCCTCATCGTGCACGAGGCCCTCATGATCGAGCCCACCGAAACGGAGAGCAGGGAGACCCTCGACCGCTTCGGGGAGGCGATGCACAGAATCGCACGGGAGGCGCGGGAGAGCCCCGCGCTCCTCCACGAGGCTCCCCATGCGGCGCCCACCCGCCGCCTGGACGAGGTGAAGGCGGCCCGCGAGCTGAAGGTGACGGGGTAGGAGCGCCGCGAGCCGTGTCGTCTTCTCTTATCAATCCATACAAGGACGGCCAGGGCATCTGGATCCGCGGCAACCTCCACGGCCACTGCTGTGAGCACAGCGGCTGCGCCTCGGTGCCCCTGCTCCACGGCGCCGCGCTCTACCACGCGGCCGGGGCCCGCTTCATGGCCGTTACGGACCACGACCACGTCACCGACCTCACCGAGCTTCGCGCGCTGTATCCCGAGATGGCTTTCCTTGAAGGCTTCGAGTACAGCTCCCGGGAGAACCTGCTCTTTATCGGCGAGGCGGTTCTCCCCCTCTACGAGCTCTCCCTCGAGGAGGCCCTCGGGCGGTGTGACGGGCTTCTTACCGTGGTCTGTCATCCCCGGCCGCGGAAGCATTCCCAATACTGGACGCCGGACATGATATACAACCTCGATCCCCGGCCTCTGGGTATGGAGGTGTTCAACGGGCACTACAACCATCCCCTTCAGCTGTGGAGGGACACCAATCCATTATACACGGACATCTGGGACGAGCTTCTCAGCCGGGGGGCGAGGCTGTGGGGATTCGCCAACGACGACTTCCACGATCCGCCGGATTTCGGCAAGGCGTACAACATGGCCTGCGTGAAGGAGATCTCCCCGGCTTCAGTGCTGGAAGCGCTGAAGGCGGGACGCTTCTACGCGACCACCGGTCTCCTTCTGGGAAGCCTGTCCGTGGATGGCGGCGAGATCCGGGTGAAGCTGGCGGGCGAAGCCCATGGGCGCTTTGTCGGTCCGGGAGGACGCGTCCTTCGCGAGGAAGACGGAGCGGTGTTCAGCTTCAGTTACGGGGGGGAGGAGTACATCCGCTTCGAGGCCGAGGGAAAGGCGGGCAGGATCTTCCTTCAACCCTTCTTCGCGCGCTGGTGATAGGGCCGGCGGCACGGAGCATGAAACGCCTCGCTTGTCTGCCGCGCGGTGCGCCCGGAGCCGCGCCCGGCGCGCTCTCTCGATTCTACCTGCACGCCTTCTTGGCTTTCTTCTCTTCGTAGAGCTGGCGGTCCGCCTCCGCCATCATCTCCTCCAGGCAGGCGTAGCGGGCGGGGTCCCACGGGGCGCAGCCCATGCTGAAGGCGAGACGGTACGGTTTTCCCGAGGTGGCGTTGAACTCGCTCACGATCGAGGCGAGCCTCTCGCGGACGACGTGTTCCTGATCCGGCTTCATGTCCACGGCGAGCACGATGAACTCGTCGCCGCCCAGGCGGGCGAGAACGTCGGTCTGGCGGAACACCTTGCTGAGAAGCCACGACATGTCGCGCAGGGCCTCGTCTCCGCTCGCGTGGCCGAAGGAGTCGTTGATGTCCTTCAGGCCGTCCATGTCGACGAAGAACAGGATGAAATCCCCCTCCCGACGCTTGGTGAGATCGATGTGCTGGCGGCCGCAGGCAAGGAATCCGCGGCGGTTGTACAGCCCGGTGAGCTCGTCGAGGACCGAGATGCTTTCCAGCCTCCGGTTGGCCCGCTCCAGCTCCTCCAGCGCCGTTTTGAGCTCTCCCGAGCGCTCTTGCACCTTGCGCTCCAGCTCCCGGGAGTGGGAGTGGACCTCGTTCATCAGCGCCGTGCCCTTGATGGCATTGCTCAACTGGCTCAACAGAGACTCGTAGAGGGCGCCGTCGGGGATCGCCGCCCGGCAGAGGATGAAGCCGAGGTCCTCGCTCCTGTGGTAGAGGGGCAGGAGGATGAGCGAGCCCGCGTCGGGCCCCCTCTTCCACGAGGCGAGAAACGAGTCGATGAGCTGGGCGGGCGTGCCGCAGGCGCCGGGGGTGAGCACGATGGGCAGGGGAACCGAGTAGATGTGCTCGATCCGCGCCCGCTCCAGGGAGTCCTGATAGAGACACATGAGAAACGAGGTGATTCCGATGCGGGGAAGCGCTTCGTCGAGGTCTCCGGAGAAAACGGCGGGATCGAATGTGAAGGAGCTCTTTTCGTAGAACTGGTTGAGCACGATGTAGGTGTCGCGCACGTGCACCGCGTTCGCCTTCTGCAGCTCCTCGGCCTTTCGGCCCAGGTATTCAAGCCCGAAGGCGTGCAGGCCCATGAGCATGTGCCGCCTGCGGCTGGTGCGGTCCGAGAGCCCCTCCAGGAGGCTGTCGAAGAGCCATTTCAAAAGGTCGAACCAGTGTCCGAAGGAGGGGAAGAGGCCCTTTTCTTTCCTGAGCGCGGCTTCGAGGGTCTCCAGGAAGGGCGCGCCCTCCCCCGACTCGACGCTGCGCTCAATGGCGTTTCGAAGGCGCGAGAGACGTCCGAGGTCCTCGTCTCCCGTCTCCGAGACGACGGGGGGGATCATGCAGCCGCAGGAAGCGCGTACGAGCATCCGCGTGGGGAGCGTGACCGTCTCCTCGTGCCCATTGCCCTGGACCGCCTTCAAGACGAGGTCGATAGCCGCCTCTCCAATGGCGTCGTAGGGCTGGCGGACCGTCGTGACCGTCGGCTGGGTGTTCACGCAGTCTTCGATATCGTCGAATCCGGTGACGGCCACCGTCCGCGGCACGGAGATGCCGCGCCGGGCGAGCTCCTCCATGGCGGAGATGGCGATATAGTCCGTTGAAGCGGCGAGGGCGTCGGGCTTGGCTCCCGGCCTCCCCCAGATCGCCTCTACGCCCCGGATCCCGTCCCCGGGATCGAAGTCTCCTGCGTAGACGAGATTGGGGTCGTAGTCGATGTCGTGAGATTCGAGGGCTTCCCGGTATGCCTGGTAGCGCTGAACCGCTTCCAGGTTCGTGGACGGGCCCGCGATGAAGGCGATACGCCGCCGGCCGTGCGCCTCGATGAGGTGAGAAACGGCCTGTCTCATGCCGGTGCCGTTGTCGACAAGGATGGCCGGCCGGTTCCCGACAGTCTTTCCGATGAGAATTTGAGGCACGCGGGGCAGCGAACGGAGGAAGGTCTCCATCCGTCGTTCGTCCGCGAAGTTGCCGATGGCCCCCGCGGCCACGATAATGCCGTCCAGCGAGACGTCGCAGATGAGAGAATAAACCGTCGCCTTCTGGCGGTGGATCTCGTAGGGGTTGTCGATGGCTCCCCCGTCGACGGCCAAAAGATCCACCCCACGCTTCTCCGCTGCTTTCACGAGGCCTCTCCAAATGGCCGCCTCGTAGTCCTCGGTGAGATAGCTTATCAGGAAGCCGATTGTGAGCCGGCGGGAGCTCATGGAGGGTAAGTTTCTGCGGGGAACGGCGAAATGTCAAGAATGCATTTGAAAAAAGGCGCACTTCCCGCGCGTGGGCCTCGAGGACATCCGAGGAACGCCGCCTCTATGCTCCCCGCCTGGCTCGGCTGAGATGGCGCGCCACGAACAGAACGATCAGCCCCGCGAGGATTGCCACGACAGCGATGTCGATGATGTGGCTGTAACGCATCACGACGGACCAGTTGCGTCGAAGGATGTATCCGCACCAGGTGAGGAAGGCGTTCCACATTCCGGCCCCGAGGATGGTGAACACGGCAAAGGGGACGATCCTCATGCTGCCCATCCCTGCGGGGATGGAGATCAGGTGCCGGACCACGGGAATGAAACGCGCGATGAAGATCGTGACGCTCCCGCGATTCCTGAAAAATTTATCCGTGGCCTCCAGGTCCCTCTCGTCCAAAAGGAGGTACTTGCCGAAGCGGCTCAGGAAGGGCTTTCCCCCGAAGCGTCCGATCGCGTAGGAGGCGAGCGAGCCCACGATGCTTCCCAGCGTGGCGAAGGCGACCACCCAGATGGGACTGAGGGAGCCCTCCGCCACGAGGAACCCCGCGAAGGGCATCACCGCCTCGCTGGGCATGGGCAGCACCATGCTTTCCGCCACCATGAGAAGAAAAACGCCGGCATACCCGATGCTGCCGATCACTCCGGTACCGAAGGCCGCAAGAGACTCCGTGATCCCCACCGCTCCTCCCGCATAATTGCATTGAATCTACCCCAAGAACGGGCTCTCCATCCACTGTCTGATCAGGCCTTGACTTTCTCGGTTTTTCGGCCCTATCCTGTCGCCGCATTTGCCGTATTCTCTGGAAACAACCGCGGGCTTTAAAGCCTGCATCGCATATCCCTGCTCTGCGCCTCTTTCTCTTCAGCGGGCGGGAGCCTCGCCGTGTACCACATTTGTCGGGCTTCCCCAATACCTCGACGAATATATCGCGCGACAGGAAGCGACGGTCCCCGGGATCATTCCCGGCACCGAGAAGACGGTCTGCTGGGTCTCACTCGACAGTCCTTCGGGCTTCTGCTACATTGGCGCTCCACAATCCAGGCCCATCATGAGGTGATTCGATGCAGCTTACCGAGGAGTTCATTGCCGGTCTCGCCGTAAACGAGGCGGCCATCGCAGATCGCATAGCGGGGGAGCTTTCCGTGAAGCCGGCGCAGGTCTCCGCCACGGTGCGCCTCATCAGGGATGGCTGCACGGTCCCCTTCATCAGCAGGTACAGAAAAGAGCTCACCGGCAGCCTGGACGAGGTGCAGGTGCGCGAGGTTTCCCATCGCCTTGTTTCCTACGGGAACCTCGAGGAGCGCCGCCTGGAGATCATCAGGGCCGTCTTCTCCCAGGGCAAGCTCAGCGAGGATCTCTACGAAAACCTTCGAAGATGCGACACCCTTTCCAGCCTGGAGGATATCTACGCGCCCTTTAGGAAGAAGAAAAAGACCCGGGGGATGATCGCCCGGGAGAAGGGGCTGGAGCCGCTGGCGCGCATCCTGTGCTCGGAGGGCGAGGATGCGGTCCGGGGCCGGGCCGGGGATTTCATACGGCAGGATGCGGAGCATCCGGAGCTCTCCGTGGCGAGCGCCGAAGAAGCCATTCGGGGGGCCATGGACATCGTGGCCGAGAACGTTTCCCAGGACGCTGAAACCCGCGCCGCCGTGAAGGCCCTCTATCTCGGGACGGGAAGCCTCGTTGTGAAGGGCGTCGGGGATGACAAGAAGAAGGAGCAGTCCACCTACGGGATGTACTGGGACTACAGGGAGCCGCTTTCGACTCTCAGGCCCCACCGCGTTATGGCCGTGAACCGCGGGGAGAGGGAAGGGGAGCTCGCCGTGAAGATCGAGGTGGACGAGGACGCCGCGTCCGGTCTTCTTCAAGGGCGCGTCACCGTGGCGAACCGCTTCCATGGCGAGGCCATCGATGACGGGCTTCGCCGCCTTCTCTCTCCGGCGGTGCTGCGCGAGATACGGGTGGATGCCGCATCACGGGCCGACGAGCACGGAATCGGCATCTTCAGCCTGAACCTCCGCAACCTCCTCATGCAGCCGCCCATAAAAGGCACGCGGGTGCTGGGAATCGACCCCGGAATCCGCACGGGATCCAAGTGCGTTGCATTGGACGAGACGGGAAAGCTCCTCGGGTACTTCGTGATGAACCAGGAGAGGGACCTCGCCGGAGCGAAGAAGGCGATCGCCGAGGCCGTGAAGAAGCACAACCTGCAGCTGATCGCCGTGGGAAACGGAACGGCGAGCCATGAGGTGAGAAGGGCCGTTTCCGATGCAATCTCGGAGAACGACCTTGAAGCGAAGTACACCGTGGTCGATGAGGACGGCGCCTCGGTCTACTCGGCAAGCGACGTGGCGCGGGAGGAGTTTCCCGAGCTCGACCTGACGATCCGGGGAGCCGTCAGCATCGGCCGCCGCCTGCAGGACCCGCTCGCCGAGCTGGTGAAGATCGACCCCAAGTCCATCGGGGTGGGCCTGTACCAGCATGACGTGGACCGGAGGAAGCTCTCCGAGACGCTGGATGAGACCGTGGGGTCCGTCGTGAACAATGTCGGCGTCAATCTCAATACCGCCTCGCCCTCCCTGCTGAAATACGTTTCCGGCATCAACGCGTCCCTTGCCAGGAAGATCGTGAAGTTCCGCGAGCAGGAGGGAAGGATCTCCTCCCGCGAGCTCCTGATGGCGGTGCCGGGAATGGGGCCGAAGAGCTTCGAGCAATGCGCCGGGTTTCTCAAGATCCCGGAGAGCTCCAATCCGCTGGACAACACCTGGGTGCACCCCGAGAACTACTCCCTTGCCGCTGAGATGCTTCCCCTGGCCAGGGCGGCAGCAGCGGGCCTCTCCCGTGAGAAGAAGGAGGAGCTGAAGGCCCGCTACGGCGTGGGAGAGACGACGATTCAAGACATCACCTCCGAGCTTGCCAAGCCAAACCGTGACCCACGCGAGGACTACCCCATGCCCATCCTCCAGCAGGGGGTGCTCGGATTCGAGGACCTCAAGGAGGGGATGAAGGTCACGGGCAAGGTGAAGAACGTCGTCGATTTCGGCGCTTTCGTGGACATCGGCATCAAGGAGACGGCTCTGCTGCACATTTCCGAGATGGCGGAAGGGTTCGTGAAGGACCCGATGAGCGTTCTCAAGGTGGGCGACACGCGCGAGTTTCGAATCATTTCACTGGATGCCCCGAGAAAGCGGATCGGCTTGAGCCTGAGGCCCGCGGGCGCGCGGAGGACCGAGCCCGGCGCCAAGGGTGTGCGGAGCCCGAGGTCCGACGCGCCGCGCCCCGACGCGCCCCGCCCCTCCGCCGATAGCCCTAGGGGCGACACGGTCTACAACCCATTCGCCGATCTTCTGAAAAAGAAAAAGGAATAGGGGCCGGCTCCCGCCATCCAACGCGGCGTTCGCTTCGCGAGCCGCCGCAGGGCTTCGCCGGCCTCCGTCCATCCATGGACTAGGGCTGTACCGCAAAAAAAACTCTTGCATAAACCGTCCCATATCGAATAAACTGCGGCCACAAGGAAGAAGCGATCGGTCCGTTCGGGAGGCTTCGTGTCCTGATTTCAGCGTTCACGAAAGCGAGGAGGACCATCTGAGTTGGAAACACCGTACAACTTCTCCGGCGCCGCTGCACCGGCCATCGATGGCAACCCCGCGCACGGCGCCGACGCTGCTCTGCTCGCGATCGGGGCGGCCGCGGATGAAGCCCGGGGATGCGAGCTCGCCGTCAGCGAGGTCTCGAAGCGTTTCGGGTCTGTCGCGGCTCTCGACAGGGTTTCCCTCGGCGTCGCGAGCGGGGAGTTCGTAACCATCCTCGGTCCGTCGGGGTGCGGCAAGACCACGCTCCTTCGGATCGTCGCGGGGCTCGAAACCGCAGACTGCGGGCATGTCGCCCTCGGCGGCTTCGACATCACCGGTCTTCCGGCAAACCGCCGTCCCGTCAATACTGTCTTCCAGAACTACGCCCTTTTTCCCCATCTCAACGTATTCGAGAACATCGCATTCGGCCTTCGGGCGCGCAGGTTCGCCCGCGAGGAAGTAGGGCGAAGGGTGGATTCCGCCATGGAGATGCTCCATCTGGAGGAGATGGCCCGTCGGCGCACCTCTCAGCTCTCCGGCGGGCAGAAGCAGCGCGTGGCCCTTGCCCGCGCCCTGGTGAACCAGCCCGACGTTCTCCTCCTTGACGAGCCGATGTCCGCGCTCGATGCCAAGCTCAGGGCTGAAGTTCAGCTCGAGCTTCGCAGGCTCCAGCGCCAGCTGGGAAAGACCTTCGTCCTGGTCACCCACGACCAGAACGAGGCCATGACGGTGAGCGACCGGATCTTCGTCATGCGGGAGGGGAAGATCGTGCAGTCCGGCCGTCCCGCCGAGGTGTACGACCGCCCCGCAAACCGTTTCGTGGCCGAGTTTCTGGGAACCACGAACCTCATCCCCGCGTGGCGGAACAACGGTTCCGTCCACACGGACGTGGGGACGTTCGCGGTGCGCGAGCATCCGTCGTGGGAACGCGGCGTGCTCTCGATCCGGCCGGAGAGGATCCTCGTTCGGGCCAACCGGCCCGAGACCAATGGGGTGAAGGCCATCATCAGCGAGGTCATCTACCGCGGGGATCATCTCGACGTGTTCGCCCAGCCGGCCAACCTGCATCTGCGCAGCTCTCCGGGCGCCTCCCTGAAGCCCGGGCAGCAGGTCTGGCTCGAGCTTCCCGCCCGGCACCTGGAGGCGCTTGGTGAATAGGCTCCTCGTCTGGTACGGGGAGCTTGCCACCACCAGAAAGCTCACGGCGCGCGGTCTGGCCCTCATGGCTCTCCCCCTGGTCTGGATCACCCTCCTCCTGGTCGTTCCCCTGGGCGCGATGATCGCCTGGTCCGCGGCCACACGGGGCGCCGCGGGCGACATCTCGTGGACCTTCACCCTGGCAAACTTCAGCCGCCTTGCGGGATTCGATGCCTTCGGCTGGACGAGGGCCTACCTCACAATCCTCGGCGGGACCCTCGTCGTTTCCGGCGTCACGACGCTTGCGAGCATCGCCCTCGCGTATCCCCTGGCCTTCTTCATCGCCGCGCGGCCGCGCGCCCGCCGCTACCTGTGGCTCACGCTGATCATCATCCCCTTCTGCACCAACCTGGTGATCCGCACGTACGCCTGGATGCTCCTCCTGGGAAACCAGATGCCCCCCGCCCTCATCGCCCAGGCGCTTCACCTCATAGACCCGGCGGCCGCCCTCTACCCTTCCACCCTGGCCCTGTACATCGGCATGGTGTCCAACTCGCTTCCCTTTGCCGTGCTTCCCCTCTACACAAACGTTGAGAAGCTCGACTGGGCCCTGGTGGAGGCGAGCAGGGACCTGTATGCGGGAAACGCGCGCGTGTTCTTCCACGCCATCTTTCCCCAGACCCTTCCCGGCCTTGTCACCGCCGTGATCCTCACCTTCATCCCGGCAATGGGGGCTTTCGTCGTCCCCGACCTCCTGGGCGGCGGCAAGACCTGGATGCTGGGAAACCTCATCCAGCACCAGTTCGGAGTCAGCCGCGATTTCCCCTTCGGCGCGGCGGTGAGCCTCGTGCTGACTTTCATCACCATGGTGGGGCTGCTCGTCCTGCGCCGCTCCGGCGACGAGGTGACGGTCCTGTGAAGCGCAGGCTGCACCCCGCGTTCAGCGGGATCGCCCTCTTCACCTTTGTCTTCCTGTACCTCCCCCTCCTTGCCGTTGCCGCCCTTTCGCTCAACGCCTCGCGCTTCGGCGTCGCGTGGAAGGGATTCAGCCTCAGGTGGTACGCATCCCTCGCCCATAACACGGTTGTGCTGACGGCCGCGGGGAACACCCTGCTCCTTGCAACGGTCTCCACGGTGGTCGCCACGGCGCTGGGCACGCTTCTGGCCCTGGGCCTGGAGAGAGGTTTCCCTGGCCCCGGTGGATGCGCCGCATGATCGACGCGGTGGTCTACGTGCCCGTGGTGACCCCGGACATCGTCTTCGCCGTGGGAATGCTTCTGGCCTTCGAGGCGGCGCGCCAGATCGTGGGCGGGCTGCGGCTGGGGATGGGGACGATGATCGCGGCGCATGTCACCTTCCAGATCTCCTTCGTGGCCCTGGTGGTGGGAAGCCGCCTGGCCACCATCGGACGCTCCGTGGAGGAAGCGGCCCGGGACCTGTATGCCGGCACGTGGTACGCCCTGCGGCGCGTCACGTTTCCGCTTTTGGCGCCCGGCGTGGTGGCCGGCGCGATGCTCGCCTTCACCCTGTCCCTCGACGATTTCGTCATCAGCTTCTTCACCTCCGGGCCCTCTTCCGTCACGCTGCCGCTGTACATCTACGGCTCGCTTCGCAGGGGGATCACGCCGGAGATTCACGCCCTTTCCACGATCGTATTCCTGGTGACGGTGTCACTCGTGCTCATGCTTCAGCTCCTCGTGAGGAGCCCCCGGGAGGAATGAAAGAGATGAAGAGGATTATCGCGATACTTCTGCCCCTCGCGCTCGTCGTCGCCTGCTCCAGGCAGGCACCGTCGGGCAATACGGCTTCCACGGCCGGCGCAAAGGTCGTCAAAGGCAGCGTCACCGTATTCATGTGGTCCGAATACATCGATCCCAAGCTGGTGGAGCGTTTCCAGAAGGAGACGGGCCTCACCGTGGTTCTGGATACCTACGAGAACACGGAGACCATGATGAGCAAGGTCGCCAGCGCCGGAGATCAATACGACGTGCTCGTGGTGTCGGACCACGCCATCAGGACCATGGCGGCGCAGGGCGCCTTCCGGCCGCTGGATCTGTCCAGGATTCCCAACGCCAAAAACGTCAGCGCCCGCTTCTTGAAGCCCGCCTACGACCCCGACGGAAAGTACAGCCTGCCCTATCAGTGGGGCACCATGGGGCTCGTCTACAGGAAGGACAAGCTGCCGCGCTTCTCGGCCTCCTGGTCCATGGTGCTCGATCCCGCCAAACAGCCGGGGCCGGTGGTGCTTCTGGACTCGATGCGTGACCTGATGGCGGCGGCCCTCTTTTCGCGGGGCTTTTCGCCGAACACCCGCTCTGCCAAAGAGCTTTCCGCGGCGGGAGACGTTCTGCGCGGCGCGCGCACAAAGAAGATGGTGGGCTTCTACGGCAGCCCCGACAGCGTGGCGAAGGTGCTGGCGGGAGACGCGTGGGTGGCGGTGGCGTACAACGGAGACGCCGTCTCCCGCCTGGACGAGAACACCGATTTCGCCCTCCCCCGCGAGGGGACGATCATCTGGGTGGACGCGATGACGGTTCCCGCCAAGGCCCCAAACCCCGAGGGCGCCTATCGCTTCATCGACTTCATCCTCCAGGCCGACGTGGGCGCCCAGCTCTCGAACTTCCTCTCCTACGCCACCCCGAACGAGGCGAGCCTGCCCCTGATCGATGCCGCCGTGAGAGCCGACCCGCGCGTGTATCCCACGCCCGAGCAGAGCTCCAAGATGGTGATGCTTGAGGACGTTCGGGAGGCGACCTCGCTGTACGACCAGGTCTGGACCCGCGTGAAGGCGGGGGAGTAGGGGAGCCCGCGCCGGCTACAGGTAGCCGGCGAGGTGGATCGTGACGGGGCTGTCCCCGTAATAGCCGAAGAGGCTTTTCATCGTTTTTCCCGTGAGCTCGCAGAGGGTGACGCTTCCGTGGACCTTCACGTCCCGCCAGTCGAGCTTCCCTTCGGGGTTGTAGTACGCGGGGAAGGCCCCGTCCGAGGCGAGGAAGTTGACGAGCCGCCATGCCGTCGGCTCGTCGATTCCGCCGGGAGAGGCGTCCAGGGCTTCGAGGATCTCCCTGTTCAGCTCGTCGTAGCGCCACTGGATGTCATTGAGGTTGGCCCTGGCGAGGATCGCCGTCCATGCGCTCATGGCCGTGAGCCGCATCTCGGGCGAGATGAAGGCATTGGTGGCAAGCGCCACGTCCTCCCTGCTTTCGCGCTGCGGCGCGAAGTAGAAGGGACCGGGGCAGTTGATGCCGTCCCAGCTCGAGTTGATGCGGCCGCGCTCGGAGAAATCCGCTTCAGAGAAATCGGCACCGGCGGCGAGCTCTTCCACCTCCCTTTTCAGGTCCCTCCACATCGCATCGAGCTTGCCCCCCAGCGCGTCGGCCGCTATGCCGGGCAGGTCGAGGATGAAATCCAGAAGCTTGGCCGGCCAATTCTTGTTGAAAGCTCGGTACAGCCGCTCGTTCCAGTCCGGCAGATAGTCCTCGGGATAGCGGTAGTCTCCCGCGCGCGCAATGAGCCCGCCGCGCGGCGCGGGGGTCCCGTATCGCATTCGCATCCGCCTGATGTATCTCCGCCGGGGCAGGCGGCGGCGGTAGTACCAGGGCACGGAGGCGAAGTAGGGGAAGCGCTCTCCCGGAGAGAGCCTGCGGCCCGCCTCGATCATGTACGCAGCCCCGCCGCCGTCCGCCACGGGGTAGAGCCACGATACGCCGCGCGGCGCCTGGGCGATCCGCTCCACCGCCTCTTCGGCTGATGAGCAGTATTGGACGCAATCGCGGCTGAGGGCCAGCGAGTTGAAGCCGGGGCGATCCGGGTCGCAGAACGGGCTGGGGAGCATGTTCACGCCGATGGCCACCCCGGCGGAGTTCATGGCCGCCATTGTGCCGACAATGCCCGGAGCCGTCTGGCTGGCGAACGCGTGCCGCCTCTTTTCCCCGCGGTCATCCGGGTTGTAGACGATGAGGCATGCCGTGTCCTGGAATACGCCGGCGGTCGGGAACATGAAATCGCGGCCGAAGAAGTGCTTCCCGCCCGCCGCCGCGCCGGAGATGGAAAATGCATTGCAAGCCAGGGCGGTCTTGAGGACCCTCGGCTTTATTCCCATCGCGCTGAAGAGCTTGCCCGTGTAGACATGGGCCAGAACGCAGTCGATGCCGAAGTTGAGCGCCCACAGCCGGCTCGCCTCCACAGTGGTGGCGGGATTGGCGGCCCTGCAGCCCTCCAGGATCCCTTCCAGCTCCTCCTGGTACTCTCGTGGGATATCGTCCCTCATGCCCTCCGAGGCCTTGAACACGAGATGAACGAGCAGGTCCTTGAGGGGTTCCAGGACGCCCCCGGCCACCGCCTCGTCCGAATTGAAGAAGGCAAACACGACGTTTTCGGCGTATTCGCCCGTCATGCGCGCCACATCCTCCTCGGCCATGAGCCCGAGGAGGTAGCCCATCGTTCGGTTGTCTCCCTCCAGGTAGAACGCCTTCTTCGGCTTGCCCGTCTTTCGGTTCTTCGCCGACGCGTGCTCGGCCATGACGCCGATCCTCCCGTCCACCTCACGGTAGCCGGCGCGCTTGGCGGGGTCACCCGGGTCCGGGAAATAGCGCACCGTAAAGCCGTCCGCGGCGAACGCCGCTTCAATCCGCGCGAATCTCTCGGTTGGAGACCCATGAAGCGGCATGGAAAGCCTCCTTGTCCAGCGGCTACCGCGCGTACATCCGCGCCGCCCCGGCGAGCTGGGATGCGGCCTTGTCGACGTTGAGGTCCGAGACGAATGCGGCCATGGCGTCGTTGATGGAGGTGAGCCAGCCTTCAGAGGCAGCCGCGCCGTGGGTGACGCTGGGAACGATGGTGTCAGCGGCGAACTCGTCCATGGCGGATTTCAGGTATGCGTCGTAGAGGCTCTTGTCGCAGTCCACGCGCGAGGGGATGGAGCCCTTCTTGGGGTTGAAGGCGTCCTGTCCCTCCCGGGACGCGCAGAGGGCCAGCCATTTTATGGCTGCGTCCCGGTGGGGGGCCCCCTTGGGCAGGCCGAAGGAGTCGGAGAGCATGATGAAGGAGCCGTCCGTTCCGGGGGAGGGCACCCAGCCGAACTCGAGGTTCGGCTTCAAGCCCTTGGCCGTGAAGTAGCCTTCAACCCAGTCGCCCATGACGGTCATGGCGCACTTGCCGTCGATGACGTACTGGGCCGCGGCGTCCCAGCTCAGGGCCGCGTGGTCCGTGTTCACGTACTCCATGAGCCGGGCGAAGGTGACCAGCGCGCTCTTCACCCCGGTCCCTTCCCAGGCCGTTCTGCCGGTCCACAGGCCCTTGTACGCCTCGGGGCCAAGCGTGCCCAGGAGGATGCTCTCGAAGAGGTGCGTGGACGCCCAGATCCCGTTGTCTCCGAGGGCGAGGGGGGTGATTCCCCGGGAGGCGAGCTTTTCAGCCACTCTCACCAGCTCGCCCAGGGTCTTTGGAGGGGCCAGCCGGGAGGAAGAGAAGATCCTCTTGTTGTACCACAGGACATTGGAGCGGTGAATGTTCACGGGCACGCTGTAGATCTCTCCCTTGGAGGAGATGATGTCGATCAGCCCCTTGGGAAACTTGTCAAGGTCTCCGTTCCGCCTGAAGACAAAGGTGATGGGCTCCATCTTTCCCGCCGCCACCCAGGTGTCTATAAGCTCGTGACCGGCGTGAACCTGGAAGGAATCCGGCGGATTTCCGCCCTGCATCCGCGTGGCCAGCACAGACTTGGCGATGGAGCCGGCCCCTCCGGCCACCGTGGCGTTGATGAACTCGATGTCGGGGTGCTGCCGCTTGTAGATCTGCGCCATGGCCGTAAGCCCGTCGGCCTCGCCGCCGGCGGTCCACCAGCTGAAGATCTCCAGCTTGCGGGCGTCCGATTCCCCCGCTTCCACGCCGCCGCGGGCGGAGAGCGCTCCCGGCACCATGCACAAAAGCGCCCCCGCCAGAAGGGCTGCGGGAGGCCTTATTTTCCACCCCCGCCGCGCCGCGTCGCGACGTCGAATATGACGGCCGCTGCCAGCACGGCCCCGCGGACGATATACTGCAGGGAGATGTCGGTGGTCATCAGGTTCATGCCGTTGGTGAGCGATATATACACCAGCGCGCCGATGAGGGACCCCGCCACCTTGCCCACCCCGCCCGCCGCGGATACCCCGCCGATGTAGGCGGCCGCGATGGAGTCAAGCTCGAAGAGGGTTCCCGCCACTGTCGTGGCGGAGCGCAGGCGGGACGTGAACAGGATGCCGGATAGGGCGGAAAGCATGCCCATGGAGCCGAAAACCACGTAGGTGAGTTTCTTCACGCTGATGCCGGAGAGCTCCGCCGCTTCCGGGTTTCCACCGATGGCGTAGATGTGCCTGCCGAGCACCGTCCGCGAGGTGACAAAATGATAGATGGCGACCACCAGCAGCACGATGACGGCGGACCAGGAAAGGCCATTGTATCCCGAAAGCACCCACGTGATCACGGCGAGCAGAGCCGATATGAAAATCAGCTTCAGCACGAACATGTCCTTGGGCAGCACTTCGAAGTTATAGGCGAGCTTGTTTTTGCGGTTTCTCAGTTGTGTATTCATGTACCACACGATGGCCACGGCGCCCAGGATGAGCGTGAGCTTGTGCACGCCGGGCAGGAACGCGGCAGGCAGAATGTCGGGAATGTAGCCGTTGCTCAGGGCGTTGAAGACGGGGTCAGGGACGATGATCGTCCCCGTCTTCAAGGTGACGAGGAGCAGCGCGCCTCGATAGATCAGCCATCCCGCCAGCGACGCCACGAAGGAGGGAATTCCCAATTGCGCCACCGGAAAAGCGGTGACCACCCCCGCGGCGACTCCCAGCCCGAGCACGAGCGGGATGACGACGTAGACGGGAAAGTGCCAGAAGACGAGCGCGATCGCCGCGATCGCTCCCAGGAAGCCCGCGAGAAATCCGACGGAAAGGTCGATGTGCCTGATGACGATGACCAGCGTCATGCCGACCGCCAGCACCGCGATGTAGCCGGTCTGGTTTATCAGGTCGCTGATGTTCCGGGACGAGATGAAGCTGCCGCCCGTCGTGGCCGTGAAGATCGCCATGATGATGAAGAGGGCGATGTACATTCCGTATTCGCGGATGTTCTGCCGCATCACCCTTTGCAGGTCTTTTGCAGTCACGTTTCGCCTCCTCTAGTTCGTCGCCATCTCCATGATTTTTTCCTGCGTCGCTTCCCCCGTCGGCATCTCCCCTGCGATTCTGCCGGAAGAAACGATGTACACCCTGTCGCTCATCCCGAGGATCTCGGGCAGCTCGGAGGATATCATGATGATGCTCATCCCCTGTTCCACCAGCCTGTTCATGATGGTGTAGATCTCGTATTTCGCGCCGACGTCGATGCCGCGCGTCGGCTCGTCCAGGATGAGCACCTCGGGTTTGACGAACAGCCATTTGGCCACCGATACCTTCTGCTGGTTTCCGCCGCTTAAGTTGGAGACGATCTGCTCGACGCTCGGCGTCTTGATGTTGAGGGCGGTCTTGTATTCGTCCGCCACCTTCACCTCTTTGTTTTCGTCTATGACGCCGCGGTTCGCTATCTCGTGCAAATTGGCGAGGGTGATGTTCTGTTTCACGTCCTGGATGAGAATGAGGCCGTTGCCTTTCCTGTCCTCGGTGGCGTAGGCGACCCCTGCGCCGATGGCGTCGTGGGGGTGATTGAAGCGCGTCCCTTTTCCCTTGATGAACATCTCCCCGCGTATCCGGTAGCCGTCCGGATTTCCGAATACGCTCTTGGCCAGCTCCGTGCGTCCGGACCCCATCAGGCCGGCGAAGCCCACGATCTCGCCCTTCTTCAGGGTGAAGGCGATGTCCTTGAGGATGGTCCGTCCGAGCTTCGGGTCGAAGGCGCTCCAGTTCCTGACCTCCAGCACCACGTCCTCGGATCTCTGGTGTTTTCTCCGGGGATAGATGTTGTCGATCTCGCGTCCCACCATGTGCTTGATCAGCACGCCCTCCGACACCTCTCCCTTGCCGGCATCCAGCGTGCAGATGGTCTGGCCGTCGCGAAGGACGGTGACCGTGTCCGCGATCTTGATCACTTCCTTCAGCTTGTGCGAAATCAGCACGCAGGTCACCCCCTGGTGCTTGAGGCCGCGCACCAGATTCAGCAGGTTCTCGCAGTCGTCCTCGTTCAGCGACGCGGTCGGTTCGTCCAGGATGAGAAGCTTCACGTCCCTGCTCAGCGCCTTGGCGATCTCGATCAACTGCTGCTTTCCCACGCCAAGCTCCTTGACCTTCGTGTCGGGGTTCACGGAAAGCCGCACCTTGGCGAGCATTTCGCTCGCCCTCTTGATCGTTTCATTCCAGTCCACCAGGAAGCCGTTTGTGATTTCGTTGCCGAGAAAAATGTTTTCGTATACCGTCATCTCGGGAACGAGCGCCAGCTCCTGATAGATGATGGCGATCCCGGCCCTTTCGCTGTCGCTGATGCCCCGGAAGACCTGGGATTTTCCGCCGAAAAGGATCTCCCCCGTGTATTCACCGTGGGGATATACCCCGCTTAAGACCTTCATGAGGGTGGATTTGCCCGCGCCGTTTTCCCCCACGAGGCAATGGATCTCGTGCTCCTTGACTCGAAAGCTCACGTCGCTCAGGGCTTTGACGCCGGGGAAGGTCTTGGTGATGTTTTTCATCTCTAATATGGGAGTGTCCATAGGCTTATCGACTCCTGGAGATGCGATTGGTGCACGCAAATAGTAGCGGAATAGTGGTGGATGCGTCCACCACTATTCCGGAAAAAAGATGCGGTCAGATACTCTCTTACAGCCCCGTGAAGTCGCTGGCGGGCCAATAGCCGGAGTCTACGATCTCGGCCTTCACGTTGTCCTTGGTCACGGTGATGATGGCGGACGGCTTGGCCGGGACGTCGATCTTGCCGTTGTTGTAGGTGTTTGTCTGTTCGGGCGTCTGGCCCTTGAGATAGGCGGCCGCGGCATTGACGGCGTCCTTGACCAGAACGCGCACGTCCTTCAGCACGGTCATGGACTGCTTTCCGTCGATGATGTACTGGATGGAAGCCTTCTCCGCATCCTGGCCGGAGATGTAGTACTTCGTGACTGCCTTGTCGGCGGCGAAAGCGTCCGCAATGGCGCGGGCTGTGCCGTCGTTCGGGGCGCAGATGAACACGGTGCCCTTGTCGGCGGCCTTGGCGGAGGTCAGGTTGGCCTCGGCCTTGCTCTTGGCGTCGTTGAAGTTCCAGTTCGTGGTGACCTGGCCGATGATTCTGCCCATCTCCTCGCGGGAGAGATCAGCCTTGCCCTTGAGCGCGATGGCTTCGCTTGAGTTCTTGATGACGAAGGTGCCGTCTGCGATCTTCGGCTGAAGCACGCTCCATGCTCCCTGGAAGAAGAGGAAGGAGTTGTTGTCGGTCGCGGCTCCCGCATACAGGTAGAGGTTGTTGCCCTTGCCGGAAGCCTTTTCGGACAGGTAGGTTCCCCATGCTGCGCCGACCGCGACGCTGTCGAAGGTGACGTAGTAGTCTACGGAAGCGGTATCGCGGATCAACCTGTCGTAGGAGATGACCTTCACGCCCGCGGCATGCGCTTCATCGGCTGCGGCCGCCGCTGCAGAGGCGTCCTGGGGGCAGATGATGATGACTTTGACGCCCTTGGTGATCAGTGATTCGACGTTCGCCTTCTCCTTGGCGGAGTCGCCCTGGCTGAAGAGGATTTCGGCGGAGTAGCCGGCCGCCTTCAGGGCATCCTGGAACCGTGTCTGGTCCTGGATCCATCTGGGCTCATCCTTGGTGGGCAGGACTATTCCTACTGCCACTTTGCCCTTGCCCGCGCATCCCGCGATGAACGCGAGAGAGGCCGCCACAAGGAGAAGGGCGGAAATGAGGATAACAATGCGTTTCATCCCAAAACCTCCTTAATTGGAATTCGGATAGTTAATTATATGCAATTAAAATGCCATAGTCTATCCAAAGGGGCTCTTAATAATTAATTATATTATTTAGAATTAAATGTCGTTCTTCCTCATCGATCAGCCCGATTGTAGTAAGATTCCGGCGGTGTTACCCTGAGGTAACGCCAATGCAAGAAACCGGGTCCAAGCACGGGAAAAAGCGTTTCCTGAAGGTAACAAAACGTTTCACTGATGTAACATTCTTACATCGAGTAATTTCGCATCTTCTCGTACAGGGTCTTGCGGCTGATTCCCAGCTCGAACGCCGTGCGTGAGACGTTTCCGCCGTTGTTCTCCAGGGCTCTGCGGATGATGCCTTTCTCCAACGCCGCCGTGTGCCGAAGGACCGTCTCCTTGAGCGTTCCTTCGAGGGGAAGATCCGCCGGGTCCTGTCCTCCTCCATCCGGCAGCTCGATGGGAGCAAGCCCTCCCGCCTCGCTCAAGATGACGGCATTGGTGACCACGTTCTTCAGCTGCCGGATATTGCCCGGCCAGGAGTAGGAAAGGAGCCGCTTCATGACCGGGGGCGGAACGCTTTGCACGTCACGGCGGTAATTCGCGTTGGCCTCGTCGATGAAGAGCTTCACGAACTCGGGGATGTCGCTCTGCCTCTCGCGGAGCGGCGGGACCTGGAGGGAGACCGTGCTCACCCTGTAGTAGAGGTCCTCGCGAAAGCCGCCGCTTGCGCGCAGCGCCTCAAGGTCCTTGTTCGTCGCCGCGATGAGCCGGCAGTAGACCGAAACGGCCTTGGTTCCGCCCACGCGCTCCAGGGTCTTTTCCTGCAGCACCCGCAAAAGCTTTGCCTGCATGGCGAGGCTCATGTCCCCGATCTCGTCGAGGAAGAGCGTCCCGTCCCCCGCAAGCTCGAACCTGCCGATCTTCCTGCCCGCCGCGCCGGAGAAGGCTCCCTTCTCGTGGCCGAAGAGCTCGCTCTCCAGCAGGTTTTCGTTGAGAGAGGCGCAGTTCAGGCCGACGAAGGGTCGGTCGCGATACCTTCCGGAATAGTGGATGGTCTTGGCGATCACTTCCTTGCCGGTTCCGGTCTCTCCCAGGAGGAGGACCGTCACGTCCGAGTCCTTCACCTTTTCTATCACGCGCTCGATCCGCTTCATCTCGGGGCAGGAGCTCCTGACCATCCTCATGTCGGCCACGGCCTCCAGGGTCTGGCGGAACGCCGCGCTGTCCATCCTGTCCGCCATGGCAAGCCGCTCTTTGTCCATGATGGAGAGCAGCAGGTCATGATCGATGGGCTTGGGGATGTAGTTGGTTGCTCCCGCTTTCATGCATTCCACGGCGCTCGCGATATCCCCGTGGCCGGTGATGATGATGACGGGCAGCGCGGGCTCCTCGCGTTTCAGCTCCCGCAGAAGCTCCAGGCCGTTTTCCTGGCCCAGCTTGAGGTCCAGCAGGATGAGGTGCACCTCCTTCTCCGCCACGGCGCGCCGCGCCTCCGCCGAGCTCGCCGCCTCCAGGACGCGGTATCCCCGCAGGCCGAGGAGCTTGACCAGTCCGTTTCGCAGGCCCGGCTCGTCATCCACGATGAGGATATTCATGTACATTCAAGCTCACCTCCACCGTGGTGCCCTTGCCGGGGGAGCTGTCAACCCGGATGCTCCCCCCGGCCCTCGTGACGATCGCGTAGCAGATGGAAAGCCCCAGGCCGCTTCCATCCTTGGCCCCCTTTGTCGTGAAGAAGGGATTGAAGATGCTGGGAAGGTCCGCTGCTTCGATGCCGATGCCCCCGTCCTCGACGGTGAGCCTGACCCGCGCCTCCGGGCCGGAGCTTGTGGCGAGCCTGATGGCGCCGCCGCGGGAGGAGGCCTGACAGGCATTGAGCAGGATGTTGAGGATCACCTGCTTGAGCTCGTCGGGAGCGCACGCCGCAGCAGGCAGCCCCTGCTCCAGGTCCAGCGTCGTTCTCAGGCCCTGATTTTCCAGCGTGAACTTCAGCACCTCCAGCGTCTGGCGCACAAGCTCGTTGACGTCGGCCCGCGGCTCCAGCGCCCCATGCGGAGCCGAGTAGGCGCGGATGCGGCTGACGATTGCCGCGATCCTGCTCGTCTCGCTCTCGATCCAGGAGAGGGAGTCGAGCTTTTCGCTCTCGCGCTCCACGGCCTTCAGATAGCTGACATGGGAGAGGATGGAGCCCAGCGGATTGTTTATCTCATGGGCCATCCCCGCGGAGAGGATCCCCAGCGAGGTCACCCGGTCCGCGATCATCATCTTCTGCCAGAACCTCTCGGCAGCCGTGATGTCCTCCAACACGATGAGGCTGCCCCTGCGGCTTCCCGAGAGGCTGATGGGCCTGATCTTTGCAGTGAAGCGGACGGGCTCCCGGCCCGGCCGCTCCAGGGTGAGGCCCTCCAGGATCTCCTGTCGGTCCAGGAGGATATCGGCATCGGCATTGCCCGCGGTCCGCAGGCGGAAAAGGCGGCCTAGAAGGTCGGGCAACGGCGCGCCGTTGAGGGATTCGAAGCTCGTCCCCGTCACGTCGAGAAAGTAGCCGTTGCAGAACTCGATGGCCCCATCGGCGTCCGCGACGATGATGGCGGCCGTGATATTGTCCATGATGGTCTGGTTGTATGCATTCAAGAGGCTGATCTGGTCCAGCTGCTCGCCGATGATCCTCTTCTCTTCGATCAGGTTGCTTATCATTCCATGGAACGCGCCGGCGAGGAAGCCCACCTCGTCGCGGGAGTGGATGTCGAGGTTTCCCACCGTCCCGCTGTCCATGTAGGCGTGAAGCCATTGGTTGAGCCTGCTGAAGGGAGAGACGGTCAGGCTGGTCATGCCCGCGGCCAGGAAGAGCGACGCGGCAAAGGTGAGCAGGAATGCGGTGAGGTAGGAGATGATGACGGGCCTGATGGAAAGCCGCTCCGGCAGGAGCGACTTCAGGGATACGAGCCGCACATTCTGCGCGATGTCGTGGGAGAGAGGCTGGCAGTAGATCTCGTAGGGATGGTTTCCGATGTCGATGGTCTTGTAGGGAGCGGGGCCTTCGGCCTCCAGCGCAAAGCTCGCCGTGTCCGAGGCGATGAAGCGCTGCCCGACGAAGAACGCGATCCCCGTCCCCGCCTCCCCGCTTATCTCTTCGGCCCGTGCCTTGTCGATGTTCGTGATGAGGTAGAGGTGGCGCCGCTCGCCGCCGGGCCCTCCGAGGGTCGTCCCCGTCACCAGGAACAGCCGCGTTTCCCCCGTATGGTCCGTGCCGGTCACGAATGCGTTTCTGGGGAAGCGGAAGGCGCGGGAGTCGATGAATCGGGGGGGAAGGCTTGTATTGCGCTCGATCCTCGCCCATTCGTCCACCAGCACGATGCCGTGATCGTCGAGCAGCAGGATCCTGTCGGCGTGCGTGAGACTGATGAAGTATCGCAGCCAGCCGGTGAGCTCCTCCGCCGATGCCGCTTCCGCCCGGTCTCTCAGGAAGAACATGAGCTGGAAGATGTCGGTATACAGCGAATGCTTCAGGCTCTCGATGTAGGCGCGCCCCCGGTTCCAGCCCCTGGCCAGATCTCCCCGGGTGGAGCTGCGCGCGGTGCGCAGGAACGTCGTGAGGGTGAACCCTCCCGTGAAGAGGATCTGCAGGAGGAGAATGAGCTGGATCCATATGAGGAGCTTGGTCCTCAGGCGCATCGCGAACAGGATAGCACCGAATGCGCGATGCCGCAAACCGGCATCCGGAGGCGGGGGCGGCGTGATGGGAGCGGGCGGCCGCGCCGGCGGCGGGCCCTCGATCAGCCGTAGGCCGCTCGCGTGCCCGAAAGCCCCCGTTCAGCTGCGGGCCGTGAGGGGGAGGATCTCGCCGTTTATCGCCCCCGCCTCCTCCGAGCAGAGGAACAGCATGGCGCAGGCGATCTCCTCGGCAAGCGTAGCCTTGCCGAGCGGCTTGCCGGGCTCTGCGGCGCGGGCTTCGGGGGTGAGGATCGAGAAGGCCGACACCGCGTTGGCGGTGGCCCCCGTTCCCTTCAGTTCATCGGCAAGGGCGAGGATGAGGGCGTCCGTGGCCGCCTTGCCCATTGCATAGACCGCTCTCTTTGCCGTGGGCTTGCGGGCGTACGGCGACGTGACCGCGATGAAGCGGCCCCAGCCGTTTACGGCAAGCGGTCCCGCAAAGGCCCGGGCGACATTGAGCGCCGTGGCGATGAGGGAGTCGGCTATGAACTTCCAATCCTCGGGGGGGATGTCCGCTATGGCCGTGCCGCCCCTGTAGCCCCCAACCAGATGGAGGACCACGTCCACCTTGCCGAAGACGGAGACCACCTCGGCGGCCCAGCGGCGGGCCGAATCGGGATCCACGAGATCGACAGCCGAAGCCAGACGCCTTTCGGGGGGGAGCGCGAGGGAATCGAGCAGCGTGTCCAGGTCCGCCTTGTTCCGACCCGCCACCGCAAGGCGTGCTCCGGCTTCCGCGAAATGCCGCGCCACGGTGGGCCCAAGCCCGCCGGCCGCACCGGCGATGGCGACAACCCTGTCCTTCAGAGCCATACCAGCCTCTCCGCGCACGAATATACACCCGCCGGAGGCGGCCTGGCCAGAAGAATGCCCGTGGGAGCGCTGGAGATGCCACGGGGAGCTCCCCCCGTGAGGGCCTCGCAAGCGTCCCCCCCCGGGCGCCCTGACGTATGCCCCTCCGTGTTTGGCGGGCGCCCGATTCGGAGTTGCGGCTCCGTCCCGGAGGTGGTACCCTTCTTTCCAGTGGCAGCCCAGTCGATACCGCCTCTCATTCTCGCGGGGATAACTTTTTATCTCGGAGTTTATAATATCCTGATTTTCGCGCGGCGGCCGCACAGCAGGGAGTACCTCTCCTTCGCCGCCTGCTGCCTGTTCATGGGGATCTACGACGTGCTGTGCGCCCTGCTCTACAACTCATCCTCAACCGCCCAAGGGGTTGTGTGGCAGCGGATGCAGGGCGCGGCGCTTGCCCTCGTGTGCGTCGCGTTTTCATGGTTCGTGGTGGATTACCTGGCGCAGTCGGCCGTGTTCCCCCGGTGGGCGCGGCTCGTCCTTGCTCCGGTTTCGGCCCTCTTTCTGGTCATCGCCGTGGCGTGTCCCATCAATCCACTCGGCCTTTTTTGGAATGACGTCCAGCCGCTGGTGAAGACGATGCGCCTTCCCCTCGGCATGACCGTGGTGTACAACGAGGTGGCCCCGGGATTCCTCTCCAACGTGCAGAGCGCCCTGGGCTTTGCGCTATATGCCTTCCTGTTCGCCTTTGCTCTGCGCGCGTTTCAGGCCGGCGTCAGGCGGCGCAGTGCCGTATCCCTCATTGCCGCGATGGTGCTCTTCTTTCTCGCCATGGTGAACGACACGGCCGTGTCCCTCGGCGCGTACCCCTTCGTCTATACGATGGAGTACGCCTATCTCGGCATGGTGCTTCTGGTGACCAACTCCCTCACGGTCAAGGTGGTTCAGGTCAGCGTGGCTCAGGAAGCGCTCAAGGAGAGCGAGGACAGGTTCCGCGGCCTGGTGGAGACCTCCAGCGACTGGATTTGGGAGGTTGATGCCGAGGGCGTCTACACCTATGCCAGCCCCAAGGTCTATGACCTGCTGGGCTATCAGCCCCACGAGGTGGTCGGAAAGTCGGTCTTCCATTTCCTGGCCCCTTCCGAGGCCCGGCAGGTGGAAAGGCTGTTCCGTGCGCTCGCGGCCGCACGCTCCCCGATCGAACGGCTGGAAAACACGAACCTCCGCAAGGACGGCCGGGTCGTGGTGCTGGAGACCAGCGGGATACCCGTGCTGGACGCCTCCGGCGAGCTGATCGGATACCGGGGGATAGACCGCGATATCACCCAGAGAAGGCTCGTGGAGGAGGACCTTCGCGGGCGCACGAGGCAGATGGAAGCGCTGCGCCAGCTCGGCCTCGAGCTCACCGCCGAGTTGGACCTGGAATCCCTTCTGAAGTCCGTGGTCTCCCGGGCCGTGGCGCTCCTGGGAGGAGGCTCGGGAGGGATCTATATCTACGATCGGGACAGGAAGATCATCGAGTGGCGCATCGGCGTGGGCCCCGCCGATCCGCCGGCGGGCGGCTCCCTGCAGCTCGGCGAAGGCCTCCCCGGCATGGTGTGGCAGAGGAACGAGAGCCTCTACGCGAACGACTTTTCAGAGCGGGGCGGCGTCATGGAGGGAACGGCCTCCGTCGGCTCTCCGGTGCGCTGGGGTGAGGAGTTCTTCGGCGTGCTGTGCGTGGTGAGCGACACATCCCGCCCATTCGACTCCAAGGACGCGAAGCTCCTGGAGATGTTCGCCTCCCAGGCCGCCATCGCGCTTCGAAACGCCCGGCTCTACGAGGCGGCCAATTCCCGGGCGGAGCGGCTCGCCGTCGTGAACCGGATAGCCATGGCCGTCGGCACCGTCCTCGAGCTGGATGAGCTTCTGGAGGCCGTCTACCGGGAAACAGCGCGCATCTTCGCCCCCGATTCTTTTTTCATCGCGCTGTGCGACGATCGTGGCGGAGAGCTCGACCTGCGCTTCCGCGTCGATGGGGGGGTCCGCGTGTCCTCCCACAAGGCTCCCGTGAGCGACGGGTTCTCCTCCCGGATCCTATTGGAGAAGAAGCCCCTCCTGGTGCGCGATATGTTCGCCGAAGAGAGCGGGAAGGCCGCCGGACGAAGGATCGGCGGAAGGTACCTGCGCTCGTGGCTCGGGGCTCCGATGCTGATCTCGGACCGCGTCATCGGGATCATCTCGATCCAGTCCTTCAAGATGGGCGCCTACGCGAAGGACGACGAGCAGCTTCTCTCCATCATCGCGGAGCAGGTTGCGGCGGCCGTTGAGAGGGCCCGGCTCTACGAGACCCTGCGCGATTCCGAGGAGCGCTACCGCACCCTCTTCGAGCAGGCGGGCGACGCCGTCATCCTTCAGACCGCGGACGGCCGCATCCTGGACGTGAACGCGAGGGCGTGCCTGCTTCTGGGCTACGCTCATGACGAGCTCCTCCGCCTCTCGATCACCGACATCGCGCCTCTGGGCTCCTCCGGCATCCCGCCCTCTTCCATGGAGGAGGGCGGGACGCTCAGGAGCGAATGCGAGTACA
Organism: uncultured Spirochaetota bacterium; assembly: GCA_963820525.1. Taxonomy (GTDB): domain Bacteria; phylum Spirochaetota; class Spirochaetia; order SZUA-6; family Fen-1364; genus CAWGAA01. Next base: position 1,903,290 of record CAWGAA010000001.1, on the reverse strand, counting down.
TGAGAAAGGACGGCTCGCGGGTCCCCGTCGAGGTGAGCCAGGCGTTGATGCACGTGGCGGGCAGGCCCGTGGTCTTCGGCCTCGTCCATGACATCACCCAGCGCAAGCGCATGGAGGAGCAGCTGCGCCAGGCCCAGAAGATGGAGGCCATCGGAACCCTGGCCGGCGGAATCGCCCACGATTTCAACAACCTCCTCACGGGCATCCTGGGCTACGCGTCGCTGCTCCAGGAAGAGCTTCCCAAGGGCAGCTCGGCCTCCACGGACATGGAGGCCATAGCCGGATCGGCGCGCAGGGCGGCGGAGCTCACGCAGCAGCTGCTCACCTTCTCGCGCAGGAATCCCCAGGTCGAGATGGTCCCCGTCGGCCCCAATGAGGTGGTCAAGGAGGTTGCGCACCTGCTGGAACGCACCATCGACAAGTCGATCACTGTGGATACCCGGCTGGATCCCCGCGCCGCGGCCGTGATGGGAAACGGCGGCCAGCTCCACCAGGCCCTCCTCAACCTGTGCCTCAATGCGCGCGACGCGATGCCCAACGGCGGCCTCCTGCGCATCGAGACCTGCCTGGGAGGATCCGGCGGGCGCGTCTCCGCGGGGGACAGCAAGGTGTTCATTCGCGTCAGCGACACGGGAAAGGGCATGGACGCCGCGGTCCGGATGCGGCTCTTCGAGCCGTTCTTCACGACAAAGGAAAAGGGGCGCGGCCTCGGACTGGCCATGGTGTACGGGATCGTGCGCGGCCACGGGGGGGAGATATCCGTTCACAGCGATCCGGGAAAGGGGAGCACCTTCGAGATCAGCCTCCCCGCCTCGCGGGTTCGCGTGGATGAGGCCGGCGTAGATGGAGGGAACCCGCCCCAGGGCGGGCATGGGACGGTCCTGATCGTGGACGACGAGGAGCAGGTGCGAAACGTTCTCAAGCGGATGCTGGAGCGGGGCGGCTATGTGGTCGTCATCGCTGAAAACGGCGTGCGCGGCGTGGAGGCGTACCGGGAGCGCCGCCGCGAAATAGACCTGGTGATCCTCGACATGGCGATGCCGCGCATGAGCGGAACGGAAGCCTTCGAGAGCCTCCTCGCCATAGATCCTCACGTCACGGTGCTTCTCTCCAGCGGATACAGCGAGGAAGGAGACGCCGCCCGGCTCATCGAGAGGGGGGCCAAGGGATTCCTCAGAAAGCCCTACAGCATCGACATGGTGCTGACGACCGTCCGGGAGGTACTGGCAAAGCGCCGCGGCGGGGACGGCGGATCCTAGAGGGAAGGCTCCAGAGAGCCGCCGCCGGCCGCTTTCCATTGCGCAAGGGCCGCGTCCCAGAGGGGATCCGGAGGCGGGTCCGCGACGATAGTGAGCGGCTCGCCTCGCACGGGATGAAGAAACGATATCTGCCGTGCGTGGAGGTGGATGCCTCCCCCGGGATTGGAGCGCGGCGCTCCATACTTGAGGTCCCCCCTGATATGGCAGCCGATGGCGGCGAGCTGGGCCCTGATCTGGTGATGGCGGCCTGTGAGAAGCTCGATCTCCAGAAGGTGGTAGCGCTCGAGGCTGAGGAGGAGCCGATAGCGAAGGCGGGCTTCCTTGGCCCCCGAGACTTTTTTCTCGAAGGCGAATGATTTGTTCATCTCCGTGTTCCGCCTCAAAAAGTGAACGAGGGTATCTTCTTTCTTGGGCGGCCTTTCATGGACGATGGCCCAATAGAGCTTGCGCACCCCCCCTTCCCTGAACAGCCCGGAAAGCCTTCCCAGAGACTTGCTCGTTCGCGCATAGAGAACGACGCCGCTCACCGGCCTGTCCAGGCGATGAACGACGCCGATGAACACGTTTCCCTTCTTGCCGTGCTTCTCCTTCAGATACACCTTCACCCGGTCTGCCAGGGTAGGGCCCCCGTCTTGTCCGCCTGCACGATGTCCGCCGGCATCTTGTTCACGGCTATGATGTGATTGTCCTCATAGAGGATCTTGAGGTCCGCAGCCATCTTGCTAGACGGTGAGTATATGCCCCTTCTGGATACAAGCGCAACGTCCAAAATTTTATTGCGATTCCTCTTGACAATTGCCGAGGCGTATGCTACTTAATTAGTGTATTAGTGAAATAGATCACTAATTAGGAGGTAGTGAGTGGTTCAGATCAAAGACCTCAGCTTCGGATATACGAGGCAGCTGCTCTTCTCTCATCTCGATCTCATGCTGGAGCCGGGCGGCATCTATGGGCTCCTCGGCAAGAACGGGGCGGGCAAAACGACGCTCCTCAAGCTGATCTGCGGGCTGCGCTTTGCCGGGGAAGGGGAGTGTCGAATCCTTGGCTTCGACTCAAAAAAGCGGCCCGTACATCTGCTGGAAGAAGTGGTCATGGTGGCGGAGGAATTCTCGATGCCGCCGCTGTATCCCGGCACTTATGAAGCGCTGTTCGCGCCGTTCTATCCCCGGTTCGATCACGGGGTTTTCAGAGACTACCTTCGGGAGTTCGAGCTGGGCACGGCCAAGAAGCTCACCGACCTGTCCTATGGCCAGAGGAAGAAGTTCCTCCTTGCCTTCGGTCTTGCCTGCGGCTGCCGCATCCTCCTTCTGGACGAGCCCACCAACGGGCTCGATATACCCTCCAAGAGCCAGTTTCGAAGGCTTCTGGCGGGCGCCGCCCGGGAAGACCGGGTCATCCTCATCTCCACCCATCAGGTGCGGGACATGGAGAACCTCATAGACCCCATCATCGTGCTGGACGAAGGGCGCATCATCTTTCAACAGCCGATGCGCGAGGTGACGCGGAGGCTCTCCGTACGCCTGGAGCCGTCGGAGCCGCCCGCGGACGGTGTGCTCTGCGCGGACAAGACCCTCGGCGGATGGGTGGTTGTCCGTCCCAACGCCGGCGGCGAGGAAACCCACGTGGACCTCGAGACTCTCTTCAATACCGTCATCGCGAGCCGGGAAAAGGTTGCCCAGCTGTTCTCGCAATCCGCGGCCGCCGCCCAGGAGGAACGCCATGGCTGATCGAAGCGTCGAGAGCGTTTTCAATCCCCGCAGGCTCTTCCTTCTTCTCAAGAGGGACCTCGTGATGGGCTATGGCAGCCTCCTGGTCACCATGGCCGCGGCCGCGGGAGCCATCTTCGTTCTCTCCGTCCTCTCCATGCTTTTTGGACGCAACCAGGTATTCTATCCCTCCTTCTTCGGCATCCTGCTCTACCTCGGGGGCTTCATATTCACGGCCTCCGTGTTCAAGGAGCTGCACCAGAGCGCTTCGGGAAGCTTCTTCCTCACGCTTCCCGGCTCCACCTTCGAAAAGTTCCTGAGCAAGCTCCTCGTCTCCGCCGCCGGCTATTCGGTGGGAACCGTCGTATTCATGACGGCTGTCTCCGCGCTGAGCGAGCTTGTGAACAGGGCGCTCTTCGGCGCGGGGCATCTTCTCTTCGATCCCTTCAGCGTCGATGTCCTCATGGCAATCGCCTATTACCTCGTATTCCAGGCCGTGTTCCTGCTGGGATCCATCTGGTTCAAGAAGGCGGCCTTCATCAAGACGGCGCTATCAGTCGTGGTGCTTCTGATCGGTTTGACGATATTCTCGAGCGTCGTCCTCCGTCTCGTGTTCTCCGATTTCTTTCAGGGAGCCACGGTGAGCCCGCAGATGCAGGAGTCTCTGGGCAGGCTCTTTGGCGGGCCCGGATCCAACGGACGGGTAGCCATCGATATGTGGCACAACGGGACGGTGGCGCTCGTGGCGAAAATCCTCCTCTGGGGCTGCCTGGCGCCCGTGTGCTGGGTGATAGCGTACCTGCGGCTGGGCGAAAAAGAGGTGTGACATGGAGTTTCGGCAGGACCAGGCGATCTACCTTCAGATCGCCGACATGATCTGCGAGAACATCCTGGCCGGCAGATGGAAGCCGGGGGACCGCATCCCCTCGATTCGCGAGCTTGCCATGAGCATCGAGGTGAACCCCAACACGGTAATGCGCACCTACGCGTACCTCCAGGACCAGGGGATCATCCAGAACCAGCGGGGGATCGGCTACTTCACAGCGGAGCAGGCCGACCTGACCACCCGGGAGCTGGCGCGGCGAAGCTTCGAGAGCCGTGAGCTGCCCCATATCTTCAAGACCATGGACCTCCTGGGGATGAGCATCGCAGAGCTTGAAGCGCTGTATGCCGCCCGAACGAATCACACGACAACGGAGGAAAAGAGATGAAGAAAAGCTCGATCGTGCTTCTTGTAGCGGCGGGAGTCGTGCTGCTTCTCATCGTGGCTTTCGCGGTCTATGCCCGCTTTACCGTGGTCGCGGCGCTCGGGGGATCGGTCTGAGACAGCTGCTACGCGAACCACTCGTGCTGCCGCGGCCGCTCGGCGCCGAACCCCGCGGCGGTTCCGCCTTCCCGGCCGAATCCTGCCTGGGGCCCCGCGGCTTCCTCGGATTGCTGTTCCAGCTCGTGCTGGGCCTGGACCTCCATCTGGTAGGCTTCGGCCGCCACCTGCATGTCGGCAGCCGAAGGCATGCCCACGGCATACGCCCCCTGGATCAGGGCCTTTGCCTTGCGGATGGTGGCTTCGGGGTCACCGGGCACGGGGGTGACGCTGACGTGCACGGATCCGCCCACCGCATAGCGCTCTCCATTCGGTCCGATGATGTAGTCGAAGGAAGGGCCGCCGCCGGCCGCCACGCCCAGGGCAGCCAGATGGGTGGCTTCGTGGGCGCGCACTTCGGCATCAACAGCCCGGAGCTTCTGATCCGCCACGCTTGAGCCAAGAGCCGGGGCGGGCTGGGCTTCAGGCCTCTCGCGCGGAGGCCGGGGCAGGAGGGGACCAGCGGCGCTCGGATGGGCACGGGCGGACATTCGTGAGACTGAAGGAAAGCTGGAGATCGCTTCGACAACCATGGCGTCTCCACAGTCACCTATGAAAGAAAGATACCATAAAAAGGAGCTGGCCGGAAGGATTGCCCGCATACCCGGAGCGTGTCCGCCGCCGCGTATTGCGCCGTCGGGAGCAAAGGGGTACCTTTCTGCAAAAGGAGAAATCATGGGCATTCCCATTGCGCTTCAGCTCTACACGGTTCGCGACGATCTGGCCAGGGATTTCGTCGGCACGCTGGGAAAGGTGGCCGAAATGGGATACGCCGGGGTGGAGTTTTTCGGCCATGACGGCCTTTCCGCCGGCCAGCTCAAGGGACACCTGGAAAGGCTGGCTCTGATGCCCGTGGGAAGCCATGTAAGCCTCGCCCAATTGGAGAAGGATCTCGACGGTATCATCGCCTTCGCAAGCGAGCTCGGAAACCCGTATGTCGTCTGCTCCCAGGCGCCGCTTTCGGACCTTCCGAGCGTGAAGAAGTTCGCCGCCCTGTTCAACTCCTACGGAGAACGGATCCAGAATGCCGGGCTGGAGTTCTGCTATCACAACCACAGTCACGAGCTTGCCCTCATTGATGGGGAGCGCGTTCTGGACCTGCTCTTCAGGGAGACCGACCCCTCCCTCGTCGAGATGGAGCTGGATACGGGATGGGTGAGCGCGGCGGGCGCCGATCCTGCCGCGTACCTGCGCGCATACGCCGGCAGATGCCCCCTGGTTCACGTGAAGGACATGAAGGCCGGTGAAGGCAGCAGGTTCACCGAGGTGGGCAGCGGGACCGTGGATGTAAGAGGCGTCGTGAGACAGGCAGAGGTGAGCGGAGTGGAGTGGCTGATCGTCGAGCAGGATTCGAGCGAGGGCTCGCCTCTTGAGAGCGCCCGGATCAGCCTGGAAAACATGAAACGGATGGGCCTTGCCTGAAAGACAGCTTTAATGAGAATGTTCGGCCGCCCGGTTCCGCTTCCGTTCGCCCCGCAAGCGGTGGAAAAGGCGGCACAGCAGCTCGTGCTCACATAGTGAAGGGCGAGGCGGTCTCCCTGATCCTTTCCACGAGCATCTTCACGTCGGTCATGGAAGTCTCGGGATTCATGAATACGGCCCGAAGGTGTCTCCTGCCGCCCACGGTCGCCGTGGAGAGGTAGAAATCCCCGCGCCCGATCAAGGCGTCGCGGACGGAGAGTTGAAGCTCGTCGCTTCCCTTCAGGCGGAAGCAGAGGATGTTCGACTGCGGCTCCGCCGGGCACTCGAACTCAGGCTGTCCGCTGATATAGCGGTGCGCTTCCCTGGCCAGCTCGGTGCGGCTCTCGACGTAGCGCGCGAGCCCCTTCTCTCCCATGGCCCCCAGGACCGCAAAAAACCGCAGGCCGAGCCCCGCCTTGGTGCATTCCACGGTGCGGTGGATGAAATCGAATCCGGGCTGCTCTTTTTCGTGGAAGAGGTAGCTCGCCTCCTGCTGGAAGGCGCCGTCGATCGCGCGCGCGTCCTTCACCAGCACCGCTGCGCATAAAGTCGGCGCGCGCATGAGCTTGTGGGCGTCCCAGACCACCGAGTCGGCCATCTCAATCCCGTCGAGCAGGCGCCGGAGCCTGGGGCTCACCAGGGCGGCGGCGCCGTGCGCACCGTCCACGTGGAGCCACACGCGCCCCCGGCATGCCTCGGCGGTCTCGCGAAGCGGATCGTAGAGGCCGAGAGCCGTGCTGCACGCGTTGGCCACCAGGGCGATGGGCTTTTTCCCGTCCGCCTGCGCCCGATCCAGGACCGCCGGGATCTCGTCTGCTTTGATCACGCCTCGGGCGTCAACGGGCAGGGGGTAGACGGACTTCCCGCCGATGCCGAGGATCCCCGCGGCCCGCGCTATCGAGTAGTGACTCTCGGCCGGCGCCAGGAGCGCGAGGTTTCCCGGGTTTCCCTCCTCCCAGATGCCGGGCACGGCGCGGCTCCGAGCGGCGATCAGGGCGGTGAGGTTGGCGAGCGATCCGCCGTGCGTCAGGGCACCGCCGGCGTGGGCCCCGCCGCCGTCCGCCTCCCCGGGATAGGGGGCGGGCTTCCAGCCGATCTTGGAGATCATCCAGTTCAGGATAAAGAACTCTATCGCCGCGGCGGCGGGGCCCATTTCGTAGATGGCCATGGCATTGTTGGTGAACCCGTCTATCATGGCGGCGAGCGACCCCGCGGAGTGGGGCACGGCCACCTGGTGCGCGAGGTAGGCGGGATGGTGCAGGCGCGTCGTCGAATCGAGGTACTTCTCCACGAACAGGGAGAACTCTTCCCCCGCGAGGTCTCCCTCCATGACGTGCCGCTGGAGCCCGAGCTCTTCGACAAGCTTCCCCAGCGGAGGCTGGTTGATGACGGGCCGCTCCCGGGAGATCGATTCCCTACGGTAGCGCTCCAGCGCCTCACCCACCATGCGGGCGTCAGACGGAAAGTCGTTCATGAAGTGCAGCCTCCCAGCCGAGGATGGCCTTTTTGCGCCGCGGCCCTTCCCCGTAATTTCCGAAGTCCCCCATCTTCCTGATCACCCGGTGGCAGGGGATGAGGAAGGGAATGGGGTTGGCCCCCACGGCGCTTCCCACGGCCCGCGTCGCGCCGGGAAGCCCGATGTGGCGGGCAATGTCCTCGTAGCTCACCGCTTTTCCCAGCGGTATCTTGAGCAGGGCCTCCCAGACCTTGATCTGGAAGTTCGTTCCCCGGACGAAAAGATAGAGGGGTGACGGAGGATTTTCGGCGGCGAAGGAGAAGGCCCTCTCCGCCAGGGGTTTCGTCGCCCGCTGGTCCCGCTCCACCCGCGCGTTCGGCCACGCCCGGGCGAGCCACTCGTCGATCCCCTCCTCTCCCTCCTCGCGGAGGAAGCGAAGCCCGCAGATGCCGCGGTCGGTGACCGCAAGGGCGAAGTCTCCGAAGGGCGACGGGTGGATCCCATAGCTCACGGTGAGCCCTCCGCCCCTCTGCCGGTACTCTCCGGGGGTCATGGCCTCGCAGTTCACGAAAAGGTCGTGCAGGCGTCCCGGGCCGGAGAGGCCGGCGCTGTAGGCAACGTCCAGCACGTCGCGGGAATCCTCCAGGAGCTTCTTGGCGTACTCCTTGGTGAGAAACTGCAGGAACCTCTTGGGGCTGATCCCCACCCAGCGGCTGAAGAGGCGCTGGAAGTGGAACTCGCTCACCCCCGCGCCCTGGGCGATCTCTGCAAGAGAAGGCTGCCGCCTGAAGTTCGACTCCAGGAACCGGATCGTCTGCTCGATGCGCTTGTAATCCTGGGACATCTGCTCCAAATCCGCCATAGATGTTACCTCACTGATAGTAATGATCTCCCTGGGGAGGTGGAAGAGCAACCCGATTCTTGCGGCGTCATGCGCAGTTTGCGGCCCCCGCGAGGCTTGTGGAGGCATGCTCCGACTTGCGGCCCCCGCGCCGGTTTTGCGCGTCCCTTCGCTGCGCCGGCTTGCGGCGGCCCGGCCGCGCATCACCTGCGCGTCCCTTCGCCGCATCGCCCCTCAAACGGCCGCCGCCTCACCCAGCGGCAGCGCGAAGCTGCCGCTGCGCCTTGCTGCCCTTGATCAATCGCGTCCGCTTTCCTATATTGCCTCTGACCATGCAGCAGAGAGATCACTCCGTGCTCATCGCGCGCCTCGCCGCCGAATACGAGCTTCATTCGCCCGCCTCCGCCCGCCTCAACCAGGAAGCCCTGAAGCTCATGATCGACGGCGGCAGCCACACTGTGCGGCTCATCAAGCCGTTCCCGCCCCGCATCCGGGAGGCCAGGGGAAGCTTCGTTATCGACGAGGACGGACATGAGATCCTCGATTTCTGGCAGGGGCATTTCGCCAACATCCTGGGCCACAATCCGCCCATTGTCACCGAGGCGCTCGCCGCGGCGTTTCGCGGCGGCTCGGGTCTGCAGACCGGGTTCACGGACAGGCTCCAGGTGGAGGCGGCCCAGCTCATCTGCAGCCGCACGGGGGCCGAGAGGGTCCGCTTCACGACGAGCGGCTCGCTTTCCACGATGTACGCGCTGCTCCTTGCCCGTGCCTTCACCGGCCGCTCTCTCGTGATGAAGGCGGGCGGGGGATGGCACGGCGCCCAGCCCTGGGGGCTCATCGGGGTCGACTTCCATACGGAGAACGGCAGGAGCTTCCAGCACGCGGAGAGCCGAGGGCTGCCCGGCGCCGTGGAGCGTGAGGTGGTGGTCACCCGCTTCAACGATGCACAGATGCTGGAGGACCAGTTCAAGAGCCACGGCGGAAAGATCGCTTGCCTCATCCTCGAGCCGGTCATGGGCTCGGCCGGCTTCATTCCCGCGGACAGCGAGTACCTGAAGGCTGCGCGGGAGCTCACCTCCCGGCATGGGGCCGTTCTCATATTCGATGAGGTCATCTCGGGGTTCCGTTTCTCGGCGAGCAGCGCGAGCCGCCTCTACGGTGTTTCGCCGGACCTAGCAACGTACGCCAAGGCGATCGGCGGCGGCATGCCCGTGGCAGCCGTCGCGGGCCGCGCCGATATTATGGCTCTTGCGGGTCGAAGCGGCGGCGTGCGCTTTTCTGGCGGAACCTATTCCTGCCACCCGGCGTCGCTTCTCGCGGGCAAGACCATGATGAGCTGGCTCGTCGAGCATGAAGGGGAAATCTATCCGGCGCTCGGCGCTCTTGGAGAGAGAGCGCGGCGGACCGTCGAAGAGGCGTTCGCCGCCGAGGGGATCCTTGCGCGCTGCACGGGAGACCCCAACGAGGCTCTCTCCGGGAGCTCGGTAGGGGCGGTGCAGTTCCCCTACCGCGAAGGCACGGCCTTCACCTCTCCCGAGCAGACCAAGAATCCCCAGGTCTGCGATGTGGAACTTTCCGAAAAAGTCTTGCAGCTCGCCCTGCTCCTGGAGGACGTGCACGTCATGCACGGCCTGGGGTCGATCTCGATGGCTCATACGCTGGAGGACATCCAGCGGCTGGGCGAGGCATGTCGGTGTGCGGCAAAACGTATCAAAGAGTTCATCAAACGTTGAAAAGCAATCCTCCGGGCGCTACAATTGGAGTATGTTTCTCTCCATAGGAGGTGCGCGCATGAAGAAGCTTGCAATTCTCGCCGTATTAATCCTTGCAGTGATACCCGCGATAGCCTTTGCCGATTTCCAGATCGGCGGTGTGGCGATGTACAAGGGCGATGTTTCCGAGATCTCCAACGGCATCACCTTGAACGACTTCACCTTTGGGCTCGATACGCGCCTGAACGTAAGCATCCTGCAGGGCAGCCTTGCTGCCGTCTATTATCCCGAGGATCTCTACGCCCAGGTGCCGCTTCCTCCCTCCCTGACGGTGCTCACCGACATTGGCCTGTGCTTCGATGTCCTGTTCCTCCGCCTTGGCGCGGGCGTCGGGCCGAACTTCTACATCGCACTCGCCAACACGCCCAACTCTCCCAAGGATGCCGTGCCCATCGGCTTGAACTTCAAGCTCGCCGCGGACATCAACATCGGTTCCTTTGCCATCGGCGTGGACGGCTACTGGTACATGAGCTCGATCTCTGACTTTACAAAGCCAGACTTCTTCAAATACACGAGGCCCTGGGTCGGCGTGAGCGCCCTCTTCAAGCTGTTCTAGGATAAAGGAAGACTCCCCAAGAAAGGCCGCCTACCCGGCGGCCTTTTTGTTTGGTGCGCCCGGCAGGGCGTGTTGCCCGGCCCGGCAGTAATGACGCCTCAAGCGCTAATCATGATGGGCCCCGCCGCCTAGAAGGTGCGGCGGGACTCATGTCATCCGCTAGAAGTAAATCTGCACAGGCGTGTGACGATCCGTGGTGGTGCCGTCCCCGAGCTGGCCGTAGACATTCCAGCCGCAGGCCCAGAGTGTGCCGTCGGTCTTTATGATCATGGTGTGCTCCCCTGCTTCTGATGCTGAGACAATGGCCACGTCGATCATCACCTGGACTGGAGAGTGCTGGTCCGTGGTGGTGCCGTCGCCGAGCTGGCCGTAATAGTTGTATCCGCAGGCCCAGAGGGTGCCGTCGGTCTTCAGAATCATGGTGTGGATATCACCCGCCGAAACTGAAGCCGCACCAGTCATCACTTGGACAGGAGAGTATTGGTCAGTGGTAGTGCCGTCACCGAGCTGGCCGTAGTAGTTCCACCCGCAGGCCCAGAGGGTGCTGTCGGTCTTCATGATCATAGAGTGCTCTCCTCCTGCTGAAACAGAAGCCACGCCGGTCATCACCTGGACTGGAGTGGATTGATTGGTGGTGGTGCCGTCGCCGAGCTGGCCGTAGCCGTTCCAGCCGCAAGCCCAGAGGCTGCCGTCAGTCTTCAGGATCATGGTATGCAGGTCCCCCACCAAGACAGAAGCCACGCCAGTCATGACTTGCACGGGAGAAAGACGCTGAGTTGTTGTGCCGTCGCCGAGTTGGCCGCCGTTGTTCCAGCCGCAAGCCCAAAGCGCACCATCTGTTCTAAGGATCATTGTGTGGAAAGTTCCGGCTGCGACGGAAGCCACGCCGGTCATCACCTGGACTGGAGTGGATTGATTGGTGGTGGTGCCGTCTCCAAGCTGGCCGTTGTAGTTGTATCCGCAAGCCCAGAGGGTGCCATCGGTCTTCAGGATCATGGTGTGGGCACTTCCCGCCGAAACGGAAGCTATGCCGGTCATAATCTGGACGGGAGTGGATCGATTGGTGGTGGTGCCGTCGCCTAACTGGCCGCAATCGTTCAACCCACAAGCCCATAGGGTGGCATCGGTCTTCAGGATCATGGTGTGCGCACCTCCCACTGAGACGGCTTTTATGCCCCCTGCGGCCGGCGTCACCGTGAAATCGATACTCTCCGAGCTGTACACCAAGCCCTTCTTCACCGCCACGGTCAGGGTGTAGTCCCCCTCCTCCAACCCGCTGCCCACCGTCACCTGATTGGTCGTTGCTCCGCTGATCGACTCCCCATCCAGGTACCACTGGTAGCTGTCAACTGGTACTGCAGGTGTAGCGGTCACCGTCATCGTGGATCCCACGCTGAGCGTCGACTGCGCCCCACTCAAGGTGATAGGAATAGCCCGCGTGATCTGGTCCAAAAGCTCAACGATCACCGAGCCGTTCTTGGGCTTGAAGGCGAAAGAAGCAGAGGTGGGAAAGTTCGCCACCACAAGCACCGTGTCTACGTAGCTTGCAAGCTTCACCGTTCCGTCCCACAGCTCAAGAAGCAACAGGTAGGTCCCCGCCAAAACCGATCCGCTGTACTCGGCGCTTCCCGTGCCCATGGTGAAGCTCAACGGGATAGTACTTCCTCCGCTTCCGGGGGTGAGGGTCGCCACCACGGAGGGGGAGCTCATGGAAAGCTCGCTTGTTGTGGCGCTCAACGTGAGGGGCCCGTCTCCCAAAAGGGACAGAATGGTGAGGCTTACGGTGGATGTGTGTCCCGCGTTCACCGTGACTGTGTTAGTGCCCACCCCGATGATGTCCCCTAAGGCGTTCTTGGCGGTCGCCGTGACTGTCCAGGGACCGGGTTTGAGATACACGGGCTGGGTCTGGGTTGTTGCGCCGGGAACTCCGTTGAGGGTGACGGTGGGCTGGCCGGAGCGTGTGAAGCTGATGTCGTAGGTTGCGATGTCCAGGCTGACGGCGGGCACAATTGTTTTTGCCCGGCCATCAGAGAAGTTCAAGACCACCGAGCCGTCGCTGTTTGTGTCGCTCAAGGGACCCATCGGCGGCATACATCCGCTGATCGCGGCAAGGCAGAAACCGAGGGCGAGAAGCCCTCCCAGGAAACGAATGAGCTTTTTCATTGGTTCCTCCTAAGACATTTTGCGCAATTATATATTACATAATATGTTTTGTAAAGAGATAAATTGAATCAAAATGATAGTTAAAATGGCGGCTTTCTAGCTTATAGCAACTCGGGATTTGGAGGGTGCTAATGCGCCCGGCAGGAGAAGCCATTAGAAGGCGTTTTCTGGTACGGCTCATGGGCGGGTAGACCAGCCGTAGGCGAAAGCCCTCGCGTTTTCCAGCCCGTGGTACGATAAAATAACTAGGGAAGAATCATGACGATTGAAGGCCGACATTTGCGCGGACGCTGGGCAGCTGCGGCATGCGCGGGGCTCTTTCTCGCGCTTCTTTTCTTACCGTGTCCGGCGCGGGCGGAAGTCCTTTCCGTCAAGGAATACGGGTACTCGCTCGACCTGCCCGAGGGATGGATTCCGTTCGATGCGTCGGATATGGCGAAGCTCTCCTTCACCGATCCGGCAAGCGGCGCCATGCTTCAGATTTCGATTTTCGCGCATGAAAGATCGATAACTGCCCAGCAGATGGAGAACGACCTCAGAAAGCAGCTCAAGGGAGAGGGGAGCGGCACGGTTTTCTCCTTCTCCGGCAGGGACTGCTATCTCTCTGACGTCACATTCACCTCGGCCGGCAATCCCTTCCGGGGGTTCATTCTGGTTGTGCGTGCCCTGGACAGGGGGGGAATATCGCCGCCCACCCTGGATGGAATACTCATCGCGTTCGCTCCAATCGAAAGGTACGAAAAGGCGCGGGACGATCTTCTCTCCGCCCTGGACTCGTTTTCCCCTGACCAGGCCGCCAAGCTCCTCCCCGGCCCGATCAGTCAGCTTTCCGATGCCTACCCCGATGATGATCGAAAGACCCTGGCGATCCAATTCCTCGGCGAGACCCTCCCGGTGACTGTGGGAAAGGGCGAGCAGGAATCCGAGCAGGCCCTGGTTGAGCGCGAGGCGCGCCTTCTCGCATCGTACAAGGCCGGCCAGATACCGGCCTGGCAGCGGTTCTACAGGATGATCTTTCGCGACGGCTACCACAGGCTGGACGGGATACTGGCCGGGCTTAAGCGGGAGATGGAAGCGCGTGGGGTTGCCCCGCAAGACACCCCCACGACGCTCCTTTGCTGGATCCAGGGCTTCACCTTCCAGCGCACGGGCACACTTTCTGATTTTCTCTCACCCATCGCCGTGGCGGCATCCGAGGCCGGAGACTGCGATTCGCGGGCCCTTCTCTACGCCGCCCTCCTCGATCAGCTCGGATACGATGCGATGATCTTCGTTTCCCCCCGCTATGGCCACGCCCTTGCCGGCGTGAAGCTGGATCGCCAGGGCGCCACCATCAGCTTCGCCGACAAGCGCTACATCGTTGCCGAGATGACCGAGCCGGTGGACATCGGCCTCATCGCCAAGGACATGGCCGATCCTACGGCATGGATCGGCATGCCCTTGAAGAACTGAAAAGCTGCCCCTACCGTACCACCAGGACCTTTCTGAACTCGTCGAATCCCGGCCCCACAGCCCTGATGAAATAGATGCCGCGGGCCACGATGCGGCCGCCCCGGTTCTTTCCGTCCCAACCCGTCGTGTGCTCCCCCGCCGTCTGCGTTCCGCTGAACAGGACGTCGACGATGTCGCCCTTGAGATCGAAGACGGTGATCGTCACCTTGCCGGGCTTGCTCATGACGTACGTCAGGTGCGCCACCTCGTGGTTGGCGGGATTGATCACATTGTTGGTGATTGTCACGTTGGCCCGCTGCCCCTGAAGCTCGTTCAGCTGATATTCGAAGGGCCGGGCGGAGGTGGGATCGTTGGGGTCCGCCAGGCGGGCGCAGGGGAAGAGGTGCCCGCCGTCATTGATCAGGAAGAGGAACTGGAGCCTTGCCCCGCTCGTGAACTCAGGGTCGTTGCCGGGGATGAGGAAATCCCGAAGCGCGCCGTTGACGGCGGGAGGCTGGGCCGTGGTTCGTGCCGCCGTGTTGGGGTTGTGAAAGCGGTCAGTTCCGTCGGGAAGCGCGGGGGCCGGCTGGGGGGTTCCCGGCGGATGGGGGAACAGGGTCGAGGCCGAGGGCGGTATCCACAGGCCGTTCAGCAGGATGGGATCCTGGGGGTTCACGTCCCACCAGAGGCCGAGCGCGTCCGTCGACACGGGAGCAGTCGCCATGATCCGTGCTTCAAGTTGGGTATCGCGAGGCCGCAGCCATTGGCTGCCGTCGAACGTCGTGACTTTGCCAATTCCGCCTCGCACCGGGTCTCGGAGGATCGTGGTGTCGTAGGCGTAAACCGGCTCTACCAGGTTCAGCCCGACGTCCGAGACGAGATGGGCGAGGGCGCTCGGCGTCGTGGACCCGTTGAGCATCGAGCGGACAGCGTTCGGGGGGAGGTTGTTGTCGAGGTTGGTGTTGTTGGGGAACGGCGCCGGTACGACAGTCCCGGGATCCACCGCCGCGGGTACACCCCAGATCGCGCCCGTCGCGACGCTGAAGGTTTGAGCACTGGAGGGCAGGACGTTCGCCACTGTCAGTGGGCTTGTAAACGTGATCACCGCGGCATGCGCGCCGATCCCGGTGGCATCACGCTCAACCGGCGTGACGGCGGTTATCGAGTTAGTGCCGTCTGAATACACCAGGCTTCCCGTCCCGATCGGCGCGGTCTGGGCCGCGTTTCCGAACACCGTCTCGGAGAAGTGGACGTACGCCCGCGTGGATCCCACGGCCGCCAGCGTATAGGTGATCACCGGCCGCGAGCCGTCGTTCGGCGCGTACACCTTTGTCCCATACTCCACCAGGGCGCCTCCCACCTTCCCATAGAGCGTCGAGTTTGAATTCAGCGTCCATTGGGGAAGTGCGCTCGTGTCTTCGTGGGTCCCCTCGTCAAGGAGGATATCGAACACGTCGTCGCCCGCCCCAACTACCGGTCCTGCGGCGGTGCCGTATCCGGATACTTCGTATGCATTTCCTACGATAGTCACATCAAGGCCCGTGAAGTCGTCGCTGAGCTGGGTTCCCACCTGTACTTGCACCCTGATCCTGTCTATTCGTCCGTCGTTGTTCGTGTCCAGGGTCCAACTCGCCACTATGGGGATGAAAAACTGCCAATTCGTATTGTGAAGACCGTCCACACATCCCGGCCCGGGGGTGATCGTTATAGTGGCGAAGCTGTACGACACGTTGACGAAATCGATGCTCGCGGACGCGCCCACCGTAATCGTGATATACCACTGCCCGGCATACTGCGGAGGCGTGGGTGGGTACGATGGGTTCACCGTTGGGTCCTGCAAATCGCTTGTCAGCGTTATCCTTGCGGTTGGCCCCGAAGCAAGGAGGGTAAGGTTCCCGCCGGAAAGAATGGTCTGGGTCTGCAGGTTCTCGAAGGTGAAGGCCTTGCCGTCCGTCGTGCAGTTGAAGTTGTACCAGGAATTGCTTCCGCTGATTGTGATCGCGCTCGTCGTGGTGAAGAAAACCGTTCCCGTTCCCGGGTTGAAGGTCCCGAGGCCCGTCTTGCTTCCCTGGTTGTCCCAGGTGACTCCCCGCATCGTTATCGTGTGGGTTCCCGCGCTGAGAGTCCCGCTGATTATGGTGAGTGAGTGGGTGATGATGATGTCTGTCTGCAGGCTGACGATCCGGGCCAGGACGCCTTTGGAGATTTCGAGCTCGTAGAACGTCTCCTCCGTCGGCGGGCAATTGATGGTGCCATTTAGCGTTCCGTCTCCCATTGTGATCGTGCTCGAGGCCGGCGTGTAATTGGTCCCCACCGCCGAGAGGTCGAGGTTTTCTTTGACCGTTATGATCTCGGCGCCGGAAGCCACGAGCCCGTTCGCCGGGGCGACGCCGCTCACTGTGAGGTTGTTCGTCGAGAAGTCTCCATTGTTGAGGTTGATCGTGCCGGAGGCGGTGGTGTCACCCGTGACGCTGATGGCTGCGGGGGAGGCCGAGCCGGTGAGGGTGCCCGAAACATCTGCGTTGCCCGTCACGGCTAAGCTGAAGGTGTTGGTCCCGAATATCCCGCCCGTAGCAATAGTGATATCTCCTCCGACATTAAGGGCTTCGCTGGCGATTGTCACACCCGCCCCTCCGGCGGTGATGATCAGGTTGTGGGGCTGGTGCAGCGGAGACGGCGTGAAATGAATTGTGGTGCCGGCGGTATCCATCGTGAGGGTGGAGCTTCCTTCCGTGAAGGTGCCGGCGGTCACCGAAACGCTTCCGCTCGAGGTGATGGCGGCGGCGTCTGCCGTGAAGGTGCCCCCAGTCTGGCTCAAGCCTCCGGCCCCGATGCTCACCGTGGCCGTGCCCGTTATCGTATAGGCGCCGGCGCTCACGCTCAACGCCGGCGTGCTGAGCGTTCCGGTTCCCTGGGTGATGGCGGCCGCCGCGCTGCTGATAGAAACGGACCTGCCGTTGGTGGCCCCGTCCAGGGTGCCCGTGCCGATGGCGATGGTGGCGGCGGTGGCCGAGCTCATGGAGAGGTTGGTGCCCAACCGAAGCGTGAAGCCGTTGAGCTGCAGGGTGCCTCGGCTCATGGTCAGGTCTCCGGCGCCGTTGGCCAGGAAGAGGTTGGTGAGCAGCTGCACCCGCTGCGCCCCCGTGGTCTTGTTGATCTGAAGGTCGTTGAAGAAGTCCTCTCCGGTTGCGTTGATGGTGGCGGGGTCCGAGGCCCCCGTCATGACGATGAGGCTTGTGGCCTGGGTGAAATTGTCCCCGGCGTTGGAGAAGTCGATGTTGCCGCCCACCGTGATGGTCTCCGAGGCGGAGGCCACCAGGCCGGGGACGCCGCTCACGGTGAGGTTGGTGGTGGAGAAGTTGCCGCCGTTCAAGTTGATCCTGCCTGAGGCCGTGGTGTCCCCTGTGACGCTGATGGCGGCGGGGGAAGCCGAGCCGTCAAGGGTGCCCGAGCAGCTCAGGCCGACGTTCACCGTCAGGGAGAAGTTGTTGGTGGCGAACACCCCGCCGGAGGAAACGCTCAAGTTGTTCCCCACGGTCAGGTTCTCCCCGGTTATGCTCACCCCGGGGGCGGCGGCGCTGATGGTCAGGTCATGGGGCTGGAGAAGCGGGCTCTGGGCGAAGCGGATCGTGGTGGAGGCGCCGCTCATGGTGAGGGTGGAGGTGCCCTCGGAGAAGGTGCCGCCGGTCACCGAGACGCTTCCGCTGGAGTTGAGGATGGAGTTGCCTGTGCAGGTGTAGGTGCCGTTTGTCATGGAGAGCCCGGCGCAGCTCATGGTGCCGGTGGTTTGGGTGATGGCGGCCGCCGCGCTGCTGATGGAAACGGACCTGCCGTTGGTGGCCCCGTCCAGGGTGCCCGTGCCGATGGCGATGGTGGCGGCGGTGGCCGAGCTCATGGAGAGGTTGGTGCCCAACCGAAGCGTGAAGCCGTTGAGCTGCAGGGTGCCTCGGCTCATGGTCAGGTCTCCGGCGCCGTTGGCCAGGAAGAGGTTGGTGAGCAGCTGCACCCGCTGCCCCCCCGTGGTCTTGTTGATCTGAAGGTCGTTGAAGAAGTCCTCTACGGTTGCGTTGATGGTGGCGGGGTCCGAGGCCCCCGTCATGACGATGAGGCTTGTAGCCTGGGTGAAGTTGTCTCCGGCGTTGGAGAAGTCGATGTTGCCGCCCACCGTGATGGTCTCCGAGGCGGAGGCCACCAGGCCGGGGACGCCGCTCACGGTGAGGTTGGTGGTGGAGAAGTTGCCGCCGTTCAAGTTGATCCTGCCGGAGGCGGTGGTGTCACCTGTGACGCTGATCTGCTGGGGGGAGGCCGAGCCTGTGAGGGTGCCCGAGCAGCTCAAGGCCCCGGTCACCGTCAGGGAGAAGTTGTTGGTGGCGAACACCCCGCCGGAGGAAACGCTCAAGTTGTTCCCCACGGTCAGGTTCTCCCCGGTTATGCTCACCCCGGGGGCGGCGGCGCTGATGGTCAGGTCATGGGGCTGGAGAAGCGGGCTCTGGGCGAAGCGGATCGTGGTGGAGGCGCCGCTCATGGTGAGGGTGGAGGTGCCCTCGGAGAAGGTGCCGCCGGTCACCGAGACGCTTCCGCTGGAGTTGAGGATGGAGTTGCCTGTGCAGGTGTAGGTGCCGTTTGTCATGGAGAGCCCGGCGCAGCTCATGGTGCCGGTGGTTTGGGTGATGGCGGCCGCCGCGCTGCTGATGGAAACGGTCCTACCGTTGGTGGCCCCGTCCAGGGTGCCCGTGCCGATGGCGATGGTGGCGGCGGTGGCCGAGCTCATGGAGAGGTTGGTGCCCAACCGAAGCGTGAAGCCGTTGAGCTGCAGGGTGCCTCGGCTCATGGTCAGGTCTCCGGCGCCGTTGGCCAGGAAGAGGTTGGTGAGCAGCTGCACCCGCTGCCCCCCCGTGGTCTTGTTGATCTGAAGGTCGTTGAAGAAGTCCTCTACGGTTGCGTTGATGGTGGCGGGGTCCGAGGCCCCCGTCATGACGATGAGGCTTGTAGCCTGGGTGAAGTTGTCTCCGGCGTTGGAGAAGTCGATGTTGCCGCCCACCGTGATGGTCTCCGAGGCGGAGGCCACCAGGCCGGGGACGCCGCTCACGGTGAGGTTGGTGGTGGAGAAGTTGCCGCCGTTCAAGTTGATCCTGCCGGAGGCGGTGGTGTCACCTGTGACGCTGATCTGCTGGGGGGAGGCCGAGCCTGTGAGGGTGCCCGAGCAGCTCAGGCCGACGTTCACCGTCAGGGAGAAGCCGCCTGTGGCGAACACCCCGCCGGAGGAAACGCTCAAGTTGTTCCCCACGGTCAGGTTCTCCCCGGTTATGCTCACCCCGGGGGCGGCGGCGCTGATGGTCAGGTCATGGGGCTGGAGAAGCGGGCTCTGGGCGAAGCGGATCGTGGTGGAGGCGCCGCTCATGGTGAGGGTGGAGGTGCCCTCGGAGAAGGTGCCGCCGGTCACCGAGACGCTTCCGCTGGAGTTGAGGATGGAGTTGCCTGTGCAGGTGTAGGTGCCGTTTGTCATGGAGAGCCCGGCGCAGCTCATGGTGCCGGTGGTTTGGGTGATGGCGGCCGCCGCGCTGCTGATGGAAACGGACCTGCCGTTGGTGGCCCCGTCCAGGGTGCCCGTGCCGATGGCGATGGTGGCGGCGGTGGCCGAGCTCATGGAGAGGTTGGTGCCCAACCGAAGCGTGAAGCCGTTGAGCTGCAGGGTGCCTCGGCTCATGGTCAGGTCTCCGGCGCCGTTGGCCAGGAAGAGGTTGGTGAGCAGCTGCACCCGCTGCGCCCCCGTGGTCTTGTTGATCTGAAGGTCGTTGAAGAAGTCCTCTCCGGTTGCGTTGATGGTGGCGGGGTCCGAGGCCCCCGTCATGACGATGAGGCTTGTGGCCTGGGTGAAATTGTCCCCGGCGTTGGAGAAGTCGATGTTGCCGCCCACCGTGATGGTCTCCGAGGCGGAGGCCACCAGGCCGTTGGGGGTGACGCCGCTCACGGTGAGGTTGTTGGTGGAGAAGTTGCCGCCGTTCAAATTGATCCTGCCTGAGGCCGTGGTGTCCCCTGTGACGCTGATGGCGGCGGGGGAAGCCGAGCCGTCAAGGGTGCCCGAGCAGCTCAGGCCGACGTTCACCGTCAGGGAGAAGTTGTTGGTGGCGAACACCCCGCCGGAGGAAACGCTCAAGTTGTTCCCCACGGTCAGGTTCTCCCCGGTTATGCTCACCCCGGGGGCGGCGGCGCTGATGGTCAGGTCATGGGGCTGGAGAAGCGGGCTCTGGGCGAAGCGGATCGTGGTGGAGGCGCCGCTCATGGTGAGGGTGGAGGTGCCCTCGGAGAAGGTGCCGCCGGTCACCGAGACGCTTCCGCTGGAGTTGAGGATGGAGTTGCCTGTGCAGGTGTAGGTGCCGTTTGTCATGGAGAGCCCGGCGCAGCTCATGGTGCCGGTGGTTTGGGTGATGGCGGCCGCCGCGCTGCTGATGGAAACGGACCTGCCGTTGGTGGCCCCGTCCAGGGTGCCCGTGCCGATGGCGATGGTGGCGGCGGTGGCCGAGCTCATGGAGAGGTTGGTGCCCAACCGAAGCGTGAAGCCGTTGAGCTGCAGGGTGCCTCGGCTCATGGTCAGGTCTCCGGCGCCGTTGGCCAGGAAGAGGTTGGTGAGCAGCTGCACCCGCTGCCCCCCCGTGGTCTTGTTGATCTGAAGGTCGTTGAAGAAGTCCTCTACGGTTGCGTTGATGGTGGCCGGGTCCGAGGCCCCCGTCATGACGATGAGGCTTGTGGCCTGGGTGAAATTGTCCCCGGCGTTGGAGAAGTCGATGTTGCCGCCCACCGTGATGGTCTCCGAGGCGGAGGCCACCAGGCCGTTGGGGGTGACGCCGCTCACGGTGAGGTTGTTGGTGGAGAAGTTGCCGCCGTTCAAATTGATCCTGCCTGAGGCCGTGGTGTCCCCTGTGACGCTGATGGCGGCGGGGGAAGCCGAGCCGTCAAGGGTGCCCGAGCAGCTCAAGGCCCCGGTCACCGTCAGGGATAAGTTGTTGGTGGCGACCCTCGCGCCAGTGTCGATGGTCAGGTCCACGATCGTCGTCGATGTCGCGAGCGTCGCCGGCTGGAAGCCGGCATTGGCGATGCGGACATTATCCGTGGTATTCGGCTGATAGCCGGTATCCCAGTTTGCTCCCGTGTTCCAGTCCATGCTGTCCGAGCCGTCCCATATCACCAGCCTGGGCGTAAAGATCCAGCGCGGAGACACCGTGTCGTCGTTTCTTCCGTCATTTCTGCTGTCCAGAGCCGTGAGGTCGCTCGACGCAGCTCCCACATTACTGTCGCTGACAAGGATAAAGTCGAGCGTAACGGTCCCGGTTCCCGTCCTGGTTATCGTCCAGGCAAAGCCGAGAGATGTGCTTATCAGGTTGACCAGGTTGTTCGCCGTTCCCGTAATCGTGAGGTTGTTGGTGATGGTCTGCTCGGTGCCGGCTGTAAACTGGATGGTCTTGCCGCCGACGCCTGGGATGCATGTGAAGTTGTAAAAGGTCGTATTTCCCGAGATCTTGGCTGTTGCGGTTCCGGCGAAAGCGACGGTCCCATTTCCGGCGGTGAATCCCGACGCATCGTTTGAATTACTCCAATTCCTGCCTACCGAAATGTCGAGGTTGTTCGTGTTCAGCACGGATCCTGCAACGGAGATGGAGATATCCAGTACAACATTTAGCGCGCTCCCCAGAGTGACGCTGCCCGGGGTGACGCTTGCGCCGAGCTGGATGTTCTCGAGCGACAGCCCCGTCGGGACAGTTAGGGTTGTGGTGCCGGCGAAGATGAATAAAGATGTCGCGTCAATGGTGAGTATATCGAGGCCCGTGAGGTTAACGGTACTTGCCGCGGTGACGGTGTGGCCCGAGGTGACGAAAGTGGTGGTACCGGTGGTGCCACCGATGGTGATGGTGCCGTTGACGATGATGTCACTTGCCAGTATGAGTGAGCCGTTGGCGGCGCCGGCGGTGGCACCGATCTGGATGTTGGTGAAGGCGTAGGCGGCTCCCGCGGGGACGGTAAGGGTCGTGGTGCCGGCGAAGATGAAGGTGCCGGTGGTTGTGAAGGAGTCCAGGCCGGTGAGGGTGACGTTTCCCGCCACGGTGACGGTGAATGCTGCGGCGTTGAAAGTGGTGGTACCGGTGGTGCCACCGATGGTGATGGTGCCGTTGACGATGATGTCACTTGCCAGTGTGAGTGAGCCGTTGGCGGCGCCGGCGGTGGCACCGATCTGGATGTTGGTGAAGGCGTAGGCGGCTCCCGCGGGGACGGTAAGGGTCGTGGTGCCGGCGAAGATGAAGGTGCCGGTGGTTGTGAAGGAGTCCAGGCCGGTGAGGGTGACGTTTCCCGCCACGGTGACGGTGAATGCTGCGGCGTTGAAAGTGGTGGTACCGGTGGTGCCACCGATGGTGATGGTGCCGTTGACGATGATGTCGCTAGCCAGTGTGAGTGAGCCGTTGGCGGCGCCGGCGGTGGCACCGATCTGGATGTTGGTGAAGGCGTAGGCGGCTCCCGCGGGGACGGTAAGGGTCGTGGTGCCGGCGAAGATGAAGGTGCCGGTGGTTGTGAAGGAGTCCAGGCCGGTGAGGGTGACGTTTCCCGCCACGGTGACGGTGAATGCTGCGGCGTTGAAAGTGGTGGTACCGGTGGTGCCACCGATGGTGATGGTGCCGTTGACGATGATGGCGCTAGCCAGTATGAGTGAGCCGTTGGCGGCGCCGGCGGTGGCACCGATCTGGATGTTGGTGAAGGCGTAGGCGGCTCCCGCGGGGACGGTAAGGGTCGTGGTGCCGGCGAAGATGAAGGTGCCGGTGGTTGTGAAGGAGTCCAGGCCGGTGAGGGTGACGTTTCCCGCCACGGTGACGGTGAATGCTGCGGCGTTGAAAGTGGTGGTACCGGTGGTGCCACCGATGGTGATGGTGCCGTTGACGATGATGTCACTTGCCAGTGTGAGTGAGCCGTTGGCGGCGCCGGCGGTGGCACCGATCTGGATGTTGGTGAAGGCGTAGGCGGCTCCCGCGGGGACGGTAAGGGTCGTGGTGCCGGCGAAGATGAAGGTGCCGGTGGTTGTGAAGGAGTCCAGGCCGGTGAGGGTGACGTTTCCCGCCACGGTGACGGTGAATGCTGCGGCGTTGAAAGTGGTGGTACCGGTGGTGCCACCGATGGTGATGGTGCCGTTGACGATGATGGCGCTAGCCAGTATGAGTGAGCCGTTGGCGGCGCCGGCGGTGGCACCGATCTGGATGTTGGTGAAGGCGTAGGCGGCTCCCGCGGGGACGGTAAGGGTCGTGGTGCCGGCGAAGATGAAGGTGCCGGTGGTTGTGAAGGAGTCCAGGCCGGTGAGGGTGACGTTTCCCGCCACGGTGACGGTGAATGCTGCGGCGTTGAAAGTGGTGGTACCGGTGGTGCCACCGATGGTGATGGTGCCGTT
Organism: uncultured Spirochaetota bacterium; assembly: GCA_963820525.1. Taxonomy (GTDB): domain Bacteria; phylum Spirochaetota; class Spirochaetia; order SZUA-6; family Fen-1364; genus CAWGAA01. The sequence goes on along the minus strand of CAWGAA010000001.1, from coordinate 1,879,855 downwards.
GACGATGATGTCACTTGCCAGTGTGAGTGAGCCGTTGGCGGCGCCGGCGGTGGCACCGATCTGGATGTTGGTGAAGGCGTAGGCGGCTCCCGCGGGGACGGTAAGGGTCGTGGTGCCGGCGAAGATGAAGGTGCCGGTGGTTGTGAAGGAGTCCAGGCCGGTGAGGGTGACGTTTCCCGCCACGGTGACGGTGAATGCTGCGGCGTTGAAAGTGGTGGTACCGGTGGTGCCACCGATGGTGATGGTGCCGTTGACGATGATGGCGCTCGCCAGTATGAGTGAGCCGTTGGCGGCGCCGGCGGTGGCACCGATCTGGATGTTGGTGAAGGCGTAGGCGGCTCCCGCGGGGACGGTAAGGGTCGTGGTGCCGGCGAAGATGAAGGTGCCGGTGGTTGTGAAGGAGTCCAGGCCGGTGAGGGTGACGTTTCCCGCCACGGTGACGGTGAATGCTGCGGCGTTGAAAGTGGTGGTACCGGTGGTGCCACCGATGGTGATGGTGCCGTTGACGATGATGTCACTTGCCAGTATGAGTGAGCCGTTGGCGGCGCCGGCGGTGGCACCGATCTGGATGTTGGTGAAGGCGTAGGCGGCTCCCGCGGGGACGGTAAGGGTCGTGGTGCCGGCGAAGATGAAGGTGCCGGTGGTTGTGAAGGAGTCCAGGCCGGTGAGGGTGACGTTTCCCGCCACGGTGACGGTGAATGCTGCGGCGTTGAAAGTGGTGGTACCGGTGGTGCCACCGATGGTGATGGTGCCGTTGACGATGATGGCGCTAGCCAGTATGAGTGAGCCGTTGGCGGCGCCGGCGGTGGCACCGATCTGGATGTTGGTGAAGGCGTAGGCGGCTCCCGCGGGGACGGTAAGGGTCGTGGTGCCGGCGAAGATGAAGGTGCCGGTGGTTGTGAAGGAGTCCAGGCCGGTGAGGGTGACGTTTCCCGCCACGGTGACGGTGAATGCTGCGGCGTTGAAAGTGGTGGTACCGGTGGTGCCACCGATGGTGATGGTGCCGTTGACGATGATGTCACTTGCCAGTGTGAGTGAGCCGTTGGCGGCGCCGGCGGTGGCACCGATCTGGATGTTGGTGAAGGCGTAGGCGGCTCCCGCGGGGACGGTAAGGGTCGTGGTGCCGGCGAAGATGAAGGTGCCGGTGGTTGTGAAGGAGTCCAGGCCGGTGAGGGTGACGTTTCCCGCCACGGTGACGGTGAATGCTGCGGCGTTGAAAGTGGTGGTACCGGTGGTGCCACCGATGGTGATGGTGCCGTTGACGATGATGGCGCTAGCCAGTATGAGTGAGCCGTTGGCGGCGCCGGCGGTGGCACCGATCTGGATGTTGGTGAAGGCGTAGGCGGCTCCCGCGGGGACGGTGAGGGTCGTGGTGCCGGCGAAGATGAAGGTGCCGGTGGTTGTGAAGGAGTCCAGGCCGGTGAGGGTGACGTTTCCCGCCACGGTGACGGTGAATGCTGCGGCGTTGAAAGTGGTGGTACCGGTGGTGCCACCGATGGTGATGGTGCCGTTGACGATGATGGCGCTAGCCAGTGTGAGTGAGCCGTTGGCGGCGCCGGCGGTGGCACCGATCTGGATGTTGGTGAAGGCGTAGGCGGCTCCCGCGGGGACGGTAAGGGTCGTGGTGCCGGCGAAGATGAAGGTGCCGGTGGTTGTGAAGGAGTCCAGGCCGGTGAGGGTGACGTTTCCCGCCACGGTGACGGTGAATGCTGCGGCGTTGAAAGTGGTGGTACCGGTGGTGCCACCGATGGTGATGGTGCCGTTGACGATGATGGCGCTCGCCAGTGTGAGTGAGCCGTTGGCGGCGCCGGCCGTATCGCCGATCTGGATGTTGGTGAAGGCGTAGGCGGCTCCCGCGGGGACGGTAAGGGTCGTGGTGCCGGCGAAGATGAAGGTGCCGGTGGTTGTGAAGGAGTCCAGGCCGGTGAGGGTGACGTTTCCCGCCACGGTGACGGTGAATGCTGCGGCGTTGAAAGTGGTGGTACCGGTGGTGCCACCGATGGTGATGGTGCCGTTGACGATGATGGCGCTAGCCAGTGTGAGTGAGCCGTTGGCGGCGCCGGCCGTATCGCCGATCTGGATGTTGGTGAAGGCGTAGGCGGCTCCCGCGGGGACGGTAAGGGTCGTGGCGCCGTCGAAGATGTAGAGGCCTGGCGCGGTGAAGTTGTCGAGGTTGGTCAAATTGACATTTCCGGCCACCGTGACCGTAAAACCGGCCATATTGAAAGTGCTCGTTCCGGCGCCCGCCGCGACTGAAATACCGCCATTGAGAGCGAGCGCATCAGCGAGGGTCAGGTTTCCGCCGGCGCCGATGCTGATGGACCCAAGCACGCAGCCGTTGGCCGAATTGCTGGTGAGAGTAGAGGCCCCCGTGAACGTGATGGTGGAGGCGGCGGGAGCGGTGAGGTTCGCGCCGGGGATATTCACAAAGGTCACGACATTATCCGAGGCATAGGTGCCGCTGTCATCAATGGTGACATTGTGGCCGTTGAGGTTGAAGCTATTGCCGCCGAGCCCTGGATTATTTGGAGTGCCCCCCGGGAGGCCGGCAGAGAAAACTCCCGTAGTGCCGGTTGGGTCTATGCCGAGGATGTGGAGATCTCCCTGGAGAGTCAACGCACCGTAATAGTTCAGTCCGTTACTGCCGATCCGAACGCAGGCAAAAGAGCTCGCGCCTGGAGTGAGGCTGACTGGATCGAGGATCCACAATCTCGTGCTCCCTGGCAGGTAGGTGATGTTGGTAAGATCGACGTTGCCATGGCAATTGAGCGACCCGGAGCCGGATGCATCTATGGTGCCGGTGCCGCTGATCGTTCCCCAGACCGTAACATAAGTCGTATTGGTTCCTGTGGCTCCGCTGAAGTCGAGCTTGCCGCCGCCACTAAACACCAGATTCCCCGCGGTGGAACTGGTCCCAACGGAAAGGGCATTGGTGCCCAAATCCAGGGTAGCCGTATTTATCGTGAGAGTTCCAGCCAGTGTCGTCGCTTGGGCAAGGGAGATTATGTCCCCACTGGCGCCCGCTATCGTAAGCGGCCCCAAAGTCATGGTCGAGTCGATGACCGAGCCATTGCCTGAAACGGCGAGTGTGATATTTGATGAGAAAGTGCCCGCACCGGAAGTGGTCACGTTTCCGGCCACCCTGAGCAATCGCGCGGCCCCCGCTGTAAGAGATGATCCAGATGAAATATTCAATTGAGAGATGGTCTGTCCCGGGGATACGTTGAGGTTGGGTGAATTGCCATTGCTGATAATGGCGATAGCATTATCAGCAGCGGCTCCGGGGTATGTGCCTGGACCGGGACTCACGTTCCAGTTGCCGGGGTTACTCCAGTTTGCGCCGGATGCTCCATTCCAGGTGTAAGTGTTCTGCGCATACGCGCAAACCGTTGAAATTCCAAGAAGCGCAACGAGAAATATGACTTTCTTCCTCTTGACCAACCTTCACCCCCGTTGCTTAAAAGTATACCACGGAAAGAAGAGCCGACCAACCCCGCACGCAGGAGAAATTTGCTGAAAGATGCATGAAAATTGGACTATTGACTGCTATATTTGATGTTGGACAAGCTAAGGAGGGCTCTATGAGCAAAAATGTTCACCGGATGGTTCTTTTCATGTTTTCGGCTTCCCTCGTCTTGGCCCTGTTTGGCTGCATGAAACCCGGGATTTCTTCTGCCCCTGCGACCGACGACCTTACGGTGACCTCGATCACGGCGCCTACAGCTCCCGTTGCGCGCACTGGTACCTGGAGCATTGGAGCCGTAGTCGAGAATATCGGAACCAGTCTGGCGGGCGCCAGCGTTCTCAGGTACCGCCTGAGCACGGACGCGGTACTGGACAGCACAGACCTCATTCTTGCCACGTCGAACATCCCCGCTCTCGACGCGGGGCAGACCTGGACGGACAGCGTGCCGGGGAGCTTCTCGGTGGCTGCCGAGGACAATCAACAGGGGCCGCACTACATCTTTGCAGAGGCTGATGCCACCTCCGTAGTGGCGGAGAGTAATGAGGGGAACAACACGGCCAGCGTGCCTCTCGAGGTCATCTACGATGAGGTCTTCATCGAAACGTATGAACCCACCGGGACGTCAGGTCTGATCCCCACGTGGCCGACCCTCTATGACTACATTGACCTGTTCGGGCCGGCGGGGGATAACAGTGCGACCTCCTATAACCTGTGGAGCTCCAACCAGGACCAGAGCGTAGCGCTGGCATGGAGCGACGGGTCGGACTTCATTGATAACAATGCGTTCGACTATGCAATGATCGACTACAAGGGAGCGCTTACCCCAGGAACTTATTACCTGAGGATCAGAGGGTACTCGAGCACGACGACGGGCCCGTACGCGCTCAGGGTGCTGACCACGCCAACTAATGTTGCATCGCCGTGGTTCTTCGCTTCAGAGAATGCGTCTGACGCTCCGTATGAGTCGGATGACAACCCGACCGCGGGAGGCGGCGGGGTTCCTACGAACCCGGCGTCGATCACGGTTGGCGGGAAGCTGAATCGGTATATCACCGCGGGCGACGTCGACTGGGTGAGAATAACCCTGCCGTGAAAAGGCCCCGGCCGGCACCAGGCCGGACGGGGACAATGCGCGAAGCGAAGGCTACTTTTTCGCGATCCGGATAGTCATCCCCGTCTCTTCTTCTCTCCCCTGTCTGGCGTCCCATCCGGTCACCCTGAGGGCGAGCTGCTTTCCGCGGATCTGATCGGTGACCGGGACGCTGAAGGAGAAGCGGTTCCTGCTCTCCTGGGTCACGGGGCCCAAAGATATCCAGGCAGTCCGATACCCATGTTCATCGATTACCGCGTAATAGGCTTTGACGTCGCGGTGGAACGGGTTGCTTCCATGAACCACCAGGCTGCTTCCCTTTGGCGAATGCCATTGGCTGAATTGCGGCGCGCTCAAGAAAAGGGATTGAGCCTGGTCTATAGAGAACTGGGCGGCGGTGGCAATCTCCATTCCGCGCTTGCCCACCGCTTTCACCGCGATTACGTTCCGGCCGTGGATCCCGTGCAGGATATAGGAAGTGTCCTTCACCAGGTGATCTTCACGGTCCAAGCGCGGCCACTTCATGTGGAACCCTTTGTTTACTTTCTTTCCGTTCAGGTAGATGTTGTACCCGACCGCCCCTGCGGCACCCTGCCAGTAGATCTTGACCTTGTCATTCTCCAGGAAATAATACCCCGGCATCTCCACGGAGCTCTTGGCGATGGCAAAGGATACGGCATACGAGCTCGTGTTGCCCAGAAGATCGATTGCCGCCACCGCAAGGGTATACTGGCCGTTCTGTTCAATGGGCGTTCCTTGCGTGTAGGCTGCTCCGTTCAAGGTCACAGAGGAGGAATCAAGGATGGGGTCGACAACCTTGATGACGGGGGTCACCGCGTTCTTGTAGACCATTCCCGCCGCAACGCCCTCCACGGTTATTTCCGGGCCCTTGTTGTCCACCGTCACCGAAACCGATTTTTCCGGCTCGCGATTGCCGGCGGCGTCAACGGCATAGTAGCGGAGGTTGCAGGCGCCGGCGGCTGCAATCGTGATGGGCCCACTGTAGAGGGAGGGTCCAGCCCCGAGGTTGTAGTAGATTGCGGCCACACCTGAGCCGATATCGACGGCGCTCAAGGTGATGGGCGTCTTGTCTGAGATGTACTGTATCCCGTTTTTCACCACCTTGGGATCTCCAAGGGAAAGGGTTGTCGCAGGAGGGGTGGTGTCGACAGCCGTCACCTTCTGAACGGCGGAAGCTGAATTGCCGGAATGATCCGTAGCCGTCCAGGTGACGCTCGTCACCCCCAGCGGAAATACAGAGGGAAGATCAGCCGTGACATTGGGTGAAGGGTCCACCGCATCGTGCACGACCGGATATCCAATGCTCGCTCCCGAGGCGGGCCCGCCGGTGTATTCCAGGACGACATCCGCCGGTGCGGTGATGCTGGGAGGGGTCGTGTCGGCAACGGTCACTTTCTGAGCGGCGGTGGAGCTGTTGCCGGAGGCGTCCGTCGCGGTCCAGGTCACGGTGGTCAGACCGGCCGGGAACACCGCCGGGGCGTTGCTTGCAACAGTTGGGGCGGGATCCTGGTCATCGGTGACATTCGGCACGGGCAGAACATAGGCTGTGCCCTCCGGCCCCGCCTGCTCCAGGACAACGTCCGCCAACGCCGGGAAGACCGGCGGCGTCTCGTCTTTTTCCGCTCTCGTAACGATATGGGCTTCCGATGTCGTGCGTTTGCAGTTGTCTTCTACTATTACGCTGATGGTATTCGGGCCGTCTTTGAGTGAAAGCTCTGTTGTGAAGGAGACCTCATTCGGATCATTCGCGTTTCCGCTCCACGAGAAGGGGACCGCGAGACCATTCACGAAGACCTTTGTGATAGCATTGTCGTCGCTTGTCGTGCCTTCGACGGTTATCGTGGTGGCGTTCGTTGTAGAGGTGACGGGCTTGAAGCTGAGTGTTGGCGCTCCCCGATCCTTGTAGACGAACCGCGTATCCTGGGCGATCTTCCCGGCCGAGTCGACGGCCTTGACCACGATCTTGTTCGGTCCATTGGCGAGGGTGAAGGGAGTGGAGAAGCTCACTTCCTTGGGCCTTTCGGGGTTATTCGTGCTCGTCAATGTCTGCACGGCGTCGTTTACGGTAACCGACGCCACCAGCGTATCGTCATCCGCAATACCTGAAACTGTGACCTGATCGTCATAGGTGTAGAGCTCGGCTTGCGGCGAAGAGACGCTCAGGGACGGACCGTTGATCTCCAGGACCTGTTCGACGCCCTCGATCACGATTACCTGCTGCGGATTGAAGGTGACCCAGGAGCCGTTGACCAGGGCCGATGCATTTACCGTGTATGTGCCGGGGGGTCCGACGATGGTGGATTGGTTTTCAATGAGAGCCTGGCTGGGGCCGCTCGCGGATCCGCTTCCGTAGAACATCGTTTGTCCGGATGCATCGACCTGATTGAATGAGAATGAAAGCCCAGGGCTGGCAACCAGGCTCCCGTCGGTGACCGAGAACTTGATTTTCACGGAGCCCGTGGGGATCTCGATCGAAATGCCTTGTATGGATTGTCCTTGAGAAATGGTATAGTCCGCTGTGCCGCGGATATCGGAAATGCCGTAGATGCTGCAGTTGACGTAATTGTCGGGATCCGTGAGGTTTTTCTGGAATGCAAAGTAGCTGAGCCCGTCATACGTCCACGTGCCCGCCGTGGCAGGCAGCGAGAAATCTCCCGTATTGGGATTCAGGTAGGACTGCCATGTATAGCCGCCGTACGCGTCGCTTGAGCTCTTGCCGATAAGACTGATGCCGCGATAGTATTCCGGTACGTCGGCCAGGCTGGCGACTCCGGTAAACTTGAGACTCCCGCTCAATACTCCGGCAAGGGATGTTCGCGGGCTGAATGTGTTGACCTGACCTGGGAGTATCGTGATTCTCGCATAATCGGAGTCGGGCACGATGGATTTGTACGGCCAGGCCATGTACGTGTTGTTTTTGAAATACGTATAGAGGTACATGGTCTGGGTTCCGGGTGTTGCATCATCCGTCGTGTAGCTCCCGCCGTTGGTATAGAGATAGATGTAGGGATAGAACATCCAGTGATGATCGAATTCCAGGGAGCCCGGTATTCCATCAAGCGTGATCGTCCCCTGGAGGGTCGCTTTTTTCGGAGCTTCCGGAAAAGTTGCCGAATAGGTCTGCTCTACCGTTTCTCCAGGGTTCACAATGAAGTCTTGTGTTTCAAGCAATACTTGCGTGTAAGCGCTGTCCGCCGGGTACACATAGGCCCAAACATAGTATGCTTCTATTCCAGCGGGAAAATCGACGGAATATTGGGTGGATGAAACGGGGGGTGAGAGATTTACATAGAGACTTGCATAGAGATATGGATAGCCGGAGCTATTGAATATAAGAAAATTGAGAGAAGAGATATTGCCGTTCGTGGCCGACAGATTCAGCGTGAGAGTGCCAAGGGCGGCTGAAAAATCTGCGTGCTCCGTGGCATCCTTGGTCACGACGACGCTCTGCTCGGCTGTTGAGAATTCGATCCCGTTCTTGAGATAGAACCGGGCATAGACCGTGTATGCTCGTTCGGTTCCATCCGCTGGCGCGTTGACGGTGAGCGTATATGTGCCATCCGCGGCAACGGTAGTGTTGGCCGAAAAGCCACCGTCTGCGTACGCGTACACGTAGGCCAGGTACACCTTGTCCGCATAGACGGCATTCGTCAGGCTGACCGTTCCCGTAATGTATGCCGGATTGAGCTCTACGCCCTGGGCATGGGCGGCCGTCGACAGTGTGACGGCCAGGAGCATGGAGATGACGATTCTTCTCGCGTTCATTTCCGGGCCTCCTCGATGTCGATGGCGTCGATAGTGGCAGCCCGCGGGGAGCCGTCGGCATCCTTCCAGGTGATTTTCAGCGGGAAGCCCTTCGCATCGGAGGCCAGCATGAGCTGGACGTGGAGAACGGCGTAGGAGCCGTGGCCGATGTTTCCGGCCTGCTCCCGGTTAAAAGGGCCGAAACCGACACGGGTGCCCGGCAGAACTTCTATAACCACGTCGCGGGCATCGCTCGTCATGTTGTTTGTGAGGGTGAACGCTGCGAGGCCTGCCTTGGCGTTCTCGCCCAGGGGATTGGCCGGTACGACAAAACTGTACGCAGCCAGCCACGGCGCGGCCTGGGTTTCCTGCGCGCTAGCTGGCACGGTAACCCCCATGAGCGCGATGAAAATGGCGACAGATATAGAAAGGAGCCGATTCATGGGAGACCTCCTCGAGAATCGAGTCGGAGAGTTTGACGAGGATGCGTGAGATCAGAAAAGGCGAGCGAGGGTCTTTTTACCTCGGGAAACATTCTAGGATAATGATACACCATTTTTTCGGAATTCCCATTTTTCCGATATTGCGTCAAATCACGGAATTTTAGGATAGCATGGGCGAAGCGCAGTATGTTGTCAAGCTCTTGTCGCAGTCTCAGAATCTCTTCACGTGAGTCAATGCCTCGTATCACCTAACAAATGTTGGGTTCTTTCAGTGGAGTCTCCTGAAGCCTCACCTCAGCAGGTGACGGTACTTCAAGTCTTCCAGAAGGGTATGATCGATGATCCAATCCTTGAGCGTATCGACCACCTCCCGGATCGCGATCTCCGGAGTCTGCGGGATTCGTTTGCGGATCACCTCGAGCTGGGACAGGAAGGCCTCGTGCCCCCTGCGCTGCGTCTCGTACTCCGCGGGATTGCGCTCCCGGATGAGGGTCTGCTCGTAGCCGAGGTGGGCGCCCACCGCTTCTATCAGCTCCCCCGTGCGGGTTTCGAGCGCCCCGTTCTCCGGGGAGGCTTCCAGGGACTGCGACAATGAGGCGATCAGGGAGAAGAGCTTCTGGTGCTGCTCATCAATTCCCGGTATCCCGACGCGGTATGCTTCCCGCCATTCGAAGGCGAACTCGGTGCGGAAGCTCTTCAGGCGCCGCTCGAAGGTCTCGGCGAGCTTCCAGTGAACGATGGGTATGTTCTGAAGGGCATCGCCGGGGATGGTGAAGAGCACGGCGTTGTATGTCACGCGCGCCTCGAACAGCCCGGAGGAGCGCCGGAGCACCGCTTCTTCCCCGAAAAATCCCCCCTTCATCACGTTTTCAATGGGCTTGCTCCCTGAAAAAATCGTCACGAGCCCCTCCGCCAGAAGATAAAGCTCCGCTTTCTCGCCCGCCCAGATCGCTTCCCCCTCCTTTGCGGTGACGCGTTCCATGAGCTTGGCGATCCCGAGCTGAACGGGGAACGAGACCATCTCGCCGAAAAGCCAGGAGTTCTGCAGGATGCGCCTGTTCTCGTTCACCTGGCGGATGGTTTCATCCAGGGCGTTGCGTCGAACAACGTCGTCATACATCTCCCGCGGGATGCGGAGCACCGTGACGTGGCTCGCGGCGCGGAAAGTGCCTCCCGGTTTCTTTTCCGACGCACCCGCCATTTCTCCCATCAGGGCCCCCGCGGAGAGCTGGTTGCGCAGGCCCGCCTTCGAGTCGATGTATTCCACGACTCCGCTCAGGATGAGCAGGAAGTCCCTGCCTTCCTCACCCGAGCGCAGGATGATGCTCCCCGGGTTCGCCTCCACGCGCGGGCAGTTGGCCAGCATGGAAATGTCGAACTCCGGGACCCCCGGGAAATACACGCGCAGAGGCCGGCGCGCCGCGTGCATGCGGTAGTCCGATTGTGCGGGGATGAGGACGTCGTCGTGGCCGAAGGAGGCGTTGGAGCCGATCTCCTTTTCGGCCTCGCTCAGCGGCCGGGAGAGATGGCTCAGGATGATCCTGTGCGATTCGTCCCCGTTGAAATCGCGGGCGCTTCCGTGGATGGTGCCGCCGCCGACGTCGATCTTCTTGAGATCTACGGGGCGGGTGAGGGCGGCCTGGTAGGCTTCGGCGAGACGCCGCCCGATCCCGCTCTTCTTGGGATCATCGGTGAGCATGCGTTTGAGGGTCTCGGAGGAGACGATGTCGGCGAGGTGCGCGTACGTTTTGTACCCGCCTTCCCACAGGGCGCGGAAGAACAGCACGCTCGTCTCCACCGGGTGAAGGGAGTACTGCGGCATCACCTCGAGGCCTTCGATGGAGTTCCATGTGTCGAATGCAAGATCGTGCACCTCGAAGTAGCGGGAGAAGTCGGACTCGTCGCCGCCGGTGAGGGCCATGTACTTCTTCACGACGCTGGAGCGGACCAGCGCAGTGGCATAGTACTGTATCCGGTGGTCGGACCTGATCAGGGAAGTGAGCCCGGCGAAGTGATCGTCGTGGCCGTGGGTCTGGAATACGCCCTCGATCTCGTTGATGCCGATGCCCAAGGCCGTGAGGGCATGGGTGATGTTGGGCCCCGCGTCCACGAGGAAGATCCTGCCCTGGAACACGATCATGCTCCCCATGCAGGGCTGGTCGGGATTCCACCCATCGCCCTCCCCGATATGCACAATGGAAAAGTACTCCCGGTGGATGCGGTGGAAGCCGAGGGTGTAGCTGGGCCCGTATTCCTCGTCATCGGCAAGGTTCAGGTCCACGCGGACCGAGTGTCCCGCATGGAGGAACTCGTACTGGTTGAACCCGCGCCGGCGGATGAATACCCCGTCACGCAGCTCGACGGCGGGTTTGTCCACCACCCGCAGGTCCAGCAGATCCTCGGTGGCCCTGATGTCGTCGAACGCGAACCACTTTTTCACCCGCATCATTTCCCGGCTGTCTTTTTGCGAGGCGCCCGCGGCCATCATCTCCTCCTCGGAGGTGAGGCCGTAGGTGCCGCGGTAGATGTAGAGGCTCTGGGACAGGACCTGGTCCTCCAGGCCGATGAGCATGGGCTTTCGGCCCGTGTTGTTGGGATGGTTGGGAAGGATCATCCCCTGGCGGTAGAGCATCTGCAGCACGGGGAACTCTCCCAGGTTGGAAAAGACTCCCTTCTGGGAGGCCGTCTCCGACAGGAGAATGGCGTTGGGGCCGGTCTCGAAGGTGACGCCGTCCTTTTCCTTCTCCACGATCAGGCCCCGCTTCATGAGGTGTTTGACGCTGTCCGCGGGGCAGCCGCAGAGCACGAAAAGGTCCGCCTCCGGTATCGCCACCCAGGTGATGCCGTTGGCAACACGAATCTTTTCCATATTCATCTCTCATCAAGGAGTATAATTACCTGATTGGCTAAAATCAAAAAAACCGATTCACGCCTGCCCCATCGTGATGACCGCGGCGCCGGTGATACTCCCCCGGCGCAGGGCCTCCAGGGCATCGTTGACGCGCGGCAGGGGGAAGAGATGGACCTCGGTCGATATGGGGATCCGGGGGGCAAGCGCGAGAAACTCCTCGGCGTCCCGGCGCGTCAGGTTTGCCACCGAGCGTACCACCCGCTCTTCCCAGAGGATCCGGTAGGGGAAAGCGGGGATGTCCGACATATGAATTCCCGCGCAGACCACCGTGCCTCCCGGGCCGACGCTTCGAAGCGCCCGGGGGAGGAGGCTTCCATCTGGAGCGAAGATCAGGGCCGCATCCATCTCCTCGGGGGGCTGCTGGAGGGAGTCCCCCGCCCATTCGGCGCCCAGTGAGCGCGCGAACTCCTGGGCGGCTGCGTCCCCTGCGCGGGTGAAGGCGAAAACCCTCCGGCCCTGGTGACGCGCAACCTGGATGACGATGTGCGCGGCTGCTCCAAAGCCGTACAGCCCGAGCCTTTTGGCGTCCCCGGCCATTCTCAATGCCCTGTAGCCGATAAGCCCCGCGCAGAGAAGCGGTGCCGCCTGGAGGTCCGGATAAACGCTTGGGATGGGAAAGCAGAAGCGGGCATCCGCGGCGGCGCGCTCGGCGAATCCGCCGTCTATGGTGTAGCCGGTGAAGCGGGCCCGCCGGCAGAGATTCTCCCTGCCGCTCGCGCAGAAGGCGCATTCCCCGCATGTCCACCCGAGCCAGGGGATGCCGACCCGGTCCCCGATGGAGAAGCCCTCCACCCCTTCTCCCACGCCCTCGACCACCCCCACGATCTGGTGGCCGGGAATCAGGGGCAGCTTCGGCCCGGCGAGCTCCCCATCCACCACGTGAAGGTCTGTCCGGCAGACCCCGCAGGCGCTCACCCGCACCAGGAGCTGGCCCCGTGCGGGTTCAGGCTCGGGGACATCCCTCACGGCGAGTGGATGCCGGGGTGAATCGAGCACCGCCGCGCGCATGCTTTCCTCCTTAATATGGGTAGTATTCCAATGCCGTGTCGAACATCGCGACGATGTTCTCCGGCGGCGTGCCCGCCTGAATGTAGTGGGAAGGCCCCAGGATGTAGCCTCCGTTCCTGCCCAGAACGAGAATGCGCTCCTCGACCTCCCTGCGAACGTCTTCGGGCTTTCCGAAGGGGAGGGTGGTCTGCACGCTCACCCCGCCTTCGAAACAGAGCCGCTCGCCGAAATCCTGCTTCAGGCGCAGGGGGTCCATGCCCTCGGCGCTGAACTGAAGCGCCTGGAGCACGTCGATTCCCATGTCGATGAGGCCGTCGACCGCCGCCATCACCGAGCCGTCCGTGTGGTAGATCACCTTGGCGCCGAAGCCATGGATCGCCGCATTGAGCCGCCTGTGATAGGGCTTGATGAGCGCCTCCCACTTGGCGAGGGGCATGAGGAGGCCCCGCTGGTCCCCGATGTCGTCCGCCGTGAAGATGAGGTCCACGCCCCCGCGGGCCTCCTCCAATACGCGGGTGAAGTAGGCGACGTAGAAGTCCCTGACACGGGACATGATGCCGTTGACGAGATCCTCGTCTACCATGACGTCCACGAGCATCTGCTCGAAGCCGCGCATGTACCAGGAGGTCTCGAAGATGTTGCCGTTCCAGACCATGACGCACTTGTCCGAGGAGGCGCGTGCGGCTTCGATGCGGCCGGGAAGAACGCCGTAGTCGAACCAGTCGGGGTCCGGCCAGCGGTGCGCCGAGAGGTCGTCGAGGCTCAAGGCCGAGGCCAGAGGATAGTGCACGATCTCGTCGTAGCTTCCCGAGCCGTAGCTTATCCCGCGGCGTCGAACGCCCCAGATGTCGGTTCCGGGGGCGAGGGGAGGTCCGACGTAGGCGGGATCCACCTGGACGATGTCGACGATCGGCTCGATGTATTGCTCCACGCTCATCCCGCGTTCCCGTGCCAGATACTCGCGCAAGGCGCTGTAGGCCGGCGGGTTGATCCCGGCGCAGACCATGGCGATGGGGATGCGGTCCGTGGTCCGGTGCTCCAGCGCCAGGCGGACCCGCTCCCGGCCGCTCAAGCTTTCCTTTCTCTTCATCGGGGATGCCTCTCCTCTAAGGTAGTGCGCGCCGGATCGTCATATCAAGTGAGCCTGCCGATAAAGAGTGTAGGCGGGAGTCATCCGTCCAACACGCGCTGGAGGGACGACCCTCGCCCGCAGAGCGTATGATGGATCTCCGATATATCCCCCTCATCGACGAACGCAGAGAAGATCTGTGGGAAAGCCGCCTCGATGTCTCGAAGCTTTTCGGTCAGGCCGGCGTCACCCTCGGCTCCTCCCCTTCCTCGGGTCCCCGGGACCTCATCGGATACATCAAGGAGCGAAAGGGTGAAACGATCGTCGCCTCCGACCCCTCCGCGGAGCGCATCCTCGGCTGGATCTGCGTTTATCCCGACCGAGACGAGGGAGGCCTGTTCTACCATTTAGCGGGCATCGAGGTTCACGCGGACTTCAGGCGCAGGGGCATCGGTGCGGGCCTCATGGATGCGGCGCGGCTGTATATCGAAAAGAAAAAGACCCAGCGGCTGAAATTCGGCACCAGCCCTCTCCTGACCCATTGCGCCGGGCTTTACGTCACGCGCTTCGGCACCCGCTATTACTGGAAGCAGGGGGTGAAGATGTCCGATGGCAGGCCCTGGCCATACGTGTCATGCGAGTGCGATTTCGAGGACTCCCTGTTCAAGCCCCTTGACCTTCGCGACGATGAGGTGGAAGCGCGGAACGTCCTGGACTGGGAGGGCAGCAGGCCGATTCCCCGCAAGGCAGTCGCGTACTCGGGCCCCCTCGCCGTGGCCATGGCCGATTCTTCGGCAGCCGGGCTTGCCAAGGCTGTGGATAGCATTCCGGACTTTCTGCCCATCGTATACCGGACATTCGACACACTTTTCAGGCGCGGCTACGGCTTTGCCTGGTTCGATCGCGCCGTGATAGGCGGCGAGTCCCGCCCGTACTATCTGATGAAGAAGCTTCTGACGATGTGAATCCACCGAAGCGGCCTGAGCGCGGGCCGGGCAGCGGCCCGCCGGCATGGGCGTAAAGCCCGCCGCCCGACTCACGCTCCCTCCAACCGTTTCCCCGCCTCTTCCTGCTCGAGCGCGGCCGAGGTGATGCGGGAGACCCGCTCGTCGAACCGCTCCGCCTTCTTCTGGCAGTCGTCGAATTTGGAGGCGGCGTTCTTGATGTGCTTTCCCAGGAGCGAGAAATCCTCGCTGTAAGCCGAGAAGGCGTCCTGCACCTTCGCCAGCTCTCCGATAATCGTCTTTGCCTGCTGCTCGATGCGAAATCCCCGCAGGCCGTACGCGATGGCCATGAGGTAGGAGTAGAAGCTGTTGGGAGAGACGGGGATCACGTGCCTGCCCACCGCGTAGTGGAAGATCTCGTAGCTCTTGTCGGTGAGCTCGTCGGTGACGATCATCTCGTAGAACACGTTCTCGGCCGGCACGTACATGAGGGCGAAATCGAAGGTGCCCTCGTCCGGATTGATGTATTTCGAGGCGATCTCGTCGATGCGCGCTTTCGCGCCGCGCACGAACTCCTTCTTGAAGCGCGATTTTTCCGCCGGCTCCCGCGCCGCGGTGATGCGCTGGAAGCTTTCAAGGGGAAACTTGGAGTCGATGGGGATGATGTTGCCCCCCAGCCGGATGATCGCATCCACCTGCGTGCCGTTCCGGAAGCAATGCTTCATGGCGTAGTTTCCAGCCGGCAGCACCTGCTTCAACAGATCCTCAAGGAGATATTCGCCCAGATTGCCGCGCAGCTTGGGCGCCTGGAGGATATCCTGAAGCGAGGAGATGTCCTTTCCGATCTCCTGGATGTTGCGGGTGGCTTCTGAGAGCGATCCGAGCTTCTGGTGTACCTCGGAGATCACCCTCTGCGTGTTGGCGAGCTGCTGGTTTATCGTGCCCTGGGATCGGATGAGGTGATCGTTGAGGGAGGCGAGCGCCTGGGCCTGCCCGGCTAGCTGTTTCTCCTTCAGGTCGGAAAGCTCGTTCTTCAGCTCAAGCATCTGCCGGCTCATCCCAACGTCCGGCGAGAAAAGCCTGACCAGGACCACGACAAGGAGCGCCAGAACGGCGGCGAGAATGGCGAGAAATAGGGGTTCCATGATTTGCCTCCCAGCTCGGTTATCAATGTGAAGCCCCGGCGGGGCCCTGTCAATCGAGCCGGCGCGCGATGAGGGGGGGCATGCGCGGCGGGCAGCGGGGGCTCGCCGGGGCGGTACGGGATAAGCGGCCAGGGGGGCATGCGCGGCCGGCAGCCCCCCCGGCTCCTTGAATGAGCCAACCCGGACCGGTATCTTTTTGAACGAGGACCTCCCCGTGAAGATCCGCGCCGGTCTCGTTTGTGCCCTTCTGATCGCGCTGCCGGTCCGGCTCCATGCAGACTCTCCCGCTGGGAGACCGGGCAGAGAGATAGCTCTGCCCGCGGACCAGGTGAAGGATTCCTTCTTCGCGTACGCGATCGGCGTTATCGTCGCCGGAGTGGAAGTGAACCTGGACAACGCGGACCTGCGGGACATCCTCACGGAGTTCAAATCGAGTCTCAAGCTTCCCTTCGACCTGATCGACAGGGTCCGCCAATACCCCGTGGACGATCCTCAGGGCCTTGAGTTCTCGATCCTCTTCACCTCCTCCGTGAAGATTCCCATCCCTTTCTCGTTCCTCGGCTACCACCCCGGCTCCATCCTCGCCAGCCCCGAGATCCGTTTTACCGAAGCCAAGTCGGAGAGCTTTCGTGCTCCGGGAGCCTCTCCCGCGGACTCCGTCTACGTGCTGCGGCTCACCACGGGATTGATCGTCGTGGACGTCGACGACTGGCTCGAGGCTCTCCTGCCTACTATCATTGATGACCTGTTCGTGGATCTTTTCGCGATATTCCCGTTCGAGGGGACGTGGTACTGCCTTCTTGCCGGGACCGGCAGGAGGGGAGAGCCCATCCGCGAGTACTTCGATTTCACGCACAACCGCATCATCTTCCCGATCCCGGGTGACCTGGCGGCGGTCGGAAACAGGATTGCCCTCCAGTACTCCTTCGCGTTCTGAAAATGTTTCCGGGGCACCGACGCTGGGAGACCCGATGGAGTTTCCGGGCCTCCGGCCGGGTTCCATGGACATGATGGCTTTCCATGGAATATGCTCAAGTCTCCCGTGAAGACCCTCATCGCCTGCGGCCAGTTTTCTCCCGTTGCCAAGAACCTCTCCGCCAATGCCGCCCTCATGAGGGGGCAGGCGCACGAGGCGGCCGCATGCGGCGCCTCGATCATCGTATTTCCCGAGCTCTGCCTCACCGGCTACCTCACTCCTGACGAAGTGCCTCCTCTTTCGGTCGGGCTTCGAAGCGAGGAGATCGGCCGGCTCGCCGAGACGGCCCGCCATGCGGGAGTTTCGCTGTGCTTCGGCTTCGCGGAGAGGGCGCCGGACGGCAGGCTGCTCAACTCCATGGCGTTCATCGGCAAGGACGGGGGGCTGAAGGCCGTCTACAGGAAGGTCCACCTGTGGGAGGGCGAATCCCGGTGGGCCGCGGCGGGGGACGGGTTCTCCTGCTTTGATGCGGGGCAGTTTCGCGCCGGCATGGCGATCTGCTACGACATGCGCTTCCCCGAAACGGCGCGCGCCCTCGCCCTGCAGGGCGCGACGGCGGTTTTGGCGGCGAGCGCGTGGCTCGGTCCCGCGGAGGAGTGGGAGCTGGTGCTTCGGGCGCGGGCCGTCGACAACGGGATGTTCGTCGCCGGAGCCGCGCTTCAGGGGTCGTATCGGGAGCTGGCCTTTCACGGGACGAGCGCCATCGTGAGCCCGCACGGCGTCGTCATCGCCCGGGCGGGCGAGGGCCGCGACGAGGTGATTGCCGCCTGCTACGACAGCGAAGAGGTCGGGGCGTTTCGCGCGCGGCTGCCCCTCCTGCGCCATCGGCGGACGAGCTCCTACGGACCGCTGGATGCCGCCGGCGATTGGCCCGGCGCATGAAGGCAAAGATTCTCGAATCGGACCTGGCGGACCCCCTCTGCCGCTTTCTGGAGGCCCAGGGCTACACGGTGAGAAGCGAGGTGAACGACTGCGACATCGCCGCGCTCAAGGGAGAAGAGCTTCTCATCGTCGAGCTGAAGAAGGCCCTCACCCTTGCGCTCCTGGTCCAGGCGGCCAAGCGGCAGCGGCTCACCGACTGCGTGTATGTTGCCATCCCGCGGCCTTCCAACAGGTGGAAGTGGAATGCCCAGAACAGGGGCGTACAGCACCTGCTCAGAAGGCTCGAGATCGGCCTCATCTTCGTCTCTCTCGATCCTGAAAGGCCCCCCGTCGAGGTCGTGTTTCCTCCAAAACCGCTCGTCAGGAGAAAAAGGGCCGCGCCCCGGCGGGCCGTCCTGCACGAGATCGCCAACCGTACGGGAGACTTCAACACGGCCGGCAGCAGCCGCAGAAAGCTCGTCACGGCATACAGGGAGAACGCGATCCAGATTGCCTGCCTGCTCCAGGTCAAGGGAGACCTTTCTCCAAAGGCCCTGCGGGCGCTCGGCACGGGACCCAAGACCCTTTCCATCCTCTATGATAACGTCTATGGCTGGTTCGAGCGGTTGGAGAGGGGAAAGTACAGGTTGACGGCGCATGGGAGAAGGGATTTGGAATGCTTTCCGCAGCTTGCCCGGCACTACACGGCACATGCCGGGAGGGCCGCAGCCGCAGATGCCGCTTCCGGCGGCACGCGCGGCAAGGCTTCCATGGCGCATGACGGCGCCCGAGGCGAGCATGCGGGGAAAAAAAAGAAGGCTGCCTCGTAGCGGCAGCCTTCTCCACGTCGGCGAGATCCCTCTCGCGTCGCATTACTTCGCCTTGACTTCGATGACCTTCGGCTTTGCGGTCGGGACCTTGGGAAAGCCCAGGGAGAGCACCCCGTTGGTGAACTCGGCAGTGATCTTCTCCCGGTCCACCTCCTCGGGCAGGACGAAGCTCCTGGTGAAGCTCGAGGATTTCCTCTCGCGCAGGATGTAGCCGTTCTTCTTCTCCTCTTTCTTCTCGTCCTTCTTGGAAGAGATGGTGAGGAGGTTGTTGTCCAGCTTCACCTCCACGTCCTTTTCGGTTAGGCCCGGCAGGTCTACCTCCATCCGGTAGCCGTCTTCGGACTCGCGAACATCCACCGCGGGGATGGCGGAAGAGCCGAAGAAGCTGGAATCCCACAGGTCGTCGAACCAGCGATCCATCGTGAGCAGGTCCGGCATGTTGTCTTGGCGTCTGATCAAGTTCATATCGTTCCTCCTTGAACTGTCATTTCACTCACTGAATATGCACGTGGCGTGCCAATTTTTGCAAAATTATATAATTTATTATAATATAATAAATTAGGTGAGAAGGGCCTCGATGTCCAATTGAGGGTAAGAGAAATAATTGTGTTAAAATGATACAGTAAGGGATATAATGATACAGTTTGAGTACTAATTACACATATTTTTCATTTTTTAAGAATAAAAACGAGGCCTCCTGAACTCTTCTCCATGAGCCTGTGACGCGTTACTATCTTAAACAGCAAGGAGGGGACCGTGACTTTTCAGCCGGTTGCTGGCACCGACAAGGGCAAGATAGTGCTCTATACGCTGAGCACCTGCATGTGGTGCAGGATGGCCAAGGACCTCCTCAAGGACCTCGGAGTGGCGTACTCCTACGTGGATGTCGACCTTCTGGAACCCTCCGAGAAGGAAAGGGCGCGGCAGGAAATACGGAAGTGGAACCCGGAGGGCTCGTATCCGACGATCATCATAGACGACAAGGAGAGCATCTCGGGGTTCGACGAAACCGAGATACGGGAGAAGATCCTATGAGCGATCCGGGAAAGCCGCCCGTCGTCACGGATGAGGAAGTGCAGGCCCTCTTTGAAAGACTCAATGCCGAGGCCGAGAAGTCCGGCTACCACTTGAACCCGAACCGCGCATTCACCCTCGGCCTTGTGCGCGGCATGCTCGTCAACGAAAAGCGCTATGGCTACTGGCTCTGTCCCTGCCGGCTCGGGGACGGTGTGAAGCAGGAAGACCTGGACATCATCTGCCCCTGCGACTATCGCGACCCGGATCTTGCCGACTTTGGCTGCTGTTTCTGCTCGCTGTATGTCACGCAGGAAGTCCTGGATGGCATCAAGAAACCCCGCCGGATTCCCGAGAGAAGGCCCGATCGCGATTCGCGGCTCCAGTTCAAGACCCGGGAGGCGGGCCAGCGGCTGGGATCGGCCGCGCTTGCCTATCCCGTGTGGCGCTGCAGGGTATGCGGGTATCTGTGCGCCCGCGACGGCCCGCCCGAGGTGTGCCCGGTGTGCCGGGCTAAAAAGGATCGCTTCGAGAGATTCCTCTGAGCGCCGGCGCGCCAACGAGGTCCTTCGAATCCTTTTCGATGAGGGCCGACACCCGGCGTATCGAAGCGCCCGCGCCGCCGCGAGAGGCGAGATCTTCGAGCTCGGCAAAACCAGTCTTGTCCTCCAGGCGGGAAATTGAGGGGAACTCCTTCCTCAGTACCTGGAAGCCCCATCGGGCATCGATCTTGAGGCTCGCCGTTCGAGAGCTACCCCGCAAGCCGCTGTCCAGGCTTTTCAGCCGTTTGTATTCAATGTCCAGCTCCGCGCAAATCCCCTTGCCCGCCAGCCTCCTTACCAGGTCCGCGCGCACAAGCTCCATTCTCCTGTCCAGGTTGGTACCCGAGCGCATCGTTACAGGAAGCGGGATGGGGACCAGCATCTCCCCGTCCGTCGTGTAGCTCGTCATCCCTTCGGTGTAGTATCCCTTCTCAAGCAGCACGGGGATGGAGCGGGGAAAGAAGCGCAGCTTTTTGTAGTCTTCGACGCGCTCCCGCACCTGTGCGATGCGCTCCTGAAGGCCCGCGTCTCCGGGAGATTGCTCCAGCTTCGCGAGAAGCTCTGGGAGGAGCTCGTTTTCCATGTAGAATATGGCCTGGGACACGGGAAGCTTCATCTTCTTCGAAGAGTACAGGACCTCCTCGCCTTCCTCGATGCCATAGGGCGGCTTCTGAGGATGCTCCTTCACCAGCACGGGAAAGATCGTGAGGAGGATCCGCCGCACGAGCGGCGGGTAATTTTCCAGTTCCAGGGGAGGATAGCGGTCGTCATCACCGGCGAACTTCCTGATCGACGCCACGATGCCGCGCGCGAGGGCGCGTCTCCTCTGGGCGTCCATCTCGCGCGCCTCCAGGAATCCTCCGCCGCCCTTGACGAGGAACTCCTCCAGGGTCGCCTTCAACGGAGCGAACATCGGATCAGCGGCCACCGCGCCGCGTTGATCTTCCGAGACGTTCTCCGACATGAGGCCATCGATGATTCCCAGCGCGGCGAGGGCTTTTTCCGAGATGCCGTTCCGCAGGCTCTCGACTTCCGCATCTCCCGAGACCCGGCCGATTCGCTCCATCATGCGCAGGCAGAGGGAGAGCTTCACGCGGGCCAGGCGAAGGAGGACGTCCAGGTCCTTCAGGCCGGAAAGCCGCAAATCGGCCTCCCGTGCCCGGGTTTCAAGAACCTCCTCGTCGCGGGAAAGCCTTTCCAGCTCTATCGAGGAGGAATCCTGAAGAGACTCGTTCATGTGCGGGCTCCTGGGCTTCAATATACGCCGGCGGGGCTATCCGGAAAAGCGCCATCCATACTATAGTCGAGTCCTTGAACCCCATGGAAGAAGGCTCGAAGGGCAGGGCCGGTTCGCGAAGAACCTTCGCGTCGCTTTCCTATCCCAACTATCGCCTCTGGTTTGTCGGGCAGATGATCTCGCTGTTCGGGACGTGGATGCAGTCCACGGCCCAGGGATACCTCGTCTTCGATATCACCCGGTCTGCCGCGTTCCTCGGGTACGTGGGTTTCGCCGGGGGCATCGCCACCTGGCTCTTTTCCCTGTGGGGCGGAGTGGCGGCGGATCGGCTTCCACGGCGCAGCGTTCTCGTCGTGACCCAGACGCTCAGCATGCTCCTTGCCTTCGTGCTTTCCGTCCTGACATTCACGAAAGCGGTGGTGCCCTGGCACATCATCCTGCTCGCGTTCTTTTTGGGCGTGGTGAACGCATTCGACGCGCCCGCCCGCCAGGCCTTCGTGCTGGAGATGGTGGAGCGGCCCCACCTGCCCAATGCCATCGCGCTGAACTCCACCATGTTCAACATCGCGACCGCCGTCGGGCCCGCCGTGGGTGGGATCACCTACGCCTTCTTCGGTCCCGGCTGGTGCTTTGCGCTGAACGGGCTGTCCTTCGTCGCGGTGATAATCGCACTTCTGGCCATGAAGCTTGCCCCCCGCCGCGTCCAGGCCAGGAGGGGGTCCGCCCTCCGGGACATCCGGGAAGGAGTCCGGGTCGTCATGGGCAACAGGCTCATCATTGCCATCATCGTTCTCATCGGGATGATGAGCCTCTTCGGGATGTCGTTTGCAACCCTGATACCGGCTTGGGCCGTGACGGTTTTAGGCGGGGACGAGCGGACCAACGGCCTCCTGCAGTCGGCCCGCGGCCTGGGCGCCATGATCGCCGCCCTCGGAATCGCCTCCTTCCTGACCTACAAGGGGCGGGGCAAGGCCTTGATCGTGGGAAGCTTCGCTTTTCCCGCGGTGGTCATACTTTTCTCACTGACGAAGGTCCTGCCCGCGTCGCTTGCCCTCCTGCTCGTCGTCGGCGCGGCGGCCATCATGGTCATGAACCTCTGCAACTCCCTTGTGCAGACCCTTTCACCGGACGCTGCCCGCGGCCGGGTCATGAGCATCTACACCCTTTCCTTTTTCGGTTTCATGCCCATCGGCGCCCTGCTCGCAGGCTCGGCTGCGGAGAGGTTCGGAGTGCCCCTCACGGTCGCGATCTCGGCGCTCTTGATGCTGGCCTGCTCCGCGGCGGTTGCCGTCGCCGTGCCCGGCCTTCGAAAACAGGAGTGACCCCATGCTGGAATTCATCGTTCAAAAAGCCCAGGAATGGATCCAGAACATCCGGCAGAGCTATTCGGTGGATCCGATCGTCTTCGCCGGCCTCCTGGTGGGATGCGCGCCTTTTTTCTATTACTCGATCTTTCGGCTCGTGAAAGCACTTGCCGCCAGGAGCTCCGGGCAGATCACCGTATGGTCCAGCGTGTTCCTCGGCGCCACGGTGCTTCCCTATGTCTACGTGCTCCTCTTCGGGCGCAACATCCCCTGGTACATCTATGCCGCCATTGGGCTCCTTGCTGCCCAGGGGGTGTACTCCCTCGTGAAGAAGCTGAGGGGAGGAGGAGGGGGCAAGGGGGAGAGAAAGCCCCCAGATCTCAGCAGAAAGCTTCCTTGAGGAACTGTAGGTCCAATTCTGGATAGACGGGGAACCTGTCTAAAAGTGCCTTCACCCGCCTGAGGGCCTCCGTCCTGGCCGGCCCCTCCACGCGATACTTCGCCCTGCTCAGGCTCCCATCCTTGCCTTTCAGGGGGCGCGTCGAGGAAAGAACGAGCTTCATCACCGAAGCTATCTCGCGCATTTCCGCGGGGCCCATGCCGAGGGTCGTCACGGCGGGCGTCCCGACGCGAAGCCCGCTGGTGTACCAGGGCCCATGAGGGTCGAAGGGCAGGGAGTTGCGGTTCAATGTGATGCCGCACTCGTGGAGGGCGCTCTCAGCCTGCCTTCCCGTGAGGCCCAGAGAGTCCACGTTCA
Organism: uncultured Spirochaetota bacterium; assembly: GCA_963820525.1. Classification (GTDB taxonomy): domain Bacteria; phylum Spirochaetota; class Spirochaetia; order SZUA-6; family Fen-1364; genus CAWGAA01. The sequence goes on along the minus strand of CAWGAA010000001.1, from coordinate 1,856,493 downwards.
CCAGGAACAGGTGGTTGTCCGTTCCGCCGGTAACCACCTCGAGCCCTTCCTCGATGCAGGCCTTTGCGAACGCCTGGGCGTTCGCCACGATGGCGTGCGCGTACGCCGCGAACTCTTTCGTGCGCGCTTCGCGCAGCGCCACGGCCTTTGCCGCCACCACGTGGGGGAGAGGCCCGCCCATCATGAGGGGGCATCCCTTGTCCAGGGCGTCGGCGAACTCCGCGGTGGAAAGAACCATTCCCGAGCGCGGCCCCCGCAGGGTCTTGTGCGTGGTGGTTGTGACGACATGCGCGTGCGGGAAGGGGCTGTAGTCTCCCGTGAAAACGCCCCCGGCCACGAGCCCGGCGAAGTGGGCCATGTCCACCATGAGGACGGCGCCCACCGAATCTGCGATTTCCCGCATTCTCTTGAAGTCGATCCTGCGGGGATATGCCGAGTAGCCGGCAAGGAGGATCAGCGGCTTCACTTCGCGCGCCTTCGCCTCGATCTCTCCGTAATCCAGAAGGTACGTGTCCTTGCGCACGGCGTAGGAGTAGATGTCGAACATGCGGGCCGACAGATTGTAGCGGTAGCCGTGGGTGAGGTGGCCCCCGGAGTGGTAGTTCAGCCCGAGGAGGCGCTGGTTTCCCAACCGCGCGCGAAGCTCGGCCCACTGCGCGTCGGTAAGCTCGTAAAGGTTGGTCTCGCCGTAGGCTTCCAGTGCGGGCATCTCGACCCTCTTGGTGAGTATCGCCCAGTACGCCATCAGGTTGGCGTCCGCGCCGCAGTGGGGCTGGACGTTCGCGTAGTCGGCGCCGAAAAGCTCCCTCGCCTCGGACTGCGCCAGCTCCTCGATGGTGTCGACGTTGTCGTTGCCCGCGTAGAACCGGTGCCGGGGGTAGCCTTCGGCGTACTTGTCCGTGAGGAGGTTGCCCATGGCGAGCTGGACGCCCATCGAGCAGTAGTTCTCGCTGGCGATGAGCTTGATGTTGGAGCGCTGCTTCTCCAGCTCGAGCACGATGGAGCGGGCGATCTCGGGCGCCCGCTGCGACACCGTCTCCAGAGCCGCCACGTAGGCGACTGCCGCGGGCGTGGGATGAGAGTTTTTTTTCAGGAATGAAGAAAGCTGACCGACGGGCATAAGCACCCCCTGCGGGGGAAATCCCCCTGGCGAAGCGGTTCGCGGTCCGCGCCCAGGCGTACGACGCCGGACCCGCCGAAGCTCCCCGATGGTGCGCCCATCTTGAAACGCCAGTCGCTTCCGCGCTCGAGCGACGCACGCGCGCGGAGGGCGGCTCACCGCCGCCGGGAAAGAGTATACCCGTGGGCCCCGGGCTGTTCAAGAGCAGGGGCACATCCCTGGTCAACCGGGACAGGCGCATCGCCATGCCAAGGCGCGCCTGCCGCCGCAGGGACTGGTTCGGCCGCCGGCTTTTAGCCGAAACCCTTTCGCCCGCTCGGCATCCGGCGTATACTCTCATTCCATGACCCATCGCGAGCGCGTCCAGACCGCTCTCGGCCACGAGCAGCCAGACCGCTGCCCCCTGCAGGCGAGCTTCACGCCGGAGTTCGCCCGCCGGCTGCGATTCGACCTCGAGGAGAAGGGCCTCCTGGCTTCTCCTCCCTCCGGCAAGCCTTCTGGAAGGCTCCGGTCCGCCTTCGACGGACACAACCCTCATGGGGGAGGAAACCGCTACGAGCTGGAAATCGCGCTGGATGAGGACCATCCTTCTCACCTCCGTGGGCTGGGCGGATTCGTACTACCAAGGCGACGCGTATACCGACGAGTGGGGCATCGGGTGGAAGGCGGTCGAATATGCGACCCGTTTCGGTCCCGGCCGCTACACGGAAATGATGAGCCATCCCCTGGCGGATGACGCAGCGGTGGCATCCTACAAGCCGCCGGATCCCGAGCGGCCCGAGCTCTATGCGGAGGCGCGGCGGGTTGTAGAAAGGTTTGGAGCTGAATACTGGATCGTCGGAGTCACGGTGACCACGGTCTTCGAGACCGCCTGGGCGCTGCGCGGTCTCGATCGGATGCTGATGGACCTCGCCCTCGAGCCGGATCTGGCCATGCGGATCCTCGACATCCCGTTTCGCTATCATCTGGCCGCGGCCAGGCGGCTCGCTTCACTCGGCGTGGACATGATCTGGACCGGGGACGACGTGGGCGCCCAGAATGCCATGATGATCTCTCCCGCGCACTGGCGGAAATTCCTCAAGCCGCTCATGGCCCGATTCTTCGCCGAGGTGAAGGCCGTGAATCCCCGGGTGAAGCTGGCCTACCACTCCGACGGGAATATCGAGCCCATCATCCCGGATCTCATCGAGATGGGGTTGGACGTGCTCAACCCCGTGCAGCCCGCTGCCATGGACCCCGGCGCGCTCAAGAAAAAGTACGGAAAACGCCTCTGCTTTTGGGGCTGCATCGACGAGCAGCGCACCCTTCCCTTTGCCGCCCCGCAGGATGTCCGCCGCGAGGTGCGGGACCGCATTGCGACGGTGGGAGCCGGCGGCGGGCTCATCGTGGGGCCCACGCATCACGTTCAGCTCGACACCCCCCTGGAGAACTTCTGGGCAATGGTGGAAGCCGTCCGCGGCTGAAGCCGTTATTTCATGTTATTTCACTTCACCGCCCCCCCTTGAGTAATTTAGATCATGTTGCTTTCCAGCCGGCTGCCCCAGGCTTTCAAGCAACCCGAGGAGCCCGAGCAGCCTTCGGACCTGAAGATCGTCACGGACTTCATCGTCCGCCTGTATTCGCGCTACAGCGCCTTGTTCCTGATCGCGGCCAACCTCCTCGTCACGGGCGCGGCCATCCTGATCTACGACGCCTCGAAGCCCGCACCGCAGAGGCTTACCCAGGGGGACATTGACACGGCGGTGGGACGCACCCTGGACGCGCTGCCCCCCAAGCCTTCGGACGCCTCGGTGGCCTATGAAGCGATCCGCCCTTCCCTGGTCAGCATTCTCGTGACCGGCTCGGGCACGGACAAGACCAAGGGGGGTTCCCTCGGCTCCGGCGTGGTGATTTCCGATACCGGCCTCATCCTCACGTGCCTGCACGTCGTGAAGAGCGCGACCCAGGTCAACGTCATCTTCGCCGACGGCTCGCAGTCCACCGCCGATGTGATCCAGAAAGAGCCGGATCAGGACCTCGCCGTTCTTCAGCCGGCAACGATTCCCGATGACCTGAAACCGGCAACGCTCGTGAGCGCGTCCCTTCTGCACGTCGGCGACGAGGTAGTGGCCGTCGGAGACCCCTTCGGCATCTTGAGCTCTGCGTCCGCAGGGGTCGTCTCGGGCTTGAAAAGGTCGTTCACGTCGAAGGAAAGCGGCGCAACGCTCGCCAACCTCATTCAATTCGACGCGGCGGTGAATCCCGGCAATTCGGGAGGGCCGCTGGTGGATCGCGATGGGGAGGTGGTTGGAATCGTAACGGCGCTTCTCAACCCCACGGGACAGAACGTGTTCATCGGAATCGGCTTCGCGATTCCCCTGGAGTCGGCCGCGGGGATGATCGGATCACCCCCCTACTAGGAGGATTTGAAGGTATGGAAATGAGAATAAACCCGACTTCGGACCCCCGGACGTTGGATACGGCGGCCCGCGGTGAGACCGCCCAGGTGATGGAGCAGATCCTCTACGAGGTGAAGAAGATCATCGTCGGCCAGGACCATCTGCTGGAGCGCGTGCTGGTGGCGATCCTCGCGCAGGGCCACCTCCTTGTCGAGGGAGTGCCGGGCCTTGCCAAGACCCTCACGATCAAGACGCTGGCGCAGACGATCAGCGGCACCTTCAAGCGCATCCAGTTCACGCCGGACCTGGTGCCCGCGGACCTCGTGGGCACGCGAATCTATAACCAGAAAACGGGTGAGTTCGGCACCTCGCTGGGCCCCGTTTTCGCGAATCTTCTGCTCGCCGACGAGATAAACCGCGCTCCCGCCAAGGTGCAGAGCGCCCTCCTGGAAGTCATGCAGGAACGCCAGGTGACGATAGGCGGGGAGACATTCCGCGTGCCGGACCCGTTCCTCGTCATGGCGACGCAGAACCCGATAGAAACCGACGGGACGTATCCCTTGCCCGAGGCTCAGGTGGACCGTTTCCTGATGAAGGTCCTCGTGGACTACCCCGAAGAGACCGAGGAGTTCGTCATCGTCGAGCGGATGACCGCCGCCCTCCCGGCGGTGAGCCCCGTGGCCACCACGGAGCTCCTGATCCAGCTGCGGCGCGAGTCGGAAAGCGTTTTCGTGGATCCCCTGCTGATCCAGCACGCGGTGCGCCTGGCCGCCGCGACGCGGGACCCCGCGAAATACGGCGTTCCCGACATCGCCCCCTACATCGTATACGGGGCGAGCCCCCGGGCATCCATCAACATGATCCTGGGGGCGCGGGCCCTCGCATACATTCGGGGCCGCGCCTATGTCGTACCGCAGGACCTCATCGATATCGCCCTCGACGTGATGCGGCATCGCCTGGTGACCTCCTATCAGGCCCTCTCCGAGGGGATCACCGCGGACATGATCCTCCAGCAGGTGTTGGAGGCGATTCCAGCGCCCCAACCCGTGTACGGCCATGCCGGCGCCGGCGCAGGCACCTGAGAGAATCCTGCAGCGCTTGGACTGGACGGTGATCCGCCGTCTCGACGGCCTGCTGCAGGGCAACTACCGGACGCTGTTTCGCGGGTTCGGTCTGGAGCTGGCGGAGCTGCGCGAGTATCAGCTCACCGACGACGTGCGGGCCATCGACTGGTACGTGACGGCCAGGATGCAGACTCCCTACGTCCGCCTCCATGTGGAGGACCGCGAAGTCACCGCGTGGTTCCTCCTGGACCTGAGTCCCTCGGTCGACTTCGGAACCGTGCGGGCGCTCAAGCGGGACCTCCTGGTCGAGCTGGTTGGAGTGCTGGCCCGCCTCTTGACCCGGCACGGAAACAGGATTGGGGCCATCCTCTTCAACGGGGAAAGCGCGCGCGTCATTCCCGCCCAGGGGGGAAGATCCAGGTTCTCCGGCTCATCAACGACCTTCTCGCAGAGGAGCGTTCACGGCGCGTGCCGGTGACGAGGCTTTCCTTGCTCCTGGAAACGGCCCAGCGGGTGATTCCCCGGCGGTCGGCCGTCTTCATCGTATCCGATTTTTTCAGCGTGCCCGGCTGGGACAAGCCTCTGGGTATTTTAAGCGGGCGGCACGAGGCGCTCGCGATCCGCCTGCATGATCCGCGCGAGAGCGTCCTTCCCGACGTCGGCGCCGTCATTCTGGAAGACTCGGAATCCGGCGAGCAGCTCTTTCTCGACACCCACGACGCAGGGTTTCGAAGGCGGTTCGCCGAGGCGGCGCGGCGGCGGGAGTACGAGCTCGCCGAGGCGTTCGCGCGCTGCGGGACGGATGTCCTGGAGCTTTCAACCGAGGGAGACCTGGTGGGCGAGCTCGTGCGGTTCGCCGCGCTTCGAAAACGCAGGAGGGCGGGCGCTCAATCCGCCGCCCGTCCGGCGCCCCTGGGCAGTCCGCATGCGGCGGGGGAGAAAGCATGACATTCATCTGGGGCAAGCTCTTGTGGCTGCTCGCAATTATTCCGGTCCTGATTGGGGCGTATCTGCTGGCTCAGAGGCGAAGGAAAAAATACGCGCTTCGCTATTCCAGCCTCTCCCTTGTGAAGGAAGCCCTGGGGCGCGGCCCCGGGGTGAGAAGGCATATTCCCGCGGTGCTCTTTTTCCTCGGCCTCACCGTCATGATCGTGGCGCTCGCCCGCCCGGCGGCGAGCGTCCTGCTCCCCTCGGAGCGGGGCACTGTGATCCTGGCCATCGACATCTCCGGCAGCATGCGGGCGCAGGACATCAAGCCCAGCCGCATCGATGCCGCGAAAGCCGCGGCGCGGGCCTTCATTCAGCGGCAGCCGGGCTCGGTGCGCATCGGAATAGTGGCGTTCGGAGGATCGGCCTCGCTTGTCCAGGCCCCCGTCACCGATCGCGACCAGCTCTATGCAGCCATAGACCGGCTGCGGACCCAGCGGAGCACCGCGATCGGCAGCGGGCTCCTGGTTTCGCTGGACGCCATCTTCGAAAACCCCGCAGCCGACAACTCATCCCGGGCGGCTTCCCCGACCCAGCCGCTTGTGCCCGCCCAGCAGGACCAGTCTCAAGCTGCGCCTCCGCCGGTCCCGCCGGGAAGCTACAAGAGCGCCGTGATCGTCCTCTTGAGCGACGGCCAGAGCAACACGGGCCCCGACCCGCTTGATATCGCGGATCAGGCGGCAAACCGCGGTGTCCGGGTTTTCACCGTCGGCGTGGGCACCCCCCAGGGCGCCCTCATCGGGATGGAGGGCTTCTCTTTTCGCGTGTTCCTCGACGAGAATACCCTCAAGCAGATCGCCGCCAAGACGGGCGGAAGCTACTTCAGGGCCGAGGACGAAAACCAGCTCAAAGGCATCTACGAGGCGCTCTCCACGCGGTTGATCGTGGAGAAGAGCCAGACCGAGATAACGGCGATCTTCACGGCCGTTGCCGCCGCCTTGCTCCTGGTGGCGGGCTCGTTATCGCTGTTGTGGTTCAGCCGCCTGCCGTAGGGGCGCCTGCGGCGAACAGCTTCAGGTACCGGCCGTAGCCTTCCTTCTGCATGTCCTGGACCGGCACGAAGCGCATGGCCGCCGAATCCATGCAATAGCGGAGCCCCGTCGGGGCCGGGCCGTCCGTGAAGAGGTGGCCGAGGTGGGAATCCGCGTACTTGCTCCTGACCTCGGTGCGCTCCATGAAGAAGCTGCGGTCGATGCGCGTGATGACATTGCTCGGCGCAAGCGCCCTGGTGAAGCTGGGCCAGCCGGTTCCCGATTCGAATTTATCCGTTGAGCTGAACAGCGGCTCGCCGGAAACAATGTCGACGTAGATCCCCTCACGGTGGTTGTTCCAGTACTCGTTGTCGAAGGGGGTCTCGGTCCCATCCTGCTGGGTCACCTCGAACTGAAGCGGCGTGAGCGTCTTTCGAAGATCCGCCTTGTCCGGTTTGCGGTAGACGCCGTTCCTGGCCGCCGGAGGGGCAGCAGGGTCCGCGAGAGCCTGCTCTCCCCAGATCTTGCGCAAATAGTCGGCGCGCCCGGATTGGGAGACCAAGCGGTTGAGGGCGGCCGCGTCCTTTTTCGCGTAATCCTGCCATGTATCCTCGGCGGGATGGAAAGCGGATGCCTGGCGGATCTGTGTCACGATGGGAGCGGAAAACCGCCGGGAAGCGGCCAGCGCCGCTTTCGATGCCTCCGCCGCCGCCCTCTGCCTTTCATCGAGCCAGAAGATGGCCGCTGCAAATTGGGGACCGCGGTCGGTGAACTGGCCCCCGGAGTCCGTCGGGTTGACGGCGCGCCAGAAGACGTCAAGAAGCTCGGGATAAGTTACGCGATTGGGATCGAAGGTCACCTGCACGGCTTCCAGGTATCCGCCCTTCGCGTAGCTTTGGTATGTCGGATTTCGGGCGGTGCCGCCCGTGTACCCCGCCACGACGGAGATCACGCCATAGACGTCCTCGAACGCCGTTTGCATGACCGCGAAGCTTCCTCCGGCGAATAGCGCCGCCTCCGGCTTCTCCTGGGCGAAAGCGGAAGGTGCTGCGCCGGCCGCAATGGCAAGGGCCAGAATGAATGAGATTCGTGTTCGCATGTGTTCCTCTACAGTTAATATACGGGTGGCCGGATGTGGGAGTCGACAAGAAGAGCGGGAGGGAATGCGGGACATCGACCATGCAATCTCCGTGCGGCCCCTGAGCGAGATCGCACGCGTTGCCCTCAGCGCCGTGATCACCCTCCCCGCCGCGGGAGACCCGGCGGAGGGAAGCGGCTTCATCATGAAACTGCTCGGGGGCGGGTATCAGAGCGCGCTCGTCAAGCCCCTCGGCAGCGCGGTCGGCGTCATGGGCACGATGCCGCCGCGCTCCGGCTTGCCGGCCCCGGGCTTACGTCGAGGTGCCGAGGGCTTTTTTCCGCCTGTTGGCGAGAATGATGAGCACGATGCCCACGATGCCCACGACGGCGCCAATGAGGATGTACCGCCTGTGGCCCGCCATGAAGCCGTAGTTGAGCACGCTCATTCCCTGAAGCGCCCATACGGCGCCAATGAGGATCAAGAGGGCTCCGACAACGTCTGCAAGAATCCTAACGACGGATTTCATGGAACAATATCTCCTTCCTGCGCGATCCTAAACGATCGATTCGTCTACATAGCACCAGCGCCAGTCTTCACCCGGCTCCATGGATTTCATGATCGGGTGCCCCGTCTTTCTGTAATGTTTGGTGGCGTGCTTGTTCCGCGACGAGTCGCAGCAGCCGACATGCCCGCAGATCAGGCACAGCCGCAGGTGCACCCATGAGTCTCCCATGGCGAGACATTCCTCGCATCCATCGCTCCGTGGCGTCACCTCGCGGATCTGGGCGAGATGTACGCACGCCTCATTCGCCGAGACCGTCATGTTCCAAATATATTGATTCCCGAAGGGCGGAGGGTGAAAGGTCCGCGGAAAGGCACGCCGTGGCGCGCTGGCTGTGATATAATAAGCGAGCGAAAGAATAAGGAGATAAATCAGGATGAAGCGATCATTTTCTATTATTCTTTGCGGGTTCCTGCTCTTGGGCATTCTTTCCTGCGCAGGTTTTCCAAAACCTCGAGGGGAGAGCGATTCTCTTGTGATCGGGAACCTTTTGCTCAATTTTCCCGACGGGTTCTTCAATAAAGGGAAAGCTCTCGTGCGTTCCGGTATCGTCATTGTCGTAGTCAATGACACGACAAAGGAAAAACAGAGCCTCATTACATCGGATGGATATTTCAAGTTCTCGACGAATGGAGCGGACGAATATCGCGTGGAGAGCTTTGAATATACGGAGAAAGATGTGAATGGGGAATACAGCATTGGCCCCGTTCCTTTGAAGATCAGGATTCCCAGCCAGGGAGGGAAGATTATCTACCTCAGCCATATGATGGTCACCTATCAACGTCCGAAAGCCGGCGACTACAAATCCGGAAAGGATTCCCGGATGGCCAGCATGTGGAATTATGAGGTTAAGCTCGATTCTTCCTGGCGAGATGAAGAGGCAACCAAGTATATTCAAGAAAAGGACAGAGACAGCGCCTGGGCCGATTATCCCATGGTGAGAATGCAATACGAATGACAAGGCCGCAGCCGGGATAGGTGCGCTCCCGGATCCTTGCGCTTCAGTCCTTTGTCATCGCGGCGGCGAAGGCCTCTCTGCTCGCGGCCGCGAGCGCGATCCCGAAAAACCCCGCAACCAGATATGAGGTGCAACATGGTTCCTCCAGTGTTCAGCGGGCAGCGACCAGCGCCCACAGCAAAGCCGCGAAGGCAATGACCTGAAAGGCCATTCGAACTGAGTGCCAACGGGCGAACGTGTCCAGCTTGCCTTCCAGGACAGCCTCGTCATCCGGAGCGCTGCGCAGGCTGAGCATAACGGGAGCGGCTCGGCTCGTGGCGATAAAATGGATGATGCTCGCAGTCGAGGCGACTGAAAGAGGCAGGAGCGGCCCGCTTGATCGAGCGGCGTAGGCGATGGCGGTCGCGGCGAAAACCAGAAGCGCCGCGCATACGGCCCAGATCGGGTAGACTATTGCTCCGTTTCCCAGATCGTTTCCGCGTGCGAAAGCGGCGTAGGCGCGGGAGCCGATGCGCTTGCGGGCCGGCAGCTTGACGATTGCAGTATCGAGACTGCCTCCGGCGAGTGTGCCGTTCAGAAGGACGGCGATGATGATCAAGATGAGGATCGCACTCATTCAAGAAACCTCCTCGAAACAATGCCGGGCCGGCAATGGGCCGGCCGGGTAATCCTTGTCCATGAAAGAGCTCATCGTGGAATCAACCCGGGCAGCGTCGTCGTGATGACGCTCTGCGCGATCTGTTCGTGCGAGTAGCCGAGAACCGTCGGGTCGCGGATGATCCCGCGGCGCAGGACGATATCCATGACTCCGCCCAGCAAGAGGTGCGCGGCAAGGCCGGCGTCGGCCTTGCAAAGCTCCCCGCGGTCCATCTTCGCGGAGAGATACTCCGTGAGGAACGAGGTGACTTCCTCGATCGCGGAAAGCGCGAGCGGCGCGGCCGAAGGATCGTGGATGACCTCGGGAAGGTTCAATCCATTAATTGACCGGACAATTAAAAAATCGCCATGAAAATGTCATGAGGCAAGCCTGCTCCATGGAATGTCTATGCGAGCGTCGTCTCTGGGGTCACCTGCGCGTGCCCAAAGGACGCGTGTATTTCTTGCTTGACAAAGGATTTGCGGCCAAATAGTGTTGGCATGTCATCGGGAGGCGCAAAGTCTTATGACCAGATCCGTGAAGCAATCCCTGGCTGTTCTTTTCCTTCTCCCCTTCGGTCTTGTTTGCGCGCAGGTGGCTCTTGCGGGTCCCAACGCGATCAACGTCGCCAAGATCCAATCTTCGTTCAAGGGCTGGGATGGGACCTACGATGAGGAGATGAACTCCTGGACTTTTGAGAAGAACACGACCTCCGGAGACGGCGAGGATGTAACCAGCGAATTCTATGTCGATGCGGTCAGCGACGACGAAGCGGGAACATTCGACGATTACGCTGCCAACCTGATGAAGAAAGACTGGCTGGATCTTGCCTTTGTATGGACCGAGATCGACAAGCAGGAGAAACTTACCGACGGCTTTCTCTTCATCGGGAAAAGCCTGGATTATACGGATCCGGAAGCAGCGCCCTCCCTTACTTTCGTTGTCGTGCGCAAGTTCAGGAATACCAGCGTCCGCTGCAGGGGAGACGTCGCGAGCGCGGCCCTCCTCAACGAAGCGGTGGACTTCTGCAAAAACCTGAAGTGACGGGGGTCGGCGGCCTGCACGATCCGCCCTGATCCTCGGCGGCGTTTGCCGGAGTCGAACGCCGTATGTACCTTAGCTCACATGACATCACTCTTTTCATTTCTCTTGAGGAGGTTTCAGTGAGATTCTTCACGGTCAAGCTGCCTCTCCTTGGAGGTATCGTGTTGTTCGCCGCCGCTTCCCTGGGTGCGCAGAGCGGCTCTTTCTCTCTCTCTTCCCCGGCCGTCACGGGGCCGTCCGAGATCGGCTTCGACAGCGGGTTGAAATCCGCAGGCCGGTTGGACCCGATGTACGCGGCCAAGGACAAGGGTCCCAGGAACCCGAGGTCCTTCCCCTTCTCCTGGCAGAATGTGCCTGCCGGAACCAAGGCCCTGGCTCTGATCCTTGACGACCCCGATGCGCGTCTGGTTCTCGCCTCATACGGCATCAAAGCCGATGCATTTCTCCATTGGACCGCGGCCGACATCGATCCCGCCCTCGGCGGTCTTGCGGACAACGCCTCGGCCGGAAACCCGCCTTTCGTCCAGGGAAAGAACGGGGCGGGCATGCCGGGCTACACGGCGCCTCAGCCTCCCTCGGACTTTCCAAAGGACGCGAAGAGGCCCCTGATCCACATCTACCGCTTGACGGTGTATGCCCTCTCGGCTCCGACGGGCCTGCAAAACGGCTACAGCCTCGATGAGCTCAAGGCGGCGATGCAGGGAAAGATCATCGGTCAGGCCCAGCTCTTCATCAGCTACTCGAACGGCTGAGCCGGGAAAGGACGAACGGGGCCGGGCGCTAAAGAGCGGCGGCCCCTTGTGACCGCGCGCACCGACGCCGCTTGACATGAGGGGAGGGAATAATTGGATTCTTCTCTCGACCGACCGGTCGGTCGAGAGAAGAATGCAGTGACGTCGAATACGAAAGACGGGATACTCAAGGTTGCCCGGGAGCTTTTCATCAAGCAGGGATACACAGCCACCTCCATGCGACAGCTCGCAGAAGAGGCGGGAATTGGCAAGGCAACGATCTATCACCACTTCCCCGATAAGCTGTCCATCATAACGGCGATCCTCGACGGGAATATCGCCCTCATGGGCAGAGCCCTCTCCGCGATCCAGGCGGAACGGGCCCCTCGACGCCGCGTCTGCGTGGTCGCGGAGCAGACCGCCCGCTTCCTCTTTCAGTCCGCAGACATCCTCCAGGTGGTCAGGCGCGAGGTGCCCAGCGGGCGCGAGCGCATGAGGGCGGGCCTCAACAGATTCCTCAGGGAATACATGAAACTGCTTGTGGAGGCCATCGAGGGCGGAATCAGCCAGGGCTCCTTCCGCTCCGTGGACCCGGTGGAAGCGGCGAGGGTATTCATGACAATGGTCCAGGGCACCTTCGCGATGGCCTACCTCACGGGTGAGCGGGCCCGCTCGCCGGAACAGGCGGCCTCTTCGCTCCTGGAAATATACTTCCGCGGCATCGACGCGCGCTGAGCAGAAACCAAGGAGAGCCGATGAGATTCACCGTGCCCCTGAATGCCCTTGCGAAAGAGGATCTGCCGGCCGCCGGCGGAAAGGCCGCCAACCTGGGAGAGCTCATTCGAGCCGGCATGAAGGTCCCTCCGGGATTCACCGTCACGACGGAAGGCTACCGGGAGTTCGTCGCGGCGAGCCGGCTCGATTTCGAGATCCGCCAGGCGCTGGAATCCGCGCGCCCTGATGATCCCGCGGCTCTCGAAGAGTCGTCCCGAGAGATCCGCTCACGCTTCCAGGCCGGCTCCATCCCGCCTGAGCTTGCCCGGGAGATCCAGCGGGAGTATGCGACGCTGTCCAGGGTATCCGCTGCGGTGGCCGTCCGGTCTTCCGCCACCGCCGAAGACCTCCCCGACCTCTCCTTCGCCGGTCAGCAGGACACCTACCTCAACGTGGTGGGTTCGCAGGCGCTTCTGGACGCCGTGCGCAGCTGCTGGGCGAGCCTCTGGACCGCGCGCGCAATCGGCTATCGCGCTCGAAACGGGATCGAACATGAAGGGACCGCCCTCGCCGTGGTGGTTCAGCGGATGGTGGAAAGCGAAGCCTCGGGAGTGCTTTTCACCGCCAACCCCCTCACGGGTGAACGAGACCAGACCGTGATCGATGCCACTGTCGGCCTGGGAGAAGCGCTGGTCTCGGGACGGGTGGACCCCGACCACTATGTCGTTCAACGCGGGCGCATCATCGACAAGAGGTTGGGAACGAAGGTCGTCTCGGTCCGGGGGAAAAACGGGGGCGGCACGGAAATCGTGAGCGAGCCGGCGGGCGTCGTGCAGGCGCTCTCCGACGGGCAGATCCTGGAGCTCGATCGGTTGGGGCGCCTGGCCGAGAGGCACTTCGGCTCGCCCCAGGACATGGAGTGGGCAGGGGCGGGGGGGCAGCTGTTCGTCGTTCAATCGCGTCCCATCACCTCCCTGTACCCGCTTCCCGAGGGGGCGCCGCATGACGAGCTCCTGGCGCTTTTCTCCCTCGGCTCGGTTCAGGGCATGCTGGATCCCTTCACGCCCTTCGGGATGGACGGCTTTCGCATGATGATGGCGGCGCTGGGAAGGATCTTCGGGCTCCGCCGCACGGCTGAGACGCAGCGCGCCATGATCGAGGCGGGAGGACGTCTCTTCCTCAATTTCACGAATCTCTTCAGGAACAAAAGAGGGCGCGCCTTTTTAAACATCTATCTCTCTGCCATCGACCCGGGGAGCAGGCGGGCCGTGGAATCACTTCTCGCCGACCCGAGGCTTGCCGCGCTGGACCGTCGAATGACGCCGCGAACCGCTTTCGGCTTCAGCGCGCGCTTGAGGATTTTGTCTGCCGCGTGTCCGCCGATTTCGCCGGGGCGGAAAGCCTGGCGGCTCGTCTCGCCGTGATGGAGAGGATGATGGGCCGCATTCCGTCCCTCTTCATCGGGAGGCTCATCCCCACCGTCGCCTGTGGCGTTGCGCCTTTCGAGCTCCTTTCCGCGATGTGCAGAGACCTTCCCGACGCGCAGCGCATGGTGCTGGAGCTCACCCGCGGCCTCGCCCATAACGTGACCACGGAGATGGACCTGGTTCTCTGGGAAACGGCGCGCTGCATTCAGGCGGATTCCGAGTCTCTGAGGCTCTTCGCTTCCGCCGATGCCGCCGCGCTCGCCGCCGAGTATCTCGGGGGAAAGCTGCCGAGCGAGGCGCAGCGCGTCGTCTCGCTTTTCATGGACCGCTATGGAATGCGCGGCGTCGCCGAGATCGACATGGGCAGGCCGCGTTGGCGGGAGGAGCCCGCATCGCTCTTTCAAGCCCTGAAGAGCTACGTGCTCATCACGGATGAAAGCCGCACCCCGGCCGCCGTTTTCCGGCGCGGAGCGGCCTCGGCAGCGTCGGCGGGACAGCGACTGGTCGAGCAGCTGAAATTGCGGCCCCGCGGCGATGCCCGGGCCCGGCGCGCGCGCTGGCTCATCCGGCGGATTCGCGAGCTTACGGGCCTGCGGGAGAGCCCCAAGTTTGCCGCGGTCAGGGCAATGACCTGCTGCCGCGAAGCGCTTCTCGCCACGGGCCGCGAGCTCGCGGCACAGGGCGCGATCGAATCGCCAAACGACATCTTCTTTCTTCGCCTGACCGATCTGCAGGCAATCGCCGAGGGGAATCGACGGGAGTGGAAGGCTCTCATTGTCGAGCGCAAGCTGCATTACCTGCGGGAGAAGCGCCGCCGCATGGTTCCCCGCGTTCTTTTGAGCGACGGCACCTCCTTCTACGAAGGCGTTCGCGCCGGAGACGGGCAGGGCCTTCTGGGCACTTCCCGCAAAGGCGGGGAGGCGGACAAGGCCGTCGATAACGGCGATGGCGCCGGAACCGGAAGAGGTACAGCCTCCAATGCCATAGTGGGGAGTCCCGTATCCCCCGGGGTCGTCGAGGGAGCGGTGCGCGTGGTGCTCGACCCGAGCCGGGCCCAGCTGGCCCCAGGAGAGATTCTTGTGTGTCCCGGCACCGACCCGGCCTGGACCCCGCTCTTCCTGGCGGCCGGCGGCCTTGTCATGGAAGTTGGAGGGATGATGACTCACGGGTCGGTCGTGGCGCGGGAGTACGGCATCCCGGCCGTTGTCGGGGTGAGCAATGCCGCAAACCGCCTCGCGACCGGCCAGCGCATCCGCGTGGACGGCACAACGGGCAGGATCACCGTCCTGAGCTAGCTTCGCACGTGTCCCAGGCCTTTGATTTTGCGCTGCATTCAGCTACAATTCGGAAAATGACTAGAAAGGTTCTGAAAGCTGCCCGCATCGTCAGATACGCCGCCGCCGCACTCCTGCTGGTTGCGCTCGTGTTGCCCCTCTCGCGGTGCGCTCACGACGGGAAAACAGGCTCAGAGGAGGCGGAATCGACGGCGGATCGAGGTCCCCAGACCTACTCGTACTATTATGCGTGGACCGACTTCGACGCTGGATCGGTCCCGAGCTGGCTCTTGATGATCACATTCTTATGGCCTGCGCCCATCATCATCTACGAGCTTGCGGCCAGGCCGAAGAAAGCGGCCCTGCCGCTCTGCATCGCCCAAGTCCTTTTGTCCGCGGGGGGAATCTTTGAAATCTACTATCACACGATTCTGCGTGAGCTCTGGTATGGGGGCTATATCGCGTACGTGGCTCTATCCGCGTACCTTCTGGCGTCGACCGCCGAGCTTGTCGCGAGGATCCTCAATTCGATCGGGTTGAAAAACCGCTCGAACGGTGCCTGAGCTCCAGTTTTGAGCTTTTTTCGTGGCCATTGCCTATTATCGCTCGAACCGCGAAGAAATAGAGGGCCAGCCCGACGGGTGCGAGGAGAAAAAGGAGCATGGGGTTTACCTGATTCATTTTACTCCTTCCTGAATGAGTCTCCTCATGTATTACAATGATCGTGCCAAAAGCATCGATTCCTGAGAAGCTAATAAATTTATACTATATAAATAATTATAAACCTTAGCGTTCAGGCTCATTGTACGATCTTCCTGGTTCGATTACCGAAATGAATCCGGAGGCCCGTTGGATTTCAAAATCGTAGCCCGCTAGTTTCTCGAAGCGCGGCTCAACCGGACAGCCCCCATGGTCCTTCTCATAGACTGGTTTATTCTATTGACAAGTTTACATAAGTAAAATACATTTCTCCTGTGAAGGAGATCCAAGCATGCGCGCTCCCGTGAAGAACAGCAAAGAGGTGGCCCGCCTGATCGAGGACATGGAGTACATCAAGGAAGCCGTGAAGCGGAACCGTCCCTTGTTCCGGGAGATCTTCGCGGCGCGGAACTTCCGCGCGATGAGCCTCCTCTTCGGAGTCGTAGTCATTGTCCTGTCCCTGGCCTTTCAGCTCTTCATCGGCAGGTTCGGCTCGTTCGCCGCGGTTCCCGTGGGGATCAAGGTGGGGCTTTTCGCGGCCGTCGCGGCGGCGGCCGCATGGGGCGGGCTCATGAAAATCATCGCGATCCTTCGGCCCCTGAACAGGATCGATCCCCGCCTGCGCTTCGCCGCTGTGTTCCGGGAGTTCTTCATCACGGCCATATTCCATGTCTATATACCCGTGCTTCTCATCGGCCTTGCGATCTCGGTGTATCTGGGCCTTACGGCAAAAGGCTACTACATCATCGGAACGATCGGCCTCACGATGGGTGTTCTTCTCAACATGCTGGGGTCGAGCATCCGCACATCGGCGTACTACGTGCTGGGCTACTGGCTCATTGCAGCCGCCGCGTTGAGCTTCTTTTTCACGGGGATTTCCGGCGGGGTGTGGTGCGCGCTCATCTTCGGCGGAGCTTTCATCGCCTTTGTCCTGGCGCTTGATCTCCAGAAGAGGAGAGAAGGGTCCAATGGGGAAGGCCGGCGATAGGGGGACCGGCACGCGGCAGGGGCCGCGGCTGGACAAGATGATCCACGAGCGGACCCGGCTCATGATCCTCGCCTACCTGGCCGCGGATCAGCAGTCTTCGGTGCCGTTCACGGTGCTCAAGGAGACGATAGGGCTCTCCGCCGGCAATCTCTCGATCCAGCTGCGAAACCTTGGGGAGGCGGGGTACGTGGAGATAATGAAGAAATTCATAGCAAACAAGCCGAACACGAGCGTCCGGCTGACGCAGAAGGGCAGCAGGGCGCTCATGGAATACCTGGGCCAGATGGAGAGCCTGATCAACAGGCTGCGCCCGGATGCGGGTTCCAACGGTATCGGCGCCAGCGGCGCAAGCGGGAAGGTGAAGGAGGGCTGATCATGGCTGCTATCTTGAAGCTTGAGGCTGTTCGAAAGAACTATCAGAAGGCGGCGCGGCTTGTGGAAGCGCTGCGGGGGATCGACCTCAGCATCCAGGGCGGAGAGTTTCTCGCCATAGTGGGGCCCTCGGGAAGCGGCAAGACGACGCTGTTGAACATCGTGGGATGCCTCGATATTCCCTCAAGCGGCAGCGTTCTGTACAACGGCCGCGAGCTTGGAGGGATGAGCGAGAAGGAGCTTTCCACGTATCGAAAGGAGAACATCTCCTTCATCTTCCAGTCCTACAACCTTATTCCCGTCCTCACGGTGCTTGAGAACGTGGAGCTTCCCCTGGTGATCGAGCGGCGCTTGTCCAGGAGCGAGATGAGAAGCCGCGCGCTGGAGATCATCCGGGCCGTGGGCCTCGCCGAGATGGCGGACCGTTTTCCGCGGGAGCTTTCAGGCGGCCAGGAGCAGCGTGTGGCCATCGCGCGCGCATTAGTGAAGAAGCCCCTCGTGGTTCTTGCGGACGAGCCGACGGCCAACCTGGATTCCCGCACCGCCGAGGAGATCGTTTCGCTCATGGAGGAGATGAACGCGAACCGCGGGACCACGTTCATCTTTTCGACCCACGATGCAATGGTCCAGCGGCACGCGCGCCGCGTGATCGTGCTGCACGATGGGCTGATAGCGTCCGACCGGGGGGCCGCGGCATGAACACGATCGTGCAAATAGCCCTTCGAAACGTGGTACGCCACAAGCGGCGGGCGCTGATCACGGCCATCACGATGATGGCGGGCATCGGGGTCTTCATCGCCGTGGATTCCCTGATGAACGGGATGGACAGGCTCTCCGTGGACAACATGATCAACTTAAGTGAGTCTTCCGTGAAGGTGTTTACATCCGCCTATTACGCGGACAGGAAGGCCCTGCCCCTGGACGACGCAATCCCGGATCCCGCGGCGCTCGCGGGCACGATCTCCGAGGATCCCCGGGTATCGGCCATCACGCGGCGCACCGAGTTTCTGGCAAGGCTGGGAAACTACCGCGACAGTGTTCCGGTTGTCGGAACCGTTGTGGATCCGGTGACGGACCCGAAGGTCTTTTCCCTCACCGACTACATCAGCGGAAGCTATTTCTCGTCTTCCGCTCAGACCGGCGGCTCTCCCGACCGCCGCATCATCCTGGGCGCCGAGCTCGCACGAAAGCTGGGCGTGACTGTGGGAGACACGGTTGTGCTCTCCGCCGCCACGCGCTACGAGGCGAGCAACGCCGATGATTTCACCATCATCGGGCTTCTGTCCACGAGCGATCCCGTCCTCAACCAGAGCACCGTCTTCATCACCTACGCCGCCGCGGACGATTTCCTGGACCTTGGCGGCCTAGCGACCGAGCTCGACGTGCGCATGGTCCACCGGGTGAACCTCTCCGACACCGCGGCGGATGCCGCCTCTCTTGCCGCGGCGATAAAGAAACAGAACCCGGATCTCGCCCCGTACTCCTTCGATCAGCTGGCGCAGGGGTTTCTCACCCTGCTCAAGCAGAAGAGGGCCGGAAGCATCCTCATCATTTTTATCATCCTGCTGATAGCCGCCGTTGGAATCATGAACACGGTGCTCATGAGCGTCTATGAGCGCATCAGGGAGGTGGGAGTCCTCAAGGCCATGGGGTTTCGAAGCCGGGAGGTGGTCTGGATGTTCATCCTGGAGGGGCTTTTCGTGGGGCTGTTGGGCAGCCTGATGGGAGCGGCGCTCGGCGGGACCCTTGACGCGCTTCTCGTCTTCATCGGTTTCCCGCTGGACAAGATGGCGGGAAGCCTGGGCAGCGGAATTCCTTTCTGGGGCAGGCTGTACGGCGAATGGAACCCCGGCGCCATGATCTTCGCGGTGATATTCGGGCTTGTCATTGCATTGATCGCGGCGGTGATCCCGGCGCGCAAGGCGGCCAAGATGACGGCCACCGACGCGCTTCATTTCGTCTAAAGGAGGCGGCCATGGGCTACCTTGTGCGAATGGCTTTGAGGAACCTCCTTCGTAACAAGAGGAGATCCGCGCTCGCCATGATTTCCGTGGCCCTTGCCGTGCTTCTCTGCGTCTTCCTGCAAGGGTTCACGGGCGGGTTCATCTCATCCATCGTGAGAAACTACACCAAGAACGAGACCGGGCACATCCGCATCACCTCCAGGGACTACCTGGCGCGCTCGGACATGATGCCGGTGGATGCGCTCGTCCCGAATCCGGCCGTCATAGAGCGTGCGATCGAGGCTTCGCCGGCCCTCGCGGGCCAGATTTCCCTGGTCACCGAGCGGATCCGATTCGGCGTTCTCCTGGAAAACGCGGGGCACAACGCCAGCGCCGTGGCCATTGCGGGAGACCCGAAGAGAGAAGAGAGCCTCCTGTATCTCCAGCGCTCGATCAAGGACGGAAGATACATCGCCGGGCCGGGGGAGACCATCATGGGGGCCGGCCTCGCCTCGGATTTAAAGCTTTCCGTTGGAGAAAGCCTCAAGGTGGTGAGCGAGGCGAGCGACGGCTCGCTCCAGCTGAAGAAGCTCAAGATAGTGGGAATCTTCAGGACCGGGGTGAGCGCGCTCGACGATGCGACCTTCCAGATCCCCATTGAGGATGCCAAGCGCTTCCTCCGCACCGGCGGGGGAACCCAGTCCATCATCGTGATGCTGAACAACTACCGCCGCGCCCAAGCCGTGGCGGCGAAAATCGAGAGCCTCCTGGCGGACCCGAATCTGGCCGTCACCCCGTGGACCGCGATCGGCGATTACCCGAAACTGGTCGAGCTTGAAGAGCGCCTCATCAACTACATCGTTCTGGTCGTGCTGTTCCTCGGGGCCTTCATTATAACCAACATTATGATGATGATCGTGCTGGAGCGCAGGCGGGAGATCGGCATCCTGAAGTCGATGGGATTGTCGAACGGCCAGGTCCTGGTTCTCTTTCTCTGGGAGGGGATCTTCCTGGGTCTCTGGGGAAGCCTGGTCGGGGCCGCGGGGGGGCTTGCCTTGAACATCCTGTTCCATGCGCGCGGGATGGACTTCAGCGCGGCCATGAGCTCCCTGGACTATCCCGTGGACAATGTCATCCACACGGTCGTGGACGTGCCGCTCACGCTCGCCGTGGTGGCGCTGGGGGCGGCCGTCGCCGGGGTCGTGTCCCTGCTTCCCTCCCGGCGCGCCGCCCGAATGAACGTGGTCGACTCGATCAAGAGCGTGTAGGCGAAGGAGGCGATATGAATCGGATCTCGATGAGGCATATTGCGGCGGCCCTCGCCGTCGTTCTTGCAGGGGCTCTCGTCGGCCCCGCGCGCGCCTTCACGCTTTCAGGCGAGGAAATCCTCGCGCGCGTCGACAGAAACACCGCTTTCTCCTCCGTGTCGTATGAGGGCACTCTGGCAATCTATTCGGGCGACGCAGTGCGCACCAAGGAGATGAAGGCCATTGCCGTCGGCTCCTCCAAGGCGCTGGTCGAGTTCACCAACCCCGAGGACAAGGGCACCAAGTTCCTCAAGATCGACAAGAACCTCTGGATCTACTTCCCCTCGGAACAGGACACGGTGAAGATCTCCGGTCACATGCTGAAGGAAGGGATGATGGGAAGCGACGTCTCCTACCAGGACGCCCTTGAAAGCGACACGCTTTCCAGCAAGTACTCGATCGAGGTCACGGGCGAGGAGAGCGTGGACACGCGTCCCTGCTACCTGGTGACCCTCACGGCCGCTTCCCGGGACGTCCAGTACGAGGTGCGAAAGCTCTGGGTCGACAAGGAGCGCTTCGTGACCCTGCGTCAGGAGATGTACGCCAAAAGTGGCAAGCTCCTGAAGGTAAGCCGCGTCCTGGAGGTGCGGCAGATCTCCGGAAGGTTTTTTCCCGTGAAATCCGAGGTCTCGGACCAGCTGAGGAAGGGCTCGCGCACCGTGTTCGCCATGACTGACATCGCCTTCGACGTTCCGGTGAGCGACACCCTCTTCAGTCTCAGGAACCTGTCGAGGTAGCATGCGCCGCTTTACCTTCGTGGCCGCGCTGGGTCTCATAGCAGCCTCCGCCGCCTTCCCGCAGAGCGGCGGGCTGGAGCTGGGCGGCTCCCTGGCCGTCGATACATCGATTCTCCAGAGCTTCGACGGCAGCGGCCAGGACCTCTCGCTTGGCGGAAGCTCCCAGCTGACGCTGAACTTCGTGAACTCAAACCGTCAATCCGCGAAGGTCGAAGGGAGCGTCATCCTCACCCTCCTGACCGGTGCCTACGCGGATGCCTATTCGGCGGCGCTCGTTCAAACCCTCGGCTCGGGAGTGGCTCCCGCCCTGATCACCGTTTTGAGCTCGAGCGGCGCCATCGTGAACGTCGACCTTCGAAAGCTCTACCTCGAGATATATTCTCCCGTCGTGGACATCTCCATGGGGCGCCAGATTGTCAATTTCGGAAAGGGGACACTCTTTTCTCCAATCGACGCCTTCTCGCGGCCGCTTCTCTCGGATCTCAACTATGTGCGCACGGGAAGCGATGTGGTGCGGCTGGAGGTCTCTTTCGGCGAGGTATCGGGCCTGGAAGTGGTCAGCACCATAGCGGATTCCGTAAGCCGCTTGAGCTCGGCCCTCAAGCTCTACACCAACATCGCCGACTTCGACCTTTCGGCGGTGGGGCTCTACCAGGGCGCGGGCAATCAGCTCCTCGCCGGGCTCGACTTCAAGGGAGATCTCCTTGTCGGCATATACGGCGAGGCCGTGGAGCATTTCCTCTTTTCACCCTCGAGCGGATATTTCGAAGGGATGCTCGGAGCGGACTACTCGATCGAAGGCGCTCTCTTTTTCGTCCTGGAATACTACTATAACGGCAATCCTGTGGCGCCCGGAAGCCTGGGCCCGGCGGATCTCGCCGCCCAGCCCGGCATCTTTCTCAATCAGCAGTATCTCTCCTTCTCATCCCGGTGGCTCGTGAGCGACCTGGTAAGCGTCATGGCAAGCGTCATCTATGACATCCCCGCCTCGGCCTTTCTTCCCACTCTCCAGCTCGACTTCAATGCGGCTCAAAACGCGGACCTCCTTTTTTACGCGAGGTATTTCCACGGAGATATCAGGGGCGGCGGCGCCGCGCCCGGTCCCGACCTGCAGTACGGAGTCCAGGTTTCCGTCAGGTATTGATGCAGGACATGAGCCGGCCTGCCGGCTTCAGGATACTATGGCCTCCAGGTCCTTATCCGCCGTCCCGATCGGCGTGATGTCGAAGGTCTCGACGAGGAAGCTCAAGACCCCGGGAGAGACGAACGCGGGCAGGCTCGGCCCGAGGCGGATCCCCTTGATCCCGAGGGAGAGCAGGGAGAGAAGGACCGCGACCGCCTTCTGCTCGTACCAGGAAAGAACGAACGAGAGCGGCAGGTCGTTCACCCCGCAGCCGAACGCGGACGCGAGCGCCTGGGCTATGACCACCGCCGAGTACGCGTCGTTGCACTGGCCCACGTCGATCAGGCGCGGGATGCCCTCTCTTTCCCCAAGCGTCAGGTGGTTGAAGCGGAACTTGCCGCAGGCGAGGGTGAGGATGACGGTGTCCTTCGGCGCTTTCTCGGCGATCTCGGTGTAGTAGTTGCGTCCGGGCTTGGCCCCGTCGCAGCCTCCCATCAGGATAAACCGCTTGATCGAGCCGCTCTTCACGGCGTCCACCACCTTTCCCGCCACGGAGAGAACGGCGTTGTGCCCGAAGCCGGTGGTGAGAGTCCCTCCGTGAGTCTTCGAGAAGCCGCCCAGGGACTTTGCCTTCGCGATGACCGCGGAGAAGTCCCGGTCCTTCACGTGAGTCACGCCGGGAAAGCCGACGAGCCCCGTGGTGAAGACGCGATCCCGGTACGATTCCCGCGGCTTCTGGATGCAGTTCGTCGTGAAGAGGAACGCGGCGGGCTTGCCGTCGAACTCCTTCTGCTGGTTCTGCCAGGCAGTTCCGAAGTGACCCGCCAGGTGGGGAAACTTCCTCAAGGCCGGATACCCGTGGCCGGGAAGCATCTCTCCATGAGTGTAGACGTTCACCCCGGTGCCTTCGGTCTGCTGGAGCAGCGCTTCCAGGTCCAGAAGGTCATGCCCGCTCACGACGATGGCGGGGCCTTCCCGGGTCCCCGTGGAAACCACGGCCGGCGCGGGATGCCCGAAGCGGCCCGTGTGCGCCGCGTCGAGGAGGGCCATGGTGCGGATGTTCGTTTCCCCCAGCCGCATGCACAGGGCGATGAGCTCCTTGACCGAGGGAGGCGCGCCGGCGACCGCGGCGAGCGCCTCGTGCATGAACGCGAAGATCGCCTCGTCGGTTTTCCCCAATATGAGCGCGTGATCCGCGTATGCCGCCATCCCTTTCAGACCGTAGAGCAGGAGCTGCTCGAGGGAGCGGACATCCGGGTCCATCTCTTCAGACATGACGCCGCGGGCGGCCGCCGCGCTCGCAAGCTCATCCGGATTTTCAGGCGCGGCGAAAAGCGCCGGCGCCGGAGCGTCGTCCGTGAGGACTCCCGCCCGCCTGCACATCCCGAGAGCCGCGCCCCGGATCGTCTCGCCTTCGCGGATCACCCCCGCGAGCCTGTCGGAGTCGAAGGTGACGTTTGTCACCGTGCTGAAGAGCGCCTCGGCCGTGAACAGGTTCACCGCCGCGTCCACGGCGCCTCCCCGCCTCGCCTTGTGAGCGAGCCAGCCGATGCCCTTGAGCTGATAGACGATGAGGTCCTGAAGGGCCGCCACATCGGGCTTCTTTCCGCAGACCCCCACGCTCGTGCACCCCGACCCTCCCGCGGTCTGTTCGCACTGAAAGCAAAACATGTCCACCGGTATCCTCCTGTCCCTTACGAGTGTGGAAGGTAGCCGATCATGGGGGATTATGCCTTGATCCAGGTCAAGGCTGGATCCGGGGCCCTATTTCAGCTTCAGGGAGACGCGCTTGGCGCCGGCATCCGCGCGAACGAGCAGGCCGATGGGATCCGTTTCCACCCTGCCGCCCTTGAGAGAAGTTGCTTTCGTGACGCCGAGCAGAAGGAGGCCCCAGCGCGCGGCGGATCCCTCAAGCGATACGCTGACGGCATCTCCCTTTCGCCGGGTCTCGAAGACCGCGGCAGGCCGGCCCGAGAGGTCCGGCACCGTGGTGGTGATGACGGCGCCGTCGGCAAGCTCGTTTGCGTACAGGAGAAGCCCTTCCGTATACGCGTAGTCGGGCCGGTCTTCGCGCTCGCCCATCGGGACCACCGAGTTGGGCCGCATCATCAGGGGCAGGCTGAGATACCCGTGCCTCTCGCGCCGCCATCCCGGGCCGCTTTGCGCTTCCCCGGAGAGCAGGCTGGTCCAGCGCCCCTCCGGCAGATAGTATTCGACCGTCCCGTCCGCTCGGAATACGGGAGCCACGAGAAGCGAGCCGCCCAGCATGTATTGCCGTTCGAGTTGCACGCAGGCGGGATCCTCGGGATATTCCAGGAGCATCGCCCGCATGACAGGCACGCCGGTTTCAGCCGCCTCCACCGCGGCGGCATAGAGATACGGCATCAACCTGCATTTCAGGTTCGTGAAGCGGCGGAGAACAGAAACCGAATCCTCGTCGAAGAGCCAGGGGACCCGGTACGAGGTGCTTCCGTGCAGCCGGCTGTGGGAGGAGAGAAGGCCGAAGGCGATCCATCGCTTGTAGAGATCAGCCGGGGGAATGCCCTCGAAGCCGCCGATATCGTGGCTCCAGAAGCCGAAGCCGCAGAGGCCGAGGGAAAGCCCACCGCGAAGGCTCTCCGCCATGGACTCGAAGGAGGAATCGCAATCGCCTCCCCAGTGCACGGGGAATCGCTGGCATCCCGCGGTTGCTGAGCGGGCGAATACGACGGCCTCCCCGGCGCCCCGCCGCTCCTCCAGGAGCTCGAAAACGGTCCGGTTGTAGAGGAAGGAGTAGTAGTTGTGCATCTTTTCGGGATCAGAGCCGTCGGAGTAGACGGCCTCCGTCGGGATCCGCTCACCGAAATCGGTCTTGAAGGCGTCAACACCCATGTCGAGGAGCTCGGCGAGCCTGGCCGAATACCAGCGGCGCGCCTCCGCGCTCGTGAAGTCCACAACCCCCATGCCGGGCTGCCACAGATCGATCTGCCAGATGTCGCCATCGGGCTTCCTGAGGAGGTAGCCTTGCCGCGCAGCCTCCTCGAAGAGCGGCGAGCGCTGCGCAATGTAGGGGTTGATCCACAGGCAGACGCGCAGCCCTTTCTTCTTCAACCGGGCGAGCATTGCCGCCGCGTCGGGGAAGGTCCGCGAATCCCACTGGAAATCGCACCAGTTGAGCTCCCGCATCCAGAAGGGATCGAAATGGAACACGGAGAGAGGCAGGTCACGCTCCTCCATGCCCTTCACGATCTCGTTCACGCTTTTCTCGTCGTAGGAAGTGGTGAAAGAGGTGGAGAGCCACAGGCCGAAGGACCATGCCGGCGGAAGGGCGGGCCTTCCGGTGAGGGCCGTGTACCTGGCCAGCACCTCCTTGGGGGAAGGGCCGTTGATGATGAAGTACTCCAGGGTCTCTCCCGGGACGCTGAACTGGACCCTGGAGACCTTCTCGGAGCCCACTTCGAAGGAGACCCGCTCGGGATGGTTCACGAATACCCCGTATCCGCCGCTTGAGATGTAGAACGGGACGTTCTTGTAGGCCTGCTCGCTCGAGGTTCCCCCGTCCCTGTTCCAGATCTCCACCTCCTGGCCGTTCTTCACGAACGCCGTGAACCGCTCTCCCAGGCCGTAGATGCACTCTCCCACTCCGAGGGAGAGCTGATCATGGATGTAGCGCTCCCCGCCGCTTTTCTCGATATAGCCGATTCCGCGTGAGGGGCTTACCGTCAGCGGGCGCTCGGCGGACAGGAACTCGATCCGCCAGGGCCCCGTGCGGGGCACCCGCGCCGACAGCCTGCCGCTTGCTATCGTCACCCAGGAGTCGTCCGCTTTCGCGGCGACAGGCGCCTCCGCCGTCACGGCGAGATCGAAGTGGGGGGGGCGGGGCCGCGCTCCGGCGAAGTGCGTGATGCGAACGCGAAGCACGTCTTCCAGGGGAGAGCTTAAGCGAACGGTAATGAGGGTGGAGTTGAGCGTGTCCTCCCTGCGCGCGATCTCCCTCACCGGCGCGTAGAGAGTGACGGACTCGGGTTGGATTTCGTGGTCGTAGAGGTGCTGGGGGTAGTGAGCCGTGAGACCCTTCTGCAATAGCCAGTAACCGTCCGTGAATTTCAATTCGATGTATCCCTTTCAGGTCGAGCTTTAGCGTATGCTCCCGGCGGTGATTCCCCTGGTGAGGTTGCGCTGGAAAATGACGAAGAAGATGATGCAGGGAAGGATGCCGAGGAGGGCCGAGGCGCTCGCCATCGTGGCGTCCATGTTGTGCTGTCCCTGGGTAACGGAGATGGCAATGGGAACCGTCTGGCGCGCGTCCGAGATGAGGATGATCAGGGGCAGGAAGAACTCGTTCCAGGTCCAGATGAAGAAGAACGTGAACAGCACCGCGAGGGTGGGCATGTTCACCGGCGCCACGATGCGGAAGAGCAGCCTCGCCTTGCCGCAGCCGTCGACCATTGCCGCCTCCACCATGTCGCGGGGAAAGGCGCGAAGGACGTTGGTGAGGAGATAGGTGCCGAATGCTCCCTGGATCACCATGAAGATGAGGATGACGGCGAGCTGCCGGTCATAGAGCCCCGCCGCCTTGGCCATGTAGTACAGGGGATAGGCGAGGGCCTCCTGGGGCAGGGTATTGGCCATGATGAACAGCACCAGAAGCCAGTTCCTTCCCCGCATCCTTCCGATTCCCAGGGCGAACGAGTTCAGGAGGGCAAGCCCAACGCCCAGCACGGCAACCGAAACGGCTATGACGAGGCTGTTGGCCAGCTTTCCCGTGAAGTTCACCCGGTTCCAGAACTCCACGATGGACTGGAAGTAGAGCTGTCTCGGCAGGCTCATGGGACCGTATGTTGCGTAGTCCGAGGCGGTCTTGAAGGAGTTGAGCGCCACGATGAAAAAGGGGAACAGCATCACCACGAGGAGAACGATCAGGAGAAGCAGGGCCAGGTATTTCGTCATGAAGGTGAGAGACTTTTGCTCGCCCATGCTAGAACTCCTCCACGGTCGGCCGCCGGGACTGGATGTTGATGAAGACGGCGGTGAGGATCACGATGATGACCGTCATAATCGTGGAGATGAGGGCCCCGTAGCCCACATTGGATTTCTCGAAGAAGTTCTGGTAGGCGAAATAGGAGGGAACCATTGTGGCCGATCCCGGCCCGCCCCTGGTGAGGACATAGATCTGGGCGAAGAGCTTCAGCGCGTAGATCGTCGTGGTGAGGACCACCACGCCGATCTCGGGGCTGATGATGGCCGTGATGATCGTGAAGCGCTGGAACCAGGAGGCGCCGTCCATCGAAGCCGCCTCCAGGATCTGGGGATCGATACGCTGGAGGGCCGCCATGAAGATGACCAGCGGGTAGCCGATCTGGAACCAGATCATGATCCCCATGACGGTGAGCAGGGCTGTGGACGGATCCCCCAGGAGGTTCAGGGTCTCCCGGGTGAGCTGGAGCTGCTTGAGGATGATGTTGAGCGCCCCATAGTTGGGGTCCAGGATCCAGCCCCATACCACCCCCGCAATGGCCACGGGGAGGATCTGGGGCAGGTAGTATCCGGCGCGGAAGAATGTGACGGCCCCCTTGCCGAACTGGCGGGCGACGTAATCGAAGAGGAACACGGCGAGGAGGAGCCCGACGATGGTCGGGACCACGGTCACGGCGCCGATCATGGCGAGGTTGTTTCGAAACGATGCCCAGAATACCCCGTCGCCGAAGGCCCTCTTGAAGTTTTCAAGCCCGATCCAGCGGGGCATTCCGACTCCGGTCCACCGTGTGAAGCTGATGCCGATGTTCGCCGCCAGGGGAAGGATGATTATTACCAGGAGCGTGACGGCTCCCGGGATGAGGAACAGGCCGAAACCGCGGCTCCATGCCGGGCGTGATTGTCTCATGAAGGGGTCCCTCTCCAATTGAAGGCGGTGCCCTCCCCGAAGGGATGGCACCGCCCCTTTTTCAGAATCGAGATCCGGCTCAAAGCCGATTCGCCTACTGGCCGCGCTCCTTGTACGCCTTGGCCAGATCGTCCAGGACTTTCGCCGGGGGCTTGGTCCCGCCCATCAGGTCTTGGACGCTGGAGACGAGGACCTGGTAATAGCCCGGCACCGGCCAGTCGGGATAGAAGGCCAGCCCGTCGTTCTGCACCAGGGTGTTGAAGCTCGAGATCAGGTCCTTGACCTTGGGATCCGTGATCTGCGCGGGATCCGCCGCCACGGGAATTCCGCCTGCGTTGCCCAGGAGGTTCTGGATGTCCTTCTTCAGCGTGATGTCGATGAAGTCGGCCGCCAGGTCCTTGCTCTTCGAGTTGGACGGAATCACCCAGATGTTGCCGCCGGAGCCCGGCGCGTAATTGTTCCCGGGGAAGAGGAAGATTCCCCACTGGAAGTTCTTGATCTCGTTCATGAGCCTGCCGTACCACCAGCTTCCCGAGATCATCATGGGGTTCTTGCCGCCTTCGAATGCCAGGCCCATGTCCTCGGCCTTCATCGAAACGGCGTCCTTGCTGATGTAGCCCTTCTTCATCCACTCGACCATCTTGTCCGCGCCGAAGGTGAACTCGGGCCCGTGGAAGTCAACCTCGCCCTGGTAGAGCTGGTACGCGTTGATGAATGAGCGGTTGGCCTTGGAGAGGACGAGCTCATAGAAGATCTGCTGGGCCGGGTATTCGGCTCCGGACACCGCCAGGGGTGTGATCTTCGCCTTGGCGAACTTGGCCAACACGTTTTCGAACTCGGCGAGGGTGGTGGGGACCTGCACCCCCTGCTTGTCGAACATGTCCTTGTTGTAATAGACCATCACGTATTCGCCGTAGTTGGTGACGCCGTACCACTTGCCCGAGCCCATGATGCCATTGGCGTCGTACTGGCAGACGCTGGCAAGGCTCGGTCCCAGGAGCTTGTCCCACCCGCGCTTCTGCGCGTAATCGGTGAGATCGGCAAGCAGTCCCTGCTTTGACAGGAGGCCTGCCGTGGCGTTGCCCTTGTTGTACTCCATGACGTCCGGGGCGTCCGCCGAGTTGAGGATCATGCTGGCCGTCTGGCGGATCTGCTCGAAGCCCTTCTGCTCGAAGGCCACCTTCACGCCGGGGTGGGAAGCCTCGAACTGCTTCATGGCCTCCGCCCACGAGGCGCCCATGGCGCCATTGGCAGACTCGTAGTGCCAGATCTTGAGGACTTTGGGGCCCGCCTTACCGCAGGCCACCAGGGAGAAGGCCAGCGCCACGGTAATGGCAACCGCAAATACCTTGAAGAATTTAGACGACATTACTCTCTCCTTTCTCGCTCTTGAGATATGTCAAATCCGCTCGCCGAGCGGAGGAATCCCGAAACATTCCAGCCGTCCGCGCCCCGCTCATTTCACGGCGGAACCGAAGGCGGGCTCGTCGATGGGCCGCGGCGGGATCGAAGAGACCTTGCGGCACGGCCCCGTGCTTCCGCGCACCACCAAGCCGCAGGGAAGAAGCGCCTGTGGCATCTCCTTGGATCCGCCCTCCAGCTGATCGATGAGGCATGTCACGGCCATCCTCCCGAGGGCCGAGGCTTGGGCCTCCATCGTCGTGAGGGGGGGCACAAAGAGCTCCGCCGCGCGGGCCGAGGAGACAATGGACACCAGGGAGAAATCCTCGGGCACGCGGCATCCCCGATCCGCGATGGCTTGCAAGACCCCCGGCACCGCCCTGTCGTTCATCGCGATGATGGCGGAGAGGCCGGGTCGGGCCGCGATGAGCTCGGTGAAGGTCTCATAGCCGTCACGCGGAGAGGAATGGCAAAACCGTGCGATGCCTTCTATTCCCTTTTCTGCGGTGGCCCGCATGAAGCCCTGGTAGGCGCGGACCGCCGGTCCGTATCCCTCGTTGAAGACCTGCAGCGACTGGTTGAGGAACGCAATTCGGGAGTGGCCGAGCTCGAAGAGGTAGGAGACGGCATCACGGGTTGTCTGGTCGAAATCGACGTCGGCGAAGCTGATCCCGGTAGTGTCGGCGCACCTGCCGATCATGCTGAAAGGCATGCTCATTTCACGCAGGACGCCGATGCGCCCGTCGTCCTGGCGGACCTCCATGAGGACCATCCCGTCCACCAGCCCCTGGCGGGTGAGCTCTCGCAGCCGGTCGGGGTCTTCCATTTCCGATGTCCACAGCACCAGGTGGTAGCCCCGTTTCAAAGCTGCTTTCGCCGCGCTGGTGACGAACTCGAGCTCCGTCTCTCCGATGCCGCGCTCCGAGGTGGAGAAATGGAGCGCGATGATCCTGCTGCGCCTGCTGGCAAGTCCCCGTGCAAGCGCATGGGGGCGATACCCCAATTGCTCCATCGCAGCGTGGATCAGATCCTTTGTCTTCTGAGAGATTGGCCGCGTCCCATTGAGAGCGTAGGAAACCGTGCTCACCGATACACCGGCATGTTTTGCCACATCATGCATCGTCGCCATTGATCACCTGTGGTACGCCACCTTTAGAATTCAATTGAAGCGCTTAGTCGAAACGCTTCGTCGAAACGCTTCGTCGAAGCGTTTCGACGCCAGTGTAAACCTCTGAAAGAGCCTTGTCAAGTTTTTTCGACTGTTTCGCGGTTTGGCGCGGCAGCGCCTTGGAGCGATCGCGCACGCCTCGGGCTTTACATCGGCATGCACCGGCTCTATCATTGGCATTCCAATGAAGCTCCTCATCGTCGAAGACGAATACTACACGCGAAAGGGAGTCATCGAAGAGATCGATTTTGCCGGCGTCGGCATTGATGAAATTGAAGAGGCGGACGATGGGGTCAACGCCCTCGAGCTCGCCCGGTCCTTCAGGCCGGATATCGTGCTCGCGGACGTCAGGATGCCCCGCATGGACGGCGTGGCGATGTCATTCGAGCTTCGAAAGCTCATTCCCGACTGCCAGATCATCTTCATGAGCGGCTACGCGGACAAGGAGTACCTGAAGGCCGCGATCGAGCTCAAGGCGATGAGGTATATCGAAAAGCCGTTCCGCTCCAGCGAGCTTCGCGAGTGTCCTCAAGGCGGCGGTCGCCGCCTGCCGCGCGGCGGCCGACACGGCGCGCAGAGAAACGGAGCTCCACGCCCTATCCCAGACGGGCATCCCCCTGCTTCGGGCCGAGATCGCGCTCGCGTTGACGGACCCCGATCCCGATTTCAACAGGATCAACTCCATGATCGAGGCTTCCGGACTTGCCATCGGCGCGGATACGCAGCTCGTCGTCGTTCTGGTCCGGCCCGCCGCCGGCGCGTTTCCCGCGGACTCGGCCTTCCGGGATCGGTTTCAGGGGGCCGTGGAGCGGACGGCGGATGCGTCCTCGATCCGCTTCCTGGCGGCGTTCAAAGGTGACAGCCTGGCCGTGGTCATTCTTTTACCCGGCCCGGATCGGCGGCGCCTGCCGGCGGAGCGGGAGATCGAGGGTTCGCTCACCCGGCTGTTTCGCTCCCTGCCGGAAATAGAGCTCCTTGCCGGAGTCGGCGGCGCGGTTTCCGGCGCTCAAAACGCGCTCGCTTCCCATGAGGGGGCTTCTTCCGCGCTCGACGCTGCCTTCTTCATCGGCGCCGGGAGCATCGTCTTTCATGCGTCGGCAGGCGCCGCCGATCTCCCGCTCGACGAGCGGTCTCTCGACGCGTTCCAGGCCAGCCTGGATCGGGAGGACGCCGGGACGGCCGCATCGATTCTGGAATCCCTGGCCGCGGGAATGCGCCAATCCGGCTCCCGCCAAGCGGGCAGGGCCCGGGATTTCCTCGCCGGCTTCATGCTCCGGCTGATCTCCTACGCCGAGCGCAGGGGAATAGATCCCTTCGAGCGCGGCGAATCGGCGCGCGCCCTTTCCGAGGCCATCGAGCGCCGGGGAACCCTCGCCGAGGTCGTCTCCCTTCTGGAGGCGCGCCTGAAGCTCGTCTTTGCCCGGCTCCTGGAAAGACGCGATGAAGGGAGGGTCGTCGTCGAGGTCAAGCACTTCATCCACAGAAACTACCAGTCGCCGGGGCTCTCGATTCAGAGGATCGCGGCGGAGGTGAAGCTTTCCACGGCATACGTGTGCCGGCTTTTCCGGGAAGCGACAGGGCAGACGATCCACAGACACATGATCGAATACAGGCTGGAGCGCGCCAAGGAGCTTCTTGCCGATAAGAACCTTCCCAAGATGAGCGAGGTGGCGGCGCGCTCGGGGTTCGCCGACGCGAATTACTTTGCACGGGCGTTCCGCAAGCTTGTGGGCGCCTCGCCATCCGAGTTCCGAGAGCGGATCCTGTCGTGAAGCCTTCGCTGTGGCCCCTCGTGCGCTGGTTCCGCTTCGACCTGAAACTCAGGCAGAAGCTCCTCATATCGTACCTCGCCATCATCGTGATCCCCTTCGTAATACTGGCGATTTTCATTTCCAACAGGATCTCGGGAATCATCGAGGAGCGGATCGCCTATTCCGCGGACCAGGCCTTCGGGCAGGCGGCTTCCTTCCTCGAGTACAAACTGTACAACGTGCGCAAGGTTTCCTACGTGCTCCTGGTGGATCCCCTGGTGAACTCGATCCTGTTGAAGGACATCCGCACCTATGACCTTCTGGGCCAGCGCGTGGACATGACAAAGCTCACCAACCTGTTCTTCTCTTTCCAGGACGGGGTGAACGTGGAACGGATCAGGCTCTACGTGAGGGACGAGCTTTTCTACGCTGAGGAGCATGTCAACCTCTTCGGAATGAAGGCCGCCGCGAAGTCCCGGTGGTACCGCTACCTCGTGGGCAGCGGCAACACGTACGCCTGGTGTCCCGCCGAATACCTGTCCGGCGACGGGGAGGGCGGCTCCGACGTTCTGTCTCTAGCCCGCTTCATCGCGGACCTCGAGGACCTGAAAAACAAAATCGGGGTGCTCAGGATAGATTTCAAGAAGTCCCAGGTGGTCGACGTCCTTCGCAAATCCAGCGCGGTGAGCGACAGCTTCACCTATGTTTCAAACGGGGTGGGAGACATCGTCGCGGTGTCCGACGCCGCGCTGTTCAGCCGGTACGCGGCCGTCGTCTCCGTGGTGGAAGGATCTCCGCCCCAGGAGGGGCCTCTGCGCCGGGTGAAGACGAAGGCGGAGGTGGCCCTGGTCAAGGACCGGGTGCTGGAAGGCACGGACTGGCGCATGACCACGGTCATTCCTATTGCCGGCATCGTGGCGGAGAGCGGGCGCATCAGGAACCAGATCTTCATCGTGATCCTCGCCATCGCCACCGCCGCGTACCTTTTGGCCTTCTTCGTCTCCACATCCGTGACGCGAAGGCTCTCCGGGATCATCGGCAAGATGGAGGGGGCCAAGAAGGGCAGCCTGGAGAAGCTTTCCCTTCCCGTGGGCAAGGACGAGGTGGGAGAGCTGGCGGTCACCTACAACCTGATGATGGACGAGATCGCCTCCCTGATGGCGCAGGAGGAGCGCACGCAAAGGGAGCTCAAGGGGGCAGAACTGAAGGCCCTGCAGGCCCAGATCAATCCCCATTTCCTCTACAACACCCTCGACATGATAAAGTGGATGTCGCGAAAGGGAATGGCGGACGAGATCGAGGAGCTCTTAAACTCCCTGGCAACTTTCTACCGCCTTTCCCTGAGCGAGGGCAGGGAGACGATCCCCATTCGCGACGAGCTCCTCCACGTCGAGCTCTACGCGCGCATCCAGGGGATGCGCTTCCGCGGCGCGATCGAGCTTGCCATCGACGTGGACCCGCGGATTCTCGACTTCGGGATCCTCAAGGTGACGCTGCAGCCGCTCGTGGAGAACTCCATCATCCACGGGATCATAGAGAAGCCGGAAAAACACGGCCGGATCCTCATCTCGGGCGGGGAAGCGGACGGAGACATCACCCTCGCCGTCCAGGACGATGGGGTGGGGATGGACCGCGAGCGACTGGCATCCGTCCTCGATCCAGCCCTGGCACGGCGCGCCGGATTCGGCGTTCGAAACATCCATGAGCGCTTCAAGCTGTACTATGGAGATTCCTACGGGCTTTCCTACTGGAGCGCGCCGGATGAGGGGCCCCGCGTGACGATCCGCTTGAGGGCGGCGCCCGCGGTGCAGAAAAGTCCCCACGATTAACGGATTTTCCTGTTTACCGCTCCCAGATGCGCGGCTACGATAAAAGCCGAAAAAGGCTCTCAATTCCCTCCTGATATCGTGAAAGGAGCAGGCTAGGTGCCGCCGCTGGGGAAATCCTCTTTCCTTCATGAGTTCGCGAAGAACAAGCTCCTCTACCTGATGTTCGTGCCGGTCGCCGCATACTTCATCCTCCTGGCCTATATCCCGATGGCGGGGATCATTGTCGCTTTCAAGGAGTTCAATTACCGGGACGGCATCTACAGGAGCCCCTGGATAGGCTTTACGAATTTCAGGTACTTCATCCTTTCCGGCAAGGCCCTCGTGGTCACGCGGAACACCTTCATGTACAACGTGGTGTTCATTGTCTGCTACAACGTCTTTTCCATCCTGACGGCCATCCTTATTTTCGAGGCCGCCGGCAAGCGCTTTAAACAGGTGTCCCAGACCCTCCTGTTTCTTCCCTACTTCATCTCCTGGGTAACGGTGAACGCCTTCCTCTACAACCTTTTCAACTACGAGTACGGCCTCATCAACGCCATCATTAAATCCTTGGGCGGCCAAGCCATCGATATCTACGGCAATCCCGCCAACTGGTATTTGCTGCTGCCCGTCCTCTATATCTGGAAGTGGGTGGGGTTCGGCAGCGTGCTCTACCTCGCCGCGCTCTCCGGAATCGACCAGGAGTGCTACGAGGCGGCTACCATAGACGGAGCGAGCGCCTTCCAGCGCATCACGCGGATCACCCTTCCCCTCCTGAGGCCCACGATATTCATCCTCGCCCTGCTGGGGGTCGGCAGGATCATGCGGGGCGAATTCGACATGTTCTATCAGCTTATCGGCAGAAACGGGACGCTGCTCGGCGCCACCGATATCATCGATACG
This sequence comes from uncultured Spirochaetota bacterium, assembly GCA_963820525.1. Taxonomy (GTDB): domain Bacteria; phylum Spirochaetota; class Spirochaetia; order SZUA-6; family Fen-1364; genus CAWGAA01. Next base: position 1,821,482 of record CAWGAA010000001.1, on the reverse strand, counting down.
CTGGTATTCAGGTCTCTTATCGGAAGCCAGGACTTCGGCATGGCCTCTGCGGCGGGGCTCTACCAGTCCGTGCTGTGCTTCTTCATCATCTTGCTGGTCAACGGGCTCGTCCGCCGCTACGAAAAGGAATCGGCGCTTTTCTAAGGGGGGCGGGCAGGCATGGCGTTTCGAAAAAGCTCCGACGTGATCCAGCTCAACGTGATCGCGTATCTTTTTGTCGGGTTTTTTGCGCTCTTCGCCCTGTTCCCTTTTGCCATCCTGACCATCAACTCCTTCTCTTCGGAGCACGCCATCATCAACTGGGGCTATGCCTTCGTCCCGAGGGAGTTCTCCCTGGGCGCTTACAAGATGATCTTCGAGAATCCCCAGAAGATGCTCAGGACCTACGCCATCACGATTTTCATCACGACGGTAGGAACATGCCTTTCCCTCTTCTTCTCCGCCATGGCGGCGTTCGTGATCTCGAGAAAGGAGCTGCGGTACAGAAACGTCCTCGCCTTCTTCCTCTACTTCACCACGCTGTTCAACGGAGGGCTGGTACCGTACTACCTTCTCATCACCAAGGGCCTGCACCTGCAGAATACGTTCACCGTTCTCATCCTGGTGCCGATGTTCAGCGTGATCAACATCCTGATCCTGCGCAACTTCATAGCGAATTCCATCCCGGCGAGCCTCTTCGAATCCGCGAAGATAGATGGAGCGAACGATTTCTCCATGTATATACGTATCGTTCTTCCGATTTCGACCCCTGCCCTGGCATCAATCGGGCTTCTCACGGCGCTGGGCTATTGGAACGACTGGTGGAGCCCGATGATGTTCGTTCCGCGCGAATCGATGTGGCCCCTGCAATATACGCTCTACGAAATCCTTTCCAGCATCAACTTCGCGGCCAACTTCGTGAACAATCTCCCCTTGAGCAGCATGCCCAACGAATCCCTGAAGCTGGCCATGACGGTGGCGGCCACGGGTCCCATCGTCCTCGTCTATCCCTTTGTCCAGCGCTACTTCGTGAAGGGCATCACCATGGGAGCCATCAAGGGATGAGGAGCATTCATTTCGGCATTTGCCCGGCCATCCGCCGGGTTTCACGACTCATATCATAAGGAGGTCTTGTCATGAGAAGAACCGTTCGTGTCCTCGGGCTCGTGCTGGCCATCATGGCCATCGCGGGCTTCACCGCGTTTGGGGCGGGCACCAAAGAGGGAGCCGCCGCAGCGAAGCTGAAGGAGGTCAAGCTTTACGGCTATCTCCTCGGCGCACCCCCCGCCGGAATGCCGGATGTCATGACTGAGCTGAACAAGAAGCTCAAGGCGGATCTCAACGCCACCATGGAGATCAGCTACCTCAACTGGGCCGACTTCCAGGCGAAATATCCCCTGGTGCTTGCCGCCGGGGAGAACATCGACTGGATCTACACGGCCAACTGGTGCATGTACGCCCAGCAGGCGGTGCGGGGAGCATTCGCGGAGCTTACGCCGGCGATGCTGGCCAAGTACATGCCGCGCCATTACCCCCTGATACCCAAGCAGGGATGGCAGCAGGCCAATGTCAATGGGAAGATCTACATGGTCCCCACCTCGACCCCGGACCGCAAGGTTCCGATCTTCCTCATCCGCGGAGATCTCAGGAAGAAATACGGGGTCCCCGCCGTCACCAAGATGAGCGAGCTGGAGCCTTACCTCGCGGCTGTGCAGAAGAACGAGCCGGGCATGATCCCCATCAACATCGAAAGCGGATATGACCTGGGATTCGTTTTCAGCAACTATAGAAACCAGAGCGCCACTCCCCTGTTCTGGGTGGCCGGAGGCGCGATTCCGTACATCTGGAACTATGAGCAACTAGTCAATCCCAAGGTCACCACAGAGCTGGACGGCGACTACGGCGTCGCTTTCGCGAAAGCGGCGAAGTTCGTCAAGGCATGGTACGACAAGGGCTACATCAACAAGAACCCGTTCGCCAACAAGGTGCGAAGCAAGGAAGCCTTCGAGCAGGGCAAATCCGCCGTCGCCTTCGGCAACTCCCAGGACAGCCAGGGAACCATCGCCAAGGGCCAGGAGCAGGGCTACGACGTGGAGATCATCCCCGCCCTCTCTTCAACGGGAACCTACATTGCGGATCCGTACATCAACAATGGCTGGGCGCTCGCGGCCACGTCCAAGAACGCCGAGAGGACCCTCGCGGCCATGGACCTCATCATGGAGGAGCCCTCCTACGATTACCTCGTGTACTTCGGCGTCGAGGGCAAGAACTACGTGGTCAAGAACGACAAGATCGACCTGCCGGAAGGGGTCACGGCGGACAAGAACTCCTACCCGCCCGACGCCTCGGGGTTCTGGTTCACGAACAAGGACATCTTCAAGCCCATGGCATCCTGGCCTCCCGCCTACGTGGCGCTGAAGGGCGGCCTGAAGAAGATGCTCTTCGTGACGCCGTACGCCGCCTTCTCCTTCGTGCCGGACAACGTGAAGACCGAGCTTGCCAACGTCACTCAGGTCTGGCAGCAGTATGCCCAGCCCATCCAGATCGGGATGGTGGCAGATGTCGACAAGGCCATCGCGGAGCTGAAGGACAAGCTCGCCACCGCAAACTCGCAGAAGGTCCTTGAGGAGATCCAGAAGCAGATGGATGCCTTCGGCGCGGCGCTCAAGTAGCTCCACATTTCTGAATCGGAGATACCAGATCAAGGGAAAGCCGCCGCGAGGCGGCTTTCCCTCTTTTAGGGAAGAACATGACGCACACGATCGATCTCACGGGGAAAGGCCCCGGGATAAAGCCCGCCCTGCCCTTGCTGGGCGGGTCGAGCCCCAAGGGCGACTCCATCGGCTTTACCAATGCATACATCACGTTCAACGGGGAGCCGTGGCTCATCGCCTGCGGCGAGATGCACTACTGCCGATACCCGAGGCGGTATTGGCGCGACGAGCTACAGAAAATGAAGGCATGCGGGGTGGACGTCGTTTCGACCTACATATTCTGGAATCATCACGAGGAAGAGGAGGGGGTCTTCGACTGGTCCGGGGACCGCGACCTTCGCAGCTTCGTGGAGCTTTGCGGGCAGATCGGCCTGTACGTCATTGTGCGCGTCGGACCCTTCGGTCACGGGGAAGCGAGAAACGGCGGGCTTCCCGACTGGCTGTACGGGAGGCCATTCCCGGTCCGATCCAATCACCCGCGCTACCTGGATCTGACCCGCAGGCTCTACATGGAGATCGGGCGGCAGCTCGCGGGGCTTTTCTTCAAGGACTCCGGCCCCATTATCGGGGTGCAGCTGGAGAACGAGTTCATGCACGCCGCCGCGCCCTGGGAAACTACGCCGAGGCTCTGCCTGGAGTACGTGACGACCGGCACGGGCGGAATTGAGCACATGCGCATCCTCAAGCGCCTGGCCCTGGAGGCCAGCCTTCTGGCGCCCATCTATGCGTGCACCGGCTGGGGAGGCGCCCCCATCCTGGAAGGCGAGATCCTTCCGCTCTACGGCGGCTACGCATTCTGCCCGTGGAACGTGACCGAATCGACACCTATTCACGCCCCGACAAGGGAGTTTCTCTTTCGCGACTTTCACGGCTCGGACCGCAGGTACGACAATTTCGACCCTCCCTATGACCCCGCCTCGATGCCCTTCGCCTGCTGCGAGATCGGCGGCGGCATGCAATCGTGGTATCGCTATCGGGCGGTGGCCGCGCCGCAGTGCGTGGAGGCGATGGCGCTGGTGAAGCTGGCGGGCGGCTGCTCGATGCTGGGCTACTACATGTTCCATGGGGGGTCGCAAACGGCGGGCAGGCACGGATTCCTTAACGAGCACGTGGTTCCTCGGGTTTCGTACGATTTCCAGGCGCCCCTCGGCGAATTTGGGCAGGTCCGTGAGTCGTACCGGAGGCTCAGGAGGCTTCACCTTTTCCTCCATGAATTCGGAAAGCGACTGGCCCCGATGCGGACGGTCCTCCCGGATTGCGCGGGCGATCTCGATCCGCGGGACGTCGATACCCTGCGCTTCGCCGTGAGGGCGTCCGGCGATTCAGGCTTCCTCTTCTTCAACAATTTCCAGGATCATCTCGAAACGAAGGACCACCCTCATGTCGCGGTCGATGTGGGGCTCGCGAGCGGGTCATTGCGCGTTCCGAGCACAGGCGGCTTCACTCTCAAGAGCGGCGCCTGTGCCGTCATGCCGTTCAACCTGGAAGTTGGCGGGGCCCGGATGAGGTACTCGACGGCCCAGCCCATGGCGCTCCTTGAAGCGGACGGGACGACGCACTGTTTTTCCTTCGAGCATGAGGGGATTCCCGCCGAGTACTGCTTCGAGATGAGCGGCATCACGTCTGTAGAACGCGAAGGGTGCGGCCGGAGGGAGGAGCGAGGGCTCATTTTCCTTCAGCCCCGGGTTTCCGGCCGGAGCGCGTTCGCGATTACCGTGAAAACCGGCGCCCGTGTCGTGTTCCATACCCTGACTGAGATCCAGTCTCTTGGGTTCTCCAGGCTTCGCATCTGGGGGCGCGAGCGGGCAATCATCACCGATGCGGATGTGTACGAGAGCGAAGGCGCGCTCAGGCTCATTCTTCGCGGCTCGTCGGCGCGCCGCGTCGAGCTTCTCGTCCTGCCCGCGGCGGAGATGCCGCTTGCGGCGATGGGCGCACGGCTCCAGTCCGCTCCTGATGGAGACTTCACCCGCTACTCCATCGGGCTTCCCGCACGGACTATCGACCTGGGGGTGACGAAGCCCAACGACGCGGACACCGAGGTAAGGCTCGCGGCCGGCGCCTTCGACGGGGTGAAAGAGATATTCCTTTCCATCGAGTACGAGGGCGACGTGGGCAGCGCGTTCATCGACGGCCGCCTGGTCGCCGACGATTTCTCCAACGGCGAGCCCTGGGAAATAGGGCTTGAGCGCTTCAGGCCGGCCATCGAGGAGAAAGGGATCTCTGTGCACGTAACGCCGCGCCGAGAGGGCACGGTCGTGTTCCGCGAGTCCGCGATGGCGCTCCAGCGGGAGCTCATCGGCAGGGAGGTTGCCGAGATACGGTCGATCACCGCGATCGTGGAGCGGGAAGTGGTCGTCGAGATGGAGGCGGGGACCCGATGAGGAGCGGCCGAAACCGCTCCCGTGGGCGCTCCTCATTGCGGCCCTTTCTCGTGCGTTGACTTAAGGAGTTGCGAACGGCTACTATATTTTCATGTCCCATCGCGACTGGAATGGCTGGAATGAGGAAGGTTGGCGCAGGCACCGCGGGCCGGGAGATAGAAGAAACAGAACGCCCATCGAGTCGATCATCTTCGGCTCAGCCTGCACGCTCGTCTTCGGCGGGCTCCTGCTGACCAGGGCGGGCTCCGGCGAGTGGTGGTGGGCGTTTCCGATGATGTTCGCCGGCGTCATGCCGCTGCTCGGTGGGTTGGGAAGGCTGCTGACAAAGCCGCGGGAGGCCAAGACCACCGCCCAGCAGAAGGAGATGGAAGCTGAAAAGCAGATCCTCCGGGCGGCGGAGGAGCAGAACGGCAGGATCACTCCCGCCAAGGCGGCCCTGCGCACCAGCCTGACAATAAAGGAAGCTCAAGGCCTTCTCGAGCGGATGACGAAAGAAGGGCATGCCGTCATGAACGTGACCAGGGACGGCCTCATCGAGTTCGAATTCCCCGAGTTCCTGCCCTCCCGGAAGAACCTGACGTCATCTGAAGGCGAGGACAGATAGGCGGGGGCTGTCGCTCGAAAAAGAGGGTGGCTACCGCGCTTCCAGTTCATAGAACATGGTGCCCTCCTCTCCGAACCTGAATGCATCATGCCCTGAAAGCGGTGGATTGCGGCTGCCGTCGGGATTGAGCGGATAGACCGCGATCGGGCCCGGCGCCTTCATGGAGCCCTCGAGGGTATCGATCGATACGGGGCCGTGCCCGTCGTCTGTTAAAACACGGCTGCCATCGTCCTGTTTTTCGAACTTCATGCCCAGATTGCCGCACCATCCCAGCGCAACGAGCAGCACGTGCTTCGAACGGTCCGTGTCCCGGCCGTCCAGCGACAAAAGAGTTATCGTCATCCGCTCGTTTTCCACATCGAAGCCGTATTCACCCAGTGAAACGCTTCCTTTTATGTTGCCCGATATCGTCTTGACTTGCGGCGCATGAATGCGGAATACGCCCCTGGTGAAATCGAATTCCAGCTCTCCGGTGTCTGAAACAAGCTTCTTGTCGTCCACGAGCCCCTGACCGGCGCTCAAAAGGCCCCATTTCTTCAACGCCGCGTCGAGTATTTTCGAATAATTCTTGTAATCGGAATCGATGCTGCCGCCGTCTTCGATCACCTCGAGGGCGTCACCCGCGCGGCGATGCTTTTCAAGAAAGCCCTTGATTCCTTCGTACTTCTCCGCGCCGTCCCTGTAACGGCTTCTGGAGAACACCAGGGCGCGCTTCACGCCCGTATAATCGCCGGTGGGGGTATTACCGCTTGCCAGCGCGACATCGGCGTTCCCCGCATATTTCAGGCCTATGAAGGCGGCGGCGACCTGGGATACATAACAGGCATAGCCATACGGGGCGATCCAGCTGCGGGGCACGGCGTACAGGTCGCGCTCCGAGTAGCATACCTCGAGGCGGTTGCGGCCGGGGCGCACAAGCATTTTCTGAAACAGAAAGGAACAGAGTCCCACCTGACCCCAGACGGCCGGGTCGTTATACAGGTTGAACGGGGCGTCCAGCTTCGAATCGTCGTACTTCTCCATGGCGTCGGCGTGGTGATAGGCATAGAGCACCATGCCGTCCCAATCCTGGAGACCGGCATAGGCCGCCACCATGGGCAGTGCGTCGCTTCTGAAGTCGGTCCCGTACAGGATGTTCCACTCGCCGGCAACGAAGGGTTTTCCCGCAACCCTGTCGTGGTTGAGCCGTGTGACGAGGTTGAGCTTGAACGGGCTGTCCACGACCGTCCTGCGCGGATCGGTTTCCACCATGTTCATGTCGTGGTAGCGCGGCCTGTCCTGCCGTACCGTATCTGGGTGGTTCCAGTAGGCGTTGTCCATGTTGACGTCGGCATACCTGTCGAGGCTGTATATATCGGCGGCGCCCTGGGCATGGTTGGATATATTGATGGGACATTTCACGCCCAGCCAGACAAGATAATCCCGCATCTCCCGGCTGAAGTCCAACTGCACCCGTGTGAGGAACTCCGTATAGTCCGCGTAACGGACCGGGGATTCCATTCCCCGGTAGCCGGCATTCCAGTCCACATACATCTGCGTGCCCTCCAAATGGGGCAGCCTCCTTACGGTCCCGTCCACCGGGTCCTCATCTTCAAGCAGGCAGCGGGTGCCGTCGTCCTTTGTCCATGCCAGATCGAGCGCCTTTCTGGAACCGTATTTGGCAAGCAGGTAGCAGTTGAACCTTCCTTCCAATTCTTTCCGGTATGACGGCAGCCCAATATCGTCCCGCCCCTCGTACCAGAATATGCCGTCTTCGTTCATGACCTGGACCAGGGCCACTGCAGGGTCATCTACATATCGCAGCCCGGTGTATGGGTTGCGGTGTGTCAAGTATTGCTTGGCATATTCCTTTTGCAGCTCTATAAGCCGCCGGTTGAAAACGTTGGCCTGCTTGAAGTATTTCATCATGTCGTCCGGGTAGTCCAAGCCGTCGGCCGGCAGGAAACCGCGATAGCAGAAAAGGTCGAGCTGAATATAGATGCCCCTCTGTTTGAGGCAGTGAAGCATGTAATCCAGCTTGTCCCACTGCTCAGGGACGAAATTCCGGGAATTGCCCTTTGAATAGTCGATGAGCAGGTGGGCGCCGCTGCGCGCCCTGGAATCCACGGCATGAATCCGGGCAAAATTAACGCCGGCTTTGGAAAGGCGCTCCGCCATCACCTCTGCGTCATATTTGGGAGAAAAGGGAGCGCCGAAGGGAATGTTGAAGCCGTAAAAACGCAACCGCTTCTCCCCCGCATAAAAGTGGCCGTCTCTTATTGTGACAAAGCCGTTCTTGCCCGCGGGCGCGTCCAGCAGGAAACTGAAATCCAACGCGCCGTGGAAGGTCATATCCTTTTTCATCAAGAAGGGTCGTATCAAGAAGCATCCTCCGTTGGCCAATTGTCAAAATCGCCCGGGTTTCGACTGCTTGCAATGCCGAGAGAATCCGGGGCAAGTCCATCCGAGGAAGCATGGACTGAAATCTCTCCCGGATTGCTTGTCGATTGCACGATCGCGAGGCAAAGCCCGTTGAAGGCTTTCCTGTACTCGACCCGGAAGCTTTCATGGCTGTCGGGTTTTCCGTTGTCCACTCCTATGAGCCTTCCTTCGCCCTCAATCCTGAAGTGAATGAGATTGTCCGCGCAGGGACAGAGGTTGCCCTTGTCGTCAGTCACTCTCACGGTGATGTGGCATACGTCCCTGCCGTCCGAAAAAACGGTCTTTCTGTCTGCAGCCAGCTCAATCCCCGCAGGGTCTCCCGCCGTCATAATGGTTCTTTCGCATATGACGGTTCCGTTTCTTGTGCCTACGGCCTCAAGCTCACCCGGCTCATAGGGCACATCCCACGCAAGATGCAGATCCGACGTCGTCACGTCGACATACGGCCTGTCAAAATGCAGGTAGCGCTCCGTCATTCCCTGCCTGGGGAACTCATAGCTTTTTACGCCGAAAGATCTGCCGTTCAGGAACAATTCAACGCTGGCGCAATTCGTATAACAGAGCACCGGCATCACCTTCCCTTCCAAGCCCTTCCAGGTCCAATGCGGAAAAAGGTGGAGCACCGGTTTGTCGGTCCATTGGCTTTGATAGAAATAGTACCCGTCCTTGGGAAATCCGCACGTATCCAGCACGCCCGCGCTCGCGCTCTTGAAAGGCCAGGATGCTTCTCCCAGGTAATCGATCCCCGTCCACATGAAATCGCCGGAAACGTAGTCGTACGCCTTGGTGAATCTCCATAAATGCTCGGCCATCATCATCCGCGTGTTGTACGGCTTCCAGAAAGGATCCTTGTTTTCTCTCCTGTCGTTGTAATCGCCGCGTATTCCTCTTGTTGAGTAGTGCTCGCTTCCGATAACCTTCCGCTGCGGGTGCCTGTGATGATCCTCCGCATAGAAGGTTTCCGTTCTTCCCTGCCACCTGTTCACATAGTTGTACCCGACCACGTCCAGAAGCTCGAGGAAGGCGTCCGATGTTTCCATTGGCTGCGCCTTGATATTGTCGCACGCGGAAGCAACCGGTCTTGTGGGATCGATTTCATGGCAGACATCCACAAGTCTCTTGAGAATACCGGGACCATCGGGCGTTGTCTGTTCCGGTATTTCGTTGCCCACGCTCCACAGAATGATGCTTGGATGATTCCTATCCCGATAGAGAATGCTTTTCAAATCTTCGATTGCATCGGCGTCGAAATGCTCGCAATAGCCGTACCTGTCGTCCTCGTTTTTCAGTTTGGGTATGGCCCATTCGTCAAAAACCTCGTCCATGACGAGGAATCCCATCCTGTCGCACATTTCCAGCAATTCAGGCGATGGAGGGTTGTGGCTTGTCCTGATGGCATTGCAGCCCATTTCCTTGAGCAGCTCCAGCCTTCTTTCGAGCACCCTTTCCGGGACGGCGGCCCCCACGCATCCCCCGTCGTGATGAAGGCAGGCGCCGTTTATCTTGACCGCCTCATTGTTGAGGAGGAAGCCGCGGTCGGCGTCAAAATCTATTTTCCGCATTCCGAACGGCGTTTCATATCGGTCGACGACATTGCCGTGCTGAATGATCTCGCTTTTCAGCACATACATATACGGGGTATGGACGGACCACGGATGCGGGCCGTGGACTTTGACTTCCTGAGCCACCGTGCAGTCCCGGCCCGCCCCTGCCTCAAATGCCGATATGTCGGAAGCCGCGATCCTGTCTTCCCTATCAATGACATATGTATGCAGTTCTGCCTCGCAATCGGCTGACAACTCGTTCTTGATCGTTGTCGTCGCCCTGACAACCGCGAAATCCTCCGTCATTTCCGGGATCACGACATATGTGCCCCAGCGGCCAATATGAACGGGCCCGGTAAGTACGAGCCAGACGTGCCGGTAAATTCCCGAGCCGGTGTACCAGCGGGAATTCGGCTGTCGTGAATTGTCCACTCTGAGCGAGATGACATTTTCCTTTTCCCCGAAATTAAGGAAGGGCGTAACGTCATACGAGAAGCTTGTATATCCATAGAAATGACTGCCCAGATGCGTTCCGTTTATGGAGACGTCGCAGTTCATATAAACGCCGTCGAACTCGATGAACGCCTTTTTCCCGAGCCATGCTTTGGATGCTTTGAAGTGTTTTCTGTACCACCCGATTCCGGCCGGCAGATAGCCCCCGCTGCCTCCGGTTGGATTATTCTTGTCAAAAAGCCCCTCTCTGCTCCAATCATGAGGCAGGTTCGTTTCTCTCCAAAGCGCATCATCATATTCGGGCTTTTCGGCTCCTCTCATGTCGCCTTGGAAAAACTTCCAATCAAAATCGATATTCAGTCTCAATCTGGCATTTCCGTCATACATGAGAGATCGCAAAAACAGGGTCCATCGGGGCGATGGGGGGAGGGCGAGATCGCCATCCGCGCTTCGCGGCGGCCCCTCAGTCGAAGTCCGTAATCCTTGTCAGGAGATTCTTGTACCTGAACTTGGCCATCTCGTTCAGCTTCAGGACTTCCTCCTCCGTGCCCGTGAAGGGACACCGCAGGCAGTAATACTCCTTCCTCTCCTTGTCGTAGAACATATCGACGTCGATCTCCCTCACGAAGCACGCCGGACAGCGAAAGTTCAGTCTGCCTTTTGTAGCCTGAGACATGTCGTCATCTCCTCGTTGGCGCGAAGCTCCCCGGTCAGGCCGAGGGTGAACATGGGCGAGAAGGCGTACCCTTCCCTGAAATATCCGCCGATGCCGCCGCTCACCGGCAGTAGCGAGACCCGCGTGTCCACGTGGGGAACGATGGCCTCCACTTTTGTGACGTTTTTCATGGCCTCTTCACGGCACTTGTACTTGTAGACGATCTCCTTGACCCCTTCGCTTCCCACGCATTTCAGGACGATCCCGGAAAGGTCCTCCGGATACTCGGTGGTTCCATGGCAGGCGGTGATGTACTCGTTGATATGGACCGCTGCCGTGGGCTTGCTCATCGCCGTTATCTTCCTGGTGAACCGGATCTCGCCCGTATCCTCAGCGAAGGTGATGGTGGATGCCAGGGTGGCGGTCAGGCCGGCGAACTCGAGATCCACGGGATCGAGGGTCAGCCTCCGGCTTTTCCCTTCCTCTGAATATCGCGCCTTTGTGCGGCAGAGGCAGAGATCGATCTCTTCGCCCTTGTAGCTCACCTTGCAGCTCTTGATGGATCCCTCCCCGGCGTAGTGCGTGAAATAGCCGGCACGGTAGAAGGCCTGGATCAGGAAGGGGTACGAGCAGTCCCAGATGTGGGCCGTCCCGATTCCAACGGGACGCACCAGCTTGGCGACGTAGGGCCTGAGGTCCACCAGGGCGCCTCCCTGGTTCATGTCCACGCACGTCCTCATGTACGGGTCGAGGTACCAGAAGATCTGCTTTCGAGAGCCGTAGAGGATGTCCTTCCACAAGGCGCAGGTTGGCTCCGTGTAGGTCTTGTTCCCGCGATACCAGGCCGCGAACTGGCTCATCGTCATGTCTTCGGCGTTTCCCGCCCGCTTGAGCTCGCCGTAGTATGCCATGCAGTCGCTGTAGCTTTTTTCCAGAAGGGAGTAAGGGGCTTCCCAGCGCCCCTGCTTGCTCATCCATCCGGGCCCGACGAAGACCATGTTGTAGGTGAAGCCGTTGTTGTATTTGTCCAGGGTGCGGTACTGATCGATGAGGTTGAAGAGGTAGGGGTACTGGCCGTCCTTGTACACCATCCCGCGCAGCACGTTCTGGGGATGCGTTCCATAGAAAGAGCCCGGCCCGTCGAACACCGCTAAAAGATCGCGCGAGAGGTGCGGGATGGCCACGATTCCACTGTCGTCGGCCGGCCCCGAGGCGGGGCAGTGGATGTTGGAGCGGGAGGGGATCCAGGGGTTCCAGGGCCCGCCGTCGTTCAGCGTATACCAGGAGTTGTTGGCGTTGTGATACGCCTTTGGCCCTTCCTCCCAGCAGGTGGCCACGGCGCAGGAGACCATGGGGTACTTCTCCTTGATGAATCGCACGAGCTCGGCGTCCAGATAATAGGAGCCTGTGGAGGCGGGGAAGAACCCGAAAACCTGGTTGAACTTCTCGAATACGTCCGTGACGATCTCTCTTTTGTCTTCCATCGAGAAATGCCAGATGCAGAAGTCCTTCGTCTTGTATTTCTCCCTGAACTCCTTGCACGGCAGCCCCAGGAGCGTCAGCCCGATCTCGTCGCCGTATTTCTCGTGGTCTCCCTTGGCCAGCGCTACGACCTCCTCGTTGAAGAGGCTTGCGTACGTCATCTGGATTGTCGTCTTGAGGCCGTTTTCGTGCGCGATCCTCTGCTGGGTCTTGAAGATGTCGAGGGAAGCCGAAATGACGCTTGTGCGGGCGATGTCCTCTTTTTTGCCCTGCGCCGCCTCCTTTTCCAGGTACTCGGGAACCATCTCGGGTCTGTGGATGACAGTGAGAATAAGCTTGCCCACGGGCGCCTCCCCTCTTGAAAACTCAGGGGCCAAAGTATACGCGAGAAGAGAACGCCGCGCAAGAAATGAGGCTCTCGGGCTTCCGGCGGCCGATAGTGTCCTGGATTGCGGGCCGCCCCGCGCCTAAAAAACGGGCTTCTTTTTCTGCAATTCGCCGTAGATGTTTCGCGTGGCCGGCGTCTCTACTCCGAGGGATTCGCCCATTCGAATGATCGTTCCGCCGAAAAGGTCCCGCTCGTCGGGCTTTTTCGGGTTCTCGAAGTCCCTTTGGAATGAAGTCTTGGTGCCGGGAGGAAACCCGGCGGCCTTGGCCAGGGAATCCTCCGCTATGCCGGGCGGCAGACGGACACCGCGCTTTGCGGCAAGGCTCGCGATTTCCCGCATGATGGCAAGCGCCGCGCCGCGAAGCTCCGCGGATTCGAAGACCTCGCCAAGGGTCTTGCCGCACCACGCCGTCAGCAGGCCGTAGCCTGCGATGAAGATGAACTTCTCCCAGATCATCGGGTACGGGTCGCTGCTCCATTGGAAGCGGATGGATGCGCGAGTGAAAAGATCGAGGGCTTCCTTCACCTTTTCTGATTCGTGGAGGGGATCCGGTCCGAGAATGACGGTGCGGGCGCCGCCGTTCTGCTCCACTCTCCCGGGCCGCTCTATGTGAGTCCCGATGTAGACGCATGCGGGAAGCACTCCTCCCTGATGAATGACGGCGCGAATCCGCTCCGGGATGTCGACTACGTTCGACAATGGGACGATCAGCGCGTCCGGGGAGACGCGCCGGCCAAGGAGGGGAAGCAGGGAGGCCAGGTCGTAGGCTTTCACGCACAGCAGGCAGAGGTCGAGAGTCGGAAGCTTCGAAAAATCGTCGGTTGCGAGCGTGGGAACACAGCGAAGCTCCCCCTCCTCGGCCGTGGACAGCTCGAGGCCGTTCCTGCGTATCGCCTCAAGGTGCGCGCCCCGCGCCACGAAAAAGACCTCAAGCGCGGGGTCCGCCTGGGCGAGCATGCTGAGCTTGCCCCCGAAATACCCGCCAACGCCGCCTACCCCGATGACGCCGATATTCTTGATCACTGTGCATCCCTATGTGTGCTCATTCGCTGAGCATACCCACGCCGATAGCAATGCTGTCCAACATCATTATCCAGGGTGGGTGATGCTACCACAGCAGTGGAAACGGCGGCAAGCGCCGCTGTGATTCGTCATGGGGCGCGCAGGCAACGCGCACATATTTCGTTCACTTGATGATACTTTTAGCGCCGATCTGGTCAATGGGGAATCTTGAAAAAACGCTATTTCAGAAAGAGATACATGAGAGATAGACAGATTTGAAGCTGCACATGTTCGAGGGCAATCGCCGAGACAATGGGCCTCGCGGTCCCGTCATGTCGCGAGCAGCCGTGAGGCGGGCATCGAGTTCGACTTCGAGGAGAACGGCGAAAGCTTTCTGGAGAATGCATTCGGAAAAGCTATGGCACTTTTTTCGATTGCCAGGCGGCCGGTGGTCTCCGACGACTCAGGATTATGCGTGCCCGCTTTGGGCGGCGAGCCAGGAATCTATTCTTCACGCTACGGCTCGGGCAGCGGATCTGTTCTAGAGGCCCACGCGCGAAATGCATATCTTCTATCGAAAATGGAGGGCATCGAGGACAGGCGGGCATACTTCGTCTGCTGTCTTGTTCTTGTCATCGAGGAAAGCAGATTCTTCATCGCCCAGGAAACCGTGAACGGCCAGATCACTCATGAGCCTCGTGGGGATCACGGTTTCGGCTATGATCCTTTATTCCTGGTCCCGCATGCGGGGAAGACCATCGCGGAGCTTCCCGACGAGGAGAAAGATCGCCTCTCCCACCGCGGCAGGGCAGCGCAACGAATACTGTCGATGCTGGAAAAGAGCGGCTGAAACGATGCATCGTGGAGGTGAACCATGGACCTGATATCGACGGACGCGAACGGCGTCTCCAAGTTGACTGAGTTTTCCCGCCAAGCCGATACGGCGCCTCTGATTGTCGATGTCATCGTCAATCCCCACGCCGGGTTTTTCAAGCGAAAATCCACTCTCGAGAAGATGATCATGGAGCTCGAGGTTCGGCTGGAAGAGCTTCGAAGCCGCTATCCCCGGCGAAAGATCGAGATCAACCTCGTACACTTCACGGAGTACGCCGGCCACGCGCGAATAATCACGGAAGATATCCTCACCCGGGAGGAGAAGGCGCGCTCCGGCCTGGAGCACCTCCTCATCGGCTGCGGTGGCGACGGCACCAGCAACGAAATCTGCACCGCCCTTATCCAGGCCGATGGAGACCTCCTGGGCTCGGGGAACGACATGGCGGACACCAACACGTTCAGCGAGGCATACGATCTTATTCTTGGAGCGCCGCACAACCTGAAGACGGGAGCCCTGGTGGTGACCGCGGCGGGAAAGCAAGTGGGCTTTTCATTCAATATCGCAAGCGTCGGCCTAGATGCATTCATCGCGGGCCTCACCTACCGCTTCAAACGTGCTATTCCCGGCCACGCCTACAAGGCACTCGTGGACGTGGGAAGCCTCTTTTACGAGCAAGCCATCAAGCCCCTACCTATGGACGTGCGAATCTTCTCCAAAGGAGGCGAGATATCGATAGACGGGATCGTCCCTTCGATGGTTGTCGTGGGGATAAGCGGAGACAGGACCTATGGCGGCCATATGCATGTTCTTCCAGGACAGGAGAACGTCTGCGTCGTGGACCACCTCAGCCTTTTCGCAAAGATCAAGAACAAGAAGCTTTTCTATGAGGGCAGGCACGGCATTCTCCCTCAAGTGAGGTTCTACTCCGCTGACCATGTCGAGATAGACTACCATGCGAAGATGCCGTTGCAGCTCGATGGCGAGCTCACCTGGCTTCAGGAGAAGGATTTTCCCCTAGTGATGAAGCTGCTCCCTCCCGCCATCAATGTGCTGAGGGGGTGAGGGCAAGGTACAAGAATGCGCCGCCCGATGTGGTCCGAAAGCGTGCGGCGTTTGGCGAGAATAGAGAAAATCTTTCTCGTTCCGGCCGCCGCAGATGCTGTGATAGTATCATACTGATACTGACAGAAGAATTTCGTTGCATCCGCAGGCACCCTATGCTATAAATGCTCAATTAATATCCGATTAAGGAGAACGTTTTGAGTATCCAAGAAAAAAGACCATTTGCAGGATGTATATGCCTAGATAAACGTCATGGAATGGTACTTCAATCCTTTGTTCTTCTGCTTGCACTCTCTGCTTTGTTTGGGTGTCCTATTCCATTGTCAATGCCAACGCCGCCGCCAACAACCGGTGGTCCGAAAATTCATTCACTTGCGAAAATCGATAAAAGCTATGTATATCCAAGCTCAATGCCATATATCAA
The DNA here is from genome assembly GCA_963820525.1 of uncultured Spirochaetota bacterium. Taxonomy (GTDB): domain Bacteria; phylum Spirochaetota; class Spirochaetia; order SZUA-6; family Fen-1364; genus CAWGAA01. The sequence goes on along the minus strand of CAWGAA010000001.1, from coordinate 1,805,534 downwards.
TTCGGATGGTTATGCGACTGGGCAGATAAACAACGATAACACGTCCTACATTACCAGCGCTGATATCCAATATATAATAGAATTTGTTACTGATACTAAATTAGATGATGATAATCCGCAAGAGAAAGTCGACTCACATGAAAGATGGATACCCTATAAGGCTTGGGACGTTTCAAGATGCGGTCCTTTCAAGGTTAGATTTCCCAATTTTACCAATAGAACAAGAGATGTTGGGTTGAATCCCTATATCGATCCGTGCGATCAAAATGACAGAACGTGGGGATATTTTGAGTTTTGTGCTGTATTTGAAGATGGGCTTCAGTACCCGCAAAACAACGCCATAGCATATCTATATATCGAATCGGGCTTGCTTTGGTGTAGAATTGATGCGGATGGAAAAGTAGGACCGAAAACGGATAGGTTCATGGTCGTTAATAATGGGCAGTTGGACAGAGGATATGATTTCCTGCTGGATTTCAAAGTAAAATATGCAAATACTGATGTATTATCAAGCGCTGGAATTAGTGATGTTAACTCATTTATTCATTTTTTTGCCATTTATGACAAGACCTTATTGGACGAAGCGCAGACATATTGTAATAACGATAGCATTAATGATTGGACATGCTTCTACGATTATTCAGAAGTTGCAGATGCTGTCGCATACTCGAAAGGCGGAACTGATGATGTAGGTACTTTTAATATGAAGATGGAGGCTCAACGTGACGCCATCTTTAATTATTTTAGCGATTCAAATATACAAGTTTATTATCCGAATATAGATCCACCAGAATACCAGTTCCCAGATGATTACAGGGAATCTTTGAGGGGTTGGAATGTTACAACCGCGCCTCCTCCATATTATGGCTATTGGAGTATGTATATTTTTACAGGCCGGCGTTTCGGACAGACAACATATGATCCGCTTGTAATTAATGGAATTAGCTATACTCCATATCTGCCAGGTCTTGCATCCTATAATGCTTATTTTCTAGACAGCTATGTTTGGCAGCTTGTTCTCTATTCGGCTGGTACCGATTGTAATGGCTTTCTACAAAGAGTAGCGAGTTATAACGGAAATAACTACTGGATGGCGGATTTTAGTGGCAGTGATAAATGGGTTAAGCCGGAGGATTCTTATTCATTTCCTCTATATTCTAAACATTCTGTTCAAGATATAGTTGATATATATTCACGGCCAATTAATTACTTGAATGGTATGGTCCCAGGAGATATCCTAATTAATCCGGATACGGCTAATGCGCATGCTAATGAGCATGTAGCAATTGTACTCGGAATTGAATATCCCACAAATAGTAGACTTATTGCTTCCAAGAGCTCGAAAGTGACGGTAATTGAAGCAGCAAAAGGGGACTATAATGAATGGAGGGTCATTAATACTAGAACATGGGAAGCACTATCTATATATGGTGCCTTTGAATTAAGAAGACTAAGGTAACTAGATTTGGAGGAATCGTAATGAATAAAATAGGCATAATAGGCATAATGATCAGCTTATTCATGAATAATGTTTTTGGAGACAATTTAAATGAATATCAAACGATTAAGGTGAGAATAATACAATCGGGATTTTCTGATGGGATGATTGGCTGGGAGAAACCAGATGCAGGTGGTGGATACGGTCCCCTTACATTCGTGATATCAAAGAATAATCAAATATACGTACCGGACCGAGTGAATCAGAGGATAAATATCTACGACCTTAATGGCAATTACCTAAGAACTATAGATGAAGAAAAGCCGGCACATTTTTCAAATACTTTGAGAGTCGATTTGAATGGTAATGTAATTGGCGTCTCTTATTATGGATTAAGAAAAATCGATCCAAATGGAAAAGGAATATTCACAATAAACAGCAAGGCACTGCCAAAGAGTGTCATAAATTCTCATGATTTCTTCGCATTAAATGATGATGTCTTTATATATAATGATCGAGATCTGATTCAATATATAGATAAAAACGGTAGTATAAGATCGACAAAAGAAGCGGTAAAGAGGCTAATGGAGATCACTTCGAATACTGCTAATGCTCAATTTATAACAAAGAGCTTATCGGTAATCTCTAGAAAAACAATTGAGAGTTTGCAAGCCAATCCCAATTATTTAATTGTCGGTGGTCGGTTTTATTCAGCTGATTTTTTTAAGGCACAAGCTTTTTTTGACAAGGTCAAGAATGTGCGACTTGAAGTTCAGTCCAAAACAGTTAAGAAGTCCAGCATAATCTCGGTAAATCTGAAAGATTTTAGCCTTTATCATTTAATAGATTATGACAGTGAGCATAATAGCTATTGGCTAGCATCTTCAGGTAATCACAAGAATGAAATGCTTTCAGTATTTGTGTATTCCGAACTTGGTGAGCTGCTAGATGCATTTTACTATGGTCAATATATGGATGGAAATCCCAATCGTGAAGCTTATCCTTTGACTGGCGCACTAACAGCAATAGCTCCTTCTGGAGATGTGTATTTCTTAATCGGAAATGAGGATGAATATACTTTTTATAAAGTGCAGAGACAATGGTAAAACTACATATTTATTGAAATATAAAGGAGCAATCCGCTATGCTAAAAAAAGTCAGCATAAACATTTTTGTAATGCTTCTTCCTGCCACAATAATCTTTGGGCAAGTAATCATGAAAAACGATGCTTTCAATTTCGATAGTAAAATTGATAATGAGTTTATTGCTAATTATTCAGATGGAGATCTACATTATTTTTTCAATTTCTGCGCAATCGATTCAGCTAAAGAGAAAGATACTGGCCTTTTGGGAGGATGTGGAGTAGATGATTATTATGGATCAATTTATTATTTCAATAAGAATAGAGAATACGGAATACTCGGATATGATTTTGAGCGACAGAGAAGCTATATTGATCAAATAGGTCGAATAGCCTACACATCAAATAAAAAAGTATTCGTGATAGATAAAAAAAGCGGGGCTATTCTATGGTGGAATATCGATCAAAAAGACAAATATAAGCCCGCGGGCCAGATTAATAGAAGTTTTGTTAACCCTATAGATATTTGCAAAGATTCAGATGATCGACTTTATATTCTAGATCTGGGGCAGAAAAAGATATTCAAATATAATGCACGCTCAGATGTATGGGAAAATTTTGTTCAAGGCAAGGAGTCAATCGATCTCATTCCATACGAGAACGAGGAATGGAATTTTCCGATTAGAATCTGCGTGAATCAAAATGGAATATATGTGCTTTATTACAGTACGATCATGAGATTCGACCTGTCAGGCACTTATGTCGGCTATTATCATATTGACATCATGAACCTTGAGCTATGTTCAACAAGTGATTCAACAACTTCTGAAACTTGGTTAGCTGCAATTGATACGGGATACGATGGTAATCTTTATGTATTAGACATAAATGCAAAAAGAATACATTCATTTTCTCCTGACCTTAGATATATATATTCTTGGGCAGATCCGCAAAGACCGATTACTGATAAAACAGCAGATATCAGCTTTACCCCAGGTAATAACTATATGTTTCTTGTATACCCCTGGGGCTTCTATTCATACAAATTGAATACTGTGAATACGATTGTTGGGATTAAGGATACCTTTGTATACCCTGATTGTGTCAATTCCTCTTATCGAGGGATGAGAATAGATATTACAGCCGCTGGAGAAGGAGGGAAGATTGAAGCATTCCTTAAGAAAGATAGCAAGAGCATCAAGATACTAGAAAGGAATGTTGTTGCTAACTCTGCCATTCAAATGAGCTGGAACGGTAAGGATGTAAGCGGCACATCAATTCCTTATGGGGAGTATATAATAAGTTTTTATCAAGAAGATGATCTTTTATCTGAATATAATGTCTCTATATGCGCTCCACCGTCAATTGAGGTATCGGAGGGTAACGGAGAGATTATAGATAGTCTTCATCAATCGATAGAATATCATTATAAAGTAAACGGGAATGGACATCTGAAAATTAGTTTTGGTGGGATTTCAGTGCCATCAGGGTCACAAACGATACTGAAAGAGAATGATGTAACAACAGGCAACTATACTCAGTCTGTTGTAGGGAATGTGGGAGGAAATGTCCTCCCCGATGACTATTATAATATTTATTTCGACATCTTACCGATTGAACTTATAGGCTCCGGAGCCAGCGCGTCTAGGCAAGCTGTAACGTTTGTTATAGACAAACAAACTCTCGTCGTAGGAGATCTTTCTAATCAAAGAGAAGGTTTCAACCCAAAAAATAGTTCAATAGCTACAATGAAGGCGGATTTTACACTAAGCGAAGGCGCATATATCTCAACAAGTATTGAAAACGAAAGTGGTACGAAAGCTCGAACGATCATGACCCATGCATATAGACCATCAGGAACCAGCACTATTGAATGGGATGGTCGCATAGATGACTTGCAATTGTCTTCGGACGGCGGATATCGATTCCGCATGAAGGTCGAGCAAGACTATCTCGGTACTTCCCAGAATAAGAGCGGAGGGATCTTTTTTCTCGACACAACTCCGGCGATTATTGAATTTACTGATGAAAAAGGCGAATATTATATCTCACCTGATGAGCCTTCCAGTGTCGGGGTAAAAGATCGCTGCACTACAATGTGCACTTTTAATGAACAAGTCAATGTGGAAGTGAGCGTACGAAAACTCTCGGGAGAAGTTGTAAGGAATCTTGCTGGATCTCATGCGCTTACAGCAGGGAGCGCTTTTAACGTACAATGGGATGGAAGAGACGATACTCAGAAAGTATTACCTGATGCAAAGTATAATATCTGGATTAGCCATGAAGATAAATATGGGAACAATGCAAATACAAAAATTGGGGTGTGGGTCGATAATAATAGAGCAGATGATTCAATTGCTGAAATAATTCTCTCTCCAATTGGAGAGGAGTTCAGAGTCAATACAAATACGGCGTTCGATCAGAGCATGTCTTCTGTTGCTCAGATAAGGGATGGGTTTATCGTCGTATGGGCATCCGAAGGCCAGGATGGAAGCTCATATGGAATATATGGGCAAAGATATGATGCAGATGGTGTTCCCTTGGGGGGTGAGTTCAAGGTCAATACATATACGACTAACGCTCAGGAACTTCCTTCTGTTGCTCAGACACGCGATGGGTTTGTCGTTGTGTGGACATCCAACGGCCAAGATGGAAGCGAATGGGGACTCTATGGGCAAAGATATGATGCAGATGGTGTTCCCTTGGGGCGTGAGTTCAAGATCAATACATATACGTTAGCTAATCAAGATAAACCTTCTGTTGCTCAGATCAGGGATGGGTTTGTCGTTATATGGACATCCTGGGGACAGGATGGAAGCTCATATGGAATTTATGGACAAAGATATGATGCTAATGGTGTTCCCTTGGGGGGTGAGTTCAGGGTCAATACATATACGACTAACGCTCAGGAATATCCTTCTGTTGCTCAGACCAGCGATGGGTTTGTCGTTGCGTGGACATCCAACGGCCAGGATGGAAGCTCATATGGAATTTATGGACAAAGATATGATGCTAATGGTATTCCCTTGGGGAGTGAGTTCAGCGTCAATACATATATTGCAGGTAATCAAAGCGAGTCTGCAGTTGTTCAGATCGGGGGCGGGTTTGTCGTTGTATGGTCATCTTACGGCCAGGATGGAAGCGAATGGGGACTCTATGGGCAAAGATATGATGTAAATGGTGTTCCTTTAGGGAGTGAGTTCAGGGTCAATACATATATAGTAGGTGATCAATGCGGTCCTTCTGTTGCTCAGACCAGCGATGGGTTTGTCGTTGTATGGACATCTTTTGGCCAGGATGGAAGCATTTCGGGAGTCTATGGGAAGAGATATGATGCAAATGGTGTTCCCTCAGGAGGCGAGTTCAGGGTCAATACATATACAGCAAATGAACAAGCCATGTCTTTTGTTGCTCAGGCCAGCGCTGGGTTTGTCGTTGTATGGTTATCATGGCTTCAAGATGGAAGTGAATGGGGAGTCTATGGCCAGTCTTATGCATTTCAACAGATTCCTGCGGGCATAAACCTCACAGCCCAATTTCTCTTTCCAAATCTTGAAAACTATACGGGGAGAGACAACTTCACCATCCAGGCAGTTGCTTCCGATACGAATATTGACCGCTATGAGATGTCCATGGGGAGTGGCAGCGAGCCGAAAATTCTCGCGGCAGAACAAAATCAGAATGTCAAAGGGGATTTGTATTATTTTCCTATCCTCACTGCACCTCAGGGCCAGACTCCGATCGCGCTGAAAGTGTGGGATAAAGCGGGCAACTATCGGGAAGACAGCTTTCTGCTTACCAGAGATTACGAGAGTTTCATAACGGGCTTCGGAGTGGACAGGTTCTACGGCTCCTTCTCCCATCCACCGCAGGTTTACTTCTTGATGGCGCAAGGAGCAGATATCGATCTCGAAATCCTTGATAAAGACAAAGTCGTGCTCCGGACAATAAATCTTGGAAGTCAACCAGCATCGGGTACTCACATACTTGATATATCGGGGCTTTCGGACGGTGTATACAGTGTCCGACTTCGCGTAACCCATCAGGTGTTCGGCAGTTATGAAGCACTCGCGCACTTCGTTGTGGATAATATGGCGCCATCGGTTGCTTTTGGAGATCTCGGAACATACTTTTCCTCGCAGACAGAAATAAGAATCCCTGCAAGCGCTTCGGATAAGAATCTTGATTCAATTTCTCTGCGATTGTATGACGAGAAAAATACTTTGGTGAAAACAATACTCGCAAACGGCACGGAAAGAGACCTTGAGGCGTTGTCATTCAATCCCGATGAGCTTTCCGAGAGCGGCTACACCTTTGTTCTTTCTGCGATCGATCACGCGGGAAATCAATCACAGGTAGAGCGAAATATCATAGTAGACAGGCCCCCGCCCGGAATTGTTCTTTCGTCTCCAGATTTTGCTGCTGTACAAAGCGGGGAGATTCATATCAAAGCCCAAGTGGTAGAAAACCATGATATCTCAGGGTGGCAAGTAGCCGTAAGGCGTAATAGTTCGGACACAATTCTTCTGACTGGAACCTCTATATCCATTGATTGTGTCTGGAACTCGCGGGTAGTTTCAGATCCGATCGTTGACGCGAAGTTTATATTCACCTTGAAGGATAAGGCTGACAATACATCCGTGATAGAAAAGGCATTTATCGCGGACAACAATCCCCCGGTTGTCGAATGTATCAGAGAGACGGCACCAATAATCATAGATGGAAAGCAATTCATAAATGGTCATAACACTCTTTACCTTTTGGCCGATTCAAACGACATATATTCGAGAGTCGCCGAGGTGCGCTACATAATCAACGATGGAGAGTTGAGGGTATATAAGGAACCGATAAAGCCCACCGGCGACGGGATATATAACATTTCATACTCTGGTGTCGATAACTTCGGCAATGCATCGGCGTGGAAGAGAGAAAGCTACATTGTGGACGCGACTCCGCCTGATTTTACTACAGAGGTCGGGGAACCTAAGTACGTCCAGGGGGACACTGTTTTCATTCCTCTTGAGAACAATATTGTCATTATCTCGACGGACGGAGTCGGAGCCTCAGCATCAGGCGTGAAGAAAGTCGAATATCGAATAGAAGGAGACCTCTGGCAGAGCTATGAGGCAGGGATCCGACTCTATCGCGAAGGGCCTGTGAATGTAATCGTGCGGGTGAAAGATGGTGTGGGAAACACAACCGAAAAGCCAATCGGTAGAGTCGTCATCGACATAGCTCCTCCATTGACAACTCTCGTTACCGAAGGGAACTCTTATTACTCGTTACAGCGAAATATACTTGCACTAGCTTCGCCAACCGCCATCTTCTTATCCGCTCAAGATACGGGTAGGGAGGACTCTAGATCAGGCCTCGATCGAATCAATTATGCACTTGATGGGGAGGCGCGCCAGTATAGCCAGCCCATTGCGATTTCTGATGCGAAAGAACATTCTTTTGCATTCTCTGCAGTTGACAGGGTCGGCAACAAAGAGCAGAGAGAACCGATTACTATCGCTGTGGATACACAACCGCCGAACGCGCAGCTTGTCGTTCCCGATGGCGTGTATACGGCGGGCGGAGTCATCTACGCGCAAGGGGGAAAGCAGTATGAACTTCAAGCCACGGATAATTTTGCAGGTGTAAAACAGATCAGCTACGACCTGAATGGCGCCGAATACTTGGTGTATAGAATGCCTTTCGTATTGAGCCGGGAAGCGGATTATGTGCTACGGTACTATGCGAAAGATTACCTTGATAACTATTCTCAGGAGAAAACGTCCCAGATTTCAATAGACAATACAGCACCGCAAACATTCATGACAACCAACATTCCTTTGGTGCACATAGAAGAAACGCTCTATGCGGACTCCCGCTATGAGTTTAGATGGACCGGAGTGGATGGGAAAAGCGGAGTGTCGAATACTTTCGTGCTTGTCGATGGCGTTGCTGTTAGCCCGAATCTATTCAAGTTCACATCAGACGGGAAACATACGATAGAGTACTACAGTAGGGACAACGTCGGGAATATCGAAGAGAAGAAGACCGTTTCCGTGGTAACTCCCATCCCTGACATGACGCCACCTGTAACCAAGCTCACTCCAAGCTACCCGCCATACACTTCCAATAATCAGGACTACTATAGGAGCGATGTGCTCTTTACTCTTCAATCAGAAGATAATGTAGGCGAAAACGAATCATTTGCCACGGGCGTGGACAAGATTTACTGCATGCTTGATGATGGTAATTACGCGATTTATCAAGGGGAGTCGATCAGATTCGTATCAGAAGGCATCCATGAAATCAAGTATTACGCTGTTGACAAGGCCGGAAACATCGAGCTCATTCATAGTTACATCCTCATCATAGATGACAGCCCTCCAACAAGCGAGTTGAGGGTGCAGAGCGGCGGCGGTCTTTACCTAGATTCGGACCTATACCTGAAGGAATCGGACAAGGTTGAGCTTACAGCAATCGATTCTGCAAGCGGCGTGAAAGCGATTTATTTCAGGATCGATGGAAAGGATCCGTGGCTTCAGTATGTAGAGCCGATCAACCTTTCAGATGGCGCGCACGCAGTCGAATACTATGCAGAAGACAACCTTGGTAATAAGGAAAACAGCAGACCGGTCAGTCTTGCCGTTGTAACTGATTACAATATTGTTTCCTATAGAACTCTTTTCCTCAATGACGTAGATCTAGCACTGAGAGTCTATTCTATGGGAGATGAAAAGCTCGTGTATGTCCACGGGGGAAATAAGGGACACATCTTTGTAGCTGAATTGATAAATAGCGCGCACGAGCCGCTAGAAAGGAAAGGGAGGATTACATTAAAAGCGGAAGTAAGAAAAGAGCTTGACATTGGAGGTGGGTATGTTGCTGCAGCGGAGATAAGGCACGACCGGGAGGATATTTACCTCTATACAATAAACGAGAAGCGCCAGCCCGGTCTCCAAATCTCCTTCGGAGGAGGCTGCCGGAATCCGCTTATCGTCGAAGGCCGTGTTTATTGGATAGTAGAAGCGCGCAGCGGCGAAACCATCGTGGAGTATGACATCTCGAAGCAGACAAAACGCGAGGTGTTTTTCTCACCTCGGCCGATCCAAAAGATGCAAAGGAACGGCACTATCGTTATGTTCCTCCTAGAAAGGGAAAGCGATCAGGAGCTGTACTGCTTGAAGAATGGAGAGGTGTCACGTGTTTTCGACTATGATCTCGCGTATGGGAAAATAAACAATTTCTCGATCCAATCGAACCTTCTGGCTTTCGATGCGGGAGATCCCAACGCGCGCATGATATACCTGTATCTTCTTGATGACAAAGGGCCCAAAGCCATTTCCTCTTTTGAAGCAAAAGCTCCTATCTTACAAGGGAGGTACATTGTCTACACCAAAGTGAAGGAGGACGGGGAAATCCTCACTAAGTACGATATCGTGAATGGCGTCCACACGAGCCTGCTGAAAGGAAAAGCTTTATTGAACACTCTTATAGATTCCAAAGGCAACATCTTGACGAAAAGAGAAAAAGGAAAACGATGGGAAAGAGACCTAATCGACATGATTACAGACTCGAGTAGGGTTCCGGCGCGATGTATAGAAGACTTCGAAAGCGGTAAAGGAGGTGATCAACTCGTTTTTCTGAAAAATATGGGCGGTGAGTTGTTGGTCGACAATATAAAGTTCGCATCGAAAGAAATCGCATTTGCGTATAACCTGTACTGTGATACAGAGGATTTCATCTATGCGGATGCTGATGCGACATTCACGATCCCGATGAAGGGCTTTGACGCAATCCACCAGATCCAGACTTTTAATAGCAATAAGGGCATGCTTGGCGAAGAGTACCTCAGCTTCATGGCACTACACGACGTGAAAGTCATTGTTCTTACCGACACCCCTGAAGAAAAGGAACATTTTGAGAGACATGGATTCAAGAAAGAAGATTTCGATTTATTCGATCTTGAAACGAAGGGCCTGGAATTCATCAAGACCTTCAGAAGGTACGATGTCTTGAGCTATAAAGTGAACGCAGGAGAGCAATTCGTGCTTCAAGGTTTTGGATCCCAATCCTTTGCACCCATTGTATTCGTTGTACGGAGGTGAGAGGTAAGGCGAAAGCGCACCGATCCAGTGCTCACTTCGCTCTGGACGCTATTTCCTCTACCGCTTCCACGAGCCGCGCGATCTCCTGCGGGGTGTTGTAGTGCACGGCGCCGACGCGCACCATTCCCCCCGATGCCTCCAGGCCCAGGCGGGTCGTCACCTCAAGGGCGTAGTAGTTGCCGTCCCACGCGTAGATGCCGGCCTTGTCCAGCTTTTCACAGAAAGCGCGCGGGGGAATGCCATCCACGGTGAAAGCGAACGTCGGCACGCGGCTTTCGAATCTGGCGGGATCGGTTATCCCGTAGATCTTCACGCCCGTGATCCGGGAGAGCCCCTCGAGCATGAGCCGGGAGTAGCCCTGCTCCATCTCCGTGATCGCGGTCATGGCACAGGCCAGCGAGAGCCTGCGGCCGCTCAGGCCGGGGAACCGTCCCGTGAACGTCGAGCCGAAGCTCCTGCCCAGCCATTCCAGGTACTCGACTGCGCCGATCACGCCCGCGATCGATTCGAAGCTCTGCGTCCCCGTCTCCCATTTGTCGGGCGGCGCGTCTCCCGCGGGCCTCACCTTGTAGGCTGCGAGCCTGTCCAGAAGCTCGTAGCGGCCGTAGAGGATGCCGGTATGCGGCCCGAAGAACTTGTACGCGGAACAGGCCAGGAGGTCGCAGCCCAGGTCCTCCACGTCGATACGGCCATGGGGCGCTAAGTGCACGGCGTCCACGAAGGTGACCGCTCCCGCCTGCCGGGCCACGCGAAGCGCCTCACGCAGGGGATTTACCGTTCCCACGGCGTTTGACGCCAGCCCGAGCGCCACGATTTTGGTTTTCTTGTTCACCAGCCGGGAAAGCTCCTCCACGCTCCACGTACAGTCCGCCGGGTCGAAATCCAGCCATCGCACCGTGCATCCCCTGTCCCGGGCGGCCAGGAGCCAGGGGGAGACGTTGGCGTCATGATCCAGGCGCGTCACGACGATCTCGTCCCCCGGGGAGAGCTTCCCGGAGAGGCTTCGCGCAATATGAAGGGTGAGGGAAGTCATGTTCTGGCCGAATATGATCTCCTCCCTTCTCCGCGCCCCCAGGAAATCGGCCATGGCCTGCCGGGCCTCGCGCACGATCGCGTCCGACTCGCGGCTCGTCTTGAACGCGCCGCCATGGTTGGCGTTGGAGGTCACCAGGTATTCCCGCATCCGATCCATGGCCTCGCGCGCGATCTGCGTTCCTCCCGGGCCGTCGAAATGCAGGGCTCCCGATTCGAGGGATGGGAAATGGGATCGGCATTGCATGGGATCTATCACGAATGTCCTCCTATATCTCTTTCCACCGGCGGCATGCGGCCATGTGATCGGCCGCGCCCACGTCAGCACTTTCAGCGCCCGCTGCTCGGGGCCCCTCCTTCGCGCCCGCGCCAACCGCTTCGAGCTCCGGCTCGGCGAGCTCCCAGCAGACGGGCTTCGCATAGGGACAGCGGGTATGGAACCTGCATCCTCGGGGAACGTCGGCCGCCGAGGGAACTTCCCCCGTGATGGGAAGCTCCTTGATCGTGTCCACCTTGCCGGGGAGAGGCTCGCATACCGCGGCGATGAGAGCCCGCGTGTAAGGGTGCACGGGGTGGTCCACGATGTCGTCGCTCGCGCCGACCTCAACGATTCTTCCCAGGTACATAACGGCGATTCTGTCGGTGAAGTAGCGTGCCGTTGAAAGATCGTGGGTGATGTAGAGGAACGAGAGACCGAACTCCCGCTGGATGTCGCGCATCATCGCCAGGATCTCCGCCCGCGTTGAAAGGTCGATCATGGAGACCGGCTCGTCCGCCACCAGGAGCCGGGGAGAGAGGATCAGGGTTCGGGCCGTGGCCGCCCTCTGCCGCTGGCCGCCGGAGAGCATGTGGGGGAACCTGCCCATGAACTCCTCCACGGGGGTCAGCTTCACCGCGGCGAGGGCCTGCCGGATCATCGCGCTTCTCTCCGCCCGGTCCCGGCCGATCCGGTGGATCAGGAGGGGCTCCTCCAGAACGTCGCGGATCCTGAATCGCGGGTTGATCGATGCATAGGGGTCCTGGAAGATCATCTGCACCTTCCGGCGATAGAGCGCAAGCTCCTCCCCGGCAATCCGGGTAACCTCGTGTGCCTCGAAGCGGATCTCGCCGCCTGAGGGCTCCAGGAGCTTCATCACGAGCTTGCCCATTGTTGTCTTGCCGCATCCCGACTCTCCCACGAGGCCCAGGATCTCACCCCGGCGGACCGCGAAGCTCACGCCGTCCACGGCGTGAACGAAGCGCCTCTCGCCGCGCATCATCTGGGAAAGACTGCGGCGGACGGGAAAGAGCTTCACGAGGCCTTTCACCTCGAGCACGTTCTCTTCAGGCATCGGGGCATCTCCAGCAGGCAGCGAAGTGCCCGGGCTCGATCCCGCGAAGGGGAGGCTCCTCGACGCACTTGCCGAACGCCACAGGGCAGCGCGGGCGGAAGCGGCATCCCGTGGGCGGATCGAGGAGGTCCGGCGGAGCGCCGGGGATGAAGGAGAGCTCGCTCACCTTCTCGTGCAGCCGTGGGGTGGCGGCCAGGAGCCTCTTCGTGTAGGGGTGGCAGGGGCCGCCGCCGAAGATTTGCTCGTTGGTTCCGATCTCCGCCACGCGGCCCGCGTACATGACCAGGATGCGGTCCGCCACCTCGGCCTCCGTGGAAAGGTCGTGCGTGATGAAGATCAGGGACAGGTCCAGGTCCCGTTTCAGCCGCTTCAGCAGGTTGATGATCTGCGCCTGCACGATCACGTCGAGGGCGGTGGTGGGCTCATCGAGAACCACGACCTTCGGCTCCAGGAAGAGCGCCGTCGCGATCACCACGCGCTGCTTCATGCCCCCGGAAAGCTCGTGCGGGTAGCGCCGCGCCACCTCCGGGGCAAGCCCGACGAGGCCGAGGTACCTGGCGATCCTCTCCTCGGCTTCGCGCTTCTCCATCTTTCGGTGCTTCTGCAGGGTCTCGATCATCTGCCTTCCCACCGTGTAGACGGGGGTCAGGCAGCTCATGGCGCCCTGAAACACCATGGAGATCTTCTCCCAGCGGACCGCCCGGCGAAGATCCTTTTCGGAAAGCCGGGCTATATCCATGCCGTCCATCAGGATGCTTCCCGAAATGATGCGGCCGGGAGGCGCAGGCATGTTCAGCAGGGCCGCTCCCAGCGTGGTTTTTCCGCAACCCGACTCTCCGACGATTCCCAGCGTCTCGCCGGGCAGGAGGCTGAAGCTCACCCCGTCCACGGCGCGCACGGGGCCCTTGCTGGTGAAGTAGTAGAGCGCCAGGTCCTTGACGTCTATCACGGGCTCCATCAGCGCGTCCTCAGCTTCGGGTGCAGGATCGTGTCCAGGGCGAACCCGATGAAGGAGAAGGTCATGCCCATTGCCGCGATGAGGATTCCCGGCGGCACGACCCACCACCACAGCCCGTTCAGCACGGCCCCGCCCGTGAAAGCGTCGTGCAGGATCTGGCCCCAGGTGACGATGGTAGCGTCGCCGAGGCCCAGGAGGCTCACCGAGGCCTCGTAGACAACGGCGCTCGGCACGGAGAGCGCCATTGAGGCGAAGGAGTACGGCACCAGGAGGGGCACCATGTGGCGGAAGATGATCCTCGCGTTTCCCGCCCCAAGGGCCCGGGAAGCCTCGATATAGGTCTCTTCTTTTATCTGCAAGGCCATGGAGCGGACCGTCTTCACGGGCCCCACCCAGAAGAACGCACTCATCATGAGAATCATGAACCAGATGCTCGGCTTGAACACGGCGCTCAGCACGATGATGATGGGCAGGAGGGGCATGTTGACGAACACCTCGAAGATTCTCTGCATGAGCGCGTCCGTGACGCCTCCGAAGTAGGCGCTTGTTATCCCGTACACCACGCCCACAGCCACGGCCACGAAGGAGGTGAGAAGCCCGATGAGCAGCGCCCACTTGATCCCGGCGATCAGGCCGCTCCAGATGTCGCGCTTCGACGTGTCGGTTCCGAGGATTCCCGAGACCCTGCCGGATACCACCATGAAGGGATTCTCCACCTTGTCGCTCGCGTCGAGGATGAGCGTGGCAAGCGTAAAGACGTAGGCGCCCTGAAGGGGCTGGGGATCCTCCAGCATTCCGGCCTGCGCTTTGGCGAAGAGGAGAGTGGCCGGCTTCAGCTGATCGACATCCGCCGTCGAAAGCGTTCCCTGGCTCTCGAAGCCCTGGACGAAGGCGAACAAGGCGTCGGATGAGTTTCTGGCGAGCGAGATTCGCACATCCTGGCTCTGACCCGCGGTAGCCTGCTCCTGATAGAGAGTGATTTCACGGCCGTCAGGCCTCTGGACGCTCACGACGAGGGGGATATTGCCCGTGCCGGTGAAGTGCATGATCACGTCCAACGGGGGAAGGTCGTACGTGAAGGTGTATGTGAAGCTCCGGGTGAGAAGCTTCACCGTGTCCGACCGCTGCTCCGTGAGCGTGCTTTTCCGGACCACCTCGGTGATCGCGGACTTCTCCCTGCTGAACAGGTTCGTCCACGCGGGCGGAGCGCTCTTGGGGTTGTCGTCCCAGTAGGTGATGTCGTTCCACTTCGAATTGGTCCTGGGGAACGGGATGAGAGACCCCTCGAAGATCACTCCCGCCAGAAAGAGAGCCAGCAAGACCAGACCGACGATCCCCGATGCCTTCTTGCTGAACTCGCTCCAGAACTCGGAAAGCCGGGAGCGCAGGTCTTCCGCCATCATGAGGCGCCTCCCACCTTGATGCGGGGATCCAGGAGGCCGTAGATGAGGTCGAGGGCCACGAGCCCCGCCACGTAAAGCCCCGTGGTGACGGAAAGGAGGCCCATCAGCACGGGAATGTCGTTTTGCTCCACGGCTATCCAGTAGAGGTTCCCCATTCCGGGCCAGCTGTAGATGCCCTCGAAGATGATGTTGCCGGACACGGAGGCGAGCAGGGAGAGCAGGGCGATCGTCGTGATGGGAGGAGCGGCCGTGCGCATGGTGTGGCCGAAGAGGATGCTCCTCTCGGGAAGACCCCGCGCCCGCGCCGCCATGATGTAGTCCTCCTGGAGAATTCCCAGCACGATGTTGCGCGTGAGGAGCGCCACCCCCCAGAACCCGACGAGGAGAAGCGTGAGAAGCGGCAGCGACATGTGGTAGAGAAGGTCGAGGAGGCCCGCCAAGCCCTGGGGGGGCGGAAGCGCGTGCAGTCCCCCCGAGGGGAAGATGGGAACGATGTAGGCGAAGAGCATGATCAGGAGCATCCCCACCCACCACGTGGGCATGCCGTAGACCACCATGGTCATGACGTCGGTGGATCTGTCCAGAACCCCCCCCGCCCGCTGGGCCTTTCTGAGGCCCAGCCAGAGCCCGAAGCCGATCTCGAAGACGATGGCCGTGGTGAAGAGAAGGACTGTGCGCGGCGTGACCTCCAGGATGATCTTCCAAACCTCCCGGTCGCCCTGCGAGCTTCTGATGATTGTGGACTGCCCGTAGTTGAGCGTTATGGTGTCCACGGTCCTCCAGAACACGCGCTCCAGAAACGGCCTGTCCAGGTGATAGACGTGGTATTTGAAGGCGCGCCGGTCCGCCACGTACTTCTGGACCTGCTCCGCGCTCATGTTTCGAAGCGTTCCCACCTCCGCGCGGATGGACTCCTCGATCTGGGCCTTGGCCGTGGCTTCATTCGTCGTGTTGAAGAGGAGCGAGAACAGGGCCATGAGAACGACGTAGATGACGAGGCCGTTGGCTATCCGGCGGACCAGGTACCTGCGATACATCGGCTAGAACACGTTCAGCGACGCCGGCGCCACGGAGGGCGATTCGGCGCCGACCGCTGACTGCGCGACGATGGTGTAGCTTCCCGCCGCAAGGTTCATGTCGGCGGCCGGGATCTTCACGACGAACACGCCGGGCCGCAGGTACGCTGCCTTGAACACCTTCTCTCCCGCCGGGGAGACAAGGCTCAGGCTCACCCGGGTGGAAGCGCCGGCCGGCTTGGCCGTTCCGGCGGGATAGTCCACCTGGGATACCCTCACCGTGATGGAGGCCTCAAGGCCGTGCGTGGCAAAAGCGGGGGGCTCGACCGCGTCGATCCGCGAGGTCACCGTGCGGAAGGCCCTGTTCCAGTAGCCTGCCTCGAAGGGATAGCTGGGATCCCGGTTGGCCCGAAGCTCTACGAAGCCGGAGGAGAGGTCCACGTTGTTGATGAAGAAAGGACCGTTGGAGATGTAGGCGTTCTTGTGGGCGTCGATCCACGCGATAGACGCATCGTAGCTGGCAACCGCCTCCGCGGCCGTCTTCCACTGCCTGATCGGGCCCGGCACGTAGCGGGCCGCCTTGAACTCCTGGAGCTTGGCCTTGATGTCGTCGAGGCACTTGGGGTTGAGCACGTCGACCTCGGTAAAGGCCGGGTCCGAGGAGAAGCTCCACGCGGTGCCGGACTTGCTCCCTTCCGCCACCATCTTGGAAAGCGCTTCCGAGATCTCCCACGACACGAGCACGGGATGGGCGGCTCCGTACGTGGACAGGCCGAGGGAGCCCGAGGCGCCGATCCTCTCCTTCGAGATATGGTTGAAATTGTAATAGGTGGTGAACGTGCCGTCCTTGTTCAGCACGATCCCCTTGAGCGTCTGCTGTCCGGGCTTTACGCTGGACTCGTAGGTGGCGTCGTAGTACCTGTCATCGGGCCCATCCTTGTTCATCCACTCCACGGTGAAGGCCTGTGCGTACATGATGTCCGCGATCGTGATGGGCCTTCCCGTGTGCCACTTGCCCCACTTGTAGGTGTAGGTGGCCTTGCTGAAGGATGTCACCCCGGGTCCCACCTTCTTCCATGTCTTGGAGGCGGAGGCGTAGAGAACGGCGTCCTCCGGCACGGGGATCTGGCCTGCCAGGGTGCCATCCTTACCCGCTTTGACGCTGGACTGAACGTCTTTCCAGCTCACGCGCCATGGCGTGTCAAGCGCGGTGACGGGCGATTCGAAGGAGCCCATGTCGGCGCACGCCTGGACCACGTTGAGGCTGTACATGTCGTTGAACCCGTCCACCCCCACGGGGTCCCACGCTCCCATGAAAAGAGATCCCTTGGCGGAAAGCTGCGTGACATGGAGGATCTTCTCCCCGCTGTTCTTCTCCGGCTTCACGTCCGCCGTGACGAGGGACCAGTCGTCCAGGCCGTCCCCCAGGCCGTAGACCATCCGCTGGTTGAAGCGGGCCTTGTTGGCCAGGTAGAACTGGTCCTGGTCGCAGATATACACGCGTACCGCGTCCCGGATTCCCAACTCCGTTGCCCTGAGGATGGAATCCCAGTAGTCGGCCTCGCCGATGAACTGGCCGTTTTGTATCTTCTGCGTCAGCCTGTCTATCTCGCGGTTTGCATAGTTCCAGAACTCAGGTTTTTGGCCGCCGGGCATGTTTCCTACCCATGGGGCGTAGGCCTGCGCCACGATGTTGTCCCACCATGCGCGGGTTGCTCCGGCCCCCCAGCCCTCCGTGTAGATATTCCACTGGTAGTCGGCCGGGTTTCCGTCATAGGCGAGGGTGATGCACTTCCGTCTGTCGTACTCCAGCCGCTCCACCTTGATGCCGGCCTTTTCGATCTGGTCCGCGATGTACCTGCCTTCCTTCAATCTGCCGTTCGGCTCGTCAACCCTGATGAGGAACTTCACCGAGACGGGCTCGCCGTCGAACATCCACCAGTCTCCCTCCTTCACGAGCTTGCCCTGGAGCTCGGGAAGCTCGGATGCCTTGGCGATGGCGGCGGTGATGTCCGCGATGGCCTGCTTCTCATTGCCCGTTGCCGTGAACCCAAGCCGCGGCGGAATGAGGTTGTAGCGGAAGGTGCCGGGCTGCCCCGGGGTGGCCATGGTGAACATGGAAGCCCCGCTCCCACCCAGGATCTCGTCCACGATGTACTTCCTGTTGACGAGGAAGTTCATGGCGAAGCGCACCTCACGGATGGCGAAGGGATTGAAGAACGTCCTCGCACCCACCGTGACCGTGTACGGCGCCGCGTTGGGCACGGGATTGAACTCCAGAGACCACGAACCGGAGGGGATCTCGTAGTCGTCCAGCTTGTCCCGGGTGTCCTCGGACAGGGCGCGGTAGTCGTTGCCCTGGACGCCATAGAGGAAGACGTCGGTCTTGCCTTCCGCCGTGTCCTTGATGGCAATGTCCTGCTGGATCCTGATGTCGAAGTAGACGCGGTCCACGAGGGGGCCCTTCTTCGCGCCCTGGGAAAATGCGAACGCGGCCGCGCAGAAGAAAAGCGCCGCAGCGATGATCCTTTTGTTCATTCGAACGCTCCTCTTCAGCGGATTTCTCATCTCTTCAATACTTATTCACTCACTCTAATGTACGCAAGAGGGCAGGGGAAGACAAAAACAGCGCGCCACTTCGGGGCCGCGGCCCGCATTCTTGCAATCCCCGTGCCATCCCGGCTATAGTCGGCTCCATGGAACGGATGAAGAGAACCGTCACCTGCGGAGCCCTGAGAAAGGCGGATGACGGAAAAGGCGTAGTTCTCAACGGCTGGGTTCACAGGCACCGCGACCACGGCGGCATCCGCTTCGTGGACCTGCGGGACCGCTACGGGGTGACCCAGGTCGTGATCGACGCCGACGCATCCCCGGAGCTTCGCGCCCTCGGGGCGGAGCTCAAGTTCGAGTATTGCATCGCCGTGGAAGGGACCGTTCGCCCCCGCCCGCCCGCCATGGTCAACCCGAAGCTTTCAACCGGAGAGATCGAGGTCAAGGCGCAGAGCATCCAGATATTGAGCCGCTCGGAGGTTCTTCCGTTCATGGTGGATGAAAGGGCGGATGCGCGGGAGGACCTGCGCTTCACCTACCGCTACATCGACCTCCGGACCTTCGCCATGCAGAGGAACATCGAGCTTCGCCACAAGGTGGCCTTTGCCGCTCGAGAGTACCTGGTCGGCAGAGGGTTCTTCGAGATCGACACCCCCATGTTCATCAAGTCGACTCCGGAGGGCGCCCGGGACTTCCTCGTTCCCTCTCGAATCAACCCGGGGAAGTTCTATGCCCTGCCGCAGTCGCCGCAGCTGTATAAGCAGATCCTCATGGTCTCCGGCTTCGACAGATACTTCCAGATCGCCCGCTGCTTCCGCGACGAGGACGCCCGCGGCGACCGCCAGCCCGAGTTCACCCAGATCGACATCGAGATGAGCTTCGTGGGCCGCGAAGATGTGTTCGAGCTCGTCGAGGGGCTTTTCGGGCACATCTTCTCCAAGACTATGGGCGTGAACCTGAAGGTCCCCTTCCAGCGGCTTGCCTATGACGACGCGATGAACCTCTACGGCTCAGACAAGCCCGACCTCCGCTTCGCCATGGAGCTCGCAGATTTCACGCCCTTCGCGAAGAAGGGCGGCTTCGAGGTCTTCAAGAAGACGATTGCGGAGGGCGGCGCCGTGAAGGCCATCGTGGCGCCGGGCTGCGGGGAGTTTTCCCGCAAGAAAATCGGGGAGCTGGAGCAGACGGCCAAGGTGTACGGAGCCGCGGGCCTTGCATCCATGAAGGTGACCGAGGGCGGCCTGGACGGCGGGATTTCCAAGTTCTATACGCAGCAGGCCGCCGCCATCGTCTCCGCCCTTGGCGCAAAACCGGGAGACCTCATTCTCCTGGTGGGGGCCGATTGGAGAAAGGCATGCACCTCGCTGGGCGCCGTGCGCCTTCAGCTCGGCCGCGAGCTGGGGCTGGCGGACGCCAAGGACTTCATGTTCTGCTGGATCGTCGATTTCCCCCTCTTCGAGTGGAACGCGGATGAGAAGAAGTGGAACCCCGCCCATCACATGTTCACCATGCCGCAGGACCGCTTCCTCGCGGATTTCGAGAAGCGGCCCGGCGAGGTGAAGGGAGACCTCTACGACCTCGTCGGAAACGGTGTGGAGCTGGCCTCCGGCTCCATCAGGATCCACGACCCGGAGCTCCAGAAGCGCGTCTTCCGCTTCCTGGGGATCTCGGACGAGGAGGCGGCGCGGAGATTCGGCTTCCTCCTGGAAGCATTCCGCTACGGTCCGCCGCCGCACGGCGGAATCGCGCCGGGTTTCGACAGGCTTGTGGCGCTCATGGCGGGGGAGAGCACGATCAGGGACGTCATTGCCTTCCCCAAGAACACCCTCGGAGTGTGTCCCATGGACGACTCTCCCTCAGAGGTCGACGAGCGGCAGCTCGCCGAGCTTCACCTCAAGGTGGTGAAGGACAAGGAGTAGGATGAACGCCGGCCAGGGCGGGCGGGCCCCTGCCGCCACCCCGAGAGAGCGGGTGATCGCCGCATTGGATCACCGGCAGCCGGATGTCACGCCGTACCACATCAGCTTCACCGAGCCGGCCCGCCGGACCATGGCGCAGTATTTCGGCAGGGACAACTTCGAAGACTCGCTCGGCAACTGCCTCACCATCCTCTCCACGAGCCTCCCCGAGATCGAGCTTCCCGACCGTCCGGGGATCTGGGCGGACGAGTTCGGCGTGCTCTGGGACAGGAGGGTGGACGTCGATATCGGCACGGTGTCGAACCAGCGGGTCACCCCGGAAAACTTCAGGCAGTACGCCTTCCCCGATCCCGAGGCGCCTTCCCGCTTCTCGGGCTTCCCCGATGAGATTTCCCGTCGGGGGGACACGTTCGTCGTGGCCTCATTGGGATTCTCCCTTTTCGAGCGCGCATGGACGCTGGCGGGGATGGAGAACATCCTGGTGGCGATGATCGAGGACAAGGATTTCGCCAATTCCCTGTTCGACGCCATACTGGAGTACGACCTGGCCGTCGTGAAGAACGCCCTCTCCTTTGACATCGACGGCATGCGCTTCGGCGACGACTGGGGCCAGCAGCGCGGCCTGCTCATGGGCCCCCCCCTCTGGCGCGAGTTCCTCAAGCCCAGGATCGCCAGGCTCTATGCCGCCGTGAAGGCGGCGGGCAGGAAGGTCTTCATCCACTCCTGCGGCAAGGTGGACGAGCTTTTCCCGGACTTCATCGAGTGCGGGGTGGACGTGTTCAATCCCTTCCAGCCCGAGGTGATGGACGTCTACGACATCAAGCGGCGCTACGGCGATCGGATAAGCTTCTTCGGCGGCATCAGCACGCAGAAAACGCTTCCCTACGGCACCGTCCAGCAGGTGAAGGACGAGGTGAGGCGGCTCATCGAGGGAGTGGGGGAGAAGGGCGGCTATATCGCCTCTCCCGCCCACGACATCCCCAAGGACGCCAGGGCGGAGAACGTCGCGGCGATGATCGAAGTGCTCCAAGGGCAGTAGGGGTTCACCTATGAAAGCGGGTTCACGAAGGAAAGCGTCGGGGATTCGGGCGGACGGCATTTCGCCGCGCGGCCTTTTTGCCGCATTGTTTCTCGCCTTTCCCCTGATGAGCGCGGGGGCGACGATGGCAGCCCACGATCCCTCCGCCATCAAGGAGGGGGAGTACTACTACGTGTTCTCGACGGGACAAGGGATTCCCGTAAGCCGGACCAAGGATTTCATCAAATGGGAGTACGTGGGGCCGGTGTTCGGCAAGGCTCCTGATTGGGCCTGGCAGGATGTGCCCGGATTCAACGGGGATCTCTGGGCGCCCGATATCTCGTATTTCAACGGCAGTTACCACCTGTATTACGCCGTATCCTCGTTCGGTCAGAACCGATCCTGCATCGGCCTCGCCGTGAGCCCGACCCTGGACCCGAAGAGCCCCGATTACCGCTGGACGGACCTGGGCAAGGTGATCGAGTCGCTGCCCGGCAGGGATTTCTGGAACGCGATCGATCCCAATCTCGCCGTGGATGCGACGGGTCGATACTGGCTTATATTCGGCTCTTTCTGGGGCGGCATCAAGATGACGGAGATGGATCCCCAATCGGGCAGGCCCTTGAAAAACCCGCCCGAGCTCTTGTCCCTTGCCGCCCGCCCGGGCGTGGAAAACGACCCCATCGAGGCTCCCTACATAATCCGCAGGGAAGGGTTCTTCTACCTGTTCGTGTCCTTCGACTACTGCTGTCGACGGACGCGCAGCGACTACAAGATCGCGGTTGGACGCTCGCCCCGGATCACGGGACCCTACGTGGACCGTGAGGGCGGGCAGATGATGAGCGGAGGCGGGACCGTCATCCTCGAGACCGCTGGCGACGATCACGGCCCCGGGCACAACGCGGTGCTCCAGGATGGCGGGATGTATTGGCTCATCCATCACGTGTATGACGCGAGACGGGGGGGAACGGCGGTGCTTCGGGTCCGCCGGATAACCTGGACGGAGGACGGATGGCCGCTCCCCGGGGAGCCCCTCGATCCGAATTAGCTGAAGTGCAGCCTGAGGATCAGATCCTGGTCGTAGTTTCCGAAGCCCCTGCCGAAGATGTTCATGCCGCCGAGGTGCTCGGCGTTCTCCTTGACTCCGATCCTGACGCGGATCGAATGGTGCGCGGGCAGGTCGAGGTCTTTGAGCTTCACGTCCGAGATGCGAACCCCATCGACGTATGAGCCCTCTTCCGTGACGATCCAATGCTTGAGCAGGCCGTACTGGGAGCCTTCCAGCTTCCACCACAGGGGAGTGAGCTTTCCTCTCTTGTCGCCGTAGTCTCCCGGCGATGTCCAGTAGCCGATTTCCACGTCATTGATCCATAGGGTGATATCGGAGAGCCAGTTCTTGTCGGTTCCCGGAGTTTCCGAGGAAAGCTCCACGGAGAGCTCGATCTTCTTTACCGGCTTTTCCTTGTAGAGGCTGTTGTTGGGAAACTTGTACTCGACGAATCCCTTTTCGAACCAGAGCAGCCCCGCTTTCATCCGTCCGGGGTTGAGAAAATCGTCGGGAACGTCGAGGAAGCCGATGATGGCGTCCGTGGAGCACAGCCCGCAGGGCGGGGAGACTTCGAAGCTGGTGAAGAGGCCGATGGGCATTTCGACTTCGATAAGGTCGTCCTCCGGCTTCTTCGCTTGAGGGAACTGGATCAGAATCTCGTAATACATGCTGTGGCAGATCTTCTGGCTTCCCTTCTTTGCCTTGACGGTCTCCGTGCGTATCAGTCCCGCGTTCTCGAGGATCTGAACGTTGGTAGCCACCGTGGACTGCGGCATGCCGAGGGCCTGAGTCAGTTCATTGACGTTCAAGCTCTGGGAGTGAAGCAGCTCGAGGATCCGTACCCGCATCTCGGACGCCAGGCCTTTGAGAATACCGCCATCTTCGAGGGGATTGATGATCAGGATGTTTTGGCCGCTCATTCTATTTGCTCTCTAATTTTGATAGAATATCAGAAAATCAGATTTATTGCAAGGATCATTTTAGAGCAATTTTGTGCTAAGAAATGAGGATATGTATCATTAAATATGATACATATAGAGTTATTAGAGATATAAATTGGCTAAAAATCATTTTCTAACGGCAAAGTTTGTTATTTTACATAAATAAATCCATAAATCTGGTCTTTATCATAATTAACTTGACAAATACCTGTGCCTACCTTAGAATCGGCATCCAGGGCGTTGCCCGATGATGCTTGAACCATGGAGTTCAGGCGATTTATAGAGTCTGTTCAGCTGAACAGCAAAAAAGGAGTGAAAGATGCGCAAACTGGTAGTGTTGCTGCTTCTTCTCACATTGCTGCCGGTTCTGGGCGTGTTCGCGCAGGAGACAGAGCTCTCCCTCTGGACCTTCCAGGAGCTCCACGCGAACTATTACCAGAGCATGGTTCCGGTGTGGAACCAGGAAAACCCCAATCAGCAGATCGTGCTGAAGCCAGAGGTGTTTCCTTATGACGACCTGCACAACAAGCTCCTGGTAGCCCTCCAGTCCGGGGTGGGTGCTCCCGACCTGGCTGACATCGAGGTGAGCAAGTTCGCCAACTATCTCAAGGGAAAAATCCAGCTCGCCCCGCTGAATGACCTGCTCGATCCCATCAAGAGCAAATTTTTCCAATCGCGCCTGGCGCTCTACCAGAAGGGCGGGAAGTATTACGGGATCGATTTCCATGTCGGCATGGAGGTCATGTACTACAACAATGAAATCTGCAAGGAAGCGGGCGTCGACATCGACAAGATCAAGACATGGAGCGACTACATCAAGGCCGGCCAGCAGGTCGTGGCAAAGACCGGAAAGCCCATGTGCACCCTGGAAACCACCGAGCACTGGTCGGTCTATCCCCTGTTCTCCCTTGCCGGCTCCGACGTCCTGGACAAGAACAACAAGGTGATCCTGGACAATGACACCAACATCAGGGTTCTGCAGATGCTCTCCGACATGGTGTACAAGTACAAGATCGCCATCGGGACGCCGGGCGGCTTCCACCATAATGAGCAGTACTACGGGTTCATGAACGACGGCGGGGCCGCCTCCATCTGGATGCCCCTCTGGTACATGGGCCGGTTCACCGACTACATGCCGGACCTGAAGGGGAAAATGGCGATTCGCCCCATGCCGATCTTCGACGGATCCGTGAACGGCATCAAGAGCAAGTTCCTCTCGACAGGTATGGGCGGCACGGGCACGGCGGTCACCCTGCAGAGCAAGAACATCAACCTCGCCAAGAAGTTCCTGGTATGGGTGAAGGGATCCAAGGAAGCCAATTTAGCGATCTGGCAGCAGCTCGGCTTCGACCCCATGCGCTGGGACGTGTGGACCGACCCCGCCATGAGAGAGCCGAACAAGTTCACGCGATACTTCCAGAACAATGATATCTTCGGCATGATGGTGGCCGTGAAAGACGCGCTCAACACCACGAACGTAAGCGGCAACTATCCCGAGATCATCGACATCCTCAAGCGCAACGTTTCCTATCAAGTTCTTGTGGAACAGTCCAAGACTCCGGCTCAAGCCCTGAAAGACGCCGCCGCGCAATTGCGGAAATAGGGCGTCCGCAAAGACCGAGGGGACCGCGGGGGAACACTCCCCCGCGGTTCTCGTTTGGACCGCCGCCACAGACCGGATCGGGGGAGGTAAGCAAACGTGAAGCAGAGCGTGTTCTACAGCTCGATGCGGAGAGCGCCCTACGTTTTTGTGCTGCCTTTCATCATTTCGGTCCTGCTCTTTTATCTGTATCCGATCATTGGAACGGTCATCATGAGCTTCCAGGACGTTGTGCCCGGCGAGACGCGGTTCATCGGAACCGCGAACTACATGAAGATGTTCGCCGAGGATTTCTACAAGGCGCTGGGCAACAGCTTCAAATATACGGCCCTTACCATCCTCATACTGATCCCCATACCGGTGATTCTCGCCGTGATGCTCAACACTCCCCGTCATAAGACAAACGCGGTGTACCGCGCGCTGTTTTTTCTTCCCTCGCTTGTCTCGGTCGTCGTCGCGGGGACCATATTCCGTCTCATGTTCGCCTACTCTCCACGGGCGGTCATCAACGCGGTGATCGTGGCTCTGGGCGGACGGGCCACGGATTGGGTTCTGGGCGGCGCCGCCCAGGCAATGTTTCTCATGGTCATGATCGCCGTGTGGCGCTGGACGGGGGTGAACATCGTATACTTTCTCTCGGGCCTTCAGGCCATCCCCACGGAGCTCTACGAAGCCGCGGATATGGATGGAGTGAATCCCTTCGGGCGGTTGTTCTATATCACCCTCCCCCTGTTGAAGCCCACCATCATCTTCGTCACGACGATAAGCATTTTCGGCGGGTTCGCCATGTTTGAGGAGAGTTTCATCTTCTGGCAGGGTCAATCGCCGAACAATGTCGGCCTGACAATGGTCGGGCTGATATACAAGAAGGGCTTTCAGACCGGCAGTATGGGACTCGCCTCCGCCATCGGCATAGTCCTGATGGTCGTGATTTTCGTCGTCAGCGTCATCGCCCTCAGGTCTTTCGGCTTCTTCAAGAAGGAGTCGTAGGATGGCAGCCTTCACGGCACGCGACCGCACATTAGAGATGGCGAAATACGCCCTGCTGGGGATCCTGGGGCTGCTCTTTCTCTTCCCCATCTATTCCCTCATCCTCGCGTCCTTCAGACCCGGCCGTGATCTGATGCGCTACGGCATCGCGTTTACCAGCCTGATTCCCAACGTATTCAATGCCAACAATTATGCCGCGCTCCTGACGGGGCACAGCGGGGCGTACCCGGTGTGGTACAGGAACAGCCTCCTCCTTGCAGTCTCGCAGACCGTGCTCACCCTTGTGTTTTCCTCGTTCGTGGGATACGGCCTGGGAGTATACCGGTTCAAGGGGAGGAACACGCTGACGCTCCTCGTGCTTTTCATCATGATCGTTCCCCTGCAGATTCTCATTCTTCCCCTGTACAAGCTCATGACGACGCTGCATACGATGAACACGTTTCCCGGGGTGCTGCTGCCGTTCATCGTCTCTCCGTTCGCCATATTTTTTTTCCGGCAGTACGCCGTGGGTATTCCGTTGGATTACCTCGACGCGGGACGGATCGACGGCCTGAATGAGTATTCGATATTCTTCCGGATTTCGGCGCCCCTGATGACCCCCGCGTATGGGGCCATGGCGATTCTTGTCGCGCAGCAGAGCTGGAACAACTTCCTCTGGCCCCTGATCGTGGTACGCACGGGAAACATGTTCACGCTCACGATCGGACTGAACAGCCTGCTGACCCCCTACGGCAACAACTACGACATGCTCATCGCGGGGTCCTGCGTGGCCTCCGTTCCGATCATCATCGTCTTTTTCTTCTTCCAGAAATACTTCATCTCCGGCCTCACCTCTGGCGGAATCAAGGGCTGACGCATGTACTCAGCCCGGAAGCCTGCTCAATCCGGCCTTTCTCTTGCCATGTTCATCCTCCTCTGTGCGGACGCCCCGCAGGCAGGCGCCGAGCTCCCGCGCTACGCCAATCCGATCGTGCTGCAGCGCGCCGATCCGTGGGTTTTCCTGCATACCGACGGCTGGTACTATTTCACCGCCTCCGTGCCCGAGTACGACAGGATCGTGATCAGGCGCGCCCGTTCGATCCGGGAAGCTCGGCGCGGCCGCTCCCCGGGTCGTGTGGAGGAAGCACGAAAGCGGGGCGATGAGCGAGAATGTCTGGGCGCCGGAGATCCACTTCATCCAGGGGAAATGGTACATCACCTTCGCCGCGGCGCGCATTGACGCACGTTTCGACCATCGGATCTACGTCCTTGAAAACGATTCCCCGGACCCGCTGGCCGGCACGTGGGAAGAAAAGGGCCAGATCGTCACGAACTGGAGCTCGTTTTCACTCGATGCGACGGAGTTCGAGCACTGCGGGATCCACTATCTGGTCTGGGCGCAGAGGGATCCGGCGATTCATGGAAACTCCAACCTGTACATCGCGGCCATGGCCAATCCCTGGACAATCGAGGGAGGGCAGGTCTGCATCTCCCGGCCCGAGTACCGCTGGGAGAGGAACGGTTTCTGGGTGAACGAGGGCCCCGCCGTTCTCAAGAAGAATGGGAAGGTTTTCATCACGTACTCGGCGAGCGCCACGGACGCGAGCTACTGCATGGGGATGCTCACGGCCTCCGATTCGGCTGACCTCCTCAAGGCCGCCTCCTGGAGCAAGTCCCCCATGCCCGTCTTCCAGACCGACGAAGCGTGGAGCATGTACGGCCCCGGGCACAACAGCTTTACCGTGGAGGGAGGCAGAGACATCCTCGTCTTCCATGCGAGGTCATATCGGGACATCCAGGGGGACCCCCTGTACGATCCGAACCGCAACACCTGGGCGCTTGCGATCGCGTGGAACATCGATGGAGCTCCGAGCTTCAGGCTGCCGCGCTGAATACGGGGCGCAGGGCCGGGGAACAGGCGCCGGCCGAGCATCCGAGACGGCGGCGAAAGAAAGGGGAAGGGTGCCAATGATAAAGGCTAAGCTCGCTGTCGAGCGGGACTATGTCAGGAGCAGCATCGACAAGCGGATTTTCGGCTCGTTCATCGAGCATCTTGGGCGGGCGGTCTACGGCGGCGTTTACGAGCCCGGTCATCCCGAAAGCGACGAGGAAGGGTTCCGCAGGGACGTTCTTTCGATGGTGCGCGAGCTCCATGTCCCCATCATCAGGTATCCCGGGGGCAACTACGTTTCCGCGTTCCGGTGGGAGGACAGCATCGGTCCGGTTGAAAAACGGCCCCGGCGGCTGGACCTCGCCTGGCGTTCCGTGGAACCGAACGCCGTGGGGATCAACGAGTTTGCCCGTTGGGCCCGCAAGGCCGGCTCAGAGCTGATGATCGCCCTGAACCTCGGCACGCGGGGAATAGACGCCGCGCGGAACCTTGTCGAGTACTGCAACCATCCATCGGGCTCCTACTGGAGCGACCTGCGCAGATCTCACGGCGCCGCGGAGCCGCAGCGCATCAAGGTGTGGTGCCTCGGCAACGAGATGGATGGGCCCTGGCAAGTCGGCTACAAGACCGCCGACGAGTACGGGAGGCTCGCCTCGGAAACCGGCAAGGCCCTCAAGCTCTTCGATCCTTCCCTGGAGCTTGTGGCGTGCGGGAGCTCGAATACGCGGATGCCGACCTTCCCGCAGTGGGAGGCGACGGTTCTCGACCACTGCTATGAGACGGTGGACTACATTTCCCTGCACAACTATTTCAAGAACCTCAATGACGACCTTCCCACGTTTCTCGCCGAGTCCCTCGAAATGGACAATTTCATCAGGACGATCGCCAGCACGGCAGATTTCATCAAGGCGAAGAAAAGAAGCAAAAAGACGATGATGCTCTCCTTCGACGAATGGAACGTGTGGTTTCATTCCCGACAGGCGGACGATCTGGTGGAGCCGTGGACTGTCGGGCCTCACCTCCTGGAAGACATCTATACCCTGGAGGACGCCCTCGTAGTGGGCTGCTGTCTCATCACCCTGCTCAAAAACGCCGGGAGGGTCCGCATCGCATGCCTGGCCCAGCTGGTCAATACCATCGCGCCCATCATGACCGAAAACGGCGGCCCCGCCTGGAAACAGACGATCTACTACCCCTTCCTCCATGCCTCGCGCTTCGGCCGGGGAGAGGTACTGGAAACCCGGGTCCGCTCCCCTTCCTACCAGAACACAACGTACGGAGATGTTCCCTTCCTCGAGTCCATCGCGACATGGAACGCGGGGGAGATCACCCTGTTCGCCGTGAACAGGAGCCGTGAAGAGGAGCTGCTGGTGGAGGGGAGATTGGCTGGATTCGAAGGGTGCCGGCTCATCGAGCACATCGTTCTGGCTCATGACGATCCCAAGGCGGCCAATACGAAAGAGAGCCCCTCGCGCGTCGTGCCGGCCCGGATTCCGTCCACGAAGGTGGAGGAGGGCTCCTTCCAATCGAGGCTCCCGCCCCTTTCCTGGAACGTGATCCGCTTCTCCTGCTGATGCACGCCGGGCCTCCCTGACGCTATATTAAGTGCAGCATTGAAATACTGTGCTCTCCCGATCGAGGCGAGGAGGCGGAGGCTTTTTCGTGCAGGGTGAATCCAGGCTGCCATCGCGCGCGTATAGTGAACTATGGGTGAGGCAGCCGCGGCCGGGCTTCGAAGCCGTATGAACAAAGCGGCCGCGGAGGACTCCAGGCTCATCGAGAGGCTCGCGGCGGGAGACGAAGCCGCGCTTTCCGTCCTGTACGGCAGGTATGGGCGGCATGTCTACAGCCTTGCGTTCCAGGTGACAAAGGACCAGGGCGCCTCCGAGGAGATCACCCAGGATGTTTTCGCCCGCGTCTGGAGAAACGCCGGGCAGTACAAGCCGGAGAAGGCTTCCGTGGAGACGTGGATCATGAGGATCGCCCGAAACCGCGCGATAGATGAAATCCGAAGGCGCAGAGTGCGGCTGCAGCCCTTGACTCTGGACTGGGACGCCGATTGCGCCTTTGATATCGCCGATGCTCGGGAGGACCCGGAGGCCGAGGTGGCCGGCGCAGAGCTGCGAGGGAGGGTGCGTCAGGCCATCTTCCTTTTGCCGGCGGAACAGCGTGAAGCGATTGCGCTCGCCTTTCTCCAGGGTTATACCCATTCCCGGATCTCCCAGGCTCTTGGACTACCGATCGGCACGGTGAAGACCAGGATCCGGCTGGGGATGCAGAAGCTGCGCGACCTTCTGGCGGACGCGGATCTGTCCTCCGCGAGATGGGGTGGATCAGATGCGTGAAACGCGGCATGTGAATGACCTCCTGGAAGCGTATTCCCTCGGCTGCCTGGACCCCCGGGAGGCGCGCCATGTTTCGGCCCACCTTCGCGGATGCCCTCAGTGCAGATCGGAGCTTGCCCGCTGGGACGTCGTCACGGCGCGCATTGGCTACGCCGCCCCGCCTCTCTCTCCTCCGCCCGATTTCGAGTTCCGCCTGCTCGCCACATACCGCGCCGAGATGACGCGGAGCAAACGCCTCGAGGCGCCGCCGAGGTCCCTGAGGTTCTTCCTGCGCCTGACCGGGAAGTTCCTCGTTTCCCCTTCCATCGCTCCCGCCGCTCTGGCCGCCTGCCTCCTTCTGATCGCGGTTTTGGGTGCGCTGGATGTCGTGCTTCTGCGGCGGATCGGATTTCCGGCGTTCCGGGGCGAGAGCTCCGTGGCGGTGAGCCTGAGAGGGACCGCTTCAGCCCCCTCTGCCAACGCAACCGTATTCTTCTCCGGCCGCAAGACCACCGGGGTATTTGTCGTTTCACGGCTCGCGCCTCTGCCCCCCGGCCGCGAATACCAGCTGTGGATGTACAAGGATGACGAGCGGATCAACGGCGGGGTCTTCAGCGTTGACGATGCCGGCGCGGCCGCATTCAGCGTCTCCGCCCCGTATCCGCTCTCCGAATGCCGCGCATACGCGGTCACCGTCGAGCCCGCGGGAGGGAGCCCAGCCCCGACCGGGCTCAGCGTGCTGAACGGCACCCTGTAAGGGGAGATCCAAGCGTCTGTCCCGTCCGTATATCCCTGTACAAGCGCCGCCGAAGAGCGGCGCCGGAGATCAAACGGCAAGGAGGCTCAAAGTGCGTGACAGAGCAGCATCCTTCACGGGATACATTGTTTCGTTGTTCGCGATTCTCCTCTTCATTCCCGCTCTCGCCGCCGGCGCGCAGGCCATGAAGTTCATCCCAACGGTAAGCGTGGCGGACCAGGCCATCGATGATTCGAGGGTTCTGATCGCCAAGGTGGTGAGCGACAGCCCCGGCTGGATCGTCATCCATATTCAGGCGAACGGTGCGCCCGGACCCGTCATCGGGTACAGCGCCGTGCACGAGGGGAACAACTCCGACGTGACGGTGGCCATCGACGCGGACAAAGCGACGCCGGTTTTCTATGCGATGCTCCACACGGACGCGGGAAAGGTGGGGGTCTACGAGTTCCCCGGGCCCGATGTCCCCGTGATGGTCAAAGGCGTCATGGTCAACCCATCCTTCAAGGCGGCACCGCAGAAATCGTATTGACGCCCTGATTTCCCATTATCGAGCGGCCGGCGCGCGGATCCGGTGAGCGCACGCCGCGTTTCCGGCCGCCATTAGAAGTGATTGTCCCTTCTCTTTATTGAAGCGTGAAGCTCTTGATCATCGTCTCGAACTGCCTCTTTGCCTTGGTGAAGTCCTGGACCGGCGACAGCCCAAGGAAAATGACGGCGCCCTTCTTCGCGTCTGAGATGCCCGCGATATACGCGCCGATCCTCTGGTCTGTTGAGCTTGTGACGGTCGCGGACAGCCAGGTGCCTGCAGTTCCGGCAAGGTTGATGGGGCCGCGCTCGACGGCCTTCGGGTCCGATCCCAGGGAATCCAGCATCTCCTCCATTCCTGAGGCAAGCATCCCTCCGACATCAGCGCCCGTTTCACCCGATGCCATGACCACCACTGCCATTGTCTGTCGGAAATCCGCCGGCGGAAAATCCATCTCTTCAAGGGAGGCGAAGTCGAGCTCCATCGAGGTGAAAAGCGCCACTTTCAGCTCGGGCGTCTCGAGCCAGACAGGGTGCCAATCCCCGGGGTAGTCTATCAGGAGGGTCGCGTTCCTCAGTCTGCCGTACCCCGGCCCGCCTCCCGCCTTGGGGAGAGCCGTACCGCCGATCGTGATGGATTGGCGCATGCGGCTAAACGCTTCATCGAAACGCTCTCCCTCCGCGTCCGTGGAAAGGCAGACGAACAGGACAATCGATCCCTGGCCGGTCTTTGCCGCCGCTACTGAGGCAGTGGCGGCTTCCTCTCCCCCCCAGCGCCCCGTCTTGAGCTTGCCCGCGAGCCCGCCGAGGGACGTGTCCTCGATCCGCACGGCTTCCCCTTCGGGGCCGAGACGATTGACGGCGCTGTCGATGATGGATTCGATCTCTCCCGTGCCGATGCTCAACGTATCCGCCATCTGCGGGGTCGCGATCAAGAAGAGGGCGAACGCACTGCCCCTGTCGAGAAGGCCTTCGATATCCGTGCTGTCGAACGGATCCTCCAGGCCCTTGTCCGGTGCGAAGAAGGCGACGGCGAGTCCTCCGCCTTCCATACCGGACACCTGCCAGCCATCGGGGTATTCGATCCCCGCGGCCGACATCGTGTAACGGGTGAAGGAAGCCGGCGCGTCGGGTGATTCAGCGCCGAGAGCCGCTGCCGCGAGAAATGCGAAAAGGATCGAAGCCGCGAGCTTTCTCATGACGTTCTCCTTGCGCCGCGGTGTCAGCCGGCTGCCTCCGCCGGGATTCTCACCAGGGAGACGAGCACGATCTTCTCCACGCCCGCAATGTATACCATGATCGGTTCGCCCTACCAGCCGCGCATCTTGCGCCCCGGGCGGTGATCGGATAGAGTCGATGCGGCCGTCGGGCACGCTGGACGGTCGCAGCACCATGCTCCAAACGGTTTCACTTCTCATCCTTTTTGTCTCGACGCCCGCGATGTTCGCCGCCCTCCTCATTCTCCCGGCTCCCTACGGCAGATACTCCGCTGAGGGATGGGGCCCCTCCGTGGGTGCGCGCGCGGGATGGATCCTCATGGAGCTGCCCGCCCTTGCCGTGATCGGCGTGACGGCCCTCTCCATGGGCCGGAGGCTCGCTTTTCCCGCTCTGCTGCTCCTGCTCTTCTGGGAGCTTCACTACGTATATCGAACCCTGATCTTCCCTTTTCTCATCCGCGAGAGGGGCAAGAGATTCCCCGTTCTCCTCATCGTCATCGCGGTGATCTTCAACAGCATGAACGGCTACGCAAACGGAACATCACTCGCCGACATGCTTCCCCTGGCTCACGCCGGCCTTCTCCCGGATCTCCGCTTCTGCGCCGGCCTGGCCTTGTTCGTGGCGGGGTTCGTCATCCACACGTGGGCCGACGCGGTGCTTCGCGGCCTGCGAGCCCCCGGAGAGACGGGATATCGCATCCCCCGAGGGAGCCTCTTCGAAAAGATCGCCTGCCCGAACTACTTTGGAGAGATCGCGCAGTGGACGGGGTGGGCCCTTGCGGCGTGGTCCCTCGCCGGGCTGGCCTTCGCCCTGTTCACAGCGGCCAATCTCATCCCCCGGGCTCACGCCCACAGAAACTGGTACCGCTGCCATTTCCCGGACTACCCGGCTGAGAGGAAGCGGGTGATCCCTTTTCTCTACTGAAGGCATGAATGGAGGTGTAGACACATGAGCCAGCCACCGTCGGACGATGATCGCGGAAACAAGCCGCCGGCCTCGCGCTACTCAGCCTGGGTGATCGGGGGCGCGCTGATCCTGCTCGGAGTTATTTTCATCCTGCGAAACGTTATGGGCTTCGAGCTCAACAACTGGTGGGCCCTTTTCATCCTTATCCCTTCCTTCGGAGCCCTTGCCTCCGCGTACGCCATCTACGAGCGAAGCGGCAGGCGGCTCACGGTTGCCGCGCGCGGCCCCCTGATGGGCGGGATCATCCTTCTTTTGGTCACGGCCATCTTCCTGTTCAACCTCGATTGGGGGAAGGTGTGGCCCCTGTTCATCATCATCGCCGGGGTTACGGTGCTCGTGACCTCGCTCGGGCCTCGCAGCTGAAGCGCCGCCGCGCCGCCGCGGCGGAGGCCTCCCGATAGTCGCCGGCGCGCAGCGGGGGTCCCCGATAGCCGCCGCGCCGGGCGACCGCGGTGAGATTTCATGCCGCCGCACGGCGGCCTGTGAAAAACCCCTTTGCTTGACATCGCGTCTGGCCTACGCGACTCTAGCGTTAGCTCCGGCTTTGGAGGATGGGTCATGGAAACCTTCAGGAAAGGATTGGGCCTTTCGGCCAGGATCTCGATCGGCGTCTTCCTGCTCGTGGCCGCGACCTTCGCCGCGCTGACCTTTTTCAGCTCCTCTCGAGTGAGCGGGGAGGTCCACCGTGCCCGTGAAAACGCTTCCCTGCACGAGCTGGCGACGCTTGAAAGATATATCGACCTCTGGTTCCACGATTACGCGATTCTGCTCCGTTTCAATGCCGCAAGGATTTCCACGGAAAAGACCTCCGGGAGCGATGCTGTCAGCATCCAGGGGCTGCTTCCCTCGGGGCAGCAGGAGGACAGGGGAATCCTGCAGGAGGTCTTCCTGACGGATGCGAGCGGCACGATCGTGGCTGCGGACAAGGGAAATCTTCCCGGCACCAGCATCGCAGGCCTCGGTGTGTGGAAGGCCTTCGTGGGAAAGGACCTCCCGTATTTCGTCACTCCGTATCCCACACGGTCGTTCTCCGCCAAGAAGCCTGCCTTGATGATCGCCGCGCCGATCCGCTCGGGGGCGGCTTTTCGCGGGCTCCTCGTCGCCTCCCTCGACATAACGGGCTTCTCCCGCGCGCTGTTCAAGGACCGCGGGTTTGAAAGCATCGGGACTTTTGCGATAATGGACGAAACCTCCACCATCATTGCCAGCCCCGATGAGAGCCTGATCATGACGCACGCGGTTCCCGCCGCCCTCGCGGAGCGCATCACCGCCTCTTCCGATGCGGGCGGATCCGCCGAGTTCAGCCGCGACGGAGCGCTCTTTTCCGCCCGATGGGTGCGCCTGCAAAGCATGCCGTGGTACCTGAGCGTCACGATGCCGCAAGGTGAAACGACCGGCTTCTCCCGCGCGCTCATGCTGATCATCGCGGGAAGCGGGGCGGCCTGTCTGCTGCTCCTCATCGGCCTTCTCATGCTCCTGGTGCGGCTTTTCGTGACGCGCCGCATTGGGCTGCTTTCGGCCGCTCTCCAGAAGGCGATCGGGGGGACCTCTCCGCGCGCGCCGTCGTGCGCTCCCGCGACGAGATCGGCATGGCGGCGGCTTCGCTCAACGCCCTTCTGGCCGGTTTCAGAGCCGTGATCGATACCCTGAATGAGCGGATGGAGAGCTTGAAGCAGACCGGGCTCTCGCTGACCACGGACATGGAGCAGACGGCCGCCGCGGTAAACCAGATCAACGCGAGCATCGCCTCCACGGAGAATCAGATCGCCGAACAATCCGCCGCCGTGGAGCGAACCTCCCAGACGGCCGAGAGGGTCTCCCTCACGGTGGAGGGACTCGGCGCAATGATCGACGGGCAGGCGATCGCCGTCACCGAGTCGTCGGCCGCGATCGAGCAGATGGTCTCCAACATCGGCTCGGTGAGCTCGAGCGCGGAGCAGGCGCATGCCTTCACCGGCGAGCTCCTGGACGTTTCCGGGGAAGGGAAGAAGAAACTCACGACGGTGATCGCGGCCATTGACCAGATAGCACGGCAGTCAGCGGACCTCATGGCGGCCGCCAAGCTCATCGCCGGGATCGCCGCCAACACGAACCTCCTCGCCATGAACGCATCGATAGAAGCGGCGCACGCCGGGAGATGGGGGAAGGGGTTCGCCGTGGTGGCGGAGGAGATCCGGCATCTCGCCGAGCAGGCATCGCGCCAATCCCGGGAGATCGCCAAGCGCTTGAGCGGCATCAAGACGAGCATCGACGAGGTGGCCAAGACGTCCCAGGAAACGGGAGAGGCATTCGGAATCGTATTCGAAAAGGTTGAAAAGGTCGGAGACATCGTGCGCCAGATCGAACGCGCCATGGCCGAGCAGAACGAAGGAAGCCGCCAGGTTCTCGACGGCCTGAAGAACATCAATGATGTCACGGTTCAGGTGCAGGACGGCTCCATCCAGATGAAGGAGGGAAGTGGGCAGATTCTCTCCTCCATCGCGCGCCTGGCGGACGTGAACAGCGCCGTGCGCGGCAATGTCGGCGAGATCGCCTCCGGCACCGGGGAGATCACCAAGGCGGTAGGGAACGTGCTCGACCTGGCCGTTTCCACCAAGGACATGATCGAGGAGGTTGCCCGGGCCGCAGCTCGCTTCTCAATGGGCGACAGGGAGAAAGCAGCGGCGGAGTGAGCGGCGGTCCGGGGCGCAAGACGATCCCCAGCGCTCCCGCAGTTTGCTTCGCAAACCGCTGCCGCGCCGGGGCCCCTTTAGCGCGCCTTCGGCGCGCTAGTTGAGCCGCCGCTGAGTGGCGTTCCGGGGCGCTTCGCGCGGTTGAGCCGCCGCTGAGTGGCGTTCCGGGGCGCTTCGCGCGGTTGAGCCGCCGCTGAGTTGAAAACAGCCTCAGGCGCGGCTATACTGGGGTCACGTGTCCGGGGGACGGCTTTCGCGCACAGGCAGGAGCGGGCGGAAGCCGCGCGAGGAGGCTGCATGTCGATCGAGACGGATGATCCAAACAGGACGATTCACTACGAGAGCACGGTCGGCAAACGCCTCTCAAAGGTACACAAGCCGGGGACGATGTACATTGTTTTCCAGGGAAAGCGCCTCCCCATCGTGAGCAGGACCTCGATAGGCCGGGGAGAGGACAACTCGATCGTTCTGGAAGATATCCTCGCCTCCCGCCAGCACGCGATCATTCAGAAGGTGAAGGAGGAGTACTTCATCCAGGACCTCGGCAGCACAAACGGAACATTCCTCAATGGACAGTCGGTTCCCCCCTGGAAGTACATGCGGATCAACCACTCGGACATCGTCCTCATCGGCCGCACGGAGCTCTCGCTGCAGCATCTGAAATAAGCCGCCGCTTTCTGCGGCTCATCTAGCGCGCCTTCGGCGCGCGAGAGGGGCGTCGTCTGAGGGGCGCCGGGGGATGCCCCCTGCGGTTCAGCTTCCGGCCGGTCTGGAGAGCAGATCGATCGCTTTGAGCACTTGGAGATCCCCGTTGGACTTCATCTGGGCTTCCGTCATCTGCTTCATGAGCTGCGGAGTAACAAGGTCCGCCCCCGAGGGGAGGGTGAGCGAGATGT
Organism: uncultured Spirochaetota bacterium; assembly: GCA_963820525.1. Classification (GTDB taxonomy): domain Bacteria; phylum Spirochaetota; class Spirochaetia; order SZUA-6; family Fen-1364; genus CAWGAA01. The sequence goes on along the minus strand of CAWGAA010000001.1, from coordinate 1,767,881 downwards.
CCGGGGCGATTCCCTTGTGCCAGATAGTCCTGCCCAGCGGCGTGAGCCATTCACGGGTGGCAAGCATGAGCTCGGAGCCGTCAGAAAGCCGGAAGAGCTGAAGCACGGTGCCCGTGCCGAAGGTCGTTTCGCCCACGAGGGGGGCGCGCTTCGCATCCTGGATGGCCCCCGCTACTATCTCAGCCGCGCTTGCCGTCCCGCCGTTTATGAGCACGACGAGGGGGATCGAGAGCGCCGCCCCGTCCGGCCGGATGGGGATTGCGTGCGTCACTCCTTTTGAGTCTTTCTCCAACAGGACGTTCCCTGCCTTCAGGAACTGGCTTGCCACGCCAACGGCTTCCGCGAGCTCGCCGCCGGGATCGTTTCTGAGGTCCAGGATGGCACCGGCATACTTTTGGGCCTGGATCTGCTGGAGGGCGTTTTCAAGCTCTCTCGACACACCGGAGCTGAACGCGGCGATCCTGATGTCCGCGTACGGGAAACCGGGGATCGGCTGCCATGAGACGTTTTCGACGGTGATGCGGGCGCGCGTGAGGGTGACGTCTGTCGTGCTCTGGGATCGCGGATCGAAGAGGGTGAGGACCACCGAGGTGCCTGCCGGCCCGACGATGTGCTGCACGACCTGGTCTATGGTCGCCTCTGCCGTGCTCTCGCCGTTCACCTTGACGATTTGCTCTCCGGGCCTGACTCCCGCCCTCTCGGCCGGAGAGTTGTCCAGCGGCGCCACGATGACGACCTGGCCATTCTTCATCTCGATCTGGATGCCAACCCCGACGTATTCGCCTTGCATGAACGACTTTTCATCCCGCACCATTTCGGGCGTGAGAAAGGTGCTGTGGCCCGTATCGCCGAGGGCATTGACCATGCCGCTGATGGCGCCGTAGGTGAGGGCCTTGCTCTGCAGGGCGGATCGATCCACGTAGACGCGGTTGACCATGTCCCACGCTTCCTGAACCAGGGGGAAGTTCGGAACGGACGCCGCGGGGTCCTGGGGGTCCGGTCCCGCAAGGAAGTAGCGATCCGCCGCCACGCCGGTCAGAAAGACGACGATCAGGCCCAGAGCCGCGAGGAGAGGGATGAGGAATCGTCGCGCTCGTATTTTCATGTTCATATACCAGCCAGTGAAAAGGTAGCGAAGGCGGCGGAATAAGGCAAAGCGGTGCTCTGTTTGATGTTTTCTAGCGCAAGGGGTATGGTCGTGCAATCATGAAGATCACACCTTTCGCCCTGGAGCGGTATCTCGCGCGCTATGAGTTCGCCGTGCGGCACGTGCTGTGCGCCTCCGACTGCGAGTCGATGAGCGTCAATGAGCTTCTCTTCTTCGAGCCCGGCGCCCGAGAAAGCCTCCTCGCCCTTCGCCTCGGATACACGGAGAGCCCGGGCAATCCATCGCTGCGTCGGGAGATCAGCGGCATATACCGGACCATCCGGCCGGATGACACCCTCGTCTTCAGCGGAGCCGAGGAGGCGATCTTCGCTTTCATGCATGCAGCCCTGGCGGCCGCGGATCACGTCATCGTTCACTGGCCCTGCTACCAGTCGCTCTTCGAGATCGCCTCGAGCATCGGCTGTACGGTGTCGCGGTGGATCGCCCGGGAACAGGAGGGATGGGCCCTCGATCCCGAAGAGCTCCGCGCCCTCGTGCGTCCCGAAACGAAGGCCATCATCATCAACACGCCCCACAATCCCACCGGCTATCTGATGAGCCGGGACGTTCTTCAGGAGGTGGCCAGGATCGCAGATGCCGCCGGGATCATCCTCTTCTGTGACGAGGTGTACCGGGAATCGGAGCACAGGGAGGAAGACCGGCTCCCCGCCGCCTGCGACCTCTCCGATCGCGCCGTGTCCCTGGGTGTCATGTCCAAGACGTACGGCCTGCCCGGGCTCCGTATCGGCTGGGTTGCCACGCGGCACTCGCGGCTCCTGGCCGATATGGCGCGCATGAAGGATTACACGACGATCTGCGCCAGCGCGCCCGGCGAGTTCCTGGCCGAGCTTGCGCTCCGCCACAGGCAGGCCCTCGCAGCCCGAAGCCGGCGTATCATCGGGGAAAACCTTCCGGTTCTGGACGCCTTCTTCGCGCGATACCCCGCGCGGTTCCAGTGGCGGCCCCCGAAGGCCGGTCCGGTCGCCTTCCCACGCCTGCTTGGCGGAGGGGCCGAAGGCTTCTGCGACTCGCTGGTAAGGGAAGTGGGAGTGCTCCTTCTGCCGGGCACCGTGTTCGGCAATGACAACGAGCATTTCCGCGTCGGGTTCGGCCGGGCGAACCTCGGGCAAGCCGTATCGCGCCTGGAGGAGTTCCTTCATGCTCTCGCGCAGTGAGCGGCCCGCTGATCCCTTCTAGAGAAAGGGAACGCCCGGAGAGGTTTCCAGGTCCCGCCGCTCCCTGTTTTCCAGAAGCCTCTTGATCCGTTGTTCGTTCGGCGGGTGGGTGCTCAAAAAGGGTGAGCCGCCGCGGCGGCCGGGAATCCCGAAGATCCGCGCAAGCAGGGAGGAACGCCGGTCGATCTTCTCCAGCGCCGAGGCGAAGCCTTTGGGATCTCCCGTGAGATCGGCTGCGATCCTGTCCGCGGCGAACTCCCGTGCCCGCGAGAGGGCAAGCTCCAGGAGGCTGGTGGCAAGCGGCGCGGCCACCAGGAGAAGCACGAACAGCCAGGGCAGCCCTGCCGCCCCGAAGAGGATCAGGGGCAGGTTGATCAGCAGAAGGATCCGCCCGATGAACGCGAGGCCCGAGGTGATCTGGCTCGCCGTCCGGGCGAGGTTCATGACCCAGAGATCTCCCGAGGCGATGTGGCCGATCTCGTGGCCGATCACCCCGGCAAGCTCCCTCAAGCTGAGGGAGTCGATGAGCCCCTGGGTGAGCGCGACCGCTGAGTTGTTCCTGCTTCCCACCGAGAGGGCATTCGCTTCAGCGGAGGGCACGAGATACAGCCTCGGAGTCACGGAAAGCCCCGCCCGTATTGCCAGAGACTCCAGAACGTCGAAGACCTCGGGAGCCTGCGCGGGCGCCAGGAGGCGCCCCCTGAACATGCGCATGACCGTTTGGGGCGAGATTCTCGGGCTGACAAGAAGGGCTGCCACCGCGATCCCGGCGCCCCAGGGAAGGGCTTCCGGTCCGAAAAGAGACCACGCGAGTAGGGCGCACACCCCGCCCATGAGGGATATGATCAGGGCGCTCTGCGCGATCGCCGCCGCCAGATGCATCTCGGAGCGCCTTTCCAGGTTCGTTTTCATGGTAGGCTATAACGTACCAAAAAAAACAGTGCAGGGCTTGTTCCCCTCGGGAAAGCTCGATAGCATACGCGCGGGGGCCGAATGATGAAAGTCCACATCCTTCAGCATGTCCCATTCGAGGGTCTGGGGAGCATCCGCGAATGGCTCAGGGACCATGAAGCCGAAGTCAGCAGCACACGCTTCTTTCTCGATGAGATACCGCTGGATCCGAGCGGGCTGGACCTCGTGATCGCCATGGGAGGGCCCATGAGCTCGAACGAGGAGGCCGCGCATTCCTGGCTGAAGGTGGAAAAGCGCTTCATCCGGGAGGCAGGTTCCCTCGGTATCGCGATGCTGGGCGTCTGCCTCGGAGCCCAGCTCATCGCGGACGCCTATGGCGCGCGCATCCGCCCCAACAAGGTGAGGGAGATCGGCTGGTTTCCCGTCTGGTCCGTTCCCGTCCCGGCCGGTATGGTGCGGCTTCCCGTCAGGTTCATGGCGTTTCACTGGCATGGAGAGACCTTCGACGTTCCCAAGGAAGCGATCCTCCTGGCCAGAAGCGAGGGCTGCGAAAACCAGGCGTTTCAGATCGGAGAGAGGATCATCGGCCTGCAGTTCCACCTGGAGTGCACCCCGGAAAGCGTGGCCCTCCTGATTAAAAACTACCGGAGCGATCTCTCCTCAGCCGGCTCCGTGCAATCCGAGGAGGAGATCCTCTCGGCGCCGGCCGAGCTCTACAAAAACGCCTCCCCCATCATGAGCGACATTCTCTCCTACCTCGTCCGCCCGGTGACATGAGCGGCGCCGCCCGCAACGCTTCAGGAAAAGCGCGGCAGGGGACCACGGGCGCCGCCAGGATCCTATCGCTTGAGAAGATCTGGGACCGCGCGGAGCACAGCGCCTTCACGGACCTCATCCGCCTGCGGGGGAAGTGGTACTGCGCATTTCGGGAAGCCTCCTCTCACGTGGAGGGCGACGGCAGGGTCCGCATCATCGAGTCCGCCGACGGCCGATCATGGAAGCCGGCGGCCATCATCGCGGAGCAGGGTGTGGACCTGCGCGACCCGAAGCTTTGCACAACTCCAGACGGACGACTCATGCTTCTGATGGGCGGCACAGCGCGGGGGGAGTGCGGATCCCCCGGACGCAGGCCTCGCGTCTCGTTTCAGGGCAAGGACCGCCGATGGAGCAGGCCTCTCGCGATCCTGGCGGACGGCGACTGGCTCTGGAGGGTGACGTGGCACCAGGGCAGGGCGTACGGGGTCTCCTACACCATAAGAAACGCAGAGAGATGGGACATCACCCTCGTCTCAAGCGGCGACGGGGTCGACTACCGGGAGGTGTGCCGCCTGGCCGTGCCCGGGAAGCCAAACGAGACCACTCTCCGCTTCCTGTCCGACGGCAGCGCCATGGCTCTTGTCCGCCGGGAGGGCGGAGACAGGCAGGCCTGGATCGGGACGAGCCCGCCGCCGTATGCGAAATGGAAGTGGCATCCGGCCGGCCAGCGGATCGGCGGGCCCAACTTCATCGTGCTGCCGGATGGGAGCATATGGGCCGCCGGCAGGGCTTACACGGGGGATGGGTATCGCACCGTCATCGCGGCCATTGGACCGCGGGAGTATCGACCCGTGCTGGAGCTTCCAAGCGAAGGCGACTGCAGCTATCCCGGGCTCGCCTGGCACGGAGGGCTTCTCTGGGTGAGTTACTACTCCTCGCATGAGGGCAGGGCGAGCGTGTACCTCGCCCGCGTGCGGCTGCCTACCCCTTCTTTTTTTTCTCCTCTTCCTTCCCCTCGTCGAACACGATCGTGGCGCCGCCCACGTCAATGACGTCTCCGGGCTCGAGCTTCCTCGTCTTCACGGGCTGGTTGTTCACCGTGATATCCCCTCCGCCCACGACCGTATAGCTTTTGTCCTTGGGGTCGAAGAGGATCGTGGCGTGCTGCTCCTTCACCTGGGGAGCCCCCACGATGGTGAGGTCCGCGCTCTTGCCCCCTCCGATCACCGTCTTGGCGCTTCCCAGGGGGATCGTCTTGGCCGACGGGAAACCGACCTGCGTCTGGATCACCTCGAGGTTGGCGGGCCCGAGCCCCCTCTCCAGCTTCAGGAGAGTGAGGACCCATACCAGGAGGAAGGCGAGAATGAAGGGAATCAGGAGCAGGAAAGTGAGCCTGCTCAGCGGAAGCCCGAAAACGGTGCTGGCGAAGTAGAAGCGCGTGGCGGACTGCTCGGCGCCTTGCGCGCTGACGTCCACCCGGACGTATTTCTTCTCCGCGGGGGTGGTGAGGGCGCGGTAGGTGAGGAGGTACTCGCCCGCCACCCGCTGGTGGATGGTCCGGTAGACCCCGGCCAGCTCCTCGCCGTTCTTGGCGTCGAACATCTGTCCGCCGGTCTCGAGGGTTATGGCGCGCATGTTCTTGTCGTTCGCCTTGGCGAAATTGATGCCGTAGATGGTGACGCCCTCCTCCTGGCTCGCCTGGATGGGCTCGCCGTACTCGGCTATCCGGGATCCGAAAACCGGGTGTGGTTTTCCCGAGTACTGGGCGTAGGGGTAGTTCTCGCCGTCCGTGAGGACGATGATGGCCTTGCGCCCGCCCACTCCCGCGAAATCACGCGCGGCCAGGGAGAGGCCGGCGTACAGCTCGGTGTAGGCCTGGTCGGGGGTGGGCCTCTTGATCTCGTCCAGGAGGCGTGCGATGTGCGCCCGATCCGCGATGGGCCCCGATACCTTCGTATAGAAGGTGTTGAAAGCGACGAGCCCGACCCTGTCCCGGGGGCTCGTCATGCTGGAGAGGAAGGTGCGGACCGCCTCCTTGACCAGGGTGATGCGCATCTGGGCGGGATCCGTTGTGGGCTTTCCATCCAGCGTATCGTACATGCTTCCCGAGTTGTCGATGAGGAGCATGAATGTTATGCCCTCGCTGGAGCCGGCGGCCGGCTTGAAGCCGGTAATCCTGTCGATTCTCTGGAAGCTCTGCCCGTCCGACGATTCCATAACGGCGAACGCCTCACGGGACAATCCCTCCACGGGGAGCCCCTGGTCGTCGGTGACGCTGATGTACGCGTTCACGTTCTGCGTGAGAAGAAGGCCCGAGGCGTCGATCTGCGCCAGGCTCACATTGATTGCGAAAGCGGAGCTCGCCACAAGAGCGAGCGGTATCAAAAAGCGTGTCATGCGCATGGGTTTCTCCCTCACTCGTATTTGTAGAAGATCTTGGCGGAGCCGATCTTGATCACGTCCCCGAGCTTCAGCTTCTGCTCCTCTGTTTTTTTCTCATTGACGAGCATGGGGAGCCTCGGCTCGAGGTTGGCCAGGTACAGATCCCCCTTCCTGATTCGAAGCTCGGCCTGGGTGTCCGCCAGGTCTTCGTAGGTCGGCAGGGCGATCTCGGCCCGCCGCGAGCGGCCGATGCGCATCCTGCCCTGGTTGATGAGGAACTCCTTTCCCTTGAGCTCCCCGGTGAGGATGCGAACGACGCCGAACGACATGCCCTGCTCGATCAGGGCGTAGAAGAAAGCGATGGCACAACCCAGGATCAGAAGCCCGATGAGCCTCGAAAAGAAGGTGTGGGGCAGAAGCAGGCGCGAGTACTCCAGGGCAAAACCCCCCACGATTCCGCCCAGGAGCCCTCCAATGACTCCCACCGTGATCTTCTTCGGTGAGGAAGCGCGTACACCTTCCCCCGCCCCGACGAAGATGCCCAGCACCGCCCACCCGATCGCCCGGGAGACGGGGAGCACCACCCATTGGAAGTTGGCGTAGGACCGGAGGACCAGGCCGCCGATCAGCCACAGCGCGGCCTGGCCGACGAGGGCTCCCAGGGCCCCTCCCACCAGTCCAACCGCGGCGCCGAGGGCCATGCCGTTTGGAATTCTCAGCCTTATCCTCGAGGTGATCCCCTCGGCCACGCCGAAGAAAGCCCCCATGAGGGCGCCGACGACCGCGCCCAGGACCGCGAGGAAGGCGAGGTAGGAGGGGAAGCCGCTCTGGAGGAAAAGAATGAGCTCGGCCGCCGGCCAGACGGCGATACCGGCGAGCACTCCCAGGGCAAGGATAATCAGTCTTCGAATGAGCGTAGTCATGAGCACCCCCTATGGTTTCACCATGGCGTTCAGGCTCCCATTGTCCAATGAGAAGTCGATCTCGAGGGAGGCGTCGGGATCCACGTGGAATGTGAGCGTCCGGGAGGATGCGAACCTCCTGGCCGTCATCGTGTATTGTCCCGGCTGCACCGCGAGCCGCCGGTTCTCCACGCCGAGGGGCTCGAGCTTCTTGTACTCTGGTTTCATTCCGCCCGTCGAGTAGAAGTCGGAGCCGTTCAGCTGAAGGCTCACGCCGTCGGTGGAGGAGCGCAGGACCAGGGTTCCCGGGTGAGGCACGAGGCTCGCCTGGAGATTCACGACGGTCTGGTAGGGTTTCACAATCAGGTTGTAGGTCTGGGGATAGTAGCCCTGCATGGATACGACGAACCGGTAGGTCGCCCCCGAGAAGAGCTTGTCCCTGCCCGCGAGGCCCCCGGGAACGAAGCGGTCATTGATCCAGAGGTTGATATCCGCCGAATACGAAAGGTCCTCCCCCGTGTACGCGTCGCTCACCGATTCCATCACCTGGAGCGGCTGCGGCGCGCCGCTTCCCTGACGCAGGTCGATGCGCATGCCGTCCACGGTGGCCAGGAGCTGCCTCTGAACCAGGCGCGGGGACAGGGTGAACGAGCTCCAGTACAGCTGGCCTTCCAGGCCGACTTTCAGCCTGTACCTTCCCGCCTCGAGGTAGATGCGCCTGGTTTCCAGGACGAAGCTCTGGCCCGCGCGCTTGGCCGTGTTTTCGTGCAGGCCGAAATCTATTCCGTCCAGGCGCGTGATGTCGTTTCCGTTCTCCCTGTAGAGCACCGGCTTGAAGTAGATCTCCCCGGGGTCCTTGTAGGAGGAGGCAACCTGGGCGGAGATGATAAGCGCGCCGTAGCGATCCGGGGCAAGGTACTCGAAGACGGCGCCCTGCTGGTACAGGTAGTAGCCGCCCGCTGCAAGGGCCGCCAGAAGGACAACGGCGGCAATGATGCGCCCCGGCCAGGAGCTCCTCCTCTTGAAGATGTCCCTGATGTCTTTATCAGCGAGCACGTTTCTTATGGCGTGCTTGATGGAGACGGGATCCTTGCGCTTGATGCGCTTTTCCAGCAGCCGGATGATCTCATGCAGGTCCTGGAAGCGCCGTTTCGGCCTTACCCGCATGCACTTGCGCACGATGCGGGCCATGAGGGGGGCGATCTTGCGATTGAGGCGCTGCGGCGGCACGTACCTGCCCTTGTGGATCAGGTTGATCGTCTCCGCCGTGAAGGAACCGGGGAACGGGGTCTTGCCCGTGAGCATCTCGTAGATCACCACTCCGAGGGAGTAGATGTCAGCGCGCCTGTCCACGTTCTTGGCGTTGTCGATCTGCTCGGGCGGGACGTAGGCGGGAGTGCCCAGCATCATTCCGTCGCGCGTCAGACCGTCGTCCGTTTCTTCCAGGGAGGTGGCGATCCCGAAGTCCACCAGCTTCACCTCCCCTTCCTTGGAGATGAGGATGTTGCCCGGCTTTATGTCGCGGTGGATCACCTGCTTGTCATGGGCGTACTTCAGGGCCTTGCATACCTCGTAGAGGATCAGCATGGCCGCCTCGTTCGTGAGGTAGCGCTCCTTCCTGATCAGCGCGTCCAACGAGATGCCGTCCACGTACTCTTCCACGATGAAGTAGTGGAGGCCTTCCTTGAAGTGGTCGTAGACCTGGACGATGTGATCGTTCTTGAAATCCATCATGATGCGGGCTTCCCTCTTGAAGCGCTCCACGAACTGGCTGCCTCCCCGCAGGGCGAGCTTCTTCAAGAGCACGACCCTGCCCAGGGTGGGATGCTTCGCCTTGTACAGGGCGCCCATCCCTCCCTGGGCTACTTTTGCGATGAGCTCGTACTTGCCGATCTTCTTGGTCTGTCTGTTATCCATACTCCTCCGCCATGACGGACGTATCGTCGATCTCCCTGATATCCCGGCCGAGGTCGATATCCCCCGACGCCGGAAGGTGGGCGATGACGAAGCGATCCGGGTCGTGGATCTGCACGAATCTGCCGTCGGCCCGCAGCCGGTATCCCCCCGCAGCGGGACGGTGCCCGGCGAAGTAGAAGCCTCTCTCCCCCTCCTGGGGGCCCAGGTAGTGGTCCAGCATCTGCTGCACGCTTCCCTCGTCCGCTTCGTCGTTGTCCGTCCATGTCAGCCCGGAAACCACATCGGGGTATGAGCGGTAGTCGATGAGCTGGGAGCGGGGAAAGAAGGCCGCCGGCTCGGCATGCGAGATGAGGAATCCCCGCCCGGAAGCGAGGAGCGGCAGATCCTTCTCGAAGCGCGAGTATGCGCCCAACAGCTCATCGCCGTAGAACTGGCGCATGTAGGTCAGGACCATCAGGCCTTCCAGGGCGAACTTGCGGAAGGGGAAGTTGCCGCCGCCCATCTCATTGGAGATGTTCTCGTGGTTGCCCTTGAGGAAATGAAAGCGCGTTGGACAGGCTCTCTTCACTTCCATCACCATGCCCATCACTCCCAGGCTCTCCCGCATCTCCTCGTCCATGCTCTGGTGGCGCTCGAAACCGTCCTGGAACTCCTGCAGGGCCGCCTTCCAGCGCCGCGCGGCGCGCCCCTCCGCGTGGACGCCGTCTCCCAGGCACACGATCTGGAGGAGTCCGGCGTCCATGAGCTCGAGGGCTTTCCTGCCCGGCTCCGCCTCGTAGCCCATCACGCTCAGGAAGAAATCCATCCGCGCATGGAGGTCGGGCACGATGATCGTGGGAAGGTCGCGGGCAAGCATCACCAGCCCGCCGGGAATGCCGTTGGAGTCGGGCGGCCGCACGCTGCCCGGTTCGGCGGCCATGACCTCCAATGTTTCCAGCAGGGACTCCTGATAGGGTTCCGTTTCGGGAGGACCTTCACGGCGGAAGATCTCCCACAGCCTCTCTTCGAGCGTCACTTACTCGGCGTCCAGCTCTTTGTTGACCTCCACGAACTCGCGGGTCAGGATCTGGGTGGCCTTGGAAATCTGGCGCTCCTGCTCCTCCAGGTCCAGGTCCTCGCTCGTGACCGCGATGGCGAATACGGGGGAAGAGCTCTGAATGGGACCCGTGGAGAAGGAAACGGGCGCGCCGACGCGCACGTCCTGGCCGAGGGCCGATCCTTCCTTGTTGGCGGTTTCGGGCACGTCCTGCCGCAAGCCGATGCTCACGTACTGGACGGTCCTTCCATTCTCGCGCATGGGGCCGATGTTCAGGAGGGAGCCGGAATATGTCATTGCGAGGCAGCCGCGCTGGTCGGTCTTCTCGAGGATGTCGATCTGCTCAAGGCTCATGCCGGCCACCTGCTTCTCGAACAGGCCCTTTTTTTCGAGCCAGCCCTGGGCGATCATTTCAACCGAATCCTCTGTGTCCGGCAGGCCGGATGTCTTGGTGATCTGACGGATGTGGCTCTGGATTTGCGCCGGAATTTGATCCAAGTGCTCTCCCATTTTGTCCTCCTTCGTTGCATGGAAAAACGTACACCGACATATAATATAGCCCGCGCAAAGCAATATACCCAACACCGTCGAATCATTCAATTGCGGGCCGAGTCAATTCGTATTACCATGGAAGAAAAGGAGGTGGGAATGTCAGATTACGCTGGAAAGCTGAACGAGACGATCCGCTCCCATCTGGCCGGCCTGATCAAGAGCTCGGGGCTTCCCGACACGCCGCAGACCCTGGAGGACATGGCTCGGGTCTGGTTCGAGAAGAAGCAGATGTTCGAAGGCCAGATCCGCGCCCTGGACATGGTGGAGCTGGAGTCATTCGATGCCGCCGACAAGAGGGGTGCGCTGATGCTGACCTATTCCGGATCCCTCGTCAGCCTGGGGCCCCTGGAGAAGGGGGGGCGGCGGGTCGAGTACGCAAGCATCCAGCTTCGAACCGATGTGCCGCACCTGATCGTGATGGAGAGCGCGGAGCTCGAGGCGGATGCCGTCCAGGATCAGGAGGCGGCCTTCCGTGGGGGACAGCTCCAGAATACCTCCGCTCTCCTGAAGATCGCCGCCTGCGCTCCCGACGTGCCGCCGGAAGAGCAGGAGAAACGGATCCGGGAAGCCACCATCTACCTCACCAATGGGTTCTTGAAGATCAACCGCACGGTGGTTCCGGCCGGACAGGAAGTGCCGGACCAGTTCACCATGAAAACCATCATCACCTACCTCGCGCGGAAGAACGGCTTGAGCCAGAAGCAGACCAGGCGGATCGTCGACGACTATCTTACGATGATCGAGTCGGGGATGCTCCTGGGCCAGCGGGTTCCCCTGGGCAAGCTGGGCAGGCTGTTCCTGCGCATGCGTCCCGCGCAGAAGGCGCGCGTGGGAGTCAATCCCGCCACGGGAGAGAAGATCACCCTCAAGGCCCGGCCGCGGGAGCCGGTACCCCGCGTCACTTTCAGCAGGTTGATGAAGGAACGCGCCCGGCAGGCAGACATCGGCTGAGCCGGCGGGCGGCTTCCCCCGCGGACGGTCCGACGATGATGTCGACGTTGCCGCCCTGAGCCTTCTTGATGGCCTTCACAGAGGGCATGATCGTATATTGCATGGTGAACCCCTTGGGTTAGTATACCGCCCGGATGATATCGAAATACAATCCGTGCCTCTTCGGTATGCTCCGACATGCCGGTTTTGCCGGCGTCTAAGGACTATATTCGAGATCTGAGAGTGGAGGTCTTCATGCGAAAGCTCGCCTGCCGTGCCGTGTTTGCCTTGCTCATGCTCGCGGGTCTCGGCGGCTGCGTCACATTCGCGGGGCGCGGCAAGGGCCCCGTGGATTCGTTTCTCCTGCTTTCGGCGTCGAATCCCGGGCTGACGCAGAACGTGCAGGGGACGATAAACGAGCTGGCGGACCCGAGGGACGTCGAGCTCGTCGTTCCGCCCGGCACCGACAGGTCGACGTTGATCGCCACGCTCTCCCTGAGCACGGAGGCTGTCATTTCCGTTGTTTCCAGCGGAACGCGCGTGCTCCAGCAGAACGGCGTCACTGCCAACGATTTCTCGGCTCCCGTGATGTACTCGATCGAGGTCTCGGGCCAGAAGGAGCCATGGCGCTACCGGGTGGTCGTCCGGGAAGCCGAGGCCTCCGCCGGGCTTGCGCAGATCTCCCTGCCTTCCGGGGCGGTGATCCAGCCCGCTTTCAGCCCGGCGGTGACTCGCTATGCCATCCAGGTCCCCTTCGCCACTCGAACTCTGCACATCGAAGCCCGGGCTCAGAGCCGCACCGTGAAAAGCATTTCCATTGCCGGCGTCGAGTATCAGGGCGCCGCGGCAAGCGCGAGCGTGGACTTCGCCACGGGGCAGAAGGAAACGATCGTGATCGAGACGCTGGCCGAGGATGGAGTCACGCGCCAGAAATATACTTTTCTCCTTTCCCGGGCCGCGCCGGATTCCAACGCCGCCCTGGACGCACTTGACATACAGGGCGCATCTCTTGCGCCCCTGTTCACGCCTTCCCGCTTCACCTACGTGGTCTCTGTGCCTTTCGAAACACGGCAGCTGGTGGTCCGCGCCCGTCCGCAGAGCCCGTATGCCGTTCTTGCCATCGGCGTGCCCGGGCAGACGGCCTCCCAGGAGGGCGGTGGGGCCGTCGGAGCGTTCCGCGGGAATGTCTCGGATAAAAACGGCGCCGTCCTCGATTTCGCCAGCGGCGCGCGTTTCCCCTTTATCGTGACGGTTACCGCGCAGGATGGAAGCGCGCAGCAATACGCGGTTGAAATCGTGCGCGCGGAGCCCGATCACGATTACCAGCTGGCCGTACTTTCGGTGGACGGGGGCGTGCTCTCTCCAACATTCGGCCCCAATATCGCCTCCTTCGACGCAAGCGTGCCTTTCGCGACCAAGCAGCTCACGGTGCATGCCCAGCCGCGAAGCGCGTATGCGCGCGTAGCCCTGGAGATGCCGGCCTCCGCGGCTGGCGCGGCCGCCGTGGGCTTCTCATATCAGGGAAGCCCGGCGGACCCGGCGGGAGTGCTGCTGGATTTCGAGAAGGGAAACCTGCTGCCCATGTCGGTCACCGTGACCGCGCAGGACGGGAATGTCTTCCGCTACTCCCTCGTCATCAGGAGGGCGCCCCCTGACCGCAATGCCGACCTTGCCTCCCTGGCCGTTTCAGCCGGAGCGCTGTTCCCGCCGTTTTCTCCCCGTGTCGTATCGTACAGCCTGGCGCTGTCCTCGGGCGTTACGAACGTCCAGCTCACGACGATGACGGCAAGCCCGCGGGCTGTCATCTCCCTCGCGGGAGAGCAGGGCGCGGCCCCAGCTTCCAGCAAGACCGTCACAGTGGCTGTTGACCCCGGCAAGAGCGCCATCGTCAGCCTCGTGGTGACTGCGGAGGATGGCTCGCAGCGGCTTTACCAGGTGACGGTGAGCCGAGATGTGTCTCCGGTTCAGCCCGCAGTGACTCCCCAGCCGGTAGAGCCCGCTAATCCCGCCCCCGTCGTGCCTCAGGTCGGCAAGGACGGCAACACCATGCTGAATACGCTCCAGCTCGCCGGCGTTGCGCTCCAGCCCGTTTTCTCCCCCGGCATCATCATCTACGATGCCAAGATCGGCGCCGGCGTGCCTTCCGTGCTCCTTATGGCATCAGCTCAGAGCCCGAAGGCAGCCATCACGGTCGACGGCTCGCCCCTGGAGAAGACAGGTCGAACCGTTGCCGTGGATCCGGGTGCCACCCGGGTTGTCGCCATTGACGTAACCGCGGAGAATGGAAGCACGGCCAGATATACCCTCCGTGTTTCCCGAGAAGAGCAGCCACAGCCCCTCAGACCTCAGCCGATGCCCGTCACGCCCCAGCCGGCGCAGCCGACGGGAAACGACCGCATCTCAGTGATGGCCAGAAACCTGCGCCTCGAGAAGCGTGAAGCGGATGCCCTTGCATTGAACAAGGAGCGGATCGGCGACCAGGCTCGCGTGACGGTGCGCTATTACCGCAGCGATGAAATCGTGGCGCAGGGATCCGTTCCCGTACAGGTGCGTTCCCTGGGCCGAAATCAGGCCGTGAGCATCGAATACAGCTCGGCGGGGGTAACACTGGACAGAAACCGCCTCGTCGAGGTTGAAGTTGCCGTCCCAACCAGCGGCGGCAATTACCTCTATTATGCCGAGGCGATGCCTTCAGGCGGCATTGTGGGGCTGAATGTTCCCTTCCTGCTTTTCGGCAGCAGCCCCCGGGCGATCTGGCCCAAGGTCGGCACGCTCGTGAAGGTGGCAGGCTATATATCGCGGGCGGCGGGAAAGGAACGCGCTGCCGACCGCGAGGACTTCGAGAAGAATTCCGCGGGAGAATATGGAATAGCGGTGAGCGTCATTGACGCATCCGCGGGGAAGCCTCTCGGCAGCGATATGGTCTGGACAAAGCCTGGGGCGCCGAGGGGCAACGCGCTGGGCTTCGGCCAATCCATGAACCTGCCCGAAGGAGCGACCGTTGGCTACCTCTTGACCGCCAAGTCGCAGAAGGGCCGGGTCTGGCAGGCCGCCGGCACGGTCCAGGTGTGGACGACGCAGCTGGATTACGGAGGGGGATTCAAGCCGGTTTATCTCGGCATCGGAAACGATCTCGCGCCGAAGGACGCCGGGCGGTAGGATCAAGCCGCATCTGCCGAGGGGGTCAGGCCTTTAACGGCGGGCCGATTCCTCGGACAACACAGAAAGCATCTGAAAGGTCCCGCCAAAATAAAAAGGCGGCCGGGGGTGACCGGCCGCCTTGCCGTCATGCGTGACCGCGAGCGATCAGCTCTGAAGCACCGCCTCCGCCTCTTCCCGGTACGCCTGCATGAGGTAGGGGATGCCCGAAACTTTCGAAGCGTCCTCGGTGAGGCACATCAGGTCCTTGCGGGAGATGGTCGAGAGCCTGAAGTTCCTGGTGCCCGCCATGAGCTGCTGGAGCCCGATCTTGAGCTTCTGGGAGAAGCTGTAGATGCCCACGGCACCAAGCGGGATGTCCTTCATCTGTTTTCCGTACTTATCGGCCAGCTCGTCGAAGCACACGAAGATCTCGTTGGGGGTCTTGCCGAAGCGCGACACGGTTGTGGGAAGGTCGTTGCCCTTAATCCAGAGGTCGATGTTCTTGCCCACCATTCCGGGGATCATCATGGCGCGGCCCATGCAGACGGCCTTGATGTGCGGGGCGCCCATGGCAAGCGCCTTGAACAGGTGGTCCTCGGTGGAGAAGCCCCCCGCGATGGCAAGGTCCGGCAGGCGCATTCCCCTCTTTACGAGCTTTTCTGCGAACTCATAGGTGAGCGACTCCAGGTAGAAGGTGGGGATTCCCCACTCCTCCATCATCCGCCAGGGGCTCATGCCTGTTCCCCCTGCCGCCCCGTCGATGGTCAGAAGGTCGATATGCGCCATGGAGGAATACTTGATGGCCATGGCGAGCTCCCTCATTGAGTAGGCGCCGGTCTTCAGGGTGATGCGCTCGAAGCCGAGCTTGCGCAGCCTCTCGATCTCCTTGAAAAATCCGTCTTCGGTCACGAAACCCAGGCGGGAGTGGCGCTCGAACTCGCGGATGGCCCCGTCCTTGTACGCGGCCTGAACCGCCTCCAAGGTGGGGTCCGGGGTGATGATGTAGCCGCGCTTCTTCAGCTCCAGGGCGCGCTCCAGGCTCTTCACCTTGATCTCTCCGCCGATGCACTTGGCGCCCTGGCCCCACTTCAGCTCGATGGTCTTCAGGTCGTGCCTCTTCCTCACGTACTCCGCCACGCCGAGGCGGGTATCCTCGACGTTCATCTGTACGAGGAGCTCTCCGTAGCCGTCGTGGAAGCGCTTGTACGTCTCGATGCGCCTGTCCATATCGGGGGACTTGGCGATCTTTCCCTTGGAGTCCAGCTCGAGCTGGGGATCGATTCCGCACACGTTCTCGCCGCACACCAGGGTGATTCCCGAGATGGCCGCGCCGATTGCGAAATGCTCCCAGTTCCTCCGCGCGATCTCGGTGGACCCGAGCGCGCCGGTGAACACGGGCGCCCTCATCTTCACCTTGGAGCTCCACCCGTACTCGGTCTCGGTATTGACCGCGGGAAAGATTGCCGTGTCGGGGCCCGGCTCGACGCCCTGCGGAAGCCCCTTGGCGCCCATGGCGTAGCCCATGATGTTGAGGTGGGAATAGTCGATGGGGTAGTTCTTGTCTCCCCCGGCGGTGATTTCGCCGAATGGCCCCGGGTAGATGACCTCGCGGCTCCTGAAGGTGGAGCGGAAGACTTCGCAGTTTCCACGGCAGCCGTCGATGCAGCGCGTGCACAAGCCGGAGCTTGCCACGACGCTCTCGGAACGATTGACCGTCTGGGTCACGTCATTGGAATTGGGTCTCTGCAGGTTCATTCATTCCCCCCTTGAAGCTCGCCCTGTGGGCTCGCTGGATGTCCCCTTAATAGATGACCGGCACCTGCCGGATGCAATCGAATCCCTTTCCCAGCCTGCAGCGGACGCAACTGCCGGGAGCGTGGGCGCTCATGCTCAATTGGGAAGCGCACTTCCCGCACAGGTATTCCTGCCCCGTCTTCATCGGGCCGTCGCACGGGGTGATCATCATCGGGCAGACGGTGATGCAGGCATTGCACCGCTTGCAGGAATCCGGCCTCTTGTCGAAGGGGAGGGCGATGTGCTGCAGCTCCCCGCGGCCAACCTGGCCCAAGGCGTTGCCCCGCCATACCTCCGTGCAGACCCTCACGCACCTGCCGCACAGCACGCACTGCTCGTTTCGAAACGGGTAGCGCACCGAGGTGACGCCGCAGAGCACGGCGATGTCCTGCACGGCCCGCGAGTTG
The DNA here is from genome assembly GCA_963820525.1 of uncultured Spirochaetota bacterium. Classification (GTDB taxonomy): domain Bacteria; phylum Spirochaetota; class Spirochaetia; order SZUA-6; family Fen-1364; genus CAWGAA01. The sequence goes on along the minus strand of CAWGAA010000001.1, from coordinate 1,750,830 downwards.
GGCGCTTCAGCCACCAGGAGCTCCGCGACACCCTTCCTGATGCGGTTGACCTTCTCGGTGTGGGCCTTGATCTCCATGCCCTCTTCCACCTCCAGGGTGCAGGAGGCGGTGATTCTCGACTTTCCTTTCTTTTCCACCTCTACGATGCACAGCCTGCACACTCCCACGGGGCTCACCCCTTTGATGTTACAGAGGTGGGGGATGCAGATCCCGTAATCGAGGGCCGCTTCCAGAACGGAGGTTCCTTGGGCCGCCTTGACGGGCGCGCCATCGATCCTCAAGGTTACCGTTTCATTCATCGCTTCCGCTCCTCGTCACGCGACCCTGATGGCGCTGTGCTTGCATGCGTCCCGGCAGATGCCGCACTTGCTGCATTTTGCCTCGTCGAGGCGATAGACCTTCTTGTCGATCCGCTGGATGGCGCCGTGCGGACATGCCGTGAAGCACAGGCCGCATCCATTGCAGGCGGCATCGTCGATTGAATAATGGATCAGGGCCCTGCAGACCCCCGCGGGGCACTTTTTGTCGCTGATATGGGCCTCGTACTCCTCACGGAAGTACTTCAAGGTGGTCAGGAGGGGGTTGGGAGCAGTCTTTCCCAGCGCGCAGAGGGAAGCCACCGATACCGTCTCCGCCGTGTCGGCGAGGAGCTCCAGCATCCCCTCCGTGCCCCGGCCCTCCGCAATCTCGCTCACCGTTTCGTGGAGGCGCTTCACTCCAAGGCGGCACGGCACGCACTTGCCACATGACTCCTCCAGGAGGAACTTCAGGAAGTAGCGGGCCACGTTCACCATGCAGGTGCCTTCGTCCATGACCACCAGGCCGCCGGAGCCGACCATTGCCCCATGCGCCGTCAGAGCCTCGAAGTCGACGGGAAGGTCGAACAGGCTCTCGGGCAGGCAGCCGCCGGATGGCCCCCCGATCTGTACCGCTTTCACCCGCTTGCCGTCGGGAGCGCCGCCGCCGATGTCGGTGACGATACGGCGCAGCGTGGTGCCCATGGCAACTTCGACGAGCCCCGTGTTCTTCACCTTGCCCGTGAGGGCAAAGATCTTGGTCCCCGTGCTCTGGGCGGTGCCTTTCGAAGCGAACCAGGCGGAACCGCGATTGATGATCGAGGGAACATTGGCCCAGGTCTCCACGTTGTTGAGATTGGACGGCAGATCCATGAAGCCCTTTTCCGTGCTGTGAATGTCCTTTGGCCGGGGCTCCCCCACTTTCCCCTCCAGGGAGGCCATGAGGGCCGTGGACTCTCCGCAGACGAATGCCCCACCGCCGCGCGCCACCGTGATATCGAATGAAAAGCCGGTCCCCAGGATGTTTTTCCCCAGGAGGCCCATCTCTTCGGCCTGCGTGATGGCGATCTTCGAGTGATCCACTGCGACGGGGTATTCGTTCCTCACGTAAATGTAGCCGTGCTCCGCCCCGATGGCGAATGCGCCGATGAGCATTCCCTCGATGACGGCGTGCGGATTGCCTTCGAGGATGCAGCGATCCATGAAGGCGCCCGGATCGCCCTCATCCGCGTTGCAGATCACGTACTTGGGCGAGCCCGCCGCCTTTCTGCACGTTTCCCACTTCCTTCCCGTGGGAAATCCAGCGCCTCCCCGTCCCCGCAATCCCGAAGCCGTGATCTCGGCGATCACCTCCTCGGGCTTCAGGGTGGTCAAGACCTTGGAAAGCGCGGAGTATCCGCCGTGGGCGATATAGTCCCCGATCTCGCAGGGATCGATATTCTTGTTCTGCTCGAGCAAGGCCCTGTCCTGGGCCTTGTAGAAGGGAACGTCGGATTCCTTCTGTACCTTGCGGCCCGTGGCGGGGTCCGTGTAGAGGAGCCGCTCGATCACCGTGCCCTTGCCGAGGGTCTCGGCGACGATCTCGGGGATATCTTCCGGCTTGAGCCTGCAATAGAAGAGGTTCTCGGGTTCTATCACCATGAGGGGTCCCTGCTCGCAGAAGCCGTGGCAGCCCGTGGTCCTCACCTTGATCTTCTTGCCGATCCCGTTGCGGGCAAGTTCCTGCTGGAGGCATGCGACGATGGTCTGGCAGCCGGAGGCGCTGCAGCCGGGCCCGCCGCACACGATGGCGATCCGGCTGTAGGCGCTGTCCTCCTTCAGGCGGGTATCGGCCAGTCTCTTCAGGGTCTCGGTCGTGGGTTTTATTGCCATGGGTTTCATCCTGACGTGACGCTTTTCTTTTCGCGGGAGTTTCCGGTGACCCTCTCGATCAGCGAGCGAAGCTTCGCGTAGGTCATCCTGTCGTAGTATTTGCCGTCGAGAATCGCGATGGGAGACAGGGCGCAGGCCCCCAGGCAGTTGACGGTCTCCAGGGTGAGCTCTCCGTCGGGAGTGGTCTCCCCCGGTTTGATGCCGAACTGGCCGCTCACCTCGTCGGCGAGCTTGTCCGCTCCCCTCACGTGGCAGGCAGTGCCCATGCAGAGGGTGAGAAGGTGCCGGCCCTGGGGGTTCAGCTTGAAGGCCTTGTAGAAGTTGGCCACTCTGAAGACTTCGATGAGAGGCACTTCAAGGCTGTCGGATACGGTCTTGAGCGCATCCTCGGAAAGGTAGCTGAAGCTTTTCTGGATGTCGTGAAGGACTTCGATGAGCTGGGTGCGTTTCCGCCCGTGACGGGTGAGGATTTGCTCAAGGGAATCTTTTGTGGTCGTTTCCATGAATCCCTCCTGGCGGGCGGACGGGACGCCCCGACTTGACGAAAATCTCTCCCTTATGGCAAAGACAAGCCGGTAACAACTCTTTATGGCAAACCATTGCCATGAATATTTTTCGACAAATTACCATAGAAGGCGTCTGCTGTCAATGAAAATTTATAAAAAACGTGAATAAAAGCCCGATTACTTCATTTTTCTGATCCGCTCTCCCAACTCCTTGTAATGGAAGAGCTTATGGAAATCCACGAGCCCCGAGAGAGCCCGCGAATATACCGTGACCCCCATTTCCTCCAGGATGGCGACGGGATTGAGCCCCCCGATGACGATGGCCCCGATTCTGTTCTCGTCCACGGGGATCCCCAGGAGCGGCTGGCCAGGCCAGCCGATCTCCATGAATCCACCCAAACCGATCTTTTCCAGCTTTCCCGCTATTTCCACCACGCTGTCGCGGCTGCCTGCAGGGACCTCACGGAAGCTGGCTCCGATCTGGCCGCTTCCCACTTCGGTTGCTCCAACGTAATCGGTCATGCCGCTTCTGATGAAGATCTCCAGCGGGTCCAGGCTGGTGCCGTCGTAGTTGATGATGGCCGTCCAGCGCAGTGGTTTCCTCTCCTGCATCTCCAGAAGCCCGCCGAAGCGGGAGTGGGTTGGGATTCCCAGGGAGAGGAGCACTCCGTTGACGGTGATCGAGCAGATCGTTCCCAAACCCACGAACCCGGGCGGGATCACGATCTCCCCCGCCCTGCATCCCGGCTCGTAGAGGGTAAGGAGCTTGCCCATGGCGTAGCCCGCCTCGAATACCTTCTGTACGAACGGGTAGGTGCGCTCCAGCTCCTTCTTCTCGATGAGGCTTGTGTTGACAACCACGCTGCCCTGGAGCTTCGCGATGTCGAATTTCATGAGGTAGGTGAGCTGGTCGATCTTCGCGGCCAGGAAACCCACCCTCTCGTGGACCATGGCATTGGAGAGCTCGAGCTTGCCCTTTTCCGTGATGCGCCGCCCCCGCTTTCCGATGTAGCGGGTGTACCCCGCCTTGTCCATGGCCAGGAGGTGAAAGCGAACCGTGCGTTCGCTCATGTCGTAGCCGTGCTGCTTCAGCTCCTTTGTGATCAGGTCGCTGCCCACGGGATTGTCCGCCTCCTGGAGGATGCGAAGCATGACGAGGCGCTTTCGCTCGATGCGCTCCTGCATGGCCTCATGCTGGCATGGAGAAAGCCGGCTGTCAACGTTCTGTGGTCGCGCGTCCCGGGTTCTTGGTACTTTTTCCGTGTCTCGCAGGGCGGCCTCGGGAGCCGCGCTCCCCGGATTCCGGCTCTCCGCCGCCCGCGTTGCCAGGAGCCCCTCGGCGTGAGTATTTTCTTCCGCAAAGGAGAATCTCCATCATGATGAAGTCATTTCACCGTTCGGCGGGGTTTGTAGTATTGTTCGCGTTTATCGGCGCCGCCTGTTTTGCCCAGGATGCGTCCCTCAAGGCCGGCTCCAAGAAGCCCGAGGTTGACGGGGTGATCGCCGCTGGCGAGTACGCTTTCCAGAAGGACCTCGGGAAAGCGGTGCTGTACCTGAGCCGGACCGACAGTACCATCTACATCGGGTTTACGGGCAACACAACAGGGTGGGTCTCCGTAGGCCTTGGCCCTGGAAAGATGGACGGCTCCACGATTTTCATGGGCTTCGTGGCCGATGGAAAGACTGTGTTCAAGCCTCAGGTGGGGATCGGCCACAAACACTCCGATGCCGAGAACAAGGAAATCGCCGACTCTGTAGTCTCCTATGCGATGAAGGAGGACGGCGGCAAGACCACTCTCGAGCTCGCTCTGAAATCCGCGACGTATATCGCCGATGGGCAGCAGGCCCTGGACATCATCTACGCGCTTGCCGCCGCGGACTCGTCCCCCATACATTCCTTCCGCGGATCTCAGGAAGTCACCCTGGAGTAAACATTCGCGCCGCCTGATGGCAGTCCTGCCGTTCCCCGCGGCGGCGCGGCTTTTTCATCCGATTCGTGCCAATTCCCTGTTTTCGATTGAATTCTCCGCCTTTTATGGTTAGCATGCGCTTCAAGAGAGGGAGCAAACACGCTGTCTGCCGGGGTGATGGAGGAGCGGTCACATGAAGAGCAAAGTGATTGCGCGAGCGGTCGCCGGAAGCATCGTGTATCCTCTTTTCATACTGGCGATCGTGCTTGTCGCGGCGGGGAGGGTCAGCTACTGGCAGGGTTGGGCGTACGGCTTGTCCGGCCTTGCCGCGCTGGCGGTGAACCTGCTCATCCTGCGAGGACGGCCGGATCTCATAGAGGAGCGCCTTTCTCCCGGCCAGGGGACGAAATGGTGGGACAAGCTCTATTTCGCCGTCACGACGCCGCTTTATTTCGTCACGGTCGTGCTGGCCGCGGTGGACGCGGGACGGTTCTCATGGAGCCCCCCGCTGCCCGCCTGGGCGTATATCGTCTCCTGGATCGTGTATTGCATCGGCCAGGGGATACACTTCTGGGCAAAGGGCACCAACAGGTGGTTCGCCACAGTGGTGAGGATCCAGAGCGACCGGGGTCAGACCGTCTGCGATACGGGCCCTTACCGCTTCGTCAGGCACCCAGGGTATGTTGGAGGCGTGCTGTTCACGGTCACCACCCCCCTCATTCTGGGGTCGCTGTGCGCCGTGATCCCGCAGGGCCTCGCCGCCTGCCTGTTGGTGGTTCGAACGTTCCTTGAGGATGCAACGCTCCAAAAGGAGCTTCCCGGCTATGCCGAGTACGCCGCGAGGGTGCGGCACAGGCTTCTGCCCTTGGGATAGAACCTGAAGTAAGGAAGGGAACAAGATGAAGGGCGAATTGCGGCAGATCCTGCGCGGACCGGGGCAGAAGCTCTGGCTACTTATTAGGCTCAAGCCACAGACGTTCAGATGATGCAGCCTTCACCTGCGCGCGAGTCCACAGCGAGGGATGGTACCGGACATCGCGCCAATCCAGGATGAAGTCCGCGTAGTGCCGGTTCGTCGGGTGCCCGCTCTGTCCCGTTGTGTGGGCCATCAGAGAGGCTCCTATGTCACCCAGGTCTATGATCATTCGCTCCGACACGATGAGCTTCACTTCGAATGGCTTCTTCGGATCCCACCCGGTGGCGGCGACGGTCGTGTTGCCTCCCGACACTGCAATCGGGCCCCGGTTGAATATCCGTTCGATCGGCATGATGCCGGACTTGCCCAGGCTCTGGTTGCGGAACTCTGCGGTGTGCACCGTTCCCCACTTCCAGTGCTCGAAGTTCTCCCCGAGGCTTGTGATGGTTGAAAAATTGAAAGAACGCAATTTCACCGTCGTCGACCTCGACACAATCGACGCGAAGCTCAATGAGCTGGGCATCACCGAAGGCGGTCAACTGCCCACCGTCACCGCGGAGGAATTGGCGCGGACGATTCAGTGCGACTCTCTATTGTACGGCAACATCCTGGACGCTCAAAGGCTGATGCTCGGGATATATTTCAACAAAAAAGTCCAGATCGAGTTTAAAATAATTAGCGCAAGCGGCGCCACCATGTGGGAGGATGAGCGCAAATCGGAGGAAAGCAAGCTTGTGATAGATCCCACGGAAATGCTGAAAACGGCTGGCGAAGAACTGCTGATCGAGGCCGGAAGCGACGTGATCATGAAGGCCCTGAACAGCCATCCGCTCATCAAACATCTGAGAAACGTGTGCACGTGGAGCGCCAGCACGCTGCCGTAGGAGTGGCAACGAACGATCATACATTGAGAATCGAGGAGTACCCAATGGTGACTACAATCGTGAAAGGGGTTGCTGTCACGGGAACGGCAGTATGTTTATTCCTCTGCATTTCCTGCGCGAGCGTTCAAACAACGGTAACCAAAGTCGATACGTACGACCGGCTCAAGGCCCAGGTCTCGGTCGCCGTCATGGACGTGATGAACAAGACGAAGTACGGTGCCAGAAACCTTTCGGACGCGGCGGCCGAAATCCTGACCTCAGAGCTTTCGCGCTCCAGGAATTTCATACTGGTGTAGCGTAAGAACCTTGACAAGGTCGTCAAGGAGATGGAGCTGCAGGTATCGGACCTGACGGACAACGCAACCGCCGCACAGGTCGGCAGGATCCTTAATTGTACGTATATAATCACCGGGACGATCAGCAATTTCGGGGTCAAGACCGAAGGCGTGGACCTGATCCTGGCCAAGCAGAAGATTCAGAGCGTGAAAGTGGAAGTCGATATACAGCTGATCAAGGTGGAAACCGCGCAGATAGTGTATTCGGCGTACGGCGACGCGAGTGCACAAAAAACAATCAGCTCAGCCGTCGGCGTCGGCGGAAGCGGCGGCTACGACGAATCGTTGGCGGGTGAATGCCTTCGGGCGGCCCTGGGCAAGGCCGTTGAAGACCTGATTCTATACCTGAAAGATCTCGAATAAGCGGTAAGTGATAGGTTGTTATGATGAAATGAGAGATGCGGACTAGGACGCCTGCTTTCTGGGAGGATGCTTTCTGATCAGCTCGCGCACCTTCTCCGTGAACACCCCCAGGTCCAGCGGCTTCTCTACAACGGAGGTTGCGCCGCTTCGCGCCAGCTCGTAGGCGAGGCCGTCGGTGGTATAGCCGGTGATGATGAGCACAGGAAGGGCGGGGTCCGCGGCTCTTATGCGGAGAAAGGTCTCTCGGCCCCCCATGATCGGCATGATCATGTCCAGGATCACCAGATCGATCTCCGCCATGTTCTCCTCGTAGAGGGCGAGGGCGCTCCTTCCGTCGGGAGCGGAGAGCACGCGGTAGCCGCACTGGTCGAGTGTCCGGGTCATCAGGTCCCGTACCTGCGGTTCATCATCCACCAGGAGGATCGCGCCCGTACCGCCCGCCAGAACGGGTTCGGCCCCGCCCTCCACCGCGTCCGCCGTGCGCTCCGCCATGGGGAGATGCACCGAGAAGGTGCTGCCGACTCCAAGGCTGCTCGCCACGTCAATAAATCCCCGATTGCCGTGCACGATCCCGTACACCACTGCGAGGCCAAGCCCTGTGCCGCGCCTTTCGGCCTTGGTGGTGACGAAGGGGATGAAGAGCTTTTCCAGAAGTTTCGGCGGCATTCCCACACCCGTGTCGCTCACCCGTAACAAAACGTAATTTCCCGGGACGGCGCCGGCGTACTTTTTCGCCTCGCTCTCCGCGAGAACCACATTTTCCGTGCGGATGGTGATGAGCCCTGACCTGGGCTGGCCTGCCCCGGCGCCGCCCCGCTCGGTGATGGCGTCCCGGGCGTTCACGCACAGGTTGACCAGTACCTGGCTCATCTGGTTGGGGTCCGCCTTCACGGCCCACAGTGTCGGGGCGAGGGCCAGGACAACGGAAATGTCGGGGGGGAAGGTTCGCCTAAATAGCTCGGAGGTCTCCTGGGCTATGTCGTTGAGATTCAGTACCTCGCGCTTGCCGTTCGCCTGCCGTGTGAAGTACCGCAACTGCTTCGTGAGCCCTGCGCCGCGGTCCACCGCGGCCTTGATCTGAAGCATGTCTTGGTGCATGGACGTCTCAGGGGCCGCCTCCAGGAGGAGGAGCTGGAGGTAGCCGCTGATCACCGTGAGGAGGTTGTTGAAATCATGGGCGATCCCGCCCGCGAGCTGCCCCAGGGCTTCCATTTTCTGGAGCTGCTGCATCTGGTCCTGCAGCCGCCTGCTCTCCGTGGTGTCCATGAAGGAGGTCATGATGCCGATTTGCGTTCCGGCTTCATTCTTGATGAGTGAGGCGGAAATCGTCACGGTGAGCGCCTCCCCGTCCTTGCGTCGAACCTCAAGTTCGCCCCTCCAGCCGCCCGTCCGAGGGAGGGTTTCAATGATCGCGCGTGCTTCTTCGCTGGGCAGAACGTCACTCACGAGCGCGCCCACCACTTCCTCCGAGGAGCGATAGCCCCAGAGAAAGAGGAAAGAGGGGTTCACATAGGTTACCCGACCGTCCAGGTCTGCGAACATGATCCCATTGATTGAAGTGGCGATGGCGTGGCCCCGGACGAGCAGCTCCCTGCTCTGTTCCTGCAAGGCGGTGGAAAGGGCCCTGCGCAGCTGCTCCTGGTCCGTGAGGATTTGTGACTCGCGCGCATCGATGAATCCCAATAGAAGGGAGGAGCTGTAGATCTCAACGGCATTAAGCGCGGCGTCAATGGATTCCCTGTTTCTCTCCGCAAGCTCTTCCCGACAGAATGATCGCAGTGAAGACATGAGCGAAAGGAGGCTCTTTTCTCCCATACCCTGCCGAGCGAGCGAAAGGCCGCGGCTGAAGACCTGGCCGGAGTCCTGAGAATCGAGAAAGTCGAAGAAAGCATCCGCTTCCTCCACGGCCATCTCCGCCAGTTTCCGCGGATGCAGGGTGAAGCGGTTGTTGAATGCGTTGGCAAGAAGCGATTCGGAGAAGAGCCGGATGAGCTTCTCCCTGCCGCCGCGCAGCGGACCGCTCGGGGGAGGGTTCACGAGAAGCTCCCCGTCATTGCTTTTCGACGATGGCTCCAATGAGATTGCCGCCCAATTGCTGAGATGCTGCCTCGGTCTTCGTCTTTTCGATCGGAAGCCATCGTTCCAGAGGCTGGATCCCAGGATCGCAGATCCTCCACCTACCGAGGAGCTCCTTGAGCTTGCTTCTGGAACGGAGAAAGACCGGCTGTTTCACCTGGGAGTAGAACTTCATCAATTGCTCATTCATGTTCGTCGCGACTTCGTGATTGATATCGCAGAAGAAAAGCTTGGATCCCGGCTCGGCCCAATCGTAGAGGACCTGCATAGCGTGGGCGATCTTTTCATCGGGCAGGAAGAACGCAATCCCGTTGAACCCGATTGCAGCCTTGTGTTCCGCACCGATCAGCTTTTCGACGACCTCGAGCTTCAGCAGTTTCTCCGGCTCTCCCGCGTCCGCGTGGACGAAGGCGACACCTGGAAGGTCCTTGACGATCTCCTGGCCGTAGGCGACGGTGACGGGATCGATGTCCGAGTAGACGACAACACAGCCCTTCGGCGCGATTTGGTGAATGTGATCGACGGTGGGAAGGCCGGAGGCGAAGTCGACAAACTTCGTGAAACCTTCCTCAAGCAGGCGCCGCACCGCTTCACCCAGGAACCATCGGACGAGCCGCACCCACTGCGGCATGTCGGGCACCTGGCTCATGAGCTGTTTCGCGGCGATTCGATCGATTTCAAAGTTATGGCTCCCGCCAAGGAGATAGTCATAGATTCGTCCAGCATTGGGGCGGCTCGCGTCAGCTATCGATGATGTTCCTTCTTTTTCCGCCATACGTGTTCTCTCCTATTTCTCTCTATTATTGTGCAGAGAAGAGAGTTATGCAAGTGTTTTCTAAGCCTTCGAGACCGTCTGTGCCCTTTGGCTTAATGGTCTTTTCCGAGGACCTGGCGTCCGGAAACCGGCAGTTCCAACACGCCGGGGTGCCGGGGGGATGCTTTACCTCCGCGGGCGAGCACACGGCCGCCATATCCGGCGGCATCTCACCCCGCCCTCTTCCTGCACGCCGACACGTAATACTGCGCGGCGCGATCCGCCGGGTGCGCCCTGAGCACGGCCTTGAAATAGCGCAGGGCCTCCTGCGTTTTCCCCTTCAGGTACAGGCGCACCCCCTGCTCAAAGTAGCGCCTGGTGCAGCGCTTCATCTTCAGGTCGTACATTGGATCGGCCGCGAACCCCTCGTTGATCACCACGGGCTCGCTCCTTCCCTTGACCGTGGTGCGGCCGAGGAAACGGTGATCGGGCACGTTCTCGCCCATGCCCCGCAGCACCTCGTCCGCGACGATGATCCAGGCGCCGTAGGTCTTCGTGAGCCTCTCCAGCCGCGAGGCGAGGTTGACCGCGTCGGCGCTGGAGCGGGGGAACAGGGCCATGATCCCGTCTCCCAGGTAAGTGATAGGCGGTTTTATAGCCTCCGGTTCTGCAACCATACCGGACTCCGACCATATCCGCTGCTTGCGACGTCCCTATCCTGAATTCGGGCCCGCCGTCAACGTCATAGTGACCCACTGCCGACAGTTTTTTCAAGAACGATTCCGCGTTCCGCATACTCGATTTTGAGTGCTGCAGGGCATGGTCGTGCCAATCGCCCACCACAGGGAAGGCAGACCGGGAACAGCCGGTTGACTGCCCGGGATTTACGCGGGTGGTGATCCGTAGAGAGGAACGGCTCATCCCTCATCGGGCGGGCCCCTGCCGTGCTTGACCAAACACGCGATGATGGTCCGGATCTCTGCGATATCGCGGATGACGCAGCCCGCCGAAAGGCGGGCACGACAATCATTCCACTCGTCAAACGCCCGAAGGGCGTTTGACGGCGATCAAGTGGAGGCGAAATCCTCGCTGATGAGAGCCTTGGAGAGAAAGAGCTTGATGACAGCACGACGGAAGGTCTCGGAGAGCTTCTGCGTGTCGTGGAGGGGAAGGAACAGGAACCGTGCGTCGGGGGTGAAGCCTCCTTCCAGCACCAGAGCGTGCCTATTTTGTAAATGAGGGGCGGCAAACCCAGCTGATACTGCAACTTAACGATCAATCACCTTACAGCCAATGTATCTCCGGCTCTTTCCTCTCCACCCACCGATCGATCTTCTGTTCCGGATATCCCAGCGCCAGGATACCGTGGATCCGCTGCCTTCTATTCAACCCCAAAAGCGATCTTATCCTCCTGCTCTTGAGGGCCCCCATCATGAGATACCCGGCAATAAAACCGCCTAAACCCAAGGCATGCGCGGTCAGAAGCGCCTGATACAATGCCAGGTGCGCGTTTATTTCCGGGTACCGGAGAGAGGGGTCAGAATAGAAGACGATGAACGTTTTCGCGCCGTGGGTGAAATACATCTTGCCTTGCTTCACCGCGATCTCCATCTCCCGCATTACCTTCCTCATTTCGCTTCCGGCGAATCGGTTGATAAAGAATCGATTGAGAGGGTTGCCCGTCATGTTTCGGACCCTCCGGTAGAAGGCCAGGGACTCATCGCCGAGTTTTTCAATCAGAACGGGATCGCGGAGGACCAGGTACTTGGTGCTCTGGGTATTATGGGCGCTCGGGGCGAGCCCGGCGCCCCGGATGACTTCTTCGATCACGTCACGGCTGACCGTCTCATTCGAAAAACACCGGACGGATCGGCGGGTTCGGAAGAACTCCAGCACAGATTCCTTTCCCGGAAGTCTCTCCGATCTAACCGCGTGGATCTTCACGGCGGCTGCGGAACCGTGGCGGACCGCGCCGACAGGACACGAGAGGATGCAGTGCCCGCAGACGATGCAGAGGTCGGCGTCCCGTATCGCGGGGATCGTGCCCGTAGACCCGCGGAAGAGCGCGAGGGGGCAGCTCCGAACGCACGCGCCGCAGCACGTGCACAACCGGGAATCGATCCGAACGATTGGATCGTCCTCGGTGAAGTACTTGGATTCGAAGGCCTCCCGCGTCGTGAAGCGCGGCGTGAAACCGAGCTCCCTCTTCAGCTTCTCGTTTGACGCCGTCCACCTGTATTGCCAGTAGGAGAAGGATTCGACTGGCGTTTGAAAAAGCCCCAGCCTGTACAGTGCCCGCAGAGTCCCGAGCATGGACGGATTCAATCTTGTCCACTCGAGCTGGCGTCCCGTTACCGCAGTGGTTTCGCTCAGCTTCATCACGCCGTCCGCGACGAGATTGAAAACTCCCCGTGCGCACTTCCGCGCCGCCGTTACGAACGCTTCCGCAACGTCGTCCACGTGGACGAACTGGTACTCCGGATCGAAACCTTCGAAAAGGTGGACTTTCCGGGTTTCCAGGCTCCGCGTGTAATACGCGTCGACGTCGGGTCCGTACACTTCGCAGATTCGGAAGATCACGTATTCCATCTCGGGATTGTTCGTAAAAAACTCCAGGCAGACCTTTTCCACGTCCACTTTATCGCGGTAATAATAGTAGTCCGGGTCGCCCCGGTAGGGGGCATCTTCCGAGATGAGCCGCGGATTGTCCGGATTCGCCCCGTACACTGTGGTGCTTGAGGGAAGGATGAACTTGCGGACGCCCGCCTTCCGGCAGGCATCCAGCACATTCCGTGTGCCGTTCACGTCGTTGTCGTACGCCTTTTGCTTGTCCTTGAACGGCGGCATCAGGAAAGCGAGGTGAAAGACACAGTCGATCGTGTTCTCTCGAAACACCCCGGCAATCCCCGGATCACGTATGTCCATGCGGTAAAAGGTTTCTGAAGGTGAGGGCCGGGGCGCCCTCACGTCGATGCCGAAGAGGCAGATGTCGGATTCGCGACGCATCCTCGTCATGATTTTTCTTCCGATGTATCCCGCGGCTCCCGTGACGGCGATGTTCATGCGCACCTCCGATGCGGCCTACGATTCCCTCGACATGCCTCGTCGGCATGAGTAAACGATTCCATACTGCCCGCTTCGGTGATGCCCGTCAACGCACCCGCCCTCAAGAGGTAGACGGGCGACGCCAGTTCGACGATGCCCACGACTTGTCCGATCGAACAGCCGCGATGAATGCCTGCGAGAACCTTTTTGTCCTAGCGCCGGCAAAGGGCCGGAAGCGGTCACGAAAGAGATAGCGAGCCCCATGTTCCGGCGAGCCCCGTCAGCTGGAGATTGTACCGGGCGTCCTTGAAAAGTTGAAGAGATGCAGCTTGAAAATCATTTCATCAGGCGTTCCCTCAGGGCATAGGGGTGTTTTCCAGGCATCAGCCCTTTTGCCCAAGGGAACCTCTTTTAAGAGCACGGCAGCTTTCCCCTGTGCTTTTCCGCCCTCCACGTCTCACCTGAAGAGAAATCCCGGAACCGGGCCGGCAATGATCATGCTGGGAATCACGACCACGAGCGCTCTCCATAGCGGCGTCGAATAGCTCCTGGCAACGTACGCAGTCACGTAGACCATATCGATGGTCAATGCGATCGGGTGGATGCAGCTGAGGGCGAACCGCATCCACCCCTGGACCACGCTCAAGACGATGATCTGGTCGACCGCGAATGCTATCAAGCCCATCACGGACCCGGTGAATGCAAAGAACGACATCACGGGCCAGATAGTGAGGCTCCGGAGGTTGAGGAGCCTGGCGAGCACCCACAGGCTCCCGGCAAAGAGAGGAAAGCACGCCGCCTTGAGAAAAGGCCCGAAGATGGCTTGATAGAGCAAGTACTGGTCATCGGGGATCGGGAGGATCTTGGGCATCGGACTGATCGCCTGCTGATACCCGGACGCATACGCGCTGAGCCAGCCGTACTCGCAGACCAGCATATAGGCTGCGAACATCACGACGCCGAACCAGATCGACGGGTTTCGGGCGAACTCCGAGATGCAGCGGCGGGGATTGGAGAAAAACAATCCGACATAGCTGATGTTCGTCTTCAGGGAATAATAGCCTACCATATCCGCCCCTCGTGTGAGCTTGGAGGATTTCACGCGCCCTATGAAGGCGCGCATTCAATGAAACACATCCGGCATCATGTTCTGTCACGCTCCGGAGAGTCGCGGATCCGCTTGATCGGTTCCATGATCCAACGTTAAGCCGTTGAACAAGCATGGTAAGAACTGGCGGTGGGGCAGGTTGAGAAGGAGGTCCCCGCTGAGGTGCTCCCCTAGAAGGAGCGTCCGCGTCTGGGCACAGGAGCGGCAGAGGCGATGCAGTTGCCCGCCCTAGGGGAAGAAGCTCTTGCAGGAGAAAGGGCGGAAGAAGTCGTAGCCGCAGTCCGGACAGCGAATGCGGGCGATGCCCTGGCTCCAGTCACCGCAGAGGCGGAACGCGGAGGCAGCGTGAGCGATGAGCGGGAGACGGAACTTGCCGTAGAAGGAGGCATACTGCTCCTCGTAGAGCGCTTCGAAGGCCGGGAAGCGTTGCCGGAACAGCTTCCGGAGGAATCCCGGTTGCCGTGGACGGTAGTCCGGCCGGGCGGTCGGTACGACAGGTGTCTCGGCAGTCGAATCCACAAATGAAAGAACGCAGGGAAGCGATCTGTCGCTTTGGGGAAAGGATGACGGGTAACCAAGAGTGACGAACCTGAGTCACAAAGCGCTAGCCCCCCCCGCCCCGTTTTCATTTCGAAGAAAGGTGTTCCAGAGCTACGAAATATCGGACTGGGGCGTAGGCGGTGAAATGGTCGTCTTCAGTCACCCGAGGATCCGCTTCGCGACACCCATCTGTTTCGAGGATGTGTTCTTCGACCACGCGCGCCGCTTTGTGCTCCGGGGCGGACCTGCTCCTCAACATGAGCAACGACTACTGGTCCCTTTCCCCGGTGGAATTGCCGGCGCGTCCGCCCCCGGGGCTCCGGGGGTGATTATCGGCCACAACCAGAAAGTGGCCTGGGGCCTGACTTTCCTGCCCGTCGACTCCCTGGACCTGTTCATGGTGCGGGTCGATCCGCAGAACCCCACGCGCTACTACGTGGGCGATGAGGTCCGGGAGATGGAAAGGCAGGCGGTGGTCCTCACGCTCCCCGGAGGAAAGTCCCGGACCATGACGGTGTTCCGTACGACCTACGGTCCGGTGATCACGGCACTGGACAAGGGAATCGATGCTGCAGTCGCCCTGCACTGGTATGGCACGCTCAAGGAGGGTGAGCTGGAAGACCTGACCATGAGAACCATGCTCGGCCTCATGGATTGCAGGAGCGCGCGGGATGTGATCGAAAACGCCAGGTACACAAGGATCGTGGGCTTGAACTTCCTGGCTGCGGACGTGGACGGCAACATCGGCTGGCACTCCGCCGGCGCGGCTCCCATCCGGCGCGGGTATTCCGGCAGGCTCCCCGCGGACGGCTCCTCAGGCACCATGGGGTGGGAGGGCTTTACGCCTTTCGATGAGCTGCCTGGGGCCTTCAATCCGGCCGAGGGCAGGATCGCGAACTGCAACAACCGGGTTGTCGCTGATGATGAGCCGCAGCAGATCTCCAACAGCTGGAGCGCCCCCTATCGTATTGAGCGCGCGTTGTCGCTGCTCGAGGAGCTGGCATCTCCCTCGGCAGAGGACTTCAGGAGGATGCAGCTCGACGCCTATTCTCTTCAAGCGGAAAGGATCCTGCCCAAGCTCCTGGCCTATTCCTTCAAGGACCCCCGCGCCCGGGAAGCTGCGGACATCCTCAAGAGCTGGGACCGCAAGGTGCTCACCGGCAGCAAGGCGGCGGCGGTATACGAGGTCTTCCTCACCGAGTGGGTGCGGCAGCTCCTGGAAGACGAGCTGGGGGACCAACTTTTCTACTACTTCAACTTTTCCTTCAAGAGGTACCTGATCCAGGACGTGATCCTTGACCGGCCGGATTCGACCCTCTGGGACCGCAGGGACACGCCGCAGCGGGAGGGGCCGCAGGAGATACTGGAGGCGTCCCTTTCGAGGACCATCCGCTGGCTGGAGGGCCGGCTCGGCACCGACCGGCGCTCCTGGTCATGGGGCCGCCTGCACACCGTCTACTGGAAGCACCCCGGGGGAGGCAGCGGGCTCAACGCACTCCTGCTCAACAGCGGCACCTACCCCGTGGACGGTGACGGGACGACACTCAACTCGTGGGCCCCGGTGCCGGCCCGGGACGAATACTACTCCTTTGTCATCCCGAACCTGCGGATGATCGTCTCTCTATCCGATCTGGACGGGATGTCGATCATTGCACCCCTGGGGCAGTCCGGGCAGCCCGGCCACCCGCACTACGACGACATGGTGGGGAAGTTCATCAAGGGAGAGTCGATCAATCTCCCTGTCAGCCCCGAGCGGGTCCAGGCCACCGTGGTATCCACGATGATTCTGGCCCCCTAGGCGCGGAGGGGCTTATGGGAGCCCTGTTCAGGGAAAGCCGGCCGCCGTTACGGCGGCCGGCTTTGTTCTCGGTCCCTCACCTCTGTAGAACACGAGGCGGAAGCCGAAGAATGCCGCAAGAGCCCCGCAGAAGATCATTCCCGCCGACGCGTTCAGGAACGAGATCCCGAAGGCTGCCGCGTAGAACAGCGGGCCGGCGAGGCCGTCGCACCCGTGGAGGGAACACCGGCGAGCGCAGGCTCCAACCCCGAACTGGAGCAGGCGCTGGCGACAGAAAAGGATTCGTACGGAATACCGCAGGGAATGTATTCGATCGATTTCGAGCTCGACGCGTTTGCACTCTGAAGTGGGAGGTTGTGGGCGACCCACCCCGTGGACATTCATCCCTTCAACGAGGTAGAGTCCTCCAGGATCATCCGGCCGTTGGAGGAGCACGGGCTGTCCTTCATGAGGGGATGATTCCCGATTTCCTCACACTTTGGTGTTACATATTATCAGGAGCGTACGAGAACCGATGGAATCCAAGACCAGCTACACCAATATCCTCAACCGCGGCCTTCGCATCTTTTTCTCCGAGTTCGTGCGGGTAAGCCTTTCGCGGCCATCCCAGGCGCTCCACTTTCTGAAGGTAGCCAGCTGGCAGAGGAAAGCCGCCCGTCTTCGCGCGCGCTGGAGGGCGGAGGGTCTCCACGTTCCCCCGATCGCCATATTCTCCATCACCAACCGCTGCAACCTCAGGTGCAAGGGCTGCTACGCACAGGCCATCCGCGGCGACGCTCCCGACGAGCTGTCCGGGATGGAGCTTCGCGACATCGTGGCGCAGGCCGACAGCCTCGGCATCTCCTTTTTCGTGATCGCGGGGGGAGAGCCGCTGACGCGGCCCGAGTTCCTGGATATCGCCCGGGATTTCCCCCACATAGTATTCCTCCTCATCACAAACGGCCTTCTCCTGGACGAGCGGCTTATCCAGCAGCTGAAGGAACAGAGAAACACGGTCCCCGTTCTCAGCCTCGAGGGAAACCAGGCGGAAACCGACGAGAGGAGGGGCAGGGGAGTGCACGAGCGGCTCCAGGCCAAGATGGTCCAGTTGAAGAAGGAGGGGCTTTTCTTCAGCATCTCCCTGACCGTCACGCGCTCGAACTACGAGACGGTGACGGACCCCGGGTTCGTGAGCGCCGCCGTGGCCGCAGGCTGCCGGCTGTTCATCTTCATGGAGTACACCCCCATCCGGGAAGGGACCGACGAGTGGGCGATCACCGACGATCAGCGGGAGCGGATGAAGGATCTCATCGCAGGCTTCAGGAAGAAGTTCTCCTCGGTCTTCATCGCGGTCCCCTGGGACGAGGAGGAAACGGGCGGATGCCTCGCCTCGGGCAGGGGCTTCGTGCACATCAGCGCCAAAGGGGACCTCGAGCCGTGTCCCTTTGCCCCGTATTCGGACACGAACCTGAAGAGCGTGCCGCTGATGGAAGCCCTGAAGTCGCCGTTCCTCCTTTCGCTTCGGGAGAACCACGACAAGCTGGTGGAGACCGAGGGCGGCTGCGCCCTGTGGAAGAACCGCGAGATGGTGAAGTCCCTGCTTCCCGCGCGGTAAAGGCTACACGATAAGGCTCCCTCTTGCCCGCCCCGCGAAGGGGCGTGACCGGCGGCGCGAATCACGTCGCTATGTTGATGCTCTTCTACCGCCTCACTATATTCATGAGAGTGAATAGCTCCGGCCTGCATGACGATGACATGACCATCATCGAGCGCGAGGAGTGAGGATATGCGTGCATCCAGAGCAACCCTCTTGAAAAGGCCGATTGCCCGGTATTTCGCCGGCGTGGCCGCCGCCATTCTCGCCTTCGTCCTCCGCGAGGTGTTGTCCCTCGCGGTGGGTCCCGATTTTCCAGAATACCTCGTGTTTTATCCCACCGTGATGATCGTAGCGCTTTTGACGGGTTTTTGGCCGGCGCTGTTCACCATTGCAACAATCGCGGTGATGATCGTTGTGCTGTGGGTGATTCCCATGCACGATCCCATCCTGACGCTCAGGATATCGAATTTCATCGGCCTTGGCCTTTTCATCGGCGTGTGCGCGTTCCTGAGCATGGTCGCCGAGCTGTACCGCCGCAATCGGCTCAAGGCCGCAGCGTATGACAAGGAACAGGCGCTGAGAGAGAGTCAGGCGGCTCTCCGCCAGCAAGCGGAGCTTCTGAAGCTTTCATTCGATGCGGTTATCGTATGGCGGATGGGAAGAGGGATCGAAAGCTGGAACAGGGGGGCGGAGGAGCTGTACGGCTTCTCGGAGAGCGAGGCGCTGGGTCACGACATTCATGAGCTGTTGCGCACGTCGCATGCAATAACGGTGCCGGATTTCGAGAACATTTTGCGCGAACAACGTCAGTGGAATGGAGAGCTTTGCCATGTCACGAAGGACGGCCGTGAGGTGATCGTCTCTTCCCGCCTGCATATCGGCAGCGGGCTCGATGGAGAAGAGCGAGTGCTGGAGATAGACCGCGATGTCACGGACCAGAAACGCGTTCAGCAGGAGCTGCAGAGAGCGCATGACCAGCTGGAGGAGAAAGTGCAGCAGCGGACCTCCGAATTGCAGAAGGCCAACAGGATGCTGCGTTTGGTCAGCGAGTGCGATCAGGCGTTGGTGCAGGTATCCGACGAGCGGGAACTGACCGCCGTCATCTGCCAGATCATCCGGGACGAAGGGGGCTACCCGCTCGTGTTGGTGGGATTTGCCGAGAGCGGAGGAGGAGGTATCCTCACGTGCGTCGCTTCGGCGGGAGACCGCGATGGCTTTCTTGAAGACATCCAGGCAAGGTGGGGCGACGCCGCTCTTTCAGGAGGCCCGGCCGGCGACGCGATCCGCTCGGGGGCTCCCGTGGTCAGCCGCAACATCGCGGACCTTTCGGAGGAAGCGCCATGGAAGGAGGCGGCGCTCGCCAGAGGATTCAGGACCATGGCGGCTTTCCCCTTGCTGAGCATGGAGAAGTCCGCCTTCGGAGTTCTGCTCATCTACTCCGACAGGCTTCCCGACTTCGAGGAGGGCCAGGTCAACATCCTGAAAGAGCTGGCGGATGATCTCGCTTTCGGCATCGCATCCCTGAACGCTCGGGCCGAGCGCGATGAGGCGCAGCGGGCGCTGGAGCTTAAGGCCTCCCAGCTGCAGATGCTTGCCGGCGAGATCGTGCGGACGGAGCAGCGGGAAAGGCAGAGAATCGCCCAGCTCCTCCACGACCAGCTCCAGCAGCTTCTGGCCGCGACGCTGTACGGCCTGAAAAGCCTGCGGACGGCGGGATCCGAGGCCGAACGCCAGGAAAGCTTCACCGATCTCAGCGGACAACTGCGGGAATGCATAAGCATTTCACGATCTCTCACCTCGGAGATCAGCCATCCCGCGTTCTCCGAGCCCGATCTGGCGGCGGCCCTGGAGTGGTTAGCCGCGTGGATGAAGGACAAGCACGGTCTGGAGGTTGAACTGGAGTCCGTGGAATCCCTCGCAATGGAGTCCGAGGAGACCCGTATCATGTTGTTGCAGGCCGCCCGCGAGCTCCTCTTCAACGTGGTCAAACATTCCGGCGTGAAGACCGCCTCATTGCGGCTGGGTCTGGATTCGGACGGACGAGTGCTCATCACCGTGAGCGACAAAGGGGTAGGCTTTGATATGTCGAAACTGGCCGGTTTTGGAACCGCGTCGGGCGGCATCGGCCTTTTCAGCATCCGCGAGAGGCTCGCGCTCGCAGGCGGGGGGATGGAGGTCGCGAGCTCTCCCGGCCATGGCAGCTCTTTCACGGTATGGGCGTCCGCCCCGCAGCCGAGCGCGAGCGGGGATCACGCGACTCCGGCGGGTGAGCCAATGGCGCGCAAAGCGCCGAAGGCGCGTATGGGTCAGCGGCGCTCGCGTTCGCCGTCAGGAGCAGGCGGAGGGGCGATCAGGATTCTTCTGGTCGATGATCATACCGTTGTGCGCAATGGGATCGCTCTCCAGCTCGGGCAGCAGCCGGACATGAAAATCGTCGGCGAAGCATCGGACGCCAAGACCGGCGTCGAGCTGGCACGCGCGCTGCAGCCGGACGTCGTCACTATGGATGTGAACATGCCGGGAATGAGCGGCATCGAGGCTGCCCGCATCATTCACGGCGAGTTTCCGGCTGTGAGCATCATCGGACTTTCGATGTTCGACGAGCCCAAGCAGGCCAGGGCCATGCGCGATGCAGGGGCTGTGGACTACCTTTCCAAGAGCGCTTCCATCGACAGCCTGATCGCATCCATCCGGGCGAGTAGGCGAAAACCAGGGCCTTCAGTGACTCAATGAAGTCGAGCGGGCAAGGCGGGGCTGGAGGCGGTTGCCTTCAGGATACCCCCTGAGCGGCGGCCAGCCGGTTTCATCGGTCCGCGCCCTGCCTCCAGTGCTCGAGAAACCAGAAGTAAAGCCTTGAATCCCTGTAGGTCATGGTCCAGCAATCATGTCCAAGATCCGGATACACGGTCAGCGCGGTATCGCCACCGGCGCTCCTGATGGCATCTATCATCTTCGTCGATTCTGAAAGTGGGACATTCCTGTCCTGCGCGCCATGGAAGGCCCAGATGGGCACTTCCTTGAGGCGGTGCGCATTGGCGACGTCACTTGGGCCGCAGATCGGGGCGATCGCGGCAAAGAGCTCCGGGTAGGCCAAGTTCTGCTTCCCCCTGTTCGTGCGTCATATAAGTTCGACACAAATATCATTGTTTCTTGGATACCGCTCGCTCCCTCCGCGGCATACCGTAAAACTGTTGATGCCGTCCGAACCTTGCATGGCACGGCTCGGAAAAGTAGGAGATGCCGTGGAAAAGATGATAGAGGAATGCGCGCACAAAATCATCATGATTCTCGAAAAGATGGGAGAGGCGAACATCCTTCGACTCTCAGAACACCTCGCCGAGAGAAGCGTGATCACCTACCAGGCACTCGGCTGGCTGGCGCGGGAGGGAAGGATCCGCTACGAAAGACGCGGAAACCAGGTCTATGTGGCCCTTCAATCCGGTAAGCCGCCCGCCTCAATAGATTCCACACAAGGGGGTTGATATGAGAAAGCTACTCCTCTGGGCGGCCGGGTGTGCCGCCCTCCTGATCGCGGTCCTGGGATGCCAGACCACGCTCATAGCGCCTGCAGAGAGCGCTATCCAGGTGGAGAAGTCCGGTTTCTCGCCGAAGGGGACTGCAGACCAGGCCATGATCGAGATCTCCCTTCTCTATGGCAACGGGGATTCGATCAAGTCCTGGAAGGTGGAGATCGTCGGGGGTGGGGTTGCCCGCAGGACGTGGAGCGGCGACGCGATGAATCTTCCGGCGAGCCTGAGCTGGGACGGCGCGGGCGACGACGGGAACATGGCGCCAGAAGGAACGTACGTTGCGCGGCTCTCCATCGAGTACGAGAAGACCTACCAGTCTGTTTCCGTGGAGAGCAGCAGCTTCGTTCTCGACGTGACGCCGCCCACGGGGAGCATCGTGCTCGACCCTCCGCAATTCACCCCATCGGACCAGGGCGTAACCGGGCCGATGACACTGACGATAAAAGCAACTTCCGCCCTGGCCAAGATGGACAGTTGGTCGCTTGACATCTACGACCCGGCCGGTGGACTGGTGAAGAGCTTCAGCGGGCAATGGCCGACCGCGGCCGCTACCTGGGACGGATCCTCGCTTGGCGGAGGCTTCGTTTCGCCGGCCACGACGTATGCCGCCGTAGCCACCGTTCGTGACGAGTACGGAAACTCCGCTCAATTGAAGGCGGCCGTCCCGGTGGCCGACATCCCCCTCGCGACGCAGGAGAACCTTGTTCAGCCCCAGTCTGCCGGATTCTCCCCAAAGAGCGACACGATGGCTCGTTCCATCACCCTGGCCCTGACTTTCGGCAACAAGGAGTCCCTGAAGTCGTGGAAGCTCTCCGTGTCGCATTCGCAGATGGGTGTTCAGAGAAGCTGGACAGGAGACGCCGCGAGCCTTCCCCAATCGGTCGCCTGGGATGGAAAGACCGCCGCGGGCGTCCTCGCGCCCGAAGGCACCTACACGGCATTGCTCTCCATAGACTTCGGCAAGTCCTTCAAGCCGGTCCTTGTAAAGAGCAGCCCGTTCGTCCTCGACGTCACGGCGCCGGCGGGCAACGTCTCGGCGAACCCCGCAAAGCTCGCCGCGGACGGGAAGGGCGGGATTCAGCCCGTCACCTTCACACTGTATGGAAGCTCGGAGATCGCGGCCTTGAAGAGCTGGACGCTGAACATTCTCGACTCCCGCGGGCGTACCGCCGCGAGCTTCAACGGTCCGTGGCCGGCGGAACCCGCCAGCTGGGATGGAAAGCTTGCGGGCGGCGGAAGGGCGGATCCCACGCAGGCATACAGCTATGTCGCGAAGATTCAAGACGAATACGGCAATGTCGGCGAGATCCGCGGATCGCTTGCCACCGGCGAGCTGCCTGCCGTTCAAGGCGCGGTGGCGATCGTCCCCGCGACAGCAGGGTTCTCTCCCAACGGCGACCAGGTTGCGGACACGATGCAGCTGGCGCTCTCGTTCGGCCAGCCCGCGGCTGTTGTTTCATGGAAGGTGGCGATTTCGGAAGCGGGGATGGGCGTGCAATACACGTTCACGGGCGATCGGGCCAGCCTTCCCAAGACGCTGAGCTGGGACGGGAAAACGGACAAGGGGGCCATCGCACCGGAAGGCACCTACACGGCAACGCTCAGCATCGACTACGGTACGGTCTTTGCGCCGGCCTCGGCAACCAGCACGCCCTTCGAGCTCGATGTCACGCCGCCGACAGGATCGATCAGGCTCTCTTCCACTCTTTTCTCTCCTCTGGAGGCTTCCGACACGATGACCCTTACGCTCGCCGCAAGCTCGCCATCGGCGAAAATCGACAGCTGGACAATGGATATCTATGATCCGGGAGGAAACCTCTTCCGCAGCTTCTCCGGCAAGTGGCCTGCGAATACGGCGGTGTGGGACGGCAAGGGAGCGAACGGGGACTTTGTCCAGTCGGCGGAAGACTACCCCGTCGTCGCCAAGATACGTGACCAGTACGGCAACACGGGCACGGTGAAGGCCGTGGTACCCATCGACATCCTGGTGGAAAAGAGGGGCAACGGGTATCGGATACTCGCATCCCGCATCTTCTTCAAGGCGTTCACCGCGGACTACAAGAACGTGCCTGCCGACCTGGCGCAGCAGAACATGAGTCGGCTGGACGCGCTGGCGAACAAGCTCGGCAAGTTCCCCGGCTACAACATTCGAATCGTTGGGCACGCGGTCATGATCCACTGGGACAACCCGAAGCTGGGAAAGGCTGAGCAGGCGCAGGTCCTGATACCGCTTTCCAAGGCGAGGGCCGATGCTGTGAAGGCTGCTCTTGTCGAGCGCGGCCTCGAGGAAGCGAGATTCGCCACGGAGGGTGTCGGCGCCTCGGACCAGCTGGTCCCCGACAGCAATTACAAGGACCGGTGGCAGAACCGCAGGGTCGCGCTTTTCCTGGAAAAAGAATAGGGCGGGCATTGCTCTCTTCATATCCTCCTTTTTCTTGGCCCCGAGGCGTTGCCCCGGGGCCGTTTCTGTTTTGGAGCACTCCTATGGGGAGCAGACGGGTGAGCCCCCTACCCAAGAGCGTTCAATTGCATCATAATAATTCGGCGCAGGACGGCGGCAATCCGGGGGGCATGATGACAATTCGTCTCGGAGGGAGAGCCGAGAAATGCTGAAGATTGCATTGTGTGACGATCACCCAATATTCCGCGAGGGTTTGAGACGAATTCTCCTGGAACAGCCGGATATCCGGGTGGAGAGCGAGGTGGGCAGCGGCGCTGATCTCCTGCAGGCGGCCGCAGCAAAGCATTTCGATGTCATCATCCTCGACATCGCTCTCCCTGACATGAACGGTCTCGATGTCCTGAAGGCGCTGCGGGCATCGGGAATCAGGGCCGGCGTTCTCATACTCAGCATGCACCCCGAAGAGCATTACGCGCGGAGGGTTCTCAAGGCTGGAGCGGCCGGATATCTCCAGAAGGAAAGCCCGCCCGAAGAGCTGGTGAGCGCGATCCGCACGATTGCCAAGGGAGGCAAGTATGTCACCGCCTCGCTGGCGGAACGCCTGGCCGTTGAGCTGGAAGGGAATCGCGAGAAGGCCCCTCACGAGCTGCTTTCGGACAGGGAGTATCAGGTGCTCTGCCTTCTGGCCTCCGGCAAAAGGGCAAAGGAGATCGCGCACGAGCTCTGCTTGAGCGTGCCCACTGTGTCGACCTACCGTGCCCGCCTGCTTGAAAAGCTGGGTCTTTCCTCCGCTGCTGAGCTGGTCCGCTACGCCCTCGAGCATGGGCTGATCGATTAGGCGAAAAAGCGGCCGCCATGGAAACGAAAGGGAAGCCCGAAAAAGTCTGGACGCTCACCTTCTTCCTCCTGTGGCAGGGGCAGCTGGTGTCCATCCTGGGGGATGTGTCTACGGGATCGCGCTGGGATTCTGGGTTCTCGCCGTAACGGGATCCACGGCTCTCATGGGCGGGCTCATGGCCGCGTCGACGCTCCCGCGAGTCGCCGTGTCTCCCATGGCGGGGGTGGTTGTCGACAGGAGCGACCGCCGGCTGCTTCTCATCTGGATGGACGTCATCCGGGGCCTCGCCGTGGTCCTGGTTGCCGTTGAGGCACTGCTGGGAACGCTTCAGGTCTGGATGGTGTTTGCCGCCGGGATCATCATCAGCGCCAGCTTCATCATCGCCATGATTTGCGCGTTCCCCTTGATCTTCCTGCCCTCGTTCAAGCGGTTCATCCGTTTCGATCCGCAGAGGGACACGCTGGAGTCTGTGCGCTGAAAGCATAGGCGCGGCTCGGCGGCGATCCGGCTGCACCCTTTGCGAGGAAAGGGCGCTCTATGGCCACACTTGACGCGACCGCTTCATTCCTGCTATTTTACACTTGAACGTTTGTTCAAGTGATTGAAGGAGATCGTATGACCGCTTCCTGCAGCGAACGCGTCATCCACCCCCGGGCCGTCGAGGATGCCCGGGGAGGGATGCCGGAGCCTCACGAGCTTGCCGAGATGGGCGAGTTCTTCAAGGTCCTGGGAGATCAGACGCGCCTGAAGATCCTGCACGCCCTCTCGCGTGAGGAGTTGTGCGTCTGCGACCTGAGCGTCGTTCTGTCGATGAGCGTCTCCGCCGTGAGCCATCAGCTGGCCGTGCTGAAGCAGGGCCGCCTGGTGAGCCACCGACGGGACGGAAAGGTCGTCTACTATTCCTTGAGCGACGATCACGTGAGGGACCTCCTGGAGTCGATGCGGGTGCACCTCGCCGAGTGAGCGGAGACGAGACATGGAAATCTACAAGCTTGAAAACCTGGATTGCGCCGACTGCGCGCGGAAGATCGAAAGCGGGGTGCGTGCCTGCCCGGGCGTCCGCTGCGTTTCTGTGGATTTCGCCACCCTTTCGATGCGAATCGACGCCGAGGACATGGGAAATGTCGTGCGAAAGATCGGCTCGCTCGAGCCCGCGGTGCGCGTCGTGAAAGAGACCGTGCATGACGATGCTGACCATGAAGTGGAAAAGCCCTTCCAGCTTATCCGCGAGCTCGCCATCCTCGCGGCGGGGCTCGTTCTCTTCGCCGCGGGGCTCCTCACGGAGGGCCTTGTGCACCGGAGCGGCTACGCCTGGCTGGAGTACATCGTGTTCGGGGGCGCGTACCTCCTCGCCGGGTGGAACGTGCTCGCCTCGGCCGCTCGAAGCATCATCCGCGGTCGGGTCTTCAACGAGCACTTCCTCATGACCGTTGCAACGGGCGGAGCCTTCGCCATCCACGCCGTGAGCGAAGCTGCGGGCGTCATGATCTTCTATAAAATCGGGGAGATATTACAGGAGCTTGCGGTTGAGAGAAGCCGCTCTTCGATCAGGAAGCTGCTCGAGCTTCGGCCCGATTCGGCGCGGGTGAGGAGGGCCGGCGGCTTGGTGGACGTGAAGCCCGAGGAGGTGGCGGTTGGAGAGGAAGTCTCCGTCAGGCCGGGCGAGCGCGTTCCCCTGGACGGCACCGTGATCTCTGGCTCAGGCTTCGTGGATACCTCCGCCATGACAGGGGAGGCGGTGCCGCGCAGGGTGGAGCAGGGCGGGCAGGTGCTGGCGGGCTATATCAACACCGACGGTTCGCTCACGGTGCGGGTGACCAGGACGGCGGGGGAGTCCGGGGCCGCCAAGATCATCCAGCTCGTCGAGGGGGCGACCCACGCCAAGGCCAGGACGGAGCTCTTCATCACGCGATTCGCCCGCGTGTACACGCCGATCGTGGTGGCGGCAGCCGCCCTGCTGGCTTTTCTTCCGCCGCTTCTCTTCGCCGGGGCCTCGTTCGATGTCTGGATATACCGGGCCCTCACGATGCTCGTCATCTCCTGTCCCTGCGCTCTGGTGGTGAGCATCCCCCTGGGCTACTTCGGCGGTTTGGGCGGCGCTTCGCGCCATGGGATCCTCGTCAAGGGTGCGCGGCACTTCGATGCCCTGGCATCGGCGAGGACCGTCGTCTTCGACAAGACGGGAACTCTCACCAAGGGCGTTTTCCGCGTCACCGACGTTCAGCCCTCGGACGGCGCGGGCTCATCCGAGCTTTTGCGGCTGGCGGCATCTGCGGAGGCGCATTCCAACCATCCCATTGCCGAGTCGATCCGCAAAGCGCATGGCGTCGCGGTGGACGAGTCCACCGTGGAGAACGCGCGGGAGATCGGCGGGTACGGAGTGGCGGCCAGGGTGGATGGGCGGAACGTGCTCGTGGGAAACGACCGGCTGATGCACCGCGAAGGCATCGATCACGCGAGATGCGACATCGGCGGGACGGCCGTTCACGTCGCGGTGGACGGCGCCTACGCGGGGTATCTTGCCATCGGAGACGAATTGAAGGAGGATGCGCGAAACGCCGTTCGGGACCTCCGGGGTCTCGGGGTCCGCCGCGTGGCGCTTCTCACGGGAGACTCGCACGAGGTGGCGGCTCTCGTGGCCGGCGGGCTGGGCATCGGCGAATACTATGGAGGGCTCCTTCCCGCGGACAAGGTGGCGCACCTCGAGCGGATAATGGCGGACGCCGGAAGGGGAAAGACGGCGTTTGTCGGGGATGGAATCAACGACGCGCCGGTCCTGGCGCGGTCCGACGTGGGGATCGCGATGGGGCAGTCAGGATCCGACGCCGCGGTGGAAACGGCGGACGTGGTCCTCATGACGGACAGCCCATCGAGGGTCGC
This sequence comes from uncultured Spirochaetota bacterium, assembly GCA_963820525.1. GTDB lineage: Bacteria > Spirochaetota > Spirochaetia > SZUA-6 > Fen-1364 > CAWGAA01. Next base: position 1,723,202 of record CAWGAA010000001.1, on the reverse strand, counting down.
GGAAGCGATCCGGCGCGCCCGGCGTACGCGGCGTATCGTCATCCAGAATATAGCCTTCGCCCTGGGGGTGAAGGCGGTCTTTCTGCTTTTGGGCGGAGCCGGCCTCGCCAGCATGTGGGAAGCGGTCATTGCGGACATGGGGGTCACCCTGATCGCGGTCCTCAATGCCGCGCGGGCGATGAGGTAGGGGGAGCATCGTGGCGCCGAGACGAGTCGCGGTGGGGATGAGCGGCGGTGTCGATTCATCCGTGGCCGCGCTTTTGGCAATCGAGGCGGGGCACAAGGTTGAGGGCGTGACCATGACCATCTACGGGGGAGGCCTGGACAAAGACGCGGCCTCAAACGCCTGCTACGGTCCCGACGAGGAGAAGGACGTGGAGGATGCCCGCGCCGTGTGCGCCGCACTCGGCATTCCCCATCGCGTCGTGGACCTGAGGGAAGAGTACAGCCGCCATGTGCTCACGTACTTCAGGGACGAGTACCTCTCCGGCAGGACCCCCAACCCCTGCATCCGCTGCAACCAGCTCGTCAAGTTCGGCATGCTCGTCGAAAAGCTCGCGGGGCGGTCCGGCACGGAGTTCGACCTGTTCGCCACCGGTCATTACGCGAAGATATCGTTCGACGAGCGGCTGGGGCGGTACACCCTGCGCAAAGCGTCTGACCCCGCGAAGGACCAATCCTACTTTCTCTGCATGCTCTCCCAGGACCAGCTCCGTCGGGCATGGTTTCCCCTGGGCGGGCTTTCCAAGAGCGAGGTCCGGCGCATCGCGCGGGAGAGGGGCCTTTGCACCCACGACAAGCCGGACAGCCAGAACTTCGCCTCCGGGGATTACCGTGACATGCTGGGACAGGATGCGGTGGGCGCAGCGGCGGAGGGACCGATCAAGGATTCCCAGGGGAAGGTCCTGGGCAGCCACAGGGGGATAGGGGGCTATACGGTGGGCCAGAGGCGGGGGCTGGGCATCGGGGGCGGAGAGCCGCTTTATGTCACGGCTATCGACAAGGAGTCGAACACGGTATTCGCCGGTCCCGCCGGAGAGCTCTCCAGGAGAAACCTCCTCGCCTCGCGGATCAACTGGGCGAGCGTGGCCGTCGCCGATGAGCCGCTGCGCGCGGCCGTGCGCATCCGCTATCAGCATCGGGAAGCACCTGCCCTGGTGACCCCACAGGGAGACGGCTCGGCGATCGTGCTCTTCGACGAGCCGCAGAAATCCATCGCCGCCGGCCAGTGGGCCGTGTTTTACCACGGCGATCTCCTCCTCGGGGGCGGGGTGATCGAGCGGAGCTGGTAGGATGAGCCGGACCGTCTACCTCGACTACAATGCCACAACCCCGCTTCACCCGCGCGTAAGAGAAGCCATGGACTCATGCGCCGCGCTCTTCGCGAATCCGGCGAGCATCCACAGCGCAGGACAGGCCGCGTCGGAGGCTGTGGAGGAGGCCAGGGAGAGGGTCGCATCCTTCTTCGGAGCGGCCGCGGGGGAGATCGTGTTCACGAGCGGTGGAAGCGAATCGAACGCGGCCGTGTTCAACTCCATTCTGCTTCGGCGCCTGGAAGAAAGGGGACGCGGCGTCCGCAGAGGCGAAGGCGGCCAGGGAGCCAAAGACGGGCGCGCCCAGGTTCTCGTGAGCGCGGTAGAACACCCCAGCGTGCGGGAGGCCGCGCTCAGGCTCTGCAGGCTCGGCTTTCCCGCGCGCTTCATCCGCGTGGACCGCTCGGGGAAGCTCGAGATGAGCGACCTCGAGGATGCGCTGGCAAAGCCCACTCTGCTCGTTTCCGTCATGGCCGCCAACAATGAGATCGGGACCATCCAGGATGTCCAGGAGATATGCCGGCTGGCCCATGAGCGGTGCGCGCTCGTTCATACCGATGCCGTGCAGGCCGCGGGGAAGATCCCCCAGGATCTGGCGAGGCTCGGCGTGGATTTCGCCAGCATCTCGGCCCATAAGATCTATGGACCCAAGGGAGTGGGAGCGCTCTACATCCGGGAGGGCTCCGCGTTCCTTTCCTTCGTGCCCGGAGGAGAGCAGGAGGAGGGCCGCCGCGCCGGCACCCTCAATACCGTTGGCATCGTCGGATTCGCCGCCGCATTGGAGGCGGCAGCCGAGGAGATGGGGCCAAGCCAGGCCCGCCTGCGCTCGCTATCGAAGAAGCTCCGTGAAGGCATTTTAGAGAAAATACCGGGAGCGAGCTTCAACGGACACCCGACGGATTGCCTGGCGGGGACGGTAAACGTGTCCTTCGCCGGGCTCGAAGGGGAGGGGCTTGCGCTTCGCCTGGACCGGGAAGGGATCCAGGTGTCGACAGGCTCGGCGTGCGAATCGAGGACGGGGGAGCCGTCGGCCGTGCTCCCGGCCATTGGCCTTCGCCCCGAGCAGGCGCGGGCTGCAATCAGGATCAGCATGGGAAGAGACACGACGGAATCCGACGTGGACTTCCTGCTGGAAAAGCTTCCGCGTGCCGTGGAAAGGACGAGGGCCCTGTGATCCATGAACGAATCGATGAGCTTCGCCGCGAGAAGCAGGCGGTGATACTCGCCCATGTCTACACGCTTCCCGCTGTGCAGGATATCGCGGACTACGTGGGCGACTCCCTCGGCCTGAGCCAGAAGGCGGCGGCGCTCGGCTCAGGCTGCCGCATCATCGTGTTCTGCGGCGTGCGTTTCATGGCTGAGACAGCAGCGATCCTTTCTCCGCGCAAGAAAGTTCTTGTACCTGACCCGGATGCCGGCTGCCCAATGGCCTCCATGGTGAGCGCAGCCGATGTCCGCGCCCTTCGCGCCGAGCATCCGGGCGCCATGGTTGTCTGCTACGTGAACTCCACGGTGGAAGTAAAGGCCGAGTCCGACGTGTGCGTCACCTCTTCAAACGCCGTGAAGATCGTCCGCCGCCTTCCCGCGGGGAAGATCATCTTCATCCCGGACCGCTCGCTGGGCGCGTACGTGGGGTCCCAGGCCCGGAGAAGGAGCTCATCCTCTGGCCGGGATACTGCCCCACCCATCACAGGATGATCGCGGAACAGGTGAGCGAGGCCAAGGCCGCGCATCCCGAAGCCCTGGTCCTGGCGCACCCCGAGTGCACCCCCGACGTTCTGGCGTTCGCCGACTTCATCGGCTCCACGGGGCAGATCCAGTCCTATGCCGCCGAGTCCAAGGCTAGGGAGTTCATCGTCGCCTCGGAGAACGGGCTACTCTATCGCCTCGGCAACGACAATCCCGGCAAGACCTTCTCCCCCGTGACGAAGCTCGCCGTATGCCCCAACATGAAGAAGGCGACGCCGCGGAAGCTCCTCGACGTGCTGGAGCGCGAGGACCATGCGGTGCGCGTGGATGAGTCCCTCAGAAAAAGAGCGCTTGGAGCGATAAACCGGATGCTCGAGATGTCATGAGGCGGGTCGGCTCGCCGCGTAGGCCTTTGAGGTTACGCATCTCGCGTCCCGCCGCGGGGACCTCCGCCGCTACCTCTTCTTCCAATTGGCGAAGAGAAACGCCGCCTTTTCCATCAGGTCCTTGGAAATCACGATGGAGTTTGCGTCCTCAGTCTTCAGATCCTTGGTGATGGGGACGGGATTGCAGCCTCCCTTGATCAGCTCCACCTGGCTTGCCTTGAAGCGGTTTCCGCAGTTTTGGCAGACCAGCACATCCCCCTCCTGGACATAGTAGCCCCTCCCCGAGGAATAGCAGACCTGGCACGTGTTGAACGCCGTTCGGACGGTTCCGTCAGGAGCGCGGAGCGCGAGGACTTCCATGGTGATTTTTCCCGACTTAAAAGAGTAGAACTTCGCCTTGGCGGTGATCTCGGCCTTGGAGATCTTGAGATCTCCGGCGGGTGTGAGTGAGGCGCCGCCCGCGAATGAGGCTTGTACCGAGATCAGCCCCGATAAAGCAAAGGCGATTGCGAATGTCTTCCAGCTTTTCATTCCAGAAACCTTGCACAACGTCGTGAAGATTCTATGAAGACGACCCGGGCAATGCTTGTTCAACGATTGGGCAGGGTGTTATTCTCTCTATTATTCTAGGGGGTGACAGATGGCTCAAGAACAGAAATACTCGATCAATAACGATCCGATGTTCGGTCCATTAGAGCTGATCGACGTGCGCAACCTTCAAGAGTCCCGGCAGCCCTGGTACAACCAGTCGTTGAGCAGGGTGAACGACTGTGTTGTGCGTCTCGGAGTCATCAAGGGAGATTTTCACTGGCACAAGCATGACAGGGAGGATGAGTTCTTCTTTGTCGTGGAAGGCCGTCTGTTCGTGGATCTCGAAGGCCGGACCGTGGAGCTTGCCCCCCAGCAAGGCATCACCGTGCCGAGGGGCGTCAGGCACCGCACCCGGGCGCCTGAGCGTACGGTCCTGTTGATGATCGAAGGCGCGACGGTGAATCCCACGGGAGATTGAGGAGGGCATCATGGCGAACTCGCGGATAAAAGCACCACTTCATGTCAGGGTTCTCTCGATCATTCTCTTTCTTTTCGGTTTTTTCGCCCTCTTCGGCTCGCTCTTCCTCTGGGGTCAAGGCTTCATCCTGTCGTTCCCCAAAGGCGCGGACTTGAGCTTCCCCGTTGCCGACATCTTCGTAAATGCCCCTGCCTGCATCTTGGCGTCCGTGGGACTGTGGAGGCTCCGAAGATATGGATATGTCGCTTCCCAGTTCGTGGCAGGGTTTGCCCTCTATGCCTCGGTTGAGATCTTCGTGAAAGCGGCGCAAGGCGATCTTCCCGCTACCCTCGAGATAATCCTCCCGCAGGCAGCGGCAACCGTGCTCGCTGCCGCTCTCGTTCTCAGGATCGATATCAGGCGGAACCTTGAGCCGCCCTCCGCGCGGGATTGGCTTTCGGTGCATGTAAAAAGGTCTTTCTTCACACTTTCTTCATGGGCTGGAGGTACTCTGTGAGCCGTCCTCACGCAAATATCGGAGGGAGGCTTCATGTCTGGGATGCTGGAAACAGCCAAGATTGCCGTGGATGGGATGAGCTGCTCGAGCTGCGAAAGGAGGATCGAGTCCGCGCTGGAGCGCATGACGGGAGTCGGGAAGGCAAGGGCCAGCGCGCCCCTGGCCGAGGTCATCGTTTCCTTTGACCCGCGACTGATCTCCCTGGAGCGCATCCATGACGCCATTCGGGGCGTCGGTTACTCGGTACGGGAGCCTTACGCGGATACGGCGATCGCACCGGAAGGCCAGCCGGCTTCGCGCGTGAAGGGCCCGGCAGCGGCAAAACCGGATGCGGCCGCAAAAGAACCTCGGGGCCGATCGGGGAAAATGAGCATCACCCAGGTCCTCGGTCTTCTGGCGATAATTGCCGCCCTGTATTTCATCATCCGCTATACGGTCGGATTCTCCTTTGTTCCATCCGTAAGCCAATCCATGGGATACGGGCTCATCCTGCTTGTCGGCCTTCTCACGTCGCTTCACTGCATCGCGATGTGCGGAGGAATAAACCTTTCACAGACAATCGCTCGGGAGGAAGGCGCGGCCTCGCCAGGCGCAACGTCCGGCCTTCCTCCCCAAGGTTCGCAGGCGGCCCCCGCGGCCATTTTCCGGACCTCGAGATTCTTCCCCAGCATCCTCTACAATGGGGGACGTGTCATTTCCTACACCATCGTCGGCGCGGCGGCCGGCGCCCTGGGCTCTGTTTTCAGTCTCTCCTCTCGGCTCAAGGGCGTGATGCCGATTGCAGCCGGCGCGTTCATGCTGTTCCTTGGCGTTCGGATGCTGGGAGTTTTTCCCTGGCTTTCACGGCTGCGCGTGCGGCTGCCATGGGGCGGAAGACCCGGCGCGGCCACCGGTCATGGAGCGGCGGACGGCGATCCAGGAGGGGCTTCATGCGCTATGCGCAAAGAGCCGCAGTCAGCCTCCGTCGCTCTGCACCGGACGCGCTCGAGCCGAAGCCCCTTCTTCGTCGGCCTGGCCAACGGCCTGATGCCCTGCGGACCCCTGCAGACGATGCAGGTCTATGCCCTGGGCACGGGGAGCATGCTCGCCGGCGCCCTCTCCATGTTCCTCTTCAGCCTCGGCACCGTTCCGCTGATGTTCGGGTTCGGCGCCGTGAGCAGCTTCCTCTCCGCCCGGTTCAATCGGGGAATGCTCAAGGCGAGCGGGGTCCTGGTGGCGGTGCTCGGCCTTGTGATGTTCACGCGCGGAATGAACCTCTTCGGCGTCGGGGTGACCATCCCGGGCCGCGCCGGCTCCTCTTCCGTCTCCGTGGCCAGCATACGCAATGGCGTTCAGAATGTTTCTACCCGGTTGGATTCGGGCAGGTACTACCCTCTGGTTGTACAGAAGGGCATCCCCGTCCGCTGGACCGTGACGGCAAAGGCCGAAGACCTGAACGGATGCAACAATCCCCTCACAGTTCCCCAGTATGGAATCCGAAAGCAGCTGGTGCCGGGAGACAACCTGATCGAGTTCACCCCCGAGCGGGAGGGAACCATCACCTACACCTGCTGGATGGGAATGATCTCAAGCACTATTTCGGTCGTGTCGGATCTCTCGAAAGCCTCGACAGCTGACCCGAAGCAGCCGGGCCAGGGAAGCATCGCCTCGGCGTTCCCGGGCGGGACCGGCTCAGGCGGTCTGGCAGGAGGCTGCTGCGGAGTGACGCCTCCTGCGTTCGCAGGCGGCAAGGTCCCCACGGATGCCATCGGCATTGCGCAGCGCGATGAGGAAGGCCAGGTGGTGGATGTCCGCGTGAACGACGCCGGCTATACCCCCGCCGTTCTCGTCCTGCAGCGCGGGCTGAAGGCGAAGATCAGGTTCGTGCCGGAGAAGCTCTCCGGGTGCAACTCCACGGTGGTGTTTCCGGAGTACCAGGGCCAGCTCAGCCTGGCCGGGGGGAGGCGTGCCACCCCGTACCTCGAAATCAGCCAGGACTTCACATTTCAATGCGGGATGGGCATGCTCCACGGCTATGTGAAGGTGGTGGACGATATCACGAAGGTGGACCTTGGTGAGGTGAGAAAAACGGTTGCCGCGTATAAGCCGGCTTCCCGGGGCGGGGGCGGCTGCTGCGGCAACTGAAGGGCGGCTTTTTGCCGGGCCAGAGGCCGCGTTGCGCCTGAGCGCTGCGGGCCGGGTCGGGCGCGGGCACCGACTGGGCCGGGTCGCATCCGACCGTGGGCCGGGTCGGGCGCGGGCGCCGACTGGGCCGGGTCGCATCCGACCGTGGGCCGGGTCGGGCGCGGGCGCCACGGGCACATCGCTCTGGACCGCCATAGGGTTTGATGGCATATTCGCAAAGAGGAGTTCTCATGAGCAAGCAAAAGCAGGCTCTCAATGTTGAAGGAATGTCCTGCCAGCACTGTGTGCATGCCGTAAAAAGCGCCGTGGGCGGCCTGGCGGGGGTTGGCGGGGTAGAGGTGAGCCTCGCCGACAAGCTCGTCACCGTTGATTTCGATCCGGGGTTTGTCAGCCTGGATTCCATCAAGGCGGCGATTGAGGATCAGGGCTACACCGTGAAGTGAGCAAGGAAAGACTGATCCGGAAAGTCCTTGTCGTCGACGACGAGCCGAAGATCGCGGAGGTGGTCGGTTCCTACCTCGAGAGGGATGGCTTTGTCCCGCTGGCCGCTGAAAACGGAATCCGCGCCCTGGAGCTCTTCGAGAAGGAGCAGCCCTGCCTGGTCATCCTCGACCTGATGCTCCCCGACATATCCGGGGAGGAAGTGTGCAGGAGGCTTCGGGCCCGCTCGCGCATCCCCATTATCATGCTTACCGCCAAGGTGGAAGACCAAGACGCCGTGAAGGGCCTGGAATTGGGGGCGGACGACTACGTAACCAAGCCCTTCAGCCCGCGCCAGCTCATGGCGAGGGTGGAGGCCGTGCTGCGGCGCGCATCGGGTGACTCCGGCGCTCTGGCGCGCGAGCTCACCTACTGCTTCGAGGAGCTGTGCATCGACACCCAGCGGCAGGAGGTAAAGAGTCGCGGGGAGGCTGTTAGTCTGACCCCCAGCGAGTATCGCATCCTCTGCGCCCTCGCCGCGAACCCCGGCAGGGTCCTCACACGGGACCAGCTCATCAGCCTCGCCCTGGGAAGCGATTTCGACGGATTCGACAGGACGATAGACGCCCACGTGAAGAACCTCCGGCAGAAGATCGAGGCGGATCCTCGAAACCCCCGCTTCATCATGACGGTCCACGGCATCGGCTATCGCTTTCACGGAGAGTAGCACCGTGAGCACCAGCCTGCGCACCAGACTTACCCTCTCCTACGTGTTCGTGGCGTTTCTGTGCGTTCTCCTGGTGAGCGCCCTGGCAAACGGCGTCCTGGAAGACCGGTTCCGCAGATACGTGCGGGAAGTGCAGGAGACCCGGCATCGGCGGATCGCACAGCTCATGAGCGAGCAGCTGCGGTCCGACGGCACCTGGGACGAGGAAGGGGTGGCGGCGATCGGGCTGAACGTCCTGGGGGAAGGGGTCATCGTTCGGGTCTCCGATCCGTCGGGCCGCGTCGTGTGGGACGCCACGCAGCACAACAACGGCCTCTGCCAGGAGATGCTCTCCCATATCGCCGCCAACATGGCCAGCCGATACCCCAACTGGAAGGGGGCTTTCACGGAGAACCGCTATCCCCTCCTGAGCAACTTCCAGGAGGTGGGCAGCGTCTCGATCGGCTACTACGGGCCCTTCTTCCTCAACGACGAAGAGCTCGCCTTCATCAATACCCTCAACAGGCTCCTCATGCGGGTCATGCTCATCGCCCTGGGGCTCGCCGTGGGAGTGGGTCTCCTCATGGCGCGGGGGATCAGCGCCCCTCTGGCCCAAGTGGTGGCCGCCACTCAGCAGATCGCCGGGGGAAACCTCGATGTTCTCCTTCCCAGGAAATCGCGCCTGCGCGAGATCGACGAAATCGCAGCGGCCGTGAACGATCTCTCACGCGCCTTGAAGACTCAGGAAACGCTTCGAAAGAGGCTTACCGCGGACATGGCCCATGAGCTTCGCACTCCGCTCGCCACCCTCCAGAGCCACCTCGAGGCCCTGATCGACGGGGTTTGGGCCCCCGACGAGCGGCGCCTCCAGGGCCTCTACGAGGAGATCCTCAGGATAAACCGGATGGTGGTGGACGTGGAGAACCTGGCCCGCTACGAGAGCGACTCGCTGACGCTGGAAAGACGCGGCGTCGATCTCCCGCGGCTTGTTGAGCGTATCGTGGAAAACCACCAGCCGCAATTCAGATCAAAAGGTGTGGAGTTGCGGATGAGCCTCTCCCGCAGCGGTCCCGCGGCTGCCTCCTCCATCGACGCCGACAAGATAAGCCAGGCAGTAATCAATCTCCTTTCCAACGCGCTGAAGTTCACCCCGTCGGGAGGATCGGTTGAGGTTGGCGTTGATGAAGCCCCGCAAACGGCCCGGATCACAGTGTCTGATACCGGCTGCGGGATCTCCCCGGAAGACCTTCCCCTCGTCTTCGAGAGGTTCTACAGGGCCGACTCTTCACGCACCCGCTCGACGGGAGGCTCGGGCATCGGGCTTGCAATCGCGAAGGCGATAGTCGAGGCTCACGGGGGAACAATCCGCGCCGAGAGCGAGGCGGGCAAAGGCTCGCGTTTCATCGCAGCCATTCCACGGTAAAGCGGCGCGGGCCTCCGTTCGGCTTGGCCGGGCGCGATCCAGGCCGAGATCGGCCGTGATATGCGGCGTCGCACCCCATTCAACAGGTTCGATTTGTGCAAAAAAAAGCCGTTTCCGCCAAAGACTCCTATCCTTGAGGCGGTTACAATCGAAAAACCACGCTTTGCCGCGGCCTGTTTTTTTCAAGCGCGGCGTGCAAGGAGACGTCAAATGCAACTGAAATTGCGGGCTGTTCTCTTCGTATCTTTGGCGATCTGTTTCTTCGGCATCCCGGACGTCCGGCTGGCAGCGCAGCCCAACGTATCCTTCGTCAATCCCCTGCTGCCGCGCCATGCGGACCCCTGGATATACCGGCATTCGGACGGTTTTTACTATTTCAGCTCCACGGTGCCTGAATACGACAGGATCGAGCTTCGAAAGAGCGCCACGATAGCAGGACTCGCATCCGCGCGGCCGGTCACGGTCTGGAAAAAGCATCCCCTCGGAGAGATGGCCGCCAACATTTGGGCGCCCGAGCTTCACTTCATCGACGGCGTCTGGTACCTGTATTTCGCGGCGGGCTCAACTTCTGCGCCCTATGACGTGCGTCCGTACGTGCTGGAGAACCGCTCTGCGGACCCGCTGATGGGCGCCTGGACGGAGAAGGGCCGCATCCGCACGAACTGGGACACCATCACTCTGGACGCGACGACGTTTTCCTGCGCGGGTGTCAGGTACCTTGTCTGGGCGCAGCGGGAAACCCGGGACATGAGCGGTCCGCTCGATCTCTACATCGCGCCCATGTCCAACCCCTGGACCATCACGGGCGCTCAGGTGAGGATATCGACGGCTGACCGTGAATGGGAATTGAGGAAACGGCATACCAATGAGGGCCCGGCAGTCCTTCAGCGCAACGGCCGGGTCTTCCTTACGTACTCCGCCAACTACGTCGATGCGAGCTATTGCATGGGAATGCTGACGGCCTCCACCCTTTCGAATCTCCTCGATCCTTCCTCCTGGACCAAGAGCGAAGCACCGGTTTTTAACAGTGACCCAACCGTGGGAATCTGGGGACCGGGACACAATAGCTTCACGACCTCTGCGGATGGGACTATTGACTACCTCGTCTATCATGCGCGCTCCAGTGACTGGGTGAGCGACCCGGCGATCCTGGACCCGAACCGGCACACGCGGGTCCAGCCGTTTGCGTGGCGGACGGACGGGACCCCGGACTTCGGCTCGCCCCTTCCCGACGGAACGGAGATACGCTGAGCAAGCGGGCACCGGGCCGCCGCGGTCGCCGCCTTGATCCGGGGCCGCTCGCCTCGACGCCCTGGAGGTGGACGGGGTTATCAGCCCCTCCGGGCCGCTCCAAGGGGCGGCTTTCAGAGATGCTTCAGCTTGTGGAATTCAATCTTCGCATGTTCGTCCATGGCTTTCGCGAAATTTTTCGAGAAGAAAGCCCGGATGAAGGGATTGAGCACCCTCCCGATTCCCCACGATCCGGCGCTGAGCGCATGGGTGAGTTTCACCCCGTGCGCATCATCCTCCAGGTCCAGGGCGAGCAGCACGGGCAGCCTGAGGAGCTTCTTCATCCGCCAGACGATTCGCCTGCCCGGGATCGCCTCTTCTACGATCCCCTTCATCCGCAGCCTGCGCTTGCCTACGAGCTCATCCATCCAGACGACGTCTCCGACATGGTCTGGAGAAGGCTTCAGGATATGGAACTCAAGGTGCATACCCGGCCACCACTGCCGATAGCGCTCGTCCGTCGGGTTCAAGAGAAAATCAGTGACCTTCATGCCCCGAAGCCCGGGCACATGGATCCGGGTCTTTATCTCGGCCGCCGTGCCGCTGAATCCCGTCGGCATGTACCGCGAGACCCGCCGGCTATACTCGCGGTAGGCCTTCCCGTAATGCGTGGCGAGGAACCGCTCCTCCTCGAGGATGTGGAAGTGCACACCGATGACAAACACCGCGGTCAGGGTCATGATCGGCCATGTCGGATGGATGAGCGACATCCCGAGGAAGAACAGGTCCATGGACAGGAAAACGGGGTTTCGGGTCAGGCCGAATACGCCGCCCGTGACCAGGCTTCCCGGGTTCTCTTTGTCGATGCCGATTCTCCACGATTCTCCGAAAGACGCGAGAGCTGCCGCAAAAAGCGCGAGGCCTGCTGCTGCCAGGACGGTACCCGCAACCTGCGCGGGTACAGAGGCAAAGAGGGGCCGGTCGAGCACTCCCGGGAGAAACGCCGGATGAAAGGCCTGGCTTATGGAGAAGGCCAGGATGAGCCAGAAGAGAGCCCCCCCGCCGAGCTCGATGAAAACCCGCACGCCGCGCTTGCCCTTCCCCAGGGTGAAAGCCGGGATTCCCTTTGCGGCGAGGAACAGGGTCCTGCCGGAGAAGAGCGAAAAAAAAGCAGCGGCGGCCAGAAGCGAGAACCAGCCGAAAAAGCCCATTCGCGTCCTCCTCTGTTAGTTTTACTGAACTAACAATATATGCGACGGGACACCGCCATGCGGCGCCCCCTTCCCCGCGCCCGCCCTCACATCCCGTGTCGGGTCAGGCCCGGGGAAGTCCGTGGTCTTTCCCGATTTTCCGGGCGACCTTCTCGAGCAGGGTGCACAGAGCGGCGAGCTCTTTCGGCGGAAGGGCTGCCGCGAAGGATTGGGCGAGCCGCCGGTGAAGCGCCGAATGCTCATGGATCAGCTTCATGCCCTTCTTCGTGACATGCACGTGGTATCCCCTGCGGTCCATGTCGGATGTCACCTTCCGGATGAAGCCCAGAGCGCTGAGCTGGGAGACGAGCGCCGTGATAGATGGCTTTCTGAGCTGCAACGCGACGGCGATCTCGCTGGGGGAGGGGCTTCCCAGGGAGGAGAGGGTGTCCAGGTGGTGCATCTGGCGGGGCGTGAGGCCCGAGGCCGCTGCATCCTTCAGGAAAGCCTCCTCCGCATCCCCGATCGCATTTGTGATGACTGCCAATCCTTGCTCAAGCCGGCTCAGGTCCAACGGCATATCCTGCCTTCTGATTAGTTAGAATAAACTAACTATATCACGCGCTGAACGAGGCGTCAATCCCCTTCCCTGGTTGGCATCCCGGCCCGAGCCGTGGTACCGTAAAAGCCGATGAAGCGTACCGTTCTGCGCATGCTGGATGAAGCCCCTGAAAAGCGGGCTGATGCGACGTACGCGCTCAGGAAGACGGACGCGAGCTACGTCCCCGCCAGCTTCAGCGAGGCCCGAATTTGAAAATCCTTGATCTGCGGGGAGATTGGCGGCTGGTCCGCATCGCCACGGGGGATACCGTGCCCGCCCGCGTGCCCGGAGATACCCATTCGGCCCTGCTCGCCGCGGGGGTGATTCCAGACCCGTTCGGGGGAACGAATGAGCTCGCCGTGCAGTGGGTCGGCAGGGAGGATTGGGCCTGGGAGCGCGACTTTATGGTCGAGGATGAGATCCTCTCCCAGGATGCGGTCCTCCTGGTCTGCGATTCACTGGACACCGTGGCGGAGGTCTTCTTCAATGGAAAGCTCCTGGGCCGCGCTGACAATATGTTTACCCGCTTTTGCTTCGACGCCAAGCCGCACCTCCGGCCGGGTAAAAACGCCATACGCATTCTCTTTCATTCCGCTGAACGGGAAGCGGCGAAAGCGGCAGGCGGCCTGCCCTATCCGGTTCCGCATACGCGATTTCCCGTGGACTCCCCACACAGGAACCTCGTGCGCAAGGTCCAATGCCATTCGGGTTGGGACTGGGGCCCCTGCCTCATGGTGGCGGGGATCTATGGCGGCATCCGCCTCGAGGCCACATCCGCCGTGCGCATTGAATACGTGTACACGGAGCAGAAGCATGCGGCGGGCCGCTGCCGCATGCGGGTCTTTGTCGAGTGCCGGGCATTCCGCTCCTCTGAGTATGAGCTTTCCGTGAGCTTCTGCGGACAGAAGGTCGAAAAAAAAGTGAAGCTCGACGCCGGTCCACGCCGGCTGTCAGTGGACATTACCGTGGAAAACCCGCGGCTCTGGTGGCCCAATGGATTCGGTGAACAGCCTCTCTACGACTTGGAGGTCCGTCTTAGCGGCCACTCGGTGACGAAGAGGATCGGGCTTCGAACGCTCGAGCTGGTTACCCGAACGGACAGAGTGGGCGCATCCATGGTCTTTCGGGTGAACGGCATCGACATCTTCTGCAAGGGGGCCAACTGGATTCCCTGCGACGCCCTTCCCCAGCGCCAGACCCGCGAGCGGGTGGAGCATCTGCTTTCAAGTTGCGTGAAGGTTCACATGAACATGCTGCGCGTCTGGGGAGGCGGGCAGTACGAATCCGAGGACTTCTACGACCTCTGTGACGAGAAGGGCCTGCTCGTGTGGCAGGATATGATGTTCGCCTGCGCCTTGTACCCCGCGGTCCCCGATTTCCTTGCCCGGGTGGACGCTGAAGCGCGCCACCAGATCAAGAGGCTGAGGGATCACCCATCCATCGCCCTGTGGTGCGGAAACAACGAGAACTTCGGGGCCCTGTCCTGGTACGCGGAATCCAAGCAGGACCGGGATCGCTACATCGCGGACTACGACAGGCTGTACGAAGGCGTCATCGGCAAGGCCGTGGACGAGTGCGACCCAACGCGCGCCTTCTGGCCAAGCTCGCCGTCGGGCGGGCGCAGCAATTACTCGGACAACTGGCACGACGACAGGCGGGGTGACATGCACTTCTGGAGCGTCTGGCACGAGGGCAAGCCTTTCCAGGCATACCGCGAGGTTTCGCCCCGCTTCTGCTCGGAGTTCGGCTACCAGTCCTTCCCCTCCTTGGAAACAGTGAAATCCTACGCCGGGGAAGATTCCCTGAGCATCAGCTCACCGATCATGGAGCACCACCAGCGCCATCCCGGAGGAAACGCCCGGATCACGGAGATGATGACGCGCTATTTCCGCTTCCCCCGCGGCTTCGAGAGCTTCCTGTATTTAAGCCAGGTTCAGCAGGCGCTTGCCATGAAGATTGCCGTGGAGCATTGGCGGCATCTCAGGCCGCTGTGCATGGGCACCCTCTACTGGCAGCTGAACGACAACTGGCCGGTCTGCTCCTGGTCCTCCATCGAGTACGGGGGAAAATGGAAGCTGGTCCATTACGCGGCCGCCAGGTTCTACGCCCCCGTGCTCCTGGCAGCCTCCCCCACGGATGCCGGGATCGAGATATGGCTGGTGAACGACACGCTTCAGGAGACCAAAGGCACGGTGGAGTGGTCTGTGATCGGCTTCGACGGGTCGCGCGGATCGAGCGGGAGCCTGCGCGCTCGCGTTCCCGCCGGGTCGTCCAAGCTGGTCGGTGTTCTCTCTCAGGAGGAGCTTACCTCTACCCCCGAGAGGGAGTTCCTCTTCCTCAAGCACACGCCGGAGAAGGGCAAGGTCTTCAGCAACGAGCATTTCTTCGCGGATTACAAGCGATGCGCAATCGAAAAAGCCGAGATCCGGGTCGAGGCAGAGGAATGCGGGGACGGGTTTACGGTCCGTCTTACGACGGACAAGCCGGCCTTCTTCGTTTCCCTTGACACTGGGGCAATCCCCGGCGAGTTTGACGACAACTGCTTCACCCTCCTTGATGGGGCGCCGCGTTCCCTTTTCTTCACCCCACGGCGGAAAGTGAGCCTGGAGGACTTGCGAGGATCGCTCACGTTCCACCACCTGCGCAATACGTACGAATGACCATGCCGGCGAACGCGTCCCGCCTGGCCGGTCTTTTGCTTGACGCCGCTTTATTCCCCTCGCATACTGGTGAGGTTGCGCCGCCATGAATCATGTGATCTTCCTCTATGAAATCATCTGCTACTCCGTGGGAGGGATCGGGGTTCTCTTCGCCGTTCTGACGGGCGCTCTTGCAAAGAGCATGATCGACCGGCGCTATGCCGCCTTCATGGCGAGCTTCACGATCATCCTGGTCTCCAATTCCTTCGACGTGTACACGGGGAACGCGGGAGTCTGGGCGGGGAACATGATCCTGATCAGCTCCTTTGTGGAGCTTGCCGGCATGTCGCTGATGATCGCGGTTCTCCCCCGCTTCATTCATAGCATGGCCGCGCTCAGTTTCGAGCGGATTCTCAACCGCATCTTCGCAGCTCTGGGCCTCGCCTCCTATGCCATGGTGATCCTGGCCGGCCTGGGTTCCCCCCCCTATGGCTGGCCAACGTGGAGTTCGGCCTTCTGACCGCCGTTATCGTGTATGCCGTTGTGGCGGGCAACATCTTCCTCCGCGTTTGGCCGCGGAGGGATCTCACGCCGGCGGAAACGAGCCGCTGGCATCGAATCATGCGCTCAGCCACGGTATTGACGACCGCTTTCATCCCTTTTTTCGTGTTGATCGACTTCTTTCCGCAGCTTCTTCCCTCCCTCTCGGATCGATTGCCGAAGTCCCTCCGGGCTTTTCCCGTCTTCTATCTCCTCTGGAACCTGATCTACATCCTCAATACTCTTCCTTTATATTTCAGACACACCGCCGCCGCCGCCGAGGGGGAGTGGGATTTCGATCGCTTCGAGCTTTCTCCCCGCGAGCGTGAAGTGGCGTCTCTTCTCCTGGAGGGCTTTTCCTACAAGGAGATCGCGGACAGGCTTTCCGTTTCCATGGCCACCGTGAAGACCCATGTGAACCGCATCTACGATAAAACCGGTGCGGGAAACAAGATCGAATTGGGCCGGATGCTCGCCGCGCGCCCGCTGTCAACCGATTTCCCGACACCTGCTGACTCGAAATAGACCTATCTCCCGACAGACAGCGAGAGCCCCCTGGGGTTAGATACCCAAGCGGACCGGCGGATCGCCGAATCTTCCGCGCAGAGGGGGTTTTCGTGGATCGCAGGATCCTCGTCATCGCCATGGTTCTCAAGCTGATCGCGCCTGCCGCGGCATGGGGAGACGCGGGGGAGCGCGTCATGGTGATCAAGGTGCGCATGATCGTGGGCGAGCTGCGCTACGATTGGACGAGCGGCTCCGCCGTTCCCCCTCGCGCGGTCGAGGGCATAACCGCTCCACAAACCATAATATCGCTTCTCGGAATCTCTCCCGGCGACTCGATGAGCGCCGCGGATCTGGAAGGCAGGAGGGCGGCGGCGCAGGAAAGGCTCGCTGCTTCCGGCTTCTTCTACAGCGCCGAGGTGTTCGTGACCCCCCTTGCGGGCGCGCCTGACGGCAGGCTGGTGACGGTTCGCCTCGAGGAAGGCTTTCTCTGGAGGTTCGGCGGCGGCCCCTATTTTGCGTCTGTGGGCAAGGACAATGTTGACGGCCGGAGAGAATCGTGGAGCATCACCGCAGGGTACAACCTGGCGGGCCTAGCCTGGGAAGACGATTCTCTTGAGGGAGGGCCTTTTTCGTATCGTGTCGATGCTTTCTATTCAAATGCGATCGGTACTGGTTTTCTGGATTTTCACGATATCGACGCGGATTTGGCGGCCGGCTTCTCTATAAGCCCCGACATCCTGGTCTTTGTCGACTCTCGTTTGTCGTATCGATGGCTCCTGCCCGACTCGTCCCACGCTCTCGGTGAGTATCCGGACACGACGGGCGGCCTTCAGTGGGTTCCCAGGATCGGCCTGGCCGCGCAAAGCCTGTCTCGCTCCCGTGCCCTTCGCTTCATGGCGTATTCCGAAAATACAGCGGGCATCTCTCTATCTATCGATGGCGGCGCGTACGCGACCTTTGAAGGTTCGGGCTGGACTCGCCTTTCATCCCCGGATGACTGCGGGCCGTTTGCCGCGGCGAGGCTTTCCTATGGCGGCCTGCTTCCCGTCAAGGGCGGCCTTCCCGCGTACGGCCTGTTCGACCTTGCGGGAAAGGCCGATCGCTCCGTTCGATCCGGCTACGCACCCATGGATCTGTTCGTATCGGGCTTTGCCCTGGCGAGCACTGAGATTGGCTTTGTCCTGCCTCCGCTTCGAATGTTTTCCTTTATTTCCCTGGCCTTTGCCCCCTTTCTTTTCGCAGATGCCGCGGTTGCCCAGACTCTTCCCGGCGCAGAGCTGCGGGATCTCGAAGCCTTTGGGATAGGGCTGAAGATCTCCTTCGACAACCCTGTCTTCGCTTTCTTCTCTCTTTCCTATGGATGGAATCCGCGGGGCTCCGGCCGGCTCGTTTTCACGAGCGTGACGGATTTCCCGCGGCTCGATTTGAACGGGAGGAACAGATGAACATAAGAGTATCTATAATTGTTGCGTTGGGCTGCCTCGGCGCGGCGCTTGCTGGCGCGCAGGACCGCGCGCTGGATCAATCCGCCCTCATCGCTCTGGCAGGCGGATGCTGGACGCAAGCCGAGGCTGAGGAGTTGATCCAAAAGGCCGAGCGTGAGGCGCCGGCTTTGCTTCCGCTTGTCACAGGAATCGTCCGGCATAACCTCGCCGTGTCGGATCCCGGCCGCTGGGTGCAGGCCTCGCTCTCTATTCTGAAGCCGCTCGCGTCCCGAAAGGAGCCGATGGCGCTTGCCTATTATGGAAGCGCGCTCATGCTCCATGCCGGTCTGCTTGCACAAACAGGGGCGGGCGCGCAGGCGGCCGTCGAGCTTGACGAGGGCGCCCGCAAACTGGACGAGGCCGTTGACCTGGCGCCCGAATCGGTAGTTCTCCGCTTCCTTCGGGCTGAAAACTCCGTGTCCGTGAGCGCGAAGTCTCCGTTGAAGCGCTGGGATGTCGCCGCGGAAGACCTCGCATTGCTAGAGAAATCGAGGGCGCGGCTTTCCGCCGGGGAGCGCGCCTCGGTCGAGCTGCTCAAGGCGCGCGTAGCCCTGGGAAAGGGAGATGCTTCAGAGGCGATGCGCAGGTGCGAGGCGGCCATCCGCGCGGCCCCCGAATCCCGGGCGGCAGCCGCGGCGCGGCGGATTCTAAAAGACTTCGAAGAGTAGGGGGACTGCAATGCCGATTGAAGCGTTTCTCCTTGGGCTTTCCTCTGGGACGTATTGCGCCGTGGCGTGCGCGCCGGTGGCCCTCCCTTTCCTCTCCTCGCAGGCGCGAGCCGGAAAGCCGTTCCGGGCCAACGGTATCCTGGTGGCCCTTTTCCTTGGTGGCCGTCTCCTCGCCTACATCGCGGTTGGCGCCGCCCTCGGCGCCATCGGGGCCTATTCTGCGCGGTACGTGGATCCCGGCTTCTCGCGCCTCCTGACGCGGATTTCCTACTCGCTTGCCGGGGCCGTCATGATCGTTGCAGGGCTGTCCGAAGCCTTCCCCCGGGTCAAGGCATGCGAGATTGCCCGCAGGCTCTGGCGGCCGGGAATGAGCGCGTTTCTCTTCGGCCTGGTCACCGGGGCGTCGATCTGCCCGCCTTTCTTCGCCGCCGCCGCACGGGTGTTTGCCGGGTCAAGCCCGCTTTCAGGCGCCGGCTACTTCATCTTCTTTTTCATCGGAACGAGCGTCTGGCTGGTTCCCCTCCTGGGGCTTCCCGCGGTGCTGCGCCGATCCGAGGTTTTCAGATTTGTCGCGCGCTCCGCGATGACCCTGCTCGGCCTGTATTTCCTGCTGGTCATCGGGCTTGCCGGCGCGGCATAAGGGGGGAAACGTGAAGCGAACGGATGGTTTTTCAGTCGCGACCGTGGTCGTGCTCTGCGGCATCATGGCGCTCTTCGAGTACTTTTTTCTCATCGGCATGTCCAACGGCGGACAGCGGATTGCCGCGTGGATCGTTGCCGGGGCTCTTCTGGCCCTGTTTGTCGCCTTGCAGCGAACGGGCAGAGTCTCCACGTTTCGAAGGATCTTCTTCGTAAGCTCGGCCCTGCTCTTCGCACCGGCTTTCATCGCGCGGCTTGTGGAGAGCCGGGGATCCATGGTGTTGACCCAAGCGGAGACTTTCCTCAGCCAGACTCCCTTCTGCCACATCGTCATTCCCCAGGCCATCATCCCGTACCTTCTTTCGGGCGTCGTCGTGTTTCCCGGGCAGCTCACCAACTACTTCGCCTCCATCTACGGCATGATCGCCATCTGGCTCATCGCCACGCTGACCATCGGCCGCGGCTGGTGCTCGTGGGTCTGCTTCTACGGCGGGTGGGACGATGGAGCCTCTCGGCTGGCATCGCGCGCGAAGGTGGAGATACGGGCCCCGAACAAGAGGGTCAGGTACTTCAGCTTCGCCATGCTTGCGTTTGTGGCCCTGGCCGGCATGGCCACAATGACCAGCGTGTACTGCACCTGGCTGTGCCCGTTCAAGATCGTTACCGAGTACGCCGAGGTGACGAACGCCATCACCTTCTTCGCCTTCATCCTTTTCGTGCTCGCTTTCTTTTCAATGGCGATCATCCTTCCCATCGTCACCCGCCGGCGCACGCAGTGCATGAGCTTCTGCCCCTTTGGCGCGTTCCAGTCCCTCGTTGACGTGGTCTCTCCCTACCGCGTCGGAATCGATGAGAAGTTGTGCACGCGCTGCGGTAAATGCGCCAAGGAATGCCCCGTCATGGCCGCCGATCCCCCGCGGATTCTCCGCACCTGCACCAAATGCGGCGAGTGCGTCACCGCCTGTCCCACGGGGGCGGCGGGCTACCGTTTCTCCTGGTCGCGCGCCTGCGGCTCGCCGCGGGGGCTGGCCGCCCGCTGGCGTCAGCGACTGGCCGGCGCCGGAAAGACGCGCGGGCTCCTCCCCGGGCTTGCCAGGGCACTCGAGGAGCTGCTCTCGCCTCGAGCCCTCATGACAACAAGCGGCTTCACCATCGGAATGATCATCTGCGGATCCTTCTCCGTGGAAACCGTGGCGCGGTTTCTCCACCTGCTGACCACCGGCTCCTTTCTCTTTGTATGAGGTCGAGTATGAAAACGATCATGGACATAGTGCTCAAGGCGATTGCCATCGTTTCCTTTTTTTCGATCCCCATCGGATTCATCTTCTCGGGCTCCGCGATCACGGCTGGCCTTCAAGCGCTCCTCAAGCTCAAGGTGGATCCGAGGTTCAACGGCGGGACCGAGATGGCGCGGGTATATGATCCGACGGGAGACGATAACGGTGACGGACGGCTCGGCTATCCCCGGGGACCGTTGTTCCAGGCCCACGGAATTTTCGACCTTGTCAAATACACGGTATTCCAGCCCGAGCTCGACGCCGCATGGTCCGACCAGCGCCAGTTCTGGCAGCTTGCCGTGACGCTCTTGCGGTTCGAAAACCCACACCAGGCCCCGAACGGCTTCTCGCTGTGCTCGATCCGCATCTATATCGATACGGGCGGCGGCTCAGGATCCACGGAGACGGCGGTCCCCAGGGCGGAGCTCGCATCCTTCGATCCGGCGGCGCCCTGGGACGTCATGGTAGAGATCGACGGCTGGCACGCGAGCGCGATCATGCGCACGGCCGACGGCAAGATCCAGCGTCCCGTGCCGATCATTGCGGTCCCCGACCAGAGGACCGTTTACGTTCGCCTGCCGATGGATGTCCCCCAGGTCACGCGCATCCTGGACGGAAGGCCAACGAGACACTACGTGCTCGTCTGCGGGTATGACCCCCTGGCCGTGGACAACGTCATGCGGGTGAATGGCCGCGCCACACCCGATTCAGCCGGAGGCGCGCGTTCGACTCTGACCCCGCGCGTTTTCGATGTTTTGGCGCCGAGAGCGGAAGATCAGCAGGCGCAGCTCGGCTCCTACGACGAAGCCTCGTTCAGGTATGCCACCCTGCGCCCGGTGACTATCCTGCCCGGAACCCCGGCTCTCGGGGCAGGAACGGTGGACCTGGAAAAGCTTGAAGCAGAGGCAAAAAAACAGGCCGAAGTGGAAAAAGCGGCGGCACGTTCACGCGCTCAGGCTGACGCGGCATCGGCGGATCCTCTTCGAGCCGGAGCGGGGCTCTTCTCGCTGGAAAGGCTTGAAGAAGCTGAAAAGACATTCAGGGGCGTGCTGGTCCGCGAGCCGGAGAACCCTGCCGCGCTTGCCTACCTTGGCTCGATCACTGCGATGAAGGGGGGCAGGGCCGGATCGCCGGCCTCTGCCGTGATGTTTGTAAACGATGCCTTCGCTCTCCTGGACCGTGCCGTCGCCGCGGCAAAGACGGACGACGAGCGGGAGATCGCCCTCATGAACAGGGCTTCCGTGGCCTCGGCCGTGCCCGAAGCGGTATTCTCGAAGAATGCAGCGGCCGCGCGCGACTATCTGGCGCTGGCCGATCTTGCTGAGGCGAGGGGAGAGGAAGCCCGGGCGGGCGAGGGGCTTGTTTCCGCCGCGCTCTCGTTCGAGCGATGCAGCCAGAAGGGCCAGGCGGACATCGCATTCATCCGGGCATCGGGCTTGAAGCAGCTGACCGCGCACGCGCGCCTCGAGCTTGCCAGACGGGGGTACCCGATCCCCACCCCGTGAAATATCCGGCAAAGGCCAGCAGGTTATCCCTGATCTGCCGATAATCGGGTTGACCGGACCGGGCGGCATGCCAACGAGCGCCCGGCCGCGGATCGAGCACGCGATGCAAGACCTGCTGGACCAGATTCAGGCGGCAAACCGTTCCGGGCTGTACTACGTTGCGCTGTTTTCCGCTCTCTGCGTCCCCGATATCTGCGGGGCGCTCGAGTCATCCAACGGCGAAGCGGACGGCAAAAAATACGCGGCGTGGTTCGACAAGAACGTCGGCGCGCGGTACTCCGTGCGCGGCACCCCGCTGCTCGCGGGCTGGGATCTCTATCGCGTCAGGTGCAAGATGCTCCACCAGGCGACCACTCATCTTCCAGCCGGCGGGCTGTCGCGCGTGATCTTCATAGAGCCGGGCATGGCGGGGATCGTGCCGCACAACAACAAGATCTTCGACATCCTGAACGTCGACGTTCGGGTATTCATCGAGGATGTCGTCGAGGCCGCAATCCTCTGGCTGGAAAGGGTCGAGCATACGCCCCTGTACAAGGCAAACTACGAGCGCTTCGTCAGGAGATACCCCGAAGGTCTTCCTCCCTATATGGGCGGCTCACCGATCATCGCGTAGGAACGGTTCAAATCCTGCGTTGCTCCGGCTGCGCCGCCGCGGCGGCTGACCTGCCCGGCACATTTCTGTAGAACCAGACCGTCAGGAAAAGCCCCAGGAGGCTCACCAGGAGAAATGGGCTCGCTTCGAATGCGTTGACGGCGCCATCCTGGATCAGCGGCACGACGATCCAGCTGGGAACCGAGATAAACATCATGAAGCCGTGGGTGATCATGACTGCAATAAGGAAGTATCCCCACGGTGAACGGCGGAGAAGGAGGATCCCCGATGCGAGGGCAAGCGGGACGAGCAGGCCCAGGTCGAGTGCCTGGGGCTCGAGGGTGCTCAATCCCGCCAGCTCGGGAGGAAAGGCGTTGGAGATGGTCATGGGGACGATCCGTCCCATCCATAGGAAGACCAGCATGGCCCCGACGACAAGCGAAAAAACGGCGAAGACCCGGCGGGGAAAGCGGGGGCCCATCTTCTGTGGAAGGCCTGCAACATCGATACTCGAAAGGTTGATGAAAAAGCCGACCCCGCTCAGGGCGAAGATTGCCACGTACACAATGAAAAGCGGGTTGAACGCCATCATTGTTGCATACATGAGGTAGACGTAGAAGAAGTAGGAGAGGAGACCCGCCAGGAGCAGCCTTCCCCGCAGCGAGCCGCGGGCGCTCAGATAGATTGCGGCGGCGAGCAGGGGCAGGCCGATCGCGAGGTTGATCACGTCCCAGATTATCCCTTCACGGGCGAGAACGGCCGGATCGAAGCGGTATAGCCCGCTTCCCTGGAAGACGGCGTGCTCTCCCCGCACGGTCAGGTGCCCGATTCGCGGCTCGTTCGTGCGATAGAAGAGCCCGCTCGCCGTGGCGACGAGCACGAGGACCCAAACCAGGGCAGGGATCAGGACATTTCTACGCATCGGGATTCTCCTTGTCGCGAATAGAAGCGCGAAGCCGTTCCTCGGCCGCGTCGAGAGCGGCGATTTCCTCATCCGTCAGCCGCCAGCCGAGGGCTCCGGCGTTCTCCCGGACGTGATCAACTCGGGTAGCGCCTGGAATGGGCAAGGCCCCCTTGCAGATAACCCAGTTGAGGGCGACCTGCGTCACCGTTTTCCCGCCGTGCTGCTCGCCAATGCGCGTGAGAAGCGCCGCGAGAGGTTCGATCCCCGGCGGATACAGCCGGCGGAAGGCCATCCCGCGCCACCCCGACGGCGGGTTGGCCGACGTGTGCTTTCCCGGAAGCAGCCCGAGGGCGAGCGGCCTATAGGCGATGAGCGTCACGCCAAGCTCCCGGCATGCCGCCAGAAGGCCGTTTCTCTCCACGTCCCGCTTGAGCAGGCTGTACTCTACCTCGTTGCACGCCAGGGGGACACCGCGCGCCGCAAGGGCCGCGTGAGCCCTGCGCATCTCGGCAGGATTGTGGTTCGAAACCCCCACGGCGCGCGTCAGGCCGGCATCAACCGTGTCCGCCAGTGCGTCTGCCCAGGTCTCTATGGAGACGGGCGGCATGGGGAAGAACTTGGTGGCGATCACGGGGGCGAGAGCTCGATCGCCGCCCGCGGCTTTTAGGCAGTACCCAAGCGTGCGCTCGGATCCGCCCATCCCGTACACTTCGGCCGTGTCGAAGAAGGTGAGGCCGAATGAAAGAGCCTCGTCGAACACAGGCTTGAGCTCCGGGCGGGCAGCCCTGCCGGAGCCCCTGCCGGGGCCCCACCTGTTGGTCCCTATGCCGAGGGGGCGGACGCGGAGGCCGGTGGTGCCGAGAAGTACTAAAGCGGCGTCGGAATTGCCCATTGCTATCGCGTACCAAGAATCGGACGGCTACTTTTTTGGAACGTTCTGCGGGCTTTCAGCATAGGGAAAACTCTCCAAACCCGTAAGGAAAGACGAGACCTGGGGGTCCCTGCCCCCGCTACCGCTCCAGGTACTTTTCCAGGATCATCGTGATCTCGTCGATCTTCTCCGCGCCCTTGTTCGTCTGGATGGCGTCCTTCACGCAGGTGTTCATGTGCTGTTTGAGGATGACGAGGTTCGCCTTCTTCAAGAGGGCCACCGAGGCGAGGACCTGCTTCGACACGTCGATGCAGTAACGGTCCTCCTCCACCATCCTGATGATTCCGTCAATCTGTCCCCGCACGGTTTTGAGGAGTCCCAGGGCGTCCTTTGAGTCGTGACTTGAATGATCCATTACCATTTTCCTCCATCAATTCGCCCGGGCGGGCGTGAACCTTCGAAGCCTCAGGGCGTTGCTCACCACGGAAACCGAGCTGAAGCTCATGGCTGCGGCCGCGAAGATGGGGCTCAACAGCGGCCCGCCGAACACGTGCAGAAGCCCCGCCGCGATGGGAATGCCCAGCACATTATAGCAGAAAGCCCAGAAAAGGTTCTGCTTGATCGTCCTGATGGTGGCCTTGGAGAGGCGGATCACGGCCGGCACGTCCATCAGGTCACCGCGCATGAGCACGATGTCGGCGCTCTCGATTGCCACGTCGGTGCCCGAGCCGATGGCGATTCCGATGTCGGCCTGCGCCAGGGCGGCCGCGTCGTTGATGCCGTCTCCAACCATGGCCACCATGCGCTTTTTCTCCTGAATCTTCTTGACCGCCTCGGCCTTCTGGTGGGGAAGCACCTCGGCCATGACCCTGTCCACGCCCACCTCTCGGGCCACGGCGCGCGCCGTGCGTTCGTTGTCTCCCGTGATCATGACAACCTCGAGGCCCATGCGGCGAAGCTCGGCGACGGCGCGCTTGCTCGATTCCTTGGGGACATCCGCCACCGCGACAATCCCGGCGGGAACGCCGTCGAGGGAGATGAACATGGGGGTTTTGCCCTGGGCGGCAAGCTCGGCCGATCTCGCGGAAAGCCCGCCCAATGCGATGCCCCGCTCCTCCATGAGCTTTTCGTTTCCCAGGAGCACGGACTTGCCGTCGATCCGCGCTTCCACCCCGCGGCCGGGCATGGCCCGGAAGCTCTCCGCGGCCGGGACCGCGAGCCCCTTCTCATCGGCGCCGTGCACGATGGCGTCTCCCAGGGGATGCTCGGAACCCTTCTCAGCTGAAGCGGCGAGGCTCAAGAGCGTATCGGGGGAAACGCCGTCGAACGCCACAACGTCCGTGACCACCGGCTTTCCCTCGGTGATTGTCCCCGTCTTGTCCAGGATGACGGTTTCTATCCTGTGGGTGCCTTCGAGCGCCCCCCCGCTCTTGATGAGGATTCCGCTCTCGGCTCCCTTTCCCGTCCCTACCATGATGGCGGTGGGCGTGGCAAGCCCGAGTGCGCAGGGGCAGGCGATGACGAGCACCGATGTGAAGATGGTGAGGCTGAATACTGCGCTCTGGCCCGACACCAGCCACGCCGCCGCCGCCAGGAGCGCTATTGCCATGACTATGGGAACGAAGTATCCCGATACGACATCGGCAAGCTGCGCGATGGGCGCCTTGGATCCCTGAGCCTCCTCCACGAGCTTGATGATCTGGGCCAGGGCAGTGTCGGCTCCAACCCGCGTGGCGCGGAATACGATGGAGCCGTTCTTGTTGATGCTCGCCCCCGTGACCTGATCTCCCGGCTTCTTCTCGACGGGAATCGGCTCTCCCGTGAGCATCGACTCGTCCACCGAGGTGTAGCCTTCACTCACGACGCCGTCCACCGGGATCTTCTCTCCCGGCCTCACGCGCACCAGGTCTCCGACCTCCACCTCGCCAATGGGGATCTCCATCTCGGCCCCGTCGTGCAGCACGGTGGCGGTCTTCGGCGCCAGGCCCATCAACTTCTTGATGGCCTGGGAGGTCTTGCCCTTGGACATGGCTTCGAGGGATTTTCCCAGGAGGATCAAGGCGATGATGACGGCCGCCGTCTCGAAATAGAGGTTCTGGACGGCCTCGGCGTTCCCCAGGGCGATGCGAACGGTGGAGTAGAGACTGTAGAGCACCGCCGCCGCCGTTCCAATGGCGATCAGGGAATCCATGTTGGGCGCCAGGTGCCAGAGTGCCTTGGATCCGTTGCGGTAGAAGCGGTTTCCCGCGAGGATGGCGGGGATGACCAGCAGGACCTGGGCCAGGGCATACCACAGGGGATGCTCCATGGGGGTCAGGAACGCGGGCAGGGGAAGGCGGGCCGACGCTATCATGTGCCCCATGGCAAGGTAGAGAAGGGGCACCGAGGCCGCAGCCGCCACAATGAACTTCTTCCACAGGGAGCGGATCTCCCGCTCCTTGCGCTCTGCGTCATGGTCGACAGCCTCGGACGCGTCGACCTCTCGGGGAGCATAGCCGGCATCCGTGATGGCTTTCTTGATGGCCGAGAGCCTGACCATGGAAGGCTCGTAGAGGATGTCTGCTTTCTCGGTGGCCAGGTTCACGGACACGGTCTTGACCCCCACAAGCTTGCCCACGGCTTTTTCGATGTGAGCAACGCAGGAGGCGCACGTCATGCCTTCGATCGGCATCACGACCCGCTTCGCCGTTTCCGCCTGAGCGATTCCATAGCCCGCCTCTTCAACGGCTTTTTTCACCACATCCTCGGTGAGCTTGCCTTCGTCGAACTCGATGTGAAGCTTCTCTGTTGCCAGATTGACGCTGGCAGTCTTCACGCCATCCAATTTTCCTACCACCTTTTCTATTCGCGCAGCGCAGGAGGCGCATGTCATTCCGGTTATTGTCAGATTGTCCGTCTTCATGGAACCCTACTCCTTGTCCCCTTTGCCGTAACACCCCACCCCCGGGGAGGGGTGTAAATCGAATGTAGCCCCTCGAAATCGATCTGTCAAGGGATTTGCTCCCTCATCTGGCATAATAGGCCCAAATTACCTATTTTCTTGTTCAATACTTGCAATTCCTTGCGAAATAAGCTATAATCATAAAGAAAGCAAAAGTAACTTGAAAGGTATTGGAAATGACCGAAGAGCTCCAGGAGCGGGAAAGAAAGATTCTCGATATTCTCTCTGAGCGAGGCTCTCTCTCCGTAAGCCTGCTCGCTCGGGAGCTTGGCGTTTCGGATGTAACGGTCAGGTCCGACCTCAAGGTTCTCGAAGAGCGCGGCCTGCTCAACCGCACCTGGGGAGGCGCGTTCCCCGCATTCCATCCCAGCATCCTCGAGCGCCAGCGCTTATTCATCGAAGAGAAGAACAGAATCGCGAGGGCGGCGGCCGAGCTGGTTCGGGACGGCGACTCGGTCATGATCGAGGCCGGCACGACTACAGCCCTCATCGTGAGATACCTGCTGGGAAAGCGCGACCTGCACATTGTTACCAACTCGACCCTCGCCTTCTCATACGCGCGCCGCAACCCCGCCGTGAGCATTACCATGACGGGCGGCGAGTTCCGCTTCGCAACCGAGTCCATGGTGGGGCCGGTGGCGCTCAGGACGATCTGCGGCTTCAATGTCCGGATCGCTTTTGTCGGAACCGACGGCTTCTCCCTCAAGCGGGGAATGACCACCCAGCTGGTCGAGGGCGCCGAGATCGTGAAGGCCGTACGGCGGCAGGCCGAAACCACCTATCTGGTTGCGGATTCTTCCAAGTACGGAAAATCGGGATTCGTGAGCGTCCTCTCCCTGTCGGAAGTGGACGGCATTATTACCGATTCTGGGCTCCAGCCTGACGCCATGCGGGAGCTTTCCGACGCGTCGATCAAGGTGAGGGCCGTTTAAGGCCGCCGTGACGGCACAGCCGGGCTGAAGGAGGGTTTTTCAGTTGGCGCATCTTTTGATCATGCCCCGTCAGGGTAATACGGTCGAATCCTGCATCATCGTACGCTGGAGAGCTGCCGAGGGGCAAAGCCTTTCTCCGGCGGACATCGTCTGCGAGGTTGAAACCGACAAGGCCAGCTTCGATGTGCCCGCCGGCGTATCGGGTACGCTTCTGAAGATCCTCCACCCCGCTGGCGACGACGTTCCGGTTCTGCAGCCCATCGCCGTGATCGGCGCGCCGGGCGAAGACTGGAGAGCGGCGGTGGGCGCGGGCCCGACCTCTGCCGGGAGCGAAGCGGGTGCCGGACTGGATGCGGCCACGCAGGCGCGCGTGCAAGAAGCGCCCCAGGTTGCCGGCGGCATTTCAGCCGAGGTCAAGGATGGGTCCGCGCGCCCGCGCGCCGAAAGGGCGAGAGTCAGCCCGCGCGCGAGGCGCCTCGCGGCGTCCAGGGGCATTGACCCGGAAACCCTGGCGGGAACCGGCCCCGGCGGCCGCGTGATAGAGCGCGATGTCGCCTCCGCCGCCGCGGGCATGCCCATGCGCGGGACCGCAACGGCCGCGCGCGTCGCTGTCGCGCCCGCGCCCGCCGCCGCTCCGACGGCGGCCCCGACGGCGCGCGCCGCCGTCACTGCGCCCCTCACTGACTTCCCCGGCCCTTATTCCGACGCGCCGATCCAGGGAGTGCGAAAGCTCATTGCGGAGCGCATGCGCGCATCGCTTGCTTCCCATGCGCAGCTCACCTTGAACGCATCGGCGCCGGCCGCCCGTCTTCTGGAGCTTCGCGCGCGCTTCAAGGCGAGCGACCCGTCGCTGGGCCTTTCCGAGGTGACCGTCGGGGATCTGGTCCTGTACGCGGTCTCGCACGTGCTTCCCCGGTTCCCCGCCATGAACGCGCGCCTGCAGGGAGGCGTTATTCGAAGCTACTCGCGCATCCACCTCGGTCTCGCCGTGGACACGCCGCGCGGCCTCATGGTGCCCGTGATCCGCGGCGCGGACGGCCTCTCCCTCATGGGGCTCTCCGCCGAAGCCAAGCGGCTTGCCGCCGCCTGCAGAGCGGGCACGATACTCCCCGACGAGCTTTCCGGCTCCACTTTCAGCGTGACCAACCTCGGGGGATTCGGGGTGGAAAGCTTCACCCCGGTTCTCAACTCTCCCGAGGTCGGCATCCTCGGCGTGTGCTCGATCACTCAAGCCCCCGCCTCAGGCCCGAACGGTGCCGTCATCCTGGAGCCCCGGCTCGGACTTTCGCTCACCTTCGACCACCAGGCAATCGATGGCGCCCCCGCTGCCCGATTCCTGGAAGCGCTGTCCGCGGCGATCGCGGACAGCGATCTCCATGTCGTGAGGTGAGCGGCAATGACGGTGAGGGAGCGTATATCCATTCACCCGGCCGCCTCGCGGAAGCCTCCGCGATGCGGCCTTCTCGATCGAAGAGGAGATTTCCATGCCTAAAAGCCTGCTGGTCGACCCTTCCGCGGTTCGCGTGCCGGGAAAGATCCAGATCCAGCCCATCCCGGTGAACGCGTACAAGAACGACTTCAAAGCGGAGCTTGCGCGCTTCGGCGCCGACGGCCTGAAAGCAATCTGGATCGACATGGTGCGGATCCGCGAGTTCGAGTCCATGCTCAACGCGATAAAGACGATGGGATCCTGGAACGGGATCAGCTACAACCACAAGGGCCCCGCCCACTTGTCCATCGGGCAGGAAGCGGCCGCGGTTGGCCAGTGCGCGAGCCTCGAGCCCGAAGACTTCATATTCGGCTCCCACAGGAGCCATGGGGAGATCCTGGCGAAGTGCTTCTCCGCCGCGCGCCGAATCGACGAGGGCGCCCTCTCCTCGATCATGGAAGGATATCTCGGCGGAGATACCCTGCGCATGGCGGAAAAGATTCCCCATGAAGGCATCGACGGGCTCTCCGAGGCGTTCATCCTCTACGGCACCCTTGCCGAGATCTTTGCCCGAAAGGCCGGATTCAACAGGGGGCTGGGCGGCTCCATGCACGCCTTCTTCACTCCCTTCGGCTCCATGCCGAACAATGCCATCGTGGGCGGCTCTGCCGACATCGCCACCGGCGCCGCGCTCTTCAAGCGGATAAACAGGAAGCCCGGCATCGTGGTGGCCAACATCGGAGACGCCTCGATGGGCTGCGGTCCGGTCTGGGAGGCGATCTGCATCGCCGCCATGGACCAGTACAGGACGCTTTGGCCGAAGGAGATCGGAGGCGCTCCCCCCATCCTCTTCAACTTCTTCAACAACTTCTACGGGATGGGCGGGCAGACCGACGGCGAGACCATGGGCTTCAAGGTGCTGGCCCGGGTGGGCGCGGGAGTCAATCCGGAGAACATGCACGCCGAGCGCGTCGACGGCTACAATCCCCTGGCCGTCGCGGATGCGGTGGCGCGAAAGAAGAGGATCCTCCTCGAAGGCAGAGGCCCCGTGCTGCTGGACACGGTGACCTATCGCGTGTCGGGCCACTCGCCCTCCGATGCCTCCAGCTACCGCTCCAAGGAAGAGGTGGCCCTCTGGCAGGGAGTGGATCCAATCGACAGCTACGCCCAGTACCTCGTGCAGAACAAGATCGCCGGCAAGGGCGAGCTTGATACGCTGCGAAGCGCCGTGGTAGAGAAGCTGTCGGCGGTATTGCGGCTTGCCGCGGACGAGGAGGCGAGCCCCCGGGCGGATGGGCGGCTGATCGAGTCCGTCATGCTCTCAAACGGCAGCGTGGAGAAGCGCGAGGAGAGGCCTTCCGAGATGCTTGGAGATCTCAAGGACAACCCGCGGGTAAAGGCGATCGCCGGCAAGGCCCGCTTCGCCTTCGATGCCGAAGGAAAGCCGGTGGCGAAGAACAAGCTGTTCCAGTACCGCGACGGGCTTTTCGAGGCGATGATCCACCGCTTCTCCAGAGACCCGACCATGGCCGCCTGGGGCGAGGAGAACCGCGACTGGGGCGGAGCCTTTGCCGTGTACCGCGGCCTCACCGAAGCTCTGCCCTACCACCGGCTCTTCAACGCCTCCATATCGGAAGGGGCCATCGTGGGCACCGGGGTGGGTTACGCCCTGGCAGGCGGAAGAGCCGTGGTGGAGCTCATGTACTGCGATTTCATGGGCAGGGCGGGCGACGAGCTTTTCAACCAGGCTTCCAAGTGGCAGGCAATGTCGGCGGGCCTCCTGTCGATGCCTCTGGTAATCCGCGTCTCGGTAGGCAACAAGTACGGGGCCCAGCACAGCCAGGACTGGTCCGCCTTCGTGGGACACATCCCCGGCCTCAAGGCATATTTCCCCGCCACCCCTTACGACGCGAAGGGCATGCTCAACCTGGCGCTCCGCGGCACCGACCCCGTCGTCTTCTTCGAGAGCCAGCTCATCTACGACGTGGGCGAGCAGTTCCATGCCGGCGGCGTTCCCGAGGGGTACTATGAGGTTCCCGAGGGTGTGCCGGAAGTCCGAAGAACGGGGAAAGACCTCACCATCGCCACTATCGGCGCCACCCTCTATCGCGCGATGGAGGCGGCCGCGGTTCTGAAGGACAGATACGGGGTGGACGCCGAGGTCATGGACCTGCGCTTCATCACCCCCCTGAACTACGAGACTCTCCTGGAGTCCGTGAAGAAGACGGGCCGCCTGCTCCTGGCAAGCGATGCCTGCGAGCGCGGGTCTTTTCTCCATACAGTGGCCTCGAACGTCTCACAGCTCGCCTTCGACTTGCTGGACGCTCCGGTGGCCGTTGTGGGAAGCAGAAACTGGATCACTCCGGCCGCGGAGATGGAAGAGCTCTTCTTCCCTCAGAAGGAGTGGATCGTGGATGCCGTGCACGAGCGGCTGCTCCCCCTGTCCGGTCACGTCCCGGAAACCGAGCAGAGCGCGATCGAGCTCGAACGCCGCGTGCGGGCGGGGGTTTAAGCGAGACGGCCCTCCATGGCCTTTCGATCGAAATCGCTTTCATCGGCGAATGGAGGAGTGCAGAAACGTTCAAGGATGCCTTCGATCATGCTGCGTCAATCCTTTGTATTGAGCTCCCCAATGAGCGTCGCCACGATCTCGCGCGGCCCGCCGTGCTCCCTGTGCTCGCAGAGATAGATGCCCTGCCACGTGCCCAGCGCAAGCCTGCCGCCGGAGACCGGGATCGTGAGCCCGGAGCCGAAGAGGCTCGCCTTGATATGCGCCGACATATCGTCGTCTCCCTCGTAATCGTGCCGATAGTAGGGGGCAGCATCGGGCACCATGCGGCGGAGGTGGGCCTCGAAGTCAACCCTCACGGTGGGATCGGCGTTCTCGTTGAGACTGAGGGAAGCGCTGGTATGGCGGATGAAGATGTGGCAGAGCCCCGCGGAGAAGCCGGCGAGGTCCTCGAGGTGCGAGACCACCTCGTCCGTGACCAGGTGGAATCCCCGCGGCCTGGACCTCAGGGTGAACTGGTACTGCCTGACCGTCATCGCGTCATGGTGCCGGAAGGCGGGGTGCCGTGTCCAGCGCCCCGCACCCTTCCCTGCCTCTCCTTGACGATTGCGCGACGGCGCGTGCACCATTGAACGGGAGGCGCGCATGATCAGGTCTCTGCGGTATCTTTTGGCAATCGCCACTGTCTCCATCGCTCTCGGGTGTGCCAGCCAGGGACCCGTGGTTCCCAAGCCGCCCTCCGTCAGCGTCATACAGCTCATTCCGGTTTCGATTGACCCCCAGGTTGTCAGATTCGAGGCCAAGATCTTCATCCAGAACAACATGCCGGTCAGCCTGGAATATTCCCGCACCGATTGGGGCGTGGATCTGTTCGATACGCCTCTTTTTTCCGACTCCTTTACCGCAATGAAGCGCACCAGCGGCGGGGGAAACGAAACCGTCACCTTCCCCTTCCAGATCGCGATGAAGGACATCCTGGATCTTGCCCCGGACGTGCTTACCGCCGATGTCCTCCGAGTCACCTTTCACGGCGAGGTCTACCCCGTCGGCTCGTTCGATTTCGATGCCATTCCGTTCGCCAAATCGATCCAGGTCCCCATCCCCCGGGTGCCCGAAGTCAGCTTCATGCAGGCCGAAGGGGCGCCATTGGGAAGCTCCTTCACCGTCACCCTTCTGGTGAAGAACACCAACTCGTTCAGCATCACGGTGGATTCGATAGACTCGTACATCCAGCTCAACGGGAAGAGGTACAGGCTCCTGCGCAGCACGGAGCCCGCCGACCTCCGGCCCGCAGAGGCCCAGCCCATCGTGCTTCGCCTGGACATGAGCCCGGGAAAGACCCTCGGCATGATGCTCAATCTCGCCCAGCCGCGCATTCCGGACTTTTCGGTCGGGGGAACCATCGCGTGCAGCAGCCGCTACGGACGGTTCTTCGTTCCCCTGGATGTCGATTACCATCCCTGACACGCGCAGGGTCCAATAAACGGTAAAACCTCGCGGCGCGCCGCATTGACACTGACCACGCCCCGGCATCTACTCTAGGCGCACGACTCGTCGGCAGCCAATCGATTCATATCCGTCTGTTTCTGGTAAGGAGAATGAATGGCCCTCTCAGATGAGCAGGTCAAGCGCCTTGTCGGTCTCACCGAAGAACAAGCCGGTGAAATCCTGCGCGCGGACGGTCCCAACGAGCTTCCATCCGCCAGGAGGAGAGGCATCCTGGGGATCGTCCTCGAAGTCTTCAAGGAGCCGATGTTCCTCCTCCTGGTCGCAATCGGCGTTCTCTATCTCCTCCTGGGAGACGTCCAGGAGGCCATCATGCTCCTGGGTTTCGTCTTCGTGATCATGGGGATCACCATCTACCAGGAGGGAAAGACCGAGAGGACCCTGGAGGCGCTGCGAGATCTTTCCAGCCCCCGCGCTCTCGTGGTCAGGGATGGAGAGCGCAGGAGGATCCCGGGAAGAGAAGTCGTGCGCGGGGACTTCATCATCCTCGCGGAGGGCGACAGGGTTCCCGCCGATTCGCTTTTGGCGTGGGGCATCAACCTCTCGGTGGACGAGTCGCTGCTCACCGGGGAATCCGTCGCCGTCCGCAAGTCCCCCGCAGACGGAGAGATGGAGATGGGCAGGCCGGGAGGGGATGACCTTCCCTTCGTCTATTCCGGCACCCTCGTGGTTCACGGCCAGGGCGTGGCGCTGGTCAAGGCGACCGGCAGCCTTTCCGAGATCGGAAAGATCGGCAAGGCACTCCAGACGGTCGAGCAGGAACAGACGCCCCTGCAGAGAGAGACCCGTTCCGTGGTCAAGACGGTTTTCCTCTTCGCGCTCGCGCTCTTCGCGATCGTGGTGGTCGTTTACGGCGTGACCCGCGGAGACTGGCTCCAGGGGCTCCTCTCCGGCCTCACCCTCGCCATGGCCACGCTCCCCGAAGAGTTCCCGGTTGTGCTCACGATCTTCCTGGCTCTGGGAGCGTGGCGGATATCCCAGAAACAGGTCCTCGCGCGCAAGATGGCCGCCGTGGAGACGCTGGGCGCCGCCGCCGTTCTGTGCGTGGACAAGACGGGAACGCTCACCCAGAACAGGATGAAGATCAAGAAGCTCCACGCCGCGGGCAGGTTCCACGACATTGCTTCCAGCCCATCCGACCACCTCCCCGAGGAATTCCACGAGCTTCTGGAGTTCGGGATCCTCGCCAGCCAGGAGGATCCTTTCGACCCGATGGAAAAGGCCATCGTGGAAGCCGGCTTCTCCTCGCTGGAGGACACGGAGCACCTGCATTCCACCTGGACCCTCGTGCAGCAGTACCCGCTCTCGCGCGATCTTCTGGCCCTCTCTCACGTATGGAAATCCGCCTCAAGCGACGATTACGTGGTGGCCACCAAGGGAGCCCCGGAAGCCATCGCGGACCTCTGCCATTTAGAGCAGGGCGCGGCGAACTCCCTCATGGAGGCGGTGCACGAGATGGCGGGTGAGGGCCTGCGCGTGATCGGCGTGGCCAAGGCCCGCTTCGCCGAGCGGAGCCTTCCCTATATCCAGCACGATTTTCCCTTCCAGCTCATCGGCCTCCTTGGATTGGAGGACCCCATCCGGCCCGCGGTCCCCGCCGCGATTGCCGAATGCCGGCAGGCGGGAATCCGCGTCGTGATGATCACGGGGGATTATCCCGGGACCGCCCAGAAGATCGCCCGCCAGATCGGCCTGCCGAATCCCGAAAGGGTCATCACGGGACCGGAGCTCGACCGAATGAGCCCCGAGGAGCTCACCCGGGGAATCCGTGACGTGACCATCTTTGCCCGGGTGGTGCCGGAGCAGAAGCTCGCAATCGTGAAGGCGATGAAGGAGAGCGGAGAAGTGGTGGCCATGACGGGAGACGGGGTGAACGACGCCCCCGCGCTCAAGTCTGCCCACATCGGAGTGGCCATGGGCGGCCGCGGAACCGACGTTGCCCGCGAGGCGTCGGACCTCGTCCTCCTGGACGACGACTTCTCCTCCATCGTGGCCGCCGTCAGGATGGGGCGGAGGATATTCGACAACCTGAAAAAGGCGATGGCGTACATCATCAGCGTGCACATCCCCATCGCCCTCGCCTCCCTGGTGCCGGTCCTCCTCCAATGGAAGGAGATGATCCTCTACCCCGTGCACATCGTGTTCCTCGAGCTCATCATAGATCCCGCCTGTTCCGTGGTCTTCGAGGCCGAGCCCGAGGACCCCGACATCATGGCCCGGAAGCCGCGAAGCCCGCGGGCGCGCCTTTTCGGAAAAAGGAGCCTGGCGGTAGCGCTCCTGCAGGGAATCGTGGCCTTCGCGGTCGTGATCGCCGTCTACCGCATCGCCCTCTCCCTCGGGCAGAGCTTCGCCGAGGCGCGCTCGCTGGCGTTCATCACCCTGATCGTCTCCAACCTCTGCATGATCCTCACCAACAGGAGCTGGTCGCGCACCATGGTGTACTCCCTCGGCGTGCCGAACCCGGCGCTCACGTGGGTCGTCGTCGGAGCCGTCGGTTTCCTCGCTGCGGTGGTGTATACCCCGGGGCTGCGCGACCTTTTTCACTTCGCACCCATGCACATCATCGACGTGGCGCTCTCCCTCGGCGCCGGCGCGGTGAGCGTGGCGTGGTTCGAGGCCGTCAAGCTTCTGCGGCGCCGAGGGGCCGCGGAGCGCTCACGCTCGCAGATGGGCTGAAAGCGGCGCCGCCTCTGAGGCGGCGCACCGCCGCGCGACTCGGAAAAAAAACGCTTGCCCCCGACGCCTGCTCCGGTAGTACCTTTGAGCCACAAATCCAAAAAAGTGCGCCATACGTAGAGAATGCTTACGAAGGGGGATTTGACAATGAGTCGAAAATCTTTAGTTTTTCTCGTTCGAAGCGCCACCGCAGCGGCGGTGATTTTCATAGGGCTCCTGGCGGGGAACGCGGCATGGAGCCAGAGCATGAGCGGACCTTCATCCAGCCCCGGCTTGCCCGCGGGCTATTCGACCTACCCGGGCTCGGACAAGATACTCTCGGTGAACCAGGATGAGAAGACGGTGACCGTTGACCTTGTGTCCACCGGGCTGAACTTCGAAGGGTACAAAAACGGGGCGATGCTGATCCAGGTTCCGGTGGGCTGGACCGTGACGGTGGATCTGAAGGTCGATGCGGGCATCAAGCACAGCGCGCTCATCGTGCCGTGGGACCAGCGGACTTCCTCCAATCTGGAGCCCGCCTTCACCGGCTCAGAGCCGGCCGATTACAAGGTCGGAATCGGCAGAGGACAGCCCGCTGAAGTCTTCACCTTCACGGCGGACAAGGCGGGCCAGTACGCCCTGGTCTGCGGCGTGCCGGGCCACGACAAAGCCGGAATGTGGGACGAGTTCGATGTTTCCGCGGACGTGAGCTCCCCGCGGGTGCTGATCAAGAGCTAAAGATCTGTTTTGTGGCGGCGGCCGTCTAATTTCCTGCTTTGTGGAGGAAACTGTCGGCGGCCGCCGCCAGTTCCGCGCTCTGTGGATACCATGAGATAAGGGTGTGGAGGTCTTGTTCGAAGTCATTGTCGCCGTCTATGAGGCGAAGCGCGCCAATCGCGGAGTCAAGAGTTTTCCGCACGTCCTCCGCGCCTGACAGGAGCGGCATCTTGGCAAGCTGCGATTCTACGCCCTTGCCATCCTTATTGTCTGGGGATGTCTTCCGCGAGCTGGAAAGCTGGGCCGCTTTCCCCGCCGCCAGGAGGAGCAGGGGACGGCTCTTGCGCTCGGTGCCGAGCCAATAGAAGGGGAAAGGGTCTTCAGTGCCCAGGTAGACGGACTGTATGAGGACCTCTTCCGCTTCTTCCCCGCGGCCTGCCTGAGCGAGCGCCTTCCCCTTTGCCGCTTTGAGATCTGGATTGTTCGGCAGCTGGGCCAGAGCGCGCGCGAAGTATTCCACCGCGTCGGCCGGATCCTGCTTCTCGAGAGCCTCTGCGCCGAGGCGGGCCAGATCCCGCGCCGCCGTGGGCGCCGGGCTTGAGACTGCATCGACGCCGGCCGATGGGGGTTGCGCGTGCAGCGCGCTTGCGACGGCCAGCAGGGTTGTGATCAACGACGCGCGCATCGTACCTCCACCTACTTCGCCCTTTTGTTCGTGTTCGTCCTGCCCATGAACCGGTAGCGCAGCACGTCCAGCTTCAGGAGCTGGATGGTGAGGGCGGGATCAACGCCCTTGGGACAGACGTGGGAGCAGGCCCCGGCATACTCGCAGCCCCAGAGCCCTTCCATGCGGTCGATGAGATCGAGCCTCTCCCGTTCGCCCTCGTCGCGGGAGTCGCAGTTATACCGGTAGGCCTGGGAGAGGGCCTGTGGCCCCACGAAGTGGGGGTTTGTGTTGTTGACGGGACAGGCATCCACGCACAGCCCGCACTTGATGCAGTGGGCGAAATCGAGAAAGTAGTCGACCTGGCTCCTGGTCTGGGAATATTCCTTTTCCGCGGCGCGCTGCTCCGCAATGTCCTTCCTGACGAGCCACGGCTTCACGCTCTTGTGCTTGGCGAAGAAATCGTCGAAGTCTGTGACGAGGTGCTTGAGAAGCGGGTGCGCCTCCATGGGTCCGACGCGGATGGCGTCCGTCCCCAGGGAGAAGACGTTCGTCTCGCAGGCAAGGCGGGGTTTGCCGTTGATCACCATGCCGCAGGAGCCGCAGATGCCCATGTTGCAGCTGTAGCGCATGGAGAGGGTGTGATCCTGCCGCTCCTTGACGGCAATCAAGAGGTCGAGGACAGCCGTGAACTTGTCCGCCTGGACCTCGTATCCCGCCTCCGTGAAGCGGCGCGTTTCGGGGTCGAATTTCTTTACGGTAAGCCGGATGGCCTTCCTATCCTTTCCGAACAGCTGTCTCACGCTTTTTCCCTCCGTGAACGAACGCTTCTCGTATCCCGATTGCGCCGTAGATGACGCAGCCCGCCGCGATAAGGGCGAGCAGGACCTCCATGACCAGGGCGCCGGCGGACAAAAGTGCCGCCAGCGCGAGGAGAAGCAGGAGAACAGGGACTCCGATCATCCCGAGGTACTCGAAGAACATGATGGGGGAAGCCTTCATGGATGCCACCTCACGAGCATGACGATGAATCCGACGGTCCAGAGAATGGTGACGATAATGGGAAACGCCACGTACCCCCCGGACCTCGTGGAGTACCGCTTCCTGTACAGCGCGGCAAACTCCCTGTTCAGGCGGCCGTAGGCCATGCCGCGGGACCATGCAAGCGACAGGCCCTTCGCCACTTCGATGAATTGAGGCGTCCACAGGATCCAGACCGCCGCCGTGAAGATCTTCAGCGCCGCTCCCAGCCCGGGAAAGAGGAGGTACGCGGCTATGAAAGCGCCGTAGACGATGGCCAGGGGCACCATGATCCGGTAGAAGAGCATGTGCACGTACCCCTCCAGATAGAAGGAGGCGAGGCGCCCGATCCTGCCCTGGGGCCCGCGAAGATCGAAAAGCTTCTTCCTGCTCTCCATCAATACTTCCTTTCCATCGGCTGCCACCGGGTGATGGCCACGGGGGCGTAGGAGATCCTCGGCTGCCCCTCGGTCCTGTAGGCGATGGTGTGCTTGAGGAAGTTCGCGTCGTCACGCGTCGGATATTCGATCATGGCGTGCGAGCCGCGGGACTCCTTTCGAAGCAGTGCGCCCGCCACCACGGTCTGGGCGAGCTCGATCATGTTCCTGATCTCCAGCGCGTCGCGACGGTTTGTGTTGTAAACATCCCCCTGGTCTGCAAGCCCGATCCTGGCGGATCTCTGCCGCAGCTCGGCGATCTTCTCCCGCGCCTTTTCCAGATTCGCCGTGTCGCGATAGATGTGCACGAAGGCATCCAGCGTCTCGCCGAGCTTCCCGGCGCAGCTGGTAGGGGTCTTCTCCGTCCCTGCGGGAGCTCAGGACGGCGAGACGCTCCAATGCGGCGGAAAGCTCTTCCCCGACGTCGGCGTGCGAGGGGAGGCCCGCCGTGGAAAGGGCGTGGCGCGCTGCCGCGTCTCCCGTGAGCCTTCCCCAGATCACGCAGTGGCTCAAGGAGTTGCTCCCCAGCCTGTTTGCGCCGTGGACGCTCACGCATCCGCATTCCCCGGCTGCCCACAGCCCGGCAACCGGCGTGGAGGAGTCGTCCGCCATCACCTGGCCCTGGATGTTCTCGTGGATGCCGCCCATGGTGTAGTGCGTGGCCGGCCGCACGGGAAGCGGATGGTGCGCCGGGTTGATGCCCAGCAGCTTCATCGAGATTTCCTTGATCATGGGGAGCCGCTCGTCGATCTTCTCCTCTCCCAGGTGGCGCATGTCCAGGAGGAGGTGGGTCATTCCGGAAACCTCGTGGATGAGACCCCGCCCCTGGTTCATCTCCGTGGTCATGGCGCGCGACACGATGTCCCGCGGGGCAAGCTCCATCTTGCCCCTGGCGTATCTCTCCATGAAGCGGGCATTGTCGGAGTTCAGGAGGTAGCCGCCCTCGCCCCTGGCCGCTTCCGTGATGAGGACGCCGGTGGGGATGAGCCCCGTGGGGTGGAACTGCACGAACTCCATGTCCTTGAGAGGCAGCCCGGCGCGGTAGGCCAGGGCGATGCCGTCTCCCGTGCTGGAGTACGCGGTCGTGGCAAACCCGTACATCCGGCCGAATCCGCCGGTTGCGATGATGCCGGACTTCGCGGCGAAAAACCGCGGCTCTCCCGTGGCAAGCTCCAGCGCGAGGAAGCCCATGAAGCGGGAGCCCTTCAGGATCAGGTCCGTGACGTAGTGCTCGTGGAAAATATCGAGGTTGCCGAAGCGCAGGAGCGTGTCGTAGAGCGCGTGCAGCATGAAAAAGCCCGTCTTGTCGGCGGCGAAAACGGTCCGGGGAACCGTCATTCCGCCGAAGGCGCGCAGGACCACCTTGCCGTCCGTGTCCCGGTTCCAGGGCGTTCCCAGGTGGTCGAGGAACCTGATCTCCTTGGGCGCCTCGGAGGCGAGCATCTCGATGGCGGGCTGGTCTCCCAGGTAGTCTCCGCCCTTCACCGTGTCGAAGGCGTGCAGTTCCTCCGAGTCGTCGGCCTGGCCCGGGTACAGGACCCCTGAGATGCCTCCCTCGGCGGATACCGAATGGCTCCTCATGGCGTGGAGCTTTGATACGAGCGCGATCCTCAGCTTGCCATCGGAGATGGCCGCGGCCTGGAGCGCCGCGCGCATCCCCGCCAGACCGCTCCCCACGATAACGATGTCATAGGAGAGCACTTCGGGCTGGCTGGAACGGACAGGCATGCTTTCTCCTTTCAAACACTTTCCCGCGATCGTAACCAAAGCAAAATCTACTGATATTTGCGGCGCGAGGGAACATTTCCCCGGAGGTGTTATCGGCCACTTGCATTGAAAGAGATTTCACGCTCCAAATACCGGTAGAAGCTCGCGACGCGCCCACGTCGACTGCGCGCCCGGCGGGCGTGGGGATGCGCCATCCTGATCGATTCCCCTGGAGGTTGTCATGGAAAGAGGACTTCTCGGCACCGATGTTGTCACCCAGATCGGGATCATTGTTCGGGACATCGAGCGCTCCTGCAGGGAATGCGCTGCGCTCTTCGGCCTTCCCGTTCCTTCCTGGTTCTGGACGGACGGCGTGGAGAAGGCGAAGACCGAGTATCGAGGAAAGCCTTCAAAGGCCCGCGCCAAGCTGGCGTTCCTGGAGCTGGGGAATCTCGAGGTGGAGCTCATCGAGCCGGATGGAGAGCCCAGCACGTGGAGGGAGTTCCTGGACAAGAACGGGGAAGGAATCCACCACGTGGCGTTCGTGGTACAGGGGATGAAGGGTTGCCTGCAGGAGCTGGAGAAGGGCGGACATCCGCTGCTTCAAAAGGGCGAGTACACGGGCGGCCGTTATGCCTACATCGACACCGTGCGGACCCTGAAAACGGTTGTCGAGCTGCTTGAAAACGATCCCGGCGAGGCCCATCAGGAATGAAAGAGGCAAGGATCGCCGCCCTGGTGGGAGACTATTATCACAAGCCGGAGTCGATGGTGACGGCGCTCACGAGCGCCGCCGGCGCGGCGAGCCTCGATTCCTACACGGACCCGGCGCTCCTTCCCTGGGATGATCTTCATCGCTACTCGACGCTCATCATCGCCCGCGAAGCCCGCCTGGCGCCGGCCGAATCGGCGGCCGTCTGGATCGACGAGAGGCTTGAGCACGCAATCCAGACGTTCGTCGAGGCAGGGGGAGGGCTGGTGGCGCTGCATGCCGGCCTCGCCTCCTATGGCCGAGGGGGACCTTACTTCAAGACCGTGCGGGGCGGGTTTATCTTTCACCCCGAGGAGCATCCCCGGTTCAGCCTGCGGAGATCGGAAGAATCCCACCCGATCCTCGAAGGCTTCCAGCAGTTCGAAATCCAGGACGAGATGTATTTCGTGCGCGTCGACTCGGCGCGCACCATCCGCCTGCTCGAGACCGCGTCGGCAGATTTCGGAAGCTCGGCCGCGGCCTGGGCCCATGCTTCGGGAGCGGGGCGCGTGTTCTGCTTCACTCCCGGGCACAGGGCGGAGGTGCTTTCGCATCCCGCGTATCTTGGGTTTCTCGAAAAGGGGATCCTCTGGGCTTCAGGGTTGATCTAGGAGCCTGTCGGACTTGCCTGCTTTTGTGTATGTTCATGCACAACAACCCGAGGAAACCTGCATAAACATACACCGGCGGCCTGTCTGCTGAATTTTTATGCAGGAAACGGCCAAAGTCCGACAGGCTCCTAGCTCTTCGGCCGGCCCCGCGCTCCGGGGTATTGCGAAAGAACCTCCAGCACGAACCGCGCCACCCCGGGATCTATTGCAGAGCTTTCGCGTCGAAACCGCGAGGCGATCTGCTCTGAATCGAACTGTCCGTCGGGGACCAGGACCGGCGTCATCTTGTATCGTCCGGGAATCTCCCCGTCGTCAATCCTTTCATGGCTGAAACCTTTGACTCCGTGCCACGTCAACGCCCTCTCCTTTATTGTCTTGTCGTAGCAGAGCTGAAACCCGCTTATGGATTCTCCCGCATACCAGACTATGAGGTCAAAGTACTCATCCATGAACCAGCGCCGGCGAGGATCCCCGGGGACCTGCTGGACGTCGGTTACTTCCACGAGCATGGCTTTCTCATTCTACAATCGTTTTCTTTTTTTGTCAGTGTAGGAGGGTTGACGTCTAGAAGAATAGGGGCTAAATTAAGGAAGGTACACCCCGGGGGTGGGGGGGTATCGAGAGGTGTTCATGCAACCTGCGTGGGAGGTTAGATATGGTAGAGAATGAGCTCGAGCGTGCAAGTCTGCAGGTCCTTGGAATGAAGTGCGAAGGGTGCGTGGAAACAGTCAAGACTGCGCTCACCGGGATTCAAGGCCTCGAGAACCTTGATGTGGAGATTGGCAGAGTCTCATTTGGCTACTACCCTGCGGCGACAAGCCTTGAAAGCGTTACCCGGATGATAGAAACCCTCGGCTATCGGGTGCCGCTGCTGAAACCCTCACGCAATCCCTTCACCCGCTTTCTTTCCCGGATGATAGAAAACAATGAAAAAACCTTCGGCCATGAGCGGCTCGATTGCTGCACAATGAAAAAGAAATAATAGGCTCTCATTCCTAGAAATCGCTTGACAATCTTCCATTTTTCATCTAAATACTACTAAAACTATAGGATTAGTAGTGAATTATATTGAATTGATCCTATAGATCGACTTTTTCGGAGAATAAAAGGAGATCGAGATGAGCGAACAGCAGGCCTTCCGTTTCGAGACCCTGGCACTGCATGGCGGCCAGCAGCCGGATCCCGCCACTACTTCACGAGCGGTTCCCGTGTACAGGACGAGCTCCTTCGTGTTTCCCAGCACGGAGCGCGCAGCAAACCTCTTCGCCCTGAAGGAGCTGGGTTACATCTACACCCGGCTGGGAAACCCCACGCACGACGTTCTGGAGCAGAGAGTCTCACTTCTGGAGGGAGGGGCCGCTTCGGTGGCCCTGGCCTCGGGAACCACCGCCGTTTTCTACGCCATCATCAATCTCGCCCGCGCGGGAGACGAGATCGTGTCCGCCAACAACCTCTACGGGGGAACCTACACGATGTTCGACGCGATCCTGCCCCAGCTGGGAATCACCGTGAAGCTGGTCAAGCCCGATAATCCAGCCAACTTCCAGAAGGCCATCACGTCCCGGACGCGGGCGCTCTTCATCGAGACGATCGGAAATCCCGTGCTCGACTTCACGGACGTGGAGGCGGTGGCGAAGGTGGCGCACGCCAACGGGCTTCCCCTCATCGTGGATGCAACTTTCACCACGCCGTACCTTCTGCGCACCATCGATCATGGGGCGGACATCGTGGTCAACTCCCTCACCAAGTGGCTCGGCGGCCACGGGACGGCCATCGGCGGGATCGTCACGGATTCCGGCAGGTTCGACTGGCGGGACTCGAAGTTCGCCCTCTTCAACGAGCCGGATCCCAACTACCACGGCCTCAAGTGGGCGCGAGACCTTCCCGCGGAGCTTTCTCCCATCTCGTATGCCCTGCGTCTTCGCACCGTACCGCTGCGCAACCTCGGCGCCTGCGTCTCGCCGGACAACGCGTGGCTCTTTCTCCAGGGAATCGAGACCCTTTCCGTGAGGATGGAGAGGATCTGCTCGAACGCAATGGCGGTGGCCAAGTTCCTGAAAAAGCACCCCAAGGTGAAGTGGGTGCGCTACCCGGGGCTTGCCGAGGATCCGGCCTACCCCCTGGCCTCGAGATACCTGAAAAAGGGCTTCGGCGGCATGGTGGTATTCGGCGTCGCGGGCGGCCGCGCCGCGGGAGAGAAGTTCATCAACGGCCTGAAGCTCTTCTCCCATCTGGCGAACGTGGGAGACGCGAAGAGCCTCGCCCTGCACCCCTCGAGCACATCCCATTCCCAGCTCAGCGAGGAGCAGCAGAGGGAGAGCGGGCTGACGCCGGAGCTGGTCCGCCTTTCGGTCG
Source organism: uncultured Spirochaetota bacterium (assembly GCA_963820525.1). Taxonomy (GTDB): domain Bacteria; phylum Spirochaetota; class Spirochaetia; order SZUA-6; family Fen-1364; genus CAWGAA01. Next base: position 1,678,752 of record CAWGAA010000001.1, on the reverse strand, counting down.
GCCTGGAGCACATCGACGACATCACGGCCGACATCGACCAGGCCCTCAAAGGGGTCGAGTGATAACGACGGCCGCCTCGCGTGAGAGACGGCGCGCAAGAAACAGGTGATAAGGAGATCGTCATGGATATAAAATCGAGCGTTCTGGAGCTTGTGGGCGGCACGCCGCTTGTGAAGCTCAACAGGGTGGCGGTGGGGCTTGCCGCCACAGTCGCCGCAAAACTGGAGTCCAGAAACCCCCTGGCCAGCGTCAAGGACAGGATCGCCCTCGCCATGATCGAGGACGCGGAGAAGACGGGCCGCCTGAAAAAGGGCGACGTCATCGTGGAGCCCACCAGCGGCAACACAGGGATCGGCCTGGCGTATATCGCCGCGGTGAAGGGATACCGCTGCATCCTCACGATGCCGGAGAGCTTCAGCGTGGAGCGGCGGAAGCTCCTGAAGGTCTTCGGGGCGGAGCTCGTGCTGACCCCCGCGGCCGGCGGCATGCAGGCCGCCGTGGACAAGGCCCGGGAGATCGTGAAGGAGACCCCGGGGGCGTTCATGCCCCAGCAGTTCGAGAACCCGGCCAATCCGGAGGTGCACCGTCGGACCACGGCGGAGGAGATCTGGCGCGACACGGATGGGCACGTGGACATCCTGGTGAGCGGTATTGGAACGGGCGGCACCATCACGGGAGTGGCGGAGGTGATCAAGAAGAGGAAGCCGGGATTCAAGGCCATCGCCGTGGAGCCCAAGAAATCCCCCATTCTCTCGGGAGGCTCGCCTGCCCCCCACAGGATCCAGGGCATCGGGGCGAACTTCGTGCCCGCCGTCCTCAACCGCACAATCATCGACGAAATCATCCCCGTGGAAGAGGAAGACGCGGGCGCCACCGCCCGGCGGCTGGCCCGGGAGGAAGGGCTTCTTGTCGGGATCTCTTCGGGCGCCGCCGCCTGGGCGGCCCTGCAGGTGGCCGCGCGCAGGGAGAACACGGGCAAGCTCATCGTCGTGATCCTGCCCGACACGGGAGAGCGCTACCTCAGCACCTGGCTGTTCGAGGAGACCTGAGGGCATGGCGCTTCGCATGTCGACCCGCAGCCGCTACGGGGTCCGTCTCATGGTTTCACTCTCCATGAGCTACGGCAATGGGATCACCCTCCTTCGCGACGTGTCGCGAAGCGAGGGGATCTCTGAAAAGTACCTCGGCCAGATCATCATCCCCCTGAAAAGCGCGGGAATGGTGGTTTCCCAGCGCGGCTCGCATGGAGGCTACTCCCTGGCGCGCCCGCCGGAGGAGATCACCGTCAAGGACGTTGTAGAGGCCATCGAGGGCCGGATCGCCGTGGTCTCGTGCGTCGAGGACGGCTCTTGCGACGAAGAGGGCGATCCGCGGCCGGCCCCGCTTCCGCGCCCGTCCCGGCGGCAGTCGGAGGGCTGCCCGCGGGCAGTCTCCTGCGTCGCGCGAAGTGTGTGGAGGAAGCTTTCCGAAGATATCGAAAGGTCGCTGTCTTCCTTCACCCTGGCGGAGCTCGCACGTCAGGCGCAGGAGATCAGCCGCCCGGCGCCCAATTACGCGATCTAGGAGCCTGTCGGACTTTAGCGACCGGTGTTTCCGTAAAAGGCTGAGGCGTGATAAGCTTTGGACATGGCTGAACGGCTGGTAAATGTAGATCGAGAGACGCCGATGCTGTTGCCGGTGGATTTGCGCCAGTGGGTACCGGAGGACGATCTGGTGCACTTCGTTGTCAACGCTGTCGAGATGATGAATATGTCAGCCCTCGCGGTAAATCATCGTGGCAGCGGCAGCAAGCAATACCCTCCGCGGATGATGCTGGCGCTGGTGATTTATTGCTATGCAAACGGGCTTTTCAGCTCGCGGCGTATCGAGCGGGCGACCTATCGCGACGTGGCAGTACGCTACCTGACAGGTGATACCCATCCGGATCATGACACCATTTGCGCGTTTCGCCGAGAGAACGGGGAGGCAGTAAAGCAGGCGTTCGTTGAAGTGCTGCGTCTGGCACGGGAGATGGGGCTGTTGCGGGTGGGCACGGTGAGCGTTGATGGAACTCATATCAAGGCCAATGCCTCTAAACACAAGAGTGTGCGCTATGATCGGGCAGGCGAGTTGGAAAAGTTGCTACGTAAAGATATAGAAGAGCTGTTGGCCCGTGCCGAGAAAAGCGACACCGAGGCGACGGGAGATGATCAAAAGCTGCCACCGGAGATCGCGCGACGCGAAGCGCTTCTGGAAAAGATGCTTTGGGCGCGTCAGGAACTTGAGAAGCGAGCCCAAAACGAGGATGTCGAGCAGGAGGAAGAAGACAAGGGTCAGGGGCCAAAGGCGGGGGGTGCAAGCCCTGGGCGACCGAAGGACTCCCAGCAGATCAACCTCAGCGATCCTGACAGCGCCTTGATGCGCAAGAGCAAACGCGACAGCTACGAGCAGGCCTACAACGCACAAGCGGTCGTGGATGCCGAAGGCAGCCAGCTGGTACTGAGCACGGATGTGATCCGAACCCCCAGCGATGCCAACCAACTTGAGCCTGCGGTGCAAAGTGTAGACCCTTCGATCGGCATGGTTCAACGCGCTCTTGCTGATGGTGGATATGCCAACGCCGATTCCTTTGACACTCTGCAGCAGCAGGGCGTTGAGCTATACGTGGCAATCACACGAGAAGATCATAACGAGCGTCGCTATGATTTCCGCCCGCCTTCCTCGCGGCCCTTGAAGAAGGTCACCGATCCGCGGCTTGTGGCGATGCGCGAGAAGCTTGCACAAAAGGATGGCAAACGCATCTACGCGCGGCGGGCTTCGACGGTGGAGCCGGTATTCGGGATCATTAAAGCTGCGATGGGGTTCCGCCAGTTCCTCCTGCGGGGCCTGGATAAAGTGCATACCGAGTGGGACTTGGTTTGTCTTGCCTACAACGTGAAACGCCTTTGGGGCTTGTCGAGAGCATGAAGCAGTACGGTAGGATCACGGGGAGGTGGCGCAGGGCAGACGAACGCTCTCTGTCACCAACCCAGAGAGCCGCTGGCCGATCCTGGCCGCTGAACGCCCGCGCAAATCGTCGCCAAAGCCCGACAGGCTCCTAGGAGCTGAGGGGGACCGGCCTAGTACTTTGCGGGCCGCTCGGTAAGCGTGGTCTTGAGGTCCGTCTTCCTGCCTGCCCTGACCACGGAGATCGTCACGGCATCTCCCACGCGGGTCTGGGTCTCGAGCATGACGGTGAGATCCTGGAAGCCGTTGATCGGGGTTCCGTTGATGGCGACGATCACGTCTCCTCCCACGGGGACCTCGGCATTGCCTATCTGCACAACACTGGTGCCCGCGCCCCGGATGCCGGCCTTGTCCGCCGGGCTGTCGGGGACGATCTCCACCACGAGCAGGCCTTTGTCGGAGGAAATCTGGGCGCCGGCGTCTCGAAGCGTTTTGGTCAAGTCCGCGCTCAAGTCAACCCCGCGCACGCCGAGATAGGTGTGGGGATAGCGGCCCTTCGAGATGAGCTGGGGCACCACCCTCTGAATCGTCTTTGAAGAAACGGCGAAGCCGATGCCCGAGCTTGCCCCGCTGGGGCTCAGGATCTGGGAGTTGATTCCCACAACCCGGCCCTGCAGATCGAGAAGCGGGCCTCCCGAGTTTCCCGGGTTGATCGGGGTGTCGGTCTGAATCGCCTCCCCGATGAACCTGCCGTCGGGGCTCTGGATGATCCTGCCCAGCGCGCTGATGACACCCAGGGTGAGGGTGCCCTGAAGGCCGAAAGGGTTTCCCAGCGCCACCACGAACTGCCCGACTTTGAGGCTCGAAGAATCCCCCAGGGGGAGGGGGGCGGGCAGGCTGGATGGGCCGGCCAAAAGAACGGCGAGGTCGTTCGACGGGTCGGACCCTACCACGGCGGCCTTGTAGAGCTTGCCGCTGGAAAGCGTGATCGAAATCGACTGGGCGTTTTCAACCACGTGGAAGTTGGTGACGATATGCCCCTGACCGTCATAGACGAATCCCGATCCCGTGCCCTCCTGGGGCACCGGCTGGTTGAAATAGTCGCGGGTGACCACGCGGCTTGGACGAGGTCCTCGCTGCGCTCCATCAGGTTTCCTCCCCTTGACGGCCGGTCGGGAACATCCCACAATATCGCAGACAAACGATGAAAGTCCGGGAGTCCTTTTCCGCCGAGCCGGAGCCTTCCCTCGACATCCGGGAGCCGGAACGCAGGCGTCTCATCACGATGTTCAAGGCCCTGGGAAACCCCATGCGCTTCCGCATCATCCAGTTTCTCGCATCGCACCCCGGCTCCATCACGGCGGACGTCGTGAAGGCCCTCCCCATCGCGCAGGCCACGGTCTCGCAGCACCTGCGGGCCCTTCGCGACGCGGGGTGGGTCTCCGCGGAGGCCGAGGGTCCGGCAACCTGCTACTGGCTGGACGCTGAGAACATCCGCTGGTTTCGAATGACCGTGGAGCGCATTTTCTAGAACAGCTCCATTTGGCCCCCCGGGCTGAAGATCCCGTCCACGGCGAGCCCGGCGAACGGGGCCACCGATTCCACGATGGGGCGGATCTGCTTCTGCACGTAGTGATCGTAGTCGATCGGGGAGCTCAGCCTCGACTCGGGCTGGGGACCGTCCCGCGTCCAGAGGTAGCGGATGAGGCCGCTTCTCTCCTCGCGCGGGAGCATGGCCGCCGCACGGGCGTGCGGCGGAGAAGCCTTGGTGTACGCCTCCACCGGCTTTCGAAGGAGCTTGCGGTAGACGAGCTTGTCGTCGAGGGCTCCCGAGGGGAGCCGTTTCATGAGGCTTCGAATCCTCTCCTCGATGGCGGAGGCGGGAGTATCGGCGAATACCCATCCCAGAAGGTCCCGCTGGAGCTCCTGGGCGAGCTCTGTCCAGTCGTGCCGCACGGCCTCCATCCCGACGATGTCCAGGGCCTCGCGCTCGACCCCGTCCGCCAGAGATACGCGCACGCCCGCGTAGCCCTTCGCCCTGCCCGAGGCCTCCTCGGCGTCGGATCGGGTGGAGACTGTCCGCATTGGAGGCAGGAAGAACCGCCGGTAGACTCCCTCGAACTCCAGCTCCAGTCTCGAATCGACTCCATAGGTCTCCTGGATATGGGAGGCGAGCTCCTCGTTGAGCTTGGCGCACTGGGATTCGCCCAGCGCGGCAAGCTCGCCGGCCCGCGCTCTGCGGGGCAGGCCGGAGAGCACGAAAAGCGAGTCGGTGTCCCCGTAGATCACCTCATAGCCCAACGCGCGCACGCGGTCGCGTGTGCGGTAGAGGATATGTCTGCCGAAGGTGGTCACGGCCCCTGCAAGGCCGGATGAGGCGAACCTGCAGCCGTCGGTACCCAAAACGCCGTAGAAGCTGTTCATCACGATCTTGAAGGCAAAGGACGCGGCGCGGTTTCCCTCCTTCTTGGCACGCTCCCTGCTCTCGAAGAAGCGGTCGAGGATCTGCGGAATGATTCCGGGTTCCCTGGCGAAACGTTCCCCGTTGGGTGCCGTGATGAAGGCGCCCGGCGCGGGATGGGAGCCGGGCGCGAGGCGGCTCAATGGGTCGATGTTGAAGGTGCGCATGAGGGAGGGGTAGAGGCTCTTGAAATCGAAGACGAGCACATTCTCGTACAGCCCGGCGCGAGGCGTGATGATGCCGCCTCCGGGAGCCCTGTCGAGAGGGCCCTGGTCTATCCCTAAAGTGGGGGCCACGAACCCGCGGGCGTGAAGGTTTTCCATGTAGAGAAGCTCGAAGGAGGCCACGCTTGCCCATGTCTGATCCAGCGGAGTGCCGATGAGGAGGCTCTTGGCCAGGGCGATATCGATGAGGCTTTCCCTGTCCAGGATCTCGAGGGCGAGCCGCGCGTCCTCGAGGCAGTACGCGCAAAGGCTCGAAGGATCGGCCCGAAAGAGGCGCTCGATGGCCTGGGTTGCCGACTCGCCCGCGAGCTTGTCCAAACGTTTTCCCCTTCCCAGAATCGCCCGGGCCACCGTCTCCAGCCGATAGTCTTCCAGGGCGAGGCCCGCCATCCTCGCCAGCCACATTCCGTCGAGGACCTGGCGACCGTCGACGATCGCCCTGCTTCTCCTCCAGCGGATGCCGACCTCGTCGGTGCCTTCGCGGTCGAGGAACCGCGCCGGGGACTCGGAGCGGCCGATGTCGAAGGGGACGCCAAGGGCGGCGAAGCGGCGGGAGAGCACCCGGATATCGAAATCGATGACGTTCCACCCCGTGATGATGTCGGGATCCAGCTCCAGGATGCGTTTTCGGACCCCGGCGAGAAGCTCCTTTTCCGTGGCGAAGGACCGCGCGCCCTCGACGGCTCCCGCCGAGTGCACCATCACCTCTGCCGGCGTTTCCCGCCCGTCCACGGGGCGGAACGCGAAGGCCACGGCGTACACGCTCTGCGCCTTGGCATCGGTTTCGATGTCGAAGGAGAGCACGGACAGCCTCGGCGTGAACACGGCGGGGGACAGGTCCGGGTTCTCGTAGATCCGCGCCAGGCGTCTTCCCGCGCGCCATGCCCCCCGGATCTCCACGGTCCCGCGGATGCGCAGGTCCATGAGGTGCTGGGAGGAAAGCTTCACGTCGGCCTCGTAGGTCCTCACCCCCTCGCGGTGAAGCGCGTCGCGAAGCCGCCGCACCTCGGCGGATGAGGCCGCCTCTATTCTCGCCGTCGGGGCCCCGTCCATGGTGCGCCGGGGGCTTTGGGAAACGGTGGGAGAAAGGCCCTCCCGAGCCAACACGGCCCGGGCGGCCGGCAGGTCGTCCTCGCGCAGGTTGAAAAAGGGCGCGCGGCGCCTCTCAACCACGGCGAAGGTTTCCCCGCCTTCAAGCCTCCCGATGAAGTCGAGCTCAGTTCTGCCGCCGCGCTGCCGTTCGACGGGATGGACGATATAACCCCTGTCGGCCACGTATTCACTATATTCAATTTGGAGGCGGCGGAGTAGTATTCGAGCTCTATGCGGCGCGCGCTCCTTCTGCAGTTGTTTATCGCTTTCCCCCTTATCCTCTCCGGCGCGGAGGATTCCCCCTTCTCCCGCCACGTTTCGATAAACGGCGTTGACATCCGCTACCTGGAGACGGCGAGCGCTTCGCCGCCTGAGCAGACGATCCTCTTCGTGCACGGCTGGTGCGGGAGCGCGGAGGACTTCCTCCCCCTTCTCAGGATCATGCCGCCGCGCGTGCGCTCGATCGCGGTGGATCTTCCCGGGTGCGGGGACTCGGCAAAGCCCGACATCCACTACAGCGTCGGCTCCCTCACCGCGTTTCTCTTCTCGTTCTCCCAGGCCCTCGGCCTGGACGCTTTCACCCTTGCCGGGCACTCCCTGGGAGGGCTCGTGGCGGTGCACTTCGCCGCGCTTCATCCCGAATCCGTCCGGCGGCTCATCCTCATCTCTCCCGACGGCCTGGCCGGCGAGGAGGGCGGGCTGCTGGCCCTGTCGAGGCTGGGGGTTCTGGTGGACGCGGGCCTGGCGCTCTCCACCAGGCCCCTGATCGGCTGGATACTGAAGTCAAGCGTTTTTTTCGATCCTTCCAAGATCACGGAGGAATTTGTCGATTCGGTGGTCCGGACTCTCTCTCATGAAGAATCGCGCAGGGCGGTGGCGCGCATGGCGCGCGAGGTGGTGGGAACCGACCCCGTTGGCGAGATCCTGCCAACCCTCGCTGCGCGAACGCTGATCCTCTGGGGTGTCGAAGACGGCGTGCTTCCGGCCTCCTGGAGCCTGAAGTTTCGGGATCTCCTTCCTGACGCCGATCTAAAATTGATCCAGGGCTGCGGCCACATGCCGACCGTCGAAAAGCCTCACGAAACGGCCCTCCTGGTCCTGGCATTCCTGGGGTATTCAGGACCGTCGGATATCCCGACCGCGGAGCAGCATCCCAACGGGGAAGGCCGCGGGCCCGCGTATCGGGAGGGGGCAAAAGCCTACATCTTCGGCCGCTCCAGCGCCATGACGAGGCCCCCTGCCTTGAAGAGGCTCAGCGTGCCCGTGGACTGGGATACAACCACGGCGATCGAGCCCGTGATGGCGGTCAAGGCGGCGGCCGCAGCGTGCCGCGCTCCCAGCCCCGAGGGGAGGTTCACCGTCGTTTTCTCGGGCCTGAGGAACGTGCCGGCCGACATGATCACTCCATCTCCCCGCACGATGAAGGCGCCGTCGATGGTGGAGAACTCCTTGAGCGTTTCTCCCAGGCTCGGGTCCAGGACGTTCTTCTCCTCCTCGCGGTAGCCGCGGAAGGGATTGATCACCATCTGCCGGCAATACTTCAAGACCTTCTCGTAATCTCCGATCACGAACAGCGTTCCGACCGGCCTTCCCTCCCTTCCTTCCCGGGAGATGTCCATTGCGATCTGGAGGATCTTCTCCAGCACCTGAGGCTCCACGTCTCCAATGGGAGTCGGGGTGTGCTGGGTGAAGATGGAGGGGAACTCGCGGCCGACATCGATTACCAGGAGCGTGTCGAGAAGCCCCGAGTTGGGAACCCCCGAAATATGGACAACCGTGTCGCCGCGGGAAAGAAGGCCGCGCGAGACCGCAAAGAGGAGGGAAAGCTCCATCTGGTTGGAGCGGTTCAGGCTGGGGAAGGGCACCTGGAGGATCTGGGGAGCCGGCTTCCGGTTCTCCTTCACGGTGGCGCGGTCCGAGGTCACCAGGATGAGCTGGATGGGCGAGGGAATGTCCTCCATGAAGCGGAGGCTGCCCACCGCGTCGCAGTGCAGCATGACGGCGTTGGCCTTTACCTCCTCGGCCACCGAGAGGGCGTGCGCGAAGAGCAGGCGCGAGACCCGCGCCTTGGGTGACGTCTTGGCCTTGCCCCGCGGCTCTCCATAGCCGTGCGTTATGAGCAGCCGATACACCTCGTCGCTGGTGCGCGCCGTGAGAACCAGCTGCTTGAGGGCGAGGTCCCGAAGCGTTCTGGCGATCTCGGCCAGGAGCTGGATATGCTGATCCGGGTCGCGGTCGTCGCTCACGATGAGGATGAGGAGGTTGACGGGGTTGCCGTCGCTGGAGTCGAAGGCGATTCCCTTGCGGCTCCTGCCCACGGCGACGGCGATCCCGTTCCAGCCGGACAGGCGCGCGTGGGGAATGGCGACGCCCGGGGCTATCCACGAGCTCACCATCCTCTCCCGTTCCTGGATGGCGCGGATGATCTGCATGCTGTCGAGGTCCGGAATCGTGGCGCAGAGCGCGTGCACGAGCTCCCGGATGGCGCCATCCTTGCTGCGGCTGCGCAGAAACACGACACGTCGAGAAGTAAGGTACTTCGATAAAAGCGCCATGGTCTCTCTCAAAGTATAATCAAAATGAGCGTTATTTCCACGAAATTCAGGGGAAAACCGGCCGTCCCGCTTGTTTCTCGGGGCGCGAAACTGGTATTATTGAATGAAGGAAACATTCATGGCCAAGACGCGCGACAGCTTCGAAGCGGACACCGGGGTCCGCCAGAAACCCCGGCTCCAGGAGCCGAAACTCTACCGCGTCGTCCTGCACAACGACGACTACACCACGATGGATTTCGTCGTGCAGGTCGTCATGGCCGTCTTCCACAAGCCCGCGGCGGAGGCGACAAAGATCATGCTCGATGTGCACAAGAAGGGCAGGGGAGTCGTGGGAGTGTATACCTTCGATATCGCGGCCACCAAGGTTTCCCAGGTTCACGAGATGGCCCGGCAGAACGAGTTTCCCCTGAAGGCGACCTCGGAGGAAGCGTGAATGGACATCAGTAACGAGCTGAATCAGATCATCATCGCCGCCTACCGTGAAGCCGAATCCCGAAGCCACGAGTACCTGACCCCGGAGCACGTCCTGTACGCTTCCCTTTTCTTCGACCGCGGGCGCGAGATCATCTCCCAATGCGGGGGCGACGTTCGCTCCCTCACCCGCGACATCGAGGAATACTTCATGGGGCACGTTCCCACCTCGGAGAGCTCCAAGCCCATCCAATCCGCCGGCTTCCAGTCCGTCATGGAGAGGGCAATCCTCCACACGGCCTCGGCTGAAAAGCAGACCGTGGAGATCGACGACATCCTGGTCTCGATCTTCGACGAGAAGGAATCATTCGCCGCCCACTTCCTGGCCCGGCAGGGAATCGACAGGCTGGCCCTGCTCACCTACATCTCCCATGGGGTCACCGTCTTCCCCGAGCGGGATTCCGAGCCGGGCGACGGGGAAGGGGATGAGGCCGAGGAGGAGCAGGCCGAAGAGGGCGCCGGGCAGCCCGCCGCCCGCGGCCGGCGCAAGAGCGCGCGCGCCCTGGAATCCTACACGGTGGAGCTCACCAGGAAGGCGCGCGAAGGCGGAATCGATCCGCTCATCGGCAGGGAAGACATCCTCCAGCGCACCATCCAGGTCCTCTGCCGGAGGCTGAAGAACAATCCCATCCATGTGGGCGAGGCCGGCGTGGGTAAGACTGCCATAACCGAGGGGCTGGCCCAGCTCATCGTGGACGAAAAGGTCCCGCGGGCGCTCCGCGGATTCCGCATCTATGCCCTGGATATGGGGGCGCTCCTGGCGGGGACAAAGTTCCGCGGGGACTTCGAGGAGCGGATGAAGAGGGTCATCAAGGAGCTTGAAAAGCAGGAGAAGGCCATCCTCTTCATTGACGAGATCCATACGGTGGTTGGGGCCGGGTCCGTGTCGGGCGGCTCCATGGACGCCTCCAACATCTTGAAGCCCGTTCTCAGCTCGGGAAAGATGCGCTGCATCGGCTCCACCACCTATGAGGAGTACAAGAAATACTTCGACAAGGATCGCGCCCTTTCCCGGCGCTTCCAGAAGATCGAGGTCTCGGAGCCGAGTACGGAAGAGACGTACAAGATCCTCCTGGGCTTGAGGGAAAAATACGAGTCGTACCACGACGTGCACTACACCGAAGACGCCCTGCGCGCCGCGGCCGAGCTTTCGGCCAAGTTCATCAACGATCGCCACCTGCCGGACAAGGCAATCGACGTTATCGACGAGGCCGGCTCGTGGGTGCGGGTCTATGGGCAGGATACGGCGCCTATGGAGGACGGCAGGCACGCGGTGGACACCGGGGCCATCGAGAAGGTGGTGGCCCGCATCGCCAAGATCCCCGAGGCGAGCGTTTCCTCGGACGAGCTTTCCCGCCTGAAGGGCCTGGAGGGGGAGCTGAAGGGAAGGATCTTCGGCCAGGACAAGGCCATCGAGCTCGTGGTCAAGGCAATCAAGAAGTCCCGCGCGGGCTTCGGAGAGAGGGACAAGCCGGTCGCCTCGCTTTTGTTCGTCGGTCCCACGGGAGTGGGAAAGACCGAGCTCGCCCGCCAGCTCGCCGAGATCCTCGGCGTGAACCTCCTGCGCTTCGACATGAGCGAGTACCAGGAGCGGCACACCGTCTCGCGCCTCATTGGAGCCCCCCCGGGATACGTGGGCTACGACGAGGGCGGGCTTCTCACGGACGCCGTTCGAAAGACCCCTCACGCGGTGCTCCTCCTCGACGAGATCGAGAAGGCCCATCCCGACATCTTCAACATGCTCCTGCAAATCATGGACTACGCCACCCTTACCGACAACAACGGCAAGAAGGCGGACTTCAGGAACATCGTTCTCATCATGACATCCAATGCCGGCGCCCGGGAGATCGGAAAGCCTCTTGTCGGGTTCGGCGAGCGCTCCGTGCGCGAGGATGCGGTATCCGACGCGGTGGAGCGCATCTTCTCCCCGGAGTTTCGAAACAGGCTGGACGCGACGGTGCAGTTCAACGACCTTGCCCACGGCATCGTGCTTCAAGTGGTGGACAAGGCCATCCGCGAGTTCCAGGCGGAGCTCTCCAAGAAGGGGGTGAGTCTTGAGGCCACTGATGCCGCCCGTGAGTGGCTTGCCCGCGCGGGTTATTCCCGGGAGTTCGGCGCCCGCCAGATCGCGCGCCTCGTGGCTGACAAGATCAAGAACTTCTTCGTTGACGAGATTCTCTTTGGCAAGCTCACCCGTGGAGGGAAGGTCATCGCCGACGTGAAGGGCGAGGAGATCGCCCTCACGGTTCTTGAGTAGCCCGTGACGGGCTGGCGCAGGAGCTTCTTCGCCATCCTTGCGGGCGAGGTGCTGGCGGTCACCGGCTTCACGACCTCCAACCCCATTCTTCCCCTCTACCTCCAGTCCCTCGGCGTGACGGATCCCGTGGCGCTCAATCTCTGGAACGGAGCGTGCGCCACCGTCGTTGCTGTAACGCTTTCCGTGTTCTCCCCGATCTGGGGCCGGCTCGCCGACAGCGTCGGAAAACGCGCCATGCTCCTTCGCGCGATGCTGGGCGGAGCGGTTGTCGTGGGGCTCATGGGCATTGTCAACCACCCATGGCAGCTTCTGGCGCTTCGCGCCGTCCAGGGGGCGCTTTCGGGAACGGTGGCGGCCGCAACCGTGCTCGTGGCCACCATCAGCCCCACCGAGGAGCTCGGCTTCACCCTCGGTCTCCTGCAGACCGGGGTCTACGTCGGCGCTTCGCTGGGCCCGGCCCTGGGAGGCGTGCTCTCGGATCTCCTCGGGTTCCGTGCCAACTTCTTCATCACGGCCGCTCTTCTGCTCCTGGCGGCCGTGATCGTGCTGCGCTTCGTGGGAGCCGATCCCGCCGTCGGAGCGCGGGCCGGTCCCTTCTGGAAGCAGGCGCTGCCCGACTTTTCGATTCTGGGCGGCTCATCGGGTCTCGTCATCCTTCTTCTTGTTTCCGCCGCCCTGCAGGTTGCCATATCCACCGTGTCTCCCATCCTTCCCCTCTTCATCATGGCCATTGCCCCCTCTGCGCAGCGCGTCGGCACGTATACCGGCCTCATTTTCGGCCTCTCAGCCGTTTCGGCGGCGCTCGCCGCCGCGGCCCTGGGCAGGGTGAGCTACCGCTTCGGCTACGAGCGGACCCTCCTGGCCTGCCTTACAGGCGCCTTCCTCATCTTCCTCCCCCAGGCCTTTGTCCGAACCCCCTTCCAGCTCCTGGTCCTGCGGATCCTGGGCGGGGCCATGATCGGCGGCTCCGAGCCTTCCGTGAACGCCATGATCGCCTTGCGCACGCCGAAAAGCCGCCAGGGCACCGTGTTCGGCCTCACGTCGAGCATGAACAATGCGGGCGCCGCGGTGGGGCCGATGGTCGGCTCTCTCCTTTCAGCCGCCTTCGGCTACGCTTCCGCCTTCTTCGCGGCCGCCGCCGTGCTCCTGGCGAGCGTCATCGCGGCGCGCACCGTGCGCAAAGCGGGACCGGCGGCGGTTCCCGGTGCATGACCGGCCGTCAAACAATGCTTTGATTGCCGCCGGTGGGGGCGTTCGGTATCTTTGGAGATGAGAGGAGGACGACAGTATGGCAGTGTACCTTTACCTGAACATGCTTCCCGAAGCCCTGATCGCCTCAATGCTTCCCCCGATGGAGTTCGGGGTGTACCTCGCCGTGGGAACCGAAAAACGGGCTCGCGGCCAGGCGAAGTACTTCGCCGTCGACCGCAAGTTCACAAGCGACTACTTCCCCCTGTCGGAGATCGACAGCCGATGCGTGCCGCACGCCAACGGAGAGCCGAAGCACTCGGTGTACCTTTCCGTGTACCGCGCGCTGGAGCACGTCCCCATGAGCGCCTTCGGCAACCTCTACCTCACCACCCAGGACGGCCGCGTCCTGGAGGTGGAGCCGAGGAAGGACGTGCCCTCTTTCCCGCAGACCTATCACCTCTACCAGGAGATCTCCCCCGTGCACCCACGGGTTGTGAGCAGCCTCGACCCCAAGGAGTTCGCTGCTTTCATGACGGATCCCAAGCGCAGCATCCATGTCCCCAAGATCGTCTTCGGAGAGCTGCGCCTCGACGAGCTGGCGGCGGATCCGGAGAAAGGCAGCGTGCGCAATCTCCCCTACACCAACATCGAGCATCTTCGCGACTGCCTCATGCAGCTTCGAAAGACCCGGGAGAAGAGCACCAAGACGGTGGATAGGATCGCGCCCGAGGAGTTCCCCTACAGAACCATGCTGAACGGGTTCTTCCTCGGCGAGCATGGATCCCTGGTTTACTACCCGATGCCCTCCGAGAAGGACCTTCAGACCAGGTACTACGAGTGGTGGCGATCCGCTTCCATGTAAGCGCTCTTTTTCCGATCATCAGAGCATGGAAGCGATTGTTGAGTTTCTCGGCCGGACCAGGGTGGACCTTCCCGTCACCCTCTTCCGGCTCCTCTTGAGCTTCGTCCTGGGCGGCCTCATCGGAATCGAGCGGGAGTGGCACAACCAGTCCGCGGGCCTTCGGACCCACATCGTGATCAGCGTCGGCTCCACCCTCCTCACGCTCCTGTCCATCTACATTCCCCAGACCTTCACTCATTTCCAGATGGGAGACCCCGGCAGGATTGCTGCCCAGATCGTGTCGGGAATCGGCTTTCTGGGGGGCGGCGCCATCTTCCGGTTGGGCGCAAATGTGCGGGGGCTCACCACCGCGGCGTCGATATGGGCGGCGGCGGGAATCGGAATGGCCGTGGGCGCGGGAATGTACGCGGGGGGGGTGATCACCGTGGGCATCGTGATTTTCGTCCTGTTCGCCCTGGCCTCCGTGGAGAAGCGCTTCTTCCCCGACGTGAACCTTCGAATCATGGAGATCGGCTTGAGCGGCCTGGACGCGAGCACGGAGGAGATCTTCCCCATCCTGAAGGACTGCGGAATCCGTGTCCGCACCGTGGATATATCCAAGTCCTTCGAGGAGAACTCGGTGCGCTTGAAGCTCACCGTGCAGGTGCCGGCCAATCTGGACTGGAAGCTGTTCTACGGGAGGATCGGGAGCGTGAAGGAGATCGCGAGGGTCACGCTGGATCAGAAGATCTAGGAGCCTGTCGGACTTTGGCCGTTTCCTGCATAAAAATTCAGCAGACAGGCCGCCGGTGTATGTTTATGCAGGTTTCCTCGGGTTGTTGTGCATGAACATACACAAAAGCAGGCAAGTCCGACAGGCTCCTAGCCCGCGTCCCCGAAGCTGCACCGGCCCTCGACCGCTTCCGCCAGCCTCCTCAGGTACTCGGAGCGCGGGATTTCCACGGCGCCCATCGAGGAAAGATGGGGCGTCATCATCTGGCAGTCGAACAGCAGGTAGCCGCGGGCACGGAGCCTCTCGAATATGCCAGCCATGGCCACTTTGGAGGCGTTCGGCTCCGCCGAAAACATCGATTCACCGGCAAAGAAGCACCCGATTGAAACCCCGTAGAGCCCTCCGACCAGATTCTCTCCCCTCCAGCACTCCACGCTGTGGGCATAGCCCAGGGAGTGAAGCCGTGAATATGCCGAGATGAAGGCCGGGCTGATCCACGTCTCCTCCCTGCCCGGCCGCGATGCAGCGCATCCCTCCATGACCTGGCGGAACGCGCGGTCGAAGCTTACGGAAAGCCCGTCCCTGGCTATGAAGCGTTTGAGGCTTTTCGAAACATGTAGGCCGTCAATCTCGATGATCGTTCTGGGGTCGGGAGACCACCACGTGATGGGGTGCGTGGTCCAGGGGAAGATTCCGTTTCTGTACGCCAGAAGCAGGGTGCCGGGCTTGAGGTCGCCGCCAATGGCGAGAAACCCTTCTTCATCCGCCGTGTTGGGGTGAGGAAAGCGGAAACGGGTAGTGAGGGGCTCCGAAGCGTTTGAGTCGCTGGCCATGGCAAGTTTCGCGGGAAAAGGATGCCATGGCGGCCGCGGAAGGGCAAGGGCGGGCGGAAATTGATCTTTTCGATCTGTCATCGGCCGGGCATACTCACAAGCATGGCCGTTCGATATTAAAAAGCCGACGTCGAGGCAACTCACGCCTTTCTAGCCAGGAAGCGCCATGAGAGAGCGCGCACCCTTTCATCTAGTTTGGCTGAAGCGCGCAGTGACTTCGAAGCTATCGTGGCGCAAATCGTAAAACGATATGACCCCGCTCGAATCTACCAGTGGGGATCGCTTATCGATGGAAAGCAGTTTTCAGAGATATCGGATATCGATATCACAGTCGAAGGGATAACGGCGGCGCGCGCATTTTTCGAGCTTCTTTGGATGGCAGAAAAGCTCACCCATTTCCCCCTCGATATCGTGCAGATTGAACACATTCATCCCGCCCATGCGGAGGCAATACGTCGCAGAGGGAGAATAGTGTATGAGCGCGGATCCGCAGCTCGTCATTGAGCAAATCGAGATTTCGATGCGCGTGCTGGATGACATGGAAGGGTTCCTCGATGAGCGTCGCCTTCCGGGACCAGAAACGGCTGCCGCCCATGGGGGCTCGGTTGATCGCAAAGGTCTACGAGGTGGATGCCTGGAAGCAGCTCTCATACGCACGAGGCTCTAGAGTTCATTCGAGAGCTCTATACGGTCGAGCATCTTGCGCAGGATCGTGGACTGAATGAAGAGGCTACGGCGAAGTTATGGATTGATCTCAGCGAGCAAAGAGGATTGCAAGCACCAAGCTAAAAACCCCCCCTAAGACAATCGCTGAGAAAGGCACTATCGTTTAGGAGGAATAAAGAAAGTTATTGACAGCGCAAATATATTATACTATAAATGTATTTAAAGACATATTGTGTCCTTATCTGCAATCAGAATATAACATACGTGAGACAGGCCATGGGCAGATCAAAAATAAGCAAAGCAAACAAGGGATTGAGCACCCGGGAACGCATTATCCTCAGCGATTTCTTACGGAAAGGGAGAGTAACCATAGAGGGAAGGGATGTCGCAAATAAATTCGATCTTAATCGCCCTCTCGCGAACAAAATTCTCCTGAGGTTGGAACGAAAAGGCTGGCTGCAAAGAAGCAAGAGAGGCGTTTATATATTCGTTCCTCTCACATCGACAACGCCAGAGACAATGCCTGACGATCCATGGGCACTCGCCATGGAGCTCTTCAAGCCATGCTACATCTCGGGATTCACGGCCGCAGAACACTGGGAGCTTACTGAACAAATATTCAACGCGATTGTCGTTTTTACGACTCACGCCCAGCGAAGGGCAACCCAAAAGCTGGCAAACATCACCTTTCGCACTCATAGGATCTCCGAGAGCCGTCTATTCGGAACGAGCAAGGTCTGGCGGAACAACATCCCCGTGCTGGTGGCCGACAGACATCGAACCCTAATCGACGTGCTTGATTACCCCGAATTGGGTGGTGGCGGCCGCCACGTTCTGGACATTGCCCACGCGTATTGGAAAAGCGGAAAAGCGGAACCGAAAAAACTTGTCCAGTACGCCAAGAAGCTGAACCGTGGAGTCATCTTCAAGCGCTTGGGGTTCAGCGGTGAATTATGGGGTGATGTGAATGAAGAATGGCTTGAAGCGTGCAGGAAAAATATATCCGCCGGAATTAGCAAGCTCGATCCTTCTGGGGCAAACAAAGGCAAGATACTTACACGCTGGAAATTGCGGATCAACGTGCCCTTGGAGGAATACGTGTGATACCAAGCGAAGAGATAAGAGAAATAGCTACCTCGGAAGGGCTGCTCCAGAACGTTGTCGAGAAGGATTATGTACTGGGGTGGGTTCTTATGGGAATAGCCCAACACCCGCTGTTGAGCAGATGGGTTTTCAAAGGCGGGACGAGCTTGAAAAAATGTTTCTTTGAAACCTACCGCTTTTCTGAAGATCTTGACTTCACGGTGCCCAATGAGATGGTCTACGAAACCGATGCATACAGGAACGCGCTTCTTGAGTGCACGCGCTTGATATCTGAAGAAACAGGTATCGAATTTCCCGAACCCGGTATTGAAGTAATCGAAAGTCACGATAAACAAGGCCGCACAACCTTCTCTGGAAAGATCTCTTATCGCGGGCCTCTCAAGCAACAGGCGAAAACATTACCGAGAATAACTATAGACCTCACGCAACACGAAATAATCGTTGAGAACCCCGAGAAGCGGTATATTCGTCACTTTTTCAGCGATGCTCCGATCCCGCCTATCTCCATTCTCTGCTACTCCGTGAATGAGATCCTCGCCGAGAAGACGCGGGCGCTTTATGAACGACAAGGCAGAGCCCGTGACGTTTATGACGTAGTGAATATCAGCCGCAACCATCGCGAGGAGATAGATCCCCAGCGCGCTCTCATCGTCCTCAAGAGGAAGTTCGAATTCAAGGCGCTGACTCTGCCTTCTTTGGAAGGGTTCATAAGCTCAATAGATTTCTCGACTCTCGAAGAGAACTGGGATCAGCAACTCAAACACCAGCTCCCGGTCCTGCCTCCCGCGCAGTCCTACTTCGATGAGCTACGGGAAAGCGCGTTATTATGGATGGAAGCTAGCCCGATCGTCGAAAGGCTGCCCCGTGTTCCATTAGAAATGGGAGAGGCGGCAATACCGCGAGTTGCCTTCCCACAGATGCAGCACATCGGAATCACACGGGCAGCTTCATTGGGGCGTGGAGCCTTTGAGATCTATGGTCCTCTTGACCGGGTCCGATACGCGGCCAGGAACAGACTATGCGCGGAAATCATGTATCACGACGTGCCACGCCTGACTGAGCCTTATTCATTGCGGATTCGCGGCACAGGAAACCTGCTCCTCTACGTCTATGAAAATCTACGGGGAGGAATACCTAGCGGAACAATGAAAGCATATAAGGTAAGCGAGATCCAAGCAGCTCGAATCACAGAGAGGGCATTCCAGCCTCGCTACGTTGTGGAGTTGTAGTAGAACACCACCCGCTCGCACTCGGTGCAAGTAATACAGAAGGGCCATATCAAATGAACAGCCGGTAGTCATAGGACGCGCCGCCGAACCGCTGTAACAGAGAACCGATGCGCGCGATCTCATTTGAGGAATGAAGTGTCGCCGGATCTTTGGTGTAAAGGTCGAAGGTATTCCAGTTCATTTTCGACAGGCCGAGTATTTCAAAGCAGATTTGCTTCAAAGCCTTACGACCGAGGACACCTGCTCCTCTGAGCATGCGTGGATATACCATTTGAAATAGAGAAAGTTCAGTCTCGATATGCCTTCACAGTATCGGCAAACTTCGGTGAAGGCAAGAAGGAATCGGAAAAGTCAATCGCTCATTCGCGTTTCCTGCCGGAAGGCATCCCCCAGCCATAACCGCTATAGCATCCTCAGGCAGCCGGCTCTTAACGAAGCATAGCAGTAATAGCCGTTATATAACAATCTCCGCAGCTAATTCCCGATAGCGGCACAGGCCGTTCGCCCAGCGCATCTGGTCTGGGCTGTTGCACTCCGGCTCCAGCAGCCGGCGTGTGCCCACGAGGATGCTGACGCACCGCGCGCGACTTGTGGCCACGTTGAGGCGATTGGTGTTGTAGAGGAACCCCATGCCACGCGGCGCATCCGCCGCGGAAGAGCTTGTCATAGAGTAGACAACCACCGGTGCTTCTTGGCCTTGGAATTTATCAACAGTGCCCACCCGTACTTCGCGCGGAAGGCGATTTGTAATAGCGGCTACCTGGGCATTGTACGGAGCGACAACCATGATGTTAGACTTTTCCAGCCTCAGTGTTTTTCCACTCGCATCGGTCCATGTCACTCCGGCCTTGAGCAGGTCTTCGACGATACGCGCAACGACCTCAACTTCCTCGCATGAGCTGTTTTGATTCCCTTCATGATCCACCGGCACGTAGAAAAGACCGCTTCCCGCAAAGTGCGTGTCGCCGTTCAGCGCCTGCTTGTCGAGTCCAGCGTGAGTGTGCACCCGTCCTTCGTAGGAAAGCTCGGAGGTGAACCGGCAGATCTTGGGATGCAATCGCCAGGTCTCGTCCAGGAATAGGCCCGCCTCATCCGCAATAGTCTTGTGGGCTCCCAGGATGTGCACGAGCGCGGCCACCTCGGCGCCTTCCGGGTGCACGCCGCGCTGGGGCTGTTCCAGCTGCTGCGGGTCTCCTAGAAGTACAAGGTTTCTCGCGGACCGACCCGCGGCCAGCGCGTGCGCAAGGGACATCTGCCCGGCCTCGTCTATAAAGAGATAGTCGACGGAGCCGATCATGTCCTCACGCGACCAGAACCAGGCGGTACCTCCGGCCACCTTGCCTGCACCGAGCCCTGCGCGCGCCTCCGCATTGTCATCCGTCTCTTCTATGCCCGGCGCTGCATCTCCGCTCAACTTGCTGAGCTTGTGGATGCCCTGAAGCGCCATGCGCTCCTCGCTAGCAGCGTGTATGACCTCGTGCAGGAGATTTCGGATCACCTTGTGGCTCACGGCAGTCACGCCGATCCGCTTACCTTCCCTGGCCAGGGCAACGATCATCCGAGCCCCCGTATAGGTTTTGCCAGTGCCGGGTGGTCCCTGGATGGGCAGGATGCTGTTGTCCAGGGCGCGCACCAGCCGCACCGCGGTATCGACAATTTCTTCCCCGGCTTTGCGCAACGAACCCTGCATCGGCATCCGGAGTCGAGGATTACTTCTCATAAGCAGGTCGCGCGCAGCGCGATACGGACCATTTCCATCAACACCCGTCAACGCCACGGAGGCTGCGAATTGAAGGAGAGCGCTGTCCACGGGCTTCGGCGGGACGCGTTCGCTGACCATCACGGCGGACGGGTGGATATCCTTTGACTTGGAGCTCTTCACGATCTCAAGAATCTGATGGTACAGGTCCACGGCGCCAACCTTCCCGATTCTCTCTCCACCGATCTCGTACAGCTCATCCCCGTCATCGATGGCAGCTTCCTGGTCGGGGAAGCTGTAGCGATGGACGGGGGCCCGCGCCGAGCCTCCCTCATCTCCGACGAATTGGAGTCCGGATATCGCCTTTCGCTCCTCCAACAGCTCGTCGTGATCAAGCCCATGGATCCTGAAGAACTCCCACCACGCGCACTTGTCTTCACGCCTGAAGTATTCCAGCAGGTGAGCGAGAAGCCACCGCGCCCGCTCCGCTGGTCCCCATTTTTCCCGATCTCTCGGCAGGCCCAAAGTCAGCTGAGCATAGACGAGCTTCACGTCCGCGGCTTTTTCTTCTACAGCCTCGCTGGCATCGCCGCTTTTCGCTTCGGGCCGGGGAATCGGCCGTCCATTTGTTTCCAGCTCGGTTCGTCGTTCTTCCAACCAGACTCGGAGCGCTGCTGTCGAAAGACAGTCGTCCCGGTTGTACGCCTCTACTGTTGCGCGGTCCGCGGCTGAGATTTCATCGAACACGGCCAGCTCCAGCACTCGGGAAATGCGGCGAAGCGCGGTCCCCGCCGCCCGAAGGTCCATGGCCCGAACGAAGCTGTAACTCTCCTCCAGAGACTTGAGCGAATAGCTTTCCACGCTCACGCGCAGTCCCCGGCGCGTCACTGCGTACAGATCGACAAACCGCTCTGCGCGCAGCAGGCGGTCCAGCTCCGTCTCCCGCGTCCCGTGCCGACCGATGAGGCGCTTCACTGCGCCGGGCTCATAGGGAGAAAAATGATAAATATGCATCCCGGGGTGCGCCTGCCAGCGGTCCATGACGAAATCGATGAAGCCCTCGAGGGCTTTGCGCTCCTCCGCTCGATTCAGCGCCCAGTGGGCCTTGTATTCAAGCGTACCGTCTTTCCCCGCGAACGCCACGCCGAGCAGGTACTCCAGGCCGCCTTCACCTGCAAACGGATCTCCCTCGATATCGAAAAAAAGGTCGCCCGTGTCCGGCTCAGGGAGCCGTTCAAAGCCCATCCCCGGCTCTGGATCCAGGATATCGTGGAGTTGTCTACCCGCCTTCCTGCCCGCAAGCTGGATCTGCGCTTGCCTTTGGGCTTTGGCGAATGTCTCTGGATTCCCGCGCGCAGGTTTCTCCCTGAACGGCTTCGGCTCTTCTGCGAACTGCTGGAGCGTGTGAATCCCCTGGCGCTCAAGCTCTCCGATATGAAGGGGACGGATGCCCGCGACCAGACAGAGATTATCATCGTCATGTCTGCGAGTGTCGCATTCCTTCCACCAGTGGCAGATATCGCAGTGGGGTACGGGGTTGGGGTACGTCGATTGGGATGGCGGCGTCGCGACGGCTTCCTCCAGGCGCCGCCGAACAAGGCGGAAGTAGGCACTGAAGTCATCGAAGCGAAAGCTCTCCCGCGGGAACTCCGGACCTGGCTTCACCACATGCATCAGGGTTGGCGTTCGACACTGCACATGCGAAACTATATCGGAGTACAGACAAAGCTGTAGCACCGTTCCGGCACGCGTTTCCTGGGAGAGCTTTGTATCCGCCGCCTCATAAGACCAGTCACCCAAATCGCTGGGCTCGGGGACCTTGAGGAGCACATCGGCGCGACCGATCCACCGGCCCTCACCTAGGTCCGCCTGGACGATCACGTCGGTACCTGCGCGCATCGCGGAGATGGTTCTCTCAACGGGCGACCCACCGTTCTCGGTCCGCACCTCGGCGACCTGGAGACCGCTGGCGCGCAGATGCTCGATATACGCCTTCTCATGGGCCAGGCCCCGCTCCTGAAGGAGGGCGAGCTCCGGGTCCCTCCAGATAGGGACTGAAAGCCGACCTTCGGCAACGGCGCGATCGAGCTGGGTCAGGTGTCGGCACGCCAAGTGATTCCCGATGTCGGTCGCTGCCAAGCGGAGAGTCTCTCCCTCCTTGTACATGTGCCCAGTTTACCCCTGTCTATTGTGCATAGAATAGCGTTCCGCAGAAGAAGGGACAAGCAGAGCAGGCGATAGAAACCCCACTCTTCCCGATCCAGCTACGTTGTGCAGATGTAATAGGACACCGTACATTCGCATTCCGTGCATGCAATACGGAAGGGCATATTAAATGAATAGCCGATAGTCATAGGACGCAAACAGCGCTCAAGTGGAAGCCGAACATGTCCAGGCCGTCATTCAGCGCTAAGCAAATCAGATGTACAGAATCCGGGAGTGCGAGTACCGCTTCGCACTCCATTTTATTGGCGGAAATGAAAAATGATATCATTGCGGGATTTGAGATAACTACGCGGGTCATTCCTGAAACCAGAGCGCGGGAGTCCCGCGGACTAGAAAGCGGGCAACTACACTGCCGGGAGTTTGTGAAGTACGTGGAGGGTCTGGGACCAACGGACGCAGTGGTCCTGGAGGCTTCGACGGGGGCCTTCTTTTGGGCGGATCAGATCGAGGCGAAGGGGGCGAGGTGCTTCGTGGTGGATCCGCGCAAGTTCCGGATCATCAAGGACTCGTGGAATAAGACGGACAAGCAGGATGCGCGCAACTTGGCGAAGGCGCTGTGGGTACACGTGGTGACGGGGGAGTTCGGGATTCCGACGGTGTGCAAGCCGACAGGGGTGGTGCGAGAGCTGAGGAAGTTGTTCGCGCAATACTGCCTGCTGAACCGGCAGATCGCGACGCACAAGAACAACGCCCAGGCGATCCTCGTGAAGAACGGGGTCGAGCTGAAGAAGGAGCTCAAGAGTCGGCTGTTCGCGCCGGAGAGCGGGCTGGAGCTGCTGAAGGAGATGAACGTCTCCCCGGCCAGTCGCGTCTGCCTGGAGCTGACGCTGCACGTACTATGGAAGGTGGAGGAAGCGAAGGAGCGGCTGGCCACGGAGATCCTGCTCGCTGGGGAACCGCTGCGGAGCCAGGTGGAGCTTCTGATCAGCATCAAGGGGGTCACACCCTTGATCGCGCTCGCCTTCCTGGCTGATGTGGCAGACATCCGGAGGTTCAGGACCCTCCGGAAGATGAACGCGTGTATCTGGGGCTCGTGCCGCGGGCGAGCAACAGTGGAGGCAAGAGTCGGCCTGGCCACATTACTCGCGAGTCCCGGAAGCTGACTCGGACGATCCTCACGCAGTGCGTGCACTATGTCGCCGCATCCTCGGTGTCCCTGGATCGTTACTACCAGTGAGCTGAGGGACAAGCGAGGAACCGGCCGAGCCCGCATCGCCGTGATCCGCAAGCTCTGCGGGATGATGAGGAGGATGTTGCTCAGTGGCGAGCAGTACCGATGGATGGACCGGCGGTTGTACGAGAAGAAGCTCAGGCAGTATGAGCGCGTGCTGAAGAGAGTGAAGGAGGATCGACCGGCGGCTTGACGATCATCATAGTGGATCTACTAATGGTCCTTAGCCTTGGGTTGGCAGCAGCGGGCGGCCCGAAGTAGCGGACTGTGCAGGACGGACCTCTCAGGCAATCGATTCTGCCCGTCGCCTGGATATTAAAGCATCCACTTAGTGGATACCAGGGTAGCCAGTTCGGGTACGCAACAGCGACTCCAAATCACTTGATTTCATGGGTCATTTTAATTTTATGCCAAATATAAAGTTGCACAAGACTGTAATCCCGACAGGCTCAATAACCCGAGGAATTATTGGCACGCCCTTTGCTCTTATTACTGCGGTTGTTAACCATTTCCCATTAAATAGGAGGTACGTATGAAGAAGAGTCTGAGGATCGCCCTCGTCGTAGCCGTGGCCCTGCTCGCGGTATTGATGGTATTCACCGGCTGCCAGAAAAAGGCGGCGGCAAAGAAGACCGTGACCATGGCCTTCATGCCCGGGATTGCTGACCCGTTCTACTTCACAATGGAGCGCGGCATCCGGGCAAAGGCCCAGGAGCTGGGGGTCACCCTGATCGTCGGCGACTATCCCACCACCTGGGGCCCCGAGGCACAGGTTCCCATCCTCCAGGCCATGATGGCCAAGGGAGGGATCGACATGCTCCTGATCGCGCCGGTATCGGTCGACGCCCTTATCGCTCCGCTGAAGAAGATCTACGACAGCGGCGTGCAGGTCATCACGGTGGACACGTTCCTCGGCGACGGAGACTACTCCAAGCAGAGCAACTACTCCTTCCCCCTGGCGTACATCGGCTCCGACAATGAGCTGGGCGGCAAGCAGGTGGCCGAGCACGTGGCCAAGCTCGTGGGAGAGAAGGGCAAGGTGTTCTGCGAGGCGACCAACCCCGACACCTCATCCGTGGTTGGGCGCGTGAAGGGGTTCACGGAGGGAATCGCCGAGTTCCCTAACATGAAGCTGGTCGGCGTGGACTGGTGCCTCGACGTTCAACAGAAGGCCCAGGAGCAGGTGGCCGCGGCGCTGCAGAAGAGCCCCGACATCGTCGGGATCTTCGGGACCAACGTGTTCAGCGCGCAGGGCGCCAACCAGGCCGTGGTCAACAAGGGCCTCACCGGCGCAGTGAAAATTGCCTCCTGGGATGCCACGGAGACGCTCATCGAGGCGCTCAAGGCCGGCAAGGTGGACCTGGTTCTTGCGCAGAAGCCCGGCGAGATCGGCTCCCTCGCGGTGGACTGGGGCTACAAGTTCCTGACCGCGAAAACCGAAATCCCCAAGAAAGTCATCCCCGGGTTCGAGTTCTTCACGAAGGACAACGTGAGCGATCCCAACATGCAGCAGTGGATCTACAAGAAATAGAAGCGTGATGCTCCGGGGGGTCGCCGGGGCTGTTCACGGCGATCCCCCCTCTCTCATTGATTGAAACTCGGCAGTCGCTTAGAATCCAGGTGAGAAGAGGGTAGCGCGAATGGGGGACAGATCCGCGGTCGTAAGAAACGGCTCGCCGCAGTCGCGGGCGGTCTCGGTGCTCGGGAAGAACTGGTCTCTCGTCTTCCTCCTCCTGATGGTGGCGGTGTTCGCGTTCACGGGGAAGAACTTCTTCAGCCTCAACAACTTCGAAAACATCCTCTCCTCGGCCGGCATCTACATCCTCCTGGCGTGCGCCGAGACCTTCGTCATCGTCTCGGGGGGCATCGACCTCTCGGTGGGCTACGTCATGGGCCTTTCGGCGATCGCCTCCGCTGGGATCATCCGTGACCTCTACGCCTCCCAGTTCGGCGTGCAGTGGTCTGCTGCTCCCGCGGTGGCCGTGGGTGTCGTCGTGGCGCTGGGCGCGAGCCTTCTCTGCGGCCTCGCCAACGGGGTGCTGGTGGCCCGCTTCAAGGTGCCGTCCTTCATCGCGACGATCGGGGTCTGGAGCGTGGCATACGGGGTTACGCTGCATGCAAGCGACGGCGGCTTTCCCATCGCCTTTCTCCCCGATAGCCTGACCCGGATCGGAAACGGGTTCGTCTACTACTTCAATCCCCACAGCCGTCTTTCGAGCTTTTTCACCATGCCCTCAGGCACCCTGGGCTCCGAGATCAAGGACCTCGTGCGGGTCTTCCCCGACTCCCTCATCCTCACGGTGGTGTTCGTGGCGGTGCTGTGGTACGTCCTGAAGCATACGCGATTCGGGCAGCATACCTACGCCATCGGCGGAAGCATGGACGCAGCCGTCCGGGCGGGGATCAACACCGGCAGGCACTTGATCCTGGTTTATGTCCTGTCCGCGATGCTTGCGGGCGTTGCGGGGATCGTGAAGGTCTTCATGAGCGGCACGGGAGATTACACCCCGTTCAACGCGAACTACGAGCTTTTCGCCATTGCGGCCGTCATTATCGGCGGGGCGAGCCTCATGGGCGGCAAGGGAAGGATCCTGGCGTCCGTAGTGGGCGTCCTGATCCTGCAGATCCTGGACAACGGGTTGAACCTTTCGGGCTTCGATCCCTTCTACCGTTTCATAGCCACGGGAGTCATCCTGATCGGGGCGGTCGTGATCGACCAGCTGTTCCCCGACCTTTTTTAGGCGGGCAAGGAGCGCATCGTGAGACGGCAAAACGCTGTTGTGAGCTTCATCGGACAACGCTGGGCGTTGATGTTCCTGGTGCTGGAGCTCGTCGTCTTCAGCTTCATCGGCCAGGGATTCTTCAGCCTGAACGGCATCCAGATCGTGCTTTTCTACGGGACGTTTCTCTTCCTCATGGCCACGGCCGAGACCTTCGTCATCATCACGGGCGGGGTCGATCTTTCGCTCGGCTACCTGATGGGCTTATCGACAATCGTGTCCGCAAAGCTCGCCGCCGCGTTCGCGAAGGCCGGCATGGCGCCGGCCGCCGCAATCATGGCGTCCATCGCAATCACCCTCGCCGTCGGCCTGATCCCCGGCGTGATAAGCGGATTCCTGGTTGGGGTCCTGAAGGTCCCCGCGTTCCTTGCAACCTTCTCCACGGGCTCGATCGTCTATGGCACATCGCTCATCATGATCGGCGGGGTCGCCGCAAAGGACGTGCCCATCCTGGCCAATGACATCGGAAACAGCTACTTCCTCTATTGGGCGCAGGGCAAGGGGCTTTCGTTCTTCGTTTATCCCATCGTCGAGCGCGGCACCCGTGTCATCCAGATCATCCCAACAATGGTGGTTGTGACCGCCCTGTTCATCCTCGTAGCCGCGTTCCTCCTGCACCGCACGCGGTTCGGCCGGCACAACTACGCCATCGGCGGCAACATGGACGCGGCGGTGAGGGCGGGGATCAGGACAAAGAGGCACCTCCTGGCCGTCTACATGATCTCCGCGTTCTTCGCCACGCTCGCCGGCATCATCTACATGCTGCAGTACGTTACGGGAAAGGCGGACGCGGGAGTCTCTTTCCTCATCTTCTCCATCGTCGGTGTGGTCATAGGAGGGGCGAGCCTCTATGGAGGGATCGGGAGCCTCGGGGGCACGATGCTGGGCTGCCTCATCCTCTCCGTGCTGGAGAACGGGCTGCGGATGGCCGGGATCCAGCCCTTCGACATGTTCATCGCCGTGGGGGTGATCCTGATTCTCGCCGTGCTGATAGATCAATTCTTCCCCGAGCTGATACACAAGGAGGACTAGCGGTGGGCTACCTGCTGGAGGTCAAGAACATCGTCAAGCGGTTCGGAGGGCTCACGGCGGTCAACAATGTGAGCATGGGGGTGAGCGCGGGAGAAGTTGTCGGCCTCCTGGGGGACAACGGCGCGGGAAAGTCCACCCTGATCAAGGTGGTCTCGGGGGTGTACAAGCCGGACGCGGGCACGATCCTCTTCGAGGGCCGGGAGGTGAACATCGAATCCACGATGGACGCCCTGGCAATGGGCATCGAGACGATCTACCAGGATCTCGCCCTTGCAGAGAACCTCAACACCCCGGCAAACATCTTCCTCGGCCGCGAGAAGGTGAAAAAGTTCATGGGGGTCCTGCCCGTCCTCGACCACGACTACATGCAGGGGGAGAGCAGGAAGATCCTGGAAAAGCTCGACATCCTCATCCCGTCGCTTCGGAACCGCATCCGCGCGCTTTCCGGCGGGCAGCGGCAGGCCGTGGCGATATCGCGCTCCATCTACTGGAACGCCAAGTTCCTCATCATGGACGAGCCGACGGCGGCCCTCGGGGTTGCGGAGCAGAAGAAGGTCCTCGATATCGTGAAGACGCTCCGGTCCCATGGGATCGGGATCATCGTGATCAGCCACCAGATGCATGACGTGTTCTCCGTGGCGGACCGGCTGGTCATCATGCGCCGCGGGGAGAAGGTGGGAGAGCTTATCACGAAAGAGACGAACCCCGACGAGGTGGTGAGCTTGATCGTGGGAGCGGAAACGGTTACAAAATAGCCGGTGGCCGGCAAGCGGACTGGCATGAAGCTTTTTTCAAAGACGCTTCTCTTCTTCGTCGGCGTTATCGCGTTTCAATCCATCCTGACTCTTCTCCTGGTGGCCAACGTGACGCGGCAGGCGGACCTTTCGGACGCCCGGCGCGAGCTCGACGGGGAGGCATCGATCCTCTACGACAGCTTCAACTCCTGGAAACGCCAGATCTGGATCAGCCTCATGGGCATCAGCAATGACCGCCGCCTGGCGCGCGTGCTGGCCGATTTCCAGGGCTACCCTCCGCGCGAGGATTTCACCGGGGCGCTGAAGGAGTTCATCTTCGTGTCCAAGGTGGACTACGTGATCCTCGGCTATCCCCGCAGCAGAAGCCTGCACATCATCCCCGTCACCTACAGCACCTTCGACCTGGGTGATTTCAAGGGCCTCTCCGCGGTTCCGCAGTATTCCCATATCGAGTTCGCCCTCATCCGGGGCGTTCTGTGCATGCTGGGCGCGACCACCATCGACGTGAGGCCGAACGTCAGCATGAACGTCTTCCTCCTCAAGCGCATCGATTCGGAGTTCTGCGACCAGCTCACCCTGAACAGGAAGTCGGGCGTTGCCGTCTTTCTGGACGGCGGCTGCGTGTCCAGCTCCCTCCCATCAGACCTCCCCGTTCCCACACTCCAGGGGATGGGGATACGGGGCGCGTACATGGAGAAGTACAACGAGAAGGTGGGCGGCGCCCGCTACAACATCGCCGTCCAGTGGACCGGCGCGCTGGGAAGGGCGCCGAACGACGCGGCGGCGCCGTGGCAGCCCATGGGGGGGGAAATCCACCTCGGGACCTTCCTCTCCAACGACCCCTACAACCAGAGGATCTTCCTGGTGAGCCGCGCCCTCTTTCTGGTCTCCGTAGCAGGGGCGCTTCTCACCATCGTGGTGAGCCTCTTTCTCTCCCGAAACATCACGCGTCCGATTGCGGACCTCCTCGCCGCCATGGTCCGCATCAAGAGCGGCGCGTATGACACCCAGGTGGGAGAACGGGGCGGCTACGAGATCGGCAGGCTCACGGCGGGCTTCGACGACATGGCGCGGGAAATCTCCCAGAACAGGGCCGCGATGCAGGAGTATCTGCGCGAGACGGTGCTCCTGAAGGAGTACAACGAGAAGATCATCCATTCCATCCAGGCCGGGATCGCCATCGTCAACAGGAGCCTGGTGGTGGAGAAGGCCAACGAAGCCTTCATCTCCTGTTTTGCCCTGGACGGAAAGCACATCATCGGAGCCCCGCTCACGTGGCTCGATATCGACATCGTGGACGAGGGCATCGTGGAAAAAATCTTAGCCGTCCTGCGCAAGGAGAAGGAATCCTTTACCGAGGTCAAGAGGAGCGCCAACGGCAGGGTCTACGAGATCAAGCTCTACCCCTTCTCCAGCTTCGAGGGCGCCTCGGCGGAAGCGACGGGGTGCGTATTCATTGCCGAGGACATCAGCGCCAAGACGGAGCTGGAGCAGAAGATCTTCCAGGCGGAGAAGCTCGCCTCGATCAGCATGCTCTCCGCGGGGATGGCGCACGAGATCAACAATCCGCTGGGCTCGATCCTCACCAACGTGCAGAATCTCCTCGACGAGGAGACGGACCCCGACCGCCAGGTGTCGCTGAAATGGATCGAGCAGGAAACGAGGCGGATCGCCCGCATCGTGACGGAGCTCCTCAAGTTCTCCTCACCCGAGTCCGGCCCAGCGCCGGGCTCCGACGTGAACGCGGCCGTGGAGCAGACCGTGGGGCTCCTGCGCACATCGCTCGCGCACGAGAAGAGGATCACCATCGCCACGCGCCTGGGGAAGAATCTCCCCCTCTCCGCCTTCAACCCCGACGAGCTGCGGCAGGTCGTTATCAATCTGCTGAAGAACTCGATCCAGGCCATCGAGGGATCGGGCAGGATCCTGGTATGCACGCGCCTGTCGAGCCGGGCGGAGGCGATTCTCCTTTCCATTGCCGATACGGGCGCCGGGATACCCCGCCAGATCATCCCCCGGATCTTCGATCCCTTTTTCACCACCAAGGGAAACGGCGAGGGCACGGGGCTGGGCCTCTCCGTCGTGTACGGAATCGTGGCCAAGCACAACGGGGCCATCAGGGTGAGGAGCAGGGAAGGGGCAGGCGCGCGCCTGGAGGTCTCCCTTCCCCTCCTGCAAGGAGCCGCGACATGACGGGCGCTTCAATCCTGATCGTGGACGACGAGGAGGGGCTGCGGCATGGGCTTGAAAACCTCTTCGCCAGGGTCGGGTTCACCGTCCATTCCGCGGCGAGCTTCGACGCGGCGGTAGCCGAGGCGGCCCGCTTTCCGCTGGACGCCGCCGTGGTGGACCTCAGGCTCAAGGGGGGGAAGGGCGGCATCGACCTGCTCCTGGAGCTCAAGCGCCTGGAGCCGGACCTCGTGGTGATCGTCATCACGGGATACGGCAGCGTCGACACTGCCGTCACCTCCTTGAAAAGCGGCGCGGCTGACTACTTCCAGAAGCCCATCGACAACAAGAAGCTCCTGGAGGCCGTGAAAAAAAACCTCGAGCTGCGCTCTTTGAAGACGGAGAACCGCTTCCTCAAGGAGGAGCTCGTCGGCCGCAGCATTCCCTACCGGTTCGTGGCGCGGGACCCCGCCCTCCTGGAGCTCCTGGACAAGGCGGACAAGGTGAAGGACAACCCCGTCACCGTGCTCATCATGGGAGAGAGCGGCACGGGCAAGGAGGTTCTGGCCCGGTATATCCACTTCACGGGCAACAGGCGGGAGGCGACGTTCGTCGGCATCAACTGCGCGGCCCTCTCCGAGAGCCTCCTGTTGAGCGAGCTGTTCGGACACGAGCGGGGCGCCTTCACGGGAGCCGTGGAGAGAAAGCGCGGCAAGTTCGAGCTTGCCGACGGGGGCACCCTGTTCCTCGACGAGATCGGCGATATGTCGCTGGAAACCCAGGCGAAGCTGCTGCGGGTCATCGAAGAGTCGAGCTTCGAGCGGTTGGGTGGGGTAAAGCGGATCCAGGTGAACGTTCGGATCATTGCCGCCACCAACAAGGACCTCTCCACCCTCATCCGCGACGGCCGGTTCCGTGAGGATCTTTTCTATCGACTCAATGTCGTCTCCTTCCAGCTTCCCCCTTTGAGAGCGAGGAAAGCCGACATACCCCTTTTGATCGAGCACTTCATGAGCAAGTACGGCGCCCTGTATGCGCGAGAGCCCGTGCCCCTCGGCCCCGATACCCTTTCGGCTCTCATGTCCCACGATTGGCCGGGCAACGTGCGGGAGCTTGAGAACGTGATCAATCAGATCGTGCTCCTGGGGGAAAGGAGCTTCGCCGCGGGTTCGCCGCCGGCGGCCCCGTCGCTGCTTCCCGCCGCAATGTCCGGGGGACGGCCCGCCGCGGACCTCGTGCCGGATCCGGCTTCCGTGGCGTCCCTGAAGGACGCGCTGGAAAAGGTGGTCGGGCATTACGAGCGGAGGATCCTCGCCGAGTGCCTGAAGCGAAACGGCGGCAACAAGTCCAAGACTGCCCGGGACCTGGACATCACGCGAAAGACCCTGACGCAGAAGCTGAAGAAGTACCGGTTGTAAGCGGGCGTTTTACACTCTTTTTACATTCCTTTTTCCTTTCGGTGACACCTCCGTGAAACCCGTGAAGTAGAGTCTTGGGGGTAGGAGGTGGCCATGAGCGCAAGAAAGAATCTCTTCGACCGGGAAAGCCGGCGCGCGGGCACGGACCGCTGTTCGTTGTTCGCTGCCGTGCTGTTCCTGGCGTTCGCTTTTCCGGCCCCGCTTTCCGCAGATGGGCTGATCGTCATCGACGATCCGGCCCACCGCATCCCGGGGCATTTCCCCTTCGCGCCCCTGTCGGTGAGCTACCACCGGGTGAAGACCAATATCACGGGCCTTGTCGCATCCACTTCCGTGGACGAGGAGTTTTACAACCCCACGGACGCGCGGCTGGAGGGAACCTACATCTTCCCGCTGCCGGAAGGGGCGGCTATCGACCGTTTCTCCATGGACGTGAACGGAAAGCCCCTGGAGGCGGAGCTCCTTCCCGCGGACCAGGCGCGCTCACTGTATGAGAGCATTGTCAGGAAGATGCGGGATCCCGCCCTGCTGGAGTACGCCGGCCGCGGCGCGTTCAAGGTCCGGGTGTTCCCCATCGAGCCCCGCTCGCGAAAGCGCATCCGCATCGGCTATACGCAGCTCTTGAAAAGCGGCGCGGGACTCATCGAGTACGTCTACCCCCTGAACACGGAAAAGTTCAGCTCGGCGCCCCTTGCCGAGGTATCGCTCGTCGTGACGATCGACGGAGAGCAGGCGCTGAAAAGCGTGTACTGCCCCAGCCACGACGCCGAAGTGAGGCGGGATGGGGAGAGGAGGGCCGTTGTGGGCTGGGAGGCCAGGGACGTGAGGCCCGACTCGGATTTCCGGGTGATCTTCTCCCGCACTCCCGCTCCCATCGCGATCGACTTCATGGCGAACCGGCTTCCCGGGGAGGATGGATACTTCATGCTCCTGGCCTCTCCCGGCGTAGCGGATTCCAAGACCGCCGTCACCCCCAAGGATCTGTGCTTCGTGCTGGACACGTCCGGCTCCATGGCGGGAGAGAAGCTCGCGCAGGCCAAGAGCGCGCTGCGGCAATGCCTGGAAAACATGAATGAGGGGGACAGGTTCGCGATCGTTCGATTCTCCACCGAATCGGATTCCCTCTTCGATTCGCTCGTCCCCGCCTCCCGAGAGAACCTCGAGAAAGCTGGGCGGTTCATCGACTCTCTTCGCGCCGCCGGAGGCACGGACATCGACGGCGCCCTGGCACGGGCGCTCGCCTCAAGCGATGCCGCCGGCAAGACCGGCTCGCGTCCCTCCTACACGATCTTCATCACGGACGGCCTCCCGACGGTGGGAGAGACGGGCGAGGATGCAATCGTCGAGCGGGTCCGAAGGGACGGCAGGGGCGTGCGCATCTTCGCCTTCGGCGTGGGCACCGACGTCAACGCGCACCTTCTGGATCGGATCTCCGGCCTTACCCGCGCCGTGAGCCAGTACGTGCTTCCCGATGAGAACATTGAACTGAAGGTTTCCGGCTTCGCAGCCAAAATCAGGGAGCCGGTTCTCACGGGGCTTGCCTTGAGCTTCTCCAACCCGGCCATCCGTCTGACGGGAGTGTACCCCGCCCAGCTTCCCGACCTGTTCAATGGCGACATGCTGGTTGTGCTCGGCCGCTATTCGGGAAAAGGCCCGGCAGCCGCGAAGATAAGCGGGTCGGTGAACGGCAAGGCGCGGGAGTTCACCGCCGAGGTGAGCTTCCCCGAAAGCAGGAGCGCCAATGACTTCATCCCCCGGTTGTGGGCGGCGCGGCGCGTGGGATGGCTCCTCGATGAGGTCCGCCTGCACGGAGAATCCGCGGAGCTGCGGGACGAGATCATCCGCCTTGCCCGGCAGTATGGAATCGTCACCCCGTACACGGCCCTCCTGATCGTGGAAGACGAGGAGCGCCGGGGCGTGGCCGCCAACCTCAGGAGCTTCCAGGAGCTGGAGCGGGATCGCGCGGCGCTCGATACGGCAAAGGAAAAGATCGATTCCGTGCGAAGGGAAGCGGCATCCGAGGCGAACCGAAGCGGCCGCTCCGCCGTTGACAACGCCCGTGCCGTTGCGCAGATGAAGGACAGCTGGAACATGGGCCAGACCTCGAGCGGCGCCGGCCTTGCCAAATCGGCTCCCGCCGGCTCGTCCCGGCCTCCCGCCTCCCCTTCGGCCCGCCTGGGCTATAGGGAAGAGCAATCTCGAAACTACGCCAGCCAGGTCCGCGTCCTCGAGGGGAGAGCGTTCTACCAGAACGGCAGCGTGTGGACGGATTCCACGGCTCAAGGCCGGGCAAGGCTCACGCAGAAAAACATCCGCTTCGCGGCGCCGGAGTTCTTCGCCCTTCTGGCCGCGCACCCCAAGGCCTCGCGCTGGCTTTCCCTGGGAAACAATATCGATATCGTCGTCGACGATACTCTCTACAGCATTCGGGAAGAGTGAGAGGAGAATCAGTATGAGGATGAACGTTCGTAGTGCGTGGGCGGCCGTGGCCATAGCGGCCGCGCTTACCGTTCCCGCGGGGCGCGCTGCGGCGGACCCCATGGCCGCGCGGCCGCGCGTGGAGGTGGCGTTCGTGCTGGATTCCACGGGATCCATGTCGGGCCTGATCGAGGGGGCAAAGCAGAAGATCTGGTCCATCGCCAACGACATCATCTCCCGCAAGCCCACCCCGGAGGTGAGGATAGGCCTTTTGACGTACCGGGACCTGGGGGACGAATACGTGACCAGGCTTTTCGACCTGACGGACGACATCGACACCGTGTTCGCCAACCTCCAGTCGTTCCAGGCAGACGGGGGCGGAGATACCCCGGAGAGCGTCAACCAGGCGCTTCGCGAAGCGGTGACCAGGATGTCCTGGACCAAGGGCACGGTGGTTTTAAAGATCGTCTTCCTTGTCGGCGACTCTCCTCCTCACATGGACTACGTCAATGACGTCGCCTACCCCGCGGTATGCAAGGAGGCCGTGAAGCGCGGCCTCATCATCGACACGGTGCAGTGCGGCGACAACCTCGACACAATGCCCATCTGGCAGGAGATTGCCCGGCTTTCCGAGGGCTCGTACGTCGCCCTGGCCCAGAGCGGAAACATGGCCATGGTTACCACGCCGTTCGACGACGAGATCTCGCGGGTGAGCGGCGAGATCTCCCGGACCGTCGTCGCCTACGGAACGGGAGAGAGGCAGGAGGAGGCGAGGGCGAAGATGGCCAATGCCTCCGCCGCGCCCGCCTCCGTGGCCGCGGACCGCGCGGCGTACAACCTGAAAAGCGGCGGAAAGGCCATTCAAGGAAGCGGTGACCTGGTGTCGGACCTGGCTCAAGGGACCGTGGACATGGCCAAGCTGAAGGCGGATGAGCTTCCGCCGGAGATGCGCTCCCTGAGCCCCGCCGAGCGGAAGTCATACGTCAAAAAGCAGCAGGCCGCCCGTGATGCCTTGAACGCGAAGCTTTCCAAGCTGGTGCTAAGCCGTGCCGATTACCTCGAAAGCGAGGCAAGGAAGAGGGCAGCATCGCGCATAGAGGACTCGTTCGATGAGAAGGTGTCCCAGATCATCGCCGAGCAGGCCGCTCGGGCAAAGTAATATCGCAATGGGGGCGCGAGTGCGCTTGCGGCTCACGCCCCCGCTATTTCAGGAAGCCCAAGAGCTCCTTCTGCCTGAGAACTTCGAAGAAGAGGCTGTGTCCCGCCGTGAAGCTGATCTGCACGACGGGCGTAAAGAAGATTTTTGCGGCCGAGAGGAGGGGTCGCGTGTTTTTCGCGTCGACGCTCCCTCGGATGCACCGCAGGGCGGCGCCGCGGGACACGACGCGGGTGTACTCCACCTCGCTCCTGGGGAATCCCAGCTCGGTCTTCTGATACTTGGAGCCCACGTTAATCAGCCTGGCAAGCCAGTTGTTCTTTTCGAAGTCCTCGAACCACACCATATCGCCCACCGTGTACAGCAGGCCGGGAAGCTCGAGGATCTGGTCTTGCGTCCTGCCGAGGTAATTTGCGTAGGTGCACAGGCCGATCTGGCCGCCGCGCTTTTCAGCGGTGCGGCTCCAGAACTCCGAAACGCTCTCCGTGTCTGATTTGCCGAATCCCAGAATCCTCATAGCATTCCTTCCCGGGGCAGCATGACGCGGCGCGGCCGCCTCTCCTTCTCTGCCCCCCTGCGGCCTGGCCGCTCCTTCAGCAAACCGCGCTGTGCGGCCCGGCTTATTTCCCGGGTCACGCCCCTGCGGCGCGTCACAGCCGGCGCAAAAGCCCCTCGAGGCTCTTTCCCAGATCCATGTAGGCGCCGTAGAGCTTGTTGTAGAGGGCGGCGCGCTTCTTGTCCGGCGTGTATTTCTTGTCGAACCCGCTTCCCATCTTCTTCTGGGCTTCCGTAACGCTTGAGTAGATTCCGGCCGCTCGAGCCGCAAGCATGCCGGCTCCCAGGGCGACGCATTGCTCGGAGGCGGCCACCTTGATGGGCATCCCCAGAACGTCGGCCGTTACCTGCATCACGAATCCTCCCTTTTTCGCCACCCCTCCCAGGGCGATCACCTCCGAGATGGCAAGACCTTCCTTCCTGAGCTGATCCACGATCGCGCGCGAGCCGAAAGCGGTGGATTCCACCAGCGCACGATAGATCTTCGGGGCCGTGGAGCCGAGGCTGAGCCCGGCGATTGCTCCCTTGAGGGTCTGGTCCGCGAAGGGGGTGCGCCTCCCGTTCAGCCAGTCCAGCGCCACAAGGGTGGAATCACCCGGGTCCACCTTCTCCGCCTCTTCAGCCAGGGTATCAAGGAGCCGGGATTCCATATCCTTTCGCAGCGCCAATGCGGCCGATGCCTTCAGGAGGCGGGTGCGCGGGAGGACCGTCTCCAGGGGCCAGGAGAGCACGTCCTTGAACCAGGCGTACACGTCCCCGAATGCGGACTGCCCCGCTTCGATTCCGATCATGCCGGGCACGATGGAGCCGTCCACCTGCCCGCAGATTCCCGAGACGCACTTTGTCCCGATGGCGGCGCGGCGCGCCACCATCATGTCGCAGGTGGAGGTGCCCATAATCTTCACCAGGGTCTTCTCCGTGATTCCGCCTCCCACCCCGCCCATGTGGGCGTCGAACGCCCCGACGGCGACGGCGATCCCCGGCTCCAGGCCCAACCGCTTCGCCCACTCCGCCGTGAGGTCTCCCGCCTTGACGTCCGAGGTAGAGGTCTCGGTGTACAGCCGCTCGCGAAGCCCCTTCAGGAGAGGGTCGATGCGGGCAAAGAAATCGTCGGGAGGAAGCCCGCCCCATTCCTCGTGCCAGAGGGCCTTGTGACCCGCAGCGCAGCGGCTCCGTTTCATGGTGAGGGGATCCGTGGTGCCGGTGAGGAGGGCCGGCATCCAGTCGCAGTGCTCCACCCAGGAGAAGGCGGCCTTCCGCAGCCGGGGATCTTCGCGGAGGATGTGCAGGATCTTGGACCAGAACCATTCCGAGGAATAGACGCCTCCCTCGTACTTGGTGTAGTCGGTGCCTCCCCATCCCCGGGCCACCTCGTTGATCCGCTCAGCTTCCCGCACCGCCGTGTGGTCCTTCCACAGCACGAACATGGCGTTGGGATTCTCCTCGAAGCCCTTCGTGAGGGCGAGGGGAGTTCCGCTCCTGTCCACGGCGCAGGGGGTGGATCCCGTGGTGTCGATGCCGATGGCCGCAACGCGGCGCGCCGCCGTTTTGGGCAGCTGCTTCAGGGCGCCCTTGACGGCCTTCTCCAGGCCCTCCGTGTAGTCCCGGGGATGCTGGCGGAAGAGGTTCTTCGCGGGGTCACAGTACCTGCCGGCGCCCCACCGTTGGTAGCTTGCAGTCTCGACCGCTTCTTCCTTTCCGCCGGCCGCATCGATGAGCAGGCATCGAACGGAGTCGGTGCCGTAGTCGATCCCGATGATGAGGGAACCCTTCGCCTGAATCGCCATGCGCTTCTCTCCTCCTCAGCCGGACGCGCCGGTCGCATCCCGATCGTGATTGTACACGTCCCATCCCAGGTAGCGCGAGAAAGCCTCTTCCAGGACCGCCGCTATGCGCGAGGGGTTGATTGCGACGTGGTGCTCGAAGCCGTTCCTGCAGATGTGCTTCAGCAGGGCCTGGAAGCGGGGAACTTTCACGACCCCGAAGCCGCCGAAGGTCGTCATGGGGTCCTTGGTGATCTCCCCTTCCCCCACGTAGCAGCGGACCGCCCCCGCCTCGTCGTTGGTGGATGGGCGGCAGTAGGTTATCTCGGTGGGCCGGATGCGGCCCGTGATGGCGCCGTAGGTCCGTTCCTTTCCCACCGTTCCCGCGAGGATCTCCTGGTAGTCCATGGTACCCTTCTTGCCCAGCAGGTCCTGGGGGATGTTGCTGCAGTGGAAGATGACGCCCTTGTCCGTGTCTTCGGCGTAGTTGTTGTTCCAGTCCACGAGCGCGCTCGGCTTTCCCGAGGCGAGCATCATTGCGTGCATGCCTAACAGCCCCATGACGTCGGCCTCGCAGGCGCTGGGCGACAGCGCATTGGAGAGCATGCTCATGACGGTGCAGGGCACGACGCCGAAGTTCTCCTCCATCGAGGTCCAGCACTGGATGGCCGTGCCGGCAAGCTCGCGCTCCGCGATGGTCTGCTCCAGCACCACGGCGAGCTTCGCCATTTTGGAGAGCGAGTCCTTGGGGATCTTCGTCGTTTTCACGTAGCCCCGGATCTCGTCGAGCTTGGAGACCACGGCCGAATCCTTGTCCTTGAGATTCCATGCGCGGCCGAAAATCTCCGAGAGGTCGATGCTCTCCACGCTGACGCCGATGCGCTCCAGGAGCTTCTCGCTGTAGCGCACCGTGGCGAATGCGGCGGGCCGCGCGCCGATCTGCCCGAAGCGGGCCTTTCTCACTCCCTTGACGATCCTGCAGACCCCGCCGAAATCGCGGAGATCGGCGTGGAAGGCCTCCGACTCGGGGTCCATGACGTGAAACGACGTGAGGGTGAAGGGGATGCCGTACTGGGAGAGGACATTGCAGGCCGACATCTTGCCGCAGAAGCTGTCCCTCCGCTTCTCGATGTTCATCCTCCCCGGCTCGTCGGGGAAGGCGTGCACGAGAACGGGAACCTGGAGGCCGGACAGCCGGATGGCGTCCGCAACCGCCCGTTCATCACCGAAGTTGGGCAGCGTCACCAGTATCCCGTCTATCGCGTCGCGGTGCGAGGCGAACAGTTGCGCGCACTTTTTCGTGTCTTCCCAGGTCTCCACGGAGCCATAGTGCGTGTCCTTCGTGCCCAGGCAAACGGCCTGAAGCTCTTCCTCAGCAAGGACGGAGAGAATGGTTTTTCGGCCGCGCTCGCAAAGCTCGGCGGGAAAGAAACCGCGGTTTCCCACAAGGACGCCGAGGGTCGTCATTGATGTCTCCTTCGGAGATCGATTGCTTTTTCCACTACGGTAAATCCGGATTTCCGAAAAGTCAAGCAAACTCAAAGCCCGGGTGAAAGGTATGCCAGGGCAAGGGTTATCAGGGAGACGATCAGCGCCATCGCCACGCTGTGCCAGACGGTGAACCGGAAGAGCCAGCCCTCCTGTCCCCCGAGCCTCGCCGATGCGGTGGCCACCGCGATGCTCTGGGGCGAGATCATCTTGGCCGTCACCCCGCCGGCCGCGTTCGCCGCCACCGTGAGGGAGGGGTTCAGGCCAAGCTGTTCCGCCGCGGTTCTCTGAAGACCGCAGAACAAGGCGTTCGACGATGTGTCGGATCCCGTCAGGAGCACTCCGAACCATCCCAGCAGGGGCGAGAAAAGGGGGAAGAGGATCCCCGTGGCCGTGACGGCCAGGCCGAGGGACGAGCTCATGCCGGCGTAGTTCATGATGTACGCGGTGGCCAGGACCAGGCAGACGGTGGCAATTGTCGAGCGCAGGCTCCAAAGCGTTCCCGCCAGGCACCGCAGGGCCTTTCTTGCGCCCAGGCCGGGGAGAAGGAATGCCGAGACGATCCCCGCCAGGAAGATGGCGGTTCCCGGAGACGATGCAAGCGCCAGGCCGAAGACCGCCGGATACGCCGTCGGGGAGGAGGCGATCGGAGGCGCTTTCACCATGGCGTTGTGCAGGCCCGGCCACGGGATCTGCCATCCCAGGGGATCCAGGAGGTGTTTCACGGGGCCGGTGCCCCACGCCAGGATGAGGAGAGACATGAGCAGGAAGGGCGACCACGCCCGGATCGTGCGCGGCAATCCGGCCGGTTCGGGGCTGCCCGCGGCAGGATGTGTCCTGCCGTCTTCTGCCGTGCCGCGGCTGCCCGCGGCCGGCGCAGCGCCCCGGTGTGCCGGCTCGCCGCTTCCGCTCGCCCTCTGCGCGCCGCCCCGCGTGCTCCCGGCCCCAAAGTCCCAGATCCTCTTCGGCTTCCAGATCAGGAGGAAGAGCGCGAGCGCCGCCGTGGTGACGAGCCCGGAGGCCACCCCCGTCAGGAAAGGCCCGCTGAAGCTGGCGAGAACGAACTGCGTAGCCGCCATTGCGAGGCCGGCCACGAGGATGGCCGGAAGCACTTCGAGGCTTCTCCTCCATCCGCAGAGGATCACGGAGAGCCACAACGGCACGACAAGGGAGAGCAGCGGTACCTGCCTGCCGAGGACCCTGCTTATCGCAAGGACGTCCAGCCCGCTGACCTGGGCCGCGACTGCCACGGGAACCCCCGCGGCGGCGAACGCGACGGGAGCGCTGTTGGCGATCAGGCAGATGGCGGCCGCGTAGCGCGCATCGAAGCCCAGGCCGACGAGCATTGCGGCGGTGATGGCAACGGGAGTCCCGAATCCGGCGGTGCCCTCGAGGAAGGCCCCGAAGGCGAACGCGATGAACAGCGCCTGGAGCCGACGGTCCGAGGTCATGCCCGCGAGGGTGGCCCTGATGATCGAGAATTGGCCAGACTCCACGCTCAGGGAAAAGACCCAGAGCGCCGCCACGACTATCCACAGGATGGGGAAGACCGCGAAAGCGATGCCGTACGCGGCCGCGGATATGGCCGCTGCGGGCGGCATTCTCCACGCGGAGACGGCGAGCACGAGGGCGGCGATCGTCGAGACGAGGGCGGCGGCCCAACCGGGGGCGCGGCCGGTGGCCAGAAGGACGAACAGCGCAAGAAGCGGCGCCGCGGCAACGAGAGCGGAGAGCGCGCTGTTTCCCAATGGATTGTAGATCTGGATGAATCCAATAGGCATGCTCACCTCACGAACGGCGAAATGCCGAGATATGCTCCGAACGCCATGATCGCCACTCCGCACACGGCGAGGATTCCGGAATAGATCCCGGGCGAGAAGCTTCTCTTTCCGAAATGGGTGAGGGTGGAGACGGTGAAATACCAGGCCAGGTCTCCCGCCTCGTGCCCGATGAAAAATACGAGCAGCCCCTGCCATGCCGAAATGGAAACGTTGAAACGGATCAGAGTTGCGGACCCGGCCGTGACCCACCACACCCACCAGTAGGGGTTGCTCAGAGAAAGAAGTATCCCCGCCAGGACCGGGCTCATCCGGCTCACGAGAGTGCGTGAAGAATCCGGCCCCTGTCGATTCACATCGAGCGGCGCCGCTTCTGAGACGGCGGCCGCGGCCGGAGCCCTTTTTCGGACCGCTTCGCGGATGAGCCCGATGCCCATGTAGGCGAGCAGCAGGGCGCCCAGAACGCCGATCACCTTGATGACGGTGGGTTCCTTGAGGAACCCCGTCACTCCGAGAACGAGTCCGCAGAGGATGAGCATCTCCAGGGCCCCATGTCCCGCGATCACCAGCGGACCCACGAGGAATCCGTTCCTGCGGGTCTGCACGGTGCGCGCGATGGTGTAGGTGAGGAGGGGACCCGGCATGAGCGCGCCGGAGAGCGCCATGAGGAAAGAGACGGAGAGAATGGTCCAGGGTGAGACGGAAAGCATAAGGAATCAGGATTCTACCACCGGTTCTTCCGGCGGGACAATACCTCGGTTCTACCTCACAGCCGTTCGCTGGAAGACCGGCTGGAGCGCCGACAGCGCTTCGGGGTCGATCCGGAAGCTGGACGGCTCGGCGCTTCCCGAAACCAGGGAAACCGCGGCGCGGATATCCTGGATAGGCACTTCGATGTGGCGCGAGAGCTCTTCCCTTCGCGCGTCTTTGAACCGCTCGATTCTACGATACGATTCCTCGATACGCCTGCGCAGATGCGCGCCGGTATCCGTGCCTGCGCACGCGGCTGAGAGCAGCCCCGTGAATACGCCATAGGTGATGGCGGCGCTGCCCTCCACGATGACCATGTCGTGACCCGCGAGGATGGCGCGCAATGCCCAGTCGGCCGCCTTGTCCGCGAGGCAGTTGCCCGGTCCGCCGAGGGCCCCTGCGCGCGATGACCCGCGCGCCTGCTCATCCCCGAGAACGCGCCTGTCCGCGTAGTTTCGAAGCATCAAGAGGCCGTCGCTCATCACAAGGCCGGAGAACCCCGTCTCCACGAGCAGGCGCTTGTGCCATGCGGTGGAGAACGTGACGATGCTTTTCCCATCCACGAGCGAGTCGAAGAGGTGGGTCGTCATGAGGATGCCCGATTCTCCCGCGAGCTCGTGGAACACTCCGGAGCGCCTCGCCGCCTCCTCCGGCGGGAGAGCCGTGTCCGGCGATTCTCTGTGGAGGTTTCTGTCCAACGGAAGGAACGGATAGTGCTTGAGGACCGGCTCGATGCCGAACCTGCGAAGGGCATCGATGATTATCCGCGCCCGCGCCGCCGTTCGCGGATCCGCCGTGCTGTTGTCCACGGTGGGGCCGAGGGCCGTGTTGACGCCCAGCGCGGCGAAGGTGAAGGCGTTGAGCTCGCATAAGGCTCGGAAGCTCTCTTCCGGCAGCCCCCTGTACCTTCCGATGAATCCGCCCACGTAGCCGTCTCCGAAGCTCGCCGTCCCGGTTCCCGCGCCCCCCGAGGCCGGCCCCTTCAGCTTCAGGATGTCGGAGCAGACCAGAAGCGGAAGCCTGGTCAGGCCTGCCAGGGCGCGGTTGGTTCCTTGGATCTTCCGCGGATCAGTGCTGCCGTAATGCGGGATCACGCCCCCCACCTGGAGCCGCTCGACCATTGCGATAAACTCGGGGTGAACGGCCAGGGGGCCTTTATAGTCGAAGCCGTCCACGTTCACGATGAGAAGCTGGCCGAGCTTTCCCTCGATGTCACGCGCCGCGGCAGGACTTATTCCGAGCCGTCCCTGTGCGGCAAGAGCATCGGAAAAAGAGCTCTGGCAGAAGCTCCGGATGCCGGAGCCGGTGAGAAGGACAACCGCGAGAACCCGAAAGACGGCGCGCAGGCTCGACCTCCTCTCTCAAGCCTGTGGAGCATAGCATCGCCGGGCTTGCTGTACAACTGAGGAGGCCGCAGCGGGATGCCCGCACGGTGCGGCGGGAGCCCGTTGTCATCCCACGGTGTAAGTCAATGGCAGGATAATGTTCCACGTCTTCAACTCCATCGAAAAATGAGACGTTGCGGACCAGAGCACCCCGATGCCCATCGAGAGGGGTCCTATCCTGAACAGGTACGGAATGAGCGTGGCGCCGAATCGCACTTCCGAGCTGTCTTGAGGTTTTGAAACCTGAAGGCCGAATGCGACGCTCCAGTAGGAGAGCCGGATCCATGTTTCAACCGGCTTGCCGTCGATCGTCACCCTGCTTGCCAGTAATGCCCCTTGAAATCTTTCCGGCGAGATCGTCAGAGTGAGCGGGCTGATGGAATCGAAAAAACCGATGGCGCCATCTTCCAGGTTGATGCTGACTGCGGGCAATCCGACGCCGATGGAAATGAAGCTGAAAAAAGGCGTCTCGGCCTCGAAAGGCCCTGTGGGACCGATTCCTTGCGCGAAAGGTGAGCTTTCAGATAAGGCGATGAACAGCACGAGAACGAATGCAAACCTTTTCATCTGCAGCCTCCATGCTTTTCACTATTCCCATTATCTATGCAGGCGCCTGTTTCCTTGTCAAGGCTCGGGGCGACGCAGCAGGGGGCGACAAACCGGCGGCCATGGTCCCGGGACCCCGCGCCGCAAGTTCGCGGTACGGACCTTGCGCAGAGGGCGAGAGTGCCTGTAAACTCCCGATGGAATCGAAAAAAGGGGGTAGCGGCCGTGAAACGCGTGGCGGTAGTGGGAATTGTGCTCGTTCTCGCGGTGGTTTCCGCGGGCGCACAGAATCTGTCGCAGGTTCAAGACGACCTTTCCACTTTCCTCGGCGGGCTGGGGTCCGACGTGCTCGGCCAGCTTCAGCAGAACG
Organism: uncultured Spirochaetota bacterium; assembly: GCA_963820525.1. GTDB lineage: Bacteria > Spirochaetota > Spirochaetia > SZUA-6 > Fen-1364 > CAWGAA01. The sequence continues at coordinate 1,634,711 of CAWGAA010000001.1, read as the reverse complement.
CCCTTTTGGGGCAGGGGATCGGCGATGCCCAGCTCGGAGACTTTCCACACATGTATTTCACCCTGGACACGGGGGCGGTCTTTACCTCAGGCATCGCTACCATAGTAGATAAAGGGACATATCAGGTCCTGAACATGCCCGGAATCGTGAACGACGCGCTTTCCGGAATCAACAGCTCCACGGTCACCAATCTCTACAACAGCACGCGCTCGTTCTTTCTCTACCCTCACGCGCGGCTTTCCTTCGGGTTTGGCATTGTTGATGGATTCGAGGTCCTGGGGCAGATAGCGTATTGGCCGCAGGCGCTTAGCGATGCCATCCTTACCGGCGCAACGGCCAATTTCTTCAACGCCGGCCTTCGAATCCGCAAGGTCCTGCTGGCGGATTCAGGCCCATTCCCCGCTCTTTCGGTTGGCGCCGGGTACGTTTACTCCAGCTTCAATCTCGGCTACAACCTCTCCAAGGTCGGCGCGCTCACCTTCAGCCCCATCACGCTCGATTTCAGCGCATCCAAGATCAGCCTTGGAGCCACCCTCCACACGGCGGGAATCGATCTCACCGTTTCCAAGCGGCTGCTGGTTTTCGTGCCCTACCTGACCTTTTCTTCCTGGTACCAGTGGGGATCCTATGATGCTTCCCTCTCCGACCTGAGCGTGACGATCGTTCCTACGACAAACTCCATAAGCCCGCTATCGCATGGGGAAACGGGTGGCCTCTCATTCCTCATCTCGGGGGGATTTGCCGTGAAGCTTGGGGCCTTCGTTCTCACCCTTGGCGGAAGCTACAATCCCGCGACCAACGTTCCCGCCGCTGAAGCGGCTCTGGGCGCCCAGTTCTGAGATCGCCGGGGAGCGCCTGGCGGCCCTAGGACAACGGACAGAAAAAAGCCCCCATGTGCGGCGCGGGGTCTTTTTTTCAAGTGTTTGAGATTCCGTCAAGCCGGAAGCGGCGTATATGTCGCCGCTTGATAGATCACGAGTCCCTTCTTTCCTGCTACAAGCAGGTAGATAGTCCCACTACTATAGTTAAACAGGGCGAAATCCTTTATCTCGCCAGGAAGATCTGCGGGAAGACCGGAATAGAAGGGCAGGGTTACAGGCAGATTCGCGGTGCCGATGTAATAAAGAGTGATTTCGTAATCGCTTGCTGCGGCAAGGACGGTGATGTAGGCGGAAATCGAGTTATCGTAGTACTGAATAGCCCGCAGGCTCGTTGCAGCGGCTTTTCCCGAGGTGCCTGGGAGTAGAACCGGCGTGTCCATTGCGTTCGTCGCGCTATTGATCGTTGCCGAATATATCCCTCCGGGCGTGCCCATGAACAGGTCCCCGTTTCCTGAGGTGTCGATAACGAGGGCAAGCGACTCGATGACGGTCTCGGCTGAGCCTGCCGTGAAGAACACCGCGGTTTTCATCACGTCATCCGCGGTTGCGCCGGGCTGAATGACGGTTGCGGGAATCGAGAAAGCCCCGAATGCGGTGGCGATATAGATGTAGCCGTTATAGGCCGCGATATCGTAGATCGCCGTTCCCTTCAGGAACTGGCTGAGGTCTATGTCGATCCATTCCGGGGGTGTGCCGTCGGGCAACACCAGGGCGCCCCCGAGACCGGCTCCCCGCTGATATGCTGCAACCAGAAAACTCGTAATGGGTGCGTTCAAGCTCACCGATTCGAGGACGTTCTTGTTGCTGGGATCTTTGGTGAAACCTTCAACAAAACCAGGCGTGCTCAGGCTGTAAGGGAGAATTCCCTTATCCGTATCGAGCCATGGTACTGGTTGATAATAGCCGCCGGGATAGGTTCCGACATACTCCTGCCCGGATGAGATATGGTTGACAGAATACGCCGGGGGGAAGCCGGAAATCGCGGTGGCGGACGACCCAAGAGTGCTAAGGTTGCCACCCGCTGCAGAATAGCACGCCTGCGCCGTCGATGCGTACGCCGTGCCTCCAATCCCGATCACCCCCGTCACGTTCTGGCCCCAGAGAGCGGTCAGGGTATAGTTGGACTGAGTGAGGGTCAGGGAAACGCTCGTGTCGCCGCCGGCCGTGATCACGACATTGTCCTGGCTTCCGTAGTCGACGGGAGTGAAGACGCCGCTCTGCGTGTTGCCCAGCACGACCATGATGGAGTAGGTGAGGCCCGCGGGTATTGCGGGACTTGAATACGTCATGCTGGCTGTGAAAGGCACCTCGTCAAACAGGGGATGCGCGCCAGGGCCGAAGGGGTAGAGCGCCCCGCCAGTCATGACATAGACTCTCAAGGCGTCAGCAGTACCATCAATGTGTTTTGCTCCGAAGGAGTTGGGAGCGAAGGTCAGGGAGAACGAGCTTCCTTTCATGGGAGCCTGCCAGAAACAGCCCGCGGCAATCAAGGACAGGGCCGCCACAGCGAGGATTACTATCGGGATTCTCGTTTTCATTCTCTCCCTCCTTAGTTGACCGTGACCGAGAAGGTGCCCGTCACGGGGGTGACGCCGCCCTGGCCGCCCAACAGCCCGCTCCCGCTCGGCGGAGTGATCAACGAATCATTCTCATTGCCCGACTCGCCGGAGCTTGGGAAGGAGACGCCGTCCGTGTCGCTGGTTTCTCCTTGTTCCACATTGCGGCGCTGGAGAAGGAGATTGATGAACTCCACCACCCCCTCCGTCACCTCGAGAGAGTAGCCGTCGAAATCGAACTGACAGCCGCGAACCGCGGCGGTGGATCGTGGGCCCTTCAGGGTGAACTCGCTGCGCTCCCCTCCGGCGGATTTGACCTGCGCATTGACCTTTCCCACCCGCAGGGTGAGGTTGGCGGAGTTCGTGCTTTCCCGTTTCAGGATCTGTTCCACCTGGAGCCGCGTGAGGGGGCTTACGGTGACGCGGGTGAGCCCGATCTGGAGAACCGCGCGGGAGCCGAATCCCGTGGAGACCACCGTGCCGTCGCTCAAGACCATGTCGACTGCCGCCGGGGTCCAGTCCGCGTTGGGCGCCTTCACTTCGACCTTGCCGCTGACTTCCTGAACGACGGCCCTAAGCTGAGCCGAAATCGAAACGGCGGAGGCCGCCATCAAGCATATGCAAAGGAGCGCTACTCTTTTCATTGTCACCTCCTTAGAATGCGAGGGCGATATCCAGGCCCGACTTGTACTGCATTGCGGGTGATGGACCGAAAGCGGCGCCGGGGAAGAACAGCCCGCCCCAGAGCGAGAGCGTCACGTCGGAGAGGGGCCTGAAGTTCACGCTCACGTCGGATTCCGTTCCCAGGTAGAGATCCGTGTTGCCCGCGGGAATGCCGGGCTCGCTGATGGCGCCGGGCGTCGGGCGGAAGTATACGTCGGCCAGAATGCGCACCTCGACGCTGGAAGCGATATCGGACCCGAGAAACGAGAGCGGCTTCAGGGAATAGCTGGCTTCGGCGAGGAGGATATTGGTCAGTTGGGGGGAGAACACGGAGCTCAAGGTCGGCCGGGAGATCGGCGCGAAAGCCGAGAACTGCCCAACGTTTCCCTCGTACGTCGTTGTAGATGCCGGATCGCCGCTCACATAGATGATTCTAGCACCGAAAACCGAAAAAAGCAGGTTATTTGCGTAATATCTGAGGCTCCCTCCGGCCATCAGCCCGAAGCTTGTCGTGCTCTTGTAGGCTCCACCGCTGAAAGCGAGCTCCTGAAGGGCTTCGAGGTACGAGTATACGTCGTAGTACAGGGCGCTCACGATGGTTCCTGACATCCCGAGCCCGGCATACTGGGTATTCACCCCCCCTCCCTTGGCTGCGTCGAACGTTGTGCTCCCCGCCGTCACGATATTCGAGGTGCCGGGGGAGGCGAGATCGAGGACCGTGTCCCGCATGTCCTCCTGGAAGATCGCCGAAAGGGTCACCTTCTGTCCCAAAAGTGAAAACACGCTGAAGCTGACCATCTCCACCAGGCGAGGGGGGGCGAAGATGACGGATGCATTGGACACGTCGGCGATGTCGGCCTTGGAGAGCGTGATCGTGGAGGCGCCCTTGCTGACCAGCCCGGTATAAGCGGCTGAGAAGGTCAGGGCGGAGTCGGGGTACTGAAACTCGAAGAGAAAGCCGTCAGCCTTGTGATTCAGCACCAGGCCCGTGAAATCCGAGAAGGGCGCGCGCCCCAGAGTGAAACGGAACAGGGCCAATCCCTCCTGGGGGGTGGGGAAGGTGCCCTGGAGGTTGAAGAGATCGGCATCGACGTAGAACAACTGAGGTGGGGTGCCGTAGGCATAGGTGGTGAAGGCCGAGCCGATCTGGGCATTGAAGAGCAGAAAGTCGTCGAACGCGGCCTGAAACCAGAGGCTGCCGACGTTCCTCTGCGCAAAGGCGGCGGACGCGCCGGCGGCGCCCGGGTTGGGGTAGTTGCCCAGCCCAGAGGAGTTGAGCACGCTTCCCCCGAAGTCGATGCTGCCGGGGAACGCGGGGGCCGTGGAAAGGACCACGAGGAGGAGAAGAGAGAGGGGTATTCGGGTTTTCACGTGCGGCCTGCCTTTCTGTCGAGGGCGGCGCCGAGGATGTGCATGACCTCCTGGCCGGAGACGGTTCGGCCGGGATGCGTGTTGCCTTCCGCTGCGATGTGAAGGAATGCCATCTCCCGCGCCGCATAGCGGGGGCCGGGAAACAATGAATAAAAGAGGCCGCCCTGCATCCCCGTCGTCTTCATGACGAGGTAGCAGACCTCGCCCAGGGTGATGGGTTGTTCCGCGGTGCGGCCGGGAGCCAGGAGCTTTCCATCGGCCAGAGCGGCCATCACCTGTTCGGGGCTTGCGTCCTCCGTCACGATGTTCGACGCGGCCAGGATGATGTATCCGGCGTCCGCGATCGTCGCCTGTTTCTCGTCCAGAAGCCTGTCCACCGCCTGGTTGGATTGGGCCGCGAGGGGAGAGGCGCCGATGAAACAGAACGCGAGCACGAGGGCAGAGGAAAGCCTTTGGATTCTCATGACGGACGCTCCTGTGAAGAAATGTGCTTTGGAGTATACTGCGGGAGCCGCCATTGTGCAATTCATTTCGAAACGGAGGCCTCCATGTTCGCGAAAAACCGTCTGGATTTCATCGTTCCCGCGGTCATCGTGGCTGTCTTCGTCCTCCTGGGAGCGACCGGGGCCACGAACCGATTCGAGCAGCGGATCTACGACATCTTCCTGAGGGTCAAGCCCGAGGTTCCGGAGAGCCCCTCCATCCTCTTTCTGGACGTGGAAGACGTGGCGATATCAAGGGTCGGGGTCTGGCCGTGGAGCAGGGACATCATGGCGGACGGCCTTATTCTGATGCGCGAGTTCGGCGTTGCCTATGCAGTCTTCGATATCACATACGTGGATAAAAGCCCGCGCGGAGTCGATACATTCACCCTCCAGCGGACGGTTCCCGACGCCTTCGACCAGGAGTTCTCCCAGATCCGCACCAACATCGACGCCCTCTTCGAGGCGATCCGCACGGGGAGTATTCCGCTCAGGGACTCGGGCAGATACATCTCGGACCTCGACGGCCTCACCGCCCAGGGCAAGGAGAAGCTGCTGGAGACGGTCCGCAGCGTGGAAAGGGACAACGACGAGTACCTGGGTCAGGCGGCCCGTTTCTTCGGCTCCACGTTCCTCACGGTGAGCGCCCTCGACCAGACGGGGACCGAAGCCGCGGATGCGAAGCTTATCCAATACGCCATGGACAATCTGTCCCTGAAGAATCCGACGGTCCGCTTCGATCCCGTTCGAAAGGCCGTTGCGCTTGAGCCGAGCATCCTCCCCATCCTGCGGGGCGCGCGGGGGGCCGGCTTTCCCGACGTATACGTGGATGACGATGGAGTGCGCCGGAGGATCGACCTTGTCAGATCGTACCAGGGCAAGTATTTCGCGCAGCTCGCGCTTCGGCCCCTCCTCCAGTGGCTGGGAGATCCCGAGGTCGTGCTCCAGAGGGGCGGGATCCTGCTGAAAGGCGCCCAGGTGCCGGGAAAGGGCAGGCGGGATATCTCGATCCCCCTGGCCTCGGACGGGATGTTCCTCATCAACTGGTCCCACAAGCCGTACATGGAGAGCTTCCGCCACCTCTCCTTCTGGGAGCTCGTCTACCACGGACAGCTGGAGAACGACCTGCTCTACAACCTTTCGCTCATGAACCAGTACAGCTACCTTGCCTACGACACGGGAGAGACGAATCTCCTGGACGTTTACTCTTTCTGCCGGCAGCTGAAAAAAGAGATGCTCGCCGGCGGGGCACCTTTCACGCATGGATGACTACGTGAAGGCCCGCCTCGGGTTCTTCGATTCCGTTGGAGCCTTCCTGGGAGGCGATACCGAGAAACGCATCCTTTCCGATGTCGAAAAGACGCTGGCCGGCAAGGGCCTTTCCGAGGCGGACAGGAAGAACGCGGAGGAGGTGAGGGACCAGGTCGCGAACATGTTCGAGGAAACCCGCGGAATCTACGGCAACCTGATGAAAACCCGCCAGATCCTTTCGAAAGATCTGCCGGGGTCCTTCTGCATCATTGGAAACGCGGCGACCTCCACGACGGATATCGGCGTGAACCCCTTCCAGGGCCAGTACGCGAACGTCGGCACTCACGCTTCGGTCGTGAACACGATCCTCCAGGGGCAGTTCCTCAATCAGCTCCCCTGGTGGTACGGGGCGGTGCTTGCCCTGATCCTCTCGTTCGCCGTCACCCTGGCCATCCTCTCGCTGGATGCGCTGCGCTCCATCCTGGTGGGAGGCGGAACCGTGATTGTTCTCATCGGCTTGTTCCTGGGTCTCTTTCTCCTCACGGGCATCTACGTCGACACCCTTTCCCCCGTGGCATCGGTGTTTCTCACTTTCCTCGTCCTCACCGCCCTGAAGTTCCTCCGCACCGAAAGGGAGAAAAGCTTCGTGCGCAGCACCTTCGCCCATTACCTTTCTTCAGAAGTCATCGATGACCTCCTGCAGAATCCCGAGAAGGTGACCCTCGGGGGACAGGAGAAGAACCTCACGGCCATGTTCACCGACGTGAGGGGCTTTTCCACGATTTCCGAGGTCCTTTCTGCGCCGGAGCTGGTCCACCTGCTCAATCTCTACTTGAGCGCGATGAGCGACATCATCCTCGACCTGAAGGGCACCATCGACAAGTACGAGGGGGACGCCATCATGTCCTTCTTCGGAGCGCCGGTGGACCTCGCGGACCACGCCCGCCGCGCCTGCCTGGCTGCCGTGCAGATGAAGAGGACCGAGATCTCGCTCAACGAGCGGTTCCTGGCGGAGAAGCTCTCGCCCACCACGCTTCACGCCCGCATCGGAATCAACACGGGCGATATGGTCGTTGGAAACATGGGAACGCCGAAGAAAATGGACTACACCATCATGGGCAATGCCGTGAACCTCGCCTCCCGCCTGGAGGGGGTGAACAAGCAGTACGACACCTGGACCATGATGAGCGAGATCACCCGGGAGGCCTGCGGAGACGGCTTCTTCGTGCGCAAGCTCGACCGCGTGAGGGTTGTGGGGATCAACAAGCCGGTCCGCCTCTACGAACTCATCGAGGAAAAAGGAAAGGTGGAGAAGTCCGTGGAGGAGGCCGTCGGCATCTTCCACCTGGGGCTGGAGGCTTTCGAGACCAGGGAATGGAAGAAAGCGGAGAAGCTTTTCGGCCAGGTGCTCGCGCTCCTGCCCGAGGACGGCCCGGCCAAGCGCTTTGCCAAGCGGTGCGAGGAGAACAAGGCCAAGCCGCCCGCAAACTCGTGGGACGGCGTGTTCATCCTGCCCACGAAGTGAGCCGGCCCGCGCGCGCGCCGGAGCGCCGCAGGCAGCTGATGCGGGCGTTCCGGCAGCCCTACACGGCCTCCTCCACGAGGTCCCTTCCCGTGAACTGGCTGTTGTACATCTCCGCGTAGAAGCCGCCCCTGGCCAGAAGCTCCTTGTGAGTTCCCGTTTCCACGATGCGCCCGTTGTTCATGACCAGGATCAGCTCCGCGTCACGGATCGTGGAAAGCCTGTGGGCGATGACGAAGCTCGTCCTGCCAGCGGGGCGGGCGGCCGTGCCGCCCCGCATGAGGGCCAGCATGGCCTTCTGGATCTGAAGCTCGGTGCGGGTGTCCACGCTGGAAGTCGCCTCGTCGAGGATGAGAATCGCGGGGTCCGCGAGAATGGCCCGCGCTATCGTGAGAAGCTGCTTCTGTCCCTGGGATATGTTTGATGCCTCTTCGTTCAAGACGGTGTCGTAGCCGTCGGGAAGCGTGCGGATGAAGTGGTCCGCGTGCGCGGCAACTGCCGCGCGGCGGATCTCATCCTCGGTGGCGCCGGCCTTTCCGTAGGCGATGTTCTCCCGGATGGTGCCGTTGAACAGCCACGTGTCCTGAAGCACCATGCCGAATGCGCGCCGGAGGTTTCCGCGCTTGATGTCGCGGATGTCCACGCCGTCCACGGTGATCTTTCCCCGCTGGATCTCGTAGAAGCGCATGAGCAGGTTCACCAGCGTGGTTTTTCCCGCCCCCGTGGGGCCGACGATGGCGATGGTCTGGCCCTGCTTCACGTCGATGTTCATCTCATCGATGAGGGGAACATCCTCCTTATAGCGGAAGCTCACGTCGCTGAAGGCAACGTCACCCCGGGGCCGTGAGATGAGCCGGGCCTCGGCGCCGTCCGGAATCTCCTCCTTTTCATCGAGGAGCTCGAAGACGCGCTCCGCCGAGGCCATGGTGCTCTGCAGCACGTTGGCGATATTGGCGGTCTGGGCGATGGGGTGGGTGAACATCTGGGAGTACTGGATGAAGGCCTGCACGTCCCCGATCTGGATGGCGCGCCGTGTCACGAGCACTCCGCCCACGACGCACACCGCCACGTAGCCCAGGTTGTTGATGAAGCTCATGAGCGGGAAGAGCAGCCCCGAGATGAACTGCGCCTTCCAGCTTGCCTCGTAGAGCCTGCCGTTGACGGCGTCGAACTTCTCGATGGATTTCCTTTCGTGCCCGAAGGCCTTCACGATGGCGTGCCCCCCGTACATCTCCTCCACGTGGCCGTTGAGCTCTCCCAGGCTTGCCCACTGCTGGGCGAAATATTTCTGGGAGCGGGGCATCACGATGGCCGTCATGACGAACGAGAGCGGCACCACCATGGCGGTGATGAGGGTGAGCAGGGGGCTTATCGTGAGCATCATGACGAGCACCCCGGCGATCGTGACCACCGACGTGATGATCTGGGTGAGGCTCTGCTGGAGGGTGCTCGCCACATTGTCCAGGTCATTGGTCACGCGGCTCATGATCTCTCCGTGGGTGCGCGAGTCGAAAAACGCCAGGGGCAGCTGGGAGAGCTTGTCGTTCACGTCGCGGCGCATGTCGTAGGCCGTCTTCTGCGCCACTCCCGCCATGACGAACTGCTGGATGTAGCCGAAGAGGAAGCTCGCCAGGTACAGGGCCCCGACCTTCAGGATGATCTGGAGGATGAGGTCAAAATGGATCATGGCCCCCGGTACGTGCATGAGCTTTCCCGAGAGGCCCTTGAAGAGCTCCGTCGTCGCCTGGCCGAGGATCTTGGGAGTGAGTATGGAGAACACGGTGCTCAAGATTGCCAGCAGGAACACGGCGATGAGCTGGGGCAGCCGGGGCTTCAGATATCCGACGAGCCGGCTGAAGGTCTTCCTGAAGTTTTTGGGCTTCTCTGCGGGCATGCCGAATCCATGACCGCCCATGGGGCCTCCGCCCCTGCGGCCCGGTCCGAACGGCCCCCTGCCGGTGGCGCCGAATCCGATGGGGCCCTTCGACCTGTCCTGTTTCCGTCCGTCGCTCATGCCAGGGCCTCCTCGGGGAGCTGTGAAGATACGATCTCGCGGTACACATCCGAGGCGGCGAGGAGCTGCCTGTGGGTGCCGATGCCCACGATGCGGCCGTCATCCAGAACGATGATCCGGTCCGCGTCCATGACCGTGTTGATTCTCTGCGCCACGATGATCACGGTGGCGCCCGCCGTCTCTTCTCGAAGCGCGGCGCGAAGCTTCGCGTCCGTCTTGAAGTCGAGGGCCGAGAACGTGTCGTCGAAGACGTAGATCTCGGGCCTCCTTACCAGCGCCCGCGCGATGGCCAGCCGCTGCTTCTGGCCGCCGGAGACGTTGCCGCCGCCCTGCGCGATCTGATGCTGGTAGCCCTCCTTCAGGGCGAGGATGAACTCGGCGGCCTGGGCCGTTTCCGAAGCGCGAGCCACCTCTTCATCCGTGGCGTCTTCCCGCCCGTAGCGGATGTTGTTGGCGATCGTGTCGTTGAAGAGCACCGCCCTCTGGGGAACGAAGCCGAGCCTCGAGCGCAGGTCTTCCTGGGAGATCTCGCGGATGTCCACCCCGTCCACCAGGATTCGGCCGCTGTCCACGTCGTAGAACCGCGGGATGAGGTTGACCAGCGTGGACTTGCCGGCGCCCGTGCCGCCGATGATCGCCGTCACCTCCCCCGGCCTGGCGCTGAAGGAGATATCGCTGATCGCGGGCTCCCCCGCGCCGGGGTAGCTGAAGGTGACGCCCTGGAACTCGAGGTAGCCCCTCTGCCCGTCCGTCTTTCGCGGCCGCTTGGCGTCCCTGATCTCCGGCACCAGGGCGAAGACCTCGTTGATCCTCGCCGCGGAAGCGGAGGCGCGGGGAATCATCACGAACATGAAGGACACCATGAGTAGGGAGAAGAGGATCTGCGCGGCGTACTGCACGAACGCCATGAGGCTTCCCACCTCCATCCTTCCCGCGTCCACGCGAAGCCCGCCGAACCAGATGATGGCGATCGTTGCGACGTTGATGATGAGCATCGCGGCGGGAAACATGATCGCCATGAGCTTGTTGACCGTGATGGCGGTGCGGGTGAGGTCGAGGTTCGCGGCGTCGAAACGCCTCTTCTCGTCTTCGATCCTGTCGAAGGCCCGGATCACCCGCATGCCGGTGAGGTTCTCGCGGAGCACCAGGTTGATCCTGTCGATCTTGATCTGCATCGCCTTGAACAGGGGCAGTCCCATGCCCATGAGGAGCGCGATGATGCCGGCCAGGACGGGCACCACGGCAACGAGGGTCCACCACAGCTCGGCGTCCACGGAGAGCGCCAAAACGATGCCGCCGATCGCCATGACGGGCGCCATGATGAACATCCTCATCATCATCAGCGTAACCATCTGGACCTGCGTGATGTCATTGGTGGTCCGCGTGATGAGGGAAGGAGTCCCGATCCTGTCGAACTCGTGCAGGGAGAAGCTCTCCACGTGCGAAAAGACCTTCGCCCGGAGGTCTCTTCCGAATCCCATGGCGGCGCGGGCCGAAAACCAGCTTGCGATGACCGAGCAGAGGATCCCTCCCCCGGCCACCGCCAGCATGAAAGCGCCGATTCGCAGGATGTACGCCGTATTCCCGCTCATGATTCCCCTGTCAACGATGCCGGACATGAGGGTGGGCAGGTACAGGTTGGCCATGGCCTGGAGGAAAACGAGGGTCAAAACCAGCCCCACGGGCAGGGCGTAGGGCTTCAGGTATTTCAAAAGCTTCAGCATTGTTCACCTCAATTGAGAGAGTCGTTATTCCGGCCGTTCTATTGCCTCGAGGCGGCGGGGACGATTCTGTCGGCGGCGCCTTTCACCTCTTCGAGCTTGCCCTCGGCTTCGAGCAGGATCGGGAGAGCTTTCAGGACAGCCTCGCGCTGCTCGGGCGTGAGGCCCGATACGAGGCGCTCCACCCATCGATGCCGGTCCTCGATTCCCCGCTCTACCAGGGCCCGCCCCTTGTCCGTCAGGGCGATCTGGCGGACCCGGCGGTCCTCGGCGCTTTCAGTGCGCTGGACAAGCCCGGCCTGAACCAGGCGCTCGACGAGCTGGCTGGCGGCCGCGCTGGTGATGTCCATGTGGTCCCCGATGTCGTGGACGCCGCGCTTGCCGCTGAAGTACAGGTGTGTGAGAAGACCGAGCTGCGGATACGAGAGGCCCGATGCCTTGATGAATCGTTTCCAGTCATCCATGGATCGGACTCTGAACGCCTCTATCCATTTGCGAATCATGGAGATGATTTCTTTTTCGTCTCTCATAGTTAACCTTGCTTAATTAATAAGCAGGCTTAATATATTAACAGCCCTAGCAATAGGCAAGTGTTTTTGATGACGAGCCGTGCAGGGGGGGCGCATCGTGGGCCGCGCGCAGCCAGTCTCCCGGGTACGCGAGCGAGCGCAGTTTTTCAAGTGTTCGGCGCAGGCGGCTGATTGCGGTTGCGTCGAGGCCGGGGATCATTTATAGTGGCGCGGGGGAGGCTCGCGTGAAACCGGATACGCTTACCCAGATCTTTGGGTTCCTCTACTCGGCTGCGCGCTACCTCGGAATCGGAATCATCGGCGCCGTCAAGTACATCCTCCCGTCGGTGAAGGACCTGGAAGTGCTGGCCGAGCCGGTGGGCTTCCTCGCCCTCCTCACCCTCTTCGTGGTTCTCACATCAACCGTCCGAAAGGTCGCTTTCGTGATCCTGGTGGCGGGTTGGGCGCTGATTTTCGTCCGCCTGCTTCTCATGGCCTTCCGGATCGGGTAGAGTAGCGTCGACAATTCCCATGCAGGAAATCGATTCAAGCAAGAGCGCGCGCCGCGCTTACCAACAGCGCTGTCTGGAAGCCCTTCATGCGGCCCTTGACAGCACGCCGATGTACGAGAGCTGGCTCGCACTCGATCCGGGGGAGGACTGCGCGCTGGATGCGCGCTACGCCGCGCTGCCGGCCCTCTCGAAAGACGACATCCGAAGGCATTTCCCCTATGGCCTGGTTCCCCGCGGGCTCGACGTCGACGCCGGCATTTCACGCGGGGAGATCAGCTTCATCAAGACCAGCGGCACGGCGGACGAATCTCTCACGAACATCTGGAACCAGCGGTGGTGGGACGCATCGGAACGCGCGTCGTGGGCGCTCAACAACACCGCGGCGCGCGTTGCTTCAGGCTCCCATCGGGAGGCAATCCTCGCGAGCGCCCTCTCCGTCGGTCCGCTCAGCGACGGCCGGCCTATCCCGCGCACGGAGCGCATCCTGGGCCGGTTTCTCTTCCTCAACGAGTACGGAAGCACCGCCCAGTGGCCGGAGGGCCACGAGCTGCGAATCCTGGCGGAGCTCGCCGAATTCCAGCCTGCGGTGCTGGAGGCCAATCCGTCGCTTCTGGCGCGGCTTGCGCGGTTTGCCCGCCGCATGGGAGAGCTTGTATTCCAGCCCCCCCTCATCACCCTGACCTACGAGTTTCCCTCTCAGCTCCAGCTCAGGGCCATCCGGGACGTGTTCGACACACCGATCGCGAGCTCGTACGGCTCAACGGAGGCCGGCTATGTGTTCATGGAGTGCGAGTGCGGCCGCCTCCACCAGAACAGCGAGTTCTGCCGCGTGGACCTTCTCCCCGTTGAAGGCGGCAAGCCGGGAGAGAAGATCGGCAGGATACTGGCCACGACCTTCGGCAACCCCTGGTTTCAGCTCCTGCGCTTCGAGATCGGAGACCTCGCCCGCGTATCCGCCGAGCCCTGTCCGTGCAGCCGGGATACCGGCATGACCCTCTCCTCGATCGAGGGGAGGCTCGCCAGCCTCTGCCTGGCGGGGGACGGAAGGCTCATCACGCACAGGGAGCTGGACGAAGTGGTTGCCCGCGTGGAGGGCATTGAAGAGTACCGTCTCGACCAGGAGACTCCGCGCGCGGTCCGGTTTCGTGCCGTCATCGCCGAACGCGACGCGCCGGCGGCCCTGCGGGACGCCTGCGATGCGCTTCATGACCTGTTCGGCAGCGAGGTGGAGATCTCCGTTGAACAGGTGGATCGTCTTGTTCCGGAGGCGTCCGGAAAGTTCCTCCTCGCGAAGCGGGGGTTTCCCCTCTCAGCCGAGATTCTCCAAAAAGGCGGAGGCGGATATGGCAGCTAGGAGAAAACCCGTATACCTCATCGCGGGGGGCAGGGGTGCCATGACAAGGAGAGGCCCTGACCCCATGATCCAGGCCGCGCTGCGGGAGGCGGGGGTTGAGCGGCCGCTTGTCGCCTACGTCGGCGCCGCGTCGGGAGATAACGCCGCTTTCCGCGCCATCATCGGACGGCTCCTGGTGAAGGCGGGAGCGGGCGGGATGAAGCTCGCGCCGCTGTGCGGCAAGCGCGCCGATGCCAAGAGGGCGAAAGCGGTGCTTGAAAGTTCTCATATCGTGTTCATCAGCGGAGGCGATGTAGACGAAGGCATGCGGGTTCTGGAGCGGACCGCAATGATTGATTTCCTGAAAGACCTCTACAACCAGGGCAAACCCTATCTCGGCGTCTCGGCGGGGAGCATCATGCTGGCGCGGAGCTGGATCCGCTGGAGGGACCCCGCAGACGACGCCAGCTCCGAGATCTTTCCCTGCCTGGGAATCGCGCCCGTGAACTGCGACACGCATGGGGAGGCCGATGGCTGGGAGGAGCTTCGAGCCCTGCAGGCCCTCGTACGCGCGGGGACGGTGAGCTATGGGATCGTCTCGGGCTCGGCGCTGGTGGTGCGCCCCGACAGGACGGTCGCGGCGCTCGGCGGAGAGGTCCATCGCTTTGCCCGCAAGGGCAGGCAGGTCGTTCAGATCGACAGCCTTCTGCCCGGGGGGCGGTGAGCCATGGGTATCGAGATCCGCCGAATCGAAGGTGAAGGGGCTCTGGCCAGAAGCGTCGAAGTCATCCGGGAATCTTTTCGCACGGTGGCAGAGGAGCTCGGGCTCACGCGGGAGAACTGCCCCACGCACCCCTCTTTCATTGCGCTGGAAAAGCTCACGGCGCACGTGGCCGAGGGGCTCGAATGCTTCGGGCTGTATGACGGGGGGGAGCAGGTCGGTTTCGTTTCGGCGTTTCCGGCCGGCGCCGATGTGTTCTATCTCGAGAAGCTCTCGGTCTTGCCCGCCTGCAGGCATCGGGGCTACGGGAGGATGCTCATCGATTTTGTCTTCTCCCTTGCCCGGGAAAGGGGCCGCTCGAAGATATCGATCGCCCTCATCGACGAGGGAAAGATCCTCAAGCGCTGGTACCAGGGCATCGGTTTTCACCAGACGCGGACCGCGACATTTCCCCACCTTCCCTTTACCGTGTGCTACATGGAGAAGGAGACCGCGTGAGCCTGCATGAGGTATTGCGGAACCGCGGACCCGTCCTCCTGGACGGGGCAAACGGGACACAGCTTGCCGCCATGGGCCTGGAGCCCGGCGGCGAGCAGAACCTCCTTCACCCCGAGGCCGTGCGCTCCATCCATGCGGGATACGCCCGGGCCGGCTCATGGGTCATAACGACGAACACCCTTACGATGAACCGTATATTCCTGGAGTCCCACGGCAGGGGCTCCGTCGATGTCGCCGAAGTGAATCGTGCGGGGGCCGCGCTTGCCCTTTCAGTCGCGCGCGGCCTTCCGGCGCCTGCCGGCGCGCCGAAGTCCGCCGCCGCTTCCGACGACAACGGCGGACGCTTTGTCATCGGCGACATCAGCTCGACCGGTCAGCTCCTCCAGCCCTACGGAGACGCGACGGAGGCGCAGCTCATCGAGTGTTTCGAGGAGCAGGCCTCGATCCTCGCCTCCTCGGGAGTGGACGGCTTCATCATTGAGACCTATGTCGATCTGCGGGAAGCCCTGTGCGCGCTCCGGGCATGCCGCCAGGTGAGCGCTCTTCCCGTCATAGCCTCCATTTCTTTTTCGACCCTCAACAATGGGGGCCGCACGGTCATGGGAAACAGCGTCGAAGAGTGCGCGCTAGCCTTGAGCAAGGAAGGAGCTGATGCGCTGGGTGCCAACTGCGGCGAGCTCGATCCGTTCGAGATGGCTGAGGTGGTTTCGCGGTTTCGCCGCTACACTGACCTGCCTCTCGTTGCCCAGCCTAATGCGGGGAAACCGAGGCTCGTGAATGGGAAGGCGGTCTTCGACCTGAGCCCGGAAGAGTTTGCCCGCGGGATCCAGCTCTGCGTGAAAAACGGAGCGACGCTGGTGGGGGGATGCTGCGGAACAAGCCCAGAGCATATCCAGGCCGCTGCCGCCTTACGCGGCGGGCTACCGCCGCAGGGCTCCGCGGCCCTTCGTCATCCTTGACTTGGGGCCGCTGCCGCCCTCCTTGGCTCCGCGGCCCTTCGTCGTCCATGACATAGGGCCGCTGGAAGGCGGTTGCAGGATAAGCGCGGCGGCCCTGCCCCGGCTTTACAGCCAGCCCGCGGATCGATACCAGCGGGCGGTCTCGATTATCCCCTGCTCCGTAGAGTAGGGGGGGCGGTAGCCCAGCTCGGATCGGGCCCGCTGATCCGAGACAAGCCAGTAGCGGTGCTTCATCGCTTCTATTTTATCCCTGCTCAAGAGCAGGGCCCGATGCGTCAGCGCGGAGTACAGCCCGGAAATCTCCCCGGCCATCCTCACGACGAATGGGGGCACGGCGATCTTTATCGCCCGCCTTCCCAGCGCCTGGCAGATCAGCAGTGAGATATCGCCCCAGGTAAGGGGAGCCCCGTCCGTGAAATAGTAGCTTCGAAAGCCTCCCAGGGGCCGCTCGATGGAGAGGGAGATGCCCGCGACGAGGTTTTTCACGTACGCGATGCTCAGGATAGTACCGTCCCCCACGATCGGCATGATCCCCCGCGCCGCGATTCTGAAATAGGCGAGGATATCCCTGTCGCGAGGGCCGTACACGGAAGGGGGGCGGATCACCGTCATGGGGATCGTGTCCCAGAAGCCCCGAAGCGCCTTCTCCGCCAGGGATTTGCTGATTCCGTACATGGAGAGGGGGTTCGGCCTGGCGTCTTCCCCCAGGGGCTCGCCGTCGGGGCTCGGCCCCATGGCCTCCTGGCTGGAGACGAGGACGAAACGCCGCAGGCGGGGGGCATGAGCCTTGATGGCTGCGAGCAGATTCTCCGTGCCAGTGACATTCACACGTTTGTAAGAGTTCAGGTCCACGGCCTTGGTGAGGGCGGCGGCGTGCACCACCACTTCCTGCCCGCAGACGAAATCGGGGAGCGTATGGGGCTTGCAGACATCCCCATAGACGATGCGCGCGGAGAGACTCTCGATCCATCCCAGCTTCCGCGGGTCTCGTGCCAGGCAGGTCACCTCGTGACCCCTCGCGATGAGAGCTTCGACGAGGTGGCTTCCGATGAATCCCGTGGCTCCCGTGACGGCGATCTTCATTGCTTTCGGCCCATGAACCTACGGCGCGATGGGTAAAAAGTCAAGCTCGACCGAACCACCCGCGGACCTCGTGTTCGACGTTCGGCGGGAGAGGATTCTTCGACAGGCGGGCAAGGACGCCGATCACCCGACCCTCGGCCAGACCGGCGGCCGCGGCGCGGAGGATGGATGCCTTGGTAATCCTGAAAAGCACCCCCACCTCCCTGCCGAGCCTTTCGGCGAACCGCGCGATCTCCGCTTCCGCGGCCGGAGACGGGGCGAGGAAGGCGATCTCGAAGGTGGGCTGAACGACGATGTCCCCCGTCTCTCCATCCTGCCGCTGGGAGGCTGCCTCATCGGGATCGAAGCCCTCCGCGGCCTCGAGGAGGTAGCGGCCCATGGAGCCCAGGAGGAAGCAGGGCTGGCCGGAGGCGAAGCCCGCCTCCGCTCCCCCCAGCGCGAAGAGGCCGAAAACGAGGTACGCGTGGAGGAAGGATTGCCAGAGGTCCTCCAGGAGCTCGTCCGTGGGAAGGGACGGCCGACCGGCCCACAGCGATGTGCCGCCCCCCCGCTCCCGAAGCGGAATGAGAGGATTCGCTATCGCCGCCTGGTAACGGGCAAAATCCTTGAATCGGATGAATGAAGAACGCGGGGCCGAAAGGAAAGCCTGGGTCAGCGGGGGCAGGATGTCCGCTGCAGCCTCGGCCCATGATGCCCACGGACCCAGGAGCAGGGAGAGAAGCACCGTCGGGCGGCTCGCCTGATGCTCGCCGCTCTTGCCGCCCTTCGCCCCCGGGGCCGCCCTTTTGAGAAACCCCTCCAGCCTCTCGCCGAGCCCTCCAAGCGCCCATTCCACGGCCCCATCCCCGGGGCGCAGCCTCAGGGCGTCCCCTTCCTGATCGCTCACCAGGAGGCCGCAATAGCGCAGCGCGGCGAGCGCCGAGCCCACCCTGATTCGAGGCGTGGCGCCGCTGAACTCCTCAAGCCATGCGGGGAGGGAGAGCAGCGCCGCGGTCTGCTCCTCCTCGAAGCGCGAGAAGGGTTTCTCGTCGCTTCGACGCACGGGAATCGCCTCGGCCCGCGCCGCCAGGAGCACCGTGGCCATGTCTTCGATGAGGAAGGGGTGGCGGAACCTCTTCTGCGGGATCACCGCTTCGGGGGCGAGGGCGATCTGGGCCCGCCGGATCCTGCGCGCGGCCGAGGGCCAGACCCCGACTATCGGCTCCAGGTCGCTCTTTCGGATGGAGAGGAAGAACACGGCGGCCTGGACACCGAGCTTCAGCGCCGAGGCGAGGAGGGGGCGGCCCGTGTCGGGGAAATACTCCTCGAGGTCATGTATGGGCACATGGTCACGCTGCTCCATGAAGAAGGAGAGGATCTTCCGCGCGGTTTCCAGGGACCTCACGTGGGACTGCCCCGCTTCCCGGTCGGGGCGGAGCGTCCTGTCGCGCGCACGGAAGTCTTCGATCCACTCCACCGTGGTGACCAGGCTCGCGATCCGGCCGAAATCGTCGGGGTGGAAGGCAAGGGATTCGTGAAGGAGGGACCTCTCGGACTGTGTGAAATGCTCCGAGAGGTAGTCGCGCAGCACGTCGAACCCCGCGGCCTCGAAGACCGCTATCCTCTCCAACGCCTTGGCCAGCTGGTGGAAGCGGATGAAGCGGGGGCTCACCGAAAGGTAGTCCGCGTTGTCCGAGTCCGAGAGGAGGCCGGCTTCGCGAAGCTCGTCCACGGCGGGGTCATCCGATGAGGCATCGATACTGAGGTGGGGCCGCACGCCGTCGAGGAACGTCCTCCTGGCGGGAATCGACAGATGTCCCCAGAGAGAGACTTCCTCGAGAAAGCCCTGCCAGTCGGCCGGGAAGTGCTTCACGGGACGGCCTCGATGGTGTATGCGTAGCCCTGCTCGCAGAGGAAAAGCTGGCGCTTGAGGGCGAAGTCCTGCTCCACCGTGTCCTTGCTCACCAGTGAGTAGAAGGAAGCCTGGCGCGAAGCGCTCTTTGGCCTGAGGATCCTTCCCAGCCTCTGGGCTTCCTCCTGGCGGGAGCCGAATGTGCCGGAGATCTGGATGGCGACGCTCGCCTCGGGAAGGTCCACGGCGAAGTTTGCCACCTTGGAGACGGCCAGGATGCGGATCTTTCCCGCCTTGAACTCTCCATAGAGCTTGTCCCGCGTCTTCTGGGGAGTGGCGCCCGTGATGACGGGAAGCCCCAGGGGACCGGCGATCGCCTTGAGCTGGTCCAGGTACATTCCGATCACCAGCGCCGGCTCCCCCGGATGCCGGGCGAGGATGGCCGTGACGTGGTCCACCTTTGCCCGGTTCTCCGAGGCCATGCGGAACTTCGCGCGGGCGTCGCTCACCGAATAGGAGGCGCGAAGGTCCTGCGGCAGGGGGATGCGCACCTCGGTGCACAGCGCCTTGGCGATCCAGCCCTGCTTCTCCATCTCCTTCCACGGCACGTCGAACTTCTTCGGCCCGATCAGGGCGAACACGTCGTCCTCCTTGCCGTCTTCGCGCACCAGCGTGGCGGTGAGCCCCAGCCTGCGGCGGGCCTGCAGCGCCGCGGTGATCTGGAACACGGGAGCGGGGAGGAGGTGGACCTCGTCATAGACGATGAGCCCCCAGTCTTCGCGGCTGAAGATCTCCAGATGCGCGTAGTCCTCGGAACCCCGGCCGCGGTGCGTCATGATCTGGTAGGTTGCCACCGTGACGGGACGCACCTCCTTCTTCAGCCCCGTGTACTCTCCGATCTGCTCCGGGGAGATATCGGTCTTGTCCAGGAGCTCCTCGATCCACTGGCGCACGGCGGTGACGCACGTTGTGAGAACGAGGGTCGAAGTCTTCAAGAGGTCCATGCAGAGCATCCCCACGATCGTTTTTCCCGCTCCGCAGGGCAGCACGATCACGCCGCTTCCTCCCCGCTCGGAGCCCCGGGCATGGAAGGCGTCAGCCGCCGCCCTCTGGTACGGCCGGGGGATGAAGGGGAGGCCGCTTCGCATGGCTTGGCTCAGGCCGAAGGAAAGCGGGGCGCCGGCCGCGTAGCCGGCGCGGTCGTCCACGGGAAAGCCGAGCTTGATCAGGGCGAGCTTGAGCCGGCCCCGGTTCCGGGGGTCCACGGCGAACTCGGTCTCGGAGAGCTTCTGGGAGAGAAGCGGGGATGCGTGGCGGTCCGCCGCGATCTCCCGTGCGAGCTCCGCGTCCAGGGAGCGCAGGACGAGCCGGGTGCCGCCGTCCTGCTCGAGGAGCAGCTTGCCGTATCGCCTGGCGTACTCCCCGATCTCCGTGACGATGTGCTCGGGCACGGGATACTTGGACAGGGAGACGAGCCCCGAGACGATCTCCTCGGCGCTCTCCCCCGCCGCGCACGCGTTCCAGATGGAAAGGGGCGTGATCCTGTAGGTGTGGATATGCTCGGGAGATTTCACAAGCTCGGCGAAGCGGGCCAAAAGGTCGCGGGCCTTCCGGTATCCGGGATTCGCCACCTCCACCAGGATGGATCGGTCGCTTTGGACGATGAGGGGCCTCTCCCCGCCGGTTTCTTCCGCCGAGCCTCTCTCGTTTCGTATCGGGTGCTGTTGTTCGTTTAAAGTCATTGGGTTCTGGGGCGCGAAAAGGATAATAACGAGAGCGGTGAGCGTCAAGGCGCCCGGGCCGGCTCCTTGACACCGCTTCGGGTGAAACGCACTCTTTTGTCATGAGCGTGGATGTGAGAAAGAAATTGGCGTCGCTTTTCCCTCGCCGGGAGGAGATCCCTCCCGAGGCCGATTTCGCGCCCGCAGGCGGCAGCTACGACAGGGGAGTGAGCTACCTGATAAACGGAGAGATCCGCCGGTGGTCGGGCGATGTCGAGCAGGTGCTGTCCCCGATCTGCATTGCCGGCGACGGGACGCTCGCGCGAAGGCGGATCGGTCCGCAGGCCAGGCTGGACAAGGCAGAGGCCTTGTCGGCCCTCGATGCGGCGGCGCGGGCATGGGACCACGGCCGGGGCCGGTGGCCTACCATGCGCGTCGGCGAAAGGGTCGAAAGGCTCCAGGACTTCACCCGCCGTATGCTGGGCGTGAGGGAGGAGTCGGTGCGCCTCCTTATGTGGGAGATCGGCAAGAGCCGCGCCGACAGCGAGCGCGAGTTCGACAGGACCGTGCAATACATCGCGGACACGATCGAGGCGCTCAAGGAGACCGACCGCGCCGGCTCCAGATTCTCGTCAAACGGCGGAGTGATGGCCCACATCCGGCGCGCTCCGCTGGGAGTGGTGCTCTGTATGGGCCCGTTCAACTATCCCTTGAACGAGACCTTCACCACCCTGATTCCGGCGCTGGCCATGGGCAACACGGTGGTGGCCAAGCTGCCGCGATTCGGCTCGCTCTGCCAGGCGCCGCTGCTCTCCTGTTTCGCCGAAAGCTTCCCGCCCGGGGTTATCAACATCGTCAACGGCGACGGCAGGGAGGTGGCCGGGCCCATCGTCGAAAGCGGCCAGATCGCGGCGCTTGCCTTCATCGGAAGCTCGCGCGTTGCCAATCTCCTCAAGCGCCAGCACCCGATGCCGAACCGTCTCCGGTGCATCCTGGGGCTGGACGCCAAGAACCCGGCCATCGTCCTGGAGGACGCGGACATCGACCTCGCCGTGTCCGAGTGCCTCACGGGCGCCCTTTCCTTCAACGGCCAGAGGTGCACGGCCCTCAAGCTGCTTTTCGTCCAGAGGAAGATCGCCGAGAGCTTTGCGGGAAAGCTTTCCGACGCTGTGGACGCTCTTCCCTTCGGCATGCCGTGGGAAAAGGGGGTGCGGATCACGCCGCTTCCCGAGCCGGGAAAGGCGGAGAGGATGCAGGCGCTGGCTGCGGACGCCGTCTCCAAGGGGGCGCGGGTAGTGAACCGCCATGGCGGGCTCGCCCGGGAAAGCTTTTATTTTCCATCCGTTGTTTTTCCCGTGAGGGCGGACATGGAGCTGTACTCGGTGGAGCAGTTCGGGCCGGTGGTGCCCATCGCGGTGTTCGACGACGTGCGGGAGGTCTTCGACTACGTGGTGGCCTCCAGCTACGGCCAGCAGGCGAGCATCTTCGGGCGAAACCCCGCGGTGATCGGGCCCCTCATCGACGTGTTCGCCAACCAGGTTTGCCGGGTCAACCTCAACGCCCAATGCCAGCGGGGACCGGACGTGTACCCATTCACGGGGCGCAAGGACAGCGCGGAGGCCACCCTTTCGGTCTCGGATGCGCTTCGCTGTTTCTCCATCCGCTCCATGGTCGCGGCGCCGGAAAGCGAGCTCAACAAGGGGCTGTTGAGCGATATGCTTCGGGGGCGGGCGTCGAACTTCGTCAACACCGACTACCTGTTCTAACGCGCGGGAGGATTCGGGCGTGGAGACGATTCGCAGCGCGGCCCCGGGAGACCTGGACCGGATCAACGAGATCTACAATCAGGCGGTCTCCACGACGACCGCCACCTTCGACACGGAACCGAAATCCCCAGAGGAGAGGCGGGCCTGGTTCGAGGAGCATGGGCCCCGGCATCCCGTGCTTGTAGCCGAAGACGGAGGGCGCATATCCGGCTGGGCTTCCTTGAGCCCCTACTCCGATCGGGCCGCCTACTCGCGCACGGTCGAGATCTCCATCTACATCTCGGAGGAGAAGAGGGGACGGGGGATCGGGAAGCGGCTCATGAAAGCGATCGTGGAAGAGGGGCGGCGGCTGGGGCACCATGCAATCCTGGCGCGCATCGCCCAGGACAATCCCGTGAGCATCCGCCTTCACGAATGGGCGGGCTTTTTCATGGTGGGCACGATGAAGGAAGTGGGATTCAAGTTCGGAAGGCTCTTGGACGTTCACCTCATGCAGCTTCTTCTTTAGAGGCGCGGCGGCGAAGGCGGCCGACAAAACGAGGCCGAGGAGGTAGTGCGATGTCCCGGGACGGCGTGGATGAGCCGGTCCCTCTCCAGGTGAAGACTCCCGCAGAGTGGCGGCGCTGGCTTGTCAGGAACCATTCCTCATCCGACGGAGTATGGCTCATCCTCCGCAAGAAGAGCGCGCCGGGCCCCGGCGTTCTCTACGAGGATGCACTCGATGAGGCTGTCTGTTTCGGCTGGATCGACGGCAAGCTCCTGAGCCACGACGGCGGATCGTTTCTCCTTCGGTTCTCTCCCCGCCGCCCCAAGAGCATCTGGTCCAAGGGAAACAAGGAGCGTGCCCAGCGCCTGCTAAAGGCCGGGCGGATGCACGGATCCGGACTCGCTTCGGTGCGGCAGGTCAAGGCGAGCGGCGCGTGGGCCAATGCGTACGTGATCGCGGAGGAGCTTGCCCTGCCGCGGGACCTCAGGGCGGCCCTGATGAGGGATCAGGGAGCGTGGGCGAACTTCAACGGGTTTTCCAGGAGCTCCCGGAACATGTACATCCGCTGGGTGACCGACGCCAGGAAGCCCGAGACACGGAAAAGCAGGATAGAAAAAGTGGTGGGCAACTCCGCGCTCAACAAGAAGCCGGGATGAGGGGACCGGCCGAGAGCATCGCTCAAGCGCGCAGGGACGCGAAGGGATCGAACTCGTATTCCCGGGAAAGCTCCATGTCCGGCGCCCGCCGCCTGTCGGGAACAGCGATCCCGAACGCCCTGGATATCGCGCCGTGAGTCAGCTCGCCGATCCGTTGCTCTGAGGCGCCCTTGTCTCGCAGCAGCTTCACGAACCGGGGATAGAACGGCAGGCCCGGAATCCCGGAGGGGAAAGCTTCCGTTTTCTCCTTTAATGAATGCGGCGCGTGATCCGTCTCCAGCCAGTCGATCTCTCCGGATATGAGCCGCGAGTGCATCTGGGTGGGCATCGGCTTGGGCCGCAGGGGCGGATTTGTCTTCAACAACAGGCCGCCGGGGCCGTCCATGAGCTCCGAATCGAGGAGGGCGTGGTGGGGGGTCAGTCCGCAGGTCAGCCGAAACGCCGGCAGGCTGGCAGCGCCCGTGTGCTTTCCGCGAAGCAGGTCCAGGGCGAAGGGTGTCGAGATGTGGCAGATGTGCAGCGTGCCGGCAAAACCGGACTGCCGCGCAAGCTCCACCTGGTCGTCCACCGATGCCACCTCCGCGGCCGGCGGCCTGGCCTTTGCGTGGCTGGACGGATGAGCGGGGTCCCAGTCCTGGCTTCCATCCGGCCGCTTTCGAATGAGCTCCTCCTTCTCGCAGTGGATGGCGAGGACCCCCGTGAACTCCAGCTCTGCCAGCCGTCGATAGATCACCGCCTGCGCCTCGCGTCCAACGATTCCCATGTTTCCCGTGGAGTGGCCCGCGAACAGCTTGAGCCCCACAACCCGCGGGAAGAGCTCGCGCCAGGCGCGCACCGCCTCCTCTACCTGCGCGGGCTCGGGCGTGAGCCCGGCGTACAGCCCATGGAAGATGGGAATGCCGAGGGCGGAGATCGCGGAGTCGGCGTCCGCGATGCGCCGCTGGATGGCCTGCCGCGAGGTGAGGGGAGGGTCGGTGTTGGGCATCTCGAACACGCCGTCGAGTCCGGCGCGCCAGGCAACGGACAGGCCGTGGCGAAGGGTTTCCTTGTGGGCCTGGCTCCAGTCCCTCAGATGGACGTGAGGATCTATCATCGCGCTTTCAGTCCGGGTAGGCCACCGTCGTGATGCCGCCGGGAAGGGAGCGCAGGTAGGCGCGCCTTTCATCGTCGTTCACCTTGGAGCTAGAAACCGTGTAGGGCCGTCTGCAATAGCGGCAGCGGATGGCGCCCGAGTCGGCGTAGAACTTGGGCGGCACGTCCTCGTTGATCGTGCGCGTGATGCAGTTGGAGTTCCGGCAGAGGAGGTAGACGAACTTCTCCCTCGCCCTGCCGTCCTGGATGTAGTTGACGGTCGGTTCCGGGGAGATGAGCGCGATCTGCTTCAGGTCCCGCTCGGTGAGCTCGGGGAGGTTCGTCTTGATGAAGGGGTGCTTCTTTTCGGCGATCACGGCCGTGGTGCAGGAATGGCCGCGGTTTTCGAGGTCGAGGACGGCATCCACCGCGCGGAGGGTACCCTCCGCCAGATGGTCGATCACGGTGCCGTTGTTGATCTTGTCTATGAACATGGCCTGCTGCTTGGTCCCGTGGAGAGCGCGCGGCAGGCGGTTGTTCCCCTTTTCAAGCTCCGCGGGGAGGCGGCTGTCGTAGCGGAGGTAGCTCTCCTGGCGGAGCATCTCGTACAGGAGCGCCTTTCTGAGGAAGATGCCGAACTCGGCCTGGGCGAAGAAGGCCTGCGCCGGGGTGAAGTACACGCGGTAGTCGATCTCCGCCACCTCGCTGTTCACCGGCAGGGGGTGCAGGACGTGCACGTCGAACCCCCTTACCTTGTCCAGGTCTATGCGGTACTGCTTCATCATGGCCATGATGTCCTTCTGCGTGACCCCGGGCATGCGCTCGAGCTGGGGCCGGGTCATGTAGTAGAAGTCGACGTTGCCCATGACGTCGCGCACCGATTTCTCCCGCGCCACCTTCACTCCCCGCGCCGACAAGAGCTGCGCGAGGTCCTCCGGCATCCCGAGGAAGTCCTCGGCGGCCCAGCGGATGGAGATGTGGTCGAAGTGTGAGAGCGCAAGGCTGAGCGAGCGGACCGTGCGGCCGTGGGAGAGGTCCCCTCCGAATCCCACCCGAAGGCCGTCCAGCTTTCCGTTTTTCAGGACGAAGAGCGTGAGCACGTCGAGCAGCGCCTGCGTCGGGTGCTCGTTCTTTCCGTCCCCGCCGTTCACCACGGGGATGTTGGCCACGTCCGCGGCCCACTGGAGGGATCCGTCGAGGGGATGACGCATCACGATCACGTCGAAGTGGTTGGCGCACATCATGGTGACCGTGTCGCGCACCGTTTCGTTCTTCATCACGGAGGTGCCCTCCGTGCCGGAGAACCCGTCGTAGCGCCCCCCGAGCTCGCGCATCCCCGTATTGAAGCTGGTGCGGGTGCGGGTGCTCGGCTCGTAGAACATGTAGGAGAGGGTGCGGTACTTCAGGGCGTCGCGCAGGCTGTTGCGCTTTCCGCTCTTCTCCAGCTCGTACATCCGCTTTCCCGCCTCGCAGAGCTGGAGGATCTCCTCGCGGGAGAAATCCGTGATCGAGATGATATCCCTGTTCTGGAAGCTTGCGTCCATGGGGTGACCCCTTTCCGCAGATCGGACGGTGAAAGCCGATGCGGGACCGCATCGCGGATCTGGCGCAGAGTATATCATTCATGGCGGAACGACAAGTGATTGCAGACGGCGTGCACACGCTCCCCGCCGTGTGATTGCGGCCTGGATCGCGGCGGGCTATACTTTATGGGGCGCGAGGTGGAGGAAAATGGCGCCGACGCCCCCGCGAATCAATAAAAACTTCAGAAGGGAGATGTCTCATGACGAAAAAAGCGTGTCTCACCGGTGCGCTGGCAGTTTTCATCCTCACCCTGCTTGTCATCTCGTGTGGGAAGGGCGGTGGAGGGAAGGATCTCGATTATGAGTCCACAGCGGACGCCCAGATTGTTTCCGCCCATTCTTCCGGGGCCATCTCCTCGGAAAGCAGGATCATGGTGAGATTCGTCAATGAGGCGATCCCGCGGGACCTCGTTGGAAAGGAGACGGCGCGGGGAGTCATCTCGGTTTCCCCCTCACTTCCGGGCTCCTGGGTCTGGACCGATACAAGGACCATCGAGTGCAACGCGTCGAAGCCGCTTCCCCGCGGAGTCAAATACACGGTGGAGGTATCTCCCCAAAAGATAGACGCGGCGCGCTTCGCCTCCACCAGCCGGTTTCACTTCTCCTTCTCGATCGTGACGCAGACGCTCTCCGTGGAGTCGGGGCAGCTTCAGGGCGCGGGCACATCGAACATCAGCGAGCTTCAGTACACCGGCACCCTGCGGACATCCGACGTCGCGGATGCCAGTGCCATCGAGAAAACGCTTTCCGCTGCCCTGGACGGGAAGCGCATGAAGATCGAGTGGAGCCATTCCAAGGTGGAGCATGGCTTTTCCGTGAAGGGCATCGTCAAGGGGGACAAACCTCAGCGGCTGACGATCGTCCTGGACGGGGGGGCGGTTGATGCCGCAAAGAGAGAGACCGTCGAAGTCGAGATTCCCCAGAAGGGCGTCTTCAAGGTGCTCTCCGTGAAGGCGGTGGAGTCCCCCGAACGGTTCGTGGAGGTGAGCTTCTCCGATCCGCTTCTTCCGCGCCAGGATTATCGTGGATTCATTACCGCCAACCCGCCGCGGGGCCTGCGGTTCACCGCCCAGGATACCGTGCTCAAGGTCTACTCCCTCTCTGATTGGGGCGACACGGTGGAGATCTCCGTCAAGAAGGGGATCAAGAACGCCGTGGGGGACGTCCTGTCCGCGGACGCGGTCCAGAGCATCTCCTTCAAGACCCTCATCCCGGAAGTCAGGTTCATCGGCAATGGAGTCATCCTCCCCCAGAAGGAGGGCGTGACGGTGCCTGTGGAGACGGTGAACCTCAACGCCATCATCGTGGAGATCCAGAAGATCTACGCCGACAACATCGACCAGTTCCTCCAGGTGAACGAGCTTTCCGATGACAGAGAGCTGAACAGGGTTGGAAAGACTATTTGGAAGAAGATCGTCCCGGTTCCCTACGCCGCGGATCGGCGCAATCAATGGATCAGGACGGCGCTCGATCTGTCCCCGCTTGTGAAGGACGACAGGCACAGCCTCTACAGGATCACCCTCTCCTTCGACGTCCGGCACATCGAGTACCCGGGGCCTGAGCTCTCCGAGGCCGAGCTCAAGTCGTTCCCGCTGGAAAACCTGGAAGTCTTGGAGCCTTCCGCGAACCTCAGGGTCTTGAGCGCTTCGTTCTGGGACGACTATGGATCCGCGCAGGGGGAGCGCGACTACGACAACTACTACCAGAACAGGAACAATCCGCGGCATCCCGCCTTTTACAGCAACTACTACTACGAGGGAAAGTCCATTCGCGCCGCGCGGAATTTCCTCGTTTCGGACCTGGGGATCATC
This sequence comes from uncultured Spirochaetota bacterium, assembly GCA_963820525.1. Lineage (GTDB taxonomy): Bacteria > Spirochaetota > Spirochaetia > SZUA-6 > Fen-1364 > CAWGAA01. Next base: position 1,606,709 of record CAWGAA010000001.1, on the reverse strand, counting down.
GCCCAGAGCGACGCCAACAACAGGCTCACCCTTGCCGTCTCGAACCTCCTCACCGCGGAGCCGGTGGCGGATGCCGTGGTGTCGGTGTTCGACTATCAGCTTCAAAAGATCGCCCAGGCAAGGACGGACTCCTCGGGACTTGCTTCCCTGGCCCTCTCCGACGAGGGCTTCATCGTGACCGCGGAGGCCAGGGGCACCAAAGGGTATCTGAAGCTCCAGGGCGCCAGCAATCTCCCCGTCAGCCATTTCGACGTCACGGGCCAGCAGGTCCAGCAGGGGATCAAGGGATTCATCTACGGCGAGAGGGGTGTGTGGAGGCCCGGAGATCCCATTTATCTCACGTTCATTCTCCAAGACAAGAACAAGGTCCTGCCGGCGGACCACCCCGTCATCCTCAGGCTTTATGATCCGTCGGGAAGACTGGTGAAAACAGCAAGAAAGAACGATCCCGTGGGAAGCTTCTATCATTTCGCCCTCGAGACGGGAGCGGAGGCGCCCACGGGCACCTACCAGGCCAAGGTCACGGTCGGCGGCATTTCCTTCAGCAAGGAGCTTCCCGTTGAAACCGTGAAACCCAACCGGCTGAAAATCTCCATCGGGTTCGGGAGCGTCCAGGAGCTGACCACGGAGGAGGCCGCGGGCTCCATCGAGGTGCGGTGGCTCCACGGAGCCGTGGCCGGCAACATGGACACTGACGTGAGCGTGCAGCTCACCTCCATTCCCACGGCTTTTCCCGCGTATCGGGGGTACGCGTTCGACGATCCGGTGCGCGTCTTCAAGGCGGAGAGCAGGGAGGTGTTCAAGGGCTCTCTGGACTCCGAGGGGAAGGCCCAGTTCTCGATGAACCTCACGGCGAACAGCATCGCGCCGGGAAAGCTCAAGGCGAGCTTCAAGACGCGGGTGTACGAGCCGGGAGGGAACATCAACTCGGATACCTTCTCAATGCCCTTCCATCCCTTCACGCAATACGCCGGGATCAGCATCCCCGACGCCGAGGACCGTGGGTGGCTCGACGTGGACCAGCCCCATAAGGTCCAGATCGCGCTCGTGACTCCGAATGGAAAGCCCGTTCCTTCTGGGGAGGTCGGGATCGACGTGTACGAGATCGGCTGGAGGTGGTGGTGGGACCGCCAGGACGACAACATCGCCGACTACCTCGGAAGCAGGGATTACCGGCTCATGTCCTCCGAGCAGGTGAAGGTGAAGGGAGGGGCAGCCGAGTGGTCCCTGAAGTTCAAGGAGAGGGTCTGGGGCCGCTACCTCGTTCGGGTCCGGGACATGAAAAGCGGTCATGCAACGGGTCAGGTCGTTTACATGGTCTGGCCCGGCTGGTACTACTCCAGCCCCGAGGGCGGAGGCGACAGCGCGAGCATGCTCGTCTTCTCCGCGGACAAGGAGAGCTATACCGTCGGAGAAACCGCCAAGATCACCATTCCCACGGCACAGAAGGGGAAGGCCCTCGTGTCCATCGAGAACAACGGGACGCTGATCTCCACGGAGTGGATCGAAACCCGTTCCGGCCAGACCATCTACCCCCTGCGCATAACGCAGGCCATGACGCCGAACGTCTATGTCCACGTTTCCCTGGTCCAGCCCCACGGCCAGACGGTGAACGACCGCCCCATCCGCATGTTCGGAATCATCCCGATCAAGGTGGAGGATCCCGCGACGCGTCTTTCGCCCGTCATCTCGTCCGCGAACGTGTTCGAGCCGAACAGCACGGTTCGGGTTTCGGTTTCCGAGGCCTCGGGAAAGCCGATGACCTACACCCTGGCCGTCGTGGACATCGGGCTCCTGGACCTGACCCGCTTTGCAACGCCGGACCCCTGGGGGCACTTCTTCAAGCGGGATGCCATTGGGGTGAGCACCTTCGACATGTACGGTTTCGTTGCTGCAGCATATGGCGGAACCCTGGAAAAGCTCCTGGCCGTCGGTGGAGGGGAAGAGGGCGCGGGCAAGGAAGGCCGCAAGGCGAACCGCTTCCCGCCGATGGTGAGGTTCATGGGGCCTTTCTCCCTGGCGCAGGGAAAGACCGCGACCCACGAGGTCTCCATCCCCCAGTACATCGGGGCAGTCAGGGTCATGGCTGTAGCCGGTAGTGAGAGCGCCTACGGATTCGCGGAGAAAGAAGTTGCCGTCAAGAAGCCGGTGATGGTGTACGGCACCCTGCCCCGGGTGGTCTCCGTGACCGAACAGTTCGCCCTGCCCGTGTCGGTGTTCGCCCTCGAGAACGGAATCTCCTCCGTCTCCGTCAAGGTCAAGGCGGGCGGGAAGATCAAGGTTGTGGGTGAAAGCTCGAAGACCGTGAGCTTTGCGTCGCCGGGAGACCAGCTCGTTGCCTTCGATCTCGCGGCCCTGAGCAGCCCCGGCTTCGCCGAGGTCGAGATTACGGCTTCCGCGGGAAAGATCAGCTCCAGCCAGAAAATGGAGATCGACGTGCGCGTGCCGAATCCCTCCATCACCACGGTGGATTCGCTGGTCCTGAAAAAAGGCGAGACAAGGGATCAGAAGATCGTCCTCCCCGGGCTCCCGGGCACCAACAGCGCGGTGCTGGAGGTCTCCAAGATCGCACCCATAAACCTCGAGCGGCGCCTCCAGTACCTCATCCACTACCCCTACGGCTGCATAGAGCAGACCACGTCGGGAGCCTTCCCCCAGCTCTACCTGAACAAGATCACCGAATTGAGCGAAGCGGAGGCCGCGGAAGTCCAGCGCAACGTCCAGGCCGGCATCGACAGGATTCAGCACTTCCAGACCAGCTCGGGCGGATTCGGCTATTGGCCGGGGGATGACACCGCCTCAAGCTACAGCACCACGTACGCGGCCCACTTCATCCTGGAGGCTGAAAGGCTGGGCTACGTCGTGCCGGAGGCCATGAAACGCAACATGATCTCTTTCCTGAAAACCCAAGTTGGAAGGTGGAGCTGGAACGTGGACCGCTCCGACTTTGTGCAGGCGTATGCCCTCTTCGATCTCGCCCTTGCCGGCGAGCCGGACCTGGGCGCCATGAACCGTATGAGGGAGCGCCCGAGCCTGCCCGTGGAGATCCGCTACAAGCTGGCAGCCGCCTATTCCCTGGCGGGGCAGAAGCAGGAGGCATTGCGGCTGACCCAGGGGGAGATCCCTCCGCTCAGCCCCTACGTCGAGCTCGGCGGGACCTTCGGATCCGACCTCAGGGACAAGGCAATCCTCGCCGAGGGACTCCTGGAGTCGGGCCAGATCGATCACGCGGCGGCCTTGATCAACGATATCGCCAATTCGTTGTCCTCGGAACAGTGGTACAGCACGCAGACCACGGCCTACAGCCTTCTGGTTATCGGAAAGTACATGGTGACGTGGAAGACCGGGGCTGCCATGAAGATGTCCTTCGAGTGGAACGGCAAACGGGAGGCGGTCGAGAGCGACGCTCCTGTGAAGAGGGTGCCCCTGGCCCTCCAGGACGAGAGCGGGGCGAAGTCGATCCGGGTCGCGAACGAGTCGGCGGAGCCCATCCACGTCAGGATCGTCAAGACCGGCAATCCCGCGCCGGGCAAGGAGTCCGCGACATCCAACGGGCTCTCGCTCAGCGTCAATTATTACGACAGGGACAACAAGCCGCTCGATGTCTCCTCCCTGCCGCAGGGCACGGATATCATAGCGGAGATCCAGGTTGAAAACCCCACGTCACGCCGCTACGAGGAGCTGGCCATGACATACATGGCCCCCGCGGGGTGGGAGATAGTCAATCCCCGCTTCGAGGGCTGGTCCCAGGACAGCGAGAAGGGCTTCGAATATCAGGACATCCGGGATGACCGCGTCTTCACGTTCCTCGGCCTTGGAGGCCGGAGCAAGAAGTCGCTGAAGCTCATGCTCAACGCCAGTTATCTCGGCAAGTTCTACCTGCCGCAATCCAAGGTGGAGGCGATGTACGACGCATCCATCAACGCCGCGGCTGAAGGGAAATGGATCACGGTCGATGAAGCCGCTCCTAAAGCGAGCAAGTAGGATTCTCGGGCTCGTACGCAACCGGATCACCATGAAGGAATCGCCGCCGCTCCTGGCGGCGATTCCCGTTCTCGTCCTCCTGCTGGCCATCCCGACCGATCTGTTCAAGGGCGATTACTCACTGGTGGTGACGGATCGTGACGGCGAGCTCCTCGGCGCCCTCCTGTCGCGCGACCAGACCTGGCGGTTCCCTCCGATAGAAAAGGTCCCGCCGAAATTCACGGCGGCGCTTCTGGCCTTCGAAGACAAGCGGTTTTACAGGCATGCCGGAGTGGATGTCGCCGCGCTGGTGCGCGCGATCTGGCTGAACGCGACACGGGGGCGGGTCGTGAGCGGCGCCAGCACCATCACGATGCAGACCGCGCGCCTTGCCCTGGGCAACTCCCGGCGCGGGGTGCTTGAAAAATGCGCCGAGGTGGTGGTGGCGCTCAAGCTGGAGATGTTCCTTTCCAAGGAAGAAATACTGCGGATGTTCGTCTCCCACGCTCCGTTCGGCGGCAACGTGGTGGGTCTCGAAGCGGCATCGTGGCGGTACTTCGGCAGATCTCCCCAGGAGCTGTCGTGGGCCGAAGCGGCGACCCTCGCGGTCCTGCCGAATTCTCCGGCCCTGATTCACCTCAAGCGCAACCGCGGACTCCTCTTGCAGAAGAGAGACCTCCTGCTCGCCAGGCTTCACGAAACCGGCGCATTCGATGCCGCCACCCTGGGTCTTTCCCTGGCCGAGGACCTGCCCCCCGAGCCATTCCCGATCCCGATGATCGCCCCTCATCTCGTGTTTTCGATACAGAGCGGGGCTTTCGGCCCGCTCGAAAAGCGGGCCGTCCGGACCTCCCTGCGGCTGGAATGGCAAAAGAGGGCATCCGACATCGTGCGCCAGCACCTGGAGCACCTTGCGGCAAACGGTGTGCGCAATGCATGCGTTGTCGTGCTTGAAAACAGGACGGGAAAGGCCCTGGCCTATGTCGGCAACTCGCCGGATGTCGATTCGGCCTTGGGCGGGTACGTTGACATCTTGCGGCAGCCCAGGAGCACGGGGAGCATCCTGAAGCCTTTCCTGTACGCGGCCATGATGAGCGAGGGGCTCCTCCTTCCCGAGCAGCTTGTGGCCGACATCCCCACGCGGTTTCCGGGATTCATCCCCGAAAACAACTCCCGAACCTACCGCGGGGCCGTTCCCGCGTACATGGCCCTGGCGCGATCATTGAATGTCCCCGCGATACGCCTGCTTCGCGAGTACAGCCTGGACAGGTTCTATGGAGACCTGAAGGAGCTGGGCATGACCACTCTCTTCAGAAAGGCCTCCGAGTACGGCCTTCCGCTGATCATCGGCGGGGCCGAGGGAACGCTGTGGGAGATTGCCGGGATGTACTCGGGACTTGCCCGCAGCGCCTTGGGGGTCGAGGCGCCGTACTTCACCTCTTCAATCCTGGCGGACGCGGATGCCGCGAAGAAGGGCAGGCGATATTTCTCGCAGGGGGCGGCGTACCTGACCCTCGAGGCGCTGCTCGAGGTCCAGCGGCCGGGAAGCGGGGAGAGCTGGGAGGAGTTCGGCTCTTCCAAGAAGATCGCGTGGAAGACGGGAACCAGCCAGGGTTTTCGGGATGCCTGGGCAATCGGCGTGACCAGGGAATACACGGTGGGAGTGTGGGTGGGGAATGCCGACGGCGAGCCTCGCCCTGAGCTTGGCGGGACGGCGGCCGCGGCCCCCATCCTTTTCGCCGTATTCGACATGCTTCCCGATTCACCCTGGTTCGACAAGCCGATGCACGATCTGAAGAAAACCGAGGTCTGCTATTGGAGCGGCCTTCCGCCTGGACCCAACTGCGAGCGGACGAAGACCGTGGAGATCCCGGCCTCCGCTCACCTGCCCCAGCCGTGCCCCTATTGCGTCACCGCGCACCTCGACCTCACGGGAAGATGGCGGACCAATGCCACGGTGGAGCGGGGCGGCCCGATGCGCAATGTCTCCTGGTTCGTCCTGCCTCCGGCCATGGAATGGTACTACCGTCAGGGAAACGCAGATTACCGGGTGCTCCCGCCGTACAAGAAGGGCGCCGAGCCGGAAGAAGGACTCTCCGCAATGAGCGTCATCTACCCCCATGAGGGGAGCCAGATCTACATCCCGCGGGAGCTGGACGGCACGCGGGGCCGCCTGGTTGCCGAAGCGGTCCATCGAAACCGCGTCGCACGGATCTTCTGGCACCTGGATTCCTGGTATCTCGGCGCAACGGAAGACCTCCACGCGCTGGCCATCTCCGTTCCTCCAGGCGACCATACCCTGACCCTGATCGACGAGGAGGGGGAGCTTCTGGAGCGGCATTTCACGGTTCTGGGCCTGAACTGAATCAAGCATTCCCCGGTGGCGGTTTCGTCAGTCGCCGCGGGCCGCAGGGCCATAGCCGAACCGGGGCCGAGCCCGGCCCGCTTCCACGCAGAGCCCGGCAGTTCATCTCTCGCAGCGCGGAAGCTGGCCCTTCCTCCCGTGCTTTTCCCTGCATTCTATGCAATGGCCATGAAGCTCGCAGTTTTTCTTCGTGCAGGGGCAATCCGCGCGATAGCGGGGGATTTCGATTCCGCTCCGGCTCACGGCCTTGAGCGCGCTGAGAGCAGCATCCCGCTTCATTCCGGCTTCCTCCGGGAGAAGAGGTTCCTCCAGTCCCGCCGAACGTTTCTAGCGGCGGAGAAAGCATGGAGGATCGGAATTGTCCAGGCGGCGACCTGCCTGACGGGGCCGAGGAGCTGGAAGTGAATCACTCCCGGACGGTTGGAGACCCTTCCCGGGCACACATCGTACTCCTTCCCGTCCATGCGCACGCGAAGCCACATGTGGCCGGACACGCCCTGGGGCTCTTCCACGCCATGCACGACGGACGGCGGGAAGACGGCCCGCAGCGTTTGAACGGGGCGCGACTCTATTGCAAGGCGGTCGTAAATCAGCTTCACAGGGCGGTCAAGGGAAGCATCACGAGGAGGAAGACGACCGCTCCCCCGATGAAGACGCCCACGGCCGAGCCCATGATGATTGCTGTGATTGTCACGGGATGCACGGGTTCCTCCTATCCTCGGGTTCCTTCCCGGTCCTTCAGGTGGGTGTAGATCTTTTCCAGGAGAGGCAGGGCGCCCGTGAGCTCCCGCTCGGAGACGATCCGGGAGAGCGGGCGATAGAGCCCCTCCACGATGGCCAGGGCCTTCGCGAAGGTCTTCGCTCCCGAAGGAGTCAGGGCGATGCGCCTGATGCGGCGGTCCGCGGGGTCGGGGCAGCGCCTGGCCAGGCCTTTGCGCTCGAGGGAATCGCAGACAACCATGAGGGTGTTCGCGTCGGTCTCGATCCGGTCGGCAAGCTCCCGTTGGGTCCTGCCGTCCTTTTCCGCGATCGCGGCAAGCACCCCGAACTGGGCGTACGTGAGGCCCACCGCCTTCAGCTCCCTCTCCGCGATGCGCTGGCTCTTGATGTGGAGGCCTGCGGCCAGGCCGAAGAGCCTCGTCACCGGCTCCTTGTCGAATATCACCTTCCGTCTCCTTCCCGGGGCGCGCGTTCCCGCATCGATTCCCGCCTGCGCCAACCGGCCGGCCCACGGGCCCGACTCATGGCCGGCTTCTTTCCGCGCCAACTGTCACAATTGATATAATCACAAATGTGATAAAATGTCATCAGGAAGACTGGCGAATTAGGAAAGGATTGCTTCGAAGCTCGCAGGCAGGGGGGATCGAATCTCCAGAGGCTCGCCGCTTGCCGGGTGTCTGAGCGCGACAACCGCGGCGTGCAGGTACATGCGCCGATGCGCGCCCTCGGGAACCGGCGCGCCGTAGAGAGCGTCCCCGAGTATGGGGAGGCCGAGGGCGGCCAGGTGGACCCGTACCTGGTGCCGGAAGCCCTTCACGATTGTTGCCCGGACCAGGATGATTCCCCCTCGCCGCTCGCCCACCTCAACGTCGGTTGCGTAGCTCTCTCTGGTCGCCTCGCCCTTGCCCGCCGCGGCCTCATCGGCTGCGAAGATGGCGCGGACTCTCTTTCTCCCGGGCCCAAAGGGTGCGAAGCGGCTCTCAATGTGAAGGCGCGCTCCCGGCGCCGGCTCCTCATGGGAGCCTGGCATGCAGAGCGCGATGTATTGCTTTCGAACATCGCCGCCGTTGAACTGCCCGTGGAGGGCTTCGAAGGCTTCCCGGGTGCGCGCTGCAACGACGATGCCCGACGTGTCCCGATCCAGGCGGTGGAGAAGCCCGGGTTCCACCGCTTTCAGCCCCGCAACATGCGCAACCTCGGGGCAGCGCCGGATGATCAGGCCGAGGAGCGTGCCTTTCTCCGCCTCTCGGAGGGGGGCAGTGTGCATTCCCTCGGGCTTGTCCACGGCGATGAGATGCTCATCCTCGAAGAGGATGGAAAGCCCACCGTTCATCACGCTGACTATAGATGACGGGGGAATGCTGGTCTACCGCGTCAATCGAGTATCCGGCGTCCCGCACGGAGGAGGAGCCCCTCGAAGCCGCGGTATGTCGTGGCGAGCTCCTCTTCCTCCGCAGCGCCAGGCTCTCCGTCGATGAGAAGGAGAGGCTTCTGTTCCAAGAGGCGCCTTCCTCCGGGAAGGAGCCCGGCGGACCAGCGCAGGATCGTTTCCCACGGCTCCTCGGCCATGGCGCGTTCGGCGGAGTCGAGCCGTGAAGCGAGCCTGTAGAGGCGGACGGAGAACCTGCCCTGCGGGTCCTCGCTGAAGGAGTGGACCATGTTGAAGTAATGGCCGGGGAAAAAGAACGCCTCGGCCAGGCCCTCCATGACCCGCTCATCGAGGGGTTCGTCGCCTGCCACGACGAGGTGATAGAGGCAGAACGGGTTTCGCTGGCGCAGGCGGCGCCCCAGATCCTCGAGAGGGGAAGGGTCGCTGAGCTGGGCGGCGTCGATCAAGAGCGTCAGCTCGTTCGCCAGTACTTCAGCTGAACCAGCCGCCCGCCGGACGCTTCCCTGCCGCCGCAGGTCCAGGAAACCGAGATACTCTCCCCGCCGCTCGGAAAAGTTCGGCACGATGGGAGGGAAGAACTCGATCCCCCTCGACTCTTCGACCCCGCGGATTGCCTGGATCAGGTCGGACTGGCTCATCGTGGGAGTGGAGAGCACCCAATAGGGAGGGCCGTCCATGAAGGAGATTCCAAGGCTCTTCGCCTCATCCCGCAGGCGCGTGCCGGGAAGCACGCACAGGGGATAGATCTCCATGTCCTCGGCCAGATCGTGTTCCTCCAGGAATTCCATCGTCTCCTGGAATTCCTCGGGAGTGTCCTCCGGCAGGCCGAGGATGACCCCGGTCTTGACCGTGACTCCCGCTTCCTTGAGAAGCCTTGCCCCGGCCGTGAATTTGGCCCTCTCCCAGGAGCGGCCGACCGCGCGCAGGGCGCGCTCGTTGACCGATTGAAGCCCGACCTCCACGGACCTGAAGCCCGCGGCAGCGAACAACGCCGCCCTCTCCGCCGTGATGGACTCCAGCCTGATCTCCGTGTGCAGGGGAATCCCCGAGGTGTTGAGCGACGCGATGGTCTGGAGGGTCCGCTCCCACCCCGGCGTGAAATTGAAGCAGGGGTCCATGAAGTAGATCTCGGGCGCTTTCGTCCGCAGGGCCAACGCGAAGATTTCGGCGATTCGCGGCCGCGGGAAGGTCCGGACTCGCGGATACGCCTTTCCGTAGCAGCAGTAGGCGCAGCGGTAGGGGCAGCCCCGCATGGTTTCAAGGTAGAGGGGCTCGTCGATCTCGCGCTCCATGGCTCCGCTGAGGTAGGGGTTCGGCACAGCGGAAAGCTCGGCAAGGGGCTCCTCTTTGTACAGGCGGCGGAGAGGCCGCCCCTCCCGCAGGTCGTGCAGCGCCAGGGCGAAGGCCTGCTCTCCCTCCCCGATCACGCAGGCATCCACGGATGGGTCTTCGAGCACCGGTTGGCCATCCGCAACCTCGGGTCCTCCGATGATGACCCTGGCCGAAGGGAGGAGCTTTCTGATGCGGCGGGCGAGGAAGAGGCTTCTCTGGAGGTTCCACAGGGAGACGCTGAATCCGATGAGGGACGCCCCCGCCTCCGCGATCCACTGGAGGACCGCCTCGTCACCCCCGTGACGCGTCAGGCGGGAAGGGGCGATCCTGATGTCGCTTTCGCCGGCTCTGCCGCGCGCGACGGCGTACGCCTTCAGGTACCCGGAGGCGAGGGGCACATTTGCGGCTGAAGCCTGAGGTTGGCAATCGGGTGCGGGGAGCTGGACGAGCGCGGTTGTCAATACGGCTTCACCGGCTCCATGAACTCCTTGGGATCGAGGAGCATCTTCGCGTATTGCGCCCTGGTGTATGTCCATGGGTCCTTGATGTTCTTCTGGCTGAGCCTGCCCCGGAACTCCGCGACAGAAGAGTACTCCTTCTTCTGCATCCAGCGGGAGAAGCTCCTGTCCGATTCTCTCGATGATGGCGATCCCATGCCTGTAGAGGGTCGTCACAACCTGGACTGCCGTGGCTCCCGCGAGCAGCATCTTGACCGCGTCCGCCGCCGTCATGACTCCCGTGCTGGCGATTATATCGGATTTCACCTTGCCGTAGAGAAGGCCGGAGTAGCGGAGGGGCAGGCGGTTGTCTGAATGGGTGGAGAAGTTGAAGGGCTGGATGATGGATTGGGATTCCACGTCGATGTCGGGATGGAAAAGGCGGTTGAAGAGCACCAGCCCTTTGACGCCCGCCCGGTCCATTCGCACGATGAAGTTGAGGGGGTTGGAGTAGAAGGGGCTGAGCTTCACAGCCACGGGTATCTTCACGGCGGAGATGATCTCCCCCACGGTTTCAAGCTGCTCCTCCTCGATGCTGGCGCCCGATATCTCGCCGTCGCGCGGAGTTGCGAAAAAGTTCAGCTCCAGGCCGTCGACCCCCTGGTCCGCCAGGGCCTTCGCGTATTCGACCCAGGTAGCCTTGTTCACGGCGTTGAGGCTGGCGAAGACCGGGATCTTCACGGCTGCCTTGCTCTTGGCCACCCACATGAGGTGCTCGCGGGGACCCGCGTGCTCGAACTTGGGGAAGATGCTCGCCATCTCGGCGTACACGGCTTCCCCCCGATGCTGATCCTCCTCGAGCTTGAATCTCTCCAGCTGGATCTGCTCTTCGAAAAGAGATTTCAGCACGAGGGCTCCGGCTCCCGCCTGCTCCATCCGCTTGATAGCGTCCATGTTCGCGGTCAGGTCGCTCGCTCCCGCGATAACGGGGTTGGCGAGAGGTATTCCCATGTACGTGATGCCGAGGTCTGCCATCGTGATGCTCCTTTCTGTTCTGGAGAACGTTCTACGAAAAGGATAGGAACGTATTTGCCAAAAGTCAAACCGCGCGGGACGCGCCCTGCCGGCGGCGTTGATTATCGGCGCCCCTCGGATGTAGATTTCCCAGCATGATCGTCAAGAGGGCCGATACCCTCGGGGTATGCATGGGAGTCCGCCGGGCTCTGGCCATCGTGGAGCGGGCTCTCGCGGAGAACCCCGGCGTTCCCATCTACACCCTCGGCCCCCTCATCCACAACACGCGCGTGGTGGAGGAGTTTCGCAGGCGCGGGGTGGTTCCCATCGAGGATGTATCGGGAGTGCGGAGGGGCATCGTCGTCATCAGGGCGCACGGGATCGGCCCCCGCCAGAGAGAGGAGTGCGAAAGGGCGGGCCTGCGCCTCATTGACGCGACCTGTCCCCACGTGCTGAAGGTGCATGAGATAGTGCGCCAGCATGCCGCGCGAGGTTTCAACGCCATCATCGTCGGAGACGCCGACCATGGAGAGGTGAAGGGGATTCGAGGGTACGCCGGAGGATCCTCCGTGATCGCATCCATCGCGGAAGCCCGGACCGTCGAGCTTCCCCCGCGATGCATCGTCGTGGGCCAGACAACCTTCAAGAAGGCGGAGTACGAGAGGATCTGCCACATCCTGAAGCTGAGGAAGCCCGACATCGTCGTCTTCGATACGAGCTGCGCGGCCACGGAGACGCGCCAGGAGAGCCTTCTTGCGCTGGCCAAGGAGGTGGACGCCATCCTCGTGGTGGGGGGAAGACACAGCGCCAACACCTGCTGGCTTTTGCAGACCGCGCTCCTGACCGGCAGGCCTTCCTGGCACATCGAAGGGGCGGCGGAGATCCCCGCTGAAGTCTCTAGCTACCCCATTGTTGGAATATCTGCAGGCGCCTCCACCCCCGATGCCGTGATCCAGGAGGTGGAAGAAGCGCTGCGCGCAGCGGGACGCGAAGCCGGCTGACTCCCCTACTTTTCAGGAATCGATTCGGGCGGGACCCGAAGCTCATGAGGATCGAGCCCGATGGTCCGGGGCGCGGCCGGCCGCCTTTTCTGGGTCTTTGCCGCCAGATCAAGCTCGGGAATCTCCAGGTGGTCCCGCGTGCGATAGTAGCGGGCCCTGGTTGCAAGAACGCTGGGGCTCTCCACGGTGAGCTGGCGGAAGTGGAAGCTGAAGTTGGGGTCGTCCGTGAGCGCCGACTTGAGGCCTTCCCGCTGTCCGAGGGGCACGCCCGACATTGCCAGGATCTCCTCGAGGCTCAATGGGAGGTTGACGGGTTTGGTGCTGACCAGAGAGACCCGTTCCTCCAGCAGCTTGTTTTCCAGGAGCACGTAGGTCCGCGTGAGCGGATTCTCGAAGAGCCGCGATTGCAGACGGATGAAAGTGAACCAGATCCTCTGGCTTATCGCGATGAGGATCCGCGCGATGATTGCGGGGGACCGCTCGAACACGACGGAGAGGGACTGCCCCGTGATGGGAAGGATCGTCGCCTCTCCCGTAGCCACCGCCGAAGCGCTTCGCGGCTTGTGCGAGACGATGGAAAGCTCGCCGAATATGTCACCCTCGCGAAGGATGGACAAAAGGATTTCCTCGGAAGGGGTGGTCTTTCGGATCTCCACCTTGCCCGCCTTGATGATGTACAGCTCCTCTCCCGGCTCGTGCTCGCAGAAGACCATCTGCCGGTCCCCGAAGACACGGCACAATCCCCTCTGCACAGGAGCGGGAGCCGCCACCCCCCTTTGATTGAGCGCGGCCAGCTGCTTGCGGGCTTCCTCGGCGTAGAGGCCGGTGGGGAAGCAGCGGGCGTACGCCGAGAAGGCGTGCCAGGCGTAGGAGGTCATCTCACGCCGCAGGAAGAGCCCCCCCAGCTCGAAGAGCCGCGCCTCCTCGCCGCTCAAGTCCGCTGTGGAGGGGCCCACGATCATCTCGTCGTAGGCGCGAAGCTCCTCCGCGAAATAGGAGATGATCCTGGATGCGAGCTCCGGCTTGGACTGGACCAGCCCGAGGAAGGTCTCTCTTTCCAGGACCACCACGGTGGAGTCTGATGTGGCCCTCGCGCTTTCCATGCGGGGCCGCCGGCAGAGGCACGAGGTGGAGCCGAAGATGTCGCCGGGTTTCAGCATCGGCCGGAAATGCTTGATCCCTGCCGCGCCGCCGAGCTCCACCTCGCCCTCCTCGAGGATGAAGACATCGTCGCTGTCTTCATCGGTCTCGATGTAGATGAGCGCTCCCGCCTTGAAGAGCTTTTTCCTGGAATCCGCCAAAATCGGCCTCTGGGGAAAATTGTAGTCCCGCGTTCCGGCGGTGTCAAACCTGGCAAGGAGAGGACTGCGTTGAACGCTCCGATGACGCGAGGCGCAGGGCGCACCCGACGGCGGCGGAAGTCACCTGCTGCGCCGGATGCCGACGGCGCAGATTTCCTTCAGTATCCTCCTGAAGTTTTGAGAAATGCGAAGCGAATCGATGAGCTTCTCCGCCCGGGCGGAGAGCTCCTCCATCATCTCCTGCAGGCGCTGGCGCGCGCCGGAGCGCTCGATCGCGGCGCGAACGAGGGCGACATCGGAAGGCTCCAGGGTGGGTTTGCCGAAGATCTCCTCCAGGCGGCGTCTCTCCGCCCCGCGCGAGCGGCGGAGAAGCTCCAGGTAGAGAAGGGTCTTCTTGCCCTCCCGGATGTCGGACCCTACGGGCTTGCCCGTCTCCCTCTCCGTGCCGAAGACGCCGATCTCGTCGTCGCGCGCCTGGAAGGCGACTCCGAGGTATTCACCGAGCTCGGCGAGGCGGGCCAGGGTCTTTCCCGACTTTCCGGCCAGGAGAGCGCCCGACATCAGGGGAAGGGAGATGGTGTAGCGGGCGGTCTTGTAAAGATAGAGGGTGTAGACATCGTGCACGGGAGGCGTGCGCGCGAACGCTCCGAAGGAAACGTCCTGCATCTGCGCCAGGCCCACGTAGGCCAGCTCCCGCGCCAGGAGCCCCTGGAGCGCGACCCTGCGTTCCGGATCCACGGCGAGCCGCGCCAGGATGTCGGAGGCGATGAAGAACCCGATGTCTCCGGCGCAGATCCCCATGCTCCGCCCGAAGCGCTCGGGGTCGCAGGCGCGGGAGCGCGCTCCGATGCTTTCATACTGGGCGAAGATCGTTCGGAAGCCGCGCCGCAGGCGGTCGTTGTCCATGATGTCGTCGTGGATGAGCAGAGCCGAGTGGATGATCTCCAGCGCCGCGGCGGCCCTGAGCACGGGGCGGGGCGCCTTCCGGGATGCGCGGGGACGACCATCGGGCGATTCGCTTCCATTGAACATCTCGTAGGAGAGGATGAGCAGGCCTCCCCGGACCATCTTGCCCTGGACGGCGAAGGCGAGCAGGCGGTCGGTGGCATCCTCCGCCCAGCGGTTGACGCGGGCGAGATCCGGCTCCAGCTCTGCGAGCACTCCGGCGAGCTCCTTGGCGATAAGCGGCTTTTTCAGCGTGAAGTATTCGTGCATGGCTCTCCGGCGTCCATCACGGAGCCCTGGCGATGATCTCCGCCAGCTCCTTTTTCTCCTTCAGCTCCTCTTTAAAGCCCTCATCCCGCGATTTGTTCGTATAGCCCCTGGACTGGAAGGAATAGGTGAAATGGGTGTGGATATCGTAGCTCCCCGTGAGAAGGGCGTGGGTATCCTCGGTCATCACGAGCTCCTCGTCGGTGGGGATGACGAAGATGCGCGTGCGCGAGCCTTTCCCGGTGATCTCGGTTTCGGCGTTCCTCGTGAGGGAGATATCGTTCTTCTTCCGGTCCAGGACGATCCCCATCTCTTCCAGGCCCTCGAGGCATTTCTCCCGGATGATCGGGCCCCTCTCTCCCACGCCTGCCGTGAAGACGATGGCGTCCACCTTGCCCAGGGCGGCGTAATAGGAGCCGAGGTATTTCTTCAGGCGGTAGCCTTCGATCTCGATCGCCAGGCGGCACCGCTCGTCGCCCTTGGAGGCGGCGATCTCGATGTCGCGGCGGTCCGTGTACTTCTCCGTGATCCCCAGCACCCCGCACTTCCTGTTGAGGATGCTCTCCATCGCCTCGGGGCGAAGCCCTTCCTTGCGCATGATGAAGTAGCCGATGGCCGCGTCGTGATCCCCCGCGCGCGTGCCCATCACCAGCCCCTCCAGGGGGGTGAAGCCCATCGAGGTGTCGATGGAGACCCCGTTTTTCACGGCGTTGGCGCTGACTCCGTTTCCGATATGGAAACAGATGAGGTTTGTGGCGAATGGGTCCTTGCCCAGGAGGACCGCGGCGCGCTTGGACACGTAGAGAAACGAGGTGCCGTGGAATCCATACCTGCGCACCCTGTAGTTCTCGTACCAGGAATAGGGGAGGGCGTAGACAAAAGAGCGCTCCGGCATGGTCTGGTGCCATGCCGTGTCCATGATGGCGCAGTGGGGAACGTCGGGGAGGACCTCCTGGGCCGCCTCGATTCCCGTGATGTTGGGAGGATTGTGCAGGGGCGCCAGGTCCGAGAGCTCCCGGAAGGCGGAGAGAGCGGCCTCATCGATGATCACCGACTTCGCGAACCTGTCCCCTCCGTGGACGACCCGGTGGCCCACCGCCTTGATATCGGAGAGGCTCTTGATGGCGCCATATTCGGGATTGAGGAGAGTCTCGGTGATGAGCTCGATGGCCACCTTGTGGTTGGGGCAATCGTGGTCTTCCCGGATGCTCTTCCCGGCCTTGGCCGAGTAGTGGTTGATGTAGGAACCGCCGACAGTGACCCTCTCTACGATACCGCGGGCCAGGACTTCCCTGCTTTCCCAGCGGTAGAGCTGGTATTTCAGCGAAGAGCTGCCGCAGTTGAGGGTAAGGATATCCATCCCTCGTCTCCTTGACTGCGCTCGATGGCGTGGATGCCGACAGCAGGCCGCTGGGGATCGCCGGGAGCGCGATTTGAGTAGTATCGAGAATCACGCGAGTGGTCAAGTCGCAAGCGCGGGGGCCGCAGGCGGGCGGGTCACAAGCCGCCATGTCGCAAGCGCGGGGGATTGCGCAGCCGTTGATTGTAGCGTGCCAACGCGGGCTGCGTTCATATTCCTCGTCTTCTGGGGGGTCCGCGCGGCCGCTTCTCCCCTCGCGCTGGGCGTGGATTCCACCGCGGGGATGGACGGGGAGGGGGCGCTGCGGCTCAGCTTCACCGGGGGATCCTCCCGCCTCATCCTCCTCTACCAGAGCGCCTTCCGGTCCCCGGAGTCGCTGGCCTTCGGTTTCTCCTCCCCTTGGGTGCGCTTCGGCCCGCTCTCACCGGCGGGTCTCCTGCGGGAAACGGAGAATCCACTTGGATATGGGCCGGGAAGCGGCGTTAGTGATGAGAAGACAGAGCTGACGGTCGATGGATCGCTTCCTCCGGGCCGCAGGCTCTCTTTGTTTCTTGCCCCTTTGCCGGGCAGCCTCGCCCTCTTCTCCCGGCAGAGCGAGTCGCCGCAGATCGGCGGCCTTGCGGTCCTCCAAGCCGGCCCATGCCTGAGCGCCGAGGCGCTGGTGGAGCTGTCTCGGCCGCCTGCTCGGCGCTGGGGAGAGGAATGGTTCGCCGGGGTCCCCCCCTTTCCCGGCGGAGAAATCCTCCATCTTGCTGGGCGAGCGACGTGGCGGGCGCCTTCGCTTGTCCTCTCGGTCTCCGCCTGCCTGTCGGAGTGCCAGTGGGCGCCTGCAGGCGTGCTTTTCGACTCCCAGCTTGCCCTCGGAGGAGAATCGCTGGCAGCGGATCTCATTTTCGGGACCGCTTCCCCGCAGTACGTGACCATGCGCGGGACGGGAAGCCGGGAAGGGCTCGTCGGTGGGGCGAGGCTTCGCATCAAGGGTCAGGATGGCTCGGCTGTTTTCCGGTATCTGCTCGGTATAGGTCACCCCGAGTACGCATGGCACCCGTTTCTGGAGAGCAGGCAGGAAAGGGGCTTCACGTTCGAGACTGTCCTTTGGGGAAGCCTTCGGGATGGATTGGCGCTTCAGATCGGGGGGCAGAGTGAAACGGACTTCGATCACGAAGGCCGTGCCACGGAGAATGCCGATTGCCGCTTGGCCGTGGCGTGGTCGCGGAAGGGAGAGCCGTCCTCAATCGACGTTGCCGTGGCGCGGGAGGGTGTAAAGCTCTCATGGGATATCGGCTTTGGGGGGAGGGGCATATTCTGCACCGCGGAAGGCTCCATTGGCTCGAGAAGCGGCGGCGCGGCAACCGCCCTCTTCAGCCTTCGGGCGGAGGGAAAAGAAGGCATTTCGAGCGTGAGCGCCGGAATCCAGGGGATGCCTCTCGGCGGCGGTCTCGAGGATCCCCTGTCACGGCTTTTGCTCAAGCTGGAGTGGCGGACCCGGATGGTTCTGCGGCAAGAAAGGTGAGAATCGCGTCGTTGATGAAGGCTGGATTGTCATAGTGGCCGAGAGTCCTGCCGGCGAGCCCCACTAGGGAAGCGGGACCTCGCGCACGGCGACTTTTTCCCTCATGAGCTTGAAATCCGCCATCTCGACCCTGCCGTTGATCACGTTGAGACAGTTCGCCGTGCCCATTGCCGTAGCCGTGACAAGGGCTTGCTCGAGGCACGACCGCGAGGAGAAGATCTCCTCGCCGCTTCCTTTCGACGTCCACTCCAGAATGACCCATCCGATGCCGGCGGAGGCCGCGTCTCCACTTCCGATGGTGTTTACCACGACGATCCGGGGAGGCGCGGCCTGGAGGAGGGTCTTCCCATCGAATGCTTCCATCCCCTCCGGCCCGCGCGTGGTGAAGAACCACCGGATCCCGTGGGCGGAAGCGAGGCGGCGGTACGCCTCCACCCTGGCCCCCAGCTCTTCAACGCCGCCTTCAGCCACCTCGGCAAGCTCCTTCATGTTCACCTTGAGGATCTCGGGAGACTGGGCCAGGGCGCGCCGGGCCTCGAGGCTGGAGGAGTCCAGGAGCACGGGGATTCCCCTCTTGTGCGCCTCGGCCGTCATCACCGCGTAGCAATCCTCGGACTCTCCGTGCACCACCGTGCCGCAGATGAAAAGAAGCTGCGCCTCCCCGATGTGCTGTTGGAAGATCGAGCGGAACAGCTCCCGCTCGCCGCTCGATATCTCGGGGGACGGCTCGATCACTTCTGTCGAAGGGCCGTCGTGCTCCGCGTAGGTGGTGCAGATCCGCGTTTCGCCCTGGATGGGCGTGAAATGGGTGGCGAGCCCTTCCTGCCGGAGCCCTTCGCTGAAGAGCTTCCCCGTGGCCCCGCCGACATAGCCGAGCGCCAGGCCCTGAAGGCCGACGCCGGCCAGGGCCCTGGCGACATTGGGGCCCTTGCTGCTGGGAAACGCGTGGACTTCCCGCACGCGGTTGACCTCTCCCCGCGCGAGGCGGGGGAGGAAGCAGACCTTCTGCCATGCCGTGTTCTGTCCGACGATGAGGATCATCCGCGTTCACCATTCGCCAGCAAGGACGATTTCCCTCTCCAGCCTGAGGCCGAGCCTCGCGAGAGCCTCGCTTTCCGCCGTCTCGATGAGGGTGAGAACGTCGCGTGCCGTGGCGCCCCCCAGGTTGATGATGATATTACCGTGGTACGGCGCGATCTCGGCGCCCCCCGCGCGCAGTCCCTTCAGACCGAGGGAATCGATGAGCTTGCCCGTGGGCGCGCCGAACGCGTGATTGTTCTTGAAGATGCTTCCCGCACACGGGTGAAGGAAATGCCCCTTCTTCTCGCGGTCGGCCCGGAAGCGGCTCATTTCCTCCTCCATCGCGGCGGGCTCCCCCTCCGTGAGCCGGAAGCATGCCGTGAGGATCACTCCATTGAGCCTTTGAAAGGGAGAGAGCTTGTACCCCCATTCGCCGGAGGCCATCGGGCGCCTGGCGACGGCGAGATCCTCCGAGAGGTGCTCGGCGCTTGCCAGGACATCGCTTATCGATCTCTCGTAGCAGCGGGCGTTCATCCATACCGCGCCGCCGACGCTTCCCGGAAGCGAGAAGCAGAACTCGAGACCGGAAAGTCCCTGGGCAAGGGCAAACTGCGAGACGTCGCTCATCGGCGTGCCGCACAGAGCGCTCACACTGTCTTCCGCGCGCTCGATGCCGCGAACCAGCGAGAGGTCGATCGCCAGGCCGCGGATGCCGCGGTCGGAGACGAGAATGTTGGAGCCCCCTCCCAGGATGAAAAACGGCACTTCCTCCCGCAGGCACAGCCCGTACAGCTCGATGAGCTCGGCCCGCGAGCGGGGGGCCGCGTATAGGTCGGCGGGACCGCCGATGCGGAAGCTGGTGTGCCCGCTCAGCGGCTCGTCGGCCGTGAGAAGACCCGCGATCTTGATTTTCCCCGCCAATTCCCGTACATTTCCCACGAGCAAAATTGTACAAACCGGCCGCCAAAAGGTCTACACGCGCGGGCCGGGCGTAAAACCCTCACGAAGAACCGCCCAGGGGGAGGATGAATCGTGGAGCTTGAGTTCTTCAACACAATGGGCAGGGAGCTTCAATCCTTCGTTCCCATCCAGCAGGGGAACGTCGGCCTTTACACCTGCGGCCCCACCGTCTACAACTACGCCCACATCGGAAACCTCCGCACCTACGTTTTCGAAGACCTCCTGAGAAAAACCCTCGAGTATTTCGGCTATCGGGTCAGGCACGTGATGAACGTGACCGACGTGGGCCACCTCACCGATGACGCCGACGAGGGGGAGGACAAGATCCTCAAGAGCGCCCGGGAGAAAGGCAAGAGCGTCTGGGAGATTGCGGAGTTCTACACCAAGGCGTTCTTCCGGGACTTCGCGCTCCTGGGCTGCGCCATGCCCACCGTCGTGCCCAAGGCCACGGACCATATTCCGCAAATGATCGAGCTGATCAAGAGGATCGAAGCAAACGGGTACACATACTTTTCTGAGGGCAACCTCTACTTCGATATCAGCCGTTTCCCCGCCTACGGGAAGCTCGCCCTGCTGGACCAGCAAACCCTGCGAGCGGGAGCCCGGATCGCCGTGGACAGCGGAAAGAAAAACCCGGCAGATTTCGCCCTCTGGTTTACACGCTCCAAGTTCGAGCACCAGGCCATGCTCTGGGACTCCCCCTGGGGCAGGGGCTACCCGGGGTGGCACATCGAGTGCAGCGCCATGTCCATGAAGTACCTGGGCGAGAGCTTCGACATCCACTGCGGCGGCATCGACCACATCCCCGTGCATCACACCAATGAGATCGCCCAGTCCGAAGCGGCCACGGGCAGGAAGTGGGTCACCTGCTGGCTGCATGGCGAGTTCCTCCTCATGGACAAGGCGAAGATGGCCAAGTCCGCCGGGAACTTCATCACGCTCTCCTCCCTCATGGAGGAGGGCTACGATCCCCTCGATTACCGCTACTTCTGCCTGGGCGCCCATTACAGGACGCAGCTCGCCTTCAGCCTGGATGCCCTCGATGCCGCCCGCTCGGCCCGCCGGGGGCTGGTGGAACGGGTGACCCAGCTCAAGAAGGCGGGTGGAGGGCCGGCCCAGCCTACGAGCAAAGCCCGGGAATATCTCGACGCCTTCGAGGCGCATGCCGCCGAGGACCTGAACATGCCAAAATGCCTGGCGGATCTCTGGACCCTCGTTCGGGACTCTTCCGTTGCGGCGGGGCCGAAGCTCGGGGCGCTTCTGGCCATGGACAGGATTCTCGGCCTCGACCTGGTCCGGGCCGAAGAATCGCCCGTTGAGCTGGACGAGGAGTCGCGCCGGCTCGTCGAGGAGAGGGAGGAAGCTCGAAAGCGAAGGGACTGGGCGCGCGCGGATGAGATCAGGGGCCTCCTGTCCGCGCGGGGGATAATCCTGCAGGACGAGGCAACGGGGACCAGGATACGGATTGCCGCTGGCAAAAGAGGAGAAAAAACTGTAACATCGCAAGGGAATAGTTGTTAATGATGGGTAGCACGGAGTATGCGCGTTCGCCTTCCTTCGATGATGTCTATCAGAACCTCTTCCCTATTGTATACCGCGTCTCTTTGCGGATAATCGGAGAAAAGGAAGTCGCGGAAGACCTGTGCCATGAGGCGTTTATCAAGCTGATGGAGCGGACGAGCACTCTCCCCGACATGGAGCAATCGAAGTATTGGCTGATTCGTGTGGTGAAGAACCTCTCTCTCAATTATGAGAAAAAGAAGAAGCGCGAGAAGGCGGCGTATTCGAAGCTGAAGCAGTTATCCACGGGCGTGAGCGAATCCGGGGAGAAGAAGCTCATCGACGAGGAAGTCCGCTCCAGCGTGCAGAGCGCCCTCGACGCGCTGCCCTACAACCTGCGGGCTGCGCTGGTTTTCCGCGAGTACGCCGGTCTCAGCTACAAGGAGATCGGCGCGATTCTGGGCATCAGCGAAAGCAATGTCAAGGTGCGTATCTTCCGGGCCAGAGAAAGGCTCGAGAAGCTGTTTTCCGAGGGTAACCAGTATGTGTCCTGACCGTCAGATTCTTTCCGCCTACCTGGACGGGGAGGTCCAGGCTCCCTGGGCAGCCGTCGTCGAGCGGCACATGGAGGGATGCGAAGACTGCCGACGCGCGCTGGGCAGGATGGAGGAGGGACGCCGAATCCTCCTGTCCGAGGATCCGCCGAATTGGCGCGCCCCCATGGAACGGGTGCACATGCGGCTCCTCGCTCAAAGCGGCCGACACCGCTTCGCGATCCCCTTCTGGAAGAGGAGCCTCTCGGTGCCGCTTCCCCTCGCCGCCATCGTCGCCACTCTCGTTCTCCTGCTGGCCGTTTCCCTCACCGTTGCGCTCCTGCGCTCCAACATTGGCCTGGTGAGGATCACGAAGGCGCCCGCGGGCGGCACGGAAATCCAGATCGCCGCGCCCGTGGGAAACCTGGAAACGCTCCTGAAGTCCATAGATACCCAAAGTTCCAGCGAGTACGACGTGATCACGTTGCCCAAGAAATTCCATCTCATGCCCGTCGGCGAGCCCCTCATGGGAAAGGAAGCCGAGTTTCTCAGGAAGAAGACATGGTAGCACCGAAGAAATCTCTTTTCGCTCTTTCTCTCATTGCCCTGTCCCTGGCTCAAGCCAACGCTCAGACCCAGGAGATGAACCTCAAGGATGCTCTCCAGGAGCTGCTCTCCAATGCCCTGCAGATCAACATCTCGGCCCGCCTGCTTCCCGCGGATCGCGAGCCCGTGTGGAACGTGGAGAGCTCCAAGCTCACTATTCCCGGAAGGGCGGTGAGAGTCCGGCTGGATGGGGACAATGTCCGTATCTACCTCATCTGCACTCCCTATGTTCAGGACAACGGCGATATCCTGCTCGTCGCTCAAGGCCAGGTCTGGTTCTCGGAGCCGCCCGAGAAGGAGGTGAAGTACTTCTCCACCTTCTACAGCATCCCGGTGTCTTTCGGGGAAAAGGTCCTGTTCTTCCCCCTGGGTCAGCCTGACGTGGCCGGCCAGAAGGACTTCTTCAACATCGAGATGGAGATCCAGATCGTCCCGTACAAGGACAAGGAAAAACAGTAGAGGCGATGGCGCAGGAAGATACGCTGCGGGACGCCGGCTCCGAAGGCGAGAAGCCGCAGAAACGCTACCAGAGGATTCTCCACAGCAAGGGCTTCATTCCCACCATCGTTGTGGCCGGCCTCATCTTTCTGGTCCTCCTGAGCTCCCGGCTGGCCGGCCGGCCGCCCCAGATCGACGAGATCACCCCGCGGATCGGGAAGCCCGGAGACGTGATGATCATCACGGGCAGGTACTTCGGGCGGGAGCGGGGCGGGGGAGTGCGCATCTCGGGAATCTCCCCCACCTCGGGGGAGTACATCGAGTGGACCGATACGACGATCAGCGTGGTCATTCCCGATGAGGCGGGCTCCGGGCTCGTCTACGTCATCACCAAGAACGGCAGAAGCAAGGGGATCCTTTTTACCAACAGCGCGCAGATCCCCGTGCCCGCGACCGGTCCCTCCAGGCCGGGAGAGCCCGCCATCGACGTGATCCAGCCCATGGCGGCGCACGTCGGAGAGACGATAACCATCAAGGGGAAGAACTTCGGGCTGGAGAAGGGAAGCTCCGAGGTGTACTTCACCTGGGGGGGCAGCGCCCAACCGGACGCCGGCGGAACCTTCGATCCCGCCAACCTCGTGCCGGCCAGGGACTACAATTTCGATTACCTGTCGTGGTCCGATATCGAGATCGTCGTCAAGGTGCCGGACGGCGCCGCCTCGGGCAACATCATGGTCACCTCCGACAAAGGCAGGAGCAACTCCGCCTACTTCGAGGTGCTGGGCGGGGCGGGCATGAAGAACTTCTCCAATCCGCGCAAGTACACGGTGCGCTACGGCCTGTCGGTGAAGGATGTGGGCGCCTCGGGGGGCAACTGCCTGTACCTGTGGATGCCCCGGGTCATTCTGACCTCGGAGCAGCGGAAGGTGCAGCTCGTTTCCCAGGAGCCGGAGCCCCTCCTGGAGGACCACAACGGAGCGGCCCTCTTCGCGCTGTCCAACATTCAGAAGGGCGGAAAGTACACGATCGGTTTGAGCTATTCCTTCGACCGCTATGCCGTGGAGACCCAGGTGAATCCCGGCAAGGTGCCGCTTGCCTACGATACCGCGTCGGAGCTCTATGCGCACTTCACCCAGCCGGACTCCGACATTCCCTCAGACAGCTCCGAGATCAAAAAGACCGTGTCGACGATTCTCCAGGGCGAGAAGAATCCTTACCTGAAGGCGAAACGCATCTACGACTTCGTCGTCTCCCAGCTCGCCTATTCCGCTTCCTCGGACGCCGACCCGGTGGCCGTCATCAAATCGAAGCGCGGCGATGCGTTCGGGTTTGCCGCGGTCACGTGCACCCTCCTTCGGGCAGCCGGCATTCCGGCGCGCATGGTCTCCGGATACCTCGTGCGCTCCGACCAGACCCCGGCCAGGCACTTCTGGGGCGAGTTTTATATCGATACCCTGGGATGGATCCCGGTGGATCCCCTTCTCGCCGCGTCAAAAACTCTCTCCCCGCTGCCCGCCGACTCAAACCTCGACCCGAAATCCTTCTATTTCGGGGGCCTCGATAATTCCCACATTACCTTTTCAAAGGGGTTGGAGACGGTCAACCAGATGAACCCGGATTCCAAACCGAAGCGCAACAGGAGCCTCCCCTACCTGCTCTCCATAGATGAAGAGGCGACGGGAGGGATTGCCGATTACAAGGCCGCGTTCGAGGATCTCACCGAAGTACCGGGCACGTATTAGCGGATTGCGGGGCCGAGCCCGCTAGTGCATGGCGGCCGCCTTGCGGCGGGCTCGCTCGATCTTCTCCATTTTTTTGTAATATTCGGACTGCTTCTGGATCTCTTCCACGTCCAGCGTTGCGATCTTGTTGTCCGTGAGGCTCATCTTCTTGTTCTCGAACATCTTTCTGATGAAGGGGTTCCCCTTCTCGCTCGACAGCCCGACCATGTTGAGAAGCTCCTTGGGACCGAACTGGAAGGTGTATTTTCCTCCGGATACCACCGGGACCCGGCTCTTCTCCAGCTGGAGATGGAGGGCATCGTAGAGCCTGCCCAGCGGATCAGCGATCAGGGTGTTGGCCAGCTGCTTGTAGATGAACCAGATCCGCTCCGCCAGCAGGATGGTGAGCTTGGTGATGAGCTGGGGCTGGGTCTGGACCATCCGCTCGAAGTTCGCCTTGTTCACCGCCATGAGGGTGCAGTCCTCATTGGCTATGGCTGAAGCCGAGCGCGGCTTGTTTTCCAGAAGCGCCATCTCCCCGAAGATGTCCCCGGGCTTGAGCATGGCCAGGAGCACTTCGTTGTCCTCCACGATCTTCGTGATCTTGACGACTCCCCTCTGGATGATGTACAGCTCCGTGCCGGGCTCGTTTTCGCTGAAGACCATGGTGTTCTTGGGGTAGGAGCGTGTGAAATCGTCGGGGATCTTGTCCAGGTACACCGCCTTGGCGTAGGGGTGGATCTTGGCCATCCTCTCCCTCGCCTTGTCCGCGTTGGAATCGTTGGGGCAGAACTGGAGGAACTTGGAATAGGCGTAGTAGGCCTGGTTGTACTGGCTCTGGCGGGCGTAGTACTCGGCCACCTTGAACAGGTGGGACGGATCTCCGCTCGCCGTGTTCTTGAACGTAAGGCGGGTGAGCGCCTCGTCGAGAAAGCGCATCTTGCGCGAGAAGCTCTGGATTATCTTCATGGCCACCGGTGCGTTTTTCTCTATCAAGAGGCCGTACTGCTCGCGGTGGACGGAGATCAGCGAAACGTCGGTGAGGGCGAGCGCCGTCTCGATGTGGCTGTGCGACGACATGGTGGAGATGACGCCGAAGAAATCGCCGGGGGCCAGGATGTTTCCCCCCTCCTCCTCGACAACCTCCACTTCCTTGCTGATCCTGACCTTTCCGCTTCGCAGGATAAAGAAATAGTCCGCCTTCTGTTTTCCCTCCACGATGATGTAGGAGTTCTTGTTGAAGTTGACGATCGACAATTGGAGCGGGTTAGCCATTCCTTTTACCAGGCATCGTGGTATAGGGGCATGGAACCCCGGCGGGGGGGTTTACCATAGCCCCAGTATATGGATCGGTTTTGCTGTTGTCAATGTGAAGCTCACCGAAGCGAAAACGAACACTGTAGGCAGAGCATGCCGACTCTGCTATAGTGCCTGTCCGTATGCACCGGGATTCCGATCACCTGCGCTGGGTCGAGCGGTACCGTCGCAAGCTCTTCTCATGCACCATCTTCGATCTGCTCCTCTCCCACGGCACGGCCGCGGACGGCAGGAGCGGGGATTTCTACCTCTTGAGCGCCCCCGATTGGGTCAATGTGCTGGCCGTCGTGCGCGGCGACGGCGGGGAGGACCGTTTCCTCATGGTTCGCCAGTACCGGCATGGCGCCAAGGCGGTGACAACCGAGTTTCCCGCCGGCCTCGTCAACCCGGGAGAGACCCCTCTGGCCGCCGCCGAACGTGAGCTCGAGGAGGAGACGGGGATGAAGGCGGGGAGGATGACCCTTCTGGGAAAGGTGAGCCCCAATCCCGCTTTCATGGACAACTGGTGCTATACCTTCCTCGCCGAGGAGCTCTCGGCCACCGGCAGGAAGAGCCTCGACCACCTGGAGGTCCTCGACGTTCTGGAGGTGCCGGCCGGCGAGCTCTCCCGCTCGCTGGGCACCGGCGAATACGTCAATTCCCTCGTCATGGTGGGCCTGCTTTGGTATACTCTCCATAAAGGCTGAAGCCGTATGAAAGTGAAGGTCTCACGGCCGCTGAAAATCGCAATCGAGCTCATCCTTCTCGGCCTCCTGGTCTTTCTTTTCATCAAGGTGCTCGACTTCGCCCGCCTTCGTGAATACATCACCCTCATAACCGTCCGGGTGGTGCTGGGGATCCTCGTCTTCCAGCTCGGCATCCTGGTGCTTCAGACCTTCCAGTGGAACCTGATCCTGCGCGAGGCCGGCATCTCGCGAGGACCTTGGCGGATCTTCTGGGCGCGAACGAGCGGTTTTGCCCTCACCTACCTCACTCCCTCCATGTACTTCGGGGGAGAGCCGGTGCGGGCGAGCCTTTACAAGGACGAGCGGATGAGCTATCAGAAGGTCTACGCCTCCATCGCGCTGGACAAGTACATCGAGATCGCCTCCAAGCTCCCGTGCATCATCATCGGCTTCTCCTACCTCGTCTTCCTGGCCCACCCCAGCACGACATTGATCGTGGTGGCCGGCGCGCTCCTCCTCGGCTTCATCGGGCTTTTCCTCTTCCTCATCGCGAAGCTGTTCAGCGGCGGCATGTTCATCGTGCGGTTCTTCAAGGGGCTGCTCCGTCCCCTGGCGCGCGTCAATCCGCGGCTGGCCATCCGGATCCTCCGGTCTCTGCGCGAGTTCGCCCTCGATCTGCACGCCCTCATCGACAGGAAAAAGATCTTCTATTTCGCCATGCTCATCGGAACCGCCGTCGCCGTCGTGGAGGTTTTCCAGACCTACTACATCCTCTCCGTTCTCGGCTACTTCGACCTGGCCCGTTCCTTTGTCATCTTTTCCACGGTGGTCATCCAGGGGCTCATCGGGCTGCTCCCGGGAAACCTCGGGGGGATGGAGGGAACGCACCTTTTCATCTTCAATGTCCTGGGCATCGGCTCAACGCGGAGCCTTGTCTATACGATCATCCTGCGCATTGGTCAGATGACGATGGTGCTTTTGGGAATTCTCAACATTTTTCTCTGGCGGATCGTGAAGGTCCGCCACAGAGGCGCCGATCGGATTCGAACCGATGCATAAAGGTTTTGCAGACCTCTCCCTTACCCCTTGGGTACGGCGCCTAGCTATATTTGACGTGAATCTACAGAAAATGAAAGGATTTGTCCAGAGATCATGTTGAGCATCGTCATCCCGGCATTCAATGAGGAGGCGTTCCTGCCGCGCCTCCTCGCCAGCATCAAGGCGCAGGACTACACGGACTGCGAAATCATCGTGGCGGACAACAACTCCGTCGATAGAACGGCCGCGATCGCCCGGCAGCACGGGGCGCGGGTGGTCACGGGGGGGATTCCCGGCGCGGGACGAAACCGGGGAGCCGAGGTGGCCCGCGGAGATATCATCCTGTTTCTCGACGCCGACACGCTGCTCCCCGAGGGATTCATCTCGAAGATCCTCGCCCGCTTCGGTAAGGACTTCGTCGATATCTGCATCCCGTGGATCAAGCCCATCGACGGGACGAAACCGATCTACTCCACGATCTTCCAGTTCAGCAACACCTTCTTCAAGCTGATGGAATCCATCCAGCCGCAGGGGCTGGGCCTCTGCATCCTCGTCACCAGGAGGCTTCACCAGAGGATCGGCGGATTCTCCGAGAAACAGAGGGTGTCCGAGGACTTCGACTACATCAACCGGGCGTCCTTCATCGGCCGCTTCCGCGTCTACACGAACGTCTACGTCTACCACTCCGTGCGACGCTACAAGGCCGAAGGGGTCTCCAACCTCGTTCGAAAGCAGGTGAAGAGCGGGTTTCTCTATCTCTTCACGGGCAAGGCGTACAACACGGAGGACTACGATTTCGGCACGTACTCCCACTACCTGTTGGAAGAGCGAAACGGCAAGCGGGCGGAGCCCGACAGCGCCGAGGTGAAACGCCTCCTGAGCTCCTTCAGCAGGCAGACCCTGCGCCTCCAGAACCAGATCGAACAGCTTGAGAAGGAGAAGCGGGACGGTTCCCGCCCCGCGCGGGTGAAATCCGCGAAGAGCGGCAAGGGCGTGAAAAAGAAGAGGAAGCAGGGTTGAGGGAGCCTCCCCGACAGGAGCGTTTCGCGGCGGGCGGTCTCACGCGGCGAAGCCGGTCGGTCCGCGCCATGCGAGACGCGGCGGCCGGCTATATCTTCATCGCTCCAGCGGCTGTCCTCATCGGCGTCTTCGGGATTTTCCCCGCTTTTTTCACTCTCTACGTGAGCCTCTTCCGCTGGCGCCTTCGAAAAGGCGATTTCATCGGATGGGGCAACTATGCGACCCTCTTCGGCAATACGGCCCAGTGCTTGCTCCTCGTGGCGGCCTCCATTGCGGGGTTCGTCTTGTCGGCAATGTGCCTGCGCAGGCGCAACCGCCGTGGGGGGCCTCTGTTCCTGGCCTGCGGGCTTCTGCTGATGGCGGCCTCCCTCGCGGGGCTCATCCTCTTTCTCCCCTCTCTCGCATCCCGGGGAGATACGGAGGTGTACGACTCGCTTCGCGTCACTGTCTGGTACTGCCTTGGCACGGTTCCCATCCAGCTTGCGGCGGGCCTCCTTCTCGCCTCGTTTCTCATGCGAAAGGTCTGGGGAAAACAGGCCTTCCGGGTGGCGTATCTGCTGCCCTATATCGCGCCAACCGTGGCGACGGCGGCGGTGTTCGAGCTGCTCTTCTCCCTGCGGCCCGATTCCTTGGCAAACCAGATCTTGCGGATCTTCGGCGGAGCGCCCCTGCAGTGGCTCCAGGAGCCCCGCGGGATCTTTTCCCTCATCCTGGGCGCTTTCCCCCAGGCGGGAGCATCGAGCGGCGTCGTTGCCGCATACTGGATGCAGTGGGGACAGGGGCCGAGCCTGGCCCTGGCGGCCGTCATGGCGTACAGCTGGTGGGTCTTCGCCGGCTACTACGCCCTGATCTACATCAACGGCCTGGCCAACATCCCCCGTCAGCTCTACGAGGCGGCCGAGGTCGACGGGGCGGGCCCCGTGCGGAGGTTCTTCTCCATTACGGTCCCGCTGCTCTCTCCCACAACCTATTTCCTCACGCTCCTCGGGGTGATCGGCACGTTCAAGGCATTCACCCACCTCTTCGTCCTGCGCACCCCGGCGGCCCTGGGGACCACCGACCCGATAAGCGTCGAGATCTTCTTCACGTTTTTCAGGAAGGCAAACCTGGGCTACGCCTCGGCGCAGTCCCTGTTCCTCTTCGTCATCGTGGCCGGCCTCACGATCCTGCAGAGCCGAGCTCTGCGGAGGGGAGTGGCGTATGGGGACTGACGCCGCTGCGCCGGGCCGCCGGGTGAAGCCCCCCTTCCCCTGGGGCAAGGCGGCTATTTTCGCCGTCCTGCTCGTCGGCGCCCTGGCCGCGCTTCTCCCGTTCCTCTCCATGGTCAGCACCTCGCTCAAGACCCTCGCGGAGACGATCACGCGCGTGAGCCCGATCCCCTTTGCGGCCGACTTCTGGCCGCGCGCCCCCCAGTGGAACAACTACGCGACGGCGTGGAATGCGGCAAGCTTCAGCCTCTATTTCAAGAACAGCGTGCTGATCGCCGCCCTGACGGTTCTCGGAGTGCTCGTCACCTCGACGCCTGCGGCGTACGCCTTCGCCAAGATCCGCTTCGCCGCAAAGGAGGCGGTTTTTGCGGTGTTCCTGGCCACGCTCATCATCCCCGAGAGCGTGTACCTGGTGCCGAATTTCCTCATCGTGGTGCGCCTCGGATGGTACGATACGCTTTCCGGCTTGACCGTTCCCTTCATGGCCAGCGCCTTCTCCATCTTCCTGCTGCGGCAGTTCTTCGCCCAGCTTCCCAACGAGCTCCTGGAGGCGGCGCGAATCGACGGCGCCGGTCACGGCCGCTCCCTTTTCTCCATCGTCCTGCCGCTATCCCGGGCGCCCCTCGCCACGGTTGCGTTCCTCGCCTTCTTGGGCTCGTGGAACGCGCTGCAGTGGCCCCTGGTCGTCACGGGCTCTCCAAGGTGGCGGCCGATCACCGTGGGGCTCACAACCTTTCTCTCCGAAGCGGGTCCGCAGGCCCAGCTCAGCATGGCCGGCGCAGTCATTGCCGTCGTGCCCGTTCTCCTTCTCTATTTTGTCGCGCAGAGGCAGTTTACGGAGGCTATCTCCCGCAGTGGGATAAAAGGATAGGTCACCAGCGCTTGCCGGCGCGGAGGCCGGGGCTCCCTTCGCCCCGCCGCTCCGGGGAGAGATTCTTTGAGGAGGCCGTATGAAGAAATCCATTCTGTGTCTCGCCTTTTTGCTCGCGATCCCGCTGGTCCTCTTCGGCCAGAGCTCGGCCCTGGCCGGCGTGGACCCCAGCAGACAGACGGTGAGCTTCTGGTACCAGCATTCCCAGGACCGCGACACGGCCATGAAGAAGCTGATCGACGAGTTCAACTCGACAAACCCGTGGAAGATCACGGTGAACGGAAGCTACGAAGGCAATTATAACCAGATCTACAACAAGATGATCGCCGCGCTCGCCGCCGGCAATCCCCCGGGGCTCGTCGTGGCATACCAGAACCAGGCCGCCACCTATGAAGTGAACGACAGCCTGATGGACTTGAACCCGTACGTGAACGACCCGAAGTGGGGCATGAAGGCGGAGCTTTCCGACTTCATCCAGGGGTTCATCAACCAGGACGTGAATGCCATGTTCGGCGGAAAGAGGCTGGGCTTCCCGCCCAACAGGTCCATCGAGGTTCTGTACTACAACCAGATCTGGCTGAAGAGCCTCGGAGTGAGCGCTCCCCCAAGGACGTGGGACGAGTTCGCCTCCGACTGCAGGAAGGCCACGGACAAGGCGAAAGACACATACGGCTACGCGCTGGACAACATCGACGCGTCGCATGTATTCGGCTTCGTCATCTCGCGCGGCGGCTCCATTGCCCGCGCGGACGGCAGGGGATACACGCTGAACACTCCGCAAGTGAAGGATGCCATGGTTTTCATGCGGGATCTCTACCGCCAGGGCTACGCCCGCAAAGTGGCCAAGCAGTACGACGATCAGAACGAGTTCGGAAACGGAAAGTGCCTGTTCACCGTATCGTCGACCTCGGGCCTGCCCTTCTACGACGCCGCGGTCAAGGCGGGCAAGAGCGGGCCGTTCCCGTGGAACGTGGCCCCGGTGCCGCAAACTTCAACGTCGCGCCCCCCGGCCATCGACCTGTACGGGGCGAGCGTCAGCGTCCCCAAGACTGACCCCCGGAAGCAGCTGGCCGCCTGGCTCTTCATCAAGTGGTTCTCGGAGCCCAAGCAGCAGGCCGCGTGGACGATGGTTTCCCGCTATTTCCCCGTTCGAAAGTCGGCCGAGCCCCTGATCAAGGGTCTTTTCGACTCGGACCCTCGGTTCGCCACGGCCTGGAACCTCCTCAAGAGCGTGGACCTCAAGTCCGAGCCGCCCTACGCGGGATACGACCTGGTGCGCGATGCAATCAGCGCAGCGTACAGCAGGATCCTCGAAGGCGCGGACCCGGATGCAACGCTTTCCGACCTGGAGGCGCAGGCGAACAAGATATTCAAGGACTCGGCCCCCTGATGGGCGCTCCCGCTGTGGGCCCAGGGCCCCGATAGCGGTAACGCCGCCCTCAGGCCGATTTTCGGCCCGTCTGCCCCGCCGATCGGACCGCGTCGAGCGCTTTCGCGTAGTCGGGTTCCTGTGTTATCTCGGGAACCTGCTCGGTATAGACTACCTTGTCGTTCTCGTCGAGCACGACGATCGCGCGGGAGAGAAGACCCGTCAGGGGACCCTCGATCATCTCGGCTCCGTAGCTCTTTCCGAAATCCCTGTTTCGAAGCTGAGAGAGTGGAACAACCTTCTCGATTTTCTCCGTTTCGCAGAAACGCTTCTGGGCGAAGGGCAGGTCGTTGCTGATGGTGAGAATCACGGTATCGGGGAGCTCTGACGCCGCCGTGTTGAATGCCCGCGCCGAGGCGGCGCATACCCCCGTATCGAGGCTTACGACGATGTTCAGGATCTTTCGTTTCCCCTTGAAATCCGCGAGGCTCACGTCGCTCAGGGCGTCCTTCGTGAGGACGAAATCAGGAGCGCGGGAGCCAAGGCGGGGAAGCTGTCCCCGGGTGCGGGCTGTAGTGCCTTTGAATGTCACGAGAGCCATTTCGTTCTCCTCTTGGGCATAAAGGTACTTTCCGCCTGAAATCATGGTCACGCGAGTACTTGCCGGGCCCCGGTCTGCCGATAATCGGGGAGAGAGGCGGTGAGCCATGTCTGGTTGCTGCGATGATTCTTCGGGCGCGCCACCGCGCTTCAGGGCGGTGAAATGCCCACGGTGCACTGGTTACAAGGTGAGGGAGCTCAGCCGCGGACTCTCCGTCGTGTGGTACGAATGCGGCGTCTGCGGGTATGTTTGGCGGTCGCAGTGGTGAAAAAGCGATGAAAGATAATCTATTTGACAATAGCCGTTTTTTTGGCAATAATGGCGATATTGGGAGGGGAAGATGGAGAAAGTAGGCAAGAGGGAAGGACTGGTCTGCATTTGCGCCGAGTGCAACAAGATCATCAAGCTCGTCGGCACGGTGCGGGATCCCAGCGTAGCCCTCGTCAGCCACGGAATCTGCTCCGAGTGCGCTAAAAAGCTCTACGGGGAGTTCTTCTCCGATTAGCGCCCGCTAGACGACAACTCGGGGAATGAGAGTGCTGATCCTCGCAACGATCTCATAGTTTATCGTCCCGGCCCATTCTGCCATCGTCTCCACGCTGATCCGCTCTTCTCCCGAGGCGCCGAGCAGGACGACCTCCTCTTCCAGGCGCGCCCCGGGAATATCGGTGAGGTCCACCATGGTGAGGTTCATGCAGATTCTGCCGATGACCGGCGCCCGCTTTCCGCGCACCAGCACGTATGCCCTGTTGCCCAGGGCCCTGTCGTATCCATCCGAGTATCCCATGGGAAGGACGCCCACAACGGTCTCACGCGTGGTCCTGTAGCTGCACCCGTAGCCCACGTAGCTTCCCTCGGGGAGCTTCTTCACCTGAACTATTCTCGTCTTCCAGGCAAGCACGGGTACAAGGCGCGGCACCGGCTGCCTGTCCTGCCGCGCGGAAAGATAGGTCTCCCGCGACGGCCACAGCCCGTACAGCCCGATGCCGACCCGCAGCATCGTGAAATGGGTCTTGGGAAAGAGGATGGTGGCGGCCGTGCTCGCCGTATGCACGATGGGCGGCCTGCCGGCGAGCTTCTCAACGGTGGCGAGGGCCTGGGTGAAGACCTCCAGCTGCATGTCGGCGTAGGCGTGATTCAGGGTATCCTCGATGTTGGCGAAGTGAGTCGAAAGGCCCTCGAGGCGCACGTTTGCCGCGGCGGCGAGCGATTCGAGGAAGCCTTCCAGGTCGCAGGGAAGAATGCCCTGACGGCCCGTGCCCGTCTCCACCTTGAGGTGGACCTTGGCCTGCCGCATCGAGCGGGGGAGGGTGGAGAGCTTCTCGATGGTCTCCCTGTTGAAGACGGTGATGCTCAAGTCCCCTTCAACCGCCTCGGCCAGGCGATCTAGAGGGACGTGGCCCAGGAGCACGATTGGCCGGGAAACCCCCAGGCTGCGGAGCTTCAAGCCTTCATCCAGGGAGTTCACCCCGAACCAGTCCGCCGAAGGGAGAAGCCCCACCATTTCTGAAACACCGTGTCCATAGGCATTGGCCTTCACCACCGCACAGAACTTCACTCCGGGGGCGGAGCCCCTGCGGAGCTCCCCGAGGTTGCTTTCTGGGGCCTTCCCATCCAGCTCCACCCACACCAGGCTGCTCATCGGGTCTCTCCTTCGCTTCCCGCCGATGCCCACAACCCCGCCAGGTGCACGATTGTCTCGGCGGCCCTGACCATCCCCGAGAGCGACACCCATTCCAGGCGGGAATGAAAGTTGTGGGCTCCCGTGAAGAGGTTGGGGGTCGGAACCCCCATCTCCGTGAGGCGGGATCCGTCGGTCCCGCCGCGGATGGCCTTCTCGACCGGCGTGAGCCCCGAGAGGGAGATCGCCTTCCTGAGGAGCTCCAGCACTCGGGGGTGCTCGTCGAGACGGCGCTTCATGTTCGAGTACTGCTTCTCCGGCTCGATGCGGACCGTCCCGCCGGGATAGGCCTCTTGGACCGCCGCGGCCATGGCGCGGAGCGCCTCGATGCGCCGGCGGCACTCATGCTCCTCGAAGTCCCGGATGAAGACTTCCAGCTCCGCCTCTTCCAGCGCGCCCCTGATCTCGAGGGGGCAGTAGTAGCCGTAGCGTCCGTCGACCGCCTCGGGGCTCTCGGAGCGGGGAAGGAGGGCGAGGAAGCTTCCCGCCATTTCAACCGCGTTTACGAGCTTTCCTCGCGCGGTTCCCAGGTGGATGCTCTTCCCCACGAAAACAACCTTCACCCTGTACGCCTCGAAGCATTCTGCCTCGATGGTTCCCTCTTCCCCTCCATCCACCGTATAGCATACGCGGCTTTTCAGGCGCGAGAGCGGGAAGAGCGACATTCCCAGTCCCGTTTCCTCGTCGGGGGTGAAGATGACCTCAAGCGAACAGCGGGGTATCTCGGGGTGAGCCGTGATGTGCTCCAAGGCGGTGATGACGGCCGCGATGCCTGCCTTGTCGTCCGCTCCCAGAAGGGTTGTGCCGTCCGAGGTGACGATCGTGTCCCCGACCCGCCCGGCGAGCTCGGGGTACTCGGCCGGGTCCAGCGTGAGCCCCCCGGAAAGGCGTATGGCGGCTCCGTCGTAGCCGCGGTGGACAATGGGACGCACGCCGGCCCCCGGGGCATCGGCGCTCGTGTCCATGTGGGCCATGAGCCCGATGTACGGGGGAGCGGCCTCGAATCGGGCAATGACGAACGCGTGTTCGTCGATCTCGACGGAACGGGGAGAGAGCCCCCGCAGCTCCTCGGCGAGGGCCTGGGCGAACTCCCGCTGGGCTTCCGTGGAGGGGATGGTCCCCGCGTGCCTGTTTGAGGTCGTTTCCCGGCGGGCATAGCGGCAGAAGCGCTCCAGGAGGCGCTCTTCGTCGATCATGCGCCAAAGGATAGAGTGAAATCGAACGCCTTGACAACCGGGCCCGAGCCCCCCATGATCGGGTGCAAAACTCAAGGAGCGCGATGAGCTGGGCACGCCCGAAACGACGCGAGGAGAGCGGAGATGAAGACGGCACTACGGATCACCATCGCCATGATTGCGGCCCTTTTCCCCATCGCGCAGGGCATCTGTTCGGGCGAGACAGAGGCCGTCGAGGTCAGCCCCTCGATCCACATCGACCAGATCGGCTACCGCACGAGCGACGCGAAGCAGGTGCTCGTCGCGGGCAGGGGCGGTCCCTTCGAGATACGGGATCAAGCGAGCGGCAGGCGCGTTTATTCAGGACAGGCTGTGGAGCCCGTCGAGGACGATTCCAGCGGGGATATGGTCTATACCGGAGACTTTTCCAGCCTGGCGATACCCGGCACATACTACGTCTCGGTGGCAGGCCTGGGGAAATCCTACGATTTCTCCATTTCGGCGAACGTGTACGCGCGGGCGAAAGATATTGTGGAAAAGGGCCTGTATTTCCAGAGGTGCGGAATTGCGCTGAAAGAGAAGTTCGCGGGGGTGTGGAAACATGGGGCGTGCCACCTGAAGGATGGCACGATATTCGGTACCGATGTGAAAAGAGACGGCACGGGCGGCTGGCACGATGCCGGAGACTATGGAAGGTATACCGCCCCGGGCGCGGTGGCGGCCGCCGACCTGCTTCTGGCCTACGATCTGTTTCCCTCGGCCTTCTCTGACGCCGCCGGCATACCGGAGAGCGGAAACGGGGTTGCCGACGTCCTGGACGAAGCGCGCTATGAGCTGGAGTGGCTCCTGAAGATGCAGGATCCCGATTCGGGAGGCGTGTATCACAAGCTGAGCTCGGCGGGTTTTCCCGAGCTGACCACCATGCCCGACGAGGACATGTCGAGCCTTGTATTCTATCCCATCTCGGCCGCGGCCACGGCCGACTTCGCGGCGGTGATGGCGATGGCCGCGCGCGTGTATCAGCCCCTCGACGATGCGTTTGCCGTCCGCTGCCTCGCGGCGTCGGAGAGCGCGTGGAACTGGCTCACCGGGAATCCCTCCGTCCCGGGCTTCAGGAACCCCCCCGGAGTCACAAGCGGAGAGTATGGTGACGACAACGACAGGGACGAAAGATTCTGGGCCGCCGCGGAGCTCTTCAGGACCACGGGGGAGAATCCCTACAACCAATATATTGCGGCCGCGCTGACGGACAAGGACCTGAAAAAAACGGGCTTTGGATGGCAGCGGGTTGGAGGGTTCGGCACCCTGGCATATTGTCTCACGGAGGAGAATAAGACGGATAAAGCCATTGTCCGATCGCTTCTCAAGGATGCCGTCATATCCCCCAGCAAGGCGAATCTCGCGGTCAGAAAGAACGACGGCTATCGGGTATCGCTTCGCCAGCAGGACTACATCTGGGGAAGCAACATGAACCTGATGAACCAGGCAATGCTCTTCATCGTCACGGACAGGCTCAACCCCGACAAGGAGCTGCTCGGCGCGGCGCTGGACGATCTGCACTACCTCTTCGGGCGCAATGCCTTGAGCCAATGCTACGTGACGGCCCTTGGCGGGAAACCGGTCATGCACCCGCACAACAGGCCGTCCCTCGGCGACTACGTCGATCCCCCCGTTCCGGGCCTGGTTTCCGGCGGGCCCAATCGCTTCCTCCAGGACCCCTTCGCGAGATCCAGCCTGCAGGATCAGCCGCCGGCGCGGTGTTACACGGATGACGCGGCGTCGTATTCGACGAACGAGATCGCCATTTACTATAACGCGCCCGTCGTGTTCGTGGTGGCCGCCTTCAGCGGCAGGGAGTGAGGCGGGGACGCGGAGCGGGCGCATTTCGCTGCCGCGCCCGAAACCATGCCGGCGGCCGGCGCGCTCCATCGAGCGGCTACGCGAGACTCCTCAGCCGGTCGAGGTAAACCACGCCTGCGGCGCGATGGCGTTCGCCGCGTAGAAGTCTTTCAGTCTCCGCCTGTTTTCCGACCATCCATCTGAAGGCGGCGTGCCCAAAGGGAGAAGGCCGAGGAAGCGCAGAGCATTGCCGCCGAGGAAATCCTCGATCTCCTCGGAAGTGAAGCCGGCTTCCCTCAGGACCCGAAGGTTGAGGTCCATGAAGTTTTCGAAACGCCCCGCCCGCGTTATCACGTGCCAATCGACGCCGTAGAGGAGCCTTTTCTGGAGGAGCCTGGGGAAATCCTGGAACATCGCCCGGTAATCCGAGGCGAAGCGCGAGACGGCATGGCGCGCCATGAGCTCGTGGTGCGATACGTCAACATAGAGGTTGGGATAGTCGCGCAGCATTTCGCAGATCCGCGTCACCCAGGTCTTCTCGCCCCCCCGCCGCTGGAGTGATCGGGAGCCCGCGTCCAGGTAGCGTTGGTTTTCGGTCCACCCGAAATGCGCGAGGTTCAGGTGGAGCTCGGGAAGCATGTCGAGGACTCCCCTCCAGGAGCACGGATCGCCGAAATCGAAGCTCGCCCCGTCATAGGCCTCGATGCTTTGACATGCGCAGTGCGTCGTGATGGGGACCTGCTCCTGAGCGCAGAACTGGTAAAGCTCGAAGAGCACGGCGTCGAAGTCATCGCCCGAGAATACGGCGTATCGTTCCATCCCGTTGTCCCGGAAGATCCGCTTCTGCTTGTCGTTCACTTCCCGGTTTCCAATGGGCCTGTATCCCAGGGCATTGTAGAGCTTCACGCCGATGAAGCCCTTCTTCCTGATCGCTTCCTTCACGAGCGCGAGCGAGCCGTATTCGGTCTGCCTGACTCCTTGGCGCTCGTCCGGCATGGGAAACCCGGCCCTGTGCGCAAGCTCCCTCGCGGGGTCGAAGGGAACAAAGGGATGAATCGCTCCCTTGCGCGGGATCACGATCTCGCGGGAAATCGCGTCGATCTGGTCCTTGATCTGGGCGTCCCGCGTGTTCTTGAACCAGTATTCATAGTCGACGACGAGCGGGACGTACAGCTCGACTCCGTCTTTGCTGAAGGTGGAAACAAGGCGGTCGGCTACGTCCGCAATCTCCCGCAGGGAGAGGATTTCAGCCCACTTCAGGTATCCCTTGCCAAGAAAGATCCTCACAAGGGCGAACAGGATGTGGCAGATGATGCCATGCCTTTTCGCCTCCTCATGCCTCCTGACGCACCGTGCCAGGGTGCGGGAGACAAACCAGGCAAGAGGCTTGATGTGCCACTGCAGCGTGCGCGCGTACAGGTATCCCCTCAGGGGAATGTCCCTGCCCCGGAAGATATGCTCGTGGACGTCGATAATGGGTTTCATGGCCGCCTCACTTTTTGCATTCCTGCCGCTTTCAGCGGAGCGCCTCGCGATTGCTCCTCGGCGGCGCGCCCAGAAGGCGCGCAGGCGCATTATGAGCTTCCCATCACGGATCCGTCAAGTGCGCCGCCGCACTCTGACGCCGCCGCACCAGCGTCAGGCGCCGAGGATACTGAATAGCGGGTGGGCCGCCGCGCCGGGCCGTATCTCACCCACCTCTCGGAGAGGACCTCTCCCCCTTTTATGCCGATGACAACCGCCTTGAGCGGGATTTTCCTGTGAGCCTTTTGCAGCGCTTGCTCCGCGATGGCGAAGAGGCCTCGGCAGCAGGGGACCTCCATCATCATGACGGTGAGGGTGTTGATCTTTGCATGGTCGATCAATGCGGTGATCTTTTCCCGGTACACGTCCATTCCATCGTCGAGCTTCGGGCAGGCGATCGCAAGGGTCTTTCCCCGAAGCCAGCTCTGATGGAAGGAGCCGCAGGCGTAGGCAACGCAGTCCGCAGCCACAATGACGTCCTTGCCCGCGAAAAGAGGAGAAGTCGGCGGGATGAGGTGGAGCTGCACGGGCCAATTGGAGAGCTCGGAGCCTGCGTGGGGCGCAGGGTCTTCCGTCCCCGCGTGTGCAATCTCCATGGCCCGGGCGCCGGGACACCCGGAATGATGTTCGGGCTCCTCTTTTGCGCTGAAGCCGGCCGGAAGCTCGATGCCCTCATCCGCCAGGTAGCGAAGGGCCTCGGCGAGAAGTTTCCCTTCTCCGTGGGACCTGAGATGTTCCAAATGCGCCCGGATGGTGTTGGCGCCTTGCGACGAGATGTTGACCATCACCTTCCTCTCGTCGTACGGCTCCGCCTCCCGATCCTCGATCGCGATGGCCCCTTCCGGGCAGTAGCCGATGCATGCGCCCAGGCCGTCGCAGAAAAGATCGCTCGCAAGGCGGCCTTTTCCATCGATAACCTGCAGCGCTCCCTCGGGGCAGTTGGGGATGCACAGGCCGCAGCCATTGCATTTTTCCTCGTCGATTATGATGATTTTCCTTACGCTCACGATCCAGCCTCCCGTATCTTTGAAATCCATTGAAGAGAATAGCGGATCGAGATCACGGGTGCCTTGATCTGAGTCAAGGCGGACGAGAATCCCTGCCGGGGCCGGGCGCAGCATCGGGAGCGAAACAAGCCGCGGTCGCGCCGTGAGTTTTCGCGTCGTGCCTGGCTTTGGTATACTTGAGGTGGTACCCGCGCTATGGACATCAACAGGCTCCTCGAGAGATCGGATTTTTTCAAGAGTATTTCCGCGGGCAACAGGAAAGCGGTGGCCGCGATCTGCATCCCCATGGTTTTCAAGAAGCGCGAGATGCTCTTTCTGGAAGGCGAGAGAGGCCACTCGATGTACCTGCAGGCGCAGGGCACGGTGCAGCTCTTCAAGACCTCCCGGGACGGAAAGGAAGTGGTCATCAAGCTCATCAAGCCCGGGGAGATCTTTGGGGAAGCGATTCTCTTCGAGCGGGAGGACTATCCCGTGAGCGCGTGCACCCTCACCCCCGCCGAATCATTCGCGCTTCCCCGCCGGCAATTCCACTGCCTGCTGGAGGATGAGGGCTTCCGCAGCGATTTCATCTCCATGCTCCTGACCAAGCAGCGTTACCTTGCCGACCAGATCTTCCGCCTCTCGGCCTTCGATGTCGAGCAGCGTTTCTTTCACTTCCTGCAGGACCACTACGGGGAGCGGGAGGAGTACGAGATCGATCTTTCCAAGCGCGACGTGGCCGCGGCCATCGACGCGCTTCCCGAGACCCTTTCACGCCTCCTTGTGAAGCTGCGCGAGGAGGGAACCGTTCAATGGGACGGCGAGAAGCTCTCCGTGAAGAAAGGGTTCTGGGCGGACCGGCCGGCGGCTGATACGTGAAGTCGGAGCGGACCTCCGCCCTCTGCGCGGCGGAATACCGCCGCGGGGCTAGGGGGCGCTGCCGCCTTCTCTGGCTTCGCGCCCCCCCGCCCTCAGCGCGGCGGAATACCGCCGCGGGGCTAGGGGTCGGCCTTCCGGCATCCATGCCTCGGCCGACCTCCGCCCTCTGCGCGGCGGAATACCGCCGCGGGGCTAGGGCAGCTTCCTCACCGCGCCGGTGTCCGCCGATGAGGCGAGCAGGGCGTACACCTTGAGCGCAAGGGAGACCTCGCGCTCGCGGCCGCGCGGAGTGAAGGCGTCCTTGCCCAGCGCTTTCTCTTCGGCGCGCCTGTGCTCGAGATCCTTCTTTGAAAGCTCCACGTTGATGGAGCGCTTCGCGATGTCGATCGCTATGACGTCGTCGTCGCGCAGAAGCGCGAGCGCGCCGCCCTCGGCCGCCTCGGGAGAGACATGGCCGATCGACAATCCCGATGTTCCTCCTGAGAACCTTCCGTCCGTGACTAGGGCGCACTTGTCTCCCAGGTGCATGGCCTTGATGTAGGATGTGGGGTAGAGCATCTCCTGCATGCCGGGCCCTCCCTTGGGGCCTTCGTAACGGATCACGACCACGTCTCCCGCCTTCACCCGTCCGCCGAGGATTCCATCGCTGGCCTCTTCCTGGGAGGAGAACACGCGGGCCGGTCCCTTGAAGGTGAAGATCGAGGGATCGACACCGGCCGTCTTCACGATGGATCCACGCTCGGCGATATTGCCGTACAGAACGGCCAGGCCGCCATCGGGGTAGTAGCAGTGGGCGATATCGCGAATGCAGCCCTTCTCGCGATCCGTATCAAGCTCTGCGAAGGCCACCGACTGGGAGCCCATCGTGAGGCTGCGCCTTCCCCCCGGGGCGCTCCTGTACGTCTCTATCGCCTCCTTGGTGACAGAAGAAGAGCGAACGTCGCAGCTCTGGAGGGCCTTCTTCAAGATCAGCCCGTCCGCGCGCGGGACCGAGGTGTCCAGCAGGCCTCCCCGGTCGAGCTCTGCCAGGATGCCGAGGATCCCGCCGGCCCTGTTGACGTCTTCCACGTGGTAGGAGGAGCTGGGCGCGACCTTGCAGAGGCAGGGGATCTTGCGGGAGAGAGCGTCGATGTCCGTCATGGTGAAGTCGACCCCGGCTTCCCGGGCGATCGCCAGGAGGTGCAGAACCGTGTTGGTGGAGCCGCCCATTGCAATGTCCAGGGCCATCGCGTTCTTGAATGCGGCCTTGGTGGCGATCGAGCGGGGGAGCACGGAGGCGTCTTCGTTGAAATACCAGGCGTCCGCCATCTCGACGATCCTCTTGGCAGCCTTCTCGAAGAGGCGCAGGCGGTTTGCATGAGTGGCCACAACCGTGCCGTTTCCCGCAAGGGCCATTCCCAGTGCCTCGTTGAGGCAGTTCATCGAGTTTGCCGTGAACATCCCGGAGCAGCTTCCA
Source organism: uncultured Spirochaetota bacterium (assembly GCA_963820525.1). GTDB lineage: Bacteria > Spirochaetota > Spirochaetia > SZUA-6 > Fen-1364 > CAWGAA01. The sequence continues at coordinate 1,564,694 of CAWGAA010000001.1, read as the reverse complement.
CACGTAGGGCAGGCGATGTTCTCGATGGCCGCCACCTCTTCGTCCGAGACCGATGGGTCAGCGGACTGCACCATGGCATCCACCAGGTCGTAGCGCTTGTTTCCCCGGACCCCGGCCTCCATGGGCCCGCCGGAGACGAAGATGGTGGGGATGTTCAGCCTCATTGCGGCCATGAGCATCCCCGGCGTTATCTTGTCGCAGTTTGAAATGCACACCATGGCGTCCGCCGTATGGGCATTGACCATGTACTCGACGCTGTCTGCGATCAGCTCGCGGGAGGGCAGGGAGTAGAGCATCCCATTGTGGCCCATCGCGATTCCGTCATCGATGGCGATGGTGTCGAACTCCGCGGCAAAGCACCCCTGGGCCTCGATCAGGGCCTTCACGCGCTGCCCGATCTCGTGCAGGTGGGTGTGTCCCGGAACGAACTGCGTGAATGAATTGACCACTGCGATGACGGGCCTGCCCATGTGCTCGTCCCGCATGCCGGTTGCCCGCCAGAGGCTCCTCGCCCCCGCCATCCGCCGCCCGACGAGTGTCGTCGCGCTTCTCAAGGGTATCGCCATTGAAATCTCCTTACGGCTTCCATCGTGAAGCCCGCGCTGCCGCTCCCGCATGCTGCAAGAGATGTGGCCGCGAGATCACTTCCCTTTCTTTGAGTGCCAGTTCTCGGGGCGCAGCGAGCGAACCGCGGCTCCCGCCTGCCACATCTCCGAGTCGTGGATCAGCTTGAGCTCCGCTTCCAGCTTCTCGCGGTAGTCGGGCGCGCTGTTCACCCGGATCACGATCTCGGTCTCCTTGCCCGTCTTCACCGAATCGTAGAGCTGCTTGAACACCGGCGCCACGGCGGCCTTGAAACGGGGCTTCCAATCCAGGGCTCCCCGCTGGGCCGTGGTGCTGCAGTTCGAGTACATCCAGTCCATCCCATTTTCCGCCACCAGCCGGATGAGGCTCTGGGTGAGCTCCTCCACTGTCTCGTTGAACGCCTCGCTGGGGGAGTGCCCGTGCACGCGCAGCACGTCGTACTGCGCCTCCATGATCCCGGCCAGGGCGCCCATCAGCACGCCGCGCTCTCCGGTGAGATCGCTGTACACCTCGTTCTCGAAGGTGGTGGGGAAGAGGTAGCCCGAGCCGATTGCGATGCCGAGGGCGAGGGTCCGCTCGGTGGCGCGGCCCGTGGCATCCTGAAAGACTGCGTAGCTGGAGTTGATGCCGCTCTTGGCCAGGAAGTTGGCCCGCACGCTCGCTCCCGACCCCTTGGGTGCCACGAGAATGACGTCGACGTCCTTGGGCGGGATGACGCCGGTCTGTTCCTTGTACACGATGGAAAACCCGTGTGAAAAATATAACGCATCTCCCGGCTTCAGGCATTCCTTGAGGGCGGGCCACACGACCTTCTGGCCCGCGTCGGACACCAGGTACTGGATCACGGTGGCCTTCTTTGCCGCCTCCTCGATGGGGAACAGCGTCTTTCCCGGGACCCAGCCGTCCTTGATCGCCTTGTCCCATTCCCGCTTGAACTGGGGGGCCTGGCCGATGATGACCTTGAAGCCGTTGTCCCGCATGTTCAGCGACTGCGCCGGCCCCTGCACGCCGTAGCCGATGACGGCGATCGTCTCGTTCTTGAGGGCTTCCTTGGCCTTCTTCAGCGGAAACTCGTCCCGCGTGACCACCTCTTCCCAGACGCCGCCGAAATTGATCTTTGCCACAGTTTTTCTCCTTCCGTTTGCCGCAATTATGCACGATTCCGAATATTGATGAAAGTGATATTTTTACCATATAATGTTGCGATTTACGCAACAAGGGGAGGCCATGGACTTCAATTCCCTTACCGTGTTCCTCAGCCTCGCCGCCACCCTCCACTTCGGCAGGGCCAGCCGCGAGTGCAACTTGAGCCCATCCGCCCTCAGCCGCACCATCCTGCGGCTGGAGGAGGAGCTGGGCCAGAGACTCTTCGTCCGCGACAACCGGAGCGTTGAGCTTACGCCGGCGGGCCTCCGCTTCCGGAGCTACGCCCTGGAGGCGCTCGACGGCTGGAAGAAGCTCAAGAACTCGCTTGCAAGCGGGCAGGAGGAGCTCACGGGAGAGATCGTCCTGTACTCCTCCGTGGCCGCCTCCTATACCGTGCTCTCGGCGCTCCTGCCCATCTTCCGCGTCAAGCACCCGGCAATCCATATCCGGCTGGAGACCGGAGATCCGGCCAACGCCATCGAACGGGTGCAAAGCGGCGCCGCGGACATCACGGTGGCTGCGCGTCCCGACTCTCTTGCCCGGAGCCTCGTTTTCAAGGCCGTGACGGTGACACCTCTCGAGTTCATCGCTCCGGCGATCCGCTGCGAGGCGCAGGCCCTCACGTCGAAGCCTCCGATCCCCTGGGGCCGGGTTCCCATGGTGCTCTCCGAGGCCGGCCTTTCGCGAAAGCGGGCAGACGCGTGGTTCCGCGCCTCGCGAATACGGCCGAACGTCTACGCGGAGGTTTCCGGCCACGAGGCCATCGTCTCCATGGTCCGGCTGGGCTGCGGCGTCGGGGTGGTCCCCCGCATAGTCGTGGAGAGGTTCTCCCAGAAAGGGGAGGTGCGGATGCTGGATGTGGCGCCGCCCCTGGAGCCTTATACAATCGGCCTGTGCGCCCACCGTCGGAGGCTCGCCTCCCCCGTTGTGAAGGCGTTCTGGGACATCGTGGCCTGACGGCGGCGCTGCCGCAGAAATCGCGTCCTGGCGGATCGGGAACTGGGCGGCGGCCGCCAAGTTCTCAAGGACTAGTTCTCCAGGATCGTGATCTCCACGCGCCTGTTCTTCTTCCTGCCCTCTTCGGTGGCGTTATCGCCGATGGGAACCCGGGCGCCCATGCCTCGGAAGGTCATCTGCGTCGCCGCCCTGGCTCCCAGGGAAAGAAGGAAGTTGCCCACCGCCGCGGCCCGCTGTTCAGACAACTGCTGGTGCTCCTCCGCCGTGTATCCGCCAACCCCCGCCGTGTGGCCGGTGATCATAATGTCGCGGTCAGGGTACTTCTTGAGGATCTGCGCGATCCGCCGCACCTTGTCCTGCTCCGCGGGCAGGAGGGTGTCGGAGTTGGGAGGGAAGTTCACGTTCTCGATGGTGATGGTGACGCCCTTGTCGTCGGAGCGCACCGAGGCATCGGGTATCGCGCCCTTCTTTATGTCGTTCTGGATGTCCTGGGTCACCTTGGCCCGGTCGAGAGGCCGGGTCTCGATGAGCTCGCCATGGTCCGTGCCGGCGAACTCAACCTCGCGCCCGTCCTCGAGAGTGAAGATGAAGTCGAACTGCTCCTCGGCGTAGTGATACCTCTTCAGCTTGAGATCCCACCAGAAGGTCTGCTGGGAGGTGCCCGTGATCCGCACGGGATAGGTGTTCGTAGTGGTGGGAGGAGTGGTTATTTTGTAAAAGATCGTGTACGCAGCGGAGATCACGGCGCAATCGATGCCGTCGCGCTTTTCGTTTCGAAGGTACGCATAGCTTGCCGTGATGGGGAAGTGGAAAGGATTCTCCACGCCGAAATCCTGGCGGAAATCGTGCACCTCGCTGCCCTTTGCCGTCCACGTCTGACCGATTTGGATATCGCCCTCGGGGAAGAGGGGTACGTCGCGCACAACGGGCATGAAGTATTTGTCGTCGATGGTGTAGGCGCCGCGTCCATCACGCCAGAACTCGGATTCGTAGTCCTCGCTCAGGGCATAGCTGCCGACGGAGCCCTGCAGGCGCGTCGAAGATTGGAACGTCGCCACGTGGTATCCCGAATCCCCTTTGGTATCCGTCACCTCGACGGCTATTTTATTGAGGATATCGTTTCTGCTGTTGAATCGGCCGTTGACCGTGACCGTCTCGTTCACCGTGGAGAGGAGCCTGTACATCTCCCCTTTGGTGTACGCGAAACGGAAGATCTCCGAAAACGAAGGCGCCGCGCTCAAGCCAAGCGTGAGAGCGATGATGAGCAACCTGCCGAGCATATGACCCCTTTCAACACGCCGCATTTGAAAGTGTAGCACTTTTTCGGCGGCGGCGGTATAACGAATCCGATCAGGATTCCTTGACACCTCCGCCTCATTCCACTATCCTCGAGAAAAATCGATGCGCTCGCAAAGAAGACCATCTATGAGCGAGGTACTCCGGCTGTTTCGAACGGCCGGCTATGCCGTCCTTACGCCTTTGCAGAAAAAGCTGATTCCTCTCATCATCTCGGGAAGAGACGTCGTGGTCCAAGCCGAGCCCGGAGCGGGAAAAACCGCGGCCTTTCTCCTGCCCTTGATGATGGAAAGCCGAAGCGAGCCGGGCGTCCGGACCGCCATCATCGCGGCGGACGCGGATCGCGTGCGGAGGATCGCCCAGGAGCACCTGCGTTTTTCCCGTCTCATGAGAGACCCGCCGCCGCTTCTCACCCTCGGGGACACGGATGACACCCGGCGGGAAGAGCGCCGCCTGGAGAGGGCCCCCTCCCTCATCGCGGCTACCGCGGGCCGCGTGATAGACCATATCCGCCGCGGTACTCTCCAGCTCGACAAGCTTTCCGTCGTGGTCGTCCAGCAGCCCGAAGGCGATCTTGCCGAGGATTTCGTCAAGGACGTCCAGTTCATATTCGCCAAGCTGCCCTCCCGGCGCCAGACCGTGCTCTTCACCCCCGGTCCCATCGCGCCCTCCGAGGAGGAGGGCCTGCTGCCTCTCCTGCGCCGTCCCGCGGTCCTGTCTTCCGGCGAGCCCGCCGGTCCCGTGGAGCATCTCTCCTTCGAGGTGGGGGATGCCGAGAAACCCGAGCTTCTCGCAAGGATTTTTCTTGCGCGGCGGGTCTCCTCCGCGGTCGTGCTCCACTCCCCGCGGACCCGCGGCGGAGACCTTGCCCGCCGCTTGAACGAATGCCTGATCCCGGCGGCCGCCCCCGATCACGGCGCGGGCGCGACGGGGCGCAAGAAGCTCTTCACATCCTTCGCCCGTGGGGAGCTTGAAGTCCTATGCCTGCCGCACCCCCTGCCCGTGGAAAGCGAAATCCTTCGGGCGCGCTGCATCCTGTACTACGATCTTCCACTCCGCGGGACGGCTCCGGCCGCGCCGCGACTGCCCGGTTTTCATGGCAGCATCATGGCGATGGTGGATCGCAGTCAGGCGCGGGAGCTCGCCAAAATCCAGGAAATACACGGAGTCATCATGAGAAACGAAAGCCTACCCGGCGGCGCTGAAACGATTCGCGGCTCCCTCGAGAGGATCATGCGCAGGATCAGGGAAGAAGAGAACCTCGAGGATCTGGCGAGGCTTCGCTCCCTCATCCGCAAGCAGGTCCCCCTGCTCATGCGGTCCTATGTCACGGCCTACCTGTTGAAGTCGCAGCTTCCGCGCATGGGGGCCGAGGCGGCGGCCGCCCCTCCGGAGCAGAAGGAGAGGCAGAGGGCGGAGCCCAGGGGCAGACAGAAGCCCGAAAGGGCGGCTGAGCGGGCCGCGGGGCGGGGGGCGGATCGCGGCGCGGCCGACAAGGGCGGCGCAGGAGAGGGAAAGCTGATCCAGCTCTTCGTGAGCATCGGCAGGAATCGGCGCGTGTTCCCCCGCGACTTGAGCGGGCTCTTCCTGGAAAAACTCAAGCTCCGCGCAGATGAAATCGGCAGCGTCCGGGTCTTCGACAAGTACTCGTTCGTCGAGATTGCGCGGGCGCGCGCCGAGGAGGCGATTTCCCGTCTCTCCGGAAGCGATTTCAAGGGCAAGACCATCACGGTCAACTTCGCCAAGAAGAAGGAAGAGAAAGAGAGCTCGTGACCTTCCTTGAGCTCCGCGACCGTTTCCGGGTTTTCAAGGCCGTTGAGATCGAGATCGGCTGCGGAAACGGGCACTTCCTCGCCGACTACGCCGAGCGAAACCCGGAAATCTTTCTCATCGGGCTGGAGCTGAAGAGCAGACGCTGTGCCAGGGCGGAGGAGAAGGCCCGAAAGCGCGGCCTGGTCAATGTGGCGATCGTGAAGGCCGGCGCCGAAGGCTTCATCCGGGACATCCCCGCCTCCTCGGTGGACGCATTCCATATCTACTTCCCCGATCCATGGCCGAAGACGCGTCACAGGAAGCGCCGCTTCCTCTCCCGGGAGAACCTGGGGGTGCTCGCCTCCTGCCTGAAGTGCGGGGGCCGGCTCTTCTTCAGCACCGATTTTCTCGACTATTACGTTCAGACGAAGGTTCTGCTTCTCCTCGGCGGAGGGTTCACCCTCGCCGAGGATCCCCACCCGGAGGAGGCCTTCATCTCGATCTACAGCAGGAAGCTCGCCGATGCCGGCAGGGCGATCCATCTCATCACGGCCGTCAAGACAGGGGAGACTCCGGGGGGCGCCTTCATCCAATGAGCAGCGTGAGAAGGATGAGTATCCCCGCCATGTTCAGCGCAACATTGAGCCCGATGAATACCGCCGACACGATCTCGTAGAGCCGCGCCGCCCTCCCGCATCCCTCCGAGATATCCTCCGGGTCTCCGGGCACCACGATGAGCTCCGCCATCGGGTCCTCGGGGCGCCGGAGCAGGATCCCGTCCCCCTCATCGCTGTAGGCTCCGAACGCGAATGATTCACCTCCCCCGCGCATTCTCCTCGCGCCGGCACGGGGCAGCGTGAGGGCGATCCGCCTGGTTTCCGCTGGCAGCTGCACCGTCTCCCCCGCGCAGACGATGGCGCCCGGATCTCCCTCCTGCTCGCGGCCCCGCAGCATGACGTACGGCTCCAGGTCCGGCAGCAGCGTCGCCCGCTGCTCGCGACGCTCCCGCGGGGGGGCGTCCCGCGGCCGCGCGGGAGGGAAGTAGCGCATGGGGAGCATCACCACGTCACGCTGGGCCCGCATGAGGCGCGCCTTCTTCCAGAAGCTGCGGTAGAGGAAGTAGAGGGGAAAGGCCGGCGGGAGGAAGGGAGACACGGGGGCAAGGCACATGGCGAGCGCCACGATAGCAGGAACCCGGAGGTCCGGGTTGACCAGGGAGCTGTACGCCAGGAGGAAGAGGATGAACGAGCCGGCGATGATGGAGGGGATCGTGAACTGGTTCCAGTACTCGTTTCTCTGCCGGCCGCTCCAGATGGCGCGCTGCACAATATGCTCGCGCTTGCAATCGTGGATCACGACCAGGGGCTTCACCTTTCCCCGCGAGCCGAATACCCCCCTGCCGTCCTCGCTGAAAAGCGCCCCGCCCACGAGGATGGGGGTGCCCTCGGGGAGGGAGAAGACCCTGCTCCATGGCACAACCCGCAGCTCGGAATCCTCGTCGCTCTGGCCGGGGGAGGCGGCGGGGAGCATGGTGAGGCTTCCATGGTGGAGGTCAGCGGCCACGGAGAAGGCTCCGTTGGTTATCCAGATGCGGTCATCGCCCTGGATCGCCTCCAGGGTGCCGAAAAAGCGGAAGTACCCGATGAAGGCGTTCCTCTCCCTCCCGGGGGCGCGCGGGTTGAGCATGGGGTATCGCGAGACCTCGGTGATCCGTTTTCTGAAGAGCCTCCACTGCTCGCGCACGAGGAAGGCCCCGATGCCGGGAATGGCAAGGTAGAAGAGGATCGCGATGGCGAGGATCAGAGCCAGGTACCAGAGCATGCCGTTCTCTTGAACAAGGTTGTCGAATTCTTTAGTCTCCATTATACCATGATAGAAAGAGTTGTCGTAGGTCCCGTAAAGACCAATTGTTACATCTACTCCAGCAGCAAGAAAGAGTGCATTATCATCGACCCGGGTTGGGACGAGTGCGAGATCTCAACGCGCGTGGACGTGCTCAACATGGTCCCCGCGGGAGTCGCTCTCACGCACGGCCATCTCGACCATGTCGCGGCGCTCGGCAGGCTCAAGGGCCTGTACAAGCAGAGGGGGTACGACTTTCGGGTGGCGGTCCACACGTCGGACAGGAAATTCCTGGGCCCCAAGGCGGAAGAGGCCCACGAGGAGTACCTCGAGGAAGGCGAAGGGTCCCTCTTTGGAGACTTCCCTCAGCTGCCCAAGCCCGACGTGAAGCTGAAGGACGGCGAGAGCGTCCTGGACACGGACCTCGTCGTGATCGAGACTCCGGGGCACACTTCCGGGAGCGTCTGCTTCTACAGCGAGAGGGAAGGAATCCTTTTCTCCGGAGATACGCTGTTTTTCGAAGGAGTGGGGAGAACGGACCTTCACGGAGGCAATGAAAAGAAGCTTCGGGAGAGCATCCAGAAAAAGATCATGATCCTGCCGCCGGAAACGCGTGTTTTCCCCGGGCATGGCCCATTCACAACGATAGAGAGGGAGAAGAAGGGAAATCCGTATTTCAGGGAATGAGGGCGTCAGGCCGCCAGGTCCACCACGAGCCCCGTCTCGATCTGGTTGCCGCCCGTGAAGCGGCCGGCTGCCCGGGAAGCGAGCTCCAGCGACAGTCCCTTCACCGCGTCGTCTATCGTGCTGGAATCGAGGCGCCGGAGTTTCTCGACGGAGGGGGAACCGGCGCGGGTCAGCCTTTCGATGAGGGCGTCCAGCGCGTTGAGCTTGTACAGGGGGATGCCGTTGCGATCCGGCACGACCTGAATGTGCTTGAAGGTGGCCAGATAGGTATATGCCGGACGGACCGGCATCGTCACCTTCCCGCTTCCCACGCGGGGAAGCGAGGAGATCATGAGCGTCGGGATCCCGATGGACGGATAGGGAGAAATCGCCTCGACCATGACCAATCTCCTCACTAGAGAGTTTCGGCCATTTTCGATCCCGGGGTAAGCTCTGATGATGGTGAGTTGCGCATGCGGTGGCCGAATCCGGCCCCCGCCCGGCTATCTGTTTCTTCGCTCCTCGGAAGCCTTGCAGTCTATGCACAGAAGAGCATAGGGGATTGCTTCCAACCGCTCCTTGGGAATCTTCTTGGAGCAGCGCATGCAGACGCCGTACTTCTTGTTCTCGATGCGCGAAAGGGCCGATTCGATGAGCTGGAGCCTGTTCAGGTCCTGGGTTCCGAGCGCTTCGAGAGTTTTCCTATCGATATCGTCAGCCGCAATGTCGGCAAGGTCCTTCGGGTCCATGTCTTCGATGATGGTCCGGAAATCTTCGCTTTCTGCCGCAAGGTTCCTGAGGATCTCCTTCTTCAGCTCCACGAGAGAGGTTCTCATCCTACGAAGGAAAGCTTCATCCATGTTCGGTATCCTTGTCTTGGTTTGCTTTAGGCAAAGGAATATGCACATAAAGATACGCTCTTGTCAAGCTCGATCTTTGCGTGAATTCCGGGGTTCCGACCCGCCGTTTTGCCGTTTAGTGAAAAAGCAGGCGGTCCGGTCATTGACACGAAGACCGGCAGAGGCTACATTTTGCTGTCAAGGAGGCCTGATTGGCGAAAGAAGAGGCGATTGAAGTCGACGGAAGGGTCAAGGAATCCCTTCCCAACACAATGTTCCGCGTGGAGCTTGAAAACGGACACCTTATTCTCGCGCACCTGTCCGGCAAGATGCGGAAGCACTACATCCGCATCGTGCCCGGCGACAAGGTGAAGGTCGCGCTCTCCCCCTACGACCTTACCCGGGGGAGAATCATCTATAGAGAGAAATAAGCACTTCCCAACTACGATCTGTAGTCGGCGTTCTCACGGACATACTCGTATGACAGGTCCGTGCCCAGCACCCGCTCCGGCGGCGCCGATCCTTCCATCAGTACTTCGATTTCCACCCTCCTATCATGCTGGGGAAAGCCCTTGATCTTCGGGTCGAAACCGGCGCGCTTCAGGTATGCCGAGAGCTTCTCTTCCTTGGAGCCGTCCAGGCGGAACGCGCCGCCGGAGAATATCTCCATCCCTCCCATCCTGACCGTGACTTTCCCGGTATCCGCCGGGATGCCCTCGCTGCCCAGGTAGTCTCCCAGGGCCGAGACGATCCTTCCGACATTGGGATCGTTTCCGAAGATGGCGGTCTTCACCAGGGGGGAGTTGACGATGGCCTTTCCCGCTCCAACGGCGGTCCGGGAGTCCCTGGCCCCCGAAACCTCCACGCTGATCACGTGAGCGCCGCCCTCGGCATTTCGCACGATATCCTCGGCCAGTGCCGAGAGAACGGAGAGCAGTGACTGGCGGAACTCCTGGGGATCCGCCTTCCCCTTCCTGCCGGAAGCGAAGAGAAGGGTCATGTCGCTGGTGCTCTGGTCCGAGTCGATCGATATGCGGTTGAGGCTCCTCTCCACGCAGAATGCGAGTGTCCTCGCGCAGCCTGTCGCGATCCACGGCGACATCCGTGCAGATGAAGCAGAGGAGGGTTGCCATGTTCGGCTCGATCATCCCGGCGCCCTTGGCGATCGCCACGATGCTTCCCCGCCCGACCGCCGCCCTGCGCACCTTGGGGAAGGAGTCCGTGGTCATGATGCCGCGCGCAACGGGAAGGATGGAGCCGGAGTCGAGATTCCTCACGAGGCCGGGGAGACACTCCTCCATCTCGCCGATGGGGAGCCTCCAGCCGATGATTCCCGTGGATGCCGTGAAGAAATCCTGCCCGGAGGCGCCCAGAAGCCCGCCCAGGGTAGAGAGGAGCCTCTCGGCGTCTTCCCTTCCCCCCGGAGCGCAGACGTTGGAGATCTTGTTGTTGATCAGGACTCCCCTGACAGCCGGCCGGGCGAGCCTTTCCCTGCCGATGAGCACGGGGGCGCCGGGGAAGCGGTTTTTCGTGAATAAAGCCGCGAAGTCGCGAGTCTCCTCGGACAATTCGATGAGGGAGAGGTTCATCGGGAGAGGCTCTCCGACGCTCCGCTCCTCCGGGAAGAATCTCAGGCCCACCGTGGAGGCGCGGAAGCCTTCGGGGAGCGCCGAGCGGGCTTCCAGGACCTTGATGTATTCCGATTCCGAGTGAAACGATTCCATTGCTTCCTTATAAACTCAAGGCGCGGGGGGATGCAAGAGAGACTGCCCGGTCAGGAAAGCAGCCGTGCTGCTTTCAGTTCCTGAAATCGAGCTTCATGCGAAGGGGCAGATGGTCCGAGTATCCCCCCCGGCTCTTGAAGCCCTCCCACTTTCGCGGAGTTCCCTTTTCGGTCAGGAGGAAAGAGTCTCGCTGCACGCTGAAGCTTCCCGGGCGGTAGGAGAATCCCTTGCCGTCGAACAGCCCTGGGGAAAGCAGGATGTGGTCGAATGTCTCCCAGGTCCTTCCGTAGCGATAGGAGCCGCGCGCGCCTTCGGGAAGCTCGAACCAGGGGTCGTAGAGCACCAGACGATCTGCCCGGATCCCCGCCTCGCTTCCGGTGCCGGTGAGAAAAATGCTGGCCGCCGAGTACGCGGGGGAAGCCCCGGCGTCCGCGGGGATGAGCGCTGTCTGGTAGCGGCGGCCCGAGCGGATGAACTCGTCGCTGTTCTCGTTCATGTCCCCCGCCACGACGATGTCCGCCGCAGGGTCTTCAGCCAGGATCTCCCGCACCCTCCCGATCACGATTCGAGCGGAGGCCAGGCGCGAGCTCTCCGTCTCTCTTGCCCCTCCCGTCTTCGATTTCCAGTGGTTGTCGAAGAGATGGAGGGTGTGGCCGCCCTTCTCGATCTCCACCTCGACCACGTCGCGCACCGTAGTGCGATTCCAGCGGCCCACGTGGTACGCGTGCACCCTCGATACGGGCAGGCGGGTGAGAACCCCAATGTTGGTGGCGAGACCTTTCTTGGGCACCATGACGGCCCGCGAGTAGCCCATGTCTTTGAGCCCGCTGTCCGCGAGAGCGCGCAGGGCGTTTTCGTTCTCGACTTCCTGGAGCACGAGGATATCGGGCCCGCCGGCGAACGCCCTTCTGACGACCTCCGCTATCGTGCGCAGACGAAGGCGATAGGACTCCGTGTTCCAGGAGCCCCGGCCGGGATCGAATTCAGGGAACTCGCTTCCATCGCGCTTGTCGTCGAACAGATTTTCGACGTTGTAGACCATGAGAGTGACGCCGGCGGCTTCTGCGAGCGAGCAAACAAGGAGGAAAATCAGGGGGAGGAGACGCCTGGCGATAGGCACGGGACAGCTCAGGGCTTCGGCTGCCCGCCCCCCCGGCGCGAGGCGAAGATTCTCTCTATCAGAGAGGATTCCTCCCTCTCTCCGAGCGCCTGGGGCGAGAATACCCGGCCCGTGATGGTCTGCCAGGCCGTGATGTACTTCCACGCCGTCTCCACCCGCACCTCATCGGGAATCTCCGGGGCCTTGCCGTCTCCCTTCCAGTCCCGAGCAAGAAGCCACTGGCGGAGGTACTCCTTGTCCAGCTCCCTCTGTTTCTCTTGGCGCCGAAACAGCTCCTGGTAGGTGTCCGCGTACCAGTACCTGCTGGAGTCCGGGGTATGGACTTCGTCCACGAGATACAGCTTCCCATCGCGCTCGCCGAACTCGTACTTCGTGTCCACCAGGATCAAGCCGTTGGCCATCGCGATCTCGGATCCGCGTTGAAACAGGGCAAGGGAGGCCTCTTCGATGCGCTGCCACGTCCCGGCGGGGAGGATGCCGGATGAAAGGATCTCGGAGCGGGAGATGGGCCTGTCGTGCAGGCCTTTCTCCTCCTTGGTGGAGGGGGTGAGAAGGGGGGTGTCGAATCTCTGGTTCGCCTTCATGCCCGCGGGAAGGCGGATCCCCGAGACCTCGCCTCCCTTCTTGTAGTCGCGCCAGGCGGAGCCGGTGAGATAGCCGCGGACGACCACCTCTATGGGAACCACTGAGCATTTGCGCGCTCGCACGGACCTTGCGGAGACCTGCTCGATTATATGATTGGCGGCGATGTCCGCGGTCTTGTCGAACCAGAACAAAGAGATGGTGTTGAGGACCTCGCCCTTGCAGGGGACGGTTGTCAGGACCCTGTCGAACGCCGATATCCTGTCCGTGGTGACGATGAGAAGCTCATCGCCCAGATCCACGACGTCCCGGACCTTTCCTCGATAGAGGCCAACGCCCGCGGCGGGAATCGAGATCTCTCGAAGGCTCTTCGGGATAAGGGAGAAAAGTTCTCCTTTGTCCACTATTTGAGCTCGTCCCTCTTCTTTATGATTCTGGCCAGAAGGCCGTAGGAAACGGCTTCCTCCGCGTTCATCCAGTAGTCCCTGTCCGTGTCTTTTTCAACCTTTTCGATGGGTTGTCCCGTCTCGTCTGCGATGAGGTGATTGATCTTCTGGCGAAGCTTTTCAAGCTCCTTGGCGTGGATCTCGATCTCCGTGGCTACGCCCCGCGTCCCGCTCATGGGCTGATGGATGAGGTAGTGGGAGTTGGGAAGGCCGACACGCTTGTCCTTGGGAGCCGCAAGGAGGATTATGGCGGCGGCGCTCGCCACCAACCCCATTCCGATGACGGAGATGGGCGGTTTGACGAAGCGCATCATGTCGAAGATTGCGTAGCCCGCGTCCGCGTCCCCGCCGGGAGAGTCGATGAATACCCGGATGGGATCAGAGCTCTCCTCTTCCAGGAGGATGAGCTGACGGATGACCCTTTCAGCCAGGGGCTTGTTGATATCTCCCGAAAGCAGGACGTTGCGCGATTTGAGCATTCTCTGGAAGAAAACGCTCTCATCCATCCTGGGGATCATTTCCTGTTCGGCCGGCTTTTCCTGCATGTTCATACTAGTCACTACAGTAAAGAATTTCACGCCGCTTGGCAATGAGTGCGGCGGGGCGCTGGAAAAAAAGGCCGGGGTATCTCTACCCCGGCCACCCGTCAACCTTCCGTCCTCCATTTGGTGCTGGAGGTTGTGGGGCGGAAGACTCCCAAAAAGCTTGTTGATTATACATCCCTTTCCCCTGTTGTCAATGGAAAACTCTTTTTCACGGCCGCCGGAGTGAAAAAAAAACCGCGGAAGGGGGATCGCTTGTATAGTCCCTCCGGCTCACTTGCGCGAGGTGGGAAAAAGGGAAACAATGGAGAGACCTTTTGAGCCAGGGGAGGACGCGGATGAAGACACCGATCGCGGTGATCGGCGGCAGCGGGTTGTACGCCATCGAAGGAATGAGGATTCTGGAGGAAATCGAAGTGCCCACGCCCTTCGGCTTGACCTCGGACGTGATCGCGGTTGCCGAGATCTCGGGCGAGCGCGTCGCTTTCCTGCCCCGACACGGCAAAGGGCACCGCTACCTCCCGGCCGAGGTCCCCTCGGCCGCGAACATCTGGGCCTTGAAGTCGTTGGGGGTGGAGCAGATCATCTCGGTGAGCGCCGTCGGATCGCTCACAGAGGAAATAAAGCCGGGGGACTTCGTGCTCTGCGACCAACTCGTGGACAGGACGTGCAGGCGGGCAATGAGCTTCTTCGGCTCCGGCCTCGTGGGGCATGTGCCGTTTGCCGAGCCGTTCTGTTCGAGAATGCGGGAGGCAATGGGGGGTGTCTTCGCTCGCCACAGGCACCCTTTTCATGGCTCGGGAACGTACGTATGCATGGAGGGGCCGCTTTTTTCCACTCGGGCTGAATCCGAGCTTCACCGCGCATGGAATGCCCAGCTCATCGGCATGACGGCGCTTCCCGAAGCGAAGCTTGCCAGGGAAGCCGAGATGTGCTATGCCACCGTGGCCATGGTCACAGACTACGATTGCTGGAGGGAAAGCGAGGAGAGCGTTTCCGTGGACATGATAATGGCGACGATGCGCGGCAATACGGCGGCAATCCAGAGGCTGCTCCCCGACTTGGTCTCGGCCTTGAAGGGCAGAGACGACTGCGGATGCCGGCATGCGGCCGCAAACGCTTTCATGACGGACAGCTCGTATGTTCCTTACGATTTAAAAAGAAAGCTGGCTATATTCTACGGCAAGTATTGGAAGACCTGACCATCGGCCCAGCCTGTATCGGATGGTATTATCGAATGGTTTTTTCTCCAAAGCTGGAAATTTCTCTTTTTTGCTGGCATATTAAGGGATAAAGGCGGGGCCGTTGGAAGAACTCATTCAACTCGTGAAAGTCGTTGATGGTGACGGAGACCGTCCCTCGAGGATTGCCTCCGTGCTGCGCTGGATCGCCTCCCGCCTGAACGTCGACGGCGCAGCGTTCATCGATTTGAGACCCGGCACTGAGAAACCCGGCGTTCTCGCGGGGTTTGGGACATTCGCAGCCCTGGCTGAAGCCGGATTCGTGCATCTCGATGCTCCGCCTCAGGCCCTCGCCTGTCCCTCCTCCCTGACCGTTTCCCGGCCCGATGGCGGGGCGGCCGAGCATGCATATTTCCATCCCGTTTGGATCGAGAAGGGGATGCCCGTCAGCGCAATGCTGCTCCGGGGGGACGATGCGGCCGGGGCAGCGGCTTCCCATGAGCTGGAGATCTCTCTGGGGGCGATGTTCCTCAGATGCATCCTTGAAAGATCATCCCTGCAGGAGCAGTTGGAGCGGGAGCGGGCTTTCATCAGCCTCCTGGTGGACAGAAAGATCAGCTCGGGAACCGGCGCCGTGAACCCCGGCTTCGACCTGATCACCGAAGGCCTCGATCTCCCCCTCTATATGAGCAACTCCAGCGGCACGCTCATCTACGCCAGTCCCGCATTCCTTCGCCTGGTGGGGTACGGCTCGGTGAACGAGCTTCGCCTGAGGCCCGATTTCTTCCTGGAGCCTCAGAGCAGGGCCGCGGAGCTCAACCTCCTGAAGATCCACGGCAAGGTGAGCTCCTTTGCCCTCGGCGTGCGCTCGGGCAACGGCCGGAGGCTGGAGATCCAGGACTCCGCCGTGACGGTGGGGGCATTCGTTTTCGGGATCTTCTTCGACGTCACGGGGTTCCTCGCCGCAAACAAGGAGCTGAAGGACGCCCTGGAGATCCAGGAGCTCCTCAACGACAGGATCATCGCGGCTTCCCAGACCCTCCAGCGGACCCAGGTCACCTCCATCCGGGCGCTGGCCCGCCTTGCCGAATATCGCGACCAGGAGACGGGCTTCCACCTGCAGAGGATGTGCGAGTATACGCGGATCATCGCGCAGCAGGTCTATGAGAACAAGCCCTACTCCTTCCACCTGACCGCCACGTATCCCACGGACATCTCACTGTCCAGCATGCTTCACGACATCGGCAAGGTGAGCATCCCTGACAGCATCCTCCTGAAGCCGGGAAGGCTCGACGGGGTGGAGTGGGAGATCATGAAGCGGCACACCACGGCGGGGTGGGACATCCTCCATCGGGCCGACAAGGAGCTGGGAGAGCAATCGTTTCTCACGCTCGCATCGACAATCGCCCTGTCCCATCACGAGCGCTATGACGGATCGGGGTATCCCTCGGGGCTGGAGGGTGAGAGGATTCCCCTGAGCGCGCGGATTTCCGCCCTCGCCGACGTCTACGATGCCCTCACGACCAAGCGGCCCTACAAAGAGGCCTGGGGGCACGAGAAGGCGGTGGAGGAGATCCTGCGCAACTCAACGGCGCAATTCGATCCCATTCTCCTCGATATTTTCGAGTCCGTAGCCGACGAGTTCGACGGGATTCGAAGGGTCTTTCCCGGATAGCGATGAAAGTCGCCACCGTGGCCGTTCTCGGGCGGCCTTCCTCCGGCAAGTCGACGCTCCTCAACTCGATGTGCGGCGCCAAGGTGTCCATCGTCTCGGCCACACCCCAGACAACGCGCAACCGCGTGCGCGCCATAGTGACCCGGCCGGCCGGGCAGCTGGTCTTCATCGATACCCCCGGCTTCCACCTCTCCGAAAAGAAGCTGAATCGCTACCTCATGGACCTCGTCTCCTCCGCTGCCTCGGAAGCGGACATCCTTCTTTCCGTGGTTGACGGCACGAGAAGCTTCGGGGAGGAGGAGCAGGCGCTGATCGACAAGCTGGCTCCGCTTTCCAAGCCCGCCGTCGTCGCGCTCAACAAGAAGGATTCCGCGGGTGCTTCCTGGGAAGAGCAGCGGCGGATGCTGGAAAAGGGACTGCCCGGCGCCGCGCTCCTGGAGATCTCCGGCCTCAAGGGCGACGGGGTGGAGGCATTGATCGAGAAGCTCCTCTCCTTGGCGCCGGAAGGCGAGCTTCTCTATCCCGAGGAATACTACACGGACCAGCCCCCCGATTTCAGGATCTCGGAGATCATCCGGGAGAAGGCGATCAACCTCACCCGCGACGAGGTGCCTCACGCCCTCTACGTGAAGCTGGAGGACCTGGAGATGCGCGACGAGGGCAGGAGCCTCTGGGCCCGGGGATTCATCCTGGTTGAGCGGGAATCCCAGAAGGGCATCCTCGTGGGCAAGGGGGGGGAGAAGATCAAGCGGATCGTGCGGGAATCCGAGGCGGAGCTCGCGGAGCTTTTCCCCTACACCGTGCGCCTGGATATCCGTGTAAAGGTGGACAAGGACTGGCGCAAGAAGGACGCCCTTCTTCGAAGGCTCATCCACTGATCGCTTCAGGGGGGACCGGGCGTTCGGGCCCGCTTCTTTTTAGGCTACTCTTTCTTCTGGATAATCAGGACGCTGTCCACGATCACGGCAGACCTGGCATCTGCGGGCGCCGAAATGAGGACTGCCAGCTTCGCATCCTTGGCGTGCGCGCCTGCCTTCGCCGTTTTCAGGCCGTCGGGGCCGGCGAAGGTGACTTTCTCCCCCGTGAGGGAAAACTGCAATACGCCGGCCTTCGCCGCGATGGCAGCGCTCAGGAATGGCGCCTCCTGCCCCTCCCACGACAGGCTCAAGACCGCCGCCTGGGAGGAGCCCGGGGTAAGCTCGAAACGGGTGTCCACGCCCTCATCCCCGAGAGGAATCGGCGGAAGCTTCAGAGCGGCCTCTTTGGGCAGGCTCACCAGCCCCAGGTCGAGGGAACCCGTCCCGCTCATCGTGAAGCCCGACGGAAGCGAAAGGCCGTCGAAACCTTCTGCGAGCACCAGGGCGTCCTTGTACTTCTCGAGGGCCGCGCGGTTGAAGAGGCCGGGATCCGTGGAGGGGGCCCCGTTCTCGTCGCGATAGAAGACGCCGAACTCGTCGATGATGCCCGCGAAACCGTTCTCGCCGCCAATGACCGTTTTTCCCGGGCTGAGCGTGGCGAGCGGAGAAGGGGACTCGACGGAATTGGTCTGCTCGCCATCGAGGAACCATTGGACGGTGAAGCTGCCGCCCTCCCGCGGTATCAGGGAGATGGAGAGAAGATGCCTCTGGTCCTTCTGCATGTGGGCATTCGAGGGCACCCTGAAATCCTGCGAGCCTTTCGTGGAGAGGGTGAGCTCCGGCGAGAGCGAGTCTCCGGAAATGGAGATGTCGAACGCGAATCCCCCGTCCCCGGACCTTATCGAAAGGAGGCGCGACTGCGGCGGGGGAGCCGATTCGAGGCGCATGACCATGTTCACGGTGAACGGCTTCGGGGTGCCCGATTCGGCGGGCAGGACGAGCCGCGGAATCAGGATTCCATCTCCGGCTGATAACGAGTAGCCGAAGCCGTCTTCCGTGGGTACGATGTGCGGAGTCCCAATGAGGGTGGCGTCCGCGCCGGCGCCCGTGGTGGCGGAATCCTTGAGGTTCGCCTGAAAGTGGTACAGGGCGAAGTACGAGCTCTCCGGGCCCAGCTCGGTGGGGGCCGCCTTCTTCACGGCGGATACGTAGATGTCCGTGGACATGGTGAGCGAAGAGCTCAACGGCTTGTCCTGCGCTGCCGGCGCCGCCGGGAACACCTCCAGGGTGATGGTATAGACCCCCTCTTCCGCCGGAGCCGTCCAGAGCACTTCCCCGTATCCCTTGCCGGCTGTTCCATTGGCGATGGCCTTCCCCTTCCAGGACCAGCGGAGATAGGGATCCGAGTCTGCCGGGGCGTCGAGCTCGGCCCTGAGGAGCACCGGCGATGCCGTTGTTATGACGGCAGGGAACGATTTGATCCCCGCGATGCGCAGCCGTGCCTTCGAATTGAAGAAAGTGACCGTCTTCTTCTGGACCTCGTCTCCCGAGGAGAAGAGAGTCAATTCCAGCTTGTATTGGCCCGTTGCCAGATCCGGAAGCTGGAGCGGCGTCAGGGGCTCATTGAGCGTCGGGACGGAAAGCCGCTCGGAGGACCACACCTTTTCTCCGGCCGGAGAATAGACCACGGCTTCCAACTCCAGATCCTTGGCCTTCTGGTTGTTGGCAGCCGCTATTTCCACGGGCACGCCGTCTCCGGGGAAGAGGATCTGGCCGTCGGTGAGGCTTCGAATCTCGAGGTCCGTTGCCTCCTTGCTCAACGGCAGGAGAAACGAGTCATTGCCGCAGGCGAAGAGGAGGATAATGAATAATCCTATGGCGCTGGCCCAGGCAACCTTTCGAGTCATCCAAGCCAAGTATATCACAGGAGGGGGGGAAATCAAAGCATGGGAAGGCTCCCCGCGGCGTTCCGCGGGCCTATGTTTCAGCCCGTTTGCGGCGGTTGATCACCTCGATCTCGATGTCGCCCCTCGTATAACACTGGCAGGCCAGACGCATGTCGGCGCCCGCGCCCAGGGTTTCCAGTCTCCGCTTCTCCCTGTCACGAAGAGGGCTCAAGAACCCCGCCCCGGAATGGACCCTGATCAAGCACTTGCCGCACTCGGCCTTCCCGCCGCAGAGGGTTTCTATGGGAAAGCCCTTTGAAAGCAGGGCATTGAGCAGCGAGGTGAGAAGGCCCGTCTCGATGACTTCCCCGCTTCCGCGGATCAGAATATTCGGCATCCGGCCCTCTCACCGGACCGTCTTGAGCGTCCAGGGGCAGAGGCGTTCCACTGGGCAGCCGGGGCAGTTCGGCTTTTTCGCCATGCAGCATCGTCTGCCGTGGAAGGTGACGGCATGCGAGAACGCCGTCCACTCATCTCGCTGAATGAGGGGCTGAAGCTGCTCTTCGATCGCGTCAGGGTTGTCGGTGTCTGCCAATCCCAGCCTCTGAACGACGCGGCGCACGTGGGTGTCCACGACAATCGAGGGAACCCCGTAGCAGTTTCCCAGAACGACGTTCGCCGTCTTCCTTCCCACGCCGGGAAGCTCGAGAAACCCCTCCATGGTGCGGGGCAGCTCCCCTTTGAAACGCCGGGCAATGGCCTCGGATGCGCCCTGGATGCTCTTCGCCTTGCTGTGGAAGAATCCCGTCGACCGCACCAGGGCTTCCAGCTCCTCGATCGAAGCGCCGGCCATCTTTTCGGGGTCGGGGTAGCGCCGGAACAGAGCTGGAGTCACCATATTGACGCGTTCATCGGTGCACTGCGCGGCGAGAATCGTCGCGATGAGAAGCTGGTAGGGGTTCTGGTAGTCGAGCATGCAGCGGGCATCGGGATACTGGGCGGCGAGAATCCGCGCGATCTCCCGCGCCCGCCTGGCGCGCTCCGCCGGCGCCTCCCGGATGTCCGCAAACCCCGCCGGGGCCGCCGTGGAGGCTGCCGGGCGCTTTTGGGCCGCCGAAGCCTTCTTGCCCTGCCGCCGTGGGCCGCCCGCCTGGATCTTTTTCTTATCGTCTTTTCCGGAAGAACTCATCGATCTCCTCCACGCTCATGCAGTTCAGGACGTCTTTCTTCGTCAGCCACGCTTTCCTGGCCATGATGATGCCGTAGCTCATGTCGTCGAATCCATCCAGGTCGTGCGCGTCGGGGTTTATCGAGATCCGAACCCCCTTCCGCGCCGCCCTTTTCAGCATTCCCCAGTCAGGATCGAGGCGGTGCGGGTTCGAGTTGTGCTCGAGAACCACACCTTTGGCCGCCATCGCGTCGAGGAGCTTCTCCTCGTCGTAGGGGTAGCCCTCGCGCGAGAGAAGCAGCCTGCCGCTTACATGCCCCAGTATCGTGAGGCGGGGGTTTACGATCGCCGCCAAAAGCCGTTCGGTGGCGGTCTCCCTGTCCATGGAGAGCTTGAAGTGGATGGAGCCGATCACGAAATCGAGCTGGGAGAGCACCTCATCCGGGTAGTCGAGACTCCCGTCGGAGAGGATGTCGCTCTCGATGCCGCAGAATATGCGGAAGGGCGAGAGCTCCTTGTTGAGCTTCTTCACCTCTGATATCTGCTCGCGAAGCCGCTCGATGGAAAGTCCGCCGGCGTACGCCGCCGTCCGCGAGTGATCCGAGAGGCAGAGGTAGGAGTATCCCCGCTTTCTGCATTCCAAGGCCAGCTCCCCGATCGAGCGGACCCCGTCCGATGCGCGGGAATGGACGTGGATCATGCCCCGCAAGTCCTTCGCCTCCACGAGGACGGGAAGCTTCCCGCTCTCCGCGGCCTCGATCTCGCCGTCTGCCTCGCGGATCTCGGGGGGGATCCATGAAAGGCCCACCGCCTCGTATACGGCGCGCTCGTCCTTCACATCCAGAGCTTTCTCGCCCTTGTAGACCCCCCACTCGCTCATCTTCATCCCCATGAGCTTGGCGCGGGAGCGGAGGTGGGTATTGTGCTCCTTGGAGCCCGTGAAGTGCTGGAGCGCGGCGGGATACGAGGCGGCGGGCACGATGCGAAAATCGACCTGGAGCCCCTGCCTCCTGATGGAGACCTTCGTCTCTCCGGCGCCGATCACTCCGGACCCCGCCGGTTCGGTGTCCGCGAATGAGAGGAGGAGCTTCTGCACCTGCTCGATCGTCTTTCCCTTCTTCGGCACGAGCAGGAGGTCGATGTCCTTGAAAACCGCCTTTCCCCTGCGAAGGCTTCCGGCAATGTCGACGCTCTGGAAAAGCGAGGACTCGGCGGCCAGGCGCGCAAGCTCTTCCCCGATGGCGAGCGCCTCCGAGAAAAGGCGGCTCTCCTGGGTGGTCTTTTGGAACTCGATGGCGCGAAGGATGTTTGCCTGGGACTTCTCGCCAAAGCCTTCCAGGACGGCCAGGCGGTTCTCCCGGCATGCGTATTCCAGCTCTCCGATGGTGGAGACGCCGAGCTTCTCGTAGACGGCCTTGACCCTTTTGGGTCCCATGCCCGAGAGGGAGAGCAGATCCGTGATCTGCGGGGGGAACTTGTTCTTCATCTCGAAGAGGAGCTTGGAGCTGCCGTGGGCCACGATGTCGAGGATGGTCTCCTCGATGCTCTTTCCGATGCCCTTGACTTCCCGAAGACGCCCCTGGGCGGCAAGCTCGGACACGGGCTCGGGATGTTGATCAATGGCGCGGGACGCGGCGTCGAAAGCGCGGGACTTGAAGGGGTTTTCTCCGGAAAGATCGCTGAACACCGAGATTTCATGGAGAATGGCGGCGATCTCGCTGTTATCCATTCTGGATTTCTCCGTTCCAGTGTAGTCTAATGCCCGCCCTGTGAATTGTCAAAACTTAGGGTTCAAGCCCGAAGGCCGCTGGGGCCGAGCCTCTCGGCCCATCTCTGCCAGGGTGCTTGACAGAGAGCCGGCACTTGCATAATTATGACCTCCCCTTATAATTATTCCCTATTCTTAATTTTCCGGTAAGGAGGCACGGATCTGAAAAGCCAGGAATCGAGACGGCGTCTGATCCATAACATCCTCCATGCGGAGCGGATCCACAGCCAGGAGGAACTGCTCAAGCGCCTGGAGCAGGAGGGAGTCGACGTGACGCAGGCGACTCTCTCCCGGGATCTGAAGTTCTTGAGCGTCGCCCGGGTGCCGGACACCAACGGCGAGTACCTCTATACCGTTGACCCTCCAAAAGAGCCGACACAGGACCCCTTCATCCGCGACGATCTGCACAGGGAGATCACGGGCATCCATTTTTCCGGGAATCTGGCCGTCGTGAAGACAAAGATGGGCCACGCTCCCGGGATCGCCTACGCAATCGATCTTTTGAACATCCCCGAAGTGATCGGGACCGTGGGCGGAGACGATACCCTGCTCGTGGTGCTCAAGGAAGGAGCCGATCGCGGCCGGTTCCTGCGGGCCATCTCCGGCGACGAGTAAGGGGGAAAGCGCCCAGCGTTTCGCTCGTGCTGGCGCGATGCCAATCCCTGAAGCGCCGCCCCACGACGGCTCGGCGCCGAGCCGCAGGACAGCCGCGCCGAGCCGCCGACGATTGACCGCCTCCCCCAAAAGCCGTACATTTCGTGTTCGGGAAAGCGCTGGAGTCCGTGGAAAGCGGCGGCCTTGGGCGGCTCTTTCGCCGCCGATCGCTTGCGCTCGCCTTCGGGATGTAGCCTAGCGGCTAAGGCGCCTGCTTTGGGAGCAGGAGAGCGGTGGTTCGAATCCACTCATCCCGACATGCGTCCATAGCTCAGCTGGATAGAGCAACAGCCTTCTAAGCTGTGGGTCGCCCGTTCGAGTCGGGCTGGACGCAAAAGGTTATTTCCTTTCTTTGCAAATACTTGCAAATATAGTGACTTTCCTACAGAAGAGGCCAAAATAGCTTTTAGTCGTCAGGTAGTCGTCACGCTTTCACCGGAAGGAGAGAGCTATGCAAAACTATAGTTTCGGCGACGTAGAGTTTCACCTACTCAAGCGCAAGAGCAAGAAAGGAAAGCCCATCTACTACGTCGGGTTTCTCTCTGACTTGGTAGGCAAAAACGGGAGGCGCCGCTATCGGGCGGTCCGTTCGACGGACACCGGGAATATTGCGCTCGCGCGTAAAGTTGCCAACCAGATGATCGAGAAGGGGGAAGTCTTCGCCAGCAAGAGCGGGATCCGCGACTATCTTCTCACGTTCTGGAATCCCGCAGAGTCAGACTACATAAAAAGCAAGGTCCAGGAAGGTCGTTCTATCTCTGTGGCATACTGCGCAAATAACCTACGGCTTCTTGAAACCTACGTTCTCCCCTGGCTTAAGGCGCGCGGGATCGTACAGCTTGCGGATCTCAACCGGAAGATCCTTCTCTCCTGGCGCGTCGAGACATACGAAACCTATGTCACTCCGGGAAAGATTTCCCCTCGGACCTTGAACATGGCGCGCCAAGCCCTTTTCGTTCCGCTCCGACATGCTGTAGACGTGGGGCTTCTCCCGTACCATCCGGGGCAGGGAGTGAAGTCTGTCCATGAGACTCCAGAGAAGCGGCAGATATTCCAGCTCGACGAATACGCGAGGCTTTGGGCCGTTGACTGGCCGGATATCCGCTATAAAACCGCTTGCCTTCTCTCAGCTACCACCGGCATGAGGATGGGGGAAGTCCGCGGGCTCCTTGTCAAGAACATCCACCTTGCCAAGAAGAAAAGCTATCTCGACGTGGTGACAAGCTGGCAAGACGTGGAAGGATCAAAGCCGCCGAAGTGGGGCAGCGAACGGCTCGGGATCGAGCTCCCCGATACTGTGGCGGATGCGATCCGAGAAGTGTTGGCGATCCACCGGTGGGGAGCTCGCCCGGATGATTTCGTATTCTTCAACACGGATGATCCTTCAATCCCTATCGGGCGGACGGGGCTTGAAAAGGCGTTCAAGCGTGCGATGAAGGCGGCGAAGCTCCCAGGCGGTCGGACGTTCCACAGTTTCCGCCACAGTCTCGTTTCTCATTCGACGGGACTTAGTGCAGCCGCCCTGAAGGACTTCATCGGCCATACGAACCTTGAAACGACGGAAGGATACCAGCACGTCACGAACGCAGACCGCGCGGCGCTGCGGAAGGTCCAGGCGAAGATACTGCCGTTCAAGAAGGCGCAGTGACGACGTTCTCGCCGACGGACAGAGGCTAAATGTTTACGGGACAACAGGGGAGATCAGCCTGATAGGCTATTTAAAGCGCTATCATATTCCACAGCCTTCGCTACTAGTATAACACTCAACTCCCGGGGCTCTATCCCCCGAAGCGGTTCTCCGGCGCTTCACCGGCCATCGCACTGCGAAAATGACGGACCTTTACGACGCGGGGAAGGAAATCGACTTCCAGAAGGCTCGGGAGAGTAATTCAGACGTTCGACGAAACAAGCGCAGGCACATTTATGGCGTGCATGTTACATGCAGTTCCCTGGTCCCTTCCCAAAAGCCAAAGCCGAACTCCTGAAACACAGTGTCTCTGCCAAGCAGACCAACAAATAACGGATTCTGCGGCATTTTGATTAGGTGAACGGGACAGGTTATCACTTTCCCGAAAACTTCCAGTGCAATTCCTTCATACCGGTAACCATCTACTGGCGCATCGCATCCGGCAGTCTGAGATTGCTGGAGCGCTCCAGCATCCCACGAAGTTAGTCCAAGCAACGGATACAAGTCCCGACGAAGAGAAGTTACGCTCGCGCCGGTGTCGAACAGAAGAGACAGTGATACCCTGGTTCCCCCCGTTTGAATCAGATTGACTACGACGAGGGGGAAAGAAATGGTTTTCCCATTTGGATCAGTGAATGAGTAGAATTGAACCGTTCGTTCAAAGTCCTTTGTAGGCATAGGTGGTTGTCCAGACAATCTCGTGAGTCGGGATCTGCGTGATGAAGGGTCGTTCAACCCCTTCTTCACTGAGTTGCCTCATAAGTGACGGAAGGTCGTCTGCGGAACAGGCGACCCAATTGTCAACGACAGCTACCCATTTCCCTGGATACTGATTTCTAAGATCGGGAAGGTTCTTGCTCACCCATTCGAGAGCATCTGCTTCGGGCGGCTCGCTTGAACCCTCACGTAGCGCCGCTACTTGCTCTGGTCGTACAAAATCCTCAGCACCGATCTGCCAATATTTGATCGCAAGAGTGCCCTTTTCTGTCAGATACCATTCAATGCCGTAGGAACTGAGTTGCTTCAAGACCTCCGCCGGAGAGGATGCGCTCGTAAGAGCCGACTTGAGAATCTTTTGCAGCATAACCGATTTTGTCGCCATCGAGGATTCCGTCAAGGTAATCTTCATCTCTACGCTCCGGGTTTGTTTGCCGCCACCCTCATTTGTCCGAGGATGTTATTGGCGATGTTGAGCGCGTGTCCAGGGCTGAGCTGTATGGTAGCTCGTAATCGCGTCCTAACATGAGTGATTTGCCCGGCAGGACTCGTCGGTGGGCCCGGTATGGTTTCGTAAAACTGGAACACTACCTCAGACCCCGTGTTGAGCACCTGGACCAGATCCGAGTAGAAGGATACAGCGTCTGGGCCTTGTTCGAAGAGTCGTTGAGCCGGCATGGGAACAGGAGCTGCCTGCGACGGCTGGGGAGGGTTTTCTGCCATAGCTTTGATCTCCTCGTGAACAATTTATCTTTTTTCCTGATTGAATTATAGCCCTTGTCGAATAACCTGTCAATGAATAATCCGACACCCCCACCTGCCGCGCTGCTTTTTGCTGGTAGAGCGTAGGATGCCCGCGTATTTCAGCCTCAGGCTCCGCAGATAGCGCTCGGTGACTGCCGCGTTATCTTGGCCTTTCCTGATAAGGGTGTCTAATCGGTTACAGGTCTTAGGCTGTCTTAAAAATCAGACGTGACGCTGATTAAGGCCTGCTTAGGAGCGCCATATTCAAAATCCAAGTATGGGATATTATCTTTGATCCTTATCGGCTTCGCTTCTCTTTCGTCCACGTCTTCAATCTCCAAGAGCACGAAACCGCAACCGTCTGGCAAAAGGGCGGGATCTTCTGAATAGCAAACCACCTCTGACTCTGGATCAAGTTTCTGAAGCCGTTCTATAAGTTCCTTTACTTTCATGATTTTTCCCCTTTCCAGACTGACTATACATGTTCCCCTCTAATCGAGCAAGTTTAGAGACCGCAAGTAGCGCTCCGTAACGGCAACCCCAGCATGGCCGAGCGCCTTGCTCACGGCGTAGATATCCCGGCCTTCCTGATACAGCTTGACTGCGAAGGCGTGGCGCAGATCATGGACAGAGTAGCGCGCCCGCAGCCCTGCGACAATGCGTACCATACGCTAGATGCGGGTCGTGGTGCGATCCGCGGAGGGCTTGCCGTATGGTTTTGCCATCCCGGTTTCAGCGCATAGGCTTTTTCAGCCTTATCACGAGGCCCTCAATCTTCATGCGTACTTGAGACTTCATCTGGTTGTCCGACTCGCAGCCAGCCAGATGCTTGGGCGAAAACTTCATGTCGTCTGTTCTACCAGTGTCGCTGGTGGCCTCTAGGTAGTACAGCGGCGGGTCACTCGTTTCCTGCCGCCACCGAACACCCGCCACCTTGACTCCCTGCTCCTCAGCGACTTTGCGCAGCAAGGCTTCTATCTGTATTTTCCCCTGTTCAATCGTCAGTGACATTTTCATATTCTTCTGTCCTCCTTTACTTCAATCCGTTTCATTGTGTTCATTTTTGGCGTCACCCTGCAAGCCCCAGGGACCGCAGACGGGATCTCCATGACCGTATTGTGTCCCACGTTCAGATTGGCCGTAAGTGTTTTCGCCCCGCGGTGAAAGCCGAGCCCCAGGGCGAATCCGCCCGCAGGCCGCGGGGGATGCGGCGCGCCCCTGCCTTCAGCTCTGTAGCCGAATATGGGGACACACCCCCGGAGGAAAATGCAATCTAGACCCCTCTACGCGCGTCTGGGGCGTGCAATACCAATATGCTGCACATTTGAGTGCTGCACACCGAATTTTCGGTCCGCGGTGTGGTGTAGGTGATGAAGTGATTTTCGCCGGGGCAGTCTTGGCCCAAGGGGGGGTGGCGCCTCCCGGTGTCCCCGTGCTCCCTGGGGGGCGAGGGAGGGGGGCTGTCCCCTGCTGTGCCGGCGGCTGGTGGCTGGCCTGGAGGCTGGAATCTGGTGGTGGTGAGTGTGCCGTCTTGTCTTCCTGCTCACAGTTGATGAGGGAGTGATGGTGCTGCTACTACCGGCTGGCTCCTGGTACCGGATAGTTGTGCGTCGATGGAGTGTTGGTGCGCGTGGTGGTGGTGAGGATGAGTGTCAGCTCTCCATCGACAGCATGAGGATGATGGAGTGCAGCGCAGTAGCGAACGGTCGGACCTTGTTCTTCTTCATGAGCAGCGCGAGGGCTGGGCCTCAGCCCTCCATGCCGATTGACCGCAGGTAAGCCTCGGTGACGGCCACGTTCGCATGCCCAAGGGCCTTCTCCACCTGGTAGACATCGTGCGTTGCTTCATAAAGCCGCACCGCGAAGGCGTGGCGCAGGTCGTGGACGGAGTAGCGGGCCTGGAGCTTTCCGGCCGCGTGCAGCTTCCCGGCCAGGTACTTGAAGGCCTGCGCTATCTGCTCCGGCGTGAAGGCCTTGAACGGCAATCGCAGGGACAGCCCCGCTCTTGTGATCGCCGCCCGTGCTTCCTCGGGAACCTTGCCGCTCTGCTCTTTGCCCTTGCTTGTCGTGGTCCAGCGTGAGCCGGTGATCGACAGACCGGGGAGGCCTCCAACACGTAGGCCCGCCTGCGACATTATGACGATGGCCGCCCGTAGCTCTGGCTTCGCCGAGGCCTCCAGCTCGTGGATCTCCACGTCCGAGGGGAGCGCCAGCTTCCGCGCGGGCCTGCTCATCGGCCGTGCCCTGGTACCTCGAAACGGATTGCGCAGCTCATAGTGGCGCCTCTCCATCCAAGTCCAGAACGCGGAGGCACCGCTCACGGCCAGGCGCACTGTCGCCGGAGCCCTTCCTTCTGCCTTCTCCGCCTCAATCCAGTCGTCAGCCCGGGCCGGGGTCAGCTGCAGCGGGGAGATACCCTGCCGATCGCACCACGCCTCCAGCCGGTCGAGGGCCGCAGCGTACAGCTTCCGCGTCCGCTTCGATCCCGTGCGGCTCGCCCTGGCAATTAACCGCTCCCGCTCTCCCTGGTAGTCGATACGCTCCAGCTCGGCCGCCTTCCTCAGCTTGCCTTTCACTTCATCGAGCATCGCCACCCGGGCGACCTTCTCCAGAGTTTCGGGGTCCAGGTCGGCCAGCTCGGGCACCTCGTGCGCGATCTTCGCCACCACAACCTTGACCCGCTGCTCCCTCTCCGCCTTCGCCCGGTCAATCAGTATCCCCGTCATGAGAGCCCCCTTCCCGGTCCCGCTCCTGGAACCGTTTCTCATGGCTCTGACAATATAAGGTTGTCGGTAAAATGTCAAGCGGAAAAAAGAGAATCGAGAGGGGATAATATCGCCAAACCTTTGGCCCCCAGGCGCGCTTGGCGGGCCGTGGCGAGGCTCTGCGGGTCTCGGCCGTATTATTTTATAAGAACCCCTTCGCCCCCCGCCGCTGCAGTCTCCCGCGCGGTTTAAAAAACCGGGACGGACGTGCTAAGGCCCGGAACAGTCATTGCAACGCCTCCCGGTGCAAGGCATTCTGCACGCTATGCACGCAACGCGGGAGGTCGTCACAGAGCTCGTGTTCCCAGAACCGCAGAACAGCTACGCCGAGCTTCCCGTAGGCGGGCGGTCGTCTCGCGATCACGGGTCTTGTTTCGGGCAATCTTGGTCCTCCAGAATTCCTGGTTGTGCTTCGGGTAGTGGCCGCACCGCGGGCAGCCATGCCAGAAGCAGCCGTCAACGAAAACCGCAACACTGTTCTCGGGGAAGTAGAAGTCGGGTCGGCCTTGGAGGTCTGGCGGGTGGAGTTTCCAGCCTGAGACACCGGCACGCACGAGAGCGTATCGAAGTCTCCGTTCGGTCGTCCTATTATTTCGCCCGCGCACCGCAGCCATTGTACGTGATCGCTGCGGGGAGAGGCCTTTGAAGCCGCCAGGAATAAGCCTCCGCAATCTTTTCTCCAACGCTTAGATCCCCTCATCGAAAAAGGCGGTCATTGCGGTGGCGAACCAGAAGAGCTCACCTTCTGAGAACGCCTCGCGAACCCACGACGGGAGACTGCCGCGCGGGAACTTGATACTCGCAAGCGCCGTGGAGAGCGCCTGTAGCTTCCTATTGATCCTCGTCTCCAAGTCGGCCTCGCTAATGCCTGTTGACAGCGCCTTCGCAAGCGCAAGAAGGATTTCGAGGAACGTAAATGACGCGGCAGAGGGGTCGGACGGGTTGCCCATGAAGGCCCAGAAGTGCATTCCGATGCATCGGTAGACTCTGGTTGACCCGGTGGCGACGTCTATCAAGACCCCAGGCCGATTGGCGCGGTCTTCCTCTTCGAAATCGTGCTCAAGAAGTTTAGCGAGGATCTGGTTCTCCTTGTTGTTGGTAGTGCGCTCCGTGCCGTAGGTGAGCCCAATGACGACGTCGAGATCCGTTACGCCCGGGTAGGAATTGCGCGTCTCCGTAGCCCAAGTTTTGTGATGGTCGATGATGGCTGAGGTCATGGCTTGGACCTGAGTGTCGTTGATGGTGTTCGGCCCACTCTTGATGGAAGTCAGGTAGCGCCGACGTCCCGAGAAGCAAGACTTGTCGATCTCACGCCAAGCGGAAGCAGTGCGTCGGCGGGCACGCTGTTCGTTGGACAAGCCGTCAAGTTGGGCGAGCTCCGCGAGCTTTTCAGGGGGATCTTTCCATTTGTCGTCGCCAACGATCGGATAGTGGCCGACTACAGTCGCCTCAACGGATTTGCCGAACGAGGTCTCCAAGCTCATATAGAGCTTGCTGTTAAACAGGAAATCGGCGAAGCGCCCTGGGTCGTCGAGGTTCAACACGCTCGCCGAAGTCATGAGAACGTACGGGTTCGTTCGGTAGTCGGCGATGCCGTCGCGCCGGTCGATCGCCAGGGGGAGGTTCGTTCTGATGTAGGTAGCCAGCTCGCTGGTGATGGCGTCGACGCGTCGCTGGCTGACTTGCCCAAAGAGACTGACGATCTCGGACGGCTCGAAACGGTGGCTGGGCGCACGGAGGGTATCGAACAGATCACTCCTCCTTCTCGGTGCCATGGTTCTCTCCTGCTAAAGTGCCTTAGCTTTGCGCTTCGTCTTGGGCGCAGAGTAGCTAGCCTGGCCGTTTTCGGCGCCGTCTTGCCAGACGAAAGTTTGCCCGTCCCTATACCACTGCCTGGTGCGCACGTGCGATTGGACATAGATCACTCGATAGGAGTCCGGTTTCTGTTCGGCGCGGCGCCACCTGCGAGCGCGAAGGTTGTCGAGCTCCTTCGCAATTACTTCTCCGGCAACTCGACCAAGGCGGACCGGGACGGCGTTCCCGACTTGGGCGTACTGTTCGGCCGGTGTCCCGCTAAACTCCCAGGCGTCAGGGAATTCTTGGATTCGGGCGTACTCCTTCAGTGTGAGGGCCCGGATCTCGGACGGATGGCACAGCGAGGTACCGGCATGGTTCGGCATCGTGACGAGGGTAGGACAGGGAAGGTCGAAAGTTAGGCGGCGCCACCATCCCGACCGACCGCCCTTGGCGTGCCAAGCCTGCCCCATGGACTCGCGCTGGTCTTCTAACGAGAGGCTCCGCCAGTTCGAGCCAGGCGGCACCTTAGCGAGGTAGCGCTTTTTGCGAGGACTGAAGTCCATGAGAACGTCCCCAGGGTTATCGAGGTCGCCGATAGCGTCGCGAAGAGTGGCCCAGCGGTACAATGAACGTGCCTCATCAAAGAGGGTCGCTTGTTGGCCGCCGATTGTCTCGGGATTGGCGTGGGTGGGGTTCGGGAAATCCACTGCGACATCATACCGGTTTCCGATGAACAGGGCGCGTTCGCGGAGTTGGGGGGCGCCGTAGTTGACTGCGTTAACCTCAAAGCAGTCCATGTGATACGCGGCTTCGGGGATGCTTTGCAGGTCTTCCGCGAAAAGCCTGACAACAGATCCGGGCATCTCGTCAGGCATGAGTGGGGGGCCGCCTTTCTCGGGCCGCATAGCGATGGGGCGATGCCGCAGGGCCGCGGACAGGAGCCCCCGGACATTCTCCATCAAGAAGAAGCGCGGTCTTATGGCCGCCACAAATCGCAAGAACTGCCACAAAAGTGTGCCACGGGGATCCTGGGTCGTTCTGCGTCGACCTGCCGTGCTGAAGGATTGGCATGGTGGTCCTCCAACGAGCAGATCAACTGCGCCAGGACGCAGGCCGACGGCCCGTAGGACTTTCTCCGGGTCCAGTTGGGAAATGTCCGCCTCGAAAACTTTGGCGTCTTTGTGGAGCCTTCCAGAAGCTAGGTTCACACGAATGGTCTCGCAGAAGGCACTCTCTATCTCGACACAAGCGACTACATGGAAGCGGCCCGTCTGTTGGAGGCCGATGTCGAGGCCCATGGCCCCGGAGAAGAGCGAAACGACGTTGTACTTGCGTGCAGGCATTCGTGCTCCCTTAGTATCCCTTGCCATTATAATGTCCTCACGTCCGCGCTGCAATAACATGGCGCCGGTGGACAACTCCGCGTCGGTCAGTCGCCTCCGTCCGGGTTCGAATGCTGCTTTTTCCACTCCCTTTTTGCCTCTGGTGCCGCCGCTGGCTGCCCGTTAAGCTCTCCCCCCAAAGCAAGCAATGTCCCTTCCTTTCGTGGTTCATGACCGCAGATAGTCGAAATCTTCCTCGTCGTTTCGAGAGAACGTTGGCCACTTCACACAACCAGGGTGAACCTTAACCATGACCCCCTCAACCTGGATCTCTGGCGCTTGGTCGGAGCCGAGTACTCGCCCGCACCGCCAGCATGTCTCCGGATAATCAGCGGGCTGGCAGAGGGGAGGGGGCAGCGCGGCCCCATGGGGGCGGCTCATCCCAGCCGCGCCCGCGAGACGCCTGCGCACCTCTGCCTTTAGCACCGCCTACCGCTCCAGCTCGGCGTCAAGATCCGCCGGCAACGCTGGCAGATCGTAGGTTATGTTGCGGCTAGCCATCGCTTTGCGGTTGTCCGGGTTCTGTTGGTTTTTACCTGCTTGGAGTTAGCTATCAGTGACTACCCTTTGGCTTTTTTTCAGTACACTCATTTGGTTGTTTGTTTCGAGAATCTCCTATTATAGGTAGTTTTCTTTCGTCCTTCCTTTTGGCAACGTGATGCATTTTGTCGGGCACAAAAGGACCGCTTTCCTTTTATCCGCCGCAGCCTCAGGACGTCGAACATGAAGCTCATCTGCGGCATACGCGCCCAGAGCGTAACCATTTTTCCCCTTAGCTTTCGCCAGGAGTCTTCGGCTGGATGCTTGCTCCTTTCCGGCTCGGGATTAGAAACTATCTTGCTCACAATTGCGCCCCCTTCACTACGGGATATCGTCCTCAAATCCATCGTCCGCCTCGACCTGGCGCACAACAGCCGCATCATACTCCGAAACCTCTTCCTTGACTCGATGCCGCGCCGCTGCTCTTGCTGTCTCTTCGGGGTGATCTGCGAGCCAGGCTGCACGACGCGCCTTTTTCGCTCTTGCAAGCTCGCGCTCCTCCTTCGCCTTGCTCTCCGCTTTCTCTCGGCAACGATGAGGAAGAAACTCTCCTTCCGGCTGGAATGATAGCCACTTCTCTCCCTCTTTGTGTAATCGAATGGACTCCCCGCAAAACTTGCAGATCGTCGTGAAAGTATCAATGCAACGATGAGCGAGCATTTGCCCGCCCTTCACGTCCACCGGCCGCCATTTCTTCGTCACAGGATCCTGATCCATGGAGATATCGAGCAGGCACGTCCGGCACTTTGCCTTGAAGGTGTTCATCCCTTCCGCTCCGTCGTACTCCTTCGCTTCCGAGGGCACACGCACCCTCTGTGAGGGATGTGGTGGATGTGAAGGGTTCCCCTATTTATCATCAATCTCTTGTCTTGCATACGCGAAAGAAATGGCCCAATCCTTCACACCCCTCACACCCTTCACACTTCGAGCAGTCCAAACCAATAAACGCCGTTTCTCGTAGTCATTTTCTCCATTCCTCTCTCTTCCAGCGCTTCAGAGAACGCCTTTTGAGATATCTGACGCCCTCCGTTCGATTGCGTCCAGCTCACATAACTGCGATACAGCACCGACGACTGCACCTTGCCACCCTTGTCCGCGGTCGTCCTTTCCCGCAGAAAATCCCCCAGGATGTCCTCGGCCTCTCTGTAGCTTTCCGTCGCCGCCTTGATAACCTCTGGCCGGACAAGTCCCTCGCGTTGCCAGCGTAGACACCCCTCGACTGCCCAGCGAAGGATACCAGACGCCTCCTCCCTCAACTCTTCTTCGAGACGCGGATTCTGCTTCTCCGGGGGCACTTGGTACTCAAAGGGCACGAGCGCGATACGTCTCCAGATCGCATGATCCGATCCCCTGATCCGGGGCCGGTGATTAGTGCGGAGGAGGAGCTTGAACTGCGGCGTAAAGCTGAAATATTCCCCAAACAGGAAGCGGGCCGTGATCGCATCCTGCCCACTCATTGCTTTGACGCGAGATTCCGCGAGCCGGGCGCCGCTTTCAGATTCAGCGCACGTTATGAAGCGGTGTCCGCGAAGGGTTGCCAGGTCGTTGGGAATGCCCTCGTTTTTCCTGATAAGCAGGAGATCCGCTGGCATCTCTCGGCCATAGTCGCCGAGAAGGTTGAGAACCGTATTCACGAAAACAGTCTTTCCGTTTTGGCCGAGCCCATGGCAAACGAGAAAGACTTGCTCGCGTGTTTCCCCGGTCATACAGTAGCCCACGAACGCCTGAAGGAAATCGACGATCTCCTTCCTGCCGAGGCTGATCTCATCGAGAAACGTCAACCACTTCGGGCACTCCGCGAGAGGGGAGTACGAAACGGGAGACACTTTCGTGATTCCGTCCGCGCGGTCATGCTGCCTGATCTCGCCGCTGCGAAGGTCGAGCGTCCCGTTCGCGCAATTGAAAACCATTTTATCTTCATCGAGCTCATCGGGCACAATAGGCAACTTCGCCTTGACCAGCTCGATCATCGAAGTGAGCTTCGAGCGCGACTCACATTTTGCGAGGCTTTCGAGTACATCATCTCTGCGCCCTCGGTCGTCGATCTGTTCCGCCATGGCGCGGCAGTATCGAATAAACTTCATTGCAGTGTCGAGAGTGATCTCCCGCTCATCCGGGCACCATCGCGCACCGTCCCAATGCAGCCACTTACCCCACGCGGGGCACCAGCGAAAGTCTTTCCCGTTTACCGTGGCGAATCGCTCTGCATTCCCTATATCTGTAAGCTCGGGATGACGGTCGAACAGCTCGAAAGTTTCGGGGTATTGAAGTTCGGCGGCGGCGTCGCTCATCGCGCACCACCTGTCTGGCTCTGCTTTCGAGATGGATCGTCAACACGGTCGCGGCGGCCCCTGTTCTCTATTTCGCGCTTGAGCGTTTCTATGTCGTAAAAGCGCCTGCGCCCGAGACGGATGGAGCTGATTTCTGCATTTGCCGTGAGCTTCTGAAGAAGCGAACGGGATATGTGGAGACGTTTGGCGGCCTCCTCTATTGTGAGCCGCCGAGGTGGGATAGAGGTGAACATAGTGTCCCTCCAAAATAACGCTTGGAGGGCTCATTCACGGGGAGCTGCCTGCCTTAAACCCGGCCACCGTGGTTTCCCTTACCCTTCGACGCCTCTGGTTGGGGTGGCGGCCTCAAAGAAAATAAATCATATTAGAAAATATTTTGCAACAGTTTTCTTTGAAAATCTTTTTCATGGGCTTTTGGTGGTTGGCGGGTCGTCGTCAAGTCGTCGTCGGATTTGTGCAAACACATGAAAAGCAATCGCCGAAGCACGGACAGCTATTGTTGAAAACTATAAAAAAGCCTTGTAAATACGGGCTTTTCCATGATATTGTGCAAAACGGTGAAAGTGACTGCCGACTACTGTTTGAATATCTGTAAGCCTTCTAAGCTGTGGGTCGCCCGTTCGAGTCGGGCTGGACGCGATCGAAGGGTTTTTCATGATTTCCTGACGATGCGCGCCGCTGAGGGCCCGGGGAATCGCAAAAGACCTCGCCGCACGGACGGCGGGAAGCGCGCGCGGACCGTGGAGGCTGTCTCCCTCGACTGTCGCACCTAGGGGGAAGTATGGCGCGTGAACCTTTCCAGTTATATCGACGCGGTACGACCTGGTACGCCAGGTATTAGAGCGCCGAGGCCCGGCGCTACGTTCGGACCTTCTCTCTCGGCACCGATGACGAGGCCGATGCTCGCCGACGCGCAAAGGAGCGTCTTTCCGCTTCCCGAGCCGGGAGAATCCGCTCCTGCTTGATTTCCTTCGAGCCTTCTGGAGCACGGGAAGCGAATGCGCCAAGCTGAAGGCGCTCCGCGGTAAACCCCTCTTACCCCGCTATTTGGCCCTTTGCTCGCAGGCCGTCCGTCAAGCTCCGTGTCGGGGATCTCCTGCCGATAGAGCTCGAGCGCTGGCAGACCTGGGCCGTCAAGACCTCACGAAAAGGGGTGTAGTACCCCGAATTCGGGTGTAGGGGGTGGTGGGGTTGTATTCCCCTACAGATGTGTTACATTTTGTGTAGTACAAGTTGTGCAATGGGCTTGCCGATCTTAAAAGGGGGAGAAGTTAAACAATGAGCAAGCATCTCTGCCAAGAAAGCGAATTCACCCTTCGGTTGCATATTGAAAAGCTGCCGGAAGGTGTATATCTTGCGACCTCAAAAAATCTGCCCGGTCTAGTGGCCCAGGGTAGTACTGTCGAAGAGGCCATGGATATCGCTCGTGATGTTGCTCGAAAACTCATTCTATCTCGTTGTGAACATGGAGATCCGATGCCGCCCGCTCTTAAGCCCATTCGAGGAAAACTGGAAGTTGATACAGCCTTCGCCCTCTAGATGGGACGGCTCTCCGGCTTTAATTATACAGAAACCACTCGACGTCTGAAAGCTTGCGGATTCGAATTTGATCGCATGGCAAAGGGCAGTCACGAGATCTGGCGGAGTTCGAAAACAGGGAAAATGACCACAGTACCGAATCATCCGGGCAATATCCCTGAAGGAACCCTTCGCGCGATATTACGTGAAGCCGGGATTTCACGAAGAGCTTTTTTAAAGATGCGATAACCTCACCACCTGGACGAGGCATGGTACAATCCTACCCAGGAGGAAAGTCTCTGCAGAATATAGATTCGATTCGGGCGCTTCACAACTTGGTACAAGCGAGATTCACTGAAATGAAGAATGATCTTCCCGATAAGTCGAGAGAGTTGTTAGCCGAGCTATTCACTGAGGCAATTGAAATCCTGGCTAACCATGAGACTGCGATCAATGATCTGCAATATAGGGTTGACCATCCGATGCAAGGACCGACAGGCACGAAGTACCCGAAAGCGTGAACTGTCCCGTTCGAGTCGGGCTGGACGCGCATAGTCATGGCGTGATTCGCCAAGGCCGTCTCTGTTCCCAACAAAGAGAAAACCCGCCGGCCGAACCGACGGGTTTTCTGAAAATGAAGATTTGCCGGAAGCTCGCCTCTCTTGTCACCTCGTGAGCCCGATGCTGATCTCGGTCCCCTTTCGCGTGAGGTGGAAGGTCACTTCCTTCTTCGACTTGTCGTTGAGCGCCTTGTAGAAATCCATCATGGACTTCACCGGCCTGCCGTTGATGTCGGAGATGACATCGCCGACGCGGAACCCCGCGATGGATGCCGGGGTGTCGCTGTCGGGCAGGTAACCCACCACGACGCCGCTTGCTCCCGCGGGAATGTCCACCTGCTGGCGGACCTCGTCGCTTATGTCCACAACCGTCATGCCCGGCCAGAGGTTCTTGAACTGCGCCACATCGTCCTTCTCATCGCGAACCCCGATCTTGACCGAAAGCTTCTGCTTCTCGCCGAAGCGGATCAGCTCGAAGTCGTAGCTCCTTCCGGCGAGCAGGCTGCCCACCACCTGGGTGAGCTGGCTGGAGTCCTTGATCGCCTTGCCGCTGACCTTTGTGATGTAGTCTCCGGGGAGGATGCCCGCCTTGTCGGCAGGTGAGCCTCTGTACACGTTCAGCACGAAGGCGCCGTTCACCCCGACGACGTTCAAGTCCTTGGCGAAACCGGCGTACGTGGCGTCGTTCTGGATGCTGGTTATCTGGACTCCCAGCCAGCCGTACTCCACCCTGCCTGTTGCCAGGAAGTCTTCTATGTCTTTTGTCGCATTGTTGATCGGGATCGCGAAGCCCAGGCCGATGCTCCCGCCGGTAGGGGCGGCGATCCAGGTGTTGATCCCCACCACCTGCCCGCGGATGTTCACGAGCGCCCCGCCCGAGTTGCCCTGATTGATCGCGGCGTCGGTCTGGATGTAGTCGGTGTACTGGGCGACATCCTGGGACTGGGGCCCCCGCCTGCCCAGGGCGCTCACGATTCCCATCGTGATGGTGGATTCGAATCCGAAGGGATTCCCCACGGCGAGCACGATGTCTCCCACCTGCAGGTCGTTGGAGTCGCCGAGCTCGGCCACGGGGAGCTCGTCCTTCGATTCGAAGGAGACCAGGGCGATGTCTTTTCGCGGATCCTTGCCGACCAGCTTGGCCTTGAACGTTCGTTGGTCGTTGAGCTGCACGCTGATCTGCGTAGCGTCGCCGACCACGTGATTGTTGGTGAGCACGTCATAGCGGCTGCCGGAACGGCGTACGATGATCCCCGAGCCCAGCCCGTTCTTTCGGAACTCCCGCTGTCCTCCCTTTCCTCCGCCCTCCGGCGGCGTATTGAAAAACCAGTCGAAGGGAGACTGCAGTTGTGGCGCCGGCTGCTTGACCACTTCCACTACGTCTATTTCCACAACAACGGGGAGGACTCTCTTGGCCACCTCCCGGAACGAGTACTGGATCGTCTCCAGGTTCTTCGCCGCTTCCGCGATCTGCTGCGGGCTCTGCGTCTGGCCCGCCGGCTGCGGTTGTCCCGTACCGCTTGTCTTTTCGGCCCTGGGCTGGGCGAAGCCGAGCCCGGCGACGGCCAGGAGCACAGGGAAAGCCGCGAGTGCGATGGCATGCGACCGTAACCTCATTCGTCCGTACCTCCTGGCTCCGATCATACCAGGATTTGATTCAGAAGTCGTTGCGTTTGTGTTAAGTTTCCTTAATCTGCGGCGTTCAGGGCTGGCGCGCCTTCGGGGAGCCGACGCAGTGCGGCGTTGGGGCGCTTCTCTGGCCGTGTCGCTCCGCAGCATTGAACCGGTTGTCGATTTCCCTTATTATCGCCGCTGGGGAACAGGATGAAAACCGCTGACCATCTTACAGCCATGGGAGATCTCACGCTGGGCAGGGATGAGATCGTCCTCCACCCCAATGACGGCTACGATCTGGGGCTTCTTGCCATGAGCAACAGGATGAGGATCTATGCGGGCACGGACGATGAGGATTTCCTCGCGGGCAATGGGAACTGCATGGAGGGAACCGTGCATTTGAAGAACGAGTGCAGCCTCGCCACGGTGCGGATGAATCTCTCCCGATGGAAGGAGCTGGGCAAGCCGCGCCACGTCCGCCTGACGTGTCACGAGGACAAGCTTCTCATCGGCCTGCCGTGAAGGGAGAGGCCATTCGATGAATCAGGACCAGGTGAAGAGCGCCCTCCTGTCGATCAGAAAGACGGAGGAGAGCTTTGCCGTCATTCTCTCGGGCAAGAAGAGCAACAAGGTGAACGGCCTGTACAAGCCGAACAGCCGCGAGATCATCCTCCACAACAAGAACTTCGAAAGCGACAACGAGCTGCTCTACACGGCCATCCACGAGTACGCGCATCACATCCAGTTCACCACGGCGGCCGCTCCCATCTCGGTGCGCACCCACACCACGGCCTTCTGGAACCTCTTCCATTCCCTGCTCTTCGAGGCGGAGGAGAAGGGAGTGTACGAGAATCCCTTCGAGGAAATCGAGGAGTTCCGCTCCCTCACCCGGGAGATCAAGGACAAGTTCATCGCGGTGAGCGGATCCCTGATGAAGGACCTGGGGAAGCTCCTGATAACGGCGCACGAGCTCTGCGCGCGCCACCACACGAGCTTCACCGACTATATCGACCGGGTGCTGGGGCTCCCCCGGGTAAGCGCGCAGGCCATCATGAAGGCCCGCTCCTACGACCTCGACCCGAGGGTGGGCTTCGAGAACATGAGGAGCCTCGCGGGGATTCGTGACGACGCTGCCCGTATGGCGGCTCAGGAGGCGCTCATCGAGGGGAAGAGCCCCGACATGGTCAAGGCGAAGTTCAACGGAAAGAAGAAGCCTTCCAGCGCGCGCGAGGTCACTTGAGCAGGAGCGCGAGCGCATCGAAAGAACCATCGAAAGGCTGAAAGCGAAGCTCAAGGAGATAAACAAGAAGCTCGGGGAGACGGCAGGAGATTGAGGTCGTCCCCCGTGCGGAGGAAGTGAGATGTCGGCGCGCAAGTTCGATCCAGCGCACCTGGCTCGGCTGAACGACCCGGAAAGGGAGAAGGTGCTCGATCCCGATGCCCTGTGGACCGGTTTCGGCGTCACGCAGCCGCTGACCGTCATCGACGTGGGCGCGGGGACCGGTTTCTTCTCTGTTCGGTTCGCCTCCCGGCTGGCGCGCGGCGGCACGCTCTACGCCTGCGATGTATCCCTTGAAATGGTGGATTGGATGGAGAAGAACCTCCCGGCCGAGGCTCGCGGCGCGGTGACGCCGCTTCTCGTGCAGGAGAACGCCATCTCTGTGACCGATTCCTCGGCGGATCTCGCCTACATGATCAACGTCTTCCACGAGCTGGAGGATCCGCCGCTCATGCTGTCTGAGCTTTTCAGGCTGCTGGCCCCGGGAGGCAGGCTCGCCGTCGTGGATTGGAAGAGGGAGCCCATGATCCATGGGCCGCCGCTTGAGCGGCGCGTGGACGGACGGACGGTCCGCTCAGCCATCTCGGAGGCCGGCTTTCATTCGGTGCGTGAGCTGGATGTTCTGCAGTTCCACCATTTCCATATTGGAGACAAGTGAGATGGCATTTCCAAGAGCAGTCGGCGCCGCGGCGCGGCTTTTGCTCCTCGGCTCCGTCCTGGCCGCCTTCGGGTGCGTCACCGTGCCTCGGCAAGGCATCGAAAAGCGGACAGTGGAGTACGCGAGGGAGGACGGCAGGCCGCTTCTCATGGACATCTACCTTCCTCCCGCCGGGGCTGGTGAGGGAGCAGTCGCGGAGGGCGTCTCGGCGAGGCCGGCGCCTGTCATAATCCACGTGCATGGAGGCGCCTGGTTCGCGGGGGCCAGGTCCTGGGGGGTGGGAGTCGGCGAATTGCATCTTTTGGCCCGGCGCGGATTCGTGGTCGCATCGATCGACTATCGACTGGCCCCCCGGTATCGTTTCCCCGCGCCCCTCCATGATCTTTGCGCCGCGATCGCCTACCTTCGCGCGAACTCGGAAGGCCTGGGCCTGGACCCCCTGTCCATCGGGCTTTTCGGCACCAGCGCGGGGGGCCACATCGTCTCCCTTTTCGCCCTGGCGGGCGATGAGGACTGGCGCTCGTGGTGCCCGGGCGAGCCCCCTCCCGTGAAGGGCGTCGTGGACATGTTCGGGCCGACCGATCTCCCGGCCCTGTTTCGGGGGAGGCTGGGCTGGGTGGCCCGGTGCGTGTTCGGCGATGACGATCCGGGATCTTCCGTCCTTATCCACGGCAGCCCCGCCCTCCGGGTATCGGGATCGGCGCCGCCCTTTCTCCTCATCCAGGGAGACCACGACGAGCTCGTCCCGCCGGAGCAATCCGAGCTGCTCTACTCCAAGCTCAGGGAAGCGGGAGTTTCAGCGGAGCTCATCCTGGTGAGGAACGCCGGCCATGCCCTGGTGCCCTCCGGGCTGCTGGAGTGCCCCGTGCCTTCCCGCAGGGAGGTGAGCGAGAGAATCGTGGCTTTCTTCGAACGCACCCTGAGGTGACGAGGCCAGGGCGTCGGCGGCTCGAGATCCGGCGCCATCATCTACCTCGTCGGTCGCCTGATATGCTATACTGAAAGCGAGCGGGATCGGGTGAAAGTCCTCCCGCGACCAAAGAGGGGCGAAAAAAAGGAGGCGTGAATGTCGTTCAAGCTAAAGGAAGTGGTCTTCCGGATCAGATGCACGGCGCCGGGGTGTGCTTTCACCTCGGACTTCCCGGTGAGGGAAAACATCATGGGGGCGACCGAAGCCGACATCGACCTCGAGGCGTGGAAGATCGCCAAGAACCAGGCCTACATCAAACACGACTCGCTGTTTGGGAGGTTTCATCCCCTGACCAGCCCCGACATTTCGAAGATCTCGGGGCAGTACGACAGGCTGGGGGGCGCACCTGGGGCCCAGGGGATTTCGGTTTCGCAGGCGGATCTCGCGCCGAAGCCACGGCCCCTGCCTTCCGCGCCGACGCGCCGTTTCAGAAAAGGGGAGCCGATCCTGCGCAAGGGAGAGAGGGCCACGACGGTGTGCGAGGTGGTCCAGGGATCGGCATATAACGCCACGCGCCGCGATCTGCTGTACCGTTCGGGTTCTACGTTCGGCGGCGCCGCGCTGCTCCGGCACAAGAGCCGCCTCGCCGACATCGTGGCGGGCGAGGACGACACCATCGTGGCATACTATGACCTTCGCGCCTTTTCCAAGACGGATCCCGCAAAGGCCCGCGCGCTGTACAACAGCGCCATGGAAGACATCTTCCATGTCCTGGAGTACCTCGAGGACTACGCGACGTCACTGGAGAAGCAGGTTGACAGGCTGAAAGCCGCTCAGGCGGTTCCGCGGATCGTGCGCGCCGCGCTGAAGGCAGGCTCCGCTTCGTTGAAGGCAGGCTCCGCTTCCTTGAAGAGAGCCGTGCGCCCCAGCGCCAAGAAATCGGCCCGTCCGGCCTCTAGAAAAACAGCCCGACCCACGGCAAAGCCCGCCAAGGCAAAATCAGCGGTGAAAAAGGCCTCGAAGCCGAAGGCAAAGCCAGCCGTCAAGGCGAAGCCCGCCGCAAAAAAAACAGCAAAGCCGAAGGCAGGCTCGAAGCGTCGGGCGGGCGGCAAAGCGGCCAGGCGGAAGTAGCGCACGCCTCCCGCGGACAGGATCATCAAGGGAGGGTCGCTATCCTCGCATAGAGGAGCTGGTCCATGGGGTTCTTTGCCAGGGCGAAGGTGATGAAAGATCTCGCGTCCTCCGCGGTGTAGGGGTAGGGGAAGCCGTCCCGAAGGTTGATCGAGACTTTCCTGTTGTTCGCATATTTCGCCAGCGAGTCGATATCCGAGAGAGCCCAGGTCCTGATCGATCCAAACGACGCTGCTATCGTCACCATGACGCCTCCAGGTTTTCAGGCCGCGGGCTGCCAGAACCATCCCTCAGCAAACACCGAAACGCGTCCGACCCCGGTCGCGCTCATGGGCGCTACTTCTCTCCTGCCTTGCCCTTCAAGAATGGGAGTATTATGGAAAGAACCTTCTCCATTTCCTCGAACTCCTGTTGGTGGCTCAGCCCTTCGATGATTTGCACGCAAATCCCCGTTTCGTCAAGGGTTGTACGGTTCTTCATCACCCAATCGAGCGGCCCCGGGTCTTTCGACCCGACTGCAAGAATCGTCGGACATCGAATATCCCGCGGCCCGATGTCCGGCCAATCCCGCATCGCTTGAAAGAACGCAACCCAGACGGGAATGGATCCCCTGGCGGCCGACGCGCGCTCTTCCTCGCTGAGCGTGTCCTCTTTGTACGCCGCCGCGACAGGCCCCCATTTCTTCAGAAAGCCGTCGATGAACCCTTGCAGCTCCAGATCCACGGAAGGGCCCAGCGGCACGCCGACCAGCGCAAGCGCGGTGACGCAATCAAGGCATGAAGCAGCATAGCGTGCGATTCCGCCGCCGAAGCTGTACCCCCAGATCGAGAAGCGCTCTGCCGAGCATGCATCGGCGACAGCCGAGATGTCGTCGCAGATCCTGCCGATCTCGTAGTCCGCCTTTTCAGTCAAAAAGCCGCTTTCTCCCATTCCCCGGATGTCCACCGTGATGACCGTGAAGTCGTCCTTCAGCCGATCGACATACCCGAGGGAGTGCCAGTCCCGCCTTGTCTTTCCTGCGCCGTGGAGAAGCATCAATGCCGGCCCTTTGCCCGTCACATCGTAGGCGATGCGCGCCCCATCACTGGAGACGATAGATCCGCTGTTCATCGTTTCCTCCTTCCAGATTTTGGCGAAAAAAAACGCCATTCTATACCATAAGAGGGAGCGCGGATCAAGGGGTAATAGGCGTGCCTGCAATGGAGCGTTTCGTCCTGCCAGGCAGCCGGCGCGAGAGCGCGGAAGCGTACGTCGCCATTTTTTTTAAGGAGGGATAGCGCGGCTTTGCGCCGATTATCGCGGAATGCGCGCTCCGGCGAGGGACTGTCGCCTCAGGAGGATCGGCCCCAGAAGGTCGAACAGCCACCCGAAGCTTGCCTCTATCCAGGGGATGATTCCCAGCCCGCGGGGAACATAGGTAACGCGCCGCGGGCGGCCGAGAAGGGCGCTGATTCTTCTTGCCACCGCCTGCGGAGGAACGGCGAAACGTTCGGCGGGAATTGCGCGCCCCAAGGGCAGGGAAGCGGCCGTGCTGAAGAAGCCCGTCGTGACAGGACCCGGGCGGACCGCGCTCACGCGCACTCCCGACCCGCCAAGCTCCCGGTACAGGGCAGTGGTGAGCGAATCGACGAAGCTTTTCGTGGCGGCGTACACGGCGACTCCCTGACTGGGGATGCTGCCTGCCACCGAGCTTACATTGATGATATGGCCCCGCCTCCGCCGCTTCATCTCGGGGAGGAACAGCAGG
This sequence comes from uncultured Spirochaetota bacterium, assembly GCA_963820525.1. Lineage (GTDB taxonomy): Bacteria > Spirochaetota > Spirochaetia > SZUA-6 > Fen-1364 > CAWGAA01. The sequence goes on along the minus strand of CAWGAA010000001.1, from coordinate 1,520,668 downwards.
GTGAGCTGGACGAGCGCCGAATTGTTCACCTGGATCATTTCCCGCGCAACCTGCGCCGGCATCTCCTCGGCGAATCCGTACCAGCCGAAGCCCGCGTTGTTGACCAGGACGTCTGCGCCGCCGTGCTTTTCAGTGACGTGGCGGTGCAGGACCTGCGGACCATCGTCGGAGGCGAGATCCACCTGGACCACATCGGCTTTTCCTCCCGAGCGTTCGATTTCCCGGGCGAGGGCCTCGAGCCGATCCCGGCGGCGCGCCGCCAGAACGACCGTGTATCCCTTGGCGGCCAACTCCACGGCCGTGGCCGCGCCAATGCCGCCTGACGCGCCCGTGACAACGGCCACCAATTCCTGGAAGACGGGCGCGCTCGGCCCCACCGGATCTTCTGCGGCCGCGGGACGGGAAAGCGCGCGAGCTGTTGCGGCCTGCGCGCGCTCGTGGCAGCGCCACCACATCACGGTGTCGCGCAGGGTCTCGGCAAACGGGCGCGGCGAGTAGCCGAGCTCGCGGCGCGCCTTCTCGAAGCTGATCACCGAGTTGCTGCGCACGGTTTCGAGGGAGTATGTGGTGAATTGGGGCTTGGATCCCGTCAACCGGGAGAACAGAGCCGCAAGGGGGGCGAAAAACAGTGCGAGCCCGGTGGGGATGCGCGCCGCGGGCGCGCGCATGCCGCACTCCGACTGCACCATGCCGAGGAGCTCGGCCAGGTGAACGCGCTGTCCGCCCAGGATGTAGGCTTCACCCTTTTTTCCGTTTCGACGGGCGAGAATGAGGCCGCGGGCGATATCGCGCGCGTCCACCCAGTCGAACCATCCGTCGACGAACACGTGGGGCCGGTTTTTCATCCAGGAGCGGATCAGGTGGCCCATCTCGGACCTCCTGAAATCATAGGGACCGATGACCCCCGTCGGGCAGACGAGAACCGCGTCGAGGCCGCTCTCCACTTCCTTCAGGAGAGCAATGGAGGCCTCCGCTTTCGTTCGGTCGTACTCACCTGCCGGATTGCCGGGATCGAATCCGATGCTTTCGTCGATGAGCGTCCCGTGCGGGGGCCTTCCCAGGGCGTGGATGGAGCTGGTGTAGACCATCCGGCGGACTCCCGCCTCCCGCGCGGCGCGCGCCACGTTGACCGTGCCGTCGACGTTCACCGTGCGCATCACCTCGTTTTTCCCGGGCATGATGGAGATGATGCCCGCAAGGTGATAGACGGTGTCCACGCCGCGCATCGCATAGGCGAGGGACACGGGGTCCAGAACGTTTCCCTCCACCCGCTCGATGTCGAGGTCTTCCAGGCCCGAGCAGTCCTCGCCGGGCAGGATGAGAGCCCTGACCCGCTCACCCAGCGAGAGAAGCTCTCTCACAAGCACGCTTCCAATGTGTCCCGTCGCGCCCGTCACAAGCGTCATAGATCCCTCCGAAGTATCGACTGCAGGAACAACTCAACTGCCTGGCCCGTCACTTCATCCCATTTCTCACCCTTCACGTCCACGACTCCCTGGAGCAGAAGACCGACGGCAAGGGAGACCAGGGTGAGGGAAGTCAGGGCCGGATCGACATCGCGGAAAGACCCCTCCTCAACGCCCCTGCGGATGAGATGCTCGAAAATCTTTCTATAATGACGGAATGGCTTGATGGTGCGCTGCCAGATCTCGGGGTCCAGCCGCGCCTGGTTCCAGAACTCGAGAAAAATCGAAACCCGGCCGTCGGCGAGCTGCAATATCCCCTGCATGCGGGTTGCCATCTTTCGCAGCGCATCCGGGACGCTTGACGCCCCCGCGGCCGCCTCCGTCATCTCCCTTTCCAGATCGGCGAGCCAGGCTTCTAAAAGCTCGATAAAGACCGCCTGCTTGGTGGGGAAGTGGTGATAGAAGGCGCCTTTGCTGATCCCGCAGCTTTCGCAGATTTCAGCCACGCCCGTAGGCTCATAGCCGTTCTGGGCAAAGAGCGTGAGGGCGCTTTCCAGTATGCGGGTCCGAGTGACTTCGCTTCTCGCTTGTTGTGTCTTGCCCACCCTGAGATTTCCTAAAACCGACCGGTCGGTATGATATTAGCACCCTCCGGATCACTTGTCAACAACTTTCTGAAAACACGCGCGTAGACGGCTTCAGAGGACGTGAAGATAGCGAGGTAGATCGTCGGCGGGACGCCGTAGTAGAATCAGCGGATGGCGAAGCTCGAGATCAGCAAGGTGCACGACGCTTACAAGGAAGGAGGAGAGTGCCCGTTGTGCACCCTCATCGACGGTGTGGAGCACACGTACCTCCTGTCCTTCCAGGGCTCGCGGGTGATGGAGCCAAGCGTTCGCGTTCAGACAAACAGGATCGGCTTCTGCCCCGATCATTACAGGAGGCTCTACCGGGGAGAAAACAAGCTGGGCCTCAGCCTGGTCGTTCATACTCACTTCGGGGAGAAGCTGCCCGGACTGGAGGCTGAGCTGGAAGGCGTCGTGAAGCCCGAGGAATCGAAAAAGGGGCGGCCGAAGGACCCGGCCTCGGACCGCCTCGATGCCCTGGCCCGCTCCCTGCGGGAGCTTCTGGCCGGCTGCTACATCTGCGATATGCTCTCCTCGGACCTGGACCGCTACATCTTCACGATCCTTTATCTCTGGAAGGGCGATTCCGAGTTCCAGGGCGTTTTCCGCGCATCCCGCGGTTTCTGCCTCGGGCATTTTCTGGACGTGCTTGCCAAGGCTCGCGAGACTCTTCGCGAGCAGGAGCTTTCCCGCTTCCTCGCTGACCTGGTTCCCATCATGGTAGGAAGCCTCAAGGCATTGGAGAATGATCTTTTCAGCTTCACTCAGCTCTTCCACGACTCCAACAGGAGCCTGGGAAGCGAAGAGGTGCGCACCGCCCTGATGCGCACCCTGCAGAAGCTCGCCGGGCTTCCCATGAAGCAGGAGTGAGGGGCGGGCGCGGGGGTGAAAAGTGGGGCGCCACAACTTCGGCGCCGCCGTCCCCTCTGCCGCTCCCGCGGCTTAAGCAGCTCCCACCGCCCGCACCACGGGTTCAATGTTTTGCCGTTTGACTCCGTCGAACTCGGCCATGCGCCTATCTTCCGTGCCCTGCTTCTGACTTTTTTTCGACATCGCCTTCATAAGGATCCGCATGAAAAACGGCAGCGAGGACATTCGGAGCCTCCCGTGCAGGGGGAAATACTCCATGCGCTGGAGCTTCTCCGGCGTAAGGCTGTTGGCGAGGATTCCGCGAAGCGCCTTTTCCTCCTGGGGCGGCGTGCCCGACACTGAGAAAAGGATGAGCCGTTTCTTCATCAAGAGATTCCAGTTCGCCGTGATCCAGGGCGAAAGAGTGAGCCGGGCCATTTTCACTGACGAGCCAAGAACGATTGTCGCCGCCTCCTCGATGTCCTCGGCTTTCGCCTGCTTGAAGTCGAGGGCGGGGGCGGACAGGTCTTCCCCGATCCATCCCGCATATTCCCGCGCTTTCCAGCGCTTTCTCGCCTGCCTTGAGGATGGCCTTGCTGGAAACGGTTGCCCCGCTCACCGAGTCGATGGCGAGGGTCTGTCTTTCCACTACACGCCCCGCCCGCTGCGGGCACCGACGCGCTTCTCGGCCGGATCGCGCAATCTGAGCGCGGGGATTCAGTTGAAATACGGTGAGCCGGCGAGCGCGGCTCGAGCCAAACCAGCGCTCGCCCGATCCGCCTTCACATCCCGATCAGGCTTCGCTCTCGGCCTGATCTTTCCTGAAGGTGACAAGCCCGATCACTGAGTGGGCAAGCAGGATTGCCGACACGCTGATGGAAAGCCAGTTCGTGCTCACGAGGGCTGAAAACGCCGGCAGCCGGGCAAGGAAATATACGGCAACAAGAATCACGAAAGTAATGCCCATGCTGTAATTGCCCGTTATATAGAAGAGCTGCAGCTCCCTCTCATCGGGTTTCCGCGTTTTAACGAACTTCATAATGATTGGCAGCAAAGCGTAGAGCGCGATGACCGCCCCGCCTTGAGCCCCGAAAACGGCGATCATGATCAGGGTGAGCGCTCCAACGGCTCCTTCGTAGATGAAACGGATAGTCATTTCTCCACCTCCGCGAGCGTGAAAATGTCTTCGACGCGACAGCCGAAGAAACGCGCCGCCTTCAAGGCGAGCATGATCGACGGGTTGAACCTTCCATTTTCTATTGCGATCACCGTCTGCCTGGAGACGTCGAGTTTGGAAGCCAGCTCTTCCTGGGTCATCTCGCCATTGTGGAACCTCATTTCGCGTAACTTGTTGGCGACGCGGAGCTCCCTATTCTGCGGCTTCTTCATGACAAGTTGCAAAGTATACTAAACTTTACATAATGTCAAGTATTGTTTACATGGCTATAAAGGCAAAAGACTTCAGTTGGGCGCCTGCTGCTCCAAGCCTTCGAGGATTCTCGTGAAATCTTCCGGCAGGTTCGACGAGATCTCGACCTCCTTGCCCGCAAAGGGGTGAGTGAATGAAACACAATCGGCGTGCAGGAGGTGACGCGGGGGAAGCGAATCGTCAAGGACGCAGCCGTTCTTCCAGTACCGGAGGAACAGCCGCTCGTCCTTGTAGATGAGGTCTCCCCAGACCGGATGCCCCAGGGCGGCGAAGTGGACGCGGATCTGGTGCTGCCGGCCGGTGAGGGGAAAGGCATGGAGAAGGGTATGGCCGGCGAGCCGGCGAAGGACGCGGTACTCCGTGACGCAGGGAAGCCCGTCCGCACTTACCTCCATCCTGATTTCCACCTTGCTTCCCTCCGCCCGGGCGAGCGACATCTCAAGCCTGCCTTCCCTGGGCTCCACTGTGCCCTCCACGACCGCCGTGTATCTCTTTCTCATTCCGCCCCCGGCGGCAAGGGCGCGCATCCGCTCCAGCGCCTCCGTGTGCTTGGCAACCAGGACGATGCCGCTCGTGAACCTGTCGAGCCGGTGGATGAGGCGGGGATAGAAGCGCGAGTCTCCTTTGGCCAGGCTTTCGGCCACTTCCGGTGCGTGCCGCTGCCGGACGAACTGGATCAGGGTGCCGGACTGGATCCTGCCCGCGGGGTGCACGCAAATCCCAGCCGGTTTGTCCACGGCCAGGATATGCTCGTCTTCAAAAAGGACGGGAAGGGGCGGGGCGGGCACATCTTTCGGTTTTGCCCGCCAGAAAACCGTAATCTCATCCCCAGCTTTTAATCTCGCGGAAGTGGCGTAGCGGCCTCCGTTGAGAAGCGACTCGCCCGTCATGATCTTCTGCCTGATGCGCGCGCGTGAGAGATGGGGAAGCTCCAGGGCCAGGAACTCCTCCGCCCTGAGGCCCGCGCGCTCCTCCGATACCGGGATGCGCGTCGGCGCCGGTGTTTCACTGCCCTGCATCGTCATTCGAGGCGGCCTTTCTCGATTCGGTTGACAAGGTCGTCGACGAACCTTCGGGCAGGAATCCCGTCGATCACATCATGATCCAGCACGACGGTCATGTGGAGAATGTCCCTGATCGCGATCTCGTTCCTGACCACCCACGGCTTTTTCACGATGGAGCCGAGGGCGATGCAAAGGTTGTGCATGGCCTTCGGAATGATCCAGCCCGGCAGTCTTCCCGCGGTGCCGACCGTTGTGACAATGACCGTGCCCAGCATCTCTTTCGTCACGAACGGGTTTCTGAACAGGACCAGGCGAAAAAGGGCGACCCTGATCGCGCGGGGAAGCGAGTAGTAGATCGTGAGCGCCAGGCGGGAGAGGGCATGCCCGTGGAGCATATAGTCACGCTCCGTGGAGATCGGTTTTCGGATAGCGCGTTCCAGCTCCGCATCGATGTCTTCAACCGACTTCTCGTTCGTTTTCTTGATGAGGAGGGCCAGGGGCACCCGGGAGCCTTCGACCTCGCGCTCAACAGGCAGCGCGACGTCCACGTCGTCGAAGAGCACGAGCCGCCGTCTCCGTGCCGCGATGGCATGGGCCTGCCTGTTGTTCGAGAGCGAGCAGCCGATCGCCTTGATCATCCACGCGAGAAAGGAAACCTTCTTGCCCTCCGTCCGGAGCCTCCTCACCTCCTGGCGGGCCTTGGTTACGTCCACTTCCAGAAGGCCGCAGATGTGATGCTTGCCCAGCGCAATCCTTCCCAGATCGAGCGTGGCCAACCGGGATCGGGGATACCTGATGACGGTATGGGCTGCCTTTTTCATTCCCGGCCAGCATACAGCATCGGCCGGCCAATAAGAAGAGAAACGCGGTCGCGGGCGCGGTGGCGGGGGCCCGGCCGGGGCGGCAAGGGCGCGACATCGATCCGTCGCAGGCGGCCCACCCAGACTTTCCGCCGCTCGAGCAGTGGTATATTATTCGCCTGGAAAGGTTTTAAAGAAGTATACCAGGAGGCCGATGCCGATGAGAAAGCCATTTGCAGTGACGCTCGCCATCTTTTTCGCCATTGTCCTTATCGCCGCACAGCCGCTTGTGGCCCAGCGCAACGAGGTGCGAAAGGTTGAAGACGCCATCGACGTGTTTCGGCAGATCACCGAGGTTCCCGACAAGGAAGTGCCGGATACAATGATGACGGACGCGTACGCGCTGGCCATCGTCCCCGAGGTCCAGAAGGCCGCCTTCGTGATCGGCGGTCAGTACGGCAAAGGGGTGCTCCTCGTGAAAAATCCCGGCGGGTCATGGAGCGCTCCCGTCTTCATCACGCTCAAGGGGGGAAGCGTCGGGTGGCAGGTGGGGATCCAATCCATTGATCTTCTGCTCTTCTTCCGGACAAAGAGGAGCCTCGACGGTGTGCTCGACGGCTCGTTCACCCTCGGGGTGGATGCCTCGATAGCGGCGGGCGGCCTCGGCCGGCAGGCGGGGGCGAGCACGGACGCGGAAATGAAATCCGAGATCTATTCCTACGCGCGCACCAGGGGGCTTTTCGCCGGCGTCCAGATCGCGGGGGCAACCATCGACGTCGACGACGACGCCAACAGCGCATACTATGGCCGCGGCGACGTCAATCCTCAAGAGATCATCCAGGGGAAGCTCGTGGCCGTGCCTCCCTCGGCAGCTGAGCTCAGGCGGATGCTGGACGGGTATGTGAAGTCCCTGAGCAAATAGAGGCCGCTGCGCTGGAGGCGCTTATGAAAATCGCATTCATTGGATTGGGGCTCATGGGAGCCCGCATGGCCGCAAACCTCCTGAAAAAAGGCCACCGGCTTTCCGTGTATAACCGCACTCACTCGAAAGCGGGGAGGCTGGCTTCCGAAGGAGCCCGCGTGGCCACGTCGCCCGCGGAAGCCGCTCGGGACGCCGAGGTCGCCTTCACGATGCTGGCGACCCCCGATGCAGTTCGCGAGGCTGCGTTGGGCGCCGGGGGGCTGCTCGAAACGCTGGCCAGGGGCAGGCTCTGGGTCGACTCGAGCACCGTCAACCCCTCATTCACCCGCATCATGGCCGAGGAGTGCCGGTCCAGGGGCATTCGCTTCGTCGATGCGCCGGTCTCCGGGAGCATCGGCCCCGCCGAAAGGGGGGAGCTGGCATTCCTGGTGGGCGCCGCGGGAGAGGACCTGGCCGAATGCAGGCCGCTTCTGGAAGCAATGGGAAAGAGCATCGTCCACCTCGGGCCCGTGGGCTCGGGCGTTTCGATGAAGCTCGTCAACAACCTGCTTTTGGGAAACGCGATGGCGGCCTTCGCCGAAGCGCTTGCCCTGGGGGAGGCCATGGGGCTTCCCCGGAAGCTCCTCCTGGACACTCTTGTGGGCGGAGCCGTCGCCGCGCCGTTTCTTACGGGAAAGCGCGCCAAGCTGGAAGCCGGCGGCCGTGACGCCGAGTTCCCCCTCGCCTTGATGTTGAAGGACCTTCAGTTGGTTTCCCTCACCGCCTTCGAGCGGGGAATCGCGCTGCCCACGACGCATGCCGCCAAGGAGCTTTTCTCCCTGGCTCGAGGGGCCGGGCTTGGTGACGCCGATTTCTCTGCGGTGGGCGAGGTTCTGAAGCGAAGGGGCTGAGCGCGGCCGCGCGTGCTGCCGCGGCTGGGCAGGACCGCTTGCGTGTCATAGCTGCCGGGCATGACCGCTCCAGCGGGCCAGCCCGCCGGGGCGCCGGCGCCGTGCGGAGGCTATGCCGACGGTCCCAGCATGTTGGCAGGGTTCAGGATCTTGTCGGCCTCTTCGGGGCTGAGCACCCCTTCCCCGATCACGACATCCCTGATGGTGCGGTTCTCCGCCAGAGCCTTCTGGGCCAGCTTGGCGGCTTTGTCGTAGCCGATGCGAAGGGCGAGCGGCGTGACGAGGGCCAGGCTCCACTCGATCCACTGCGCCGAGCGTTTCTGGTCCGCGGCGATTCCCTCGATACAGCGCTCTCGAAGCGCGTCGCAGGTGTTGGAAACAAGGTCGAGCGCGCTCACCGTTTCGTAGGCGATGAGCGGCATCATCATGTTGAGCTCAAGCGGGCCGGTCTGCCCCGCGATGCTCACCGAGAGGCACTTTCCCATCACGTGGGCCGCCGCCTGGATTGTCATCTCCAGGATGACGGGGTTCACCTTTCCCGGCATGATGGAGCTTCCGGGCTGGAGGGAGGGGAGGACGATCTCCCCCAGCCCCGCCCGGGGGCCGCTTGCCAGGAGGCGAAGATCGTTGGCGATTTTGGTGAGGCTCACCGCGATCGAGTTCAGCGCCCCCATGAGCTCGACCTGCGCGTCGCGCGAAGCCTCGGCCTCGAAGAGGCTGGCCGCCTCGCGGAAACGGACTCCCGTGCGCTCCGATATCTCGGAAACGACGCGGAGGGCGAACTCGGGATGCGTGTTGAGCCCCGTGCCGATCGCCGTGCCGCCGATGGCGAGCTCCTCCAGGCTGGGGTAACAGCGTTGGAGAAGCTCGCGATTTTTCTCGATCTGCCGCGCGTAGCCGGAGAACTCCTGTCCCAGCGTCATGGGAACCGCATCTTGAAGATGGGTGCGTCCGATCTTGAGCACCCCGGTAAACTCCTTTGCCTTGGCGGACAGGGATCCGGCCAGGCGCCCCAGGGCGGCGGCGAGCTTCTCCGCGGCCAGCCGATCCGCGATGTGGATCACCGTGGGGATCACGTCGTTGGACGACTGTCCCCGGTTGACGTGGTCGTTGGGGTGAACGGGCTTCTTGGCCGCCAAAGGGGCGCCCAGGATCTGATTTGCCCTGTTGGCGATCACCTCGTTGGCGTTCATGTTCCACGAGGTTCCCGAGCCGGTCTGGAACACGTCGATGGGGAAATGCGCGTCCCACTTCCCCTCGGAAACCTCCTGGGCAGCGCTCTGGATTGCATCGGCAAGCCGGCGCTCCACCAGCCCGAGGTCCCGGTTGACCAGGGCCGAGGCGGCCTTCACCACTGCCATGGCGCGCACCAGCGCCGTGGGGATTCGGAGGCTCGAGATGGAGAAGTTGGCCACCGCCCGCTGGGTCTGCGCCCCCCAGAATGCCCACGCGGGGACCTTGATTTCTCCCATGCTGTCGGTTTCGATACGGAAAGAATCCTCTTCGCTTTTCATGGCATGCCCCAGGAGAATTTACTTCAGAGTCTGCAAGTATTGAATTATATCGTCCATTTCCTTGTCCGTGACTTTTCCCCGGCCCGAGGGCATGAGGTTGGGGTAGCCTACCACGACGTCCGCGCCGGGGTCCAGGATGGAGCTCTCGAGGTAGTCGTCGTCCGCCATGACGGTGCGCGGCTTTCCGGCCGTGAGCACCCGCACGCCGTTCCCGTACAGGCCCTTGAAGGTCGGCCCTACCATCTTGCTCCCGTCCAGGGAGTGGCAGGCCAGGCACCCTTTCTGACGCAGGAGCTCCTCGCCGACAGGCGTCGCCGAGGGAGGGGCGAGACCCGCCGCCGTCTTCTCTCCCGCGTACCACTGCGCGAATTGGTCCGGCGGCACGACGATCAGCTTGGCGAGCATGGCGGAATGTCCCACCCCGCAGTACTGGGTGCACAGGATGTCGTAGCTTCCCGCCACGGTTGCATTGAACCACGCGGTGGTCGTCATGCCGGGCACCGCGTCCTGCTTGATGCGGAAGGCGGGGACGAAAAAGCCGTGGATCACGTCCTCAGAGACGAGCTCCAGGCGGACGTTCCTTCCCAGGGGCGCGACCAGCTGGGAGCTGGACGTGCCGTTGTCGTACTGGAAAAGCCACGACCACTGCCGGCTTATCACCTTCACGTGCATCGAATCCGCCGGCGCGCTGCGAAGGAAAATGTAGCCCTGCAGGCCGTAGACGAACATCGTCATCACGATGATGGTGGGGATCACCACCCAGAGGATCTCCAGGAAGGTGTTTCCCGAAATGTCGGCCGGCACCGGGTTTCGCGAGCGGCGATAGCGCACGATGAAATAGACCATGAGAAAGACGATGAGGAAGAGCAGCAGGAAGAGGAACACGAGGATGTAGATGAAGCCGCTGTCGACCACGAACGTTGAAACCGCCATTTCTCACTTCCTCCTTAGCGGTGCAGCACGTCGGTGTAGGTGAGCCCGATGAAGATGGCCAGCGTGCAGATCGCGATGGGAACCAGCAGCTTGATGAGCAGGCGCTTCTCGTAGCGCAGGTGCATGAAGTAGAGGAGCACCAGGGTCGATTTGAAGGCGGCGATGGCCAGGACAACCACGATGGCAATGGCTCCCAGGTCCAGGCTCGCCATTGTGACGGTGAGCGCCGTGAAGATGAGGAGCCCGATCCAGACGAAGATATAGCTTCGGGCTCGCGCCGCGGCATGTCCTTCCATGGCCCTCGCCTCCCTTCAGCTCCCCCGTCAGGTTATGAGATAGAAGAGGGGGAACAGGAATATCCAGATGATGTCCACCAGGTGCCAGTACAGGCCGGAGTTCTGCAGGATCACCGGCCGCTCCGTTGACACGACCCCCCGCCTGATGAGAATGAAGACCACGGCAAGCAGCCCCATCCCCACAAGAACGTGCAGCGCGTGCAGGCCCGTCATCATGAAGTACAGCCCGAAGTAGAGGATCTCTCCCTTGGCCTTGGACAAGAGCACGGGAGAGTTGGGGTACAGCCCGTGGATGAACTTCTCCCCCCACTCGAAGCCCTTGACCACAAGGAACCCAAGGCCGAAGGCGATGGTTGCCGCCAGGAAGAGAAGGGTCCGCTTCCTGTTTCCCTTCTCCAGGCTGAAGATCGAGAGGGCCACGGTGAGGCTCGAGGTGATGAGAATCGAGGTGTTGAGCGTGCCGTCGAACCTGCTCAGCTCAAGGGAGGCGGCGTGGAACTCCGCGGGGTTTCGATACCGGTACATCGAGTACAGGAGAAACAGCCCGCCGAACAGGAGTATCTCCGTGCAGATGAAAAGCCAGATGCCCATCCGCGCTCCTGTGGAATTTGCCTGCGCGTGTTCCTCGCTCACGGGGAACCACCCTTTCCGAAGTCATACGGCCCCTTGGTGATCACGGGAATTTCCTCGAAGTCCTCCGCGGGCGGGGGAGAGGGGATCTGCCACTCCAGCGTTGCGCCTCCCCAGGGGTTGGCCGGGGCCTTCTCTCCGCGCTTCAAGCCCACGAAGAGGTTGGCGAACATGAGTGCCAGCCCTCCCACCATGATGTAGGCACCGATGCTGGACCAGAACTGCAGGTCCGCGAACCGGGGCAGGTAGTCGGCGTACCTCCGCGGCATTCCCTGCCACCCCAGGATGAGCATGGGGAAGTAGAAGAGGTTGAAACCGATGAAGATGATCAGCCATGCGATGACCGAGGCGCGCTTGTTGTACATCTTTCCCGTGATCTTGGGGTACCAGTAGTGCAGCGCCGCGAACCAGCCGAAGCCCATGCCGCCGAAAATCACGTAGTGGATGTGCCCCACGACGAAATAGGTGTCGTGGATCTGGACGTTGGTGGAGAGGGCTCCCTGCACCAATCCCGTGAGCCCCCCGATGGAGAACAGGAAGATGAAGGCCAGGGCATAGAGGAACGGCGGCTCCACCTTGATGGAACCCTTGTACAGGGTGGCCACCCAGTTGAAGACCTTGATGGCGCTGGGCACCGCGACGAGGAAGGTGAGAAGCGAAAAGACGATGTCTGCGAAATCGCTCTGCCCGCTCACGAACATATGGTGTCCCCACACCAGGGAGCCGACGCTCGCGATGGCGAGGCTGGAGAAGGCGATCAGCTTGTAGCCGAAGATGTTCTTGCGCGAGAAAACGGGGAAGAGATCCGACATGACCCCCATGGCGGGGAGGATCATGATGTAGACCGCGGGGTGGGAGTAGATCCAGAACAGGTGTTGGTAGAGAAGGGGGTCCCCTCCCTTGGTGGGATCGAACACTCCGATGCCGAAGATCCGTTCCACAAGGATGAGGACCATCGTGATGCCGATGACCGGGGTGGCGAGGATCTGCACCCAGGCGGTGGCGTAGAAGCCCCACACCGAGAGGGGCATGCGGAAGAAGCCCATGCCGGGAGCCCGGTACATGTGCACCGTGGTCACGATATTGATCCCCGTGAGGATGGAGGACATCCCCAGGACGAACACGGCGAAGGTAGCCAGGGGAACGTCCACCGTGGTTTTGAGGCTGAAGGGAACGTAGAAGGTCCATCCCGTGTCCACGGCGCCTCCGCCGACGAACACGGAGACGAAGACGAGAACGGCGCCGAGGAGGAAAAGGTACCAGGTGAAGAGGTTCAGCCGGGGGAAGGCCATGTCTCTGTAGCCGATCAGGATGGGGAGAAAAAGGTTTCCGAAGATCGTCGGGATGGCGGGAATGACCACCAGGAATATCTGGATGATCCCATGGAGGGTGAAAAATGCGTTGTAGGTCTGGGGCGTGAGGAAGCGGTTTCCCGGCCTCATCATCTGGATCCGCATCAGCACGCCGAGCACCACAGCGGTGAAGAAGAAGCACAGGATCAGAACGAGGTAGAGGATCCCGATGCGCTTGTGGTCGGTTGAGGTGATCCACCCCAGGATCCCCGGATACCTGCTCTTCTCCGCGTAATAGGGAAGCGCTCCGTTGGAGCTTCCAGCCCCGGCGTTCACATCCATCAGCTCACTCCTTCCCCCGTGCGCCGCTTTCTGGAGGTCGCGACCACGAGGTAGGTCACGAAGGATGCGGCGAGCAGCAGCACGACAATCGCGGTCACTTTCAGGATATTGAATACGTACTGGTGGCTCTGCGCATTGTAGGAGAAGCAGAACCGCACGAACTTTGCGATGGTTGGCTTGACGACCCCCTCCGACGCTTCCAACAGCGCCATCCGGAGGTCGAGGGGCAGGAAATCCGTACCGCTCATGTAACGCACGATTTTTCCCTGCGGTGAAAGGATGATGAGGCCCAGCGGGTGGGCATAGTCGTCGCCCTGCTTCACGTAGTGGAATCCAACGGCGGCGGTCAGGGCATTGACGCTCGCGGCATCTCCCGTGAGAAACCGCCATTCCCGCGGTGGAAAGCGGGCCCCGACGATGGCAAGCGCGATTCTTTTCTGCTCAGCGGCCATCCGCGGGGTTTCCATGGAATCGAAGCTGACGGTGATGGCGGTGAAGTCCGCGCCCGGCACCGCATCGAGGGCGGCAATGGCCTGGGCCATGCCCTGCGTCAGCACCGTGCAGCTGTCGGGGCAGTGATAGTAGACCAGGGCGAGGATGGTAGGGGCCTTTACCAGCGTCTTCAGGCTCACCGCCGCGCCCTCTTCGTCCCGGAATTGGGCATCCAGAGGCACCAAGGCGCCCAGCTTCTCGTCCATGCCCACCCCTCCCCAAACACTGGAGGGAGGCTTCGGCGGAGCGCCGCAGCCCGCCGCCGCGAGCACCGCGAGGGGAAGAAGCCACGCGATTTTTCCGCTCATCAGCGCGCCTCCTCGGCGCCTATTTCCAGGTTGTCTTGACCATCGCCGTTATGTACGCGTAGAGATCCGCCGCCTGCCTGTCGCTGATCTGGTCCGCGGGGAAGGGGGGCATCACTCCCTCCGACCCATCCGGCATCTTTGGAGCCCTGATGAATGCCGCGAACGTGGAAAGGCTGGCAAGCTGTTTTGAGCTCTTCAGCGGGAGGTTGGAAACCACGAGGTTGCCGCCGTCGGCGTGGCATGCCTCACAGCTGTCCGCGAAGATCTTCTGGCCCGCCTGCGTGGAAGCCGCTGAGGCGGGTTTCGCCGCCGGCTTCGCCGCCTGGGCGCCGGGTGTGGGCGGGGCGGCGGGCTGACTGGGCGCCGGCTCTGCGGTGGCCGGTTGAGCGGCAGGTGCTGCCGCCAGGTTTCGCCGCAGGGTGCGGGGATAGAGCCCCGCTCCGAACCACCCCAGGCCGACAACGGCTAGAAAGGCTACCACGTAGACGATGGTCATGGTCCAGGTGTGGAGCTTCACCTCGCTTCCCACGATGATTCCGATTGCGAGCACGATCAGGACGATGGTTGCCAGGCCGATCTTGTACTTGATGGGATCGATCAGCGCGCCATTGAAGAAATGGATCCAATCGATCACGCCGAAGAGGATGGTGGGGAATACCATCACGAAAGCGAGGATGGAGGCGTGCCGCGCCGTGAGGACGAGGCGGGACTGCTTAAAGATGATGGCGACGAGAAAGAAGATCAGGGCCCCGAAGACGAGGCCGATGGGAAAGTGAGTGAGAGGGGCGTGCAAGGGGTCCGTGTAGCCCAATCTTGTCAGGAGTTGATACAGGCCGTTGATCATTACTTTCCTCCTTCAACTTCACCATCATTGTCTCAAAGAGTCACGTTTTAATAGATAGTAATAACGAGGTTCCCGAATGTCAAACTTTCCGGTCCGTGAGGCGTTCCGCGGGTAGTATACTTTTCAGTATGAAGAGGAGCGCCGGAGAGCACGCGTCGGCCGCCGCCCGCCGCCTGCGCCTGGATACCGTGAAAGACTATCTGCTCCTGGGCAAGCCCAAGGTGATGGGGCTCTCTCTCGCCTCGACGGCGGCAGGCTACCTCGTTTCGGCGACGGCCGGCGTGGACCCGCTCTGCCTGGCCGCAACCCTTTCCGGCACCGTGCTCCTGGCGGCCGCGAGCGGGGTTTTCAACCAATACATCGAGCGCGGGTCGGATGGCCGCATGCTGCGCACGGTGGAGCGCCCGCTGCCTTCATCGCGAATGAGCCCGGCGGCCGCTTTGGTTTTCGGGGTCGTTCTCGGTGCTTTCGGCGTGACGCTTCTGGCCGTATTCGTCAACCTTCTCACCCTGACGCTTGGCGTGCTTACCATGGTGAGCTACCTCTTTCTCTATACCCCGCTGAAGAGGGTGAGCCCTCTTTCAACCTGGGTGGGGGGGGTTTCCGGGGCGATCCCGCCGATGATGGGGTGTGCCGCGGCAAGCGGCGCCTTGAGCCCGGCGGCCTGGAGCCTGTTTCTCGTGCTCTACCTCTGGCAGATCCCCCACTCCCTGTCCATTGCCTGGATGCACCGGGAAGACTACCGCCGCGCGGGGTTTCGCCCGCTCACCGTGACGGATCCTTCCGGCCGCCGCGCAGGCTTCCAGGCGGCGCTTCACTGTGCGCTGCTCCTCGCCGCAAGCCTCTTGCCTTTCGCCGCCGGCGCTTGCGGCAGGATCTACCTGGCCTGCGCCGTAGCATTGGGTTTTGCATTTGTCGGTTTCGGCGCCGCTTTCGCCCTGCGCGTCTCAGATTCGCGCGCACGGCTTCTCCTCAGGGCAAGCGTCGTCTATCTTCCCCTGCTCCTCCTCGGGATGGTTGCGGATCGGTTCGTGCGGATTTAGAGGTCTGCGGCCGTTCACCTCGGAAGTGAGCAGCCTGTTTCCTTCGTGTCGGCTTTGTCTGTCGCTTTATTTCTTAATGATCTCGACTCTTCGGTTTTTCGCCCGGCCTTCTTCGGTAGTAATATCCGCGATGGGCTTATCCGAGCCATACCCAATCGCGCTCAGGCGTTTCGAATCGATACCCTCGGCGATAATGGCTTTCATGACAGCAGTCGCCCGTGCATCAGAAAGCGCCAAGTTGCTATTCCGGTCGCCGCCCGTCCCGTCCGTATGACCCTCCACGCTTATTTTGAGATCCGGATTCTTTTTCAGCATTTCAGCGATTTGGGAGATAATGGCCTTGTATTCGGGCTTGATCACCGCCACCCCGGCATCGAAATTAATATTGAGGGTAAAACGGCCGTCCCTGTTCAATGCCTCAAACATGTCATTCGCGGTAACCGCCTGTTTCATTATTTCCTTCACCACAACGGTCAGGTAATAATCATTGCCGTCATTGAAAGGCGCAACCTCAATCCAAAGCTCATTGTCTCCTTTGATAACCTTGCCGATCATTGCCCGACCGCCGGAGTTCTCGGCGCATTCCACTCCCGAAATCTCGCCTTCGAACACGACGGTGCCGGCCATGTTTTTAACGGCATTCGCGTAGTTTCGCGAAATCTGAAGCTCGCTGGACTGTTTTGCGTCCTCCGCGAGAGTGTACGCCCGGAAATATTTCTTGCCTTCAACCGTTGTGCAGTCTTTTCCGTTAAAAAAACGATAATCCGAAAACTCTTGATCCGAGGATTCAGTAATTCTGAAATTCGGCATTCCAGAGAAGTAAGGAGTATCTTTGAGTTCGGCTTCAGCGGCCGCCTCGAAGAATATTCCCAAAGTGAAAAAACACATGATGCTTAAAAACCGAACACTTCTTGCGCCCATAATCACCTGGCCTCCTTTTTTCCCTGTCGCCGCCGGTAACGTGTCCCGCGGCTCTCTCCCGAGCTAAAGCGCATTTCTCCGAATGAATTCCCTGGAACATTATATCTTAGCACCCGAAAGACCTCATTTCAAGCGGTAATGCACGATGGATATGCGCACTTTCCATTTGGAGGGTTTCTGCTAGAATGGAGCCGTGGCAGAGCGCGAGGAGCGTCACGATGCCGCGAGAAATCCGGCCGTGCACAGTGGGCGGGCAGGCTTCAGAACGCCCCAAGACCGTCCTGGATGGAGCATGTGAGATAGCGACGTCGATCCGGCCCGCCTCATGATCAGATATTCGCGAAGCGAATGTCCGCGAGCCGATACCCCGATCATCCGACTCTTCTTGACAAATGCCCCCCGGGGGCTACACTGAAAGCGCACGGGTTCCGTCACTCTCTTCTGGGGATGACGATAAAAAGGTGGATGATCTGATGGGCGATCACGAAGCCCATCGCCTGCAGCATTGGGATAAAAGCGGCACATGCGCCATGACTTCCTCGACACCGGGGCGGTATGCCTGATCTGGGCATCGACATCGGATCGATCTCCGTCAACAGCGTGCTCCTGCAAGACGGTGGGGAGATCCTCGAAGACCACTACGACTTCTGCCGGGGAAAGCCGTTTGACGTCGTGAGAGAGCGGCTCGCCGACATCATCGAACGATGGGGGATGGAGCGGATCGGGAGGGTCGCCGTCACGGGCACGGGGGGGATGCTCGCCGCCCGGCTCGTCGGCGGCACTTTCGTGAACGAGATCGTCGCCCAGTCCGCCTCCGTGTGCCGCCTGTACCCGCGGGCGCAGACGATCATCGAGATGGGCGGCGAGGACACGAAGCTCATCTTCCTCAAGAACGCGGCGTTCTCCGACGTCGTCATGAACAGCATCTGCGCGGCGGGCACCGGCTCGTTTCTCGATCAACAGGCGCGGCGAATCAACGTATCCATTGTTGAAGAGTTCGGCCGGCTCGCCCTGCGGTCCGTCGACCCGCCGCGAATCGCGGGACGGTGCAGCGTGTTCGCAAAGAGCGACATGATCCACCACCAGCAGATCGCCACGCCCGTCCACGATATCATCGCCGGCTTGTGTTTCGCCGTCGCGCGCAACGTGAAGAGCACGCTCGCCCGGGGGAAGAGCCTGGGAAAGCCGGTGGTGTTCCAGGGCGGCGTCGCGGCGAACGCGGGGATGGTGAGAGCCTTCCGTGAGATTTTCGGCCTCGCAGACGGGGAGCTCATCATCCCGCCCCACCACGCGTCCATGGGCGCCATTGGCGCCGTTTTCCACATCTGGAGCCGCCCGCAGCCGGCGTCGGAACCCTTACATGGGCTCGGCGGCCTCGACCGATACCGCGCCGAAAGCGGTCCGGATGGGGACCATCTCGAACCGCTTGAAGCCCCGCGCGCTCTCTCTTCCCTGGAGATCGTCCCCATGGCGGCGGGAGCTTCACGGCTTGCCGTATTCCTGGGCGTCGATGTCGGCTCTCTCAGCACCAACGTGGTGTTGATCGACGGGGAGAACAGGGTGATCGCCCGGCGATACCTTCCCACTGCGGGCAGGCCCCTCGAGGCCATCCAGAAGGGCGTGAAGGAAATCGGCGACGAGGTGGGGGTCAGGGTGGAGGTGAAAGCCGTGGGAACGACGGGCTCGGGCCGGTATCTCACGGGCGATTTTGTCGGCGCGGACCGCATCGTCAACGAGATCACGGCCCAGGCCACCGCGGCGATCGCCCTGGACCCCGCGGTGGACACCATTTTCGAGATCGGAGGGCAGGACTCGAAGTTCATCTCCGTGGAGAACGGCGTGGTGGTCGACTTCGAGATGAACAAGGTCTGCGCGGCGGGCACGGGATCGTTCCTCGAGGAGCAGTCGGAGAAGCTCGGAGTGAACATTGCCGGCGAGTTCGCCTCGATCGCGTTCTCCTCCGAGAAACCCGCGCAGCTCGGGGACCGCTGCACGGTATTCATGGAGTCGGATCTGAACTCCCGCCAGCAGAAAGGCGGAGCGCGCGAGAACCTCATTGCCGGGCTGGCCTATTCGATCGTTAAGAACTACCTCCAGAAGGTGGTGGGCGACAAGCCGATCGGGAGGAGGATCTTCTTCCAGGGCGGCGTGGCGTACAATCAGGCCGTGGTTTCGGCGTTCCAAAAGGTCGTCGGCCGGCCGATCATCGTCCCGCCCCATTTCGATGTGACGGGGGCCATCGGAGCAGCGATGATCGCCCGAGATTCAACGGGGAGCCGCCGGACCCGTTTCAAGGGATTCGCGATCGCCGAGCGGCCCTGGTCTCTCGACCGCTTCACGTGCACGGCATGCCCCAACCGCTGCGAGATCCGCAAAGTGGGCATCGAGGGCGAAGCGAAGCCCCTTTTCTACGGCGGGAGGTGCGAGCGCTACGAGGTTCCGCAGAGGAAGAACAGAGGGAGGGACATCGCCGATCTCTTCGATGAGCGGACGAGGCTCTTGCTGGGCGGGCACGATGAAGGCGGGAGCGCCGCTGCGGGAACCGCCATCGGATTGCCCCGGGCCCTGTCCGCGTTCTACCAGTATTTTCCCTTCTGGCGGACGTTCTTCGGCCGGCTCGGAATGCGGGTGGTCCTCTCGCGTCCGACGGATCAGGCGCTCATCGCGCGCTCCCTGGAGACGCTCACCGCGGAGACCTGTTTCCCCGTGGAAGTGATCCACGGCCACCTCTTCGACCTATTGGAAAAAGGCGTGGACGGCGTCTTTCTCCCCTTCGTCGTGAACGAGGAGGCAGATCCCATAAATCCGACCAACAACTGCAACTGCCCCTGGATCCAGAGCTACCCCTTCATGGTGAGGGGAGCCCTGAAGGACGGGAAGGACATCTCGAAACTCCTCGTTCCCACCCTTCACTTCCGCTATTCGCGCGGACTCCTGGATCATGAGCTATCGCGGTTCATGGGGGAGAGGCTGGGCGTATCGGCGCGGGACACGGTGCGGGCCATCCGCGAGGCAGCGGAGGCCCAGAAAGAGTACCAGATGCGCATCAAGGCCCGAGGACGGGAGGTTCTCGCGTCGCTGCCCGGGTCGAAGACCGTGGCGGTCATCCTCGGCCGGCCGTACAACACGGGAGACCCTGCCCTGAATCTGTATCTCGTTGAAAAGCTCAGGAGCCTCGATGTCCTCGCCATCCCCATGGACTTCCTTCCGCTGGAGCAGGAGGACATCTTCGGCGAGTACCCGTCGATGTACTGGCCGAACGGCAGCAGGATCCTGCAGGCCGCGCGCATCGTGGCTGGAGACGAACGGCTGAAGGCGATCTTCGTCGGGAACTTCCGCTGCGGCCCGGACTCATTTCTCTCTCACTATCTGCGCGAGGAGCTGAAAGGCAAGCCGTACCTCCAGGTGGAAATGGACGAGCATAGCGCAGACGCGGGGCTGGTAACCCGGCTGGAGGCTTTCCTCGACAGCCTGAAGGGGAGACGACGCTCCTCGGCAGCCAACTCTCGCCTCGCGAGGCCTTCCGCGATGGCCGTCCGGCGTTCTGGAGCGGAGCGGGGGGCTCTCAAAACCCGCAGCTCGACGCGGTCCCGGACCCTCTACTTCCCGTATATGGCCGACGGCGCGTTCGCCCTCGCCGCCGCATGTCGGGCCTGCGGCATGAAGGCGGACGTCCTGCCGCCTCAGGACCAGCGGGACATAGAGCTGGGGAGGATGCATACCTCTTCGCGCGAATGCTTCCCCATGATCTGCACCACGGGGAGCTTTCTCCGCAAGCTCGAGGAGCCGGGGGTGGACCCCTCAGCCGTGAGCTTCTTCATGCCGGACCACAATGGCCCCTGCAGGTTCGGGCAGTACAACAGCCTTCAAAGGATCATTCTGGACCGGCTCGGCTTCTCCGAGGCGGAGATCGTGCATCCCCGAAACGACAACTCGTACGCCGACATCGCGGCCGGAGGCGGCATCCGGTTCCGGCTCGCCGCGTGGCGGGGGGTTGTCGCCGTCGATATCCTGCGCAAGCTTCGACAAGAGCGCGGCCCGTATGAAGCCAACCGGGGCGAGACGGCGGCCCTGTACTTGCGGCATCTTGAGCATGCCGTCTCCTGCATCGAGGATGGCGGCCGGGGAATTGCGCTCGTGCTGAAAAACGCCATGGCCGACTTTGCGCGCATCGAGATCGTCCGCGGGCGGCGGAAACCGGTCATCTCGGTGATCGGCGAGATCTTCATGCGGGACAACCCATTCTGCAACGGTTTCGTGGTCCGCAAGCTCGAGGAGCTGGGGATGGAGACGCTCATGGGACCCGTGCGCGATTGGATCAGCTATTCCACCTACCGGTTCACTCGGGACAGCAGGCGAAAAGGGAAACCGTTGGAATACGCCCGATCCCGCCTACAGGCATTCCTGCAGCAGGCGGTGGAGGAGAGGCTGGTCCGCGCGGCCGAGGAAGGGGGCGTGGAGATGCACCGCGATCTGCCCGTAGAGAAGATGCTGGACCTCTGCATGCCGTACCTCCACCGGGATTACGACGGTGAGCCGCCGATCTCGCTGGGAAGCGTCGCCGGGCAGTGCGAGACGGGGATCTCGGGAGTGGTCAACATCCTGCCGTTCACCTGTCTTCCCGGAGCCCTTGTTGCCGCGGTATCTCCGCGGTTCAGCGAAGAGCACGACGGAATTCCGTGGCTGAATATCGCCTTCGACGGCCAGGAGGACTCGAGCGTGGAGACCCGCCTCCAGGCTTTCGCCTATCAGGCGGAGGAGTATGCGAGGCGGAAAGGCTACGACAGGCCGCGCGCGTGGGCGGACGCCGATCAGATATTCTCGAAGCGCATGTCCGCGCGCGGCTCGCCGATGAAGTAGCCCTGCGAAAAGTCCACCCCGATTTCCCGCACGATCTTCTGGACCGACTCGGAGTGGACGAACTCGGCGATCGTCCGGATCCCCAGCTTCCGGGCGAAGGAGACGATGGTTTCCACGATGCAGCGCGCGTTGCCGTCTTCCGCGATCGGCTTGATGAGAGACGCGTCCAGCTTGAGGTAGTCCACGTGGAGGCGAAGAATGTGGGCGAAATTTGAATACCCGGTCCCGAAATCGTCTATCGCGATCTTGCATCCCCGAGACTTCATCCGGTCGATGAAGCGGGAGACCTCCTCGTAGTTCTCGATGCCTTCCGATTCCAGAAGCTCGAAGACGATGCGGGGTCCGATGTTCTTCTCGGAGACGACACGGTCGATCTCCGCGAGCACATCGGGATGCACGATGTCTTCCACCGATATGTTGATGGACACCTCGGCGTCCGCGCCGCGCATCAGGTCCGCCGTCTTTCCGACAATGACGCGCGAAAGCTCGGGATAGATCTTGCTCTTCTTCGCGATCATGAGGAACGCCCCGGGCGGAATGATCACGCCGTTTGCCGCTCGGATCCGCATGAGGGATTCGAACTTGTCGACAATGCCGCTCTGATTGTTCAGGATGGGCTGAAAGAAGGGGACGATGCGGTCCTGCTCGATCGATTCGCGAATGACGTGCAGCCAGTGCAGGTTGTCCGCGTACCGCTTGATCACCTCGAGCTCGGGCCGATAGATGACGTACGATTTGCTGGACCGCGAGACGTCGAGCGCCATGTCGGCCTTCTCCATGTGACGCGAGTCGCTCGCCGCGATGCCGATGCTGACGTCGAGGCGGAGCGTCTCATCCTGAAAGAAATACGGCTTGTCCTGGCAATGTGCAACGAGGGCATGCCCCAGCCGATTGAGCGCTTCTTCGTCGCAGGAGCCGTCGATCACGGCGGCAAACTCGTCCGCGTGAAGCCGATATACCGTTCCTCCGCGATCAGCCGCCACGCCGCGTATCCGCTTCCCCAGCTCGATGATCACATAATCGCCCGCCTTCTGCCCGAAATAGTCGTTGATCTCCTTGAAGTGATCGATGTTGACAAGGACGACCGTGACGGGACTCCCGGGCTGGAGATCAGCGATGAGCCGGTTCCTGTTGGGGAGCTCCGTCAGCGCGTCGGAGTAGAGACGCTTTTCGACCGCCTCCAAACGCTCCTGCTGCATTTTCTCGCGGTCGCGCCGCAAGGTGAGTATTCTGTCGACGACGGCGAACGAGATGAGAATCATCTGAATGGAGGCGCCGAAGGTCATCGCGTTCGCCGTGAAAACGTTGCTGGGAGCCAGTCCAAGGTTCAGCATCGCGAAGATGATGCCGCCGGCCAGAAGGAGCACCCACGCCGCGAGGTAGAAGCGGGCGGCCTGAAAACCGCGTCGGAACACGATGATGGCATTCGGGACGAAAACAACGGCGACGACGAGGAGGAGCGCATTGGTGATCTGCGACATGATCCCGAAGGGGAGAATGACGGAGGCCAGGATATTCGCGATCGACGCCCAGAGGAGCCCGCCGAGGAGGCGGTGCATCACCGGGGCCCAGGTCCTGGTCTGAAGGAAGCTGCGCGTGAAAACGAGCCCCATTGTGATGGCAAGCGATGCAGAAACGACCAGAATGGAGTTGTCGATCCATGTGTGACGCGGCCACAGGTATTCGCCGCCGATGCCGCGGTACGCCAGCTCGAAGAACAGGTAGAACAGCACGAAGAGAACGTAGGAGAGATACGCCCTGTCGCCGGTGGCGAAGTAGAACAGCGCGTTGAAGAGAATGACAATGAGGAAAAGACCGATGAGCATGCCGATGATGATCCACTCCTGGCGATCGGCTTCGCGGAAAGAGAGCTCGCTCCATATCGCGAGCGGTATCCCGACTCCCACCTCGTTTCGCACCTTCACGTAGCACCAGACCGTTTCTCCGCGGGATAGATTGAGAGGGAAGACGGGAAAGCGGTGAGGGACGGACCGCTCGTCGAACGGTATGAAATTCCCGGAGGCAAAATGTTCCAGATGTCCGTCCTGGTGGACGACGTACAGATCGACAAAATTGACGTTCGTGTACCGATACACCAAGAGGATGGGATGATCCGTTCGTGACTCCACCTGGAAACGGACCCAGCGGACTGCCCCGGAGAATCCGGGATTCGGCTCATCGGCCTGCGTGGCCTGCCAATCCTCCCTGTCCGCAATGATCTGGGAGATCGACATCGCCTGCGTCTTGTCCTGCATGATTTCAAGGTGTCCGCCGAGCCGGTACCGAGGCGCGTCCCCCACCACGAGAGGATCCGCGCTCAGACCGGAAACGCGCAGGAGGGCAAGCATCGCCCAACAGCCGAAAGCGACCTTTTTATTCATCCGCTATTCTGACTCCGCGAAATACCTCTCATATCATAGGAGATTCGCCGCCAACGCGCAAGAGAACGCATGTCGCATCGTGCACGAAGGGCTCATGACAGAAACTCATCCCACTGTCGGGCAACCCGGCGGATGTCGAAGCGCTCCAGCGCCTCTTTCCTTCCCAAGGCGCCCAGTCTGACCAGAAGTCCCCTGTCCCGATACGCTGAACCAAGTACCGATGCCGCCAGTGCGGGATCGGCAAATCTCAGCCGCGCGCCGCCTTCCCACGCCTCCTGGCTGTCGGGCACTCGAAGCTCCCCATACGGCAGGATCTCACCGGGGCCCTGGATCCGGTGAGTCACGACCGGCACCTGGCACGCCATGGCTTCCACTACGGGAATACAGAACCCCTCCCATTCGGAGAGATTCAGGTACACGTCCATGATCCCGTACAAACGCGCCATATCCCGCGGTGGGAGATCTTCCGCGAGGACTCGTATACGCGGCTCGACCCCTGCGGCTGAAGCCCGCCGCGACAGATCGAAACCCTCCGGGGAAACCCTGCGATCCGTCTTGATCAGCAGAGCGGCCTCAGGGGCAATCTCGGAAAAGAGGGCGAAAGATTCGATGATCCGATCGAAACGCTTTCGCGGGCTATTGGCGCCTACCGTGCCCACGACGAAAGCGCCCTCGGCGTGAAGCTCACGGCGGAGGGAGAGAACGTCCGCTGCGGGCTGGGGCGCGAACAAGGAAGTGTCCACTCCGTGAGGTATCGTGGGTCCGGCTTTCACCCCGGAGGGAAGGAATAGCCTGGTCATTTCAGTCAGTGGCACGGGAACAACCACATCAAAGTCCGCACGGTGCGCCGGGCGTGAGAGCTGGCACCAGAGGAAAAGCCGTTTCTTTGCCCCGCCGGGCTGCTTTGACAGGAAGGGGAACTGCTCCGGGTAGCCCAGGAGTATGGCCTTGCAGTGGGAGCCTGGATGCAGCCTTCCTTCCGCGCCGATTGCGTCGCATATCTCCACACGCCATCCCAACCGTTGCAGCTCACGTCCCAACAGCTCAAGCTGTCGGCTGAATGAGGTTGCTGCGGCTAAAGGGAGACCGCTCACAAGGAGCACGGTCTTCGGCGTCATGGCACGAAGTGTACGGGAGTCAGGTCTCAGGAATCAATGGCGATCGGCTCGGCAGAGGAGGACTGAACATGTCCGCCGGCTGGATAGCGACCAATACGGGGGCTTGTTACAAGACAAACGATAGGATTCGCGTTCGCCGGTCCGAAAGATTCTTAGAGATCGAGTGCGCCCTCGACCGCGCGGGGGATCTTGTCACCCATCGGATCGTCCCTCGAGTCGAAGCGGTCCAAGATGTTTCCTTTGCGGTCGAGGAGGAACTTGTTGAAGTTCCATGTAATCCTGCCCGCGAAGCGGGGATTTGTCTCCTTCTCGGTGAGGAATGCGTAGAGCGGGTGCATCTTTTTTCCCTTCACGGAGATCTTGGAGAACATCGGGAACGTGACCCCATAGGTAAGGCTGCAGAATTTCTGGATCTCCGCATCTGTACCCGGCTCCTGACGGCCGAAGTCGTTCGCCGGGAACCCGAGAATCTCGAAGCCGCGATCGTGATAGCGTGTATAAAGGGCTTGCAGCCCCTTGTATTGGGGTGTGAAACCGCATTTGCTTGCGACGTTCACGATCAGGAGGACGTCTCCTGCGAACTCCGACAGCGATATCTCGGTTCCATTGATATTCCTCACCGCGAGAGCGTAAATGTTCTTCATTGGCAGAAGATAGTCATCCGTGAAATGAAAAGGAAGGATTAAATCCTCGGCAGCGTTCTTACTGATTGGCCGGGGGGCGCCGAACACCGCAGGCGCAGTGAATTGGAAAGCCCTGAAGGAGGCTGCGGAGCCAGGATTTCAGTACATTCAAAAAGGACAAGGAGGCACTATGGCGATCGTCTACAAGAGGCTCGGACGGCACGGAGTTCTTGTGAGCAATCTGTGCTTGGGCACAATGAATTTCGGCAACCAGACCGCGGAGAAGGAGAGTTTCGCGATCATGGATCGCGCGCTGGAGCTCGGCATCAACTTCTTCGACACGGCGGACGTGTACGGCTGGACGCCGCGGGGACTTACCGAGGAGATCCTGGGACGGTGGTTCGCACAGGGGGGCGGCCGCAGGGATGCCGTCGTCCTGGCTACCAAGGTCTACAACCCCGCCGACCGCGAGGGGGAGAAGCCCGAACCGAATCACGGCGGCCGGAACCTTTCGGCGATAAAGATCCAGAGGCACTGCGAGGGGAGCCTCCGGCGGCTGCGCACAGAGACGATTGACCTGTACCAGATGCACCACGTGGACAGGGAGTGCCCCTGGGACGAGATCTGGCAGGCCATGGGGTCCCTGGTGGACCAGGGCAAGGTGAACTACGTCGGGTCGAGCAACTTCGCGGGTTGGGACATAGCCACCGCCTGCCAGGAAGCCTCCCGCCGGGGCAGGATGGGCCTCGCGAGCGAGCAGAGCATCTACCACCTGGACAATCGCATGGTGGAGCTGGAAGTCATCCCCGCCTGCCGGCACTACGGCATGGGCCTCCTGCCCTGGAGTCCCCTGGGGGGAGGCCTCCTGGGCGGCGCGCTTGAGAAGGCGGCAGCCGGACGTCGAACGAGCGAGGAGTTCAAAAAGAATCTGGAAAAGTCCAGGCCGAAGATCGAGGCGTACGAGAAGCTGTGCCGCGAGATAGGCGAGAAGCCCGCCATTGTGGCCCTCGCCTGGCTGCTGCACAATCCCGCGGTCACCGCGCCCATCATCGGGCCCCGCACCGTGGAGCAACTGAACGAGACCGTGCGCGCCACCGAGACCGCGCTGGAACCGGCGGTGCTCGAGAAGCTGGATGCGATCTTCCCCGGCCCCGGAGGCGAGGCGCCCAAAGCGTATGCATGGTAGCTCTCCACGGGACCCGGAAGGGCGATCGCGTTCTTGGGATATAACCGGCGTGTTCTGCTCGAACGCCACTATGCGGGATCCATCCATGGCGACGTGGATCCCGAACGCGTGCAGTGGCTGGTCATCGCCAGGGAAGAACGTTCGAACGAGGCTCCAGAGGCTCGCGCCGCTGGAATCGGGCGCTACGCTCCGCTGGAAAAGGAAAATGGCGCACGGTCTGCATTGAAAAATGGATCCTCGTGTGCTACATTAATCCTTACTGATTTAGTCATCATTAGGGGGCTAGAATGTATCGAAGGCTATTTCTCCCCATATGCGCGGCAATCTGCTTGGTTGTCATCCTGGGATGCCCTGCTCCCATAACGGGATCGGTTGCGGATAATGCGCGGGACATTGTGCCGCCTGTCATTACCATCACAAGCCCCGCGGAATACTCAAGCTACTCCCGGAACATTGTCATTGATGGCGTGGTTTCCGACCTGGCAAACAGCGCCGGCACCCCTGGGCAGGTGAAATCCCTCCAGTACCTCATCCTGGCCAGGACCGCCTTGAAAACGGCTTCCCTGGATTCCTCGGGCCATTTCCACATCGTCGAGTCCACGGACCTCACGGAGAACATCACCTTCCAGTTCACGGCCGTGGATTGGGACGGCAACACTTCCACCGCCACATTGCCCCTGACGTGGGTGGGAAACGAAATCCCATCTTTCTCTTCATCTGAAGGCAACAGGCAAACCACCCTCGCCTGGAGTCCCGTTCCGGGCGTGACCGGCTATACCCTCTACGTCGAACCTTCAGCTCAGGCTCCTGATCCCCTGAAGTCCGCCAAAATAGCCGGCGTGACCTCGCCCTACGTGATGAAGCAGCTCAAGAACGGGTCCGTGTACAGCTTCCTGCTTGAAGGCGACACGTCGGACGGGAAAAAGAAATTTTCACCCGTTGTCCGGGCCGTTCCGCTTTCCACCTTCAACCTGTTGCCCACGATAATCCCGCACTTCAACTATGTTGATGTCACCTGGCACGTTTTCCCCGGCATTCCCCAATACGAGGTGCTTCGCTCACCCTCTCCCAGCGGACCTTTCCTGAGCATATCCGGCCCCGTGGCGGCGCCGCCCTTCCACGACACGAGCATTGTCCAGGGCTCGACCTACTACTATGCCGTTCGTCCCGCGCAGTACAGCTCCGTGATGAGCGAGTACGCGGAGGTGGCCTCGGATCCCATGCCCTCGCGGATGGACGCGAATATAAGCACTTTCAACGGGGCGGACTATCCGCAGTCTTTGGTCTATGAAAACGGCTACCTTTTCATTACTGACTATTACTACGGGCTTCGCGTGGCGGACGTCCATCAACCGTCGCTGCCGCTTCCGGCCGGCGGGCTTTCCGCGCAGAATGCAAACGACATCGCCATTTCGGGAAGCTACGCGTACCTCACCACGAATAAATCGCTTTGCATCATCGATATCTCCAACCCGACCTCTCCCGTTCTCACGGGGAGCGTGGCCATTCCAGACAACGGCGGACTTCAGGCCGAAGGCGTCGTCGTTCTCGGCAACCTCGTGTTTGTCGCCGGCTTCAATGACGGCTTCGCGGTCATCGACGCCACCGACAAGGCGAACCCCGTCGTGCGACTCTCCAACCAGGGAGTAGCAGATGGGATCGGACAGAATCTTTCGGTCGATGCTCAGGATCGCGCGGGCACGAAGGTCCTTGCCGTTACCGGCCTTTCCAAAACGGCCATCTACACGGTCACGGGAACGGACTCCAGTCCCACCCTCAACCTGCAGTCTTCCACAGTGAGCGGGGGCTATACGGGCCGGTTCTCCGGCACCACGCTGTACGTCGCCGGCGCGGGCGGCGGCTGGTCACTGTACGCGTATGACACGTCCACTCTCACCGCTCCCAGCCAGCTGGGCGCCGGCATTGCGCCCGCCGTCGGCACAGCGGCCGCCGAGAATATCGCCCTGGATGGAAACAGGGCTTACGTAAGCCTTCGTGATTACGGGTTCTCGATTATAGACATATCAAATCCAGCTTCCATGTCGCTCCTTCAGACCTACACCATACCCGGGCACCCTCATGGCATCGACGCAAGCGGCGGTCTGGCCTACATCTCCGCGGGCTCGGGCTATGGGGTGGTCATCTACGGCGTAGGAAACGCCTCCACCATGAGCCTTGCCCTGACCCTTACAAACGTCAATACGGGGGCACGGCTTGCAGCTTATCGCGACAGGATTTTCGTGTCCGAGAATGGAAGCGGGGACTGGAAGGCCTCGACATACGACATTTCAGTTCCTTCTGCGACAGTGAAGACCGCATGGACAAGCGGGAACGGCGAATACACTCCCTACGCATTCGCGTTCGCCGGCAATCATGCCCTGGTTGCTGCGGAGCGAAGCGGAATCATGATCTGGGATGCGACGGATCCCTCCTCGCCTCATGGCGGTTATCCCTGGTATGTCAATCTTCCCGGCGGCTATGCGTGGTCTATCGCGCTGTCGGGCAATTATGCATTTGTGACCACGAGCGGCTCCTATCTTGATGCTGTGGATCTCTCCTGGGATGGGAACCTGATCCTGGCCGGGAGCGTCCAAACGCAGCCCACCGTCGACTCCAATCATGAAGCCGCGGGCGCCGCCCTCATGGGAGACCTGGCCTTCGTGGCCAATGAGCAGGCCGGGCTCAGGGTGGTCGACATCTCCAATCCCCAGTGGCCCCAGGTCTTAAGCGGATACGGCGCGCTGCCGGCATCGGGTTCAGCGGCCGCCGTTGCCGCCGCCGGGGACTGCGTCCTGGTGGCGGACTCGACAAACGGCCTTCTTGTCTTTGACGCCTCCAACGCGAGGAGCTGGAGCGCCGCCGGGCAGGCGCCGGTTTGGCCGGCCGTCCCAAGCGGAGGGGGCGCCCTGGACGTCGTTGTGCGGGGTAACTTCGCCTACGTGGCAAAAGGGGCGGCGGGAATCCAGATCTGGGACGTGAGCAATCCGCGAAGCCCCGTTTCCGCCGGGGTTCTCTCCCAGGCCGGATTCAGCCCCGTTCGGCTCGTTGCCTACAAGAGCTGGCTCTACGCGATCGACGGAGCCTCCAAGCTCTACGTTATCGACCTCATGCCCTGATCGAGGAGGATGACCATGACCGTTCATTTCCATTGCGGCGGGGCTTCGGGCCTCGCAATCGCGGGAATCGTTATTATCCTTTGCGGCGCGCCGGCCCCTGCGCAGACCAGGGCGGAATCTGACGCGGCCGCCGTCGCGGCCGGCCCCGCCGCGGGCTCACGAGAAGCAGTCATCAACCTGGACGAATACTACAGCTTTCCCATTTCCATCGGGGCGGAGTACGAGGGTTTGACGGCGTTCTCATCATTCGCCTCCGGCTTTGGAATACGGGACATTGCGGCGGAGCTTCGCGTGCCCATTCCCGGCGCGCCCGTCCTGCAGCCCTTCGTCCGCGGCGGCGTCATCTCCTTCACGGAGACCGGCTCCTCGGGGGCGGGAAAGTGGGACCACGCGGACTACTACGGCGCGATCGGTCTTTCCTACACCCGGCGTTTTGCCAGGAACTTCGAGATCGGGCTGGATGCCTATGGCGGCCTCGCCCAATCCAGCTATCCGAATCTCGTATCGGGGGGCGCCGTCGGCTCGCTGGATCTCCTGGGTTCCCTCGGGGCCGTCATCAGCCTCGTGCCCTCCTTCAACTTCGGCGTCGACATCCGTCCATCCGTGCGCTATCTTGCCACCCTTGGCCCCCTGACCGAGTTCGACGGGTTCTCGTTCGGGCTGGGGTTCCGCGTGGGCTACCGTTTCGGAGAAGACCCCGACGCGCCCGCCTCTTCGATCAGGAGCCTGCGTTTCGGGTCGGAGAAGCTGCCTCCCGCCTTTGCCGCGATGCAGAGCTACTATGCGCAGAACCCGATCGGCACGGTGAAAATGACAAACTCGGAGGGCTTCCCCATAACGGACCTCGAGGTTTCCTTCTTCCAGCCCGGCTACATGGATTCGCCCACCCCCGTGACCACGATCCCGTCCCTTGCCCCGGGTCAGGAGACCGAGATCGGGGTGCTGGCGGCCTTCAACCAGGAGGTCTTTCGCACCGAGGGCACGACTCCCCTTGCGGGCGAGCTCATCGTGAAGTATCGCTCCAGGGGCAAGCCGGTCGAGCAACGGCACTCCCTCTCCTACGACCTGTACGACAAGACGGCGATCGTGTGGGACGACGACCGCAAGGTGGGAGCCTTCATCACGCCGTCGGATTCGGCTCTTCGAAACTACGTGAGCTTCATCCGCCAGAGCCTCAAGCAGCAGATGCTGCCCTCGCTCAACGGGGCCCTGCAGACGGCGGCGGAAGTCTATGTCGCCCTGTCCCGGCTGGGCATCATCTACCAGTCCGACCCGACATCGCCTTTCACGCAGGTCCAGGGCAATGCCCTCATGGTCGATTCGGTGAACCTGGCGCGGGACACCCTCAAGCGTGGCACGGGGGATTGCGACGACCTCACCGTCCTATTCACGAGCCTCCTCGAGACCACCGGTATCGAAACGGGATTCATCACTGTTCCCGGACACATCTACGCGGCCTTCAATACCAAGGTGTCATCCAGGGACTTCAGGGACATCTCGCCGGACAGGAATCTCAGCATCGCGCTGGACGGCGAGCTTTGGATCCCCGTGGAGATCACCATGATCGGAAAGCAGGGTTTCCTGGATGCCTGGCATCGCGGGGCGGAGCTGTGGAAGCAGTATGATGGAGAGGCGGCCAAGCGGCGCTTCACGCTCACCGGCGTTGCGCAGAAAACCTTCCGCGCTGTCGGGCTGCGGGAATTGGACCTGGGGCTCCAGTACGGCAGGGGCGATGCGCTTGTCGCCCCCTTCCGTCAGGAGCTTTCAAGCCTTGGAGAATCCGTCACAGGAGACCTCGCGAATGCGGCAAAGGCGAGCGGCGACAAGAAAGACTACAACTACCTCGGGATCGCCATGGCGCGCTTCGGCCGCAACAGCGAGGCGGAAGCGGCTTTTGCGCGGGCCCTTGCCATAGATCCGTCTTTCGTGAGCGCGCGAGTGAACCAGGGAAACGTCCTATACATCCAGAAAGACTACCGCAAGGCGCTTTCCTCCTATCAGGCCGCGCTCGCGGCGCTCGCTTCGCAGGGCAAGACGCAAACCCAGATGGCCTTGATCGCCCTGCTCGATATTTCCCGGACCTACAATGCGCTGCATGACCCCGCCGGGGCGCAAAACGCGTTGGCAAAGGCGCAAGGCATAGATCCGGAGCGGGCGCGCGATTTGGGGTACCTGGCCCAAACGGGAGCGGAAGGGGCAAGCGGCGCGCGCGCGGCGGAGCAGTCTGACGCGGTTCCATTCGTGAGCGAAGAGTAGGAGCCTCTCGCGCACGGCCCCTGAGGGCGCGAAGGCTGCCAGCCCCTCACGCTTTCCCGCGCCTGCACGACGAGAGCCCGAAGGGCACGTACATCGGGCAGAAACCGAACACCGCTGTAAGGATGGGCCAGATCCCCATGAGGCCGACCCAATCCTTGAACCAGACACCCGCGGCGCCGATCGCCAGGCCCACTGCAATACGCAGGCCGCGGTCGATCCCGCCGACATTCCTCTTCATGCGCAACATCTGAATTTCCTCCTCTGGCGCTGCCGCCTTGTTCGAGCCGTCGGTGAATAGATCCTCCCAAGCGCGCCTTGCGCGAGCATCTCCATGCTTGCCTGAGGCGCGGTTCGGGGCAGACGCGGAGTCCCGCTGTGCATCCGGGCGAGCAGCCTGTCCGCCGCCATCCTTGGGGCAAGGGCTATTTCGCTCAAGGTCCCGATGCAATGGTCCACGTCGGTTTCGTCGTTTTCGATGCCGAAGCTCACGCGGACGAACCCGGGGAGCAGTGAGCTTGAGAGCCGGGGAAAAAGAGTCATGCCGATGTCCGCGGCCTTGGCCCGCAGCGGATGTATCTTGAGCAGGCGCTTGACAAGGAGATGGGCGCAGAAGCAGCCGGTTCGCACCCCGATTCCCCCGCGCTCGGCAAGCTCCTTGGCCGCAAGATTGTGCGGGACCCTGTCGAAGCCGAAGGCGATGATGCCGGCCTTGCTCCGAAATCCGGAGGATGCAGGGCCTTCCACGCCATGGACTTTCAGGCCCCGAATCCGCGCGAGCCCCTCGAGAGCCAGCGCCGTCAGCTTCCGCTCCTCGGCTTCGATGACGTCCATGCCCACGCGACGTAGCAGAATCATTGCTTTTCCCAGCGCGGCAATGCCCGCGGCGTTCTCCTCGCCGGAGGCCTCGATCAGGGCGGATTCACGGGCGTCGAAATGAAGAAGGCCCTTCCTTGCCGCGAGCACCCCGCTTCCGAATGGCGCGTACATCTTGTGCGCCGAAAACGCCAGGAAATCGATCCCGAGCTCTTCCATTGAAATGCGGCGGTGCGCCACCAGCTGCGCGGCATCCACCAGGATGCGCGCTCCAAACCGGTGCGCCAGCCGGCTCAGGGCCGGGATGTCATTGCAGGCCCCCAGCACGTTGGAAGCGCCGCTCACGGACACCAGGCTGATCCTTGTGCGCCCGCGGGCGCGTTTTCCATTGTGCTCTTCCAGCAATCCCTCCAGGAGGCCCAGCTCCGCGAACCCGTCATTGTCAACCGGCAGCCGCAGCAGGCTGATACCGGGGATAAAGCGCCAGGGAAGCTCGTTTGAGTTGTGCTCCGCCAGGGTGTTGAGCACCACCACGCTCTCCCGGCCGCAAAAGCCTTGCGCTACGAGGTTGATGGCTTCCGTCGCATTCCCGGTAAAGACGATGGTGAACTGCTTGAGCGGAGCGCCCAGGAAGTCGGCGCAGATTTCCCGCGCCTTTTCAATCATGGGGCCACGCGCCGAAGCGGGCAGGCGCAATGTCCGGCGTGCCGCGTCCCAGACCGGGAGGAAGGCTGGAGTGCTGGCCGCATTGTCCAGATTGACATATCGGCGCATGCCATTCGCCGTCGGGACGAGGATATCGCGCCCTATCACGGCGGCCCGCAGCTCGCCTAGGAGCTCCAGGCCTGAGCGGTGAGTCTGCTCATCGTCATGCAGGATCCGGTCTGCTGTTCCGTCGCGCTCTCCGCGGGCCTGGAATGCGTCAGGGCCGAAGATGCGGGTGAGCTGGAGCGCTTTCGCGAAAGCGATGACATTGACTATGCCGGGAGTCCCCGCCTCGAACCTATCGGGGGCGTCGGCCCAGATGGCCGAGCCCGGCGAGACGATCTTCACTGTGCCGCCGCCGCTCTGATCCGGCGCCCCTTTCGGCAGGGCTTTGCGTTCAACGGTGATTGCCCGAACCCCGAGCGGCAGGCCGAGCTCCCGGCTGGACAATACGCGATAACCGGCGGGATCCAGCCGAGCCCGCAGGCGCGATGCGCTTCTGAGGGTGCCGAAGATGACCGTGTGCCGGCCGTGATTCAAGCCCAGGTAATCCATCACGACATCCCGAGCGCCTTCGTACAGGGCGGTGGTTATCATGGAGTTGTGGCCGCTGCCGCGGTGAACGTTGCTGTAGGTCTCGAGCGCCGAACGCACGGCGCGCTCCAACTCGGAGAAGGCCTCAGGGCTTTCGGATGTGCCGGTCGTCGTTCCTTCCATTTTGACTCCTTGTCAGCGGTGGAAAACCGGCATATCGCCGGCTTGGTATGTCATCTTTCGGGAAACCGCGGAGGTCTGCTCCTCTGAAAGAAGGAAGTACTTGCCGTGTCCCTTCGCGAAGAGCTCTCCGTTTTCGTCGGCAACGCTTCCCTCGGCCTCCCAGAGACGGCCCTTCCCCCCGGAAATATGGGATGTTGCCAGATAGCTCCTGCCGGTCCTCAGAGGCTTAATGAAACGGACGGTCAGCTCGGCGGTAAATGCCATGCGCTGGTGTTTCAGCGAGACGGACCAGCCAATGAGCTCGTCCAGAAGAGCGCTCACGACGCCGCCATGAACTACGTCATCGTATCCCGTCTGGGTGTCGTCGGGGTGGAACCGGGCGTGCACCCGATTGTCCGTGCCCGCGAAGAAGCGGATGCGCAATCCTCGGGGATGGTTTTGTCCGCAGACGTAGCATTCGTCATAGCTGGGCAGATAGGCGATGTTCTCAAGGTCCATTTCTTTTTCCTCCTGGCATATGTCGCTAATTAGAATACCGGACGTCCGGTATGTGAGAAACGACGAAAAGAATCAGGGCTTCAGGCTCGCGATAAGCACCTTCTTCAAGGTTTCCATCAGTGCCTGGAAATCGACGTCCATCCGCTGGAAGATGGGCCTGGAGCAGCCTATGCCCCGCAACATCCCCACGGTGGTAAGGGCCATCAGCCGCGGATCTATGTCGGACCTGATCTGATGGGAATCCTGGCCTTTTCGGATTATCTGTTCGATGAAGCCGGCCAGCTCGATATAGATCTGATACAGGGCCGACAGGAAAGCGGGGTTTACACCATCCATCTCCATCATGAGGGCATTGACGACGAGACAGAACGACTCGTTTTCCACGATGAGGCGTGCATGATTGTCCACCAGCCGAGACAACCTCTCCAGGGCATCGCGTGACTTCAAAACGTCGCGTGCCACGATTTTCGTCCACGTCGTGCGTATCTTTTCTATGACCGCGAAGAATATCGCCTCCTTGTTTTCGAAATGGTGGTAGAGGGCGCCCTTGGTAACCTCCACCGAGGCCGAGAGGTCCGCAATCGAGGTGGCATAGTAGCCCTTTCTGGCGAAGAGGCGCGTCGCGGCTTCCATGATGCGCTCGCGGGTCTGTTCGCTCTGGATCGCTCGGCTTGTCTTTTTTATTTCATACCCTTTCTTGGATACTGAACGATCGGTATGTTAAAGACTATACCTCACATTCCCATTGCTGTCAAGAAAAAAAATAGGGCTGCGCGGTCTTCGAGCAGCCTCATTCTCCCGAGCCATCCGGGTCGATCTCGTCTATCATCCTCACCCTGGCGGCGTGCCGCCCGCCCTCGAAGGGGGCGGCGAGCCATTCGTCGACAATCATCTTGGCCAGATCCAATCCGACAACCCTCGATCCCAGACACAGGATATTGGTGTTGTTGTGCGCCCTTGAGAGCTTCGCGGAGTACGGTTCGCTGCATACGACCGCCCTGATTCCCCTCACCTTGTTCGCGGCAATGCACATGCCCACGCCGCTTCCGCAGAACAGGATGCCTTTCTCGCATTCCCCGCCGGCAACGGCGCGTGCGACATCAAGGGCGTATTTCGGGTAGTCCGTCCTCTCGCTGGTGGTGCATCCCAGGGCCCGTATCTCGAGCTTCCGGCTTACAAGGTATTCGACGATCAGCCGTTTCAAATCGAGCCCGACATGGTCGCTTCCAAGCGCGATCACGCTCATAGACTCCTCCCGTACGGAAATGCCTCCCTTTTCGACGGCTGCCTCACTGCGCGTCTCCCCGATTCTTCATCCCGAGCGGGAGCCTGTCCATGGCGAGCCGCGCGCCGCCGATCACGACCTCATCGGGGTCAAGGATGTTGCATCCGCCCCGGCGAGCTCCTGATGCCCCCGCTCTCCACGATTCGTCAGGACATAGAGCGGATGGGAAAAACCGCGGTGGAGAGCGTTTTCCGCATGATCAAGGGAGACCAGAGCGGGGAGACCATCATTCTGCCGGTCGAGTTTCTCACCGCGCGGTTCCACCCGCTGAGGCGGCCAAAGAGGCGTCTCGGCGGATTACGGCGGCGGCACTTCAGTCAGCAGCTCCATGTTCGCCTTGGCCCGCTTGTCATTGGGATTGAGCTCGAGGGTCTTCCTGAAGCTGGCAATGGCCTCCAGGTTCTTGTGCATGGCCATGTAGGCGGTTCCCTTCATGAAGTGGACCTCGGCGAGGTTGGGCGTGGCCTTCAACAGCTCGTCGAGGAGCGCCACTGCCTCGCCGAAGAGCATCTGCTTCATTTTCAACAGCGCCAGGTAGAAGTTGGAGATCAGGGACTCCCGGGATTCTCCCCGCAGCATCTTGAACCCCTTCTCGGCCGCTTCGTCGTTTCCGAGGAAGAGGTTGATGATTCCGAAGAAGTAGCTCGCCATGGCATGGCTCTGGTCTTTCATGGAAAGGATGGCGGAAAAGCTTTCCAGGCTCTTCTCCAGCTGGCCCATGCGGTAGTAGCAGACCCCCATCTTGTAGTAGGCCACGCCGAAATCGGGCTTTCTCTCCAGAGCCTGGAGGTAGTTTCGGACGGCCTCTTCCAGGCCTCCCATGGCGTAGAGGATCTCTCCAAGGATAAAATAATAGAAGTAATTGGAGGGATCCCGCTGGATGAGCTTTTTGAACCCCTCGCTCGCCTCCTCCCATTCACCCAGGAGGTAATGCTGCATCGCTTCCGTTGTTTCAGGCAGTGAAGTATCGAGAATACTCTGCGAGCCGCTTTTTTCTTTCATTGCCCGCCTCCCTTCTTTTTCACCTAGGAAGAATATCCTAGTGGGCCGTCGGTAGGTCAAACACAAGTAGTACCAGCGTGGCGGCGGGGGGCCGCCCCGCGGCCCCCCGCCCGCTACTGCTGCGGCATGCGCCGCCGACGGATCTTTTCCGCCACCTTGAGCTGGAGGAGCGCATGGTGGAGGTCGCGTTCGATGAGAACGAGGTCACTCCGCTCGCGCTTTTCCTTGAGGAGCTCCTCGGCGCGCCTCTTGGCCGCCTCGACGCGGGCGACCTCGATGGTCTCCGCTTCAGCCGCGAAATCCGAAAGGATGGTGGCGCCGTCGTCGCGGACCCTGAGGAATCCGCCTGCGATGGCCACGGACACCGTTCCCTGCGGCGTATGGGCGATGACCTCCCCATCCCCCAGCGCGGCCACCAGGGGCATATGATGGGCGAGCACGGTGATCTCTCCATCAAGGGTCGGGAGGGTCACGGCTGAGACCTCCTGCTGGAATACGGTTCCCAGGGGAGAGAGGATATGAAGCGGGAGGAGCGACTCAGCCATGCTGTGCCTCAGCCTCCTCGATCTTTCCTATCATGTAGAACGCGCTTTCCGGCAGCCTGTCGAAGGCACCGTCGATGATCCCGGCGAACCCCTTCAGGGTGTCCTCGATCCTCACGTATCGCCCCTCCTTGCCCGTAAAGACCTCGGAAACGAACATGGGCTGGGTGAGGAAGCGCTCGATCTTGCGGGCGCGCGACACCGTGAGCTTGTCCTCGTCCGAAAGCTCGTCGATCCCCAGGATGTTGATGATGTCTTGAAGGTCCTTGTAACGCTGGAGGATCCTCTTCACCTCGAGGGCGATCCTGTAATGCTCAGGTCCCACCACGTTGGGATCCAGCAGGCGGCTTCCGGAAGTGAGGGGGTTCACGGCGGGGTACAGCCCCTGCTCGGCGATGGAGCGCTCCAGGGTGATGGTGGCATCCAGGTGGCCGAAGATGGCGGCCGGCGCCGGGTCCGTGTAATCGTCGGCGGGCACGTAGATGGCCTGCACCGACGTGATCGCCCCGCGGTTGGTGGAGGTGATCCTCTCCTGGAGG
This sequence comes from uncultured Spirochaetota bacterium, assembly GCA_963820525.1. Taxonomy (GTDB): domain Bacteria; phylum Spirochaetota; class Spirochaetia; order SZUA-6; family Fen-1364; genus CAWGAA01. Next base: position 1,482,486 of record CAWGAA010000001.1, on the reverse strand, counting down.
GCGCCGATGTCCTCGGCGAGGGTGGGCTGGTAGCCCACCGCGGAGGGCATGCGGCCCAGAAGCGCCGACACCTCGCTTCCGGCCTGGGCGAACCTGAACACGTTGTCGATGAAAAGGAGCACGTCCACGCCCTTCTCGTCGCGGAAGTACTCGGCCATGGTGAGGGCCGTGAGCCCCACCCGTAGCCGGTTGCCCGGCGGCTCGTTCATCTGGCCGAACACGAGCACGGTCTTGTCCAGGACGTTGGACTCCTTCATCTCCAGCCACAGGTCCGTGCCTTCGCGGGTGCGCTCCCCCACGCCGGCGAACACGGAGAATCCGTGATGCTCCAGGGCGATGTTCCTGATCAGCTCCTTCACGATGACGGTCTTTCCCACCCCCGCGCCGCCGAAGATCCCGATCTTCCCGCCGCGGGTGAATGGAGCGATCAAGTCTATGATCTTGAGCCCCGTCTCCAGCATCTCCGGCTTTGTCCTCTGCTCTGAAAGGGAAGGCGGCTGCTTGTGGATGGGAGAGCGGGGGATCTCTTCCCCGCCCACCTGCCCCAGCCCGTCGATGGGCTCGCCCAGGACGTTGAAGATCCTCCCCAGGGTCTTCTCTCCAATGGGCACCGTGATGGGCGCCCTGGTGCGCAGCACACGCACCCCGCGCGAGACGCCTTCCGTGGGGCCGAGGGCAAGGGTGCGCACCTCGTTGTTCCCCATGGCGAACTCGGTCTCCAGGATGAGCTCGCGCCCCCCGTCCTTCGGGATGCGCAGCGCCTCGAAGATCCCCGGGACCTCGCCCGGGAACTCGACGTCGATCACGGGCCCCTGCACCCGCACAACGATTCCGCTTTCCGTCTTTCCGTTCTCGCTCTGCGTCATGCGCCGGTCCCCTGGTTTGCCAGGTCGAGGATCTCATTGGTAATCCTCTCCTGGCGCGTCTTGTTGTAGAGGAGGGTGAGAGAGTCCGCGATATCAAACGCGTTGTTTTTCGCGTTCTGCATGGCCACAAGCCGCGCAGCCTGCTCCGACGTGTATGCCTCCACGATAAGCCAGTACAGCATTACCTCCAGGTAATGGGGCAGGATCTCCTTGAGAATGCGCTCCACGTCGGGCTCCACCTCGTAAGGCAGCGCATGGCGGACCCCGGCGGGATTCGCTATGGGCAACACCTGCACCTCCACGGGCACCTGGGTGAAGTAGGATACGTATCTGCTGAAAAGAACCGAAAGCGTCGAGGCCCGCGAGGAGAGGATGTACTCGTTTACGATGCGCACCAGGTCGTAGACCAGGGAGTACTGGGGGACCCTGGATCCCATGGGGAACGCGGCAACCAGGCGGCTTTTCGTCATTCGCGCTCCCATCCGCTCCATCCGTTTTCCGACCGTTATGAGCAGCATATCGGGCCGGTCAAGCTCCACGAGCTCTCGTGAGAGATTCGTCATGAGTGGCCCGCACAGGCCCTTGTCCGGCCCCACCGCGATGAGCAGGTGGGCGGGGGAGGCGTTGCCGGAGAAATAGGGATGCGTAAGGGGCCCCAGTCCCGCCGCATGGGCGTGGATATCCTCGGCGAGATCCCGGATCCCCTCGGCGTAGGGCTCCACCGTCTCCATCATCGTCTGGGCTCGCCTGATCTTGATGGCGGAAACCATCTCCAGCGTCTTGGAGATCTGCGCGATGTTCTTTGCCGTCGAGATCCGCGCCTTGAGGAATTGCAGATTCTCCAGCATCAATCCCCTCCGCTTTCACGTCTCATCGGAACGCCGTCTTCAGCTCAATTATGGCGCGGTTGAGCTCGTCAAGGGTTTCCGCCTCCGCCTTGGCCCCCGTGGCGAGCTTCTCCACGAGGGGCTTGTGGCCTGCGCGCACCGAGTCTATGAGCTGACCTTCGAATGCCGCGATTCTCTCCAAGGGCAGGTCGTCCAGGAGCCCGGAGCTGGCCGCGTGGATGGCGATGATCTCGGATACCTCGTCCAGCGGCTTGAACTGGGGCTGCTTGAGGCTCTCCACGAGGCGCTTTCCCCGCGCGATGCGCTTCGTGGTGGCGTCGTCCAGGTCGCTTCCGAACTGGGAGAATGCGGCCAGCGACCTGTACTGGGCGAGGTCGAGACGCAGGGGGCCGGCCACCTGGCGGAACGCCCGGGTCTGGGCCTGGCCGCCCACGCGCGAAACGGAGAGGCCCGCGTTGATGGCAGGCCTTATTCCCGCATTGAAGAGGTCGGTCTCCAGGTAGATCTGGCCGTCCGTGATGGAGATGACGTTGGTCGGGATGTAGGCCGATACGTCTCCCGCCTGGGTCTCGATGATGGGAAGCGCGGTGAGCGATCCCCCGCCCTTGGCCGGGGAAAGGCGCGCCGCGCGTTCCAGAAGCCGCGAGTGGAGGTAGAAGATGTCTCCGGGGTAAGCCTCCCGGCCGGCCGGCCGGCGCAACAGGAGGGAGAGCTGGCGGTATGCCCAGGCGTGCTTGGAAAGGTCGTCGTACACGACAAGCGTGTCGCCGCCCCGGTGCATGAAGTACTCCGCGATGGCGCATGCGGCGAATGGGGCCAGGTACTGCCGTGAGGCCGGGTTCGAGGCGCTGGCGGCGACCACGATCGTGTACGCCATGGCCCCTTCCTCCTGGAGCCTGGCCACGGTGCGCGCGATGTTCCCCCGCTTCTGGCCCATGGCGCAGTAGACGCAGATCACCTGTGGAAGCCCCAGATCCTTGGTGCGTTGATTGATGATGGCGTCGATGGCGAGCGCGGTCTTTCCCGTGTTCCTGTCTCCGATGATGAGCTCCCGTTGGCCCCTGCCGATGGGCGTAAGCGTATCCACCGCCTTGATGCCTGTTTTCAGCGGCACCGACACGGGCTGGCGTTCCGTCACTCCCGGCGCGATCCGTTCCAGGGGGTAGGGCTCGCCGCCGGAAAGGGTCAGGGGCTTTCCATCGAGGGGATTTCCGAAGGGGTCTATGACGCGGCCGATGAGGCTTTCTGAAACGGCTATGGAGAGGATTTCGCCGGTCGTGCGCACTTCCATGCTTTCCCTCACGGTGGGGTCTTCAGCCAGCGTCAGGATCGAGACGAAATCCTGGTCGAGGTTCATCACAAGGCCTCGTGAGCCGTCTTCGAATTCGACGATCTCGCCGTAGCCGGCGCGGGAAAGCCCGTCCGCCTTCACGATGCCGTCGCCCAGGGTGATGACCTTCCCGACATTGGCCACTTCGGGACGGACCTCGACGAGTGCCAGCCTCTCCTCGATCTGTCGAATCAGCTCTTCAGCCTTCATCCCTTCCTCAATCTGTCCATAGTCTCCGAGAACAGGCCCTTCACGCTCGCGTCGATAACGTCGTCTCCCGCTCTCAGGCGCACCCCGCCGCCCAGGCTCTCGTCCCTGGACACAACGGTCTGCCTGCCGGAGAACTCACGCTCCAGCTCCTCAAGGAGCGCAGGTGCCGTCTCGCCAGAGACGGCCACCAGCACGCGCCGGCGGCCAAGCGCCCGCCGCAGCTCGAAGAGGTACTCCTTGAGCTCGGTTCTCGTGAGCCGCCCCAGGATGAATGAGGCGAGCTGCTCGTCCACCTCCCCGCCGGCCGCGAGCGTCAGACGCGCGAGCCTTTTCACCTTTTTCATCGCCTTGTCGGTTCGAGGGTCCTGATCCGCTCGAACCCGCGCTCCACGATCCGTGTCTTTTCTTCGCCGGAGAAAAGAGAGGACACGACCTGCTCCAGGATGCGGCCGGAAAGCTCAAGGGCGAGGGCCTGCACAGCCCGCTCCGCCTCGCGGCGCTCCAGCTCTAAGCGCGAGCGGGACTCGACCAGGATCCGCTCGGCGTCCCGCCGCGCTCTATCCTCGACTGCCGCGCGCGCCAGTACCGCCTCGGCCCGCGCCTTGTCGAGAATGACCGCGGCCCGCGTGTACGCCTCTCCCACGATCTTGTCCCTCTCCTTCGCGGCATCCGCCAGGTCCCGCTTAGCCTGCTCGGCATCGGCGAGGCCCTTGGAGATCGCGTCGCTTCGCTTCTTCATCGTTGCCAGGAGCGGCTTCAAGAGGAAGCGCCACAACACGTACCCAATGACGATGAAGTTGACGAGCTGGGCCGCGAAGAGGACCGGATCCAGTCCGAAACGTCCGAGAGTTTCCATGTGTTTCGGCGCCCGACCTTCAGCCCACGAAAGCGAAGATGAGGGAGTAGATTGCAATGGCCTCTGCAAAGGCCATCGCCAGCACCATCGCGGGGATGATTCGGCCGGACGCCTCTGGGTTCCGGCCGAGGGCCTCCATCGCCCTCATTCCGATAAGGCCGATGGCCACAGCGGGCAGCATGCCTCCAATGGCGACGATGATCCCGCCGTGGGCGATCAAATTGAAGTTCATGTTTTCGAGCCCTCCTTCTTATGCGGCTCCGTCAGGATGGCCATAAAGGCCATCGTGAGCAGAGCGAATATCATTGCCTGGATGACGCCCACGAGGATTTCCAGCGCGAGAAACGGGATTGGAACGATGAAAGCGGCCAGAGAGGAGATGGTCCCCAGCACCCTCTCGCCCGCCGAGATGTTGCCGAAGAGGCGGAACGAGAATGAGAGAAACTTGGTCAGCTCGGATACGATCTCCAGCAGCCCCACGAACAGGAGCAGGGGATTGAGCGTGAAGAAGCGTTTCAGGTACGCCGCGATCCCGGTGGAGCGGATGGCCAGCACGTGCGTCGCTATCACCGAGACCACGGCCAGGGCGAGTGTCGTGTTCAGGTCCGAGGTGCTCGCGTGCAGGAGGGGCACCAGCCGCCCGGCGCGGAAGAACCCGATCGTGCCGAATCCCGGCAGGAGCCCCAGGAGATTCGAGAAGAGGATGTAAATGAAGAACACGGCCACCCAGGGGAAGATCATCGGGGCCCGCTCTCCGGCAACCTGTTCCGTGGTGGTACCGATATAGTCCACGAATCCCTCGACGACGCCCTGGAGAGGCCCCGGGACCGCGGAGAGCCTCCGGCGGACGAGAAAGACGATGGTCAACAGGATGCAATCGACAAGGAGCGTGGCGAGGAGCGTGTTTGTCACTCGATATCCGAGAAATTGAAATATCGTCTCGGGGCCGAGGGACTGCATCGCAATCAGAAAATACTCCCGCCCATTGCGCGGAGTCAAACACGCGCACGGCGAAGCGTATTGAAACGATTTCGCGCCGGGGGGGGTCCGTTGTTATACTTAAGTCAGATACCGAAATGGTTCCCCAGGGCTCTCGGCGTCTCGCGTAGCTGCGACGCCTGCCGCCCTGGGGCCCCTTTGGCGCGGCGCATGGCGCCGCGCCAGGAGAAAGTGGGGACACGCATGAAAGACACCGTCGCGGGAAGGATAATCGGGGATCACCTTGTGGAGGGAGAAGCGCGCGCCGGACGGGAGATCGGCCTGCGCATAGACCAGACTCTCACCCAGGACGCCACGGGAACCATGGCTTACCTCGAGTTCGAGTCCCTCGGGATCGACCGGGTGAAGGCGGAGCTCGCCGTGAGCTACATCGACCACAACCTCATCCAGACCGATTTCAAGAATGCGGACGACCACCGCTTCCTCTTCTCCGCGGCCTCCCGCTACGGCGTCATCCTCTCTCCGGCGGGAAACGGCGTGTCGCACCATGTTCACCGCCAGCGCTTCGGCATTCCCGGAAAGACCCTCCTCGGTTCCGACAGCCATACGACGACGGGCGGCTGCCTGGGCATGCTCGCCATCGGCGCGGGGGGCAACGAAGTGGCCATGGCCATGGCGGGAAAGCCCTTCTACCTCATGACTCCCACGATCTGGGGCGTGCGGGTAAAAGGGGAGTTTCAGCCCTGGGTCTCCGGCAAGGACCTCATCCTGGAGCTCTTGAGGCGCTTCACGGCGAAGGCGGGCACGGGAAAGATCCTGGAGTTCTTCGGCCCGGCGGTGGCCTCCATGGATATGGCCGCCCGCGGGACCGTGGCCAATATGGCCGTGGACATGGGCTTTACGGCGTGCGTCTTTCCCTCCGACGATGTGACGCGAAAGTACCTGGCCATGAACGGCAGGGAAAAGGACTTTGTCGAGCTTTCCCAGGGGCCCTATCCCCGTTTCGACGAGGTGACCGAGATCGACCTTGGAGCGGTGGAGCCGCTCGTGGCCTGCCCCTCCAACCCGGACAACGTGAAGAGCGCGGCGGAGCTCTCGGGAGTCGAGATCCAGCAGGTCATCATCGGCTCCTCCACCAACGGAAGCTACCGCGACTTCATGATCGCGGCCAAGGCGGTGGAGGGAAAGATGCGCAACCCATCGGTGGACTTCAGCATCAACCCGGGAAGCCGCCAGACCCTCGAGAACGTGATGGCCATGGGAGGGCTCAAGGCCCTGCTGGATGCCGGGGCCAGGATCTCCGAGGCGGGCTGCCTCGGCTGCATCGGCATGGGGCAGGCCCCCGCCAGCGGGACCAACTCCCTTCGCACCTTTCCGCGCAACTATAAAGGAAGAAGCGGCACCAAGGACGACGCCGTGTACCTCTGCTCGCCGGAAACTGCGGCGGCTTCGGCCCTGACGGGAAGGATCACTGACCCCCGCACCCTGGGGGCATACCCTTCCATCCCGTACCCGGCGCGCTACGCCTTCAACCCCAATTGGCTCATCATGCCTTCCAAGGAGCCCGAAAAGGTCCAGATCGTGCGCGGCCCCAACATCCAGCCGTTTCCCCGCTTCCCGGCGCTGGAAAATGACATCGAGGGCGAGGTGCTCATCAAGGTGGGCGACGATATCTCAACCGACATCATCATGCCGGCGGGAAACCGCGTGCTCCCCTTCAGGAGCAACATCCCCGCCATCTCCGATTTCGTCTTCGACATCGCGGACGAGGGATTCGCCAAGAGGGCGCGGGAGAAGGGCGGGGGGATTGTGGTGGGCGGAGAAAACTACGGCCAGGGCTCTTCGCGGGAGCACGCTGCGCTCGCCCCGCGCTACCTGGGGGTGAGGGCGAAGATCGTGAAGGGCTTCGCCCGGATCCACAAGTCCAACCTCATCAACTTCGGAATCGTGCCGCTCGTCTTCGCCGACCCGGCGGATTACGAGCGCATCCGCCAGGGCGACAGGATTTCCATCCCCGGGATCAGGAAGCTGATCGAGGGAGGGGCCAGCGAGATCCCGGTTTTCGTGAACGGCGCGGAGATGAAGACGGTGCTCGAGGTTTCGGACAGGCACCGGCGGATCGTCCTCGCCGGCGGCCTGCTCAATCTAGCCATGGATGGCTAAAGCCGGCGGAGGCAGGGATGCCGGAAGCCGGCCCTGGCCACGGATGGCTGAGGCCGGCCGAGGGCAGCGGTGCGGCGTTCAGGAGCGCTGTCGCGCTTGGGAGCCGCCGCAGTGCGGCTTGCCGAACGAAGTGAGGCAGACGCCGCGCCGAAGCGCCGCGATGGGAGGATGACATGTCCAAGGTGAGCATCATCGGAAGCGGGAACGTCGGGGCAAACACAGCCTTCTTCATCGCGGAGAAGGGAGTCACCGACGTGCTTCTCTGCGACGTTCAGCCCGGTCTGTCCAGGGGCAAGGCGCTGGATATCGCGGAGGCGGCTCCCATCCGCAGGTACAGGAACTCGCTTTCGGGAAGCGACTCCATCGAAGACATCCGCGGCTCCCAGATGGTTGTCCTGGCGGCCGGGGCCATCAGGAAACCCGGCATGCGACGCGAGGATCTCTTCGGCGCCAATGCGCCGTTGGTTCGCGAGCTCGCCCCGAAGGTCGCGAGGCTCGCCCCAGAATCGGTCGTCATCATCGCCACGGAGCCTGTGGACCCGCTGACGACCCTTTTTTTGGCGGAATCGGGCATGCCCCGTACGCGGGTCCTGGGCCTGGGAGGAATCCTCGACTCTACGCGCTTTCGCGCTCTGATTTCCCGGGAGCTCGGCCTTTCCATGGAGATCGTCTCCGCCATGGTGATCGGCAGGCACTCGGACGACATGATCTGCCTGCCCTGCTACTCAAGCGTATCGGGGGTGCCGCTTCCCTTCCTCCTGCCGGCGGAGCGGATCGCGGCGCTGGTGGCGGAGACGAAAAGCGCCGGTGACCTCGTGGTGGAGCTTGCCAAGAGGGCGAGCGCCTACTATGCCCCCTCGGCCGCCATCGCGGAGCTTGCCGACTCGATCCACATGAACCTCAACCGGATCTTTCCCCTGTCCATCCTTCTTGACGGCGAGTATGGGGAAAGCGGCGCCGCCTTGAGCCTTCCCGTGGTGATCGGGGAGAAGGGGGTGACGCGCGTGCTCAAACCCGAGCTCACGGCGGAAGAGACCGCGGCATTCCATGAGTCCGCGCGAAAAGTGGCGTCGATGGTGGGGGGAGGCGCCGCATGAAAGTGTCCGTGATCGGCGCCGGAAACGTCGGGGCCAAGGCGGTCTACTATATCGCGGAGAAGAACATCGCCGACATCGTCATGGTGGACGTGGTGGAGGGGCTCGCCCAAAGTAAGGCGCTCGACTTCCTCCATGCGGCGCCGCTGCGCGGCTACGAGGTGCGCATCCGGGGAACGACGGATTTCGCCCAGATCGAGGGAAGCGACGTGGTCGTGATCACGGCCGGGGTGGCCCGGAAGCCCGGAATGGACCGCATGGATCTGCTCAAGATCAACGTCGGCATCGCCCGGGATGCTGCGCGCGCCATTGCCCTGCATGCTCCCAACGCCGTGGTCATCGTCGTGACCAACCCCCTGGACATCATTGCCATGGCGGCCCTTCGCGAGACCGGATTCGCCTTGAAGAAGGTCGTGGGAATGGCGGGGGTGCTCGACTCCACGCGTTTCCGCTCCTTCATCGCCGAGCGGCTGGGCGTGTGGCCCGGGGACGTACAGGCAATGGTGCTGGGCGGCCACGGGGACGAGATGGTGCCTCTTCCCAGCTACACCACGGTGGGCGGGATCCCCATCGACCAGCTCCTCGGAAAGCCCGACATCGAGAGCCTCGTTTCCCGGACGCGCTCCGGCGGCGCCGAGATCGTGAGCCTTTTGAAGACGGGAAGCGCGTTCTACGCTCCCGGGGCCTCTGTGGCCAAAATGGTGGAGGCGGTCATCAAGGACGAAAAGCGCCTCCTCCCCGCCTCCACATACCTGCGCGGCGAATATGGTTTCAAGGACATCTTCCTCGGGGTGCCGGTGATATTAGGAAAAAACGGCGTGGAGAGGATCGTGGAGCTTTCGCTCACGGAAATGGAAAAGAGGGCACTCGCCGTCTCGGCGGAGGCGGTTCGAAAGGGGATCCGGGAGCTGGAGTGCCTATGAAGATCTACGAATACCAGGCCAAGGAGCTGCTGAAGCAGCACGGAATCCCCGTGCCGCGCGGCGCCGTCGCCTCTACGCCCGAAGAGGCGCGCTCTATCGCCTCCGGGATCGGCCGGCCCGTGATGGTGAAAGCCCAGGTGCTGGTGGGCGGCCGCGGAAAGGCGGGGGGAGTGAAGCGGGCGGCGAACCCCGAGGAAGCCGAAAGGCGCGCGGCGGAGATCCTCGGCATGACCATCAAGGGCATAACGGTCAGACAGGTGCTCGTAGCCGAGGCCGTGGAGATTTCCGCCGAGTACTACCTCGGCCTCGCCGTGGACCGCGCCGGAAAGTGCGTGCAGTGCATCGCCAGCGCCTCCGGGGGGATGGAGATCGAGGAAGTTGCCGCCCATGACCCGGGCCGCATCGTCCGCTTCCCCGTGCGTGATGATGATTTTTCAGAGCTGCGGCGCGCCTTCGCTCCCCCTGCGCCGGCGGAGCAGGCCCGCGATTTCGCGGCGCGGATGAACCGGCTCTTCAGGGAAAAGGACTGCTCGCTGGTTGAAATCAACCCCTGCGCCTTGACGCCGGACGGCCGTCTCGTGGCCGCGGACGCCAAGATCATCTTCGACGACAACGCTCTGTTCAGGCACCCGGAGCTGGAGGCGATGCGAAGCCCCGAGGAGTACGGCGCCGACGAGCTGGAGGCCAAAGAGAAGGGCCTCTCCTTCGTGGGCCTGGACGGCACCATCGGCTGCATCGTCAATGGCGCGGGCCTTTCCATGGCGACGATGGACCTCATCAAGTACTTCGGCGCATCCCCTGCAAACTTCCTCGACGTGGGGGGAAGCTCGAGCCCGGAGAAAGTGTTGAACGCCCTGAGGATAATCCTCAGGAATCCCCGCCTGAAAGCCATCCTCATCAACATCTTCGGGGGGATCACCCGCTGCGACGACATCGCCCGCGGGATCCTCATGGCGCGCAATCAGCTTTCCATCCCGGTTCCCCTGGTCATCCGCCTGATCGGCACCAATGAAAAGGAGGGAAGAGCGCTTCTCTCCGAGGCGGGGATAGACGCCTATGACGATCTCACGGAGGCGGTGAAGGGTGTCGTGGCCCGGGCGGAGGCGGCGGAGGCGAAATGAGCATCCTCATAGGAGAATCGACGCGAGTGATCGTTCAGGGGATCACGGGCCGGGACGGCTCTTTCCATGCCCTCTCGATGCGGGAGTATGGAACAAGGGTTGTGGGAGGCGTAACGCCGGGAAAGGGCGGCCAGAGCCTCGAGGGGCTCCCCGTGTTCGATACGGTGGCCGCGGCCAGGGAAAAGACCGGCGCCGACTGCGCCGTGGTCTTCGTTCCCGCCCGTTTCGCGCCGGCGGCGCTGCGCGAGGCCGCGGACGCGCGCATTCCGCTTATCATCTGCATCACGGAGGGAATCCCCGTGTTGGAGATGATCGGCGCCGTTGAGTATCTTTCCCAGAGGGGATGCAGATTGATCGGATCCAACTGCCCCGGGCTGATAACGCCGGGAGAATGCAAGGTGGGCATCATGCCGGGACGCATCCACAAGCCTGGAGGGATCGGGGTCATCTCGCGAAGCGGCACCCTTACCTACGAGGTCGTATGGGCCCTCACACGGGCGGGCATGGGCCAGTCCACGTGCATCGGAGTGGGGGGAGACCCCGTCATTGGAACGGGCTTCGTCGAGCTTCTTTCCCTTTTCGAGAAGGACGCGGGAACCGAGGGGGTGGTCCTGATCGGAGAGATCGGCGGGGACGACGAGGAGAGGGCGGCGCGGTTCATTTCGGAATCGATGAAGAAGCCGGTTGTGGCGTTCATCTCGGGCCGCACGGCCCCGCCGGAAAAGAGGATGGGCCATGCGGGGGCCATCATCTCCGGCGGCCGCGGGGGCGCCGAGGAGAAGGTGAACGCCCTTCGCCAGGCCGGCGTCCCGGTTGCAGACAGGCCGGACCAGCTTCCCGGCATGATGGCGGAGGCTTTGAAGAGGCGCTCGGGAGGGGCAGCATAATATTATGGATGGATCTTTGCTTTCGGCCGCGAATCTCCAGTACATCGAGGAGCTGTACGAGACCTGGAAAACCGACAAGGACTCCGTGGATGCCTCGTGGGCCGAGCTCTTCCGCGACCAGGAAAGCGCGCGGCGCCTCGTCGAGAGCGTTTCCACGGCGGGCGGCGACGGGCTTGTCTCCTCGGACCTCGTGTACAAGCAGAGCCGGGTGGACAGCCTCGTGTGGGGCTACCGCGACGTGGGCTACCTGTACGCGCGGCTGAACCCGCTCTCTCCGGCCGAAGGGGAGCAGCGAAACTACTATGCCCAGCCCGCCCATACCTACGAGCAGCTCACCCTGGAGGAGTACGGGCTGTCCGAGTCCGACCTGGAGACCGAGTTCTCCGCCGGCCGCGCCCTGCAGCCGTCCCGGATGAAGCTCTCCGAGATCGTCAAGGCCCTGCGCGAGACCTACTGCTCCACCGTGGGGGTGGAGTTTCTCCATATCCAGAACAAGCCGATCCGCCGGTGGCTCATCCAGCGTATGGAGGCGGTCAGAAACCAGCCCTCCTTCGATGCGCAGAAGAAGAAGGGGATCCTGGAAGATCTCATCCGCGCCGAAGAGTTCGAGCATTTCATGCATACGGCGTTCATCGGGCAGAAGCGGTTCTCGCTGGAAGGGGCCGAGGTGGTGATTCCCGCCCTGCACCACGTCGTGGAGAGCGCCCATGAGCTGGGCATCCGCCAGATCGTCATGGGCATGAGCCATCGGGGCCGCCTCACGGTGCTCAACCGGATCCTCAACAAGCCCCTGGCCGAGCTTTTCAATGAGTTCGAAGGCCACGAGACCCCGGGAGACTACGGTGGAAGCGGTGACGTGAAGTACCACCTCGGCTACATCACGGATCATGTCCGCCCCGACGGCAGCCGGGTGCGGGTGAACCTGGTGGCCAATCCCAGCCACCTCGAATCCGTGGACCCCATCGTGGAAGGGATGGCGCGCGCCCTCCAGAAGGTGAAGGGGGACACGGAGAGGAAGCGCATCGTGCCCATTCTCCTCCACGGCGATGCGGCCTTCTCGGGCCAGGGTGTCGTGGCGGAGACCTTCAACCTCTCCACCCTGAGCGGGTACAAGACCGGCGGCACCATCCACGTCATCATCAACAACCAGATCGGGTTCACCACATCCATGCGCGACGCGCGCTCCACCTTCTTCCCCACCGACGTGGCAAAGATGCTTCCCGTGCCCATCCTGCACGTGAACGGCGACGATCCGGAGGCCGTGGTCTACACGATGGACCTCGCCCTTCGCTACCGCCAGACATTCGGGCGCGACGTGGTGGTCGACATCTTCTGCTACCGCAAGTACGGCCATAACGAGGGTGACGACCCCTCCTTCACCCACCCCCTCATGTACAAGATCATCGAGAAGAAGAAGAGCCAGGCCATGCTGTACGCGGAGCGCTGCCGGGAGGCGGGCATCGCGAGCAAGGAAGACGCGGAAAAGCTGCGGCGCGAGTGGCGCTCTTCCCTCCGTTCCGCCCTCGAGGCCTCGCGGGCGGTTCAAGCGCCTGCCTCGGCAGGAGGGGCGGCGCAGGCGGCCGGCGCAAGCAACGGGAGCCGGCCGGAAAGCTCCAATACCTACCGCTGGGAAGAAAAGATCCCGGGGCCTTCCGAGGAGACCCTCGGCACGATCGCGGAAAAGATCACTTCTCCGCCGCCGGGATTTCACATCCACGCCAAGCTGAAACGGATCCTCGACGAGAAGACGGCGCGCCTGGCCAGGGACGGAACGCTGGATTGGGCCTTCGCCGAGGCGCTCGCCTTCGGCTCCCTTGCCCTGGAAGGAATACCGGTGCGCTTGAGCGGCCAGGACAGCGCGCGGGGAACCTTCTCCCAGAGGCATCTGATCTGGTGGGACACGGAGACCTCGCTCCCTTCGGCGTATACGCCGCTTGCCAACCTGGCTCCCGGCCAGTCCCAGTTCCTCGTCTACGACAGCCCTCTCACCGAGTACTCCATCCTCGGCTTCGAGTACGGCTACTCGCTGGGCATGCCGGACGCCCTGGCGATGTGGGAGGCGCAGTTCGGGGACTTCGCCAACGGGGCGCAGGTGATCATCGACAACTACGTGGCCGCCGGAGAGGCGAAGTGGGGGACGGTGAGCGGGGTGGTGCTGCTCCTGCCCCACGGCTACGAGGGCCAGGGGCCCGAGCACTCCAGCGCCCATCTCGAGCGCTACCTTATGCAGTGCGCGGACGACAACATGCAGGTTGTCAACTGCTCCACGCCCGCCCAATACTTCCACCTCCTGCGCCGGCAGGTGAAGCGCAGCTTCAGGAAGCCCTTGATCGTCATGACGCCCAAGAGCCTGCTGCGCCACCCCATGGCGGTCTCGACGCTGAAGGAGCTTTCCGAGGGGTCGTTCAGCGAGGTGCTCGACGACCCGCGCCGGCCGGAGAATCCCCGTCGGCTGCTTTTCTGCAGCGGAAAGATCTACTACGACCTCGCCGCCCGCCGGGATGAGATCAAGGGCGGCGAGACCGCCATCGTGCGGCTTGAGCAGCTGTATCCGTTCCCGCGGGACGACCTGGCCCGCATCCTCGACTCCTGCCGCGGGGTGGAAAGCGTCGCATGGGTTCAGGAGGAGCCGAGAAACCGCGGGGCGTGGGTATTCGTCAAGGACCGTTTCCAGCGCTTCTTCGAGGGCATCCAGCTCCAGTACACCGGCCGTGAGGAAAGCGCAAGCCCCGCCACCGGGTCCCATTCACGGCACCAGAGGGAGCAGGCCGAGATACTGGCGTCGGCGCTGCCGGAGGCGCGTCCGGCGAAGGAGACGGCCGTGGAAGAGCCGGCCGCGAGGGGGCGCCGAAGGCACAGCGTCGCCTGAGGGGAGAGAAAGTGAAGCAGGAGATTAAAGTCCCATCAGTCGGAGAGTCGGTGACGCGGGGTATCCTCAGCGCCTGGCTTTCGGCGCAGGGAGACTACGTGGAGGAGGGCAGCGACCTCTTCGAGCTCGAGACCGACAAGGCAACCGTGACGGTGCCCTCTCCCGCCTCGGGGGCCCTTTCCATCGATGTGGCGGCAGGGACCGAGATAGCGATCGGCGCGTCGGTCGGTTTCATCGATACGGATGTCCGCGCGGGAGTCTCCGTCCCTCCGCCGTCTCCAGCGCGCCCCGATGCTCCGGCCGTCGCGCCGGAGCCCGCACCTGAAGTGCCGCCGCCTCAAGCGCGCGTACCCGAAGTTCCCTCACGTCAAGAGCGCGCGCCGCAACAAAAGCCCCCTGGAGGCCGCGCTCCCGCCGCGCCCGAGCCCGACCTCGGGCAAGCGCAGCCCGCACTCTCTCCTGCCGCCCGCCGCGTCGCCGAAGAGGCCGGCCTCTCAGCCGAGGAGATCTCCGGCACCGGCCGCGGCGGCCGCATCACCAAGGAGGACGCCGTGAATGCCGCGGCCCGAAAGCGGCGCGGCGCCACCGGCGGAAACGGCGGCAGGGTATCCGGCGGGCAGGCGCCCCGGAGCAAGGAGCTGGGCTGGGAAGCTGCAGACAGAGCTGCCGGCCCCCAAGCCCCCGGCGCGCAAGCGGCCCCAGGAATGCCCGCCGGCCCCCAAGCCCCGGGTCCATCCGCCGCGTCCCAAGCTTCCGGCGCGCCTTCCACGGGCCGGCAGGCTCCGGGCGGGCAGGCAGCGCCCAGAGCGCCCTCCGCGGGCAGGCAGGCGGCCCCGGGCGCAGCCGGCCGCAGGCGCGTGCCCCTCTCTACCATCAGGAAGCGCATCGCGGAGCGCCTTGTGGAGGCCCAGCGGAACACGGCCTACCTCACCACTTTCAACGAGGTCGACATGGAGAAGGTGATGGACCTTCGAAGCCGCTACCGCGATGAGTTCGAGCGCGATCATGGGGTGAAGCTCGGCTTCATGTCGTTCTTCGTCAAGGCATGCTGCCTGGCGCTGAGGGAGCTTCCCGAGGTCAACGCGATGATCGAGGGAGACGAGGTGGTCTACAACGATTCCTGCCATATCGGCGTGGCCGTCTCCACCGAGCGCGGCCTCCTGGTGCCCGTCATCCGCGACGCGGACGACAAGAGCCTCGCGGAGCTCGAAACCATCACGGCCGATATCGCGGTGCGGGCGCGGGAAAGGAAGATCCTCCCCGATGAGCTTTCGGGGGGCACCTTCACGATCACCAACGGCGGGGTGTTCGGCTCACTGCTTTCCACGCCCCTTCCCAACTACCCGCAGACGGCCATCCTGGGAATGCACGCGATCCAGCGCCGGCCCATGGCGGCCGGAGACAGGGCGAAGGGTGACGAGCGAATCGTCATCAAGCCAATGATGTACGTGGCGCTCACCTACGACCACAGGCTCATAGACGGACGGGACGCGGTGACATTCCTTCGCCGCGTGAAGGAGCTTGTGGAAGATCCCGACCGTCTCCTCCTGGAGGTGTAGCCGATGCCGAAGAGCGACCGGTTCGACGTGGTTGTCATCGGAAGCGGCCCCGGGGGCTACGTGGCGGCCATCCGCGCGGCGCAGCTCGGCCTGTCGACCGCCATCGTGGAGAAGGAGGCCGCGCTCGGCGGCACGTGCCTCAACATCGGCTGCATTCCCTCCAAGGCGCTCCTCGACTCGAGCGAGCTGTACGTCACGGCGCGGGAAGGGCTTGCCCCCCACGGCATCCGCGCCGGATCGGTGGGCCTGGACCTCGGCGCGATGATGACACGAAAGCAGGGGATCGTCGGCACCTTCACCAATGGGGTGAGCCTGTTGATGCGGGAAAACGGGATCGCGGTGTTTCACGGGACGGCCCGCCTCCTTTCCTCCACGCGCGTGGAGATCTCCGTGGAAGAGGGAGCCGGCGCCACACTCGATGCGGCATCGTTCATCCTCGCCACGGGGAGCGTTCCGACGGAGCTTCCCTTCCTGCCCTTCGACGGAAAGCGCATCGTCAGCTCCACCGAAGCGCTGTCGTTCCCGACGGTGCCCAAGAGGCTCCTGGTAATCGGAGCCGGCGCCATCGGGCTTGAGATGGGAAGCGTCTGGAGGAGGCTCGGCTCGGCGGTGACGGTGATCGAGCTCATGTCCCAGATTCTTCCTGGCTGGGACTCCCAGGTCTCGCAGACCCTGCAGAGGCTTCTTGTTCGCCAGGGGCTCGTCATCCATACCTCAACCTCGGTTTCCGGCGCCCGGTCCGCCAAGAGCGGAGTAACCCTCATGGCGCGTGATCCCCGGGGGGGAGAGATGAGCTTCGAGGGAGACGTAGTGCTGGTCGCCGTGGGCAGGAAGCCGTACGCCGAGGGGCTCGGGCTGGAGCAGATCGGCGTGCAGCGGGACGCCGCCGGGCGCGTCGTGGTGGATGAGCGTCTCCAGACCAGCGTGGCGGGGATCTACGCGATCGGGGACCTCGTTCACGGCCCCATGCTCGCCCACAAGGCGGAAGACGAGGGGATCGCGGCGGCTGAAATCATCGCCGGTCTCGCGGGCCAGGTGGATTACGCCACCATCCCATCGGTGGTGTACACCTCGCCCGAGGCCGCGTTCGTGGGGCGGACCGAGGACGAGCTTCGGAAGGGGGGACGTCCCTTCGTCTCCGGATCGTTCGTCTTTCGGGCCAACGCGAGGGCCCTGGCTCTCGACAAGCCGGAAGGCTTCGTGAAGGTGCTTGCGGACGCCGAAACGGACAGGCTCCTGGGAGTCCATATCGTGGGGCCCTTTGCTTCGGACCTGATAGCGGAGGCGGTCGCCGTCATGGCGTTCGGCGGCGCGAGCGAGGACATCGCGCGCATCGTCCATGCCCATCCCTCCCTTCCCGAAGTTGTCCGGGAGGCGGCTCTCGCCGCGGGGGGAAGACCGATAAACGCGCCTCCCCAGCGCAAGAACACCGCGGGCGCTGAGCGGGCCGCCGTGAGCCCGCGGCGCTCCCTGTAGGTTCAAACGCCTGCCGTCCCGAGCGCAAGCCCGCCGCGCTTGCTGGAGGGAGAACGCTAGCGTGTGAGCCCGCGGCGTTTCCTCGCTGCCGTCGCATTCGGGCCGCAGCTTCACGGTTATATGTACATTTGAGACAGCGACGGAACAATGGAGGCACCGTATGATGGAGGGAACCTACTCGAAAGGCCTTGAAGGGGTCATCGCGGACGAGACGACGATCTGCCGAATAGACGGCCAGAAGGGAAAGCTGTACTACCGGGGCTACTCGATCGAGGAGCTTGCGCGCAAGTCGGACTACGAAGAGGTGACGTACCTCCTCCTTTACGAGGAGCTTCCCACCGCGCGGCAGCTCGCCGAATGGCGGGCGCGCATGCGGGCCAGCAGGGACATTGCACCGGCCATCCGGGAGATCGTCAGGGGCTTTCCGCCGAACGCCCATCCGATGCAGCTGCTCCAGTCCGTCATCGCGTACCTTTCAAGCTACGTCGAGCACAGGATCTGGCACTCGGCCACCTGCAACTGCCGCCAGACCCTCCACCAGGTTGTGCAGACGGCGAGCGTCGTTGCAACTTACCAGAGGTTCCGCGAAGGCAGGGAGTACGTGCCCCCCCGCATGGACCTGTCCCACGGGGCGAACTTCCTCACCATGATGCGCGGCACGGAGCCCGAGGAGTATGAGGGCCGCATCATGGACACGTGCCTCGTTCTCCACGCCGAACACGAGTTCAACGCCTCGACGTTCACGGCCCGCGTCGTGGCCTCCACTCTGTCAACCTGCTACTGCAGCATCTCGGCGGCCATCGGCGCCCTGTTCGGCTTCCTCCACGGAGGGGCAAACGAGAAGGTGATGGAGATGGTGGAGGAGATCGGCAGCAAGGACCGCGTGGGCGCGTGGCTGGACAAGGCGATTGCGGAGAAAAAGAAGATTATGGGCATGGGCCACCGCGAATACAAGGTCAAGGATCCGCGCTCCTATATTATGGAGGAGTTCCTGCGGGAGCTTTCGGAGAAGAAGGGAGACGGGCGCTACTACGAAATCCTTAAGGAGATCGAGAAGCAGTTCCGCGCGAAGATGGGCGACAAGCCGGTCTACCCGAACGTTGACTTCTTCTCCGGCGCCGTCTATTCGCTTCTGGGGATACCGAAGATCCTCTTCACCCCCGTGTTCACCATGGCCCGGACGGCGGGGTGGCTTGCTCATATCCTGGAGCAGAGGGAGCACGGAAACCGCATCTACAGGCCGGAGAGCCTGTACCGCGGCCCGGAGCCGCGGACCTACGCCCCCATGGAAGCGCGGAAGGGCGAGGGGGGGATCCCGCTCATCTCGGACGAGATTCTCCTGCCGACAAACGTGCCCATCTGATTCCTCGTCGTCCGCCCGTAGCTTGATTCCTTGTATCAATTCAATAATTCATATATTCTCTCTCTATAGATGAGGAGGGCTCGATGAAGCTTTCTGTAAACGATGTTGCAAGAATGACGGGGCTTTCCATTTCGACGGTTCGGCAGTATTCCTGGCGGATGAAGGTGGGCACCAAGCAAGGAACCCGCAAGTTCTTCACCCGCGACGAGGCGAAAAGGATAGGGTCGGGGAACCTTCCCAAGAGCGCGGGGAAAGTCAAGAAGGTGAAGACCGCGAAGAAGACCCCCGCGCGCAAGGCAAAAAGGTAATCGAACATCGGACGGTCGCGCCGCAATCCCCCGGCGGACCGATCCATGGGCTCGTGAAAATGAAGATCATCGTTATTGGGGCTACGGGGCACATCGGGACGTATCTGGTCCCGCGTCTTGTGGAGGCGGGCCATGAAGTCGTCTGCCTCAGCAGGGGCGAACGGGAGCCCTATTTCGACACGGGAATCTGGAGATACGTGAAGCGCCTGAAATCCGACCGGCTGCCCGAGGAGGCCGCGGGGACGTTCGGCGGGAGGATTGTGTCGCTTGGCGGTGATGCGGTGATCGATCTGGTGTGCTTCACCGTGGCGAGCGTACGGCAGATCGTGGAGGCGCTGTCGGGAAAAGTCGGCCAGTACCTTTTCTGCGGAACGATCTGGGTCCACGGACCCGGCACCGTTGTCCCCACCACGGAGGCTGCTCCGAGAAGGCCCTTCGGCGAGTATGGAATCCAGAAGGCGGCCATCGAGGCGTGGCTGCTCGCCACGGCCAGGGCCACGGGGTTTCCCGCCACCATCCTTCATCCCGGCCACATTGTGGGCCGCGGCTGGGTTCCCCTGAACCCCGCGGGCAATTTCAATCCGGCCGTGTTCGAGGCTCTTGCCGGCGGGAGAAAGCTCGCCCTCCCCAACCTGGGGCTGGAGACCGTCCATCACGTGCACGCCGACGACGTGGCCCAGGCCTTCTGCCGCGCCATGGAAAACAGGGCGCAAGCGATCGGCGAAAGCTTCCACGTCACCTCCGCCGCAGCCGTTACGCTGCGCGGCTACGCCGAAAGCGTGGCGCGCTGGTTCGGCCGGGAGGCGGAATTGTCGTATCTGCCGTGGGACTCATGGCGTTCGGGCGTATCGCCTGAGGACGCGGCCGCAACGTGGGATCACATCGCCCACAGCCCCTGCTGCAGCATTGAGAAGGCGCGGCGGGCTCTCGATTACCAGCCCCGCTACGGCTCGCTGGAAGCAGTGGGGGAATCCCTCCAATGGCTCATCGAGAACGGGCGGATAAAAATCCCTCGGTAGCGTTCACCTCCAAATCCTGGTAAGATGGGTGTTCGATGGCAACGATAATCTGGCTCGCTTTTGTCATTGTGGTCATCTATCTCGTCTTCTTCGTCTTTTTTCCCCTCGGGCGCGGAGCCATCTACGACCCGAGCACCCCCGACACGACGCTCGTCATGGCGGAGCTCGCCGGAGTGTCCCCCGGGGAAAAGGCGGCGGACCTCGGCTCGGGAGACGGCAGGGTGGTGATCGCGCTTGCCCAGAAGGGAGCCGAGGCGCATGGCTACGAGATCAATCCCATCCTGGTCTTCATCTCCCGAAAGAACATCCGCCAGGCCGGCCTCTGGGGAAAGGCGTTCATCCACTGGGGAAGCTTCTGGCGCGCCGACCTCTCGCCCTACCACCTCGTCACCACGTTCCAGGTCGGATTCGTCATGGGGCGGCTGGAGGCCAAGCTGAAGAGGGAGCTCGCCCCCGGAGCCCGGGTTGTTTCCCATCACTGGCGTTTCCCCTCGATACGCGCCGAAAGGATGCGGGGGGACGTCTACCTCTACAGGATAAGCTGAGCGCGGCCTCGACGCCCGGCGTCGGGCGCTTGGCGGCGGGCTTGAGCACGGCCTGATGGGGCCGCCCTATGCCTCTTTCCCTCGGATGAGCGAAGCGAACGCCCCGATCACGGCGATTCCCGCGCACAGAAATAGGGCGGATCGAAAGCCGGAAAGAAACACTCCCTGGAGCGCCGCGGTGTCGCCTGCGTCGGATTGAAGGGCTAGGCCGGCCACAGCTCCCCCCATTGTCGTGAACACCGCTCCCGCGATCGCAACGCTGAGGCTCTGCCCGATCACCCGTCCCGTCGCAAGGAAACCCGAGGCGACTCCGCGCGCATGAGGCGGCGCCGAGCCGAGAAGCGCGCTGTTGTTCGGCGATTGAAAAAGGGCCTGGCCGAGCCCGACGACGAACAGGCGCAGGACGATATCCGCCGGAGTGCTGTCGGCCTTCAGCATCCCCACCAGCACGAGCCCGATGCACGCCACGAGCAATCGCGAGGAAGCAAGCCATCGCGTGTTTCCCGTCCGGTCCGCGATCCAGCCGCTTATCGGAGCGAAAAGGGCGATGGTGAGGGGCAGGGGCGTGAGGAGGAGCCCCGCCGTCTGTGTGGGGAACCCTCGAAGCTGCTCCAGGTAGAAGGGCATGATGAAGCTCACGGCGAACAGCGAGAGGAAGCTCAACACCAGGCTGAGATTGGCGGAAAGGAATACGCGGTCCGAAAGCAGGGACAGATCGATTATAGGATGGGCAACGCGCTTCTCGACAAGCGGAAGGACGGCCAGGGCGGCGAGCCCGACGGCGCCGGCGCTCAGGATGAAGGGAGAGAGGAAACCCAGCTCGGTGCCGAAGGAAAGCGCGGCGATGACGAAGGCCAGGCCGACAGCCAGGAGGACGGCGCCCAGGGGGTCGAAGCGGGCCGGGCGCGTTTCAGGCCTCTCCCGCAGAATGTGGGTGGTGAGGATGATTCCGAGAGCTCCGATCGGCACGTTGATGGTAAATATCCAGCGCCATGAGAGGGATGCCGTGATGATCCCCCCCACGGTGGGGCCGATGCTCGTGCCCAGGGCCACGACCACCGCGTTCAGCCCGAGAGCCCGGCCGCGCTCGGCCGGCGGAAAGGCCGCCGTGAGCAGAGCGGGGCTCGTGGAGAACAGGAGCGCCCCTCCAACGCCCTGCAGGGCGCGTGCCGCGTTGAGCATTGCCAGCGAGGAGGCGGCCCCGCACAGCGCCGAGCTTGCCGTGAAGATCACTAGGCCCGCCATCCATATCGGCTTTCGACCCACCATGTCGGCGAGCCGGCCGGAGCTGAGGAGGAATGCCGCCGTGGAGACGAGGTAGGCGATCACCACCCATTCGATGGCGCCGTTCAGCGGAACGTGAAAGTCGCGGGCGATTGAGGGCAGGCTGATGTTGACGATGGAGGCGTCGAGGGTGCCCATGAAAACCCCGATCGCCACGATGGCGAAGACAGCCCACTTGCTCGGTCGATCCGACGGGGCCGGGGGTCGGCTTTCAGCCATTCTCTCCCTCTACTGCGTGCGGAACTTGGAAAGCTCGCCGTTGAGGGTGTCGGTAAGGCTCGCAAGGCGTTCCACGATGCCCAGCACGTTCTGCACAGCCGTCGAAATCTCCCTGATCCCGACCGAGATTTCAGTGATCCCGCCGCGGACCTCGGAGGAGATCCTCTGCACCGACTCCATCGAGCCGCGGATCCTGGCGGAGTTGTCCGTGATCGTGTTCGCTCCTCCCTTCACGTTGGCGGACACCTCCTGCAGCACCGTCATCGCCTTGAGGATCTGGTCTCCGCCCGTTCGAAGCTCTCCCATGCTGGAGAAGATCTCGGCGAGCGACGAGGAAAGGCTGTGCACCTCGTGGTCGATCTCCTCGAAGGCGAGGTTCATCGCCTCGCCGGAGGACATCGCGTCCTGGATCCTGCCCACGATCACCTTGAGGATCTTTCCGATCTCCTTCGAGTTGGACGACGACGCCTCGGCGAGCTTTCTGATCTCGTCGGCAACCACGGAAAAACCCCGCCCCGCATCCCCCGCGTGCGCCGCTTCGATGGCCGCGTTCATGGCCAGGAGGTTCGTCTGGGCGGAGATGCCGTGGATGATCCCGGTGATGTTGCGGATGCTTCCCACGCTGGAGTTGATCTGATTCACCACGTCTATCGTCGTGCCCATCTTCTTGCCGCCGGCCGTCACGGTGCTCACCAGCTTTTCCGTCGCGCCGCGCCGGGCGTCGGCGATCCGCGCGATATTGTCGATGGAGGCGATCATCTCCGTCACGGAGGCCGTGGACTCCTCCACCATCGCCATCTGCTCCACGATCTGCCGGTTCAAGGTCTCGATTCCGTCCGCGATGTTGGAGACGGCCGCTCCCGTGGAGGCGAGGTTCTCGTCCAGGGTGGAAATCTGCCTGTCGATGGATGCGGCGTTGGCGCTCATTTCGGTTGCCGAGGCGGAGGTCTGCTCGGTCGTCACCATCAGGCTGTCCTTCATGCGGGCATTCTCGGATGAGACCGCCTGCACGCTGGTCATCGATTCCTTCAGGGAGGAGATGAAGCGGTTCAAGTTGCCGGAGAGCGTTCCCACCTCGTCGCGGCTCTTTACTTCGAACATGCGCGTGAGATCGCCTCTCATCATCGCGGCGATGTTCCCCTCGATGGCGGCGATGGAGCGCGCGATGCCGTTGGTGAGCAGGAAAGCGAAGAGGAGCGTCGCCGCCACGAGCAGCGCGATGCTGGCCACGGATATGATCGTGCTGCGCGCCTGGACCGCGCCGACTTCCTTGGCGATCACGGCGTACTGGTCCTCGATGACATGGACGGCGCTGTCGAGGCCCGAGGAGAGGGTGCCGAGGTTTCCGATGAGAAGCGATATATGAGCGAAGGCGAGGATGGCGGTGGTGTCCTTCCGCGCCCTCTTCTCGTTGGCCGTGAAGGAGATGTCGAAGAGGTTGGCCCCTTCCAGCTCCCCGGCGCCGGCGGCGCCGTACATCTGCCGCGCGTCCTGCTCGACGCGCTGCGCCGTTATCGTGAAGGAGACGGCGAGGTTCTCCTCGTGGAGGGCTCGAAGCCTCTGGATCGTGTCCAGCGCGTCGCGGATGGACTGATTGACCCCGGGAAGCACGGTGAGGGAGTCCAGCCGTTGGAGCACCTCCGAGGTCTTTTTCAGGGCAGCCTTGACCGCCTCCATCTGGGCCAGAAACGGAGAGGTGGAAAGCCCGTTGACGGCGATCTCCTCCTCCAGAAAAGCGGTTCGAACGTCTGTGAGGATCTGCTGCTCGGCTTGCATCCGGGAGATGGGCGAGAGCACGATGAAGTAGAGCGCGATCGAGCCCACGAATGCGGCGATCATGATGAAGATCACGAGAAACAGCTTGGATCTTATTCTCATGGTCCCTCCCGCCGGAGAGCTCGGCCGCTGAGACCCGCAGCGCGATGCGCGACACTGAGGCTATTCATACGTTCTCCTTCTGCTCGGCTATTTGTGCAATGGAGCGGACAAAAAATCAACCCAGGGAATGCCCTCCGGTACGATCCGCCTCGGGGCGCTGTTTCTGGACCTCATAACAAAAGATTATTCCTTTTCTTCCTTATTAATCCTGAAATCCCCACTGTTTTGGTGTCAATTTTTCTGTTAGATTGTTTTATATTTCATGGAGGGCATATGAACATGAAAAGGATTTACCTCCTGGCAATTCTTCTTGCTGGTTTTCTCCTCTGCGGGTCAAGCATCTGGGCTGATCCGCCGGCGCGCGTGGGGAGATTGAACTTCATCAGCGGGACGGTCTCGTTCCGACCCGGCTCACTCGATGAGTGGGCTCCCGCCACGCTGAACTATCCCTTGTCGACGGGAGACTACCTGTGGACCGATCAGGATTCCATGGCCGAGGTCCACATCGGCTCGACGGCCGTTCGCCTGGCGTCGATGACCGAGTTCTCCTTTGCGACCCTGGACGACCAGACCGCCCAGATCAGCCTCACCCAGGGGTCCCTCAACATCCGGTTGCGCCGCCTGGACGCGGGCCAGGTCTTCGAGGTGGACACTCCCAACGCGAGCGTCACGCTCGTCGTCCCTGGCTCCTATCGAATCGACGTCGGCGACAGCGGAGACACGACCGCCATTGCCCGCAGCGGCAGGCTGGAAGTGGCCGTGGACTCCGACCTCGTGGCGGTGAACCGAAACCAGGCCGTCGTCGTGACAGGCGCCGGCTCTCCCACCTACGAAATCCAGTCCGCTCCCGGCCGGGACGACTGGGACGCCTGGGCCCTGGCGCGGGATCGCAAGGAGGACAGCATCGTCTCGGTTCGCTACGTGTCGCGCGAGCTGGTCGGCTGCGAGGACCTCGATTGGTACGGAACATGGCGCGTGGTGCCCCGCTATGGAACGGTCTGGGTCCCGTCGGGAGTCCGCGCGGGATGGGCCCCGTATCACTACGGGCATTGGGCCTGGCAGGATCCCTGGGGATGGACCTGGATCGCGGACGAGCCGTGGGGATTCGCGCCATTTCATTACGGCCGCTGGGCCTACGTGACGGGAATATGGGTGTGGGTGCCGGGCTCGATCGTCCTCCACCCCGTCTACGCGCCCGCGCTCGTCGTGTTCTTCTCCGGCGACTCTTTCGGAATCGGCTGGTTCCCCCTGGGGCCGCGTGAAGTGTACGTTCCGGGGTACCACGCAAGCTCATCCTACGTGCGCAACATCAACGTCGGGCATGTGCGCAACGTCAACGTCGGGAGCGTCAACGTGGGCCGCGTCGCCTACGTCAACCGCGGCGTCTCCGGGGCCGTGACGGCTGTGCCTCAGGGCGCATTCGCGAGCTCCCAGCCAGTGGACCGTGCGGCGGTCCAAGTCCCAAGGGAGCGGATAGCCAACGTCCCCATAGGCGGCATGACGGCGTCCGTCGCTCCCCAAAGGGAAAGCGTTCTGGCGCGCCCCGACGCCGCCCGCGTGCGCGTTTCCCAGCCTCCGGTCCAGGAGGGCGGGCGAACAGTCGTTACGCGGCAGCCGGGGGCCCGGGTGGCGCCCCAATCCGCAACTCCGCGCGGCACCCCGTTCGTCGGCCCCGCGGCGCGTGATGCGGGAGAAGCTGCAAAGCCCACGGCGCCGGCACAGGCTCCCAAGCGCATCCAGAACCAGAACGGCGAGGCGGCCCCCGCGGCCTCTCAAGACCAGGCCCGCCCCAACAGGACGCCCGCTGGTGACGCGCGCAGCTTCAACCAGGACAGGCAGGGCCAGCCCGGAGGCTCCCCCGCGCCGAACGTACCGAAGAAGAAAAAGAAGCTCGAAGAGGGAGATCAGGGGGAGGAGGGCGACCAGGGCCAGTAGGCGGGGCGTCCGGCCGGACCGCTGGAAAGCGCGCTTTTGCGTGCTATCTTCAAGTGAGCGAGCAAGTTCGACATGAAGATTCCTCCCAGCGGCCGGCCATTCCTCCGTCTCCTCGGCGAGCTTTTTGCCTTCGCGGGCGCCTATTACGCCGCCGCCCGCATCGGCTTGCTCTTCGAAGTCTCCTCCGACTCGCTTTTCATTTTCTGGCCCCAGGCTGCTCTCCTGCTCGCCGCGCTGTGCTTGCGCCCGATGCGGGAATGGCTCATCCTGATCCCCGCGGCTTTCGCGGCCCAGCTCGCGAGCGCGGCGGGCCTGGAAGGATCCGCCCTTTCCGCGAGCGCGCTCTGGGCGGCGCGCGCCGTGGTCGAAGGCGCGGGAGGGGCGCTGCTCCTTCGGCGCGTCTGCGGGAAGGTCGACATGGAGCGCGTCGAACACGTGCTGGTCGTGCTCCTGCTTCCCGCTCTGATCGTGTATCCCCTCTGCGCTCTCCCCCAGGCCGCGGCCGGCGCCGGCGGCCTCGCGTCGTTCCTGCGCCGCTGGATCGCCCTGGCGAGCCCCGGCTCGGTCTCTTCCATCCTGATCCTGCCCTTTTTCTTTTCACTCTCGGCAGGGAAGGCTGAATGGGCAAGGCTTCCCGCATCCCGTCGGGCCGAGATCCTCATCATGATAGCGGTTTCCGCGGCCACCGCGAGCCTTTCATTTTTCTCCCGGCCTCGTGAGATCTTCCCGGCGATCGTGCTGCTGTTCGTCTCCTACCCCGTATTCCTCTGGGCGGGAATGCGGTCGGGACCCTTCTTCTCCGCCGTCGTCTCCCTGCTGATGAGCTTCATAGGAGTCATCGGCATGGTGCGGGGAAGCGGAGGCCTCGTTCCCCTCTCCCCATCAGTCGAGGAGCGGGTCCTCATCTTCCAGCTCTTCGCGACCTTCCTCGCCTCCGTTTCGCTCATCCTCTCCTCAGCCTATGCCAGGCGCGCTCGGGCGGAGACATCCCTCAAGGCGAGCGAGCGGCGGTTGAAGCTCATCATCGATTCGATGATCGATCCTCTGCTCATCCTGGGGCCTGACGGCAAGCCGCAATTCGTCAGCCCCGCGGCGGAGCGTCTCACCGGTTTCCGGCCCGTCGAGATCGCCTCGATGTCCGCTTTGGCTCTCATCCATCCCGACGACCGCCGCCGCGTGAGCGAGGCGATCGCGTCGATCATAAAAAGGCCGGGCTCTTCCATCACCCTGCGCTTCCGCCAGAGGGTGAAGAAGGGGGGATGGGTGGACATCGAGGCCGGCTGCGTCAACCTCCTCGCCGACCCCGAGATCGGCGGGATCCTGGCCAACGCGCGCGACGTCTCGAAAGCGATACGGGCCGAGGAGGAAACGCGAGCCGCCCGGGCCGCCTCGGAGAAGGCGAAGGAGGCCGCCGAAAAAGCCCTCGAGATCAAGAGCGCCTTTCTCTCGAATATGAGCCATGAGATCAGGACCCTCTCACGGGGATTCTCGGGATGGCTTCGCTGCTCTCGCAGACTCACTTGAGCAACATCCAGCGCGTGTACGTCCAGCACCTGAATGAATCAGGAACGCTCCTCCTGGGAATCGTGAACGATATCCTCGACCTGGAGATGCTTGAGTCCGGGGTGAGAAAGCCGCGCTTCGAGGTTGTGGACGTGAAGAGGCTGTGCGCCGGCATTCTCGACGCCCTCGAGGTTGCGGCCGCCGAGAAGTCGATCGCCCTCACTTCCTTCCTCGACGAGCTTCCCGACTGCGTGGAGACCGACCCGCAGATGGTGAGCCAGATCCTCGTCAACCTGATCGGCAATGCCGTGAAGTTCACGGAACGCGGGAGCGTCAAGCTCACGGCGGGCACGCTTTTTGTGGACGAGAGCCGGGTCCTCCTGGTCTTCGAGGTGCGCGATACGGGGATCGGGATACCGCGGGACGCTTGTGACCTCATTTTCGAGCGCTTCCGCCGGCTCGACAGCTCCTACTCGAAGCGCCACGAGGGAGCGGGGCTGGGCCTGAGCATCGTCAAACGCCTCATCGACGTGTTGCGCGGAACCGTGAGCGTGCACAGCGAGGTGGGCTCGGGGTCCGTGTTCACCGTGCGGATCCCCGCCCGGATCGCGCGCGCGGCGCCCGAAGCGAGGGAAGCGCCCGCCCTGAGCACAGCGGCCTCCGACGGAATGCCGGGGGGAGGGACGCTCATCGTCGCCGAGGACAATGCGATCAACCTCCTTTTCATCCAGAGCGTTCTGGAGAAAGAAGGATTCCGGGTTCTTCCCGCCTTCAATGGCCATGAAGTGCTTGAGCTCCTGCGCGGGGAGCTTCCCGCCATGATCCTCATGGACGTCCAGATGCCGGGCATGGACGGGATCGAGTGCGCGCGGGCAATCAGGTCGCACCCCGACCCTCGGGTGCGCTGTCTTCCCATCATCGCATTGACCGGCTACGCGATGGGCGGAGACAGGGGCCGCTGCCTCGAAGTGGGAATGGATTCCTTTCTCTCCAAGCCATTCAACGAGGCGGACCTGCTCGGCCTGCTTCGAGGCAGGCTCTAGCCCTCGGGCCCCGCATCACCCCGTGTTCCAGCCTTGTACGACTCCCAGTCTCTCGTCAGCGCCAGGAGCTTCTCCTTGTAGTCTTTATATCTCGCGTAGCGCTCGCGGTACGCCGCGGCCGCGTCCTGGTCCGGCTCGAACCTTCCCGTCAGCCGCACGGCTGTCTCAGCCGCTTCCGCATACGAGGAGTACACCCCCTCCGCCTTTCCGGCGAGCAGCGCGGCGCCAAGCGCCCCGGCCTCGGTGACGTCGGGTCTTTCATGCGGGATGCCCAGGATGTCGGCGGAGAGCTGCACCGCCGCGTCGGAGCGCGAGCCTCCCCCGACGGCGCGGAGAGTGCGAAGGGGGATGCCCAGGAAGGGAAGAACCTCGACGCTTTCCTTCAACGCGAAGAGGTTGGCCTCGAGCACGCCTTTGAGGATGTCGGCGCGGCTCGTCTTCAGTCCCAGCCCGAGGATGACGCCGCTGGAATCGTCTCTGAAGTCGGAGGGGCCCATAGGGGCGAAATGCGGCAGAACGAATACCGAAGCGGGACCCGCCGGAAGCTCCGCGAACAGGGGCGGGTAGGCGTCCAGCCCGCCGGCTCGGGCGGCGGCCGCCTCCGCCGAAGCGAGGGTGTCCCGGTACCACTTCACGGCGGCGCCTCCCATGTGGAAGATGAAGGTGATGAAATGGCCGGGAATGGCATGGTGCTCCGTGTTCAACCCGAAGCGCACCATGGCTCTCGCGTCCTTCCTCTCCGTGTATGTCGGGGCGATGGTGGAGAACGTGCCCATGCCGAACATCCCCGTGCCCTCCGAGATCGCACCGCAGCCCAGGGAGTTGGCGCATTGGTCATGAGCTCCGCTCACGATCCTCGCTCCCTCGGGCAGGCCGAGCTCGCCTGCAATACCGCGCCCGACCGTGCCCACCTCGGTTCCGGGGGCAACGCAGGGGGGGAGCTTCTCGCGATCTATCCCGCTGACCGCCAGAAGCTCATCGGACCAATCCAGCCTGTTGATGTCGAAGAGCAGGCTTCTGTTTGCAAGCGAATAGTCGACGAAAGGCTCGCATCCCATCATGAAGGCCGCGAAGCCCGCCCAGTGGAGAAATTTCGCTGTTGATGCATACAGCGCGGTGTCGTGCTTCTTCATCCACATGAGCTTGGTGACGCTGTACTGGGCGCCCCACGAGTTTCCGTTGATCCGGTACAGCTCCAGGTCCGAAATCCGTTCTCGAAGCTGTGGGAGATATGAGTTTCCGCGCGCGTCGATGTTCAGGAGGGAGGGGCCGAGGATGCGGCGGTCAACGCTTACGGGCACCACGGCTTCTCCCATGGACGCGATCGAAAGTGCGGTGATGGGATCCCCCCGGGGGCACTGGGAAGCAGCCTCCCGGATTGTTCGGCAGACATTGCTCCAGACCGATGCGCTGTCGAGCTCTGCGCAGCCGCTTCCGGGGTGAGCGATGTGGTATTCCGAGTACGATGAGGAAAGCCGCCTTCCGTCAGGGGAGAAGACCACGGCCTTGCATCCGGTGGTCCCGATGTCGATCCCCAGAAGGCTCATGGGGAGGGAGGGCGCCCCGTCAGCTTCTTGGCGCTGCCGCTCACCTCGAATACGTCCCTGATGATCCGCCTCACCGCGTCGTAGACCCTGTCCTGGGCCGGCGGCACGGATCCGCTCTGCTTGAGGGCGCTCTCGTATGCCTGGCGGATCTCCGCGCCGACGTTGACCTTCGCCACCCCCAGGCCAATGGCGCCCCGGATATATTCCTTGGGGATTGCGGAGCCGCCGTGCAGGACCAGCGGGATCCGTGCCGCCTCGGCGAGCAGGCGCAGGTGGTCGAGGTCAAGCCGCGCGGGCACCTTCGGCTGGTTTCGCAGCGCCTCGGATACGGCCCCGTGGATGCTGCCGAACGCAACGGAAAGCCAATCGCAGCCGGACTCGCGCACGAAAGCCCGCGTCTCCTCCACGTCCGTAAACCCCTTCTTCAGGCGGAAGATCTCGTCGTAGGGAAGCTGAGGGCCGGCCTCATGGCCGAATACCGACCCGAGCTCCGCCTCCACAGGGATCCTGGTCCGGTGGCAGAGCTCGACGATGGAGCGGGTGGCCGCGACGTTTTGGGCAAAGCTCAGGCGCGAGCCGTCCACCATGACGGAATCGTAGCCCGCCCCCAGCGCCCGCTCTATGATCCGGCGATAGTCGACGGTCTGGTTGTCCTCGTCGATGACCGGGACGTGGTCAAGGTGAAGGCGAACGTGGCCGGCATCCCTGTGCCTCGCATACTCCTCGGCCACGGCTTCGAGGCTCTTGCTCTGCAGCTTCATCCATTCGATGCGGGCCACCGCGATGAAAGCGAAGGACTCCTCGTCGCTGACGGCTTTGACGATCGGCTCCACCATCGGAAGATGGGGGACGTTGAACGAGGGAACGACTATCGCGGCCTCTCGGGCCGCGCGGACGATCATGTCTGAGCGTACGGCATTCATGGCCCCAAGAGAGTAGTGCCGCTCCGGGGCCCTGTCAATCGAAGCTGCCCGGGCGGCCGCGGCCGGGCGACCCCCCGCGGCTTTCGCCTTGGCGCGAGGGGAGAGTTCGTGCGAACATGGGGCCATGAGGAGCGCGAACCACGTCGTTACGGAAAGGTATTACCTGTTCTTTCGGGGCGAGCGCGTTGACCGCGTCCCCGACCTGGAGTTCGGCTTCTGGCCACAGACGATCAGGCGGTGGCTGAAGGAGGGCCTGCCTCGGAGCCTCACCGACTGGTGGTATCAGGATCACGAGCATTTCGGGGAGAAGGACGCCCTGGATATGTTCAACAAGAAGCTGGAGGAGTTCTTCGGATTCGATTCCTCGGGCGAAGAGCTCCAGCTGCGCCTGCAGATCAATCCCGGCTTTCCCGAGGAGGTCATCTCGAAGGAGGGGGATCGCACCGTGATGAGGGACCAGGGGGGCATCGTGTCCGAGCGGTACTTGAGCGACGTGGATGAAAGCTCCATCCCCCGCTTCATCAGGTTCCCCGTTGAAAGCCGCGAAGACTGGCGGAAGCTCGCCGCCCGCTACCGGCGCGAAGACCCGACGCGCTTCTTTTCAGACACGGAGCTGGAGCGCATCCGCCGCGCGGCCGGGGAAGGGCGGATGATCACGGCGGGCATGTCCGGGTTCTACGGCCAGCTTCGCAACTGGATGGGGTTCGAGAATCTCTCGCTCTGTTTCTACGACGATCCGGCCCTTGTTGAGGAAATGACTGATTTCTGGGCCGAGCTGTGCGCGGGCCAGATCTCCCGGCTCCCCGCGGACATCCCCCTGGATTACGTGAGCTGGTGGGAGGACATGGCATCCAAGAACGGCCCTTTCGTCGGTCCCGAGCTTTTCCGGCGCTTCTTCCTCCCCGCCTACATGAAGGTCATGGACGAAGCAAGGAAGCGGGGCTGCGCCCTGTCCATAGTGGACTGCGATGGAAACCCGGAAGCGCTCATCCCCCTGTGGCTGGAGGCGGGGGTGAACATCATGTTCCCCCTGGAGGTGAACGCGGGGGCCGATCACCTCGGGTGGAGGAGGAAGTTCGGAAAAGAGCTCCTCCTCAGGGGCGGGATCAACAAGGAAGCCATTGCCGCCGGGGGATCCTCGATCGACCGTGAGCTGGAGCGGATCAAGCCCCTCATGGACGCGGGGGGATACGTCCCCCATCTCGACCACCTGGCGCCGCCCAATATCTCCTATTCCGACTACCTCGCGTATCTGGAGAAGAAGAGGAAAGCCATAGGCCGTTGACGGTCAACCCATGATATACTGCCGCTCGTGGTCTCCATCCGCAGAAGGTTCAACATTGCGTTCCTCCTCCTGGTATTCCTTCCCGGCCTGGTGGTCCTGGTAGTGCTCTCCCGTATGTACCTTTCCGCGCTCGTTTCCACCGTCTCCCGCCAGACCGAGGCCGTGGTCGACCAGGTGGCACAGAACATCAGGGGCGAGACGGACGAGGTTTCCATCCTCGCCTCGGCGCTCTTCCACGACCTGCAGCTTCGCTCCCTTGCCGACGCCTATTCTCGAGCCCGCAGCCCCGGGGACCGCCTCCTCGCCGCCAATGGCCTCGACGACAAGCTGGTGAGCTTCTTCACCTACTCCAACCGGATCGGGGCCGTGATCCTCTACATGCGAAACGGCGGGGCGTACTACTACCGCAACTACCCCAACATCAGGTTCGTGAGAGCCATCGACCGATCCGTGTACTCTGAGGCGAAGAAGAATCCCGGAAAGGTCCTGCTCGTCGACAGCCTCACGGGAGTGGCGGGAAACGTCGGAGAGAAGTTCATGCTCTCCGTCGCGGTCTGCACGTCCCCGCAGGACTACGACACGGAGCTCGACGCGGTGCTGGTGATGTTCCGCGTGCCCTACTTCGATCGACTCGTGTCCCGCCCCGTCTCCGAAAGCGGCGGAGACGTGGTGATTTTCGGAAGGGACGGCCACCCCCTGCTCTCCAGCATCCCCGCATCGGACGGCGAAAGCCTCTCCGCCCTGGCATCGCTTCTGGCGGCTGGGGGAAAGGAGGAGGGGAGCGCGGCGTTCCGGCAGATTCGCGCAGGCGGGCGGTCATGGATGGCAAGCTCCCTCCTCATGGAGTCCACGGGTTGGACCATCGCGCTTCTGGCGGACCGCGCGGCGATCATGGGCAGCATCACCTCCTACAGGTGGTACATCTATCCCGCCCTGGCGCTCCTCACCGTGCTCTTCATCGTGTATGCCGGGATATTCCTCTCGCGAATCGC
The DNA here is from genome assembly GCA_963820525.1 of uncultured Spirochaetota bacterium. Lineage (GTDB taxonomy): Bacteria > Spirochaetota > Spirochaetia > SZUA-6 > Fen-1364 > CAWGAA01. Next base: position 1,449,501 of record CAWGAA010000001.1, on the reverse strand, counting down.
GAATCCCATCCGGGAGGTGACCCGCAGCATGCATCTGGTGGGCGGAGGAAACTACGGCGTTCGGGTGCCGTCGGCGGCCGGGATCGAGGAGCTGGCCGTCCTCACGGAGAGCTTCAACCGCATGGTGGAAGAAATCCGCACCCTGACCCTGGAGCGCGAGCGGCGGGACCGCGAAAGGATGAAATCCGAGCTTGAGGCGCTGCGCTTCCAGATCAACCCGCACTTCGTCTCCAACACGCTGAACTCCATCCGCCTCATGGCGCGGGCGGCCAAGGCGCACGCCATCGGGGACATGACCCATGCCCTGATGCGCGTGCTCGCGGACAGCTACGCGAGCGCCGGCCCCATGGCGGAGCTGGCCGCCGAGCTCTCCAACGTGGAAAGCTACGTCGGCATCATGAAGGTCCGCTTCGGAGAGCACTTCGACGTGGAGTACGACGTCGAGGAGCGCACCCGCGGCCTCCTGGTCCTGCGCATGATCCTCCAGCCCATCGTGGAGAACGCCATCCTCCACGGAATCTCGGCCGCCGGGCGCCGAGGGACGATCCGCATCTCCGCACGCCTGGAGGAGGCTCCGGGGGCTGCGCCCCTGGCGCTCCCCGAGCCCGGGCTGGTGGCCGCGAAGGATCGGCGGCTCGTGCTGGAGGTGAAGGACGATGGGGTGGGCATAGAAGCCGAGAAGGTCCTGTCCGCCCTGGAGGAGCCCTCGGAGAATTCGGAGAAAGGGAGCCGACTCCATCACATAGGCCTTGCCAATGTGAGGAGGCGGATCCGGCTGAACTTCGGGGAGTCATTCGGCCTGGAGGTGGAAAGCGAGCGGGGCCGCTACACCCTCGTTCGGTTCCTCCTTCCGGTGGTGAGGAGGGAAGGGAACGGGGGTGCATAGCGTCCTGGTCGTGGACGACGAGCCGTTCGTGCGCCTCTCCATCGCCAGCCTGCGGGACTGGGAAAGGGAAGGCTTCAGCTTCCGCTTCGAGGCGGGAAACGGCCGCGAGGCCTTGGAGGCGCTGGATGCGCATCCGGAGATCGACATCGTTCTTCTGGACATCTCCATGCCCGTGATGGACGGCATCGAGTTCCTGCGCCGGATGGCTGCGGGGGAGGGCGTCCACCCCGGCGAAGCCCCGGCCGTGCTGATCCTCTCCGCCTATGACGAGTTCCACCTCGTGCGGACCGCGTTCACCCTGGGGGCGGCCGACTACGTGCTGAAAACCGAGATGGACGGGGAATCCCTTCTGGCGCTGCTCAGAAAGACCGCCCTGGGCATCGAGGAATCGAGGGAGCGAAGCTCGGCAATCGTGGAGCGGAAGCAGGTGGAGGTTCTCCGCCGCCAGGTCCTGCGGGACCTCCTGGTCCAGCCGATCGGGCCGGAATCATGGGATGCGATCGCCGGCCTCGGAATCTCCCTCGCGCCCCCCGTGTTCGTCTGCGCATTCTGGATCAGGGACTTCGAGGACGTGGCGCGGCGCTATGAAGAGGAGGAGCTTTCCCGCTTCGATTCCATGGTGGAGAGGTCCCTCGCGCAGATCCTCGCCAAACGGGGCTCCGGCGAGGTCGTCCCCGTCCGGCCGGGCCACGTCGCGGTCCTCTTCTCGGGGGGGAAGAGCAGGCCCGCCTCTTCTGCGCGGACGCGAAGGACGGAATCGAGCGCTACCTCTCCGTACGGGCCTCCTGCTCCATCGGCGACGCCCGCGGTGGCCTTGAGGGTGTGCCCGGCGCTTACAAGAGCGCCGTCGCTTCCCGCGGCGTCGAGTCGAGGATAATCGTGGCGGCAAAGCGGTTCATCCGCGAGCGGTTCGCGGACCCCGAGCTGTCCCTGGCCGAGGTGGCCGAAAGGGCGGGAGTCTCGAAGAATCACTTAAGCTGGGAGTTCGCCCGGGAGACGGGGGAGACGCTGACGGGGTACGTCGCCTTTGTGCGCGTGGAGGAGGCCAAGCGCCTGCTCCGGCAGACCGGCCTGAAGGTTTACGAGATCGGGGAGCGGGTGGGATACCCCAACGTGGAGCACTTCAGCCGCGTGTTCAAGAAGCTCACCGGCACGAGCCCCAGCGTATGGACCGCGGAGGCCGATGCCTCCTGCCGGCCCGGAGTCGAGGGCGCGACGTAAGCGGGACGGTCGAAACGGCGTTTTTCGGTAAATTCGTCAAACTATCGGAATCTCGATCATTCACGGCAGGGGGAAGCCGTGGGATACTCGAAGGCGATTGATATTCACTCAAAGAAGGAGGAAACCATGAAGAGAGTCGCCATCGTCCTGCTCGCCCTCTGCCTCGCGGCGGGCCTGTGGGCTCAAGGAAAGGTCACCCTGAAAATGGGAGACAACCTTGCGGACCGGACAACCACCTGGGGGGCTGTGGTCGAGCAGATCAACGCGGAGTTCAAGGCCGCAAACCCCGGTGTGGAGATCGTCACGGAAAGCTACCCCGACCAGCCCTACCAGCAGAAGATCAAGATCTACGCCACGGCAAAGCAGCTTCCCGACGTATTCAAGTACTGGAGCTTCACCACGCTGCTGAAGCCCCTCGTGGACGGGGGGTTCGTTCAGCCGCTCTCCAAGGCGGAGTTCGACAAGTACGGCTATATGGCGGGAGCCCTCGAGAGCAACATGTACAACGGCAAGCTCTACGGCATCCCCGTTTCAGGAGACCTCTGGGTCATCTACTACAACAAGAAGCTGTTCGCGGACGCCGGAGTGACCTCGGTCCCCACCACCATCGAGGATCTGGAGGCCCTGGCGCCCAAGTTCAAGGCCCAGGGGATCATCCCCATGGTCACCGACGGTAAGGATGCCTGGCCGCTTTCCATCACCTTCGACGCGTTCGCCGAGAGGGTGAGCGGTGACTTCTCCCGCGTCCAGAAAGCGCTGGACAGGAAAGCCAAATTCACGGATCCCGACTTCGTCGAGGGGGCGCGGCAGCTTCAGAAGTTCGTGCAGTCCGGCCTGTTCCAGGAAGACCTGATGGTCTCCGACTACGGCGCTTCCCGAAACCTCTTCGGCCAGGGCAGGGCCGCCATGTACCTTATGGGCTCGTGGGAAGTGGGTCTCGCCACGGACGCCAGTTTCTCCGACGACTTCAAGAACAATGTCGACGCCTTCAAGCTTCCCGTGCTGAAGAACGGCAAGGGGAAGATCGACGACCTGGTGGCATGGTTCGGCGGCAACTACGTGGTGAGCGCCGCCTCCAAGAACAAGGCTATCGGCCTGAAGTACTTGAGCTTCTATGCCCAGCGCTTCCCCGCGCTGGCCTGGGAGAAGCAAGCCGCTTTCCCCGCGCAGAAGGTGGAGCCGCGTGCATCCGACACGCCCGTGGCCAAGACCCTTCTCTCGATCGCCGCTGATGCCAAGCGGACCAGCGGCACCGCGGGGCTCGATCTGTCCACCCCGCAGTTCAAGGAAGACCACCAGAACTTCATCCGCGAGCTCTGCTCGGTGCTCATCACGCCGGAAGAGTTCTGCAAGAAGCTCGACGCTTCCGCCGCAAAGGCGGCGTTGAAGAAGTAGGGGACAGGATTCCCTTTCTCGAGGGGGCGTCCCTGGCGGCGCCCCCTTTTGCTGGAATATGGAGGTCCGTGAGGTGAGGGCGTTGTTCGGAAACAGAAAGGTCGTCGCGGCTCTGGTGGCGCCGGCCCTCGCGGTCATGGTCTTCTCTCTGGTCGTGCCCATCGGCTTCTCCGTGTACTTCAGCCTCACCGACTGGGCGGGGTTCGGAGCTTTCAATATCGTCGGCCTGCAGAACTACGTCGACATCATAACCGGGGACGCTGTGTTCTGGCGCTCCCTGTTGAACGCGCTCATCCTCATGGTGGTCACGATCTTCATCCAGAACCCCGCGGCATTCGGCCTGGCCGCCATCCTGGCCCACATCTCCGAGCGCTTCTCCCGGATCTTCCGCACGATCTACTTTGTTCCCGCCGTCCTCTCTCTGGTCGTCATCACGAGTCTCTGGGTCAACATCTTCAATCCCACCTACGGGATCCTCAACAAGCTGCTGGGCGCGGTGGGCCTGAAGGGCATCGCCGTTTCGTGGCTGTCGAATCCCCGCACGGCCCTTGGAGCCGTGATCTGGATCATCATCTGGCAGGGCTTCGGCTGGGCGCTCCTGTTCTACTACACCGGCCTCATGACCGTGCCCAAGGAGATCGAGGAGGCGGCCCGCGTGGATGGGGCGGGGTGGTTTGCCGCATATACGCGAATCATCATCCCCTACATGCTTCCCGTGATCTCGGCCGTCCTCGTGATCGACGTCATCTCCTCAATGAGGCAGATGGAGATGATCTTCCTCTCGACGGCGGGGGGGCCGGGGCAGATTACCCAGTTCGTCTCCGTCTACCTCTACCAGAAGGCGTTCATAGCCAGCGAGTACGGGTACGGCAATGCGCTGTCCGTCCTCTTTGTCGTCGTGGCCGTCGGGCTCACCCTGCTGGTGCAGCGCCTGCTCGCGGGAAACGACGATGTTCAATAGGAGGCCGGATATCAGGCTCGCAGGCAAAACGATCCTCTTCATCTTTCTCGCCGTGCTCGCCTTTCTGCAGATCTTTCCCCTTTTGTGGGTGTTCGACTACTCCATCCTCAAGTCGGGCGACCTTTTCGGCCCGGAGCTGATCAAGATCCCCACCAATCCGCAGTGGAACAACTATGTCCGGGCATGGGTGGACGGGAGGATCCCGCGGTACTTCGCCAACAGCGCCATCGTCGTTTCGTGCTCGGTCCTCGTCTCCACATTCCTCTCCTTCTGCCTCGCCTACGCCGTCACAAGGATGAGATTCAAGCTGCGGCCCCTCGCGCTCGCGGCCATCACGATGGGGATGGTGGTGCCCATCCACACGACGCTCCTTCCCAACTTCATCTGGTTCAACTACTTCAAGCTGATCGACACGCACCTCGGGCTCATCATCCCGTACATCGCGTTCACCTTGAGCTTCAATGCCCTGGTCTACATCGGCCAGCTTCGAACGCTCCCCCGATCCATGGAGGAGTCCGCCTTCATGGACGGGGCCTCCTGGCCCCGGATCCTGTGGAGCGTTGTTGCCCCCATGGCGGCTCCGGCGACGGTCACCGTCTTCGTGATGACCTTCCTGGGAAACTGGAACGAGTTCATCATGGCCTACACCTATCTTGCCACGGACGATCTTCGCACCCTTCCCTTTTCCATCATCAAGTTCCAGGGCCTCTACCGCTCGGACTACGCAATCCAGTTCGCCTGCATGACGCTGGTGGCCGTCGTCCCCCTGGTGCTGTACTTCTTTTTCTCCAAGAGGATAATGGCCGGCGTGACGGCGGGGGCGTTGAAAGGCTGAGGGCTGCCGGACGGGCCGGCTCGGCGGGGCCGGGACTGCCCGGGCGTGCGTCCCATGAGGCCGCCCGACGACCCATAAAAGCGGCCGCCTGATGGGCCGCCCCCTGGCGCCGCAACATCGGAGGTTTTCAATGGGCCAGGAATTCGTGAGCTTTCCGAAGGGATTCATCTGGGGCACCGCGACCAGCGCCTACCAGATCGAGGGCGCCTGGGACGAGGACGGCAAGGGCGAGTCCGTCTGGGACCGCTTCGCCTCCACTCCCGGAAAAACGGCGGACGGCGAGAACGGGAAGGTGGCCTGCGACCACTACCATCTTTTCCAGTCCGACTTCGATCTCATGCGGGAGATGGGCCTTTCAAGCTATCGCTTCTCCATCTCCTGGCCGCGCGTGGTTCCCGACGGAACGGGTGCGGAGAACGAGCGCGGCCTGGATTTCTACGACAGGCTCATCGATGCCATGCTCGAGCGGGGAATCAGGCCGTTTGCCACCCTCTTCCATTGGGACCTGCCCCAAACCCTCCAGGACATCGGCGGCTGGACGAACAGGAAAACCATCGACGCATTCGTGCGCTACAGCGACATAGTCACCAGGCGCCTGGCAGACCGGGTGAAGGACTGGATGACGCACAACGAGCCCTGGGTTGTCGCGTTTGTCGGTCATCTCTGGGGAGCCCATGCCCCCGGCCTCAAGGACCTGAAGACCGCGCTGGCCGCCGCGCACGGAATTCTCCTTTCCCATGGCAAGGCTGTGCCCGTGATCCGTGCCAACTGCCCCGGAGCCTCCGTGGGGATCGTTCACAACCTGGAGTGGGTGGAGCCCGCAAGCGCTGAAGCGAAAGACATCGCGGCCGCCAAACGCCACGACGGCGCTTTCAACCGCTGGTTCCTCGATCCCGTTTTCGCCGGCCGCTACCCCGAGGACATGCTTGAGTGGTACGGGGCAAATGCGCCGCGCATCGAGGCCGGAGACTTGAAAACGATGGCCGTGCCCATCGACTTCCTGGGTGTGAACTACTACACCCGGCGCGTCATCGCCCACGATTCCGCCCCCGGCCACGGATTCCTTGGGGCGAAGCAGGTGAACTGGCCCTTTGTTCCCAGGGCCGACTTCGAGAACTGGGAGATAGCTCCCGAAAGCCTCTACCGAATCCTATTGCGCGTGAGCCGGGAGTACCGGCCCGCTTTCATGTACGTCACAGAAAACGGCACAGCTTTTCCCGACAAGCCGGACAAGGGCGGTGTTGTGAGAGATCCTGTCCGTCAGCGCTATGTTGCCCGTCATGCGGCCGCGGTCCGGCAGGCTATTGCGGACGGCGCCGACGTGAGAGGCTACTTCCTCTGGTCCTTCATGGACAACTTCGAATGGGGCTTCGGGTTTACCAAGCGCTTCGGAATCACCTACGTGGATTACCCCACCCAGAAACGGATCGTGAAGGATTCCGGCCGATGGTATTCCCGGGTGGCCAGGGAGAACGGGTTCCCGCTTTCGGACTCGAACGCTGCAATGTGAGGGATGCCCGCCGGAGCACCCGGTCAGCGGCTCACCAAGCCGCCGCGGCGGCCTACTGCACGCGCCGTCTCAGTATCCGGCTCCCATACACGCCAAGCTCAATGGCCCGCGAAGCCCGTTCACCGCTCACTGCGTCAACCCATTCTTCCCGTCCCAGCCGCACGCGCAGTGCTTCGGGCTTGAAGTTGATCAGGAAGAGAAACTCGTTTCTGTCGTCACGGCGCAGCCGTGCCGACACTCCCTCGGGCAGGGGCAGGGGGAGGGCTGTCGAGAGCCCCAGCTTCTTCGAAAGGCTTGCATAGAAATCAGCCAGGAACTTATCGTCGTTTCGCGAAGCCATATAGTATGCCTGGCCGCCGCCGAAGCTGTTCACGGTGAGGGCAGGCAATTCTTTATAGAAGTCTTCCTGGTAGCAGGCGAGCGCCTCGGCGCCCTCCAGGTGCACGATGTCGCAGAGGTCGCGCGCCTCGTAGCTCCCTTTCATGCCGAGTGAGTTGCCCGCACTCATGGCGATTGAACGCCTCTCCACCGAGTACAGGGCATCGATCTCTTCTGACCAGATGCCGAGAATCTTTCGAAGCGGACCGGGAAACCCGCCCATGAAGCAGAGGTCGTTCGAGTCCACGATCCCGCTCAAGTATGTCGTAACGAGGGTGCCGCCTCCCTGGACAAAACCTTCGAGGCGCTCGGCCACCCCCTCCTTCAGGAGGTAGAGCATCGGCGCGACGATCAGCCTGTAGGGGGAGAAATCGTGATCTTCGTCGATCACGTCAGCCGCGATCCCCATGGACCAGAAGGGGTAGTAATGGTCCTTGCATGTTCGCTCGTAGAGCTTGCGCCCGTCGTTGAGCGGCCCCTTGGCGTCGTCGATTGCCCACCGGTTCTCCCAGTCGAAGATGATGGCAACCTCGACGGGGACCCGCGTCCCGAGCACGTCATCCAGCCTGGAGAGGACCTTCCCGGCTTCCGCCACATCTGAAAAGACCCTGGTGTGCTCGTGCGCGACGTGGTCTACAACCGCGCCATGGAACTTCTCCAGGCCGCCGCGTCCCTTCCTCCATTGGAAATAGAGCACGGAGTCGGAACCGTGCGCCACCGCCTGAAGCGAGCTTGCCAGGTGCATTCCGGGCCGCTTGAGCTTCAAAACGGGAGTCCAGCTCATCACGCTGGGAGAGCTTTCCATGAGCAGAAAAGGCTTTCCGGCCTTGAAGCTTCGGTTGAGATCGTGCACGAACCCCGCATCCGAAGCGAGCCTCCAGTCCCTTCCCTCGACGTCCCACCTGCCCCAGGGGTGGTTCACGGGGCCCGTGCCGTGCCACTGCGGGTAGTTGTCCCAGGACACCACGTCCAGGTGCGGTACGAGCTTCCAGTAATCAAGGCCTTCGTAGGTGCCCATGAGGTTTGTCGTCACCGGGAGCTCCGGCGCGGAGCGCCTGAGCGCCGCGATCTCGGCCTTAATGAAATCCGTTGTCTGGTGCGTGACAAAGCGCTTCCAGTCCAGGTTGAGCCCGTGGATCCCCCTTTCACCGATTGGCGATGGGGAGTGGATCTGCCGCCAGTCCGAGAAGGTATGGCTCCAGAACGCCGTCCACCACGCATGGTTCAGAGCGGCCAGATCATTTTTGTATTTTTTTTTCAGCCACTCCCGAAAGGCTTCCTGGCAGAGATCGCAGTGACATTCCCCGCCGTATTCGTTGGACAGGTGCCACAGAAGCACTCCCGGGTGCCGGGCATAGCGCTCGGAAAGCCTCTCATTGATTGCTGCCACTTTCTCGCGGTATACGGGCGAGGTGAAGCAATGATTGTGTCTCCCGCCGAACATTCTCCGCTTCATATCGGGCTCGACGCGCAGCACCTCCGGGTATTTCTCAGTCAGCCATGCCGGCCGCGCTCCGGAGGGGGTGGCCAGGATTATGAAGATCCCGTTCTCGTGGAGCCTGCCTATGACGCTGTCCAGCCAATCGAAGCTGTACCGCCCCTCCTCGGGCTCCAGGGCGGCCCAGGCGAAGATGCCGACGCTCATGACATTGCATCCGCAAAGCTTCATCATGCGGATGTCTTCGGAAATCACCCCGGGGTCGTGAAGCCACTGGTCGGGATTATAGTCCCCGCCGTGCCACATCCGGGGAAGCTTCGCGCTTGCGGGTCCAAGGTTTTCCATTCCGATCTCCTCTTGCCGGCGTCCTGTTTTGCCGTTTGACGGCGCGGAAGGCTTAAGATCGGAATCTACTCCGGTATGGGCGTCGCATTCAAGCGTGACAGCTACCCCTTGAGCGCGCCCACCGTCATTCCCTTGATGAAGTATCTCTGCATCGCAATGAACAGGATCATCACGGGCAAGGCTGAAAGGATTACGGCGGCCATGGCGGTGGTGTAATCCGTGGTGCGTTGTGAAAACAGGGCCTGCATGGCTACGGTCAAGGTCTTGAGGCTCTTGTTGCTCAGAAAGAGGTTGGCCATGAGATAGTCGTTCCACGTCAGGAAGGAGGTCATTATCGTAAGGGTGGCAATGGCGGGTCTGAGGAGCGGCATGACAATCGAAAAATACGTCCTGTATATCGAGCAGCCGTCTATCCGCGAGGCTTCCTCCAATTCCAGCGGGACAGTGGACATGAAGCTCGTCATGAGGAATATCCCGAAGGAGATTCCCGTGGCGATATACATGAGGATGATCCCGACGCGGGTGTTCGTGAGGCCCGTGCGAAACCCGATTATGTAGATGGGGAGGAAGAGCGCCTGGAAGGGGATGAGGATTCCCAGGAGGAAATAGCCATAGGCGAACTTGAAGAACCTGGCCTTGCATCTGGCAATGGCCCAGGCGGCCGCCCCGCAGAGCAGAGCCAGTAGGGCGACCGACACTACGGTATAGAGCACGGTATTGAAATAGGTCACGCCCAGGTCGAGCTTTCTGTACGCGCTCAGATAATTCTCACTATTGAAGCTCTGCGGCAGGGCGAGGGGATTGCTGAGGTACAGCTCCCTGGTCGTCTTGAATGAGTAGTTGACGATGATCAGGATGGGCGCCGCGAAAACTATCGCGATGATCGTCATCAGGGCCTGCGTGAGGAGCGTGGCGGGCGAGCGCTTGCGTATCGTCGTGGTCATCAGAACTGGACCTCTCTCTTTCGGAAGAACCTGAGCTGGACGAGGGCCACCAGCAGGAGCGCTGCGACAAGGGTGATCGACATGGCGCACCCGTACCCGTACTGCCGTCCGCTGATGGCGGTGAGATAGATGTTATAGATGATAGAGGTGGAGGCGCGTCCGGGCCCGCCTCCGGTCGAAGAGACGAGGAGCTCGTAGACCTTCAGGGACCCGACCGTTATTCCGACAAAGCATATCGTGAAGGCAGGGATGAGAAGGGGGGCCGTTACATGCCGGAACTTCTCGAATGGGGACGCCCCGTCGATGGTGGCGGATTCGTACAGCTCGGTCGGCACCGATTGAAGCCCCGCCAGGTAGATAAGCATCCAGTAGCCTATCCACTGCCAGTTGTTGGCGATCAGGAGCCCTGAAAGAACGGTATCGCTCGAGCCGAAGAGCAGGAAATTGATGTCCAGGCCAAGGAGATTGTTGAGTGCGGGAAGGAAGGTCGAGAACATGCGAAGCCAGATGAAACCCACGATGACGGAGCTGATGAGGCACGGCATGAAGAACACGGTCCTGTAGAGCTTTTTCCACTTGATGGCGCTGTCCAAAGCGACGGCAAATGCCAGGGCGAAGACATTCTGAATTATCGTGTTGGTGAGAGTGAACTTGATGGTGAAGAGCCATGCATCGCGGGCGAGCTTGTCCGTGAACAGGCCGATGTAGTTGCGCAATCCCACGAAGGGCTTCTCCGCGCTCATCCCATTCCAGCTCGTGAGAGAGTAGCCGAAGGCGAGAATCATGGGGACGATCAGGCCGACGGTGAATACGATGAGCCCCGGCAGGACCAATGAAGTGTACTGGAGAAGCTCCGTGCGCTTGATCGATTTTTGATACATGGCTTCAGTCTCCGCTCAAGAAAAAGCAGGGGAACGAGAGGCCTCATCCCCCTGCATTTTTCGATTCTCCAGCTCGTCGGCGCGAGGCCCTTACGGCTTGCTCGCTGCCCTTCTGTCGTCGGAGGCCGAAAGAGCGTCATCGAGGCTCGCCTTGCCCTGGAGCCACATCGCGATGTCCTTGGCGTTCTCCTCCTGAAAGCCGCCCCATTTCAGCTGGTTGTTGCCGATGTTGGCGTCGATCATCATACCGGCTGCGGCGTACTTGTCAATATCCTTCTGGCTGGGGTTCTTGAAGGTGGGGCTCACGCCCTTGAGCATGGAGGCGGTCTTCGTGAAGTTGTAGATCTCGAGGGCCAGCGCCTTGTCGCTCGTGATGACGTCGAACACCGCGTCGACGGCGTCGGAGTTCTTCGTGGTCGCGCTCTTCATCCATGTCATGTTGGGCTCGAAGATGAGCTTGGCATCCCCGGTCTGGTTGGGGAAGGGGAACACGCCGAAATCGAAGTCAGGGTCCACGTTGAGGAAGTTCTGGATGGACCACGAGCCGGAGACCTTCATGGCCGCCTTGCCCTGCACCAGCCGCGCGTCGCAGTCGGTCTGGGCCAGGGAGAAGGTCTCGCCCTTCCACGTATTATCGTAGATGAGCTTGTTGTAGCCGTAGACGTTCCTGTACGCGGCGGACTTGGCGAAGGACGCCTTTCCCGCGCGAAGCTGGTCTCCCCAGTCCGGGGTCTTGTTGAACACGTCGTTGATGGCGAACTGCATCGTGATGTTTCCGATGCTCCAGGTGTCCACAAAGTGGGTGGCGAAGGGTGTGATGCCCAGCGCCTTGAACTTGTTGATGACGGTCTGAAGCTCGGTGAGAGTAGTGGGGACCTTGATGCCGTTGTCGTTGAAGAGCTTCCTGTTGTAGTACACGCCCTGGCAAAACGCGTTGTAGACCAGGCCGTACGTCTTGCCCTTGATGGTGACGCCGGGAATGGCCGCGTCCAGCACCCTGGTCAGGTACGGCTTTCCCGTCAGGTCGGCAAGCTTGCCCATCGAGCCGTAGGTGGCAATGTCCTGGGCCTTGCCAACCATGATGTCGGGCAGGCCGGACTGGATGTACTGCTGCATCTTGGGCTGGAAATCCTTGCCCCAGTCCACGGTTTCCCACTGCAGCGTGATGTTGGGATACTTGACCGCCATGGCCTTGTCGATCATATCCTCTATTCCCGCGTCGGTGGTGGACTGACCCGCGAGAATCGACACGGTGACCTTCTGGCCCTTCGCCTCTCCCTGGCCCGAGGCAAATGAGTTGGCGGACACAAGCAGGACGGCGAGAAGCAGAAAAACGCATGTCCTTATCTTCATAAACCTTCCCCCTTTGAAGATGTCAAAAAGCACTAACAGTGCTTAGGATAGCCTGAACGCCCTGTTTTTCAAACGACGCTCTCCGGACTGCGAGCCTCAACAGGATACACGCATGCCATTTTCTTCCGATTCCCCTGCCTGTAAATCACACAAATTTGCTATTTCGCGGACATTTGTGTTTTTCGTGTTTCATTCATAGCAAATTCGTGCTATCCTCGAGCCGTGGAGTCGGTTTGGAAGAAGATCGAGAGCCTTCCCGTACGGGATTTCCGCGTCCTTCCAAAGAAAGAGGAGTATCCGCTGCACTCCCTTGTCGTGAGCTGCGGCTACGGGATCGAGACCGAGAGAAGCTACGATTGGGACGGCATGAAAAGGGGAGATCGCGGCATCGCCCTGTTCCAGTACACCATCTCCGGCTGGGGAATGCTCCAGTACGAGAACAGCCAGTACAAGGTGGACAAGGGCAAGGCCATGCTGCTGCACATCCCCCACAATCATCGCTACTTCCTGCCCGAGGAATCCCGGGAATGGCGCTTTATCTACGTCTGCCTCGCGGGGGCCGAAGTCCTTCGGGTCTTCCACTCCATCGAGGAGAAGTGCGTGCCCATGGTGAGCATTCGAGACACCTCCCCCCTCTTCAAGGTCTTCCTGCAGATCCACAACCTTGCATCCCACCTCGACACCCATTCACCCTATACCCTGTCCTGTCTCGCGTACGAGTTCGCCATGGACCTGCTCATGGAGATGCAGCCCAGGTTCCAGGGAGCCGTGGAGCCCGCCTTCATAGAGAAAGCCAAGGATTTCTGCAGGCAGAACTACGACCATGCAATCCAGGTGAGCGATATCGCCAGCGCCGTAGGGTACAGCCGCTACCACTTCAGCAGGCTGTTCAAGGAGGCGGTCGACATGTCTCCTCACGACTACCTCGAGCACCTGCGCATCAACAAGGCCTGCGAGATACTTCTCTCGGAGAGCCTGATGATCAAGGAGGTGGCCTGGCGCTGCGGGTACAAGGACGTGAACTACTTCTGCAAGGCGTTTCAGAAGCTGATCGGGGTCACGCCGAATACCTTCCGAAAGAGGGGATACTAGCCGCGGGCATGATTCGCGCGGCGCGCCGCCGGCCCCAGCCTTCAACGGCTCTGCCGCGCGCTCATCGCCGTCCGCCCGTCTTGCCGCATTCTTTTTTCAACGTCCATGACGGTGCCCCGGAAGGGCCCGGGAGTCTCCATCTTGATCGATACAAGGCTTGCCGCGAACTTCAGCGCCTCTTCAGGAGAATGCGTGAATCTCCGTGCCAGATAGGCGGCGAACACGGTATCTCCCCTTCCCGTCCGTCCAACGATTGACCTGTTGGTGAAGGGCTCCCAAAGCTCTCGTCCCTGCCGGTTCACGAGCACTCCCTGGGAGGTTGTCGCCATCACCTCGGGGCATCCCCAGCACAGGATGAGCCGGCACGCGGCGCGTACGTCGGCAAGACCCGTGAGCACCTCGGCTTCCACGCCGTCCAGCTTCACCTGCTCCATGCGCGACACGATTCGCCGAGCCGCCGAGCTTCCCGCAAAGCAGACTTCTTTCGTGGCGGGGTCCACCTGGCGCACCACGCTCTGGAGATCTATAGAGAGATCGTATCCCCTGCCCTTCATTGCCTCGATAAACGGGAGGCTGAACTCCTGATCCGAGATGCCGGCAAGGTGCATCCAGACCGCATCCACCGCGGGGGTTTCCGCTGCGGAGAAGGGGCCGGCGCTTTTCAGGAGCACCATCTTCCTTTCATCGGGATTGGCGCTGGGGTGGAGCACGCGCATCCGGCTCGTCTGGGCGGCATCGGCAGCGAAGACCGCGACGCCGGCTCCGGCAAGCTCCTGAACCACCTCGTCGTCTCCCGGCGCCCGTTTCGTGATGACGGCGGTCTTCATTCCCACGCGCGCGGCCGCAATTGCGCCCTGGAGCACGGCGCTCCCCGGTGAGACGCGCGCCTCTCCGCTGAACGGCACGATCTCGTCCCAGCAGACGTGACCGACGAACGCGATGTCGTATACGCTCATTTCATGTACGCCGAGGAGGCCTTCGCGTATGTGAAGTAGTGGTTTCCCATCTTTTTATAGTCGCGCCTGACCTCTCGTGAAGGCTCCAGGGTGGCCGCTCTGGCGTCGTTCACTTTGACGGTGAGCACCAGGTCGTTCTCCTGGGCTGAGCTGACCGTGATCGCGCGTCCGTCGATGGCGACTGTGATCCTCTGGCCCAGGTGGGTGAAGGAGTAGCGGAGGCGCTTCCAACACGGCGGGATGACGGGGTTGAAGCTGATCGTCCGTTTCTCCGCCTGGAAGCCGGCGAATCCGTAATGGACGATCTGCCACGTGGCGCCGCTTGAGGCGATGTGCACCCCGCCGAGCTTGAAGTTGGCCTTGGAGGAGGGGTTTGTGGATTCGAGGTCGATCCGCGCCGAGCGCAGGAAATAGGAGATGGCCCGATCGATGCGCCCGACCTGCGCCGCCACGATTGCGTACGCATTAGGGCTGTCGCTTGAGCCGTGCTCGGTGCGAGCGTCGTAGTAGTCGAAGCTTGCAAGCCGCACGATGGGGTGGTACTCGTTTTTAAACATCGCCAGAAGCTGAACAACATCGGCCTGTTTGACTATCTGCGTATGGACGGCCGGCCCGATGGGGTAGCCGGGATACTCATCGCCCATGATCCTGCTCCGAAACTCATCCAGGCAAATGTCCTCGAGCTTGAAATAGCCGTCGTGCTGCTCGATCACCCTCGTTCGAGGATCCGGTTCCGTGATATACAGCTTCTCTATCACCTGCCTCCAGAAGGAGATCTCATCGTCCGAGATCCGCCGTGTAAGCCTGATCTCCCGAAGCCTTTCCGGATTTGCGCTTTCCATCAGCGCGACGAGCTCGACGGCCTTCTCCAGAACGAAGCGCAGGATCCGGTTCGTAAAGGCATTGTTGTCCACCTCCTCGTGATACTCGTCGGGGCAGCAGGTGTGGAGGATCTCGTAGCGATCCTTCGACGGCCGGTAGTATACCAAAGATCCCACGAATCGCGCGGTAAGAAAAATCATCTCGGCGCCGTTGCGCTCGATGAAATCCCAGTCCCCCGTGAGCGTGTAGTAGAGCCATACGGCGTAGATGACGTCTCCGGAGATGTGCCATTGCCGGTCTCCGAAGTGGTTCCTCATCATGCGCCCGCTGTGGATGTCCTCCCAGACGAACTCCCGGGTGGCCTCTTCTCCCGTATCCAGGGATTCCCACGCGTAGAAGGCCCCCTGGAAGCCGAGGTCCGACGCTTTCTTCAGCGCGTATTCGAGCGTCTTGAAGCGATAGAGGAGCAGGTTCCTGGCGTAGGCCGGGAACACGGAGGCGTAGAAGGGGAACGCGTACGTATCCACTTCCCAGAAGATCGCCCCCTTGTACGTGGAGGAGGAGAGGGAGCGGGATGGGATGGATGCATAATCGAGGTCTCTTGGAACGGAAACGATTACGATATACAGGCAGTATCTCAGGTAGAGATCCGAGTTCTCCAGGCCGTGGATCTCCCGCTGCACTTCTTCGTTCACTCTCTTCTCTCTCTCACCATCAGGAATCAATCCATGGCGGAGCTCGCTTCTCACCTTCTCTTCAGCGATTCTCTCTATTCTCTTTTTCATGTGGTCATTGATATAGACTTTGTCCACATCGATCTCCACGTTGGCCGCCTGCCAATGCCGCTCCATTTCCGCGATGTGTCTGCCAAGCTCCGAGTCATAGTCGGATGAGCTGGAAAGGGCGTCCGCCAGGGGATCGACCGAGTCGCGGCTGGTGAAAAGCGCGTGCCGGCTCGTCACGGTGAGGGGTTTCCCCTTGGCGAGCCGGCAGCTGAAGCTTTGGGAAATCGCCTTTTCACCTCTCGTGATCCGCCTCTCGGCGGCGGTGGAAAGCTCGTGGTTGGAGCTGATGGCAACCTCGTAGTCGTGCTGGAGCGTCTTCGCCGTGAAGAAGCAGCCTCCCTCATGCTCGCCCATGCAAAAATCCCGGAGGTGGGCGCCGTGGGAGTCGTAGACGTCGGCGGCGATCGAGGGAGAGTATTCGAGGGCCGCGTCGGCATCAAGGCTTGCCAGCTGCACGCGGTTGAAGACGAGGTTTTTGTCGTGAAAAGAGCAGAAGCGGCTGAGATCCACCCGCAGGCGATTGCCCGTGCTGGATTTCCAGACGTATTGCAGGTGCAGGATGGCGTGCTGCAAGTCCAGCCATATCCTGAATTCACAGACGTTGCTCTTGTCCGGGTTCAGGAAGACCCGCTCGGACTCGAATGTGATGTCGGCCGACATGAAATCCGGGAGATTGACGATTTCTTTCCATGAACCCGGTTTCGGATTGTCGTGGTCCGCCTGGTCGTAGATGCCGAGGCAGTGAATGGAGGAATCCTCTTTCGCCTCGAAGAGCTCGGTCAGGCATCCCCGAACACCGACATAGCCGTTGGCAATGAGAAGCAGGTGGTTTCTGCCCGCCCGTTTTTTCTCGGC
The DNA here is from genome assembly GCA_963820525.1 of uncultured Spirochaetota bacterium. GTDB lineage: Bacteria > Spirochaetota > Spirochaetia > SZUA-6 > Fen-1364 > CAWGAA01. The sequence goes on along the minus strand of CAWGAA010000001.1, from coordinate 1,432,844 downwards.
GCCTCGGCAGCCCTGGAAATCGGATTGATCCAGCTCGATCGTCCATTTCGTGTCAGTCATAGTCTCCATACCGTCTGCCGCAAGCGACGCGTGTCGCTGCTCCATGGACAGGAGCGTATGGATTGCCGGCGCGCCGGCAAACCCGATAAAGCTGCTATTTTTGGTACAATTGTGTTTTTTCTGTTTCATAAGTAGCAATATCGTGCTGCCTGAGGGGGCTGCTTCCGGCTGGCTCCGCCGAAGAGCGGTGGTGTAAGATGATGTTTGCGAAAGTGAGGAGATGCACCATGGCGACGGGCGGATTTTTGAAAGGCGCCGACGTATCCTTCATTCCCATGATCGAGGATCACGGCGGTGAGTTTCGCGAGGGCGGCCTGAAAAAGGACTGCCTGAGGATCTTCAGGGATAATGGGTTCGACTTCATGCGCTTGAGGGTGTGGAACGATCCGACCGACGGATACTGCGGCAGGGAAAAGACCCTCGAGATGGCCCGGCGGATCAAGGAGCTGGGTTTCGGCCTTCTGCTCGATTTTCACTATTCAGATTGGTGGGCGGATCCCGCCAAGCAGACCAAGCCGAAGGCATGGAGAACCTTCTCTTTCACCCAGCTCGAAACCGCCGTCCATGATTTCACTAAGGGCTTCCTCCGCGATCTGGCGCTGCAGAAGACGTCTCCCGATATGGTGCAGGTGGGAAACGAGATCATCCATGGGATGCTCTGGGACGACGGCAAGGTGGACGGCGCCTTCGACACGGAGGCTCAATGGGACAGGCTCGCTGTCCTGATCAAGGCGGGGGTCGCCGCGGTTAAAAACTCCGAGGTTATGATCCACATCGACAGGGGCGGGGACAACGAGGGCAGCAGATATTTTCTCGACAAGCTTTCATCGCGCGGTGTCGAGTTCGACGTGCTGGGTCTTTCCTTCTATCCCCTCTGGCATGGAACTCTGGGAGCCCTGAAGGCAAATCTCGATGACCTCGCCGTCAGGTACGGAAAAGACATCGTCGTGGTGGAGTGCGCGTACCCCTTCACGCTGGAGTACAGCGACGGCTCGGGAAGGGTGAGGGACCCGAAGTGGGTCCTGGAGGGCTACGTGCCGACCCCTCTGGGGCAGCACCTCTACCTGCGGGACCTCATCGGTATCGTGAAGGGCGCAGCCCGTGGGAGGGGCACGGGTGTCTTCTACTGGGCGCCGGAGTGGTTTTCATCCAGGAGTTGGAAGAGAAAGCCCACCGGCGAGCAGGATTGGGACTACCTTTCCCTGTTCGACTTCGATGGCAACGCCCTGGAATCTTTTCAGGCGTTCCGCGAGGCGTAGCGGCGCCACTACTGCTTTCCCGCGCTGAACGAGTAGCGGATCACGTGCCGGGGGCGCGCGTCGACGCAGGAGCCGCAGAAGATGCAGTCCCGGGTTTCCAGCCGCTCCTCCTGCACGCGCTCCATCATGTCGATGCTCATGGGGCATTCCCTGCTGCACTTTCCGCATCCGGCGCACCTCTGCCTGTTCCCGAGAAGCCGCAGCGACGGCCAGCCAAAAGCGTTTCTGATAGAGCGGCCGATCACCATGAAGGGAGACATCCAGCAGATCGTGTGACATCCGGCCCGCCTGCCGACCGTGAGGGCCAGGACGAAGAAAACAGCTATGACCGAGACATACGCGATGAGCCCGGGCATGTCGGTGACCGAAATGCCGTTTTTCGTCTGATAGAACAGATCGATTCCTTTCACCCCGCCTGCCTGAAGGAGCGAACCTTCTGGCGCGTTTTCATCGATTCCTCCTCGCCAGCACACCATAGAGGCGGAGATCCGCGGACGCCATGGGGAAAATCCCTCAAACCGCGCATCGGGGACGGGATTCTTCTAAGGAAAACTACTCAAGACGCCGGGCGGGAGACGCGCCGAATGCCGCTATTCGAGCGTGTTGGCTTTTATGAGCTGGAAAAGCTGGACCCTGTTTCTCACCTTCAGCTTCTGGTAGATGTTGTACACGTGATTCTCGACGGTCTTCTGTGAAATGGAGATCGTGCCGGCGATCTTCTTCGTGCCGGCGCCCTCGACCACGCGGCCGTGCCGGCAACGAGAGCAAGCAGGTAGAAAACGAAAAACAGGTGGATCACGTCCGCCTCGACGACAGCGTACCCCGGCCCCGCCGCGTTTGACAAGGTTCGCAATAATGGGCGACTGGAAGGCCGCCGAGCAGGCGACCGGAATGTGGCGGCGCCTCAGGAAAGCGCCTCAGCGCCCCGTCCTGACGATTGATGGCCCGTAGGACGAGGAATATACTGCTCGTGCGGACGCCACGCCCCATAGGTCGGTGCTCACGCCGAGGGGCGCCGAGCGGGCGAGTCTGCAGAGGGGCCGAGTGTCGCGAGACGCCGAAGATTCCAGCAAGACACTCAACTCCGAGAGCACCGTGGGCAGGCAACTGTCGAAGGTGCGCGAATCGATGTACGTCGTTTTCCAGGGCGGCCGCATCCCGATCGTGCGCCGGATCTTCATCGGTCGGGACCCGACGAATTCCATAGTGCTCGAGGATCCCCTGGTCTCCCGCAGACATGCGGTCATCCGCAGGGTGAAGAACGATTACCTCATAAAGGATTTGCGCAGTACGAACGGAACCCACCTCTGGGGAAAGCCCATCCCTCCGGGGAAGTACGTTCCCCTGAAAGAGGGCGACACCTTCCTGATCGGACACACCGAGCTTTCTTTGCAGCACTCGAAATAGGAAAGAGCAATACGATGCATCGGATCAGAAAGATCATCCCCGTCGTGCTCTTATTCCTCGTTGCCGTCCTTTCCCCAGAGTGTGCCTCCGCGGATGATAGCAGGCTGCTCATTCCGATCGGCAGGCTTCTGGCGAACGGGAATGACGTCGTGGTATCGATAGATTCAAAGAATTACACTCCGGAGATGCGCAGTGACGACAGCGGTGGGGCATGGTTTGAGATACCCGCTCAAGAGATTCGAGGTCGGGTCAAGATCGGGCTCACAATCACGAAGACGAACTCCAGCACCCGCATCCAGGACATCATCGACATGAAGAGATGGACCTCTCCCGACCGCCTGATCGATTCCGACAATCCCGCCATCGTCTCAAAATCGAATGAAATCGCCGGGGGCCGCACGGGGGGAGATGAAAAAGCCCGCAGTATCCTCCTCTTCGTGGTTCGGCAGATCCAATTCAAGACGTACCGCGGGATGCATTACGACACTGCCTCGGCCACCCTGGCGAGGGGATATGGCATTTGCGTGAACCATTCCCGGCTTTTCGTCGCTCTCTGCCGGGCGGCGGGGATAGCGGCGAGGACTATCTCCGGCGCGATCCTTGGAGACAACGGTAACTATTATCACCACGAGTGGGTCGAGTTCTTCGACGACGAAAAATACTGGCACCCGTTGGATCCGACGATCTCCACGGATTTTATCTTCCAGGATCTCAAGCGCATCGATCTGCTCTACGATATCGAGTCAAATCCCCTCTATCCGTTCGACAGGGGATGGGAGGTCGACAGGGTGAAGCTCGACGAGCGCGACTCGAGCATATTCTGTCCGAATTGGGATGTTCAGCGCTTGAACGGGCAGATGAGCTACAAGCTCGTGAGCGATCTTTCTCCCGCTTCACTGACAGCGAGCGTGGAATACAAGGTATCCGACTACCTGAAATAGTCTGCCGGCCAGTCAGCCCTGGCCGCTGATCTCTTCGCGGTCGGGGGCGTCAAACCCTCCCTGAATGACCGTTACGCATGACTGGGCATTGCCGCGCGCTCGGACTCTATGGCGCATCAGGCTGAAGCGTCGCGGCCAGATTGGCTGCCCAGGTTTTAATCGCCGCCCAATCCCGTATATCGCTTTGCGGCATCTTTTTAAGGGCAGGCAGAAGATTCAAGGGGAAGTGGAGTCTCGCCGGATCGAACTTTCCACCAAATACTTCATGAGCGACTGGGGAAAGCCAGGGGAACTTCGCAAGCTCTTTGTCGAGCTGTGCGCGTACTTCATGCCACTCCTTCTCGTCATCATGGAATGGGCCGAGCGCGAAAATGGCCACCGGCCGCCTCGTGAGGGCTTCCCGGTGCCGAGACAGGAAAGCGAGTGCGTCCTTGTGCCAATGGAACATGAAAAGCGGCGCCCCCAGCACGACCGCGCGGTATCCTTCGAGGGCCCGTACTTTTCGCAGGGGCTGAATATCCGCCTCCAGTCCGCTTTCTCGCAGCCTCTCCGCGACTGCCCCTGCAACTTCCTGCGTCGAGCCGTAGCGCGTGGCATAAGCCACAAGAACTGAAGTTGACATGATTCTCCCCTTTCGGCGCTCCATTCGCGCGCCTTTCCGGTCAGACCGGTCTTATCCGCCCTCGCGGAGCCTCTCCAGGGTTTTTTCCGCCTTACGAGCATACGTGGAGGCCGGCCACAGATCCTGGACCGCTTCCAGCTCCCGCTCGGCCTCCGGTCTCATGCCTTTCCGCCAGAAGGCGATGCCCAGGTTGTAATGACAGGCGGAGCGGTACTTGATGCCAAGCCGCGCCGATTCGGCTGCCTCGAGCACTCCCTGGAGCAGGGGAATCGCTTCTTCGGGAGCTTGGCGCTGAAGGGCGCACGCCCCTTGATTGAGGCGCACCATCAAAACCCCGGCGGGGTCGGGCCAGAGCCGCCCGGCAAGGGAAAAAGCCCTGCCTGCGGCGGTGAGGTTTCCCCGGCGCGCCAGGGTGCTGCCCAAATCGATGAAAAGCCGCACGCGCATCGTGAGCACGTAGAGAATCGCTAGAAACGCAATGGGGTGAAGAGCCACGCCGAACATCGGCAGGAGCCCGAAAACGATCGTGATCGCAGCCGTTTCCAGGAGAAAACGCCGGGAGATTCCCTCCCGGCGCAGGATGCACAGGAGATTGAAGAGGGTCGCGAAGAGAAGCGCGGTGAGAAGGAGGATCAAGGATTCTTTCATTGATGGCTCCTGTATCCTGCTCGAGAAAATGCACTTGCAATACGGCCGGAGCCGGGGTACTATTCCCCGACAAACGAATTATCATACACATTTCTTGACATGGGGATAGAGTTCCCCCAAGCAAAACTTCAGGAGGTGAAAACCTCAAAAGAAGATCCCCTACATACTCCGCTTAAGCATAGTTCCTGGCCATCGATACGTGAAGTACATGGGAAAAAGGAGGGCATCATGAATGCATTGGTGATCCTGGCATGTGGATTGGCGTTCATCGCCATCGGGTACTTTGTCTACGCGAAGTCGATAGACAGGAGGGTCATCAAGCCGGACGACAAGAAGGCGACACCCGCGAAGATGTTCATGGACGGGGTCGACTTCACGCCGGCCAACCGCAATGTCCTTTTCGGCTACCAGTTCAAGTCCATCGCGGCCCTGGGACCGATCATCGGGCCCATCACGGCGGTCCTGTGGGGATGGGTGCCTGCGCTTTTGTGGGTGATCTTCGGGACTTTCTTCATTGGCTGGGTTCAGGACTACAGCAGCATCATCCTTGGCCTCCGGGAAGAAGGGCAGAGCTTTGGGGCGCTCAGCTACAAGCTCATCTCGCCGCGCTCCCGGGGAATCCTGATCATGTTCATTTATTTCTACCTGCTCCTGATCATGGGGGCCTTCGGCACCCAGGTGGGCTTCGGCCTCTTGATCAATCCCGCCGTGCCCCTGGGGGTTATCCTCGTGATCATTGTGGGATTGCTGGCCGGGCAGATGACCTATCGGTGGAAAGTCGACATCCTGTTTACCACCGTCATCACGGTGGTCCTGGCATTCGTGGCCATCTGGGTCGGGACGCTGCCTGGTGTCAAGACCTTCTTTACGGGGCTCTTCGGCATCACGAAGGAGCTTCCCACCGGGCCGGGGGTCTTCCTCTCCGTCACGCAGGCCAAGCTCCTCGGAAGCCTGATGGTCATCGTCATCTGCTACTTTGGCGCCGTGCTTCCCATCTGGCGCTGGGCCCAACCCATCAACTACGTGTCCTTCTGGATCGTCTCCCTGGGCGTGCTCGGCGGCCTGATCGGGCTGTTCATCTGGAGGCCGGGCATGGGGGATTTCCCCGCGTTCACCTCCTTCACCGTGCCCGGGCTGGGGCCCCTGTGGCCCATCCTCTTCGTCACCATCGCCTGCGGGGCCGTTTCCGGCTGGCACAGCCTTGTGTCCTCATCGGGAACGGCGCGCCAGATCGAGAAGGAGAGCGACGCCCTGTTCGTGGGCGGCGGGGCGATGTTCTTCGAGATGTTCTTCGCCATCATTGCCTTCCTCACCGCGACCGTGGCATTCGGAAGCTTCCAGGGCTACAAAAACGCCGGCGCGGCGGCTGCGGTGTTCTCCAAGGGCCTGTCGGCTTTCATGAACCAGTGGGGGCTGGACAAGATCCTGGGCGCCGGCTTCGGAACCGCCTATGGCTCGGTATTCCTCACGATCATGGCTCTGACAATCATGTACCTGGTTGCGCGGTTCATGAGGGTGGCCAGCGCCGAGGCGCTGGGAGACAGGATTCCCCTGCTCAAGAACGCGCACGTCGGAACGCTGCTCGCACTGGTTCTGACGCTCGTTTTGATCTGGATCGTGCCTTTCCTGCAGATCTGGGTCGTGTTCGGAGCCGCCAACCAGCTCATGGCTTCCCTTGCGCTCCTCCTGGCAACCATATGGCTCATGTCGAAGGGCAAGAAATACCAGTGGACGCTCTGGCCATTCGTTTTCATGTTCATCACCACCATCGGCGCCCTGCTCTACAAGGCCTATGAGGCCCTGTTCATGAACCTGCCGAAGGCTGCTGCGCTGGCGGCGGCGCAGAAGCAGGCCGTGGGTCAGGTGATGGCGGCGAACATCATCATCGGCGCCGTGTGCCTCGTGCTGATCGCCGCGAGCCTCATCCTGGCCTGGGATGCCTTGAAGGTTTTCAGGAAATATCGCGCGCAGGCGTCAGCCTCCGTGAAGCCCGCGTGAGACAGGGGGAGAGGGAGGGAAAGACGGATCGACGGGGGCGGAGGCTGCGGAGCCTCCGCTCTCTTCTGAAAAAAGCGGTCCGCACCGTTTGGCAGATGCTCTACGGCGCCACGATCTGGGAGATGGTGCGCGACGTCCAGAAGGAACGGGGGCAGAGGGAGAAGCTCTTCATCCTGCTCGTTTTTGGAGACCTCCTGGGCGTTCCGGTGCTCCCGTCGTACTACACGCTGCGGCTTTTGCCCTACGTTGCGTTCCGCCTCGAAGACTGGCGGACCAGCCTCTCACGCCCGCGGGATCTGACGGATCTGTGCGACCAGGAAATAACATAGAATAAGGAGTGACCATGCCGGAAGAGAAATCGCAGGAGAAGCCTGAAGAAAAAAAGAAGGGCAAGCTGATGGAGGGGGTCAAGAACGTGCTGTACGGCATGGCCGGGCACGACATGGCCCGCTTCGCCCTCAAGACCCGCGGCAGCATGGAGCATCTATTCATCCTCATCACCATGGGAGACCTGCTGGGCGTTCCCATCCTTCCCCCATACTACAGTCTGCGCCTCCTGCCTTACGTGGTGCCCCAGATTTCCACCTGGAAGCGGCGCATGCTGAGGGAGAAAGACCTCACCGACGCATTGGCCTGAAAAGCTGCAGGAGTCATCACGATGTCGCTGCGCAAATTCTTTGAAACCTACCCCGACCGCCGTTACCTCATGTTCGGCGGCAAGGGCGGGCTGGGCAAGACCACCTTCAGCGCCACCACCGCATACTGGCTGGCCAAGCAGGGCAAAAAGGTGCTGGTATTCTCCGTGGATCCGCAGGCGAGCCTCTCCGACATCTTCCAGAAGGACATCTTCGGAAAGGGCCCGTGGAGATCATCCCCAACCTCTATGCGCAGGAGATCGACGCGGACAAGCGCATTAAGGACTACCAGGATGAGATCAGAAAGAAGATCCTCGACATGTACGGCCTGGACAAGGTCCCCGAAGACATCGAGAACTATATCCAGGCCGCGGCCGCCGAGCCCGCCATGGAGGAAAGCGCCATCTTCGATGCGGTGGTCGACATCGTTGTGGGCGGCCAATACGACTACTACATCTACGACCTCGTGCCCCTGGGGCACGCCCTGTACTACCTCAGCATGGCGTCGGTCTACGACGAGTGGATAGACAAGATTACCGCATTGCGCGCGGAGATGAAGGAGTATTCCCAGGTTGCCGCGGTAATGAAGCGGGAAAAGGAAAGCGAGGAGGACCAGATCCTGAAAGAGCTCCAGTTCATCAAGCGCCGGATCAACATGTCGTCCGGCATCCTCACCGACAAGCAGAAGACCGCTTTCTTCTTTGTCCTCATTCCCGAGGAGATGATCATCATCGACACCAAGAAGGCCGCGGGGATGTTCGCAAAATACAACGTTCCGCTGTCGGGGTACATCGTCAACCGGGTGATCCCGCGGGAGCTGGCCAACCAGGATATCCCGGTGTACCTGAGAAACCGCCTGCGGATGCAGAAGGGCCACTTGGAGCAGATAGACTTGATGTTCGGTCGGGAAGTCCTCGCCCAGGTGCCGGAGTTCGAGCGGGACATCACGGGGCTGCCGATGATCGAGAAGATGGCGGAAACGCTGTTCGGAGGCAAGCAATGACGGGAAAAACCATGCGCCAGTACCTGGCTGCAAATAAGGGATTGAAGTACCTGTTTTTCGGCGGCAAGGGAGGGGTGGGGAAGACCGTGCTCGCCGGCGCCGCGGCCCTGTGGTGCGCACAGCAGGGCAAGAGGACCCTGCTCGCCTCCACGAACCCCGTGCACTCGCTGTCGGGCATGCTCGACCTCGACGTGTTCGGCAAACCCACGCAGATACCGGGCCATCCCAACCTGTCCGCCTATGAAATCGACACGCACGACACGATAGAAAAATCCAAAAAGGAGATACGGGAGAAGATCGAGTGGTTCCTCAAGTACGCCGAGCTCAAGACCAAGGCCGACGAGTTCGTCGAGTCCGCGACCATGAACCCTTCGTTCGAGGAGTCGGCCATGTTCGAGAACATGATCGACCTCATGTTCGAGGACAAGTACGAGGCCTATGTGTTCGACACGGCTCCCACCGCCAATGCCCGGCGGCTCCTTGGAATGTCGGGAGTCTACGCCATGTGGGTCAACAAGATGGTCAAGAGCCGCGAGGAGGCCATGAGCCTGAAGGACCTTCTCTCCTACAGCAGGAAGAAGAAGGAGAAGGATCCCCTGATGGAATACCTGGTGAGCCTGCGGGAGAGGATGGGCAACGCGAAGAAGCTCCTCACGGACGAAGCGCTCACCTCGTTCTTTTTCATCACCCTGCCGGAAGCCCTGCCCATCGCAGTGGTGACCCGTTTCATCAACTGGTTCAAGGATTTCGGGATCCCCGTGGGCGGAGTGATCGTCAACATGAAGATCGACCGCACGGACCTGGGCGCCGGCATCCCCGATTTCGTGAAGAACAGGGTCGCCATGCAGGAAGAGTACATGAAGCAGATCGACAGCCTCTTCGACGAAAGGGTGCGGGCAGTCCTCCCGCTGTTCGAAACGGAGATCAGGGGCATCCCCATGCTGGAGCGCACCGCCGGGCTTCTGTTCGGATAACGGCCCGCCCGCTGCCGCGAGCACCTTCTACGCTTGACTCTTTCGGGCTATCTCGTCCAGTGCCAACGCGACAGCCGGTGAGGCATCGCGCAGCGCGACGAGCCTCACGTGCAAAAGCAGGTGCGGGCTTTCGCCGCGCACGCTCACCCTGATGAGCGATCCTTTGAAACGCTCCTTGAGCGCTTCAAGGGCCTGGATGGCCGGCGCGCTCGCATCTCCGCCGACGAATAGCGTGAATCCATCTCGATCTTCACCCCTCTGAAGCGGCGGCTCGCGGTGACTATACGCGGCAATCTGCGCATATTCACTTGAAGGAATCAGATGCGCCTCGAAAACCGGCTTTTTCTTCAGATTCGCGCGCAGGATCACGCTGTCCCGTTTTCCAGCCGCGTGCTGGAAAAGCCAGAGAGGAAGGTTCTCTCTCCTCTCCAATGCTAAAATCGCCTCAATCCTTTCCAGGGGAAGTGCCGGACGCGCGGCTTTCGTCACTACCGCGGCGGTGGCCAGGTCCACCCAGCTCGGCTGGCCGCACGTGTACCCATCCAGGCCTGAGGCGAGCCAGGCGCTCGCCCTTCGCCCCACTCTCCTGTTGACCGCGATTCCCGCGACGAACCAGACTCCCACCAGAACGCTCAAGCCGATGACAATCCACTGTCCCAGTCCCAGGTCGGCGAGGTTGAAGCTTATGGGCTGCATCGGCACTCCTTTCCGGATAAGAACGGCGGTGAGTCGATAGCGCCTTTCATTATAGTCGATGATTTTCCATCGCACAACGGATGCTGCGCCTCGCCCGGCGGCTCGCGCTGCACAACGGTGTGCTTGCTTCATTGGAGGGCTGGGGATGCGCTTCATCGGATTTGTCTCACCGGCGGGGGCGCCGCCCTCGAGCCGCGATTTGGGGTAATTCCCTCCTGGCCGCATCAATGGAAAGCAGGTGGCTCGTGGTCACCCATGGGCCCTCTATTCGAGACGTCAGATATCTGACATCATAGAAGAAAGAGCGATAGAGAGGCGCGCAAGGATTCCAGCCGCCGCTTAAGCCGGGCGATGCGCCTGCAAGCGGCGCGGAGAGAGGGTGCCGACATGCTGCGGATTGTAGTCACCGATCTTGGCTACGCGACGTATGAGCCGGAGCGCAAGGAGCTTGCCGCGCTGGGGGAAGTCGAGCTCATCCTCAGCGAATGCAAGACCGAAGCCGACGTGGCGGAGGCGTGCCGCGAAGCCGACGGGGTCATCACGCGGATGGCGCCCGTTGGCAAAGAGGCGATAGCCGCGATGAGCCGCTGCAAGGTCATCTCCCGCTACGGCGTCGGCGTGGACAACGTGAACGTCCCCGCGGCGACCGAGAGGGGGATCCCGGTGTGCAATGTCCGTGGGTACTGCAACGAGGAGGTTTCCGATCACGCCCTCGCGCTTCTGTTGAGCTGCGTCCGCCGCACGGCGAGCCGTGACCGCCAGGTGCGAAGCGGCCTGTGGGACATCGGGTCCAAGGAGCCGGTCCACCGCATCGCGGGAAAGACTTTGGGCCTTGTCGGCTTCGGGGCGATTCCCCGGACGCTTCGCCGCAAAGTAAGCGGGTTCGGCCTTGCGGAGGTGTTGATCTTCGATCCCTACGTCACGGACGCGGAGGCGGCGGCGCACGGGGTTCGCCGCGTGGAGCTGGACGAGTTGTGCGCCCAGGCGGATTTCATATCCGTGCACGCGCCCCTCAACGATCAGACCCTCCACATGATCGGACCGGGCCAGTTCGCACGGATGAAGCCCACCGCGATTCTGGTCAACACCTCCCGCGGCAAGGTTGTGGATCCCGACGCGCTGGTCACCGCGCTCGAGACGGGCCAGATCGCGGCTGTGGGCATCGATGTCTACGAGCCCGAACCCCCGAAGAAGAATTGCGCGCTTTTCAAGCTGACAAATGTGGTGTTGACCGATCACATGGCGTGGTACAGCGAGGAATCTCAAGCGGAGCTTCAGCGCTCCACCGCGCGAAACGCGGTGCTGGTGCTTTCGGGTAAACCGCCCTTGTCCTGCGTGAATCCGAGCGTGCTCGCGCGTTGAAATTGAAGCCGCGGAGAGGCAGACGGCCGCCTCCCCGTTTCCGTATCTACATGCCCAGCTCGGCCTTCGCCGCCGCCAGCTTCTTGGTGAAATCCTCCAGGGATCTCCGCACCACGTCTGCGTCCCCGGGTTTTTTCTCCGTCTCCACCAGCTTCAGAGGAGCCGACATTCCCAGCACGGGGAAATAGCCGCGCTCGGATATTGCCTTGATGTACTGGGGACCGGTGACGAAGTCGACCGCGCCCGTGGGCATGACGATGCGTCCCTTGTGCCTGTCGCGAACGAACGGAGCCAGGAGGTCCGCCACGCCCTTCGGCCCGTGGGAGCCCGCGGGGAAGATCTTGATCGCGTCGGGCTCCAGGCCGTCGTCCCTTTCGATGAAGTAGTTGAGCTCCGTCGGGGTGAACACCGCGGGTGCGCAGAATACCCCGGCCTTGTGCCCGATTCGCACGAAATCCGCCCCGGTTCCGCATCCCCCCATCACGTTCGCCGGCGCTACGATCATGTCGAAGCCCATATCGATGGCAGACTCAAGCTCCCGGGGGTTGATCACGCTTCCAACGCCGAGAACGAACGGCCGCTCGCCGCTCATCCTGTCACGGATTTTCGTAAGCTCTTGCATCGCCTCACGGATGAGGGCCGCGTCAATGCGGAAAGTGCATTCCGCAACGTACCCGGCCTCGTATACTGCCTGCATTGTCGTCACGAGGTGCTCGGGCTTCGTGACGTGGTTCTTGTTCATCACGACGCACACTCCGCTCTTCCGCATCGCGGCATCCACCCGCTTCCGGTCCCTTCTGTATCCCGCCATGGTTTTTCTCCTCTCGACTCCGCTCCGCCTACCGAAGGGCGCTCACACCGCCGCCCTTCAGCGCGCGGGCGACCTCCGCCTCCACGTCCCCCTGCCTCACCAGAGAGACGTCTCCCGGCGTTTCCTGCACGCAGATGCCGTGTGCGGCGCCCCACTGCACCGCGTCGGCGAGGGATTTCCCCTTCATCAGGGCGGCCGCAACGCCGGAGGCGAACGAATCCCCGCCGCCCGTCCTGTCCATTATCTCCACCCCTTCGCGGACCGCCGCCAGGTGGATCTTGTCTTCGGAAGGGTCGTAGAGCACGGCGCCCCAGTTGATCCTGTCCGCGCTCAACGCCGCGCGCAGCTGGGTTCCTATCAGCTTGAGGTTGGGGTATTTCTTGGCCACCCGCCGCAGCATCTCGGAGTACGCATCCAGCCAATGCTCGAAGGGTTGATCCTTTCCCACTTTCCTGCATTCCTCGCCGAGAGAGTCCTCGAAGTCACTCTGGTTGCCCGCCAGGAAATCGACGAACGGAACCACTCCGCGATTGTTCTCCCGCGCCTTTTCCTTGTTCGGCTCGACCTTCGAGCGGTAGTTCAGATCGTAGGCGGTGACGGTGCCCGCATCCTTCGCCGCTTTCAGCGCCTCCCGCGCGACGAGCGTGGAGGACGGCGAGATGCAGTTGTAGATTCCCCCGGTATTGAACCAGCGAACCCCCTGCGCGAAGAGACCCTTCCAGTCCACGTCCCCGGGTTCGATCTCACGGATCGGGGTGTGTGCGCGGTAGTACTCGGTGATCGACGGCAGAACCCCCTTGCCCTTCCAGGTGAAGTTGATGCCATTGTGGAGAGTGCCCTTGCCGTCGGTGACGAGCTTGCCGGAGCCCTTCGTGGCATACCAGATGATGTGCGAGGTGTCGACCCCGGCCTCCCGGAGCTGGCACTCGATGTTTCGCCCAACGCCGTCGTCGACGAGGGCCGTCACCACGGCGGTCCGCAGCCCGAAGCAGGAGGACAACCCCTCGGCCACATTGGTCTCCCCGCCTCCGTGCCAGATGCGGGCGCTGCGCGCCCGCGCCGTCGGCACGTCTCCCGGATCGATCCGCATCATCACCTCGCCCAGGGAAACCCCGTCATAGCGGCAGTCCTCTACCTTCTTGATTTTTAGATCGTCCATGTTTAACCTCCATATTCAGTGAAGGGAAGATCAGCCGTCATGGGACTGGCGTCCTATCATACTCGTTTGTCGTCTGTTGTCAAACCTGGCCGCCGTGGACAGCGGCGGAAATATGGGCGGCCCGGCCGCCGGAAAGGCCCCCGGTAGGGTAGCACCATGTACAAGAAACTCACCACTCAGAGTCACCTCTCGCGCGAAGCCGCCAACCACATCAAGGCGTTGATCCGAGGCCAGAAGCTGAAGGCCGGGGATAAGCTGCCCAATGAGATGCAGCTCGCCGAACTCTTTGGAGTGAGCAGGCCGACCGTCCGGGAGGCGGTCAAGAGCCTCGTCTCCCAGAATATCGTGGAGATCGTACGGGGCAAGGGAACCTTCGTCATGAAGAATCCCGGGGTCGCCAACGATCCCCTCGGGCTGGACTTTCTCCCGGAGCGCGATCTGCCGCTGTCCCTCATGGAGGCGCGACGAATCCTGGAGCCGGAGGTGGCCCGCCTGGCCGCCGAGCGCGCGGTCAAGGGCGACGTGGAGAGACTGGAGGCGCTTTTGGAGAAGATGGCGGGCATCATGACCCGGGACGAGCGCTGGGTGGACGTCGAGCTGGAGTTTCACGGGAGCATCGCAAGGGCGACAAGGAACCCCGTCATCATGAGAATCATGCCCGTCATCGTGGAAGCCATCGTCAAGACTCTCCGCTACGCCCCCCGCACAATCGAGGATCACCGAAAGGCGTTCAGGGAGCATTCCCAGATCCTCAAGGCGATCCGGGAGAAAAATCCTGAAATGGCGTTTCGCGCCATGCGCGCGCATATGGAGGCCAGCTACAAGCGCACGGTCTCGATCGGATCCGGGAAACCGTAAAGCGAACGCGGGCGCGCCGTCATCCCGGCCATATTCGGGATCATCCCCTCGGATCGACGGGTTTGCCCGTCCGCGCGCTCTTGTACATCGCCAGTATGATTGCCACGGATTTGCGCGCCTCCGCCGCGTCCACCGTGAGCGGCAGGTTTCCGCTCAGCGCCGATGCGAACTCCTCGAACTGCGCCCGATGCCCGTGGGTTCCAATGGCGGCGGGATCCGCGGCGCCCCCGCCCGTCCGCGTCTTCCGCCCGTACGCTGCGCGGATCTGCTCGTCCTCGGGCCGCGGCGGATCGAACTGCCAGAACTTCAGGTCCTCCTCCTCGAGGATCGCCGAGCCCGCGGTTCCGCAGATCTCGATCCTCTTCTTGAATCCCGGCGACACGGCCGTGGAAGCCTGAATCGCCCCGAAGCTTCCGTCGGCGAACCTCAGGGCGGCGACCGCGGTATCCTCGACCTCCAGCTGCTCGTGACCGAGGGTATCGGCGAAGGCGAACACGCTGCGCACGGGACCCATGTACCACAACAATAGGTCGATGGCGTGGATGGCCTGGTTCATGGCGGCTCCGGCCTCGAAGGTCTTTCTGCTCTTCCACCCGCCCTCGTCGTAGTAGGTCTGGGACCTGTACCACTTCACGCTGGCCTCACCCAGCACCAGCCGGCCGAACCTCCTCTCTTCCACCGCGCGCTTGAGAACACGCGCGGCCTCGTGGAAGCGGGACTGGAAGATGCACCCCGCGCGCACGCCCTTGCGCTCCGCGGCCTCGATGATGGCATCACAGCCCGCCAGCGTGATCTCCAGCGGCTTCTCCACCATCACGTGCTTGCCCGCCTCGATGGCCCGCAGGGCGGGTTCGCGGTGGAGGCTCGGCGGCGTGCAGATGGAGACGATGTCCAGCTTGGGATCGCGCAGGAACGCGGACATGTCCCAGTACGGCGCGCAGCGGTTCCTGGCCGCGAAGGCGGCGGCCCGATCCTGGGTGCGGCTGAGCACTGACACCAGCCGCACGCCGGCCGCCTCCACTATGGCACGCGCCTGCATGTCGGCAATGAGCCCGGTCCCCACGATGCCGATTCCAAACTCCATCTCGAAACTCCCTCAGCCCTTCACGGGCTTCCGTTTATACTGCCGCACGAGCGCATACGCCACCGACAAAACCGAAAGGCCGTGGAAGACCAGGGCCAGGGGCGAGCGGAAAAGCGCCCCCCAGTTCCCGTGCGAGATAATGAGGGCCGTGCCCAGCTCGCGCTCCGCAAGAGGCCCGAGGATGACCCCCAGGATGAGAGCCGCCGAGGAGAATCCGAACTTGTGTACGAAAAAGCCGATCACTCCGAACGCCAGCGCCACGAACATGTCGAAGATGCTGTTGTTCGAGGAAAAGGTGCCGATGAAGCAGGTGGCCAGAATCAGAGGGAAAAGCACCTGGGAGGGTGCCGAAAGCACCTTCGGCCAGATCCTCACCGTGAGGACCCCCAGAGCGAACATGATGAGCTGGGCCATGACGAACCCGACGTACAGGGAGTTGATGATGTCGGGGTGTTGGGCGAAGAGGAGCGGTCCCGGCCGCACGCCAATGAGCACCAGAGCGCCCAGCATCACGGCGGTGATCACGTCTCCTGGAATCCCCAGGGTGAGCATCGGCACCATGGCCCCGCCCGTGGTCCCGTTGTTCGCCGCTTCCGGCGCCGCGATGCCGCGGGGGTTCCCCTTGCCGAAGCTGTCGGGGTCCTTGGAGAACCGCTTGGTCTCATTGTAGGCGATCCAGGAGGCGATGGAGCCTCCCGTTCCCGGAACCACACCAATGAACACTCCTATGAACGAAGACGGCAGGATCACCGGCAGGAGGTGCGTGAACTCCTTCCAGGTGGGAAGGACCCTCGCGATCTTCTGCTTGAAGCGCACCACCTTCGCGCCGATCCGCTGAAGCTCAATGAAAACCTGGGAGATCGCGAAGACCCCCACCAGAACGGGAAGCATCGGAAGACCCGCCATCAGGCTGGGCATGTTGAAGGACAGTCGGGAGTAGCCGGATACCTCATCCATGCCGATGAGGCCGACCGCGAGCCCGAAAAATCCCGAGACAAGCCCTTTGACCAGGGAATCCCCGGAAACGCTCGCGATGATGGTCAGGCCGAAGACCATCAGGGCGAAGTACTCCTCCGGCCCGAACTGCAGGGCCACCGTCGCCAGAGGCCAGGAGATGAAGATCATGCTCAGCGCGGAGATCGTCCCCCCTATGGTGGAGGCGACCAGCGCGATCCCGATGGCCTTGCCCGCCTCTCCTCTCTGTCCCATGGGGTAGCCGTCGAGCACGGTGGCCGCGGCGGAGGGCGTTCCCGGCGTGGAGATCAGAATGGAAGCGATCGAGCCCCCGAACATCGAGCCGCAGAAGATGCCGCTCATGATGAGAAGCGCGTCCGCGGGCGCCATGGAGGGAAGGAAGGGAAGCACGAGAACGATACCCGTCGATCCGCTTAGGCCGGGGATCGCCCCCACCAGGATGCCGGCGGCGGTCCCGATGACCAGGAACAGGAAATGCTGGGGCGCGAATACGTACGCGAACGCCTGGAGAATCGCATCCATATGAATCTCCCTTTCACCAAAGGGGCGAGCGGGGCAGAGGCACCCGGAAGAGCATGCGAAACACCGCGTACATGATCGCCGTGCCGGCCACGGAAGCGAGCACGATCCGAAGCCAGCGCCGCTCCCCGAAGACGAGCATTGCCGCGGCGATGCACGGCGGGGTTGTCAGGATGTATCCGATTGGCTCCAGCAGAACGAGGTACAGCAGGGAGTCGGCGGCGAGCAGGATGAATCGAAGGACGAAAGGCCAATCCATCCGCAGGCGAACCTTTTCCGCATCCATGCGCCTCGCCGCCTTGGCCCGTTTACGGATCCCCTGAACGGTCAGGATCGCGGAAAAAAGGAACATGCCTGTGCTCACGAACCTCGGAAACACCGTGGGAGACAGCGCCACAGTGAGCGTCGGAAAGCCGAGGGTCAGCGCGAAGAGTACGATCGACAAAAGCCCGAAGAGTCCCCCGAAAACGATATCGCTTGTTCCCATACCTCTCACTCTCCCTCTACGCCGCGCGCGAAGAGACTGCGCGCGCGGCGCGTGAAAGTTTTCTGTCTGCGGTGGGACTTCAGTACTTGTAGCGGTCTCCGAGCTTGTTGCTCTTGACGATCTCCTCGTAGAGCTTGTCCTGCTCCGCGACGAACTTGGTGAAGTCCTCGGTTCCCATGTAGTTCACCATGATGCCCGCGGTCTTCGCCAGCGCCTTGAAGTCCTCGTCCTGCATGCAGGCGTGGAACACGTCATGAAGGTACTTGATCTTCTTGGGATCCGTTCCCTTGATCGCCGCGATGCCTCGCCACTGGCCCAGGGAGAAATCGACGCCCTGTTCGGCCGCCGTGGGCACTTTGGGGAACTGATTCAGGCGCTGCTTGGCGAACACGGCGAGCCCGCGAAGCTGGCCGCTCTCGAGCTGGGGCACGCCCTCCGGCGGGCTTCCGACCACCGCGTCGACGTGGCCTCCCACGGCCGCAACCACCATGGGGCCGCCTCCGGCGAAGGGAACGTGGTTGAACGTGACGCCCGCTTTCTTCTCGAACGCCAGGATGATCATGTGGGTTCCCCCGCCCGCCCCTGCGTTGCCCATGTTCACCTGTCCGGGCCTCTTCTTCGCGTCGGCCAGGAGGTCCGCCAGGGTCTGGTAGGGAGAGTTGGCGGGAACAAGCACCCAGCAGGGCGCGTCGACCAGGTTGATGACCGGCACGAAAGTGTTCGCGTCGTAGGGGCACTCGCTCATGTGGACCTTCGTGATGGCGGCCGTCGCCCACGCCACGATGTAGTATCCATCAGGCTTCTTGGTCATCGCCTCGGCGTATCCGGGAACCGCTCCCCCGCCGGGGCGGTTGACCACGATCACCGGAGCCTTGAGGTATTTCGGCAGCACCATCTGGAAGGTTCTGAACACCACGTCCGTGCTGCCCCCGATCGACCAGGGTACCATGAGCTCGATTTCCCGCGAGGGGTACACCTCCTCCCCTTTGCCTTCGGCGAAGGCAGCAATGCCCCCGACGGCGGCTAAAAGCGCGAGAAGCAGAACGACCTTCTTTTCCATATTCATACGCCTCCTCACAGAACCAACTGATTGCGGAACCGTTTTACAGCTCCAGGATATCCGGCCGCATGAATATACGGCCGGCTACTTCCCGTTTCACGCTTGGAAACACAATGGGCGGGGAGACGATCAGCGGCCCCTCCGCCCTGGCGATCATCGTATCCTCGCTCTTCGATCCGGTTATCGACGGGTTCCAGGCAAACGCCTGGTTATCGCGCACGATCTCCTGCGTGCGGAAATCGACCTTATAATCACGACCCAGGTAGCCGATGGCTCCTCCCTGGTGGTGGAGCTTGTACTCCTCCGGGAATCCCTCCCGGGCATACGCTTCCACGCCCTTGCGGAAGGCCTCCACCACAGGCTTTCCGGGCACGGTGTGGGCCATCAGGGTGCAGTCGATGAGGACGTTCGAGTCGTAGCGGCGGCGAAGCTCGGGCGTGATCGGGCCGAAGCTGACAAAGCGGGTGAGGGAGACAATGAGCCCGTGGAATCGGGAGTTCACACAGAGCATTACGCGCTTTCGAACCCGGTTCTCCGTGGGAATGGGGTGACGGAACATGTCGATGCGCTCGTCGGCGGCGCAGAATACCGTGATGTAATCCAGGCTGTTCTCCCACAGCCTGGCCGCAAGGCGGCCGACGATTGCGCATTCACGGTCGCCCGGCCGCACGGAGAGCGCCGTCTCCTCGATAGCCCGTGCGGTGAGCTGCCCCATCCGGCGGTAACGTTCCACCTCCGCTGGCGTGAGAGCGTAGCGCAGGGGGTTGATCATGAGGCTGATGTCCACGGTGTCCGGCAATGCGTGATCGGCGCCTATCTTTCCCCCGCCCGCCAGGGACGCGATGGTTTCACGCTCGCACTCTTCGTACCAGGGGAACTGCCGGATCTCGTAGCCCTGCCACTCCAGGCGCTCTTCCTTGCAAATGCGGGGCGCCTCGATATTGTTGCAAACCACGTACTCGCGCTCGGCGGTGAGAAGGAGGCCGGCGACGCCCAGCTCGAGCGTGATGCCCACCACGTTCGAACCGCCCGCGGTGAGCCAGGCGAAGTTGGGTTGGCGCTTGAGGTAGACGGCGTCGAGCTTCTGCTCCCGCATGAGGGCGCGCAGCCGCCCCTTTTTCTCCCTGATTTCTTCAAGGAGGTTCATGGCCTCATTCTAAGACGTAAGACGTCAGGTGTCAAGGAAAAAGAAGTGCCTTTCGGGAACGCCGGCGATACGAGGTGGAACCGCCGCGCCCCAACTCCGCGGCGCGGCGCCATACAGGCGGGATTCTCTTGACAACAGACGTCTTACGTCATAGTATACCGGTTTGTGTCGGTCCCTCCAAGGAGCGGCCGAACGAAGGAGGATGGTATGAAAGTATCCACGATTCGACGCGTATGGATGCTCGCCGTGGCGTTGCTCATACTTTCGGGCTCCCTGTGCTTTGCCGAAGGAGCCCAGGAGCGTGTCGTGCTGAGGGTGGCGTCTCCCTTCAAAGCCGGCCACATCCTCGTCGATGCTGCGGAAAAGTTCAAATCCATGATCGAGGAAGAGACCGACGGGCGGATCTCCGTGCTCCTCATCGCCGGAGCGGCGTCGGAAGAGGACGTCAACATCCAGTGCTCGCAGGGCGTCGTCGACATCCAGCTCACCGGCGGCCGCCCCCTGGAGGTCTTCTCCCCGCAGTATTTCTTCTTCAACGCCCCCTACGTCATCAAGGATTACGAGCACTTCGTGCGGGTCTGGAAAGGTCCCTCTGGGCAAGAAAGCGAAGTGACCTCGTGCTGGCCAACGGAAACATGGTCGACATGGGCACCGTGTATCGCGGGCTTCGGCAGACGACGTCCAACAAGCCGATCAGGGGTCCCGAGGATCTCATGGGCTTGAAGCTCCGCCTGCCCGTCGTCCAGACATGGATCGCAGTGTGGCAGTCCCTCGGTACGCAGCCCGTGCCGGTCCCATTGACGGAGCTCTACCAGGCCCTGAAGGACGGCAGGGCGGAAGCCTCCGAGGGGCACCTTCCCCAGGTGGTGTCCTTCAAGCTGTCCGAGGTGCAGTCGCACCTGAGCATCACCAACCACCTCGTGGCGATAGGATGGGTGATGATGAACGGGGACTCCTATAAACAACTGTCCTCGTCGGACCGCAGCCGGGTCATGAGCGTCATGGGCAAGGCCTGCGAGTGGGCAACCCAGAAGATCAAGACCGGCGAGGGAGAGCTGCTCGCGCAGCTCGAGTCCCAGGGCATGACGGTGACCGCTCCCGACGCTGCCGCCATTCGAGAGAAGGCGAAGCCCGCGATCGCGGAGCTGTTCAGGACCGCCTGGCCCGTGACGACGTGGGAGGAAGTGCTCAAGCAGTAGCCGACCGATCACGCTCCCATTCGGGATGGCTCCCCGCCGCGTTTTTGCCTACATTCCATCTCGAGAGGAAAACCAATGGATCCAGGAAATCGGAGCGGGCGGGCCGTCGTGGTCACGGGAGTCTCCAGCGGGATCGGAAACGGGACGGCGCGAGTGCTCGCGTCGCACGGCTACCGGGTCTTCGGCAGCGTACGCAAGCCCGGAGACGCGGAAAGGCTTTCCAGAGAGCTGGGCGGCGCCTTCACTCCCCTGATCTTCGACGTGACGGACGCCGTAGCCGTGGAGAGAGCGGCGGCGGTAACACGGGAGGCGCTCGACGGCGGAAGGCTTTTCGGCCTGGTGAACAATGCGGGGATTGCCGTGCCCGGTCCGCTTCTGGAGCTGCCCGTTTCCGAATTTCGCAGGCAGCTCGAGGTGAATCTGGTGAGCGTGCTCACCGTCACCCAGGCCTTTTTCCCGCTGCTGCGCCCGCGCGGCGGGGAAGCGGACGGGCCCGCGCGCATCGTCAACATCAGCTCCATAGCGGGAAAGCTGGCCATGCCTTTTCTGGGAGCTTACGCGGCTGCCAAGCACGGACTGGAGGGATTGTCGGACAGCCTGCGCCGCGAGTGCATGCCGTACGGCGTCGACGTGATCGTGATCGATCCGGGAAGCGTGGCAACCGCCATCTAGGACAAAGCCAACGCGATCGACCTATCGGCCTACGCGCGGTCTCTGTACCTGAAACCGCTGATCCGCCTGAGGGACTCGATGGTGTCCTCGGGACGGAGGGGGGCGCGGCCCGAGCGTGTCGGCAGGCTCGTCCTTGAAGCCCTGAGCGCGGGAAAACCCCGGGTCCGCTACTCCCTCACCGCGGCCAACCCGATGATCTGGGCGTCACAGCACCTGATGTCCAAGCGCTTCCTGGATCGCATAATCGCCGGGAACCTGGGTCTCCACGCCGGTCAGGCGTAGGGAGAAAAAAGGTCGACAAGACATCGGCTGCAAACCGGCGGGGCTATCGGCGGCCGAGCGGCCTGGAGACACGACGTACGATTCTGAAGGCGGCTGCGCGGCTGTTCGCCGTTTTCGGATTTGATGGAGTCACCATGCGGCGGATCGCCTTGGAGTCCGGCTGCTCGCACACGGCGATCTATCTATGCTTCAAAGACAAGGAATCTTTGCTCTCGGAGCTTTCCGCTCCTCCGCTCGAGGGATTGAAAGCGAGATGACTGCATATTTTACACCCGGTCACTCTCCCGGCCATGTCGTCTACAATCACCAACAGGATGGGCTGCTGCTTGCCGGCGACCTGTTTACCTCGAGAAATGGGCTCGAGGGATCGATAGCGGGAATGTAGGTTCCAATGGCCCTTTTCCCGCCGTTTGCCACAACGTTGGTAGCGATCCGCAGCATATCGCCGGCATCGTTCATGCGTTGAAAGACCGTAGAGCTCGCTCCTGTCAGCGTCTTCACCTCATCCACAAGCGGAGTCGGCGCCTTCAGGTCCGCGTTAGGCTGGAACGCCTTTTTGTTTTCGATCGGCATTTCTACGTCTGGGAATTTGCATGAACCCGGGCCGATAGCGGTTCCGCAACGCAGCGCATTGCCTCATTAAAAATCATCCTGAAACCAGGTCGTTGTGCTCCTCTCCCAAAGGCGCTTCCGCCTGTCCTACTCCGCGTACGACGAGCGTCCCGTGTACGTATCGACGATGAACCGCCTTCCATTGAGGCGGCTTTCCAGAAGCCTGGCATTCTGAGTTATGGCGTCGACCGCGAATTCCTAGGCGATCTCGTCGAGCGCAAGGATGGTGTTGCGCTCCATGTCGATCAACTTGTTCGTCCGCACGTCCCGGAAACGGTCGCCGGCAATGTGGGAACGGGAGAACGATATGAGCAGCATGTAATTGGCGCCCACCATGCGTCCGATCTTCGCCGTCTCCTTCTCGTCGAACGCCTCCGAGCCCTGCAGCTCGAACTCTCCGAGGATCTCCTTGAAGCTCTCGCGATTGACGACGGAAAAGCCCGCCGCGTCCGCGTACGTGCTCAAGATCGTGCCGGTATCCATGGCCACGATTTCCGCGGCCATTTTCTTCTGCCACGCGGCCATGGCCATCTCGAACGCGGGTCCGTGATACGTGACGTCTCTCTCCGGAAGAATAACGATGAGTCGGACGGAGACGCCAGCCCCTAGAAGCTGGTTGATTTTTTTGGGAACATTTGGGGCGATGGGCGCTCCGGTACCGGGGGCGATCCCGTTCGACGGCCCCGTACGACCAACGTGAGCGCTCCGTCGACGACCGGGCTTTTCGCGCCCATGAGCGAAGCCCTGATTGTCCTGTTGCCGGGGTATACGGCGAGCTCTATGCAGGTACCGCTCGACAATTCAGCCGCGAGATCCTGCTCCCGAAAAATGGGCATGGGATTGACGCTGCCGAAGTGTTGTGCCGGCCGATAGACGCACAGTACGCCCATGCCGGCGGGCACATCCCTGGATTCCATGAAGTCGGGCAGCCCCGCGGGAGGTGAGGAAACACAACCGATGCCGCATACAGTGGCGATCGCGCACATGATCGTCCGTACACGCATATCCCTTGTCCCGTCTTTGGAGCATACACGCAAGAAAGGCACCCTGATTTCACCCGCGGGTGACCTGGAGCGCCTCCAAGGTGTCATGTGCATACGTCAGGGCTAGGGGCGCCGACATTCCTTACGAGCGCTGGCTGTAACTTGGGGGGAATTCCCTCCTCGCCGCATCGATCGAGAGCAGGTGGCTCGTTGTCACCCACGGGAGCCAGCCGGAATTGATGCCATATCCGCGCCCGCGTCCCATGGACCAGTGCTCGATCTGAAAACCCGGCCGGGCGTACCCATATTCGCTTTGCAGCTGGATTGTGCATTTGGTGTTGTGCAGCAGCATGTCGGCGACTTCCAGATAATGCCTGTCTCGCGTGTACTTGGCCAAACGGGCATACTCCCGCACGTGGCGGGTAAGGTACATGTCGAACGCGGAGAAGCCAGTGGTTATGAGCTGAAACCCTACTGTCGTGCGCCCGGCTGCGAAAAACCGCTTTTCATCGTCGGACGGCATCGGAAGATTCCACTGGAAAATCCATGTTTCGCACACTCGGGCGGCGGTTTCTGCGGCTGCGAGCCATTTCCTTTCGCCCGTCGCCTCGAAAAGAGCCAGGTAGGCTTCGAATGCAAGCGCGGATCCTTCCTTGTCATAGCAGGTGGGGTTGTCGAGGGTCCCCCCGATGAAATCTCGATGCCTGTGGACGTTCGTCCAGAGGTACTCGGCTGCCCTCAAAGCCGCACTCGTGAAGGTCGTCGTCCCGCTGGCCTGATCGAGCTCCAAGAGAAAGGGTATGACGTGCGCGCAATCCACGGTCGAACGCGAAGTCGGGGTTCCATCGAGACGATAGGCACGGTAGAACGAGCCATCAGGGTTCTGCTTCGCAAGGAGCCAGTCGCCAAAGCTTCGCGCCCATGAATACCACTGCGGGTGAACATCGCCCCCCGCCCGCTCAATGGACCAGGCTTGGAGACATGAACGGTGCGACTCCGACTGGTCACGCAAGAACACGAAAGTGGCGCCGTTTTCCACTCCGGCATCAATCCAGGTCCGCGAGACGGGATCGTACTCCGTGTGAGAGAGCCCCTTTCCGCTCTTTGAAGCCCAGAAGTCCAGTATTTCAATGCCCAGCCGCCGGTAATGTTCGTTTGCGCGCGTGCCTCCATATTTGAGAAGGAGAAGGGCGGCTTCCAGATTTCTGGCCACGAAGCCGATTCCGAACGTGTTCTGAAGCCGCCCGGGTTTGCCCGTAAAACAGTCGATCCAGGTCGGAATGCCGGTGGCTTCTCCGTTTTGTACTGTCATGTCCGCCAGCAGAGAGATGCTCAGGCGTTCGATCCCATCGAGGTCTGTCTGCACCACACCGGGGCGGTATTCCGAGGAGATCCTTCTCCATGCCTCATCGCATGCAGCCGCGTAGCCTTCGACAGGTCCACAGTCCAGGCGCAGGATATAGCGCTGCTGAAAAGAATCCCGCAGCGGATGATAGCGATAACTCCAGGCCTGCGACGCGGCTGTCGCTGACTTCAGGGCGAAAGGATTCACCGGAGATTCGGACTGGCTGTTGCCCCGTCCCAGAGTCCACATCGGAGGGTAGGTCGTCTCTCCTTCCGTGCCCGGAAACCAGAATGCCAGGGTTTCCCCGCCGTTATACAGGCCGAACGCTCCGAATCCGAGATGCGCGTCTACAAGGGGAGCGTCGTTGTCATCGGCCGCAATCGTCTTTGCAGTGGCGGACAGATGGGCCATTGAAAACTGCGTCCTGCTTTCCTCGTCGAAGTGCGTGACCAGGGGCAGCGGGAGGCGGTCTTCACGAAAGACAATGTAGCTCTGAGCTGAGCGTGAATCGGGCGCGCCGATTGCATACGGCGGGACGTGCCGATTATTCCCGTACCAGACTCCGGGTACAAACCAGGGATCGTCCATCGTCGCGGAGATGTTCCATTCGAACGCGGTCAGAAAGCCGAACCCGGGAGAATCGCCTTCGACTTTCACATGGCGCGAGAGCACGACATGATCGCCGTGCCTGGAAAACTCGTCGACAAACGACACCTTCGACGAAGCGACGACCACATCTCCGCGGAGGACGACGCCGCCACGCGTGCGCTCAAGCCCGCGGTAGCCCGCTCGAAACCACGCAAAGTGGGAACCGGAAAAAAGCTGCACGGCGAGCGGTTGGGCACACCGCGCTGCCGTTTTTCGGCCGATCTCGATGCTCAGGCCGAATTCTTCACCCATCCCGCTTCTGTCGAATCGCAGACGCCTTCCTCGCGCGAATCTCAGCACAATGTGTCTCATCGCCGATGCGCCAGCCAATTCATGCCGCTCAACCTCCCGTTGTTCACCCCTTGATTCCGCTCGAAGCCAGGCTTGGAACTATGTACCTTTGAAAAACGATGAAGACGGCGATCACCGGAACGCTCAGGAGTATAACGCCCGCCATGGTAACCGTGGGAAAGTCGTAGTATTGGGATTTGAGGGTGTTCAATCCCACGGTAAGGACAAAGAAGCTCTTATCGTTGGTCATCGTGACGGGGATGAGAAAGCTGTTCCACGTCATTGTGAATCCGAGGACCGCCTGGGTTACCAGCGCCGGAGGCGACAGGGGCAGGGCTATGCGAAAGAAGGTCCCGATTTTCCCCAGGCCGTCTACCTCGGCCGCATCGTCGAATTCGCGGGGGATGGTGAGGAAAAACTGGCGCATCAGGAAAATGAAAAAGCAGTACACAATAAAGGGGATGGTCAGGGAGGCATAGCTGTTCAGCCATCGAAGCTTCGCCACCATCAGATAGAGGGGGATCAGGTACGCCTGCAGGGGGATCATCATGATGGAGAGAATGAGAATGAAGACGGCGCGCTTGCCCCAGAAATCGAGGCGGGCCAGCGCGTAACCCGCGGGCGTGTTCACGACGAAATTGCCCACCATGATGATGGCGGTGACCACAATTGTGTTGAGGTACCACCTGAGGATAGGGACGAGAGTGATCACTTGCCCGTAATTCCACAGCGTCAGGCCTGCGAATCCCACAAAGCGGCCGTAATCCCTCGGCAGCTCAAGAGAACAATAGACTGCGTAGAGCAGCGGGGTCAGAAGCATGACCCCCACGAATGATACGACCACATATTTAAGAACAGCGAGTACCATGCGGGTATGCTTGGGCGTCCTCCCTGCGCGCAACCTATCGCGTTCCACGTGTCTCCTCCCTGAACGCCCGCCGCAGCACGGTTGTCGCAAGGGTGACAATGACGAGGAAGAGCACCGCGGCGGCGCTTGCATACCCGAGCTTGTTGTATCGGAATGCTTGCGCGAATATGAAGATCACAATAGTGCTGGTGGCACCGGCCGGTCCGCCGAGCACGGTACCCCCCGAAATGACGTATGCCTGATCGAAGACCTGGAATGCCGCGATCATTCCCGAGACGAAAACGAAGAACACGAACGGTCGCAGGGAAGGAACCGTAATATAGAAGAACTCGTGAAGCTTGTTCGCGCCGTCCACCCGGGCGGCCTCGTACAACTCGGGGGGGACCGTCTGCAGCCCCGACAGAAATACCACCATGTACAATCCCAGGTTCATCCAGACGTAGATCATGGCGAGAAAGACAAGCGCGAGACGAACGTCCGCGAACCAGCTGACGTCAGGAAGACCGACGTGGCTGAATAACTCAGGCAGTGCGGAATGAAGCGTGAAAAGATCCATGAAGACAGCCGTCACCGCAACTGTTGAGGTGACGTAGGGAACAAAAAAGACCGTGCGATAGAGTGTTCGCATCCTGCCCGTGCTCTGTACGACGACCGCCGCGAGCAACGCGAGAAAGGTTTGGGCGGGCACGACCAAAAGAACAAACGTGAAGGTGATGCGGATCGTAGAGCGAAAGACAGGATCGCTTGCGAGCTGCTGGAAGTTGACCAGACCGATGAAACGTCTCTGTGAGTAATGGAAGATATTGACCGTCTGAAAGCTCAGGACGAATGAAGAGAGAATCGGATAGATAAACCATACCCCCAGGAGGAGCAATGCCGGCGCAAGCAGGATGTAGGCGGCGGCCGTTTCTGCGTGCCGCCGCCGCCAATGCGATCCCGACGATGAGAGCGTGCCAGGAGGCATCTTCGCGAAATCTTTCGTTCAGCGCCTGTTCACTTGGATCCGTATTTCTGCTGCAGCGTCGCCAGCAGGCTCTGCGGCGTCAGCTGGCCACCGGACTGGAAGGCCATCTGCTCGAATCCCTTTATCAGCTCGTCTCCGAACTCCTTGATAGCCGGGGGATAATCGAGCGCAGTTCCTTTGAAAAATGCATCTTTGAGCGGCGCAAACTCCGGAACGATCTGCACGTAGAGATCCATGTACTTGGTCTTGGCAGGCAGGTACTTCAAAGCGCTTGTGGCCATCAGCCGCATGTTGTCGTCGTTGGTCAAAAACTCGATGACGCGGATGGACGATTGCGTGTCCTGCACGTTCGCGAATATCGAGAGCCCTCCGCCGTAGGTCACCATCGCCGTTCCACCGGCGCTCGTGGGGATCGGCATGAGCTGGTAGCGCACATTGGGGCCGGCCTGCTGCATGTAGCCGATGTACCAGGGTCCGCCCGTTGAAAAGCCCACGTTTCCCTTGGCGAATGCCTCGCCGTCCCAGCCGGCGCCGAGTTGTTTAGCGGTTGCAGCGGCCTTCTGTTTCGTGAAGAGATCCACAAGGAACTGCAGTCCCTGAACGTTCTGCGGCGAATTGATGGTCTTCCCGTTTCCCCAGCCGCCGCCGAATGCATAGACGTACTGGGAAAGATGGAACAGGTTGTCCAGAATAACCAGGCCCGTTCCACCGGTCTTGGCTGCAATCTGAGAGGCATCCTTGCCCAGTTCCTGGATCGTTTTCGGCAACCCCGAAATTCCGGCCTTTTTCAACAGATCGAGGTTCACGACCATCGCGGAGTTCTGCCCGTTGAAGGGAATGCCGTAGAGACTGCCGTTCATCGTCCAGCCCTGCACAAGGCCCTTGTAGAAGCTCGCCAGATCGATGTGAGTCTGCGGAACCAGTTGATCGAGGGGAGCCAGCACGCCGTTGTTGACGTAATCCGCGAGTTGTTCATTGGTCCAGTACAGGATGTCGGGATTCGTCTTTGCGGCAACCTGTGTCGGAAGTCCGTTGAGAAGATCGTCGTACGTGGGATAGACCACCTTCTTAACCTGGACTGCGGGCATGGCTTGTCCAAGGCTGGCGACAACCTGGTCGAAGTATTTCTCGATCCAGACACCGCCGGAGTAGCCGAGACTGACCTGCGCAGGAGCCGCAGCGGCAATCACCGGCAGTCCGAGCGCCGCCATGAGAAAAACAATGGAAATCAGGGAAATGAGTCTCTTCATGTCTCTCCTCCTCTCTATCTCAAATATGGTCAGTCCACTAAATGACCATTAATCATAGATAAGGATACCATTGTTGTCAAGTGATTATAACCATAAATTAAGTTCAGCGTTTTCCATTGACATCATGCGGAGTAGTGGATATAACCATTACAAGGCATGGGGTCATGTATGGATCAACTCATAAAACGCCAGGATAAATCTCTCGTAGACCAGCTGAAGGAAATCCTCCTTGACCAGATCAAGACTGGACAACTGGTGGCGGGAGACAAGATCCCTTCCGAACGGGAGCTCACCAGGCTCTACAAAGTGAGCCGAACCACAGCGCGAAACACTATCCTCGGCCTTGTCAACCTGGGGGTAGTCACCCGCACGGTGGGAAGCGGCAGCTATATAGCAAAGGATTTCGATGCAAATAAGGCGGAATCACGGGAGACCGGGACCATCGGTTTCCTGGTAGGCAGACAGCATGTTCCGGTGCGCAACATTCAGGACGACTTTTACTACTACAGGGTCATGGAAGGCATTCAGGCTGAGCTCCGCGCCTCCAAGCGGCACCTTATCTTCTCCTATCTTGATGATGACGAGAGGGAGAACGGGGAGATCGTGTCCGACCTCGGCAGGAAGGTCGATGGGTTCCTTCTAGCCGAAACGAGCTCGAACGACCTCGTGGACCAGATAGTGCAACTCGGCCTTCCCTGTGTTCTCATCAACCCGAGTATCGACGACATCGATCAGCGGTTCGATTCCCTGAGCGTCAATAACATGAGCGGAGCCCACAAAGCCACCAAATATCTCCTCGGGCTTGGCCATCGAAAGATCGGCTGCATGCGCGGCCCAAGAAGCTCTCTCCCTGCCCGGGACAGATTCGAGGGGTATCTCAAGGCCCTCTCCGAGTTCGGAGTCTCTTTCGCGGAGGACCTCGTCATTCAGGTCGACGGCTGGACCGTTGACGATGGATCGATCGCGGCGCAGACGCTCATGAAGCAGGCGTCGGATATGACCGCCCTCTTCTGCGCAAGTGATACCCTTGCGATTGGCGCCGCGGCCGGATTGAAGAATCTCCGAAGGATTCCCGAGGAACTCAGTATCGTTGGATTCGACGACATTTCTCTCGCGTTGCACTCGAGTCCGCCACTCACCACCGTTCACAGCCCGACGCTCGATCTCGGCAAGCAGGCTTGCAGGCAGATTCTCAGCCGCATCAGGAATCGCTCTCTGCCGGTCACCAAGGTCCTCCTTTCGCCTGAGTTGAAAATACGAGAGAGCTGCTCTACTCCCTCGCGTGCGGTGTAAGGGAATTCCGCAACCGTCAAATCCAGAGACTCAGAAAGCCTGTAAAATGGCAACTATATCATATTTAGCCTGATTTTGTATAATGGTTATTGGCACTTGACTTAAATGGTAGTATCCTCTACAATCGCTTCCAGAATCGCCTGGAATATCAAAGGTTGAGGAGGAGACAGATATGAACATGAGAAACAAATGGATTGCCCTTGCTTCCGCCCTCTTTCTGGCTTCAAGCGCGTTGGTCTTCTCGGCGGGACAGACGGAGTCGGCTCAGGGCAAGGCGGTGACTTTCACCGTGTATTTCCACTTCACCCCCCAGGAAGCGCGGGGAGTGGTGCTGCGTGATTTTGTGAAGCAGTACAACGACCAGCATGCCGGAAAGGTAAACATCCAGCTCAGCTACTTCGCCGACTGGCAGCCCATGCAGCAGAAGATCCGCACCATGGTCGCCGCGAACGAGCCGCCTGACGTGTTCTACTTCAACTTCAACCCCAACGACCTTTCTCTGTTCAAGTCGGGCCAGCTCATGAACTTCACGCCCTCTATGGATGCGCAGTGGAAGAGCCGTTTCTATCAGAGCGATCTGGATACCATGACGTACAACGGCCAGCTTCTCGCCATCCCGATGGAGCAGGGTCCCGTAATCTTTTATTTCAATAAAGCCCTGCTGCAGCAGGCCGGTATCGCCTCCCCTCCGCAGACCTGGGACGAGTTCTTCGCTATGGCGGACAAGCTGAAGAGCGCCGGCGTCGGCGCTGCTTCCCTGTTCACGGCTGACGATGCCTGGCACGCAACCAACCTCCTCACCTACTTCGCGGGTGAGGCCGGCGGCCCGAATGTATTCTCGAAGTCCCTCAACTCGCCCGCCATGGTCCAGGCGGCGACAATGCTGCAGAAGCTGTTCAAGTACGCGGCGGCGGACGCGGTGGGAGGAAAATGGGCCGTGAGCGTGCAGGACTTCGTTTCCGGCCGCACCGCGGTGATCGCAGACGGACCCTGGCTCATCGGCATCCTCGAGGGGCAGATGAAGGACCCGTCGCAGGCAGTCGCGGCCCCCGCGCCCCGACTAAAGGCGGGCGATCCGTCCCTTGTGGTGACAGATGCGAATACGCCCTGGACCGCAAGTGCGCGTCTGAGCAGCGCTCAAAAGACCGCGGTGGTCGACTTCCTGAAGACCTACACCTCCGAGCCCATCATGAAAGAGTTCGCGATCAAGGGGAAGGACATCTTCGCGAGCAAGCTGAGCCTGACGCCTGACGAGCAGACGCAGGCAGGCGCGAAGCTCGCGGCGAACATCCAGCTTGCATCGACCGCGGATCAGCGCATGGTGCAGATCACGCGCATTCTGAAGCCGCCCACGATGAATCAGCTGCCGAGCCTCGTCGAGCAGCTCGCCTTGAACAAGATGTCCCCGGCGGAGTTTGCCGCGGCGCTGGACCAAGCAAACAGCCAGTAAACCCCGCTTCTGTGCGGCCGCGCCGATGAGGCGCGGCCCGCCGGGGCTCGGACATGCAGAACAAGATCCGCTTCTCCACGGCGCTTCTGTACCTTTCGCCTGCCCTCCTCGTGATCGCGGCATTCTATCTTTATCCCATTGCATACACCGTCCCGGTAAGCCTGTTTCGATGGGATGGGATCACCACGATGGCGTATGTGGGCGCGAGGAACTTCGCTGCCCTGCTTGGGCGCCCCGACTTCATGACAGCGCTGGCAAACTCCGCGATCTGGATCTCCGTGGGCACCCTCATCCATACGCCGCTGGGGCTGCTCATCGCGCTTGTGCTGTACAGAAAGCCGCCGGGCTGGGCTTTTTTCCGCACGGTCTATTTCGTTCCCAACGTGCTCTCGGTCGCCTCGCTTGCCCTTTTGTGGTACTTCCTGCTGAACCCTACGATCGGCCCGATAGACGGGATCCTCCGTGCTGTCGGCTTGCCGCATTTTGCCCTTTCATGGCTTTCCCGCACAGGCAGCGCGCTGATAGCCAACATGCTGCCCTTCGTCCTTTACGTCGGCTTCACGATGCTCATCTTCATCGCGCAGTTGACGGTTATTCCGCGCGAATACTACGAGGCGGCCCAGATCGACGGCGCGAACAAGGCCCAACAGGACCTGTTCATTACGCTCCCTCTCATCAGGAGGGCGATCGTCATCAACATCCTCTTCAACGCCTCTTTCTGCCTGAAGATGATCGAGTATCCGCTCATCATGACCTCGGGCGGACCGGGCAACGCCACCATAACGCTCCCTTTGTTCATGTTCTACCAGATGACGAGGGCGCGTGAGTTCGGGCTTACGATGTCAGCCGGGCTTTTTTCCATAGCAAGCGGGGCATGTTTCATGGGCCTCATCTCCCTCCTCCAGCGAGCCGCGGACAGGAGGTGGTCATGATCGGCCGGATCCTGCGCTGGATCGCGCTGCTCCTTTTTCTTATCGTGATCCTGTTCCCCCTTGTGTGGCTGCTCTTTTCCTCCTTCCTGCCCAACCGCGAGTTTTTCTCCAGCCCCCTCGCATTCGCTTCGATCCGCTGGAGCCTCCAGAACTATGCCAGCGTCCTGACCGAGCAGCCGATGGTTCTCTACCTGATGAACTCACTGTTCGTGTCCCTTGCATCCACGCTCCTGGGCACCGTGATCGCGCTCCTGGCCTCCTTCGCCTTCCTGTTCCGCTTCCCGCTGAAGCGGATCTTCCATTCCCTTCTCGTCTTCGGGCTCTTCGTACCGACCAGTGCTTTCATGATCCCCTATTTCCTGATGATAAGCCGCATCGGTCTCTACAACAGCGACATCGGAATCGCGCTCGTCTATGCGGGGGTTTCCGTGCCTACCGCCTTTCTCATCATCAGCACGCACATGAGGGAGGCCGTGTACGCCGAGTTCATCGAGGCGAGCCTCCTTGACGGCGCTTCGGTGCATCAGACCTTCCTTCACATCGCGGCGCCCCTCGCGCTTCCCGGAGCGATCACGGCCTCCATCTTCCTGGTCATCATCGGTTGGAACGAGCTGCTCTACGCCCTGCTCCTCTCCCAGGGAGACGGCAGCCGCACGGTGCAGGTTGCCATCAGTTTTCTGGTTGCCACATATACCGCCAATTTCACCCAGGCGTTCGCTGCGATGATACTGGCGGTCCTGCCGGTGATCGTGATCTACATCTTCCTGAACAAGCGGATCGTTGCCGGGCTCGGCATGGCCGCGGGGTTGAAATAAGCGGGAGATCCGCATGCGATTTATTCTTGAGAAGATCGACAACTCCGTGAACCTCGATGGACGCGCCGTTGAATCGCAGTTCTCCATAAGAAACGAATCCCCGCACCCCCTGAGCTACCACGGCCTTGAAGAGGTGCGTGTGCAGGCGTTCCGGGGAATCGCGGATGTCAGAGTCGGAGGCATGGACCTTCACCTGGTCGATGTGTGGGAGAGAACGCCCCGGGGCGTGCGGCTGACGCGCGAGATTCTGGTGAGCGGCCGATCCGATTCAGGGCAGGGAGTCAACGTTCGATTCAGCGTCGCAATCGCGCAGGGGACGTGGAAGTTTTTCATCCCCGGCGCCTGCTATGACTATTGCCCCGTCGAGGACGCGAAGGGCCATGCGATCGTGTCGGAAGAGCGCACATCGTATCCGTTGGTCATGGCATACAATGAAGGAACGGGGGAGGCGATCCTGCTGAATCGCCTGGTCCCGGCGCAGATGAGCGCGGCGGCCGACCGCAAGCCGGGCGAAAGCGAGTTCCTTCATTCGACTGAAATCGGCGGCATCGGATTCGACCGGAGGCAGCAGTCGCCATCTCTGGCGGCGTGCATCCCGTATGCGGAGCTCCCATCCAGCAGGATGCACGGCAGATCCCTGAAACCTTTCATGGCATTTTTGCCTCCCCATCCCACTCGTCGAATCGTGGCAACGTACCTCATCGAGGGTTTTAGCGCCGAAGGCTTTGATAAAGCCTGCTTTGAAGCCTATGCTCGCGCCTATAAGCACAGCAGGCCCGAGCCGGTAAGGTCCGACCGCGATCCGGCTGATTGCGTTCGAGCGCGGATAACGTGTCTTTCCGGGCTTGTGCGGAACTGGAACGGCCATACGGGGCTCGCGCTGAACTTCGATCCCCGTGTAGGCAGGGAGTCGGCGCCGAGCGGCTATGGGACCGGCTTCAACACCCTGAAAAGCGAAGTGTTTCCCCGGATCCTGGAATACGGCTTTACCGGCCGCCAGCTCAACAATGCCTTCATGCTGGCCAGTTGGGGGAAGGATGATTGGCTGCGTGCCGCTGCGCAGATCACTCGCTCGTTCCTCCAGGCCTGCAGAACACCGAGCGGCTTCCTCCACACCCTGTACGATGCTGCCCGGCATCGCGCCATTGCCCCCTTTGGCGACGAGATCGGGTCTTGCTTGCATTATGGCGTGAAGGATGCTCCGGCAGGCAACTATGTGCGCAATATGGCGGAGGCGGGTCAGGATCTGTGCCTGCTCGCCTCGGTTTTGAGGGACCCCGGCGTTCCGGCGGCAGCGTCAGAGCTCGGTCAATTCTTTTTGCGAACGCAGAATGGGGATGGATCCTGGTACCGCGCATATTCGCAGAGCGGGCTTGCAATCACGACGCCGGCGGAATGGTTTGGAGCAAGCGAGCGTGCAAACAAGTCCTCTACGTCGACCGTCATTCCTTTTCTTGTGCGGCTCCATGGGTTGACCGGAGATAAGGCGTTTCTTCACGCAGCCCTGCGCGCCGGCGATTGGCTTCTGGAGGAAGTCATCCAGAGCGTGAATTATTGCGGAGGCACGCTGGACAATCCCAATATTGTGGATAAGGAAGGAATGGCCTATCCCATGATGGCTCTTTTGGGGCTGTACGATCTGACGGGGGAACGTGACTACCTCAGCGGCGCCGCCCGCGCGGGCGGCATGGCCCTCACGTGGAACCATCTCTGGGACGTTCCATTCGAGGAGGGCACGCGCCTGCACTCCTATTCCTTCAAATCGAGGGGGTGGGGCGGCATCAGCATACTCTGGGGGGCCGGGGTGGTGGACAATTACTCGTTGTGGTTTCTTCCCGGCTGGCTGAAGCTTTCCGCCCAGACAGGGGAGCGCGTCTATCGCGATGTGTCGGAGTTGATTCTCCATGGCACGCAACAGCTTCTCTCTTTGCCGGGCAGCCTCTATGGGCTCTGTGGTGAGGGCATGCAGGAGGAAGGTTTTGCCTGCAGCCACCAGGGAGTCGATGACGGGCTGATCAAGAAAGGCGACACCTGGGGAGCGCTGGGCTGGGTGTTCGCCGCCGGCACCTACTGTGTCCGGGAAGCGCTGCGCAAAGATTACCACGTGTAAGCCTGCGGAAAGCGCCTCCATAGCTATTGGACAGCCCTGCGGGGCAAAACCCGGCGCAGTTGAAAAGAGAGATCGTTTGCATTCAACAGTCCCTGTGGGCCATCGTGGTCGCCAAGAGGAAAATGGTACCGATATTTAGAGTGGTCGACTGGCGGGCCCCTCTCGTGGGCACACGCCCCAGGCCCGATGAGTGGACGGCATAAGGAGGATTTGATGATTTACGAGCTTCGGCAGTATCGAATAAAAAAAGGAAAAATGAAACAATGGGTGAAGCTCATGGAGGAGGAGATCATCCCATTTCAAGTGTCCAAAGGTATGGTAGTTGCTGGGAGCTTCACCGCGCTGGAGGACCCCACGCTCTATGTTTGGCTTCGAAGGTTCAAGGACGAGGCGGAACGCAAGAGGCTGTACACAAAGGTGTACGGGAGCGGGCATTGGAAGAAGACAATCGAGCCAAAAGTCGAAACGATGCTGGATATCTCTTCGATCGTCGTCAATCCGCTCTTGCCCACACCGAAATCAGTGCTCCAGTAGCGATTGCACCGCAAACCCTCATTTTGTCAGCGGCGGCCAATCCAGGTTCACTCGAGATTGCCCCGGTTATCTGACTTGACTGCCGTACGAGAGGGAATATGATTCATGATACATACGGAAGGAGTCGCGTCATGGCACCAATGAAGGATTCACTGTATACGGCGGCAAAACTTGCGGAAGCTTTGGGAGTGTCGCTGGGTAAAGTGAAGAAGCTCCTGGAGGAGCATAAGATCGAACCGGATGACGTTCAGAGAGGCTGCAAGTATTACGGCGCGGCCACCCTCAAAAAGCTGCAGATAGAAATAAAGAAGGCGTGAGGGAATGTCCTAGTCCCTGATACCCGGTGACGCAGGATCGTTTCGAGGCGGAGCTGCTGGGAAAAGGATCTGCGAGCTTCGCGACGGCGAGGTGACGGAACGGGAGCAGCAGGATGAGCGTCCCGGGACGCAAGAGGAAGGCGTCATGAGCGTGGAGGTCATCAGGGCAGCGGCCGGAAGCGGCGGTGGAGTCGCCCTTGTCACGGTGATCGGCACCCAGGGCTCGGTCCCGCGCCACGCGGGGTCCAAGATGCTCGTACGGCGGACGGGAGAGATCGTCGGAACGGTGGGCGGCGGCAGAGGCGAGGCCATGGCTCTCGATGCCGCGTTGCGCAGCATCGAGGAAAAGTGCTCCCGGACCATCACGGTGGAGATGCAGGGCGTCGAGGCGGAGGGTCCGAACATGGTGTGCGGCGGCACGGGCACCATGCTCGTGGAGTACGTCCCCGATATCATGCCCTATAGCTCGGCCTACCAGGCCCTGGAGGCCGGCCGCCGTACTGTATTGGTGAAGAAGCTGGAGGGCATGGCGGGAGGGGCCGCCGGCGTCGTGTCCATGGCGGTGCTGGAGGAATCGGGCCCGCCGCCATGCGGATTCGAGCTCGATCAGCAAGCCGCGGCGTTCTGCATGGCCACTGGAAGGCCGCTGCTCTCGGAGGAGAACGGGCTTTTCTACGATCCGGTCTTCCCCCAGGAGAAGCTCCTCATCCTCGGCGGCGGGCACGTGGGGCAGGCCCTCGCCGCGATTGCCGCAGGGCTCGACTTCGAGGTGACGGTGGTGGACGACCGGCAGGATTTCGCCGCTCCGGGCCGATTTCCGCCCGCGGTGAGGACCGTCTGTGCCGGCTATACCGATGCAATCAAGGCATTTCCCTTCGACTCTGCCACCTATACCGTCATCGTCACGCGGGGACACCTCTTCGACCTGGAGTGCATCCGCGGCGTGCTGGCAAGGACATATCGCTACGCGGGCTTCATCGGCAGCGCGCGCAAGGCGAAGCTCCTCCGTGCCCAGGCCGCTAGCGACGGCTTCGACAAGGCGC
Source organism: uncultured Spirochaetota bacterium (assembly GCA_963820525.1). Taxonomy (GTDB): domain Bacteria; phylum Spirochaetota; class Spirochaetia; order SZUA-6; family Fen-1364; genus CAWGAA01. Next base: position 1,395,531 of record CAWGAA010000001.1, on the reverse strand, counting down.
GTGTCGATGCCTTGCATGCGCCGATCGGGCTGGACATCGCGGCCGAGACTCCCGCTGAGATCGCTGTTTCGATTCTCGGGGAGATCGTGGCCGTCCGTCGGAACGCCGGGCTTGGGGGTGTGCCGGGGCCCGCCAAGTCGAAACGATAGATCGAGGCAAAAGGATGGGTCTGACATCGTATTCTCGATTCGCCGGTTGCGGGGCAAAGCTGGGGCCGGGCGTCCTGGACCAGGCACTATGCGGCCTCTCTCAGCGCACATACCCCCAGCTCATCGCCGACTTCAGACGAAGCGAGGACGCGGGGGTTCTGCGCCTCGATGATGAGCGCGCGCTGGTGCACACGGTGGACTTCTTCCCGCCGATCGTGGACGACCCTTTCACCTTTGGACGGATCGCGGCGGCGAACGCCCTTTCCGACGTGTACGCCATGGGCGGCAGCCCAAGCACGGCCGTCTGCCTCGTGGGCTTTCCCGTCGAGACCCTGGACATGGCCATCCTGGTAAAGATGATGGAAGGCGGCCTCTCTGCGCTGGACGACGCAGACTGCCCCCTCGTCGGCGGGCACAGCATCGATGACGCTGAGCCGAAGCTCGGCTATGCGGTCACCGGTATCGTTCATCCCGCAAAGGTCTGGCTGAACAACGCGATCAAGGGGGGCGAGAGGATCATCCTCACCAAGCCGATCGGCACGGGGCTCATCACCACGGCGGCCAAGGCGGGCAAGGCATCAGGAGAAGCGCTGGCCGCGGCATGTGAGAGCATGAGCGCCCTCAACCGCAAGGCGTGCGAAGTGCTTCGGAGATTCCCCGTCAGCGCGTGCACCGACGTCACGGGCTTCGGCCTGCTGGGGCACACCTGCGAGATGGCATCCGGCTCTTCCTGCAACATCAGGATTGACTCGAGCGCGGTGCCTCTCCTTCCCTCCGCCGGCGACTACGCGCTCATGAAGACGGTTCCGGGCGGCACGAAGCGGAACAAGAGCTTCCGCCTGAAGTTCATCACGGGAAAGAAGACCGCGGACGAGGACCTGGTGAACATCCTCTTCGACCCGCAGACATCGGGAGGCCTGCTCGCGGCGGTGAGGGCCGCGAAGGCAGAGTCCGCCGTGGCAGCTCTCAGGCAGGCCGGAGTGCCAGCCACGATCATCGGGGAGACCTTGCCAGGTGCTGGGCTGATCGAGCTTACCTGAGCACTCGCAGTACGCCGCGCTCCCGGCCGATCAAGAGCGCCGCTTCCAACGCGCCCCTTCCGACCGCCCGCGCCTTGTCAGAGAGCGTGTGCACGTAGCGCGCATCCACGCGAGGGTCCACGTCCCCGATCTTCATGCCCATATGCACAAAAACTCTGTCATTAATCATTCCACGCAGGCAGCCGTTGAACGGCGCGCTGACCGGCTCGTCTTCCACATGCATCACGGCTTCACCCTGCGCCACCGTGTCCCCGATGCGCTTGTTGTGAGTCACGCGTCCATCCCGTGGCGCCCTCAGGACCCGCTCAGACGTCTTGCCGCCGATTTCTCCGGGGATGCCCGTGTCCTGACGTGCGCATCCCTCGCGAATGATTCGCCCCAGCTCGTGGCCCCTCATGGTCTCGATCACAGCATCGACGTCCCTGCCCGCCGTGAAGCCGGGGCCAAGGGCGATGACAACAGGGCCGTCCTTCCTTGTCGTTCCCGTGTTGGACTTGGCCATGATCGCATCGACGATCACCGCGGCGCCAGCGCGCTCCAATACTGCACCACGAGGGTCCACGAGCACCGCCACGTTGCCCGCTTCCAAGACCGACGGCCAGCTCTCCATCGTGGCAAGCTCTGCACGCACTCCCTCCACGTCATGGCTGCCGGCATAGACCGCTTCAGCGAATGAGACGGTAAGCCTTATGGCGGTAGGATGGGGCAGCTCTGTCATGATCACGCGGAAACCTGCCGCCCGCAAGGAGAGTGCCACCCCGGTGGCGAGGTCACCGGCGCCCTTCACGACGGCCAAGGGTCCACCGTCAGTCATCTGTCGTGTCGTACAGCACCCCCTTCTGGAAAGATACCAGTGCTCCCTTGATCCCGTAGCTCTCTCTCGCCAGCTTGAGCGCCTCGACGGCTGACTTGCGCTTCTGCTTGAGATCTCCCTGGTTCATGAGAAGCCTGAACGCCATCCCTGACAGAACTCCCTTGCAGCATCCCTCCGGGTCCGCGGAAAGAGCGGCGATCACCCGCGGCTCGAAGAAGCTGCCGGTCCTTCCCACCAGGACCAGCGCCTTCTGGTGGTTGTAGCAGTGCACTTCGTCGATCGGTTCGTCGAAGGCGCCCGCGCCCATGAGCGCGAACACGGTGGAGGTGTTGGCCGGAATGACGGGCTCGCGGCTCTCGGGCACCTTCATGGGACGCCTTTTCGACCCATCTCCTTCCACCAGCAGCACCGTATCCACGCTCAAAGAAATGTCCTCGATCAAGCGCGGGTCGAGGCCCACATACTTTCCCTGGTCGGGCATCACACCCCCGACGAGAAGCCTCACCGGAGCATCGTCCACGAGGGCGTGCGACAGGTCCTCGGGCCCGCGAACCAGGGACACGGGAATGTCGTTGAGTTCATCGATGCCGACCTTCGTCGTCGTCGTCAGCCTGGCTTTCACGCCGGTCTCCGCAACGAAGGCCGCAACCCGCTTCATGGCCGTTGTTTTTCCGCCGGCCCCGACGAACGTGTACACCGCTCCCGGCAGGAACCACTGGGAGAGTGCGTCGAGGAACCGCTGGGCGGGCGTCAACATGGGCCGAGTATATCCTGAGAATGAACGGCAAAGAACAGCTGGGAAAATCGGATTGCGATAACTTTAAGGGACAGTCGGCAATTCCTTATTAAGAAATAACTTGTTTTGCTGCGGACTGGACTTGAACCAGCACACCCTTTCGGGCACTAGCCCCTCAAGCTAGCGTGTCTACCAAATTCCACCACCGCAGCGGGAAGTTTGACTATAGCCAACGGTGAAAAAACTGTCAAGAATCGGCAGTCTTTTGAGGTCTACTGGGTTTGGCGGCGACAGGACGGCGAGCCTGCGAGCGCCGGGCCCCCTAGCTTGGCGCCATGCGCTTGAGCTGCCGGCCGGGCGGCGAGCTTTGAAGTCTGACTATCTCGAGCGGCCGTGCGTAGTCATGAGAACCCTAATGACCGGCGGCCACGCTATCGGCCCTTTCGCTTGCAACGGCCTCGTCTGGGCGGTAGATTATGTAAAATGAGCTTTGATCGGCACGATACCACACAGCCAGTGCTCGATGTTTCAGGCCTCACGGTTTTTCTGGGAAGCGTGAAGGTCATCGACGGGGTCTCCTTCTCGCTCCAAAGGGGAGACTCGGTGGCCGTGGTGGGGCCGAACGGGGCCGGCAAGAGCACGCTCTTTCGCGCCGTGTCTGGCGTCCTGGCCTACCAGTCCGGCACCATCACCGTGTACGGAAGCGAGCCGGTGGGCCACATCTGCATCGCCTATGTGCCGCAGGCTACCAGCGTGGACTGGAGCTTCCCCGTCACCGTGTTCGACGTTGTCATGATGGGCCGCACGGGCAAGATCGGGCTCTTCCGCCAGCCAAAGCGCAAGGATAAAAACCTCGTGCGCCAGTGCCTTTCAATGGTAGATATGACAGACCTGGCGGACCGACAGATCGGAATGCTCTCCGGCGGGCAGCGGCAGAGGGTGTTTCTCGCAAGGGCTATCGCCCAGGAGGCGGAGATCGTCCTTCTGGATGAGCCGTTCACGGGATTGGACGTGAAGAGCCAGAACGACATCTTCGCTATCCTTCGAAGCCTCGTGTCCCGCGGCATAACGGTCCTCGTCTCCACCCACGACCTGGAGACCGCATCGGAGCGCTTTTCCCGCATCATGCTCCTGAATCGGAAGCTGATCGGCTTTGGGGGCAAGGCGGAAATGCTCACCCCGGAGCTCCTTCTTGCCACGTTCGGCGGCCACGTGAAGGTTCAGGCCGGAAACGGCGGCAAGCTGATCGTGTACGACAGCTGCTGCGACGGGGGCGAGGCTGAGAGCGGCTCGTAGTCCGGGCCCGGCCGGCTTCCTGCCGGAAACAGGCCCTCGGCGAATCGTTTCCAAAGGGATTCTATGAAACGAAAGACCATCGTCATAATGGGCGCCGCGGGGCGCGATTTTCACAACTTCAATCTCGTCTATAGAGGAGACGAAGGCTCGCGGGTCGTGGCGTTCACCGCAACCCAGATACCCGACATCGCGGGGAGGAGATACCCCCCGCAGCTTTCGGGCCCCCTGTATCCGCAGGGCATCCCCATCGTGGGGGAGGAGAGACTGGAGGAGCTTCTCAAGACCGAGAGCATCGACGAAGTGATCTTCTCCTACTCCGATGTGTCGCACCAGCACGTGATGGAGCAAGCGTCGCGCGTGGTTGCGCTGGGGGCGAGCTTCATCCTCCTGGGCGCCATGGAGACGATGCTGGAAGCGGCGGTTCCCGTGATCGCCGTTTGCGCCGTTCGAACGGGAAGCGGCAAGAGCCAGACGACCCGCCGTGTGGCGCGCGCCCTCAAATCCCTGGGGAAGAAGCCCGTCATCGTCCGCCATCCCATGCCCTACGGTGACCTCGTATCCCAGGCGGTCCAGAGGTTCCGGACCATGGAGGACATGAAGCGCCACCGATGCACCATCGAGGAGATGGAGGAGTATGAGCCGCATATAAATGAAGGTTTCGTCGTGTACGCGGGGGTGGACTACGCCCAGATCCTTGCCCAGGCCCAGGCTGAAGGCGACGTGATCCTGTGGGACGGCGGCAACAACGATCTTCCTTTTTATAGGCCGGACATCCATATCACCGTGGCGGACCCTCACAGGCCCGGCCATGAGCTCACCTATTTCCCGGGCAGGATCAACCTGATGCTTGCCGATGTCGTGGTGATCAACAAGGTTGATACGGCGGAGCCCGAGGACATCGAGAAGGTGCGATCCAGCATCCGCGCCGTGAACCCTCGCGCCATCGTGGTCGACGCTGCCAGCCCCATCTCCGTGGAAGGCGGGGATGCCATAAGGGGAAAGCGCGTGCTCGTTGTGGAGGACGGCCCCACGCTCACCCATGGGGAGATGCAGTACGGGGCAGGAATGGTCACCGCGCGCAAGTTCGGCGCCGCCGAGATAGTCAACCCGAGGCCCTTCGCCCAGGGAAAGATCGCGGAGATCTTTTCCCGCTACCCCGGAATCGGCCCCCTGCTTCCCGCGGTGGGATATGGGGATGAGCAGGTGCGGGATCTGGAGAGAACCATCCGCCGCGTTCCCTGCGACATCGTGATCATTGCCACACCGGTGGACCTGAGGCGGATCGTGAGAATCGACAAGCCGATGCTTCGTGTCAGCTACGAGCTTCAGGAGATCGGCAAGCCGGACCTTGAAGACATCATCAAAGACAAGCTATCCTCCCTGAATACGCCCTCTCGATAAACGCCTCAAGGACAAGGAGAAGGACATGGCAGTGAATCTGAAAGGAAGGAGCCTGCTCACGCTCAAGGATTTCACCCCGGAGGAGATCCGCTACACGCTTGAGCTTTCCCACAGGCTGAAGCGGGAGAAGAAGGGAGGCAGAGTAGGCCGGAGGTTCCAGGGAAAGTCACTGGCCCTTCTGTTCGAAAAGCGCTCCACACGAACCCGCTGCGCCTTTGAGACTGCCTTCGGCGAAGAGGGCGGCCACCCCGTGTTCCTCTCCACCACCGACATCCACCTCGGCTCCAAGGAGGCCATAGAGGATACCGCGCGCGTTCTTGGCCGCATGTTCGACGCCATCCAGTTCCGGGGCTTCAAGCAGGATACCGTTGAAACCCTCGCCAAATGGTCCGGCATTCCCGTGTACAACGGCCTCACCGACGATTGGCACCCCACCCAGGCCCTTGCAGACCTCATGACTCTGGAGGAGGCCTTTGGCCCCCTGCGCGGAAAGCGGCTTGCCTATGTCGGAGACGGCAGGAACAACGTGTCCAACACGCTGATCGTGGGCTGCGCCAAGATGGGCGTGCACTATTCCATCGTGGCTCCCCCCGAGCTCGCGCCGGCTGCAGACCTGGTGGCCTACGGGCGGGAGGAAGGCAGGAAGACGGGCGCCGAGCTTCTGGTTACAAGCGATGTTGCGGAGGGGGTGAAGGGCGCGGACGCGATATACACCGACGTCTGGGTCTCCATGGGAGAGGAAGCCAAGAGCGCCGAGCGAGTCCGCCTGCTGACCCCGTATCGGGTGACTCCTGATGTCATGGAGAAGACGGGACGAGGGGATTCCATCTTCCTCCACTGCCTGCCCGCCGTGAAGGGCAACGAGGTCACCGCTGAGGTGATCGAGGGGCCGCGATCGCGGGTCTGGGACCAGGCCGAGAACCGCAAGCACACGATCAAGGCCCTCATGATGGCCACGCTGATTTAATGCTTGAAAGCAGCGCGAAAACAACTATTATATAGCTTGATACAGGTCAGGAGGCCGCGGGAAATGAAGAAGACCCTTCTCATTCTGGTAGGGCTGATATTCCTGGTATCCATCTCCTCTTTCGCCCAGTCGCAGTCCACGAGTCCCTCGGACGTCTTCGTGAAGACGGTTCCCATCGTGAAGGTGTACACCCACGCGCTCGGCTACAAGGTTGTCTACGTCAAGAGCAACCTCGAGGTAGGGTCCATTTACCTTCCCCTCACCTGGTTCGGAAAGGCGGCCGGAAAGGGCATGATCATCTGGGACCAGTACGGCGCCCTGTCCTATTTCTCCATCTTCTGGGTGGATGGGAAATTCGACCATATCGTCCTGCACGTGCCCGCAAACATGCAGAACACTATATGGGGTGAGCTCAATACCTCTGAAGACCTGACCTCGCAGTTCAGCATTGAGGAACCGAAGCTGAGTTTTTAACGGCTGATGATCGATCTTCATGCAGCACAGAAGGCCATCCGCGAGGAGAACCTCGGCGGGTGGCTTTTTTATAACGTGTTCCACAGGGACGAAATCTCGGACTTGATCCTCCAGGTGCCCAGGGGGCACATCAATACCAGGCCCTGGGCATGCGTGGTCTTTCCCGATCTTCCCCCCTTCAAGCTGGTCCATGCCATCGAGCCGGGCATCCTCGACCAGGTCCCCGGCAGGTCCTCCGCTTACTCCGCGCGCGAAGAGTTTATACGCGCCCTGGAAAACGCCCTCCCGAGGAACGCTCCCGTGGCGGCCCAATTCTCCACGCGCTTCCCCGTGAGCTCCTTTCTCGATCATGGCACGGCGATGCTTCTCGAACGCGGCGGGGCCCGCCTGGTATCATCGGAGAATCTCCTCGCACGCTGCCTGGGGACAATCGACGAGCGCGGCATTGCCTCTCACCAGAAGGCGGCAAAAACGCTCTACGATATCGTGAGAATAGTCTGGGTGCGCATTGCGAAAGCAGTGACGTCCGGGAAACACCTCCACGAGGCCGAGGTCCAGGGGTGGATGCAGGCCCTCATTTCTGAGCGCGGCCTTGAATGCGACGAGCCTCCCATCGTGGCAGCGGGCGCAGGGAGCGCCGACCCGCACTATTCGCCGCGCGGCGACGGTGCGCTTCTGGAGAGGGGGCTGGTAATACAGCTCGATATATGGGCGAAAGAGCGCGTCGAGGGCTCCATCTTTGGCGATATCTCCTGGATTGGAGTGCTGGATGGCGAGGCGAAGCCGGAATACAAACGAGCGTTCGACGCCGTTGCGGAAGCCCGCGAGGCAGCGGTGGACCTCATCAGCGGGAGCCTGGGTACCGGCAAGCTCTTGAGCGGCGCCGACGTAGATCGGGCGGCGCGCGCGAAGCTCGTCGATGCGGGGTACGCGCGGGGGATTCGACATCGCACAGGCCACTCCATCGGGGGGCGCGTGCACGGCTTCGGGGTCAACCTCGACTCCGTGGAGTTCCCCGATGAGCGCACGCTTCGTGAAGGCGCGTGCTTCTCCATCGAGCCGGGAATATACCTGGAAGATTTCGGCATGCGAAGCGAGATCGACGGGTATATCCACGATGGAAAGCTGACGGTTTCGGGAGGAGAGCGGCAGAGGCGTCTCCTCCTCCTGGATTGATTCCCATGCAAGTACCTCACGACGTAATCGACTTCATCGCTTCCCATTCCCGCTTTCTCATCCTGGGGCATAAGGAGCCGGATGGCGACTGCATCGCCTCCCAAATCGCGTTCGGGGAGCTGCTCGATTCGCTGGGCAAGCAGTACCGCCTCTTCTCCGTTGGCCCCTTCGATAGGCCGGAGATCTCCCAGTTCGAGGGGCTGTTTGCTTCCGAGGTGCGCGCCTCCGACCTGGAGGGAAATCCTGCCGTCGTGGTCCTTGACTGCTCCACTGCGGACCGCACCGGCAGCGTGGGTGCACGCGTGCAAGGGCTGCCCACGCTCGTTATCGATCATCACTCCTCGGGCGAGGCTTTTGGCAGCGTCCGGTTTGTCGTAATCTCTTGCCCAGCGACCACGCTCCTCGTGCTTGCCCTGTCAGACGCTTTCGGCCTGACACCATCTGCGGAACAGGCCAGGCTGATTCTTTTCGGCCTGTGCACCGATACCGGCTTCTTCCGCCACCTCGGCCCGGGAACGGGCGAAACCTTTCGAACGATTGCCCGCCTTGTGGAGGCCGGCACTTCCACCGCAGAGATCTTCCAGATGGTCTACGGCAAGCGAGACCTCCACTCGCGCAAGCTCCTGGCCCTCATGCTCCAGCGCACGGAAAGCTACTGGGGGGACAGGCTGCTTTTGACCTGGCAGACCATGGATGACCGCGCGCGGATGGCGGGCTACCTCCGCGGCGAGGACGAGCTTTACAGGCTCCTCCAGACTGTAAAGGGAAACGAAGTAGTGGTCTTTATAAAGGAAGAATTCGAAGGGCGTTTCTCCGTAGGATTCCGCTCCAACCGCACCGTGGACGTGGGCGCCGTAGCGGTCTCTTTTGGCGGCGGCGGACATCGCCAGGCCGCGGGCTGCGACATGACCGGCTCCCTGGAGCCGATCAAGAAGAAAGTGATAGAAGTGCTGGGGCCGATATTGAAGAAGTAGAAGGCGGGCCCAGCAGGCGCGGCTCGCGCCTTGGGAAGGGCGCGCCCGGCGAGGGGGCGGGCGGAGAAGGCCGACAGAAAGGGCGCACGGCTGCGGCCGCCGTGAGCGGGCCGGGCTAGCCTAACAGCGTTGCCGGCAGGCCGACCGCCACGCAAGGCCGTAAAGCGACGCTCAAAAAGCGCTCCTCGCAGGGCGCACCCCACCGCAGCCGAACAACGTACCCGCCCTGCACCCGAGAGCAGGCGCGCCCGACTTGCGCCCCGCAAGGCCAACAAGGGCGGGCCGCCTCGCGTCCCACCTCTCTGAATGTAAACGAATGTAAAGAAACCCCTCCAATGTGCCCATTTTAGACCCCTTTTATGGCACGCTATTTGCTTTTCCTCCGTCACCAAACAAAAGGGGGAAAGTCGATTATGGAAAGTCTCACTCAAAAAGTGCTCACGTTCCAACAAACGAGGGACGGCCTGAAGGAGCTTGTAACAGAGCTATCGCCGCGAATCTACCAATACCCTCGGCGAAAGCTGGGCTGGGATGAGGATGCATGCGGTGATTTTTACCTCTACTTCCAGCCCAGGCTCATTCGGTTGCTCTCGCGTTTCAGAGACCAGGGGAAGCCCTTCGAGTCATACCTCTGCTCAGTGTTGAGCTGGCAGCTTCGAAACTTCGCCCGAGAGAAGCGCAGGGTTGACCGGAGCTGGAACGTCGCTCTTAGGATCGTCTACAACGGTGATGAAGAGACCGAGGAAGAAAAGTGCAATGAGTGCGCGGATTTTACGGATTTTCGAATCATGAAGTCTCTGGATACTGAAGCGGATCGGAGAAACCTCCTTCTCCTTGGGTTGAAGTGCATCCGTTCGATGACCCCGGAGAAATTAGCGGGGCTCTCGACCCTCACTGGAGTGCCCGCGGAAACGCTGGAGAGATACGCGACGACCCTCAGGGCTCGTGCCGAGCCGAGAGAGAGGAGGTTTGATTGCTTTCGAGGCCGGCGAAACCGTGCTTTCTCGCAGTCGCGGCTTCTGGAAACCGAGCTTGCCGAGGAGGCCATGCCAGAGCGTCGGGAAGCGCTCCTTGTGCGCCTGGAGAAGGCTCGGAAAAGGATGAGAATCGCCATGAATCGGATGTCCCGCGTGATGCTCAATCCCACAAACCGGGAGATCGCCGAGCTGTTGGGGCTCCCCAAAGGCACCGTGGACTCCGGCCTTTTTTGGTTGAAAAGAAAAATCGCCATGGTATACAATCAGGAAAGCCAGCAGAGCGCTTGATGGAAATAATTCTCGCTTCGAACAACAGGCACAAGCACGACGAGTTTGCCCGCCTCTTTCCGGGTCACATAATCCTTCTGCCTCATGAGGCGGGCATCGAGTTCGATTTCGAGGAGAACGGGAAGAGCTTTCTGGAGAACGCATTCGGAAAAGCGATGGCACTTTTTTCGATTGCCAGGCGGCCGGTAATCTCTGACGACTCAGGGTTGTGTGTGCCAGCTTTGGGCGGCAAGCCAGGGATCTATTCTTCACGCTATGGCTCGGACGGCGGGCCCGTTCTGGAGGCCCCCGCGCGAAATGCATATCTTCTATCTAAAATGGAGGGCATCGAGGACAGGCGAGCATACTTCGTATGCTGTCTCGTTCTTGTCCTCGAGGAAAGCAGATTCTTCATCGCCCAGGAAACCGTGAACGGCCAGATCACTCACGCGCCTCGTGGGGTTCATGGCTTCGGCTACGACCCCTTGTTCCTGGTCCCGCATACCGGGAAGACCATCGCGGAGCTTCCCGACGAGGAAAAAGATCGCCTCTCCCACCGCGGCAGGGCAGCGCAGCGAATACTGTCGATGCTGGAAAAGAGTGGCTGAAACGTTGCATCGTGGAGGTGAACCATGGACTTAATATCGACCTACGCGAACGGCGTCTCCAAGTTGACTGAGTTTTCCCGCCAAGCAGATACGGCGCCTCTGATTGTCGATGTCATCGTAAACCCCCACGCCGGGTTTTTCAAACGAAAATCCACTCTCGAGAAGATGATCATGGAGCTCGAGGTGCGGCTGGAAGAGCTTCGAAGCCGCTATCCCCGGCGAAAGATCGAGATCAACCTCGTACACTTCACGGAGTACGCGGGCCACGCTCGAAAGATCACGGAAGATATCCTCACCCGGGAGGAGAAGGCGCGCTCCGGCCTTGAGCACCTCCTCATAGGCTGCGGCGGCGACGGCACCAGCAACGAGATCTGCACCGCCCTTATCCAGGCCGATGGAGACCTTCTGGGCCGCCTGAAGCTCCTCCGCCTTCCTCTGGGCTCGGGGAACGACATGGCGGACACCAACACGTTCAGCGAGGCGTACGATCTCATCCTTGGAGCGCCGCACAGCCTAAAGACGGGAGCCCTGGTGGTGACCGCGGCGGGGAAGCAGGTGGGCTTCTCCTTCAATATCGCGAGCGTCGGCCTTGATGCATTCATCGCAGACCTCACTAACCGCTTCAAACGCGCTATTCCCGGCCACGCCTACAAGGCACTCGTTGACGTGGGAAGCCTCTTCTACGAGCAAGCCATCAAGCCCCTGCCTATGGACGTGCGGATATTCTCCAAAGGCGGCGAGATATCGATTGACGGGATCGTCCCTTCGATGGTTGTCGTGGGCATAAGCGGAGACAGGACCTATGGCGGTCATATGCATGTTCTTCCAGGACAGGAAAACGTATGCGTTGTGGACCACCTCAGCCTTTTTGCAAAGATCAAGAACAAGAAGCTTTTCTACGAGGGCAGGCACGGCATTCTTCCCCAAGTGAGGTTCTACTCCGCTGACCATGTCGAGATAAACTATCATGCGAAGATGCCGATGCAGCTCGACGGCGAGCTCACCTGGCTTCAGGAGAAGGATTTTCCCCTAGTGATGAAAATGCTCCCCCCGGCGATAAACGTGATGAGGGGTGAGGGCAAGAGATAGTGTCGAGCGCGTCACGGATGCGGTCCGAAAGCGGGCGGCGTTTGGCGAGAGCAGGGAACATCCGCCTAGTTCCGGCCGCCGCAGATGGTATGATAGTATCATAATGATACTGACAGAAGATTTCTGTTGCATCCACAAGCACTCTATGCTATAAACGCATAACTATTATCAAGAACATCTCTGAGCTTTAAAAGTCCCCGGAGCAATCCGGCATTTAAAAGGGGGTCAAGGCCATGTTCGGCGCAAAACCGATGTTCATTCTTCCGATGAAGACGCTGAGAATCTCAACTCTGTAGAAATATTGAGCGATTGACTATTACTCTTGGCGAAGCCGCAGGATGAGTGGAATATGAAAAGAATATTGATAGCTATCTGTTGTGTTTTAATTTGCGCTCCCAGCTTTGCGGACAGTGTGTGGAGCTATGATAGTCCATTCACCTCCTATTACTGGGGAGTAGCTCATATACGCTTAGTTACAAATATTGCAGTTACACAAATTGGCTCAACTTACTACTATCAAGGGAGTTCACTTGGATTGACTCTCTCAGTTTCAATTTCAAATCAAGCTTTTGCGAATCAATTTTCAATTTATGGGCCTATAATAGTAGATGGATCTTTAGTCAGAGACCTTTCTGGGTCTGGTTTTCCAGTGCAGTTTACAATAAATGGGGCAGGGGCCCATTATGTAAGCATTACCGTTTGCGGAAAGCAATTCTTTAACGGAGGCCAATCAGGAGGATGGGAGTATTACACTTATGGAGGGGCTAATTTAGCTTTCTATGGAGATACAGATGGACCTTCAGAACCTCATATTACACTATCCCCAGCATCAGATCCGACCAAAACATTGCTTTCGACAGATTGGACAAATGATTCAGTTACATTAACCGCATCAGGAGGTGATGATGGTGATGGATCGGGCGTTGCAAAGTATCAATATAAGAAAGAAGGCGATTCTGATTGGTCAGATGGTGCAAGCTGCACAGTTGACGCAAACTGCAATGTATCATTCAGAGCCGTTGATAATGTGGGAAATATAGGTACTCCACTTGAATGCTCTATTACCCACATTGATAAGACCCTTCCCACATTCAAAATTATATCAGATCCTTCGTATACTCTTGGCGCCGATGGAAGATTTCCTGCCGCGCGTTCGCGCACTATCACAGTAACCGCTGTTGACGAATCTGGTGGAAGCGGGATAAAAACCAGCACATTTACCTGTAATGTGAATGGGAATAGCAGTGCAGTAGGGCTGGAAACAAAAACGCTTCCTCTTACAGCCACAGGTGAATTCCAATGCACATTCGATGTTAAAGATAATGCTGGTAATTCGGCCGCTACTCGTACGATTCACCAGACCATTCTTGCTGACGATCCTATGATAAGTGATACAAAATCTGACTGGTACAACATTGCCTGGTTCGAAGCGAATCAACACATATACGTTACTGCAGCTGATGCTTTGAGCGTTCCTCTGGAGGTTTTTTATACATTAAAAGAACCTCCGACACCCGGCGACTGGATTTCACTTGGTATTGGGAATACAGCCCATCCTTTATTGCCCCTTGATACGCATCTGTCAGAAGGTGATAATAGAGTTAAATTAAAAACGACGGATGCCGTTGGCACAATAACTGATACAAGATATATAAAAATTGACCGAGTTACGCCTACCATTAATCTTGGGGGAAACTGGCAGTCTGGCGAGACGCACTATGTTAGCCAACAAGTAAGCATTTCGAAAGCAGATACTACAAGTGGCGTATCAACGTTTACATACACAATTAGTGGACAACCCGGGGTAAACTCGGCCATGTCCCTCAGCAACTTTCTACCCTTGGTTGGGGTTCACGACTATACATTTAGCGCCACTGATAACGCAGGCAACACCACGCCGCCCTTGTCCTGCACAATCATCTACAACACGACAGCTATTTCGCTCGGTGGTTCAAATGCCAAGTATTATGACAAATCCAGCGACAATGCAGAAAAGATTCTCTATGCCTTAATTCCGATCAATGCGGACAGCTTGACATTCTCTTTCAGCAAGAACACCGATAATACATATTCAAAAACGGGGAGCTCCTCCTGCTATGCCCCTCCACAAAGCGTAGACGTTACCTCTCTTAAGTGCAGCGGAACCGAATTTTTCAATAGCACAAAGAACTACACATTCACGGCCGATAGCAGCGGGAAGTACACCGCTGAGATTCCTTTCACTCCAAATGGTGTTCCCATAGCTGACGGATGTGCTTTTCTGCCTGACGGACCCTGTACGCTCAGCTACAAACTGTATGACGCCTCAGGCCTTTATAGTACAGGCGCCATCAGCTTCTCCATTCATCGGAGCAAGCCTGCACCTGTCAATCTTTCTATGTTTGGGCGAAAGTACGGAGATTCTAATGCTTGGAGCCATACCGAAAACGAGCCTTGGACTTTGCCGGCCGACAAGGTGACTTCCGTTCTCGCCGGCGACACCTTGACCATTGGATATACGGACTCAGCGTTGGCTCCCGCGCTATTGCCGAACCTCACGAATTACCACATCGAGATATCGGATCCCTCGAATACTTCACATCCTTCAACAGAGCTTGATCAAGGGAACAATTACACTTTCATTTGGGGCGCGGAGAAGAGCCGTCTTTTGACCGTCCAGGTGAAAAACGAGACGGGAAATCCTTCAGTCTCGAAGACGATACGGATCTTCAAGCCTCAATGGGGCTCGGGGCCCTTCCAGCCTCCTCAACGGCAGAATTCGTCCAGCGGTGCTCTCAGTGGGGTTCTCTGGCAAAACCTTTCCATAGGAAACGGCACCCGAGGGCTAGAGTGGGGAATCGGCACTGACAGCAGCTGTATTACAAACACAACCTCGGAGGCGCAGGGTTCCGCAGGGATCACGCTGCCTGCTTCCGACAGCCTGAAAGCGGGAGCAACCGTCTATTATAAGCCCTTTGTGGATATCAGCTCTGAAACGGGGGCCGTTGCTTCCGATTTCACACAACAAATCAAAATTGAAGGAGTAATCGCCCCCTCATACACAGTGCCCTACTCCACCTTAGCGCAGCCGACGTTTGAGATATCATGGGTGGCGGCGAGTGGGAGCTTTGACACAACCGGCTTCCCTCTGAGCACTGCGGACGGCAACAACATAAGCTATCAATTCGAGCTGGGAATCGATGACGGACACGGAGGATTCGACACCTCGTCGTCGTATGAGAAGCAATTGATAGCGTCAAGCGGGGGAATACCCCCCACGTATGACTACAGTCTGTGGAAGCTCTGCAAGATGGATCCTGAGAGCAGCTCTTTGAGTGAACTCAAAGGGGCGCTCCAGTCAAAGAAGATTCGTTTGACGATTGACGAATGGATTGGAATAAAGCCGACAACTTTTGCCAACCCGACCATACCCAACACTTCAGCTCAGCTGTCAAAGGGAAACATCAGTTGGGATGTGGAGGCGCCGCAGATCACCCTTTCCGGGATGATGGCGAGCCCGATAGCCGCCACGAACTCAAAGACGGTCTCCGGGACCGTCACAGAGGCTGGAGGGAGCGGGCAAAAGAATGTGCAAATCACGTGGGAAAAGATCGGAAATGCACAGATCCACGGTGAGCAAACTGTAACTTGCGATTCGGCGGGGAAGTTCGATCTGCTTCTCTCCGTTACGGACGGGCAATACTCCATCCAACTGAAAGCATGGGACAATGCCGGAAACCAGGCAATCCTTCCCGCGTGCATAAAGGTATTTGACACGACGGCCCCAGCTCTTGTAGCCAATTCGTTCCATTTCACCACGACGGAGACGGACACCGAGGGCAATACGTATGCCGGTCCTGACGGCAGTGTGACGGCAAGTATCGAGGTGAACGAGATCGGTGGTGTCGGGCTTGCCGGAGCATCCTACCGATGGGTAGACGGTCAGGGGGCGGCTGGTGAATGGACGCCGGCCGCTGTAGCTCCGGTTCCCGGAGCGATTTTCGATGTCTTTCATACGGATATAGACACATACACGCTAAGCATGAGCGGCGCCCAAGACGGTGTTCGAAAACTCCAGATAAGGTTGATTGACAAAGCCGGTAATACTTCGGAATGGCCGGCGGCAGGCGGCGGCACTTGGGGCGTAGCATATAAGGCGGCAGGACCGGTTGTTAGTCTGTCGGTTGGCGGAATGAGAAGCTGTACCGGACGCTATTGGGTGAAACAGGCATCGGATCTTGCGGCAAGCTATGCTTTAGCGGATGCCAATAGCACCAACCTGGTTCAAGGGGCCAGGTGGAACATACAGCTTGTCAATCAAGACGGAAGTCTCCCGGAGAACGCGGATGAGTGGAGCAGCTGGGGGACGTCATTCGAAGCTGTGCGAAACCGCATAAGTGAGGACGGGCAATCCTACCGTGTCCAGCTTCAGGTGAGAAACGCTAACGAGGTTGTAGGTACGGTACTTTCAAGCCCCGTATTTACCAAGGATGGGGTAGGCCCTCAAGACGTTACAGCCTCAATAGTAGGAGGCGTAACAGGCTTCATCGTGGGGCAAGGCATTCAGCCGTATACCCAAGCAACGGATCCCTATGGTCCTGTGGAATGGACGTGGTCATATCAGAATGTCGGCGGAACAGGGGCGGTAGTCAGCCAGGACTATAGGCCGGGCAGTGAGATCGTCATCCCCACAGCGGGAACTTTCAGCATCGTATTTTTAGCAACAAGTGGTTCGGGCATCACGGTAAGCGCATCGCCGATCATGGTGTCGATAGCCGGGATCGGGCTGTTCGTGAACGACCAACACTTCAATGCCGGAAAGGGGACTATTGCCGCGCGGTGGGACTATGCGGGGGGCAGTCCCGACGGCTATGAACACCGGTGGATTCGGCTGGGAGACGGCGTTGTTCTTCGGGATTGGAGTGAAGTACAAAAGTCGACC
The DNA here is from genome assembly GCA_963820525.1 of uncultured Spirochaetota bacterium. Taxonomy (GTDB): domain Bacteria; phylum Spirochaetota; class Spirochaetia; order SZUA-6; family Fen-1364; genus CAWGAA01. Next base: position 1,378,642 of record CAWGAA010000001.1, on the reverse strand, counting down.
TCGGCAACGCTTGATTTGGATTTTGCAGCACAGTCGACGGGAGTGCATCTGAGCGACGGTGATGTTGTTGCGATTGAGGTGAAGGCGTTCGATGCAGACGGAAGCATACTGGCCGATGTTACAAGCACGGGGAGTGTTGTCGACACGACGCCTCCGGTTGTGACACTTTTTTCGGTTCCAAGCTTCGTTGCGCCCAACGACGTGTGGCTATCGTTTGCAGGAGAAGATCCTCAATCCGGAACAACGGGGGGATCAGTCCTTGTCAAGCGTTCGGCCCTGCAATCGGACGGGAGCTGGTCATGGATGCTTGTAAGGCAGGAGAACTTTGCCTCCGTGCAAACAAACGGACAACGCCTGGATGTTGATTTGAGCGGCACCGAGGGCGTCGGCACCGGAGATCGGATTGTGGTTGAAGTCTCCGTTGAGGATGGTGCGGGGCTTACCACCACGCAGGAAAGCGGGATCATGATTGTGGACGGCACAGCTCCCCCGACTCCGTTAGTAATCCCGATGGCAGATGCGGTTCGCTACAAGCCAAGCGGTGTCGCCGGAGATCCTCTGGGCATTCGATACCAGAAGCTGAGCTTTAATTGGACTTTCACCCCGCCGGATCCTGAAAGCGGGACCGTGGAGTATTACTGGAAAGCCTACACGAATGCCGGTGAGCTTGCCGAAAACGCCTGGACGAAGGTGATCGGCCAGACCTCGGTGAGCAATCTGGACTTCTCACTGTCGAAGTATGGGACCTCTGCGGGGGCCTATTCTGACGGGACGGTGCTGTTCTTCGCGGTCAAGACGGTGAACGGGGTTGGGCTTGAAAGTGTAGGCTATAGCAGTGGAGTCATGCTGGACAGCAAAGCTCCATGGGTGAATACGATTGTAGCAGTTTCCCAGGGGGCAAGCGGGAAGGCGCCAATCGAAGGCCACGTCCAACTTTCCACATTAGGGGTTCCACCCTCTGTGCTTGCGCAATTCAACAGCGGTGACTTTGAAAGCGGGTTGAAGAGCTTCGAGGTGCAGGTTGGAACGTGGAATCCCGGTACAGGATTTATTGCGCGTGGGGATTCGGTTGGAAGCTCTGGGCTGACGAATGGCGCCCTGCTTTATTCCGATCCTCTCAAGCTGGGATCAGGCACGGAGACGGCACAGGCGGGCTCGATTTGGATGATCAAAGGCCACGCAATCGACAATGCAGACAATCAGAGCGTGGCATACAGCGCAGCCTTCAAGGTTGAAGGAGATTTCCCGACGATAACCGCCTTGCAGGGGAACCTCACTGAAAACTCGGTGAGCTTCAGCTGGCAAGTGGATCATGATTCGGACTTTATTCAGGGCTACCAACTGCGTATCGGGGATGGTGAGACAATTACGCTTACCCAGAAACTATGGAGCGGAAGTTGGAAGGAGTTGGGCTACCACGAAGGAGACGTGTTCCAGGTGACGGTGACGCCCGTCACTTTCTTAGGAATGGGCGGCTCGAAAACGGCATCTCTGACAATCTCTACTGCCGTGCCGATTTTAGCCGCATTCGATTATAGCAGGTATTTCAGCAACCATTTCAATGTCGAGTCGGTTCGCTACAGCATAGCGTCCGGCGGGATTCAGCAGGTTCAGTGGCGGTTGAAAGACGCGCAAACCGGGCAGATTCTTCAGGACTGGACCGCGGACTACAGCGGCTTGGCAATACGTTCATGGAAAGATCCATACACGGCGCTGATCTCGGAGGCGAACAAGATTCCGATAGACGGACAGACACTGTGCCTGGATATCAAGGCGCAGAGCAGAACGGGAGTCTGGAGCGTCACGACGCCCAGCGAGACAATTCTTGTTGACGAGACTCCGGCTACAGGCATCACGATTTCGAGAGGCGGCGCCCACAGCAACGCATCCGGCAATACGGGAACGATCGACGGTTGGACCCTGACGGGCCAGGACAATCAGAGCGGGATCCTCGTATACCAGACTGTACTTTCCTCGAATCCAGCTTCAGTGGATTGGAACGGCGCCTCCACCGTCAGCATCGCCGACAATCAGCCCGCTTTTAGTTGGAATGCATCGGGAATAGGCATTACGGGCGCAACCGAGCAGAAGAGCTACTATGCATTCATTCGGATCCAGAACGGCACGGAGGACTGGGGTCCGGCGGTTGCGAGCACGGCGGTCGATGTGAATTGGACGCCGCCGGCGATCGGGTTTGTTTACTCAAACACCGTGTTTGCCGCCAGGGATTCAAGCGGGAATAAGGTTAGCAATGAACCAGCGGAGACGGTAACCCTCACCTCGGGGAAGGAAGGTACGACTTTCGCCCTCTCCGTGAATGGCGTTCTTCAAAGCCCTCCGCCGGCAACAATAGACGGCAAACCTCAGGCGAGTCAGGATGTCGGCATCAAGTCCCACGCTATTGTGACGGTTTCCGAAACTGGAACGGCAGCACTGAGCGTGACAGGAACAGATCTCTACGGCAATCAAACGACCGTTGTCGATTCGCTTCGATTCAATATTGCGCCTGCGGTCTATCTCAGTAGCGGGGGAACTACGGTCACAACAACCCCGGGTGCGGTGCTCACTCTTGAACAGCTTGTTTTGGTGACCGACGACAGCCGGGACTACCCGCTGAGCTATTCCTGGAATCTGGGCGGCGGCACTCCCGTTGGTTTCTCGGGCCAACAGACTGAAACGAAATCTATCACGGTATGGCCGGCCGGAGGGACACTGTCTGCGTACTTCCAGAATGGCAGGAATCAGGTAACCAGCTACACGCTTATGCTAACGGTGACGGACGCATGGGGCAAGACCAGGGTGGAAAGCATACCCGTAGAGGTACACAACACGACAGCGGGGAAGCTTTTCACGAATGAGTATTGGACAGGTGCTGTGACTCTGACGGGAATAGTCGAGATACCCTTCGGTCTTGAGTTGACGTTGGACTCCGTCGACGGAACGGTGCTGGCTCCCTTCGGAGAAGATGGAATCATGGAGGGAGGCATTCTTGTGGATTCCGGCGGCTCGCTTAAGGTGGCGAACTCCGGCGTGCGCTCGATCTTTAATGCTCCGGACAGCACCCTACTGTGGCGCGGGATTACAGTGGCCGGTCTTGCCGGTGGAAGCGGATTGGAAGTTGACCGAGCGGAACGGGGGCTAGTCCTTCTTCCGACGGGAACTGTGAACCTGAGTCAGACTGTGTTGAGTGACGATCTGATCGGCATCCATCTTTTGGGGGGCACGCTGAAGCTAGCCAGTGCTGCATTTGCGAACAACGTAGAGTATGGGGTCAAGGAAGATGGCGCCGGGGTGTACACGCTTCTTGGCAATGTGTTCTCCAACAACGGTGTGAACTACTACAGGCTGGGGATAAGCCAGATCACGATTGAAGAGCTGAATGCCCTTCCGGGCAATAGTGGAAACCGGTGAACAAGATGAAAAAGATAATAACAATCGTTGCGGCGTTGATTCTCGTGGGCGCCTGGTGCTACGGCCAGACCATCGCGATTTCAAAGCTGGATTTCTCCTCTACGCTGCAGGGGCAAAGCCTCGGTGCGGAGCTCATTGACGGTCGAGCCGACACGGGCATTCGCTTCGCGGGTGGAACCACGGGCTGGATCGACGTGAGCCTGGCAGGTCCGTACCTGGTAGGCAAGGCAGGTCTTTTGATCCAGGGCGGTGACGACGTCGTTGTTCACTGGCAGTATGAGACAAACGGAACATATCGTGATTTCTTCAGCAGGCAGAGCGGAAACGATTGGGACTTAAGCTTTGAAAAGTTGGTAACGGATACGATCAGGCTAAGCATCGAGGCCGCGGATTTGAGCCAGGTCCAGATCAACGAGCTTACGATCCAGGGAAGGGACGTGGGGACTATCTGGAACCGTATCCAGCCCGTAGCCGTCAAGGGCACCCCCGACAGCTCTTCGTTCTACCCCGTATCCAACCTCTTCGACGGTAAGGTCGGAACGAGCTGGAAAACGCGTCCCACTGCCGACGACGATTGGGACGACGATGACGCCCGGAGGTTCTTCCACGATAAAACGGACGGTCACTGGGGCACCTGCAGCGACTGGGGATCGGTGGCATGGGCGGATCTGGGGGCAGGCAAGCACCTGCACCGCATCGATGTGTATTTTGACGACACCGCAAGGAGTACGGTAATCGTCCAGGGCTATATAGATGGCAGTTGGCAGGAACTGGGCCGCATTGCTCCGAAGCCTGGACAGTGGACGAGCCTGGACAATCCGAAGAAGCAGGCTCTTATCAGTCAAATGAAGTTCACGCTTTCCAGGGGAATGTTCGACTGGGCAAGCATTGGTGAGGTCTCACTCTGGGGAGTCGGTGCCTATGAAGGAGATTCTTTTCCCGAAATCCTTGCCGAAGGAAACCTCGTAGACGGTGGACGCTTTGCAGTGTTCTCGAGAGCCAAAGACGATGAGAGAAAGGCCGCTTATGAGTTTGCCCTGAAAGGCGACGGCAGCCAAAGTCCGAGTTTGACCATAAACGGCAGCTCGCGAGCCGTGCGCCTGCTTGGATCGAGCAATGGCGTCGGCTACTTCCGCGCAGATGACCTTGAAACCGCCATGAACGAAGGGGAGAACTTCGTTGCCGTTGGCGGGGTGGGATCGGACTGGGTGGAAGGCCGAGTTCGCCTACAAGCCTCCGATGGCAGGATAAACGTCGATTGGGGCGTCCCTGATATTTCGGACGGTTGGCAGATTGGCAATTGGACGGGGGACAGCTTTGTCAAAACATTTGTCCCTCCCGTGAGCTTTGGACGATTGAGGCTTGTAGGAGACGGGCAGATTCTTTTGCCCGACGGAGCGGGAGGATGGACCGAGGGTGAGTTCCTTGTCGAGGAGGGAGGCAAGCTTTACTCCTCGTGGGGAGACCTGGCTCAGGTCAAGGTGGTTTGCGGGCAAAGGGGCATTGGCGAGATCGAGACGTGGGGAGACTCAAACGATGCCGGTGCCGCGAGTGTTTCCGTTTTGTGGCCCAAGAACGGGGAAAGCCTGTCCCGGGGAGAAAGCCGAAGCGGGTATCTGATAGGAGAGGTGGACCAGGAAGGGGTCGAGGTAAAGGTCAGCGGACACAAAGCCTCGGTCCGCGGGAACATCTTCACGATTCGCCTGCGAGCTCTTGATCTGGATAAGAATGGTTTAGAGACGATTGTGGCCCAGGCCTTCAAGGATAAGAACCTATTGGCGAGTCGGTCAATTGGAGTCCTTGTTGGTGAAGACCCTGACGATATCGTGAAGTTCTGGTTCGATTCGGATCAACCCATCAAGACTGAAAGTGAAACCTACATGTTGTCCGGGTGGGTGAAGGACTCCAATGTTCGCATTCTGGCGGGAGCCCAGGAAGTTCCCGTGATTTCCGGCGCCTTCCATTACACGGCCGGCCTACAGTATGGAATCAACACGATTCCCGTGTATGCCTACGATGTGAGAACCGGTGCCATGATCCAGAAGGCCACGGTGACAATCGTTCGCTATGACAAAGGCATTATTCTAACAATAGACGGAGAGGGCCGTGTTGCCTATGTCAATTCTGCAAAGTATGTGGTATCCGGCACCGTTATAAGCAGGAATCGGGTCAAGGTCACAGTTAACGGAAAGACGGCGACAATTGACGGCTTCCGCTACACCAGCCAGCCCATCACGCTTTCGGACGGGTTGAACACGCTCGTCGTTACCGCTGACGACCGCATCAAGCCTGTCACGAAAACTCTTCAGGTTTTTTTAGATCGATCCAAGCCGAGTCTGAGCCTGATCCAGCCCGTGGCAAACACGTTCTATTCCCGCGTTGTTCCCGTCAAGGGAACCGTAAACAGCCCCGATCCCGATCGAATCATCGTCAACGGCGTCGGCTACGACGCCTCCTCGGGATCCTTCAGCCTCTCTATCCCCATGACGGTTGAAGGCGCGTTTGTCTTCAAGCTGCAGCCCGTGAACAAGGCGGGAACCGCGGGGTCGGTAGTCAGTGTGCCGCTTAAGATCGACAACACGCCTCCCGCGCGCTTTATTATCACGGCGAACGTCAGCGGCTGGACGAGCAACAACCAGCCCACAATCTCGTTCTCAACTACAGACAGCTATTCGGGAATGGATCACTTCGAGGCACAGATCGATGCCGGAAGCTGGACGTCCCAGAGCAGCCCCTACAGACTACCAATTCTTTCAGACGGCGTTCACCAGGTGCAAGTGAAAGCGCTGGATGTGGCGGGGAATGCGACCATCGAATCCATTGAATTGAAAATCGATACCACTCCGCCTGCTGCCGTTCAGAATCTCAAGGGCATACCAGGCAAGGGCTTGGTGGAGGTGATCTGGCAGACTTCCGACACGGACGTTATACGGTATCACATAGTTCGCTCGCCGGCCTTGCCCGACGGGGAACATCTCACTCCTTCTCTCCAGGTGGATGACACGGGCTTGACCGATGGAGACGTGTACAGCTATGAGGTTTGGGCTGAAGACCGCGCCGCCAACATGGGGCCCAAGACACAGACCTTGGACACTATTTCCGGACTGGCGGTCCAACCGGTTTCCTCAAATCCCCAAGAGACCACGATTGTAGAATACAAGGGTTTTGGGGTGGTCATCCCACCTTCGGCTTTGCCGCAGGAGGACAAGGTGGTCCTTGTGCAGGAGGTGGAAAGCCAGGGGCTGCAGGACGCCTCAGCCTATCCCATAATCGGACCCATCTACTCCTTAAGCACACTGGCGCTGGGCCAAGACGGGAGCTTAAGCGAAAACTCGCATGCCGAGTTCTCCAAAGAAGTGGTCGTAGTCCTGGATTATGATGAAAGCCGGCTTCCCAACGGGTTTCCCGAAGCGAACCTCGGCGTTTACTACTTCGATACGACTTGGAATAAATGGTTTCTTATCGAAAAGTCTGCGATAGACCGAGATCAGCATAAAATCCTCTTCTTTACAAACCATTTCACCGCGTTTTCCGTTCAACCCACCATGATCCAGGACCTCTCACCCCAGCAGCTCAAGGACATCGGGCATAGCCCGTTCAAGGGGGAAAGCTCCTTGGGGGCGGTGACGGTGTCCCCACAGGGCGGAACGGCGATGGTGGAAGTCACGGAGTTCGTTCTTCAGGGAAAGAACGGATTCACCCTTCCCATCAAGAGGATGTATGACACAGGCACGGCGACCGTTGACAGCCCGAGCCTTTCTTTGAGTGCATCGATCAGCCTTGGCCTTTCCAATCTGGGGGATCTTGCCGGACTGGGTGATTTCATCGGAGGACAGCTGGTCTCCAACGGCGTAAGCACCATGGTGGGGGCAATCAAGGCAAAGGTCGACGGCATGTTGAAACATAACGGAGATTACGCACTTTCCCTAGGCGTCGGCTGGCGGTTGAGCCTTCCCTACGTGATAACCACGAATGAAACGGTGATGGTTCGGCTTCCCACCGGCGGCTACTACGGCATCAACCAGATGGAAAGCCAGAGCAGCTTCTGGTCGAATCCGGTTTCACGGACTCTTGACTTCGAGTTTCATGAAGGCGAGGATTTTCATTTCCGCGCCACGCAGGTTCGGGGTAACATAGATGCAACCGGCATAACCGGCTCAGCCGCAATCTCTAAAATCTGCCAAGCTCTTGGTGTGGGCGATGGAACGCTGAATCTCCTTCCCAAATTAATTCCGGGCTGGAACACGATTGCAAGCGAGCTGTGGACAAGAGACGGCACCTACTATCTTTTTGATGGAAACGGCCGTGTGGTCCAGATAAGGGATAAGACCGGCTTATCGGGATTTCACTTCACCTACAACGGCCTTCTGCTTGAAAGTATAACGGACGATTTCGGCCGAAAAGTCAATTTCGAGTACAATTTGCCGCCGGCGGCTTCCATCTTTTTAAAGCCGGTCATTACCAAGATCTCGACTTCCGGCTTTGAGGGCCAAACAAGGACAGCCAGCTACAATTACAATTGGACCGCCTCCAGTGACCTATCCTTCTTGTTCAATTTTCTCCCGACTCTCGACTCCTCGACAGATCCGGTAGGCAGAATCAGCACCTACTTTTATGAACGAAAAACCCTTGTTGCAGGAGGGGGAAGCGTCAAAATCAATTTCCTCGCCCTCCTGCTCGAACTGACCGGCCTTGGATTCATGAACAATCTGTTGGGAATAGCGGATCTGACCTTAAGCGGACATATCGAGCTCAATTTCCCATATGCCATCAGCAGGGTCGTCGCCCCCGGAATAGGAACCACGGATGTCGGCGTCGGCGTCAAGGACTTATCGCTGTTCAAGGCGGAAGCGGACGACTGGTTTTTGGGTCTCTTCCCTACCGCCCTCAAGCTCAGCTACGACATCATTCTTCGTTTAGCGACTGAAAACGTCAAGGTGACAAGCAGCACAGGGGTTATCAGGAACACAAGCTACTCCTATGAATGGTCTTCGAGGGAATACCAATTCTACGTAAGTAGGGCAACGACCAATGATGGCCGGCTAAAAACCGTGCAAGACTTCATGACGGTGGTCCACAGCCGAAACCGGTTCATAAGCTGGGACGATTACCTCGCGACATACCTCCAGTCCGTCTTTTCCAGTCAAGGATTAACGGTGAACGAAGTCTCCACGCTCCAATCCGGTTCTTCAACATACGATGCGGCCACCGGGAGGTTTCTCGAATCAGTTTCCAATACATGGGACACCACGCATCATCACATCACAGCTTCAACAACAACTCGTGGATCTGCCACGACTTCCAGGAATGTCTATCGCTATGACGCTTGGGGAAACCAGACTTACGTTTTTGAAGACAGCTTTGCCAACGGCAGAGAAAACAAATGCGAACGATGGATGTGGTATCTGAACAGCGGATCCTCAGCTCCCTCCGTTTGGAATCTGCCCTCAATGGGATCGGATGATGCACTGAGCAATGGAGAAACACATGACCTGCTCAAGGGCACGCTGATCCATGCCTACCGCCCCAATGAGGCGGGCGGCGGATTCGATGAACGTGCCCAGCAGTTCCTGTATAATTCATTTGGGCTCAAGAAATCAGAAGGTTTGTGGCTGGGCGATCACTGGTCAAGGTCTGATTACGAATACTTTACAGACTCGGCTCTTCTATCCGCCGGTGCGGTAAAGAGCAAGACCGGCCCGAACCCCGACCAGAAAACCATCTGGGATTATGATTACTCAAGAACCTCGAAGGACTTTTTCGTCGCGACGCAGACCGTCCAGAATGTGGCCGACCCCATCGGCAGCCGAACAAGCCTTGTCAGCGAGACCGCTACGGACTGGTGGAGCGGCTGGAAGCTCTACGAGAAGGATGCCCGGGGATATGTAACCGAATATCGCTATGACAAGCTAGGCAGGGTCACCGACACGATCAAGCCCGGTGATGAGCCTCCGCTAGCCCCCGGAACCTGGAACGTGGTTCATGCCAATTCGCCATGGACCCATATTGCATACAACGATTCCGCTCTCACCGCAACCGTCTACAAAGCATCTTTCACCTCAGGGGCGAGCAACAACATCGGAAAGCCTTTCGAGGTGTATGCCTATGACACACTGGGGCAATTGATACGCATAGACAAGCACAACTATTTGGGAGTCCAGGCCGGTGCGCTTGTTGCCCTGGCGACTCCTGAAGACATTACCACAAGGGTGACGTATACGGCTTGGGGCGATGTGGCCTCAATGACGGATCCAAACGGGCATACTACCGGTTATGGATATGATGCGAAAGGAAGGCCTGCAAGCATATCGTGGGATATTGTCAATTCTTGTGGATCAGGATTGCGAGCGTATCCAACGATGATTTCGAAACTGCTGTTGACCCCTATGCCCTCCTTTCCTCGAGACCGGGCGCCGTAGAGGGGGTGTACAGATACCAACTGGCCTTCGCAAATGCGTTGTAGGCCCACCACGACGCACGATTTTTCAGTCGATGACTCGTCGAACATCCTCACGACGATTTGCAGCCATCCTGTTCGCCGCCGATCTTCCCAGCCCCGGGTGGCTGACGGATGCCGCTACGCGACGTCCTCCTTGAGCTCTCCGTCGATGAAACGCTTGCCCTCCAGCACCATCGGGATCCACTTTGCCCCGTCCAGACCCCGCCAGCTCTTCTCCGCCTCCCGGCAGAGCTTGAACACCATCGACAGGGTGGCCGCCCGCGATCCGCACCCCTTGGTCTTCGCCGTGCGAAGCCTCACCGTCGCGAACGTGGACTCGATGGGGTTGGTCGTTCGTATGTGAAGCCAGTGCGCCGCGGGAAACTCGTAGAACGTGAAAAGGGCCTGCTCGTCCTTCTCCAGGCATTCCACGGCCTTGGGGTACTTGTCCCTAAAGCAGCCGATGAACAAACGATACGCCTTCAGTGCCGCCTCCTTCGTCTCGGCCTGATACATGGCGTGAAGCATCGCCTTGGCCTTCGACTGAACCCCCTTGGGCAGCTTGTCCAGAACGTTGGCGGTCTTGTGCACCCAGCAGCGTTGGTGCTTCATCCCCGGGAACACCTCCTCGGCCGCTGCCCAGAATCCCAGCGCCCCATCCCCAATGACCAGTTTTCCTGCCATTCTCAGCCCCCGGGCCTTCAGGTCCAGCAGCATCTCCCGCCAGCTGGCCTTACTCTCGCGATAGCCGTCGCTGACGGCCACCAGCTCCTTCTTGCCCTCCCGTGTGGCCCCGATGAGCACCAGCAGACAACTGCGTTCGTCATCCAGACGCACGTTGACGTAGATGCCGTCCGCCCACAGGTACACGTACTCCTTGTCCTCCAGGCCCCGGCTGCTCCACTGCGTGTGCTCCTCCAGCCACCCCTCCTTCAGCCGCGTGATCGTCGAGGCCGACAGCCCCTTGGCCCCTTCGCCCAGGATCGCAGCCAAAGCTTCGCTGAAGTCCCCCGTGGAGATGCCCTTCAGGTACAGCACCGGGATCAACCCCTCCAGGCTCGGCATCTTGCGCATGAAGCGCGGCAGGATCCTGCTGGAGAATCGTTCGCCCCCTTCGATATCGCGAAGCCCGCGATCGTCCACGCGCGGTTGACGGATCGGCAGTGGCCCGACCCCGCTGAGGATGGTCCGCGGGGGCATGTAGCCGTTGCGCACCGCCTTCCGGTGCCCTTTCTCGTCTCGCAAGTGCGTGAACTTTTGCAGGAACTGATTGACTTCTTCCTCCAGCGCCGCCTGCAGGGCACTGCGCGCGCCAGAGCGGACCAACTGCTCCAACAATTCCTGGGAATTGCCCCCTTCGATTTTCAGCCCGGATGTGATAGTTTCGTCCATGAGCGTGTCCTCCAATCGGTGATTCCTTGGTTGTGCTTGGTTTCACCGAAGGATACGCTCTTTTTATTCCCTGTCCACCCACAAGATTCGGTTATATCCCGCATATCGTACCCCGACGGCGCCGGAATCAGCACGGTGTACGACGACTCTCAGAATCTTAAAACCACTACGGACGAGCGCGGGATAATCACCCAGGAATGGACCACCTGGAAGGACGCTACACAAACCAAGATCGTGGATCCGCGGGGAATTAACGCCGTTACCCAGACATATTACAATGGCCTGGGAGAGACTGTCGCGGTTGTCGATCCGTTGGGGCAAAAGACGGTTACCAGATATAGCCCATTCGGAAAGCCCAGAGAGGTAGATCATCCTCCAGTGGATGTTTGGCAAAGTCCGCCCACGCCGTCAACTGTCCTCCCCGATGTTACTCTGACAACCGCCACACCCACAGATATCACGCTCTACGACGATGCTGGGCAGGCCATCAGGCAACAGACAGGGCACTCCGGCAACTATCGAACAGTGGAATCTACCTATGACACAGCGGGAAGAGCGATCAAGAAGCTTGTTGGGACACGCGAGGAATGGAGCTGGTACGACGCTTCGGGAAACCTCATTCAACATGCCGATCCGCTTGTTGTTGAAGCGATCAAGAATAACAGCATGGACGTCGATGGAGTAGAAGGACTGAGCTTTAAAAGCTACTCCAGCCGCAATCAAGTGCTCACCGAAACCGATCCAACCGGCGCAACCGTCCGCTACCGCTACGATATCCGGGATCGAAAGATCCAGATGAAGGATCCAAGATCCAATCCCAACCCCTCGGTTTCGGACAACTTCACCCTTAATTACCTGTATAACGACCTCGACCGCCTCGTGTTAGCGGACTTGCCGCCCGTGGCAGGACGGCCGCGCGGAAAGGTCCAGATCTCCTACGATCTTCGCGGCAATGCCACAAGCCAGATCGATCCTGCCGGGAAAGTCACGGTTTGGACCTATGATTCTCGCAATAGAAAGACCAGCCAAAGCGTAAGCGGTGCCGATGGAACGGGGCCACTAGTCACTGCTTGGGGGTACGACGCTAAAGGAAATCCGGTTAAGGAAATCGTCGTGTCGAACTTGAACACGGCACACCCCGAATCAAGCTCCGGCCTTGTGACCTCAAAGACGTATGACGGCATGAGCCGCCTTACCGATACCTATTTCCCGGATAGAACAGAGCAGCACTTGATCCTGGATAAGCTGGGCCGCGCCACAAGCACAAGCGACGCCATGGGCTACACCACCACGGTAGTGTTCAATAGCCAGAACAAGCCCGCCAGCAGCACAGACCCTTACAGCAATGTCACACGAACCGTCTACGATGTCTGGGACGAACCCGTACAGAGCGTTTTCGAGAATCCACAGAATGGAAACCAGGTGTGGGTACGTGGGTATGACCAATACGGAGAGCTTACCTATGAACAGAACAACCTGGGTCAAGTTTGGAGCTACGCCTACGATGAACGTGGTCTTGTGATCCAACAAACTGACCCCAACCAGACCACAATCACAAACGGCTACGACAATGCGGGACGCATCACTTCCAAGAGCTTCTCAAACGGAAGCCGGTCTCTCAATGAATCCTGGACTTATGACGCGGCGGGATCTCTGAAGTCTGCAACCGATGGGAGCGTTCAGACTTCGATAAACCAGGCAAGCTCCATTTATGTCCCGGATCCATACGACCTGATCAACAGCTACACTACTTCTGTCGGTTCAAAGAATCTCAGCGTCTCCTATACTTATGACGACGCCCATAACCCGACAAGCATCACCTACCCTGATGGAAGTGTCGTGAGCTGTCTTTATAATGGCCTTGGACAACTCACCGACATTCCTGGCTACGCCTCAGCCGGGCAGTATAACTTCATGGGAAGGCTCACCAGCCTTTCGGCGTCCGACGGCTCGCGGCGCACGAAGAATTGGGATCCCATCACCGGATCGCTTGAAGAGTATGACTGGCATATTGAAGGAAAATCAGCTCGGAGCCTGGCATGGGACAATGAAGGAAACCTGGTAACCCAGGTGAAGGATGGACATTACAGCTCTTACGGCTATGACAAGCTCAACCGGCTGGTTTTGACTCAGGAAGCCGGCGAGTTTGAAGTAAACACCAAAGACATAAGCGGCATAAACTACGGAAGCCGGGAACGAGATGTGGCGGGAAGGAATCCCCTCGATTTCAGTGACCCATCCGCTCCTGTCAAACTGGACTACCACGCTTCCAGTGTTGGGGTCGATTTCCAGACTGCTCGAAACATCAACAAGGTAAGGCTTGCGGGCGTCAGCTCCAGGATTTCTCCCAGAACTGTAGAGCTTTATGCGAGCAATGACGGAACATCCGGCAGCTGGACAAAGCTCACCGACACCACTTGGATGCAGGACGAAGGTGGAGTAACGCTGCAACTTGAAAGCTCTCATCAGGCTCAGTTCTTGAAGGTCCACATGACCTGGGATGAAAGAGATGAAAGCAATCACGCCGAGGATAATTCGACGGTGGTCGACACCCCCTTGAAGCTGGTACAGGTTTGGTTCAACGTTAATGGACATATGACTTCTTGGACATATGATGCCCTTGGCAACAGGCTTGCGGAAAACGATATCAAGGGCAGCTATTCAGAAGACAAGGTGTACACCTATTACGCCGGCTCAAGCAGAATTAAGCAGGCAGGAAGCTGGTCATTCAACTACGACGCGAACGGGAACCTGATCTCGCGCGGAAACCAGGGGAGATGGGACTCGGCTGCCAATCGATCCGCCTGGGACCAAGACAACGGCGAGCTCTGGCAATACACGTACGACCTGAAGAACCGTCTTGTGCAGGTGGGTCACTCGACTAAAGGGACCACCGGGCTAAAGGCTGTGGCCCGTTACTCGTACGATATCAGGGACCTGAGGGTTCAGACGACAAAGGGTTCTACCGTTTACTACTATCAGTACGATCTTTCCGGCGACTTGCTCTGGACTGAAGACGGAAAGGTGCAGCGGAAGTATATTGAAGCCCTAGGGCAGATCTGGGCCGAGGTGCGCACGTCAGAGACTACCAGCACGACATATTGGCATCACACCGACCACGAAGGAACGACCAATGTCGTTACCAATATCTCGGGGCAGATTGTGTGGGATGCAGAGTATGAAGCGTTCGGAAAGATTGCGAGAAGTAATGGGATACTAGACTTCGACGGCATGTACACGGGCAAGGAACTTGATCCTGACACCGGCCTGTATTACTCCAACGCCAGATGGTATGACCCACAACTAGGCAGATTCATAACCGAGGACCCAGCTCGCGATGGGGCGAACTGGTATGCGTACTGCTGGAATAACCCACTGGCGTTCGTGGATCCCACGGGGTTGGACAGACTGCGTTTGGTGTTTGACAGAGCAAATCAGAGAATGGGCGTTTATCTTGATGTCACCTCTCATACGGGTGCGATTTCGACCATAAAGGTCGCCACATATACAGCCACAAACAATCCGCAACCTATGGCGACCCCCGCTGCGACAACAACTCCAAGCGGGCAGAACTACTATCCTCAACGATTTCCCAATGGAACGTGGAACGTTACAGAAGTGAGACATCCAAACAACGACGCTTATGGCCAGACTGAAATAATTACGGACGCTCATCAGACCGTTACAACCCAGGTCCAGAATCCCGAAGGCAATTGGGTCCCGAGTGGTACGACAACCGACTGGGGCTATGCAGTCCACGGCGGGGGATATGACGAGCGTGGGAATGCCTATGGTGTAGCCGGATCCGTGACGTCTCCACAGGCTGCGAACAATATCAATGATAATACATACGGTTGTATTCGAATGAGTAACGCCAATGTCAATGAGCTCGGAGATACTGTGCAAACAGCGCTTTACGAGAGAACGCCCGTTACGATTACGGCCAACACCGGCGACTAGCCAATTGGGAGGGTTTGGGTGAAAGCAACCGCAGCTTTGTTTTTAGTGTTGATCGGAGGCTGCCTTTCTGCTGAGACAATAACAATTGGAATAAGCCTTCGAGGCGGCCAGGAAAGCATTGATTGGACAATAGAAAAGGGCGACGATGGCGTCGTCACGAGCGCCGTCAAGACGCAGAGGTCTGACAGTTCCGCTCTCGAGCGTCTTGTCATATCAAAAAGCGACAGTACGGTCAATTCGGAGTATTCTAACAACCAGTACCATTATACTCAAAGGATCAGATGGACTGGAGATGGACTGGAAGTACAATACTCAACCAAGAATGACTTCCTCAAAGAGAACGCGGAAGGCGAACGGTCCCTCCGACCCACTGTCTCGGGTTTTGTGGACACCATAAACGGCCGCGTTGTCCGCCGGGTAGATCTATCAAAGGGCCAGATACTGGACGCCGCTGGTTTGGTATTGATGAGAAGAGATGGCGATGTAATCTACAACTATGAATTGGGGACGAGAATAATCATTTCCCAAAAGGGTGGAATTTCCGAACTGTTGGAGCAATCCAATACGCCCGTAGTTCCACCGACAAGGATGACGGTCAGAGGGACTTTGGGAAGTACAAGCCCAAGTGTAACGATGCTGAACTACTGCCTGTTGCCAAACGATCTACTTTTTTTGTTGCTCATGCCGTGACACCGTCAAAGGAACCCACAACCCCGCGCGGAGGGCTTCCCTCGTCCCCCCGCCGCTCCCTCTCCATGGAACCCACCCTCTCGGCTTCCCCCTCTTTATGGTATCCAATGGTCGTCCAGGGAGGGGGACGCTCATGGGGGGACGAGGTTTCTGTACGTTCATCGCTCGCGGGCGTCCTTGCCCGCGTTCTTCGCTACAGAAAGCCCTCCGCACGATCGGCTCATGTGTGCGGTCGGCGCGCCAGCCGCATACAAAAGGCAGTATCGGTTTACGGACCGTCACGGCCACCAGGCCCGGCGGAAGGAGGCTGCAACGTGTTCAGCCTCCCTTGAAGGGGCGGCCGACGCGGCCTAGCACCAGCCGCATGAGTGGCGCTGGCGGGAACGGACCTGCCGCGGCGAGGCCAAGGAGGGCCGAGCCGTATTGTAGCTGACGGCCGCACCGAAGGGCGAAGTTCCGGTTTGTGCGATAGCGCGGCGTCCGGTTAATGGGCCCTATTAGCCGACGCCGCGCGGCCCGCCCTGGAGCCCCGAAAGGGGCGACCCCCACGGGCGAGCTCAGCCCGGAAACGCTTCCGCCGGGCTGAACCTTGATGAACGTCAAATAAAAGCTATGAGATAATCACGATCCAAGTCGTTGAATCACCCGGCCTACTCTTGGAAGGCCGCTTCTCAGTCTTCCAGGAGACATTTTGTTCACCGAAGAGTTCAGTCATGACCCTTACTACCAGCCGATGAGCGATTTCGCCTCGATCGGAAAGAACATCTGGAAGACCGTTCTTCAATTGCTCTTGTACAGCACGCCACGGCTTTCCGGACTGCCGTAAGGCATCGAGGAACCGTTGATCTGATTTCAGATTTTCCATGGCGGCACGCGCATATGTTTCCAACGCGTCTTGTTTCTCGTCAGGCTCTGGTTCTCTTCCATCTGGGGCATGGCTCTGCTCTTCCTTACCAGTAACTGAAGTGTCATGTGGCGCTGAATCAAGTGCTGCGGCAAGGGCGCCGGCAAAACGCTGTTGAAGAATCTTTGCGGTCGTATTAGCCGTCGGCATTGAGTATTTCAGATCCAGTGCCTTGTATTGGCCTTCGAAAGATAGGACGCGGATAGGGATGGGGTAGCTTTTTCCCCCAACACTGCTCCAAAAAACCCCGTGTCCTGGGATGGGTTCATTTAGAAGAGACGATAGGATGTCGTCACTGAAATGTGCATTTGCATTTTTTATAGCTCTGAGATCGCCGGTTGAAAGCAGATGGAACGCAAACCAATTATCGCCTTGGCTGAGTATTTCGCTTGAGATCGATCCAGGTTGCTGTGTGACAAGAACCGCTCCCAAGTCGTACTTTCTTCCCTCCTTCACCCATGAAATGTAAGGGCCTTCTCCCGAGCTTCCACTGCTCCCGAGAACGGTTTGGGCCTCTTCGACAACCGCGATTACCGGGATTGTCTGTGGTTCCGCTTCCGTGAACTCTTCTTGGTTATGGTCGAAAATCCTCCTCAAGATCAAGCCGGAAAGTACTAGTGCGGGAGCTCCGCGCATCTGAGAAACATCGATTATACAAAGCCTTCCATCACGCAGCGCCGTCAAGAGCATATCCATCATTTGGCTGCTGGGATCGTGGAGCATCCTAACGATTGTCGTCATATTTGCCCGCGCTGCTACCATCTCGGCATCTTGCCCTTCTTCAAGACGTAGCAATTGCCGGACCGTGTTTCCATCTGCGGCGTTGCCCTCTTTATGCACCAGGTCTACAAGCTGGTGCCAATCGGTGTCGTTCATCCCCTTGAGTTTTCTTACGTTCTGTTGATCCTGTTTTTCCGGCGATAGAGCTATTGAAATGACATCGCCTGGACGGAGCCTTCTGATATCCAGCTTGATATCCCCAGCAACGAAGGACTGGTAATAAGGACTTTTACTTCGCTTAGGAGTGAAGACGACAATTTTATCCTGCAGCTCAGGAACATCACAAAGGCCCGGCCGGTTCTTATCGTCCGGCCAAAAATACTCTCCTTCCGGATCGAAGATTACAGTCCCCACTGCGACTTGTCTGCCGCCTCGCTTTTCTACCGTTGGAGTGTTTTTATACAGATCAGCGAATAAAAGTTTGACGAGATTTGATTTCCCAAAACCTGCGCGCGCAAAAACAAATGTCCTTCGCGCCACGAGGTCAAGTACGCGGAACTTTGGGATTACGGCAGGGCTTCTGATCTGCATCCAGGGTTCATGAGCAAGTCTAGAATCATCCGCGGAATAGATAAACTCCCCGAGTGCGAAATATCCTATTTCGGCAGCGTTCATGATATTATGCCCAGCTACTTCACGAAGCACTTCGTCGGTAAGAAACGCGACCTTGCTACCCACATGTGGTAAGCGCCGATGAGACGCAGCGAATACAAGCTTCCCGTCGACCTTACGGATCACTCCTAGAACCCGTATATTCACTCGATACTTCAGGTATTGCTCGCGTAGGTCTTCCGGGATCGGCCGCTCTTCTGAGACTGCCCGGATGCCGTAATCTTCCCCCGCCGAGGAAGCTAGTCTTCCCTCCGAGAAAATTGAAGTAATGCGTCCCAATACGGCCTCATCTTCGTCTTCGAGTTGTACGACGAGAAATTGTCCGTGCATTGGAGCCCGTTGAAACTCATTGCGATAGGGCAGTACGAGGTCCGCATGGAACTCCAGCCCGCCCTCGCTAAATCCGCGGAAAATTCCTACCGTCGTCTCTCAGTAAAAAGCTTCATCCATACCTCCTTGCGGAAACATCACCTTGAAGGCGAAGGCCTTCTAGGGCGGGGATTTCCTCGTCACTCAATAAGCCGCGCACCGCATCGACTACCTCGTCCTGCAAAATATCCAGGTCGAAATCGACTATTTGAGCAAACTCATGAGCCTTTTGCAGACATCTGGGATAAAAAGGTACGGGGAAGCCATCCATAGCGTCGGCCAGTAGGTAACCGAAAATCTCAGCCGAAGAAGAAGACTGACTGCTCAGGATATCTACAGTCCATAAAGGGTCACCGCTGCGCTCTCCAAATCTGACAAAGTACATATCACCTGCGACAAACTTTGGTGCTTCACCTTCTTCAGATTCATACTCAGCACCGCGAGCGTACTCTGGCCACACGTAGGCTTTGGATTCGATAGCGCGAGGTATCTTTACGAATCGTGGTGCTCCTGGTGGAAACGTTCCTTCCAAGGCAATCGTCAAATTATACCGTTCCAGAACCTTGCTATGCTTCGCGACGCCAACCAGGAATACCTTTCGCCGCGTCTCTTGGCGGATTCTCTCGATCGCCTCCTCAATACGCTTACGGTAGGTGATGAAGTGGTTGCCCCGAAAGAGCTTGCTCCTCAGAAGCCCGTCTCGAACGAGTAGAGTGTCGGTTGCGAAATTCCGGTAGCAGATCCTTTCATAAAGTGCTGCCCATTCGCAAAGGTCGCGGTAAACCAGAACCCAGGAAGGAGATACTTCATCAGGATGATCACGAGTTTTTTGGCCCTCAGGAATCATGTGGCTGAGCTGGCTGAGCAAAGGGGGGTCTACTTTGAAATCTGCCATCATGTGGCCCAGGGCGGTGCGAGGGGATCCGTCATTAAGGAATTGAGCATGGCTAAGAAAATCCGTATCCGTTGTGGGGGTTACCGCATCAAGACAGAGTTGCTCACCGTATGAATCCACAACACGTACGAGTTGTACATGGAATGGATCAAATACAAGTTTGTTGTTTCCCCCGTCGCTTGCGACCAAAGATACAGATGTCGTCGATCTGTGTTTGATGGCTCGGACATCCGATGCAAGAGCTCGAACTTCTTTACGTAAATCATCCAATAGGTGCCGGTCCCTAATGGTTGCAATTCTTATAGTCTGCTTCAGTTCAGGCAACTCATCCGGGTCGAACATAATTATGCCTCCAGACGCGCGTGTACATCCAATTCCCTAGCAGCGGAGCCAGTATTAAAACCGAACTGCTCGGATTGTCTATTTCCGTTGCTTGCTGATCCTGCATCCAGCCACCGGTATGCACGCCATCCAACGTTCGCCAACTTCAACGAGTAGCTGAGAAGATTCCGTGCATTGATGGGAATACTCGGTAGGTAACCGAAACGGACGATTAGCCGAGCTCCCGCCATGCAATGCGGCGCTATCGCCTTCCACACGCTTGCCAGCTCGGCGGCGAAGCGTTCGGCGTGATGTGCGAGCTGACCTTCCTGGCCGTAATCCACATGATCTTTGCCTCCAATGAACCAGTTTCGTAGCCACTGATCGGGCCGATAAGTGCGCATCCCGAAGTAAGGCGGTGACGTTATAACCCATCCGAACTTGCGCTCATGGAGAAGAAGCCGAAGGGCATCTCTTGAATCCCCTAAGTATACAGAGCCCCTGGATAGTGGAGGTTGCACGACTAGCAAATGCGCCGCTCGTCTGGATATCGCGTCTATGACATCGACATGAGCAGGGGCTACCAGACCTTTTCTTTTCCAGAAACGGATGGCGGACGCGGGTTTTGTCGCATAGGTGCGTGGCATCTGATTTGACAAATAGGTTGGTTTCCCCTTTTGAAGCGGCCCATGGAGAATACCCAAGAGGAGGGTACGCAATACGATTTCTTCATGCGTGACGCATCTCCTCAATAATTGTTCACGAAGCACGCAAATTTCGCGTAATGTCTTAGGGTGAAAACAAAGACGCCAAAAATCCCCATCCGGTATCTCAGCCGGCATCTTTGTCTTCTCGATAATTGAGGAGGCCAAATCAACAACGGCTTCGGCTTTAGTTTTTGCTAATTTTGCCGCAGCAATGGCGGCCGCAAGGGGATTACTGTCTATACCGACGCATCCAAGGCCAAGCAACCGCGCCGCGAAAATGGTAGTACCCCTACCGCAAAAGGGATCCAGAACCCACTCATTTTTCTTCGCCATTGCAAGCTGTAGAAGAGGAAACTCTAGCGGGAACATCGTGTAATAGGGACAGATGGCATTGAGTCGCAATAAGGGTGAATGCGTAAGTCTGAAAGTCTTCTGCCCCTTTTGGCCGTGGCCGCGGTGTTGTCTGTACGCCAAGCTATTCTGTATGCTGTTTTCATGCAGAGGGATTTGGCTTCGATTGCTTCTGGTATTGCGAATCGCCAATGGCCCCTCCTTTAGACAGATCATGCCCAAACATTCGGAACCGACAGCAAAATCATCCTCTATCAACAAACGTACTTCGTCGCTTCCTGCTCTGCACCGAGGAGATCATATCAATAGCGACTTTGGGCTGCGCTATCCAGTCATTTCTGTCACTTTGAGCATAACATCTTTTTATAAAGAGCATTTCCTTTTGGTATGGCGGACGAGTGGCGATTCCTTTTAATCTTCTGAGGATCCGTATTCTTGGCGAAGATTCTTCTCGATTCGCGGTTCTCAATCCGAGTATAGTATCGGCGCTTTCTCTTAGAGTGATCGCGAAGCGGGCCATTATCTCATAGTTCAACTTTTACCTTCTGCCTCGTCTCAGCTCTTATATCTAAAACCAATGCTACCAACTGCTACGATATGATTATAGAAGTTACTATGCTTATTGTCTACATATTGAGGAAAGACATATTGAATGGATTTTCAGAATATATTAAACGAAGAAATAAACTGGACAATGCCCTTATGACTAAATAATTATAGTATCAAATCGCCTTTCGCCCCCGTCGGCTCAATACTTGAAGAATCAATCGAAGAATTGTCACTGCTTTGAATGTCGGGGCTACTTCTTCCCCTTCAGCCCATCCAGCCTCTTCTGCACATCCGGGTCCGTCCGCTTTTCAAGATATATCTGCAGGTTCTCTATCGCCTTCTCCGGATTGTTCAGGTTCTTCTCGTAGATGTCGGCCAGGAACAGGTATACATTCGCGTCTTTGACGCCCTTTTCAATGATCGTATTCAGGTACTGGACCGCCTGGTCGTATTTGCCCGTCTTGTACATCTCCACGGCCCTGAGATACAGAAGCACGGGGTCCGCAGGGTTCAGCTTCTCGGCCCTGGCCAGGAATTCATCAGCGTTGTCCCATTTCCTTTCCTCCAGGGAGCGCTCGGCCTTGGAGAGGAGCTGCCCGAACGAGATTGTCTTGACGTACAGCACGTCGGTCTTGCTCAGGAACTGAAACTTTAGGGAAAGCTCCTCGAAGCCTTCTTTTTGAACAATGAGCGTATGATCGCCGCGGCTCAGGTCGGGGAGGATGAACCTGCCGCGGATGTCGGTTACCGGCCCCTGCTGGCCGTCGATGGTCAGCTTTGCCCCGGAGCAGGGCTGGTTGTCGTCGTCAT
The DNA here is from genome assembly GCA_963820525.1 of uncultured Spirochaetota bacterium. GTDB lineage: Bacteria > Spirochaetota > Spirochaetia > SZUA-6 > Fen-1364 > CAWGAA01. Next base: position 1,356,452 of record CAWGAA010000001.1, on the reverse strand, counting down.
AGACCATGCCGAAGAGGGGTGACCTGTCGAAGTTGATGATGTCCACCTTGTCCTGGGATGCGCAGGAAGCCAGGAGCAGGGCGAAGAACATGGAAGCAGCGGCAATTTTTCCCATATCTACCTCTTCGTCACGATATAAAGATCGTCGTTGTTCTTGAGAACAAACCTGCTTTCGCCAATCTCGACAAGAGCCCACCCGCCGGATGTCTCGCCCTTGGAAAGCTTGATCAGGCGGCCGGTGCGCGTGTCCTTGAAGAAATGGAGGGGCTTTCCGTCGGCGCCGCTGGAATAGCCGAGGTAATTCAACCATGGCGCGTCAACGGGTTTCTTCTCGACCGAGCCTGGGGCGCGCGCGGGCCGGGGAGCGGACGGGACGGGGGTCTTTTTTACAAAGAGAGTCAGGAGCGCGTCGGGAGGAGCGCTCTCAATTCGCCGCGCGTCACCGGCAGCCGCTTGCGGAACCTGGGCGCGCTCGCCACCGGGAGCGATAGTTAGCTTGCCCTGCGGCCAGGGGACCAAGAGCACGGCGAGTATTCCTATCGCCGCGAGCGCGAGGATCGCTTCAGCTGTTCTTTTTATCGAGGACTTCATAGCCAATCCTGAATACGGCATCCACCTTTTCTGTTCCTTCCCGCATAGTGAGGGTAAGAGAGGAGATGGTCCAGTACTTCTCGGACCGTGAGACGTCCTGGAGGAAGAGGATCAGTGATTTGACGTTTCCCGACACGGAGAACTCCAGGCTGCTCTTGCCCCTGATCTCGATGACCTGGTAGCGGATAACGGTGATCCCGTGGGAGGTCAGCTCTTTCTTGATCAGCGTCCCGAACGAGTACGGGTTCATCTGATCGGGAGAGTAGAAGCGTGCCTTCCTGGCATCCAGCTCCTTCTTCAAGCTCTCCCGAAGCGCCGAGATATCGGATTCCGAGGGCAGGGACCGCGAGAGCTTCGCGATCTGCGCCTCGTACTGGGCTGCTTTCACTCGTGCGGCTCCCAGACGCTCCATGCCCAGGATCAAGGCAATGGTGAGGAGCGAGAGCGCGACCACAACTCCCAAGGCTACGAGGAGCCGACGCTCCCTTTTAGCGAGCATGGAAGGCCCCCGAGAAGGAGAAACGCTCTTTGCCCGTGCGCGCGTCGGGCACAACCTGGGAGAGTTTCACGTTATCGAATGATGGACGGTTCCTGAACCCCTCCATGAGCTTGAGGGGATTGCTCCCCACGGCCTCTATCTGGAAACCATCGCCCTGGAAGGTCATGCTTCGGATCTGGGCTTCGCCGCCCAGGACCGAGGAAAGCTCGGAGAGGAAGAGGTAGAGGTCCTGCGGCTTTTCAGCCTGCAGCTTGGAAAGCTCGGAGCTCAGATCGTCCACTTCCTTCTGGATGGCGAGCGTTCGCCCGCTCTCCTTTTCCAAGGAGGCGTGGAGCTTCTTGAGCCCCTCGTAGCGGCTCTCCACGGATGCGACGTACTTGAAGAAGAGAAGGACCCCAAAGACGGCCACGGCGACAGCCAGGGCAGTCATCCTGACTGCGGGCTTGAGAAATGACGGCGTCCGTTTCGGGGGGCTGAAGAGCCATTCGGCCTTTCTCTGTTGTGAAAGAAGCTTTTTGAAGCTGATCAAGGTGAAGCCGCGCGCCTGGGTGTCTCCCATTTCCTCCTGGAGGCGCTGGATCTCCTCGGATGAGGCGACGATCAGGCAGGGGAGAGCCTTTGTCTCGGCGTCCAGTTCGCTTTCGGCTACATCGATGTCGAACGGCTCTCCCTCGTTTCTCTGGAGGACGCGCGAGGAGACGGCAAGTCCACCGCGAAACACGCTGAGCTCGGCCCAATCCCGCTGGCAGAACCAGACCCGCATGTCGGCGCCGCTTTTTGCCAGGGGCGCCGTCAGGGAGTAGGGGAGAAGAAGGTGCCGCTGCTCGGCGGCCTTCTTGTATTTCTCAAGAGTCGATCTCTGGGATATGAAGACGACGGCGCGGCTCTGATGGCCGTTGGCCTGGAGCCGGTAGTCGAAGGCGGTTTCGCTGGGGTTTCCCGGATAGATGCTTCGAAGCCGGTAGCGGATGAGGCCTTCCACCTCCTTGTCCGGAACGACGGGGATTTCCAGGATCTGAACGTCGAAGTCGAGCCGGGACATGAGGCACCCATCGAGCGCGAGCGCGCCGGCAAGCGGCTGCCCGTCCTCTATGGACAGGAGGAGCACCTCGTCACCGCTCTGCTTGGCATATCCCAGGACGATCACGGCGAAAACCTTTCTTCTGTAATGAGAAAGCGCGGAGCGCTCTCGCCTTCGGACGGAAGCCGGGCCACGATGAGCTCCAGGCTCGCCGTCTCTCGGGAGACGGTGATCTTCCAGAACCACGTGATCACGCCAAGGTACTGGAGAATCCTGTTGTCTTCCGCGACTCCGATTATCCGCCGCAGCTCTTCCCCTGTCAATTCCGAGCGGTCCCGCGAGTCCAGGACGATCTGGGCCTTTTCCCGCGGGTGGGACACCTTCCAGTCGGGATAGGAGAGGAGCTCGTTCAGAACCATGGGGTCCATGAAGTGGACGTTGATGATGGGCTCAACGTTCATCATAGGGTACAGGGTGTCGTAGTCGATGCCGAGGAACTGGCGAAGCTCGGTTGGCTTGAGGATCTTCTTCTGTGCCAGGAGCTCCTGCACGTGGCCGTGGAACACCTCTGAGCCGGGCTCGTCCCCGGTCCTGATCGCATAGAGCTTCCGCAGGGCGAACTCGTCTGTGACGTTGATGTTCGCATAGCTGTACGCCGTGAAGTATTTGGGGATCGCATCTTCCTTTATCAGATCCCCGTACTCCAGGGCCAGGTCCACCGAGAAGCCCTTGTCCTCCCTGCGCTGCTGGAGCACGTCCGGGGTGATGCCGGGCTTCAGCAGGTCTCCGAGATGGGTTTTCGCCAGGATGTTTTTCTGCACCCAGTTGGGGTTGAGGTTGCTGGACAGGTCCTGGAGCTTGATGGTCACGCCATCGGTTTCCGGCATGCGGATTGCGCTCCACACTTGGTCCAGCGGGCTATCCGCCTCCGGCGTCGTGTCGTCACAGAGCGCCTTTATCACCCTCTGGGCTTCTTTTTGCAGGGGAAGTTTCTGCTCGTTATTGCGGACGCTCTTTGCGTCATAGGACAGGGCGGATTGAAGGACGATGATCCCCCCGCCGGCCACCGCCGCCAGGAGGACCAGGAGAATGAGCGCCGTAACCGAGGTGGAACCGCCCTGGGATTTGCGCCGCGTCATTTATCTGACATGCTGCCTATCGGCGTTCCGCCGAAGCGCGCAGTTATGGAGATCTTGTCTCCGCTCTTGGCTTTTAGATCCACTGTTACGCCGTAGGTGACTTTGCTGTCGTTTACTGCGGGCGAAAACTCGGCGCTCTTGAAATCCGAGTATCGGCTTGAGTATTCCCCGTCATCGATGGAGAGGACTCCGTCCTCAAAGGAAATGCTCATCGATTTTTCGGGGTCTCCATCGAGGAAGGCCGCCCGCAGGGTGCCCCCTTCAGTCTCAACGGATTGCTTCGATGCCCAATAGGGAGGGCGGATGCGACCGGCAAGCCCGCGAAGCCGGTCGTCAAGCTGGAGCAGGCGCACGCTTTCCAGCACCCTGTCGTTGATTCGACCTGCCATCCGAATTGAGGTGGACACGGCGCCCCAGGCCCCCAGCCCAAGGATGGACATGATGCCGATGGCCACCATGACCTCCAGGAGCGTGGAGCCGGACTCACCATCCGTGGCTGCTTTTCGCGGCTGCCCCGAAGGGGCGGGCAAAGTCGCCGGCTTCGCCTGTTGGTGTTTACTTGTGCTGGAAGAGGATCGTCCGCTCTTTCGCATCCGTGTTCCTCTGTGCGATGAGGGCCAGCACGCGCGCGTTCTGCTTCACGGTCATGCTCGCCGCCAGGCTGATGCTGCCCACCAGAACGGCGAAGCCGACAAGGATTATGAAGAGCGCCACCAGGACATCGAGGAGGATGTAGCCGCCCTCGCGGGCGCGCCGTCCGCTGGCGCCCCCGGGCACGTTCGGCATCGCGGGCGGCTTGCCGCGACCCACCCGTCCGCCGCCCCCGAGCATGCGCGGCGCCGCGCGCCGTCCGCTGGCGCCCCCGAGCATGCGCGGCGCCGCGCGCCGTCTGCCGCCGCTAGCGCCCCATTCTTCTCTCAATTTTCCCACGAAGAGATGTCCTTGTCGTTTCCTTCCCCGCCTTCCTTGCTGTCCGCCCCGAGGGTGCGGATGCCGAAGGGCAGCCCGCTGGGGCCGGGCACCGTGTACTCGTAGGGGTGGCCCCAAGGGTCCGTGGTCACCTTCTTTTCAACGTACGGACCGGCCCAGCCCGCGGGAACGGGCTCTAGGGGCGGCTTTGTGAACAGGGAGTCGAGCCCCTGCTCCTGCGACGGAAACTGCTTGCAGTCCAAAGCGTAGGCGTTGAGGGCAAGAGACAGCGTCTCGATCTGGCTTTTGGCGGTCACGACCTTTGCCCTGTCCACCCAGCGGAAGGCCATGAAGCCCACGGCGCTCATGAGGATGAGGATGATGGCGATGACCGCCATGATCTCTATGAAGGTCCAGCCCGCTTCCCCTTCTCCTACAGGATGTTTCCGTAGAGAGAGAAAATGGGGATGATGAAAAACACCACGAAGAGGATGATAAGAACTCCAAGGGCTACGATGATTGCCGGTTCGATGAGCGTCATGAGCCGGTTTATCCATTTCTCCACCTCCTGCTGATAGTACGCGCGAAGCTGGCCGAACACCTTCTCCACGTGCCCGACCCTCTCGCCAATGCCCACCCACCGCGCGATACGGGCGGGAAAGACGGTGCTGCTGGAGAAGGCGGCCGACAGTCGCTCCCCCTTCATGACTTTTTCCTTGATGGAAAGGATATCCTCCTTCAGCGCATTGTTGCCCACGGCGCCGGCCCCTTCCGAGAGAGCCTCCTCGACGCTCACTCCCGCGGCGGTGAGGGTTTCCATGGCAAAGGAGAAATTGAGAAGCTCACGCTGCATGAGAAAAGTCGAAAGAAGCGGCAGGCGAAGGGAGAGTGAGTCAATGCGCACCGCAAGCGGGCCTCCCTTCTTCCTCGCCCGAAACACAAACACCAGGAGCGCGATCCCCAGGGCGAGCAGGACTCCTGCCGTGATGAATGACACGGTGAGGGAACTCATGAGTGAATCAACCTTGGCGGACATCCCCTGGCCCAGTTGGGAAAAAATCTCCCGCATCCGGGGGAAAAGGACCGTGATGACCAGGATGGCGCTCATCATGGCCACGCACAGGACGATCGCCGGATACAGGAGGGCCCCGCTGAACCGCTCGCGAAGCTTTTTCTCGTCCGAGAGGTAGGAGCAGAGCCGGACGAATACCTGGTCAAGGGAACCGATCCGCTCTCCGATCTTCACCATGCCGCGATACACCGGGGGAAAGCTGTTGCCCGTCGTCTCCAGCGCCGCGGCGAAGCTGGAGCCTTTCCTGATCCTTTCCAGCAGAAGGGTGACAATCTCGTTGCCCGGTCCGCGGGAAGATACCGACTGCGCCACTTCCAGGGAGTCCTTCAGGGAAAGCCCGGAGCCGAGCATCAGGCTCAAGAGGTCCGTAAGCTCGCCCACTACCTTGCGGGAAAAGCGCCTGCCAGTCTTGCCCGCCGCCTCCCCCTGCGCCAGCTCCTTCATGGAGAGCACGAAGAGGTTTCGGGCCGAAAGCTCCCTCACCAGCGGTTCCTCGGAAGCGGCCTCCCGGAGAAACTCCTCGATCTTTCCTTTGCCATCCGCCACGCGGCACATGTACACGGGCATCAGCTCATTACCGCCTTCTGAACCTCGTCAGCTGTCGTGAGTCCCGCCAGGGCGTGGCAGAGCCCATTCTTGACGAGCGTGGGAAACCCCTTGGCCTGCAGGTATTCGGAGATAGCGGAGGAGCGATCGCCTTTGAGGATCATCTCCTCCACCATCTCGTCCGAGGAGAATGCCTCAACGATTGCGATGCGGCCCTTGAAGCCGGTGCCGCCGCAGGAGTCGCAGCCTTTGCCCCGGTGGAGGCGAGAGGCTGAAAGCCCGTAGCGCTTGAAGAACGCCTTTTCCTCCGCCGTGGCTGTCACAGACCTGGAGCACGAGCGGCAGATTTTTCGAACCAGCCTCTGCGCCATGGCCCCGCGCAAAACCGCGGCCAGGAGGTAGGGCTCCACCCCCATATTCTTCAGGCGCGGGATGACTGACACGGCGTCGTTGGTATGAAGCGTGGAAAGCACGAGGTGGCCGGTGAGGGCCGCGCGCATGGAAAGCTCGGCGGTGGGGGTGTCGCGGATCTCCCCCACCATGATGATGTCGGGGTCCTGGCGGAGCACGCGACGCAGCAGCGAATCGAAGGTGAGCCCGATCCTCTCGTGGGTCTGGATCTGCCCCACCCCCTGGATGAGGTACTCCACCGGATCTTCTATCGTCACGATCTTCACGTCGTCCGAGGCAAGCTCCCTTAAGAGCGCGTTCAGTGTTGTGGTCTTGCCGCTTCCCGTGGGCCCGGTGGCGAGCACCAGCCCGTGGGGCACGGCGACGAGCCTGCGCATGAGGGCCAGGTTGTCGGTATCTATCCCCAGCTCCTCCAGGCTCAAGGGCGAGCCGCTGGTGTTGAAAAGCCGCAGCACGATGGACTCCCCGGCCGCGATGGGGACAATGGAGACCCGAACGTCATAGGTGCCGTCCCCGAGGTGAACCGAGATCCGCCCGTCTTGGGGAAGCCTGCGCTCCATGATGTTGAGGTTGGCCATGATCTTGATACGCGAGGCCACCGCCGGGAACTTCTCCTTCTCCAGCCTCACGACCGTCTGCAGCACGCCGTCTATCCTGTAGCGCACGCGCGTGTCGTCGGAGAAGCTCTCGATGTGGATATCTGATGCCCCCTTCCTGATGGCCTCGATCATGAGGCTGTTCACCAGGTTCACGATCGGGGCGTCGTTTGCCAGCCGGTCCAGCAGGATCCGCTCGTCGTCCGTTGCGCCGGCCTTGGGACGCGCGGTTTCAAGGACCGAGAGGCGTTTTCCCAGGTAGCCGGCAAGCTCCGTCTTATCTATCCTGTAGAACACCACCGGCTTTCCGTGGAAGTTCTTCAGGTACTGGATGATGGCGGTGTTTGCCGGATCAGAGATCCCGACCAGCACCTCCTCGTCATCCTCGCGGAGCTTGATCGCGGAGTTGGCTTCGATGTACTCCAGGGGATACTGGTCTTCGGATTCCGGCAGGGGCATGAAGTCCGCCAGGGACACCTGCTTCAGGGGAATGTTCACTTTTTCCAGGCCCGATTCGTCGCCCATCTCTCACTCGGCCTTCACGAACTTGTTGTACAAGGCCTCGATCTGGATTGCCTCGTCAACGGCGCGGCGCTCGGGATATTCGACGTGGGGCAGGATGTAGATCACCATCTCCGTGTTTGTAAGCTCGTCATGTCTGCCCTGGAACAGGAGGCCCAACAGCGGTATGTCGCCGAGGATCGGCACCTTGTCCACGGTGGTAGTCTTATCCTGCTGGATCAGCCCGCTTATCACAACCGGTTTTCCCGATGGAGTCCTGACGTTTGTGCTCACGACTTTTTCTGAAGTGGCGGGAAGGGCCGCGAGCTCGGTGCTGGTGCTTTCGCCGGCGATTTGCTTCGATACTGTTGAAGAGACCTTCATCGTGATCATCCCGTCTCCCGAAACCCAGCCGTTCATCGCGATGATGATACCGGAGGTCACCTCCCGCGTGACGCCCGTGGGCTCCAGCGCTCCCGTATCGACATTTCTCTCCAACTGCTGGAAGCGGGAGGTGGTGGTGTTTTGGAACTTCAACTCCTGTCCCGAGAGGCCGTTCACCGTAGTGTCCGCAAGCACGCTTGCCTTGTTGTTGCTCAGGGTAAGGTCGAGGTTGACGGCGAATGTATAGCCGAACACGGAGACGATGTCGAAGTTCAGCTTCAGCATGTTGCTGATGCCGCCGATGAAGGACTGGGTGGAGGTACTGTCGAGGGTCGCCCCTCCTTTGACCCCCAGTTTCCAATCGAAAGTCTCGCCGCCGGTGTACTCGATCACTAAAAGCTCGTAACGGATCTGGGGCGTGGGCCTGTCAAGGGAGTCGAGCTCCCTCTGGAACTGCCGCAGCTTGTCCTCGGAGCCGGAGTAGAATACGAGAGTCTGGTCTCCCGTGGGCAGGATGTCCTCCTTGGCCACGGAAGGCGGCAGGTTCTTCAAGAGGTAGTCGGCCTGGATGTACTTGAGCTTGATCGGCACGCCGGCCTGTTTCCTGTCCACCATCTTGAGGTAGTCGTCCAGCGCCTTCTTGTTCTCCGGAGAAAGGAGCATGACGAAGGAGTTGGACTGCGGCAGGGCGACGGGCTTCGTGGCGCTTACCTGCGGCGGCAGCATGTTCATGAGGTCCGCCACCTTCAGGTAGCTCAGGTCGAAACGGTGGTAGCTTTTTTTCTCCAGCGGCTTGTCCAGGCTCTTGATGAACTCCTCGATCGGCCCGATCTCCTCGAGGCTTCCGGAGAGGATCACCGTGTTGGTGTTCTTGTCCAGGCGGAAGAGGTTCTGTGCGGCCATGTCCTGGGGGAAGAGGTTGGGCAGGTCCTGCACGGAAAGGTAGCTCAGGGGGACCGTGCGGATGGTCTTGAGCTTTTTCATCACGTCCGCGCGCTGGATCTCGTAGATGTAGTAGATCCCGTTCTCCACGGAGTAGTCCGCGTTGGCCTGCTCAAGGAGGAGCCGCAGAATCTCTTCGAACCTCTTGTCCGTGAAATGGAGGTTCTCTACGATGGCGTCGCTTCTGAGGAAGAACGAGTACTCGAAGCCCGCCTTCTTGAAGAGATCCATGAGCAGGTCCTTCAGGCGGGCCTTGTCCGCGTTGATCGTGTAGAGGCCGCCGCGGAGGGTCACCAGGGCAGCGGCCTGGCCGGGCCGCGTCTCCTGCTTGGCGGCCGTGTCCACCCGCTTGATGTAGTGGAAGTCAGCCGAGGATTCGACCTGGTAGTCGGGGAAGCGCTTCATGAGCATGGCCAGCACTGCCTCGGGCTTCAGGTTGTCCACGTGGATGGTGAGGTTTTCCCGGGGAAGCGAATCGAAGAGCACGGTCTTGCCGATTGCCTTGGAGAGCGCGCGGACAATGAGCCTGATCTCCACTTCGTCCGCGTCCAGGGTCACGGCGTTTGTGTCCTTGTTCCATGCGGCCCGCACCTTGGAAACGTAATAGATGTTTCCGTCCTTCCAGAAGTACATCTTATAGGTGGTGAGGAAGATCTTCAGCGCCGTCTCGAAGTCGGTTTCCGTGAAGTAGTAGGAGGCGTTGCCGCTCACCGTCTCGTCCGGGACGATGGACTTGCCAGACATCTCCCCCAAGGCCAGGAGGATATCCGTGATGGCCTGGTTCTTGAACTCCATCTCCTTGATCTGCTGCGCCTCGAGGGCGCCCGAAAGGAGAACGAGCAACGCGGTGATGGAGAATATGCGCTTCATTTCGTATTCCTTATATGATGATGTGCGCAGCTAAACCATAGAACCCTTTGAACGCCATGGCAAGGCAGGCTCCGAGGGTAAGGAAGGGAGCGAAGGGAATCCGGGATTTCGGGTCTTTTTTCGCTATCAGGATAAGGAGCGCGGCGGCCAGAAGCCCGATGACGGCCGCGATAAAGATCGACGCAAGCCAGGCATACATGCCGGCGGAAACGGCGATGAGCGCCGAATACTTGGCGTCTCCCAGCCCCATCCGTCCCTGTGTCATCCGGCGGATGAGCCAGAATGCCCCGAAGCCTACGGCACACTCGAGGCAGAGGACCCCGATAGACTCCTGCTTGAGAATCAGCTTCAAGGCGATGAAGAGAAGGATCCCTCCGAAGGTCAAAACGTCGGGTATCCGGAGCTCCTTGATGTCGAAGAAGGTGATGGGAATCGCGAAAAGCAGGAACAATACAAATTCAATCCATTCGGGCATAGGAGGTCTTTATTCTTTTGTTGGCAATTCTTCATATCACGCTGATAACAGTGTTGTCAAGAGCGATGGGATGCGCGGGGCACGTGCTCCAACGCTTGACGTGTGCGCTCAAACGACTGCGCTTCGGCCGCCGGCACTCGGGGGCCTGGCGCCGCTGGACTAAGGCATCCGAACGCCGGCACTCATGCCCTAAAGCCCGCCGCGCTCGTTGCACAATAGGGCAATGGCCTATGGAAGCACTTGACATTAAAGTGTACTAAATGTACATTTCGTAAATAAGGGGATTCACTACCATGCACAAGGATATGAGCACCGTCGAATTGCGGGAGAACCTTTCCGACGCCATCAACCGCGCAGCTTTCGGCAAAGAGCGTGTCGTGCTGACAAGGCGGGGAAGGAAACTCGCCGGCATAGTACCGTACGAAGACGTAGAGCTATTGGAGGCACTCGAGGATAAAAAGGACCTCGAGGACGCGAAGAAGGCTTTGAGGGAGGCGGCGAAGAAGGGCACGATCTCTCTGGAAATGTTGAAGAGAGATCTTGGCCTCTAGGATGGCGTTGTGGAATATCGGGTAGAGTTCGCCCCGCTCGCCCAACGGCAGATCAGGAAACTCCCCCGAGAAACTCAACGCCGTATCCTTGAATGCATCGAAGAGCTGGCCTCAAACCCGCGCCCGACGGGCGTGAAGAAGCTGGCCGATAAAGAGCAGCTGTATAGGGTGCGGGTTGGCGACTATCGAGTGATCTATCAAGTCCGCGATCGGGAGCTTCTCGTATTGATCGTGAAGGTTGGCCACAGGCGAGAGATATACGCGAAATAGAACCTGTGGCCCTATTGGCTTGCCCCTCCTGCCGCTTTCCGCTATCTTTTGCCCGCCTGGGAGTGCATGAATGCGGGAAATGATGAATGTGGCGATGGACGCGGCGCGCGAGGCCGGGGCGGTCATCCGCGAGCGCCTGGACGAAGTGCTTCGAATCGACACCAAGGCCGATGGGAGCCTGGTGTCCAACGTGGACCGCGAAGCGGAACGGATCATCACGGAAAGGATTCGCGTCTCGTTTCCCGGGCACGGCATCGCGGGTGAGGAGGGCGGCGCTTCCAACGGCGAGGCGGAGTACGTCTGGGTGATCGACCCGCTGGACGGCACGCACAACTACGTCCGCGGGGTCGACATCTTCGGCGTTTCCATAGGGATCCGGTATCGGGGAGCCTACCACGCCGGAGTGATTTTCATGCCAATGGAGGGAAGCCTGTACGCCGCCGAGCGCGGCTCGGGCGCCTTCAAGAATTCACGGCGGATCCGCGTTTCATCACGCGCGAGCCTGGCCGAGTGCAGCATCGGCATCGATTCCGATCTGCGGCACGGCCTGGATGGAAAGCTCGCCTTCCTTCAGAGCCTTGGCGCCCGGGCGTTCAACTTCCGCATGTTCGGTTCGTCGGCCCGGACGCTCTCCTACGTGGCTGAGGGGAAACTCGATGCCGTCGTGGAGTTCCAGGACAAGACGTGGGATTTCGCGGCCGGAGTCGTTCTTGTGGAAGAGGCGGGGGGGCGGATCACGACCTTTTCCGGAAAGCCGCTTCCCTATGCGGCAACGGACTACGTGGCCTCCAACGGGCATATTCACGAAGAGATGCTGGGCTTGATGGGCGGTCGCTGAGCCGCCCGGGGGAAGGAGCCGGAGAGCCTCGCGCTTCTCCCTTTGGGGAAGCCGCGGCGCCGCCGCGCGAGCCCTTTTTCCACTTGCCAGCATATATCGCCTCCACTATGCTGGAAGAAGAATGTCATAAAGGAGGTGCGGCCATGCCCGAGCTCAATCCCTTCAAGATCGCCCAGAGGCAGCTCGACGACGCCGCTGAAAAGCTCGGCCTCGACGAGGCCACTCACCAGCTCCTCCGCTGGCCCCAGCGCGAGCTTCAGGTGACCTTCCCCGTGCGCATGGACGACGGATCCATGCGGGTGTTCCACGGCTACCGAGTGCAGTACAACGCCGCCCGGGGACCCACCAAGGGAGGACTCCGCTGGCATCCCGAAGAGACGATCGACACGGTGAGGGCGCTTGCGGCATGGATGACGTGGAAGACCTCGGTGGTCGACCTTCCCCTGGGGGGAGGCAAGGGCGGGGTGACGTGCAACCCCAAGGAGCTTTCGGCGAACGAAAAGGAGCGGCTGGCCCGTGCTTACATCAGGGCGGTGGGGCGGTTCCTCTCTTCCACCAAGGACGTCCCGGCTCCCGACGTCTACACCACGCCGCAGATCATGGGTTGGATGATGGACGAGTACGAGACCGTGGTGGGTGAGAGCCAGCCCGGCGTGATCACGGGGAAGCCCCTGGCAATCGGCGGCTCGGTGGGCAGGCACGACGCCACGGCGCGGGGCGGAATCTGCGTGACTCGTGAGACCGCGAAGAAGCTCGGCGTGGACCTCGCGGGAAAGCCAATGGCCGTCCAGGGCTTCGGCAACGCGGGCCAATACGCGGCCATCCTGGGCGCTGAGCTTCTCGGCTTGAAGCTTGTGGCGGCCTCGGACTCCCAGGGCGGGATCTACAATCCCAAAGGCATCGACGCGAAGGCCGCCGTGGATTACAAGATCAAGACGGGAAGCCTCAAGGGGTTCCCCGGCGCCCAGGAGATCTCGAACGAGAATCTTCTGGAGCTGGATGTGACGGTTCTCTTCCCCGCCGCCCTGGAGAACGTGATCACGGACAAGAACGCATCGCGCATCCGGGCGCGGATAGTCTGCGAGCTTGCAAACGGGCCCACGACGCCCGAGGCCGACGTCGTGCTCGCCTCCAACAACGTCTTCGTCATTCCCGATTTCCTGGCCAACGCGGGGGGTGTGACGGTCTCCTACTTCGAGCAGGTGCAGAATGCGTATAATTTCTATTGGGACCTTGCGCTGGTCTACAAGCGGCTGGACGAGAAGATGACCAAGGCGTTCGAGGCGGTATATGCGATGCACGAGAGCCAGAAGGTGAAAATGCGCGACGCCGCGTACCTTGTCGCCGTGAGCAGGGTGGCAGAGGCCTGCAAGGCAAGGGGCTGGGTATAGGAGGGGCACGAGTGCCTTTTTCCCTTCCGGGAAACCTCAACCTCGTCAAGGCGTACAGCCTCTATAGAAAGATCTCGCACTACCCCACGCTCCTGGGCCCGATGAGGGAGCTTTTCCTCCAGGTGCTGGTGGAGCGGGGGATCGTCACACGGGAAGGGCTGGCTGAGCTTGCTGAGGCCTGGAGGCGGGAAGACGGCGCGCCTGACTCGGCTGAAACCCGCGCCGAGTACTTCGAGACGGCAATCGACCTGTTTTTTTCGGGCTCGCTTCAGCCCGAGGAGATCGAAAACTATATCAACCTGGTGAGAAAGCGGGACAAGTGCCAGGAGCTGGGCCACGTGGTGAACAGCGACCGCGCCACGGCTGAAACGATCTTCAAAGCCTTGAAGGAGTTCTGCGACATTCCCAAGGGAGAGGTCTACATCTCGCCTGAAGAGGCCGAGGGGATCCGCGTCTCCCTCATCTCCTATTACCTCTCCAACCAGCTTCCCTTTGTCGGCATCGCAAAAAACTTCGTCACCATCAGGGACATCTACGACATCCTGCTCCACGCAATCGGCCACATCGCGTATCATGGCATGCTGGGCGGCAAGTCCGCGGGGATGATTGTTGCCCAGCGGATTCTCCTTCCCATCTTGAGCGCCCCGGACCCCGATTTTCAGAAGTACATCGCGGTGCCGGACACCTGGTACATCACCTCCGGGGTCTTCTCGGATTTCATCAACAGGAACAAATTCTTCTTCGCCCATACCCACAAGTACAAGGATAGAGAGGCGATCGAGGAGGAGTGCCAGCGGATCGGGGGAATGTTCGAAGTGGCATCTTTCCCCCCGACGTCCTGGGGGAGTTTCGCAAGCTCATCGAGGAGATCGGCGAGCACCCCATCATCGTGCGCTCCTCCAGCTACCTGGAGGACAGCTTCGGCCTTGCCTTCTCCGGCAAGTACCAGTCCGTGTTCCTGGCCAACCAGGGAGACGTGAAGAGCCGCCTGATCGCCTTCATCCGCGCCGTCAAGCAGGTGTTCGCCAGCATCTACGGACCCGATCCCATCCTCTACCGCAGGGACCACGGCCTCCTGGACTACAACGAGAAGATGGCCGTGATCGTGCAGAAGGTCGTCGGACGGAGGTTTGGCGATCACTTCCTGCCCTTTGCCTCGGGGGTGATGTTCTCCACCAACCCCTATACATGGAACCGGAGGATCAAGAAGAGCGACGGCCTGGTGCGCCTGGTCCTGGGCCTGGGCACCCGCGCAGTCGACAGGGTGGGGGGGGACTACCCGCGGATGATCCCCCTGGGCCAGCCGCTCCTTCGCCCCGAGGCCACCCCGGAGCAGGTCTGCCGCTACTCTCAGAAGATGGTGGATGCCATCAACCTTGGAACGGGCGCCTTCGAGACCGTTGATTTCGCCACGCTGGCTCGGGAAACGGGCCACCCGGATCTCCCGCTTGCCGCCTCCGTTATGAAGGACGGCGAGCTCTCAGCTCCCCAATTCAAGACCCAGGACATGTCCAACGGCAGGCTGTGCCTGACGTTCGAGAACTTCCTCGCAAAGTCGCCCTTCGTCCACCTCGCGAGGAAAGTCGCTCTCCACGGTGCAGGCCGCTTACGGACGACCCATCGACATCGAGTTCGCCTGGGACGACGGCAGGCTGTACATCCTCCAGTGCCGATCGCTCTCCACGCGTCGCGAGATCGAGGCAGTGAATGTGCCGGCCGATGTGTCCAAGGATGACACCCTCTTCATCGCATCGGACGAGATATCGAGCGGCCTGGTGACGAACATCGAGTACATCCTCTACGTGGATCCGCGAGCGTACGACAGGCTGGAAAGCTTCGAGCAGAAGGCGAAGGTCGGCTGGGCCGTGGGGCAGCTCAACCAGAGGCTCGGGGGAAAGCGCTTCGCGCTCCTGGGCCCCGGCCGCTGGGGAAGCAATGACATCAACCTTGGCGTGCGTGTGAGCTACGCCGACATCAACAACACGAAGCTCCTGGTGGAGATCTCCTTTGCCCGAGACGGCTACACACCGGAGGTCTCCTACGGCACCCACTTCTTCCAGGACCTGGTGGAGGCGGACATTGCGGTAATGCCGCTGTACCCCGACAACCCGGGAAGCTATCTGAGCGAGGGCTTCCTGCTGGGCTCACCCAACTCCATTTCTGCGCTGGACCCTTCACTCGAGGAGTACGCGGATATCGTGCATCTGATCCACGTGCCGAAGGTATGCGGGGGACGGTATCTGCATGCCTACCTCGATGGGGAATCGCAGAGGGGGGCGGGGATATTCGCGGAGAAGATCGGGGTCGAAGGGCGCTAAAGCACGCGGCGGACCGTGGCGACGATGGCAACGCGCCGGGGATTGCCGCGGGGCGCACTGAGTGCCGGCGAGCGGCAGCGACAATGCTGCGTGGCGCTTTAAAGCGCGCCAGCGGCTCCAGAACCCCGATCGGCCGCGGCGCCGGGTGGGCACAGGCCGCCGTATAGGCACAGCCGCGCCGCGCTTCGCCCGGCCGTGCCGCCTGCTTCACTCGGCCGCGACGTCCAGTGGCACTGAGCGCGCCGCCGCGTCCCTTCAGGTTCAGCTCACGTCGATGGAGCCCACCCCGGTTTCTACAGAGATCTCTACCTTATATTGTGCCGAATCCCAGTCCGCAGAGCGGTAAACGTCTCCAGCCCTGGGGAATCTGGCCGCGTTCACGTGGACCCCGGATAGGGCCGAGTTTACCCGCACCTGGGCGGCGACCCCGGAGGGAACGCGGATGCGCACCGCCGCCGCCCCCGAGTCTATGGACAGGCGCGTGTGCGGCGTTCGGGCGGGAAGGTCGATGGTGGTGGAGCTTGCCCCGGTCTTCAGCCGCAGCTCGCGCACCTGGAGGTCCGTGAGGGTGAGGCGCGACTCGTTGGCGCCTGTCTCGAAGGTGAGGGAAAGGGGAACGGTGGAATTGAGGCGGAAGTCCCAGTCCAGGAGGCCGTATCGGCCGCGGGTCCAGCTTCTGAAGAAGCGGGAGACATCGCGCTCCTTGATCCGCATCTCCACGGAAAGTCTGCCGTTTGCTCGCGAGGTTGAGCTTTCAAGCCCGCCGCCGAAGCTCCCGGTGAGGAGCTGGTCCGGCGCCGTGCCCGAGCCGACGGTGAGCCTCCCGGCGCCGTGCTGAACCCGCACGGAAGCCTCGGAAGCCCCGTCCAGGGGGATGGAGGCGTCCTCGCGGGCAACCTCCCCGCTCTTCCAGCCTCCCCACGTAAAGCCCTGGATGATCCAGACGCCGAGGCCGATGAGGATGAGAGGCCAGAAAATCCACATGATGTGGAAAGCGATTCCCATTGCGTTGATGGCGAGCTGCAGCAGGAGCAGGCCGCCCAGGACGACGAGCACCGCTCCGATTATGAAGTTCCACCTTCTCATGTCATTGATCTCCCTTTTTCTTTCCGATCCCGAGCAGGGGACGCAGGATGATGAGCACCCCGACCACGATGAGCAGGACCGCCCAGTACGCCCCGAGCCAGGGAAGGTTTCCCAGGAAGTAGCCGAAGATGAAGAACAAAACGAGGCTCACCAGGATGGGCCAGCCCCCGTCCACCAGGGCCTTCATGGGCCTTCCCTCCAGAAGCTCGGAGAGGAACACCCCCACGCCGACGAAACCGGGAATGAGGGTCCAGGCGTACGCCCAGGTCTCCCAATGGCCGGTCAGGTTCTGCCAGTAGAGGATGGCCCCGATGCCCCCGATGATGCAGGCGGGCACGGTCAGCCCGGGGGTCCAGGTGATCACGGCCACGACGAGGAAGACCACGCCCACCCCGATGATGATGAGCGGCCAGGAGAACTCGCCGAATATTCCGGGGACAATGCGGATGATGAGAAAGAATACGCCGAGGAGAATGAGAATTGTGCCGCCCGCGACGGCAGACCTGCTCCTGCTATCCATGAATGCCTCCTTCCGGTTTCCGACAGTATAAAGTCCGAACGGTCCCCTGTCGAGGGATTCCCGCGCCGGCGCAGATCCGCCGGGCAAAGGGCCGGCAGGAGGTTCCCCTTGACAAGTCCCCTGCCGTTTCTCGACAATGAGAGTGAATGCCGCAACGGGTTGTTCTCATTCTCGTCGCGCTCCTGGCGGCTGGCCCCGGCCGGGCTTTCGCTGCTCCTGCCGAGGAACCCAAAGAGGGGTTCAGCCTTTCCCAGGTCCTTTTCGAGGAGCTTACCGACAACATTGAACACCCCTACGCCAGGATTCCGCTCCTTTCCGTAGGCGGTTTCACCCTCGCGTTCTCGATCACGAAGCACTTCATCCTCATGACGGTGGTGGCCCTCCTGGTCCTCCTCACCATGTTCTACCTCGCCCACAAGCTGAAGGACCCCTTCAAGAAGCCCACCCGCCTGCAGAGCCTGTTCGAGACGATCCTGGAGTATTTACGGAAGGAGGTCTACGAGCCGGTTCTGGGACCGGAGGGAAAGCGGTACCAGATCCTCTGCTTCAGCTTCTTCCTCTTCATCCTGTACTCCAACCTCCTGGGGCTCGTGCCCCCGTTCGCCCCGCTCATGCCGCCGGGGGCGGAGAAGGCGGCCTGGCTGGGCGGGGCCGTCACGGGAAACCTCGCCACCACGGCGGGCCTGGGGCTCATCACCTTCGTGGTGTTCAACGTGGCCGGCATGCGCGCCAAGGGGGCTTTCGGCTACTGGAAGGACATGATCCCTCACGGCACTCCGGTGTGGATGGCTCCCTTCACCCTGCTTTTGGAGATCGTGGGAACCTTTTCCAAGACCTTTGCCATGATCATGAGGCTTTTCGCCAACATGATCGGGGGGCACGTCGCCATCCTCATCATCCTGATCCTGATCATCAAGTTTCAGTCTCTCGTGCTTGGCCCCGCGGCCGTGCTCGTTGACCTGGCGATCTCGGGCCTGGAGATCTTCGTGGCGATCCTCCAGGCATACATCTTTTCGTTCCTCACGGCGCTGTTCATCGGCCTCGCCCTGAGGAAGCACTGACTTTCGGCCGGCGGAATGCCGGCATGCGATTCAACGAAAGGAGCATTGACATGGATTTGACCCCCCTTGCGCCGGCAATCATGAAGTTCGGAGCTTTCATCGGGGCCACCCTGGGAGCGGGTCTCGCCGTCCTGGGCGTCGGCCTGGGTCTGGGCAAGATCGGCTCCGCCGCCCTGGAGGGCATCTCCCGGCAGCCCGAGGCTTTCAACAAGATCCAGACGAACATGCTTCTGGCGGCGGTCCTCGTCGAAGGGGTGGGAATCATCGCCCTCGTCGTCTGCATCCTCGCCATCGTCATGTAGGAGACCCCAATGGTACTGCTGCGCGTGGATCCCGGCCTCGTTTTGTGGCTGTGGATTACCTTCGGGCTGGTGATCCTGATCCTGCGCTTCACGGCGTGGGACAGGATCGTGGGCGCGCTGGATAAGCGCTCCGAACGCATCTCTTCGGATCTCGAATCCGCGCGCCAGGCCAAGGAAAAAGGCGTGGTGATGCTCGCCGAGTACGATAAGACCATCAAGGAAGGCAGGCTCGAGGCGGCGCACATCATCGAGCAGGGAAGAGCCGAGGCATCACGCCTGAAGGAGGAGATGCTCAAGAATACCCAGGAGGAGATCCGGGCCCTGCGCGCGCAGGCCACCGAGGAGATCCGCCGGGCCTCCGAGGAGGCCGAGCTCGCGCTCAAGAACCAGATCGTCTCCCTGTCCTTCTCCATCGCCGACGCCATCCTCCGCCGCGAAACCGGCCGGCCCGACAATAGGGCCTTCGTGGAGGAGTTCGCCTCGAAGCTCACCGCCGGCTCCAAAGGCTGAAAAGGGGAGCGGATGGCCGGTATCGTATCGAGGAACTACGCCCGCGCCCTCTTCGAGCTCGTGGGCGAGGAAGCAAAGGGCGCGGCCCAGGCCCTCGACTCCGTGGCCGCGGACCTGGCGCTGGCCCGTGACGCCATCGAACGGGATGCGGACTTTCGGGTCTTTCTCTCCTCCCGCATCATCGCGGGAAAGCTGAAGAAAGAGATGATCCGCTCCGTATTCTCCGACGCCATAGACGCTCGGGTGCTCACGCTTCTATTCCTCATTGTTGACCGGGGAAGGACCGGCCTGCTCACGGAGATCGCGGCGGAGTTGCAGAGGCTCGCGCGGCACGCCCGAGGGGAGCGCGACGTGACGGTTTGGTCCGCCTTTCCTCTCGGCGAGGAGGAGCTCGCGCGGATAAAGACGGCGCTGGAGCGGCGTCTGGGCGGCCATGTGATCCTCGACCTGCAGTCCAGGCCGTCGCTCATCGGCGGAGTGGTTGCCCAATGCGAGGGGCAGGAGATCGAGTTCAGCGTAGAAGGCCGCCTGAAAGAGCTGGCGGGAAGGCTCACGGAAAGATCCGAGAGCAGGTGAGGAGCGCCGGCTTCGGCGCCCACGGGGCGCCGAAGCCGGCTCGCAAGGAGTGCCAATGCGCATCAACCTGGAAGAGATAACGACGCGGATCAAGCAGGAGCTCAAGAGCTACACCAAGGACTTGAGCGTCGAGGAGATCGGCACAATCGTCGAGCTGGGCGACGGGATCGCGCGGATCTACGGGCTTCGCAATGTCATGGCCAACGAAATGGTGGAGTTCGAAAGCGGCGCCTTCGGCCTTGCGCTGAACCTCGAGGAGGACAACGTCGGCGCCGTCATCCTGGGCGAGTACACGGGCCTGCGCGAAGGCGGAAGGGTGAAGCGCACGGGAAGGGTGCTGGAGGTGCCCGTCGGCCCGGAGCTCATCGGCCGTGTCGTGAACCCCCTCGGCATCCCCCTGGATGGAAAGGGGCCCATAAGCTCCTCGCGGACCCGCCCTGTCGAGTTCAAGGCCCCGGGCGTGAGGGAGCGGCAGTCCGTGCGCGAGCCCCTGCAGACCGGCATCAAGGCGATCGACGCCATGGTG
Source organism: uncultured Spirochaetota bacterium (assembly GCA_963820525.1). Taxonomy (GTDB): domain Bacteria; phylum Spirochaetota; class Spirochaetia; order SZUA-6; family Fen-1364; genus CAWGAA01. The sequence goes on along the minus strand of CAWGAA010000001.1, from coordinate 1,336,547 downwards.
CCCATCGGCAAGGGCCAGCGCGAGCTTATAATCGGGGACCGCGGCACGGGCAAAGAGTCCATTGCCATCGACACGATCATGAACCAGAAGGGCAAGGACGTCATCTGCGTCTATGTGGCCATTGGCCAGAAGGCTTCCATGGTTGCGGGTATAATAGAAAATTTCAAAAAGCACGGCGCCATGGACCACACGATCGTGGTGGCAGCCACAGCCGCCGAGCCCGCCGCCCTGCTCTACATCGCGCCCTACGCCGGATGCGCCATGGCTGAGCACTTCATGTACCAGGAGCACAAGCACACCCTCTGCGTCTACGACGACCTCTCCCGCCAGGCCAACGCGTACCGCCAGCTCTCCCTGCTCCTGCGCCGGCCGCCCGGGCGCGAGGCATATCCCGGGGACGTTTTCTACCTCCACTCGCGGCTCCTAGAGCGGGCCGCTCGCATCTCCGACGAGCTGGGCGGAGGGTCGCTCACGGCGCTCCCCCTGATCGAGACCCAGGAGGGCGAGGTTTCCGCCTATATCCCGACGAACGTCATCTCTATCACGGACGGCCAGATATACCTTCGCACAGACCTGTACAACGCGGGAGTCAGGCCGGCCATTGACGTCGGCCTCTCGGTCTCCCGCGTCGGGGGAAACGCACAGATAAAAGCCATGAAGCAGGTTGCGGGGTCTCTTCGCATAGACCTTGCATCGTACCGGGAGCTTGAGGCATTCGCGCAGATGGGAACGGAGCTGGACCGGGCCACGCAGAACCAGCTCGCCCGCGGAGCGCGCCTGGTTGAAGTGCTCAAGCAGACCCAGTTCTCCCCCATGCCGGTTGAAGACCAGGTGATGGCCCTCTATGCCGCCACGCGGGGATTCATCGACGACATCCCCGTGAGCAAGGTGCGCGAGTTCGAGACCAGGTTCCTGGAGCACCTCAAGCGGGACAAGCCTGAGATCCTGGCCGGCATCCGAAACCTCGGCACCCTCTCGGAGCCTGAGGTCCTCTCGGAGACGATCAAGGCGTTCAAGAAGACGCTGTAAGCCATGGCCAAAACTCGAGGCATCAGGAAGCGGATCATAAGCGTCAGGAACATCCACAAGATCACCCGCACGATGGAGCGGGTGGCGCAGTCCAAGGTGATGAAGCTGACGGGACGCTTCGCCCATGCCAGGAGCTTCCGCCACGAGATGGAGCGGCTTCTCCCCGTGGCCCTGGGGGTACCGTTGAACAGCGTGGAGGCGAAGCTGAAGCTCGCCGAGATGCCCCTCACGGCGCCGCGGCCCGCCGGGGGCGGGGTGCTTCTTTTCTGCATCACCTCCAGCCGCGGGCTGTGCGGAGGCTACAACAGCCATGTCCTCGCGGCAACCCGCGCGCGGATGCGGGAGCTCGATGCCGAGGGAAGACAGTACCAGCTTGCCGTGATGGGAAAGAAGGGGCTCTCCTACTTCCGCTTCTACAATCAGCCCGTCCTCATCTCCGTTCCCGACGCGGACGAGGGGATATTATTCAGCCGGGTTGAGGAGTTCGCCGCGGACATCATGAACCGCTTCCTGCGCGGAGCGTTTTCATCCGTGGAGCTCGTGGCGACCCGCTTTAAGACAAAGGTCCTACAAGAGGTGCGGCTGACGACGCTCCTGCCCTTCACCCCCGCCGAAGCGGGCGCGGGGCCCGGGGGCGCGCCCGTGGTCGCGGCGGGGGAGGCGCTCCAACCCTATTTCGTGGAGCCTTCCCGTCCGGAGATGCTCGCAGCGATTCTACCCCTGAGCGTGAACGCGGAGCTTTTCTGCACGATCCTGGAGGCCTTCCTGGGCGAGCATGCCCAGCGCGCCATCGCCATGAGAAGCGCCTCCGACAACGCGCAGTCCATGATCAAGCGGCTGACGCTGCAGTACAACCGGGCGCGGCAGGCGCAGATAACAAACGAGATGATAGAGATCATCAGCGGAAGCGAGGGGGGCAGGAAATGAGCGAAGGCGCCAAGGGAACCGTTGTCCAGGTCATCGGCTCGATTATCGACGTCGAGTTCGAGCAGGGCCAGCTGCCGGAGATCCATAACGCTCTTCTCATCGACTCCGAAAGAGAGGGAAAGAAGCTTCACCTCGTAAGCGAGGTCCAGCAGCACCTCGGCGGCAATAGGGTACGCGCCGTGGCCTTCGATTCGACGGACGGCATCCCGCGGGGATGCCAGATCACCGACACAGGGAGCCCCATCACGGTTCCCGTGGGCAAGGAGACGCTGGGAAGGCTCTTCAACCTCCTGGGCGAGCCGGTGGACGGCAAGGGTCCCCTGGCATCCTCCGAGAGGCATTCCATCCATCGGCCCACCATCCCCCTGAAGGATCTGGAGTCCAAGACCGAGATCTTCGAGACCGGGATCAAGGTGGTGGACCTGCTGTGCCCGTACGTGAAGGGCGGAAAGACGGGCCTCTTCGGCGGCGCGGGCGTAGGAAAGACGGTCATCATCATGGAGCTCATCCACAACATCGCCACTCAGTACGGCGGATACTCGATCTTCGGCGGCGTGGGCGAGCGCACCCGCGAGGGAAACGATCTGTGGAAGGAGATGGAGAGCTCCGGGGTGTTGGAGAAGGCGGTGCTCGTTTTCGGCCAGATGAACGAGCCTCCCGGGGCGCGCCTGCGTGTCGCGCTCTCCGCCCTCACCATGGCCGAGTATTTCCGCGACACGGGCCTGGACGTGCTCCTTTTCATCGACAACATCTTCCGTTTCACCCAGGCGGGAAGCGAGGTCTCGGCGCTCCTGGGGCGCATGCCCTCCGCCGTCGGCTACCAGCCCACCCTCTCATCGGAGATGGGGGAGCTTCAGGAGCGGATCACCTCCACCAAGACCGGCTCCATCACCTCCATCCAGGCCGTCTACGTCCCGGCGGACGATATCACGGACCCCGCGGCGGCCTCCGTTTTCACCCACCTTGACGCCACGACGGTCCTCTCCCGGCAGATCGCAGAGAAGGGGATCTATCCCGCCATCGACCCCCTGGCTTCCTCAAGCCGGATCCTCTATCCCTACTACGTGGGAGAGGATCACTACGCCATTGCGCAGAGGGCCCTCCAGATCCTCCAGCGCTACCGCGACCTGCAGGACATCATCGCCATCCTTGGGTTCGACGAGCTTTCCGAGGAGGACAAGCTTCTGGTGTCCCGCGCGCGCCGCATCGAGCGCTTCCTGAGCCAGCCCTTCTTCGTTGCCGAGCAGTTCACCGGCTTCGCGGGACGGTACGTGAAGAGGGCCGACGCCGTTCACAGCTTCCAGGACCTCGTGGAAGGCAAGTGCGACGATCTTCCCGAGCAGGCCTTCATGTACGTGGGCACCATCGACGAGGCCCGCGAGAAGGCGGAGAAGCTGAAAAAGGCATGAGCGAGTCATTCTTTTTCGCCGTCACCACCCCGGATCGGGACGTGGCGGGAGGACAGTGCGAGTTTCTCGTCATTCCAACCTCTCGGGGAGAGCTCGGAGTGCTCGCCAACCACGCGCCGCTCCTGGCCAGCGTGGTTGCCGGAGAGCTTCGTATCCACCGAGGCAACGCCGTGGAGAAGATCCGGGTCGGAAGCGGGATTGTCGAGGCGCGCGACAACACGGTTCGCCTCCTCGTTCTCGGTCCCTGATCCCCGGCGTGCCCGCCGAGCGCCTGGCCGGCGGCCGCATTATCGCACACCGATATTATTGCCGGCCGCCTCTCGCGGGCCTATCTTATAGCAGGGAGGAGGCCCATCATGGACAATTCATGGAAGAAAGTCTGTTCCGAGAGCGATCTGCAGGAAAACGTCCCCCGGCTCGTGACAATCGGCAAGGAGGGGATCTATCTGGTGCGCCTGGACGGAAAGATCCATGCCGTGGGGCACGAGTGCCCTCACTATCAGTGCAAGCTGGAGGAGGGGCTTCTCCTCGGACGCGTCGTGGTCTGCCGCTGCCATAACGCGCGCCTGGATGTCACTACGGGGCGTATGGTCTCTCCTCCAGCCCTGAACGATCTTACCCTGTATCCCGTGCGCGTGGAGGAGGGGGATGTCTGGGTCGGCCCGGCGGAGAAACCGAAGCATCCCCGCGTGCAGGTGTCCGAGAACCGGACCTTCCTCATCGTGGGAGCCGGGGCCGCGGGAAACGCCGCGGCCGAGACCCTGCGGAGGGAGGGATTCGCCGGCCGCATCGTCATGGTGACCTCCGAGGCGGATCAGCCCTACGACCGCCCCAACCTCTCGAAGGAATTCCTGGCCGGCAAGGCCAAGCCGGAGTGGCTCCCCCTGAGGAGCCCCTCTTTCTACGAGGATCAGGGGATCGAGGTCCTGACCAATCACCGGGTCGTGGCTTTCGACGGGCGGAAGAAAGAGGCCGTCTTTGAGGGTGGAAAGGTCATGTCGTTCGACAAAGCCCTGCTTGCCACCGGAGGCACGCCGAGGAAGCTCTCGATTCCAGGTGCGAAAGAAGGCTGCTGCTTCAGCCTGCGGAGCCTCGCGGACGCGAGAGCCATCGAACAAGCCGCCTCAACGGCGAAGAGCGCGGCCCTCATTGGTGCCGGGTTCATCGGCATGGAGCTGGCGAGCTCGCTTCGTGAGAGGGGGCTCTCCGTCACCGTTATTTCACCCGAGTCTCTCCCCCTGGCGCGCGTGCTGGGAGACCGTATCGCGGCCTTGCTCAAGAAGCGCCATGAGGACAACGGCGCGGTGCTGCACCTGGGAAAGACGGTGACGCGGATCGCCGAAGAGAAGGGTGCCAAGGTCCTCGTGCTCTCCGACGGAAGCCGCGTGACGCCGGACTTCGTGGTCTTCGGGCTAGGCGTGCAGCCCGCCGTGGAATACATCAGCGGAACGGAGCTCGTTCTGGGCGGGGTGATTCCGGTGAATGCTCGGCTCCAGACCAGGATCCCGGATGTATTCGCCGCGGGAGACATCGCCTTGATTCCCGATCCTCTGGGCACAAACGGAAACGGGGAAGAGCTCGCCAACAGCGTGGACGGGCAGCGGGTGGAACACTGGGTGGCTGCCGAGAGGATGGGCTGTCACGCGGCCCGTGCCATGTTGGGCTCTCAGGAGCCATACCGGGAGGCGCAGTTCTTCTGGACACGCCAGACGGGGATCGGCGTGAAGTACGTCGGCTATGTGCGCGAGTGGGACAAGATTGTCTATCGCGGCGACGTGGAGGGCGGCAAGTTCATCGCCGGCTTCTACGTCAGGGGGGCGCTCAAAGCGGCGGCGGGTGTTGGGCTTGCCAACGACATCAGCGCCATCGAGGAGCTGTTCCGCAGGCGGATCCCCGTGCCGGCTGAAAAGCTCTCCGACACCGGCTTCGACCTCCAGGCGCTGGCCCGCGGCTGAGCTTCAGGCAGGGCCTGGCGCGGTCCATCAAGCGGCGCGCCTGCCCTCCCAGCTAGCGTGGGTGGTCCATTAAACGCGCCAGTTCTTAAGATATCTATAGTATACTGACGGCTCTGCGCGCCGAGCAATTTGAATCCCGCCGTGCATGCATTCTCAGCCTCGCCCTTGAAACGGAGCTTCTTCCCGCTATACTGGGCCGATGATCAGGGCGGTCCTCTTCGATTTCGACGGCACCCTCACCAGGCCGGGCTCCATAGACTTGAAAGCCCTCCGGGGCCTTATCGGCTGCCCGCCGGGCTCCGTGATAATCGAGTTCATCGAGGCGCTCGCTCCGGCGGGAAGGCGTATGGAGGCACTGCGTGTTCTGGAGGAGTTCGAGCTTGCAGGAGCGCGCAGATCCGTCCCCAACAGCGGAGCGGAGGGACCTCGTTGTTCTCCTGAGGGACCGCGGGATTCCCCGGGGAATCCTCACGAACAACTGCCGCGCCTCGGTGGAAGAGGCGATGAAAAACTTCTCGCGCATCTCCTTAAGCGATTTCACCGTCGTGCTCTGCAGGGAAAACTCTCCCAGACCCAAGCCTCACCCCGACGGGCTTCAGATGGCGGCCCGGACGCTCGGGGTTTCGCCGCATGAGCTTCTGGTAGTCGGAGACTTCGTGTTCGACATCGAGGCCGGCAGGCGGGGGGGCGCCGTCACAGCCCTTCTGACAAACGGCGGCCCGACCCCCGAGATGGGCGTGAGCGCGGACTATGTTGTCGGCTATCTGGCTGAGGTGGGCGGAATATTGGGGTTCTGAGGCGCGGACGTGCGACAAGCGCCGGGCACGCGGTTCGCGCGGGGCCCGCAACAAGCGCCGGGCCGGCGGCCCTGCCAATTGCCACGCCTGCGCCCGGCTGGGGCCCGCCCGAGGCCCGCTACAGCTTTTTCAAGATATCGATGAGGTAGGGGAGGACCTGCTTCTTTCTGGAAAGCACGTCCTGCATTTCATAGATGCCCTCCTCTTTCTTCCTATAGGTGATGGCGGAGAGGATGCGCGGGTCTCCCTTGCAGAGAAAGAGGCTTGTCTCCCGCGTGACGTCCGTGGCCATGAGGCAGGCAAGGGCGAGCTCGTCGCGGCGAACGAGCCTGTCCAGCTCGTCGAACAGCTCCCCTTTCCTTCGAAGCACTCCGCTGAATCCGACGGTCTCGATCTGGCTCACGCTGAAGCGCTTGCCCTCCTCATGGTAGAGCTTCTGGTCCTGGCCGACGATCTGGCGGGCGTCCATTCCCACGATCGCGGCGCCGGCGGCGAACATCTCCTCCCCGAAGGTCTCGATCTCCATCTTGGCGATGCCGGAAAGCCACGATGCCATCTGGGTGTCCACGGGCGTCGTGGTGGGAGACTTGAGGATGACGGTGTCGGACAGCAGGGCCGCGAGGAGAAGCCCCGCCTGGTCGGGCGGAGGGCAGGCATCCGTGTTCTTGTACAGCTCCGCGACGATCGTGGCCGTGGAGCCGACCGTCTTGTTGATGAAGGTGACCGGCGCCCTTGTAGAGCGGTTGGCAAGCCGATGGTGGTCGATGATCTCGATCACGTCGGCCTCCTCCATACCGTCCACCGCCTGGGAAAGCTCGTTGTGGTCCACCATGATCACGCGCAGGCGGCTCTCCGCAAGGAAGCTTACCCTCGTGATCACCCCGACGAGGTGCCCCTCCTCGTCCAGGACCATGAAGCCCCCCTCGTTATGGCCGCCGATTTCCCGAAGAACGTTTCGCACCTGATCATGCGGTTTGAAGGTGGGATGCGGCACCTCGACGTACTCACGGATGGGCGCCGTGATGGCCCGCCGGGCCGCCTCGGCCAGGTTCTCGCCGTCGCGAAGGCTCGCCAGGTCCTGCAGGATGCCTGCGATTCGAAGCGTGCTGATCTGGCCGACGCAGCGGTTCTCAGCGTCCACCACGGGAAGAAAGGAGAAGTGAAGCCTGGTCAGGGCCTCGCTCGCGCGGCTGACCGTGTCCCAGGGGGTGAGGGTGATCAGATCATCGCGGTGGATCATGATGTCGGCGATCTTGGGGTAGACGTCCGTCAACAGCGGCGGGCTGGGAACCTGAAAGCGGGAAAGGACGAACTGGGTCTGGGGGTTGATGTTTCCGGCGCGGAACGCACGGGCCTCCTCTCCCAGCACCTCGGTCTTGAAGCGCGCGTAGGCCACCGCCGAACAGACCGAATCGGTGTCGGGATTCTTGTGCCCGATGACGATGATGGGAGAGCTCGCCGTACCCATATCTCCCTCTCCTGCTCTAGGGTATCGCGCCGAGTCGGATGGTGTCAAATTCACGAAAAGGGGTAGGCTGCCGGCGCCGGCGGTGCTCCCGGCGATCCGCCTCGGCTTGACCTTCCCATTCCGGGCTCCTATGATCGATCGCGGATGGTCCGGCCTGGGACATCGCACCCCCGGGTGAGGGGTGGCACGCAAAGGAGCAAGATCATGACCATAGGGGTACCCAAGGAGATAAAACGCCACGAGTACCGGGTGGGAATGACCCCCAGCTCGGTTGGGGCATACGTGCGCGGAGGGCATTCCGTACTGGTGGAGAAGGGAGCCGGGCTCGGAGCGGGCTACGAAGACGCCGAGTATGTTTCCGCGGGAGCCTCAGTGGCGACGGAGAAGCGGGAGATCTTCGCCCGCGCCGACATGATCGTGAAGGTGAAGGAGCCCCTGCCGGATGAGTACGAGCTCTTCCGCCGCGGGCAGATCCTGTTCACCTACCTTCACCTTGCCGCGGACAGGAGGCTTGCCCAGATGCTCCTGGACCGGAAGGTGGACGCGGTGGCCTACGAGACCATCGAGCTGGCCGACAGGTCGCTCCCCTGCCTCACTCCCATGAGCGAGATCGCCGGCAGGCTCGCCGTCCAGGAAGGGGCAAAGTACCTGGAAAAGGAGTTCGGGGGCCGGGGAATTCTCATCGGCGGGGTGCCGGGAGTCCAGCGGGGGCGCGTGAGCATCCTGGGCGGCGGGGTGGTGGGGACCAACGCGGCCAAGATCGCGGTGGGAATGGGCGGATACGTGACGGTGCTGGACATCAGCTCCAAACGCCTCGCCTACCTCGACGACATCTTCGGAAGCTCCCTCACGACCCTCTACGCCACCGAGGCCAACATCGAGCAGGCCCTTCGAGAATCGGACATCGTGATAGGCGCCGTGCTGGTGACGGGAGAGACGGCCCCCAAGCTGATCATGCGCAGGCATCTCGCCCTCATGCAGCCCGGCGCTGTGATCGTGGACGTCGCCATAGACCAGGGCGGATGCGCTGAAACATCCCGGCCCACCACCCACGACGACCCCATCTACATCGTGGACGGGATCGTGCACTATTGCGTGGCCAATATGCCGGGCGCCGTGGCGCGCACCTCCACCATCGCCCTTACCAGCGTGACTCTGCCATACGGCCTCGAGATCGCCAGGGGAGGCGTCGAGGCGGCCGCGAAAGCGAATCCCGCCATCCGCAAGGGGATCAACATCCTCAAGGGCGCCTGCGTGCATCCCGGCGTGGCCAAGAGCTGCAACCTTGCCTACACGGAGCCGTCGCTGTAAGTTCTTCTCAATGAGACACATGACCTTGTCTCGGTTCGCGGCTGGGGCCCTCGTCCCGCTTTTCTTGTTGACCGCGGGAATCGCCTTCGCGCTTCCCGTGCGCACGGTCCACGTGGAGGCCGAGCTGGTATCGGAGAGCGCAGCGGTTGCGGCCGGAAATCCCTTCTGGGCGGCCGTGCGGCTGAAGATGGACCCGCAGTGGCACGTATATTGGCGGAATCCGGGAGATGCGGGCCTTCCAACCACGGTGAGCTGGCGCCTCCCCCCGGGATTCGCGGCAGATCCTCTGCTCTGGCCCCTTCCGCAGAAATTCCTCTCCTCCGGCACCATGACCTATGGTTATGATGGGGAGGTGCTCCTCCTGGCAAGGATCACCCCGCCGCCGGGGCTTGCCCCAGGAGGGAAGGCAGACCTGGCCGCGACGGTGAGCTTTCTCGCCTGCAAGATCGAGTGCATCCCCGGGAAGGCGGACCTCTCCCTCGAGCTTCCCGTCATGGCGGGAACGCCGCCGGTGGACCCCCGCTGGTCAGCTCAAATCGAAAATGCGCGGGCCGCCCTTCCCGGCCCGGATACAAGCGCTCGTTTCAGCGCATCAGTTGCCGCGGATTCAATCACGCTCAGCTCGGCCGGTCTTTCCCTTCCCGCCGGATCGCAAGCCTACTTCTATCCCGAATCCGAGAACATCATCGCCTCCTCCGCTCCCCAGAACGCGGAGGCCGGCGGCGGGGGCTTCAGCATGAAGCTGTCGCGCGTCGCCTCTGCGGGAAGCGAGCTTCCCCAACGGTTCCAGGGTATCCTGTCCGTCTCAAGCGCTGACGGAACCCGGGCGTTTTCCGTGGACGTGCCGCTGGCGCGCGGCGCGGCGGGCAGCGCGGCCTCGCTCCCCCTGCTCCTCGCGATAGCTTTTGCCTTTATCGGAGGGTTGATCCTCAACCTCATGCCCTGCGTGCTGCCCGTGCTTTCCCTCAAGGTGATGGGCTTTGTCCGTGAAGCGCACTCCTCGCCGCGCCGTTCGCTGGCCCATGGGCTTGTCTTTACGGCGGGAGTGCTTGTCTCGTTCTGGATCCTCTTCGGCGTCCTGCTGGCTCTCCGGGCCGGGGGGAATCTCCTGGGGTGGGGCTTCCAGTTCCAGAACCCGGCTGTCGTGGTTGTCATGGCAGCCCTCATATTCCTCCTGGGTCTGAACATGTTCGGCGTATTCGAGCTGGGCACGCGCGCCGCCTCGGTCGGCGCCGGGCTCCGCGGCAGGGGAGGGTTCAGCGGGTCATTTTTCACGGGGTTTTTGGCTACCGTGGTGGCGACGCCCTGTACGGCGCCCTTCATGGGGAGCGCCCTCGGCTTCGCCCTTGCCGAGCCTTTGCCAGCCGCATTCTCCGTGTTCACGGCCCTCGGCCTCGGAATGGCGGCCCCGTCCCTTGTGCTTTCCGCATCTCCCCGCCTCCTCGCCCGCGTTCCCAAGCCGGGCAAGTGGACGGAGACCCTGAAGCAGGCGCTGGGGTTCCTGATGATGGCCACGGTCGTGTGGCTGGGCTCCGTCCTGGCGACCCTCGCCGGGGCGCAGGCCGTTACCTTTCTTCTTGGCGGATTGGCAGTCTGCGGGCTCGGGGCATGGATCTATGGCCGATGGGCAAGCCTCGACAGGCCGCTTGGCTCGCGCATTACCGCCTCGGTGCTCGCGCTTCTCCTGGTTGTAGGAGGAGCGGCAGTCTCGGCGCGCATCGCGGCGGGAGCGGCCCAGCATGCCGCATTCGCAACGCCGCAGGCCGGTGGGCAGGGCGCCGCGGGCGCTCTATCCGGCGCGGGAGCGCCGCAGGGGACCACGGCCGCTTCCGGCTCAACATGGGAGCCTTTCAGCGCAGCGCGGCTGGCCGAGCTTCGGCTGGCGGGCTCGCCGGTGCTGATCGATTTCAGCGCCCAATGGTGCCTGACCTGCAAGGTGAACGAGCGTATCGCGCTCCAGAACCCCGCCGTTGAAAGCAGGCTCAAGGAGCTCGACGTGGCGACACTGAAAGCGGATTGGACCGACAGAAACGACGAGATCGCCCAGGCCCTGGCCGGATACGGCAGGAGCGGGGTCCCCCTTTACGTGCTGTATTACCCGGGTACGGGCCAGCCGAAGATTCTTCCGGAGATCCTGACTCCGGGGATCGTGCTTTCCGCGCTGGATGGGATTCCTGCCAGGATACAGCCGACGCCCGCGCCGGGAGGGGCCACGGGCAAGGGCGGCCAGGGTTCCTGGATCGGCAATGCTTTCGGCGATTAGCGAGACGCTGGAGCGGGAGGCGGGGCCGGGCCCTAGCGGTTTTTGTACCTCTCCAGGGCGCGCTTGATCATCTCCATGGATTCCTCGATCTTTTCGCACTCCAGCACGTAGGCGATCCGCACCTCGTCCTTGCCCAGGTCCGGGGTCGAGTAGAAGCCGGAACCGGGGGTGAGCATGACGGTCTTTCCCTTCCAGGAGAAATCAGCGAGGAGGAACCGGCAGAAATCCTCGGCGTCGTCCACGGGCAGCCTCGCCATGACATAGAAGGCGCCCTCGGGCACGTGGAACAGGGTGCCCGGGATTGCGGAAAGCCTCTCCACGAGGGTGTCCCTGCGCTTCTTGTACTCCTCTTTTATGGGAGTGAAGTAGGAGGGGTCCATGTGATAGGCGGCATCCGCGGCGAGCTGGCCCACCGTGGGAGCGCAGAGCCTGGCCTGGGCGAACTTGTCCACCAGCTCCAGGACTCCCGTGTTCTTGGACACGATGCAGCCGATGCGCGCCCCGCAGGAGGAAAATCTCTTCGAGATCGAATCGATGAGGATGGCGTGATCCTCGAATCCCTTCAGATCCAGGACCGAGGTGAACTCGACATGGTCGTCGTAGATGAACTCTCGGTACACCTCGTCGGCGATCAGGTACAGCCCGAAACGCTCCGCAAGCTCGCGGAAGGTATCAAGCTCCCGGCGGTCGTACACGATGCCGGTCGGGTTCTCGGGAGAGATGTAGAGGATGGCTTTTGTCCGCGGCGTGATATAGGTGGATATCTCTTCCCGGGAAGGCAGGCGGAAACCCGTCTCGATGGAGGAGGGGATGGGCACGACCTTGGCGGAGATCATGGCGGCGAAAGCAATATAGTTCGCGTAGAACGGCTCGCGCACGAGGATCTCGTCTCCGGGATCGCACAGGGCCGAGAGGGCGAAGAAGATGGCCTCGCTCCCGCCCGTCGTGACGGCCACGTCTGATGGGCTCACGTCGATGCCGTAGCGGTTGTAGTAGCCGGCGATGGACGTGCGCAGCTGGGGGATCCCCAGCGATGGGCTGTAGGCGAGCACGTCCGCGTTGAAGTTTCTGTAGGCGTCAATGACCGGCTTGGGGGTCTTGATGTCGGGCTGGCCGATGTTCAGGTGATGGATCCAGATGCCCCGCGCGCGGGCGGCGTCTGCCAGGGGGGTGAGCTTTCGGATGGGAGACCAGGGTACCTCGGCGCCTCGCTGTGATAGGGCCATTCTCTTCAACTCCACGATAAACCTCTCTTCTTTCGACCTTTTATCAGACTTCCCTAATATCTTCGAACTTCTGCACGAGGGGCTTGAGCGCCTGCGTGAGGCTCTCCATGGGAACCCCTTCCACCTTGATCGTGCACAGGCTGTTGGTCGGATCCTCACCGAGGAACGTTCCCAGAGCGAGGATGTTCCCCCCCGCGTCCGCGATCACCTTGGTGATCCTGGCCAGCATTCCCTTCTGCTCCGGAATGTACATCGACATTCGGACGCCCTTCTGCCGGGCGCCGAAAAGCTCGATGAATACGCGGAACATGTCGCTTTCCGTGATGATCCCCACCACCGTGGCGCCCCGCATGACCGGCAGGCCCCCGATGTCGTGGTCCGCCATGATCCGGGCGGCCTCCTCGATGGGAACCTCTTCACTCACCGTGATCACCTTGTGCGTCATCACCTTGTCCACGGTGAGCTTGGCCAGAAGCGACGTCATCTCATACACGCTCAATGTCGTGGCCGGGGAGGGGGAGGCATACAAAAGGTCCTTCTCGGTCACGATTCCCACCAGCTTCTCACCTTTTTCCAGGACCGGGAGGTGATGGATCTTCTCGCGCTTCATGAGCGCCTGAGCTTCGGTGACCGGCATGTCAGGCTTGATCGTGATGGGATTTCGGCTCATCCGTTCCTTCACGAGCATGTTTTGCCTCCTCTTTCTCCTCTATTATAGATACCGGCTAGTTTAGTATAGAAATATCGGCAGCATTGGTCAACGCTGCGGCGGCTCGGCCGCGTCGGCGCGAAGCGCGACACGGCCAGAGAAGCGCCCCGGAACGCCGCACGCTGCGGCGGCCCGGCCGCGCCGGCCCGGCCGCGTCGGCGCAAAGCGCGACACGGCCAGAGAAGCGCGACACGGCCAATGCGTTTTATTGCCCTGAGCTTTCCGACCTCTGTTCTTCCTGCGCCGCAGTTTTTCTCGGCCACCGCGGCCTTCGAGCGCTCTCCAGGAGCAGCGCGAAGCGGGAGGTGGAGGGAATCCTCTCTAATATTATCTTCACGGAAGTGGTCACGGGAACGGCGAGGAGCACTCCGGCGGGACCCCAGAGCCAGCCGAATAAAAAGAGGGACAGAAAGATCACGAAAAACGAGAGGTTTAAGTGCTGGCCCATGAACTTCGGCTCCAGGAGGCTCGACACGCCGATGTGCAGGGCGGCGAGGCACGAAGCGATGAGAAGCGGAATAAGAAGCCCCTCATATTGAACCATGGCGATGAGCACGGGCGCCAAAACCGCGGCGATGGGCCCCAGGGTCGGGACGAAGTTGGACAGGAAGGTGAGGAAACCCCAGGTCACGGCGAACTCTACCTGGAAACCGAAGAGGATGAGCCCCGTGCCGAGCCCCACCGCGATGCTTGCGAGTCCCTTTATCCCGAGAAAGATCCGCAGATGCCGGTCGATATGGCGCAGGATGATGGGGATGAGGCTGTGCCGCCGGGGAAAGACGGTGAGGATCTTGCGCGTGACCGAGTGCTTTCCCAGGAGGAGGATGATGGAGAAGAACAGGATGAGGAAGAACTCGGAGAGGATTCGCGCTGCTGACCTCACGGCGCTAATGGCGCTGGGGCCGATCTGAAGCGTCCGAAGCTCCTCGAAGGGGTTCACCGCGATGTGCGTTCCCAGGGCGCGCTCCAGGTCGTTGAGCGCGTTTTCGGCGCGGCTGAAGATCTCATCCTGGAACCGGGGGAACGTCTTGCCGAAATGGGCAAGGCCCTCACGAGCAGGAGGGAGAGCCCGAGGAAGAACGAGGTGAACAGGAGCGCCGCGATGAAAGTGGCGAGCCACAGGGGAAAGCGCCGCTTCTGGAGGAAGCTCACGATGGGATCCATCACGTAGACCAGGAGCACCGTGAGAAGGAGCGCGATGATTACGGGCTGGGCGAACCTGAGGGCCGCCACGGTGAGGAAGATCACAATCACCAGCAGGAGCCGCGTGGCGATGCGAAGGTATTGCTCTCCCGGGGGAGTCTGCAGCATCCAATCTACTCGACCAGAAGCTTCGGTTCTTGTCAAGGACGAGGCCCGCCGGTTATGATCGAAGATAGGAGTCTCGGATGGCGAAAAATCCGTCGGTCCTCACGCAATTCGAATCACGGCGCCGGAAAGAGCACCTCGCGTTCCTTGCGGTGAAGTTCCTCAAGGCCTACGAATCGTTTCATGCCATCCGCGAGGAGTTCCAGAAGGCGATGCGGGACGACTGTCTCGCCGAGAGCGGCCTGTACACCTCGGTATGGGAGCTCGTCCAGAGCCTTGCCTTCGACATGAAGGAGAAGGCCCATCACCTGTTCCGCGCAGGCCCGCGGACCGGCAAGCGCGCGGAGCCGGGCGCGGCGGACAAGGGCTCCCGGCGCATGATCAATGAGCTGAAGGCGAGCATCGAGGAGCGCGCAATCGACTCCTACATCGCCACGGGCTACCACCTGCTTCTCATCCTGGGAGAATCCCTCTACCAGCTGGAAAGGTATGCCCCGGAGTTCAAGAAGGAGCAGGGGCAGATCGCCCGCATCGAAAGGCTGGCCAAGCGCGCCGGCTACACCTTCAACCCGGAGGAGACGAGCGAGCTGGAGAGGCTGCACGCCCTGTCCGATATCAGCATGAAGGTGAACGCCGAGACGGAGGAGCTCATCTTCCGCTTCATGGTGCGCTGCGAATCTCTGTTCAAGGGAACCGCGGAGGTGATGCGGAGCTTCATCGAAGGGGCGGGAGAGAACGAGATCCTCATCCAGAACCTTCTGCAGAACGTCGCGCTTCTGGAAAAGGTGTACGGCGAAGGCTCGGCGGAGAGGATCTTCTGGGCCCTGTGCAGGCACAAGAGGGTGGATGGCCAGACAGGGCTGGAGAAGGCCGCGAACTTCGCCAGGGCAAAATGCGGAAATGTCACGGGCCTGCCGGGGGAGCTTGAATCCTCTTGACCAGGATGGTCGCGTAGCTTCCTCGGGGAAGGAAGAACGAGATGGCCATTTTCTTCTTTCCCGGGTACAGCTCGTCGTCCGACACGAGCGGCTCGGCCAGATCTTCAACGGCGACGAACGCGGCGCGCTCCACTCCATGGGCGCTCACCGCCCGCATCTGCTTCACCCGCAGATCCTCCAGGCGAATTTCCTCCGACGCAAGCACCTCGCGCACGATTTCCCTTACCGCGGGATCGGGCATGAGGCTGTCGTATCCCGGCACCGGCAGGAGCGTGCCGGTGAGCTCCTCCAGCATTCCCTCGGGCAGGGACTCGGGGAAGACATAGCTGCCGTGGGCGTAGGCGATCGAGCGCACGGAAAAGCCGCGGTCCGCGGCCAGCCCCTCGATGTACCTCCCCAAGATGCAGTTGAAGAGAAAGGACTGGTAGGCATTGAGGATGAACACGAGGAAGCGCTTGTCGATGATGGCGAGGGCCTTGTGGTATGCCCGGGGGTGCGCGGCCAGGTAGGAGAGAACCCGCGAGTATTCTCCGAAGCCCAGATCGAGGCACTCGCTCCACCGCCCCCAGAACTCGGTCACCTTCTTCTTGAGCTTTCGCGTCTTCTGGTCGTCGTGCTTGGAGGGGAGGAAGTACAGCTTCAGGGCTTCCTCCCGCCTGCCGAGGAAGATGCTCTTGCCCATGAACCCGCCTCCATGCCGGGCGGAGCCGAAACGCTGCTCGTCGTAATAGTTGGGAATTCCGCAGGCCCGCACGGAGGCCAGGTTCTTCCGGGCCGCCGCGACCTCCGCCTCCCGCATGTCCCGAAGCACGAGTGAGAACCTGTTGCCCTTCACCGCGCGCGCCGAGAGAGGCCGGCTGGAGAAGCCGGCAAGCTCCGCGCGGAAGTTGGCGTCCGCCACTTCCCGAGGCGGACTCTTGAGGGAGCGCACGGAGATGAGCTGGGTGGTTTTTCCGTACCTGTCCTTCATCCCCCCCACCGAGACGGCGTCACGGGGGACGCGCATCTTGCGCGCCAGGAGGCTCACCAGGTCGAATGTGTCCCACGAGCTTTTTGTGAGGCGATAGACGCAGTAGGGGCCGGGCTTCCGCGAGAGGGAGATGTCCGCCACCTCCTCCACGCGGAAGTCTTCGGGCGTGACTTTCAGCTTCATTTGCCGCAGGCTGAATCGAACGTGAGCTTCATGGCGGGGAAATCCAGCTTCCGGACGAACTCCAGGGATTCCGCGGCCCCGTGCTCCCGTTCCATCCCCGAGTCTTCCCATTCCACCGACAGGGGCCCGTCATAGCCGATGCCGTTCAGGGCGCGGATGATCTCCTCGAAGTCGATGCCCCCGTGTCCCAGCGAGCGGAAATCCCATCCCCTGTCGGGATGGCCGAAATCGAGGTGCGAGCCGAGGATCCCGGAGCGTCCGTCCAGCTCGATGGAGGCATCCTTCATGTGGACATGGAAGATCCTGTCGGGGAACTCCCGGAGGAACGCGGGAGGGTCCACCATCTGCCAGTGGAGGTGGCTGGGGTCGAAGTTGAACCCGAAGCTCTTCCGCCCGCCCACGGCCGCGAGCGCCCTCCTGGCCGTGTGAAGGTCAAAGGCGATCTCCGTGGGATGGACTTCGAGGGCGAAGCGGACTCCGCACTCGTCGAACACGTCGAGGATGGGGTTCCACATTTTAGCAAAAAAGGCGAAGCCCTCATCGATCATCTGGCGCGTGACGGGAGGGAAGCTGTAGAAAAGGTGCCAGATAGAGGACCCGGTGAAGCCGCAGACCGTCTTCACCCCGAGGTTCTTCGCACCGCGCGCCGTGTTCTTCAGGGCCTCGACGGCCCAGGTGCGCTTCTTCTCGGGGTTTCCCGCGCAGGAGGGCGGCGCGTAGGCGTCGGAGCGCGAATCCGCGTTGGGGTCGCACACGAGCTGTCCGGCCAGGTGGTTGGAAATGGCCCACACCGAAAGGCCGTGCCGGGAGAGAAGGCCGAGCTGCCGCTTGCAGTACTCCGTGTCCCGTGCCGCCTTTTCCACGTCCATGTGATCTCCCGAGCAGGCGATCTCCAGGCCGTCGTAGCCCCAGCCCTTCGCCTTCTGGGCGAGATCGGAGAGGGGGAGGTCCACCCATTGGCCGGTGAAGAGAGTTACTGGTCGCGCCATCTCGTCATCCTTTCATCCGCGTCCACTTGTGGTCGCTCTTTGCGCTCTCCACGACGGTTTCAATGAAGGCCATTCCGCGCACTCCGTCTTTCACCGTCGGGAAGTCGAGGTGCCCGCTCTTCGGCTTTCCGCCGTCCAGCCGCGCGGCGAGAGCCAGAGCGAAGTTCCTGTAGAGGTTGGCGAATGCCTCGATGTAGCCCTCGGGGTGTCCCGCCGGAAGCCGGGTGTTTGCCTGCGCCCGCGCGGAGAGCCAGGAGAAGCCGCTTCCCGTGCGCAGGATCTCCACGGGCCTGTCCTGCCATTTGATGATGAGCGTGTTCGGCTCCATCTGATGCCATTCAAGCCCGCCCTTCTCGCCGTAGACCCTGATGGCGAGCGAGTTCTCCTCGCCGGCGGCCACCTGGCTGGCGAACAGAACCCCGCGCGCGCCGCCCTCCATGCGCAGGAGCACGGCGCCGTCGTCGTCCAGCCTCCTTCCCGCGACGAAGGTGGTGAGGTCCGCGCACAGCTCGGAGATGGGAAGGCCGGTGATGTACTCCGCAAGGTTCTCGCAGTGGCTGCCGATGTCGCCGATGACGGAGCTGGCCCCGGCGCGCGCGGGATCGGTGCGCCAGGAGGCCCCCTTGTTCCCCGTCGATTCCAGGAGCGTGGAGAGCCATCCCTGAGGGTATTCGACAATGATCTTTCTCACCGTGCCGAGCCTGCCTCCCGTCACGATCTCCCGGGCTTCCTTGACCATGGGGTAGCCCGTGTAGGTGTGGGTGAGGCAGAACT
The DNA here is from genome assembly GCA_963820525.1 of uncultured Spirochaetota bacterium. Lineage (GTDB taxonomy): Bacteria > Spirochaetota > Spirochaetia > SZUA-6 > Fen-1364 > CAWGAA01. Next base: position 1,318,291 of record CAWGAA010000001.1, on the reverse strand, counting down.
GAAGGCCCGTCTTCTCCACGAGGGAGGCCAGGTCCCTGGCTTCTTGAAGGCTCATGGTCATGGGCTTGTCGCACACGACGTGGAAGCCGCTCTCAAGGGCGGCCTTGGCCGCGGGGAAGTGCACGTTGTTGGGCGTCACGATGGAGACGAAGTCCATCCGCTCGCCCTCAGGCAGCTTCTTCTCCTTCTGAAGCATTTCCGGGAAGCTCGGGTAGACGCGATCCGGTGGGAGAAAGAGGTCCGCTCCCGATTCCCTGGACCTTTGGGGGTCCGAGCTGAAGCAGCCGCAGACAAGGGCTATTTGTCCGTCGAGGGCCGCTGCCATTCGGTGAACCGCGCCGATGAACGCGCCCCTGCCGCCGCCGATCATACCCATGCGGATCTTTCTCTGCATTGGCACCTCCACGACGTTGCCCTGGCTAAGCTACCACGCGGCCCTGTCACCGGCAAGTGAGCGCCTCCGTGGGATTGCCGCCGATGGGACCCCATGATACCTTATTGCTAGAGCTCGGCGAGAAGCACCGCGAACCGCTCGCAGACCATCAAGGAGAAGCCATGGAGATCCACGAGAAGCTGCCCCAGGAGATCCTTTCCTGGCGGCTTTCGGGCCAGGGGCTCGAGAAGTTCGGCACCGGGGGAAAGCCGGATCTCGTTCCCTTCCCCAGGTACGGTGAGGAGGATCTCATTGCCCGGGTGGATGCGTGCGGATTGTGCTTTTCCGACATCAAGCTGATCTCCTCGGGCAACACTCACCCCAGGATCCTGGGCCGGGACCTCACGGCGAACCCCACGGTCCCCGGCCACGAGGTATCGATGACTGTCGTCGGCGTCGGGGAGAGATGGAAGGGAAAGTTCAGCCCCGGCAGTCGATACATCATCCAGGCCGATGTCTTTTACCGGGGCAAGAGCACTGCATTCGGCTACGTCATCCCGGGCGGCCTTTCGCAGTACGTCGTGATCGGCCCCGAGGTGCTGGACGGGGACGAGGGGTGCTACCTGATTCCCGTTCACCCCGGTACCGGATACGCGGAGGCCGCGCTCGTGGAGCCGTGGACGTGCGTGATCGCCGCCTACCAGATCGCCGCGAGGACGGAGCCGCGGCAGGATGCCGTGCTGCTCCTGCGCGGTTTCCCGCGGGGGCAGGTGCCGCTGGACCTTGGAGGCTTCGAATCCCGCAAAATCGCGAAGATCATCCACCGGGGACTCTCGGCGGAGAACCTGCAGGGAGTCGAGCGGATGGCGCGCGCATGCGGCGCGCCCGTCGAGGCCGAGGCGCCGGGCGGAGCAGGGCCCGCCCCGAGCGATATCGTGTGCGCAGGAACCCCCGAGCGGGAGGAGTTCTCCCGTCTGGTAGACTCGCTCGACGCGAACGGGGTGATCGGGCTCCATACCAGCGAGCCGGATGTCATGCTCCCCCTGGATGTGGGCAAGGTCCACTATAGAAATATCGCGTTCGTCGGCTCCCTGAACGGCGCGGTGCTTTCCTCCTATGCCGCCAATACCCGTGAGACTCTCGTCGCCGGGGGAAAGGCCTGGTTCGTGGGAGGCGCGGGGCCCATGGGCCAGATGCACGTGATCAAGGCGGTGTGCGACGCGAAGGGTCCCGGACACATCCTGGTCACGGATCATTCCGAAGAGCGCCTGGAGAGCCTCAAGCACCTCGTCTCTCTCATCTCGCAGAGCTGCGGCAGGCAGGTCTCCATCACCTTCATGAACTCCAAGGATCTGAACGGCGACGATCTTGACACATTCGTGGGCAGGGAGTTCCCCGGCGGATTCGACGACATCATTGTCCTGGTTCCTCTGTCCGCCGTGATCTCCCAGGTCTCCGCTTACCTCGCCCCCTGCGGGGTGCTCAATATCTTCGCGGGGGTGAAGATCGGAACCATCGCCGAGATACCCCTCGCGGAGGTCGTGCGCGGCCGGGCGAGGATCACCGGCTCCTCCGGTTCGCCCCTTTCCGCGATGAAGGATACCCTGGCCCTTGTGGAGTCGAGGAAGCTTTCGACGGCCCTCTCCCTTGCCGCCGTCGGCGACATGTTCGCCGCCTCCCGGGGCATGAAGGCGCTCATGGACGGCACCTACACGGGAAAGGTCGTGATCTTCCCCTTTGCCCGGGGGGTCGGCCTGAAATCCGTGAAGGAGCTGGCCCGGGATCTGCCGGAGATGGGGCGGCTCCTCCTCGACGGCGAATACTGGACCAATGAAGCCGAGGCTTTTTTCCTGAAGAGCAGGCACTTCGCCGCTGGCTAGCCCGCGGCGCGTCCATCTTCGACTCTGACGGAAGGAGGGACCTGCAATGGCGAAAGTGAAGGGCATGAGGACCATCCCGCCGACCAACAGGCTCGCGGGGAGCGTCCCAAAGATCGGCATCAGGCCGGCCATCGACGGCCGGCGTCAGGGCGTGCGCGAGTCCCTGGAGGGCCAGACCATGGCGATGGCGCGCTCCGTCGCACGGCTGTTTGGCGAAAGCCTTAGGCATCCCAACGGCCTTCCCGTGGAGTGCGTGATCGCCGACACCTGCATCGGAGGCGCCGCCGAGGCGGCCCGGGCGGCGGAGAAGTTCAGCCGTGAAGGCGTGGGACTTTCCCTTACCGTGACCCCCTGCTGGTGCTACGGCGCTGAGACCATGGACATGGATCCGCTTTTGCCCAAGGCCGTGTGGGGATTCAACGGCACCGAGAGACCGGGGGCCGTGTACCTGGCTGCTGCGCTGGCTGCTCACGCCCAGAAGGGAATCCCCGCCTTCGGCATCTACGGCCGCGACGTGCAGGATTCATCGGATACCACCATCCCCCAGGACGTGCGGGAGAAGCTCCTGCGCTTCGCGCGCGCGGGCCTCGCAGCGGCTTCCCTGCGGGGCAAGTCGTACCTCGCCGTCGGCGGAGTTTCCATGGGCATCGCCGGCTCCATCGTGAACCCTCGATTCCTGGAGGCGTGGCTGGGCATGAGATCCGAAATGGTGGACATGTCGGAGCTCACGCGAAGGATCGAGGAGAAAATCTTCGATCCCGACGAGCTCGCTCGCGCCCTCTCCTGGGTCAAGGAGAATTGCGCCGAGGGGATCGACCGGAATCCCGAGGAGCGGCAAAGGACGCGCGCCCAGAAGGACGCGGACTGGCGGACATCCGTTCTCATGGCTCTCGCCTGTCGTGACCTGATGGTGGGAAACCCGCGCCTTGCCGAGCTCGGCTTCCCCGAGGAGGCCCTCGGGCACAACGCGATCGCCGCCGGGTTCCAGGGCCAGCGGCAGTGGACCGACCATTTCCCCAACGGGGATTTCATGGAGACGATTCTCAACACATCCTTCGATTGGAACGGAATCCGCGAGCCGTTCGTGTTGGCCACGGAGAACGACTACCTCAACGGAATCTCGATGCTCTTCGGGCACCTGCTCACCGGCACCGCCCAGATCTTCTCGGACGTCCGCACGTTCTGGAGCCCGGAGGCCGTGAAGCGGGTGACGGGAAAGAGCCTTGCACGGGAGGCCTCGGGCGGCTTCCTGCACCTCATCAACTCGGGATCCACATGCCTCGACGGCACGGGGCAGCAGTCCCGGGATGGAAAGCCTGCGCTGAAGCAGTACTGGGAAATCTCGCCCGAGGAGGCGGGCCGCTGCCTGGAGGCCGCCCGCTTCTGCCCCGCCGTGCTCGAGTATTTCCGGGGCGGAGGGTTTTCATCCGAGTTCGAGACGCGCGGAGGAATGCCGGCCACGATGGCCAGGCTCAACATGGCCGCTGGCCTCGGGCCGTCTCTCCAGATCGCTGAGGGCTCCACGGTGGAGCTGCCCCAGGAGATCGCGAAGCCGGTCATGGTCAGGACGGATCCCTCGTGGCCTACCACCTGGTTCGCGCCGCGCCTCACCGGAAGCGGGGCCTTCCGTGACGTGTACTCCGTGATGAACGCCTGGGGAGCAAACCACGGAGCCATCAGTTATGGCCATATCGGGGCGGACCTCATCGCCCTGGCCTCGATCTTCCGCATCCCCGTGGCAATGCACAACGTGCCCGGCCAGGATGTATTCCGGCCCAAGTACTGGTCGAACTTCGGAGACGCCGAATCCGAGGGCGCAGACTATCGCGCATGCGCCGCCCTCGGCCCCCTCTACGGGAGGTAGGGACCTCGGAGAGGAGTCGCTCCATGCTCAAGAGGCGCCCGAGCACCGCTGATACTTGCCGCGCGACGCAGGGCTACGCCGGGCGGCGCGCCTCCATTGCCTTTTTCAGCTTCATGGTCAAACCCGTGGTGCGCGTCCGTGCTTGAGAGCTTTTGACCGCGATGGCGAGGGCCTTCCTGCTTCCCACGATTACCGTGAGGCGCCTTCCGCGGGTCACCGCCGTGTAGAGAAGGTTTCGCGCCAGAAGCACGTAGTGCTGGGTGTGAAGCAGGACGATGACCGCCGGAAACTCACTGCCTTGGGCCTTGTGCACGGTGCAGGCGTATGCAAGGGAAATCCCGTCCAGATCCTCGCGGTCGTAGGAGACGGGCCGCCCGTCGAAGCGCACCGACACCGACTGCCGCGACTCGTCAACCGAATCGATCCTCCCGATGTCTCCGTTATAGACCCCCCGCTCGTAGTCGTTGTGCAGCTGCATCACCCTGTCTCCCAGGCGAAAGGCCGTTGCGCCCGCCCAGAGGGCCGGGGAGTCGGGGTTCAGGATTCCCTGGATGTCGCGATTGAGCGCCACGGCGCCCAGGGTCCCCCTCTGCATGGGAGTGAGGACCTGGATGTCCTGCATCGGATCGAGGCCGAAGCGGTTGGGAATTCTTCGGCGGATGAGCTCGTGGAGGGTCTCTATGATCTCTTCAGGCTCGCTCCTTTCAATAAAGAAGAAATCCGAAAGCTCCTCCTGCTTGAGCGAGGGAAGCTCCCCCGCGTTGATTTTATGCGCGTTGAGCACGATCGAGCTTCGCTCCGCCTGACGGAACACCTCCGTGAGATGAATAACCGGCACAACGGCGGACCGGATAAGGTCTCCCAGGACGTTTCCCGGCCCCACCGAAGGCAGCTGATCCTTGTCCCCCACAAGGATGAGTTGGCAGTGAGTGGGCAGGGCCTGGAGGAGCTGGTGGAACAGGCCGATGTCGATCATCGAAGCCTCATCCGCGATCAGAACGTCGCATGAGAGCTGGTTGGAGCGGTTGCGGGCGAATCCTCCCTTCTGCGGGCTGTATTCCAGGAGCCTGTGGATGGTCCTGGCCTCCCGCCCGGTCGCTTCCTCGATTCGCTTGGCGGCCCGTCCCGTTGGAGCGCACAGGAGGATGGTCCTTCCCGCCCGGGTGAGCGCCGCGAGGATGCCCTTGAGCATCGTGGTTTTTCCCGTACCGGGTCCGCCCGTGACTACGAAAACCTTGTCCGTACAAGCGTGGCGGACAGCATTCTTCTGATTCTCAGAGAGGTGGATTCCGTTGGCCTCTTCGAAGCCAAGGATCTCCCGCTCGATGTCGAGCGAAGCCGGACGGAAGGGGAAGGAGACCAGGCCGGCCAGAAGTTCGGCGGACCCCGCCTCGGCGCCAACCAGTGCCGGAAGCCCGGCCAGGCGGACACCCTCGGACTCCTCGAGCACTACCTCGCCGCGCTCGGACATCCTGTCGATCGCCTGCAGGCACTTTCCCGATTCCAGCCCCAAGAGGCGGCCGCACTCCTCGGCAAGCTCCTCCAGGCCAACCAGGGTATGCCCTTCTTCCCCCTTCTCCTTGAGGGTAAAGACCGCTCCGGCTTCCAGCCTGTGAGGCGATTCGGGGGAGCCGTCGAGCTTCAGCGCGATGCGGTCCGCCGTCAGGAAGCCGACGCCGGTGATCTCCTCGGCCAGGCGATAGGGGTTCTGCTCGATGAGCCTGCGCGCCTCCTTGCCGTAGCGCTTGTGGATTCGTGCCGCCAGCCCCGGTGAGACTCCATAGGACTGGAGGAAAACCATGAGGTCCCTGATGTCGCGCCCCGCCTGCCACGCCTCCACGATCTGGCGCGCCCTCTGCGGGCCGATCCCTTCCACCTCCCGCAGTTTCCCGGGATGAGCGTCGATCACATCCAGGGTCTCCAGGCCGAACCTCCGCACCAGGCGCGCGGCAAGCTCCTTCCCGATTCCCTTGACCAGGCCGGAACCGAGGTACCTCTCAATGCCCTCCACCGTGGCCGGCTTTATCGTGGAAAAGGAGAGAACCTGGAACCTCTCTCCGTATTTCGGGTGCACGGTCCATCGGCCCGTCAGCCGAAGGCCCTCGCCCACCTGGGCGCCGGCGAGGCTCCCCACGGCGGTGATCTCTCTGCCCGATAGGCGGAGGACAAGCGAGACGACGCTCCAGGAATCGTCGTCGCTCGTATAGCGGATGCGCTCGAGGGTCCCTTCTATCGTGGTTTGCGGGTTTGCGGGGAAAAGGCCTTTTTGACGGGAGGCGTCTCGTTCGATGATTCGATGCTATTCACGGGGGTAGCCAAAGTCAAGCAAATCGGGTACACAACTCGCCATGGAGAAACCGGAAGGCAGGATCGCCGTCTTTATCCGTGAGCTTCGCTCCCTCGACGAGACGATCACCCGTCCGCTGCAGATCCCTGAGGACAGGAAGGTTCTTCGCGCGCTCGCCCTGACCGTGGCTCATTCCGGAGACGCGGTAGTGCTGGCCGTGCTTCTGGTCTGCGCATGGCTGGCCGGCGGGCCCCAATGGAAAGCTCGCGTCATCATGATCGTGGTTGGACTGCTTGCGGCCGAGGTCCTCACCGTCATCATCAAGATGTCGGTGAGAAGGAAACGCCCTCCCGGCACTTCCGGCGCCATCTACAGGAGAACCGACCCCTACTCCTTCCCCTCGGGGCACGCGGCGCGGGCTTCGATGCTGTCGATCCTTTTCTGGATCACCGGTCCTTTCGCTGCGTTCATCGCCATCGTCGTGTGGAGCCCCATCATGGTCCTGTCTCGCATCGCCATCGGCATCCACTATGTATTCGATGTAGCGGTGGGGCTCATCCTCGGCACAGCGCTCTCTTTTATCGTGGTGCAGGTGGTGAGCCTGATCGTAGCGAGAATCTACGGTTGAGCGTCGGGGCGCGGCCTTCTGAGCGAGGCGTGGCCGCCTGCCTTTCAAGCGGTCCGGCCGCCGGCTTATGCGAGAGTATCTATCCTGTTTCCGAGGCCGGCCTGGTTTTCCAGAGTCCGCGTCTGGTCGGCCGTGGTATTGGCCGCGGCAGCCCTCCGCGCCACGTCATCGGCATCGTTGTCCGGCCGAACTCCTTCCTGTGCCTGCATGGGCTGGGTGCCAAATATATCATTGACTCGGTTCAGGCTATATGTGTTCGCGGGCCCTACGTACATGGTAATGCTCCTCTCGAAGAAAAGGTACCCCCGCGCGCCGCGGAAGTCAAAGGGCGGCGCACGGGGCACTCTACAGCCGGACCGACTGGATGATCTTCACGGCCTCGGCGATGTCTTTGGCCGGAACATCGAGGTGCGTGACGAGGCGCACGGCGTTTTTCCCCATGGCGCTGCACAGCCTCCCCGCTCCTTCAAGGCCGCTACAACTGCGTCAGCGGGGCCGAGGGTCTGGGCGAAGACGATGTTCGTCTCGACATCCTCCTGATTCACGGAGGCCCATTTCGTGACCGAAAGCGCGTGCGCGATGGCCTTCGCGTTCTGGTGGTCTTCGGCCAGGCGCTCGACGTTGTGCCTGAGGGCGTAGATCCCTGCGGCGGCAAGCACCCCCACCTGCCGCATTCCCCCTCCAAGCATCTTTCTCACCCTTCTGGCCTCCTGGATGAACGGCCGCTCTCCGCAGAGCAGGGCGCCCACCGGGGCACCCAGGCCCTTGGACAGGCAGAAGGTCACCGTGTCGGTCTGGGCCGCGATCTCGCGAGGGGAGGCTCCCGAGGCGACCGCCGCGTTGAACATCCTGGCCCCATCCATGTGGACGCTCAAGCCTTTCTCACGCGTGAAGGAGCGGATCTCTTTGAGGACCGAAAGGGGGATAGAGGGTTCCGCCCGCCAGGTTGTGGGTATTTTCCAGTATCACCATGCGCGTATGGGGAAGGTAATAGATGTCCGGTCTGATGCGCTCCCCAAGCTGCTCCGCCGCGAGGATTCCCTTTTCCGTGGGGATGGCGACGGGCAGGCTTCCCGCGATGTTTGCCATCGATGCCATCTCGTAATTGATGACATGACCGCGGGAATCGATCAGCAGCTCGTTGCCGCGCCCGCAGTTGAGGTAGATGGGGATGAGGTTCCCCATGGAACCGGAGCTCACGAACAGCGCCGCCTCCTTGCCCGTGATCTCGGCCGACAGCTCTTGGAGCCTGTTCACCGCGGGGTCTTCTCCGTACACGTCGTCTCCCACTTCGGCGTCGTACATGGCCTTGCGCATCTCCGGCGACGGCCGGGTGACGGTATCGCTTCGAAGGTCTATGAGCTTCATCTTCAGATTCTCCTTCATGGTTGCGTGCCGGTGAGCTCCCGCTCGATGAGCGCAAGGGCTTCTCCCGCCTGAAGCGGGATGAAGAGGTCGGTTACGGAGATTGTGAACTCCGACATCGAGGGATTTATCTCTATGATTTTTGCGCCGCCGTCCTTGGCTTGGCGCGGAACGGCCGCGGCCGGGTACACCTCTCCCGTGGAGCCGACCACCAGCATGACATCGGTTTTCCGCGCGGCATCCTGAGATTCCGCCAGGGCGCGCGGCGGGATCCCCTCTCCAAAGAAGATGAAATCCGGCTTGTAGATGCCGCCGCAGGGACAGCGGGGAGGAAGGACTTCCAGCAGCTTCGGCTCCGCGGGGCGGCTCTTTCGGCAAGCCATGCAGACAAGGGTCCGTGAGTTTCCGTGAAACTCGACGACGTTCCGCGAGCCGGCCTCGAAGTGAAGGTTGTCGATGTTCTGGGTGATGAGGACTTTCAGCAGGCCGCGCGCCTCCCAAGCTGCAAGCACTTCGTGGGCCCTGTTGGGCCGCGCCTTGCCGAAGTGCTCGTAGAAGATCTCCCGGAGGATGGGCCAGGAGACTTCAGGATGCCTCAGGAAGTAGTCAAGCTCGAGCAACCGGGGGTCGTACTTGTTCCACAGGCCGCCCTCCCCGCGGAAGGGCGGGATGCCGCTCTCCACGCTGATCCCCGCGCCCGTGAAGGCGGTGAGGTAATGGGCGGAGCGGATGAGTGCGGCCGCTTCACGGACGGCCTCATGGGCATTGGTGAAAGGCTCGGAGCTTCTCATCGGTTGACAGCATGGTGCCTGCAAGGGGGGGGAGGGGTCAATACCTACCTGAGATCAGCGCTCCTGAATAAGTTGGCGCGATAATTGTTTACCAACTAAAAGTGCAGCGAGAAAGATTAGCCCGTTGCTCCAAGGCGATCCTAGGCTGCGAGCGGATCACTCGTAAGAGGCTTACCCGCGTCTTCGTTGAGGACTTGAAGCAAGTTATCAAACGAGTGCATCCACATGGGATGAAAGATCAATGAAATTGAAAGGCTTATTCTTGGGCTTCAAATTTGGGTAGATTTAGGTAACAATAGTCGTGTTGGGAAGGCTCCGGAGGGATCCGCAATGGCAATGAGGTCTTTTACCGCTGTCGTTCATCGAGAAGACGACCTGTGGGTCGCGCTTTGTCCTGAGGTAGGCACTTCGAGCCAGGGAACCAGTATCGACGAGGCAGTCGCAAATCTGCGTGAGGCAACTGAGCTCTACCTGGAGGAGTTCCCTACTCCTGAAGTCAGTCGGTCTTTGGTGACGACATTCGAGGTTCAGAGTGTCTAGGCTGCGCCGTGTTTCCGGCAAGGAGACGATAGCGGCGCTTGAACGGCTTGGATTTATTCAAGTCAGGCAACGCGGTAGTCACGTTGTTCTCAGGAAGAAACTCGCGGGGGGCGACATTGGCTGTGTTGTCCCGTTACACAGGGAAGTGGCGGTGGGGACTTTGCATAACATCCTCAAGTTAGCCCAGGTTAGCGAGGAAGAGTTCTTAGAGAACTTATAGGGAGATGAGCGAAGGCCTTTCCTTTCTGGAAGGCGAGAATGCTAAGCTTCAATTCCGTTGCATAGAATAGGTAGCGTCTTTGGACATGTCTAGCCCAGTATAAGTAATGGACTGCGTTTGCCAACAAATTCCGCATTCATGGCTCATAATGCCAAGACTCCGGCTGACGCGATCTCACATTTTGCGGCGGCCTTCGAACTGCTTTCGCAACTATTCCACAAGGCCCGTTTCGGCGGCGGTCCTTCGCCACGCGAAAGGGCGGGTCGTCGAAGGCGTGGAAACCCCGATCGGAACTCGGCGACCTCACGTACTCGCCAGGAAGATCTCGGAGCAGGGTTTGCCCAGCGCGGCCTTGCGCGCTCCTTGCCACGGATCAGCACGTGCCTCAGTCGTTTGCGCCCAGCACCGTGAAGTCGCTCGGTACACCGAGCTTGCGGTTCCCGAGCTCGACGCTGAGCATGTACAGGCCCTGGGCTGAGCCGCCCACGAGGTCGATGGCCTGAAGTATCTCGGCGGCGTTCTTCTCCTCCTCGATCTGCTCGCTGACATACCATTGATCGAGGGCCTGCGTGGCATAGTCCTTTTCTTCGACTGCCAAAGTCATGATCTCGTGAATGCTCTTCGTTACCACTTTTTCGTGCTCCAGGACGTGCTGAAAGATCCCCTTGATCGTGGCGTCCTTGACGTCAGGCGCCTCAATGGATTTGAGCTGCACGGGGACGCCCTGGTCCTGGAGGTAGGTGAAGAACTTCATGGCGTGGTACAACTCCTCGTGGTACTGCAGCATGAGCCACTTTCCTGCGCCCTTGTAGCCGGCCTCAGTCATTCGGGCCGACATGGACATATAGAGATATGCCGAGTACATTTCCCTGTTGATCTGTTCGTTGATTCGATCCGCCATTTTTCGTGAAATCATATGACGCTCCCTTCCCGTTTCTCTTTGTCGTAGAAGACCTGTTTCAGGTATCCCACCAGAGGCACTCTCTCCAGGAGGTCCGCCCCGTGAGGGGCGGTTTCCATCTCCCTGGTCAGGTCCCTTCCGGCGCTGTGAAGGACCTGGTGCTTTCCCCCCTTCCAGAGAAAGCTGTTCGTCACATCGTAGACCCGCCCTCCGAATGCGATGTAGGCCGAATGCCCTTCCCGGCCGTCGTAGAGTGACAGCTCTTTTTCTAGGAAGGCCCTCATGCAGGTTCTCTTCCATCCGGATGAAGGGAGAAGCCTCCTCAACGCGAGGTTCTCCCTTCAAGGACGCGGAGCTACCTCAGGAACTTTCCAACGAACGGGGACGTTTCCCCCCGTCTCATGAAATGGCCCGACGGTCCTTCACCCAGGAACTCAGAGAACCAGGACTCGTGCTCGACCTCCTCGTTCAGAATGGCGAGAGACAGGTCATAGGTGCGATGATCCTTGCCCGCCGTCATGTTGCAGATCTGCGTGTAGCCCCGCACGGCGCATCTCTCCGCGTCCACCAGCACCTTGAGCATATCCAATGTCTTTGTGGGATCCTTTGGCAAGCCTGCCGGCGGACAAGCCGAAACATCGTGGAAGTCCTTCATGCTCCCCGGTAGCCTCCCTCCCAGCTCATAGATACGCGGAACCAGCGCTTCGAAGTGGTTCCTGTCCTCGATGCGGGCGGTTTCCGCGATCTCCTTGATTCCCTCACCCTCCAGTCCGATGAGGTTGACCCTGAGGATGGTATAATAGTAGTAGGTTGTAAGCTCGGCGGAGGAGTTCTTGACCAGAAGCTCTACGAGCTGGTCAACGTTCACTCCGGCCTTCTCCACCATTTCCCGTGCCACTCTTGCCATACGCTGCCCCCCCGGAAAAAGATTTTTGAATGACGCAACGCATCATGTCTTTCTAAATGTAATATTCGGAACGATTACTGACAAGATTTTTATCACTTCTTTTTCCTGGAGGAACATGCTACGCACGTCCCGTGAAACTGGATGTCGTGCCGTTGAGCCCTGTGCGTCGAGGTTCGATTCACCTGCTCGTTCAGGGAGTTGTCCACTGCAAGCTCAAGATCGATAATCGCCCCGCACCTCTCACAGACGAAGTGGTAGTGGTCCTCCGTGTGGGCGTCAAATCGGTCAAAAGTGCTTCCGAAATCGATCCTCGTGATGAGCCCCTGCTCGGCCAGGATTCCGAGATTGCGGTACACGGTCCCCATGCTCAAATCGGGGAACTCTTTTCGAAGCTTGCCATAGAGCCAATTTGCCGTCGGATGCGATGCCGTCCCGCGCAAGAGCTCCAAAATCCTGTCTCTTTGCCTGCTTCGACGGTAGGTATTGTCTGCGAACCTTCTTTCCACGGTTCACCTCACGTTGACGCCCCGGATCCGAGCATATCATTTTTCTCCCGGCTGAGCACGCTGACCCGGAAGCGCTCGGCTTCGCCCGGGCAGGCGCCAATTCCGCCAATCCTGAAGCCGTCGATGAGATCCTGGGCGCCGCCTTGGAAAGCGCGCCCGGGCGTTCTCCAATTCAGCCGGAGGGACACACACGGCAAAAATAGCGAGAGGCCCAGCGGGGGTCAAACGACCGCGTGCCCCCCTCGCTGTGCCCGACGGCGCAGGACCAGCTTTTCAGATTCACCGAGCAGGAAAAGCACTCCCCCGATTCCGGCGCACAGCGCAAGCTGCCCCGCGGAAAGAGGCTGCACCAGGAAGACTCCGCGGAGAAAGGGGATGAAGAGGACGCAGAGCTGGAATGAGATCCCCAAGGCACCCGCGAAGAGAAGGACGGGGTTCGCCTGAAGCCGCTGGCGGAAGGCGGACTCCCGCTCGGAGCGCAGGCCAAAGGCTTCCCAGACCTGCAGGAAAGCGAGACCGGCAAAAATCATGGTCTGCCACTGCCCGATGCTCCTGCGGAACGCCGCCGCTCCCATCCCGAGGGCGAGCGCGCAGATGACGGCGCCCACCCAGCCCACGTGGAGGCCCATTCCCATGGAGAGGATCTGCGCGCGGGAGGGCGGATGCCGCATCGTGTCGGGACCTTCCGGCTCGAATCCCATGCCGAGACCGAGCAGGCCGTCCGTGAGCAGGTTGAGCCATAAAAGCTGAATGGGGAACAGGGCGACGGGGATTCCGAACAGGGGCCCAAGCAGCATGATCAGCACCTTGCCGAGGTTTCCCGCCAGCGAGAAGCTGATGAAGTGCCTGAGGTTCTCCACCACCGTCCGCCCTTCCCCGACCGCGGCGACAATCGAGGCAAAGTTGTCATCCAGCAGGATCATGTCCGCCGCGTCCTTGGCCACGTCCGTGCCGGTCACCCCCATTGCGATCCCGATGTCCGCTTTCCTCAGGGCAGGCGCGTCGTTCACCCCGTCTCCCGTCATCGCGACCACCTCCCCCCTATTCTGGAGAGCCCGGACAATGCGCAGCTTGTGCTCCGGGCTCACCCGGGCGAATACGGACACTTCGGCCACCATGTCCTCCAGGGCGTCCTGCCCGGCGGCATCCAGCTCCGCTGCGCCGGCAACCGGCCCGCCGGTCATGCCCAGCTCATCGGCGATTGCCCTGGCGGTCAACGGGTGGTCCCCCGTGATCATCACGGGGCGGATCCCCGCCTCACGGCAGACCACCACCGCACGGCGGACCTCCCGCCGGGGCGGGTCCATGATCCCGAACAAGCCGACGAACACGAGGTCCCGTTCCACATCCTGAGGCCGGCCCAGGGCGGGTCCGTCGATGGCGCGGAACCCGACGCCCAAGATGCGCATTCCCGCACCAGCCAACTCCTCTGACGTGGCGCGAATGCGTTTCTCCCACTCATCATCAAGGGGCATAGCCCGCCCCTCGTTCCACACCCCGCTGCTGATCTCCAGAAGGCCGTCCACGGAGCCCTTTGTCACCGCGACGAGCGTGGACCAGTTGTCCCCCGTCGGAGCCGCGGCGGAAGACGGCAGCCCCCATGCCGCCGAAAGCCCGGACGGCAGAGAGGCGCCGGACGGCCGTTCATGGATCGTAGTCATGCGTTTGCGCTGCGAATCGAAAGGAATCTCGCCGCGGCGGGGCATGGCCGCCTCCAGCCTCTCCTTGTCCAGACCGAAGCGCGCCGCCGCCAGCACGAGAGCGCCCTCCGTGGGGTCGCCTATGGCGTGGAGGGAGCCATCCGCGTCACCGCGGGAAAGCATGGCATCGCTGCAGAGCGCGCCGCCGGCCAGCATGAGCAGGATACTCCCGCTTTCACGGACGGGCTCTTCCCCCGCCCCTCGCGGCGCAAGGTGTGGAACCCGGTGCCGGATCGTCTCGGTGATTTCCCGGCGGTGCCCTGCCACATCGATGACCATGACCGTCATCCGGTTCTCCGTGAGGGTCCCCGTCTTGTCGGAGCAGATCACAGTAACGGATCCGAGGGTCTCCACGGCGGGCAGGCGGCGGATGAGGGCATTGCGGCGCAGCATGCGGCGGGCGCCGAGGGCAAGGGCGACGGTCGCGACTGCGGGCAGCCCCTCCGGTATGACGGCTACCGCGACGCTCACGGCGGTGATCAGCATATCCTTGACGGATTCGCCGAGGGCCAGGCCCGCCGCGAATACCAAGGCCGCGGCGGCGCTCCCCACCACGGCCAAAGTCCTGCCCAGTCGATCCAGGTTTTTCTGGAGAGGCGTGCGCTCGGGGGAGGCTTCCCTGATGAGGGCGGCCACCGTGCCCAGCTCAGTCCGCATACCGGTTGTCACGACGATTGCCGATCCACGGCCGTAGGTCACGATTGTGCCCATGAAGCCGAGGTTGAGGCGGTCTCCCAGCGGGAGGCCTTTCTCCCGCAGGGTTTCCGCCGTCTTCTCAATGGGCTCTGACTCCCCGGTGAGGGCGGCCTCCTGGATCCGCAGGTTCACGCACTGCTGAAACCGGACGTCCGCCGGCACCATGTTGCCCGATTCCAGCAGGATTCGATCCCCCGGCACGAGATCCCGAGAGGCCATCTCCACCAGCGCGCCGTCACGAAAGACGCGGACCCTTGGCGCGGCTAGCCGGCGCAGGGAAGCCACGCCGCGTTCCGCCCGGTATTCCTGGATGAATCCCAGGACAATGAAGAGGATGACGATGGCCAGAATCGATCCCGCTTCCAGCCACTTGCCCAGAAACCCGGACAGCACTGCGGCGGCGGCGAGGATGATCACCATGACGGAAGCGGCTTGCCCGGCAAGGATTCGCCAGGGGCCGCGCCCGCTTCTGCCCGCAAGCTCATTGGCACCTGACCGCGCCAGGCGGGCGGCCGCTTCAAAGCTGGAAAGCCCTGTCGGCGAAGTATGCAGGAGAAGGATGGTCTCCTCGATGCTCTTGAGATGCCATTCGGCCATACGCTTTTCCTCCCGCAGCGCCTCAATGCGCGGGCTGTGAGGCATGGAGACGCCCGACTTTTTCAAAGGTAACAAAGCACGACGCGCATTGTAAAACGGCTCCCGGAGGGAGTCAACTCCGCGCATTGCTTCCGCGAATCCGCCGTATGGGACTCAATGACGTTGCGGGAGCCTGTCTCGAAGCAGAGGTTGTCGATGTTCTGTGTGTTGAGGACCTGGAGGCGGCCGCGGGCATCTGGGCCGCTCGTGCTGCCCGGCGCATGCCCCCCATCGGCTTCGCCGCGGGCCGCGCTTTCGCGCGGCCACCCCTCGTTCTCCAGGCGCGCCAGGACTTCGTGCGCCTTATTGGGCCGCGCCTTGCCGAAGTGGTCGTAGAAGATCTCCCGGAGGATAGGCCATGACTTGTCTGGGTGGGCCAGGAAGTAGTCGAGTTCCAACATGCGGGGGTCGTACTGGCTCCACAAGCCGCCGGGGCCGCGAAAGGGCGGGATGCCGCTTTCCACGCTGATCCCCGCGCCGGTGAAGGCGGTGAGGTAACGGGCGCCTCGGATGAGGGAGACGGCAGAGCTGATCGCGGATTTGGTTTTTTCAGTCAGCCCATTATTGCCCATCAAGCGATAACAGTGGAGGGAAGGCTGATGGAATGTCAAGATTTCAAAATTTTTTACTGTATCTCACCTTTCTATCCACCCTTGAAGGGAAAGTTGCACCGATTTGCGATACTGAAAATGGCGATCGGCGGTACAGTGAGTCCCTCCTGGGCGTGCTGGGCGCGCAGGCGGGCCGCCCGGCCGCGTGTTCGGAGACGGGCCGCCGGGGGGAGATGCAGCGTGCTCTTTGGGGTCGTCTTTCCCATTGTGGCCGACCAATTGGCCCTGTCCTTGGATGCGACGCTCCCCAGCACCTACCGCCAACGGGGTACCAGCTCGCTGCAGAGGTTGTTCCGCACCCACTTCCCGGAGTTCTGCGCAGGATACGAAACCACGTACGCTGCCCGCCTGGGACGGTTCCGCCTGCAGCGGATCAGCTCGGCCGTCGAACGATTCCTGTACTGCGGGGACTACTCGAAGGGCATCGCGAGGATCCAATGCACCAATCCCGACTGTAAAGCCGACTACTTTCGACCCTTCAGCTGCAAGGTGTTCTACCTCTGCCCCTCCTGTTCCCAGAAGCGCACGCTCCTTTTCGGTGAGTACATGAACGAGCACCTCCTGCTCCTGCTGCCCCACCGCCAGATGGTCTTCACATTTCCCAAGGTGCTCCGTGTGTTCTTCCGCCACGACAGGAGGCTCTACGGGGAGATCACCAAGCTGGTCTACCGCATGATCCAGAGCTTCTACAACGCGGCGGCATGCAGGAGGATTCAGAGCGCCGCCGTGATCGCCTACGCCTCCGCGGGTGAGTTCGCGCGGTGGAATCCCCACCTACACGCCATCTTCCTCGAAGGCGGATTCGACAGGGAGGGGAGGTTTGTCCATGTGCCTTCCCTCGATCTGGCCAAGCTCAGTCAGTACTTCCGCGCCGGCATGGTCGACTTTATCCTGAAACATACCCTGCTCAACAAGCGGCTGGCTAGGAATATGCTGGACTGGACACACAGCGGGTTCAGCGTGGACCTCTCGGTCAAGATCCCCGCCACTTCCTCCAAGGCGCGGGAGGCCCTCGCGCAGTACACAGCGCGTCCGCCTGTGTCGCTGAAGAAGATGCTCGTGGAGGAACACGCTGGCAGCGTCATGTATCGCTCAGAGTACAATCCCTACTTCCGCACAAACTCCAAGCTGTTCCCCGCGACGGAGTTCCTGGTCGAGGTCCTGCAACACCTTCCGGACGCGGGGGCCAGGTTCATTCGCCGCTACGGCCTGTATTCCTCGCGATCGCGTGGCACATGGTCCCGCAAGCCCCATCTGCTCCGCCTGGCTCCCGACGGCTGGAAGAAGGACCACCAGTCCCGGCCTGCTCTGCACCTCGGCCCAGCCCCCCAGGACACGCCGAATCTGTCCGTGTCCGCCACGGAGTCCCGCTCCGCCTGGGCTCGGCTGCTCGCAAAGATCTACGAGGTTGATCCCCTCCGCTGCCGCCGTTGTGGTTCCCCGATGCGGGTCCTCGCCGTCATCACCGATCCCCCGCAGATCCTCAGAATCCTCCGCCACCTCATCAAGACCGGCGCGGCTCCCCCGGGCCTTGAAGCCGCGTCCCTGGGTTGAATCTTCTCCCCTCGTTCCCACGCGCGCCAGATTCTTGTCCTCACGCCAGCCGACTGACCCTTGCGCAGACTCCGATCGCCTTCTGCACCCCGCCCTGCCTGCACGACGCATCGCGCCAGCGCTTCCTGCGCCGTCAGGTGCATCCTCCCTGCTGTCCTGGGGGGCCAAACTCCTGTCTGGACCTCCTCGAAGCCCCCGTCTCGAGCTATAGTCGTTACTACCATTAATCCCCAGCCCTGGTCCGCACAGAGTTGGTCGCGTCGATGAGCACCTTGCCCTTCAAGTCCCCGAGGTTGTCCAGAACCTGCTGAAGAGCATTCGGGGGTATGGCGAACAACACGGTCTCCGCATCGTTCACCGCCTCGGCAGGCGAATGGGCGGAGATCAGCGGTCCCTCCGCTGTCAGTGCAAGGACCTTCTGGTCTTGGAGATTGCGTACCCCGAGAAAGATACGGTGCCCGGCTCGTGCCCATGCCCTGGCCAAAGCGCCGCCTACGTTGCCCGTCCCTATGATCGCGATCTTCATGGCAACTCCTTGCTTGAAGAATACGAACCCTGATTCGGTGGGGCAAGCCGAAGTCGTATCCTCTGGCGTCTGCGCTGCTTGAAATCATCCGATCGTATGGGAAGGGCTTGCCCCGGCGACGCCCATGGAGATTGCCCTTGACATCGCCTATGCTGACAAGGCTACTACAGGGCATTCGCTTTCGGTGCCGGTCCCTGCATGCTGTGCGAATCCTGCCCAGAGGAAGGCTGCATCCGGATCGGGCGCGACCGTCAATGGAAGCCTGCGGGATTGAGGTGTTTGCAACCGCCCGCAGCACGAGCTTCTACTCGTAGAATAGATTGCAGTCGCAGGGGACGCGCAAGCAGTATCTACGTCATGCTTGGCGTCAGAAATCCACTTTTGACGCGAGGAGCCTCAATGATCCCACAGATGAAGCGTTATGAAATCCAAATTCTGCTGAAGGCCCACCATACGAAGGAAGACGCCGCGCGTATTGCTGCGGTGTCGCTCAATACAGTGCAACGAGTCGCTAGCGAGCCAGCTATTCAGCAGGTGGAAGACCTTGGGAAACGGTTTTGTCGCCGAATCGGGCGACCCAAGATCACAGAGCGGTTCAGAGCGCAAATAGAGAAGCTGCTACGGGAGGAACCACAGATGATGTCGGTGGAAGTCCTGCGGCTGGCGCGGCTGGATGGCTATAAAGGCGGCAAGAGCGCCCTGTATTCCCTGGCGGCGAATATGCGCCCTCACCCGGTACGCACGACGTGGCGCATTACTCACGTCTGTGAGGAGGATCTGGTCGAATTAGAAAAATGGCGACGCTCGAATAACAGAACAAACTGGGCCAAGGCGGTGGTAGTGCTCGATTCACAAAGGGGAGCCGAGTTGAAGAGCCTATGCGCCAAGGTGGAAAGGTCTACTCGCCTTTTGAAAAGATGGCTTATTGCCTTCAAGCAGGACGGCATGGCTGGTCTTCGAAGGAATAAAATAAGAAACGTGAACCCCGATAAGGTAAAGGAAAGGGACACGAAGCGAGATCGAATTATCGAAGTTCTTCATGAATCTCCACGCCTTCATGGAATCAATAGGGCTTCGTGGAGTTTGGGGACTCTTGCGCGAGCGTATGAACGTCAGTACACCGAGTCGATAGGGAAGAGCACGATTTCGGAATACGTTAGGGCTGAACATTACACTTTCAGGAAGGCGCGGCGCGTACTCTCCAGCCCTGACCCAGATTACCGTGAGAAGTTACAGGAAATTACCAAGATACTGTCAAATCTGCTAGAGAATGAGAAGTTTTTCTCGGTAGACGAGTTTGGTCCTTTCTCTGTGAAGATGCAAGGTGGCCGTGCGTTGACCAAGCAAGGAACGACACGACTTGTACCTCAATGGCAGCGAAACAAAGGGCGCCTAATCGTTACCGCAGCGTTGGAACTGTCCACAAATCAAGTGACTCATTTCTACTCGGAAAAGAAGAATACTGAAGAGATGATAAAACTCCTGGACATCCTTTTGCGGCAATATTCTAATCAGTATCGTCTCTACCTCTCGTGGGATGCGGCGTCTTGGCACGTTTCAGGAAAGCTCGCAGAATACGTTTTTGAGATGAATACTGCTTTGGACGCTGGAAAAATCGGACACCCCATAGTGATGCTCGCACCACTTCCAGCCTCTGCCCAGTTTCTGAACGTCATCGAATCAGTATTTAGCGGCATGGCGAAAGCTGTCATCCATAATAGCGACTACGACAGCGTGGACGAGTGCAAGGAAGCGATTGATCTGCACATTGCAGCTAGAAATGAAGCTTTCAAAAAAAATCCACGACGAGCGGGTAACAAGATCTGGGGAAAAGAACGAGTCGAGTCATGTTTCAAGGCAAGCAACAATTGCAAAGACCCCAACTGGCGTTAGCGAGCAAAATGACCTCCAAACTGAATGCGATGGTTGCCCCCGGCATCCCCTCATGTAGACATTGACGCTATGAAGGGATTCGATTCCGCTTATCTCAGCATTCCTCCCTGGGACATTGGCAAGCCTCAAGAAGAGATCGTTCGGTTGGAACAGATGGGCGCCTTTAGCGGCTCTGTCCTGGACTGCGGCTGTGGCACGGGGGAGAATGCTCTGTACCTCGCTAGCCGGGGTTACAAGGTGTGGGGCATCGATGCCTCGCCAAACGCTATTCGCAAGGCAGAAGCCAAGGCGAAGGACAGAGGCATCGCGGTCAAGTTCTTGGCAGTCGACGCCTTGGACCTCGGAGGTCTCGAACGCACATTCGATACCGTGATCGATTGCGGGCTTTTCCATGTGTTTTCCGATCCTGACAGGGAACGTTATGTATCGAGTCTCACCTCGGTGACGAAGTCAGGCAACAAGCTAGTGCTTTTGTGTTTCAGCGACCTACAGCCTGGGGACCTCGGTCCACGAAGGGTCAGCAAGGCCGAGATACGCCAGGCGTTCAACAGAGGATGGCAAGTCCAAGACATTCGGGCTGCGATTTTAGAAACGAACCAGGAAGGCGATCCAGTGAAGGCTTGGCTTAGCGAAGTCGTTCGCGATTGATTTTGACTTTTGGCCTCCGCGAAGTAGACTTGGAAAGGGCAGTAGCCGAGAGCGGCGAAACACGGAACGAAAGAATTCGGCGCTCAAGAGCAGCCCTACAGCGCGAGCTGTTGTACCCTGTCAAGATTCGTCGGCATCTCGTCCCAGGTTCTGCCTTCGAGGATGCGACCCGCTGCCTTCTTGTTGACGCCACCCCACTGCTTGAAGAAGAACGCCGTTCCGTACTGCCTGCAAAGCTTCCGCAACTCTGTCGCCCACTCGGGCTGCATTGGCCTTGCGCCAGGTCCAGACTCACCACCAATGATCGCCCATTGAATGCGTTCAAGCGATGTATTTGCGGGTATTGCTGATAGCAAGGGTTCGAAAGAAACGAAACGAACTTCGGCGGGGATCCTGCGTAACGCCTCGATCCTGTGCGTGTATCGATAGGACTCCACACTCACGCCCATCCAGATGTTCGGCGTCCAGACCAGGCTGTCGAGCAGGCTCAGCGTGTGCATCGGACGTTTTGTGAGAATCTGAAAAGTGTGCCATAACGCCTTGTTCATGGTGGCGAAGATCTTCATGACAGCCGCTGGTGGAATGGACTCGTGGAAAAGGTCGGACATAGAGTTGACGAAGATCACCCGAGGTTGTTTCCAGTGCAGTGGGGCATCGAAGAGATCTTCGTGAATCGTCAAGTCAAATCCATTGCGGTACCGGTTGCTGCCCATTGCCTTCAACCTGGCCGCCATTCTCTCAGCATAGCAGTGGTCGCAACCGTTGGAGATGCGATCACAACCGGTAATCGGATTCCAGGTCGACTCGGTCCACTCGATCTTCGTCCGATTCATGTCCTATCCCTTCTTGAGTACTATTGCTTGCCGATCGCTTTTGCCTGCTGCCAAAGTGTATGAAATCGGAACAGCTTTTTCAATGACACCTTCTGCTCTGAGTTTGGCGAGAACAGGTTTTGCGTGCGAGCACAACATCCCGTTCGTTAGATAATGCACTATGACGTCTCTGTTTGAGTGTAGAGTCCCATTTTTGATCAGCAAAGCGAGAGCATCTTGGTAGAGCGATACCTTTTTCGGGACCGGTTGGATCAAGTACGGGACAGAATCGTCAATGTTCTCCCGGTCGATATCGTAGTTTGCCTGGCCTGTTTTTTCATCTAATTTCCAACATGTTCTGACAAACTTGTCCAACCCACGCAGGTGGTTCGAGCCGAATATCACCCCATAGATGTTGGCATCTTTCTTGAGGGAGAAATCGGACATGTAGTATTCTCTGCCAGCAGGTACTTGTGATTGATAGTACGCTCTCACGAGCTTGTGGATCCGGCAGTACTCTGTTGTATGTATCAGCCCTTCAGGAATCGGCAGAAGCCTCTTGATCTCTTCGAGGTCGTGGAATCGGACAACTGTTGAAGAGGAAATGAAGAACAGGAGGTCGGTCCTATCAAGAGCCACGATACTCAGGAAAGTCTTTATTGGCATTTCGCTGAGTCCAGACTGGTCGACGAAGAGAAGGTTTGCCGCATCTGTTTCGGCGAATTTTGGTCGCAGTTCGTCAAAGAGGTCTTCGAATTCCTCGTTGCGGATTTCGACGTCAACATAGCTCAGGACATCCGAAAAACGCCGGTCCAACAGTTCTCTCAGCTTCTCGACTTTACTTCGATGCGAGTCGTTGAAGAGCACATGCAGCTTGCCTTTCCATGCTCCCATCTGAT
This sequence comes from uncultured Spirochaetota bacterium, assembly GCA_963820525.1. GTDB lineage: Bacteria > Spirochaetota > Spirochaetia > SZUA-6 > Fen-1364 > CAWGAA01. Next base: position 1,296,054 of record CAWGAA010000001.1, on the reverse strand, counting down.
TCTTAAATATTCTCATCTGCTCCAGTATTAGTTGGGGACTTCCCGGAGCGTGTTCAACGTCTTCGCCAGGGCCTGAAAAGAAATCTACGACGTTGATCTTGGAGGGCTGAGGTCTTCGATGGAGAAAAGTCGGTAGCCACTCTGTGAAGTACCCTTTGAAGAGAGCAAGCTTCACCTTGGTAGATTCGCTGAAAGGAACATCATGAAAGTCATTTTTCATTGATTGCCTCGACCATGCTGGATTCTCGTTCCTATGCAGGCACTCCTCTCCCAATGTCGGCACATTTGGCGCATCTGAACTGGCGGGTCGCCACCTGTCCTTGTCACTCCCGTCGTCTATCTGTCGGGATAGGACCCCGGACGGTGATAGTTGGCAATCCTCTTGGCGTGCTCTCCGAGTTTGTGCTTTTCGGCGAGGCGAACCATGAACGCATCCGCTCGCCGCTCTCGTTCGTCTGCGGGTGTCGATGGATTCCGTCCTGAAGAAGGTCGAAATGATGGCCGATCTCGTGTGCAATTGTGAGAGGCTCGTCCGGATAGCCTGCGAGGTCCTGATCGATGACCACTGTCTTTGTGCCCGGTCGGTACTCCCCCTCGGCGAACTCACCCGGCTTAGATTGTACGACATCATAGAGGACGGTGATTCCCTCCGCCTTCAGAATGGCCTCAATTTCTACTCGCAGCGTTTCTATGCTCATGCTCAGTGCTTCACCCAACCTCCGAGAAGCTCTCTCCCACTGTTCGATGACTGGTCATCGCCTAACCTTCCCTTCACCATTACCTTGGTTGGGAGAAGTTGTCTATCTGCGCGGCTTCGCAACCAGATAAGGGAATGCCAGTGACTCTTAACCGCGCCACCACCTGAAGCAATCTGCGAGAATGAAAACGATAGCGGCTAGCAACTTCGTTCGGGTGCAGCAGTCCGGGTAAGGTCGTTCATGCGAAGTTCCTACTCCGCTCGAAAGTCGCCAGCGACTTCCTCCGACAGCCTGTCCAAATCCGGAAATAGAGCAGTTGGCACAAATCCGCTGGTTCTTAGTTGACTCAAGATAGCTCTTCTTGCCGCATTGGGAATTACTATTTTCCGCAAGAAGTCCATCGTCTTAGGACCGCCCTCGCTGAATATCGCCTCAAAGCCTTTTTCAAGGGCGCCATGGATCGTAAACACACTTCTCTGCGCTATCATTCTTCGATGAATGTAGCTTGGTTGTATGGCCAGCGGGAAGGTCGTTATAAACACCTGATCCTTTCCCTCTGCATTGAACCTATACCAGGTATTTCCCTTTTGCTTCTTGCCATATATGATCTGCTCGACGCTTATCCCATTGAAACAGTACTCAAAGTTCGCTGAACCGACCTTTCCGGTAGCCCATGTGTTTGGGTAGTTATCCACGACAAAAATCTCTTCCCGCTCTGCCACGCTTTGTCCCCAAGTGGTCATCACATTCAACTTTATCGGATGCAGCATCCACAGTCCTGCGTCGGCATCAGAGGGCCCTCGAACCGCAAAATACAGGGCTATTAGTGAACTCTCGGTCCAATCCAGTAGTCGCGTCGGTAGGCCATGATGCTGCATGAGAAAGAGCCATTTGTCGAGCCTATCCGTTTCCGGGGTTACTTCTATCGACGGGGCTTTATTTCTAAACGAAGTAACCATCCAGAACTCGTCATTTAGGGAGTACCTTAGCAAGCCGCCCTTGGTGTAAGGTCGGAATATCTTTGGAATTGGATCGTCCCCTTGGTTTGGCTGGCCTCGGAACCAAGGTCTTATTAGGCCACGGGAACCTCCCCACATCTCCGCATAGAGCGAGACGTACTTGATGAAGTCCTCCAGTGAACCTACTTTCTGATACGGATATGCAGTCTCCACCTTCACGTCCTCTCTCTTGAGTCCTACTATTTCCTATTCAAGTGCTGCTCGTTTGAGATTTGCCCTGAAGGACTTGAGCATTTCAAGAAGTAGTGAGTTAATTATCCCTCTGAGTGTATTTGACAGTAGAAGGACATAGTTCATTAGTCCATTGATCTTCTCGTCTATCGTCACCCCATCTATACCCTGTCGGTCAAATACATATTTAAGCAGAATATCATCTCCAAACATATAAACGGTGTCCTCTCTCTTCGCCGTTCGTCCAACGGCAAATTTGATCTCTTCACCGACAACCATGGCCTCTATGGTTGTTTCTATTGCCTGTGGCAGGAAGTGGAACATTACTTGGTTTCTGATGTTATTCAACATCACCCAATAGGCCCTACCCTGATCCTTTTCCTTCGTAACCGTCAAATAAACCCCACCTTGCGGCCGGCATAAAAAGCCGCGATCCTGAGCCCACTCAATTCAGGGAATCAGGAGGCCGTAGATGGAGTCAAGACAGGAGAATCGAAAACAACCACGCAGAAACGCAGAGAAATGGAGCGAGCTCATCACCGCGTGGCGATCAAGCGGGAAGACGAGAAAGGCATGGTGCCAGGAACAAGGGATACCCTACGAATCCCTGAGGCGATGGGTGAAGCGATTGCGCGGCTCCGCCGACGGATTGTCATTTGTAGGAATCCGCGACACATCCCAAGCCCTGGATGCTGCGGAGCAGGCGCGCGTGAGAGTAAGCAGAGATGGAGATATTGAACTGTATGGAAACATCGGCGAGGAGCTTCTGCGCAGAGTGCTGCGCGTGATGCGGGAGACGGCTGATGTTCATTGAATGGAGCAACGTCAAGATATTTGTTCGTCCGGGCGCGACGGATTTGAGAAAACAGATAAACGGACTGGCCATCCTGGTACAGACGGCGATGGGCAAAGATCCGCTTTCCGGACACCTCTACCTTTTCAGCAATCATGAGAAACGTCTCCTGAAGGTGCCTGTACTGGGATCGAAACGGGTTCTGCATGTGGCAGAAAAGGCTGGAGCGGGATCGCTTCCCCTGGCCAAGAACGGAAGAGGCAGCGCGGGAGATCAGCTTGGAGCAGCTTCGGATGCTGCTTTCGGGAATCGACTTCTGGAACGCGCACCAGAGCCTCGCGTATACCGCGGTCGTATAAAAACATCTAGATTTTAAGGCCCCATCATGGTATTCTCATGTGGTGAACGAAAAACTGGGAGAACTACCGAACAACGTCGAACAGCTGCACGAGCTGGTTCGACGGATTGTCAGGGAGCACGATGAAGAGCTCGCTCGACTGCAGGCCGAGTTGGAGAAGGAGCGCAGCGAACGAATCGAGCACCAAAACAAGGCCATAGAGCATTTCGAAGAGCTGCAGCTTCTGCGGCGCAAGCTCTTTGGCCGCAGCGCCGAGAAGCTATCCGAGGAGGAGCAAAAGCAGCTTCTTCTTTTCAACGAGGCGGAGGATATCGTATTCAGCCAACAACAGGAGCCTGCCGCCGAGGAGCGCATTGAGGTAAGGGCGCACACGCGGGTGAAGCGGGGCAGAAAGCCGCTGCCGCCTGAGCTTCCCCGTGTGGAGATGGTCCACGACATAAGTGAAGAAGACAAGAAATGTGCCTGCGGACAGGAGCTTACACGTATCGGAGAGGAAAGCCTCGAGAAACTTGAGGTCATCCCGCCCCAGATACGGGTACGGCGGCACCTGAGACCCCAGTACGCCTGCAAGGCCTGCGAAGGCTCCGGGGATGAGGACCGTCCCGCGGTGCGGATCGCCCCGGCGGTGAGGCAGCTTCTTCCCAAGAGCATCGCCTCACCGGCACTGGTGGCCTACATAATGACGGCGAAGTTCTGCGACGCCCTGCCGTTCTACCGCCAAGAGAAGCAGTTTCAGCGCATCGGAGTAGATATCAGCCGCCAGGACATGGCCAACTGGAGCATCGCGGTATTCCATAGGCTTGCGCCGGTTATCGAGCTACTTCGAGCAGAGATTCGAAGAGGCCCGCATGTAGGAATCGACGAGACGACCCTTCAGGTGATGGGGGAGCCGGATCGCCCCAATACTTCAAAGTCGTATATGTGGGTGTTCCTGGGAGGCAGTCCGAAAAGACCCGTGGTTGAGTTTCAGTATCATCCCACACGATCCGGTAAGGTTCCCCTTGAGGCTCTGCGGGGTTACAACGGCTTCATCCAGACTGATGGCTATGACGGATATAACGAAGTGGGAAGCCAACCCGGAGTCATTCACGCGACCTGTTGGGCGCACTCGCGTAGAAAGTTCTTCGAGGCCAAGGAGGCATCCAAGCAGGCGGGAAGTGTCGATGAGGCCCTGGCACGAATCGATGCTCTGTTCAGGATCGAGCGGACCTTAAGAGCTCAAGAGCTTTCACCGCAGGAGTTCGTCCGCCAACGGCGAGAGCAGGCCGAACCCGTGTTGGAAAAGCTCAAGGCGTGGCTTCACAAGCGTCAGGGGCAGGTTCCCCCGTCTCTGCTTCTGGGCAAAGCGATCGCCTACACCATCGAGCAGTGGCCCAAGATGATTCGGTACCTGGACAGTCCCGATTTGGGTCCGAGTAATAACGCGGTCGAGCAGGCGATACGGCCGTTTGTGGTGGGAAGAAAAAATTGGATGCTATCTGGGAGCCCCGCGGGCGCCGAAGCCAGTGCGGGGTGGTACAGTATCATCGAGACGGCCAAACTGAACGGCGTGGAGCCCTACCTATATCTTCGCTACATTCTCTCGCGGCTTCCTGAGAGCGACAACCCTGAGGATTATCGTGAGCTGCTTCCCTGGAATGTTCCACGCGAGTCTCTGCTGAACTTTGATTCCGGTCATTTGTTCTGAATAAAGCAGGAGCGCACCCCCTCGGCGTCCGAATTCAGGGGTGGGGTTTATTTGACGGTTACTTTCCTTCTTGAGAAACCTAATTTCGGCTCTGTGACCTCTCCAAGCTCGTAGGTGCGCCAGATCCTTCTCTCTTCGAAAGAACTCCTTTACGCCTTCATACACGTAGGAAGCAAGGGTAAATAGTTGTTCCATCTGATCTTTGGTTTGGGTTAGTTTGCCCTTATCAATGACTTTGAGATACGTCCTCTGACACGAACTAATTGAATTGACGATCCTTCCTAGCTGAAGAGCAGCAAGAAACTGTGGGGTTCCCTTTGCCCGTTCATAGTCAGGTTTCTTTAGATAAACCGTTTGGTACTTGATGTACTTTATCAGCAGAACACGAACTCTTTTTATGAAGTTAAAGAATCCTATTCTAATGACCCACGACCATCTTCCCAACGACATAAACGTCCTCACTTTTGCGGAGAAAGGGCATGCCAGGCGCAAGAGGCGTCGGTGCAGTCGCCCCAAAAGCGCTCTATTCAGGCGGCGTTGTGCAAATGCAGCCAGTGCTCCCAAATGAGAACCATTGCGAGCGTATCAACCCTGCAGTACCGAAGGAGTGCATTTTCATACTCAAGCCTTGCGGCCTGATCCGAACTGACATCCCCGTAGAGCATCTCTTGGTACGCTCTCATTGCGCCGGTGCCATTTTGCACGTTCTCTGATTGCCCATAAATCTCAAACGGTGGCAAGAGTGAATAGGGATCTTGTAGCCCGCCGCTCTCGTCGAGTTGCAGGAGACTCTCGGGTCTCAGGAGGTCTTTGATCCTTTCAGATTTCGCTGAACTCAGGACGGCGGGCAAGGTGACCTTGATTGAAGTCCTGGCGCCCATCAGGGGATGGAAGTAGCACTTGATGGCCACCTTGTTCAAATCGACGATTCGTCCGGGGTCGTTTTCTTTGGTCGCAACTGTCGCCTGCAGCCAACCAAGCAGTCCTGGATTGTCTATTCCGTTCTCCTCGATGAAGTCGAGTAGGTAACGGAGTTGAGTGTTCTCGTAAGGACTCCACGTTAGGATCGATCCTCGATCTCCAAGACAACGAACAAGGCTGTCTCCAAACTCCACGTTGGGGCAGACGTCCCTTGTGTTGATCCACTCGGCGTGCGTCGGCGTCTTGCCTGGTTCATCGATGGTGTGGCAACTCCACTGGAAGAGCACGCGCTGGTATGGTCGCATCCCTGCGTGGTACGGCATCGCCATCTGAGAGGTCTCGAAATCAACGAAATGCAGTGGGTACTCGATGCTCTTGAGGATCTCGCCAAACTCGGGCAGCAAGAACTCATCCTTCTTGGCAACCTGGTAGAAGGGTCTGTTGTTGTACTTGTCTCTCACCAGGCTCTGCGGAACGTCGTAGACGCTCGATTTGCCCTCCGCGATGAGCTTGTTGATGCAATCCTTGCTCTTGTTGATGTTGCCAAGCTGACCGAGCGCCAAGATATGGGGAGACACCTCGGCGCGATTTCCCCAGCACAGCGCGAAACCGCTCTTCGGATGTTCTTCATCGACGTCCTTGTACTCGCAGTCTCGGCACTTGATCGATACGGCAGCCTTCAGTCGCTCGTCACTTGAGATGGCTGAGGCGTAGAGATCGATGTCATCAAGAATCAGTGAGATCGTTCGGTCAACGATCTCATCTACATCAACAAGGGTGAGAAAGCTGTTCTTACGCACCAGGTCAGAATCGCCGGTAAACTCGACCTTTGGTCTCCAAGATCCCGAAGCGCCAGCATCCTTGAACAGCTTGAACCAGCCGATCATTCCCTCTACCGCTGTCTTCTTGGCCTTGTCAGGTAGAAGGAGATATGCCTCGATTTGAGCCTCCGGAAACCCTTCTTTTAGGACATGCTTCTGGAACGCCACGTCCTCGATGTAGGCGGTCCATTCACTCTTCTCGAAGTACCTCGCCGCATCCCTGCCATATTCGTCAAACTTGGCAGAGTCAAAGGATTTTGATTTGACCTCAATCAGTTCGAGTTTTGTTCCATTCTTTCTAAGGATGTCGATGCGGACAAACTTGCCCTTGGAGAAAAAGGCAGGCTGAAACATAGTCACGGAGTCTCGCTGTAGGAGTTGTTCGGTCTCCTTGAGGGCTTCCTCATTGGTCCCGCCGATCTCGATTCCTTCGGGGTAGCAGAGTTGGGCCATCTTCTCGATCATGAAGCCGCCGTCAGCGAGCATCTCCATGTAGTCGTCTTGCTCAACTACGCTTGGGAACGCGTGTTTCTTGAAGTAGAGCTTTCCTGGGCAGCTTCGTGCCACCAAGAAGTCGGACTTCGAGAGCCACTTTGTCGAACCTGCCGGGAGAGTTCCGTTTTCCATTCTGACTATTGTCCCGACCACTATTATATCATGCCCCTTCCGACTGTTCGCTTTCGTATCTCTTACAGGTTGCGTTTAGTGGGTCTTGGGGCGTAGATTGAAGAGCTATGAAATACTTCGGCTATGGATCAAATCTTTGGTTGGAGCAAATGGCTCTCCGATGTCCGGAATCTAGGGCCCTCGGACTTGGAAGAATCCAGGACTGTCGCTGGTTTATCTCCTCCCGAGGGTACGCCAATATCGTCAGTTCTGTAGACGACTACGTGTTAGGATTGGTGTTTGATATTTCTCAATCAGATGAGAAATCCTTGGACAAATATGAAGGCGTGCATCGTGGCCTTTACCGCAAGGAGAATCTGCGAGTAGTGATGGGCAACGAGAGCCACGAATGCCTTGTCTATATTGACCCCGTGGACCAGGAAGGAATTCCTAAGGCAGAGTACATCACGAGAATCAACAGAGGTATACACGACGCTCGACTGCCAATCGAATACGTTGAACGCTACATCAGGAAGTACGTGCCCGCCCCGGCGTTGGCCGACTGAATGAGACTATCTCTACCCGGAATCCTATCGAGTGAACTCAAGAGCCTTTCGAAGCGGTACCTATCAGTTCTGCTAAAAGCTCATGCATAGCTTGCTTTTGTTTCAGTTGCGATAGATTTACGTTGAACGTGAGATTCTTATTGCTCCGAGTTCCAAAGGAAATGCCCTCAGTATTGATGGACCTCAATGAGTCTTGGAAGGTTCTCCTCAAGGCACTTCACCTCAATCAGCACCCTATCGTTCTTGCGTCTGTTGAGCCATACTCTGGCAATTCCGCGGACCGTCAAAGAAATATAATCCTCAAAATACCTTGCATTCACTTCGGGGTACTTGGTCAGCAGTACTTCTCTGCACCACTTCGCACATTCAAAAACTCCAGGGTACTTATCGATCCAGTGCTTTTCAGTGAAAGATTGCTGCGGTGTCTCCTGATCCTCTGGCTCCTCGAACGAATCTATGATCTTTGTAAAATGCAATCCAACCGCTGCACCGATCTTTACAATGCTTACTTGGATCCCAATGATGGGAACCGCTTGGCTCAGAAGGTGGACAACATTGAAGAACCTGCTTGTGATCTCTTCAGCGACGAGCACTGCGGTATGACTGCGGTTCGGCCACTTCCGCTTTTCATTGTCCCAGTACTCGATAGTGCGGATGATGTGGGATTCATCCGTAGATCCCAGTTGGATTTCCACTTCGAACATTGCGTCGTCTGCAGGATCTTTGAGCAAGAGATCAAGGCGCCCGCCCTGTGACTGCGTCTTTTCTTTCATGACGGCCTGCAATTCACCGAGTCCGATGATGCTTGGATCGTCGTAGATTCGATCGCGCAGCCAGTATTCGTCGAAGCCCGCGTCTCTGATGCCGACGACTTCCGTTGGACTTATGTCTACCACGCTCAACCTCCTGGCCAGTATACCGTGGTTTTTTCAGTCAGCCCATTAATGCCCATCAAGCGATAACAGTGGAGGGAAGGCTGATGGAATGTCAAGATTTCAAAATTCTTTACTGTATCTCACCTTTCTGTCCACCCTTAAAGGGAAAGTTGCACCGATTTGCGATACTGAAAACGGCGATCGGCGGTACAGTGAGTCCCTCCCGGGCGTGCTGGGCGCGCAGGCGGGCCGCCCGGCCGCGTGTTCGGAGACGGGCCGCCGGGGGGATGCAGCGTGCTCTTTGGGGTCGTCTTTCCCATTGTGGCCGACCAATTGGCCCTGTCCCTGGATGCGACGTTCCCCAGCACCTACCGCCAACGGGGTACCAGCTCCCTGCAGAGGTTGTTCCGCACCCACTTCCCGGAGCTCTGCGCAGGATACGAAACCACGTACGCTGCCCGCCTGGGACGGTTCCGCCTGCAGCGGATCAGCTCGGCCGTCGAACGATTCCTGTACTGCGGGGACTACTCGAAGGGCATCGCGAGGATCCAATGCACCAATCCCGACTGTAAAGCCGACTACTTTCGACCCTTCAGCTGCAAGGTGTTCTACCTCTGCCCCTCCTCATATGATAACCAAACGAAAGGGTATGATGGAAAAGGAAGGGAAAGCTAAGTCCTACTCATGCTCTGCACTGGAGAAGCTGAGAGCACCCGTGCTTCCCTGCCTTCCTTCTGACCGCTTGTAGTGGGGTGGTTGTCCTCATATGAGGGGCGCGGCAGGAGGGCATTTGTAATACCGGGAGGATCGTCATGAAGCAGTTTGTCGGAATCGACATGGGATCGCAGAAGCATTCTGTTTGCATCCTCGATGAACAGAGCGAAAAGATCAAAGCCCTTGAGATCGGCAACACCCTCGAGCAATTTCGAATGCTTGAGCAATACCTCGAGGGCAAAGAGGATGTGCGAGTGTGCTGCGAGGGAGTACATGGGCTGGGCCTACCCCGATTTAATAGACACATGGTTAAGCAGTATTTTAGAGTCTCCTACGGGGAGAAACCCCCTCGTCTTTAGACGAAGACTTTAGTAGGCTTGCGGTACGATGAAGCAGTATCGAAAAGCGTCGCACTGCGTCTATGATTTGAAGTATCATATAGTGTGGATCACCAAGTACCGCAAGCCAGTGTTGGGGAAAGAGATAGGAACCCGCGTAAGAGATCTGATACGAATGATTTGCGCGAGCCTGGACGTAGAGATCGTGAAAGGGAACATCAGCCGCGATCACGTGCATCTGCTGCTGAGCGTGCCGCCGACTCTATCGGTATCCAGGCTCGTGCAGCGCATGAAGGGGCTGACATCACGGAAGCTGCTCATGGAAAACAAAGGGTTGAACAAAACATTCTGGGGCAGGCATCTTTGGGCCCGCGGGTATTTCGTGGCGAGCACAGGGAACGTGACCGAAGAGATGATCGCCCGCTACATCGAGAATCAGCAGGACACAGAGCGGGACCAAGATGCCGACTTCAAAGTAGAACCGTGATGTCGGCCCCAGTCGGCTTTAGCCGACAAGCGCAAACCCCCCGACTTAAGTCGGGGGTGGTTTAGAGGGGTAAGGAAAGATAATGGCAGATACGAGGAAGAAATACACCAAAGAGTTCAAGCTCGATGCTATCCGGCTCCTGGAGTCAGGGACAAAGCCGGGACATGAGATTGAACGGGATCTGGGAATCGGCAGCGGACAGATCTACCGCTGGAGGAAGCAATTCAGTGAGGACGGGACACGAGCTTTCCCAGGCAACGGCAGGTCCCGTGACGAGGAATTGGCCGCCTTGCGCAAAGAGAACAAGGAGTTGCGCGAGGAACGGGACATTTTAAGAAAAGCAACAGCCATCTTCTCCAGACCCCCGAGATGAAGTACCAGGTCATGAGTAAACAGCGGGGAACCCACGGCGTGGAGAAGATGGCGGAAGTATTGGGAGTAGCGCGCAGTGGGTACTATGCCTGGCTCGACGGTAAAGAGAGTGCACGAGCACTCGAGGAGAAGGAGCTGATCGAGCAGATCCGGAAGATCCAGGGCGAGGTGCGTCACAGCTACGGAAGCCCGCGCATGCGGGAAGAACTGCTGAGGCGTGGGCGGCATGTGGGGAAGAACCGAGTTGCCCGAATCATGAGAGAGAATGCCCTTGGGCCGCAGCCGAAGAGGCGGTTTGTAGTGACCACGCACTCGAAAGACGGCCAGGAAGTGGCCGAAAACATAGTGAACAGGAACTTCGAAGCCTCCGCGGCGAATCGCGTGTGGGTGTCCGACATAACCTACGTTGCGACAGCCGAAGGGTGGATGTATTTATGCATCGTACTGGATCTGTACTCACGTCGAGTGGCGGGCTGGTCGCTGAGCTGCGAGCTGAGTGCCGAGCTGGTGCTGACGGCGGTAGTCATGGCCGCGATTCGTCGCCGCCCGCCGCGGGGACTGTTGTTTCATTCCGATCGCGGTGTGCAGTATACCAGCGGTCAGTTTGAAAAGTTTGCCAAAGGGCACGGATTCATTCAAAGCATGAGCCGTAAGGGCGACTGTTGGGACAACGCGTGCGCGGAGACGTTTTTCAAGACCTTGAGAGCAGAGTTGATTCGGGACAAGATCTACCGAAGCAGAGAGGAGGCCAGGAGAGCAATATTCGAATACGTGGAGATCTTCTATAATCGCAAGCGGCTTCACTCGTACCTCGGCTACCTCACACCGACCGAATATGAGGAGCTCGAGGAGCGGAAGACGGCATGATTGACGATCCAAGCCAGAGTGAGGAAAAAGCCTTGCGCGTAGAGGGCCTTGGTTGCGTTTTCGGAAGGCAGGTGGTGTTTGGATACCCCCCCGAAACCGAGACGCAGGTGCAATTCAGGGTGTCCACGAAATCGGGGGAACTCCAGGCAAGAGTCGACCGGGATGAAATGGCCACTGTAGTATTGAAGGAATGTCCCCGAAGCAGAGATATCGTTCGTTCACATAAATGAGCATAGCCTTTCCCGGCTCTACGATAGGGAGGCTGCAGGCGATGGAAGTGTGGCACGAGGAATGTATCTGCCCGTTGCTCCTAACCGATTCTACATAGCAACCACGGGCAGAAATGATATGGGCCAACAGGGCATAGGGACACCAAAGCCTCTAGATGTCACAATCAACCGCGTGCATTCCAAAGGTAAGCTCGATCTGCGCGTCTACGCCCAGCACATCCTTAGCCTCACGAGACTTAATTGGGCCTCCACCAAGGATTTCTGCAGGGAGCCCATTACGCTAAAGTTCGCAGGGGAGATAGCCTATTTGATGAACGTTTTCCTTGTTGGTTCGGGAGAGTTCAAGCTCCATCCGCGGCTGGAAAGAACACCTTGGTTTCTTTAGAAGGAGGCTTGGCACTCTAGAGATTCGGCAGATTGCGGAAACGCTTTTATAGCTGGAATAGAATATCTTAACGTGAAGAGGCCACGAGCACAGCTTCTTGGAGCCTCTGAGGGATAACGGGATGAAAATACTCCACACTGCTGACCTCCATCTGAGGGAATACGGGGATGAAAGGTGGAAGACGCTGGAAGAGCTGCTTGAAATCGGCAAAAAAGCGAAGATAGAGGCGCTCTCCATAAGCGGTGACCTGTTTGATAAGGATGTGAACGCGGAGAGCCTCAGGACCCAGATACGGGAACTATTCTCCAACAACGATTTCAAGATTCTGATCATTCCCGGCAACCACGACTCCGCCTCATTCGGGGAGGAGCTGTATTTTGGAGGAGACACTATAGTTCTGGGTGAGGAACCTTTTGAGCACAAGAATGTTCGGTTTGTCGGCCTCCCTTTCGAGGCCATTGAAGGAGAAAAGCTCGTAAGCAGAATAAGGTCGCTCAGGGATTGTCTGAAAAGCGACAAGAAAAACATCCTTCTTTACCACGGCGAACTCCTCGATACGTTCTTCAAAAGGACCGATTTCGGGGATGAGGGAGAGGCACGCTACATGCCGGCCAGACTTTCATACTTCAAGGAACTGAACATCGACTATGTTCTCGCCGGCCATTTCCATACCAGGTTCGATGTGAGGCTCATTGAGCCTGGCCGGTATTTCGTCTACCCCGGATCTCCTATATCCGTGACGAAGAGGGAGACAGGCCAGAGGCAGGCCAACCTGTTCGAGGTCGGGAAGGACCCGAAGCCGTGCAGGCTTGATACCCCCCACTTCGAGGAGCGGGAGATCATCCTGGACCCCTTCTCTGGGGAGAAGCCTCTGGAAAGGGTTAGCGAAGAGATCAGGAAGCTGCATCCGAAGGCCACCCTTTTATTGAGGATTGGCGGATGTCTGGACGGAAGAAAATTGAGCACAACCGAAGCCCAGCTCGTATCCGCTATCAAGGAACTGATCAAGGGAAAGCAGGTAGAGGCGCGTTATGAGTTCATGGATGTGCAGAGGATAGTCGAGGACGACTTGTTCAAGAGCTTCATGAGAAAGCTGGAACAGTCCGGATGCCCGCCAGGCCAGACGAAGGAATTGAGGGACATCGCCATAAGGGCTTTCACGGAGGCAGGCATATGCAGATAAAGGAATATTTCATAGAACGGTACGGTCCTCTGGCCAATACGGGCCACGTTACTCTCGCCAAGTTCAACCTCCTGTTCGGCAACAATGAAGAAGGCAAGTCGCTCTCAATCGACGCTATCGTGAAAATGCTTTTCAACAAGAAGGCTGACCTGAAGAAATTTGAGAAGCTGGAAAGGGTTGAGGAAAGCCCTGAGGGGTACCTTGTCATCGAAGATGATAATAGCAAGGAAGTGAAGCTTCCGGAGGCAGGCGATATCTCAAAGATTGCGAATCTCAGTTCTCTGGACTGCGCAAACCTGTTCATAATCAGGAACAGCGATCTCTCAATAGCCAATGAAGGAGAGGCCTATAAGAATGTGACTGATGGTCTTACGGGGCTCAGGACAGAGGAGATTTTCAAACTAAAGCAGAAGCTCCAGGAAATCGGGAAGCTCACCAAGCCTGAGAGTTCTTCTGTACTCTCAAATGACCAGAAGTATGGGAAGATTGCCGGGAGGGTAAAAGACGCTCAAACACTCATTGAGGACATACAAGAGAAGCTGGCAGCGTTCACAGAGGAGGGCTACGAGAAGATCGACGAGCAGCTCTCTCAGGCCAGCGAGGAAATCCAAGAAATTGACCGGAAGCTAGGCGAGATGGAGTATGCCGAAAAGCGGCTCAAATATGAAAAAGCGTCGGCAGCCGTGGAGTATTTCAAGAAATCGTTGCAAAAAATAAAGGAATTGGCTGCCTTTAACAGGGATGACGAACAGAGATGGAGGGATGCTGAGAGAGATTTGAAGGCTGATAATGAAAAGAAACAAGGGATTATCGCCGAGCTTGAGACAAAAGAACGCGAGCTAAAAACGGAAAAGGAGAAGTGGAAAAGGCTGAACAAGGAGTTCGATTCGCTCCAGCAAAAGAAAAAGAAAATAGACGACGAAGTAAAGCTAGACCTGAAAACTCATGAGAAATCTAGGCAATCTCTCGCAGCTCTCACAACCCGAGACCAATACCTTAAGCTCCCGACCTATGGAGCTAGCATATTCTTCGCGCTGCTGGCGCTGAGCCTCATATTCGCGACTATTCCTGTGCTTATCATCCTCACTGTAGTATTTGCCGCCGTGGTTCTTGCATTATGGGCTCTGAAAATTTTTTTCGCAATCAAGAGTTCTATGATTGATTCCGACTTCGAGAGAATTAGGCTCAATGTTGCACGATTCGGTTTCAAAGTTGACTCTATAGAGGATATAGTCACTCAAATTCAGGGTTTTGAAGAAAGTTTTGAACTGAAAAATAAGGAAACCAATGACCAATCAAATGACGTAGAACTGAGGGAAAAGGAAATCAAGAAGCTTAAAGACAAGGAGCTTCCCGCCGTTGAGGAAAACATCGAGAGCAGCGAGCAAACAATAGATGGGTTGAAAAGCGAATCGGGAGTCAAGTCACTTGGTGACTACAAAAAGAATCTGGCGCTAAAACAGCAAGCCGAAGGCTCAAGGGATGAACAGGCCGCAACATTGAAAGCGTTTTTCGGCGTAGTACAAAAGCCTGACGAAAACATGCGGAGGTGGCAGAAGGAAATCGAAAAGCTGGAGGAGTATCGGGGAAAAGGTAAAGGCATCGAGTACGATGAAACACAGGTTGCCAGACTCAAATCCGGAAAGCATGAGCTGGATAGCAAGAGGTCCGAGTTGCTTTCCGTCATGAACACATTCAAGAGGCAACTCTATGACATCGAGAACAGCACGAACAAGATATTGCAACCACCCGGTGAAGGGAGGCTGCCCTGCAATACTTGCGTTGACCTTGACGCCATAAAGAGGAAGCTGGAAAGCTTCATATCCGAACAGGGGCAAAATGCAAAGAAAACTCAGAAAGTCATAGGGATTCTTGAGGAGGTAGAGCGCGAGGAGGAACAGAAGATCCAGTCCCTCTTCGGCGAGGGTAGCTTGGTCTCAGGTTACTTCAGCGAAATCACGGATAACCGCTATGTGGAAGTAGACTTCCTTCCCGAAGAAGGGAAGATTGTCGTTAAGCTAAACGATGGCAAGTCACAGGACGCGAGCAAGCTTTCAGGTGGGGCATATGACCAGCTTTACCTTTCCATCCGGCTCGCGCTTGGCGACAAGCTGCTCAAAGGGAAGAAGGGCTTTTTCATCATGGACGACCCTTTCATTAAGGCCGATCCCAGTAGGCTTGAAAAACAGATGGAAATCCTCAAGAAGATATCCAGCATGGGGTGGCAGATAATCTATTTTTCTGCGAAGGGCGAGGTCAAAGACTGCCTATCCCCGGATATCAGAGGCAAGGATATCAAGCTCATAGAAATCCAGAACATCAGGCACTAAAATGCATACAGTCCTCAAAGGTCATCCGGCGATTCTCCCAGACGAGAAGTTTCAACTGCACAACCGCAGCGATCATGCACAAAGTGGAGGATGCCCTTGTGCTCTGGAATGTTCCGCAGATCGCGACGGTCTACGCAAAGGAGTGGGAACTGCTGTGGGAGGAGTCGAAGTAGATTTCCGGCCGCCCCTATCAAGCCAGTAGGTCATCTAGAAATTCCGACGCCGGTTCGACGCTCGTGACCAGCAAATTATCTCTTGCCCGTGTACAGGCGACATAAAGTAGGTGGCGCTCGGTGTCGTAGATTTCCCTCAAATCGGCGTCGTCCCCGACGGTCTCGATGCGCTCTTGCAGGGGAATAATTTCATCGTCACAGGCCATTACCGCCACTGCGCGGAACTCTAGACCTTTGGCGAGGTGCATGGTGCAGATTGAGACGAAGCCACTTGTGGTTTCGACGCGCTCATCAAGAACTTTGAAAGCCATCCTCGCTTTGTTTACGGCAGCCTTTGCTCGATCCAGTTGCATGGCGGATCGGACGAATACGCCGAACTCATGCGGCAGAACACCTGCCCTTGCATGTTCCGTGATCCAATTGCCGACCGCCTTGACCTCCTCATCTTCGGTTTGAAGCGAGCGAATCGTCGGAGGCTGGCCGTTGAACACCGAAATCGTATCGCTCCGGTCCTCGCTGCTGCCATCTACATCGGTCACCACGGGGCCGAGCAGAAGGTCAGCTTGGGTTCGTATCTGATGCGAGGTGCGATAGTTGACACGCAGGGTTCGGGAGCGCCCTCGAATGTCCACTCCGAGTGCTTTCCAGGAGAAGGGCTGCTGAAAGATGCGCTGGCCCAGATCGCCAGCGAAGAAGAGAGCCCTGGGCCGACCTCCGCCCAAGGCGGCTATGAATTGAAGATTGGCGATACTAATGTCCTGGGCCTCATCCACGACCACGAAGTCGAACACTATCTTATTGTTTTTCGAGATCGTGGCTGCCAGCCTAGTGAACAACTCTGCATATGTGATTAGCTTTCGATCTTTCAGTCCGGAAAGAACGCGCTCAAAGATGGACCACAGCACCTTTCGCTGCGCCTCCGGGAGCCGGGTCTTCCTGCCAAGGCGAACGATATCGCGATACGCCTCCCAGTTCTCCAACTGCCAGGCATCCACCACCTGCTCCCATTCTGCTAGGAGGAAATGGAAGTTGAACTTATGACCCTTCACGGCGGTCGCGGCGTCTTTCATCAATTCGCTCAACTCTTCTTGGCTGGCGATGGTTACCTCTCCGAGTTGCGCTTTGTAAAGCCGAAGACCAATGGCATTCAACGAATAAACATCAATCCGCTCCGCAAGGCTCGGTTCGCTGCTTAGCAGTCGCTTCAGCATCGTTTGTAGCGTATTCGCGAGGGTATCGGAGAATGTCGTCAACAGTACCCGAGCCTCGGGCTCCTTCCGCGCCAAATGGGCAGCCCGATGTAGCGCTACGATAGTCTTGCCTGTCCCCGCTGAACCAGAGACGCGGGCTGGACCAGTGTATTCACGTTCTACCAACTCCCTCTGTTCGGGGTGAAGGAAAATAGTCCACCTATCCCACGGGAACTCAAGGGCGCGCTTCAACTCTTCCACATTCGTCATCACGCGGAAGCGTCGCTGGGCATCGGGATGATCGAAAGGATTCGCCTGCGCTGCGGGTTGGAAGGCACGCGGCTTGCCACCAGTCGCAAGTTCCAGCAACGCCTCCGCGGCCTCAGCGGGTAGGTGGTCACTCAACGCTAGCAGGGTATCGTCAGTAGCCTTCTTGACGTCGTTAACCCATTCGGCTGGCACGCCATAGCTCAGGAGTTCGTCATCGGACACCTCGGCGAAAATAGGTTTCTTCTCCGCCACGGGCTTGGTCGAATCAGCAAGTTCCGCTTGTCCGTAGAATGGGACAACAACCTCCTTCACCGTCTCCCGTATCTCAACCAACTGTGCCGCGCCAGTTTTCGGGTGCGTCTCCACTTTGCGTCGTTCGGCCCATTCGTAAGCTTTGTCGTGATGACCGACGTAGCAAAGCAAAAGGCTTTTGTCGCTCTTGTGAACGATCAGCCGAATGTCATTACTAACCCGCACCGACCAGAAGTTCTTGTCCTTCGCCCTATCAAGTTTGTGGAAGCTCATGCCAGGATTGGCAGGATTCAGTTGCAGGTCAAACGCCGTTGTCTTGACTGCCTTTTTTTCCTCTTCTGTCAAACGGGCGAGGCTGTCAGTGAACGTGTCGGCGATGAGAAAATCCATGGCATCACACTTTGAAGATTTTCATCACCTCGTCACCAAGATGGTTGATTACCTTCACAGCAATGCGGCCGTTCTTTGGCCGTTCAAAAGGCCGTGAGATGTCGCTATTTAGGCTTGCCCAGGCTTCCGGATCGATTTCCGCCTTCAGCGTCGTTTTCAAGGAGTTGTAGGGATCGTTAGTACCTAGGAAATAGGCATGACGAACGAAAAAACTTTCTCCGTTGTAGTCGGTGTCGATGAACCAGCAAGCAATGCCGTCAGCATTGTCACTGATAACCTCTCCGGTTTGAGGTTTGAATACATCCACGCCGTTCACCTTCACACATAGTTTGCCGTCCTTCTCATTGATTAGGGTGATGTCCGGCTCGCCAAAGATGACGAAGAGGTTCCCCTTGCCCGTATTCTTGAGGTCCTCCGCCATGTGGAGGTCGGCGTTCATGCGGGCCTTGAGCACTGGAATGCGACCCAGTTTGGTGAACTCTGTAGTGTGCGCCTCGTAATTAAAGGCGCAAGCAATGAGAACATCGAACCCGGCATCCCCCGCTTCACGGGCAGCGGCAACGAGGTCGGCGCGCTGGACTGTGCCAAACTCTGGACCAATGAAGATTGCGGCCCGTTTCTCGGTCTCGCCCTCCATGTAACGACCTTCAGCGCAGATCAACTCCCCAGGCCATGGAGTAAGGGCTGTGAATGTGATCCGGTCATCCTTGTGCGCCTGTTGAACGCCCGCGGTCTTGAGGTTCTCAAGGATCATCTGGGGGAAAGAACCTTTGGCGTCGTCTTCCCGCACTACACCGAGCAGTTCGTCGTTCTCATCCACACCCAAAACCCGATGAGGGCTGAGGCTCTCCACGGTGAAGGGACCGGCCACGCGGACCTTTTTCTTATCCTCATAGGGCCTGTCGTAGAGGTATTCAAACTCCGCTTTGGCGGCGATTGACTTGTCGATCTCCCTCTGTCGGGCGATGCGGGCCTGCCACCAATCGGCGTGCAGTTTCTTCACTGGCTCTGACCAGGCTTTGTCCGCTTCACGCGGAATCTCCCACTCCTGCCACTGCTCCTTGAGTGCGGCGCTCAACCTCTCACGCAACGGCTCAAGCACGACATTCCATTTGTCCGAGATGACATCGATCTCTGCATTGTTAGCGATTGACTTGAGGGTGACGTGCGGAACACGCTCATAGATGAAGCCGTGCCGGACGTTTCCGTGCGTCGGCTGCGAAGATGGCGCGCTGCTAGTGATCTCGGCTTCCTTGAACTGGCCTTCACGGGAGTCGGCCAAAAGATAAAATGGATAGCGCGCACCCATAATACGGGCACGGGCCAGCGCCAGCGCCACTCGCGAGGTGTCTATCGTGATCCAGCGGCGTCCCCATTGCTCGGCTACATAGGCTGTGGTGCCACCACCGCAGGTGGGGTCTAGAACTAAGTCCCCCGGATCAGTCGTCATTAGGATGCAGCGCGCAATAACCTCCGGAGTCGTTTGAACAACATAGACCTTCTCGTCGCCGAAGCCAGAGGGTTTCAGAGCTTGCCAATCGGTCGTGATAGGCTTGAACAAGAACACATCCCGGTAACTTTTCCAGAGCAGAGACTTGCCCACTGCAACGAGAAAGTCGGCTCGCCTTAGGCGCTCTATGCCTGTGCGGCTGGTTGACCAACCACGATTGGTGTAGGGCACGTAGTCGCCTGACTGGAACGCAACGGTAAACCTGCCTAGAGTCCCCTCCCGTTTGTGATGTTAGATTGTCTAGACGAAGAATTCTTCCCTTTGGAATGGGCATTTCGCCAGTTTTTTGCCTGACACTTAGGTCGATAATCCGGCCATCCGCCGTTTCGACGCACACATAGCGTTCGTTTGGATTTTCTATGGGCTTTCGAGAGTCGAATAGGCCCTGTGCTTCACCGCCGAGCCTTGTTTGGCATACCACAGGATCGAGTCTGCCGTCTGCGAAAGCACCTTTGTGGTTTGTCCCGTCGTCTTGGCGAAGGAGATAACCGCACAGAAATTGGCATCTCCAAGGACTTCATCCATCACCGCACGAACACGATGCACGTTCTCATCACTGATCTGAACGAAAATGGAACCGGACTCAGCGAGCAGATCGCGGGCGACAGTGAGGCGGTCTCGAAGATAGGCCAAGTAGCTGTGGATGCCGTCACGCCAAGTGTCGCGGAAAGCTTTAACCTGCTCTGGCTCGCGGGTGATATGGTCTGCCTTGCCGTCCTTCACATCGCGGCTGGTGGTGGACCACTGAAAGTTGCTGTTGAACTTGATTCCGTAGGGCGGGTCGATGTAGATGCACTGCACCTTGCCACGCAAGCCCTCACGCTCTGCCAGGCTGGCCATGACTTGGAGCGAGTCACCGAGAATCATCCGATTACTCCAGTTCTGGTCGTGCTGGTAGAACTCTGTCTTGTCAACGCCCTTTGGGATGCCGTTGAAGTCTGCGAACAGATCAGGCGTAGTCATTCCGGCCTCATGTTCGCGTTCCCTCGTATCGCGGAGCAGGTCGTCGATGAGCACTTTGGGTAGAACCTTCTCTTGGATGTAGAGAGGCGGCGCGTGGACAACGAGATCGCTCCAGTCCTGCTCATCCTTACCGCGCCAGACCAACTGGGGGTCCAGGTCGGTGTTACGTGGGTATCGCACCTTCACGGGTTTCTGCTCGTCTGGCTTGAGGACGGACTGAAACTCAGCCGTAGGGATGTTCTTCCGCTTATCGGCCTCGTGCTTGAAGGCTTCAACTGTCTTTGCGGTGGATTTCTTGGCCATTGCTACTTGATCTCCATTATTGCTTATTCGCAACAGACTCAATCATCTTATTGAACTCGCTTTCGACCTTGGTCTTGAAATCGGCCTCGATCTGATAGATCTCCGTGAACTCAGCGAATGCCCAGCGGCCATAGCTACCAAGATGGTTCACGCCAGGCACCCAGTAGGTCTCCATAGCTGACTTCTTCTCCTTAGCGTCCTCGCGTCGGTAGCCCTTGATTTCGACTACGAGCTGAAGCGGATCGTCCGGTCGCTGGCCGTCATCGACCAACACGATGAAGTCGGGTAAATACTTCCGTGTCTCGGAGCCGTAGCGATACGGAACTTCAAACCCCAGGTTCTGATTCTTGGTGTAAGCAATCACTTTGGGATGCGATTCAGCGACCCGACAAAACTCAGCCTCCCAGTCGCTATCAAGCACTACCCAGTTAACATGGTTTTTTGGCGGCGGACCACTTGTGTCCCATAGTTCTTTCCGGGAGGTATTAAAGCGAACGTGCATCGTGGAGCCGCTGGGATTGTAAGGATCGAGCAACGCCTTGATAGGACGCTCTCCAAGGAACTGGCTGGTGATGGCTGCGTTGATCCTGTTGCAGGCCATGTCGGCAAGTTCCTGATACATGAGAAGCGCTGGATAGGTGCCTCCATTACACACAAGGCACGTGTCTAGCCATTGCTTTGTGATGCGTTTGAGCTGACCAAAAAGGTGCAGCTTCGGTTCCTCGCCGGGGTCACGCCATTTCGTGTAAAGCAGCCGTTGGGTAACGTAAAACACCAGCGAAGAGGGCCGCATGTCGCCCAGATGATCGAGGCGCATGTCTACGCTCTTGCCAATGATGCCCTGGTTTCTTGTAATGGACGGGCCTACGATTTCAGGGCTAAGAACGAGGACGGAGTCATCGTTGAACTTGGCGCTCAGACGTTCCTCCGGCAACTCAACGCGATAGCCTTCAACGCGAGGAAAGCGGATTTCAAGGATGTCGCGTTCTGGGCTAACTGCCTTAACTTGAATCGTCTCACGCGGCGGTTGCGGTGGGGCGATGACTGGTTTGGCGGTGAAGTCGAACGGAACGCCAAAGACATCAGCATATTCAACGTTGAAGAGTCCCTCTTCGTTGAGATCGTAAGACTGGCGACGCAACGCCCGACCAATCACCTGCTCGCACAGAAGTTGGGTGCCGAAGGCGCGGATGCCGAGGACGTGGGTTACGGTATTGGCATCCCAGCCCTCGGTGAGCATTGAAACCGAAACGACACAGTGGATGGAACCACCAAGCTGGCCGGGCTTTCCGACGGTGTTCATAACCTCGCGCAGAAGTTCCTGGTCGCTGATATTTTCACCGGCACGCAAATCTCCGGTGCGCTCGATGATCTCACGGCGAAACCGCTCAATCTCATCTGAAGCCATGGCGCGAAAGTTCTCGTCGAGAGCGTCCCCTGCTTCGAGCTGCTCGCTGTCGATGAGGATTGTATTCGGACGCGGAAGTGGGTTGCCCGTAGTTTCATCGAAATTGCGAAACAAGGCAAGACGCCCGTTCTCCAAGGTGGTGGAGCCGTCGTCGTTCTTTCGCTGGAAGCCGGAGACGTAGTCATAGACGAGCTTTGAGATGGAGGTGTTCTGGCAGACAATAATAAAACACGGGGGAACATTGATTCCCTTCTCTTCCCAAAGCTTGAAGGTCTTCTCGTAGTGGCCGTACAGCGCCTGAAGCGCGGTCTGCAACCGAGTCGGGAGCTTGAGCGGGTCGAGTTCCTCACCTTGCCGGCGTCCCTTCTTGGGCATATCTTTGCGAATGTTCTCCCAGAGATTGCGAAACATTGGCATCTCGTCGCCGGGAATATTCTCTGCAACCGGGACACGCGGAAGTTTGACGATGCCGCACTCGATTGAATCCATGAGCGAAAAATCGCTCATCGCCCATGGGAACAGAGTTCCCTCAGCGTATCCCGAGCCGCGAAGAAAAAACGGCGTTGCAGATAGGTCAATGACACGATTGACGCCAAGCTTGCGTTTCACTGCTTCGAGGCCGGAAATCCAAACGCGGGCGGCTTCATTGTTCTTCTCCGCCTCCCTTCTCTCGTCGCCTTTCAGATCGCCTGCGTCAACAGCGGTCGGCTTCTCACGGTAGCAGTGGTGCGCTTCATCGTTGATTACGAGAATGTTCTTTATTCCCATTAGATCGGGCATTACGCGTTGGAGCATCTGGCCCTCGGTCTCCAACGTATTGAGTTCGGCACCGGTACGACCTTGGAGAAGCGAGCGGCCACCGGCGGACAGTTCCACGCGTTCTCTAAGTTTGAAAGCATGGAAATTGGTTATAACGATTTTGGCCCTGTTCACATCGTCGAGCATGTCGTTGGGAACGAGTTCCCGGCTTGCATAGTAACAGTCGGGGTCGAATGGCTGAAGGACTCGCAACCTATCCTTGATCGTCAAGCCAGGAGTGCAAACCAGAAAGCCGCGGGTGAAATGCCCGCTGCCAGGCCGACGCACCGCGTTGACCGTCTGCCATGCGATGATCATTGCCATCACCGTCGTTTTACCGGCACCGGTTGCAAGCTTCAGCGCAAGTCGCATCAGCTCCGGGTTGGCGTCCGAGTTCGCGGAAGCGAGATGACCGAGCAAGCGCTTCCCATCTTTAAATTGGGGCGCGACCTCAATAAGCCATATGACGGTTTCCGCCGCTTCGACCTGGCAGAAAAACGGACGGACACTGTTGAACTCATGGTAACGCCAATGCTGAAGAAGACGGGCCGTTTCTGGTGTGACTTGCCAGTGATTAGGGGGCAAGGAACGCCAAGCGTCCACGTGTCCGCGCACTTCGTTGATAATCGAAGTGGGATCGTATTGCTGTTCCTTTGTTGAAAGCCCCTTTCCTTCGTCGAAAACGAACTCATCCTGCTTGGCAGCCTTCTTGTGCTTCTTCGGCTTCGGGATCGGTGTGATAAACTCTGCCCGACGCCGACGTTCAATGATTTGCTGGGTAGGTTGCCCATTTGTATCAAGTTCCCAATGCCGAGTAGGAATCGCATAAGGGGAGTTCAGAACGGGGTGCTCGAAGAATGGGTTAGAAAAAGTTTGTCGTAGGCTCACTTGTCCTCCGCCACGGGTAACATTTCGCCTGTGCCAATAGCACGGTCAAAAAGCAGAGAGGTGACACCTGAACGCTAGAACCTACTATAAACGTCCCGTTGGCGCAGGGCAAGATCCCATCCCGACGCCACCCGTAACGCGACCCTGATGTAGAGGGAAAGAGGATGAATAATCTAGAAATTGGGGCAAGAGAACCCCTCCAAACCGATGCCTGAGCCGACCTTGCTTTGCTTTGACAGTCGCCCTCGCGTCCATATGATAAGAGGCAGTCTATGCACTATCGAGCAGATCTCCCCGAATCTCTCTTACTACGATGCCTCAAGCCAGCGTGCCCCATGATGATCCGCTCGATGCCCAAATCGATTGCGGTTCGCAATTCGGCAAGAATCTCAGCTAGTGTCCTGTCCCGGAAATAGCTTGGCACAGCCGGCTCAGTTTCTCCAGGATTGACTCAGCGGTGGCGTGCCAGATGAAAGGCGTGGAGTCCTCGTTGTGGGCCTGCACGAACTCGTCGATCTTTGCAACCAGCTCCTTGACGCTGCCGAATGAACCCCGGCGAATAGCCCGCTGGGTGATCAGGGAGAACCATCGCTCTACCTGGTTCAACCATGAGGAGTAATTGGGCGTGAAATGAAAGTGGAATCGTTCGTGACGCGCAAGCCAACCCTTGATCGCAGCATGCTTATGGCTGCTATAGTTGTCGACAACGAGATGGACCTCAAGTCCTTCGGGAACATTGCGGTCGATCAACCGCAGAAAACTGAGGAACTCCTGATGCCGATGGTGCGGCCGGCATTGCGTCAATACCTGCCCGTTGGCGATATCTAGCGCCGCAAACAACGTCGTGGTCCCATGGCGCACGTAATCGTGCGTGTAACCCTGCACATATCCCAGCCCTAGCGGAAGCGATGGTTGTGACCGCTCCAAAGCCTGACACTGGCTCTTCTCGTCAACACACAACACCATCGCATGCTGTGGAGGATGAAGGTACAGCCCCACGATATCCCGCACCTTCTCCACAAAAAACGGATCGTTGGACAGCTTGAACTGACTCTGGCGGTGCGGCTGGACCCCAAAGGCGTTCCACACTCGTTGCACCGTGGATTTCGACAACCCGACCGATTCCGACATCGTCCGACAGCTCCAGTGCGTCTGTCCCCGTGGCGTGCTACGAAGTGTCTTGGTGATCAGAGCCGCAATCCGCTCTTCCTCAATTTGTCGAGGTCGTCCGGGCCGTAGCTCCTCATACAACCCGTTCAAACCGCCTTTAGCGAACCGGGTGCGCCACTTGCCCACGCTCACACGACTGAGGCCAATCTTCGCGGCAATGTCGATACTCTTCATCCCCGCGCAGGCCATGAGGATGACCTTCGCTCGAACTACCAGCGCATGGGGCAGACTGCGGGATCGCGCGAAGGCTTCGACTTGCTGACGAGTGTCAGCGTCCATAGTGATGGGTCTGGCCACGTTCCTCGCTGCCATAGACCGTTCTCCCTTCTAGGATAGTATGGCAGGGAGAGTAGCACAAACGGCGCTTTCTGTAAAGTTATTTATGGGACATCACACTAGCATCCTGTGAATGTCGATCTTCCCGTCCCCATCTTCTAGAAAAAACTGGTAGGGTTGTAAATGAAGCACGCTGGCAAGCCGGGCTAAAGTTGCTGCACCGACCCAGCGGCGGGCACGTTCCACATCGTTCATGTAACCTACTGACAAGTCGGCTTTCTTTGCGAGCCTGCTCTGGGTGATGCCTAGTCGCTTTCTGGCTGCCCGAATGTTCTTTGCTAGAAGGTCCTGGACATCTTTCGCATTCAGAGTGTTCTCCATATGAGACGACTTTTTGCTATTAAATCCGTTTCCTTCCCTCGATCTGGCCAAGCTCAGTCAGTACTTCCGCGCCGGCATGGTCGACTTTTTCCTGAAACATACCCTGCTCAACAAGCGGCTGGCTAGGAATATGCTGGACTGGACACACAGCGGGTTCCGCGTGGACCTCTCGGTCAAGATCCCCGCCACCTCCTCCAAGGCGCGGGAGGCCTTCGCGCAGTACACAGCGCGTCCGCCTGTGTCGCTGAAGAAGATGCTCGTGGAGGAACACGCTGGCAGCGTCATGTATCGCTCAGAGTACAATCCCTATTTCCGCACAAACTCCAAGCTGTTCCCCGCGACGGAGTTCCTGGTCGAGGTCCTGCAACACCTTCCGGACGCGGGGGCCAGGTTCATTCGCCGCTACGGCCTGTATTCCTCGCGATCGCGTGGCACATGGTCCCGCAAGCCCCACCTCCTCCGCCTGGCTCCCGACGGCTGGAAGAAGGACCACCAGTCCCGGCCTGCTCTGCACCTCGGCCCAGCCCCCCAGGACACGCCGAATCTGTCCGTGTCCGCCACGGAGTCCCGCTCCGCCTGGGCTCGGCTGCTCGCAAAGATCTACGAGGTCGATCTCATAGGCGGCAGCTGTTTGCGCAGCAAACAGCGAGAGCCCGCTGCGCTGCCGCCGTTGTGGTTCCCCGATGCGGGTCCTGGCCGTCATCACCGATCCCCCGCAGATCCTCAGAATCCTCCGCCACC
Source organism: uncultured Spirochaetota bacterium (assembly GCA_963820525.1). Classification (GTDB taxonomy): domain Bacteria; phylum Spirochaetota; class Spirochaetia; order SZUA-6; family Fen-1364; genus CAWGAA01. Next base: position 1,269,920 of record CAWGAA010000001.1, on the reverse strand, counting down.
TCATCAAGACCGGCGCGGCTCCCCCGGGCCTTGAAGCCGCGTCCCTGGGTTGAATCTTCTCCCCTCGTTCCCACGCGCGCCAGATTCTTGTCCTCACGCCAGCCGACTGACCCTTGCGCAGACTCCGATCGCCTTCTGCACCCCGCCCTGCCTGCACGACGCATCGCGCCAGCGCTTCCTGCGCCGTCAGGTGCATCCGCCCTGCTGTCCTGGGGGGCCAAACTCCTGTCTGGACCTCCTCGAAGCTCCCGTCGCGAGCTATAGTCGTTACTACCATTTACTGGCACGAGAAGATCATGCAGAGGCTCTTTGCGGACAAGTTCCTCGACGCGGAGGAGCACGGCGCCTACAATCTCTACAACGCCCGCGTCAAGGCTCATCATCCACGGATGATCAACCCCTATCTCCTGGGCTACACGATGTTCTGCGACATCGAGGACCGGTGGAACAAGGGGCGCTTCGGCCAGGATTGGGAGAGGGAGCGGAACCTCCAGGCCAAGGAGAATTGGGACCTCTGGCTCGGACAGGGGCTGGGCAAGATCTTCGACGTCCGCAGGACGTACATGGATTGGTTCTTCCTCGACGAGTTTCTCACCCGCGAGATCATCGAGAAGCTGGGGCTCTACGTCTACGTGGAGAACGACAAGGATACCTACTATAAAACAGTGGTGGAGGAAACGCATTGGAGGAAGGTGAAACGCACCCTCGTGCAGAGCATGATGAACTGGGGGGTGCCGCGGGTCCAGTTGATGGACGGCAACTACCAGGGCAGCATCCAGCTCTACCTCTCCCACGCCTACGAGGGGCTTCCATTGGACGACGAGTACTGCCGCAAGACCCTCGAGAACATCTTCTCCCTCTGGGGCCGCCCCGTGTACCTCGAAACGCGGGAGCCCCATAACGGCTCAACCAGCGCAAAGCTCTACGTGATAGACGGACGGGGAATCCACGTCCGCTCGGACTGATGACGGGATGGCTTCCTGACGTTGAGTGCGGGAGAGAATCGGCGTTTCCCACAAATTGAGCACGTCGTCGTCGAGTATCCTCACCGCCCACGATGATCCCGAGGGTCCAGCACTCGATGGTGAGGGCTTTGGTAGCGGCTTCCAATGCGGCGGCGTTGAAGTGGATCTTCCCAAGTTCCGTACGGAGTACTCTGCGAAATGGATGTCATGGGCGAAACCACATATTGACGCCGTCGAGGTGCATTAGGGTGGTTGCGGGTGGGGAACAGCAGCTATAGCTTTCAACGCCGGCTATCAGAGGCGGAGAATGTGAAGAGCGCGCTGAAAGTGGCGGAACTGGCCCGTGGTTCATACGATATGACAACGATCCCTTCCATGCGGATGATCGCTTCACTGGGAGGCCCGGAGCGCCCGTGCGAAATCTCCGTGCCGCCCACGATATCGAGGTGCGCGGCACCAAGAACGTCCTGGAATGCTCCTTGCGCGCCGGTGTGCAAAAGCTTATCGTCGCAAGCAGCACGACTGCTTATGGTGCCTACCCCGACAATCCCGAAAGTCTGACGGAGGAAAGCCCGCTCCGCGGCGTTCACGGTTTCCTCTGACGAAGCTCCGCCGCCTGTACCGACGCCCGGGGCCAGAGCCGATCGGGAGAAGCTTCAAACAAAAGGAAGTTGTGCCGCACCCGCCGCTACCGGTTAATCGCTGTGATCGCCTTCGCGTTGTTCGATGTCTTGATGACCCAAGCGGATGTCTTTCCCACGAAGGCGGTAGCCCAGGAGAAGTTGATGTTGACGCCGGCGTCAGCCAGCTTGCCCGCCACTCTCGCAAGCTCGCCGGCCTTGTTGGGCATCTCGACGCACACCACGTCCTCTTCCTTGACTTCGACTCCGAGAGCGGCAAGCGCCTTTTTCGCCTTCGCGTTGCTTTCGGCGACGATCAGGAACTGGGCTTTGTCTTCGGACTGGTATGCGCAGATGGCGCTGATGTTCACCTTGGCTTTCGCGATCAGAGCGCTCACCTCGGCGAGCAAACCCACCCTGTCAGGAAGGAAAAGGCTCAACTGTTTCACCTTCTTCGCCTTTGCCATTTTTCTCCTCCGTTATCTTTCACCGCAATGATATCCGGGCTGATCAAGGCGTCAATGGGCAAATCGCGAGAGCATGGGGCACGGCTTGGGCCCTGTAGCCGAGGACATTGGAGCAGGCACGCCTGGACAAGTATGCGCTGAGGAGCGCACGGGGCTCACGACAAGGAATGGAGGATCAGGTCTTCGCGCGGCAAGGCCGGCGAGGAAGCGTAAGCTCTCGAGGGTCCTCCTGTTACTCGCGCCGCACAGGGCAACGCTGAGCTCCTCGCTCCAGGCCTTTAGATCGAACTTGATGCAGCCTCCGGAGCCAAGAGACAGGAGTGCCGCCTGCTCGAGCAGGTCAGGGGCCATCGATCCGTTGGTCTCCCAGCAGATCCGCAGGATCCTCCCCCCGGCATCCTCGAGAGCGATGAGGGAGGCATGAAGCGCATGGGTGATCAATCCGCAGTAGCCCCGTTGTTCCGGATCCATGCGGCACTCGTTCGCGCACAGGCCGCACGGCAGCCCCGCCTTCGATCCGCATCATCCGACCATCTCATGGTTCTTGTGGGGACTTGCCTTGCAGGGACCTGCAAACGGTTCTGTCGACTTCTTGCCGCAATACTTGCAGATGTATTGGGCCTGTTCGATGATGAGCTCGTGGTTCTTGTTTGGGCTTCTCGAGCAGAAACCGGGGATTTTGCCCGATATTCTTTTCGCACAGTACTTGCAGATCTGAACAGCCATGGTATCCTCCCGGAATCAGAGACTCCCTCTCCCGATAGGCATAATGTAGAGGGGAACTTCATCATCTTTCGCCCCAATGGCCTTTTTCACCCCCACATCGAAAAAGGCCCCGATGGCAACCGTCCCCAGGTTCAGGGAGACGCACTGCAGGTAGACATTCTGCGCCGCGTGACCCACATCGATCTGCGCGTACCGTATCCCCCTCTCGCCGTATTTCCTCGTTGTCCGCTCGTAGACGACGGCGAAAACGAGAACAGCCTCGGCTCTCCTGATAGGGTCCTGCATCAACGCCGCCGTATAAATGCTGTTTCTCCTGTCACCGTGGAGTCCCATGACGAGCCAATGCCTGTCAGGCACGTATTTGTAGACGCCCGCGGGAACTTCGTTCACGTTTCCGGCTGCGACGAAGAGCTCGATAGGAAAGAGCGCTCCCGCCGAAGGCGCTGTCCTGTACCCTCCCGGGTCCGTCACTCCCTGTGCCGCCCAAAGCAGCTGTGCGAGCTCCTTGAGCGACAGGGTCTCCTGCCGATACTCCCGAATCGATCTTCTCCTGAGGAGAGCCTCCTCGATCGATGTTGGACTCTCCCTTTGAGGCGGAGGAAGTTGTATGACCTGTTTTCCGTTCGAAGAGATCATTTCCCCCTGTGCATTCCGCCACTGATTATAACACAGTCCTGCTGCCAATCGTCTTGACGAAAGAATCGACAACGGTGAGACTGGAGCGGAAGCATGTATCTCATCACGGGCATGCCGGGGATAGGTAAAACCACTGTTATCCGAGAAATCGTCCGAACGCTGCAACCCTTTCACCCCGTAGGTTTCACCACCGAAGAGATCCGCGATGGAGGCGCGCGCACGGGATTCACGCTTGTGAGCTTGGACGGAAGGACGGGATTGCTGTCCCACGTCGACATCCACGGCTCTTTCCGAGTCGGCAAGTACGGCGTGGACGTGGAAGGATTCGAGCGATTCCTGGGTTCCCTTCCCTTCCTGGACCAGGCCACGAAGTACGTCGTCATCGACGAGATCGGGAAAATGGAATGCCTTTCAAAGGAGTTCCAGCGGCTCGTCACGGCAATCCTCGATTCGCAAAGGATATGCATCGCGACGATCGCACGCCGCGGCACCGGATTCATCGAGCGCGTCAAGCGGAGGCCGGATATTTCGCTCTTCGAATTGGATCCCGGCAATCGGGAAAGTCTCGCGGCCGCTCTCTTGCCTGTGATCCTCAGGGACGGGCGTGACGCATGACAATCGATCAAGCGGCGGGAGCCGGCGGCAATGTCCTGGGAGTTCGTCTTTTCCGAAGATGAGTACGGGTTTTTCCGGGAGAATGTCTCTCTTCTCGAAGAACGGATCGTGCAGAACTTTCCGGACAGCTACAGAAACCCCGCCATCCTTTCCGCCATAAGAAACGTCCCCAGACACCTGTTCGTCAATGAGGGCTACAAAGCCCTTGCGTACACGGATAACGCCCTGCCAACCTGCCGAGGATTGACCACTTCCGCTCCCTCCGTCGTCGCGCAGATGATTTCCCTCGCCGGAGTATCCAAGGGCGACAGGCTGCTCGAGATGGGAACCGGCACGGGCTACCAGGCTGCAGTCCTGGCGGAGATGAGTGTGAACGTATGCACAATCGAGATCGACCGGTCGGTTGCGGATGTCGCGAACGGAATCCTCGTGCGGCTCGGATACAAGGTCGATAAAAGGCTGAAGAGAGCGCAAAACAAAAGGGAATGCGTGAGACGGTATCTCTCGATCCGGAGGCACTTCCCTCACCGGGGACGCATCGAGCTTTTCGCGGGCAACGGCCAGGAAGGACTCGTCGAGAAATGCCCCTTCGACGGCATCATCGTGGCCGCTTCGGTCCCACACCTGTCGAATATCTGGCACCTGACCGCCCAGCTGTCAGCCGCGGAGGGGAGGATGGTCGTACCGGTCGGGTACCGCCACGAGCAAACCCTCTCTATCATCGAGCGGAAGGGAGAGAAGGCGTGCTGCTTTACGCTTGAAGGTGTCTCATTCGACTTCATTCGAATGGTGCGGAGATAGGAAGACTCGCGCGAAGTTGGCGGCGGGCGCTCATTCGGTGTGATGCGGAATCTGAGCTTCAACTGACCCGGAGCGGCTGGCGGCGGGCCTTCCCCATCGACGTGAAGAGGTGTAGAGCGGGAGAAGGAGGACCGGTTATCCTTTATCGCCTTTGAGACTCGGATAAATCAGTCGATACTTTTCGAAAAGCTCCCGGTACACCTTGCGGTTCTTCGGATCCGGCTCGATGATTTTTTTCACCACGGTCATGGCGGCGGCGGCTTCGGCAAAGCTCCCGAACCAACCCGCGCCCACTGCGGCCGCGATCCCGGCGCCCAGGGCCGACGCCTCGGTGTTGGCCGGAAGGCAGATGGATTTGCCGGTCACGTCGGCCAGGATCCGGAGCCAGAGCGCGTTCGAAGCCCCCCCGCCGATGGCGACGAGCTCGCGCACCGGTTCGCCCACGGCCCCCTCCACGGCACTCAAGGCGAGCGCCTGCTCAAAGGCGATGCCTTCGAGAACCGCGCGGTAGAGGTGATATCGGCCGTGCGAGGAGGAGAGGCCGGTGAAGGCGCCGCGGGCGTCCATGTCCCAATAGGGGTTCATGACGCCGCAGAGGTACGGGAGGTGGAAGAGGCCGTCGCTGCCGGGCCCGAGCCGGCGCGCTCCTTCTTCCAGGCGGCTGTAGACGCCGGGGTCTGTTTTAGGGTCGAGGCCGAGGACGTTTTTCACGAGCCAGTCAATCGCGAAGGAGCCGGAGCGCAGGCTGCATTCGTAGTAGAAACCCGAGTCGGCGCAGGCGATGAGCGTGCGGAAGGCGGTGCTCGTCCGGCAGGCGTCGCCGAACACGCCGGCCACCACCGCGGTGCCCAGGTTGAGGTAGGCTCGCGCGCCGCAGAGCGCGTTCACGCCCAGGCCCGCCGCCTGGCCGTCGCCTCCGCCGGCAACCACGGACGTGCCGGCCGCAAGGCCGCACTCACGCGCCGCCGCCGGGGTTATTTCGCCGAGCACCGCGCCCGGGCGGAGGGCTTCGGGCAGCCGGTTTGGCGAGAGCCCGAGCGCCTTCAAAATGACCGGGGACCATCGTTTGCTCCTGAGGTCGAAGAGGCCGAGCGGATCGGCGCTTGCCCAGCTCGTTCTGAACCCGCCCGTGAGTTTCCCGGAAAGGTATGCATGCACGTCGCAGAACATGCCTGTCCGCTCGAAGAGCCTCGGCTCGTGGCGCTTCATCCAGGCGAGGCGGTAGACCACCGGCGCGTAGTCCGCCGGCTTGCCCGTGATCGCGAGGATTTTCCTCTTGCCGATTTTTCGGGAAAAGGGCTCGACCTCGCCCTTGCAGCGCTCGTCGAGCCAGATGATGGCGGGCCGGAGCGGCCGGCCGTTCGGTCCCAAGGGCACGAAGGTCTCCCGCTGGTTCGAGACCGCCAGGGCGGAGATGCGCTCCGCCCCGACCGCGCGCGCCACCGATCCGAGCGTCAGGCGCGCCGCCTTCCACCAGTCCGCCGGGTCCTGCTCGTAGAGATTCGGCCGCGGGGAGGAGAGAGGAATGGGGTGCGTTGCCTGGGCGACGACCCGGCCGTCCCGGTCGAGGGCGAGCGCTTTGGCGCCCGTGGTCGAGGCATCGAGGCCGATGACCAGGCCGGCTGCGCCCGTCTTGAATCGCCTGCTCATCATTGCCCGATCGTGATCATCGCCTTCATCACTCCATCGCGGTAGCCGGCGACGAGGTCGAAGGCCTCCTGCGTCCGCTCGAGCGGAAAGCGGTGCGTTACCAGTGAATCCAGGTTCACCCGTCTCTTCGCGATCAGGTCGATGGCTTTCCGGGTGCAGTTCGCCTGGCGGCGGATGTTGTAGACGGTGATTTCGTTCCGGCGCAGCTCGTGGATGGGAAAGACGATGTCATCGACTTCCGGGATGCCGATGATGACGAGCCGGCCGCCCGGTTTGCACAGCCGGATGCCCTGGGCGACGGCCGCCGGATCTCCTGAGCACTCGTAGACGAGGTCGAGGCCCAAAGGCTCCCGTGCGAGGATCTCCTTCGCCACCTCGGTCTGGTCCGGCCGGCCGCTCCACTTCGGCTTGAGATCCTTCGCGAAGACGAGGCGCCCGGGGATTTTGTCCGTGACGAAGACGTCGCCGGCCTTGTGATCGCGCAGCACGTGGAACACGGACAGGCCAATAGGACCGAGGCCGAGGATGCCCGCGGTCGCGCCGCGGCCGGGAAAGGTGCGTTCCACGGAATACACGGCGATGCCGAGGGGCTCGGAGAGCGCGGCCTGCTCGAAGGTCATGCCCCGCGGAATCGGGAAACAGCAGTGTTCGTGCACGACGATGTATTCGCTCAGGCAGCCGTCGAGCTGCTTGGGACAGCCCAGGAACTTGAGCCGGCGGCAGGTGTTTTCCCGGCCGGCCCGGCATTGGTCGCATATTCCGCAATAACAAGCAGGGTCGATGGCGATGCGGTCGCCGGGCTTGACGCGCTTTACCGCCTTCCCTGTGCGCTCGACCACTCCGGCCGCCTCGTGCCCGATGGTGAACGGGAACTCGACCACCTGCGTCCCGATGCGGCCGTCCGTGTAATAGTGGATGTCCGAGCCGCACACACCGACGGTGGTGACGCGGATACGGACGTCGGTGTCATTTGTGATGTTCGGGTCCGGGACCTCCCGGATCTCGAATCGCCTGATGGCGGTCAGTTGGGCTGCTTTCATGATGTACCTCGGAAAGAAAATCGAACTTGAAGAATATATCATCTTCTTTCACGATGCATCTACCGGCAGGATTAACCCCCGCAGTTTTCTTGCAGGGTTTGGAGCTATACTTTCTCAACACCTTCCGGACACGGGGGCCAGGTTGATTCGCCGCTACGGCCTGTATTCCTCGCGATCGCGTGGCACATGGTCCCGCAAGCCCCACCTCCTCCGCCTGGCTCCCGACGGCTGGAAGAAGGACCACCAGTCCCGGCCTGCTCTGCACCTCGGCCCAGCCCCCCCAGGACACGCCGAATCTGTCCGTGTCCGCCACGGAGTCCCGCTCCGGCTGGGCTCGGCTGCTTGCAAAGATCTACGAGGTCGATCTCATAGGCGGCAGCTGTTTGCGCAGCAAACAGCGAGAGCCCGCTGCGCTGCCGCCGTTGTGGTTCCCCGATGCGGGTCCTCGCCGTCATCACCGATCCCCCGCAGATCCTCAGAATCCTCCGCCACCTCATCAAGACCGGCGCGGCTCCCCCGGGCCTTGAAGCCGCGTCCCTGGGTTGAATCTTCTCCCCTCGTTCCCACGCGCGCCAGATTCTTGTCCTCACGCCAGCCGACTGACCCTTGCGCAAACTCCGATCGCCTTCTGCACCCCGCCCTGCCTGCACGACGCATCGCGCCAGCGCTTCCTGCGCCGTCAGGTGCATCCGCCCTGCTGTCCTGGGGGGCCAACTCCTGTCTGGACCTCCTCGAAGCCCCCGTCGCGAGCTATAGTCGTTACTACCATTTACTACCATTAAAATCGTCTCGACGCCCGTTCATGCCGGCACATTCGTCGTCGGCTTCAACGTACTGTCCAGCGCGCCTGTCCCAAAGATTCTCCGGCCCCATTTGAGAGCGGCAGCGGTTTTCGATAAATTGTATTCTGTTTGACAACGCGAAAACCGCAGTCCTCATAAACGCGCGTGGCGCCGCTGAGGTTCTCGCTGTCCACGCCCAAGGCGGATTCGGTCATGCCTTATTCCTTTTGCGCTCTGAGGCTTAAGCTGATGAGCGCGCGCGCGAGGCCGCGTCTGCGCCACGGACGCCGCACGCTGATGCTCTCCGTGTAGCTGCGTTTGCGTTTGAATTTTTCGTGCTGGGCATGGTCGATGAATGTGCGTACCTGCCCCGCCACTTGATCCGTCGCGATGTCCCAGGCGATTTGCCAGAGATGCGGCTGAAAAAGAGTTTTGTCGGCGAGCCAAGCCTGGTAATGATCTTCCGTCGGTTCCGCGTAACCCCAATGATCGCGAAAGGCTTCATTGGAGGCCTCCCAGATAGGCCGGTAATGCTCGGGGAGCGACGGGCGGACTTCCAGGCCCGCGGGCAGGGGAAAGTCGGGAATGTCGTCCAGCGATTGCCGCACCATTTCCCAGCTAAAGCGGACAGGCTGATAGCCTTCCCGTTCCAAGAGCGCGGTCTTATCCCTCTCGTATTGCGAGGCAACGGCTTGAAAGAATTTCGCGCAGCATACGGGATGGCCGCCGGCGATCACGCACAGGCGGTTTTCAAGCCAATGCAGCATCGACCGGCCGATGCCCTTCCCACGCCAAGCGGGAAGGAGATGCAGCAGGAATCCGTACAGATGGGGGCCATTCGCCTCCTCGTACCACCAGCAGCGCGCGTATCCGATCAGCTCTTTGTTTTTTTCGGCAAAAATCATGTCGCGTTCGGGATCCGAGTTGACGAGATGGGCATAGTTAAAGGCGATCTGTTCGATAGACGTGACCTGCTCCACGTGATCCGCCTCGGCGCTCGCCGTGAACACTGCGGCCATCAGGGGGAAGTCGCTCGGGCCGCGGAAGCGGCGGAATAGCAAGCCGGTAATCGCAGGCGCGCCGTTGATATCAATCACATCATTCGCCACGGTATCACTCCTTGATCGATATTCGAGCAAACCAGATGAGACAGCGAGCGGACGATGGAATCAAAAACCGGTATGGAATCTTTTTCAATTGATGAACTTTCTTCACACAGTTTTTGCACCCCATTCGTTGTGTCACACGGCAAAATCCATCGTTTATTGTAACAGACTAAAATTGATATGAGAAGCCACTTTGGATGAAGGAACCGGGTCGTGCCGAACAGCGCTCAGCCGACCGCCCCGCGAGCAAGGCACTCAGGCCATCCGGCATTTTCCGTTCAATACGGGCGCCATGACCGGATTGCGCATATGCGCCGTGAGCCTGACGAGCTCCTCGATTTCAAGCACCTTTTTTTGCGGAATGTCTAAGGCCTCGGCGATCAAGTTTGTCTTCATTCCCCGCTCGATCCCGTAGAGCAGGAGATCCAGCTTCCCCGATTCGAGATGGAGGATGTCGCGGTATTTGTCCGATACGCCGGGGACAAGATCTGGGTTGGGCGTCCTCGCCCTGATTTCCGGAGGGACGTTTAAGTGTTCGGCAAGTTGCAGAATTTGCGTCCGGTAAAGGTACTTGAGCGGCATGATGTCCGCCGCGTCGTCGACGCCGAATTTGACGTAGAGCCCGACGTAGTCCTCGGATTTATGGGCGCTCCCGCAAACAAGGAGATTGCGTTCCTCGGCAAACTTGTAGACGGCGATGAGTCGGGCGCGCTGTTTCGCAAAAAAGCTCGCGACGCCCCGCCGTTCCAAGCCATTTTAATAGATGTCCGGTCTGATGCGCTCCCCAAGCTGCTCCGCCGCGAGGATTCCCTTTTCCGTGGGGATGGCGACGGGCAGGCTTCCTGCGATGTTTGCCACAGATGCCATTTCATAGTTGATGACATGGCCGCGGGAATCGATCAGCAGCTCGTTGCCACGCCCGCAGTTGAGGTAAATGGGGATGAGGTTGCCCATGGGAGCCGGAGCTCACGAACAGCGCCGCCTCCTTGCCCGTGATTTCGGCCGACAGCTCCTGGAGCCTGTTCACCGTGGGGTCTTCCCCGTACACGTCGTCTCCCACTTCGGCGTCGTACATGGCCTTGCGCATCTCCGGCGACGGCCGGGTGACGGTATCGCTTCGAAGGTCGATGAGCTTCATCTTCAGGTTCTCCTTCATGGTTGCGTGCCGGTGAGCTCCTGCTCGATGAGCGCGAGGGCTTCTCCCGCCCCCAGCGGGATGAAGAGGTCGGTCACGGAGACTGTGAACTCCGACATCGAGGGATTTATCTCTATGATTTTGGCGCCGCCGTCCTTGGCCTGGCGCGGAACGCCCGCGGCCGGATACACTTCTCCCGTGGAGCCGACCACCAGCATGACATCGGTTTTCCGCGCGGCATCCTGCGACTCCGCCAGTGCGCGCGGCGGGATCCCTTCTCCAAAGAAAATGAAATCCGGCTTGTAGATGCCGCCGCAGGGACAGCGGGGAGGAAGGACTTCCAGCAACTTCGGCTCCGCGGGGCGGCTCTTTCGGCAAGCCATGCAGACAAGGGTCCGTGAGTTTCCGTGAAACTCGACGACCTTCCGCGAGCCGGCCTCAAAATGAAGGTTGTCGATGTTCTGGGTGATGAGGACCTGGAGGCGGCCAGGGCCGTCGGGATCGCGCGCCAACCCCTCATTCTCCAGGCGGGCGAGCACCTGGTGAGCGCGGTTGGGCCGCGCGCGGCCGAAGTGGTCGTAGAAGATCTCGCGGATCACCGGCCATGCCTTCCCGGGGTTGGCCAGGAAGTAGTCGATCTCCAGCATCCGTGGGTCGTATTTGTTCCACAGCCCGCCGGGGCCGCGGAAGGGCGGGATGCCGCTCTCCACGGAGATGCCCGCGCCCGTGAAGGCGGTGAGGTAGCGCGCGGAGCGAATGAGGGAGGCGGCTTTTTTGATCCTCTCGTGGATATTGCTGGTGGCCGATGGGTCCGGCATGGTGATGGAGCATAGTCATACAATCAAGGCATTGCAGTCAATTGGCTTTTCGTCGGGCGAAAGGAACCCCGGAGATTTCGTTGTAGAAAGACTTGACAAGGACATAAAAGGAGTAGTATACTCCTTTTGACTCCTTCTAAGGAGGGAGAGGGGAGGTGCCTTATGAGCACAGAGGTCGCTGTTCGGTCTCGGGTAGCCACAGAGAAGTGCCCGTGGTGTGGATCCACGATTTCGCGGGTGAAATTCATCGAGATCAAGAACAAAATCGCAGAGGAGGAACATCAGAAACTGGCTGAAGAGCGGACTCTGATGGAGCAGCAGTTCAGCGCCAAGATGCAGAAGGTGGAGGCGCGGCTAAGGAAGGAAGCCGACGGGAAACTCGCTGAGATAACCGCCGAGCGGGACAAGGCAGCCGCGAAAATCAAAGAACTGCAAGACAACGAAGCAGCAGTTCGCAAGCAAGCCGCGGCCCAGGCCGAGGCCCGAGTCAAGGAAGAAGCGAGCGGCAAGCTATCCACTCTCGCGGCAGAGAGGGACGAGGCCACTGCGAAGCTGAAGCAGCTCGAAACCGCAAACAAGAAGGAACTGGAGCAGCAGCGCTCAGTTCTGGAAAAGGACCGCGACTCGCAGGTCCTCAAGGTACAGGTCCAGAACAATCGCGAGCGCGAGCAGCTCCAGCAGAAGATTGATGCCCTGACGCGCCAGGTGCAACACAAAACCGCGGATGAGCTCGGAGAAGGTGCAGAAATTGATGTCTTTGATGCTCTGCGCGATGCATTCGCCCGTGACGACATTAAGCGCGTTAAGAGGGGCGAGCCAGGCGCAGATATACGCCACCAGGTAATTTACAGGGGCGAGTCGTGTGGGACTATCCTCATCGACTCAAAGAACCGCAATAGCTGGCAGAACTCGTACGTGACGAAGCTGCGTGAAGATCAAATGGCGGAGAAGGCAGAGCACGCGGTCTTGGCCACTACGGTCTACCCCCGGGGAAAGAAGGAGCTTTACGTCGACAAGGAGACAGGGGTAATCGTAGTCAACCGTGCTCGGGCGGTGGAGATCGTCCGCCTGCTCCGTGAGGCTATGACCCGCATGAGTGCTCTCAAGCTGAGCCAGACCGAGAAGGCTAACAAGAAAGAGCAACTCTATAAATACATCGCCTCAGAGGTTTTCCGACAGCACTTGGTCGAAGCCACACGCTTGTCGAATGAGATACTTGATCTCGATGTTGAGGAGAAACGTACCCACGACAAGACCTGGGAGAAGAGAGGAAAGATGGCCACTCGGCTGCGGAACGCAGTAGGGGTGATCGATACCGAAGTTAGCGCGATAATTGAAGGTCGGGCTTCTTCGCATGAAGGCACGAAGTGAGGGGCAGATGAGCCAAGAATCCCTTGAGAACGCACCTCCAGGTAGTCCCTGGCATGAAAGGCGGCTTGAACGAACGATTCTGAGAACGCGTCGGGCTACCGTTGGTTTGGACGACGTGTTACCAAACGCGAATCAGCCGCGATTAGGGCCGAAGGAAGACCCCGAACTCCAACGGCAGATCGAAGCGAACGAGGGGATCTTCGAGCCGCTCCTGCTTGAGCCCCATCCCGACCACCCTGGGAAGTTCCGCATCATTGACGGAGATCGCCGATGGAGCAACTCGAAGATCCTAGTCGAGGTTAACAAAAAGGAGCAATACCGCACATTCCCCGCAGAAATTACGGACCGGACTCTAAGCGACGACGAGCGGCTCAGGGTGTGGATATACATCCACCGCCAGAGGAAGGAATGGGACGCGAAAGAGAAAGAGATGGTGGCCTACCGGTTGGTCGATTTGGTCGGCCGCGCCAGCGCCGCCAATATACTCGGCACCACTGTTCGTGACTTGGACAAGCTGGTGGAGATTTATCAGCTTTCGGAGAAGCTCACGAATCTGCCTGACCCATCGACGTCGATCACTTGGGCCCGCGAAATCAAGAACCTCAACCGAAAACTGCTAACTCAAGATGTGCTCAACGCCGTCATCAAGAAGGTCAACGACCAGAAGATGACGAACTCCAAGGATGTGAGAAAACTGCGACAGATATTGCCAGATCCCGTGGCGCGAGACGACTTCCTATCGAACGACGGCTCAGTCGAGTCGGCTCTTCTGAAGCTCGGGCCCGTTCAGACGAAGAGACGGCCGGGTCTTGCCGGGGACATCCAGGCACTGGCTGAAACCATCAAAGGCTATCCTTGGACTACGCTGGCAAACCTGAAAAACGACCAAGAGCTGCTCCAAGCATTAGAGGAGACTGAGAAACTGATCAAGGGCCTCAAAACGAACCATTGGGAAGTCCTGAGTCGCAAAGGGTTGCCCCCCATGTGGAGGAGAAGTGATGGCGTTCGGACTGGGCTCGCGGCCGCACCAAGCTTCTGTTGGCATTAATACTGACAAGGAGACATAGGCCATGAAACGGAATATCCGCAAGATTCCCAGGCAGGTCATCGAGAAGCTCAATCAAATTGAGGGAGAGGACATCGTGGTAGCCTGCGCTCTTAAGTTCAGTTCTTCTCAGCTGCGCAAAGGAATCTTGCGACATCTCGGCATCAGACTGAGCCCAAAAGGCCTGACTGCTCCAGCATCGAAAATGCCCCCGGCGGACCGTGGCCGGTATTCACGCGCAAATGCCAACGGCCAGGAGATTATTCGCAAAGGTCTACCGAAAGTAACCCATTATACAACCGTGGAGACGCCCAACTGGGGCGATCCCTACAAAGGATATCACGCGGTCGATTTGCCTCACGAGTGCTTCCAGCGGGAATTCAAGCCACCACAAGAAACAGAAATAGTTATCCAGCCGATCTCGACCGAACCTGGCTTGCCTGCATATGCAATATCATTCAAGGTTAACCACACCCTCAGAAAGGGCTCTCGTGGATTTAAGCAACGTCTTTTTGAAAACCTCAATCTCCTTCAAGAAAGCGTTGGTGCCTGCAGCGTGGAGGCCGCCCAGACGCCGCTGGAGAAGTACACCAAGTCACTTCATTTGTCTTGGGAAATTCTGCCACCTGGAACCCGGAAGGAAGCAATCGAAAGGCTCTTCCGCGGTCGGGTCGCTTCAAAAGCGGAAAAGGACTCTGCGGGTAATAGGTATGATTTCTTCAGGGGGATATTTACTTCACGGCACCTAATGAATGCCGCACGCCCCGCCCGGTTTTCTTGAAAAGCTGCCTTGTGCTGACATGGCCGACCAGCAACGCTTGCTCGAGAAGTCGGTAGAACAACATCCCGCGGGAATTTGATGTACGCCTGTTGAACCGGAAGGTAAACTCATCAAGATAGTACGGCAGATGTTCAGTGCTAACTGAACCCTGAAGGGTACCCAGCAGCCAACGCTTAAGAAGCGCAGCAATACGATGTACGCTCGGCATCTGGACGTGTGCAGGATCATGTGAATCTGAAAGCACGGTCACATCGTGCTTGAACTTGAGAGTATCGAGCCCGACATATGACGACAATCCGTCTGTTCTCACGGTACTACCGTGTTCTACAACGTCTGTAACGAAACTTTGAAGGCTTTTCGCCGTAATATCAGCTACGTGCCGTAGGCGTATACGCCCCATTCTTCCATCGTTAAGTTCAACCGCGATTGCAACGATGGCCTTTTTGGTCGTCTGGCGGCCTTTGACGTTGGATTCTTCTCCTCCAATGTAGCTCTCATCGACTTCCACATGACCGTGAAGTCGATCCCGACCTGGACGTACCATCGCTCGCCGGAGCTTGTGAAGCCACGCCCAGGCGGTTGTGTAGCTTCTCAGGCCGAGATCGCGCTGAAGTCCAAGCGCGTTGGCTCCATACTTCTGGCTGGTCAGCTCCCACATCGCAAGAAACCACATCTTTAGAGGCTTGCGAGTACCCTCGAAAACGGTTCCTGCTGTCAATCTTGTTTTAGAGCGACAGTACGGACATAACAAAACGTCGCGCATGGCGTGCCAAGGATCACCGTTTCTGCCGCATGCATGGCAAACAAAGCCATCCCTCCATCTAACGTTTTGAAGGTAGCGCCGGCAACTATTCTCATCAGGAAATAACTGATGGAACTCGGTAATGTTCCTCGGGTAGTCTATTCCGGCGCGCGGAACAAAACAGCTAATATTAGCCACGCGTCAGGATACCACTTCAGGTGCCGCGAAGTAAATATCCCCCTTTTCTTCATGACCCTAGAGCCTCAGAAGCTAGTTTTCGGAACCAGTGGATTCCGGCGCTACTTCGGAGCACTCATGCGAGACGATCTTGTTGTTTTTGAGAACATAGAATATGGCAATGCAGTCTACGTTATGTTTGAAGAATGGGAAGAGCTCAGCAAGAAGAGCCGCATTGACCTCCTTTCGGGCAAGTACGGTGAGTCTTTCGAGAGAGTGCTACACACAAGTGGTTGGAAGAGTAAGCTGCGCTCCATAATTAAAGGGAAACTAACAAGTGGATGACTTTGCGTCGGACTGTGGCAACACTCTTACAGAATACTCGGAGGGACCGCTCGAATCGGCTTGACGCTTCGGGCTTCCCTCGCCCCCCTTGCCGCCTCCCCCTCCCAGGCCCTCCCCTCCGCTTACCCCCCCGGCTATGGTATCCTGTGGTCGTCTGGGAGGGGGTGGCTCAAAAGGGGGGCTTCGATCGCGGTACGCTCCTCGCTCGCGGACATCCTTGCCCGCTCGCTTGTCGCTACCGCGAGCCCTACGCTGCTGGTAGCGGGGGGTCAGCTTGAAGCTTTCTCAAGTACAGGCGCGGTGGTTGACGGGGCGACAGAGATGCATTTTTCGGGCTTCGCTTCTCACCTATCAATATATAAAGGGGTACCCTGTAGTTCGTTTAGCTCCAAGTTCCCTATAGTCCGTATTTCAGCTATAATGATAAGTTAGCTGCCCGGCGGCGATGAAAATTGCAGCGCGAGTTCACGTAGCGGTAAGGCATTTGATATGGGATCCAGGCAATTAACTCTTTGGACTGACGGGGAAAAAATACCTGACGACGATGTGGAAAGGATATTCCAGCGACCGCCGGAGTTACCCGGGTCGTTTTCAAGAAGTGCGCTCATCTGCAGGGTCCAAGGGAGTTGGGAAGACAACGCTTCTTCGCTACCAGAAAGCCATTCATGATGGCGTAGCGCTTCATCTGTCACTGGCGACCGAACTTTCGAGCCTCGCACGTCAAGATGCTCTCGGACCACTCGTTCGTCAGGCGTCCGGTGTACGCTCCGACTTCGTCGGGAACAAGGCATCGGCGCTCTTGTCGCTTTCGATCGCGAGTAGACTGCTGCGAAAGCGGGTACGCGTTAATCGAGATGCAGTCGCGGAGTGCATCCCACGTACGCTATTGGGTAGAATGCCTCGAAGTCTCAGAGACTGGTTGTGGGAAGCGAAAATTCGCGTATCCCGGGCAAGTCTGCCAGTGTTCGAATCAGTTCCGATGACGCGACCGCTTGTCGAGTTTGGACGTGAAGCTGCAGAGGCATCATTGCGAGCGGAGGGGTCGTTATTATTGCTACTGGATAGGGCTGATCTAGTATCGCCGTTGGCACTAGTCCCAGTACTGCAGTTGATGGATCAGTCGCCGGGCTATACCGCTTTGGTAGCAACGAGACCAGGTCATGGCAGTGGAATTGTTACACGTCTAGACGAGAGTAGCGCTCCGGGAGATCACTACGACGTGTACAACCTTGGGCGTAGTCCGCTTACGAAGGAATGGGCGGACTTTGTTAGTGACGCTCTGGCAGCTCAAGTGGGAGAGGAGCTCCTGAAGCGAATCGGAAGAGACCGGCTTGATGCGGTGATCGCACTATCTCGAGACTCCATTCGCTTGGCCCTAGAAGTCATTGCGCGAGTGGCACCTTCACGAGAAGATAATATCGATGGGAATTTGATCGAAGCGTTAGTGGATCTCAGGGAACTATACTTTATGGCTGTTAAGACGAAGCTCCGACCACACCATCAAGATTACGGAGAGGCGATCTCGTGGCTTCGAAAGGAGGTCATTAAAAAGGTCGGTCAGGTGCGCGGTCCCGTGACTTTGAATATCTTACCGGAGAACGAGCCGCTCCTGATTCCCGAGCCGACACGTCTATTCTTATTTATTGAGGCGGCTCTCCGATCAGCTGCTTTGTGCATACCTAATGGGCGAATTTGGCTACCAGGCGACTGCCCAACACTACTCGAAGTACCGCCGTTGTTGATGTGGCAGCCGGGAGATCCGAGGTGGTCGTATGCTGATGCCGAACGCTTAGAACCTCTCAAGATACGGGAACAAGATTTCAGGAGAGTGCGTGGAGGTCCATCGCCAGTTCCAAGCGTTTTCATCGCATACAGGATGCATTCCGAAGAGAGCAAGGCATTTAGTGTGGCATTGGAACAAGAACTTTCGGTGCATTCACGCCTTGCGACAGTGAAAGTGCAAAATGGGTGGGTGCCGGTTGGAACCGAGGATTGGGCCGAGGAGATTCGACGTCGGATTGGTTCCTCGAGCCTTGTCGTAGGCGATTGCACAGGGATGAGACCCGAGGTTGTGTTCGAACTCGGCTTCGCTTATGGCCTCGGTGTACCTCTCCTTCCTGTAGTCGCTGCGGGCGCGCGAAGCGAATTACCATACTGGCTGAGGCGAAGGCAAGTTGGAGAGTTCCAGAGCGGGCTGGACCTGGGAGATCTCGTGGCAAGCATTGAGGCTCATCTTGCAGATCCGAGCCTGAGACCTCGGCGAGGAAACCCACCTCCGCTCCCTGCATTGCTCGTTTGGATTAAACCGACCGATTGGACCAGTCAGGCCACCAAGCAGTTCCAAACCCTCACACAACGAGAGAATATACATGCGGAAATCTATTCTGACCAAGATCCCCCCGCTAAGATCCTGGAGAGAGCTACTCTTGCAAGTTTTCTAGTCGTTACTCTTGATGGCACAGAGTGGGACGCCTTCGCACACTATGTGTGCGGGGCTGTAGTGGCTCGTCCGGACGCTGGTTACGGCGCGAAGAAGCTTTCCCGGAGAATCGTCGTCGTTGAGCCTCCGGACGCAAAGGAGAGAGAGTATACCGCGGAGGGCTTGTCACGATGCGAAGATACCGTAGTCGTAGTGAAGCCTTCAAGCGTACGTGAGGAGGCCAGACTCTTCCTTGAGCGGTTTCGGCAGTGGAGGCAACAGCCTAAGTAATGAAGCGGCCAAGCGTAGGTCAGCAACAGGGAATAACACCACAGTATGTTAAGTCCCTCTCTGACGAGCACGTGCTAGCAGCTGTGCGAAGCGCGGAGAGATCGGTATGGATCGGTGCGCTAAGCTTTGAGGAAAGATGCATAGGGACGCTTATTCAACTCCGTAATATGGGCGTACGGCTAACTGATGGAATCCTTATCGAATATGATACGGGCATTGTCCCGCAGCCCGAAGGAGAGATTAAACGCGCTCTTAACAAGTCACGATTGATGGAACTTGCGGGCGGACTATTCCAGAATGCCTTGCGAGTTGAAAAGCTGTCGCCGTATGCATTCGACGAGGTGAGGAGGCTCTTTGAGACGGTATGTAACGCGCAGCCATATGATGTCATGATTCTAGATGTAAGTTGCTTGACGAAGATCCACACAATGGCCATTGGTGCCTTTTTAGCTTTGGAGACGGACCGAGGCGCAATCGTGGCATATGTGATCCCCGAGAACTATGGATTCTTAGATGAGCGATTAGAGGGTCCGACAGCATGGTCTGATATCATCATTGCCCCATTAGCGGAAGGTGCTAGTCTGTTCTACGAGACTGATGGCCGCGGAATTATAATACCTGGCCATGAGGCCCAACGTCTTGTCGTGGCAATTGGTGAGATAGAACCTGCGGGTGGTCGGATCTTGATTCCAGAGTATCCTGGAAGACCAGATTTTAAGCACCTCATGCTGCGAAGGAATCAGAGACTGCTTCAGCAGCTGAGTCGCATGCGCTCCCAGAAATGGGAAAGAAGACGTGTAGCTGTGCTCGATTCGATGACAGTTGAGATGGTGCTGGATGAATTGCTAAAAGAGGTTCAGCCTCGCAAGGCGCCGATTCTTCTTTTTCCATTCGGCCCGAAGTCAGTCATCTTTACCTGTGCTATATGGTTATCAGCTCGATATCCAGATGCTTCTTGGTTCGTCTACCCGATCCCCGTATCGTATGACGTCAATTACAGTTTCGGGATCCAGCAAGTGACGTGGTTCAGTGCGAGAGGCCGGCTAACAACAGATTGGAGCTGATGATGCTTCGCGTTTTTAACTCGGTCAGGAGTCGTTGAGTGCCGCAAAGATGAAGAGGAGGGAGTGAAATGGCAAAGAAACGCGTTTTTACTAGCTTCGACTTCGATCACGACGAGGATCTACGGAATCTTCTTGTAGGCCAAGCGAAGCATCCCGACTCTCCATTCGATCTAGCCGATTGGTCAGTGCAGGAGCCCATGACGGGTAACTGGAAGGACAAAGTGCGAACGCGAATTCGTAGCGTCGATATCGTCGCGGTGATCTGCGGTGAATACACTGACACCGCCACAGGGGTGTCCGCAGAACTCACGATTGCACAAGAAGAGGGAAAACCTTACTTCTTACTCTGGGGACGGGCCAATAAGACATGCAAGAAGCCAAAAGCCGCCAAAGATAGCGACAAGATTTACAATTGGACTTGGGATAATCTCAAGGCATTGATCGGCGGGTCCCGCTGACTCTGGAAAACAGGGGATTGCATATGCGCCGTGCACTCTGTGTAGGAATCGATCAGTATTCGGACGGGTCCCTTCGCGGCTGCGTAAGCGACGCGGAGAGAATTGTTGCTGTTCTTACCACGAATCACGATGGATCACCAAATTTCGACTGTCGGATTCTAACCGCGCCTGTTGGCGGCGCGCCCAATCTCATTACAAGAGCGGCGTTACGTGAAGCTATCGAGAAGCTTTTCCGAGATAAGGCAGATGTCGCCCTATTACATTTTTCTGGGCACGGCACCGTCAATAACCTCGATGGCTATCCAGTAACCCAAGACGCCAAGAAATATGATGAGGGTGTCGCCATGGCCGATATCCTCAAGTGGGCCAATGACTCCAAAGCGGCGGAAGTCGTACTTCTCCTAGATTGCTGCTTTTCTGGCGCACTTGGTAACCCGCCTGCGGTTGACAATACCAAGACACTTCTACGAGAAGGGCTTTCCATACTAACCGCGAGTCGAGGAGATCAGCCTTCCGTTGAAACCGGGGGCGGTGGTTTGTTTACTTCGCTGGTAGTAGACGCTCTCACTGGCGGTGCGGCCGACATCCTAGGCGCCGTCACAGCTCCGAGTGTGTACGCATATATCGATGCAGCACTTGGTGCGTGGGATCAGCGACCACTTTTCAAGTCGCACGTCTCTCGTTTGATTCCGCTACGTCGATGCGCGCCCCCCGTCGATCGAGAAACTCTACGCAAGTTGCCCTCGTTGTTTCCGTTGCCCGCCGAGGATCTTCTACTTGATCCTTCCTATGAGCCTACTTCGCCAACTGCAGACCCGGCCAAGACGACTATCTTCAGAGATCTTCAGACCTTAAGTCGAGTTCACCTCGTCGTGCCTTGCGATGCACAGCATATGTATGATGCTGCGATGCGCTCAAAGGCATGCCGGCTGACCCCCTCCGGGCGGTACTATTGGAGATTGGCCATGAATAACCGCATATGACGCTCGGAAGCCCGTCAGCGCCCAAACAGCCCTTGCAGCGGAGGGGGTTCGCGGTAGCGACGAGTGAACGGGCAAGGATGCCCGCGAGGGAGGAGCGTACCGCGACCGAAGCCCCCCTTTTGAGCCATCCCCTCCCAGACGACCAAAGGATACCATAGATGGGGGGTAAGCGGAGGGGGTGGGCCTGGGGAGGGGGGAGGCGGCAAGGGGGGCGAGGGAAGCCCGGAGCGTCAAAACCGATGTTTCTATGAGTTAGCACGGATCAAATCGTCGAGAATATTCAGTACCGTGCGCTTCTTCGCCTCTCGAAGTTGTGTCAGTTCTCGTATGCGCCGGGTAAGGCGTATCGTTGCCGCATCCTGCTGGCCCGTTCAACCGCCAGTTGCTGTTCGATAGCTCTCAGTAGTGTAACTAGGAGCCACACTTTACGACCCGTGACTGTTGGGTTGAATAGGGCGCGATAAGGTGCGCGTGAAATGTCTTCCCACAACTTGCCGATCTCGCGTTTCGCCTGAACTGCGAACGATACGTCAGGCGACGAACAGGCCAAAGCTACCGTGGCTTCGGCGAGATCGAAACCTACATCTGGTTGAGGAATTTTTTCGCCCGATTTATAGACATAATCGACTCCATCCAATTGAAGTTCGGTACGAAGACGCTCCTGCTCTGTATCAAGAGAAACAAAATCTCGTCGCTCGATCCGGTTCTGCGTATTCGTCGCTCTCGTGACTTCGGTAGAGAAGCCAGGTGGCACTTGTTCGAGCGAAATGAATCTTACGAAGACTGTCGCACGGGTGGCCTGCTCCGGGTGTGTCCGATAAGCTGCAGCGATTGAACCAACCGTCTGCGCACCGTTAACGATCGATACGTCGGTTCAAAGACCCCTGTGTCTCGCGAACTGCCACCTACCGGCTTCTTCTGGATATTCCCGCAGAGAGCAGTTATACCGTTGTTAAAATACCAGAAGTTCTCTGGATCGTTTCTTAGAGTTTCGAGGAGGCTCTGGTTCACATCGGTCATCCCAAGGAACATCCGTAGATTAGGTGCAAAGAGACGTGGATGGTGGGATTCCCACCATCCCGCGACGTCTGCGACAGCGACCTGACCGTAGTAAGCTCGATAAGGCTCACGCACTTGACCCCAATTCTGGAGGACGACTTCTAGATGAATCGGTGCCCCGCGTGCTCCACGCGAGATCGCGCTGTGAAGCGTTCCCTGATGGAGAATTCTTAACTGGAGAACGTCTGTCGGATCGTTCATCTCCTTCACGAAGTCATCGAAATCCCGTTGAGGCTCAGCAGCTAGTGCTTCCTGATCAGTATATGCGGCTACCAAGACGAAGCGAGTTTGAGCGGATTCGAGCTCAGCGCGAACGTCGGCTTCCTTGGCCCGTACCTTTGGGTTGAAGCGGTCAAACCGGGCATTGACCAGATCCTTGACGCCCGTTAGAAACTTCTGCACCTCTCCGCGTTGGAGACTACCACGACCATCGTGATCCCATTTGGCTTGAACGATGTAGAGTATCTTTTCTACATTGTCGTAGTAGAGGGCGTCCACGCCGTTGTCTCGGCCACCGTCCGTGACATATGTGGCAGCTATGGGCGGTTCGATATCAGCCACGTGCACTAAAGAGAAGGCAGCCAACGCGCGAGTCAAGAAGCGTGTCTCCCGCGCCTCAGTTTGCTCTCCGACGCAATCTGCAACATCGATGAGTCCTTGAAAGGAACTTGTCAGGTGTGCCCGAATTTGCTGAACGTGGATTTCACTCATGATTCTATTACCTCAACGATCATGCTTGCATTCACAGTGAGCCTGCTCGATCTGCTGCGGCAAAATCCAGATTTGTCATCAACAGGATGGCGTCCCTGGTCTTCCCTCTGAGTGTTTGTCCATCGTCATTCGATTGCGCGGCTGCGGCCGCGGCCGGCACGAGAATGAAAAAAGCCCAAACGACCTTCTTTATGAGCTTTCTATTCTCGATTGACTTCATGATCTGCTGCTTTTCTTAAACCACTCTCATAAGGGTTTGTCAAGGATCTCCTGCCGCGGCTTGTTCTGGATCGAGCTGTCCGCGCCACCGGGCGCCCGAGAACACTCGGCTCTGGTGATCACTCTCACGTACGGCTCCCGTTGATGAACTGTGCGAAGGGAAAAGCGCGTCGATCGCGTGTCCCCCTTCGCTTCGCGCTTGGTCGACGGCACCTGTTTATCCTGAACTGGCGCCGCCGCGCGAGCAAGAACCATCAATTTCCTGTAAGAAAGAAGTGAAAGGGACAGAAGCTTCTCTCCGGACGCGGCAGGTAAAAGCTCCGCATGCACCAGTTGTGGGCAAAAAAGAGTCTAATGGAACGTGCTCTTGCGTCGGGAATATCGTTACTTTTTCAATGGGGCATGAAAGCCTGGAGGAGTTCGACATGTTGTGGGGATGGATGCATGGGGGCTATGGAGCCCCGTTTTGGCTGATCGGGCCCGCGATGATGGGCGGTCTGTGGATCGCAATTATCGTCGGAGTTGTGTTTCTTGTCCGCTCTCTCGTCCGGCAGGGTCACCGGCCGGAGAGAGATGATTCCGCCCTGGAGATTCTACAAAAGCGTTATGCCAGGGGCGAAATCAGCAAGGAGGAATACGAGGCGAAACGCAAGGACATCCAATAGGGAGAGAAGGGCATCCCCCGCGACCCTCGAGAGAGTCTGCGGAGCGTGATATCGTTTTTACCTGGCGGATTCGAGAGCGTTTTCTCCTGCCTTGAGGATCACTTTGCTTGAGAAAGTAGCACCAGACACGGCATCGAGCTGAAGCCATGATCGCTGGGAAAATGCCTCAAGATCGTGAAACGCGTGATCTTGCCGGATGCCACTGTGACGGAAACCTTAACGCGAACGGGAAAAACCGTTTGAGTTCCGATGTAGGTTCCGTCCGGGATTTTGCTCAAGTCAGGCATCCTGATTTCGATCTGATTTATATCGGTGCCGGTGCATGATACCAGGAGCAGACATGCCGCAATGAGGATGGCCGCGCCATGAACCTTCTTTTTCATTCCAAACACGTTTTCCTCCCGATGCGCCTTCATTTTGCAGAACGTTGCCGCTCGGAGCGATCCTCCTAGCGCGTGCCGCGGCAGATTGATTTTCACGGCCTGTCTTGAGCGTTCGAAGCTGCGCTTCGGGCAGGCGCAACCCCGCTGATGGGAATTGCCGGGCAATCCAGTCTTCCTCTTTCCGCCTGCGATCATTCGTGCCGCCGCATCGATGATGTCGAGTACCCCAGGCTTGATGGCCTGGCAGTAGACGTTCCACCCCTCCCGGCTGACGCTCACCAGGTGCATCGGTGCCTTGAAGGAATCCCTATCGCCACACCTTGGTCCGAATCTCTTCTCTGTCTTTCTCCTTGATGAGCCACTCCATGAGCAGGGCAATAATCAGAATCCCTGCCATGTCCACGATCAAGCGCGTTACGGTGAAACGAAGCCCCATGCTGGCAAGCTCGAACAATAGCAGGGGGATCTTGGTGGTTGACCAGGCGCCCAGGAGAATCATGACGTTGCGGAAGCTCGCCCCCTTTTTCAGAAATACCTGGGCAACGGGGAACGCACCGTACAGGGGGCCCGCGGCCGCCGAGCCGATGAAAATCGCCAGCAAGATTCCCTTCACGCCCGAACCTTCGCCTAGGAAACGCACCATCTGTTCACGGGGGACCCAGACGTCGAGGAGCCCGAGAATGATGAAGATTGGAGGGATGACGATGATCATCTCCTTGAGGCTGTAGAGGGTGACGTTGATCATCTTCGAGCCCATCTGCCGGCTGACAAGCCAGAGTACCAGGCCGCAACCGACAGCCGCGATTAGAAGCCAATAGCGTTTTATCAAGCCTTTCCGCGTAGCTGGTTTCATGTGTGCTTTCCTCATAATGCCATAATCAACCCGATGACCAAGGCGACCAGGAGCGAGAACAGGTATGCCAGCGCGTTTCGCAGGAGCGCAGTTCGCCTGTTGAAGTAGCTGATCTCCGCTGGGAGAGTGACAATCCCCACCATCATCAAGGTCGAAATAAAAGCACCCATCTGCATGTACCCCGCGCCACCCTTCAGGAGCATGGCCGCCGTGGGAAAAGCGATGAATCCCGGTATGAGGGTGATCGACCCGATTATTGAAGCGATGAGGACCCCCAGAATGCCCGATGATTTGCCAAGAATTCGTTGAATCCTCTGGGGATCGAGCACCGCGAGGAGTATGCCAACGAGCACGATGATTCCCAGGAACTGCGGAAGAATGCTCTCGAATGCCATCCAGGCTTTTTTCAGCGCCTGAAGTGTTTTCGCGCGATCCTTGACGAAGGACAGAACTAGAAGTGCAGCCGCGATTGCGTAGAATACGATCCCAGTGACCATTTGCGGAGCTCCTTTCCGTCTCAAGGGATGAGGAGAAAGATGTATTTCAGGCTGAGATACATTCCCGTTCCCACGAAAATCACGCCCGTCACCCGACGGGCCCAGAGTTCGAAGCGGGTGATCCGCGCGAGCCGCTCGCTGATCCTGCTGCCCGCCAGCGAAAGAAGGAAAGAGGCAAGGACGACTGGCAGCCCTGTTCCGATGCCATACATGGCCGGGGCAAGAATCGGCGAACGTTGCTGGATGGCCAGTGGAACAAGGCTTCCGAAGAACAATGCCGCGGAAACAGGGCAGAAGGAGAGCGCGAAGAGGAAGCCGAGAAGCATTGCGCGTGCGGTCCCGAGATTTCTGGCGCGTTCGGCCACCGCGGCCGCCAAATCCCCGCCCCGCGGGAGGGGAAACCGAATCAACTCCAATACGAATACTCCTATCAGCACGAGAAGAGGTCCGAGGATGCGCGTGCCGTACTTCTGAAGGAATTGCGACACGGCAGGAAGTGCAAGCGCACCGGTGGCGAGAATGACCCCGAGTGTTACGTAAGCGGCCACGCGGCCTGCCGTGTACAGCAAGCCGGCCGCTACGGCCCCCTTAATGCGTCCGCCTCGCGTGCCAAGCCAGGAGACCGCTGCTATGTTGGAGGCGAGCGGGCAGGGGCTGATCGAGGTGAGAACTCCCAGCCAGAGAGCCGTTGCCGATGAGAGAAATACATCCATGCCTAGCTCTTCTGGAGGTACTCACGTACTTTATCAGAGATAAGCCGCGAGAATCGGGGATTGTCGGAGAGAAACATCCACACATCGATCATGTCCTTCCATTCCACGGTCTTTCCGTTCACGATTCGGCAGACAACGACGGTTTTCGCCCTCAAGGAGAAATCCTTGATGAAGTGATCGTTGCCGCGTTCCTCTACGTTGATGGGTTTCCACTGGACGCTGCCATTGGCAAGCTCGGTTGGAAATGCCGCTTGGAGGGTATCGCGCGTCCACGCCTCGATCCGCCTGCAGGAGGCACAGCGGATATTGGTGTAGAAGTAGTAGACCGTGACCCTCGTCATTGGAGGGATCTCGCCTTTCACCTCCGCAACGTTGCTGCGTGGCCTGAATTGGGTCCAGATGAGGTAGCCCACGCTCACCCCGACGAAGGCGAGGAGAATCACCGAAACGATCAGGCGTATCGGTGAATGTCTCTTTTGCTTCTCCTCTTGTGCGTTTGATTCCATTTCATCGCCTCACACATTTTCCGTCTTTTCGATCGTGAATGAGACAGGGGTGGGGAGCGCGACACCGCCCGCGACCTGCATGGTCTTGAAGATACCGCTCGGCACAACGCAGCCCGAACAGCATCCATTCAAGTGCTTCCGGACCGCCTTGTGAACCGTCCCGTCGAAGCCATTGCCAATCTCCTGGTAGGCGTAAACTATCCCGAGATCGGCGGCAAGCCCGCGGATCTTGTCGCAGGTACTCGTGATCTGGAGGGTCACGTTCTGCATGTCCTCCGAGCAAGCTAACACCGTGGTTGTGAAGCCGCATATGCCTGCCTGTATCGTGGTCTTTATCATCATGCGCTCCAGGCATCCACCGAGACATCAGGGGCGGCGCATCGTGGATTGTCGGGGGGCAGGCGCAGCTTCCGGCATCTCGCCATCGTCTGCGAAGAGCTTCCGCCTGAACCAGAGGGAAACGTTGACCAGCCCCAACATGACAGGAACTTCCACCAGCGGACCGATGACCGCAGCAAAAGCCACACCGGAGCCGATTCCGAACACCGCGACAGCCACGGCGATCGCCAGCTCGAAATCATTGCTCGCCGCGGTGAGCGCTACGGTGGCGGTCGGCTTGTATGGGGATCCGATCCTCCGCGAAATGAAAAAAGTGACGATAAACATGATCGCGAAATACAGCGCAAGCGGCACCGCGATGCGCACCACATCGAGCGGAAGCTGGATGATCAGGTTTCCCTTGAGGGAGAACATGACAACAATCGTAAAGAGAAGGGCCACCAGTGTCACCGGAGCGATCTTCGGAATGAAGGATTTTTCGTACCAGTCGCGTCCTTTCAATCCCATGAGAGCGAATCTCGTGACGATCCCCCCAAGGAAAGGTATGCCCAGGTAGATGAACACGCTCTTGGCGATCTTGGCCATACGCACATCGACGGTGCTTCCCTTCATGCCGAAAATCGGCGGCAGAAGCGTGACGAAGATCCACGCGTAGACGCTGTAGAACAGCACCTGGAAGACCGCGTTGAAAGCGACCAACCCGGCCACGAGGTCCCTGTCAGCCTTGGCAAGATCGTTCCATACGAGCACCATGGCGATACAGCGCGCAAGCCCGACCAGGATCAGGCCGATGGCATACTCCTGATGTCCGTGAAGGAAGAGCATGGCGAGCGTGAACATCACAATGGGCCCGACGATCCAGTTGGCGATCAGGGAGAGTGCGAGGGTTTTCCCATGGCGGAACACCGTTGCGAACGCCTCATAGCGCACCTTGGCCAGAACAGGATACATCATCAGGATAAGCCCAATCGCAATGGGGATATTGGTCGTGCCTGCCTGGAACTTGTTCATGAACGGCTCGACCCCGGGAACCAGGTATCCGATTCCCACCCCCACCGCCATGGCGAGAAAGATCCAGAGAGTCAGAAAACGGTCGAGAAATGAAAGTTTGGAGATCGTCCTTCCCTGCATGAATTGCTACTCCTCTCATCCACAGCATGATGATCTTTGGCCGCAGCAAGGCAGAGTTCCATCGCCGGTCCGCGAGCCAGGGAAGAGCATCACGTTCTACTGTTCACCTCTTCCACGAAGGTTTTGATCTTCTGCATCGCCTCCTCCGTGGGAATATTCCTCAGGTCAATCGGGAATACCTGCTTGTCGAAATCGCATCCTACTTCCGCGAGGGCGTCCTTGTACATCTTGCGCTGCATCTTCGGATCGCAACCCGCCACGATATACGTTGCGCCTTTCTTCGCATAATCCTTCCAGAATCGGTCGCCGTCGTCAACGCACATCTGTGGGTGCGCGACGGCATATTCCACTTCGAGCTCGTTGCGCACGAAGTTGATGAACTTCCAGATGTCCAGTTTCGCGAAACCTGGACAGTCGCCCCGACAAACGCAGAGGAGAAATCTCGGTTTATCCTTCATGGCGTCCCTCCATTCTTCGGTCATCTTGGCGGGTACTGTTCCCGCAGCTTCTTGATGATCTCTTTCACCCGACTTTTGTCGGGAAAAGAGATGGCTTCCTCGTTGCACTGGAATTGGCAGCTCTGGCAGAAGACTTCACAGGAATAGGGGTTTGCGACGAAAGCCTGTTTCTTAGAGCTGTCGTAGGCGAATACTTCGTGCTTGCAGGCTTTGACGCAGGTGGAGCAGCCCTTGCATCTGGCCCCGTCCACGGACGGAAACCAGGGAATGAGGTTCCTTGGGATGCCCAGGTAATCTTTTACTACAGTCTCCATGCGGTTCACCTCCCGATGTTTTTCAGGATAGTCAAGGGCGGGAAGGATATCGCCCCTTCTTTGCAGAGGCTCGCGCAGGTGCTGCAGCCCACCACGCACCGATACGGCTCGGCGACAAGGGTTTTGTCGTTCTCCGCATCCCAGGCGAAGACTTTCTGATGACAAAAACCGTAGCACTCCTTGCATCCCTTGCACTTCGCCGAATCAACCGTGGGATACCAGGGCACCTGCTCTCTCGGCACGCCTCGCCACCTTCCATAGCTTCCCATCGGATCATCCCCCTTTTATGAGCTGCTTGATCTGATCCACCGTCGGAATCTTGCCCTGCAGGGCTAATTTCCCGTCGATAACGAGAGCCGGCGTCCACATGACGCCCCGCTCGATGATGGCATTGATGTCGGTCACCTTCACCACCTCTGCTTGGAGGTTCAGCTCTCCCAAGGCTTTCATCACATTCTGCTCGGTGCTCTGGCACTTGGGGCAGCCCGGCCCGAGGACTTCGATCTTCATCGGCATTTCCTCCTGCAAATCAAAACAAGGCGCCGTAGGCTATTCCGGTCACAGTCGCCATTGCTACCACGAGAAGGATGTACGTGAGCGCCTTCCTCGTTCCCAGGATGCTTCGAAGCACCAGCATGCTGGGAAGCGAAAGGGCGGGTCCCGCCAAGAGCAGAGCGAGGGCCGGGCCCTTTCCCATGCCGTTCGCCATCAAGCCCTGGAGGATGGGCACCTCGGTGAGAGTGGCAAAATACATGAGAGCCCCGGCCACCGAGGCGAACAGGTTGGACCAAAGCGAGTTCCCTCCTACAAGATGAGCTATCCATCCCGAAGGGATGAGCCCCTCGTGCCCCGGCCTTCCCAGGAAGAGGCCGGAGAAAAAGACACCGAGGAACAGAAGGGGGAAAATCTGCTTGGCGAAACCCCACGAAGTGTTGAACCATCCTCCTCCCTCGGCCTTGTCGGTGGCCAGGCTGATTGAAAGCCCGACCACGGCGGATCCGAACGCGAGCTGCGGAATGCCGGGGAAGATGAGGGCGAGGGCGAGCGTCGGGGCGGCGGTAAGGGCGATCTTCCACCACGCCAGCTTGAACCATCCGATCAGCACTGCCCCCAGCCCGATCGATGCTGCGGCCGTGACCGGCCATTTGACCGTCCAGATCGCGTACCATGCGCCGAAGGGGATCTCAGGCCTTGCCCAATTGGCGAACACGAGGATCGCCACAAGAAGAGCGAAAAAAACGCCATTCTGCCACAGGGGGCGTTTGACCTCGGGCTCCGGCATCGACGCCCACGCCGCCGCCTTGGCCTGTTCCTCCTTTCGGAAGATCAGGTGCATGAAGAGCCCGATGATGACACTGAACGCCACGGCGCCCACGGTCCGGGCAACACCCATTTCCAGGCCCAGGATGCGGGCCGTGAACACGATGGCCAGCACATTGATGGCGGGGCCGGAGTAGAGGAAGGCGGTAGCCGGACCGATGCCGGCGCCCATTCGGTATATACCCGAGAAAAGGGGAAGAACGGTGCAGGAGCAGACCGCGAGGACGGTTCCTGAAACCGAGGCGACTGAGTATGAAAGAAGCTTGTTCGCCTTGGGTCCGAGGTACTTCATTACCGAGGCCTGGTTGACGAATACCCCGATGGCGCCGGCAATGAAGAACGCGGGAACCAGGCAGAGAAGCACATGCTCCTGCGCGTACCATTTGACCAGCGAAAGGGCTTCCTTGACGGCGCCGTCGAAGCGCGGGAGACCTATCGGCAGATAGTAGGCAGCCAGGAAAAGCGCGACGATGCCGAGGAGCGGCTTCCACTCCTTTTTGAGTTCCAATTTGACTTCCATTACCCTCTCCCTGATCCGACGCGGGTCACGCCCACACGATAAAGAAAAAAGCGCCTAGACGACGTCAGCACTTGTAAGGCAATCATCTAACGTAACGCTGGCACAAGCAGTACCGGAATGGGAGCATGGCGCACCAAGTTGTGGCTCACGCTTCCCAGAAATATTTCCTCGGCAAAGCCCCTTCCCTGGCTCCCCATCACGATGATGGAATACAAATTGCTCTTTGCCATCTTTGTGATTTCCTGAAACGGCAACCCGTACGAAAGGGCAATGTCGACCTCCGAGGCGCCCTTCTTCAGCAGCGCATCCTTTAGCATTTCGAGGCGCTCGGTGTCGATCGAATTGAATTCGTCCAGACGCTCTTTGAGGTGTTTGTCTATTCTCGTACTGTCCTGCACGTGCAGGACAGTTATTTTCTTCCAGCCGCTCTCCACCATCATTTCAACATAGGTGAATGCCCGCTGGGCCGTGTCGGAAAAGTCTGTCGCATACAGGATTTTCCTTGAGGGGTCTAGGCAACTCGCTTCGCATTTTGTCTCTCCCTCTCTTTCAGTGATGGCTATTCGAATCACCAGAACCGGCTTGGTGTGGTGTTGGAGTATCTTGGTCGCCTCGCCCCCCATAAACGCGTGTTTCAGGAGGCTCTTGCCGTGGGTAGCGATCACGACGAGCGAGATATTTTCTTTCCTTGCGGCACGTTCCAACTCGTACGCTGTTTCGCTCGGGGCTATTTCGATTTTTGTCGTAAAGCCGAGCGCTTCGAGGGCGGCCTTTTGCTTTTGCAGCTGCGGCTCGGCGTATCGCGCGAGCTCGTATTTCAGGTCATCGAGATGCCGAATTCGAAGCGCGTGAAAAAGAACCGCTTCGCGGCTTCCGAGAAGTCGAAGCCCCTGTATGCATCGTATCATCTCGTTCGATGCTTCGGACAAATCGGATGCGATCAGTATTTTGCTGAACATACCGCTCCCCCTTGCAAGCTTTTCCTATATGATTAGTTCAATACCTATTGAACTATTACGCGCGTTTGGGGCTTCCTTGACAGCGCCGTCGAAGCGCCGGAGACCTATCGGCAGATAGTAGGAGGCCAGGAAAAGCGCGACGATGCCGAGGAGCGGTTTCCACTCCTTTTTGAGCTCAAATTTGATTTCCATCACCCTCTCCCTGATCCGACGAGTGTCAAACCCATACGTCTTACACGAGGCTCATCTCTTCCTCCTTGATAGCCTTGAGCACCGCGTCAGTGCACTTGAAGAAGTTGAGGATGCAGGGCACGCTCAGTGAATAGTAGATAGCGGTCCCGCGTTTCTCGTCCTGCACGACCCCCGCGTTTTTCAACACGCTCAGGTGCTTCGACACGGTTGACATATCGCAGCCTACCAGCGCGGTGAGCTCGTTCACGCAGTGTGCCCGCTCCGAGAGCTTATCGACCATATAAAGGCGGCTTGGGTGGGCGAGCGCTTTAATGACCTTCACGCGACCCTGATACAATCTGAGAGTTTTCGTATCCATGGCTAAATGGCAATTCTACCATGAAGCAAATATTTGTCAAGAACGGAATTGACAAAAATGAACAAATCGCGGGGGCGGAAAGAGTTTGAGCAGCAACGGCGTGTTCGAACTGGCCGAAAGGCGTGTAAGCGTTGCTCTGTCCCCGCAATTTCACGGTGAACCGCCGCTCCGGTCAATCCAGGCAGAATTGAATACTGGGCATTCTTCACAAACGGGGCGTCAGTCTCTTGGTTTCTCGGTGCTAGGGCGGGAGTTGACAGTTGGCTAGTATTATGCTATTTTAAATATGTAAATAAACGCATACATGCATATAAAGGAATGGCATATGAAGCAAACACGGGTGATGAAAGCCCTTGCCGATGAAACCAGGCTCCGCTTGATGAACATTTTACTCGCGGCGAAGGTTCCCTTGTGCGTATGCGAGATGGTGGATGCCCTGAGCCTTCCCCAATACCAGGTATCCCGGCATCTGCTCATTCTGAAAAACGCGGAGCTTGTGAAGGTCGAAAAGGAAGGAACCTGGGCTTACCATTCGGTGGAAAAAGAAAACGATGCGAACGCAACAGTGTTTGAGTTTCTTGAGGCTTTTCTCACCAGTGAGACGTTCGATCTGGACCGAAAGCAGTTGGAAAGGCGGCTCCGCCTCCGAGAGGATGGAAAGTGCATTGTGGGTTTCCCTCCTGAAGGGAAGTTGTCCCCCAGACGTTTCGAGCGAGGACGAATGCATACAAAGGAGAGGGTATGGCGCGCATGAACACGAACGTTCTTATCGAGATCTTCGATCCTCCCATGTGCTGCCCCGGGGGCCTCTGCGGACCGGTCATCGACCCGGCGCTCTTGGATCTGAACGAGGCGGTGCTGAAGATGAAGAACAACCACGGTATCGTGGTACACCGCTACCTGCTTCAGCAACAGGGGGCGAAGTTCATGCAGAACCCGGATGTTCTCGCGCTCCTGAAGGAGCAGAGCACGGGCGTGCTTCCGGTGACCGCGGTCAATGGCAGGGTGGTGAAAACGAGGGAATTCCCCACCTATGATGAGCTTCTTCAGTACGCACAACAACCGGTAGCTTCAGAGTAGGAGACGAAAGGAATCTCACATGAAATCAAGGAACATCAAGACCCGCTACGTGTTCTTCTCGGGAAAAGGAGGAGTCGGGAAGACGACCATGGCCTGTGCCACGGCGGTCCACTCCGCCGGCCAGGGCAAAAGGACGCTCATTGTCACCACTGATCCTGCGTCGAACCTCGCAGACGTATTCGAGATGGAGATCGGCCACCGAATTCGTCCTCTCGGCCTGCCCAACCTTTGGGGCATGGAAATCGACCCCGACAAAGCCACCGAGGAATACCGCGAGCGCATCCTGGCGCCCATGCGGGCGGTCATGCCGGCGGAAGTCATGAAAGTGATGGAGGAGCAGTTCCGCTCGCCCTGCACCACCGAGATCGCCTCATTCGACCGCTTCGTGGACTTCATGACCGAGGAATCGACCGATGGTGACAAAGCCTACGATGTGGTCATCTTCGATACCGCGCCCACGGGGCACACGATACGGCTGCTCGAGCTTCCCGTCGATTGGAGCAAGCACATCGAGGAGAGCGCCAAAGGCGGCGGCAACACCTGCATCGGCCCTGTGGCGGCGATACAGGAGAACAAGAAGAAGTACGACGAGGCGACCCGCCTTCTGGGAGACGCGGCGCGCACCGACTTCATCTTCGTTCTTCAGCCCGAGGAGACTTCGCTCTATGAGACAAAACGTTCCTCGGCGGAACTCGCCACAATCGGCGTCAAGAACGTGAGTCTCATCGTGAACGGAATTCTGCCGGAGGAAGTATGCGAGCATCCCTTCTTCAAGAGTCGATTCGACATGCAGCAGGGGTATCTCGCGCGCATCGCCCTGGAGTTCCCCGTCCCGACCCGGCGGATGCTGCAGCGGGACGGTGAGATAAAAGGGATACCGGGTCTTCTCAATATCGCCAACGATCTGTTTTCGGAAAACGGGCATGCCCCGAGCTTCCGTCTTTCGTCGGAGAGGGGAGGCGCGTGGATCGGTGCGGCATCAGAGCGCGTCGTGAGCCCCGAAGCGAAGGTCTTCGAGACGCTCGATTCGGCATCGCTGATGGATCTCTTTCGGCCCGTGAGCGGAAAATCGAAGGCGGTGTTCTTCACCGGCAAGGGCGGAGTCGGCAAGACGACCATGGCGTGCGCCGCCGCATACGCAACCGCCGCGCGTGGCCTCAGGACGCTTCTTCTCACCACGGATCCGGCATCCCACATCGGTCAGGTGCTAAACCAGGACGTGAACGATACAATCCAGTCCGTTGAGGGAGTTGAAAACCTGTGGGCCGTCATGATCGATCAGGAGAAGGCCGTATTGGAATACAAGGCGCGCATCATCGAGGAGGCGAAAAAGAAGTACTCGCAGGATATGCTTGCCGCGGTGCGCGAAGAGCTTGAATCGCCCTGCACGGAGGAGATGGCGGCATTCGACAAGTTCATGGGGTACGTGGAGCAGGAGGCGTACGACGTGGTGATATTCGACACCGCGCCTACCGGCCATACGCTGCGGCTTCTCGAGCTGCCCTTTGACTATAGCGATCAGATCGGGCTGATGGTCACCACGAACGCGTCCTCAGCCGGAGCCAAGTCCGAGATGCAGAAGCGTTTCGACCACATCATCGCCCAGATGAAGGATCCCGAGCGTTCGGTTTTCGTCTTCGTGGTCTATCCCGAGTCCACCCCCGTTGTGGAAGCGTACCGCGCCATGCTCGACCTGCGGGATGCCGGTATCGGGACTCAGCTCGTCATTACCAATCAAGTGCTCTCGCGCGAGTATTGCACGAATGACTACTTCAGAAAGCGTCGTGCCATGCAGGAGAAATACCTCGCGGAGATCAGGAAGCGCTTCGGCCTCCCGGTGGCGATCATGCCGCTCCTCGAGACCGAGATCATCGGTCTTGAAATGGTGGGCCGCGCTGCGCATGTGTTGTTCCAGGAAGAACCGGAGCCGAGCGTACGCTGACGGAATGCGGCGCAGGGCAACAGGAGGATCGTTGAAATGACGTATGAGTATCGGTGCAAGGAGTGCGGTATGATGTTCGACGTCACCGCGTCGGTAGCCGAAAAAGAGGCGGGACTCCACCCTGAGTGTCCCTCGTGCGGTTCGAAGAAGGCCACGCAGGTTTTCGGGACGATCGGAATTCTCTCCTCCGCGAGGACGGGTTCCTCCGGAGGGTTGGGTGGAATGCCGGCCTGCGGTCCCGGCAGCGGAGCGGGATGCTGCTGATGCCGGACACGCAGCAGGCGCGCGCGGCTTCCCGGCCGGTGGTGGTGCGCGTGTTCGCCCCACCGATCTCAGGGTGTGCGGGAGGCAAGACATGGGAAAACGCGGCCGATGTGATCTTTCAGCGCCTTGCAGGCCGCTTCGGCAGCCAGGTGGCGTTCGAGTTCATTCAGCTCTTCTCCCCCGGGTTCTTTCAGTTCTCGCAGGTAATGGCCCGCGTGCAGGACGGATCCGCGCACGTACCAATCATCACCGTGGATGATGAGATCGTTCAAAGCGGAGGGAAAATCTCGGAGCGGACCATCCGCGAGGCTCTCGAGGCCCGCGGCCTCACGGTTACGCCCGCCGCATAGGAAGCAGAAGGAGGAAATCATGCGACAGACGGAACAGAATCAGACGGACAATGCAACGGTCCGTGCCGCTCAAGAGGCGGCTCAAGCCCTGGCGCGAAAGGTGGCGGAGTCGGATGTCTACAAGGAGTTCGAAGCAGCCTCCATGGTATTCCGCGCCGATGCGGATGCGCAAAAGCTGTTTCGCGTGTATCAGAGCGCGCGGCGGGATGCACAGATGAAATGGAGCTGGGGCGGCAGCGATAAAAGCTTCGAAGGCCGTTTTCAAGGCCTGGAGAAAAAGCTGATCGCCCACCCGACCTACAGGCGTTACATGGCGGCGCAGGAGGATCTCCTCGTCGCCCTCAAGGATCTGAACGACTATCTCACCGGGACGCTCGGCTTCGATTTCGCAGACATGACCAAGCCGGCGGGCGGCTGCTGTTAACGGAGGGATCATATGATCGATACGACACTTCAAGAATCGGCCGACGAGTTCGTGCGTGTGCTCGCGGCGAGCCCTGTCGTCTCTGCATTTAAGGAGGCGAAGGCTTCAATGGAGGGTGACGAGGAATTGTCGGCCTTGCTCGACCAGCACGCCCGGATGGTCGAGGAGTTTCGAACCAAGCAGTTCGACGGAACGTACTCCCAGGAAGATATCTCGAAGCTGCGCGCGCTGTACAAGAGGGTCACTACCCATCCCGCGAACGTCCGGCTCGTTACTGCTCGGGACGAAGCCCTGGAGTTGCTGGGGAGCTGCAACCAGGCCATGAGCAGTCTTCTCGGCTTCGACTTCGCCGCCAACGCCGCTCCGGCGGCAGCCTGCTGAGGACCACGGAAGGCCGGGCACTCGCTCCGGCCCCGTGAGAATTATCCCGTGCTTGCAGGGAAACGCATCCTTCTCGGTGTTACCGGAGGGATCGCCGCTTACCAAGCTGCCGACCTGATCGGCATGTTCCGGTCGCGGCTCGCCGACACGCGCGTGATCATGACGGAGGCGGCCACAAAGTTCATTCCACCGTTGACTCTCGAGACGATCTCGGGGCATCGGGTCACGGTGGGTATGTTCGCGGATGGGGATCATTCCCGCGTCGAGCATATCGTGCTCGCCCGATTTGCAGACCTCGCCGTGGTGGCGCCAGCCACGGGGAACTTCATCGGCAAGGTCGCGGGCGGCATAGCCGACGACATGCTCACCACCATCATCATGGCTCTGAAGGCGCCGGTCATTATCTGTCCCGCCATGAACGAGAACATGTGGCTGAATCCCATCGTCCAGGATAATGTCAGGAAGCTGAAAGCCTACGGCTACCATTTCGTCGAGCCTGAGTATGGGGAAATGGCCTGCGGCGGAGAGGGATGGGGACGCCTCGCGCGTCTTGACGTCATACTCAAGACGGCAATTCGCGTGGCCCGAGATCTCGATGCACGGTCAGAGGCCGGCAGGGATTCCGACGATGGGAAAACGGTTCCGCCCGATTTGCCGCGCGCAGAGGTGGAACACCGCGATGGATAAGACGGAGATGCTGCGCGCAGATCATATTTCTCTGGTTCGAGACGGAAGGTCCATTCTGAAGGAGGTTTCTCTCTCAGTCAGAGCCGGTACCGTGCACTCGATCCTGGGCTCGAACGCGGCCGGAAAATCCAGCCTCGCGGCAGCCCTCATGGGCTGCCATGACTACGCCCTTACGAGTGGATCGATTTTCTTCCTGAACAAGAACATCACGCGCCTTTCCATCTCCCAGCGGGCAAAGATGGGGATGACTCTCGCGTGGCAGGAGCCGGCCCGTTTCGAAGGTTTGACCGTGAGGGACTTTATCTCCGTCGGCATCGGCGCCGACCGTACCGGCCGAGTCGAGGAAGCGTTGGAGAAAGTCCTGCTCACGCCGAAGGACTACCTTCAGCGGCCGGTGGACAAAACTCTGAGCGGCGGGGAAAGAAAGCGCATCGAGCTTGCGGCGGTGTTCGCCATGAAGCCGCGCCTGGCGATTTTGGACGAGCCGGACTCGGGGATCGATATTCTGGCCCTGGACAATATAGTCCTCTTGATCCAGGAGCTGAAGGAGCAGGGAACCACCGTGCTCCTGATCACCCACCGAGAGGAAGTGGCGGAGATAGCGGACAGGAGCTCGCTCATCTGCTCCGGCCTCATCGTGAAGGAGGGAAAGCCGCCCGAAGTGGGGAGGTATTTCAAGGAGAAATGCATCCCCTGCCCGACAAGGGTCTTCGAAGCGGAGGAGCGCCATCAGAGTGAGGAGAGTCGGCCTGATGCAGGACTATGAGCTCATGCTGGACGCCTACGCACAGGCCGGAGGAACGCCGGAGACATTCAAGGATTCGAATATCGCCCACCTGGTCGTCCACAAAAACAAGGTCATCGGGAGTCACCTTGTGGATGGCCTGATTCTCGAGCCTGTGGAAACGGAATCGGGGGTGCGGGTGCGGCTGATCGTCAAGAAGGGGGTCCGAATCGAGCGGCCGGTGCACCTGTGCTTTGGGGTCATGCCTCAAGAGGGAGTGCAGGAGATCCTGATGAATGTCGAGATTCAGGATGGCTCCGGCGTGGAGCTGCTTGCCCACTGCGTTTTTCCGAATGCCGTGAAAGTGGTACACCGCATGGCCGCGGAGATCGAAGTGGGCAACAGGGCCTCCTACACGTACAACGAGGTTCATTTCCATGGCCAGGACGGCGGTATTGAAGTCATTCCCAAGGCGAAGATCCGTATCGGGAATAACAGCCGTCTGGTCACCAACTTTTCCCTGCTCCAGGGCAGGGTGGGACTGCTCGATTTGGACTACGATACGGAGGTGCTGGCCGGCTCATCCATGGAGATGACGGCCAAAGTCTACGGCTCCGGCACGGATCGGATCAGGATCCGTGAAGCTGCCCATCTCCTAGGCGAAGGCTCCCGAGGCCTGATCAAAAGCCGGATCGCGGTCAAGGGAGAGGCTAGAAGCGATATTGTCAGCGAGCTCACCGCCGGCGCCCGCGGGGCAAGGGGGCATGTGGATTGCGTGGAGATTGTCCAGGGTCGGGCGGAAGCGACCGCCGTTCCGAAGGTCAGTGTCACGCATGAACTGGCCAAGGTCACGCACGAGGCGGCCATCGGAAGGGTGGACCAGAAACAGGTGGAAACGCTGATGGCGAGGGGCCTGGAGGAGGAAAGGGCGATCGACCTGGTCATCGGCGGGATGCTGAAGTGAAGGGGGCGCACGCAGTTGGTCGTTTCATTGAAGGAGTATGAGAATGAGCCAAAATGAATCGGGGGACATCCCGGATGCCGTGCGGGAAGCGGCCTATACGTTCGCGAAGATGCTGCTCGAAACCCAGCAGTTCCATGAATGGGAGGAGGCGCTGGCAGGTATCGCGAAGGGCGAACATGCCATGACAACCGCTCGGCGCATTCGAGAGCTGCAGTCGCGGGTACGCGGCGGCAATCTGCTTAACATCGCCGCTCCCGTGCATCGGAAGAAGCTCCAGGAACTCTCCGCCTCCTACAGGCTGATGCCTGCCGTCGCTTCCTATCTGGAAGCTGAGGGTGAGTTGCACACCTTGTGCCAGGTCTTGAACGTTCACTTGAGCGAAGCTTTAGATATCGATTTCGCGCTGCATGGCGCGAGCAGCCGTTGCGGGTGAGGTGGTGAGATGACGCTCATTCAGCTTGAGCAATCGGCACGTGCTCTTGGGGAAGCATTGCGACAGACTCCAGTGGTTGAGGAGTATCTCAAGGCAAGAGAGGGGCTTGAAGATGATGAAGAGGCGCTTCAACTGCTGGAAAAGCAAGCGCGTATCCAGACGGCCACCCAGGCAATGCACGTCAGAGGGGCCATCACCGTGACCGATCTCGAGGAAATTTCGCAAATCCAGCGGAAGGTCAATGGAAAAGTGAACGCATATCTGGATGCCCAGGAAAAGCTTCGCATTTTCTTTCGGAGGGTCAATGGCGAGTTGAGTCGTTTGCTTGGCTTCGATTTCGCCTCCCTGGCCGGGAAAACCGGGTGCTGCTGATGTTGGCACAGGTGGGGACGCCTGTGAATGTCTTGAGTGTCGACTTGAGTGAGGTGGAGTGAAATGCTGCCCAACCTCGAAGAATACCTTCGCCCGAGTACGCTGAACGAAGCGCGCAAACTGAGGTATCACTCGAAAGGCAATTTTAACGTCTCAGGTTTTCATTGTCGGTCGATGCAGAATACTCTTCGCGCAGGCCACGGAGGTTCTTATGGAGGAACGAGGAATCGTGATCGAGAGCGGCCACAGCAAGGCGCTGGTTCAAATTGAACGTCCAAGGGATTGTGCTATGGGCTGCCAGGGCTGCCTGTACCATGACCTCGGCAAGTACATGGAAGCGGAGGTCTTCGACCGCGTAGGCGTCTCGCCCGGCGACCGAGTCCTGATAGAAACAAAGGGAATCAACCCGGCGAAGGCGTCGCTGAAGCTGTTCGTCGTGCCACTGCTTGCATTGTTCGCCGGCTACGGTGTCGGGGCAGCCCTAGGGCTGGCACTCGGGGCACCCGGGGCGAGTGAGGGGATTGGCATCGCCGGCGCGGCGGTCTTTTTCGCTGGCTCGTTCGCCGTCCTGCACGCTATCTCAAAGAGGCAGACGGCGGGCAAGAACCTGAGGTCAGAGATCGTAGGAGTGCTTGAAGACGACTGGCAGGCCAACTAGGCTCATCGTCGCCGATCATGCAATCCACCAGCCCGGGAGATGGACCGCAGCTACCTTCAGCAGTCAGTGTTTGGTCGCCATCTGTCGGCTCGGAAGTCGCCGCGGAGATCGAAGTGGGCAATAGAGCATCCTACGCGTACAATGAAGTACATTTCTACGGCGATAAAGGCGGTATTGAGGTCATTCCCAAAGCGAAAATCCGAATCGGAAATAACAGCCGTCTTGTCACGAACTTTTCCCTGCTTCACGGCAGGGTGGGGCTGCTGGATTTGGACTACGACACTGAGGCGCTGGCAGGTTCATCCATGGAGATGACGGCCAAAGTCTACGGCTCCGGCACCGATCGGATCAGAATCCGTGAGGCGGCCAATCTCCTGGGAGAAGACGCACGGGGCCTCATTAAAAGCCGGGTCTCGGTCAAGGGAGAGGCAAGAAGCGATATTGTCAGCGAGCTTGCCGCTGGTGCCCGCGGGGCACGGGGGCATGTGGATTGCGTGGAGATAGTCCAGGGCCGGGCGGAAGCGACCGCTGTTCCGAAGGTTAGCGTCACGCATGAATTGGCCAAGGCTAAACATGAGGCGGCAATTGGAAGGGTGGACCAGAAACAGGTGGAGACGCTGATGGCGAGGGGCTTGGAAGAAGAAAAGGTGATCGATGTCA
Source organism: uncultured Spirochaetota bacterium (assembly GCA_963820525.1). Taxonomy (GTDB): domain Bacteria; phylum Spirochaetota; class Spirochaetia; order SZUA-6; family Fen-1364; genus CAWGAA01. Next base: position 1,228,747 of record CAWGAA010000001.1, on the reverse strand, counting down.
TTATGGGTGGCATGTTGAAGTGAAGAGGGCTCTCTATTGGCACGGGTGGGGGCGTATGTTATTTTCGAAGGTATCGACGTGAGGGAGGTGGAGTGAAATGCTGCCCAACCTCGAAGAATATCTTCGCCCGAGTACGCTGAACGAAGCGCTGCGTCTACTCGCGCGAAGCATGATTCATACCGTTCCACTCGCGGGGGGCACCGCACTCATTCCATCGCGCAACGATTCGGTGCGCGCAGTTGTAGATTTAAGTGCGCTGGATCTCGCTGGTATCGAATGGCAGGAACGGCCGATACGCCTCGGTGCGATGACTACCCTTCAAGCGCTGGCGTCTGACCCAATGGCGCGGGCTTTTGCTAACGGCATACTGGCGGAGGCGGCACGGGTGTGCGCGCCGCGTAACGTCCGCAACGTAGCGACCATTGGCGGCACTATCATTTCAGGAGGAACAGCGTGCGATCTGCTTGCGACGTTTTTAGCGCTCGACGCGCACGTTTCGATGCGGACAAAGGTGATACGCACTGCCGCCCTCGATAAGTTCATGAAAGCGCCGGGCGATTGTCTCGGCGCGGGCATTCTCATCGATCTGAGCATCCCGGTTCCCGCGAAACCTTTCGGCGCTGCGCTGGTCCGTGTGGCGCGCACGCCGAATGATACGGCGATTGTGAACGCGGCGGCGCTGGTCGTCCCCGATGGTCTGGTATGCACACGCGTGCGGCTGGCCGTAGGCGGCGTGGGCACGCGGGTTATTCGTGCCGTGTCCATCGAATCTGCACTTGTAGGACACGCCTGGGATGAGAAGCGTTTAGCCCGTGCGATCGAGCAATTTGCCGCAGCACTCTCTCCACTCGGGGATATCCGCGCGTCCAGCCAGTACCGGCGCGAAATGGCCGCAGTCATTGCGCAGCGCGCTCTCACGCAAGCCTGGGCAAACGCACAAGGAGCTGTGTAATGGAAGTCCATGTGAACGTGAACGGGGTTCCGCTGACATGGGTCGTCGAGCCCGTCGAAACCCTCCTGCACGTGCTTCGACGCGAAGGTTTCTACGGTGTCAAGCATGGCTGCGAAGACGGCATGTGCGGGGTATGCGCGGTGATTCTGGACGGCAAGCTGGTCAATAGCTGCATCATGCTCGCCGCGCAAGCCGATGGAAAGCGCATCACGACTATCGAAGCCTTGGGCTCTCGCGAACGGCTGGATCCGCTGCAGGCCGCGTTCGTCGAAGCAGGGGCAATCCAGTGCGGATACTGCACGCCGGCGCGGATTCTGGCCGCGAAAGCATTGCTCGAAGAGAATGCGCACCCGAGCGAAGAGGAAGTCCGCGACGCGCTCGGCGGCGTTCTCTGCCGCTGCACGGGGTACGTTAAGCCCGTTGAAGCGGTGATGCGCGTGGTGAACGGGGAGGCACGCCATGTCCCGCCCGTATAATGACCCGGACCGGATGCTGAAGATGAGCGAGCATCCGGAAGGACTCACGCCCGGCCAGTTCCGCGTGGTCGGCACATCGGTGCCGCGCGTGGACGCGGTGAAGCTCGCGCTCGGCAAGCCCGTATTCACGGACGATTTCACGCTGCCCGGAATGCAGCAAGCCAAAATCCTGCACAGCCCGCACGCGCACGCGCGCATAAAGCGGATTGACGCATCCAAGGCCAGCGCCTTGCCCGGCGTGCGCGCCGTGCTGACTCACCGCGACATCCGGCCCGTGCGATTCACGACGGCGGGACAATCATATCCGCTGCCCTCGCCGTTGGATTCGCTCGTCCTCGATCAGAAAGTGCGCTTTGTCGGTGACCGCGTCGCGGCGGTGGCGGCGGACACGGAGGAGATCGCGCAGCGCGCTCTCGCGCTCATTGAGGTCGAATACGAGGTACTGCCCGCGGTGATGAAACCCCAAGACGCGCTGAATGCCGGCGCGCCTATTCTCCACGACGAGCCGGACTGCTCCGGCATTGAAGGGGTATTCATTCCTCAGCGCAACATCGCCGCGCACATGGAGGCTGAGGCAGGCGATCTGGCGGCGGGGTACGCGGAAGCATATCGTGTGTTCGAAGGCGAGTATCGCGTGCCGCAAGTGCAGCACGTGGCGCTGGAGCCCCACGTCTGCATCACGTACTGGGACGAGGACGACCGCCTGGTGATTCGCTCGGCGACGCAAGTCCCATTCCACGTGCGCCGCATCCTCGCGCCGGTGCTCGGCCTGTCCGAGAAACGCATTCGCGTGCTCAAGCCGCGCCTGGGCGGGGGCTTTGGCGGCAAGCAGGAAATCGTGGTCGAAGACATCTGCGCGTACCTGACCATGGTTACCGGCAAGCCCGTGCGCCTGGAATACTCGCGGGAGGAGGAGTTCAACTCCGCGCGCAGTCGTCATCCGCAAATCCTGCGCCTAAAGACCGGCGTGAGCCGTGATGGAACGATCACGGCGATGACGCTAAAGCTCTTGGCGGCCACGGGAGCGTATGGCTCGCATTCGCTGACAGTGCAGGGCAACACGGGATCGAAGACTCTCGCTCTGTATCGCTGCAAAAACCTGCGCTTCGAGATGGATGTGGTGTACACGAATCTTCCTCCCGCGGGCGCAATGCGCGGCTATGGCGCGCCGCAGGGTCTGTTCGCGCTCGAAGTGCACATGGACGAAATCGCCTGTGAATTAGGCCTCGACCCCATCGAGTTTCGGCGGCGCAACTGGGTGCAGGTGGGCGATACGTTCGCGCTCGCCGAGGCGTTGGGCGAAGGACGCAAAGGTTTTCCGAATCCTCTGCGCTCGACGGCACTCGCGCAGTGCGTCGAGCGCGGCGCGCATCTCATTGGGTGGGAAAGACGGCGCGATCCGGATTGGCACGTACTTGCGGATCGCCCGCACGTTCGCCGCGGTATCGGCATGGCGGCCCTGATTCACGGCAGCGGCATCCCCGGGATTGACATGGGCGGCGCGTATCTCAAGATGAACGACGACGGCTCCTTCAACTTGATGTTCGGGGCGACGGACCTGGGCACGGGCGCGGATACGGTCCTTGCGCAGATCGCCGCCGAAGTGCTGGGGTGCCGCGTGGACGACATCCAGGTCTACGCGGCGGACACCGACCTCACGCCCTTCGACAAAGGCGCATATGCCTCATCCACGACGTTCGTCTCAGGCGGGGCGGTGAAGAAGGCGGCGGAAAAAGTGGCGGGGATGATCAAGGAAGTGGCGGGGCGAATGCTGGACTGTGAGCCCGGGATCCTGCGGCTTGCCGATGGCTGCGTCATTGCGCCCGATGGCGGGAGCGTTGCGCTTCGCGAGGTTGCACTCGAATCACTGCACGTGCGCGACCAACATCAAATTCAAGCCGCGGACTCGCATATGTCGCTGATGTACGCACCGCCATTCGCCGCCCAGTTCGCTCAAGTTGAGGTGGACATGCAGACGGGCGAGGTGCGCGTGAACAGACTCGTGTTCGGCATCGATTGCGGACAACCCATCAACCCGGTGGGCGTCGAGGGGCAGATTGACGGCGGGCTTGCGATGTCGCTCGGCTACGGTGTGTGTGAGGAAATGCTGTTCGACGAGCAAGGCAGGTTACTCAACGGCAATCTACGCGATTACTACATTTTTCGAGCGAACGAGATGCCGACCATTGAGAGATTCATCGCGCCCGGGCGCGATCCATCGGGACCGTTCGGAGCAAAAGCCGCTGCAGAAATTCCTACCGACGGCGTAGCGCCCGCGGTCGTGAATGCAATCTACGACGCGACGGGGGTTCGCCTACGTGAAATTCCCGCAACGCCCGAGCGTGTGTGGCACGCGCTGAAGCAGCGCCAGGGATAGAATATACACGCCGAGCTGAAACTGAAGCGGAGGAAAGAATGTCGCCTGCACTGAATATTGTCGGTCAGTCGGTGGCCCGGGTTGACGCTATGGCCAAAGTGACCGGCCGGGCGCTTTATCCCGGCGACCTCACGATGCCGGGGATGCTGCACATGAAGACTCTGTTTGCCGAGCGTCCGCACGCGCGCATCCTCCGACTCGATACATCCCGCGCGGAAAAATACCCCGGAGTGGTCGAGGTGTTCACGGCGAAGGATGTGCCCGTCAACGAGTGCGGCTTGCAGCAACCCGACCAACCCGTGTTGTGTGGTCCTGGTTCTGCCAAGCCGGGCAGCGACATCGTGCGTTTTGTCGGCGACAAGATCGCTCTTGTCGTTGCGGAAACGGAGCAATCCGCGACTGCCGCACGGGATTTGATTAGGGTCGAGTTTGTAGACTTGCCCATTGTGACGGACCCGCTTGCGGCGATGCAACCCGGCGCGCAGCTTATCCACCCGGAACGAGGTGATAGCAACATTTGCGCTTGCTACAAGATTCGCAAGGGCGATGTTGCGGCAGGATTCGCGCAGGCCGAGGTGATTATCGAAAGCGAGTACCTGTTGCCGTTTCAGGAGCACGCGTACCTGCAACCCGAAGCGGGCATCGCGTACATTGATGAGGAAGGACGCGTGACGGTGGAGGTCGCCGGGCAGTGGGCTCACACGGACCGGCAACAGATCGCGCACGCGCTCAGCGTGCCCGAAGATCGGGTACGTGTGGTCTATCCTGTAATCGGCGGGGCATTCGGCGGACGGGAAGACATGTCGGTTCAGATCGTGCTCGCGCTCGCGGCGCTGAAGCTGCGGCGTCCCGTGAAGACAGTCTGGAGCCGCCGCGAGTCCATCATTGGGCACGGCAAGCGCCACCCGATGACGCTCCGCGCCAAATGGGGAGCGAGCAGCGCGGGCAGACTCGTCGCCGCGGAAATGGAAATCGTCGCGGACGCTGGCGCATATCTCTTCACCAGCAACAAAGTGCTCGGAAACACCACAATTGTCTGCACGGGTCCGTATTTCATCCCTCATGTCAAGGTGGATACCTACGCCGTATACACAAACAACATTCCCACCTGCGCTTTTCGCGGGTTTGGCGCGCCGCAGGGAAATTTCCTTGCCGAGATGCAGATGAACAAGCTCGCTGGAGCGCTGGGCATGGACCCTGTTGAATTGAGGATGCGAAACGTGCTGCGCAAGGGTGATACGCTCGGCGTCGGCACCGCGCCGCCAGGTCCCGTCAGCATCGCTCATGTGATTAGCTCAGCGGCGGGGCGTGCGGGATGGCGTCAGACACCGACTGGCTGGTATTGCCCCGACGAGGAAAGCCGAAAGACAAAGGAGGATGGTGCCGGCTCTCTGCCGTCTGTCATGCGTCGCGGGATAGGTTTTGCGGCAGGATTCAAGAACATCGGTTTCAGTTTCGGCTATCAAGAAAATTGCTGGACGCGCGTCGAACTGTATGGCGGCGGTAACATCGAGCGCGCGGTCGTGTATCACGCGGGCGCGGATGTCGGGCAGGGGGCGCACACGGTGATAATGCAAATGGCGGCAGAGGCACTTGGCCTGCCGTTTGACAAAGTAATGCTCGTCGCATCGGACACGGCGCGCATGGGCAATTCGGGCAGTACGTCCGCGTCGCGCCTCACATTCATGGCGGGTAACGCAATTCGCGGCGCGGCACAAAGCGCGCTGGAGAAATGGCGCGCGGAGGAACGTCCTGCCATCGCAGAGTACACATATCTCGCGCCGCAAACGACGCCCTTCGACAATGAGACGGGTTATTCGACGCCGAACTTTGCCTACGCCTACTCGGCGCAGGCCGTCGAAGTGCAGGTTGACACCGGGACCGGTTTTGTGCACCTGCTGCGTGTCGTCGCGGCGGACGATGTGGGTAAAGCCATCAATTCACAGGCGATTGAGGGACAAATCGAAGGCGCGGTCGCACAAGCGCAGGGCTACGCGCTGCAAGAAAATTTCCAGATGAAGGACGGTCGTGTGATTACCGACCAGCTCAGTACATACCTCATTCCAACCGCGCTTGACGTACCCGAGGTGGTCGAATCCGTAATCGTCGAAGTTCCCGACCCGCGCGGACCATGGGGCGCACGTGGCTTGGGCGAGCTGCCTTTCTTGCCGCTTGCTCCCGCGATTCTTGCCGCGATTCACGATGCGACGGGGGTCTGGCTCAACGAACTGCCGGCGACGCCCGAAAAAGTATTCAAGGCGCTGCATGAAAGATGACAACCGAGGAGCCTATGTGGGAAAAATACGTGCAACCGACATCCATCGACGAGACGCTGGAGTTTTTAGCAGAGTACGGCAAAGATGCGCGAGTCATCAACGGCGGTACCGATTTGCTGATCGAGATGGAACGCAAGGTGCGCACGCCGAAGGTGATGATCGATGTAAGCCGCATCGAGGGATTGGACGAAATCCGATTCGATGGCGGTACGTTCCATGTGGGCGCAAGCGTCACGCACAATCACGTCATCGGCTCGCCGCTGCTGCGCGAACGCGCATATCCGCTCGTGCGCGCATGTTGGGAGGTAGGCGCTCCGCAGATCCGCAATCGCGGCACGATCGCGGGCAATGTCATCACCGCGTCGCCGGCGAATGACACGATTGCACCGTTGTGGGCAATGGGAGCTGGGGTAACGCTGGCAAGCAAGGCACGCGGTGAGCGTCAGATCCCGCTCCCCGAGTTCATATGCGGTGTGCGTCAGACGACGCTCGCGTCCGACGAAATGCTGACCGAGATATCTTTCCCCGCTCTCAAAGAAAACGAACGCGGCACCTTTATCAAGTTTGGACTGCGGCGCGCCCAGGCGATTTCCGTGGTGAATGTCGCGCTTGTCTTAGGATTCAGCGATTCACGCATTGAGAGTGCACGCATCACTCTAGGCTCCGTCGCGCCGACGATTGCCGCCGCAAGCGATGCACAACAGTTCTTATTGGGAAAAACACTCGATGAGGCGACCATTGCCGTTGCGGCGGATCTGGCGAGCCGTGCCGCTCGACCGATTGACGATATTCGTGGCACGGCGGAGTATCGCTACGAGATGGTGAGAGTGCACACTGCCCGCGCGCTACGCCAGTTACGCGACGGTACCGAGGGCGCCGATTTTCCTGCAAATCCTGTGAAGCTGTGGGGCAAGACGAACGGAAAATTCAAAAAGATAGATTCAAAATCGGACGGCACAGATGCCATTAAAACGACCGTCAACGGCAGGCCGTATGATATCAAGGGCGCAGGCGCCAAGACGCTGCTGCGGATGCTGCGTGAGGACATAGGATTGACAGGCACGAAGGAAGGTTGCGCGGAAGGCGAATGCGGGGCATGCACGGTTTTGCTCGATGACATTGCGGTGATGAGCTGCCTGGTGCCCGCCCCTCGTGCGCAGTATGCGAACATCGTTACAATCGAGGGCTTGAAACAAGAAAATGAACTCCACCCCGTACAGCGCGCTTTTGTCGAAGCCGGCGCAGTACAATGCGGATACTGTACACCAGGGGTGATCATGAGCGGCGCGCAACTGTTGGAAGAGAATTCTTCTCCGACGCGGCAGCAAATACGGCAGGCGATCACAGGCAACCTGTGCCGCTGCACCGGGTATCAGAAAATCTTCGAAGCAATTGAGCACGCAGCCGCATCCAGCCGGTAATTTCGGAACTCGTGCAATGGTGTCGATTATCGATATTCGGCTCTCGGGCGCGCGGAGACGGGTCCATCGACGTAGCAATAGTGGCGCTGGGATTGCCGGGAGGCCATGCAGCGCCGCCTGCAAGCTTACGGCTGGGAGCGGGAGCAAATTGCCAAGCTGGCCCGGTAAAGCCTGGCTGGTCTACAGCGTGATTATCCCGCCGAGTTCCCCTGGGATTGGGAGAGCTGCGGTTCTGTGCCTCTCCCGTTTGCTCGCGCGCTCTCCCTCTGCTATAATGCTGGGTCAAGGGGGATCACGACTCAGTGAAGCTCCGCGCGAGGCTGCTCTTCTTCTCGATTTGCGCGCTTCTGGTTCCCGTCCTGGTGGCTATAGCCGTAGCCGCCGCAGTCGTCGTTGAAAGCGGCGGGCGTTCCCAGGAGGCGCGGTTCCGGGCTGCCCTGGACCTCGTGCAGAAGGACATCTCGGACACGGAGCAGCGCTACCGCCTGAGCATCGGCCGTCTCGCCGTATCGGATTTCCTGCAGCGCAAGCTCTACGTCTACAACAAGTACTGGGGCTTCTTCAGCAAGGACACTCTCGACGGCGACATCTCCGTGCTCAGGGATAACTTGGAGAACGCTCTTCTCTACGAGTCCATCGATACGATCGCAGTCTACCGCATCGAGGGAGACCACTATGTCTCGGTGGCAGTCGTGGGAAACTCGACGTACATCCACTCCACCGTCACCCACGATACGCCCTCCCGGCTCTCTGGCCAGCCCGAATACCTCCAGACCTCGGACGGCATCTATGCGACATTCTACATACCGGTATTCCGCTCCGGCTCGGAGATCGGCCTCCTTGCCCTCCAGAAGGCTTTCAACCGCAGCTACCTCGAGACCCTCTCCCTCAGGTTCAACATCGGGATCGCTCTCTACGCCCAGGGGCTCTATCGCTATTCCTCCCTGCCGGGGATCGACGCAGCCGGGGCATTGTGGACCCGAAACCATCCCGCGACGGGCGGCTTCTTTTCCGGCACGTACCCCTTCGCGGGGCGTCTCTACAAGTACGTGGGGTATTACTTCGAGATGGGGCAGGCGGCAAAGGGCTTCCTTTTCGTCGGGGGACCTTCTTCCATCACGCTTTCGGATTGGTGGCGGAACTTCTCCCGCCTGTCCATCATCGCGCTGATCTGCGTGGGCGTGGCGACGGTTCTCTTCATACTCTGGGGGAGCGAGGTGATCCGCGCCATCCGCACGCTCCTCGCGGCGTCGGTCAAGGTTGCCCGCGGGGAGTACCGCGTGGGGCTTCCTGTGGAACGGCGCGACGAGTTCGGCGAGCTCTACAGGGGGTTCTCCAAGATGGCGGTTGAGCTCGAGGAAAACGCCGTGCGGCTGGAGGAGAGCAAGCGCCTCCTTGTCACCAGCGAGAAGATGGCGGCCCTCGGCCGCTTCTCGGCGGGCGTGGCCCATGAGATCAACAATCCCCTGGGAATAATCCTCAACCACGTCCAGCTCCTGCGCTCGGGACGCCTGGTGGAAGCGGAGCGCAATGAGTTTCTCTCCCGCGTGGAGACCGAGATCAAGCGCGTCAACCGTCTCCTGGGAAACCTCCTCCATCACGCCAGGGATGACGAGCTCGCCTTGAGTGATTTCGCCCTTGAGCCCGTCGTGAACGAGGTCGTGCAGCTCTTCTCCCCCAAGCTCCGGTTGAACGGGGTGGAGGTCCGCGTCGAGCCTTTCCTCCCCGGCGTCGTCATCGAGGGAGACGTGGATGCGGTCAAGCAGGTGTTCTTCAACCTCATGTACAACGCCCTGCAGGCGATCCACCACGATCGGGGGCTTGTCAGGATAGCCGCGGAGGCGGACGGCCAGGGCTTCTGGGTCCGCGTCACCGACAACGGGGAGGGCATGGACGACGCGACGCGCCGGCACATCTTCGAGCCCTTCTTCACCCGCAAGCAGGGATACGGCACGGGGCTCGGGCTCGCCCTCAGCCAGAAGATCATGAAACAGCATGGAGGCGCGATCGAGGTGGAGAGCGAGGCGAACGTCGGAACCACAGTTTCCCTGTGGTTTCCGCGCAAGGAGGAGGCATGCCAAGCCGAAGCGACTACATGATTCTTATCGCGGACGACGAGGAGGGCATGCGCCTCGGGCTGGAAAAGGCCCTGGCCCTCGAAGGCTACCGTGTGATGACCGCCGCGACGGGGGCCGAAGCGAAGAGAATCGCCCAATCCGGCCGGATCGACTGCGCCTTCGTGGACCTGAAGCTGCCCGATCTCAGCGGCACGGACCTCCTCGCGGACTTCCGCGCCGGAAAGACTTCCGTCGTCATCATCACCGCTTATGCCTCCGTGGACACGGCGGTGCGGGCCATGAAGCTGGGCGCCGTGGATTATCTGCAGAAACCCTTCGACAACCAGGACATCGTCACCCTCGCAGACCGCCTCTGCATCGGAGCGCGGGGGAAGGAGAGCGGTGGGGGGGCGGCGTCCGTCAACGGCGGACTTGTGGCGGAAAGTCATGCGATGCGGCATATCGTCTCCACCCTGGAGAAGGTGATGGACTCCGAGATCCCGCTCCTGCTCCTGGGGGAAAGCGGCACGGGCAAGGAGATGCTGGCGCGATTCGTTCATGGGCACAGCGCGAGGAGCGCGCGGCCGTTCGTGGCCATCAACTGCGCCGCCATCCCCCCCGAGCTCCTGGAGAGCGAGCTCTTCGGGCACGAGAAGGGCGCATTCACGGGAGCCCACGCCTCCGCTGCCGGCAAGTTCGAAGCGGCGGAAGAAGGGACGATTTTCCTCGATGAGATCGGCGACATGGGACCGCACCTCCAGACCAAGCTGCTGCGTGCCCTGGAAGAGCGTTCCTTCGAGCCGGTCGGATCCACCCGATCCATTCCGCTGTACGCGCGGATCATGGCATCGACGAATTGCGACCTGGCAGAAATGATCCGCGAGAAGCGCTTCCGGCTGGATCTCTACTACAGGCTCAAGGGCTTCGCGGTGACGATCCCGCCGCTTCGCGATCGCCGCGAGGATATCGAGCCCCTCATCAGCCTCTTCCTGGATCGGTACACGAAGCGCTACAAGAAACCGGGGGTTGGGATCTCCCGGGAGGCGATCCGCTACCTGCGCGCCTACCAGTGGCCGGGGAACGTGCGCGAGCTGAAGAACGCGGTGGAGTCCGCCGTGCTGCTCTCCGAGCAGACCCGGCCGCTCATGCCCCAGGATTTCCTTCTGGAAGGGCCCGCGGAGGGAAGCCTTCCCGAGCTGTGGAGGCAGGAGCGCGAGGCGATCATCGAGGTGCTCCGGCGCACCGGTTTCAACCGCTCGGTGGCCTCACGCGAGCTTGGGATGAGCAGAAAGACGCTGTACAACAAGATGAAGCGCTACGCGATCCAATAGACTACCCACTCCTACTCACGTTTACCCAATTCGAGTAAAGGCGGCGCTCCGCGGCTGGGATGGATCGAAATGCCAGGAGCAGAAAAACCTCTCTAATTTCTTATGAGATATCAAAATGAAGGTCTTTCTTCTCCGCTGCCCCCGGTTGGTCCGGTTCGTGCAATAATAAGGCTTAATCGGATACTGCTGGGATGAAGTTTCAGGCAAAAAGAGCCATCGGTTTTCTCAGCATTGCCGCCCTGCTCCTGACCGTTCCCCTGCTGTTCGGTGGATGTACGCGCGAGCGTGGAGGCGGGGATCAGGCTTCATCCTCTGCCCAGGCAGCTCGAGCGACCGGAAGCCGGCGGCTCATCTTTGTCATGGTGCCCAAGGGGGTCCATCCCTACTATGAGCCGGTCTACCGAGCCTTCGACGCAGCGGCGAAGCGCTACGGGGTCCAAACCGAGGTGGACGCCCCCCCGCGATTCGACGTGGTGCTGCAAGTGAAGGTGATCGAGGATCTCATCGCGCGCGGGGTGGACGGCATCGCGATCTCGGCCAACGACGATGCGGGGCTCGTGGCGGTCATCCACGAGGCGGCCCGGGCGGGGATCAAGGTGATCACCTTCGACGCCCCCGCGCCCTCGAGCGAGGCGCTCACCTACATCGGAACCGACAACGAGAGCGCGGGCTACCAGGCGGGGGTGCGCATGGCCCAGGCGATGGGAGGGCGCGGCAAGCTCGCCGTGCTCCAGGGAGGCCTGGGCGCAACCAACCTGAACCTCCGCACCCGCGGGCTCACCAGGGCTCTCGCGAACGCGGCCCCGGATATCGAGATCGTCTCCGTGGTCGACGAGGGGGGCGATTTCGCCGAATCGGTGCACAAGACCGAGGCGCTTTTCGTGGATCATCCCGACCTGAACGCGATCTTCTCAGTTTCAGCCGAGGGGGCTCCTGCCGCCGCGGCTGTGGTGAAGCAGCAGGGCAGGAAGGGTGTCGTCATCGCGGGGTTCGACGACCTGCGGGACACCCTCGATGGGATCCGCGACGGCTCCGTGGTCTTCTGCATCGTGCAGAACACCTTCAAGATGGGGTGGCTGTCCGTCGAGCACCTGCTGGACGCCGTGGACGGGCGGCTCGTGCCGAAGGTCATCGACACGGGCGTGATCTTCGTGGATCGGCGGAACATCGACAGCTACACGACTCGGTTGGAGGAGCAGAACATCGGGAGACAGAAGCCGTGAATTGTGATCCGTTATTGCCCCGTTGGGGCAATTCAATAAAAGCAAGGAGGAATTGTGTATGAAGAGATCGAGAGTTCTCACCGTCCTCGTCGCCCTTCTGGCCCTGGTGACGATCTTCGCGGTTTCATGCGGGAAACCGGCGACCACGACCGCGGGCCAGGCAACGGGCTGGGCTTCCAAGGTGAGCGTCGTCTTCTTCCCCGGTGGGCCCTCGGGCGGCGTGTTCGCGGTCAACGTGTACAATGGCGCCCGGCAGGCCGAGGCGGACCTGGGATGCAAGGTCAACTACATATGGTCCGACTGGGATCCCCAGAAGATGATCCAGCAGTTCCGCGAAGTCATGGCCACCAAGCCGGACGGCATCGCCGTCATGGGCCATCCCGGAGACGAGGCATTCGACGCGCTGATCGATCAGGCGGAGAGTCAGGGCATCATCGTCACCAGCCAGAACACCCAGCTTGCCAAGGCGGAGGCCAAGTACGCGGCCAACGGGTTCGGCTACGTGGGCGCGGATCTCTACACAGCGGGACACGACCTGGGAGTGGAGGCCGTGAAACGCTTCAAGCTGGTCAAGGGAAACCGCGCCATGGTGTGGGGTCTTCTCTCCCAGCCCGCCCGCGGCCTCAGGACCAAGGGCGTCATCGACGCGCTCAAGGAAGCGGGGCTGACGGTGGACTACCTGGAGATCGACCCGCCCACCAACGCGGATCCCGCGGCGGGAACCCCCACCTTCGCCGGCTACGTCTCCTCCCACCCGGACGTGAAGCTGGTTGTGACCGACCACGGCGGCCTCACCGCCACCGCGGAGACCTACCTCAAGGCGGCCGGAAAGGCCCCCGGTCAGGTCAACGTTGCGGGATTCGATCTTTCCCCGGCCACGATCACTGCCATCAAGGGCGGGTGGACGGGACTGGTCATCGATCAGCAGGAGTGGCTGCAGGGCTACCTGCCCGTCCTGCAGATCTGCCTGACCAAGGTCTACGGGTTCTCGGGTCTGTACATCAACACGGGAGCCGGGTTCGTCGACAAGAGCAACGTCGATGTGGTGGCTCCTCTGGCGGCGAAGAACATCAGATAGCTTTTCGAGCGCCTTCGGCCCGCCCAGCGTGCCGAAGGCTTCCAGCTCACGCGAGCATCCGGCGCGGGGAAGAGCTTCCCCGCGCCGACTTTGAAACAGGGGTGGCATGATGGAGCATTTCGTAAGACTCGCCAACGTATCCAAGACCTTCGGTGAGGTGTCTGCTCTGCACGGCGTCAATTTCCACGTTGGCGCCAACGAGATCGTCGGGCTTCTGGGCGACAATGGGGCGGGCAAGTCCACGCTGGTGAAGATCCTCACCGGCTATCACCAGCCGGACCCCGGCGGCGAAATGTTCATCAAGGACAAGAAAATGGAGCACTTGAGCGTTGCCAAGGCGAGGGACCTCGGCATCGAGGTCGTCTACCAGGAGCGCGCCCTGGCCGACAAGCAGTCGCTGTGGAGGAACATCTTCATGGGCCGCGAGGTGTCCAACAGCTGGGGGATGCTGGACCTCGCCGCCATGAGGCAGGAGACCCGAAAGCTCATGGGCACCCTCATGGGCTTCACCTCCTCGGCGGTGACCCCGGAATCCGTGGTGCGCACCTTCTCCGGAGGGGAGAGGCAGGGGGTGGCCATCACGCGGGCGCTGTACTTCAAGGCGGAGCTCATCATCCTGGACGAGCCCACCATGGGGCTTTCGCTCTCGGAGACCAAGAAGTGCCTGGAGTTTGTCTCGGGGATCAAGGCGGCGGGAAAGAGCGCCATCTTCATAGACCACAACATCTTCCACGTGTATCCGGTGGCGGACAGGATCGTGGTGATGGACCGGGGAACGGTGGCGGGTCAGTTCATGAAGAACGAGCTCACCCTCCAGCAGCTCATCGACAGGTTGTATCTGGTTGCCCAGACCGGAAGTCTTTCCAACAATCACAGGAGCGCGCAATGAGCACCATCAACGAGACCGACAGGCCCGTATCCCCCGCGGCGAAGAGAAGCCCGCTGAGGCGATTCTTGAGGACCTACTCGATCCAGGTAGGCATCGTGGGAGTGGCGGTGTTCATCTGGCTTTTGTTCCTCATCGGCTCTCCCATCACCTTCCTGTCCAAGAATATCTACGTGGCCTACATGTCCACCACGCCGTACTTCGCCCTGATGGCCATCCCTATCACCCTGATCGTGATCACTGGGGAGATCGACCTCTCCTTCCCCTCGGTGATGGCGTTCGGAATGACGGCCTTCGACCTGGTGTTCCAGGCCACGGGCAGCGTGGGGCTGGGCTTCGTCGCCTGCCTGGCGGCAGGGGTCGCGGCGGGCCTTGCCAACGGGCTGATCATCGTGAAGATCGGCGTCCCCTCACTGGTTGCCACCATCGGCACGCAGTTTTTCTGGCGGGGCGCCGTGATGGTGCTCACCAACGCCCAGGGGATGGGAATGACGATGGTGCAGGACACGTTCCTGTACAAGGCGCTTGTGTGGCGGATCTGGGGAGTCATCCCGGCGCAGTTTCTCTGGACCATTTTTTTCGCCGTGGTGGTGTGGTTCTTCCTGAACCGCCACCGCTTCGGGGCCCACGTCTACCTCACGGGAGACAACCTGGAGAGCGCGCGCCTCATGGGCGTGAACGTGGACAGGACGAAGATCCTGACCTTCTGCATCGTGGGTTTCGCGGCCGCCTTCGCCGGCTTTCTGGTGAGCGAGGACCTGCTGTTCTTCTGGCCCACCATGGGAGAAGGCTACCTCCTCTCCACTCTGGCATCGGTGTTCCTGGGCGGCACCTCGGTGTTCGGAGGGGCGGGCACAATCTTCGGCACCTTCGTGGCCTCCTACATCATCGGGGCCATCAACGCGGGGATCATTGCCTCGAACATCAGCGGGTTCTGGTCGAACCTCATCTACGGGCTCATCATCGTCGTCTCGGTGTCGATTCAGACGCTGGTGGGCAAACGGATCAAGTGAGGCTCGCTCCCTAGAGTTTATCCGACTCCCGGCTTTCGAGACGCATCCGCCGGGTTGTGAGAACGGCGGGCTTGGGATATCCTTTGCGTGGATGCCTGGACGAATTCGCGTCTTGATCATCGCGGACGCATCCACAAGGTCTTCCATCGGGGATGGGGAAATCTCCGCCCTGCTCTCCACGAACGCCGATGTGCTTCGCACGGGCTCGCGCGCCGGGCTCCTTGCGGCGCTGGAGGAGTTCGCGCCCGCTCTCATATTCTGCAATCACCCGATACCGCAGTTCGACTGGCGGGAAGCGTTGGGCCTTGTCCGGGAGCGCTTGCCGCATATCCCTTTTTTCGTTCTTGCCGAAGGCATGGACAAGGAAGGGGCGCTCGATTGGGCAAAAACGGGCGGTTCTCCGGCGCGTATTTCCTACGGCGTCGGGGTCAATCGCGACGGCTCGTTCTCGTCGCAGTACCAGGCCAGTCTCCTCGATAACGTCTCCGACGCGATCATCGCCACGGATCTGAGCTTCGTTATCAGGAGCTGGAACAAGGCGGCGGAAAAGATCTATGGGTGGAAGGCGGAGGAGGTGGTCGGCAAGGCGACGCGGGATATCCTGGGAGCGCTCGACGACGACTCGGGCCGCAGAGCGGAGCGGCACCGGCAGATCCTCGAGCAGGGAAACTGGAGCGGCGAATTGCGGGAGATCCGCAGGGACAATGCCGTGCTTTTTGTCCAGTCCTCGATCTCGCTCCTTCGCGCCGAAGACGGCAGGCCCATCGGCGCGGTCGGGGTGAGCCGCGACATAACGGAGCGCAGGCGCGCCGAGGAGACCCGGGCGAAGCTCGAGGAGCAGCTGCGGCAGGCTCAAAAGATGGAGAGCATCGGGCGGCTGGCCGGCGGGGTGGCCCACGACTTCAACAATCTGCTCACCGTGATCAGAGGGTACTGCGAGATCATGAAGGAGAAGACCCCTCCCGGCGCCCCCCTCGACAAGGACCTGGATCAGGTGATGGCCGCGGAACAGAAGGCGGCCGCGCTCACGAGCCAGCTGCTTGCCTTCAGCAGAAAACAGATCCTTGCCCCCCGGCTTGTCAGCCTCAATGACCTGGTTTCCAACCTTCAGAAGATGCTGGAGCGGATCATTGGAGAGGACATCACCCTGTCCACCATCCTCGAAAGCGGGCTGCGCTCGGTCTTCGCGGATCCCGGCCAGATCGAGCAGGTGATCATGAACTTCGTTGTCAACGCGCGGGATGCGATGCCCACGGGCGGGGTGCTCACGGTGGAAACCCGCAACGTGGACCTCGACGAGGCGTACGGCCGCAGCCACTTCGGAGTCCCCCTGGGCCCGTGCGTGCTTCTGACTTTCTCGGACAACGGCAGGGGGATGGACGCGCGGGTCCAAGCCCATATATTCGAGCCCTTCTTCTCCACGAAAGAGCCGGGGAAGGGGACCGGCCTCGGGTTGGCCACCTCCTATGGAATCGTGAAACAGAGCGGCGGGGAGATTCTGGCCTACAGCGAGCCCGGCCGCGGCACCACGTTCAAGATCTACCTGCCCGCGATCCAGGCGGAAGCGGAATCCCCGGCAGCTCTCCAGGCTCCCATCGCTTCCCGCGGCGGCACGGAAACCATCCTGCTTGTCGAGGACAATGACATGGTCCGGTCTCTGGCCAAATCGACTCTCCGCGCGAAAGGCTACAACGTGCTGGAAGCCGTGGATGGGCGGGAGCTCGCCGAAGAGCTCGCTCCCCTGCGCCCGAACATGAAGGTCCTCTACATGTCGGGCTACACGGACGATGCGGTCCTTCGGCATGGAATCCTCGCCGCCGGAGGCGAGTTCATCTCCAAGCCTTTCATGCCCAGCGCTCTCGCTGCCAAGGTCCGTGACGTGCTCGACGCGTGATTGGGAGCGTCGCGGCCGAGATCATGCATGCGTGTCGACGGCGGCCTTTCCCTGCGCGCCGGCCGCATGCATCCGGCACCATGCGTACAAGGCATCATAGACATCGAACTGGCGGGCCAGAGGATCGCCGTCGATAAAGCTCGATCCGAGATGCGGGAACGAACAGGAACTCGGCTTCGCTGTCCACGAAGCGGCTGATCAACCACGGGCAGGCCACGCGATCGACATGAACGTGCGAGCGGGTAATCCATTTCATCTTGCGCCTCCGCAGAGTCCAATGGAGTCGAAAGGGCCGTCCCGCACCAACGTCGGATGAACCTTCGAAGCGATCTCGCTATAATCCGCCACGTGAGGGGCATGAGATCCATTGGTCGGGATGGGAGGCTCCTGTTCGCGACGCGCATCGTGCGCCTGTTCGCCTACGGCTTTCTCTCCGTTGTGCTTGTGCTTTACCTGGCGGAGGCGGGCTTGAACAATGTGCAGATCGGCCTTCTCATCACGCTTACCCTTGTCGGCGATACCCTCATTTCGCTGGGTATCACGACAAGCGCGGACAGAATCGGGCGGAAGCGCATGCTCCTGGCGGGCGCTGCGCTGATGGTGTTCGCCGGGATCCTGTTCGCCCTGACGAAGGATTTCATTCTCCTGCTTGCAGCCGCCACGGTTGGCGTGATAAGCCCAAGCGGAAACGAGGTAGGCCCCTTTCTCGCCCTCGAGCAGGCGGCCCTTTCCCACATCGTTTCGGATGACAGCCGCACCATGGTTTTCTCCTGGTACAACCTCGTGGGCTCCTTCGCGACCGCGCTTGGCGCGCTGTGCGGCGGCGGCCTCGCGCAGCTCTTGCAGCACCGGGGGCTTCCGCCGCTTGAGACCTACCGGCTCATTGTCGTCGGATACGCCCTTCTCGGGCTTGCGCTGGCGGTCATGTTCGCTCGGCTCTCCTCCGGGGTCGAGGTTCCCCGCTCGACGCGCGCGCCGGTGAGGCGCCTGGGCCTGCATCGCTCCCGCCGCATTGTTTTCAAGCTCTCCGCGCTGTTCTCCCTCGACGCCTTTGCGGGAGGGTTCGTCATCCAGAGCATCGTGGCGTACTGGTTCCACCTCCGCTTCGGCGTCCCGCCGGCAGTCCTGGGCGGCATCTTCTTCGGCGCGAACATCCTGGCCGGGATATCGGCGCTTACAGCCGCGCGCCTGGCTTCCCGGATCGGCCTGATAAACACGATGGTCTTCACGCATATCCCGTCCAATCTGCTCCTGATCGCGGTTCCCCTCATGCCCAGCCTGCCGCTGGCCATTGGCGCCCTCCTGCTTCGCTTCAGCATCTCGCAGATGGACGTGCCGACGCGCCAGTCCTACACAATGGCCGCGGTGAGCCCGGACGAGAGATCGGCGGCTGCGGGGGTAACGGGGATCGCACGCACCACCGGGGCGTCGCTTTCTCCCGTTTTCACCGGGCCGCTGCTCGCCAGTCCTCTGCTGTCCGGCATTCCCTTCTTTCTGGCGGGGGGACTGAAGATCGTGTACGACCTGCTGCTGTACGCGAGCTTTCGACGCGGCCGGCCGGACAAGATGGCGTAAGGGCGGTCGCTCGAGTGCCGCCCCTTGACGCCGGATAGTGTTCCGAGCTTTACAATAGCTCCATGCAAAACGGTGAGAGCAGCGGCGAGGCAGGTTCACCACAGGAGGAGCAGGGGCGGCCAACGCTGGCCGGCATATTCCTGTCCTTCCTCAGATTGGGCGCCACGGCGTTCGGCGGTCCGGCCATGGTGGCGCACGTGCGCACGATGGCCGTCCAGCAGAAAAACTGGCTCGATGAGGAGACTTTCAAGGAAGGTGTCGCCCTCTGCCAGACCATCCCCGGCGCAACGGCGATGCAAACATGCGCGTACGTGGGCCTTCGGCTTCGGGGAGTCCCGGGGGCCGCTGCCGCCTTCATCGGGTTCGGTCTTCCGGCTTTTTCGCTGATGCTCGCCCTGTCGGCACTCTATGTCCGTTTCAATGCGCTGCCGGCCGTTGCGGCGACATTAGGCGGCCTGCGCGCATTGATCGTCGCCGTGATCTCCCACGCCGCCCTCACCTTCGGCAGATCCTATCTGAAGAAATGGCAGGACTTCCTCATCGCGCCCATCGCGGCGGCCCTCTTCTGGCTCGGGGCGAGCCCTATCCTGGTGGTCATTGGCTCCGCCGTCCTGGGAGCGGCCCTTTCTCATGGCGACGGCATTCCGAAAGAAGCGAGGGCGGAGCGCAAGCCTTTTGCGCTCGCTGCAATCCTCGTCATTATTGGATCTGCCGGCGCATGCCTCCTCGCCCTCCTGCTCTTTGGTGGGCGGCTCTTCGATCTCTCGCTTCTCATGATGAAGGTCGATCTTTTCGCGTTCGGGGGCGGGTTCGCTTCCGTTCCCCTGATGCTCCATGAGGTCGTCGACCTGCGTCGGTGGATGGACGTGAAGACTTTCATGGACGGCATCGCGCTGGGACAAGTGACCCCCGGGCCCATCGTGATCACCTCGACGTTCGTCGGATATGTCCTTTCGGGGCCGTTAGGAGGCCTTGTCGCCACCGTGAGCATATTCCTGCCGTCTTTCGTGATGGTTGTCGTCACTTCGCCTTTCTTCGCAAGACTCAACGCGTTTCCCCTTTTCCGAAAAGCGGTCGCCGGAATCCTCTGCTCCTTCGTGGGGCTCCTCGCGAGCGTCGTGGTGCGCCTCGGTTTCTCAGTTGGCTGGGATATCCCCCGAATCGGCCTTGCGTGCGCCGCCTTCATCGCGCTTTTCCTTCGCGTCGATCTGTTGTGGGTGGTGCTCGGGGGTATAGGCATTTCCGTTCTGCTCCGCTGAGCCCGGCCCGCGTCGCGAGGCGCGCTAACGCAATTCTAGCAATTCATGAGTACTTTTATCCGCGGGGGGAGACATGATCAGCGTTCTTTTTCTCTGCGTGCACAACTCCGCCCGCAGCCAGATGGCGGAGGCGTACCTCAAGAAGTTCGGTGGAGGCGCTTTCACGATAGAGAGCGCGGGGTTGGAGCCCGGGAAGCTCAATCCTTACGTCGTGCGTGCCCTAAAAGAGGATGGAATCGATATTTCTTCGAACAGGACCCAATCGGTGTTCGACCTGTACAAGGCGGGCAGACGGTACCGCTACGTGGTTACGGTCTGCTCCAAGGAAGCCGCGGAGCGATGCCCCATCTTTCCCGGTGCCGCGGAAAAGCTCCACTGGCCGTTTCCCGATCCCTCTACGTTCACGGGTAGCGACGAGGAGATGATGGAGAAAGTCCGTGAGCTTCGCGATTCCATCAGGGAGCGGGTCCGCGTGTTTGCGGCGCAGGCGCGCGGGAAGGGATGACGGGGAGCTCCGGCCGGGCGAGCGGAAGGCCGGAGCTTTGCGGGAGGTCTGAACGGAGGCGAGCGATGCTTTCTTCAAGAGATTCTCTGACCGACGCTTTTCCATTCCTCGCAACCCTTCCGGGGAGGGGGCAGGAGTCGTTTTCAGCCCACGCGGTTAGAAAAAGCCTCGACGATGGCCAGATTCTGGTAGGAGCTGGAAATGACTGCGCCTATCTCCCCTTCGTAATGTCAGGCTCCCTTCGCGTTTACAAGATAAGCGAATCGGGGAAAGAGCTTACCTTGTACCGCATCGCGCGTGGAGAAAGCTGCATCCTCACGACAACCTGCATCCTGAACGGCAATTCATTCCCCGCCATCGCCCAGGCGGAAGGTCGCCACGGATGTCCTTCTCATCCCCTCCCGGCTCTTTGTCGGCTTTGTCGAAGAGTATCCGCAGTGGCGACGGTTCGTGTTCGGCCTGTATTCGAAACGCCTCGAGATGGTTCTCACGCTCGTGGAGGAGGTGGCTTTCCGTCACATGGACTCGCGTATTGCGGCCTTTCTCCTCAAGAATGCGTCGATTGGAGAGAACGCCGTGGAGAGAACGCACCAACAGATCGCCTCCGAGGTGGGGACCTCCCGCGAAGTGGTGAGCCGCATTGTGAAGGACTTCGAAGCGGCCGGCCTGGTTTCCATCCTCAGGGCGAAGATCAAGATCCTAGATCCCGGCAGGCTCGCGGAAAGGGCGGAGGAATCGAATGCTGTGTGAGGGGAGCCGCTGAACGCCACGGCCGTGTTCTCCGGCCTGCTGAATTTGTGGCCGTGTCCGTCGGCAAGTCGTATCTTTGGAGAAAGAATTCTTTACCTTGAGGAGGGAAAAGTATGGCACGGGTGGCACGGGAAATGGTGGAAAAGGCCGGAGTCAACGTCGAACAGCTCGTGGAGCTTCTGGTCAAGAATGCGTCCGCTGAATTGACCACTTTCTACTACTACACGATCCTTCGGGTCAATCTGATCGGACTGGAAGGGGAGGGGATCAAGGAGATCGCCGAGGTGGCCAGGATAGAAGACCGAAATCACTTCGAGGCGCTGGTGCCGAGGATCTATGAGCTCGGGGGGAAGCTTCATGGGAATCTCAAGGATTTCCACGATGCTTCGGCCTGTCCGCCGGCGAGCCTGCCGAAAGACCCGACGAATACCAAGGAGATGCTGAAAGTCCTGGTGGACGCAGAGCGGTGCGCCGTCCGCGGCTATACCCAGATCTGCAACATGACCGCGGGAAAGGATCATCGCACCTACGATCTATCCCTGGCCATCCTCAACGAGGAAATCGAGCACGAGTCATGGTTCTCCGAGTTCCTCGGAGAGGGCCCGTCCGGACATTTCATGCGAAGGGGTGAGACGTCTCCGTTTGTCGGCAAGTTCCTCAGGTGAGCTCGGGGGGCTTGCGGAAGTTCACCGTGGAGGAGCTTTCCCGCTTTACCGGCAGGGATGGGGCTCCTGCATATATCGCGTTCAGGGGCAAAGTCTACGACGTGACGGCAAGCTATCATTGGCGCGGCGGCAAGCATCAGGTTCTCCATGACGCCGGAAGCGACCTCACGGAAGAGCTGGAGCGGGCTCCCCATGGCGAGGACCTCTTGGCGAGAGTCCCCGTCATCGGGGAGCTGTGATCCGCGGCGGGGAGCATCGATATGCCGGATCGCAGTGCAGGGCAGGCCGCGCGTTACGAGGGCTGCTTCCTGCAGGGAGCGTTCGACCGGGTGCACCGCGCGGTCCTGGACCTTGCTGCGGGCGCGAAAAGCGGAATCGAGAAGGCCGCAATCCTTGATATCGGATGCGGTACGGGGAGACTGCTCCGCAAGGCCGGGGCGCGCTGGCCTTCGGCGCGCCTGATCGGCGTCGACCCGGATGAGGAAATGGTCGAGATCGCGCGCGGCCTCGCGCCGGGGGCCGCCTTTCATGCGGGCCTGGCCGAAGCCCTGCCGTTCCCTGACTCCTCTATCGATGTGGCGGTGAGCACGCTTTCGTTCCACCACTGGGAAGGCCGGCTTGCGGGGCTGCGCGAGGTGGCGCGTGTTCTGGCTCCCGGGGGCTGTTTCTGCTTCGCCGATATCATTCTCCCCCCGCCGTTGTCATTCGTTATCAGGCATTTCGGAAGGCAGAGCGCGGCGGATCTGCAGAGGCTGCTCGGCCGCGCGGGGTTTCACGTCGGCGCCAGCCGGTGGGTATTGGCCCACCTCGCCTTCGTGACCGCCTGCGCCAAGATCTAGGCGCGCGTTCGAGCTCCCGCTTTCGGTGAGAATCACGGGCTTTCGCCCGGATCGGGAAAGTCGATCGTGAAGGTCGTGCGCCCCGGAACGCTTTCGGCCTGGATGGCCGCACCGAACTCGCCCACCACGATCCCGTGTACGATGGTCAATCCCAGGCCCGTGCCCTGGCCGAAGGGCTTTGTGGTGAACATCGGATCGAAGATCCGCGGAAGATGCTCGGCGGCAATGCCGCTTCCGGTGTCGCTGACCGAGAGCCTGACGCTCCCCGCCCGACGGGCGAGGAGGATTTCGATCGCCCCCGTACCCGCGGATTTGCACGCGTCGATGGAATTGGTGAGAAGATTCGTGACGACCTGCGAGAGACGGCCGGGCGAGCCGAGAAGCTCGACGACTTCGGATGACGGGGTGAAGGCGGCTTCGCATTTTCCCGCGCGCAGGGCATGGCCGATGAGGATCAGGGTCTCGCGGATGACCGGCACGGCGTTGAAGCGCTGGCGGTCCTGGGGCGCAAGGTCGCGGGTCTGGGCATTGATGCCTCGTACGAAGAGCACGGCGCGCTCCACGGAGCTTGCGGCCAGCTGATGGGCCCGCTGCATTTCCCGGGCGATTTCCAGGTGGTCAGCCGGCGACAGGTTCGCTTCGCGAACGGCATCCTGATATTCCGACACCAGTTTTTCAGCCTCCTTGAGGGAAGCGCGGACGGCGGCCAGCGGCGTGTTCATCTCATGGGCTATCCCGGCCGTCAGGCGCCCGATCGAAGCCATCTTCTCCGAGATGAGAAGCTTGCCCTGGTGTTCCTCAAGCGTTTTGTAGGCACGCTCCAGCTCCCGCGCCCGGGCCTTCTCCGCGGCGTGAAGGCGGGCGTTCTGAACGGCCACGGCGATCTGGTCCGCCATTGTGGAGAGAATCGAAACAGTTTCCGGCTGGAACGCGCCGGTGTGCTCGCTCTGCACGTCGAGCACTCCAATGACTGCATCGCCGATGAGCAGGGGGATGGCCGCTTCGGCGCGGGTCTCGTTCAGAGGCGAAAAGAAGAGGTACAGCGGGTCCTGTGAAACGTCCTGGGACACGTGGGGCTTGCCGCTGCGGCCGACCGAGGCGATCATGCCCTGGCCGCCTGCGGGCAGGCTCAGGCCTTCGGCCGTGAAGCCCGACAATGGACCGCTTGCGGCGCGAAGGGTCAGGCTCGAGGAGGCGTCGTCGGTCAGGAGAAGGCCCACGTGGTAGAACCCGAAGCGCTCGCGGATCAGCTCCACGACGCGCGGGAGCACCACGTCGATGTCGAGGATCGACGTCACGGCGCGGGCCACCTCGGAAGCGATCCGAAGGCTGATGTTCTGCCGATGGTAGCGCTCCTCGCTCCGGCGCAGCGCCTCTTCCGCCAGCTTCTGCGCGGTGACGTCGCGGGAGACGCCGAAGGTCCCGACGATGTTTCCCGCAAGGTCTCGCAGGGGCATCTTGGTGGTCGACGCCCAGGTCTCGCGGCCGTCGGGCCACGTCTCCTTCTCGACCTCCCCGATGATGGGCAGGTCGGTGCGCATTATCCTCTGCTCATCCTCGAATGCCTGGCGCGCGTGCTCCTCCGTGAAAAAATCGAAGTCCGACTTGCCCACCGCTTCTTCGGGGCTCTTGAGCCCGAAAGCGTGGGCGTGGGCCCTGTTCGTCCTGAGGAACCGGCTCTCGGCGTCCTTGAAGTAGATGTAGTCGGGGATGTTGTCCAGCAGGATGCCGAGCAGATACCTCTCCCGCCTCAGCGCATCCTCCGCCCGTTTCCGCTCTGTGATGTCCTTTCCCATTCCGACCAGCCCGAAGACGGCGCCCGCGGCGTCCTTGAGAGGCACCTTCGTCGTTGTGATCCATTTTTCGACGCCGGCTCCGTCCACGCTGCGCTCCTCGGCCTCCAGCATCGGTTTTGCGGACGCAATGACCTCCAGCTCGTCGGAGCGGTACTTGGAGGCAAGCTCGCGGGGGAAGAAGTCGAAGTCCGTCTTTCCCAAAAGCTCCTTCGGCGAGACAACTCCGATGAGGCGCGCCAGGGCCAGGTTTGCCATGAGGAACCTGCCCTCCGCATCCTTCACGTAGATGAAATCGGGGATATTGTCGATGAGGGACCGAAGCAGGTTGCGCTCCCGGGCCAGCTCCTGTTCAGCCCGGGCCTGCTCCTGGAACAGCAGCTCCCGCTTCAGTACTCCGCTGATCTGGTCCGCAAGCGCGTCGAAGAGCGCGGCGTTCCGCGGCCCGATCTCGAAGAGCACGAAGCCGAGCTGGCTTTCCCGGAAAAACAGCGGCTCAACCACCATGGTGGAGCGCCGCGCTCGATCCAGCATGCCCGCCGGCGCGAGCTGCCGCGAGGGAAACCACCGTCCGCCCTTCTCCAGCTCCGCCCGCCCCTCTCCGTCGTATGCCATGATCAACCTCGCCCTTTGCGGCGCGGGCTGGGGATAGGCGTATACCTGCGGCCGCTCGTACAGGGAGAGGCAGCAGCTGGGGATTCCGAGGCGCGGAAGCTCATCGGCCAGCACGTCGGCAAGCTCGCTGGAATCGAGGGTGGTAATGAGGCTCTGTACGATCTCCTGCAGCCTCCGCGTGTAGTTCTCCGTTTCCCACTGCTGGAGCGAGTGCACGCGAAGCCTTCTTTCCTCGATGGCCACGCGCGCCTGATGCAAGAGATCCTCGGCGCGGACCGCCGTCTCCTTGTCGTCGAGGTGAGGAAGCAGGCGGAGCCTCATTGCTGAGAGCGCATCCTGCCAGGCGGCAAGGTTTTCGCCGCGCCCCGCCGCCCGGTCGAGGGCTGCGTCCAGGGCAGGCACGAACTCGTCACCGCGCTCTCCCGTGAGCCCTTTGGTGAAAGCGTCGTAGAGCTTCTCCGCGGCCGCCGACTCCATCCCCGCCCGCGACATGTCCAGGAGCGCCTTGCCGCGCAGCCCCACCAGAGCGGAGCCGGGCTGGCTGCCGAATCGCTTCTCGGGCTCGGCTGCCTTCGTCCCAATGGCCGCGCGCGAAACCGTCGAGTCCGCGCAGCCGCAGGAGCGGCGCACCGACAGCCTGGCGGGAAGAGTCACCCGCTCGGTCGCCGGCCTTCCCTCGATCATGTCCATCACGATCGCGAGCGCGCGGTATCCCTGCTCGTAGATGAGGAGAGACGCCGAGGTGAGGGGAGGGCTCACGTACCTCGCTTCCGTGGAATCGTCGAAGCTGGCCACCGCCACGTCGCCCGGCACGCGCAGCCCGCGCCTCTGCAATTCTTCCATCGCGCCTAATGTGATCTGGTCTCCCGCGGCCATGAGCGCGTCGAAGCGGACGCCGTTGTCGTCGAGCAGGATCCCGACTCCCTCCCGCCCCGAGGCCCGCGACCAGAACCCGGGAGGGGCCACGAGCTTGGAATCTGGGGAGAGGCCGTGATTCTTCAAGGCATCGGCGTAGCCGTGCAGCCGGATCTGGGCCTCTTCGTGGTTTTGCGGGCCGGGGAGGAAAGCCAGGCGGCGGCATCCGTGGACCTCGATCAGGTGGCTGGCCGCCTCGTACATGCCCTGGTAATTATCCGCGCACACCGAGGGGATGCCCTGCGGCGCCGGGCCGGCGCTCACCATCGGGAGGGGGTGGTAGCGCCGGCAGAAAGCCTCCAGGCCTTCCATCCCGACATAGTAGGTGAGGGCTCCGCCCCAGAAGACGAGGCCGTCTATGCTCTCGGCCGAGGCGAGCGCGTAGAGGATGTTCTTCTGGCCCTCGCTGCCGTTCGGCGGGCGCAGCTCCCCGCCAATGAAGCAGATCACATCGACGTCGCGTTCCGCGGCAGCGTCGCTTACGCCCTGGAGCAGAGCCGTGCCGTTGTAATCGGAGAGCTGAGCGGCGAGCAGGCCTATCCTGCGCCGGGTGCGTTGTGGCAATGGGTGATGATGTGACGATGGCATGACAAGAGCCTCCCGCCCAATCAGGGAAACGCGAGCATTCTACCGCGAATGCCGGGACGGGTATACCCATCCGGGTCCCCAGGGATGATGGGACCTCGAGCCCCCCGCGAAGGATGCGAAGGCGTTTCTCCCGGGGCCCATCCCCCGATTTGTCAGTACATTAGAAGGAGAAAAGCGAGAAGGAGACGATGCAATGCGGTATCGAAGTCTCGGAAAGACGGGTTTCGAGGTATCGGAGATCGGCTACGGCGCCTGGGGTATCGGGGGTTCCATGTGGCTGGGCGCCAAAGACGAGGAGTCGATCAAGGCGCTCAATCGCGCGATAGACCTCGGCTTGAACTTCATCGACACGGCACTCGTCTACGGCGATGGGCATTCGGAATCGCTGGTGGGCGGGGTGGTGAAGAAGCGAACGGAGCGCCTCATCGTCGCTTCCAAGATTCCGCCCAAGAACCGCGTCTGGCCCGCGCGGCCGGGAACGCCCCTGCGCGACGCCTTTCCCTTCGCGCACATCGTGGAGTGCACGGAGAGAAGCCTTCGCAACCTCGGGCTCGACACCATCGACGTGCAGCAGTTCCACGTCTGGTCCGACGAGTGGGCGGGAGAAAACGAATGGCGGGACGCGGTGTCCGCGTTGAAGGAGCAGGGAAAGATCCGCTTCTTCGGGCTGTCCCTCAACGACCACCAGCCCGACAGCGCCCTGGAGGTCTGCTCCAAGGGCCTGGTGGACAGCTGCCAGGTCATCTACAACATATTCGATCAGAGCCCCGAGGACAGGCTCTTCCCCTCTGCAGGGAAAAGAAAATCGGCATCATCGTTCGGGTTCCCCTCGATGAGGGCTCGCTCGCGGGGACCATCACGCCGGAGACGAGCTTTCCCGACGGCGACTTTCGAAACAGCTACTTCCGGGGAGACAGGAAGAGCCAGGTCTTCGAGCGGACGCAGAAGCTCAAGGCCCTTCTCGACGGCGAGGCGAAGAGCCTGGCCGAGCTTGCCCTGCGCTTCTGCCTGCACGATCCCGCCGTATCCACGGTGATACCGGGGATGCGCAGCGTGACCAGCGTGGAGGCGAATTGCAGGGTTTCAGACGGCCGCCTCCTGAGCGCCGCGCTGGTGGAGCGGCTTCGCGGGCACAGGTGGGAGAGGAACTTCTACCGCTGAAGCGGTCTTAAAGGTTATTATCTGAAGAATGCGGACCTGGATTCGGTTGACTCTCCTGGGCCTGCTTGCCGCGGCCGCGGCGGTCCTTCTTTCCGCCTCTCCGGATGGCGGCCCCGGCATAGCGCGCTCGCTTTTCGACGTGTATGCCTTTTCCCGCGCGGCCGCCGGGCTTTCCGAAGGCCGGCCGCGGTTCGCTGCGCCTCCGCCTTTGATCCCCTTTCGCGCCCCCACCTCGCCCTGGCGGGTCGGGATCCAGGCCGGCCACTGGAAGATCGACGAGCTTCCCCCCGAGCAGGAGCACCTCCATGACAGCACCGGGGCCGTGGCAGGAAGCCTCAAGGAGGTCGATGTCAACCTCGCCGTGGCGCGGATTGTCGCCGCGGATCTCACGCGGGCCGGCGTCGCCGTGGACCTGCTTCCGGCGAGCGTTCCCGCCGGCTACCAGGCTGACGCGTTCGTCGCCATCCACGCCGACGGGGGGAGCCGCCTGGAGCGGGGGTGGAAAATCGCCGCGCCGTGGAGGTCCTCCGACGCTTCCCGCATGCTCCGCTTCGATGTCGCGCAGTCTTATCAGCTCCTGACCGGCCTGCCCGAGGATCGATACGGCGTCACCGCATTCATGAGGGGATACTACGCCTTCAGCTGGTACCGCTACGATCACGCCATCTCTCCATCGACCCCGGCCATCATCGTGGAGATGGGCTACATCACCTCGGCGGCGGATCGCAGCGTGCTGGCGGGCAATCCCGAGAGCGCGGCGCTCGGGATCAGCGCGGGGGTCCTTCAGTTCCTCGGACAATCCGCGGCGCTTCAGCCGCAGTCTTTCGTCGCCCGGCTGTATTCTCCCGTGATGGTGGCTCGGGACCAGGCGGCCCTGCGCTACGCTCCCGGAGACGACGAACGGGTGGCCGGCCGGCTGGCCCTGGGGACGTTCCTACGGCCGCTCGATGAGGAAAACGGGTGGGCCGAGGTCATGGTCTGGGGCAACTTCCGGGTGTTCGGATGGGTCCGCAAGTCTGACCTCCAGAGCATGTCGGGGATGTAAAAGCTCTACGCGCCGGGCAGGGTGATGGTGAAGAGCGTTCCGCCGCCCGGCTGCGTTGCGGGCTCGATCGTCCCTCCGAACTCGCCCACAACGATCTGATGCACGATGGTAAGCCCGAGGCCCGTCCCCTGGCCGAACGGCTTGGTGGTGAACAGGGGATCGAAGATCCGGGAGAGGTTTTCCGGCGCGATGCCGATTCCCGTGTCGCGGATCTCCAGCCTCACCCCCCTGTCGCGCCGGGCCATGGTGAGCGTGATCTCTCCCCCTCCCTTGGACGCGCAGGCGTCGATGGAGTTCGTCACGAGGTTGGCGACGGCCTGGGAAAGCCTGGCGGGCGAGCCGTTCACCTCGATGAAGCTCGCCGCGGGGTGGAATCGTGCCGTGCAGCCCGATCTGAGCATGGCATGGCTCAGCAGGAGGAGCGCCTCCTGGATGACGGGAACGGCATTGAAGCGGATATTCTCCTCGTCCGCCATTACCCGGGTCCGGTTCTTGATGCTGCGCACGAAGCTTGCCGCGCGCTCCGCGGCGGTATTCGCCCGGAGAATCGACTGGCGCATCTCGACGGCGATCTCCCTGTGCTCCTTTTCGGTGATCTCGGCCTTTCCGATCGAGCCCTGGTATTCTTCGGCCAGCGTATCCAGCTGGAACAGCGCCGCGCGCACGGCGGCCAGGGGCGTGTTTATCTCGTGGGCGATTCCGGCGGTGAGACGCCCCAGCGAGGCCATCTTTTCAGACACGAGGAGCCTCTCCTGGTTTTCCTTGAGCTGATGGTACGCGCCGTCCAGGCGCGCATTGCTCTCCTCCAGGGACCGCGTGCGCTGCCGCACCCTCTCCTCCAGCGAATCCCGCAGGGATTGGAGCTCCCTGTTTGCCTCCCGCAAGGCGCTCTCCTGAAGCCGGCTGCGCTGGAGCGACTCCTGGATGCTCCGCACGGCCAGGTGCAGCACAACCAGCGCCCCGATGAAAATGAGAGCGTCGCTTACCAGGGTAATTATGGCGAATATGGGGCTCGCCGGGATGGACGGAAGCATGCCGTTGACCGATGCGGTGATGATGGCAGCTCCGAACAGCGAGCTCGCCACGGCGACGGCGATCCCGGCGCGCACTCCCAGGAGCAATCCCGCTATGAGGATTTCGACGATGAAAGAGGTGTAGCCGGGGCTGGACAAGCCCCCGAAAAACAAGGTGAAGAAGGCCGCCAAAAGACAGCCCGCCACGACGAAGAGAACGCTTGCGGGTCGGGTGAAGCCGCGGCGGATCAGGAGCAGGATTGCGCCATTGACGAGGGCAAACCCTCCCAGCGGGATGAAGAAGATGGCGCTCGGTGTCGCTATCCACGTGGAGACCGCGCTCGGCACCATGAGCGCCAGGGCCGAGAGGGCGATGAAGTTGAGAAGACGCGCCACGCTCGTGCGCTCTTCATCAGGGAAGACGGGATGCGAGAGCGTTGACCGTATCCTGGCGAAAAACCCCATTTCAGACGCACCTCCCCTGCCGAGCCGGGCCGGAGGCATTCTACACCCGCTTGCCCCCTGTGCCAACGGTTGGGGTTTGAAGGGGAGGATCGGAATGTCGCGCGGCCGCGCTTTCAGGACATGGGGTTCATGTTCGGCTGCAGGATTCCGAAGAGATTGCCCTCGGTGTCCTTGCAGTAACAGAAGGTGCCGACTCCGGGGATCTCGGTTTTATCCGTTACCTGTGTTCCCCCGTAATATTTCACCTTGGACACGAACTCGTCGAAGTTCGGAACGTCGATTGTATTGACGGTCGACTTCGCCGTGCCGTCCTTGCCCATGATCGCCCCGTCGATGCCCGGAGTCTCCTTCTTGCCCGTGACGGCGGGGTGGTACTCCATGGGGCCTTCCCACTTGTTTATTTCCCAGCCAAAGACTTTCTTGTAGAACTCGACGGCCCGTGAAGGGTTGTCCGCGGGAATCTCGAAGTGAATGACGCGAGGCATAGGAACCTCCTCCATGCGTCCGGATGAGAATAAAGGTAGCGGCGGCAGCCCGTCAGGGGCAAATCTCGCGTACGATCTTCGCCACGGCCCGGCCGAGCTTCTTGTGCTCTTCCGCGTCGAAATGGATCCCGTCCGCCTCGCTGGAGCGGATGACCGTGGAGGTGTCGAGGAACGCGCATCCACGCTCCCGGGCAGCCTCGCCGTAGCGTTCGCCGAGCAGGCGGGATTTTTCAGTCCCGTCCTGGAACATCTCGGCGAAGAAGGTGAGCCGCGCCAGGGGAGGCGGGGCAAGGAGGAGCATCTTGGGGGCCGCTCCGCCGCGGCCCGATCCGCTTGCCAGGATGACGTCCAGGAGCCCCCCCACGCAGAGGGCGATATCCGAGGCGGGCAGGGAAAAACGTTTCTTCAGATCATTTGTGCCCAGCATCAGGATCACCAGGTCGAGGGGCTTGTGCGACTCCAGGCACGGGATGAGGTATGCCCGCCCATTCTTGTACCTTTCCACGGGATCATCCCAGACGGTTGTTCTGCCTCCCTGGCCTTCCTCGATGACGAAGTAGCCGCCCCCGAGGGCGGCCTGGAGCACCCCGGTCCAGCGCACGTCGCGGGGAAACCTCTCGCCCGTCTGGGGCGAGCATCCCCAGGTGTTGGAATCACCGAAACAGAGGACCTCGAACATCCTCGCGCCCCCTATGTCTTTTTCAAATGGGCTTCAAGGCGCTCTATCGTCTTTTCGATCCCCAAAAGCGCTATGAAGGTTCCGATCCGCGGGCCGGAGGATTGGCCCAGGAACACGCGGTACAGGGTGCGAAACCAGTCCTTGGCGCCGACGCCCCTGTCCTTGGACACCTGGAACACCAGGGTCTGAAGCTCGTCGGGGTTCGCCTCGGCGCCGGAGCCGGCCCGCTTTTTCAGATCGGCAACGAGGGCCTGGAGGGCCTCGTCCTGATCGTGGCCCGGCTCCTCCACGGTCCTGTGCGGGAGGTAGACCTCGCGGTAGTACGCCAGGGCGTCATCGATGAGCTGGTCGTAATAGCCGACGTTCCCCTTCACCTCGGGGGAGTAGCGGATCAGGTAATCGCGCACGATCCCCGGATCCGTCTCGTTGACCGCCATGACGAGCTCGAAGATCATGGTAAAGGTCACGATCTTGCCGCTTTTTATCTTGTCCGCGTGAGGGCCGCGCGAGAGGCGCGAGATGAAAGGCACGGGTGAGTCCTCGGCCCCGTCGTACTTCTCCACCAGATCCAGGTACTGGTCGATGATCTCGGGCAGGAGGGGAAGGCCCATCTTCTTTGCCTGCTGGGGCTTGAGGTACATGAAGTACAGGAGGGAGTCCACCGGCGCGTAGCGCAGCCACTGCTCGATGGAGACCCCGTTTCCCAGCTTCTTGGAGATCTTCTTGCCCTTCTCGTCCAGGAAAAGCTCGTACTTGAAAAGCTCCGGCGGCTCCCCGCCCAGAACCTTCACCATCCGGCTGGACAGCCGCGAGGACTCCAACAGGTCTTCCCCGTGCATCTCGTAGTCCACCGCGAGGGAGAACCAGCGCAGCGCCCAGTCCACCTTCCAGCCCACCTTCACGCTGCCGTCGAAGATGCTGGCGGTTGCCGAATGTCCGCACGCCTCGTATTTGCCGGCCGCCGGGGCGTCGCAAAGGTAGCTCACCGTGTACGCCGTGGGGTCGAAGGAAGTGACGCGGGTGGAATAGATCCTGCCGCAGCTCTCGCATACGGGGAAGAAGGGGCTCCACGCCTCCCGCTTTTCCTCCGCGATCGTGGCGGTGAACATGTCCTTGATGGCCTGGTAGTTGTCCATGACGCGCTTGAGGCCGTCGTTGAACGCGCCGGAGCGGTAGATCTGCGTGGAGGAGGCGAAGCTGTAGCGAAAGCCGAAGGAGTCGAGAAACTCGCACAGCTTCTTGTTCATGTAGTGGGCATAGGAGGGCTCCTCTCCGAAGGGATCCGGCACCGAGGTGAGGGGCTTTCCCAGGTGCGGCTTCACCATTTCCCTGTTGGGGATGTTCTGCGGGACCTCGCGCAGTCCATCCATGTCGTCGGAGAATGCGATGATCTTCGACTCGACCTCCGGCGCGAGCCGGTTCAAAGCCTGAAGGACGAAGGAGGTGCGCGCCACCTCGCCGAACGTCCCGATGTGGGGAAGCCCCGAGGGGCCGTAGCCCGTCTCCGCCGTCACGCTCTTCCTGCCCAGCCTCTTTTGGCGCTCGAGGATCCGCTCGGCCTCGATGTAGGGCCATTCCTTGTATTGCATTGGATCTTCTTGGTACAGCGGCGCCGCCTGCAAGTCAAGCCTTGACCAAAGCGCACTTGACCGGGCCGGCGTGCCGCCCAGGGAGCCGGCGCGGTCCCTTTTCAGCCCGTCTTTCTGCCCTTTGCGACGAGGACCACGCCGATGACCAGGAGAACTACGGGAAGCACCAGCCCGGCGAAGGGTATTTCCATGGACAGGTATACGCGGGTGAGCTGGGCAAGGGGGCTTGAGAAGATATTGAGGATGCCCACGACCCCGGCCACCAGCACCACCCAGCCGATGGTTCGGCGGCCTATGAGCACCCGCTCCCAGATCCTTTTCAGGGTATCGTCACCCGCGGTCGAGGGCCCCGCCTCGGATCCGTCCGCGATCGACATCGAATCGAAAACGGCGTAGCAGAGGAACAGGACGCTCAGGGCCGGGACGAGGTAGGCGATCATCCAGTACATGCCCGTTGAATCCGAGTAGACGATGACGAGGAACACCGCGGCGAAAAGCAGGCCCATGAGGGCGAATCCCTTGCCGATCTGCCCCAGGAACATGTGCCCGGCGCCGGGTACGATGCTCAGGAGCGCCGCCACCGGCTTCCTCCACCGCCGTCGTGCGCGGTGCTCGCGGTCCCTCTTCACTGCCTTCTGGAGGCACTCCCGACACCACGCCGAGGCATCGATGGATACTGCGCATTCGGCGCAGAGCGGCCTGCCGCACCGCTCGCAGGAAGCCACCGATTCGCGGGAGCCATGGTTTACGCACATCATCTCGACATCCCTCCATTCGTCTCGGACATCCGGCCCGATGCCGGGTGGAGCGCTCCGCGCGCCGCGATGCCAGCCCCATCCAGCACGTTCTTGACGATCGACGCTCTGCCCGGCGCAAGATCCACCGCGACCTTCTCGGTCCTGATCAGGCGCGAGTAGGCCATTGAAGGCACGAAGAGGCTGGCCGCGAGGATCGCGGCCGCGGCAAGGAAGCTCAAGCCCAGCCTCCGGTAGGATGCCGCGGGCACCAGGGATCGCCCGCGGGACGCCGCGCCCGCCGGCGAGATCGCGGACACCGCCCGCTCCGCCCCGACCTCGGCCGCCGGGCGGCCGCGAAGCGCCTCCCGGTAGACGGAGTTCATGATTCTTTCAGCAAGGCTCGCGGGCGCCCGGATCGCGGTCTCTTGGGCCAGGGACGCCGAAAGCGCCCGCGCGGCTTCGGCCCGGCGGGCGCAGCGCGCGCAGGAAGCGAGGTGCCTCTCCACGGCCCTGGATGCCCTCTGGTCGAGCCTCCCGTCCACGTACCTGTCGATCAAGCCGCCAACGCCGCCGCACCTCATCGCCGTCGCCTCCCCATCAGGTCTGCTCCAGCTTTTCCCGCAGCATCCGCCGGGCCCTGTAGAGCCGCGTCTCCACCGTCTTCACGGGCAGGCCCAGCACAGCGCCGATCTGCTCGTAGGACATCTTCTGGTAGTAGAGCAGAACCACGACGCCGCGATATTTCTCCTCCAGCTCCTCCACGGCGCGCCGCACCCGCTCGCGCTCGTCGGCCAGGATGAGGCCTCCCTCGAGGTCCACCCGGCGGTCCGCCGCGTCTCCCGGATCCTCCGCCGGGGAAGCCCCGCCGGGCCGTTTCTTCCTGCGCAGCCAGTCGACGCAGAGATTGTACGTGATGCGGTACAGCCAGGTGGAGAACTTCGCCTCCCCCCTGAACCCCGGGAGGCTGCGGAAGGCCTTGAGGAACGCCTCCTGGGCCATGTCCTCGGCATCCGTTCGACAACGGGTGAAGCGCAAAGCCATGCCGAACACCGCATCCTGGTGCCGCTCGACCAGATCGGTAAACGACCGGGTATCGCCGCTTTGAACATGGCCGACGATCTCCTCATCCGTCATCGTTTCAGGGCTGTCCCTTCCCGGCCCATTGCCGCTTGCGTGCTTCAAGCACTATCACGGGGGCAGGCGGCTGTCAAACCCAGGAGGGCGGCATCCATGCCGCTGTTGTGGCCAGCCCCGTTCTCTTTGACGGTAGTTTGGACGCCGGGCGCCCGGAAAACCCTTCACGCCTCGGGCGGGGCGGCCGCTGGAGCGTAGGCGTTCCGCGGGATCACGAGTCGGCGGGGCTACGGCGAGCGCGGATCTTCTGCGGCGGGAATGAACTTGAGCGAGATCGAGTTCACGCAGTGGCGCGTGTTCTTCGCCGTGAACCCTTCGCCGAGGAAAACATGGCCGAGGTGGGCGCCGCACGAGGCGCACTGGATCTCGGTGCGCATGCCGTCGGCATCCGGCAATCGCTTTACGGCCCCGGGGAGCTCTTCGTCGAAGCTCGGCCAGCCGCAGCGGGCGTCGAATTTGTCCCTGGAGCGGTAGAGGGGGGCATCGCAGCGCTTGCATGCGTAGGTGCCGGGCTGGTCGAAGCTTTCGAACTCCCCCGAGAAGGGCCGCTCGGTACCCTTCCTCACGATGACCCTCTCCTCTTCCGGGGTCAGCGGGTTGAAGCGCTTTTCCATCTCAGCTTCGAATATCGCCTCCTCATCGACTCGGGGTCAAGCCGGCGGGCCTTCAGCTTTCGCTGGATCGGAGGAAAGGCTTCGGGTATACTGGCGAAAGAATTGGAAGTCGAGGGCCGTCGGGGGCCGACACCGCTCCCGCGGCCGGCACCCTGGGCGTGGGCGGGGCCCTCGCTTTTCCGCGGAATATTCCCGGATTATATATTCAATGGGATCGTGCGCTTCCTGAAGATCAACCGCAGCATGGAGTCCTGGACCGGCCGCGACGGGGCGAGGAGGAAACCGTGAAAACCCAGACAACAGTGCTGAAGAATCCCGCCACGGGCGAGGCCCTCGGCTGCGTACGCGAGCACAGCAGGGAGGAGCTTGCCGACGCCGCCGCGGCGGCCCGAAAGGCTCAAGGCCCCTGGGCTGCCCTGGATGTGCGGCGTCGCGTATCCTACGTGTTTGCCATGAGGGACTATATCGCCGGCCACGCTGACGAGATTTCCGGGGTGATCTCGCGGTCCACGGGAAAGACCCGCATCGACGCTTTGTCCACCGAGGTTCTTCCCGCCGCTATAGCGGCATCCTACTACGCGCGGATCTCCCCCCGCGTGCACCGGCCTTCCAGGATCGAGGTGGGAAACATCCTCTTCTTCAACAAGGTATCGTACGTCACGAGGGTTCCCTTCGGGATCATCGGGATCATCAGTCCCTGGAACTACCCCTTTTCGATTCCCTTCTACGAGGTTGTCATGGGCCTGCTTGCCGGAAACGCCGTCATCCTCAAGGTGG
The DNA here is from genome assembly GCA_963820525.1 of uncultured Spirochaetota bacterium. Classification (GTDB taxonomy): domain Bacteria; phylum Spirochaetota; class Spirochaetia; order SZUA-6; family Fen-1364; genus CAWGAA01. The sequence goes on along the minus strand of CAWGAA010000001.1, from coordinate 1,192,560 downwards.
CCACGCAGACCCAGCTTGTCGGAGATCAGATCGCCGAAGTTGTGAAGGCCTCCGGCCTGCCGGAAGGCCTCTTTTCCCTTATCCATCTGCCGGGATCGGTCGCGGGAAGCGCCATGCTGGAGGCGGGCGTGAACAAGCTCTTTTTCACCGGCTCCACGGCGGTGGGAAAGAAGCTCATGGAGAAGGCGGCCGGCACCCTGACGCCCGTGGTGCTGGAGCTTGGCGGAAACGACGCCATGATCGTGCTGGATGACGCCAACCCCGATCGCGCCGCCGCCGGAGCGCTCTGGGCCGGGCTTTCCAATGCCGGCCAATCCTGCGCGGGAGTGGAAAGGATATACGTGGAGGCGGGCATCTACGACAGATTCACGGAGAGCCTGAGCCGGCAGATCGGCTCGCTTCGCATCGGGCCCGACGCGGCCTTCGATGTCGACGTCGGCTCCCTCACCCAGGCGGATCAGATGCGGAAGGTGGATCGCTTCGTGCAGGACGCCGTTTCCAAGGGCGCCGTCGTCTCCTGCCGCACGGAGGCGTTCGGCGGGGACGGGGGCCTCTTCTCTGCCGCCCTCGTGCTTGAGAACGTGAACGACTCGATGCTCGTCATGAAGGAAGAGGTTTTCGGCCCGGTCCTCGCCCTCGAGAAGGTGCGCGACGACGATGAGGCGGTGCGCAAGGCAAACGCGTCCGAGTACGGTCTTTCTGCGTCCGTGTGGGGCGCCAATTCCCGCAGGGCGCGCCGCGTCGCCGAGAGGCTCGAGGCCGGAACCGTCACCATCAACGACCACCTCATGAGCCACGGCATGGCCGAGACCCCCTGGGGAGGCTTCAAGTCATCCGGAATAGGAAGGAGCCACGGCGAGATCGGGTTCCTCGAAATGACCCAACCGCGCGTCATCATCCGCGACAGGCTTCACCGGCTCCCCCGTCAAATGTGGTGGTATCCCCATGACAGGCGCGTGTACGAGGGCCTGAAATGTGCGCTCACGGCGCTGTACGGCAGGGGCCCCCTACGCCGCCTGGCGTCCGCCTTCAGGCTGGCGCTGCTGTTCATGCGAAGCTTCCGCCGCGGGGCGTAGCTCCGCCCGCGTCAGCCGGCAGCTCTCACGACCGTTTCACCTGCGCGGCGGCGCTGCGCTCTCTGCGCCACCCTCCCCGGGGACTTTATAAATACTTCAGGGGCTTGACTAAAAGTAAATTCGTTGCTACATAAATACTTAAGAGGATGAAGTGAAAATAAAGGAGACGAAAAAGGGCTTCGGAGAGAAGATCCGGGCCGTCCGGGAGAAGAAGGGCATCACCCTGAAGGAGCTTTCCGGCCGCATCGGGCTCTCGGAAAGCCTCGTGTCCCAGATCGAGAGGAACCGGATTTCCCCCTCGCTGGACACCCTCCTGGCCCTCACCGATGCCCTGGACATCGACCTGGAGTGGCTGTTCAAGGACAGAAAGCGTGACAAGACGGTGAGCATCGTGCGGCCGCGGGACAGGAGGAAGACAGTCCTGAAAAAAACGGTCTTCTATCACCTCTCCAGCATGAGCGATGCTTCCCGGCAGCACGGAATCGAGGCGTATCTGTTGGAGATCCAGCCCGGCGGAGAGAAGGGGGAGGCCGGCTATGGCCACCCCGGAAGCGAGCTGGGACTGATCCTGGAGGGACGGGGACGGCTGAGCTATGGAACGGGGCAGTACGACCTCGAGACGGGGGACTCGGTGAGCTTCGCTTCGGACATCCCCCACACATTGACCAACACGGGAAAGAATGCGCTGAAGGCCATCTGGGTCATCACTCCGCCCAAGGGGTGGAGCGAGCGCGAATAAAGGAGGAGCATTGTGAGCGGCTTTACGAAGGTGGCGTCGGAGTACGAAAGGACATCGCTCGTGCAGCGGGCGGCGGCTGAAACGCTTTTGAAGCTGATCCCCTTCACGGGCAAGGAGGATGTCCTCGACGTCGGGTGCGCCAGCGGCGCCATCACCGCCGTCATCCGCGGGATGACCGGCGGGCGGGTCGTGGGAACGGACGTGAGCGACGGGATGATCGAAAAGGCGAAGTCGGCATACGCGAAGAACGGGATCGAGTTTTTCACTGTCAGCGCCGAGGATCTCGCGTTCAAGGATGAGTTTGACGTGGTATTCTGCAACTCCACGTTCCAGTGGTTCTCCCGGCCGCTTGAAGCGGCGCGGGCTTTCCTCCGCGCCTTGCGCGGGGGCGGAAAGGCCGTCATGCAGGCGCCGGCAACCCGGAATTACTCGCCCGTGTTCCTTCGCGCAATGGAAGCCGTGCTGTCGGACAGCAAGACCGGCCCGGTATTCTCGACCTTCAGGCCGCCATGGTTCTTCCTGGACACCTCCCGGGAGTACCAGGAGCTTTTTGAGAAAGCGGGATTCGTCGGGGCGCAGGCCGAAATCCGCGAGACGATTTCGAAGCACTCGGCCGAGGAGGCATTCGGCATATTCTCGACCGGGGCCATGGTCGGCTGCCTCGACCCCGGAAACTACGGCTGCGCTTTAAGCGAATCGTACGTCCAGCGGTTCAAGGAGATCGTCAGCTCATCGTTTCGGCAGCAGGCCGACGGCGAGGGAAAGGTGACGATGCGCTTTTTCAGGATCTTTCTTTCGGCGCGGAGGAAGGGCTAAAGACCGCTTGGAGCCTGGGGCGGCACCTTTTCAGGCCGGCGGCGCCGCCCTCTCCCGCCTCTACTCCACGTCCTTTTCCCGGATCTCCACGCGGCGGATCTTCCCGCTGATGGTCTTGGGAAGCTCGGTCGCGAACTCGATGATCCGCGGGTACTTGTAGGGCGCCGTGGTCTTCTTCACGTGCTCCTGGAGCTCGGTGGAAAGCTCGGGGCTGGCGGAATATCCTTTGGCCAGCACCACGGTGGCTTTCACGACCTGGCCCCGGTCCGGGGGTCGCGCACGCCGGTGACGGCGCATTCCAGGACCGCCGGGTGCTCGATCAGGGCGCTTTCCACCTCGAAGGGCCCGATGCGGTAGCCGGAGCTCTTGATGACGTCGTCTGTGCGCCCGACGAACCACAGGTAGCCGTCCTCGTCCTTCCAGGCCACGTCCCCCGTGCCGTAGACTCCGTCGTGCCAGGCCCGTTTGGTGAGATCGGGATCCCGGAAGTAGCCCAGGAACATTCCGACGGGAGTATGGGAGTCGGTGCGCACCACGATCTGCCCTTTCTCTCCTACCTCGCATGAATGGCCGTCTTCGTCCAGAAGGTCGATATCGTAGCCCGGAGAGGACATTCCCATGGAGCCGGGCTTGCCCCACGATCGCCTCCGTCAGATTCGGCTGAAGTACTCGGCGGGGGCCTACGTGATTATCTTTCTCCCATGGAGAGAAACATGAGTCGTACGCTTGGCAGCAATGGGCCTGAAGTTTCGTCCATCGGCCTTGGCTGCATGGGGATGTCCGAGTTCTACGGCAGTCATGATGATGTGAAGTCTATCGCCGCGATCCATCGCGCCCTGGAGCTCGGGATCACGTTCCTCGACACGGCCGACATGTACGGCGTGGGAAAGAACGAAGAGCTCGTCGGCAGGGCGATCAAGGGAAAGCGGGGCCAGGTCTTTCTGGCCACGAAGTTCGGAAACGTCCGGGACAGGGACGGGAAGTTCCTCGGTATGAACGGAAAGCCCGAATACGTCCGCTCGGCATGCGAGGCAAGCCTCCGAAGGTTGGGCGTGGAGACCATCGATCTGTACTACCAGCACCGCGTGGATCCTGACACGCCAATCGAAGAGACTGTGGGCGAAATGGCGCGCATGGTGGAAGAGGGGAAGGTGCGCTACCTCGGCCTCTCGGAGGCCGGGTCCACGACGATCCGCCGCGCCGAGGCGACGCATCATATAACGGCGCTCCAGACCGAGTACTCGCTGTGGACGCGGGACGTGGAGCCGGAGATTCTCCCCCTGTGCCGGGAGCTCGGGATCGGATTCGTGGCGTACAGTCCGCTGGGCCGGGGCTTTCTCACGGCGCGCATCAAGCGCGTGGAGGACCTGGAGGAGGGAGACTATCGGAGGATGTCGCCGAGGTTCCAGCCCGAAAACATGAAAAGAAACCTCGCGTTTCTCCAGCGCCTCGAAGGGATCGCTTCTGAAAAACATTGCACCACGGGGCAGCTCGCCCTCGCCTGGCTTCTGGCGCAGGGGCCCGATGTGGTCCCCATCCCCGGCACAAAGAGGAAGGAGTTCGTGGAGCAGAATGCGGCCGCGGCCGCGATCGAGCTCAGCCCCGCGGACATGAAGCGGATCGACGAGGCCGCCCCCCGCGGCGTCACGGCGGGCACGCGCTACCCGGAGCAGGGAATGAGATCGGTCAATCGCTGAAGCGCGACTCGAAAGCCGAAGAACAAAGTGGTATAGTTCCGCAACAAACCACTCTATCAGATGAGAAAACGGGTCGCCCCGGCCTTGGCCCTGCTCTTGGCTTTTGCCACGGGCGGCGGCGGGTACGTTATCTACAATTAGATAGAGTTAGCGGGAGTACGGCGTGCCGATCTTCCTTGCAGGGCTCTCGGCTCTCATGTACGGTGCCGGCGATTTCTGCGGAGGCCTGGGGACCAGGAAGAGCTCCATCTTTTCCGTCCTTGTCATCTCGCAGCTCATCGGCGCGCTCATGGCGGTTGGCGCCTCCCTGATCCTGCGGGAAAGCCTTCCCGGAGGATGGGATCTGGCGTGGGGTTCCGTTGCCGGCGTATGCGGCACCGTCGGGCTCGCGGCCCTGTACACCGCCCTTGCCACGACGCTCGTCGCCGTGGCTTCCCCCGTTGCCGCGGTCACGGGGGCCGTGATCCCGGTTCTCTTCGGCCTCGCTTTGGGCGAGCGCCCGGGCGTCTTCTCCTGGATCGGCATCGCGCTTGCAATCCCCGCGATTGCGCTTCTCACGTCCGGCCCTGCAGGAGCGAGGAAGGAAGGCCTCGTGCGGCGCGCGGCCCTTCTGGGCGCCGCAGCGGGCCTCGGTTTCGGGCTTTTTTTCATTGCCATCTCCCGGACGTCTGATGGCTCTGGATTGTGGCCCCTGGTTTCGGCCCGGCTCTCTACGATTCTGATTGTCGTGTTCATGGCGATTCTTCGGCGCCGCTCGCTTCGCCCCGAGGGGGGGCTTCCCATCATCCTTCTTTCCGGCGTGCTCGACATGGGAGCCAACATCGCCTTTCTGATGGCCGCAAGGACCGGCATGCTCTCAACCGTTACCGTGGTCTGCTCCCTCTACCCGGGTCCGACCGTCCTCCTTGCCTGGCTGGTTCTTCGGGAGCGGCTGACGGAGGCCCGCGTCGCGGGGCTTGCCCTTGCCCTGGCCGGTGTGGCGTTCCTGTCGGTCTCAAGATGAAATCCTCGTACGCTGCGCTTGCGTTCGGCGCGATTCTTTTATGGGGTTTTCTCGCATTCCTCGCCTCCAAGCTGGCTCATCTCCCGCCCCTGCTCATGGTCGGGATCGCCCTGACCGTCGGCGGGCTTCTCGGCTTGACCCAGGTGCGCTCCTGGCGGGTGCCTCTGCGCACATTCTGCATCGGAGTCGGGGGAATTTTCGGCTACCATTTCCTCCTGTTCACAGCGTTTCGGTTTGCCCCAACCATCGAAGCGAACCTGATCAACTATCTCTGGCCCCTGCTCATCGTTGTTCTCTCTCCGATTGTGCTTCGGGGCTTCTCCCTGCGGCCCAACCATCTGGTCGGGGCCATCGCGGGACTCCTGGGCGCAGCGCTCATTGTCACGGGCGGATCTCTTGAAATCGATCTCGCCGGCCTTCCCGGCTATCTTCTGGCTGCCGCGGCAGCCCTGGTGTGGGCGCTCTATTCGCTCCTCACCAAGCGCCTGCCGCCGTTTCCCAGCGGCGCCGTGGGGGGATTCTGTCTCGCTTCGGGGCTGCTCTCCCTTGCGGCTCACCTCCTGCAGGCCGGTTTTGCAGGGATTGCGATGTTGGGCGCGCCTGATTGGGTTTTTCTTCTTCTCCTGGGAGCGGGCCCAATGGGAGCGGCCTTCTTCTTTTGGGATGCCGCCCTCAAGCGCGGAGACCCCCGGGTAATCGGCTCTCTCTCCTACGTCACCCCGCTCATCTCCACCCTGGCGCTGGTCTTCCTTGGCGGGAAGTCCCTCACCCCGCTTTCGGCGCTGGCCATGGCATTGATTGTCGCTGGGGCGGTGGTTGGATCTTGGCGCGCGAGACCGACGTGAACGGGGGTTCTGTATCCCAACATCAACGTCAAGCAGGGAACCACGACTATTCCGAGCGGCTCAGGATCGTATGATTTCGGAACCGTAGCGGCGGATGGGGACGGCGGCGTGGTAGGCCCCTGGGTGACTTTCACGATCGAGAACCTCGGGCTCGGAACTCTCACGATTTCCGGCGTGACGCTGGATGGGGACAGCCTCGATTTCGATTACACCAGCCCCGTCTCGACCTCGATCGCGGCTTCGGGAACGACGACATTCACCATCAGGTTCGATCCCACCCAATCGGCGGGGAGCACGGGATTCTTCAGGATCAACAGCAATGATCCCGATACGCCGCAATACGTGATCACTCTCTATGGAAATTAAGGGAGCGCCGCCGCTAAAGTAATCTTTCCGACCCGGGTCCGCCGATAGGCGGGCCCGGGCCACCTTTTCAGCCCGCTGCAGCCTGCGCTGTTTCGCGAAGCGAGCGGCGCCATCACGCCTTCTACGTCCCGGCCCTTCCCGAGTCTTCACGCATCAGCTTCGCGCTGAAAACAAAGATCCACTGAAGGAAAAGCCCGATCGTCAGCCTCTCCGCCAGCCCCAGAAAGGGACTTCCCTGGGCTGCGAGCGCCGCGGCGAATCCTCCCGCGACGAGCACCAGGATCCCCGAAGCCAGGGAATAGAACCAGAAGCCGTCCCGGACCTTCGAGCCGACTCCGAGGAAGAAGACCGTGAGAATGGAGCCGATGGAAAGGGCTCCGGCAAGGAAGAGGTGCCCTGTGCCCTGAATGGTTGGCGCCGCTCCGCGCGGATCCATAGGGAAGAATGCGATCAAGGCGAGTCCAAGCAGGCCTACAACGCCGAGGATGATGCTTCCGGCAGTGATGAGGCGCAGGCCTTCTCCGCGCGTGCTCATCCCCACCGCCCAGGCAAAGACCATGAGCAGCACGTTATAGACGATGAAAATGACGTCCAGGAGGAGCATGTTGGGAGCGCCCGATTCGATGAGCTCGCTCACCGCCATCGAAAGATGGCTGTACCCCGGCCGCAGGATCCCCCCCAGGATAACCGCCAGGACGTAGAGCAGGACAGCAGCCATTCCGCACATGAAAAGAACGCGTCGAAGCATCGTGTCACCTCCTTCATCATCATACATCGGCGCGGGGGGCCTGTAACAGGAGACGCCCGGGGGCCGCCCGCGTGTTGCATCAGTATCATTGGGGAGAGGGAGAATTTGCCGATGTCGGGCAGGGAACCAGGCGGTCTCGCGCTCCTCGATCTTGCGCATTGGCGCGCCTTGACCTCGGAGCTGTATGGCGAAGTCAGAAGGTCGTCGGACGCGGATGCCGCAAAAGCGTGGGACGTGTATCGAAACAGACGCTCGGAAATGTTCAAAGCTCATCCCCAATCCCCGCTGGAGCCCGAGAAGAGGCTGTCTTTCAGCCAGCTTCCCTATTTTCCTTATGATCCATCCCTGCGCTTTCATCTGCCAATCAAGCCCAGAGAAGAAGGGAAGGCCGCGAGCCCGCGGACGCTGGAGCTTGCGGAAGGGAGGATAAGCTTTCGTCCCTTCGCAAGCGTGGAGATTCCCGGGAAAGCCCTAGGCGGCAATCCCGCGACCCTCACGCTCTATTGGATAGACGGCTATGGGGGGGCTGTTCCTGCCGTTCAAGGATCTGACAAACGGCGAGAGCACGTTTGGCGGAGGCAGATACCTCTACGACACGATCAATGGCGCGGACCTCGGGGCGAGCCATGACGAAATCCTGCTCGACTTCAATTTTTCGTATAATCCCTCCTGCGCGTACAGCCCGCGCTGGATCTGCCCTCTGGCACCGAGGGAAAACAGCCTGCCGGCGCGCATCGAGGCGGGAGAGCTCGCGTTCGAGATGGACGATGCCGCCGGGTACCATTATTATTGACTAAAATACTCGTATTTAGATAAATCGGGCGCGAGTATTGTTCTCTAAAACTTCTGGAGACAGGGTGATGGCAAGACCCGTAATCCTTACGGTGGACGATGAGCCGCAGGTGCTCAACGCCATCGAGCGCGATCTTCGCGATCGTTTCGGCTCCCACTACCGGATCGTAAAGGCGCCTTCCGGGGACGAGGCGCTCGCGGCCGTTCGGGAGCTCAAAAGACGCGGCGGCGCCCTGGCGCTTTTTCTCGTGGACCAGCGCATGCCGCAGATGAGCGGCACCGAATTCCTGGCGGAAGCCGTCACGGTTTATCCAGGCGCAAAGAAAGTGCTGCTCACCGCCTATGCCGACACCCAGGCTGCGATCACCAGCATCAACAAGCTCGGCCTGGATCATTACCTCATGAAGCCATGGGATCCTCCGGAGAAAGAGCTCTACCCGGTCCTTGAAGACCTTCTGGGAGACTGGGCGGCGGCGAACAGGCCTCCCTTTGAAGGAATCCGAGTGCTGGGCACCGTCTGGTCCGCAAAGAGCCACGCTGTGAAGGATTTCCTCTCCAGAAACCAGATCCCGTACCTGTGGATGGACGTCGAAAAGGATGGGGAAGCCCAGCGGCTTCTCGGCACCCTGGATGGGATGCAGAAGCTTCCGGTTGTCCTCTTTCCCGATGGAAGTTTCCTCGCGGATCCGGGCGTTCGCGAGCTTGCCGAAAAAAGCGGCCTGCAGACAAGGGCCGCGCGTCCTTTCTATGACCTTGCCATCATCGGCGGCGGCCCGGCGGGGCTGGCGGCAGCGGTCTATGCCGGCTCCGAGGGCCTGCACACGGTTCTTGTCGAAAAGGAGGCCACCGGCGGGCAGGCCGGCACCAGCTCGCTGATCGAAAACTACCTCGGCTTTCCCAAGGGCCTGAGCGGCGGGGATTTAGCGCGCCGGGCCACCATTCAGGCCAGGCGCTTCGGAGTGGAGATCGTGAGCGGCGAGGTGATCGGGGTGCGCGTCGAGGATCCCTACCGTTTCGTTCGCCTCGCGGATTCGAGCGAGCTCAGCTGCCATGCACTTCTGATCTCCACGGGGGTGTCCGTGAGAAAGCTGGAGCTTCCCGGCGCGGACCGCCTCACGGGGGCCGGAATCTACTACGGCGCCGCCATGACGGAAGCGCTCAACTCCAAGGGGCAGGACGTCGTTGTCGTGGGGGGAGCCAACTCCGCCGGACAGGGGGCCATATTCCTCTCCCGCCATGCAAGGATCGTGTTCCTCGTTGTCCGGGGGGAATCCCTGGAGTCCGGCATGTCCGCCTATCTCGTCGAGCAGATTCAATCCACGCAGAACATCGCCGTCCTTTTGGGCGCCGAGGTTTCCGAGGTGAAGGGCGAGTCGCGGCTGGAATCGGTCACGATACGGGAAAGGAACGGGGGCGCCCCGCAAACGCTCGCCGTCGGGGCCATGTTCGTTTTCATCGGAGCGGCGGCCCACACCGACATGCTGGACGGGCTTGTCGAGCGCGATTCGGCCGGGTTCATCCTCACCGGACGGGATCTTGTATCGGACGGCACGCGCCCGAAGAGCTGGAACCTGAAGCGAGACCCGTATCTGCTGGAGACGGGGGTCCCCGGCATTTTCGCGGCCGGGGATGTGCGGCACATGTCGGTAAAGAGGGTCGGCTCTGCCGTGGGAGAAGGGGCCGTGGCGGTGGCGCTGATCCACCAGTACCTGAAGTCGGTATGAGCGGGGAAGGCGCGGGGCGGGTGCTTGATTTCCTCAGAGGGGTCGCCCTGTTCAAGGAGCTTCCCGAGGCCGACCTCGAAAGCCTGTCCGCAATGGTGAAGGAGGTGAGCCTTGCCGCCGGTGCGGAGCTTTTCAGGCAGGGCGGTCCTGGAGACTACGCATACGTGATCGAAAAAGGAGAGATCGAGATCGTCAAGCTCTCCGACGGCAGGGAAGTCACCCTGGCGGTGAGACGGCAGGGCGAGGTGGTGGGAGAGATGGCGCTTCTGGAGAAGGCGCCGCGCATGGCGGGCGCGCGGGCACTCTCTGACAGCGTCGTTTTAGCTATCGGAGGCGGAGAGTTTGAGCGGCTGCTCGCCTCGAGCCCGGCGGCCGCCAGGGTCATCCTGGCCACGGTCACGGCGCGCCTTCGGGAAACCCAGGCCATGCTTATGCAGAGCGAGAAAATGGCCCAGCTGGGAATCCTCACGGCGGGGATGGCTCACGAGCTGAACAATCCCGCCTCGGCCGCTCTTCGCGGCGCCGAGCAGCTCCGCCGCGCGGTGGAAGAGCTGAGCTTCGCGCAAGAGCGCCTCGTCCGTGCGGGGCTCTCGCCGGACCGCATTGATGAGCTTGCGCGGCGCCTGGCGCAAGCGCGCAAGAGCGCGGACGGACCGGGAGACGCAAGCGATCCAAAACGCGGCGAAACGCAGGAGGCAATCGAGCAGTGGCTCGAAAAAAGAGGGCTCCTTGAGGAGAGCCGGCGTGCGCCGGACCTGGCCGATATCGGATACACGCCCGCCGGGCTCGATGAGCTAGCCCGCGTCTATCCGCTTCCCCTGCTTCAAGATGCCATAGTGCTAATCTCCGCCTCTTACGTGGTGGAATCTCTTTCAAAGGAAATCGCCCTTGGAGCCCGGCAGATAACGGATATCGTCAAGGCCCTCAAAAGCTATGTTTACCTCGATCAGGGGCCCGTTCAGGAGGTGGATATTCATGAGGGGTTGGAAAACACCCTGATCATCCTGAAGCACAAGCTTTCCCCGGGCATCACCGTGCGCCGGGATTACGCCCAGGGTCTTCCCCGCGTTTCGGCGCACGCAAGCGAGCTCAACCAGGTATGGACCAACCTGATCGACAATGCAGCGGACGCGCTCGCGGGAAAAGGGGAGATCGTAGTGCGGACGCGTCGGCGGGATAACGGTGTGGCGGTGGAGGTGGAAGACAATGGGCCGGGCATTCCCGAGGATATCAAATCCCGGGTCTTCAATCTCTTTTTCACGACAAAGCCTCTGGGCAAGGGGTCCGGTCAGGGATTGAACATCGCCTATGGCATTGTTCGACGGCACGGCGGGGAAATCGATTTCACCTCCCGGCCGGGGAAAACAGTTTTTACGGTGCGTATTCCGGTGAGCCCGCCGGGCGCCGCGCTTGACCGGCCGCGGCCGCATGCCGAGCGGCGGGTCTCCTGATGCGAGCAGGTGAGGAGGGGGAAATGTCGGAGACAAAAGAGGATGCCCGCTTCGAAAAGGCATGGGAGATGCTTCTCACGACGGGCCGCGAATACATGGATGTCGGTCTGTTTCGCCACATCTTGAAACTGCTGCCGCGAAATCCCCGCTGCCGGATCTGCAATGCCCCCTTCGAGGGGATCGGGGGAACCCTGGTGAGGGTTTTCATGGGCAAGGAGCCCGCAAAGGCGAATCCGACGTTCTGCAACAACTGCGAGGTGTTCGCCCGGCAGCATCCCGGCGGCGCCGAGATAGAGCTGGCTATGGTGTTTGCAGACATCCGCGGCTCAACTGCGCTCGCCGAGAGGCTGGGGGATGGAGAGTTCAGCCGCCTGATAGACCGCTTCTACCGCGTGGCCACCGATGTGCTTGTAAAAAGCGACGGCCTGATCGAAAAGCTCATCGGAGACGAGGTTGCGGCGCTCTATACCTCAGGGTTCGCGGGAGGGCAGTACACGCGGCGGGCGGTCCAGGCGGCCCGCGAGCTTCTACGCGCCACCGGCCACGGGGGACGGGGCGATCCCTGGATCCCGGTCGGGGTCGGCGTTCACAAGGGGAAGGCCTTCGTGGGGGCCGTTGGCTCCAAGGGAGGCCTGTCCGATTTCACGGCGCTGGGAGACGCGGTGAACACGACGGCGCGCCTGGCCGGCCTGGCCGGCCCCGGAGAGATCCTTGTAACCGAGGATGCGCTCGCCGGGGCGAACCTGGAGCCCGAGGGCCTCGAGAGCAGGCTCCTGAGCCTGAAAGGCCGGACGGCTCCCGTGGCCGTCCGCGTCCTGCATGCGGGGGGCTGATGGCTCCCGTTCTTCCCGCTGGAACGCTTACCTATCTGCTCACCGACATCGAGGCAAGCTCGGAGCTGTGGGAACGCGACCCCGAGGTGATGCGACGCGCGCTGATGCGCCACGACGCGCTTGTTGAAGGCGGAGTGGTGCGGCACGGCGGAACTATTGTGCGGCCCCGGGGCGAAGGGGACAGCCGTTTCGCGGTTTTCCCGCGCGCAACGGATGCCGTGGCGGCCGCCTGCGCCATCCAGCAGGAGCTGATCGCCGAACAGTGGAGCACGTCGACGCCGCTTCGGGTCCGCAAGTGGGGCGTCGCCGGATCCCTCGTGTTTCTGGGATACCTCTCGGCGCGCGGCGCGGACTACGCAAAGGCGGCGGCCCTGGCGAGGAAGAGCCTCACGCTCTACAGGGAGTTTCGAGAGACCGTGGGCACCCAGTATTGTCTGTTGGTGCTCGCGCTTGTTGCCAAGGCGGAAGGCAGCCTCGAGCGCGCTGCCCGGTTTGTCGCCGCGGCCGACGATCTTCGATTGCGGCTCATTCCCCCTGTCTGGTCTCTGCGGCCCTTTGTCTTCGATTTCGCGGGAGAGACGGCCCTCGTTCGAGAAAAGCTGGGGGAGGAGGCCTACGGGCGGGCGTGGAGCCAGGGCAAAGCGATGAGCCTTGCAGAGGCGATAGCCTACGCGCTGGAGGAATCCGGCGAGGCGCAATGATCGCCCGGGCTTCAGAGGATGTTGCAGGCGGTCAGGAAATCGGTGTCTGCCAGAATCGCGCCATAGTCGTCATCACGGACAATCGTGTGGCCGTCCGAGATGACGATGCCGCGGACGAACAGCCCTTCGACATACTTGAAATCATGCGTGGAGCAGAGGATGGTCTTGCCCGCCGCGTGCAGGGCGCGGATGACCTCGCGGATGAAGCGCTTCGTCCTGGCATCGAGCCCATTCATCGGTTCATCGAGGGCAAGGACGTCCGGGTTCAACGCGAGAACGCTCGCAAAGGCGACCTTCCGTTTCTCCCCTTCGCTCAGGTGATAGGGAATGCGGGTCTTGAGATGCTCGATGTTCATCAACTTCAAGCAATCGAGGACACGAGCATCAACCTCGCCTTCACTGAAGCCCATCTGCCTCGGCCCGAACGCCACCTCGTCGTAGACGGCGGGGCAGAACAGCTGGGCATCCGCGTTCTGAAAGAGAAATCCGATCTTCTGGTGAAAGCGCTTCGCGAAGGCGGAATCCCTCAGTTTCTTGCCGGTGATCTCCACGTTTTCAAAGAAGTAGCTGCCCTGGTGGGGGGCGATAATGCCGTTGAGAAGCTTCAGCAGCGTGGACTTTCCCGAGCCGTTCGGGCCGATGAACGCCACCGATTCGCCCCGGGAGATATGAAGATCGACGTGACGGAGGGCCTCGCCATCCTCATAGCGATACGAGACATCCCTGAGATCTATCACGTCAGCTCCCCGTCGCGAAGAAGGCGAGGATGAACAGGCCGTCCAGCGCCAGGAGAAGCGCATCGACGGGAGAGGGCACGAACCTCCGCCTGACCGCATAGCTTGCCGTAAAGCAGCGGCACTCCATCGCGGCATACATGTCCTCGGCCATGTCCCGGGACTTGAGGAAGAGAGTGCCGGCAATCGCCGAGATCGAGGCCGCCTTTCCGCCGTTTCTGCCCACGGACCTGAGCTTCACGGCATACAACATGGCGAGAGAGAGCTCCCCGAGGAGCACGATGTACCTGACGGTGGTGTCGAGGACGAGAAGGAATATGTCGGGAACCCGGAGCGCTTTCAAAGCGCGCGTCATCGGCGTCCACCCGGTCGTGCCCGACAGGAGCCTCACGGCGGCGACGGAGAGAAACACCTTGGCTGAAATCATGACGACGCCCCTGGAGTTTCCCCAGAACACGGAGGGGAGCATCACGACAAAGGTCAGCGCCGCCGCGGGTATGCACGCTTTTAGGGTTTTCAGGATCAGCTCTCCCCGCTGGATGCCCAGGAGAACGAGCAAAACGGTGCCGGCGATCAGGAGGAAAGAGGGGTTCTGCGAGAGTGAAAGGAGAATGATCGCGACCACCGTGGAGAGAATCTTTGCGTGCGCGCTGAAGGCAAGCCTCGCTTTCCCGGGTCGATCCTGGGCGCGCAGCTTCGACAGCACGCGAAGCAGCGACTCGATGCTCCGATCGATGAAGGCTTCCCTGTCCGTCCGGGGAGCGTAGTCCTCTCCCTTCAGGAGCCAGCTTGGCATGAGTGGGGCCATCATGACTTATGTCCGGGCCTTGAGCCGGCCTTTAAGAAGGGCGAAGAGCTTGAAAGAGATGAGGAGAACCGAGGCCCCGGCGACGGCCGAGATCGCGTAGCCCGCGAAGTCAGGCAGGCCCCGTATCGCGTAGCCGGAGAAAAGGGCGCTGAAGCTCAGGCCCGTGCGCATTCCTTCAGGAACGAAGCCGAGAGGGCTTCCGCCGGCTGCGACGTGCGCGATCTCTTTCGCGCCCCATTCTCCCCATGCGGTCCCTGCTGCGAGAAGCCCGAGAGGCGAGAGGCAGATCAGGACGATCAACATCCCGTAGAGCGGTTTCGTGGCCATCCGGGGACCCTCGTGAATCGCGGCCGGGGAAACCCGACGGATGAAGATGAAAATAGCTACCGTGAAGATCGCCTCGACCACGCCGGCCACCGCCAGGTGAGGGATGAGCATGGCGGGAACCGAAATGGAGAGCGGATACGGACAGTACAGGGGCAATCCGGCGGCGGTCGTGAAGAGGGAGGGCTGGATGCCCAGCTCGATCGCCGCGGACAACGCGGCCAGATTGATCCCGATGTACGAGCCCGCCGCCAGGCCGGCGTATTCGCCCTTCTCTCCCTTCACCCTTTCCCTGACGAACCTGTACGCGTAATATCCGAAGAAGGGGATGACGAACGCCATGTTGAAGCAGTTCGCCCCATAGGCGAGGATTCCGCCGTCCGCGAACATCACGGCCTGGATGATCAGCGCGATCGAAACCGATATGCAGGCCGACCAGGGGCCGAGGAGCACGGCCAGCAAAACCCCGCCCACCGCGTGGCCCGTCGTGCCGCCCGGCAGGGGGATATTGAACATCATGATGAGAAAGGAGAAGGCGGCGCCGATCCCCAGCAGGGGGATCCTCGTCTTGGATACCTCGCGCGAAACCCTGCGCGCCGCGATTGCCCAGACCGGCGCCATTGCGGCTCCCATGGCAGCGCAGCTGGCCGGGCTGAGATAGTTGTCGGGGATGTGCATCGTTCTCCCTCCAGCGGCTTCTGTGCTACATTTTTGTGATTCGTGCTACCGGGGAACGCTACCTCGTCCGGGGCACGCCTGTCAAGCCTGATGGGGGATTCTCATCGCCCGCCGGAATCTCTCCGCCCGCGCGAATCAGTGCCGCGCGTGTCCGTGCGCCGAAGCCCGCCGTCCGCTTTTTTTCGCCCCGGCGTTCAAGATCAGCCTGCCCTGATGAACGCCGCGCGTTCCGATCAGGGAATCCGCAATGGCGCGCACCTCTTCCTGGCTTCCTCGAACGACGAGAACCTCGAGGCAGTTATGCTGGTCGAAATGGACGTGGAGGGTGGAGACGATGGACCGGTGGTGATGGTGCTGGAGATCCGTCAGCCGCATGGGCAAGTCCCCGCTTCCATGGTCATAGACCAGCGTTATCGTGCCGATCACCTCCAGATCGGGGTTTTCCTCGGTCTTCGTCTCGAAAAGCATGGTGCGGATGAGCGCTCGAATGGCGTCGGACCTGTTCGAGTACCCTTTTTTCGCGATAAGCTTGTCGAACTCATGCAGGAGGGGTTCTTCAATAGACACACCGAAGCGCGCGAGACTTGCCATCGTTTACTCCTTGCCGGCGCATATTCTACAGCGGAGAGCGCGGCGGCAGCAATGGTCTCGGCATTGCGGCAGGGCTTCCCCAACTCCATATTGCGCCGACAGCTTCCTGGCATTATCATTCCTCCATGACCCGGCGGGAATTCATCACGGCCGTGCTCGGCGGCTCGTTCTACTTCATGACTCGGCGGCTCTGGTCCGCCGGGCCCGCAATCCTCACCCCCGATGTGGGCATTGCGTCGGGGGCCGACTACCAGAAGGTCGTGACCAGGGCCGTGGACCTGGTGGGAGGAATCGGGCGGTACGTGAAGCACGGCGACGTGGTGGTGGTGAAGCCCAACATCGGGTGGAACTCGCCTCCCGAAGTCGGAGCGACGACTCATCCCATCGTGGTCCGCACCCTGGTCCATCTCGCCTTCATGGCCGGCGCCTCGAAGGTCTACGTCTTCGACCGCTCCGTTTCCAATTCCCACCTGTCCTATGTCACCTCCGGGATCCAGAGGGCGGCGGAGGAGGCGGGCGCAAAGGTAATCCAGGTGGATGAGGTCTCGGACCGTCTCTACAAGCGGATTTCCATCCCCGATGCATACTTCCTCAAGGAATCCCTCGTGAACAGGCATGTGCTGGAATCTGATAGCTTTATCAACGCGCCCATCGCGAAGCATCACGGCGAGGCGGGGCTCACCCTCGGGATGAAAAACCTCATGGGCATCACGGGAGACCAGCGGGGAAGGTGGCACTGGCAGCTCGACGATTCCATCGCGGACATCAACCGGGCCGTGAGGTCGCGTCTCACCCTGATCGACGCCGGCTCCATCATGCTGCGCGGAGGCCCCACCGGCGGGGACCCCGCCTCCCTAAAGAAGCTCGATACCTTCATCGCTTCCTCGAACGTGGTGTGCGCGGACGCCGAGGCGGCCAAGCTCTTCGGCAGAACCGCGGCGGATCTTCCCTATCTCGGGCAAGCCGAGCGGGCCGGCCTCGGGAAGGCGGCTGGATACTCCGTTCGGAAGGTGGAAGCGTAGGCCGGTTTCCCGATGAAAAGACGCGCTCTTCTGTGGCTGAAGGGTTCGAGGATCGCCTCCCAGGCCGCGTTCCTCTTGCTGTTCGCCTGGGCGTACGCGCGCTCCCTGGACCCGTTCTCCGCCTTTCCCAACCCGTTCCTTCGCTTCGATCCGCTCATCTTTCTGACCAACCCGCGCTTGGACCTCTGGCTCCTGGCCCCGATTCTCGCGCTTCTTTTGGTCACCGTGGTCCTGGGCAGGTTCTTCTGCGGGTGG
Source organism: uncultured Spirochaetota bacterium (assembly GCA_963820525.1). GTDB lineage: Bacteria > Spirochaetota > Spirochaetia > SZUA-6 > Fen-1364 > CAWGAA01. The sequence goes on along the minus strand of CAWGAA010000001.1, from coordinate 1,175,357 downwards.
GTCTGCCCCATGGGCGCCCTGATCGAGCTCTCGGATTTCCTCCTCACCCCACTGCGCAGGGCCAACCCGCTCAGGCTGCGGGGCGTCTCCCCCCGATCGCTTCTGGTGCGGTTTCCTCCGGCCATTGCGCTGTTCGGTGCTTCGCTCCTGGGGGCATTCGTCACGCCGGGTCTCCTGCCATACTTCCACCCTAATGTATGGGCCGTGCGCATCTTCTCGCTCTCGACGCTGGGGATCGTGTTTCTCGGCCTGGTTGTTGCATCCTCGCTTTTCGGTCGAAGGCTCTGGTGCGCGTACCTCTGTCCGCTGGGCGCCCTCTATGGGCTTTTATCGCGCGTTTCCTTCCTGCGGCTTGCCATCCATGGCTGCGCGGGATGCGCGGCGTGCGCTCGCTGTCCCATGAACGCGGCGGACCACCGCGGCCGCACCGTCCTGGCTCATCAATGCACGCTGTGCTTCGATTTCGAGCATTCCTGCAGGGCTGAGGTCTTTTCGTTCGGGCCGGCCAGGGCCCGGGCGTCATCACGGCATGCACGCGCCACGGGAAGGCGAGGCGGGGCGTTTCCGGATTCGAGCGCCGAGGTGAAGGGCACGGTCGCGCGGGCTTCGGCCTTCGATGCATCGCGCAGGGAGTTCCTGATCCTGGGCGCGGGCATCGTAGGCGGCGCGATTGTCGGCGCCGCGCTGGGAGGCCTGGGCTTCGCGGGAAGGTTGGGCGCCGGCCGCTCCGGCGGCGCCGCCTCCGGCGCGCTCACGCCTCTTCTGCGTCCTCCCGGGGTGGTGGACGAGGCGCGGTTCCTCCGCCGCTGCATCAGGTGCCTGCACTGCGCGCAGTCCTGCCCGAATGGCATCATCGAATCCACGGGACTGGAGGCGGGAGCGGCGAGCCTGTTCACCCCGAGGCTGAACATGGAGAAGAACGGCTGCGACTTCCGCTGCCAGGTCTGTCAGCAGGTTTGCCCCAACCAGGCCATTCCTCTTCAAAGTCTTTCGGAGAAACAGACGACGCCCATCGGGCTCGCCGCCATTGACCAGAACCGCTGCGTGGTCTTCAAGGACAAGAAGCCGTGCCTGGTGTGCGAGGAGGTGTGCCCCACGCCGAAGAAAGCGGTGGTGTTCGCTCGGCAGGAACGAATCGTTCAGGGTTCGAGGACCGTCACCCTGAGATACCCGTCTGTTGCTTCCGCGCTCTGCATCGGATGCGGGATCTGCCAGGCCAACTGCCCGGCCGACAGGACGGCCATCACGGTTTCGAGGCGGCCTGCGGGGACAGCGTAGCCGCCCGCCGCGCTTCTATCCGCCGGGCCGCGAGCACGCTGATCTCGTAGAGGACCACGAGCGGCAGCATGCACGGAAGCTGGAACGCGATGCCGCACGGGATAGGGACTGTGAGCGCCCGCCGGTTGGCTGTTCGTCGGCATTGAAAACGGCACCTCAGGGTGCTATCATGGTATTCCGAGAAAAAGCCATGAAAAAACACGTCCTCTCGACCCTTCTTTGCCTCTCCGTGTTTCTCTCCTGCGCTCAGCCCTCCGGGGGACCGAAACTGCAGGATCCCATGACGGGGAGGGTGGACGTGATCTATCTCCACCATTCCACGGGAGGCGTGGTGTGGAGCGGCGGCGTGCCCGACGCCGTCGCTTCGTACAACTCCGGCCATTCAACGGATTATCAGATTACGGAGAGAGCGTATCCATCCGGATCGCCCTACCCCTGGAACAATTACCCCTACGATTACTGGAACATCTGGGTGAACAACGCCGGCCCCACTCAGTTCATGAGCGAGGACACCCTGGAGATTCTCACGCAAAACTATGAAGTGATCGTGTTCAAGCACTGTTTTCCCGTGAGCGCCATCGATGTGGACTCGGGCACGGCGGACGTCGCCTCGGAGTCCAAGCAGCTTCAGAACTATTATCTTCAGTACAACGCAATAAAGACGAAAATGCACGAGTTCCCGAACACGAGGTTCATTGTGTGGACCGGGGCCGCCCTCAAAATGGCCGACACGAACCCGGACTCCGCTCAAAGGGCGCGCACGTTCTTCTCGTGGGTCAGGGATACCTGGGATGCGCCCGGCGACAACATCTACGTCTGGGATTTCTGGACTCTGGAGACCGGGGGCGAGAACGAGCTCTACCTTCTCGACGCCAACGCGGATTCGCTACTAAACGATTCCCATCCCAACGTCGCCTTCGCCGCGGCAGTGGCCCCATACTTCGCGAATCGGCTCGTGGATGTCATCGAGGGACGGGGCGACACGGGAGACATCACCGGCCGTAACTGAGCGCGAGCCAATCGCGGCGGCCCGGCGCCTCAATCTCCGATTTCCAGCTTGATGCGCTTGTTGATCCTTCCCTTGCTCTCGTAGCCGGCCACGCGGATCCTGCCTACTTCCCGGGTGTTGGCGACATGGGTGCCGCCGTCCGCCTGGAGGTCGAGGCCCTGGATCTCCACGGTGCGCACCTCGAGGATGCCCTCGGGCAGAAGGTTGATCTTCGTTCTGATGAGGTCGGGGATCTTGAAGGCTTCCTCGCGCGGGAGGATGCGCACCGACACGGGGCGGGCCGCCGCCACCTCGGCGTTCACCCGCTTCTCGATCTCCTCGACAAGCTCGTGCTTCAGCGTCTCGAACTCGAAATCCATGCGGCCTTTGAGCGGCTCGAGGTTTCCCCCCGTCACCTGGGCTTTCCAGTCCCTCCACACGACCCCGCAGAGGATGTGGAAAGCCGTATGGGTCCTCATGAGCTTGTAGCGGAGGTCCCAGTCGAGCTTCCCCGTGACCACGCTGCCCGCCTCGGGCGGCTTCCCATCCAGCCAGTGCCGGATCTCCTCTCCCTGCCGCCCGACGCGAAGCACGGGAACGCCGTTCAGCCACCCGCGGTCGCATGGCTGCCCGCCGCCGCCCGGGTAGAACGCGGTGCGATCCAAGATCACGGAGTTCTCCATCGGGTTCGCCTCGACAACTCTCGCCTCGAACTCCCTGAGGTACGCGTCGCGATGGCACAGCAAATCCGTCATTCTCCGCCTCCTCATCAGGAACACGCCAAGATGCTTGTACAGCTTGGCTGAAGGTTCGGGACGATTATATCACGACTCATCTGGCGATATCATCGGTGAGCAGAGATTCGGCGGTTCGGCGCCGCTACAGCGCCCGATTCAATTTGCATGCCTTGAGGCTTGGTGCTACTATGCGGGAATGAGCGACATCTCGCACACCGATGAAAAATCGGTCTACAGGATACGGGAAAAGCCTTTTTATATCCCCATTAAGGATGAAGTCGATATTTTCGAACGGGCCTGGAGCGATCAGATACCCGTCCTCCTCAAAGGCCCCACCGGCTGCGGCAAGACCCGTTTCGTGGAGTACATGGCATACCAGCTCGGGCAGAAGCTGGTGCATCTCAAGAAAGCGGGGGACCGGGTTGTTGCAGAGAAGAAGGATTTCGGAAACGGCGTCGGCGCCCTGTACACGGTGGCCTGTCATGAGGACCTGACCGCCCGCGACCTGACGGGCCGCTATATCATGAAAGGCGGAGAAACGGTCTGGATAGACGGGCCGGCGACGATGGCGGTGAGGGAAGGCGCCATTCTCTACCTGGACGAGGTGGTGGAGGCGAGAAAGGACGTGACCGTGGTGATCCATCCCCTCACGGATTACAGGCGCCTCCTCCCCATCGAGATACTCGGGACCCAGATCAAGGCACCGGACACCTTCATGGTCGTGTTGTCCTACAACCCCGGCTACCAGAGCGTCCGGAAGAACCTCAAGCAGTCTACCAAGCAGCGCTTCATAGCGATCGACTTCTCGTACCCTCCGCCCGACAAGGAGATCCTGATCATCGCCACGGAAAGCAAAGTGGAACGGCCGATCGCGGAAAAGCTTGTTCTCCTGGGAAACGACATCCGGGGCATTTCCACCATCGACCTGGAGGAAGGGGTGAGCACGAGAAGCCTCATCTATGCGGCCAAGCTGATCACCAAGGGCATCCAGCCGAAGCGGGCCTGCTCGATCGCGATCGCCCAGGCCATCACGGACGAAAAGGACGAGATCGCGGCGATCGAGATCATCATCGACAAGATATTCAGGTGATGAGCGACAGCGAATACTACGCCCGCGCCTTCGACGAGATCCGGAGGAAGAAACCACACCTGGTCGGCTTCTTCCATACGTCCCTGGAATGCCTGTCCCGGCTCGCCGCCGTAAGCCCCGAGAACATCGATTCCTTACGGAAGCTCACCTACGCTTCGGAGCACCTCTATATCAGCGCGGAGGCGCTCGTGCCCATCCTCCTCGAGAGGGGCGAGCTGGGGCTTTTTTCAGACCTTCTCTTCAACCTGACCATTCTCGATCAAGGATCTGCGCATGCCTTTCTCCAGAGGTATCCCCTGCTTGGCTTTCCCCTTGAAAGGATCCAGAAAGGGCTCGCCTTCTTTGCCGGAAGCTGCGGCGGGAAGGTGAAGAAGAGCGAGAAAGCGCTGGCGGCAATCCTGGAGTCGGGCGACGGAGAGAGATGCTCATTCCTGCTTGCCCAGTGGGGGATCGTCGCGCAGTATTCGCCGGGCACCCTGATCGAGGGCATTACGCGCTTCTCCGCAAAGCTCACATCCCTCCCCTGGGAGAAGCTCGCGCTGTGGCTTTCCAGGGCTACGGACCTCTTCACGAGCAATAGAACTGATGAGGGGGCCCAATTCCTCCTGGTTCACTCCCGGGAAAGCCGAAGCATGCTCGGAATCACCAGCCTGGTTCTCGATGACCTGAAGTCCGTGATCAAGATATACTGCGCCAGCCTGTGCGGATATGACATGGTCATCTCGAGCCAGGACACCTCCCTCTTCGGCTTGAAATGCCCCTACACCGACGGAACCTCGATATTCCTGCCTCCCGAGATCGATTTCTTCACTCAGCCCCTCTACAACGAGAGGGTCTATACGGCCCTGGCCGCCGAGCAGGCCGCCTCCGTTCCCTTTGGATCCTTCACTCTCGACCTCAAGTCAGTCGAGTTCATAGACGAGCTTCGCGACCGCTACGCGCTGCTCCTTCCCAAGATAGCCGACAACGTCCGCAGGCAGTACGGGACCACGGCGCAGGCGGTGCGCGAGAGGGCGGACGGCGAGCTGGAAGTCCAGTTCGCGAGCGACAAAAGGCTCCTCGTTCTGAACACGGAGCACGAAAGGCTTTTCTACAGCTTCCCGACGCCGGACTTCGCGAAGGAGCTGTTCACGCTGATCGAGAATGCACGGATCGAGTTCCGGCTCTCGGCCCTCTACCCCGGTTTGAAAGAAGATTTCGCGCTCCTCAATTCCTACCTCTGGCACAAGCGGCCCCGGATGATGCTCAACGTCGGAGCCGAGAAGGAAGAGAAGCTCCTTGCCGTGCTTGAATGCCTGATCCAGTTTTCCCTGATAGGCAAATACAAGGCAGATATCCAGGACCCGGCCGTGCCCCCCATCATCTCTTCCATTCTCTCCGAGTTCATTCGAATCTATAGACCGCAGAACACGGTCCAGAACACGGCGCAGATCCTCTTCGTCATCTACAACATTTTCTACGATAATTTTCCCATCGTCTCCTACTGCTCCAGAAACGATATCCGGGACCGATTCCCGGGATCTTTGAAGCCCGAGTTCTTCCCCGAGATCGTCCGGGACGCGACGCCGGAGCTTCTCAAGGAGGAATCCGAAGCCGGGATCGCCGGCGAAACGGAGGCGGATGAAGAGCAAGCGATCGACCTCGGCTCTCTGAGGCAAGCGGAGAGAAAGCTTGAGGATCTCCGCCAGGCGATATCCGCCGGCGACATGAAGGTGTACAGGTATCCTGAGTTCAACTGCCTCACGAACGCGTACGAGAAAAACCATTGCTCGCTTTTCGAGAGCGCCCTCTCATCCACCGACAGCGAGTACTACGGGGAGGTGGTCCGTGAATATTCACTCGTGCACAAACGCATCAAGAAACGCTTTCTTCACTTGAAGCCCGAAGAGCTGGAGATGTCCAGGAGATGGTTGACGGGTGAGGAGATCGACCTGTCCGACGCCCTCGACTATACGATCTCCCTCCTCCGCGGCGAAACGCTGGACGAGAAGATCTATTTCAGGAAGATCAGGAGCAATCGGGACGTCATGGTCTGCATTCTCGTGGATGCAAGCTCATCGACGGATACGAGCGTCGGGAGATGGCGCGTCATCGATGTGGAAAAGGCGGCCCTGTCCCTGCTCGCCTCCGCTCTCGATCTGATCGGAGATCCCTTTGGGATCTTCTCCTTTTACAGCATGGGAAGGCAGAGGGTTTTCGTGAACGTCATCAAGGACTATGGCGAGGCCTGGGGAGCAAAAACCCAGGGAAGGATCGCCTCCGTCAAGCCCCAGGCGAGCAACAGGGACGGGTGCGCCATCCGCCACATGACGATGAGACTGCAGAAGCATCAGGCCAGGACGAAGCTCCTCATCCTCCTGAGCGATGGAATACCGGCAGACCCGGGCTACGGCTCGGCCTCAAGCTCCGAGACGTCACGCTACGCTATCGAAGACACGCGGAGGGCCATCCTGGAGTGCCGGAGGCAGGGCATCATCCCGTACTGCCTGACCATAGACAGGTACGCGAAGAAATACGTTTCCTACCTCTATGGCGACTACCATCACGCGATCCTCTCCGATGTCGCCAGGCTCCCGGAAAAGCTTTCCCAGCTCTACCTGCGGCTGACCAGATAGGTCGTGCCGTCAGCCCAGAGAGAAAGGCGGGTAGACGTCGGTCACGAGGAGGAAAGCGTACGCGCTTACCCTCATGCCCCAGCGCATCACCCCCACGACGAACGTGAACAGGGATTTCGGATACCTGCCCGTGAAGAGAATCGCGAACCACGCGATAAAGACGACCACGAACGCCGCGATCGCGAGGAAGAAAAGGACGAAGTAATGGGGAATGGCCAGGAACCACTTCACCAGCGGCAGCCCGACCTTGAGGTCCTTCGCGGGGTCGGGGTAGGGGAAGCTGGCGTGCACGGATTGCTCATCATCGGTGGATGGATAGGTATCCGTGAGGAGCAGGAAGTAAGAGCCCACCCGCAGCCCGAACCGTGTGAGGTTCACGTTCCAGTCGAACCACCAGCGGGGGTATTTCCAGCGGAACAGGAGCATCAGCACGGTGGGAACGAACAGGATGCCGCCTGCGCCATAGACGGTCTGCACGACGTGATCCTTCCAACTTCCGATGGGACCGCTGATGAGAACGAGGATGATTGCGATCGGGATCGCCACGAAGGGACGAAAGAAGGATGTGAGCCTGTTCAGTTTGCGATCGGGATAGTCAATCGAGAGGGTTACCGGAAAGGAAACTCGGGACGGCTTGTCGGACATCTTCTCCTCCTTTTTAGCTCAATGCTGTTTGAAGGGATAATAAACCTGAACACCGCAATCAGGGAATATCTACCCACTCAAGCGTTTCTTCCAACAGGTGCGGATGGCCGCGATAAGAGATTCCGGCTTGCCGCTCTTCGTGACGTAATCTGAGGCTCCGGCCGCCCGCATTTCAGCCGCCCGCTCCTGCTCCTCGAACATTGAAAGGCCTATGACGATTGTCTTCGGGAACTCCGCGAGGATGAGCCGCGTCGCCTCCACCCCGTTCATGCCGGCCATGTTGATGTCCATCAGGACCACATCGGGCGTGAGCAGGCGCACCATCTCGATCGACGTCTCTCCATCAGCCGCCTCTCCGACGATCTCCAGATCCGCTTCGCTTTTCAGGAGCCTGCTCAGCCCCTGCCGCAGGATCAGGTGATCGTCCACCAGCAGCACCCGTATTTTCCCTTCGGCCCCCCTTTTCTCCTCGACGACGCGCGCCGGATGGCTCGACGCGTGAACTTCCACCTTTTCGTGGACAGCGGGCTCGGGTCTCGACGCCGCTTTCGACAGGGGAGAGATCAGGGTGATGCTCGTCCCGCCGCCGGGAGCCGTCTCGATGTTCATGCTGCCGCCCATTATTCCCAGCCGCTCGCTGATGCCGAACAGGCCGAACCCTCCCGCCTGCCCTCCGTGGAGGGTGAGCTGCGACTGATCGAATCCCGCCCCATCGTCCGAAACGACGATCCGAATGTGGTCTTGGGAAGCCGCTACATTGACCCTCGCGCTCAGAATCTTCGCGTGCTTTGCCGTATTGAAGAGAAGCTCCTTCACGGACTGGAAGAGAAACGCCGTGATATCCTCGGGCAAGGCGGGCACGTCCTCGGCGATCGCGAACGTGACGTCGAGGTTGTACTTCTCCTTCATCCATCGCCCCAGCCATTTCAGCCCGGGCCCGAGCCCGCCATCGTGCAGTATCGGCGGGCTGAGCTCGGCCGTGAGCGTGCGCGCCGCGTCGATCGACTGCCCGATGAGCTGCTCGATCTCGTCGGCTACCTTGCCCTTTCCCCCGCTTGCGTCGCGGCGCATGATGGACATCCTCATCTTCGCCCCCACGAGCAGCTGCTGCAGGTGGTCGTGCAGGACCTGCGCCAGCCGCCGCCGCTCGCGCTGCTCGGCCAGGGTGAGCTCGCTTGCAAGCATTCGAAGCTGCCCGGTCTGTCTCTCAAGCCCCGCGCGCAGCCGCTTCTCTTCCGTAACGTCTATGCCCACCTCGAGAATGAGGCGGGAGCCGTCCGTGTCGATGAACGGGAAGTCGTGGATGGAGTAGTTGCGGCTGTCAGGGCCTGTCCACTCCCACTCCAGGGGAGCGTTCGTCTCGAGGACCTTGTAGGTATGGCAGTTTTCACAGGGCGCGTCTCGGCCGAACAGGTATTCGTAGCAGCGCTTTCCGCCTGAATCTCCGAACCGCTCCCGGAAGAACCGGTTGGCGTACGGCACACGGTAATCCTCGGAGAGCAATATGACGTAGACCGGCAGGGTTTCCATCACGTCGTACATCCGCTTGCGCTCGGTCTGCACCGCGAGCTCGATCCTCTTGCGCTCCGCTATTTCGGCGCGAAGCTCGTTGGTCCGTTCCATGACGCGCAATTCCAGCTGGTCGCGCGCCTGGCGGAGCGCTTCCTCCGCCTGTTTCTGGCCCGTGATGTCCCGGCTGAAGCTCACGACGCTGTCGACGCGGCCCTGGTCATTGAAGACAGGATAGAAGCTGTGGTGGAACGTCATGCCGCTCCGCTTGTCTTCGAAATCCACGGGCTGCCCGGAGCTCACCACCTGACTCAGGCGTACCATGCGGGCTTCGGCCAGCTCCTCGGACACCAGCCGGTTCATGGGCGCACCGATGATCTCTCGCGGCGTCTTTCCGATGCGTTTCATGGCTATCGAATTGGCCATGAGCACCGTGCCGTCCGCCGCGAACACCCAGATGGATTCCTGCGTCGCATCGAGGATTCCTCGAAGGGCCGCTTCGTTCTTGCGCAAGGCCTCCTGGGCGCGCCGTCTCTCCGCAACATCATGGAACACGAGCACCGCGCCCGTGACTTCACCCGAATCGTCAGTGATGGGAGCGGCGCTGTCCTCGATGGGGATCTCCCGTCCGTCCCGCGCGGTAAGCGAGGTGGCGTTGGCTATGGCTACAACGCGCCTCTCCTGAAGGACTCGAGACACGATGTCGTCTCCCGCCTGGCGGGTCTGCTCATTGACAATCCTGAATACCTGAGCAAAAGGCTTTCCGAGGGCTTCGTCCGCTGGCCATCCCGTGAGCGACGCAGCGACGGGATTCATGAATGTGATCCGCCCGTCGATCCCCGTGGCGATCACGCCGTCACCGATGCTTCCCAGCGTCACGCGCTGCCATTCCCGCTGGGCGCTGATGTGCTCCTCGGCTTTGAGACGTCGGGAGTCCGACCGGTTCAAGGACACGGCGGCTATCCGGAGGAGCAGAAGAAAGATCGCGGTTTGAAGCACGAGGTGGACGCCGGGGACCATGCCCTCGGCAAGAACGCCCGTGCGGCGGCCCGCCTCCAGGAGCACGTCCAGGAGAATCGGGACCAGAATGAGGGGAAGCACGAGCCTTCGAACCATGGCGTCGCCGGCGCGCCTGCCGACCATGAGCTCCAAAAGGCCATGTTCCGGAAGGGCGAGCCAGAGCCCGGCGAACGCGCACACACCCGCGAGGGCCGCCGGAAGGGACATGGCATTGGCCGCGGCGCTCAGCGCGTAGAGCCCGGAGGCGCCGCAGATGTAGCCCACGAGCCCCGCAAAGGCGACCATCCCGCCGAGGCCGATCAGATACCCGGCCGTACGGCGGCCGCGTCGGGCGCGCGCCTCCAGGAGCAGAAGCGAAAGGCCCATCAGCAGGAAGTTGAACGCGGTATTGGGCGCCATTCTGCCGGGATAGATCGTCTTCGCCGTCCCTGAGGGCTCCGGCAGCAGCAATTGGTCGATACCCAGGCTCGAGCCGAACGCGTACTCCGCAAGCGAAAGCACTCCGACCGCGGCGACTACAAAGGCGCACCCCCACGCGACCCAATGGCCGGCACGAAGGCGTGAGAGCTTCCCCCGAAGGAGCCATAGAGAGATGCCGGCCAGCACGAACGCAGCGGCGGTATTCACCTTCATCGTTATCATGCCGGGAATCAGGCTTTTCAAGATTTCGATATCGAATACCCAGCCCGACAGCACAAGGCAGCCGATGCCGAATACGCAGACGCCGGCTCCCGCGGATATTGCCCGAAACCGGCCGGCCGGATGCGACACTTCCCGATCATTCATCAGCTTTTCCCCTGCCTCATGGGTTGCGCGCGATTCGTGATTGTATGGCAAAACCGGGCAGAACTCAACCAGAGCAATCGCTTGACAGCGGAACTGTGCCTAGGCAAAATTATCATGAAATGTCCGACAATTCGCTTTTTTCAGAGAAGGAGACCGCGGCCATCATCAAGCGGGCGCTCGAGATCCAGCATCGTGGCGGCCCGGAGGGGCTCGCGGGCGCATTGCCCGTTCAATCGGAAGAGACCGAGGCCCCGGCGCCGGGCGCCGGCACGTCGTTGGCGGATCTCCTTCCCGTGATTGCCGACGCGGCGGAGTTCAATGGGGGAGGGGAGGTGGCGGCGAACGCCCTCCAGTGGCGCTCGGCCCTGGGAATGCTTCGTGTCTCCGTGAAGCCCGCCGAAAGGGGAAGGGTGAGGATTCGGGCCAAGATGCGCGTCCGGGGCGCGGCCGCGGGGCTCTTCGGAGGGCTGCTCGGCGGCCTTGGGCTCGGCGCCGGCCTTGGAGTGGGACTGGGCGTCGGGCTCGGCGTGCTGGGTTCCCCGCTGTTCATGACGCTCGTTCCCATCGGCTTCTTCGCCCTGAGCTGGCTCCTGGCCCGCTCGATATTCCGGGCAGTGGCGCGTTCCGCGGCGCGGCGCGTGAGAAAAATCGTGGAAGCAGCACGCCGGACCCTCGCGCGCGACACCTGACGTGGGAGTGTCTCATGCTAGATGGATTGAGAGAAAGCGGCCGGTTGAGACTGACTGCATTCCTTGTCGTCGACTCGGCTTTCTGCGTCATGCTTTCCGTGTTCAGGGTCTTCCTCACGGCAACTTTTGGATACCTCTTTCTCAACTGGAATCTCATTCTTGCTTTTCTGCCCTGGCTGCTCACGAGCATTGCGATTCTCAGAAAGATGAAAAACCGGATCGCCCTCCTCTTGATCATGGCCGTTTGGCTCATCTTTTTTCCCAATTCCCTCTACATCTTGACCGATCTCATTCACCTGCGGCAGATCGAAGACGCGCCGATATGGCTTGATCTGATCATCGTGCTTTCGTTTGCCTGGGCGGGTCTCTGCTACGGCTTCATCAGCCTCATGGACATCGAATATTTCCTCAAGGAAAGATTCCGCGCGGGCGCGAAGATCGTGGCCGTCCTTTCGGCAGGCATGATCTTCCTGGCGGCTTTCGGCATCTATATCGGCAGGTTCCTGCGATGGAACAGCTGGGATCTCCTGGGGAATCCGGCCAGATTGATGAGTGACATATACGATCGTTTCGCGGATCCGGGGAACAACCTCAGGATATTCGCTTTTACGCTTCTCATGGGAACGCTCTTGAACCTCATGTATTTCCCGATCAGATACGTGACGCACAAGCATGCGGCGGATGGGAAAACCTGATCACTCCGTCTCGAAGGCGACTACCCTGTTTCCGCCGCGCATCAGACGGTCACTGCCGCATGCGGGGCATCTGTCGTTTTGAAAAGGCTCCGGTTTTTCAGAGGTGAAGCCGCATTGCGCGCACGCGGCGTGCTTGGCTCTGGCGAGGGCCGCGTCCGCCATTTTCACCAGTAGTTCTGAAATCTGCATCTTCGAGTCTTCTATTTTATCCCAATCAGTTTCCGCGAAGCCATTGGTCTCGTAGATACCCTGGATGCTTTCGACCCTCAAAGTCTTTGCAATATACTTCGCGTTGTCTCGAAGCGATGCAACGCCGAAGCTCGCGCTGAGAGAGACATCGCTTTCAGCCTGCTTGATTGCGGTGTTCGCGATCTTCTTCCGCAGAACCTCCGCGACGTACGCTGCCTGTCTCAAGCCGGTATCCGGCAATATCACGACAAACTCGTCCCCCCCGTATCTTCCTCCGATATCGTAGTTCCTTATCGCGCCCCGTATCGTCGCGCCGATCGCGGAAAGCAGCTTGTCGCCGACGGCGTGGCCGTGTTCCTCATTGGTCCGCCGGAAATCATCGAGGTCGAAGAAGAGAAGCGACAGATCCCTGTACCGCCGTATCGCCAATTCGTGCTTCAGGGCGGAAATGACCGCTTTCCTGTTGTTCAAGCCCGTGAGCTCGTCTATCGTCGCGAGCCGGGATATTCTCTGATACTCGAAATACTTTTTGATATTTTCCTCGACCGTGATCAAAAGCACCTTCTCGTCTATCGGTTTCTTCAAATACGCCCGCGCACCCTTCTGCCTTCTCTCCATGATCAGGTTCTCGTCCGCGATGGCAGACAGGAAGACGAACGGGATCTCTTTGTACTTCGGGTTATCCGCGAGCTCGTTATGAAACTCGTCTCCCTTCATGTTCGGCATGTTATAGTCGCAGAGAATGATGTCGGGGGAATGCGCGAACACGGCTTCGAGCCCCAGCTTCCCATCCGAGGCTGCGATGAAATTCATGTAGCCGTTGCTTTTCAGATACTTCAGGACTATTTCCCTGACGTTTCTGTCGTCATCGATGATCAGGATTATGCCTTTCTTGTAGTCCGTTTCGTTCTCTTTCTTCGGGTCCGTGAAATAGGTCACGACTTTCTCTTCGCTCAATTTCATTCCGATGTCGGTTTCTATCAATGCCTTGGCTTCTTCACGCTTTCCCTGCCCCATCTCCTCGTCGCTGAAGTCCTTCTCGTCGAAGATGTGTTTTCCCTTTTCAAGCTCAACGGTGAATTTCGCGCCCTTCCCTTCCCCTTCGGACTCCGCCCATATCCTCCCCTTGAGATAGCCGACAAGCTGCTTCGAGAATGCCAGTCCGATTCCCGTTCCTCGATAGGGGCTGTTTCTCCCGTCGTGGGCCTGCTCGAACCTGTTGAATATCGTTTCCAGCTTCTTTTTGTTTATCCCGATGCCATTGTCGGATACGCTGATCAAGACGACGTCTTTCTCCTCCTCCAGTTCGAACGTGATGAGCCCTCCGGTCGGGTTCACGAACTTGATCGCGTTGGAGATTATATTGTCGATTATTTCCTGCAGTTTCTCCGCATCGGTATAGAAGTTCGCGATCTCCTTTTCCGGCAGCTTCCGCACGATCCGTATCTCGCTGCCGATGACGGAGGAGGAATAGAAATCCAGCATCTTGTTCATGAAGGCCGCAAGCTCTACGGGCCTCACCTTCAGCTTGATCCCGTGGGCGTCCATTTTCGCGAGCTCCAGGAGCTTGTCGATGGAGCTCTTCAACCTCAGCGAGGCCTTGTAGATTACGCTGTAGCTTTCCCGGCTCTCCTCATCCAGGTTTTCGTTGAACCGCAGGGCAAGATCGGCGATGTTGAGGATCGCCGTCAGCGGAGATCTGAAATCGTGCGTGATGTTCGCGATGAAGTCGTTCTTCAGCTCGTCGAGCTTCTTCAGCTTTTCGTTCGCGTCCTCGAGCTTCGCGGTCCGCTCCTTCACCTTGGTCTCGAGCTGCGTCGCGTATTCGGTGAGCTCGTTGGTGAGCCGCGCCCCTTTGATGGCGCCGCTGATTTGCACGGACAGGGTTTCATAGATGAAGGTGGCGAGAGTCTGGATATCGTAGAGGATGTAGCCGAAGTACTCGTCCTTGAAATTCAACGCCATGACGACGTACTCGAACGGCTTGCTCCTGTTTATTTTGCCGGGCAGCAGGTATTTTGACGGGAAGGGACCTTCGCTCACGTTTTCGGACCGGTTCTTATCGTACGATAAGAGGATTCTCGAAGTTTCCCGATCCGGATCATCGAACAGGCACGCAAAAAAGCTCTTGAACTGGAAAGAGGGAAGATTGTCAAGGATCACTTCCTTCAGCTTTTCCATGTCGAATGTGTTGATGAAGCTCTCGTTGATGTCGAACACAACGTGGGATTCCAGCTTCAACGTGGCCTTCTTTTCGGATAGATCCTCCTTTATCAGCAATCCGAACAAGACATCCGTTTCGTTCCACAGCACGAGCGCGGCTTCCCGCTCTTCTGCGGGGATGAAGCGACGTATCAGGCCGCCGAAGAAAATCGATATGAACCGATAGATCGTTATTATTTCCTCGTTGCTGTCGATGAATCTTCGCAACATCGCCACAAAGCTCTCGAACAGGCGGTTGCCGTCTTTCCCCGCGGCGACATCGCAATAGCAATCCACCAGGTCCTTCAGCCAGCGCTGCAAGTCGATCTTGTTCTTCAGAGAGGGAAGCTCATCCTCCATCGTCTTTCGAAGCTCGTCGATGAATCCCTTTCGTCCGTTTCCGGCGATGCGCGCTTTGCGTTTCTTCGAAAGCCCGTTGCCCATGATGTGGCTCAATGTATCCACCGCTTTGCAGCCGCACGATTCCCTGATGACGAGCTCGGCAGGCAGGGTGACCTGTGCCGGCACTTTCCTGCCCTCCAAGAGCGCCAGCAGCATCTTGACGCTTTCCTGGCCGACGTCATAAAAGGGCTGCTTCACGGTGGTGAGGATCGGCTTGGTGGTCCAGCATTCCTCGGTGTCGTCGAACCCGGTGATGGCCGCGGTCTCGGGTATTTTCAATCCGCGCTTGCGCATCTCATTCATGGCGCTGATCGCCATGTAGTCGTTCGCGCACAGGAGCGCGTCGAAGTCGGCCTTTCTTTCCTCCCACAGGGTCTGGAAAGCCTGCCCCCCGCCGAAATAGCTGAAGTTCCCGTTGACGATCCGATTGTAATCCACGGCGATGTCGTGGCAGCGCAGGACCTCCTCATACGCCTCGAACCGCTGGATTGCATCCCAGTTGCCATCCGTCCCGGTCATGAACGCGAGCTTTTTATGCCCATGGTATTCGATCATGTGGGTGACAAGATCCCGCATACCCTTCTTGTTGTCGATGAGGATATTGTTGACCCCTTCGATGTTCGTTCCGATGTTGACAATCGGAATGCCCGCGTATTTTTGCAGGAACCGATCCATCTCCTTTTTCGAGATGAAGTTGCCAATCGATCCCTCGACGATCAATCCGTCGATATTCTCCCTGCCCGCCAGATCGTAGATGAAATTGCAGTTTTCACCGAGGACGGCTCCGCCCGGGCTTTTGAGGAACCCTCCTCCAAAACCGACGATGTTCTGGCCGTACTCCCTGCACGCCTTCATCACGGTGGAGAACAGATTCGCCGTATAGGCTCCGTAGAAGTCGCCGAAGAGGAACCCGATGGTGTGTCGGCGATTGCCGATGGGAGGATCTATCTTTTCCGAAAGCCCGGCCGCTCGATGTGGTTTGATTGGACTACGCATTGAACTCGCAATCACCGGAGGCCGCTTTTTCTCGCCGCAGCGGCTCCCCGCTGATTGATCCCCTCGGCTTCTCCTTCGCTGTTGCCTAGAGCGTAGTGCATCTTCACCCACGGCGCAAGGACTGGCGGGGAGGAGGCCGCCTCCTGGGCCTGGCGAGCGGAAGCGCCCTTTGCTGCTGGCCGTTATCTGCTGTATCCTATTTGCTGTGGCGCGCCTTCCGCTTCTGATCGCCGCGCTTTTGCTCACCGCCAACTCCGTGCCGGCGGACACGGCGTCGAGTCCGCTCATCGCGCTTTCACCGGATGAAGTTCCTCCAACTTCCGGCAAATACCTTCATTTTCTGGGCGGAATGGCCGCGGGGCTTGCGTTCGCGGGAATCTTCCAGAGCGTTACGGACCCGCAGTTCGCGGGGGAGAATCCCCTTTATCTTCCCGCGGTGGCTCTCTCAGCGGCCTTGGTCGCCGGGGTGTCGAAAGAGATCCTCGACTCGACGGGGTTCGGAGACCCCCGATTCACGGACGTTCTCATCACGATGGCGGGAGGAATCGCGGCTGCCGCGGCGGTGGGCTACGCGGGGTACTTGTATCCTCACACGCAGACGGGGACGATAAACAGCGTAGATCTCCTTTTTTCAACGGCCGCGCTGCTCGCCGTACCCGTCGCCATCGGTTTCTGGAAGGAAATCGAGAAGAACCGGGAAAGAAACAGAAGCGCAATCACAACGGCGCAATAAGCCTCTTTGAGCCTGGCGGTTGGAATCAACCACGGAAAAAACGGGGGCCGGGCATGCTGGGCTATCGCCGGCAGTGCGGTAGCGATTCTCGATAAAAGAGGCGGCAGATCGCCGGGTGGACCTGCTTCAGTCCATGTGAAACACTTCGTTGAGCGGAACGCAGACGGGAGAGTTGTCCGGGTTGGAGTCCATGATGTCCGCCATGTACTTCCACCACTTCTGGACCATCGGCTTTGCCGGCAGCAGATCCGCGGTGTTGTGATCCTTGAGCTTCTGGAACGCGAAGAGCGTGAGCGTTGACTCTTGGAGGACACGTACCTGCGGGTTGACATTGATCCTCATAGCCTGTACATTGCTTTCAGATCAAGCGCACCGCCCCGCGGGGCCTGACTGATCAGCAAACGAGTGTACAGGGCCTTTCAAGTCCTCGCGGCGGCCTCACCGGCGATTCCACCGAACATCCACTCACACCTGCCGGACCTTGTAAAGGATCATAATGAGTTTTTCACAGCTTTCACTCTCGGAGCCGCTCCGTGCCTCGGTCGAGCGCATGGGCTTCGATCGGCCCACCCCCATTCAGCTGGCCGCGATCCCTCCCGCGCTCGCGGGACGGGACGTCCTGGCGAGCGCCGAGACGGGCAGCGGCAAGACGGCCGCGTTCCTCCTTCCGATCATGAATCGGCTTCTTCCTCGCCAGCGCGGCGCCACCCGGGCGCTGGTGCTCGCGCCCACGCGCGAGCTCGCGGCGCAGATAGCGGAGCACTTCCAGCAGCTTGCAGTCGGAACGCGCCTGACCTGCGCCGCCGTGTACGGCGGGGTGGGCATGGGCGGCCAGCAGCGGGCGCTTCGAAAGGGCGTTGACGTGATCATCGCCTGCCCCGGCAGGCTCCTGGATCACCTTCGCGGCCCTCACGCCGACTTCTCCAGCCTCGAGCACCTCGTGCTCGATGAGGCGGACCGCATGCTCGACATGGGATTCCTGCCCGACATCAAAAGGGTGCTGGCCGCGATTCCGGAAGACCGCCAGACCCTGTTCTTCTCCGCAACGCTTCCCCCCGCGATCGTCGAGCTGTCGCGGGAATTGCTCCGCGACCCCGCGCGGATCAACATCGACCGGAAGCCTGCCCCGGCAACCGGCGTCTCGCACGCCGTGTTCCCCGTCTCATCGGAGCGAAAGTCGGACCTTCTCCTCGAGCTCCTCTGTCGGGACATATCGGGAAGCGTGCTGATATTCACGCGGACCAAGCATCGCGCCGACAGACTCGCGAATTTCCTGGACAAGAAAGGAGTGCCGTGCGCGCGAATCCATGGCAACCGCAGCCAGTCGCAGCGCACCGCCGCTCTTGCCGGCTTCAAGAAAGGCAGCTTCCGGGTGCTCGTCGCGACCGACATCGCCGCGCGCGGCATCGACATCGAAGCGCTGGGCTCGGTGGTGAACTTCGATGTGCCCCACCAGCCCGACGACTACATCCACCGGGTGGGCCGCACGGCGCGCGCCCAGCTGACGGGTGACGCATACACCCTGGTCTCCCCCGAGGAGGAGAAGGACTTCGCCGCCATCGAGCGTGCCCTGGGAAAGCGCCTGCCGCGGCAAAAGGCAGAAGGATTCGACTACACCACAGCGCCCTTGGCAAAGAAGCCAGGGCAAGCGCCGGTCCCGGGCGATTTCAGGCGCGGCCGAGGACAGCAGCAGCCCCGAGGCCGGGGATTCCGCTGCGGCCCCGCCCGCCGGTCCGCGCCGCGGTTCGCGACCAACTGAACTGACCGCCTTCCCGCAGCGCAAGCTGCGGGAAGGCACATCAATCCAGGTGAATAGCCCGCGCCAAGCCTTACGGCTTGGCCGGCGCCGCTTCCTTCTTCCAGGGCAGGATCCCGGCCATTTCCCCAACCACGTTCACGAGCTCCGTGTTCGCCGGAATCACGATCTTTGCGTTAGAAGAAAGCGCCGCTTCCACCGCGATGAGCCTCCTCAAGAGCTGCGCGTTTCCGACGAAATATTTGTCCGCGGCTTCATTGACGAGCTTGATCGCCTGTGCTTCGCCTTCAGCTTCGAGGATCTTCGCCTGCCTGACGCCTTCCGCCTTCTTGATCTCCGCCCTGCGCGCGCCGTCTGCCATCGTTTCCGTGGCTGTTGCGAAATCGATTGCCGCGACCTTTTCGTTCTCCGCCTTCACCACCTTGTTCATCGTCGCCTGAACGTCCTCGGGAGGATCGATCTCCTTCAATTCCGTTCTGACGATATCGATTCCCCAGTGCCCCGTTTCACTGCGTAATGTCTTCTGCAGCTCGCTGTTTATCATCCCGCGCTCGCTGTTGGCGGACTTGAGGGTCATCGTGCCGATGATGTTGCGCAAAGTGGTTCTGGCAAGGTTGACGATCTGGTACTTGTAGTTATTGACGGCATACTGGGAGTTCTTCACGTTTTCCTCGTCGCTTTTCACCTTGAAATAGACCTGGGCGTCCACACTGGCATTCAGCTTGTCGCTTGTGATTATTTCCTGCGGCTCCGCGTTTACCATGACCTCCGTGATGTTGATCTTGTAGAGTCGATCGATAACCGGGATGATCCAATTGAAACCAGGCTTGGCAAACCGGCGGTATTTCCCGAGCCTCTCCACGAGGCCTCTCGTGGTCGGCCGCACAACCCTGATCCCGTTGAAGAAAATGAACAATACAACAACGATACCCACAAAAATCCAGTAATACATGCTGTCCTCCAATGCCCGATCCAACGGGCGAATAGTAGATGGCAGTAAAAGCCCCTCGGCCTTGAAAGCTTTTTTCCGAGGGGCTCCCGGCGTTATTCACCGGTCTTTTCAGCGTTCTTGCGCTTCTTCTCTTCCAGGTCCAGGAAAGCCTCTTCCGGCTTGAGTCCCGTCTTGTCGTACATCCGCAACGTCAACCCGGGGTCCGAGTGTCCGAGCACCGCCGCAACGGCTTTGACGTCTCTGCCCCGCCGAATCTGGATGGTGGCCCAGGTGTGTCGGAGCTGATGAGCCGTCACTTCCCTTCCGATCGCCTTGAGGGCTTCGTGTTTGATCCGATTCGTCACGGATATTCTATTGAAGCGCCTGCCCTGATGCTCGAAAAGGTATGTCGAGCCGTTGAAGTGCTTCCTGGTTCTGTCTATGAACTCCTTCTTTACATGGACCATCCTTTCCTTTGCGCCCTTTCCCACGATTCGCACTTGGACAAACTCGCCGCGGCCCGTCTTTATATCCGAAAGCCGAATGCCCAGCATTTCAGACACCCTGACGCCCGTGCCGCAGAGAAACGCAACCATGAGCCTGACCGTTTTGTCCTTCGTGCCCTCGACCAGCTTTTTTACCTGGTCGAAGCTCAGCACCTTCGTGGTCGGCACCGCGATCGTGTCGATCGTTTTCAGCTTCACGGCCTTCACGACGTCTTCCAACTGGTGCTTCTTGCGCAGGCTGTCCGCATACGCGCTGTGCTTGAATGCATAGCGGACCCTGCTTTTCGCCGCCGCTATCTTCCTGTTGACCGTGGCCGGCGAGTACCGCTTGCCATCGTGATCCTCATCCAGCCATTTCGCGTATTGGCCGAGACCTTCCACGATCGTGAGCTTTTTCTCTCTCACAAACCCGATGAACTGCTTGACGTCGAGCCTGTATCTGTCCCGGATTGCCTCCAGCTCCGCGAGAAGCCGATCCGTATCTCCGCTCTTCGAAGCCTTTTTCGCCATATCCCCTTTCCTTCTTTCTTGTGAAATAATACAAATTACAATGTGTAATGTAACAGATAAAAGAGAAGAGGTCAAGCCGGGAGCCGAAGAGATGCGCCGCCAATCACGCACCGGTCCGATGGCGCGCGTTGGAGAATGGGCGGCCCTACTTGATCTTGAACACCATCTGCGTGGGGCTGACGAATCGAAGCGCAATGATGAGGCACACCATCGTGATGAGGAAGTAGATGACGGCCAGCGCGTCCACCGCCTGCGGGGGGCGCGCTCCGGCGGCATACGCATCGGCGTAGAGCGCGACGACGATGGTCTGGGACTTCCCTCCGGCAACCAGGTAGGTAAGCTCGAACATCGATATCGTCTTCACGATGGAGAGGATCCCCGCGGTGAGAATCCCGGGCAGGGTCAGCGGAACGAGGATCTTTCTGAAAATGGTCAAGCGGCGCGCGCCCAGCATCTGCGCGGCGGATTCCAGATTGGCTCCCACCTGCTCTATGAACGGCATCAGGATGAGAATCACGAACGGGACTATCGGAACGAGGTTGGCAAGGATCACACCCGTCACCCGTGCGGCCAGATGAAACTTGTAGAGCACCATGGCCAGGGGAATTCCATAGGTCATGGGCGGCACGATCATGGGAAGCAGAAAGAGGGAGAGGAGCGCCGCCTTTCCCCTGAAGTCCGTGCGGCTGAGGACATAGGCGGCGGGAAAGGCGATCAAGATGGAAATGGCAACCACGGCAATGGCCACGATGAAGGTGACCTGGAGCAGGTTGGCGATATCGTGCTCCGCCGCAACGTAGACGTACCACTCTCCCGTCAGGAACTTGGGAAGGATCCCTGAATACCAGCCCTTGGATGCCGAGTTGAGAATGACCGTGAAGAGTATCCCCAGGACGTTTCCCACGTAGACGATCATGGCGAGGATGAAGAACACCCCGCCCAGCGTGAGTCTTTTCCCCTGCATGTGCCTATCCCTTTCCGACCATGGATGCGCCTTTGTACATCCTGTTGCGCCACACGAGGACCAGGGAGATGACGACAAGCTCGATGGCCGCCATGATCATGGAAATGGCAGAGGCGGCGTTGAAATCGAACTTTTCGAAGGCCCACTGCCAGGCCGCGATGGCGATGACGCGGGTGGGGCCCGACGGTTGGCCCAGGAGCATGGCGGACGGAAACACCGAAAAAGCCATGACGAAGTTCAGGCAGAAGCAGATGGCGATTCCCGGCACCATGAGCGGAAACAGCACCCTGGCGAAAGTCTGAAGCCGCGAGGCGCCGAGCATCCGGCTTGCCTTTTCTAGATCCGGGTTGATTCCGGAGACGTACCCCAGAATCATGAGGAACGCGAACGGGAAGCCCTGGATGACCAGTGAGATCAGGACCCCGAGGTAGTTATGCGTGAATCTGATGGGGGCCCTGGCTAGGTGGATGGCCTGGAGAAGCTGGTTGAGCCACCCGTTGGGTCCCATATAGGTGAGCATTCCCTCGGAGACCAGCACGGTCCCGAGGGTGAGGGGGACGATCAGGAAAAACGTGACCACCTTCTCTCCGCGCATCCCATGGCGCATGAAGACGGCGAAGGGAATGGCGAGGACCACGTTGATGAGGGTGGCGGGAACGGAGATCCAGAGCGTGACCCAGATCGTGCGGGCCTCCCATGAATCCAGGAAGAACCGCGCGTAGTTGGAGAGGGTGGGGGCGCCGCCGGCGTCCGTGAAGCTGAGAAACAGCCCATAGAGGAAGGGATACAGGAACAGAAGGAAGACGAATAAAAGGGCGGGCAGGAGCAGGAGAAAGCCGGCGCCTCGTAGTCCTTTATTCATGCCTCACCCCTGGGTGTCCGCGAACACGAACACGCTCTCCGGCGCGATGGTAAGCTCAATGGGATCTCCGGTCCTCATGGAAGTCGAGGGCCGAAGCTCGATGGTGGTATCGTTTTTCGCCTGCGCGGTCACGGAGCTCGACTGCCCCTGGTACTCCACGAGCATAACCTGCGCCTGCATGGGGGAGCCGCCCTCGGCCTTTCCCACGCGGATGTCTTCCGGCCGAATGGCGGTTCTCACCTTCCTGTCACCCTTGGACGCGGCCAGAAGGGCGGCCCTCCGGGGGTCCCCTGCGGGGTAGCGCAGGTGAGCGCGCAGCTTCACTCCATTCACGATTACCTCGGCTTCGAGGCCGCCGGCGCTCTCCTTGAGAGAAGCGAGTTCAGCCTGCCAGATATTCTTGAACCCCATGAAATCGGCCACGAACAGGTTGGCGGGATCAGAGTACACCTGCTGGGGGGTGCCCACCTGCTGGATATGCCCCTGCCGCATGACGACGATGCGATCCGAGAGGGCAAGGGCCTCCTGTTGGTCGTGAGTGACGTAGATGGTTGTCACCTTCAGTCGCGTATGCAGCGCCAGAAGCTCGTTGCGCATCTCCACGCGCAGTTTGGCATCCAGATTAGATAGCGGCTCGTCCAGCATGAGAAGCCGCGGCTCGAGCACGATGCATCGGGCAATGGCCACCCTCTGCTGTTCTCCGCCCGACAATTGGGCGGGAAATTTTCTTTCGTGACCCTCCAGGTGCACCAACTTCAGCGCCGTCAGGACCTTTTCGCGGATGACAGCCTTGGGCAGCTTTCGCAGGCTGAGCCCGAAGGCGACGTTGCCGAACACGGAGAGGTGCGGGAAGAGGGCATAGTTTTGAAACACCATGCCGAACTCGCGCTTCTCCGGGGGCACCTTCTTCTTTCCATCGTCAATGGGCTCCCCGTCAATGGAGATCTCCCCGTGGGTGATCTGAAGCAGCCCCGCAATGCAGTTGAGCGCCGTGGACTTTCCGCATCCGGACGGGCCCAGGAAGGTGACGAACTCGCCGTGGGAGATGTCCAGGGAGAACCGCGAGAGGGCGGTCTTGCCGACGAACTCTTTGGTGACGTCCTTGATGCTGAATCGGGTGAAATCCTTCATGGAAGACCTCAAAGTTTGAGGGGCAACGGAGCCGGCGTGCGCCTCCGTCGTCCCCCTTGAAATGCGCTGGATCGTTACTTGATCTTCGCGCCGACGAGCTTGTCCCACATGTCGAACGCCGTCACAAGCGGCTTGGCATCCAGCTGCGAAGCGTTGGGAAGCTTCTGGATGGCCGCGTCATAGGCGGCGCGCATAGCGGGCTTGATCCGGTCCTGGCTGGCCTGCGGAGCCATGGAGAGGGGAACGCCCTTGATGGCCGGGCCGGGATAGAAGTAGCCGTCGTCATAGGTGACCGCCTGCTGCGCCGGCTGCATGAGCCACTCCATGAGGGCGATGGTTGCCTTTTCACGGTTGGCGTCCAGGCCCTTGGGAACCACCATAAACTGGGTGTCGTTGACCCAGGTCGTTTTATCGAGGAAGAATCCCTGGAAGTTGGCGGGAATGGTTTCCAGGATGCGCTGGTTCATGTCCCAGCCCAGGTGGCTGGCAAGGATCCACCGGGTGCCTTCCGCCAGCTCCTTGAATGTGATTGCGGTTCCCGAGGGGTAGTAATCGATGTAGTTGTCCAGCTCCTTCAGATACGCCCACGTTTTTGTCCACGTGGCCGGGTCTTTCGGGTCGGGGTCTCCCAGGATGTACGGCAGCCCCTGGAGCAGGGCGCGTCCCGGCCCGGAGTTCGCGGGCCTGGCATAGAGGAACTTGCCGGGATTGGCCTTGGCCCACGCCAGGAGATCCGCGGCGGTCTTGGGCGGGGTCTTCACCTTGTCGGGGTTGTACGTGAACATGGGTCCGCCGGGGCAGAAAACGTAGGCGATCCCGAAGCCCTCGAACAGGTTGTACGCCGCCTTTGCCCCGGGAACATAGGAATCGACCGATTTCTGGAATACGTCCTTGTACTTGGGCATGAGCTGCACCCAGACCCCCTGTTCTTTTCCGGACGCCATGCCGTCATAGCCCGTGAGGACCATCGTGGTATCCAGGTTGCCCGCCATCTGCTGCGCCTTGATTTTCGCCACCAGCTCGGGGGCCGTTGCGATGATGTACTCGATGTCGGCAATCATCTTCGGGTTTGCGGCCTTGAACGCCTCGATTGCCGGCTTGGAGAGGCGCAGGTTCCCCGCCACGTCGATGATGCTGAGCTTCACGGGCTTGCCCGTCCAGTCGGCCTGAGAGAAGAGAAGCGTGGGCGTGAGGGCCAGCGCGACGAAAATGACAGCCATTCGAAGAAATTTTTCATGTCGCCTCCTTACAGTCTTTTTTCGGGATTGATTCCCGAAGTCTTTCCGGTCTTGAGCTTCCGTACCTCCTTTCCGCTCATGCTCGACGCGGCGCCATCAGCGCGCCGCCACGGACGCCTCGAGCCGTCCGTTTCTAAGGTTCTGCTTGAAATACTCCGGGGGACATTCGTGCACCACTCTCTCGATCTTCTCCCACGTCAGGTGCCGATCCACGATTTCGTCGACGCACTCGATGTCCCCGCCCGCAATAGCGTCCCTGATCCGGGAGTGCTCCAGGATGATCTGGTCCAGGGAGATGGGCATGACCATGGTTCGAAGCCTGTCGTAGTTGTAGTCCAGCTTCTTCAGATAGTACCAGCTTCGCTCCTTCCCGCAGCCGCGGAAAATGATGTGATGGAAATCGTTGTCCACAATCAGCATCCGCTCGTAGGCCTTGGAACGCCGGCAATCCCGCTGCTGCTGGATGTTCGCGCTCAGGGCCGCGAGGTCCGTCTCGGAAAACCCGCGGCACGCCTCCCGCAGCACGGCCTTTTCCAGGGCCATGCGCACGAACCGCGCCTCTTCAGCCTGTTCAAGGTCAATGAGAGAAATGCTGGACCTTTTCTGCGGCGTGATTTTGATCAGGCCGTCCTCAGCCAGCCTGATGAACGCTTCCCGAACGGGAGTCCGGCTTATTCCCAGGGCTTCGGAGACCTCGTTCTCGCTTATGTGCTGGGCGGGCCTCAGGGTGAGCTTGATGATATTGGTCCGAAGGACCTGGTAAACCCACTGGTGGATGGGCTGGTTTTTTTCTTGTTCCAGTATCTCGACCATCAGCCGCTTCGGTGCTACCATACTTGTATGGCAGGCATTGTGGACCCCCTCTCCCGTCTTGTCAAGAAAAAAATGAGCCCATGGGGGATGCTATGAGGGCAGCACAGTGGGAACACCTTCTGAAGGCCTCCCGGGGAGAACCCCTCCCGACCCCCCCGGTTGCCCTGATAATCGACAGCCCGTGGATCCCGCCATTCCTCGGCATCTCAACGGTTGACTACATTGCCATCCCCGAGGTCTGGTTCCAGGCCAACATGACGGTGATGAACAGGTTTCCCGACGCGATTTTCCTGCCCGGCTTCTGGGTGGAGCCGGGCATGGCGGCAGAGCCTTCCGGTTTCGGCTGCCGCCTGGTTTTTTCGGCCGTGCAGCCCCCGTCCATCCACCCCATCGCCTCGGATGTGTGCCAGCTCGACGCGCTTACCCCCGCCAACCCCCGGCGGGACGGGTTGATGCCGTTGGTCCTCTCCCTGTACAAGAGCGCCCTGCCGATGGTTCGCGCCGCAGGGATGGACATCAAGATCGTGGCAAGCCGCGGGCCGCTTGCCCTGGCCGCGCACCTGTTGGGCCTCACGGACTTTCTCGTGGGAATGAAAACCTGGCCTGAAAAGACGCACAAGCTGCTGGAGACGACCACGCGAACCGTGAAGGAGTGGCTGGAGGCGCAGGCGGACGTTCTGCCGGGCACCGAGGGGATCATGGTGCTGGACGACGTGATGGGGTTTCTCTCCCCTGAAGACTACCGGGAGTTCGCGCATCCCCGCTTCAAGGAAGTGTTCGGGATTCCGGCCCGCGTGAAGATCCTTCACAACGACACCGACTCGCCCGTGTGCTATGAGTTTTTGGCTGACCTGGGCGTGAACGTCTTCAACTTCACGCACCTGCAGAGCATCGGCTCGGCTCGGCGGCGCGTGGGCGACTCGGTCTGCCTCATGGGAAACGTCGCGCCGCTGGACGTTCTGGTCAAGGGGTCTCCCCAGGAGGTAGCGGCCCGTGCAAAGAGGTGCATCAATGAAAACGGCGGTCACCCCGCGTTCCTTCTCTCCGCGGGCGGAGGGGTTTCCCCCGGAACGCCAGCGGAGAACTTGGACGCGCTGATCGGCGCCGCACAAGGAGGGTGACGGAATGGGGAAGCTTGAAATTCGAGATGCCGGTGAATGTGCTTTCGATTTCCTGGCCCTTGGAGCGCTGGTGCAGCGCTTCGATCCGGGACTGGTCCCCCTGCACGAGGCGCATCACTTCGAGCGGCACTGCTCGGGGGCTGAGTACAACCCGGCGGCCAACCTGGCCAAGTGCTTTCGCCTGCGGACCGCGATTGCGACGGCGAACGTTCGCTACCCCCCCGGGTGGTGGGTGGAATCCGAGGTGCGCAGAGCCGGTGTGGATGCCTTCTATAAATGGTTCGACTACGACGGGGTCAAGGGGCCCCGCATCGGGAATACCTATTCGGATCGCGGCATTGGCGTGCGCGCGCCCGAGGTCTGGTACGACCGTGCCAACGAAGCAGGAGCCCTGCTCGCGCCGGGAGACTTCGATTGGAAAGACATCTTGCAGTCCCGCGGCGTGCGCTGGTTCCACTCCGGAGGGATCTTCGCTTCGCTTTCCCCCGGAAGCTCGGCCTTGATAGAGCAGGGAATGGATGCCGCCCGGCATGCCGGAACCGTCACCTCCTTCGATTTGAACTATAGAAAGAAGCTCTGGGAGGCATCCGGCGGGGGAGCCGCCCTGGCTGTCGAGGTGAATCGAAGGATCGTCTCCCGAGTGGACGTCCTCATTGGAAACGAGGAAGACATGCAGCTGGGGCTGGGCATCCCGGGGCCCGACGTCTCATCCCGGCAATCCACGCTGGACACGCGCGCCTTCCGGGAGATGATGGAAAAGGTGAGGGCCGATTTTCCCGCCATCAAGGCGGTGGCAACGACGCTGCGCGCGGTGCTCTCGGCCTCCCGCCACCTGTGGAAGGCGGTTCTCTGGTACGACGGCCGCTTTTACGAGAGCGATGAGTGCGCGCTTGACGTGTTTGACCGCATTGGCAGTGGAGACGGGTTCGCCTCGGGCCTCATCTACGGCCTGCTCACGGACCAGCCGCCCGAGCTCGCCCTCAGGCTGGGATGGGCGCACGGAGCGCTTTTAACCACGTATCCAGGGGACATCACTATGGCCCGCCTGGACCAGGTAGTGGCCATGGCGCAGGGGCGGGGAGCCCGGGTGCAGAGATAACGGGATCCAGCGGGTAAGCTGCCCGCAACGGGGGATAGGCATGGGATATCTCGAGCGGATGTTCGGGCTTGAAGGGCGGACCGTCGCTATTGCGGGAGGGGGCGGGGTCCTGGCCGGCGCCATGGCGGAAGCCCTTCTTGGCGCTGGCGCCAAGGTGTCTCTTTGGGGCCCGCATGAGGATTCGCTTCAGGAGGCGGCGCGGCGCTTGAGCTCAGCCGCGGATGCGAAAGACCGCGTTGCATGGGTTGTGGCGGACGCGGGAAGCGAAGCCTCCGTAGCGGAAGCCGTGCGTACAACCGAACACGCGTTCGGCGGCATTGACGTCCTTGTCAACGCGGTGGGAGGAAACCGGGGAAAGACCTCGTTCCTGGATACCGATATCGCAAAGTTCGAGGAGGTGCTGAAGTTCAACCTCATCGCGGGGCTCATGGTGCCCACCAAGGCGGTCTGCCGCTCCTGGATTGACAGGAAGGCGAAAGGATCCGTCATCAACATGGCATCGATGTCATCCTACGTGCCCCTCTCCGGGGTGTGGGCGTACGATGCCGCCAAGGCGGGAGTGCTGAACCTCACCATGGCCGCCGCAAAGGAGTTCGCCCCGTACGGCATCCGCGTCAACGCCATCGCGCCGGGCTTCTTCCTGGGCAAGCAGAACAGGGCGCTGCTCGTGGATGAAAAGTCAGGAGAGCTCACGCAGCGCGGGCGTGACATCATTGCCAGAACGCCGTGCGGCAAGTTCGGCAGCCCGGAAGACCTTGCGGGCGCCGTCCTGTTCCTGGCCAACAACATGGCCTCGGGCTTTGTCACCGGAATCTGCATTCCGGTGGACGGCGGCTTCCTTGTGGACTGCGTTTGAATATGAAGCTGGGAATCGGCCTCTACAGGCACATGCTCACCCCGGAAAACTACAGATTCGCGAGGCAGATCGGCTGCACGCACGTCGTGATCCACCTCGTGGATTATTTCAGAAAGCCGGATGGCCCGGCGGCCACGGACAACCAGCCGGTGGGCAGTTGGAGCGGAGGCTGGGGAGTGGCCGGAGATCCTGACGCGCTGTGGACCACGGAAGAGCTTCTGGCCGTTCGCAAGGAGATCGAGGCGGAGGGACTTACGCTCGAGGCTATCGAGAACTTCGATCCGGCCTTCTGGTATGACGTGCTCCTGGATGGGCCAAAGCGTGAGGCGCAGATGGGGGGCTTGAAGCGCCTGGTAAGAAGCGTGGGCGCGGCGGGGATTCCCGTCATGGGGTACAACTTCAGCATTGCGGGGGTGGCCGGGAGAGTGACGGGCCCCTTCGCTCGCGGCGCGGCGGAGTCAGTGGGCGTGGAGGGCGTGGACCAAACGCCCATCCCCCAGGGCATGGTCTGGAACATGATCTATGACCGGCATGCGCCTCCGGGAACGCACGCTCCCATCACCCATGAAGAGCTGTGGAGACGGCTTGCGCGGTTCCTTGATGAGCTTGTGCCGGTTGCCGAAGAGGCGGGCGTCATCCTTGCGGCGCATCCCGACGATCCTCCCGCCGCCGTTGTGCGCGGCACGCCGCGTCTCGTCTACCAGTCCCATCTCTACCAGCGGCTTCTGGACCTCAAGCTCAGCCGCTCCAATGCGCTCGAGTTCTGCATAGGCACCATCGCCGAGATGACGGAGGGAGACGTCTACGAGGCGACGGATCTCTATAGCGCGCAGGGAAAGCTGGCATACGTCCACCTGCGCAATGTACGCGGAAAGATTCCCCGATATCACGAGGTCTTCATAGACGAGGGCGACATCGACGTGCCGCGAATCCTCCGCATCTTGAAAAAGAACCAATACGCCGGGGTTCTCATCCCGGACCATACGCCGCTCCTTGAGTGCTCGGCGCCATGGCACGCGGGCATGGCGTATGCCATCGGGTACATGCGCGCGGCGCTGCAAATGATAGAGTAGACACAGGGGAGGTGCGCAATGGGGGGGCGATTCCTTGATGAGGGCTTCCTCCTTGGCAGCCGCGCGGCGAAAAGGCTGTACCACGAGCATGCCCGGCAAATGCCGATCTTCGATTTTCACTGCCACCTGCCGCCGAAGGACATCGCGGAGAACCGGAGATTTGGAAGCATTACCGAGGCGTGGCTGGGCGGAGACCACTACAAGTGGCGCGCCATGCGGACCTGCGGCGTGCCGGAGCGCCTGATAACGGGAGACGCTTCGGATCAGGAGAAGTTCCTGGCCTGGGCCGAGGTTGTACCCTCCACGGTTGGTAACCCGCTCTACCTCTGGACCCACCTGGAGCTCAAGCGCTACTTCGGCGTTTCTGGAAAGCTCCTTGGCCCGCGCACCGCGCGGGAGATCTATGACGACTGCTCGGCCCTGCTGAGCCGCGAAGATTTCCGGGTGCGCGGCCTGCTCGAGCGCATGGGTGTGCGCGTGGTGTGCACAACGGATGACCCCGTGGACTCCCTGGAACACCATGCCCGTTTGCGCGGGGATGAATCCTTCGGCGTTACGGTAGTGCCCGCCTTCAGGCCGGACCGCGCCATGGCGGTGGAGGATCCCGCCGCCTTCAACTCCTGGGTGGACAGGCTGGCGGTGTCCGCCGGCATAGAGATCCCGGACTGGCAGCGCCTGATCGACGCCCTGCGCAGGCGCCACGACTACTTTCACCAAAGCGGCTGCAGGATCTCGGATCACGGAATCGAGGTGCCATACGCCGAAGATTTCACGGAGGCGGAAGCCCGCGCTATCTTTCTTGCCGCGCGCGCCGGGCGCGCCCCCTCACCGTCAGAGGTGCTCGTCTTCAAGTCCGCCATCCTGGTGGAGCTTGCCCGCATGGACGCGGAGAAAAAGTGGGTCCAGCAGCTTCACATCGGGGCCCTGCGCAACATCAATACCCGTTTCAGCAAGGCCCTGGGGCCGGACTCCGGTTTCGACACCATCGGGGACGCTCCCTTTGCCCGCAGCCTTGCCCGCTTGATGGACAGGCTGGATGCCGAAGGCATTCTTCCAAAGACCATCCTCTACTGCCTGAACCCGGCAGACAATGCGGTGCTTGCCTGCATGACGGGCAATTATCCCCAGGAAAGCGTGCGTGCAAAGATGCAGTTCGGATCGGCATGGTGGTTCAACGACCAGCCCCATGGAATGGAAGAGCAGATGAAGGTGCTTGCTGACATGGGACTGCTTGCGCGTTTCGTGGGCATGGTCACTGACTCCCGCAGCTTCCTCTCGTATCCCCGCCACGAATGCTTCCGCCGTATCCTCTGCGACATGCTGGGGGGCGCCGTGGAGCGCGGCGAAGCCCCCGAAGATTACGACCTTCTGGGGGGAATTGTGCGTGACATCTGCTGGAACAACGCCGTGCAATACTTCGAGATACCGATGAAGGGGAGCGGGAAAGCGCACGAAGCGCGGTAGTGAGCGGCGCCCAGCGAGCGCGCGAAATCCTGACTGAGCGCGCAGCAGCCCTACTTCAAGGAGAAGCTGCCCGACTCGTCGAAGGTGAGCGGGATCGGCTCTTTTCGGATTTCATCGGGAAGCTTGATCGAGGCACTGCCCTTGACGGTGAAATTCCCCGTCCTTCTGGAGAACAGCTCCTTCACGCTCTTCGACAGCTTCGCGGAGCTGAAGTCATTCGTTACGGTCACCAGACTTGCGCCCGCCTTCCTGACGATGCTCGATGTCGCGCCCGTGACCAGGCTCTTCTTGTTCACGAACAGCTCGTAGTCGAGCTTGTTGAAGGACAGAGGCCCGTTGGCCTGGTTTTTGATCTCCAGGGTGAAGCTCACGGTGAGGGGCACATCGAGGTCCGCGGGATCGATCACCGGCACGGCAGGGGTCTTTCCTGCCAGGATGTCCTTGAAAACGCCCAGGGCCTTTCCAGGATCGGTCTTTTTTCCCGCCTTGGCGATGGCCTCAGCCACCTGGTTCGCGGAGGGGGGTGTCACCTTGAAGTCCAGTACTGCTAGCTGAGGTTTGATGGCCGGTATCTTCTTTTCCAGCTTGTACGAGAATGATACATCCTTGGGCACGCCTGGAAGCCGCGGGAGGGGTATCACGAGAGTTCCGTCGATCACCGTGTTGAGCCATTCCTTGGAGACGTAGTCCTTGACCAGCTTGATGATGGCGTCATACGCAAGGGTGACCGTGAAGCCCCCCTTGCTGGCGGCGGTGAAGACTTTGGCGCCTTCCACGGTGAAGGCGAGGGTCATCCCATTGAAGGCGAGACTCACCGGATAGGGATTCTTCACCGCGAGCTCGAAGAGGAAGGTCACATCGCGCAGGGTGATGGCGTCGACCTGGAAGCGCTTGATCTCCGCGGTGGGCTGCGGCAGAGAAAAAGCCCAAAGAGAAGCGGATACAACGATCATGAGGGCAGCAAAGGCTTTCCGTTTCATGACCACAGTATAGCCCTCGAGCGCATGAAGGACCAGCAAGGGAGGCACGTGGTACATTGGGTATTGCCCTGATATCCGCGGTTTGCATGCCGTGCCGCTATGGGCCACCTCTCCCATTGTCCGTTCGGACGCCCTCTCGGTATTTTAGAAGACATGGAATATCGACTGCTCGGCCGATCAAGCGAGCGGCAGATGATCTACTCCTACTGGCATCAGAGCGGCTTTTCCGAGCGCAATCCATTCCCGACGCGGCGTCCTTAGGAGTCGCGCTCGAGGGTTTCACGGCAGCAATTCGCCTTTAGTCATCGGATGCAGCCCCGGCCAGGAAGGCGCGGCCTGGCAGATGAAGACGGCGCGGCGGCATGTCACCGCGCCCCCTCGCCTGGCCACCGTGCGGCGGCCTGTTATTGCGCCCCAGCTGATCCTGCGCCGTCCCATCCTTCGCCAGGCTCCGGGAAAATTCGCCAACCATCGTCCCCTATCCGCGTATACAATGGTAAGGGTATGGAGAAACCGCTCGCCGGCCTTGCGATAGTGCGCGCACTTTCGTCGAACCAAAGGGCACGAGAGGAGTGCCTCCGTAGGGTATGGCGGGATTTATATCCGCGGCTCATCGCCTTTGTCAGAGCGTTCGACTGCCGCATGGAAGCCGAGGCCGAGGATCTGGTGCAGGAGATCATGGAAAAGCTCTTCAAAGGCATCGACTCATACAACCCCGTTTACAGCTTCTCGACATGGGCTTTCGCGATCGCGCGCAACCGCTGCCTCGACCGTCTCCGGCGCCGCCGTGCGGAGCCGCACGTGAGCTCCCTCTCGGACCTTCCCGACCTGTCGCAGCCCGTCCATGAGATAACGCCTGAACACGTTCTTCTCGGCAAGAACGACGAAGCTCGCATGGCTTCCTTCATGGAAGCCGTGGATCCGGATACGAAGCAGCTCGCTTTCCTGCGGTTCCATCAGGGGCTTGGCTACCGCGAGATCTCAAGGGTCATGGGCATTCCGGTCGGAACGGTCAAGTTTCGCGTGCACAAGCTCCGTGAGAAGATGCGCGCGCACCTGGAGGGCGACGATGCATAGTGGGAAGAGGAGAGACAGGTTTGTAGAGGGCTTGCTGTTTCAATATTTCGAGAATGAGATGGACCGCGTCGCCGTGCCCGAGCCTGACCCCGAGCTCACGGCCTCCTGGCACCGCCGCAGTGCGCATCCATTCGCGCTCGATCTGCTGGTGCGCGCCGCGGCCGCCGTCGTCATCGCGGGCCTCCTCGCGATCCTGCCGGCGGCGTCAAGACAGACGACGCCGCTTCGGGAAGCCGTTGCCTCCATATGGAGTGAAAAGGCGTATCAACGCTACCTGCCGAGCGCAGAACGCATGAGGGACATCATCAAGAGCTCGTTCGAAAGGAGAAAGATCTTATGAACAGGTTCTACTTCATTGCCGTGATACTCGTCATCGGGCTCATCGCGGCTGCCATCGTGTGGAACGTGACGAGCATCGCATACTTCCTGGACGTGCCGAGCCTCATCGTGGTGATCGTACCCGTCCTGGCGCTGTGTTTCGCCACGTTCTCTCCGCGGGACATGGGGAGGAGCTTCCGCGCCGCGTTCAGCCGCGGTCAGGTGGAGACGTCGGAGCTGAAGACGGCGGCGGTCTTCTTCCGCGCCCTAGAGCGTTACATCCTTCTTTCCGGATTCCTCGGGGCTCTGCTCGGCGTGATGTCCCTGCTGTGGATGATGCGCTCCGACACGAAAATCGCCACGGGATTCGCGATGCTTTTGATCAGCGTGTTCTACGCGCTCATCCTGTTGTTCGTGCTCGCCGTCCCCTTCAGGGTCGCGGTGGACCGAAAGCTCGTGGAGGCGGAGCTGTAATCGGGCGCGTGAACACGCGCGCAGGCCGCTCACGTCGCGGCTATAGAACGCGGCGATCGGCGGTGCCTGAATTGGCTGCTTTCAGTTGCTGGCCGTCAGCATTGGTGATCGGCGGCGCCCGCTCGAGACTGGATCGCTTCCCATGGCCAAGAGAATCCCGCATCCGGCAGCGAACTGGACGTCTGGCGGACAGATCCGGAAAAGGCGCTTTTCTACCAAGAACTTGTGGCGCAGGTGCGCCGGGAATGCCATTTTTTCATCCTCGGTCTTCTGACGGCCCAACAGCGCATCGTCTTTCTCTTGCGCAGCCACTTCGGCCTGAGCTTCGCGGAGATAGGGGAGATCCTCTCAAAGAGATCCATGGCGACAGCAGCTTCGCCGGCGAGGTAGCCGCAGCCTTGAAATCGGCGGGTAACCTGGACGAGCTTTACGGCCGGTTCCCCGCCCTGGAGTGGAAGATTCCGCAGTCGCTGAAACAGAGAATAAACGCTTTCTGAAGGGGTCAGGCGCGTATCTTTTCGCCTTTCGTCCTCCTCTAATCATGTGACATTTCAACTTTTGGAGGATTGAATGAGCACTCTGATCGTCTATGGTTCGCGCCGGGGCTCCACGCGCGCCTGTGCCGAGCTCATCCAGCAGACCCTGGGAGATGCCGCGGCTCTCGCGGATGTTTCACGGAAGATTCCCGACCTGGCCGCGTATGACCGGGTTGTCATCGGGGCGAACGCTTTTGCCTCCCGGCTGAACAAGAGGGTGATGCGGTTTGTCCGCAAGCACCTGTCCGAGCTGATCCGCAAAGAGGTCCATCTGTTCGTCTGTTCGGGGAGCAAAAACGAATCCGAGGTCAGGCGCTCTACACGGCGAGCTATCCGGCCGAGCTGCTGGCCGCATCCTGCGCTGCCCATAATTTGGGCGGCAGGCTGGTCATGGCGAAAGAGTCACCCCTCATGCGCCATATCCTAAGGCGCATGGGCAAAGAAGACTACGACACGATCCGGCCGGAAAACGTGGTGGCGTGGGCCAAAAGCGTGATGAGCTCTGGGTGAAGGAGGCTACTGAATGCGGCGCGCATCCAGGTCATTCAACGATCCAGCGGCGCGTCCCGCGGTACCAGGCTCAGAGTTCGCGTGCCGCCGCAGCGCGCACCGTTTCCAGGGCGAGGGTAATGGCTGGATGGTCCAATCTCCAGCGCGGCGGTTGGCCGACGATGGAAGCCATCGGCAGCACCTCAACGAGTGAGCTGGTGAGAAAGCACGCATCGGCGGCGGCCAGCTCTGATTGGGTAAGCGACTGCTCCACGGCGAGTCTCGCCTCAATGAGCAGCTCGCGGATGATGCCCGGAAGGCAGCCGTCGGCCACGGGCGGCGTTACTACCCGGCCGGCGATGACGGCAAACACGTTGCAGCGTCCGCCGTCAGTGAGGTTGCCGCGCTCGTTGCAGGCCACGGCGTCAAAGCAGCCGTGTGAGGCGGCTTCGCGTGCCAGCAGGATGTTCTCGGCATAGGCGAGCGTCTTGTGGCGGGCCAGGGGGTTACCGGCAAAGCGCGTGATCGAAGGCGAGATCACGAGCCGGGCGGGATCGGGCGGCGCACCACCCCAGGGCGTGGTGGAGACGATGAGCCGCTCGTCGACCGCGACCAGACGCAACTGCGACAGGCCGCTGCCCGGCAGCAGCTTGCGTTTCGCGACAAACGCCTGTACATCCTCGGGTGGCGGCGGAGGCGGGAGGCCAAGGAACTTCGTGGCGCGGGCCAAGCGAGCCAGGTGCCGGCGCAGAAGCAGAGCACGAGCGCCTTCGGCGCGGATGGTTTCAAAGGCGCCCATGCCGTGCCGAGCGCCCGAGCGAGCGAGGTCTACGTTTGTATCGGTCACCAGATCAAGCATTGGACGATCGACCTCCCCTTGTGCACAGTCTCTTCGTATTCGCTGATGGGGTCAGAGTCCCACACGATGCCGCTGCCGACGCCAAAGATCAAGCTGTCGCCTGCGCCAAAGGCCGTTCGGATAGCTACTGACAGCTCCAATTGGCTGCAGTCGTGGGCGAACCAGCCGATAGCGCCGGTGTACGCCCCGCGTGGCATCTCTTCCAGCTCGTGGATGAGCTGCATGGCGGCGAGCTTGGGACAGCCGGTGACGGAGCCGGCGGGGAACAGGGCGGCCAGTACGCTGTCCAAGGGCGTGCCGGCGGGCAGCGTGCCGGAGATGGTTGCAACGAGATGGTGGACGTTTGCATAGCTCTCCAGCTCGGGGAAACGGTCGACGACTACCGATGGCACGCGGCAGATGCGGGCAAGATCATTGCGCACCAGATCTACGATCATCGCGAGCTCGGCACGGTTCTTCGGGCTGGCGACAAGCTCCTTGGCCAGACGTTCGTCATCTGCCGCGGCGGCCGAGCGGGGCGCGGTGCCCTTGATGGGCCGGGAACAGAGGCGACCTTCCCGGAGACGCAGGAAGCACTCGGGGGACGAAGAGATGACCACCAGGTCTGCGTCTGCAATCAGGGCGGAGTAGGGCGCGGGATTGGCCGCCCAGAGTCGTTGGGCGAGCTGCGCATAACTGCCGCGCGTCTCCCACCTCTCCTGGCGGGTCACGTTGACCTGGTAGACGTTGCCACGGCCGATTTCCTCACGGGCTTTTTCCACCTTGGCCGCGTAGCTCGAGCGGGTGTCGCTATCCCACGCCTTGCGGGCGGAAAAATCCCCGGCGCGCAGGCAGTGCGGCCTTGCCTCGTCTTGGGGGAGTCCAACAACCACGCGCCTCGCAGAGAAGAGAGTGTGACTGGAGCGATGGTAGGCCAGGAGGTTGCGGTACAGCGCACAACGGAAATCGGGGAAGGGAAAAGGTCCGGGGCGAGGGCGCGGCCGCAATGGTTCGAGATCGCGGCCAAACTCGTAAGCTATCAGGCCAATGAAATCAGGCCGGATGGCGGGTACTTCACCGTGCCGTACGAGGACAAGCGGCTCTTGTGCCGGCTTGTCCAGGATGATGAGCGGGTCCCAGCCGAGGATGAGCCAGTCAGACAGAGGTCCGTCGCCGTAGAGGAAGGCGAATGGCTCCTTGGGCTCTTGGCTGAAAAAGTCCCGGGTATCGAGCTCGCGATGCTGTCGAGTCCAGGCCTCAGAAATCTCGATTGACGACATGACGGAACATAGCTTGGGCGTACTCGGTGAGGAAGGAATCAGGGTGGAACTGGACGCCGGCCAGCTTCAGCCGGCGGTGGCGGATGGCCATGGGGACGCCATCATCCGTCCACGCGTTGACCTCGTAGTCGACAGGCAGGTCGGTAACACACAAGGAGTGATAGCGCCCGGCAAGAAAGGGGGAGGGAACGCCGCCGAAGATGCCCTTGCCGTCATGCCGGATGGGACTGGTCTTGCCGTGCACCGGCTGTTTGGCCCGTCCAACCCGGCCTCCCGCCGCCACCGCCAGGCACTGCATCCCCAAGCACACGCCAAACAGCGGCACCCGCCCGGCAAAACGCTCTATGAGCGCCAAGGCGAGACCGGCTCGTTCGGGGCTGCCTGGACCCGGCGAGATGAGAATTAGACCGGGTGCCAACTCTTCCGCTTCGTCGGGCGTGATCGTGTCGGCTCGGCGGACCTTCACGTGCGCGCCCGCCGCCGCCAGACCGTGCAGGACGTTGTAGGTGAAGGAGTCGAAGTTGTCGACGAGCAGTACCGAGTCCATGCCCATGTCCTTGTCTCCTTGCTCCGGGCCGCTGCCGCGGTAGCTACTCTAACCCCGCCCTACGGCGTCGTCAAGCGCGATTCCGAGGGACGGTGTCCTTTGTCACAACCCGGCAGTAGAGGGAGTCTAATCAACGATGGGCGTATCGTACGCCCCAGGCCGTCAGGGGGGAGCAATGGAGAGTGTCGGGGAGAGAATGACAAATGGGATCATTGCGATTGCGCAGTCCGAAGG
The DNA here is from genome assembly GCA_963820525.1 of uncultured Spirochaetota bacterium. Taxonomy (GTDB): domain Bacteria; phylum Spirochaetota; class Spirochaetia; order SZUA-6; family Fen-1364; genus CAWGAA01. The sequence goes on along the minus strand of CAWGAA010000001.1, from coordinate 1,137,686 downwards.
CGTCCCGGTTTTGGGCATGGGTCCATGCGCGGCAATGGCGGACGAACCGCCAGGATATCGTCCGCAAGATTTACTCCCAGACGCGCAGAGCATGATATGCTTCGGAATACCCGTGCCCCGCGGCGCGCTCCGAGAGACGCTCTACACCACGGAAACGATCTGGCGTTCCCAGAACCTGTACTACCGGCGCCTCGACACAATTTCGCTCAGGTTGGCCCAGCTGCTGGAGGAGTGCGGCGCGCAGGCCGCCCCCGTGTTCGGCTGTTTGCCAATGGCGGTCAATGGGAGGGGTGAGGTCGCGGGCCATCTGAACCAGATCCGTATGGGGAAGCTCACCGGGATAGGCGCCATTGGGCGGAACGGGCTGCTGTTCAATTCCCAGTTCGGAGCACGCCTCATGCTGGGGGGTGTGGTCACGACGGCCGACCTTCCGTCACTGCGGATACCCGAGACGAATGCGCATGGCTGTCCGGCGGATTGCCTCATCTGTATCGATGCCTGCCCCGTGCATGCCATATCAGAAGAAGCAAGGCGTGTGGACATCATGCGGTGCCTCAGGCACACCGCGCGAACACCTTTCATGCCGCGACTGCGCTTCATGCTCTTGACGAGATTGAACCCGAAGGCTGCCGCCCGCCTCATGAACCAGAGGGCGTTCGACGAGCACACGATGCACGTCTGTTCGCGCTGCGTGACGCACTGTTCGTATGGGGAAGGGGCGCCTCACGGCGCATTAACCGACGCGGCGGTGTTATAATGTTAGTCACGACAATTGGAGAACGGTGAGATGGAGAATATCTTCGGCGCCGATTATTCGGGGGATATTGGCGATGCATCGCTCGTTGACCGCGCGCAGCAGGGGGAGAAGGCGGCGCTGGAAGCTCTGATCAAAAAGCATCAGGAATGGATCTACAATATCGTGCTTCGGATGGTAGGAAGCCCGCAGGACGCCCAGGATGTCGTGCAGGAGATCTTCATCAAGCTCATCACCAAGCTCTCCACCTTCGAAAAGAGAAGCAGCTTCAGAACCTGGCTCTATCGCATAGTGGTCAATCACGTCCTCACCATGAGGCGGCGGCCGTGGGAACGCATGTTTTCATCATTCGACAAACAAGCTGATCTCATTGACAGCCTCGCGCCGTCCGATTCCGAGCTGCCGCGACGAAATCCCGTGGAGGAGCAGCTCCTCGTCTGGGAGGCCAGGGCGGGCTGCCTGTCCGGCATGCTCCTCTGTCTGGACAGGCCGCAGCGGATGGCGCTCGTGCTCAGCACATTCTTCGGCGCGGACTCGGCGCTGGGAGGGGACCTCCTGGAGACGACCCCTGAGAACTACCGGCAGATCCTCTCACGGGCCAGAAAGCAGCTGGCCAATTTCATGAACGAAAAGTGCGGCCTGATGAACGAGGCAAACCCCTGCCGGTGCAAGAAGAAGACCCAATCCGCCATCGAGGCGGGATTGGTTAATCCGGACAGCCTGAGGTTCGACATGAAATATCTAAGCAGGATCAAGGATTTCGTCGCGGAAGAAACGCACAAGGTGGATGCCGGGTTGGGGATGAGGCTCCACGGCATCCTTCGCGATCAGCCCATGTACGAATCCCCGGATTTCAAGCGGGTGCTGCACATCATGCTGCGGCGCGGGGACCTGGGCCGGATCATCAACTTCAGGTAGGTGCTTATGAAGGACAACCTTATCCTCCGCACACACACCGGGCTCTTCGAGGGAGCGGCGAGGGTGGACACGCTCCGGCTTCTCCGTGGACGGCTCATTCTCCTTGCGGTTATCTGCTTCTTCAGCGCAGGCTGCAAGACCTGGGACATGCCCGCATACGAGGACCCCGTGACATTGGGATCCGACGGTTCGTCCGGTCGAATCGCCTGGAATGAGCTGGCATCTCGGGGCTATGTCGTCACCCTGATCACGGCCAACAGCGCGCGTTCCTTCCATCAGGAAAGCTTCGAAGCACTCGTCCTCGGTTCTCCGGTCTACGGCGCGGAGATCCGCCCGCCCATCCAGGAGTTCATATCAGCGAATGCGCCCTTCTCCGTTCCCGTTTTCGCCGTGCTCACCGGCTTCGGCATGACGTTCTATGAGGAATACGATCTGCCGAACCTCTCAAAGGTTCTCGATCGGGCCAACGTAAGTCTCGCCGCCGCCACCAAGATCGGGACGGGAAGCTCGGCGCGTGAAATCGAGCAGCGAATCGCTTCGCTCTGCGATGCGATCGACATGGCGTTGAAAAAGGATTGAAGCAGGACGCGAATGCTTTTCGGGCACATCGGAATCGGGCTGGCGGCGAAGCGGGCGGCCCCCAAGGTTTCTCTCGGCTTTCTGTTGGCGGCGGCCACGGCGCTCGACACCCTCTTTGGCGTGTTCTTCTCCCTGGGCATCGAGCGCGTGAACGGTTCGATCGGCTGGTCTCATGGGCTTCTCATGTCCGCAGTCTGGTCGATCGCGGTCTTTGCGATAGTCTTCCTCGCCTCCCGCGATTTTAGAGCTGGAATCGTGATCGGGCTCCTGGTCTTCAGTCACTGGGTTCTGGACTTCATCTCGCATCCCATGGGGATGGGCCGAATCCTGCCTCCGGACCTGCCGCTTCTCTTCGACGGATCGCTGAAGGTAGGGCTCGGGCTGTACACCTCCGTGGCCGCAGCCCTGGTCACGGATCTCGGGCTGCTCGCCGGCGGGATCGTCCTCTACATGACCGGAACGAAAGCAAAAGACCGCGTGGGAGTATGGGCGTTCTGGCTCATGATCGCCTTCATCGCCGCCTTTCCAGCGTTGGTCTTTCTCCCATCGGGACTGGAGGGGTTGCCCTGTTTGGCGCAACTCCTGCTCCTGCCCTTCGGTCTCTGGGTGGATCGGCATCGTTCTGTCCGCGCCGTAGAACCGCGGCACGCCGTTTCGGTGTAGGAGGATTTCGTGTCACGAACCCTTGCGTATGTCTTGACCGCAGTTCTGGCGTTGTTTGTCTTTACCCCGTTGATCTTGGGGAGCGGCAAGAACGGTTTTACCGTGGTCGGTCTTATCGCGGCCGGCATCCTCTGGGCTGTCGCGCTTTGGCTGCAGATGCCCGCAGGGCTCAAGGTGCCGCTTCTCATTGTGTTCTCGATTCTGGTTCTCGTCTCCGTCATCGGTTCTCTTGTCAGCGTCGGGACTGTCTTGAGCGAACGTTTCGATAAGCCCAGGAGCGAGGCCCCCGTCGTCATAGGAGAAGGCTCATCCTCCGGACAGATCGCCATCGTCTACCACCCCGGCGGGTCGCGCTTCACGCGAAAGATCGTGACGAGGCTGGGGGAGGACCTTGCGGCCAGAGGGTACGCCGTCTCGATAATGACGGCCCATCCCGGGCTTGCCTTGGATCAGAAAAGCTACAAGGCGCTGATCCTCGCTTCTCCCGTGTATGGGGGACAAATCCGGCCTCCACTTCGGGAGTTCGTCAACGCCCACCCGCCGATCTCCCTTCCCGTATTCGCGATCCTCGCGGGATGGTTTGCGGCGTTCAAGGACGAGGATCTCCAGCGGCTTTCCGAGCTGGCCTCGCAAAAGGGCATGAAGCTCAAAGAAACGACCAAGCTTGTCTGGGGAGGTTCCGGGAAGGCATTCGAGGAACGGATAGGCTCATTCGCCGAGGCCGTAGACAGCTTCCTGAAGGGAACAAGGAAATGAGGCGCAGGCTGGCGGACGCGGTGAGCCTATCCCGGCTTGTCCTGATCGCCCCCTGGGTGTGGCTCCAGGCCGCGGGAAGCCGTTGGGCTTTGCTCATCATGGCCGCGATCGTCCTGACCGACCTCATTGACGGTCCAATCGCCCGAAGGTTTTCAACAGCCGGTCTCCGCGGACAACTGCTGGACGCGGCGTGCGACGCGGTCGTCCTCATCGTCGCGGCCGCTGTAGTGGGCTTGAAGGATGCGCGTTTTCTAGGTCTCGCGGGATTGATGATAGCGTGCTTCGCTTCCTGGGGCGCTTACAGCGCGATAGCCGGCCGCCTGGCGTATACCCGCCTGGGAAGATACAACGGAGCCGCATGTTACGTCCTTATCGTGATGGCAAGCTCGGCGCCATGGGTTTCGGCATTCGCCATCCAGGTCCCTGCGGTCATGGAGTGGGCCGCTATTGCTGTCCCGGTGTCTTTGTTGGGGGTCTCCACTGCAGAGAATGTCGTGGGCATGGTGCGCGCCTGTCGGGTGCAAGCTCCTGCAATGGCTTTGAACCGTTCTGAGGAGACTGACGATGATGATACCCCTTCCACCACCGACTGAAGCCCTGTTAGGCGACTAATCTGGGCGGGCTGGTCCATGAAGATGTATTATGTGTAGTTGCAATCCGTCCAGGGGGCCTTATCATGCCAGGTTATATTGAAAGGATCCGTTCGGACCGCAGCCTCGACCGGTACTCCCCGAAAATGGTCTACGTCCTCTCCGGAGGAGCGGCCTCGGGGCTCTGCCATCTCGGGATGATCGAGGCGCTCGAGAAGAGGGGGATCAGGCCCGACTTCATCATAGGCACCTCCGCGGGTGCGTTGTTCGGGGCGCTCTACTGCCATTTCGGGAACATCGAGGATGTTTTCAGGCAGGTCGAGATCGTCCTCGCCTCCGACGAGTTCGAGGAGTTCGAAAGAAAGTATTTCGGGGAGAGAAAGCCCGCGGACGGTCATGTGCAGTCCGGGATGAAACATTTCTTCTTTGGTCTCGCCGGAACACTGAAGAACGGTATGCATCTGGGCAAGGCAATGGTCACCTCGGTCATGGTCGCGGAGAAGGACGCTGCGTCCATTTTCGGCAGAATTTTTGAAGGCATCACCTTCCAGACCCTGAAGGTTCCCTTCGCGGCCGTGGCAGTCGACTTGGTCGAGGGAGTACCCGTCATCTTTACGGCCGGACGAGAAACGGGCGACAGGGCTGTCAGGACCATCCCTGGGCCGGACGGGCTCATGAAGGCGGTCATGGCCTCCTCTGCCATCCCGCTCATTTTCCCGGCTGTGGAGATCGGAGGTCACGCACACGCGGACGGTTACATAATGTCGAACCTGCCGGCCCGGGAAGCCCGAACACTCCTTGAGGGACAGGAGGTGTTCCTCGTTGGGTTCGACGTATCCGCGCCAGTCGAACTTTCTGAGGATGACCTTTCGACCGTGGAACTCGTCCTCAGGCTCCTCGACCTGTCCACGAGGAGCAAGCAGTCCGCCGACAGGGAGCTCATCGACGTCCTGTTTCAGCCCGTGGATCGGTCCTACCCGTGGTCTTCGTTCACCGAGTACAAGGAGTTCTTCGGCTTGGGACGGCGGTACATGACCGAGGAGCGCCTGGCTGCCTTTGAAAGGATGTATCTTGAAAAGTGCGTCGCGAACGTCCGCAAGGATAATAATACCCCCGAAGAATTATTTCCGGTGCAAAGCTAAAGCGTTTCATGGCCCAACGGTGAATCCGGATTGCGGTTCGCTCAACAACAGTTTAGCGGGTCATCAGCCTGCGATTTTTTTCGTCTTGGTTTCCGCGCCACCTGCTTTAATGACCACCTTCACAGCATCTTCCATCGGATCTTTGAATGGCACCTCGATTCGAAGCAGGCCGTTCTCGTAGGTAGCTTCGGCTTTGTCAGGTTTAACCGGCCAACCCAAAGCCAGTGATGCAACATACTCGATGTCCCTTGCCGGCGCTGTCAGGTGGACGCTGTCTTGCAGGATCTTCACATCGACGGTATCCGCTGCCGCTCCGGGGATGGCGAACTCCACTACGAGCTTGCGGTTCTCCGCGTCAGCATACGCCACTGTATCGGGCGCAACCTTCATTCGATATTCTGGCATCTTGGCACTCCTTTTTATTTCTAAAACACAATATAACCATGGTGGGCGTAAAAAGATAGGAACTTCGATTCACGGGCGCGCGGGGCCGACTGATCAGCGAGACGGCGATGGGTTCTTTGTGCTGATCTGAACCGACGAGCAGTATGCTATACTGTTCTATGGACGGCTTCCGTTTGGGAATAATGGTCAGGGCCATCATGCGTCTCTAGGGGAGCACGTAGGCAAAGGAGAGCTCGATGAGAACCAAAGTGGGTCTTTGGATTGACCATAGGAAGGCTCTTATTGTGACGGTTACTGACAAAGGGCAAGTGATAAGTCTGATAATATCTGCGGTTGAAAAACAGGCCCGTCGTTCTCTGAAATCGCGCCATGCGGGCCCCTATGAACCACAGCAAGTACGGGCAGATGACAGCCGACAGAGAGCCTTTACGGGACATCTCAACATTTACTACGAAGCGGTAATTGCGAGCATTCGTGATGCGGAATCCATTCTGATATTCGGTCCTGGTGAGGCAAAGGGCGAGCTGAAAAAACGTCTCAAGAGAATCAACCTTGGCGGACGCATCGTTGGTGTTGAAACAATTGACAAAATGACGGATCGCCAGATTACGGCGAAAGTTCGAAAGCACTTTGCGGGATAGTATTCGGGAACGGCAGGCTTTTCCACCAGCCGCTTGAGGGAAATCCGGCCTAGATATCAGTCGGTTCGCAGCTATCGCGCGCAATACCGGCAATGATGGCGACAATCATGAGTCCAAGCGATATGTAGCCAAATACCCCCATTGAGCTGATGGTGGTGTCCGCATCCAAGAACCATACTCCGAAGATTGCGGCGAGGACCAGGAGGCTGAACAGAGTCACGGCAGGGAGAAGCAACCACAGCCATAGCTTTCCAAGAATGCGCCGTGCTTTGACAGGAACGTGCTTGCGCCACCATGTAAGCGGCCTGTCTATCCGTGTTGCGGCGATGCTCATCATCAGTCCCAGGGCGAAGAACGCGACGCCTCCTCCAACTAAGAGTTGTATGATTTGCAGCAGAGAATAGACCAGGGCGCCATAGCGCCCGTGAACGAACCCGACCGACCAGACAATGACGAAGACGCCGACGATTATTGCACAGATTCCAGAGATAAGGAAATTCGGGATAATAGTCAGGGCAAGCTCCCTCCCGGATTCCCAGAACCGGTCGGCTGGGCCAATGGCATCTATCAATACACCGTTCGTCGGAGTATTGCCCTGGAGTGTTTCAAAGAAGCCATGCTCCATGCTTACCAGTCCGCCGATGATCCCGACTATCAGGACGCCCACTCTTGTCGCGCTCATCTTTGGCTGTGCTTCAATCTGCGTCATTTTTCATCCTCCTGCCTGTTGCGGGCAGGCTCATCACATTGGATCACTGAGACTTCCGATATTCCACGCAGGATTATAGCAGAAGATGTCGGCGAACGTGAGTTCGCGGCTTTCAGTCGTCGATGGCCTGGTAGGCTGAAGTCCAGAAATCCAGACCGACTCCTGGAGGGCTGGGCGAATCCCAGGATCGCTGGGTCATCAGGATCAGGACCATGTCCTCCTTGGGGTCCGAGCACCAGGAAGTTCCCAAGCCGCCGTCCCAGCCGAACCTTCCGATGGTCCCTGCCACGTCGACGCGCCTGGTGATCACGGACATGCAGAACCCCCAACCGTGGCTGTCGAAGTAGCCGGGGACCAGACCGGACACCGCCTTCTGCTCGGGGGTCAGCTGATCTGTCGTCATGGTCTCAACCGAAGGCCTGGACAGGATGCGCGTGGTGCCGTGTCTGCCCTTGTTCAGCATCATTTGACCGAAGGCCAGGTAGTCGTCTATTGTTGAGACCAGACCGCCGGCGGCGGACGGGAATGCAGGAGGGCGGCTCCACTGGCCGCCCTTGGCCTCGTCATAGAGCTCGAGTGCCCCAGTTTCGGGATTGCTCCAGTAGCTGGTGGCAAGCCGGTCTATCTTGGCGGCGTGCACGCTGAAGCCGGTGTCCTTCATGCCGAGCGGCTCGAAGATGCGTTCGCGCAAGAACGTCTCGAGCGGCTGGCCCGAGGCGCGCGAGATCAAGACGCCCAGCACGTCGGCCCCCGTATTGTACATCCACTCCTCACCGGGCTGGTGCATGAGCGGCAGCGTCCCCAAGCGGCGGATCCACTCATCCGGCGCAGGCGGTATTGATGGGGTAGGGGGCCCCTGGCCGAGGAGCAGCTCGCCTATCGCCTTCTGGATGGGATACGTGCCCGGTGGCGCCATGACCATGCCGAAGCCCATAAGAAAGGTAAGAAGGTCTCGCACGATTATGGGGCGGTTGGCGGGCACGGTGTCTTCCAGCGGCCCGTCCAGCCGCTTCAGGACCTTGCGGCCGGCCAGCTCCGGCAGCAGGCGATCCACCGGCTCGTCCAGCCTCAGCTTGCATTCCTCCACCAGGATCATCGCGGCTGCGGCCGTGATCGGCTTGGTCATCGAGGAGATGCGGAAGATCATGTCGCGCCGGATGGGGTCCCTGCCGCCGACCGCCTTCATGCCCATGGCATCGACATGCACCTCGCCCCGCCTGCTGACCAGCGTGACCATGCCAGGCACTTCACCACGCTCCACGTAGCTCGACATGACGTCATGCATGCGGTCAAGCCGCGCTTTGGATAGCCCGCCTGTGCTCATCTCCTATTCCCTCCGTGCGGTCCGATCTAGCCTGGTGGACGAAGAACGCTCAAGAGCGTCCAGCGTCAACCGATCATCAAGCTGTTTCAGTTCAATATCCCCGTGATCTTCATGGCGGATGCATCCTCCGCGAGGTACGGCAGGCCGTAGATGTCCTCGATAAGGCGCAGGATCGAATAATGCGTGATGTTCTGATCCGTGGTCCCTCTCCGCACGTGCGCGCCCATGAGGATCGTGGCGATCGGCGTTTCGGCGACTGGCTGCTTTCCGGGCCCCTCGTCGAAGGTGACGATGAGAAGGCTGTTGTGCGAGACAGCCCAAGCCGCGTATCCGTCCATGTTCGCGCGCAGCCAGGAATCCCCCTCGGCCACGGATTCGTCGTGCATGTCGTTGCGGAGGTTCGGCACGACGAAAGAGACGGTTGGCAGGGCGCTGAAGTCGGCCGCCGGGAAGTCATGGAAGGATCGGTTCATGGCATCCGGCACGTTCCTGAAGCTCGCCCAGGGGTTGTGCTTGCGCACATAGCCGCCGGAACGGTCGCCCCGAAAGCCCATGGCGGGGAGATCCTCGCTGTAGCCTGCAAACGAAAGCCTCGCCGCTGCCAGCGAGAGCGCGAGGTTAGGCGCCGTAAGGTCGTGGTGCCCATCGTCGGATACGCCCTGGATCGAGCCGCTGAAGAGTGCGATGTAATTGGGCTGGCTGGGATGCGCCACGGCAAAGGACCGCGTGAAGAGCATCCCGCGAGCGGCGAGGGAGGATAGGTACGGGCTTCCCGCCACATCGGCGGCGGAATGGTTCTCCTCTATCACAATGACGACATGATCATAGCGGGGCGTGGGGACGTCCGCCGCGAAAAGGCACGCGGCGATAGCAAAGAAAATCTCAGTAAGGACCGCGCTCTTCCTCAAGTGCATGGTAGCAATATACTCAATGAGCGCAAACGCCGGCCCTATTCCAGTTCGGCATTGCGGATATTATGCTGGAGCGCAACTTCCAGAAGGAGGCTCCATGAATCCACCTCTGCCTGCGTCTTGCAGTTCACGAAGAACGATATAGCAGGGGTGAAAGTGAATTGTGGACAACCGTTTAGCGCCATGCGCCCGATCTTTGAATTCTTGAAAATGGATTCTCAGTCACCCGGCAACTTTTTTTATTGCCTGGCGGTTATTGGCTACCTGCCCGCGCGACAACTCGTGTTGGAAACGTTTGAGTATATTTAGCATGCAATAATGCTTTTTGATTCTTCTAAGGAGGATGATAGATGGCACCGGTCAACGGCGGGCATACGTGATCGTTCACCTTATCGACGGCACGTACGAGCTTTTCCGCTGCTTCTACGGCCTGAAGCGTTCGACCCAACAGGACGACGGCAACGGCGCCGTCCGTCTGGTTCTGCGCACCCTGCTGCAGATGGTGGAGGAGGGGGCGACGCACCTCGGCGTGGCGACCGACCATGTCATCGAATCTTTTCGCAACGCCTTATGGCCAGGGTACAAGACCGGTGCCGGCATCGAGCCGGCGTTGCTCGCGCAGTTCCACCCCATGGAGGATGCGCTTGCGGCATTCGGGTTCGCCGTGTGGCCGATGGTCGAGCTTGAAGCGGATGACGCGCTGGCGTCGGGAGCAGCCGCCGCTGCGGCGGTACCGGAAGTGCAGAAGGTTTGCATTTGGACCCCGGACAAGGATCTGGCTCAATGCGTAGTGGGCGGTCGGGTAGTGCAGGTGGATCGGCGTTCGGGGCAGATCCGAGACGAGGCGGCGGTACAGGCCAAGTTCGGCGTGCCGCCGCGCTCGATTCAGGATTATCTGGCTTTGGTAGGCGACAGCGCCGATGGGTATCCGGGGATCCCTGGCTGGGGAGCGAAGTCCGCCGCAACCGTGCTCTCTCGCTATGGGTGCCTGGCGGATATCCCCGTCATGGAGTCTGAATGGCGCCCGAATACAGTCAACGGCGCAAAGCTCGCGCTCAGCCTGCGGTCGAACTGGGATCTCGCCTTGCTATTCCGCGATCTGGCAACCCTTCGAACGGAGGCCCCTCTTTTCAGCTCCGTCGATGAACTTATCTGGAGAGGACCGCAGCCGGAGGCGGGGCGGCTTGCGGCACGAATCGGGGGCAAGGCGCTGCTCGAACGCGCCGAACGGGCGGCAGCCGAAAGCGCTTCGAGCTCCTTTGGACGCGGACCCCGATAACACCGCCGGTCTGGGAGAGAAAGCCATGTGTCGGAACATCAAGACCCTTTATAACTTCGATCCCCCCGCTACGGAGGACGAGATCCGGGGAGCCTCGCTCCAGTTCGTGAGAAAGATCTCGGGCTTCAGCAAGCCATCAAAGGCCAACGAGGAGGCGTTCACTCTCGCCATCGAGGAAGTGGCTATGGCTGCACGCAATCTGCTGGGCTCGCTTGTGACCAGGGCTGAGCCGCGCGATCGCCAGGTCGAAGCCGAACGCGCCCGCGCCAGAGGGAACAAGTTCCAGCAGCGATTTCCATCGCCGCTCGATCGAGAAGTTGGACTCGGTCGAGACCGGGAAGGTGGCGGTGAGCACCGACAATTCAGGAGTGTCAACCGCAATAGCTAAAAGCAAAACAGCCAACGCCCTTGGTCTACGACATGAGCGGTAACGTGTATGAGTGGTGCTTTGACTGGGATACTGTGAATTCCCGAGTGAGGCGGGGCGGGGCCTGGAATAGTAGTTTGGCTAACCAGCAATTGGGCCTTGTGTACAACCGCTCTCCATATGATGAGAATAACTCCTTTGGTTTCCGCTTGGCGAGGTAGTTTTTTTGGCATCCATGTCCGATTTGCTCCGTTTCAGCTCGCATTAGCACGCGCCGGATGCCTATCCTTTGCCCCGGAATACACCATAACATTCCGAGATGTCGTATTCCGCGTACCGGCCGGGCACCCGTCTGTTCAGTCCCACGTACTCAATAGTGAGGGCGCGTCGGCTGCGGAAGTCGACCCAGTCCACAAAGATGGCGCTGTGACCGATGTTGTTGAAAGTGTAGTTCACGAAATATATCCAGTCTCCGGGTTTGATGAGTGTCGAATCCACGAACGGACCGCTCTCTTTGGAGTTGTACATGGTAAACCGTTTCGCGGCCGGAAAGCCCGCGTTGTTGAACACGGCATTCACGAAATCCCAGCAGGCTCCGACGACAACGATTTTCATCTCGATCATCTGGATTGCCGCTCTCAGGACTCTACCGCCTGGGGTAGAGTCTCTGGAATGCCGCTTGGCAATAGATTCCGGGGATTCCTGTCTCTGAATCCCGACGTATGGCCCGGATTCCCTATTATCGTACTCCGATTGCGGCGGGCGCTGCCATGAGAGGCTGGTACAACCTGTCAGGATGGACAAGAAGAGCGCGAATGGAATGACGAATAGCCGGATTTTCATTACCGCGGAATAAAGTATAGCACGGTTGCAAAAACATTATGCCCAGCCCTCCGCGGCCAGCGCGTCGTGCAGCTCATCCGGATGATGTCGACACCGGTACTCGATGCGGCTTGACTCGGCATGCGCCCTGCTGTAGGGCCATCCCGTCGACATCCGGTTTCTCTCGTGCAGCTCGTGCAGGAGGACGTATCCCCGCTCCTGTTCGACGATCGCATCGTCGATCCAGACCTCTTCGCTTGGCACGAACTCGTACACCTTGTCGTGCCCCCCCTCGGTGAAGTCGATGTCGAAAGTACTCCGCACCAGCCGGCCGTTCACGATCCAAACAGTGACGGCGTTCTCAAGCCTTTTCCACAGTTTCTCGTGCATGGATTCCCCCATAGGGAGAGTGGCCCCGCTCCCGGTGGCTTTCCGGACATCCCCCGCCCGCCTCCTCTCCTTCCGTTCCTGCTTGTCTGCTTCGACGATGGCCTCCGCGTAGCGCCGTCCCGCTTTCATCAGCCTGTGCTCGACGAGCAGGTGGTCGATGAAAAACTGCCTTTCATCGTGCTCGGCTTCCTGATCCAGCCACAGCTCGTTTTCAGGAATATAGGGGAACCGGAAATGCTGGCCGAAGTTGGTGAACTCTTCGTCGATGTGGCCGCGAATATAGCTGCCGTCAACCATCCAGATTTTGAAGTCGCCGCGCTCTTCCACCATGGTGATATAGGGGGGTGTAGACTTTTGCTTCATCGTCACCTGATTCTCCTTTCCTTACGTTCTGCATTAATATACTCGCGCTGAAATCGAAAAGTACAACGGAAAGCCCGGAAACGGGCTGCGCCAGGGGTTTAGCCGCCGTTCCTCCATGCGTACGGGAATCCGGAGGCTGCTCCCACGGGAGCTGATGCCCACGGCTTTGCTTTCAGCCCGGTGGCTCGTGCCTGCGGAACAGGCGTGCAAAGTCGAGCTTCGGCTCCTCTCCTCTGATCAGCCGCACGATGTTCCCGCGATGGGTAATGAGCATCACAAGGAAGACAAAGACACTGAAAGATGCTTTCCACCACTCGAGGGACCCGAGCACAAAGCTCGCTATAATATTGCTCGTCGGTAGGAGGAATGCGGCCGACAGGGTAGCGAGGGACACCCGGCGGCTCACGACAGCCACCAGGATTAAGGCAGCCAGGCAGAATGGGGCCAGAGTGGGGAACAGAACCACGCTCGCCCCAGCCGCGGTCGCCACCCCTTTGCCGCCTCGAAAGCCTGCAAAAACGGGGAAGACGTGGCCGAGCACTGCTGCGGCACCGCACAGGACGGGAGCGGTGTTGCCGGGGAGCGACGCCAGACGTGCTACGAGGAGGACAGCGAGAAGACCTTTCGTAATATCGTTCCTACTCTGTCTGAAGCGTCGGGCTGCCGTCTACCGTACCCCAACGACGTTCCCCCGGGGGGACATTTTCTGTGGCATCCCTTCCACGTGCTGGACCTGTGTTGAACATAGGGGGCGCTTGCGGTTTTTCCTATCGCTTGAACCGGGTTACTTGGTTGTCGACTCGTCTTCAATCAGGATATTGGCTACCGAAGCATGGAGGTCTGGAATTTTGCTGATGACGACATCGTGGAAAGTATATAGTCAACCACTGACCGCTTCTCCGATGATATCGAGGCTCCGTGGGAAGGCGCGCTTCCGCTACGATGTCCCGCAGAAGATCACGACTTTGATTTCAAAGTACACGGCCTCCGACCGGACCCGTGCTCTTCTCCGGTCATCGAAGGATTCCGGCGTCAGGATGTCGGCGGCATCCATAAATGCGTCGAAGGTTTTACGGCCCTTATCGAATTCCAGAAGGAGGTCTACATCCGAATCGGGACGGCATCGCCCCGCGCGGTCGATCCGAAGAGAGCGACGCGCCGCACGCCGAGATTCTGGAGCGGGGTTGTGACGCTCCTTATCTGAAAAACGCTGCGGCAAACACTACCAGGCCCTCGGATGGCGGCCCGATGAGACGGTCCGGTAGGTCGCTTGTCACCGGGAGCGCTCCCATTGTGGTTCGTACGATCGACATGGGCCGTATCGGTTTTCCGCAGGCATATTGGCGGACTTGCACTTTGCGGCACGGGAGATATGTAGCCTATTCCCTGTTTGAATGCCATAGTCGTGAATTATGGCTTGTCCGGTCGTTGCCTGGACCGAGGAAGGGAAGGCCCGCGTCGCCCGTTGGCACTCCGAGAACGGGGCGCCGCCGCCCAAGCGCATGATCATCGCCACCGACCTCATGACGGCCGACGACGCATATCGTTTTGCCTGTGGGGGCACCGCGATGCTCTGGCGGGGCGATTTCCAGAACGCACGCCAGTTGCTGCAGGCGCTGGCGCGGCGCGCCGACCGCAAGCCCCGCAAGCCGGCCTCGTCGCCGGCCGTAGCCTTCCATCTATATCGCCAGGTCCAGTACCGGCGCGCACGCACGCTGGGGATGCTGTTGATACCGATCGAGGGCGACTACGGCATCCCCCTGCGACGGGCACCGGACATGCGGCAAGCGTGCGTGGAGGCCTACGGCCCGGGAGAGGGGCCCTCCGTCGCCTCGCTGCGGGAGTTGCTGGGCCTGATCGGCGCGCATGAGTGGCGCAAGAGGGGCATCGAGATCCCGGCGCTTGGCGGCCGCATCCACCCGCACTACGGCGTGTTCGCGCCGGTTCGCGCAGAGTACGTGGGTCTGGTGGCCGAAGCGCCGTTGCCCTCGCGGGATCTGGCCTTCGATATCGGCACCGGGACCGGCGTGCTGGCCGCGGTGCTTGCCCGCCGGGGCATAGCGCGCGTTGTGGCCACCGATCGGGACCCCCGCGCACTGGCGTGCGCCCGCGAGAACCTCACGCGGCTCGGGCTGGACAGGCGGGTGGAGGTCGTGCAGGCGGATTTCTTCCCCGAGGCGCGGGCTCCGCTCATCGTCTGCAACCCGCCCTGGATCCCGGCGCGGCCAAGCTCCCCCATCGAGCATGCGGTTTTCGATCCCGAGAGCCGCATGCTGCGCGGATTCCTCGGCGGACTGGCATCGCACCTGGAGCCGGGGGGCGAGGGTTGGCTGGTGCTCTCGGATCTCGCCGAGCATCTGGGCCTGCGTTCGCGGGCCGGGCTGCTCGCCGCATTCGACGAGGCGGGATTGACGGACGCGGGACGGATGGATGTACGGCCGAACCATCCGCGGGTTTCCGATGACACCGACCCGCTCCACGTGGCACGCGCGGCGGAGCTGACGTCGCTCTGGCGCCTCACGGCCCGTCACATCGAGCGGACTGCGGCTCCGCTTCCGCAATTTGCCGGGACCGGGTAGTCTCGTTTCGGCCGATCAGGCTTCGACCCAATGCGCGACGACCGCAAGCACCCGTTTGGCGGATGCGAAAACCTTGTCCGTGTCATGGCTCTATGCCCTTGAAGCTTCGCGGGAAACCTCCCCTTCTCCGCGGCATCGACAGCCGGATCGACCACGGCGACACCTTCCACAACGACCGTCACCCCGACCTCAAGGCGGACTTCATACTCGCCAATCCGCCGCTTAACGTGAGCGACTGGCGCGGGGAGATGTTGCGAGACGACACACGCGCTTGATTCGATCGATTTCATCGACGCGGCCCTTTGTGCCATCGCGGCATACTGCTGCATGAAGAGAAGGTATAAATCTGTCGGAAACGGGAAAGACGGTTTTATCATCGTGCCAGCCACAAACCCATCTTCTTTCAATCGAAGCGTAGTGACACCTTCCCCTTTGTCGTCATCAACCGTTTGAGGAGAGCGATTGACGCAAGAGCCAACTGAGGCATATCCTAATTACGATGAAACAATGCACTGTGAGCGGCGGAAAAGTCGTTCTCACTCTTCAGGAAGCCGAAGAGGGCGGGTACGTTGTGACGTCTCCCCTTGACCCCCAACTTATCACCGAGGCGGATACCGTCAAGGAAGCCTTCGAGAATGCGCGAGACGCTCTGGCTGCTCTTGCTGCCTCCCGACGAAAACTGATTAAAAAGTTGGCTGGGGTGAAAGCATGAATCGGAGGGCGCTTGAAAGGCACCTTCGCTTGCACGGCTGTTTTCTCAACCATCACGGAAGTCACCATGACATTTGGGTAAATCCAAGAACACAATCACACGCACCCGTGCCGAGGCACACGACTATCAAGAGGGCGACCGCCAGGGGATTCGCAGGATACTCGGGATTCAAGCCCCTGTGGGAGCGTAGGAGGGCTGGAAGGTAGCATCGGTGACCGAACTCTTACTGCTACGAGCACAGGATCGAAGAGATACCCGCTCTCCTGGCCGTTTAAGCCTTGCCGGGCTCTTGCCAGGGTGTCTCATAAGTGTTACACTCGGAGTTGGAGGTACGTAATGCCTACCAAGAATCCGCGCATCAACGTTGCTCTGGAGAAACCGATTTATTCCCTGATCGAGAGAATGGCTCACGCGAGAGGATTGTCCCTGTCCATGGTGACACGGGACTTAGTCCGGGAAGCTCTGGAAATCCATGAGGATGCCGTGCTGGTCCACGTCGCGGATGCGCGCGTTGCGGCGCTGGCCGGTCGCAAAACCTTGACGCACGCTGAAGTCTGGGAATAGAGGTGCCCTACCGCCTCCGGTATCACCCTGACGTCAAAGCGAAGGATATTCCCAAACTCAACCGGACCATTCAGAAACGAATCAAGACCGCCATCGAGCAGAGGCTTTTGTTGTCCCCGGAGAAGTACTCGGAGCCGCTCCGAAGAACATTGGAAGGCTACAGAAAGCTGAGGGTTGGGGACTATCGGATCGTTCTGAAGATTGAAAGCTTGGACATCCTGATTCTCGGTATTTGCCACCGAAAGGATGTGTACGAGAGAATGGAGTGGCGCAGCCAGTAGTCCAATCGCAGGAGGTGGTGCTTCTCCAACGTCTGTCGGACCATTTCTTCCGCTCCGTGAAATGACGGTAAGACACAACTGGCCCTCTTTGGTGTTAACCATAAAAGGGCCAGTTCGACTCGGTCTCAGCTCCCCCGGACGGACTTGAACCGCCGACCAGGAGGTTAGTGCCCCCCTTCATACGCCTAATCGAGGACACTTTGCAACTGCCGTCATTATTCCGCCTTCGGGATCATATCGACACGGAACAGCCCATCTGCGGTCCACACCTGCCCGCGCTGAACATCGCCCGCAAAGCCGCTGTGGGCTGTTCAGTTGTGATAGCGGCATTGAACGAGTTTGGCATCCCACATGGGGGAAACGGGCACGAGCTTCCCAGCCAAATGCTCTGCGGCTACGACTACGGCGAACACTGGGTTGTGAAGAGCAGGATTGAACAGGACGCGATTTGGCTATCCAGCACCACAAAGCCTGCGGTTTGATTCTCCGGGAGATTTTTCAACTGCTTTTTCCATCTAGAAGCAACGTAACCTGACAGGTAGCTGCCCCCTCGGGGTTCCAGGCGATGGCATAGCTCAAAGGTGGACTGTCTTGGGTCCTAAACGAGTGCACCATCTACGTGAAGAAATTTGTTGGCTCGCCCCTTGCCTTGTTACAAGTCTTCTGGGCTAAGTCCGGTGTGTTTTGAGATTCTTGCCAGCATTCGAGGCCCGATTTCTTCGCCCTCATGAAAAGCAAATACAAAGTCAGGAAATCCCGGACGAGAGAGAACTCTGTGCGAACCTCCCGTCTCGCGCTTGATCACCCAGCCCAATCGATGCAGAGCGCTGAGGACGGTGCGCGCCTTGACGGATCGCCATCGTGTCATGCGGGAGTAGGAAATAGCTTATTGAGCTCCGGCACCTCTTCGCCGTGGTCGAGCCTATCGGCTATGACCCGAAGAGCCATAGCCTTTGCTTTCGCAATCGCCGCGGTCCGTGTTGTTGAATAGACCAACACACCAGGTAAATCGGGAACCTCGGCGATCCAGCGGCCATCCTCTTCTCTCTCTGTATCTATCATCATGACAAGTGGCCTCTCATGTGAAGTCTACATCTTTCCCTGGTCTGCGACAAGCTTCCATAGCCATCCGGCAGATTCCTGATGACCTAGTCTGCGCAGCTCACCGAGCGTTGACACTGGTAGTATTTGCACCTCGCAGAAACAACAAAGTATTCTAGCACTATTTGAAAGGAGCCGGCGTGGAAGAGGCCGAAGAAGAACCGGCTCCCCATGGTCTTAGCCAAAGAGAGCCAGTTCGACTCTGTCTCAGCTCCCCCTATTGGACGAGCTTAGTCATAATGAAGTGACCGCCCCGATCGTAGCATCGTAGATTGCGCTGCGATCGGGTGAAAGTAGCGCAGAGCTACATACGAAGGAGGCGGTCATGAAGAAGGCTATCACAGCAGTGCGGCGTTTTGTAGGGCTCGATGCCCATGCGGAGACCATCGTGGCGGCGATGGCGGAAAAGGATGAGGCAGTCCGCAGGCTCGGGAGCATCCCCAATCGGGAGGAGAGCGTTCGAAAGCTCGTGAAGAAACTCAATGAGGGGGGCGCGTGGGCGGCTTGCTACGAGGCCGGACCGACGGGCTACACGCTGTACTGGCAACTGACGAAGCTGGGGATCCCCTGTGTGGTGATAGCGCCGACACTGGTGCCAACGAAGGCAGGGGATCGGGTGAAGACCGACAGGCGGGATGCCGAGCGGTTGGCTTGCAGCTTTCGGGCTGGGGAGCTAACGCCGGTGTGGGTGCCCGATGCGGCACACGAGGCACTGCGAGACCTGGTGCGTGCGCGGGAGGCGTCAAAGCAAGACCAACTCCGAGCTCGCCATCGACTTGGGAAATACCTTCTGCGGCATGGCAAACGCCCGCCGCAGACAATGCGGTCGTGGACGCAACAGTACCTCGACTGGATCAAACGGGAGGTGAGCTTCGATCAGCGGCCCCAGCAGGTGACCTTGGAGGACTACCTCAACGAAGTGGAGCATACTAGCGTACGAATTGTCCGGCTTGAGAAGGCGATCGACGAGGCAGTCGAGCAGGCGCCGGAGAGCATGCGTGAACTCATCCAAGCGCTGCAGGCGCTTCGGGGAGTGGCGAAGGTGGGGGCGGTGACGATCGTGGCCGAATTGGGCACGCTGTCGCGCTTTGAGCACCCGCGTCAGCTCATGGGATACAGCGGGGTGGTATCCAGCGAGCATTCCAGCGGCGGCAAGACTCGCCGCGGAGGGATTACCAAGACCGGCAACGCCCATTTGCGACGCGTCATAGTGGAAGCGGCGTGGTCCCAACGCTACAAACCAGTGCTCAGCCTCGCCATGCGCAAGCGCCAGGAAGGCCTGAGTGCGGAAGTGCAGGAGGTTGCATCGAAGGCACGTCACCGCCTTCATAGCCGCTATATGCACCTGCTGGGCAAAGGCAAATCAAGACAGGAAGTGGTTACTGCGGTGGCACGCGAGATGCTGGGATTCATCTGGGCCATCGGGGTGAGCGTGGAAAGCGCTCAGGCGCAGAAGGCAAAAGGCGCGGCGTAGAAGGGTGCGCCGCGCCGAGGTAAGCAAGCTATGATGGTGGGGTATTGCGGGCAAAGGTCGCACGGCACACGGAAAGGAGAATCCTCGATAGGTTCTATGCGACAGGTCGATATCGACCGGACTCGCGTTCTTAGTCAGAGGCAGCTCCCGACGGATCACGATTATGCAGGCGGGCAGTGACGCTCGATCCGCGAATATCAGAGTGATCAGCCGTCGTCGAACGCCGCTTCGACCTTTGCTCGAAATGCCCCGCCCAAGGAGGAACAGATAAGAGGAAAAAAGAGGGCAGGCTTGACAGGTCACTTCATATCAGAACTTACTGCTATGAGAATAAAATCGATGAGATACCCACGCTCCTGGCCATCTGATCGTTTCATTCGACTCAGTCTCTGCTCCCGCCAGCAGACCGAAGGCTAACGTCGGGCCTCCCGCCCTCATCGAAGACCGCCTCATGACTGCCGCAACGCACGAAACGCTGTGCGCGGCGGCAAGGTGAGGGTACGAGCAGGCACCAAACACCCCTGGGTCCATCTGGGCTTCGGATTCCGGATTTACAGAAAAGCGACGACATGACGAGATGGTGCGCCGTATGGTTACAGCGATCCGTTCAGACGCCGTACGGTATCGGGGGCACTTTTCCGAGCGACAGGGAGTACACGGTCAGGGCGCCGCGGTGATGCGCGCAGTGATCGACCAAAGACCATACGATGTTGCGAATAGGCTGACCACCCATGACCCAATCGAGAGCCTGTGCTGTGTGCGCAACCTGCTGCGCGACGGTCATCATGCCTTCCTGCGGATGGAATTCAGAGTCCGGCTAATCAAGGACCCTGGTTGAGCGCGCGAAGATATGCCTTTATGGTGCTGGCATCCCTACGAATGGCCGGCCGGGGGCCGCCCGTGGAGGGATGATCGGGTTGTAGGATCTACTCCCCTGCCGGGCGACGTAGTAGTGATTTTACCCTCTGTGGCGGGACGATTATACTCACAGATCCGCTGGTGCATGGGCGATCACGATAAAATCCCATCTTGACGCTGGCGATCGATGGTTCTACTTTGATCGTCAGTTCGGCGGTGCGGGAAAGGGAGTAACAAACCGGTGGGGGGAGTGGATGTGAGCGGAATCGGAAGCTCCCGCGGTATGGAGGGCTATAAATACACTTATCACTTCACTTAATTTTTATTGCCGCCTTAATCATTCTTCTGCCCGGGGCGCACTCAAAATGTATGGACTTTAACTAACGAAAGGGCAGCCCTCGCAGCTGCCTTTATCAATAATATGACCATTATTGTATAGGAGGAATTTATGCAAGCGGCGGTTTACAAGGAAAAATCAAAAAAGCAATTTGATAGGTGGGCGGGGAATTACGGTACGGCGCACATGGGCTCGAACGCGGATGAGGAAATCGCGCGGCTGATAAACGGTTTCGCCTGTGAATCCCTTCTCGACGTGGGCTGCGGTGACGGCAGAATCATGGAGATGCTGTGGAAAGAAGGAAAAAAAATAAGCGGAATCGACATCTCTCCCGAGATGATAAAACAGGCGGGACAAAGACTTGCGGGTAAGGCCCGGCTCGTGGTCGGCGATTCCGAATTCCTGCCGTGGCCCGACCGCGAATTCGACGTCGTGATATGCACCTCTTCTTTCCACCATTACCCGCGGCCCATGGCGGTGCTCAAGGAGATGTTGCGTGTGCTCAAGCCGGACGGCCTTCTTCTCATTGCGGAATTAGATTTTCCCAATCCCATTCGCGTTTTGGCAAATGGCATTGTGCCCTTTTTAAAATTCGGTGTTTATCACTTTTACTCGCGAAGGGAGATGGAACGGCTTTTTCGCGCGGCTGGTCTACAGGATTTGGAGTGTCGAAAAGTGAAGGGCTGTTTCATCCTGTACACAAAGAAGTGAATGACCCTATTGGGCCGGCCGCCGTGGCTCTCGTTGGCCAATCCATCGATGAACTTGAAAGCCTCGTCTCCGATGACAAGAATTTATTCGCAGCATACAGGAGCCGAATCCAGAAGGCGCTTAGGCAGCGCGAGGACGAACAAAAGACAGCTTTGACGGGCCTGATCTCCTCCTTTCAGCTGTTGGAGGGAGGCATAAAAATAGCGCTTTCCAGTGTGAGCCAGAAAGCGCTCCGTTCGAGTGTGTTGGTCTTTGCTCCCCCGGGGCAATAGGTAGCGAACGCGCGCCGAGCAACCCCCGCGCAAATCGAGGGCATCATCTCGTTGCCGCCCTTTCTCCGCTTGAGAACCAAGGACTCCCTCGAACACCCCTTCACAACCGCCAGTAGCGCGGGGATCTCTCGATCTGATGCTCGTAGCAGTAGGTTCGAAGCTCGTCCAATAGGGGGAGCTAAGGCAAATACATTAGAATGGAACGCTTTCTACCGCTGCCGTAGTCTCCGCCTCACCTCCCCATGCTGATTCCAATGAGCTCCGCGCTTTGGATGAGCTGTGAATCAGGCGGGACCCTGCGTACTTTCCCCGCAAGTTCCGAAAGTGGAACCAAGGCAATATCCGGGGTTTTCAGGGCTACCATGGTGCCGAATTTCGCTTCCGCTGCGGCCTATACGGCGTAGCTGCCCAACCTTGTCCCCAGAACGCAGTCGAAGGCGCAGGGCGATCCCCCGCGCTGAATGTGACCAAGAACCGTGCAGCGAACCTCAAGATCTATGCGCTTTTTTATCGCGTCGGCGATATGGAATCCGACCCCTCCGAGTTGGACAACGCCCTGAAGCCGCGTTGAGGCGGATGCCTGTGTGATGACGTCACCGCCCTCCTCGTGGGCGCCCTCAGCCACCATCATTATGGTAAAGGGGCTGCCTCCCTTTTCTCTGAGCTGGATTTTCTCGACTATTCGATCTATGGAATAGGGGATCTCCGGGATGAGAATGATATGTGCGCCGCCCGAAATCCCGGCCTCGAGCGCGATCCATCCAGCGGTGCGTCCCATCACCTCCAGTATCATCACGCGCTGGTGGCTCCTGCCCGTCGTGACATTCTTCACAGTATATTGCCATTTGCGGTCCAAGGCAAACGGACCCGTACCTGCGACCCCCTCCTTCCCCACATTATATGAGGGCTCATTCCTCTGCCGGCCGTGCTCCGCTTGCGAAGCACGGCGCCGAGCAGGCGGGGACGCGCAGCAGGGACGCCGTGCGTCAGGGAGCGCATGACGAGGATGAACGGGCGGGCAGAGCTGGAAGAAGGAGCCGGTCCTTTGATACCTTAGCGAATTTTTGCTATGGAAAACTTGATGACCACTCGACGGAAGTACTCCGACATCCGCTGGATATCGTCGAAGGGGGATATGGACAAACTTCCACAACGAGGCAATGAAAGTGCGGGTTCCTGAAGAAAGAGCTGATCAACGCGCATCTGGCCACCAGCCTCATCAACTGGATGCACTCTGGTTTTTCCGTGGACCATTCCATCCGCATTTCGGCTTTTTCGATCAGAGGCCGCGAGGCCCTGTCCAATGCATCGCTCGACCCCCGCTGTCGCTGAAAAAGATAAGCATCGATGAGAACGGAGTTGGCACCGTAATCTGCTTCACCTCCGACAACGAGTTCTCGCACGGCGTAGACGGCTCGGTCGCCCAATAGCGCCGCCGGCCCTGCTCCGAGTATAAAACTGCTATCATTTAGGGCGGGGCCGACTCGAAAGAGCGTCGATCCGCGGAACGCGGCCTCCGGCGAGACGCCTAGCGCGTCGGCGTCCGCCTCAATCGGAGTCGCGCGTGAACTCGATATCGTCCGCGTTGCCCCAGTTGCCCGGATTGCCGTCCATCGACAGCCCGATAACGCAAACGCCTCCGCTGACGGGTATGCCCTTGATCTCGTAGAGCTTCCATTTCTGCCAACCGGTGTTGACGATTTTAGCAGTCAGTTCGGGACCGCCGTAGTCCCGCGCGAATAGGTAATAATCCTTCTCCCCTCCGCCTCCCGCGGCCCAGACCCGAAGCGTATAGGTCCCGTCCTTCAGCCCGGAGAAACGCCGGACGAGGGTGAACGTAAAGGGCTTGTCGAGCCAGTACTTGAACGAGTATTCGCCGCTGTGCGCGTTGCCCGGATTCCTCTCGACCAGCGCGGCTTTGACCCCCTCCCCGGAGAGCTCCCATCCGGGATCGAGAACTCCAGACTCGAAGCTCGAGTCTGGTATCAAGTTGACATCGGCGACTATTTCGACTGTCGCGATCACGTCTCCCTTGTATCCCCACACCGAGCCTTTTACCTCGAGGGTCCCGAGTTTTTCAATGCGGCGGGATCGGGCTTGCTCCAATTCACCTGCGTGGTTCGGTAGGAATCATCCGAATAGGTAGCCAGTACCTTGGGAGGCAGCGCGAGGACTCCGCCGGCCGGGATCTTCGTTTTGACGCCCTCGACTTCGATGACCCTCAAATCGGGAATTTCCCCCTTCGCCGCGACGAGCTTAAACGTCTTGATCGAGGGCAAGGCCTTCCCCGTATAGTCGAACAGCGCCTGGTTTTCCCATGAGCTACCGTCGCCCGTCCTCCAGCCGGCCCCAGCGACCGGTATCCAATCCGGTTCCCAGTAGAAGATGCCGATGCCCTTGGAGGCGGGCGCGCCCGCGACGGTTCTGATGATATCGCATAAAGCAATCGCCTGGCCTTGGACCGTCGCCCTATAGCCGCCGAGCTTGTCGGATCCCGGCCCGAAGCTGTTTTCCAGGGAATCTCCAGGTTCGAGGGTCCAGGCGTACCCCGTCTCCGCGACGATCATCTCCTTCCCGTAACGGGTCGCGAGGTTAGCCATGTTCGCCGCAAGATCGGAGAGCTTGCCATGCCAATACGGATAGAAGGAAAGGCCGATGACGTCGAAGTCGACGCCTCCTTCGATTATGGGATCGAATACTTTCCGGAACAGCGCGTTGTCCCCGCCGTTCGATACGTGGATCATTACCTTGATCCGTTTCGAGGGATTGCCCTTGGCCGGATCATTGTTGCGAACGGCGCGGACCGCCTCTTTTAGAAGGGCGATGAAAGCGCTCTCACCGCCTACCAGCTCGTCGGTTCCCGATTGCCATATCTTGCCGACCGGCCAGAGGAAGCCGCCGTCCACCTCGTTCCCGACTTGAACCATGTCCGGCATCGCGCCCGCGGCGCGCATGGCTTTCAGGCTCGCGTCGGTATAGCGATAGAGTTCCTTCTTGAGCTCCTCGAGGCCCAGGCCCTTCCACGCGTAGGGGGTATATTGCTTGCCCGGATCGGCCCAGAAATCGCTGTAGTGGAAATCGGCCAATACCTTGAGGCCGAGTTTCTTCGCGCGTTTGGCGACGCGTATAAACGCGGCGAGGTCGTCGTTCCCCCCGCCCGCCGGGTCGCCCGCCTTCGAGAGGACGCGGTCGCCCTCGATAACGTCCTCCTTGTTCACGGGATCGTTCCATATCCTCAAGCGGATCCAGTTGACGCCGCCGGCCTTCAGGATGGCGAGGCAATCGCCCCGCTTTCCATTCTCGTCGTAATAGGCGCCGCCGAGGGATTCGATCTGATCGAGCATCGAAACGTCGGCGCCCATTATGAACCCCTTGCCGAGATCCTGGGCCGGCCGGATGACCAGTTTTTCCGACCACCCGAACCAGCCTAACGCTACCAGCAATACCAGGGAAAACGCGCGTCTTTTCATTTGTTCTACCTCGTACTTCAATGGTACAACATCCGAGAAGCGCGTCAAGGGAAACGGCTCGAGGACGGCCCGGGACGGACTGTCCCGCTTTTTCGGAGACGGTTTTACGGCAACGGAAGCGGCGTCGCCCGAAGCCGGTCGAAGCGGATGAGGTACTTGATCCCCGCTTCCCGCGCGGCCGCCAACCGCCGAAACCTCTTTCAGTGGCGCGAGGAACAGGCCTAAATCCGCGCTCAGATCGAGCGGCACGAGAAGGCGGACCAGAACTACATCGAGCAGGGGATCCGGCTCCTGGAGATCGCCTGGAACGCCTAAGTGTTCTACCGAAGGCGGGGCCAAGCCTAACGGGCGGCTCTCCTGCACTTCATCATGCCAGGCTCGGCGCTCAAGGACGACCAAGTGGCCCTTGCCTTCAAGCCTCCGTTCTACATCATTCACCGAATGGCACAGGCGGCGCGCAACTACGCTCAGGATATAAAAAACAGGCAGATGGTAACCCAACTGCCTGTCCGATCCTGCTCCCCCGAACGGTGTCCTGCTCCTGATCCCATTCGAGCATTGTCAGCGACAACGGGGCGCGCACGATGTACTGGCTCAATGCCCTGCGCGCATCCTCGTCGTAGATGCGTGTGCTGCTCTCGATTGAGAAGCCCGAGTGGCGCCACTTCAGCAGAGTTTGGGCGAAACTCGGATTCAGCAGGCCTTTATCGAGGAACAACGCAACCACCTTGCATCGCCAGATTTCCACAAGAGCTTCGTTGGCGCCCAGGGGAATGAAAAAGAACCGATCGCAGCGGTCGAATCCGCCTTCCAACCCGATGGTGTGCCAGTGAGGGTTCCAAACGGCGAATTGTCCGAATGTCTGATGGCTACTGACCATGGCTCCCTGGATCGGCCTGCCCGAAGCCTGACTGAAATAGGAGGACAGAATTTCGAATATGAGCCTGCCGATGTCGGCATATAAGCTACGGTCGTGCCTGAGATAGCATCGTAAGATCTTAGGTATGGTCCAAACGAACTGGCGGTGGGGCAGCAGGAGCAGGAGGTGCTCGTTCATGTACTCACCGAAAAGGAGAGTGCGCTTCTGGGAACACGCCCACTATGTCAAGCAACGTTCATTGAGATTTCGGCATTGCACCTCTTTTCATCGTAGGGCTGCATGAAACCCAATTCATCGATAAAAATAAGGTGGGCGCCCAGCCGCGTGGCGTTTTTTTTATCCTCTTCCAGTTGGTAGTCTTCCACTCTTGGATGACTGCCTCGTTGCGTTGTAGAGCGCGCTGTTCAGGCTTTTGTGGACTCCATTCCAAGGCATGCATGATGCGGCTGACATGCGCGTAGTGATAGCTTATGGCGAACTTCCTTTCAATCGAATCTGCAATCCGTTTGGTAGTCCATACGTCTGTCTGCCACCTAAAAGCCATCGGTTCTTGCAACAGATATTGGAGAAGTTGAAGCTCCTGTATGCCGCTCACTCCTTGTACGTGACGAAGGCGACTGCCCTGAGGACCCTGGCTCCCAAGACCATTCGTGCGGTCATGAGCCTCCATGGGCCAGCTCCTCGCGAGGTCCCTGTCAAAGGAGGCCGGACCAAATCACCGAATGCGTCCCGATGATCGACTCGGGCAGCCAGTCCACCGTCGAAGGAACATTGATCACTGAGACCAGCTCCTCATCGGGATCGATTTGAAGTGCGCTGCGACCCGCCCCTTCATGGATATAGGTATTAGGCGATACGAGATCCGTCTGGTAAATCGCGAATCCGAGGCCGTGTCTGTGATCCTTGATCTCCGCCCCCCAATGGAAGGCAGGGACACCCCGCAGGTGATTCTTGGTCATGTATTCAATGGTTTTCCGGCTCACGATGCGGGTACCGTTGGAGAGACCGTTCTTCAGGGTCATTTGTGCGAACGTGTTCAAGTCGGCGAGCGAGGAGTAAAGACCCCCTGCCGTTCCCGGAGGCCGTCCCGCTCCCTTTTCCCTCTTCTTCAACTCTCTCTCGGCCCAGTCGTTGGTGAAGCAGACATTCTCCTGCAAATCATGTGGA
The DNA here is from genome assembly GCA_963820525.1 of uncultured Spirochaetota bacterium. Lineage (GTDB taxonomy): Bacteria > Spirochaetota > Spirochaetia > SZUA-6 > Fen-1364 > CAWGAA01. Next base: position 1,110,667 of record CAWGAA010000001.1, on the reverse strand, counting down.
ACATCGAAAAAAGTATTCTTCAGACCAAGAGGCTTTATGATACGATCGTCGATGTACTGTTCGCACGGCATATCTGTAACTCGGCTTATGATCTCGCCCAGGATCAAGAATCCAGCCGAGCAGTAGCCCCATTTCTCGCCTGGCTTGCAGTGCATGGCGCCCGAAAGGGCTGCCTTTATCCAGCCGATCTTCTGGTCTTCCGGATATCCTGGCGCCTCCTGAGCCATGAGCGCCACCCACCAGCCACGGGGATAGGGTTCCAAGAAATAGCCCGGATCCGGCATGAGGCCCGCGGTATGGGTCAACAGATGAAAGATGGTGATTTTCCTGTGCGTATCAGTGCCAAACTCCGGGATGATTTCGGCGATCGGCTTGCCGAGATACAGCCTGCCGGATTCGACCAGCGTCATGATCGCCATGGCGGTGAAGAGCTTGGTGATCGATGCAATGCACCACAGTGAATCCGTCAGAAGGTCGGAGCTGCCCTGGTGGTGAGTCAGCCTGCCCATCGACTTGCAGGCGAAAACCTTTCCGTATCGGGCAAGAAGGTAGCTGGCGCCCTGCAGCTTGTTCTCCCGGACAAGCCCTTGCAGGTGGGCATCCAGTCTCCTGATCGCTTCTTCGTCGTAACCGACTTCCGCGGGGGGCACATCGACAGTGCCGGTGTGAACGGCCAGCTGTTCGATTTCCGACATATTCAATCCTCCTCGATCTGTGATTTCTCAGGATAGATTTTTCAAGGCATGCATCCGGACGCGGTACGACAGCAGTGTATCAAATGGAAAGCTTCAATAGAAACACCTTTGCGACAGATCGTTTATGGGGGAAGTATCAAGAGATAGAGAGGCGAGTCTAAGCGCCTAACTGTAGATATGACAAACAGTTACGGCTAATCTACACTGGAAACAGCTCTCGAAAGACCTTATTCAAGGTCACAAATTGAGGCGAAGGGATTGAATTGAACATGATGTCCCAGAACACTTTCAAGATTCGCCGGTTCATGTCCGCAACTTTCTCGCTTCGCAACGTGCCCGTGAGCATGAGGATGCCAAAGATCGTAAAAGCTCTCGGCAAGTGTTTAATGTTTCGCCCTTGTTTAAGAGGGACGTTTTGTTCATTCAATTCATGCACTTCCTTTAGACTCAACCTAAACATGAAACGGGCAGAGGGAGAGAACTGTCTTGTGTCTCATGCGGAAGGCCGTCACCTGAGTGAAATGCGGGCTTTCATCGCTTCCCGAGGGCGGGGGGAGTGAACTGAAAGGGACGCAATGACTTCTGTCTCTTACGCACTCCGCCGTTTCAGTGTAGGATGAGGCTGTGGAATGTATTCTCTGGCGATATTAGAAAAAGGGGGGAATTATCGTTTTGCCTATCACTCTATTCCAGCGGCACGCTGAAAATCGGGCTGATTATAGACATCTCGTTTCGTGCCTGGGAATCTCACCCCCATTAGCGTCCATCCCGCCCTTGCACTGGAAGTAAGGGCGGATTAGGCTGTGCATGGGGAAATCGAATCGTATCAATAGGAGCATTGAAAATGATTGGATTAATGACTCCCCGAATCTGGATCAGGTTCCCGCCAAGCGAGTATCATCGCTGTGCCCTCCTAATCGTTTGCCTCGCCGCCGCCTCCATTAGGGCATTTCCCCAAGAGCCATCGATTCGGCTTCGGCCGAGCTCGGACTATCGTTTTTTAGCCGCTGACCTCATTGCCGCTCGACCGGGAAGCTCATACCGCTGGACAGTGAATAACGTGCCCTCTAGGGAAGGCTCCCTCGCGGAGACCTTCCATCTTGCGGCCGACGGCGACCTCGTGACGGCGCGGGGTGAGAAGCCCATTTCTGCCGCCGGGGCCGTATTCGTCCCCGGCCGCTTCGGCCAGGGCTTTATTGCGCCGTCCGGGGGCGTCCCTTTCGCGACACAAGGCTTGTATGACCCCCACCAGGGGACCGTCGAATTCTGGATCTCCCCTTTAAGAGACGGATCGTCCGCGGGGTACGCCGCCGACCTCCCGTTCTTCGCTTATGCGGCGTCGAACGGCGACTCGCTTTATGTGCGTCAAGCGTCTACGGGAATCGTCTGCGCTCAAGCGACCATCGGAGGAGCTTATCTCAGCGCATATTCCAATGAAGGTTCGATGCGTTCCTGGAAGGCCGGCAGCTGGCACCACGTCGTCTTCGTCTTCTCGGAGTCGCAGAACTATATGCGCATGTACGTCGACGGGCGGGCGGCGGGCGACACGAATGAAGGCCGCTACGTCGCGCCTGCGGGTTCGACGCGCTTTGCGCTCGGGAATCCCATGTACGCCATGGACTCGGTGCGCATCACGCGCGAGACTTTGGACCCCAGCCGCGTCGCTGCGGAAGCTGCTCGGCGCGACCCGCCCTTTTCCGCCGAGGTAATCTTCCCCCTGACGGGCCTTTCGGCCGGGGACGAGGTCGCGATCACCGCGGGCGCCGCCCGCGGATCCTTCATCTACCTGGGCCCGCCCCTCTCGGATGCGCGCCCCGATTCGACCCTCCTTCCCGCGGGCTCAACGTCGTTGCGGCTGAGGGTCTCGAGCCCCGTGCCGGCCGAGGTCCGCTGGTCCTTGAACGAGGAGCTGCCCTTTGGCTCGATGCACCCCTTCGATTCGGGCTCCGGCAGGACGGTCCACGAGACCGAGATCAGGAACCTCTCTCCCGATCCCATGGAGATGAATCGGGTCTACCTGCGTTCCTCGGCGGCCCCCGATTTCACGCTCATGCTCAGCTATCGGAGCGTGCCCGCCATGAAAGCGGACTATCCCCGCATCGCGAATCTATGGAGCTGGCGGCTCGCGGATCCGGAATACCGGGACTATACGGCCAGGCTCCAGTTGGCCGTTCTTGGGTGGGCCGATCCGCAAAGCCTGCGTAGAATCAGAAGCGTCAACCCTGGCGTCATCCTGCTGGCGACGCTCCAGCCCTTGGAGTACTTCGACGGCGAGCCTTCCATCCCGGATGAGTATTACCTCCGGGATGTTTCCGGCGAGCGGATCACACTGTGGCCCGGATCACACCGCCTGAACCTCACGAAACCCGAAGTGGTGGAGTTCAATGCGCGGCGCATCCGTGAGACCATATCCGCCGCCGATCTGCTCTTCGACGGCGTCTTCTTTGACAGCTTCATACTGGATGTTTCCTATAACAAGAAGGACGCATACGGCAATCCTATCCGTATCGACGCGGACGGCGACGGGAATGAGGACGACCCCGTGGTTTTGGACGCAGCATGGAGGAAGGGGATGCTGGAGATGGTGCGCCTCTGGCGGGAAACCATGCCCGGGGCGATCGCTACGGGACATCTTTCGAAAGGAGCCGATGAGCTCGGTGAATACTTCGACGGCGACAACCTGGCTTTTATCTGCATCGACGCCATTGAAGGCCGGATCAGGTTCAGCGATATCTGGGACCGCTACCATGGCTGGGAGAAAGGCGGCATGGGACCGAACGTCAGCGTGATCGACGTGGGCGCGCCGAACGAGCTGGGGTACGGGTACGGCGTATACTCCTCCTTCGAGGAGGCGGAACGCCGCATTCCTCCCGGCGTCCTTGACTTCGCGCGGACTTGGTATCCGTCCATGCGTTTCGGCCTTGCCTTTGCCCTCATGGGGAACGGGCTCTTCGAACGCCATTTCAGCGACGTGCTTTATTGCGAGGAATGGACGTACGACGAATTCGATTACCGGCTCGGCGCTCCACTCGGACCCGCGGAGTATGCTCGGACGGCGGGCGCTCCGGAGCCCATCCCCCGTCCCCTCTTCTCCGACGGGGATTTCGAGAACCCCGGAAATTCCTCGTGGTCCTTTTTCGTTCAGCCGAATCAGGGCGTGTTGGCGTATTTTTCCTACGACGCGGATGCCGCCTCCGGCCAGCGATCGGCCCGTATCGAAGTCCGCGCGCTGCCCCCTTCCGCCCAGCCCCACTTCGTCAATTTCTACAGGGATGGAGTGAAGGTACGCAAGGGCGTCTCTTACGTCGTGCGATTCTCCGCCAAGGCGGACACCCCGCGGCCGCTAGTCGTCTCCCTGCAGCGGCGGGCGGGCGACTGGGAGGGGCTGGGATTGTGGAAGAGGTTCGAGATGGGCCGCGAGTGGAAGGAATATACGGTAGGATTCACCGCGACGGGCGGCCGTTCGGACGCGGGGCTGCAGTTCTTTCTCGCGGATGCTACGGGCGTTGTCCATATAGACGACGTGTTCATGGACGAACTGCCGCCGGACGTCTACCGAAGGGATTTCGAGAAAGGCATCGTCCTTCTCAACGGGACCTCCGAGCCGAAGACTATCCCGCTGGGCGATGGCTTCTCGCGCATAGTAGGCGCCCAGGCGCCGAAGCGGCAATACGTGATAGACGACGACGGACCGGGCGTCAAGTTTTCCGGCGGCTGGTCGACAGTCCATCGTGATACGCACGAATGGAAAGTGGAGCCGCCTTTCTACCATGACTGGGGATCGACTTGCAGGGAAGCGGTCCAAAGGGACGCGGCGGCGGAATACGACCTGATGATTCCGGAGGATGGGACCTATACCATCCGCGTATGGCTCCCCGACGCGCCAAACCGGTCGTCCAGGACAAAGGCCGCCGTCTACGAGATCGTGGCGCTGGGGAAGATCATCGCCAGCGCGAAAATAGATCAAACGCGGAACCCTGACGCGTGGCGGGATGTTGCGCAGGTCGCCCTCAAAACGCGGGACAGACCCATACTGCGGATAAGGAACTCCCAAGGTCAAGGGCTTCTGTACGCGGACGCGGTCTACGTCGAGTCGGCAGCGCGCTACAATGATGGGAGTCCCGCTCGCGAGGTGGTCTTGGAGCCCTTTGACGGGATCGTGCTGCGGAGACGCTGAGGCGGAACCAGCGTACTCTATCCACCGGCACGCAGATCTGCGTTGAGTAGTCATCCGAATAAGGACTCACGTCGTTTTCACGATACCGTTCGATTAAAAGTCGAGCAGGGGATTCGCGTACGCGGCGAGGAAGGCCGTTGCGTGGTTTCATAACCAGATCGACGGTATGCGGATGAACGGCATGTACATCCCGTATACTAACAGGAAAAAAAAGAGGATATGGGAAAGGAATCCGATCGGGGTCCCGATCGAGATGAAAACCAGCCACTCCCGAACCGTCAGGGAGAACAGAAAGTAAGGTAGGACCAATCCGATGACGAGCGGAACTGGATATTGCAGTGGCGGAAAAGAAAAGGATCATTCCCATAAGCCCGGGCATCGTGGAATCGAGGGTCAGCCTCCTGCCGATCATGAACGAAAGAAAAAGGAAAACGGGGAAGATGATGCCGAATATCACCACCGGGCCCTTGGAATAGTAGATGCGGATGTCTTTCTTGGCGATGGTCCATACGCGCCTGGACTGCCCCAGAGCTGTTGAAATTGCCGGCATCACGATGCTCCTTTGTGTGTGAGCGCCAGAAAGGCGTCTTCGAGCGAGGGAATCGGCGTATTGAGCGATACGATTTTAAGCCCGTTCGCGCGGGAGTAGGAGACCATCTCGACCACAAGCTCCCCCGGGTCCGTAGTATAAAGCTTGAGCTTGTCTCCGATTCTCTTCACTTCCCTCACTCCTGATATACCCTCAAACGATTCTAGGCTCGCTGCGCCATCGAAGCTGATCTCTATCGAGTGCATGCCGCTCGTCGCTTTCTTGAGCTTCTCCGGCGCGTCCGTAGCGACAATCCTCCCGCGATCTATGATGGCCACACGATTGCAGAGGCGGTTTGCCTCGTCCATGTCATGGGTTGTGAGAAAAATGGTCGTACCGTCCGCGTTCAAGCCGCGCAGGAGGTCATTGATGAGACGAGCGCTCTGCACGTCCAATCCCGAGGTCGGCTCGTCCAGGAACAGGATCTTCGGATCGCCGATGAGCGCCATGCCCAGGATCAGGCGCTGTTTCATTCCCTTGGAGTATCCCTTCACGAGGTCGCCTTTTCTCTCGAAAAGCCCAAGTTCTCGAAGGAGCTTCGTCGCCCTCTCTCTCGCCGTTTTTGTGGGAACATCCGAGAGTTCCGCCATCAACATCAGATTGCTCCACCCTGACAGGTCTCCATAAGCGTTCGCCATTTCGGGCACCACGCCCGCGAATCGTTTGGCTTCAAGACTGCCGGCCCTGGCGCCGAAAATCAACGCGCTCCCCCCGTCTGCCTTGAGAACACCCGTGAGTATCCTCACCGTCGTGGTTTTGCCCGCACCGTTCGGCCCCAGAAAGCCGAAAATCTCCCCTCTTCTCACCTGGAAGCTGACGCGGTCCACGGCGATGTTCTTCTCAAAGCGTTTCACCAGCCCATCCGCTTCAACGGCAACAACGGCAGCGTCGTTGTCTTGCATGGCTTTCACCCTTTTTGCCCCTTATTCTTCAGAGCGGTCAAATCGTCGATAAAAGACTTGTACGACTCGATCGATCTCTGGACCGCGGGAGGCCATGTCTGAAGGAAATCCAGGCCCTCCTTTGTGATCCTGTACGCTCTACGCGCGGGCCCGGGAGTGTCCGTCGACCACGCGGATTCGAGGAATCCGCAATCCTCCAGATGGCGCAGGCGCCGATACACTCTGGTGGGATCCACCCCATCGAAGCCGTATTTTTTAAGCCGCTCGATGAGGTCGTAGCCATGGGATGGATCTTGCGCAATGAGGAGAAGCAGGCAGGGATCGATGAACTTCTCATGCCTGGATTCGCAGCTACAAGACCCTTCACCATGCCCTTTCATGCTTCCGCAATCACCTGACTGGTACATCGTCTCTCTCCATCCTTCACTACACATCTATAAGTAATAATTCTATAAGTGCAAAAAGCAATTAAGTGTATAATGCTACTAAATATCATCCTTGTCAAGAGCTTTTTAAGGATTTTTTTAGACAAAAAAAACGCGGTCAGTATGGAAGTGGGCGCCCGCCGTGCTCATGGACCTGCGCATGCCGGGCATGGACGGCATCGAGGCGACGCGAAAAATCCGAAGCCGTTGGCCGACGGTCCGGGTGATGATCCTCACCACCTTTGAGGACGATCAGAGTATCCGCGAGGCCCTCCAGGCCGGCGCGGCCGGCTACCTGCTGAAATCCACCCCCACCGCCGGCATGGCGTAGCGGCTTCGCGCCCTCATGACGGAGACCGCCGTGCTGGACGCGCGCATGCTGGACCGTCTCACGGACGCGTATCCCCAGCCCCTACCCGGCCTCACGCCGCGTGAGAACGAGGTGGCGGAGTTGGTGGCGCAGGGGTTGCTCCAACCGCGAGATCTCCGACGCTCTCCTCATCAGCGAGGGCAGCGCCCGCAACATCATCTCCACGGTGCTGGAGAAGCTGAACCTGCGTGGTAGGACCCAGCTGGCGATCTTCTATTGGCGCCGGACCCTCTGACCTGCCGCTGCGCCCAAGAAACAGAAAAGGCAGTCGACTCTGTGCCGACTGCCTGTCCAACTCTGCTCCCCCGGACGGACTCGAACCAGCGACCTGGACGTTAACACGGTCGGCCATCCCGCTGATCGAGGACTTGCTATGCTTCATGCACAAAGGGAGCCGGAGCATGCAAATACAAAGCTTGTGCTTTCCAAGGCCGCATCTGTACAGCCTTTCACTCGCAGCCATCGCATTCGGAAATCCTTGAGTCTAAGCTCCAGCGTCTACCCGCTCAGCGATGATTTCGCTTTCGCGGCCCCATACGACTTTGCCTGCGTCCCTCCGTATTCCGATTGCCGTCAGGCACTTGATATATGTATAATGTATGTATATGCTCTGAGTATGCAAGTTGTGTGGGATCCCCGGAAAGCTGCGTCGAATCAAAGGAAGCATGGGATTCGCTTCTCCGACGCCGAGGCGGTGCTCTTTGATCCCTTTGCCCTCACAAGGGAGGATTCCCAGGCTCGCGGCGAGCAACGGTTCGTGTCCATGGGGACGGATTCATCAGGCCGGATTGTTGTCATTGTCTACTCCTATCGCGGTCAGACAATCCGGCTGATTTCGGCCAGGACCGCGACGAGGAGTGAGAGGAAAAACTATGAGGAAGGAATATGACTTCAGCAAGGCCAAGCGGGGGGCGGTCATCCCTCAGAAAGGGAAGAGCAGGATCAGCATCTACCTTGATGATGAGATTCTGGAGGAATTCCGCAACCGTGCGGATGCCGCCGGCCGGGGATACCAGACCATGATAAACGATGCCCTCCGTGAGTATCTGGGAAGGTCAGCGCGTCCGCTGGACGTGGAAACCCTTCGCCGCATCCTCAGAGAGGAGCTGAAGAGCACGGGGTAGCCTCTCTCAGTTCTTCAGCCGGATCCTCCTGGGCGCCTTGGGGACGCCCCCTGCAAGCTGCGACGTGTTAGCCAGGGGAAACCAGTTCGACTCAATCTTCGCTCCCCCGGACGGACTCAAACCGCCGAACGGGTTGGTAACGCGGTCATTTGCTGCAAATGATCGAGGATACCGTCCATTTCTCATACGGCAAGCACCGAAATCGGCAAAGGACGGATTCATGTCGCTCAAGGTCGCTCCTCTACAACCTTGCGCTTGCGGCTTGTGCGCCGTGTGAAGGCATTCCTGATAACGACGGGCTCAAAGTAAAAGCGGCCGTGGATCAACCTCGCAGCGACCATGTTCTCGGAGTGGCGTTTTCGGCGTTGCAGATCCCCTTGGCAGCCGCGATTGCCCTACTCGGCGGTCAAGCGCCCTCATGGGCAGTTGCCACAGTGTCTCATAAGTGATACACTATTCCTTGGAGGAAAGCAATGCCTACCAAGAATCCCCGAATCAATGTTGCCCTCGAAAGGCCGGTCTATTCGTTGATCGAGAGGATGGCGAAGGAGAGAGGATTGTCCTTGTCCATGGTGACCAGGGACTTGGTCCGGGAGGCTCTGGAAATCCTCGAGGACTCTGCCCTCGTGAGCTTTGCGGATGAGCGTGTTGATTCACTAGCCCGTCGGAAAACCCTAACGCACGCTGAGGTCTGGGGATAGAGGTGCCCTATCACCTCAGCTACCACCCGGACGTCAAGGCAAAGGACTTGCCAAAACTCAGCCGGACAATCCAGAAAAGAGTCAAGGTCGCCATTGAGCAGCGGCTACTTGAATCTCCAGACAAGTACTCGGAGCCATTGAGAAGAACTCTGAAAGGCTACAGAAAGCTGCGGGTTGGGGACTATCGGATTGTTCTGAAAATCGAAGGTGAAGACATTCTCATTCTTGGCGTCTGTCACAGGAAGGATGTGTATGAAAGAATGGAATGGCGCCGCCAGTGACTCATGCCAGATTGGTCTGCCGCTCCTATTGAAACTTCCGCTCCTCCCGCCGCACTTCCGAAATCGCCAAGCGGAATGACTATTGTCAGAGCCGGCTCTCCATGGCGAACGCCAGAGAGAGCCAGCTCGACCTTTCCTTTGCTCCCCCGGACGGACTCGAACCAGCGACCAAACGATCAATGCCCTCATTCATAAGCCTGATCGAGGACGCTTTGCCGCTGCCGCGATTTGTCCTCATTCGGCGGAACGCCCGAAGAGAGCAGTTCTACCACGGCCCGCACCTGCCAGAGATGAACATCGCCGGGATTACTGACTTGAAACGCTCTGCCGGTAACTGGTACAACCAAGCCGGCCGTTTCCCCCTCGGTCTCGACTACCGCGAATACCGGGTCGCTGGAGCAAGGTCGAGCAAGAAGTAATTCAAACTTACGCTGGAAGAAGCCGAAGAATGTGGATACGTCGTGACTTCCCCCCTTGATCCCCAACTCATCACGGAAGCGGAAACAGTAAAAGAAGCTGTATTCCGGCCGCACTCTAACCATGGGTGTGTATGTTTTTCACGACACCGAGCTGCTGTGTAACGCGCGAACTGCCGTTTGAGAGAGCGTTTTGTGCCAGTTCAGGACGAGGTCGTCGAGAGCCTCGACGAGCCTGTCGTGGACGGCACGGCGGTCCTTGCCAGGGCACGCGCGGATCAACTCGAAGACGGCATTACACGCTTCCTCTTCGGCAAAGTCCGGCGCCCAACCGAGCAGACCGTTTGAGCCGACGCTCTCGGCCTTGTGGAGACCCGCCACGATTCCACAGCAGATCGTTTCAGCCGCCGTCTTCAGCCCGAGGTCCATGTACCGTTTCATGTCGGCGATGATGTCCTCGACCGGTTCTTCGAGCAATTCCCAGGCGGCGTCTGCCGGCTCCACGTAGCCCCACGGCTGATTGCCCGCGCGGCCGTGAAGGGATTCGAGGCCGAGCGATGTCACTGCATCGAACACTTTCGCGGCGATGTCTTCGACGGATAAGGCGGACACCATCCCGATGGCGGCCGCCTCCGCCTCGGCTTTGAGCTCCGGATGTCTCTTCAGCAGGGCTTGCAGGACGGTGGCCAGCTCATATGGGGCCATTTTGCCCAAGACGCTCTTCCGGCTACCTTTTGTCGATTTCGGTGTCGTTTTCTTACGCCGATCCAGAGGTTTTCTGGTGTGCCTGTTCGCCGCCATTACAGCCCTGCCTTCCCGAGCCGCTCGATGAAGCTGGGCTTTCGAGCGTGAGCCTGCCGGAGCGTTTCCATGCGCAGAGCGAAGTCGCCGCCCTTGCCGCGGACGTCCAGATCGCGCAGGTCGACAAGGATCTTCAAGGCCAGGTCGTAACTTTTCGGCTGCGTGGCGGCGATTAGCGTTTCTACCTTGGCCCACAGCTTCTGCTCGCGGCCGACGAGGCTGTCGAGATGTTTTTCCCTGGCGATGGCGGCTTTGCGTTCGAGGCGGGCTTTCGCCTCGGCACGCTTGTGAGCCTCGATGCGACTACGCTTCGTTGCGAAGGCCTCGGCTGCCCGGCAGAGTTGCCTCACGGTCCGTCTTCGGACCGTGTCCGTCGTGGTTTCAGTCGATCGCTCCTTGATGAACCGCTGTAGCAGCTCCGTAACCAGGGTGTGGTCGGCATCCATTATGAGGTTCGCGATTAGCGCGTCCTTCTCCTTGGTCGCCAGCTTCTCGACCCACGCTCGGACCTCGTTCCGATCTATATCCGTGTCTCCAAGCGGCCTGCTGGTCTCGGCGGCCACGTGCAGCAGGTCGTCGTCAATGCGCAGGAACGAGGCCAGGCTTTCCAGCGATGCACTGAGCTGACCGAGGCCCGGCGGAACGGGCGGCTCTACATCTTCGTCGTCGAGTTCCCGGGCTTGCGCCCGAAGCAGCCAGCCCAGGTACAGGGCCCGCAAGTCACCGCGCGCCAGCTCGGTCCGCACGGAGATCATCGAGGAGAGCTGGCCTTCACCCTCTTCCCACTCGCCGCCTTCCTCGTCTTCGGACACGAAGGTCAGGATGACCTTGCCGGCTTTCTCGTGGATGAAGGCGCTATTGCCGCCGCAGTACTTCCCGGCCATTGCCGGATCGAGCAGCCTCGACGACAATCGCAGCTTAAGCACGTGCGTGCCCCAATTGGCGAGGTACACGAACGCGTCGAAGTACTTTTCCATCCACGCGTCCTCGTCGCCCTTGAAGCTGCCCCACTCGTAGTGATTGACGAAGCTCGTCGGCGTGATGCGGGCCCGCGTCGAGTATGACCGCAGCACGCTCATCTCCTTCGCGCTGAGCGGCCGGTCGATCGCCTGGAACTCGTAGTACTGGTATTCGCTCATGATTTCCTGCAGCGTAGTCGCTGACTTGGTTTCCGATTCACGACGCAAGAAAGGGCCTTACGTTGCTGTGGTGTCGCCGTCCTTCGTGCGACGGCGAGCATCTTCCTGCTCCCGTAGTTGTAGTGGCGCTCCAGCAAAACCGTGATCCTTTCGGCGTACTCCGCGGGCTCGGCAGTTGCCGAAAGAACCCTGAACCAGGAAGGCAGGACCTTGTTCCAGTCGACGCCGACCTGCCACGATCCCGCCTCGTCGGCGAAAAAGATGACGTCGTCGAGACACTCGTCGATGCGGTCCAATACCCCGAAGATGATTTCGAAAGCCTGGCGCACATCGGCGGGATCGCCCTTCCTTTCCTGGGCCACGCAGCGGTCGAGTAGCCGGTGACAATCGGCGATCCAAGCCCTGGTGCCGGTGGATTTTTCCACGCAGTTCTTCGAGTTGACATTGAAGCTCTCGTAGTACTCGCCGGCCAAGCTCGCCTTCTCGAAAACCTTCACGTCGGAGAGCAGGCTCCCTTCGGCCTTGCCATCCGGTTCAAGCTTCGACGGGTCGATATAGTGCTTTGCCAGCTTCAGGAGCTTCGCCTGGGGCAAGAGGTCGATAGCCTCGTCCAACATATAGAACACGTACTCATCGCCCAGCCTGCGGACGGCCGCCCTAAGCTTGTCTCGATCGATCTGTCGACCGGCCATGATTATCTCCCTCGTGCCCAGCGGCGAAATGCGTCGATCCACTCCGCGCCAGCGGGAAGTGGGTCAGGCAGCGGTGGGTCAAGGATCGGGACGCGTTGGGGCGACTTCCCGTGCGTACAGACCGCGACAATATGCTCGTCATCGTCATATCGATCCGCTCGAGCCTCGCGTTCGACGGAGTCCTGCTATGCCCCTTCTTCTTTGACGGCTTTCTCTTATCTGCGGCCATTATTTTCCTCATGTCCTATCCTCGGGGTTTCGAAGCACCTCCTCGTCACGGACGTATCCGATCGCCCTGTAGCCGCGAAGCCGCTTCTCGAACATCTTCAACAACATCCGGACCGCACTGTCAACGTAGTCGTAGATCCGAACCTCGGTCTTGCCCGCATGCAGGCGATGCAGCCGGCCGGTGTACTGGACGAGCGTCCCCTTCCATGAGACAGGCAACGCGAGAAACAGGGTGTCGAGCCGGGCGTCGTCGAAGCCTTCGCCGATGTACCTGCCGGTCGCGATGATAAGCCTCTCCTCTCCGTCGGGGATCCCGGCGAGCTTCAAGAGAACCTCACGTCGCTCCTTGTCTTTCATGCCGCCGTGGAGCACGATAAGATGTCAAGTGAAGCGTTGAAGCCGGTCGGCGAAGTGTTCCAAATGCTCCCGCCGTTCCGTGAGCAGGATGGGCGAGCGCTTCTCCTCGAGAGCACACAGCACGTCGTCGAAGATGAGGTCGTTGCGCTTCTTGTCGGCGGCGAGTGCCGCGTAGAGCTCCTGGATTCCAGCATCGGCCGTGTGGCCAGTGGGTGAGAACCCCGTCTCTCTGACGACGAGCTTGTGGTCGAACGGCCGTTGGGCTGTCTGGCTCTTCGCGTCTGCCGTAAACCGGATCGGACCGAGCTGCATGTGGAGAATGGGATGGAGCCCGTCTCGGCGCTGTGGAGTCGCGGTGAGGCCGACGAGGTACCTGGCCTTCACCTCGGCCAGAACACGCTCGAAGCTCACACACGGTGCATGATGGACCTCGTCTTGGATTACCGATTACCTGGCCGTAGCCTGCGACGAGATCTGCGACCTTCCCTTTTCGCGCGAGGCTCTGGACCATGGCCACATCGAGCCGGCCATTGGGTTTAGATTTCCCCGCGCCGATCCGGCCGATGTCCTTGGGCCCGATGCCGAGGAACATTGACAGTTGGCCGATCCACTGGTCGAGGAGCGGCTTGCGATAGACGAGGATGAGCGTGCTAGTCTTCCGGGCTGCTATTAGGTACGCGCCGACTACGGTCTTGCCGACGCCCGGCGGCGCGACACACACGCCGGTATCATGTTCGAGGAGCGCCTTCACGGCAAACTCCTGGAGTGGGGTGAGGGTGCCCTGGAATGCGAAGTCGACCGCGTCCCGCCTTCACGCTTGTCCTTGACATCTATCGCGACTCCATTCTGGCGAAGCAAAGCCTCGGCATCGGGCAAACAGCCGCGCGGAAGAGTGATGTGTTCGGGGGAGTCCTCGGCACACGCGATCACCCTGGGCGTGAGCACCGTTGAGAGGCGCATGCTCTGCTTCCTGTAGAACTCTGGATTCTGGAATGCAGCAAGGCGTTTGAGCTCGTTGAGCAGGGGCGACGGCAAACCGGCCTTCTCGATAAACAAGCGTTGGCTCAGGACCGCCTTCACCTTAGGAGGTAGGGGCGCGGTGATCACGACCTTTCTCGGGCGTCCGGAAGGCGGTCGGGTCCAGGGCGTCAGATCGTCATCGTCGAGTGTCTCGCTTACACGGACGCCGATCACCTGCCCGCGACTCGCGGCCTCTTCGGCGAGGGCGTGGATGAAGGTCGCATCGAGGCGCTTGATGCCGGCGAGAAAGGTCCACTGATCGGACCAGGGCTTTCGGACGGCATCGACTAACACGGTGTTGCCCGCGTCGCGCGAATGACGTTGGAAAGGGAGTGCGATCAGATTGCCGAATCCGCCCTTCGGCATGGTGTCCTGGTTGGGGAATAGGCGATCGTACGATTCCATCGAGAGCTGGTGCCGATGTGCCATGGTCTCGGTGATGAGAAAGCAGCCGAGCTTGCGTGCTGTTGCCGCGGGCACAGGCGATGCGAAGAAAAACCAGGCGTGCGCGCCGTTGCCCGAGCGGGATCGCTCGATCGCCACGGGGATACCGTGTGTGTCGCAGGTCTCGATAAACGCCATGACATCATCATGCCACGTTTTCTTGTCGAAATCGGCTGCGAGGAACCAGCACGTATCGTCTGGCAGGAGGGGATAGACCCCCATGATCTGGTCCCCTCGCAGGTGCTTGGCGATCTCCTCGTCTGAAACCGGGATGAATGCCTGGCTGGGGCACTCACAGCAGTGAACACGCCGGCTGGCGTTGAGCCCCTTCTTCTTCGCGCACAATCCGTACTCCCACTCGTTAGTGCAGGCCGGTGAGTAGCCGGATTTGCCATTCTTCGCGTTCTCCCAGCGTCGCGGGAAGACGTCTTCGCGGCCTCGGAAAAGCGACCGGAAAAGGGCGACCTTGGCCGCATTCGTCATCGGTGTCGGTGTTGTCTCTGGAGCCGGCAGCCTGGGGACGGCGATCTGCAGGGGCGGCTCAGCGGCGAGCTGCTCACGAAGCGCGTTTAAGCGGGTGTTGCTTTTCTCCACTTCGGCTTTGAGGACGGTGAGCCGGGTATCCTCGCGTGAGATCTCGTTCTGCAACTCTTGTCTGTCTGTCATGCTCTGCTTTTCAGGTGCGTCGTGGCTCTTGGCCCGAATTTCTCATCTCCCCGCTATCTTTATCGCGAAGCGCTGAGGTTTTCAAGACCGGCGGCGGAACACAGGAGTCGCCCGCCCAGATTGACGAGCTTCGAGCCAGCCGCCATGAGCAAAAGAACAAGGAGAAACTGACCCCTTTTGAATATTCGTCGACAAACGAGTCAGTAGTCTAGTAAGAACATAGCCTATGGCGACTCTAAATGGCAAACTCGTTTTCGAAGTACTTCAAGAGCAGGATGGCGGATTTGTCGCAGAATGTCTCAGTGAGAGCATCATCACCGAGGCAAATAGCTGGCATGAACTCCGAAAGAACGTGACAAGCTGATGGTGACTGGCTTACGCCGAAACGAAACAGGCCCTCCTATAGTGTTAACCATAAAAGGGCCTGTTCGACTCGGTCTCAGCTCCCCCGGACGGACTCGAACCGCCGACCTAGTGGTTAACAGCCACCCGCTCTACCAGCTGAGCTACAGGGGAAAGTCGAATTTACCAGACCATAAAAGGGCCGAATATGTCAAGGGGTCCAGCGCGCCAGGATGCGCGCGCGGGGTCGAGAGTGCTCGCATTTTGCAGCGCCGGCGGCGGCGAGCCCCACCTCTGTATCCTCTCCCACAGATCAACACGTATATTTCCTTTATGAAGAGAAAGTCCTTCGAGCGAGCAGAACCGCGAATCTTTTCGATGCTCTTGTTGTCTCTTTTCCTCTTTGGCTGCGGGGCGGCCTTCCGCCCGGGAGATCCTCGCCTGGACCAAATCCGCCTCCCGCCTGGCTTCAAGATCGAGGTATTCGCGCCGAATGTTCCCGGCGCGCGCTCCCTGGCTCTTGGCGAGAGCGGGACCCTTTTTATCGGCACCCGTGACATAGGGAAGGTCTATGCCATCCCGAATGCCGTGCGCCCGGCATCGGGACCCCGAAAGGTGCTCACCATCGCCAGCGGCCTCCACATGCCCAATGGAGTCGCATTCCGGGACGGGTCTCTGTACGTGGCAGAGGTTAGCCGCATCCTCCGCTACGACAGGATAGAAAGCTCACTCGGATCTCCTCCCGCGCCCGTGGTGGTTACGGACCGTCTGCCCACCAACGAAACGCACGGCTGGAAGTTCATCCGCTTCGGGCCCGACGGGCTTCTCTACGTGCCAATCGGCGCGCCGTGCAACATCTGCGAGCGCCCCGACCCATACGCCTCCATCACGCGGATGAAGCCCGACGGCTCGGACATGGAGATCTTTGCGCGGGGAATACGAAACACCGTCGGATTCGACTGGGATCCAGCCACCGGGGAGTTGTGGTTTACGGACAACGGCAGGGACTGGCTGGGGGACAACCAGCCTCCTGACGAGCTGAACAAGGCCCCGCAGCCGGGGCTCCATTTCGGCTATCCCTATGTCCATGCCGGCTATATCCATGACCCCGAGCTGGGCCAGAACAAGGATTTATCCCTTTTCACTCCGCCCGCTATCCTCTTGGGGCCCCACGTGGCCGCGCTCGGGATGAGATTCTATACCGGCGGGATGTTCCCCGCGGAGTACAGGAACCAGATCTTCATCGCCGAGCACGGCTCATGGAACAGGACCACGCCCATTGGATATCGTGTCAGCCTGGTGAAGTTGAGTGGCGGAAAGGCGATTTCCTACCAGCCCTTTGCCGAGGGCTGGCTTGTCAACCGAACCGCATGGGGCAGGCCGGTTGACGTACAGGTCATGCCGGACGGCGCCCTGCTGGTTTCAGATGATGCGGCCGGAGCCATCTATCGGATCAGCTACTCCGGCGGATGAGCCGGGGGCGCAGCCCTGCGGCTTGCCTCGCAGTGGAGAGAAAGCCTTCTAGCCGGCCGGCCATGAGGTGTCCCCCCGTGGGATAGGTGACGAGCTTCGATCCGGCGATCATGGCATGCGTGTGCTCGCCGTGCGCCACGGGCACCACCCCAGTCAATAGGGGATGGTCCATTCCCTGCGTCTCTATTCCACGATCTTCGTCTGCTCACCCGCTCGGGCCACGACGATCTCTCCAGCCTCTTCCATCTCCCGAATCACGCCGACAACCCTCTGCTGGGCACGCTCCACCTCGTGCAGCCGGACCGGACCCAGCTCTTTCAATCGCAGCGTGAGCCTCTCCACGTCCTCAGGCGGCAGACATCCCCAGATGAAGGTCTTTACTTCATCGGGAGCGGCTTTCATGGCGCGGAGCAGGACGTCCGTCTCCGCCTTCTTCACCACTTTCTCCACGTCCTTTTTTTCCAGAAGCACGATGTCCTCGAAGACGAACATCCTCCGCTTGATCTCTTCGGCCAGCTTCGCGTCCTTCTTCTCCAGCGAGTCGACCACGAATCTCTCCGTGGAGCGATTCGCCATGTTGAGGATCTCGACCAGGCCCTCCACGCCGCCCGCCTCGGCGTAGTCCTCCGAGGAAAGCACGGAGAGCTGCTTCTCCAATGCCCGCTCCACCTCGCGGAGGACCTCGGGATGGGTACGGCCCATGCCGGCAATCCTCTTTGCCACGTCGGGCTGAAGCTCCGCAGGGAGACTTCCGAGGATGGCGGAAGCCCTCTGCGGCTCGAGATAGGAGAGGATCAGCGCTATCAGTTGCGGGTGCTCGTGCTGGATGACGCTCAGGAAGTGCTCAGGGTCCGCCCGGCCAAGGAAGTCGAACGGTCTTGCATGCTCCGCGCCTCTCTTCATATCGGGGGCTTCCTGTTCCTGCGCTCCGAAAGCCAGCTGGTCTGCCATCTCGTCCTGCTTCTTCTGCAGCGCCCCGATGGAGTTTTTCATGCCGGCAAGGGACTCGCTTATCTTGGAGCCCAGCTCCAGCAAAGCCTCGCGCATCCCCGCCTCTATGGTTTCCAGCTCCGAGGGTTCGCCTATTTTCTCTATGGGCTCGAGGAAGGGTATGCTTTCTTTTGAAACCCCGCTCACGACCTCGTAGGTTGCAGGCTTTCCCCTCCCGCCGGGCCGGGCCTTCAGGCCGAAGAGGGTGCGCCCGCCCATGCGGAGGAACGCCTTGCCCTGCCGGTAACCGGAAATCTTCACGAGGCTGCCTCTCTTCAACCCACCCAGATCGCGCAGAGAAAGCCTTGCCCCTTCAAGATAAACTTCGACGGGAAGATCCAGCTTGAAGGAAGCCCTGGCCATCTGGGGACTGCCCTTCCTCCTGAACACTGAGTACATGTATTGCGCTGAAAGCTTATGGATGAT
This sequence comes from uncultured Spirochaetota bacterium, assembly GCA_963820525.1. Lineage (GTDB taxonomy): Bacteria > Spirochaetota > Spirochaetia > SZUA-6 > Fen-1364 > CAWGAA01. The sequence goes on along the minus strand of CAWGAA010000001.1, from coordinate 1,092,409 downwards.
CGGCTCGATGGTGAGGTAGGGAAGGGCGAGGTTCATCATTCCCCGCGCCTCTCCCATTTCCACGGAAAGGGACACGAGCACGATCATCTCATGCGGCGGCACGACCTGAGCGAACTGGGGATTGGTCTCTATGCGCGTCAGCCCGGGTTTCAGGTCGATCACGTTTTTCCAGGACTCGGGGAGGGCGCCGAGCATCTGGACGACGCTGCCCTCGATCACAGAGCTTTCGATGCCGGTGATCTCCCGCGAAAGCTTCCATCCGTCCCCCTGTCCGCCGAACAGCCTGTCGATGATGGAGAAGGTGATTGCCGGGTCGATCTCCAGCAGCGCTGAGCCCTTCAGCGGATACAGGGAGAGAATAGCGATCGTGGCCGGGTTGGGAATGGAGCGGATGAACTCCTCATAGGTGAGCTGGTCCACCGAAGCCACATGAACGGATGAAAGGCTTCTCAGTTGCCCCGATAGGGCGGTGGTTGTCAGGCGCGCAAAGGTCTCGTGCATGATGGAGACGGTGCGTATCTGGTCTTTGGAAAACTTGTCCGGCCTTTTGAAATCGTAGATCTTGATCTGGTGCAGGGCGTCGGTCATTCTCCGGCCTCCTTCTCCTTTTCCACCATCTCGGTGACGCGGATCCCGAAGCTCTCGTCTATCACCACCACTTCACCTTTTGCGATGAGCTCACCCGCGACAAGGAGATCCACCGGCTCGCCTGCAAGCTTGTGCAGCTCAATGATTGTTCCTTCGCTGATCCCCGCCACGTCGGCGAGGCTGCGCGTCGCCCTGCCCAGCTCGACTCTCAATTCAACCCCGATTTCTTTCAGGTGACCCAGCTTCATTGCGCGCCTCCTTTCGCCATCTCTCCTACCTTGAAAAAGTACTCACCCCGTCTGCGCACGATTCTGCCCCTGGCGATGCGCCGGCCGCCCACCTCCAGCTCGCACACTTTTCCGTTGGAAGGCGCGAAGGCCGCGTAACTGAGCTTCAGCTCATGCACGATGATTTTGGTCGGGAGCGTAACCCGTATTGCGATCGGGGATTCCTCCAGGAATTGTTCAAGCTTTTCCATGGCGCCTCCTTGATTGAAAGTATGGGCTTTTCGGGATGCGGATTCCGGCACCATTCGGGATTAAACTGATACTTTTTTTACTTTACGCTTCGATTTCTGTACTCGCGCGGGCTCATTCCCATGATCCGCCGGAAAGTACCTGTTGAAATGGGAGAGGTTGTTATAGCCCACGGAGAACGCGATCTGTAAAATGCTCATGGAAGAGCGCTTCAGCAGCAGGCAGCTTTTCTGGATGCGGATCCTGTTCAGATACTCGAAGACGTGCAGGCCGGTATGTCTGGTGAAGAGGCGCGAGAAGTAGCTGGGGTTGAGCCCGAAGCGGGAAGCGAGCTCAGGTAGAGAAAGCTCCTCCGCGTAGCGGTCCCTGATGTAGCCAACCGCCTCCGCGATCCTGAAGCGTGCGGGACCGGTGTTTTGTGCCTCCTGCCCTGATTGGAAGCAGCGATAAACGACAACGAGGAGCTCCACCAGGGCGAGCCTCTGCATGATCTCTCTTCCCGGCCGTTTCTGTCCGCGCTCTGCCTCGATACGCTTCAGCAGAGCGCACGCCTCGTCGAAGGCGGTAGGTGGGAGGCGGGCGACGCGGATTAAAGGTTCAGGGGCCGCCGGGTTCCGCCCCAAGCCAAGCATGGCAAAAAGCTCGTCCGCGGCCTCTCCCAGCATCTCCGGGTCCAGGACGCTTTTGCAGAAGGCCACCTGCGCGAGCTCCGCGCCGCCTCCGGCCTCGATGCATCGCGACACGCCGGCAGGAATGAAGATGGCGCTTCGGGGCAGAACGATCCTCCGCTCCCCTCCCTGCGCAAGTCTCACGGCGCCCTGCCGGACAAGGATTATCCGGAAGTATCCGGCAGGTATGGGCGAGTCGCTTCCCGAGATGATGGGCCGGTCAACGTCTTCTATGCGGCCGATTATGTTTCATCCGCTGCCAGGGTTCAAGCTGGAGGGACCCGCACGAGGGCGGACATGAGTGGTGCTTTGATCGAAACCGGGCGCCCCGCGTACGGGGCACACCCGGATTTTTCTCTTCGGGATCGGGTCCGTGCGGAGGCAGCAATTTCAATAGCCGACTGTAAACCGCTTCCTGATGAATTGGGGCTTTTCGGCTTCATTCAGGATCGCCATTGCCAGGTCCTGTGTTGAAATCTTGCTTTCCCCTTTGCCGTCAAACAGCAATTGATCGGTCCCCAATCTGAATTTGCCGGTACGTTCCCCCGGCTGCAGCGTGATCGATGGGGATACCAAAGTCCAATCCAGCTCCGTTTCTTTTTTGAGAATGTTCAGCGCTTCCCTGGCACCCAGAGCGCCATCTTTGAATTGGGCGGGAAACTCAGGGGTATCAACCAGCTGAAGACCCGGCTTGATTTCGAGGCTCCCTGCGCCGCCCACTACCAGGAGCCGTTTTACGCGGGACTTCTTGACCCCTTTGATGATCGCGTGCATTCCCTTCACGTAGTCGCTGTAAATCTCCGGATTGCTCCATCCGGGATTGAAAGCGCTGATGACAATGTCATGCCCTGAAATGCTTTTGGCGAATCCGCCCTCATCCAGAACATCGCCCATTATAATGGTGAGGTTCGGCTGCCCGGTCAATTTTTCCGGATGACGGCATATTGCCGTTACCGCGTGACCGCGGCTGAGGGCCTCTTTCAATATGAATCCTCCGACGAATCCCGATGCCCCGACTAGAGCGATTTTCATGTTCTGATTCCTCTCCCTTTAAAAACCCAATACCTCATTGACCATAATGAGGTTCACGTTGCGATGAAGCATGGGTGATTCGCGCTCGAATACCAGCATTTTTCCGATCATGGTGGCGGCTTGCGGTCCGTAAAGCTGTTTCATGTGCTGATCCTCGAGGGGCACGATATATTCACGTATCCTCTTGATCGCCATTTCCAGGGATGACGTGATTTTTTGGGCTCCGGCCACCCAGATCACATTGCTGCTGGAAAAAGCGTAGGCCGGAAGCTGGCTTCCCGTGGCGCTGGCGAAGACAATCTCTCCCGTTTCAGCGATTGCGTGCACGCTGCCCAAGAAGTACTCCGACATCGTGCCCTGCTTTCGAAGCGTCGCCTGCTTCGCCATGTCTTTTTCGGCTAGAATACCGTCCTTCAAATTATGCCAGGGATGCTTGCCCGAGACGAGAAGATCCTCGAAGCCGATCTGCTGGAGCGTGATCGAGGCGCCCGTCATGACGTCGGCTCCGCCAGGAATCATGCTTCTCACTTTTTCCAGCGCTTCTTCCTTCGTCTCCACCAATTGAGCCTTGATGCCGCGCGAATTGACCGCTTCCAGCACTTTTTTGATCCGCTCCTTTGTGGGAAGAGAATTGAACTCCATAAAAACCTCCTTAAGTTGATCTGTCCGAAAGCTGCCCGTTCGCCGCCGCCATCTGTACGGGATTGATGGGTCTCAGGCCCGCCTCGATCTGTGCGCGGCGGGGTTCCAGGAACGGCGGAAGGGCAAGCCTCTCGCCGAGATGGGTCGACTCTTCATCAGTGGCGAATCCCGGCCCGTCCGTGGCGATCTCGAAGAGCACGCCGCCGGGCTCACGGAAATAGATGGAGTGGAAGTAGAACCGGTCGATGATCGGCGTGACTCCGACTCCCGCCTCCGCCAGCCGATGCTGCCATGCACGATGTTGCTCATCGTCCGGAGTCCTGAATGCCACGTGATGCACGCCGCCGATGCCGACGCGGCCCGGGAGAAGATTCCGCTGTTCCTCCAGGTGGATCTCGGCCCCCGGCCCCCCCGATCCCACATCAAAGACGAGCACGACGGATCCATCCGGCCGATGGTATTCAGCGGCCAGCCTGAAGCCCAGGACCTCGGTGAGGAGCCGCGCTGTAGGATCGGGCCGCCTCACGGGGATGTGTACGGCATGAAGCCCTCGGATGTACATCTCCTCAGGCACCGGGCTTTTCCCACATGGGACTCCGCCTGGTTTGCCGCCGTCATCCACCAGCTCCAGGCGCTGCCCCTCGGGATCGCGAAAGGCGATCGAAGCCCTGCCGCTGTAATCGGAAATTCCCTCATGCGGGACTCCGAACCGTGTCAGACGCTGCGCCCAGTTCTCCACGGCGGCGAGGCCGGGGACCCTCAGGGCGGTCAGTGTGATGGTGCCCGCGCCCCGCACGGTCAGTCCGGCGTGAGGCCAGTCGAAAAATGTCACTTCGGTGCCGGGATGACCGGCATCGTCTCCATAAAAAAGGTGATAGGCGCCGACATCGTCCTGGTTCACGGTCTTTTTCACCATGCGCAGGCCCAGCACCTCGGTGTAGAAACCGACGTTGATCGACGGATTTCCGGTTACGGCCGTCAGATGATGCAAACCCTCAAGTTCCATTGAAAACCTCCAAAATGGGAATCCCATCCCATGTGAATCTCAACTTACTTTTCCCGCTTTTATTTCAAGCTTCCGAAGCCACTCCCGCGCAGCCTCCATCTCCCCACGGGAGAGAGAGTGTCCTCCCGGCTGCCAGGCCACGGTGAGGGAAGCCCCCGCTGATTCCAAAAGGCTCGCCAGCCTCTCGGTCTCCGACGGGGGAATCATGCTATCCTGCCTGCCGGCGGTCAGGAACACAGGTTTCACTCGGAGATCGGGGAGAGGCTCCGGCACCAGCGGGACCATGGCGTGAAAAAGAATCGCCGCGGCCAACACGCGGGGCCTGAGCAGGAGAAGACTGGCGGCGATGTTGGCGCCGTTGGAGTATCCCACCGCCGCCACCTTCGACGGATCGAGACCGAATGCTTGTGCGGCCGCAGCCACGAACCCCGCCAACTCCTCGGTTCTGTGACGCAGGTCTTCCAGATCGAAGACTCCTTGCTCGAACCTGCGAAAGAACCTCGGCATGCCGTTTTCCAGCACCTTGCCGCGCGGACTGAGCAGTGCCGCTCCTGGCGCAAGAAATCTCCCCAAATCTATCAGATCATTCTCGTTTCCCCCCGTCCCGTGGAGGAGGAGCAGGGTCGGCAGCCCTTCGGCATCCGCCGGGATGAAACGATATTTGAAATCAAGATCCTTCGCGGATCTTTGCTGAATCATCTCACGTCTCCTTCAGTGTTTAGGCAGTCTCGCCTGAGGCGGGCCTATCGTATCCCCCTGTCAAGTCTCCGGAGGAGCACATGCAGCGTCTCCTGGTCTCTCCGGGACAGGGAAGAAAACAGCCTGTCAATCAATGACTCTTGCGCCGGCACCGTGGAACGGTAGAGCCGCTGTCCCGTGGGTGAAAGCCGCAGACACTTGGTCCTGCCTTCCTGGCACCGGGTGACAAGGTTTCGACTCTCCATCCGTTCCAGAAGCTGGGAAACATTTCCCTTTGTCACAAGCAGGGATTTCGCCAGTTCCTGTTGGGTAATTCCCTCATGGGTCCCTAGATGAGCCAGGACGTCGAATTGTCCGACGCTCAGGTCCGCGGAACGGAAGTGAGCGGCCGAGGCCGCGTTGACCTTCTGATAAATCCGCGCCATGCGCAGCCAGGCCATGATGGCAGGACGCCGTGCCGTGTCCCGTAATTCGCGTCCAGCGCTTTTCATAGGAATAGTTTAGTAATAAACTGTTGAAAAGGCAAATTCCAAGCTCGTCCCCGAAGGCCCGCCCGCAACGCCTCGAGACAAGCCCGCCGAAAGGAGGGCTCCTCAGCGTGAGCGGGCGAAGCGGAAAGCCCGCAGGCGCCCGAATAAGGCTGGCTATCAGCCGGCTGGGGCAGGGTGCCTCTGTTTGCGTTTGTGATCTGCGCCGAGGACTTGAAGCGGAGCACGCGACCCGCCCGCGGGCGGTTTGTAATGGGGCTTGGAGCTTGAAACGGGCCCCCCCGCGGGCGGGGCACGCCCGGATTTTTCTCTTGGGGCCGGCGGCTGGGCGCCGGCTAATAGACGCCCTGCTGCGGGGCGCCCGCGCTCACTTGGGAAGGCTGCTCCCGGGGAAGCCTCGGCAGGGGTGAATCTCGTAGGTGAAGATCCCCGCCTGCACTCCGGGGTCCCCGTCCATGATCTCCTTCGTGGCATCGGGGGAGGCGTTGAAGATACCGATACCGGTCACGTTCGTCCCATCGGATTTGCTCATCCGTGATGACTGTCAAACGAGTCCCTCCTCTGAAAACAGAGATGTCCGGGGCAAGCCGGGACGTCAAGCCTTTCAAGTACGAGTATAGTCAATAATGTCAGGCGAGGCCGACTATCCTCACCGGCTCTCCGCAGCTCGAGCAGGCTCCGTCTGAAATACCTTCTACCGTGACGTCGTACCCGCGCCTGCGCACCAGGAGGCTTTGGCACTTGGGGCAGGAGGTGTTGGTCTCCTCGTAGCCGACGTTTCCGATGTACACAAAGGAGAGGTGGCGCCTGGCAACCTCGGCCAGCGCGCGGACCGTTTCAGGAGGCGTCGGCGGCAGCGTGTACTTGTACGTGGGGTAGTAGCAGGAGAGGTGCAGGGGGATGTCCTTGTCCAGGGATGCCAGGAAGCGGGCAATCTCCTCGATCTGCGCCGGATCGTCGTTCTTGGTGGGAATCACGAGGGTGGTGACCTCCAGCCACGTGCGGCCTGCGGCCTGCGAGATGAACCTCTTCACCTCGTCCAGCTCGCCTCCCACCTCGGAGGTGTAGAACGCGGGATCGTTGGCCTTGAGGTCGATGTTTGCCGCATCGATGAGGGGGATCAGCTCCCTGGCAGGCTCCTCTTGCAGGTATCCGTTTGAGACGAGGACGTTCTTGATCCCGCTCTCCCTGGCCAGGCGCGAGCAGTCCATGATGTACTCGAAGTGGATGAGCGGCTCCGAGTACGTGTAGGCGATGCCGAAAGAGCCTTCCCGCCTGGCTATCTGCACCAGCTCCTGGGGGGAGATGGATCGAGTCTCCACGTCCGTTGTCTGGGAGATGCGGTGATTCTGGCAGAACTTGCAGTGAAACGAGCAGCCGACGAACCCTACGGAGAGGATGCCGGCACCGGGGTGGAAGTGGTAGAGCGGCTTCTTTTCGATCGGGTCCACCGAGATGGAGGAGATCTTTCCATAAAAGGGAATCTCCAGGCTGCCGCCCCGGTTGAACCTGACCCTGCAGACTCCGTGCTTTCCCTCGGCGATGATGCAGGCGTTCGGACAGAGGGTGCAGGCCACCCGTCCGTCAGGACGCGTTTGGAAGTGAAGGGCTTTGCCGGCCATGGCGGTGATTATTGTATCCGCGGCCGGGCCGGGGCGCAACGAGCTTCTCAGCATGAAGCGGCCGCAAACGGGCGTATACCCTGCCGAAAAAAAGCCGCGGCACAGGGCCGCGGCTTGATTCTCTTTCTGCTCCGCTTCTCAGGGATGCGGCCAGTCTTTGGTATCGCCTTTGTATGTGTTGTAGAAGGTAAGAATGTCGGCTGCGGCGGTCGCAGTGCTGGAAATGCGCACCCCGTTGATGGCGCCGTTGAGGCCGAAATATCCGTAGGTAACGTTGTACAATACCGGAAGCTGGGAGCCGATTAAAAGATCGGAGCTGTTTGTGCGCACGCCGCCATGGGCAACGCACTCTGCGGGATTTTTGCTGGCGTTCAATGCCCCATTGATGTAGAGGCGCATGTAGGGAGTTGCCGCCGTGGTGTCCCATGTGCCAACAAGGTAATACCACTTGTTCTTGTTCAGGTTTATCGTGCTTGTCAAAAGGTCGTAGCCGCCGCTCCCCGTTGCCGTTGTGGGATCCAGCACCAGCGCCAGCTGCCCCTGGTTCCCCCAGAACTGAAGCGAGTAGCACTCATCGGAGAAGTCGGCCGCGACGCCCTTGTGCACGATTCCCCCCGTGTCGGTATGCTGCTTGATGTAGACCCACGCCTCAACCGTTCCCTTGGTGGAGAGGTCAAAGCTTGCCTGGTAAGGCTGGGTGCTCCCCTGGTTGCCGTTGAACGAGAGATCCTGCGTTGTGGAGGGAATTGCACCCGGGATGGTCGTGCCGGTGTTTTGAGCCAGGGCGCCTTCCTGGATGGCGGTGTAGAGGCTTGCCAGGTCTCCGAGGCCGGATGTGCTTGCCACCGCGAGCGGCTGTCCTCCTGAAGGCTCGGTGGCGGTCCGGCTATAGAGGAACTTGCTCGGATCTCCCGCCAGGATTTCAGCCGCATCGCCGCTGGGGGTGTAGACTGTGGTCGTGTCCCACCCGCTCAACGTGGCGTAATCCGAGTTCAGCTCCTGGAGGAAGAAATCCTTTTGTCCCGTGATGTTCACCACCCTGGACTGCATGTTGGTTACCCTCACGCCCGTGTTCAGATCCGGGTTGTCCCCGCTAAGATTGTAAGTGACCTGCTGCCGCAGCACCGACTCCGCCAGGGTGTCGAACTGGGAGCCCACAAAGACGGTCTGCCACGTCTGTGGAGTTGCTACGGCCTGGGTGCTCAGGGTGGAAATGGTCTTTTCGAACAGGATGGTGTATGCGTAGAACTTGCCCGCTCCGGTATCCTTGAACTCGGTGTAGTAGCGAATCCCCAGGACGTTCTGCCCCTGGGCCCCCTGCCAGAACCAGAAGTCGGGATTGGTTGACGGCGTGACGCTGTAAACGACGACCGACGAGAACTGGGCGCCCGTGTCCGTTGTCGGGTAGAAGAATTGCCCGAAGTCGAGGGATCCGCTGACGTCAAAGGAAGCGAACTTGGGCAGATTCGTCGGGGCCGATCCCCAGTTGTTTGTCGATGAAACGATGGTTTCGTTTCGCACTGTTCCGTCGGCAAAGGTTAGCACCTGCGCTACCCGAGACTTCTGATCCTGCACCCACGTGCCGGCATCCAGCTTGACCACCGGATCGTCCACCGTCCATAGGCCGTCAGGTGTGGACCAGTTCCCCGGCGTTATGTCCTTGATGTAGTACTCCTCCACGTAGCTGGACCTGGCGTCTCCGGCGGGGTAGGTGGTCGTCGCGGTGATGTCGTACACGTAGTTTGTGGTGTCGCGCATGACGATGGTGAAGCTCGTGGTCTGCCCAGGCTCGGGGTAGTTGGGCAGGCTCTTCGGGGTCAGGTTTGTGAAGGAGTTGTCGGTGAGCTGGTTGACGGGGATCGTTGCGCGCGCGCCGCTTCTCCAAGAGACCTGAAGGAACGGCGTCAGGGCTTTTGCGCCGCCGGGCTGCCCCCCGCGCTCGGCAAAGTAGGAAGACATGAAGATCTTCTGAAAGTTCGCAATGTCGTTTGACGTGACGGTACCGCTCGTGCTTCCGACAATGCAGCTTCCAAGAACCAGGACCAGTGCAGCCGTTATGATTAAGAGGAAACTCTTTTGCATGTTCATATGTACCTCCTTGGTGCGAGGCACGAGACGCACCATTAAACTATACATCGTCAGGAGGGCATATTCAGGGAGACTTTATTTTATTATGCAGCCGACGTTTCGCCGTTTAATAAAAGGCTGCCGATGAGGCAGCCTGCGCCCGCCGCGACCTCATCAGCGGAGCTTCGCCTTGATGGCTTCCACCTTATCCGTCTTCTCCCAGCTGAACCCGTCCCGGCCGAAATGGCCGTATGAGGCGGTCTCGCGGAAGATCGGCCTCAGAAGGTCAAGGGTGTCGATGATTCCCCGGGGAGTCAGGTCGAACACCTCTTCCACGGCCTTCTCGATCTTCTCGTCGGGCGACCTTTCCCGTCTGGAACGTGGAGACGTAGAAAGAAACCGGTTTGGCGATGCCGATGGCGTAGGCGATCTGCACCTCGCACTTGGAGCAGAGGCCCGCCGCCACGATGTTCTTGGCAATGTAGCGCGCCATGTAGGAGGCGGAGCGGTCCACCTTTGTCGGGTCCTTGCCGGAGAAGGCGCCGCCGCCGTGGCGCGCCATTCCGCCGTAGGTGTCCACGATGATCTTCCGCCCGGTGAGCCCCGTGTCCCCGTGGGGCCCGCCGATCACGAACCTTCCCGTGGGATTGATGTGGTAGATGGTCTGCGAGTCCAGAAGCTCGGCGGGGATGGCCTTCTTTATGACCTCTTCTATCAGCGCCTGCTGCAGCTCCTTGTAGCTCACTTCCTCCGAGTGCTGGTGGGAGAGCACCACGGTTGTCACCCGCTGGGGCTTTCCCTTCACGTACTTCACGGAAACCTGGCATTTGCCGTCAGGCCTGAGGAAGGTAAGCTCGCCGCTCTTCCTCACCCGGGATGCCGTGAGCATGATCTGGTGCGCCAGGGTGATGGGCGCCGGCATCAGGCTGGGCGTCTCGTCGCAGGCGTAGCCGAACATCATGCCCTGGTCTCCCGCGCCCATCTCGTGGTGCAGGCCGGTTCCGTTCACCCCCTGGGCGATGTCGGGAGACTGCTTCTGGATTGTGGATATCACGGAGCAGGATTGGTAGTCGATGCCGTAGGACGGATCGTCGTAGCCGATGGATTTCAAGACTCCGCGCACAACCTGCTGCAGGTCTATGTAGCCGGAAGTCGTGATCTCTCCGCCCACGAGGACCAGCCCCGTCGTGGTGAAAGCCTCGCAGGCAACGCGAGAGTTCTTGTCCTGGCGCAGCGCCTCGTCCAGCACGGCATCGGATATCTGGTCGCAGATTTTATCCGGGTGCCCCTCACCGACGCTTTCTGACGTGAATACAAACTCGTCTCTTGAAGTCAAGGGTGAAACCTCCTTTAGAGGTGCAGGGCTTAAAAAACTCAGGTGGGAATCCGAAAGGGATTTGTTCCTGGTTTTTTAGCTTTTTTTTTCGTGGTTGCAATACACCGCAAATCGATCCACGGGACCACCGGTCCAAAAAAGAGTTTAGCACGCCTCCGCGCGCGCGTCAAGGTGAAAACAAGCCGGCAGTTTCGAATAATGCAACGACTGCCGTGCGACAGGCTGCACCTGGCAGAAGTTTTCAGAGAGAAACTTTTTATTGTGGAGGTTGTTATGAACAGGTTGTTTAAAAAAAGCTTTGTTTTAGAGCTTCTCTTGATGTTTGTAGTATCTCTCGCGGCGTACGCTGAAACTACTGTCAAAGCAGAAGTTTTTGCCGAATTAGAGGGTTCCCTTCATGGGATCGTGATGGATGAGCAAGGCAACATGTATGTCATCAAATCCGGTTTTTCCGTGCTTAAAATAACGCAGGACGGCAAGGCAAGCCAATTCGCAGTGGTTGAAGAGCTCGGAACACCGGAAACGGCCAACCTCTATATTTTCGATTTGATCTTCGGACCGGAAGCATTTCCTGGCAACTATGGGGCCTGCGGTATTGTCTTCGACGATAAAGGGAACATGTTCGTATCAAGCGGCAGTCAAATATTCAGATATACGCCGGATTTGAAGAAATCGGTTTTTATCGATGGCGAAAAAGAAACAGGCAAAGGAATTGAAAATATCATCGGTATGAGATTTGATGCGGGTTATCAAAACCTCTATTTTTGTGAGAATAATAACGGCCAGTTGATCCGGTGCACGCTGAAGAAAGACGGTACCAGGGGAGAGTTAACAGCAGTTTTCCGCGATGCTGAATACTGCCCTGAATACGTCGAGATTCGAGGCGATACCATTGTCATAAAGGGTCCTGAATACGAATCATTCTATTTATTATCGAAACACGCAAAAGAGAAAATTCTGATGGAAACTGGAGAAAAGAAGAATCCCTATATCGATATGCTTCGGTTCGGAAAGACTGCTCAGAACAGTGATTTTCTCTATGGCCCCAGCAACAGGTTTGGAAAGATTTTCCGGATTAACATCGCAGGGTTCATACGATAGCCGGAGCCACGTTGACAACTCCGCTGGCGGGCAATCATACTCTCAAGCTATGAAGGCAAAAGCGGAAGTCACTATCTCGAAGAAGCCGTTCGGCACGGTGGGCGGCAAGAGCGTGGAGTTGTACAGCCTTTCCAATCCCAAGGGAATGGCGCTCTCCATCGCCACCTACGGGGGAATCATCGTTTCCCTTCTGGTGCCCGACAAGTCGGGCCGGTTCGCGGATGTCGTGCTGGGGCATGAGACGCTGGGGGGCTATCTCACGGCGAGCCCATTCTTCGGCTGCATCGTGGGACGCTACGCGAACCGTATCGGCGGGGCCCGCTTCACGCTGGAGGGAAAGGAATACCGCCTGGCGGCCAATGATGGGGCCAACTGTCTCCACGGAGGCAAAAAGGGCTTCGACAAGGCGGTCTGGCTTGCTCGCGAAGTGCGGAAGCCCGGAGCGGCCGGCGTCGAGCTTGCCTACAGGAGCGGAGACGGAGAGGAAGGCTTTCCGGGAACCCTGGATGTGACCGTCACGTACTGGCTGGACACGGGAAACCAGCTTTCCATGGAATACGCGGCGGTCACGGACAGGACCACCATCGTGAATCTCACCAATCACGCCTATTGGAACCTCGCCGGGGAGGGGAACGGAGACATCCTGGGCCACGTGGTCACGATCAATGCAAACCGCTACACGCCCGTTGCCGCGGGATTGATCCCGACGGGAGAGCTTGCGCCGGTTGCCGGCACCCCCATGGACTTCACCAAGCCGCACGCCGTGGGTGAGCGGATCGGAGCCGACTTCGAACAGCTCAAGCTCGGCGGCGGATACGATCATAACTGGGTGATCAACCGTCAGAAGCCGGAAGGGCTCGCCACGGCCGCCACCGTTCACGAGCCTGTGTCCGGGAGGTTCATGGAGGTTCTCACCACGGAGCCGGGAGTCCAGTTCTACACCGGAAACTTCCTGGATGGGACCATCGAGGGCAAGAGCGGCAGGTCCTACGGCAGGAGAAGCGCGCTGTGCCTGGAGACCCAGCACTTCCCCGATTCGCCGAACAAGCCGGCCTTCCCATCGGTGGTTCTGGCCCCCGGCCACAGGTACTCCTCGACCACGGTGCACAAGTTCTCGGTGAGGTAGAAGAGCCCCAGGGCCTGCTACCCTATGCGGGCGGGTTGGCCCGTGCTCTCAATGACCGACAGCCAGAGGGGATCCTCGGGAGAGAGATACTTCCTTCGTGAGGCTGCAAGCTGGATGGGCACGTGGGTGAACTGGCCGTGCCACAGGCCGATGATCGTGGCGGTCTTTCCCGCCATCCCGGCATGCACGGCGTTCTGCGCAAGCTGCATGCAGAAGATCGAATCGTTGGAGTTGGCGGGCACGGAGCGCACCAGGTAGCTGGGGTCGATGTACTTGATGTTCACGTAGATGTCGGTGTGCTCCCTGAAGTAACGCTTGATCGCGTCCTTGAGGAAAATGCCGATGTCTCCCAGGACGAGGTTTCCCGATTCGTCCTTCTTTCCCGAAGGGTCGGTCACATATTCCTGTCCGGCTCCCTCGGCCACGATTATCACGGCGTGACCTCTCCTGCGCAGGCGCTCCTCCAGGCAGGAAAAGAGCCCGCGGGGTCCCTCCAGGGCGAAGGGAACTTCCGGGATGAGCACGAAGTTCACTTCGTTCAGCGCGAGCGCGGCGTTGGCCGCGATGAACCCCGATCCCCTGCCCATCACCTTGACGATCCCGATTCCGTTCGGAGCCCCGATGGCCTCCGTGTGGGCGCTTCGGATCGCCTCACCCGCCACCGAGAAGGCGGTTTCCAGTCCGAAGGTCTTCTCCACGAACGAGATGTCATTGTCAACCGTCTTGGGGACGCCAATGACGGCGATGGAGAGGTTCCGCTCCCGTATCGTTTTGACAACGGCATTGGCTCCCCGAAGGGTTCCATCCCCGCCGATCACGAAAAGGAGAGAAACCTTCATCCGCGTCAGGGCATTGACGATCTCCCCGGCGTCCTGCGCCCCGCGCGAGGAGGCGAGAATGCTCCCCCCCTTTTCGTGGATGTCGCGGACCGTCTCCGGGGTGAGCTCCATCGGCTCATACCCATAGCGGGGGATGAACCCGCGGAATCCGTACCTGATGCCGAAAACTGTTTTCACGCCGTAGCGGTAGAACAGCTCCATCACCAGCGTGCGGATGACGTTGTTGATTCCCGGGCACAACCCCCCGCAGGTGACGATCGCGGCGCGGGTTTTCGCCGAATCGAAGTAGATCTTCTGCCTCGGTCCGGCCCGCTCGAAGGCGGGGAGAGGCTTCCCCTGCTTGACCCGGGCCACCACCTCGTCCCTGTCCTGAAGCATCAGGACGGATTGGCTGTCATCAACGTAGTTCGCCGTGTCGTCCCCATAGACGGTGCTCAGTCCAAGGGGGGAGGGGAGAGAGGGCTCTCCCAGGCTTTCGACGCGCAGGTCCTTCAGATCGGGCTCTAGATTTTCCATACTTTCTTCAACCCCATTTTCCCTTTCACCTCGAGGATGGTCTGGGCCGCCACCTTTCTGCACGCCTCCGCGTTTGCCTCCAGCCGATCGCTCACCTCGGCCCTTCGGCCGCCGGCAAGCTCGCTGTGACGCTCGCGGATGGGGTCCAGGACCTTCATGAGGTTCGCATGCAGCATCTTCTTGCAGTCGATGCAGCCGATCCCCGCGGACGTGCACCCGGCGGAGATCTCCTCCCGCTGGGCGCTCGGGGTGACAAGCCCATGATAGGAGAATATGTTGCACCGGTCGGGATGCCCGGGATCGCTCCTGCGCATCCGCGCCGGGTCGGTTTTTGCCGGTGCGATTTTTGCCCAGATCTCCTCGGGGGTCTCCAGGATGCCGATCGTGTTTCCCTTGCTCTTGCTCATCTTGGACTCGCCGTCCAGCCCCACGATCCGGGGGGAGGAGGCGAGGAGCGCCTCGCACTCGGGGAACGTGTCGCCGTAGCGCGAGTTGAAGTGCCGCGCCACCTCCCGGGTGAACTCCACGTGCTGGACCTGGTCCTCGCCCACGGGGACCACCTCGCCCTTGTAGATGAGGATGTCGGCGGCCTGGAGCACGGGGTAGTCGAGGAGCCCCACGTTCACGGTCTTCCTGAACTGGGCGGCCTTGTCCTTGAACTGGGTCATCCTCTCCAGCTCTCCCAGCGGGGTGATCGAGTTGAACAGCCACGTGAGGTCCGCGTGGCCCGGCACCTCGGACTGCACGAAGAGGGTGGTCTTTTCCATGTCGATGCCGCATGCGTAAAGCGTCATGGCCAGCTCGGAGACCCGGGCGGGCATCTCGGCCGCCTCATAGGGAATCGTGACGGCGTGAAGGTCCACGATGGAGATGTAGGATCGGTACCGCGCCTGGATGTCCACCCAGTTCCTGATTGCGCCGAAGAAGTTTCCGATGTGGATATCGCCGGTGGGTTGAATACCCGTGAAAAGAACCTTCACTCATGCCTCCTCGAGAGTCCCCATTGTATAGGCGAGCGCGAGTGGGAGTGTCAAGAAAGCGTCGGGCACGCCGGGGGCCTCCGACAGCACGCGTTTCCGTCGCTTGTTTTCGACCTGCACAGACATTAAATTGAAGTCGGGAGAATCGACTTACGTGAACGTGAGGAAGAAGGCGGTGCTGGAAGGGCGCGCCTTTGTCCGCGTGCGCGGCAAGCGCACGGGAGACCTGGCGACGATCGGGGTCTGCCCCGCCTGCTGGAACCTGCCCAGCCGCCGGCTCACGCTTCTCGCGCAGCTCTCCCGCATGGGGCTTGTGCCGGTGCACAGGGAGGACCTGGCGGAAGGTGTATACCGCGCCCGCTCGATCCACGCACCGGGGTGTCGCTTCAGTCATATTCCGGCGGACCCCTGGGAGCGACTGCGGAAAGCCATCAAAGAGGTGAAAAGGAAATGAACCCGGAACAGCACAAAAAGACGCAGTTTTCCATCGGGTACGTGGTGATCGGGCTGCTGATGATCCTCGCCCTCCAGTACTTCATGCAGGGGGGCTTCGCCGTCACGGATATCGCCTACAGCGATTTCATCAAGGCGGCCACCGATGGGAAGGTGCAGTCCGTGGTGATCTCGCCCACCGACATCCAGGGGGTGATGAAAGGCCCCAACGGCCAGCCCATGGATTTTCACGCCGTGCGCGTCGACGATCCCAACCTCACCACCTTCCTTCAATCTCATGACGTGAAGTTCACGGGCAAGACGCAGAACAACTGGCTTGCCAACATTCTGTCCTGGGTCCTGCCCATCGTTCTCATGTTCGCCCTGTGGAATTTCTTCATGTACAGAATGGGATCGGGGGGCCAGGGCGTGCTTTCCTTCGGTCAGAGCAAGGCCAAGCTGGTGGCGGACCAGGGGGCCAAGCGGATCACCTTCGCGGACGTGGCCGGCATCGAGGAGGCCAAGGAGGAGCTTCAGGAGGTGGTGGACTTCCTCAAGACCCCCCGGCGCTTCGAGCTCCTGGGAGGGAGGATCCCCCGCGGCATTCTCCTGGTGGGCGCTCCAGGAACGGGGAAGACTCTCCTCGCCAAGGCCGTGGCGGGAGAAGCGGGCGTGCCCTTCTTCAGCATCTCGGGCTCCGAGTTCGTGGAGATGTTCGTCGGAGTGGGCGCCGCGCGGGTGCGCGACCTCTTCGGCCAGGCGTCGGGAAAGGCGCCCTGCATCATCTTCATCGACGAGCTTGACGCGCTGGGCAAGGCCCGCGGCTACAACCCCATGGGCGGCTACGACGAGAGGGAACAGACCTTGAACCAGCTTCTCACCGAGATGGACGGGTTCGACACCAGAAAGGGCGTCATCATCATGGGCGCCACCAACAGGCCCGAGATCCTCGACCCGGCGCTCCTTCGGCCCGGAAGGTTCGACCGCCAGGTGCTGGTGGACAGGCCGGACTTGAACGGCAGGGAAGCCATCCTGATGATCCACGCGAAAGGGGTGAAGCTCAGTCCCAACGTGAACCTGAGGGTGATCGCGCAGCGCACCCCGGGAATGGTGGGGGCAGACCTTGCCAATATCGTCAACGAGGCGGCGCTGCTTGCGGCCCGCCACTCCAAGACGGAAGTCACCATGGCCGAGTTCAGCGAGGCCATCGATCGGATGATCGCGGGCCTCGAGAAGAAGAAGAGGCTGATAAGCCCGGCGGAGAAGAAGATCGTCGCGTTCCACGAAGCGGGGCATGCCATCGTGACCCAGTACACGGGCAGCTACGACATGGTGCAGAAGATCTCCATCGTACCGCGCGGGATCGCAGCCCTGGGCTACACCATCCAGCTTCCCACCGAGGACCGCTATCTCGTCACCAAGAACGAGCTGGAAGCAAAGCTTGCATCCCTCCTGGGAGGGAGGGCCGCGGAGGAGATCTTCTTCAACGACGTCTCAACCGGCGCGCAGAACGACCTTTTCAAGGCCACGGACATCGCCCGGGCCATGGTGAAAGAATATGGAATGAGCAGCAAGATGGGGCTCTCTTCCTACGAGCGGCCCCACAACCCCTTCCTCAAGGGCGACTCGTGGTTCCCCACGGAGAAGGAGTACTCGGAGCGCATCGCCTCCGAAATAGACGATGAAGTGCGCCGGATCCTGGGGGAGGCCCACGACAAGGCGCGCGGCATCATCCAGGAGAAACGGCAGGTGGTGGAGGCCCTTGCGACCCTGCTGTTGGAAAAAGAAGTTGTGGAGCGGGAAGAGTTCCTGAAGCTGGTGGACGGAAAAGGATCGAAGCCCGCGCTGCCCTTGGTGTCCTAGGGCGGTTCAGTCCCCGGCGCCCGTGCGACTGGGGTCCCGGCCCGCGGCGGGCTGAACCCAATCAGATCTCCGAGCCGCCTTGCGCCGCCAGGGCGCTCTTCAGGGCCCGATCGGGGCGCTGCTGGATGTACCGCAAAAGTTTGTGATGCCCGCCTTCCTCGAAGGAGAGGAACTGGAAGCCCAGCTCTTCGCGGTTTCTTGTCAGGCGGCAGGTGACGGAGATGATCTCGTCGCCCACCTTCAGGGAGCAGTTTCTGATCTCATGGCCGACCGTAAGATCGGATACCACGGAAGCTTCCGAGGGGTAGAAGCTGGCGCCCTGGATGGAAATCTCCCTGATTTTTCCCAGCACCAGGGAGAGGCGGCGGGGATGGGTGAAGGCGAAGCCCAGCGAGTCGTCCTGTGTGGGTATCAGGCGGGCGAAGTTTCGTTTCTCGCGTACCGATCGGTACCGCCTGACCAGCTCCTCCAGGCGATACAGCTCCTGCTTGTCTGAAAGATCTTCCCCAATGATCCCGTTGATTCCCAGGTGCGCGGCCTTCGCCGCCTCGTCCAGGTCGAAGTCGTGCGGAGCGATGAGCAGGAAAATCAGCTCCTCCTTGTTCTTCCTTTCCCGGACCAGCTTCAGAAGGGCCTTCCAGTGGCGGGGGAAGTCGCCGGCGTGGAAGAGGATGGCCTGGGGATCGATCTCCTCGATCGCTTCCATTGCGCGCACGGGGTCTCCCATGCGTTCGAGCTCGAAACCGAGAGGTTTGAGATGGTAGCTCAGGACTCCGACGAACTGGTCCCGGGCCGCGACGAGGAGCATCTTCATCTATTGCGTTCCGAGGTTTTTGATCTCGTAATCAGTGATTATCCAGTACTGGTCCTGCTTTTTCAAGTAGTAGGTATACTGCTTGATCTCGGCGTAGTCGGCATATTGGAAGCGCTCCATAACCTGGACGGTGCCGTCCGTGGCCGAATATGTGGTCTTCTGGATGGAGAAGGAGGTAGGGATGATGATGATGTCCTGCTCGATCCTGGACGACATGAGCTGCTGCCGGAACTGGCCCAGCATGGCGGCCTGCGCCTGCTGGCTGGAGCGCCGCCAGATCCTGTCCTTGTCCGGGTTCTTGCGCAAAAGGCTCTCCAAGTCCAGATAGAGGAAGAACTTGTCCCATTGGCTCTTCTGCCGCGCCTGGATGGTATAGGAAACCACCTGGTCCGGGGGGAGCGCCTGGCGGGTGATGAGCGCCCCGGTCTGGGCTTCGACAACCGCCCGCTCCTCCTGGGTGACGACGGGAGGCTTCACGTCGAGGGTGAGCCTGTTGGAGGTGAAGGAATGGGAGTCCTTCCCGCGCCACAGCTGGGGGTAGAACCGCCCCTGCACCACGTAGAGCCCCGCGTCGGCCACGGCTGCGTACTTGGTCATGTCCACGACGATGGAGTACTTCTCTCCCGGCTGCAGGCTCACCTCGCGGAAGAATACGGGTTGATCCGAGTTTCGCGCCGTGATAAAGTCTGCCGCGTGATCCAGGGCCAGGTTCGTCGCGGTGCGAACGTCGAAGTCGAGGCTGAAGACCCGGTTGTCCGCGACTTCGAAGGTGAGGGTCTGGGCGGTGGTGTTTGTGATTACCGCCTCCGCCATGATCTGGTCTCCCACGAAGTAGACCTTCTTGTCAAAGAAGCGGATGGTGAACTCGGCTTGGTCCTGAGCGCTCGCGGCGGAGATGGGAAATAGGCACACGCAGAGCGCGAGGATGGCGATAGCTTTTCTCACGACGTACTCTCCCGCTTACTATATTCGGTAGATTCCATGCGAAACTTGTTCCGAAAAGAAATAGAGCGCGCCCTGGAATACTCACCCCCCTACCGCCAGGCGCTCGCCGCTTTCAAGGGCGAGGAGCTGTCCCTGCGGATCCTGGGGCCCAAAGGCGGATATCTTTCTATAGTACTGAGCGACCTTGCCCGACGGAAGGCGGCTGCCTCACTGGCCGTGGTCTCCACGGAGCGCGAGGCCGAAGGCCTTTTCCAGGACTTCTCCACGCTCGCCGAAGGCTCATCCCCCGTTGTGTTTCCCTGGTGGGGGACCGCTCCCTACGAGGGTGCAAATCCCCGCGCCTCCATTTTTGGGGACCGCGTGCGGGTCCTCTCGCGGCTCATGGCGGGCGAGCCCCTGCTGGTGATAGCCTCCCTGAGGGCTTTTCTCACCCCGCTTCCCGACCCTGCACTCCTCTCTGCCCAGACCTGCTCCATCTCCCGGGGCCAGCGTCTGGACACGCAGGAGACGGCGGCACGCCTGGCCGGCCTGGGGTACCTGCGGGTTCCCGTGGTGAGCATGGGCGGTGAGTTCGCCGTGCGGGGCGAGGTTGTGGACGTTTTCATCCCGGGAAGCGAGCAGGCGGTGCGCGTGACTCTTGATTTCGAAAAGGTCATGGATATCAGAAGCTTCAACACCCTGGACCAGTCTTCCACGGGGAGCCTGCCCAGGATCGACGTCACCCCGTGCCGCGAGCTCATCTTCGCGGAGGAGACCCTGCGCACGCTCTCCGCAGGCCTGCTCTCCCAGGGCTTCGAGCCAAGGGAGACGGAAGAGCTTCTCTCGCGGATCAGGGAAGACCCGGAGATGGACGGGGTGGAGATCTTCTATCCGTTGTGCTCCCAGCGCTCGTATTCGCTTCTCGACTACATGGGCCCCGGCTCCACGGCGTTTTTCGCGGATGAGGAGAGGCTGGAGCAGGGCGGCGACGCGCTTCGAAAGGAGTACCTGGAGCTTTTCCGCCGCGCCAGGGCCCGGAAGCTCGTGGTGCCGGGGCCCCAGAAAATCCTCCTCGACTTCGGCGCATTGGCCGCCAAGCCGGCGCGTCGCGTCGACTTTCCCTCCCTTGCGCGTCCGGCGGAAACCCCGCCGGCGGGCGGCAAGGCAGGCAGCGGCCCCGCGGAGCGCGGCGTCGCCCCCGCCGAGCTTTTCATCACGCTCCCCTGTGACGGCCCGCGCTCTTTTTTCGGCAACTTCACCTTTCTCCGCGAAGAGGTGACCGCGGCGCTGGAGAGCGGCTACAAGATCTTCGTCTTCGCCGTCTATGACGTTCAGGCGGACAGGCTCCGCCACATCCTCAAGGATCTCGACGTCGAAATCCTTCCCCAGAGCATTTCCGCCGGCTTCACCCTTCCTGACAAGAAGATCATGGTCATCCAGGAAACGGAGATCTTCGGCAGGAAGCGCCACATCCCCCGATCCGTAGCAACGGCCAAGAGCACCGCGATCGAAAGCTTTGTCGAGCTCGAGCCCGGGGACTACGTTGTGCACGTCAACTACGGCATCGGGATCTTCCTCGGCATAGAGAGGATCTCCGCCGCGGGAAACGAGCGGGACTACATCCGCCTCGAGTACGCCGAGACGGAAAAGCTTTTCATCCCCCTCGAGCAGGTGAACCTGATCCAGCGCTACATCGGCCAGGAGGGCAGGAAACCCAAGCTGGACATTATCGGGGGGAAGGCCTGGCAGAAGCGCAAGGAGCGGGCGCGGCATGCCGTCGAAGACCTGGCCCAGGGCCTTCTGGAGCTGTACTCCAAGCGCAAGACGGATCAGGGCTTCGCCTTCCCCCCGGACACGGACTGGCAGAGCGAGTTCGAGGCCGCCTTCCCCTTCCAGGAGACCGAGGATCAGCTCACCTGCATAGACGACGTGAAGCGCGACATGGAGTCCCCCACGGTCATGGACCGCCTGATCTGCGGAGACGTGGGCTACGGCAAGACCGAGATAGCCCTTCGCGCCGCCTTCAAGGCCGTGATGGGCGGAAAGCAGGTTGCGCTTCTTGCGCCCACCACCATCCTCGTTGAGCAGCACTTCGACACCTTCATGGATCGATTCAGCCGCTTCCCCGTGAAGATCTCCATGCTCTCCCGCTTCCGCTCGCAGCGCGAGATCGCCTCCGCGCTCAAGGGCCTGGCCGAGGGGGAGATCGATATCGCCATCGGCACCCACCGTCTCATCCAGAAGGACGTGCGCTTCAAGAACATGGGGCTTCTCATCGTGGACGAGGAGCAGCGCTTCGGGGTGAAGCACAAGGAGAGGCTGAAGCAGATGAAGACCTCGGTTGACTGCCTCACCCTCACCGCCACTCCCATCCCGCGGACGCTCAACATGTCGCTGATGAAGATCCGCGACATGTCGGTGCTCAACACCCCGCCGCAGAACAGGCTCCCCATAGAGACCTACGTCATGGAGTTCAGCGAGGAGCTCGTGGCACGCGCCATCCGGGAGGAGGTCACGCGGGGAGGGCAGGTGTTCTACCTCCACAACAGGATCGAGACCATTGAGGAGATCCAGCTCTTTCTTCGAAGGCTCGTGCCGGAGGTCTCGGTCGTTGTGGGTCATGGGCAGCTGGATGAGGAGGAGCTGGAGGAATCGATGCACCGCTTCATCCACAACGAGGCCCAGGTTCTTCTGTCCACGACCATCATCGAAAACGGCCTCGACATCCCCAACGTCAACACGATCATCATAGACCGGGCCGACATGCTGGGAATCGCCCAGCTCTACCAGCTCAGGGGCAGGGTGGGCCGGGCCGGGGTTCCGGCTAACGCGTACCTGTTCTACCCGAATCGGCGGGCGCTCTCGGAGATCGCCATGAAGCGCCTCAGGATAATCTCCGACCACACGGAGCTGGGCTCCGGGTTCAAGATCGCCTTGAAGGACCTGGAGATCCGCGGCGCCGGAAACATCCTGGGCCGCGAGCAGCACGGCCAGATCCTTTCCGTGGGATTCGACCTGTACCTGAAGCTCCTCGACGAAGCCATCGCGGAGCTTTCCGGAAAGGAGAGGGAGGAGGCCCCCGAGGTGTATATGGAGCTGGAGTACTCCGGCTTCATCCCGGACTCCTACATCCCGGAGCCGATGGAAAAGATGGAGGTTTACAAGAAGATCGCCGCGGTCACCACGGAGGAGGAGTTCGACCGCGTCTACCGCGAGATCGAGGACCGCTTCGGCCCCATCCCGCCGGAGGTGCACAGCGTGCTCTCCCTGGCAGAGATGCGCGTGATCTGCAGGAAGCTCTTCATCACCTCTCTCAAGGAGAAGAACGGCTCCATCGCCGTGGAGTTCTCCCGCCTGTCCAGGGTGTCGACAGATCGCGTGGTGCGGCTGGTGGGCGAGAGCGCCGGCCGCGCGTACCTCGATCCCGACCATCCCGCCTGCCTCATGCTGAAGACCGGCTCGATAGGGCTTTCGGAGAAGGCCGAGTTCCTCAAGGAGAGGCTGTCGATGCTGGTGAATTGAGGCCAGCCAAGCGCGGCGGGAGGCCGCAGTGGGCCGCGGCGTTCTTCAGCCGCCGCCCCCCTTCAGCTCGAGCTGATTTTCCAGCCATCGGTCGCGATCCACCGTTGCCTGCGCGTAATCGAACGAGTGCGTGGTATCGTACCATGCAACAGACTTGGGCTCGCTCGCCGCCTGGTAAAACTTCAGAGCCGTGTCCTTGAGGATGAATCGGTCTATTGTCGCGAACTGAAAGAAGAGAGCCGCCGGGCTTGCATTGCTCACGTATCCTATGGGGTCCACGGATGACATGGCCAGCGTGTATGTTTCCCGGTCTTTTTCCTGCATCCCGCCAAGCCAGAACTTGAGGAACCACGTGCTGAAATCCCCCATGCCCGCCGTGAGAACGAAGGCCTTCACCCGTTTTTCGACCCCGGAGAGCACTCCCCCATAGAGCGCGCCGTAGTCGTGGCCGACATAGGCTATTCGCTTTTGATCCACCTCCGGTTGGGAGAGAAGAAGGTCCAAAGCCCTTCGAAACTCGATGGTCTGGTGAATGACCTGGCGCCGGTCGTACTCAGAGTCCTTGGGCGAAGCCGACCAGGGAAAGTAGCCCTGCACCAGAAGACACTCGGCCCCCTTTTTTGCCAGCGCCGAGGCTTCCTTCAAGAACTCGTCCCTGTTGGCGTTGGTGCTCCCCAGCCAATGGACGAATACGATGCCGGCGAATGGTCCCCCGCCGGGCGGGACAAGGCGGTAGGCCGAAATCAATCCGTTGGCGCCCGCGGGATAGTTCCGGTCCTGGGCGTCGTAGCGGATGTCATGAATGGCGATTCCATCCTTGTCAATGACGGAGATTTCCTTGATGTTGAAAGGAACGACAGCGTTGTAGTCGAAAAGCCGGGCTCCGCTCTGGGGGAAAGCAGAGCATGCGCTGAAAAGAAAGAAGCACAGTACGAACCTGGCCATCTGGCCGTCTTTCATGGTCTTTCTCCTTCGGTGCTCGATGAAGTCTTGCGGCAGCCGGGCCAGGTCCCGAAGCATGCCCCGGCGGGTCAGATCACCGTCCCGGGATACAGCACCTCCCCCTTGGGGATCACGATGATCCCATCCCTGATCGAGTAGTGCTCGTAGTCGCCGTCGGGGCGGGGGACCGGGTCGATTCCGATTCTGCAGTTGTCACCGATGCGCGCGTTCTTGTCGATGATGGCATGCTTGATGATGGAGGACCTGCCGATCCCCAGGTTGGGGATGCCCGAGGATTTGTTTATTTCCTTCTCCTCAGGGGTCTCGTAGTAGTCGGCGCCCATGCATACCACGCCGTCGAGGTTCGCCCCGCTTTCGATGAGGGTGCGGATGCCGACGATGGAGTTCGAGATGTTGGCGTTGGTGATGATCGATCCCTCGGCCGCGAGGGACTGCGAGATCGTGCTGTAGTTGATCTTGGACGGCGGGAGGTCCCTGCGGTTGGTGAAGATCGGGGTGTTCTCCTCGTAGAGGCTGAAGTCGGGATTGATCGATGCCAGGTTGAGGTTCGCCTGGTAGAAGCTCTTGATTGTTCCCACGTCCTCCCAGTATCCGTCGAAAACGTATGCCGATACCTTGAGCTGCTCTATGGAGGCGGGGATGATCTCGGCGCCGAAATCCGTGTAGGTGTTGTCCAGGGCCTTTTTGAGGGCCGCGGTTGAAAAAACGTAGATGCCCATGGAGGCGAGGTAGACGTCCCCCCCGATTTCAAGCTCCTCCTGCTCGATGATCTTTTGGGGGACCTTCATGTCCGAGATGTCGTCGCTCTCATCCGGCTTCTCGACGAACTTGAGGATCTTATAGGCGGAATCTACGGCCAGGATTCCCAGGCCGCTCGCCTTTGACCGTGGAATGGCGACGGCCGCGATGGTGACGTCCGAGCCGCCGGCCACGTGGCGATTGAGCATCTCGATGAGATCCATGCGGTAGAGCTGGTCTCCCGAGAGAATAAGGTAGTGGGTGGGAGCCTGGTCCTCGAAATGGTAGAAGTTCTTGCGCACCGCATCGGCCGTTCCCAGGTACCAGTCGCTGGATTCGAAGGTCTGCTCGGCGGCCAGGATCTCGACAAACCCCTTGCTGAAGGTATCGAACCTGTAGGTGCTGGAAATGTGGGTGTGCAGCGAGGCGGAGTTGAACTGGGTCAGGATGTAGATCTGGCGGAGTCCCGCGTTCAGGCAGTTGGAGATGGGAATGTCGACGAGCCTGTACTTGCCTCCGAACGGAACGGCGGGCTTTGCGCGCTTGGCCGTCAAGGGGTACAGGCGCGATCCTCTCCCTCCGCCCAGGATAATGGAAGTGATTTTTTCCACGGCCGTCTCACATCGAATTCTAATAGCCAGACGAGCCCCCGGTCAAGGACCATATCAGAACTTTTGGCGGTATCGGGCGGCGAACGACTTCCCGGCCAGGCCCCGCCTCCGTCTCACCTTTCCCCCCTCTGCGTCTCTTTTTCTTCCATGCCGGCCATGATAGAATTGCCGACGGGGGGAGGGGATGCTTGGAAAGATTCTTGAGTCCTTGAGATCGGACCCGGCTTTCTCGCGGAGGGTTACCCATTGGGAGGTCTTGCCGCCGCGGGAAGGGAAATACGTAGACATCCCCGCGGAAGTGGACGGCAGGATCCGAGAAGCGCTCCACGCCCGGGGGATCGACAGGATCTACAGCCACCAGGCCGTCACCTTCCAGGCGGTGCGCTCGGGAAAAAGCGTGGTGCTGGTCAGCCCCACGGCCTCCGGCAAGACCCTCGCCTACAACCTTCCCGTGCTTCAGACCCTCCTGGAAAGCCCCGAGGCGAAAGCCCTCTATCTCTTCCCCACCAAAGCCCTCTCGCAGGACCAGCAGGCCGAGCTGAACGAGGTGGTGCTGGGCGGGGAGATCCCTGTAAAGGTTTTCACCTATGACGGGGACACCCCCAGCTCCATCCGCATCTCGGCGCGGGAGGAAGGGAGGATCATCATCACCAACCCCGACATGCTCCACACGGGGATCCTTCCCAACCACCCCAAGTGGATCAAGGTCCTCTCCAACCTCCGGTTCGTGGTCATCGACGAGATGCACTCCTACCGCGGGGTTTTCGGCTCGCACATGACCAACGTGATCCGGCGGCTGAAGCGGATCGCCGCCTTCTACGGCACCCGGCCCGTGTTCATCTGCTGCTCGGCGACCATCGGAAACCCCCATGAGCTTGCGGCAAAGATACTGGAGCAGGAGGTCGAGCTCGTCGACGACAACGGGTCTCCTTCCGGGGAGAGGCACTTCGTCCTGTACAATCCGCCCCTCGTGGACGCGGTGCAGGGCATCCGGCGCGGAGTGGTGCTTGAAAGCCAGCTCATAGCATCTCGGCTCCTCAAGGCGGGGGTGAAGACCATCGTGTTCGCCCGCTCCCGCGTGCGAACCGAGCTTATCGCCCAATACATCCGGGACTCCTTGAAGAACTTCTACACGGACAACAATGGAATCCGCGTCGAGTCCTATCGGGGCGGCTACCTTCCCAACGAGCGCCGGGCGATAGAAAAGGGCCTGCGGGACGGCACGATCCAGGGAGTGGTCTCCACGAATGCCCTGGAGCTGGGGATCGACATCGGAGGCCTCGATGCCTCCGTGCTCGCCGGCTTCCCCGGCAGCATCGCTTCCTCCTGGCAGCAGGCCGGACGGGCGGGCAGGCGCAACACCGTGTCGCTTTCCATCCTTGTCGCCTCATCCTCGCCCACGGACCAGTTCATCATCCGGCATCCCGAGTACTTCTTTTCCCGCTCTCCCGAGTCCGGCCACATCGACCCGGGAAACCTCTTCATCCAGACGGATCAGCTCAAATGCGCCGTGTTCGAGCTGCCCTTCGAGGATGGAGAGCAGTTCGGAGAGGGCTCGGCGGATCTCCTCCAATTCCTCGCGGAGCAGGGGGTGATCCGGCACGCGGGAAGCAAGTGGTACTGGGCGGACAGATCCTACCCGGCGGAGAACGTGAGCCTTCGCACCTCGACGCCGGAGAACGTGGTCATCGTGGACACTACCAAGGGCAGGAACGAGGTGATCGGGGAGATGGACATGCCGTCGGCCAAGCTTCTCATCTTCGACAACGCAATCTACATCCACCTGGGAGACCAGTTCGTGGTGAGAAAGCTGGACCTGGAGAACAGGAGGTGCTTCGTCGAGTCAGCGGACACGGACTACTACACCGACTCCATCGTGAAGACCGACATAAAGGTGCTCCATCAGGACGAGGACAAGACTATAGCCGGTGCGCGCACCGTTCTGGGCGACATCCTGGTCCGCACCCAGGCCACGAAGTTCAAGAAGCTGAAATACCACACCCACGAGAACATCGGCTACGGGGATATCACGCTCCCCGCCGATGAAATGCACACCCGCTCCGCGGTCCTGTTGTTCGACCAGTCGAGCGTGGCGGGGCGCCTCTTCGCTTCACTGCCCGAGGAGAGCAAGGGAAGCGTGATGCGAAGGCTGGGAAACCTCGCAAAGACGGTGGCCCCCGTGTTTCTGCTCTGCGACTCGGCAGATCTGGGAGTATCCGAGAGGGTCAGGGACCCGCACTTCGATTGCCCCTGCCTCTATGTTTACGACCAGTACCCGGGAGGAATCGGCCTCTCCGAGGGATTCCTCAGGGCGATGGTCCGGATCCTGCACGGCGCCCTTGAGGTTGTGGAACAGTGCGCCTGCGCGGGCGGCTGCCCCTCCTGCATCGGGCCTCCCGAGGAGGATGCGCCCCGACCTGAGCCTGGGGCCGGCCCAGTGCCCGTTCAGCCTGCGCCCGCTGTACGGCCGGGTCCCATGCCCGCTGCGCCCCTCGCCCCCAGTGCTTTCAACCGCAAGGAGGCGGTCCGCTCGTTCCTCGCGGCCTGGCTTTCCGCCGTGCGCGACGATGCCTGAAGATTCCCGCATCTCCAAGCGGATCTCCTACCTGAAGTCCCGGGGGCCGAAGCAGGAGATAGAGCGGCAGGATCATCCCTTTCCCGGATGGGAGAGGGTGGGCGACTTCCTGCTTTCCCGGCGGATCCGTTTCCGCGGCGCCGCCGTCCATCCCTGGCCGCGCCAGGTCGCGCCTGAAGCCCGCGATCCCGAGGAGCTTCTCTTCTTCGACACCGAGACAACGGGCCTTTCAGGCGGTGCGGGAAGCGTGATATTCCTGATGGGCTCGGCCTGGTGCGAGGGCGGCGACCTCGTCGTCGAGCAGCTCTTCTTGAGCGATTTCCCCGGGGAGCCCGAGTTCCTCGAGGCGGTGCGGGAGAGGTTCTCGCGATACAGCGCGTTCGTCTCGTACAACGGCAAGGCATTCGACAGCCGGATGCTCGCCAGCCGATTCATCATGAACAGGATGGAGTTTGCTCTCGGCCACCAGATCGATCTCCTGCACCTCGCCCGCAGGCTGTGGAGGCCCCTGACGGGGGACTGCACCCTGCGAACGGTGGAGAGCCGCATCCTGGGGATCACGCGCGAGGTGGATATCGCAAGCGAAGAGATCCCCATGACCTACATCGAGTTCCTCCGCTCGGGCGCTCCCGGCCTCCTCCCCCTGGTCTTCGAGCATAATCTCACCGACGTGACCTCACTCGCCCGCATCTGGGATTCCTTCGGCGGTCTGCTTGCCGGAGACCTGGAAAGCTCGCCCGTGGACGAGCGCGCCCTGGGCACCCTCCTCATAGACAGGGAGAGCGAGACAGGGCTGACCATACTCGCTGAAGCCTTCCTCCAGGGAAAGCTCGACACGGGCGTTCCCCTGAGCCTTGCGTACAAGCGCCGCGGCCAGTGGGAGAAGGCCGTCGAAGTGTGGGCTGCCATGGTGGATTCGGGACGCAGCCTCTTCGCCGCGCTGGAGCTGGCCAAGTACCACGAGCACAGGGCGCGGGATCCGGGTCGGGCTCTCGAGGTTGTCGAGGTGCTTCTGTCCTGGGGGCTGCCGCTGGACGGGCGCGCCAGGAGCGAGATCCGCAGGCGCAGAGAGCGGCTCGAGAAGAAGATGATGCGGCCCCGATGAGCCGAGGCCGCTGTACAACCCATAATACCTCCAGCGCTATAGGTCGGCGCGCCTGGCGGCGCTGGAGCCCTGCGAACCTCCGGCTTCGCCTCCGGTGCTACGGGTCAGGACGCCTGGCGGCGCTACAACCCTGCGAACCTCCGGCTTCGCCTCCGGTGCTACGGGTCAGGACGCCTGGCGGCGCTACAACCCGTAGTAACTTATCACGTAGTCGCTGACGGTCTGGAAGCCGAGGCGCTCATAGAGGGATATGGCTGTATTGTTGTGCTTCTTCACGAACAGGCAGGCGCCCTCCTTCTCCATGAAGATCGCGTCCAGGAGCGTCTCCATGACGGTCGTGGCGTATCCCTTTCCCCTCTCCTCGACAACGGTGAAGACACCGCCGATCTGATCCACGGCGAAGCCGCGGGCATTTGTGCCCGCTTTTGCCACGGGCTTGCCCCCCTTTTCGACAAAGTAGATGAGCTCTTCGCGCAGGCTCTTTTTTAAAAGACGCATGCACTGCGCATCGTTGAAGAGGAAGGGGTTTATAACGACCTCCTCCTGCTCGTAGCTTCGCTGCAGCGGGAAGAGGGCTTCGGCGTCGGTAACGGTTGCCTTGACGGCCCGCAAACCCTGCATCGGGAAGCGGCGGGGGGTGTAATCCCTCCGGGAGAGCGTCATGAGATGGTAATCGACCTTTGTCGTCGGATCCACGGGGATGAGCGCCTCGGCCTTCTGCACCCATGAGCCGATTCCCATGATCGAGTGGACCGCGGGCCGAAGCCCGCGAAGTATCTTTGCAAGGCCTTCCCCCTCATGGGAGCCGGGAAGAACGGGAAGGAGAAGGCCATAGGAGGAGAACAGAACGCATTCGCGAACCTCTCCATCTTCTTCGGCGTTCACGAAGAGCGTGCACCCCTTGGCCTGTTCCTTGAGGCGCGCCGTGAAGGAGACGCACAGCGGCTCCTCGTGGAGCACCAGCGCGAGCACGCCGGTGATGTCCCTTCGAAGCGCGGGCCTCCAGCTCATTTCTTTGCGGCTGCCTCGAACTTCACGGGCACCGCCGTGGTGGGAGCGTAGTCCCCGGCCAGCACCGCGAACCCGGCCCGGAAGGAGTCCCTGCCGCTTCCGTACACCGCGACCGCCGTCTGCACCCACGGGACCTCGGAGAGATAGACCGGAGTGAGCGCCGAGATCACGACGAGCTTCCTTGCCATGCCCCTCATCTTTTTCAATATCTCGAGGCTGTTGAAGTTCGCCAGGCAGAATATCACGGTGTCGTATTCGCCGCAGCGGCCCGGTATCCGCGTCAGGTCATCGGCTCGGGGAGCGTAGAATGGATTGAATGGGTAGAGCAGAGTATCCGCTTTCGGATAGCGCGCCTTTCCTTCCGCGATGAACTCCTCGAATTGTCCGCAGAGGAGGACCTTCTCGCGGGAAGTGGGGCGAAGGGGGACCAGCCGGCCCGCTACCAGGCTGACGCTTCGGCAGGAGCTCTGGAAGAAGAACTCGGATGCGCCGGGGGCTGGAATTGCGGCGGCGAGGCCATCAAGCATGGAGGAGTGGGCTTCGGCCTTTCCGGGGGCCGGGGCCGCCGCAGCGGGCGCCCCCATGAGCGCAGACGCACCCCCGCCCGGCCTGAAGTATCTCAGCTTCGTTTCAATTATCCGCCGAGCAGAGGCTTTCACCGTGGAGCGGAAACCGGGCCTTGCGCGCATGGCCGACAAAAGGTAATCCCAGGCCCGCGTCTGCGTGGGCGGGGAATGCGAGATCAGCACCATGTCATTGCCGGCTTCCAGGGCCAGGCGGCATGCCGTGGGGGCATCCAACCCGCCGTTCAGCACCCCCTCCATTTCCATATCATCCGTGATGACGATTCCGCGGAATCCGATCTCGTCCCTGAGAATGGTGCGCAGGAAATACGGAGAAAGGGAGGATGGCGTGAGGTCCCCCAGGATCGAGGGGAATGCGATGTGGGCGCTCATGATCGCGGGCACCTCTTCCTTGGCCAGGATGCGGTAGGGCACCAGGTCGCGGGAGCGCAGCGTGTCCATGTCGGCATTCACAACTGAAACGTGCCCGTGGGAGTCCTTGTCCGCCGAACCGTGGCCGGGGAAGTGCTTGGCCGTACAGAGAACGCCGGCGCTGCGCATCCCGCGCACGTACGCGGCCGCCAGGAGGGCCGTCTCCTCGGGGTCAGAGCCGAAGGAGCGCGGCCCGATCACGCTCGCCTGGGGATTCGCATAGACATCCACCGTGGGAGCGAAGTCCATGTTGATGCCCAGGGCGAAAAGCTCCTTGCCCAAATATTCGCCGGTGAGGTACGCGTCGCGGGGAAGCCGCGAAGCGCCCAGGGCGAGGTTTCCGGGAGACACTGATGTCTGGAGCTTTATGTGGCGGACCCACCCGCCTTCCTGGTCCGTGGCGATGAAGAGCGGTATGCGCGCGCCCCCTGCCTGGGAAAAGCTCTGCATTCGGGCCACCCCCCGCGCCAGGCCCGGAAGGTCCGCCACGTTGCGGGTGAAGATCTTCACCCCTCCGATATGCCGGTCGCGGATCCAGTCGATGATGGCGGGTGAAGGATCGGTTCCGATGTAGCCGAACATGAGCGTCTGGCCGAGGAGGTCGGCATCGGACATCGAGGAGACGATCCTGTCGGCCTGCGCCGCTGCGCCGCTTTGGTTCGCGGCAGCCTTGTCCGCGGTAGCTCCACCTACGGCGTCCCAGAAGCCGGCGCCGTGGGCCGTTCCCCTGGCTCTCCCAGCGTCCTCGGGCCCGCCTCCCTCGGCTCCAAGCGAAGGCCCTCCCATGAGAAGGAGCAGGACGCACAGCACGAGGCTCAATGCTTTAGTGTCCATGAGTCGTTTGCGTACTTTTCGCCGAGGATTTTCCAGGCTGCTTCCTTCTCCTCCGGGGCCAGCGTCGAGTCGACGGCCCCGAGGCTTTCCCGGAAGGCTTTGGCAAAGGCGTCACGCGCTTCCTCGAAGCCGACCGCTCGGCCTGCCTCCTCGCTGAGCGAGGAAGCGGGGCGGGGATCGCTCGGCCCCGAGCCTTGCCCGGAGCTCTGCCCGCTGCCCGGGGCATCGCCTGAGATGTAGCGGGTCACCTGTCCCAGGGGGTTGGCGATTGGGATCGACCCTTGCTGGAGTATCGCATGGCGGGTCGTCATCTGGGCGCTCCCGATGAGCTTTTTTCCCTCCATTGTGGATATCTCGTACTCTCCGGCGGTGGCGAAGCAGTCGGGGTTTCTGATGTCCCCTCTCCTGGTTTCATTCATCGTCGCCTTGATCCCGAGGTTCTCCAGGCCCTTCAACAAAAGCCCTGCCACGAACTCGTAAACCGCCCGTTTGCGGAAGGAGCCCAGCCTGCGCTCCGCCTCTTCCTTGGAAAGGATGATGGAGTAGGTGAGCTCATCGTCGTGAAGCACCGCGTGGCCCCCCGTAGGCCTTCGCACCAGAACAACGCCTTCCCTCTCCAAAAGGTCGCGATCGATGCGCCCTGAAACCGGCTGGAACCTCCCGAGCGAGAGGGTGGCAGGAGAGAATCCGTAGAGGCGGGCCACGGGGCCGCTCCGGGCGGCTCCCACGGCTTCGATCAGCGCCTCGTCGACCGCCATGGCGAGCCTGCCCTCCATTTTGGGATGGATGAGGAGGCGGAAGCTCACGTGTACGCCTCTCCCCTGATCTCGTCGATGTACTGCCCGGCGCAGTGGGCCGCGATGGCGCCCTCTCCGGCTGCAACGACGAGCTGGCGGAAAGGGGTGGATCGGACGTCGCCCACGGCGAAGAGCCCGGGGATCGACGTCTGCATCCTCTGGTCGGTCTGGATGTAGCCCCCTTCGTCCAACTCGACGCCGGTCACCACCCCAGTCTGGGGGATGGAGCCGATGAAGACGAAGACCGCGGAGACGTTCTCCGTGTAGCGCCTGCCCTCCTTGTTGTCGAGGATGTTGACGGATCGGACCGCGCCGTCGCCCGTTATCTCCTTGAGCTCCGAGTTGAAGCGCACCTCGATTTTCGGGTTCTTGAGCACCCTCTCGGCAAGGGACCTCTGTGCGCGGAACCGGTCCCGCCTGTGGATCATGATGACGGAGCTTGCCAGGTTGGACAGGTACATCGACTCGTCGCAGGCCGCATCCCCTCCGCCCACCACGAGCATCCTCTTGCCGCGGAAGAAGGGGCCGTCGCAGGTGGCGCAGTACGAGACGCCCTTTCCCGCGAATGCGTCCTCTCCGGGCACGCCGAGGTGCCTGTGCCTGGCTCCCGTGGCAAGGATGACGGCGAGGCTCGTCATCGGCCCGCGGTCGGTCTCCACGACGAAGATCCCCCCCTCCTTTCGCACGAAAGAGGCGGTGGCGTTCATGATCTCGGCGCCGAACTTGACGGCCTGGCTCTCCATCTTCTGGCTGAAGTCGAAGCCGTTCACCGGGTCCGGGAAGCCGGGGTAGTTTTCCAGGGTGTCGATGATGAGGGCCTGGCCGCCCGAGGCGAGCTCCTCCAAAAGCAGCGTTGTGAGGTTCCCCCGCGCGCCGTACTGCGCGGCGCTCAGGCCCGCGGCACCCGCGCCCACGATAATGAGGTCGCGATCCGTCTTCATCCTCTCCTCCAGTCAGCTAACATAGCAAAATCCCGCGCTCATGGGAAGGAAAGTTCTTCCGACATTGAAGGGAGAGAGGAAAAACCAATGGATGAGCAGAATACCGCTCTGGAATCGCCGGATGGCGGCCGCGCTCCCGTCCTCGAGCTGCGCAAGGGAATGGACCGGGAGGCGGAGCTGTTTACCCGCCTGTGCACGCAGATGGACAGGCTCGGGGAGTCTTTCCAGGCCAAGAAGTGGACCGAAAGCCTCACAATCGCCCAGGGGTTCGAGAGCTCGGCCCGCGAGATCGAGGCCGCGGACCATGTGCGCGACGCCGCCTTCGCTTCACTGAAGAGCGCCGTCGGCGCGCCCTCGGAAGAGCCCTTCGCGGCCGTGCTTTCCCGCATTGGAGCCGAGGAGAGGAGCGCCCTGGACGAGAGCTGGCGCGGGCTTCGGTCCTCCATCTTCCGCCTCAGAAGCGCTACCGGACGGCTTCGCTATTCTACGGAGACTATGGGCGATACCTTGAACCGCGTCCTCGAAGGAATCTTCCCCCATCGACGGGGCAAGATCTATACCCGCCATGGCACTCCCACGCAGGCCGTCGGCTCCCTTCTGATAGACCGGGAGCTATAAAGGAGGTTTTCGGTGCAGTCGACTTTCGCCCCCATAGAGCTGGGCAAGAGAGGAATCATCGCCCATACGGTGGCCCTCCAGACCGTGGGCCACAACATGAGCAATGCCGCCGTTGAGGGCTACAGCAGGCAGCGCGTCGAGCTGAACGCGAGCCCGCCCCTGTACGCCCCCGAGCTCAACAGGGAGAACACCCCCGGACAGATCGGCCAGGGAGTGGAGGTGGCCCGCATCGAACGGATTCGCGATACGCTGCTGGAAGGCAGGATCGTGGGCGAGGGCAATGTCCAGGGCTATTGGGACACCCGGGACAAGTACATCCTCATGCTGGAGCAGATCTACAATGAGCCCGCCGACACGTCGGTGCGGACCCTCATGGACAAGTTCTGGGAGTCGTGGCAGGAGCTCTCCGTGCACCCCACGGAAACGGGGGCGCGCAGGGCGGTGCTGGAGCGCGGCAAGGCGCTCATCGACGGGATCCACGCCAACTTCAGACGCCTGAAGGAAGTCCGCGACATGATCGAGGGCGACGTCCAGGGCACCGTGAAACAGGTGAACGAGCTCGCCCGGCAGATCGCGGACCTCGACAATGAGATCTCCAAGGTCCAGGCCATGGGTGACAACCCCAACGACCTCCTGGACAGGAGGGACCTCCTGGTGGGAAACCTTTCCTCCCTCGTGGACATTACCGTGAGCGACCGCGATCCCGACGAGTACGTCATCTCCTCCGGCGGCGTCCACCTGGTGCAGGGAAAGCACCACGAGGAGCTCGACGTTACGCCGGACAGGGCCAACGAGGGGTACTCCCGCGTGATCTGGCCCGACACCAGGGAAGACGCCGTCTTCCGCGGAGGGAAGCTCGCTTCGCTTCTCCAGCTCAGGGACGGCGATGCCCGCGGCGAGATCCAGAAGCTCGACCTCATGACGGTGAACTTCATAGACCTGGTGAACGAGGTCCACCGCTCCGGCTATGCCCTGAACGGGGAGACCGGAAACGAGTTTTTCACGGAGTATCCCTTTGTGCTGAACGCCCAGGGCAACTACGATTCCAAAGGCACCGGCACCTTCGATACCACCTACGTCTTCCGGGTCACGGGAGCCAACACGCTCCAGCCCGAGACGCAGATAGGCCTTTCCGGCACGCTCACCCTTCCCGCGCGGGAGGGATCCGTCGCGATACAATACTTCCCCACCGACACGGTTTCGGACCTCGTCAACCGGATCAACCTTTCCGGCTCGGAGGTGGTGGCGAGGCTCAATTTCGAGGGCAAGCTCACCCTGAAGGGAGCGCCGTCGGCCGATCCGAGGAACCCCGACTTTGTCATCCGCGGCCTCGAGGACTCCGGCCAGTTCCTGGTGGGGTACGCGGGCATCCTCAGGGCGCCGGGACCCGCGGGGGCCTACACCTGGGCGCAGGCGGACGCCGTGAACTCTCTGGCCGCCGCACAGGGCGCCGCGTATGCGGTGGCGCCTCTCGCGCACCCGGCGGGGTGGATCGAGGTGAACCGGAGGCTCGCCCAGGACCCGGGGCTCATCGCCGCGGCCTCGGGAGTGGGCGGGAAGACCCAGGGGCCCGGAGACGGGTCGACGGCGCTCGCCATCGCCCAGCTTCGCACCAAGCCGGTAACCATCGGCGCAAGCTCCACCTTCGACGGCTGGTTCGCGGACCGCGTCACCGACATCGGGCTTCGCGGTGAAGAGGCCGAGAAGACCATGGACACGGTGAAGCTCGTGATGAAGAACCTCACCGACACCCGGGAGTCCATCTCGGGTGTGAACATGGACGAAGAGATCTCCAAGATGATCACCTATCAGCACGGCTATGCCGCCGTTGCCCGGTTCATCACCACGTTCGACGACATGCTCGACATCCTCATCAACAGGATGGCGGTATAAGGGCCCGTGCCCGAAGGATTGAGGTATGAAGAGGATCAGCACACAGCTTCCCAACAATGACAGCCAGTACTGGCTGCGGCTTCGCGAGTGGTCTCTCAATGAGATGACGAACAAGATGGCCGCACAGACCCGGATCAAGGACCTGCGGGACGATCCCCTGGCCGCCGGCCATTCGGTGCGCTTTCAGTCCGAGATCCAGAGGGCCGAAAGGTACCTCGTGAACGTCGGGGACGTTCGCGACGGCTACGCCTTCGCCGAGGGGCACCTTCGAAACGCGATGGACGTGCTGCAGAGGGTCCGGGAGCTGGCCGTTGAAGGGGCCAATGGGACCCTCGACGCCACCCAGATGCGCTACATCGGTCAGGAGGTGGATCAGCTTCTGGGAGAGCTTCTCACCATCGGCAATGCCCGGGATCAGAGCGGCAACTTCCTTTTCTCCGGGCTTGAGTCCACCACGATGCCGTTCCGCACCGCGGCCGGCCGCGTTCCCGGCGGGAGCGCGGACGTTGTGGTCTCCGTGGATTACCTCGGAGACGGCGGATCCAACACGGTCGAGGTCTCCCAGGGCGAGGAGGTGGCGGCCAACCTGCCCGGCAACTTCGCCTTCTGGGCCGAGCAGCAGCAGATCTACTCCACGGTGGACGCCTCGCGCTACCAGGTGCAGGCCGCTTCGAGGATCCGGATCGATGGAACCGAGATCCTCCTTTCACCTGGAGACACGGTGAGCGCCGTCATTGCCAAGATCAACGACTCCAACGCGCCGGTGCGGGCGCGACTGGACCCCGTGGCCAACGGGTTGGTGATCGAAACCACCCGGCCCCATCAGATCCAGGCCGAGGACCTGGACGAGGGCACCGTGCTGCAGGATCTGGGCATCCTCGCCCGGGGCTCGCCGCGCTCGCCGCTGAACTACGCGCCCAGCGCCCGGGTGTTCGGCGGCTCCGTATTCGACATGGTGACGCAGCTTCGCGACGCCCTCTTCGAGGGCTCCACGGACAAGGTGGGGACCGCCGGCCTGAAGGGCATCGACTCGGCCATCGGCAGCCTGGCGGGGACCCTCGCGGAGGTCGGCTCCAAGGACAACCGGGTCGAGACGGCGGGAAAACGGCTGGACACGGAAAAGCCCCAACTGGTGAGCTTCGATTCCCGGGAGAGGGATCTGGACCTCACCCAGGCCGTGACAGAGCTCAAGATGCTCGAGTACGGCCACGAGGCGGCGCTGGCCACCGCGGCCCGCGTGCTCTCTCCCACACTGCTGGATTTCCTGAGGTAAGCGATGAGAGTCCTGACAAAAGCCCATGGCGAGATCGAGGTGGATGACCGCCAGAAGATCAGTTTTCCCGACGGCATCCTCGGCTTCGAGGGCCTGAAAGACTACGTCCTGTTCGACGCGGCCCAGCCGCCCTTCTACTGGCTTCAGTCACTCGACCGGGTGGAGATCGCCTTTGTCCTGATCGAGCCCATCATCTTCCGGCCCGACTACTCCCCCGACGTGAACCCGGAGGAGCTCGCCGAGATCGGCATCGCCTCCCGGGAGGACCTTCTGGTCTTCGCCATCGTCACGATCCCCGCGGAGGATTCCAAGCGCATGACGGCAAACCTCCAGGGGCCCCTCGTCATCAACAGGAAGACGCGCGTCGGCCGCCAGTGCATCAGCAACAACCCCAAGTGGGGTATCCGCCACCTGATCCTGGAAGAGATGAAGGTCGTAAGGCAGGGAACATGCTGATCCTGGCGCGAAAGATCAACGAAAGCATCATGATCGGCGACCAGGTGGAGATATCCATCGTCGACATCAAGGGAGACCAGGTCAAGCTCGGCATCAGCGCGCCGCGGCAGGTCAAGGTGTACCGCCGCGAGGTGTATCAGATGATCCAGCAGGAAAACCTGGAAGCGGCCAGGGCCAAACCGGACCTCCTCCCCAACCTGGAGGAGCTTTCGTCTCCCGCATCCGCCCCGAAGGGGCAGCCGGAGGGTTCCGGCGGAACGCCTCCTAAGCAGAATCCCCCAGCTCGCTGAAGATCCGATCGAACTCGTCCGCCACGGCGTGGAAGGGCTCCAGGAGGGAAGGATCGAAGTGCGATCCGTTCTCATCGTCTATGGTCTTCACCGCCCTCTCGTGCGTGAAGGCTTCCTTGTACGATCGGGGCATCCGAAGCGCGTCGTACACGTCGGCGAAGGCGACGAGGCGGGCAGAAAGCGGGATGAGATCCCCGACGAGCTCGTAAGGATACCCTGTGCCGTCCCACCACTCGTGGTGGCGCAGGGCGATGTCACGCGCTATCGGGTTGGGATACGTGCTGAGGATGATATAGCCGTTGGTGGTATGCTGCTTCATCACGGTCCGCTCCCACGCCTCCAGGGGCCCCGCCTTGTTCAAGATATCGTCGGGTGTTCCGATCTTTCCGATGTCATGCAGGGCGGAGACCTGCCCGATGCTCTCCACGAACTGCCGGTCAACCTCGGGCCACTGCGGGCGGCCGAGCAGGTGCTCGGCGAGCGTCCGGGCGTACCGGTTCACCCTCTCGATGTGGTTTCCCGTGTCGTTGTCCTTGAGGCGCGCCGCCCCCAGGAGGCTGGAGAACGTATCCTGCAAGAGCTGGCGGTACTCCACCGTCATGTCGAGGCAGAACACGCCGTATGCCCGCGGGGTAGGGGAGGCCGGCGAGAGGATGGGGACAACCCAAACCTTGGAGATTGTCATGAGCTGATCCATGCCGATCCTCTCCACGCGCCCGCTCCAGGTGTACCCCGATTCCTTGGAGATGATGGCGCGGAACAGCTCGGAGCTCTTCTTCTCGTTGAAGAACGGAGCGAAGAACTGGGTGAAATAAATCCCGGAGGGCTGGGACCGGCAACCGAAGAGCCTGCAGAAGCTGTCGTTTGCCAGGAGAATCTTCAGTCTCTTGTCCAGAAAGAGGCTGGGCACCTGGTCGTTGAAGGCCGACGTCCGCCACTGCCCGCACTCCACGGAGGAAAGGAGATCCGGTTCCTCGGCGGCGCTCCGGGTCTCTTCCTCCACGATCTCGACGGGCTCGCCGTTGGCCCTTTCCTGTTCGTCCATGCCTAGTGTTTCCGCCCGGCGGAGATCTCCGCCTCGCTCTTGCGAAGGTAGAGGGGGATGAGGCTCTCGGAGACCGCCCCCTCCCTGGCAAAGCGCTCTTCTCCGATTTGAAGGAGCGCCCGCGGATCGATGAACCCCGAGCAGGACACCTTTTCGCGGGCCTTCCGGTCCCCCTCCTCGAAGAGCCTGTCGCGGATTGCCCCGGCGTCGGGCCCACCAGGAGCCCGCGGCCGCCGGCCAAAAGCCGCCGGCGGAGCTCCCCGGGAGGGATGTCGAGGTACTCGCTCGCCCGGCTTCCGTCCTGGAAGAGGGCCGTGTAGTAGTTGCCCTTGCGCGCGTCGATGACGGGATACACATCGCCGGCGAACGAACCGTAGGGATAGGCGAATGCATCAAGGGTGGACACGCCCGCCACGGGGCAGGACGTGGCAAGGGAAATGCCCTTGGCCGTTGCAAGGCCTATGCGTATCCCCGTAAAGGAGCCGGGACCGGTGGAGCAGATAATGAGGTTGATCTCGGCGACTGCGAAGGATACCTCGCGCAGGAGCCTGTCAATCAGCGGCAGGAGCGAGGGGGCGTGCTGAAGCCCATGGCGCAGGCTCAGGGAGGCGAACGCATCCCCCTTTCTCACGCACAGCCCCAGTACTTCGGTTGAAGTGTCGATGGCGAGCGAGTTCACAGGGCGAGCCCCTCCACCGTTATGGTCCGCGCCCCCTCGCCGCTCATCGCGAGGGCGATCCGCACGGGCGGCCGGGGGAAATCGATGGCGAGCTTCTCTCCCCACTCCACCAGGGAGACTCCTCCGGCCCAGAGGATGTCGTCAAGGCCGAGGTTCTCGGTCTGCTCGGCGCCCTCGATGCGGTAGAGATCGATATGGTAAAGGGGTTTATCCCCTGCGTACTCCGAGACGATGGTGTAGGTGGGGCTGACGATCGGCTCCCGAACGCCGAGGCCGAGCGCGATGCCCTTGGCGAGCGTGGTCTTGCCCGACCCCAGCGGGCCGATGAGAAGCACCACGGACCCCGCGGAGAGTCGGCCCGCGATGCGCCTTCCTATCTCGATGGTTTCTTCGGGGCTCGAGCTGAAAATCCGTGTCACGCCGCGGGCTTCCACGCGGGAAAGGGTAGTGAAATCGGACTGGGAGGTCAACGCGGCGGACGCGGCCGCAGGGTCGGGGCGGAGGACGAGGCGGTCCGCTGCGGGGCTCCTTCCATGGAGACCGATCCAGCGGGCGGCTTGCTGAAGTCGTAGACGAAGGAGCGGATCCGGTTGAGGTACTGACGGGTGACCCTGGTGAACATGATGTGCATGATCCCGCCGCGCCCCTTCAAGCGGCGCACCCTCTTCACCTTGCCGAAGGCCCGTATGGGAGCCTTCTTGTCGATGTCGAACTCCACCATGATCAGCTTGCCCGGCTCGAAGGGGGAGAGCGACTGGATCGCGCATCCGCCGGCGGACAGGTCCACGACGGTGCCCAGGGACCTGAGGTGGCTCTCCACCACGGCCTTCTTTTCATTCTTCCGGCCGCCTTCCGCCTCCGCTATCCGGATGGGATAGTAGAAGCAGGCGCGCAGGATCTGCCTTCTCTTGCTCGTGCGGCGCTGCTCCCGGGCGAGCGCCTTGCCGTGCTGGATCAGGACGCAGGGCTGGCCTCTCACGGTGTCGTACCCGAGGACCTTCGAGAGAAACGAGTAGCCCGCGTCGTTCTCCCGCCAGAAGTACACGGAGAGCTTTGTGCCGCGCATCCACCGCGCGCTGCTTGCGGCGCCCTCGGGAGGGGCCGCCACGCTGAGGAAATCCTTCATGTTCGAGATGAGCTTGCTGGGGAAATGCCCGCCGCCCTCCAGGGTGAGGGTGAGGGCCTGGCCGGGCTTGAGAAAGTGCGTGGTCTTCAACGTCGTGCCCTTGCGGGCGTTGGCCTCGATGATCTGCTTTATCTCGAAGAGAACGGACTTCCTGCGCTCCTTTTCCTCCTCCGGGATGC
Organism: uncultured Spirochaetota bacterium; assembly: GCA_963820525.1. Classification (GTDB taxonomy): domain Bacteria; phylum Spirochaetota; class Spirochaetia; order SZUA-6; family Fen-1364; genus CAWGAA01. Next base: position 1,051,539 of record CAWGAA010000001.1, on the reverse strand, counting down.
TTCGCGAGTTCTCGATGGAGTACAGGCCCTTTCGAAGCACGTCGTCGAGAAGCCCCGAGCTTGAGAACACGAGGAACGGCTGCCGGAGCTTGCAGGCCTGAACGAGCTTGCCCAGGGTTTCGGCGTGGGAATTGGGAAGCCCCATGGACCGCGCGGTCCGGCGGAACACGAAGTGGGAGTATTTCGCCTGCTCATCCGGGCTGGTTGGCATGCGCCTCCGGTTGACCAGCGCCCCGATGAAAAGCAGGATCACCAGGGAGCCGATCCCGATGGCGAAGTACAGAAGGGCGTGCGGGCTCTCGCTTGCCAGGAGGCTGTAGCCCGCCTGCATGAGGATCATGCGCATTTCTCCAAGAGGGGCAGGAGCTTCCCGATCCGGGGGGCCACCTCGTACTCGAAGAGGTCCCCGATCAGCACGAAGTCCCTGGCGTCGAAGGCGGAGATGATCTCGCGAAGCACGGGGTTGAGCTCGGCGAAGAGCTTCTCCCGCTCCGCGTCCTTGGGAAGGTAGGGGACGATGTCGAGGAGCTTCTGCACGAGCTCGGAGAATCCGACCACCGTCTCCATCGCCTGCCTGTCCTTGCCCGTCTGCAGCAGTACCGAGACGTCCGATATCCGCCCGTGAAGGAGCCGCAGCTCCGCGATGTAGCTCTTCAGGCTCTCCCGGGGGTGGGTGGCCTCGTCGATGCGCTTTCCCAGCTGCCCGCGGATCTCCTCGATGACCCGCGCCGTTTCCCGCCCGCGCTCCGCCGGCCATGCGCGGACCTGATCCGGAGTCTGCCCGATGAACAGGGACGCCAGCCGGTCTATCGCGTCCGAGCCCGAAGGCATGAAGGGGTTCTTCTTCAGGCTTTCGAGGGTGGAAGGCAGGTTGACGGCGAGCTCCTCCAGGGAACCCCCCGGCGAGGTCACTTCCTTGGCCAGCGCCCCCAGCCAGGCGCGCGCCGTGACCCAGTGCTCCAGCCGCACCTCTCCGGCGTGGCGCACGCGAAAGTCCAGCTCGGGGATGGAGGAGATGGGCGTGCCTTCCCATTGGGGGCGCGGCAGGGAGAACAGGTCCTGCTCGCCCATGCGGATGCCGGTGATGAGAAACCCGGAGCCGCCCAGCCAGTCCTGGACTCCCTTGACCACTTCCGAAAGGACGGATTCCTTCTCCAGCGTGAACTCGACGCTCTCTCCGTTGATTTTCAACAGCACGTCCCGTCTCCTTACTGGCTTCTCTTGTTGAAGTTGTCGATCTGCTGGGAGTTCTTTTCCAGCTGCTGAACCGCCCCCTCCATCGCGGCGTACTTCTGCTTGAGCTGGGCCTGGTATTGGTTGAGGTGCTGCTGGTAGTCTGTAATCTGACGCTTGGTCCGGGCTATCTCGGCGTCGAGGTTTGCCACCTTGGCCGGAAAGATTCCCGCGGTCTGCACGTAGGGGCGCAGGAGCGCATCCAGTGAGTAGGCCACCCCCGCATTCACAACCAGGTCTCCGTTGGTGTCGTTTCCGAACAGCTCCTTCACGGCCTCGGCGTTCTGCCGGATGGCGTCGTCGAACTTCGGCTCGTCCAGCTCCAGGTATCCCCGCAGCTTCGACAGGTCCACGCCGGTTGATGTGCCGGGCTTGCGCACGTCCGTCGCGATGCCGATCTGTGCCAGCATGGCGAGGTCTCTTCCCCGGGAGGTGGGGTAGGCGTTCATCATGACACGCTGCATGGTATCCTTGAGCTGCTGGAGGGAGAGGTCCCCGAAAAGCAGGCCGAGGTTGTCCGCCGCTTTCTTTTTTTCGTCGTCGCTCAGGAACGCCGCGTTGGTGATGACCGATTCGTCTCTGCGCGTGAGGACGTCCATGTCCGTGATGACGCGGTCGTAGGAGCCGATAAAGCCCACAATGGCGTTCTTGATCCCCTCCACGTCGCGCCCGACCTTCATCTCCACGGGGGAAGCGCCCGCTGCATGGAGATTCAGCGTCACGCCGGGAACGAGGTCGTCGATCTGGTTCGAATCCCTCTTCACCTCGATGCCGTCCATCGATATGACGGCGTCCGCGGCCTGGGAAAGGGGATTCTTGGGGGTATATTCCCCCCGCTGGGTCTTGTCGTAGAGGCTGATGTCCTTGATGGAGACTTTTCGGTAGGTGTTCCTGTTGCGCAGGTCTATCCAATCGAGCGCGGAGGAAAGCTCGCCCAGGGGGATCTGGATCTTCTGGAAGTCCGCAGAGTCCGTGATCTGCGGCAGGGGGATGAGCTTTCCGCCCCCCTCCATAAAGAGAACCTGCATGTCGCTCACCTTCTCCGGGGGCTTGGCGGGAGCGATCTCGGGCGTTGGCGCCCGCATCTTGCTGCTTTGAACCGTTATTCCCTCGAACTCGACGGATCCCGTCTCGGGAATGGCGGGGCCGGGATACTGCGCCTGCTGCTCCGGCGCGGGCTCCTTCAGCGCCTCGGTCTTCACTGAAAGCTCCAGCACCATGTTGGCGTTGAGCGGGACGGAGGGATCCACCGCGATGCGCATCTCCGAGCCCGGATTCAAGGTCAGGGTCCCGTTTTGAAGGGCGTACATGTCGGGGGTAAGCGCCTTGGCCCAGGCGGTGATCCCTTTCTGGGTCAGGGCGAGCTGTCGCACCGCGTTGGCGCTGCGCTCGATGATGCCGGCCTTGAGGGCGAGATCGGCCGATTTTCCGTTGAAAACAAGGCGGTTGTTTGCGCCGGTCTTTTTTGCTTCCACGAGGAGCACCTGCGTGCTCTTCGTATCGGATACCACCGAGGCGGTGAGAAGGTCCCCGCCGCGCCGGATGAGCGCATCGGCGAACTCCTTGAGGGAACCCCCCTTGAAGGTGAACCGCACCTCCTTGCCCCCGATGGTGAACACGTATTCCCCCGCCGGAACGGTGAAATCCTTGGGCAGGGACTGGGAGAGAAAACGGTCCGCCGTGGCCACCTGTTTCACGGTGATGCGTTTTGATTCCTCCACGGCATCCCGCTTCGCGGTGGCGGTGAGGATGTTCGCGTCGGAGGACTGCGCCACCTTCTCGGTGAAGGGGTTCTGGAAGCTGAAGAGGGCGCGCGCGCTGTCGCGCAGCCCGGAAAGCCTTCGCGTGACGTCCTGCCACGCCGTCTTTTTCTGCTGGTCGAGGGCCTGCTCCTTCTGCATGCGCTCGAGGGGGCCTCTCGGCATTCATCAGGGCATCGATGATCTTCTGCGTGTTCGTATTGGTCGAGATGCCCGGAATGATCAGGTCAGACATGAGTCGTGCCGTTCCCCTCCCTCAAAGACCCGGGCTTTAGATCTTTTCGTCCACCAGCAGCCCCATGGTCTGCTTGATCTTGGCGATCAGATGCTGGATCTCCTCGGCGGGGATCTCCCTGATTACCTTATCGGTTTTGCCGTCGACCACCTTGATGATGACCTGGTCGATCTCTTCATTGACCGCGAGCTTCACGTGGTGATTGAAGGCGATGAAGGTCTTTTCAAGGGCTCGGAGTTGGGATTCCAGATCCGCCGGCTCCGCCGAAGGGGCGGATTGCGGGCGTGGCTGCGGGCGGTCTGAAACGGGGTGCTGTTCCTTCATCACCATGTCCGCCAGACCGTTCGAGTTGAGGATTGAGGGTATTTCAAGACCCATGGCTCTACCTCCAGGAAAGTATTCCTTGCCTCCCGGGCACATCCATGCGCCCGAGGGTTCCCCTCCCAAGGACTGCAACCGTTACCGTGCTCGCCGAGGTCCGTCCCGTGAGGTCCGCGCGGAGCACGTGCCAGGCCGGCGGCTGCCCGCGAAAAAGGATGGGAGGGAGGGCGCGACCTCCCTTTCCCATCTCCACTTCAGTGAAGAGGTGACGTCCAGTAACCTCTTCGTTTTTGGGAACGGTGTTTTCACGAGTACACTTTCGCTAGCCGAGAAGCTGGAGCACCGACCGGGGCTGCAGGTTGGCCTGGGCCAGCATGGCCGTGCCGGCCTGAACAAGGATGTTATCCTTGACATACTGGACCATCCCCGTCGCCATGTCTTCGTCGCGGATCAGGGACTCGGCGGCTTGCAGGTTTTCTGCCGCCACCGAAACGCCCTTCGCCGCCATCTGGAAGCGGTTCTGGTAGGCGCCGAGATCGGCGCGCTGCTTGGAGACCACTCTCAGGGCTGTGTCCAGTTTTCCGATGGCCTGGTTGGCCGCGTCCGGGGTGGAGATGGAGATCGTTCCCTGCCCTCCCTGCGCGCCCTGGATTCCCAAGGCTTGGGCGGTCATGGTGCCGATAAAGACCTGCTTGCGCTGGTCCATGTTGGCCCCGACCTGGAAGAACATCTGGCGCGTGCCGTTCGTTGCGAACGCGCCGGTGAGCATGTTCATTCCGTTGAACTGCGCCTGGGAGGCGATCCGGTTGACTTCGTCAACCAGCTGGGAAACTTCGACCTGGATCTGCATCCGGTCTTCATCCGTGTAGACGCCGTTCGCCGACTGTACGCTCAGCTCGCGGATCCGGTGCATGATATCCTGGCTCTCCTGCAGGTAGCCTTCAGTCGTCTGGATGAAGGATACCGCGTTCTCGATGTTTCGCTCGGCCTGATTGAGCCCGCGGATCTGTGAGCGGAGCTTTTCAGACACGGCCAAGCCGGACGCGTCGTCCCCCGCCTTGTTGATCCGCTGCCCCGAGGACAGCTTCTCGATGTCGCCTTGCACATTTAGTACGTCGAACTTCAGGATCCTGTTCGCGTACAGAGCACTCATGTTGTGGTTTATTATCATCTGACCCTCCTTGAATTGCTGTAGAGGCTTCCGTGCCTCTGGCATTTCATGCCCTGTGTGTTGTCGGGGTTTCTCGATCACGGGAAGGATTCGCGCGTCCTTCCCACCGTTCCCATTTCCCCTTTCAACAAGGAAATGCGCATCCCGGCCACCGAAGACCGCCGGGAGCATGCATTCCCCTTTTACCAACACACCAAAGGAGGGTTCGTTTTCAAAGAGCAGAACGGCCGGCGCGCATCACGCGCGTCGAAACGTGGGGCGCGCCGGGAGGCGCGCCCGCCCAAACTAGAGTGTAACGATCTACTGGAGAAGTTGCAAGACCGTTCTCGGCTTCTGGTTCGCCTGGGCCAGCATGGCCGTGGCGGACTGAACGAGGATGGCGTCCTTGGTGTACTCCACCATCTGGGCCGCCATGTTGGCGTCCCTGATCCGGGACTCAGACGCCTGCAGGTTCTCCGCTCCGACGTCGAGGCCTTTCACGATGTACTCCAGCCTGTTCTGATAGGCGCCGAGGTCCGCCCGCTGCTTGTTCACGATCTTGAGGGCCGAGTCCAGCGTTCCGATGGCCCTATTGGCCTGGTCCGGGGTGGAGATCGACAGGATCTGCCTGTTGCTGACGTTGCGCAGCGCCAGTCCGTCGGCGGTCATGGTGCCGATGAACACCCTCTTCCTCTGGTCCATGTTGGCGCCCACCTGCAGCCACATGGAGGCCGTGATCACGTTCTCTCCCGTGGCGCGGGCGAACCGGCCTGTGAGCATGTTCATGCCGTTGAACTGTGCGTGGGAGGCGATGCGGTCAACCTCGTCGACGAGCTGGGAGACCTCGACCTGGATCTGCATCCGGTCCTCGTCCGTGTAGATGCCGTTGGCGGACTGGACCGCCAGCTCGCGCATCCTCTGGATGATGTCTTCGCTCTCCTGCAGGTATCCTTCCGTGGTCTGGATGAAGGAGATGCCGTTGGCGGCGTTCCTGCTGGCCTGCTGGAGGCCCCTGATCTGGGACCTCATCTTCTCGGAGACCGCCAAGCCGGAAGCGTCGTCTCCCGCCCGCGTGATGCGCAGCCCGGAAGACAGCTTTTCCAGGTCCTTGTCCAGGCCGAGGTTGTTCACCTTCAGCTGCCTTTCCGCGAACATTGCGCTCATGTTGTGATTGATGATCATGTGTTTCCTCCTTGAAACAACAGTCGATCTTCACGGGCATCCTTGCCCATGATTCGGGAGATCCCTTTCGGGATCCCCCTGCAATGCCTCCCGCCCGTTTTTGCCCTCGAACGGCCCTTCGGTACAGCCGGTCAATGGCTCAAGCGCGGCCGGGGGGCGTTCCCCGGGGGGGTAACCGGAGTTACCCTTAGTCCTTTTTTCGACTGCGGGATGTTTAAAATTGAGCGGTCAGGAAGGTTTTTTCCGGTCGATGATCTGGAGATACCGGGGGGCGATGGGGTCCTGCGGGTCTATCTCCAGCACGGTCTGGAAGAACCCGCGGGCTTCCTCAGCGCGGTCCTGCTTCAGGGAGACGATCCCCAGGTTGGAGATGATCTTGGTGTTCTCCGGCTCCAGGCCGAGGGCCTCCTCCAGGCGCCTTCTCGCCTCCTCCAGCTCGCCGAGCTCCATGAGGCAGATGGCCAGCTCGTTGAGGAGGTCCGGGTGCGAGGGGCCGCATTCCAGGGCCGTGAGGAAGGCCTCCTTGCCCTTGGCGTACCGGCCCAGACGCCGCAAGCCCCATCCGAGGAGGAACCATGCGTTTGAGACCTCGGGGTGGGCTTCCAGGAACTCGCGGATGAAGCCGATGCCCTCCTCTTCCTTTCCCATCCTGATGAAATCGTATGCCTTCTGGAACAGGCCGTCGACCAGTCCCTGGGAATCGATCTCCTTGATGATTCTCCGGGCCTCGCTGATCATCTTGCTGTCCGCTGCCGACTTGAGGAACTCGGCCAGGTGCTCCCGCGTCTTCTCGAAAGACCTCTGGTGCAGGTAGAAAAACGCGAAGTTGTAGTGGATCACCGGCTCCGAGGGGTCCGCCGCCAGCGCCCTCTTGTAGGCCTCGAAGGCGAGGTTCTGGTACTCCTCCATGAGGTCGTTCTTCTCCAGGCTCTCGTATTTTCGGGCCTTCTCGTCGTATACCAGGGCGAGGTTCATCTTGGTCTGGGCGTCCTCGGGGAAGAGTCCCTCCAGGGAGCGGAAGATCTCGATGGCAAGCTCATCGTCTCCGTTTCGAACCGTCGTGATGCCCAGATGCGTGAACTCGCTCTTGATGTCCGGTTTGACGGCGAGCACGAACGTGCGGTAATACGCCGCGTTCGCGTTCTGCGGATCATAGGCCAGAACCTTGAGGGTTCCCGAGACGATCGCCTCCCAGCTCAGGTGGTCCGCGACGTTCCACGCGGCGACGCCGGGCGGGAGCTCCACGGGCAGAAGGATCTCGGGATCCAGGACGAACTCCCCGATCTTCCGCTGGTTGGCCTGTGCTATGGAAATGAATCCGACCCTCTCCAGGGCCTTTGTGTCGTCCGTCATCTCGTGCTTGAGTTCGGGTTCGCCTTGGGAGCGGATTGAGAGGTCCCGGGGTGTGCGGAATCAGCCGGGGCCGTCGGGGGGCGGCCGGAGGCTCCCGGGGGCGGCCCGGCGGAATGATCCTTTCGAATCGCCGTGAGATAGCCGTTGATCATGAGCTTGTAGCTCACCGGCGGGTCATCCGCGAAGCGGATGGCGAGCACCACGATGTCCTTACGGCCCTCAACGTTCTCCACGCGCATGATCTCCCCGGGGATCGATATCTCCTCGGCGGATTCCCCCCGCGCCAGCTTGAGCGCGGCCTTCTTGTTGGCAAGGAATTTCGCTATTCCCGTCACGAACACCTTGGCCCCGCCGAAGGAGAGGTCCCGCACCAGGCACTTGCGCGGCACTCCCTCGACGTACAGGACGCTCTCCTTGGATTCCAGGCCGAGCTTTTTCACGCTGTCGGGGTTCAGGATGATGCGCTCGTCCTTCCTCCGCTGGGCGTTCGCGTTCGCCTCAAGGAGCAGCCCGAGCACCTGGATGAGATCGTCCGGCGGGCGCTGGGTGAACTCCAGCGCTATGAGCTGCACGTCGGGGTTCTTCGGATTGTACTGGGTGTAGCCCATCACCTTGTTGGGCACAAAGAAGAAGATCGGGTCCGCTTTCTCCGGCAGCCTGAAGCAGTAGCGCAGCGCCGCGTGGTTGTTGGCCTGGTGGAGGGTCTCGAAGAATTCGCTCTTCACGCCGGCAATGACGCGGGCCCCCGCCATGGAGCTGGAGTAGACGACGCAGGGCCACTGCTGATCGGCGATCTTCAGGAAGACATTGTTGGGGACCAGTCCCGTGGCGTCGATCACCTGCTTGTTGAAGGTGACTTCCGTCTTCCCGTACAAATCGAAGTACCGCGCGATCTGCTGGCTGGTGATGATGGACATCTCTCGGTGGTTCCCTTACACTACCGCTCAATAATACGGGCCGCGGATACGGCTGTCAATTCACGGCCGTAGGCGGGGCTTTCCCGCTCGCGGCGGACGGCGAGGAGGCGCACGGTGTTTTCAGTCTACGGCGTTGAAAATCCCCTCATGGACATCATCTCGCATGTCGATTTCACCTTTCTCTCGCGGCTGGGAAAGAAGCCGGGGACCATGAATCTGGTGGAATACGATGAGGTGGAACGCCTTCGCGCCGGGCTTTCCTCCGAGCGAACGATTCCCGGCGGCAGCTGCGCGAACACGATCCGCGGCCTGGCGTGGTTGAACGGCTCACGGCAGCTCCCGCCGCCCGTCTTCAACGGAGCCGTGGGGCGCGATCCCATCGGGGACTCTTACGCGAAGAGCATCGAGGCGGCGGGGGTCAGCGTTTCGCTTGCCAGGAAGCAGCGGGCCACCGGGGTCTCCTGCATCCTCGTCACCCCCGACGGGGAACGCACGATGAACACCTTCCTGGGGGCGTGTCGGGAGTTCGGGCCGCAGGACCTCGATCTGGAAAAGCTCTCCCTCTCGCGCATCCTCCATCTCACCGGTTACCTGTGGGACACGGAAAATCAGCGCGCGGCCGCGGAGAAGGCTGTCGAATTCGCCTGCGGCAAGGGGATGATGATTTCCTTCGATCTGGCTGATCCCTACGCGGTCCTGCGCTACCGCGAGGCTTTTCTCTCCTTCATTCCCCAGTGCGTGGACATCCTCTTCGCCAACCGCGAGGAGCTTGGCCTGCTCACGGGCACGGACTGCGACGAGGACTGCATGAGCGTGGCATCCCCGCTGGCCAAGACCGTGGTCATGAAAGTCGGAGCCCGCGGCTGCTACGTCGGCAGGGGGGAGGAGGTCATCCCGGTGCCGGGAGAGTCGGTGAGGGTCGTGGACACGACGGGGGCCGGGGATGCCTTTGCCGGCGGCTACCTCCATGGCGTTCTTTTGGGGCGGGATGCGGTGGAATGCGCACGGATCGCCAACAGGCTCGCCGCGGGAATCGTCGGTGTCGAAGGATGCGACTATCAGGCGCTGGGGGGAGGGTCTCCGTCGTCTTCGCCGTAAGGGGTGTGGCGGAGAAGCTCCTCGTCGATCGTGTCGATCAATCGCTGAGCCACTCCGGAGATCTCGTCGTTCTCGGGCTCCGCGCCCTGGATCGGGGAGCGTCCCGCCCGCTCCTTGAAAAGCTCGTCGGCGAGGTTGAGGGCCGCCAAAAGCGCCACGGTGAGAGGGTCCGCGAAGGAGTATCTGGCCTTGACCTCTTCCACCTTGGCGCGCAGATACTCTGCCACCCTGGCCAGGTGCTTCGGATCGTCCCCTGATTGAATGACGAATGATGTGCCCAGGAGCTCCACCGTGAGCTTCCGTTTCTCCATGGCACGCCTGCTTAGAAGATGTCCAGCTCGCCCTTGGGAGGTTTCAGTGAGGGATCCCCGGCGGGCGGAGCTTCCAGGGCCGGGCCGGCATCGGGCTGCGGTTCATGGGCGTTTTTTTTCCCGCTTGCCGCGGGGGAAGGGGTGGGGCCGGCCGCCGAGGCGGATGGTGCGGCGCTGCCTGCCGCGGTGGATTCTTCCAGATCATCGAGGTTCTTGAGAGCCCGCAGGATGACCGATTCGATCTCCTTCTGATCCGACTTGAAACCGCTGACCAGACCCTCCAGCTCCTTCATTCGCCGCTGGGCGGAATCGAGGCCTCTCCGGAGGGTCGCGTTTTCTTCCTTGAGGACCCGAATCAGATCGATTGCTCGCGTTATCTTTTCTTCAAGCAGCCGAATCTGTTCGAGGCTGATCATTTTGCCGCCGCGGTGGCGCCCGCGAGCTGGTTTTCCCTGGCTTTCGCGATCAGCGCCTTGAAGGCGATGGGATCTTCTATGGCCATGTTGGAGAGGGCCTTCCTGTTGATCCGTACGCCCGCCTGGCCGAGCCCATGGATGAAGGCGGCATAGGTGAGCCCTTCAGCGCGGCAGGCGGCTGAGATCCTGGCGATCCAGAGCCTGCGGAACTCGCCCCTGCGCCTCTTCCTGTCGCGGTAGGAGCTGACAAGGCCCTTGAGCACGGCCTCCTTGGCCGTCTTGAAGAGCCTGCTTCTTCCGCCCCAGTACCCCTTGGCGGCCTTGAGAATCTTCCTGCGCCGCTCGCGCCTGCGCGTTCCGTTTTTCGATCTCGGCATCTGTTCAATCTCTCCTTGTGCTTTCGGTGGTTGTCGTTCTCCGCACCACTCGGAAGCGAGCGCTCGTCACATGGCAATCCGCCACGGCCCGCGCCGCGCTCCGCTGGAGCTTTCAGTTCGCGTAGGGAAGAAGCTTTCTGACCCGCTTGGATTCCACGGGGCTGAGGGTGGCGGAAAGCCTCAGCCGCCTCTTTCTCTTTGCGTTCTTCTTCGTGAGGATGTGCCGGAGTCCCTGCTTCTTGTACCTCACCTTGCCCGTCGCCGTTACATGATAGCGCTTCGCCGCGCTCTTTTTCGTCTTGATCTTGGGCATCGTTATCCTTTCTTCGCCTTGCTGCCTTTCGGATTGAGCAGGAGGGACATGGTCCTACCCTCCATCTGCGCCGGTTTTTCCACGATGAAGGAGTCTTGCAGCATCTGGAGGATCCTGTCCAGGACCTCCTTGCCCAGCTCCGTATGGGCCATTTCCCTGCCCCGGAACCGGACGGTCACCTTGACCTTGTTGCCTTCGTCGAGAAACTCACGAATGTGGCGGGTCTTGAAATCCAGGTCGTGCTCGTCGATCTTCGGCTGCATCCGGATCTCCTTGATCCGGATCTGCTTCTGATGTTTCCTCGATTCCCTGTTTTTCTTCTCGAGCTCGAACTTGTACTTGCCGTAGTCGAGGAGCTTGCACACCGGCGGTTGAGCCTGCGGCGCCACCTCGACCAGATCGAGTCCCGCTTCCCTCGCCATCTGAAGGGCCTGCATTGTCGCTACGATTCCCTTCTGATTCCCGTCCGCGTCAACCAGGCGCACTTCGCGGACCCGAATGTATTCGTTGATCCTGAGTTCTTTCTCGGCCAATATACCCCCTTCCCGTGATTGGGTTTGCACTAGACTATATCATCGGGCAAAAAAAAGGTCAAATGGTGCGGCGCGCTTGTGCGGCGCGCTTGACGCACCTGCCGCAGGTTTGCGAACTTTGCATTGATGAGTTCCGATGTTCCCGAAGGCGCGCCGCGGGAAGACCGTCTCGCCGAGCTCGAAAACCGCTACCTCTTACTCGAGAAGAAGCTCCCGGATCCCGGAGTGAGGGAGGCCGTCTCGGTGCTCCATGGAATGATCCAGGAGGCGCTCCGCCGGCAGCGCTCCCCTTCAACGCCGCCTTCCGCTGGGTTTTCCCTGGAAGACATCCGCGGGCTCTACAAGAAGGCGCCGGGCATGCAGGGACCGGCGGAGTGCCAGGGGCTTTCCGTCGGAGTGCGGGCGCCGGATTTCTCCCTGCCGGACGCCGGCGGCCGGGAGGTTCGCCTCTCAGACTTCCGCGGAAAGCTCGTGCTCCTGGTGTTCTACCCCTTGGACTGGAGTCCCGGCTGCAGCGTGCAGCTCGACCTTTACCAGTCCGAGCTCGCCGAGTTCCAGAAGCGCGGCATCCAGGTGCTGGCAATCTCGGTGGACAGCGTCTACAGCCACGGGGCATGGGCCGCCGTGCGGGGGATCGGCTTCCCGCTCCTGGCCGACTTCCATCCCAAGGGCAGGGTGGCCCAGGAATACCGCGTCCTTCGAAGCCGGGACGGGTTTTCGGAACGCGCCCTCTATCTCGTCGATGGCGGGGGCGTCATCCGCTACAGCCACGTCTCTCCCAACATCCATCATGTTCCCGATATCGAGGCGATCTTCTCCGCCGCCGACGCGCTGAAGCAGGGCACCCCGGCGTCGGGCTCTCGCCAGGCGTAGCGGGGCCGGCCATGAGCGGCGCCGGCCATGAGCGGCGCCGGCCAGCGGCCGCGGCATGTTTCCGCCAAACCCGCCGTCATCGTGTACGGCACGGGGTGGTGCGCGGCAACCCAGATCGTCCGGCGCTTCCTCGCCGGCAAAGGCATTAGATATCAGTACGTTGACCTCGAGAACGCGCCCGAGGCGGCGGAGCAGCTGCGCTGGCTGACGGGAGGATCCGCGAGCCATCCAACGGTGGTTGTGGGCGGTGCGATTCTCGTGGAGCCAAGCCTGGGGGAGCTGGAGCGCGCGCTCGCCGGCGGGCTTCCCCCTAGTCCATGGATGGACGGAGGCCGGCGAAGCCAGGGATGGCGGGAGCCGGCTCCTAGGCCCCCGGGGAGATCCGCTTCAGGAGCTCGTTCCACTTGTCCTGGAGGTAGCGCTTGAAGACGTATTCCTCGTGGTAGTCGCCGGCAATGTCTTCCACGGCGCGCGAGATGTCGGAGAACACTTCCCTGATGAAGCCGGCCACCTCCGGGTTTCCGGCAGCTGACGACGGCAGCGTGAAATCGGGAGTAAAGATCGATTCCCGCAGCTTCTCCATGCTGGTATCCGCGGACGCCCCGTTGGAGGCGGCTCCCGCGGTGGAGCCCTGGATCTTCTTCATGTCGACGATCACCTCTTCCGGAGAATAGGCGGTGATCGCCTCCTTGATCCCCTTGACCTGGATCTTTCCCAGCTCGATGCACCGCACGTACTCCCGGATCCCCTCGAAGGTCGATTCGGTGAGGAGGATGCCCCCCGGGCTTGCCGCTGACTGCATGCGGGAGGCGACGTTGACCACCTCCCCGAAGATGTCGCCGTCTTTTTTGATCACCAGGCCCGTGCTCAGCCCGATGCGGGCCTGGAACTTCTCCTGCTCCACGCGCATCGAATTGTACTGCGAGATCCTCTGCTGAATGGAGAGCGCCGCGAGGGCTCCGTTCAAAGGATGTTTGAAAACGGCCAGGATGCCGTCTCCCCACTTCTTTACGATGGAGCCGCGGCTGTCGGAGACGGCGGAGGAGACGATCTCCTCGAATACCTTGATCAGCTTCAACAGGGAGGACATGTCGATCGTTGTCGACTTCTCCGTGTAGCCGACGATGTCGATGAAAAAGACGGTCAGGCTCTGCGTGTTCTCCCGCTTGAACTTGAACTCGAGCTTGGCATGGCCCAGGAGGCTGTCCGCCGCGGGCTGGGGTGCATGGACCACGGCGGGGGCGCGGCTCGGCGCGCCGGCGGAGCCGGGGATGACGGTGAGAGATTCCAGGAGCATCTGGCGAAGCTCCTCGGCAAAGCTTCCCTGGCACAGCTCGGGAAGGAGCCCCCTCAGGGCTTCCTGCACGGGCAGGCTGTCCATGGCCAGCGCGTCCATGATCAGGGCGAAGGTCTCGCGGGAGAGCGATTTGCCGATGTTGGCAAGAACCTGGGCCACGATCTCGGCGTCTCCGGACTGCACGTAGTCTCCGACGATCTGCACGGCGTAGTCGTCGTTCAGGTCGAGAAGCGCCAGGAGGGCTTCCACCCTCACGCTCTGCTCCTTGTCATCCAGGAGGAGGTAGAGCCGGTTGGTGAGGACATCCGAGGCGATTCCCTGTCCCTTCCGCGCCAGCGCCTTCAGCACCCGCACGGCCACCCTGCGCGCGATGGGGTCCGCGTGCCCCGTGATGTCCACGAGCTGATGGCCGATCGAAGAGTCGGAGAAGCGGCTCAGGACCTCCCCGATCTGGAGCTTGAGCTCGGAATCGATCTCCGGCATGTCCAGGGCCTTCAGGAGCGCCGGCAGGATCCTCTTCACGCCGGAGAGATCCATGGAAAGAAGGGAATCGGCGATCAGGGCCCGGGAAGAAGGAGCCAAAGTCGGCAGCAGGAGCAGGTGCACCAGGGGGCCGATCATGATCTTGGCGGGTATGAAGCGCGAGCCGCGGATATAGCCGTTGAGAGAGCGTATGTTCTTGTTCGGCTGGGAGAAGTACTCCTTGGACTGCTCGATGATGGAGCGTGTGAGGAGCTGGCAGAGGGTGACGATCGAGGTTTCTTCGAGATGCTGGATCCGCTCCCCGCGCGCGAAATCGAGGATCTCCTGAATTCTCTTTGACGCGGTCTTGATCTCCAGCGCCCCCGCCACCCTGATCAGCCTGTTGAGCCGCCGCAGGTAGATGGGGCGGTTGACGTCCACCCGGGTGATGATCGAGAAGACCTGGAGCTTTTCCTTCTTCTCCGGCAGCGAGAATAGGGGAATGCAGGCCTCGAATCGGTTCTGGTCCTCTTTCGGGGCGCGCGTGAGCAGCGATTTCAGCTGGGCGACGGGCGGCGTGAACCCGGAGTATTCAGCCTTGAAATACCTCTGCACGTCCCCGACCATGGTCGGGGAGGCGTACTTCTCCAGAAGTGAGGCCAGGACCGTGGCGAGGAGGACCTCCTTGTTGGTGATGCCCTTGAGGGAGATGTAGTTCTTTCTGACCTTGGAGAACACCGTGTCGAGGTGGGCAGAGGTGATCACGGAGAACTCGCTCAGGAGGTGGGGCGAGGTGCTCTTCACCTCGGCCACGATCTTCTTGAGGAAATCCCCGACAAGCGCTTCGGTCTCCGTGTCGACGAACGGGGAGATGAGAAGCAGGCGGAACACCCGGGTGGGGTAGTGGATCCTGCCCTGGAACTGCGACAGGGAGAGGAGGAACGAGGTGATGACCTCCTTCCGCCCCCCTTGCAGCTTTTCCAGGATGTAGTTCTGCTGGGGGTTCTTTGCCTTCAGGATGTAGACGCAGAGGTAGCGGCCGAGGGCCGACGGCGCCAGGGATTCCCCGATGAAATCCAGCACCTCCTGGGAGCCGGACTGGAGCATCTGGTCGAAAGCCGCCTCCTGGACCTTGACGGAGCTGCGGGGAAGAGTGTCCTTGAGAAAAGAGTACCTTTCGGCATCCACCAGGGCCATGACGGCGATCCGCTTCACGGACTCGCTCTGCTTCGGGTCGGCGAAAACGGCCTGGTTGAGCTCCTGAACCTGCTGGCTCGTGGAGGAGATGGTGTTGATTGCGGTGAGGATCTCGGTGCGCACGTCTTCTTCGGGGAAGTGGTTGAAGTACTTGATGAGCATTCCCGTGGAGGAAGGGGCGCGGATGGCGCTCAAGGCTCTGATGGCCGCGATTCTCTGCGACTTCTTTCCCCGCTCCACCATCTGGTAGAGATGCGGAATGGCCACCTCGTTGCCCAGGGAGCCCGAGGACCTGATGGCCGTCTCGCTCACGTCGATGTCCGAGTTGTAGAACTCCTTCACGAGGAGCCTGAAGACCTCCTCGTCGTAGAAGCTCTTCAGCAGGGACAGGGCCGTGACCTTGCCTTCCTTGGGGAGGGAGGTTGTCGATTTTTTAGCTGCCTGTTTCTGCGCCATGTGCCATTGTATTCATATCACACGTCATGAACTTTCCATTGAATGGTATAAAGAATCGGCCTGCCTGTCAATGAACAGCCGATTTTGACAAGTCGTCCTCTGCCATGGTAGGATGACCCGGAGGGACGAGGGCGGATGCAAGACCCTGGAAGACTCGATTCAGTCGCTTCAATTCTCGATTTCGCCATCGCAAGGGAGAAGGAAGCCCGGGAGCTCTACCACGGCTACGCGGCGGCCACGGACCGCCAGGGCCTTCGATCCCTCCTGTTGACGATGTCGGACCAGGAAGGCCGGCACGAGCAGAGCCTCAGGGAGCTCCGCGCCCGCCCGTCGCTTTCCGCGATGTTCTCCGCGTCCCCCGCCTTGGACCTCCGGATATCGGATTACACCGTCCCGGTGAGCTTCAGCCCCGATATGAGCTACCAGGATTTTCTCCTTCTCGTGATCCAGAAAGAGGAGAAATCTCTTCAGCTCTATAGGGCGCTTGAGTCGCGCGCCGTGGAAGACGAGCTGAAGTTCCTCTTCAAGGGTCTGGCGGAGGAGGAGAAGCGGCACAAGGCCCTGGCCCAGGATCGCTACGACCTGGAGATCCTCACGGAGAACTGAACAGGGGAGGGCCGCTCCCGGCGGGCGCGCCGGGAGCGCTATTCAGCCCCCCGCTTTCCCTCGAGGACGAACATCACTTCCGTCGCGAAGAGGTTGGGCATGAGGGAGACGGCCGCCCGCGAAAGGATCCCCGAGCCGCCCCCGATCCTGATCTCCTTCAAGATCCTGATACCGTTTCGCGCGCAGTAATCCACGAAATCGCCTCGGGTGCACAGGTGGATGTTGGGGGTGTCGTACCACTGGTAGGGCAGGTCCGCCGTCACCGGCATCCTTCCCCGGAAGAGAAGCTGTCCGATCAGCCTCCAATTGCCGAAGTTGGGGAAGGCCACGATGGCCTTCCTGCCCACCCGCAGCATCTCGCTGACAACGAGGGTGGGCCGCCGCGTCACCTGCAGCGTCTGGTTGAGAACCACGTAGTCGTACACGGCGGAGCCGAGGTCCTTCAGCCCCTCGTCGAGGTTGCCCTGGAAGACCGACAGACCCTTGGCGATGCACTGCATCACCATCGACTCCTCGATGTCCACGCCGCGCCCCCGCGCCTCCTTCTCCCGCGTCAGGCGCAGGAGGAGCTCTCCGTCGCCGCAGCCGAGGTCCAGGACGGAGCGCCCGCGCTCGATCAGCTCCACGATCCGGTTGTAGCTCAGGTGGGGGCGTCTGTGCTCAGGCATCGATGTTCCTCAGGAACGCGCTGATGATGCCGGTCTGTCTGTCGGACTCCATCAGGAACGAATCGTGGCCGTAGGGGGCATTGAGCTCGACATAGGAGACGTCCTTCCCGTTCTGCATGAGGCCGAAGACGATCTCCTTCGACTGGTAGGAGGGGTAGAGCCAGTCCGAGCTGAAGGAAACCACGAGGAGCTTCGCCCGGATCTTTCCCAGGGCGTTGACGAGCCCTCCGTGCCTCTCCCCCAGGTCGAAATAGTCCATGGCCTTGGTGATATAGAGGTAGGAGTTTGCGTCGAAGCGCTCGACGAAGGCGTCTCCCTTGTACTGGAGATATGTCTCGACGGCGAACTCGTTGGCGAAGTCGAAACCGTAGGCCTCGCGGTCGCGCAGCTTCCTGCCGAACTTGGCGCCCATGTGCTCCTCGGACAGATAGGTGATGTGCCCGACCATCCGCGCGATCGCAAGCCCCTGGGAGGGGATCGCCTTGCCGTAGTAGTCCCCGCCCATCCAGTTGGGATCCGACATGATCGCGTTCCTGCCCACCGCGTCGAAGGCGATGCCCTGCGCCGTGAGGCGCGCCGTGGAGGCGAGCACGACCGCGGACCTCACCATCTGCGGGTAGCTCACGCACATGTCGAGCGTCAGCATCCCGCCCATGGATCCCCCCGCCACCGCGTAGAGGGAAGGGATCTCGAGCCGCTCCAGCAGGGCCGCCTGGGCCTTCACCATGTCGTGTATCGTGATGACGGGGAAAGAGAGGCCGTAGGGCTTTGCCGTCTCGGGATTGATGGACGACGGTCCCGTGGATCCCCGGCAGCCTCCGATCACGTTGGAGCATATGACGAAGTACTTTTCGGTGTCGAAAGCCCTGCCGGGCCCGATCATGGGGTCCCACCAGCCCGGCGCCTTGTCTTCTGAAGAGTAGAGGCCGGCGGCGTGGGAATCTCCCGAAAAGGCGTGGAAGACGAGGATGGCATTGCTCTGCTCGCGGTTGAGCTCTCCGTAGGTCTCGTAGCGCAGCGTGATGGGGGAGAGCCTCTTGCCGCTGTCCAGCAGGAGGGAGTCGGGAGGCTGGAAGATGACCATATCGCGGGGCGTCACGATGCCCACGGAACCAGCTTTTCGATTCACCGAGATCCTTTAGTCACTACTGTATAGGACTCAGGCGCCGTGCTCGTCAAGGGAATCGGGGGGAGCCCTCGGGTTGTGCCTGTCCGCCCTTTGAGGGTATAGTGGGCGCATGATTCGAGCGGGCGTCGCCGCCTTCGGGGCGCTTCTGGCCGTGACGGCGGTTCTCGCCGGCTGTGCCACGACGACGCGAAACCAGGACGTGGCAGCCGAATACTACAACGTGGGAAACGCGTACGCGGGCCTGGGGCAATTCGACAAGGCGGCGCTATACTACAGGGACGCCGTACGCCTGGACCCCTCCAACGTTCAGGCCCGCTACAACCTCGCCCTCGCCCTCATCCGCACGCAGAATACCAGCGAGGCCAGGGAGGTGCTCGCCCGGCTGCTCTCCGATGACCCCCAGAACGTGACGGTGATGGCCGCCCTGGGATGGGCGCTCCACATCGAGGGCAAGGATGCCGATTCCCTGGCGATGTACGACAAGATCATCCAGCTTTCCCCGGAGAACCAGGACGCCTTGTACAATGGCGCCCTCGTGCTGTGGAAGCTGGACCGCAAGCCGGAGGCCCTGGAGCGTCTTCAGAAGCTCCTCACGCTGGCCCCCGACGACGCGGATGGCCTGTATGGCGCGGCCTCGCTCCTTCTCCAGCTCGACGAGCCTCAGAAGGCCCTTGAAAACCTGGACCGCCTATTGGAAAAGAAGCCGGACCAGGCTGACGCGCAGCTTCTCAGGGCCGATTGCTTCGAGCGGCTCGAGAAGTATTCACAGGCGCTTGACGCTTACGACAAGGTGGTCACGCTGGACGCCAAGGAGCCAAGGGCGTGGTTCGGCAAGGCGCGGCTCCTCCTCACGGTGATCGAGGACCCCGACAAGGGGTTGAGCGCGCTCAAGCAGGCCCTGGAGCTGGGCTTTCATGACATGGATGCCGTCAAGGTCCTGCTGGATTCGTCGCAGCTGCAGAAGAGAAGCGACGTGGAAGCCGCTCTCAAGGCAAGGAACATGCTGCCGCAGACGGAGCCGGCGGCCAAGGATGAAAAGGGCGGCGGCGAGCCTCCCGCCAAGGACGAAAAAGGCGGCACTCCGCCGCAGTCACCGACGAAGTAGCCGCCGCTTCCCAATCGAACAACGTCCGGCGATGCAACACCGGCGGCGCATCCGCCGGGTGCCGGCCGCGATCGGCTTTAGGAAACCTTTCCCAGCACCTTTCGAAGCTGCTCCAGCGTGTCCTGGGGCGTCTTGTCCGAGTTGACGTTGCGCAGGAGCCTTCTTTTCTCGTAGAAATGGATCAGGGGCTCGGTCTGTTTCTTGTAAACCTCGAGCCGGTTCGTGATCGATTCGACGGTGTCGTCGGGCCGCGTATAGAGGGGACCGCCGCACGCGTCGCAGACGCCTTCCTTCTTCGGCGGCATGTTGTCCACGTTGTAGATGGCGCCGCAGTTCTTGCACACCCGCCGTCCCGAAAGCCTCTTGATCACCTCGCGGTCGCTGATGCGGAAATTGATCGCCGAGTCGAGCGCTTCGAAGGCTTCCAGCGCTTCCGCCTGGGGAATGGTCCGGGGGAATCCATCGAGGATGTACCCCTTTGCCGCGTCGGGCTGGGCGAGCCTCTCCTTGACCAGGCTCACGGTGAGCTCGTCGGGCACCAGGTCTCCGCGGCTGACGATCTCCTTCACCTTCTTGCCCAGCTCCGTTTCGCGCTTTATCGCGTCGCGGAAGATGTCTCCCGTGGAGATCTGAGGAATGCCGAGCTCCTTGCTGACGAGCCCGGCGAGGGTTCCCTTGCCCGCCCCCGGGGGGCCGAGAAAGATGAGTTTCATGATTCGTTTACACCTCTGCTACGATTGTCACGGGTTGGGGCCCGTATTTTCGAAGGATCACGTATTTCACGGTGCAGGCCTTGCTGCAGTGTTCGTCGTCGAATCCCTGCCCCTTGCGGAAATAGGTGCCGCAGGTGACGCATGCGCCGTACCCCAGCGTGCACTCCTTGGAGCAGTGACGGCGGCCGCCCGTCTCTCCCGCCTCCGAGTATTTTCCGCACGTTCGGCAGGCGATGTAGGCGCTCATGTACCGCTCGCGAAGTCGGAGAGGTACGCCACCTGCTCCGGGGTGAGGGTGTCGATGCTCCTGCCCATCGTGGAGAGCTTCACCTGCGCGATCTCGTGGTCCTGGGACTTGTCTATCGTGTAGACCCTCTTCTCCATGGTCTTGCCCTCGCGAGCGAGCCTGATGAGCGAGAGGAACTGGTTTGCGAATGACATGTCCATGACCTCGGAGGGGTGGCCTTCGGCGGCGGCGAGGTTGACGAGCCTTCCCTTGGCAAGGAGGTAGATCCGGCGGCCGTCCTTCATGGTGTATTCCTCGTTGTTGGCGCGGATCTCCGTCACCTTTCCCGCCAGCGAGGCGAGATCCGGAATCTTGATCTCGCAGTCGTAGTGGCCCGTGTTGCAGATCACGGCCCCGTCCTTCATTTTCTGGAAGTGTCTCTTCACGATGACGTCCTTCACCCCCGTTGCGGTGATGAAGATGTCTCCCATCCCCGCGGCATCGTCCATCGGCATGACGGGGAAGCCGTCCATCGAGGCTCGCAGCGCCTGGATGGGATCCACCTCGGTGACAACGACCTGGGCGCCCATTCCCCTGGCCCTAGCGGCCACGCCCCTGCCGCAGTGCCCATAGCCCGCCACAACGAAGGTCTTGCCGGCAAGAAGGATGGAGGTGGCCCTGAGGATCCCGTCAATGGAGGATTGGCCGGTGCCGTAAACGTTGTCGAAATCCCGCTTGGTTTCGGCGTCGTTCACCGCGACGATGGGGTAGAGAAGCTTCCGCGCCTCCCCCATTGCACGCAGGCGATGAACCCCCGTGGTGGTCTCCTCCGTGCCGCCGAGAATGCCGGGTGCCAGGTCCGTTTTCTGGCTGTGGACGCGGAAGATGAGGTCTGCCCCATCATCCAGGGTGAGGGTCGGCTTCAGCTCCAGGGTTTTGTCGATGCACCAGTAGAAGTCTTCGCGGCTCTGTCCGTGCCAGGCGTACATTGACAGATCGTCGGCGGCCAGTGCGGCGGCCACGTCATCCTGCGTCGAAAGGGGGTTACACCCGGACCAGGAGATCTCGGCTCCCGCGGCAACCAGGGTCTTCACGAGAACGGCAGTCTCCTTGGTGACGTGGAGGCAGCCGGCCACGCGCATTCCCTTCAGGGACTTCGCCTTTGCGTGCTTTTCCCGAAGTGCCAGAAGGACGGGCATGCGGGACTCCGCCCATGCGATTCGAAGCCTGCCGGCTTCCGCCAGGCCGATGTCCTTGATCTTGCTGTTGGCCATGTCCGCTCCTTTGAAAGGCTGTGCGTGCCGCCCTCCTCGGGCTCCGGGCGCCGAGCTTGATAGTAGTGAGCGGCGGCGGGCGAGTCAAGGCGAGGTATTTTAAAAGGCTTTTTCCCTTTGCCTGTTGACACCTTTTCGAATTGGGTATATAAAACGGTCCTTGCCTCAAGGGTGCGCGATCCCCTGGCAGTTTCAGAGGGGGGGAGAGCCGTCCTTGAGATTGGCGCGTCAAGGGCACCGAAAGGGGCTTTGGGGGGGCAGCCAAGGTCCGGCGCCGGTTGCGAGAAACGGATGTTGGGCCCGCCGTGGAGAGCCACGGTGCTGCGCTCCCGCGGTTTGTTATGCAAACCGCTGACGCGCTTCGCAATTCCCCCTGCGGGGGAATTGCTACGGATCTTTGACAGGAATAGGGAAGGGGAGAGAAGAGAGAACGGGTCAACGTGGTGCCTGAGGGCACTGCGAGAAGCGAGCGAGCCGTCCGCACGTCAGCGGTGGCGGTGAGCGAGCTTCGAAGTCAATCCCGCGGTTTCCATGGGGAAACCCGCGAGAGCGGCTCTGCATCGATAATAAAAGCTGCCCGCAAGGGCAGCCCTTATATCATGGAGAGTTTGATCCTGGCTCAGAACGAACGCTGGCGGCGCGTTTTACGCATGCAAGTCGAACGGCACACACTGTAGCAATATGGTGTGGAGAGTGGCAAACGGGTGAGTAACACGTAGGTGATCTACCCTTGGATGGGGGATAGTCCGTGGAAACACGGGGTAATACCGCATAAGGCCTTGTGGATGGAGCCATGAGGTGAAAGGTGCAATTGCACCGTCTGGGGATGAGCCTGCGGCCCATTAGGTAGTTGGTGAGGTAAAGGCCCACCAAGCCGACGATGGGTAGCCGGCCTGAGAGGGTGTACGGCCACACTGGAACTGAGACACGGTCCAGACTCCTACGGGAGGCAGCAGCGAAGAATCTTCCGCAATGGGGGAAACCCTGACGGAGCGACGCCGCGTGGGCGATGAAGGTCGTAAGATTGTAAAGCCCTTTTGTCGGTGAAGAATAAGGTGGGGAGTGGAAAGCCTCATCGATGACGTTAGCCGATGAATAAGCCCCGGCTAATTACGTGCCAGCAGCCGCGGTAATACGTATGGGGCGAGCGTTGTTCGGAGTTATTGGGCGTAAAGGGCGTGTAGGCGGCTCATCAAGTCTGGTGTGAAAGAGCTGGGCTTAACCCAGCGTATGCGCTGGAAACTGGTGGGCTTGAGTTCTGGAGGGGAAGCTGGAATTCCAGGTGTAGGGGTGAAATCTGTAGATATCTGGAAGAACACCGGTGGCGAAGGCGAGCTTCTATCCGCGGACTGACGCTGAGGCGCGAAAGCGTGGGGAGCAAACAGGATTAGATACCCTGGTAGTCCACGCTGTAAACGATGTGCACTAGGCGTGGGGCACGTACGTGTTCTGTGCCGTAGCTAACGTGATAAGTGCACCGCCTGGGGAGTATGCTCGCAAGGGTGAAACTCAAAGGAATTGACGGGGGCCCGCACAAGCGGTGGAGCATGTGGTTTAATTCGATGGTACACGAGGAACCTTACCAGGGCTTGACATGTGCGTGAATGTCCAAGAGATTGGGCAGCCCCGCAAGGGGCGCGTACACAGGTGCTGCATGGCTGTCGTCAGCTCGTGTCGTGAGATGTTGGGTTAAGTCCCGCAACGAGCGCAACCCTTACCGTCTGTTGCCAACGGGTGATGCCGAGCACTCGGACGGAACTGCCGGTGACAAACCGGAGGAAGGTGGGGATGACGTCAAGTCATCATGGCCCTTATGTCCTGGGCTACACACGTGCTACAATGGCCGGTACAGAGCGAGGCGAAACGGCGACGTGGAGCAAATCGCGATCAAAGCCGGTCTCAGTGCGGATTGGAGTCTGAAACCCGACTCCATGAAGTTGGAATCGCTAGTAATCGCGTATCAGAATGGCGCGGTGAATACGTTCCCGGGCCTTGTACACACCGCCCGTCACACCACCCGAGTTGGGGGTACCCGAAGTCAGTTGCCTAACCCGCAAGGGGGGGCGCTGCCGAAGGTATGCCTGGTGAGGGGGGTGAAGTCGTAACAAGGTAGCCGTACCGGAAGGTGCGGCTGGATCACCTCCTTTCTAAGAGATCTAGCGAAATGGCGGAAGCCATTTTGCGGAAGCGCGAACGCGGCAGGCGTTGGAGGCCCGCAAGGGCCGAAACGCCGAGAGCGTTTGCGCAAACCCGCGCGCAACGAAAGCGAGTGCGCGGCGACCCGTTCCTCCATCTCCCTTCCCTTTCCTTATATACACGCCGGGGGCTCTTCCGGAGAGGCCCGGCGCGCTACATGGTGTATGGGCCTGTAGCTCAGATGGTTAGAGCGCACGCCTGATAAGCGTGAGGTGGTTAGTTCAACTCTAACCAGGCCCACGAGCGGCGTCTCGAAGATTCTGGGAGCAGGAAGCGTGCGACTGGAAAAGGCGTCGCAAATAACAAAAATGCTCTTTGACACACATTAGGGAAGGGTGAAGGATACTGTGGAACCGTTGGCCTGAGAGACGGGGAAGCAGTACTGTGGGGTCGGCCGGAGTGCGGTATTTCCGCACGCAGGCGACACCACAACAGCGGCGTCGGCCCAAGGGCCGGAGCCGCGGCGGCGCGCCAGGCAAGTTGGTGTCCCTTGGGCGGAAATACCGCCCTGCGGCGACGCCAACGGATTACCGGTTGGCCTGAGCGTGCTGCTAGAGAGTCACGACGTCTCGGCATAGGCGGCGTGGCTTGGAACTTGCGCGGCTCCGTGAGGGGGCGCGCGCAGGAGACCGCTCTCGCGACTTGCTGCGCAAGTCGCTGACGCGGTTACGCGCGGGCAGAGCCCGCGTGTGCGTGTCGCCTCCGCGCGGAATACCGCGCTTCGGCCGACGCGCACGAGATGGAATACTTGAAAATATGGTCAAGCGAGAAAGGGTCCATGGTGGATGCCTTGGAGCTACTGTACGAAGAAGGCCGTGGTAAGCTGCGAAAAGCCGCGGGGAGGAGCACACATCCCGAGATCCGCGGATAGCCGAATGGGGTAACCCGGCGGTTTAGAAGAGCCGCCATTCCGATCTGAATACATAGGGTCGGAAGGGGAAACCCAGGGAACTGAACCATCTCAGTACCTGGAGGAAAAGAAAACAAGCGTGATTCCCCAAGTAGCGGCGAGCGAACGGGGAGGAGCCCAAACCCGGGCCGTGCAAGGCGTGAACCGTTGCGGCGCGGGGGTTGAAGGGCCTGTTCTGGCACTCTTCACGGGGTGCCGCGAAGTCACAAACCTGCTTTCGTAGTGGAACGCCGCTGGGAAGGGCGACCAGAGAGGGTGAAAGTCCCGTACACGAAACGGAGCAGGCTTCGCGGGGCAGGTACCTGAGTACCGTGGGGCTCGAGAAACCCTGCGGGAATCCGGGAGGACCACCTTCCAAGGCTAAATACGCAAGTAGCTACCGATAGTGCAGAAGTACCGTGAGGGAAAGGTGAAAAGAACCCCGAGAGGGGAGTGAAAGAGAATCTGAAACCGTGGACCTACAAGCGGTCAAAGGGGGTCGCAAGATCCCTGATGGCGTGCCTATTGCATAATGAACCGGCGAGTTACTGTATGCAGCGAGGTTAAGGCATAGAAGTGCCGGAGCCGGAGGGAAACCGAGTCTTAAATGGGCGAATAGTTGCATGCAGTAGACCCGAAGCTGAGTGATCTATCCATGGCCAGGCTGAAGCGCTGGTAACACAGCGTGGAGGGCCGAACGGTAGTCCGTTGAAAAGGGCACTGATGAGCTGTGGATAGGAGTGAAAGGCTAATCAAACTCAGAAATAGCTGGTACTCCCCGAAATAGCTTTAGGGTTAGCCTCGTTTATGAGTGTGACGGAGGTAGAGCACTGGATGGACTAGGGGTCTTTACGGGCTACCAAACCCAACCAAACTCCGAATGCCGTTACATGCTGAACGGGAGTGAGACTACGGGCGATAAAGTTCGTGGTCGAGAGGGGAACAGCCCAGACCGTCGACTAAGGTCTCAGAAGCCGAGCTAAGTGGAAAAGGAAGTGCGATTGCCCAGACAGCCAGGAGGTTGGCTTAGAAGCAGCCATGCCTTGAAAGAGTGCGTAACAGCTCACTGGTCGAGTAGTCGTGCGCTGATAATACAACGAGGCTAAAGTTCGGTACCGAAGTCACGGCTCCTTGGTCCTAACGGACCTGGGGGGGTAGGGGAGCATTCCGTATGCCAACGAAGGGGCAGCCGCGAGGCGCTCTGGAGGCGGCGGAAGGGAGGATGCCGGTATGAGTAACGAAAAGACGGGTGAAAAACCTGTCCGCCGAAAGCCTAAGGTTTCCTGGGTAAAGGTAATCTGCCCAGGGTTAGTCGGCCCCTAAGGTGAGGCCGAAAGGCGTAGCCGATGGGAAACGGGTTCATATTCCCGTACCTCTGGCGGTTGATGCCGAAGGGATGACGCGTGAGGCGACACCCGGCCGGACAACGGTTGTTCCGGTCCAAGGAGCGAGCCATCGAGGGGCGCAGGCAAATCCGCGCTCTGAGGTAAGCTTTTAAGGCGAGCGTAGCGGGAGCGAGGCGAAGCGGGTAGAGTCATGGCGCTGAAAAAGAGTCTCTAAGGGGTAGCCGTCGGGGACCGTACTGTAAACCGACACAGGTAGGCGAGAAGAATATTCTCAGGCGCTCGAGTGATTCCGCGTCAAGGAACTCGGCAATCTAGACACGTAACTTCGGAAGAAGTGTCGCCCCTGGGGGTGGAGTAATCTGCACCTCGGGGGCCGCAGTGAAAGGGCCCAAACGACTGTTTAACAAAAACACAGGTCTCTGCGAATCTTCAAAGAGATGTATAGGGACTGACACCTGCCCGGTGCCGGAAGGTTAAGAGGAGGAGTTAGCCTCCGCAAGGAGACGAAGCCCTGAATTGAAGCCCCGGTAAACGGCGGCCGTAACTATAACGGTCCTAAGGTAGCGAAATTCCTTGTCGGGTAAGTTCCGACCTGCACGAAAGGTGTAACGAGTTGGGCGCTGTCTCGACGTGGAGCTCGGTGAAATTGTAGTATCGGGGAAGGTGCCGATTACCCATGGTTAGACGGAAAGACCCTGTGAACCTTTACTGTAGCCTGGCATGGGAACTTGATTTCTCACGTGTAGGATAGGTGGGAGACTATGAGGCCGGGGCGCTAGCTTCGGCGGAGTCATCGGTGAAATACCACCCTTGAGTGGTTAGGTTTCTAACGCTCTTCACTGATCTGGGGAGCGGACAGTGTCAGGTGGGCGGTTTGACTGGGGCGGTCGCCTCCTAAAAGGTAACGGAGGTGCGCGAAGGTTTCCTCGCGCTGGTTGGAAATCAGCGTACGAGTGTAAAGGCATAAGGGAGCCTGACTGTGAGACAGACAAGTCGAGCAGGCGCGAAAGCGGGTCTTAGTGATCTGGCGGTGGTGAGTGGAAGCGCCGTCACTTAACGGATAAAAGGTACTCCGGGGATAACAGGCTGATCTTGCCCAAGAGTTCACATCGACGGCAAGGTTTGGCACCTCGATGTCGGCTCATCGCATCCTGGGGCTGGAGCAGGTCCCAAGGGTTTGGCTGTTCGCCAATTAAAGCGGTACGTGAGCTGGGTTCAGAACGTCGCGAGACAGTTCGGTCCCTATCTGCCATGGGCGTTGGTTGCTTGAGAGGAGCTGTTCCTAGTACGAGAGGACCGGAATGGACGAACCTCTGGTGTACCAGTTATCCTGCCAAGGGTAGGCGCTGGGTAGCCAGGTTCGGAAGGGATAACCGCTGAAAGCATCTAAGTGGGAAACCCGCCTCAAGATGAGGCAACCCCGGGGGTCTCAACCCCCCTGAAGGTACCTGGGAGATAACCAGGTCGATAGGCTGGAGGTATACGCGGGGCAACCCGCTCAGCCTACCAGTACTAATTTACCGTGAGGCTTGACCATATTTTTGAGTATTCCCGCCCGCGTCGGCGCGAAGCGCGACACGGGCAATGCGTTTGCGCGAGCAAACGCCGAGAGGGTCATGCCAGCTGCGCGCTTTCAGCGCGACAGCGCAAAACAATCCTTCACCCATCTCTGTCTATTATTGCCTGGTGACTATGGCGCAGGGGAACCACCCGTTCCCATTCCGAACACGGAAGTTAAGCCCTGCCGCGCCGATGGTACTGCCTTTTAGAGGTGGGAGAGTAGGTCGTTGCCAGGCTTTTTTTATTTTATCCGATTCCACGAGCCTATTGTGCTCACTCTCGCTTGCGGCACACCACGATAATACTCGGACTGTCGGCATTCAGCGGCTCAAGGTTCCAATCGCCGTACTCCCGAATGACCTCAAAGCCATTGTAGAAGAGGGACATGTCCAATCCGGTGCTTACCCGACAGGTGCCACAGCCGATCTCCAGCACGGGACCGCCGGTCTCCCGAGCCAATTCGCTGTAGAAGGCTACTCCCGTATCTGAATGATCCATTATATTGTAGTCAACCGCGTCCGCGAACTCTTCGAGGTTGTTGTGATCAATCAACCTATCGCCTCCTGATTTCAACTTTAATATCGCTCCACGCAGTTGGGGAAGAAAATGAGCAGTCAAGAACGGATGCGCAGCGCGCTGGCCGCCGGCCAGACTGCACGCGGAGGAACTTGGAGCGGGGCATGCCCAGCCGCTCAATCTAGAGCTTAGGACGAGCACTCTCGCAGTAAGGCCGCTCCTTCAGAGGCGCGACTTACGCGACCACTCCCGCACGCTCGCGGCCGCGCTGCGGCGGCGTGACAGGCCCCGGGCCGGCTAAAACCGCGTGACGCCTCCGCCGTGCGAGACCCAGACGTTTATTCCGTCAAACGCCAGGTGGTAGGCGTATGAGGCGACCGGGTAGGTGCCGAGTGTTGCGCCGTCGCTCACCCGCAACTTGGTGACTTGGTAAGCGGATTGACCCGCGATCCAGATGCTCGTTCCATCGAAGACGACTCCGTGGGCGGCTTTTTCGACATAACCCCTACCGATGATGGAGCCGTCACTCACGCTCAGCCTGCAGACAGTGCTGAGCCCGGTGGAGCTGTTCCAGGCGCTGTGGGTAATCCAGATACCGACTCCATCAAAGGCTATGCCCGAAGGAACCGAGCTTCCCGTGCTGTAGGTCCCCAACACAGTGCCGTCGCTTGCGCGGATCTTGGTGACCGTATTGTCCCCAGCGTTGATAACCCAGATGGCCGCACCGTCGAAAGCGATGGCTCCGGGGCTCGGCCCGACCGCAATGGTTGCGATGAGCGACCCGTCCGCCGGGTTGAGCTTGGTCACGCTGGCGCCGGTCCAGTCCGCGACCCAGATGCTGACGCCATCGAAGGCTACGTCGGTGGGAGATGCGCCGGCCGCATAGCTGCCTACCGTCACTCCGTCGCTGGCCCTGATCTTGGTAACGACGTTGCTGTTGTAGCATGCGACCCAGATGTGGGTGCCGTCAAAGGCCAGGCCTTGGGGCCGGTTTCCGGCCGAATACGTCCCGAGCAGCGCCCCGTCGCTGGCCCGCAGCTTTGCGATGCTATTGGTGGTGGTGAGGGTGGCCCAGATGTTGGTGCCGTCGAATGCCAGATTGTTCGGGCCGTTCCCGGCGAGGTCGGTGCCGAATGTCTGGTTTGCCTGGTACCACCGCAGCGTGGCGATCTGCAGGGGGTTGAGGCTGGTCCCTGCGGGGCCTTGAGGGCCCGCAGGGCCTGGGGACCGGTGGGGCCCGCAGGGCCCGCAGGGCCCGAGGGCCCCGCTTCGCCCGCAGGGCCTTGAAGACCTGCTATGCCCTGGAGGCCGACAGGTCCCTGTGGCCCCTCTGGCCCCGTTGCGCCTGTGGCTCCGGTATCGCCTTTGGGTCCCTGGGGGCCGATCGGCCCTGATTCTCCCATGCTCCCGCGGATGTCGATCGCATTCTCAAGGGTCGTGAAGCCGCTCGCACCCAGATAGCTGTCCGCGGGGATCTCCGGCTTTTCCCCTTCGCCCCCCGCCCAGTCCACGATTTTCAGCACCCTTCTCTCCCCGTCAGGCACGACGGACAGAAGTGGGGACCATCCCTTGTCGCCCCGCCGTTCGATCACGGACTTGTATTGCTGATATAGGGAGGCGATCTCCGCATCGCTCAAGGCCCGGTTGTATATCCGAAGCTCATCGACGCTGCTGCTGAGATAGTCGTGATGCCTCTCGTTGGTGCCCACGTACGCGCTTCCCGTGAAGGATGTGCCGAGCAGCTGCTGACGGCCGCTCAGGTACGAGCAGTTCACCTTGTAACCATTGATGTACACAGAGGCATCTGTTGTGAACTGGGACCAGTCGGGAACCACGACGACGATTTGTACCCACCCCGTGTACGATTCTTCGCTCCCCCAAAATGTATTGTCCCCGAACTCGACCCCGATGCCTGAATTTTTCTGAACGATCGAGAGGCCGTGTCCGGCTCTCCGCGGCTCCCCGTAGGAAAAGACGATCTCCGGATGATTCTTCCCCTCCAGCTTTGCCGCCACAGAGATGGTCCGTTGCGAGTTGCCGAACGGGAAATCGTAATCACTCACGGTGAGATAGGCCCTATCGAGGAGCTTGATCGCGGCTCCCTCGACCCCTCCTACCCAATCCACTCTCCCTGTGAGGGAAGCGTTCGCGCCCTGAATCGAGTCCGCCGTGTTGCCGTCGAACCTCCAGTAATGGAGCAGGCCCGCCGTGAGATCCTGGCCGAGAGTCGATTGAACCCCCAAAACGATCAGGAAAGCGCAAAGGGAAAACCGTTTATTCATACCTTTCATCCTCCCTTTTTTTGAATGTTACATCGTGGTTGTTCCGCTAAAATTAGGGCAAGGCTATCGACGTTCGACGGTATTATATCAGAGCGGGGAAGGAATTCAAGAGCGCGCATTGCCGCTTCACGGAAAAATCTATCTGAGGCTCAGGCGGTGCAGCCTTATCCTGTCCCTGACGTATTTTCCGTAAGGCGTGAAGGCGGAGTCATCCCATTCTCCGGAGGGCTTGGTGTCAGGCCTGAAGAGCGACGTGGTTTCACGGATATCGGACAGGGAATAGCTGCACCAGCTGATCTTTTTCTTATCCAGAAAATCCATCCATGGTGTCGTCCTGTCCAGGAATGCGGCTCCGCATACATCCGTTGATGTCGTGGGGCCCCATTCCGTGCAGAATATCGGGATGGTCTTCAGGGAAGCGCTGAGGCGCTCCGTGAGCTGGAGGGGATACGTTCCCGCATAGAAGTGGAACGTGTACATGATGTTCTTATATTTCAGGGGATCCGCCGCGGCGTGATGGGTATCTGCGCTCCAGCGCTCCGTGCCCACGATGATGATGGAATCCGGATCCCCGGCCCGGATGACCGGAATGACATAGAGGGCGTACGGTTTGATGAATCTGGCCCACGTCACGCGCTCGCCGTTGGGCTCATTGCAGATCTCGTAGAGGACGTGCTTCTTGGCGCCATACTGGAATGTCATCCTCTTGAAAAACGCCCTGGACTCTTCCCTATAGGCGTTGGGATCTCCGTCAAGGAGGTTGTGCCAGTCTATGATGCAGTAGATCCCGTATTCTTCCGTGATGCGAACGGCATCTTCCACGTATTTTTCAAGCCCCGGATTCTTCACGTATCCCGGCTCTTCGACATTTCCCCAGCGGGCTCCTTGAGGCCATATGGCAACCCGCATCACTTCAATTTTCCACTCTCGGGCAAAATATCCGATCGTCTCGCGGTTTATGAACTTGGCCTCGTAGTTCAGCCCGCGAAACATCACGCCTCGAAGCTGGACTGGGCTCCCCTTCTCGTCACAGAGCTGGGTTCCAACAACCTTCAGCTTTCCATGGACGGCAACCGGAGAATCCGGCGGGTACACTCCGGCAATTCCTGAATTGGAGAAGGGCAGCACTTCAGGCTCTGTCTCAAGAACGGGCGCGCCGGGGTCATCCGGCGCCGTCACATAGGCCATAACGGCCTGGTCTATCACCGCGCATGCTGATAGGAGACAAGAAAAAGCCAGCGAGCAAGCGAACAGGCGTGCGGCGTGAAAAGTTTTCATGTTGGCGCAAGCCTACCGGATGACCGCGTGCCGGTCAATGGTGCATATGGTTCTCCCTTTGTCGCTTTTTCGCTGCCGGCAGAAACATCCGCACCGCCATGGTATGAGAAGGGCTTGTTGAATATCAACTTTGCCCGCACGTTGTTGAGTTGGAGGAATGTCGGTGATCGCCGTCATCCACGATCCGGCTGAGAAGATCATCGCCTGCCTGACCAAGCAAGGCAGGGGCCCGCCATACCGGCAATGGGCATGACTGTGCTGCGTAATCAATCCTTTGTGTGGCGGCGGATTCGCAATGTGCGGCTCGCCGCTTTAGTTTGGTATGATCCTCTGTATTCTATTGAAGGCTCACCCGATGGTAAATATGTGCGAGTGATACGAAATGCGGCTGTGAGAAACACCGGCCGTGGCTCTTTTTTTGTGCACGCGCACATCATGAGATTTCGAAGCTGCAGAGCAAGACAGGAATCACCTGGTTTCATCCATCACGCGCTGGCTTGATCCATGAAGTACCGGACCTCGGTGAGGGTGGGCGGATCGGAGCCGCGCTTCGTGCAGGTGAGAGCTGCGGCGGCTGAAGCGAACGAGAGCATCTTCAATAGAGCGGACTCATCCATCGAGGCGATTTTCTCTCGGGTGCGATGGTCCGCGGCTTCAAGGGCATGGAGCATGGCGCCATGGAAGCTGTCCCCGGCGCCGATGGTGTCGACCACGCTGACCCGGGGGGCGGGCGCGAAGGCCTCGGCCCTGCGTGTCCGCGCGACCGAACCCATGCCGCCCCTCGTCATGACAACGAGCGCCGGGCCGAGGGAGAGGAGGCGCTGGACCGCAGCCTCCTCGCTCGCTCCGGGGAAGAGCCATGCGAGGTCGGTTGCGCTCGTCTTGATCACAGTAGATGCCGCGGCCACCCGCTCGAGTCTCTCAAGATAGGCCTTCCTGTCGGAGACGACCGATGGACGAACGTTCGGGTCAAGCGAGACCGAGACCCGCGCCGACTCCCGCTCCACGAGGGATACGATCGTGGAAGCCGCGGGCTCCTGTAAAAGAGAGATCGAGCCGACCATCAGGAACGATACATCGGCGCCGAGATCGGCGGGGAGGTCTGATGCCACGAGCGAAC
Source organism: uncultured Spirochaetota bacterium (assembly GCA_963820525.1). GTDB lineage: Bacteria > Spirochaetota > Spirochaetia > SZUA-6 > Fen-1364 > CAWGAA01. The sequence continues at coordinate 1,019,147 of CAWGAA010000001.1, read as the reverse complement.
GATCGGCGGCTCCGATCGAGTAGAACGCATAACGCTCGCCGTCATGCCCATACTGGACGAAGGCGAGGGTGGTCGGCTGGCTGGACCGAACGACGTATCGGCAGTCTATGGAGTTGTCCATGAGGGTTTGCACAAGCCTGTCGCCAAGGAAGTCGCCCCCGATGCGGCCAAGGAAAGCGACCTTCGCGCCGAGTCTGGCCGCCGCGACCGCCGTGTTGAGCGGGCAGCCGCCGGCCCGCGCCTGGAAGGTGGTAGGGTCTTCGGCAAGAGGCACCATGTCGATGAGAGCCTCGCCGCATGCGATGATCATATGAGCCCCTCAGCTCCTGAAGCCCGCATCCAGCCCGGCCAGAAAGTCCACAGCCGGAGGTTTCTCCCCGAGCTGCCTCAAGAGTGAGGTTACCTGGCCCCTGTGGTAGCTCTGGTGGTTGAGCAGGTGCATGATCATGCGCCACTGTTGGTAGGTCCATGTGTTTCCGCGTGTGCCGGTGTACGTCACCACTTTGACAAGCGCATCTTCATCAAGCTCGGACAAATACGCCCTCATGTTCCGCTCAACTTCTTTCCATCTTTCGCGGATGGCATCCAAGGTTGGAAGCTCTTCCGAAGAGGGAAGCGCACGAGGAGAGTTGCCCCGCCATCGCTCAAGCCACAGCCACTCGACTCCCAAAAGGTGCATGATCGTATCTCGGAGGCACGTAAAGCTTCCCCCCAGCGGGCGCAGGAGCTGCTCCTGCGTCAGGGAGGCGCAGGCCTGAAGCTGACGGTCCCTGGCCCAACAGGCGTAGTTGTATAACTCCTTCAAGGTGTCCGGAGAAATTGGGGTAGGCATGCCCCATCTTTTCACTGGGAAAGCCTCTGGTCAAGCTCACGGACCGCCGCGCCCCGTCTCCCTTCGCCAAGATTAGAATTACTGCCCTCGGCACGGCGCTGCCGTGGGCGGCCTTGCGCCGTGCCGTATGCGCTGATCTCCTACTCGAATGAGAGGCTTTTTGAGAAGAACAGCGCTATCTCGTTGGCCGGACCAGAGCTGTGCCCGACCGGTGTAACGTCCATCTCATGCGGGATCCGGTGGGAATACAGCAGGCCAGAGAAATACATGCAACCCTCGGGGATCCAGCTGTAGCCATCCGCCATCCCCAGACGGATGCGGATGGCCTTTAGGGGGTGTGCAGGGCGAGATAGTTGTCGATCTTGCCTTCCAGATCCCCAAACCCTTTTTCCCAGGCGCTGATTATCTTGTTGTCCTCCGGCGTGCCTCCAAATGCAGGTATCCTGCCTTTTTGGGCCGCTGCCGGATCAGGCGCGAAAGCCGCTGCATAGGCCCGCTTGAAGGTGTCATCCCACGTCTTGAACGCCTTGGGAAGACTGCCGGGAGCCAGGAGCCCGGGACAAGAAGCGTAGGTGGCGCTGAAGACACCCGGATGCCGGAAAGCCAGTGAACAGTTCTTGCTTTTTAAAGTTTGCGCGAGGCATTTGGCGGTGCCATACTAAAAACATGGGAGGATCGAATGTAAGGAAGACAAAGAAATACATCGACGTCATAACGACGGTGGTTGAATATGTTGAGCGGAACATCAATGAAAGAAAGACCCTGGATGACGTGTCCCATCATGCGGGACTCTCGAAGTTCCATCTGCACCGGATGTTCAAATCCATCACCGGCCATTCGATGATGGAGTATGTCAGAAATCGGAAATTGACAAAAAGCATCAGTGAGCTTTTGGATTCGGATTTGAGAGTAATCGACGTCGCTTTCCAGTACGGCTTCGAGCATGAACAGTCCTATATCCGGGCGTTTAAAAGCGCATTCGGCGTCAGCCCCGGCAGATTCCGTTGCGGGAAGCAGTCCGTGGCCATAACGGACAAACTCAATGTAGGCAACGTCCACGCAGCGGGGATTGAAGGGATTATCATCGAGCCCATACTCATCGTGAAGCCGTCATTTTCCGTGATTGGATTGAAGAAGAGGTTCAAATCTGGCAAATTGAGCGGTTCAAACTCGGTCTCTGCATTGGCGAATCGCTTTTTTGAGACAAGCGCTCATCTGGTCCACAACGCGAAAAGTCCCCTCACGTACATGGGAGTGGCGAAAAAGGAACCATCTCCCGATTTTTTCTCCTATATCGCTGGAGTTGAAGTATGGAAAACGGATGACATACCTCCCGGACTGACAGGCATCACGATACCGACGAATACATACGCAGTTTTCAAGTATATTGGGCGCCACAGCGCCAGTACGATCAGGCTGAGGCGCTGGGTGAGACGTATACATACATATTCAACCAATGGTCAAAGCGCACGAATCATACGATATGCGGGGACTATCACCTGGAAGCCATCAACTTCGCCATAGCCCGGGACGATTATTGCGAAATGGATCTGTGCATCCCCCTGGGGAGCAGGGGGGTGAAATGAGGGCTGCCGCCCTTCCATTACGGGCGTCTGGAATTCCCGTGCAGGTATGCGCTTCCCAGAGGCCCGCCATCCGGGATGGCGGCAAGGCAGTCATGGAGGCTGACCAAAAGGGATGGGAAGAGCTGATCGGGGGCTGAAGGCCGGATTGGCCAACCAGCCTTCGGCGCGGCATCAGTGGCCCTGCGGGGCTTGTCCAGAAGAATGGAGCAGAGGGGGAATGCGCTACGGGTCAAGCTTCTTCCGCGTGAGGGATGCGGAGGGCGCCGAAGGCGGCCCGAAGGGCCGAAGCGAAGCGTAGCCCGAAGCAGCCCGACCCCGTGAGCCGGGGATTTGGAGAGCGGACACCCACCGCATAATGCAGCCGGCTCGCGGGGGCACGCCCAAAAGAAGAATGGCGCAGAGGGGACCACTTCCCATTCCGAACACGGAAGTTAAGCCCTGCCGCGCCGATGGTACTGCCCTTTAGGGGTGGGAGAGTAGGTCGTTGCCGGGCTTTTTTTTGCGCACCGCCTGCGCGACGTCCTTACGCTCGCGATCCGAGGCATTGTTCGCGCGCGGCACTGGAAAAATCATTTTTCCCAACTATAATCTCATATAAAGAGCCGGCTGTAGGCCGGATATGCCGTGAAAGAAAAAAAGCTGAAGTTCATCCGCATCCTAAACAGCGAGCTCGATGATCTGGCGGAGGATATCGAGCAGTTGATGGGCACATATAAGGAGAGATACGAAAAAGGAGAGATCTCGAACTACGTTTACCTCGAGAACAATGCGCTTCTTAAAAACGAGATATCCTGCTTGAAGAATTTCGCACAACTAACAATGCATATCGAGTTGGATCGGTTCGAGACCCTGGAGGAGCTTTACGCTTTTGTGGAAATGGAGTTCAAGAGGCAGCTGAAAGAGGGCTGCTACACGCATGCCATCGAGGGTGTCGTGGAAAGAAAATTGCAGAAAGTGCTCAATTACGTGAAGATTTGAGAAAGCGCCCTTTCCATCTCCCCGATCACCTTCGGGTCTGACTCCCGCGCCCCAGCAGCCAAATGATAGTCAAAAGGACGATTTTCCATTTTTCGAGCGCCTCCGGAGCAGACCGAGCCCCGCGTACACGCAGCCTGCCTTGACTCTTTTGCGGAATGAATTCCATCTTTAAATAGTGGAAGGAAATGCAATGCCAGAACTCGCGCGTCTCAAGCTCATCTGGTTCGCCATTATATTTCCGTTTTGCCTTGGCTGCCGCCATGTTCGGTCGAAGGCGGAAGCCATGGTGTCGACCAGCACCCTGATGCCGATGCCGTCCGTCCAACCCACGTAATAGAGTTCTTCGAGCTCCATTCTCTTAATTCGTAATACACAATTTCAAATTGGTAATTTCTACGGCTTGCTAATGGGACATTTTTTCTCAACAGGGACAAAATTCTTCAGAAAACGAAGGGTTTCAACCATATAGCTCGTTTTTCATACTGATAGTTTTTTTGGGGGAAGGGGATTTCGGGCATGCTTTTTGCATAAATCCTTTCATAGGATTCACCACAACCTAGATGGAGTATTGAACTATGCAATCCAAAGCACAACGAACCCTCTTCGTGGCGTGCACAGTTTCTCTCTGCCTAGCCGTGTTCACCATGCTTTCCTGCGCCTCGGTCAGCCCAGCAGAAGTCAGACAGGAAAACGGCTTTTATTACGGTTTCGGCTCGGGATCATCGGCCTCCGAAGCGGCGGATGAAGCCAAGCGAGATCTGATCTCCAACGCCCTTACCGAGTCGGCAAAGCGTGACGGAATCCGCAAAGGGCGCATCGAGATCAGCGCCGAGGCGGCGAAAGTCTTCAAGCTTCCCGAGCTCAAGCCCGTCGCACAGGAAAAAGCCGCCGGTTCCGCGACCATCGTATACCGCATCAAAGCAACGGAATGGGAAAAATACGAGGAAGCCCGAGAGACCGCGATCAGAACGGGAATCATGCAAAAACTCGCCGCTTTGAATGATGGATCGGGTCTGCCCCTGGCGCAGCGTATGCTCGAGGCGGGCGAGTTGCTCGATCGCCTGAGCAAGGAAGGGCTCGCGGATCTGTTGACCGGAAAGGGCCCCGGATCTCCCCTCGTATTTTCGACAATCGAGTCGTTCTGCCGCGAGATCACGGCCGGACTATCGATCACGGCGACCCCGGAGGGCGGCTTTATCGGCAAGGATACGGCGCTAACGGCCCAGGTCCAGACCCGCGACGGCAAACCGGCCGGTTCCCTTCCGCTCCGCGTCGAGTGGACGGCCAAAGAGATCGAACCCTCCATCTCGCCCGCGACCGCGGGACCGGACGGCAGGGCCGTCCTCGAGTACCCGCCGGGAGAGTCCTTCCGCAACCGCGGCATCCGCGTCACGATAACAACCGACTTCGCCCAGTCGGCCCCCCACTCGGCGGAACTGAAGAGTATCGACGATGCCGCGCGAGCAGAGCTCCGCTACCGCCACTTCGATGACGTCGCGAAATTCTTCAGCGCCGAAGTCCGCGTTCCCGGCGGCTCCTTTACCGCCGGCTCCCTGGCCCGGGACAAACGGGCAGCCAGGAAGGAAGCCCCGCGTCAGGCAAAGACGTCGGATTTCACTATCGACGTCTACCCTGTCACCAATGCCCTGTATGAGATGTTCCTCGAGGACACGAGAGCCGAAACCTTCCCGGATTACTGGGACAACCCCGAATACAACCAACCCGATCAGCCGGTTATCGGCGTCTCCTTCGAGGACGCGAACCGTTTCGCGTCCTGGCTATCCCGGCAGCTTGGCGTGGTGAAACGCCTGCCCACCGAGGATGAATGGGAGAAGGCCGCCCGCGGAGGACGGGACGTGGTCTACCCCTGGGGCGATCAGAGCCCCGCCGACGGAGCACGGGCAAATTACAATGGAAACGGCCGCTTCAGCGCCACCTCGCCGGTGGGCAGTTTCGAAGCGGGCAGGAATGTATACGGCCTGTTCGACATGGCCGGTAATGTCTGGCAGTGGACGTCCACCCCGAAAGACGCGGGCAAGGACGCGGGAACCGCAAATATGATCGTCAAGGGCGGATCCTGGATGGATGGCCCCACGGATCTCCGCGTTTCCAACCGCCGCGATCTCGATCCTTCGAAGGGATACGTCGATGTCGGATTCCGGCTCGTAAGGGAGGCTTTACATGAATAGGAAGATATACACCGCGGCAGCCGCCATTCTCCTGATGCTTCTCGCTTCATGCGAGACGCTTCAAGGTCCCGGCTCAAAGGGCACGCCGGACGAAAAAGCAATCGCCAAGGGTGCGGCCGCCTGGATCGAGAAAGATCCTTCGGCTGCGACGCCGTATTGGAGCACGATCAAGGACAAGCCCACCCGCGATAAATACACCGGGTACGTGGGCACGTTCGATTCCAGTGCAAAGTCCCTGGCCGATGCGGCGGCCGCGAAGCCGGGTGACGAGGCGCGAATCCTGGCCTCGTATGAAAAGGCCCGGAAGGCCCTCGCGGGCCTTCCAAAAGATCTCGCGCTCCCCGAGGATATCCGCGCGAGCGGCAACGCCCTGGCAGAGGGGAGGATGCGTTCCCTCATCACGGCGGACAGGCTGTCCTACGCCCGAGAGCTGGGGAAAGGAGCCGTCGAGACCTTCGGCGGAACGGACGCGATCGCCTCGATGAGCGCGGAGATCGACGTGATCGGAAGTTCCCGTAAGCGCGACGTCGACGCCGACGCGACCCTGCAGAAAGCCCGGGAAGCCGTATCCTTCGACGAGAAGATCAATGGCTTGGATGCGGCTTCCAGCGCCTACGCCAAGGCGGAAACCATCCTGGCGGACGAAGCCGGCCGTGCCAAGGTATCCAAGAATCAGGGCGTCGCCAGGGAGGCCTCCAGGCTCCGCAAGAAACGTCAGGATGTGGCCATCGAGAGGGAAAAACTCCTGCGCGAGCAGGCCTACTCCTTCAAGGACCGCATCGGCGAGGAATTCGCCCGCGTGCCGGAGAAGAGCAAGGTCGGCACCATGACCCTCGATGAGCTCGCCAAGCACCAGGAATCCGTAAAGGCCAACGTCGAGGCGGCCTACAACGAGATGACCCGGTTCGCCGCCCGCTATCCCCAGGCCATGGACCCTGACATGATCAAGGAAGTCGAGGATCAGAAAAATGACCTCGACGCAAAGATCGCCCAGGTCAATGCCGAGATCCGGACCGCCAAGGAGATCGCACGCAGGGGCAAGGTCGTCATGCCGATAATGATCGGCCTGTTCAATCCACAGCCCGGAAGTACGGCGGAATCCAAAAAGAGCCGCCCCGCAGTTTTCCAGGCCTCGGGAGCCAAGAAGAACGAATACTGGTGGGGCATGGTCTCCATCCCCAAGGCAACGATGAACGACCTGGTGGTCACGGTCAAAGACAGCCGAACGGTGCGCGTCTTCGCGGAAAACACCAAGTCCGGAACCCTCATCGAAAAAAACAAGATGAAAGACCTGGTCAACCGGGGCTATAAGGTCGGCAATTCCTGGCCGGTTCTGAACGCCGGCAGCCAGCTCGCATCCGACAAATACTTCTTTGAGATACAAGGGGGCAAAACCGCCGATTACGAAGGCGAAGTCGTCGTCTACAGCTCGTTCATCATGAGGATGCGCTAATGAGAAGCAACAAACGGGCTATCGTCATTATTGGCATCGCAGCCGTCGCCATAGCGGCCGCGGTTGGAGTTTTTCTCCTTTGGAAACCCGAGCCCAAGGGTATCGTCGTTGCCGTTTCAAACCTGCCCGACTCCCTCAATCCGGTGCTCGAACAGAACGTCTCCGGCCTCAATGCCGATGAGCTCGTCTTCGACGGCCTGGTCAACTTCGAGGTAGATCAGCAGAGCGGCAAGCTCTACCCCGAGCTCGCCCTGGCGGAGAGCATCGATCAGGATCCCGCCACCAAGAAGACGTATACAGCCCTCCTCAGGCAGGTCTACTGGCACGATGGGACGGAGCTCACCTCTGAGGACGTCGTCTACTCCTTCGCCGCCTATACCGACCCTAAAAACGATTCTCCCAAACGCGACGATCTCATGTCCTTCATCAAGAGCGTAAAGGCAATAGACGAGCGGAACGTGGAGATCGAGTTCACCAAACCCATCCCTCCCTTCCGCGCCTACCCTGTGCTGACCTTCAAGATCATTCCCGCCAACTACCGCGGCCAGAAGATGGAAGTCAACATGCGCTCGGGCGAGAACGAACGGAACTTCGCCGTCGAACCGGTCGGAACGGGCCCCTTCAAGCTCACCGGATGGGAAATCGGAAAATGGGTCAGTTTCGACGCGAATGGCGCCTATTTCAAGAAACGCCCAGAGGCCTCCTCCCTCGTCATCAAGAGGGTAATCGATCCCATCATCCGGATGAACGAGCTCGCCAAGAACCAGGTCAACCTGGTTCTTGAGACCTCGCCCACGGACCGCCCCCAGGTGGAGAAGATGTCGAGGATCAATATCGAATCGTTCCAGCCATACGCCTTCTATCAGGTTGCCATCAACACCAGGCTCTTCCCCAACGCCGAGGTCCGCAAGGTCATGTCCATGGCCCTCGACCGCGCCAGCCTCGTGCCCCAGATCACCGATCGGAAGCAAGGAGTGGTGCTGAACTACGGCCCGTTCCCCTCGGATATCTTCTCCAGCAATATTCCGGAATACGTCAACAAACCCCTTCCGAACCTGCTGCCTCAGGATCTCTCGGAAGCGGAGAAACTCGCGGAAACCGACGGCATCAAAGGACAGGCCGCCATACTCCTCTACCCGGATTCCCTCGGCGAATTCGGAACCCGGATGGCGCAGAGCATTGTCGCCCAGCTCGCCCGGATCGGGCTCACGGTCGAGGCCAAGCGCACCGGAGACCAGGTCTACAAGCGCATGGTGTTCACCGAAAAGTCCTATGAGCTGGCCCTTGTCTACTGCGACGGTTTCGACAACCTCTATTCGAGCCTGGGTCAATGGTACCGCTCGAACGGGGCTTACAATGTCTCCGGCATCAGGGACAGCAAACTGGACAAGCTGTTCGATCAGTGGGACAAGGCGGTGGTCACCGCCGACTGGGTGGAGCTCACCCTCAAGATCAACGAGAGGATTTCCGAGCTTGCTCCGGCCATTTTCCTCTTCAAACTTCAGAAGGACGTATATTCCCGCGGACTCAAGGACGTGGCCATCGCGACGGACAATCCGTTCCTATCGATCGAAGACTGGTCGATAGGGGGTTGAGCTGATGCGATTCCTGCGATTTTTGATGCGCGAGCTCCTGATCCACGGCATCGTTTTTACCGTGGCGGGAACCGCGATCCTCGCCTGTCTCTACCTGCTCTCCATCGGCGCGCCGGTGGAGAGCTTTGCCAAAACCGGAAGATCCTTCCTCCTCCTGATCTCGGGTTCCAAGGATTTCTCGATCGAACATCCCGGCTTCAGCGCCGGGCAGATCATCTCAAGCGGGGCGGCCGTCACCCTCCCGCTGGCCCTGGCTTCCCTCATCCTGCTGACCCTGGCGGCCCTCTTCGGCTCCGCCTTCGCCACCACGGCCCGCTATCTCGCCAGCAAGCACGGCCAGCACGGCACCGAAATCTTCAGACATTTCGCCGACTTCCTTGCGTCCGTGCTGGCGGCGGTTCCCATTTTCGTCGGCTTCTGGACGCTTGCCACCGGCTTCGGAAGCCGGGCGCCGTTCCTCATGATCGCCGCAGCCACGATCGCCCTCGGAGGACTGGCCTGGGACGCCACCCGCTTCCTCATGTCAGACATGCTGCGCCAGGTTGAAGCCACCCATGCCACCGTCTTCACCACCCTGGGCAGACCCCTGGGCTACTTTTTGCCGCTGCCCGGCACCTTTTCCGGCTATCTGTTCTCCTCGAGCCTGCCGCGCTTCATCCCTTACCTCGCGGGCAAAGTCTCCGCCATCATAGGCGCGGTGACGATCGCGGAAATCGTCTTCTCCTTCCCCGGCCTCGGGAGCACGCTGCTGGAAGCCCTGCTGGCTGCAAACACGGATCTCCTCGTGGCTTCGGTATTCATCCTGCTATGCGTGAACGCGATTGTCGCCTTCATGGTCAAATCTTTCCTGTTCCTCATCTATCCGAGGTGGTATGAGAAAGCTCTATAAAATTGCCAGGGCGATCTGCCTGCTCGTCCTGGCATCGCCGCTCGCCCTGGCTTGGCTGCCGGCTGAATGGCTGCCGGGCTACCTGGCTCCGGCCTTTGAGGCGGCCCTCCAATCCTCCTTCAGGCAATTGTCGATCACCCTCGCCGCGACCCTTGGCCTGGCGACCCTTCTCACCGTGGTCCTGGGCTACGCGAGCGTCCTGGCCCAGCGCTTCGGCAGGACGGGCGCGAGCATCCTGAACGCGGTCGAATCTGTTCCGGCCATCCTCGTGGCCCTCTTCTGCTACGCCCCTGTTTCGGGCTACCTTGCCAGCCATACGGTCGGGGCCTCGCAGATGATGTCGTTGATCGTATTTATCCTGGCCGCAACCCTGACGGCCCTGCCGGAAGCGGTACGCGGTATTGCGATCCCTCTCGCAGATCTGTACCACCGGAAATACAGCCTGTCGTTCCGCTCCTACGGCTTCACCAAACGGCGGATTCTGGCCGTCCTGATGGGTTCGCACGCCATGCGCAACACCCTGAAACGCGTGTCGGCGGGCATATTGTTGAAGACCCTCGTGCTCGACTGCTCCTTCGGCTTCATCATCCAGCTCGGCTTCGGGAGCTACGGCACCCCGGCGCACGCCAGTCCCGGCGCCCTGATCGCAGCCAATCGGGATGCCCTGTTCGATGGAGGAACGCCCATCCTTTTCTGGCTGCCATCCCTGCTCCTGGTGGTGATCAGCATCTCCTTTCTCCTCACGCTGGGCGATCAGAAGGAAATCACCGCATGAAAGCGCCCCCCATCTCGCTCAACGGCTTTTCCATAACCCTCGACGACCGCCCTCTGGTAAAGGACGGCGATTTCGCTCCCGCGCAAGGCAGCTCCTCGGTCATCATCGGGCCAACCGGCGTCGGAAAATCCGTGTTCCTGAAGACTATTGCCGGACTTCTTCCGACCCGAACCTTCAGGCTTGGCGGTTCCATGCAGGTGAACGGAATCGATGCCTATGTGAATGGTCGCAAGACCGGTCAGAAGCTCTGGTCGGAAATCATGGTGCGCGGTCTGGTATTCGTTCCGGCCGAAAGCGCCCAGGCCATGAACCCGGCCCTCACCCTCGAACAAAACCTGAAGCTCCTTGCGCCCGAATCGCGCGCTACCATCGAGCGCAGGCTCAAAGCGCATTTCGGGCTCGATTTCGGATCCTTCGCCCGCCTGTATCCGGATGAGGTCTCCGGCGGCGAGCTCCAGCGCATCACCCTGATGATCCTTCTTTCCCGGCAGGGCGATCTCGTAGTGCTGGACGAACCGACCGTGAACCTGGACCGCAATCTTCGCAAGCGATTCATCGACTTCCTCAACACGGAAATCCTTTCAGCCAAGGACAAGACGGTGCTGATGGCCAGCCACGATCTGGATTTCATCCGGGCCCTGAAATTGAATCACGCCTATGCCCTGGAAAACGCCCGCCTCGTGCGCCTCAAGGAGATTCCTCATGCAAACGGCTTCGAGAAGCCCGAGGCCAAGAAATCGCAAGCCGCGGGTCTTTCGATCGATAATCTGTCCCAGAGCTACTTCAAGCGGGGCATTTTCGGAGAGCGTACTTTCAAGGCGTTCACCGAGCTCTCCATCACGTTCGACCGCTCCACGATCTACGGGATCACCGGTCCCTCCGGCTGCGGCAAGTCGAGCATGATCAAGGCCATCCTGCGCCTCCTCGACGGGACGAAGGGGAATATCTTTTTAGACGGGGAGGACCTGGTGGCGATCAAGCCGCGCGAACGCGGAAACGACCCGAGCGCATTCCTCCCCTTCAGGCGGAAGATGGCCGTGGTCCAGCAGGATTCGCGCTTCGCCTTCTTTCCGGACCAGCGTATCCGGGACTCCATCAGGCATATCGCCGAAGCCCAGGGCGGGCCGGGCAGTTTCAACTGTGAGGAGCTGCTGAATTACCTGGCGAAAGTGGGACTTGCAGGCGTCCATCTCGATTCTCACCCGCGTTCGCTTTCCTCCGGTGAAATGAAGCGCATGGACATAGCCCGGGCCCTGGCCGCAAAGCCTGAGGTCCTGCTTCTGGACGAGCCCTTCGCCCATATCGACTTCGAGACACGGACCAAGGTGATGCAGGCCATTTCGGACTATATGGCGGAAAACGCCACCATCCTGATCGTCGTTACCCATGAGGATTTCGACCTCCGCTACTTTGTTGAACGCAGCTACGATTTCCCCGAACTTGTGGGGCAATCCAGGCAGCCAAAATGACAAGCCGCACGATAATTTTCCCCTGAAGGATCCAATCTTCGGGCCGTATGAGCCTGAACGCTTCTCCATACGCTGATTGATCGTTCTATCGTTTCTCGCTAAGCTTCAGGAAAGGACCCGAAGCTATGCCTCCATATGCGATGCGAGAAGCCCGTAACGCACGGAAGGGGAAATCTTTCACCGCAGGCAGGAGCACGTGGTGAGCGGCACGGACACGGCACTGCACTCGAAAGCCCGTCCTCCCTCCGGAGAGCTGAACGTGGAGGCTATCCTGACCACGCACCTGATTCTGGGTGAGTTCGGCCGGGATGACAGGACCTTCGACATCCTCCATGCCGACATCTTCGACTCCCGCCCGCAAGTGGCCGTTTCCGCGCTTCGGGCGCTCGGGACCCTTGCGGATATCCGCAGCTTCACTCACATTGCGCGGCTCTTCAGCCATCCGGACCCTGAGATCGTCTGCGCGGCCGTTCGTACCTCGGGCAAGATCCGAGCGCCCAAGACTCTCCCTTTCCTGCTCAAGCTCGCGGCCGCCCGGAGGGAAGAAACCGTGCAGCTCGAGGTTCTCCGCACCCTCGCCTCCACATTCCCCGATTCCCCCGATGCGCGCCAGATTGCCTCCTCACTCGCGCATTCTCCCACGGTACAGCCGGAAACACGCGCCGCTTCCCTGGAAGTACTCATCCAACTGGAGTCGCGGGACGGGGCGGAAAACGCGCTTTCGTTGGCCGTACAGGAACACGGCGGTCTTGCTCCCCTGCTGCAAATCGCCAAGAAAGACGAGCGTCTCTCCCAGGCGGTGCTCGCCTCCTGCCGGGAGACGCATGTGCGGCTGCCCGTGCCTCTGCGCGTCAAGCTCATAGGGCTCGCCGCACCACTGGCAACGGAAGCGGCACGCGACATCTTCCTCCAGTCCCTCGCGGACGAGGACCCGGGGATCCGGCGGGAATGCTACAGGCAACTCGGGTCCTTGCCCTCGCAGCTCACCTCTTTCGATGCGCTGTGCGCCCTGCTCGCGGAAGCGGTGGAGGCGGACCCCTCACTCGAAGAGGAGGCGCTGCAGGCCATCGATGGAATGGAGTCGATCGCGCGCGCCGCGAAATCCGCGCCCGCGCTGCCGAGCCTTGCCGATCTGCCCGCGAGGATCGCCGGGCTTTTTGACGACCTACAAAAAGCCTGCGAGAGGGACATCGACACGTCCCATGAAATGGGTATGCAGATCGCGAAGGCCAAGGAGTACATGGAGTTCTACTTCGACGAAGAAGCGAAGAGGACCTTTCTCCGGTCCATAAAGAGCGGCGGCAGCTCTGTGGAGAGACAGCGTTCGGTGCAGCTCCTGAAACGATCCGCCGTAAAGCTGGAAGCATGCCACTTCGAAGGGTATGGGATCCTGCACGAGCTCTTGGCGGATCCCACCAGATCAGGCATCGCCCTCTTCATCCGCCACCTTGCCGTCGCGAAGACCGAGAAGAGGCGGATCCTCTGCCGCCTCAAGCGGGCCCTCTCGATTTTGCGGCTCGCGGACTTTGCGGACATGAAGGAGCTGCTCGGCCCCCTTTTGGACTGGGCGCGGAAGATGAAGCTGCATCGGCTGGCGGAGCGTGCCCTGTTTGCGCTCAACCGGGCTGACCCCGCATCCGCGCTCGTGGCCTGCCAGGACTGCATGAGGCCTCCCGTGACGAACAAGATGCTCGCAATCGCCGCCATCGAGCTGATTAAGGATCTCGACCTCGCGGCGATGGAACCCACTCTCATAAACCTTCTGCACGAGAACGACCGCTACATCCGCATCGCGCTGCTCGATGCCCTCTCCTCCGCCAGGGCGCTGCGGGAAAACCTGCAGCGCGTCATCCTCCAGCTGTTCTCCGTTGAGTCGGACAGGGAAGCTGCCTCCCGGCTCGCGGACCTGCTCGGCGCCAAGGCCGACGTCGACATCGCCTGCGCCGTCATCGACGTCTATGATCGCTTCGACGAGTGGAAAAAGATCCTCACCGTCTCCTTCATCCACCGCATCGCGCACCGGTGCTCTCCCGTGAGGGTGCCCGCACTCACGGAGTTCCTCTACCGGGTTCTTCGCAGCGGCTCTCCCGCTGTGATCGCGCGGGTCCCCGCCACCCTCATCACCCTGGGGGACGACTATGCCGTGCGCGTGCTCTCCGACGTGCTCTCCCGGCTGGCCTCGACGGACCGGATCATGCTCGTCCGCGACCTCCGCGATGAGCTTTCCCCCGCCGTCATCGCCGTCGTCTGGTCCCTGCTGAGAGAGCATGACAAATGGCTGCAGGAGACCCTCAGGGACGTGCTTCCCATGACGAGCGACCCCCGCGCGCAGCAACTGCTCGTCAGCATGGTCCGCGTTCTGCGGATGCCCGCTATCGACGCCGAGCCGGCTGAGGTGGAACCCGTGGACGAGCAGGAGGTGCGCTTCTCCACGGAGAAGGACACCTACAGGTTCGAACGCGAGCACGTGCGCATGTGCGCCGTCCTTTTCTCCGATATCCAAGACTACTCGAGCAAGTCACAGGAGCTGTCCCCGCTGGAAATCACCACCCTGCTTCAGGAGTACGAGGGGATTCTCCTTCCGATCGTCGGCGCCCATGAAGGGGCGCTGGTCAAGAGAATGGGGGACGGCCATCTCTTCCTCTTTTCGGAGCCGTTGTTCGCAGTGCTTGCCGCAATCCGCGTGCAGAAAGCTCTGAGACGGTTCAACCGCTTCCGTCCCGAGAAGATGCGGGTAGTGGTGAGAATCGGGATCCACTGGGGTGATGTGGTGGAAAAAGGCGGGGACGCGCTCGGCAACACGGTGAACATCGCCTCCCGCCTTCAGACCGTCGCCCGGGGCGGATCGACCTGCATCTCCCAGGAGATCTTCGCGAAGGTGAGCGACTGGATCCACGCAAACGATCTCGGAATGATAGACGTCAAGGGCATGCGGGAGCCCATCAAGGCATGGGAGCCGATGGAAATCGTCCTCGGTATCCCGGCCGATCGGGATCCCCTCAAAAGAAGCAGGCAGCCGGATGCGGCCGCGCCCACCCCGGCTCCAACCGATGTGACGATCGAGCGCGCGGCCGTCGAGACCTTCATTCGGAATCTTGGGCAGGCGTTCCAGAGGCTCCACGAGGTGTGCCGCCAGAGCGCGCGAACGGCAGAGGACGCGTCGCTCATTGACGAGGAGTTCGACCGCATCTGGCGTGAGCTGAAACCCTCTTTCTCCTCGCTCGGATGGCCGGCCCGCGAAGAGTCGGCGGAGCGGCCGGGAGAGTGAGCGTAGCCGAAACCCGACAACCCGCCGTTTGACGGTGGCCACGGGGCTCATGGAAGTCGTGCGGCTTCGCTGCATTCATCTTTTCAGACGTTTCAGCCTTTTCCTGATGAGCGATGTGATTTTCTCATAGCTGGGCGGGGGTCCCGTTCGTATCTGCTTCCCGTCTATGTACAGGGCGTCCGATATGCCCCATTCCCGCCGGGTGCGCTCGTCGAGGGTGTCCACTGCGTTGAAAACGACATCCGAGGGAAACTTGCAGACGGCCCTTTTCGCGCGCTCGTAGACGATATTCTGCGCCGGACACCATCCGGTCTTGAAGCACACGACGGATACCTTGTCCTTGACGGCGGCGGGAGTTTTCTTCGGCCGCACCCATTTCGGGGGACATGCATTTCCAAAGAAGGGTTTCCACAGCAGCTCCTGGATCCCTATTCGATCTATTCTTTTATATCCGTGCTTCTTGAACCAGGAAGCCCTCATGAAGACGGGTATCGACATTCCCCATGCGATCAATCCCATTCCGCCCAGATCCATAACATCGCGCTCCGCGGCCTGAAGCAATGCGGACCCGAAGCCTTTCTTTTGGAAGTTCCCCCTTCCCTTGGTGTGTCCATGCACCAAGACGCAGTAGATAAAATACAATCCACTGCTTTGCGCTAGAGCTGAATAGGAGTGCTCGATCGGCGCGTATTGGATCATTCCGCCGGGAGTGCCGGCATCGTCGATCGCGATCTTTACGCGCAGTCCTCTCTCCTTCATGAAATTGAACCAGTTTTCCTTGTGCTCTCCCGCCTCTTTTATCTCATCGGACCAGTCCTCCAGACACTGAAAATAGGCGGCGTGCTGTTCGGGTTTGAGGTCAGTCACGGTCATACATACCTCACTTTGAACCTTACACCTGTATACGCGGAGCCGGCGCGTTTGGTGCCGGCTCGTATCACGCTTGCGCCCGAAGGAAAACTCCGTATAATTTATTGTAATTTGTGTAATGTGAAAAGGAGGGCCCATGCTCGTTCCCAATAAGGAAAAATACCTGCCCACGTTGAAAAAGATCCCCCTGTTCAAGTACTTCGACGACGAGGCACTGGGAGATTTTTTCAGCAGGGCGGAGGTACATTCGTTCACGGAAGGCGAAACGATCATCCACGAGGGAGAGGCGAGCCCCTACCTCTACGCCGTTTTGGAGGGATCGGTGAACGTCACCGCGCGGGACGGTACCAAGACGGTGTTCCTGTCCACCATCGGGGAGGGCTCGATATTCGGTGAAGCGGGGATCTTCATGAACGTGAAGAGAACCGCGAACGTTGAAGCCGCTACCGACACTGTTTTATTGCGGAATCACCGCAGCCAGCTCATGCAGTTCATCAAGGAACGTCCGGCAGACGGGGTCAAGTTCCTCATGATCGTGGTGTACACTCTGCTGAAAAAGCTCAGAGATACCGACATGGAGCTCGCGTTCGAGCGCAAATCCGACGTCGCGCAGGACGAGATCGATTCCATGGTGCGGGAGATCATGATGGAAGACCAGCGGTGATTCGGTCGGGTGCCTTCGCCGGGTCCGGCATCGCGACTTTGTAGACTCTGGATATCAGCCGCGCCCATGCGGGCTCTGCGGCCTTCGGGGAGCGCGGTTCGGGGAAGGTGCGAATGGGTGGCGAGATTGGCTCATTTACAATTCCCCTGCATTCATGGAAAAATAAAGAGCGCCAAGGGGAAAAGGATAGGAATGTCGTTTCCTGAAACCAGCCGTGGATCTGGGGAGCCGGCAGCTTCCCGGATCTTTGCCCTCATCAGGGGCCGAATTCTTTCCGAGGCGCTCCCCCCCGGTGCACGGATGAGTTCCGCCCGGCAGATTGCACGGGAAATGAATGTTTCGCCAACCGCCGTGAGGGACGCTCTCGACCAGCTCATCGCGGAGGGGTATCTTGAGGCGGAGCCCCCGAATTCCCTTCTCGTGGCCGCCGGCGCGGTATTCAGGACTCAGGCGGTGCCGGATGCCGTCCCCCCGCTCCCGGCAAGTTCATGCCCTTCCGTTTCGATCTCATCGATTTTCGCCCCGGCGTACCGGATCTCAGCCGGTTCCCGACCAGGCTCTGGCAGCGGATCGCGGGGGACGTATGGCGTCATGTGACGCCGCTCGATCTTTCCTACGGACAGCCGGAGGGAAGATCGGAGCTGCGGCGGGAGATTGCCCGGTATCTCGCCTCTCATCGTGCGGTGTGTTGCCATCCAGAGCAGATCCTGATCACCAGCGGGTCGACGCAGGCCATGGGGATTGTGAGCAGGCTGCTCCTTAAAAGCGCCCGGCCGGCATGCATCATGGAAGATCCGGGCTCGGCGGACAGCCGGCAAATCGTCGCCGGCCTGGGGGGGCGGATCATCCCCGTGCCCGCGGACGAACAGGGGCTTGTGACCGATGCGCTGCCGCAGCGGGCGAAGCCCGCGTTTATCCACATCACCCCCTCTCACCAGTTTCCCCTGGGCGGAACCATGCCTGTGCAGAGACGGGTGCAGCTCCTGAGCTATGCGCGGAGGCATTCTTCTTTCGTCGTGGAGGAGGACTACGACGGTGATTTCCGCTACGATTCTCCTCCCGTCAGCTCGATCCAGGGACTCTGCCCTCCCCGGGTGATTTACATCGGCACTTTCAGCATGACTCTCTTCCCCTCATTGAGAGTCGGGTTCATCGTCGTGCCGCCGGCCCTGATCGCGGGCATGCGCAACGCCAAGCGGCGTGCTGATTTCCATGCTCCCGCCATTGAGCAGCTCGTCCTGGCACGCTTCATCATGGACGGGCATTTTGCCCGGCATCTCGCCGTGATGAAAAAGGCATACCGGGAATCACGTGAGCTTCTCCTCGATGCTCTCAATCGCCATTTCAACGAGGAGGTGCGGATCCTGGGTACGGCCTCGGGCCTTCACGTATGCGTGCGCTTCCCCGGCATCAGGTTCACCCCGACCCTGTTGAACAGGATCGACCTGGCGGGGGTCGGGGTATATCCGGTGGAAGACCACGCCGTCAGGAAGGGACGATGGGAGGATGCCCTCGTCCTCGGCTTTGGGATGCTGGATGCCCGACGCATCAATACGGGGATCGCAATCCTGAAGCGGTGCCTGCCCGCCTCGTGAAACCGGGAGCTTGGGGCAGTCTCAGAGGCTGTTGATGTACATCGTCCTGTAACGCGCCCGCAACTCCGTCGGGGTGATACCCTGGACCGCTTTGAACTGGCGCAGAAAATGCCGCACGGATCCAAAACCGCATTGGGCCGAAATCTCGGCAACGGATCCATAGGTTTCCTGCAGCCGCAGCGTGGCCACTTCGATGCGCTTCTGCAGAACGTAATCTCCTATGGAGAGCCCCATAACGCGTTTGAATTTTCTGCCGATGTAGTCAGGGTTGTGGCGCAGGACATCGGCGATGTACTTGATGGAAATGTTTGGGTCGGAAAGCCGCTCGGCGATGAGCGAAAGGATCGCGTAGACAATGTCTGAGTCCGTGGGCAGGGTTCGGGGCACGGCATGCTCCGCGATAGTCGCCTCGGTCGCCTTGATCAGCAGTTGCTGCACGAGCAGCTTGAACTTCCAGGTGGTATAGGAGGGACGCTCCTGCTCGTAGAGCAGATCATGGAAAAGCCTGTTGAAGGGCTCGGGGTCCTTCAGGTCAAGTTGCTGTTTGACAAGGGCGGCCCTGCTGAGACGCTGCTTGATGACATCCCTGTTGTTGAGGATCGTGTCCGCCTCGTCGTCGGAGAGCAGGACCGGAAGGGCGGGAGTGGCAAAGTGCAGCCAGTAGTAGGATACCGGCACCGCAATTGCTTTCGTACCCTGGTGCATTCGCCCGGCAGCGAGTATGCAGATGCGATTGGGCCGTATTTCGATCTGCTCCCCCTCGTCTTCGAGGAATGCCGAGTTCTTCCGGCCAAGGATGATGACCGTCTGCGCGAGTCTCCTCTTCATGTGGATCCAACCGGGATTGAGCATGGCGCAGCCGCAATCGTCAGAGTGGATTCCGGGAAGCTCGGGGAAGAGAAAGTAGCTCAGTCGCGACCTCCTGTCAGGCCCGCGGCCTTTGCAGAAACCATACTATCGCGTTGCTCCTGCCGTTGGAACCGTCAGGCCCCCTGACACCAGGGAAAGTCGGAACCCGTCACTGAAGGACGGAATTTGACATGTGTCAAAAATCGATACCGGGACAGGCTCGATCGCCTGTGCCGGACCGCAAAAAAACCAGGCGCGAAGCGTCTTGAACAGTATATCAATTCATTGCGGCCTCCACAACAGGGCATGGATTAAATGGAATGTCGAGAAATCGTACCAAAAGTGTATCAAAAGAACTCAGCCGCTGTGTCGTTTTGGCTAATTCCCTGCCGGGATACTCCATGAAAAGAGGGCGAATACCTCTTGAGGCTGATGGGCGGCCTTCGGGATGCGGGATAGAACCCCGGGTATGTGACTGATTCAGGTGAAGTCGGAAAACGTCACGTATGCTCAGGAGTTGGTAGGTTGCAGGTTCGCAGTGTGGCTGTAAAGTGGTTGAGTCACCCAGGTGGCAAAACTCAAAACGAAGGAGGAGAGGATGAAGAAGCTCATCATTTTCACCGCAGCGTTGGCCATAGGCCTCGTGCTGGCCGGTATGTGCTTCGCTGCGCCCGTCAAGATTTCCTACATCTACTGGGGCAGCCCGGCGGAAGACGAGGCCATTCGAGTTGCGCTCAAGGATTTCGAGGCGGCGCATCCCGGGATCACGGCGGAGCCGATGTATCTCGCCGTCACGGGCACGGGAACGGAATACAATGCAAAGATGCAGGCAATGGCTGCCTCGGACACGCTGCCGGATCTCGGGTATTTCCGCCCCGAAGAGTTCGACAACTATGCAAAGAACGGGTTTTTCCTCGACCTGACGCAGCTGGCCAACCGGGACGGGATGATCAAGGACTATCTGCCGACAACGTGGCTTTCCAACGGCGGCAAGATCTACGGCGCCTACACGGCGGCAGAGTGCCAGGTCCTCTACTACAACAAGAATGTTCTTCAAGATGCCGGCGTTCCCCAGCCCCCCACGGACTACACGAAGGGCTGGAGCTGGAACCAATTCGTCACGTACCTGAAAAAGATCACCACGGACAGGAATGGAAAACACCCGGACGATCCGGGCTTCAACGCACAAAGAGTATTGCAATGGGGCATCCGGTACGAGCTGTGGACGTTCATGCTCTATCCCACGGTCTGGGGCAACGGAGGCGGCTTCTTCTCCCGTGACGGGAAGCAGGTCCTGCTCGACAAGCCCGAGACCATCGAGGCAATCCAGAGATTGGCGGACCTGATGAACAAGCACCACGTTATGCCGCAGACCGCCTCGACCACCAGCATGGCTGCCGCGCAGACCCAGCTTCAGACCGGTCAGATCGCCTTCTATGTTAGCGGACAGTGGGAGCTGCTGGACTTCGGCAAGAAGAATTTCCCGTATGGGGTCGGCGCATTGCCCATCCATAAGACGCCAGCCCAGGTCTACCTCAGCGGAGCGAACGTTATTTTCGCCTCGACCAAGCATCCCGCGGAGGCCTGGGAGCTTCAGAAGTGGATGATGACCCCCGATGCGACTCTGGCCTTGTACTCGGAGGGCCTGTGGATGCCCACGAAAGCCTCGTGGTACACCAACCCGGCAGACCTGGCAAAGTGGATCTCAAACCCGGTCCACCCCGAGGGCTTCAAGGGAGCGGTCGTTGATTCGATGAAGGTCGCGCAGCTGGAACCGCGCCTGGTCAACAACGCGGAGCTCATCACGACGTATGTCACGCCGGCGCTGGACTCGGTCTGGACGGGAAAGGCAACGGCGAAGGAAGCGCTCACCAAGGCAGCCGCTCAGATCCGGAAATCCGGATTGCTGCAGGGCGCATACAACTAGGATCTTTTCCTTTGCGGGAGCGAGGGTGTGTCCCGGATGCCGAATCCGGGCCCTCCCTCGCCCCGCGCATTGGAGTCTTACCCGAAGACGCCGATAACAAACGACCAAGGCGGGCACCAGGTGGAAACACGCAAGAGAGCTACGAGAAAAGGATCCATGGAGAGGAGCCAGAGTTTCTGGGGCTGGATCTTCATCATGCCCCTGTCTCTTGGCCTGACCATCTGGGTTGCGTTCCCGCTGGGGATCAGCCTCGTTGCCAGCACCTGGCGGTGGAATATGATAAGCCCGCCGCGCTTCGTAGGCCTCGGAAACTTCATCACGATGTTCACAACGGATCCCCTTTTTCTGCAGTCCGTCATCGTCACCCTGCAGTACACCCTGCTCGCCGTCCCGCTCCAGCTCTTGATCGCCTTTGGGTTGGCGATGCTGTTGACTTCCAGGATAAGGGGGATCGGGATTTACCGCACCATCTTTTACATCCCGTCCCTGATTCCTGTCGTGGTCACCTCGGCCATGTGGCTCTGGCTTTTCGACCCGAACTTCGGCTTGTTGAACATCATCCTGGAGCAGCTCGGGTTGCCGGCGCAGATGTGGATCTTCAGCTCCGAGCAGGTGATCCCGAGCCTGGTGTTCATGAATCTTTGGACCGTCGGAAACGTCGTGGTCATTTTCCTCGCCGGTCTTCAAGGCATACCGCGACAGCTCCGTGAGGCTGTTTCCATCGACGGCGGGAACGCCTGGGATGAGTTTCGGCATGTCATCGTTCCCTTCATGAGCCCCGTGATCTTCTATAACCTCGTGATCGGGCTGATCAACAGCCTGCAGATATTCACGCAGCCCTACATCATGACTCATGGCGGGCCTTCGAACGCTTCCCTCACCTACCTGCTGGACATATACCAGCAGGCGTTCCAGTTCAGCAAGATGGGCTACGCCTGCGCCATGGCGTGGGTGTTCATCGTCGTGACGGTCTTTCTGTCCGCGGTGCTTTTCAAGAGCTCGGGCCGGTGGGTCTACTATGAGGGAGACAAGAGATGAAATTCCCGCGGGCAGCTGTCTTTCATGCCCAGGTTACGGCGCTCCTCGTGCTGTTGTCGGCCCTGTTCCTGCTCCCCTTCCTGTGGCAGCTTCGAAGCTCCGTGATGACCATATCAGAGATTTTCGCATCGCCCCCCCGCGTTTTTCCGCATGCGCCCCAATGGCGGAACTACGTGGAGGTCTTTTCCATCATGCCCTTCGCGAGGTACTACTTCAATTCGCTGTTCATCGTCATGGTCAACATCATCGGCGCGCTTTTTTCCAACACGATCATCGCGTACGGCCTGGCACGCCTCAAGTTCCGGGGACGCAAGCTCATGTTCTCCCTGAGCATAGGAACGCTGATGATGCCGACATCCATCACCCTGATCCCGTTATTCATCGAGTGGCATTTTTTCCATGGCATCAACACCTTTCTCCCATTGACCGTTCTCTCCTTCTTCGGCAATGCGCTGTTCATTTTCATGCTTGTGCAATTCTTCAGGACCATCCCACCCGATTTCGATGAAGCGGCATTCATCGATGGCGCGACGTACCCGCAGATCCTCATCCATATCATTGTTCCGATGACGCGGCCCGCGCTTGCGGTCGTGGCGATCTTTACCTTCCTGGGGAGCTGGAACGACTACCTGGGCCCGCTGCTCTACCTGAACGAGCGCAAGATGTACACCCTCGCCCTCGGGCTGCAGTCCATGCTGTCCCAGTACACCTCGGACTGGCACCTTCTCATGGCCGCCGCGACTCTCGTCACGGCCCCTCTCATTATCCTCTTTTTCCTGGCTCAAAAATCGTTCGTCGAGGGCCTCACGATGGGCGGGATCAAGGCATGAGCGGAAAGGCCCGGCAGCCCAGAAAGAGCTCCCGACGGATGGCGGCGCAGCGCGTTGATCGGGACGTCACGATCCAGTCCGGCTTCTGGAAGATGAAGATCGACATGGTCAATGACAGGCTGATCCCCTACCAATGGGACGCCTTGAACGACAGGATCCCTGATGCGGCTCCCAGTCACGCGGTGGAAAACTTCCGCATCGCTTCGGGCGATTCACAAGGGAACTTCGCCGGTACGGTGTTTCAGGACAGCGACGTCGCCAAGTGGATCGAGGCCGCCTCCTACAGCCTGGCCACGCACTACGACCAGGACCTGGACGAGAGGCTCGATCGGCTGATCGAGTGCATCGGCAGGGCTCAGCGGCCCGATGGTTACCTCAATACCTATTTCATCGTGAAGGAACCGGAGAAACGGTGGACGGACCTCGTTTGGGCCCACGAGCTGTATTGTGCGGGGCATCTCATCGAAGCCGCCGTGGCGCACTACCAGGTCACCGGCAAGAGATCTCTCCTGGACATCATCTGCCGCTACGCGGATCTGATTGCGCGGGAGTTTGGGACCGGACCTGGCCAGCGGCGGGGGTATTGCGGCCATCCCGAAATCGAGCTGGCCCTCTTCCGCCTGTATCGCGTCACGGAAAATCAGGGCTACCGCGATCTGGCAGTCTATTTCATCGATGAGCGGGGGAGGGATCCGAGCGTTTTCGAACGGGATTTGAGGTCCACCCCCCACCCGTACGGCTTTGCGATCGTGGAAAATCGCTGGCAGCGGGCGGACTATTATCTTGCCCACAAACCCGTGCGTGAGCAATCCGAGGTAACGGGTCACGCCGTTCGAGCCATGTACCTGTATTCAGCCATGACGGATCAGTTCCTGGAAACCGGGGATGAAGCGCTGGGCAAGGCGCTCCACGCGCTGTGGAACGACCTGGTCGGGAAGAAGATGTACATCACCGGCGGGCTGGGCTCCCAATCCTTCGGAGAAAGATTCTCCATCGGGTACGATCTGCCCAGCGATACGGCCTACGCGGAAACCTGCGCCTCGATCGGCCTCGTTTTTTGGGCGCAGAGAATGCTTCTCTGCGATCCCCGCTCCGAATACGCCGATGTCATCGAGACGGCGGTGTTCAACGGAATCCTCTCCGGGGTTTCTCTCGATGGGTCCCGCTACTTCTACGTGAATCCCCTCGAAGTACAGCCCGATGTCGCTCGGTATCGGCACGACCACGCGCACGTGGAGACGAGCAGGATCCGCTGGTTCGGATGCGCCTGTTGCCCTCCCAATATCGCCCGCCTGATCGCTTCCATTTCCCATAATTTTTACACGAGGAACGAGCATACCGTCTGGGTTCAGCAGTACGGGGGAAGCGAAACGTCGCTCACCCTGGGCTCTTCGCGCGTTACAATCACGCAGGTCACCGATTACCCCTGGCTGGGGAAGATCGAATTGACCGTCAAGGGGGAAGGCGCCGCATTCACCCTCGCTCTGCGCATCCCGTCCTGGTGCACGTCCTTCACCTGTTCCGTCAACGGGAAACCATTGGAGAAAAGCACGGTCGAGAAAGGGTATCTTGAAATCACGCGAGCCTGGTCGGGGTCGGACAAGGTCGTCCTGGACCTCTCCATGCCAATCCTTTTCATCCAGGCCAATCCTCAGGTAAGGGAGCTGGCGGGAAAGTTGGCGATTCGACGCGGGCCCCTCGTCTACTGCGTCGAGTCATGCGACAATGGCCCCGGCCTGAACGCATTGACCCTCGAGCCCGGCGCCGAGGCAAAGGCCGAATACCGGCCGGACCTGATGGGAGGCACGTGCGTGATCCATACCCGCGGATATCGAAGCGCGGCGCACGCCCCGCGGGGCCAGGAATCGAGCCTCTACAGAGCGGCCGATCCACGGCAATCCCGCAAGCCTATCAGGATAACCGCGATCCCCTACCACCAATGGGGCAACCGCGAGCCGAACGGCGAAATGACGGTCTGGCTGAGGGCGTGACCCGCCCGCCGGCTGCCTCGCGGCCCCGCCGTGGTTACGCAAGCCTCAGCGAAGCGACGCTATTACATCTATCTCAATCCTGATCCCCAGGGGAAGCTGTGCGGCCTGGATGGTCGTTCGGGCGGGGTAGGGCTTCGCAAAGTAGGCGCTGTACAGCGTGTTCATCCGGGTGAAATCGTCTATATCGGCGAGATAGACCGTGGTCTTCAGGACTCTGTCAAGGCTGCTCCCCGCCGCCTCGAGAAGCAGGCGCACGTTTTCCATGGCGATCTTCATTTCGGTTTCCACGTCGCCCTTTTCGACCTGGCCGGTGTCCGGGTTCATCGGACCCTGGCCCGAGACGAATACGAGATCGCCGTACGAGATTGCCGGAGAGTAAGGCCCGACCGGCTTCGGGCCGCGTTTGGGAACGACTGCTTTCTTTTCCATCCCGTCCTCCTTGTCGGCAAACATGGCCTGCTGCGCTGCAAGCCTCACATGAGGCGTTGTCGCACTTCTCATCAAATCGAAAAGCGTGCGGCCCCGAGCGCACCGGCTACTTCAGCCTGGCAACCTGTTCCTTCATCTTCGCCCAGTTGAAGCGTTGCGCCATCTTCAAGGCTTCCTCCCGGGCGAGGCCTTCGAAGCTGATCGCCAACACGGCCCCGGTGTCGGACGTGCTCGCCGCGTTCTGTAAAAGCACGACGATTCCGCCGGACCCACCCTCATTCTCGAAGCTGGAGAACACGAGGAAGCCGTTGATCTTCTTCACCTCCAGAAGACCTTCCGGCGTCTCCATCCTGTAGCCCTCCTTGTAGTCGGGCATCCAGGTCGACGTCGCTTGCGTGCCGATGAGGATGGTGGCCTCGAAGGTGCGATCACCGCTTTGGTAGCTGCGGTAGACGGTTACGGCACGCATCCCCGAGGCGCTCATGTCGGCGCCATCGGCCTTCTCAGCCTCCCAGCCGGGAAGATCGACCATCAGGGGAAGAAGCGCATCGAAGCCGGCGGCGTAAAGCCCAGGCGCCTGCGAAATCAGGGCAACAACGGCCACGAGGAACAACCATGGTTTATTCATGACCGCTATTGTAGCGAATTTGAAGAGATCGTCCAGGTCGATCAATCGGTAGTCGATGCTGCGGCGGGCGTAAGACCGGGATTGCCATCGCAGATGTGCGGAAGTTAGCAAAATAAATGCAACATTCAGGGCAAAAAAATCGGCTCTAGCCGGGCGCCCAGCCTCGCGGAGCCTTGGTGCGGCCGGAGTCGAGCGGCTCGGACTTGAGCGGGCGCCACCCCAGGGAATGCAAAAGCCGTCCGACATGGGTGAAGTGATAATCGACGGAGAACTTCCTCTGAATCAGGGTAGTGACCCGCTTCAGGGTCCAAGCATCCGAATTCAATCCGAAGGCTTTGGGTCCTTGACGCAGGAATCCCAACAGCTGTGTCTTCTGCCGCGTGTTCAACTTTGCAGGCCGGCCCGTTGAAGTCAGCACCTCGAGGCCCTCCTCCCCGAGGGCGTTCCACTTGTCACGCCATCTCATGACGGAGCTGGCGTTGCAGCCGATGCGGCGCGCGATCTCGCGCAGAGAAATCCCCTGAGAGAGCAGCGCGACGGCTTTTTGCCGGCGCGCCCGCAGAGCTTCAGCGGATCCTTTCGGCCTCATCCCGAGGTTTTGTCCCGATGTCCAGGCTCATAAGCGTCTCGCGCGGCATCCTATTGCCTGAAACTGCTTGAGACCTTGACAAGAATGAGGAGCTCGAGCTGCTTTCCCCCCGGCACCAGACGATTGTTCAAGACCTCGCTGCCCTCGGAGCCGATAATCACGGGGAGCCCGATCTGTATCGTGGTCAACGGCACCGGTGAAAGCTCCAGGAAAGGCGCGAGGAGGCACGACCAGTCCGACCAGCTCTGCTGCCAGAGCAGGTTGAGGGCAAGGCCGGAAGGGCCCAGGTTCCCAAAACGGACAGCGAGCGCGGAGCTGTGGCCGCCGGGCCCGGTCTGGTCTTGAAGCCAGGAGGTGCCGGGGTCGCGTTCGCCATTGTACCCGTATTCCGCATGGAGCTTGATATGGACGTCCTCCCACTCCCTGGACAGTCCGATGACCGCAGTGGGGTAGATGCGCTCGAGTGTGCCGCCTACGGAGATGCCGCCGCCGCTTGTGCCGATCGGCTTGATCCCGGAAGGCGAAAACGTCACCGGGAAGGCCATGGTCGTTTCGGCGGAGAGGTCGAAACCGAACATGCTGGTCTTCATTGCCAGCAGGCATCGAGGAGTGAGGAGGTACTGGTAGAATCCGGCAAGGCTCCATTCGATGGGGCCCGTGACAAGGTCATACTGAAGGCCGTAGCCCGCGTACCGTGGATTGGGCGTGTATTGGTCGGGGAATCCGTAGTTCGCCATGTCGAATCGCGCAATGAAGGTGAGCCCGCCCAGCCCGAAAGGTATGTTCATCTTCGCGGAGACCGGCACCGTCGGCGTTGTTATTGTGGTGATGAGATTGGTCTGCTCCCAGTACGGCAGATTGCTGGTGGACCAGCCGGGAAGGCCGCGGGTTGGGAGATTCCCGAACTGGAAGAACTGGGAGTTGCCCCAGGTGTAATCGAATATCCCCACCCGGAAGAACACGCTGTTCCAGAGGGAATAATCGACGATCATCTCTGAAAACAAGGGAGCGGGACCCGGGAAATTGTAGCTCAGCTTGGCGCGGATCCTGAGCTCGGTCACAGGCCTCACTTCGAACCCGAAACTAACGGCAAGGCTGCCGCCGCCTTCGGCGCGGAGATTCTCGAACAGCCGGTTCGGATCCGGAAGCGGGGACCAGCCGCCTCCCAGATCGCCGAAGATGTCGAGGGATCCGAACACGTGGATCTTGTCGTCCCTCGTCAGGTCGTCGGGCCGCACCTCCGCGGGGGCGGACGGCTGGGTGGGGGCCTGCGGGCCTGTGGAGGGAGGTGAAGGGGAGGGCTCGCCGTCGTTGAACAGGCCGTTCAGATCGTCGTCACTCGAATCCGTCTGGCCCTGAGATTGCGCCCACAAGCCCGCGCCTGCCAGGCATAAGGCGGCCGCAAGAAAAAACCGGGCCCGACGAGCGCTCCTCATGTATGCCTTCTTACTCACTGAGCTTTTCCAGCCAGGTTTTCGTGAAGGTCGCGTCCGGCAGGCGCTGGAGCGACGGTCGGGAGATGGTATAGGTTGTCCTCTCCTTGACGAACGTGCCGTTGATGGTCGCGCCGCGAAGCTCGTCCACAATGACGACGACGTGCGGGATATAGCGGTCGCCGGCCTGCTGATACTGGGGAAAGGCCACGGTGCGCACGTGCTGGCCCGAGTAGCTGTAATCCTCGGTCTTGCGCACGAGGCCGTCGTCGCTGATCCAGATTCTCATTTTCGGGAAGGTGATGGAGTCACTGACGGCCTGGAGGTCCATCATCCAACAGTCGAACCTGCCGAGCTTCTGGCGGGCGGATCCGGCCACCGTGTAATCTCCCGCGAGATTCGAGCGCGTGAAGTCCGAGTTGCGCGCGTTCATGTTCTGGAACCGGTCCTTGGCGCTGGTGAAAGTGAACCGGCGCGACACGGGATCGTAGAACCAGAGGTTGTCTCCCGACTTCAGATACCCCTTTCCCTTGTCCTCTTCCGGCTTCGTTACGACGATGAGATACGTATTGTCCTTGTCCCGCCTGAACACCATGGCCTGCTTGGTGCTCTTCCCCTGGCCCGGGGTTTCCTGCTCGAAGGTGTACAGCGCGGAAAAATCGGAGTCGGGGAAAGTCACCAGGGCGTCCGCCTTCTTGAGCATCTGCACGAAATCTGTTCCACCGGCCGCCGTCTCTGCCCCCGCGGATGAGGGCGTCAGCAGGATCCCCCCTGACAAAAAGATGAACAACCGCAGGATGGATTCCCGACGTGGGATTCTCATACAGCTCCTCTTCATTCAGCCCTGATGGCAACCACGGGCTCGATGGATTGCGCAGAATGGGCAGGGCTCAGGGCGCCCAAGAGGGTGATCAGGATGATGAACACCGCATCTGTTCCCACGTTGTCGGGATGCAGAAACCAGCTCAGGTGCCCGCGGTCCAGGAAGATGTCGAAACCCGCCGCGCCGCTGAGCGGGATCCGGGACAGCGCCCACAGGGCCAGAACGCTTAAGGCGAGGCCGGCGGCCACGCTGCACAGCGCGAGGAAGAATGCCTCGCAGAGAACGATGTTGCGCACCTGGGCCCTCTGGACCCCGATGGCGCGCATTGTGCCTATCTCCCGGGTTCGCTCGTAGATGATCACCCGGTACAGGTTGAGTATTCCCACCGCAATGACAATGGCAAGGAGCGCCAGAATGCCGAAGCTGATAGCCGAGAGCGCTTCGAGCATCGTCCTGATCTCCTCCATCAAGCTCACCACGGGCGAGGCGGTGTATCGGCCGTCCAGCATCTTGTGAAGCCGGGCCGCCACCCTGTCCGCCTTTCTGTAATCGTCCAGGTAGATGCCCACGGTGGCGCTGTAGTTCGGGTCAAAGCCGAGGGCCTGATCCAGGACGCTTCGGTCCATGTACACGGTGTAATAGCCGAAGATGCTCACTTCCCGGAATATGGCCTTCACCCACAGTGGGATGGTGTTTATCGCGCCGCCCTCCCGATTCACCTGAAGGGTGATCTGATCTCCGACGCGCGCCCCCAAGTTCCGCGCGGTCACTTCCGAGATCAGGACGCCGGTGGGGTCGGTCATCTGGTCGGGCTTCCCTGAGACGAACTGAAGCCCTTTGATCTTGGGCCCTTCCGTGGACCAGTCCATGCCGATGACCCGGCGTATCCTCACGGCTTCCCCGTTGAAGAACACGATCCCGTCGACTCCGAAGTGCGTCCGGTGTGAAATGGCGGCAGGTCGGATTCCCGCGCGGGAGATGGCATCCAGGATGAAGCGGTCCTCCTGGTTGGGCGTCATGTCCGGCGGGGTATCCCCGGCCCTTCCGACAATGACATGCCCCCCGTAGAAGCGGGCCCCGCGCGTGCTGATCTGATACGAGAGTCCCGCGACAAGCGCCTGAACCGTGCACACGAAGAAGAAGCCCGCCGTCACCGCCAGGCCCAGCAGAAGGAACCGGCGGCTGTTCCGGGTGAAGTTCCGAAAAGCGACCCGCGCTATCATCCGTCCCTCAGGTTGAATGAATGGCGCGGATGGGGGCAATCCGCAGAGCCAGCCGGACGGGGTACACCCAGGCCACGGTTCCAAGGACCAGCGAGGCGATGGCGGAGAGCGCGATATTGCCGCTGGAGACGACGGGGTGAAGGGACGTTCCGCCGAAAAGGAGGATGAGAATCTGATTGGTGAATTGGAGGGAAGCCCGGTCAAGGACCACCACGGCCGCCGAGCCGAGGAGAATCCCCGCGGCGCCGGAGAACAGGGTGAGCGATGTGGTCTCAACGATAAACAGCCCGCGAATGAATGCCTGCTGGGCGCCGATGGCGCGCATGGTGCCGATCTCCGAGGTTCGCTCGAAAACCGACATGACCAGGGAGTTCATGGTCAGAATGAGAACGATACCCCCGACCATGAACATGCCGACGTAGAGGACGAATTGCATGAGAGAGACGTAGAGGGCAACGGCGCCCGCCGTCCCGCGCCAGTCTCTGACCTGGATCGACATGCCCGCGGCGGCAAGGTCCCTGCGCAGCATCGCGGCAATGCGGCCCCTGTCGGCCCCCGGCGCGGTCCTGACAAGAATGAAGTGCCATGCTCCGTCGTGGCCGAGGGGGGACGCATCGGAGGCCGCGCCTTTGCGGTGCGCCTCGCGCATGATTTTTTCAAGCTCATTCACGCTGACCGGGGACGAAGAGTCGGCTTCATGGCCGCCGCTGGAGGGAGGGCTCGCGCCTGCTTGGAAGAGCGAGTCTATGTCTTGCGTCGCACCCCGATCGTTCGAGGCTGACGAAGACAACGCCCTTTCCGGCGGTTTATCCGTTTGCGAATACCCGCAGAGGGCCCGAAGTATTCGGGCGTCCACAATGACCACGCGGCCGAGGGCTTCGTTGCTGGGCTGGTAGCTGACCACACCTGCCAGCGTTGCCTCCCGGATGCTGAAGGACTGGTTTTGGAAGAACGACAGCTGCACCGTGTCTCCCGGGATCGGGGGCCGGCCCTGCGCAGCCTCGATCTTCCGCGCCCATTCCTGGGAGATCACCACCCATCCTGAGCTTCCGGGAGCCGGCGGAGCGCCTGCCGTGAAGAGAAGCCCACGGAAGAGGGAAAAGTACTCGGATCCGATCACGCCGAGCCCCAGTGCGTTGTCGCGGGCGCCGCCCGCCTCCACCAGGAGCGGAGATGAAAGAACATAGGCCATGCCCGCCACACCGGGAAAGCGGGCAATGCGCGCGCCGATATCCGCGGCGTTCAAGAGCACCGGCTCGGACTCGTACTCGCCGATCACGGGAATGTCCGGGCCGAGGAGGCTGAAGGACTGGTCGCTCGTCTCGCTCACGGACAGGTCCGCCGTGAAATTATCGGAGAATGCGTGCTGTATCCCGCCGATCGAGCTTTCAAGCACCGCGTTTGCGAAGAGAAACACCGCGATGCCGACTGCGATGAGGGCCGCCACGACCAGGTTTTTACGCCCGCGGCGTCCGAGATTTCGCAGCGCAATGCGGAAGAGGATCATTCAAGCCCCTGATCCGCGCGACGCGGAGGGTTTTCTGCACTGCTCATCGTCTCTCCAAAGCATACCGTGGCCCCCGTCCTCTTTCAAGAACCGCGGTCAGGCGGGGCCGGCCCCGCTCCCGTGATACGCCGTGAACCACCGGACAAAACGCGCCACTCCTTCATCGAGGGAGGTCGAGGGCTTCCAGCCGAAGTCGCGCTCCATGTCCGACACGTCGGCCTCGGTTGCGTAGACGTCTCCCGGCTGCATGGGCAGGAGACGACGCCGTGCTGTGCGCCCCATGCACCGCTCCAGCGCCGACACCAGGTTGATGAGCGGCTCGGCCCGGTTGTTTCCGATATTGTAGATCCGGAAGGGGGCAGCGGATGCCGCGGGATCCGGGTGCTCGGGATTCCATCCCCGATCCGGAACCGGAGGATGGTCCATGACGCGCACGACGCCGTCCACAACGTCGTCTATGTAGGTGAAGTCGCGCATCATGTCCCCGGAGTTGTAAAGGTCTATCGGCGCGCCTTCCGCGATGGCCCGGGCAAATTTATAATACGCCATATCGGGCCTGCCCCACGGCCCATACACCGTGAAAAACCTCAAGCCCGTTGAAGGAATTCCGTAGAGGTGGCTGTAGGCGTGCGCCATCATCTCGTTGGATTTTTTCGTGGCCGCGTAGAGGCT
This sequence comes from uncultured Spirochaetota bacterium, assembly GCA_963820525.1. Classification (GTDB taxonomy): domain Bacteria; phylum Spirochaetota; class Spirochaetia; order SZUA-6; family Fen-1364; genus CAWGAA01. Next base: position 987,045 of record CAWGAA010000001.1, on the reverse strand, counting down.
CACCGGGTGATCTGCGGGGTCATGCTCGCTGAAGGGGATGCGACGGGAAAGCCCATAGACGGAAGAGCTGGATGCGAAAACGAGGTGGCTCACGGAAAGCGCGCGGCATCCTTCCAGGACATTCAGGAAGCCCCCGATGTTCGTCTCGACATAGGCGCGCGGATTCTGGATGCTGTAGCGTACACCGGCCTGAGCCGCAATGTGGAATACACGCGCAAAGCGCTGCTCGCTGAAGAGCCGCTCCATGCCGGCCCTGTCCTCCAGGGCCAGGCGAAGGAAACTGAAGGCGGGGAGCCCGTCGCTGTGCGACAAACCGCCGGAATCCGCGGCCGCCCGGGCGATGCCAAGCTCCGCGAGGCGCGCGTACTTGAGCGCAGGATCGTAGTAGTCGCTGATGGAGTCGATGCCGATAACCTCATTGCCCTCCCGTGAGATTCTTCGGCAGAGATGAAAGCCGATAAAGCCGGCGGCGCCCGTCACGAGGATTTTCACGGCATCCGCCCCTTGCGCTCGGCAAGGCGTTGCACCGCTTCCAGGTACGTGTCGATGACGGAGCGCTCTTGGAAGCGTTCAATGACATATCGACGCGATGAAGCGCCCATGGCGGCGCGCCTGTCCTTGGGCATCCTGATCAGCGCTTCCATCTTCGCCGCAAGGTCCGCGGGGTCGCGTGGACGGCAGAGAAAGCCGTTTTCCCCATCCCGCACCGGCTCCCGCGTGCCCACGGAGTTCGCGGCGATCAGGGGCTTGCCCATGCTGGCCGCCTCCAGGAGGGAGCGCGGCACTCCCTCCCGGTAGTAGGATGGAAGCACCACGCAGTCAGCCGACGCAATGAACGGCCTGACATCATCCACATGTCCGTGATGCTCCACCGTGCCGTCGGAAGCCGCGCGGGACAGAAGGACGGAATCCGCGTATTCGGGATCCGCCGCATCATGGCTGCCCAGAAGCACGAATCGGGAATCCGGATGTCGTGACTTCACGTGCCGCGCGGCGGCCACGAAATCTTCGACGCCCTTGGCTCGCAGGAGACGCGCCGCCAGAAGGAACGTGAAGGGCCCGGAACCTCGAGGCCGCGGAGAAAAGCGCTCGCAGTCCACGCCGGATCCCTGAAGCAGTCCGATTCGTCCCGTCTTCACCATGCCGTTAGCCAGAAAAAGCCTCATGTCGTCGGGGTTCTGAAAGAGGGTGAGCTCGGCCCGCGCAAAGGCAAATCGATAGAGCATGCGGACCAACAGCTCCTTGGGCCCGCCGCTGAACATGACTCCCAGTCCCGTGATGGTGTTGATGACGGGAACGCCGACGGCCCGAGCGGCGAGGGAGCCATAGATATTGGGCTTGATCGTGTACTGCAAGGCCACGGCCGGGGCAAGCTCGCGGTAGGCGGTCTTGAAATTGCGGATGGCCTTGAGCTCGCGGATTGGATTGATCCCCTTTGGCTCCAGCTCTATTGCGCGATGCGCGGCACCGGACTCCAGCACGCGGTCCGTGTATTCGTCACGGGGAGAGAGCACGGTGACCCTCCACCCCGCTTGTGAAAGCGCCCGGATGAGGGGCAGCCGGAAGTTATAGACGTACCAGCTGGTGTTGTAGGATATGACGACGTGATCGTTATGCACCGCGTTCCTCATTGTCCGGGAAAGAGCAGTCTGTCGTACTGGGCCGTCGAGCGATCCACGGAGAAGTCCGCCGCCCGCTCGGGCCCTCTCCGCGCAAGCTCCGCCCGCAGAGCGGAATCCGCCAGGACCCTCCGCAGCGCCTTTTCCAGAGCATCCACCGATCCAACGGGATACAGGATTCCATAGCGCGCAATTTCAATATCGGCACCAAACGGAAGGAGACGCGTTTGATCTGTGGATGGAGCCAGAATCTCCCGAGGTCCATAGGCACAATCCGAGGCGATAACGGGGACGCCCGCGGCCAGAGCCTCGACAATCGCCATGCCAAAGCCTTCGGTTTCGGATGTCGATACAAAGACGGCGCACCCGGCCATTGCCGCAGCCGGTTCGGCGGATTGACCCAGAAAGCGGATCCGTGCCGAGACTCCCGTGGCGGCGGCTCGGCGCTCGAGCCGTGACTGCTCGGGGCCCCCGCCGACAAGGCGCAGCTGGAGGCCCGGGAAGTCCGGCGCCACCCTGGAGAAGGCATCGATGAGGTCCGGGAACCTCTTCAAGCCGACAAGCCTGCCGACAGCCGCAATGGCATGAGCCGGTCGCGCTCCGGCTGCCGCGGAGGCCGCCAAAGAGGTGTTGATCGGATCGTAGAGCGTGATCGACCGTGAAGCAGGCAATCGAAGAAGGCGAGCACACTCACGCGCCGCCCCTGTGGAAACGCTCGCCACGCAATCAGCCCGAGGGTACAGCATTTGGCAGAGCGCCCAGTTGATCCGGCCCGCAAGACCTTCGCCGGCAAGGCGGCTCACCCGCGTGTGATTCACGAGCACAGCCCTATGCCGGGAGCGAGCGAGCACACGGGCCAGGACATTGACGAAATTGGCCCTGAAAAGGTGGCTCATGACAACGGGGATGCTTTCGGCTGACAGGTAGGCTGAAAGACGGAGGGCAAGAAAGGGAAGCGCAAGGAGCTTGAGGGCAGGGTTTGCGTGGGCACTCAGGCTGGAGAGGTATTCGACCGGGACATGTGCGGACAAAGCTCCGCTTAAGGGGGCGCGCTCGAGGCACAGAAGCCGCACATCGCGTCCCATCTCTTTGAGGCGCGCCGCGGCCGCGGCCACCGCGCGCTCGGCGCCGCCCGTTCCCGGGCTGTTGATAAGGAGAACTGCCGGGGCTTCGCTCATGGAGACCCCAGTAGGGATGCAAGCAGGTACAGGGGCGACAGCCAGTGGTCCTCACGCACAACCGTCCCGCCAAAGCGAAGCTTGAACTCATTGATCCCGGCGAGGGCAGGGTCCACCGAGCCTGTCGCTATTCCGCCCAGGTCGTAGGTGCGAACGCCCAGTCCACGCAGGTGCAGCATGTCCTTCCAATGACACCAGCGGTTGGCGCGCCCCGCCAGGGCGGAATCGCCGTCAAGAAAGCGGCCCGAGGAGGAATAGAGGAAGCGAGCCCTGCTTTCGGCAGGGTCCACAATGTAGGCGTGCTGGGCCAGTGTCCTGCCGTCACGGCTCGAGCGCGAGAGCAAAAGCGACGAGCCGAACGACAGGAGGCGTTCTTCATCCACGCCATGGATCGCCCGCTTGCTCACGAACGCTTCATGGAAAGAAGCGAACACGGCGAGGTCAACGCCGGCCTCCCATTCCAGGTTTTCGGTGTCAGCCCGGCGGATTTCATAGCGGACGTTTCTATGCATATCCCCCAGGATGGCTTCGGGTTCCCGACAGATATCGATCAGGATGGTTGAAAAGGTGCGCCGGGTGAAAAGCGCGGGCGCCCGGTCGCCCAGATACTGGTAGTACGCAATAAATCCAAACAGATCGGCGCGGCGCACCGAACGCGCGAACCACTTCTGCGCGTACGGTATCCCGTGCCTGCGGCGCCTGACATCGATCATGCGCGTCCCGAGAACTTGAGGAGGCCGTCGATGTATCCCATAGGAAGGCCAATATCGATCTTCTCCCCTTGGATAAGGAGGCCCAGGACGCGTTCCTTTCTGCGCAGGTCATCCAGCGCATCGGTGAGCTGAATTTCGCGCCCGTCGCCTCCGCACTCCTGAATGCTTCTTTGAAGCACATCGAAAATCCCGGGTGTCAGCAGGTAGAGTCCGAAGACGGTCAGGTACGTCCGATCGGGCAGTCCTTCCACGCCCAGGTACTCTGCGGCGAACTCTTTGTCCGGCTTTTCCTTGAACATGGAAATGTCGATGAGATCCCGTTTGTCATCGCCGTCCACCCATGCGCCGCCAACCGTTCCAAAACGCCCCACTTCGGATTCCGGCGTGGGCTGCAGGCCGATGAGGGCTGTTTCCAGCCCCTCGAACCGGTCCACCAGCTGCCTGGCGCACGCCTTTGCGGCCCGCCGAACGAAGAGGTGGTCTCCAAGCACCAGCATGAAAGGCTCGTTCCCCACCCAGTCCCGCACCTGGTACACTGCATGGCCGAGCCCCTTCTGCTCCTCTTGGGCGCGCAGGACGACCCGCTTGCCGATGTCCCTGATTGCGGAAAGGCTTTCCCGCGCATGAGCGGACAACTTATCGTAGAGCGCCGCGGGGATGTTCTGCCCGAAGAAGTCCTGGAAGAAGGCGCGATCCTGCTCCTGGATGATGATGCAGATTTCCTCGATTCCGGCTTCCACGGCCTCTTCCACGTTGGCGAGGATGAGGGGAAGCATGCGTCCCTTGTTGTCTACAACCGGCAGGAATTCCTTGCGCACTGCTGCTGTCATGGGAAACAGGCGAGTTCCGTAGCCAGCGGCCGTGATGACGGCTTTCCTGATCTTCTTGCTCCGGGGAACCGTAAGCCTCAGGCAGGAGAGCCCCAGGTCGTTCTCGAGAATGCGAATGGCGGCTTCCCTGCTCTGCTCGTCCCTGCAGAGAAACTGCACGGAGCCGTCGCCCTGGCTGCCCACGCCCTTGCCGCCGAGCACGTGCGGGGCCAGAGAGGGGAAGGAGAGCACCCGATGCAGGACCGGCGCCGTAAGCTGCTCGGGGCATGCTGGGGCTGCATAGCGGTCGAAATTGGACTGAGCCTCGCTCAAGAGCGTGCCGAGCCGCTCGGCATTCCCGGCACGCAGCGCGTCCGCGGCCTCCGTAATTATGCGGCAGTTGATGGGCCCCAGGTATTCCTGCACTCCCTTTTCAATCTCGTTCTCCGCGAAAGGAAATGCCTTGTTCAGGTCCGCCAGGATCTTGACCGTGTCCTTGGTGGCCTTGAGGTCCGCGACAATGAAATGCAGATCCGCACCGCAGGCAAGCTCCGACACATCCAGGGAGTCGCCGTCGAAGCTCATCATGACGGGACGGGATCCGTACGCGCAGCCCTGGTCCATCCTCCCGCAGCGGGAAGGCGTCGTGATTTCACCGCGATACGCGTAGTCCATCTCGCCGCGCACGGTCATCTTCAGGTCATAGGCCAGGTTGAAAGCCCGGGCCGTAAGCACGCAGACCGCGGCGCTGGACGACAACCCCTTTTTCACGGGAAGGTCCGTGACGTAGTTATCGATGACCAGCCCTTTCACGGTGTTGTGCGTGAGAACCTGGTAGGCCACTCCCGCCACGTAGCTGAAAAAGCCGCCCTTTCGCGCCTCCGCGAGCAGGGCATCTGCCTGCATGGGGATGTCGAAATCCTGGCGCACGCCGTCCGCGATGAGCGAGGAATGGAATATCAACCGGTCGGCGTGGGGATGGACCCGGGCCCGAAGGCCCTGGTTGGTTCCGCAGATGATTGCGCAGCCGGGCATGATGGAGGAGTTGATCCTCCGGTACCCTCCCGCCCAATCCGAATGTTCGCCGAAAAGGCAGACTCGGCCCGGAACGAAGACTTCGAATTCACTTTCTCCCATCACGCCTTCCTTTCTGCCGTTTTTCTCTTGATCCGGAGCGCGGCCAGGAACGCGACGCTGAAGACCGCGTCCACAAGCCCATACGGCATGGCCCGGAATGCAACATCTTTCGGGTCCGGGAAAGATTCCCGGTGCCCTGAAAGGAAAGCATCCAGCAGGCCCATCCCGGCACTGTCCATCTGGTTCGGGTGGATGCAAATCGTCCAGAGCCCGCTCGCCATCACGCGTGGATGCCAGAGCTGTTGAGGAATCCATGTGAAACCCCAACGCCGCACGGGCCGCCTGTAAAACGAGTCGCTGATCACCCGGATGCGGCTTTCCGTCTTCAGGGCTCCGAGCGTCAGCCAATCCATGCCATGCGCCGGGGCCACCCACGCCTCCGGGACAAGCCCCCTGGTCTCCAGCACGCTTATCCCATCGCGGATTCGGCGCTTCTGCTCTTCCGCCGGCAGGCCGACGAACTCGCTGTAGCGATTCACGGGCACAAGGCCCCCTCCCGACCGCCTGAGGGCGTGAGAAAACCCATGCAGCGCGATCATCCATCCCGCTTTCTGCCAGGAGCTGGCGCGCTCCCAGAATCCCTCATCTACGGGCCCTCTCACAAGCGCCGTATCCACGTTCGCCGGAACAACCGCGACAATGGGCCTTACGCCGTGTCGTTTGACGAGGCCTTCCACCTCATCCCAGCGGTGCCTGTCCCAGGTCGGGCATGCATCATCCAGGCGGAGAATATATTCAGCGCGCACGAAGCGCCTTCAGAAAGGCTTTCGCGTTCATATACAGTTCCAGCAGAAAGTAATGGAAAAGAATAGAGACGCGCCTCTTGGGGAATCGCGCCAGGGCTACTCGCCGCTTTTCGCTGATGCTCGTGCGAAAGATCTGCACAGAGACACCCTGGTCATCTATCCTGCTCACGGGCAGCGGACGGTGTTCCCAGGATGCGCCTGCGAGGATCCGCTCGCAGAGAAAATCGTAGTCGGCGGCAATGCGCAGCGATTCGTCGTAGGGCCTTTCCAGGAGCGCGGCCCGCCGTATGAAGAGGCTCTGGTGGCAGACCGTCATTTGCCTGTGAAGTCTCCCGACAACGTCCCGTGCAGGGTCGTATTCCTCGCCCCGCGTGCCCTGGATGATGCAGTCACCCCAGAGAAGCTCGGCGTCCGGGCGCGGAACGAACATGCGGGAGACCGCATCCGGGGACGCGAAGCAATCCCCCGCGTTCATGAAGAGCAGGTACTCTCCGGATGCAAGCCGGGCCCCCTTGTTCATCGCTTCATAGATGCCGCCGTCCGGCTCGCTGATCCAGCGATGCATTTCAACGGCGCGCCGCTCGAGGAGCTCGCGGGTGCCGTCGGTCGAGGCGCCGTCCACCACGATATATTCGATCCGCGGATAATCCTGGGACGCGACGCTGTCCATGGTCCGTTCGAGCCCCGCGATGTCGTTGCGGACCACGGTGATGATTGAGACGGGAAGAGTGTTCAGCGGGAAGCGGCCCATCCCGACCCCGTGCAAGCCCCGCATTCGTTACGGAATTGCCTCACGATTCCGCCAACAGCTTTTTGAAATATTCGATTGTCCTTGCAATTCCCTTCCGGAGCTCGATCTTCGGCTTCCAGCCCAGCTTTTCCTCTGCCAGAGAGATGTCGGGTTTCCGCTGGCGGGGATCATCTTGCGGGAGAGGCTGGAACTCCAGCCGGGAGCGGGAGCCGGTAAGCTCAATGACCACCTTCGCAAGCTCCAGCATGGTGAACTCCGAGGGGTTGCCGATGTTCACGGGGCCGGTGAAATCCTCCGGAGCATCCATCATCAGAATCATGGCATCGATGAGATCGTCGACGTAGCAGAAGGAGCGGGTCTGCGAGCCGTCTCCGAAGATTGTGATGTTCTCCCCTTTGAGCGCCTGGACGATGAAGTTGCTCACCACTCGGCCGTCATAGGGATGCATCCGGGGACCGTACGTGTTGAAGATGCGCACAACCTTGATGTCCACCCTGTTCTGGCGCCAGTAATCGAAGAAAAGGGTCTCCGCGCACCGCTTGCCCTCGTCGTAGCAGGAGCGCACACCAATGGGATTCACACGGCCCCAGTAGCTCTCAACCTGCGGGTGCACTTCGGGGTCTCCATATACCTCGCTTGTTGAGGCCTGCAGGATGCGCGCGCGAACCCGCTTGGCCAGGCCGAGCATGTTGATGGCCCCGTGGACGGAGGTCTTCGTTGTTTGGACCGGGTCGAACTGGTAATGAGGCGGACTGGCCGGGCAGGCAAGATTGAAGATACGGTCGACCTCCGCGTAGTACGGGAAGGTCACGTCATGGCGGACAACCTCGAAGAAGGGGTTCCCCACGAGGTGAGCGATGTGCCGTTTCTGCCCCGTGAAGAAATTGTCCAGGCAGATGACGTCGCAGCCCTCTTTGAGAAGCCTTTCACAGAGGTGGCTGCCCAAGAATCCGGCTCCGCCGGTGACCAGGACCCGCGTGTTTAAGGATCGGGGAAGGTTTTCGTACATAGCTGCTCCTTGAGCCTTCCGTGGCTCTACCAGTAGCACCCATTCTCGACCAGGCGAGCATCCGGAGGCGTTTCGTCCGCGGTCGGCCTCCGCCAGGCTGAATTGATGAAGGTCTTGATGATGGGGTGCTCTTCCCAACGCCTGCCGATGATGCCGAAGAGGACCTGGGAAGCGCCTCCCATGTGAATTGCCTGCTTTCCCAGGTTCTTCGCGAATGCCGCAAGGGGAAGCCCGTATGCACCGGCCCCGACAATACAGACATCGAAATCAAGAGCTCTTATCCGATCCTTCATGAAGCTCAACGCGTCGAACCACGATGCAAAGCCGCATGAGGCGCCGGCGTGCGACTGAACGGCCTTGAGCGTGAGAAGATGGAAGGAGGGAAGGACCCGCGGGTTCTCGAAGAGACGGGCCCTCGCTTCGCGAAAGCTTCCCTGGATGCTGGCGGCAAAAGGGTGCACGACAAGAACACGCCTGCCTTCCAGGGCGCGGCTCCATGGCTCTAAAAAAAAGTAGGGCTCCAGCGAGATGAGGGGAACGAGCCGGGCCAGCGGGCAGAGCCTCCTCACTGCCAGATCCTCGTATCGGTTGAACCATACTCCGGCAAAATCAAGCGCAGCGATGGACTGTGCGTAGATGCGGCCGAACCCATCCATCGATAGATCGTCGGTGGGGAAGAAGCCGGCGTTCTTTGATATGTCGCTCTTCAATTTTTGGCTGTATCTCTTCGATGGGTTGCGAGCTCTGATGAATCTCTCCAGGCTGTTGAGTTCAACGCTGCCGAAACGGCCCGCGAGAAACGGCTTGCCGCTTTCGATTGCGGCCGCCAGAGATGCGTTGCCCTCTTCCGCGCTCTCTATCCGGGCCGGATACGACCATCGCCTGGGCTTCCACAAGAACCGATACACCCTCAAGAGCGCGCGGCGCCCGGTGTTTTCTCTTATGCGTCCCGTAGCCTCGCTTCCTTTCTCTCCCGCTTTTTCGCGTCGAGCTTTTGCGCGAGCTTCCTGACTGTAGCGGGAATCCCGATCATTCGTATATGCTCCATGAGGTTGAAGAGCGGCCTTCTTTCCAATCGGGCGATGTAGCTGGCGAACTTCCTTCTCTGGGTCTCATATGCCTTGCCCCAGAACTGCCGGTTGCGCCTGAATGCCGCCTCCCTGTCCTGTTGGAAAATATGGACGAAGAACTCTTCGAACCCCGGTTCGAAAGTGTACCCCGAGATCCGCCGGCGAAAGAATGGCGCTTCATAAACTCGCGCGTACTCGCTGTCAACGGTGTCCAGGGCGACGACCCGTTCCATGACTTCCTCGAAACTCTTGTACTCGTGGCAGTTGATGAAAGATGCGGAGTCGAAATCCTGGGCGATATCCGGATCTCCCCAGTAGATGGGTATTGTTCCCGCGCAATACGCGTCCAGGATCTTCTCAGTCGAGTACCCGGGAGTGGAGCTGTTTTCGAAGGCGATCGAGAACTTGTAATTGCGCTGGAAGGAGACCTTGTCCATCACCTTGTACCCGGTGTTGTTCAGGTGCCTTCCCGCCGAGTCAACGGGCTTGTAGCGCGAGAGAAGATGAAAGAAAATGTCCCTCGCCGGGTCGGCGTCCGGGTTCGAATAGACGAAACTGCAGAACTTCCGGGGGCCCGGCTCAAACTTTCTCGCGCTTATCTCGTGGAGATCTTTCTGTCTTTCAAACAGGTAGAGTGGGAATCTGCGGTATCGATCCCCGAAACTCATGCGGTCGTATCCGAGCGCGTAATCGCAAATGTTGAAATCCGGGCGGACGTTTTCGGCGGTGTAGAAGACTCGCGGAACATCGTAATCGAGATGGGAGTACCCGTATGTCGAGTATACGATGAATTGCGGCTCTCCGGTACGATCCACCTGGAAATGCGCCCTGAGAACCTCCATGAACGGGTTGTTCTCGGGATCGAACCCAGGCCAGAAATCGAGAAATCGGATCTTCAGTGTTTTCATGAAACGCTCACGTTCTATGGATTGAGGATCCCAGATCTGACTGCTGAACGAAGAGCTTTGGAATCGTTATGTAAGCGGTTATCTTTCCCTGCAGCACTTTCTGCTCCAGCCAGCCGTCGGCCGTGTACCGCACAGGATATGCGTCTTCGAGCAGCTTTCCAGCACCCTGGAAGGTCACTGCATATGCATGGGTGAAGTCGTGGCCGGCAGCTGTTCTGATTCCGCGGCCCACCGAGCGTGAGACCACCTCTACTGGATCTCGGTGACGCCCAAAGCGTTCCTGAAACTCACGAAGGTATCCCCGGAGCTCGCCGTCGCCGTAGCCCAGGTAGAGAAGCTCCCAATCCTCAGGCATTCTTTCCAGGCAGTACTGTATCCAGTGCGCCGCGTCGTGAACCAGGGCGGCATCATCCTCGAAAATGAGCGTCCTCTGAAAACCCTTGGCCAGAATCTGCTGGAACATGGTGATATGCGACAGCGTGCACGCCGTTTCGTTTATGTGAACTGGCCGTCCGTTGTTTTCAGAAGCGCGCCGGAGATCGATTCGCGCGTCGCTTTCGTCCAGGGTTCTGCCGTCTATTCCTTGGTAGAAGTCGAAGCGCAATCCCTCGAACTGACGCCGTATGTGCTCGCATCTGTCTGCGTTGCGGTTGATCGTCAACACCCAGATCGCGTCGAAGTACTCATTGAGGGCGCGAAGCGGCTCTGGCGGCAGGCTGCAGACCGGAGGGATCTCCCTTGCCGTGGCGTTGTAGAGTGAATTGGCGAGCCGGATCGACACTTTCTTCAGCCATGGTCTCATAGATTTTTCCTCTCTTCGTCGACGACTTCTATGAACTGAAAATCGCTCTCCTCGATGCCCTGGGGCAGCCACTCTTTCTTCCTCCAGCCGAACCAGTACCTCGGAGCGATGATGGGCGCTGTCCGTGCGCAGAGAAAGGCTCCCCACCAGGCAAAGCTGCTGTTGGACGTCACCCCTCCTGCGCAGAGGCTCATCAAGGCGAGATCCTCGTAGCTCGAGCCCCTCGAGATCGTCTTGTGAGGCAGCTCGGCGAACTGCTCTTCGCACCAGGAAGGGTCGTCGCCCAGAAGGAAGAAATGGGGATCCCGAACCGAACCGCGGAGAATGGAAACCGCGGACCTGTAGTAGCTGAGAGGGAGAAGCGCCGATGAACGGCCGTCCGCCCGGTAATTGCCGTAGTCGCTGCGCCTGACATGGATGAATAGAGGAAGTCTTCCCTCTGCGTCGTGAATACGATGCAGCGCCGAATCCCGGAAGGACCGCCGTATCCAGTCTTTCGATATGCAGGTGGGCTGGAAGTATTTCGGCGCCTGGAAATATCCGCGGAAATAGGTGATCGGCAGGACGCCTCTGGTCTCTCGAACCCCATTGCCGCCGTCCTGGACAACGGAAGAGATGAGCCGCAGGTTGATCAAGGGCCACACGATGAATCGGCTTACCGCATGGTCGACAAGATTCACCAGGAAGGGGTTGGAAAAATCCCTGTACCGTCGAAGACGGCCGAGGAACACGCGCGACTCGGGCATCTGTGTCGTGACGACAAGTTCCCGCGGTCTTCTTCTGCGTTCTATCACCGCGGTCTGAAACAGCTGGTTCCCCAACCGCCCCCCTGTTGCGTGAAAAAACACCATTCTGCATCCCTTAGATGTCGATATATTCGGTTACGAAGGCGCCCCGGAAGCTCGGGCGGAAGCCATTTCTTCACATTCCATCCCGACCAGTACTTCGGCGCGATGTAGCCTATCGCGGGCCTGCTGAAAAAAGCCCCCCACCAGGCGAACGTGCTGCTCGAAAGCACTCCTCCCTCGCAGAGGGACATGAGCGCAAGCTCTTCCCGGGCGGAAAGGCGAGAAACGTATTTCGGTGTGATGTCTTTGAAGAGATGCTCCCCATAGTCGGGGTCGTCTCCCACAATCAAGAAAAAGAGCCAGGGATGGCGTTGACGGAGCCGGCTCACTGCGGTCAGGTAGTAGCGGTCCGGCAGTTGAGCGCTCTGCCCTCCAATGATCACCCCGCTGAAATCCGACCTGCGAACGTGAACGAATACCGGCGGCAGTCCGTTTGTCATGGATGCCAGTATTGGCCTGACCTTTGCCCGGAGGGATTCACTGATACGCATCTGATGTGAAAGATCCGCCGCCTGCCGCTGGGAAGACTGGAAGTATCCTTTCATTATTCTTATGCATCTGATCTTCCCGCGCCGGATGGAATAGATGTCGCAGTTTTCATAATGCGATGCTACGAGACCCGTGGTGACAAGCACGCGGTAAATCACGGGGTACACGAGTCGCTCGATGACGAAGCGCAGAGACAGCGCCTCAATGTTCACCCAGCGTTTTTTGCACGCGCCCGCGAGAAACGATCTCGTATCTCCGTAGCCCGCGCTGACAAGCCATTCTCCTTTTCTTCTCCTGCTCATCGCATACGCGAGCTGGAAAAGTTGATTTCCCGTACGGCCGCCGATGGTGAAAAGCAGAATCATCGCGAGCTAAAAGACGATTCGTTGCGCCTTGATGCGGCGCATGCGAGCATTGATGCCGCGTCTCGCTCTTTTTAAAAAATCCAAAAAGGCGGCCAGGAGGCCCGTGGCCGGTTTTTCAGTTTGCGCATCGGTCCCATTGCCGTTCCGTGCGGCCGTGGAAGAATGCATATTCTCAGACAGCGACAGGCCCACGCAATAGGGCACGAGAGCCGCCAGATTGATTCCCGTCAAGCTTCGGATTGCCTTCCACCAGTCTATGGGCATCTTCAGAGGCAGAAGCTCTCTCCTGAGGACGCGCGCCGCCTCGCCATTGATGAGGTACCCCGTTGCGTAGAACGCCTCGAATACCGGCCGAATCGCGTAGTCGTTGCTTAATGCTCGTCCGCCCGCCGCGACATATTCGCAGGGCGTCATAAGGATCACGCTGGGCCCATCGAATCGGATCGCCTCGTCCAGCTCGTCAACGATTCGATGCAGCATGCCGCTGACAAGCGCGTCGTCTTCCAAAATGAGCGCCCGGGCTTCCTTTTCCGCCTCCATTCTCTTCATGGCTTCGAGGTGGGAAAGCGCGCATCCGAGCTCTCCGGGGTATAGCTCACGTCCGACAAGGTCGCGGCAAGCATTCACGTCCACGCACCGAGACAGTTCCTCCGCCGAGAGATCTCCGCCTCGGATTGCCGAAACGAACTCGACGTCCAGGAACGGAAACAGGGCCAGGTGGGCCTCCATGAACCGTCTTCGCTCGGTCGCCTCGGCAAGATTGATGACATACGTCTTGATCGGCGTGCTCACGTCTTCCCCCCGTTTTCGGCAGAGAAATGGACGTCATTTCTGAACGTAGAAGGGCAGCATCCCGTAGAATTGCGTCAGTTTCCTGACCATCACGGGGAAGCGGGGGTTCATGGTGAACGTTTTGCGGCACATGCAGCATGCGATCCACCACGTTTCCTTGTCACCCAACACGTATCGGTAGGTCTCTTCGTGGTTTTCATTAAGGCGGTACACGATGTCGAGGGTATCCCGATGGCGAGTGCGATCGAAATAGAGCGCACCTGCTTCCATGTACGCCTCGTGCACAGGTTTCCTCGGATAGTCGGCTTCGTAGATATAGCTCCATTCCTGGGGGAACATCTCCACTTTCTGCGGCAGCAGGCCGAGTATCCAGGCGCGCCGGGCAGAGAAGAAGGGGAGACTTGAAAACTTATCAGCGCTCGAGGGGCTCAATCCCTTGAACTTCCAGGCTGCCAAGTCCCGGAAGAAGTACGAACCCGTGTCCTTGTAGCCCCTGTCCCCGAGTACAACAAGGGGGTTGCGCAGGAACGTCACATCGGCGTCGCAGAGAAGAAACTCCTCGAAAGAAGTGTGGCGGGCGGCAAAGGCCTTCACCTGGACACCTTTCCAATGTCCGGTAACGGTGGAGTGGTCTCTGACGTTCCTGTAGGTAACGCTGCCAAGCTGTGAGAATTCCCCCCGGCGCTCAGGGGAGATCTCGTTTTCCACTTCCCAGATCTCGATCGGGAGGTCGATGCCATAGAGATGGCGTAGTCGCTTCAGGTTTCGCAGAGCAATCGTTTCATATCGTGTCGCCACCGGGACCACGATTCCTGTCATTCACGGTCTCCTCTCTCTTTGCTCCGCGCGTCTCTGAATCGGCTCCACAGGTACTCAGTCTTTCGAAGGAGCCGTTGCGGGTACTTTTTCGCCGTCCAGGTACCGTCGCAAAAGTGGATTCCATAGGCTTCGCCCGCAGCCGCGAGAGCGGCGTACTCGGCCTCGTTCGTGGGGATTATCGGATTGAATTGAACCCGAGAGGGAATATGGATCCCGTCATTGAGCGATGGATCTTTCAAGTAGGTGCGGGTGACCAGGCCCGGGCCAGTCAGCCCGTTGACTTCGTCTTCAATCGGATTCCGGTGCAATGCGCTAACGCTTCTTTCGAGCTCTCTCAGAACCCTTTTCCAGAATGGGTGACCCGGTTCGGATGCCATGATCGAGTTGCCCAGAACCAACCCCGCCGTGTCGTTGGTTTCTCTTGGAAGAACGATGCGCTTGTCCAGCATGTCGAAAGGCTTAAGGAATTCGTAGTCGAAATCCACGTAGAGCCCTCCGAAGACATCCATGAGTATGTAGCGGATCATGTCCGCTCTCATTATGTTTTTCGCAAGAGACCGGTAGAGCGCAAGCAGGTGCGGCGCAGCCCTTTTGACAAGAGCGATGTTGCTTGCGTCCGTCCACAGCCTGTAGTCCCAGCCGGGATGCAGCGTCTTCACTTTTTCTTGAAACCTCCGCCATCGCTCCGGGATCTCGGCGGACCGCGATGTCTGGTGAATGATCTTGGGAATCATGGGAGCACCGCGCCAGCCGGGCTTTCTGCCGCGGGCCCGATCCCCAGGACCCTCTTGACGGCGTGTTTCATATCGTAAAAGCGGCCGAGCTTGAGATGATTCCGGTAGGTGAAGTCATCCGCGGCCCTGCTTGGCACCGTGAAGCTGGGAGGGACGAACACATCGGGTATCGCACTTGCAACGGGTGGCGCACGCCGGCTGCCGGACGACGTGTGTGTAGCGCTCGCTCCAAAGCCAATGTTCTCCATCATATTGAAATTCGGCACAACCGCCAGTCGGTCTTCCTTGAAATTCCGGTAGACCCACTGGTAGTCCCAGGTGTTCACCTTCCCTGCTGCCGTCGCATCGAAGATTTCTCTCCAGTATTCACGCAGGGATCGTCGTTCAAAGAGGTTGTCGAGACAGCCCGACTCGAGGAACGCCCGGTAATCGCGCATCTCGACGTCATAGCCGCTCCACGCGCGCCGCCAGCTCGCCCAGCCCCATACGTGGAAGTAGCGGGAAAAATAGTACGATCCGTCGCCCCGGACCCTTCCCCGCTGGCAATTAAAGCCGCAGACATGCGCCACCCGCGGCACATCGCGGTATCGGGCAAGAAGAGCGGTGCAGAAGTGAAAGAACTGCGGAGCAGGAAGACAATCGTCCTCGATAATGATCCCCTCATCGACATTCTGAAAAAACCAAGTGATAGCGGAGCTGACCGCATGTTTACATCCAAGGTTCCTCGACCGCGAAAGGTATTTGACATCGCAGTCCCAGTCAATTCCACTGCGAATCAGGTCGAGCACCTTCTCGCAACGCTCCTTGTCTTCTGCGTGATCCGCGCGGACGCCGTCTGCGGCCACGTAAAGCCTTCCCGGCTGGACACGCCGTATCGCCTCCAGCACCCGCCGCGTCGTCTCGGGCCGATTGAAAACAAGGAAGAGGACTGGTGTGGCAAAGACAGGAGGTTTCATGATGCTTCGCGATACACTTCGAGCGTTTTCAGGGCCGAATCCTTCCATGAAAAAGAGCTCAATCGAGATGTTCCGGCCGATGATAGCTTCCTTGCGTGAGATTGATCGGTAAGGACTCTCTCGATCGCGATCCGGATCGAGTCGGCGGACAGGGGCTCGAAGTACTCGGCTGCTTCGCCCGCCACCTCGGGGATGGAAGACGTTGAGCTGGCGGCAACGGGGCACCCGCAGGCGAATGCTTCCAGGAGCGGGAAGCCGAACCCCTCGTAGAGAGACGGGTAGCAGAACACGGAAGAGAAATGGTACAGGCTCGACAGCTGCTGAGGCGAAGGCGATGGGAAATGAGAGACGCGACCGGAGAGCCCATACGCGCGAACGGCCTCCTTCTCTTCGCGTGAGAGGTCTCCCCCCCAGCGCATACAAGGTCAACTCCATGCCGGGGGAGTATCGTCGCAGCGGCTTCGAGCATGGTCGCGAAGTTCTTGTATCCGGAGCGCGCACCGACGTACAGAATGTACGGTCTCTCGAAAACGCGGGGGCCGCCATCATAACGCAGGCTCGTGGCGTGAGGGATGACGGTGACCTTTGCCTCCGGCACGTTCAGCAGCCGGCAGAGGTCGTTCTTTGTGTTCGTGCTTACGGCGATGATTCTTGAAGCCTTCTCGCACACAATGCGCTTGTTTCTCGCGGTGCCGTCGTCGCGGATATAGTCGGAAGGGAATAGCTCGTGAATCATGTCGTGTACCGTGATCACGAACGGCCGTTTCAAGGCTTTCAGGAAGTACGGGCTGTAATACGTCGGGTGAAAGAGATCGAAATCGCCCTTGAGCGCCCGAGCTGCCCGGATCCTGTTCAAAGCATTCAAGATCTTTTCCTTTCCCTTGAAATGACGCCGGGTAAGGAATGTCATCCCGTATTCGAGGTATTCGCTGTCGGAGAAAAGCTTCGGCAGGCGCGCATCAACGCCTATTTCCTCCAACGCTCCTATCAGTTCAACGAAATAGCGGGGAATGCCTCCCTGGCGCTGCAGAAAAGCCTGGTAATCGTACAGGACTCTCACCGATGCTTCCTAATTGAGGTTTCCCAGCAGGCGCAGCAATCTCCCGGCGGCCGCCTGCGGTGAGTAATGCTCGATCGCCCACCGCCTCCCTTCCTGCGCCATTATCGATAGCGAGTTCAGGTCGGACTCCCGGATAAACCGCGCGCAATCGCGCTCGCCGAAGTCGATGCCGATATACTGCGTTTCGCTTTCCGGCTCGACGGGCAGGCTGCACCCGTAGCGCTCGTAGTTGGCCTGGAGGGTTAAGCATCCCGCCGCCATGGATTCCCAGAAACGCCAGCTGTCGAATTGAAGAATGGTGCGCGTTCTTTTTCCAAGCCTCCATGCCAGAGCGTAGAGAGCGCGCTCGGGAAGGCTCTCCGTGCTGCGGAAAACTCCTGGAGCGAAATAGCCTCCAAAGGCGGCGCAAGCCATGGTCCTCTGGAGCCGGTTGAAAAATGTCGGATAGTGCCGGCGCCCGGTGGCTTCCCAGTAGATTCGCTCCTGGCCCGATTCCCGTGCCGGCGGCTCATCGATGGTCAGATCTGGAGGGAAACGGGTTTCAAGGGCAGGAATTACAAGATCGGCCGCCGCGCGGCGCACCGGATGCGATGCGCGAAAGTTCACGAGCGCGCGTGGTTTTCTTTCAAGGAAGGGTTGAGGATGCGAGCATGCCGAGAGTATTCTCCGTGTCAAGCCGAATGCCCAAGGATGCACGTTATCCGGATACCTGTACCGCGTGCTGCAATGCGTGCGCAAAACGACGTCGAATCGCCGATAATATTCTGCCTCCGTTCGCGTACGCCATCCATCCGAGGAATCGATATAGACGGTTTTTCGGCCTCCGCCGAACAACTCCTCCTTGATTCTGCCCACGGTCTCATGGTCGTCGCTCGTCAGGAGCACATCGCAGTCTTCCGGCCTGACATCGCGCCCGGCTTGAAACAGGTACTCCCCTCCCTCGTTCCAATAGTTGATATTTGAATAGAAAGGTATCCCGAGGGTACGAAGACCTTCCGCAATCGCGATGGTGCAGTGTTGATAACCCGCTTCCGTCGGACTCCCCTGCGGACGGAGATAAAAATAGAAAATGGGACGGCGGGGGCTGTTCACTTTTTATGCTCTCAGGACGCGGCGTCGAAGCAGAACACGCTTTGCCCGGCTCAAGAATACCCGGATTGGGTGCGGTCGGGCCCAGCTCGTTTCCCAGTAATGAATCGCCAGTGACCACTCTCGTGCATACTCCTTCATCGCCTCGGGAGGCACCGTCCCCTTCTTCACATAATTCGGCAGAGGATAAAAATACGAGCTTGGGAAAACGACATCCTTCGCCCCGAGGGATTCGAGGCTTGCATAAAAATGCTTCGTCAAGAACTGCGGCCCGCTTTTCTCGAGTATCACCCCGGTGTCCTTTGTCATGATCGGCTCCGAGAGAGCTTCGATCAGTCGGCGGAGCAGCGGGTGGCCCGGAATGCTTCCCATGAGGCCATTGTTGATTTCCGGTGTGTCGTTGAAGATAGTACCGGCGAAAAAAGCGCAGCGCTGCGCGATTGTGTCGAACGCACCGAGGCATTCGAAATCCGTATCGGCGTACACTCCTCCAAG
Organism: uncultured Spirochaetota bacterium; assembly: GCA_963820525.1. GTDB lineage: Bacteria > Spirochaetota > Spirochaetia > SZUA-6 > Fen-1364 > CAWGAA01. The sequence continues at coordinate 968,656 of CAWGAA010000001.1, read as the reverse complement.
ACGCTCCAGAATCTCATAGCGGGCAATGTCGGATTTGGCCCCAAAGCTCGCGGACTTTCGAAATGCGCGTTCATTCTCAAGGCCGAAATCGAGGATCGATTCTTCGTCCCACAGCCGGTACTCCCAATCCTTGTTGACGCGCCGCCAGCTCTCTGCCCAGGCTTTGTAGCGGGAAGGCAGCCGTCCGCCGAGCCATATCTGGTGGATACGCCTTGGAATCAGGGCGGTTTCCAGCTCGGTTTTCATTCCCTCAAAGCCGTCGAAGCGGTCGGCAAGGACGCGCCAACGCTCGAAGTCTCGTGCTCTCTCGAAAAAGCCGTCTGAAAAATTGGAAAGTTGAAAAAACCTCCGCGCTCGCAGGTCCTGGATAGTCACTCAATTGATCCTGTTAAGAGCGCCATAGTAATATGATTCGAGGCGCGTTCGGTTCCCCGGTCCGTCTTCTTCTTTCAAGGTACAGATGTTCTTGCTCCCGATTACCGCCTGCGCGGCAAGGCTGAGGGCAAGCTCTTCGCTGGTATGTTTCAGGAGCCTGCTCTGCTCCGAACTGAACCGCGCGTCGAGGGAGGCTTCATAGATCTTTCTCGCAAGGGATCTGCATTCTGCGGCGAAGCTCTCTGAAAACAGGGGCGCCGGTATCGAAATAAAGCCGGTATTGAAATGTACGAAGTCGATCCACTCCGGGCGACAAAGCGCGTTCTTTACCAGCAGATGCTCAGAGTCGACCGCCCGGATTCTGTTCACTTCGACAAGAAACATGGCTCGATCCGCCGCGATGAGAGGCGCGGGGTCCGCATGCCATCGGGAGTCGGCATCCACGAAAGGGATGCCTTTTGATGACACCGCAAGAACAACGTCGAGCTTCGTGAACTGCCAAGGTGCCGATGAATCGTCATCGATCAGTATCGGCTCCACCTTGCCGGGATAATCAAGCTTGTGCTTCCGCTTCTCGAAGGCTCGGAAACAAACCCCGTCGAGATGCAGGAGCACGCGGTGTTTATGGCTGTGGTAGTGAAGGGAGTTGATGCTTTGAATCGCGAGCCCGACATACACGGGCTTTCTGATGCAAAGCATCGCGATATCCATCCCGGGCCCCCGCCGGCTTCGGTGGAGAGAACGCAATGCCATCAGGCTGCGCCGGCCAAAGAATTCAAGCACCCGATCACTCCTGGCGCTGCCTCTCTCCACGGCACGACGAAGGAGTTCTCTCACACGAGGCGGGAGAATCGCCTTGACAAGCTTTGTGGGGTTCACGACGGATCGCCCGAACGGGCGCGATGTATCAGGTCCGCCCAATAGTCAAACCGGAGATACGGGGTCGACTCTATCCGATGCGACAATTCTCCATAGATTGTGGAGAGAAAAGATGCATCCCAGGCCTTGATCTCAGCCCAGTCACCAATCTCAAGAACGGGGAGCCCGGGGAAGGATTCATACAGAACGGAGCGCTTGACGATGGGAACGACGCGCAAATAGAGCCCTTCCCAGGTGCGATGGCAGTCTTCACCGTTGCCTGGCGGCGAGGCAACGAACGCGTAGCGCTCGAGGCGGAATCGATACTCCCGGCTGTTGGTTCGTTCCCCATGGTCCGTCAGGGAGGAAGCTCGAAGTGCTTCGAAAGCAGGCTTCCTCTCTTTTTCGTTCGTACCGACGGTGAATCCATAGAGTATCCGCATGGATTTTTGAGAGCGCCCTCGGGCGACCTTTTCGTAATCGTTGACAACTCCGTTGCAATGGTGGAACCGGTTCTCTAGCCCGATCGGTACGGCAATCACTTTTGGATGTCTGAGGAGCGCGTTCTGCGCGAACCAGCGCATAATTCTTCTATCCTCTGCCACGGGAAGAAAGGATTTGTCGATGTTGAGGTCTCCATTATGGGTAATGAGCACGAACGGTTCACGGATTCTGGGAAGGCAGGACTCCGCAAATGAAGAGAGCTGCCACGCTTCGACAAAAACCACATCCCCTTTTCGAACGCGGGTTGGATCGAGCCCGTGCCGCTTTTCTACGACATGGTCCGAGATAGCGCGAAAGGAATCTCCGCTGACAAAGGGAGCGCTTCCGGGCCGCAGTCCTGTCGCCCTATACCAAGCCCGAACGCATGACGACTCGACCCGGAAGGGAATGTTCTTGAGACGCACCTGTCTCATCACCTCTTATGGAAAGACGCCGACTTGATGAGAGGGTGGCGAAGCTTGATGTACCAGAGCCGGGCGATTCGCCTGGCGGAAAAGCCCTGATTGAGCGAATGTTCAACGCTGACACCGTCCGGATGACGTGACATCACATAATTCCCGTAGAGCTCGTATTCGGAAAAGCCCGACACTTCGTCCGGGTCGATCTTTTCCAGGATTGCCTCGAACCATTTCTTTCCGCAGAGCTGAATTGTCTCTTTCAGCTCGCGGAGATGCTCCTTCTTGAACATCATGTGGTGGGAGACGAATGAAAAGGGAAATATGGGAGTCCCTGGCAGAAGCCTTTCGATCATGGCGTAGTACGGCTGATATCTTTCATCCGAGACGCTAAAAACAACTTTCCCTTCCACGATCAAGCGCTGCGGGCGCGTCAAGACTGTATCCGCGTCCAGCGCCAGTATATGCTCTGTTCTGCAAATCTCGTCGCACGAGAGCTTGATGAGCTGCTGATAGAGCCATCCGGAACGATCAACCCCCCGGGGCTTGTAGATGACGCGGGATCTGTCTATCGGCGCTATCTCACGCTCGTTCAGCAGGATGAGATCATTCGGACTCGGCAAAGCCGCCAGTTTTGGACGCTCATCGTAGACGAGATAGATTCCCTGAATCCGATGCCTCAAATATTTCCGCGCCGCCTCTATTGTATTTCTCAAGCACGTCGAGTCCTTCCCCGTGGTCGGAATGAGCACATCGATGTCCATGCTGCGGCGGCGCCATCCATCCCCGAGATGATCGAGTATGGCTTTCTTTTTTAGGTGATACCGGGATGCTCTTACCATGCGCTTTCCAGATGTCTGCGGAACAGCGTTTCCCAATACGGAAGCCAGAGCGCCGCCGAGTCGAAGCCGGGGGCAAGTCTCTGGTATATTTCCACCAAATAGCTTTCATCCCAGGACGTGATCTCTCTCCAATCGTCGACAAGAACCATTGGCAATCCGAGAGATGCGAAGAACTCAGTCATCACGGATCGCTTCACGATGGGAACGATTCGAAGGTACAGGGCTTCCCATGTGCGATAGCAGTCTTCGCCATTTCCCGGGGGAGACGCCATGAACATGTATGGGTATATGGACTTGTGGTAGAGCCTGCTGTTGAGGCCCTCGGGCAAGCTCACCGCAACGGGATTCTTCCACAGAGCTCGGTAACAGGGCCAGCGCCCGTCCGGGTTCGTGTGCAGGCTGAAGCCCCATGCAATTCGAGGGATTTTATCCGCCGTTTTTTTCCTGAGTCTCGTGAAGTCTTTTACGTGCCCATGCTGGTGATGCCACTGATCTTCCAGACCTATCGGTAGGGGAGTGATCCGCGGGTCTTTCACGAGGCAATTCTGGGCGAAACAATGGCTGCAGCTGCTCGTATCGAGCTTTGCGAGAAAGTCATCGCCTATGTTTTTGTCTCCGTGGTGAACGATGAGAACGAAGTCCCGAGAAAGCCTCTTGGAGGTGAGAAAATCGGCGGCGAGCTCCGAGGCGCAGAACACAAGCTGCTGTCCATCCGCGCTTCGATATGAGAACTCCTCGTCCTCCTCGATGACCAGATCGGCCTTGCAGCGAAACGTGTCACCGCTCAGGAACGGCGCGCTCGACGGCCGTCTGTGGAGCCGGAGGTTGAGTCTCCATGCAATATCGTTTTCGACCGCAAAAGGAAGGCTCCTGATGAGAAAACCGGTGGCGCTCAACTCGTTGCCCCTTTCGCTCGCAATGGGGGAGACCGCCGCGCGTTTCCTGCGATCACGCTCAATATCTCGCGTCTCCACCTCGTGAGGGTGAATTTCTCCAGATAGAGCCTTCTCGATTGGCGGGACATGGCCGCTCTGAGCTTCTCGTTCTCCAGGAGGCGGATGATGGCATTGCCATGGGCAATGAAATCGTCGCTCTTGAAGACAAATCCATTTTTTCCGTCCATGACCAGTTCCGGCAGCCCTCCGCGATCGCTCACCACGCACGGCATCCCAATGCTCATCGCCTGCGCCACAACGAGCCCGAAGCTTTCCATGTGGGATGGTTGGTAGTACACCCGCGCTCCCCTCAGGAGAGACGCCACATCATTCGAATGGCCGATGAAGGAGATCTGTTCGCACCCTTCAGCCTCGCTGCGATAGTGAGCCAATTCCGGACCATCGCCTGCCCAAATGAACGTCGTCTTTTTCTTGGCCCGACTGATGACATACCGAGCAGTGCGCAGCCACGTTGAAGGATTCTTGTAGTCGACGACGTGCCCAACGGTCACAATTGTATCCTGATCTGCGGCTTCTCTTTCAGAATCCCGCCGGAAGTCGGGCACTCCGTTGTAGATAAGGGAGACCAGGTGCTGCCGTTCGCGCGGAATAGTGAAATACCGTATGATTGAGTCTCGCGTCATCCTTGAGACCCCCACCATCCGATGCGGTTCCCGGAAAAACCATTCAATCAGCCGTCGAGACCTTGCTCCGAGGCTCAGCCCGGTAACGGAATGCAGTATGTGGATGGTGGGGATGCTCCAAAGGATTGCCATCGTGTGTGTGCCAGGTCCGCTGGCGGATACGATGACACGCGCCGCTCGAAGCACGCAGACCCGCCAAAGAGCGGCAAGATATTCGTAAAAGGGGTACCGGTCCGGGATCACAAACAGTTTCGCGCTCTTTTGTCGGGCGATGCTCGCTATGGGTTTTGCATAGCATCTTCGTGGAATCAGAATCGAGACGCTGAATCCTTCCGAGCCAAGGAGATCGATGAGGTTCACGAAATAGACAAAGGTTCCCCCGGTATAGTTTACATCCCCCATGAGGACGATGCTCTTGTTCTCCCTGGGGACCATCCGGACAAGGCGGCCAAGCAGATAGAAGCTCAAGATTTTGGCCCAATAGAGCACCCATTTGGCTTTTCGAAGAATCACCATATGAAAGGATGCACAAGACGTATTCAGTCTTTGTTCCGCCGCGAACGAGGTTTGAGTACGGCCTTCGCCGCATGGCGCAGCCCCTTTTGCCACCATCCCATTTGCAGCTTCATGAACAGGAGAGGGCTTTCTTTGAAAACGCTTGCTCTCGTCCCCGAAGCGTAGTAGATCCGGGGCTCTTCACTCAACAGCCCCACCATTCTTCTCTGGATATCCCGCGCTATCTGCGCAGCCGTATCCCCGCTCCAGTTCTTTCTCTTCGCCAGGGCGGCACCGGCGGAAACATACCACTCTTTGAGCGCTCCCGCACTGACGCTTTCCATGGCCGACTCGAGAGCCCCTCCGAAAGAGGTGAGGTATTTATGAAAGGATGGCACGGCTTCGCCCATCAGGAGTTGTACATATCTTTCATTTGATTGTATTGACTTCAGGAGCGCTCTTTTTGAGTTTTTGTGGAACGCGCTTGTCTGAACGCTGCGATAGCAAACGAGCACGTCATGCATATAGGATATGTTCGTACGCATGCAAAGGCGCGTCCAGAGATCGTAGTCCTCGGCCGGATCGCACTCCCCGTTGTAGGGAGACGCCCCGCCTTCGAGGAGGGATTTCCTCAGCATCACGGTTGACTGCGCTATCGGATTCGTCCACAGCATCAACCATTCCGTGGGCAGAGTCGGGCCCGTGTTCCATGGATTCTTGACGACCTTGCCCGTCTCGTCTATTTCCGCGAAATTCGAATGACACAGCCCCGCATCGGGATTGGAATCCAGCGCCTCCGCCTGTCTTTCAAGCCGGTTTTCCAGGGCGATGTCGTCGCTGTCCAGCCAGGCGATGTAGCGCCCCCTGGACTCGGCAAGAGCGCGATTTCTGGAGGCCGATATCCCCATGTTCCTGGGGTTCTCGACTATCCGTATGCGGGCGTCCGTGAACGACCGAGCGATGCTCAGGCTTGAATCCCGTGAGCCATCGCTCACAACGATAAGCTCGAAGTCGCGATACGACTGTCTTAGGACACTCTCCATCGCCTGCCGAAGGTACTTTTCGCAGTTGTAGACCGGCATGAGAACGCTGATCTTGGGTTTTCTCATTGTATGCCTTCGCCTGCCGAATGCCCGGTATCTGCGCAGCCGCTCTCGTCTACGTCCGTCTCATGCCCGTATAGTTCTTGTCGATCCACCGGCGGTATTCGCCCGTTCGCACACTTTCTGCCCAGTCGCGGTGCGCGAGGTACCATCGAACGGTGTGCCTCAGGCCCTCATCGATTCCAAGCGCGTGCGACCAGCCCAGATCGCGCTTGAGCTTTGAGCAGTCTATTGAATACCGCAGGTCATGGCCCGGGCGATCGGCGACGAACCGTATGAGGGCCGTGAAGGTCGAAGCAGCCTTGCCGGTCTCCTCGGCGACAATCTCGCAGAGCTGACGAACGAGGTCGATGTTCCGCCGCTCGGTCTCCCCGCCGACATTGTACGTCTGTCCGATGTCTGCCCGCGTCATGATGGTCCATATGGCGGAGGCGTGATCCTCGACATGGAGCCAGTCGCGGACGTTCTTTCCCTCGCCGTAGACCGGGAGGCTCTTTTCTTCAAGCATATTGAGAATCATGAGCGGTATGAGCTTTTCGGGGAATTGATAGGGGCCATAGTTGTTCGAGCAGTTGGAAAGCGTGAATGGGAGGCCGTAGGTGTGATGGAACGCGCGCACGAGATGGTCGGAGGCCGCCTTGGAGGCGGCGTAAGGGCTGCGCGGGGCGTACGGGCTGGTTTCGATGAAGCGCCCTTCCAGACCGAGCGAGCCGTAAACTTCATCGGTGCTCACGTGATGGAAAAGCACGTCGCGCCGCCCTTTCCAGGCCGCGCGAGCCGCCTCGAGAAGCGTGAAGGTGCCAAGGGCGTTCGTATTCATGAACTCCCGTGGCCCGAGTATCGAGCGGTCCACATGGCTTTCGGCAGCGAAGTGAACGACGGCGTCGATTTCATGGCTTTCAAAGATCGTGCGCACCGCATCGGTGTCGCAGATATCCGCCTGAGCGAACCTGTACCGCTCGCCTAGCTCCGCCGCGATATCGGTGAGGTTCGCGGGGTTGCCCGCATAGGTGAGCTTGTCGAGATTGATGATCCGGCCGCTGAACCCGGTCCGCCTGAAGAGGTAGCGTATGAAGTTGGTTCCAATGAAGCCGGCTCCCCCGGTGACCAGCAGGTTGTGGAAGACGCGGTTTTGGCTCACGTCGAATCCTCCCCCTCGAGTTCGGCGAAGAAGCGCTCAAGAGCGTCCTGCCAGATGGGGACAGAGATGCCAAAGGTCTGCTTGATTTTGGCCTTCGAGAGCACTGAATACATCGGACGGACCGCCCTCGTCGGGTAGCGATCGGTCGTGATGGGGCGAAGTTCGCAGGCGTGGGTAATGCGCCCGTGGGTTCGTCCCACCTCATAGATTGCGCGAGCGAATTGGTACCAGGTCGTCTCGCCTTCATTGGCGTAATGGTATATGCCGTAGGCGCGAGAGTCCGCGTCGATAATCGCGCAAAGGGCAGCGGCGAGGTCCCGGGTGTAGGTTGGACAACCGCGCTGGTCGTCGACGATTGACACCTCGTCGCGTTCGTTCATCAGGCGGAGCATGGTGAGGACGAAGTTATGGCCGCGAACGCCGTAGAGCCATGCCGTCCTGACGATGAAATGCGCGGGCGCAGCATCCGCGAGAAGCTTCTCGCCCCGCGCCTTGGTCCTGCCGTACGCCCCCAGCGGAGCAGGCGGGTGCTCTTCGGTATAGGGGGATGTTTCCCCGCCGTCGAAAACGTAGTCGGTTGAAATGTGGATGATGCGAGCGCTGAGCTCTGCGGCCACGCGGCCGAGGTTCGCGGGGCCAAGCGCGTTAACCGCATCCGCTTTTGCTTCTTCCTCTTCGGCCATGTCTACCGCGGCATACGCCGAGCAGTTGACGATCCACTCTATCGGCCGACCGACGGGAAAGCGGCTCACGGACGCGGGATCGGTAACGTCGCAGTCGAGGTCGCTGTCGACGTGTGCGAGCCCGCGCGCATCGAACCGCCGAGCAACGTCGTGCCCGAGCATCCCCCGGGCGCCGACAACCCATATCATGTCGAGCACCCGGGCGGAAAGATGGAGGCTTGCGAAATGAGGGGCAGCGTGCGATCGCGCTCGGATACGATCACGTCGTTGAGGGGCCAGGTAATTCCTATGGTAGGATCATTCCACCGAATCCCGGCTTCGCACTCCTTGCGGTATTCAGCAGTGCACTTGTAGAAGAGCTGCGCTTGATTGGTCAAAGCGACGAACCCGTGCGCGAAGCCTGGCGGGATGTAAAGCATCCGGTGATCCTGCGCTGAAAGCTCGATCCCATACCACTTGCAAAAGGCGGGAGAATCAGGGCGGATGTCGACTGTGACGTCCCACACACGCCCTTCGAATACCCCCACGAGCTTGCCCTGCGCGAAGGGGGGTAGCTGATAATGCAGCCCCCTGAGCACGCCCCGAACCGAGAAGGAGTGATTGTCCTGCACGAAACGGCCGGTGATGCCCGCCTCATGGAACTCGCTTTCCTTGTAGCTTTCGATGAAGAAACCGCGGCCATCGAGGAATGCCTGGGGCTGAACGATAACGATGCCGGGCAGGCCGGCAGGCGTGAAGACGAATGGCACGCGGTCATCCCCCGGAGTTCGTGGGAGTCTGTTCGAGGATCCGAAGGAGATACTCCCCGTAGCCGGAGCTTCGCAGCGGTTCGGCAAGCCTGCGCAGCTGCGCGGCGTCGATGTAGCCCATCTGGTAGGCGATTTCCTCGATGCACGATACCTTGAGTCCCTGCCTATCCTCAATCGTCTTGATGAAAAGCGTCGCGTCGACAAGAGAAGCATGGGTACCCGTATCGAGCCACGCAAACCCGCGCCCCATGAGCTTGCAGCGAAGCTTCCCCATTTCCAGGTACTGCCTATTCACGTCGGTGATCTCAAGCTCGCCCCGGGCGGAGGGTTTCAGGTCGCGCGCAATGCGAACCACTTCGTTGTCGTAGAAGTAGAGCCCGACCACGGCATAGCTCGATTTGGGTTTTGCCGGCTTCTCTTCTATCGAAAGCACGTTGAACGACGGATCGAACTCCACGACCCCGTAGCGCTGCGGATCGTTCACGAAATATCCGAACACCGTTGCCCCCTCCGCCTGCCCGGCGGCATCGCGAAGCATTTCCGGAAGCCCGTGCCCAAAGAAGATATTGTCGCCGAGCACGAGGCAGACTCTGTCGGAGCCGATGAACCGCGCTCCCACCCGGAAGGCGTCCGCAAGGCCTCTCGGGCTCTCCTGGACCGCGTAGGAGAACGTAAGCCCGAGCTGCTCGCCCGTGCCGAAAAGATCTTGGAACCGCGGCAGATCCGCGGGCGTAGAGATGATGAGAATCTCGCGGACGCCGGCAAGCATGAGGGTCGAGAGCGGGTAGTGGACCATCGGCTTGTCGTACACGGGGAGCAGTTGCTTGCAGACAACTCGTGTTGCGGGATAGAGTCGGGTGCCCGACCCTCCTGCGAGAATGATTCCTTTCGTGCGGATCACTCCTTTGTCCTTTTCATCGTGGCGCCATTCGCAGCCCTACAGCCGCAGGAAGGGGAAATAGACGGCCAAGGTTTGACGGAGCCGCTTGGTTCGACTTCCGTCCCTGTATACACGGGTTTCCATTGACGACGGCTCCTTGCCCGCCACGACGATATGCTGATAGGTTGATGAATCCAGGCGCGCGCTGAGCCATGGAAGCAAAAGCCATGAGAGGGGGCCCGGACGGACCGGAATCTCCATTGAGGGAAGCGCGCGAACAAGGTGGCAGAGCAGCTGCACGTGCATGCCGGCCTCCGAAAAGAGTTGAAGAACTCCATCGCGGGTGAAAAACCTCACGTGAGTCCGATCCATGAGACCAAGGTCTCGGTATTCAAAACGTCCGCGCAGAAGCTCAAGGGCAATCGCCCCGAATGCGATATTCGGCATGCTGGCAATCAGACGCGCGTTCTGCCGCATGCCCTTGGCAACTCGGGTCAAACCTGACAGGGGATCCGGCATGTGCTCGAGCACATCCGCCATTACCACCACGTCATAGACGCCGAGCTCGATGTGAGGAAAGGCTTCCTCCATCGTTAGCTGGTATATCCGTCGGTAATGCGGCGCTGCCAAGGCGGCGGCGGCGGAGACCGGCTCCACGCCGTCAATCACCGCCTTTCTCCCTCGAAAAGCGAGACCGTGCGCAAGGATGCCGTTCCCGGCGCCGATGTCGAGAACGGTGGCGCCTTCAGGAATGAGATCCGTTATCCGGGCAATCGGCGATACCGGATCGGATAAATTCTTTCAAGGACGGCCGGTTGCAGATGAAAACTCTCGGGTGACCGCTGAAACATTGGAGGCCTTTCGTTAAAAACGCCTTTTGAAATCCCGGTGCGGCTTCTCTCGCGGGGAACTCTCTTCAATGCCATGAAATACAAACATGTTCCGGTTCCATTCATCCGGGGTCAGGGGACGAATGCTTCGATATTTCTCCCGCATTTGCGTTGTCGAAACCCCGTCATAGACGCGGCCGTGAGCGGCGAATAACTTGCACCATGCGCTGTCGCTTTTAAGATTGATGTGGCCCGGGATCCCCTCTGCACGACTGATGTTGACGAAGAAAAAAGGAATATGAGCCGTGCGGCGAAGCATCTCGGCTATTTGACCGTCAGTCATGTGCTCGAAAACGTCAAAAGACACCAGAACATCAAAGGGCCTCTCGGGCAGAACGGTCAGATATTTGTCAGGGTAGCGTCCGTATCGCGTCATGTACAACTCCCGAGCCTCGGCAGAAGGGTCGTACCCCCAATAATCGACTTCTCGATCGTTCATGAAGTCGATCATGACGCCCGGTCCGCAGCCAAAATCCAAAATTCGACGCCAGTCGGATCGTGCCAGGAGCAATGACGACAGCACATGTTTCAATTCCTCCCAATTCCGAAACCAATCCTCTCTGAAGAAGCTCGCGCCGTACCGCGGAGCCGCGGATCTCGTCAGGGACATCAACCTTCGCAAAGGATTGAGCATGCTTGCCTCATTCTGCAGGATGCGGAGGTTTGACATCCGGCCGGAGATTCCTCCACTTCTTCTTGAAATACTTTCTATTGCGCGATGTAAGATCCTCGCGCAGAAGCGAGATACCCATGGCGGCGATGGGAAGGTTTGTGCTACTTGCCCCCGACACATGGTGATGCGTGAGATTGAGCCCGGGTAGCACGCGGCAGACAAACCCCTTTTCACGTACCGCGAAGCTGTAGTCGATTTCTTCCATGAGCGCGGGAGTGTACGAAACATCGAATCCGCCGACAGAAAGGAACGCGTGACGGGTTGTCATGAAGCACCAGCCCGAGATCGCATCCGCTTCCTCGCTCGCGGTGATTCCGACATAATCGCCCGGCCCGCTGGCATCCCATTTCGTTCCGGCAGGCCCAACCATGCCAACCCCGGGATCGCGCGCGATTTCCCTGGCAAGAGCCTCTACGGCGTCCGCGCCTATCTCGACATCGTCGTTCACAAACAGCAGCAATTCGCCCTTTGACAATTGGGCTCCGATATTCCATGAGCGGGGAACGCCGACATTTTCGCTGTTCATGCAGTGCCGGTGTATGTGCTTGCTCGTCATGATGAATCTGCGGAACGCACGACTGGATGTCTCATTGCACACGACGATGACTTCAAACGGCATCGTGACGTTTGAGTGTATGTCCCCCAGAAGGTCGCGGAGCGTGCGCAGAGGGGTGCTCATTCTGTCGAAGCTTTCGAACTTCGATCTCTTCATTGTGGGTATGATGATGCTGACCAGTCCTGGGATCATATCCCCCATTCCGGGGAAGCTCTGCGTGGGTGCAGGTCGTGCCGGCGGCAGCCGTTTCATGGTGAAAAACGATCTGATATTGTCGGCCCTGAACACGCTGCGGGCCTGAAAAACCAGTTGTCGAACCCTTCCGCTCAATCAGCGCCCTCCGGATTCATTCTTCCGCTGCTGCGCGAGCGCCAATTGTCTTTGAGCCCGCGAATATGCAAGGGGCGGATGCCGCCGAATCTCCGAGTTTTCGGCCGTTTCAAGGATTTTTCTCAATCTATGGGAGTAGGTATGATCGAGTGAGAATCGTCTTCCTCTTTCTGCGATCGCCGCGCGCTCCTGCTCGTGATTCAAATAGTAATCGATGAGCACGATTGCCTCCTCGATGCTTTCGTAGAAGACGCACACCGGCTCCTTGTGCCCCCCCAACAGCTGCTCCATCCCATTGGCCGAGATTCTTTCCGTCACCAACAAGGCGCCGCTGCAGAGAGCCTCGAAGAACCGCATGTTTATATCATTGTTGATGGATACGTTAAAGACTATTTTCGAACCGGAATATATTTTTCCAATTTCGGACTTGGGCGCTAGTCCCACAAAGGTGCGGGGACCGTATCGTTCCTTGAGAATTCCGAGGTATTTCTCCCGCTTTCCATCGTTGATGCCGCCGATAAAGCTGAGATCAACTGCGTTGGACGGCCTGCTGCAATAATGATAGGCCGGGTCGCACGCAAGAGGAAGCCACGTCACATTCGGACAATATGGGGCGATCTTCTCCACCGCGTTACGCTGCGCGCAGAAAACATGGTCTGCGAACCGGATGAGGAACGTGTCAAGCTCGAAATCCATGTGGGTGTCGATGATGTACAGGATTTTCAGGCAGCGGGAATCAGGGCGTATCACGTAGTGCGTTCCATCATCGATGAAAAGCCTCGCTCCCGCGTCCCTGCCTATGGCTTTTTGATTTTCCGGCTTGAATACTGAGCATTGCATCCCGCTTTTCTCTATTGCATCCCGGAAGTAGCCTGCCGTGGTGTATTCGTTGTGAAATCCATTGATGAGGGCGATGCGGCGCATCTCAGGCGTTTCCTTTGTTGCCTTCCCGGCCGGTAATGAGACCGCGTACAATCGATTCGTACCTGGCATAGTTGGCCTCGAAGGCGAAGCGTTCATCCATGACGGGTTCCAGGCGCTGCGCGTTCGTCAGCTTCACCATCGCCTCCGCGATCTCCTTGACATCGGCCGCATTGCAGTAGAAAGGGTAGTCGCCCACGACTTCATGGTTGGTCGGAATGTCCGAACAGACAAGCGGAAGGCCGGCGCGGCGCGCTTCCACGCACGATCGGCCGAACCCTTCGTATTGCGACACGGACACGGCGCCGCAGCAACGCTCCCGCAAGAGCCAGTCCATCTCTTGGTCGGAGATGACCCCCGTCAGGATCACCTTGTCCGAAATGTCAAGGCAATCCATCAGCTTCCATGCGGCATCAACGTAGCGGGCATTTCCCGTCATCAGGAGCCCGACGTCATCCCTCCCCCCGAAAGCCAAGGCGAATGCCTCAAGCAAACGTTGGTTGTTTTTCACGGGCCCCCACCCGCTGCTGTGCAAAAGAAGCTTGTCGGGGGCGTTTCGAAGCAGCCTCTCCAGTCTTGAGCCGGCGTTCGGCGCCGGCGCCTTCGCGATGGGTCGGCTCCAGGAATTGTGCACGATCTCGATGTCACCGCCATCGAGATGTGGAAAGTGTTTCAGGATTCTCTGCCGGCTTGTCTGGGAAACCGTGATCACCTTCGGCTTCCAGGTCAAATTCCACCGCAATACGCGGTCATGCAGATGCCTCTCCTCATGCGAGTAGAAATCAGGCACATCCCAGAAGCACGTGTCGTGTATGCCGATGCAGGCTCTTCCGCGCATCCATGGGGGGATCATGAATAGATAGTAGGGACTTATGAGGACATCCGCTTTCTGCCGAAGCAGGATCGACGGCAGGTCGATCGCCATGCGGCGAAGTCGACTTCCGCGACTCATGAACAGAGCCTTGAGGGGAGGAAGGTCGATCTTTCTTACGTTTGGGAGGCCATTGGAAAAGCCCAGATCCGAATCTTGGGTTGCCACCAGGATGAATTGGTGCTCGCGGAGCCTTTCGAACAATTCCTGAAGCAGGGGGCGGTAGAATGAAGCGAGCCCTCCATGAGGATAGCTGAAAACCGAGCATTCAACGGCGATGATGCTTGACATGCTCACACGTTCCCTGGTTCATTCCGCCGTTCGCGATCGCAAAGCGGCTTTCAGCTTCTCCATAAGCCCGGGGAAAAATCTGCGGCCTATGTGTGCAAGCATCTTTCGCGCGAGCCTTCCGAGAGAACGGTTTCTTGCCTGGGGCTGACTCGGATTGAACAGCCCGGAGCGGGCGATCAACTGCTCGTAATACGCCGACTTTCGGGCATAGAGCCAAAAGTACTCGGTCATTGGCTGCAGCGGTTCGTTCCAGGGTTTTTTCCATGCATAGTGGATGATCCCGGGGCACATCAGGGCCCTATCGCGTGCTTCGAGCATTTCTTTTCTATAGGTGAGCTTTGGGTTGAGCACGTGGAAGAGGTTCCATCTCTGGTCGAGAAGCGCCACATTACCGGCAAACGCCAGGTTGAGGATATCCTGGTCAGCAAAAACGTAAGGCCTCGCGCGCAGAATGCCTGGAATCGCGCTTGGTATCCCATCCTTTCTGATTTTTTCCAGGTTCAGAATCATCAGCCCTGAATTGAAATATGTGTCTTGGGACTTTTCGTTCAACCCCAGATGCCGAGTCCAATAGGCGCGGATGGTGCGATGTCCATAGAGATAGTCTTCCTCGACGCCATTCTCAGCGTAGGCGCGCTGGACTTCATCGCGAACTACCGCGGCGTAGACATTCTCTACGTCGGTCTGAAAAAGGCCGGCAAGGTCGTCCACGACGACCATGTCCGCGTCCAGATACAGCACTTTCGGATAGTTGATCAGCAATTCAGGCAGGACCAACCGAAAGAAGGCGGGCCTTTTGAAAGCGGTCTTGTCCAGGTTTGGTACTTCGAAACTATCCATTTCAACAGCGCGAAGCGCGAAGTTCCGCGCATTTCGCAGCTGCTCCGAAAGAATCCTGATTTCTCCCTTGCTCACTCTTTCGGTCAGGATGACGATGTCGTAGAAGTATCCGGAGCGCGAGCTGTCGATCAAGGATGCCAGAAGGACGCTGAAAATGGGCACAAAGTCGTGGTCGATGGATGTCACGATTGGAACGACCGGACTATTCCGCTGCAGCGCCGCTAGAGGTTCCACGTGCGATGTCCTTGTTTCAGCCTTTTGCACGGGCAATTCTCTTTGCTATTCTTCTCAAGGTTCTGGAAAACGGTATGGCGCCGCCAAGAGCGCCCTTGAAGCCTCCGATGAGATAATCAATCCGGAGCAGAGCCCCTGTTCTTGCAGCCACGTGCCGTGCATGCGAGACCACGACAAGCCGTGAGAATGCGCGGATGAGACCCAGATGACGGTCCGGGTGCAGGCAGAGGTACATGGACGGATCCGTTTGGCCGGTCGCCTTCCTTACCCGCGAAATCCTCGCTCTTCCGTCGCTGCGAAAGAGCACGTATCCCCTCTTCCAGAGCCAATGAAGGGTCTGCGGGTAGAGAATGTTCCGGAAAGACCGACCCTTGATCATATCCGCGATTTCTATGAAAAGGATGGGTTTATCGCTTTCAATGCTTTTCTCGCCGCCCTTCAGCACGTCCAGCTCGAATCCTTCCACATCTATTTTCATGAAATCGATTTTCTCGACTCCCAGCTTCTGCCTGCATTGATCAACCGTATCAACGCGCACCGGTATTCGGGGAGACTCGTGATTGTCGTTGAACTCGTTGCGCAGCGTGCTCCCTGTGCCGCTCAGATAGAGATCCATCGTGGCCGGGTGTTCGCCCAGCCCGATTGCGCACACCTCCACCTTTTTTTCCCATCTGTTCAGTCGAATCGTCTCGCGAAGCTGAGCACAGCATTCCGGCTGCGGCTCAAAGGCGACAATCCGAGCGTCCGAATCGGTCTCCGTGGCCGCGACAAAGCAGTAGATGCCGGTGTTCGCCCCGATGTCCCAAAATGTCCTGATCCCTCCCAGGCATCTCTTCACGATCTGCACGTCGAACGACTCGGGTACGCCTCCCAAAATCACATGGTCGTAGGGATACTCAGCCGCCTTTCCCGCGTGCAGGAACCCCATTTCGGAATATCCATAGGTGACTTGGGCGCTGCGCAAGACTCCACTGCCCAACACAGTCTTGTAGGTATCACATATGTCGGGGATGATTTTTTCGAGGGTGTAATACTTCAGCGCGTGCTCCCGCCCCCGTCCCCCCAGATCCGTTCTCATCGCTTTGCTTTCAAAGAGTCGGCCGAGCATTGACGCATATTCTTTCGCGTCGTGCGCAAACAACCCGCCAGGCCCCATTGTTTCGTACTGAGCATTTGCCACTGGGGATTCATGCGAAAGGCAGGGGACGGAATGCATCATTGCCTCGGCAAATACCGTGCCAAAGGTCTCTCCGTCTGCTCTACCATGTGCAAAGATGTCGAGGCTATTCAAAAAAATGGACAATTGCGCTTGATCTGCATTATGCTCCAGAAAATGAACGTTTCTCAGGCCAAGCTCTTGGGCTTGGAGCCTGTACAGTGAGCTCCCTCCCATTATCATGAAGTGCCGCTCTGCGGAAGCGACCTCTGAAAACGCGGCAAGCGGAATAGGGCTGAAAATAAAGTCGTCATTACGTTGATGAAACCCTGCGACAACCGCGTCCTCTGAAATCCCAAATTTTTTCCTAAGGTTTTCTTTGGCGCATGGAAGTTCTGCAGGGATTGGGATTATGCTACTTCTTTTCAGACATCCGCCGTCCCGAACCCAGCGGGATCTTTGCCATTCCGACAGATGCATGGACCAAGCGATATTTGGGCTTCGATCCACGCCTGCCAACAATGTGACGCATTCGCATACGGGTTTGTCAATCAAATAGTACGGGTATTCTGCCGGCCCTGCTTTTGCAGTCTGAATGATATCATAGGCCTTCGGGTCAAAAGCGTCCCAGAAATTTGTGTTCTGCCAGTCCCTTGTCGGCTTGCTAGTGTCAATGGATTGGACTTCAAACTTAACCAGAGATACATTGTGTGATTCTAAAAACGTTTTTCTTTCTGGACTATTTGCGTGACTTGGACTATTCGTGAAGGGCGCGGCGGCATCGCAGTAATAATAATCAAGTTCAAATTCGTCTCGTGGCAAATTGGCAGCGATCATTTGAAGCCAGCGTTCCGTCCCTCCCGCTGCAAGACCGACGTACTTTACAAACGCGATGCATATTCGCTTGCCCACAGACTCACCTTCCTTGCCGACTATTTTGGCCCGGCTCTCAAGTACCGCTGCCTCTGCAATTCACCGATTTTCACACGGGCTCCTGACCGGATGCGCGTTTTGATTGAAGGCGATTACAAAACTTTCTCCCACGAGTGATCCGTGTGAACGGCGGCGAACGCTTGAGAGAGGTTGAATCCGGAGCCAAAAGGATCGCATCGCGTGACGGAAAATCTGTACGCTTCCCAAACCTGATCTATCCATTCCCGGTTCGGAATCACCAAGCCGACACTGAGGCTGTAGTTGCCGTTTACCAGGTTTGTCCGGTTGACGGTCAGCCTGATTTTCGCCGTCCCCTCTTCGAGGCGGAACATCGTATTCTGGAGACTGCCCGAGTCAAAGAACAAAACCGCCTGGCTGTTTTCGTTTTGAACGATCACCCAAGCGCCCGTCTCTACCCTTTCGAAAGTGCGGATCTGAAGCTCGATATCCAGCCGGGACTCAGGGTCTATGTCGACAGGATTCAGCACGGCCCCCGCGCGAATCTCCAATCCCACGATTCTGGCTTTTCGGCTCAGCCAGGAAGGTCGTTTCCTCTCAGCTACGGGCTCTTGCTTTTCAAAGAGGGATTCCAGGTATTTGCTCACAACGCGCTCAACCTTGTCGAAAAGGACGGCATTTCCATTGCTGAGAAGCATGCCTTTCTGGCAGAGCTGACGAATTGAGCTCATGTTATGGCTCACGTAGAGAACGGTCCTTCCCTGGCTTGTGGAGATGTCTTCCATTTTTCCCAGGCACTTTTTCTGGAACTCGGAATCCCCCACTGCAAGTACCTCATCTACGATAAGAATGTCCGGCTCCAGATGCGCCGCCACGGCGAAGGCCAGCCTAACATACATGCCGCTCGAGTAGCGTTTGACCGGCGTGTCGATGAATTGTTCCACGCCCGAGAAGTTCACGATCTCATCGAACTTTTGCTGGATCTCCCTGCGTTTCATCCCCATGATGGCGCCGTTCAGAAATACGTTCTCGCGCCCGGTAAGCTCGGGATGGAACCCCGTCCCGACTTCCAGGAGACTGGCAACGCGGCCCTTCAGTTTCACAGCACCCGCCGTCGGTTTGGTGATGTGGGAAAGGATTCGCAAAAGCGTCGACTTCCCCGCGCCATTGCGGCCGATGATGCCGAGCCGGTCTCCTCGCTCCAGGGAAAAGCTCACATCACGAAGAGCCCAGAAGTCGCCATGGAGGTCCAGACGGCTTGTCTCTCCGATCCTCGTGTTTGGATCCTCTTTTCTCCTGATTCTGGCAAACCACGCCTGAATATCATGACGAAGGGAGCCATACCCGATGGTGCCGAGCTGATATTTCTTGGCGAGGCTTTCGACCTTGATTACAGTTTCACTCATCAGACGACGTCGACAAAGGTCTGCTCGGCGCGATGGAAGAGCACGAGTCCTATGAAGAGCACTACCACAGTAACCGCTATGCTCATCAGGTATGACAGCGGCTCGAAAGTCCCCGCCCCGGTGAAAGAGTATCGAAACAGCTCTACCAGCGGTGCAATCGGGTTGAAATAGACCAGCGGGCGATATTTGTCCGGTACGAGGGACAGGGGATAGACGATTGGCGTAGCCCACATCCACAGGGATACGCCGAAACCGATGAGCTGCGAGAGGTCCCGGTACTTCACCGTGAGGGCGTTCGACCACAGGCCCACTGCTAGGCCCAGGAGAGCAGTTTGCACGACCAAGACCGGCAGGAGGAGCAGGTACAGGTTCGGCCGCATGACAGCGCCCTGAATGGCGTAGACCGCGTAGATAACGAGGAAAAGGGCGAGCTGGATGACGAAGGTGTAGAGCTTGGTTACGACGGTGGTAATGGGGACTGCCAGGCGGGGGAAATAGACCTTGCTAAAGAGACCCGAATTCGAGGTGAAGATCGTCGAGGTGCCCAGGAGACAGCTTGAGAAGTAGTTCCAGAGAGTTGTCCCCGCCATGTAGAACACCGGTTGGGGCACACCGTCGGTCGGGATCTTGGCCAGACCTCCAAAGACGATGCTGTAGACTCCGGTTGTAAAAATGGGTTGAAGCACAAGCCAAAGCGGTCCGAGAAGGGTTTGTTTGTATTGCGATACGAAATCGCGTCGCACAAAAAGAAACATCAAGAACTTGAAATGGAGCAATTCCTTGAGATTGAAATCCAGCAGCCCCGACTTGGGCCTGATGATTGTCGTCCACTCCCCATCGCCCGGCTGCGCCATCATGTTTCCCATAGGTCGCCCCTATTGCCCCACCCCGAAATAGCGGAATCCCTTTTCTTCCACTTCATGCCGCCTGTAGATGTTGCGCAGGTCGAACAGGACGGGAGACTTCAGGAGGGACTTCACCCTGTCCAGGTCGAGGTTTCGAAACTGGTTCCACTCCGTCACGATCACCAGGGCGTCAGCCCCCGCGATCGCGTCATACTCGTCGGAGGCGAACGTGAGCCTGTTCTTGATGGATTCAAGGCGCCAGACCGCCTCCTTCATCCCCGCGGGGTCCCACACCCGCAGGCGCGCTCCACCGGCAGCCAGTCCCTTGCAAATCGTGATGGAAGGCGCTTCCCGCATGTCGTCCGTGTTCGGCTTGAATGAAAGGCCGAGCACGGCCAGCGTCTTTCCGGCCACTCCTCCCATGCCGTCCGTGATCTTTGCCACCATGCGCGCCTTCTGCCGCTCGTTGGCCTGGATGGTTGCCTCGATTATGCTCAAGGGCTCGCCGTGATCGCGTCCCGTGCGCGCAATGGCCCGCGTATCCTTGGGAAAGCAGGAACCGCCGAAGCCGGGCCCCGAGTGCAGGTACTTGGGACCGATGCGCCCGTCTTTACCCAACGCGCGCGCGACATCCTGCACGTTCGCGCCCAC
This sequence comes from uncultured Spirochaetota bacterium, assembly GCA_963820525.1. Taxonomy (GTDB): domain Bacteria; phylum Spirochaetota; class Spirochaetia; order SZUA-6; family Fen-1364; genus CAWGAA01. The sequence goes on along the minus strand of CAWGAA010000001.1, from coordinate 948,497 downwards.
GCGCTCGCAGAGGTTCGCCACCTCGTTGATGAAGGAGATCTTGACGCTCAGGAACGCGTTGGACGCGTACTTTATCATCTCCGCCGTCTCGAGCCCCGTCTCTATGTACGGCGTCTCGTTCAGGAAGAGGGAGCGATAGACCTCTTTCATGATCGCTCGGGCCCTTGGCTGATCGGACCCGATGATGACGCGGTCAGGGTGGGTGAAGTCCTGTACGGCGGAGCCTTCGCGGAGGAACTCGGGGTTCGAAACTACGTCGAACTCGTGGGAAGCCCCCCGTCTTTCAAGCTCCTGGGAGACCCAGGCGGAAACCCTGCGGCCCGTGCCGACGGGCACCGTGCTCTTGTCCACGATGACCCGGTAGCCGTCCATGATCCGTCCGACGGCGCGCGCCGCTTCTTCCACGTGCTTGAGATCCGCGCTGCCGTCATCCGCCGGCGGCGTCCCCACCGCAATGAAGACCACTTGGCTGGTCGTGACCGCGGAAGCGAGATCCGTGGTGAAGCTCAAACGTCCCGCGCTTGCGTTTCTGGCAACCACGACATCGAGCCCCGGCTCGAAGATGGGAATTTCTCCCGCCTTGAGGCGCTCGATCTTCTTCTGGTCAATGTCCACGCAGACGACATGATTGCCGAAATCCGCCAGGCAGGCTCCGCTCACCAGCCCGACGTAACCGGTGCCAATGACTGCAATTGTGCTCATAGCGCTCCCCGGATGTCCCTCGGCATCACAGGGTCACGTGTGTTCCACCGCCCCACCGATTTGCCCCGGAATAACCCGGCTTTCATGTCGTTCGTCATCGTCATGATAATGTACCCTCTTTCATCCAGCAGCGAGATAGTAGACGGCCGCGGACACGGCTTGTTGCCGGCCCGCCGCCAAAAGAAATCTCTACCGCACGACGAGCCGTCGGAGCGATCATGCGGTATGACCTGAAAAGACTCCAAGCAGCCGCCGAAACAGGCTGCTCAGAGATCGATCAGTATGTCGTGGAGATACACCCCGTCTGATCCTGCCGCTCCATTGCCGTTGAGCGAAGAATGCGGATAATCCTCGGCAAACACACGCACGGCCCGTGCGTCGCAAGGAGCCGCTTCAGATTGGGTAAACTCCAAGTTATGCTTCTCGCAAAGATACGAGAGAATGAAGTCGAAGTCGCTTTTTCCCACCAGAATCAGGGAATTAAAGTTCTTGGCTTCAACGTCCACGATGAACCGCTCCAGGACATCCTTGTAATGGGCAACGTTCTGCACGGTCCTCTTGATAAACGTGAAGCTGCGCCTGCTGATTTCCTCTATGCCCGCGGGGGTGACGGCATACTGGATGTTCCTGCTGTTGATCCTTCTGGCAATTACCCAGCCTTTCTGAGCCAGCTTTCTGATGATCACGTTGGTCATGCCCAGAGATATGCCGGCCCTCTTCGCGAGCGCCCTCTGTCGGACCGGCTCAACATCAGCGCTGCGATAGATGCTTTCGAGAAGCGTGTACTCGTGGTCTGACGGGTCCAAAGTGTTCAATCCTTGAACACTATAGTTCTTTTTGTTTCATAAAGCAACACCAAAAGCTCAAAGATTGAAAAAGGCCGGGGTGGGGGGCCCGGCGCCCGTTTATCCCCAGCCCCGGGACCCAAATCTCCCCATGCGGGAAACCTCGCGGGCTGCGTGCACCGCTGGCGCCCCGCCTTTTGCCATGCTCCTGTTGTTAGCCGGCTGTTTTCGATCTACGGGCGATTGTTGCGACCATGCCATCCGGCGCAGATCTCTTCACCTCCAGTCCTTCCCGTATGTATAATCAAGAGGGAGGGCGCCATGCTGAAGGTGGAGGAACGATCCAAACTGAGTGATCTTGTGAGCGAGCTGGAGAAACTTCGGTCCCGCAACCCCGAAGAATCGAAGTTCATGGAATGGAAGAAGAAGACAGAGAAGAAGCTCGAGGAGCTCTTCGGCCGAAGCTCCGAACAATTCGGCAGGTTCCAAAGGATCGGGTTTTTCGACTTCTCGAAAAGGAGCGGCCTGCCCAAGGAAGCACCGCTTCGGGAAGATGAGCGGGCCAGGTTCATGAGGGGTCTGGACGAGGCGAAGAGGCTCCTCCAGAGGCTCATGGAGGGGTGAGACTTCACACCGTTGACGCGGCAGCCTGATATAAAAAAGCAGCTGCATGTACAGGAGGGCGCCGTAAAAAAGAGGGGCCAAGATCCGGAACCCGCCCGAGGGAGGCCATGCACCGGGAAAGGACGACAGCGGCATTGTGCTCTTGACTCGCATTCCAATATGGAGGAATGTCCCCCTGGCTAAACGAATCGTGCATGAAATCGCTGCCGTACAGCGAGCACGAAATCCAGCCGTGGATCAGGAAGATGCCGGCAGCGCCACCCAAAGCAACGATTTTTTTTCTCATCTCGATTGTGTGTTCGCTTCTTTTTTCAAGCTGCGGCTCGGTTGCCCCGAAAGTGGAGAGGCCGGACCCCCCGGGCCTCCAACTGCAGCGTCAGCTTGTCCAGGACAATTTTACGGGAACCGATGTCAGAAGCGACGCTCAAGCTGCCGCGGATTTCCGTGCAGGCCTGAGGGACAGCGTGAGCGCGGCCTGGTGGAGCTTCAAGGAGGATGATTCGACATCGAGCCTCCAGGCCTGCCTCGATTCCGGCGCGAGGGTCATCCTCATCCCCGATATGGGTAAGCCATGGATCACGCAGCCGTTGTCGCTTCGCAGTCACACCACGATCATCCTGCAGGAGGGAGCTGAAATACTTGCAAAAAGCGGCGCGTTTCGGCGCGGGGATGATTCCCTGCTTGGCCTGAAAGACGCTGAGGATGTCGCTCTCTACGGCTATGGCGCGCGGCTTGCGATGCGCAAGGACGACTACCGCAAAGCGCCGTACGAAAAATCGGAGTGGAGACACGCGATTGAGCTCTACGGGTGCGCGCGCGTCTCCGTGCTCGGGCTCAGTGTCGATGCCTCCGGGGGCGACGGAGTGTATCTCGGGCGCGGGAGCCTTCAATCCTACAACAGTGATGTCATCCTGAAAGATCTTCTCCTGAAGAATCATCACCGGCAGGGGATCAGCGTTATCTCCGCGCAGGACCTGCGCATCGAGAACGTGGAAATGTCATTCACGGAAGGCACGCTGCCGAGCGCCGGGATCGATTTCGAGCCGAACTACGCCGACGAGAGAATCCTTCGGTGCACGCTGAAAAACTGCATCATTCGTGCCAATGCCGGGGCCGGTGTCCTGGTCAATCTGCATTCGCTGGACCAGAGCTCACCTGACATCGATATTCGCGTCGAGGACAGCTTCATCTTCGATAACTTCCTGTCCCTGCTCGTGACAGGAGCGGGAAAAGCGCGGGGCCGTGTCGAGTTCCTGAACACCGTACTCCGGGGGATTCAACTGGTCTGGCCGGGCCCAGGTCTGAAAGTCAGCGGGAATTGATATCTGTCGGGGATTCGGCGTGGCCCCATGACTCCCTTGGGCTGCTTGTCCAGCACGCCGGCAAGATCGTCACTCACCGCCAGATTCTGCGGGAAGTGTGGGGGGCCCAACATGGAGGAAGAAAGCCACTACCTGCGGGTCTATGTCGGCAGCCTGCGCAAGAAGATCGAATGCGACCCCTCCCGGCCGGAAATCCTCATGACCGAGCCCGGCGTGGGATACCGCATACGCATCATACGCTGAGACGAATGGTAGCCGGGGCCGACGGATCTCGCTACACTTATCTGAAGGCGGTCGACAGACGTGAGCTATGCCACCTCAGACCCTAAGGCAGTGCGGGTCGATCAGCCGGAGCTGAAATCCGCCGGCTTGACGAGCCTCCTCGCGCTTGGGCTAGACATCGGTTCGGTCTCCATCTCATGCGCGCTCATGAACAGCGAGAAAGAGGTTCTGCGCACCGCGCACCTACCGCACCGGGGGCGGGTGGCCGAGACACTGGCATCCGTCATTTCAGAGCTCGGCCCTATCCGCTCTGCAGTCGCGTGCACCTCATCGGGTCCCCGGCTGATCCCTTTGGTCCGGTCTTTCGATCCGCAGATCTGTCTCATCTCGTCCGTTCGGAAGCTCCTGGGGCAGCCGGGATCGATACTTTTCGTGGGCGGAGAGAAGTTCGGGCTCATAAGGTTCGACGGGCAGGGAAGGTATCGCGGAACCAGATCCAACACGTCCTGCGCGGCGGGGACGGGCAGTTTCCTTGACCAGCAGGCGCGTCGTCTCGGATTCCCGGGGACGGCGGAGCTGTGCAAAGCGGCGCTCGGCTGCTCCGGCACTCCACCCAAGATATCGACCCGATGCGCGGTCTTTGCCCGCACCGATCTCGTTCATGCCCAGCAGTCCGGCTATTCTATAGAAGAGATCTGCGCGGGATTGTGCAGGGGACTTGCACAGAACATCGCTGATACCCTCCTCGGCGGAGAGGCTCCGCGGGAGCCCGTCGTGTTCGCCGGAGGGGTTTCGCGCAACGGCGCCGTGCTCGCGCACCTGGAAGAGATCCTCGGCGTACGCGTTGTCACCCACGAGCTTGCGCCCGTGTTCGGCGCCATCGGCGCCTGCCTCAATCTGCTGGAAGATGGTTGTGCCGAGCCGATCGAGCTTGGAGCCGTATCCCCGAAGGAGCTGCTGCTGCCTCAGGAGGGCGGAAAGCAGTACTTCTTCGCCCCGCTGGATCTGGACAATGCGGACATGCAGGGCTCCGACGGCGAACGGCGCTTTGTTTTCCAGTCCGGGAGGTTTTCCCGCATTCATCCCATAGAAGTGGACGTGTATCGCGTCATGGCCCCAGGGGACTCAGGCGTCTTCTTGGGAATCGACATCGGCTCCACAAGCACGAAGGCCGTGCTCATGGACCGGGCTGAAGAGCCTCTGGCCGGGTTCTACACCCGAACGCTTGGCTCGCCTCTGAGCGCGGTCCAGGCCATCTCGGAGGCGATTGCAGACTTCGAAACGCATGAGGGGCAACCTTTGAGCTTTCTCGGCGTGGCTGCCACGGGAGCCGGCAGATCGTTCATCGGCTCGATTGTCGGGGCCGACCTCATCGTGAACGAGATCACCGCGCACGCCAAGGCGGCGTACGCGCTGGATCCGCTGGTGGACACGATCATTGAGATCGGGGGGCAGGACGCGAAGTTCACGACCATGAAGGACGGCATGGTGACCTTCTCCCACATGAACACGGTCTGCGCCGCCGGCACCGGCAGCTTCCTGGAGGAGCAGGCTGCGCGGCTGGAATGCGATCTGGACGCGTATGCCGAGAGGGTCAGGGGGGTAAGAGCGCCCCTGGCCAGCGACAGGTGTGCCGTCTTCATGGAGAGGGACATCAACAACTTTCTCGGGCAGGGATTCTCTGCCGAAGAGATCCTGGCCGCGGCCCTTTTCAGCGTTCGCGAAAACTATATGCAGAAAGTGGCACGGGGAGCCACGATCGGGCGGCGGATCTGCTTCCAGGGAGCCACGGCGCGCAACAGGGCGCTCGTCGCGGCGTTCCGCCAGGGACTGGGCAAGCCGGTGTCGGTTTCCCGCTACTGCCACCTGACCGGCGCCATCGGCGCCGCTCTGCTCCTCCGCGAGCAAGGCCTTGTGTCTTCCAGGTTCCGCGGCTTGAAAGCCCTTCGGGACGACATTCCGCTGCGCGCGGAGACCTGCAGCTTGTGCGCCAATCATTGCCGCCTGAGCATCGCGACGGTGGATGGACAGACCGTGGCATATGGATTTCTCTGCGGCCGGGATTACGACTCAGAACGCTACGTGGACGGCAACGTAAGCGGCTTCGATCTTCAAAAGGAGAGGAAAAGAGCATTTACCGCGGCGGCTGCCGCACCCGGTCAGGCCGCACGCGGCCATATTCGCGGAGGCCGCACGGACAGCAGCGGCGCAGAACGTGGCCGCGGACCGAGCGGCCCCGCAAAAGCCCGCGCTCCCGACGGCCCCGCACCAAATGGCCGCGCATTCAGCGGCCCCGTCATCGGCATTCCCGCGGCACTCAGCCTGTACGAGCATCTTGCGTTGTGGAAGCGCTTTTTCTCTTCTCTTTCAATTCCCTTCATCACCTCCGAGGGGTTCTCCCAAGGCATCGAGCGCGGGCGGGAAGTGCAGGGCGCGGAGTTCTGCGCGCCGCTCGCCGCCCTGCACGGGCACGTGAGACATCTCATGACCAAGGCGGACTTCGTCTTCCTGCCAGTGGCCATTGAAGAAAAAGACCGCGGATCCAAGGCGCTGCGCTCCTATTGCTACTACACCCAGTTCTCGGCGGCGCTGGCTTCAGGCATCGAAGACGGAGATGTGCGAGAGCGGTGCATCTCTCCGCTGGTGAGCTTCACGAAAGGGAAAGGCCGCACGAAGCGGGAGCTCTTCCAGGCGCTTTCCGCAATCCATCCCTCCCGCCTGACCTATGGGGATGTATCGCGCGCTTTCGAGGATGCCCTCGAATACCATCATAGAAGCATCCGGCATTTGCGGCAGCGGTTCTTTGAGGAGATGAAGCCGGACGGCGAGCCCCGCGCGCTTTTAATCGGACGGCCATACACGATCCTCTCTCCGGAAGCGGGCAAGGGCATCGCGGAGATCTTCGGCTCTCTGGGGATAAAGGCGTTCTCCCAGGACATGCTTACCTACACATGGGCTGACGTGGCCGACATCGCGCCCCTGTTGGGTGCCTTTCAATGGTATTACGCTGCGCGGGCTCTCGAGGCGGCCGCGGTTGCCGCAAAGACACCCGGCCTCTATCCGGTGTACGTCACGTCGTTCAAGTGCTCGCCCGACAGCTTCGCCTTGGAGTACTTCAAGCGTATCCTTGATTCCTGCGGCAAGCCCTACCTGGTGCTCCAGCTCGACGACCACGATTCCACGGTGGGCTACCGGACCAGGATCGAGGCCGGAGTCGCCTCGTTCCGCAGCCATCTCCACGGCTCCATGCAGCCCCGCGCGGGCGGGCCGGGTAAAGAGCAGCCAAGGGCCCTTCCCATCGTACCGCGCGTCGGCACGGCGCTTACGGGCAAGACACTTCTCCTGCCCACGTGGGACCCCATGGTTGCCCCGCTGCTCGCCGCGAACCTGAGACGCGAGGGTATCGACGCGCACGCCTTGAGCGAGGACCCCGTGGTCATCCGCAAAGCCATGCGCCACAATACCGGTCAGTGCCTTCCCTTGAACATCATCGCGCAGGAGTTCATGGATTATATCGAGACGCACGCTCTGGACCCGTCCAGGACCGCGCTTTGGATGATCCGATCCGGCATCTCCTGCAACCTGGGGATGTTTCCGTTCTTCATCAAGAGCCTCCTCGAGGCACACGGAGGGGGCATGGAGAAGGCCGAGGTCTACACCGGGGATATATCCCACATCGAAATCTCGGCCCGCGCCACGCTGAACGCCTACCGCGCTTACCTCGTGGGCGGATTGCTGCGCCGGGTCTGCTGCCGGATCCGCCCCTATGAGCGGGAGCGCGGGGCTGCCGATCGCGCGGCCCGCCGGGCCTTGGAGATCCTCGTGCCCGCGTTCGAGGGCGCCGCGTCCCGCCGTGATGCGCTCGATGCCGTTGTCGCTTTGTTCGCGGATATCCCGCTGGATGCGAAGCCCCGGCCAAAGGCGGCCATCTTCGGCGACTTGTACGTGCGGGATAACGACGTGATGAATCAGGACCTCATTCGCGCCATCGAAGAGGCGGGCGGAGAGGCGCTCACGACTCCGTACACGGAATATATAGCTATTGTCCTGGGGTCCTACTTGCGCAGGTGGCGCAAGGAGCGCAAGTTCGTGGACCTGGTCAAGTACAGGGCGCTCTGGGTGGCAGCCACAGCCTTGAGCCGCGGCTATCGGGCGCGCTTTCGGGGTTTGTTGGGTGAAGAACACGCCGTGGGTCCTCGCGGAGAAGAGCGGATGCTGAGGAAGTTCGGCGTTCGCGACGAGCACGCGGGGGAATCGCTGGATAATTTATTGAAGGTCTTGTATCTCGCCGCTTCGCACCCGGATCTGGCCCTTTTCGTGCAGGCAAGCCCCGCGTTCTGCTGCCCGTCCCTGGTCACGGAGGCAATGGCATCCGACATCGAAAGATTGACGGGCGTGCCCGTGGTGAGCATCACCTATGACGGAACCGGCCAGTACAGAAACGACGCGGTCGTGCCGTACCTGCGCTTTGCGCTCAATGGGCGCGTCGGCTCTTGACGTCCTTTGACGGGGATCGACATTCCTCCCGGTCCATGTTCACCAGTTCTGAAACGACATAGTCGGGGCGGCGCTTGCTCTCGTCGAATATGCTTCCGATATATTCGCCCAGAACGCCAATGGACAGCAGTTGCACGCCGCCCAGGAATACGACGATCGCTACCGTGGAAGCCCACCCCGGAATTGTTTCTTCAACGGAAAGCAGCCTTCTGACGATTGCCCAGACCGCGAGGGACAGCGCGACCAGCACGCTGAGCAGTCCCAGCCGCACCGCAAGCCGAAGCGGCTTGCGCGAAAACGAGAACAGCCCGTCCTTTGCAAGCTTGATCATCTTGGCCACAGAATACTTTGTTGCACCCGCAAATCTGGGGTCTCTGACATACTTGTACGGGGCCTGCTTGAAGCCGATCCATCCGATCAGGCCACGTATGTACTTGTTCCTCTCCGGCATGCCGTTGAGCACGTCGATCACTTTCCGGTCCATGATGCGAAAGTCTCCCGTGTCCAGGGGAAACTTGACATCGGAGAAAAAGTTCAAAGTCTTGTAGTACGCGCGCGCCGTCAGCCTTTTCAGTAATCCCTCGCCCTTTCGCTGGATTCTCTGCCCATAGACGACATTGCAGCATTCCCTGTCCATGAGCTCCAGCATCTTGGGGATTGCTTCCGGAGGATCCTGCAGATCGGCGTCGATAACTGCGGCTTCCGTTCCGGCGCAGTAACGAAGTCCCGCCGCGACGGCAGCCTGGTGTCCGAAATTCCTGGAAAAGCAGACGATGCGGACCGTCGGGTCTTTTCCCGCTATCTCTTTGAGAATGCTCGGTGTCCGGTCTCTGCTTCCATCATCGATAAAGATCAGCTCCACGGGGTAGGGTCTTTCTTGGAAAACCGTGGACAGCCTTTTGTATGTCTCTGAGATCACCGACTCTTCATCGTAGCACGGAATAATGACGCTCAGTTTTCTCATGTCCGATCACCTGTATACGATATGCTTGTTGAGCAGATAACTGATGGAGGTGTACACCGCCATCGCCGCGACCTGCGAAAGTGCGGAGCTTACGGCAAGCCGATCGACCATCAGCACGAGCATACCGAATTGAACGGCGTAGCAGAAGCCGAACACCAAAAAGAACTTCGCCATCTGGAGGGGCACGGCGCCGCGGCTCTTGAAAGTCCACCACCGGTTGAGAAGGAACGAGTTCATGAGCCCAATGATGTAGCCGACACCGTTGGCGAGCCGGTAGTCGGCGTGGGCCACGCCGGACAGGAGAAAGATCGTCCCGAGGGTGAGGAGCGTGTTCGCCACCCCCACCAGGATGAACTTCGCAATCTGACCTGCTATCGGGGCCGCCCAACGAACAGACAAAGTGAGCGCCTCCTTCAATTATAATATTTCAATCTCGGCCATATTTTGTCCGCAGACATTCTTGGTTTCCGCATCACATAGACCGGAAGGTTCGTATTATAGGGCATCGTATATTCGCTCACCACGGTCGTTGCGTATTGTACGTCTTGAAAGTAAGGTATGAATACGGTAGGGGCGCTGGTGACGAATATCATCACATCCCATGATTTTCCCGGCCCCCACAGATAATAGGTCAAGTTCCCGCTCACCGCATGGGGAAGCCCGTAGCGAGGGCCGAACAAGTCAATGGCTCCCGCAGGGCCGAACCAATCCGCCCAAATCCCGCATTTTTCTTTTTCTCCCTGGGGGAGTCCGTCATATACCCCGGCAACGGTCCTGACCAGATTATCCCAGCCGAACCTGTTCGCGAACTCCTGGGGAAAGTCGGTCTTGGGATGGCTGTCGTTCTTGACGGACTTGTAGAGGAACCCGAATACATTGGCATACGATGTCAAAAGGTTCGGCGGCAGCATAGGCAAGGCTGAAGGCGCGACTATGACGCCTGCGGCCAGGAGGCATGAAAGAGCGGCGATTCTCATCGTTTTCTTCCAGCCCGATCCGGAAAGCTTGTCTTCGACAAACACCGACCCCACGGCGATAATGGGCATAAAAAGCTCCATGAGCATGAAGCATTTGGCCTTCAAGGAGAACAGGAAAACCAGCGTTGTCAGGAACATGATGCCAAAGAAGCCGTAATTCCTGTCGCCAATGGGTCTGAAGATTCGGTACAGTCCAATGAGAAGCAGGGGAAAGAGAATCGGGTTCATTGTCATGAAGATGTTGAGCAAATATTGCGGGACTGATGCGCGATAGAGACGACCAGGAATGTTCCCAAAGCCAGCCAGGGCCAGGGCGAGAGCAGATGTTTTCGGAGCTTCGAAAAAAGCAATGCGATTATAAAACCTGGCCCGAGAAACAGAATTGTCGTTTTCGTCAGGCATGCGATGCCCCCGATCAGGCCCAAGGCTATCCAGAGCTTCCTGTTTTCGGTCCGAATAAGCCGTACCAGCGCAAAGAGGAATATCGCCAGAACGAGCTGGTCGATGCTGTCGTAGCCGAAAAAGGAATTCATGATGAGCCAGAAGGGGGTTATGATGAATGCAAGCGCGCTCAGGCCGGTTGCGAACAGCTTGCCGCCGAGCTCCCGTGTGATAAGGCAGACAAAGACAAGGGTTGCGGACCCGGCCAACGCCGGAAAGATATGGATTGCAAAGAGCGACTCCCCGAATAGCAGGCGGCTTAATGCGATCAGGGCGGGCGCAAGCGGCGGCAGGTCGACATAGCCGAAAGCCAGGTGCTTGCTCATTGCGATGGCGTAGAGCTCGTCGCAGAAATAGCCGTAATTCGAAGCGGTAAGAATGTGAATGATGAGCTTGACAGCAGCCGAGATGATAACAAGCAAAGCGAAGGGCGATACGACGGATAATGGGTTTCCTTTTTGCTCGAGATTCTGCATGATGAACCTCTCTGCCTAAGTTGTATTCCGCGCCGTGTACAATCGAATCCGTCTGATCCTATCCGCGAAGCAGCCTGCAGTCTTTAGACGGAAAGGCTTTTTTGTGTACTAAACGAACCTGGCCGGCAAATCCGGCGCCGGGTGAGCGCTCCGGGCCTGGCCTAATCGAAGTGCTTTGCCTGCGGCCAGACATCCGCGATCGATTCGAAACGCGCGCCTCGGCAGACCCAGACCGGCATGTTGGTGTTGTAGGGCATCGCATAGTCGCTGCGTACGATCGCCTTCTGCTCTACCTCCGTGAAGTAGCGAAGCAAATCGCTCCGGGACATCTGCACGCCGATGGCGACCCTGCCGCTCTTTTTCCCCGGTCCCCAGAAGAAGTAGCTGAGATGACCGCTCGATGCATTGGGAAGGCCGTATGCCGGACCCAGGAGATCTATCGCCCCAGCCGGCCCGTAGCTTCCCGCGACGATGACGCATTCCTCTTGTTCCGCCGGTGTCAGGCCGTTGTAGACCTCGGCCACCGCCTTCACCATGGTATCCCACCCGAAGCGGTCGGCGATGAATTGCGGCAATTCAATGGTCTGCGCGTTGTCAGTCTTGACCGCGCCCATGATGAAGGATGCTCCCTTGATGTAAGCGACAAGGGACCGCACGGGAAGGATCGGGAGCGCGATGGGCAGGAAGATGATGGCAAGGAGGGCGACGGTTGCCGTGTATGCCGGCCGGAGCCACCTGCGGGGGAGAGAGCTTGTGAATCTCTCAAGCTGCACCGCCCCTGCGGCTAACAGCGGAATGAAAGCGGCGGTCAGCATGTAGAACTTGGCATTGACTGCCGCGAAGATGACGAAGAGGATGGGGAACATCCAGCCGATGGTCCGGTACTGCCTGCCGGACTTCGAGAAAAAGAAAAACAGCCCCGCCGCCCACAGGGGCAGGGTGAGGGGGTTCACGGTGATGATCTGCATGATCAGGAACTCCAGCGGGCTTGCGTGGTACGTCCTGAATCTCCCGTACATTCCCCAGTACTCGATCACCGGCCAGCCGTGAAGATATTGCCAGACGATATACGGCGTGAAGATCGCAAGGGCAATCGCGCCTCCTATCCACAGCCCCCCCTGCGTGAAATTCCTGCGCCTGTCGGTCAGGAGCATGCCCAGCAGAAAGGCGAAGCCGTAGAACAGCATGGAGCCCTTGGTCATGAGGCCGATTCCCGCAACCACTCCGAAGAGGATCCATTCCCTGAGCATCGGCTTGTCCTGCCTCAGCAGGCCCAGCACGACGGTGAAAAACGTCACCATTACCAGCTGATCGATGCCGTCATACGCGATCCAGGAATTGAAGATGAGCCACATCGGCCCGAGGGCCACGAGGATGCCCGTCAGGGCCTGGGCAAACCTCCCCCCGCCGAGCCTGCGCGCCACCAGACCCGCCATGAAGACGGTGAGGCCTCCTGCGAGAGCCGGCAGGACATGCACGGCGAACAGCGAGTAGCCCAGCAGAAGGCCGCTCAGTCGGGAGAGGGCGGGGACGAGCGGCGGAATGTCGACGTAGCCGAATGCGAGGTGTTTTCCGCAGGCGATCGTGTACAGCTCATCGATGAAGTACCCGTAGTTGTTCGCGGTCAGCAGATGAGCCAGGAGCTCGACAACTGAGATGTAAATAAGTATCGCCGTGGCGCTCACGAAAGTTCCGCGCGTAAGCTTGAAGGGCATCAAATTCGCTGATCCTCCGGGAAGGACATTGCTCTGGAGATGCAGCCGATGTCAACAACCCCGAGATGCGGGAATGTGCCATTCGACGAATCCGAAGCTGCTATCCGGAGGCCTTCGGGGCGCTCACGGCCGCCGCCGACAGCTTCTGTGCAAGATCCGGTGCGATCTGCTCATGCTTGAAGAACACGAAGGCTTCGTCCCACCCCTGAGCGCCAATCCGCTTGGACCATTCCTCAAGCTCGCTCGGCTGGTAGGACGTCTTTCGAAGTCGCAGATAACCCCACGGGGCGGTATGGACAAGCCGCGGCTCCGGCTCTTCATCGGTCTGGCTCGCTACCAGCGCGACGCCATGCCGTTCGAGGAGGGCAAAAACCTCGGGCTCCAACCACGAGGGATGGCGAACCTCGAGGGCTGCCCGCACCCCGGATATGAGATCCAGGAAAGCGGAGAGGCGTCCGTCATCCCGCGCGAAGTTGGGTGGAAGCTGGACAAGAAGCGCTCCGAGCTTGGGTCCCAACGTGCGCACGGTCTCCATGAGGTAGCTCGCCTCCTCTTCGACTCCCTTGAGGCGCTTGAAGTGGGTGATCTTCTGCGAGACCTTCAGGACAAAGCGGAACGTGTCCGGCACCTGCGAAGCCCATCCATCCAGAAGCTTCAGCGTGGGCATGCGGTAGAAGGTGTTGTTGATCTCCACTGTACCCAGCCGTTGGCCGTAGAAAGAAAGCATATCTGCGGCTTTGAGGCTTTCCGGATAGAAGTTCCCCTTCCATTCCTTATAGCTGTAACCGCTGGTTCCAATTCGTAGATTCATGAAAAAAAGATACTGACGATGTGGGCCTTGTGGGAATCTGGCTCAGGCCACCGAAGCCCCGCGGCCGGCGGTGAACAGCTCGTACCATTCCTCCCGAGTCAGCTCGACATTGTCCGCCGCGCAGGCTTCCTTGATGCGGTCGGTATTCGTCGTTCCGATGATGGGTTGGATGCCCGCGGGATGACGCAGCAGCCAGGCAACCAGGATGGCATCCATGGAGACGCCCTTTTTCACTGCCAATATCTTTGCCGATGCCGCCGCGGCATTCAACCTCGGGTCGCCCTGTCCTGAGGCCGCTTTTGCAATTCTGCCGTGAGCAACGGGGCTCCATGCCTGGATCATGATGTCGTTCAGACGGCAATATTCCAGGGTGCCCGCGCCGTGCGGGGAACGGGACTGCTCGTCCTGGTTGACGATTACACCCGCATCGATCAGCTGGCTGTGCACCACGTTCAATTCGAGCTGGTTCACGACGAGCGGTTGGGCCACCCATCGCTTCAGGAGCTCTATCTGCCGGGCCGAATGATTGCTCACGCCGAAGTGGCGCACCTTGCCGGAGGTGGAGAGCAGGTCGAAGGCTTCCGCCACCTCTTCCGGCTCCACCAGCGCGTCGGGACGGTGGAGGAGCAGGATATCGACATAGTCCGTCTTCAAGCGTTTGAGGCTTCCCTCGACGGATGCCAGGATGTGCTCACGGGAGAAGTCGTAGCGCAGGGGCGCTCCCTCTACGGGATCGTTCTTGAACCGTATTCCGCACTTGGTCTGCAGGATTATCCTCGATCGAAGCCCGGGCCGTTCCATCCAGATCCCCGAGAAGGCTTCTTCGCACCTGCCGCGGCCGTAGATGTCGGCGTGGTCGTAGAAGGTGATCCCCTCGTCCAACGCCGCGCGGACAGACACGAGCGCTTCCTTGCGCGTCTGATTCGACAGGGGCCCCGGTCCCCACCCGCCGCCTGTTCCCATGCAACCATAGGCGATTCGGGTAACTTCATACGGTGTGTGCGCAATGCGATATGTTTTCATTTTCATAATATACTCAAATCGAGGGCAGGAAAGGCGTGCGGGCGCGCATCATCCCTCTTGGCAGCGACCCCTCCCATGGGCTGGAACAGCTGGGATTGCTATGGGCCAAGCGTCACCGAGGAAGATGTGAGGAGGAACGCCGAGTGGATGGCGCGGAACCTGAAGGTGTACGGGTGGCAATACATTGTCGTGGACATTCAGTGGTACGAGCCCGCGGCGGACGGAAAGGGATTCGGACCGCTTGCGGACTTTGTCCACGGGCTCGGACTGAAATTCGGCATCCACATCATGAGAGGAATCCCGCGGCAGGCCGTTCATCAGAACAGCCCGATCCTCGGCTCTTCGGACACGGCCCGGCAGATCGCGCATCCCAACTCCATCTGTCCGTGGAACACCGACATGTACGGGGTGAATCCGGAGTTCCCAGGAGCCCGCGCATATTATCGGTCCCTCTTCGACCTCTACGCTTCGTGGGGAGTGGATTTTGTCAAAGCAGACGACATAGCCGCGTCGCGGCTCTACGGCGCGCACCTGGAAGAGATAAGGCTGATCCGCGATGCCGTGGATTGGTGCGGACGCGATATCGTCTTGAGCCTTTCGCCGGGGCCTGCCCCCCTGGAGCATGCGGGAGATTTCGCTATCCTGGCGAACATGTGGCGCATCACCGACGACTTCTGGGATCGGTGGGAATTGCTCCTCGACATGTTTTTCCGCTGCGGGATGTGGCATCGATATGCCGGCCCGGGGCATTGGCCGGACTGCGACATCCTTCCCCTCGGGCACATCGGCATCCGTTCCGTGGATGGCGACAGGTGGACCAGGTTCACGAAAGACGAGCAGCTCGCCATGATGACCCTCTGGACCATCTTCAGGTCTCCGTTGATGTTCGGTGGCGAGCTGGCTGACAATGACCCATGGACCACGGGGCTTCTGACCAATGCCGAAGTGCTTGAAATGCATCGGCAGGGTCTCGACGCCCGGCCCGTGCGCAGGGAAGGGCCCGTCATTGTCTGGACCTCCGGGACGGCTGCCGGAGAGAGATTCGTGGCATGCTTCAACACTGGAGAAACCGCGACGCGGGCGGAAATCTCTCTTTCGGAGCTTGGCCTTCCTTCCCCTCAATTCGCAAGGGATTTGTGGGAGCGTGAAGAATTGGCATTTTCAGTTACAGCCGGCTGAATCCCTCGAACGTTTTGCCGATTGCCAAAGAGCCACCTTCGCTTATGGCGTTCGTCAAGAAGATGCAAACCGATCTCGACGACGCAAAGATTCAATCGCAGTCGAACCGCTTCAGGAGCGTCGAGGAGACCATCATGATACCAGATTCCCGCGCGCGTTGCATCAGTGATAGCAGGTGCGATGCCATTCAGGCGGCCGTCGAACGGGGACGTCGAGGTCCACTCTTGCTCACCTCTGGTTGAATCGGATACGGTGGTGCCCAATAAGCCTCGAGGAGCAAGTCATGAAGCATGCTCGGCGCGCGTTTCGGGAAGTCTTTGGATCTGTTCTCTCATTGATTCTTCTTATTCTTCTCTTGAGCTGCGCGGCCAGGACGTCCGACAAAGGTGCATCAATAGTAGCCGCGGCCCCCTCCGATGCACAGACCGGGGCGGCGTCACAGACGGGCACTCCAGAATATTGGCCTACGGCCGGCTGGCGAACATCCTCGCCCGAAGCGCAGAACATGGATTCGCAAAAGCTTGCCCAGATGCTGGAGCACATCAAAGGGCGCAACACCGGCCTCCATAGCCTCCTGGTCATCCGAAACGGCTACATCGTCAGCGAAAACTACTTCGAATCCTTTCGTCCCGAGCTGACGCACGTGCTCTATTCGTGCACGAAGAGCTTCGTCTCCACGTTGGTGGGCATCGCAATCGATAGGGGATACATCTCGGGGGTCGATGTCCCCGTCGAGGATGTGTTCGCCAATCGAGCGTTCCAGAACCAGGATGCTCAGAAGAGTGAAATGACCCTGGAGAATCTGCTTACGATGACCTCGGGGTTGGCCTGGATCGAAAACAACCAGACCTATGCCGGCCTGTCTCGAAGCCCGGATTGGGTCGACTTCGTTATGGACAAACCTATGCTGGACAAGCCGGGGACGCGGTTCAATTACAATTCGGGGTGCGCGCATCTGCTCTCGGCAATCGTCCAGCTCAAGACGGGCAGGAACACCCGGGCGTTCGCTCAGGATACGCTTTTCAAACCCCTCGGGATTTCCCGTTACCAATGGGAGGTTGACTCCAAGGGAATTCCCAATGGCGGCTGGGGACTCCAGATGACTCCGCAAGACATGGCCAAGCTGGGCTACCTCTTCCTGCATGACGGCGTGTGGGAGGGGCGGCAGATCGTATCAAAGGGCTGGGTGAAAACCGCGACCCGGACTCATATCAAGGTGGGCGGCCCCGCTCCCATCGACTATGGCTACCTCTGGTGGACCTATCCGTCGCTCAACGCCTATAGCGCTCTTGGGTTGGATGGGCAGACCATATTCGTTATCCCGGATCGGCAGATGGTCATTGTGACAACGGCACGGACCCCGGACCATGGGCATGGCGAGATCTTCCCGCTCATCGAGAAGTACATCGTTCCCGCGGCGCATACCTGACATGAACGCCATCGTCTACTGGTTCTCCGGCACGGGAAACACGAGGATAGCGGTCCGGCGGCTCGCGGCGAGATTACGGGCCGCGGGTTGGTCTGTGGACGAAAAGCCGATTATCGGCGGAAGTGCAGTGGGGGCTGATGCCGCGAAGGGCGTGCCTGACATGACGGTGTTCTCGTTCCCAGTGCTGGGTTGGGCTGCGCCGTCGGTGGTACGCGCCTTCGCGAAGCGTCTGCCGAGGGTGAAGGAGGCCAAGGCGGCCGTCATGGCGACCTGGGGCGGGGGCCCGGGCAGCTGCATGGACCGGTTTGCGGCAATTCTTCGCCGGCGAGGCTACGATGTCGTTGCCACAGGCGGTGCCGTTTATCCTGTCAACTGGACGCAGGTTGCCAACCCCCCATCCGCTGAGGACGCGAAGCTCATTATAGATCTGGCAGCGCCCAGGATCGACGCGCTCGCAGACACGCTGGCCCGGGGGGAACGCTCCTTCTATCGAAGCTCTCCCGGCATGGCTGTAGTCACGGCCGTCGTTTCACCCATCTATCTTCTCATCGGCAGGCGAGGGCTCGCGAAGCTCAACGTCGCGGACCTGGGCTGCGATGGGTGCGGCCTCTGCGCCCGGGAGTGTCCCGGCGGCGTCATCCGAATGTCCGGCGGTAGGCTCCGGCGGCCTCGCTGGGGTTTTGACTGCATTGGCTGCGGGCGGTGCATCAACTCGTGCAGGCGGACAGCCATCCAAGTCTCCGCGGTGAAGGCGGTCATCCACCTCTCGCTCAACGTCGCGGTCCTGATCGCCGCGATTGCAGGCGGTGCAGCCTTGGGCACGGCCCTGACCCATGGATCTGTTCTCGCCGTCCCGCTCGCCGTTGCCCTTGCATCGGGTTTCGCGGCGGTTGGCACCATCGCGCAGTTCACCGCCTTTGACCGGCTGCTCTTCCTGCTTGAGCGTATCCCCGGTTTCAATCGGGCTTTCGCGCTCAGCTGGACGCAGAGGTTCCGCCGCTACATGGCGCCTTAGGCGAGCACGAGAATCGTGGCGCTGAGCATCCCCAGGAGGAAATCTCCTATCAGGTGGCCGGCGACGGCGGGCCAGATGCTGCGGGTCATGCGCACCACCAGCGCCATCCCGAGGCTCGCGATCAGGATCTGGGGCAGAAGCCAGATCTGGAATGAGTGATAGCAGGCGAAGAGGACGCCGTTCACGATCCAGGAGGCTTTGCCGAATCGCGAGAGCTTGGGCAGCATCCAGGCGCGGAAGTAGGACTCTTCTGCTGAAATGATGAGGATGAGGACAATGGCTTGAAGGCCGAGGAGCCCGAAATTGCCCTTGAGCTGAACGCCGGGCGCGAGAGAGCTCGCCGTCGAAGGAGAGACCGCCATAGACGGATTGAGGAAGAATGGGGTGTATCCGGGGACGCGAAGACCAAAAAGGCCCATGAAGGGCTGCACAAGGGGCTTGACGGCGAAGCTCACGGCTATGGATGCGATCATGACCGAGATTGCCGCCAGCCACATTTTTCCCGATATGCCCTTGAAGCAGAGCCTCTCAAGCAAGGGAATGCCGAGACTGCGCGCCTCGCGCGAAAGAAAGACAAGCGCCACGACGACGAAACCCGCGAGCGCAGCTATTGCCACCGCGTACCAGGCGTACAGGGACGGCATGCCCGCCCCAACAAGGCGCGGGGCGACTCCATGGAAGCCTGCAAAGGCAACGGCGCTCGGGATGAAGGTGGCTAGAAGCATCCCTCCAATTGAAAGCTGCTTCGTTTTTTCCCAGACGAATCGGTCACTGTTCATGAAAGACTCCTTTGTATAGTCAAACGTTGATCTATTATCGCTTGGGAAGCTTTCACGTGAGTATCACCCGATGGGTGACTTTTGTGCATTTTGCGGGTGATTTTCGGGTGACGGCGGGGCAGCCTGCCCTAGCGGTTGTCCTGGGCGTCGTCGAGGCGGCAGAGGTAGCGAAGCTGGGTCCGGGAGGCGACCCCGGATTTCCTGTACACGCGGCCCGCGTGGGTTTTCACGGTGTCCAGAGAGATGGACAGCCGCTGCGCGATCTCCTTGTAGCGTGAACCTCTGAGAAGCCCCGCGAGGATATCCAGCTCCCGGTCCGTCAGGCCATGGGAAAGCCCGAACTCGCGCCAGCCTGGCAAAGGACCCGAGATCTTCGCCCTGGAGAGCAGAATATCCAGGCAGAAAACGAGGATCGTGATGGACAAGGCGAGGAAACAGGCTCCGTCGAGCAGCCCGGGGGGAAGCGGGGCCCCCACTATGATGGCCGCATCCTGTACCATCATCGATTCGACAAGGACAAGGAAGACGATCGCCAAAACGCGCACCGGCCGCCTGTACCTCGCCGCGATCAGCTCTGAGCGGCAGAGCGGGAGCGAAATGCTGTAGGCCATCGAAAGGGCGTACGTGACCAGGGAAAAGATTCCCAGCGCCGTCAGGACAATCGGTTCGAGCCTGGCGGGCAGGACCCAGAAAATCGCCAGCGCGAGAGCGCACGTGGAGATGAAAGACCAGAGAACGGTCCGCGCTCCGCGCGTCGGCGCAAGAGTCAGAAGCCCGCGCGCGGCAATGGGGAAGAGAAGCGTTACCGAGCTTTGAAGAACGAACTTGATCGTGAGGAGGATCTTCTCCTGCAGGCCGCCCTGGATCAGGGGGATGCGCGTGCCGCCCCAGACCAGCGCGATACCCAGGGTATAGCTCATGAGCTGCGAGAGGAACGCCAGGGTGAGAGAAGGCAGCCCCTTTGTCCCGGATATCCGATACATGGCCCCAAGCGCGATCAGCACGCCCAGGGCGGAAGAGACGCAAACAGCGTGGAAGATGAGATACCCGACGGGCACGGCCGTATCGTAGCATGAGCGGAACGCGGAATAAAGGGCGGGGGTGAAGCGCTCCGCGCCAGACTTCCAGAAAGCAGTACTACATCAAAGACCGATCAGGGCGCCTCGCTTGTCGTAGTGACGGACGTAGGATTGGCGCAATCGCGCTCGTCAACTATTGGGTCCTTACCTTTACCTCGACTGACATGCCGGGAAGGAGGGTCACGGAGCCGGGGATAGCGTCGAAGACGATCTTGACCGGGACGCGTTGAGTCGTCTTGGTGAACTCTCCTATCGAGAACGGGGGAGCCACAATGGCCGCGCCGATCATTGCCACCCGGCCTCTGAATTGGCGGTCCCTGAAGGCGTCAACGGCTATTTCAACCGGCGCATCGACGCGGATCCTCCCGATCTTGGTTTCCTCGAAATTGGCCGTAACCCAGACGTTGTCCAGATCGCTCACCGAGACGATGGTCTGCCCGGGCTGAACCACGTCGCCCTGCATGAAGAACTTCTTGGCGACCACACCGGAAATCGGGGCGGAAATCCTGGTGTTCAGGAGCTGGGTTTCGATGACGCCGAGCTGGGCGTTCGCGGTTTCCACCTGGGCCTGGGCAATGGTGTATTGCGCATTTGCAGATTCCAGGGCCTTGCCCGCGTGGTCGTACTGTTCCTTGGTGGTGGAGCCTGTATTGAACAGGTAATGAACGCGCTGGTAGTCGTCCTGCGTCTTGTCCAGGTTGATCTTGGCCAGCACCGCGTTCTGCTTCGCGTAGTTCAGCGCCGCGGAGGCCTGAGTTTCCTGGGCGCGCAGATCGCCGTCCTCCAGCGTGACCAGGACCTGTCCTGCCTGGACCTTGGCTCCCTCGACCGCCGTAATGCCGTGGATCCGGCCCAGCATCTTGGCGCTGACATTGACATGGTTTCCGTCGATCGATGCGTCGTCGGTGCTTACAAAGGTGACGGTGTCGATCAGCCACAGCGTCCCGACAACCAACCCCGCGGCGATAAGCACGATGAGGATGATCGCGCCGATCAGAGCGGGGCCTTTTCGGGCCTTTTTCTTCGTGGAGGTCGCTTCTTTTGCGGCCGCCCCATGATTGTCGTCTTTCGCGCCGCCGCCCCGAGATCCGGGGGCCGCGTCCCGGTTTTTTTCTTCCATAGCAGGTTGACTCATTGCTAAACCCCTTGTTCATCCACGTATGCGCCGGTGAATTGGCTGTTGTAGAGGTCGGCATAGAAGCCCCCCCTGGCAAGCAGCTCTTTGTGATTGCCCATTTCGATAATTGTTCCGTTGTTCATGACCAGGATCGACTCCGCGTCGCGTATGGTGGAAAGCCTATGCGCGATGACGAAACTGGTCCGCCCCTTCATGAGCTCCTTCATGGCTTTCTGGATAGAGACTTCGGTCCTGGTATCAACGGAGCTTGTCGCCTCGTCCAGAATCAGGATGGCCGGGTCGGAGAGGATGGCGCGGGCGATCGTCAAAAGCTGCTTTTCGCCCTGGGAGATATTGGAGGCTTCCTCGTTCAGGACCGTGTCGTATCCGTCCGGCAGGGCCCTGATGAAATGGTCCGTGTGCGCCGCCTTGGCGGCCCTGATGATTTCATCCTCCGTGGCTCCCTCGCGGCCATAGGCGATATTCTCCCGTATCGTGCCGTTGAAGAGCCAGGTATCCTGGAGCACCATGCCGAACATGGTGCGCAGGTCCCCTCTCTTCAAATCCCTGATATCCACCCCGTCCACCAGGATGCTCCCGCCGCTGATCTCGTAGAATCGCATCAGCAGGTTCACCAGGGTCGTCTTTCCGGCGCCCGTGGGCCCCACGATGGCGACGGTCTGGCCCTCCCTGACGTCGATGTTCATGTCTTCCATCAGGGTGACGCCTTCCTTGTAGCCGAACCTGACGTTCTGGAACCTGACCTCTCCCTTCGGAGCCTCGATGAGGGCACAGTCCTCCCTGTCCGGAGCCTCCTCCGGCTCGTCCAGGATCTCGAAAACGCGCTCGGCGGAGGCGAGGGTGGACTGCAGGACGTTGGCGATGTTGGCGGTCTGCGCGATGGGCTGCGTGAACTGCCGCGAGTACTGGATGAAAGCCTGGATGTCGCCGAGCTTGAGAGCCTTCTTGGCCGCCATGATGCCGCCCACCACGCAGATCAGCACGTAGCCGATGTTGTTTATGAAAAACATGATGGGCATGATGATCCCGGAAACAAACTGCGCCTTCCACCCTGCCTGGTAGAGCCTTGAGTTGATCCTCTCGAACTCCCGGATCGACTCCTCTTCCTGCCCGAAAGCCTTCACGATCTTCAGGCCGGTGAACATCTCCTCCACGTGGCCGTTGAGCGTCCCGAGCTCCTTCTGCTGGGCGGCGAAGCTCTTCTGGGAAAACTTGGTGATGTTGGCGGTGGCGAGAATCGAGACGGGAAGAGTGACGATCGTGATGAGGGTAAGCCAGGGGCTGATGGTCAGCATCATGACCAGAACCCCCACGATGGTGCAGACGGAGGTGATGAGCTGGGTGAGGCTCTGCTGGAGGGTGGAGCTGATGTTGTCGATGTCGTTGGTGACGCGGCTCATGATCTCACCATGAGTCCGCGAATCGAAAAACTTCAAGGGCAGGCGCGCGAGCTTGTCATTGACGTCGCGTCTCATGTCGAAGACGATTTTCTGCGAGATGCCCGCCATCTGATACTGCTGGATGTAGCTGAACAGGGCGCTTGCCAGATACAGCCCGATCAGGAGCAGGATGGTCTGTCCAATAAAGGGAAAGTCAATGGAAGGCATGGGCTTGTGGAGGAAGGCGGCCATGTACTTGGCTATGAGCCCATCGAACAGCCGCGTCGTCACGCGGCCCATGAGCTTGGGGCCGACAATCGTGAAGACGGTGCTCAAGACTGCGAACATGACGACGATGGAGAGCTTGACCCGTTGGGGCAGGAAGCAGAGGGCCAGCCTCCTGAAGGTGCCCGCGAAGTCCTTTGGCTTTTCTGCGGGGCCTCTTCCCATCCCCCCGATGAAACCGCCGCCGGGCCGCGGTCCCCTGCCGCCGCCGAAGATCCCCGGGGCTCCTCCCGGCCTGCGCTCTCTGCTCGCGTCGCTCATGCTATCTCCTCTTCGGAGAGCTGGGAAGCGACGATTTCCCGATAGACCTCGCACGACGTGTACAGGTCCCGGTGCCTGCCCATCCCTGCGATCCGCCCCTCGTCCAGGACGATGATCCTGTCGGCGTCCATGATCGTAGCCACCCGCTGTCCCACGATCAGCACGGTCGCATCGGAGGTCTCTTTTTTCAGCGCAGAGCGAAGCCGCGCGTCGGTCTTGAAATCGAGCGCGGAGAAGCTGTCGTCGAAGAGAAATATCTCCGGCTTTTTCACCAGGGCCCGCGCAATGGAGAGCCGCTGCTTCTGCCCGCCGGAGACGTTGGTGCCGCCCTGGGCTATGATCGAATCGAATTCGTCCTTCATCGCACTGATGAACTCGGTGGCCTGCGCCGTTTCGGCGGCCCGCCTCACCTCATCGTCCGTGGCGTCCGTCTTTCCGTAGCGGATGTTGTCGGCAATGGTACCGGAGAACAGGATCGCCTTCTGGGGAACCAGGCCGATTTTGGCCCTCAAGGATTTCAGCAAATACTCGCGCGTATCCACCCCGTCTATCAGGATGCTCCCGCTGTCGACGTCATAGAAACGGGGGATGAGATTGATGAGCGTTGACTTTCCCGAGCCGGTGCTTCCGATGATTGCCGTCACCTCTCCCGGGCGTGCCGAGAAGGAAATGCCGCTGATGGCCGGCTCCTCGGCGCCGTGGTACCGGAAGGTGACGTTTCGAAACTCCACGTATCCTTTCGTGGCGCTGTCCGCCGTTCGCGCCCGTTTCGGCTCCTTGATCTCGGGGATGGTGGCCAAAACCTCGTTGATCCTGTCCGCGGACGCCTGGGCGCGGGGCAGCATGATGAACATCAGGGAGGCCATGAGAAGGGAAAACAGGATCTGCATGGCATACTGAAGGAAAGCCATCATGTTTCCGATGTTGGAGACCCCCCGATCCACGCGGATGCTGCCGAACCAGATGATTGCGATGGTGGTGAAGTTCATCACCAGCATCATGACGGGCATCATGATGGCGAACATCCTGTTGACCTGGACGGAGATCTGCATGAGATCGAAATTCGCAGCGTGGAAGCGCCTCTTCTCGTCGTCGATCCTGTTGAAGGCGCGGATCACCCTGATGCCGGTAAGCCCCTCGCGAAGCACGAGGTTTATCTGATCGATCTTCTTCTGGATGGCCCGGAACAGGGGGAAGCCCTTCACGGCCAGCGAAATGATGGTGGCCGCCAGGATTGGGATGACCACGACGATGACCCATGACAGCCCCGGATCCTTGGAGACGGCCATGATGATGCCGCCCACCGCCATGATCGGGGCGCTGATCATCATCCTCATCATGAAAAGCGTCACCATCTGGATCTGGGTCACGTCATTGGTGTTCCTCGTCACGAGCGATGGGGTGCCCAATTTGTCGAACTCGTGGAGCGAGAAGCTCGCAACGTGTGTGAAGACCCTGCTGCGCAGGATCTCCCCGAAGCCCATCGAAGCGTGGGACGACAGGTAGCTGGCCACGATCGCGCAGGCGGAGCCGCCCAATGCCACCAGGAGCATGAGCCCGCCGGTCTGCATGATGTAGCCGATGTCGCCGTTGGTGATGCCCTTGTTGACGATGTCGGACATCAGGGTTGGCAGGTACAGATCCGCCATGCACTGGAAGAAGACCACAACGACGACGGCTGCCACCGGTATCGTGTAGGGTTTCAGGTATCTGAAGAGCTTGATCATGGATCCCGGCCTATCTATTCGATCTCATCGAGGGAGATCGCGCGCGCCAGATCGGCTGACGCAATCTGGGCGTCGATCTCCTTATTCGTGACTGAAAAACCGGCCCTGAGGAGGTTGAATTGCGCGGTGAGCACATCCAGGGTGTTCGCCGTTCCAGCTTCGAGCCTCTGCTGGGTTACCCTGACGTTTTCCCTGGACTGCTCTATCATTCCCCGGATCAAAGCGAGGTCGCGCCTCGCCCTCTGGAGGTTGAGGATGCACGTTTTGACGTCGAGGACGACGGTGTTGGCCTGCTTCTGCGCGTCGCTCTCCGCTTTCCTGACCGCAAGGCTTTGCGCGTCGCTCTCCGCAAGGCCGGCCGGTATTCCGCTGATATCGTAGCTGAGCTGGATCCCCAGAGACCACGTGCCCGTGAATGCCGTGGGATCGCTCTGGAACGGCACGCGCGAATTCGGATCGGCAAGGGTGTAATTGCCCGTGAGGGTCAAAGTGGGGTACAGGCCCGCCTGCGCGAGGCCGACATTATGCCGGGCGAGCAGGAGCGAGATCGCGGAAGATCGGGTTTCGGGGCGCCTCTCCATTGCGGCCGATATCAGGGCATTTTCATCCAGGGTTTCGCTCATAATGGGAGGCACCCGGTCCTCGGGATGAGTGGCGAGGGTGAAGGGCGGCTCCCCATCCATCGGATCGGCCGACAGCGTGAGGGTGTCCGCGGCGGCGCCGATCAAGGACGCAATAACCAGATAGGAGCGTTTCTGGAGGGAAACCGCGTCTCCAAGATCCAGATCGGCCTGGATATAACGCGTGTCCGCGGCAAGCTGGTCCGCCCGGGTCGCGATTCCCTGGGAAACCTGCCGGGCGGCGAGCTCGCGGTTCACTTTCATGAGCTCGAGGTTCTTCTGGAGGGTCTGGACGTTGTTTGTGGCACGAACCGCTTCCCAGTACGCGCGCCGCACCTCAAACACGAGAGACTTCTTCACCATCTCCAGCGCCATCCGCTTGCCCTGGGCCTGAAGCTGCGCCAGCGCGGCCGCTTCCCGGATGCGGAAGCCGGCGAAAACCGGGTACTGCATATTCAGGGAGAAGGAATACAAGTTGGTGAGGGAAGGGGGGAAGCTGAAATCGAGGGGCGGGCCGGCGGGAGCGAAGGGGTTGGCTATTTCTAGCGATGCCGGCGGCAAATCGCTCAACTTCTGGTAACCGGCGGCAAACGACAGGGAGGGCAGCATCCGCCAGCCGGCCGCCTCCGCCTTGGCTGATGCCGAAAGCCAGTCCCAGCTCGAGCTCTTTACGCTCGGGTCCTTCTCCAGCGCCATGGCAACCGCATCCTCGATGGATAGCGGAGTCGCCTGGGCCCAGATCCCCGGAGCATGGACCGAAACGAGCAGAAGGAGGGCCATCGCGATCATCCGTGACTGCATGTATCTGTTCCCTTTCCTGGAGGCCGCGCTAGTCCTTCCGTTCCAGGCTCTCGACGACGAAATGGAGATCTTGCATGAGCCGCTTGATGCGGGGCTTCGGCATGGATTTGAAGGCCATGCGCAGCGTGTCCTTCATGGGGGAGATGCGGTCGGCTATGAAGGTGCCGAGCTTCGGTGTCGCGCTCATGAGGACGCTCCTTCTGTCATCGGGATCCTGGCTGCGCTCGAGAAAGCCCTGCAGCACGAGCCTGTCCAGGATGCCGGTGAGGGTGCTGCAAGGGATTCCTATCATCGCGGCAAGGTCCGTTACGCGGCTGGTTTTCTTCTTGCTCATGGTCACGAGCACGATGATCTCGGTTGTGGAAAGCCGCTCTTTTCTGAATATGTCGGAGAGAAGCTTCCAGATGTTCCTGTTGATCTGGTGAAGAAGCTCTACCAGTTGGATCTCGTCTTCCATACGCTTGTATTCCGCCTTGAGAAAATCTCGATTACGAATAGTTCGGATACGAAATTTAAGTGAGGCTATACAAAAATTCCTGGGTCGTCAAGGGCCCTGATGCCCGCCGGATTGACAGGGGGGAATTCGGGGGCTATACTCTTTTTGGCAAGGGCTATAGTATTATAAATTCGAGGTTATGGAGGAATTGGGAGCTACCAGTATCGGGGTAATGCGTCTCGTAGTCTGTCCATGTAGAATAATCATTAACCTCTGTTAAAACTCGTCCCGGAAAAAGAAGAGCGAGTTCCGGCCGCCTTCGTTGTTTTCGCGGACTTCATACCATCTCTGGCTGGATATGCGTTTTGAGCCGTTTCATATCCTGAGTATAGTTGCGTTTGCGCTGCTCTCTGTCCCGTGTACTAACTTATTTCCTTGTTATAAAATCGGTTATGTTATTTGACCCGAAGCTTCACACTCCTCGCTGCTTGGAATCCATGTGCCGGCAGCTACAAGGAAGGTAATAATCAATGATCGCTTACGGCAACTGTAAGAGGGTCGCTCTGCTCATAGTTTTTTCGTTTGCCTGCTGGTCTCTCGGCGCGCAGAATACCGGAATCGGCGGAGGCTCAAGCGGGGGCTCCGGCCAGGGGGGCATCTCCTCTTCACAAGCGGCGGATATCCTCAAAGCACTGCAGGGCGCTGGAATCGGAGGGACATTGTCCCTCCCATCGACCAAGAGCCAACGGTCAACCGAGCAGGCTGGAACTTCGGAAAACGCAGCAAACCTGCAAAATCCCGTTCTCGGCAAGATTGTCCTGGTCCCCGCTGGGCCGTCTTCAATCGAAGCCATGTTCGCGCCCGCCGTTCCGCAGGATTCTCCCCCCTCCAGCAATTCGGCTATGATTTCTTCTCGCAGAGCTCTTTCTCTTCCTTCTCCGCTGTTGGGGATGATTACGTAGTCGGGCCGGGAGACGTTCTCGTCGTCTACATCTGGGGAGACGCAATGGACATCGCTAACATGGATTCCCGGTACGAGCTTCCGGTGGACAGAAACGGGCTGTGTTTCTTCCCCCCCGTCGGGTCACTTCACGGCCTGGGGGCTGGACCTGCAATCGGTAAAGGCCTACCTGAAATCCGCCATGTCGAAAAAATACAAGAAGTTCGATCTCAGCATCACCCTTTCCCAGATACGCCAGTTTCCCGTATACGTTGCGGGGTTCGTGAACTCGCCCGGCGTTGTGATGGCCAGCGCCGTAAACTCCCTCTTCGACGTCATCTCCCAGGCCGGCGGCATCATGAAGACGGGGAGCCTCAGGAACATCGTCCTGACCCATAAAGGCCAGGAGAAGGGGATGGTATTCGATCTCTACGATGTGCTCATTTCGGGAAAGTCAACGGACGTCCAGGTGCGCGAGAACGATTCAATCCTCGTGCGCGAGATAGGAACCGTCGTGGGCGTTACGGGAGCGGTGAAACGCCCAAGCATCTACGAACTCAAGGGTGAGAAGACAGTTTCCGACCTCCTTGGCCTGGCCGGCGGGATGCTCCCTTCGGCGTACCCGCCGGGCACGAGCGTCGTTCGCTTCGATTCTGAACACCGGCGCATCATCAGCGACGGATCCAAGGGCTCGGATATCGCCGCCACTCCCCTCATGAATGGAGACCTCGTGCGGGTGGATCCCGTTCGGGATCTTCTGGTCAACAGGATCGACGTGGACGGCGAGGTCAAGTTCCCCGGTTCCTATTCCCTGGATTCAATGCCCACGCTGCGCGCTCTCCTGGACCGCGTCAAACTCATGCCGGATACCAACCTTTTCTACGCGCGGATCTGCCGTACCGAGAAGGGCGGCTATACCCGAAACTCCGTCTTCCAGCCTCGGAAGGTCCTCGACGGCTTGTGGGACGCGCCCCTCCAGGCCCTCGACCGCGTGAGCTTCTTCCGTTTTGGCGACGATTCGGCGGATGTTGATCTGGATAGCTACCCCGAAACGATGACAATGGAAGGCACCATCCGCTATCCCGGCATGTACGCCTGGAGCCAGGGGATGAGGTTGAAGGAAATCTTGAGCAGCCAAGAGTTCCTCATCGACACAAACCTCCAATACGCCGAAATACGACGCCACGAAATGGGGTCGGGCAGCGAAACCATGCTCACGTTTTGTCCCGAGGATGTAGCCGACGGAAAGGCGGATGTCGAATTGAAGCCTCTGGACCGCATCCGCTTTTTCCCAAAGACGATCGACTCGCCCATTGAAGTATCCGGTTCGGTTAAGGAATCCAAGGTTGTCCTCTACTACGACGGGATCAATCTGGTGGATATCCTCAGGATGGTAAGCCTTAATGGGGATGCCAAGGAAATGAAAGCATACATCTACCGCGAGAACCCCCTCCAGCCTGCTCCCATCCTCTCTCCCGTCGCACAGGCGAATGCGCCGCAGCAACCGCCGTTGGCGAATACATCCCAAACAGTACAGCCTACGCAGCCACAGCCCATCCTTCCCAGCCAGCCTCAAAGCCAGGCTTTCCCAGGTCAGGGCTCGCTCTATCCCACGCAACAGGCTGCGCAAGCTGCCGCGAATAGCTCTCAGGTCCAGCCGACGGCGCAAGCGATTGCCAGCCAGGCAGTCCAGGCGACCGTGCAATCGAATCCAAATCAGATGCCGTCCCAACCGAACAATCAGAGTCAGCCCAATACGCAGTCGCAGCCGCCAATGGCTCCTTCCGCGCCGGCTTTGGGCGACGAGTCACTGTCGAGAGACCGCGTCGTCATCTATCTCAGGGATTTCCTCGGGCAGCGGATTTCCTCCGATATTGTCCTTCTTCCTGGAGACCGGATCGTATTCTCACCCACGTCAGAGAACGAGAAGAATGCTCAGATAATCGTTCGCGGGCAGGTGAACAATCCGGGCGCGCAGCTCTTCCACCAGGGAATGCGCCTTTCGGAAGCGCTTCGGGGGGCAGGAGGCTTTGCTCAGGATGCGTTTCCGCAAGGGATCGTCCTGCTCAAAAAGAGCGCCGCGGATCTGCAGAGGGAACAGCTTGACCGGGCGGCCAATATCCTGAGCCTGACGCTTTCACAAAATATCAGCGAGGCAACGGCGCAGGCTTTTTCAAACGTCTCGGGCTCTGATGCCGCTGCAATCGCGCGGCTGCAAATGGAGGCCCAGAAGGCCGAGATCGATGCGCTGCGAACCCAGATCTCCGGAGTGCTCGGGCGGATATCCGTTCACATGCCGAAAACAATCGAGGCGCTCGTCGGCACGCCCGACGATCTCCCGCTCGATGATGGTGACAGCATCTTCATCCCGAAGACGCCCTCATTCGTCCAGATCATCGGGGAGGTCTTCAATCCGATAACCGTGGCCTACCGTGAAGGCCTCAGAGTCAAGGATTATCTTTCTTCCGTCGGCGGCGTTACGGAAAATGGGGATTCGAGCAAAACCTACATGATACGCGCGGATGGGAGCGTCATCAGCCCAAAGCAGAAAATGGGGTTTCTCTGGATACCTCCCACAATTGACCAGGATCCCGTCTATGCGGGCGACACGATCGTCGTGGGCAAGAAAGAGGTCACGCCGAACTACATCCTGCCGGTAACCCGCGACATTGCACAGATCCTCGCCAACCTCGCGAGCACCGCGCTCAGCGTCTACGCGATCGTGAAGTAGGGGTTGATGGTGGGCATAACTAGAGTCAACAGGAAAACATAGGAACCGGCGCGTTATGCGCATGGGTCTTGTACAAATGGGAGTTTGAAATGGCGGGAATACGCGAAGGCTCAAAGAAACGATTGGTCTACCCGAATTCGTCCTTACAAATGCATGTTGAAGGTATAAACTTCGTAAACCTATTCGTTGTTGTTTGGAAGCGGAAATGGATGATAGCGGCAATCGCCGCCGTATTTGCCGCCGGATCGCTTGTCTTGGGCTTTCTTATACCTCCCACGAATACATCCACAACGACTCTCATGCCGATAACAGCGGATCAGAATTCGATGATGTCACAATATGCATCGCTCGCGTCGATGGTAGGAATCAATCTCCCCGCCATCGGCGGGACGTCGACGCCAAGCCAAAAAATAATCGCAATCCTGAAAAGCCGCACGCTCTGTGAACAAGTAATCCGGGAATTAGATTTGGTTCAACGAATCTTGAAAAACCCTGAAAGAAGACCCCTTCAACGTAGCAACCGAAATAATGCAAAAAAGATCCTTTCCGTCGCATGTGATGATAAATCGGGGATAATCAGACTAGAAGTCGAGTTTGGCGATCCTCAGTACGCTCAGAATCGCAATAAGCGCGATGAGTATTCTAGAAATAATTCTTAACAGCAAATCATTCACGATCAGCCGGAAAACAACTCAGGAGCTTGAAAAGCAGATAGCGGCCCAAGAAAAAAAGGTCACTCGGAAAAATAAGCAGGACCATAGGAGTAATGGATGTTTAAAGACAAGACTCTGCTAATTACCGGCGGAACGGGCTCGTTCGGTAATGCAGTGCTCAAGCGATTCTTGAGTACGGATATAAAAGAAATACGAATATTCTCCCGCGATGAAAAAAAACAAGACGACATGCGAAGACAATATAATAGCGATAAAATAAAGTTCTACATCGGCGACGTTCGAAACTTCAACAGCATCGCAAGCGCGATACACGGAGTGGATTACGTTTTCCAGGCGGCGGCGTTGAAACAAGTTCCCTCGTGCGAATTCTTTCCAATGGAGGCCGTCCAAACAAATGTCATCGGAACGGATAACGTGCTCACGGCGGCGGTGCAGCACAACGTGAAAAAGGTCATCTGCCTTTCGACGGATAAGGCCGTCTATCCGATCAACGCCATGGGTATCTCAAAAGCCATGATGGAAAAAGTGATGGTGGCGAAATCGAGGACCGTTACCGCGGAAAAGACTATCATCTGCGGCACGCGCTATGGAAACGTCATGGCATCGCGCGGGTCCGTAATCCCCCTTTTCGTTCAACAGATCAAGAGCGGTTCGCCGATTTCCATCACGGATCCGAACATGACCCGCTACCTGATGTCCCTCGAAGACGCGGTGGAGTTGGTGATCTTCGCGTTCAAGCACGCGGTGCCGGGGGATATATTCGTCCAGAAAGCGCCTGCGTCGACCATCGCGGATCTCGCGAAGGCGGTCATGGAGCTCATGGGCGCAGACTGCGAGGTCAGAATAATAGGGACGCGCCATGGCGAGAAGCTTCATGAGACCCTCCTCACCCGTGAGGAGATGGCCAAGGCCGAAGATCTGGGCGACTATTATCGCATCCCCGCCGATACACGGGACCTGAATTACGATAAGTTTTTCGTTCAAGGCGAGGAGCAGATTTCCAGGGGTTGGGAATATACATCGGAGAATACCCGTAGGTTGGACGTCGAAGAGATAAAGGAGCTTCTTCTCAAGCTGGATTTCATGCGCGAGGAGCTCGCGGAGCGGACGGCTACCCGATGAAAACCGTGCTTCTCACCGGGGCCGAGGGCTTCATTGGGCGGAATATTCGTTCCCGACTCGAGCGCCGGGAGGATATCCGGCTGATCTGCTTCGACCAGGCAAATGCGCGCGCCGATCTTTTGGAAGGGGTCCGAGCTGCGGATTTCGTCATGCATCTGGCAGGCATCAACCGCCCCAAAGATATTTCCGAATTCGAAACGGGCAATACACTGTTGACGGAGGAACTTGCCGGCCTCCTCGCCACGAGAAATGATGGAATACCGCTGCTCATCTCCTCTTCTTCACAGGCAGCGCTGGATAATCCGTACGGCAGGAGCAAGCTGGCCGCGGAGGAAGCCGTACGAGAATACGGCGCAAAGACCGGCGCGCCGGTATTCGTGTTTCGCCTTCCGAACGTGTTCGGGAAATGGTGTCGACCGAATTATAATTCAGTAATCGCCACGTGGTGCTATAATACGACACGCAGCCTGCCCATCGAGATCAATGACCCCTCGACTGAACTCAACCTTGTCTACATCGACGATGTTGCCGAATCGTTTATCGCGGCGCTCGACGGCGAGATGAGCCCGGATCCTGACGGTTTCTGCCGGGTCGGCCAGACCTATACAATGACCCTCGGAGAGATCTCCGATCTTCTTGCAACATTCGTCTCCAGCCGGAAGAGCCTCGTCATGCCGTCCATGGAGAGCGGTTTCGCGCGAAGGCTCTACGCAACATGGTTATCCTTCCTGCCCGAAGAGGAATTCAGCTATGCGCTCGAAATAAAGAGGGACGATCGCGGCTGGCTGGCCGAATTCATGAAGTGCGCCTCATTCGGTCAGATTTTCATCTCCAAGACGAAACCAGGCATCACGCGCGGAAACCATTGGCATCATACCAAAGCGGAGAAGTTCCTCGTCATCCAAGGACGCGCACTCATCAAATTCCGCCATATCAATGACGGGAAAACGCTGCAGTATCCTGTGTCGGGTGACGAGCTTCGCGTTGTCGATATCCCCGTCGGATATGCCCATTCAATAACAAACATAGGCGAAACTGAGCTCATCACGCTCTTCTGGGCGGATGAGGTGTTCGACCCCGCAGATGCGGATACCTATT
Source organism: uncultured Spirochaetota bacterium (assembly GCA_963820525.1). GTDB lineage: Bacteria > Spirochaetota > Spirochaetia > SZUA-6 > Fen-1364 > CAWGAA01. The sequence goes on along the minus strand of CAWGAA010000001.1, from coordinate 915,245 downwards.
CCCTCGAGGTGTAGATTGGCCAAGCTCAAGGTAATGACCATCATCGGCACGAGACCCGAGATCATCAGGCTCTCCGAATGCATAAAGGCCTGCGATCGCTATTTCGATCACATCCTCGTGCACACGGGGCAGAATTACGATTATACGCTCAATCAAGTCTTTTTCGAGGAGCTCGGACTCAGGGCTCCTGATCATTATCTCAATGCGGCCGGCGCCCACCTTGGCGAGACCATGGGAAATATAATAGCCAAGTCCTACGAAGTGCTCAAGGCGGAAAAGCCTGATGCATTGCTCATCCTCGGGGACACCAACAGTGCCCTCTGTGCAATTTCAGCCAAACGGCTCAAGGTTCCCATCTTCCATATGGAAGCGGGGAACCGCTGCTTCGACCAGAACGTCCCGGAGGAGATCAACCGTAAAATCGTCGACCATATTAGCGATATCAACCTCCCCTATACCGAGCACTCTCGCCGCTACCTCCTTTCCGAGGGTATACGGAAGGAGCATATATTCGTGACTGGGTCGCCAATGAGGGAAGTGATACAAAAGAATATGGAAGGGATAAACAACTGCAAGATTCTTGAAGAACTCGGGCTCGAAAGAGGGAACTACTTCCTCGTATCGGCCCACCGAGAAGAGAATATCGACCATGAGAGTAGTTTCATGAGTCTCATGAATGGCATTAATAGTATTGCCACAATGTATAGGATGCCGGTGATCTATTCGACGCATCCAAGATCCTGGAATCAAATTGAAAACAGAGGATTTCGCTTTCATCCACTCGTTAAACAGATGAATCCCTTCGGGTTTTTCGAATACAATAAGCTGCAAGTAGAATCTTTTTGCGTGCTCTCCGACAGTGGGACGCTCTCTGAAGAGTCGGCCATTATGGGATTTCCCGCGGTCCTAATACGGACCTCGACAGAAAGGCCGGAAGTGATAGATAAAGGCACGCTTGTAGTAGGAGGCATTAGTGAAAAGGACATAATTCAGGCAGTGGAACTATGTCGCTCCCTATGGACGGATTATAAAGTGAGGCACATTCCTAAGGACTACGACGATGAAAATGTTTCGGAAAAGGTGGTTCGGTTGATACAGAGCTATACAAAGATCATTGATAGATTCGTGTGGGGGAAGCAAATCCAGTTTTAAACACATAGTATAAAGAGATAGCGCAGAAGGAATAGAACAACTAAGGAAGCCAATATGAGCGGACACCGATCTGATGAAAAGAATGATCTCAACCTGATAGATGTCTTTCTAACATTCTGGAAGCGCAAATGGCTGATTGCTGGGATCACTTTCGCTTTTATGATTGGATCGATCTCCATTTCCCTTCTTCTACAACCGGAATATGACGCGAAAACTTCGATAATTCCCATCACGTCCAATCAGGGATCCGCGTTATCGCAATATGCGGGCCTCGCGGCGCTCGCAGGGATGAGCCTGCCAGCCGGGATGACTTCGACTCCTTCTCAGAAAATTGTCGCCATTCTGAAAAGTAGATCTCTTTGTGAAAGGGTAGTGAAGGACTTGGATCTCGTTCCGGTTATACTAAACACCTCTGGATCCATTAAGAAACGAGATCCATTCAATGTCGCCGTTGAGAAAATGATGGGGAGTATTCTGTCCGTTGACGAGAATCAGCAAACTGGGATTATCGTCGTTAAGGCGGAGTTCAAGGACCAGAAACTCGCCATGGATATCGCAAACCATTCGGTGGAGGTGCTGGAAGACATACTGAATGCGAAAAACCTCACCGTGAGCAAAAAATCCATCAAGGTACTTGAAGACCAAATAAGCGAACAGGAGGCCAAAGTCAAAGACTTACAGGCCAAAATGGCCAGCTTTCAGAAGAATACAAAGATCATCTTACCTGAGGGGCAAGTGACAAGTGCAATGGCACTATACTCAACACTCTTAACGCAGAAACTGGCCGTTGAAGTGGAGATAGCAAAGCTTGAAAGTGCTTTTTCGCAAGAAAATCCTCAACTTACGGAAGCTCGGACCCAACTTGGTGCAATTGATCGACAAATAACGAAAATAGAAAGCGGAACTGGAATTGGTACATTCTCGATGGATAGCGCTCCCGAACAGATCGTCGAATATCAAAATATCTACCGTGACCTTGAGATTGCAACGAAAATATACTCTGGGCTGCTCGCCTCTTATGAGAATCAGAAGCTTCAAGAGGCGCAGGATCAGATCTTTGTTGAAGTAATCGACCCGGCGATTTTTCCAGAACTGAAAGCGAAGCCAAGACGAACGATGATAACGATGCTCGGAACCATCTCTGGCTTTTTACTGGCTGCATTAGTCGCTTTCCTTTTCGATTCATTACGAGACATCGGTACTGAAATAAAAACAAGACTGAGCTGAAATTCTCACAGGAAATCTTTCCGATACAAGAAATCTTGATTATCACACGTCTGAAAAAGGCGTGGCATGTCATTTGAGATGGATGCAATGAGAATACTGTGGGTTGTCAATATTATTTTCCCTTACCCGGCAGAGAAGATCGCTATCGCTCCTCAATATAGCGGCGGATGGTTGCTTGCATTCGCTGAGGGGATACGGAATCTCGACTGGATCAAGCTCGCCATTGCGACAGTCTATAGCGGAAAAGAAGTAAAACATTTCTCAGACGGCTCAATTGAATACTACCTTCTTCCCGGTGGAAGACACGCACAGTTTCACTATTGGAAAGGACTTGAGAAGATTTGGAAGTCGATAATATATGGCTTCTCTCCGGATATCATTCATATACATGGCACTGAATATTCGCATAGCTTACCTTTGTTCGTTTCAAAGGAAAAGATCCCGACAATCCTTTCTATTCAGGGACTTATTAATCCTTATAGTAAACACTACCTCGGGGGAATCGGAATATTGGATATCATAAAGAATATGACTATTCGCGATATGCTGAAATTCGACAATATTCTCATGCAACGCGCGAGATTTAGAATGCGTTCAAACGGCGAACTTCATTTGTTGAGAAACGTCGATTATATAATTGGAAGGACACGATGGGATTATGCGCACGTAAGAGCGATGAACTTGAAAGCGAAGTATTTTCATTGCAATGAAAGTTTGAGGGAAGAATTTTATGAATCGACGTGGGATATTGAACACGTTGAAAGGCATTCCATTTTTGCAAGTCAAGCGGTCTATCCGATAAAAGGACTTCATTTTCTTTTGGAAGCCGCATATTTGCTTGCGAAATCGTATGAGGATATCAAGATATATGTGGCAGGGCCGAATATTGCCGAAAAGAATATACGGAGACCTGGATATGGAAAAATTCTATGTTCGCTGATAAAAAGATATCATTTGAATGGATCCGTCGTGTTTACAGGGATATTGAAGGCCGAGGAAATTGCGGAGAGGTTATCTCGAGCACATACATTTGTGCTACCTTCATCAATTGAGAATAGTCCAAATTCCCTCGGGGAAGCAATGGTTGTTGGAACGCCGATTGTAGCCGCATATGTTGGGGGAGTACCGGATCTGCTAACACATGGAAAAGAGGGATTCCTCTATCAATTCGACGAACCGGCTATCATGGCTTACTATATAGCTTCAATTTGGAATGATGATCGATTGGCTGAAAGCATTTCGCATGAAAGCAGGATACGGGGGAGAGAAACTCACAAGAGAAGCGCTAATCTATCAACACTTGTTGATATTTATAATCAGGTATTGAATGTCGGACAAAGAACCATTGAGAATGGATAGAATACCAAATATCGTGAAATATATTCTCAATTAAATGAAAATATGCAACTGAAGACTTTAATAAAATATCCAGAAGGCATTCAGAGAGTGTTAAAAAATGCACTCTGGCTTTCTTCTGATACAGTATTTCGATTGATTGTCGGAGTATTCGTTGGTGCATGGATTGCCCGATATCTCGGTCCAGAGAAATTTGGCATCCTAAATTACGCATTGAATATTACTGCGATTTTGGGATTTTTCTCAAGTTTTGGAATAGATACTATTGTTATACGCGAACTGGCCAGACGTCCACAGGACAAGAACAAGCTTCTGGGCACTGCATTTATTATTAAAATTGTTGGCGGGTCTCTTGTTTTTATCGTGAGCTGTGTGGCAATAAGGCTAATACGCGCCGATGAGCCTTTGACGCAGATTCTTGTACTCATTATTGCGTTTGGATATATATTTCAATCCTTCAATGCAATAGCTCTTTGGTTTCAATCCAAAATATCATCACAACATGTGGTTCTTACAAAAATCGTATCCTATATTCTTGTTTCCGTTTTTAAGCTGATACTTATCCTACTTCAAGCATCTCTCGTCTATTTCGCGCTTGCGGGCGTCATTGAAATTGTAATAGGATGCGCAAGTCTTATTATTCCGTATTCGATGGATGGGAATTTGATACGAGAATGGAGATGGGATAAGAGCACTGCAATCAACTTTCTTAAAGATAGCTGGCCTCTTATTTTCTCATCTCTTTCAATTTTGCTATATATGAAAATGGGACAAGTCATAGTTGGAGATTTATTGGGAAAGAAAGAACTGGGGATATATGCTGCTGCTGTCAGGATATCTGAGCTTTGGTATTTTATTCCAACGGCAATCGTAACATCCATTTTTCCCAATATTGTAAAACTCAGAACAGCAAACGAAGACGAGTATTATAGACGCCTGCAGCAATTATCAAGGGGCCTGGTAATGATCGCCTATATGGTGGCGATTCCAGTCTCGATTTTATCTCCATACATAATAAAGATACTGTACGGCGCAGAGTATGCCTCGGCAGCATTTATTCTTTCTCTCCATATCTGGGCAGGGGTCTTCGTTTGCCTAGGGTTGTCCAGGTCTCAATGGCTGATAGTGGAAAATCATACAAGATTCAATTTTGCCGCAACCGCGATCGGTGCTGTAATAAATATACTCGTATGCATGTTTACCGTAAGGAAGATAGGAGCGATTGGAGCGGCGCTCGCGGTAGTAATCGCTCAAATGTCTAGCACGTTTATATCAACTATTTTTGTTAGCAGAAGGATGTTCATTGCTCAGCTCAAGGCACTTGTTTTACTTCGATAGTAGAGTGTTGAATATTCTCATATTCTATCTGGAGAATGGAATATTAATGATATGAGTTCGCCGATAGTAATGTTCGTTTATAATAGAGAAGAGCACGTTCATAAGACTCTTAGCAGTCTTATGAATAATAATGGAGTTACAGAAAGCTCTATATTCATTTTTAGTGATGGACCGAAGAATAAAGATGACGCGCTGAAAGTTGAGAAAGTCAGAAATTACCTGGAAAGCGCAAAAAAGCTTTCAATTTTTAAAGGCTTCCACGTATTCAAAGAAAACCGGAATAAAGGTTTGGCAGAATCGGTGATTTCTGGAATCACGAAGATAATCGGTGATTTCGGAAGAGTCATTACGATAGAAGACGACATCTTAACATCAGTTGATTTTTTGAACTATATGAACAGTGCTCTCGATTATTATGAAAATGACGAACGCATATGGTCAATAAGTGGATACTCATTTCCATTTTTGCACGACTATGGCAAGGACGTTTTTCTCTCAGCAAGAGGCTGCAGCTGGGGAATAGGAACATGGAAAAACAGATGGGAGACTGTGGATTGGCAAGTAAAGGATTATCGGGTATTCAGATTCAATCTGGCAAGGAGAAGGAAATTCAACAGAGGGGGGAATGATCTCTCGACAATGCTGGACGATCAAATGGCAGGAAACATCGATTCCTGGGCAATACGATGGGTCTATGCTCAATCAAAAAAAGGGAAATACACTGTTTATCCCGTTCAGTCAAAAGTGAGGAACATTGGAATGGATGGAAGCGGAACTCATAGCACCACAAGCGCGGCGGAGTCTTTCGAGACTGGATTAAATGTGAATGGCAGCCCCTGTAAGTTCGAAAACGTGAAATATGACAAGAGAATAGAACGTGATTTTCGTAAGAAGTATCATCGGAAAATACGCAGCCGCGTTCGTGTATTCTTTCGATGCATTTTTTCTGGTTAACGCTGCACATCGGGTACTGCGCGTCTTGGAGTATTTAGAGATGCAAAAACTATTCATTTCATTAGCCGCTATGTTTTTGCTTTGCCAATCGGGATACGCACAGCAGGACATCGTTTTGAATTTTCCCGTTGCACGTGCAGTGTGTGGCTCAAACGGCGTGTGGAAATCCTTTCTGGACAAGGCTACGAACATGGAAATGCTTGCACAGGCGTCTCCAATGATGACGATTAGAAGAAATAATGATCTGCTACCATGCGTAAGAATGAGCCTGAAAGATCGGCAGCTTGATGTTTGGTTTGGGAAAGAAGAAAGGCCGTTTTCATTCGATATTAGTTATTATGCGGATTTCATAATCATGCGGCTGAAAAGTGGCGACTTGGCGAATATAACAGAATTGAATATTTGTCAGCTTATACTCAAACGTGAAGTAGTTTTAGCTCCTGTTGTTGCTGGGATATATAACGAAATCATTGGTGTTTTCTTGCAGGCTTTAAGTTATCGTGGGAATACAAAGCTAACAGCAACTGATAGTACAGTTCATTTGACCTGTACGTTTGTCGATCGTTATGGCATTAATGACGCTGCATACGCTCTCATGGTGGTCCGGCGCTCAGATTTGCCGTCAGCCTTTGAGAAGGTCGAGGTCGCCGGGGGATTACCCCATATCACGTTATCGGGCATTTGGGCGAAAGAATCTCCCGACGTTCATCGGTCATACATTTTTATCACTGATTTGGCACAGAACAATGTTGAAAAGCTCATTGAGTATGCGAGGAGGGCACGATTCAACTACATCCTTATTCACCAGAATGTTTGGTCAGCGTCCAATGGAACCTTTGCGGTCAATACTCGTAATTTCCCTGATGGAATCGTTGGACTCAAGAAAGTAATCGAAAAGCTGCATGATGCAGGATTCCAAGTAGGTCTCCATCTCCTCTGCGCCGGAATAGGCAAAAATGACCCGCTTGTGACGCCCGTTCCCTCTAATGGTCTCTATTCGGATGTCTCGATAGATATGTTGGATGATATAGACGAAAGGAACAATTTCATCGCGACAGCGAACCCCCCGGATAAATTTCCTTCAAGGGAGGAGGGTTATCGTGGGCATGGCCTAACAATTAGAATCGAAGATGAGATTGTTGCATACACAGGGCTGAAACTGAATCCACCCTATGGCTTTATCGGCTGTACGCGAGGTGCATTCGGTTCAAGAGCAGCATCGCATCCTCGCGGATCAACTATAAAGCATCTATACCAATCGTACGGCCTTTTCCTCATCGATGCTGATAGAAGCCTCCTTGAACAAGTTTCTTCAAATGCGGCTCGTATATGGAATGAATGCGGCTGTGACGGAATTTATTTCGATGGCGCGGAAGCCCTCCAAGGTGATTTCTGGTATTACAATCCCAAAATAACGCTCGCGTACACAGATAAATTGGGTAAAAAGAATGTCCTAATTCAATCCTCAAGCGTAACACAGTATTCCTGGCATATGAACCTGAGGAGAGCTTCTGCGGACGGATTCAGGAATATCAAGAAAAATCTCGATGAACGTATCGGTACTTTCCATAGCTGGTTTGAAACGAACTTCATGCCCCTTGATATAGGATGGTATGCCATAAATAACTATACTCAGCCCGATGATATTGAATATGTATGCGGCAAAGCGATCGGATTTGATGCTTCAATTTCTATTGAAACGGGCATCTCACAAATAAGTGCTCACCCGCACGGGACTGAGATCCTGGATATTATCCGAAAGTATGAGGACGTGAAGCTCGCCGATAAAATTTCGGTTCCGGTGAAAGAAGAATTACGAAAGCCCGGCACTGAGTATAGGATGGTCGTTAATGAAGGGAAGAGCTCTTTCATTCCAGTTCGCTATAGTGACTGGACAACAGCCGCGAGAGGAACATATAAGGAATCGATAGTCGTTAAAAATGAAAAGAGCACAGGGGCTCAACTGGAACTGCAGATTCTCGCGACATCAATTGTTACTCCGGGAAGATCGTATACAATAGACGGGAAACCGATATTAAGTTTTGACGATCTGACAATTACGGCACTGGATAGAAACACGCACGGCGAGAAACCTGATATTGACATGTCGATATCTCCCTCAAATCGAGTGGTTTTTAAACCTTCCGTAAAAACGGGCAATGGAGTTGCTTGGGGAACGTTTTCCACATTATTTGATGAAAGACTAGATTTGAGTGGAGCAATTGGATTAGGGCTTTGGGTTTTCGGAGATGGAAATGGAGAGTGGTTCAGCCTGCGCTTGTCAGATGAAAAAGGTGCTAAGATTTTTTCATCTAAAATCGACTACAAAGGATGGAAATACCAGGAGATTATGAGTACTGGCCCCAAAGTAGATTTGGCTCATATAGTCGGCCTAGAGATTTCGTTGGGTGAAATGCCTCCCGATGTAAAATGCTCCATATCGCTCGAAGGAATAAGAGCCATCAGTGAGAAGACTGTTATGCAAGGGTTGCGTATTAATATAGGGAGCGAGACTCTCTATATACGCGAAGAAATTTTCCCTGGAGTAGAGATATCCGCTATGAACGGGAAAGTGTGGTGGTATGCCCCATATGGCAAATCTCAGAAAATTCTTATAAAAGAATATGAAATTCCTGAAATAAACAATGAACCAGTTACAGTATCAATTGAACCTCTTGAGGGCGAAGAAGCGATTTTTGAGATACTCATGCGGACTGCTGAACTATGGCCGAAAGAATCAATGCAATAGATTGTGCCGTCATTGCTGATCATGCAATTGATTCATTTTGTTTGCTTGATGCAACAAGAGAAGAGTAATCGCGAAAACTAAATATGGATAGATATGCAAAAATCAATACAGAGTTGCGTCCTCAAAGTTCATCGCGCGGCGAAATATATATTCTTCTTGTTATATTCTTTGTAATCGGTCTGAATATTATACTTTATGCACCCTTTATTTTGCTCATATATATTGTTGTATCTATTCCTTGGACGATAGGAAGAAAAGTTTCTCGCAGCGTTTGGATGCTTATGTGTCTCTCAATTCTATATATATTTATTGGATTTTCGATACTCAGCATTCAAGACAATAGCCGTGCAACACCGTATCCGATCAGAGCACTGATTGTTAATGTATCGCTCTTGTCCTTGATACTATATACGCTCTCCATTCAAACTAGGGAAAATGGCCGAAAACTTCTCATAGCATTTTTAATTGGTTCTTTTGTAAATGTATTTATTGTAGTTGGCTATAGCTTTCTAAATACATCGACCTCCTATGGGTATGGGAATCTATACAATCCATGGACCGGATCGATTGTCAATTCACCCGCTTTCAGCAACAGTTTATCTTTACCTTTTTGCTTTTTTTTGTTCTATACTTTCCAAAATAGGAACGCCCTTATAAAGCTAATGCTGGGTATTCTCTCTGCAGTAGCATTGTTGTGTGCGGTCTTCATGGGCGGCCGAGCATTTTTCATAATAGCAATAGGATGCCTTCTTTTTACTCTTTTCGCCAAGCCTAAGAAAGAGAATATTATTATATTCCTAATATTACTGATCCTAATCGTTGTGCTATTTGTCATTCTTGGAAACAGGATGTCTTCACATATTGGCTTTCTCATAGCACGGATAATAAAGTGGCAAGAAACTGGCCGATCATCTCTTTATCGAGATGGATTTGCCAAAATGCTGACATATCCACTCGGAGGTTTCTCTATAGATGCTACTATACCTTCACAGTGGTTTCATAATATTTGGATAGATACATCAAGATTGGGAGGATGGCTTCTATTGTCACTTCTTGTTTTTTTAAACATAAGATTACTAGCTCCGCTTAGAAGAATCGGAAAACAAGACTCCACCGGTAGATTCGCTATGCTAATATCTTTGGCAGCCTTAGCTTTAATGTTTCAAGATGTAATTTTGGAAGGCAACTATAGGATTTTTGTCACATATTGCATGGCTGGCTTGATACTTTTAAAAAGAGAAGTTGGTGGTTACATGAATACAAAGATGATAGCTTCATAATCATGAAGGGAACTCACAGTCAATCAGACACTATACACATGCTGTTTGTCGGGAGTGTTGTTCCTGACAATAGAAAATATGTAAACTCATCGTTTAGTAGAGCTGGCAATCTCTGTCAATCCAGCCTGATAAGTGCACTTAATAAAGAAACTATACATATAGATAAAATAATTAGCGTCCGTCCTGTTCCATCATATCCATCAACACGGAGATTATTCTTTTTGAGAAAAACTATGTTAATGAACAATTGTATTGTATTAGAAATTATGCCCTTCCTTAATATCACCCCATTGAAACAACTCACACTTGGAGTAGTAGCAGCTATTGCTATATTAAAATGGGCTCTATCAATCAAGAATGGCGATTGGAAGATCATATATACATTCAATATTACAGTTCCACCGGGGATATTCATCCTATTAATAAAACGGATCATAAGAGCAAAAGCAGTCGGAATGATCTATGATATAAATGTACCTGGACAAACCGTTCCTCGGACTCTTTATTGGAAGATGGATTTTTGGCAGCACAAGATTATCTTAAAGAAATATGATGGACTTGTTGTAATAAATAGTAAAATTATTGAGGATTTTGCTCCAAGGATTCCTTATGTACAGATAGAAGGGGGAGTAAATGAAGATGATCAATCTGGATACCTGAAAATGAGAAGAACTGAAAAGCGAGAAGAAGAAGGTCTGAAAATCGCTGTAGCAGGAAGCCTCAAAGAAGCTAATGGAATACGTGAGATACTTTCCGCATTTGCTTTATTGGAAGGGGAAAGGTACCGCTTATACATAGCAGGCCGTGGAGTACTTGAAAATGAGGTTCGCCTTGCAGCTTTACGGGATAAGCGAATAAGATATCTTGGATATCTCGATCATAAAAGCGTGCTAGAATTTTATACAACTGCAAATGTTTTAATAAATATGAGGCTTACAAGAAGAATAAATACAAAATATTTCTTTCCATCAAAGCTTATGGAGTATTTGGCATCTGGAACCGCTGTTATTTCAACGAATGCAGCGAATATTGTAGAAGAATATGGACCATACGTATATCTTTTAGAAGACGAAACGCCTGACGGGCTTGCAGAAATGCTGAAAAAAATTGATGAAATGCCAAGGAAAGAATTAATCTCAAAGGGATCTTTGGCTCGAGAATTCATACTCGGAAAAAAAACATGGAATTCACAAGCTAAACGAATTGCAGAGTTTTTGGAAATAATATGCAAAGGGCACCGCTAAGAACAGAGGAAATGTGCAAAAGGAACAATCAAGAATCATATAATTACAAGAAGAAACAGGAAGACAAGCAATTAGTATTATTTTTAAGCCGCTCTTTTCTATACCGGCAGGTTGCTTCTGGGTGGTTGATAGTAATCTAAAAGAAAGAATATATACTTTATAAACCTGAAATAATAACGCAATTGTGGCCAAATAGGGTCTACAGAAAAGTCATAAATTGTTGTCAAAAGATGATGTAAAGTACATGTTGCGGGAGGGCTGCAAGGAATAAAGGCTAAAGTGCTAAAAGCCTTATTCTCTAATATTCTAAATAGTCAAAAAGTATTGGCAGAGACTTTCTCAGCAGACCTTTAATAGAGATGGGTACTTGAACTGCGGCAATATAATATGGGGTGTAATATGAAACCGATCATTCTTGTATTTATACATCATTATCTTCCGGGCGATAAATCTGGCGGGCCCGTGAGAACGATCGCCAACATTGTTGATGCATTGAAATCAGATTTCGATTTTAAGATTATTACATCTGATCGCGATGCATTGGATTTTAGTCCATACAAAGGGATAGAAATAGATGAATGGAACGAGACGAATGGCGCATCAGTATTATATATGTCTCATAAAAGATGGAAAATACTAAGTTTCTTCTTACTTTTAAAAGAAATAGAGCATGATATAGTCTATTTAAATAGCTTTTTCGACACATCATTTACGTTGGGACCGCTAATCACGCTTTGGTGTTTAAAGAAGGTGAGAAAGCCGATTATAATTGCACCACGCGGAGAGCTTTCAGATGGTGCAATTTCAATAAAGAAAGCAAAGAAAACTATATTCATTAGTATAATGAAAATATTGGGTATATATGACAATTTAATTTGGCAAGCTTCCAGCGATTATGAGGCTGTGGAAATAAGAAAAGTGATGAAAGGCATTGCGAATGATGTCAGAGTCGCACCTAATATTCCTTCTGCAGGGACTGATAAATTGCAATTACGGAGAAAATCGTCCGTTTCGGCTATAAAAATAATATTCTTTTCCAGGATCTCACCAAAGAAAAATTTGGATTATGCATTGAACATTATTGCTAGAGTGAAAACTAAAGTCATATTTGATATTTATGGACCAATAAGCGATAAGAAATATTGGGGTGAGTGTGATAAGATAATGAAAAATCTACCGAAGAACATTAATGCTAAATACTGTGGTAGAATTCTTCATGAAAAAGCTGCAGATGTGCTTGCCGAATATGATTTTATGTTCTTACCAACAAGAAGCGAGAATTTCGGCCACGTGATTTATGAATCCTTAAACGCGGGTACTCCCGTTCTTATAAGTGATAAAACGCCATGGCAGCAAAGCGCTAAAGGTTCTTGTATGGCAGTGTCCCTAAATAATGAAGAACTTTTCGTAAAATACATAGAAAGATTCGTATTATTCAGTGAAGAAGATGTTATCGAGCTAAGAAAAGAAGCTATGAGTCTAGCTAATGAGTTTATTCAAAAACAAAAGCCTGCGGAAAAGACAAGAGATATGTTTTATGAAATGATTAGAAGAAATAAGGAATAGAAAGGAACCACAGGGGGCCTCCGTCACGGTCCTGGCTTTATCACTTTAATTTGATACATTAACCCGGATTTCTCATACCCCATCTGCTGTTTTGATAAAAATCGAGCGAAAATGAATCCCAATAAACTTTTGATAAGAAATCGAGATCAGAATTCGCATTACACGTCGATTGAAGCTTTTTCGATGTGAAAATCTGCGTTTATTGCACGTTGATTGATTTTTTTCGACAATTTGGGACAGACCTATCCTAAAACAAGTCGGCTTTATCTTGGTCATCGAGTGGACCGTTCAACAGAGCAACGGATTCGAGGAATGAAGAGCACGGTACGCTGCAATGAATAGCTCGCGATGCGGATAACCCGTTGAGATGTTGACTACGACACGGCGGACACTGATCCGTACCTGAGCTCCCACTTTGAAAAGAGTCAACCGTATAGTCTGGAAAGTCGCATTCGCAAGCTCGGTCCCCCGCAGCGCACGACGGCGAAGCTCGCTCATCAAAAGCTGGGCTACAGCAGAAAGCCACAACCGAAGCTGATTCGCCTTCATCAACGAACAGGAACTCCGATCCGCGAACAGGTACAACTGTTGCTCCTTGATGCGGTTCTCCATCTCCCCACGGGCACAGTACAGATCCTCGTACAGCGCCCGGGGATCGTACATCTCAGAGGGGAGATCGCTCACCACAAATCTCGGATTCTCCTTACCCTCGGTGTACTCCGCCTTGGCGATGATCCGCCGTCTCCTGCTCCAGCTTTTTTTAGTTCGATACCAGAAGCTGCTGAACCGTCGGGCCGGCTTCCCCGTGTGTACATGCTCTGCACACGCCTGGCGAAGTTGTTTCCTGATCCGAGCGATCAGTCTTGTATTTCTTTTCAGGCCAATGACATAAAAGACCCCGTTGGCCTCGCACCACGCGAGGAGCTCTTCCCGGCAGAAACCACTGTCGGCGCGCACGATGATGCGAGTATGTTTCCAGCGAGCGCGAATCATGCCCACGATGCGCTTCAGTTCCGTTGTCACTCCCTTTGCGGGATCGACGTCCGCCTTTCGAAGCTTCGCGCACAGAAGGTAGTCACCGCAATAGATATACAAAGGCAGGTAGCAGTAGCAGTCGTAATACCCATGGAAGAATCGCCCCTCCTGCTTTCCGTGAAGCTCGTTATCCGTCACATCCAGATCCAACACGATTTCCTTCGGCCGTCCTGGGTAGCTATTAAGAAATGATTTCACGAAGAACTTCTCGATCTTCTCCGGCAAAGCCTCTATTTTCTTCGTGGCTGTTATATGGAAAAGCCCTTCGCAGGTCTCCAGGCGATTGAGAGTACTTTTGCCCGCGCATGCCTTGCCCTTGTCACGCTGATGTACTCTATCCTGCCCGCTGGGATCCAGCTTTCCACACAGGGTGGCGAATAGGGGATCGTGGCGTAAGAAATCATGATCATTGACGTCTTCATAGCCGAGGCATAGCCCCATGACTTTCTGGCTGATTAATTCCTGCACGCTGTGCTCAACAAACCGTTGATTACGATAATCGTGGAAGCAGGCAGCGAAGTAGCGAAGGTAGTCGGATGCAACGGCAACTTCACGAAGGAGCAATCCTCCCGCATCGGAGCTGATCGTTCCACCGTTAAAATCAGCGATGACTTTTTTCTGCCCCAGGTCTTGAAAGCCGAGGAGATTCGAGCTACAGTCTGTTTGCATCGTGATGCCTTTCTGCTCTGGCCCATCTTCGACACTTTGAGCGTCTCCAGGAAGCCGTACCCCTCGAATTTGCAGGGAATTTGAAGGTTTTTTTACAACCGGACCGCTTTATGTAGTGCCACCGAATTGGCAGTTTATGAAGAAAATGCTTGCATAGATGGCCTCTTCATGGTAGTATCCGTAGAGGGGGGCAGGCAATGTTCGTCCGCATCAAGAACTCGCACGGATACAAGTACCTTCAGATCGTTGAAAGCAAGCGTGAGGGCAAAAAGGTCAAACAACGTGTCCTCACCACCCTCGGCCAACTGGATGCACTCGCCGCATCAGGCAAGATCGATGCCCTCACCCGATCGCTGGCGAAGTTCTCCTCGATTCGAACGATCATCGATGCTCACCGCGAGGGCACCATCCAAGCGCACCGCACACTGTCCATCGGTCCCGCCCTTCTCTTCGACCGATTGTGGCAGCAGTTGGGGATCAAAGAGGCGATAAAGGGCCAAGTGGCCGCTCGCCCATGGCGCTTCTCCTTGGAACGGGCGATCTTCCTCACCGTGCTGCACCGCCTCTTCGATCCGGGAAGCGACCGCGCGGCAGAGCGCTGGAAAGAGGATTTCCAGATCAGCGGGACAGAGGGAATCGAGCTTCATCACCTCTACCGCGCCATGGGCTGGCTGGGAGAACAGAGCATCCAGCTCGGCCATGATGCGCGAAGCCTGCGATGCCGAAAGTGACCTCATCGAAGAGGAGCTTTTTCGCCGTAACCGCGATCTGTTCAGCGAGTTGGAGCTGGTGTTCTTCGACACCACGAGCCTGTACTTCGAGGGGCAAGGGGGAGAAAGCCTGGGACAGTACGGGCACAGCAAGGACCACAGACCCGACCTGAAACAGATGGTGGTCGGCGCGGTGCTGGACGGGGCAGGGCGGCCGATTTGCTGCGAGCTGTGGCCGGGCAATCTTACCGATGTCAGTTCTCTCATCCCTGTGGTCCAGCGACTGAAGAGCCGCTTCGCAATCGCTTCGGTGTGCGTGGTGGCAGACCGCGGGATGATAAGCGCAGAGACGATCGAGAAACTTGAAACTGATGAGCTTGGCATGTCCTACATCCTTGGAGCGCGCATGCGCAAGGACAAGACGGTGCGCGATGAAGTGCTTCCTTCCTCTGAGAAGTTCCAAGTAGTCACAGGAGAGAAGAAGAAGGCAGGGGATCCCTCCCCCCTATCGGTGCGGGAGCAGTGGGTGGGGGATAGGCGTTACATCGTGTGTTACAACGAGGATCAGGCCCGAAAGGATGCCGCGGACAGAAAGGCCATCGTGGAGTCTTTGAAAGAGAAGCTCAAAAGCGGGGACAAGAGTCTCGTGGGCAACAAGGGCTACAGGCGATACCTGAAGTCCGCTGGAAAGGAGCACTTCACCGTCGACGAGGCCAAGCTCTCCGAGGAGGCACTCTTCGACGGCATGTGGGTGCTTCGCACCAACACCGCATTTTCCGCCGCGGATGTGGCACTGAAGTACAAGCAGCTGTGGATGGTGGAATCGATATTCCGTTCGGCCAAGAGTCTTCTGGAGACCCGCCCTATCTACAGTTTGTCGGGTAATTCAGGCGCCCGTTGGCTCGGTGTTCGACGGGCCGCGGACCTATGTCGCGCCTTCCGGTGCGCTGTGTGTCTTGTGTGCGTACCCCGCTGGTGCACTGTCAGTCTCGTGACCAGGCGTCCCGTATTCCGTTAGCCGTTCAGCGTCATCCCCTTTCGCCCGGCAAGTTCGCGGATCAGCTTGTTGGTGTTGAATCCCAACACAGCGCGCTGCCCACACGCTCCCATCATGGCCTCCGAACGAGCAGCTGGACGATTGAACCCGTATCTCGGGCTCTTGATGGTGCCGATTCCCGCCTCCACCATTGCCCTCTCTCTGACCAGCCGGTCGCGCACCGGCCCGCTTACCGACCACTGCGTACGTCCACGGGGGGCCAGTCCCACATCCTTGACCCCCAACTTCTTCAAGGTGGAGACATTCTCCGCGCTGTATCCACCACGGTCGTAGGCATAAGCCAGCGGCGCCTTGCCAAAGAGCGCGATGTGGTCTTTGACCGCTCGCACCGCGAACTTCGTGTCCTGTAACTCGCGGCGATTCGGGGCCAGCGTGGCCAGCAGGTACCCCCCCGCCAGTCGCCTGATGCCCCAGCTCAGCCCAAACTCCACCGATTTGCCCACTTTGCCGCGTACGATGCTGTAGAGCTGCGGGATATGCAGGCTGATGATCTTGCCGCTGGCCACGCAGCCCGTGCGAATCCAGTAGCGGATCTGCGGGATCAGTTTGCTCATCGTTTCCTGCAACTGAACCAGCTTGCTTTTGGCCACAATTGCATGCTTGCGTAGCTTTTCCCACTGTGCGGCAGGGGCGCCCAGCGCCTTGCTCAGATGCTCGTTGAGCTTCTTGACGATGGCGATCATCTGCCCCATCACCCGATCCTTGCTCTCCTTGGTCTTGGCGAACAGGCGGTACTCTCGCCCCTTCTTCTTGGCCGCCTCGAATTGACTCACCGTCTCCTGCACGAATCCCTTCAGCGCCCGGCCAACTTTTCGGGTTGCGGCAGCCACCGAGGTCAGAAAGCCGGCCATGAGCCCCATCTCGTTGGGATAGGGGATCGCCGCTTCCTGCGCTGTGGTGTCGGCCACCAGTGTCTTGGGATCTGCCAACTTTTGTTTCACCGCCATTTGCACCACGCATTGATTGATGAGCTTGATCCCCTGCTCGCCCATCAGTTCGGTGAAGTCCTGGATGGTGGTGAAGTCCGGGGTCCACTCCGTTTCGGTCAGCCCGCACAAGTAGCGCGCTGGGGCGTAGTAGCAGATCAAGTCCTCGGCCTCCCGGTATGTCAGCTTTCGGGTGGCCATCAGCAGCATAGCTCCCAGCAAGGCGCGCAGGTGCGGCGGCCGCCCAGCGGCGTTCTTGAGCTTGGCGGATCGTATCTGCTGGGCTTGCTCCTCCATTTCTGTCCAGTCCAGGGTGTCGGTCATTTGGACCAGCCTGTGGTCCTCCGCGATGGAGATGGTCGGGCGCATAGACCTGGGAATCAGAGCGGGTTGGCGCTTGGCACTGGCAGAAGTGGTTTGCATGGACGAGTGACCTCCTGGGGAACGATTGCTCTATCGGCGGCTGCCATGGAGGGGGCGCTGGAGAAGATCAAGATGCCCAGGCCGAGAAAGACGCACACGCACATCGAAGCGAGGATCCGGGAGAAAAACCAACGCCGGGGAAGCTTGACGGGCAACATATCTAACAGTATTATAACTGTAGACAGTTTTCTGTCAAGATATATTTCTATGAAAACCGATCTTCCGCAAAACTACCAGCAGCTCCAGCGCGCCCTCAGCCGAGTCGGCTATTTCCGCCGTGGCACCTTGCTGAAACGCTTCATGGCCTGCGGCAAGCCCGGCTGCGCCTGCCAAGCTTCTCCGCCCCGCCTTCACGGTCCCTACTACCAGTGGACCCGCAAGGTGGATGGAAAAACCGTCACAGTCCGCCTGACGCGCGAACAGGCCGACCTTCTCGCCGTCTGGGTTGCCACCGGCCGCGAACTGGACAGAATCATCGCTCAAATGGAGAGGATGTCGTTGCGCGTCACCGATCGCCTTCTTAAAAAGCTACCGTCCCCCGCGAGAAAGACGCCAACCCCGCGTATCCACGGTAAGCGGGCTCCGGAGAGCTAACAATTACCCGACAAGCTGTATCTATCACAAAGTTGACGACACCATCCGGGGGCACGTGTTCTGTAGTTTCCTCGCCTTGGTTCTTCGAAAAGAGCTGGAAACCAGACTTGAGAAGCAAGGGGACAAGCTGGAGTGGGCGGATATCAATAGGGACCTTCGAGCACTTCAGGAAGTGGAAGTAGAAATGCATGGCAAAAAGCTGTATCTGCGCACCGACCTGCGGGGGGTGTGCCACACAGTATTGCAGGCCGCGGGTGTCGCAGTGCCGCAGACGGTTCGCGAATAAGAGCTACCACGGAGGAAGTTGATCTGTAGTGCCAACAGAATTTCCGTGTCTTCTAATTCCTTATAGGGTAAACATTTCATTTTTCAAAGTGTCGAAGATGGGTCTGGCGTATATTGTTTGTAGCAAAGCAATTATACCAGGGCGAAAGGCTTTTTAATAGTAGAAGTATGAGAAATCCGGGTTAATTTCCGTGACTTGGGCCCCTTTATGCACAAGAACTTCCCCTTGCCATTTCACCTAAACTTTCAATTATCTTACCGCTCGCGGTGAACGCTTAACAGAGATAATAGAGAAGGAGATGGTTCATTATGAAAGCAATCTATATAACTCTAGCCTTTCCTGATGATTGTTCTGGTAGGAATATATAAAGGTTCATCACCTAGGCTATGAAAATAATCATTTTATCTCAATGGTATCCTCCAGAAAATGAAACTCGAATACATTTGCTCGCAAAATCGCTTGTAAGTAAGGGGCATCATGTTGTCGCGATAACAGGTTTTCCTAATTATCCCAGTGGCAGAATATTCCCTGGATATAAACTTCGATGGAGACAACGGGAAATACTTGATGGTGTTAAGGTGCTTCGAGTACCATTATTTCCAAGTCATGATAATTCCATCATTAATCGCTTTTTCAATTATTTAACATTTGCTTTATCTGCATCGACCATTGGCGCTATTTCATGCGGTGATGCTGATGCTATGTGGGTTTATCATCCGCCGCTTTCAATTGCTCTGCCCGCTCTTATAATTTCTAAACTAAGACATATCCCGTTTATTTATGAGGTACAAGATTTATGGCCTGAAACACTCAAAGCTACGGGAATACTACGGTCCAAATTAATGCTAAATTGGATTGATAGAGTTGCAACATTCATTTATCGGCGCGCAGAAGCGATTACTGTTATTTCGAAGGGTTTTAGGAAAAACTTGATCTCAAAAGGATTACCTGGTAATAAAATCCATGTGATCCCCAATTGGGCTGATGAGAGCATCTATAGACCGGTTCCTCGGGAAGCAGATCTTGCTGATGAGCATGGGCTGAAGAATCGTTTCAATGTTGTCTATGGTGGAAACATTGGCTCTGCTCAGATCCTACGTAATGTCATTTGTGCAGCTGAGCTTCTGTACGACATACCTGAGATTCAGATTGTCATAATTGGAGATGGAGTTGAGCGTTCGATGCTGGAAAAGGAAGCGCGAGATCGAAAGCTGTCAAACGTTCGATTCATTCCTCCCCAGCCAGCGCAAAGAATGCCTTCGTTCTTTTCTATCGCGGACGCACTCTTAGTGCATTTAAGGAATGAACCTCTTTTCGCGATAACGATTCCTGGCAAGACTACTGCGTACATGGCATGCGGAAAACCTATAATCTGCTGCGTCGCAGGGGATGCTGCTGAGATGATCTTGCAAGCCGGAGCCGGACTTATTGTCCCACCAGAAGACCCTGAGGCACTAGCCAATTCGATTCGAAAGCTGTATCGAATGTCTCGTGAGGAGCGCGAAGCATTCGGACGGGCAGGAAGGGAAGCTTTTCAAAAATATTATTCTCGGGAAGTCTTGTTTGAGAGGTATTTGGAATTAATCAAAGCCGTGATGCTCAAAAGGAAGCGAGCGTAATCGTTTACATTAGCGTAATAGGAAGGGCGATGATAAAAAGATTGTTTGACATTTTAGCTGCAGGAGTCGGGATTATCATTGCTTTCCCTCTATTTATTATCATCGCTTTATTGATAAGAAGAAAAATGGGGCTTCCCGTTATTTTTGCGCAGAAACGGCCCGGACTCGGTGAAAAACCTTTTTTAATGTATAAGTTCCGTACGATGACGAATGAAAAAAATGAGGGCGGTCGATTGCTTCCGGATGGGCAGCGCCTAACGCGATTGGGGAAATTTCTGCGGAGAAGCAGCATAGATGAGCTCCCGGAGCTAATAAATGTTCTGAAAGGTGATATGAGCTTAGTTGGGCCAAGGCCACTATTGATGCGTTATCTGCCTTATTTCAAGGAAGAGGAGAGAAAAAGATTTGTGATGCGTCCTGGAATCACAGGCTGGGCACAAATACATGGCCGCAATGAACTTGCATGGGATCGAAGACTTGCTTGTGACGTTTGGTACATAGAAAATCACAACATATTGCTCGATTTCAATATTATTTTGCGTACGATTTCAAAAGCAATCAATCGGCGTGGAGTTATCGTCGATCCAGGCAAGGCAATGAAAGATCTGGATGAAGAAAGGGGTTGAGCGGCAATGGAAGGCATCTATGATTGACTTGCGCGAAGCTTGCATCGATGACGTTGACGGAATTGTCGCTATCGTGAAGCAATCCTTCCAGCCCAAGATTCTAGGATGCACGATTTATGGTTGCTTCGGCGTAGGGCGCTTTCTTGCAGATCAGCTCAAGTTACCGAAGGAACTTCGCGATACCTTATCCGCCGTTGCCTTAGACAAGAATAAGATAGTCGGATACATCGAGCTGCGTATTGTCCGGAATTCGGTCTTTCTGAATTACGTTTGTACTCATCCCGAATTTAGAAGCCGAGGGTTGGGCATGCATCTCTTAAGATTTTCACTAGCCTCTATTCGCTCGGATCGATTTTCCTCGATGGTGCTTGACGTGTTTGACGATAATAGTGTGGCTAAGGATTGGTATGGGAAATTGGGTTTCTCGCCCATCCATTTCTCTGCTTGGTATTCCATACCTTTGAATTCGATCAGCGTGGAAAGAACTGGGATTATTTCTGGAGGAGCCCAAGCCGATCTTTGCTTTAGAGAATATGGATTTTCTCAATTCACTGTGCAGACCATAAGAGGTCAATATGAAGTCGGCATGCTCGGAGAGAAATGGTTCAGGATAACTCAGGCAGATGTCTTGGATGATCCAGATGCTGAAAATGCTCTTCAATTGTTGGATCCAAAAAGGAAGCTGCTTGCGCTGCTTGGCGAGGAAGTTGCTCAAGGAAAACTCAGGAACGCGGAGAAGCTAATTAGGACAATTCGCATGAGAACCGAAATGAGCGCCCTTATTGATGCGATGGATAAACAGCTCGAATCAACTTCCTCCTGGCCCTCGAAAGCTCCAAGCTGATTCGGCCAAAATCGCCAAGTGTAATACCTCGCGAACATATTGAAAGATCCTTTGGCATGCATACTCTACCTTTCACGAATAGATAACAGATGCTATTAATAGAAACGCATAAAGAGGGATTCGACGACGAGCGACCACCGTTCCATCCGAAAACCCTTCTGAAAGCCGTCCTGGTGGCGATGCACTCAGATTCTTATCGTTTAGTGGAATTGCTAGATGAAGATAGAAAAACTCGCGAAAAACCCTAACGCTTTTAAGCGGAGATACTTCTATTACTCCAATGCAAGGAGCGCGTTTAGATCGTATATGGAAGCTCTGGGAATTGAGCGTGGAGATAGAATCTTATTACCGGCATATATAGGGTGGTCTTCGAGAGAAGGTTCCGGCGTTTTTGATCCTGTTGCGGCGATGGGGCTGTCTGCCGTCTTTTACCGACTGGAAAGCGATTTAAGCATCGATGTAACGTACTTTGAAAACCTGCTTACCTATGGCGGGTTCAAGTTGCTTGTAGTCATTCATTATTTCGGATTTGTAGACCCTTTCTACGAAGAGGTCGTTCGAATGGCACATGCGCGAGGTATGAAAGTCATTGAGGATGAAGCGCATGCTTTGTTTACTGATATGGTGGGCGGTATCTCCGGCCATCTTGGTGATGCTGCAATTTTCTCATTACATAAGATGCTCCCCCGTGATCGGGGAGGAATCCTTTGCATCAATTCTAGCGAGGGGATTGTGGATTTGGCCCAGTTTGGAAATGAAGAATGGCGGGACTGCTTTGAATATGATTTCGCACGAATCGCAAATAGTCGGATTGAAAATGCCAAAACACTGGCAATTGCGCTGAAGGACCGTATAAAGGGAGTCGCTTCTTTCCACCCTATCTTGAAACCGGGAGAAGTGCCACAAACCTATCCTGTGTGGATAAGCGGGGTCTCGCGCAACCGATTATACGAGAAGATGAATCATGCGGGATTCGGCGTTGTCAGCTTATATCACACGATGATCGAGCAGCTATCTAGAGTTGATTTCCCGATTTCTTTCGATATTTCTCGGCACATAATGAATTTGCCTGTGCATCAAGATGCAAATCCTCAGGACATGCTAAATTTGGTCGATGTTCTGGCTGATACTGTAGGAACTCTAATAACCGAGGACAAGAAAATCGATGGCTGAGATTACGTTTTTCCACAGCTTTCGGTGGTACGACTTGGGCGACCAAGAAAATCTAGAAGCTTGTCGCGAGATTTGGAGAGGGCTCAAATCGCGACGGCCTCACGATCACCCTGATTTCTTGTTTTTCATGCTCCCCGCAGGCTATAGGCCGGCGGTGGCAGTTTATCGTCATTCGCCGAATAGTCTCGTATATTATGCGTTTTGCTGGTGCGAATTGAGGAGCAATCCGGCCTTTTCGAAATATGAATCGCCGTTGATCCATTTAGTTTCGCCATACGGATACGGCGGCGCAATATTCGAAGGCGATGAATCGCTTCGCGACGCAGCCGCAGCCGGATTTGCTCTATTGATGACCGATGAGCTGTCGCGTAGGGGATGTGTGTCCGAGTTTATCCGTGAAGATGTGTTCGATGCCCGCCTCGTGCAAAGGGATATCGGTCAGAGATTCCTGCAGCAGCTAAACGTCGTGGTGCGACTTGATCGCTCCGAGGAGAATATCTGGCGGGGCTATAAACAAAAGGTAAGGAAAAATGTTAATCGAGCTCGAGAAGAAAAACTGCGAATAGAATTGGATCGAGATGGATCTATGCTAGATGGTTTTCTATCGGTCTATTATTCGACGATGAAGCGTACAGGAGCAGCTCCATCGTTTTTCATCCCAAAAGAAAGGTTTGTTGCGCTCATTGATAGCTTGGGACGAGATGAAGGTATGATATTTGCGCACATTTTCTCCGGCAGCGAAATAGTGTCCACCGAGCTGCTGCTTCTATCTGCTGATTGTCTTTATTCTTTCCTAGGAGGGACGCTCGATCATGCATACAATATGCGTCCCAATGACTTGCTTAAGCATGAAATGATATTGTGGGGCGCTTCACAAGGCTACAAATGGTATGTTTTGGGTGGCGGAGTGAAACCGGATGACGGTATCTTTAAATATAAAGCATCATTCGATCCAGAAAGTATTTTGCCCTTTTATGTTCGAAGAATTGTATACGACGAGGATCGGTATCGATCCTTATGTCTTCAGCGTGCGGAATACGAGAAGCAGCAAGGAGAAGTCTGGTCTCCACGAGCAGATTTTTTTCCTGAATACTTATCCTGAGAGGTTGTTTATTAATGCCTTGAGGGAATGACATATGAGCTTTTATCGCGATGGGTTGAAACGCGGATTCGATCTAATGTTTTCCTTTGCCTTGCTGATAATGACACTGGGTCCAATGGCGCTCATTGCGCTAATTAATCGTCTAACTGCGGGCTCTCCAATATTCTTCGTTCAGAATAGGGTGGGAAGAAACGGTACATTATTTAAGGTAATAAAATTTAGAACTATGTTTAATCGACAGCTAAAGGATTCCAGCATCACGGTACGCGGGGATCGAAGAATAACTCCATTAGGGAAATATCTTCGACGTTGGAAACTTGACGAATTGCCACAGTTATGGAACGTAATGAAAGGTGAGATGAGTTTCGTCGGTCCTCGTCCGGATGTCTCCGGCTACATGGATCAGCTAGCCGAAGAGGATCGAAAACTCCTGAACCTAAGGCCCGGCATTACTGGACCAGCTACATTAAAATATAGAAGCGAAGAGGAGCTTCTGGCAGCACAAGCGGACCCGAAAAAATACAACGACGAGGTCGTATTCCCAGATAAGGTTCGTATCAATTTAGACTACTTCAATCGGTGCTCATTCTTGCTAGATGTGCGGCTTTTACTTATCACTGTTGGGGTATTGAAGAGCAAACCAGAAGATTTCTGGTACTCATAACTGCGTTGAGCTTGTTATATCTCTCGAGATTTCAGTTCTTGCTAATGCAGCAAGATTATCAACAATTTATCGATTTTGTGAGTTGGCGTTCTATGCGAATCAGAAGATCGAAAATCACGGCTAAGAGAAAGATTTTATTCAATAAACTACAGTCGGAATTTAACTCAAAGTTGAACAGATTCATGGGCGAAGTTTCTATGAGGGTATTTACCTTCTACAAAGGACGCGTTGGGCTCTTTGCCCTTCTTCGGTCAATAGGTGTGGGACCAAATGATGAAGTAATCCTTCCTGCATATACATGCGTTGTTGTCCCAAATGCCATAAAATATGCAGGAGCGCTCCCACGGTATGTCGACATAGATATTGAGACATATTCCGCAAGACCGTCAATGGTTTTAAACACGATTAGCTCTAAGACGAAAGCTGTTATATGCCAGAATACGTATGGTCTTTCTTTCGGTGTAGATGAGATTTCTAGGGCATGCCGGATACAGGGGATTAAGACTATCGAGGATTGCGCGCACGGTTTCAGCGGGACATATAAAGGCAAGCCCAACGGTGTTTGGTGTAATGCCGCTTTTTACTCCAGCCAATGGAACAAACCCATTTCAACAGGTGTTGGCGGTTATGTTCTCGTGAACGATTCGAGCCTTGAAAAGAGTGTGAAAGATTTTGCCGAGGCTTTACCGTCTCCTTCATTTGGGACTGAAAGCATGCTTTGGATCCTGATGCGGATCAGGCCTTTGATCACTTCCGCAAACTACTATCATTTCGTAAATACGTATCGCCATTTGAGCAAGCTTAATGTTGTGCCGGGTTCTTCAACAGGCGAGGAACTGCTAAGCCCGGACATGCCGCCAAATTACCTGATGGGTATATCGAAAGTTCAGCTGCGGGCCGCAATACGAGCTTTGGATTTACTGCCAGCCGTAAATGCGTTACGCAAAGCAAACGGTAGTATGTATACAAACCATCTAAAGATGCTAGGGAAAAACGCCGTTGCTCCTGAGCTGCATGAAGATCATCTTTTTTTAAAGTACCCCCTTCTTGTATGGGATCGCGCGGAATTCATGCAAAGAGCGCAAAAGGCTAGGATCTCTCTAGGAGACTGGTTTCGTTCCCCGCTTCATCCAATTGAAGGAGATCTCTCCTGCTGGGATTTCGATCCAGCCCTCTATCCTAACGCGGTTTTTTCTGCTGCCCATGTCGTAAATTTGCCTACCGATGTCAAGAATCCTAAACGAGTTTTAGAATTTCTTGACAAGAATGCGGACTTAATTCTCTCTGTTGATGATGTTGGGAGAAGAAATGGCTAGCACCATAAAATGGAAAGTACAGCTATTCAAACTCAATTATGACGAACGTGAGACAAACGCTGTCCTTGATACCCTGAAGTCAGGCTGGCTCACAATGGGACAGCGAACGCTCGATTTCGAGGCAGCGTATGAAAAGACGCTCGGTGCGGGGGTCAGGTGCGTCGCTTTGGCGAATGGCACTGCCGCGCTTCATATAGCCGTTCTGGCTGCGGGAGTTGGAAGCGGTGACGAGGTAATCGTACCTTCTCTCACCTTCATTGCAGACCTTAACGTGGTGCGGGTTTCGGGAGGCGAGGTAGTCCTCGCGGATATCACTTCGAAAGACGATTGGGCCATGGATCCAGCCGATATTGAACGCAAAATAACGCCAAAGACAAAAGCCGTCCTTATAGTCCACTACGCGGGGTATGCCTGCGATATGAATGCAATAGCCAACATCTGCAAGAGAAGGGGTCTCAAGTTGATCGAGGACTGCGCCCATGCGCCGGGTGGCGAATACAAAGGACGGAAGCTCGGAACTTTCGGAGATTTTTCTGCATGGAGTTTCTTCTCGAACAAAAATCTCGCTGTTGGAGAAGGTGGCATGGTTACCAGCATGGATCCCGCTTTCCATCAGAAATGCAAGAATCTCCGCTCCCATGGCATGACGACGAACAGCTTCGACAGGATCAAAGGCAGGGCGGTATCTTACGACGTCCTCGAACCGGGCTTCAATTACCGTATCGACGAGCTGCGTGCATCACTGGGTCTCGTGCAGCTCGAAAAGCTCTCTGCTGCAAATGCGCGACGCCATGAGCTCACGATGCGTTATTTCTCGCGCCTTGACGCAATGAGCGGCATCACAGTTCCTTTCAAGCATTTCAACCGTGGTCTGCCAACCTATCACATTATGCCGATACTTCTCGACGGCCATATTGATCGCCTAAAGGTCGTAGAATCGATGAAAGAGGACGGCATCCAGACAAGCATACACTATCCCGCAATCCAGACTTTTGCCGCCTATAGGAACCGTGTCGGCCCGACGCCGATTGCCCAGTACGTTTCCGAACATGAGCTCACGCTCCCATTGTACCCTACTATGACTGACGAAGAGCTAGATCTCGTGTGCGATGCTCTTGATAAGGCACTTCTGAAGTCCAAAGTCTAGATGAGAGTCGCCATGGATTCAATCCTAGACCTTATCGGCCGCGATCGCGAGCTCTTCGCCGAGGACGTTTCACGCCATGAGAAGGAAATCTCAGAACTAATAGCCGGAGGGCGTTTTCTCGTTATTGGTGGCGCGGGATCAATCGGGCAGGCAGTAACATGTGAGATTTTTCGCCGTAAACCAAAGCTCCTCCATGTCGTCGATATATCGGAGAACAACATGGTAGAGCTTGTACGCAGCCTGAGGAGCTACCTCGGATACATAGAGGGAGATTTTGCAACCTTCGCCATCGATGCAGGCTCCGATATTTTTGATGCTTTCATCGCCGGGGGCTCGGGGTACGACTATGTCCTCAATCTCTCGGCACTCAAGCACGTCCGGAATGAGAAAGACCCTTACACTCTCATGCGTATGGTGGACGTCAACATCTTCAATACGGACAAAACGATGCGCAAGGCGAAGAGCAAAGGAGCACGGAAGTACTTTTGCGTCTCAACCGACAAGGCGGCAAATCCGGTCAATATGATGGGCGCAAGCAAGCGGATCATGGAAATGTTCCTCATGCGCCAAAGCCTCGAGTTGCCCGTGTCGACCGCGCGTTTTGCAAATGTAGCCTTTTCCGACGGGAGCCTCCTCTACGGCTTTAATCGTCGGATCGAGAAAGAGCAGCCATTGTCTGCGCCAAACGATGTACGGCGGTACTTTGTGACGCCGAAAGAATCGGGTGAGCTCTGCCTTCTGTCTTGTCTCCTTGGACAGAATCGAGATCTCTTTTTCCCAAAGCTTGATGAATCGCTTCATCTGATCACGTTCTCTGAAATTGCTGAGCGTTACCTCAAGAGACTTGGCTACAAACCCTTCGAATGTGCGAGCGAGGATGAGGCGAGAACTCGCGTTTGTGAGCTGAAAGAGCAGGGGAAGTGGCCGGTGTATTTTTTTGCTAGCGACACAACGGGAGAGAAGGATTTCGAGGAGTTCTACACCGCGAGTGAGAAACTAGATATGGGGCGATTCGAGTCCATCGGAATCATCAAGAAGGAGGCTTCCTGCGACGCGGCACGCGTTGAGAGCTTCGAAACGCGGATTCTTGAGCTCCGCCGGAGAGGGCATTGGACAAGGAGAGAGCTTATAGAGCTTTTCAACCAGACAATACCTGAGTTTCACCACCTTGAAACTGGCAAATTCCTTGATGCGAGGATGTGAGTGACACGATTCTTCGATATCATGCTCTCCTTTATATCCATTCTCATCCTCTTTCCCTTCATGGTTCCAATCATGGTCTGCCTCAAGCTCACGGGCGAGCACTATATATTCTA
The DNA here is from genome assembly GCA_963820525.1 of uncultured Spirochaetota bacterium. Lineage (GTDB taxonomy): Bacteria > Spirochaetota > Spirochaetia > SZUA-6 > Fen-1364 > CAWGAA01. The sequence continues at coordinate 886,872 of CAWGAA010000001.1, read as the reverse complement.
CCTTCAGCCGCGAGTCGGTCGCGGCGGCAAGGATTTCAAGGTCTTCAAGTTCGCGACGATGCTCAGGAATAGCCCGAACCTGCCTGGCGGTCTCCTTACACAAAAGAATGATCCACGCATCCTGCCCATTGGTCACTTCTTGAGAAAGACGAAGATCAACGAGATCCCCCAACTCATAAACGTCTTCATTGGCGAGATGAGCTTTGTGGGCCCACGCCCTCAGGCAAGGTGCCATTACGAGCTTTATTCGGAGATTGTCAGGCGCGAGATCGATCGCTTGCGACCGGGCCTGACAGGCATAGGTTCCATCATCTTCCGCGATGAGGAAGCTATGCTCGACAATGTTCTTGGCGACCGCGATCACTTCCATGACACGGTGATCGCGCCATACAAGGGTGAGCTCGAGGTGTGGTACGCAAGAAATGAAAGCATAGGGAAGTACTTCGCTCTCATCTTCCTCACAGCATTGGTCTTGGTATATCCCCGCACTAATGTACTGAGATTCTTCAAGAATCTGCCCAAGGTTCCCGACGAGCCTCGCGGCCGTATGCGCACGATAAGAAGGCACGTAACCGACTGGCCTTCAAAGCTTCGGTTGACGGAAGTACCTTGAAGTGTTATTGTCTGTAATCATTATTGCAGTATTCTGAACACTTTACGAGTTTCTGCAGAAAAAGAACTCGCAAGCGCCTGATCATGCAGAGCCAAATTGCCGTGAGCTTGTTCGTGGATCAGAAGGTATTACATCCTAAGGAGATTTCCTAAAGTGATCCTTAATGCTAGAAAGCTTTCTCGTCAGGTAATGATCCTGGTTATCGATCTTATCTCACTTGTGGTGGCGGGAAGCATATGGGCTGCTCTGATTCCTGCAGCGAGAGAACCCCTTCAAGACCTGCTAGGTACTCCTATTTCACTGGTTTTGCTTGCTCTGGGTCTTTTACTCAGCGGCTACATTTGCGGCCTCTATACTCTGAATGCGCTCAGGTTCGGACAGAGACTCATAAAAGCGTCTGTCATAAATAAAACCATTGATGCTCTCATATTCCTCACTTTCTTTCTTGCTTTATGGCACGGGAAAATCGTTTTCATGATTTATCTTTCATGGGTGTTGATATTTACAATTGTCTGGGTGGCAATGCGTGCCCTTATGAGCTCGCTCCTTGTCCACGGCATGTTTCAGGTTCCCGTCGGTTTTCTCGTCGATATTCCGGAAGCGAGCGAGATTATTGAGAATCTCGAGCTCAATCCCCAAATCGGATTCAAGCCCGACTTTTTGCTTACCTCGAACATGGAAAATGGCAAGCACTCGAAGCTCAGGAGAATAGCAAAAGAATCCGAGGCGATCTCTTATATAGAAGCCAAAGGTATCCCCTTGGTGATAGGAGATCGAGATGGGCAGCCTGACAATGGCATAGGCTGCTCTGATCTCCCAAGATCTGGTACGAAGCTCCTTTCTATAATCAGTTTTTATGAGTTCGTCATGCAGAAGCTGCCCTTGGATCTGATCTCAACAAGTTGGCTTCGTGAGAACATGGGGCCCACGAATCATGTCGCTTTTGATGTCGTCAAGCGCGTGTTCGACATTGCGCTTTCCGTCTTTCTCCTGGTTATCGGCCTCCCGCTTTGGCCTTTCATCTGCCTTGCCATTCAGCTGGAGAGCCCCGGGCCTGTGCTCTTCCGTCAGGATCGCTTGGGCAAAGGCCGTCAAGTCTTCGCCATCTATAAGTTCAGGACAATGCGGGTAAACGGGAACAATCATGCGCCCGCGGAGCGGAACGATGCCAGGGTGACAAGAGTGGGAAATTTTCTCAGGAAGACCAGGCTCGATGAGCTTCCTCAGATCATGAATATTCTGAGGGGAGAAATGAGTTGGATCGGCCCAAGGCCAGAGAGGCCCGAGCTTGCCGAGAAGCTGGCGGATGAGATTCCCTTCTTCTTCGAGCGCAATCGTGTGCTTCCGGGTTTGACGGGATGGGACCAGATCTGTGGAGAGTACCATTCCCCCTCCTATTCTGACTCCTATAAAAAGATACAGTATGACCTTTATTACATCAAGAATCGATCAATCGCCTTGGAGCTGAGAATCCTCCTCAAGACGGTTCGCACCGTCCTTTTCAGGGAAGGAATATAATGAAAAGTTTTCTCTGCCATAGCACTTTGACTTTCTGTTGAGCTGTGGTATAATCCGGGTATCCGATAGACCAAATCGCATGGGGGGGGCGACTCAAAAAGTCGAGAAGGTGTAATTATGTTATTAGTATTTTCTGCAGCCGTTTCCCTGGTAATGACCCTTGCCATTATTCCTATAATTCTCTATGTGGCAAGAAGAAAAGAGTGGTATGACTCTAATAATCACAGGAAGATCCACAACGGCAATATACCGCGGTTGGGTGGAATTGGGATCTTCTTCTCTTTCATGTTCACTCTCTTGTTGATGTCATTCATTGTGGAGCGCTCCCCCTCGGCCATTGTGTGGAGCGGTAGATACATCCCCATTCTCGTGGCCGGTGTCTTGATCCACTTCCTGGGGATTGTTGACGACTTCAGGAACCTGCGTGCCCGGCTCAAGCTCCTGGTCGAGGTTTGCGCATCCGTGCTGGTAATCTTGGCAGGCTTTCACTTCTTGACGGTGCTCGCCCCCGTGGCGCCTTTTCACTTTGCATTGGATTGGATGGCCTATCCCATCACCTTCATTTGGCTGATCGGAATGACAAATGCCATCAACCTGATCGATGGGATGGACGGCTTTGCGGGCGGTATTTCCGCCATCATTGCGGCGACCTTCTCGCTTTTCTTCATCCTCCGGGGAAATGCCATGGCCTCCATCATTTCCCTGGCTCTCCTCGGCGGACTGATTGGTTTCCTGGTCTTCAACTTCCCCCCCGCAAAGATCTTCATGGGAGACTCGGGGAGCCTCTTTTTAGGGTTCATGCTGGGGATCCTCCCAATTCTCGATATGAGCAATTCCAGGTCTTCGATGAATGCCATCTCTTCGATTTCGCTGATGGCAATCCCCATCCTCGACGTTCTTTCCGCGGTATGGCGAAGGATGCGGCGGGGAGTCTCCTGCCTGATTGCGGATCGGGAACATATCCACCATAAGCTCCTAGACATGGGCTTCTCCACGCGGCAGGCGCTGGCCCTGCTCTGCGGACTCCAATTAGTGCTGTCGGTAGCTGGGCTGAGCACCCTGTACTTCATACAAGGCGCCTTTTTTATAAACGTTGCAGCATGGCTGATCGCGATATGTTTCTTCAGCGTGTCCCATTATCTGGCGCGGCGGGTTGAAAAGCGTCCCGCAATAATCCTTCAAGGGTTCCCGCTTTTGGCGAGCCTTGATCGTCGAGTCGAGGTGGAATTCAATCAGCGCCATATTGAAAACGATAAAGTAGATCGCGCCTTGAACGGATAGACTTTTCCCGCCTGAGAGCTGATTCCAGCTCCTCTCACCTCCAAACCTTCACCCTTTCCACACTCCCACTCTACTCATGCACGCGACGATGTCGGCACCGGCATGCGCATCGGCTCTCGACTTGCCTTCAGCTATTCACAATATTATCTTTACTTTCGAAGGAACCAAGTTTGCATATCATAAAGTAAGGAGATTAAATTGCTACAGGCAAAGGAATTATTACTGACCGCCCTCATCCTGAGCCTCTCTGTATCGCTCTTTGGCCAGGATGAGACCGTCACGCCCAAACCCGCGTCGAGTTCTCAGGCAGGCATCGAAAAACTCGGCGCACGGCTCCCTCTGACGGTGGTGGACAAGTCGAATCCAATGAGCCTGAACAGCCTGCTGAGCACCATTTCATATTCAGCAACGCCAGGGGACGTCTACCAGTTTACGATTGTATACGACAAGCTTGCCTCATATTCTTATCCCGTGACGGTTCAAGAAGACAACGAGATAGATATCCCCATAATCGGAACGGTTGATACAAAAGGCGTCACCTATGCGGAGCTCCGGGAGAAGGTCATTGGGCTCGTTATGCAGAAGAAACGGCTGGATTTCGTGGATCTGACGCCGCTTGCCCTTGCAACCTTCGAGACGCACGCGATCGGAGCTGTAAACAAGCCTGGGCCGGTGCTGGTCAACTCGCTCACCCGTCTTGGCGAGGCACTAACGCTTGCGGGCGGCCTGACATCCAGGGGAAGCTACCGGCAGATAGAAATTCGCAATCCGAGGAACGGGACGAGAATCATAGACCTTTCGAGGTACTCGCAATCCGGCAGCGACGAAGATAACCCTATCCTTCATCGAGGCGACACGATATACGTGCCTCTTGCCCAAAGACAGGTTTCCATTTCAGGCGAGGTGGCTTTCCCCGGATACTACGAGGTTACTTCCCGGAGAGACGGTGCAGGGTCTTCTTGCATTCGCGGGGGGGGGCAAAGAGAGGCTCGACCCCGAGTTTCATTGAAATCAGGAGACTTGATCCGGAGGGGAATTCAGCCCTCATTCAATCGGAACTGTCGTCTGTCCTGTCATCCAGTCTCCTCGATGGGGATACGGTAATGATCCTTCTTACGAACCCCAACCCTAAGACCGTCATAGTCGAAGGCGCCCTCTACGGGAGGATAAACGACGTCCGCTCATCGATCCAGGTGCCGCAGGCAACTCAATCCGCTGTCTTTGCGGCTACGGGAGATGCCGGTGCTCTCACGGTCCCCGGACCGATCAAAGTGTCCCTTCCTTATTTTTCGGGAATGACAATGCACTACGTGCTCCAAACGCTCGGGGGCCCGACGCCGTATGCTATCCCAGAAAAATGCGCCATCTATCGCACGAGCCAGAACCAGACAGTCAGCTTCGATGTCAACGATCTCTGGCATAACCCGGAAAAGGCCAAAGCTCTCGAGGTCATGCCGGATGACCATATCCTCATACCAATGGACGATCAATTCGTGACCATCGGCGGTGAAGTCATGACACGGAGAAGCATCCCGCACAGGTATAGAGAGAATTTGAGCTATTACATAAAGGCCTGTGGGGGAATAACGGATATGGGAGATTCGAACGGAATATGGCTTAGCGATGCAGCGGGCAAGAAAAACAAGAAAGTATCGCTGGATTATGAGCCGAAAGCTGAAGATTACGGTCCCTTATATTACGATTGCGGTGGACCTTGTTCTGATCGCGGATTATCTGCTGACAGCAATTGAGATGTACAACAAGATGCTGCATTGAGCGGCCCATTCAGCCTACTGGACGGTACTCTTGACGATACGTACAAAAGGCAGTACACATATACGTATGGGAGAAGGCAATGACCACAAAACTTACGCTGAGCGTCGAAAAGCGGATCGTTCAGAGGGCTAAGCATTATGCTCGGACCCACAAGAAGAGCCTCTCCGAAATCGTAACAAACTATCTGAATTTCATCTCGAGCCAGGAAGCCGAGTTGCCGGAAATTGATCCGGAAGTATTTGAGGCGTCCGGTCAGATCCCTGTGGAAAAGATCCCTAATCTAAAGGAACCGAAATACCGCTATCTGAAAGATAAGTACCTGCATGAATAGGGTATTTCTTGATGCGGACGTGGTGCTTGACTTCTATGTGCAACGTCAACCGCATCACAATCTGGCTCTGCGGCTTTTTACCCAATTGAAGCGAAGCAAAACGAAATGCTACACCTCGGCACTGGTTGTGGCAAACGTCTATTATATTCTTGCCAAGGTTGAGAGTCGACAATACGCAATTGATAAAGTGCGGAGACTCCGGAAGCTGGTAGCCATAGCTCCCATAAACGAATCCACGGTGGATGCCGCTCTTTCATCCCCGCACAAGGATTTCGAGGACAGCATCCAGTTTCATTGCGCAATCCAGAATGGCATAAACACACTTATTACGAGAAATATCAGAGATTATCCCAAAGGACGACTGCTTGTTACTGATCCTATCCAATATCTAAGCGCAAGCATATTGGGAGAAAAAAGCTGAGCGGAATTACTCAGCTCTCCAAGACCTCTCGCACCTTCTGCCCCAGAGCCTGGATCGTGAACGGCTTGCCGATAAAGGCGAAGCCGCCTTCGCGCATTCCATTTTCGCCGACCAGCTCCTCGGGATACCCTGAGGTGAAAAGGACTCGCATTTCCGGCCGCTCCCGCAGGAGCTCGGCCGCGAGCATCTTACCGCTCATCCCCGGCATGACCGTGTCCGTGATAAGGAGCTGAATCCGGCCGTCATACGCGCGTGAAGCAGCCAGGGCTTTCCTCCAGTCCGGGCACGAGATCACCGTGTAGCCGAGCTTTGTCAGGAGCCGGGCGGCGAGGCTGTTCACCAGGGGTTCGTCCTCGACCAGCAGGATGGTTTCCGTTCCCCCGACAACTTCATCGCTTGCGGCTCTTTGTGTAATCGCCTCAACCTCTTCATTGACGCGCGGGAACAGCATCCGGAATGCCGCCCCGCGTCCCACCTCGGAATCCGCCTCGATTATCCCGCAATTCTGCCGAACGGCCCCGTACACCATCGCCAAACCCAACCCCGTGCCTTTCCCCCTCTCCTTCGTCGTGAAGAACGGCTCGAAGATGTGGCTTTTCACCTCATCCGTCATACCGGTACCCGTATCGCTCACTTCCAGCATGACGTAATTTCCCGGCTCCGCCATGGCCCGCGCGCCGTGTCCCCCCCCGACAAGCGTGACGTTCCTCGTCTCGATGGTCAGCCGCCCCCCGTGGGGCATCGCGTCGCGGGCGTTCACCACCAGGTTCACGATGATCTGGTTCACTTGGCCTTGATCCACCCTCACGTTCCAGAGGTCCGGCTGTGTAATCGCGCGAAGCTCGATGCCCGCGCCGATAATCCGTTCCAGCATACGCAGCATGCCTTCTATCAAGGCGTTCAGATCGGTCACCTTCGGCTCGACGATATCCTTGCGCGAGAAGGCAAGGAGCTGCCGCGTCAGCTCTCTGGCGCTCTGGGCGGCTTTTTCGGCGTCGGCAAGGGCAGGATAGCGGGCATCGCGTGAGTCGAGGTCTGAAAGGACGAGGGAGATGTTGCCCATGATTCCGGTGAGGAGATTGTTGAAGTCGTGAGCGATGCCGCCGGCCAGCCGCCCGATGGATTCCATCTTTTGAGCCTGGGCGAGCTGCTCGCTGAGAGACCTCCTCTCCTCTTCGGCGCGGGTACGCTCGGTGAGATCGCTTCCCATCCCGACGATGTATTTCCTTCCCCCGATCTCGGCTCGCACACCTGAGAGCAGGGTGAGACGCGTATTGCCCGCCTTGCCCAGGCCGCGAATTTCCCGGGCAGTGCTGCCTTTTTCAAAGACTTCCCTCATTCCTTCCGCTACCGAGGCCCTGTCTTCGGGGGCGATCGTATCCAGCGCGTGCACCTTCAGCAGCTCGTCCCTGGAGTATCCCGTCACCTCTTCCTCGTTCCTGTTCCACCTGACAAAATGCCCCTGCTCATCGATAACGAAGAAAATCCCCGGCGCGCTGGCGATGACGGCATCGGAGAACAATTTCTCCTCCAGCAAAGCCATCTCTGCGCCTTTTCGCTCGCTGATGTCGATAACGTGCACCAGCATGTGTGCCGATGAGCCGTCTTCTGCAGGGATAGAGGAGCTTGCAAGGACGTCAAGATTCTTGCCTTGGAGGGTTCGCACTGCGATCTCCATCTTGTGAAACCTGCGGCCCCCGAAAAGTGAAATAATGAGGTCTTTGAAGTAGGCTATCGCGCCGGGATCCAGAATCGCGTCCAGGGGGCCCAAGAGCTGCTCCATGCGCTCCGCGCCGAAGAGCCGGAGGGTTGCGTCATTGGCATCGACAATCCGGATGTTATGAACAGCTTCTGCTATGAATTGCGGATGAAGATCCAGGTACTTTGAACAATCCAAGACGCCTTCTGATTTCAGCCTGTCAAGGCCCGCTGTGAGCTCGGATATATCCACCTCCAAGAGCAGGATCGAGGGATGTTGAAGAATCGGGTATGAGACATTATCCCGTAGCATATTACCATTGTACATCATCCGGCAGCGAATGAGGAAGAGTCCGCGAGAGCTTGACCGGGAATGGGGATAGCCATACCATGAGTTTGTGAGGCTCTCCGATAGCGAAAAAAAGGTCATCCTGACGGCGGTTCGGCGGTTCGATCCTCGAGCCAGGATTTTTCTTTTTGGTTCCCGCACGGACGATGCCAAGAGGGGAGGGGATATCGACCTGCTTGTAATCTCCGACTCAATCGGCCTCGAGGAGAAGAGGTTGATCAGAAGAAGCATATGCGATGCGATAGGAGAACAGAGAATCGACATTCTCATCTCTATGGGTGAGACCGATACGCCCCTTGTGAAACTGGCGAGAAGATCGGGAGTGCCGCTCCAATGAAGGCAGATGCGCTTCGCATTTTGCAGGAGAACCTCCAATGATCTTCGCGCTCTCTTCCAGCAGACCTTGGAAGTGACACCCGAGCTTTTCCAAATCGCGGAAAGGGTGGAGCGCTATTGCGGGCGGTTCGAGTAGCGGGCCCGGCCGAATCCTTGATGATCGCCTCGCAATAAGCTACGATGTCCCGTTGCGCCTGCTCGGGCGTGATATACTTTCGCATACGTGGATTCGGGAAACGCACCATGAGAATGTCCATACGACGCATTGCCGTGCTCGCTCTAGTGGCGTCCTTTTCAATCTTCCAGGGTGTATCGCTCTGGGCCGTGGAAGGGCAGGCGGCACAGCCGACGGCAGATGTCCAGGCTATCGTGATCCCCATGGATACCCGCGGAGAGGCGTTTCGGCAGGTCGTGGCCGATGTCGTGAAGTATGGCCTAGAACGACGTGGACTTGAGATAGCCTTCATCAAAGATCCTTCGGTGGCTCGGGCCGGATTGAATGACAAGGACCTGGTATCCAAAGCGGTGGGCGCCCGAGCATCGATAGCCCTCATCTGCCGCTACGTACTGGCCGGCCCGGATATATCTGTTTCCCTGCAATGGTTCGAAGCCAAGACGGGCGTCTTGACCGCATCTGCGCAAAAGGTGGGGCAGGGGGACCTGCAGTTCGACACCCTTGTTTTGCAGGCAATCGACGATCTGTTGGGCCAGGTTGGTGACAGGGTCTCGGAGCTTGCCGCCAAGAGGGCATCACTCGCAAAGGACACCAGGCCCGCAGATACGCCGCTGGAGGACTCCTCCTCGAATTCTCCCGCGGCCGAAAAGGCCGCCGCTGCCCAGCCGCCGAAGGCCGCGGCGTTGCCTCAGGTGAGCCCCCCGGCCGGGTCCGGCCTCCTTTTTTCCAGCGGATTCGCCACATTCCTGCCAATCGGCGCATCCGCCTCCTATTTTACCGTCGGGTACCGGCCGTCGGTACTCGGCAGCTACCTTTTCAGCACGTCGGATGCGAGGATTGGAATCGGCCTCTACGGCCTCATGGATTACTTTCGCGCGCAGGGGGCAGTAGAAGCCTCCAACAACTTCTTCATCCCATTGGGACTCGATCTCCGCTACGAGCTGGACCTGCGTGCGCCCTTGATACCGTTCATCCACCTGACGGGAGGTCCCGCCCTTATCGTCATGGCGACGCAGATCCACGGGTCCTACATGAAAATCCTGCCGTATGCGGCCATCGGCATCGGGACCGAGCTTCTCGTTCTTCCTGGATTGTCAATTGGCCTGGGGGTAGACTATGAGGTGTACTTCGAGATGCCCTACATGATAATGGGCGTCTCTCCCTCCCTGGGCGTGACGGTGAGACCATGAGGAGCGCATTGATGAAACGAAGCGGCGGCCGCCATCTCCGGCCGCTCATCATGGCCGGTCTTCTCATTCTGTCCGGCTGCGAAAACTTCAACTTCTATTCACTCCTGGGAAACAAGATAGATCCGCTCGTGATCAGCCCGCCGTCCGTCAGCCTGAACGTGAATGGGGGCGTAACGTTCGTCGCTCACGGGGGGGTGCCGCCCTACGTCTTTTCAATCACCGCCGCCGGCTCGGGAAGTCCCGCGGTTGATCCCTCAAGCGGCCTGTATACCGCGGGATCTACGGTCGGCACCGTGGATGTCATCCAGGTGCAGGACGCGTCGGCAGCCACGAGCAGCGCCACGGTGAACGTGATCAGCGCTGTCACAAATGTGGACTACGACGTGAGCGCATCGACATTTCCCGCAAACGCGGTGGGAGGCACCGCCATCAGCGGATGCGACTTCACCATCCGAAACCACGGCACCGCCGCCGGCACTCGGCAGATCTCGTGGTGGGTCTTCCTTTCGGCAAGCGCAACTTTGACAAGCGGCGCGACGGTTCTCGCCCAAGGAACATCGACGCAGCTCGGCGCGGGTATTACCGCAACAATCACCCCGACAGGGAACTGGCCGCTGGCAGTCGGAACGCAGTACGCGTATGTCATGATATCTGCAGGCGATGACCTGAACCCTGGTGACAACATCTATTCCGGCCCTTCGATCGCTTTTACAGCATCCGCCCCGGATTACACGGTGGCAACGGTAAACATCACCGGCGGCGGAACTTCGGTAGGAGGCCCTGTCACCGGAAGCTTCACCTTGCAGAACTCGGGGAGCGCGCAAGCCGGCTCGCAGCCGGTCTCCTGGACCGCCTTCGCTTCAATTGACGGAACTCTTGGATCCGATGACACATTCGTTGCCTCCGGCATTACAGGGCCCTTGGCGGCGGGAGCTTCATCCGCACCCATCGCAGTCAACGGAAGCTGGCCCCTGCGTTTCGGCAACTATTGTCTCATGGTCACGGTGAGCGCCGCCGACGAAACGGCAACAGCGAACAACACAAACTTCTCCGTTTCCCAGGCCGTGGGGATATTCGATGAAAGCGCCGGATTGCATGATGATATACTGGCTCTGAGCAACCCATTCGACACCGGGGTCACGCTCCAGCCCGGCATGAGCATCCAGGTCACCGGCACTCTGACAGGGTCGGAGAGCGATGACGTTATTGCCTTCAACACAGGAACCGCAATCGGTATTACTTTTTCGATGGTGTGGATCGGCGCTCAGAACGTCATGCTTCGGTCCATGACGGCTGCGAACGTGTTCCAGGGAACGGCAAGCGTCACGGGCGGAACCTCGGCCATCCTGGTCTGGCAAGGGCCGCCTCTTGCCACGCAGCAGTGGATAGATATCAACAACTCCAGCTTGGTGAATGTCGGCAATTATGCCCTGACGATTTCAGCCAATTGATGTCGTGTCACTCGCGCTATTGCAGCAGTGCCTGCAGCCGTTCGAGCATCGATGCAAGCGGGTCGGCCTGGCTTGAGGACATGTACTTTGCCAGCTCGGCGTTCGCCGGCTTCCGGCTCGATGCCAGCGCGTCCAGGAGCGAGTTCACGTCCTTGAGTACCTCGCCGCGGCCATCCGCCTGGCTCTGAGTGGCTAGCGCGGAGAAATACTGATCCAGCGTCGTTCCCAATCCGGGGTACTGGGACTTGAGGGGCTCTGAATCGAGGAGGAGGCGCACCGTTATCTTGGCCTGAAGGAGGGCGGCCAGGGATTCGGGGGAGGGGGTCTGGAGAGCCGTGGGGGCCGTCGTTGGCCGTGAAGCGGCGCCAGAGCGGTCCTTGAGCTCGCGGATCCGGGAGAGCACGGCCTGCCGCCTCTGAGCGTCGGAACGAAGCTGTTTCAGCTGGGCAAGCTCATCGGCCGCCAGTATTTTGTAGCCGATGTTCATGATGTTGTCCGTGAGCTGGCGCGAGATCCCCTCGTCTTTCACGAGAAGGCTCAGGGAAGCCCGATAGCGATCCAAGGCGCTGAGGAAGTTTCCGGCCTGCAGGAACGAGTTCCCCTGCTTGATGCCTTCCAGGGCCCTTTTGTCGCTCCCCTCTTCGAGGGTCTTTCTGATCTCTTCGATTTTTCCATACCCATGGCTGATTGCGGGAATCATTCCCAGCGCGGAAAGATATGCCTCTCTCGCGGCGGCGAGGTCCCCGGCCTGGGAGAGCCTGTCGCCGCGCTCGACGAGGTTCGATACGCTTTGAAGCTGGATAGAGGTCTCGGCGGGCGCGGGAGCGGTCTGAGGTGAACTCGTCGCGCGCGCCCTGATGAGCTCATCGAGTGACCCGATGAGGAAGAGCTCCACGGAGCGCCTTTTCGAAACGGCGGGGATGAGGGCTACCGCGGGCTGGTCGAGGAGCTGCTTCAGGGCATCGAGGTTCTTCGCCGCAAGGGCGTAGTCCGATGCCGAAAGGGCGCGGTTCACGCTCAGGTAGCCTGAGGTGATCTGGTCGAGAACGAGGTTCTCTTCCTCCTGCTGCCTGCGCACCCGATCCAGCTCGCTCGTCGCTTTCGCGCGCTCGCTCTCCAGCGCCTGCGCGCGCTGCTGGTACTGGCTCTGGAGCTGTGCTTCCTTCTGCGCGAGCTCCTCTTGGAGCTTCACCCTGTCCGCTTGAGCGGCGGCCAGCTGCCGGTCGTACTGTGCGGAAAGCGATGAGATCTGCCGCTCCTTGTCGGCCAGCGCAGCTTCCGCCTGGCGGCGCGCTGCCGCCAGATCGTCCGCGTATTTTTGTCTGGCCGTCTGCTCGAACTGTGACAGGCGGTTTTTCGCCTCGGCGGCGCTCACTCCCTGGGCCTCGAGGCGATTCTTTTCCTCCGCAAGCTGCCGCTCGAGATCCGCGGTGAGCTCCTTTGCCCTGGCCTGGATCTGGGAATCCGTCTGGCTTCGAAGCTGCTCCCGCTCCTTGCTGATGGTCTGAAGCTTCTGCTGGATCTCGACGATGGCGCGGTCCTTCTGCTGGAGCTGTTGGGCGGATTCCTGCTTCAAGGCCGCGATCAGCTTGCTCTCCGCTGTCAGGATCGTCTCTTGACCGCTCGCCATAGACTGCTCACGACGGTTGAGAAAGCTCCCCGTGACAACCACGACCACGACGACCGCCGCGAAGAGCGAAATGTTCGAGATCAGGGGAAGGATTGCGCCGCTTCGCTTCGGGGTATATGCCAGGGTTTCGGGCGAGATCTCGATCCTGCTCCGCTCCATGATCCTGTCGATCCGCGCAACGATCTTTTCCTTTTCCTCGGGCGAAATGGAGATCTCGTCGGGCTCCTGCGCGCCCTCGGGACGCTCCTCTTCCAGCTCGTCCGGTCGAACGAGCCTGAGGTGAGACTGATTCTTGTAGATCTCGAGCGCTTTTCGATACAGACCGTACAATCGTGACCCTCGCCTTGCCCTTTTCTCATCGGCGGCGGCGCCGCGAAACTCCAACTCCCTCTAGAGTATATACATTCTCGCATTTATTTCACGATGGAGGCAAGAGCGGCCTTGAGCTTTCCCTCGCCGGCCGCGGACACTCCAACGATTGACCGCCGGGAAATGCTATTGTAGAGTTGGTTCCACGATGAGCATACGAGCCAAAGTCGTACTGATCGTGCTTCCCCTGATCATCGCCCCCCTCCTCGTCACCGGCTTCATCTCGGCGTTGTCCGCGCGGAACGGCATCACCCGCATCGCCACGAGCTTTCTCCGCTTCAAGATGGACGACGTTCTGAACTACGCCAACAGCCAGTGGTCCCTGCTCGTGCAGAACAACATGGCGGGAAACGCCGATTTCGTGGATGCGACAAAGTCTGCGGTCACCTCTTACGCCCGGAGCCTCATCAGGAGCGATTCGGAGCTGATCCTCGCCCTGGACCGCCAGGGAAACGTCGTCATGAGCACGAGCGAGCTTTCCCTGGACGCCGGGGAGAGGGAGGCGCTCGGCCGACTGAGCGCCTCATCGACGTCGGGCTGGGTGCAGGTCCGCGCCGCCGGCGTTGACCGGATGGCCCAGACCGCGCGCTTCGAGCCCTTCGGGTGGTATATCTTCGTCACCGAGAAGCGGGATACATTCTACCAGACCACGTCGGAGATCTTCTGGCAGACCGGCCTGATCCTGTCGATTTCCCTCGTTATCGCCGTTTTGCTCCTGCTCGTCTTCTCCTACTACATTACCCAGCCCCTTCGCATCATCGCATCCGCGATGCGGCAGATCATCACGACAAACGACCTTTCGCGGCGCGTGGAGATCCTCTACCGGGATGAAACGGGTGAGCTGGGGCACAGCTTCAACCTGATGACGGAGGAGCTGGACAAGGCATACCGCCAGATCAAGGGCTACGCCCTGAAGGCGGTAATCGCCCAGCATCGGGAGCAGAAGATCCGAAACATCTTCCAGAAGTACGTGCCCAAGGCGGTGATCGAGGAGTTCTTCGCCAACCCGGAGTCCATGCTTGTGGGGCAGGAGCGCGTTCTTGCCGTGCTTTTCTCTGATATCCGCGGATTTACGGGGATTTCCGAGCATATGCTGCCGCAGGAGGTGGTCGAGTCGCTCAACACGTATTTCGGGAACATGGTGGAGATCATTGTCAAGCACAAGGGGATCGTGGACAAGTACATCGGAGACTGCATCATGGCATTCTTCGGGGCGCCGGTCCATTACGACGACGATGCATACCAGTCCGTGGTCTCGGGGCTGGAGATGCAGGAGGCGCTTAGCTCCTTCAACGAGCAGCAGGCCGCGCGCGGGCGTCCCACCTTCAAGGTGGGCATCGGCATCAACTATGGCGTGGTCACGGTGGGAAACATCGGCTCGGAACGCAAGATGGACTACACCGTGATCGGCGACATGGTGAACGTGGCCTCTCGGCTGGAAGGCCTGACCAAGGTTTACAAGCAGGAGATGATCGTCTCGGAAGCCGTGGTGAGGTACCTGCAGGGGAAGTTTCCCTGCAGAAAGATCGACAAAGTCGTGGTCAAGGGAAAAACCAACGAGATCGGGATCTACACTCCCGTGCGCGAGCTCAACACGGTGGAGACCGAGGCGTGGAGGCTCCACGAGGAGGCCCTCGCGCTGTACTACGATCGCGACTTCAAGGCGGCTTCGGATGGATTCCGCCAGGTCAAGAGAATCATACCCGGGGACATCATCTCCGAAATGTTCATCAGCAGGTGCGCCGCCTTCCTCGAGACCCCGCCTCCCCCCGAATGGACCGGGGCGGTTGCCCTTCAGGAAAAATAGAAAGCGGGAATGCTTCAAGCGGGCGGAACCTTCTCTTTTCTATAAAGATCGAGGAGGAAGAAGCTCATGCCAGGAAGAGAATACGGCTTTCCGCGCCTCTTGGCGCTCGTTGCATGTCTCGCGTTCAGCTCTCCGTTTTTCTCCTGCCAGGCCCATCCGGGAACCCTGGGGGGGAAAGCATCGCTCTCTGTTTTTCTCGTTCTCCCCGCCCAATCCAAGACCCTCGTGCCCCCTCTCGATATGGTCCCGGCCGGCTACACCGTCGTTGGTGCGGGTCCGGCGGGGCAGCGGGCAGAGACAAGCGGCTCGCAGTCCATCATCGTGCTTGAAAACCTCGATCTGGGAGACTGGGAGATCACCGCTTCCGCTCTCAACGAGGGGGGAACAGTCATCGCGGAAGGCACGAAAAGGGTCACGTTGATGGATGGGCAGCAGAACGAGGTAGAGATCCAGGTTGATCCCCTGCCGGGGAGCGGGACCTTGTCGCTCACGGTCAGGTGGCCGGCCGCCGCGGTGCCGGCGCCATCCATAACCGCAGGCCTCACATCCTCGGCGGGGAACGAGATCCCGCTTGTCTTCTCGATTGAAAGCGGCGTCGGGACATCTTCCACGCAGGATCTGCCGGGCGGGTACTACACATTGCAGGTCCAGCTCTTGAGCAGCGGCAATCCGGTTGCTGGGGCAATCGACGTCGTTCGCATCCTCAAGGACCAGACGACCTCCGGGGAGCTCGACTTCACCGGCATTGACGGCGCTCAGGGTTCCATCAACGTGACCGTCACCCCGCGGCTCGACAACCCCATTGCCGTTGAAATCGCCGGCCGGCAGAGCGAGATCGGGCTCGGCCAGTGCTTCACCCTCAAGGCGTGGCTCGCCGAGGACTGCCCCGGCGTGAAGAGCGCCTGGTACGTTGATGGGATGTCCCGCTCGAGCGGCCAGATCGCCACCCTCGGGGCCGATCTTGCCCTTGGAACGCGCCGGGTGGATCTTGCGGTATTCAGCGCAGATGGAAGGCGGGCAGGCTCGTCGAGCTTTTCTATCCGGGTCTTGGCCCAGCTGGCTTTCGGTTCGCTCTCCCTCTCGACGTTTATAAAAGACGGGGTGGCGGGTGTCGACGGCTTGAACGGCTGCCGGTCCGTATGCGTTTCGCCCGACGGTTCGAGCCTCTATGCCTGCGGATACGGCGACTCCGCCGTGGCCTGGTTCCAGCGGGATTTCGATACGGGGGCCTTGAGGTTCATGGGGCAGCTCAAAAACGGCAAGGACGGCGTGCAGGGTCTATCCGGAGTCGAATCGATAGCCATCTCGCCTGACGGCCGTCATCTATATGCGGCAAGCTACACGGATGGCGCCCTGGCGGTTTTCGATCGGGATTCCGCAACCGGAGCGCTGTCGTATCTTTCTTGCCTGAAGAACGGCGATCCCGGCCTGGACGGTCTGGCTGGGGCCAGGGATGTGGCAGTTTCTCCGGACGGCAAGAGCGTTTACTGTGTCGGATATACCAGCGGCGCCCTGCTCGCGTTTCAGGTCGAGCCTGTGTCGGGAACGCCGGCTCTTCTCCAGACCCTCCGAGATGGTGAGGGTGAGGTCTCACTCTTGGGCGGCGCTTCATCGGTTGCCGTGGCGCCTGACGGCAGCCAGGTGTTTGTCGCCTCATATACCGACGATTCACTCCTCGTTTTCAGCAGGGACCCGGCCAGCGGCGCGCTGAGCTATTCTCAGGCCTTTTCCGACGGTCTTTCCGGCTGCGACGGCCTGAACGGGGCGGATTGCGTGGAGTTGTCGCCGGATGGCTCAAGTGTCTATGTCACGGGCTATTACGACAATGCCCTTGCCGTGTTCAGGCGGGAGCAATCTAACGGCTTGCTCTCATTTTCCACCTTTCTCAAAGACGGTGCCGCGGGCGTGAATGGCCTGTATTATGCCAGGGGAGTGGCTGTCGCGCCGGATGGGCTTTCAGTGTACGCAACCGGCTCGGGAGACGATGCCGTGGCGTTCTTTTCGAGAGACCCGGCAGCGGGGGGGCTGACGTTCAATTCTCTGGTGAGTGGTTTCGACGGGGCAAGGGGCCTCTCTGTTTCTCCTGATGGGAAAAACTGCTATGTGGCAGGCTCGAGCGCCAACGGCCTGGCCGTATTGAATCGCATTCATTAGCTGATATTGCGCCGTTCGATCATCAAGGCTTCTCGCTCAGTGGCAGCGGGAAGCCTTTTTTATGCAAAAATCATACCAAAAAGCCAATTCAAAAAAATCCGGGGCAGGTATTACTTGTGAGCTGTCTTGGCTTTTGGACGAAGACTGGCGAGGAAGGCGGCGTTATAATGCAATTGATCCAGCAGTTTCATCTTTTCGGAAATAGATAGTGAGGAATGCATCCGCCGCTGCGCCGTCTTTCTCTTTAACGCCGACTTGAGGTCGAAAGTCAGAGGGCCTTTTGCCATTTCAACCAATCCTCATATTTCTTTTCGAGGCCATGCCGCCGGAGGATCGCCTTGAATTTTCGCATATCCAATATACCCGATTCTATGAGCGTGTTCAAGCGAAGCTTGTCTTTGCCCCGTCCCACCTCAAGCGCTATCGCCGCCAAATGCTCAGAACTGAATATCCAGATGGAAAGGCCGTCGGCGTCGTACTCCTCCGCGCGATCAAGGGCTTCCGCGACAAGAGGGCTGATGTCCGCAGGGAGAAATTGCAGCGGCCAGCCGGCATAAACGATGTACTGCCCTTCGAGCTTGGCTCCCCGGGAAAGCAGGTAGTCGTTGATCTGTTGGAGGCTGAGGACTTTTTTGCCTGGATACCGATTCAGCATGACGAAGATGTCCATGTCTGCAGTGTAGGCTGGTTCCAGGTGAATCGAGCAGGCCACCGCCCCTCCCACTGCATACTTTTCGAACACGCCGTCCTCCTTCATCTTGTTGAGGACGGAGAACACCTTCTTCATATTGACGGGTGTGGCCTGTTTATTCATGTCTACTCCTCAAAGGATAGCATTCTAGGGTTTATTGCTGCAACTGGTTTCACTCTCACCTCCCTGTCCCTACGCAGCCCGCGCCCCCGCTTCAGCCGGCAGCGCTTCGCGCCCGGCTCCCTGCGGCCGCCGCTTGAGCCATTCGGCATCTCCCTTGACACCGGCTCCCTCTTCCCCTACAAAGAAGCCTCCACTCTATGCTTGGAAACCTTGAGCCCCGCGCCCGCCGCCTCTACCTTTTCCTTCTCGCGGGTTTCGCCGTCTTCGGCATTGTCTTCACGATAATCGGAGCGTCCATTCCGAACATCATCCGCTCGTTCGGCTGGTCGTACTCCGTGACGGGCCTTGTCCTGGCCGGAAGCGCCATCGGCTACTTCGTCTCCACGTTCGTCTGCGGTTTCCTTGTCCAGAGGGTTCAGCCCAAGCACGTTGTCGTGTCAGGGCTTGCCCTGGGGGCGATAAGCCTCGCCCTGTTCGCCCGAAGCCCGTCGCCCATTCTCAACTTCGCGCTCACCTTCCTCCTTGGGCTCTGCCAGGGGACGATCGAAGTCGTCACAAACCTCGAGGTCATCCACATGGAGCCCAAGGGACAGAGCAGGCTGATGAACCTGATGCACGCCGCCTTCAGCATCGGCGCGATAGTCGGCCCCGCCATGGTGGGAGTGATGATCGGTCTGGGCGTCGGCGGTGCGGCGGTATTCTCCATCACGGGCGGCCTCGTCGCGGCAATGGGAATTACGTTTGCCTCCATCGCGTTTCCCCGCGCCTCGGATGGCACGGTCAAGGGCGGGCATTCGGGGACACACCTTCTGCGGCAGCCCCTCCTGCTTCTCCTCACCCTCATGCTGCTTGTCTATGTCGGTGCCGAGCTGGGCGTCTCGAGCTGGGTGGCCGAGTATTTCGTGAAGGTCCTTTCGGCTCCCATTGCCGTCGCCGCGTTCACCGTCTCCCTTTTCTGGGCCGGGCTTTTCGTTGGGAGGCTTGGGGTATCCTTCGCATATCGCGGTACGCGGCAGGAGCTCATCCTCCTGGGGCTCTCCGCTTTCAGCGCGGCGGCCCTGGGAGTGTTCCTTCTCCTTCACTCGATGGTTGCGGCCGGGATATTCGTGTTTCTCACCGGTTTGGGATACTCGGCCATCTATCCCCTGGTCATGGCCCTCGTCGGCAAGCACTTTAAAAGCGGCGTCGCCGTGGGCACTGCTTCCACCGGCGGGGGGATCGGCTCCTTCACGTTCCCCTTCGTCATCGCCGTTCTCTTCGAGGTGGTCGGGCTTCGGGGGGGATTCGGCATCTATATCATCATCAACATCCTCCTGGTCGGTATCTCGCTCGCCATCATCCGTCGCATCCGCTCCTGAAGCGCGTTTGGTGCCGCGCCAAACATCTAGTATCTTATGCGTAGAGAAATGGAGCGAACGATACATGCGAGGTTTCACAAAACCATCCGAGATCGAGCAGACGCCGGCGATTCCGAAGGATCTCGCCATCCTGCCCCTTCGAAGCACCGTCGCTTTTCCCTATTCCGTCATTCCCCTTGCGGTGGGCATTCCCCGATCGGTCAAGCTCGTGGAGGAGGCTGTCCGGGACACTAGCCTCATCGGCCTGGTGGCCGTGAAGGATGCGAACATCGAGGAGCCCACGCCGGACCAGGTATACCAGATCGGCACCGTAGCGCGGATCCTGAGGGTGATCCGTTCCGAGGACCAGGCGATGCAGGTTCTCGTCCAGGGGCTCGAACGCTTCCGGGTGCTTCATTGGCATCCCTCCGAGCCCTACCTGCGCGCCCGAATCGCGTCCGGGGAAGAGAAGATCGAGCGCGACCTGGAGATGGAAGCCTTGATGCGCGGGATGCGCGATCTTGCGCAGGAGGTGATCGACCTCTCTCCCAATCTGCCCAAGGAAGCGGGGAGCATCCTCGGCATCGTCAATGACCCCCGCTACCTTTCGTACCTTGTTGCGGCGAACGCACGCCTCGAGGTCGTGGAAGCCCAAAAGATCCTGGAGCTCGACAGCGTCAAGGAGAAGCTCCGGGCCCTGATAGCGCATCTTTCCCATGAGAAGGATGTGCTCAGTCTCGGGCAGAAGATCAAGTCGGAAGCCCGGGAGGAGATGGAGAAGGAGCAGCGCGAGTATTTCCTTCGCCAGCAGTTGAAGGCCATCCAGAAGGAGCTGGGGGACCTCGATGAGAATCAGTCCCTTGTGGAGGAGTACACCAGAAAGCTGGAGAAGGCCGGAATGCCGGAGGAGGCGAAAAAGGAAGCCCAGAGGGAGCTGAAGCGGCTCTCGGGGATGCCGCCGCAGTCGGCCGAGTACCCCATGATCAAGACGTACCTGGACTGGATGGTCGAGCTTCCCTGGAGCACGGAGAGCGAGGACCATCTCGACGTTGCCGACGCGCGCGCCGTCCTCGATCAGGACCACTACGATCTTGAAGAGGTGAAGGACAGGATCATCGAGTACCTGGCGGTCAGAAAGCTCCTCAAGGAGAGGGGAATTTCGGCGGCCTGGATCAGCACAGAGGGGAGGGAGAGGGCCATGGGGGCCATCCTCTGTTTCGTCGGGCCTCCCGGCGTCGGAAAGACCAGCCTTGGACAGAGCATTGCCCGCTCTTTAGGAAGGAAGTTTACCCGGATGAGCCTGGGAGGGATGCGTGACGAGGCGGAGATCCGCGGGCACCGCCGCACCTATATCGGCGCCATGCCGGGCCGCATCATCCAGGCCGTTAAGAGAGCGGGCACCAGAAACCCCGTGTTCATGCTGGACGAGATAGACAAGGTGGGAAACGACTGGCGTGGAGATCCATCCAGCGCGCTCCTGGAGGTCCTCGACCCGGCGCAGAACTCGACCTTCCGGGACCACTACCTCAATGTCGACTTCGACTTGAGCGACGTGATGTTCATCACCACCGCCAATCAGCTGGAGACGGTCCCGGCGCCCCTGCGCGACAGGATGGAGATCATCCAGCTCGACGGATACACGGAGCATGAAAAGATCCACATCGCCCGCGAACACCTGGTGCCCCGGCAGCTCGCCGCGAACGGCCTGAAGCCCGACGAGGTCCTGTTCACGGATGAAGCGCTGGGCAAGATCGTGCAGGATTATACCCGCGAAGCCGGCGTGCGGAACCTCGAGCGGCAGATCGAGGCGATCTGCAGAAAGAGCGTGGCGAGGATCGTCGCCAATGGGACGGCCACGCTGGAGATCACACCGGATATCGTCAGGGAGTACTTGAAAAAGGAGAAGTTCGAGTCGGAGACCTCCGAATCCATCGAGATCCCGGGGATCGCCACGGGGCTCGCCGTCACTGCGGTTGGAGGCGATATCCTCTTCATAGAAGCCACACAGATGAAGGGCAAGGGAGGCTTCACGCTCACGGGCCAGCTCGGCGACGTGATGCGGGAAAGTGCGCAGATCGCCCAGAGCTACGTCAGGTCGAAGGCGGGGGAGCTTGGAGTGGACCCCGAGGTCTTCAGCCAGATGGATGTCCACATCCATGTGCCGGCGGGCGCCATCCCCAAAGACGGCCCTTCGGCGGGAGTGGCCATGACCCTTGCCATTGCGAGCCTTTTCACGGGCAGGCCCGTGAAAAGCGACGTGGGCATGACGGGCGAGGTGACGCTCCGCGGACGCGTGCTGCCCGTGGGAGGGATCAAGATGAAGGTGCTCGCCGCCCACCGGGCCGGGTTGAAGACCGTCATCCTTCCACGGAGAAACGAAGCCGACCTCGACGAGCTTCCGAGCGAAGTGAGGACGAAGATGGCGTTCGTCCTGGTGGACAGGATCGACGAAGCGCTCGCCGCTGCCCTCCTGGCCAAGGGAATCCAGCCGCGCGAAGCGCAGTTGATCGCCTAGGAGCCTGTCGCGAAACCGGCCCGCAAGTCTCCGTTTGTGGTAGGCGAGCGGGCCGTTTTCATGATGAGGCGCCCCCAACTCAACTTGTCATCGAGCCGGGATTCCTTCTCTCTCCTACGCTTCGCTCAATCTCCATCCGCTTCTGAACAGCTTCAATAGGTTGTGCGTCGTACATACTACTTGCCATTCACCCCAGACGTTCTCCAGCCCACGAAGCAAGAACTGACGAAAGCCCCGCGCTTCCTTGATCTGCCCGAATACCGGCTCCACGATCTGTTTACGCTTCCCGTAGATCCGTTGCCCCCGTGCGCTCCGCACCTTGCGCCCCATCAGTTGCTTCTTGCTCAATCCGGAAGGAATGCGCCCCCTCGGAGCCGGTACACGCTCCCCATGGCGGAACTGCTCGGTAGCAATGTAGAGGTCCACTTCCTTTTCATGGGATTGCACATGCTCCCCGTTGTAGTAGCCACTGTCGGCAGTCAGACGCCGGGGAAGTTGCCCGTCGGTGTTGGCCTTGAGCTTCTCCAGCATCGGATGCAGTTGACGGCTGTCGTTGGTTTCCTGCGTGACCTCGGCGGCAACAATCACCTGGGCCTTCCCGTCGACCGCCGCCTGGCAATTGTAGGCCTGCACAAAGCTGTTGCTGGACTTGTCCAGCATGATCCGCGATTGCGGGTCGGTGAAATTGCGTTGCGCCTTCTCGGCTGGCTTTACCTCCGCCCGCCCCTTCCCACCGGCGGCCCCAGGGTCTCCCCCCTTGCGCCGAGCCTCTTCCTCTGCTTTCTCTTGCGCCTCGGCTTCCAACGCTGCCTTGGCTTCCCGAATCCTGGCCAGCCTCGTCTGCCGCCGCTTCAACTCCTCGGGCAGATCCTCATCCTTGCCCCCGGGCCCCAGGCGTGCGTCCTCTTCTTCATCCTCACGCTGCGCCCGCTTCAACAGCGCCGCGATCTCATCGTTCAGCCGCTGCTCACTCTTCAGCATTCGCCCGTAGCTCATCGCTTTGTGCCTGGAGGCGTTGGCTTTCACCTTCGTGCTGTCCAGCGCCACGTGCCCCAACTTCACCAACCCCGCCCGTTGGCACAGCTTCAGCACCTGGTTGAACAACAACCCCAACTCCTTCAAATGCCGCTTGCGGAAGCTGGCGATCGTCGCATGGTCGGGATGTTGATCCGCACTGAGTACCCGAAAGGCCACCGACTCCCAGCAGGCCTGCTCGATCTTTCGCGAACTGTATACCCCGACGCTGTAGGCATACAGAACCAAGGCCAGCATCATCCGCGGCTCGTACGGCGGACGTCCGCCTTCGCTCAATTGATAGCTTGAATAAATCGCCTCGAGGTCCAGCGTTTCCACCACGTCGCGCATGAAGTACACCAAGTGGCCGTCGGGCAGCCATTCATCCACTCGGGGTGGAAGGAGGTACGGCTGATCAGGCTGATAGGATCGAAAAGTTCCCTCTCCCATGCGGCCACTCTATCAATGGCCGGGACCTCAATTCAATGGCTTCCCGGAAGAGGGTTTCGCGACAGGCTCCTAGGGCTCTACCGCACCACCCCTTTTTTCAATATCACGCAGGCGTAGGGCTGCTGCTCCGTGGTTGCAACAATGGCGTATGCCCCGCGCGCCCTCTCGTAGAAGGCGAAGCGCTCAACCATTTCGATGGCCTTGACTCCGCGTTCGTCGTAGCGCGCAATGGTTTCCTTTATCCGCTCATGAATCGTGGGGATGATGGTGTCCCCTTTCACCACGTGCATGATGCCGACGGGGCGGGGTACATAGGCGTCGAGAGGGTAGAGCTTCAAAACGGCGTCGAGCATCGAGATGAGGTCTACCCCATCGGCCCGGACCAGCCGCCGGGCATTGGAGGCTGCCGGGAAGTTCGAGTCCCCGATCACCAGCTCGTCCGCGTGTCCCATTTCATCGAGAATCTTCAAGAGCTCGGGCGAAATGACATGGGGAATTCCTTTGAGCATACCTTCCTCCTCTGCCTTACGCGGACCTCTCGGACTTTCCGGGCTGAAGCGCTTCCAGGTCCATTCGCTTGAGCTTCTTTCTGAAGTTGGCAGTATCGTCCGCGATGATCCCCTCGAGGTACTGCATCTGCCGCTCGATCGCTTCCATATAGAGGTTTCGGTCCACGCCGAATCGCAGCTTGAAGTGCATCTGTACTTCGCGGTACGCGCCCATGAGCGGCCCGTCGAGGCGCTCCCGGATGATCTTATAGAAACCGAGGGTGGTGCGAAGAATGTCGAACTCCGTCTTGTAGTCTCCAATGCCTGCTTCGCGCAGCTCTCTGTACAGGAAGATGAGCTTTTCCAGGTAGGCGCGGTCCGCCATCTGCCCGAGGAGGTCCGCAGTGGCCAGGAGAATTCCCGCCTTCCTTTCGCCCTCGTCATGGAAGGCGGCCTGAGGAAAGCCGTTGTTCAGATCTGTTCCCGTGATGAGTCGTGACACCACCTCGACGTCGCCGGGCGGAATGTGGAGGTGAGAGGCGTTCTTCATCGTGAACGAAACGCTTCGCTCCTCGTGATTCCTGGTGTGCTTGGCTCCCGTGCCTTCGGTATCGTCCTCCTGCTGAATATACCCCGTATCGTGGAGAAGAGCCGCCAGATACAGGTTTGTCGCCATCTCCAGCGGGAGCGGATCTCCCTGGAGGTTGTGGCCGTCGGCGAGCCTGGCCGTCGCCACGAGGACCTCCAGAGTATGAGTGAGATCGTGGTACTCCGTATTGCACTTTCGATAGCCGGGATACTTTCCGGCGAAGAGGCGGCAGATCAAGGCGTAGACATGGCTGATGGCGCGGAACCCCGAAGCGTGATAGCCGTATCGGAAGGTTTTTTCAACCTCGCGGAGCACCACGCTTTCATCTGAAAAATCAAGAAGCTGAGAGAGTTGAGGCGTTTTATCCTTTTGCATTTCTACTTCCTCAATAAACCTCAATGAATCGGCAGCTCGCGTCAAGGCCTGATCCAAATTGGGCTGGGGATAATGTCTTTAGGATATATAACGGCTGCTATCTCTTTTTTGATTGTACTCCAGCCGCGGATGAAGTCAAGTCATTTTTTGAGGCTTCCCAGTTTTCCGCGTGCTCACGTGTTGCGATGGAACCAGGGAACCAACGGGGAGCGCGATCTCTGACGTTCGGCATATCCAAGGTGGCCGGCGGACATGTGCCTCTCCATCATCGGTACGCTCACCAGCATGAAGAGCAATGTAATCGAAAGGGGACCCACTGCGGCCCACCAGAAGGCGGGGTTCGCCGCGAGAGCGAAGAGATAGAGCCCCCACCAGAAGAGAACTTCGCCGAAATAGTTCGGGTGCCTGGACCATGCCCACAGTCCCCTCTGCAATATCTCCCGAGGCTCATGGCTGGTTTTCAGGAATTCGCGAAGCTCCCGGTCAGAGCGGGCCTCGATCCAGATGGCCAGAACCGTGATCGCCGCGGCCGCGAGGTCCAGAAGGCGGAAATGGAGGAGGGGGGCGGCGAGCACGGGGTAGAGGGAAAGGCACCCCAGGAATACGAGCACGGTCGGAAAGAAGTGAAACCCGAGGAAGCTGACGATCCAATAGGCCGGGGCCCCGAAACGTCTGAAGTCGCTGTAGCGCCAGTCCTCGTGCCCCAGACCGAGCCAGCGGCGCGCCCAATTGGCGGTGAGCCGGATCGCCCATACGCACAAGAGGATCATCACGAGAATCGCGCGCAGGCTTGCCGGGTTTCCGTCCGCGGAGCCGTTCATCGCCCAGAAAATGGCAATGGGAACCGGAGCCGCGCTCCAGTACGGGTCATAGATGCTGGAGTTGTTGAACAGCAGGCTTCCTGCGAAGACGAGCACTGTCGCCGCAATGTCGGCGGCCGCGGCCTTGAAGATGGGAGTGGGCAGGTCGAGCCTGGCGGCGAACAGGCAGGCGGCGGCTGCCGCTATGATATAGACCGCTGTGCAGGAGATGAAGGAGCGCGCCCGCGTGGTGCTCCGGCTCATGCTCTTTTCCTCCTCATTCCATGGTGCGCGGGAAAGGCTCTTTTCGCATCCTCCAAATGACGGCAAGGGGAATAATCACCCATGAGGCGTTCGCTCCGACCACCGCCGGGAGATTGCTCGTCGCGTGGGGACCCCAGATTTCCTCGCTCAGGATGATGGTCACATTGGTGAGCATCACGGAGGCATAAACGAGGCTGGGGACCCGGATCCAGTTCCTCCCCTTGGTGAAAGCATAGATAGCCAGCACATAGTACGGGCCGAACAGAAGAACGTCAATCCAGATCGTCGCGCGCCACCATACCGGCCGCGCGAAGAGAAGGGGGTCGACGGTTCGTCCCCACCAGTGGGAGAGGTCCACGATGAACCTCGGAGGCCAGACCGGGTAGCTGAAGTTCGATGCATCGGGGATGACGACCTGTTCCAGGTCGAAGAAGTAGCTGATGAAAACCAGGTTGAACAGGAAATAGAGGAGAATGACGATGTCGAGAGGGCGTTTGCGAAGGGGCAGGACGCTGGACATGGAGGGACTCCTTTCTCACTCGTACTATCGTATCGATGCAGCGCGGGACTTGAGCGCTTTTCACCAAAAAAAGACCGGCGCGGGGGTTTCTCCCGCAGCCGGTCCATGAACGGTAGAAAGCGGAAGCTCTCTACCGGGTGATGCCGATCACGATCTCGGTCCCTTCCCGTTCGACGCGGAAGGAGAGCTGGTTCTTCGAGCGGTCGTTGAGGGCCTTGTAGAAATCCAGCACGTTCCTGACGGATTGTCCGTTTATGCCGCTAATCACGTCGCCCACCTTGAATCCCGCGATTGATGCGGGAGTGTCCTGGTCGGGAAGGTAGCCAACCACGACTCCCTGAACGGCCTTGGGGATGTTGGCTTCCTGGCGGACCTGGTCGGTGAGATTCACCACGGTCATCCCGGGCCACAGGTTCTTGTACTGGGCCACGTTATCATTGGGTCCCGCACCCCGATCGTCACGGGCAGGTTCATTTTTGCTCCACCGCGGATGATGGAGAACGGGTAGGTCTTTCCGGCCGCAAGGCCGCCCACCACCTGCGTGAGCTGGTCGCTGCCCTGGATGTTCGTCGTGTCGACCCGGGTCACGTAGTCCCCGGGAAGGATGCCCGCCTTGTCCGCGGGGGATCCCTTGTAGACGTTCAGCGCCATCGCTCCGGGCACTCCCTCCACCTTCAAGTCTCGGGCGAACCCGGGATAGGTGTTTGCATCCTGGACGTCGGCGATCTGTACTCCGAGCCATCCATAGGTGACCTTTCCCGTCGTAAGGAAGGAGTCGATGTCCGTCCTGGCGTTGTTGATGGGGATGGCGAAGCCGAGGCCGATGTTCCCGCCCGTGGGGGCGGCGATCCAGGTGTTGATCCCGACAACCTGTCCCTGGACGTTGACCAGCGCGCCGCCGGAGTTGCCCTGGTTGATCGCGGCGTCGGTCTGGATGTAGTCGGTGTAGCTTGATACGTCACCCTGGGTGCTGCGCCTGCCCAGCGCGCTCACGATGCCCATGGTGAGCGTCGATTCGAACCCGAAGGGGTTGCCGACTGCCAGGACGATGTCGCCAACCTGCAGGGAGCCGGAGTCGCCCAGATCCGCCACCGGGATGGTGTCCCGGCTGTCGAAGGAGACCATGGCGATATCCTTCCGGGGATCGGTTCCGACCACGCTCGCCTTGAAGACCCTCTGGTCGTTGAGCCGGACGCTCACCTCTGTGGCGTTTGATACCACGTGATTGTTGGTGAGCACGTAGTAGCGGTCTCCCGCGTGCCGAACGATGATCCCCGAGCCGAGGGCGGACTCGCGGAAACTCCTGGGCTGGCCGTTGGGGCCGGGCTGGTTGAAGAACCAGTTGAAGGGGAACTTGGGCGCCGCCGGCTGCTTGACCACAGCGGTGACGTTGATCTCAACCACGACGGGAAGGACCTTCTTGGCCACCTCCCTGAACGATGATTGCATCGATTGAAGCGACTGCGTCTCCGCCACGAGCTGCGGGGCCGGCGCCTGGTCGGCCACGGGAGCGGCGGCCAGCTCCGCGCGGCCCCGCGCCAGGAGAGCGGTTGTCGTTGCGGCTCCGAAGATCACGGCCGCAATGACCGCGATAAGTACCATTCGTTTTCTCATATGTTTCAACCTCCGGGTAGAAATGTACAAAGGGGTGCGTTCAGTTCGGGTTATGGAAGGGTTAAATTTCCTTAACTTCTCCCCAAGTGGACCGGGCGCTCGTCTGGGCCGCGACAGCCGGCTTTCGCGCTGCCTTGCCCGGCCGCCGGTCCCGCCATATACTAGTGTGGTGGAAAGGGAGGCTGGTAGGGACGGAGACGTCAGGCGCTCGAACGAAGCCGGGCTGTCCGCCATCCAGGTCCGGGATCTCGCGAAAACCTACGTTGTCAGCCTACGCGAGGCTGGAATCCGCGCAGCCCTCGCCGGCGTGTTTCACCGGCGGACCCAGGATGTCCACGCCGTCGATGGGATTTCCTTTGATCTCGCTCCCGGGGAGATCGTCGGGTTTCTGGGCCCCAACGGCGCCGGAAAAACGACGACGCTCAAGATGCTCTCAGGGCTCCTGCATCCCACCTCGGGGGGCCTTTCCGTGCTGGGCCATACGCCGTGGAAAAGGGAGAGGGCTTTTCTGCGGCAGATCACGCTGGTGATGGGACAGCGCAATCAACTGGTCTGGGACATCCCCGCATCCGACTCGTTCGAGCTCAACAGGGCGATCTACCGGATCCCGCTTGCCGACTACCGCCGCACGCTCGAAGAGCTCACAGCGCTTTTGGAGCTCGGCGAGCTCCTTGCCAAGCCCGTTCGCAATCTCTCCCTGGGCGAGAGGATGAAGTGCGAGATTGCGGCAGCCCTCCTTCATAGCCCACAGGTTGTATTTCTCGACGAGCCGACCATCGGCCTCGACGTCACGATGCAGCGGCGCATCCGCTCCTTCATCGCGGAGTACAACCGCCGTACGGGAGCCACGGTCCTTCTCACCAGCCATTACATGGCCGACGTCGAGGCGCTCTGCCGCCGTGTCATCGTGATCCACCGCGGCAGGCTGCTTTTCGACGGCGAGCTGGCGAGCCTCGTGCGGCGCTATACCGCCCACAAGACCATCGTGGTTCAGCTCGACCGGGCGGCTGATCTCGCATCCTATGGAGAGGTGGTCTCGGAGCAGGACGGCCGCGTGACCCTGAGGGTTCCCAAGGCGGAGACGGCCCGCGTCACCGGTAGGCTCCTTGCGGACCTGCCCGTGACGGACCTCACCGTGGAGGATCCCCCGATCGAGGAGGTGATTGAGCAGGTCTTTGCCGGAGGGCCGGCATGAGGGGGTTCTTCGAGCTGTACGCTCAACAACTGAAGACAAGCATCGCTTCGATGGTGCAGTACCGAGCCTCGCTTTTCATCTGGCTCATCGGAAGGGTTCTCGAGCCGCTTGTCTACCTTGTGGTTTGGTCTACGGTCGCGGCTGCCGGCGGCGGGAGCGTCGGAGGATTCACGGCGGGCAATTTCGCCGCCTACTACATCGTGCTCATGCTCGTCAACCAGGTCACCTACACGTGGATCATGTACGAGTTCGATTACCGCATCCGCCAGGGCTCGTTCTCCTTTGCCCTTCTCAAGCCCGTGCACCCCATCCACGCCGATATCGCCGATAACATCTCGTCGAAGATGGTGAGCCTCCCGGTCATGCTCTTCGCCGCGGTCGTTCTGGCCGTGATCTTCCGCCCAACCCTCGCCACGACCGTCTGGGCGGCTGCCCTCTTTCTGCCCGCCCTTGTCCTCGCGTTCCTCGGTACGCTTCCTCGTCGAGTGGACCCTGGCGCTGGCTGCGTTTTGGACCACGAGGGTGGATGCGATAAACCAGCTTTACTTCATCGCCTCCCTTTTCCTTTCCGGCCAGATCGCCCCGCTTGCCCTCATGCCCCTTCCCATCCGCACGGTAGCCGCGATTCTGCCCTTTCGCTGGACCGTCGGCTTTCCCGTGGAGCTCCTCCTCGGGCGGCTCTCCCCGGTCGAGGCGTTGACAGGGCTGGCGGCGCAGGGTGCGTGGCTCCTGGCCGGCTTCGCGCTTCTCAGGCTTGTCTGGCGCGCAAGCGTTCGCAATTATTCGGCGGTCGGGGCATGAGGCTTTTGAGGCTTTTCTGGATTTTTTTCCGCGTTGGCGTGATGGCGGAGGTAGCCTACCGCGCCAACTTCTTTGCCCATCTTGCGCAATCGGCGCTGGAGCTTGCAGCGGCGCTCGCGGGGCTTGCAATCATCTTCTCCCATACTGCTACCCTGGGCGGGTGGGGCCCGGACGAGCTTGTGGCATTGGTCGGCGTGTATTTTCTTGTAGGAGGCATGATTGGGCTTGTGATCCAGCCCAGCATGGAGCAGCTCACCGAGGCGGTGCGCGAGGGGTCCCTCGATTTCACCCTCACAAAGCCTGAGGATTCCCAGCTTCTGGTCAGCGTCTGGCGCGTGGAGATCTGGAAAACCATGGACATCGCGCTCGGCTTCGCCGTGCTTGGCGTTGCGCTCGCCCGGCTGGGAGAGAAGGTGGGGCTCTGGCAGGCCGCGGCCTTTGCCCTTGCGCTCCTTGCGGGCGCGTTCATCGTTTACAGCTTCTGGCTCATTCTCGCGACAACCGCGTTCTGGCTCGTGCGGGTGGAGAACATCCTGGTGATCTTTCAGAGCGTCTACGACGCCGGCCGGTGGCCCGTGAGCATCTATCCGGGTTGGCTGCGGTTCGCCCTGACCTTTCTGATCCCCATCGCTTTCGCGACCACCGTTCCCGCACAGGCGCTGGCCGGGCGGCTCTCGTGGCAGGCCCTCCTTGGCGCCTGGGCTTTCGCTGCAGCCCTCTTCACTTCCGCGCGCCTGTTCTGGCGAGCCGGGGTCAGGCACTATTCGGGGGCTTCGTCATGAGTCATCTGATAACAAAAAATTATCATGTTTTTATCGCGGATCAATGGCACCGGAACGCGGGTTCTCCGTATAATTCCCCTATGAAAATCAGGGTTGAAAAACTGAGATTGATTCTCATCGCGGGGGCCGCGGTGGCGATCGTCGTGCTCATCGGCTGCGGGCGGAAACCCGCCACCGACCCATCGCCGGGTCAGGGACAGGCATCGGGCACGCTCCCCGCGGCAGGACAGGCTCGTGGGCCGGGAAGCCAGAATCAAGGCGTACGGAGGTTCAGTGCCATCCCTGTCCAGGCCGTGGTCATCAATGAGGGCGTGCTCTCCGCGCAGCACGATACGGCCGGTTCCGTCGTGCCGGTGACACAGAGCCCCGTGGCCACCCAGGTGGGTGGGATCGTATCCCGCACGCTTCTTATGGCGGGAGATTGGGTCAAGGCGGGACAAATTGTCGTTCAGCTCGACGACACCCAGCTGAAGCTGAACGTGCAGAGCGCCCAGCTCGCCCTTCAGAACGCAAAGATAAACCTGACCGTGGGAGAGCAGAACACGAGCCTCTCCACTCCCACCCTGCAAGCCCAGCTTCAAGCCGCCGAGGCGGCCCTTGACTCCGCCCAGAAGAACTACAATTCCCAGAAGGCGCTCTTCGACCAGGGCGGCGTCTCCGCTTCTGCGCTCGATGCGGCCAAGAGCCAGCTCTCTCAGGCGCAGGCAAACGTGCAAAACGCCAAGACGGCCCTTGAGCAGAACAAGCAGGCCGACACGCAATCCATCGCCCAACTCAGGCTGGCGGTGGACCAGGCTTCCAATCAGCTCGCGCAGGCCGAGCTCAACCTCCAGAACGCCTCCATCAAGGCCCCCTTCGCGGGGCAGATAGCGGCTGTCAACGTGACCCCCGGCTCGTACGTGAGCCCGAACACGCCCGTCTTCGTCCTGGTGAGCGCGGATCGGCAGATCGACTTCAATGTTCCTCCCTCCGATGCTCCGGCCCTCAAGGTGGGCATGGTAGTACAGTTCATCCTGGAGGGCAGGAACAGTCCCGTTCGGATCCTCCAGGCGCCGTCCGCGCCCATTGGCGGGGTGGTGCCCATGGTGGCGACAATCCCCGCCGGCTCCGCTTTTCCCTTCGGGGCCGTCGGCACGGTGACGTACTCCCTCGGCCTGGCCCGGGGGGCGCTGATTCCCGTTTCCTCTCTCCAGACCAACGAGAACCAGGATTACGTTTTCACAATCGTGGGAGGCAAGGCCGTCATACAGCCCATCACTGTCATTGCGGAGACGGGGATCACGGCCGCCGTGGCCGGGATTTCTGCGGGCACACAGGTGATCGTAAGCCCTCCGCCCGGGCTTCTTTCGGGATCGGCGGTCCAGCCCGTCGGTGGCGCCGCAGCCCAGGGCTCGCAGCCGCCGGGCTCACCGCAGGCACAGGGATCGGGCCAGCGCGGGGCCGGAGGCAGGTAATGGATACGCTTCGAGACTTCGAGACGAAAATCTTCAACAGAATCAACCCCGCCGTTAAATTCTCGGTGACCCGTTACGTCCTTGCCGTCGGGATCTTCCTGGCCATCGTGACCTTCGGCCTCATCTCGTTCTTCGGGCTGGGCGTGGACCTTCTGCCGTCGGTGACCATCCCCGTAGTCGTCGTGAATACCTCTTTCCCCGGCGCCACTCCCAGCGTCGTGGATCAGCAGGTGACGCAGGTCATCGAGAACGTGGTGTCCACCCTGAGCGGGATCGTGGATCTGAACTCCGATAGCTCGATCGGATTCAGCCGGGTATTCATGAGCTTCGATCCATCCGTGGACAAGAACGCGGCAATGAGCCAGGTCTCTTCGCTCGTCGGCGCCTCCGTGCGCAATCTGCCCACCGGGATCCAGACCCCCACCGTTTCGACCTTCGACCCGAACTCCCAGCCCGTGATCCAGTTCGGCATTTCCGGGCAGGGGGCCAGCCTCACGGACGTGGCGGACTACGTGCAGAACACCCTGACCCCGCTCCTGGAGCGGGTGGACGGCGTGGCCAATATCCAGGTGAATGGAAGCCCGACCCGCGAGTTCGACGTCCTGCTCAATCCCGACAGGCTGCGCTACTACAATATCACTCCCCAGATGGTCGTGAACGCCATCACGGCGTCGGCGGTGAACCAGCCCATCGGAACCATTGTGACGAACAATAACGCCCTGCAGTTCGCCACGCAGAACGTCCCCTCGGACCTGGGCCAGATCTCCCAGATCCTCGTGGACTCCTCAAAGGGCATCAGCGTGAGAGACCTTGGCACGGTTCGCGAGTCGCCCGCTATAAGCGATTACGCCCGGATCAACGGAGAGCCGGTCGTCCTGGTATCGCTCCTGCGCACCACGGACTCCAACGCCGTCGCCGTGGCCTCCGGCGTGCGGAACCTTCTTGGCAGAACGAGGCTTCCCTCCGGCTATGCCATCACGATCAGCAACGACACGACGGGCCCCATCCAGGCCTCGGTGGATGCGACCTACCGCGAGCTCTTCCTGACGGCCCTCGTGGTCGCCATCATCGTGCTTCTCTTCCTGGGAAAGCTCAACACGGCCCTCTCGGTGATCCTCGCCATCCCCATCGCCCTCTCGGCGTCTCCCGTGCTCTACAAGCTCGCCGGCTTTTCCCT
The DNA here is from genome assembly GCA_963820525.1 of uncultured Spirochaetota bacterium. Lineage (GTDB taxonomy): Bacteria > Spirochaetota > Spirochaetia > SZUA-6 > Fen-1364 > CAWGAA01. Next base: position 853,584 of record CAWGAA010000001.1, on the reverse strand, counting down.
CAACCTCGTCTCCCTCCTGGCCATCATCATCGCCATCGGGATCGTGGTCGACGACTCGATCGTCGTTTCGGAGAACGTGGAGCGCTACCGCGCAATGGGCTTCAGCCTCAAGGAATCGGTTCTCAAGGGAGCCAGTGAGGTCTTCAGCGCAGTCGTGGCCGCAACGCTGTCGCTTCTCTCCGTGCTCCTCCCCGTAAGCTTCATGGGCGGCTTCATCGGAAGCTACCTCCAGCAGTTCTCCCTGGGACTGGCCGCTGCCGTCGCCTTCTCGCTGCTGGAGGCCGTGCTTTTCCTCACGGTGCGGCTTGCCTATACGCCGGATATGAAGGAGCTGACATGGGCGGACCTGCCCCGCAGCATCGCCGCTGTCCCGCAGGCCCTCGCCTGGGGATGGAAAAACTGGAAGAATGGCCTGTGGGTTGTCCTGGGGCTCGCTGCCGTAGCGGCCCTTGCATACTTCAGGAAATTCCCCTTCATCCTGCTCGTCGTCCCCCTCTATCCGCTGACGCTCGGCGTGGTCTTCTACTTCGGCCGCATCCTGCTCTCGTTCTTCTCGCCGCTTACCAACCTTCTTCATGGGTGGACCGAGGCCGGCCTGGAGTGGGTCCGCGACATTTATGCCCGCTCCCTCAACAAGGTCCTCAAATACGGCTTGTGGGTCCTGGTGGGAGCCGGGGCGTTCCTCGCGCTGTCGGCGTTCGTCATCGTTCCCGCCCTGCCGTTCAATTTCGTCCCGCAGACGGACGCGGGCTCGATGAACATCGGCCTGCGCCTTCCCCCGGGAACCCCCGTCAACGTGATGAACGACGAGGCAGGCAAGATAGAGGCGTTCCTGCTCTCACGGCCCGAGGTGAGCATCGTGCAGACCGTCGTCGGAAGCTTCGACAGGTTCACGGTCCAGCTCAGTCCCGTGAATACGCGGCCGAACATATTCGCCCTGATCCCCACGTATAGAAGGACCATGACGGGCATTCTGCGGGATCAGCCATCGGCGCGGTTTTCGGTTTCGGCCGGCGGCGGATTCCGGGGCGGCGGCTCGGCGCTGCAGCTCAACCTCACCTCGGCGGATCTCAACACCCTCCTCCAGCGCAACGCCCAGATCATCCAGGCCTTGCAGAACGACCCCTACGTTGCGGATATCAACTCGAGCCTTTCGGATACCTCGTTGGAGAACGACTTCGTCCCCGATCCGGCCCGGCTGAAGGGCACCGGGATCACACCCGGGATGATCGCCCAGGCCTTGCAGACCTACACCACGGGCACCCAGGCGTCAAACGTCATTGCCGGAGGCCTGAGCTACCCCATCCAGGTCCAGATCAACCCCATCTACCTCTATGGCGGACAGGCGCTCCTCAACCTGCCCATCTATTCCCCCACGCTCCAGACCAACCTGCAGATCGGCCAGCTCGGCAGCTTCGTCCTGACTCAGGCTCCCGTCACCATCAGTCGCTACAACCGCCTCTATACGGGGGAGCTTACGATAGATACTCAGCCCAACGCGCCTCCGGCCCTCACCATGCAGCAGGAGATCACCAAGGAGCTCACGGCGCAGGGGCTTCTGGGCAACGGCGTGGGCCTCGCCTCCAGCCAGTTCGGAATGGCGGCCCTGGCCGGCCAGCTTTTAAAAACCGGACCGCTCGTCTTCCTCCTTGCGCTCTTTCTCGCCTATCTCGTCATGGCGGCCCAGTTCAACTCGTGGCGGTACCCCCTCTACCTCCTCCTTCCCGTTCCGCTCGCCCTCATCGGCGCACTGTGGCTGGTGTTCATCCTCGGCGGAGGGCTGGATATCTTCGGCTTCATGGGGATGCTGATGCTCATCGGGCTGTCGGCAAAGAACGCCATCCTGTACCTGGACTTCGTGGTTGAACGCATCGGGCGCATGCCCTTCAAGGACGCGCTGATCGACGCGGCGCGGCTTCGCTTCCGCCCCATCGTCATGACCACCCTCACGGTCCTCGTCATCAGCTTCCCGCTGATCTTCGGCCGCGGCCAGGGCTCCGAGTTCGGACAGAAGATGGGCGTGGTCATGCTGGGAGGGATTGTCTTCTCAGCCGCGCTCACGTTCTTCGTGGTGCCGGCGGCGTTCTTTCTCTTCGAGCGCACGCGCGTGGGCAAGCTGGAACGGCAGGTTGCCGAGGAGGGGCGTCTGGCCGCCCTGGAGCAGGGCGCCGTGGACGGCGGTGCCAAGCGCCGGCGCAAGGTAGCTCGAAGCAAGCCCGCCGCCGAGCCTCTCGGGCAGAGAGAGTGAGCGCCCGACTTTCACCCTTTAGGGCTGCTTCCAGTTTTGTCGGCATCCGCGGTCTCGGCCGCGTGGTAAACGGCCCGCCCCTCCGGCGCCGTCTTCGCCTCGGCGAGGAGCTTTCTGTAGTTCCGCCATGACAGGTACATCAGGCCGAGTGCGACCGGGATCACGGCGAACGCGATGATGTTCCCCTGAAACAGGGTGAGAACCCAGAAGCGTACGGGGTTGCCGCCGTCGGTGAACGCGGTGATCGGCCCTGAATAGCTGTTGGTGAATCCGGCCCCGACCTGAGCGGAGAGGCTTGTGAACAGGGGGGCCAGATGCGTGGAAATGAGGAGGTAGGCCGCGACGATCGGTATTCCGATGAGCACCGCGCGGAATACGTTTCCCCGGGTGGCCAGCACGATGACCGACATCACGGCGATGAGGTTTGCAAGGTCCCCGAGGGGCAGGGTCTTGTTGCCCGGCAGGATGAAGGCGATGCCGACGCTGATCGGCATGAGCAGGAGACCGGTCACGATCACGGCGCCGTTCTGCATGAGCACCCCGGCGTCCATGCCCATGTAGAGGACATCCTTCTTCGGGAACCTTCCCTGGATAAGCGATTTCAGCCGCAGCGAGACGGGCTCCATGCCCTTGCCGATCAGCCCGCCGCATTGGGGGAGGATGAACATGACCGCCGCGATGTTCACGGCGAGCTCGAGAATTTTCTTCGCGTCGTAGCCGGCCAGGGCTCCGAAGAAAACCCCCAGGGCGACGCCGATGAGCATCGGCTCCATGAGGATGCCGAGCCGGCCCGCCTGCCGGGGCGAGAGGGAGATCCGCCGTATCCCGGGGATCCGGTCCATGAGACGGTCGGCGGCGATGCCGAAGGGAAGGAGCCCATTGACGGAGAGGGTCGTGATGCTGATTCCCTTCAGGCCGCACTCCTTCTCTACCAGGGGTGCGTTCCAGTCCGCGAGCTTGATCGAGTACGCGGCGATGAGAGCCACTGCGGCAAGGCCCAGCAGAATGCTTCCGGAGGTCCTCTGGATGAGGACCCCGATGAGGGCGAAGTGCCAGTAGTTCCAGATGTCGATGTTCACGGTGCGGGTGAGGTTGAGGGCGAGCATGGCCAGGTTGAGCGCCAGGACGAGGGGAATGGTGAGCGGGGCGATCTGGGACGCCCATGTGATGCCCGCCAGCGGAGGCCATCCCACGTCGAGCACGGGGAAATCCAGCCCTCGGGCTTTCACCAGGGTCGAGACGGCGGGGGCGATCTGAGAGACGAAGAAATCGAATACGATGAAGATTCCGGCGAATCCCACGCCGAGTCTGAGCGCCGAAAGAAGCGCCTGGCCCGTCTTCATCCTGATTGCCAGACCCACCACCAGGATGATGAGGGGCAGCATGACATAGGCCTTGAAGCTGAAGATGAAGGAGACCGCGGCAGAGATGTACTGCATCGCCCGGCATCTTATCCCACCGCGATCGGAAAGCAAAGCACCTTGTCCTGGGCGCTGCCCTATCCCTTGCCCGAGAGGTTTTCCTTGATCTTTCGAAGGAGCGCCTTCGTATCGAACGGTTTCTGGATGAAGTCGGTGCCCGGCCCCAGGATGTCCTCCCGGGCCACCACGTTCTCCGTGTATCCCGACATGGAGAGCACCCTGACCCCGGGGAGCATTGCGGAGATCCTGCGCGCCAGCTCTTTGCCGTTCATCCGGGGCATCACGACGTCCGTGAGAAGGAGCTCCACGCCGAGCCCCCCTTTGCCCATCAGGGAGAGCGCCTCCTCGCCGTCGCGTGCCTCGATCACCGTATACCCTTGAGCCGTGAGAACCGTGCAGGCGAGGCTGCGCACCGCCTCCTCGTCCTCCACAAGGAGGATCGTCGCCTTTCCCCTCAAGTCGAGGCCCGCGGCCGCGGAGGTGAGCTCTCCATCCACCTCAGTAGAGGCGCGGGGAAGGTAGATCTTGAAGGTGGTTCCCTTGCCGAGCTCGCTGTAGCAGAAGATGTAGCCGTCGCTCTGCTTGATGATGCCGTAGGCGGTCGGCAGTCCAAGGCCGGTTCCCCTTCCTTTCTCCTTTGTCGTGAAGAACGGCTCGAAGATCCGAGAAAGGGTTCCCTTGTCCATTCCGGCCCCCGTGTCGCTCACCGCCACCATCACGTACTCTCCCGGTCTGACCTCCGGATGCTCCCACCGGTAGGTCTCGTCGAGCGACTGGTTCGCCGTCTCTACGGAGAGCCTGCCGCCGCTGGACATGGCGTCGCGCGCGTTGACCACGAGGTTCATGATCACCTGCTCGATCTGTCCCGGGTCCGCCCTTATCTTCCACAGCTCCGGGTGGCCGGATATGACGAGCTCGATATCCTCCCGGATCAGCCTGCGCAGCATCTGCTCCATGCCCGTGATCAGGTTGTTCACGTTGAAGACCGTCGGCTGCATGATTTGTTTGCGGCTGAAGGCGAGCAGCTGCGAGGTGAGTCCCGTAGCCCGCTGGGCTGCTCGCTTGATCTCGGCCAGCTCGCTCTCGATGGGGTGTCCCTTGGGCACGCTGTCCAGAGCGATATCGCAGTAGCCGCTGATGACGGTAAGCAGGTTGTTGAAGTCGTGGGCGACTCCCCCGGCCAGCTTGCCGATCGCCTCCATCTTCTGGGACTGCGCCAGCTGCTCCTCGATTCGCTTCCTGTCCGCGATATCGCGCATGATGGCGATGTAGTGGGAGTAGGCCCCATCGGTGCCGTGGATCGGAGAGATTCGTGTTTCCATGGGGAACGTGCTCCCGTCCTTGCGAGTCGCCGGGATCTCCGTGTGCAGGGGCGCCCTGCCCCGCGATTCATCCCCGATCTGGCGGATCATCTCATCGGAGAGCCAGTGAAGCGGGTTTGTCCATTCGGCATCCCCCGCCGCCTCGGAGGGGACATAGCCGAACATCCGGTAGAACGCCGGGTTTGCGTATACGATCCGCGGCGAATCGGGTTCCACCGCCTTCATGATGACGATCGAGTCGGAGACGTTCTCGAAGCCGGTCTCCAGGAGGCGCATCCTTTCCTCGGCTTCCCTGCGCTCGGTGGTGACGCGGAAGTACACGGAGATCCCGCCGCGGAACGGGTAGATGCGCACGTCGTACCAGTTCCGGTAGGGGGCAATGCCGAAATACGCTTCGAAAGCGACAGGCTTCCTTTCCGAAAGGGCCTTCGCGTAATTCTCCTCGAATATCGAGCCCCGTGCCTCGGGGAAAGCCTCCTGGATCAGATGCTTTCCCACGATAGACTCGGGCTTGACTCCGAGGAGCTTTCCTGCCGCGGTATTGAAGTACCTCACGATCCACCGCTCATCGACGGCGAAAAACCCGTCGCTGATGATGGACAGGATGGAGGCCATCTGGTCCACCGAATCGTCGAGCATCCGCTCGATTCGCATGCGCTCCGTGATGTCGCGGGCGTACACGGAAAGCCCCGTGGGCGAGGGGTAGACATGCATCTCGAGGGTGAGCCTTCTGTCGCGAAGGGCAAGCTCGGAGAAGCCGCGAGGCCGGTCGGTCGTCTTCGCGGCAGAGCGGCTGAGGGTAGGGGGCTTCCCGCGCCGGTATGACGGCTTCGCCGCGCCATCGTGCTTTCCTTTCGAGCTGCAAACATGCTTCACGTTGGGGCCCCTGGCTCCTATTCTTCGCTTCCCCCCGCCGCGGTCAAGGGGAGCTTGAGGATCTTGTAGATCGATTCGATCAGCTCGTTCTTTCTGATCGGCTTGAAGAGAAACGCGCTCGAGCCTATCCTGCGGGCAACCTCGATGATCTGGTCGTCCACGAGGCCCGTCAGGATGATCACGGGAAGCGCAGGGTGGCGCTTCTTGATCTTCGCCAGCAGCTCCAGCCCGCTTACCGGTTTCATCTTGATATCGCAGAGCACGAGGTCGTAGGGGGTTTGGCCGAGCTTGCGAAGCCCCATGAGGGGATTCTCCTCGAAATCGATGTCGAGCGCGCTCGAGGCCTTCAACTGCCGGCGGATGCTCCTCTGAATGGAGATGTCGTCATCGATGACGAGGAGCCTTTTCGCCTGTGATTTCACGTCGCCGCCCATGTCAGCTTCTCCTGGAATCGAAACGGAGGGTGAACGTCGTCCCGCGCCCCTCCTCGCTTCGCACGGCTATGCTTCCCCCGTAGCTCGCCATGATCTTCTTGACGATGTACAGGCCCTGTCCCGTGCCCTCGCCCGTTTTCTTCGTGGTGAAGAACAAATCGAAGATGTAGGGAAGGTCGCTCTCCCTGATTCCCGTGCCGGTGTCTGAAATTGCCACCTCGATGCCGTCCTGCTCGCAGCGGGAACGGATGGAAAGGGTGCCTTTGCCCTCCATAGCATGGATGGCGTTCGTGAAGATGTTGATGAAGACCTGCTGCATCTCCCCCTTGGTGGCGCGGAGGGCAGGCAGCGGGCGGAGATCCTTTTCGACGTCGATTTCCATGATGTTGGAGCCGTACCTCACGAGCACCAGGGACTCCTCGATCACGGAGTTCACGTCGATGTCCGTCCGCTCCTCCTTTCGCAGGCTCTTGGAATAGTTGGAAAGGTCCCTGATCACGTTGGAGACGTTCATCACGTGCTCGATGATCTCCTGGGCGAGGGCGCGGGAGTCCCCGCTCACCGTTTGGTCATCGACGATCTCCTCCGCGTTCGCGAGCACCGCGTACAGCGGGTTGTTGATCTCGTGGGCGATCCCGCTCGCAACCCGCCCGAGGGCGAGAAGCTTTTCATTGATGAGGAGGTTCTTCTGGAAGTACTTCGCCTCGCTGATGTCGGAGATGATGATCCCGGCGAGCCGCTCCCCCTCGCTCGCCTGCGGGATGGCGAACACGCTGTACTCGTAGACGCTTGGTCCGATGGCCGCCTCGAAGACGGCGGAACGCCCGCTCATCTCGATGCCGCGCGCGATCGATTCGATGTTTCCGAGGGCCTCGGGTGCGAAGGGAAAAAGCGAGAAGAGGGGGGAGCCCACCGCCGCGGCTTCGCTCTTCGTGAAGGACTGCATGAAATGCTTGTTCACGTAGCGCACGATCAGGGTATCGCGGTTGAAGATGAGCACGTACGCGGGGATGCTCGCCAGGATCGTGTCGATCACGTTTTTCGAGGCGATCTTCAGGAATGCCACCTTCAACTGACTTGCGATGCTCTCGAAAAGCGGCTCGACGAGCGAGAGGGAGCTTGAGCGCGACGATTCCGAGAGAAAGCAGTAGAAGCCGGAGAACGCCTCGGGGGCGAAGACCGGCATGATGTACAGGTCTGCGCTCGATGTCCGGCGCCAGGCATGGATGGTGGGAAACGCCTCGGCGCTCACGTTGGAGGCGGGCACGCTGAAGCGTCTCGTCTCAAGCGAGAGGTATTCGCTTTCCGGGAGAATGGCGCCCTTCTTGATAAAGGAGAGGTACCGGCGGTTGGGCTCGTCATACTGGAAGAACTCTCCCTTGAAGAAACCGAGGCGCTGCCGCAGCAAGGCTGCGACATTGGCCACGAGGGAGGGAAGGCTTGCCTCCCTCGAGATGCTTGCCGCCACCTCATTGACAATGGAAAGGAACTGGGTCCGTTCCTCGAGACGGCTCTGGATTTCGAAGAGCTGCCTGTAGTCTTTTTCGATCTTTTTCAGAGCCTTCACGAGAAGCTCGTCCCGTTCCTGCGAAAGGCTCTCCTCCTGGCGGAGCGATTTACGGAATTGGAAGGTGCGCGCCAGGAGCATCAGGGTGGAAATCGAAAGAAACGTGATCGCGATGTCATGGACGTGAAAGAGCGACGGGGTGAACACGGCTTCCACCGCGAGCAGGACCGCCAACAGAGGAAGGCCGTAGAGGAGGGGCCTGTTCGACCTGTTCTTCCACTTCACCAGGTACATGCAGCCGGCTGCTCCTTCCGCGGCGCATTGGATCTCCTGGATGGAGGCCTTCGGAAGCCCGATCGCCAGGGGCACGCTTGCCAGCATCCCCTGAACGGCGAGGCAGAAGGCGCGGGTCTGTCGATACCCCTCTTTCAGGGTCAGAGACACTCGCATGGACGTCGGGGATGATTCGAGGATGGAAAACTCCCCGATCCTCATCCAGCGTTTGTAGGAGTCGGATCCCAGGCTGATCCGATAGGCGGCCTTGGGAGATCCCGACAGGATCGCCGCCCCCGCGGCGAAAAGCATGGAGTCGCGCAGCTCCCGGGGCCTGACGCTGAAAGCGGCCTTGTAGGGGGCCTGTTCGTCTTCCGTCGCTTCCACCAGCTTTGCCATCAGGGAGTTTGTGAACTCGAAGGATACCCAATTGCCGGTGTTGCGCAGGTACGCGAGGGGAAGCCCCAGGGGCTCGACCGCCTGGGCCACCCGCTCGGGGCCGAGCCTGCCGTCCAGGTATCGGAGGAGCGAGCTGATGTGGAGGCAGCTCAACTCCTGTTTCTCGTGTGCGGGATCGAATCGCGTCGTCACGTCTTCTGACATGCACGCCGCCTCTATCCGATGCACCGGCGGGCGGCCCTCATATCAGCCTCTTTACGGCTTCGATGAGCTTGCTCTTTTGGAACGGCTTCAGGAGATAATCGTCGATCTTGTGCTTCATGATTCGCTCGATCTCCTTTCGGTCGTACACGGATGAGATGAAGATGACCTTGGGAGGGGGATCCGACTTGAGGGAGAGTATCGCGTCGACGAGCTGGAGGCCCGTCATGTCGGGCAGCTTCTGGTCGATCGTCATGAGCTCGGGGGAATACTTTCTGTACTTGTCCAGGGCTTCCTTCCCTGTCGTTGCGGTGAGGATGAAGTACCCTTCATCCCTGAGGATCTTGGTGATGGATTTTACGACATACACGATGTCGTCGACTACGAGGATCTTCTTGAACGCGGGGATGGCGGGCGTCTCGGGGGAAGGACCGGACTGATCCATGCTTATGCCTGCGCGCTCTCCATTGCTTTCACGTATTCCCCGAGGGTCCCCGAAGAATCCAGATTCTTCTTTTCTCTGCAGAGTTTGTCAAGGTTTTGGTTCACGAGCTGGATTCTGCCGAGCTCGCGCGAAAGGGCGCGGGCCTTGAAAAGGGAGCACGCGTGAAGGGCGAGCTCGATGTGAAAGACGAGCACGTCGGAGACGGATTTTCCGCGCCACCGGATCGGGCTGTCCACCATGTGTGTGGTGTAGAACTCGCCGGCGTAATCACCGCGCGAGCCGCCGGCGATGTCTCTCATGAGAAGGGATATCTCGAAGAGCGTGTCGAGGGCGGCGGAGAGGGCGGTCTCAACGGCGTGGATGTTCTCTCCCGGAAAGAGGGATGCGCGGTATCCCGTGCTCAGGTACCGGGCGAGGGGGATCCCCTGCGGTGACGAGGCCTTGTAGCGCGCGCCGGCGGAATCGACAAGCGATGTGAGCTTCTCCACCGACGCGCTGAGCTCGGCATCGGAGACGATTTTCATGCGCAAGAGCTTCTCTCTTCCCGTCATGACCTGCCAGCCATCGCCCAGAAGTCCCTCCAGCGCCCGCGAGATGCCCCTCAAAAGCGAGATGAGCAGGAGATGTGCGTCGCCGTTGTCCAGATGCCAGGTACGGCCCAGCTCGGCGTAGAAGGATGTGACCATTTCGGAAACATCCTCATCTACGGCACCCTGGATCCATTCCAGCGTGGTTTTCTGCTTCTGCAGGGAGTCGATTTCGCGCTCGAGGTGCCTGAGATACTCGAGAATTCGCGCGAAAACCTCCCGCGAGCAGTCGTAATACAGCTCCTGGACGAAGGGAGGGAGGTTCGGCCGAACGATGTCGGCCCATTCGACGAAGCGCCGGCATGCCACCATCGTGTAGGCGAGGATCATGTCGTTGAAGGAAGGGCTGAGGCAGGCGGGATCGAAGAAGCATTTCAGGTTCTCGACGATCCTCCGGGACTCCACGACGTCCCTGCCGTGGGGGATTGCCTGCGTGATCCGCGTAAAAATGGAAACGAGGGCGGCCGGGTATTCGGCGCGGTTGGCGATCCGCAGATATGCCTCCACCATCTTGATGAAATCGTTTGACGCCAGTCTCTTCGATTGCTCGATGGCGAGCATTTTCTTGCTGAAGTCGGCCAGGAGCACGACGGTGTTGTATTCCCTGATCGAAAGGATCTGCCACCACCGCCACCCCTCGTTCAGTATCTCCGCCACAAGCGGATAGACGGGAAGCACATTGGTGAGGAAAAGCTCGTCGAGACGTTTCTTGAAATCGGAGGCAAGGAGGGGACGGAGCTTCAGGAACGAGAAGTCGATGAGCGCGGAGCTCCTCGCCCAGGAGGCTATCCGCGGCATCTCGCGGAAGTAATAGGAGAGGAAGCGTGGCGTAGTTACGACGGTCCTCGCGGAGAGCGACGGCGGCCTTTGCGCTTCCCGAATTTTCCTGTAGACGGCCTCGTAGCCCTCCGCGGCTCTGACCCTCCCTCTACCTCCTCTCAATTATAGTTTCGCTTCGGCTCCTGTCAAATTCCGGTGCCGCGGGGCGGGTCCCCCCGAACGGCCGGTTTGCCCTTTTCGGCCGCCTTGGGAGGCCGATCCGCCCCCATCGCTTCCTAAATGCCTTGACTCTCCTCCCAGCAGTGCAAATATTTGATCAGGAGTACTTTCATGAAAGCATTTCTCACGCTTCCTCTGGCCGCCTTTCTGGCGTTTGCGACCCTCTTTCTCAGCGGCGCGGCTCGCGCCGAGGCAAGCTTCCCGGATCCTCCGGCTGACGACCCCGCCCTGACCAAGGGGACTCAGGTCGTTGTGCTGGCGGGGGGCTGCTTCTGGGGCATGGAAGGCGTATTCGAGCGGCTCAAGGGCGTTTCTGATGTCGTCTCCGGGTATTCCGGCGGGGACAAGGAAACGGCCCATTATGAGATGGTGAGCTCGGGATCCACGGGCCATGCCGAATCGATCCAGATCACCTACAATCCGTCCGTCATCTCCTTTGGAACGATCCTCCAGGTATTCTTCTCCGTCGCGCACGACCCGACGGAGCTCAACTTTCAGGGTCCCGACCATGGGACTCAGTACCGCTCCGCGATCTTCTATATGAACGACGCGCAGAAGCGGGTGGCGCAGGATTATATCCGCGACATCGGGCGCGCGGGCGTCTTCTCGGATCCTCTTGTGACGCAACTGGTGCCCTTCGAAGCGTTCTATCCAGCGGAGGACTATCACCAGCATTTCATGGACAAAAACCCGGATTACCCATATATCCTGATGTGGGACCGCCCCAAGGTCGCGGCGTTGAGCAGGGAGTACCCGCTCTTAGTGGCCAGGCGCTGAAGCTTGAGAGCGCGGGATGCTTTCCTTTCGGCGCTTCTTCTCCTTGTTTCCGCGCTCGCCTGGACGCAAACGGGCCAATGGCCCGGCGCCGCCTGGAGATACGCTTCGCCGGAAAACGTCGGGATGAGCTCCTCCGTCCTGGCAAAGATGCTCCGGTATGTGATCAGCAGCCGGATCGCGCTTCATTCCGTGCTGGTGGTTCGGCATGGCAAAGTAGCGCTGGAAGCCTACGCGAGAGGCTTTTCCGCGGAAGCGCCGCAGCCCATCAACTCCTGCACCAAGAGTCTGACGTCGGCTCTCATCGGCATTGCCCTGCGGAAGGGACTGCTCCAGAGTATCGAGCAGAAGGTTATCGACTTCTTCCCTGCAGATGGGGCTGATGATCCCCGCAAGGCATCGATCACTATCGCCCAGCTCCTGGGCATGACCAGTGGTCTGGCATGGGATGAATGGGAGTCTCCGAATGCATCCGACAGTCTTCTCAAGATGGAGAAGGAGCCCGATAGGGTGGGCTTCGTATTGAGCCGCCCGCTTGAAGCCGTGCCGGGGAGCCGCTGGAACTACAACACCGGCGGCTCCGAGGTGATTTCCGCGATACTCCAGAAGGTCACCGGGAAGAAGGAGGCTGACTTCGCCCGGGAGAACCTCCTCGGTCCTCTCGGCATTACGAGCGCCATCTGGCCTACCGCCTCCGACGGCACTTCGTTCGGCGGGTACGCAGTCAGAATGACCAGCCGGGACATGGCCCGCTTCGGTTACCTCTACCTGCGGGAGGGACGATGGATGGCGATCGAGATCGTTCCCGCCTCCTGGGTTCGGGAGTCCACGGCGCGGCGGATGGATGCGCTGGAAGGGCAGGGGTACGCCCTGCACTGGTGGGTGACGCCGTTTGGCGGATACGACGCCGATGGATACGGGGGCCAGCGGATATTCGTTCTTCCCGTCTACGATCTGGTGGTGGTCCTCACCGCGGACCTGGATTACCCCGCGATGATGAGGATTCCGGAGAGCCTGGTCCGGGATTATGTCATCGCGGCCGTGCAATCCGCAGGCGCGCTGCCGGACAACCCGGCGGGTCGCGGGGAGCTTGAGACGGGGATCGCGGCTTTCGGGAAATGATCCGCTCACCCGCGCGGCCGTCCGGCTCCGGACGGCGGCAGCTGCGGCCTTGACACAGCGGCGGCCGAACCTTGACAACGCTCCGCTTCCCCTGTTCAATGGCTGAATAGAAATCTGCTCGCCGGCCGCCTCGGCCGGCTGTTGCGAGACCGCTTTCTCCATGGTGGCCGCCCTCGAGGCGAGCCGTTGACTGGCCTTCCGGGGAAGGAGGCGGACATGCCTGATGACACCTCTTCAATCGTGGGGGAAATCGCAAAGCGATTCGGCAATGACAGTACGCGGCTGCTCGACGTTGCACGTGAAGTGCAGGCTCGGTTCGGCTTCGTCGGCCGGCAGTCCGTGAGCGAAATCGCCCAGGCTCTGGGCCTGAGGCCCGTGGAGGTGAGGGACTGCTTGAGCTTCTACTCCTTCATCTCGCTTGAGCCCGAGGGAAAGGCGACGATCCGTCTCAGCACCTGCGTGGCGGGCGCGCTGCGGGGCGCCGAAGAGGTGGAACGGGCGCTGGAGAAGGAAACGGGGACGCGTTTCGGGCAGGCCGGATCGGATAACGAGATCTCCCTCGCCCACACCTCCTGCATCGGGATGTGCGACCAGTCTCCGGCGGCGCTGATAGGCAGCGACGTGCTCACAAACATCGCGCCCAAGGACGCGAAGAAAATCGTGAAAGCCCTCCGCGCGGCCCCGGGCTCCCCCTTTCACGCAACACGGGTGGAAAGCAATATCCGCCAAGCTGGCCCGGTGATCTTTTCGCCCATGGAACGGGGCGCCGCCATCAGGGCCGCCCTGAACATGAGCCCCGAAGGAGTGATCGAGCAGATCGGCAAATCCCGGCTTCGGGGAAGAGGTGGGGCGGGCTTTCCGACGGCGATGAAGTGGAGCCTCTGCCGCAAAGCGCCGGGAGAAGCCCATTATCTGCTCTGCAACTGCGACGAGGGGGAGCCGGGCACCTTCAAGGACCGGGTCATCCTCGCCGAAGCCCCTGATCTCCTTTTCGAGGGGATGACGGTGGCGGGATACGCCCTCGGGGCGAGGGAGGGCATCCTGTATCTCCGCGGCGAGTACGCGTACCTCCGTGATTCACTCGAGCAGGCGCTTGAGCGCAGACGGAGGCTTGGGCTCTTGGGCTCCTCGGTCTGCGGGCGCGAAGGCTTTGATTACGATATCCGCGTCCAGCTCGGGGCCGGAGCGTACGTGTGCGGGGAGGAGTCCTCCCTCATCGAGTCTCTGGAAGGCAAGCGCGGCGCTCCCAGGGACAGGCCTCCGTATCCCGTTCAGCAGGGATTCAAGAATCAGCCCACAGCCGTGAACAACGCCGAGACCCTGTGCGCAGCCGCGCGGGTCATGGAGCGGGGCGCCGAGTGGTTCGCCGCGATGGGCACCAAGGATTCGACGGGGACGAAGCTCCTGAGCGTATCGGGGGATTGCGATCGTCCGGGGGTGTACGAGCTTGAGTTCGGGATCGTGATCGACAGGCTGCTGGAGACGGTGGGGGCGCGAAGGGTGCAGGCGGTTCAGGTGGGAGGTCCGTCGGGCCAATGTCTGGCCGCGAAGGACCTGGGAAGGCGGATATGCTTCGAGGACGTGCCGACGGGCGGCGCCGTGATGATGTTCGACGAGAGCCGCGACGTGCTTCGCATTGTGCGCGCCTTCACGGCTTTCTTCGTGGAGGAGTCCTGCGGCTGGTGTGATCCCTGCCGAATCGGCACCTCCCTGCTGCTGAAGAAGCTGGACAAGATCCTGGCAGGAAAGGCGGTGCGGGCCGACCTCGCGGAGCTGGAAAAGCTGGGACAGACCGTGGAGAGGATGAGTCGCTGCGGCCTGGGGCAGACTTCAGCCAATCCCATCCTCACGAGCCTTCGAAACTTCCCCCACCTCTATGATCTGCTCGTCCAGCCCGGAGAGTTCGGACCCGAGCTCGACCTGGACAAGGCTCTCCAACCCGCTATCCTCTTCACCGGGCGGAAACCTCCGGCAAAGGGGGGCACAGAGTGAGCGAGCAGAGGGTTCACTTCATCATCGATGGGGTAAAGATCGAGGCGGAGCAGGGCCAGACGATTCTCCAGGCCGCGGATGCGGCCGGCGTCTATATCCCCCGGCTCTGCTATCACCCCGACCTCGCCCCCGGAGGACACTGTCGCATCTGCACCGTGCTGGTGAACGGCAGGCCGGCAAGCTCGTGCACCATGACGGCGGGAGAAGGGATGGTGGTTGAAAACGATACGCCGGGGATGAACGCCGAGAGGCGGCGGATCGTGGAGATGATGTTCGTCGAGGGCAACCACTTCTGCCCCTTCTGCGAAGCGAGCGGCTCCTGCGAGCTTCAGGCCATGGGATACCGCCTCGGGATGACCGCCCCGACGGATCCCTATTTCTATCCCCGGCGCCCCGTCGATGGATCTCATCCCGACGTCTTCGTCGACAGGAACCGCTGCATCCTGTGCGGCAGGTGCGTGCTCGCCTCGCGCGACCTTGACGGAAAGGGCGTGTTCGCCTTTGTCGGCAGGGGAATTCATACCGAGCTCGCCGTGGACTCCGAAGCGGGTCTCTCGGACACGGTGATGTCCGCAATAGACCGCGCGGCGCGCATCTGTCCCACGGGGTGCCTCATGGTGAAGAGGCTCGGCTACCGCATCCCGTACGGAAGAAGGCGCTACGACAACGAGCCCATCGGCTCCGACATCGAGAGAAAGAGGAAGACCAATGGGTAAGGCGCGGATCGCGACGGCCCATCTGACGGGCTGCTTTGGCTGTCACATGTCCCTGCTCGACATCGACGAGCGGCTTCTCTCCCTCATCGAGCTCGTGGACCTCGACAAGTCTCCCCTCGACGACATCAAGGAGTTCAGCGGTCCCTGCGACGTGGGGCTCATCGAGGGAGGGTGCTCCAGCGACGAGAACGTTCACGTGCTTCGCGCCTTTCGCGAGCATTGCCGCATCCTCGTATCGGTCGGCGAATGCGCCCTCACGGGTGGCGTGCCGGCCATGCGCAACATGGTGCCGCTCTCCGAATGCCTGGAGGAGGCGTACCTGAAGGGCCCGTCGGTGGCGGATGGGGTCCTGCCCAATGACCCCGATATCCCCATCCTCCTCGACCGGGTGTATCCCAGCCATGAAGTCGTGAAGATCGACTATTTTCTTCCTGGTTGTCCGCCCTCGGGGGACACACTCTGGGACTTCCTCACCGCGCTTCTCTCCGGGGCGAAAATCGATCTGGCCTACCGGATGATCAAGTACGACTGAGGGCTGGAGCATGGGAGGCCGTGGAATGAAGGTCGTTATCAATCCCGTCACGCGCGTGGAAGGCCACGGCAAGGTCACGATCCAGCTCGACAACGCGGGCAAGGTGACGCGCGCGCGCTTCCACATCGTGGAGTTTCGAGGGTTCGAGCGCTTCGTCCAGGGGCGGCTCTACTGGGAGGTTCCCGTCATGGTGCAGCGGCTGTGCGGGATCTGCCCCATCAGCCACCTGCTGGCCGCCGCCAAGGCGATGGATGTGGTCGTGGGCGCGGATCGCCTTACCCCAACGGCTGAAAAGATGCGCCGCCTCATGCATTACGGCCAGGTCTTCCAGTCCCACGCCCTGCATTTCTTCTACCTCGCCGCGCCGGACCTTCTCCTCGGATTCGAGAGCGCGCCCTCCACGCGAAACGTCGTGGGGCTGGCGCTCGCGAATCCCGAGCTCGTCCGAAAGGCCGTGCTGATGCGGAAATTCGGTCAGGAGGTCATCCGCGCCACCGCGGGAAAGAGGATCCATGGCACGGGCGCTGTGCCGGGCGGGATCAACAAGAACCTCTCCCTGAAGGAGCGCGACGAGCTTCTCCCTCAGACGCAGAACATGATCGCCTGGGCGCAGGAGGCCCTCGACCTGTTCAAGAGGCTTTTCCGCCAGAACGAGCCCTACTTCCGCGCCTTCGCGGGGTTCGAGGGCAACTTCTTGAGCATCGTTCGCCGGGACGGCGCTCTGGACTTCTACGACGGCCTCTTGCGGGCCAAGGATGCTGAGGGAAAGATCATCCTGGACAAGGTGCCCCCCAGCGAGTACCTCACCGTGATCCGCGAGGAAGCGCGGCCGTGGAGCTACATGAAGTTCCCCTTCATCCTCTCATTGGGAAAGGAGAAGGGCTGGTACCGTGTCGGCCCCCTGGCACGCCTCAATACCTGCGACTTCATCGACACCCCGCTGGCGGAGAAAGAGCGGGGCGAGTTCATCTCCCTGGGAGGCGGAAGGCCCGTGCACATGACCCTTGCCTACCATTGGGCCAGGCTCATCGAGGCGCTCCACGCGGCGGAGAAGATCACGGAGCTCCTGAACGATGCCGATCTTCAGGGAGCGGACCTCATCGTCACCGGAACGCGGAGATCCGAGGGAGCCTCCTGGATCGAGGCGCCTCGCGGCACGCTCTTCCACCACTACCGGGTCCGCCCGGACGACACGGTGGAGATGGCGAATCTCATCGTTTCCACGACGAGCAACAACGAAGCGATGAACAGGGCAGTGCAGGCCGTGGCGCGGGATGAGCTCTCGGGAAAAAAGATCACGGAGGGGCTGCTGAACAAGGTGGAGGTGGCCATCCGCGCATTCGATCCATGCCTGAGCTGCGCCACACATGCGCTCGGCAGCATGGGGCTCGAAGCGGAGATCGTGGACGCGGGCGGCCGTGTCCTGGACAGGAAGGTCCGCGGGCAGGAATGAGTGAGGGAGATGGGTGGATCCGCGTTCATGGCGCCTCCCGGCATGACGGTAATGGCGGCCCGCCACTCTTGATTCTAGGCTACGGCAACCCGGGACGGCGCGATGACGGTCTCGGGCCTGCCGTTGCCGAGGAGCTGGAGAGGCTCCATCCGGGGCTCGTCATCGTTGAGACGGCCTTTCAGCCGGCGCTGGAGCAATGTGCTGAGCTTGCCGCTACGCGGGCCGCGCTCTTCATCGATGCGGCGCGGAAGGGACCCGCGCCGTTCAGCATGACGCCCATTCGGCGGGAAAACGTGAGCGCGGGCGGCCATCAACGAGCCGTGACGTCATTCACCACGCATCTCTTCGGCCCGCGGGATCTTCTGGCCGTCTGCGAAGCGAGCTTCGGCGCGCGGCCGCCCGCATGGCTTTTCGGGGTTCGCGGGTATCATTTTGGGGTGGGAGAGGGCTTGAGCGGGGGGGCGCGGCGAAACGCTGCCTTGAGCGTCGCCTTCCTCGATGTTCTTCTGCGCAAGGGGAGAGAGGCATTTATGGCGGAGACTGAGGCACGGACCAAGACCATTCTGATCGTCGACGACGACCCCGACGTGCGTGCCGCGCTGCGCATCGTGTTGGAATCAGCGGGTTTCGCCGTTGGAGAGGCGGCCGATGGAGAATCGGGGTTGAAGATCGCTCACGCGGTGAAGCCGGATGCGATCCTCCTGGACCTGATGATGGAGACGGTTGATGCAGGGAGCAAGGTCTCCTCGCGCCTGAAGGAGGCCGGCTTCACCTGCCCCATCTACCTCTTGAGCGCCGCGGGGGACGCCGTACGCTACAACATCGGCACTCGGGAGCTCGGGCTTGCGGGGATATTCCAGAAGCCCGTCGACGCCGGCATCCTCGTTGCTACCTTGCGCTCACTGCTGAAATCCGACTGAAGCTCCATCGCTCCGATTAATGCCCGCTGCAGGCAGATGGGCCGCGCCTCTTCACCGCTCGCCGCAGGAGAGGCTCTTCCCGGGCAGGCTGACCGTGATGGTCGTCCCTCCGCCAGGCTCGCTCTTCGCGCGAACGCCGCCTCCATGGGCTTCCACGATCTGTTTGACGATGGAGAGGCCCAGACCCGTGCTCTCCTGCACATACTGCCGTGCATTTTTCGCCCGATAGAAATCCTCGAAAATGTGGGGAAGCTCCTCCTCGGGAATTCCGATGCCCGTATCGCGCACGTGGAGCTGGAGCCACCCCGGGGCTGCCGCATCCTCCAGCTCCAGAGAGATCCTTCCCCCCCGCGGCGTATAGCGGATGGCATTGCCCAGGAGGTTTTCGAGCAGATGATCGAGAGCCTCGCGATTGGCGCACAACGTCGAGTCTTCGGCCCGATCCTCCACTGAGGCCGAGAGACTCTTCTCTTCCAGGAGAGACTGTGATCGAGCAACTGCCTCTGCCAACAGCTCGGTCACGTCGATCATCTCCCTGGTCATCTGGCCGGCCGCGCGCATCCGGGAGAGGTCCAGGAGATCCTTCACGAAGCGCTGGAGCTGCTCGCTTCGAAGCTCGGCGCGCTCGATCATTTCGCGTGCCTTTTGCGGAATCGGTTCCGTATAGCCGTCCAGAACGACCCGCAGGCTCGACTGGATCGCGGAGAGCGAGCCGCGGATATCATGGGACACGGTCATGACGTATCTCGACTTTACGCGGTCGTTTTCCAGGAGCCGTCGATTCAGCTCCTCCAACTCTCTCTCCTTACTGCGGAGTCTGTTCACGATGGTGGTGCTGAGATACACGGTTATGAACAGCGTGGAGGAGAGGACGCTCCATCGCGCCAGCCAGGCCCAGCCGCTTGGGCCGCCGGACGGAAGCAGCAGGCCCTCGATTGTGTGATGGCGGATGATTCCCGACTGTTCGCCCACCGTGGCGAGCGCCGTGGCGAGGGTGGCGAATCCGGCCTGGAGATACGCGTCGCGATTGGAAAGAAGGATACTGGCGATGACCATGTGAAAGATGAAGAAAAGGACGAAGGGGTTTTCGATTCCGCCCGAGAGGTGCACGAGGTAGGTCAGGATGAGAAGATCAAGCGTGATCTGGGCATTGGCAAGAGCCGGCGCACTCGTCCTGCCTGGTTCAAGCCTTCTGAAGAGGAAAAGATAGCCGAAGTTGGAAGCGGCAAGCAGGAGGTTTCCCGTCAGCAGGGGGAGGAAGGGGACGTCCTGGCCGAGAAGCAGGCGTGCTGCCGCAATGGCAATAAAAAGTGCCCCGGCCGCAAGCCAGCGCAGGTTGATGAGCCAGCCGATTCTCTCGATGAGCGCGCTTTCGCTGATTGACGGTCCGCTTCCCTGGTCCGGGCTCACCGCGCCTCCTTGCCAGACTTTAGGCAGCCATAGAATCCCCGCTCGCAGGACTGAAAAGGCATCTGCGGTCGCCCGTCCGTGAAATCGTCTCCGCCTGGCAGGCCATTACGTCAGCCCACTCGCCAAACCGCGAAGACATACCCGCCGCGCACCTGTTCGTTCCTGTGCCCACAGACTAATCTAAATGACCAGAGATCGATGATCAACCGGGACGAGGCGCGGTGGTTGACATCGCGAACTGCATTGCGCATGGTGGGATGCGGTATGATCTGGGTCGTCGGTGCCGTGAGCGTGGACATGGTTGCCGCTCGTGAGGCGTTTCGCGATGGAACGTCCAACCCATGCGAGATCAGCATCCGCCTTGGAGGCGTCGGCTACAACATCTACAGGGCCCTCGAGCCTCCCAAGCTGTTCATCTCCGCGATAGGAACGGATCTCATCTCGTCATCCGCTGAAAATGCCCTTGCCGCTGATCCCGGGGTTGTTCTCAGAAAGATTCAGGATGCGGGTCCCTCCCTCTATTTGGCGCTCATGCAAGGCGGGAGGCTGAAGGTGGCTGCTTCGGACATGCGAGCCGTGGAGAATGGCCTGGAGCTTGACTGGGTGGTCTCGCGGATCGGCCGTGTTTCTCAAGCGGACATGCTCGTGTTGGACGGGAATCTCTCCTCCACACTCACGCATGGCCTTCTCGAGCGCTATGGTGCCGCCGCTCGAGTGATTTTCGAGCCTGTTTCCGTTGAAAAAGCGGCGCGCCATGCAGGATCGATTTCGGGCTGCTGGCTTGTAACCCCCACGGAACTAGAGGCCGCCGCGCTCGCTTACGGGCATGCGCAAGCGGATCGTTCCCTTGCTGACGCCGATCTTTTCGGCTTGATCGATCGGATGTCTCTTGGCTGCATCGTGCTCAAGAGAGGAACTCGCGGTGTCAGCCTCTACTGGCACGGGAGGAGGCTCGACTTCCCTGCCGGCACGGTAGTTACGGCAAGAGATACCACTGGGGCCGGTGACCTGCTCCTTGCCCTCGTGCTGAATGAAGTGAGGAAGGGGTTTGATGTGGCGGATTGTGTCAGGAGGGCGATGAACGAGGTGGAACGCGCCCTCCAGACGGGAGTGTTATGAACGATTACCTATGGATCTCCGAGGAGGTCGCCACGGCGTTTCGCTCGGCGGTTCCCGTGGTAGCGCTCGAATCCACGATCATCAGTCACGGAATGCCATACCCGCTCAACGTCGAGACGGCTATGGAGGCTGAGAGAATTGCCAGGCTGGCCGGTGCGGTTCCTGCCACGGTGGCTGTCATGGACGGAAAGATCAGAGTCGGTCTCGACGGCAAGGCGCTGGAACGCCTTGGAGCTCAGAAGGATGTGTTGAAAGTTTCCCGTAGGGACCTGTCCTATGCGCTTGTGCGGCGCATCACCGGAGCCACAACGGTGTCGGCCACGATGCTCGGCGCGCGAATGGCCGGCATCGATGTTTTTGCGACGGGCGGGATCGGCGGGGTCCATCGTGGAGCTGGGGAGAGCTTCGATATTTCTGCCGACCTATCGGAGCTGGCCAGGACATCGCTGTGCGTGGTCTGCGCGGGAGCCAAGGCCATCCTCGATATCTCCAAGACCCTTGAGGTGCTGGAATCGCTCGGGGTGCCGGTTGTCGGCTTCCGCACCTCGGAGTTTCCCGCCTTCTATTCGCGCACGAGCGGCTTTCCCGTGGGGTCGCGGGTGGATTCTCCTGCGGAGATCGCGCAGATGCTCAAGGCGCAGAGACTCCTCGGCTTTCATCAGGGAATTCTGGTGGCCAATCCCGTGCCCGGCGAATGGGAAATCCCTCATAGTCAGATTGAAAGCTATGTGGAGCAAGCAATGGGAGAGCTCCAGCAGAAGGGAATTCGGGGAAAGGGTGTCACGCCCTTTCTCCTCTCCCGCATCGTGGAGCTTTCCGGCGGCAGATCACTCACAACAAACGTTGCTCTCTTTCACGAGAATGTCCGGCTTGGCTGCTTGATCGCCTCGGAGTTGGTGAAGGCACGCTGACTGCCACTATCGCGAAAGCTGTCGTATTCGTCCGCGCTCATCCTGCTTTTGCTCTCTGCCTCCTGCCGCAGCCGCGTCCTGACTCGCGAGCGCCCGAAAGAGCAGGAGAATCGTCGTTGCGCCGTATGAGTAAGGACGAAAACCAAGCGCGGTGGGAGTTGATGTTGTCTTTGGGCGGCATAATAATGATTTCTAATTCTAGGACATATGCTGCCCGATATATAGCATAGTTTGATGCTCGTGTGAAATATATGCCGAAAAATAGCATATCGTGTGCAGAGGACCCCTTGTGGCGTTGATGCTTTTGTGTCAGATGTCGATAGAAGCGACTTGTTGGAGATTGCCAACGCCACAGGGGACCGCTTTTGCTCTCCCTGATGGGGCATATCTGCAGAAAACGAATGAACTCCCAACGGAAGCGGGTGATTGGCGTATCTGATATGAAGATGCGGGAGGTGCGGTAGTGAATAGCGCGCTTGGCATCGATCCTGACTCAACGGGGTTTGTCTGCGCTCTGGTACGTGGTAAAAATGATAGAGTGGTGACGAAGAGATTTCTGGTAACGGCGAAGAGTCTCAGTGAATTTAATCAATGGGCGGGGGCGGAGGAGGGGCTGATTGTAGCAATAGAAGGAAGCCATGGCCAGAGCAGGCCAATAGAAGAAGCGCTGCGAAATGCTCGTGTCGAGTTCTATTCGTTCAAGCCGGCTGACGTTGAGAAGTTCAGGAAAGCGGTTCTAGGGCAAAACAAGAACAACGAGCGGGATGCGGAGTCCGTGGCGCGATACGCACTTGCCTTGGAATCGCAGGGAAAGCTGCAGCAGCACCGACGACTTTGGTTCGCAGACTCTGAGCTTCAATTGCTCACACGTGAGCATAAAAGCCTCAGTCGGGAGATCACAGCGGAAGTGAATCGTCTCTGGAAAATACTACGGCATGCCTCCCCTGATTTATATCTATTTCTAGGCGGAAAGCTCTCCGATGCGGGATGCGGCGGAAATGTGCTGAAGAACAGGGGAATCCTCACGCTTCTGATCTCAATTCCGGACGTAGGTGAGTGGAAGCACCTCTCTGATCGTCAACTGCTCGAGGCAATGGGGGCTGGAAATTACAAGGGGCGAAACGAATTCATTCGAGGACTAGAGAGCGTCATGCAATGCATCCCCTCACTCTCGCCCACGATAGCCTTTATGATCAGAGCCAGTGCTTCGAAAATCGAGCACTATAAACGCGAGCAGATCGAACTTATTAAAATGCTGAATTCAATCAGCAGAAAAAGCCTACCAATACAGTCTCTGCGACAACTCAGAGGAATTGGGCTTATTACTGCATCGACAATGGTTGCTGAGATCATAGATATTAGGAGATTTTCAAAGGAGGATAGTCTCGCTAGTTATGGCGGTCTTGGAATGAAAGAACATTCAACGGGAGGTGCCGTCAGAATGGTGCATACTCAGTCATTTAATCACCGGCTGAAAGATGCATTCATGACCGCAGCCGGGGCTGTCGTGTTTTATAACCCTGAATCTCGTATCGCCTGCTATCACAGAAACCATGTTGATGGCGGGATGCGTCCCATGGAGGCGAGAAAAAGGGTGGCGCGCGCTATTGTTCGAGTGGTCTACAGGAGACTTAATGAAATCTGCAAGGATGATAAATGTTTGGCCCGCAGCATTCCAAATGAAGGCCATGATGGCTTGTTATCAAGCTCAACCAAGATAAACAAGGATTTCTGGGTCTAAAATAATTGCATATGACTGAAAGGAGAAGAATTAGTGAGGAGAAGAAGTGGCGTATGAGCAGGAGTCTTTTATGCGTCGTTTGTAGAGCAGGGTAATTAGATACGATCATGTCCAGAGTCGTTCGCAAATGGATTCCAGAGGCCATCGGCGCCCAGATTCATGCAGCCATGCCCAAACGCGCACGCCAGGAGGTGTCAGATGACAACCGAAGAGAAGATCATTAAGAACAAGGTAGGATTGCCAACATTGGCCCAGGAGCTGGGAAACGACCGGGTCATTCCCTTCTTCGATACGCATGGGATCCTCGAGGAATCGAATACTGCGGCAATCGGGAGAATCATGAGTATCAATTGTACCTGGCCGTAGAGAACATCGATAACTCCAAGACCAGAGTGAAGTCACCCCAGAGCAATGGCATTTGCGAGAGGTTCCAGAAGACGGTCCTCAATGAGTTCTACCAGGTTGCGTTCCGAAAAAAGATCTATACATCAATTGAAGAGCTTCAAGTTGACGTTGATGTGTGGATCAAGGAGTACAACGAGCAACGACCCCATTCAGGGAAATACTGCTACGGCAAAACCCCGATGCAGACGTTTCAGGAAACGTTTCACGTTGCGAAGGAGAAGATGATTGGATACCATCCGACGGACAGCGTAGTATAGGAACCAGAAAGAGAGTGTCAGATCAAATCTGAACTATCACAATTTATTTCTTTACAAAAAAGTACCACATCGCGACTAAGGAGATTCCGCCCTCACCTTCGATAGTCTTTTGTATTTCCTGAATGGTTGTAATTTTGTTGCCCATATCATCTTTGACGTTTTTTCCATCAAATTCAACGACTTTCTTCCCATGAGCATCCCTAATGTTTTTACGATCAATTTCGCCAAGTCTGGCGCTGTTCCAAGCTCTAATGGAGTTTCGATCAATTTCTCCCATCTTTTGTCCAGAGCGATTCCTTAAGCTCTTTCCATCAAAGGTATAGTCTGCCATTGTTTCCTCCTTTAGGTTCATCGCAATCGAGAAATACATATTATTCAAACGCGGATCTCGTCTCTCAATTGCCATAATCAATAATAGGTAATTCTTGCATCAATTCTATTGATTCACCATTCTTCTCTATGAAAGTTACAATAATCTATTCTAACGGACTATTAAGTAATTGAGGCTGTCTGAGAACCTATCCAGGTTTTCCCGGCCTCCCTTAATTCGCATCGAGCCATTATCCAGCTTTCGCTGCCCGCGAGCTATCGCGGCCCATTAACCTTATTCGATCATGTTTTTCCCTATCGTTCCCTCAGTTGCCCTTCATATTGGGATCGCCATCAACCGCATCGCCCGATATCTCGCGATCTTTCCCAGGTTCGTTGCGATTCGTACCAGCATGAACTCAAGCGCCGCTTTCGCTTCGCCTCGCAGGTGGTGTTGTCTCCATCCCTTGTTCTGCTGATCGTCCCCGTGCACCGGTTCGACGATCCCTTGGCGCTTCATGTACGTTTCCCGCCCGCGATCGCTGCGCAGCTTCTCTCTCATCTTCTCTCGAAATGGCTCACGACTGTCGACAGCAATCGTTCTCTTCTTCCCTTTGGTGCACTTCTCGCGCTCAGGGCAGCTCTCACACTCCTGCCCTTCGTAGGTGCTCACCGTATGGCCGTCATCATGGCTCACCACGGCTTTAAGCTCCATTCTCTTTCCCTTAGCCCGCATTTCTCACAAACGGCACTCTGCGCAGTCTGATCATCATGAGGCGGGGCTCAACTTTGAAAAACGGTCTATTCCTTGCTGTCAGCCCCTACACGTAGATCGATTTCGTGACCCGAGTCAGTCCAATCGCCCGATTGAGCGCACTTTACAGCTCATAAGGGAAGATTCGGCGACTTCAGGACAGTCTTCTCCCAATAAACTACTCAAGACAAGGCTCAATACACGCTAACCCGATTGAAGGGAGAGTTCGTGAATACTCAGAATCACCTGACGGAAAAGCTCTTGATATGGATAACCGCTTGCGAAGCTCACATAGATCCGGCGCACACTGACGCGCACCTGTGCGCCAATCTTCAATAGCTTCAAACGAATCGTGTCGCACTGTGCCGAGGCCAGCTCTGTCCCCTTCAAAGCGGTCCTTCTGAGGGCACTCATGATTACGTAGGCCGCAGAGGAGAACCACAACCGAAGCTGATTCGCCCTCATCGTGGCGGAACTGGTTCGATCTGCAAAAAGGTAAAGCTGCTGTTCTTTGATACGATTCTCCATGTCTCCGCGAGCACAATAGAGCTGCTCGTACAGCTGCTGGCCAGGGAAGCGGTCCTGCATAAGTGAAGTCACCACAAACCGAGGGTTCTCTCCCTTGCGCAGATACTCCGCCTTGGCGACAACACGTCTGCTTTTCGACCATGTCTTTTTCGTCCGATAGATCAGCTCCGCGTACTTTCGCGACGGCTCACCAGTGGACAGATACTGCCTACGGGCTTCTGAAAGCTCCTTGCGGATCTTGCGTAAGAGGCGTGCGTTTTTCGCGATTCCGAACAGGAAATCCACGTCGTTGGACTCGCACCACACCATGATCGCTTCCCGGCAGAACCCGCTGTCGGCCCGCACAACAATACGTACCTGCGGCCATCGCTCACGGATCTGCGCAACGATCCTCGCCAACTCCTTCTCGGCACCCGAACATGCGTCTATATTGGAGGGACGTAGCTTCGCACATAAAAGATGATCCCCGCAGAAGATGTACAACGGCAGGTAGCAATAACAATCATAATAGCCATGAAAGAACCTGCCCTCTTGATTGCCGTGCAGAGGGTCGTCGGTTGCATCCAGATCCAACACGATTTCTTCAGGAGCTTGCTCATAACTGGCCAGGAATGTGTTCACCAGGAACATCCCAACCATTGTTTCGTTCACCGTGATTTTCTTGTATCGATGCGTAGAGAGGCTTGCCCCGCCGGCGGTCTCAAGCCGATTCAGCGTGCTTTTTCCGGCAAGGGCTTTGCCTCTGTCCCGTTTCTGCCTCCTCGTTTCCCCGTTGACATCGAGTTTCCCGCAAACGGCAGCCAGAACGGGATCTTTGCGCAGCTGGTCGTGATCGTTGAGGTCTTCGTATCCCAGGCAAATGCCGAATACCCTTTGGCTTATCAATTGCTCGATGGAATGCTCGATATAGCCTTTCTCTCGATAGTCTGTGAAACAGCCCGCGAATGCTTTGATGATGCCTGTGGCGCGTTCAACCTCTCGAAGAATGAGAGCGCCGGCATCGGAACTGATCGCGCCTCCGTCGAAGTTTCCGACTACCTTTTTCTTGCCAAGGTCTTGAAAGCTAAACAGGGATGGTGTACAGTCTGTTTGCATCGTATAGCCTTTCTGTTCTGGTTTATTTTGTTTGTTGCAAAGCAATTATACCAGAGCGAAAGGCTTTTTCATATCCATTTGTGAGAAATGCGGGTTAGGGCAGACCACATTCCCGTCTTTCTTCTCGAAGTTATTGCTGTCGTATTTCCCCCGACTCGTCGTGCCGCCTTCCGTTACCTCAAACCGCTTGTCCGGCAGGAAGTACTCCTCCTGGCGCTTGCACTCCGCCTGCTGCAAAGTCTCATAGTCGCAGAAGGCAGGATCCGCCAGTACCTTCTCGTGCCCCTGTCCTGCGTTTGCCTTTGCTTGGTCAACTAGGGAGAAGAGGTCTTCGGGCTTGTCAGACTCATCCTGGGTCGCAACCGCGCATGCTACACCAAGCTTGCCATCCACTGCACTTTGGTTATTGTAGCTCGGCAGGCTTCTTCCATCTTTATGCTTCATTACCTGGGCATCCGGGTCGGTCATGTTCACCGTGGCCTCTTCGTCCTCCATGCCTTCCAGCATCTTCTTCAGCGCAAGAAGGTTTTCCTTCTGCCCCTGAAGCTTCTCCAGCCGTTCAGCCTTCTTCTCCTCGGTGAAATCCTCGTTCACCTCTTTCTGCAGCACTCGCGCGATCGCTTCCTTCACTTTCTGGTAGGATTTCTTCGTCCGCTTCCTGTTCTTGCTGCGTCTGTAGTTCGCGTTCGCCTGGATCTTCTGCCCGTCGATAGCCAAGTGCTGAAAGTCCACCATGTCCAGTCGCACGCAGATCATCACGATCTGCGAGAAAAGCTTCGGCAATGCCTTCATGTGCCGGGTCCGGAAGCCGTTGATCGTACGGAAGTCAGGCACTTGATCCCCTGAGAGGAATATGAAGTCGGCCCGGCCTTTCATGCCTTCCCAGATCTTTCGACTGCTCATCAGGCCGCAGTAGTACGCATAGAAAAGCACCTTGAGCATCATCTGAGGGTGGTAAGCCGGATTTCCCTCTTCAGAGTAATCGGCGTAGATCTCACTGAGATCCAGCATCTCCACGACTTTGTCGATTACACGGGCCGGATGGTCGGGCTCTAGAAGCTCGCTGGGTTTGATGGATCGGAATACTCCCTGGCCTTGGTCGTAGTCTTTGAAGACGGGCATCGTCCCCTCCCGGCCAAATGATAACATGAGGGACGCATCCATTCAATGAAAACCTGATCCCCTGTTGAATTCCCGTTTGGCTACTTCCAGAAGAGGTTACGGGACGGCCTCAATTGCATGAACTGCCTCATGACGATCTAGGCCGTCAGCCATTAGAGTCTCCTACGGGGAGAAACCCCCTCGTCTTTAGACGAAGACTTTAGTAGGCTTGCGGTACGATGAAGCAGTATCGAAAAGCGTCGCACTGCGTCTATGATTTGAAGTATCATATAGTGTGGATCACCAAGTACCGCAAGCCAGTGTTGGGGAAAGAGATAGGAACCCGCGTAAGAGATCTGATACGAATGATTTGCGCGAGCCTGGACGTAGAGATCGTGAAAGGGAACATCAGCCGCGATCACGTGCATCTGCTGCTGAGCGTGCCGCCGACTCTATCGGTATCCAGGCTCGTGCAGCGCATGAAGGGGCTGACATCACGGAAGCTGCTCATGGAAAACAAAGGGTTGAACAAAACATTCTGGGGCAGGCATCTTTGGGCCCGCGGGTATTTCGTGGCGAGCACAGGGAACGTGACCGAAGAGATGATCGCCCGCTACATCGAGAATCAGCAGGACACAGAGCGGGACCAAGATGCCGACTTCAAAGTAGAACCGTGATGTCGGCCCCAGTCGGCTTTAGCCGACAAGCGCAAACCCCCCGACTTAAGTCGGGGGTGGTTTAGCCTTGTCAGCGCGTCAGTGACCGCCGGGATCTGCTCGGCTAGCTGGTTCTCTATTATTACGTGGATGGTGGCATGCAGCCTTTGATTGGGAAGTTTTTCTCTGTTGCGTTCGTGATACGCAATTACAGTCGTTATGCGCTCTGCTTCATCAAGTTCCAGCCAAAGAGCGAAATTAGGTGACACATTTGGATTATAATTCATTTACTATCCTTTAATATATTGTTCTGCTCTGAATGTTATGCCAATACGGTACGCCATGCAAGTCTCAGAGCTAGCAGTACGACACTGGGTTCTCCATGCACTGAGGCTAATGGATCCGAAACGTGCTGCATTGTCGGGGAGCATGAACGAAGCGTCTCGATACCAAAGGATTGTGGGATGATGACTGGCCATGCGGTTATGGGGGATTGAGCGATTGCAGCTATTTGTCACTGATTGTTCGCATGGACTCTATTAGGAAAAGCTACCGTGCCGTATTTTTTCCTGTAAGAGAGAAACCAGGATCAGCTTGCCCGCAATGCTCATGGGCTGCAAGAAGGACAGAGGAAGTCTTTCTTGTCCACGGTCGGTAGTATGGAATATCGCGTATTCCAAATCATATAACCGCTTATAGCCAGATAACGACGCTGTTTAGTTGCCCCGCCGCCCGAAGCAGGGTAGTGGCAGTTTAGCAATGTATGCTGTACTTTCCAAACGTAAGCTAAGGGGTCAACTCCAACAGCATGTTGGGCAGACACGAAAGCACATATAGTTTCTATGAAATGAACTTTTCAACGGACACATCGAAAAGCTTAGCAAGCTTAAGTGCAATCTTTTTGCTTATAGGACGTGAACCATTTTCCATATTTGAAACATGCTGTCTTGGAAGTCCGCCTAAAGCTTTTCCTAAATCAGCTTGAGTCATATTTTTATTTTGACGAAAGACCTTAATATATGTTCCTGGAGTCAGTTTCTGCTTTATTCTTTTATACCAATCAGTTTGAAATACATCAAACTTCTCATCTTCAGGATCATGAGTAATATGGACGCTTTTCCCATATTCTTGAATAAGAACATCAATAAGTTTGTTAGAGATCCGACCCTTAATTCTGATATTAGTAAGGGGCGTTTTGACGACTGCCAACATAGTAAACCTCTATCTCCACGGTTCCCTTTTGCCAGTACCAGCATGCCACCCAGTTTCGGGATAGGTGGCAGTGATACCTATTCGGGCCAAGCTTGCCCATTTGTATTGTAAAGGCCCTTTTTCTTGTAATTGTTCTATCAAGATGGCCAAACTCACCTGCACGTATTCTGGTATCCGCCCGATCTGCTTCAGAATTCGATTGGACATCAGAACTCTGTACATATCTTAATGTAACCATAAATTGATTCTCTGTCAAGAACAAAGAGCACTGCTAGGAAAAGGCTATTTCTGCTAATTTGGGGCTGCCTAACGACGCTGTTGAGTTGCCGCCCCGATTCATCCAAGTACAATAGGCTTTACCGCGCGTAGTTATGAGTCACGGAGCGTAGCCTAGGCGGTCAACTCCAACCGCATGTTATATCTTCAGGATTTCAATATTTATATTCAAAATTTGACCTCTTATAAATAAAGTTCAGTTAGAATGCAGTGTAGATCTAATGATTTATAATCAATTTCTTAATTTGAAAATAGCGGTCCTTTAAGGCATTGTCATTTGTACCTGAAATATTAAGGTCTAAAATATCTAAAAGATTTAGCTGATTTCCATCATAATCTGATCTAATAATAAGGATATCGGCTCCAGCTTCAAGTAATACTTGAAATGCTTCAATATTTCCATCTCTTGCAGATAACATTAACGGTGTAAGTGAATTTGTATCTGAGCCATTTGGATCAAGACCAATTCTTGTTAGGAGCTTTAGAATATCTATTCGATTTCTCATTATAGCAGTTGAGAGTAGACAGAATTCCTTTCTAGTCTTATGGATATCAGCGCCTTTTTCTAATAGAAACTTTGCAGTATCAAGATTATCATTTAAAAAGGCTGATTCAAGAGGCAAAGTCCCGTCATTTCCAGCTTTATTAATATCTGCTCCATTTTCTACTAACAATTTGGAAATCTCATAAGTACTAAGTCTAGCTGCCGCTACCAAAGGAGTAAGTCCCTTCGATTCATCTGAATCATTAATATTGAATGTTGAGCGCGATAACGCTTTTGTAAGTAGCTTTTCAACAGTATGGGTATCCTTACTAAGAATAGCTTTGAGTAGAGTCTTCATTATATTGGTACCAAACATATGATACCTCTGTTCATTATTGGATTAGTAAAAATTACTTCTACGAGATCAGACATTAATATATGAAGATATAACGACGCGGTTGAGCAGCCGCGCCGAATCATATAGGTACATTTGCTTTAACACGCGCAAGAATCAGTAACGATGCGTAGTCCCAGCGGTCTGCTCCAACAGCATGTTAGGCTTCGCAGGTTCAAATAGTAAGCGCAACGATATGGATTAAAAATGAGAGAGCTGAGATATTATTGTATGCCTCCATTTTCCGCCAAGAAAGGGGATTCATACATGAATAACTATCACCAACTCTCTCGAGAAGAAAGATACACCATAACAGCTTTTTTAGTAAGCCGAAGATCTAAAGCTGACATTGCACGTGAGCTAGGTCGCTCAGCTAGCACGATCAGCAGGGAACTTCATCGAAACCGAACTAACCATGACTTGAGGTACCGAGCTGAGCTTGCCCAAAGCTATTCAACTGCAAGACGGCGACGTGAAAGGCGCGGTTCGCGCTTCAGCCCAGAACAAATGCAGCAAGTAACTGTTCTTTTGAAAGAGAAATGGAGCCCTGAACAGATATCTGCTTACCAGAAGAAGAATGGATCATTCACAATCAGTCACGAGACCATCTACAAGTACATCCTGAACGATAAGAAACATGGAGGAACGCTATTTAAGAACCTTCGAATCATGCCGAAACTGCGGCGAAAACGTTACAATTCAAGGGATTCAAGAGGAATTCTCCCAGGAAAACGCCATATTTCAACGAGGCCTCCAGAGGTTGAAACTCGTAAAGAATTGGGTCATTGGGAGGGCGACACCGTCATGGGCAGGGACCTTCATCACTGCATCCTCACTCTGGTGGAACGAAAGTCGGGATTTGCTATCATAAGGAAAATGAGCTCAAGAACAGCAGCCTCAGTAACAGAGGCAGCACTGCCGGCTATTAGGGAGAACGTAGCCAACTTCAAGACACTCACCTTGGACAACGGTACAGAATTCCATGACTACAGGACCCTGGAGGATCATTCCGAACTGAAATGCTACTTTGCAACGCCTTATCATTCCTGGGAGCGAGGCAGCAACGAGAACCTAAACGGTTTGATCCGTCAGTATCTTCCAAAGAAAACCTGCATGAGGGATGTCACTCAAGCTCTATGCGAGCAGATTGCCTTTAGCCTAAACTCAAGGCCTAGAAAACGGCACGGCTACAGAACGCCCCAGGAGGTGTATCATGAAAAATAAGAATCGTTGCACTTCGAGGTTGAATTCAGGCTCCTAATTGAGTTTTGTTTGTATTCGGACATCAATAATCATTAATGCTTTGTGATATGGCGGTCTTTAAAACATCATTGCATTGTGTAATACTGTTTAACGACATCAGCAGCAGGCTTTTTATACACTGTGAATTCTTGTGTATACCACATCTTAGTTAGCTCGATTGGAGTCATTGTAACCGGAGAAATCTGCCACAAGCTAATGCCTTTTAGCCAAGTACCCTTGTTCTTATACAATACTTCAAGATATGCAGAAAGGCCACGAAATTGAAGGTCATTATTGGCGACCCTGTTTTCATTAGGTGGGTCATTTACATTAAAAAGTCCTCCGGAAACGCTCTGATATCCTCCCTCTAATGCCATGATCTGTTTATTATAACGCTTCGAAATGTCTTGTAAGTATTTCACTATATTCTTTATTGTGCCAACCTGATTGTTAGTCCAGCCCTTCATTATATCTGTAACGCTAGCGTTGTCGTCTCGAGTTATCGGAACATAGAGAGAACAGCCAATAAAATCTAATGCGTCCCAAAAAACAACATTGTTGATGCCCTTTACCTCGTACCAAACTGTAAACACAGCATCATATGTCAAGTCCCCTGAATAAGAGAGCCTGAGTGTAGAAATTATATCTAGCCATTCTGTCCGATACATCCAATCGAGGCAGTTTATTTCAGTACCAATGCATATCGCGTCAACGTTCATTATCTGCGCCGTGTCCGCAAGCGCTACCAAGTAATCTTTCCAGTCAGGGAAAAAATTGGCGGGCAGGAATACTTTTATATCTGTATTATAATAGTTTCTATTTTGTGCGATATCGGTCATGGTCACGTGTGGTTTCAACATGACATAGAGTCGCAAAGCTTTTGCTTTTTCAATCACTGATTCAATGTCAGTGAATGGTGGGTGCAAATCTCCTCCATCTGGGACAATATGACCATTATCTTCAAAGCAAACAGGCCAATCCAGTGCAAGGAAATTAGCCCCTTCATCAACCGCGAACTGCAATCCCTCGTCCACGGGTAATGATGAATCCCAACCTCTCTTTTCCCAAGCACCAAAGTTAAAGCCATGGAGGCTTACATTTAAACTTGGATTGGTTTCCTCTGAAATAATTGCTTTCGTATCTGAAATGCACCCATTAAACGAAACCACTGAGAGCAACAACATTGTTTTGATAATCTTATTTAACATAGCCTGACCTCCTTTTATATGAAGGCTGAAGCAGTAATGAATTAGGAGCCTAACGACGCGGTTGAGCAGCCGCGCCGCATCATCCAGGTACAATTGGTTTTAACACGCGTAGCTATCAGTAACGATGCGTAGTCCAAGCGGTCTGCTACAACAGCATGTTATACGGGTCTCTTTAACAGATATTTCGTTCAGATAGAATAGGCAGCTTGAATAAATAAGTTTATGAAATAGCCCTGTTTTGTGAAAGAAACTTAACCGGTTTTCCAGTTGCTATTGTATAAAGAGTCTCTGGTGCAAGGTCGAGCTCTCCTTGTCCCCAGACTAATGTTCCATATTCTATTTGAAAGTTTCTGAAATAGCCAAGATCTTGAAATGCTCTAAAAACTGTATCCTTATCTATATAGGATGACAAATCAACGGTTCCTTCCGAAGCGTCTGCGAATTTTAGTTTGATTTCATAATCTCTAATATATTCAGCATCAACGATGTCGAAATACATGACAGACTCCTATTCTAAAGGAACAATAGGTAATAGGGATTGCTTCTTCTTAGCAAGTTCCCAATCCTTCAGCAATTCAATCTTATGTATTCTAGCCCATTCCATAACTAAGCCAAGAGCTTTCGGCGGTAGGTCCCCTTCTAATATACTAAAATCATTGATGCCTATGACGGCTTTGAATTCGTTATATACTACATGAAAATGGGGTGGACTATGATCATCAAAATACATCTGGATGAGGATGCCATAAAAACGACATATTGTAGGCATAGCATATAATAGTGGAGTGTTTTCAAGATTGTCAATTGGATCATTTTAATGTAAGCAGGTAGATCAGGCTTTGATCACAAATGAAACCAGAAGTTCCCTAATCAGAATAAGCCTTGCCCCAAAGAATAGACCCGTATAACGACGCTGTTGAGTTGCCGCCCCGAATCATCCAAGTACAAAGACTTCAACGCGCGTAGCTATATGTAGCGAAGCGTAGCCTAGGCGGTCAACTCCAACAGCATGTTAGACTCCGCAGGTTCAAATAGTAAGCGCAACGATATGGATTAAAAATGAGAGAGCTGAGATATTATTGTATGCCTCCATTTTCCGCCAAGAAAGGGGATTCATACATGAATAACTATCACCAACTCTCTCGAGAAGAAAGATACACCATAACAGCTTTTTTAGTAAGCCGAAGATCTAAAGCTGACATTGCACGTGAGCTAGGTCGCTCAGCTAGCACGATCAGCAGGGAACTTCATCGAAACCGAACTAACCATGACTTGAGGTACCGAGCTGAGCTTGCCCAAAGCTATTCAACTGCAAGACGGCGACGTGAAAGGCGCGGTTCGCGCTTCAGCCCAGAACAAATGCAGCAAGTAACTGTTCTTTTGAAAGAGAAATGGAGCCCTGAACAGATATCTGCTTACCAGAAGAAGAATGGATCATTCACAATCAGTCACGAGACCATCTACAAGTACATCCTGAACGATAAGAAACATGGAGGAACGCTATTTAAGAACCTTCGAATCATGCCGAAACTGCGGCGAAAACGTTACAATTCAAGGGATTCAAGAGGAATTCTCCCAGGAAAACGCCATATTTCAACGAGGCCTCCAGAGGTTGAAACTCGTAAAGAATTGGGTCATTGGGAGGGCGACACCGTCATGGGCAGGGACCTTCATCACTGCATCCTCACTCTGGTGGAACGAAAGTCGGGATTTGCTATCATAAGGAAAATGAGCTCAAGAACAGCAGCCTCAGTAACAGAGGCAGCACTGCCGGCTATTAGGGAGAACGTAGCCAACTTCAAGACACTCACCTTGGACAACGGTACAGAATTCCATGACTACAGGACCCTGGAGGATCATTCCGAACTGAAATGCTACTTTGCAACGCCTTATCATTCCTGGGAGCGAGGCAGCAACGAGAACCTAAACGGTTTGATCCGTCAGTATCTTCCAAAGAAAACCTGCATGAGGGATGTCACTCAAGCTCTATGCGAGCAGATTGCCTTTAGCCTAAACTCAAGGCCTAGAAAACGGCACGGCTACAGAACGCCCCAGGAGGTGTATCATGAAAAATAAGAATCGTTGCACTTCGAGGTTGAATTCAGGTCCATCCAGTATGATGGCGTTGAGGAAAGCAGAAAAGATCTAGCGAATCAATTGAAAGAGCTTGATTCGAGCCGTTGAATGTAATCGGTGATAATAAGCCAAGGTGACGTGCCATGCATTGAAACTAAAAACAAGCGTGCAACCTAGTACAACACCGCCATCCTTCCAGAGAAAGGCCAACGCCATCATGGGCAAACATGAAATTGAAAAGCGTCTTATCCAAGATTATTTAATTAATAATTCTTAACTTCATTGCTAATCAATATAAATCTAGATGGAGATAACGACGCTGTTGAGTTGCCGCCCCGAATCAGCAACCGAAGGAACCCTAGCAAACGTAGCTATAAGTAACGACGCGTAGCCTAGGCGGACAACTCCAACAGCATGTTATATCCATCCAGTATGATGGCGTTGAGGACAACAGAAAAGAGTTGTTGTTTCAAGAGAAAGAGCTTGATCCGAGCCCTATAATGAAATCGTTGACCATTAAGCCACGGTGACGTGCAGTGTATTGAAACTAAGAGCAAGCAAGCAACATTAGTACAACACCGCCATCCTTCCAGAGCAATGCCAACGCCATCATGGTTAAACAAGCTATTGAAACACGTATTATCTCTTTTTATTGAATTACTAATTCGTTGCCTATTCGATAATCAATATAAATCTAGATTGGATATAACGACGCTGTTGAGTTGCCGCCCCGAATCAGCAACCGAAGGAACCCTAGGAAACGTAGCTATAAGTAACGACGCGTAGCCTAGGCGGACAACTCCAACAGCATGTTATATCCATCCAGTATGATGGCGTTGAGGAAAGCAGAAAAGGTCTATCGAATCAATTGAAGGAGCTTGATCCGAGCCGTTGAATGCAATCGGTGTTGGCAAGACGAGGTGACGTGCCATGTATTGAAACTAAAGAAAAGCAAGCAATGTAGTACAACACCGCCATCCTTACGGAGCAATGTCAACGCCATCATGGGCAAAAAGCTATTGAAAAGCGTCTTATCTTCTATTATTGAATTAATAATTCGTTGTCTATTCGCTAATCAATATAAATCTAGATGGATATAACAAGGAGTTCAGCTGCCGCCCCGCCTCAAAAAAAGGAAATAGCTGAGCACGCATAGTTTCAAGTGACGACGCGTAGCTTGGGCGGTCAGCTGCAACGACATGTTATCTCCATCCAGTATGATGGCGTTGAGGAAAGCAGAAAAGATCTAGCGAATCAATTGAAAGAGCTTGATTAGAGCCGTTGAATGTAATCGGTGATAATAAGCCAAGGTGACGTGCCATGCATTGAAACTAAAAACAAGCGTGCAACCTAGTACAACACCGCCATCCTTCCAGAGAAAGGCCAACGCCATCATGGGCAAACATGAAATTGAAAAGCGTCTTATCCAAGATTATTTAATTAATAATTCTTAACTTCATTGCTAATCAATATAAATCTAGATGGAGATAACGACGCGGTTGAGTTGCCGCCCCGAATCAGCAACCGAAGGACCCTAGCAAACTTAGCTTACTGTTGATGAACGTAGCCTAGGCGGACAACTCCAACCGCATGTTATCTTGCCATTTATCTATTTTAATAATAAGATTTTAGCCATAATTCCTATACAGCTTTTTTCCCTTTTTCAATCAATTGGCCAGTAATGTATTTGTGTAGTACGCTCTTTACGAGGCTTTGGTATTTTAATCCTTCCATTTCTGCCTTTTCTTTAATCTTTGATAATTCATAGGGGTCAATTCTAATATTCATTTTCAATTCTTTTTCTAGGTGCCTCTTTGCAGCTCTCCTGAGTTGTCCTTGTACCTTTTGGGTCGGCTTTCTAACCTTACGGAGATCTATTTTGTCAATGTCTTGCATGAGATCTTTCTCTTCACGGTCAATGTATTTCGGATTATATCTATCCATTGGTTTCTCCTTCGATTAGGTACTTGAAACGTCTGCTTGGATAGATCGTTTTCAAGAACCAAGTAGTTCCTTGAATAATATAAGGTACGCAGTATGCATATCCTTCCAAATCAACAACAAGTACCTTTTGGTTTGGATATTTCAATTGATTTGGGTGATCAAAATTCAATAGAATTCCCTTATCTGCAATCGCCTCAATTACCATGGGAAAAGTTACCCCACGCCGTTTATAAAGAAGGTCATTCTTCTCCTTGTCAAAGGCGAACTGCATCAATAAGGAATATACCCCATTGTGCGCACAGTGTCAACATATGGTAATCATGCTTAATGTTGTGATGAATTCTTAAAACAAATGCAATGGCATGAAAAATGCACAACTGGGTATTTACTATGGCAAGATAACGACGCTGTTGAGTTGCCGCCCCGAATCATCCAAGTACAAAGGCTTCAATGAGCGTAGCTATAGCTACAGTTTGTCGGGTAATTCAGGCGCCCGTTGGCTCGGTGTTCGACGGGCCGCGGACCTATGTCGCGCCTTCCGGTGCGCTGTGTGTCTTGTGTGCGTACCCCGCTGGTGCACTGTCAGTCTCGTGACCAGGCGTCCCGTATTCCGTTAGCCGTTCAGCGTCATCCCCTTTCGCCCGGCAAGTTCGCGGATCAGCTTGTTGGTGTTGAATCCCAACACAGCGCGCTGCCCACACGCTCCCATCATGGCCTCCGAACGAGCAGCTGGACGATTGAACCCGTATCTCGGGCTCTTGATGGTGCCGATTCCCGCCTCCACCATTGCCCTCTCTCTGACCAGCCGGTCGCGCACCGGCCCGCTTACCGACCACTGCGTACGTCCACGGGGGGCCAGTCCCACATCCTTGACCCCCAACTTCTTCAAGGTGGAGACATTCTCCGCGCTGTATCCACCACGGTCGTAGGCATAAGCCAGCGGCGCCTTGCCAAAGAGCGCGATGTGGTCTTTGACCGCTCGCACCGCGAACTTCGTGTCCTGTAACTCGCGGCGATTCGGGGCCAGCGTGGCCAGCAGGTACCCCCCCGCCAGTCGCCTGATGCCCCAGCTCAGCCCAAACTCCACCGATTTGCCCACTTTGCCGCGTACGATGCTGTAGAGCTGCGGGATATGCAGGCTGATGATCTTGCCGCTGGCCACGCAGCCCGTGCGAATCCAGTAGCGGATCTGCGGGATCAGTTTGCTCATCGTTTCCTGCAACTGAACCAGCTTGCTTTTGGCCACAATTGCATGCTTGCGTAGCTTTTCCCACTGTGCGGCAGGGGCGCCCAGCGCCTTGCTCAGATGCTCGTTGAGCTTCTTGACGATGGCGATCATCTGCCCCATCACCCGATCCTTGCTCTCCTTGGTCTTGGCGAACAGGCGGTACTCTCGCCCCTTCTTCTTGGCCGCCTCGAATTGACTCACCGTCTCCTGCACGAATCCCTTCAGCGCTCGGCCAACTTTTCGGGTTGCGGCAGCCACCGAGGTCAGAAAGCCGGCCATGAGCCCCATCTCGTTGGGATAGGGGATCGCCGCTTCCTGCGCTGTGGTGTCGGCCACCAGTGTCTTGGGATCTGCCAACTTTTGTTTCACCGCCATTTGCACCACGCATTGATTGATGAGCTTGATCCCCTGCTCGCCCATCAGTTCGGTGAAGTCCTGGATGGTGGTGAAGTCCGGGGTCCACTCCGTTTCGGTCAGCCCGCACAAGTAGCGCGCTGGGGCGTAGTAGCAGATCAAGTCCTCGGCCTCCCGGTATGTCAGCTTTCGG
The DNA here is from genome assembly GCA_963820525.1 of uncultured Spirochaetota bacterium. Classification (GTDB taxonomy): domain Bacteria; phylum Spirochaetota; class Spirochaetia; order SZUA-6; family Fen-1364; genus CAWGAA01. The sequence continues at coordinate 814,466 of CAWGAA010000001.1, read as the reverse complement.
GTGGCCATCAGCAGCATAGCTCCCAGCAAGGCGCGCAGGTGCGGCGGCCGCCCAGCGGCGTTCTTGAGCTTGGCGGATCGTATCTGCTGGGCTTGCTCCTCCATTTCTGTCCAGTCCAGGGTGTCGGTCATTTGGACCAGCCTGTGGTCCTCCGCGATGGAGATGGTCGGGCGCATAGACCTGGGAATCAGAGCGGGTTGGCGCTTGGCACTGGCAGAAGTGGTTTGCATGGACGAGGGACCTCCTGGGGAACGATTGCTCTATCGGCGGCTGCCATGGAGGGGGCGCTGGAGAAGATCAAGATGCCCAGGCCGAGAAAGACGCACACGCACATCGAAGCGAGGATCCGGGAGAAAAACCAACGCCGGGGAAGCTTGACGGGCAACATATCTAACAGTATTATAACTGTAGACAGTTTTCTGTCAAGATATATTTCTATGAAAACCGATCTTCCGCAAAACTACCAGCAGCTCCAGCGCGCCCTCAGCCGAGTCGGCTATTTCCGCCGTGGCACCTTGCTGAAACGCTTCATGGCCTGCGGCAAGCCCGGCTGCGCCTGCCAAGCTTCTCCGCCCCGCCTTCACGGTCCCTACTACCAGTGGACCCGCAAGGTGGATGGAAAAACCGTCACAGTCCGCCTGACGCGCGAACAGGCCGACCTTCTCGCCGTCTGGGTTGCCACCGGCCGCGAACTGGACAGAATCATCGCTCAAATGGAGAGGATGTCGTTGCGCGTCACCGATCGCCTTCTTAAAAAGCTACCGTCCCCCGCGAGAAAGACGCCAACCCCGCGTATCCACGGTAAGCGGGCTCCGGAGAGCTAACAATTACCCGACAAGCTGTAGCTAAGCGACGCATAGCCTAGGCGGTCAACTCCAACAGCATGTTATGACGACTCCAATATGGATCGTCTACAAATTGTCAGCGCTTCCGCTATCTATCAGGACATGCGCCCGAGCCAGGGATGGCGAGGGCGTGGAAAGCTATTCAGCTCACGGTTGTAATAGCGCTCATGCACCTTTCTTTTTCAGATGTATTTCCGGCACGGCTCCAAGTGCATCTGCGATCCGCCTAAGAAATGAGAGCGAGACATTCCGGTAGCTACCAGATTCAATCCGAGCAATGGCGGGCTGGGAGGTTCCGATTTGCTGTGCGAGTTGTTTCTGCGTAAGTCTATTCTTGATACGAAGTGCGATTATTTCTTTTGCCAGGGTGAACTCACCCTCTAACGCTTCATATTCTTTCCGGAACTGAGGGTTCTTCAATTGACGGTTGAGCAAATCCTCATATCGAGTCTGCTTCATTATGTGGTCCCTCCAAGGTGCTCCATCTTAAGCCGGAGTGCCCTCTTTATCTCCTTTGGATTAGTCCTGTCACTCTTCTTAACATATCCAGAAGTCACAACAAAGATCCTATCCCGATCGTGGAAATAGAATAGTCGGCAGATCATGCCTGCATGTCGAACCCGCAATTCCCACAGATCGTATCCGCTGAGCTTTTTGGAGTGCGGCATGATCAATTGTGTTCCAAAATGCCCTAGAAGTTCGATTGATCGGAACGCTTTTGCTTGCAGCTTCCCCTCGAGGTTGCGTAGGAAGTCCGTTGCAGGCTCCAACAATACGACTTCATATTGCATGTCGAAACATACCATTATTGGTATGTATAGTCAAGGAGCCCTCACAAGGCGATTCGGTATATTTGATTATAGTTCGGAGATAGAGGTCTCGAATGATACCAATGAGGGGAAGAGGGTCAGGCATGGACGCCTGACCCTCTTCCCCGAGGCATTCCAGTCCGTTTGCCTCAATCGGCCAAATCTTGAGGCGTCATAACGACGCTGTTGAGTTGCCGCCCCGAATCATCCAAGTACAAATGCTTTAATGCGCGTAGCTATTGGTTACGAAGCATAGCCTAGGCGGTCAACTCCAACAGCATGTTATCTCCCGCATTTCGTAATTGACCCACGATGATCGATAGAATCGCGGCATCTATGAATGCGCTACCTGCGACGAGGAACTGTGGCCCCGGCTTGTCGAGCGGCCAACCTATGAGAAGCAGACATTGCCTTGGCGGTAGTCCTTAGTATATTCTGAAAGTGGGGGCCCTGCGGAAACACTTGCCTAAGCGATTCGTCACCTATCCGGGAAACGTATTTTTTGAAGTCTTCCTGGGACCTCATTTCCTGTGAGGCCTTAAAGTACTGGACGAATTTCAGCAACTCCTCCTTCTCCAAGTTGCCGAGATCACTTGAACGGAACAGGTCCTCCAACGCGTCGTGATTTTGCTTGTTTGTGTATTCAAACGATCTCCTTCCTTTGGGAAGTTTTACGTCCCCGTCAAAATAGAAGCGCAGCCAAAGCCTAGCTTTGATCTCGAGTGAATCAAGATATAAAGAGATACTCTTGCGGACAATATCCGACTGCCTTCGTCTCCGAAGAAAGTCGAGCAAAAGGGGAATTGTCCATGATGAAAGCAAGGCGGCAAGGGTCAACACGGACTGCCAGTTTAGGGTCAGATCAAACTTCATCGGATTCTCCCTGAACGCTAAGGTGCAATGCCTAAGCGTACTTCAATCGATTTGGGTCAGTAAGAACATAGGCAAATTAAAATCGCCAATCTGCAGACTGGTCAGCCTGTCGACAGGTGCAAGATGCCGAAATCGCTAATTGTGCGAGGTCTTGACAATCGCACTTGAATGCTCCCTTGGGGGAGATAACAACGCTGTTGAGTTGCCCCGCCGCCCGAAGCAGGGTAGTGGCGGTTTAGCAACACATGCTACACTTTCAAAACGTAGGCTAAGGGGTCAACTCCAACAGCATGTTATCTCTCCCTTTCATTAATTCGTTTTATGTGCTGGAAAACTGATATCCAAGCATGACTTATTCCAAACGGGTCAATATAACCTTCTATGAGGATACTGAATATAGAGATTCTCAACAGTTGAATGAAACATCCTATGATAACTATGAAATTTATTGGTTTATTCCAAGATATGAAGTTGCTTTTGCCAAAGGTTTATCAAGAGTGAAGATTCCAACTTTGGTTATTAGCGCTGATGCAATTAAATGTGCATCAATCAATCCAATTCCAGAACCATAGAGTTTCTTTGATTCGATGAGCTTTAGCACTTCCTGATGATCTGCCGTTATAACAGCAGGCAACTCGGCCAGAAGGTTAAGTATTTCTGATCTATTTTGTATGAGTCCGCAAGCAAGTTCACCAATAATAAAAGGGTGAGTCATAACTTCATTGTTGTTTAATAACTTGCGCAGCTCTGCATTGTCATTTCGAAAATGATCTATCCAAACAGAAGTATCAACTAGGATCATGCTGTCTTCTTAGGTCGTCTTCTTGGGATAGAACGAAGACTCTTTTCAGTTCCGCCAAGCTCAGCCAAACGCTTAGAACTTTCTTTGGAGATCAGGGCCTGAAGGCCCATACGGACAAGGGAAGTCTTTTCGGATATCCCTGTTAGTCTTGTTGCCTCTCTAAGGAGAGTAGGGTCGATGTTAAGAGTAGTTCTCATATGCACAATGATGCATAAAATATGCACAACAGTCAAGTCTTAGGGAGAGATAACGAGGAGTTCAGCTGCCGCCCCGCATCAAAAAAAGAAATACCTGAGCGCGCGTAGTTTTAAGTGACGATGCGTAGCTTGGGCGGTCAGCTGCAACGACATGTTATCTACATCCAGTATGATGGCGTTGAGGAAAGCAGAAAAAGAGCAATCGAATCAATTAAAAGAACTTGATCCGAGCCCTATAGTGTAATCGGTGACAATAAGCCAAGGTGACGAGCAGTGTATTGAACCTAAAAACAAGCAGGCAAACTAGTACAACACCGCCATCCTTCCCGCTCAATGCCAACGCCATCATGGGAAAGCAAGCTATTGAAAAACGTCTTATCCAATATTCTTGAATTAAGAATTTGTCGCCTATTTGCTAATCAATATAAATCTAGATGGAGATAACGACGCTGTTGAGTTGCCGCCCCGAATCAGCAACCGAAGGAACCCTAGCAAACGTAGCTATAAGTAACGACGCGTAGCCTAGGCGGACAACTCCAACAGCATGTTATATCCATCCAGTATGATGGCGTTGAGGACAACAGAAAAGAGTTGTTGTTTCAAGAGAAAGAGCTTGATCCGAGCCCTATAATGAAATCGTTGACCATTAAGCCACGGTGACGTGCAGTGTATTGAAACTAAGAGCAAGCAAGCAACATTAGTACAACACCGCCATCCTTCCAGAGCAATGCCAACGCCATCATGGTTAAACAAGCTATTGAAACACGTATTATCTCTTTTTATTGAATTACTAATTCGTTGCCTATTCGATAATCAATATAAATCTAGATTGGATATAACGACGCTGTTGAGTTGCCGCCCCGAATCATACAAGTACAAAGGCTTCAACGCGCGTAGTTATTGGTAACGAAGCGTAGCCTAGGCGGTCAACTCCAACAGCATGTTACACCCCGCAGGTTCAAATAGTAAGCGCAACGATATGGATTAAAAATGAGAGAGCTGAGATATTATTGTATGCCTCCATTTTCCGCCAAGAAAGGGGATTCATACATGAATAACTATCACCAACTCTCTCGAGAAGAAAGATACACCATAACAGCTTTTTTAGTAAGCCGAAGATCTAAAGCTGACATTGCACGTGAGCTAGGTCGCTCAGCTAGCACGATCAGCAGGGAACTTCATCGAAACCGAACTAACCATGACTTGAGGTACCGAGCTGAGCTTGCCCAAAGCTATTCAACTGCAAGACGGCGACGTGAAAGGCGCGGTTCGCGCTTCAGCCCAGAACAAATGCAGCAAGTAACTGTTCTTTTGAAAGAGAAATGGAGCCCTGAACAGATATCTGCTTACCAGAAGAAGAATGGATCATTCACAATCAGTCACGAGACCATCTACAAGTACATCCTGAACGATAAGAAACATGGAGGAACGCTATTTAAGAACCTTCGAATCATGCCGAAACTGCGGCGAAAACGTTACAATTCAAGGGATTCAAGAGGAATTCTCCCAGGAAAACGCCATATTTCAACGAGGCCTCCAGAGGTTGAAACTCGTAAAGAATTGGGTCATTGGGAGGGCGACACCGTCATGGGCAGGGACCTTCATCACTGCATCCTCACTCTGGTGGAACGAAAGTCGGGATTTGCTATCATAAGGAAAATGAGCTCAAGAACAGCAGCCTCAGTAACAGAGGCAGCACTGCCGGCTATTAGGGAGAACGTAGCCAACTTCAAGACACTCACCTTGGACAACGGTACAGAATTCCATGACTACAGGACCCTGGAGGATCATTCCGAACTGAAATGCTACTTTGCAACGCCTTATCATTCCTGGGAGCGAGGCAGCAACGAGAACCTAAACGGTTTGATCCGTCAGTATCTTCCAAAGAAAACCTGCATGAGGGATGTCACTCAAGCTCTATGCGAGCAGATTGCCTTTAGCCTAAACTCAAGGCCTAGAAAACGGCACGGCTACAGAACGCCCCAGGAGGTGTATCATGAAAAATAAGAATCGTTGCACTTCGAGGTTGAATTCAGGCCCACCAAGTAAAAACCAGATTTTCAATAATTCTAATTATCTTGGGGTTTGAGTCATAATTTATATAGAAATAGAGCTAAAGGAAAAGAGTACATGAGGATTTTATAATCTATTCAATTCTTCAGTAAGTCTTTGTTTCCAGGTAGCAGCCGTTATCTTGTTAAGAATATATTTAATGCAGTCCTTGGCGGTTATATTATTATCCATAACAATCTTTGATTCGTGTACACCGAAAATGTCTACTTTGCCGGTTTCTTTAAAAGTAAAAGCTCCAAGAAATTTAACTTCGTTAGATCCAACAGTAAATGATGATTGCTCATACCCACCTATCTGTACTGTTCCAAAATAATACTTTGTCTTTCTTCCTAAAAGGGAGAACATGTCTACGGATTGAATGTAATACTTTCCTGGAGAGACATTTGCTGCATAATAATAACCTTCATCTAAAGAACTATATTGTAAAGGCGCGGCAATAACTTGTCCAAAAGGACGAATATCACCACCTCCAAATCTATCTCCTTCAGGAGGCTTAAAATATGCAATTATAAAAGAGGAACTCGAATTTTCTCTCTCTTTCATTGTTGCACATCCAGTAAAAACAGTGAGTAAAAGACAAAGACCAGCAAGAGTACGTTTCATGTAAAACCCCCTTCTTTAAGATAGAAAAGTATTTGAATCTACTTTGCAATAAATTAGATATCAATAAGTGAAGAGCTTTGGGTGGGTGTAACATGGAGTTAAGCCGCCCCGCCGCATCAGATCAACCGTGACGGCTTTTACGAATCCGCTGCCCCACTTTCAGCCGGATGTCAAGGGGTCGGCTTCAACGACTTGTTGTGCGGCTCTCCTTAAGCCCTGATCCTACGGCGATGTCCACATAGATAGGGCTATTCGATCATGCCTGCTAAGGTCATTTCAGCCTGAACCTGGCGATAAGAGCTTGGCTTTTGCCTTTTCATACTTTCCATCTGCAAGAACCACTGAGGTTTCAACTTGCCTTTCCGGAATACTCCAGTACTTCCTCAACAGAACTCCCTTCTCTTCTTCCGTGACAAGCTTGAAATCATTCTTAAGATAGAAGCCAATTGCCCATGTTGCGGCTTTCCAGGTTCCGATCAAAACAGGTTTTTCCGAGTTGCGTGTTAGTTCCTTTAGGAGCTTTGTTCCAATTCCCTTGTTCCGGCTGGTTGTAAGAACATATGCATGCCGTATTAGAAAGACGTCATTCTTGTCCTGGATCCCCATTACGCCAAGAACCTCATCATCTTCACAGTAGCAGGAGAACTTTACGCCGCCGTCAATTTGCTCATGCAGCTCCGCCCGAGTCATATAGGGATCGTGCCATCTGTCGTCTGGAATGATACCTTTGTAGGCAATTGCTGCATTGTTGATGATCGTGTAGATCGCATCGAAATCAACAGGCCGCGACTGACGTATCATGATTACCTCCCTCGGGAAGGGACGGTCGATGACCACTCGAGCATTCACGAAAGGTGCCGCCCCCACAGAGCCGTAGAGCCCGCACAACAAGGAGTTCAGCTGCCGCCCCGCCTCAAAAAGAGGAAATACCTGAGCGCGCGTAGTTTCGAATAACGGCGCGTAGCTTGGGCGGTCAGCTGCAACGACATGTTATCTCCATCCGGTATGATGGCGTTGAGGAAAGCAGAAAAAGAGCAATCGAATCAATTAAAGGAGCTTGATCCGAGCCCAATAGTGTAATCGGTGACAATAAGCCAAGGTGACGCGCAGTGTGTTGAACCTAAAAACAAGCAGGCAAACTAGTACAACACCGCCATCCTTCCCGCCCAATGCCAACGCCATCATGGGAAAGCAAAATATTGAAAAACGTCTTATCAAATATTCTTGAATTGATAATTCGTTGCTTATTTGCTAATCAATATAAATCTAGATGGAGATAACGACGCTGTTGAGTTGCCGCCCCGAATCATCCAAGTACAAAGGCTTCAACGCGCATAGTTAGTGGTCACAGCGCGTAGCCTAGCCCACATTTCTCACAAATAGCGTAGCTGAATCTCAAGAACGCATAGAATGTGCTTCGGTACTATTGGGATGAATCTTCAAAGCTGCGGGAGACTCCGAAACCCACTTTTCAGATGTTTCAAGATCTCCTGCATGCCACATTCCGTGAAAAACGTCTTGAACTGTCCACAGAAGTGGACCTCAGGGCATAAGGATCCCGCTGAGCTTATGCCTCGAGTGGGTAGTTCAGCTACCCTGTCTGAAATACAGCCGTTCTGATTCGATAGATCGCCTGACGGAAGAGCTCTTGGTAGGGATAGCCGCTTGCGAAGCTCACATAGATGCGACGTACGCTCAGACGGACCTGCGCGCCGATCTTCAACACCTTCAGCCGAATCGTGTCACACTGCGCAGTGGCAAGCTCCGTACCCTTCAAGGCAATCCTTCGCAACGCGCTCATGATCAGGTATGCCACGGAGGAAAACCACAACCGCAGCTGGTTTGCCCTCATCGTCGCGGAGCTGGTCCGGTCCGCGAAAAGGTAGAGTTGTTGTTCCTTGATACGGTTTTCCATGTCCCCTCGGGCGCAGTATAGATCCTCATAGAGTGCTTGAGCAGGGAACCGGTCCTGAGGGAGGGAGGTGACGACAAACCGCGGGTTCTCCCCCTTGAGCAGGTACTCCGCTTTGGCAACAACGCGCCTGCTTTTCGACCAGGTCTTCTTCGTGCGGTACATCAACTCGGCGTATCTTCGCTGCGGCAGCCCCGTGGATATGCACTGCCGCCTGGATTCGGATAGTTGCCGACGGATCTTGCGCAACAAACGCTGGTTTTTCGCGATTCCGAACAGGAAATCCACGTCGTTTCCCTCGCACCAGCTCATGATCGCTTCACGGCAGAACCCGCTGTCTGCCCGTGCAATAATGCGCACATCAGGCCACCGCTCCCGGATCTGGGCCACGATTCTGGCCAACTCCACCTCGGCGCCCGCGCTGGCATCTATATTCGAAGGGCGCAACTTTGCGCACAAGAGATGGTCGCCGCAGAAGATGTACAGCGGCAGGTAGCAGTAGCAATCGTAGTAGCCATGGAAGAACCTGCCTTCCTGCTCCCCATGCACGGGATCGTCGGTGGCATCAAGATCAAGCACGATTTCCGCGGGGGGCTGCTGGAAGGAGTCCAGAAAGGCATTCACCAGGAACATCTCCACCATAGTATGGTTGACCGTGATTTTCTTGTACCGGTGTGTGAATAGACTCGTCCCGCCGCTTGTCTCTAAACGGTTCAGGGTGCTCTTTCCGGCAAGAGCGTTTCCCTTATCCCGGTTCTGCCGTCTGTTTTCCCCGCTCACATCCAGTTTCCCGCACACGGCGGCAAGAACGGGATCTTTTCTCAGCCGGTCATGATCGTTGAGGTCTTCGTAGCCAAGGCATATGCCGAATACTCTTTGGCTGATCAATTCCTCAACCGTGTGTTCGATATAGCCTTTCTCGCGGTAGTCGGTAAAGCAGTCAGCAAACGCCTTTATGAATCCCGTGGCCTGCTCAAGCTCTCTGAGAATAAGCGCGCCGGCATCTGAGCTGATCGTGCCCCCATCGAAGTTAGCGACGACCTTTTTCTCTCCGAGGTCTTGAAAGCTGAATAAGGATGGAGTACAGTCTGTTTGCATCGTTTGGCCTTTCATTCCTTGTATATTCTGTTTGTGGCAAAGCAATTATACCAGAGTGAAAGGCCTTTTTGTATCTATTTGTGAGAAATGCGGGCTAGGCGGTCAACTCCAACAGCATGTTATGCGGCGGATCTTAACATCAATTTGATTTATTATAGATTCTTTTATAAGAAAGGCGATAAATCAGGATATACCATAAGATTGAGGCATGAAAAAGAATAATGCCGACAGTAATAAGTATATTTGTTGGAAGTGATATCCAGGTTGTCAAAGAAAAAACAATAACAGCATATATAGGACAAGAAACGCAAATACAAAGAATAAAATCTTTAATGGAATATTTGAAAGATTTTAAGCCTTGAAGAACAATAGTCTCTAGACTATTTTCTATAGGCAAGAATCTAATTCTTGTATGTAGCAGCCCCTCCAAAACAATCCATCTGTCTGATATCTGTTGAAGTTTCTTTCGCCGTAGCCAAAATAAGGACGTAATAAAAACTAACAATGATGATTCAACTGCTATGGAATGTGGATTTGACAATATATTGCTGCTTTGAAAAATTGCAAAGCCGATTGCGCCAAGCGATATGATAACGAAATTTAATATTTGATCTCTAGAAGACTTTTCCGCGTCAATCTCGCGTCGGGTTTGTAGGAAATATTCTCGAAGGAAATCATCTCTTGAAGGCATATTTATCCTCCTTTGATGAAATGGAAGTCAGTTCGGATCAAAGCATATATCTTAGCCCGCATTTCTCACAAATAGATACAAAAAGGCCTTTCACTCTGGTATAATTGCTTTGCCACAAACAGAATATACAAGGAATGAAAGGCCAAACGATGCAAACAGACTGTACTCCATCCTTATTCAGCTTTCAAGACCTCGGAGAGAAAAAGGTCGTCGCTAACTTCGATGGGGGCACGATCAGCTCAGATGCCGGCGCGCTTATTCTCAGAGAGCTTGAGCAGGCCACGGGATTCATAAAGGCGTTTGCTGACTGCTTTACCGACTACCGCGAGAAAGGCTATATCGAACACACGGTTGAGGAATTGATCAGCCAAAGAGTATTCGGCATATGCCTTGGCTACGAAGACCTCAACGATCATGACCGGCTGAGAAAAGATCCCGTTCTTGCCGCCGTGTGCGGGAAACTGGATGTGAGCGGGGAAAACAGACGGCAGAACCGGGATAAGGGAAACGCTCTTGCCGGAAAGAGCACCCTGAACCGTTTAGAGACAAGCGGCGGGACGAGTCTATTCACACACCGGTACAAGAAAATCACGGTCAACCATACTATGGTGGAGATGTTCCTGGTGAATGCCTTTCTGGACTCCTTCCAGCAGCCCCCCGCGGAAATCGTGCTTGATCTTGATGCCACCGACGATCCCGTGCATGGGGAGCAGGAAGGCAGGTTCTTCCATGGCTACTACGATTGCTACTGCTACCTGCCGCTGTACATCTTCTGCGGCGACCATCTCTTGTGCGCAAAGTTGCGCCCTTCGAATATAGATGCCAGCGCGGGCGCCGAGGTGGAGTTGGCCAGAATCGTGGCCCAGATCCGGGAGCGGTGGCCTGATGTGCGCATTATTGCACGGGCAGACAGCGGGTTCTGCCGTGAAGCGATCATGAGCTGGTGCGAGGGAAACGACGTGGATTTCCTGTTCGGAATCGCGAAAAACCAGCGTTTGTTGCGCAAGATCCGTCGGCAACTATCCGAATCCAGGCGGCAGTGCATATCCACGGGGCTGCCGCAGCGAAGATACGCCGAGTTGATGTACCGCACGAAGAAGACCTGGTCGAAAAGCAGGCGCGTTGTTGCCAAAGCGGAGTACCTGCTCAAGGGGGAGAACCCGCGGTTTGTCGTCACCTCCCTCCCTCAGGACCGGTTCCCTGCTCAAGCACTCTATGAGGATCTATACTGCGCCCGAGGGGACATGGAAAACCGTATCAAGGAACAACAACTCTACCTTTTCGCGGACCGGACCAGCTCCGCGACGATGAGGGCAAACCAGCTGCGGTTGTGGTTTTCCTCCGTGGCATACCTGATCATGAGCGCGTTGCGAAGGATTGCCTTGAAGGGTACGGAGCTTGCCACTGCGCAGTGTGACACGATTCGGCTGAAGGTGTTGAAGATCGGCGCGCAGGTCCGTCTGAGCGTACGTCGCATCTATGTGAGCTTCGCAAGCGGCTATCCCTACCAAGAGCTCTTCCGTCAGGCGATCTATCGAATCAGAACGGCTGTATTTCAGACAGGGTAGCTGAACTACCCACTCGAGGCATAAGCTCAGCGGGATCCTTATGCCCTGAGGTCCACTTCTGTGGACAGTTCAAGACGTTTTTCACGGAATGTGGCATGCAGGAGATCTTGAAACATCTGAAAAGTGGGTTTCGGAGTCTCCCGCAGCTTTGAAGATTCATCCCAATAGTACCGAAGCACATTCTATGCGTTCTTGAGATTCAGCTACGCTATTTGTGAGAAATGTGGGCTAGGCGGTCAACTCCAACAGCATGTTATGTGCTTTCTTTTTTTACTAATATCTTTATCTGTGATTTTTCGTCAATATTTTTGCAGTAATTATTGAAGGATCATTTTCATATCCTTCTTCAGAAAGAGATAATACTTTATTCCTAACCCATCTTCGACACTTTGAAAAATGAAATGTTTACCCTATAAGGAATTAGAAGACACGGAAATTCTGTTGGCACTACAGATCAACTTCCTCCGTGGTAGCTCTTATTCGCGAACCGTCTGCGGCACTGCGACACCCGCGGCCTGCAATACCGTGTGGCATACCCCGCGAAGGTCGGTGCGCAGATACAGCTTTTTGCCATGCATTTCCACTTCCACCTCCTGCAGTGCTCGAAGGTCCCTATTGATATCCGCCCACTCCAGCTTGTCCCCGTGCTTCTCAAGTCTGGTTTCCAGCTCTTTTCGAAGAACCAAGGCGAGGAAACTACAGAACACGTGCCCCCGGATGGTGTCGTCAACTTTGTGATAGATAGGGCGGGTCTCCAGAAGACTCTTGGCCGAACGGAATATCGATTCCACCATCCACAGCTGCTTGTACTTCAGTGCCACATCCGCGGCGGCAAACGCGGTATTGGTGCGCAGCACCCACATGCCGTCGAACAGCTGCTCCTTCGCGAGCTTCGCCTCGTCGACGGTGAAGTGCTCCTTTCCAGCGGACTTCAGGTATCGCCTGTAGCCCTTATTGCCCACGAGGCTCTTGTCCCCGCTTTTGAGCTTCTCTTTCAAAGACTCCACGATGGCCTTTCTGTCCGCGGCATCCTTTCGGGCCTGATCCTCGTTGTAACACACGATGTAACGCCTATCCCCCACCCACTGCTCCCGCACCGATAGGGGGGAGGGATCCCCAGGCTTCTTCTTCTCTCCTGTGACTACTTGGAACTTCTCAGAGGAAGGAAGCACTTCATCGCGTACCGTCTTGTCCTTGCGCATGCGCGCTCCCAGGATGTAGGACATGCCAAGCTCATCAGTTTCAAGTTTCTCGATCGTCTCTGCGCTTATCATCCCGCGGTCTGCCACCACGCATACCGAAGCGATTGCGAAGCGGCTCTTCAGTCGCTCGACCACCGGGATAAGGGAGGTGACATCGGTGAGGTTCCCTGGCCACAGCTCGCAGCAGATCGGCCGCCCTGCCCCGTCCAGCACCGCGCCGACCACCATCTGTTTCAGGTCGGGTCTGTGGTCCTTGCTGTGCCCGTACTGTCCCAGGCTTTCTCCCCCTTGCCCCTCGAAGTACAGGCTCGTGGTGTCGAAGAACACCAGCTCCAACTCGCTGAACAGATCGCGGTTACGGCGAAAAAGCTCCTCTTCGATGAGGTCCTTTCGGCATCGCAGGCTTCGCGCATCATGGCCGAGCTGGATGCTCTGTTCTCCCAGCCAGCCCATGGCGCGGTAGAGGTGATGAAGCTCGATTCCCTCTGTCCCGCTGATCTGGAAATCCTCTTTCCAGCGCTCTGCCGCGCGGTCGCTTCCCGGATCGAAGAGGCGGTGCAGCACGGTGAGGAAGATCGCCCGTTCCAAGGAGAAGCGCCATGGGCGAGCGGCCACTTGGCCCTTTATCGCCTCTTTGATCCCCAACTGCTGCCACAATCGGTCGAAGAGAAGGGCGGGACCGATGGACAGTGTGCGGTGCGCTTGGATGGTGCCCTCGCGGTGAGCATCGATGATCGTTCGAATCGAGGAGAACTTCGCCAGCGATCGGGTGAGGGCATCGATCTTGCCTGATGCGGTGAGTGCATCCAGTTGGCCGAGGGTGGTGAGGACACGTTGTTTGACCTTTTTGCCCTCACGCTTGCTTTCAACGATCTGAAGGTACTTGTATCCGTGCGAGTTCTTGATGCGGACGAACATTGCCTGCCCCCCCTCTACGGATACTACCATGAAGATGGCATCTATGCAAGTATTTTCTTCATAAATTGCCAATTCCGTGGCACTACATAAAGTGGTCCGGTTGTAAAAAAACCTTCAAATTCCCTGCAAATTCGAGGGGTACGGCTTCCTGGAGACGCTCAAAGTGTCGAAGATGGGTCAAAGTGTCGAAGATGGGCCTAATAATTGATGGAGACCAGAAGAACCAACCTCTTTTCTCCATATATTTCTGAAATTCTACCGTTTTATTTTGACGTATCTTTCCTGCGACTAATCCTAGACGAACCTTTGGGTTACTCTTTATCATTCCCAATTCTAAAAGATCTTTTATTAGTCTTGATATTATTGTTTCTCTATATTTATCACATGTAAATAGTTTATATCTTCCTTCAGGAATTGGGAATGATTCTTTCAAATCTTTGAGTTGGACCCCCAGCGAATCAAGGAAGGATTTTGCTTCAAGTACGAGCAATTGATTATCAGATGGCTTATAAGCGAGAAGATCGATTTCTGGTCGTGGAATTGAAGGTTTACCAATATATCTTTTCTCAGCTTTTGTAAGATTTACTTTGAAAGAAGATCTCACCCAATAACCATCATGTTCAAGAAGAGTTTTTATTATGCTTTCAAAATAGTCCACTGTTTTTGATCCTCAAAAGCACATAACGACGCTGTTGAGTTGCCGCCCCGAATCAGAAACCACAGGAACCCTAGCAAAATAGATCTATAGAAAGGCCAGGAACCTGGGCGGTCAACTCCAACAGCATGTTAGGCAGACACTCTTTTCTTAACAATAATTCCTTCTTTTCTTTCTCTTCAAACCAGAAATCTTCTAATCTATTAGTCCGCCAGAATATGAAAGTTTATACAAAATGATATTATCTCTCTGAATATCTTCTGTTCCTTGGAATAATCTTATATCTCCAATGGCGTGATTATTATATGTGTAAGGCGTGAGGTTCAAGAACTTTGGACCTCGGAATGGGATTTTAGAAGGTACTTGGCGAAGAGAAGCTTGAAGGACGGAAGAAATAGAAAGTATTTGATTCTTACCGGTCAACAGATCAGTCCATCCGCCCGAATAGCACATTGACCAGATACATTTATCTTTGAAAAAAACTACTTCTTGTCCAGCAAAATGTGATTGTCCAAAATAGACATCTCTATAATGAAGATCATCGATCGTATACTCGAGTTGATGAGAATCTTTGAAAAGGGGAGGGACAGTGTAAGAGCTATTCGAGCCGCCTGAGGCATAGGTTATTTGTTTTGCCTTAACAAGGAATTCTGCAAGTGATTCAAGAGCAATATTCATATATTCTACCCGGAAACGTGAGAAGAGAAACTCAAGGATATATGAAATAGCTCTCTTGTGGCTGCCTAACAAGGAGTTCAGCTGCCGCCCCGCCTCAAGAAAATGAAATACCTGAGAACGCGTAGTTTCAAGTGACGACGCGTAACTTGGGCGGTCAGCTGCAACGACATGTTATCTCCATCCAGTATGATGGCGTTGAGGAAAGCAGAAAAGATCTAGCGAATCATTTGAAAGAGCTTGATCTAAGCCGTAGAATGTAATCAGTGATAATAAGCCAAGGTGGCGTGCCATGCCTTGAAACTAAAGACAAGCAGGCAATGTAGTACAACACCGCCATCCTTCCAGAGCAATGCCAACGCCATCATGGGCAAACATGAAATTGAAAAACGTTTTATCCTATATTATTGAATTATTAATTTGTTGCTTCATTGCTAATCAACAAAATTTTAGATGGAGATAACGACGCTGTTGAGTTGCCGCCCCGAATCAGCAACGCGAAGCGAACTCTAGCAAGAGGGATTTCACGAAAGGCCAGGAATCTAGGCGGTCAACTCCAACAGCATGTTATGTCTCGCAGGTTCAAATAGTAAGCGCAACGATATGGATTAAAAATGAGAGAGCTGAGATATTATTGTATGCCTCCATTTTCCGCCAAGAAAGGGGATTCATACATGAATAACTATCACCAACTCTCTCGAGAAGAAAGATACACCATAACAGCTTTTTTAGTAAGCCGAAGATCTAAAGCTGACATTGCACGTGAGCTAGGTCGCTCAGCTAGCACGATCAGCAGGGAACTTCATCGAAACCGAACTAACCATGACTTGAGGTACCGAGCTGAGCTTGCCCAAAGCTATTCAACTGCAAGACGGCGACGTGAAAGGCGCGGTTCGCGCTTCAGCCCAGAACAAATGCAGCAAGTAACTGTTCTTTTGAAAGAGAAATGGAGCCCTGAACAGATATCTGCTTACCAGAAGAAGAATGGATCATTCACAATCAGTCACGAGACCATCTACAAGTACATCCTGAACGATAAGAAACATGGAGGAACGCTATTTAAGAACCTTCGAATCATGCCGAAACTGCGGCGAAAACGTTACAATTCAAGGGATTCAAGAGGAATTCTCCCAGGAAAACGCCATATTTCAACGAGGCCTCCAGAGGTTGAAACTCGTAAAGAATTGGGTCATTGGGAGGGCGACACCGTCATGGGCAGGGACCTTCATCACTGCATCCTCACTCTGGTGGAACGAAAGTCGGGATTTGCTATCATAAGGAAAATGAGCTCAAGAACAGCAGCCTCAGTAACAGAGGCAGCACTGCCGGCTATTAGGGAGAACGTAGCCAACTTCAAGACACTCACCTTGGACAACGGTACAGAATTCCATGACTACAGGACCCTGGAGGATCATTCCGAACTGAAATGCTACTTTGCAACGCCTTATCATTCCTGGGAGCGAGGCAGCAACGAGAACCTAAACGGTTTGATCCGTCAGTATCTTCCAAAGAAAACCTGCATGAGGGATGTCACTCAAGCTCTATGCGAGCAGATTGCCTTTAGCCTAAACTCAAGGCCTAGAAAACGGCACGGCTACAGAACGCCCCAGGAGGTGTATCATGAAAAATAAGAATCGTTGCACTTCGAGGTTGAATTCAGGTCTCATCCAGAATAAGACATGCAACTTATCGAGAGGTAATGCTTAATTCAAATACAAGAATATTCTCAGATACATCCTAAGATCTCAGATGACTTTAGATCTTGGCGGCTTAAGTCTTGCAAGTAGCTTGTTAACAGCTTCAACGTCGAATCTATCCGCGTCGTAATTAGGTGGCATCCACTCCGACAGTTCGGCGTATTCTTCATGGTTCGGATCTTTCATAATTTCAAGTTTTTCCATATATCCGAATGGACCGCCGCTGTCTTCAAGCGGACCGGACCGTTTACCATCTATGCAAACGGCCGCTTGATTGAAGTCCGGTTTCTCAAGTTTTCTTTCGATTCTGATGTTTATTTCCCAGCCATCTCCAAAGTCGTATTCGTAAACGAAACTCTTGACGCCGTAGGTCAAAAGCCATGAAACCGGCACATTGACGGACTGCGGTCTCCTCGCCATCAGATCGATTTCCTCTCCTGGAGGGGCGAAGTACTGTTGCTTGATTCGGAATTGGTAGAGGTGGTAATCGTACCATCCCATAAGTTTCTGAATGATTTGATGAAGCCGCTTGAGCGTGATTTCTGGATGGATCAGTATCCTCCTCCAGATCTGAGGCTCAATATGCTTAACAGTCAATTTGAGTTGGCAAACAGTCATACTGCTCTGAACGTCCTCTCAAAAGGATAAATCGCAGTTCACAGTATATCTTGGAACGGCAGGGTAAAGCAACCGCGATATTGCCCGCGCTTGTTCATACATGTATGTGGCGGAACTGAATAGCCTGACACGCGACGAACGACGTGGAAAACAGCTTTGATGAGACATAACGACGCTGTTGAGTTGCCGCCCCGAATCAGCAACCGAAGGAACCCTAGCAAACGTAGCTATAAGTAACGACGCGTAGCCTAGGCGGACAACTCCAACAGCATGTTATATCCATCCAGTATGATGGCGTTGAGGACAACAGAAAAGAGTTGTTGTTTCAAGAGAAAGAGCTTGATCCGAGCCCTATAATGAAATCGTTGACCATTAAGCCACGGTGACGTGCAGTGTATTGAAACTAAGAGCAAGCAAGCAACATTAGTACAACACCGCCATCCTTCCCGCCCAATGCCAACGCCATCATGGTTAAACAAGCTATTGAAACACGTATTATCTCTTTTTATTGAATTACTAATTCGTTGCCTATTCGATAATCAATATAAATCTAGATTGGATATAACGACGCTGTTGAGTTGCCGCCCCGAATCATCCAGGTACAGGTGCTTCAATGCGCGTAGCTATCAGTAACGAAGCGTAGCCTAGGCGGACAACTCCAACAGCATGTTATGCGTCATTTTATCATCAATTCTCTAATATATTGAAATAATAACATTCATCTAAATCTTAGATGATTTTAAATGGAATTAATTAATTCATATTTGTCTTAAGCTATTAGGAATAACTGTATAGTCCTTTCAATATTTTACGGATTATTTCTAATCGAGTCCGGCACAGTTTTAGGGTAGATCCAAGAGGGACGCTCTAAATAAAGAAGTCGGGCCGTAGCGGAAAATTCTCCAACGTGGTGTTGGGTGTGCCGTAGGAAGTAGAGCGCCTTATTTAATCGGAATGGATGTTCCACACCTTCCACCGATTCGCGCTCCCAGTCAGAAAACCACTCCAAAATGCGTCCGCTAATCCAGGCAAAATCTTCGAGCATCACCTGTCGGTCAGGCAAATCTTTGACTGGCCCTTTCCAATTAAGGTTATAGCGGCGTGTCTTCCGGTGCTCATCTTCCGGTAATGATGTGACAAACCACTCCAATCCAATCATGATATGGTAGGCGATACGTGCAGGAATAAGGAAGTCGCCGCTCCCCTGCCGCCAGTACTCATCTGGTATTTTATGAATCCCGTCCTCGAACATCTGCAGTGTCTCGCGGAACGCAGCTGCTATCTCATCGATCATACTATACCTCAAGGCGTGAATAGAATGACGCATAACGACGCGGTTGAGCAGCCGCGCCGTATCATACAGGTACAATTACTTTAACTTGCGTAGCAATCAGTAACGACGCGTAGTCCAAGCGGTCTGCTCCAACCGCATGTTACATCTACGCGGAAACAGAACAATATGCGCGGGCCAGCAAAGAAGCTTCACGATATGAAGAAAATATAAGGTTAGTTGATTGATGATAGAATTCGGGCATAGCGAAAGAAAATGATGTTAAAAGTTGATGATGCCCTTTCAGCTAATGGGCGCAAGCTGTTCCAATGGGAACTTACATGGCCCGCGCAAAAGTATCAGAGGAATTCAACAAAGTAAAACCTGCAAGATTGCTAAATCGAATTCTTTATTTGCTTTGAATAATTCAAAACAGAATAGGCAAAATATTCTCTCAAAGAAATTATTAGCGTGGATGTAACGACGCTGTTGAGTTGCCGCCCCGAATCAGCAACCGAAGAAACCCTAGCAAGAAGAATCATTCGAAAGGCCAGGAACCTGGGCGGTCAACTCCAACAGCATGTTATATGGCGCAGGTTCAAATAGTAAGCGCAACGATATGGATTAAAAATGAGAGAGCTGAGATATTATTGTATGCCTCCATTTTCCGCCAAGAAAGGGGATTCATACATGAATAACTATCACCAACTCTCTCGAGAAGAAAGATACACCATAACAGCTTTTTTAGTAAGCCGAAGATCTAAAGCTGACATTGCACGTGAGCTAGGTCGCTCAGCTAGCACGATCAGCAGGGAACTTCATCGAAACCGAACTAACCATGACTTGAGGTACCGAGCTGAGCTTGCCCAAAGCTATTCAACTGCAAGACGGCGACGTGAAAGGCGCGGTTCGCGCTTCAGCCCAGAACAAATGCAGCAAGTAACTGTTCTTTTGAAAGAGAAATGGAGCCCTGAACAGATATCTGCTTACCAGAAGAAGAATGGATCATTCACAATCAGTCACGAGACCATCTACAAGTACATCCTGAACGATAAGAAACATGGAGGAACGCTATTTAAGAACCTTCGAATCATGCCGAAACTGCGGCGAAAACGTTACAATTCAAGGGATTCAAGAGGAATTCTCCCAGGAAAACGCCATATTTCAACGAGGCCTCCAGAGGTTGAAACTCGTAAAGAATTGGGTCATTGGGAGGGCGACACCGTCATGGGCAGGGACCTTCATCACTGCATCCTCACTCTGGTGGAACGAAAGTCGGGATTTGCTATCATAAGGAAAATGAGCTCAAGAACAGCAGCCTCAGTAACAGAGGCAGCACTGCCGGCTATTAGGGAGAACGTAGCCAACTTCAAGACACTCACCTTGGACAACGGTACAGAATTCCATGACTACAGGACCCTGGAGGATCATTCCGAACTGAAATGCTACTTTGCAACGCCTTATCATTCCTGGGAGCGAGGCAGCAACGAGAACCTAAACGGTTTGATCCGTCAGTATCTTCCAAAGAAAACCTGCATGAGGGATGTCACTCAAGCTCTATGCGAGCAGATTGCCTTTAGCCTAAACTCAAGGCCTAGAAAACGGCACGGCTACAGAACGCCCCAGGAGGTGTATCATGAAAAATAAGAATCGTTGCACTTCGAGGTTGAATTCAGGTGGCTTTCATATTATTTTACAAATACCAACTAGTTTTAGTAAATTGTTAATCAATAGAATATTAGTTCTTAAACTATATGAGTTATTGGAGGTCTTGAAATGGCAAAGGTTGTCATTGATTTATCAATATCTTTGGATGGATACATTGCTGGACCAGGAGATAGTCGTGAATTTCCCCTCGGTGGTCGTGGCGGTGAGCATATATTTGATTGGTACTTTGAAGATGAAAAACCATATGAGAATACTATGTTTAAGCCTAAAGGCAACAATAGAAAAATCGTTGCCGAAATGTACAAAAAAGCTGGTGCTATGCTAACTGGGCGCAAGACATATGAGATTGCCAATGGATGGAATGGTACACATCCTGTTAATGGAATCCCTATTATTATTCTGACTCATAATCCGCCTAAAGATGTTCCTAAAGGCAAATCAACAATTTTATTTGTTACTGATGGAATTATTTCAGCAGTTAGTAAAGCTAAGGAGCTTGCTAAAGAGAGATATGTAGGAATTGGCAGCGCAAGCGTTGCACAACAAGCATTAAGAGCTGGTCTGGTAGATGAAATATATCTACATATAGCTCCGATTTTGATAGGTGATGGGGTTAAGCTATTTGAAAATATAGGTGATGAAGCGATTCAATTGAGAAAAATGGGTTCAATTGATGCTGAAGGAATGATTCATTCGCGTTATGAAATAATTAAGAACGGAGCAAAAGCTGTGAGCTCAAAATAAGCCATATAACATTGAGTTGAGCAGCCGCGCCGCATCAGAAAAGTATATGTACTTTAGCAAGCGTAGCTATCAGTAACGAAGCGTAGTTCAAGCGGTCTGCTCCAACGACATGTTAGACGTTTCTTTGAATGAGAAAGGCATCTATTGGCCTGGCAATTAGTGATACATTGCAATACTTCTTGTAGAAGAGAGCAATGACCTCCATTTTGAACCTTACCCATTCCTTATAGTCTTCCATAGACCGCAGCCGCCGAAAACCGCTTTGACCAAATAGGACGCCAAACGCGTCATCTATTTTCCCCCATGCTGCGATGTGTGCGCGAATGTCTCCATTCCTGTATATCTGCACGGCCCCTGATCTTGCGGTTTTCGGGTCGGTGCCATTGAATCCCAATTGCTTTGCGTCTCTCCTTAGGAATTCTTCCCGCGGGCTAAAGTTACCGGTAACGGTGACGCCATCGTCCTTTACGTTACTGACGAACCAGAACTCCGGAAGATTGGAATCATTGTACCCGCAAACGTGTAGCCCTGAGACGTACCGGCTTCTATATCGCAGTGGTACGTCGGCATTTAGGGCCGCTGCAAGTTGCGAAGCGAAGGTCTTCATGTCCTTGATGGCATTGTTTTGGTTCATGAAGCGATGAAGCCAGTCGCTCATTGGGAGCGACGCCGTACGAGCCGGGACTTCCGCCAGTCCAAAATAGCCGACCCCCCCGGGTAGAAATGGTATTTGGAATATCTTCTTCCGAGTACCGATATACACGCCACCCCGAGAGATTCTACGGTCTGCCGCAAAGACTATACATGTTTTTGCCAGTCCCCGAAGGGTATGTATCTCTGTAATTACCAGGCTCACTTCAGGCTCCTAGAAACGTCTAACGACGCTGTTGAGTTGCCGCCCCGAATCATAAAAGTACAAAAGGCTTTACCGCGCGTAGTTATTGGTAACGAAGCGTAGCCTGGGCGGTCAACTCCAACAGCATGTTACGCGCTCACTGATTCATATTTAGATGAAGATGATCATTCAATTCATCAGTTTTTATGATCAGTGATATATCCTTTATAGAGGGAATTTTTACAATTATGCACTGTTCATCAATAATAGGAGAGTCTATTAAAATTCGGAATTCATTTTGATGGCTGAACTCAAACGGTTTTTGAAAGCCTGTCTCAATGTCATCAAACATTGTATTAGTTTCAACGAAGTTATAATATTTAACCATTCCAATTCGATAAATGATATGTTGCTGCTTAAAAGATTGTTTTACTCTGTTAAGAAATTCTTGTGGATCTCTGATGATAAGAAGCCACCCGCCAAATTTGTAGTTTTTAGAATCAAGTTTGAAGTGTTTAGACTTTTCATCTGAAATCATCGGACTTTCGTCATTTATATATGATGTTATAAGACAAAAGGTATGCTTTTCGAGAAGGCTTTCACTATGAACAATTATTTGATCCTGAAATTGAAATGAATTTAGTGGAATTCCATTGAGTTCTAATTTAACTTGAGAGGGCTGAAAAACACCTATACTTCCTTCAAGTTTATCACCACGACCATGAAGGCATTTGTCTTCATAATTCTTGAAATACCTTAGCGTCCGCATAAATAGACGACCTTCTTGAAAGAACTCAAGATGGCTCAAATTATTGTCTATTTTTATGAATGCAAAGATTGCAATACTCATCTATTTTCACAATGTGTTTAATTTATGAGCGCGTAACGACGCTGTTGAGTTGCCGCCCCGATTCATCCAAGTACAAATTATTTAATGCGCGTAGTTATTGGTAACGAAGAGTAGCCTAGGCGGTCAACTCCAACAGCATGTTAGGTTGCGCAGGTTCAAATAGTAAGCGCAACGATATGGATTAAAAATGAGAGAGCTGAGATATTATTGTATGCCTCCATTTTCCGCCAAGAAAGGGGATTCATACATGAATAACTATCACCAACTCTCTCGAGAAGAAAGATACACCATAACAGCTTTTTTAGTAAGCCGAAGATCTAAAGCTGACATTGCACGTGAGCTAGGTCGCTCAGCTAGCACGATCAGCAGGGAACTTCATCGAAACCGAACTAACCATGACTTGAGGTACCGAGCTGAGCTTGCCCAAAGCTATTCAACTGCAAGACGGCGACGTGAAAGGCGCGGTTCGCGCTTCAGCCCAGAACAAATGCAGCAAGTAACTGTTCTTTTGAAAGAGAAATGGAGCCCTGAACAGATATCTGCTTACCAGAAGAAGAATGGATCATTCACAATCAGTCACGAGACCATCTACAAGTACATCCTGAACGATAAGAAACATGGAGGAACGCTATTTAAGAACCTTCGAATCATGCCGAAACTGCGGCGAAAACGTTACAATTCAAGGGATTCAAGAGGAATTCTCCCAGGAAAACGCCATATTTCAACGAGGCCTCCAGAGGTTGAAACTCGTAAAGAATTGGGTCATTGGGAGGGCGACACCGTCATGGGCAGGGACCTTCATCACTGCATCCTCACTCTGGTGGAACGAAAGTCGGGATTTGCTATCATAAGGAAAATGAGCTCAAGAACAGCAGCCTCAGTAACAGAGGCAGCACTGCCGGCTATTAGGGAGAACGTAGCCAACTTCAAGACACTCACCTTGGACAACGGTACAGAATTCCATGACTACAGGACCCTGGAGGATCATTCCGAACTGAAATGCTACTTTGCAACGCCTTATCATTCCTGGGAGCGAGGCAGCAACGAGAACCTAAACGGTTTGATCCGTCAGTATCTTCCAAAGAAAACCTGCATGAGGGATGTCACTCAAGCTCTATGCGAGCAGATTGCCTTTAGCCTAAACTCAAGGCCTAGAAAACGGCACGGCTACAGAACGCCCCAGGAGGTGTATCATGAAAAATAAGAATCGTTGCACTTCGAGGTTGAATTCAGGTTGTTCTATTTGGCTTTTTGTGCGGCTATTTTGGCAAGAGTACGAAGGATATTATTAACTGATTTGGAATCTTTAAATACCTTAGCGACATCTGGATCTAATACAATGATATTTGTTCCTTTAGAAAAGCGTTTTGAGTACTTACCTCTTATCCCCTTAGAAAAATCATACTCAGAACGCATGTATGTACCTCCGGATCTTCCTTTAATCTTGTTCATATGCTTTCCGTTCTCGTTTTGTAGCCAAACGAGCGCTTATAATCCGTATAAGATCTCCATCTTCAGTATGGGAGATAACAACAAGTCGACGACTCAATGTTTCTCCTACTAGAATATACCTTTTTTCATCTCGAGAGTGATCAGGATCATAAATTGTGATTGAGAGAGGGTCGCCGAATGCCGAAGAAGCTTCTTCAAAAGATATGCCATGTTTTCTTTCGTTTGCATGTGCTTTCCTTGGATCCCACTGGAAGAGAAGAGGCACTCAGCACTCCCTTGAAAGAAAAATCAAATCCTTTAATACTATGACACATACTAGTTAAATCATCAACTGGGGCCTCATTTGTCTGGAATATGCTTAAGGCTCATAGTCTGTAATTGATTCAATCAATTAAGAATGAAAGAAACTAATGTGGCTATCAGTCTATGGGATTGCTTTCATTCAGGAACTAGATGCAAAGAGATGTTCATTCTGAGAGCATATGGAACTGAGAAGGTCAAAGAAAGCAGTAAATCTTGGTATTTCTAGGTAGTAATAAGATTAATAGGACGATTGAGCAGGAGCCCTAGAACAACCTAACGACGCGGTTGAGTTGCCGCCCCGAATCAGCAACCGAAGGAACCATAGCAAGCGTAACAATCAGTAACGACGCGTAACCTAGGCGGACAACTCCAACCGCATGTTATGTCCATCCAGTATGATGGCGTTGAGGAAAGCAGGAAAGATCTATCGAATCAATTGAAAGAGCTTGATACGAGCCGTTGAATGTAATCGGTGATAATAAGCCAAGGTGACGTGCCATACATTGAAACTAAAAACAAGCAACCAAATGTAGTACAACACCGCCATCCTTCCAGAACAATGCCAACGCCATGATGGGCAAAAAGCTATTGAAAAGCGTCTTATTTTCTATTATTGAATTAATAATTCGTTGCTTATTTTCTAATCAATATAAATCTAGATGGATATAACGACGCGGTTGAGTTGCCGCCCCGAATCAGCAACCGAAGGAACCATATCAAGCGTAACAATCGGTAGCGACGCGTAACCTAGGCGGACAACTCCAACCGCATGTTATGTCCATCCAGTATGATGGCGTTGAGGAAAGCAGAAAAGATCTATCGAATCAATTGAAAGAGCTTGATACGAGCCGTTGAATGTAATCGGTGACAATAAGCCAAGGTGACGTGCCATACATTGAAACTAAAAACAAGCAACCAAATGTAGTACAACACCGCCATCCTTCCAGAACAATGCCAACGCCATCATGGGCAAAAAAGCTACTGAAAAGCGTCTTATCTTCTATTATTGAATTAATAATTCGTTGTCTCTTCGCTAAGGGGTATTTACTTGACTCTACCAGCTTTCCGGGCTAGGATATTGGAGGTATGGAGGATTTCCCTCAGAATCTCAGCGAGTTCGAGGAACGATTCTCGAATGAAGAGGACTGCCGTACCTACCTGCTCCAATTGCGCTGGCCTAAAGGCTTTCACTGCCCGCGGTGCCGCAGCGTAGCATATTGGTCGTTGGGACGAGGGCTTCTGAAGTGCTCGAATTGCGGTTACCAGGCTTCCGCACTTGCGGGTACAATCTTCCATCGTAGCCATCTTCCCCTTCGAACATGGTTCAGAGCTATATGGTGGGTTACGAATCAGAAACAAGGGATCAGTGCCTTGGGACTCCAGCGTTTGCTGGGGCTTGGAAGCTATAAAACGGCTTGGGCCTGTCTACAGAAACTCAGGCGAGCTATGGTGCGGCCCGGCAGGGATCGCCTTACGGGCAAGATCGAAGTGGATGAAACCTATGTTGGTGGGGTGGAGCCTGAAGGAGGCCGCCGGCACCTCGGAAACAAGGCCCTTGTAGTAATTGCAGCCCAAGTGGATGGAAATGGCATCGGTCGGATCAGATTGAGTCGCATCGATGATGCTTCTGCGAACAGTCTCCGCCCTTTTGTGCAAGATGCTGTGGAGCCAGGATCCATTGTGATCACCGATGGCTGGGAAGGTTATGAGTGGCTCAATGAGCATGGCTACCGGCATAAATTACGACTGATCAGCGGAAGCGGAAAGTCCGCGTCTACTTTGATGCCCAGAGTTCACAGGGTGGCATCCTTGCTGAAGAGATGGTTGTTGGGAACTCATCAGGGTGGGGTATCTCGGGATCATCTTGAGTTCTACCTCGACGAGTTCACCTTCCGGTTCAATCGGCGCACCTCAACCCATCGTGGAAAACTATTCTATAGGCTTCTGCAACAGGCAGTGGCCGTTGACCCAGCGCCTTTCAGAGAGCTTGTTCGTGCTGGCGTCGGCCAGACAAAGATTGGTAGAGTCAAGTAAATACCCCTTTCTTCGCTAATCAATATAAATCTAGATGGATATAACGACGCTGTTGAGTTGCCGCCCCGAATCATCCAAGCACAAAATGCATTACCGCGCGTAGTTGAAAGTAGGGGAGCGTCGCCTAGGCGGTCAACTCCAACAGCATGTTATATCTACGCGGAAACAGACCAATATGCGCGGGCCGAAGGACAAGCTTCACGATATGGATAAAATATCAGGTTAGTTGATTGATGATAGAATTCAGGCAAAGCGAAAGAAAGTGATGCTAAAAAAGGTAATTAATGCCCCTTTAGCTAACGTGCGCGAGCTGTTCCAACAGGAACGTAGATGGCCCGCGCAAAGGTATCAAAAGAATTCAACAAGGTAAAACCCGCAAGATTGTGAAAGAGAATTCTTTATTTGCTTTGAGTAATTCAAAACAGAACAAGCAAAACATTCTCCCAAAGAATTTCTTTAGCGTGGATATAACGACGCTGTTGAGTTGCGCCGCCGCCCAAAGCACGGCACAAATAGTTCTAAGGAGTAGGGTAGCAGTTGTAAAACCAACCTAAGGCGTCAACTTGTAGGATATATGCATGAGGAGAGAATGACAACGGCGGTAAGCGAGGGAGGGGGTCTGGGGGAGGGAGACTAACAGATTGTGGATATGTGGGAAAAGGGGATTGACGCTCATGGATCGGTATGAATAGAGAACACCTTGTGGCGTTGTTGCTCGGGCTGTCAGCTGCCGTCCTGGAGACGACTTGTTGGAGATTGCCAGCGCCACAAGGGCCGTTCTTGTCATGTAAAACAAATGCCTGCCCTCCACGCGAGGCAGTGGCTCCCTACAAGGATGACGGAACGGGTATATACGCCTTAAGGATTTGGGGGTGAGTGTGTGAACAGTTCGATCGGAATAGACCCGGACTCCACAGGATTTGTCTGCGCGTTGGTCAAGGACAGCAAAGCTCAGGTGATTACGAAACGATTTTCGGTGAGCCAGAATGGCTTGAGTGAGTTCCTTCGCTGGGTGAAAGCCGAAGGGAAGCCGATCGTGGGGATCGAAGGCACTCATGGGCAGAGCCGACCTATCGAGAAGGCGCTGCGGGAAGGGGGAGTGATCTTTCATTCCTTCAAACCCGCGGACACGGAAAAGTTCAGGAAGGCGGTGCTGGGCCAGAACAAGAATAACGAGCGGGACGCGGAATCGGTTGCGAGGTATGCTCTAGCCTTGGAGGCGCAGGGCAAGCTTGATCAGTATCGGCGTGTGTGGATCGCGGATATGGAGCTGCAAGCTCTTACTCGCCGCTGGGAGAGCCTCAGCGATCAACTGACGGGGGAAATGAACCGGCTGTGGAAGCTTTTGCGGTACGCCTGCCCGGATCTGTATCTGCTGCTCGGGGGCAAGAATAGGGAGAACGAGCAGCGGGGAAAAGTGCTCAAAAACCAGGGGATTCTCACTCTTTTTATCTCCAAGCCGGACATTGGAGAATGGAAACGCCTTTCGCAGACGGATATGCGGGAGGCGATGGGGGGAGGCAACTACAAGGGACGGGGCGAGCTCATCGCGGAGCTGCGAGAGGCAGCCGAAAGCTTTCCCTCGATCTCCGCGGGGATCGCGTTGGTGATCAGAAACAGCGCCCAACAGATCGAGCGGTTCAAAGGGGAGCAGAGCGAGCTTCTTGGGATGCTGGATAGCCTTACTCAAGGGAACCTCGCAGTGCAGTGCCTGAAAAGCCGCCGCGGTATTGCGACCCTCACCGCGGCGAAGATGATTGCCGAGATCATCGACATTCGCCGATTCGCCCGTGAGGACAGCCTGGCCTGCTACAGTGGCTTGGGAATGAGGGAACATACAACGGGCAACACCACCATGATGATCCCTACGCGGTTGTTTAACCATCGATTGAAGGACGCTTTTATGACGGCGGCGCGCAACGTGGTCTTCTACGATCCCGGCTCTCACCTGGCGGGTTATTACAGGAACCTTGTGAAGGCGGGAATGCGGCCCCTGGAGGCGACTAAGAGGGTGGCACGAGCGCTTGTACGCGTGATCTTTCGTGAGCTTTCTGCCCTCAATGAATCGAAGGCAAACGATTTGGGACAAAAGATTCTGAAAGAGGGAGAAGGCGATATGGCAAGCGGTGTTACCCGCGGCGATCAAAGTCGCAAAAGCAACATATCGCCCTCATCCCCAAGATTAAATAAATCGAAGAGTACTAAGAAGGTCAAGAACTGCAAGGCTCAAGGTACGCGAACAAAAGGGGGGAGGAAAAAACAAGCGGTCACGAAAAAAACTGCTTGACATTTCTAAAACAATCTCCAACAGCATGTTATCCTGCATCCGAATCATGCAAGAACTCAAAAAAATTAGTCAGACAAATTGAAAATCCCAAATTCGGTATTCGGTTTTGATTTGTCGATTCCCATAAGAGTATATGTATTTATAATTGATAAGTTGTTTGGATCTAAGATGACAATCTTATTATTACTTTGATAAACAAGTCTATTAGATATTAAGTACATCTTATTTAGATAGACTTTATTATCAGAATGAATTAATACATCACTTATTTTTGCAGTCTGTAGTTTTAGCCTTAATATGCTATCTTTTTGACCAATTAGTAAAGAATCACTACTATCATCATAAATGGAAGAATATGCATAGTCGAAATGTTCAATGTTAGATAATGTATATTTCTTAAGTAAGCTGCTTCTAATTGAGTATACAAATACTTGATTAGTTATAGAAATGTTCTTAGGAGTGCCAATAAGAAAATTATTATAATAATTAATATTAAACAGTGGATCTACTGGAAAATCGGTTTCGCGTATTAACTCACTAGAGAGACCAGTTTTTAGATCAATGATTTCTATTGGCAAGGGCATATAGCGACCTTCACCAGCAAGCCATTTTATAATTGAAGAATTAGCTGAATCATAGACTATTTGATTTGTATTATCTTTCAATATCGCATTTAGGAATTCTGGTACTTTACTATAGCGTTTGTAAATTGCATTAAGGAAGTAATAATCATTATAGTGTTTTTCTGAATAAATAGAATCTTCACTGATAGAATATGTAGAAATTAGAAAGGAATTATCATCGCTAACAGATTGAATAATTTCAATTTCGCTATTATTTGGTTTAAAATTGGTCAAAATGGGATTTATTTTAGATGAGTCGCAATTAAATACATACAAAGAATTGCTCTTGCTCAATAAGATAAGTCTTGATAATGGATTATATGAAGATGGAGAAATAATATTATAAGCTTCTGGAATACGAATAGTCGTTGACCCATTATCAATTGATAAGAATATCTTGTTTCTGTTAATAATGGAACCCATATAAATATGTGAATCATCTGCAAAAACAGTATTAGCGAGAATAAAAAAAGCAAATATTATGCTAAACATTTGAGTGAGAATCTTAGAAAAGCGATTGCGTATCATTATGGTCTCCTTTTGAATATGCAGGATAACATAGAGCTAAGCTGCCCCGCCGAATCACCAACGCGAAGCGAACCCCAGCAAGCGGCCCACCTTCGAAACAGAGATGCACCTTAGGGGTCAGCTTCAGCGACTTGTTATGTCCAGCTCATTACGACGCTTGATAGAAGTCTAGACCCACTCTTCGTAGCACAGCGTAGTACTGACTTCGCCTTAGCTCCTGACCATTCGGATACGATAGCAGTGCGCTGGAGAGACCCGTATGGACTACGTCGAAGGCGTCTTTGAGTTGGGCACAGATCTGATCAACTTTCTCCTTGTTGTCCTTCACAGCAATGAGGTAGACGCTGTTTATCCTTTGAGACACCAAATGGTTTCTCACAAAGGATACGTACGGATCAATGCTGTGAATCTTGCTTGGCTTGCCGATTATCATTATTCCGAATTTGCAGTACCCCTGGCTGAAATCTAGATCGCTTTCGTCTCCAATCTTGCGGCTAGAGACTTTCAGGAGAAAGTCAATCAACGCATCCACTTCGGAATGGATTAGGTCGTCCCGCCGCTTTCCGAACACACGATTTCCAAGAAAGTCGAGCTCGTGAATGTAGACTGGATAGAAGTAGCCTCCCTTGTTGATCTTGTCATACTTGTCGTAGTACTTGAGACGCTTCGCGTCGGCCAGCTTTGGATGGATGTACTCGTCCAAGTAATAGCCAAGGATGCCGGGCTTTTCGTCCCTTAGCAATTCCGCGGTGACATACAGATCCAGGCACTCTTTTTGCGTAAGGGTAATGTACCTTTTTACCTTGTAGAGTAAGGAGGTGGCGACAAAGTGATATGCACCATGGACAAAATTCTCGTCCTTGGGATCATTTTGCCGAAGTCGGAGAATCACTTTCCCATCCCGAAGGAAGCTAGACTTGTCGACCTTTCCCTCAACCCATTCGAGAGCGATTCTGTTGGTCTCGAGGTTCGGCACGATTCTGCCCATGCGCGAGACAAACTCGTTTATCCTTGACTGAAGATCATGCTTTATGTATCTCCGGTTCGCAAAGTCGTAGATTAGCTTGGCGTTTCGCAGGAGCTTCCACAGCAGTGACGACCACTTTTCGATCTTGTCCGGAAAAAAGAGTAGCAAGATCACAATGGCGGTCGGCGCTGTCACCACCGGAACGATCACCTTCCACAGTTCATCCATGGTTTAGCTCCTCCATTCGGGCCGGGAGCCTCAGAGTGCAATCAAGCTTCGCGCAGCAGGCCTTGACTGCGCCGCTGTCAGGAAAGAACGAATGAAGGTTTTCTGCGGTGATCACGTCGCCGGAGAAGGCGCACCTTAGGCGCCCCGCTTTGAAGTCTCCAAGGATACCCAGCCTCTTCATGAGCGAGTCTAGTTCCTTGTCGTAGACCGCGAGCACCTTGTTCCTTTTCACAAGCCACCTCCGAACGTTTGTTGATGCTAACAGAAGTCACGGACCTGATTTTGCTGGACATAACGACGCTGTTGAGTTGCCGCACCGAATCATCCAAGTACAAATACTTAAACACGCGTAGCTATCAGTAACGACGCGTAGCCTAGGCGGTCAACTCCAACAGCATGTTATGTGGATAATATCGAATCATTTAATGCTTTCGCCCTCAAGAGTCCTAACTAAATTTGAAATAGATTCTGAATGTTGATAAGAATCAGAGAAATTGGACTTTGAGAATATTGATATTATGTCATTAATCAAACTGAAATGAGGATCACTTGAAATATCATCTTTAGGAAGCTGAAGTTTGGAGATGTCTGCGTGAAAGGGCTGTAAAGAAGAATGATTAATCAATACAGCACTATCTAATGCATTGTGTTGCAATTGATTTGAAATTGCATAATAGAGGAGCTCTTCAGTCGAAAATATGCTGGATAGATCCTTCTTTAATAGGTATTGACTATACTGGTTATCGTTGAGAATAATATTCATATTCCTTAATTTGTAGAAGTACGATTTGGCAGAATTGATTGAAGTCTTAAATGAGAACTCTAGTTTATAATCATAGTTAACATTTATATTTTCAATCAATTTGGCAGCGATAGTCATGAGTACTATGTTATTACGGGAAATAATAATTCTATAATACTCATTAGGCATTATTTGTGATGGAATGGAGGACAACATCATTTTTAAAGAATCAAGTATTGTATCACTGTAAATGTCAAATCCAATGTGATCCTCTACGAGTTTAAGAGACAAGTAACTCAGCACGCCTTCATTAATCTGGTTTCCTGAAGAAGAAGGAGCAAATTTCTCACTAAATATTGAGATGTCGTAGAAATAGTAATGAAATTTGTTGATGTCCAATGAAAAGCAAGTTGAACTAGAAAGAAAAAGAATGATTACGATAAGTTTGCGCATAGTATTCTCCTATAACCTAATATACTAGAAGTAACTTATATCCACATAACAACGCTGTTGAGTTGCCCCGCCGCCCGAAGGGCCAAGCTACAGTAGAGTCCGAGAAGCAAGCAGCAGTTCAAATTGAAATTCCAGGGGTCAACTCCAACAGCATGTTAGACGGCGCAGGTTCAAATAGTAAGCGCAACGATATGGATTAAAAATGAGAGAGCTGAGATATTATTGTATGCCTCCATTTTCCGCCAAGAAAGGGGATTCATACATGAATAACTATCACCAACTCTCTCGAGAAGAAAGATACACCATAACAGCTTTTTTAGTAAGCCGAAGATCTAAAGCTGACATTGCACGTGAGCTAGGTCGCTCAGCTAGCACGATCAGCAGGGAACTTCATCGAAACCGAACTAACCATGACTTGAGGTACCGAGCTGAGCTTGCCCAAAGCTATTCAACTGCAAGACGGCGACGTGAAAGGCGCGGTTCGCGCTTCAGCCCAGAACAAATGCAGCAAGTAACTGTTCTTTTGAAAGAGAAATGGAGCCCTGAACAGATATCTGCTTACCAGAAGAAGAATGGATCATTCACAATCAGTCACGAGACCATCTACAAGTACATCCTGAACGATAAGAAACATGGAGGAACGCTATTTAAGAACCTTCGAATCATGCCGAAACTGCGGCGAAAACGTTACAATTCAAGGGATTCAAGAGGAATTCTCCCAGGAAAACGCCATATTTCAACGAGGCCTCCAGAGGTTGAAACTCGTAAAGAATTGGGTCATTGGGAGGGCGACACCGTCATGGGCAGGGACCTTCATCACTGCATCCTCACTCTGGTGGAACGAAAGTCGGGATTTGCTATCATAAGGAAAATGAGCTCAAGAACAGCAGCCTCAGTAACAGAGGCAGCACTGCCGGCTATTAGGGAGAACGTAGCCAACTTCAAGACACTCACCTTGGACAACGGTACAGAATTCCATGACTACAGGACCCTGGAGGATCATTCCGAACTGAAATGCTACTTTGCAACGCCTTATCATTCCTGGGAGCGAGGCAGCAACGAGAACCTAAACGGTTTGATCCGTCAGTATCTTCCAAAGAAAACCTGCATGAGGGATGTCACTCAAGCTCTATGCGAGCAGATTGCCTTTAGCCTAAACTCAAGGCCTAGAAAACGGCACGGCTACAGAACGCCCCAGGAGGTGTATCATGAAAAATAAGAATCGTTGCACTTCGAGGTTGAATTCAGGCGGCAAATCTAGCATTTTACATATTTTATAGGGTTCTGAGCTCCAACATATTCAGATACATTTTTAAATTTATATTTATTTCTAATTTTATTGTCAGCTAATTTTCCTACAAATTCCCATCTATCCTCATTTGATTCAATTTCATCTTCATAGTTTTTTGTATTGAAAGTAGAATGTGATGGGTACCAATCCTTAATTTCATAAACTTCTTGAACAACTCCCGAATAGACAGCTAATGCATATTTTGCGGCACGTTTCCTTTCACCAATAACCCACGCTGATCTGGTTGCATCATATAGTTCAATAGGCTGCATTCCGTAGTGAAAGGATTTATTGATAGTTATAAGTATCGAGGGTTCTTCTATTTCAACCTTTTCCACGTCATAGACTGCGATTAATTGTTCTGGTGACATTCTGCCATACTCTTTTGATTGGTATCCTCTAACTTGATTTAATAAAGTATCAATTCCAAGCAAATCGATTAACGAAGCTTCAACCCTCTTTGCCGTTTCATCATCAAGGCCGTGGATTAATATTTCGATTCTTGGACATGAGCCATGTTGGGTAATTTCTTGGATACGTTCAGACTTTTATGTTTCAGAAAAATCTTTTAGATGAGAAAAAGCACGATTACCGACACCTTTTCCTACATAGAATATGCTATTATCTCTTGGATCAATATATAAGTAGACATAGGTTTTCAGCTTGTCATGAATGTTCTTAGGGAATTCAGTAATCATATTGCACCTCTATTATTTAAAACTTTTGCCGTCTAACGACGCGGTTGAGCAGCCGCGCCGCATCATCCAGGTACAATTGGTTTTAGCACGCGTAGCTATCAGCAACGATGCGTAGTCCAAGCGGTCTGCTCCAACCGAATGTTACATTTACGCGGAAACAAAACAATATGCGCGGGCCAACAAAGAAGTCTAAGATATGAACGAAATACAAGGTTGGTTGATTGATGATAGAATTCAAGCAATAGCGAAAGAATACGATTCCAGAAAGGTTAATAACGCCCTTTCAGCTAATGAGCGCGAGCTGTTCCAATGGGAACTTACATGGCCCGCGCAAAAGTAAAACAAGAATTCAACGAAGTAAAATATGAAAAACAGCTAAATTGAATAGTCTTCATTTGTCTTGAGGAATAATAAAAGAACAAAGGGAATCTTCCTACAAAAGAATTCTTAGCGTTGAATGTAAAATGGAGTTCAGTTGCGCCGCCGATTCAGTCAAGCCTAGCGGTTCTTCTAAGCCAACATTCCGTTCCACCTACAATCAAAGGCGTCAACTGCAACGACTTGTTACGCGGCTCTTTTATTTCTTATATAGACAATCTATTTCGCATTTAGCTTATTTGTGGATAGATCCTCCACACTTGTGAAAACAATCTATGCTTGATGAGTGTCGACATAAATAGAATGAAGGCCATACCGGGTATTTGTCTGGTGGTGCACCAGCATCTACTTTTTATTAGGCTACGGTAGCTTCTTGACCATACCAGCAAACTCTTCCTTGGTGTATGCCTGGATTGATACGGTTCTGACATTCCCCAGGGCGCTCAGCCCCATGGCGAAAGACATGGCGACCTCATCAGTCGGCGCTTCCCCAATGGCAATATAGTCATACTCTCCAGTGACAAGATAGAAGCCGACTATCTTGCCACCCATCTTTTCGAAGGTAGCTATTGCCTGTTCAACTCGCTGAGGCGCTCCCTTGATGTCCTTTGCTCCCTGGTCTGTCATTTTCATAAGCAGAATTCTTCTTACCATGACTACTCCTCCTCCGAAAGAAATTAATGGTGCACCACCCCGCGATTAAAGTCAAATCATCAACGTTTCATATTTCCCTAATGTCGATTCGATTGAATCTTTTTACCCGTTTGTTTCTAGCCCGCATTCTTTCATTGCCAGATTAGACTCGAGACATTCTCCATTCATGCTTATATAATTCTATCAAAGCCGCGTAACGACGCTGTTGAGTTGCCGCCCCGAATCATCCAAGTACAAATGCTTAAGCGCGCGTAGCATCAGTAACGAAGCGTAGCCAAGGCGGACAACTCCAACAGCATGTTATATCCATCCAGTATGATGGCGTTGAGGAAAGCAGAAAAGATCTATCTAATCAATTGAAGGAGCTTGATCCGAGCCGTTGAATGCAATCGGTGTTGGCAAGCCGAGGTGACGTGCCATGTACTGAAACTAAAGAAAAGCAAGCAATGTAGTACAACACAGCCATCCTTCCAGAGCAATGCCAACGCCATCATAGGCAAATAGGCAATTGAAATACGTCTTTTATTATTATCGAATTAATAATCCGATGCTTCTTCACTAATCAATATAAATTTAGATGGATATAACGCCGAGTTCAGTTGCGCCGCCGATTCACCAGCGCGAAGCGAACCCCGGCGACGACAGTCCCTCGAAACAGAAGACCACCTAAGGCGTCAACTGCAACGAGATGTTATGCCGTCTCTGCAGCGACTTGCCTTGATATGTTCTCAAGATAGTGAATGACTACTTCTTCCGCTTTCTCGTTAATTCTCAGGGTACCTGGCGCATGGTTCTTCCGAAAGGACCTGTAGATATCCACCACGTTGAAAAGCGCTTGAACCATCTCATCCCTATTGTAAGAGACGACTGTTGATCGCATTGGGTCAAGGTATTTGCCTGCAATCTGCTCAAAACGACGTAGTCCGTGTGACTTGCCACCTGAGATCTCGACAGCTATCGGCCCAAGTACTTTCTCTCCTATAAGTGACAGGAATCGAATCGTTTCAAACAATTCTCCCCGTGCGACTCTTGTTGCTACGTAGTGTATCCAAGTCCAAAACCTATCTTCGATCCACTGCCAGTCCACCGACGTTGAGTATGGTTTGCTGTGGGACAATACGGCATGCAACATCCCATTGCGATCCCACAGTATCACCGGATCCTCCGGCCTTGAAGCAAATTGCTCAGGAACCATGAAGTGCAGATCTACATGTATGGGAAGCTCGCCGTACAGGCATATGAGCATCTGTGGAACGCCAATATGCTCCGCCGTGAATGTAGCGAGCAAGGGGCCGACGGACGCGGCTATCTGCTTCCGAGCTTCGTTTACCGCTTGCCATTCCTTTGCGTCCGCGATAACCTTTAGGCCCAGGTCTGAATACTCGTCCATTTCTCCGGATACGAAGGAACCACCGATGGCCAGTCCTAGTAGATCTGAACGTGCAGAAATGTTCCTGATGATTCCTTGCAGTAGCTCTCGATGCGCATTCGGCAGCTTTTGAGGCCAGTATTCAACTTGCAGGAAGTACTCACTCACTTTGACACCTCCATCAAGACGGCATAACGACGCGGTTGAGCAGCCGCGCCGCATCATCCAGGTACAATTGGTTTTAACACGCGTAGCTATAAGTAACGATGCGTAGTCCAAGCGGTCTGCTCCAACCGCATGTTACATCTACGCGGAAAAAGAACAATATGCGCGGGCCAGCAAAGAAGCTTCACGATATGAAGAAAAAATAAGGTTAGTTGATTGATAATAGAATTCGGGCATATCGAAAGAAAATAATGTTAAAAGTTGATGATGCCCTTTCAGCTAATGGGCGCGAGCTGTTCCAATGGGAACTTACATGGCCCGTGCAAAAGTATCAGAGGAATTCACCAAAGTAAAACCTGCAAGATTGCTAAATCGAATTCTTTATTTGCTTTGAATAATTCAAAACAGAACAGGCAAAATATTCTCTCAAAGAAATTATTAGCGTGGATGTAACGACGCTGTTGAGTTGCCGCCCCGAATCATCCAAGTACAACAGGCTTTACCGCATGTAGCTAATAGTCACGACGCGTAGCCTGGGCGGTCAACTCCAACAGCATGTTAGCCTGCTTTCTTTTCACTCAATTTCCATGAATACTTCGGACTCCATTTTAATAATTTCTTAATCGCATTTGTATTCAATAATGATTTATATGGTTCTTTTACATATTCATCATTGCCACGCCATTCAACTTGAGGCATTAATTTATGTACCAATTCCATGCTTGTCATTCCGGATGTTGTGATATCATCTGATGCAATAAGATGTTTATGGAATCCCTTTATTTCACCATCAAGTGATAATACAATTGCTTTTGACAGGTCCCTAACATCTATAAATGCCCCATATTCCCAATATGGATCCCATTCATATTCAGGCCTAATCTGACGGTAAGTCTTTATTTCAGAGTATGTTTCTTTATTCCAAACGCCTGGAGGTCTGAGAATGATAATGCTAGTTCCAGTAGCACGAAAATAATGATAGCACATCTCCTCTGAAAGAAGTTTTGATATAGAATATGTAGCTCTCGGGTGGCAAGGATAATCATCATCAAGAGGCAAATATTTGGGTATCCCTTCTCCTTGAAATACTCCAAGAGCATCTACGCTACTTATATAGACTATTTTCTGTACATTATTCCGTTTAGCGATTTGAAGAACATTCCATGTTCCTAATAAGTTGACATCCATTGTTTCAATTTCATGTTCTGTTTCGATAGATGCAAGATGAATAACGAGTTTACAGCCAGACATTTCTTGTTCTAGTTTCCCGTAATCAAGAACATCCTGATCATCTTCAATATCATAACCTTTCACTTGAAAACCAGAGGAAAGCAGTTCTTTTTCAACTATTTGTCCAATGAATCCACGATTTCCTGTCATGAATACTTTCATTTTCTCATCCTTAAAGCAGGCTAACGACGCT
Organism: uncultured Spirochaetota bacterium; assembly: GCA_963820525.1. Classification (GTDB taxonomy): domain Bacteria; phylum Spirochaetota; class Spirochaetia; order SZUA-6; family Fen-1364; genus CAWGAA01. Next base: position 776,268 of record CAWGAA010000001.1, on the reverse strand, counting down.
GTTGAGTTGCCGCCCCGAATCATCCAAGTACAATTGCTTCAACGCGCGTAGTCAATGGCAACGAAGCGTAGCCTAGGCGGTCAACTCCAACAGCATGTTATATCCATCCAGTATGATGGCGTTGAGGAAAGCAGAAAAGATATAGCGAATCAATTGAAAGAGCTTGATCCAAGCCGTAGAATGTAATCGGTGATAATAAGCCAAGGTGACGTACCATGCATTGAAACTAAAGACAAGCATGAAAAGTAGTACAACACCGCCATCCTTCCAGAGCAATGTCAACGCCATCATGGGAAAGCAATCTATTGAAAAACCTCCTATCCAATATTATTGAATTATAATTCTTTACATCATTTCTAATCATCATAAATTTGATTGGATATAACACAGAGTTCAGCTGCCGCCCCGCATAGGAAAAACAAATACTTGAGCGCGCGTAATTATCAGTGATGACGCGTATCCTAGGCGGTCAGCTGCAACGACATGTTATCTCTATCCAGTATGATGGCGTTGCGGAAAGCAGAAAAGATCTAGCGAATCAATTGAAAGAGCTTGATACGAGCCGTAGAATGCAATCGGTGATAATAAGCCAAGGTGATGTGCAGAGTATTGAAACTAAAAATAAGCATGCACCCTAGTACAACACCGCCATCCTTCCAGAGCAAAGCCAACGCCATCATGGGAAAGCAAGCTAGTGAAAAACGTCTTATCCAAGATTATTGAATTAATAATTCTTAACTTCATTGCTAACCAATATAAATCTAGATAGAGATAACATGGAGTTCAGCTGCCGCCCCGAATCAAGAAAGAACAAATACTTGAACGAGCGTAGTTATTTCTAACGACGCGTAGCCTAGGCGGTCAGCTGCAACGACTTGTTATATTTACGCGGAAACATAAGAGACTAGCGCGGGCCGATGCAGAGAACTATAAGAGAGTGAAAAAAGCTGACCGCAACAGGTTGAATCTAGACTTCAACCTTGAACGAAAGAAAACAAGGTTAAAAGGTAATAGAGGCCACCAAAAGAGTGGCGCGAGCTTTTACCTAGTGACTACCAGGGCCCGCGCAAAGGAAAGAAAAGAAATGAAAGAGGTGAATCTCACAACATTACTCAAATAGGAAAAAAGCCCTTTAGGATAGCAATACTCAAGCATACGTATACAGGGAACTAATACTGAAATTATCTAAGAATCTTCAATATGCGTGAATATAACGACGCTGTTGAGTTGCCGCCCCGAATCATCAACCGAAGGAACCCTAGCAAATGAAACAAAATGTAACGAAGCGTGACATAGGCGGACAACTCCAACCGCATGTTATATCCATCAGGTATGATGGCGTTGAGGAAAGCAGAAAAGATCTATCGAATCATTTGAAAGAGCTTGATCTGAGCCGTTGAATGTAATCGGTGATAACAAGCCAAAGTGACGTGCCATGAATTGAAGCTAAAGATAAGCAGGCAATGTAGTACAACGCCGCCAACCTTCCCGCCAAATGCCAACGCCATCATGTGAAAGGAAGCTATTGAAAAACATCTTCTCCAATATTATTGAATTAATAATTCTTTAATTCATTGCTAATCACCATAAATTTGATTGGATATAACATGGAGTTCAGCTGCCGCCCCGAATCAAGAAAGAACAAATACTTGAACGAGCGTAGTTATTTCTAACGACGCGTAGCCTAGGCGGTCAGCTGCAACGACTTGTTATATTTCGCAGGTTCAAATAGTAAGCGCAACGATATGGATTAAAAATGAGAGAGCTGAGATATTATTGTATGCCTCCATTTTCCGCCAAGAAAGGGGATTCATACATGAATAACTATCACCAACTCTCTCGAGAAGAAAGATACACCATAACAGCTTTTTTAGTAAGCCGAAGATCTAAAGCTGACATTGCACGTGAGCTAGGTCGCTCAGCTAGCACGATCAGCAGGGAACTTCATCGAAACCGAACTAACCATGACTTGAGGTACCGAGCTGAGCTTGCCCAAAGCTATTCAACTGCAAGACGGCGACGTGAAAGGCGCGGTTCGCGCTTCAGCCCAGAACAAATGCAGCAAGTAACTGTTCTTTTGAAAGAGAAATGGAGCCCTGAACAGATATCTGCTTACCAGAAGAAGAATGGATCATTCACAATCAGTCACGAGACCATCTACAAGTACATCCTGAACGATAAGAAACATGGAGGAACGCTATTTAAGAACCTTCGAATCATGCCGAAACTGCGGCGAAAACGTTACAATTCAAGGGATTCAAGAGGAATTCTCCCAGGAAAACGCCATATTTCAACGAGGCCTCCAGAGGTTGAAACTCGTAAAGAATTGGGTCATTGGGAGGGCGACACCGTCATGGGCAGGGACCTTCATCACTGCATCCTCACTCTGGTGGAACGAAAGTCGGGATTTGCTATCATAAGGAAAATGAGCTCAAGAACAGCAGCCTCAGTAACAGAGGCAGCACTGCCGGCTATTAGGGAGAACGTAGCCAACTTCAAGACACTCACCTTGGACAACGGTACAGAATTCCATGACTACAGGACCCTGGAGGATCATTCCGAACTGAAATGCTACTTTGCAACGCCTTATCATTCCTGGGAGCGAGGCAGCAACGAGAACCTAAACGGTTTGATCCGTCAGTATCTTCCAAAGAAAACCTGCATGAGGGATGTCACTCAAGCTCTATGCGAGCAGATTGCCTTTAGCCTAAACTCAAGGCCTAGAAAACGGCACGGCTACAGAACGCCCCAGGAGGTGTATCATGAAAAATAAGAATCGTTGCACTTCGAGGTTGAATTCAGGTTTACGCGGAAACATAAGAGACTAGCGCGGGCCGATGCAGAGAACTATAAGAGAGTGAAAAAAGCTGACCGCAACAGGTTGAATCTAGACTTCAACCTTGAACGAAAGAAAACAAGGTTAAAAGGTAATAGAGGCCACCAAAAGAGTGGCGCGAGCTTTGAGCTAGTGACTACCAGGGCCCGCGCAAAGGAAAGAAAAGAAATGAAAGAGGTGAATCTCACAACATTACTCAAATAGGAAAAAAGCCCTTTATGATAGCAATACTCAAGCATACGTATACAGGGAACTAATACTGAAATTATCTAAGAATCATCAATATGCGTGAATATAACGCACGGTTGAGCAGCCGCGCCGAATCATCTAGGTACAATTATTTTAGCAAGCGTAGCAATTAGTAACGATGCGTAGCCCAAGCGGTCTGCTCCAACCGAATGTTACATTTACGCGGAAACAAAACAATATGCGCGGGCCAACAGAGAAGTCTAAGACATGAACGAAATACAAGGTTGATTGATTGATGATAGAATTCAACCAATAGCGAAAGAATACGATTCCAGAAAGGTTAATAACGCCCTTTCAGCTAATTAGCGCGAGCTGCTCCAATGGGAACTTACATGGCCCGCGCAAAAGTAAGACAAGAATTCAACGAGGTAAAATATGCAATATAGCTAAATTGAATAGTCTTAATCTATCTTGAGTTATAATAGAAAAACAAAGGGAATCTTCCTATAAAAGAATTCTTAGCGTTGAATGTAACGACGCTGTTGAGTTGCCGCCCCGAATCATCCAAGCACAAAATGCATTACCGCGCGTAGTTGAAAGTAGGGGAGCGTCGCCTAGGCGGTCAACTCCAACAGCATGTTATATCTACGCGGAAACAGACCAATATGCGCGGGCCGAAGGACAAGCTTCACGATATGGATAAAATATCAGGTTAGTTGATTGATGATAGAATTCAGGCAAAGCGAAAGAAAGTGATGCTAAAAAAGGTAATTATACATAGCGTCCTAAGTAATTGCGCATAAACGACGTAATGTTTCATTTGGCGCCTCCCACTGAGCGAAGCGGTCTTCAACCGCGTACGTGACATCGCCCATAGTAGGGAAGTATCTGTTATGCAGACAGAGCCGTCTAGTGAGCTTCCACATTCTTTCGATTGGGTTCAGATCGGGACTATACGGCGGCAGATAATCCAGTATGAAAGATGCGCTGTGCTCCTCGCGCCACTGCTTGTGGAGCTTTGCATGGTGGTATCTGGCATTATCAGTGATCACGACGATGCGCCTTTGACTCTTTGAAGCTCTGAAGCGCAATTGCTTCATGAACACGAAGAATGTATTCGCGTCGAAACTATCCTCTTCGCGTTTGAAGAAGAATTTGCCGTCGCGCAGACGAACGGCACCGAAGTATCCCACGCTCTTTCGCCCGGGATAATGTAGCAGTACCGGATCTTTGACTTCGGGTGGAACCCACATTCGGCATCGTGAGCCGTACTGCTGAAAGTGTACCTCATCCGTCGCCCACAAATCTATCTGTTCATCCAGCATCAACGCCTTGAGTTTTTTTTATACTCGGTCTGGCGAGTCGGATCGGCTCGCGCAATTACTGGACGAGGCTTGCGCAGTCGGAAGTTGAGTTGTCGAAAGACGCGTTGACATTGACGTACACCCAACCTGACTTTATAGCGCTGTACAATGAAGGCGGAGAGTGTCTTTCCATCCCATAGGTTACCAGACAACCCAGCGGCAGCTGGTGGTTGTCGAAGAGCGCGGCTCACTTCTTGTATTTGTTCAGGTTTGAGGCGTGTGGGTCGTCCAGTTCGATCGCCTTCAACAATGCCCGCGAGTCCTTCCGCCTCGAAGCGGCGAATCCAATACTGCACGGTTCGTGGTGCATCGCCGAGAAAATGCGCAACCTCAATACAGCTCATTCCCTGTGCTACGAGCAGAATGCCATGAAGTCGATGATCATAGCGGGATTCCTGTGAACGACGGATTTCGTCTTGCAGTCCAAGGATGATAGTGGGGGCATCCGCGATAATCAGTTGTTTCATTCCTATATAAAATCACATTATGCAATTATGCGCAATTACTTAAGACGCTCTGTATAATGCCCCTTTAGCTAACGTGCGCGAGCTGTTCCAACAGGAACGTAGATGGCCCGCGCAAAGGTATCAAAAGAATTCAACAAGGTAAAACCCGCAAGATTGTGAAAGAGAATTCTTTATTTGCTTTGAGTAATTCAAAACAGAACAAGCAAAACATTCTCCCAAAGAATTTCTTTAGCGTGGATATAACAAGGAGTTCAGCTGCCGCCCCGCCTCAAAAAGAGGAAATACCTGAGCACGCGTAGTTCTAAGTGACGACGCGTAGCTTGGGCGGTCAGCTGCAACGACATGTTATCTCCATCAAGTATGATGGCGTTGAGGAAAGCAGAAAAGATCTATTGAATCAATTGAAAGAGCTTGATCCGAGCCCTAAAATGTAATCGTTACCAACAAGCCAAGGTGACGTGCAGTGTATTGAAACTAAAAACAAGCAGGCAAACTAGTACAACACCGCCATCCTTCCAGAGCAATGACAACGCTATCATGGGTAAGAAATCTATTGAAAAATGTCTTATCCAATATTATTGAATTAATAATACGTTGCTTCATTGCTAATCAATACAAATCTAGATGGAGATAACATGGAGTTCAGCTGCCGCCCCGAATCAGGAAAAGTGTATATACTACAGCACGCGTAATTATTTGTAACGACGCGTAGCCCAGGCGGTCAGCTGCAACGACTTGTTACATTTACGCGGAAACAGAACAATATGCGCGGGCCGACAGAGAAGCTTCACGATATGATAAAAATATAAGGTTAGTTGATTGAAGATAGAATTCAACCAATAGTGAAATAAAAGGATTTTATAAGGTAATAATGCCCTTTAAGCTAATGAGCGCGAGCTGTTCCAATGGGAACTTACATGGCCCGCGCAAAAGTAAAACAAGAATTCGACAAAGTAACATATAAAGCTAAATCGTATAGTCTTCTTTATCTTGAGTGATTCTATGCAGAATATAGCGAATATTCCACAAGATATATCTTAGCGTTGAATGTAACGCACGGTTGAGCAGCCGCGCCGAATCATCTAGGTACAATTATTTTAGCAAGCGTAGCAATTAGTAACGATGCGTAGCCCAAGCGGTCTGCTCCAACCGAATGTTACATTTACGCGGAAACAAAACAATATGCGCGGGCCAACAGAGAAGTCTAAGATATGAACGAAATACAAGGTTGATTGATTGATGATAGAATTCAACCAATAGCGAAAGAATACGATTCCAGAAAGGTTAATAACGCCCTTTCAGCTAATGAGCGCGAGCTGTTCCAATGGGAACTTACATGGCCCGCGCAAAAGTAAGACAAGAATTCAACGAGGTAAAATATGCAATATAGCTAAATTGAATAGTCTTCATTTATCTTGAGTTATAATAGAAAAACAAAGGGAATCTTCCTACAAAAGAATTCTTAGCGTTGAATGTAACAAGGAGTTCAGCTGCCGCCCCGTATCAAAAAAATGAAATACCTGAGCGCGCGTAGTTCTAAGTGACGACGCGTAGCTTGGGCGGTCAGCTGCAACGACATGTTATCTCCATCCAGTATGATGGCGTTGAGGAAAGCAGAAAAAGAGCAATCGAATCAATTAAAAGAGCTTGATCCGAGCCCTATAATGTAATCGGTGACAATAAGCCAAGGTGACGCGCAGTGTATTGAACCTAAAAACAAGCAGGCAAACTAGTACAACACCGCCATCCTTCCAGAACAATGCCAACGCCATCATGAGTAAATATGAAATTGAAAAAAGTCTTATACCATATCCTTGAATTGATAATTTGGTGCTTCATTGATAATCAATATAAATTTAGATGGAGATAACATGGAGTTCAGCTGCCGCCCCGAATCAAGAAAGAACAAATACTTGAACGAGCGTAGTTATTTCTAACGACGCGTAGCCTAGGCGGTCAGCTGCAACGACTTGTTATATTTACGCGGAAACATAAGAGACTAGCGCGGGCCGATGCAGAGAACTATAAGAGAGTGAAAAAAGCTGACCGCAACAGGTTGAATCTAGACTTCAACCTTGAACGAAAGAAAACAAGGTTAAAAGGTAAGAGAGGCCACCAAAAGAGTGGCGCGAGCTTTGACCTAGTGACTACCAGGGCCCGCGCAAAGGAAAGAAAAGAAATGAAAGAGGTGAATCTCACAACATTACTCAAATAGGAAAAAAGCCCTTTATGATAGCAATACTCAAGCATACGTATACAGGGAACTAATACTGAAATTATCTAAGAATCTTCAATATGCGTGAATATAACATGGAGTTAAGCCGCCCCGCCGCATCAGATCAACCGTGACGGCTGTTACGAATCCGCTGCTACACTTTCAGCCGGACGTCAAGGGGTCGGCTTCAACGACTTGTTATATTTACGCGGAAACATAAGAGACTAGCGCGGGCCGATGCAGAGAACTATAAGAGAGTGAAAAAAGCTGACCGCAACAGGTTGAATCTAGACTTCAACCTTGAACGAAAGAAAACAAGGTTAAAAGGTAAGAGAGGCCACCAAAAGAGTGGCGCGAGCTTTGACCTAGTGACTACCAGGGCCCGCGCAAAGGAAAGAAAAGAAATGAAAGAGGTGAATCTCACAACATTACTCAAATAGGAAAAAAGCCCTTTATGATAGCAATACTCAAGCATACGTATACAGGGAACTAATACTGAAATTATCTAAGAATCTTCAATATGCGTGAATATAACGCACGGTTGAGCAGCCGCGCCGAATCATCTAGGTACAATTATTTTAGCAAGCGTAGCAATTAGTAACGATGCGTAGCCCAAGCGGTCTGCTCCAACCGAATGTTACATTTACGCGGAAACAAAACAATATGCGCGGGCCAACAGAGAAGTCTAAGACATGAACGAAATACAAGGTTGATTGATTGATGATAGAATTCAACCAATAGCGAAAGAATACGATTCCAGAAAGGTTAATAACGCCCTTTCAGCTAATGAGCGCGAGCTGTTCCAATGGGAACTTACATGGCCCGCGCAAAAGTAAGACAAGAATTCAACGAGGTAAAATATGCAATATAGCTAAATTGAATAGTCTTCATTTATCTTGAGTTATAATAGAAAAACAAAGGGAATCTTCCTATAAAAGAATTCTTAGCGTTGAATGTAACGACGCTGTTGAGTTGCCGCCCCGAATCATCCAAGTACAAAAGGTTTTACCGCGCGTAGCTACTAGTCACGGTGCGTAGCCTAGGCGGTCAACTCCAACAGCATGTTATATCCATCCAGTATGATGGCGTTGAGGAAAGCAGAAAAGATATAGCGAATCAATTGAAAGAGCTTGATCCAAGCCGTAGAATGTAATCGGTGATAATAAGCCAAGGTGACGTACCATGCATTGAAACTAAAGACAAGCATGAAAAGTAGTACAACACCGCCATCCTTCCAGAGCAATGTCAACGCCATCATGGGAAAGCAATCTATTGAAAAACCTCCTATCCAATATTATTGAATTATAATTCTTTACATCATTTCTAATCATCATAAATTTGATTGGATATAACAAGGAGTTCAGCTGCCGCCCCGCCTCAAGAAAATGAAATACCTGAGAACGCGTAGTTTCAAGTGACGACGCGTAACTTGGGCGGTCAGCTGCAACGACATGTTATCTCCATCCAGTATGATGGCGTTGAGGAAAGCAGAAAAGATCTAGCGAATCATTTGAAAGAGCTTGATCTAAGCCGTAGAATGTAATCGGTGATAATAAGCCAAGGTGGCGTGCCATGCATTGAAACTAAAGACAAGCAGGCAATGTAGTACAACATCGCCATCCTTCCAGAGCAATGCCAACGCCATCATGTGCAAACAAGCTATTGAAAAACGTCTTATCAAAGATCATTGAATTAATAATTCTTTACTTCATTTCTAATCAAGATAAATTGAGATGGAGATAACGACGCTGTTGAGTTGCCGCCCCGAATCATCTAAGTACAAATACTTCAACACGCGTAGCTATCAGTAACGACGCGTAGCCTAGCCCGCATTTCTCACAAATGGATATGAAAAAGCCTTTCGCTCTGGTATAATTGCTTTGCAACAAACAAAATAAACCAGAACAGAAAGGCTATACGATGCAAACAGACTGTACACCATCCCTGTTTAGCTTTCAAGACCTTGGCAAGAAAAAGGTAGTCGGAAACTTCGACGGAGGCGCGATCAGTTCCGATGCCGGCGCTCTCATTCTTCGAGAGGTCGAACGCGCCACAGGCATCATCAAAGCATTCGCGGGCTGTTTCACAGACTATCGAGAGAAAGGCTATATCGAGCATTCCATCGAGCAATTGATAAGCCAAAGGGTATTCGGCATTTGCCTGGGATACGAAGACCTCAACGATCACGACCAGCTGCGCAAAGATCCCGTTCTGGCTGCCGTTTGCGGGAAACTCGATGTCAACGGGGAAACGAGGAGGCAGAAACGGGACAGAGGCAAAGCCCTTGCCGGAAAAAGCACGCTGAATCGGCTTGAGACCGCCGGCGGGGCAAGCCTCTCTACGCATCGATACAAGAAAATCACGGTGAACGAAACAATGGTTGGGATGTTCCTGGTGAACACATTCCTGGCCAGTTATGAGCAAGCTCCTGAAGAAATCGTGTTGGATCTGGATGCAACCGACGACCCTCTGCACGGCAATCAAGAGGGCAGGTTCTTTCATGGCTATTATGATTGTTATTGCTACCTGCCGTTGTACATCTTCTGCGGGGATCATCTTTTATGTGCGAAGCTACGTCCCTCCAATATAGACGCATGTTCGGGTGCCGAGAAGGAGTTGGCGAGGATCGTTGCGCAGATCCGTGAGCGATGGCCGCAGGTACGTATTGTTGTGCGGGCCGACAGCGGGTTCTGCCGGGAAGCGATCATGGTGTGGTGCGAGTCCAACGACGTGGATTTCCTGTTCGGAATCGCGAAAAACGCACGCCTCTTACGCAAGATCCGCAAGGAGCTTTCAGAAGCCCGCAGGCAGTATCTGTCCACTGGTGAGCCGTCGCGAAAGTACGCGGAGCTGATCTATCGGACGAAAAAGACATGGTCGAAAAGCAGACGTGTTGTCGCCAAGGCGGAGTATCTGCGCAAGGGAGAGAACCCTCGGTTTGTGGTGACTTCACTTATGCAGGACCGCTTCCCTGGCCAGCAGCTGTACGAGCAGCTCTATTGTGCTCGCGGAGACATGGAGAATCGTATCAAAGAACAGCAGCTTTACCTTTTTGCAGATCGAACCAGTTCCGCCACGATGAGGGCGAATCAGCTTCGGTTGTGGTTCTCCTCTGCGGCCTACGTAATCATGAGTGCCCTCAGAAGGACCGCTTTGAAGGGGACAGAGCTGGCCTCGGCACAGTGCGACACGATTCGTTTGAAGCTATTGAAGATTGGCGCACAGGTGCGCGTCAGTGTGCGCCGGATCTATGTGAGCTTCGCAAGCGGTTATCCATATCAAGAGCTTTTCCGTCAGGTGATTCTGAGTATTCACGAACTCTCCCTTCAATCGGGTTAGCGTGTATTGAGCCTTGTCTTGAGTAGTTTATTGGGAGAAGACTGTCCTGAAGTCGCCGAATCTTCCCTTATGAACTGTAAAGTGCGCTCAATCGGGCGATTGAACTGACTCGGGTCACGAAATCGATCTACGTGTAGGGGCTGACAGCAAGGAATAGACCGTTTTTCAAAGTTGAGCCCCGCCTCATGATGATTAGACTGCGCAGAGTGCCGTTTGTGAGAAATGCGGGCTAGGCGGTCAACTCCAACAGCATGTTACATCTACGCGGAAACAGAACAATATGCGCGGGCCAGCAAAGAAGCTTCACGATATAAAGAAAATATAAGGTTAATTGATTGATGATAGAATTCGGGCATAGCGAAAGAAAATGATGTTAAAAGTTGATGATGCCCTTTCAGCTAATGGGCGCGAGCTGTTCCAATGGGAACTTACATGGCCCGAGCAAAAGTATCAGAGGAATTCACCAAAGTAAAACCTGCAAGATTGCTAAATAGAATTCTTTATTTGCTTTGAATAATTCAAAACAGAACAGGCAAAATATTCTCTCAAAGAAATTATTAGCGTGGATGTAACAATGAGTTGAGCAGCCGCGCCGCATCAACCAGGAACAATTAATTTAGCACGCGTAGTAATAAGTCACGACGCGTAGCTTAAGCGGTCTGCTCCAACAGCATGTTATACGTTTTCCTTTGTTTTAAAATTATGAATACTGATAAATTATAGTCATTTAAAAAATTGATAATGCGTATTTGATTTGTACAAAGCCATTTGAATAAGTTTTGGTTTCAATGTGTTTGAGTATTATATCGGAATTCAGAGGACCAAATAATCGGATCCCGTCTCCTATTAGTATTGGTATAAAGGTAATTGTGATTTCATTGATAAGGCCTTCATTTAAAAAGGATTGTATTGTTTTTCCTCCATCAATATACGCATGCTTATATCCGTTTGATTCTAGTGTTTTTAAAATCTCTAAAGGAGATAAAGACATCGTTTGAACATCTAAACCCAATCTCTTGTTTATGGTACTCGGATTAGATGTGAGTACTATGACCTTTTTGTTTTCGTAAGGCCATTGTCCAAATGACAGGGCTGTTTCATATGTTTTGCGCCCAATTACTAGACAATCTGTGGATTGGTAAAAAGCATTGTATCCATAGTCTTCTTTTGCATCAGATATGCTAATTAGCCAGTCAATGTTTCCGTTTGCACGTGATATGCAGCCGTCAAGGCTTGTTGCTATGAAAACAGAACATTTCATAACACTTAAGCAAAGGTTTAGGTCTGACTATAGGATGTGCTTTAAAATGATTGGAGTCAACAAAATACCTTATAAATTGAAATATAATGTTTTGCTTTCGATTTCTAAAACGTATAACGACGCGGTTGAGTTGCCGCCCCGAATCAGCAACCGAAGGAACCATAGCAAGCGTAACAATCAGTAACGACGCGTAACCTAGGCGGACAACTCCAACCGCATGTTATGTCCATCCAGTATGATGGCGTTGAGGAAAGCAGGAAAGATCTATCGAATCAATTGAAAGAGCTTGATACGAGCCGTTGAATGTAATCGGTGATAATAAGCCAAGGTGACGTGCCATACATTGAAACTAAAAACAAGCAACCAAATGTAGTACAACACCGCCATCCTTCCAGAACAATGCCAACGCCATCATGGGCAAAAAGCTATTGAAAAGCGTCTTATCTTCTATTATTGAATTAATAATTCGTTGCTTATTTGCTAATCAATATAAATCTAGATGGATATAACGACGCTGTTGAGTTGCCGCCCCGAATCATCTAAGTACAAATACTTCAACACGCGTAGCTATCAGTAACGACGCGTAGCCTAGGCGGACAACTCCAACAGCATGTTACATCTACGCGGAAACAGAACAATATGCGCGGGCCAGCAAAGAAGCTTCACGATATAAAGAAAATATAAGGTTAATTGATTGATGATAGAATTCGGGCATAGCGAAAGAAAATGATGTTAAAAGTTGATGATACCCTTTCAGCTAATGGGCGCGAGCTGTTCCAATGGGAACTTACATGGCCCGCGCAAAAGTATCAGAGGAATTCACCAAAGTAAAACCTGCAAGATTGCTAAATAGAATTCTTTATTTGCTTTGAATAATTCAAAACAGAACAGGCAAAATATTCTCTCAAAGAAATTATTAGCGTGGATGTAACGACGCTGTTGAGTTGCCGCCCCGAATCATCCAAGTACCAAGACTTCAATGCGCGTAGCTATTGGTAACGACGCGTAGCCTAGGCGGACAACTCCAACAGCATGTTATATCCATCCAGTATGATGGCGTTGAGGATAGCAGAAAAGATCTATCGAATCAATTGAAGGAGCTTGATCCGAGCCGTTGAATGCAATCGGTGTTGGCAAGCCGAGGTGACGTGCCATGTATTGAAACTAAAGAAAAGCAAGCAATGTAGTACAACACCGCCATCCTTACAGAGCAATGTCAACGCCATCATAGGCAAATAGGCAATTGAAAAACGTCTTTTATTATTATCGAATTAATAATCCTATGCTTCTTCACTAATCAATATAAATCAAGATGGATATAACGACGCTGTTGAGTTGCCGCCCCGAATCATCTAAGTACAAAAGGCTTTAGCGCGCGTAGTTAAAAGTCACGAAGCGTAACCTTGGCGGTCAACTCCAACAGCATGTTAGGCAGCGCAGGTTCAAATAGTAAGCGCAACGATATGGATTAAAAATGAGAGAGCTGAGATATTATTGTATGCCTCCATTTTCCGCCAAGAAAGGGGATTCATACATGAATAACTATCACCAACTCTCTCGAGAAGAAAGATACACCATAACAGCTTTTTTAGTAAGCCGAAGATCTAAAGCTGACATTGCACGTGAGCTAGGTCGCTCAGCTAGCACGATCAGCAGGGAACTTCATCGAAACCGAACTAACCATGACTTGAGGTACCGAGCTGAGCTTGCCCAAAGCTATTCAACTGCAAGACGGCGACGTGAAAGGCGCGGTTCGCGCTTCAGCCCAGAACAAATGCAGCAAGTAACTGTTCTTTTGAAAGAGAAATGGAGCCCTGAACAGATATCTGCTTACCAGAAGAAGAATGGATCATTCACAATCAGTCACGAGACCATCTACAAGTACATCCTGAACGATAAGAAACATGGAGGAACGCTATTTAAGAACCTTCGAATCATGCCGAAACTGCGGCGAAAACGTTACAATTCAAGGGATTCAAGAGGAATTCTCCCAGGAAAACGCCATATTTCAACGAGGCCTCCAGAGGTTGAAACTCGTAAAGAATTGGGTCATTGGGAGGGCGACACCGTCATGGGCAGGGACCTTCATCACTGCATCCTCACTCTGGTGGAACGAAAGTCGGGATTTGCTATCATAAGGAAAATGAGCTCAAGAACAGCAGCCTCAGTAACAGAGGCAGCACTGCCGGCTATTAGGGAGAACGTAGCCAACTTCAAGACACTCACCTTGGACAACGGTACAGAATTCCATGACTACAGGCCCCTGGAGGATCATTCCGAACTGAAATGCTACTTTGCAACGCCTTATCATTCCTGGGAGCGAGGCAGCAACGAGAACCTAAACGGTTTGATCCGTCAGTATCTTCCAAAGAAAACCTGCATGAGGGATGTCACTCAAGCTCTATGCGAGCAGATTGCCTTTAGCCTAAACTCAAGGCCTAGAAAACGGCACGGCTACAGAACGCTCCAGGAGGTGTATCATGAAAAATAAGAATCGTTGCACTTCGAGGTTGAATTCAGGCAGACACTATTTTCTTAACAATAATTCCTTCTTTTCTTTCTCTTCAAACCAGAAATCTTCTAATCTATTAGTCCGCCAGAATATGAAAGCTTATACAAAATGATATTATCTCTCTGAATATCTTCTATTCCTTGAAATAATCTTATATCTCCAATGACGTGATTATTATATGTGTAAGGCGTGAGGTTCAAGAACTTTGGACCTCGGAATGGGATTTCAGAAGGTACTTGGCGAAGAGAAGCTTGAAGGACGGAAGCAATTGAAAGTATTTCATTCTTATCGGTCAACAGATCAGTCCATCCGCCCGAATAGCACATTGACCAGATACATTTATCTTTGAAAAAAACTACTTCTTGTCCAGCAAAATGTGATTGTCCAAAATAGACATCTTCATAATGAAGATCATCGATCGTATACTCGAGTTGATGAGAATCTTTGAAAAGGGGAGGGACAGTGTAAGAGCTATTCGAGCCGCCTGAGGCATAGGTTATTTGTTTTGCTTTAACAAGGAATTCTGCAAGTGATTCAAGAGCAATATTCATCTATTCTACCCGGAAACGTGAGAAGAGAAACTCAAGGATATATGAAATAGCTCTCTTGTGTCTGCCTAACGACGCTGTTGAGTTGCCCCGCCGCCCGAAGCAGGGCAGCGGAGGTTTAGCGTGCGTATGCTGCACTTTCCGAACGTAGTCTAAGGGGTCAACTCCAACAGCATGTTACACGGCGCATTATTTATCCATTATTTCTTAGCCCAATTTTCAGTTCTTAGATTTTTTATCCTTAGAAATTCCTTTTCATTATTTGTTACAAAGATCAGGTTTCTCGATATAGCCTGAGCTGCAAGCAGTAAATCCATTGGTCCAATTGGTTTTCCTTTAGATTCTAATTCCTTGCGAATGTATCCATACTGAGTAGCGGAGATTTGGTCAAAGTCTATAATTGAAAAAGGAACCAAGAATTCAAGAAGCGCTATTCTATTTTGATCTGGATATTTGCTACGCAAGACTCCATATTCTAATTCTGCTATTGTAATGGCTGAGATTGCTACCTCATCTGGGCGTTTTGAACGAATATGATCAAGAACTATAGGCGGTTTCTTGTTATACAGAGCGTCTTAAGTAATTGCGCATAATTGCATAATGTGATTTTATATAGGAATGAAACAACTGATTATCGCGGATGCCCCCACTATCATCCTTGGACTGCAAGACGAAATCCGTCGTTCACAGGAATCCCGCTATGATCATCGACTTCATGGCATTCTGCTAGTAGCCCAGGGAATGAGCTGTATTGAGGTTGCGCATTTTCTCGGCGATGCACCCCGAACCGTGCAGTATTGGATTCGCCGCTTCGAGGCGGAGGGACTCGCGGGCATTGTTGAAGGCGACCGAACTGGACGACCCACACGCCTCAAACCTGAGCAAATACAAGAAGTAAGCCGCGCTCTTCGACAATCACCAACTGCTGCTGGATTGTCTGGTAACCTATGGGATGGAAAGACACTCTCCGCCTTCATTGTACAGCGCTATAAAGTCAGATTGGGTGTACGTCAATGTCAACGCGTCTTTCGACAACTCAACTTCCGACTACGCAAGCCTCGCCCAATAATTGCGCGAGCCGATCCGGCTCGCCAGACCGATTATAAAAAAAACTCAAGGCGTTGATGCTGGATGAAGAGATAGATTTGTGGGCGACGGATGAGGTACACTTTCAGCAGTACGGCTCACGATGCCGAATGTGGGTTCCACCCGAAGTCAAAGATCCGGTACTGTTACATTATCCCGGGCGAAAGAGCGTGGGATACTTCGGTGCCGTTCGTCTGCGCGACGGCAAATTCTTCTTCAAACGCGAAGAGGATAGTTTCGACGCGAATACATTCTTCGTGTTCATGAAGCAATTGCGCTTCAGAACTTCAAAGAGTCAAAGGCGCATCGTCGTGATCACTGATAATGCTAGATACCACCATGCAAAGCTCCACAAGCAGTGGCGCGAGGAGCACAGTGCATCTTTCATACTCGATTATCTGCCGCCGTATAGTCCCGATCTGAACCCAATCGAAAGGATGTGGAAGCTCACCAGACGGCTCTGTCTGCATAACAGATACTTCCCTACTATGAGCGATGTCACGTCCGCGGTTGAAGACCGCTTCGCTCAGTGGGAGGCTCCAAATGAAACATTACGTCGTCTATGCGCAATTACTTAGGACGCTATGTATAATGAGGTAAATACATATATTTGTATCCAATAGGTAAGTCATTCAATATCTGTACGCTTTTCAGGTAAGCCTTGTTCTCTTGGAAATGTAAAGAAGTCATCTGTAAATTTGTTAAGGCTATCTATAAGTGGCTGCCATGGATCTTCATCCTTTGGAATTAGAATGACAACCCCATCTATTTTACGAACATAAACCTCATCTCCCGGAAACGAGTATTCTTTTGGGAGACGCACGGCTTGACTGCGGCCGTTCTTGAAAAGCTTTGCAGTATCCATAATTCCCTCCAAAGGTATATATCGTAATATATACCAGTTTGATTTGGAAGTCAAGCGATTGAATTAGCGCCGTGTAACGACGCGGTTGAGTTGCCGCCCCGAATCAGCAACCGAAGGAACCATAGCAAGCGTAACAATCAGTAACGACGCGTAACCTAGGCGGACAACTCCAACCGCATGTTATGTCCATCCAGTATGATGGAGTTGAGGAAAGCAGAAAAGATCTATCGAATCAATTGAAAGAGCTAGATACGAGCCGTCGAATGTAATCGGTGACAATAAGCCAAGGTGACGTGCCATACATTGAAACTAAAAACAAGCAACCAAATGTAGTACAACACCGCCATCCTTCCAGAACAATGCCAACGCCATCATGGGCAAAAAAGCCATTGAAAAGCGTCTTATATTCTATTATTGAATTAATGATTCGTTGCTTATTTGCTACTCAATATAAATCTAGATGGATATAACGACGCTGTTGAGTTGCCGCCCCGAGTCATCCAAGTACAAAAGGCTCTACCGCGCGTAGCTCTAAGTCACGACACGTAGGCTAGGCGGTCAACTCCAACAGCATGTTATGACGCCCCCGAAAAATCTTATAATTAAAAACTATTAAATATTAGGTTTGTGATTTAGCATATTTTACATTTTGAATTCCTTTAAAATGAGAATCTTGAGTCCATAGAATTGCATTATTTATTCTTGCTGTTGCCAATATTATGCTGTCTGCCATGGGTAATTGATGATCTATACTTATACGAGCTGCGCTTAATGCAGTTCTTTGATCCAATTCTGCTAGCCTGCCTTGTTGCATGACAGCTATTACTTGAAGAGCTTCATTCTCTGATCTTTGTTGGACTATGCGCTTGAATACTTCATATAAACTAATAGTAGGAACTATTAGTTCAGCTATATTCTCAATTGGTTCAGAGAAGAATGAAGCATTTGGACCAGCAGCTAAATATTCAAGCCAAGCGCTAGAATCAACAACATTCATATTCTATCAGATTCTCTAGGAATATGAGTATCAATTCCTTTAAGGAAACCTTTCATCTTTTTAATGGCCTTCACGGGAATTAGTTCAATTCGATCTTCAAAAAGGATGGTCTGCACTTTCTGGCCAGGAGTAAGTCCAAGTTTCTGTCTGACATCCTTAGGAATCACAACTTGAAACTTAGGGGATATGGTTACTGTAGCCATAGTAGCCTCCGATCGATAAGTTCTACGTACAACTATAATCTTATCGATCAATAGGCATGAAGTCAAGTCATCAGATTAGCAATTCAAGCTACTGAAAATTTGGGCGTCATAACGACGCTGTTGAGTTGCCGCCCCGAATCATCCAAGTACAAAATGCTTTACCGCCCGTAGCTATTGGTAATGAAGCGTAGCCTAGGCGGTCAACTCCAACAGCATGTTATATCTACGTGGAAACAGACCAATATGCGCGGGCCGAAGGACAAGCTTCACGATATGGATAAAATATCAGGTTAGTTGATTGATGATAGAATTCAGGAAAAGCGAAAGAAAGTGATGCTAAAAAAGGTAATTAATGCCCCTTTTGCTAACATGCGCGAGCTGTTCCAACAGGAACGTAGATGGCCCGCGCACAGGTATCAAAAGAATTCAACAAGGTAAAACCCGCAAGATTGTGAAAGAGAATTCTTCATTTGCTTTGAGTAATTCAAAACAGAAGAAGCAAAATATTCTCACAAAGAATTTCTTTAGCGTGGATATAACATAGAGTTCAGTTGCCGCCCCGAATCAGATGATTATGCGCCAGTTCGACGGACGTCGTTCCTCCGTGAAAGGCTGAACCCAGGCGGTCAACTGCAACGACTTGTTATCCCGCTCTTTTTTTCTATCATTGTATCCAGCTATTGACTTTAATAAGTACTGGTGGTACAATGGTGGTATGAAGGTAAAGACATCCGTTACGCTTTCTAAGAATATTATCGCTTTGATCGATCAGCATTCAGAAGGTGAGAACAACCGTTCTGCCTTCATAGAGTTAGCTGTTCGGACGTACCTTGAAATACTCAAGAGAAGAAAGAGGGACAATACGGATCTCCAGACGATCAACAAACTGTCTGCGAAACTGAATAAAGAGGCAGAGGATGTACTCGGGTACCAGGTGGAGTTCCGAGGTTGAAGAGAGCGGAGCTTTATCGGGTCTATAAGGGGAATCGTAACGATCCACGCCGTTCTCGTGTTTTCGTAATTGTCAGTCGTCAAGTTCTGATTGATTCCCAGTTTTCTTCTGTAACATGCGCCCCGATCTACACCTCCTATGATGGCTTGTCTACACAGGTTCCTATTGGGATTGAGGTTGGTCTCAAACATGCGAGTTCGATTCACTGTGATGAGTTGATCAGTATTCCGAAATCAGCTTTAACGGATTTCGTTGGCCGTCTCAACCCAGGTAAGGTTTGGGAACTGGACAAAGCTTTAGCAATTGCTTTGGGAATAGAGTAAGGTAGTTTCGATGTCTTTCAATCTGGACAAGGATTGTTCTATTTGAGAAATGCAATTGCATGCCATAAAATACCGAAGTATTTTATGTCCGAAGCGGGATAACAAGGAGTTCAGCTGCCGCCCCGCCTCAAAAAGAGGAAATACCTGAGCGCGCGTAGTTTCGAATAACGGCGCGTAGCTTGGGCGGTCAGCTGCAACGACATGTTATCTCCATCCGGTATGATGGCGTTGAGGAAAGCAGAAAAAGAGCAATCGAATCAATTAAAGGAGCTTGATCCGAGCCCAATAGTGTAATCGGTGACAATAAGCCAAGGTGACGCGCAGTGTGTTGAACCTAAAAACAAGCAGGCAAACTAGTACAACACCGCCATCCTTCCCGCCCAATGCCAACGCCATCATGGGAAAGCAAAATATTGAAAAACGTCTTATCAAATATTCTTGAATTGATAATTCGTTGCTTATTTGCTAATCAATATAAATCTAGATGGAGATAACGATGAGTTCAGCTGCCGCCCCGCATAAGAATAAACAAATGCTTGAGTGAGCGTAGTTTACGGTAACGACGCGTAGCTTGGGCGGTCAGCTGCAACGACATGTTATCTCCATCCAGTATGATGGCGTTGAGGAAAGCAGAAAAGATCTATCGAATCAATTGAAAGAGCTTGATCCGAGCCGTAGAATGTAATCGGTGATAATAAGCCAAGGTGACGTGCCATGCATTGAAATTAAAGACAAGCAGGCAATGTAGTACAACACCGCCATCCTTCCAGAGCAATGCCAACGCCATCATGGGCAAACATGAAATTGAAAAACGTCTTATCCTATATTATTGAATTATTAATTCATTGTTTCATTGCTATACATAGCGTCCTAAGTAATTGCGCATAGACGACGTAATGTTTCATTTGGAGCCTCCCACTGAGCGAAGCGGTCTTCAACCGCGGACGTGACATCGCTCATAGTAGGGAAGTATCTGTTATGCAGACAGAGCCGTCTGGTGAGCTTCCACATCCTTTCGATTGGGTTCAGATCGGGACTATACGGCGGCAGATAATCGAGTATGAAAGATGCACTGTGCTCCTCGCGCCACTGCTTGTGGAGCTTTGCATGGTGGTATCTAGCATTATCAGTGATCACGACGATGCGCCTTTGACTCTTTGAAGTTCTGAAGCGCAATTGCTTCATGAACACGAAGAATGTATTCGCGTCGAAACTATCCTCTTCGCGTTTGAAGAAGAATTTGCCGTCGCGCAGACGAACGGCACCGAAGTATCCCACGCTCTTTCGCCCGGGATAATGTAACAGTACCGGATCTTTGACTTCGGGTGGAACCCACATTCGGCATCGTGAGCCGTACTGCTGAAAGTGTACCTCATCCGTCGCCCACAAATCTATCTCTTCATCCAGCATCAACGCCTTGAGTTTTTTTTATAATCGGTCTGGCGAGCCGGATCGGCTCGCGCAATTATTGGGCGAGGCTTGCGTAGTCGGAAGTTGAGTTGTCGAAAGACGCGTTGACATTGACGTACACCCAATCTGACTTTATAGCGCTGTACAATGAAGGCGGAGAGTGTCTTTCCATCCCATAGGTTACCAGACAATCCAGCAGCAGTTGGTGATTGTCGAAGAGCGCGGCTTACTTCTTGTATTTGCTCAGGTTTGAGGCGTGTGGGTCGTCCAGTTCGGTCGCCTTCAACAATGCCCGCGAGTCCCTCCGCCTCGAAGCGGCGAATCCAATACTGCACGGTTCGGGGTGCATCGCCAAGAAAATGCGCAACCTCAATACAGCTCATTCCCTGGGCTACTAGCCCGGATTTCTCATACTCCTACTATTAAAAAGCCTTTCGCCCTGGTATAATTGCTTTGCAAACAACAAAATACACCAGAACAGAAAGGCTTCAAGATGCAAACAGACTGTATTCCAAACCTCTTCGGATTTCAAGACCTCGGGGACAGAAAAGTCATCACAAGCTTCGACGGCGGAATGATCAGTTCGGATGCAGGGGCACTACTCCTTCGTGAAGTCGCACTGACAACGGACTATTTGCGTCAGTTCGCAGACTGTTTCTGTGATTTCCGTAATCAGCGGTTCGTCGAGCACAGCGTGCGGGAGTTGGTGAGCCAGAAGGTGATCGGGTTGTGCCTGGGCTATGAGGACACCAACGATCAGGACATGCTGCGCCACGATCCGCTTTTCGCCACCCTTTGCGGCAAGGCCGATCCCAGCGGGCAGGATAGAAGTCATGCCAGGGACAAGGGCAAGGCATGTGCGGGGAAAAGCACGCTCAACCGGCTTGAAACCTGTGAGGGGTTTTGGAAGATCACAGGGGCGAAAAAGATCGTTAGCGATGAGACAATGATCGAGAAGTTCTTCGTGAAGTCCTTCCTGAAAAGCTACCCGGGGCGACCCAAGCAAATCGTGCTGGACCTGGATGTGACGAACAACGAGCTTCACGGCAAGCAGGAGGGGCGGTTCTTCCATGGACACTACGATTGCTACTGCTATCTGCCGCTGTACATCTTCTGCGGGGATTACCTGTTGTGCGCGAAGCTGCGCACGGCTGACGTGGACCCTGCCAAGGGAGTGACGAAGGAGCTGGAACGTATCGTGGGCATGATCCGCTCGCGGTGGAAGCAGGTTCGAATCATCATCCGTGGGGACAGTGGCTTCTGCCGGGATGAGCTGATGAGCTGGTGCGAGAAGCATGGCCTTTTCTATGTCATTGGCCTGGCGAGAAATACGCGACTTGTCCAGCGGATCAAGAAACAGCTTCGACTGGCTTGTGTGGAGCACGTACGCACGGGAAAGCCGGCTCGCCGCTTCAGCAGTTTCGGGTATCGTACCCGAAAGACCTGGAGCCGTACCCGACGGATTGTGGCCAAAGCGGAGTACACCGAGGGCAAGGAGAATCCGCGTTTTATAGTGACCAATCTCCCGGCTGACTCCATGATCCCGGGGAGCTCTACGAGGATGTCTATTGTGCTCGCGGCGAGATGGAAAACCGCATCAAGGAGCAGCAGCTCTACCTTTTCGCGGACCGTAGCTCATGCTCGCTGATGAAGGCGAACCAGCTTCGACTTTGGTTCTCTGCCGTTGGATATGTGCTGATGAGTGAGTTCCGTCGACGTGCTTTGCGCGGCACGGAACTTGCCAACGCGACCTGCCAGACGATCCGGTTAAAGCTTTTCAAGATAGGCGCCCTGGTGAGAGTGAGTGTTCGCCGTGTGCTTATAAGTATGTCGACAGGATATCCGTATCGAGAACTTTTTCTGACGGCATATCGCGCACTTCAAGCCTCGCCTCCGTTATTGAACTGAAGGAACAGGAGGGTACCGCTTGCAATGCCAAGGCAGAGGTCTGTCCTGGAAATATGAAAACTGCCTGGCAGGAGGCGTATCAGGCGGAAAGCGCACATTCGCCAGGGATTCTGCCGGGCTTTTTGCTTCGGTAAATAGACGTTTCTCTGGTAACAAGAATATTTACCCGTTTCTATCGCAAACCGGCTAAAACCGGTGAGGGGTATGAGAAATCCGGGCTAGCAGAATGCCATGAAGTCGATGATCATAGCGGGATTCCTGTGAACGACGGATTTCGTCTTGCAGTCCAAGGATGATAGTGGGGGCATCCGCGATAATCAGTTGTTTCATTCCTATATAAAATCACATTATGCAATTATGCGCAATTACTTAAGACGCTCTGTATAATAAGCATAATTTTAGATGGAGATAACATGGAGTTAAGCCGCCCCGCCGCATCATCACAGCCGTGATGGCTTATACGGAGCTTACGCCCCACTTTCCGTGCGCAACTTAAGGGGTCGGCTTCAACGACTTGTTATGCGTGGCCCGGTTTTGATTGATTCTGCTCAGGAGTTTCGATCGTGACGTTCTGCAATATGCCCTTCAGTCCAGCTATGACGGGTTCAAAAGCGCCGTCATATTGACTTGCCGCGATAAAGGTTTGCATTACCATAGTGGTAGAGAAAAAGAATGCCTTCATGCATAGAGCCTGAAGCTCAGCTTGTTTCTCCTGTTCGTGTGTAGACCACCAAAGCATGAGCTTACTTGCATATGGCCCTCCGTGTACCCTCAACGACAAGTCCGAATAGTCTAGGGGAAGAGACTCAACTAGCTTAGGTGCAGCATCATCCGTCTTGAGGAAGGACCAAAGGAATCTAATCATATTGGTGACCGAGTATTCCGCGGCTTTTTGCTCGAATTCCTTTGTGGTGAGTGACTCATATTTCGGGTATTGCTTGAATACAGCTTCCTTTAGGTTCTTTGGCTGTTCTATCCCCCTAAACATCTTTAGGCTTTTGCCCAAAGCCCTTGAGAACTCAATCGTTTCCTTGATGTCTGCAAGTGCAGCAAAGTCTTCGCCAGGAGTATCATTTCTGCGTTCAATGAACTGAAAAAAGACCAGACTATGCAGGAGAAAGTGCTCAATGATGGACCGTACAAGGATGCCCGCGCTATACGGATCCTCATTGTCCGTGCTGGTGAAAACACCAGTCTTTAAGAATGAAGCTGCATCGCTCAGGGATACCAATGCAGCCATAGTCTTCTTGAATGGGCAGCCGATAGCCCCTCTATGCAGCTGCACGAGCGGAGAAGGCAACTTCTCTGACATGATGAAGTCGTCCAAGTCAAGAATCTCTTCGCGAGTCATTGACTGCTTTTCCTATCAACAACGGATAGAGACCGTCCTCCTAGCCACGCATAACGACGCTGTTGAGTTGCCCCGCCGCCCGAAGCAGGGTAGTGAAGGTTTAGCGAGCGTATGTCGCACTTTCAGGACGTAACTTAAGGGGTCAACTCCAACAGCATGTTAAGCGGCCATCCTTAATATTAATTAAACGCTTAGTTGCCCTATTATTACAGTTTACCAACTGTAGCCATATAGATTACAAACTCATCAAATCCGTCTATTCCTAAAAATCTGTCGATTTCGGCTTGCTCATATGCCCCGATGGCGCATGTACCAGCCTTAATTGTTTCACATGCAAGATAGAGATTCTCGCATACATGCCCAACATCAATTGCTATAAGCTTAGCCGATGCTGTCGAATAACGCCACTCCATTCTATATGGGATGGCCGTCCAAATGAAGCATATAGCCGCACTGTACAATTGCTCCTGCATGGCCTGATTTAATTCATTTTCCATATTTGGTCTGTAGTTTTCATGAAGGCAGATTTTATTTTGATCTGGCAAATATCTATATAAACCCTTTCCAACATTTTGCACCCTGTCAATATACAGATAGGTTTCAAAGCTATGACGTGCACCTGCTGAGGGCACTGTGCGAAAGCTTCCCTTCTCGGCTATTCGGCGGATTCCTTGAGTGCAATAAAGTAATAACGACAATTCATCTAGACTCAGTGAATCTGAAGAGTAATGCCTTCTACTCTCACGTTGGAGAATGGCCTGAAGCATTGATATGTTGCCATAAACCCACTTTTCCTTAGGCACGAGGTCGATTTTTAGCGCACAATCTTGTGCCGGCTTTACCTTTTCCGGAACAGGAATACCCATTGCCTGATCTGTATGATTAAAGTCAATATCTTTCCAAATAGGCCTCAACACATTCCTACCAAATTGTATTTGATCCGTAATGCTCATCACCCTTCCCCTTTTCTGACGGTATAGTGACTTTACTTCTCAGAGCTCAATCTCTATTGCAACTGATGTTTGTGTACATCCGCTATGTGAAACCTTCTATGGCCGTTTAACATGGAGTTCAGCTGCCGCCCCGAATCATGAAAGAACAAAAACTTCAAACACGCGTAGTTATCTGTAACGAAACGAAGCCTGGGCGGTCAGCTGCAACGACTTGTTATCTCTCTCCAGTTTTAAAAAATGGCATTTCACTCATTCCTTCTAATTCGATGATTAGCCTTTGCTTTATTTCTATTGCTAGCCTTGGGGATTACAGTAAAATCAATTCTCTAGAGCTAAGTACACAACAGGCGGTGTGTACTTGTGGAATAACTTCCTTGTTGATGCAGCCAACTTTCGGAAAACCTGTGGTGAGATAATGAGCCTGCCGCGATGATCCCCTCGCGACAAGGAAGCAGCTACATTCACTGTATCTCCGATTATATCTATTATTTTTGTGAGTCCAGTGCCAAATTGACCTATGGCAGCTTCTCCGAAGTGAGCTGTAATACGTATTTTGTTGTGAAAACCATTGTTTTTTAAGTGCTTCTCGGCTTGATCCTTTATTGATAGCAAAGACAGTACTCCTAAATCAACTGAATCATCTGGAAAAATGATAAGACATGCGTCACCGATAAACTTAAGTACTCGGCCTGGAGTCTTATCAATTTCCTTGATGATGACATTGGCCCAAGAGTTTAAGAGCTCAAATAGCTGTACTGGATCTGGCAGCGCTTTTGAAATGACCAAGAAATTTTGGATATCTATGAACGCGATTAGAAAATTGCCCTTTTCGGGCGTGGCTACTTTGGAGAAATCCATATCATGCTCCATTTGGTGGTTTACAGTTGGCCTACAAATCCAACAGTTTGAGCGTAATCGTCAGCCCTACATCTGACAGTTTGAAAAGAAATCCCAGAAGGCGTGGCTAGGATATCTCAGATATATAGAATTCGCAAGATGCAGCTAAAAGTATCAATAAGGCCTATCTATTAGAAGATCTTTGAGAGAGATAACATGGAGTTCAGCTGCCGCCCCGAATCAAGAAAGAACAAATACATGAGCACGCGTAACTATTTGGTAATGACGCGTCGCCTAGGCGGTCAGCTGCAACGACTTGTTATAGCTCATATTTTAATATTGACCTATATGTAGTTTCTTATAGCAAAATCAAAGAGCAAGCAAGGCAATAGTCCCCGGCAGGGTTATAATATATTATCCCCTTTCATATCAATTATTAGATGATTGAACATATTTTTAATGAGTTCGTTGCGCATATTTTCAACAGTAAAAAAGGGAGAAACGATTAAAAAGGGCAGCCATGCTACGGTTGTTGCACGTTCCCTATAAATATACGACTTCTTATTTATTGCTGCATTATTAGCATCTATATAAACCTCAATATCTTGAGAAAACCAAGATGGAATAAGTCCGAGGGTTGCGCCGGATATTATCGCAGAAAGACTGACCGCACTTCTTGAAAGCATTACATTTATTCTTATTATTAGATTGAGATCAGCCGGGTCCTTAGATTCCTTAACATTGGAGAAGTATCCAGAATGTATAAGAAGGGAATTTGTGAGTTTGATTATTTCATTCTTCGATAAGGCACCGGTATCGGAAGGATAGTCTAATACAAGTTCATAATTGCAGCTTTTCTTTTGATAAGTAACATTTTCTTGGCTTTCCGCCTGAGACATGTCACCATTGCGAAATGAAATACAACCTTCAAGAGTGACTATAGAAAAGATTAATGCATATAGAGCCAGTTTCACTTTGAGCCTCCAATAAGGATTATTATGGGAGCAACCCTTTACCATTTGATACAACTTGTCAAGCTAAAGAATCGAACAGCAACAGAATAACTCTCCACCATTCTTATGAGCTATAACGACGCGGTTGAGTTGCCGCCCCGAATCAGCAACCGAAGGAACCATAGCAAGCGTAACAATCGGTAACGACGCGTAACCTAGGCGGACAACTCCAACCGCATGTTATGTCCATCCAGTATGATGGCGTTGAGGAAAGCAGAAGAGATCTATCGAATCAATTGAAAGAGCTTGATACGAGCCGTTGAATGTAATCGGTGACAATAAGCCAAGGTGACGTGCCATACATTGAAACTAAAAACAAGCAACCAATGTAGTACAACACCGCCATCCTTCCAGAGCAATGCCAACGCCATCATGTGCAAACAAGCTATTGAAAAACGTCTTATCAAAGATCATTGAATTAATAATTCTTTACTTCATTTCTAATCAAGATAAATTGAGATGGAGATAACGACGCTGTTGAGTTGCCCCGCCGCCCGAAGCAGGGTAGCGGCGGTTTAGCAACATATGCTGCACTTTACAAACGTAGGCTAAGGGGTCAACTCCAACAGCATGTTAGACGCGTAACTTTAATTTCTATTCCTAGTAATAGCTTCTAATAATAATATATTATTTACTTTAACTCGGAAATAATGTGGCAAGAATGCACTATAGTAACTTTCTCCTTTCTTTCGGCATCACTATTCGTTAGAGGGATATTGTTGTGGGGAGTCGCCATGACTCTCTAATACCTTTGGCAGATTCTCATTAGTTTCCACGGGTTTTATGGCAACAATCTTTAGTTCGTGCCACCACATATCTCCAAAATCAAATAGGTATTCGAATGTTTGCCCTACGTGGAGATGTAAATCATCAAGCCTTGTACGAGCCGCGTTAAATGGCCTCTCATCCGAAAGTGGATTTGGTTCCTGTAGCGCAATTGGAGACGTATATTCCTTTGATCTAAATGTATGTCTTTCCCTGCCAGTTAATGCCTTTGGAAAGTAAAACGAATATAGGTGTTCATCGTCCCGGTCGAATGCGCTATAAATCGTTTCGTGCAGATCATTAAGAGTCTGGTCACCTCGCAGGGCTATTAAACGCCAGATCCTTTTTGCCCCTTTCAGGTTTACCTTCAGTAGGTACTGCGTGTTTGATTGCTTTCGGCTCATGGTTGGATCCTACGCCAAAAACGTTCCTCAATCCATAGTTCAGCCATAAGGCTATGCCCTCTACTCAGGCATCATAAGCTAAAGCCTCGGATGATCGGAATCTTAGCGAGCCAATTCGTCCGCTGAAAAGAAACTACCTGTCCGGTCTGCTGATACTTGGCGCCTTTACTTTTAAGCGTCTAACGACGCGGTTGAGCAGCCGCGCCGTATCATACAGGTACAATTACTTTAACTTGCGTAGCAATCAGTAACGACGCGTAGTCCAAGCGGTCTGCTCCAACCGCATGTTACATCTACGCGGAAACAGAACAATATGCGCGGGCCAGCAAAGAAGCTTCACGATATGAAGAAAATATAAGGTTAGTTGATTGATGATAGAATTCGGGCATAGCGAAAGAAAATGATGTTAAAAGTTGATGATGCCCTTTCAGCTAATGGGCGCAAGCTGTTCCAATGGGAACTTACATGGCCCGCGCAAAAGTATCAGAGGAATTCAACAAAGTAAAACCTGCAAGATTGCTAAATCGAATTCTTTATTTGCTTTGAATAATTCAAAACAGAATAGGCAAAATATTCTCTCAAAGAAATTATTAGCGTGGATGTAACGACGCTGTTGAGTTGCCGCCCCGAATCATCCAAGTACAAAGGCTCCAATGAGCGTAGCTATCAGTGACGAAGCGTAGCCTAGGCGGTCAACTCCAACAGCATGTTACACGGCTCTTTCAGCCTTTAGATATTCTCGAATGCATTCTATAGTTTCTTTCTTATAGAATATTGTCAAATGATTTGACTTCATTATCTTGTTCACAATGGACTCCGGAATTAAGCATGCTAATTTAATAATATGTTGTTCCTTAATTAAATCATTTTCGGCATATAAGATCTTTACACTAGTATTAATACCTTTCAAATCGTCTTCTGTTAAGCCAATATCATTTGTCATTAATTCAAAGCGCATCATAATTATTTTTGTTGGAATTCCTATTTGCCTAAGGAATGATAATACTTTCATAATTTTCTTGAGGTTATTACTAAACTTTTCTTTAAGTCCATCAGCTAAATAGTTAGGAGATATTGCAATAATCTTTTTAAATATGTGTGGAGCTTTTTTAGCTAGATGCAGTGCTAGATTCCCTCCATCACTATAACCGATAATATATGCATTAGAGATTTGCTTGCTAGCACAAAAAGCGATAACGTCATCACTATATTTATCAAAGGTATATTCTGTATCAGTAGAGATAGTTTCACCATGTCCTCTAGAGTCTAAAGCGATTGTATTGAAGTCCTTGAAATAATCTAGTTGATACTTTGTAAACTCTTTCTTGCTAGCGGAGTTTCCATGTAGTAGAAACAAGACAGGCCCAGTTCCATTTTGTCTATATGCAATTCTAGCATCGCCAACATCACTATATTCTGTTACTAGTTTGATCACGTTTGCTTAATCCTCTTATTGCAGAGAATGAGATACTTCTGTAAATATAGTTTTTTAGAGCCGTGTAACGACGCTGTTGAGTTGCCGCCCCGAATCATCTAAGTACAAATACTTCAACACGCGTAGCTATCAGTAACGACGCGTAGCCTAGGCGGACAACTCCAACAGCATGTTACATCTACGCGGAAACAGAACAATATGCGCGGGCCAGCAAAGAAGCTTCACGATATAAAGAAAATATAAGGTTAATTGATTGATGATAGAATTCGGGCATAGCGAAAGAAAATGATGTTAAAAGTTGATGATACCCTTTCAGCTAATGGGCGCGAGCTGTTCCAATGGGAACTTACATGGCCCGCGCAAAAGTATCAGAGGAATTCACCAAAGTAAAACCTGCAAGATTGCTAAATAGAATTCTTTATTTGCTTTGAATAATTCAAAACAGAACAGGCAAAATATTCTCTCAAAGAAATTATTAGCGTGGATGTAACGATGAGTTCAGCTGCCGCCCCGCATAAGAATAAACAAATGCTTGAGTGAGCGTAGTTTACGGTAACGACGCGTAGCTTGGGCGGTCAGCTGCAACGACATGTTATCTCCATCCAGTATGATGGCGTTGAGGAAAGCAGAAAAGATCTATCGAATCAATTGAAAGAGCTTGATCCGAGCCGTAGAATGTAATCGGTGATAATAAGCCAAGGTGACGTGCCATGCATTGAAATTAAAGACAAGCAGGCAATGTAGTACAACACCGCCATCCTTCCAGAGCAATGCCAACGCCATCATGGGCAAACATGAAATTGAAAAACGTCTTATCCTATATTATTGAATTATTATACAGAGCGTCTTAAGTAATTGCGCATAATTGCATAATGTGATTTTATATAGGAATGAAACAACTGATTATCGCGGATGCCCCCACTATCATCCTTGGACTGCAAGACGAAATCCGTCGTTCACAGGAATCCCGCTATGATCATCGACTTCATGGCATTCTGCTAGCCCGGATTTCTCATACCCCTCACCGGTTTTAGCCGGTTTGCGATAGAAACGGGTAAATATTCTTGTTACCAGAGAAACGTCTATTTACCGAAGCAAAAAGCCCGGCAGAATCCCTGGCGAATGTGCGCTTTCCGCCTGATACGCCTCCTGCCAGGCAGTTTTCATATTTCCAGGACAGACCTCTGCCTTGGCATTGCAAGCGGTACCCTCCTGTTCCTTCAGTTCAATAACGGAGGCGAGGCTTGAAGTGCGCGATATGCCGTCAGAAAAAGTTCTCGATACGGATATCCTGTCGACATACTTA
Source organism: uncultured Spirochaetota bacterium (assembly GCA_963820525.1). Lineage (GTDB taxonomy): Bacteria > Spirochaetota > Spirochaetia > SZUA-6 > Fen-1364 > CAWGAA01. The sequence goes on along the minus strand of CAWGAA010000001.1, from coordinate 745,729 downwards.
TAAGCACACGGCGAACACTCACTCTCACCAGGGCGCCTATCTTGAAAAGCTTTAACCGGATCGTCTGGCAGGTCGCGTTGGCAAGTTCCGTGCCGCGCAAAGCACGTCGACGGAACTCACTCATCAGCACATATCCAACGGCAGAGAACCAAAGTCGAAGCTGGTTCGCCTTCATCAGCGAGCATGAGCTACGGTCCGCGAAAAGGTAGAGCTGCTGCTCCTTGATGCGGTTTTCCATCTCGCCGCGAGCACAATAGACATCCTCGTAGAGCTCCCCGGGATCATGGAGCTCAGCCGGGAGATTGGTCACTATAAAACGCGGATTCTCCTTGCCCTCGGTGTACTCCGCTTTGGCCACAATCCGTCGGGTACGGCTCCAGGTCTTTCGGGTACGATACCCGAAACTGCTGAAGCGGCGAGCCGGCTTTCCCGTGCGTACGTGCTCCACACAAGCCAGTCGAAGCTGTTTCTTGATCCGCTGGACAAGTCGCGTATTTCTCGCCAGGCCAATGACATAGAAAAGGCCATGCTTCTCGCACCAGCTCATCAGCTCATCCCGGCAGAAGCCACTGTCCCCACGGATGATGATTCGAACCTGCTTCCACCGCGAGCGGATCATGCCCACGATACGTTCCAGCTCCTTCGTCACTCCCTTGGCAGGGTCCACGTCAGCCGTGCGCAGCTTCGCGCACAACAGGTAATCCCCGCAGAAGATGTACAGCGGCAGATAGCAGTAGCAATCGTAGTGTCCATGGAAGAACCGCCCCTCCTGCTTGCCGTGAAGCTCGTTGTTCGTCACATCCAGGTCCAGCACGATTTGCTTGGGTCGCCCCGGGTAGCTTTTCAGGAAGGACTTCACGAAGAACTTCTCGATCATTGTCTCATCGCTAACGATCTTTTTCGCCCCTGTGATCTTCCAAAACCCCTCACAGGTTTCAAGCCGGTTGAGCGTGCTTTTCCCCGCACATGCCTTGCCCTTGTCCCTGGCATGACTTCTATCCTGCCCGCTGGGATCGGCCTTGCCGCAAAGGGTGGCGAAAAGCGGATCGTGGCGCAGCATGTCCTGATCGTTGGTGTCCTCATAGCCCAGGCACAACCCGATCACCTTCTGGCTCACCAACTCCCGCACGCTGTGCTCGACGAACCGCTGATTACGGAAATCACAGAAACAGTCTGCGAACTGACGCAAATAGTCCGTTGTCAGTGCGACTTCACGAAGGAGTAGTGCCCCTGCATCCGAACTGATCATTCCGCCGTCGAAGCTTGTGATGACTTTTCTGTCCCCGAGGTCTTGAAATCCGAAGAGGTTTGGAATACAGTCTGTTTGCATCTTGAAGCCTTTCTGTTCTGGTGTATTTTGTTGTTTGCAAAGCAATTATACCAGGGCGAAAGGCTTTTTAATAGTAGGAGTATGAGAAATCCGGGCTAGTAGCCCAGGGAATGAGCTGTATTGAGGTTGCGCATTTTCTTGGCGATGCACCCCGAACCGTGCAGTATTGGATTCGCCGCTTCGAGGCGGAGGGACTCGCGGGCATTGTTGAAGGCGACCGAACTGGACGACCCACACGCCTCAAACCTGAGCAAATACAAGAAGTAAGCCGCGCTCTTCGACAATCACCAACTGCTGCTGGATTGTCTGGTAACCTATGGGATGGAAAGACACTCTCCGCCTTCATTGTACAGCGCTATAAAGTCAGATTGGGTGTACGTCAATGTCAACGCGTCTTTCGACAACTCAACTTCCGACTACGCAAGCCTCGCCCAATAATTGCGCGAGCCGATCCGGCTCGCCAGACCGATTATAAAAAAAACTCAAGGCGTTGATGCTGGATGAAGAGATAGATTTGTGGGCGACGGATGAGGTACACTTTCAGCAGTACGGCTCACGATGCCGAATGTGGGTTCCACCCGAAGTCAAAGATCCGGTACTGTTACATTATCCCGGGCGAAAGAGCGTGGGATACTTCGGTGCCGTTCGTCTGCGCGACGGCAAATTCTTCTTCAAACGCGAAGAGGATAGTTTCGACGCGAATACATTCTTCGTGTTCATGAAGCAATTGCGCTTCAGAACTTCAAAGAGTCAAAGGCGCATCGTCGTGATCACTGATAATGCTAGATACCACCATGCAAAGCTCCACAAGCAGTGGCGCGAGGAGCACAGTGCATCTTTCATACTCGATTATCTGCCGCCGTATAGTCCCGATCTGAACCCAATCGAAAGGATGTGGAAGCTCACCAGACGGCTCTGTCTGCATAACAGATACTTCCCTACTATGAGCGATGTCACGTCCGCGGTTGAAGACCGCTTCGCTCAGTGGGAGGCTCCAAATGAAACATTACGTCGTCTATGCGCAATTACTTAGGACGCTATGTATAATTCATTGTTTCATTGCTAATAAGCATAATTTTAGATGGAGATAACGACGCTGTTGAGTTGCCGCCCCGATTCATCCAAGTACAAAGGCTTTACAGCGCGTAGCTATAAGTCACGACGCGTAGCCTAGGCGGACAACTCCAACAGCATGTTATATCCATCAAGTATGATGGCGTTGAGGAAAGCAGAAAAAATGCTATCGAATCAATAAAATGAACTTGATCCGAGCCGTTGAATGTAATCGGTGATAATACGCCAAGGTGACGTGCAGGGTATTGAAGCTAGCAATAAGCAGGAAATGTAGTACAACACCGCCAATCTTCCAGAGAAATGACAACGCCATCATGGAAAAGCAAGTTATTGAAAAACCTCTTCTCCAATATTATTGAATTAATAATTATTTAATTCATTGCTAATCACCATAAATTTGATCGGATATAACGACGCTGTTGAGTTGCCGCCCCGAATCAGCAACCGAAGGAACCCTAGCAAACGTAGCTATAAGTAACGACGCGTAGCCTAGGCGGACAACTCCAACAGCATGTTATATCCATCCAGTATGATGGCGTTGAGGACAACAGAAAAGAGTTGTTGTTTCAAGAGAAAGAGCTTGATCCGAGCCCTATAATGAAATCGTTGACCATTAAGCCACGGTGACGTGCAGTGTATTGAAACTAAGAGCAAGCAAGCAACATTAGTACAACACCGCCATCCTTCCAGAGCAATGCCAACGCCATCATGGTTAAACAAGCTATTGAAACACGTATTATCTCTTTTTATTGAATTACTAATTCGTTGCCTATTCGATAATCAATATAAATCTAGATTGGATATAACGCACGGTTGAGCAGCCGCGCCGAATCATCTAGGTACAATTATTTTAGCAAGCGTAGCAATTAGTAACGATGCGTAGCCCAAGCGGTCTGCTCCAACCGAATGTTACATTTACGCGGAAACAAAACAATATGCGCGGGCCAACAGAGAAGTCTAAGATATGAACGAAATACAAGGTTGATTGATTGATGATAGAATTCAACCAATAGCGAAAGAATAAGATTCCAGAAAGGTTAATAACGCCCTTTCAGCTAATGAGCGCGAGCTGTTCCAATGGGAACTTACATGGCCCGCGCAAAAGTAAGACAAGAATTCAACGAGGTAAAATATGCAATATAGCTAAATTAAATAGTCTTCATCTATCTTGAGTTATAATAGAAAAACAAAGGGAATCTTCCTATAAAAGAATTCTTAGCGTTGAATGTAACGCACGGTTGAGCAGCCGCGCCGCATCATCCAGGTACAATTATTTTAGCAAGCGTAACAATCAGTAACGACGCGTAGGCTAAGCGGTCTGCTCCAACCGAATGTTACATTTACGCGGAAACAAAACAATATGCGCGGGCCAACAGAGAAGTCTAAGATATGAATGAAATACAAGGTTAGTTGATTGATGATAGAATTCAACCAATAGCGAAAGAATACGATTCTAAAAAGGTTAATAATGCCCTTTAAGCTAATGGGCGCGAGCTGTTCCAATGGGAACTTACATGGCCCGCGCAAAAGTATCAGAGGAATTCACCAAAGTAAAACCTGCAAGATTGCTAAATCGAATTCTTTATTTGCTTTGAATAATTCAAAACAGAACAGGCAAAATATTCTCTCAAAGAAATTATTAGCGTGGATGTAACGCCCGGTTGAGCAGCCGTGCCGCATAATACAGGTACAATTGCTTTAACACACCTAGGAATAAGTAACGAAGCGTAGGCTAAGCGGTCTGCTCCAACCGAATGTTACATCTACGCGGAAACAGAACAATATGCGCGGGCCAACAGAGAAGTCTAAGATATGAACGAAATACAAGGTTGATTGATTGATGATAGAATTCAACCAATAGCGAAAGAATACGATTCCAGAAAGGTTAATAACGCCCTTTCAGCTAATGAGCGCGAGCTGTTCCAATGGGAACTTACATGGCCCGCGCAAAAGTAAGACAAGAATTCAACGAGGTAAAATATGCAATATAGCTAAATTGAATAGTCTTCATTTATCTTGAGTTATAATAGAAAAACAAAGGGAATCTTCCTACAAATTCTTAGCGTTGAATGTAACATGGAGTTCAGCTGCCGCCCCGAATCAGGAAAAGTGTATATGCTACAGCACGCGTAATTATTTGTAACGACGCGTAGCCCAGGCGGTCAGCTGCAACGACTTGTTACATTTACGCGGAAACAGAACAATATGCGCGGGCCGACAGAGAAGTCTAAGATAGGAACAAAATACAAGGTTGGTTGATTGAAGATAGAATTCAAGCAATAGTGAAATAAAAGGATTTTAAAAGGTAATAATGCCCTTTAAGCTAATGAGCGCGAGCTGTTCCAATGGGAACTTACATGGCCCGCGCAAAAGTAAAACAAGAATTCGACAAAGTAACATATAAAGCTAAATCGTATAGTCTTCTTTATCTTGAGTGATTCTACGCAGAATATAGGGAATATTCCAAAAGATCTATCTTAGCGTTGAATGTAACGACGCTGTTGAGTTGCCGCCCCGAATCATCCAAGTACAAAGGCTTTAGCGCGCGTCGTTATTGGTGACGAAGCGTAGCCTAGGCGGTCAACTCCAACAGCATGTTATGCGGCTACTATATGCTTGATAAATAGTACAAAGAATACTAAAAATACTCCAGGTAAATAAATATCATATTAAGGCCTTGCCGTAATACAAGTACTGAATGTTCATCTATCAAAAATGCAGTACCGATCGTTTCACGAGCTTGATCCTCGACGAGTGGAATATTTTCTAAAAGCATTCCTTTTTTATCTAGAAATGCAAGGTAACCGCCATAGATAGCGTCACTGCCGCTATATTGATAAATTATATAGTCACGGTCATTAAAAGTGGAACGGCTGATTATGTATAGATTAAGGGCTTCTTGGATTCCAAAAACTGAAAAGATAGAATTCTCAAGTTCTTTCTGCCAGAATGCTAATTGCTTTTCGATAGAATCATGAAAAGCCTTGTCTTCTTTAACCTGATCTATACCCCATTCGCGATGAAGTTGCCGAAGTTGATCACTTAAAATGAATTGTGAAGAAATACACTCGATTGAATGCATAGGCGAAACAACAAACTTCATCAATTTGAAAACACCAACGTCTTTTTTAACAATGAGATCGAGATTTTGAGATTTCAGCTTTGCATGAAATGAAATTCCTTCTATGCGAATATCCTGTGCTGCAAGTCTATTCATGAATAATATGAAGATGAATAGTGGTGTTAATAAACGCTTCAATTATTGCCCCTTAAAGCCGCATAACGCCCGGTTGAGCAGCCGCTCCGCATAATACAGGTACAATTGCTTTAACACACGTAGGAATAAGTAACGAAGCGTAGGCTAAGCGGTCTGCTCCAACCGAATGTTACATCTACGCGGAAACAGAACAATATGCGCGGGCCAACAAAGAAGCTTCAAGATATGAAGGAAATCTAAGGTTAGTTGATTGATGATAGAATTCAGGCAAAGCGAAAGAAAATGATGCAGGAAAGGTTAATAATGCCCTTTCAGCTAATGGGCGAGAGCTGTTCCAATAGGAACTTACATGGCCCGCGCAAAAGTAAGACAAGAATTCAACAAGGTAGCATATGCAGCTGAATCGAATAGTCTTCATTTATCTTGAGTAATCCTAAGCAGCCATATGGAATCTTCAATAAGATATTTCTTAGCGTTGGATGTAACGACGCGGTTGAGCAGCCGCGCCGCATCATCAAGGTACAATTGGTTTTAACACGCGTAGCTATCAGTAACGATGCGTAGTCAAAGCGGTCTGCTCCAACCGCATGTTACATCTACGCGGAAACAGAACAATATGCGCGGGCCAGCAAAGAAGCTTCACGATATGAAAAAAATATAAGGTTAGTTGATTGATGATAGAATTCAACCAATAGCGAAAGAATACGATTCCAGAAAGGTTAATAACGCCCTTTCAGCTAATGAGCGCGAGCTGTTCCAATGGGAACTTACATGGCCCGCGCAAAAGTATCAGAGGAATTCACCAAAGTAAAACCTGCAAGATTGCTAAATCGAATTCTTTATTTGCTTTGAATAATTCAAAACAGAACAGGCAAAATATTCTCTCAAAGAAATTATTAGCGTGGATGTAACGACGCTGTTGAGTTGCCGCCCCGAATCATCCAAGTACAAAGACTTAAGCGCGCATAGCTATCAGTCACGACGCGTAGCCTAGGCGGTCAACTCCAACAGCATGTTATGCGTATTTTGATATTTAGGTATCAAGATTGTATTTTAAAATAAACTTTTGTAATTCTGATAAATCATCATAAGCATCGTTATCTAGCATTACCCGAACAAGAGTACCCATTATTATTGGTCCCATTTTATATTTTCTTTTAATTCCTTCTAGGTTTAATCTCTTTAATTCATCAACGTATTGGATATTTTCTTTGATAATTAATTGTCTAATCTGATTATATGTCCTTTTGGGACTAATAACACTCATTATTGGAATTCTCTTTCGCAGGCCAATTATTGAACGGTTAGATAATACTTCTTGAACAGGGTTGTTTGTATTTAAAAGACTTTTAAGCAATTCTTTTATCGCATGATCGAGATCACGAAATAACTTTTTACTTCCTAGAATTGACTGTTCATAGAAAATAATTCTATAATTTGATATATCGAAAGGAACATCTCCCTTATTCTGGGATGTCATTATTGTCTTATTTCCTGTACTATGAGCAATACCCAATTCATAAAAAACATTAGGATTTCTGCTAGTTAAATCTGCAATAATTAAATCTGCATCAAGAATTCCATCAACAATATCTTTTGTTATTGAACCAGGACGAGATATTTCGTCAACACGCCAGCAGGAAACACCATTGCTTTCGCAAACTGACTTATATACTTCTGAATAAATTTCGACATATTTTACCTCAAATGGCATTAATACAAAGCATTTTTTCTTAGAACTGTATTCCATAAATCACCCCTTTAATTAAGGTATCATCTTAGCATAATGGAATATTTAAAATACGCATAACGACGCTGTTGAGTTGCCCCGCCGCCCGAAGCAGGGTAGCGGCGGTTTAACAACATATGCTGCACGTTTCCAAACGTGTGTTAAGGGGTCAACTCCAACAGCATGTTATATCCATCAAGTATGATGGCGTTGAGGAAAGCAGAAAAGATCTATCGAATCAATTGAAAGAGCTTGATCTAAGCCGTAGAGTGTAATCGGTGATAATAAGGCAAGGTGACGTGCCATGCCTTGAAACTAAAAACAGGCTGGCAAACTAGTACAACACCACCATACTTCCAGAACAATGCCAACGCCATCATGGGAAATAAAGATATTGAAAAGCTTCTTATCTTCTATTCTTGAATTAATAATTCGTTGCTTATTTGCTAATCAATATAAATCTAGATGGATATAACGACGCTGTTGAGTTGCCGGCCCGAATCATCCAGGTGCAAAGGTTCAACGCAAGTGATTATTGCTAACGAAGAGTAGCCCAGGCGGTCAACTCCAACAGCATGTTATAGCGCTTTCTTTAAAGCTATAAATGTGCAAAGTAAGCAATTCAGGAAAGCAAGAACAATATTATTGATAAGTTAGTCTTTGAAAAATATTTATTCCTCTTTGATTAGGCCAAATTGTAATAGATGGTGGTAAGAATGTTTGAAATGGACCCGGGACCATTCTTCGAGATTCAATTACCCAAAAAGAGGATGTACACGAATTGAATCTGGAGATTCAGAGTATTGCCTAATAGAAATCCTAATCTGCTCTAGCAGTGAAGTACGTGCTTCGTGTAAGCTTGTATGTTCTAGCGGTGGAAGGCCTTCTTTCAAATATGGGTTCATGAAATCGTGCGGAGTATGTTGGTTATTGTTTATGAATGATTTAGATCTATTTGCTAGATGAGTAGGAAGTACACACTGTACAAAGGTTATTCCATTTGATAATTTTAAAGACCATATCAAATGCTCTACCATTTGTTGTGGTGTCATCTTGCCCCAGAGAGCTTGAGTATCTTCTTTGAGAGAGAGAATAGCATTTGGAAGATGGCTGTTTAGGAAATCGTCTCGAAGTACTTTGTCATTCACATTGAAGCTGATTGCATTCATAGGTTTCCTTTTTAGGAGAAGTAATATTTATAGTCATTATCAAAATGATTATGAAGCAGAGTTCTTGAAGCGCTATAACGACGCTGTTGAGTTGCCCCGCCGCCCGAAGCAGAGTAGTGGAGGTTTAACAACGTAAGCTATGACTTTCCAAACGTAGGCTAAGGGGTCAACTCCAACAGCATGTTAGGCTTTTTCCAATTTTGAAAGGTTCACTACTAGATTATGAATAAACCATCCATCATCAACAACAAAGATTTGAGGTTTTGCTGACTGCGCATCTCTCTGGATTCCTAGTCCATCATTATACGGCTTGAAAGCAACTATCTTATTATATGGAACACGAAATGCCTTTTTTGAACCAGCGAAATAAATATGCTTATCAGTTATTGCAACTTGTCCATCATCAATATGAACAATATTTGAAGTGACAACAGGATTACCTTTAAAAGCACCTGTCCTATAGTAAACGCCTTTCATAACTCGGATGCTAACACCACTATATGCGCCACCGTATCTGGTGTACGTCCTTTCCTCGTAGTATTTTGCATCATTGAAAAGCCATACTATCTGCTCGTTTTTTTGAAGATTAAAAGGAATGTTACCATCTATTTTAGCAACTTGCGGTATCTTACCTTCAAGCAATTCCCTAATGATTGTTGCTTTAACCAATTTCAAGTAGGCGCCATTTTTATCCAGCTGTTCCTGGCTGAGTTCAAGTGCATCCTTAACTTGAACGAGTGACTGCTCCTCTTCAGCTGTGAGAACATCATCTTCAAGTGCCTTAGATACAGCATTTTCCCATCCTTTAATGCAAGCAGCCGTAAAAGCGGCTTTATCAATATGTGATGCTTGTGCAAGTGTTAGAATAGAATCTTTAATTGAAGAAGCGGAATCTTTTGTCGAATTATCGGTGATTAATTGAATAATTTGGATGATTCCTTGCTCGTTAGCTTGCCTGCACTGTTTATGGGCACTTCGCAGAAAACCAGCCTTTTTTCCGCAATACTTACATGTAGCCATAAAAACCTCCTTCTTAAATTTGATAGAATAGCCTTGAAAAAGCCTAACGACGCGGTTGAGCAGCCGCGCCGCATCATCCAGGTACAATTGGTTTTAACACGCGTAGCTATAAGTAACGATGCGTAGTTCAAGCGGTCTGCTCCAACCGCATGTTACATCTACGCGGAAACAGAACAATATGCGCGGGACAGCAAAGAAGCTTCACGATATGAAGAAAATATAAGGTTAATTGATTGATGATAGAATTCGGGCATAGCGAAAGAAAATGATGTTAAAAGTTGATGATGCCCTTTCAGCTAATGGGCGCGAGCTGTTCCAATGGGAACTTACATGGCCCGCGCAAAAGTATCAGAGGAATTCACCAAAGTAAAACCTGCAAGATTGCTAAATCGAATTCTTTATTTGCTTTGAATAATTCAAAACAGAACAGGCAAAATATTCTATCAAAGAAATTATTAGCGTGGATGTAACGACGCTGTTGAGCAGCCGCGCCGCATCAGCTAAATACAATAGGCTTTGCCGCGCGTAGTCATTGGTAACGAAGCGTAGCTTAAGCGGTCTGCTCCAACAGCATGTTATATGCCATTTATCTTAATTTGATTATTGATTTCTTTGCTAGGGATGATTTTGGAAATATCTCTTATGCTTCCAATTCTGATGTCAGTTCGTGCATTGCCCGGACCTTCATAGCAAACCAATCTCCATTCAGATTGATAGATGAAATTATTTCGTTTAACAAATGGGCCCATTCTACCTTGGTTATCAGTATTTACATATGCTACCAAGGCTGCGTGATGCGGAATACTCCTGTCTTGGAGAAAGGAATGTATCCTATTTATGAATTCTTGAGGCTGTAGCAGAACTAGTGCGGTATCTCCGAACATGTAGTTTTGTTCATTGACAGGAAAACTATAGGCAAAAGGACGTAATGCATACATGCAGAAAATGTTAATCTTTTCTGGGTAAGATGGAGGTAGTAGCAGGTTCCAATCAGAAATGTTCAATACTGTGCCATCGTTAAATGTTACAGATCCGATAGATCCTCTATGGACTTCAGCAACACTATCTTCTGAATCTCCGCGAAGGAAGCTATCCTCTATATGCCAGAAATATGGAAGATTATTCATATACAGAAGACCATCTTCTTGTAGCTCTAAAAGATGCTGGCTATCGCCAAATTTTATCAGTGTTGCATGTTCACCCATCGATATAATCTCCAAAGAACTGTACGAATTTGGCACTTTTCAAAGAAAAACCTTAAAGGCAGACTAGTAGTGAAAAATATAATGCCAAGGAGAGCAAAAGAAGGCCTATAGGAAAAATGGCATATAACGACGCTGTTGAGTTGCCGCCCCGAATCATACAAGTACAAAAGGCTTTGCCGCGCGTAGCTTTTTGTCACGACGCGTAGCCTAGGCGGTCAACTCCAACAGCATGTTAGATTTCTTATATTTGATATTCTTTTCCCGTTTGGGCATACTGAAGATTCTCTCTATCAATGGATTGATTATCTCTTAAGTGTGTTCCTATATATTGAGTATCCTTTCCAGTTATACGCATAGCCTTCTCGATAATATCAGATTCCGACATATGTGCTTTTATTTTATCAAAAGAGTTACTGTTGAGGTCACAAATAACAACTTGAGGCTTTTTCAATAAAATCTGACTGAAGGAAGCATCCCATTTAGTGTCAGCCAAATAAGTGAGTTTATACTTGCCCTGATCTATAATGGAAAAGCCGTATGTTTCCATGGTATGGTTCATTCGGTGAAAGATCATTTCGCTTGAATCGCTAAATTGAACTTTAAAGAATTGATCGATTTCAACGAAATCAAATACGTCGTCTATCCAGGAAACAGATGGATTGTCTGGAGCAACCGCAACCTTCTGTAACTCAATTATATTGTCTCTAATACCTTTTGGGCCAATTAGATTAATCCTTTTGATTGGCTTATCATATTCAAGGTAATAATTGAACAGATTTAGGATGAAGAAAGGCATTCCGAAATAATGGTCACCATGAAAGTGAGAGAGAAAAATACTATTGAGCTGGTGACAATGTATTCCATTATTATATAGGGAAATCATAAGGTCTGGTGGAGCTTCGATAAGGTGGACATTATCAATCAGGAAGGAATTGTATGGTATTCCTCTGTTGATAAAACCACCAGTTCCAAGAAATTTGACTATCATGCTATCTCCACAGGAAAGCGACGAGCGTTTCTAACAGCATTTGTGGTCAGCAAATAGTTTCTCTATCTTTAAGAAATCTAACGACGCTGTTGAGTTGCCGCCCCGAATCATCCAAGTACAAGAGCTTTAATACGCGTAGCTATAAGTAACGACGCGTAGCCTAGGCGGTCAACTCCAACAGCATGTTATATCTACGCGGAAACAGACCAATATGCGCGGGCCAAAAGACAAGCCTAACGATATGGAGCAAATATCAGGTTAGTTGATTGATGATAGAATTCAAGCAAAGCGAAAGAAAGTGATGCTAAAAAAGGTAATTAATGCCCCTTTAGCTAACGTGCGCGAGCTGTTCCAACAGGAACGTAGATGGCCCGCGCGTAACCGTCAAATAAACCCCACCCCTGAATTCGGACGCCGAGGGGGTGCGCTCCTGCTTTATTCAGAACAAATGACCGGAATCAAAGTTCAGCAGAGACTCGCGTGGAACATTCCAGGGAAGCAGCTCACGATAATCCTCAGGGTTGTCGCTCTCAGGAAGCCGCGAGAGAATGTAGCGAAGATATAGGTAGGGCTCCACGCCGTTCAGTTTGGCCGTCTCGATGATACTGTACCACCCCGCACTGGCTTCGGCGCCCGCGGGGCTCCCAGATAGCATCCAATTTTTTCTTCCCACCACAAACGGCCGTATCGCCTGCTCGACCGCGTTATTACTCGGACCCAAATCGGGACTGTCCAGGTACCGAATCATCTTGGGCCACTGCTCGATGGTGTAGGCGATCGCTTTGCCCAGAAGCAGAGACGGGGGAACCTGCCCCTGACGCTTGTGAAGCCACGCCTTGAGCTTTTCCAACACGGGTTCGGCCTGCTCTCGCCGTTGGCGGACGAACTCCTGCGGTGAAAGCTCTTGAGCTCTTAAGGTCCGCTCGATCCTGAACAGAGCATCGATTCGTGCCAGGGCCTCATCGACACTTCCCGCCTGCTTGGATGCCTCCTTGGCCTCGAAGAACTTTCTACGCGAGTGCGCCCAACAGGTCGCGTGAATGACTCCGGGTTGGCTTCCCACTTCGTTATATCCGTCATAGCCATCAGTCTGGATGAAGCCGTTGTAACCCCGCAGAGCCTCAAGGGGAACCTTACCGGATCGTGTGGGATGATACTGAAACTCAACCACGGGTCTTTTCGGACTGCCTCCCAGGAACACCCACATATACGACTTTGAAGTATTGGGGCGATCCGGCTCCCCCATCACCTGAAGGGTCGTCTCGTCGATTCCTACATGCGGGCCTCTTCGAATCTCTGCTCGAAGTAGCTCGATAACCGGCGCAAGCCTATGGAATACCGCGATGCTCCAGTTGGCCATGTCCTGGCGGCTGATATCTACTCCGATGCGCTGAAACTGCTTCTCTTGGCGGTAGAACGGCAGGGCGTCGCAGAACTTCGCCGTCATTATGTAGGCCACCAGTGCCGGTGAGGCGATGCTCTTGGGAAGAAGCTGCCTCACCGCCGGGGCGATCCGCACCGCGGGACGGTCCTCATCCCCGGAGCCTTCGCAGGCCTTGCAGGCGTACTGGGGTCTCAGGTGCCGCCGTACCCGTATCTGGGGCGGGATGACCTCAAGTTTCTCGAGGCTTTCCTCTCCGATACGTGTAAGCTCCTGTCCGCAGGCACATTTCTTGTCTTCTTCACTTATGTCGTGGACCATCTCCACACGGGGAAGCTCAGGCGGCAGCGGCTTTCTGCCCCGCTTCACCCGCGTGTGCGCCCTTACCTCAATGCGCTCCTCGGCGGCAGGCTCCTGTTGTTGGCTGAATACGATATCCTCCGCCTCGTTGAAAAGAAGAAGCTGCTTTTGCTCCTCCTCGGATAGCTTCTCGGCGCTGCGGCCAAAGAGCTTGCGCCGCAGAAGCTGCAGCTCTTCGAAATGCTCTATGGCCTTGTTTTGGTGCTCGATTCGTTCGCTGCGCTCCTTCTCCAACTCGGCCTGCAGTCGAGCGAGCTCTTCATCGTGCTCCCTGACAATCCGTCGAACCAGCTCGTGCAGCTGTTCGACGTTGTTCGGTAGTTCTCCCAGTTTTTCGTTCACCACATGAGAATACCATGATGGGGCCTTAAAATCTAGATGTTTTTATACGACCGCGGTATACGCGAGGCTCTGGTGCGCGTTCCAGAAGTCGATTCCCGAAAGCAGCATCCGAAGCTGCTCCAAGCTGATCTCCCGCGCTGCCTCTTCCGTTCTTGGCCAGGGGAAGCGATCCCGCTCCAGCCTTTTCTGCCACATGCAGAACCCGTTTCGATCCCAGTACAGGACCTTCAGGAGACGTTTCTCATGATTGCTGAAAAGGTAGAGGTGTCCGGAAAGCGGATCTTTGCCCATCGCCGTCTGTACCAGGATGGCCAGTCCGTTTATCTGTTTTCTCAAATCCGTCGCGCCCGGACGAACAAATATCTTGACGTTGCTCCATTCAATGAACATCAGCCGTCTCCCGCATCACGCGCAGCACTCTGCGCAGAAGCTCCTCGCCGATGTTTCCATACAGTTCAATATCTCCATCTCTGCTTACTCTCACGCGCGCCTGCTCCGCAGCATCCAGGGCTTGGGATGTGTCGCGGATTCCTACAAATGACAATCCGTCGGCGGAGCCGCGCAATCGCTTCACCCATCGCCTCAGGGATTCGTAGGGTATCCCTTGTTCCTGGCACCATGCCTTTCTCGTCTTCCCGCTTGATCGCCACGCGGTGATGAGCTCGCTCCATTTCTCTGCGTTTCTGCGTGGTTGTTTTCGATTCTCCTGTCTTGACTCCATCTACGGCCTCCTGATTCCCTGAATTGAGTGGGCTCAGGATCGCGGCTTTTTATGCCGGCCGCAAGGTGGGGTTTATTTGACGGTTACGCCCGCGCAAAGGTATCAGAAGAATTCAACAAGGTAAAACCTGCAAGATTGCGAAATAGAATTCTTAATTTGCTTTGAGTAATTCAAAACAGAAGAAGCAGAACATTCTCCCAAAGAATTTCTTTAGCGTGGATATAACGAGGAGTTCAGCTGCCGCCCCGCCTCAAGAAAAGGAAATACCTGAGCACGCGTAGTTTCAAGTAAAGGCGCGTAGCTTGGGCGGTCAGCTGCAACGACATGTTATCTCCATCCAGTATGATGGCGTTGAGGAAAACAGAAAAAGAGCAATCGAATCAATTAAAAGAGCTTGATCCGAGCCCTATAATGTAATCGGTGACAATAAGCCAAGGTGACGAGCAGTGTATTGAACCTAAAAACAAGCAGGCAAACTAGTACAACACAGCCATCCTTCCCGCTCAATGCCAACGCCATCATGGGAAAGCAAGCTATTAAAAAACGTCTTATCCAATATTCTTGAATTAATAATTCGTTGCTTATTTGCTAATCACTATAAATCTAGATGGAGATAACATAGAGTTAAGCCGCGCCGCCGAATCAGACCTTGTGAAGCATTGCGGAAGAAGTCTCTACGAAACAGTCTGAAGTTAAGGCGTCGGCTTCAACGACTTGTTATGCGTGTCTCAGATCCTATTTGGCTATTCGTTTGGTATATTTCTTGAGGACCCATCCGGTCCGAACACTGGCAGCAACGTAGTCGAAAAAGGTTACGCGAATCCATTTTCCTTTTCGGGAATCAAGTTTTAAGATCTGATTTGGAAATAAACGCGCAACGGCCTGTGCTCTTGATGATGGTCTTGCTCTTAGGGTTACTTCCCTTGTAACAACGTATGCAGTTCCCCCTGCCTCACTGCTGATCATGTGCTGAACCAAGGCATCGTATATCTTCTTCTGTGACTCTATAATCCTGTTGTCAAGCCTTTCGAGCGAATCGGCCTTAGCTTCAATTCGCGCTTGGAATTCATCTGATGATATCTTTCCATAGAGAAAGATGAACAGCGTAAGCAGCAGGCTAACCCATCCTTCGAAAGATATTCGGATAGCAGGTGTCTTCCGAATCTGTTCTACGATGGACGTCTCTATCTTTCTGAATCCTTCTTCAACCTCAGCATCGTCACTGAAATCTTCGACTTCGCTTATCGTGGCCAATTCTTCGTGGATGAAACTGTGGGAATTTGCTGCCAAGTCTGCAGCCGACGCTAAGTCCTTGTAGATGTTGGCCGCGCCTGATAAGCTTCTAACCTCATTCATCGAGATCAAGGGAAACGCGGTAGAGGCAATACTCTTTTGGATTGCTTCTATGGCTTTGAAGGATGGCGAATAGAAGTCTCTCAAAGCGATTGCTGTTTGGACGGCGGGCCAGTTCATTCTGGCAAAGGTCTGGTACAATCCGGATGTAATGCCAGTAATGCGGTTCATATCTTGGGAAAGCTTGAAGATTGATGACATGTTTTGGGAGCTAATTGCCTTTACAGCCTCTATCAAGCCGTTCGGAAGTAAGGGCTGCCTTAGGAGCTGCAATGATTTCGACAAGTCTGGGATAGCTGACATTGCCTTCAGTTGCCTTGAGAGGATTTTCCCGAGATCTTCATAGGGATACATTAGGTGCCTCACTTACTTCAGGCTAGGTTAGTTTCACAGACACGCATAACGACGCTGTTGAGTTGCCGCCCCGAATCATCCAAGTACAAAAGGCTTTACCGCGCGTAGTTATGAGTCACGAAGCGTAGCCTAGGCGGTCAACTCCAACAGCATGTTATGTTGTCAAGTCTTGTACATCAGTCTGCCGTCTTGTTCAATTATCACCTTAGAAGCGAAGAGTTGTTCAACTATGCGATTGAGTCTATCCTCAGTTTGAGTTCTACCAACTATCGTTTTCATATGCTGCTTGAGGGTCTTTGTATTCTTGGGTCGTTTGCTTTTCTCAATCTTCTTTAAGTTCAAAAGTACTTTTTCATAGTCTCCATCTGGCCCCTTTACTTTTTTGTTTGAGAGGAGTTCCGATATATTTGTTATTCTCTTGCAGGTCAAATTCTCCTTTGCAATGTGTTTCATCAAAGGATCAAATCCCTTGTCCTTGGACAATACAAAGTACTCATTGCTAGGAAACTTAGCGATATGCGAACCGAGGTAATATGCAATGTGAAAGTCCAGTGCATTCGGTCCATTGCCATCAATTCTGATCCATTCCAGTCTATTGCCCAAGGCCTGAGTGGAACTGACTAGGTCAATTGGTATCTTACTTTGAGAACTTCCAGTGAATATACACACTCTATAGTCCGTTCCTACTATCTGCCCAAGGTTAATCCCCTGAACGTTTTCGTAATCAATTAGCAGCACCTTGCTCATTGGAGAGTCCTTTCTATGGATCCACCTCAAGACATCTTACGGCATTCTGCAGTGTTCGTAATGCCTCCGTCACTCGCTAAATTCGTCATCACTGACGCGCTCGCTTTATGACAACATAACGACGCTGTTGAGTTGCCGCCCCGAATCATCCAAGTACAAAGACTTCAGCTAGCGTAGCTACTGGTAACGAAGCGTAGCCTAGGCGGACAACTCCAACAGCATGTTAGCTCCCCTTTTTTCTTTATATATTTATTTTACTTTATTCATAATATGTTTTGCTAAAACAGGGCTATAGTCTTTGAACTATTTCATCATGGTTTATGTGTATAAAACGGAAAGATGTCTTTCAACAGGAGAACTCTCAGGGTTGCAGCGAGACGTCTACCTTCTGTAAGCACCGAGAGGTTATGAGGAAAGTAAATGAAGATTCCATCAAATCGGTAAGGTCGGACCTTATTTTCTACAATTTATGTCATATTCGATTGCTGACTCTTAACTAAAAAGTACCATGCTGCGACTAAAGATATTCCAGCTTCTCCATCTATAATCTTTTGAATATCTTGAATTGTCATAAGTTTCTTGCCCATGTCATCCTTTACATTCTTGCCATCAAATTCCAAAACCTTTTTGCCATGAGCATCACGAATATTCTTACCCTGAATTTCACCAAGCCGAGCACTATTCCAAGATCTTATAGAGGTTCTATCAACCTCTCCCATTTTTTGTCCAGTGCTTTTCCTTAAGGCTTTGCCATCAAAAGTGTAGTCTGCCATTGTTCTCTCCTTACATTAGTAAAATGTTGACAAATAATACCAATTTGTCAAACATAAATTAGGACGGGAATAGAAAGGACTACTGCAATACGAATAACATAGCCCACATTATGTTTGAAAGCCATTAATATGAAAAATCATTAAGGAAAATAAATAAAGTGCATTTCAGAGGGGAGCTAACGACGCTGTTGAGTTGCCGCCCCGAATCATCCAAGAACAAAAGACTCTAGCGCGCATAACAATAAGTCACGGAGCGTAGCCTGGGCGGTCAACTCCAACCGCATGTTATGTCCATCCAGTATGATGGCGTTGAGGAAGGCAGAAAAGATCTATCGAATCAATTGAAAGAGCTTGATCTGAGCCGTAGAATGTAATCGGTGATAATAAGGCAAGGTGACGCGCCATGCCTTGAAACTAAAAACAAGCAGGCAAACTAGTACAACACCACCATCCTTCCAGAACAATGCCAACGCCATCATGGGAAATAAAGCTATTGAAAAGCTTCTTATATTCTATTCTTGAATTAATAATTCGTTGCTTATTTGCTAATCAATATAAATCTAGATGGATATAACGACGCTGTTGAGTTGCCGCCCCGAATCATCCAAGTACAAAATGCTTTACCGCCCGTAGCTATTGGTAATGAAGCGTAGCCTAGGCGGTCAACTCCAACAGCATGTTATATCTACGCGGAAACAGACCAATATGCGCGGGCCGAAGGACAAGCTTCACGATATGGATAAAATATCAGGTTAGTTGATTGATGATAGAATTCAGGAAAAGCGAAAGAAAGTGATGCTAAAAAAGGTAATTAATGCCCCTTTTGCTAACATGCGCGAGCTGTTCCAACAGGAACGTAGATGGCCCGCGCACAGGTATCAAAAGAATTCAACAAGGTAAAACCCGCAAGATTGTGAAAGAGAATTCTTCATTTGCTTTGAGTAATTCAAAACAGAAGAAGCAAAATATTCTCACAAAGAATTTCTTTAGCGTGGATATAACGACGCTGTTGAGTTGCCGCCCCGAATAATCCAAGTACAAAAGGCTTTGCCGCGCGTAGCTTTTTGTCACGACGCGTAGCCTAGGCGGACAACTCCAACAGCATGTTATATCCATCCAGTATGATGGCGTTGAGGAAAACAGAAAAAGATCTATCGAATCAATCGAAAGAGCTTGATCCGAGCCCTATAATGAAATCGTTGACCATTAAGCCACGGTGACGTGCAGTGTATTGAAACTAAGAGCAAGCAAGCAACATTAGTACAACACCGCCATCCTTCCAGAGAAATGCCAACGCCATCATGGTTAAACAAGCTATTGAAACACGTATTATCTCTTTTTATTGAATTAATAATTCGTTGCCTATTCGATAATCAATATAAATCTAGATTGGATATAACATTGAGCTCAGTTGCCCCGCCGCATCAAGCCAGCGCTGCACGGACTTTGGAACTGCATGTTCCGATTTAACCGGCCTCTAAGGGGTCAACTGCAGCGACTTGTTAGGTGGCTTTCTTTTCGATATAGCAAAAGCATTGGTGCCCTTCGAGCATGCTAAAGAAATTCCAAGGCTTAATGATCTAATGATGAGAACAGGGCTCCCACGGGAATTGCATCCAAAGCAATACCTATTTTGCTCAAAATCTGCATGCCTTTAGTTTTAAACGCTCTGACCTTTTCCAAGTCTAACTGCTTGTGCATTATCGTCCATCACGATTCAAAATGGTTTCTATCAGAATCAGTCTGCTCTTCCAAAATAGTTTTATGCGGATTTGTTCCACTCCGGAAGGTTTCCGAACTGGCGTATAAATGCTGAAAGTAGCTCGGCCTCTGCCTCAAATGGATACTTGATCCCTTGATGACTGGCTTTTGTCATCGTGATGAAGTAGATGAAGATGAGCTTTGCTATTTTATCACGATTCATTATTCTTTTGTAAAACTGCTCGCGAGTTTCCGACTTTGAATGTTTTGCCTGAATGCGCGCCCTTAACGTTTGATTAGGGAGGTCAAAGATAGACTTGTTGCCAAATCCACTGTCGCAATTGTAGTTGTTGTAGATTGTGCCCGACTTACCAACGTACAGGAATTGCTTGCTTATGGCATCCTGAATTAGGTAGACCCCATAGTCATCAGGGAAGGCATTCTTCTTGGCAAGACTGTCGGTCTGGAGAAAATCAAATTGACCGTTCACGCAGTTTTTTAGGTACTGCCCAACAATACTGTTGAAAGGCATGCCTACCTCCATAACGGCACAAGGCCGAATTGACCAAGCCCTCTATCGAAATGCATATAGCCACCTAACGCACGGTTGAGCAGCCGCGCCGAATCATCTAGGTACAATTATTTTAGCAAGCGTAGCAATTAGTAACGATGCGTAGCCCAAGCGGTCTGCTCCAACCGAATGTTACATCCACGCGGAAACAAAACAATATGCGCGGGCCAACAGAGAAGTCTAAGATATGAACGAAATACAAGGTTGATTGATTGATGATAGAATTCAACCAATAGCGAAAGAATACGATTCCAGAAAGGTTAATAACGCCCTTTCAGCTAATGAGCGCGAGCTGTTCCAATGGGAACTTACATGGCCCGCGTAAAAGTAAGACAAGAATTCAACGAGGTAAAATATGCAATATAGCTAAATTGAATAGTCTTCATTTATCTTGAGTTATAATAGAAAAACAAAGGGAATCTTCCTACAAAAGAATTCTTAGCGTTGAATGTAACGCCCGGTTGAGCAGCCGCGCCGCATAATACAGGTACAATTGCTTTAACACACGTAGGAATAAGTAACGAAGCGTAGGCTAAGCGGTCTGCTCCAACCGAATGTTACATCTACGCGGAAACAGAACAATATGCGCGGGCCAACAAAGAAGCTTCAAGATATGAAGGAAATCTAAGGTTAGTTGATTGATGATAGAATTCAGGCAAAGCGAAAGAAAATGATGCAGGAAAGGTTAATAATGCCCTTTCAGCTAATGGGCGCGAGCTGTTCCAATAGGAACTTACATGGCCCGCGCAAAAGTAAGACAAGAATTCAACAAGGTAGCATATGCAGCTGAATCGAATAGTCTTCATTTATCTTGAGTAATCCTAAGCAGCCATATGGAATCTTCAATAAGATATTTCTTAGCGTTGCATGTAACGACGCTGTTGAGTTGCCCCGCCGCCCGAAGGGACAAGCTACAGTAGAGTCCGAGAGGGAAGTAGCAGTTCAAACTAAGATTCTAGGGGTCAACTCCAACAGCATGTTACGCGCTCACTGATTCATATTTAGATGAAGATGATCATTCAATTCATCAGTTTTTATGATCAGTGATATATCCTTTATAGAGGGAATTTTTACAATTATGCACTGTTCATCAATAATAGGAGAGTCTATTAAAATTCGGAATTCATTTTGATGGCTGAACTCAAACGGTTTTTGAAAGCCTGTCTCAATGTCATCAAACATTGTATTAGTTTCAACGAAGTTATAATATTTAACCATTCCAATTCGATAAATGATATGTTGCTGCTTAAAAGATTGTTTTACTCTGTTAAGAAATTCTTGTGGATCTCTGATGATAAGAAGCCACCCGCCAAATTTGTAGTTTTTAGAATCAAGTTTGAAGTGTTTAGACTTTTCATCTGAAATCATCGGACTTTCGTCATTTATATATGATGTTATAAGACAAAAGGTATGCTTTTCGAGAAGGCTTTCACTATGAACAATTATTTGATCCTGAAATTGAAATGAATTTAGTGGAATTCCATTGAGTTCTAATTTAACTTGAGAGGGCTGAAAAACACCTATACTTCCTTCAAGTTTATCACCACGACCATGAAGGCATTTGTCTTCATAATTCTTGAAATACCTTAGCGTCCGCATAAATAGACGACCTTCTTGAAAGAACTCAAGATGGCTCAAATTATTGTCTATTTTTATGAATGCAAAGATTGCAATACTCATCTATTTTCACAATGTGTTTAATTTATGAGCGCGTAACAAGGAGTTCAGCTGCCGCCCCGAATCAAGAAAAAACAAATACTTGAGCACGCGTAATTAAAGTGACGAAGCGTAGCCTGGGCGGTCAGCTGCAACGACATGTTATCTCCATCCAGTATGATGGCGTTGAGGAAAACAGAAAAGATTTTAGCGAATCAATTGAAAGAGCTTGATCAGAGCCGTTGAATGTAAACGGTGACAATAAGCCAAGGTGACGTGCCATTCATTGAAATTAAAAACAAGCAACCAAATGTAGTACAACACCGCCATCCTTCCAGAACAATGCCAACGCCATCATGGGCAAACATGAAATTGAAAAACATCTTATCCTATATTATTGAATTATTAATTCGTTGCTTCATTTCTAATCAAGATAAATTGAGATGGAGATAACGACGCGGTTGAGTTGCCGCCCCGAATCAGCAACCGAAGGAACCCTAGCAAGTGAAGCAAAATGTAACGACTCGTAGCCTAGGCGGACAACTCCAACCGCATGTTATATCCATCCAGTATGATGGCGTTGAGGAAAACAGAAAGGATCTATCGTATCAATTGAAAGAGCTTGATCAGAGCCGTTGAATGTAATCGGTGTTAGAAAGCCAAGGTGACGCGCCATGTATTGAAACTAAAGAAAAGCAGGCAAGGTAATACAACACCGCCAACCTTCCCGCCAAATACCAACGCCATCATGGGAAATCAAGCTATTGAAAAACGTCTTATCTTCTATTCTTGAATTAATAATTCGTTCCATATTTGCTAATCAATATAAATCTAGATGGATATAACGACGCTGTTGAGTTGCCGCCCCGAATCATCCAAGTACAATCGGCTTTACCGTGCGTAGTTATTTGTAACGAAGCGTAGCCTAGGCGGACAACTCCAACAGCATGTTATATCCACCAAGTATGATGGCGTTGTAGGAAAGCAGAAGAAGATTCATCGTATCAATCGAAATGACTTGATCAGAGCCTTATAATGTAATCGGTGATAATAAGCCAAGGTGACGTGCCATACTTTGAAACTAAAAATAAGAAACCAAATGTAGTACAACACCGCCATCCTTCCAGAACAATGCCAACGCCATCATGGGAAAGCAATCAATTGAAAAACATCTTATCCAAGATTATTGAATTAAGGATTCCTTAAATCATTGCTAATCAATATGAATCTGGTTGGATATAACGACGCGGTTAAGTAGCCGCGCCGATGTAGTAGTCAACTATAATGAAATCAGAATACAGTTGAAATTGATAAGAGGGAGCTTCGCGGTCTACTTCAACCGCATGTTATGTCTCTCTCACTCTAGTTGTGATTTTTTACACCACCAATCACTTGAGTGCTTTCTCCAAGAAATCCCAAACGTTTTGATCGATATCGTAAGTATGTCCAAGCCCTTTTTTAATTATCAAAGTATGAGTAGCTCCCACTTCTTTCATTCGTGCATCAAGAATCCGTGCCTGATCAGGGGAGACAAAAGTGTCGTTTTGCCCATGCATAGTTAGAACCGGTGGTGTACCCGATTTGACATAATTGATGGGACTGGCCGCTTTGTACTGCTCTGGATTTGCCTGAAGAGAGCCACCTAAATACGCGATGACATATGGCTCCTTGCTCAGGCTGACGAAGTCAGTTGGCCCAGACAGATTGACAACGGCTTTCACCGAGCTGGAGTACTGGAGATTGTCGTCCTGCCCTTCAAGTCCATCTGCCGGAACCGTAAGCCCGAGCAGCAACGCCAAACTTCCTCCCGATGAGAAGCCAACGACCGTAATGCGCGTTGGATCAATGTCATACTCGCTTGCATTTGCCCTGAGAAACCGTATAGCGCTCTTTACGTCATAGATCTGGGCCGGGAAAGTCCCGATAGGACGGCCGTTGGAGTTCTGCATTGACGAACTATAGTCAACAGTAATTGCGACATATCCGTGTTCATTAGCCAGGTCCAGTGCGTACCAGAATTGCTCTCGGTTCAAAGTCCTATAGTATCCAAAACCATTCCCGCAAAGAAACACAACTGCCGGCTTCGGAATGCCTACGGGCTGAGGTTTCTGAATGTCCATTTGAAGTTCTCTGCCACTGATGTTCCTGTAAGTGACCCCATACATTTCTACATAGGACTGCGCTTGTAGTGAGGCAACCGAGATGGACAGAATGAAAGCCAAGCCTATGATGATAGTTTTCATGCATCTCTCCTTTTCCTGGGACGCCTGCGGCTGCGATGTATAGGAAGTCTATCAGCGGTCTTCTCGGTAGTCAACGCGGCCGACAGGAATGATTATTTATTGCAAAACTTGATAGCCAATAAAAGAGAGACATAACATGGAGTTCAGCTGCCGCCCCGAATCAGGAAAGAACAGATGATTGAGCACGCGTAGTTTTCACTAACGCCGCGTAGCCTAGGCGGTCAGCTGCAACGACTGGTTATATCCATCCAGTATGATGGCGTTGAGGAAAGCAGAAAAGATCTATCGAATCAATTGAAAGAGCTTGATCCGAGCCGTAGAATGTAATCGGTGACAATAAGCCAAGGTGACGTGCCATGCAATAAAACTAAAGACAAGCAGGCAATGTAGTACAACACCGCCATCCTTCCAGAACAATGCCAACGCCATCATGGGCAAATATGAAATTGAAAAGCGTCTTATCCTATATTATTGAATTAATAATTCAATGCTTTATTGATAATCAATTTAAATTGAGATGGATATAACGACGCTGTTGAGCAGCCGCGCAGCATCATACAGGTACAATTACTTTAGCACACGTATGAATTAGTAACGACGCGTAGCCTAAGCGGTCTGCTCCAACAGCATGTTATGTCTCTCCTGGCTGAATTTTCGTCCTTTTACGCCGATAAGTTATTTTAGAGCTTTCTCCAAGAAATCCCATACATTCTGATCAATCTCATCATTATGACCTAAGTCACTTTTAATAATCAAAGTGTGAGACGCGCCCACTTCTTTCATTCGCGCGTCAAGCATCCGTGCCTGATCGGGGGAGACAATCATATCCTTTTCCCCATGGATGGTTAAGACCGGCGCCATGCCTGGCTTCACATAGTTGATGGGACTAGCTCTCTTGTATTGTTCTGGCTTTGCCTGAAGAGAGCCTCCCAAATATGCACTGACAAATGGCTCTTTATTCCAACTAACTAGATCTGTTGCCCCCGAAAGATTGACAACGGCTTGCACTGAGCTGGAATACTGGAGATAGTCGTCATGCCCCTCGAGTCCATCTGCCGGAAGCGTAAGCGCGAGTAGCAGCGCCAAGTTTCCTCCTGATGAGAAGCCAATGACTCCAATCCGAGTTGGATCGATATCGTACTGCTTTGCATTTGCCTTCAGAAAGCGTATAGCACTTTTAACGTCATAGATTTGGGACGGAAAAGTTCCAATTGGCCTGCCGTTGGAGTTCTGCGCTGATGAGCTGTAGTCTACGGTGACTGCGACATATCCATGTTCATTAGCAAGGTCCAGAGCATACCAGAATGATTCGCGGTTTATAGTCCTCTCATATCCCCAGCCGTTACCGCAAAGAAATACGATTACTGGTTTCGGAACACCCACAGGTTGAGGCCTCTGAATATCCATTTGAAGCTCTTTGCCATCTATTGTCCTATAGGTGACCCCATAAGTCTCAACGTTGGTCTGTGCCCATGTGGATGTTGCAAAGATTGATAGAATGATTGATAGACTAACGATGTTGAATCTCACAGATCTCTCCTTTCAATATAAACTTACCACCACGACTGATGTTCTGCAAGTGGTAATCTGGGATGCTGCCAGTGAGTATACCTTACAGCGCCCGTTATCCAAAAATAGAGAGACATAACGACGCTGTTGAGTTGCCGCCCCGAATCATCCAAGTACCAAGACTTCAATGCGCGTAGCTATTGGTAACGACGCGTAGCCTAGGCGGACAACTCCAACAGCATGTTATATCCATCCAGTATGATGGCGTTGAGGATAGCAGAAAAGATCTATCGAATCAATTGAAGGAGCTTGATCCGAGCCGTTGAATGCAATCGGTGTTGGCAAGCCGAGGTGACGTGCCATGTATTGAAACTAAAGAAAAGCAAGCAATGTAGTACAACACCGCCATCCTTACAGAGCAATGTCAACGCCATCATAGGCAAATAGGCAATTGAAAAACGTCTTTTATTATTATCGAATTAATAATCCTATGCTTCTTCACTAATCAATATAAATCAAGATGGATATAACGACGCTGTTGAGTTGCCGCCCCGAATCATCCAAGTACAAAATGCTTTACCGCCCGTAGCTATTGGTAATGAAGCGTAGCCTAGGCGGTCAACTCCAACAGCATGTTATATCTACGCGGAAACAGACCAATATGCGCGGGCCGAAGGACAAGCTTCACGATATGGATAAAATATCAGGTTAGTTGATTGATGATAGAATTCAGGAAAAGCGAAAGAAAGTGATGCTAAAAAAGGTAATTAATGCCCCTTTGGCTAACATGCGCGAGCTGTTCCAACAGGAACGTAGATGGCCCGCGCACAGGTATCAAAAGAATTCAACAAGGTAAAACCCGCAAGATTGTGAAAGAGAATTCTTCATTTGCTTTGAGTAATTCAAAACAGAAGAAGCAAAATATTCTCACAAAGAATTTCTTTAGCGTGGATATAACGACGCTGTTGAGTTGCCGCCCCGAATCATCCAAGTACAAGAACTTCAACGCGCGTAGCTATCAGTAGCGACGCGTAACCTAGGCGGACAACTCCAACAGCATGTTATATCCATCCAGTATGATGGCGTTGAGGAAAGCAGAAAAAATGCTATCGAATCAATTAAATGAACTTGATCCGAGTCGTTGAATGTAATCGGTGATAATACGCCAAGGTGACGTGCAGTGTATTGAAGCTAGCAATAAGCAGGAAATGTAGTACAACACCGCCAATCTTCCAGAGCAATGACAACGCCATCATGGGAAAGCAAGTTATTGAAAAACCTCTTATCAAATATTATTGAATTAATAATTCTTTAATTCATTGCTAATCACCATAAATCTGATTGGATATAACGCCCGGTTGAGCAGCCGCGCCGCATAATACAGGTACAATTGCTTTAACACACGTAGGAATAAGTAACGAAGCGTAGGCTAAGCGGTCTGCTCCAACCGAATGTTACATCTACGCGGAAACAGAACAATATGCGCGGGCCAACAAAGAAGCTTCAAGATATGAAGGAAATCTAAGGTTAGTTGATTGATGATAGAATTCAGGCAAAGCGAAAGAAAATGATGCAGGAAAGGTTAATAATGCCCTTTCAGCTAATGGGCGCGAGCTGTTCCAATAGGAACTTACATGGCCCGCGCAAAAGTAAGACAAGAATTCAACAAGGTAGCATATGCAGCTGAATCGAATAGTCTTCATTTATCTTGAGTAATCCTAAGCAGCCATATGGAATCTTCAATAAGATATTTCTTAGCGTTGCATGTAACGACGCTGTTGAGTTGCCCCACCGCCCGAAGCAGGGTAGCAGCGGTTTAGCAACATATGCTGTACTTTCCAAACGTAGCCTAAGGGGTCAACTCCAACAGCATGTTAGATGGCTTACCAAATAATTAAACCTATTCTCCTGAGTTGATATCTCGGCAAAACTGAAGAAGAAACGATAGATTGAAAAACCTTATTTGATTCATAATAATCGTGTAGATGGATTTGTACATTATTCATATTCTTCATCAAATTTAGCAGATCACTTTCATCAGTAATTGACTCAACGATTCTATATTTATTGAAATCAGATAGAGTTTTTAGAGAAGATACATCAGCTTTTAATAGCTCAATTGTTGTTATGAATTTAGCATCTGCAATTTTTTGCATTAGAGAAGATATTCTATCCTGAACGTATTTATCGATTTTTGAATATTCATTATTTAGGTTCTTGCTGCTATCATTATAATTCTTTTGATTAATATAAACTTTAGAACCTTCCTGACGTAATGATGCAAGAACTTGTTTCTGATAGTACAATAAATCTGTCATATTATATGATTCTAGCAGATCTTTAGCAGGTAATTTGTCTAGTTCATTTCCAACTGGATCATATGCTAATGTAAATATCATTAAGCGTTCAGCAATATATGATCTTCCATTAATTAAGAGAGAGGCAAATCCTAAACGAAAACCAAAAAGAAGCAGAAGAGATAACAGTGCGACTAAAAGTCTTCTCTTTGAAGATGGAGAGACGAGAAATGGGCATGCCAAAGGGATGCTCAATGCTCCAATAGCAGCGAAAATACTTCTTAAGATTAAAACTAATATACTTTCGCTATAGATATAAAATACAAAAAATAAAACGGTAGGAATAAGAAACAAAAATTTACAAGTAACTGCACAAGAAATTACAACCTTAAGGCTAGGTTTTATTGAAAGAAATCTGGTTGCTAAATAAAAGATTAGTCCTGGAAAAATAGCTAATAAAGTTTCTAATGTGCCAAGCATTAATATATGATAAATTGAGATACTTGATTTTCCATAAAGCATTGGGAAAAGAAATACAAATATTAATAAGTCAAAAGTAAATCCATAGAGGAAGAGGCGACGAACTGTTGACGGAGTGGATTCTTTGCTAATTTTTTGGAAAAAACTACGTGGTGAAGTTATGAAAGTTGAAAGATCATATAAATCACTAATAAAATGACGTGGTAATGAATAAAAATCACTAATAATCATGGATGTATCCTATTGTTGAAATTAAATACAATAAAGAAAAGCCATCTAACACAGAGTTCAGCTGCCGCCCCGCATGAGAATAAACAAATCCGTAAGTGAGCGTAGTTTGCGGTAACGACGCGTAGCTTGGGCGGTCAGCTGCAACGAAATGTTAGGCGGAAGCATAGCGGGCCGACTGAACGCGAGTGGTAGCATCTACTGATTACTAGGGGCAAGCCAGAAAGGCCCGCGTTCTTTGATATCTCCTATCCACGTCTTCTTATGCAAAATCCTTTTTCCAATCAAAGAGATATCTTGATAAGCAAATATGCTTGCGCCTAACAAGGAGTTCAGCTGCGCCGCCGAGTCACCACAGCCCCGACGGTTCTATGAAACAGAGCTGTATCTTTCAGACGAAATCTTAGGCGTCAGCTGCAACGACTTGTTGGATGGCGCATCTCCGAAAGGCCGCTCTGTTGATACCTAAGTGCCAATCTGCATTTTACCAGTTATATCGTAAGTGAAATGGAATCTTCTAGCATAGGGAACGTTTCCATACCACCTTCCGTTTTCCTTCCAGACATTGCCGACTATCATACGCTGATTGTTGGATGCAAAGACAACGACATAGTTTACGAAAAACCGTATCGCAATCCGATGCAGAACTTTTATCGATCGGCCATGGAAACCGATGTTGGAGAGGCCCCCAGAAATATCTTCAAGCAGCAGAGCCGTTGTGAAGCCCTTGAGCTTATACTTGCATAGGTTGGGCAACTTCATCGTAAGAGCGCGAGCAAGTCTCTGGCGCTGTAAGGTATCTCCCTCTTCCGGCGCCTTGGGGATTCGAAAGACATTCCCGTTCATTTCTGGATGACTGCCTCGGCACATCAGCCAGATATCATGTTCATTGAACGGTATTTTGGTGTGCCCGTCCTCTTGTAGATGCAAGCATTCCTTGGCAATGACTGAAGAAATATGTTCGACAAAGGCGGTTCGTCTCGGTCTGTCTAGCGATCTAACAAGGAGATCTGGTATGGCCAGGAAGAAATATCGGTCTGGGGGGATCTTGCCCTTGCAAATAGTATTGATCTCGGCCGCGACATCAAAAGATTGGTTGACGTAAGCAAGCTGTCCCTCAAAGGATTCAACGATTGTATGCTCAGCCGCCACATGAGACCCTCTGCCAGAGGCGGATGCATATACATAATCAATGTCGGAAGTGACCCTATTCTTCTCGTCGGGTGAATCGAGCAGACGGTACACCTTGTTGTTGATTGCTGAAAGAACAAGAGCGAATGCTTCCGCAGCGCTTGTTTCGTTTGCTTTCTTCATGGCATCAGTCTACCGCAAGAAGGCCTGTTGTCGAAGCGCCATCCAACAATGAGTTCAGCTGCCGCCCCGACTCAACAAAAGGAAATACTTGAGCACGCGTAATTTCAAGTGACGACGCGTAGCATGGGCGGTCAGCTGCAACGACATGTTATATCCATCCAGTATGATGGCGTTGAGGAAAACAGAAAAGACCTATCGAATCAATTGAAAGAGCTTGATCCGAGCCGTAGAATGTAATCGGTGACATATGCCAAGGTGACGTGCCATGCCTTGAAACTAAAGACAAGCAAGCAATGTAGTACAACACCGCCATCCTTCCAGAGCAATGCCAACGCCATCATAGGCAAACAGGCAATTGAAAAACGTATTTTATTATTATCGAATTAATAATCCGATGCTTCTTCACTAATCAATATAATTCTAGATGGATATAACGACGCGGTTGAGCAGCCGCGCCGCATCATATAGGTTCATTTGATTTAACACGAGGAAGAATCAGTAACGACTAGCAGTCCAAGCGGTCTGCTCCAACCGCATGTTACATCTACGCGGAAACAGAACAATATGCGCGGGCCAGCAAAGAAGCTTCACGATATGAAGAAAATATAAGGTTAGTTGATTGATGATAGAATTCGGGCATAGCTAAAGAAAATGATGTTAAAAGTTGATAATGCCCTTTCAGCTAATGGGCGCGAGCTGTTCCAATGGGAACTTACATGGCCCGCGCAAAAGTATCAGAGGAATTCAACAAAGTAAAACCTGCAAGATTGTTAAATCGAATTCTTTATTTGCTTTGAATAATTCAAAACAGAATAGGCAAAATATTCTCTCAAAGAAATTATTAGCGTGGATGTAACGACGCTGTTGAGTTGCCGCCCCGAATCAGCCAAGTACAAATACTTCAGCTAGCGTAGTTATTAGTAACGAAGCGTAGCCTAGGCGGTCAACTCCAACAGCATGTTATATCCATCCAGTATGATGGCGTTGAGGAAAGCAGAAAAGATCTATCGAATCAATTAAAAGAGCTTGATCCGAGCCGTTGAATGTAATCGGTGACAATTAGCCAAGGTGACGTGCCATAAATTGAAACTAAAGACAAGCAACCAATGTAGTACAACACCGCTATCCTTGCAGAACAATGCCAACGCCATAATGGGCAAGCAAGCTATTGAAAGGCGTCTTATCTTCTATTCTTGAATTAATAATTCGTTGATTATTTGCTAATCAATATAAATCTAGATGGATATAACAATGAGTTCAGCTGCCGCCCCGACTCAACAAAAGGAAATACTTGAGCACGCGTAATTTCAAGTGACGACGCGTAGCATGGGCGGTCAGCTGCAACGACATGTTATATCCATCCAGTATGATGGCGTTGAGGAAAACAGAAAAGACCTATCGAATCAATTGAAAGAGCTTGATCCGAGCCGTAGAATGTAATCGGTGACATATGCCAAGGTGACGTGCCATGCCTTGAAACTAAAGACAAGCAAGCAATGTAGTACAACACCGCCATCCTTCCAGAGCAATGCCAACGCCATCATAGGCAAACAGGCAATTGAAAAACGTATTTTATTATTATCGAATTAATAATCCGATGCTTCTTCACTAATCAATATAATTCTAGATGGATATAACGAGGAGTTCAGCTGCCGCCCCGACTCAACAAAAGGAAATACCTGAGCGCGCGTAGTTTCAAGTGAAGGCGCGTAGCTTGGGCGGTCAGCTGCAACGACATGTTATCTCCATCCAGTATGATGGCGTTGAGGAAAACAGAAAAAGAGCAATCGAATCAATTAAAAGAGCTTAATCCGAGCCCTATAATGTAATCGGTGACAATAAGCCAAGGTGACGCGCAGTGTATTGAACCTAAAAACAAGCAGGCAAACTAGTACAACACAGCCATCCTTCCCGCCCAATGCCAACGCCATCATGGGGAAGCATGCTATTGAAAAACGTCCTATCCAATATTCTTGAATTAATAATTGGTTGCTTATTTGCTAATCAATATAAATCTAGATGGAGATAACATGGAGTTAAGCCGCCCCGCCGAATAAAATCAGCCTTGGCCGTTTTTACGGAGCGTAGGCCCCACTCTCCACACGCAATTTAAGGGGTCGGCTTCAACGACTTGTTATGCATACTTTCGATTTGCTCTTAACTTCATTTCCTAGCAACGATGATCAACCTTTTGCTTCTATTTGGATCGTATTTTTCCCCTTCCCAATTTCCATAGAATTCTGCTTTCAGGTTAGCCCTCTGTAGAATTGCTCTCCAATCTGCATAAAGTCTGATGCAGATTTTGAACTGGCTGTGGCTAAAATCGTACTTCTTTGCTTTCTCATCATGGATGAAATCGAAAATGTTCACGGTCATTATGTCTTTGTCGTATGTCATTGTGTAGAGTCGTGACAGATTCTGATTGTTCATTATTGGCACATAAGAGGGCGGATCCTGCATCGACAAATCTGTCTGGCCCTGGTCCAGGATGATGATTCCGTCGGGCTTGAGTACCTGTTTCATACTTTCTAATGCCCTAATTGGATCAACCTCGGCTTCGTTTATCGAATTGCTCAGGCATAGTACCGCATCAAACACCTCACTATGTACTGCCCTTAGATTCTGGAAGTCTCCCTTTCTCAGAATAATGTTTGCCCGGTGTTCGCTAATGGCTTTTTGCGATACTTTGAGCATAGAATCAGAGAGGTCTGATCCGATTACGACGTAGCCCATGGAGTGGAAAAGCAATAAGTCCTTTCCAGTTCCGCATGCGCAATCCAAAATGCTCTTTGCATGAAACTTATCAAATGTTCTTTTGAAGAACATCTCGCGGCTTGGGTCATCCTGCAGCATTTCACCATACCGTTCGGCGACGTCGGCATACTTATCAGTTGCGGACAATGTCGGTTCCTCCAATACCTCAAGCCAACCTATAGTGTAAATAAAAGCACCTATAGTAGTTTTCAAGTATGCATAACGACGCGGTTGAGCAGCCGCGCCGCATCATATAGGTTCATTTGATTTAACACGAGGAAGAATCAGTAACGACTAGCAGTCCAAGCGGTCTGCTCCAACCGCATGTTACATCTACGCGGAAACAGAACAATATGCGCGGGCCAGCAAAGAAGCTTCACGATATGAAGAAAATATAAGGTTAGTTGATTGATGATAGAATTCGGGCATAGCTAAAGAAAATGATGTTAAAAGTTGATAATGCCCTTTCAGCTAATGGGCGCGAGCTGTTCCAATGGGAACTTACATGGCCCGCGCAAAAGTATCAGAGGAATTCAACAAAGTAAAACCTGCAAGATTGTTAAATCGAATTCTTTATTTGCTTTGAATAATTCAAAACAGAATAGGCAAAATATTCTCTCAAAGAAATTATTAGCGTGGATGTAACGACGCTGTTGAGTTGCCGCCCCGAATCAGCCAAGTACAAATACTTCAGCTAGCGTAGTTATTAGTAACGAAGCGTAGCCTAGGCGGTCAACTCCAACAGCATGTTATATCCATCCAGTATGATGGCGTTGAGGAAAGCAGAAAAGATCTATCGAATCAATTAAAAGAGCTTGATCCGAGCCGTTGAATGTAATCGGTGACAATTAGCCAAGGTGACGTGCCATAAATTGAAACTAAAGACAAGCAACCAATGTAGTACAACACCGCTATCCTTGCAGAACAATGCCAACGCCATAATGGGCAAGCAAGCTATTGAAAGGCGTCTTATCTTCTATTCTTGAATTAATAATTCGTTGATTATTTGCTAATCAATATAAATCTAGATGGATATAACATAGAGTTCAGCTGCGCCGCCGAGTCACCACAGCCCCGACGGTTCTATGAAACAGAGCTGTATCTTTCAGACGAAATCTTAGGCGTCAGCTGCAACGACTTGTTGGATGGCGCATCTCCGAAAGGCCGCTCTGTTGATACCTAAGTGCCAATCTGCATTTTACCAGTTATATCGTAAGTGAAATGGAATCTTCTAGGCATAGGGAACGTTTCCATACCACCTTCCGTTTTCCTTCCAGACATTGCCGACTATCATACGCTGATTGTTGGATGCAAAGACAACGACATAGTTTACGAAAAACCGTATCGCAATCCGATGCAGAACTTTTATCGATCGGCCATGGAAACCGATGTTGGAGAGGCCCCCAGAAATATCTTCAAGCAGCAGAGCCGTTGTGAAGCCCTTGAGCTTATACTTGCATAGGTTGGGCAACTTCATCGTAAGAGCGCGAGCAAGTCTCTGGCGCTGTAAGGTATCTCCCTCTTCCGGCGCCTTGGGGATTCGAAAGACATTCCCGTTCATTTCTGGATGACTGCCTCGGCACATCAGCCAGATATCATGTTCATTGAACGGTATTTTGGTGTGCCCGTCCTCTTGTAGATGCAAGCATTCCTTGGCAATGACTGAAGAAATATGTTCGACAAAGGCGGTTCGTCTCGGTCTGTCTAGCGATCTAACAAGGAGATCTGGTATGGCCAGGAAGAAATATCGGTCTGGGGGGATCTTGCCCTTGCAAATAGTATTGATCTCGGCCGCGACATCAAAAGATTGGTTGACGTAAGCAAGCTGTCCCTCAAAGGATTCAACGATTGTATGCTCAGCCGCCACATGAGACCCTCTGCCAGAGGCGGATGCATATACATAATCAATGTCGGAAGTGACCCTATTCTTCTCGTCGGGTGAATCGAGCAGACGGTACACCTTGTTGTTGATTGCTGAAAGAACAAGAGCGAATGCTTCCGCAGCGCTTGTTTCGTTTGCTTTCTTCATGGCATCAGTCTACCGCAAGAAGGCCTGTTGTCGAAGCGCCATCCAACATGGAGTTCAGCTGCCGCCCCGAATCAAGAAAGAAAAAATACTTGAACGAGCGTAGTTATTTCTAACGACGCGTAGCCTAGGCGGTCAGCTGCAACGACTTGTTATATTTACGCGGAAACATAAGAGACTAGCGCGGGCCGATGCAGAGAACTATAAGAGAGTGAAAAAAGCTGACCGCAACAGGTTGAATCTAGACTTCAACCTTGAACGAAAGAAAACAAGGTTAAAAGGTAAGAGAGGCTACCAAAAGAGTGGCGCGAGCTTTGACCTAGTGACTACCAGGGCCCGCGCAAAGGAAAGAAAAGAAATGAAAGAGGTGAATCTCACAACATTACTCAAATAGGAAAAAAGCCCTTTATGATAGCAATACTCAAGCATACGTATACAGGGAACTAATACTGAAATTATCTAAGAATCTTCAATATGCGTGAATATAACGAGGAGTTCAGCTGCCGCCCCGACTCAAAAAAAGGAAATACCTGAGCGCGCGTAGTTTCAAGTGAAGGCGCGTAGCTTGGGCGGTCAGCTGCAACGACATGTTATCTCCATCCAGTATGATGGCGTTGAGGAAAGCAGAAAAAGAGTAATCGAATCAATTAAAAGAGCTTGATACGAGCCCTATAATGTAATCGGTGACAATAAGCAAAGGTGACGAGCAGAGTATTGAACCTAAAAACAAGCAGGCAAACTAGTACAACACAGCCATCCTTCCCGCCCAATGCCAACGCCATCATGGGAAAGCAAGCTATTGAAAAACGTCTTCTCCAATATTCTTGAATTAATAATTCGTTGCTTGTTTGCTAATCAATATAAATCTAGATGGAGATAACGACGCTGTTGAGTTGCCGCCCCGAATCATCCAAGTACAATCGGCTTTACCGTGCGTAGTTATTTGTAACGAAGCGTAGCCTAGGCGGACAACTCCAACAGCATGTTATATCCACCAAGTATGATGGCGTTGTAGGAAAGCAGAAGAAGATTCATCGTATCAATCGAAATGACTTGATCAGAGCCTTATAATGTAATCGGTGATAATAAGCCAAGGTGACGTGCCATACTTTGAAACTAAAAATAAGAAACCAAATGTAGTACAACACCGCCATCCTTCCAGAACAATGCCAACGCCATCATGGGAAAGCAATCAATTGAAAAACATCTTATCCAAGATTATTGAATTAAGGATTCCTTAAATCATTGCTAATCAATATGAATCTGGTTGGATATAACGACGCTGTTGAGTTGCCGCCCCGAATCATCCAAGTACAATCGGCTTTACCGTGCGTAGTTATTTGTAAAGAAGCGTAGCCAAGGCGGACAACTCCAACAGCATGTTATATCCACCAAGTATGATGGCGTTGTAGGAAAGCAGAAGAAGATTCATCGTATCAATCAAAATGACTTGATCAGGGCCTTATAATGTAATCGGTGACAATAGGCCAAGGTGACGTGCTATACATTGAAACTAAAAAAAGCAACCAAATGTAGTACAACACCGCCATCCTTCCAGAACAATGCCAACGCCATCATGTAACAGCCATTAATTGAAAAACGTCTTATCCAAGATTATTGATTTAAAGATTCTTAAATCATTACTAATCAATATGAATCTGGTTGGATATAACAAGGAGTTCAGCTGCCGCCCCGCCTCAAAAAGAGGAAATACCTGAGCGCGCGTAGTTTCGAATAACGGCGCGTAGCTTGGGCGGTCAGCTGCAACGACATGTTATCTCCATCCGGTATGATGGCGTTGAGGAAAGCAGAAAAAGAGCAATCGAATCAATTAAAGGAGCTTGATCCGAGCCCAATAGTGTAATCGGTGACAATAAGCCAAGGTGACGCGCAGTGTGTTGAACCTAAAAACAAGCAGGCAAACTAGTACAACACCGCCATCCTTCCCGCCCAATGCCAACGCCATCATGGGAAAGCAAAATATTGAAAAACGTCTTATCAAATATTCTTGAATTGATAATTCGTTGCTTATTTGCTAATCAATATAAATCTAGATGGAGATAACGACGCGGTTGAGCAGCCGCGCCGCATCATATAGGTTCATTTGATTTAACACGAGGAAGAATCAGTAACGACGAGCAGTCCAAGCGGTCTGCTCCAACCGCATGTTACATCTACGCGGAAACAGAACAATATGCGCGGGCCAGCAAAGAAGCTTCACGATATGAAGAAAATATAAGGTTAGTTGATTGATGATAGAATTCGGGCATAGCGAAAGAAAATGATGTTAAAAGTTGATAATGCCCTTTCAGCTAATGGGCGCGAGCTGTTCCAATGGGAACTTACATGGCCCGCGCAAAAGTATCAGAGGAATTCACCAAAGTAAAACCTGCAAGATTGCTAAATCGAATTCTTTATTTGCTTTGAATAATTCAAAACAGAACAGGCAAAATATTCTCTCAAAGAAATTATTAGCGTGGATGTAACAAGGAGTTCAGCTGCCGCCCCGCCTCAAGAAAATGAAATACCTGAGAACGCGTAGTTTCAAGTGACGACGCGTAACTTGGGCGGTCAGCTGCAACGACATGTTATCTCCATCCAGTATGATGGCGTTGAGGAAAGCAGAAAAGATCTAGCGAATCATTTGAAAGAGCTTGATCTAAGCCGTAGAATGTAATCGGTGATAATAAGCCAAGGTGGCGTGCCATGCATTGAAACTAAAGACAAGCAGGCAATGTAGTACAACATCGCCATCCTTCCAGAGCAATGCCAACGCCATCATGTGCAAACAAGCTATTGAAAAACGTCTTATCAAAGATCATTGAATTAATAATTCTTTACTTCATTTCTAAACCACCCCCGACTTAAGTCGGGGGGTTTGCGCTTGTCGGCTAAAGCCGACTGGGGCCGACATCACGGTTCTACTTTGAAGTCGGCATCTTGGTCCCGCTCTGTGTCCTGCTGATTCTCGATGTAGCGGGCGATCATCTCTTCGGTCACGTTCCCTGTGCTCGCCACGAAATACCCGCGGGCCCAAAGATGCCTGCCCCAGAATGTTTTGTTCAACCCTTTGTTTTCCATGAGCAGCTTCCGTGATGTCAGCCCCTTCATGCGCTGCACGAGCCTGGATACCGATAGAGTCGGCGGCACGCTCAGCAGCAGATGCACGTGATCGCGGCTGATGTTCCCTTTCACGATCTCTACGTCCAGGCTCGCGCAAATCATTCGTATCAGATCTCTTACGCGGGTTCCTATCTCTTTCCCCCACACTGGCTTGCGGTACTTGGTGATCCACACTATATGATACTTCAAATCATAGACGCAGTGCGACGCTTTTCGATACTGCTTCATCGTACCGCAAGCCTACTAAAGTCTTCGTCTAAAGACGAGGGGGTTTCTCCCCGTAGGAGACTCTAATCAAGATAAATTGAGATGGAGATAACATGGAGTTAAGCCGCCCCGCCGCATCAGATCAACCGTGACGGCTTTTACGAATCCGCTGCCCCACTTTCAGCCGGATGTCAAGGGGTCGGCTTCAACGACTTGTTGTGCGGCTCTCCTTAAGCCCTGATCCTACGGCGATGTCCACATAGATAGGGCTATTCGATCATGCCTGCTAAGGTCATTTCAGCCTGAACCTGGCGATAAGAGCTTGGCTTTTGCCTTTTCATACTTTCCATCTGCAAGAACCACTGAGGTTTCAACTTGCCTTTCCGGAATACTCCAGTACTTCCTCAACAGAACTCCCTTCTCTTCTTCCGTGACAAGCTTGAAATCATTCTTAAGATAGAAGCCAATTGCCCATGTTGCGGCTTTCCAGGTTCCGATCAAAACAGGTTTTTCCGAGTTGCGTGTTAGTTCCTTTAGGAGCTTTGTTCCAATTCCCTTGTTCCGGCTGGTTGTAAGAACATATGCATGCCGTATTAGAAAGACGTCATTCTTGTCCTGGATCCCCATTACGCCAAGAACCTCATCATCTTCACAGTAGCAGGAGAACTTTACGCCGCCGTCAATTTGCTCATGCAGCTCCGCCCGAGTCATATAGGGATCGTGCCATCTGTCGTCTGGAATGATACCTTTGTAGGCAATTGCTGCATTGTTGATGATCGTGTAGATCGCATCGAAATCAACAGGCCGCGACTGACGTATCATGATTACCTCCCTCGGGAAGGGACGGTCGATGACCACTCGAGCATTCACGAAAGGTGCCGCCCCCACAGAGCCGTAGAGCCCGCACAACGACGCTGTTGAGTTGCCGCCCCGAATCAGCAACCGAAGGAACCCTAGCAAACGTAGCTATAAGTAACGACGCGTAGCCTAGGCGGACAACTCCAACAGCATGTTATATCCATCCAGTATGATGGCGTTGAGGACAACAGAAAAGAGTTGTTGTTTCAAGAGAAAGAGCTTGATCCGAGCCCTATAATGAAATCGTTGACCATTAAGCCACGGTGACGTGCAGTGTATTGAAACTAAGAGCAAGCAAGCAACATTAGTACAACACCGCCATCCTTCCAGAGCAATGCCAACGCCATCATGGTTAAACAAGCTATTGAAACACGTATTATCTCTTTTTATTGAATTACTAATTCGTTGCCTATTCGATAATCAATATAAATCTAGATTGGATATAACGAGGAGTTCAGCTGCCGCCCCGCATCAAAAAAAGAAATACCTGAGCGCGCGTAGTTTTAAGTGACGATGCGTAGCTTGGGCGGTCAGCTGCAACGACATGTTATCTACATCCAGTATGATGGCGTTGAGGAAAGCAGAAAAAGAGCAATCGAATCAATTAAAAGAACTTGATCCGAGCCCTATAGTGTAATCGGTGACAATAAGCCAAGGTGACGAGCAGTGTATTGAACCTAAAAACAAGCAGGCAAACTAGTACAACACCGCCATCCTTCCCGCTCAATGCCAACGCCATCATGGGAAAGCAAGCTATTGAAAAACGTCTTATCCAATATTCTTGAATTAAGAATTTGTCGCCTATTTGCTAATCAATATAAATCTAGATGGAGATAACAACGCTGTTGAGTTGCCCCGCCGCCCGAAGCAGGGTAGTGGCGGTTTAGCAACACATGCTACACTTTCAAAACGTAGGCTAAGGGGTCAACTCCAACAGCATGTTATCTCTCCCTTTCATTAATTCGTTTTATGTGCTGGAAAACTGATATCCAAGCATGACTTATTCCAAACGGGTCAATATAACCTTCTATGAGGATACTGAATATAGAGATTCTCAACAGTTGAATGAAACATCCTATGATAACTATGAAATTTATTGGTTTATTCCAAGATATGAAGTTGCTTTTGCCAAAGGTTTATCAAGAGTGAAGATTCCAACTTTGGTTATTAGCGCTGATGCAATTAAATGTGCATCAATCAATCCAATTCCAGAACCATAGAGTTTCTTTGATTCGATGAGCTTTAGCACTTCCTGATGATCTGCCGTTATAACAGCAGGCAACTCGGCCAGAAGGTTAAGTATTTCTGATCTATTTTGTATGAGTCCGCAAGCAAGTTCACCAATAATAAAAGGGTGAGTCATAACTTCATTGTTGTTTAATAACTTGCGCAGCTCTGCATTGTCATTTCGAAAATGATCTATCCAAACAGAAGTATCAACTAGGATCATGCTGTCTTCTTAGGTCGTCTTCTTGGGATAGAACGAAGACTCTTTTCAGTTCCGCCAAGCTCAGCCAAACGCTTAGAACTTTCTTTGGAGATCAGGGCCTGAAGGCCCATACGGACAAGGGAAGTCTTTTCGGATATCCCTGTTAGTCTTGTTGCCTCTCTAAGGAGAGTAGGGTCGATGTTAAGAGTAGTTCTCATATGCACAATGATGCATAAAATATGCACAACAGTCAAGTCTTAGGGAGAGATAACAAGGAGTTCAGCTGCCGCCCCGCCTCAAGAAAATGAAATACCTGAGAACGCGTAGTTTCAAGTGACGACGCGTAACTTGGGCGGTCAGCTGCAACGACATGTTATCTCCATCCAGTATGATGGCGTTGAGGAAAGCAGAAAAGATCTAGCGAATCATTTGAAAGAGCTTGATCTAAGCCGTAGAATGTAATCGGTGATAATAAGCCAAGGTGGCGTGCCATGCATTGAAACTAAAGACAAGCAGGCAATGTAGTACAACATCGCCATCCTTCCAGAGCAATGCCAACGCCATCATGTGCAAACAAGCTATTGAAAAACGTCTTATCAAAGATCATTGAATTAATAATTCTTTACTTCATTTCTAATCAAGATAAATTGAGATGGAGATAACAAGGAGTTCAGCTGCCGCCCCGCCTCAAAAAAAGGAAATAGCTGAGCACGCATAGTTTCAAGTGACGACGCGTAGCTTGGGCGGTCAGCTGCAACGACATGTTATCTCCATCCAGTATGATGGCGTTGAGGAAAGCAGAAAAGATCTAGCGAATCAATTGAAAGAGCTTGATTAGAGCCGTTGAATGTAATCGGTGATAATAAGCCAAGGTGACGTGCCATGCATTGAAACTAAAAACAAGCGTGCAACCTAGTACAACACCGCCATCCTTCCAGAGAAAGGCCAACGCCATCATGGGCAAACATGAAATTGAAAAGCGTCTTATCCAAGATTATTTAATTAATAATTCTTAACTTCATTGCTAATCAATATAAATCTAGATGGAGATAACGACGCTGTTGAGTTGCCGCCCCGAATCAGCAACCGAAGGAACCCTAGCAAACGTAGCTATAAGTAACGACGCGTAGCCTAGGCGGACAACTCCAACAGCATGTTATATCCATCCAGTATGATGGCGTTGAGGAAAGCAGAAAAGGTCTATCGAATCAATTGAAGGAGCTTGATCCGAGCCGTTGAATGCAATCGGTGTTGGCAAGACGAGGTGACGTGCCATGTATTGAAACTAAAGAAAAGCAAGCAATGTAGTACAACACCGCCATCCTTACGGAGCAATGTCAACGCCATCATGGGCAAAAAGCTATTGAAAAGCGTCTTATCTTCTATTATTGAATTAATAATTCGTTGTCTATTCGCTAATCAATATAAATCTAGATGGATATAACGACGCTGTTGAGCAGCCGCGCAGCATCATACAGGTACAATTACTTTAGCACACGTATGAATTAGTAACGACGCGTAGCCTAAGCGGTCTGCTCCAACAGCATGTTATGTCTCTCCTGGCTGAATTTTCGTCCTTTTACGCCGATAAGTTATTTTAGAGCTTTCTCCAAGAAATCCCATACATTCTGATCAATCTCATCATTATGACCTAAGTCACTTTTAATAATCAAAGTGTGAGACGCGCCCACTTCTTTCATTCGCGCGTCAAGCATCCGTGCCTGATCGGGGGAGACAATCATATCCTTTTCCCCATGGATGGTTAAGACCGGCGCCATGCCTGGCTTCACATAGTTGATGGGACTAGCTCTCTTGTATTGTTCTGGCTTTGCCTGAAGAGAGCCTCCCAAATATGCACTGACAAATGGCTCTTTATTCCAACTAACTAGATCTGTTGCCCCCGAAAGATTGACAACGGCTTGCACTGAGCTGGAATACTGGAGATAGTCGTCATGCCCCTCGAGTCCATCTGCCGGAAGCGTAAGCGCGAGTAGCAGCGCCAAGTTTCCTCCTGATGAGAAGCCAATGACTCCAATCCGAGTTGGATCGATATCGTACTGCTTTGCATTTGCCTTCAGAAAGCGTATAGCACTTTTAACGTCATAGATTTGGGACGGAAAAGTTCCAATTGGCCTGCCGTTGGAGTTCTGCGCTGATGAGCTGTAGTCTACGGTGACTGCGACATATCCATGTTCATTAGCAAGGTCCAGAGCATACCAGAATGATTCGCGGTTTATAGTCCTCTCATATCCCCAGCCGTTACCGCAAAGAAATACGATTACTGGTTTCGGAACACCCACAGGTTGAGGCCTCTGAATATCCATTTGAAGCTCTTTGCCATCTATTGTCCTATAGGTGACCCCATAAGTCTCAACGTTGGTCTGTGCCCATGTGGATGTTGCAAAGATTGATAGAATGATTGATAGACTAACGATGTTGAATCTCACAGATCTCTCCTTTCAATATAAACTTACCACCACGACTGATGTTCTGCAAGTGGTAATCTGGGATGCTGCCAGTGAGTATACCTTACAGCGCCCGTTATCCAAAAATAGAGAGACATAACGACGCTGTTGAGTTGCCGCCCCGAATCATCCAAGTACAAATGCTTTAATGCGCGTAGCTATTGGTTACGAAGCATAGCCTAGGCGGTCAACTCCAACAGCATGTTATCTCCCGCATTTCGTAATTGACCCACGATGATCGATAGAATCGCGGCATCTATGAATGCGCTACCTGCGACGAGGAACTGTGGCCCCGGCTTGTCGAGCGGCCAACCTATGAGAAGCAGACATTGCCTTGGCGGTAGTCCTTAGTATATTCTGAAAGTGGGGGCCCTGCGGAAACACTTGCCTAAGCGATTCGTCACCTATCCGGGAAACGTATTTTTTGAAGTCTTCCTGGGACCTCATTTCCTGTGAGGCCTTAAAGTACTGGACGAATTTCAGCAACTCCTCCTTCTCCAAGTTGCCGAGATCACTTGAACGGAACAGGTCACTCCAACGCGTCGTGATTTTGCTTGTTTGTGTATTCAAACGATCTCCTTCCTTTGGGAAGTTTTACGTCCCCGTCAAAATAGAAGCGCAGCCAAAGCCTAGCTTTGATCTCGAGTGAATCAAGATATAAAGAGATACTCTTGCGGACAATATCCGACTGCCTTCGTCTCCGAAGAAAGTCGAGCAAAAGGGGAATTGTCCATGATGAAAGCAAGGCGGCAAGGGTCAACACGGACTGCCAGTTTAGGGTCAGATCAAACTTCATCGGATTCTCCCTGAACGCTA
This sequence comes from uncultured Spirochaetota bacterium, assembly GCA_963820525.1. Taxonomy (GTDB): domain Bacteria; phylum Spirochaetota; class Spirochaetia; order SZUA-6; family Fen-1364; genus CAWGAA01. The sequence continues at coordinate 702,289 of CAWGAA010000001.1, read as the reverse complement.
AGGTGCAATGCCTAAGCGTACTTCAATCGATTTGGGTCAGTAAGAACATAGGCAAATTAAAATCGCCAATCTGCAGACTGGTCAGCCTGTCGACAGGTGCAAGATGCCGAAATCGCTAATTGTGCGAGGTCTTGACAATCGCACTTGAATGCTCCCTTGGGGGAGATAACGACGCTGTTAACTTGCGCCGCCGACACGAAGCCCATCGCAATTATGTTCTACGAACACAGGCAGCGATGGCTGCCCTAAGGTTAAGGCGTCAAGTTCAACAGCATGTTATGCCGTCTCTGTAGCGACTTGCCTTGATATGTTCTCAAGATAGAGAATGACTACTTCTTCCGCTTTCTCGTTCATTCTCAGGGTACCTGGTGCATGGTTCTTCCGAAAGGACCTGTAGATATCCACCACGTTGAAAAGCGCTTGAACCATCTCATCCCTATTGTAGGAGACGACTGTTGATCGTATTGGGTCCAGGTATTTGCCTGCAATCTGCTCAAAACGACGTAGCCCGTGTGACTTGCCACCTGAGATCTCGACAGCTATCGGCCCCAGTACTTTCTCTCCTATAAGTGACAGGAATCGAATCGTTTCAAACAATTCTCCCCGTGCGACTCTTGTTGCTACGTAGTGTATCCAAGTCCAAAACCTATCTTCGATCCACTGCCAGTCCACCGACGTTGAGTATGGTTTGCTGTGGGACAATACGGCATGCAACATCCCGTTGCGATCCCACAGTATCACCGGATCCTCCGGCCTTGAAGCAAATTGCTCAGGAACCATGAAGTCCAGATCTACATGTATGGGAAGCTCGCCATACAGGCATATGAGCATCTGTGGAACGCCAATATGCTCCGCCGTGAATGTAGCGAGCAAGGGGCCGACGGACGCGGCTATCTGCTTCCGAGCTTCGTTTACCGCTTGCCATTCCTTTGCGTTCGCAACAACCTTTAGGTCCAGGTCTGAATACTCGTCCATTTCTCCGGATATGAAGGAACCACCGATGGCCAGTCCTAGTAGATCTGAACGTGTAGAAATGTTCCTGATGATTCCTTTCAGTAGCTCTCGATGCGCATTCGGCAGCTTTTGAGGCCAGTATTCAACTTGCAGGAAGTACTCACTCACTTTGACACCTCCATCAATCTCAAGACGGCATAACGACGCTGTTGAGTTGCCGCCCCGAATCATCCAAGTACAAAGGCTTCAATGAGCGTAGCTATAGCTAAGCGACGCATAGCCTAGGCGGTCAACTCCAACAGCATGTTATGACGACTCCAATATGGATCGTCTACAAATTGTCAGCGCTTCCGCTATCTATCAGGACATGCGCCCGAGCCAGGGATGGCGAGGGCGTGGAAAGCTATTCAGCTCACGGTTGTAATAGCGCTCATGCACCTTTCTTTTTCAGATGTATTTCCGGCACGGCTCCAAGTGCATCTGCGATCCGCCTAAGAAATGAGAGCGAGACATTCCGGTAGCTACCAGATTCAATCCGAGCAATGGCGGGCTGGGAGGTTCCGATTTGCTGTGCGAGTTGTTTCTGCGTAAGTCTATTCTTGATACGAAGTGCGATTATTTCTTTTGCCAGGGTGAACTCACCCTCTAACGCTTCATATTCTTTCCGGAACTGAGGGTTCTTCAATTGACGGTTGAGCAAATCCTCATATCGAGTCTGCTTCATTATGTGGTCCCTCCAAGGTGCTCCATCTTAAGCCGGAGTGCCCTCTTTATCTCCTTTGGATTAGTCCTGTCACTCTTCTTAACATATCCAGAAGTCACAACAAAGATCCTATCCCGATCGTGGAAATAGAATAGTCGGCAGATCATGCCTGCATGTCGAACCCGCAATTCCCACAGATCGTATCCGCTGAGCTTTTTGGAGTGCGGCATGATCAATTGTGTTCCAAAATGCCCTAGAAGTTCGATTGATCGGAACGCTTTTGCTTGCAGCTTCCCCTCGAGGTTGCGTAGGAAGTCCGTTGCAGGCTCCAACAATACGACTTCATATTGCATGTCGAAACATACCATTATTGGTATGTATAGTCAAGGAGCCCTCACAAGGCGATTCGGTATATTTGATTATAGTTCGGAGATAGAGGTCTCGAATGATACCAATGAGGGGAAGAGGGTCAGGCATGGACGCCTGACCCTCTTCCCCGAGGCATTCCAGTCCGTTTGCCTCAATCGGCCAAATCTTGAGGCGTCATAACGACGCGGTTGAGTTGCCGCCCCGAATCAGCAACCGAAGGGCCCTAGCAAACTTAGCTTACTGTTGATGAACGTAGCCTAGGCGGACAACTCCAACCGCATGTTATCTTGCCATTTATCTATTTTAATAATAAGATTTTAGCCATAATTCCTATACAGCTTTTTTCCCTTTTTCAATCAATTGGCCAGTAATGTATTTGTGTAGTACGCTCTTTACGAGGCTTTGGTATTTTAATCCTTCCATTTCTGCCTTTTCTTTAATCTTTGATAATTCATAGGGGTCAATTCTAATATTCATTTTCAATTCTTTTTCTAGGTGCCTCTTTGCAGCTCTCCTGAGTTGTCCTTGTACCTTTTGGGTCGGCTTTCTAACCTTACGGAGATCTATTTTGTCAATGTCTTGCATGAGATCTTTCTCTTCACGGTCAATGTATTTCGGATTATATCTATCCATTGGTTTCTCCTTCGATTAGGTACTTGAAACGTCTGCTTGGATAGATCGTTTTCAAGAACCAAGTAGTTCCTTGAATAATATAAGGTACGCAGTATGCATATCCTTCCAAATCAACAACAAGTACCTTTTGGTTTGGATATTTCAATTGATTTGGGTGATCAAAATTCAATAGAATTCCCTTATCTGCAATCGCCTCAATTACCATGGGAAAAGTTACCCCACGCCGTTTATAAAGAAGGTCATTCTTCTCCTTGTCAAAGGCGAACTGCATCAATAAGGAATATACCCCATTGTGCGCACAGTGTCAACATATGGTAATCATGCTTAATGTTGTGATGAATTCTTAAAACAAATGCAATGGCATGAAAAATGCACAACTGGGTATTTACTATGGCAAGATAACATGGAGTTCAGTTGCCGCCCCGAATCAGCAACCGAAGGACATTAGCAAACGTAGTCTCGAGTAACGAAACATAAATTAGGCGGTCAACTGCAACGACTTGTTATGATTTGCGCCGAAACAGGCAAAATCACAACTTTAAAAGTGAGAGCGATACAAATAGATGCATTACTACTTGGACAGCAATCATGCGGATATCTACTTCTGACATATGCTTTGCCATGTCCGATAGGGTTGAATGAAGGTGCTCCCAGATATTTTCCTGATCAAGAAGAAGCTCTAGCCCGCATTTCTCACAAATAGATACAAAAAGGCCTTTCACTCTGGTATAATTGCTTTGCCACAAACAGAATATACAAGGAATGAAAGGCCAAACGATGCAAACAGACTGTACTCCATCCTTATTCAGCTTTCAAGACCTCGGAGAGAAAAAGGTCGTCGCTAACTTCGATGGGGGCACGATCAGCTCAGATGCTGGCGCGCTTATTCTCAGAGAGCTTGAGCAGGCCACGGGATTCATAAAGGCGTTTGCTGACTGCTTTACCGACTACCGCGAGAAAGGCTATATCGAACACACAGTTGAGGAATTGATCAGCCAAAGAGTATTCGGCATATGCCTTGGCTACGAAGACCTCAACGATCATGACCGGCTGAGAAAAGATCCCGTTCTTGCCGCCGTGTGCGGGAAACTGGATGTGAGCGGGGAAAACAGACGGCAGAACCGGGATAAGGGAAACGCTCTTGCCGGAAAGAGCACCCTGAACCGTTTAGAGACAAGCGGCGGGACGAGTCTATTCACACACCGGTACAAGAAAATCACGGTCAACCATACTATGGTGGAGATGTTCCTGGTGAATGCCTTTCTGGACTCCTTCCAGCAGCCCCCCGCGGAAATCGTGCTTGATCTTGATGCCACCGACGATCCCGTGCATGGGGAGCAGGAAGGCAGGTTCTTCCATGGCTACTACGATTGCTACTGCTACCTGCCGCTGTACATCTTCTGCGGCGACCATCTCTTGTGCGCAAAGTTGCGCCCTTCGAATATAGATGCCAGCGCGGGCGCCGAGGTGGAGTTGGCCAGAATCGTGGCCCAGATCCGGGAGCGGTGGCCTGATGTGCGCATTATTGCACGGGCAGACAGCGGGTTCTGCCGTGAAGCGATCATGAGCTGGTGCGAGGGAAACGACGTGGATTTCCTGTTCGGAATCGCGAAAAACCAGCGTTTGTTGCGCAAGATCCGTCGGCAACTATCCGAATCCAGGCGGCAGTGCATATCCACGGGGCTGCCGCAGCGAAGATACGCCGAGTTGATGTACCGCACGAAGAAGACCTGGTCGAAAAGCAGGCGCGTTGTTGCCAAAGCGGAGTACCTGCTCAAGGGGGAGAACCCGCGGTTTGTCGTCACCTCCCTCCCTCAGGACCGGTTCCCTGCTCAAGTACTCTATGAGGATCTATACTGCGCCCGAGGGGACATGGAAAACCGTATCAAGGAACAACAACTCTACCTTTTCGCGGACCGGACCAGCTCCGCGACGATGAGGGCAAACCAGCTGCGGTTGTGGTTTTCCTCCGTGGCATACCTGATCATGAGCGCGTTGCGAAGGATTGCCTTGAAGGGTACGGAGCTTGCCACTGCGCAGTGTGACACGATTCGGCTGAAGGTGTTGAAGATCGGCGCGCAGGTCCGTCTGAGCGTACGTCGCATCTATGTGAGCTTCGCAAGCGGCTATCCCTACCAAGAGCTCTTCCGTCAGGCGATCTATCGAATCAGAACGGCTGTATTTCAGACGGGTAGCTGAACTACCCACTCGAGGCATAAGCTCAGCGGGATCCTTATGCCCTGAGGTCCACTTCTGTGGACAGTTCAAGACGTTTTTCACGGAATGTGGCATGCAGGAGATCTTGAAACATCTGAAAAGTGGGTTTCGGAGTCTCCCGCAGCTTTGAAGATTCATCCCAATAGTACCGAAGCACATTCTATGCGTTCTTGAGATTCAGCTACGCTATTTGTGAGAAATGTGGGCTAGCTCAATTGGCGCGAGCGCATCGGCTTTGAGAAATTCAACCATTTTAGACCATTTCTTTTTCTCACCTTTTGACCATGCTACAAGGGATAAAAGCTTGCCATTTACGTGTTCAAGAACATTTCTCATTGTTATTCCGGCAGAGGTTATCTGATCAATTTCATTTCCCCTAAAATAAAATCCCTTTTCTATCATCAAGTCATATTCATCCACGATATTGGGAGGGTGGGAATTCTTCGCCTCGAGCTTAAGCAAGAGCTTCCGTACTTTAGAAATTGTTTCGTGCCTTTCCTGCATCTTTGCGAAGGCATTAAACCTTCCGGCTAACCACTGCGGACCCATGTTTGGATAAACGGACCCGGATATTCCAAGCAGGCCTGAAGATGCGAGACTGGTTGTAGCAGAAGCGAGCCTATCAATTCCTTCTATGTTGACCTGCGGTGCCGGCGGTAAGAACTCAATTAGGGTTCCATAAGTCTTGTCAAATTGTACAAATAGGGTCCCGAGTCTTTCCGTAGCACTATGTGCATTTTGAAGTTCATCTATGGTCTGTTTTGCCCACTCAAGCACTTCTAGAATATCGGTAAGCGGTCTGACAGCCATTTGGTTGCGCTGATTGGTTTCAAGCCATTGCTTGATATACTGTATCATCTGATCAAGAGAGTTCTCACCACTTTTTTCCATAAGTCCTCCGTGTCGAAAGCCTCGCAAATCATAACGACGCGGTTGAGCAGCCGCGCCGCATCATCCAGGTACAATTGGTTTTAACACGCGTAGCTATAAGTAACGATGCGTAGTCCAAGCGGTCTGCTCCAACCGCATGTTACATCTACGCGGAAAAAGAACAATATGCGCGGGCCAGCAAAGAAGCTTCACGATATGAAGAAAAAATAAGGTTAGTTGATTGATAATAGAATTCGGGCATATCGAAAGAAAATAATGTTAAAAGTTGATGATGCCCTTTCAGCTAATGGGCGCGAGCTGTTCCAATGGGAACTTACATGGCCCGTGCAAAAGTATCAGAGGAATTCACCAAAGTAAAACCTGCAAGATTGCTAAATCGAATTCTTTATTTGCTTTGAATAATTCAAAACAGAACAGGCAAAATATTCTCTCAAAGAAATTATTAGCGTGGATGTAACGACGCGGTTGAGCAGCCGCGCCGCATCATCCAGGTACAATTGGTTTTAACACGCGTAGCTATCAGTAACGATGCGTAGTCAAAGCGGTCTGCTCCAACCGCATGTTACATCTACGCGGAAACAGAACAATATGCGCGGGCCAGCAAAGAAGCTTCACGATATGAAAAAAATATAAGGTTAGTTGATTGATGATAGAATTCAACCAATAGCGAAAGAATACGATTCCAGAAAGGTTAATAACGCCCTTTCAGCTAATGAGCGCGAGCTGTTCCAATGGGAACTTACATGGCCCGCGCAAAAGTATCAGAGGAATTCACCAAAGTAAAACCTGCAAGATTGCTAAATCGAATTCTTTATTTGCTTTGAATAATTCAAAACAGAACAGGCAAAATATTCTCTCAAAGAAATTATTAGCGTGGATGTAACATGGAGTTCAGTTGCGCCGCCGAATCACCCCAGCCGTGACAGTTGTACCAGATAGCGCTCTATCTTTCAGACAGAATTCAAGGCGTCAACTGCAACGACTTGTTAGGCAGGCCATTTGAAATCATTTGCTTTTCCTTACTGAAGATCTTTTTTTCGATCAAATTGCATTTTAATTCATCAATTCCCATCTCTTTCGTGTGAATGAAATCAACTTCACGGCGACAATGCCCTTTGGGAAGAACCGCAGTCAATATCAAAGTTCATTTTTTGCTTTCTTGCAGAGATCATCCAAAAGCCACTTTGGGGCTTTATGATCTATATACGACATTGGTGCTTGGTTGACCTTGTCAGCTATTGCGTCAATATCTCTGTCGCCGTACTCAAGATGCCCCTTTATCAATCGAATCATTTCTGTAAGGGAGCCAAGTATGCGTTTGTCGTTTGTTGGAAGGATTTCCAGATTCCTTTGATCGGTGTCTACAAATCGTCCTAAAGCAAACGTCCATCCATTACGTTTGAACATGCGACTTGCCGTTGAGCTCAATGCATCAGCCAAGTCAATTGAGGAGATGATGCCCTTGCCGCGGAAGAGCACAGTTGCGAGTGTACCTGAATTCATTGCTATTATGAATTGAGTTCCCTCATGCCTAATCAGGTTCGCATACCATTCAGTTGGTAGAGATAGCTCATCTGATTCATCGGGTAAAAGCGCTTTTATCTTGGCTGCAAGCCTCAGTGTGCACCGAATCCTCATGTGCAGTATGCTACTTGACTGAGCGGAATACGGCAAGTCATGTTGATGACGGGCACTACGCCTGCGAGATGCTCAAATTTTGGACTGCCTAACGACGCTGTTGAGTTGCCGCCCCGAATCATCCAAGTACAAAATGCTTTACCGCCCGTAGCTATTGGTAATGAAGCGTAGCCTAGGCGGTCAACTCCAACAGCATGTTATATCTACGTGGAAACAGACCAATATGCGCGGGCCGAAGGACAAGCTTCACGATATGGATAAAATATCAGGTTAGTTGATTGATGATAGAATTCAGGAAAAGCGAAAGAAAGTGATGCTAAAAAAGGTAATTAATGCCCCTTTTGCTAACATGCGCGAGCTGTTCCAACAGGAACGTAGATGGCCCGCGCACAGGTATCAAAAGAATTCAACAAGGTAAAACCCGCAAGATTGTGAAAGAGAATTCTTCATTTGCTTTGAGTAATTCAAAACAGAAGAAGCAAAATATTCTCACAAAGAATTTCTTTAGCGTGGATATAACGACGCTGTTGAGTTGCCGCCCCGAATCAGCAACCGAAGGAACCCTAGCAAACGTAGCTATAAGTAACGACGCGTAGCCTAGGCGGACAACTCCAACAGCATGTTATATCCATCCAGTATGATGGCGTTGAGGACAACAGAAAAGAGTTGTTGTTTCAAGAGAAAGAGCTTGATCCGAGCCCTATAATGAAATCGTTGACCATTAAGCCACGGTGACGTGCAGTGTATTGAAACTAAGAGCAAGCAAGCAACATTAGTACAACACCGCCATCCTTCCAGAGCAATGCCAACGCCATCATGGTTAAACAAGCTATTGAAACACGTATTATCTCTTTTTATTGAATTACTAATTCGTTGCCTATTCGATAATCAATATAAATCTAGATTGGATATAACAAGGAGTTCAGCTGCCGCCCCGCCTCAAAAAAAGGAAATAGCTGAGCACGCATAGTTTCAAGTGACGACGCGTAGCTTGGGCGGTCAGCTGCAACGACATGTTATCTCCATCCAGTATGATGGCGTTGAGGAAAGCAGAAAAGATCTAGCGAATCAATTGAAAGAGCTTGATTAGAGCCGTTGAATGTAATCGGTGATAATAAGCCAAGGTGACGTGCCATGCATTGAAACTAAAAACAAGCGTGCAACCTAGTACAACACCGCCATCCTTCCAGAGAAAGGCCAACGCCATCATGGGCAAACATGAAATTGAAAAGCGTCTTATCCAAGATTATTTAATTAATAATTCTTAACTTCATTGCTAATCAATATAAATCTAGATGGAGATAACGACGCTGTTGAGTTGCCGCCCCGAGTCATCCAAGTACAAAAGGCTCTACCGCGCGTAGCTCTAAGTCACGACACGTAGGCTAGGCGGTCAACTCCAACAGCATGTTATGACGCCCCCGAAAAATCTTATAATTAAAAACTATTAAATATTAGGTTTGTGATTTAGCATATTTTACATTTTGAATTCCTTTAAAATGAGAATCTTGAGTCCATAGAATTGCATTATTTATTCTTGCTGTTGCCAATATTATGCTGTCTGCCATGGGTAATTGATGATCTATACTTATACGAGCTGCGCTTAATGCAGTTCTTTGATCCAATTCTGCTAGCCTGCCTTGTTGCATGACAGCTATTACTTGAAGAGCTTCATTCTCTGATCTTTGTTGGACTATGCGCTTGAATACTTCATATAAACTAATAGTAGGAACTATTAGTTCAGCTATATTCTCAATTGGTTCAGAGAAGAATGAAGCATTTGGACCAGCAGCTAAATATTCAAGCCAAGCGCTAGAATCAACAACATTCATATTCTATCAGATTCTCTAGGAATATGAGTATCAATTCCTTTAAGGAAACCTTTCATCTTTTTAATGGCCTTCACGGGAATTAGTTCAATTCGATCTTCAAAAAGGATGGTCTGCACTTTCTGGCCAGGAGTAAGTCCAAGTTTCTGTCTGACATCCTTAGGAATCACAACTTGAAACTTAGGGGATATGGTTACTGTAGCCATAGTAGCCTCCGATCGATAAGTTCTACGTACAACTATAATCTTATCGATCAATAGGCATGAAGTCAAGTCATCAGATTAGCAATTCAAGCTACTGAAAATTTGGGCGTCATAACGACGCGGTTGAGCAGCCGCGCCGTATCATACAGGTACAATTACTTTAACTTGCGTAGCAATCAGTAACGACGCGTAGTCCAAGCGGTCTGCTCCAACCGCATGTTACATCTACGCGGAAACAGAACAATATGCGCGGGCCAGCAAAGAAGCTTCACGATATGAAGAAAATATAAGGTTAGTTGATTGATGATAGAATTCGGGCATAGCGAAAGAAAATGATGTTAAAAGTTGATGATGCCCTTTCAGCTAATGGGCGCAAGCTGTTCCAATGGGAACTTACATGGCCCGCGCAAAAGTATCAGAGGAATTCAACAAAGTAAAACCTGCAAGATTGCTAAATCGAATTCTTTATTTGCTTTGAATAATTCAAAACAGAATAGGCAAAATATTCTCTCAAAGAAATTATTAGCGTGGATGTAACAACGCTGTTGAGTTGCCCCGCCGCCCGAAGGGCCAAGCTACAGTAGAGTCCGAGAAGCAAGCAGCAGTTCAAATTGAAATTCCAGGGGTCAACTCCAACAGCATGTTAGACGGCAAATCTAGCATTTTACATATTTTATAGGGTTCTGAGCTCCAACATATTCAGATACATTTTTAAATTTATATTTATTTCTAATTTTATTGTCAGCTAATTTTCCTACAAATTCCCATCTATCCTCATTTGATTCAATTTCATCTTCATAGTTTTTTGTATTGAAAGTAGAATGTGATGGGTACCAATCCTTAATTTCATAAACTTCTTGAACAACTCCCGAATAGACAGCTAATGCATATTTTGCGGCACGTTTCCTTTCACCAATAACCCACGCTGATCTGGTTGCATCATATAGTTCAATAGGCTGCATTCCGTAGTGAAAGGATTTATTGATAGTTATAAGTATCGAGGGTTCTTCTATTTCAACCTTTTCCACGTCATAGACTGCGATTAATTGTTCTGGTGACATTCTGCCATACTCTTTTGATTGGTATCCTCTAACTTGATTTAATAAAGTATCAATTCCAAGCAAATCGATTAACGAAGCTTCAACCCTCTTTGCCGTTTCATCATCAAGGCCGTGGATTAATATTTCGATTCTTGGACATGAGCCATGTTGGGTAATTTCTTGGATACGTTCAGACTTTTATGTTTCAGAAAAATCTTTTAGATGAGAAAAAGCACGATTACCGACACCTTTTCCTACATAGAATATGCTATTATCTCTTGGATCAATATATAAGTAGACATAGGTTTTCAGCTTGTCATGAATGTTCTTAGGGAATTCAGTAATCATATTGCACCTCTATTATTTAAAACTTTTGCCGTCTAACGACGCGGTTGAGTTGCCGCCCCGAATCAGCAACCGAAGGAACCATAGCAAGCGTAACAATCAGTAACGACGCGTAACCTAGGCGGACAACTCCAACCGCATGTTATGTCCATCCAGTATGATGGAGTTGAGGAAAGCAGAAAAGATCTATCGAATCAATTGAAAGAGCTAGATACGAGCCGTCGAATGTAATCGGTGACAATAAGCCAAGGTGACGTGCCATACATTGAAACTAAAAACAAGCAACCAAATGTAGTACAACACCGCCATCCTTCCAGAACAATGCCAACGCCATCATGGGCAAAAAAGCCATTGAAAAGCGTCTTATATTCTATTATTGAATTAATGATTCGTTGCTTATTTGCTACTCAATATAAATCTAGATGGATATAACAAGGAGTTCAGCTGCCGCCCCGCCTCAAAAAGAGGAAATACCTGAGCGCGCGTAGTTTCGAATAACGGCGCGTAGCTTGGGCGGTCAGCTGCAACGACATGTTATCTCCATCCGGTATGATGGCGTTGAGGAAAGCAGAAAAAGAGCAATCGAATCAATTAAAGGAGCTTGATCCGAGCCCAATAGTGTAATCGGTGACAATAAGCCAAGGTGACGCGCAGTGTGTTGAACCTAAAAACAAGCAGGCAAACTAGTACAACACCGCCATCCTTCCCGCCCAATGCCAACGCCATCATGGGAAAGCAAAATATTGAAAAACGTCTTATCAAATATTCTTGAATTGATAATTCGTTGCTTATTTGCTAATCAATATAAATCTAGATGGAGATAACGACGCGGTTGAGTTGCCGCCCCGAATCAGCAACCGAAGGAACCATAGCAAGCGTAACAATCGGTAACGACGCGTAACCTAGGCGGACAACTCCAACCGCATGTTATGTCCATCCAGTATGATGGCGTTGAGGAAAGCAGAAGAGATCTATCGAATCAATTGAAAGAGCTTGATACGAGCCGTTGAATGTAATCGGTGACAATAAGCCAAGGTGACGTGCCATACATTGAAACTAAAAACAAGCAACCAATGTAGTACAACACCGCCATCCTTCCAGAACAATGCCAACGCCATCATGGGCAAAAAAGCTATTGAAAAGCGTATTATATTCTATTATTGAATTAATAATTCGTTGCTTATTTGCTAATCAATATAAATCTAGATGGATATAACATGGAGTTCAGCTGCCGCCCCGAATCAAGAAAGAACAGATACTTTAGTAAGCGTAGTTGGCTGCAACGAAACGTAGCCTAGGCGGTCAGCTGCAACGACTTGTTATCCGTTCATGTAAGATAAAATATGTATCACTTTGGTTATTTTTCATTCATTAGCTTCCAATTATCGCTAAACCCCCAGCTAAGCCAAGAAATATATTGCTCTGCTAAGATATCTGATATTTCGAGTATTTTATCAGTCTGTTCAAGTGAAACAAATTGACCGTGAATTGCAATATTGCATAATTGCAATACTCTTTCGGCAAGGCGAAATTGGTTTTGTGTTATAGCGCCACTATCTGCCAATTTCCTAAGTAAAATATGTCCTGAATCATTGGTTCTGATAGTAACCTTAAATCCTTTTGCAAGGTTCTTTGCCAATATTTCAATTTCAATTCTTAGTCCAGCTAATGCCAGTGTTGGATCCTGATTTGCTAGTGCACGGTAATAATTCATATCAAGGCCACTTGGAGAGGGCATAAGGCCCAATTGAATTATTCTAGCATTGGCTTCTGTTAATGGAATAGATGGCTTTTGAGTATCATCTTGTTGGTGATATTCTTTCTGAACTTTTCGCGATAGCTCTTTAGCTTCAAGAATATTTTCTTGTAGATCAAGCGACAACCCACCTGGAAGATCAGCGTGACGAACTTTTCTAAGGAATTCTATAAGTGGAATGCGGAAGATAATTACGAAAATAAAGACACTTAGGGGCCATATCAATATCTTGATATATTCAAGAACAACTTGAGCAATTGCCATTATTTTGTTACCACCTTTCTGATGAACGGATAACATGGAGTTCAGCTGCCGCCCCGAATCAAGAAAGAACAAATACTTGAACGAGCGTAGTTATTTCTAACGACGCGTAGCCTAGGCGGTCAGCTGCAACGACTTGTTATATTTACGCGGAAACATAAGAGACTAGCGCGGGCCGATGCAGAGAACTATAAGAGAGTGAAAAAAGCTGACCGCAACAGGTTGAATCTAGACTTCAACCTTGAACGAAAGAAAACAAGGTTAAAAGGTAAGAGAGGCCACCAAAAGAGTGGCGCGAGCTTTGACCTAGTGACTACCAGGGCCCGCGCAAAGGAAAGAAAAGAAATGAAAGAGGTGAATCTCACAACATTACTCAAATAGGAAAAAAGCCCTTTATGATAGCAATACTCAAGCATACGTATACAGGGAACTAATACTGAAATTATCTAAGAATCTTCAATATGCGTGAATATAACATGGAGTTCAGTTGCCGCCCCGAATCAGCAACCGAAGGAACTTAGCAAACATAGTCTCAAGTAAAGAAACGTAACTTAGGCGGTCAACTGCAACGACTTGTTAGACGCGTATAAGAATTATAAACAATATAAAGCTTCTAAAAGAGTCTTAAGTATTTAATATTTTTCAGGATTTGAAATAATATGTATGATATTCACCATTATGTAAATAATCGAAAGCCTTTCCTACAAATCCCATTCCAATAATCTTACTCGCCAGTACTCTTAGGAAGAAGCCATGACCTATAATTAATACATTTCCATTTAGCGCTTTTATCGTCTTTATAAAATCTTCGGCTCTTCTTATAGTATCTGTTCTGGCCTCTGGTTGGCGTTTAATATTTAAGAACCATTGTATTCTACCCATGATAAGCCACATAAGAAGAGGGAGACGGATTCTAGAATACATAAAAGGAGCTAGCCGAACTTCATCTAATAGGTTTGTTTGTTTAAAAGGAACATTTCCAAACAAATAGTATAATGTCTGTTGAGTCCGCCTTAAAGTACTTACGAAAATCATTGTATATTCTTTGGAAAGATGTATTTGTTGGTCAATTACATCTGCATTGTCGTATTCCGCATCTGCTGAAGCATATTCATCGGAAGTATAAGAGGGTTTCCAATGATATTGAACTTTGAAGTGTCTCATGAGAGTTATATGCATGAAACAATTTCCAGGTGCAAATAAATTATTTACGAAAGACTTGATTGTAGATTATCAAGCATTTGCTCAAGGTTATGGAAAAAAGACACTCGAACGATAGCCTATACGCGTCTAACGACGCTGTTGAGTTGCCGCCCCGAATCAGCAACCGAAGGAACCCTAGCAAACGTAGCTATAAGTAACGACGCGTAGCCTAGGCGGACAACTCCAACAGCATGTTATATCCATCCAGTATGATGGCGTTGAGGACAACAGAAAAGAGTTGTTGTTTCAAGAGAAAGAGCTTGATCTAAGCCGTAGAATGTAATCAGTGATAATAAGCCAAGGTGGCGTGCCATGCCTTGAAACTAAAGACAAGCAGGCAATGTAGTACAACACCGCCATCCTTCCAGAGCAATGCCAACGCCATCATGGTTAAACAAGCTATTGAAACACGTATTATCTCTTTTTATTGAATTACTAATTCGTTGCCTATTCGATAATCAATATAAATCTAGATTGGATATAACATGGAGTTCAGCTGCGCCGCCGAATCAGCAACCGAAGGACCACGGTAGACCAAACTCAATCGAAACAGCTGGAACTCCCGGCGTCAGCTGCAACGACTTGTTAGCCCGCAGCCGATTTTATTGTCCTTGCGGTTTCGTGACATCTTTCTGATTATCCCATTGCGCTTATTTCGAATTGTCTGTTCTTTCCCGTTTTATTTTCCTAGCTCTGTAGACCCTATTTGCGTATCATGGTCATCCTAGCGATACTGCTGCTGTCTAGTTGGACACCTCTAAGACGCAGATAAGGATATCAGCCTTGTCTTTGCCTCCAAGACTTGTCGTCATTGTTCTGAACTTCAACGTTTTGGACAAATCAATGTTGGTTTCTTTTGAAATGCGTTCCATGTACTTCCAATACTTCTCTTTTTCAAGGGGAACCGGAAACAAGATGAACGCACTAATTCCTCTATCGCATAGTGACCGTAGCTTCTCGATATCTTTAATGATTCCGTTCACATTCATCGTAATGGGTTTCGCCTTTTTCGTAGTGCCTTTAATGTTCCAATTTGTGTTCGCTGTTTTTAGTTCAATGTAGTAGTCCTTGCCACTTATTTTCAGATGGATGTCGGATCTGGTTTTTGAACTTGGATACGCTGCTTCTACCTCCATGCTAGTTGCACCCTTTGCTAGCATACGACTAGCAAGTTCATACTTCAGCCATCCTTCGAACTTTGAACGCTGTTTGATCGCGATGGAGAGTAAGCTCTTATGTTCAATCAGGATTGACACTATCCACTCGAGAATAGCTGCTTTCATATCTACCTGACCATCTCAATGCGGGCTAACAAGGAGTTCAGCTGCCGCCCCGCCTCAAAAAAATTAAATACCTTAGCACGCGTAGTTTCAGGTAACGACGCGTAGCTTGGGCGGTCAGCTGCAACGACATGTTATCTCCATCCAGTATGATGGCGTTGAGGAAAGCAGAAAAGATCTAGCGAATCAATTGAAAGAGCTTGATCCGAGCCGTAGAATGTAATCGGTGATAATAAGCCAAGGTGACGTGCCATGCATTGAAACTAAAAACAAGCATGCAACCTAGTACAGCACCGCCATCCTTGCAGAGCAATGCCAACGCCATCATAGGCAAACAAGCTATTGAAAAACGTCTTATACAAGATCTTTGAATTAATATTTACTTACTTCATTGCTAATCAAAGTAAATTTAGATGGAGATAACATGGAGTTCAGCTGCCGCCCCGAATCAGGAAAGAACAGATGATTGAGCACGCGTAGTTTTCACTAACGCCGCGTAGCCTAGGCGGTCAGCTGCAACGACTGGTTATATCCATCCAGTATGATGGCGTTGAGGAAAGCAGAAAAGATCTATCGAATCAATTGAAAGAGCTTGATCCGAGCCGTAGAATGTAATCGGTGACAATAAGCCAAGGTGACGTGCCATACATTGAAACTAAAGAAAAGCAGGCAAGGTAATACAACACCGCCAACCTTCCCGCCAAATACCAACGCCATCATGGGCAAATATGAAATTGAAAAGCGTCTTATCCTATATTATTGAATTAATAATTCAATGCTTTATTGATAATCAATTTAAATTGAGATGGATATAACGACGCTGTTGAGTTGCCGCCCCGAATCATACAAGTACAAATGCTTCAGCGCGCGTAGCTATCAGTAACGACGCGTAGCCTAGGCGGACAACTCCAACAGCATGTTATATCCATCCAGTATGATGGCGTTGAAGAAAGCAGAAAAGATCTATCGAATCAATTGAAGGAGCTTGATCCGAGCCGTTGAATGTAATCGGTGTTGGCAAACCGAGGTGACGTGCAAAGTATTGAAACTAAAGAAAAGCAAGCAATGTAGTACAACACCGCCATCCTTACAGAGCAATGCCAACGCCATCATAGGCAAATAAGCGATTGAAAAACGTCTTTTATTATTCTCGAATTAATAATCCTATGCTTCTTCACTAATTAATATAAATCTAGATGGATATAACAAGGAGTTCAGCTGCCGCCCCGCCTCAAAAAAAGGAAATAGCTGAGCACGCATAGTTTCAAGTGACGACGCGTAGCTTGGGCGGTCAGCTGCAACGACATGTTATCTCCATCCAGTATGATGGCGTTGAGGAAAGCAGAAAAGATCTAGCGAATCAATTGAAAGAGCTTGATTCGAGCCGTTGAATGTAATCGGTGATAATAAGCCAAGGTGACGTGCCATGCATTGAAACTAAAAACAAGCGTGCAACCTAGTACAACACCGCCATCCTTCCAGAGAAAGGCCAACGCCATCATGGGCAAACATGAAATTGAAAAGCGTCTTATCCAAGATTATTTAATTAATAATTCTTAACTTCATTGCTAATCAATATAAATCTAGATGGAGATAACGAGGAGTTCAGCTGCCGCCCCGCCTCAAAAAAAAGAAATACCTGAGCGCGCGTAGTTTCAAGTGACGATGCGTAGCTTGGGCGGTCAGCTGCAACGACATGTTATCTCCATCCAGTATGATGGCGTTGAGGAATGCAGAAAAAGAGCAATCGAATCAATTAAAAGAGCTTGATCAGAGCCCTATAATGTAATCGGTGACAATAAGCCAAGGTGACGCGCAGTGTATTGAACCTAAAAACAAGCAGGCAAACTAGTACAACACAGCCATCCTTCCCGCTCAATGCCAACGCCATCATGGGAAAGCAAGCTATTGAAAAACGTATTATCCAATATTCTTGAATTAATAATTGGTTGCTTATTTACTAATCAATATAAATCTAGATGGAGATAACGACGCTGTTGAGTTGCCGCCCCGAATCATCCAAGTACAAATGCTTCAGCGCGCGTAGCTATCAGTAACGATGCGTAGCCTAGGCGGACAACTCCAACAGCATGTTATATCCATCCAGTATGATGGCGTTGAGGAAAGCAGAAAAGATCTATCTAATCAATTGAAGGAGCTTGATCCGAGCCGTTGAATGCAATCGGTGTTGGCAAGCCGAGGTGACGTGCCATGTACTGAAACTAAAGAAAAGCAAGCAATGTAGTACAACACAGCCATCCTTCCAGAGCAATGCCAACGCCATCATAGGCAAATAGGCAATTGAAATACGTCTTTTATTATTATCGAATTAATAATCCGATGCTTCTTCACTAATCAATATAAATTTAGATGGATATAACAATGAGTTCAGCTGCCGCCCCGCATTAGGAAAAGCAAACGAGTATGTGCGCGTAGTATAAAGTGACGACGCGTAGCTTGGGCGGTCAGCTGCAACGACATGTTAGCTGCTTCTCTTAATATTCATTAATAAATTCTATTATTGCTGAAATGATTGCGACTTATTTTCAAATATATTTCATCAACTCCTTATCATGTGGTTCAATAAAACCATATTTCTTATATATACCAATTGCCATTTCTGTTGCATGAAGGCATAGCTCCGTATATCCAAGTGATTGAGCTTCTTTAATAATTCTTTTAAATAATTCATTTGCAATGCCTTTGTTCCTAAAATGTGGCAGGGTGTACATATTCATTATATACGCTACTTTGCCAGATGGATTCTTGGAATTGGGTGGTAATAGATAGAAAGTCAATCCGCTAGTAGCAATAATCTGGTCATTTTCAATAGCTAGCCAAGCGATAAACTGATTGCTTTTAATATTCTGTGAGAAATAGGATCGCAGATCCGTTTCCAAAGAAATGTCTGTAGCAGGAGAATCTTTATGTAGTTCATTTATAAAAGATAAGCGCAAGGAAATTAGAGATTCGATATCGGAAATAGTAGCCTTTCTAAAGGTTGGCATTGTAATGCTACAAATATTAAATCATATCTAGAAAATAAAGCCAATACAGACTAGGAAAATGTGTAAAAGAAATAAAGAAGCAGCTAACGACGCTGTTGAGTTGCCGCCCCGAATCAGCAACCGAAGGAACCCTAGCAAACGTAGCTATAAGTAACGACGCGTAGCCTAGGCGGACAACTCCAACAGCATGTTATATCCATCCAGTATGATGGTGTTGAGGACAACAGAAAAGAGTTGTTGTTTCAAGAGAAAGAGCTTGATCCGAGCCCTATAATGAAATCGTTGACCATTAAGCCACGGTGACGTGCAGTGTATTGAAACTAAGAGCAAGCAAGCAACATTAGTACAACACCGCCATCCTTCCAGAGCAATGCCAACGCCATCATGGTTAAACAAGCTATTGAAACACGTATTATCTCTTTTTATTGAATTACTAATTCGTTGCCTATTCGATAATCAATATAAATCTAGATTGGATATAACATTTATATTATAGAGTTTTATCGAAAAGTTGCCGCTGGGGTTGTTCGCATAGCCTAAAGATCGACGGATAATCTCCAAAATCTCCTCAAGCAGCAGTAATGGTTTGGGCGTTGTGTTCTAGTGCTGCTCTATAAAGCGAGAGGAGACATGTTATGACATCCTACTTAGAGTTCCTTAGGGCCAAAGCGGACATTAGAGAGAAAGACAGACTCGCTTATCAGAAATGGGTTGAGATATATACGAACTATAGGCAATTCTCGAAAGATAATCAGAACTTCAACGGCTTCATTTCCTATATTAGCAAGAAATACGAAGACTGGCAGGTAAAGCAGGCTCGGTATGCTATTCAGCTCTACAACTATTATCTGTCATGCAAAGGGATGCAGGTGGTCAGAAAGGTACTCGTTATTCCAAACCCGGAAGCAATGACATGGAAGAAATTGGTAGAATGCGTCTCTCGGATAATGAGGCTGAAGCATTTGTCGTTCCGGACGGAAAAATCTTATATGTCGTGGATAGCGCGTTTTCGATCGTATGTCAGTGAAAAGGAATGTGGAAAGATCACGGAACAAGACTTAAAGAGCTTCCTTTCATACCTTGCAGTGGAAAAGAAGATATCGGCAGCAACACAGAGGCTCGCATTTAACGCATTATTGTTCATCTACAGGAATGTTCTGGGAATAGAGATTAACTCTTTGAGTACCGTTGTCCCTTCGAAAATCCAAAGAAGACTTCCTGTGGTTCTTGCACAAGAAGAGGTGAAGAGAATACTTGAACAGCTGAAAGGAACTGCGCGTTTGATGGCAACGATGATCTATGGCGGCGGCCTCAGGCTGCAGGAGTGTCTGTCCTTGCGAATAAAGGATGTCGATTTCGAGAGAAACTGCTTGACGATACGGTCCGGCAAGGGAGACAAAGACCGTGAAACTATCCTTGCGGATAAGCTCGTTGAAATGCTGAAAAAACATCTCGAGCGAGTCAGGATCATCTACAATCAGGACAGGGCGAAATTGGAAGCGGGAGTAACCGTCCCTGCAGCACTGGATAGGAAATACACCAGCGCCAGCAAAGAATGGGGTTGGTTTTGGGTATTCCCTTCTGAAAATCTTTCAATAGATCCAATGACGCACGTCATTCGCAGGCATCACGTATATGCGACGACCCTTCAAAAGGCTTTCAGACGAGCCGTCAGGGAGGCCGGGATAGTAAAACACGCCACTATACACACTTTGCGGCATAGTTTTGCGACTCACCTGGTGGAGAAGGGATACGACATAAGAAGCATTCAGGAGCTCATGGGGCACTCGGATGTCTCGACCACGATGATTTATACACATGTTGCCACAAAGAATAAGCTGGGAGTGACAAGCCCGGCAGATGGCCTTTAATCTGTAGAAGATTTGAATTGCCACATTTGCAGAGCGTGATTAATTTTTTTTATTGCGTAGAAGAAATTTCAGGATACGCAAGAGTTGTTTAAAAGAGCGTAGAAATCTCCCCTTCGTTCTCATTACGAACTCTTAAAATGAGTATAATTAGAAGGACTCGAATGTCGCCGAAACGACTCCTCGAGATTCGAAAGGTATTATAAGACATCATGCAAGTTAATCAAGGATTAGTTATTGGCATAATATCGTATAGATAGAAAATTAAGCTAAAGTCGTTTCGGAGCGTAATACCGGCTCCTCTAAATAGAAAAACTTTGCGTGCTCAACAGGAACTTTGTTTCCGTCCGCGACACGTAGCGTGTGTACTAGGAAGTAGCCAGGATAGTGCTCCCGACACTATTTTTTATTTGATGGAAAAAAAGACGCTGGTTCAATCTCTGGCCGAGTTCGTGGCCGCGCGCTCATTCGAGGATTTGAGCGAAGCAGCTCGCGCCCAGTTGAAGGTCCGTGTCCTGGACGCGCTGGGCTGCGCGCTTGGGGCGCTTGATGGGCCGCCCGTGCGGAGGGTGCTTGCGCAGGTGAGCGAGCTGGGTGGAAACGGATTGTGCACCGTGATCGGCGGGGGGAAGACGGCTCCCGACCGTGCATCCTTCGCAAACGGCGCCCTCGTTCGGTACCTTGACTTCAACGACAGCTATCTCGCCAAGGGAGAAACCTGCCACCCCTCGGACAACCTCTCCGCGGTGCTCGCAGGCTGCGAGTACGCGGGGGGCACGGGAAGGGATCTCATGACCGCGCTGGCCATCGCGTACCAGGTGCAGTGCAGGCTGAGCGACGAAGCGCCGGTTCGTGCCAAAGGGTTCGACCACACGGTTCAAGGCCTCTATGGCCTGGCTGCCGGGATATCCAAGGCTCTCGGACTGGATAGGGAAAAAACCGCCCATGCCATCGCCATCGCGGGGACGGCATTCAATGCGCTTCGTGTAACGCGCACCGGTGCCCTGTCCAACTGGAAGGGGCTTGCGTACCCCAACGCCGGATTCGGCGCCATGCACGCGGCTTTCCTGGCCAAGCACGGGATCACCGGCCCTCTGGAGGTCTTCGAGGGCAACAAGGGATTCATGGACGCGATCGCGGGAAGATTCCACATCGACTGGTCGCGCGAGGACCTGGAGCGCGTCACGCGCACCATCGTCAAGAGATTCAATGCGGAGATCCATTCCCAGTCCGCCATCGAGGGGATCCTGGAGCTCAAGCGCGAGGGAGAGTTCGGAGCAGATGACGTGAAGCAGATAGAACTGGAGACCTTCGACGTGGCGTATAACATCATCGGAGGCGGAGAAGAGGGGGACAAGACGCGGGTCCGCACCAAGGAGGAGGCGGATCACAGCCTCCACTACATGCTTGCGGCGGCCGTTCTGGACGACCAGGTGATGCCGGCCCAGTATCGCCCCGAGCGGATTGGCGGCGAAGACATTCAGTCTCTCCTTCGAAAGATCACGGTCCATCCAGACGCAGAGCTCAGCAGGAGGTTCCCCGAGGAAATGGCCTGCCGCTTGAAGGTTACGCTCCGCGTCGGAAGGGTATTGGTGAAGGAGAAGAAGGACTATGAAGGATTCCATACCCGCCCCATGTCTTTCCAGCACGTCGTACACAAGTTCGACGGTCTTGCCGGAGCCCATGCAGATGCCAAGCTGCGCTCCGACATCATACACGCGGTGGAAAGCCTGGAATCGATACGCGTGAGCGAACTCGTCGCCCTGCTGGCGAACGCTCGATAGGGAGGTATTCTATGGAAGAAAAACGAAAAACAGACGAGACGCGGGCGTTCCCCTTTCTCAGGGTCAACGAGCGCCAGCCCAAGCCTCGAACGAGGGGAGTGACCGAAATACGTGGCCCGTACTACACGCCGATGGGAAAGCGTTACCTCCAGGACGTGCTGGAGACCATGGGCGCATACGTGGACACGCTGAAGTTCGCCGGGGGGTCCTTCAGCCTGATGCCCAGGAGCGCGGTCAAGGAGTTGATCGACCTGTGCCACACCTTTGCCGTGAAGGTTTCGACGGGCGGGTTCATCGAGCATGTTCTCACCCTCGGCCCGGATGCCGTGAACGGATACCTGCAGGAATGCAAGGCCCTGGGCTTCGACATCGTGGAGATTTCCAGCGGCTTCATCACGATTCCCCTGGACGACTGGCTGCGGCTGGTGGAAAAGGTGAGCAAGGCGGGTATGAAGGCGAAGCCCGAGGTGGGGATCCAGTTCGGAGCGGGCGGAGCATCCACCGAGGCGGAGCTCGAAGCAGAGGGGACGCGCGACCCCGAGTGGGCAATCTCCCAGGCCAAGAGGTTCATCGACGCCGGCGCGTCCCAGATAATGATCGAGTCCGAGGGAATCACGGAGAATGTGAAGACGTGGCGGACCGACGTCCCGGCGAAGATCATCAAGGCATTGGGCCTTGAGGTACCCATGTTCGAGGCTGCAGAGCCTGAGGTTTTCGCATGGTACGTCAAGAATTACGGTCCGGAGGTCAACCTGTTCGTCGACCACAGCCAGATCGTGCAGCTGGAATGCCTGCGCTCGGGCATCTGGGGGACCAAGAGCCTCTGGGGGCGCGTGGTCACGTACAAGGAGTAGCTGGATGGAACAGAGGATAGATTATGCGAAGGTCTCTCCAGACGGCACCAGGGCCATGCAGGAGCTGGACAGCTATGCCAAGAGGAGCGGGCTCGAGCCGGGCCTCCTGGAGCTGATCAAGATGCGTGTCTCCCAGATCAACGGCTGCGCCTATTGCCTGGACATGCACGGCAAGGTGGCGCGCGCCCGGGGCGAGACGGAGCAGCGGTTGTACGGCCTGGACGCGTGGCGCGAGGCGCCGTACTACACCGAGCGCGAGCGCTCCGCCCTCGAGTGGACGGAGGCTCTCACCAGGCTGCGGGACGGACACGTCTCCGACGATGTGTACCAGCGGGCGAGCCGGGAATTCAATCCCAAGGAGCTCGTGGACCTAACGCTCGCCGTGATCGTCATTAACGGGTGGAACCGCCTCTCCATCGGTTTTCGAACGCCGGCCGGGACCTATCGCGTCGAACAGCGGTGAAAGACCGCCGGCGCCCACGCATTTGGAAAATCTATCATTGCGGATGAAGGCGGCGCCGCCGTTCAGGCTCGAGCTTATCGCCTGGGCACTCAAGCGACGCGCGCACAGCACGATCGACCGGTGGGACGGGAAGACCTACAGCAGGGCCCTCGCTCTGAAGGGCGGGGCCGTGGAGGTGGCCGTAAGCCAGGATGGCCCGCCGGAGAATCCCGTGCTTCTCGTTCAGGCAAATGGCCCCTATCTCACGGCAAGCGCGAAGGCATGGATCGTTGAGACCCTGGAGCGCCTCCTTGGTCTTCGAATCAATCTGGACAATTTCCATGCCATGGCGAAGAGGGGCCCGATGTTGCAAGATCTCACCCGCAGGTTCTATGGATTTAAGCCGCCGCGATATCCGTCCCTCTTCGAAGCCCTTGCCAACGCGATATGCTGCCAGCAGATCACGCTCACGCAGGGCATTACCATGCTCAATCGGTTAGCGGAGGCGTGGGGAGAACGCGCGGTCTCCTACGGAGCCGCCCTTCACGCGTTTCCCCGTCCAGCGGTGCTGGCGAAGATCGACCCGGAGTCCCTGCGTGAGCTGGGCTTCAGCGCGACGAAGGCAAGATCTCTCGTGGAGGCTGCCGAGGCCTTCGCCTCCGGAGCGTTTGACGCCGATCGTCTCTCAACTCTCGATGACGCATCGGTCGTGGAGACGCTCACGAGGCTGCGCGGCGTCGGGCCATGGTCCGCCCAGTACGTCCTTCTTCGCGGGCTAGGCCGGCTCAATGTTTTTCCCGCGGCAGATTCAGGCGCCCTGAGCTCCCTGCGCCGCCTGCTCGGGCGAGAAGAGGCTCTTTCGGCGGAAGAGGGCAGGCGCCTGATGGAGAGGTGGCGCCCGTACTCCGGGCTCGTGTATTTCCACCTTCTCTTGAATGGGCTGGCGGAGGCGGGGAACATTCAATGAGTGAAGCCAGTGGGACAGGCCCGATTTTTACCATCGGGCATTCGACGCGAACGGTGGAGGAGCTCATCCGGCTCTTGCGGGAGCATGGCGTGGTGAAGCTGATCGATGTAAGGACTCTCGCCGGCTCAGCGCGGAACCCCCAGTTCAACGCCGAGGCGCTTGAGGCAAGCCTTCGTGCCGCAGGGATAGCCTACGCCCATATGAAGGGACTGGGAGGCCTTCGTCATACGCGGAGGGACTCCACGAATACGGGATGGCGAAACGCCTCGTTCCGCGGATACGCGGATTACATGCAAACAGAGGAGTTCGAGCTGAATCTGGCGGAGCTGATGAAGGAGGCGTCGCTAAACCACGTGGCGATCATGTGCGCCGAGGCCGTGCCGTGGCGCTGTCACAGGTCGATGATCGCGGATGCCCTGACGGTGAGAGGCATTCGGGTGGAGCACATCATCGCACAAGGGGAGGCCCGGCCCCATATACTGACGTCTTTCGCCAGGGTGGAGGGCACGAGAATCTCATATCCTTCATAGCGGCCGCGGGCGATCTCACGCGGCCTTGAATCCCAGGGCATCCCATGAGATGCTGGGCTCTTATGAGACGTTCAGTGCTCTCGCAGGCGCTTTTTTCCGCGGCTGTTGCATCCGTCGTTTCCCTCGGGGTGTGGGCCCAGGGAGCAGAGCTTGGCGCGCAAGCGGTTCGGACGCCCGGCAAGCCGGCCTCGATGACGGCCTCCGATGTGGCCTCATTCCTTGACGGTATTCTCCCCCTGGAAGCTCGAGCGAAGCGACATCGCCGGCGTAGCTGTGGCGGTAGTCAAGGATGGGAAGCTCCTCTTTGCGGGCGGCTACGGATATGCGGACGTGGCACGGAAGATCCCGGTGATTCCCGAAAAAACGCTTTTTCGGCCGGGATCGATATCGAAGCTCTTCACGTGGACTGCGGTCATGCAGCTCGTGGAGCAGGGGAAGCTGGACCTGGACCGGGACATCGGCGATTACCTCGACTTCACCATACCCTCGGCGTTTGGAAAACCGATCACGCTTCGAAACATCATGACCCATACCTCGGGCTTCGAGGAGACGCTGGAGGAGCTCTTCATAGCCGACGCCCGGGACATGAAGCCGCTGGGCGAGTATCTCAAGGCCCATCTGCCGCGCCGGATCTTTCCGCCCGGAACGACGCCGGCGTACTCCAACTACGCCGCGGCGCTCGCCGGCTACATCGTCGAGCGGGTGTCCGGCGAGCCGTACCCCGACTACATCGACGCTCATATCTTCAAGCCCCTGGGAATGAAGCTCTCCACCTTCCGCCAACCCCTTCCGGAAGCCCTGGCGCCGCTCATGGCCGGCGGATATTTTCTCTCCTCGCAGCCGCCGAAGCCCTTCGAGATCGTGCAGGCGGTTCCGGCGGGAGGCTTGTCAACCACTGCATCCGATATCGCCCGGTTCATGATCGCTCACCTTGAGGACGGCCGCTACGGCGATGCGCGGATCCTTCGGCCCGAGACGGCCCGCCTCATGCATGCGCGCGCCTTCGTCAACCTGCCCCCGATGAACGCGATGGCGCTCGGATTCTACGAGGAGTCCAGAAACGGGCACCGCATCATCGGGCACGGAGGAGACACGCTCGCCTTCCACAGCGAGCTCGCGCTTATTTCCGATATCGGGGTGGGTTTTTTCATCTCGCTCAACAGCGCGGGCAAGGGCGGAGTGGACCTTCGGGCCGCCGTGCTGCAAAAGCTCCTGGACCGCTACTTTCCCTACTCACCGCCGGCAATCCAGCCCCCGCCGAGCACGGCCTCCGACGCGCGATCGGTCTCTGGCTGGTACATCACCAGCCGCCGCGCGGATTCCACGATCATGAAGCTGGTGGGTCTCGTCGGAGAGCTTAAGGTGTATCCCAATCCCGACGGGACGATAAGCGCCAATCTGTCACGGGACTTGAGCGGCCGGCCGAAACGTTTCCAGGAGATCGCCCCCATGCTTTTCCGGCAGGTGGACGGTCAGGATATGGTCGGCTTCAAGAAGGACGAATCCGGGCGCAGGGTTTTCGTGCTGGACTATCCCTTCATGATCTTCCAGCAGGCCTCGTGGAGCCAGGCGAGCGGCTTCGCCATGTCCCTTCTCATCGCAAGCGTCCTGGTATTGATCCTCACCTTGCTGATCTGGCCGGCTGCTGCATTGATCCGCCGCCACTATGGCAGGCCGCTCCAGCTCGGTTCGCGAGAAAAATGGCTGAGGCTTGCCGTCCGCCTGGTGCCTGCCCTTGAGGTCGCGTTTCTCGCAGCGTGGGGCGCAACCTTCATGCGTGCATTCACGGACATCCACCTGCAGAGCGCGCGGCTCGAGCCCTGGCTGCGTTTCCTGCAGATCATCGGGTGGCTTGGAGTCGTTGGGACCATCGCGCCCTTGTACAACGCCGTGCGCTCCTGGATGGGGAAAGGGCGATGGATCGTGGCAAGGATCGGGGACACGCTGATCGCGATCGCGTGCCTGGGCTATCTGTGGTTCGTTTTCTCCTGGAACCTGCTGGCCTTCAACCTGAAGTACTGAAGGGCGGGGGCGTAGCACGGGGGCGCGATGCACGAGGGCCCCGGGCCGAGCTTGCGACGCGTGAGGTCGCCGGCCGCCCGAAGATAACGAGAATGACGGAACCGCTACGACCAACGGGTATTGAAGACCCCCGGGGCGTCCACCCTCTCGTAGCCGTGGCGAGCTTTCGAAGAGGATTCTCTTTCATAGACGCAGACTCCTCGCAAGAGTTATTGGACAAAGGAGAGGGCCTTGCGGCAGACGTTGTCCACGCTCAAGCCGTATTCCTTCATCACAGTGTCTCCGGGCGCCGAGGCCCCGAAGCGGTCGACGCCGATCACCTCCACCCCCTGGCCGATGTACGGCTTCCATCCCAGGGAGACCCCGGCCTCGATGGCGAGGATGGGCACGCCGGGGGGAAGGACAGCGGAGCGGTACTCCGGCGTCTGCTCCTCGAAGATGCTCCAGCAGGGAAGGCTTACAACACGTGCGCCCACACCCGAGCCGGTCAACTGCTCGCGGGCCGCAAGGGCCAGGTGCACCTCGGAGCCCGTGGCGACGAGAATCAGGCGGAGCCGCTTTGCTTCCGGGCTGTCGGCAAGAACGTATCCTCCGCGCGACACTCCCTGAGGGATTGCGGGGTAGCGCTCCAACTCGAGGATGGGCAGGTTCTGGCGGGAAAGGGCGAGCGCCACGGGATGGCCCCGGCGCTCGACCGCGATCTTCCAGGAGGCGGCGGTTTCGTTTGCGTCCGCCGGCCGCAGGAGGATGAGACCCGGTACCGAGCGCAGCCCCAACAGCTGCTCCACGGGCTGGTGGGTGGGGCCGTCCTCGCCGAGCCCGATGCTGTCGTGGGTGAAGATATGGATGACGTGCAGTTCCATCAGCGCGGCGAGGCGTAGGGGCGGCCGCATGTAGTCGGAAAAGATGAGAAACGTGGAGCCGAAAGGGAGCGTCCCCCCGTGAGCGGCCATTCCGTTCACGATGGCCCCCATGCCATGCTCCCGCACGCCGAAGTGGATGTTGCGCCCCGCGTAGCCCCATCCTCCTCCAGCGCTTCCCTGCGTATCGCTCTGCGGTGCCAGCGGGCTTTCGAAGTCGCCGAGCCCGGCGAGCGCCGTGTGGGTTGAGGGGTTGAGGTCGGCCGAGCCTCCGATCAACTCGGGAAGCCGGGAGGCGAGAGCAGCCAGGATCTTGCCCGAGGCGACGCGTGTGGCCATTCCCTTGGGCTGCGCCGCAAAGCGAGGAATGCTCGATTCCCATCCCTGGGGGAGCTCGCCTTTCATCAGCCTTTCCAGCTCTGCGGCGGGCTCAGGGAAGGCCTTGGCATACGCGGCGAAAAGGCTCTTCCATCGGGCTTGAAGCTCCGCGCCCCGGCCGAGGGCTTCGCGAAACCGCTCCAAAGCGGATGCCGGAACGCTCAGGGGCTTATCCTCGGGCCAATGGAGGTTCTTCTTTGTGGCCGCCGCTTCATCGGCGCCCAGCGGCGAGCCGTGTGCGCCAAAGGTATCCTGCTTGTGAGGCGATCCATACCCGAGGTGGGTGTGGACAAGGATCAGGTGCGGTCGGTCGAGCCGTTTCTGCGCCTCACTGATGGCGCCCTCGATCTCCCGGAGGTCGTTGCCATCCTCCACCATCTGGGTGTGCCAGCCGTACGCTTCGAATCGAGCGGCACGGTCCTCCGAGAAGCTCAAGGGCGTTCCCGCGGCCAGCGTCACGTGGTTGTCGTCGTAGAGGGAGATGAGCTTTCCCAGCTTCAGGTGCCCGGCCAGCGAGGCCGCCTCCGATGCCACCCCCTCCATGAGGTCGCCGTCGCTCACGATGGCGTAGGTGTAATGGTCTATGATGGGGAATCCGGGGCGATTGTACCGGGCGGCGAGGTATGCCTCAGTGATGGCCATACCCATCCCGTTGGCAAAGCCCTGGCCAAGGGGGCCCGTGGTAACCTCCACGCCGGGAGCGAGCCCTCGCTCGGGGTGCCCGGGGGTCCGGCTTCCCCACTGACGGAAGCGGGCGAGCTCATCCAAGGGCAGGTCATATCCCGTGAGGTAGAGCAGGCTGTAGAGGAGCATGGAGCCGTGGCCGGCTGAGAGCACGAAGCGATCGCGGTCGAACCATGCGGGGTCAGCGGGATTGTGCTTGAGGAATCGTGTCCACAGCACGTACGCCATCGGCGCCGCTCCCATGGGCATGCCGGGATGGCCGCTGTCCGCTTTCTCCACCGCGTCTATCGAAAGGAATCGAATCGAGTTCACGCACAGCTCGTCGAGGTTTTGCGGCATTTTGGCGCTCTTCATTTAACATAGTAAAAAAGGGGCCGCGGACAAAATCGCCTGGCTGACTGGCGGCGCGCCAGACACGGCTGGATTTTTCTCCTGAAAAACGGGTATACTATCGACGCATAAAGGAAAGTCGGTCGTGCCGGCGCAAATCGCAGTTTAATCCACTGTGCGCTGAATGGAGGTCACGAGCAATGAAGGTTCTCCTGATAGCGCCTTCGAAGTCCCTGGAATCCAGCCGCAGGATAAGCCCCCTGATCCGTTTTCCCCAGATATCCCTGCTCTACGTCGCGGCTCTCACCCCGGAAGGCCATGAGGTCACCGTGGTGGATGAGGAAGTAGAAACCCTCGATCTTTCCGCGGATTGCGATCTTGTGGGCATTACCTGCATGACGGCCACGGCGCCCCGGGCGTACCAGATTGCCCGGGAGTTCCGCCGAAGGGGAAAGCCGGTCGTGTTGGGGGGAGTCCACCCGTCGGTTCTTCCCGAGGAAGCCGCGCAGTACTCCGACGCAGTCGTGGTGGGCGAGGCGGAGCCGGTCTGGGCGGGCCTCCTTGCCGACGCCGAGGCCGGGAATCTGAAGCCCTTCTATAGAGGGGGAAGCGAATGGAACCTCGACGATTACCCTCTTCCCCGCCGCGAGTCGCGCCGTTCATGGTCGGTGCTCGGGGTCGTTCCGGTGGTCACCTCGCGGGGATGTCCCTATGCCTGCGAGTTCTGCTGCGTGAAAAGCGTGTTCGGCCGCCGAATCAGGCACGTGGAGATCCGGCGCGTCGTCGAGGACATCGAGAGAAGCGGCGCCTCCTCCGTCATGTTCCTCGACGACAACATCGTGGGCGATCAAGGCTACGCGGAGCGGCTGTTCGCGGCCCTCGGCAGGTTGAATATCAAATGGGGCGGCCAGGCCTCCATTTCATTCGTGCGAAACCGCAAGCTGCTGGACATGGCGGCCGCCGCGGGATGCCGCGGGCTGTTCGTCGGGCTGGAATCCGTATCGGAGAGCAAGATCGCGCGCATGAGCAAGGGCATGAGGGGCCTTGCGGAGACGGAAGACGCGGTGCGCGAGATAATCGACCGAGGCATCCTCCTGCACGCTTCCTTAGTGTTCGGCTTCGACGACGACGATCCGTCGATCTTCGACCGGACGCTGGAGTTCCTCCAGAGAACTCGCATCCCTTCCGCCACCTTCAACATCCTCACGCCGTACCCCGGCACCGAGATTTTTGAACAGTTCAAAAGCGAAAACCGTCTGATCACCGAGGACTGGCGTTTCTACGATCACTGCACCCCCGTGTTCGTCCCGCGCAAGATGAGCGTGGAGCAGCTCTACGACGGATACTGGAGCGTAAAGAAGAGCTTTTTCGGCCTGTCGAGGATCCTGTCACGATTCCCCGCAAACTATCGGACTCCGCTCCTTTTCCTTATAGCCAACCTGGGGCTCAAGCTGGGCTTGAGACAGGAGAGGAGCCTCATCGCGGAGAGGTCGGCCCGCCTTCGGTTGGTACCGCAATAGCGGGGCGCAGGCGCGCCGGCGCGCGCGCCTTATCCCGTTGTGCGCATCCCGCTTGCCACGCCTTCAACCGTGAGGCGCAGGAGGCTTTTGCACCGCTCGGCGCCGACGCCGTCCGCCGCGCTCTCAGACTGCCGCTTTCTTCGAAGCCACTCCACCTGGATGAGGTTCAGGGGATCCGTGTTGGGATTTCGCACCTCGATGGACTGCGCTAGCCACGGCACCTCGGCCAGGAGATCGGGCTGCCCGTTGATCTTCAGGACGGCGCGCCTTGCGGCCTCGAACTCCTGGGAAACCAGCCGCCAGATCCGCTCTCGCGCGGCAGGCTCGGCAACCAGCCGGGAGTACAGCCGGGCGATGGGCATATCCGCCTTTGCCAGGGCGAGGGCCGCGTTGTCCAGCGTCGCCCGGAAGAACGACCATTGCTGGTACATCTCGCGCAGGGTGTCCCAGCCCTGGGGGCTCCCGCCGCCGAACGCCTCGAAGGCGGAGCCGATCCCGTACCAGGCCGGGATCAGGCACCTCGCCTGGGTCCAGGCGAAGACCCAAGGAATCGCCCGAAGGTCATCCAGGGTGCGCTTTCCGCTCCTGTGGGCCGGCCGTGATGCGATGGGAAGGGATTCGATCTCGTTGATCGGCGTTGACTGCTCGAAATACTGTAAAAAGCCGGGCTCCTCCACCAGGAGGCGATAGGCGGAGAGCGCCCGGGATGACAGCTCCTCCATCGCCTCGGTCCACCGGGAGAGCGGCGGGGAGAGGGGACGGGTGGTGCTCAACAGGGTGGCCCAGATCACCTGCTCCAGGTGCCGGTAGGCGATCTGGGGGTCGTCGTAGCGGTCCGCGAGGACCTCACCCTGCTCGGTGATTCGAAGCCCCGCGCTCAAGGATTCGGGGGGAAGGGACTGGATGCTGCGCGCCGTGGGCCCTCCGCCCCGGCCCAGCGCACCGCCGCGGCCGTGGAAGAAGATCAGGCGCACGCCGTGCGACGCCGCCACCCGGTGAAGCTCGCTCTCGGCCTTGTACTGGGCCCAGCAGGCCGCCAGGTATCCGCCGTCCTTGGTGCTGTCCGAGTAGCCGATCATTACTGTCTGGACCCCGCCGCGAAGCTTCAGGTGCTCCCTGTAGAGGGGGCTTTCGAGCATCGCTGAAAGAACGCCGGGCGCGGCGGCGAGGTCCTCGATGGTCTCGAAGAGGGGAATGATGTCGAGGCTGAGGCCCTTCTCTCCCGCCGCTTTCGTGAGGGAGCGGGCGCTCGAGAGCCAGAGGACCGACAGGACATCGCTCAAGCTGTGGGTCATGCTGATGACGTAGCCACCCAGGGCTTCGGGCCCGAGATTCAGAGCGGCGTCGGCCAGAAGCGAAAAGAGCCTGAGGGTTTCCGCCGTCTCAGCGCCGAGGCCCGCGCGGGGGATCTCCCCGCTGAAGCTCATGGTTCGCAGGAGAAGGGCGCACCTCGCACCTTCGCTTAATCCTTCATAGTCACGCGCCAGGTCGATCGCCTTGAAAAGCTCCGCCATGACCCGGACGTTTCGGCGCGAATCCTGGCGCACGTCGAGCCGGGCCGTGTGAAGCCCGAACACCTCTGCCTGCCACATCCAGCCCTGAAGCGCTCCCTCGAAAATCCTTCCTCCCCGGTTTTCCCGCAGGCTGTCCCGCATGAGGGCGAGGTCCGCCACAAGCTCGGCCCCCCGCCTATAGGCGCCGGAAACGGCGCTCGCGAGGGAATCTTCCTCAAGCGTCCGCCGCAGCCGCCATTCGATGACGCTGAGATAGCGGCGATAGATCTCGAAGGGGGAAAGCGGCTCCACCTCCCGCATGGCCTGCGGGAAATCCAAAAGGGAACGCTCGAGGGCCTGCTTCAGCTCCTCCGAGACGGGGGCCTCGCGCTCGGAGGTGGCCAGCTCCTCGAAGAGGCGGCGGCACCGCTTCAGGTGCCCCTCCACGGCGGCCGAACGCATGCGCAAGAGCGCCCGCTCCGTCACGTCGGAGCTCACGTTGGGGTTGCCGTCCCTGTCCCCGCCGATCCAGGAGCCGAAGCGGAGAAAGGGAGGCAGGCGGAAGGGCACGCCGGGATAGGTTTTCTCAAGCGCCTGCGCGAAATCCCGGTATACCTCCGGGATAACATCCCAGAGGGTTTCCGCGAAGAAAAGCCCCACCTCGACTTCCTCGAGAACCGTGGGGCGGCGGGGCCGGATCAGCTCCATCTGCCACAGGGCCGTGATGGCGGAGCGGACCTCCGTGAGCTGAAACTGGCGTTCCCGGGGAAGGAGCCTCTCGTCGTCGAGGGCCGCCATGGCCTGGCGCAGGGCGCGGATCCGGGAACGGACCGACCGGCGCTTGGCCTCGGTCGGGTGGGCGGTGAAAACAAGCTCGATCGACAGCCGGTCGAGAATCTCCTGAACGCCCGGGGCGTCGAGGCCCTGATCCCGCGCGATGTGCACCGCTTCCTCGATGGATTCGCCCCGCGGAAGCGGATGGCGGCGCTTCTCCCTGTCGCGCAGGACCCGGACCCGCTCGCGGTCCTCGGTGAGGTTGGCAAGCTCGAAGAAGATTGTGAAGGCGCGCGCAACGACCCGCGCCTCCGCTTCGCTCAAGGCGCCGATGATCCGCATGAGGGAGCTCTCCGCCTCGGCGTCCCCCCGCCTTCGCGCGCGGGCCGAAAGTCGGATCTCCTCCTCCAGCGTGTAGAGAGGCAGGCCGGCCTGGTCGCGGATCACCTCTCCCAGGACCTTGCCGAGGAAGCGGATCTCGTCGTCGAGCCGTTCGCTTGCATACATCGATTCTCGATACCCCCACAGTGATAATCATCGCGGGATCGGCGCGAGTCAATGGCGATGGCTCGAACGGGGGAAGGCGCGGGCTAAAAGACGGGCGGTGAAAGCGATTGGCGCGACCTGGCGGCCCGCGTCGGCAGCCGAGATCTACTTGACCATTCACAACCTGCGGGGAGATCTTTTTGATGAGTCTTGCTGCAAGGAGTGAAACGTGCATCGATCGAGAATGTTGCACCCGTTTCCGGCCGCGCTTGAAACCCTGCTCGCGCTCGCTCTGGCCACCCTGATCGCGGCGCCCCTCCCGGCGCAGTACTTCGGGCGCAACAAGGTGCAGTACGAGCACCTCGACTTTTCCGTGCTCACCCAGGGGCATTTCAGCATCTACCACTATCCCGAGGGCGCCTCGGCGGTGTTGGACGCCGCACGGATGCTGGAGGGCTGGTACGCCGAGCATTCGCGGCGCTTCGGGTTCGACATCAAAGGCCTGCAGAAGGTGATCCTCTACGACAGCTTCGTCGACTTCCAGCAGACAAACGCCGTGCCCGGAATCATTTCCCAGGGAGAGGGCGGGGTCACGGAGAGCCTCGGCAGCAGGGTTGTCCTCTACCTCACCGGCGTCTACGCTGAGAACTCGCACGTGCTCGGCCACGAGCTCGTCCATGCCTTCCAATACCAGCGGCTGATCTCTCCCGGCTCCGCGGTCTCCTCGGGCCAGCCTCTTCCCCTGTGGTTCGTGGAGGGGATGGCCGAGTACTTCTCCAAGGGCCGGTCGGACCCGCTCACCGACATGTGGATGAGGGACGCGGTGCTCAACAAGGACGTGCCGGGCATCGATGAGCTCTCCTCGGACCCGGGCCGCTACTTCCCCTACAGGTTCGGCCAGGCGGTATGGGAGTACGTGGACAAGGGATGGGGGGAAAACGGCACCCGCTCCCTCTTCGACGAGAGCGCGAGCAGAGGAGTCTCGGCGGGCATCGAAGCGGCGCTGGGAATGAAGTACTCCGAGTTCTCCAAGAAATGGAAGGACGATCTCACCGCCTCATACACGCAAGAGCTCGCCGGAAAGTCCCTGCCCGGGGATGTGGGAAGGATGCTTCCGGGGATCGGAAACGGGCTCAACCTGGGGCCCGTCATCAGCCCGGATGGAAAGTATATCGCGGTCTTCTCCCGCAGGGACCTCTTCACGCTGGACCTGTTCCTCGCCGATGCGGCCAGCGGCAAGATCTTGAAAGCGCTGGCGAGCTCGGACACCGACGCGCATTTCGATGCCCTGCAGTTCATCGATTCCGCCGGGACATGGTCCGCCGACTCGCGGTCCTTTGCCTTCGTGGTCTTTCAGGAAGGGGATGCCGCCATCGCCATCGTGGATGTGCCCTCGGGGAAGCTTGAGAAGGTCATTCCTTTCGAGAGCATTGACGGGATCTCCAATCTGGCCTGGTCTCCCGACGGCTCGCTCATCGCCCTGTCCGCCACCTCAAAGGCGATCAGGGATCTCTTCCTCCTCGATCCCCAAAGCGGACGGCTCACCAAGCTCACAAGCGGCTGGCACGCGGAGCTCGAGCCCGCCTGGTCTCCCGATGGAAAGACCCTGGTCTACGCCACGGACCGGGGCGCAAAGACGGGCCTCGATTCCCTGACATTCCACTCGATGAACCTTGGCTTCCTCGATATCGCCACTCATGAGGAGCGGATCGTTTCGATCAAGGACGGGGCCAGGCACATCAATCCGCAGTTCTCCCCCGACGGCAAGAGCGTGTACTTCGTTGCCGACCCGGACGGGGTGGCCGACCTCTACCGCTACGACCTCGATGCCCGGCAGTTCTTCCGCGTCACGAGCGTCGCCACGGGGATAAGCGGGCTGACCGAGCTCTCCCCGTGTTTTTCTCTCGCCCGCGGAAGCGGAGAGCTCGTCTTCTCCGTGTTCAACAAGAGGGAATACGAGGTGCATGCCCTGAGCCTGGAGGAGGCCCAGGGAACCCCGGTCAGCTTCGAGGGGGAAATCCCCGTCGCCTTTCTCCCCGACGACACGGCCCGCGCCGTGGAGGCCCTCAAAGAGACGCCGCAGCCGAAGATCCCGGCCCCGTCTTTTTCCCCCTACTTCCCGCAGTTCGGCCTCATCGCCGTGAGCCAGGCCAGCTTCGGGCTGGCCCTGAGCCCCTTCGGCCCGAGCCTGGGCGGGGCGGTGGAGCTGTATCTCGAGGACGTGCTGGGAGACCACTCCATTGACCTCGCCATCCAGTCCAGCGGAACCCTCGACAGCTTCGGCGGCCAGGCCGTCTACATCAACAGGACCGGGCGGGTCAACTGGGGGCTCGGCATCGCCCATATTCCACAGGACAACTTTTTCCTCCTCCCGCCGGCGGCTTTCACGATCACCCCCGCCGACACGGGGGTGGTCGACCAGAAAATCTTCACGGAGGAGGCGGACTTTCTGGCATGGCTCCCCCTGAGCATCAACCGCAGGCTCGAGGCGGACCTGGGATACACGTTCATCTGGTACGAACAGAAAGCCCCCGTCTCGTACTACCTCGGCGGCGGCTTCGCGGGCCAGGACAACGTGAGCCTCGCCGCGCCGCCGCCCCTGAGCCTGCCGCACGCGAGCCTTGCATATGTCGGGGACTATTCATTCTTCGGATTCACGGCGCCCATCCGTGGCTACCGCTACAGGCTCGAGGTGGACCAGACCGTGGGTTCCCTCATCTATCTCACCGCCCTGGCGGACGCGCGGCTGTACCTGTTTCTCAAGCCGTTGACTTTCGCAGTGCGGGCCCTGCACGTGGGCAGGTATCTGGGCGACGCGGACGACCCCACCCTCAACGGCTTCTATCTTGGCCTGCACGACCTTGTGCGCGGCTACGACTATTTCTCGGTCACCTCGATCGACAGCGCCGGGGATCCCGCCTCGCCCCAGGTGAACAGGCTCTTCGGCTCCAAGATCGCCGTCGTGAACGCGGAGATCCGTCTCCCCGTGCTGGGCACGCGGGAGCTGGGCCTTCTCAGCTTCCCCTATCTTCCCACGGACCTCGTGGCCTTCCTGGACGGGGGGGTTGCTTGGACCAATTCCGAGCCGCCGGTGCTCGAGCTCTCCGCGGATCAGACCCTCCGTGTTCCCGTGTTCAGCGCAGGCGCGGCCTTGCGGCTCAACATCCTCGGAGTCCTGGTGCTGGAGATCTACTGGGCATACCCGCTCCAGCGGCCGAAGCTTGTTGGGGGGGAGTGGGGACTTCTCATTGCGGAAGGCTGGTGAGGCCGATCGGCCGCACGCCGAGCGGCCGGCATTCCTCATTTCGCCGGGAGGTAGGAACATGAAGAGAGCCCTTCTCTCGCTCTCGGTCTTCCTTGCGGCCGCGATGCTGGCCTTCCCGGGAGGGCAGAAGGAGAAAGCGGCGCAGGGAAAACAGATTTTCCTGGGGCTCGACACAAGGACCGTGACCAGCGATTGGGAGTCTTTTTTCCAGCAGAGCTTCCAGTGGTTCTGCAGGGACAACGGGTGGAAGGAGATCGCCTATGACGCCCAGGGCGATCCCGCGGCCCAGATCACCCAGTGCAGGCTCATGATCGACCAGGGGATCGATGGGCTCATCGTCGCCGCCCAGGATCCGGAGGCGGCCAGGCCGATCGTCGACTTCGCGAAAGGCGCGGCTGTTCCAATTTTCACGGCGTACGGCGACATCGATTCGCCGGACGTGAAGATGTACGTGGGATTTTCCGACGAAAAGGCGGGATCGGAGCTCGCCCAGCGCATGGCGGACTATCTGAAAAACAAATACGACGGCCGGGTCCAGGGGACGGTCCTGGAGATGCTGGGGCCCATCGGGAGTGCCTCCGCAATCGAACGAAGCAAGGGGTTTCACGACGTTCTGGACCGGTACTCCGACGTGAAGGTGATCCAGGCGATCGGCGACTTCCAGGAAGCTGCGGCGAGGGCCGCTTCCTTGAACGTGCTTCGCGCGAGCCCCGACATCGACGCCTGCTATTGCGCCAATGGGCCCATGGCCGTGGGCGCCGTGGAGGCCATGAAAGACCTTGGAATCGACTCCCGAGCCGTGTACACGGCCGCGATCGACGCAACCCCCGAAGTCCTCTCGCTGGTCAAGTCCGGCGACATCCGGGAGGCGCTCGATCAGGACCCGGCATTCACCATCGCGATCGCCGCCTACTACTGCGTGCAGTATCTGAAAATGGGCGAAGCGGGGCTTCCCAAGGCGGGTGACATCGTCAACGCCAGGGACCTCAGCATGAACACGGCAGTCCGGCATGCCGGGGCGCTGATCTGGGCCGACAACTCAACCTGGGCGCCCGCGGAGGTGGTTACGGGACCGTCGGGACACCTGTGGTTCCAGACCGCCGCTGTTCGTGTCACCAGGGACAATGCGGGGGCGCCCTCCCTCTGGGCCAACATCAAGCTTCCCGGCGGAAAGAGCTGATACGGAGGGCCTGAGATCGGATGGCTGCTCGACCGCCGAGCTCTGCCTGCCCGGCGCCCGACTTCGTTGAGCCGCGCCGGACGATTACACGGAACCGGCGCCTGCCGGACGGTATTACGCGGAGCCGGCACCCGTCGGCGCCTCCTCACCCTTTCGTTCCTTGATCGTCACCCAGAACTGCATGTACTGGCCCAGGAGAAGCCGGGTCTGGGCGTCGAGGGCCGGTATGCCGCCGAAGGCAATGCTGAAGAGGGGGACCAGGAGCCATTCCAGCGCGTGCCGCAGCCGCTTGAGGATACGGAGCCTGCCCTTCTCCCTGGGTTGGAAGATCCAGGTGAGGACCACGTACAGACCGAAGCCCAGGTACGACAGCTGGTACATGACGCTCAGGATCCTCGGCTCGCTGTAGCGGACCACCGAGTGCGAATGGGTGAGCGCGATCAGGATGGCGGGAAGCCAGCTCATCAGGGAGAGCAGGAACGGCCACGTGGCCCAGGATACATGCATCTGGATCAGCCGGTAGCCGAAGACCAGCCGCACTCCGAGGGGAATATCCTTCCTCAAGAGGAACTCGGTGATCACGATGGGAATGAGCTCCGCCCCGTAGGCCCATCGCCGCCTCTGCTTGTACACGTTGACGACCGTTTTCCACCAGGTCTCGGCCTGGTTCAGGTCCATGGAAACGGTCGTATACATGGGCACGACCCGGTAGTCTCCCTTGAACTGGATCAGGGCCTTCCAGAATATGGCCGTATCGTCAGAGATGACGTCCACGGGCCAGTAGTCCACGTCGGCGAGGGCCTTGAAGCTCAAGCTGTGGCTCGAGAACGTGGTGAGCTTGGCGGGATAGGTCAGCTCCCTCATCATCGCGAGCGAGGAGAACATGTCCAGCACGCGGGAGAACCCTGTGGCCTCCCAGTAGTTGTTCCAGTACACGGGGATGGGCTGGAAGCTGGCGCGGGTCCTCTTGGGGCAGATGAGGAAATGGTACGTCAGGCAGGCGAAATACTCGGGGCTGCTCACCGTGTCCGCGTCGAAGCAGGAGGCGATCACGTTCTCGTAGGGGATGCCCATCGAATCGAAAAACGCGGCCGCTTTACTGGCGGCATAGGTGATGTTGGCCCCCTTCACGCGGGCTTCGTTCGGGATGCCGTCGGGATGGATGAAGAGCAGGAAATCGAGGAAGGAACCCCGGTATTTCTCGACAACGGCGCGCGCTTCCTCCTTCACGACGTCCGGTGCCCTCTCCTCCACGGCGAGGACCATGAGGATCTTCTTTGCCGGAAATTGACCGGCGGCGATGCTCGCAACCCCCGGCTCGAAGATCATGCGCCTCTCCCTGGCCACGGGGAAGATCACGAGGTGGTAGACGTCGCTCCAGCGCGGCGGCGGCGAGCCGCTGGAGGCGAGCGTGCGCAGGTCTTTCAAATGGTTGCGCAAGGAAAGCCTCTGGCGGAAAGTCATGCGCCGCACGTCCCCCTCCATTTCTGCGATGTAACCCTCGAGGTCGGAGAGCCTGCGAATCCGCTCCATCCAATCCGTGTTCTTCTCCGCGTACAGCCGAATGAAGGAGAGGAGCAGCAGGATGTTTCCGTGGAGCAGGCGCAGGAACCAGGAGAAAACGAAGGCGATGACGATGAGCGCGGCGATGACCGGGTCCAGCGCAAGGAGCACGAACATGCCGATGATGATCGACCAGCTCACCGCGCCCGGCAAGATCTCGAAGAAGCGCTGGATCGCCCTCACTTTTCCCCGGGACATCTTTCGCGAGAATACGAGCTGTTCCATGCCTACCCTCTTCCCGGAAGGCTCTGCAGAAGCTCTTCCAGGGCCGGCTCCCGGGGAACCACGACGATGAAGGAGGGCCTCCCCGCGGCGGCGTCTATGTAATACAGGATGCCCCGCCGATTGGAGTACGAGATCGAGGTCCCCCTAAGGACCGTGACGATCCTGAACGTGCGCCCACCTTCACGCAGGCCGGTCAGGAATACCGAGTTTCCGTCACGGTACAGGGCGTGGGTGTCGCCGAAGGCGAAGAACGCCTGCTGGATATCGGCGCCGCGAACGGGCGCCCACTCGGGGATGAAGGCAGGGGGATTGGAGCCGTAGTCCAGCACGCCGAGCCGTCCCCTCTGCCAGAGGAGGATCTTTCCCGCCACCGGGTCGATGGAGAAGCCGCGGATGTTCAGGCCATTGTAGGCGAGATCGCGGAGGGTGGCGGCAAATGAGCCCTTGTCGTCGCGGAAGATGAGAAGGCCGGGCGAGGGCGAAAGGATGCGCACGAAGCTGTTCTGGAACAGCGGCTCTACTCCTTCCCAGACTGCGGGAAGCGCTTCCTGGCTACCCGTGGCGTAGTCGAGGCGGAACAGGCCCTTGACGCCGTTCAGAACGTACAGGTCATTGCCCGAGAGGCCGAGGCCGCGCACGCCGTGGAGGAAACCGCGGAGCACCGTGGAGGAGGGAAGGTGGACCCAATCCACGCTGCCGCTGTGCAGGGGGAAGAAGTCCTCGGGGTCGTCTCCGCTCCACTCCACCCGCTCGATGGGGTCTTCCCCGAAGAGGCTCGTGACATCTTCGATAGTCAC
This sequence comes from uncultured Spirochaetota bacterium, assembly GCA_963820525.1. Classification (GTDB taxonomy): domain Bacteria; phylum Spirochaetota; class Spirochaetia; order SZUA-6; family Fen-1364; genus CAWGAA01. The sequence goes on along the minus strand of CAWGAA010000001.1, from coordinate 661,937 downwards.
GTTGGGAAGACGGACCCTCGCCAGGAGCGTCATCCGGTGTCCCCTGATGGAGACTTCAAGGACCAGGGCTTTGCTGGCGGGCGCCATGAGTCTCGCGTCGACCCGTGCGCCGCCAAGCTGCGATTCCGGGTCCACGACCGGAATCAGAGCGCCGTTCTGCTCGTTGAAGATATACAGCCCATCAAGCCTCCTGCCCTGCTGGAAGATCAAGAACGGGGCGCCGGGAGCGGGAATGAGGTTGGAGAAGGCCTGGGGGAGGATCTCCTTCGCCTTCCACTGCTTCGGGACCAGAAGGATATCGTCGGGAGAGACGACCTCCCCGGCCTTGACGACAACCTTCCGGCTCCACTGCAGGAAGCCCGGCATGTCGATATCTATCGTGTAGGAGCCGGGATTAAGGTTGAGGATGGAGAGCGGGGTTTTTCCCTGGTAGGCGGTCCCATTGAGGGAGACCTTCGCTCCCGTGGGCGTGCTCAAGAGAAAGATTCCGCCGGTCTTCACGATCTGCTGCTTGGAGGCGGGAGACGACGGCTCGATGATGTATCCAAGGCTGTAGAGGATGATGAGCGGAGTGAGCAGGATGTAGAGGACGAGGAAGAAGATCGAAAGGGATTTGCGAAATCGCTCCATTGCATCTACCCTCTTGCCAGGGAGGGCTGAAGGCGCCGAAGCCAAGGAAGGCGAAAGGCGCCCCGTGCCCTGCGGGGCCGGTGGTTTCGCTGTATAACATACTAGCGCGGCCGCGGATGGGAAAATGCAGGCTTTGCTTGCGGGGAGCGCCTATTTGATTCCGGCGCAGCAGAGTGCTAAATTCATTCTGAAGAGCATCAAGCCATCCGCGTGAAGGAGGCGCACTCCATGAACAAGCCTTGGAAGTTCGGCAAGGACTCCGACAAGAAGAGGATGGAGAATCAGGAAAAATCAAGAATGCCGAAGAACCAGCCCCTGGGAGGCAGGGATATCCTGCGGCGCGAAGCCCAGTTCCGCATCGCGCCGAAGCATCCGGGGATGGGGCGGCGATAGGAGATAGGCAAGGGATTTCTCTCTCAGACCGAGGCCCTCACTTCGCGGATGGCCAGGAAGTACCCGGCAACGCGTTTCCTGGCGAGAAGGTGCGAAGAGAAAAGCGCCTCCTCGAGCACCTCGACAATGAGGGAAAGCTCACGCTGCCTCAGCGGAACCACCTCGCGCAGCCGATGAGAGTACTCTAGCGGGGTCTCAGAGGATTGGTATGCCACCCCGCGGCCCCCCCCCCACCGCAGCAAGAGGAGGAATGCCCTCAAGATCCGGCTTACCTGAAGGCGCTTTCGAAGCGAAGCTTTCGCCGCCGCCGCGGGAGGCCCCCTGTATCCGGTGCTCTTGCCCGCGGGCTCATCGATTGCAGCCATGGGGCGTCCCGCCCGCCGCAGCCATCTCATGAGCCGTCGGGCGGCGCGGGTGAAGAAGTGCAGGAGCGCTGAAAGCTTTTTCGATAGAAATGCGATGAGACTGCGCTTCTTGAGGCTGTCGAAGAACTCCTCCGACAGGAGGGGGGAGACGAGAAAGAAGTAGACCGCGGCCCCCACCACGGTGACGAAGAGCCGGCGGAGAGCCTCCAGCAGGAGGAAGACGGACGGATTTATGGGAGGGGGCGGAGCAGATGCGAGCATCTGCCGCTCGAAGGCCAGGCGCGACTCAATCATCTTCTGGATCCGATCGACCATGTCCGGAGCGTAATGGGAAGGCAAGAGCCCCGCGAGCCATGAGAAGAAAGCAAGGATTATCGAGAGGGGCAGGGGCGAGGCGTTGCGGGAGCCCAGCACGGCAAGCGGAAGCCCGATAGCCACCAGGGCGAGCGCAGCCCACAGACGAGCAGCCTCGAGCCTCCCCGGCACCACCACGCCCTCTCCCAGGAGAACCTGGTCATGGGCGAAGGTGTTGAGAATCCCCCGCACAAGCAGGCCGTACGCCGCATGAAGGGCGCAGGCGATCAGGGCCCACGGCGGAATCGTGACCCGCAACAGAAGGCAGATGGCGAGAACGAAGAAGACCGCCGCCTGGAAGAACGCGGCCAGGGAGGATGCCCTGCGGAGCGAACGCAGGGCCGCGCTCGCCTGTAGGGAGGCGTCGCGAAGGGAGTGGAGCATCGCCTCGCCCTCCTTGGAGGCGAGGACGGCGAGGAGGATCTCCCGATCCCGAAGCTGCATGTGCACCGTGACGACGAAATTCCATTGGAAGAACACCAGGACCAGGGGGTAGATGAAGGTCACGTCCGCCGGCACATACGCTCGCGCCCTGATGCTGGCGGTGAGGGAGAGGGCTACGTACATCGCGGCCATGATCACGATGAGCTCGCGAAGACGCGCGAGGAAGCTCGCCCTCTCGTCGAAGAGGATGTTGCCGACCACGGTCACCTCGACGCTGACCAGGAGGAGGACGGCGAGGAATACGGCCTGGGGGAAACCGAAGGAAGGAATGACGACCCGGACCGCCGCATCCAGGCAGAGGGTGAAGAAGAAGGGCATCGTGATGGCGAGCAGGGGGTGGACGAAGGACCGCTGCCGATTCACGTAGGCTCTAGCCAGCGATGAGCTCATTGCCGTAATCCGTGACGCCGAAGACCGGGAACTCCCGGGAGAGCCGCTCCCTGCCCTCGAAAAGCTCCCCCCCGATAAGGAAGAGCTCGATCTGCCATCCCTTCCGCCGGGACTCCCGCAGGAGCGCGCCCTGCTCCTGGGTGACCCGCGGAGTGATGACCTCGATGCGGGTGCCGACGGGGATGTCGAGCCCCGAGGCGGCCAGCAGGGAGGTGAAATCCATGGAGAGGCTGGACGGCTCCATGCACGCCAGGATCTCCATGATCGCCGTGGCGTGACCGGGAGCCGAGCTCATGCGCGCCATGGGCGCCGCCTCTCCCCGTGAAAGCCGCCCCGAAGAGACGAGGCCCACCTCCTGCTTCAGCGAAATGAAATACATGACCAGAGAAGCGGCCGTGACGGTGGAGCGCTCCACCCAGTGGGAGCGGAACCGCAGGGGGAACTCCTCGGCGTTCATGTTCAGCAGTATCAGAACGGGGGAGAAGAGGGCGGGCAGGTACTCCATCGAGTGCAGCCGTCCCGTCCGCGCGGAGACCTTCCAGCTGATACGCCGCGCGTCGTCTCCCGGCACGTACTCGCGGAGGGAGCGGTAGCGGGTGACATCCTCGTAGATCCGCGAGTTGATGGGGAGGCTGCCCGCGGGCAATCCTCTCGCCGACCTGCGCGAGATGGGAAGAACCTCGGGGTAGATGATCAGGCGTCCCTTTTCGGAAACCCGGCGGCTCCAGGGGAACAGGCCCAGGGGATCGGAGCCCACGACCACGACGGGCCCGATGGGATACTCGCCCCTGCTCTGGCTTTCGATGCGATACGCGAGCCGCTTCCTCTCCCGGGAGCGGAGGCGCAGGACGAACTTGCCCGAATCCTTGGAGAAGAGGGGGCCGCGCAGGTCGATCGCGGTAATGTAGGGCAGGGGGAGGAGCCGGGTATTCTCAATGGAGAGGACGATTTCAATGGGCTCGAACCTGTGCGCACGCAGCACGGGATCGCGGCGTCTCACGCGGATCGCCCCCGCCGTTATGCGGGAGTAGGCGAAGGAGGCGGCGACCGTGAACAGGTACAAGAGCGCGATGAACTGCAGGATCCGATAGGGCAGGAACAACAGGACAGCGACGAGAAAGAGAGAGAAGATCGCCTTAAACGCTCTCACGATCCGGCTCTGACCAGGGGCACTTCCACGCTCTCGGCGATCCCCCGCAGGACATCGGCAGGGGCGATCCCCTTCACGGCGTACTCGGGGCGGACGATGATCCGCTTGATGCAGGCGGGCAAGAGCAGCTCCTTGACGTCCTCGGGCACGACGTAATCGCGGCCGCGGATCGCGGCCAGCGCCTGGGCGCCCTTGTATAAGGCGAGCGAGCCCCGGGGGGAGAGGCCCAGCTTCAGGCGCGGCTCCCGCCGCGTGGCCTCGGAGATGTCCAGGATATAGCCGCGCACCGCCGCGCTCACGTGAACCTCGACCACGGCTTCCTGCATCTCGCTCACGCTCGCGAGGTCCGTGACCGCATCGATGTCCGAAACGGGATGGGTTATCCTGCGCTGGCTTTCCAGGATCTCCTCTTCGGAGCGCCTGTCGGGATATCCGATCTCAAGGGCCAGGAGGAACCGGTCCTTCTGCGCCTCCGGGAGTGGGAACGTCCCCTCGAACTCGATCGGGTTTTCAGTGGCCATGAGGAAGAAGGGCGACGGGAGGGGAATTCTCCTGCCGTCGATGCTGATCTGATTCTCCGCCATCGCCTCCAGGAGCGCCGACTGGGTCCGGGGGGTTGCCCGGTTTATCTCGTCGACGAGCAGAACGTTGGAGAGGATGGGCCCTTCCCGGAAGCTGAACTCGCCTGTCTTGGGGCTGTAGACGGAGACGCCCAGCACGTCAGCGGGCAGAAGGTCGGGGGTGCACTGGATTCGCTTGAAGCTCCCGCCGAGGCTCTGGCCGATCGCCCGGGCTGCAATCGTTTTTCCGACGCCGGGCACGTCTTCGATCAGGACGTGTCCGCGACACAGCAGGGCGATGAGCAGCTTTTCAACCACGTCGCCCTTGCCGAAGAAGGCCCTCTCGGTCGATTCCCGGATCCGATCGGCCCACTCGCGCACTCTTTTCACGCTGTTCCCCCGCCCCGAATTAGCTCGAGGCATTATCCTATGGCTTAATTATATACCATCGGCCCCTGGCGATGTCCACAGGCGCAGGGGAAGCTCGGCGCGTGAGGGATGCTCTACTTTCCTCCCTGAACAGAGGCAAGCACGAAGTCCACCGCGGCTGCCTCGGGATAGGCCCCGATCATGGGCTGGGGGCTTTCTCCTATCACCGTATGCGGGACCCCCGAGACCTGGTACTTATTGGCGAGGTGGGGGAACTCGGTGGCCTCCACCATGGAGGCGGTCACGAGCTTCGACTCCATGGCGAGCTTGAACGCCAGCACCACCGCGCGGGGGCAGTAGGGGCAGGTGGGGGTCACGAATACCTGGAGGGCGAGGGGGTCCTTGAGAGAGGCCAGCTTCTCGCGGGAGGCCGGGGAAAGGCCGGAGCTGCCCCGCGACATCATCTCAATGGTTTCAAGAAGCGAAGCGAACTCGTATCCCGCGGGGATCCCGAAGAAGCGGATCCCCCGATCCTCGCCGCCGTCGGAGAGGACCGCGATGGCGGGAATCTTGTCGATGGCGAGGCTTTCCGCTTTCGGCTTGTCCTTGAGGAAATCGTAGACCTCGACTTTCACCTTGCCGCCGGCCAGGCCCGCCACTTCCTCGGCAAGCTCGCGCGTTTCACGGCAATAGTCGCACTCGAACTCCTGCGTGAAGACGGCCAGGGTGACGGGGGAGGAAAGCTTTGCCAGCCTCTCCTTTACTATCTTCGCGTCTTTTTCCTGTATCAGGGCCATGGAGATCTCCTTTGTAGATATCTATATATGATAAACTGTATATTGAATCTCGGGAAAAGTCAAGGGTCGGCCCGGCACGCATTCGTTTACACGCGGCGCCGCATCCGATAGCATGGGAGCATGATCGTCGAGCGGGTCATTGGCGTGCTGGAAGGGCGGGGAGGGCGGAAGGGACGCCCCGTCCTCACCCTGAGCTGGGCCCAGACACTCAACGCGATGATATCCGGGGCAAGAGGCACTCCATTCCCGTTGAGCTCCAGCGAATCCCTCGCTCTCACGCATCGCCTTCGCAGCCTCCATGCGGCAATCCTGGTCGGGATCGGCACGGTGCTGGCCGACGATCCCCTTCTCTCGGTGCGGTTTGCCGAGGGGCCTCAGCCGAGGCCCATTGTCCTCGATTCGCGCCTGCGCACCCCCGCGGCCTCGCGGCTCATGAGCCGGGAGGACATGAAGCCCTGGATCTTCCACAGCGAGGCGCCGGGAGATGGAGGAAGCGAGCTCGTCCGGCGCGGAGCCCGGCTCTTTCGCGTCGAGGCGACCGGCGCGGGGCTGGACCTGGCCGAAGTGCTCGCCGCCCTCGATGCCGAGGGAATCGGATCGGTCATGGTGGAGGGCGGGGCGGGAGTGCTCTCTTCGTTTCTGGCTGGGGGCTTCGCGGCCCAGGCCGTCATCACCGTGGCGCCGTTCTATATGGACGGATACCCCCTCTTTCCGGCCGCGAGCGGTTCCCCGCTTCCCGTCGAGCTCGAGCAGGCCGAATGGGAAAGCCATGGGCGGGACGCCGTCGTCTGGGGAAGGCTGGCGCCATGGAAGGCAAGGCTTACGCCATAGAAGGCAAGGCTGGCGCCGTGAAGGCGCGGTTGTCGCCATGACCGGGGGCCTCGAGCTTGCCTTCCGGGACTTTGGCGGCCAGGGCAGGCCTCTCGTCATTCTCCACGGCCTGTTCGGCTCTTCCCAGAACTGGGTCGGAATGGGACGGCGGCTGACTTCCCTGGCGCACTGCTACGCCCTTGACCTGCGCAATCACGGCGACTCTCCCCATGATCCGTCGAACACCCTCGCCGACTGCGTATCCGATGTGCGCCGCTGGGCGGAAGATCACCGGCACGCACCGATTGCCCTTGTCGGGCATTCAATGGGGGGGCTTGTGGCTATGGGATTCGCGATCCGGCATCCCGAGCTCACCGAGAGGCTGGTCGTCGTGGACATCGCGCCAAAGCCCTATCCCGTGGACCACGAACAGGAGTTCGCGGCGCTTCACACCGACATCAGCGCCTGCCGGTCCCGGGCCGAGCTTGACGCGCTCATCTCGCCGCTCATTCCCGAGCAGCGGCTACGGGCTTTCCTCCTGACCAATGCCGTGCGCTCCGGCGCCGGCTACCGGTGGCGGGTGAATGTCGGGGCATTGGAGAATGCGCGGATATTTGGGGATTTTCCCTTGGGAGAGGGCGCATTTGGAGGCGAGGCCCTGTTCCTTCTCGGCGGCAGGTCTTCGTCCGTGAAAGAGGAGGATCTGGCCGCAATCCGCCTCTCTTTTGCCCGGGCAATCGTTCAAAGAATCCCCGAGGGGGACCACTGGCTGCACGTGAGCGCGCCGGAGGCCTTCCTTGGCGCCCTGCAGAGCTTTCTTCACTAGGAGGTCTGTAACTATACAGTGACACCGGTGTTTTAATTTTCAGAGACATAGCTGAACAGTGATTTCAGTGGGGTAAGTTTCACCTCCTTTCCTTGCCCCTTTGTCTCGTAGGGGGATAGGTGTTACCTATCCCCTATTTTTTTATATTTGCAGCGTCGGGTCCCGACCGCGCAAGGAGGCGGGAATCCCTTGCCGCCTTATTCTTCTTGCAGGAAACCACTTCCTCGGAGTAGAATCTTTCCTTGAGACCGACAGAGGGGAGGGTGCTTTCGTGTCCAAAACATACGTGGAGACGTCGACCGAGCTGATGGAGGGCATCGACGAGATGGTGCGGGAGGGCTACTACGCCAACCGCACCGAGGGTGTGAACGATGCCATCCGGCTGCTCTTGAAGCAGTATAAGGTATCGAAGCTTCACGCGAAGGACTCGATACTGCAAGAAAGCAATCCGGGGGAGGGGAAGGGAGGGGCCAGGACGTGATCGGCCAGATCGTCGCGGGCATCGACGGGTCGCTGTACTCCCTGACAGCCTACCAGTACGCGCTCGATCTTGCGGCGAGGACACGCGCGGAGATCAAGGTAGTTTTCGCAATCGACTCCCGAAAGACCGATCTCCCCATCATCTACACGGCCAGCCACTTCGACTACGGCTTCGAGCGTGTCTATGTCCCTCCCGAGCCCGAGCTGAAGGAGTTCTACGACAAGGTCAAGAGCGATATCCGCACCTTCGCGGAGAACTGCCTCGAGAAATGCAGGAAGGACGCCGAAGAGCGCACGGTCAAGCTCGCCGCGGTGCTGCGCGAGGGGCTGCCGTCCGCGGTCCTGGCGGAGGAAGCCCGCTCGGGAGACATGCTGGTGATCGGGCAGAAGGGGGAGAACGCCCATATAGACCGGGCGATCGTGGGATCCACCACGGAAGACGTGGTGCGCAGCTCGCCGCGGCCCGTCCTCGTGTGCCCAAGGGCCTTCACGAGCCCCCACAGGATGCTCTTCCCCTACGACGGAAGCCCGGCGGCGGAAAGCGCCCTCCAGTTCTGCGTGAACGCACTGGGCGGGATCTGGGAAGAGGTGGTCGTTCTGACGGTGGCCGAGGAAATGGAGGAAAGCTTCCCCTTCGACACCGAGCTGTCCTACCTCAGCACCCATGGCATACACTACAGGTTCCTCCTGGAGGAAGGAAAGCCCGTCGACACGATCCCCCGGGTGGCGGCGAGGGAGAAGGCCGACATCATCATGATCGGCGCCCATGGAAAGCACAAGATCAGGGACTACCTGCTCGGCCCGACGGCTGCCCATCTCATCCGGCGAAGCGAGGTCCCGGTCCTGGTAGTTTTCTAGCCCCGGCGGATCGGTGGGGAGCGTGGAAGACGGTCACCTGGAGCACAACGCCGCGGAGCGCATGGTGAAGCTCCAGCTGGAGGCGCGGGGAATCAAGGACGCGCGGGTGCTGGATGCCATGCGCCGCGTGCCGCGGCACCTCTTCGTTTCATCCGGGCACAAGGGGGAGGCCTACGGCGATTTTCCCGTCTCCCTCGGCCACGGCCAGACGATCTCCCAGCCCTACATGGTTGCGTTCATGACGGAGGCGCTCCGGCTGTCGGGGCGCGAGAGGGTGCTGGAGATAGGCACGGGAAGCGGCTACCAGACCGCCATCCTTGCGGAACTGGCCTCCCAGGTATATACGATAGAGCGGGTGCCGGAGCTCTTTGTATCCGCCCGGCGTACGCTGGAGGAGCTGGGCTACGGAAACATCCGCCTTGTGTTGGGAGACGGCGGAGAGGGCCTCCCGGGGAAGGCTCCCTTCGACCGCATCATCGTGACCGCCGCCGCACCGGCCGTGCCGGGGGCCCTGGCCGCGCAGCTGGCGGACAACGGCGTCATGGTGGTCCCCGTCGGGGACTATCGATTTTCTCAGGTTCTTGTGATAGTAACAAGGACAGGCAGCCGCATCGAGACGCGGGAGAGCATCGGGTGCCGGTTCGTTCCCCTCATCGGAGAAGGGGGATTCGAGGAATAGGGGAGTCCGCCATGGCAGAAATCGACAATCAGCTGCAGCTCGTCACCTTCCAGATCGGAAACGAGAAGTACGGGATCGACATCATGGAGGTGAAGGAGATCGTGCGAAACCAGGAGGTTCGGCCCATCCCCAACGCTCCCCCCTGGGTGCAGGGCCTCCTGAACCTGCGCGGGAGGATCATTCCCATCATTGACCTGCACCAGAGGTTCCAGATCGCCCCCCTTCCCGTCGAGGACGAGGAGAGCGACCCCGGAGGAATCCTGGTCATCACGGTGAGCGCCAGGGAGCTGGGCATCGTTATTGACAAAATCCTTCGCGTCCTCACTATTAATGCCTCCGAGCTGCAGCCCCCGCCCCAGATGATGTCGGGCATCGGCTCGGAGTACATCCAGAGCGTGGTGAGCGGTGAGGACGGCTACCTCGTCATCCTCAATACCAGGCGCCTGTTCAATCCGCGGGAGCTGCAGAGCCTGAGCGCGCTCGTATAGAAAGCGGACACCTCGAGACACTATGGCGATTTCTATCTTTCGACCCACGGTCAAACGCAGGGATATGGGAAGCGTGCTTTCCTGTATCGTATCGGATCGCATCGGGCCCGGGGAGATCTCGCGGGAGCTGGTATCCAAGGTCTCCGCAGTGCTGGGAACCTCGGGCGGCGTGTCGGTTTCCCATCCCTACCTCGCGCTCTCCCTCGCATTCGAATCACTCGGCCTTGCCCCCGGGGATGCCGTGGTGCTGTCGGCCCTGTGTCCTGCCCTGCAGGTGAGGGTGGCCAGGGACAGGGGCCTTGTCCCGCTCCTGGCCGACGTGGAGCCGGAATCCGGCCTCATCGATCCCAAGGAGGTGGAGAAGCTCGTGGGCCGCGGCCCCAAGGCGATCGTGGCCCACCATACCCTGGGCCTCCTGGCCGACGTGGAAGCCCTGAAAGTGTTCGGCATCCCGATCGTCGAGGATTGCTCCCAGGCCCTGGGGGGAAAGTGGGGCGAGACTCCCTGCGGAAGCTCGGGCGATCTGTGCGTCCTTTCCCTCGCCCCCGAGGACATCATCACCTGCGGCGGCGGCGCCCTGGTCCTTGCACGGTCGCGCAGCGCCGCTGCCCAGCTCAAGCGCATAGCGGAGCAGTCCCCGCTGTATTCCCCTCTGGCCGACATGAACGCGGCCCTCGGTCTCTCCCAGGCTCACGGGATAGACAGGTTCATCACCGCCCGCCGGGAGATCCAGGGCGCCTACATGCAGTCCCTCATGAAGTCGCGGCACAAATCCCTGATCCAGAAGGGCGAGGCCGAGATCGTGCTGTGCGCCTTTCCCGTGGTCCTGGCCGACGGGATGAAGGACGTGCGCCAGTACGCGATGAAGAAGGGCGTGGAAACGGAGCCGGCCTTTGCCGAGGCCGCCGTGTCGCGCGACGATGCCGCCGATTTCCCCTGCCCCAACGCGCGCTCTCTGATGCTGCGCGTGCTCATGTTCCCCCTGTACCCCATGCTGGGGCGCCGGGAAGTGGAGTCGGTCCAGAAGGTGCTTGCCACGATACCGTAAGGCCGCGGCGGGCATCCAACTTTACAACATTTCTTTCCGCCACTATAGTTGTTCCACGAATGGCGGCCAAGCAGGGAAAAATCCGCAAGGTTCTCATTGTCATAAACTCGCAGAAGCCGGATGTTGCGGCGGTGGTGCGGGCGATAACGGAGTTCACTCATCGAGAGGGCGGGGAGACGATTCCCGTGGATTTCGCGGGCTCCATCCCGCGGGAAAGCCTCACCGAGGTGGACCTGGCGGTATCGCTTGGCGGCGACGGCACGCTCCTGGCCTGCGCCCGGCTCCTGGCGGACAGGGAGATCCCCATCCTGGCCGTGAACATGGGGGACTTCGGGTTCATTACCGAGGTCTCCAAGAGCGAGCTGGTGCCGACGCTGGAGAAGTTCCTCCGCGGCGAGCTGGGGATAAGCGAGCGGCTCATGCTCTCCGTCTCGGTGCGCAGGCAGGGGAGGGAGGCCGCCGCCTTCCAGGGCCTCAACGAGGCCGTGATCGCCATCATGGGCAAGTCGCGCATGATCCGCCTCAAGGTCTTCCTCTCCGACACCTACGTCGGCGGCTACAGGGCGGACGGGGTCATCGTTGCCACCCCGACCGGTTCCACGGCCTACTCAATGGCGGCGGGAGGCCCCATCGTTCACCCGGAGATGGAGGCGTTCATCCTCACCCCCATCTGTCCCTTCAGCCTCTCCAACAGGCCGACGGTGGTCCCGGCCTCCGAGGCGCTCCGTATCGAGGTGGAACAGCCGCAGAAGGCCGAGATCGTGCTCACGGTGGACGGCCACGAGACATTCCCCCTTGCCCCCAAGGACAGCGTCTGCATCTCGCCGTCAAAAAACAAGGCGCTCATCATCAGATCTGACAAACGGACGTTCTACGAGGTGCTTCGAAGCAAGCTCCACTGGACGGGAGAGCCCAATGCTTGAGGAGCTGCACGTCCACAACTACGCCATCATCGACAAGCTCGACGTGCGCTTCACCGAGGGCCTGAACATCCTCTCCGGCGAGACGGGGGCGGGAAAGTCGATCCTCATCGGGGCCCTGGGGCTTCTCCTGGGGGACAAGACGGACACCTCCATCATCCGATCCGGGGCCGAGGAGACGGCAGTCTCCGGGATCGTGGGAGTCCGGGAGAACCGGGAGGCCGCCGAATGGCTCGCCTCCAAGGGAATCGAGCCTGAGGACGGCACCGTGATCGTGCGGCGCGTGCTGAAGAACACGGGCCGCGGGGCGGTGTACATCCAGTCCACCCCGATCACGCGCACCGACCTCGCCGAGTTCTCATCCCTCATGTTCGACGTTCACGGCCAGCACGAGCACCAGTCGCTTCTGGACCTGGAGAACCACCGCATGCTCGTGGACCGCTCCGGCGGAACGGAGGAGCTGGCCCGCCGATTCCACGGGCAGTTCATCACCCTCTCGTCGCTTCGGGAGAGGCTTTCCAAGCTGGTGAGCGACGAGCGCGAGCGCCTCCGGCGCATGGACATCCTGGACTTCGCCGTGAAAGAGATAACGGCCCTCGCCCTCACTCCGGGGGAGGAGGAGGAGCTGGAGAAGGAGTTGGGAATCCTCGCACACCACGAGAAGCTCTCCACCCTGCTGGAGGAGGCGCACTCCACGACGGCAGAGAGCGCAGGGGGAGCCCTGGCCTCCCTTCGCCGGGCCCGCCACGCAATGGACGAGATCCTCGGCATAGATCCAGGGCTCTCGAAGATCACCCACCAGCTGGAGGATGCCTTCTATGAGATCGAGGATTTCGCGGAGAACGTCCGCCAGTACCGGGAGAAGGCCGAGTTCGATCCCCGGAGGCTGGAGGAGGTTCAGGAGCGGCTGGCCGCCATAAGGGCGCTCGAGAAGAAGTACGGGGACACCATCGAGCTCGTCCTCGAGTTCCGCCGGACCGGCGAGCAGGAGCTTGCCGGCATGGAGAACTGGGAAGAGGAGAAGAAGAACCTCGAGGCTGAAATTGCAAAGACCGAGAGCCTGCTCGTCGCCATGGCCCAGGAGCTGTCCCAGAAGCGGAGGGCCGCGGCCGCCGCGCTTCAGAAGAGGATCGAGGAGGAGCTCAAGGAGCTGGGCATGCCCAAGGTGAGCTTCCGGGTCCTGGTCAAGGACGCACAGAAGCAGGATGGGACCCCCGTGGTGACCCCCTGGGGGAGGGATGCAATCGAATTCGTGATCTCGCCCAACCTGGGAGAGCCCTTCAAGAGGCTTCGCTCGATAGCCTCGGGAGGGGAGCTTTCCCGGGTGATGCTCGCCATCAAGTCGATCCTGGCAGAAAACGACCACATGAGCACCCTCATCTTCGACGAGGTGGACGTCGGAATCGGCGGAGAGGTGGCCCTCTCCGTCGGGGAGAGGCTGCATGCCCTCTCCCGGCACAAGCAGGTGCTGTGCATCACGCATCTCGCCACCATCGCCGTCCGTGCCGATAATCATCTCAGGATCGAGAAGGCGACGAACAGCGGCAGGACCGTCACGCGCGTGGAGAGGGTAACGGGCGCGGCCCGCAGGGAGGAGATCGCCAGGATGCTGGCGGGGGACAGGAAGGGCGACCTCTCACTGCAGCACGCCCGGGAGCTGCTTGAAAAGTACGGTTCAGAAAAGGAAAACGCCCGATGAAAAGGCCCAGCGAGGAAGCCAAAAAGAAGTACTCCGAGTACATCAAGGACTACAAGACCGCCATCGATCTCATCCACGAAAAGCAGAAGAAGGTCAAGGAATCAAAATCTCCCGGGACGGGCTACCAGAAGCTGGCGCTGGCGGACGACAACCTCAACCTCGTGGCGAACTATCTGCTCATGAACTCGCTTTCCCTCTCCTTCCTCGGCGTGAAGAACGAGGCCTACCTCAATGAGGCGCGAAAGTGCCTGTACAAGACGATCATCTTTCTGGAGGAGATCGTCTCATCCGGCATCGACGTGCCGTTCTCCGACTACGAGCAGGGACTGGCGAGCATCGAGGCCTTCTCCGACGACGCTCGCTACGCCCTCGCGAGGAAGATCGGCTTCTCCATCGATTCGATAAAGGATGGGTTCGGCGACAACTCGAAATGGAAATGGTCTTTCGTGGAGCTTGAAGGCCGCTACGCCGTGGTGGCCAAGAACCTCCTGAACCTCAAGACCCTCATCGCCGGCATGGACCCCAGAAACGAGGGCTATTCGGCCCGGCTCTCCCACCTCAACCTGGTCAGGGAGCTGCTCCAGCAGTCGGCCGACCGCTACCGCGAAAAGTACGAGCTTTCCACGATGCGCATCGACGACATCAAGCTCGCCATCCACCTCCTGGCGGCCCTGCGCAGGCTGCACATGGTGCTGGGGGAAAGCGAGCAGGCGGACGTTGTGAAAAAGAAGACCGAGATCTGGAAAGCCAAGATGGAAGACGATATCAAGAAAGCTGAAGAAACAAGAAAGTAGGGTAGCGGCGCTCCTTCACTCCTTCTTCTTGAGCTCGTGCAGAGAGTCCACAGGGAAAAGATCCCCCAACTTCATGGTGACGGGCTTTCCGTCCTTTCCCGCAAAGATGACGGGCATCTCGGGGGCGCAGAACTCGCTCAAGACCTGGCGGCAGGCGCCGCAGGGGGGCACGGGGTACTCCGCCGCCGGACACGAGACGGCGATGGCCTGGAACTCGCGCTTTCCCCGGCTCACGGCGGTGAATATCGCGGTCCTCTCGGCGCAGATCGTAAGCCCGTAGGAGCGGTTCTCCACGTTCGTCCCCGTGACCACCTCGCCGTCCGCGCACAGGAGCGCCGCCCCAACGGGGAAAAGAGAGTAGGGCGAATAGGTGCGATCCGCGGCCTGTCTTGCGCGGGCTGCAAGATCTTCGACGTTCACTTGCATTGACAAACCCCCCTGCCCCGACTACGATGAGCGCGTCCCATGGGAGCGCCGAAGGATCTCACGTGAACGGTATCAGGAAAAAAAGGCCAATCCGCGTTTTCCTTTTGTCCGTTCTCGTCATCATACTCTACTTTGCCCTGTTTCCCTATCCACTGGGCAGGGAGCTCGTTGCCAAGCCGGTCTGGGCCGTGGATGCCTCTTCAAGCCCGGAGGCGGGCGCCGAGGAAGGGCAGACGGCCCCATTCCAGCTCGGCGGCACGTTCGGTTACGTGACGGGAGACGGCAGGATCCTCTACACGGCTCGCCCCCTGTTCCGCGTGGCGCTCACGGACGCGGGGTTCATCAATTTCTCCCGGCTCGGCACCACCTGGGTGTTCCAGGACCGGCGGGGAGAAAAGAAGTTTGCCTTCTCCGGGCAGGGCTACCCCCTCTTGAGCCGCGATGCGGGAAGGCTTTTCACGGTGAAGACCGACACCACGGGGTTGAGCGAGCTTGACTCAAGCGGCGATGTCCTGTGGTCAAAGGATTTCCCCTGCCTCGTGACCAGCATTTCCATCGAGTCCGATTTCCTGCTTCTGGGGCTTCTCAACGGGGCCCTCCAGCTCGTCGACAGGCACGGCGGGGTGACCGCCGAGTACGATCTTCGGGCAAGCCGCATCCCCGTCATCCTGGGCTGCTCCATCTCCCCTGACGGCTCGCTCGCCGCCGCGGTTTCCGGCATCGATCCGCAGTACCTCATGGTCCTGGAGATCCAGGGAACATCGGCGCGCCTGCTCTCCCAGATCCCCCTTTCCTCGGATTTCCGCCGGGAGGTCCGCATAGCCTTTTCCCCTGACGGGAGGTACCTCGTTTTCGAGGGAGCCGGCTCCGCCGAGCTCTACGATCCGGCGTCCCACGCCGTCTCCTCCCTCCCGCTGCCCGGAGGGCTCCAGGCTTTCTCCTTCATGCCGGAACGGGATGCCGCCGCGTTTATCGGCGGCACCCCGGCGCAGAGGGAGCTTCTCATCGTCAAGCCGTTCGCGTCGGTGATCTCTCACGAGAGCTTTCCCGCGGGGAGCGTCTGCCTGGGAAGAATCGGCGCCGGGATCCTCCTGGGCATCGACCATTTGCTCCTCAGGGTGGACCTGGAGGAGATGTGACGCGCATTCATGGGCCGGCCCTGGTTCTTCTCGCGCTCGCGATGCCCCTGGCCGCCGTGGACTGGCCCGTGGAGAAGAAGATCGTCACGGCAACCTTCGGCGAGAGCAGGGAAGACCACTTCCACGCCGGAATCGACATCGGCGGGGGCGAGCAGGAGGTCCGGCCGATCATGGATGGGGAGCTGGTCTTCCGCTACGACGAGGGGTCCGACTATACCTCCCTTCCCCGAGGCGTGGGCGGCTTCGTGGCCCTTCGCCATACGGACAAGTACGTGTCCATCTATTGTCATCTGAAGGATGGGAGCGTTCCCACGGAGCGAACGAGATTTCCCGCTTCCCAGCCTCTGGGCATCATGGGAGACACGGGATTTTCCGAGGGCAGGCACCTGCACCTGGAGGTGTTCGACATCCAGGAGGCCGCTTTCCTGAACCCCCTCTCGCTGCTTCCGCCCCTGGCGGATCACCAGGCTCCCGTGATCAAGCGCGTGCTCCTGAAAACGGGAGAGACCCTGACGCCCCTCGTGAGCGGCGCCACGATCTCTCCGGGCCCGCGGGAGATCCTTGCCGAGATCTACGATCCGCGCGAGGACGTGCGCTTCCTCTGGCCGATGGCTCCCTACAGCATCCGGCTCGCCCTCAACGGCAAGGAGGCCTCGAGGATCGTCTTCGATTCGATACAGGTGAGGGACGGCAGGATGGTGATCTGCGGAACGCACGTGGGCGTCTCGGACGTGTTCGCCGCCGACAGGCTCATCAGGTGCGGAACGGTCGAGCTGCGGGGAGGGGAGTCGCACCTCCTTTTGGCCGCGCGCGATTTCGCGGGAAACGAAACCGTCAAGGAGATCTTCTTTACGATCTCGGAGTGAGGGGAGATCTCCGATGGACAAGACCTACTCGTCGGTCCCGTCACGCCTCGAGCGAACGCAAGAGACTCCCTGCCCCCTGTGCGGCTCCACCGCCGCATCCCCGCTCTTTTCGGACCCCGGCTTCAGCTTCGTACGCTGCCGCTCCTGCTCACTGGCGTACCAGAGCCCGCAGCCGATCCCGGACGACCTTCGAAAGCGCTACGACTCCCGATACTTCTCCTACGAGCTTTCCAACGAAGAGGCCTTCTTCACCCTCATCCGGCTGGGCCTGCGCGACATCGGCTTTGCCCGGATCGCTTCGGACTTCCCGCATCCGAGGAAGTTCCTCGATATCGGCTGCGCCACCGGCAGGCTGCTGCAGGAAATGAAGGCCGAGGGCTGGGAAGCGCTCGGCGTGGACCTCTGCAGGGAGTCGGCGGAGTGGGGGGCGAAGAGCCGCGGAGTGAGAATCCTCGCGGGCACGCTGGATGAGGCGCGCCTCCCCGCGGCGAGCATCCACGTGGCGCATCTTTCCCACCTCATCGAGCATGTCCCGGATCCCCGGGGCTTGCTGGCGGAGGTGAGGCGGATTCTGGCCCCCCGGGGAGTGGCCGTGATCACCACGCCGAACATCGACGGCCTCCAGGCAAGGCTCTTCGGGGCGCGGTGGAGATCCGCCATCGCCGATCACCTCACCCTCTTCGGAAAGGCGACGCTTCGAAGGCTGCTCGAGGAGAGCGGATTCAGCGTGGAAAAGACGGTGACCTGGGGAGGGATAGCGAAGGGCGCGGCCCCCCTGCTTGTGAAAAGGCCTCTCGACCGCCTGGCAAAGCTATTGGGTTTCGGGGATGTGATGCTGTTCCTGGCCAGGAGGTAGCGGCGCAGCGGGCCGGCCTTCCGGCATACGCGCTACGCGCGTTTGCCTGGCGGAATGGATTGTCGTGCCCGCCTTTGGCGGGCATGGCATCCCTGCCACGGCCGGCCTCCGCCCATCCTAACGGCGTTTTTCTCGCTACGCTCGAAAAGCCGCCGTTGGGCTAGGAGCCTGTCGCGAAACCCTCTTCCGGGAAGCCATTGAATTGAGGTCCCGGCCATTGATAGAGTGGCCGCATGGGAGAGGGAACTTTTCGATCCTATCAGCCTGATCAGCCGTACCTCCTTCCACCCCGAGTGGATGAATGGCTGCCCGACGGCCACTTGGTGTACTTCATGCGCGACGTGGTGGAAACGCTGGACCTCGAGGCGATTTATTCAAGCTATCAATTGAGCGAAGGCGGACGTCCGCCGTACGAGCCGCGGATGATGCTGGCCTTGGTTCTGTATGCCTACAGCGTCGGGGTATACAGTTCGCGAAAGATCGAGCAGGCCTGCTGGGAGTCGGTGGCCTTTCGGGTACTCAGTGCGGATCAACATCCCGACCATGCGACGATCGCCAGCTTCCGCAAGCGGCATTTGAAGGAGTTGGGGTTGTTGTTCAACCAGGTGCTGAAGCTGTGCCAACGGGCGGGGTTGGTGAAGTTGGGGCACGTGGCGCTGGACAGCACGAAGGTGAAAGCCAACGCCTCCAGGCACAAAGCGATGAGCTACGGGCGAATGCTGAAGAGTGAGCAGCGGCTGAACGATGAGATCGCGGCGCTGTTGAAGCGGGCGCAGCGTGAGGATGAAGAAGAGGACGCACGCCTGGGGCCCGGGGGCAAGGATGAGGATCTGCCCGAGGAGTTGAAGCGGCGGCAGACGAGGCTGGCCAGGATTCGGGAAGCCAAGGCAGCGTTGGAAGCCGAGGCGCAAGAGAAAGCAGAGGAAGAGGTTCGGCGCAAGGGGGGAGACCCTGGGGCCGCCGGTGGGAAGGGGCGGGCGGAGGTAAAGCCAGCCGAGAAGGCGCAACGCAATTTCACCGACCCGCAATCGCGGATCATGCTGGACAAGTCCAGCAACAGCTTTGTGCAGGCCTACAATTGCCAGGCGGCGGTCGACGGGAAGGCCCAGGTGATTGTTGCCGCCGAGGTCACGCAGGAAACCAACGACAGCCGTCAACTGCATCCGATGCTGGAGAAGCTCAAGGCCAACACCGACGGGCAACTTCCCCGGCGTCTGACTGCCGACAGTGGCTACTACAACGGGGAGCATGTGCAATCCCATGAAAAGGAAGTGGACCTCTACATTGCTACCGAGCAGTTCCGCCATGGGGAGCGTGTACCGGCTCCGAGGGGGCGCATTCCTTCCGGATTGAGCAAGAAGCAACTGATGGGGCGCAAGGTGCGGAGCGCACGGGGGCAACGGATCTACGGGAAGCGTAAACAGATCGTGGAGCCGGTATTCGGGCAGATCAAGGAAGCGCGGGGCTTTCGTCAGTTCTTGCTTCGTGGGCTGGAGAACGTCTGGGGTGAATGGCAAGTAGTATGTACGACGCACAACCTATTGAAGCTGTTCAGAAGCGGATGGAGATTGAGCGAAGCGTAGGAGAGAGAAGGAATCCCGGCTCGATGACAAGTTGAGTTGGGGGCGCCTCATCATGAAAACGGCCCGCTCGCCTACCACAAACGGAGACTTGCGGGCCGGTTTCGCGACAGGCTCCTAGGAGCCTGTCGGGCTTTGGCGACGATTTGCGCGGGCGTTCAGCGGCCAGGATCGGCCAGCGGCTCTCTGGGTTGGTGACAGAGAGCGTTCGTCTGCCCTGCGCCACCTCCCCGTGATCCTACCGTACTGCTTCATGCTCTCGACAAGCCCCAAAGGCGTTTCACGTTGTAGGCAAGACAAACCAAGTCCCACTCGGTATGCACTTTATCCAGGCCCCGCAGGAGGAACTGGCGGAACCCCATCGCAGCTTTAATGATCCCGAATACCGGCTCCACCGTCGAAGCCCGCCGCGCGTAGATGCGTTTGCCATCCTTTTGTGCAAGCTTCTCGCGCATCGCCACAAGCCGCGGATCGGTGACCTTCTTCAAGGGCCGCGAGGAAGGCGGGCGGAAATCATAGCGACGCTCGTTATGATCTTCTCGTGTGATTGCCACGTATAGCTCAACGCCCTGCTGCTGCAGAGTGTCAAAGGAATCGGCGTTGGCATATCCACCATCAGCAAGAGCGCGTTGAACCATGCCGATCGAAGGGTCTACACTTTGCACCGCAGGCTCAAGTTGGTTGGCATCGCTGGGGGTTCGGATCACATCCGTGCTCAGTACCAGCTGGCTGCCTTCGGCATCCACGACCGCTTGTGCGTTGTAGGCCTGCTCGTAGCTGTCGCGTTTGCTCTTGCGCATCAAGGCGCTGTCAGGATCGCTGAGGTTGATCTGCTGGGAGTCCTTCGGTCGCCCAGGGCTTGCACCCCCCGCCTTTGGCCCCTGACCCTTGTCTTCTTCCTCCTGCTCGACATCCTCGTTTTGGGCTCGCTTCTCAAGTTCCTGACGCGCCCAAAGCATCTTTTCCAGAAGCGCTTCGCGTCGCGCGATCTCCGGTGGCAGCTTTTGATCATCTCCCGTCGCCTCGGTGTCGCTTTTCTCGGCACGGGCCAACAGCTCTTCTATATCTTTACGTAGCAACTTTTCCAACTCGCCTGCCCGATCATAGCGCACACTCTTGTGTTTAGAGGCATTGGCCTTGATATGAGTTCCATCAACGCTCACCGTGCCCACCCGCAACAGCCCCATCTCCCGTGCCAGACGCAGCACTTCAACGAACGCCTGCTTTACTGCCTCCCCGTTCTCTCGCCCATCTTCGACACTTTGAAAAATGAAATGTTTACCCTATAAGGAATTAGAAGACACGGAAATTCTGTTGGCACTACAGATCAACTTCCTCCGTGGTAGCTCTTATTCGCGAACCGTCTGCGGCACTGCGACACCCGCGGCCTGCAATACCGTGTGGCATACCCCGCGAAGGTCGGTGCGCAGATACAGCTTTTTGCCATGCATTTCCACTTCCACCTCCTGCAGTGCTCGAAGGTCCCTATTGATATCCGCCCACTCCAGCTTGTCCCCGTGCTTCTCAAGTCTGGTTTCCAGCTCTTTTCGAAGAACCAAGGCGAGGAAACTACAGAACACGTGCCCCCGGATGGTGTCGTCAACTTTGTGATAGATAGGGCGGGTCTCCAGAAGACTCTTGGCCGAACGGAATATCGATTCCACCATCCACAGCTGCTTGTACTTCAGTGCCACATCCGCGGCGGCAAACGCGGTATTGGTGCGCAGCACCCACATGCCGTCGAACAGCTGCTCCTTCGCGAGCTTCGCCTCGTCGACGGTGAAGTGCTCCTTTCCAGCGGACTTCAGGTATCGCCTGTAGCCCTTATTGCCCACGAGGCTCTTGTCCCCGCTTTTGAGCTTCTCTTTCAAAGACTCCACGATGGCCTTTCTGTCCGCGGCATCCTTTCGGGCCTGATCCTCGTTGTAACACACGATGTAACGCCTATCCCCCACCCACTGCTCCCGCACCGATAGGGGGGAGGGATCCCCAGGCTTCTTCTTCTCTCCTGTGACTACTTGGAACTTCTCAGAGGAAGGAAGCACTTCATCGCGTACCGTCTTGTCCTTGCGCATGCGCGCTCCCAGGATGTAGGACATGCCAAGCTCATCAGTTTCAAGTTTCTCGATCGTCTCTGCGCTTATCATCCCGCGGTCTGCCACCACGCATACCGAAGCGATTGCGAAGCGGCTCTTCAGTCGCTCGACCACCGGGATAAGGGAGGTGACATCGGTGAGGTTCCCTGGCCACAGCTCGCAGCAGATCGGCCGCCCTGCCCCGTCCAGCACCGCGCCGACCACCATCTGTTTCAGGTCGGGTCTGTGGTCCTTGCTGTGCCCGTACTGTCCCAGGCTTTCTCCCCCTTGCCCCTCGAAGTACAGGCTCGTGGTGTCGAAGAACACCAGCTCCAACTCGCTGAACAGATCGCGGTTACGGCGAAAAAGCTCCTCTTCGATGAGGTCCTTTCGGCATCGCAGGCTTCGCGCATCATGGCCGAGCTGGATGCTCTGTTCTCCCAGCCAGCCCATGGCGCGGTAGAGGTGATGAAGCTCGATTCCCTCTGTCCCGCTGATCTGGAAATCCTCTTTCCAGCGCTCTGCCGCGCGGTCGCTTCCCGGATCGAAGAGGCGGTGCAGCACGGTGAGGAAGATCGCCCGTTCCAGGGAGAAGCGCCATGGGCGAGCGGCCACTTGGCCCTTTATCGCCTCTTTGATCCCCAACTGCTGCCACAATCGGTCGAAGAGAAGGGCGGGACCGATGGACAGTGTGCGGTGCGCTTGGATGGTGCCCTCGCGGTGAGCATCGATGATCGTTCGAATCGAGGAGAACTTCGCCAGCGATCGGGTGAGGTCATCGATCTTGCCTGATGCGGTGAGTGCATCCAGTTGGCCGAGGGTGGTGAGGACACGTTGTTTGACCTTTTTGCCCTCACGCTTGCTTTCAACGATCTGAAGGTACTTGTATCCGTGCGAGTTCTTGATGCGGACGAACATTGCCTGCCTCCCCCTCTACGGATACTACCATGAAGAGGGCATCTGTGCAAGCATTTTCTTCATAAACTGCCAATTCCGTGGCACTACATAAAGCGGTCCAGTTGTAAAAAAACCTTCAAATTCCCTGCAAATTCGAGGGGTACGGCTTCCTGGAGACGCTCAAAGTGTCGAAGATGGGTCTCGGCGAAACGCGCAAATGGTGTCATGATCCGGATGGGTATCACCTGTCAGGTAGCGTACTGCCACGTCGCGATAGGTCGCCCGCTCGATACGCCGCGAGCTGAAAAGCCCGTTTGCATAGCAATAAATCACCAGCGCCAGCATCATCCGCGGAGGGTATTGCTTGCTGCCGCTGCCACGATGATTTACCGCGAGGGCTGACATATTCATCATCTCGACAGCGTTGACAACGAAGTGCACCAGATCGTCCTCCGGTACCCACTGGCGCAAATCCACCGGCAACAGCATCGGCGTCTCTCGATCTACATTTACCAGCCGTTCAGCCATGTCCAAAGCTTATCACGCCTCAGCCTTTTACGGAAACACCGGTCGCTAAAGTCCGACAGGCTCCTAGGGCGCCCTGTCTATGGGGATCAGCTTGTCGAACTTGATCATCTGGAAGGTCTTGTAAAGCGCGTCGCTGCATCCCTTGATCTTGAGCGTTCTTCCCTCCTCCGAGAGCTTCTTGCGGAAAAGGAGGATCTTGCCCAGCGAAGAGGAATTGATCGTGCTCACCTCCGAAAGGTTGAGGATGACCAGGGAGCACTTCTCCGAAGAGAGCTCCTGCAAGTGCCTGTGGAAGTCATTAGTGGTCTCTCCGGAGAGGGGCCCATGGATCTCCAGCACAACCTCGTCCTTCGATATCTCTTTTTTCTGGAACATCGCTTATCTCCCCTTTCCCACCAGACCTTCAAGCTCAGGCCTGCCGACCAGCTCGAGGTGGTAGCGCGTCTCCTCCGAGCCCTTCTCCACGAACGTGGAGATCTTCCAGACGCGGTAAACGATCATTTTCGAGGTCGGCAGGGGAAGCGCCAACGGATTTCCATTGAGGTCCACGAGCTGGGTCACCCGCAGCCCGTGCTCGATCTCCAGGCTGTCCCCCTCCGGGTACATGATCATATACGAGTGAAGCACGCACCGGAATGATAGAAGAATTCACGATGCGATTCAAGCTGAAAAAGGCTCAAGAGCTCATTCTCCTTTGTCCGCCAGGGGGAATGGCATCACCTTCTTTTCCAGGCCTTCGGGGAGCTCCTCGATCAAGCTCACGGTCTGGAAGGGGATCATGAGATGATCCGAGCCGCCGAAGGTCCTGCGGATCTCCTCCTCGCCCGGGTTGATCACCAGCCTCTGCCCGGTCGGAAATACGAGGTTCTTGATCGACACGAAATAGGGGTGGGTGAGGTCGAGGCTTTTTGCCATGAGCTCGATCTCCTTTTCCTTCCACTTGAAATGCACTCGATAGAGGGACAATCGGTTTTTCTCCGGGTGATTACGATTTCTCTAAATGATACCCCAAGCGCGCCGGTTGAGTCAAACGCACGGTGACGAGCGCCGCCTCTTGCATCCCCCATCGACTCCCGGCTTCTCGCCGCTTCCGATAATTTTTTTCTAAAGTACCTAACAAATGTGTATTACTTTTCGAAAAACAGCATAATTTTTTCATATTTTCCTTCATAATGTATGTTGACAAGTGAAATTCTTGGGATAGTATGTGACCTGTGAGGTGGGAAAAAGTGGGGGGAGATAGCAAAAAGTGGTAGGCCGGGCATGATTACTGGGGAATTCAGGTGTTCGCTGGATGAAAAGGGAAGACTCCTGATCCCTTCCAAAATGCGGACCGACATCCTCGGAAACGTGATCATCCTTACACGGGGAGTTGAGAAGTGCCTGTGGCTCTTCCCTCCCGAGGAGTGGAAGACTTTCTCCGAGAACCTCATCGGCTCCACGTCGCTGTTCCAGGAAAAGGCGCGCCTCATCCAGCGGCGCATGATCGCCCCGGCACAGGAAACCGAGATCGACAGAACGGGACGGATCATGGTTCCCCAAACCCTCCGCGAGTACGCGGAGCTGAAGAAGGAATGCATCGTTTTGGGGCTCAAGAAATACATCGAGATCTGGTCGGAGGCGTCCTACCTGGCGTACCTCGAGGAAAACGAGAGCAAGTTCAAGGAAGCGGCTGAAGAGCTGGGCGGGAAGGTGGCGCTGTGATCGTCCATACCCCGGTCCTCCTCGTCGAAGTCCTCGCCCATCTTCTCCCGCCGGCGAACGACGGCCTCCTGGTCGACGCGACCCTGGGCCAGGGGGGGCACGCGGAGGCGTTTCTCCAGCGCTACCCCGAGCTGTTCATAATCGGGGTGGACGCCAACTCCGAGGTGCTGGCCACGGCGCGGGAGCGGCTCTCCCGCTTCGGCGAGCGCATCGAGCTCGTTCAGGCCTGGTTTCAGGACTTCTTCTCCCGCTATGCCCGGAAGCAGGGCGGACGGATGCCCGACCTCATTCTGTTCGATCTCGGGATCTCCCGCTACCACTATGAGGGGAGCGGCAGGGGCTTCTCCTTCGACCGCGACGAGCCCCTTGACATGAGGCTCTCCGACGAGCTTCCTTCCACGGCTGCGGATATCGTGAACACTTCGGACAGGCAGGAGCTTGCGCGGATCCTCCGGGACTATGGGGAGGAACGCTTCGCGTGGGAGATCGCCGGCAGGATCGAGCGCGAGCGGAAGGGCCGCTCGATTACGACGGCGGCGGAGCTGGCCCGTATAATAGCCGCGGCGGTGCCCCCATCGGCGCGGCACGGCAGGCTCCATCCGGCCACCCGCAGCTTCCAGGCCCTGCGCATCGCGGTCAACCGCGAGCTTGAGCAGCTTCAAGGAGGCCTTGCGGCGGCACTCACCGTGCTGAAGCCCGGAGGCCGCATGGCGGTGATCACTTTTCATTCCCTCGAGGACCGGATCGTGAAGGGATTCTTCCGCGACAAGGCGAAGGGCTGTACCTGCCCGCCGGAATGGCCGATCTGTCAATGTGGGGGCAAATCGGAGCTTCGAATCGTGACGCCGAAGCCCGTCCGTCCCACACTGGAGGAGGTTTCCGCCAACCCCGCCTCCCGGAGCGCGAAGCTCCGCGTCGCAGAGAAGGGAGCCGCATGAAGAAAATCCTCGCCCTGGCCATGGCGCTCGTGGTTCCGGCGCTCCTGTTCGTGAACGCCTGGCAAGGCTACCGGTATCACGCTCTCTCGGAGGAGGTCGCCGCCCTCGAGAAGCGGCAGAAGGACCTTCTGGAGAGCAATATGGGCGCCATCGCCCGCATCGCCTACGAGCAGTCTCCCCAGAGAGTGGAGGAGCGGGCCGTTCTGCTGCATCTCTCCACCGTGGACCCATCGAGGGTCACGCGGGTGGTCATCGCCCGCGAGGGGGTCCAGCCTCAATGAACGTCCAGGCGGGCGCCGCGCTCCTCGGCATCGACGATATCCTCTCCGCTGTGAGCGGTTCTCTTCTTTTCCCGGCCGGAAGCTCGCGGACCGTCCGCTCGGTCTCCATCGACTCGAGGACGACGACCCCGGATGCCCTTTTCGTGGCCCTGGCGGGCGAGCGCACAGACGGCCACGAGCATGTCGGCCAGGCGGCGGAGCGGGGGGCCGCTGCGATCCTGGTGAGTCGGGCGAAGTCGCGCCTCATGGAAGGCACGCTTCGAAAAGCGGCTGCTTCTCATGGGATAGCCGCGATTGCCGTCGATGACACCCTGGCGGGCCTCCAGGATCTGGCCCGTTTCCACATGCGCCGTTGTGCCGCCGTCACGCGGCTGGGGGTGACGGGATCCAATGGAAAGACCACAACCAAGGAGATCATCGGCGCGATCCTTTCCATCGGATCCGCCACGGCGGTGAACGAGGGAAACCTCAATTCCGAGATCGGGCTGCCCGTCTCGTGCTTCTCCGTGGCGCCGACGCACCGTTATGCGGTCTTCGAGATGGGCATGAACCGTCACGGGGAGATGGACGTCCTGGCCGATATCGTTCGTCCCGACCTTGCCCTCATAACGAACGTCGGGACCGCCCATATCGGTCTTCTCGGCTCGAAAGAGCATATCGCTTTAGAAAAAAAGAAGATTTTCTCGCGTTTTACCGGCACACAGACCGGGCTTCTCGGCGAGGACGAGCCCTTCGGGCTCCTGCTCTCGTCGGGAGTGAACGGGAAGATCGTCTATTACGGGCCAAGGAGCACGCGGGGATACCGGGGAAGCGAGAGCCTGGGACTGGATGGCACGCTCATCCACTGGGAGGGGTTCCGGATCCGCTTCCCGCTCTTTGGCCCCCATAATCTGGCCAACGCCCTGGGGGCGATAGCCATGGCGATCGAGCTGGGCGCGGCGCCGGCTGAAGTGCGCGACGGCCTGGAGGCCGTCGCGCCGCTGTTCGGCCGCTCCCAGATCATCCGGGGGCCCGTCACTGTCGTGCTCGACTGCTACAACGCAAACCCCGACTCAATGGAGCGCGCCCTCTCCTTCATCCAGACGCTTCCCTGGACCGGAAGAAAGCTGGCGGTCCTGGGGGCCATGCGCGAACTGGGAGCCGAGAGCGCGGAATCTCACCGCGCCCTCGGGCGCATGCTTGCCGCCTCTTCGCTGGACGGGCTTCTGCTCTTCGGCGATGAGATGGGTGAGGCATGGCGGGAGATCGAGGGATCCCCGCTCGCCGGCCGTTCCGCCTGGACCGCGGATTACGCCGTCCTGGCAAAAGAAGCGCGCGCCCTGGCCCGCGCGGGCGACCTCATTCTGGTCAAGGGCTCCCGGGGCACGGAGCTTGAGAGGCTCCTCCCCGAGATCCAGGCCGCCGAAAGAGAGCCGCGGCCCGTGGGTGGGGAGGCATCATGCTCCTGAAGATTCTGTTTCCGCTCGTCAAGTACATCTCGTATTTGAGGATATTCCAGTACATCACGTTCCGCGCCGCCTATGCCGCGGTCACCGCCCTGCTGCTCGCGTTTCTCCTGGGCCCCTGGGTGATCAGGAAGCTGCGCGCGATCAAATCGGGCGGCGGCTCGGTGAGAGAGGACACCCCCCGGAGCCACCAGGCCAAGACGGGCACGCCGACCATGGGCGGAGTGCTCATCGTGCTGGCAGTCTCCGTCTCGATCCTTTTGTGGCAGGACCTGTCGATCATCTCCACGTGGCTCTTGCTCTTCGCCATTGTCGGGTTCGGCGGCATCGGCTTCACCGACGACATGCTGAAGATCTCCAAGCGAAAGAGGGGGATCAGCGCGGGGGTGAAGTTCGGCGGGCAGATCCTGGTCTCAGCCGTCATCGTGGCGGCCCTGTACCTCACCCGGGGGCCGGACACGACCCTGCTGTACATTCCCTTCTTCAAGCGCCCCGTGCTCGACCTCTCCTGGGTCTACATCCCCTTCGCGGTGATCCTGATGGTGGGATACTGCAACGCCGTGAACATCACCGACGGCCTGGACGGGCTGGCCATCGGCCTGGCGATCATGGTGGGGCTCTCCCTGGCCGTGATCGCCTACATCACGGGCCGCGTTGACTGGGCCGAATATCTGCAGATCCCCTTCGTCAAGGGCGGCGGGGAGATCGCCGTGTTCTGCCTCGCGGTGGTGGGGGCCGCAGTCGGCTTTCTCTGGTTCAATGCGCACCCCGCCGAGGTCTTCATGGGAGACACGGGCAGCCTCACCCTCGGCGGCGTGTTCGGCACCGTGGCGCTGATATTGAAGAAGGAGGTGCCTCCTCCTGGTCCTCGGGGGGGTGTTCGTCCTGGAGCTCGTCTCGGTTGTCATCCAGGTGATCTCTTTCAAGCTCACGGGCAGACGCGTGTTCAAGATGGCGCCCCTGCACCACCACTTCGAGCTCTCGGGGTGGGCGGAGAGCAAGGTGGTGGCCCGGTTGTGGATCCTCGGGGGGCTGTTCGCCATCCTGGGGCTCTCGACGCTTAAGATCCAGTAGCGAGAGGGGATGCTGTGGAACGGGTAGAGAAAGAGCACGGCGATTTCATCCTGGTCTTCCTGCTCGTGCTCCTCGCCGGGGTCGGGATCAGCCTTCTTTTCTCCGGCTCTTCCGATTTCGCCGCCCGGGCCTACCACGATCCCTTTTTCATGGTGAAAAGGCAGCTCATCTACATGGCGGCGGGAACCGCCGCCGCGATCGCGCTCTCCGTGACTCCCCTGGCGATCTTCCGAAAGGCGATGCCCCTGATCCTCTTCGCCACCCTCGTTGCATCCCTTCTGCCTTTCGTGCCGGCTCTGGGCATCCAGGTGCTGGGTTCGCGGCGCTGGATCTCGGTATTCGGCCTGTCCATCCAGCCCTCGGAGCCCATGAAGCTCACCCTGGTGCTGTATCTCTCATCGTACTTCTCGAAGGAGGACAGGGGGAGGACGATCAACGAGCTGATACCGCCTTTTATCGTGACGGCCCTTTTCGCCGCGATCATCTATCTTCAAAACGACTACTCCACCGCGGTGTTCGTGCTGGGGATCGGGCTGGCCATGCTCTTCATCGCGCGGGTGAGCCTGCTCCACTTCTTCCTTCTCAGCCTCTTCGCGTTTCCGGTGAGCTTCTTCCTGCTCTTCACCAAAGAGCACCGCGTCCGGCGCCTCCTCGCTTTCATTGGTCTTTCGGCGGACCCGGCCGGAAACGCGTACCAGATCGCCAACTCGCAGTCCGCCTTCGTGGCCGGGGGATTCTGGGGAAAGGGCCTGGGGCGCAGCGCCGCCAAGCTGGGGCCCCTGCCCATGGCTCACTCCGACTTCATCTACTCGATCATTGGCGAGGAGATGGGCCTCGTCGGGGCGCTCTTCGTGCTCGGGCTTTTCGCGGCTCTGGCGTGGAGGGGGTACCGGATCGCCGCGCGCGCCGAGGAGCCGTTCGGAAGGTACCTCGCCTTCGGGATCACCACGACGATTGCCCTTCAAGCGCTCCTCAACATGACGGTCACCGTGGGACTGGTGCCCACGACGGGGATCACTCTCCCCTTTTTCTCGGCAGGCGGCTCCTCCCTGGCCGTGACGCTCGCCATGTGCGGGATGCTGGCGAACGTATCGCGCAGCCGCCCGGGCGCGGCCCGGGACCGGTGGGCCGGCGGGGATGCCGAAGGATACGACGGCCGGGCCGCCGGGAGGCGCAGCGATGTCTAACGTTTTCACCTTGAGGCAGAGGAATACGGAGAAGGAGGATCTCCTTCTGGGCCGAATCATCACCATGGGAGCCATCATCATCACGGCCGGCCTCGTGCTGTACCTTGCGGCGCGGTTCCTGCTTCTTCCCTTCACGGCTATCAGGCACGTGATCGTGGAAAGCGACGCACCGTTGTCGGAGCGCGAGGTGCTGAGCTTGTCCGGGCTCCAGGGCTCCGAGTCGTTCTACTCCCTAAAGACCCTCTCCATCCAGAACAGGCTGGAGGCCAACCCGCTGATCCGAAAGGCCAGGGTCGAGAAGCTCTACCCCGACACCCTGCGAATCGTTCTGGTGCGCCGGCAGGCGGTGGCGCTGGTTCTCGGCCAGGCGGGAGAGAAGACCGTCCCGGCCCTCGTGGACCGGGACGGGGTCATCTTCAAGCTGGGGGCGACGGCGGCGGAGGTCGACCTGCCCGTGATCTCGGGGCTGGCGGCCGGGGAGGCGGCGATGGGCTCGGCGCTCCCGCAGGCGTACCGCTCTGTTTTCTCGGATCTCGCCTCCTTGCGGTCCCGCTCTCCCTCCCTGTACCGCCTCATCTCCGAGGTTCACCTGGTTTCAATGAGCGGGAGCTCTTCTTCTGCGGCGGCGGGCCGGGTCGCCTCATCGTCGGATGTCCGGCCGGCGTCCAGCGCCGCTCCCGAGCTCCTGCTCTATCTCCTGTCTTCCCCGGTTCCCATCAGGGCCCGCGGCCCGATCGACGAGGCCCTCCTGAAGTCCTCCCTCATGGTTCTCGACCTCTTGTCCAATCAAGGTCTTTTGAGGGATATTCAGGAGCTCGACGTTCGAAGCGGAGACGCCGTGTACAGGATGAAGGAGGGATAGCCGATGGCGGGCGAGGATCTGATCGTCGGCTTGGATATCGGGACAACGAAGGTCTGCGCCATCGTGGGCGCGTTCAACGAGACGGGAGGCCTCGAGATCATCGGGGTGGGCTCCAGCCCGTCGCGCGGCCTGCGGCGCGGGGTCGTCATCAACATCGAGAGCACGGTGAAGTCCATCCAGAACGCCGTGGAGAGCGCCGAGCTCATGTCGGGCCGCGAGGTCCACGGCGTCTACACGGGCATCGCGGGCGGACACATCGAGGGGATCAACTCGCGCGGAGTGGTGGCCGTGACGGGCAAGGACCGGGAGATCACCAAGGAGGACGTGGACCGGGTGATCGACGCGGCCAAGGCCATCGTGATCCCCATGGACCGCGAGGTGCTCCACGTGATCCCCCAGGAGTTCATCGTCGACCAGCAGGGGGGGATCAGGAATCCCGTCGGAATGGTCGGCGTGCGCCTGGAAGCCGAAGCGCACATCATCACGGGCGCCGTGACCTCGGCGCAGAACATCGTCAAATGCGTCAACCGCGCCGGCTTCAAGGTGAACGACATCATCCTCGAGCCCCTGGCCTCGTCCAAGGCAGTTCTCACCGCGGACGAGAGGGAGCTGGGTGTGCTCCTGATAGACCTGGGGGGCGGGACCACGGACGTTCTGGTGCATATCGAGGGCGCCCCGTACCACACCGAGGTGCTGTCCATCGGGGGCGAGCAGGTCACCAGCGACCTATCGATAATGCTCAAAACCCCGCTCGAGGTGGCGGAGAAGATCAAGAAGGATCACGGCTGCTGCTACGCCGACGCCGTGATCGATGACGAGGAGGTCTCCATTCCCGGAGTGGGAGGGCGGCCTCCCCGCAGGATCGACAGGCGGCGCATCGCCGAGATCATCCAGCCCCGCATGGCGGAGATCTTCGGGATGGTGAAGGAGCAGATCGAGAAGAAGGGCTACCTCCACCTCCTTGGGGGAGGGGTCGTGCTCACCGGCGGCGGGTCGCTCCTGGACGGCACGGGGGAGCTCGCCTCCGAGATCTTCGGGCTTCCCGCCCGCATCGGCTACCCGGTGAAGCTGGGGGGCCTGGTGGAGGAGTTCCACCATCCGATGTACGCCACGGGCGTGGGGCTTGTGATGTACGGCGCGTCCCAGCAGGGCGGTGAGACCATCGATATGAGCACGAGCGAAGGAACCTTCACCAGCGTCTGGGACAGGATGAGGAAGTGGCTCAAGGACTTCTTCTGAGATGGAACGCGCGCGAGCGGACGCTTGAAAGAGGCGCGCGGCGCGCCGGCTAAAGGGTTGTCGGAGTATTATTCATGAGGGGAGGGGGCATGAATATCGAGCTTTTCGATTCAAACGGAATCAGTCCTACGCTCATCAAGGTAGTCGGGGTCGGCGGCGGGGGAAGCAACGCGGTAAACCGCATGATCTCCATGGGGCTGAAGAACGTCTCCTTCGTGGCGGTCAACACGGACCAGCAGGCGCTTCATACCTCCAACGCGGAGACCCGCTTCGCGATCGGCACGAAGCTCACGGGCGGGCTGGGGGCGGGGGGAATCCCCGAGGTTGGGGAGAAGGCGGCCCTGGAGGACCAGGACGGCCTCACCACGCTTCTACGCGGAGCCGACATGGTCTTCATCACGGCCGGCATGGGCGGCGGAACGGGCACCGGAGGGGCGCCCGTGGTGGCCCACGTCGCCCGACAGCTGGGCGCGCTCACCGTGGCCGTGGTGACCAAGCCCTTCGACTTCGAGGGCAAGAGAAAGATGCAGCTGGCCGAGGAAGGCATCACGAAGCTGCGCCAGGAAGTGGACACCCTGATCACCATTCCCAACCAACATCTATTGAAGATCGCGGAGAAGCGCACCCCCATCCGGGAGGCGTTCTTCATGGCGGACGACGTTCTGCGCCAGGGCGTGCAGGGGATCTCGGACCTGATAACGGAGCCCGGGGAGATCAACATCGACTTCGCAGACGTGCGCACGATCATGAAGGGGAAGGGCGACGCCCTGATGGGCATCGGCATGGGAAGCGGCGAAAACCGCGCCATCGACGCAGCAACCAACTCCATCAACAACCCGCTCCTGGAGGACGCGCGCGTGGAGGGGGCCAAGGGGATCCTGGTCAACGTGACGGGCGGGTTCGACCTGTGCCTCTCCGAATACGAGGAGGTGCTGAAGATCATCACGGCGAACGCCGACGACGACGCCCTGATCATCTCGGGCACCTCCATCGTCGAATCGATGAACGACAAGATCAAGGTGACCGTGATCGCCACGGGCTTCACCGTCGAGAAGCCGGGCCTCTCCATCGTGGAGCCGGAAAAGCCGCAGGCCGAGATCATCCCCTACGAGGAGTGGGCCGCCATGAGCAAGTCCGGCTCCCGCAAGCAGCACGAGGACTTCCTCATGGGGAGGAACTCGCGGGAGGCCGACCTGAGCGTGCCCACGGTCCTTCGCGAGAAGCGGCCCGCGGGACAAAGGGAGTAGAGCGAAATGGATGCGGCGAGCGGTTTCGCCGACTACCTGGTAGCCGAGCTGGCCCTGTCGCGGAACACGGTGGCGGCTTACGCGGCCGAGGCGCGCGCGTTCCTTGCCTTTCTCACCGCCGAGGGAAAGACTCCCGCCGAGGCGGCTCCGGGGGACGTGATCGGCTACATCGTCAAGCGCCAGCTCGACGGCGCCGACGCGCGCACCGTGGCCAAGTCCCTCTCCGCCGTGCGCGCCCTTTTCCGTTTCCTCGTGCTGGAAGGGACCGCACCGTCCAACCCGGCGCGTCTGGTGGAGAGCCCCCGTCTTCCGCGCCGCATCCCGCGTTTTCTGGAGACGGAGGAGGTGGACCGCCTGCTCGCCGCAAGCGACGCGGGCGGAACGCTGGGCATGAGAGACCTCGCGCTGTTCGAGCTGATCTACTCCTCGGGGCTTCGCGCGAGCGAGGCTGTTGACCTGACCCTCGATCAGATCTCCCTTTCCGAGGGGATCGTCCGCGTCATGGGAAAGGGATTGCGGGAGAGGCTCGTCCCGGTGGGCGAGCGGGCGAAATGCCAGCTCACCCGCTACCTGGCGGAGGCGCGGCCTTCGCTCCTTCGCGGCCGCAAGCCCGACAATCACGTGTTTCTCGGCCGGGGAGGGAAAAAGCTCACGCGCAAGGGCCTGTGGAAGAGCTTCAAGAAGCTGGCGCTCAAGGCGGGCCTGCAGAGCAAGGTCCATACCCTGCGCCACTCCTTCGCCACGCACCTCTTGGCGGGCGGGGCGGACCTGCGATCGGTGCAGGAGCTTCTCGGGCATGCCGATATCGCTACGACGCAGATCTACACGCACGTGAGCCAGGAGGCGCTTCGCAGGCTTCACGAGGAGAAGCATCCCCGTGGTTGAAAACCGCGAGGTTGAACGCGGGGGGAGGAGAGAATGAAAGCGGCAGCTCGATTCACGTCGTTGTTAAGAGCAGGGCTTGCGGCATTGACTCTGGCCGCGGCGCTCGCAGGATGCCAGCGCCAGGACGACGGCACCCTCCAGCGCCTCCTGGACCTGGAAAGCTACGGCTTCAAGGGGCAGAAACCGTCCCTCGATACCGTGGAAGGTCTCAAGAAGGCCATCGCGGAGAACAAGGCGGAAGTCGAAAAGAAGGTGAAGGCAAACCAGAATCTCGGCGCCTACTACAAGATGCTCGCCCTGAAGTACATCGACAACGAGATGTACGGCCAGGCCCTGGACGCCCTTTCCAATGCCATTCAGATCTACCCCGAGAATCCCATTCTCTTTTACTATGCCGCGGCTTCCTCGGCGAGGCTGGCGAAGGCCGATGTCACGGACGCGAAGCAGATGGCCCTGCTCCTCTCCCAGGCCGAGTCGTACTACAAGCGCGCCATATTCCTTGACCCGACATACGTGAACGCGATGTACGGCCTTGCCGTCCTGTATGCCGTGGAGCTGGGCAGGCCGGAGGACGCCGAGCCGCTGCTCAAGGATGTGCTGGACCGCCAGAAGAAGAACATCGATGCCATGTTCCTCCTGGCCCGGGTCTACTACCAGAGGGCCCGGCCGGAAGATGCCATAGACATGTACACGAAGATCATCGATACCAATCCGCCCCTGGTCATCAAGAACCAGGCCGAGGCGAACAAGAAGCAGATCGAAGAGGAGCTGTATGGCAGAGGCAAGTGAGCGGCGCGCGCTCATCGCTCTTTCCCACGTCTCGTTCCTCACTCCCCGGGAGAAGCTCCTCCTTATAGACATGACGGGAGGGGCGCGGGAGATCTTCAGCCTCGGCATCACGGATATGGCGCGCCTGCTGGGCAGGAGGCTCGTCACCAAGGTCTGGGACCCGCACGAGCTTCTCCAGCGGGCTGATGAAAGCGAAAAAGCCTTGACCCGGGATGGCATCGGATGCATTTTTTACTGGGACCGGGCTTACCCGCCCCGGCTGCGGGAGATCTATGATCCTCCCGTGACCCTTTTCTACCGGGGAAACCTGCCGGAAAACCAATCCCTGATCGGAATCGTTGGCACGCGCCTTCCCACGGGGGCGGCGCGCAAGGGGGCCTTTTCCCTCGGCTTCGAGCTTGGATCTCGCGGGATCGGGGTCGTCTCGGGGCTCGCGCGCGGAATCGATAGGGAAGCCCACCTCGGATGCGTGGAGGCGGGCGGCTACTCGGTGGCAGTGCTGGGAAGCGGGATAGATTCGATCTACCCGATTTCCAGCCGGGCAGCGGCGGTCGGGGTGCTCCGAAACGGTGGGGCCATCGTGAGCGAGTATCCCCCCGGGACCCCTCCCCGGAGGCACCACTTCCCGGCCAGGAACCGCATTATCAGCGGGCTGTGCCGCGGGGTCGTTGTGATCCAGGCTCCCGAGCGCTCGGGGGCCTTGATCACGGCGGAGTACGCCCTGGAGCAGGGAAGGGACCTGTATGTTCATCGCTCGGGCCTCATGGGCGCCGCCGGAGCCGGAACGCGGCGTCTTTCCGAGTCGGGCGCGCCCATCATCGACTGCGCCGAGGACGTGCTTGTGGATTGGGGTATGGCGTGGAAAGCGTCGGGCGGTCCCGTGCAATCCGACGATCCCGCGGCGCGCTCGACAAGCGAAACAGGGGCGGCGATCGCCCGCCTCGTGGGCGAAGAAATCTTGGGCTCCTGCACGCGCAGAAGCGGGCAGACCCTCTGGAGAAACTGAATGGCAGAGAAGAAGAGCAGCGTGCTTTTGATCGTGGAGTCGCCCGCCAAGGGAAAGACAATCGAGAAATACCTCGGCAAGGGATTCACCGTTGCCGCCTCCATGGGCCACCTGATTGACCTTCCCAAATCGCGCCTCGCAATAGACGTGGACAACTCCTTCGAACCGGAATACATAACGGTGAGAGGCAAGGCGAAGATCCTCAAGGAGCTGAAGCAGAAGGCGAAGAAGGTGGACCGGATCCTTCTGGCCTCCGATAACGACCGTGAAGGGGAGGCCATCTCCTTCCACCTCAGAAACGCCCTCCAGGCGAACGGCTCTCCCGTGGACATCCAGCGCATCACATTCAACGAGATCACGCCCAAGGCCATCCGGGACGCCGTGGCGAACCCCGGCACGATCGACATGGCCAAGGTGAACGCCCAGAAGGCACGCCGCATTCTGGACAGGATCGTGGGGTATTACCTCTCGCCCCTGCTGTGGAAGAAGGTGAAAAACGGCCTGTCCGCCGGACGCGTCCAATCCGTCGCCCTGCGGCTGATCTGCGAGAGGGAAAAAGAGATCGAGGGGTTCGTTCCCGAGGAGTACTGGACCCTGGAGGCGGAGCTGAAGGGCGGAGCGAAGCATACCTTCCGCGCCCAACTGGTCTCCGTCAAGGGCGAGAAGCCGGACCTGTCCAACGAGGAGAAGACCCTCGCCTGCATGGAGGCCGTCAAGCACGCCGCGTTCATCGTCTCGGATCTCAAAGAGATCGAGAAGCTGCTTCGCCCGCGGCCTCCCTTCACCACGTCGACTCTCCAGCAGACGGCGGCCAACAGGTTCGGCTTCACGGCGCGAAAGACAATGCAGATCGCGCAGAGCCTCTATGAAGGGGTCAACATCGGCTCCGAAAGGCTGGGACTCATCACCTACATGCGCACGGACTCCACCCGCGTCTCCGACACCGCGCTCGGCGAGGTGAGGGAGTTCATCGGCGAGAGCTTCCCGGCCGAGCTTCCCGAATCTGCCAACGTCTACGCCGCCGGCAAGGGGGCGCAGGACGCCCACGAGGCCATCCGGCCCACGTACGTGAAGCTCACCCCCGCGCAGATCAAGAAGGATCTCACCCCGGAGCAGTTCAAGCTCTACTCGATCATCTGGGAACGCTTCGTTTCATCCCAGATGACCCCGGCGCGGACCATCACAACCACGGTCGACATCGCGGCGGGGGATTCCATTTTCCGCGCCTCAAGCACTCGAGTGGCCGAGAAGGGCTTCCAGAAGGCCCTCTCGCTTCTCGCCTCAAAGGAAAAGACCAAGGCCCTGCCGTCTCTCGAAGTGGGAGAGAAGCTTTTATGCGTGAAGTTCCATCCCGAGCAGCACTTCACCTCGGGCCCTCCCCGCTACACGGACGCCACCATCGTGAAGACCCTGGAGGAGAAGGGGATCGGCAGGCCATCCACGTACGCTCCCATCATCTCGGTGCTCCTGGACCGTTTCTACGTGGTCAGGAAGAGCCGGCAGCTCATCCCGACGGTCCTGGGCCGGATCATCAACGACCTTCTCACCCGCTCCTTCCCCGAGCTCCTGGATCCGGGCTTCACGGCCGCAATGGAGGAGGAGCTGGACGAGGTGGAGGAGGGGAAGCTGGAGTGGAGGCAGATGATCGGGGAGTTCTACGGCCCCTTCAAGGAAAAGATGGCCACCGTGACGGAGACCCTCGAATCCGTGAAGGGCGTCATGGACGAGAAGACCGACATTGTCTGCGAGGTCTGCGGCCGGCCCATGGTGAAGAAGCTGGGCCGGTACGGCTTCTTCATCGCCTGCACGGGGTTCCCCGAGTGCAAGAACACCAAGCCCGTTCCGCTCGCCGCCTGCCCGCGCCCCGGATGCGGCGGGCAGATAGTCGCGCGAAAGCGAAAGAAGGGAAGGGGCCGGGAGTTCTACGGGTGCAGCAACTACCCCGCCTGCGACTTCGTCACGTACTTTCCGCCCACGGACACCAAGTGCCCGAAGTGCGGATACTTCCTCGTGGAGAAGGAAGACAAGCAGCGGGGCACCTACAAGTCATGCATCAATCCGGAGTGCGACTACCTTCATACCAAGGAGGCGGACGATCAAAGCGCCTGAGGATTACATCGGCTACCTCGCATCGGTGCGGAACCTCTCCGCGAACACACTCGCTTCCTACCGGCGGGGCCTGGACCGCTATGCGCTCTTCCTGGCGGAGCGCGGCGTCGCCGAGGACGATGCCGGCCTTACCGACGCCCGTGCCTTCGTCGGCATGCTGGCGGGGGAAGGGCTCTCGGCCCGCTCCGTCAACAGGATCGTCTGCGGCGTTCGCGGCTACTACCGCTTCAAGGAGCGCTTCGGAAGCGTCGCCGCCAACCCTTTCGCGGACATCAAGAGCCTCAGGACCGAGAAAAAGCTGCCCTCGTTCCTCTTCGAGGAGGAGATGGCGCGGCTTTTGGAGCTTCCGGCCCGCGCGATCAAAGAGGGGGACGACGCGCTGCTCTGCCTGCGGGACAGGGCGGTGCTCGAGCTTCTCTATTCCACGGGGTGCAGGATCAGCGAGCTGGTGTCGCTGGACCTCACCGACGTGAACCTTAAGGACAGGACGGCGCGGGTGATGGGCAAGGGGTCCAAGGAGCGGATCGTGTTCATCGGCCGGGAAGCCCTGTCGGCGCTTCGCCAGTACCTCGAGAGGCGCGCGTATCGCGCGGCGCACGATCAAGATTCCGAGAAGGCCCTTTTCATAAACGCCAAGGGCACGCGCCTCACGGACCGGGGCGTGCGCTTCATCCTCAGCTCCTACCTGGCCGGGGCAAACCTGGGCAAGCGCGTCACGCCCCACACCTTCCGCCACTCCTTTGCAACGCACCTCCTGGACCGGGGGGCCGACATCCGCGCCGTGCAGGAGCTTCTGGGGCATGCCAGCCTCTCGACCACCCAGGTCTACACCCACGTGGGGCTGGAACGTCTGAAAAAGGTCTACAGGAGGGCGCACCCCCATGCGCAGTGACAGGATTCGCGGGACCACGATCATCGCGGTGCGCCGCGGCGACAAGGTGGCCATTGCCGGAGACGGCCAGGTCACCATAGGAAACACGGTCATGAAGGCCAACGCCAGAAAGGTCAGGAAGATCTACGACGGCAGGATCCTCGTGGGCTTCGCCGGGACAACGGCGGACGCATTCACCCTTTTCGAACGCTTCGAGGGCAAGGTGAAGGAATACGGGGGGGACATCACGCGCGCGGCCGTGGAGCTGGCCAAGGACTGGAGGACGGACAGGATACTGCGAAGGCTGGAGGCGATGCTCCTGGTGTCGGACAAGAAGAGCACCTTCCTCATTTCCGGCACCGGCGACGTGATCGAGCCCGAGCAGGGAGTGATCGCGATCGGCTCGGGGGGAAGCTTCGCCTACGCCGCGGCCCGGGCCTATCTGGATTCCTCGGAGCTTTCCGCGCGGGAGATCGCCGAGCGCTCCCTGAAGATCGCATCGGAGATCTGCATCTATACGAACAGCGAGATCCTCGTGGAGGAGCTTTCATGAAGGACGCATCGGATCTGACTCCCCGCCAGATCGTGGAGGAGCTGGACAAGTACATCATCGGGCAGGACAAGGCGAAGAAGGCGGTGGCCATAGCTCTTCGAAACCGCACCCGCCGCCAGAGGCTCCCGGAGGAGCTGCGCGACGAGGTGACGCCCAAGAACATCATCATGATCGGCCCCACGGGAGTGGGAAAGACCGAGATCGCCCGCAGGCTCTCCAAGCTCTGCGGGGCGCCGTTCCTCAAGGTGGAAGCCACCAAGTACACCGAGGTGGGCTACGTGGGGCGCGACGTGGAGTCGATGATCCGGGACCTGGTCTCCGTCGCGGTCTCCATGGTCAAGGCCGAGCTTGCGGAGGAGGTCCGGGTGGAAGCGGAGAGGAGGGCTGAAGACGCCCTTCTGGATCTCCTGCTTCCCGGGGTGGGAAAGCGGGAGAGAAAGCCCCCCGCCGACGCAAGCGAGGCGGGCGAAGTGATCGACGTGACCCCCGTGGAGGGCGCGGTGGCGGAGTCCGCCGCTTCCGGCGCCGGGAGTACGCGGGAGAGGTTCCGCGACATGCTCAATCGAGGGCTCCTGGACGAGAAGCTCGTGGAGATCAACGTGACAAAGAGCTCCATGCCGGCCATCGAGATCTTCTCCGGGACCAACATGGAGGAGCTGGAGTTCAACTTCGGGAATCTCGGCTCGATCTTCGGAGGCAAGAAGAAGAGGAAGAAGGTCACGGTGAAGCAGGCGCGGGAGATCCTCCTGAACGAGGAGATGGACAAGCTGGTGGACATGGACCGCGTCTCCGAGCTTGCCCGATCCCGGGTGGAGCAGATGGGGATCGTCTTCGTGGACGAGATCGACAAGATCGCCTCCAAGGGAGAGAAGGTGGGCATCGACGTTTCCCGGGAAGGCGTCCAGCGCGACATCCTTCCCATCGTTGAGGGCTCAAAGGTGAACACCCGATACGGGATCGTGGACACGCGGCACATCCTTTTCATCGCCGCGGGCGCCTTCCACATGAGCAAGCCCTCGGACCTCATTCCCGAGCTCCAGGGCCGGTTCCCCCTGCGCGTCGAGCTTTCGGCCCTGACAAAGGAAGACTTCGTGAAGATCCTCACGCAGCCCAAGAACGCGCTCATCAGGCAGTACACGGAGCTTCTCAAGACCGAGGGGGTGACCCTCGAGTTCCTCCCCGAGGCCATCGACAGGCTCGCGGAGCTTGCAACAGAGGTGAACTCCCGGAGCGAAAACATCGGGGCCCGGAGGCTCCACACGATCATGGAGCTCCTCCTGGAGGAGGTCTCCTTCCACGCCCCGGAGATATCGGGGCAGACGATCCGCATCACCAGGGAGTACGTGGAGGAGAAGCTGTCCGCCGTTGTCGTTGACCAGGACCTGACGAGGTTCATTCTATAGAGGCGGGGAAAACAGGCCGAGAATCAGGAGAGGGGTACGAGAACATGATATTTGGAGGGGCTTTCGGCAGGAACCTCGACATCATCACGCGGGAGATGGACGTGGCCGTGATGCGCAGAAACGTCATCGCCAACAACATCGCCAACGCCGACACTCCCAATTTCAAGCGCAGCGTGGTGAACTTCGAGAGCCAGCTCAAGCGGGCGCTCGATTCCGAGAAAATCGTACCGTTTCCGCAAGTTATCACGGATCCCCGCCACATCCCCTTCGACAGGCCCATTGACTACAGGGGCGTTGCCCCGCGGAGAGTGCTGGATTACCTCTCCGAGAGCAAGAACAACGGAAACAACGTGGACATGGAGGAGGAGGGCATGGACTCGCTCACCAACCAGCTCCTCTATACCACCCTGGCCCAGACGATCTCCAGCGAGATCCAGCGCGTCAACATCGTGCTGAGGTAAAGGGAGGAGCGATGGGGATTTTCACGAGCATAAATACCGCGGGGTCCGGCCTCACTGCGGAGAAGCTCCGCCTCGATGTCATCGCGGACAATATCGCCAACGCCACCACCACGCGCACAACGGAGGGGGGACCCTTCCGCAGAAGCCGCGTGATCTTCCGGCCGCGGGTCTCCGAGCCCTACTGGAGGAGCCCGATTCTTCCCACCTACCTTCAGGATGAGGTGGGAAAGGGGGTGCGGGTGTCCAGGATCGAGAAGGATTACGCGGCCCAGCCGCGCTTGGTCTACGATCCCACCCACCCCGACGCCATCAAGAGCGGGCCCCGGGCCGGCTACGTGGAGTTTCCCAACGTCAATATCGTCAACGAGATGGTGGACATGATCGCCGCATCCCGCTCCTACGAGGCGAACTCCGCGGTGATCAACGGAACCAAGGCCATGTTCCTCAAGGCCCTCGAGATCGGGAGGTAAGCGATGCAGCTTTTGAGCCCCGCGCAGGCATACGGAGACGTTGTGAAGCTGGCCCGCACGAACCCCAACCACATCGCGGGCATTGGGGAGAGCGGCAAGGCCTCCGAGGCGGGAAAAACAGAAGCGGCCTTCGGGGACCTTCTTTTAAACGCGCTGAACGGGGTGAACGACAGCCAGCGAAAAGGCATGGAGCTCACCCAGAAGATGATCACGGACCCGGAATCGGTGGACGTGCACGACGTGACGATCGCGCTGGCAGAGGCGAACCTCGCCATCTCGATGACCAAGGCGATCGTCGACCGCGCGCTGGCCGCGTACCGGGAGATCATCAACGTGAGATAAGGAATCGAGCCCGCGGTGCGCGCAAACTGGGGCGCTCGCCGCGGGGATGACGTTCTTCATGAAAGGGAGGGGACATGAACGAGTGGTTGAAGAGGCTCCGTGATCAAGCCAGGGGCCTGTGGGCCAAGTGGAACATCACCCAGAAGATAATCTTTTTCTCCGTCATTGGAGCGGCGGTCCTCGCCGTCATCCTGCTGTTCACCTTCAGCGCGACGCCCAGCATGGTTCCGGTCATCTCCGCGCCCGTCGCGGCCGAGGATGCCCGGCTTCGCATCAGCTCGAAGCTCGAAGAGCTCGCCATCAAGTACGAGCTTCGCTCCGATAACGTCTTCTACGTCGCCGACGAGAAGACGGCGCGGCACGTGCGCATGATCCTCACCGAGGAGGACCTGATCCCCAAGGGCACGGATCCCTGGGCGATCTTCGACGTGGAGCGCTGGACCACCACGGATTTCGAGCGCGACGTGAACCTCCAACGCGCCATTACCAAGCAGCTGGAACAGCACATCCTGGCCCTGGACGACGTCGACAACGTGAGCGTCACCCTCGTGGTTCCCAAGCAGGAGCTGTTCAGCGAGGACCAGAACCCCGTCACCGCCTCGGTCATCCTCACCCCCAAGCCGGGCTCGGAGCTCGCGAATAACCGAAAACAGATAGAAGGGATCCAACGGCTGATCAAGCTCGCCGTGGCCGGCTTGAAGGACGAGAACATCGTCATCACGGACCAGAACGGAAACCAGCTCAACGACTTCGCCGGCCTGGCCCAGGTGGACAGGTTGAACCTGGCCGAGCGGGAGCTGAAGGCAAAGCAGCAGCTGGAGCAGAAGTACAAGAGCGAGATCCTCGACTCCCTCAAGGACATCTTCAGCCAGGACCGCGTGAAGATCCTCAAGATCGATATCGACCTCGACATGAGCAAGGTCTCCTCCACGGCGGAGGAGTTCTCCCCCGTCGCCGTGGTGCCGGCGACGCGCTTCGGCGAGGCGCAGTACGCCCCCTCGATCGCGCGCTCGACCCAGAACGTGGAGGAGCACTTCCAGGGCACCGGCTTCAATCCCGAGGGGCCCCCGG
This sequence comes from uncultured Spirochaetota bacterium, assembly GCA_963820525.1. Lineage (GTDB taxonomy): Bacteria > Spirochaetota > Spirochaetia > SZUA-6 > Fen-1364 > CAWGAA01. The sequence goes on along the minus strand of CAWGAA010000001.1, from coordinate 619,579 downwards.
GGCAGGAGGGACAGACGCCCCCGGCCTACAAGGACCTTTCGAACCTGGTGGGCAAGTACGACAAGTCACAGACCACGACCAACAACGAGATAAACAAGAAGGTCACCAATGAAGAGAAGAGGCCGTGGGGCATAAACAGGATCACCATCGGCGTGGCTCTCGACGGAATCTGGCAGGAGCAGTACGATAAGAACGGTCAGGTGATCCTGAATCCCGACGGCAGCATCAAGCGCGACTACGTGGCTGTCTCGGACGAGGACATCTCCAAGGCGAAGGCCCTGATCCAGGGAGGCATCGGGTTCAGCAGGGAGCGCGGCGACGTTGTGGAGGTGCAGTCCCTCAAGTTCGACAGGAGCTCCCAGTTCGAGAAGGAAGACTCGGTGTACAGGAGGCAGCTGGGGCTGCGGCGCACCGTCATTTCCATTCTCATCGGCATCGGTGCTATACTCGTTCTGGCCTTCCTCTACAGGCTCATTGCCAAGGAGAGGGAGCGCAGGAGGCGGCTGCGCGAAGAGGAGCTGGCCCGCCAGCATCAGGCGATGCGCGAGGCGGCGCTCCGCACGGCCGAGGAGCAGGGAGTGGAGGTAGAGTTGTCCGTGGAGGACAGGGCGCGCCTGGAGATGCAGGAGAACGCGGTCAACATGGCGCGAGAGCATCCCGAAGACGTGGCGCAGCTCATCAGAACCTGGCTCGTGGAGGAGTAGCACATGGCAAAGCAATCGAGACCGGCCCCGGCAGCGGCGCCGGCAAAGGAAAAAGCGGCGGCGCCCGCCCCGGCGCAGGCGGCATCCGCGGCCCAGGTCAAGAAGGGCGGAGCGGGACACAAGAAGTCCCTTACCGGCCGGCAGAAGGCCGCCGTGTTCCTGGTGACGCTGGGGTCCGAGATCGCCTCGGAGATCTTCAAGCACCTTCGGGAGGACGAGATCGAGCAGCTCACCTTCGAGATCGCGCGCTTGGAGAGCATCGAGCCCCAGGATCGGGACCAGGTCCTGATGGAATTCCACGAGCTGATGATGGCCCAGGAGTTCATCTCCACGGGCGGCATCGACTACGCACGGGAGCTGCTGGAAAAGTCCCTGGGCACGCAGAAAGCGGTGGATATCATCAACCGCCTCACAAGCTCCCTGCAGGTGAGGCCCTTCGACTTCATCCGCCGCACCGATCCCGCGCACCTGTTGAACTTCATCCAGCAGGAGCACCCCCAGACCATCGCGCTGATCCTGGCCTACCTGGAGCCGCAGAAGGCCTCCATCATCCTGGGGAGCCTTCCCCACGAGATCCAGTCCGACGTGGCCAAGCGAATCGCAACGATGGACCGTACGTCACCAGAGGTTTTGCGCGAGGTTGAGCGTGTTCTGGAGAAGAAGCTCTCCACCCTCTCCTCCGAAGACTATACGGCGGCGGGAGGAGTCGAGAGCATCGTGGAGATCCTCAACATGGTGGACCGCTCCACGGAGAAGACGATCGTGGAATCCCTGGAGGAGGACGATCCGGAGCTTGCCGAGGAGATCAAGAAGCGCATGTTCGTGTTCGAGGATATTGTGCTTCTGGACGACCGCGCCATCCAGAAGGTCCTCCGAGAGGTGGACACGGCGGAGCTGGCCAAGGCCTTGAAGAGCGTGGACTCGGAAGTGCAGGACAAGATCTTCAGGAACATGTCCAAGCGGGCCTCCACCCTGCTCAAGGAGGACATGGACTATATGGGCCCCATCAGGCTGAAGGACGTGGAGGAGGCGCAGCAGAGAATCGTGGCGATCATCCGGAAGCTCGAGGAGCAGGGAGAGATCGTCGTGGCGCGCGCCGGGGAAGAGGAGCTGGTGGTCTAAGTGCAGCGCGAAGCGATGCACGGAAGGGGCCCCAGGGCGGCAGGCGTCGGGAGCGAAGCGAGACGCCGGGAGCCCTGGGGAACCAGGAGAGTATCGTAGTGGCCAAGAACGTGTTCAAGCCCCAGGAGGTCATGAACCTCACGCGGAAGATCTTCATCGAGCCGCCGCGCATCGCCGCCGAGGAGCCCGAGGCGATCGTGGCCGCCGTGGAGGAAACCCCCTACTCGGGGCCCACGGTGGACGAGATCCGCAGGGAAGCGGAGGATTTCAAGAAGGGCTGGGAGGCGGAAAAGGCGCGGCTCCTCGAAGAGGCGCGCGCCGAAGCGGAGAAGATCAGGAAGGAGGCCGAGAGGGCCGCCTTCGACGAGGTGCGGCGGAAGAACAACCAGGCCCAAAAGATCCGCCAGGACGCTGAGGACGAGGGGCAGAAGATCATCGCGGAGGCCAAGGCGAAGGCGGCGGAGCTCGAGGCGGACATCAAGGGGCGCGTCACGCAGACCGAGCGGGAAGCCGACGAGCGCGGATACACCGAGGGCCATGAAAAGGGCTACGCGGAAGGCAAGGGCGAGGTGGAGAGGCTGGTCGAGCGCCTCCACACGATTCTCTCCAAGGCCATCGAGAAGAGAAACGAAATCATCGAGGAGTCGGAGACCCAGATCATCAACCTCGTGCTCCTCATCGTGAAAAAGGTCATCAAGGTCATCTCGGAGAACCAGAAGAACGTGGTCATCAACAACGTGGTCCAGGCCCTGCGCAAGCTCAAGAGCCGCGGAGATGTGGTCATTCGGGTGAACCTCGCCGACCTGGAGCTCACCTCGGAGCACGTGAAGGACTTCATGAAGATGGTGGAGAACGTGAAGTCCATCACGGTCCTGGAGGACTCCTCCGTGGACAAGGGCGGGTGCATCATCGAGACGGACTTCGGGCAGATCGACGCCCGCGTCTCCTCCCAGCTCCACGAGATCGAGGAGAAGATCCTGGAGCTCATGCCGATCCGCTCAAAGGGAGAATAGGCGATGGGAGTGTTCGACAAGTACTCGGCGCGGCTGGAAAGCCTCGACCCCATCAAGTATACGGGCGTCGTGGAGAGGGTGCAGGGGCTGCTCATCGAGAGCCACGGTCCCGCCGCGGTGGTGGGCGAGCTGTGCCAGATCCTGGTTCCCAAGGGACGGGGAGTCGTGTGGGCGGAGGTGGTGGGGCTGCATGGAAAGACCGCCCAGCTCATGCCCTACGACGAGATGGAAGGGATCGAGGTCGGAAACATCGTTATCGCAATGGGGGAGACCTTGAGCGTCCCCGTATCGGACAGGCTCCTGGGCAGGGCCCTCGATTCCATGGGAAAGCCCATGGACGGAAAGGGAGACGTGGGCTCGGAGCTCTGGTACCCGGCCGTCAATGTTCCCCCGGACGTGCTTCGACGAAAGCGAATCACGGAGAAGATCGCCACCGGCATCCGCTCCATCGACGCGCTTTTGACGGTGGGCAAGGGCCAGAGGGTGGGAATCTTTTCCGGAAGCGGAGTGGGCAAATCCACTGTCCTGGGGATGATCGCCAGGAACACGTCCGCGGACGTGAACGTCATCGCGCTCATCGGAGAGCGCGGACGCGAGGTGCGGGAGTTCATCGAGAACGACCTGGGACCCGAGGGCCTGGCGCGTTCCGTGATCGTGGTCTCATCCTCCAACAAGCCTCCCCTGGCGAGGATCCGCGGGGCATACGTGGCCACCGCCATTGCCGAATACTTCCGGGACCAGGGCAAGGACGTGATGCTCCTCTTCGATTCCGTGACGCGCTTCGCCCGCGCCCAGCGTGAGATCGGGCTGGCGATCGGGGAGCCGCCGGCGAACCGGGGCTTCACGCCTTCCGTGTTTTCGCTCCTCCCCAAGCTGCTGGAGCGCAGCGGCACCTCCGAGCGGGGGAGCATCACCGGCTTCTACACGATCCTCGTCGAGGGCGACGATATCGACGACCCCGTCTCCGACAACGTCCGGGGAATCCTGGACGGGCACATCGTCCTGGCCCGAAGGCTCGCCGCGCGCAACCACTATCCCGCCGTGGACGTGATGCAGTCCATCTCGCGGCTCGCCATTGCGGTGACCGGCCCCCGGACCCAGGAGGCGAGCGGATACATCAAGCGGATGCTCGCGACATACGCGGGGGCCGAAGACCTGATCAGCGTAGGGGCCTACGTGAAGGGCTCCAACGCCGAGATCGACCAGTCGATAGACAAGATGCCGGAGATAGAGAAGTTCCTCGTGCAGAGGATCCAGGAGAAGGCCCCGATCTCCGATACGCTGAAGGCGGCAGGCCTGATCGCGGGAGTCGAGATACCGGAAGAAGAGCTGGAGAATGCGTCGGTTCAGCTTCAGGCTTGAGCGTTTTCTCGAGCTTCGCCGCTACAAGGAGCGCGAGTGGGAGCTGGCGCTCGCCCGCGTGCTGGGGCAATGCCTCCTGTTGAAGAACCGAATTTCCCAGATCGTCGTGGAGATCGACGTCGAGAGGAGCCGGCTGTTCGGGGCCGAGCGCAGGATCGACGTCGAGGCCATGGGCTTGAGGGAGCTGTATATCCGGAGGCTTTCCCGGGAGAAGGAGAAAAACGAGGTCGTCCTGGCCGAGAAGACGGTCGAGCTGGAGCAGGTACGCTCGAAATACCTGGAGGCGGCCAAGGAACGGAAGGTCCTCGACAAGCTCAAGGAGCGCAAGCAGACCGAGTACTACGAGAAGCAGAAGGACGAGGATTTCAAGACCATCGACGACATGAATACCGCGGCCGCTCTTCGCCAGCATTGGTAAGCCGGCCACGCACGAACAGGGGAGGGGATCGTGACCGAATTCAGGGAAGTTCATCCGGGAGTCCGGATCGTGGTGCTCTTGCTCTTGCTCATCGTTCTCACGCTGGGCGGCTTCGTCTGGTTCGACTACCTCGGCATCCTCAATGCGCGCTCTCTCCTGGCCCCCGTGTACGGCCTTTTCGGCCTGGGAGCCAAGGCCGTGGCGGTGAGCGCGGACGATCCGAACCTGCTGGATCGCGAGCGGCTGGCGAAACAGGCCGATGCCATTGCCCTGCGCGAGCAGGACCTGGACAAGCGCGACACGGAGCTCACCGCGCGCCAGAAGCAGCTGGAGCAGCTGGCCTCGGATCTGAAGGACCGCGAGCAGGCCGAAGCGGACAAAGAAAAAGCATTTAATGAGCGGGTCAATGCATTCGAAAATAGAAGGGTGAACCTCGTCCAGAACTCGACGTATCTGACGAGCATGCCGCCCAAGAACGCCGTGGCGATTCTCTTGAAGATGGAAGACCAGGACATCATCGACATCTTCAGGATCACGGATCAACAGGCGACCGCCGCAGGAATCGATTCCGTGGTTCCGTTCTGGCTCTCCCAGATGCCGGCGGACAGGGCGGCGACGCTCCAGAGAAAAATGGCGAGGTAGCACCAGGAGGCAAAAGGTGAAAGGTGGTCCGCTGGTCCACCCCGAGAGAAGCGCTGCAGAGGCGCTCATGCTCGGCACTCGCAAGGCCCGCGCCGCAAAGCTGAAGCCCGCCCTCAGGCCGCAGAAATCCGCCACGTCCTGCGGAACGGCTGCCGCCGCGAGGGGCCCCGCACTGACCGAGCGGGCGGCGAAGGGCTCCTTCTCACGGATCATGCAGTCAAAGCTTGATTCCGCCGATCATTCCCTCGAAAAAATGAGAAAAGCCCTGGAGTCGGCGCTGGCAAGATTGTCCGCCGCCGGCATGGGGGAAGCCTCGTCGATCGAGAAAACGATCCGCGAGATCCTCGAGGACTCCCGGCTCACCCCCCGTCAGAAGGCGGCGCGGATGAAGAGCCTCCTGGAGCAGGTCCAGGAGAGGGCGGCACAGGCTCATCCCGCAGAGATCGCGCTGAAGGCCCAAACGGCCCGGAGCGCGGAAAGCTCCCGGGGCGAGCGCGAGGCGGCTGCTGCGCCGGCAATCGCAGAGAAAGGGCAGAGAAAGACCGCGGAGGTCAGGCTCTCCATCGTCGACCTTCGAAAGTCGCAGGCGGAGAAGGGCGGGGCCGACAGCCAGGCCGCCCGGCAGGGCGGCGCTTCCGTCCCGGCCGCGGAGAAGCCCGCCTCCGGAGCCTTTCCGGCGCCGGCAGCCGCGGCGGAGCTTCACCAGGGTTCTCCTTCCGCTCATGGCGGGGGGGCTCCCCGTTCTCTGACCCTGCAGACTCCCCTTGAAAGGCTTCGCGAGATGGCGGGGTCGGAGCTGGCGCGGTCCGCCGGAATAATCCTTCGAAACGGCGGGGGAGAGATCCGGCTCGTCCTGAAGCCCGAATCCCTCGGATCTGTGAGGGTCCGGCTGAATCTGTCCGATAATGTCATAGATGGGAAGATCATCGTCGACAACCCCGCGGTGAAGCACGTGCTGGAGGGGAGCCTCGACTCCCTCACCCGGGCGCTGTCGGCGGAAGGGTTCCAGACCGCCTCCCTGTCGGTTTCGGTGGGCGGCGGCGGGGCCGACTCCCGACGCGAGGAGCGCGACGCGCCGGCAGTGCGGAGGATCGAATCCGCGCGCGGCTTCACCGGCGCCCTGGCCGATGTTCTGGAGCCGGCGGATTGGGGAGAGCTTCTCGTGAACCTGTTCGCGTGAACGGGATGGAGAGAGAGGAAACACGATGGATATAAACTTGAGTCTTTCGCCCCAGGAGCTGTTGCAGACAAACCGGGAGGTCGATGCCTTCAACAAGACGGTGAACGCGGGCAAGACCACGAAGCCGGGAGGCTCCCTGGGCAAGGATGAGTTTCTCAAGATCCTGCTCACGCAGCTCAGCCATCAGGATCCCACGCAGCCCATGGAGGACAAGGAGTTCATCTCCCAGATGGCCCAGTTCTCCAGCCTCGAGCAGATCACCAACATGAGCCAGGGGATGGACGACGTGGCGAAGCTCCTGGCGCGGACCCAGGCGCTGGGCCTTTTGGGCAGGACCGTGGAGATCCCCAATGCATCGGGAACGGTTTCGGGCATGGTGGAGGAAGTTACGGGAGGGGACTTCCCCCAGCTGCTCGTCAACGGCAACTACTACGATTTCTCGGAGGTCCGGAGCGTCAGGACCAGGTCGAAGGAGTAACAGCGTATGATGCGGTCCCTCTACGCCGGCGTGTCCGGCCTGCAGAACCACCAGACGAGGATGGACGTCCTCGGCAACAACATCGCCAACGTGAACACGACGGGGTTCAAGAAGGGCAGGGTCACCTTCCAGGACATGCTCTCCCAGACCCTCACGGGGGCAGCCAAGCCGACCGATACGGTGGGCGGAGTGAACCCCCAGCAGGTCGGCCTCGGCATGATGGTCTCGACGATCGACACGATCCACACCCAGGGAGCCCTCCAGTCCACCGGCGTCATGACGGATGTCGCGCTCCAGGGAAACGGCTTCTTCATCCTCAACGACGGCAACAAGAGCTATTACACGAGAAACGGCGCCTTCGGCCTGGACCGGGACGGGAAGGTCGTGAATCCCGCCAACGGCATGCGGGTGCAGGGCTGGATGGCCCAGACCGTGGGCGGCGTGACGCTCGTGAACAACTCGGCCGAGGTGGAGGACCTCGTCATCCCCGTAGGGAGCAAGGACCCGGCGGCCGCCACAACGGATGTCTGGTTCGCCTGCAACCTCGACAAGCGGACCCCCGAGATCCCCGCAGGTGCCACCGCGGCGACGATCCAGGAAGGCACCTGGCAGACCACCTTCGACATCTTCGATTCGTTCGGCCGGGTCCACAAGCTTCAAGCCAACTTCACGAAGGTGCCCGGCGTTGCCAACCGCTGGCAGGTCGCGGTTGACGTGGATCCCGGAGCCGCCACGCCAACCAATGCCCGGGCCCAGGTCGGGGCGGGCGCCGCGGCCGGGAACACCTTTTTCGTTGATTTCGACAACCTCGGCGCGCTCACCGACGTTCGTGACGCGGCGGGCACGGTCATAAACGCGGGAAACCTCCAGGTGCAGGTATCCTACGATGTTCCCGAGGCTACTATTCCCGCTGGACAGCCCGCCGTGCGCCAGACCTTCAGCCTCAACCTGGGACAGGTGGGCGCCTACCGGGACGCGGTCACGCAGTTCGCCGAGACGAGCTCCACCAAGGCCGTCCGGCAGAACGGCTACACCATGGGGTACCTGGAGAGCTTCAAGATCGACCAGTCCGGAGTCATCACGGGGGTCTACACCAATGGAACCAACCGCGTGATCGGGCAGATCGCCCTGGCGAGCTTCCCCAACCAGGGCGGCCTCGAGAAGGCGGGAGAGAACGTGTACCAGGTCTCCAACAACTCGGGAGACCCGAACGTGGGCCCCTCCGGGATAGCGGGGAAGGGCAAGGTCATCGCGGGAACCCTCGAGATGTCCAACGTTGACCTGGCGGAGCAGTTCACCGACATGATCGTGACCCAGCGCGGCTTCCAGGCGAACTCGCGCACCATCACGACGGCGGACCAGATGCTTCAGGAGCTGCTCACGCTGAAGAGGTAGGGCAGGGCTTGACGCGGGGCTGAACGCCCCCTAGTCTTTCGACGGGATTGAACAAGGCGAAGCCCCGGGGCATCATGCGTCGGGGCCGTTGCCGTATAGGGGGGAAAAGCCCGCGGCGCGGCGCAGGGGAGGACGGATGGTCGAGGTGACGAGACTTGACGGGAAGACGTACTACATTAATCCGCACCAGATCGAGTACATCGAAAGCAACCCGGACACGACGTTGGTGATGCTCTCGGGCAAACGCCTCGTCGTCAAAGAGGATTACCCGACGATTTTCAATCGGATCGTCGAGTACCGCAAGCTCATCGGGGCATTCAAGAGCGAGGAGTAGGCAGGAATGGATCTGGGAACGATTTTTGGGGTCATAGCGGGCTTTGCCGTCACGCTCATTTCTATCGTGCTCGCCAAGGGCAACATCATGCTCTACGTGGACGTGCCTTCGATGTTCATGACCATCGGAGGCTCGATCTGCGCAATGCTCGTTGGCCACGGGATCCAGAAGTTCCTTGGCCAGATGAAGTGGATCCGGCTGGTCATGCGCATCCCGCACTGGGGAGAGGAGAGGATCATCGCGCGCCTGGTGGCATTCTCCGAAAAGGCGCGCCGCGAGGGGCTCCTGGCCCTGGAGGACGACCTCGAGGAGGTCGAGGACGACTTCATGCGGAAGGGCATCCAGCTCGTGGTGGACGGCACGGACCCCGAGATCATCAAGAACATCCTCTACAACGAGCTGAACCAGATGCAATCCCGCCACTCCGAGGGAGCCAACTTCTACGGTGACTGGTCTTCCCTGGCCCCGGCCTTCGGGATGATCGGGACCCTGGCGGGCCTCATCGCGATGCTCCAGAACATCAACGACAAGTCATCCATCGGAGCGGGCATGTCGCTCGCCCTCATCACGAGCCTCTACGGGGCGCTCATGTGCTACCTCATGTTCACGCCCTGGAAGCGCAAGCTCCTGGACCAGGACGGGGACGAGTCGCGGGTGCGCGAGATCATGATCGAGGGGATTATCTCTATTCAATCCGGCGACAACCCCCGTATTCTCGAGGAAAAGCTCGTTTCCTTCCTGCCGCCGAAACAGCGAATCGCCGTCGAGCAGGAGCGGGCGAGGGAGTAGGGTATGCCTTTCGCCAAGAAGAAAAAAGAGTGTGAAGAAGGCGCACCCTTCTGGCTCCTGTCCTGGGGAGACCTGACGACCCTCATGCTTACATTCTTCGTGATGATGTACGACGTGGGCTCCATCGACAAGGTGGACCTCAACATCACCCTTTCGGCCTTCCAGGGCCTTGGAATGCGCACGGGAGGAAACACCCTCCAGGCGGGCAAGCTCGCCGAGCTCGGAAACACGATCATGGCCCTGCCGTCCATGGAAAAGGGACAGGCACTGGCGCGGGCCCGAAAGGCCGCCGTATCCGCTTTCCAGCCCGAAATCAGGGCGCGCATGGTGCGCGTGCGCGAGGATGAGAGGGGCCTGGTGATTTCGCTTGCATCCGACGCGTACTTCCGGCCGGGCACCGCGGAGATCAACATCGAGCAGACAAGGGCCCTGCTTCAGAGGATCGCGGCGCTCCTGTCTTCCGAGGACCTGGCGGGAAGGAAGTTCAGGATCGAGGGGCACACCGACAACACGGCCGTGGCCCCCGGCGGGCCGTACCCGACCAACTGGGAGCTCTCCACGGCGCGGGCGACCACGGTCCTGCACTACCTGGTGGACCTCGGCGTGAGCGAAAACCAGTTCCAGGTGGCCGGGTTTGCCGACACGGAGCCGATCGCGAGCAACGACACTCCGGAAGGCCGGGCGTACAACAGGAGGGTGGATATCATCATCCTGAGCGAGGGACATCTCTGATGTTCGCGCAGCGAATACCAAACCGGGCACGGGAATTCGTGACCCGTGACCGGAGACCCACGACGAAGTACGCACGAAACCGCGCGCTGGAATTCGTGAACAGCGCGCGGAAACCAGGCAACGGCGCACGGGGACCAGATGTTGCATTTTTCTACTATTTCATGGTAGATTTCGAGTAAGGGGGAGGGGATGTCTGACGAACAGCAAGATCTAAATCTTGAAGATGTCGGCGCGGGCGCGGAAGAAGCGGGTGCCAAGAAACCGCGGCTCTTCTCCGGGCTCATCCTCACCATTCTCAAGTGGGCGGCCATCGGTCTGGGGGTCATCATCCTCGTCGTGACGGTGACGGTGATAACCTTCAGCGTCATTTCCAAGGGCACCACGGCGCAGAACCTCGCCGCGTCCTCGCCGGAGTACCAGGCGAAATCCGAGCCCCTCGCGTACTACGACAACATCGACCCCATCCGGGGTCAGACCGCGGACGAGACCCCCGCCATCTTCCTCGTGCGGGTGAGCCTGGGCTACGATATGAACGCGAAGGACGTGAGCACCGAGATCGGGCTTCGCGTGCGCGAGATCCAGGATCTTTCGCTGAAGTACATCTCCCAGCGAACGGCGGCCCAGCTCAGCCCGCCGTACTACGACGACATCCAGACCGACCTGATGAACCAGATCAACAAGATCATGCGCACGGGCAAGATCAAGCGCGTCGTGTTCCGGGAGTTTTCCGTTGTGAAATGATGCGGGAGAGAGTCGAATGACCGAAGTCCTTTCACAGGACGAGATAGACCAGCTTCTCACGGCGATCTCCTCCGGAGAGGTGGCGGCTGAGGAAGTCAGCGCACCGGCGGATCAGCGCAAGATCAAGATCTATGACTTCAAGCGGCCGGACAAGTTTTCCAAGGATCAGATCCGCACGGTCTCCATCATGCACGAGACCTTCGCGCGCCTCACCACCACGGCCCTTTCGGCGCAGCTTCGAAGCCTCGCCCACGTGCACGTGGCCTCGGTGGACCAGCTCACCTACGAGGAGTTCATCCGCTCCATCCCCAACCCGACGACGCTGGCCATCATCAACATGGACCCGCTGAAGGGCTCCGCAATTCTCGAAGTGGATCCGGCGATCACCTTCTCCATCATCGACCGGCTCTTCGGCGGCCAGGGCGAGGGGGCCAAGTTCACGCGTGAGCTCACCGACATCGAGGCCTCCGTCATCGAGGGGATCATCGTGCGCATCCTGGGGAACCTCCGCGAGTCGTGGGCGACCGTGATCGACCTTCGGCCGCGGTTGGGCCAGATCGAGACAAATCCGCAGTTCGCCCAGATCATCCCCCCCAACGAAATGGTCGTGCTCGTCACCCTGGAGACCAAGGTGGGGGAGGTGGAGGGGATGATGAACTTCTGCATCCCCTACCTCACCATCGAGCCCATCATCTCGAAGCTTTCGGCGCAGTACATGTACTCCTCGGTGCGAAGGGGAACCACGACGGAGAACCTCAACATCCTTCGCGACAGGCTGGCAGGGATAGAGATCACTCTCGTGGCAGAGGTGGGCAGCATCGACATCACGATGCGCGACGTGCTGGCGCTGCGCCTCGGGGACATCATCCGCCTGCAGAACGTTCGGATGAACGACCCGATGGTTCTGAAGATCGGGGACAGAAGGAAGTTCATGTGCCGCCCCGGGGTGGTGGGCAACAAGACCGCCATCCAGGTGCTGAAGAAGCTCGAGGACATCGAGCAGGCTGAGTTCGAAGAGCTCGTCGCCGACGAGGAGGGAGAAGCATGAGTGATGGATCGCTCTCGCAGGACGAGATCGATGCCCTTTTGCAGGGAACCGACGCGATAGAAATGGAACCGGGCGCGGGCGCTTCCTCCTCACCCCTTTCGGAGGCGGAGAGGGCGCACCTGCAGGATTTCCTGCGCGGCGTCACCGAGAGCCAGGGCTCCAACCTTTCGATCCTCACGGGCAAGACCGTGACGATCGGAGATCCGCTGGTGAGGGTCCGCCCCGCGGCGGAGCTTTCCGGCGGCGGGGCCGAAGAGGTGGTCGACGTCCGCGTGGATTTCACAGACGGTCTGGTGGGCGAGCACGCCTATATCATAACGAAGGAAAGCGCCACCACCATCGCGGGGCTCATGATGGGGCAGCCGGGGGGAGATCTCGACGAGGCGTCTCTCTCCGCCGTTGCCGAGGCGGTTTCCCAGATCACGGGGACGGCGGCCACGGCCATCGGAAACCAGATCAGCCGCACGATAAAGATGGCCCCCCCGGACCTCCGCCAGGCCAAGAGGTCGCAGGCGCGGCTTCCGCAGGGTGAGTTCGTCGTGACTGTGGAGTATCCCATGAACATCGAAGGCTTTCCGCCTTCGCCGCTCACGGAAGTGTACTCCCTTTCTCTGGTCAAGGAGATCCTCTCGCTGTCCTCGGCGTCCGGCTCGCGGCCCGCCGCGAGCGCCGCGCGCGCCCAGGCTCCGAGGCAGTCAGCCGCGCAGGCGGGCCAGGGAGGGGGCTTCGGGGCGCCCCAGGGTTTCCAGCAGACCTTCGGACAGGTCTTCGGAGGGCCCGGCGCGGCGCCGCCGAACGTCCAGCCCGTGCAGTTCGCCAACCTCCAGCCCGCCCAGATGGTGGGAGAGCAGGGAAACATCGGTCTTCTCATGGACGTGTACATGGAGATGACCGTGGAGCTGGGAAGAACGAGGAAACGGATCAAGGACATCCTCGGAATCGGCGAGGGAACGATCATCGAGCTGGACAAGCTGGCCGGCGAGCCCGTCGACATCCTGGTGAACCACAAGCTCATCGCCAAGGGAGAGGTCGTGGTCATCGACGAGAACTTCGGCGTGCGCGTGACGGAGATCGTATCGCAGATTGATCGAATGAACGATTTGACATAGAGTCGGGCCTGAGGCCCGAGCTCGAAGAGCCTTTTTTCGGATTGAACTGGGAGGGGGAATCTGAAAAAGCTATCTCCAGCGCGCCGAAGCGCGCGCGCAGTCTGCACGCATTTGCGTGCCCAATCGCTGATCTGGGCGACTCTCATCGTCCTGGCCCTGGCGGCCCCGGCCGCATTCTGTCAGGAGAAGCGGGACGTCGCGAGTACGAAAGTCGACGCTCCGGCCGCCCCGGCGCCGGCCGTCCGCGAATCAGAGCTCGCCATACCGGAGCCCGGGCAGCAGGTTCCCGCGGCCGCATCCGCACAGCAGGCGCCGGCGCCGACGGTCTCCACGTGGGACTTCGTGCGCATGCTCCTGGTGCTGGCCTGCGTCGTGGGATTCATCTACCTCATCTTCTTCCTTCTTCGAAAAGGGTCGGGCAGAAAGATCCAGGAAAACGACCTCATCAGGATTCTCGGGTCGCGAAGCCTTTCCGGCAGCAGGGCGCTGCACCTGGTGGAGGCGGGGGGAAGCGTCTACCTCATCGGCTCCTCGGACGGGGGGGTCGAGCTCATTTCCCAGATCACGGACAAGGAGAGCCTGGATGCGCTGAAGCTGAAGGCGGCGGAGCAGGGCCCCGCCCTGAGGCGAAGCTTCCAGGAGATTCTGGCGGACATCTTCAAGCCCGCCAAGAAGCCCTTCTCGCTGGGCGAGAGCCTTCAGATGCTCAAGAGCCAGCGCGAGCGGCTTCGAAAGATGTAGGGGAGGCGAGCCGTGAAGATGCGCCTCATACGGACCGCCGCGATCTTCCTTCTCATGATCGCCGGCGCCTCGATGCTCCCTGCGCAGGCCGCGGCCGGCGGCGCGGCGGGGGGAACGGCGGCCGCAGGAGGGGGGGGCGCGCTTCCCTTCCCATTCGTCGACATGAACGTGCGGCAGGCGCGGAACAACCAGGAAGTTGTCCTGTCCGTCCAGATGCTTCTCCTCCTCACCGTCCTCGCCCTGGCGCCCTCGATCCTCATCCTCATGACGTGTTTCCTTCGGATCGCCATTGTCTTCGACTTCATCAAGCGCGCCCTCTCGCTGCAGCAGGCGCCGCCGAACCAGGTGCTCATGGGGCTGGCCCTCTTCCTTACGCTCTTCATCATGTGGCCGACCCTGGACCAGATCTACCAGCAGTCCTTGAAGCCTTTCGGGGAGGGGAAGATCGGCCTGGAGGAGATGTTCACCGGGGCCGAGAAGCCGCTGCGGCTGTTCATGTACCGGCAGATCGGGGACGACGCGGAGAACATCCGGCTCTTCATGAACATGAGAAAACTCCCCAAGCCGAAGACCCTCGCCGATGTGCCGACCTACGTGCTGATTCCCGCCTTCGTGCTGCACGAGATGACGGTGGCGTTCAAGATCGGGATATTATTGTTCATTCCGTTCATCATCATCGACATGGTGGTGGCTTCCACCCTCATGTCGATGGGCATGATCATGCTGCCGCCGGTCATGATATCGATGCCGTTCAAGCTCGTGCTCTTCGTGCTGGTGGACGGATGGGGGCTCATCACGATGCAGCTGGTGAGGAGCTTCAGATGAAAGGGGACAGGCAATGACGCTCGGCACTGCTATACAGCTGATTCGGGAAGGGGTGCTTCAGATCCTCATCATCTCCGGCCCGATTCTCCTCATCGGCATGGGTGTCGGCCTGATCATCGCGATCCTCCAGGCCACCACCTCGATCCAGGAGCAGACGCTCACCTTCGTGCCCAAGATCGCCGCGATCCTGCTGAGCCTCGTTCTCTTCGGCAGATGGCTCCTGGAATCCATGGTCCAGTTTACGAAGCGGCTCTTCGAGATGATCTCTCACATCTAGGAGGGGGAGGGGGTGATCGGCCAACTGGTAGACAACATCCAGCTTTTCCTCCTCGTTCTCTTTCGCACCATCGCGCTGCTGGAGGTTGCCCCCCTTTTCTCATCCTCGACGCTCCCCCAGACCGCGAAGATCGGCCTCGCGTTCTTCTCATCGGCAGCGGTATTTCCCTGGGTTCTCCAGGCCGGGTATCCCATCCCGCCCAGCCCCGTGGACTACTTCCTTCTCATCCTGGGAGAGGTCGGCATCGGCCTGGTGATCGGTTTCATGCTGCAGCTCATCTTCTCCGCTTTCCAGACCGCCGGCCATTTCTTCTCGCTCCAGATGGGCTTCGGCATATCGGAAGTCTACGATCCCCTGGCGCAGATCGAGCTGCCCCTCATGGGCGAGTTCTTGAACCTCGTCGCGCTCCTGGTCTTCATCGCCATCTCCGGCGCCGGCAAGTTCCTCTTCCTCGGAGTGGCGAGATCCTTCGAGTACGTTCGGGCGGTGGACCTCGTGCTGCACAAGGACGAGCTCATGAGGACTCTCATCCAGGGGCTTTCGGGCCTTTTCCAGAGCGCCCTCATCATCTCCTTTCCCATCATGGGCACCCTGATCCTCGTTTCGATCACCATGGGGCTCCTGGCCAAGGCATCGCCCCAGATGGACATCCTCACCATGGGTTTTCCCCTCTCCATCGGCGTCGCCTTCATCATGCTCCTGGCCGGCATGCCGTTCCTCATGACGGCCTTCGAGCGGATCATCGACGGCAGCTTTCAGGCCATCGGATCCCTCATCGTCACTCTCGGGGGCGCCCGCAAATGACGGACAACCTCGGCGCCTTTTTCGCCTTCCCGCCCGCATGGACGCCATTGGCGCGCTCGGGTCACGTCACGCCATTCGACGTGCACCTCCAATGGTTCGCGGCAGAAGACGAGGGGAGGACCGAGGAGCCCTCCGAGCACAAGATCCGAAAGGCGCGGGAAGAGGGAAAGGTCGCCAAATCCGCGGAGGTGACCGCCGCCCTCATGCTCATCGTCGGGATCGTCACCATCGCCATCCTCTCCGGCTCGATCCTGAAGACGTGCATCGAGATGCTGGTCTATTTCCTCTCAAACTCGACAAGCCTCAACCTGTTCTCCGGCTCGGCGGTCATGCCCGTGCTCTTGACCTTCTTTGCCCGGGTGTCCGCGCCGATTCTCGGGGTTCTCTTCATCACGGCGGTGCTGGGCAACGTCATCCAGGTCGGCTTTCTCTTCACGGCGAAGCCCATCACCCCCGATTTCAGCCGGATCATCCCGCGGTTCGGCAGGTGGCTCCAGAGGTCCTTCGGGTCCCCAGAGGCCCTCTTCAACCTGGGAAAATCGATGGTCAAGGTTGCCATCATCGCCGTGGTTGCGTACCTCAACATCCGGGGAGAGATTCCCCGCATCACGCGCCTGGTCCTTTCCCCCTTCTTCTCCAGCGTCGCCGTCATCTCCCAGATCGCGTTCCGCATCATCGTGGAGGCGGCGATCGCCCTCCTGGTCTTCTCCTTCTTCGACTACCTCTTCCAGAGAAGACAGCACATGGAAAGCCTCAAGATGTCCAAGCAGGAGGTCAAGGAGGAGCGGAAGCTCTACGAGGGGGACCCTCTCACCAAGAGCAGGCTGCGGGAGCGCATGCGGGAGATCATGCGGCGAAACATGCTGAAGGCGGTGCCCAAGGCGGACGTCGTCATCACGAACCCCACCCACTACGCCATCGCCCTCGAATACAACCGCGCCCTCATGGTGGCGCCCACCGTGGTTGCCAAAGGCGCCGATCTCATCGCGCAGAAGATCAGGGAGATAGCGGCGGAGAACCGCGTGCCCGTGATCGAGAACAGGCCCCTTGCCCAGGCGCTCTACAAGGAGGTAGAGATCGGGGACGTGATTCCGGAGAAGTACTACGAGGTCATCTCCACGATCCTCGCCGAGGTGTACAAGATGAGCGGAAAGAGCGCGGAGGCCGTGGTATGAGTGGACGTGCATTGATAGGAGTGAAGCTGTATGGCTGACGCGCGGACAGTCGCCGGATCCATCTGGCAGAACAGGAGCGACATATTCGTCGCGGTAGGCGTCATCGTCGTCGTGATGATGATGCTCATCCCCCTTCCCGCGGTTCTCCTGGACATCTTCATGACGATCAACCTCGTGATCGCCCTGCTCATCATCCTCATGGTCCTCTACACCCGCCATGCCCTGGAGATCTCGGTCTTCCCGACCCTCCTTCTGATCGCAACGGTCTTCGGCCTTGCCATCAACGTCTCATCCACGCGGCTGATATTAGTAAAGGGCAGCCAGTTCAACGGCCACATCGTGCGCGCCTTCGCCACGTTCGTGGTCGGCAAGGCGGGGCTGGAGGGATACGTCGTCGGGCTCATCATCTTCGTCATCATCATCGCCGTGCAGTACATCGTCATCACCAAGGGATCAACCCGAATCGCCGAGGTGGCGGCGCGCTTCACCCTCGACGCCCTGCCCGGCAAGCAGATGGCCATCGAGGCCGAGTACAACTCCGGGCTGATCACGGAGGAGGAGGCGACGCGCAAGAAGAACGACCTCCAGAGGGAGGCCGACTTCTACGGCGCCATGGACGGCGCCTCCAAGTTCGTTTCGGGAAACGTCAAGGTGGGAATCCTCATCACGGTGGTCCAGATCGTGGGCGGACTGATCATCGGGATGACGCTCCACGGCGAGTCGTGGCCCGTCGCCTTCAACACCTACATCTCCCTGTCCATCGGGGACGGTCTGGTCACGCAGCTTCCCGCCCTGCTCATCTCCACAGCGACGGGCATCATCGTCACGCGCGCCATCTCCGACTCCTCATTCGGCAAGGACATCACCAAGCAGTTCTCCAGCCAGGCGCGGCCCTACCTCATCGCCGGCGCCTTCCTTGCGCTTCTCTCCTTCCTGCCCGGTTTTCCCTGGTACGTGCTGATTCCCATGGGCGCACTGATCACCGTCCTGGGGCTCACGCTGACGCGCCGCCAGCTCGCCGAAGAGGAGAAGACGAAGGCGAAGGAGGTGGCGGAGAGGGAGAAGGCGGCGCCGATGGAGATTTCCCCCGTGGTGCCCCTCGACCCGCTGTCCCTGGAGATCGGCTACGGTCTCATTCCGCTGGTGGACAAGGAGCAGGGAGCCGAGCTTCTCGACCGCATAACGCGCATCAGGCGGGAATCCGCCCTCGAGCTGGGCCTCGTGGTTCCCCGCATCAGGATCATCGACAACATGCGCCTGGAGCCATCGGAGTACTGCTTCAAGATCCGGGGGGTCGAGGTGGGCCGGGGCAAGATCAAGATGGGCCACTACCTCGCCATCCAGCCGGGGAAGGCGACGGAGGAGGTGGCCGGCGAGCCGACAAAGGATCCCGCCTTCGGTCTTCCCGCCTTCTGGATCTCGGATGAAGAGAAGGAGCGCGCCGAGCGGCTGGGATACACCGTCGTTGACCCCCCTTCCATCGTCGCAACGCACCTCACCGAGATCATCAAGCGCTACGCGGCAGATATCCTGGGCAGGCAGGAGGTCCAGGCCATCCTGGACACGCTGAAAAACGATTACCCGGCAGTTGTGGACGAGGTGAGGAAGACCCTCGCGGTCGGGGAAATCCAGAAGGTGCTCCAGGGGCTTCTCCAAGAGAGGGTATCCGTGCGAAACATGGTCGTGATCCTGGAAACCCTTGCGGATTACGGGGCCGTGACCAAGGACATCGGCTTCCTGATCGAAAAGGTCCGCCAGGCGCTGGGCAGGCAGATCTGCCTCCAGTACTGTGACGAGAAGAAGGTCCTTCGCGTTCTCACGATAGAGCCCGGGCTCGAGAAAAAGATCATCGAGTCGAGGGTGGAGACCAACAGGGGAATCGTGGCAGGGCTGGATCCCGCCCTGCACCGCAAATGGATAACGGCCCTCACCAACGCGGTGAAGTCCATGCAGGAGCAGGGCTACCACGAGGTCATCCTCTGTTCGGAGGCGGCGCGGCCCCTGGTAAAGTCAAGCACGATGCGCGAAGCTCCCCATCTTGCAGTCATCTCCAGCCTCGAGGTGGTTCCCGATATTACTGTCGAATCGCTGGGAGAAATCCGCATCGAAGGGTAGGAGCGCTCAAAGGTTATGCAGTACTTCACGATTCAGGGGCGGTCGAACCGGGAAGCGATCGAAAAGATGAAGTCCACCTACGGAGAGGACGCGCGCATCCTCACGCACAGGAGCGTCCGCGTGGGCGGGTTTCTCGGCTTTTTCTCTTCCGAGGGCATCGAGGTGACCGGCTATATCTCCGAGGACGGCCCGCGCAGGAGAAAGGCCGAGGTGGAGGAAGAGAAGAAGAAGATCCTCGAGACGGTCCGAAAGGAGCAGACGCTCCAGGTATTGCTGAAGGAGATCCAGGGCCTGCGCGAGACCCTCAAGGGGCAGTCCCAGGCCCCGAAGGCGGAAGACATCCACCCCTCGATGCAGAGGGTGGAGGCCCTGCTGAAGCTGAACGAGTTCTCCGAGGAGTTCATCACGGAGACGCGGCAGAAGGCGCGCAAGGAGTTCTCCCTGGAGACCCTGGAAAACTACCCCGCCTTCCAGAACGCCGTGGTGGAGTGGATCGGGGAGAAGATCGCCATCGACACTCCCCTGAAGTTCGATGGAAAGGGCCCCCGGGTGATGGCCATCGTCGGCCCGACGGGCGTCGGCAAGACCACGACGATAGCCAAGCTGGCCGCGATCTACGGAATCGGCGGCGGCGCGGAGCCTCCCCGGCGCGTGCGGATCATCACGATAGACAACTATAGAATCGCGGCCAAGCAGCAGATCGAGACGTACGCCGAGATCATGCGCATCCCCGTATCCCTCGTGGAGAGCGCCGCCGAGCTGCAGAAGGCCATGGCGCTTGCCGTCGACACGGACCTCATCCTGGTGGACACCATCGGGCGGAGCCCGCGAGACCTCGCCAAGCTGGCTGAGATGAAGGAGATCCTGGACCGCTGCGGGACCCAGCTCGCCGTGTACCTGGCCGTGGCGGCCACCACCAAGGCGAGCGATACGGAGGACATCCTCCAGCAGTTCGAGCCGTTCCGCTACAGGTCCGTGATCCTCACCAAGCTCGACGAGACGATGAGAATCGGCAACATCATCGCAAGCCTGTCCAAGCACAGGAAATCGGTCTCCTACGTCTGCGACGGGCAGGGCGTGCCGCAGGACCTCGAGCAGGCCACGGTGGTGCGCCTCCTGATGAACATGGAGGGCTTCCGGATCAACCGGGAGACTCTGGAGAAGAAATTCGGTACAGTCCAGAGAGGACGTTGAGGGCGGTGCGGCGGGGCGGCCCGCCCAAGGGGTGATATGGCAGACCAGGCTGAAAAATTGAGGGAGCTCATGGGGGGGCGAAAACCGTCGGCCTCCCAGGGCGGTAGGAAAGCGACGCGGATCATCGCCGTCTCCAGCGGCAAGGGAGGGGTGGGCAAGACGAATATCGCCATCAACCTGGCCCTCGCCTACGCACAGCTGGGAAAGCGGGTCACCGTGATGGACGCGGATCTCGGCCTCGCCAACGTGAACGTGGTGCTGGGGGTGATCCCTCGCTACAACCTCTACCATCTGATCAGGAAGCAGAAGACGCTGAACGAGATCATCGTGGACACGGCCTACGGGATCAGGATCATCGCCGGGGCCTCGGGGTTCTCCAAGATCGCCAACCTGACGGAGGAGGAGAGGGGAACCTTCATCGCGGAGCTGTCGGCCCTGTCCAGCTCCGACATCATCATCATCGACTGCAGCGCCGGGGTGTCCAACAACGTCATCTCCTTCATCGCGGCGGCGGACGACGCGCTCATCGTCACCACCCCGGAGCCGACGGCCATAACGGACGCCTACGGGCTCATCAAGATCATCGCGACGGAGGTCGAGAACCTCGACCTTGGGCTGAAGCTCGTGGTGAACCGGGTGAAATCCGTGGTCGAGGGAAAACGCGTTGCCGAGAGGGTGGTCAACATCGCGGGACAGTTCCTCAACCTCAAGGTGGACTATCTCGGTTTCGTCTACGATGACGCCGTGGTGCACACATCCGTTGTCCGCCAGAAGCCGTTCCTCGTCCTGGACCCCAAGTCCAAGGCCTCCCTGTGCATCCGCCACCTCGTCGGCAGGCTCGAAAAAGTGGACTACCGTGACGGCAAAGGCATTCCCCTGTTCTTGAAGAAGCTCTTCGGGGGGTGATTCGAAAGCCGCGCACCGCCGCCGACGCAACGCCGCCCGCCCCGTCCCGAAGGGGCGTATCATTGTTGACTATCCTTTCCTTTTGCCCTACTCTCTGCTTGGGAGGGTGAGTCCGGTGAAGGACTTCGTTCGGGAATACGGCAGGATCGCCGCGATTTTCGCCGTCGCAGCGTTCATTCTGTCGCTTATTGTGGGGCTCTTTTCCGGCAACCCCTTCGGGATCGTCCTGCTTCGCGCTCTCATGCTCGCCGTTGTTTTCGCGCTCCTGGGTGCGGGGGTCGCCTTCGTTGTGACGAGGTATCTTCCCGAGCTGGCCGGCAAGGGGGCCGTCGATTCGTCCGTGGAGGCGGGGGCCGCGAAACATACAATCGACATCGTGCTCCCCGAGGAAAACCCCGCGAATCTCAGCGCGGACGTCGAGGAGGCCGAATCGGTGGAAGAAGCCGTCTCCGACGAATCCGGCGTTCAGGAGGCCGAGTCCGTCGAGGAGGTGGAGGAGCTGTCCCCGAGCGCGGGAAGCGCCGAGGAGTTCACGTCCGACATCGATGCGGCGGGAGACGCAGCCGGATCGCAGTCGTCTCTCGGCGACGAGACGGAGCCTCTCTTCCAGCCGCAGGGGCAGGGAGAGGCAGCCGGCCGGCGCCGGGGCGACGAGGGAATAGATACGCTCGACAGCCTCCCCGACATCGGGGACCTGGAAGTCATTCCGGGCGCGAAGGGCGCCGCGGCGGCGGAGAGCGGCCCAGCGCCCCGTGCGAGCGAAAGCTCGCGCATCAGAAGGCCAGAGGATGTCCCGGGCGGGTTCATCGGAGACGAGGATCCCGAAACGCTCGCAAAAGCAATCCGGACCGTGCTGAAGCGGGACGAAAAAGGATAGGGGGCCTATGGGCGACAGCCACTGGAACGGGAAATCCGAAGACGAATTGTGGAAGCTGTACCGCCGGAACAAGGATCAGAAGATCCGCGACTTTTTCGTGAGGCAGTATGCCCCCCTTGTGAAGTACGTGGCTGGCAAGGTTGCCCTCGGGATGCCGCAGAACGTGGAGTTCGACGATCTGGTGGGCTTCGGAGTCTTCGGTCTCTTCGACGCCATCGACAAGTTCGACCCCGGGAAGCACGTGAAGTTCAAGACGTACGCCGTGACGAGGATCCGGGGCGCCATTTTCGACGAGCTTCGAACGATAGACTGGGTTCCCCGCTCCGTGCGCCAGAAGGCCCGCGAGGTGGAGGACGCGGTGCGGCACCTCGAAGCATCCCTCGGCCGCTCGGCTTCCGATGAAGAGATCGCCTCCTCCATGGCCATGGAGATCAAGGATTTCCAGCAGATGATGCTCAAGATAAGCGGCACTTCCATGCTCTCCCTCCACGATATCTGGTATACGGGGGAGGACAACGACAAGATCTCCATCGCGGATAGCATCGAGAGCCCCGGCAGCCTCAATCCCGACACCATCGTCGAGAAGGAGGAGATCAAGAGAGTCATCGTCGCCGCCATCAAGGAGCTTCCCGAAAAGGAGAAGAAGGTCCTTGTGCTCTACTACTATGAAGACCTGACCCTCAAGGAGATCGGGGAGGTCCTCGAGGTGACGGAGTCCCGCGTGTCCCAGCTCCATACCAAGGCGATCATGCGCCTGCGGGCCAAGCTTACCAGCTTCAAGAGAGGCATCGTGTAGGGAGCCGGAGATGATCAGCCTGAGCGAGCTGCGGGAGTACATGCGCAAACAGTCCGAAGAGGACAAGCGCAATCGAACCATCAAGGTGACGGCGGCGAGCGTTCAGGAGGCGCTGAAAAGGGCGTCCATTGAGCTCGGCATTCCCATCAAGAGGTTGGAGTACGAGGTCATGGCGAAGGGCGGCTCGGGACCCCTGGGGATGGGAAGAACGCCCTGGACGCTTTCGGTCTACGAGAAGTCCCAGGAGATCGCCTCGCCAGGAATTTCCAAGCAGGAAGGGGTGTTCGCGGCGTTCGCGGGGCCCCAGCTGTCGAAACAGGAGGAGGCGCCGGGAGAGGTCTTCGTCCGCATCAGCTCGGACGGTGCCTTCATCAAGGTGAGCAGGCCCAAGGGCAAAGCACCGCGCGCCACGGAGATCATGGCGCTGGAGAAGCTCTCGCTCCGCGGGATATCGAACTTCGATCCCTCGATCGTTGCCAGGGCCGTCAAGCACGCGGACGAGGAGTACGTCAGAGTCGCCGACGTCCGCTATAATCCCGCGAATGACGCCACCGTATCGCTCGATGTCACGGATGGAGAGATGAAGGCCATCGTGGTGATGACCGAGCCGGGACCGGGGGGCACCGATCTCACCTCGGAATACCTCAAGAGCTTCCTCCAGGCAAATGGCGTGGTCTTCGGGGTGAAGGCGGATGTGCTTTCCGTGCTGGAGAGCTCACCCCGCTACGGCAGGCCCATCGTGGTCGCCGAGGGAATCAAGGCGCGCGACGGACAGAACGCCAAGATCAGCTACCTCTTCACGCACGACGAGAAGAACGCCGTGAAGCTGAAGGAGAAGGACGGCAGGGTCGACTTCAAGGACATCAGCACGATCGAGAACGTCGTGGCCGGACAGCTTCTGGCGCGAAAAGTGCCGGCGGAGCAGGGACAGATGGGCCAGACCGTTACCGGAAAATCCATCCCTGCAGAGAAGGGCAAGGACTGCGAGCTGGTCATCGGCAAGAACGTGAAGCTCTCGGAAGACGGTATGACCGCCATTGCCGAGATCAACGGGCAGGTGCTCCTCCTCGCGGGAAAGATCAACGTCGAGCCCATCTACACGATAAGCGGGGACGTGAATCTCCATACGGGCAATGTGCTGTTCCTGGGGACGGTGATCGTCAAGGGCAACGTGGAGGACGGCTTTTCGGTCAAGGCGGCGGGCAACATCGAGATCTACGGAAGCGTCGGCAAGTGCGTCCTTGACGCCGAGGGCGACATCGTCGTGCACCAGGGCATCGCCGCGAAAACCGAAGGCCGGGTGCGCTGCGGAAAGAGCCTCTATTCGAAGTTCATCGAGCATGCCCACGTCGAGGCGGGGGTGAACGTCGTCGTCACGGACGGGATCATCCACTCGATCGTGGACGCCAACAAGATGATCCTCTGCCAAGGCAAGCGCGCCCAGATAGTCGGGGGAAGGCTTCGCGCCTCGGAGGAGGTCAACTCGAAGATCCTCGGCTCGGTGGCCGGCACCGAGACCCTCCTGGAAGTGGGGTTCGATCCGAAGAGCAAGGAGCGGCTCGCCCAGCTCGATGCCACCAAGAGGGCGATCGAGAAGACGCTGGAGGAGGTGGAGCTCAACATCAAGACCCTGGAGAACATCCTGCGCGTCCAGCGGAAGCTCCCGCCGGAAAAGGCCCAGTACCTGAAGGAGCAGAACGAGAAGCGGTCCCAGATGCTGGGCCAGCTCGAAGAGACGACCAAGGAGATCGGGCAGATCAACTCCTACTTAAGCTCTCTCACCACCATCGGAAAGATATCGGCTTCCGAGAGGGTCTACCCCGGGGTGAGGATCTCCATCAAGAGCGCTTCCCTCGCCGTGCGCACCGAGTTCAAGTTCGTGACGTTCTTCCTGCAGGGAGGAGACGTGAAGGTGACCAAGTATGAGGCCTTCGACGAAGCCCTGCTGCGGAGGAAGTAGCACATGCCGCTTCTCCCCATCGACCTGCAGACCCTCTTCACGCAGCAGTATCAGGTGGGCAAGGAGCAGTCCGTGCAGAAGGAGCTCATCGCCAGCTCGCAGGCGGGCCAGGGCTCGCAGATCGCCCGAAAGACCGATGAGCAGGACAACAAGGTGAACGAGACGGCGCGTCAGGAGGAGGGGCCGGAACAGGTTCGCCAGAAGGGTCGAAGGGAAAGGCAGGGCAGGCGGAAGGCTTCCGCGAAGGAGAAGAAGTCCCCGGCCCAGAAGAAAGACGTTTTCCGGGATCCGAATCTCGGCTCGCGCATCGATATCTCCGGCTGACCATGGTAACGACGCTCCTCGTTCTCATTGCCGTCAACCTCATCGGCTACCTCGTCGTGTACCTCCTCCTCAGGGAGAAGGTGAGGCGAGCCTCCTCGGCGCAAGCGGCGGTGAGCGAGGTGCGCGAAGAGGTGAACCGGCTTATTGTCGAGCTGAACCAGACCGCGGACAGGAACGTGGCGCTCCTGGAGGATCGGATAGCCGGCCTTGCCGAGCTCCTGTCGAAGGCGGACAAGAAAATGGGCCTGTTGCGGAGGGAGAGCGAG
Organism: uncultured Spirochaetota bacterium; assembly: GCA_963820525.1. Classification (GTDB taxonomy): domain Bacteria; phylum Spirochaetota; class Spirochaetia; order SZUA-6; family Fen-1364; genus CAWGAA01. Next base: position 594,252 of record CAWGAA010000001.1, on the reverse strand, counting down.
AAGCACGACATGGGGGCTCAGGTCTACGGCAGGATCATCGACTCGCGGCCGGAGGCTCCATCCCGGCCGGGGGCCCCCGCGCGGCCTGAGGCCAAGGCGCGGACCGCCCCCGAGGCGCCCGGGGAGCCGGATTTCATGGGGGCGGGCAGGACTGAGGCCCTCGACGTCAGGCAGCAGGTCATTGCCCTGCATCGGGCCGGCTTCTCGGCTTCCCTGATAGCATCCCGGGTGGGAGCTCCCCTGGGAGAGGTGGAGCTCATCATCTCCCTGGAGCGGAGAAAGGGATCGGCATGAGCGCGGCGTTCTTGCACGCGAGGTAGGCTGGTGGGCAGGCTCTTTGTCTCGTTTTTCCTGGGCAGCGCCGGCTATTGCGTGCCCGTGGACAACGTGCTTCAAATATTCAGGCAGCAGAGCATCCTGCCTGCGCCCCGGGCGGAGCACTTCGTGAAGGGGGTCATCAGCCTGCGGGGGGAAGTGATTCCCGTCGTGGACCTGCGGGCGCGTCTCGGGCTGCCCGAGGAGGGAGGGCGGCGGAAGAGCCGCATCGTGGTGGTCCAGTTCGGCAAGCGGGCCTACGGGCTGCTCGTGGACGAGGTGCGGGAGGTCCTCGAGCTCGAGGAGGAATCCCTCGACCCCGAGAGGGTGACGCTCCCCGGGGTGAGTCCCGCGCTGCTCTGCGGCGCTGCGCGGCGAGCCGACAGCGTCTTTTTCATTCTCGATCTGGAGGGGATCTTCGCGGGCGGCAGAGCCGCGGTCATCTCCTCCGGCGAGCACGGCGGAGAAGAGCTCTCCGCGCAATGAAGCATTGAGGCCATGGCGACGACGGGCATCGACGAGAACAAGCTGCGGCACGCGTTCCTGGAGGACGCGGACGATCTGGTCCAGAAGCTCAGCACATCGCTGCTCCTCCTGGAAAAGGAGAGGGACAACCGCGAGCTCGTGAACGAGGTCTTCCGCCTGATCCATTCCCTGAAGTCGGAATCCGCCGTTCTCGGCTACGCCGTGTTCTCCAATCTCGCCCACAAGATGGAGGATGTCCTCGGAATGGTGCGCGATGGAAGCGCCACGCTGGACAAGAGCCGGTTGGAGGCGGTGTTCGCCGGCTCCGACCTGCTGGCGGAGATGCTTGTCGCAGTCGAGCGGGGAGCCGGTGACGCTCAGTTCGACACCACGACGGTAGAGAAGGGCCTGGGGCTCGAAGCGGAGGGGGCCCCGCCGGCCGAGGAGCCCCGCGGCGTCGAAGCGAGGGCGGCGAGGCAGCCCGTGATGCTGGGCGATCTGGAGCGCCGCAGATTGGCCGAGGCTCGCGACAGGGGCGAGCGCCTCTACAGGCTCGTCATCACGGTGGACGAGAGCGAGCCGATGAAGTTCGCCAGGGCGTACCTCGCGTTCGTGAACCTCGAGCTTGCATCCAACGTCGTGAAAGTGGTGCCCCCCATGGAGGGAGAGACGGCGGAGGATTCCCTGTACGCCCGGACGGAGATCTACCTCACCACGCATGAGGCGGAGTCCGTCATACGCGCGGCGGTCGAAATCGACCAGGCATGCGCGGAGATCGAGCGCCTGCGCATCGAGGAATACCTTGCGCCGTCCCGGCGGGGCTCGGGAGCCCCCTCGTCGGCGCGGCAGGCTGCGGGCGCGGAGCCCGCCGATGCGCCGAAGAAGCCTTCGGGAGAAAAGACCACGATTCGTGTCGATACGAAGAAGCTCGACGACCTGTGGATCCTCATCGCCGAGCTCATCCAGCAGAAGGCGCACATCTCGCGGATCTACGACAGGTTTGCGCGGAGCGCGGATCCGCAAGCCGTCCGGGAGGATTTGGGGGAGAGCTTCGACTCTCTGGACAAGATCTCCAACAGCATGCAGCAGGTCATGATGGAGACGCGGATGATCCCCATCTCCATCATCTTCAACAAGTTTCCGCGCCTGGTGCGCGATCTCTCCCGAAAGCTGGGAAAAGCGATAGAGCTTGCCGTGTCGGGAGAGGAGACGGAGATAGACCGGGGAATCGTGGAGGCCCTTTCCGACCCGCTCACCCATATCATCAGGAACTCGATAGATCACGGCATCGAGTTCCCCGAGGAGCGCGTACGGCTGGGAAAGCCGGAAAAGGGAAGGGTTCGTGTCTCCGCCTACCAGCAGGGCGGGGGCATCGTGATCGAGCTGGAGGACGACGGAAAGGGGATAGACCTTGAGCGCGTGCGGTCCAAGGCGCTGGCGCTGGGAGTTCCCGGCGCGGCGGAGATGGATGAAGGGCAGCTCGTGGACCTCATTTTCCTTCCCGGTTTCAGCACCCGCGACGTGGTGACGGATCTTTCCGGCCGCGGAGTCGGCATGGACGTCGTGGCCACGCGGATCCGGGGAGACCTCAAGGGCGACGTGACGGTGAGCACCGTGGCCGGGGAGGGAACTCTCATCACGCTCCTCCTCCCTCTCACGTTTTCCATCACGAACGCCCTGCTGGTTCGCGCGGAGAACATCGTCTACGCGCTGCCGCTTTCCGCGGTGGAGTCGACGTTGAAGGTGCTCAATACGGAGATCCGGGGCGAGGAGGGACGCAGGACCTGTATCTGGACGGGGGAGGAGATCCCCCTGTTCTATCTCGGCGGCATCCAGGGAAAGGGCCTGCCCAGGGCTGAGGAGTATTTCACCGTGATCCTGAGCTACGGTGCGGACAGGGCCGGTCTCGTGGTGGACGAGCTTCTGGAAGAACAGGAGCTCGTGATCAAGCCCATCGACGACCTGCTCAATGGAGAGAAACGGTTTTCCGGAATCTCGGTGCTCGAAGACGGCACTCCCGTCTTCATTCTCGACACCTCATTCGTACAGGGGGGAACCCTCTGAAGGAAGGCACCATGGGCGTGAAAATCCTCATTGCGGACGACCTGTCCTTCATGCGGATGATCCAGCGAGAGATCTTGAGCGAGCGAGGCTACATCGTGGTGGGCGAGGCGAGCGACGGAATCCAGGCCGTGGAGAGGTACAGAGCGCTCCGCCCCGACCTCGTCGTGCTGGACATCACGATGCCGAACATGAACGGCCTGGAGGCGATGAGGAAGATCTTCGAGATCGATCCCAAGGCGCGGGTCATCATGTGCTCGGCCCTCGGCCAGCAGAACCTCATCGTGGAGGCGATAAAGGCCGGGGTGAGGGATTTCATCGTGAAGCCCTTCAAGCCCGAAAGGATCCTTTCCGCTATCGAGAAGGCCCTCAAGAGGTAGCGGTATCCCGCTGGTTGCCGTCCGGCGCCGACGCTGAGGCGAAGCGGTGCCTCGACGCACCATACATCGGCGCTCCCGATGCATGCCGCTCTTAAAGCAAAAAAAAACGGTATGCCTGGACGTCATTGAGCATACCGTGTTTATCGTAAGAGGATTAAATCCTCACACAATACTTCGGCCCGCCGCGCCAAAAGGTTGAGCAGAAAACTCAAAAAGGCGCTCGCGCGCTTTATCCCCGGAGCTTTGCGCGGGCAACGCCGAGCGTGGCGGCGTGGAAACGCGCCGAATCCAGGATCCCGCGGTAGATATGCTCGCTCGCCTCGAGAACGGATGCTTCCGGGTGGGAGGCCGGGGCCGAGTCCACGATCCGATGGATGAGGGGCTGGATGAGAAAGCCGACAATGTCCCGCGAGGAAAGCTCGAGAATCCGCTTGTCGATGCCGTCGAGGCGGGCGATAAACGGGGCGCGGTTCGCGCCGGACGCGACGGCCCGGCTGAGCGCCCTGACCTCGGAAATGCCCCTGCGAGCCAGGGCTTCGAGCTTTGCCAGGCCGTCAAGGATGTCGGAAAGGGCGCCGTCAAGCGCTTCGAGGGCGGCGGCGCGGTCCCTGCCAAACGCGTCGGCGATGAGGCGCGCCTTTGTCATGCGGGCGTCGATCTCGCCGCGGACCACGGGAAGAGACAGCGCCTCTTCACGAGGGGCCAGCGGCATCCCCTCTATGGAAACGGCCCTTTCGGCAAGGCTTGAGGTCTTCTGCCGCGCGCCCGCAAGCTGGCTCTCGAACCACCACTTATAGAGGAGCATCCTGCGGTCCGTGAGAGTCCGCCCGCCGTCGTTTGACGGCATGGGGAAGACCCCGATCTCGCGCAGGTAGCGAAACGAGCGGTCTTCCGCCGGAGAGAGCCTCGAGTGGAGGGTGAACCACCGCTCCTCGAAGAAGGCGCCGGCGCAGTGCGTCCGGCGGCCGGGGAAGCCCAGATCGAGGCCGGCCGTGTAGACGGGGCCTGCCCCCAGCAGCCTGCACAGGTCCCAGGCGGAGGTCGAGACGGATCCGCCTGCGCCCAGCTTTCCCTTTTCGCCGATAAGGGACTCCAGCCGCGCGCCCAGGGGGAAGAGTGAGCTTGCGAAAATGAAGCGGCGGCCGGCACTGCGGAACGTCCGGGGATGTGTGGAGGGCTCGGCGACCACGAACCCATCGTAGCTGTCGGTCCAGTCGAGGTAGCGAGTGGCCCAGTACTGGGGGTCAACCATGACGACGAAGTCGGGACTGACGCCTGCCTCCAGACACGGCCTCAAGGGCGTCTCCACTGCCACGACGAGCATCCTCTGGGAGAGCGCCGCGAGGTGGGGCTTCACCGTGTCGAAGGAGGGACCGCCGGCAAGGAGCAGCGCGGGAATGCCCTCGAAAAGCCCGGCGAACAGCGCGACGCCGGGTGAATCGAGGAAGGCGCGGATGTTGGAGGCGAGGTTGCGGACCCAGAGCCTTCCGAAGCGGTTCAGGGTGTTGACGTTGATGTCCTTACGAAGCAGGAAGGCGTGCGCTATCTGCTCCGCCGCGTCGAAATACTCGGGGTTCTTTCCCGTCTCGGCCCGCAGCTTGATGATCCGCAATGCGGCCAGGGGAAGATCCTCGAGCACGGAGGAGAGCTTCTCCGGCTTCTCTGCGACCAGGAGGCGCAGCCGGGGAGATGAGAACAGGCCGGAGAGATCCCGCGCGGCAAGGGCAGCCCGGAAGAACGCGGGGTCCGGCTCGACCACCACGATCTCAGCAGACGGGAATCGCCTCGCCAGCTCTTCAGCCGCATACCCCAGCCCAAAGCCGAGTATGAGGCACGCCGTTGGCTGCCCGCCGGCGTCAGAGGCGATCTGCGCCGCCGCCTCCTTTCGCGGATCGTAGCGGCTGTGGATGTAGGTTCCTCCCAGCATGGCTGTCGGAAGCCCCGACGGCGTCGGAGCCAGGGTGATGACCCCTTCGCCTTCTTTGCCCGGCGGTTCAAGAACCGAGGGAGGGAAGGAGGGATGACGGGAGAGAATGGCCTTCGCGTTCGCCTCGAAAACCGTCACTGCAGCTCCAGCACGATCTTCGACCCCTTCTCGATCTTCGTTCCGGCGGGCGGCTCCTGACGCACGACGTACCCGCTTCCCGTTATCGTGACGGAGATGTCGTCCCTCACGAGCAGCGGCAGGAGAAGCTTCTTGGGGGTTCCCATGAGATCCGGCATGACGGAGGAGATCTCGATCTTTTTGGAAAGCCGCACCTCGATTTCGCCGGGGTGCGAGGCGACATTGGAGCCTTCCCGCGGGATGCCGAGGTAGTCGGCCAGGCCGACGGCGGCCTGCCGGAATACGGGAGCCGCGATGGTGGAACCCAAGTAGCTCTCGCCCTTGGGGTTCTGGATCACGACGTAGAGGATCAGCCGCGGATCGTCGGTGGGAAAGATGCCGATCATGGAGGCGATGAAGTCGCTCTCCGAGTATTTGCCCGTCGCAGTATTCAGTACCTGGGCCGTGCCGGTCTTGGCGGAGATCCGCAGGCCGGGGATCGCCGCGCGCCGCGCCGTTCCCTCCGCGGAAGTGGCCGTCTCCATCATCTGCAATACTTCCCGCGCCGTGTTGGGTGATATCACCTCCCAGAGCGGCTCGCGGCCGAACTCTTTGATGGTCCTTCCGTCCGCGGAGACGATCTTCTTGACGATGGCGGGCTTCAACAATACCCCGCCGTTGGCCAGCGCAGTGGCGGCGGCAAGGACCTGCACGGCGGACACGGACACCTCCTGCCCAATGGCGATGGTTGGCTTGGAACGCGCAGACCAGGTCGAGGGCTTGCGCAGAAGCCCCGCGGTTTCCCCGAGCAGGGGGATTCCCGTGGGCTTGCCGAAGCCGTAGCGCACCAGCATCTGGGAGAAGCTCTCCGGGTTCGCCGTCTCGGAGGCATACGCTGCCCCGGCATTGCATGAGTACTGGAGGATCTTTTGGGGGGTCACGTCTCCATGCTCCCGGATGCAGCTGATCCTGATCACGCTGCCGTCCCGCAGCTTCTTTTCGTAGTAGCCGGGGCAGAAGAAATGGGACTCGGGGGTGATGGCCCCCAGCTCGAGAAGCGACGAGATGGTAAAGATCTTGAAGACGGAGCCCGGCTCGTAGGCGAGGGCGACGGGCCTGTTGACGAGGGAGTTCCTGTCCACCTGGGGCGATTCCTTCTGGAACTCATTGGGATCGAAGTCGGGAAGGGAGCTGTAGGCGAGGATTTCCCCGCTCCTGGCGTCCATCGCGAGGATCATCAAAGAGTCGGCCCGGGTGGCCTCCATTGCCTGGCGGGCCGCCTTCTCCACGATATACTGGGCGTTCACGTCGATGGTGAGGAACACCTGGTTTCCGAACACGGTCTCGTGCTCGGTGCCCACGGGCTGTGGGGCGAGATCGTCGTTGAGCGTATACTCGATCCCGTCCCACGCGACATTGTCCACGCCGACGTAGCCCACGACATGGGAGGCGAGACGCCCTTCGGGGTACGCGCGGCCGTACTCGTCCTCCAGGCGGATGCCGGCAAGCTTCCCCTCCGCCTTGAGCGCCCGCACGGCGTCGGCTTCGGCCGGGGCCGCCTTGCGCTTCACCAATGCGTACCCCGGGTGCTTCCGCCAATTGTCCTTGATCTCAGCCGCATCCATGCCGAGGGCCCGGGAGAGGAGCTCGGCGCTCTCCGCCGGCGACGTGATGGAAGGCACCCATGCGGAAACGGTCTGTTCCTTGGTGGTTATCGCCAGAATTCGGCCCTGGCGGTCCAGGATCGCGCCCCGCTCCACGTCGGGAAGGACGAGCGTCTGCTCGCCTTCGCGCGCGGGCACGACAACCATGAGCTGGACCAGCTTTACGATCAGCGCCGCGGCGCAGAGCCCCAGGAAGCAGGCAAAGATCACAAGACGCCGTCTCTCCTGCGTCCTCTGGCTGGAATCGATCACGAAATGCTGTCCCCTCCCACCGGAGGTTTATAGTAATACGGGGCCCGCTCATTGTCGATATGGGTTGTAAGGGAAGCAATGATCGCAGGTCTTCGGCGCCAGTTCGTCAAGAAGAGAGCTTCGCACATCCGCCGTTCTCCGGTCGGCCGCCCGGCGCTGGTCTGGAAGCCGCCCACGGAAAGGCGCTCGGCAGCGGTGAGGCATGCCGGCCGGCCTCGCGGCAAGGCACGGCGCCTGGTGAAAGCCGTCGCAAGCAAGCGGGGCCTCACTCTCGCGATCGCCGTCCTCCTGCTCGTTGCTTTCTTCGTGCCCGCCCTCGCCATGAGGGGCGCCTCCCTGCCCAGGGCGGTCCTGCCTTCCTCCCCCGATGGGGAACAGGAGATGTACCGGATCCTGGTTCCCGAGGAAGACCAGTCCAAGGGCGACGCGCCAAGCGGGCAATCCCTCCTGAAATCCTTGAAGGTCGGCTCGTATACGATCCGCCAGGGAGAGACGATCTCGCAGATATCCCAGAGATTGAAGCTGAACATCGACACCCTGATCAGCTTCAACGGGATCAGGGACGCGAGAGTCCTCGGCCCCGGGACCGTCCTCAGATACCCCAATGCGGAAGGCTTGAAATACAGGGTCCGCCGGGGAGATACGCTGGAGAGAATATCCCAGTCTTTCTCGGTGCCTCTGGAGAGCATCCTGGACTGGAACGGGATCGCCAGTTCAATCATCACCCCGGGACAGGAGATCTTCATCCCGGGAGCCCACCTGAGCCCCAGCGAGGTGAACAGGGTGCTGGGCAATCTGTTCATTTTCCCGGTGAGCGGCCGCGTGAGCTCGCGCTTCGGAATCCGGGCGGATCCTTTCACGGGCGTGCCGCATTTCCACAACGGCGTGGATATCTCCAACGCCCTCGATACTCCCGTCGCAGCGGCCATGGCGGGGAGGGTGGCGGCGGCTGGATACAACTACAGCTACGGCCGCTTCGTGATCCTCAAGCACCCCGGCACGGGCTTTCAGACCATGTACGCGCACCTGGACAAGGTGCTTGTCTCCCAGGGCGAGAACGTGGAGCAGGGTCACAAAGTGGGCCTGCTGGGAAACACGGGTCATGTTACCGGGCCCCATCTCCATTTCTCCCTGTTCAAGAACAATGAGCCAGTTGACCCTTTGCAGTACCTGAAATAAAACATAAGCTGGTGAGTTTACAAGGATGATGTCGAAAGAGAAGGTCTGGAGCATCGTTGCCCGCGAAGCGCTCTGTCTGATATCGGACCACCGCAGGCTCATCCAGACGGTTCTGGCCGTGCTGTTCGTGCCGGTTTCCGTGCTCCTGGTTCTCGACCAGAGGCTGCCGTTCCCCCGGCCCGGGGAAAGGCCGCTTTTTGCCGAGCGCGGATGGCCCGAAAGCTGGATGCCCGCGATCCGGCGCGCCAGGCCGGTGACCCCGCGGCCGGCGGGGGACGCGGTGCGGGCTGCGGAGGCCGCACTGCCATCAGGGAGCGCGGCTGCGGTCGGCGCGACAAAAGCGGAGCCGCTGGGCGGCCCGGCAGGCGGCGAAACATACACGCCCCCCCGGCTATCCCTCATGAGCTACCGCGTGAAGCCGGGAGATACCCTGGAGAAGATAGCCGCGCGCCTGGGGATGGAGCTGGACACGATCTCCTCGCTGAACAGGCCGGGAGGAAAGGGCGTCCACAACCTGGAAGTGGGAGAACGGATCGCGATTCCCAACCAGGACGGGATCTTCATCGTGGTGAAGGACGATTTTGAAGCGCTGTGCGCGAAGTACAATCTCGCCTCTGATGAGGTGCTCGCGGCGAACTCACTTTCCCGCGGCGACGTGGCGCCCGCAACCCGGGTCTTCTTTCCCGGGGCCAAGCATGAAGGATACGAGCTTTCCCTTGCCTACGGCGTGGCGATCGCGAGCCCCCTGCGCGGCGGATGGCTCACCTCACGGTTCGGCCGCCGCGCGGATCCGTTCACGGGCGAGCCAACCAGGCACCGGGGGATCGATATCGCCGCCTCGGAAGGAACCGTCGTGAGGTCCGCTTCCGACGGCAGGGTGAGCTTTGCCGGATACAACGAGGTGCTGGGAAATTTCGTCGAGGTGAGGTCTCCCCTCGGCTTCCAATACATCTACGGCCACTTCAGCGCGATCCTCGTCGCAAGCGGCGCCCGCATTTACCAGGGCACCCCCATCGGAAGGGTGGGAGCGACGGGACACGCCACGGGGCCCCACCTCCACTTCGAGGTCTGGAAGGATGGAGTGCCCCAGAACCCGCTGAGATTCCTGCCGGGGATTCGGTAGAGGAGCCCGCCATGAGACGAATCGTACTGTGCATCATTGCCCTTATCGCGATCTTTGCCATCATCCGCGCGTACACGCAGGGCGGCGCGCCTGCCGGCCCGGCACCCTCACGGGGAGTCGAGCTTTCCCCCGGGCTCATCGAGGTGGCCGAGGGCGGCGGAAACCTCAGCCTGGCTTTCGGGCTCATGGGCGGCGGCAACGAGGGGAGATGGAACGTGCTCCCCCTGCGCATCGTCTACACCTCGGGGGACAGGAGCGTATCCCTCGCCCTGAACGGCATGAGCTTTCTTTTGGCCGGCGGAGTGCGCGTCGCGCGGCCCGTGCTCGTGGACAGGCCGACCTCAGGAGACGTTGTGAGCATCGGCGGCAAGATCACCGTGAACAGCAGGGTGGACGGCGATGTGTGGGCTTTCGGAGCCGACATTGCGCTTGGCCCCGGGGCGGACGTGGGGGGGAGCGTCGTGAGCATCGGGGGGAAGGTGACTGCGGATCCTCGCGCGCGGGTTGCACAGGCGATCCAGGCCCTGCCCCAGCTGAAGCTTCCCTTCCTTCAGATCCTCGCCACGCCCGCCTCGGGCCCCGCGATCGAGCTCGTGCGGGAGTTCGTCGGCTTCATCCTGGCGGCGCTCATTCTCTTCATCGTCACGTATTTCCTCACTCCCCATCTGGCGGGGATCTCCCGGTCCGCCACCGTGGAATGGCGCAGGACGCTTCTCACCGTCGTGCTCTCCGTGGTCCTCATCCCCGCGGTCGTGATCCTGCTCGCCATCTCGATCTTCGGGATCTTCTTCCTGCCGTTCCTTTTTCTCGCAATCCTCACGGCGGCCTTCATGGGCTTCTTCGGCGTGGCCGTGCGGTTCGGCGTGTGGCTTCGCAGGGCGCACGAGGAGTCCTCCCTTTTCCTGTTCACCTCGGGGGCTCTGGGGCTTTTCCTGATCAGGCTTCCCGCCTTCGTGGGGATCTCTCTGGGGCTGGTGCGGTTTGGGGGGGCGGCTTCGGCGGGCCAGATTCTCCGGCTGGTGAGCCTCGGCGTGAGCCTCGCCCTCCTCATCTACGGGTTCGGCTCCTGCCTGTCGTATCTGCGGATCCTGTCCTCACGGAGGGCATAGCCTTTCCGCCGTCACTTGCCGTGACAGTACTTGTACTTCCTCCCGCTCCCGCAGGGGCAGGGATCGTTCCTGCCCACCTTGGGCACGGTCCTCTTGACCTGGGCCCTGTCGGGCTGGGAGGCGGAGACGCTCGCGGCGCCGCCGTCGCCTGACGATGATACGGCGAATTGCCCCATGACATTGTGAGACGCCTGCATCGCTGCGGGGGCAGCCGCGGCCACCAGGGGACGCTCCGGCGCCTTCTGGATCTTCACGCGGAAGATCTTTCGGGCGATCACGGTCTTGATATCCAGGAGCATCTCGTCGAAGATCTGGAAGCCCTCCAGCTTGTACTCCAAGAGCGGGTTCTTCTGGCTGTAGGCCCGCAGGTAGACGGCTTCCCTCAGGGCTTCGAGATTCTCCAGGTGGTCCTGCCAGCGCGAGTCGATGTTCCTGATGTATTCGAAAAGGATGAACCTGTTGAGCACCTCTTCGCCCAGCTCGTCCGCCTTCTCCTGGATGTTGGCCCGGAGGGCTTCGCGCACGGTCCCTGCCGTTTCATCCGGCTTCATGGCCGCAAGCTGCTCCGCGCTGAAGTCGGGCTCGAAGAAGAGCTTGTCCTTGAGCGCCGCCAGGAGAGTCTGCATTGCGATGACTGTCTTCTCGCCGCTTTTCTGGGCGGCCTCGAAGAGCTCCTCGAAGATCTCCTCGGCCGTCGAGATGACCCTCTCCTTGAGGTTGGGGTCCGAGATGATCTCGTCGCGCCGGGCGTAGATGAACTTGCGCTGCTCGTTGAGCACGTCGTCGTATTCCAGGAGGTGCTTCCGCACCTCGAAGTTCCGCTCTTCGACCTTTTTCTGGGCCTTCTCGATGGACCTGTTGAGCCAGGGGTGGACGATCGGCTCCCCGGCCTTCATCCCCATTCTCGACATCAATCCCTTGATGTTCTCCCCGCCGAAGAGGCGCATCAGGTCGTCCTCGAGGGAGATGTAGAAGCGGGACGAGCCCGGGTCTCCCTGGCGGCCGGAGCGCCCGCGCAGCTGGTTGTCGATGCGTCGCGCCTCGTGGCGTTCCGTACCCAGCACGTGAAGACCCCCGAGGGACTTCACCCCCTCGTAGTCCCCCTGCCAGTGCGCATACTCCTCGACAACGGCCTTGCGGTATTCAATGTCATCAGCCTGGGTGCCGGCCTTCTTCCTGGCCCGGTACTCGGGGTTTCCGCCGAGCTTGATGTCGGTGCCGCGGCCGGCCATGTTGGTGGCGATGGTGACGGCCCCCCGGGCGCCGGCCTCGGCGATGATGAGGGCCTCGCGCGCATGGTTTTTGGCGTTGAGCACCTCGTGGCGCACCCCGCGGGACACGAGCATGCGGGAGACCTTCTCCGATTTCTCAATTGAAACGGTGCCGACCAGCACGGGCTGGCCCTTCTTGTGCAGCTCCGTGATCTCGTCGCAGATGGCGGCGAGCTTGTCCTTCTCCGTGAGGTAGATAACGTCGTCGTTGTCGTCCCGGATGACGGGCCTGTTGGTGGGGATGACGACAACGTCGAGGTTGTAGATCTTGGCGAACTCCTGCGCTTCCGTGTCGGCGGTTCCCGTCATCCCCGACAGCTTCTTGTACATGCGGAAGTAGTTCTGGAAGGTGATCGTGGCCAGGGTCCGGTTCCGCTGGGCGATCTTGATCCGCTCCTTGGCCTCGATGGCCTGGTGGAGACCTTCGGAGTAGCGCCGGCCATAAAGGATGCGGCCGGTGAACTCGTCCACGATCTGCACCTTGCCGTCCTGCACGACGTAGTCAACGTCCTTGTGGAAGAGCTTGTGGGATTTCAGCGACTGGGTGAAGTAGTGGATGTACTCGAAGTTCTCGTCGGTGAAAAGCGAGTCGCGGATGAGCCCCCGCTTCAAGAGCAGGCTCTCGATATGGTTCATCCCCTCGTCGGTGAAGGTCACCCGCTTGTTCTTCTCCTCCAGCTTGTAGTCCCCCGCCGGCTGGGCGTCCCCCTCGGGATACTCCCCCGTTTCGGGGTCCTTCTCGCACTCCACCAGCTGCTCCACCAGTTTGTTTGTTTCTGCGTACTTGTAGGTGTCGTCGTCCGCCATGCCGGAGATGATCAGGGGGGTCCTCGCCTCGTCGATGAGGATGTTGTCGATCTCATCCACGATCGCGTACGCGTGGCCGCGCTGCACCTTCTCCTCCAGGCGCCAGCACATGTTGTCGCGCAGGTAGTCGAAGCCGAACTCGTTGTTCGTTCCGTAGGTGATGTCGCGGGAATAGGCTTCCTTGCGCTGTGCGTTGTCCATCTGGCTCAGGATGACCCCCACGGAAACCCCCAGGATGCGATAAATGGGGCCCATCCAGTTTGCGTCGCGCTCGGCCAGATAGTCGTTGACCGTGATCACATGAACGCCTGCCCCGGTGAGGGCGTTGAGGTAGGCGGCCGGGACGCTGGCCAGCGTTTTTCCTTCACCGGTCTTCATCTCCATGATCTTGCCCATGTTGAGGACGATCCCTCCCATGAGCTGGACGTCGAAGATCCTCTCACCCAGCTTCCTTCGCGCCGCTTCCCGAACGAGGGCATACGCCTCCGGGAGGATGCGCTCCAGCTTCTCGCCGTCGGCGATCCTCCGGCGGAACTCCTCCGTCTTCTTCGCAAAATCGGCCTCGGAAAAGCTCATCATCTCGGGCTCGAGGGTGTCTATCCTTTCGACCAGGGGGACAAGCTCACGCAAATCGCGCTCGTGCTTAGAGCCCAGGAAGAAGGTGAGGATGCTTTGGATCATGATCAGAAATGTACCCCTGGGGGGAGAAGAGGGTCAAGCCGAGCGCGCACTCGAATGCGCGCCTCCGGCGCGCTCGGGCGGTATCGCGCTTGCGCGGCTCTCGCAACTTGCACGCAAGTTGCTGCCGCCCAATTGCCGACGCCGCCGAGTTGACACTCCCCGCCGCGGAGTTTAGTATTTCTTCGACACATGGCAAAGCACATCAGAGCCCGCCTCGTGCTCGCCGCGGCGGCGATCCTTGTCATTTCAGGATGTCAAAAGAGGGGTCTCCAGGAGCTGGTTCGGGAAGAGCTTTTCTCCCTGTCGATCGGCAAAATGGAAGACCAGATCGACCTTATTCAGCTCGACGGCCAGCCCATAGAGCATACGAACAGCGTCCACATGAGGGACGGACAGTTCTATATCGCCAATGGGAACTCGGGAAAGATCATGGTGTTCACCTCGTATGGAGATCTCATCTTCCTTCTCTACAACGCGGCGACGAACCCCGCGCCGGTACTTCTCTCAACGGGAACGCAGGCCGACAAGGTGAGCACCCGTTCCTCGGTGAGCTATCCGTTGAAGAACATCGGCCAGATCGCCGTCTCCTCAGAGAAGACACTCTACGTCGAAGACGACGTTCCCGATGGAAAGGGAGTAAAGGACGAGAAGACGGGTGCATACCTGGGCAGGGTTGTCCTTCGCTTCGACCGCCGGGGCGAGCCGCTGGGCTACCTGGGGCAGGAAGGCGTCGGGGGAACGCCGTTTCCCTACATCATGAGCCTCACCGTCACGGCCAAGGACCAGCTCGTCGTGGTCTCGCGGCTCCCCGATTCCTGGCAGGTATTCTGGTATTCGCGGGACGGCACACTGCTCTATCAGGTGCAGATCGACTCCGATCACCTGCCCAAGGAGAAGGACCTCATCGCCGCCTTGACCAATATCATGCCGGACATGCAGAACCCCCTGCTGTACCTCATGATCCACTACTTCCGCGAGACCGTCGACGAGGCGACGAAGGCCCAGTCCTCGATAGAGAACGCCTCCTCGCGCGTGTACAAGCTGAACTTGAAGTCGGGCGCTTACGAGTCTTTCGTGGAGCTGCCGTCCAATCCCAGCCGCAAGGAGAAGAGCGGCTTCAAGACCACGGAGGTTGCGGGCTCTCCCAACGAGCTCATCGGGGTGAGCGGCAACGGCTTCTACTACCTGATGGGCTTCATGGACGCCAACATGTACGCCCTCACGATCCTCGATCCCGCCGGCAGGGTGCGGGAGAGGCGCTACATCGTCATCGAGGATTCCGAGCTCACCTATCGGGACTTGCGGCTTTCTCAGACGGGGCTCCTCTACGGATTGCTCTGCGACCACGCAAAGGCGCACGTCTCGTGGTGGAGGTCTGACCTTCTCCTGAAGGGGGATTGAGGGATGAAGATCGTCGATTCCCAGCGGATGTCCGCCATTGATCGACGCTCGCAGAAGGAGTTCGCCTTCCCCTCGATCCTTCTCATGGAGAACGCGGGGCTGAAGGCCTGCCAGGCCCTGAAGCGCCTGGCGTGGGGCGGGCGCGTTCCCTCCACGCTCATGGCATTCGTCTGCGGGAAGGGAAACAACGGCGGGGACGCCTTCGTCATGGCCCGCCAGTGCTTCCTGGACGGCGCGAAGGGCGCCGCCATCGTTCTGGCGGACGGAAGGCCCGAGGAAGGGACGGATCCCGCGGCCAACCTCGCGCTGTGCGAGGCCCTCGGGATTCCCGTGATCCCCCTGGCCGAGCGGGAAGGCGAGGCGCGTGCGCTCATCAAAGACGCCGAATGGGTGTTCGACGGTCTTTCCGGTACGGGGCTTCGCGGCCCGCTTCGTGAGCCTCTTTCCGGCCTGGCGGCCGCCATCAACGTCTCCGCGGCAAAGAAAGTGGCCGTCGACGTGCCCAGCGGCGTGGGAGACGGTTTTCGCGCCGGCTTCCCCGCGGTCCGCGCCGATATCACCCTCACCATGGGACTACCGAAGCTCTGCCTTTACCTGCCCCACGCCCGGGTGCTCTGCGGCAGGATCGTCGTCGTTCCCCTCGGCTTTCCCCCGGCGCTGGTGGAAGACCCCGCCATCCCGGGGGAGCTCCTCGAGGAAGGCGCATTCCGCGCCCTGCTCCCGGCCATCCCGCCGGATGCCCACAAGAACCAGAGGGGGCACCTCGCCGTATTCGCCGGGTCTCCCGGCACGACGGGGGCGGCATGGCTCGCCGCCACGGCCGCGGCGCGCGCGCGGGCCGGTCTCGTGACCGCCTTTCTGGGCAGGGAAGAGTATCCCGTTCTCGCCGCAAAGCTCTCTTCCGTGATGGCAAGGCCGTGGGACGAATCGGCAGACCGGGCAGGAAACGAATTCGATCCCAAGAGATTTTCCGCGGTCCTGGCAGGCCCCGGATGGGGCCTGTCAAAGGCGCGCTCGCGCTGGCTGGAAAACCTGCTCTCCCTGCCGCTTCCCGGGGTGGTGGACGCCGACGGGCTTACGCTTCTTGGCGGCATGATGACGGGCGGCCCGCGCGACCTCGGCGGCAGGTGGGTCCTGACACCCCATCCCGGAGAGTTCTCGCGGCTTTCAGGCGAAGGGCGGGAGGAGATCCTCGAAGATCCCGTTGCGCACGCTCTCTCCCTTTCGCGTCGCGTGAATGCCGTGATCGTTCTCAAGGGGGCATGCACATTCGTGGCTGCACCGTCGGGGAAGTACTGGATCTTCGACGGGGTGAATCCCGCCATGGCGACCGGCGGCTCCGGGGACGTGCTGGCGGGGATCATCGCGGCGGGCATCGCCGGCGGGATGGAGCCTCTCTCCGCTGCGCTCTTCGGAGTTTCTCTCCATGGAAGGGTGGGCCGAATCGCCAGATCCAAGGCCGGCTGGTTTCTCGCGGAGGACATGGTCCCCCTCATTTCGCGGGTGCTCGGTCGGGAGGATTGATGGGGAAAAGCCCTGAAAAAGAGAATCCGCCCATCCTCCGCATCAAGAGGGGCGCCGAGATCGACAAGGAATACCATTACGACCGGGAGAGAAGGCTCTCGATGCCCAGCGCCTCCCATCCCGGCGAGATCAGGGGCTTCTTCCGGACCTTCCTGAATTTCGGGGGAGGCGCCCGCGGCTCACGGCGGGGCGTCATCTCTTCGCTCCTTCCCGTGCTCATCATCGTGCTGGCCGCCATCATGGTTTTCCGGTTCGTCGGGCGGCCCGCGGATCAGGCCGCCATCTCGCGCTTTTCGGTAACGCTCCGGGCCTCGCCCTACAAGGATTCGCTCCAGGTGAGCGTCTCCTTCGCCCCGCGGACAGGGGGAGCTCGCCCCGCGCCGAGTGAACCGGTTCCTGCAACTGCCACGGTCCGTTTCATTCTTCCCGACACGGGCCAGGAGCTCATCGTCTCCGATCCTGTCGTGGAGGAGGGTTTCGTCCTGCGCGGCCGCATGCAGTACACGGGAAAGGAGAAGAGCCTCAAGGCCGAGATCCGGGTCGGGAAGGAAACGAAAACGCTCTCAACCGCGGTACGCCCGCCAGCACTGCAACCTTGACGAAAACCCGCTTCTCTCCTATGCTCTGGGCGGGAGGGGAGCAATGCTCCAGTTCTTTTTCCTGTCCATCGCCTTCAACCTGATCGCCGGTTTTGCGCTTGCCTTTGAGGCGGTTTCCCGCAGGATTCGAAGCCTGTCGGCGCTGGGAGAGCTCCTCAACTCTCGACGCGTGAAGCTCGTGGTCGGGCTTTCCGTTCTCATCGTCGGTTTCATCACCCTCTTCGTCCCGGCATGGGAGGAGGAAAAGGCCGCGCTCATCATCGGAGACCTCATCCCCTCGGGAGTCGGCATGGCAATGGGAATCGCGCTCCTGTTCGAGGTGTTCCGCCAGGACGCCATGTTTCCATCCGAATCCGTGGACAAGCAGGAGCGGCCCCGCCTCGCCTATCGAACCACGCTCGGCTTTCTCGGCATGGCCGTGGCGATTCTGCACTTCTTCCTGCCGGCCTGGCCATTTCTCTAGAGCTTCATTCCTTCTTGGCTTCGGCCTTTGCCGCCTGCGCCGCCTTGATGACGTCGTCGGCGAGCCTTCCTGAAATCGGGTTGTAGTGGCTGAACTCGACCTCGAAAGAGCCCGTCCCCGAGGTGAGGGCCTTCAGGTCGATGGCGTAGTGCAGGAGCTCGGCCTGCGGCACCTGGGCCTTGATCTCGAGGATCCCGCCGCCGATCGGGTTCTGGCCGAGCACCTTGCCTCTCTTGCCGCTCAAGTCGGACAGGACGTCTCCCAGATACTGCTCATCGACATACACGATGAGGTTCATGACGGGCTCGAGGAGGACCGGCTTCGCCTTGGTCATGCACTCCTTGAATGCCTCACGCGCCGCCAGCTTGAAGGCGAGCTCGGAGGAGTCGACGGGATGCTCCTTGCCGTCCACGATCGAGGCCTCGACGTCGACGACGGGGTAGCCGGCGAGCACGCCCGCTTCCATCGCCTCGATGACGCCTTTTTCGATACCGGGAACGTATCCCCGTGAAACGGCTTGGCCGTAGAGCGCGTTGGTGAACTTGTACTTTTCCCCTCGCGGCAGAGGCGCAATCTCAAGGACGACCTTCGCATACTGCCCGTGGCCGCCGGTCTGTTTCTTGTGCGTGTACTCGGCGCCGGCCTTGCCCTGGATCGTCTCGCGGTAGGCGACCTTGGGGATCTTGGTCTCCATCTCGATCTTCTGGTTTTCCTTGATTTTATCCAGGATCATGGCGATGTGCAGCTCTCCCATGCCCGAGATCACCGTCTCCTTGGTCTCCTTGTCGTAGGAGATACGGAAGGTCAGGTCCTCCTCGGTGGTGCGCTGCAGCATCTGGTTCATCTTGTCCTCGTCCTTCTTGGCCTTGGCGCTGATGGCGAGGGAATGGACGGGGGTGGGAAGCTCGAGCTCGGGGTAGCGGATCGGGGCATCGGGCGAATGGAGGGTGTCGTTGGTCTTGAGGCTGGCGCTCTTGACGATCAGCCCGAGGTCTCCGGCCGCGAAGTCCGTCGCGTCCTCCAGCTTCTTGCCCTGGCAGGTGTAGAGCTTCGATATCTTCTCGCGCCTGCCTTCACGGTTGTTCACGAGGTCCGCGTCTGCCGAAATCCTGCCCGACATGACCTTGAAGTAGGAGATTTTTCCCGCGAACTGGTCGATCGCGGTCTTGAAAATGAAGCAGGAAGCGGGCTCGGTCTCGGAGATGACGCGCGCGATCTCGGACCCGTCGGAGGCGAAGCCGGTCGCCTGGCCTTCCGGGGATGGGCAGGCGGAGGCGATGAAATCCAGCAGGCTGGCAGCGCCCCCGCCGGAAAGGCCGGAGCCGGCCAGGACGGGCACGAGCTTCCCTTCCTTCATGCCCTTGCGAAGGCCGAGCTTGATCTCTTCCGTGGAAAGCTTCCCCTCGGCGAAGTATTTTTCGATGAGAGAGTCGTCCCCTTCCGCGGCCGACTCGGTGAGGGTCTGGCGCATTGCCTCCGCGGCAGCCTTGATGTCCTCGGGCACCGCCGTCTCAGAGCCGTTCTTGAAAGCCTTCATCTCGACAAGGTCCACCACCCCCGAGAAGGATCCTCCCGCTCCGATGGGCATTGTGACGGGCACGAAGTTCGCCTTGAACTTCTCCTTCAAATCCTCGATGCTCTTGGAGAAATCGGCGCGCTCCTTCTCCATCCTGTTGACCAGGACGAAGCGCGGCATGTTCGTCCGTGCGAGCCGCCGCCACAGCTTGATCGTCTCGATCTGCACGCCCACGTCGGCCCCCACGACAATGAGGGCCGAGTCGGCGGCGCGCAGGGCCGCCGTCACCTCCCCGACGAAATCCGCGGAGCCCGGGGTATCGAGAATATTGATCTTGGTCTGCTTCCAGGTGAGGTGGCACAGCGAGGCGTGAATGGAGATCTTTCGCGCGATTTCCTCCTCGGTAAAGTCGCTCACCGTCTTTCCAGACTCGACCCTTTCGGGCTTGGGAATCACGCCTCCGGCGACGAGCAATTGTTCGACGAGCGTCGTCTTACCGGTGCCGCCGTGTCCTGCGACGGCGACATTCCGCAGCGTGGCCGTGGGAATACTCATGGTGAACTCCTTACGGTGTGAGGATTTGCGTACTCTATTCCGTCAGCGGCCATTTGTCAAGGCGGCCCTCGCCGAGGTCGCGCCGGCGCCATCATGCAGCACGGCGTGCTGAGCCCCGGAATCTCCTTCCTTCCCAAGCCGTTCACCTCGGCGGATTTGATCCGGAAGGTTCGAGACGTCCTGGATACTCCCGGCGAAGAGCCGCGCTAACCCCGCGGTGGTACCCCGCCGCGAAGACGGCTCAGGCCGCCCGCCCGAGCCCGGGCTCAACCCCCGTTTCCGAAGCCCCCCACCTTCTCGGCGAAGTGGGAGAACTCCATGGTGAAGGTGGCCCGGCCCTGGGTGATGCTGCGCAGGCTGGTGGAATAGCCGAACATTGCCACCAGGGGGGCCTGGGCCTTCACGTGGTCGTGGCCGGGCTTGCTCTCCACGCTCACGATCAGCCCCTGCCGCGCGTTGAGGTTTCCAATCACCTCACCGAGGAACTCGGACGGGGTCAGGACGTCCACGGCCATGATCGGCTCCAGGAGTATGGGATCCGCCTTGCGGCAGGCCGCGTCGAAGGCCATGGCCCCCGCGGCCTCGAAGGCGATGGGCGTCGAGGTAGTCTGATGATACTCGGCGTCCGTCAGGGCGACGCCGATATCGAATGCGGGGTATCCGTAGACAACCCCGGATCCGAATGCGGCCGTGACGCCCCTCTCCACGGCCTCCACGAGCTCATCGGGCAGGGTCCCGTCGGGAAGCTCCGAGACGAAGCGGTTTCCCTCTCCCCGGGCGAGGGGCTCCACCCGGATCGTGATCTGGGCCGTGTGCTCCTTGCCGGCCATGGTCCTGTGGTATTTCTCCACATGGGTGACGGCCTTGGTGATCGACTCGCGGTAGGAGACCTGCGGCTTTCCCACCCGGGCTTCCACCTTGAACTCGCGAAGCATCCTCGTCACCAGGACGTCCAGGTGCAGCTCCCCCATGCCCGAGATGATGAGCTCTCCCGTCTCTTCGTTCTCCTTGACCGTGAAGGTGGGATCCTCGAGGGAGAGGGTCTGGAGGACGTCGGAGAGCTTCTTGCGCTCCGAAAGGGTCTTGGGCTCTATGGCCACCGAGATGACGGGCTCGGGGAAGTGCATCTTCTCCAAAAGGATGGGGAAGGCTTCCACGCCGAGGGTATCTCCGGTCTGGGAGCCCTTGAGCCCTATCACCACGGCGATATCCCCCGCTTCCACCTGGGGGAGCTGCTCGGAGTGATTGGCATGCATCCGCAAGAGCCTGTTGATTCTCTCCCTCTTTTTCTTGTTGATGTTGTACACGGTCTGGCCTTCCTTCAGCCGGCCCGAGTACATCCGTATATAGCAGAGGTTTCCCGCCTCGCGGTTGGCCTGGAGCTTGAACAGCAGGGCCAGGGCGAACGATTCGGGCTTGCACGGGACCTGCACGGCGTCGTTCTTCTTGGCGTGATGCCCCGTGACGGGCGGGACGTCGAGGGGGGAGGGCAGGAAGTCCACCACGGCATCCAGGACTGGCTGAACGCCGATGTTTCTGAGGCTCGCGCCGCAGAGCACGGGCGTGAATGAGCCGGCAAGCGTCCCCTGCCTGATGAGTTTCCTCAAGAGCGGCACGCCGATCTCGCCCCCCTTGAGGTAGAGCTCGGTGAGCTCGTCCGAGATGCTGCCCAGATTATCGATGAGCTTCTCGCGCCACGCGCGGGCTTCAACTTCTCGTGACGGCGCCACGGCAGTGCGGTCGAGTGTGGCGCCCTGGTCCTCGAAGCTCCAGCGGATCTCCTTCATTTCCAGGAGGTCGATCACCCCCTCGAACTCGCCTTCCTTGCCGATGGGGATCTCCAGCGGAAGCGGCAGGGTGGCGAGCTTCGCGCGCATCTCCTCCAGGACTCCGGGGAAGTTCGCCCCCACGCGATCCATCTTGTTGACGTAGGAGATCTTGGGCACGCGATAGCGGTCGGCCTGGTGCCAGACGGTCTCGGACTGGGGCTCCACGCCCCCCACGGCGTCGAAGATGGCCACGACGCCGTCCAGGACGCGCAGGCTGCGCTCGACCTCGGCCGTGAAATCCACGTGGCCCGGCGTGTCGATGATGTTGATCTGCCGCTCCCGCCAGTAGCAGGTTGTGGCCGCGGCGGTGATCGTGATGCCGCGCTCCTGCTCCTGGTCCATCCAGTCCATGGTGGCTTCTCCGTTGTCGACCTCTCCCATCCTGTGGGTCTTGCCCGTGAAGTACAGGATTCGCTCCGTGGTCGTGGTCTTGCCGGCGTCGATGTGTGCGATGATCCCGATGTTGCGGATCCTGTCGAGGTCTGCCATCATGTTTCTCCGGGGTTTTTCCTTGAAAAAGCCGTGAATAACTATATAGAATCTCGGTATTCATGAAAAGAGCGCCCCTGCCCGTCATTCTTCTGGCTCTCATGGCGGCCGCCGCGGCCGGGGCCGCGCCTTCAGAGGACCCTCTCTCCTGGCTCAACCGGATACGCGGCGGCGCGGTCCAAACTCTGGGCATGGATACGATCCTCATGGAAACGGCTCAGGCCTACGCCGGACAGCTTGCCGCGCTGGGCCGCATCTCCCACATCGGTCCTGACGGCTCCGATGCGCTCACCCGCTGCCTGCGCATGGGAGGAACGTCCGCCCGCGTCGGGGAGATCATCGGGGCGGGGGCATCCCTCTCCGGGATCGAGGCCGCCTGGCTTCAGAGCCCGGACCACAGGGCCGAGATCTTCAGGCCGTACTGGACCCAGACGGGCTGGGGCGTCGCGTATTCGGGGGACGAGCAGGTCTGGGTCGTGCTCTTCGTCCAGAAGCGGGTGGATGAGCTCACCGTGATCGAGCAGGGGGACGGCGCGATGATGGTCGAGGGGAGGCTCCTCGTCTCCGACGCGGTGAAACCGGTCCTCCTTTCCGGACTGTTGAGGATAGACGCGGTCGCATGGAACCGTGGGAGCGGGAGGTTTCTTTTCCTGGTTTCGCGGGAAGAATGGACGGGCTACGTGCGCCTCGGCTACCTTTCCACCGGCAGGGAGCTCGTCATCACGGACGTGCTCACATCGCCTCGAGGAACGGGATCCCCAGGAGCCGGAAGCCATTCGTGAGCACCTGCAGGACCGCTTTCACCAGCGCGATCCGCGATACGACGAGGCTTGAGTCCTCGTTCCTGAGCACGGGATGATCCTGGTAATAGCGGCTGAAGCTCTTGCACAGCTCGTAGAGGTACACGGCCACTCCTGAAGGGTTGAGGTCCCGTGCCGCGGCAAAGATCGTCTCGGGAAGCGATGCCAGCGATTTGGCGATCTCCCACTCCTCGGCCAGGGCGAGCGAGGAAGGATCGTATCGGCCGCCGGCGTAGCTCTCCCGTCTCTGCTCGAACTTTCTCATCATGCTGGAGATCCGCGCCCCGGTGTACTGGAGATAGGGACCCGTGTTGCCGTTGAAGGAGATCGATTCCTTCGGGTCGAAGGTCATGTCCTTCTGGGGCGAGATCTGCAGGAGGTAGTAGTTCAGGGCTGCGATGGCCACTTCGCGCGCCGTTTTCTCGAGGTCCCCGACTTCTCCCTCCCTCTCCTTGCCCTTGATCTCCTCCCGGGCGAGCCTCTCCAGCTCGTCCAGCAGGTCATCTGCGTCCACGACGGTCCCCTCGCGCGACTTCATTTTGCCCTCGGGCAGATGGACCATTCCATAGGCGAGGTGGAAGAGGTTTCCCGCCCAGACGTAGCCCAGGAGATCCAGGACCTGGAACAGGACGCGGAAGTGATACTTCTGCTCGGAGCCCACGACATACACGAGCCTGTCGAAGGGCCAGTCCCTCGAGCGCTCGATGGCCGTCCCGATGTCCTGGGTCAGGTAGAGGGACGTTCCGTCCGCGCGCAGGAGGACCTCCCGGTCCAGCCCCCTCTCGGTCAGGTCTGCCCAGACCGAGCCGTCGGGGTCCCGCTGGAAAATCCCCTTCTCGAGGCCGGCCATCACCTCGGACCTCCCCAGCTCGAAGATCTCGCTTTCCCGGTAGACCTTGTCGAAGGAGATTCCCGTTCTGCGGTACGTTTCCTCGATCCCCGAGATGACCCACCCGTTCATTTTCGCCCACAGGGCGCGGACCTCGGGATCTCCGTCTTCCCACGCCCTGAGCATCCGCCGCACGCTCTCCTCAGCCCCGGGGTTGTCCTTGGCCCACTGGTGGAAGCGCACGTAGAAGTCGCCGACGAAGTGGTCTCCCTTGACCGAAGCGCTCTCGGGGGTCGCGCCTCCGCCGAACGTCTGGTAGGCGAGCATGGACTGGCAGATGTGGACTCCCCTGTCATTGATGAGGTTGACCTTCTGCACGCGCGCGCCTGCTTCCCTGAGTATCCGCGAGAGGCTCTCCCCAATGGCGTCGTTTCGAAGGTGGCCGAGGTGCAGCGGCTTGTTCGTGTTCGGGCAGGAGAACTCGAGCATGATCCTCGTACCGGCAAGCGCCCCCCCCGCGCCGAACGAGGCCCCGGCGGATTCGATCTGCGCCAGGATGTCCGTGATCAGGGAAGCGTGGTCGAGGGCGATGTTGACATAGGGGCCCGCAGCCGATGCGACTCCGGGGGCCGCGGCCGGAACGGCTCCCGTGGAGGAGAGCTCTCGGGCGACATCCTGCGCGATGGCCGGGGGGGGTTTGCGCAGAATCCGCGCATAAGGGAACATGGGGAAAGCGATGTCGCCCATCTCGGGGTTTGGCGGGGTCTCGGTCACGACGCCTGCCGTTTCGACGGCCGCAGCCTCACCGGCAAGCCGGATCAGGGACGCCATGACGGCGTCGCGCCAGAGCTCTCGATATCTCTGCATGGGGTGGGTTCCTCCGGGGTATTTAAGCAGAGCCGGTGGGGGATTTCAAGTGAGCGGGAAGGCGGGCCGCATGGGCGTCATGCCGCCGGCGCGGGCGTCATCCCATCTCCACGTCGCGTACCGCGGCAAGGAGCGCGGCGACTCGATCGATGGAGTGTATCGCATCATCGAGGCCCTTCAGGATAAGACGGTTTTCCCGGCCCCCGATGGTGTTGAGGTTCGTGATGGAATCGTAGGGACCGCCCGCTTCCCCGAAGAGAAGCCCGAAGAGGATGCGGCTGAGCTGGTTGAGCGTGGAGTACACGGTATCCACGATCTTTCTGGCTTCCAGGTTGGCCTCGTTGGCCAGGGAGCCGAGCTTGCCGCGGCTCTCCAGCGACGAGCTCTCCGCCGCGAGCTCGGCGATCCGCGCCCCGAGATCGCTCCCCGCTGAAAGCCGCCTGTCCAGCTCGGTGAGCTTCTCCCGGGCCCCCACGAGCTTCTCGTAGCAGTCGGCGAACGCCGCGCGGTTCTCCTCCTTATAGAAATCACCGTTTATATTGAGGATTTTCAGGTACCTGTCCATCTTGGGCTGGAACACGGATTCGTAGAATGCCCGCACAATGGCCAGCGAGGTTTCATGACGGGGGGCGAAATGGTCTCCATACCTCCCCGAGCGGTAGTTCTCGAGGTAGGCGAGGCGGGGCAGCCCAAAAAACTCGAGGGCCTCGGTGACGCAGGCCTGCTTCCTGCGATCCTGCGAGAAGCGCCGCAGGACCTCCTCCATCCGGTCCTCCCAGAAGCTGCGGAACAGGACGAACCATTCTTCGCCCCCTCCCGGCTCATTCGGCACATACGAGATGTCCTTTAATATGTAGCGCACGATCTTGGTGAGATTCACGCCGTGCGCGAAATCCAGGATCGCGCGCCGGGCCGCGGCTGCCCGGGCGATGAACGCGACGCAGCCCTTCTCCATGTCGAAATCGGGGTCTTCCAGAGCTTCGCTCGAACGGAAGAGGAAAAGCGCGCTCCAGGCGACGGGGCTGGGAGGATCCGCGACGGCCGCCATGGTGTCGCACAGCTGCATGAGCCGGGCTTCCAGCTCGAAGAGCCGGGGGCCGCCTCCCTCCTTCGGGAACAGCGCGATGGAATCCTCTATCCGCAGGGAAGCGAGAGCCTCGAAGGCATGGAGACGCCGCATGTCGCGGTAGGCGTTCGCCTTTCTGTCCGGCGGAATGCCGGCGAGAAGCCTGTCGAAGCGGTCCCACATCTCGGAGCGTATCGCCCTCTCTTCGGCCAGGAACGGCTCCTGGAAGATCGCGCGGGGATCCGTTTCCGCCATGATCTGCTCGTTCAGGGGGGCAAGCTCGATTCCCGTGAGAAAGGCGATGAAGTCCCGCTGTTTCGCAGTGCCGTCGAGAACGGCGCGGAAGAAGGAGAGCGACGGCCTGACTGCCTCCATTTCGGCCCTCATTTTGGCGGTGAAAGCCTCGGCGCGGAAATCGATCAGGCCCGGCGCCGATGCCTCGATGTCCCACCGGATCCTCCTGAGGATGAGCTGCTCGGTGAGCTCGTACGTGGACTTGCGGGTGAAGAAGCTTTTTATCAGGAGGATCAGCTTGCCCAGGAAGCTCAGGCCTGCATATTCGGAATCGACGCTCTGGGGAGGCGGTTCGCGGGGCGTTTCGGCGTCCGGCTCCTGGGGCTCCTCCCGCACGCCGGCGGCCATGATGCGGGAGAGCAGAAGCTTTCTTTCCGCCATGCTCAGCTGCCTGGCGAGGATGGAGAATGTATCCGCCACGCGTCACCGTCCGCCAAAAACGATATCACGATCCCGCGACGCAGAGCAACCCACATGCCTCCCGCCGCCGCGCGTGCCTTGACTCGCCCCCTTTTTTTTCAGCATATATAACAGGCAAGGAGGCCGCGAGTCTTGTACAAGCCGGTCGAGGCCAAGGTGAGCTTTCCGAAGATGGAAGAGGGGATACTCGCTTTCTGGCAGGAGAGGGACATCTTCAAGAAATCCATCGCCGAGCGCGACGGCGGCCGGGAGTTCGTCTTCTACGACGGACCCCCGTTCGCCACGGGCCTTCCCCATTACGGTCATTTCGTTCCCAGCACGGTCAAGGACGTCATCCCCCGCTATCAGACGATGCGGGGCTACAAGGTCGAGCGCCGCTTCGGCTGGGACTGCCACGGCCTGCCCGTCGAGTATGAGATGGAGAAGGAGCTGGGCATCTCGGGAAAGCGCGAGATCGAAAGCTACGGCGTGGCGAAGTTCAACGAGGCGTGCCGGTCCATTGTCCTTCGCTACACAAAGGAATGGCGCAAGACCATCACGCGCCTGGGCCGGTGGGTCGATTTCGACAACGACTACAAGACCATGGACCCCGATTACATGGAATCCATCTGGTGGGTCATGAGCGAGCTGTGGAAGAAGGGCCTGCTCTACGAGGGGTACTACATCCTGCCCTACTGCCCCCGATGCTCGACGGCTCTCTCCAACTTCGAGCTCAACCTGGGCGGATACCTCGATGTTTCGGATCCCGCCATAACGGTCACGTTCCCCCTGGAGGGCCAACCCGACACCTCGTTCCTGGCGTGGACAACGACCCCCTGGACCCTGCCGTCGAACCTTGCGCTGGCTCTGGGGAGGGACATCACCTACGTGACGGTTCGCGACGGCCAGGAGAAGTTCATCCTGGCGGAGGAGAGGCTCCCCGCCTATTACAAGAGCCCCTCCGAGTATGAGATCGTCTCCCGGGCCAAGGGCTCCGAGCTTGCGGGAAAAGGGTACGTTCCGCTTTTCCCCTTCTTCGCCGGGCTGAAGGAGAAGGGGGCGTTTCGCACCTTCATTGGTGATTTCTTGAGCACGGAAGAGGGGACCGGGATCGTGCATATCGCCCCGGGCTTCGGGGAGGACGACTACAACCTGCTGAAGGGCACCGCGATCCCCACCGTGGTTCCCGTGGACGCGGAGGCCCGGTTCACGGGCGAGGCGGCCGCCTATGCCGGGCAGTTCGTCAAGGACGCGGACAAGAACATCATCAAGGACCTCAAGGCCGCCCACCGGCTCGTCCGCCACGACACCTACCGCCACAGCTATCCCCACTGCTGGCGCTGCGGAAGCCCCCTGATCTACCGCGCCATCTCCTCGTGGTTCGTCGCTCTGGAGAAGATCAAGCCGGTCATGCTTGCCGGCAACGACACCATTTACTGGATGCCGTCCCACCTCAAGGAAGGAAGGTTCGGCAAATGGCTGGAGGGGGCCCGCGATTGGGCCATCTCCCGCAGCCGCTACTGGGGAAACCCCCTTCCGATCTGGCGCTGCGACTCTTGCAGCAAAACGATCTGCATCGGCTCGCGAACGGAGCTCGAGAAGCTCACGGGCGCAAAGGTCACGGATCTGCACAAGCATTTCATCGATGCGCTCACCTTCCCCTGCGAGTGCGGCGGGACGATGAAGAGGATCCCCGAGGTCCTCGACTGCTGGTTCGAATCCGGGGCAATGCCCTACGGCCAGAACCACTACCCCTTCGAGAACAGGGAGCACTTCGACGCCCATTTCCCAGCGGACTTCATCTCCGAATCGATCGACCAGACGCGGGGATGGTTCTACACCCTCACCGTGCTTGCCGCCGCCCTGTGCAACAAGCCGGCCTTCGAGCACGTCATCGTGAGCGGGCTCATCCTGGACTCGGAAAGCAAGAAGATGTCCAAGAGCGCCAGGAACTACACGGATCCCGTGGAGGTGATCGATACCTACGGCGCGGACGCCATGCGGCTGTTCCTCGTCGATTCGGCGGTGCTCCGGGCCGAGGACCTCCGCTTCTCGGAGGCGGGAGTCAAGGAAGTGGTGAAGAACGTCCTGATCCCCCTGTGGAACGCCTACAGCTTCTTCGTGACGTACGCCAACATCGACGGGATCACGGTCCAGGGAGCCCCCGAGGCCCCGTCCAACGCGCTTGACCGCTGGATCATCTCGGAGGCCGAAAGCATGGTCAAGGACGTGACCGAGCAGATGGAGCTCTACGATCTGCAGAAGGCCGTGGACCGCTTCGTTGTCTTCCTCGACCTTCTCACAAACTGGTACATCCGCCGCTCCCGCAGGAGGTTCTGGAAGTCGGGAAACGACCTTGACAAGCGCCAGGCCTATCAGAGCCTCTCCACGGCCCTGATGAAGCTCATCCTGGTGGCAGCCCCCTTCATTCCATTTGTCACCGAAGAGATCTACAGAAACCTCAAGGCCCCCGGCATGCCCGAGTCGATCCACCTCGCGGACTACCCCGTCTACAACGAGAGGCTCAGAGACCCGGAGCTGGAGCGCAAGATGCAGGCGGCGGTGAAGGCCGTGTCCATGGGGCGCAGCCTCCGAACCGAGTACTCGCTGAAGATCCGCCAGCCCCTCACGGCGCTTCACCTCGTCACCCGGGACGCCGCCGAGAGGCGGATCCTCCAGGAGATGGAAGAGCTGATCAAGGAAGAGCTCAACGTGAAGAGCGTGATCCTGGGCGAGAACGAGGAGGACCTTGTCGAATACAAGGCCAAGGCCAACTTCCGGCTTCTGGGAAAGCGCCTGGGAAAGGACATGAAAGCCGCGGCGGACCGCATCGAGAAGCTCTCCCAGGGTGACATCCGCCGGCTGTTGGGCAAGGAGGCGGTCTCCGTCGAGCTGGGAGAGAGGCAGTTCCCCCTTGCCCCCGAGGAGGTCGAGATCCAGAGGCTGGAGAAGGCGAACCTCAAGGTGATAAACGACGGCTCCCTCACCGTCGCCCTCGACCCGCAGCTGACCCAGGAGCTCATCGACGAGGGATTGGTGCGCGACATGATCCGCGGCATCCAGAACATCAGGAAGGAGATCGGCCTCGAAGTGACCGATAGGGTCGAGCTTGCCCTCCACGGCCCCGAAGCGGTTCGAAGCGCCGTTGAAAGGTTTGCGGATCACTTGAAGGCCGAGACCCTCGCGGTCTCGTGGGAGTGGAAGAAGCCCCAGCGGGGCGGCAAGGAGATCGAGTGCGGCGAGCAAACATGCACCGTTTCGGTGAAGAAAGCTCACGGGACAACCTAGCCCAGCGCGGCCGGCGGCGCATCTCCCTTTTTGCGGCGGGCCTGCTGTTGGCGCTGCTCGCCTCATGCGCCACGATCCCCGAGAAATCCGCGCCCCAATGGCTGGGAGTGCTTCCCGACGACGGCACGCTCTATGTTTCCCTTTCGGTGCAGTCGTCGCTTTCCACCATCAAGAAGGCCCTGACCCAGGCGGGGCCGGCGTACAACGACGTGGCCTCTCTTTTGGACATGACCAGGAAGCTGTATATCGCCATCACCCTGGTGCCGGGCGAGGCGCCGCGTTTCTCCGCCGTTGCGCTTGGCAGCTACCCCACGTTTCTCCTTGGCCTGCGCCTGGGATCGAGCGCGGAGTGGAAGAGCAGGAGCTCGCAAGCGGGCAGCTGGTACCAGTCCGCGAAGGGCGGGCTCGAGCTCGGCGTGCCGGCGGGCTCCGTGATCCTGTTTTCAAACGGCAACATGGGCCCGCTCTTCTCACGCCTGCGGCAATCCGCCGCCTTAAGCCTTCCCGCTGATGTCGTAAGGGACATGGGAAAGTCGGACCTCGTGCTCTATCTGCCGGAGCTCCCCGGCGGCATCACCGAAAAAGCGGTCGGCAGCGTTCACATACCCATCCACGAGACGTGGCTGGATGCGCGCAAGGACAAGAATGGGTACCAGGTGGGGGGAACCGTCAATCTGTCCACGGAGAAGGAGGCGAGGCTCCTCGCCATGGTCATGAAGCTCGCGCTCGTGGCATGGCTGCGCTCGCAGGCCATCGCGGACGTGGCGGAGAGACTCGACGCCATCTCCATCACGCCGGCGGGAAACCAGGTGGTCCTGACCGGCCTATCCTTCAGCGAGGACGAGATGGTGCCCCTGTTCATGTCCCTGATCACGGGGGCGGTTCCCGTGGGAGCGGAGAAAAAATGAACGCACGCGCCCTGGCGGTCATCGACTACGGAGCGGGGAACCTGAAGAGCGTCCAGAACGCCCTGGCACGGCTCTCGGCGGAGCACTTCCTTACCTCGGACCCGAAGGAGCTTACCGGCGCATCGGCCATGATCTTCCCCGGGGTCGGCGAAGCGGCCTCCGCAATGGCCCAGCTCAAGAAGACGGGGCTCGACGGGGCAATAGCCGAGTTCTTCCGCTCCGGCAAAAAGATGCTCGGGATCTGTATTGGAAGCCAGATCATCTTCGAGCGGTCCGAGGAGCGCGGCACGCCCTGCCTCGGCCTGCTCGAAGGGACGGTGAAGGGCTTCGCGCGGACTTCAGGGCTGAAGATCCCCCACATGGGATGGAACCAGGTACGCTTTGTCCCCGAGCATCCCGTCACGCGCAGGATCTCGGAAGGCTCCTCCTTCTACTTCGTGCACTCCTACTACCCCTCTCCCGCCCGAAGCACGGACGTGTGCGGCTGGACCGAGTACGGCGTCGATTTTCCCTCCGCGGTCGCGCGGGACAACCTCATTGCGTTCCAGTTCCACCTGGAGAAGTCGGGCGAGGCGGGCCTGCTTCTCCTGTCGGACTTCCTTGCCTGGAAAGTGTAGGACGAGATGCTTTCGAAGCGCATCGTGATCTGCCTCGACGTCAAGAATGGAAGGACCACCAAGGGCGTGCGCTTCCACGACAACGTCGACGTCGGGGATCCCGTGTCGATGGCCCGCTACTACTACGAGGAGGGGGCGGATGAGCTGGTGTTCTACGACATCACGGCCTCGGCGGAGCGGCGGAAGATCCTCATCGACGTGGTGAGGCGGGTGGGGGAGGCGATCTTCATTCCCTTTTCCGTGGGCGGCGGGCTTTCCTCGGCGGCGGACATGCGGGAGGTCCTGCTCGCCGGCGCCGAAAAGGTGAGCGTCAACTCCCAGGCGGTGAGAAACCCGGGCATCATCGAAGAGGGGGCTTCCCTGTACGGCAGGCAGTGCGTGGTGCTGGGGATGGACGTGTTGAAGGACCCCGATGCGCCCTCGGGGTACCGTGTGGTCGTTGACGGCGGCAGGACGCAGACGGAGCTGGACGCCCTCGCGTGGGCGAAAACCGCGGAGAGCCTCGGCGCGGGGGAGATCGTCCTGAACTCCATCGACGCGGACGGCACGCGGGAAGGCTATGAGCTCGCCGTGACGAGAATGATCTCTGAGAACGTCGGCATCCCCGTCGTCGCATCGGGGGGCGCGGGAAAGCCCGAGCACCTGCTCACGGTGCTACGCGACGGCAAGGCCGACGCCGCCCTCATCGCCTCCATGGTCCATTACCAGCTGTTTCGAATCGGAGAGATCAAGGACTATCTCAAGAAGAACGGAGTTCCCGTGCGCGTCAGCCCCGTGCCGCTCTGAGCCTCTCCTGAAGCCGCGGGTCGGGGCCCGCCCGCTCCTCCGCCCCGGCTTGTCTCTCGGCCGCATCTTCGTTATATTTGAGCTAAACTTGTGTGTCTAGCTTCTCAGGAGAAAGAAATTTATGCCTACCTACGAGTATGAGTGCACGTCGTGCGGTCATACCTTCGAGACCATCCAGAGCATCAGGGACAAGGCGCTGTCACGGTGCCCCCAATGCAGCAAGGGATCTCTGCGCCGGCTGATCAACGGCGGAATGGGCGTCATTTTCAAGGGAAGCGGCTTCTACACGACCGACTACAAGAGAAGCTCGACCCTGACGGGAACCAACGGAAGCTCGGGCGGCAAGGAAAAAGCGGCGGACAAACCGAAGGAAAGCTCGACGGAGAAGACATCGTCGGGCTGAATCTCATTACCAACTCGCCGATTCCACGCTCTGAAGAGCCTCTTGGAGAACATCCTCGAGGCGGAGCCATGCGTACTTTTTCTCCATCCGCTCAAGAGAGGGATGGATGAGCGGGTGGACGGGAGAGAACAGCACGCAGCAGTCGGCGTAGGGAAGGTTTGAAGTCTCGAAAGTCCCTATCCGCCGGGCGTGCGTGACGATCTCCTCCTTGTCCATGCCGATCAGGGGCCTGAACACGGGACGATCCGCGTAGCTTCCCGTGTAGGCGATGCTCTCGATGGTCTGGCTCGCCACCTGCCCCAGGCTCTCGCCGGTGATGATGCATCCGGCGCCGCACCGGGCGGCGAGCCTGCTTGCGATGCTCATCATGCAGGCGCGCATGAGCAGGGTGGTCTCCTCCTCGCGCGCTTTCTCCCGTATCCGGGCCAGAACCGGGGTGAAGTTCACGACGTGCAGGACGATGCCGGGCGCGTAGCCCCCGAGGATGCGCGTGAGGCTCTCCACCTTCCGGCGCGCCTCTTCCGATGTGAAGGGCGCCGAATGGTAGTAGACGGCTTCCAGCGCCAGACCCCGCTTGGCCATCATGTATCCTGCCACGGGGGAGTCTATGCCCCCGGAGAGAAGGAGCAGTCCCTTGCCCGAGCTTCCGCTGGGAAGCCCCCCCGGACCCGCCGTCTGCGGCCCATAGAGGTACGCGCTCTCCCGGATCTCCACCATGAGAATCCAGTCCGGCCGGTTCACGTCGACCGTGAGTTCGGGGTAGCCTTTTAAAAGCAGGTCTCCCAGCCTGCACGCGATGTCGTAGGAGCGGGCCGGATAGGTCTTGTCCGCTCGCTTGGCTTCGATCTTGAAGCGGTGGCCCAGGCCGGCCTCGAGGAACCTTCGGGCCAGCTCGACGGCCGCCCGGTCGATCGCCTCGGGGTCCTTGGCCGTCTTGATCGCCTCGCAGAACGAGACGACGCCGAAGGTCTTGGCCAGCCGTTCGGCGATGATCCCCCTGCCCTCGGAGGCCGAGCGGACATAGACGCGATGCCAGGTCTCATAGACCGAAACGCTCTTGTCGGGCAGTCGGCCGCGAATCGAGCTCTTCAGCGCCTTGAGGAACATGCCGCGGTTCCCCTTCTTCAGGGCGATCTCCCCGTACTTGACCAGGAAGAGGCACTCGCTCATGCCCGCCTCCCCCGGGAAGTCTCCGGCCGCGACCCCCGCAGCGACGCCTTCCCCGACATGGCCAGAAGCGCCGGCACTTCCTCCTTCAGCATGCTGGCAAACGCGTCGAGATCCCCCTCCGTGGTGGATGGGCCAATCGAGACGCGGACCGCGGAGAGGGCCGTCTCGTGGCGGATCCCCATGCTCTCCAGCACGCGCGTTCGGGATTTCTTGCGCGAAGAGCACGCGGATCCCGTTCCGATGAGGAATCCCTTCGAATCCGCCACCCGCACCACGACTTCACCGGGGATGGATGGGAACCCGAACGAGAGGATGAACGGCGAGAAGGGGTCCGTTTTCTCCCCTGCCGAAACACCGCCCCGGCCTTCGGGGAAGAAGACCGCACCCGGGATCTCCTTTACCGCCCTGATCAGCCGACCCATCTTCGAGCGAACCGCGGCAAGCTCTTCGGGCAGGCGTGCAATCCGTGTTTCCGCCGCGGCAAGCATTGCGCAGGCGCCGGCGAGATTCTCCGTGCCCGGCCTCTTTCCCGACTCCTGTCCTCCTCCTGCGGCAAGGAACTCGGCCCTGCAATCGGGGGAGAGCCAGAGCGCCCCAATGCCCCGGGGGCCTCCGATCTTATGGCCGCTCAGGGATGCGGCGTCCACGCCGAGCTCCGCGGGAAGGAAAGGGATCTTGCAGAAACCCTGCGCGGCGTCGGTATGCACCAGGATGCGCCTGCCCGAGCGGGCGGAGAACGCGCGCACGGCACGAACCGCGTCGCTCACTCTCTGGATGGCGCCCGTCTCGTTGTTCACGAGCATGATGGATACCAGAGCCGTGTCCACGTCGAGGC
Source organism: uncultured Spirochaetota bacterium (assembly GCA_963820525.1). Taxonomy (GTDB): domain Bacteria; phylum Spirochaetota; class Spirochaetia; order SZUA-6; family Fen-1364; genus CAWGAA01. The sequence goes on along the minus strand of CAWGAA010000001.1, from coordinate 560,263 downwards.
TCTCCGCCACCCGCAGAGGGTCCACGAGGCCGAGTGAGTCGGGAGCGATGAACGAGCACGAGATCCCCAGGTTCTCCAGCAGTCGGGCCTGCTCGTAGATCGATGCGTGCTCAACGGAGCTTGCGACCAGCCTGACGACCCGCGTGCGGGAATCCGCCCCGCGCTTGCGGCCCAGCAGCGCGAGAAGCAGGCTCGAGTTCGATTCGGTGGCCCCGGAAGTGAAGACGATCCGGCCGCCGCCGAGAAGCGCGGACAACCGCGCCCGCGCGGCTTCCAGGAGATCACGCGCCGCCTTGCCGGCGGCGTGAGGGGAGGAGGGGTTCGCGAAGTGCCGGGATGAGACCTCCCGAGCCGTGTCGAGGGCGTGCGGGTCGGGGGGGGCCGAGGCAGCCCAGTCGAGGTAGATCATCGTCGATGTCCTTGATACTGCCCGAGCATTTCATGTAGAATAAGGGGAAGTTAGCGGAGAATATGGAAAAAAACAAGCTTCTCCAGGAGAAGTTCTCGCAGGTCGCGCGAAAGCTCAAGGTCTGTGGTCATCCCATCCGCGTGCGACTCCTGTGCGCCATTGAAAACAAGGAGCCCTGCGTGTCGGACCTCTCCGCATGCCTGGACGAGTCTCAGCCCGTTGTTTCCCAACACCTTGCCGTATTGAAGAGGGAGGGGATCGTGACCTCCAAGGTCAAGGGGAATCGGCGGATCTACTCCGTCTCGGATTCCTTCATCAAGGGCGTGATCCGCTCCCTTCCTCATGCCTGAACAATGCTAGAAAATCGATGCGGCCGCGGCGAATGAGAGCACGGAGCCGCGCCTTGCGGAACACCGCTCCATGGCGATACTATCGAGTGCGACGGGGAGGTATTTGTCATGGCGTTTACCCTCGCCTCTGACGCTTTTAAGCCCGCCGGCCGGATTCCCACGATATATACCTGCGACGGCAGGGACATTTCTCCCGCATTGAGCTGGAGCGGGCCTCCTCCGGCCGCCAAGTCATTTGCAGTGATCTGCGACGACCCGGATGCTCCCGTGGGCATCTGGGTTCATTGGGTCATCTTCAACATTCCCGCCTCTTCCCATGGGCTCGCGCAAGGGGTTCGCACGGTTTCGGCCCTCGAAGACGGCACCCGTCAGGGCAGGAACGACTTCGGCCGCCTGGGATACGGCGGGCCCTGTCCGCCCCAGGGGAAACCCCACCGCTATGTCTTCACCCTCCATGCCCTGGACCGGGAGCTTGCTCTCCCGGCGGGCGCTTTAAAAGCCGATCTGGTAAAGGCCATGGAAGGTCGCGTCCTGGCCAAAGCGTCCCTGTACGGCACCTACCAGAGATAAGAGGCTGAAATCGATGCATGAATGGGCTCTCGCTGACGCGGTTGTGACCGCGATCCGGGGCACCCTCGGCGATAAAGAGCCGAGCTCCCTGCGCTCCGTGCGTATCCTGATAGGAGAGCTCCAGGCCGTGGACCGGGAAATCTTCAGTTTCGGGCTTTCGACCCTGCTGGGGCCCTTTGGGATCGCCCCTCAGGCCATAGTCCTCGAGACCGAGAAAGCCGAGCTGGCATGCAGGGCGTGCGGACGGCGATGGAGCCTGGCGGAAGATTCCGCCGTGACGGAGGATCAGAGGGAAGCGATCCATTTCCTGCCCGAGGCCGCCCATGCCTTCATCCGCTGTCCCGGCTGCGGGAGCGCGGACTTCAGCGTGGAAAAGGGCAGGGGGGTGAGCATCGCGGCGATCGAGCTGGCCGAGCCGGGGGAGCCGTGATGGACCCGCGCCGCAGCGTCGTGGAAAAGCGCCTGGCCCAAGCTCGGAGGATCGTCGCATTCAGCTCCGCCAAGGGAGGCGTGGGAAAGACCCTCTGCTCGTGCCTCGCCGCGCTTTCAATGGGAGCGCGGGGCATGCGCGTCGGCCTGCTCGACATGGATTTCCAGGGCTCTTCAGACCATATAGTCCTGGGAGTGAAGTCCCGCTTCCCGCAGGAGAAGGAGGGGCTCCTGCCGCTTCCCGCTGCTGACGGAGTCTCGCTGATGAGCGTGTCGGCCTTCACCGGCGAGCATGCCCTGCCGCTCCGGGGTCCCGAGGTGACCGACGCCATCCTGGAGCTCCTGGCCGTGACCATGTGGGGAGAGCTTGACGTGCTGATCATCGACATGCCGCCCGGAATAGGAGACGAAGTGCTTGACCTGATGTCCCTCGTGCCCCGGGTGGAGGCGCTCCTGGTATCGACCCCGTCCACGGTCTCGGTGAGGGTCGTGGACAGGCTCCTGACGATGCTGGAAGAGATGGAGACGGCGGTGGTCGGAGTCATCGCCAACATGTGCCGGGGAGACGCCCGGACAGTTGAAGATCTGGCAAAGGCCCGGGGGGTCGCCTTCCTGGGCGAGGTGCCATTCGATCCGGGGATCGAGCCGGCGATAGGCCGTCCGCCGGCGCTTCTGAAAAGCGCCGCCTCCAAGTCGCTCGGAGCAGCCCTGGCCCGGGCGGGACTCCTGGGCTGAGGAAAAATCCCGAGCCGCGGTAAGCACGGCGGCAGGGCCTGAGCGATTCTTGTATTTCCGGGGCTCATTCGCTACATTCGATTCGGAAGAGCGAAGAGGAATGTCAAAATGGAGACGCGTCCTGGGGTATGCGGCCATCGTCTGCGGCGGCATATCGGTTTTCGTCTTTGCGAGCCCGATTTTTCCCATCGGCATTGAGGGATTCTTCGTCGGCGCGGCGTTCTTCGCCGCGGGAATCTGGGCCCTCGCGGGAAAAGAGCTTTCCTCCCTTACGCGCAAAGCGGCCGGGATACGGTGGCGGGCACGGAAACCGGCCGTGCGCATCGATCCGCTTCTGCCCGTGAGCATCCTCCGGCTGGCCCGGGAGCGCGGGGGGATCCTCACCGTGTCTGAGGCGGCCATTGGCTTGAACGTTCCCCTGGACCAGGCCGAGGCCGGATTGCGGGCGTGCGTGAGAAGCGGAGCCGCTGTGGAGGACTTCGACATTCCTCGAGGATACTCGCTTTTCAGCTTCCCCGAGTTCCTGCCGCCCGACGATCGGCGGAAACTCGAGTAGAGGGCCGGATCCGGGCGGATCACGAGCGCCGCGCCTTTCGGGTGCGGTCCGAGCGGCGCTGGAGGATGGATGAAGCTACGTTGTCTTTTTCTCATCGGATTTCTCACCGGAGCCGCCTGCGCGTGGGCGGCGCCTCGGATCATCGTATCGTACGCGCTCGCCATCCATGGAACGCCCAAGTACTCCGCTGGATTCACGCACTTCGACTACGTGAACCCGGACGCGCCCAAGGGAGGGACCTTCAGTCTGCATGAGATCGGCACCTACGACAGCTTCAACCGGTACGCCACGCGGGGGAACTTTGAGGCAGCCAGCGAAAGCTTTTACGATACCCTGATGGCCGCGTCAGAGGACGAGAGCGACGTCTACTACCCCCTGATTGCGGAGAAGGTGGAGTATCCCGTCGACTACACGTGGATCATCTTCTCGATTAATCCCAAGGCCAGGAACCAGGACGCCACTCCCATCACGGCTGATGAGGTGGTTTTCTCCTTCAACAAGTTCATGACCGAGGGGGTTCCCCAATTCAGGCTCTACTTTGCGGGAGTGGCCAAGGTGGAGGCGCTGGACGGGCTTCGCGTGAAGTTCACATTGAAAAAGGGCAACAAGGCACTTATGGTGGCTCTTGCCAATCTAACGGTGCTGCCCAAGCAGTATTGGGAGAAACATAAACTGTCCGAGCCGCTCACGGAGATCCCGCTGGGAAGCGGTGCATATACCGTATCGGACTACAAGATGGGTCAGTACGCGGTATACCAGCGCCTGAAGAACTATTGGGGCGCGGACCTGCCCGTGAACAAAGGGCGGCTCAATTTCGACTTCGTGCGCTATGACTACTACAGGGATGAGACTGTAGCATTCGAAGCTTTCAAGGCCGGAGAATACGATTTCTACCAGGAGAACATTGCAAAGAACTGGGCCACTCTCTACAAGGGCCGGGGATTTGACAATGGCTCCATCATCAAGGAGGAAATCCCGGACCAAAGTCCCCAGACCATGCAAGCCCTGGTGTTCAACATCAAGAGGCCAATCTTCCAGGACAGGCGCGTGCGCCAGGCCCTCAACTATGCCCTGGATTTCCCGTGGATGAACAAGAACCTGTTCTACGGGCAGTACAAGCGTACCCGCAGCTACTTCACAAATACGGACTATGAGGCACGAGGCCTTCCCGGCAAGGAGGAGCTTTCCATCCTGGCGCCCATCAAGGACAAGATTCCTCCCGAGGTTTTCGCGTCCGAGTACAACCCTCCCGTTACCGATGGCACGGGAAACATTCGAGATCAGATCAGGAAGGCCTTGGACCTTCTCAAGGAAGCGGGATGGGAGGTGCGAAACGAGAAGCTGGTCAATGTGAAGACGGGTGAGCCCTTTGTCTTCGAGCTTCTTCTGCAATCGGGCAGCCCTTCGCTGGAGCGAATTGCGGTTCCCGTGAAAGACAACCTCGCGAGAATGGGAATCACGATGAACATCCGCGTCGTGGACTCTTCCCAATTCCTCGAGCGATGGCACAACAGGAACTTCGACATGATATCAAGTGGGTACAGCGCGAACGCATACCCCAGCGTCGATCTCAAGATTGTGTGGCAGTCCGCCTACATCGATTCCACGTACAATCAGGCGGGCGTGCAGGACAAGGCTGTGGACTACCTCATCGCCGGCATTGAAGCCAACCAGGAGAACGATGCGGCCCTCCTGTACTGGGGCCGGGCCCTGGATAGAGTGCTCACGTGGAACTTCTATGTCATCCCGGAGTGGTACGTGGGCACCTACCGGATCGCCTATTGGAACAAGTTCTCCCGGGCTCCCATCATACCCAAGTATGCACTGGGCTCTGAGAACTGGTGGATAGATAAGGCCAAAGAAGCCAGGCTGCCAAAAAAGTAATTCAATGGGAGCTTACATCCTTCGGCGCCTTCTTCTCATGATTCCCACGCTCTGGGCCATCATAACGATCAATTTTTTCATAGTGCAGCTGGCTCCCGGCGGACCGGTGGACCAGGAGGTGGCCAGGCTCAGCGGCCTTGCAACCGCGGGGGCGTTGGGACGCATCTCCGGGCAGGGCAGGCAGGAAGTGGCTCCACGCAAAGGCACACCGGGGACCGGGAACGTCGGCTCCCCGTACCGCGGGGCCCAGGGACTGGATCCCCAGGTTGTGGAGCAGATAAAGAAGCTCTACGGCTTCGACAAGCCGCTCCTTGTACGCTACGTGGAGATGATCCGCCGCTACCTGGTATTCGATTTCGGTGACAGCCTGTTCCAGGGCAGGAGCGTGATCGGGCTCGTCCTCGAGCGAATGCCCGTCTCCATCTCCATCGGAGTGTGGAGCACGCTGATCATCTACCTCGTGTCCATTCCCCTGGGCGTACGCAAGGCCGTCAGGCACGGAAGCCGCTTCGACATGTGGACGAGCACCCTCGTGATACTGGGAAATACGATTCCCGTATTCCTCTTCGCAATCCTTCTCATCATCCTTTTCGCCGGAGGCTCGTACCTCAAGGTCTTCCCGCTTCGGGGCCTGGTATCAACGAACTTCGACAGCCTGGGGCTCCTTGCCAAGATAGGCGACTACTTCTGGCATCTGGCTCTTCCCGTCACGTCGCTCGTTATCGGGGGGTTCGCCATCCTCACCATGCTCACCAAGAACTCCTTCCTGGACGAGATCCACAAGCAGTACGTGATGACGGCCCGCGCAAAGGGCCTGACGGAAAGGCGGATATTGCGGAAGCACGTTTTCAGAAACGCCATGCTCCTGGTGATCTCCGGGTTTCCCGCGGCGCTCATAGGAATGCTCTTCACCGGCTCCGTTCTCATCGAGGTGATTTTCTCCCTCAATGGGCTGGGTCTCCTCGGCTTCGAGGCCACCACGCAGAGGGATTATCCGGTCATGTTCGGCACGCTGTATATCTTCACGCTCCTGGGTCTTGCGCTGGCCCTGGTGAGCGACCTCACCTATACGCTGGTAGACCCGCGCATCGATTTCGAATCGAGGCGTACATAGCATGAAGATAGCCCTTAGCAGGATCGGTCAGGACCGCTATCGCCGCTTCAAGGCCAACCGTCGGGGGTTCATTTCGCTGTGGATATTCCTGGCTCTATTCGGCCTGAGCTTGCTCGCGGAGCTGATTGCAAACGATGTCCCTCTCATTGTGAGCTTCAACGGCAGGCTGTACTTTCCCGTATTCAAGAGCTTCACGGAAAAGGATTTTGGCGGAGAGTTCGGAACAACGGCCGACTACAGGGATCCGGTTGTCCAGCAAATTATAAAAGCCAGGGGCTGGATGCTCTGGCCGCTCATCCCCTTCAGCTACAGCACGATCAACTACAGCCTGCCCAGCCCCGCGCCGTCTCCTCCCACCTGGCAGAACTGGCTCGGAACCGACGAGAACGGCTATGACGTGGTGGCCATTCTCATCTATGGGTTTCGCATTTCGGTCCTCTTCGGTCTTACGCTGACCTTCTTCTCCTCCGCCATCGGCGTGGCGGCTGGGGCAATCCAGGGTTTCTACGGCGGCGTGGTCGACATCCTCGGCCAGCGGTTCATCGAGGTCTGGTCCGGCATGCCAACCTTGTTCCTCCTGATCATCCTCTCAAGCGTTGTTCAGCCCAACTTCTGGTGGCTCCTGCTCATCACGCTGCTTTTCGGCTGGATGAGCCTGGTGGGGCTGGTACGGGCGGAGTTCCTGCGGGCCCGCAACTTCGAGTATGTGATGGCCGCAAAAGCGATGGGGATGAGCAATGCGCGGATCATCTTCCGCCACATGCTCCCCAACGCAATGGTGGCCACCCTCACGTTCCTCCCGTTCATCCTCGGGGGATCCATCACCACCCTCACGTCGCTCGACTTCCTGGGTTTCGGAATGCCTCCGGGCTCCCCGTCTCTGGGTGACCTCTTGGCCCAGGGCAAGGCCAACCTCCAGGCTCCCTGGCTGGGCATATCTTCTTTCGTGGTTCTGGCGGGCAGCTTGAGCCTCCTCGTGTTCATTGGTGAAGCCGTGCGCGACGCCTTCGACCCGCGGAGGGCAGCCTGATGGCCGCCCAGAGCGAGCTTCTGAGAATCAGCGGCCTCCATATCGGCTTTCGAAAAGCGGGCGCGGTGAACAACGTGGTCCATGGAGTGGACCTCTCAATAGGGGAAAACGAGACTGTAGCCCTTGTCGGAGAAAGCGGGTCGGGCAAGACTGTCACCGCCCAGTCCGTTCTTCGGCTCATACCCGAGTCTTTGATCGCCTACCCTCGGGGAGAGGTCTGGTTTCGCGGGCGAGAAATACTGGGCATGACACCCCAGGAGCTCTTGAGCATCAGGGGGGCCGAGATCGGCATGATCTTCCAGGAGCCCATGTCATCCCTCAACCCCCTGCATACCGTGGAAAGACAGATGAACGAGGCCCTCTCTCTCCACCAGGGTTTGCCGCCCTCCAAGGCGAGCCCGATCGCCGTGGACTGGCTGGGCAGGGTAGGGCTTCAGGACCCTCGAGCCAAGCTCAAGGCGTATCCGCACCAGCTCTCCGGCGGGGAGAGGCAGCGGGTGATGATTGCCATGGCGCTGGTGAACGGGCCGAAGCTCCTCATTGCGGACGAGCCCACCACGGCGCTGGATGTCACCATCCAGGCCCAGATCCTCCGCCTCATCAAGGACCTCCAGCGGGACCTCGGAATGTCGGTGCTCTTCATCACGCACGATCTGGGTATCGTCCGCCGCATCGCGGACCGCGTGGCCGTGATGCATGACGGGCTGATTCTCGAGCAGAACCCGGTCGATGAGATCTTCAGCCGGCCGCGGCATCCCTATACCCGCACGCTTCTGGACGCCGAGCCCAAGGGCGAGCCGCCGGCGCCTGATCCAGCACGCGGGACCCTCATGCGCGTTGAGAACCTGAAGGTGTGGTTTCCCGTTCAAAGGGGCTTCCTTCGAAGGACAAAGGGCTACGTGAAGGCGGTGGACGGCGTAGCATTTGAGCTCCTGAAGGGCCAGACCCTGGGCGTGGCGGGAGAGAGCGGTTCGGGCAAGACTACACTGGGCAAAGCCATACTTCGCTTGGTAAAAAGCGAAGGTGAGATCAGCCTCGACGGGGAAGCCATTCATCTCATGAAACAGGAAGAGCTTCGCCTCCTGCGCGGGCGCGTGCAGATCATATTCCAGGACCCCTTCGGCAGCCTGAGCCCCAGGATGTCCGTGGAGCAGATCATTGGCGAGGGCCTGCTTGTCCACAAGGTCGGCGACCCGCAGAGCAGGCAGCGGCTCATTATTGAAACCATGCGGGAAGTTGGCCTTGACCCCGAGCAGCGATTCCGCTACCCCCACGAGTTTTCAGGAGGCCAAAGGCAGCGTATCGCGCTTGCGCGCGCGCTGGTGCTGAAGCCGGCTGTGCTCGTCCTGGACGAGCCTACTTCCTCTCTGGACCGCACCATCCAGTTCCAGGTGATCGAGCTCCTCAAAGGCCTCCAGGACAAGCTGGGCTTGAGCTATATCTTCATCAGCCACGACCTCGCGGTTCTCAAATCCCTCTGCCACCAGATCGTCATCATGAGGCAGGGAAAGATCGTGGAGTCCGGTCCGGCACGGGAGATATTCTCCAACCCCCGGCATCCCTACACGAAGGAGCTTCTCTCCACGGCATTCGGCGGCTGAGCTCCCGAACCGCCGCGACTTGACTCCCGATGCCGCGCTTCGTAGCTTAGCTTACTGGGAAGGGGAGTACGCGGCCGCCGCAGAGCTGGCCCTCCCGGCCTTGCGCAGATGGCGGGGCGCGCGGGGGGAGGCGAGCGATGGCTGCTCACGCAAGCTGGAAGGGATTCCTCAAGCTGAGCCTGGTTTCAGTGCCGGTCAAGGCATACACGGCCACGTCATCGGGAAACGACCTCACTCTGCATCAGCTGCACTCCAAGACGATGACGCGCATCCAGTACAAGAAGTTCGCGCCGGAAGTCGGTGAGGTTGGAAACGACGAGATCGTCAAGGGCTACGAGTACGACAAGGGCCAGTACGTCATCATCAATGACGATGAGCTGGACAAGCTTCGAACGGAAAGCGACAAATCCATCCGCATCGACGGCTTCATCCCGCCGGAAAGCCTGTCCCCCCTGTACTACGCGGGCCGCACATACTTCGTGACTCCGGACGGCCCGGTGGGGCAGAAGCCTTACAAGCTCTTGATGCAGGGCATGCAGGCCAATGGCATGAGCGCCATCGCAGAGGTGGTGATCGCGGGAAAGGAGCAGGTCGTGATCCTGCGCCCGATCGACGGCGTGCTATCGATGACCGTGCTCATCCGGCATGACGAGGTCAAGCAGGCCTCCGCGTTCACGGACGAGATCAAGGACAGCGAGACGACCGACGCCGAGATCTCGCTCACCGACACGCTGATCAAGGCCTCGGTGATCAAGGAGTTCGACTTTGCCCGCTACAAGGATGTCTACAAGGAAAAGCTCACCAAGCTGATCCAGTTGAAGATCGAAGGCAAGGAGATCGTCCAGGTGCGCGAGCCCGAGGAGCCCAAGATCATCAACCTGATGGAAGCCCTGAAGCGCAGCGTGGCGGAGGCGCAGGCCGCCAACCCGGCAATTGCGGACAACGCCGATGGTCAGGCGAAGGCCAGGCTCAAACAGGCGCCCAGCACGAAGCCGGGAAAGGCCGCGGCCAAGAAGAGGAAAGTTGGCTAGAGAGCTTCCCCGCTTCATCCCGCCGATGCTTGCCGTTCTGGGCGAGCCCTTCGATTCCGGCGAACATTTCTTCGAGATTAAGTGGGACGGCATCCGCGCCCTTGCCATGATCGAGCATGGAAGGCGTCGGATCGTGAGCAGGAACGGCGGGGAAATAAGCGAGCGATACCCGGAGCTGGATTGCCTTGCGGGCCTGCCGGAGGGGCTCGTTCTGGACGGAGAAATCGTCGCTTTTCATGACGGAAGGCCGGACCTCGGCCTGGTCCTCAGGCGGACGCGGCAGGCGCGGCACGCTCCGCTCAGCTTCATCGCGTTCGACGTCATCTACATGGCATACGAATCCCTGACGGATCTGCCCTTTCTTGAGCGGCGTGCACGCCTCGAGGAGCTCATCGGCGGCTCGCGCTTCCAGCCCCTCCTGCTTTCAGAGGGCGTGCGCTCGGACGGCCTGGCCCTCTACGACAAAGCCTGCGGGCTCGGCCTCGAAGGGGTCGTGGCCAAGAAGCTTTCAAGCACGTACGCCCCGGGAAAGCGAAATGGGGCCTGGGTCAAGATCAAGAAGCGGCTTCGGGCCGCCGTCGCCGTCATCGGATTCATGGAGAAAGGCAAAGAGGACTTCCAGAGCATCCTGGTGGCCGGCAGCGGGCTTTCAGGCGGAGGGGATGGAGCTCTGCGTTACCTCGGCAGGGTCGGAAGCGGTTTCTCGAAGGCCGCGAGGGCGAGGCTCAACGCCAGGATGCGGGAGCGCCCACGCGACGCACCGATTGTGGCATGCCGGGATAGGGCTCTATGGATCGAGCCCGGCGTGTATTGCACCGTGAGCTTTGCCGAGCTCACCAATGACGGGCTTTTCCGTTTCCCGGTGTTCGAAGAGCTGATAGAATCATAGACATATGGCAGGGAGCTCGTCTTTCGCCGGCATGGAGGTGGCGCTCACCGGCCGTCTGGTCTCGATGACCAGGATGGAGGCGATCGATCGGATAGCCGGCGCGGGAGGACGCTATGTTCGTACGCCCGGTGCCTCAACGCAGGTGCTCGTCGTCGGCCAGGCGCAGGGCCCGCTCTCCGGGGACGGAGGCCTCACGGAAAACCTGGCGCGCTGCCGGGAGCTCACGACGAAAGGCGCCCGAATCCGCCTGATCGAGGAGCCCGAGTTTCTCAGGGCTCTGGGGGCGGAGGAGGAGCTGGAGGACTTCACCCGCCTGTACACGGTAGAACAGGTGAGCCGGATCGTCGGAGCGCCGCTCTCCGAGGTGCGGTCATGGCTCCGCCATGGGCTTCTGAAACCCGCCCGGGTGGCGCGGCGGCTGGCCTGGTTCGGGTTCACCGACATCGTACGCGCCCGCGGCCTGAGCAGGCTTGCCGCTTGCGGGATCCCCGCTTCCCGCATCCGAATGAGCCTCGAAGAGATAGCCCGCTGGCTTCCCGAGGCGCAGAGGATGATCGCGCGCCTGGATGCCTATGACCGCGGCCTGCGCGTGCGGCTGTCAAACGGCGGCTGGGCCGAGCCCAACGGGCAGCTGCTGTTGGACTGGGAAGACGAAAGCGGGAGCTCCCCTCGTATCGCCGCCTTTCCGGGAGAACAGGACTCGCGCCGATGGTTTGCCGCCGGGGTGGAGGCAGAGGAACGGGGCGATCTGGAGTCTGCCGCTGCTGCGTACGGCCGCGCGCTGGAGGTCTCCCCGGATCCCGAAACCTGGTTCAACCTGGGGAACGTGCTCTACGGGCTCGGCCGTGAGGCGGAAGCAGCGGCGAACTACATGCGGGCCATCGAGGCCGACGGCGAGTTCGCCGAAGCGTGGAACAATCTGGGCAATGCGCTCGCCGCGGTGAACAAGCCCGGCGATGCGGTTTCGGCATACGAGATGGCGATTTCTCTGGAGCCGGACTACCCGGATGCCCACTGCAATCTCGCCACTATCCTGGAGCGTCTCGGCCGTCACGGGGAAGCGCTTGCCCACCGGGGCGCGTTCGACAGGTCCTTTCCTGACTCAAGAAGGCTCAGGTTGCTGCAGGAGCCTTCCGCCGAGGACCAGTTGGATTGAGGTAGCCCCCCAGGGCTTCGATGGCCGGGGAAAGATCCTGCGGCCGGCTGAGGGCGGCGCTGAACAGATCCCCCACTTTCGCAATGCGCGTGCGAGCGGACGCCACGGTGTAGTCACGAAGGCTCACGTCCTCTTCCAGCTCGTCCCATGCGAGCGGCATCGAAACGGTTGCCGCCTCGACGGGGCGCACAACGTACGGCGGGACGATTGTCTGCTCCCTGCGGTTCTGGAGGAAATCGATGTAGACCTTCCCGCCGCGCCGGCCGACGACGCGCTCGACTGTGGCGATGTCGCCGTGATCGCGAACCACAAGCCGCGCCACTGCCTCCGAGAACATCCGGCTCTGATCGTAGGTGTAGCCCGGCGCGAGCGGGATGAAGACGTGCAGCCCCGTGGAGCCCGATGTCTTGAGGTACGGCTCAAGCCCGAGCCCCCGCAGGAGCTTTCCGGTTTCCCGCGCGATCTTCACGACGCTGGCAAAGGGGGCGTCCTTGGGATCCAGGTCGAGGACCGCCCAATCCGGGGAATCGAGGCTCCCCCTTCGCGAAAGCCAGGGGTGCAGGTCGATGCTCCCCAGGTTGATGAGAGTGAGAAGCGTCCGCCGGTCCCCGCAAACGATGTAGGAGATTGGCTTCTCCCCGGCTGGGGCGACGTTCGCCGTCTCCACCCAGTCCGGGAGCCCGGCCGGGAGCTGCTTCTGGTAGAAGGATTTCCCCCGAACCCCATCGGGCCAGCGATACAGGTGCAGCGGCCTGTCCTTCAGATAGGGGAGGAGCACGTCCGCCACCCCGTCGTAGAAGGCCACGAGATCCGCCTTGGTATAGCCTTGCTCGGGCCAATACACCTTTCGGGGGTTGGTCACCCGAACGATCGCATTCGTACGCTTTCGCCCGGCGCCGCGGGCGCCCGCCGCCCGACGGACATCGATCAGGCGCCAGTCGTCCGAAGGCCCGGCGCGGTAGGAGCTTTCCGATCTCTTGGCCACGATTTCGGAAAGCCCGGCCCTGGAGGCCGCCTCGGCGAGGGCTTCCCCGTGCTCGGGGACGGGGTCCACGCGGAGAACGCGATTCCGCTCCGGAAGCAGGGCCAGAAGGAGAGCCTTCCTCTCTCTCAGGGGGAGCGGGCGCACGTCCCACTCCTCCACGTAGAGCACGTCGAAGACATACAGAACGATGCCATTCCCCCCGGCCTTCAACTGTTCTTCCAGCGCCCTCGCGGAGGGCACGCCCTTCGCGTCGAGGGCGACCAGAGCTCCGTCGAGGATCGCCCTCTGGGAGCGAAGCCCGCCCAGGTCATGCACGATCGCGGGCAAAAGCGGCGCCAGATCCGTTTTCGTCGAACGAATGCTCACTTGAGTTTCGCTAACCGAGATCGCCACTCGCCTTCCCGTGAAGCTCGTCTCGAACATCCAGTCCGGGTCTGAGAACAAGGCGTGCCCCGGGGACGGCTCCATCAAGCCGGGCCGCGGGGGAGGGGGCTTGCGGCGGGCGCGGCCCATGTCGACTGCGCCGAACAGGTCGCTCCCGGACCCGGCGTAGCGGTCTTTTGCCTTGAACAGGAGCCATTCCTTGCCTTCTTCTCCCCGGGTCCTGACGAGGTGCCACTCTCCCCGCAGGCGGCGGCCCTTCAGCTCGAGCTTCAGCTCCCCCTTTTCGAGCGCTTCCATGATGTCCCGCCCCTTTACCAGCCGGTAATCGCCAGAGTCCCAGATCTGCATGGTTCCGGCTCCATACTGGCCGCGGGGGATGACCCCGTGGAAGCTCTCGTACTCCAGCGGGTGGTCCTCGGTCCTCACGGCGAGCCTCTTGTCGGCCGGGTCATAGGAGAACCCCTTGGGGACCGCCCAGCAGGCGAGGGCATCTCCCGCCCTGATCCGAAGGTCGTAGTGGAGCCTTCGGGCTTCATGGCGATGAACGACGAATGAGCTTCCCGCGAACCTCCCTGCCTGAAGGGTTTCCGAGGCCGGCGGCGGCTCCGGAGTCGCGCTGAAGTCCCTTTTTTTCCTGTACGCCTCTTGTCCCATGCGTTTGATCCCAATGTACTGGCCGGAATGCCGTTTCTGCAAACGTTTCGGCAGCTTCTGGAGCCCTTCCCCGCTTGGCGAATTGGAGGTTCTCCTTGACAGGTACATCGGCGAGGCTATAATAAACGACGGCTTTCCAATTCATCTGTCGAGAGGAGGCATTATGAAGAGAGTCATTCTGGCTTTCGTGGTGGTGCTCGCCATCGTCATTTTCGTGCCGAGCGTGATGGCGGCTGACGCAAAGACGGTGACTATCTGGTGCTGGGACCCCAACTTCAACGGGTTCTCCATGAAAGAGGCAGTCAAGGTCTATAACAAGATCCGCCCCGACGTGACCATCCAGGTCGTCGACATCCCCGAGAACATTGAGGGAAAGATGGAGGCGGGCCTGCAGGCGGGAGGCGCGGGACTTCCCGACATCGTCCTCATCCAGGATTTCAGCATCGAAAAGTTCATTCAGAACTACCCCGGCGCGTTCGTGGACCTGAAGGCCGCCGGCGTGGACTATTCGAAGTTCGCCCAGTATAAGGTCGGGCCCATGAGCGAGAAGGGCAAGATCTACGGCATTCCGTTCGATACGGGCTCCACGGGATTCTGGCTGCGCGCCGACATGATAAAGTCCGCGGGCCTCAACCCCGACTCCTATAAGAAGAACATGACATGGACCCAGATGACCAACCTGGGAGTCCAGCTCAAGGCCAAGATCGCGAAACCCCTCATCGCCTACGACACTACCAGCTTCGATTTCCTGCGGATCATGGTGCAGTCCACCGGCACCCAGTTCTTCAAGCCGGACGGGTCGCTGAACTTCCGCACCCCCGCAATGATGAAGTCCCTCGCCATCCTGAAAGACCTGAACGACAAGGGGCTGCTCTACCCGACTGAGGGCTGGAACAACTGGATCGCTTCCTTCAACGGCGGCGACACGGTCGGATTCCTCAACGCGCTGTGGATCATTGCTACGTTGAAGTCCCAGCCCGCCAACGCGGGCGACTGGATGGTTGTCCCGACCCCGCTTCTGGAAGGCGTGCCGGGCGCGCAGAACGCGAGCAACAACGGCGGGTCCAGCTGGTACGTCTTCGCCTCAAGCCCCAACAAGGCTTTGGCGATCGACTTCCTCAAGAACACCTGGGCCAGCAGCAAGCCCGATGCCCTCCAGTTCTACAACATCATTCTCAAGGGCGCGGGCGCCATGGGCACCTACCTGCCCAGCAGGACCGGGTCCAACTACACGGCACCCGACGAGTTCTTCTACAAGAGCCAGCCCGTCTTCAAGGACTTCGCGGCCTGGATGGAGAAGGTCCCCGTCCTCATGTACACCCCCAATTATCAACCCATGCGGGATACACTTAGAAACGCGATCCTCTTGATGTTCAAGGGAGACCTGAAGAGCGTGGACGATGCCATCGCCCATGCCGAACAGGAGTACAAGCAGACCACGGGTCAGTAATTCCATGAGTCGTGAAAACTTCCGCCCCTTACGGGGCGGAAGTTTTTTTTGCCGTCCCGGAAAATTTCGAGGAGCGTTACGTGAACAGAAGCGGTGCATTCTACCGGTACCTGAATCGTGTGGGCTGGCTGTATGTCCTGCCGGCGATCATCATGTATTGCCTCTTTATGCTTTATCCCATCCTGTCCTCGCTGTACTATGTCACGCGAAAGTGGCAGGGGTTCAACAACAGGTACATCGGCCTGGGCAACTTCATTAGGATGTCGCGCGACAGCATCTTCTGGCAGGCGTTGAGCCATAACTTCATCTTCATGCTCGTCCAGATTCCCATCATGGTCATGCTCGCGCTCATCCTGGCGGTTATCCTCAACCAGGGCATCAAGAAGTACCGGGGAACGTTCCGGGTGATCTTCTTTCTGCCCTGCGTCACCTCGCTTGTCGCCTATTCGGTGCTCTTCAGGATGATCCTCCAGACCAACGGCCTGCTCAACAACCTCTTCCTCAGCTTCGATCTCATCACCAAGCCCATTGCGTGGCTGAACGATCCCTTCTGGGCCAAGGTGACGATCATCATGGCCCTCACGTGGCGGTGGACCGGCTACAACATGGTCTTCTTCCTTGTGGGGCTTCAGAGCATAGACCCCGACATCTTCGAGGCCTCAGACATTGATGGGGCGAGCCCGGCCCGGAAGTTCTTCTCGATAACCCTGCCCCTGCTCATTCCTGTGGTCCTCTTCTCCGCCGTGACATCAACCAGCGGGACAATGCAGCTGTTCGACGAGCCCAACATCCTCACCAACCAGGGTGGGCCCGCCAACGCGACGATGACGGCGGCCCTCTACACCTATCGTCAGGCCTTTGTCATGAACTCCGACTTCGGCTATGCCACCGCTCTCTCCTACGTGATCGTGGTCATCGCGGGGATATTCGCCTATATCCAGATCAAGCTCTTGGGAGGGAGGGAGTGATGACTGCGGTTGCTTCCCGGGCTCTTTCGCGGTTGGTCCTCTGGGTGCTGCTGATCATCGGCGCCTGCATGTGCATCTTCCCCTTCTTCTGGATGCTCATCGGCACCACGCTGAATCCTAATGACGTCGTTCGGGGGATCATCATCCCCGGCAAGGAGTTCGGGCTCAATTGGGCTAAAGCCACGAAGAACTACAACCTCCTGTTGTTCTTCTTCAATTCGGCGAAGGTGGCGCTCCTGACTGTCGTCTTCGGCGTGGTGGTGGACTCACTGGCCGCCTTCGGTTTCGAGAAGTACCGCTCGCGGGCCCGGGAGCGGGTATTCGCCCTCCTGCTTCTCACGCTGATCATCCCCCAGATCGCCATCGTCATTCCCCTGTTCCGGCTGATCTCATTCTTCAAGCTGAACAACACCCATGCCGCCATCGTCCTTCCTTCCGTCATGTCTGTGTTCATCATCTTTTTCATGAGGCAGAACTTCAAATTGTTCCCGAACGAGATCATGGAGGCGGCGCGGGTGGACGGTGCAAGCGAGCTGCGGATATTCCTCGGCATCGTCTTTCCCACCATGAAAGCGAGCTTCGCTTCCGCCTGCATCTATATCTTCCTCAACCAGTGGAACGCCTACCTCTGGCCTCTCATGACCATTTTGACCGACTCGAAGAAAACGCTTCCCATCGCGATGTCGTCCATGATGAACGCCTATATGATCGAGTACGGCGCCCTGATGATCATCGTCTGCATATCGGTCTTCCCGATCCTGGTGCTGTTCCTGGCCATGCAGAGGCAGTTCGTTGCAGGCCTGCTGGGCTCAGTGAAGTAGGGGGCCCCTGAGCCTACTGTTCGATGGGGCGGCGGGCGATTGTGAAAGGCGAATCTTCTTTTCCGCGAACAAGGCGCAGGAGAACGGAGAAGCTGAACTCCTCGGGCTTCAGCCGGTAGGCGGGAAGCACTCCCGGGCCGCAGCTCGCGCTTCCCAGGCCGTTCTGCCTGTAATCGAGGATGAAGACCGTCTCCGCGCGAGGCGCGAGGTCGGTCGGGTGAAGCGCCCTTTCGTAGTCTTCGGGTGTATTGCTGTGCGCGCTGAAATTGATGAGGGGGCGGCCTGCAGCCAGAAGCCCGACTCCCCGTGGATCGGCGAGGGACACCCAGCGGACGTCGCTTCGGTTTCCATTCTCCTGGGGAAAAGCATAGGGGGTTTCCAGCTCGGCCACGCTCGCGTGGTAGAGCCCGACGCGGGCGGCTCTCCGGCTGTCGGGATACGACTCCCCCGGGCCGAGGCCGAACCAGCTCACATTGTCGAAGACGGGAGGAAGGGCCATTTCGAGACCGATTCGGGGGAGCGTCTTGGGGAAGCTTCCCCGGGGCTTTCCGCGGATTTCAAGGAGAATGTCCCCCGTGGCGTACACCCAGGAGAGGTACTCGGCCTCGATGCCGAGGCTGCGCGACGGCGGAGCGATGAAGGAGCGTGCGCTCACCCGCACGCATCCATCGCTGGATTCTTTCCATTCGAATGCGTCCACGCGGTGCTGCATGGCGTCAAGGCCTGCAAGCTTCCAATCCTGGGCGTCGAGTGAGTCCCCCCACTTGGCGCGGTCGTTGTCCGTGGTTGCGCGCCAGAAGATGAGACGCGGCCCGCGGCGGAGGACCTCCGTTTCGCGCACGTGCATTGCGGAAATCCTGCCCCGTACCGAATCGAAGCTGACGCTGAAATCGGGGCCTGCAATTCTCAGCGACGTGCCGCGAGGCTCCACGAGAAGCTCGGCAGCCTTCGAGCCTCCGTGAGTCCCGGACGCTGCGGCCGCGGTCCTCGCTGTCGGAGCCGGAGGTTCGCGTCCTGCGGCGGAAGCGCGCGCCGGCTTTGTCTTGACGGGCAGGGGGAATTGGGCCCACGCCACCTCATGGCCGGCAGGGGCCCAGCGAGCGGGCGAAGCGAGCAGAAAGCTCACGCTGAGCCAGTATTCCTCCCCCTGCGGCGCAGAGGGCGGGAGTTGGTAGGGCAGGGTCAAGCCGGCACTCGCGCCCGGGCCGACATCCGGGATCTCCGCGGTACCGCTCTCGATCGATCTGCCGTCAGCCTGCACATCCCAATACAGGGCGAGATGCCCGAGAGAGAGGAAGTCGTAGCGGTTTGTTATTCTCAGCTTTCCCGCGGAGAGGTCTTCCGCCTCGACCTTCACCGGCTCGATGACTTTCTTGAGCTCGATGAGCCCCGGAGAAGGGACGCGATCCGAGAATACAAGGCCGTCAATGACAAAGTTGCCGTCGTTGGGCTCGTCTCCAAAGTCCCCGCCATAGGCGAAGAACTCGCGGCCGTCCGCGGCGCGCTTTCTGATGCCGTGGTCGAGCCACTCCCAGACAAAGCCGCCCTGCAGGCGCTTGGAAGCGGAGAATGCCTCCCAATACTCGGTAAGCCCCCCGGGGCCGTTTCCCATCGCGTGAGCGTACTCGCAGAGGATGAAAGGCTTGCCCGCTGCCTTGATGGGCACTCCATCGTAGCGGACCGGCCGGCCCTTGCCCGCCTCGATGACGCGATCCACCGACGTGTACATCTGGCTTATTACGTCGGCCACCTTGGCGTCGAGGTCTCCCTCGTAGTGTATGGGCCGCGCCGGGTCGATTACGCGCGCCGCCCGGGCCATCGCCTCGTGGTTTCGGCCGAAGCCCGACTCGTTTCCCAGGGACCACATGACGACGCAGGGATGGTTCTTGTCCCTCTCCACAGTGCGCACCATGCGGTCGACGTAGGCAACTTCCCATGCGGGGTCGTCGCTCAGGGCGCTCCAGTTTCCGGCCGGCTGCATGCCGTGGCACTCCAGGTCGGCCTCCGCTATCAGGTACAGCCCGTATTCGTCGCACAGGTCGTAGAAGCGGGGATCATCAGGATAGTGGGAGGTGCGCACGGCATTGATGTTGTGCTGCTTCATGAGCTCGACGTCACGGACCACGGCCTCCCAGGGAACCGTTCTTCCCGAGTCGGGGTGATGCTCGTGCCTGTTCACTCCCTTGAACATCACCAGCGTGCCGTTCACGAGCAGATTGCCGCCCTTGATCTCGACGCTTCTGAATCCGACGCGCGAGCTCACTGCTTCCACGAGGCTTCCGGAGGAGTCGCGGAGGCTTACGAGGAGGGTGGAGAGCACGGGAGATTCTGCGGACCATGCCGCCGGATTCGCAACGATCCCGGAAAGCTCCACCGCGGCAGAAGCCTGAGGGCCGGCCTCGACCCTGGCTGAAATTGGCGAAGGAAAAACCGGGCGCCCGTCAGGGTCGAGGAGAACGGCATCCAGCTTGCCGCTGAACCCGCCGGGAAATGCGTTGGAAAGCCTTGCCTTGACGGAGAGCTCTCCGCTGCGCTTGGCAGCGTCGTAGCCGGTCCGGCAGAAGAAATCTTCTATTGCCACCCTGGGGACTGCCAGCAGGCACACGGTCCGAAAGATCCCGCTGAGCCACCACATGTCCTGGTCTTCCAGATAGCTTCCGTCCGACCACTGCTGAACCCGGACGGCCAGGATGTTCTGTCCCGGCTGCACGAGCTCCGTGATGTCGAACTCAGAGGGCAGTCTGCTTCCCTTTGAGAGCCCCGCTTCGCGCCCGTTCACCCACACGATGAAGAAGGAATCCACTCCCTCGAATCGGATGATCACCCGCTTGTCCGCCCATTCGCGAAGGATCGAGAAGCGCGTTCGGTAGCAGCCGGTGGGATTCTCCGAGGGCACCCGGGGAGGATCCGCCGGGAAGGGGTAAACCACGTTTGTGTAGTGGGGCCGGCCGTAGCCCCTCATCTGCCAGCAGCTCGGCACCGGGATTCTCTCCCAGCCCGCGTCGTCGAAGGCCTGGTCGAAGAACCTCGGCGGCGCCTCCTGCGGGGAGGGCACATAGTGGAACGCCCACAAGCCGTCGAGTGAAAGCCGCCAGGGGCATCCCTCGGCGCTTCCCGTCAGGGCAGACTTCTCATCGGGGTAATGAAAGAAATAAGCCCTCGCGGGGAGCCTATTTCTTTGCTGGAGAGAGGGGTTTTCCCAATCGTTCATGGGTGGGGACTACCTCGCCACTTTTCTGGGCAATGCGCGATTCGAACGCGCGGCCTATGGCTCCGGAGGCCATCGCTCTATCCAACTGAGCTAATTGCCCAATCGCGCCCGATGTGCGATTCTCATCGCCGCGCGGCTATTGATACGTTATCTACTGGAGAGGGATTTGTCAACCAAACCGTTTCGGCGCGTCATCTGGCTCGTCTTCGACGGGCTGGCCCATGAAGAGGTGAAGCGGTGCATTTCTGAGGGAAACCTCCCTTCGCTCTCGCGGTTTGCCTCTGAAGGCTGCCTTCAGGCCGCGAAACCCTCCCTGCCCTGCTGCCAGACCCCGCCGGCGCTCCTCTCCCTGTTCTGTGGAGTCGAGCCCGAGAAAAGCGGGGTCTGGGGATATTACCAGCCCGATTTTACGCGGGATCCCACTCGCTCGAAGAGCGGCTTCGCGGTCACTCGACGGGAATCGACCTCGATCTGGGAAGAGCTCGACGCACGGGGAGTGGAAAGCGTTCTGATCAATACAGCCTTTCGAAACGATCCCGCATGGACGGGAAGGCTTTCCCATGTGAAACTGGCCTTTGACAGCTACAGGTTGTGGCGGCCGCCGTACGTGATCCATCTCGCCACGGGACGCGGGAGCATACGCTTCCAGGGAATCGAGATCTCGACGCTTTCGGGGAGGCGGGGAGTAACCCTTCTGAAGGGCAACAGAACAATCGCGGTTCTCTCAAACGGCGAGACGAAACCGGTTTCTTTCACAAGTAAAACCCGTGCTGACGCACAGCTTCTCGATCCCGGCATCCTGATCCTTCAACCCGAGACTGAGGCGATTCTGCGGTCAAGCGATGCAGGCCTCCTTCAGGAGCTCCGCGGCGACGGGTTCGGGCGATTTGCCGATGTCAGCTTCTTCGGCACGGTGAGGAGAGAGAATGACCGCAGGGGAGACGGGGATGAAATCACTCTCGACCGCGAGATGTCCACGGCGGCCGGCGCCTTCCAGCGCGAATCCCGGCTCATCGCGCGATCGGCCGAGAGCCTGCCTTCCGGGCTTCTCCTCGCCTATTTCTCCCTGATCGACGGCTTCAACCATGCCTACATCGATCTTCTGGAAGAGCAGTGGCCGACCGGCAGGGCCGCTTCAGCTCTGAGACGCTGCATGGCCCTGGTGGATGGGCTCCTGGGACGGCTTATGTCTTCGGCGGACGAGGACTTACTGATCGTCATTTCCTCGGACCATGGCGCTGTGGCGCATCGCGGGACACTCCACTTCAATGAGGTCCTGGCGGATGCCGGCCTCGTCAAACGAGGCCCTCATGGCTATCTTTTACGGCAATCCATCATCTACTACCACCCATCGGATTGCGGCCTGCTCCTTTCGAACGCCGCCGTGGCCGCCAAGAGAGGACTTGGCAGGCAGGAGCTGCTCGCAATGGTCCGGAGGGCTCTCCAGAGAGCCGAGAGCCTCCATGGGGTGCGCATTGCCGCGGTAGAGGGCGGGCCGACCTCACCATACCTGCTGTTCCTTTATCCTTTGGGAGACATGTACTTCACCGGGCAAGCGCCGAAACGGGTAGGTCTTGTCGTCAACAAACGGAGAAAGGGCGGCCACCACCTCTCACCCCTGTGCCCAAGCCCCTGGATTGACGCCGTTGTCGGTCTCTGGAGCCGCCGGCCCGGTGTTCGGGACCTCTCCGGGGTGCCTGACGAAAACCAGGGGATGAAACGTTTCATCATGGAGCTGCTGGGCGCCCGATAAGCTCCCCGCGTGCCTTTGATTCCCCGGCCTTGACAGAGTTGCCGTGGCCCCTACAATACCCCGGCGAATGAAGCTCAATCGGAAAAACGTCTCCACCCTGCTCATTTTGGGCTTGATTGGAGCGGTCGTGGGGGGCCTGGCCTGGGAAGTGGTGGAAAGGGTCTTGCTCCGCTTCGGGGTGACGCTGGCCATGAGCGTGGGTCCCATCGGCTTCGACCTCGCGGTGATCTCATTGCATTTCCTCGTGAATCCCGGTACATTCCTCGGGCTTCTGGGGGGAGTGATCCTGTTCTATTTCCTGTGAGGTTTTAAAGAATGGATACAATCATTCTCGCATCGGGTTCGCCGCGCCGCCGGGATCTGCTCACGCGTGTGAAGGTCCCCTTCAAGGTCATTTCGCCGAGCCTCGTCGAGGATTTCGACTCCGACCTCCCCGTTGAAGAGATGGTGGCGGGAATCGCCCGCCGGAAGGTCGAGATGATTCTCGACATGTTCAAGAGCGAGTCCCCGCGTTGGGTGCTTGGGGCGGACACGGTGGTGGAAGTGGGGGGAAAGATCCTGGGAAAGCCGGAGGGGCCGGAGGAGGCCGAATCGATGCTTCGCGCCCTTTCCGGGGCCGTCCATCGCGTCTATACCGGGATCGCCCTCTCCGTGGAACGGGGAAAGCCCATGGAGGAAGAGACGGTGCGCACCGAGGTGAAGTTCCGGGAGATGTCGGCGGAGGAGATCCACTTCTACATCGAATCCGGGGAATGGACGGGCGCCGCCGGGGCGTATCGCATCCAGGAACGGGGGTCTTTCTTTGTGGAGTGGATCAAAGGCTCCTTCAGCAACGTCGTAGGCTTGCCTCTCGAGGCTTTTTATGGCATGTTAAAGAGGAATTCTTTCAAATTTTGACCGTAGGAATGGCTTGATTGCCGGCCATGGGATGGCCGACCCTAAAATCTCACCCGGCCGTATGGTCAGGGTGGAAAAGCCGATGAGAGAGGGGAAGGAGGAAGGAATTGGCTGTCGTCACAATGAAGAACCTGTTGGAGTCGGGGGTGCATTTCGGCCACCAGACCAAGCGGTGGGACCCCCGGATGAAAAAGTACATTTTCGCGGAGAGGAACGGGATCCACATCATCGATCTGCAGAAGACGATCGTGGCCATCAAGGACGCGTACGAGGCGGTGAGAAAGACCGTCCTCGACGGGAAGACCGTTCTCTTCGTCGGCACCAAGAAGCAGGCCCAGCAGACGGTGGAGCGTGAGGCCAAGCGCTGCGGAATGTTCTACGTGAACAACCGCTGGCTGGGCGGCATGCTCACCAACTTCACCACGATCAAGAAATCCCTCCTGCGCCTGAAAAAGCTGGAGAAGATGGAGATCGATGGCACCTTCGAGAACATGACCAAGAAGGAAGTGGCCAGGCTCATGAAGGAAAGGAGCAAGCTGGAGAAGAACCTCGGCGGCATCAAAGAGATGAAGGAGCTGCCGGGAATCATCTTCATCATCGATACGCGAAAGGAAGCCATCGCCGTGACCGAGGCCCGGAGGGTGGGGACCCCCATCGTCGCGGTCGTCGACACGAACTGCAACCCCGAGGGCATCACGTTCCCCATCCCGGGCAACGACGACGCCATCCGCGCCATCAACCTCTTCGCCCAGATCATCGCCAATGCCGTGGTCGAGGCGGAGAACGAGGCCGGGCTGGAGGTGGTGGAGACTCTCCAGGAGGAGAAGGGCGAGGAGGAGTTCGCCGAGGCCATCGACAAGGGCGAGTTCGCCGCCCAGTCGAAATACGACAAGGAAGAAGAGGTGGAGAAAATCGCAGTGGGCGCCGCCCTGGGCACCGCCGTGGACGAAGCCGCCACCGGCTTTACCGATAAGGACTATTCGAACTATAACCCCGATGAGGCCGCTCAGAAGCAGGAGTCGACTTCCCCGGACGAGCCCGAGATCGACGAAGACAAACTCTACAAGGAATGAGGGCAAGAGACGTGGAAATCAAGGCAACCGACGTGAAATTGCTTCGCGAGAAGACCGGCGCGGGGATGCTGGACTGCAAGAACGCCCTCGTCAAGGCGGAGGGAGATTTCGCCAAGGCCGAGCGCCTTCTCAAGGAGCAGGGCCTGGCAGTTGCGCAGAAGAAGGTGGGAAGAGCCACCAACAGCGGCAAGATCTTCACCAAGATCCTGCCCACCAAAGGAATCCTCCTGGAGCTCACCTGCGAGACCGATTTCGTGGCCAGAAACAACCTCTTCAATGAGCTGGGCGGCGCCCTCGTGGAGACCGTGGCCAAGAAGAACCTCACGCAGAAGACCGACGAGCTGGAGCTGATGGTCAAGGAGACCATCGGAAAGATCAAGGAGAACATGGAGCTGCGGCGCATCACGACCGTGCCCGTCGCGGCGGACGAGGCCCTCGTCGAATACGTGCACGACAACAGGATCGGGGTCATGATCCGCGCCACGCTCTCCTCCGCCCACCTGAAGGAGAACCCACGCGTGAAGGAAGTCCTCTTCGACCTCGCCCTCCATGTCGCCGCCTTCTCTCCGATGTTCCTCTCCCGCGACAGGGTGAATCCTTCGTACCTCAAGGAGCAGGAAGAGATCTTCACCAAGCAGGTCGAGGCGATGGACAAGCCCGCCAATGTGCTGGCCGGGATAGTGAAGGGCAAGGTGAACAAGCTCCTCTCCGAGGTTTGCTTCCTCGAGCAGCCCTTCGTGAAGGACGAAAAGCGCAAGGTCTCCAAGGTCCTCGAAGACCTCGGCAAGGAGGTCGGGGGAAAGATCGAGGTTGTGGAGTACGTGTACATGAAGCTGGGAGAAGAACGCTAAGGAGGATTTCCGGCATGACCAGGGAGAAGATCAAGAGCCAGGCCGAGGACGGGATGAAAAAGAGCATCCAGTCCCTCCAAGACGAGTTCAAGACGCTCCGCGGCAGCCGCGCTTCCCAGGCCCTGTTCGAGAAGATCAGGGTCGATTATTACGGCCAGAAAGTCCCCCTCAACCAGGTGGCCACCATCTCGATCCCGGAGGCGCGGATGGTCATCATCCAGCCCTGGGACAGGAGCGTGCTGCCGGAGATCGAGAAGGCGATCCAGAAGTCCGAGCTTTCGGTGAATCCCGAACAATGACGGCAAGGTCATCAGGATCAACATCCCCCCGCTCACCGAGGAGCGCAGGAAGGAGCTGGTGAAGTTCACCAAGAACATCGCCGAGCAGTCCCGGGTGGCGGTTCGAAACCACAGACGCGACGCCAACGAGGAAATCAAAAAGGCCAAGACGGCTTCCGAGCTCTCCGAGGACGAGGCGAAGAAGGCGACGGACGAAATCCAGAAGCTGACGGACAAGCATATCGAAGAGATCAACACGCTTCTCGACGCCAAGGAAAAGGAAATCCTCGAGGTGTGAGCCTCCCAGATTCAGGCTCGAAGCTTCCCCGGCACGTGGGAATCATCATGGATGGAAACGGCCGGTGGGCGCGGGAAAGAAACAAACCCAGGACCGAGGGCCATCTCGAGGGGGTGAAAGCCGCCAAGAGGATCGTGAAGGCGGCCTCCGAGGCGGGACTGGAGTTTCTCAGCCTCTACACCTTCTCGACGGAGAACTGGGCGCGGGCGGAAGAGGAAGTGTCGTATCTCATGTTCCTCATACGCGCGTATCTCAAAAAGGAGTACGACTTCTACCGCCAGAACCGAATCCGCATCGTGCACAGCGGGGACATCGAGCGGCTGCCCGCCGATATCCGGGAGGAGCTCGTCTCCGTCACAGCGGATACCGCCGGGTTCGACGGCCTCACGGTGAACCTCTCCATCAACTACGGCGGCAGGGACGAGATCATCCGCGCCGTGAAGCGCATGAGGGAACGGGAGACCGGCGGCGAGCTCACCGAGGAATCCTTCCGCGCGTATCTCGACCATCCGGAGATCCCGGATCCCGACCTGCTCATCAGGAGCGGGGGAGAGCAGAGGGTGTCCAACTACCTTCTCTGGGAGTCCGCGTATGCGGAGCTGTATTTCAGCCCGAAGCTCTGGCCCGACTGGGACCGGCAGGACCTTCTCGACGCCCTGTCGGACTACGGGCGCAGGGCGCGGAGATTCGGAAGGGCATAGGTGAACTGGAAAGGCTTCCTCTGGCGGATCCTCCTCATCGTCGTGGCATTTCCCGTTCTCGGCGTCCTCATCCTGGTCCTGCCCGGGTATCACCATCTCGCCTTCAACATCGTCGTCATCGTGGCCACCGTGATCGGGGCATTCGAGACCGAGTCTCTCCTTCGAACGCGGGGCATCCCGACCTCCCGCCTCTTCGCGCCCCTGTTCTCGGGAACCCTGCCCCTTTTCGCGTACCTGGAGGCGGCCGGGATCCTCCCCCAGGGCTACCTCCTGCTCTGGACCGCCGTGGTCTTCGCCATCGTGCTGGTGCGGGCAATCGTGTTCCAGCGCGCCGCCACCATCCCGGCCATCCTCGCCTTCGTGTCCTCCTCGTTCTTCACGCTCTTCTATCCCGGGTTCTTCCTCACCTACGTCGTGCGCCTGAGCTCGCTTCCCTCCGCCTCGCTCGACATCCTGTTCTTTCTCGGCGTCGTGTTCGCGAACGACATGTCGGCGTATTTCGCGGGAAGCCTCTGGGGCAGCTCGACGCGGCTGAACCTCCCCGTGAGCCCCCAGAAGAGCGCGGTCGGATTCGCCGCGGGGATCGTCGGCTCTCTGATCGTCGTCCTGCTCTTCCATTTCGTCGTGCCCGGCTATCCTCCCTTCGGGCTGGCGGCGAACCTAGCGATCGGCGTGGCCCTCGGGATCCTCACGATTGTGGGGGATCTGGTAGAGAGCGGCCTGAAGAGGTCCGCGGGCGTGAAGGATTCCGGGATCATCATCCCCGGCAGGGGGGGGCTTCTGGATTCCGTGGACTCGATGCTGCTCAGCGCCCCCTTTTTTTACTACCTTCTCACCATGGTTTCCCACTGAGGCGAGCGCGGTGACGAGGCTTCTTGTCCTGGGAAGCACCGGCTCGATCGGGGAGAGCACCCTTGCCGTTGTTCGCGCGATGCCGGAGACGCTGCGGGTTACGGCTCTCTGTTGCGCACGAAATGTGGAGAGGCTCGCCCTCCAGGCGCGGGAGTTCGCCCCGGAGGCCGTCGGCATCGCCGAAGAATCGGCTGCGGCAGGCGGCCTGGCGAAACGGGGCGTCAAAATCTATCGAGGGACGGAAGGTATCGTGAGGATGATCGAGGAAACGGGGGCCGATATCGCCGTGAACGGCATCTCAGGCGCGCCCGGGCTCCTGCCATCCTTCGCCGCCGTGCGGTCGGGGAAGGATCTGGCGCTCGCAAACAAGGAATCCCTGGTCATGGCGGGGCCTCTCCTGCTCGCGGAGGCGAAACGGGGCGGACGGTCGATCCTGCCCGTCGACTCCGAGCACGCCGCCCTGTTCAGCATTCTCCGAAGCCTGGATCCCGGCCACGTGGCGGAGCTCGTCATAACCGCTTCCGGAGGAGCGTTTCGAGACCTGCCCGCTGAAAGCCTTTCACGAGTCACATTCCAGGATGCCCTGCGGCATCCGACATGGAAGATGGGACCGAAGATCACGGTGGACTCCGCTACCATGGCGAACAAGGGTCTGGAAGTCATCGAGGCCCACAGACTCTTCGCCGTTCCCCTGGAAAGGATCCGCGTTCTGATCCACCCCCAGAGCCTCGTCCACTCCCTCGTTCGAACGATCGACGGCACTCTCCACGCACAGGCGAGCACGGCCGACATGCGGATCCCCATCCAGAACGCCCTCACCTTTCCCGCCGTGTCGGCCAACCGGGTCGAATGGCTCGACCTGGGCGGAAAATCCTTGAGCTTTTTCGCCGTCGACAGGGAGAGGTACAGGATGCTGGGCCTCGCGTATCGCGCCGCAGAGCTGTCTCTCGCCCATCCGATCGCGTACAATGCGGCAAATGAAGTGGCGGTGGCCGCCTTCATGGCCGGCGCCATCCCGTTCATGGGAATTCCGGACCTGGTGGAGCGGACGCTTTCCATGGAGTGGGGACCGGGACCATCCACCGTAGAGGAAGTGCTTGAAGTCGACGCGGCGGCGCGGGCGAAAACCAGGGAGTTCATGGGATGATATTCACGATTCTCATAGGCATCTTCGGGCTGGGGCTCATGATCTTCATTCATGAGCTCGGGCATTTCATCGCGGCCAAGGCGAACGGGGTCGAGGTGGAGGTGTTCTCCCTGGGCTGGGGCTCGAAGCTCGTGGGATTCACCCGCGGGGGCACCCGGTACCAGATCTCCTGGCTTCCCATCGGCGGCTACTGCAAGATGAAGGGCGACGACCTTTTGCGGCGCGCCCAGCTGGAGAATCTCTCCGAGATACCCAAGGAGGAAGGCTCCTTCTTCGCGGCGCCTCCCTGGCGCAGGATCGTCATCGCCGCCGCCGGTCCGCTGTTCAATGTCGCCTCGGCGCTCCTGATCTTCACGCTGATCTGGTGGGCCGGCTTCCGCATTTTCTCCGCGGACAACAGGATCGTGCTGGCCTCGGATTACACGCTGGACAGCTTCGCCTCCACTCCTCCCGCCACCACGGCGGGCATGAAAACGGGCGACCGCGTCGTGGATATCGACGGCAAGCCCGTTGAAAAGTTCCAGGACCTCGTCGGTGTCGTTTCCCTGTCCGCGGGCAAGAGGCTCCTCTTCACGGTCCAGAGAGGATCTGAAACCCTGCGGATACCCGTCACCCCGATCCTGGACAAGAACGACGGGGCGGGGAAAATCGGGGTCTATTCCTGGTTGGATCCCGTGGTTGCCGATGTGACCCGCGGCGGCCCCGCGGCGTTCGCCGGCCTGGCAAAGGGGGATCGGATCACCGCGGTGGACGGCAAGCAGATCAGGAACACCACGGACCTGTACCAGCTTCTCTCCGCTATGCCCCATTCGGTGACCTTCAGCGTGGAAGGCCCGGAACAGGCGGCCGAGCGAAGCATCCAGATCATCCCCGACTATCGGCAGGACAAGGCTGCCAATCTGGGCATCGAATGGGCCCTGCCCGTCTACCGCTCTCCCCGCCTCGGTCTGGGCGGGGCATTGCTCAGAAGCGTCGATGAATGCGTGATGACCGTCTCCCTCACCGTCAAGGGGATCGGGCTTCTCTTCCAGGGCATCAACATCAAGAACGCGGTGGCCGGACCTCTTCGCATCACCTACTACATCGGAAGCGCGGCCACGAGCGGTTTCCAGCTCGGTTTCGGCCAGGGGATCGTCGATTTCTTCCGCTTCCTCTCGTTTCTCAGCGTCGTGCTCTTCCTGATGAACCTCCTCCCGCTGCCCGCCCTCGACGGCGGCCAGATCCTGCTCTTCCTCGTGGAGATCGCGCGGGGAAGGGCGGTGCGTCCTCGGACTATCGGAAGGGTCCAGTTCATCGGGCTTTCGCTTCTGGTCACTCTGGCGCTCTTCATCACCTTTAGTGATATACTCTACTTCCTGGGGCGGTAGGGATGAATACGACGAAACGCACGATTTCCTGTTTCTGCGAAAACACATTCGAGGCCGAGATCCCAGACTCGGTGGACCTCGCCGCCGAACCCGGCGTCGTTGCCCAGGTGCTTTCCGGTGACTTCATGAGCGTCGCCTGTCCCCTGTGCGGCAAGCGGCTGACACTCGAGTTTCCCTGCCTCTTTTCGGGAGCGGAGGCCGACCGGGATATCTATTTCGTTCCCGAGCTGGACCGCGTGTCCTACCTCAGAGGGAAGCTCTCCTACGACATCGGAAAGCCGTGGCGCGTCGTCATCGGTTTTGCCGAGCTGGCGGAGAAGCTTCGCATCGTGAGCGAAGCCCTCGACGACCGTGTCATCGAGATCATGAAGTACTATCTCCTCACGCGATCCTCGGCAGGCTCGGCGGATGCGGAGGCGGAGCCGGGCGAGCGCGATAGGGAGGTGACCATCCTGTACAGCGGGGAGGAAAACGGCAAGCTCGTCTTCCACATGAGCGGATTGCGCAAGGGGGAGGTCGCCGTGGCCAGGCTGGGACGGGACATCTATAGCAAGATTTCTGCGGACCTGAATAACAGGATCGGGGAGGAGCCGTTCACGGACTTCTGCGTTCCTCCCTACGTCTCTCTCAGGCGGGTCGAATAGGAGGGAAGAGGTGCAGGCCGGCCGCCGTGTCGCAATGAGCCTTCTTCTCTGGGGGCTGTCGGCCGCTCTCGGTCCCGCTGCCGTTTTCTCCTCGGGCATCGCCGAAGGGGGCGCGAACGCCATCGTCGACACGGGCCACAAGGGCTCCGTGCTCTCCATGGAGTACGACGAGGCGGGAGGCCGGTTGTTCACCACGGGAGAAGACGGGACCGTGCGGATCTGGGACCTCGCCAACCGGCGGCTCACCCGCATCGTACGCGTCGGCCACCATGGCGCTTCGATGATCGCGATAAGCCCCACCGCCGCCGAGTTCGCCGTTTTGGAAACCGACGGCATCAGTCTCTTCGACATCAGCGCATGGAACTGGAATACCGGTGAGATGCTCTTCCGCGTTCCCCTCGATGAGCAGCCTCTCTTCCTCCGCTATTCCGGGGCGGGCAGCTACCTCGTCTTCGGCGTCCCCTACTGGCAAGGCTTGCGGATCATCGATGCGGCAGCCGGAACGCCGGTTCCCTTCCATCCGGAAGGCTTTGGAATCGTGAGCTTCGCGGAGATCTCCAAGACCGAAAAGACCGTCATGACCTATCAGCCCAACGGGCGTATCGCGTACTGGGACCTCGCCTCGGGCAGCCTGATAAAGGAAGCGCGAAGCGTTGCGCTTCTCTCCCACATGCGGACTTCTCGTGACAGGCGCTACCTCCTGGGCACTACCGGCAAAGAGGTGCTCTTGATAGATCTTTTGTCGGGCGCCGTGAAATCCCGAACCGAGCTTTCGGGGGTGATCTCGGAGGATATCTCCGCCAAGGGCGACGAGATCGCCTGCCTGACGGGAGGTGATGCCCCGGCTTCCCTCACCTTCTGGCGCATCGCTTCGGATCGGCTCGTGCCCGGAGATCGCGCCGCCCCTGGGCCGGCGGCAGAGCCGCAGGGCGCCGCGGGCGCCGTCCCCGGCGCCCCTGCATCGCTCTCTCTCGTGCGCTATGCGGGAGACGAGCTGTTCGCCGCCGGAGCCAAGGGAGAGCTCAAGCTCATTCCGCCGGCAGGCGGACCGAGCCTTGTCGCGAAGGACGAGCTTGCCGACGCGGCGGGAATCGCCGTCGGAGGAAGCATGCTGGCCGTGTCGAGCGACCAATGGATCTGGCTCTTCAGCTCGGACGGCCAAGGCTCTCTTGAAGCCCTCAAGCCGAACGTGCTCGCAAACCCCCTGCGATCTGCCTCCGGGCTCGCTTTCCTCGATGACGGCAGGCTCCTGGTATGGAGCAAGACGGGCGACGCGGGGGCCTACGGGCTCCTGGATCCGCGAACCGGATCGTTTACGCCCGGCTTCTCGGGGTTCGCCAGTCCCCTGACGCAGGCACTGCCCAAGGGGAACCGCCTGGCCACTCTCGAGAAAGGCGGCATGGTCCGATTGATCGATCTTTCTTCCGCGACCCTGCGCTTTTCAGTCTGGGCCCCCGGGACGAACCGGATCGTCATGGTTTCCCCGTCGCGCCTGGTGGGCGCCAGAAGCTCCGCGGGAGGGGAGGAGGGCTCTCTGCTTTCCATTGACACGGACACGGGAGAGACGGTGGTCATCCCGAGCGCGAGCATCTTCACCTACGAGCTTTCCTTCGATCCCGCGCGACGGATCCTCTACTCAATCGGAGTGGACAAGGACGGCAGGACGGACCTCTTCGCCAATTCGGGAAAGGATTTCGAGAAGCAGACAATCCTCTCGAGCTACCCCGAGGATGACCTCTCGGCGACGATAGCCGTGGACTCCGGCCGGGGCGTGCTCTACTCTTCCCTGGGATACGATCGCATCGTTACCTGGGATGGAAGCTCCCTCGGGAAATTCCCCCCGGTGGACGCCGTGCCCAGAAGGCTCGTCACGCAGGGCGGCCTCCTTTACGCGCTGAACGACGACTCCACGGTCGGTCTCTGGGATCCCACTTCCCAGAAGCTCCTCGGCGAGATTTACCTGTTCGCGAGCAAGGAATGGTGTCTGATCATGCCGGGCGGGAAGTTCGCGGCTTCAGATGGAGCTGCCGCGCTGGTGAGCGTGCTGGAAAACGGGGTTGCCGTGGAGAATACCACGCTCTATCGGGTGAGCCTGTCCAGCGGCGGCAGTGCGCCGCGTTGAGGGGCCCCGATGCCGCAGGCCGGCGGGAATTGCGGCTGCCTTCCGCCGCGCCCGCTTTAGTCGTGAGAGGGGTTTGAGCTTATCTTCTTGATCGCTTCTCCCACCGCCTTCTTTATCTCGCGGCCGTAGGCCGTCTCATCGGTCGTGGCGCGGGCATACAGCGTTCCCATGAGAGAAACGCGGTAGTAGGGCTTCACGTTGTTCAATGCGAAGGCCGCCATGTCGAGAACGCAATCCTGGCACGTGCAGATGCCGGAAGCTTCCGCCAGCTGCGCCTCGAGCTCTTTCAAAACGAGGGTTTCCGCCTCGTTGATGAGGTTCTCGAAATCGTATTCATCTCTCAGAGCCATTGCGATCCCCCTCCTGGAGGCGGCCTTCCTGTCTCATCTGCGCGGGCAGGATACCGCGTGCCTCCGACGCGCCGGGCAATTCCGACGGTGAGTATAACATCTGCGGGAGACTTACGCCATCCCGGGTCCGCGCTCCAGCTGCTCGAACTTGGTGAACTCCTTGAGGAAAGCGAGCTTTAATTCGCCCACGGGGCCGTTCCTCTGCTTGGCCACGATGATCTCGCGCTCGGCGGACTTCAGGTCATCGCTGTGGATGAAGATCACGACGTCGGCGTCCTGTTCGATGGAGCCGGATTCCCGCAAGTCCGCCAGAGCAGGCCTCTTTCCCTCGGTCTCGCGCCTGACCTGGGAGAGGGCGATCACGGGGATGGCGAGCTCGCGGGCGAGGGACTTCAGGGACCGGGAGACCTCCGCGATCTGCTCGTGGCGGGGCAGGTCCTGGTTGTCGGATGAGATCAGGGTGAGGTAGTCGACGAAGACGATCTTCACGTCCTGCTGGCTCTTCATTCTTCGGGCCTGGGCCCGCAGGTCCAGGAGCTTCAGGTCTGAGGAGTCGCTGATGAACAGGGGAGCCTCGTAGATCCTTCCGCACGCTTCCGTGATGCGGCTGAAATCCGGCGCCTTGAGCATGCCGGTTCGAAGCCGGGTGGAGTCCAGCCTCGCCTCCATGGCGAGAAGGCGCTGCATGATGGCCATGCTCGACATTTCCAGGCTGAAGAACCCGACGGGAACTTTCTGTCTGATGGAGATGTTCGCGGCCATCGTGAGGGCGAGGGCCGTTTTTCCCACCGACGGACGGGCGCCGATGACGATGAACTCGGAGTTCTGGAACCCGTAGGTGAGGTTGTCCAGCTCCTTGAAGCCTGAAGGGATTCCCGTGTACTCCGACTTGGAGTGGTAGAGCTTCTCGATGGCGTCGAAGGTCCGGGTGACGATCTCCTTGGCCGCGTAGTAGGTGCCGGTCTGGTGCCTGTCGGAGATCTCGAAGATCTTCCGCTCAGCCTCCTCCAGGATGACGCGGATCTCCTTGGAGTCGTCGTGGGACTGGGCGATGATCTCCTGGGAGATGCGGTTGAGGCTCCTCCTGATTGCAGCGGCCTGGACGATGCGGGCGTAGTACTCGATGTTCGCCGAGGTTGGAACGGCGGAGGTGAGCCGCGAGATGGATGCGACGCCGCCGCACTGCTCCAGGGTGCCGCGCGAGCGAAGCTCGTCAGCAAGCGTGATGAGGTCCACCGACTGGCCCCGGTCGAAGAGCGCCAGGAGCGCCTCGTAGGTCTTCTGGTGGGCGCTTCTGTAGAAGTCCTCTACCCTCAGGAGGTGGCTGACGGTGGGGAGCGCCTCGGGATCGATGAGGATCGCCCCCAGGGTGGCCATTTCGGCATCGTCATTGTGGACGGGAACGCCATCCTTGAGGTTCTCGGGGGAGGGCATGGGGTCTCAGCCCTGGCTCTGGGCTGATCCCTCCACAATCAGCTTCACTGTCGCCTCTTCCTTGTCGTAGAGCTTTATGTGCACCTTGTAGTTCCCCACGGCCCTGATGGTGTGGTCGGGGATCTCGATGCGCTTCTTCTCGATCTGGTATCCCCTCTTCTCCAACTCCTGGGCTACCATTGTGTTGCTCACCGAGCCGAAAAGCTTGCCGTTCTCTCCGGCCGGCATGGAGAACGTGATCTCCTCCGTTTCCAGGCGCTCCTTCAACCCGAGGGCCTCCTTGCGCTTGTCTTCCTTGCGCTTCTCGATGGCCGCCATCCTGTGCGCGAGGACGGCAAGGTTTTCCTTGGTGTGGCGGACGGCCAGCTTCTTGGGCAGGAGGAAGTTGCGGGCATAGCCGTTGGCAACGTCCTTGATGTCCCCCTCCTCTCCGAGCCCGACAATGTCCTGATAGAGAATGATCTTCATCGTGCGTGCACTCCTTCCTTCATTTCGGCGGCGGCCCGTCAATCGCGTCTCGGCCGCTTCGCCCAGCCCTATTCATCCGCCGGCGAATCAGCCGGTATCCGATAGCGTATCCAGTTCTCAGAAACTCCAAAAGCGGGGATCACGATCATCGTGACGAAGCCGATCTGCGGGGAGCCCAGCAATATCACGATCATGATGACGAAAAGAACCCACAGGCCTCGCGGCAGGCGGTATTTCTCGAATATGAACCGTACGATGGCCATGCCCTGCAGGCCGAAGAGGAGAAGGACCACGAGGCCGACATTCCAACCGACGTACCTGGCAATGGGAATGTCGGCGACGAGGTCGAGGAGCACCAGCGCGCCCGAGGCGATGAGAGGCCAGAGGTAGAAGCTCTCCAGGCGGAACCCCGAGAGCCGGGGCACCGTCGCCCGCTCTGCCGAGAGGCGAAGGGTGCGAAGCCCGATCAGCGACCCGATCCACCACGCAAATGCGAGGATGAGGAAGTAGTAGAGGAGGAAGGTGGGCAGGAGTGTTTCCTTCACGATCTGCATGAGGGAGGCAGGCTGGAGAAGCTGGGCAAAGGGAGAGCCCGCAGCGGGGCTCGCCGGGGCGGTCAGCTTCTGGAGCAGGTCGGCAAGATCGGCGAAGATCCCGCTCATCGCCGTGGAGAAATCGGGCAGGAGCGGAAGAAGCAGCATGATCGGGATTGCCAGCAGCCCCGCCAGGGCCGTGGCCGCGAGGAGCCTCGCAAGGGTACGCTGCCGCCTGGCGCGCTCCAGATTGGCAACGGCGAGGCCGAGCATCAGCAGAACCGCAGGTGTAATCTCAATGAGCGAACGCATCCCGGCCGCCGGGTCCCGCCCGGAAACGAAAAAGAAGCGGAACGAGAAGTATCCCGCAAAAAGGGCGAGGGCAAAGGCCACGCTCCAGAAAAGCCCGCGCTGCCCGCGTCGTACCACGACTATCTGAAGAGGGATCAGGAAAAGGAGCTCCCCCAGGCCCAGGTTGAAGAGCAGAACCGAGGCGACGGCGAAGAGAAAGGTCTCAAGCAATCTGCCGCGCGAAGGCGTCGTATACATCCAGAACCGGCCTCGGAGAAGGCGGTCCGCCTCTTCCCTCCGGCCGGGCCTCCAGCTTTCACTCTACCGAGAAGTGTAGGGGAGGAGCGCCAGGGTTCGGGCCCGCTTGATCGCCCGGGCCAGCTCTCTCTGGTGCTTTGAGCAGGTGCCCGTGATCCGCCGCGGCATGATCTTGCCTCTCTCCGTGGTGAAGCGCTTCAGCCCCGCGGCGTCCTTGAAGTCAATGGTGGCCTTCTTGATGCAGAACTTGCATACCTTCCTCTTGAAGAAGGTCTTGTGCCTTCCCCTGCCCTGGTAGCCGCCGTGGTCCGAGCGCTCTCCGCGATCGCCCCGGTCTCCGCGATCTCCACGATCCTGCCTGTCTGGGCGCTCCGGCGGTCTCTCCGGCCTCTCGCCCGCGGCGGGGGCCGATACGGGGACGGCCGGCGCTTCGCGGCTTTCGGGGGGATTCTGATTGGTAGTATCCGACATGTCCGTGTTTCCTCTCTCTCTTTCAGTTCTTAAAAGGGAATATCGTCTTCGAAATTGTCGGCAGGGGGGGGCGAGCCCTCCGGGAACTCCTTGGGCTCCTGGCCCTGGGGGGCCTCGGCGGGCGCCGCGGCTCCCTTGCCGCCCAGGAGCATCACATTGGTGGCGAAGATCTCCACCTTGCTCCTCGACTGCCCTTCCTGCTCCCAGCGGTTCTGCCTCAGCTGCCCCTCGATTCCCACCTGCTTTCCCTTCACCAGGTAGGGGTTGAGGGATTCCGCGCTCTTTCCCCAGAGCACAATGTCGAAGAAATGGGCCTCATCGGTCCACTGGTCGTCCTTCTTGCGCCGCTGGTTGATCGCGATGCTGAACTTGCTCACGGGGGATCCGTTGTTGGTGTATTTCAACTCGGCGTTCCTGGTGAGTCTTCCCACAAGCACGACGTGATTGACATCTGCCATGGCGACACCTCCCGATTCGGTCAGGCGTTCTGGCGGACAAGGAGAAACTTCAATATCTCGGACCGGAGCTTCAACGTCTTTGCCAGGCCCTTCAAGGGCTCGGCGGGGCTTTCGATGACGTAGAGCATGTAATGGCCCCTGTCGTTCTTGCGCACGGGGTAGGAGAGGAGCCGGTCGCCCATGTCTTCTTCCTTGGTGATCGTGATTCCCGAGGCCTCGAACTCCTTCTTGATGAACTCTCGTCCTTCGCGAAGCTGGTTCTCGTCGCTCGTGAAAATCACGACGGCTTCATAGGTCTTCATTCGCGTTGTGTCCTCCTTCTGGACATATGATCTCGCGGCGCCATGGCGGACGTGCCATCCGGGCCCGCGAGATAAAGAGGTAAGAGGCAAGCTACCACCGGGAGAGGCTCCCTGTCAAGAGAGCCGCCGGATCGACCGAACATAGAAGAGGGCTATGACCAAGAAGATCAATTACGAGGACGATATCTTCAGCCTCTCGCTGCTCATCCGGGGGCTCTCCGATATCGTGAAGCTCGAGATCGACCCGGAGTTCTTCCGCGACAGGATCGAGGGGGACATCCGCTTCATCGACGGGGCGATCCGGCGCATCTATGAATCGCTGGCCGGCGGCCCTTTCTTCGTGAAGAGGCACGAGTACCTCAAGGGGATGCAGAGGCTGAAGCGCGCCTTCGTCGAGCTTTTGGACGCCATCCTGGACAAGCGGGTGGCCTTCGCGGAGTACCTTTCCGGCTCCCTCGAAAACCTTCGGCAGATGAGGGATGTCCATGACCGTGACATCGGGGACATCAGATCCTCGCTGTCGCAGTCCAAGGGAATGGAGCAGGAGCACATCATCTCGGAAGACGAGTACAAGATCCTCCTCTCTCCCCCCGACGATACCACCACTTGACTTTCTTGGGCGAAAATACGTAGAGTAGCGCGTGATGACGGCGATGCGCCGCCCTTTTTGTCTGGGGAGGCATCCCTGCGGCCGGCGCGCCGATCGATAGATTCCTGATGATGAGGTAATCACGTATGTACGCCCTCGTTGAGATTCTCGGCAAGCAGTACAAAGTCGAGCAGGGAAGCGTCCTCAAGGTGGATCATGTCCAGAAGGACAAGGGCAGCCCCGTCGAGTTTCCCTCCGTCCTCATGATCTCGGATGGAGAAAAGACGCGGATCGGAAATCCCTATCTCGCGGGAGTCACCGTCAAGGCGGTGATCGAGGACCACGGTAAAGGCAGGAAGGTGGCGATCGGCAAGTTCAAGAAGAAGAAGAACTACCGGCGTCATGCGGGCCACCGTGAGCAGTATTCCCTGATCAAGGTGGAAGGTATCCAGGGCCTCGGCTGATCACGTGCCGTGATCACGGTTGTCATGGAGCTGTCGGCGGATCGGTGCCTCGCCTCCTTTCGGGCATTCGGCCACGCTCTTGGCGCCCCGATGGGGGCAAACATCCCGTGCGCCGCGGCAACCGAGCTCCTGAGAACAGCCGCCCGCCTGTTGAGCACCGTGGATGGCCTCGAGGTCGAGGGGGGGGCCGATGCCCCCGGTGAGATGAGGTTGAAAATATCCTCGCGGGGGAAAGCGAGCCCCGAATGGCTTCGGGGAGTCACCGATTTTCTCCTGCAGGGCTTGCGCGATCTGGAAGCGGAGTTTCCGCGGGAGATCGCCGTTCGGATCACGTGATTCGCGCCTTTGCCGCATGCACGCCAGGAGTCGCCCTGACGGCGGTGAGAGGGGAGGTTTCGAGATGGGACGGAAAAAAGGCGGAGCGGCGAAGAACGGCCGTGACTCAAACGCCAAGCGGCTGGGAATCAAGAGGTTTGGCGGCCAGACCGTGAGCGCCGGGACGATCATTGTCCGCCAGCGTGGGACCAAGTTCCACCCCGGAGAGAACGTCGGGCGCGGCAGGGACGATACCCTTTTCGCCCTTGCGGACGGCCAGGTCGTTTTTCACACCCACAGGGGAAGGAGCTTCGTGGCGGTGCAGTCCGCCAGTGCTTGAGCCGTCGTGATCGGGTTCGTGGATGAGACAGCCATCCATGCTTCCTCGGGCAGCGGCGGCGACGGCTGCGTATCCTTTCGCAGAGAAAAGTACGTTCCGAAGGGCGGCCCCGACGGCGGAGACGGAGGCAAGGGTGGAGACGTGGTATTCGTCGTCCGCTCGAACCTGAAAACCCTCTCCCACCTCAGGCTGAAAAGGCACTTCACCGCGGAGAGCGGAAAGCGCGGCTCGGGCAACAGGAAACATGGCAGGGACGGCAAGGACGTGGAGATTCACGTGCCCCCCGGCACGCTGCTCTCGGATATCGACAGCGGGGAGCCGATCGCCGATCTGACTGAAGACGGCGTCAGGTTCCTGCTCCTGCGCGGCGGAAAGGGCGGCAAGGGGAACTCCAACTACGCCACTCCGACCAACCAGGCTCCCCGCTACGCCCAGGACGGACAGCCGGGAGAAGCCCGCGATGTGCGGATCGAGCTCCACCTCATAGCGGACATCGGCATCGTGGGAAAGCCGAACGCGGGCAAGTCAACCCTTCTTTCGGTGCTCACGAACGCGCATCCCCTCATTGCAGACTATCCCTTCACCACCAAGACTCCCAACCTCGGCCTGCTTCGGATCTCCGACAGGGAGGTGATCCTCGCCGATATTCCCGGGATCATCGAAGGGGCCTCCTCGGGCAGGGGCCTGGGCCTGAGGTTCCTGAGGCATATCGACAGGTGCTCCGCCCTGTTGTACCTTGTTGACCTCGGCGACGGCGAATGCGTGCAGAGCGTGCGAATGCTGGAAGAAGAGCTCACCCGATATTCGCCCGGGCTTCAGAAAAAGCCCCGGCTTCTGGTGGGAACGAAGCTGGATCTCGAAGGCGCCCGGGAGCGGCTGGCGGAGCTTGCCTCCGGCTTTTCCGGGGAGAAGGTCCTGGGGATTTCGGCTTTCTCCCGCGAGGGGCTTTCGGATCTGGCACGGGAGCTTCTGTCCCTGGCCGGGAGAGGCGCGTGAAGGCGGTCATCCTCGGCGGGACATTCAACCCCGTGCACTACGGGCACCTCTTCATCGCGGAGGAAGTGCGGACCACTCTCCGCTACGACACCGTGATCCTGGTGCCCGCCAACAAGCCGGTGCACAAGGACTCCACTCCCGTGATTGATCCCGCCGACAGGCTCCGGATGCTCCGGCTCGCCGTGGAGAGGATGCCCCAATTCCTGGTCGACGACTGCGACATCAGCAGAGGCGGCCCTACCTACTCGATCGAAACGGTGACGCAGCTCGTGGCGACCCATGGCATCACCGGAAAGCCGGGGTTCATCATCGGAGACGATCTCGTGCCCGGT
The DNA here is from genome assembly GCA_963820525.1 of uncultured Spirochaetota bacterium. Taxonomy (GTDB): domain Bacteria; phylum Spirochaetota; class Spirochaetia; order SZUA-6; family Fen-1364; genus CAWGAA01. The sequence continues at coordinate 520,452 of CAWGAA010000001.1, read as the reverse complement.
TATCCCGAGTGGAAAGAGGCGGACAGGCTGGCTCGGGAGACCGATCTCATCGTGGCCAGGAGGACATCGGAGGAGCCGCCTCCCTTTCCCTTCCCCCACAGGGTCGTCATGAACAAGATCCTGCCGATATCGTCCTCGGAGATCCGAAGGAGGATCATCGAGGGCCGCAGTGTCCGGTTCCTCCTGCCTGACGAGGTGATTGCCTATATCGCGCGCCGCCGCCTCTATGGATAGAGACTCCTTGATCCAGCGCATTGATTCCCTTGTGCGCTCACTCGTCAGCCCGGCGCGCTACGCGCACTGTCGCGCCACGGCGCTCCTCGCCGCGGAACTGTGCCGGCGTTTCTCCGTAGACAGCGGCAAGGGCCGCATCGCCGGCCTCGCTCACGATATGGCGCGAGAGCTGCCCTCGGAGGAGCTCCTGAGGCTCGCCTCCGGCGACGGCCTGCCGGTGTCCACCGCGGAGGAAGCCGCGCCGATCCTTCTCCACGGCCGCGCGGCCGCCGTGCTATTGAAAAAGCGCGCGGGGTACGCGGATCCCGAGGTCCTCGACGCCATTTGCGATCACGTGACGGGAAGGCCGTCGATGGGAGGGGTCTCACGGATCCTGTTCGTCTCGGACTTCCTGGAGCCTTCGCGCGATTTCCTTCCCCCGGCATTTCGCGACCGGACTCTGTCGCTCGGCCTCGACGCCATGGTGCTTGCAGTTCTCGAGAGAAAGATTCAGTATGTGCGCGCCCAGTCCCTGGAAGTAACGGAGGCCTCGCACGCGCTGCTGGAGGAATTGAGCAAAGATGCTGGATAGGAGAAACCGCAAGGCCGAGAGGAGCGTCATCCTCCTGGCCCTCATTTCCCTGGTGGTGGCGGCCACGGCCGTCTACGCATTCTTGCAGCTGCGGGTGGACCAGATCTCGGACTTGCTGAAAAAAAAGCAGCCCGTGAACATCCTCTTCATCGTCTCCGACGACGTGAAGCCGGTCTTCCTGGAGGTTTTTCTCTACAATCCCGATACCCGCAAAGGCGCCCTCTTCCATGTGCCGACGAACCTTGGGGGAGTGATCGAATCTCTCAAGAGAGTGGATGGGATCGACGCGCTGTACAAGCGGGCCAACCCGGGCCCCTTGAAGAGGAGGGTGGAGGAGCTTCTCGGCGTGAGCCTCCAGTGCGTGATCGACATCTCAAAGGACGATCTTGTCAAGCTGGTGGATCTCGTCGGCGGGCTTGCACTCTTCATCCCCAACCCCGTGGACACGACGTGGCAGGGCAAGAGGATCCTCCTGCCTTCGGGCAGCGTCACTCTGGACGGGGACAAGGTGCGCGACTTCATCTCGTACGAGGACACCCTGGAGTCCGAAGCGGACAAGGTGGGGAGGAAACAAAAGTTCCTCCAGGCGCTGCTCAAGGGGCTGGGGGAGAACGCGAGCTATCTCCAGAGCCGGCAGACCTTTCGCGTGCTGCGCTCCCTTGTGCGAACGACCCTGGCCCCCCGGGCCCTGAGCTCCTTTGTCACGGAGATGGGCAGATTCGACCCCGAGCGGATGGTGTTGCAGCGGGCCCTGGGAAACAGCCGGACGGTGGACGGGCGGGAGCTTCTCTTTCCGCACCAGGACGGCGATCTCCTTCGCGCGGCCGTCAAGCAGACCCTCGAAGCCAACGCGTCCAGCGAGTATATCCCCGCAGAGGAGCTGACGATCACGGTGGAGGTGCTCAATGGAACCAAGACCCCCGGCCTGGCCAGCCGGGCCCGGGAACTGTTCCAGAGCTACGACCTGGAGGTGCTCACTCCCGGCAATGCCGACAACGACGCCTACGAGAACACGGTGGTGCTGGAGAGGAAGGGGAAGCTGGACGACGCGAAGAAGGTCGCGGACATCATTCGCTGCGCACGGGTCTTTTCACGGCCGGATCCACAGATGGACCAGGCCGTGGACGTGACGGTCATCCTGGGAAAGGATTTCGATGGACGGTATGTCAAGTAGGGAGAAGGCCGTTGCGACAGCGCGTTTCCTGGAAGAGCACAGGGGCGAGGATACCGTGCTCCTGGACCTCACCGAGGTATCCACGCTCACCGACTATTTCGTGATAACCACGGCGAGAAGCTCCGCGCATCTCTCGGGGCTCCTGAAGGAGCTTTCGCGGTTCTTCTCGGACGCCGACATCCACCCCCTGAACAGGCACAAGCACGTCACGGACAAAGGGTGGCTCCTCGTCGATTGCGGAGACTTCGTGATTCATCTCATGGAAAAAGAATGCCGCGATTTCTATGAGCTGGAGAGGCTTTGGTTCAAGGCCGAGCGAGTCGCCTACTCGTCGAAATCCTCGTAGTCCAGGTCTTCGTCTACATCGTACTCGTCTTCGTCGAGATAGTCTTCCTCGTCGAGGTCCTCGTCTTCCTCTAAGTCTTCCTCTTCCTCGTCGTCGAACTCTTCCTCGTCGTCGAGGTCCTCGTCGTAGTCCTCGTCCTCTTCCTCTTCCTCTTCCTCGTACTCCTCGTCCTCGAGGTCGTCGTCATAGTCGTCGAAATCTTCGTCCAGGTCCTCTTCCTCGTCGCCTTCGACGTCCTCTTCCTCGTCGGAGTCGTTCTTGCCCTTCTCCTTGCCGAAGAGGTAGAAGGTTCCGTTTTCTTTGTCAAAGGTATTGCCTTCAAGATTTCCCAACATGGTCCCACCCCATTGGTATCGCGAAGTTAGATCACGGCTCAATCTACGACCAGAATTCTCCGATTGTCAACTAGTTTTTTGTTTTTCACGGATGGGACGGCGGACTGACGGCAAGGAGCAGCCTCAGGCTCCCGAAGGGCCCCCTGACGGTGCGGGAGAAGGATTCCAGCATGCCGGGGAGGTGGCTCTTGAGCCTCTCCGCCGTGATGATGATGGGGGGGGAAATCTCGCATTCCACTCCGCCGTGGGAAAGGAGCGTGACGGCCCGGCCCGAGATCTGATTGGTCATCTCCCCCAGGGCCGTTCTCTGGATCTCGCCCAGCCCCGTGGGCGGAAAGCTGAGCTGGATGCCTGCCGTCATGCCGTGCACGATGTTCCTGGCGCTGGAGTAGTCGGCGCAGAGCATGAAGCAGCCCTTCACGCCCCCAGCGATGCCCACGCTGGCCGCCACCTGGTCCACGGCCCCGCCGCGCGTCCCATCCTCGACGGCATCGATTTCGATCCCGGTTTCCGAAAAGATCTGCGTGAGGGCCTGGAGAAAGACTTCGAATACTTCACTTGCCACGCTTGTTTCAGTATAGGGGTGCGCGAACGGCCTGTCAAATCTTCCGCCCCGGCGTGCCTTTCGGCGCGCGCGGCGCAGGCCTAATGCCTGGGCATGTCCCATCCTGGCGCCGCTCGGCCGGCAGATCCCCTGGACGCACCCATGCCCTTTCGCTACCCTGGCCCGAAGATGGCTCACATTGTGACCGTCCTGGCCCCGGCGAAGGTGAATCTGCATCTCGAGGTGCTGGGCATCCGTGACGACGGGTATCACGAGATCCGCTCGATCTTCCAGGCTGTCTCCCTGTTCGATGAGCTTCGCATACGGCCGGCCGGCCCGCAGGGTTCCCTCCTGATAGAGGGAGAGTTCGGCTTTCCAGCAGAGCTGAACACGATTTGCAGGGCTATCGAGCTCTTCCGGGCGGAAACCGGGGCGCGGGAGGGCCTTAAAGTAGAGGTGGAAAAGAGGATCCCCATGGGAGGGGGACTGGGAGGAGGCTCAAGCGACGCCGCGGCCGCACTGCGCGGCCTGGAGGCGGTGTTCGGGCTCTCTCTCCCGCCTGAGAGACTCTCGGCCCTCGGCGGAGCGCTGGGAAGCGATGTTCCCTTCTTTCTTTCTTCCGTCGCTGCCGTCGTGGAGGGGCGTGGCGAAAGAGTGCAGGATCTGGCGCCCAGGGACGACTTCGCCATCATCGCCGTGACACCCCCATCTGGGGTGAGCACCGCGGAGGCGTATCGGTGGCTGGACGAGCAGAGGGGCGGACGGACCCGGCGCACCCGGCATCTGCCGGCAGACAGGCTTGCCGAAATGTACCGTCGGCCGGTGGAGAATTGGGATTTCTTCAATGACTTCGATCCGGCAGTCTTTCCGAAGAGCGAGGGGAGCAGGCGGGCGCGGGATGAGCTTCGATCCGCAGGCGGCCTGAATCCCCGGCTGACGGGAAGCGGCTCGACAGTGATCGCCCTGGCGCCCGACGAACGGTCGGCGGAGGCGTGCGCGCGCCGCATGGCGATTCCCGCCGGCGTCCGAATCCTTCGCCCCCTTGCAATGTTGCCTCCCCTGGGATAGTATACGCGGATGCGGAGTCGACGGCAGGAGGCTGCCCATGGACATCACCGATATTCGCATCAAGAAGGTCGAATCTGACAACAAGCTCAAGGCTTACGTCACTGTAACCTTCGACAACTGCTTCGTGGTTCACAACCTCAAGATCATCCTGGGCCAGTTCGGGAGGTTCGTGGCCATGCCGAGCAGGAAAACGCGCACTGGGGAGTTCAAAGACATCGCTCACCCCATAAACTCGGATTTCAGAAAGAGAATCCAGACCCGGATTCTGGAGGAGTTTGACAAGACGGGCGTGGATCTGCATATTTCCGAGCAGGAGGAGAGCATCCCCCCCCAGGACTAAGGCTTTCGGGGCGATGGCAACGCCATCGGAGAGGGACGATTCATCCCGAGGGCAGCCCTGGGGCTCCACGAGCCCGCAGCCACCATTGGGACGTAGGCAAGCGGTTAAGCCTCCGGAATTTGGATCCGGCATTCGCAGGTTCGAATCCTGCCGTCCCAGCTCGCTCTTCCGGAGAACGGAAACTACCTCTAAGGAGTCATTGAATGGAAGCGAAGAAGCTGAACGTCGAGCAGCGGACGGAAACCAAGAAGGCGGCCGCCGGCCGTTTGCGGCGCGCGGGAAAGATCCCCGCCATCGTGTACGGCCACGTGGAGCCCCTCAAGATAGCGGTGGATTCCCGCGAGTTCCGGTCCAACTTCAAGAGGATCACGGAGAACACGATCATCGAGCTGAAGCTGCCCCAGGGGTCCCACGAGGTCCTGGTCAAGGACTATCAGAGGGACAACATGACGGGGGAGATCCTCCACATCGATTTCTACGAGTTCAAGAGGGGCGTCGCGCTGCGCACCCGGGTTCCCCTCCGTCTCACGGGAAATCCGGCGGGCGTCAAGGAAGGCGGGATCCTCGAGACTCTCCTCCATTTCCTCGACGTGGAATGTCTTCCGAAGTTCCTCCCCGAGGAGCTCACCCTGGACGTTCTGGAGCTCGCCCTCGGGCATTCGCTGCACGTCAGCCAGGTGAGCCTTCCGGAGGGCGTGCGGGTCCTGAACAACCCCGAGCAGGTCATCTGTCTCGTGGCTCACAGGATGGCGGAGGAAGAGGTCGCGCCAGCCGCGGCAGTGGAGGGAGAGGCAGTCGCGGAGGGCGAGGAGGCTGCTTCAGAGGAAAAGAAGGAAGAAACCGAGCAGGCCGAGGAGAAATAGCTGGGCCTCGCTGTATTCGGTCTGGGCAACCCCGGCCAGCGCTACGATGGCACGCGCCACAACGTGGGCTTCGCCGTGGCGAACGTGGTCGCCTCGCGGCTGGGGGTTTCCTGGAAGAAGAAGCTCTTCCACTCCTACTGGATCGGCAAAGCGATTCGCGACGGCGACTCCATCTACCTCGTGAAGCCCCTTACCTTCATGAACGCCTCGGGACGGGTGTTCCGGGAAGTCATGAGGGAAACAGGGCTTTCCCCTTCAGAGATCCTCGTGGTGTGCGACAGCCTGGACCTTTCGCCGGGCAGCTGCCGCTTCCGCCTCAAGGGCTCCGCGGGAGGCCACAAGGGACTGGAGTCGATAATCAGGAACATCGGCACGGAGGATTTCATGCGCCTCCTGGTCGGCATCGGAAGGCCGGCCCACAAAGGCGAAGTGATCGCCTATGTGCTTCAGAGGCCCCGAGGAGGGGAGGCGACATTGATCGAGCAGGGGATAGAGAAGGCGGCAGATTCCGTTCTCCTGCTCTTCGCCGAAGGGCCTGCCAGGGTCATGAATGAGATCAACAAGAAAGAACCTCCCTCTTGAGCAGCGCGCCGCCGGCGCTCTCGCCGCGGCCGGAATCGAAGATCGGGCGCGGCTTGTCGTCGGCGTCTCGGGGGGGCCCGATTCCACGGCGCTTCTCTCCATCCTCTCTTCGCTGTCACGCCAGCTGCATTTCCTTCTTCACGCGTGCATCGTTGACCATGGGATTCGAGACCGGCGGGAGATAGACGGGGATATCGAGTTCGTCAGGGAGCTCTCCCGCTCCCTCGGGGCGGAGTTCCTGCTGTTGAAGGCGGGCGAAGGGGAGTGCGCCGGGCGCGCGCGTCGAGAGGGGAGAAGCCTCGAGGAGGCGGCCAGGGAGGTCCGTCTCGGCCTTTTGCAGGAGGCGGCGTCCAAGCTCGGGGCCCAGGCGGTCATCCTCGGTCACACGCGCGACGACGAGGTTGAGACCATCCTTATGAGGATCATCCAGGGCTCGGGCCCCGCCGGGCTTTCGGGAATATCCGTCAGGCGAGGGGTTTTCGTGAGGCCGCTGCTTTCCGTCATGCGCTCGGAGATACTCGAGTACCTCGAGTCGAGGAAGCTGGGCTACCGGATCGATTCAACCAACAGCGAAATGGGTTTTCTTCGAAATCGAATCCGCGCAGAGCTGATCCCCGCTCTCCAGAACACCTATCCCGGGTTCCGCTCCGGCCTGCTCTCCCTCTCGAGGAAGCTCTCTCTCTTCAATGGTTATCTCATGCGCGAGGCGGCCGCGCGGCTTCCCTGGAGTGAATCGAAGAACGGGTTTCGCATCAAAAGCGAGGAATTCTTCACGGCACCTGCCGCGCTCAGGGCGCAATCGCTTCTGGCGCTCTTCGACCGGCTGCCAAGGCAGGGCTCCCGGCGCAGGCTTCCGTTCCGCTTCCTTGCGCCGGCCCTCGGGCCGCTGCCAGCGGGGGACAGAACGATCCTCCGAGGGCATGGCGTTCGGCTTCGCCAGGAGGGGCCGTGGCTGTCATGGGAACAAGATATTGTCAGAGAAGGCGAAAAGAGCTATTTTATAGCTGCCGAACCCGACGGGAGCTATCTCATCTCACGCGTTGTACGCGTCGACTTCACGAGGGGTTCTCGTGGGGAGGCCGAAGCGGGTGAAGTTCGGATACGCGCGAGCGCGATCGTCCCGCCGCTCGTTATCAGGTCAAAAAGGAAGGGCGACGAGCTGCTCTTGACGTATGGCCGAAAATCGATAAAAGAGCTATTCCAGGAATGGAAGGTGAGCGACGATGCGCGCGAGGAGATTCCCCTCCTTGCCGACAGGAGCGGGGTTTTGGCGGTTCTGGGAAGCGCCCTGGGGCACGGGACGCGAGTGCGGAACGGCGCTCAGGGAGGCGAAGGGGATGACAGCGTGTGCATTCGAGTACGGCGCGTGCGCGAGCCGCGGGATGATGGAAGGAACGCGTGAACAACAACTCTGACAATCGTGACGACAAGGGTCCGGATCCCCGGGCCCCTCGGTTCAATTTCAACAATCGCATTGCCCTCATCTCGCTGCTCATTCTCGTCTCCTTCTTCGTCTTCTTCTTCGTGTACAACGACCGCGCTCTCTCGCAGGAGATCTCGTACACAGATTTCCTGAGCTACGTGAACGGCGGCCGGGTCAGCACGGTCAAGATCATAGACCAGTATGAAATACAGGGCACGATCAAGAGCGCCAATGGAGAGCCCGGCTACTTCAAGACGACCATCCCGTACAACGATCCCGACCTCATGAAGACCCTGCGGGACAAGGGCGTCGGCGTGTCCGGCGGCGTGAAGACCATTTCCCCCCTGCAGGTGATCATCAACCTGCTTCCCTGGGTCATCGGCGGCTTCTTCATCTGGTTCCTCTTCCGGCAGGTGCAGGGCAATGGCAACCGCGCCTTTTCCTTCGGCAAGAGCAGGGCAAAGCGCTATCTCGACTCGGGAAAGCGCTTCACCTTCACGGACGTGGCGGGCCAGGAAGAGGCGAAGTACGAGCTGCAGGAGGTGGTGGAGTTCCTCAAGAATCCGCAGAAGTTCTCCCGCCTCGGCGCGAAGATCCCCAAGGGCGTGCTCCTCGTGGGAATGCCGGGAACCGGAAAGACCCTGCTCGCCAAGGCCATCGCCGGAGAGGCCAACGTGGCCTTCTTCCATATGTCGGGCTCGGATTTCGTCGAGATGTTCGTCGGAGTCGGCGCAAGCCGCGTTCGGGACCTCTTCGAGCAGGGCCGCCGGCACGCCCCCTGCATCCTCTTCATCGACGAGCTGGACGCCGTGGGCAGAACCCGCGGAGCGGGCTACGGCGGCGGCCATGACGAGCGTGAGCAGACCCTGAACCAGATGCTGGTGGAGATGGACGGCTTCGACACCAAGGACGGGGTCATCATCCTTGCAGCCACCAACAGGCCCGACGTCCTGGACCCCGCGCTCATGCGGCCGGGCAGGTTCGACCGCCAGGTCGTTGTCGACATGCCCGATATCAAGGAGAGGGAGATGATCCTGCGCCTGCACGCGCGCAAGCTCCCCCTGGCCCCTGACGTGGACCTTGCCCGACTGGCGCGCGCCACCCCCGGCTCCTCGGGGGCCGACCTCGCCAACATGGTGAACGAGGCGGCGCTTTTCGCGGGCCGCGGGAACAAGGACAGAGTCGACATGGCGGACTTCGAGGAGGCCCGGGACAAGACGCTCATGGGCATCGCGCGAAAGAGCAAGGTGATCCCGCCCAAGGAGAAGCAGATGACTGCCTACCATGAGGCGGGACACGGGCTTCTGCACTATTTCCTGAAGAACGCGGATCCCCTCCACAAGATCACGATCATCCCCCACGGAAAGTATCTCGGGGTGGCATTCTCCCTGCCGGAGAGCGACACGTATTCCCGGAACAAGGGATGGCTGCTGGACCGGATCGCGATCGCGATGGGCGGCTATGCCGCGGAGAGGATCATCTACAACGAGACAAGCACGGGCGCCCAGAACGACCTGGAGCAGGCCACCGAGATAGCGCGGAAGATGGTATGCGAGTGGGGCATGAGCGAGGAGCTGGGGCCCATCACCTATGGTCAGAAGGACGAGCCGATCTTCCTGGGCAAGGAGATAGCGCGCCACAAGGACTACTCCGAGGAGACGGCGCGCAAGATCGATGCCGAGATCAAGCGGATCGTGGAGGAGGCCCTCACGGACGCTCAACGGATCCTTACCGAGGAGGAGGGCAAACTCAGGCTCCTGGCGGAGACCCTGATCACGAAAGAGACGATGGACGACGACGAGATCAGAAGTCTCCTCGGTATGCCCCCCCGCAAGAAGGATGAGAGCCTGGTAGAGGCCGTAGGCGTCGAGAGAGCGTGAACACGGGCCGGTCGACACAGTCCCTTTTCGTCTCGATCTTTTTCTTGCTCCTCCCTTTAACGGCCTTCGCGGCGGATCGCGATCCGGCCACTTCGGCCGTGTACCTCGATCAAGCCAGAGCCCTCTACGCGTCCGGGGATTTCGCCGCAGCCCAGCGCATGGCCGAATCCTCCCTCCAGTTCTTCCCCGATTCCTCGGAGGCCCTGTACCTGAGCGCCCGTATCTCCCTGCGCAGCCAGGAAAACACCCGGAAAGGCATCGAATCCCTGAGGAAAGCCATCGCCGCCGATACCTGGTCAACCACGAACACCGACACGGCCTCCCAGGAGCTTGCCGGCGTGCTCGTAAGAATCGGCTCCCTTGCAGAAGCGGTCTTAACCCTCCAGCGTCTCGTCGCGCACGAGCCCGAGGATCCTGAAAATATCCTCCTCCTGGCCGAGGCTTTTTCGAAAAACGGGAGAGGGGACCTTGCCGAGAAGACGGCTGCGGCCGGCCTGAAACAATTTCCCAAGACCGAAGGCCTCTCCTTGCTCTCTTCGAGGCTTGCCGAAGCCCGTGGGAACCTGGACGCCGCTCGATCCTTCGCTGCCGCGGGCTTGCGCGAGCTGCCCGACAGCATGCCGCTTCTCCTGCGCTTGGCAGTCCTGGAGCCCGATCCCGAAAGAAGGGTCCGCGCCGTGGACGACTACATGTCCCGGGGGGGAAAGGAACCGCTCGCCCCGGTCCTGGGAATGGAGGCGGGGCCGAAGGATCCCGAAAAGTACCTCTCCGCCTTCATAGCCAACGGAGGGCTGTCCCGGCTGGATCTCACCCGTCGCGTCGCTCTGGCGACCGCAGGCGCGAGCGCCCTGGCATCCAGCTTCCAGGCCGAGCTCGCCCGGTTCACCGGCCGGAGGGATCTGGATATCGATGGCGACGGATTCTACGAGGAGCGCTGGGAATATCAGAATGGCACGCCCGTGCTGTGGATCCGCGACGCGAACGAGGATGGAATTCCCGAGCACAGCGCCGCCTTTTCCAGCGGCGCCGTGGCGTCACTCACCGTCCCTTCGGGCGGCGCGAAGCTTACGTTTCACTACGAAACGTATCCCTTTATCGACACGGCGGCGGAAGCGGACGCGGCGGAGACGCGGACATACTCGCTCGCGCCTCACTCGCTCGGCTGCCCGCTGCTCGATTCCGCGACAAGCGGCCTCCCCGAACCGGAGATCCGCCCGCAGTTCATCGTCCCCACCCGCGGGGAGATCCTCACCGCGGCCTTTCGTGAAGAGGACTACCCGGCCGGATCCTCCCTCCTGCTTCGAAGAATCGACCTTGCCGCCGGCCAGAGGCAGTACATGGAAGAGGACCTGAACCGTGACGGCGTCATGGATCACAAGGTCTGGTACACCGCGGGACATCCGGTGAGAGGTCTTCGCGATCTTCCGGGCAGCGGCGGCGAGGTCTCGGAGACCTATCGCGATGGAAAGCTTTCCGGAATCCGGGCAGACACGGACGGAGACGGGAAGGTCGATTATGCGGAGCGATACAGCGCAGCCACCGTCAGGCTGTGGGATTACAATGAGGACGGGGTTTGGGACGCGCGAGAGTTTCCCGGTGCGAAGGGCACGATAGTCCGGGAGTTCTCCACCGCCCTGAACGGAGCTTTCAACCTTCGCACGGTCTTCCAGAACGGCCGGATCGTGGGAGTTCAGAAGAACGGGAAGACGCTCCCGGTTGCCCCCGATAAGGCAAAGGGGATCGTGTGGATCGGGCCGCCAAGCCCGAGCGCTCCGGTGAGCGGGAGCACCAGAGACGGCGTCTTCTCCTCCGGCGGGAAGAGCTTTCTCGTCTTCCGGTTCGAGAACATCGTTTATGTCGAGGTGATTGAATGAGAAGGCTCCTTCCCATTGCAGTTTCGCTGGCGTTTCTCCTCTTCGGGTGCGCGACGACACAGCCGTCACGGGAGCGCGTTCCGACCCTGCCGGAGGCTCGCATCCACGAGGTTGAAAGCCTCATTGATTCCGGCTCTTTCCTGCAGAGCCTGGAGGGCATCTCTTTCCTCAGATCGGTCACGCCGACAAGCGATCAGGCGGCCAAGATCGATGCGCTGGAAGGCCGAGCGCTTGAGGCGTTGGCGAGCGCTTTCAAGCAGGCGGCGGCGGACAAGAAATACGCGGATGCGATCCGCCTCTATCAATCGGCCAATGCCTACGGCAAGCCTGAGCTCGTCACGGGGTGGACGGAAAAGGCCCTCACCGAAGGGCTGGCCTCTTCGCTTGACTCCTCGGGAGAACGGCTCCTTTCCCTCCTTGCGCGTCTTCGCGCCATCTCACTCGGCGAGCCCACCCAGGCTGAGCTCTCCGACGCCCTCTCCTATGCCTCCGGCCTGGGAGATGCCGCCGCGGTGCGGATGATCGCAGATCTGATGGTCAAGCGAGGATTCTCCATCCCCGCGGGAATCGCGGTGCCGAAGCCCGACGACAAGGCCGATTTCAAGCGCATGATAAAGGGCACCGTGACGGTCTGGGTGGACAGGGGCATCCGCATGGAGAAGGGGGTCGGCTACCCCGATCGCGTGATCGGAAGCGCCTTTTTCATCGACTCCCGCGGCTATCTGCTCACCAACTACCACGTGATCAAAAGCGAGGTGGACCCGAAGTACGAGGGATACTCGCGGCTGTTCATCCGCCTGTCGGAAGACACGGGGGACAAGATCCCGGCCAAGGTGATCGGATACGATTCGACGTTCGACCTTGCCCTGCTCAAGGTGGAGCTCGCCCCCGAATACGTCTTCTCGGGGCTTTCCACGGAGCCTGTCGTTCCGGGAGACCGGATCTACGCCATCGGTTCGCCCGGAGGGCTCGAGAAGACCATCACGTCGGGGATCGTCTCCGCCACGGGACGTCGATTCCTCCAGATGGGGGACACGCTCCAGGTGGATGTTCCCCTCAATCCCGGCAACAGCGGCGGTCCGCTGCTCAACGACAAGGGGGACGTGATCGGGATTGTTTTCGCCGGCATCCCGCAGTTCGAGGGGATCAATTTCGCGGTGCCCTACACGTGGATCGAACGTGTTCTGCCGCAGCTGTACGCGGGGGGGCAGGTCGATCACCCCTGGCTCGGCATGTCCCTGAACGAGACGGACAAGGGGCTGGAGGTGACATACGTCGTGCCGGGCGAGCCCGCCGACAAGGCAGGGATCCTGGTGGGAGATATCATCGAGGGCATCAACGGCGCCAAGTATACGACCATCCGGGACGCGCAGGATGCCCTGTTGAACCACGCGCCGTTGAGCCTCGTCCGCCTCTCTTCGATCCGGGACGGCGTGAAGCTGGAGAGGGTTCTCTGCCTCTCCTCGAGGCCCGAGAGCCCGGTCGAGGTCGCCTTGAAACGGGACTCGATGGACACCGTGATCTACCCTCTTTTCGGGATGCAGCTGGAAAGGGTGGGCAGCTTTCTGTGGAAGAACGACTACGTCGTGCGACGCGTCTCCAAGGGTTCCGTGGCGGACGAGTCGGGTTTCTCAGAAAACGATCCTTTGACCATCCAGGACTGGCAGGTGGACCGGGACAAGGGCTACGTCGTCCTGCAACTCTACGTGAAGAAGCGCAAACAGGGGTTCATGGAGAGCGTGATCCAGATCGCCACGTACCTGGATACCAACAATTTCCTCTAAAGGTCTAGGGGCCGCGCGGCGTCGGCCAGTGCCTCTCGCTTCTTCTCCTCTTTATCAGTGTCACCTCGTTTCCCGGGTCGTTGTAGGAGACCTCATCGTAATAGATCTTCGTGAGGAAGATCCCCCTGCCGCCAAAAGAGAAGAGGTTTTCAGGAGCCAGCGCGGGAAGGTTGCGCCAGTCGAAGCCGTCCCCCTCGTCGCGGATGGTGATGGTGAAGGACTCCCGGCTGAGACGGGATGAGATGGAGACCTTCTTGGAGGAATTGCCCCCCTGGGCAATGCGATCCCGCAGGAGCTTGCCGAGATTGCCCTCGGTGATCGCCGCGTTTTTCTCCGCGAGGCTGATGGCAAGGTTGCCGTGTTCTATGGCGTTGGTGATCATCTCCTCGATCCCGATCTTGAGGTTGAGGATCTCCGATTCGGCAAGCAGGCAGGGAAGCTGGAGAGTGATCTGGTTGATGATGGGGTGATACTGAGCCTCTCCGGTGGTGATGAGGAAGCTCTTGGATTCCTCGACGAGATAGGGCGAGAAGAGGATGCTCCTCACCGTCTCGATCTTGTACTGGAAGATCTTGCGGATCTCGGCGATCAGCGAACGGATATTGAAGGGCTTCTTGAAGAAGTTGGTGGCCCCGCCCTGGAGAGCCTTCAACAGAATATCCTCATTGCCATGGCCGGTCATCAGGATGACTGCGGCTTCGGGATCGATCCTCTTGATCTCCTGCAGCAGAGTGAGGCCGTCCATCCTGGGCATCATGATGTCGGAAACGACCAGGGGGGGCTTCAGGGACTTGTAGAGCTCTATAGCGCTCTCTCCGTCCTTGGCTTCGATGGCCTCGAAGCCTTCACGGGAGAGCGTCCGGCAGAGGAAGGTTCGCAAGGCATCCTGATCCTCAGCGACGAGGATCTTCGCTCTTCCGCCGTTAATCACCGCCGCCAGGGTAAGTGCCGGAAAAGGGTTTGTCAAGGCGCGCAATTGGATTGAAGAAAGCGCCGCCATTCGCTATACTGCCCGTCCGTTGGAAACTCAAAGAATCCGCAATTTCTGCATCATCGCGCATATCGATCATGGCAAGTCCACTCTCGCGGACCGCTTCATCCAGCGGGCCCGGCTCGTCTCCGACAGGGAGTTTCACGACCAGATCCTGGACAACATGGACATCGAGCGGGAGCGCGGGATCACGATCAAGAGCCAGGCCGTGGCGATTCCCTACAGCTCCCGTGATGGGCAGGAGTATATCCTGAACCTGGTGGACACCCCCGGGCACGTCGACTTCTCCTACGAGGTATCCCGCTCGATCTCGGCGTGCGAAGGCGCGGTGCTCCTGATAGACGCGACGCAGGGGGTTGAAGCGCAGACTCTGGCCAACATGTACATGGCCCTCGACCATGACCTTGAGATAATTCCGGTGATCAACAAGATCGACCTGCCCAGCGCGGACATCGAGGGGGTGAAGCGCCAGATCGGGCACGACCTGGGGCTGGATCCCGATTCCGCCCTGCTTGTGTCGGCCAAGCTGGGGACCGGCGTCGACGAGCTGTGCGAGGCCATCGTCGCCCGGGTGCCGTCGCCGAAGGGATCCGGGGAAGAAGCACTGAAGGCCCTGATCTTCGACTCCAACTACGACGCGTATCGCGGGGTCATTATCCACATCCGCGTTTTCACGGGGACAATCCGTCCCGGACAGTTCATCCAGTTCTTCTGGAACAAGGCGGCATACCAGGTGGAGGAGACGGGGATCTTCCGCCTCGGGCTGGTAAAGAAAGAGTCGCTGGGCCCCGGAGAGGTCGGCTACCTGATCGCGGGGATCAAGACGGTTTCCGACACGCGGGTGGGAGACACCGTCACGGATCGCGACAGCCCGTGCACCGAGCGTCTGGCGGGGTTCCGCGAGGTCAAGCCGGTCGTCTTCTCCTCGATCTACCCCGTGGACGCAAACGATTACGAGCAGCTCATCGACGCCATGGCCAAGCTGAAGCTCAACGACGCCTCTCTTGTCTACGAGAAGGATTCCTCCGTGGCGTTGGGCTACGGTTTTCGCTGCGGTTTCCTGGGCCTCCTGCACCTGGAGATCGTGCAGGAGAGGATCGAGAGGGAGTTTTACCTCGCCATCGTGTTCACCGCTCCGTCGGTGCAATACAGGATCACCATGCGGGACGGCAGGGAGATCCTCATCGACAACCCCGCCAATTTTCCCGACCCGACGAATATCGAAAAGACGGAAGAGCCCTATATCCGCGCTTCCATGATCACCCCGACGCAATACCTGGGGAACATCATCACCCTCTGCCTGGAGAAACGCGGCGTCCAGAAGAGCATGACCTACCTCGACGAGAAGCGGGTGGAGCTCGTCTTCGAGATGCCCCTGGCGGAGGTGGTCTTCGACTTCTACGACAGGCTGAAATCGGTGAGCAGGGGATACGCTTCATTCGATTACGAGATCCTGGGCTTCCGCCAGACCGAGCTTGCCAAGCTGGACATCCTCATCAATGGGAAGGTGGTCGACGCCCTAGCCCAGCTCGTGTTCCGGGGCAATGCCTATCAGAGGGCGCGAAAGATCTGCGAGCGGCTGCGCGACGAGATCCCTCGCCATCAGTTCAAGATCCCTATCCAGGGGGCCATCGGCGGCCAGATCATCGCGCGCGAGACCATCTCCGCATTCAGAAAAGACGTGACGGCCAAGTGTTACGGCGGGGATATCACCCGAAAGCGCAAGCTCCTGGAAAAGCAGAAGGAAGGCAAGAAGAGGATGAAAATGGTGGGAGAGGTCGAGCTTCCCCAATCCGCCTTCCTCGCCGTCCTGAAGACATCCGAGGAATAACGGTCCGCCTACAGGCGGGCGATGACCCTCGGGAGCCTCTCGAAGTAGTATCCCACGGCCACGTGCGCCCGGGAGAGATAGCTCCTGGCGGGAGCCTCGCAATCCATCTCGTCGGGGAAATGCACGAAAGCGTAGTCCACCGCGCGCATGGCTTCCCTGCTTGCAGTAGGAAGCGGCAGCGGGCCTCCTGTCGAAAGGCCGTCCTCGATCGCCTGTTCGGCGCGTGCAAGCATTTCCCTTTCGCCCTCCAAGAAGGTGCGCAGCCGCGCGCGGTCGAAAGCGTGTCCCCCGGGCTCGATGAGCCTCTCGTCGAGCTCGGGGACCGAGGAAAGCCTGTCCGCGATCTCCTCCATGCTCGCCTGACGGGCGCCGAGCGGCAATCCGATCTCTCCAATCTCCCATGTGCGTCCCGCATCCTCGCGAATGCTCCTGCGAAGCTGCCGGGCATAGGAGGCAAGCACGAGGTCAGTCGTCACCAGCCTCCCGTTCCTGTCGCGCTCCCTCATGCGCGGCCGCGCCAGAAGCGAAGCGTACGCCTCCTGCCCGACGCCGTGAAACCTCCCACAAGAACCGAGCGCGGCCAGGTGCGCCGGGGTCCCGCGCGCGTGAGTCCTGCCGTCGGGGTAGGCGAAGTCCAGGCCCGTGAGCACCACGTCGCATTCCGTCATGGAAAGCGCCGCGTACACCGCAGCCACTCCCACGGAGCCGAGGGCCGGGAAGGCGCGTGGAAGAAGCGCGGATGCGTCGAGCCTGCTGAAGAGGGAGAGCGGAGCGAATGCCGAGGAGAAGAAATGCAGGTTCGAAGGGAACAGGCGGAGAGCTTGAGGGAGGGATGAGAGCTCGCAGGCGATCGGCATCGAGGGATCGCGGTAGGGAAGGAAATCTGCCAGGTTGAGAGCCTGGGCCTCCAGAACGACGACGATATCCGGCCGGAGGCCGCAGGCGGCGAGAGCGGGGAGGGCAGTGTCTACCGCGGCAAGGAGGTACTTGCGGCGCAGCGCGCGCAGCGCGGGGATGCTTCCTTCGAGGGAAGGCCCGGCTCCGGCGACGACGACCGGTTTGTGTGTCGAGAGGCCTCCAAAATCCCGGGAAAGCGGCAAGAGCGTCATGTTCTCGAAGATGTTCCTCATCCAGAGGCTTCCCATCGCGATGAGGGTCATCCTGTTCTGCCAGTAGGTCCTGATCTCAGAGGCAAGAACCTCGGAAAGCCTCGCGTAAAGCGTCGGGTTGAGCCTGTATCCAGCGCAGAGGGAGATTTGAGTCACCCTGCGGAACCGGCCCGTGCCCATCCGTGAGAGCACTGCAGCTGCCGCATCCTCGCTTTCGGTCCTTATGATCGTGAGCCGGGGATCGCTGGGCAGCCCGACAGCGGAGGCGAGGGCCATGATTTTTTGATGCGCTTCCACGCAGAGGATTGCGCAGCCTTCCGGCAACCGGGCGAGCAGCTCCCCCAGCCCGTGGCCGAGCCCGACGGAAGGAACGAAGACGAGAGTCCGCGGAGGGATCTCCGCCGCCCGGGCGCGCTTGACAGCGTAGCCAAGCGGGTCATCGGGAGGGTAGAGGTAGATGTCCTCGCAGCGCGCCGTGAGGCCCTTTTCCGTCGGGATGAGGAGAGGGTCCTCGAGTTCCATCTATTGCGACTGAGACCTCTGGGGCCTGTAGACGTACTGGTTGAAAACGGTCAGGAAGTTGTCCTTGAGCTTCTTCGGGTTGTCCAGCTCGGCCTGCAGGTCTGCCTGCAGCGATTGACTGGCCATGTAATCCGCGAAGTTCGCCATCAGCTTCTGGGACGCATCCGGCTCCTGCCGCTGGCCCGTGAGCTTGAGCACGACGATCTGATCGTCGAGGACGATCGGCGGAGAGACCTGGTCCATACCGAGGGAGAAGCCCCGGATGAAGAAGTCCTGATTGTACGCAGCGGAGGCGGGCGTGTCGGAGTCCGGCACCGCTTTGACCGGAGCCAGGCTGAACACGTTCTGGAGGTTGATGGGGAAGGAGGCCGTCTTCTTCACCGCGCGCCCCGCCTCTTTCGCCGCGGCGGTGAAGCCGCTCTCTGAGGCGCGGCGAGCCATCTTGCCCGCCAGCTCCATGAAATAGTCTTCAACCTTGCCGCGCTCGTACCTCATGACATAGCCCTTCACCGTGTCGAGCGTGGCCTGATCCGCGAGGTCGGGGTCCACGGAGTCTGACTCCGCGCGGTAGATCATCCAACCGTAGGTTCCCTTGAGGACGTCGCTCACCTCTCCCTGCTTGAGGGTGAAAACGGACTGCACCTGATCCTTGTTGTCGAAGTCTGACTGAAGGTCGTAGGCGTAGCGCCAGCCCATGTCTCCTCCGCCCACGGCGTAGGAGTCCTTGGAGTAGGTCTTGGCAAGATCCTCGAAGCTCGATGACTTGTCCTGGAGCTTCTTTCTGATCTCCTTGGCCTCGCCCTCACCCGACTTGATGAGGATCCGGCTCACCTTGATCTTCTTGAACTGGGCCTTGTTCGCCTCGGCATACTTCTTCACCTGATCCGCCGGAAAGCCGTCGAAGGGGAAGGAGACGAAATCGAAGCTGCGCTCGTCCTTGGCCATGGAGGCGATGAAAGCCTTCTCCTGATCTGCCGTCTTCAGCCCGGAAAACTCATCAGAGAGGAACTGGTCCGTGATGAGCTGCTCGCGCGTCATCTTCCTCGTCTGCACGCGCTCGGGCGTGGGCGTTTTCCTGTAGAGCTCTTCGCTGAACTGCCCGTTGTCCTGATAGCCGGGATAGTTGAGCAGCGCCTTGTCCACCTTGTCCTCGGAGACCTGCAAGCCCGCCTTTTGGGCTTCGATGAGCATTGCGGTATGGACGATGGTCTGCTGGTACGCCTGGTACCATATATATTCGACCTGGCTGGCCACGTCCTGATTCTGGCCCTGCTGGCGGACCTGCTCGGAAAGACGGTTCTGTTGCTGGGCGAAGTAGTTGCCGGGTTGGTAGACAATATCGTGTCCATCATAGCTGCCGAACACGATGGAGCCGACACCGCTGCCCATCCTCCCCGCCATGGGCAAGGCGACGAACGTGACGACCACGACGACGAGAACGACGACGCTGAATCCGTAGAGAAGGGGATGCATTTCCCTCCTCTTCTCGATGCTCTCGGCGACGGAATCGCCCTTTCTCGCCCTCAGCCTTCTAGCCTCTCGTGAAAGCATTATCTCTTCCTATTTCCGATGGGTTGCGTGCGAGGGTGAAATTACCATTCAACCCTCGAAATGTCAATCAAGCGGGATGCGGCCGTCACTTGACACTTTGATGGCCGACTGCTACATTTTGCATGTCAACACGGGGGCGTGGCGAAGCTGGTTATCGCGCTGGCCTGTCAAGCCGGAGGCCGCGGGTTCAAGTCCCGTCGCTCCCGTCTTTTTTTTCAATTCGGGCTGTAGCGCAGTGGCTCAGCGCGTTCGGTTCGGGACCGAAAGGCCGGCGGTTCAAATCCGCCCAGCCCGACAGAGTATGCTCCCTTCGGCTTCCGCGAGGGAAGCCGCCCATCTCCGTCATCGCGTTCTCCTCTCCACCGCCTAACGGCTGTTCTGTGACTAGAATGGCCTTGCGGGGATCGGTGCAGGGGTGTATAAAGGGGATGGAGAGAAAGTATGTCGCAGAAGAAAGAATGGTTCGAAGACGCCTCGCTGTGGGAAACGGCGCAGCCCATCCTCTTTCAGAGAAGCAGACTCGTCGACGCGGTTGCAGAGACGCGGATGATCCTCGAGCTCACCAAGCCGGCCCCGGGCTCCAGAATCCTCGACCTGTGCTGCGGCATCGGCAGGCATTGCCTCGAGCTTGCCCGGCTGGGGTTCGCGGTCACCGCGGTGGACATCACGCAGAAATACATCGACATGGCGAACCGTCTGGCAAAAGAGCAGGGCCTCGCCATCGAGTTTCTCTGCGAGGATATGCGCGCGTTTCGAAGGCCGGATTCATTCGACCTCGTCATCAACTGCTTCTCATCATTCGGCTATTTCGAGGAGAAGGCGGACGACATCACCGTGGTCGCCAACGTGAGTGAGTCTCTACGCCCGGGCGGCCGCTTTCTGCTGGATACCGTGGGCAAGGAGGCCATCGCCCGGGCGTACCAGAAGAGGGACTGGCACGAAGGAAACGGATACATCGTGCTGGAAGAGAGAAACATAGAGAAAGACTGGTCCTGGATTCGAAACCGATGGATCGTGATAAGCGGCGAGAAGCGAAACGAAATCACCCTCTCCCACCGGCTGTACTCGGCTTCGGAGCTGACCGAGCTTCTCAAGGCCAACGGGTTCTCGCAGGCTGCGGCCTACGGAGACCTGTCGGGCAGGCCATATGACGCCGATGCGCACCGCTTGATCCTCCTGGCAACCAAATAGAGGAGGGGATCTCGCGCCCTACAGCTCCACCGGAGGCGGAGGCGCACCGCCCTCCCAGCTCATCTCATACTTGGACTGGAAGGGCTTTCCGTAGAGGAACTCGAAGAGGAAGCGGAAGTCCTCCGGCTCCATCTTCATGAAGAGCACCCCGAAATAGGCATTCTCCGCGTCCTTGAACTTTCGCATTATGCGGGCCACCACCGAGATCACCCTCCTCTCGATGCGGATGGTGAGCTCCAGGTCCGCGTGGATGTGCAGCTCCCGGGCCAGATCGCCGGAGGGGTGGGCGAAGAGAAGCCCCGAGGCGCTCATGTCCACGATGGGCGCTTCGTACCTCTTCTCTCCGGCGCTTTCCGCCTTGAAATACCCGTTCTCCACCAGAGAGTAGCAGAGCACCTTGGAGTACTCCCAGACGTACTCGAAGAGCTCACGGGTGATCCGATCCCTCTTCTCCGTGGTGTTTGCGAGGTAGATGTATCCCACCACGTACTCGTTGTAGAGAATGGGGCAGTACAGCTCGGAGAAGATTCCCTTTTTCGCCTTTTCATAAAGGATGTTGCCGAGCTTGCTCGCCACAACGTGGGGCTGTACGCCGGCTTCCTCCTCCAGACTGGCGAGCTCGGGTTTGGTGATAACCCGCTCCTCGGGATACAGCTCCTTGGAGGGGAAGTCATCCTCGGTGGAAGGGATCCAGAGGCACTTCCCCATCCGGGCGACGAGCTTCTCCTCCCAGGAGCGCGGGAGACGGTCGCGAAGCATCGTGATCGAGTTCGTGGAGACCGACGGGCCCACCTTGGCGCGAAAGTCCTTTATCAGCTCGTGGATGCGCCGCGGGTCGAAGGTCTCGGACAACTCCGGCGGCTCCACGCTGGCATAGCGCTCCGACTTGGGGAAGTTCAGCTCGATCTTCCTTCCCTTCAGGCTGAACGAGACCTCGATGTCCTGAGGGACCTTGATCCTTTCGTACTTGCGCTGGAGGTTCTTGTAGACGCCCTTCGGCTGCCCGGCTACCAGCGTATCCCCTTCGACCGAGGATACCTTGCTGCTGAAGGTATGGTAGTTGTTCTTGAGGTAGAAAAAGACGCGGATCTCGTCGCCGGGCTCGAGGTCCTGCAGCCCGCCCTCCAGGGCAATGAAGCGGATCTCGCTATCGTCCGCCGAGTCGAAACGGCAGCGGATCTCCTTTCCGTGGCCGTGCACCTCGCAGGCGATCCCCTCGTCCGCCAGGGCCTTGAAAACGAACTCTTTCTCGATTCTGCCGACTTGGGTTCCCATTCTCTATTCTCCCAACAGCCACCGGTATGAGTTGGGGAAGAACTTCTCCTCAGGCTTCACCCGCTTCTCCTCCAGCTGGGCGAGGCTGATCTGGAAATCGGAAACGAGCCATGACCCTTTCTGGGAGGCGAGATAGATTTCGCCCTCCGCCGAGCCCTCCTGGCGGAACAGGCGGACATTGAAGGCGATCTCCACCCCCTCGTGCTCCTTGGGCTTTCCTATACGAAACGAGGTGGGCACGTCCCCCTTTTCGATGGAGTAGGAAAGCGAATCGCGAAGGCCGGAGACGGACTGCGAGGCGATCAGATCCTTGGCGATCTTCCCCTGCGAAAGTGAGCCGAGGAAGGAGACCGCGGTCGTCATTGCGGCCCTCTCCTCCCCCTCGAGATCCTTCGGCCCGGCGAGCAGGCCGATGGAGAAGTCTTCTGCAAGGACGACCCTCTCTCGATTGAGGGTGAGGAGGGACTGGATCGACGTATCCGTCCTGACCGGCAGAGCCTGACCCGAGGCGGGCGCGGCAGACGGCGCCGCAGGTGCCGACGGCTGCGTCCCGGCGGGGTTCGGCGGGCGGGCGGGGACGATCTGCGGCGCCGGGGGGGCGCCGCCTGGGGCGGGCTGCGAGGTCGTGCCGACCGCGGGAGCGGGTGTTTGCGCTGTAGAGGTGCTCGGCGCGCTCTTGGGGGAGCGCGTGCATGCCAGAAGCGCAACCGCCGTGAGCGCTATGAGAACCGAAGCCCGGGCCATTCTCACTCTTCCGGTGTATCAGAAATCGAGCCGGATGGTCAAATGCTTTCACGGGAGGGGATCTTCGCCGCGCAAGGCTCCTCTTCGGGCGGCCCGTGACCGCGGTGACGGCTTTACACTCCCTGGACGCGGGGAATACACTCTGGCCTGGAATGGGAGAGAGGGAGCGCATCCTCGACCACCTCGAAAACGACTATTCAGAGCCGATCCGGGACCCGGTGTGGAAGCACATCTACATCTCCCGGGAGCTCGTGAAGATCATCGAGCTCGAGCCGTTCCAGAAGCTCGGCCGGATCAAGCAGCTCGGTCCGGCATATCTCGTATACCCGGGAGCGACCCACACGCGCCTCAGCCACAGCCTGGGGGTCTTCCACCTGGCGCGAAGGATGATCGCCTCCCTGTCGCGGAGAAACTCATGGCCGGCCGGGTCCGCGGCGGGGCAGGGAGTGGAGATCACCCTCGAGGGGGTGAAGGCCTTTCTCTGCGCGGCCCTCCTGCACGACGTGGGCCACTATCCCTTCGCCCACTCCCTGAAGGACCTTCACGTCGAGGCGCACGAGGCGCTCACCGCCGACGTGATTCTGGATAGGTTTGACCGCGTCATCCGCACGGCCCTGCGCATCGAGCCCGAGGCCGTGGCCGCGATCGTCAACTCCCGAAGCGGGTATCGGGGAGCCGAAAACGTCTCCTACTATTGGAAAATCCTCTCCGGCGTCCTGGATCCGGACAAGCTGGACTATCTCAACCGGGATGCATATTTCTGCGGCGTTCCCTACGGCATTCAGGACGTGGATTTCATCCTCGAGGAGGCGTACCCCAGCGCGCAGACCGGCGTCGCGCTCAGCCGCAAGGGCATCACGGCCCTGGAAGACGTGCTGTTCTCCAAGTACCTGATGTACAAGACGGTCTATTGGCACAAGACGGTGAGGATCGCTACGGCGATGATCAAGAAGGGCATTGCCCTGGGGCTGGCCGCCGGAGCGATCCGGCGGGAGGACCTCTACGGCCTCGACGATGAGGAGTTCTTCGCCGGGTTCACCGAGAAGCGCTTCCCCGGCTTCCGTTTGATCGCGGAGGTCCGAAGGCGCGAGCTGTACAAGCAGGTCTTGAGCGTCCCCTTCCGCGACGACTGGGAAATCCACAGGAAGCTCGAGGACATCGAGGCGCGTCTGGCTCTGGAGGGGGAAATAGCCAGGGAAGCTCAAGGCATCCTGGGGGAGGACGTGACGCCGGACTGCATCATCATCGACGTCCCCGAGCGCCTTTCCTTCGAGATCGACATCCCCGTGCTGGAAGAGGGTTCGTCTCGGGTGTCCCTCTCGAGCGCGGGCACGGCCCATTTGTTCTCAGACCGAGGGATGGAAGGCCTTCCCGGCTCCCTGCGCTTGGTCTCGGTGTGCTGCCGCAGAAGCGAAAGGCTTCTCGCCGCTCTCTCCACAATTGACCTTGCCCGGAGATTCGCCCCCTCATGAGCGCGCGCTTCGAGCCCGGCCCCTTTGCCGCAGACCTCACAACGGCCCGGCTCCTCACCAGATTCGCCCGCTCGGTAGGAAGGGGAATCAATCGGTTCGACATGATCAGGCCCGCTGATCGCATCCTCATCGGGGTATCGGGGGGGAAGGACTCCCTGGCGCTGAGCCTGGCGCTTGTGGAGAGGAAGAAGTGGGTTCCCGTCGAGTACGAGCTTTTCGCCGTCCAGGTCGAGTGGCGGGAATACCCCTTGAGCGACGAGGAAAAGCGGGTCATCGATGGATTCTACCGAACGCTCGGCATTCCCCTCGCGCGAATCCCGGCTTCCATCAACCCGCCCTCCTTTCGCAAGGGCTTCAACTGCTACAACTGCTCGCGCAACAGGAAGAGAATCCTCTTCAACGAGGCCGAGAAGATCGGCGCTTCGAAGATCGCTCTGGGACACCATATGGACGACATCGCCAGGACCATGCTGATCAATCTGCTCTTCCGAAGCGAGTTTTCCACGATGATGCCGGTTCAGCAGTTCTTCGGAGGCAGGATGTCGATCATCCGGCCCATGTGCGAGGTCAGGGAAGGGGAGATCGAAAAGCTCGCGCGGCGGGTGGGCCTGCCGACGGTGCCCAGCCGCTGTCCCAACGCCGAGAAGAACCAGAGGAAGCTCATGGCGGAGCTTCTCAAGCAGGCCTCGCGCGTTGACAGGCACGCCGTGCCGAACCTCTACGGCTCCGCGTGGCGGATCAACACCGATTACCTGCCCCGGCGCGCCCCCGAGGTCTCGACGGAACCCCGGGGGGCCGCGCTCGGGGCCCCACCTTGCATACACGGCCGTTCTGTCGTAGAGTAGCTGCGGCTCCACTGCAATGGTTTTCTGCATCATCAGCGATATTCATGCCAATCTGGAAGCATTGAGCGCCGTCCTGGATGCCGTCGCGAAGCTTCCCGTGGACGAGATTCTCTGCCTCGGAGACCTGGTGGGCTACAATGCGGATCCCGGCGCGTGCGCCGAGGAGGTTCTCTCACGGGCAGCCGCTACGGTGCGGGGCAATCATGACAAGGCGGCATCTCGACTGCTTTCCCTGGAATGGTTCAACTCCGTCGCCAAGGAAGCCCTGCTCTGGACGCGCGCAAGCCTCCCGGAGGAAACCCTGGAGAGAATCGCCGAGCTTCCGGAAGGCCCCGAGGAGCCCGTGGAGGGAGTGCTCATCTGCCACGGGACTCCGATGGATGAGGATCGCTACATGGTGGATTCCGCCTCAATCGGGGAAAGCTTTCGATTTCTCAAGCGAAACCATCCCGGAGCCCGGGTCTGTTTTCACGGGCACACCCATGCGCCGCTGATCGCGCGCATGAACTCCGTCGGGGGGAAGGTGGTGCTGATGCCCCCGGAGGAAGAAGTCTCGCTCGAAGAAGGGGCGAGGTACCTGATCAATCCCGGCTCAGTAGGCCAGCCGAGAGATGGTAATCCACAGGCGTCATTTGGTATATTAGACACCGAGAGATGGATCTATCGAACCATCCGGGTGGCCTACGCGATCCGCGAGAGCCAGCGCAAGATCCTTGAGGCGGGGCTGCCAAGGGAGCTCGCCCGCAGGCTTGAGGAGGGGTGGTAGCTGTGGAGGAGAGTGGATGAAATCTCAGCTCATGGAAGAGCGGATACGCCGCGTCACGGTTCTTTTCTCGGAGCTCAGCTTCCGGGTCATCGAGGACGAGAGATCTCATAACGCCTACTCGGCCACCTTCGAGGATGACGAGGGCTTCCAGGCGGGTATCCTAATAGAACGCGGCAGCAAGTTCCTGGAGCTGGCGCATGCCTTCAGTTTCCCCAGCAGCTACTCCCAGTACATGCGGGGAAAGCTCGAGGAGATGCTGAAGATCGCCTACGAGTTCGGCTGCTACGTCAGCCTCCAGCAGTCGGCGAGCGAGATCACCTTCTCGGTCTTTGCCAAGCTCTACTATTCGGGGCTCAACTATTACGCCCTGCGGGACACCATGAGGGATTTCCGCGAATGCATCTGGTCTCTCATGGACCTGCTTGAGATCAACAAGAGCTCCGACCAATGACCGTCCACAACTATGCCGAGGAAGAGGTCCTGGCAAAGGTCCAGGAAATCTTCGATGCGGAGCAGGCCAAGGAGCTGAAACGGTTCTGTACCTGCGAATACTGCCGGACGGATGTCGCCTGTTTCGCCCTCAATCGCGTGCAGCCCCTCTACCAGACCTCCGGACGGGGGCTTGCACACCGCGAAATGGACTACCAGGAGAAGCTGCAGAGGGAAGCGGATCTCGTCTCCCTCATCTATCGCGGGATCGAGCGGATCACGGAAACACGCAGGCCCCATGGATACAGGGTAGCCGAGGAAATCGAGGAGGCGGCCCCGCAGGGATGCTTCTTCAATTTCCCGCAGATCCTCGGGAGGCTCTTCCACAGCACGAGCTTCGCGCCCCTGTGGAAAATAGAAGTCCGCCTGCTTTCCGAGAAGGGCGAAGTTATGCGCATGACGGATTCCCGCTGGACGAATCCCTGCCTGATCCCCGAGAGCACCCCCGGCGTCTTCTCCTTCTGGCCCGTTCCGGAAAAGGCCAAAGCGAGCGGGCAGGCAAAGTCACTCGAGCTGGAGGTGGCGGTCGATGATGAGGCTTTCGAGCCTCTGCGGCATTACTTCACCGTTTCGCTCGTGTCCCAGGAAGGCTACTTGAAGTACGAGTCGGCAAGCCGAATCCTCACCCTTCCCGATCTCTTCCTGATCCCTCGCTGAAAACTGCGGCGCGGCTCGTGCAGAGCCGGCGCCCATCCCATGCCCTCCCGGACGCCTCCGGGAGCCGAACCCTCAGTACACTTCCGAAAATATCTCCATATCGAGGATTCGCCCCGGCACCTCGGACTCGACGAACGCGAGGGCCTTGTTGAGAACGGCCTCGCCGTGCCGCCGCGAGTTCGACACCACGGCCGCCCCGATCTGAGCGCGGTCCAGGGAGTCCAGGAGGTCGACCTCCGCCACGGAGAGCCGGAACTTCTGGTACAGCTTCTCCTTGAGCGACGAGACGATGCGGCGCTTGTCCTTGATCGACTCGATGCCGACGAGCTCGAGCCGGAACTGAATCATCGATACGACCATAGCTTTGTTTTTTTCATTTTCGGTTGTGGTAATCATTTACATGAACGGGGGTTTTGGTGAATACTGTCCTCCACGTGACACGCGCGGCTCGGCTTGCTCCCTGCATACTCGTGTTCTCGCTGTTCACCGTCAAGCTCCTCCCGTCACAACAAGTCGTCGTTCCCGAGCCCGAAGCCCCCACGACCATCTTTTCCACCAAGATAGGCGATGCCGGCGTGGATTTCAACCTCGGCGGCTCATGGGATGGGAGCCTGTCCTTCTCCACGGGGTTTCTTTTCGTGCCCGGGCTTCCCCTCCAGCTGCTCGACGCTTTCCCCACGATGGATACGGGGTTCCACTTCGCCCAGTCTCCCAATCTCACGGCCTCGGTGGTGTTGATGCAGAAATACTTCCTTGACCTGGCTTACTTCCAGGATCCGACCGCCCCGGGATCCACGCGAAACACTCTCACCCTCGGCTACCGTGGAGACCGTTCCGAGGTGATTCGAAGCATCCTCCTGGGAAACGGGGGCATCGCCATCCCGTCTTCCGGCTTCATGGAGATTCCGGATCAGCCCGCAAGCTCCCTCGGCGCATCCGCCCTTTTCGCCTCCGGAATGTCCACGCACGAGCTTCTCCTGCGCTGGGATTCGGCCGAGGAGAAGACGAAAACCTTCCTCGGCCCCAATGAGCTCCTGGAGGAGACGATCCCCCTGGACGGCTACGTGCGGGGACGCTTCTTCTTCCTGCCCGACGCGGGCGTGGATCCCCAGAGCCTCGTGGTGTATATCGAAGACACCCAGAGGGGTTCCATCAAGGGGGGGGACAACAAGATCTACAGGATCGCCACCCTCGACGATGCGTCCCTGGACGCGGCGGGCGGCCTGGTGTCGCTGAAAACAGCGATGAAGGGGAGGGTGCTCGTCTATTACAAAAAAGGGGGAGTGGCCATCGGGGACGCTACCCTGGGCAGGGGGGCGCTTCCCCCCCTCGATTCTTTGAACACCCGCCGGGTTGTAGCTGCTCCGCCGCCTCCGCCGGCAGGGGCTGATTTTGATTTCTCGGGTTTGACGACATATTTCAATGGGCAGCCTTTTACCGCAAGGAGGGTTTCCATAGGGGCGACGAACTGCCTGCTGCTCTGGGAGCCGGGCGACACCTCGCCCTTCGAGATCGATTCATCCTATGCCTTCACCGATGTGCCGCCGGCGGATCCTTCCCGCATCTTCATCCAGCTCCAGGCAAAGAGGGCGGATGGTATCCCACCCGCGGCTCAAGCGCTGAAATTCCAGTCCCTTCCCGACCAGCAGAGGTTCGTGGTCTTCGCCAACTCCGCCTTCCGTGACGACTTCCGCAACATGTATCCCTTTCCCGATAACGACGGTTTCATCTATGGGCAGCCCCGGGACGCGCTGTCGGGATACTTAGGCTACCAGCTCTATGTCCAGCTCCTCACGCCGTCCAATGAGTTCAACCTGGAGCCGAACATTGTCCCCGGTTCGGTGAGGGTGACGGTGAACGGGATCACGGAGACCCGCTTCGAGGCAGACCCGGCCGCGGGACGGGTGACCTTCCTCTTCGATGTCAGCTCCACGGACAGGATCGAGATCCGCTATCGCGTGACATCCGCGGGGCTCTCCGGCGGGGATATCCTCTTTGCGTGGCGGGATACCATCGCTTTTTCGGACGCAATGAAGCTTTCCTTCGCGGCCGGCATCCGGTGGAACGCGGATCCCTGGTCCTTCTCCCAGAAACCCTATGCGAAATCCGGCACGATACTTGCCCAGGCCGGCATCTCGGGCGAGGGGGAGAACTGGTCGTACTCGGTCCTGGGGGGCGTCGCCTATACAAACCCCGACACAACGGGCGTCCTTCGGCTTTTCGGCATGGAGGGCAACTCGCTTTTCGTGGATCTCTCCGAGAACAACGCTTACCCGGCTGCCCCCGCGGTCACGGGGGAATTGCCTGCACCGGCGCTGTCACAGGGGAACCGCGGATACCTCTTTTACAAGGACTACCGGGCGTACGATGCCTTCGGGGGGGCCTCCCTGAATACCATAACGTGGCCGAGCGCCATATCGGTTCCCTATGCGGACGGCGGCAGGATGGGGCCCTACAACGTGCTGGGCAGTGCGGCTGACTCCAACTCCGGGGCGAGCCTTGTGTTCGATTTCGACGTGCCCAGCGGCGGCTGGGTCGGGGCCCAGCTCCTGCCGGCCGCGGGAACCGGCGCCGATCTGTCCACGGCGCAGGCAATCACAATCGAGCTCCGGACGCTCGACGTCAGCGGCAATTTCCAGGTGTATCTGCAGGCGGGGAATATCACCGAGGACATCGACGGCGATGGAATCCTCCAGGCCGAATCGTCGCCCACGGACCCCGGTTTCCCCTTCTACGACCAGGCCCATGGGGTGACCCTCAAGGTGGGCGGCGGGCCCAAGGGCCAGGGCAACGGCAGGCTCGATTCTGAAGACCGCGACGGCAATGGAATCCTCGACTCGGAGGATGCCTCCCGCGTGCTTACCATCACAAACTCGAGTCTCGGCTTTTCCTCGGGAGCCGATTCCGGATGGCAGAAGGTGACGATTCCCCTGGATGGGACAATGCGAGCGAAGCTCACCAATACGCGGCAGCTGCGGCTGCTCATTGTGGCGACGGGCGCCACCGGCGTGACGGGGCAGGTCCTGATCGATAATATCTCCTTCGAAGGCGCGGCCGAGCATGGGGCGGAGACCCCGCCTGGCACTGTGCCAGGAAGCGTCTCCGTGAAGGAGATCGCCGAGCCCCTGGCTGCTTACGATCCCGGTTCCGGCCAGAGGCTTGCGGACGTCTTCCCGACAGTGAAAACAATGTTCCACCCCAACGGAGAACCGCAGGAAGTGTTGGAAGCTCTGTGGGGGTCAGTCCTGGGGGGGTCTTACACTCCCCTTACCAATCCCCTTGTTATCACGGCTTATGCGAGCGCGACCCAGGGCACGGGAGGAATCCAGTACGATACCATTGCCCTGTACATTCGAATCCCTGCCGCTCTTGCCGGATCCCCCACAATAAGCTTCTCCCTGAAAGATACGAGCGGGCGCGGGATCTCCTGGGACGTGGATTCCTCCGCCATCTCCGTCGGGCCCTGGCACGAGATGAAAGCGTCCAAGCGCGATGGGAAAGTGCGAATTGACGGCAACGACACGGGCGCATCGCCTCCCCGGTTCGACGCCGGGTATGGCAGCATCGCGCAGCTCCAAGTGACGGTTTCGGGTACCGCCAGCGGCGCCATCTACATCGATGAGGTCCAATGCCAGGACCCGGAAGGCTCCGTGGGGGCCGCCCTGGACGCCGAGGTCTCGTACAAGCATCCCGATGTCATCATCCAGGCGGGCGGCGTCCCCCTTCTGGGAAACTTCGCCGTGCATCAGAAGCTCTCCCTCATCTCGCCCGGCTTTTCCACGCTGTATGGGATTCCCTCCCAGAACGAAGACATCTATTCGAAGACCGAGCTCGGGGTGGACGCCCTGTTCTCGAGCATCACGGTGGATCTGCTTCTGCGCGAGTTCGCAGGCACCTTCACGGCTTCCGGCGGGCATCGGGTCACTGTCCCTTCGGTGAGCTTCCCCGTCGCCCTCACGGACGCTTTCTCACTCACATGGCTGGGGGAG
The DNA here is from genome assembly GCA_963820525.1 of uncultured Spirochaetota bacterium. Classification (GTDB taxonomy): domain Bacteria; phylum Spirochaetota; class Spirochaetia; order SZUA-6; family Fen-1364; genus CAWGAA01. The sequence goes on along the minus strand of CAWGAA010000001.1, from coordinate 490,002 downwards.
TTTACCAGGGAGAACCTGCTGGAGATCAAGCCCCTGGGAGGCGTGGGCCTTCTGCTCGACACCGAATCCGATGGGACAGAGAGCCTCCTGAGCCAGCGGTGGGACGGCAAGCTCACCCTCGCCCCCATCCCAAACGTCGCTCTGGCTTCCGAGATCGAGGTATTTCAGGCCGTCTCCGGGTATCCGCTTCCTTCCCTCTGGTATGGCCAGAGGTGGGTCAGGGAGATGGGGCTGGTCCTTCCGTGGACCGGCGGCCAGGATGTGGCCAGGCGGGAGAAGCTCGATATCTCCTTCGACATCCAGCCTAGCCCCATCGGGATCCATGCCTCCACGCAAGCGCTCGTGAAAAGCGCGGATTTCACCGCATCGGCTCGGAACCAGGAAAACGACCTCGATCTCTCCCTTGCACTCCTGCTTCACTTCGGAAGCTCACCTTCCAATGACCTCAGCATCAGCCTCGGCTACCAGAGGCTCGTCACCCTGCTCACCAGCCCCGAGGCGGGGGAGAGGTTCATCTCCGAAGCCCAAACCTACGGGAGCCTTATCGGGCTTCAAAGCTATCTGCTGGGCGCGGTGCCTTTCGCGGAGCTGTTTCAGGACAATTCCTCGGCCATCCTCCCCCTGTGGGCGGAAGCGTCGCTGGCAACCTACAGCCCGCGGGCCACCTTCAGCGTGCAGCGCAGCTTCGGCTCTCATCTCTATGACCTGCTTTTGCCCTCGTCGGTCGACCTCACCCTTGGCCAGGACCTCAAGAAGGATGGGGTGCTTTCTTCCACCCAGATCTTCATCCTCCCGAAAATCTCCTCACGCGCCCTCAACCTTTTCGGCCAGCTCGGGTCCAATCCCCTGATGCCTTTCGCGAGAACGGACGAGTACGGCCTCTCATTCGGGGCTTCACTTACCGCCATGCCGGGCCAGGCCTTCCGGTGGACAGAAACGACCGCGGACCTCTACGCCAGCATCGAGGGTTTCGCTGAAGAGGAGTTCACGCTCACCCATTCCTTCAAATGGGAAGTGCTGGATATCCTCGCCGGCTCCGTGAGCCTGACCGACGCAACCGAGCTCGCGTTTCAGTGGAGCATGCATCCGGCCGGAGGGCTTGCCATCCCCTTGATCCCCCCTGATATCGGGCATTCGGGCTTTCTCTCCCACAAGGAATCTGCCGAGCTCACGTTTCGATACGCGAGCCCCGAGGCATTCCATCCCTTCACCGTGCTCCTCGAGCACACCACCTCCCTCGTTTTCCCAAAAAACGGGTCTATCGATGGAAAAGCGGGAATCGGATTTGATCAGGAGTGTCCTTTCAGCGGGACTTTCGGCATATCGGATTGCATTTGAACTTTCGTTGACGGCAAAACTGAAGTTCTGACCCCGTAATTGTTTTATCACTTCATGGGGTTTATAATTCAAAGAGGTTGCAAGGAGGCGGCAATGGCGGCTGTTCTGCGGCGACTCTTCCTCATCCTTCTCCTGGCAGGTCTCTCGGCGGCGCTGGTCTTCTCGCAGGAACAGGGGGAGGCGGGCAATCCCCTCGCTTTCGGCCTGGCGCTTGGCATCGGAGTGAACACCTTCAATGACCCGGGAGATGCCCGTCACCTACCAGTCCCTGACGCTTTTCCCGGACATTGGCATCGGGCAATTCGGGATAGGGCTCGATATCACGCTGAACTACCGCTTCACCTCGGGAAGCCAGATCGTCGTTCGGCAAGACGACTGGATTCCCGCAGATTTCAGCGACTTTCTTTCGATCTATCTCTCCAAGATCGCATACATCCGCTGGGGCTTGAAGGGTGATCCGCTATTCATAAAGGCGGGCTCACTCAGGGACGGCACCCTGGGCAATGGCTTCATCATGGCGGATTACGACAATACCCTCTTCATGCCGGGCAAGAGGATATTCGGGCTTTCATTCGACCTCGACGGGGCCCTGTTCGATTTTCCCTTCGTGGGGATCGAGACCGTGGTGGGAAACCTCGCGTTCTTCGACGTTGTGGGCGGCAGGTTGTACGTGAGGCCCCTGGCGGCATTGGATGCGCCCGTCATCAAGGACCTCGAGTTCGGCGGGACCATTGTCGCCGATACACTGCCCGACCTGTACAACCCGACGGCGTATGCCGCCGCCCCCATCATGGTCTTCGGCGGCGACCTCCGCCTGCCAATCGTCTCCATGCCCGTGTTCTCGCTCGCCACCTTCGCGGATCTGGCTTCCATCCAGGGGAAGAGCATGGGCGGTGCCATCGGGCTCGGCGGACGGCTGATCGGCTTTCTCTCCTACGGCGCTCAATTCAGGATCCTCGGCCCGAACTTCATCCCTTCCTACTTCGATGCGACCTATGACCTTTTCCGGTCCAGCCGCTTCGACACCGTGCAGGCCGGGCTCGCCACCGCGGTCTCCTACGGATGGCTGGCAAGCCTTGGCACCTCCTTCCTGCAGGACAAGTTCCTCTTCACCGTAGTCCTCGATGGTCCCTTCGGGGTGCCGTATCCCGATGCCTCTCCTGGAGATCCCCAGTACGTCCTGAACTACCCGCACCTGCGCGGCATCCTCACGGTTGCGGAGGGCGTCATCCCCGGCATCTCGGTGGATTGCAGCTATGACAAGGAGGGCATAACGAGCTGGGCCGAGCTTATCAGCCCCCTGAATGCTTCCATCCAGGCCAAGCTCAACTACATGACAGGGCCTGCCGTCATATCGTTCATCTACATGATTCGTTATGCTCCGGGGCAGTCGCCGGACTGGATAGTAACCTCCGGCCTCCAGAGCTCCATCAAGCTGTTTTAGCCCAGGGGAGGTGCGCACATGAATACGAGAAAACCAGGCATCGTCATAGCAGGGGTTCTCCTCCTGATATCGTGCGCGGCATTTGCGCAAGCCCAGAAGCCCCAGGGTTCGGCTCCTTCCGTTGTCATCGAATACATCGATAATGCCAGCGGCAATCTCGCCATCTATGACCAGGGAAAGAACGCCGTGCAGTTCGACATTGGCACCCGCCTCCTTCCGGGCTGGACCGTTGTCACGGACAAGGGCGACGTGGTCGAGCTGAAGCTGGACCCCAACGGCACCATCATCAAGGTCTCCCAGGTGACGAACTTCAAGGTGGACAGCCTCCAGAGCGCCGCGGGCGAAATAAACACGTTCTCCGTCGCCATAGGCAAGATCAGGGCCGTTGCCGGAAAGGCCACGGGCCAGGAAAAGTACAATGTGCAGGGGCCCTCGGCCGTGTGCGGCGTTCGCGGCACTGACTTCGGCTTCGACGTGGAAACCGACAAAGAGACCGCCTTCGTCCTTGATGGTGAAATCGAATTCACCAAGACGGCCACGGGAGAGACCGTGGAAATCTCCAAGGGTATGATGGCGGATGCGATGGCTCCGGAGTTCAAGCCCGTCCAGATCCCTGCTGATTTCCTTCAGGAGATCCACAAGGACCTGGATTTCGAGAAGCTGAGCCCCCAGGATGTTCCGGGACACGGCCCCGGCTCGCAGGCGGCCGGACCGGGCCAAGGAGGACCGCTTGACGGCGTCATGGGATGGCTTCGCAACATCCTCGGCATGGAGATCGGTTCGATCACGATCAGCGGCAACACCTACGCAAAGGTCGTGATTTCCCCGCAATTCTCCATCGGAGACCTGAAGCTCGGTCTCTACCTCCCCATCATCTACACCGACAACATGTTCGATCCCGGAGACTACTACAGGCCGGCGGGCAACGATGAGTGGAACTTCGGCGTTTCCGCCTCCGCCTGGGATCCCCTGGACGCCTTCAACGACCTCGTTCTCAAGATCAAGTACATCGAATACGGCAAGCAGAGGGACCCCTTCTACTTCAAAGCGGGCAACCTTGATGACATCACAATCGGCCATGGCGTGATCATGAGGGACTACGCAAATGACGCCGACTTCCCCGCCGTCAGGCGCGTCGGACTCAATCTCGGCCTGGACCTCGGCGGCTTCGGCATGGAGGCCATGATGGACGACGCCGCGCTACCGCAGATCGTCGGCGGAAGGCTCTTTGCGCGGCCCATCCCCGGCTTCCGCGCCGCGCTGGGCGTGTCCCTGCTCGCGGACCTCAATCCCGCGGGGGACAGTACCCTCCCCATCATGGGTTTCCCCGTGCCTGCCGAGTACGTGATGGGAAAGATGATGATCTTCAACCCGGGATTGGACATCGACGTGCCGTTCATCGAGTCCGACGCCCTCTCGCTCATTGCCTTCGCCGACATGACGGGTATGGTACCGTTTGTTCAGGCGCCGCCTTGGTTTTCGACGATCCAGACCGGCTATCAGTGGAACACCCTTTGGGATTCAGGGCTGAAGAACTACGGCGTCGCGGCGGGAGTCCTGGGCAACATCGTAATGGTTGACTATCGATTGGAATACCGATATTTCACGGGAATCTCCCATCCTGCTTATTACGACACCGTCTACACGCGAACCAACCGCCTCTTGTACACCGCAGAGGTCATGAGTTATCTCCAGAACCCTTCAGACCCCGCGTTCGACAGGGTCGAGATGGGCATCTACGGGGAAGGCGGATTCACCCTGGAGAAGATCTTGAGGCTCAAGATCGGCTATTACTGGCCGTGGGCGTACGACTCGACGGGGGCGATCGTGGCGGATCCAAACGACCACCTCATAGCCACGTTCACGCTGGAAAAGGGCGTAATCCCCGTCGTCAACCTCTCGGGCTCCGTGTCTTATGAAAGGAACAGGTTCGTCTCCACGATCCTTCAGAGCCAGGGTGCCGAAGGGCTTTCCCTCTTCGATGCAAACACCGTTGTGAGCGCGCAGATCGCCTATTCGGCCACGCCGAATCTCGACATTATCCTTCTCTACTCCGCAACGGCGCATAGGGATGCAAACGGAAATATCGTCTATAACGAGGGTTCGAAAACGATACTGCCCGAGATGGACACGTCCCTGGCTATCCAGACGAGCATCCACTTCTAGGTCGAGCCGAGATGCCCGACGACGCTTCCCGGTCCCGGAGGATCGCAATCCTCCGGGACGAGGTTTCCCGAAAGATCGCGGCCGGCGAGGTGATCGATCGGCCCTTTTCCATTGTGCGTGAGCTGCTCGACAACAGCATCGACGCGGGCGCTTCCTCCATAGATGTGTACATCGAGGCGGGAGGCGTCTCACGGGTTCGCGTGGTGGACGATGGGGCCGGCATGGACCGCGAAGATCTGGAGCTGTGCTGGCAGCCACACGCCACCTCCAAGATCGAGACGGAAAACGATCTTCTCACCGTGACCAGCCTGGGATTCCGAGGTGAAGCCCTCTCCAGCATGGCTGTGGCCGGTCGCCTGGAGATCGTGAGCGCCGCGCGCTTGAACGCAAAACCCGCCTCTGGTGCCGGCGCGGAAAGGCTGTCCCCAGCGAATCGCCTGGTGGTCCGGGGAGGAAAGCTCCTGGGCATAGAGAGCTGCCAGGGGAGGGAGGGGACCGCGGCCGAGGTATCGGAGCTTTTTTTCGATTTTCCGGCGCGCAAGAAATTCCTCAAGAGCCCTTCGGCGGAGTCGAGCCTCTGCAGATCCATCTTCGTGGATAGGGCCATTGCCCATCCCGGAGTCGCTTTTCGCCTTTTCACGGACGGCGCTTTGAAGCTTTTTCTTCCTGCCACACCGGCGCCCAAGAGGATATCCTCGGCGTACGGAGAATCGATCGATGAGAGGCTCCTGGGCATTGGGCAGTCCAGAGGAACTGGGTTCTCCGTTCAGGTCGTGGCTGCCGACCCGTCGCTTCGAAAGCGCGACAGGAAGCTTCTTCAAGTATTCGTCAATCGCCGTCGGATTCCGGAGTACTCGCTCATGCAGGCGGCGGAGTATGGGTTTGCCGGCTTTATTCCCGGAGGGTGGCACCCCATGGCCTTTGTCTTCATCGTGATCGATCCCTCGCTTGTCGATTTCAACATTCATCCGGCAAAGAAGGAGGCGCGGTTCAGGAATCTCCCTGACGTGCACGCGGCGGTGGTAAGCGCCACCCGCGAGTTCCTGGGAACCAGATCGCGCGCAGTCGGGGGCGGGCAGGCGCCTTCTCGGCCGGCTTCAGGCGCCGCGCCTATTTACCGGGGCGAGAGGCCGCTCGACCTTCCACTGCGGCCGGGCTCCCGCGCGCTGCCCGATGGGTTCCTCCCTGATTCTCCTCCGCAAGCGGGAGCGGCTGAGAGGCCCGCCGGCGTGCCTGCTCGGTTTCTCGGTCAGGTGTTCGGAGTGTTTTTGGCTTTCGAGGTGGAAGAGAAGCTCATCCTCCTCGATCAGCATGCCGCTCATGAGAAGATCATTTTCCAACGGTTGAACGCAGCGACTGCGAAGATCCAGGAGCTTCTTATTCCGTTGTGCTTCGACGTATCCGCGGACGAGGATGCAGAGCTTTCAAAAAGGCTCGACGATCTTCGCGCCCTGGGCATGGTTCTCCGCCGCAGCGGAATCCGCTCATACCAGATCGATGCGCTCAGCGCAGACTTCGCCACGCTGCCCGAAGCGGGCCTCATCGAGATTGTGAAGGGCTCCATCGCGTCCGGTGAAGAGTGGAGGCGGGATCTTGTTGCGCGCGCGGCGTGCAGGCTTGCAGTGAAAGAGGGAGACCCGGTGGACCCGCTTGCGGCCGCCGAGCTTCTGCGCGTGGCCCTTGAGCTTGAAGTTCCCCGCTGCCCTCACGGAAGGCCGATCTGGCACGTGGTATCGCGGGATGAGCTCTACAGGCTCGTGGATCGGCCGCTGTAGCCGCTTCAGCCCGATGTCAGAAGCTCGATGAGCTGAAGGAGCGGGGTCGGGTAGACACCCAGGACAACGATCGCCAGGGTCATGAGAGCCAGGGCAAGGCCCGTAAAAAACGGCACGGAAAGAGCACCGCCGCGCGAACCCACGGCAGCGACGACCGCCCCGCCGGGGCCCGCCACCCCCCTTCCCGCCGGAGCGCCTTCCGCATGCGCCTCCTCGGGCTCCTCGGCTGTGCGATACATCATGGAAACGACCCTGAGGTAGTAAAAAAGTGAAATCGTGCTGTTCACGGCGAGGAGAACTACGAGGATCCACAGGTAGGAGGCCTCGCCGGCCGAAAAGAGGATGAACTTGCCCATGAAACCCGCCGTGAGCGGAAGGCCCGCGAGGGAGAGAAGAGAGGCAGTAAAGCATCCTGCAAGCCACGGCCGTCGGGAAGCCAGCCCCCTGTAGTCCTGGATGCGGTCTGCTTCCCTCTGGCGGGAAGAGATGGCGGAGATGGAAGAGAACGCTCCAAGGGTGGAGGCGAAGTACGCTGCAAGGAAAAAGGCGGTGGCAGTAATGGCCCGCGAGCCGCTTGCCACGAACGCTATGAGAAGGTAGCCGAGATGGGCGATGGAGGAATAGGCGAGGATTCGCTTCACGTTGTCTTCCCTGAGGGCGAGGAAGTTGCCGGTAAACATCGTGATTGCGGAGATCACGGCAAAGACCCAGCCGAATGTTCCAAGAGCCACTATTCCCGTTGGAGCGAAGAGCCTCACAAGCAGCACTGCCATCGCTCCCTTGGAGGCGGTCGCGATGTAGCCCGCCACGGGTGAGGAAGCGCCGTCATAGACGTCGGGAGTCCAGAAGTGGAAGGGAACGACGGCGAGCTTGAACCCGATGCCCACGGCTATGAAACCCAGGCCCGCCGGCAGGAGAAGACCTCCGGAGCCGGAAGCGGCTCCCTGCGCCACCTGGGAGAGATCCATGGTGCCCAGCGCAGAATAGGAAAGCGCCATGCCGAAAAGGAGGAACGCGCTGGAGACTCCCGCAAGGATCAGGTATTTGATGCCCGCTTCAGCTCCCGGGGTATGCTCGCGCCGGTAGGCAATAAGGGTGAAGAGCGGGACGCTCAACAGCTCGAGGCCGAGAAAGAACGCGGCGAAGTTGGAGCTTGCAGCGAGTACGGCCCCGCCAAGGGCGCTCAGGACCAGAAAGAAGAAGAACTCTCCGCGCTCGTCCTCGCGCCCGGCGAGCGTTCCTACCGCAGAGATGGCAGAGACGAGCGAGGCGGCCACGATCAGCCCGACGGTGAACAGCGAGAACCTGTCGAGGGTGAGAAATCCGCTTACTGTTCGCGGGGCAAGCGGCCAGACGTACGCCAGGGAAGCAAGAGACAGCGCCATCCCGATTATTGCCACTGCGAACGCCGCGCCAGCCCTGCGGATGAAGGCGGAAACCATCAAGGAGAGGACCGAGGTCAGGCCGAGGATCATGAGCGGCAGCAGAATGAGGTAATCCTGAGGGCTCATAGAATACCCCCTAGGAAAACGCCGCTTTGGGCGGAAGGCGTCCCTCCCAGGATCGAGAGGGCTGCCTGGGGAAAGAGCCCCAGCCACACCAGGGCGATTATCATGATGAGAAGGGCGGTCATCTCGATTACGGTCAGATCCGGGATGTTCCACGTTTCCCGGGGGGTTCCGTGGAAGGCGAGCTGCATCATCCGAAGGGCGTAGACCATTGCTACCACGAGGCCGAACCCGGCAGCCGCGGCGAAGGCGACGCCGACCTGGTATGCGCCCAGGAGAACGAGAAACTCGCCGATGAAGTTGCCGAGCCCCGGAAGGCCGACCAGGGCCATGGTGAGGACCATGGCAATGGCCCCCGCCCTCGGCACCTGTTTCCACAATCCGCCCATCCGGGAGATCTCTCGGGTATGCATCCGGTCTTGAAGGGCGCCGACGAGGATGAAGAGCGCGCCCGTTGAAAGCCCGTGGCTGAGCATCTGGATCACGGCTCCCGAGAGTGCCCGGGGATTCATGGCGAATACGCCCAGGAGGACGAAACCGAGGTGGCTGACGCTGGTGTAGGCAACAAGCCGCTTGAGGTCGGTTTGCACGAAGGCCATCATCCCGCCGTAGAGGATTCCAGCCACGGCGAGCCACATGGCCACGGGCGCAAATTGCTTTGCCGCCTGGGGGAACAACGGGACCACGAAGCGGATGAGGCCGTAACCGCCCGTCTTCAAGAGGAGACCCGCAAGCACCACGCTTCCCGCCGTGGGAGCTGCGGTATGAGCGTCGGGAAGCCATGCGTGCAGGGGAAAAGCGGGCAGCTTCACGGCAAACGCGGCAAAGAACCCGAGCATGAGAAGCATCCCGGCAAGGGGAGAGAGCTCGGTGCCGAGGAGCTGGGTGTAGTCGAAGGTGTACACCCCGGTGGATACTCCGTGGATCACGACCAGCCCGATTATAGCGGCAAACATCAGAAGGCCGCCGATTTGGGTGAAGAGGAAGAACTTGATGGCCGCGTGGTGGCGTCCCTCATGGCCCCACAGGTCGATGAGGAAGTACATCGGGATGAGCATCAGCTCCCAGAAGAATGCGAAAAGAAACATGTCCAGGGCGAGGAAGACCCCGTTTATTCCCGCCAGGACAAGCGAGAGATTGACGTGAAAGAACGCGACCCTGTCCTGGATCCCCTTCCATGAGGAAAGCACGGAAGTGACGCCCAGGAGGGCGGTCAGGCCCAGGAGAGCCAGGCTCAGGCCGTCCAGGCCGAGCGTCAGTGAAATGCCCAGCCGGGGAATCCACGGCACGCTCCACTCGAGGAGCCACGTGTCGCTCTGCGGCTGAAGAGTTCCCGCAGCAAGGCCGAGCCACAGCCAGAGCACAAGGCCGAGGTTGGCGAGGTTCGCCAGGAGCGCGATCCAGCGGCCGGGCGCCGAGCCGAGACGCGCCGTCGCCCAGATAAGGAGGGCGCAGCCCAGGGGGATTGCGATGAAAAGGGCAAGAATCATAGCATCACCACCGCAGCAACGATGAGCAGGCCGCCGGCCGCAAGCCCCACGGCGTACCAGCGTACCCTGCCGGTCTGTGAAACGCGGAACAGGCGCGAGAAGAACATGCTGACGGCCCCCACCCCCTCAGAGAGCCCGTTGATCACATCCGCCCGATTGATTCCGGCGATCCAGGTGAAGGGGCGCACCAACAGCACATCGTAGATCGAGTCGAATCCCCATCCGGAGGCGAAAAACCTCGTGGTGAGGCTGGGGCGCCCTTCATGCGCGGGCGCCGGCCGCAGGCTTCGCTTGTAGATGAGGTAGGCGAATGGGATGCCTGCCAGGGAGACGACAAGAGAGATGAGCTGGAGCATCCCCTCGGAAAGCGCGCCTCCCTCGGCCGGGCTCTGATGGGGGAGCACCGTGTCCAGGAAATTGAAGAGGAATGGCGCCCCGCCCAGTGTGGCGGGGAGGTTGAGCAATCCCCCAATCACGCACAACAAGGCAAGGACCGCGAGTGGGAATCCCATGATGGGACCGGCCCTGAACCCCCGGCCGGGGCCGCCGTGCGAGGCGTGTGAGCCTCCCTCCGCGCCATGTTCCGCAAGCGGCCGCGGCGGGCCGAAAAACGCGATGAACACCATGCGGAAGGTGTACAGCGAGGTGAGGAAGACTCCCGCAAGAGCTACGGCCCACAGGATCCGTCCCGCGCCTCCGGAGGACCACGCTGCCGCGAGAATGAGATCCTTGCTGGAGAACCCGGAGGTGACCGGAGGCAGGGCAGTGAGGCCGAAGCAGCCGATGAGGAAGACCCAGAACGTGAACGGCATCTTCCTGGCCAGCCCGCCCATGGCGAAGATGTCATGCTCCTCGTTCATGGCGAGGATCACCACCCCTGCGGAGAGGAAGAGAAGCGACTTGAAGAGGGCGTGCGTCACCAGGTGGAAGATGGCGCCGGCCCAGGAACCCACGCCGAGGGCGAGGAACATGTAGCCGAGCTGGCTTATGGTGGAGTAGGCGAGCACCCGCTTGATGTCCCTCTGGGACACGGCGCTGGATCCCGCCAGGATCAGCGTGGCGGCGCCGACGATTCCAACGGCGAGCTGGACGGCGGGGGCCAGTGAGAAGAACACGTTGGTTCTGGCAATGAGGTAGACTCCGGCCGTGACCATCGTGGCCGCATGGATGAGGGCGCTCACGGGAGATGGACCGGCCATCGCGTCGGGGAGCCAGGTCTGGAGGGGAAGCTGCGCCGACTTTCCCACCGCCCCGCCCAGGATGAGGGCGGCCGCCGCCACAGCGATGCCGGAGCCCGGCGCCCACGAGGAAAGGGCCTTGGCCGAGGACTCCTTCAGGCCGAGGCTTCCGAGGCTGAAAGCGATCAGGAAAAGCCCGATCATCAGGGCCACGTCTCCGATCCGCGTCACGATGAACGCCTTGCGCGCCGCCCTGCCGTTGGCAGGGTCTTCATACCAGAATCCGATGAGCAGGTAACTGCACAGCCCCACTCCCTCCCAGCCGAGGTAGAGGAGGAGGAGGTTGTCGGCCAGGACGAGGGTGAGCATGGATCCGACAAAGAGATTCATGTAGGCGAAGAACCGCGAGTATCCCTCTCCGCCCGCCATGTGGTCCACCGAGTAGAGGTGGATCAGAAAGCCGACCACCGTGACCACCAGGAGCATCACCACGGAGAGCGCATCCACGGTGATCGCCACGGGAGCCGAGAAGCCGCTGACGGCGACCCACTGCCACAGCAGGAAGGTGGAGGAGCCGCCCGCGGGAGGATTGGCGAGGAACAGGGCGGCCACCCAGATGGCGAAAGCCATCGCGAGGCCTACGGATCCCGCGCCGATGCACGCGGCCGCTTTTCGCGGCATCTTCCAGCCCACCATGAGGATGAAGAACCCGGCGAAGGGAAGCGCGGGAATAAGCCACGCAAAGCTCACGCTTTCATCCTCCCCGCGGACCCCATCTGGTCCGCGTCCAATGTCTTCTTTCGATGGAAGAGGAGCAGGATCAAGGCGAGCCCCACGGCCACCTCCGCCGCCGCGACGGCAAGGAGGAAAATGAACATCACCTGCCCGTCGGGCTGGGCCCAGCGCGCGCCCGCCACGATGAAGGCGAGCCCCGCCGCGTTGAACATGATCTCCACGCCAAGGAGAATGAAGATCAGGTTCCTTCGTGCAAGCACGCCGATCAACCCCAGAACGAAGAGGATGCCGGCCAGGGCAAGACCGTACTCGAAGGGAAAAGTCGCCATCAGGTGCTCCCCCGTGCTTCCCGCTCCGCCGCCGAACGCTCCACACGCCTGCGGCCGAGGTGGTACGCCCCGATGAGGCCGGCCAGGAGAAGGAACGCCGCCACCTCGATCCCCAGGACATACGGCCCGATGAGCGCTCTTCCCACCTGCTTGGGGTCCACGGGCATGGACTGCATGGGCGGCGGCGCGCTCACCCTGCCGCCCGACGTCAGGATGTAGAGGATCTCCGCGAAGATCACGGCGCCGAGAAAGGCGGGCCCGAGCCAGGCCAGGGGGCGCACCACCGCGCTTTCCGCGCCGATCAGCATGACGGCGAAGATGAAGAGGACCATGATGGCCCCGGCATAGACGATGACCTCGAGGGCCGCCACGAAGGGCGCGCCGAGCAGGAGGAAGATCACCGCCACGGCGAAAAGGGAAACGATGAGATAGAGCAGGGCATGCACCGCGTTCTTTCGCGTGATGACGAGGATGGTGGAGACGATCGCGACTGCGGCGGCCACGGCGTACAGGGCGTTCATGGCAGGAGCTCTTTCACGTCCACGGGGGGGCGCTCGTTCTCGGCCTGGCCCTTGTCCTTGCCCTTGATGGCGAGGCCGGCGACACGGTAGAAATTGTACCCCGGGTATTTGCCGGGACCCGATATCAAGAGGTCCTCCTTCTCGTAGACGAGGTTCTTGCGATGGTATTCGCCCATCTCGTAGTCCGGCGTCAGCTGGATGGCGTAGGTGGGGCACGCCTCCTCGCAGTATCCGCAGAAGATGCACCGGGAGAAGTTGATGCGGAAGAACTCGGGATAGCGCCGTCCGTGCTCGTCGCTCGTGGCCTGAAGCGAGATGCAGGAGGGCGGGCAGGCCACCGCGCAGAGGTAGCAGGCCACGCAGCGCTCCTCTCCGTCAGGGTCGCGGGAAAGAATGATGCGGCCCCTCCAGCGGGCGGGAAGCCGCCGCTTCTCGTCGGGGTACCGGACCGTGACTTTGGGGGAAAAGAGGTGCTTGAACACGATCCACATCGACCTCAGGATGCTCCACATATCGAGCTCACCTCCTCACTTTTGCAGGGCCAGCACGATCGCCCCCGTCGCCAGAAGGTTCGCGAGGGCGAGGGGAAGCATCAGCTTCCAGCCGAACGCCAAAAGCTGATCGTAACGGGGCCGCGGCAGGGACCCGCGCACGAGGATGAAGAGCCCCACCCCGACGGCACTCTTCAGCAGGAACCAGACCAGGGGCGGGAGGATCGGTCCCAGCCAGCCGCCGAAAAAAAGCGTCACAACCATCATGGAGATCAGGGTGATGCCCACGTATTCACCGACGTAGAACATGGCGAACTTGAAGCCCGAGTACTCGGTGTGGTAGCCGGCAACCAGCTCATTCTCCGCCTCGGAGAGGTCGAAGGGGATGCGGCGGGTCTCCGCGAATCCCGCGATGAGGAATACGACGAGCCCGACGAGCTGGGGCACGCAGAACCACATCCCGCGCTGGGCCTCGACGATCTCCCGCAGGCTGAAGGAGCCGGCCTGGATCACGACCCCCATGAGGGAGAGGCCCATGAAGACCTCGTAGCTCACCATCTGCCCGACGGCACGGAAGCTGCCCAGGAGAGAATACTTGCTGTTCGAGGACCACCCGGCCAGCGCCACGCTGTACACGCCGAAGGAGGACATGGCAAGGAAGAACAGGAGGGAGAAGCTCACGTCCGAGACGAAGATGGCGGGAGCGAAGGGAATGACGGCGAAGGAGGCAAGGGTGGCGGTGAAGATGATGGTCGGCGCGAGCACGAAGACGGCCTTGTCCGAGAACGGGGCGATCCAGTTCTCCTTCGTGAAGATCTTCAGCATGTCGGCGATGACCTGCAGGGCGCCGAAGGGCCCTGCCCGGTTGGGTCCGTACCTCTCCTGGAGAAATCCGAGGGCCCTTCGCTCCACCCAGATCGTGCCGGCCGCGATGAGGAGCACTCCGAGGAGCACGCCGCCGATGAGAAAGATGGCAGTGACCAGGACGCTCATCGCGCGCCTCCTTGCCCGGCGGGCTCGAGGGATGCCCAGGCGGGAAGGCCGATACCGGTGAGTCCCGGTACACCGGCGGGAAGCGCCGCCACGCCCGAGGGAAGGCCGCGGATGGCCACGGGAAGCTCGTATGAATCCCCGCCGAGGATAAGCCTGGCGTGCCTGCCTTCTTCCAGCCCAAGCCTCCGCGCATCCGCCTCTCCGATGGCGAGGTACGGCCGGGCACAGCGTGACGCGATGGCGCTTGCCAGCGCGGAGAGCTCCTCGGAGCCGAAGACGTGGTGGTGGGCCACGAGCAGAATCTGCCCATCCACGGGCGCGAAGGCGTGAGGGATGGAGGTGAAGTACCTGCCTTCGGCTCCCTCGCGCGGTTCAACCAGACGCACCCCCGGGTCTCCTCCGCGAAGCGGGCCGCCTGCCTCGATCTGGAACTTGTTGATGGCCTGGTCCGAGTTCCATCCCGGAGCCCAGAACCTCGGAATCAGGGAGGGAGGCGGTGCCTCGATGAAGCCTTCCATGGAATAGGCGAGGGGGGAATCGCGGTCCTCCGGAGGCTTGGGCTCGTGCACGTCGATGTTCGCGTACTTGGCGGTGCGGCCGCTCACGCGGTGGGGATCGCGTGGAACTTGTGCCCCATTGATGCGGAAGGCCGCGCTGGAGGCCGCTTTACGCGCGCCGGAAAGCGCGGGAAGCTCGGCGCACATATCCGTAATGAGCTCGTCGAGGCTTTCCCAGGCGCGCGGGCTTCTGCCCACGGCCGCGGAAAGCTCTCCAAGCCAGCGCCAGCTTTCCTGGGCGGGAGCCGCGGAAGGGTGCACGGCGAAGAATCGCTGCGCCCTGCCCTCGCTCGACACCAGGGTTCCCGACGACTGGGGAAAGGGCGCTGCCGGAAGGACGATCTCGGCCGCCTCCGTCGTACCGTTTGAAATGCAGTCGATGACAAGGACGTGGGATGCGGCGCTGAAAAGCTCACGCGCCGCCTTTGAGCCGACCTGGCGCACGATGTCGGTTTCCACGATGAGAAGCGCGCCGGCCTTTTTTTCCCGGAGCGCCTTCGCAGCGCTCTCTATTCCACCCGCCGACATCAGCGCGGCCCCGAAGCTGTTCGCCTCCGGGAAAGAGAAGCTCAAAGCGGGGCTGCGCCCCTTTTTCTTCAACGCCCAGGCGATGTTCGCCGCGGCCTGGATGATCCCGGCGCTCCCCAGGCTCGAGCCGCTTGCAACTACGGGGCGCTCCGCCGCGAGCAGGGCGGCGGCGGCGCGGCCGGCGAGACTTTTCGCTTCCACAGTCAGCCCCGGCACCTCGGGGGCGGCTGAATCGATCTCATGGGCAATTGCGAAACCGAGCCGGGCGATCTCATCCGGGGAGCCGCGGAATACGGCCTGGGCTGAAACATCCAGGCCTGTCGACTCCACGGTGGCGATGAAGAGGGGCCCGTTCTCCCTCTGGATGGCCTGCCGCAGGGCCGCGTCGTCCCAGCGCTGGATGCCCTTGCGCTTCATGGCGGAGGAGATGGGCGCATTGCGGGAAGCCTGGCGGATGTTCAGGGCGAGGATGGGAGCCGTGTTCCACACGTCCTCACCCAGGACGACTGTGGCATCGGCATCCGCAGCGTCTTTGACCGATGCGCCGGCAACCGGCCCTTCGGCAAGGATCCTCGCCATGAGGCGCGTGAGCTCCAACTGTCCGTCCGGCACCCCCATGAAAAAGCTCTCAGCCCCGACGAGCCGCCGCAGGGCATAGTTGGTCTCGAGGGAGGCGCGGGGAGAGCCGATCCCGATCGCGGCTGTCCCGGAAAGCGCCTCCTGCGCCGCCTTGAAAGCCAGCTCACGGTCAACCGGGATCAGGGTTCCGCCCCTTCTCAAAAGCGTACGGCGGATGATCCGCTCGCTGTGCAGGAACTCGTAGCCGTAGCGGCCGCGGTCGCAGAGGAAATACCCGTTGACCTTGCCGTTGTAGCGGGGCCGGATGCGTCGGATCATCCCATAGCGTTCCCCGGGGGACGTGTTGCAGCCCACCCCGCAGTGAACGCAGACCGAGGGGGCGGTGGCGAGGTCCCATTTGCGGCTGTAGTGGTTCTTGAGCGTCTTATCCGTGAAAACCCCGGTCGGGCAGACCTCGGCCAGGTTGCCGCTGAACTCGTTCTCGAGAGTGCCATCGGAGTGCCGGCCGAAGTACACGCTGTCGTGCCATCCCTGGACTTCGAAGTCCCTGCCCCCCGCGTAATCGCGATAAAAGCGAACGCAGCGGTAGCACTGGATGCAGCGGTTCATCTCATGGTTGAGGAAGGGCCCGAGATCCTGGTTCTTGTGGGTCCGCTTGGTGAAGCGGTAGCGGCGGTAGACATGCCCGCTCATCACGGTCATGTCTTGGAGGTGGCATTCACCGCCCTCGTCGCAGATGGGACAGTCATGGGGATGGTTCACCATCAGCCACTCGATAACGCCTGAGCGGAACTCGCGCGCCTCGGGGTCCTCGATCGATATCCGCATCCCATCAACTGCCGCCGTCATGCAGGACATGACGATCCGGCCCTGGGTGTCCTTCTCGTCGCGGAAGAGCTTCACGGCGCACTGCCGGCAGGCGCCGACGGAGTGCATGGCGGGGTGCCAGCAAAAGTAGGGGAGGTTGAAGCCGAGGGAGAGGCAGATCGCGAGCAGGTTCTTTCCTTCAGCGTCCACCGAGTAGGGCTTTCCGTCTATTGTCAGGGTGAGCATCTTCATCTCCAGGGACACCTTTTCTGCTTCACGTGAGCCTCGAAATCCTCCCGGAAGAGCTTCAGGGCGCTTCCCAGGGGCTCCACCGCGCCGGGGGCAAAAGCGCAATAGGTCCGCCCGGGAGCCAGAAGCCGAGCCTGCTCTTCCAGCACCTCGAGGTCCTCCATCTCGCCGCGGCCTTGCTCCAGCGCCTCCAGGGTCCGCATGACCCAAGGGAGCCCCTCCCTGCAGGGAGTGCACCAGCCGCAGGACTCGCGCGCGAAGAACTTCTCGAGACTGAGCACCATGGAGACGGGACACGTCTTATCGTCCAGAACGACGATCGTGCCGGTTCCCAGCCTGCTGCCCGCTTTGACCACGGAATCGAATTCCATTTTCACGTCGAGGTGATCCGCGGTCAGGAAGTCCGTGGAGCCGCCGCCGGGCAGAAGGCCGCGGAGCGAAACGCCGTCGGCGAGCCCTCCGGCATGCTGGAAGATCACTTCCCGGATCGTCACCCCCATGGGAAGCTCCCACAGCCCGGGGTTCTTCAGCTTGCCGCTCGCCCCGAAGATCTTTGTTCCCGTGTCGGGGGAATCGCTCAAGCTCTTGTACCATTCCCAACCCTCGCGCAGGATGTGCGGGACGTTGCACAGGGTTTCAACATTATTGACCACGGTCGGCTTTCCCCACAGGCCGCAGGTCTGGGGGAACGGGGGCTTGTTGCGCGGGTTTGCCCGCCTTCCCTCCAGGGCATTGAGAAGGCCCGTCTCCTCCCCGCACATGTAGCGGCCCGCGCTCTTGTGGAGGCGGACTTCCAGGTTGAAGGGCGAGCCGAGGATGCCGGTGCCGAGGTAGCCGGCCTTGGAAGCTTCGCCGATCGCACGCTCCAGCGCCTGCGCGCTTCTTGCGTACTCCCTTCGAAGGAAGATGAAGGCCGTTGAAGCCTGGACCGCGTAGGATGCGATGATCAGCCCTTCGAGCAGCTGATGCGGGTCTCCTTCCATGAGGATGCGGTCCTTCATGGTGGCCGGCTCCTTCTCGTCGGCGTTCACCACGAGGTAGTGCTGCTCCGCGCCGTCCAGGGGAACGAAGCTCCACTTCTGTCCCGTGGGGAATCCGGCGCCACCCCTGCCGCGGAGGGCGGACTTCTTTACGGAGTCCTGAACCCCCCCCGGGGGAAGTGCGAGGGCCTTGCGCAGGCCCTGATAGCCGCCCGCCGCCTCGTAGGCGGCGATATCCACCGGCCCCTGACCGGGGCGGATGTTAGCGGTGAGGGGTGTCGGCATCTCCTCCGCCTCCCAACTGTGAAAGAATCTCATCGACCTTCCCGGGAGTCAGGTTCCCGAAAACCTCGTCGCCGATCATCATGGCCGGGGCCTGTTCGCAGACACCCAGGCATCCGGCGGGAAGCAGGGTGAAAAGCCCGTCCGCCGTCGTTTCCCCCAGCCCGATGCCCAGCCTGCGCTTCAGGTGATCGAGGATTCCTTCATACCCCGTCACCCAGCAGCTCACGCTGTCGCAGGCGAGAATTACATGCTTTCCCACCGGCCTGCGGAACACGAGCTCGAAGAACGTCGCCACGCCGTCCACTTCATCCGCGCTCATGCCCAGCGCCTGGGCCACGTCCGCCACTGCTTCATCAGAAACCCATCCCCGGCTCTCCTGCACGATCATGAGGGCCTCGGAGACGGCGGCCCTCCTGTCGGGGAATGAGCGAGCTTCTGTTTCTATCAGGTGCCGCTCCCGGTCGCTCAGCATACGCTCTCCACGTTTCGCTCCTCTATCGGTCAAGGTCTGCAAGCACGAAGTCGACGCTTCCCAGAATCGTGATGAGGTCCGGGATCGTGAGCCCGCGGCTCATCATGGGCACCATCTGGATGTGGGCGAAGGAAGGGGTTCGGATCCGCGTCCGGTAGGACATCGTGTTTCCGTCGCTTACCAGATAGTAGGCATTGTTGCCCTTCGTGGCCTCGATGGTCGCAGTGGCTTCCCCCGGGGGTATCGGCGGCCCCCAGCTCACCCCCAGAAAGTGGTCGATGAGCGTCTCGATGTCGTGCATCGTGCGCTCCTTCATGGGCGGGGTGGCGAGGGGACGGTCCGCCTTGTACGGTCCGGCGGGCATGTTCTTGAGGCACTGCTCGATGATCCGCAGGCTCTGGCGCATCTCCTCCACGTGTATCGCGAGCCTGTCGTAGGAATCCCCGTTCGCGGCCGTGGGAACGTCGAACTGGAATCGCTCGTAGCCGCCGTAGGGCCTTTTCTTCCTGAGGTCCCACTCCAGTCCGCAGGCCCGGAGGAAGGGGCCCGTGGCGCCCCATTCGATTGCTTCCGCCAGTGATACCGAGCCGATCCCTTTGGCCCGCATCTTGAAGATGCGGTTTTTCATCACGGCCACGTCGTAATCTTTCAATCTGCGATGCATGGAGGCGACGAACTCCCGCACCATCGCGTCCCATCCCACGGGGAGGTCCTGGGCCACGCCCCCGATGCGGAACCAGCCCGGGTGCATGCGGCCGCCCGTCACGGCCTCCACGATGTCGAAGGCTCTCTCCCGGTCGTTGAACATGTAGAAGATGGGAGACATCTGTCCCAGGTCCTGGCTGAAGGTGCCGTAGTAGACGAGGTGGCTGATAATGCGAAAAATCTCAGCCATCATGATGCGGATCACCTGGGCCCGGTCCGGGACCGTGATTCCGGCCAGCTTCTCTACGGCCAGAACGTAGGGGAAGTTGTTCATCACGCCGCCGGTGTAGTCGATCCTGTCCGTGTAGGGAATGAAGGTGTGCCAGGATTGCCTCTCGGCCATCTTTTCGGCCCCGCGGTGGTGGAACCCGATGTCGCAGACCAGGTCCACGATCTCCTCGCCGTCGAGCTGCGCCACGAGGCGCAGGAGCCCATGGGTCCCCGGGTGCTGGGGGCCGATATTCACGAAGAGGAACTGCTGATCCCCCTCCTCACGCTTCATTCCCCACTCCTCCGGCTTGAACTCCATGGAGGCGAGCATCCGCTCGGTGTCCTCTTCAGTCATTGTGAAAGGACCCATCTCCGTGGCCCTGGCGTGATGCTCCTTTCTCAGGGGGTGGCCCTCCCACCAGGGGGGCATCAGGATGCGGCGCAGGTTGGGGTGGCCTTCGAAGCGGATGCCGAACATGTCCCAGGCCTCGCGCTCGTACCAGTTGGCGTTGGCCCAGAGGTCCGTGATCGTGGCTATGGAGGGGTGCTCGCCGCGCAGGGCCACCTTCACGCGGATGTCCTGGTTCCTGTCGAAGGAAAGGAGGTGGTAGACGACCGAAAAATCCGAGAGCGGCTGGCCTTCGCGGTGAACGCGGAAGCGCTCGTCAATCGCGGTAAGGTCGAAGAGCATGGGGTAGGAGCCGCCGGGGGCCGCCTTGAGGAAGGCGAGCACCTCGCGGAATTTTCCCCGGTCCACCCACACGGTGGGGATTTCGTCCCGCGTCGATTGGGTAGCCAGGGCGTCCGCGCCGAAGCGCTCGACGAGCTCCCGGATCACTGCCGGCACTTCTTCCATCAGAACTTTCTCCCCTCGGCCTTTTTGCTCACCCGCCTCGGCGCCGCTCCACGCCGATGGATGGACAGGGCGCGCAAGGCGCCGCTATGCCCGCCCCGCCCTCAGATTCCATCGGGCGAGGCAAGCTCCGTCTGTTTCTGTCTCTCCGCCCTCATGATGTCCCGCAGTGAGGGCTTCTCCAGCTTCACGACCCCCTGGGGACCGACAACCCACGAGAGGGGCCGTTTCTCGGTGGCGACCGCCTCTTGGAGCAGCACCAGGCCGCGCATGAACGAATCGGGGCTCGGCGGGCAGCCCTGGACGTAGACGTCCACGGGAAGGAACGAATCGACGCCCTGCACCACGCTGTAGATGTCGTACATTCCCCCCGAGTTGGCGCAGGATCCCATCGATATCACCCAGCGGGGCTCCATCATCTGCTGGTACATCTGCCGGATGATGGGCGCCATCTTCATGAAGACGGTTCCGGCGATCACCATGAGGTCGGCCTCGCGCGGAGAGCCGCGGAGGATCTCGGAGCCGAAGCGGGCAAGATCGAATCTGCTGGTGAGGGCGGTGGCGAACTCGACGTAGCAGCAGGAAAGCCCGAAGTTGAAGGGCCACATCGAGTACTTGCGGCTCCATGCCAGGAGGCTTTTGTGCCGGGCGAGCACGATGTCGCCCGCCGGAGAGGGGCCCTTAGCGAACCGCGCCACGTCCGTACCCATGCCTTTCCCGATGCTCCCGCAGCCTGCGGGCTCCCCAATCGAAAGCCCCCATGCGCCAGAGATACGCGAGCCCGGCCGCCGTCTCGACGATGAACAGGAAGATGGCCGCGTAGCCGGCCCACCCCAGCTCGCGAGCGGCAACGGCCCAGGCGAAGACGAACACTGAAGAGACGTCGAAGATGACGAAGAAGACTCCGATGAGATAGAAATCGGCTGAAAAGCGGATGCGCGCGCTCCCCGTTGGGTTGATCCCCGATTCGTAGGGAATCCCCGTCCTCTTCTCGTAATGCCGCTCACCCAGCAGATGCGTCACCACGAGAAGGAAAAAAACCAGGGCCGCTACGACGAACAGAAAGGCGCCAAGCATGAGCAATTCGTTCATTTTTCTGCTGAAAGTATACTGACAGCCGACGAACGGCGTCAACAAATAGCCGGTGAAATCACGAAATCGACAAGCTCGCGCAATTTTTCACGGTAAGCGTTCGAAGGGAGAGCATCGGTCACAGTTCGAGCCTTTGCGGCATACTCCCGGGCCTTGGCGCGGAGGTCGATGCGGGGA
Organism: uncultured Spirochaetota bacterium; assembly: GCA_963820525.1. GTDB lineage: Bacteria > Spirochaetota > Spirochaetia > SZUA-6 > Fen-1364 > CAWGAA01. The sequence continues at coordinate 468,540 of CAWGAA010000001.1, read as the reverse complement.
TCCAGGCGGGAGTCGCCGTCCGCAAGGTCGTCCATCATCTGGAAGGTGAGCCCGAATGAGAGACCGAACTCTTCGAGTGAGCGGACCACGGGCTGCCCGGCTCCAAGAATCATGCCGGCGGTCCCGCAGCACGCCGAGAAAAGCGAAGCGGTCTTGTCCGCCGAGATCTCGACATACTCTTCGAAACCGAGGGTGTTCCGCGCCGGGCCCCCAGCCTCCTGGGCGAGGATCTCTCCCATGCACATGGCCTTTGTCGTCTCCAGGAACTTGTCCAGGATCGCGATGCGGCGCTCCGCAAGGACATTGGGAAGGCCCGTGACGAGCGTGAAGAAGTGCGTGTACAGGATATCGCCCGCCAGGACGGCGACGCGGTTTCCAAACAGCTTGTTCAGGCTGACCTGATGTCTGCGCGTATCGGCGCCGTCGATGACATCGTCATGAACGAGGGAGGCGGCATGGAGCATCTCCACCGACGTGGCAAGGCGGATAACGGCCAGAGGATCCTCGGGGGCGCCGACCGTTCGCGAGCAGAGCAGCACAAGGGCGGGACGGATCCTCTTTCCGGGAACGGTGAATGGATGCTGCACGATCTTCGAAAGAATCCCCCCGCTGCCCAGCTCCTCCTGCCGTGAAGTCGCTATAAGCCGGGCAATCTTCTTGAGATCCTCCTCCACGAGGGACAGGTCCGAGGCAACGGGGGCGAAGATATCGGCGAGCTCCATTCATGCTCCTCCCGGCAGATGCCCCGGCGTCCTGCCGATGTACAGGTGCGCCAGGCCGAAGCTGAGGCTGTGATACACAATGTCGGTCAGTCCTGCCTGCCGCATGAGATCGCGGAAGGCCTCGGGTGAAGGGAAGTGCATGATCGAATCGGCGAGATAGGAGTAGGCGGCGCCGTTGGGCGCGAAGGGCGCGGAGATGAGCGGCAGCATTCGGTTGAGGTAGAGCCGATAGATCCCGCGGAAAAACGGGGCCGGGGCGAAGCTCATCTCCAGCACCATGACCTGGCCCCCGGCGACGGTGACCCGCGCCATCTCACGCAGGGCACTCAGCTTGTCCGGGATATTGCGCATGCCGAAGGCGATCGCCGAAACGTCGAATGCGGAGTCGGGGAAGCCGAGGGAAAGCGCGTCGCCTGCAGCCAGCCTGATCCGCCCGTCGAGTCCGAGCCGCCGAAGCTTCCTGCGCCCCATGGAGAGCATGGGTTCGGCGAAGTCGATGCCCGTCGCCTCGACGTCGGGGTAGCGCTGAGCGGCCGCTATCGCGAGGTCCGCCGTGCCGGTTGCGACGTCCAGCAGGCGGCGCGTGGAGAAAAACCGCATTCGCTCCACGGTGAACCGTCTCCAGCCCACGTCCCGACGGAGGCTGAGCAGATGATTGAGGAAATCGTAGCGCGAGTACGAAGTGGTGAAGATGTCCTTGACCACAACCACGCGTTGTTGAGCGTTCAGCCGCGAAACGGGAGGATATCTGCTCATAAAAAGCGCCCCACTATAGCACGGCGGCGGGGCTTGCGGAAGCCGCGTGCGCGTCGGGAGCCGTGCTCGGGAGGGGGATCGCTTTAGAGCCTTGGGCTCACTTCAGCTTGTCGAGGAGGCTCCGCGCTTCGTCCTTTTTTTCGTAGGCGGGGTTTTTCGTGAGCAGCGTCGTGAGAAGCGTCTTCGCGTCGGCCTGGTTTCCTTCCTTGATGAACACCTGCGCCAGCTTCATGTAGGCATCCCAATAGGCGGGGTCTATCTTGATGAGCTCCGTGAGCGACTGCTTTGCGTCCGCGGTCTGGTTCACCTCGAGGTAAGCGAGGGCGAGGTTGAACCGGGTTGATTTGCTGTCCGGCTTCAAGGATATCGCTTTCTTGAAGGCGGCAATGCTGTCCGGGAACATGCTCTTGTGAAGGAAGGCGTTGCCCAGGTCGTTGTTCGCCTCGTAGGATGAAGGGTCCACCGCCACGGCGGTCTGCAGGAGGGGCAGCGCCTTGTCGGCGAATCCCTCGCTGTCATAGATCGCGCCGAGGTTGATGAGGGCCGGGGTGAACTTTCCGTCTTTTTGAATCGCGGTGGAATAGTTCTTTATGGCTTCGTCTGTTTTTCCCAGCTGCTCGTTGGCCAGCCCGAGGATGTAGTTGGACTGGGCCGAATCCGGATTCTTTTCAACGGCCTTCTGGGCGTACGGGAGGGCCGCCTGGGGCTTGTCCAGCTTGATCTCCACGTTTGCCATGTTGAAGTTCGTGGTGGCGTGCTGGGGATCCAGCGCGAGCGCCCGCCCATAGGCGGCCTCGGCGCCGGCGAAGTCTCCCCGCAGGGTGTACACGTTGGCCAGCTCCCGCATGAAGACGGGATTGTCGGGCGCGAAACCGACGGCCTTCTTCAGGGAGTCGACCGCCGCCGCGAGGCTGCCCTTGTCCCTCTGGATCGTGGCCACGTAGTACCAGGCCTCGGGGAAATCCTGCTTGAGCCCGACGGCGGAGCGGAGCGCCTCCAGGGCCTTGTCCTGGTCTCCCAGCTTGATCAGCGTCAACCCGCGGCGGTAGTGGGCCAGCATATGGTCGGGCTTCAGCTGGAGGCAGCTGTCGAAGGAGCGCAGGGCGTCCGCGTACTGCTTGCTCAGGTACTGGATCTTGCCCAGGGAATAGAGCACGTCGGGATTGCTCGGGTTGAGGCGCGAGGCGTTCTTGTACTCCTTCAAGGCGTCGTCATACAGGTTTCGGGATTCATAGACCTCCCCCAGGGTATCGTGGGGAACCCAGAAGTTGGGATCCTTGTCGATGGCCTGGTTGGAAAGATCGACCGCTTTCTGGATGTTCTCAGGGCTCGAGGGGTTCTCCCGCAGGTAGGAGAGACCTGAGTATGCCAGGGCCGCGGCGGAGTTGGGGTCTATGGCCAGCGCATCGGAGAACGCCTTGCGGGAATCCGGGTACTTTTGCGCATTGAACAGGGCGGCCCCCTTCTTGAGCAGATCCTGGAGCTTCTTCTGTTTCTCCGCTTCCTTGGCGGAGGTCTCTTCCGCGGAAGGCTTCTTGGGCTCCTGGATGACGATCTGGGGGGCGCTGCTCTTCTTGAGGGTGTCGCCGAGCTCGGCGAGCCCCTGCTGGAGCTGCTTCTGCTCGGATGCGAGCTTCTGTGATGCCGCCTCCTCGGTGGCTTTTTTCCTGCCCAGGATGTCGTCGAGGGCGGCCTTGGCCTGGGGATCGTCCGGGTTGGCGATCAGCAGGTCGTTGAGGAGCTTCAAGGCCGCATCGTATTCGCCCTTGTCGGCATAGGTTGTGACGACCTTCAGGGTGTTCTCCCGGATCCTCTGGCTGTTGGAGGAGGCGATCCGGGAATACAGGATCACCCCGCCCCCGATGGCGAGGATGAGGGCGGCCGCGATCGCGACAAAAACGATTGCGCGCGGCCCGCGGGGGGAGCTGTCGGGAGACGGTGAGGTGGAGGGGTGCAGTCTTTCCCCTGTCAGGGAAACCTTCGGTGCATTCTTTTTCATCGGGCTTCAGTCCTTTATATCGACGTCTTCCGCATCGTGCTTGATCTGCAGCGACTCAACCGAGAGGTTCTTCGTATCCTCGGAGGCGTTGTTGAGGGAGTTCAGGACATCGTTCATCAGGGCCTTCTGCCTGGCCTCTTCTTCCTTCTGCTTGTTCGCTCGAGCCTCGAGCGTTTTGGTGAGAAGGGCAATGAGGGCCTCGATCTGAGGCCTCTGGGGATCCTGCGGCGCGAGCTGGAGGAAAAGGGTGTAGTCTGCAAGGGCGCCGTCGTAGTTCTCCAGTTTCATGCGAGCCTGGGCACGGTCCTTGTAAGCGTCCGTGTACTTTCTATCCGTCGCAATGGCGGAAGTGAACATGTTGTCGGCAAAGGTGAACTGTTTCTGGCTGAAGTAGACGAGCCCGATGTTCCAGTAGAACTCGGCCTTGTAGTCGGCGGCAATGGCGAGGCCCCTCTTCAGAACGGCGATGGCCTTGTCGAGGTCTTCCAGCTGCCTGTAGGTGACTCCCAGCCAGAGGTAGATCTTTTCGTCTGTGGGGTCTTCGCTGAGAGCCGCTTCGAGCAGCGGCTTCGCCTCGGCGGGCTTGTTCTGCTGATAGAGGCTTTCTGCCTGCTCGAGAGTCACCGATATGGGGAAGGCCGCCCCAGCGGCAAGAAGGAGAAATAGGACGAGGGGGCTTTTCTTCATCGCGCTCTCCCCTAGTATACCCCGCCTTTGCCTCACTGACCAGCCGCCCTCGGGAGAGTTTGACAGGGGGAGGAAAAGCAAGTACTCTCTACACTTGAAAATATGCTCATTTCTCTCATTGTCATTCTCGGAATTGTCCTCGTCTTTCTGATCATTTTCGCCTATTTCATATTCTTCTCTCCTCAGCGGATTTCCACGATCGAAGGTATGCTCAAGTCCGGAAAGACAAAGCAGGTGATCCGTCTGGCCAGGCGGCTGTTGGCCAAGGACCCTCGCAATGCCGATGCCCACTACCTTCTGGGGATGGCCTTTCTCCAGGAGAAGAAGCCCGAGCTGGCGCTGATGGAGCTGAAGGCCGTGAATCAGATCGGGGACTTCACGGGAATCTGCAGGGAGATCCCCTTCAGGAGGCAGATCGCCGAGCTGTACTGGAAGTTCAATCAGAAGGACGAGGCGCTCAAGGAGTACCTCCTCCTCATCACGAGCCAGCCGGCGGAGGCCGACTTCTACTTCAAGACGGGAATGCTCTTCGAGGAGCGCGGCAACGCGGACAAGTCTCTGGGCTACTATGCCAAGGCCATCCAGCTCGATCCCAATCACGCCCAGGCCCACTTCCAGCTCGGCCTGCTTGAGTACAGGCAGAAAAAGCTTCTGGAGGCGCGCAGGGATCTGGAGACGGCGGTGAAGATAGATCCTTCCAACGCCGGCGCCTCCTACTACCTGGGAAAGCTCTTGAAGGACAGTCACGACTACGCCGCCGCTCTCAATGCGTTCGAGAAAGCCCAGAGAGACCCCGAGCTCAGGCAGAAGGTGCTGGTCGAGCGCGGGGGCTGCTTCATGAGCATGAACAACTTCGACAGGGCCATCTCGGAGCTGGAGCGGTCGGTCAACCTCGCCTCCAATGAGACGGACCCTGTGACCCTCTACGGCAGATACTTCCTCGCCGTGTGCTACGAAAAGGTGCGGGAGGTGGAGAAGGCGATCTCGGAATGGGAGAAGATATACGCGAGAAAGCCCACCTTCCGGGACGTTGCGGAGAAGCTCAGCCAGTACCAGGAGCTTCGGGCGGACGATTCGGTGAAGGATTACCTGACCACCCCGAAGGAGGAGTTCCTCAAGATCTGCCAGACCGTGGCTGAGGGCCTCGGGATGCAGGTCATGTCCGTTTCTGAACTTGCGGGGGGAGGTGTGCAGGTATCGGGATTCGAATCCGATTCCAAGCGGCTGGGCACCCGCAAGATGCCGCGGCTCATGCGATTCTACAGGACCACGGATCCTCTCGATGAGACCGTCGTTCGGGACACGCTGGAGGAAATGAGGAAAAACAACGTGATCCGTGGAGTGATCGTCTCCAGCTCCGTCTACACGCGAAAAGCCCTGGAGTTCGCGGAGAACAGGCCGATCGAGCTCTACAACAGGGACCGCCTCCAGGAGCTTCTCAAAAAAACTGAAGGGTAGGGCGGGGGATCCCCTTCAGCAAGGCGGGCTACCTCTCCTGGGGAGAGAGGCTGCCTTCGGCTGCGGACCTCATCTTCTCCGCTATGAAATCGACCATATCGCAGATCTTCTGGACCTTGTCCGCGGAATCGTCGGAGATCGAGATGTCGAAGACCTCTTCGATCTCGTAGACGATCTCGGCCACATCGAGGGAATCCAGCCCCAGGTCCAGCTTCAGGTTCTTGTCGGGGGCAAGGGCGGACGGCTCGAGTGACGTGTGCTTGGCGAGGATTTCAATCAACCTGGTCTGGATCTCGGCTTTTTCCATGTAACTCTCCTTGATGGAAGATGCGGCGGTGAGTATACAGGGGGAAGGCTCACCCTGTCAAAGGAGATTGCGCCGGGTGGGCCGTTTGGCTATATTTGTGATGCAACGGCCATGAAGGTTCTCTGTATCGCGGATCACGTGGATCCACTGATATACAGCAATGGGTTGAAAACCCGGTTCTCGGACGTGGATCTCGTGATCAGCGCGGGGGATCTCGCCCTCGAATACTACGATTTCATCGTCAGCACGCTGAACAAGCCGCTGTTCTTCGTTTTCGGAAACCACCACCTCGCGGATCGCGGAAGCTTTGCCCGGGTTCGGGACCCCTACGCCGGCCGGTCTCCCCGCTACCTTTCCGAGGTCGGCGCAACCTACCTCGAGGGAAAGGTGATGCGGGAGAAGGGCATGATCATCGCCGGCCTCGGCGGGAGCATCTGGTACAACGGCGGAGAGAACCAGTACACGGACTTCACCATGTTCCTCTCCATGGTCCGCCTCTTCCCCCGGCTCCTCGTGAACCGTATCTTGCGCGGCCGCTTCCTCGACATCCTCGTGACGCATTCTCCGCCCTACGGCATCAACGACCTTCCCGATCCGTGCCACACCGGGTTCAAGATCTTCCTGTGGTTCATGCGCGTTTTCAAGCCCAAGGTTCTCATCCACGGCCACGTTCACCTCTATGACAGGAACGCCGCGCGGGAGGCGCACTACCATCTGACGCGCGTCATCAACGCCTACGATCACATCGTGGTCGAGCTGGAGAACTCCCGATGAGCGACAAGAGCTTTTTCCTCATGGCCAAGGACGATTTCGGAAGGGTCAGGAAGAGGGAGATCATCACGAGGATCCTGAGCCTGCTCAAGGCGCAGAAGGACGAGATGCTCTCCCTGGGAGACGTGCGCTCGCTTTTGCGGCCGGAGTCAGAGCACTACCGGGGCATGCGCGCCGTTGCCATCTCCAAGATCGTCGGCAGCGAAGGCCGCTACAAGGACTTCAACAAGGCTTTCCTCCCCCGGCACGACAAGCTCATGTCGCGGTGGACCCGCGTGGACATGGCCCATTACCAGAACGTCACCCTGCCGCCCATCAAGCTCTTCGAGATCGGGGGAGTGTACTTCGTGAGGGACGGAAACCACCGCGTCTCTGTGGCAAAGGCGCGGGGGGCCGAGTTCATCGACGCGGAGGTCATTTCCCTTTCATCGCAGATCGACATCCACCCCGCTATGGGGCGGGAGGAGTTGAAAAAAGCCGTCATCGAGTTCGAGAAAAAGAGGTTCTTCGAGGAGACCAGGCTGTGCGAGCTGCGGCCGGACTGCCGCCTGGAGTTCACGGAAGTCGGCCGCTACGACGAGATCATGGAGCACGTGCGCGAGCACAAGTGGTATATCAACCTCAAGAAGACGGAAGAGATTCCCTTCGAGGAAGCGCTTCTCTCCTGGTACGACACGGTCTACATGCCCATCGTTCGAGTCATCCTCGAGGAGAAGCTTCTCTCGCGCTTCCCCGAGGCCACGGAGAGCGACCTCTACGTCTTCATCGGCAAGCACTGGGGTGAGCTCGGGAAGCGCTACGGCCACATCTTCACGCTGGAGGAGGCGGCCGTGGACCTTTCGCGGCAGCCGCGGTTCCCCCTGCTCAAGCGGCTGGGGAATTGGATCGGCCGGTTCGCGGGGCGGCTTCTTGGAAGCGCGAAGGGGAAAGCCAGGCAGAGGTAAAGGCTTCTTTCAGTTCTCCTGAAGGTAGTCCGCGTAGTCCTTCTCTGACAACAGGAGGTCGAGCTCCGACGGGTCGCTCATCTCGAGGCCGAAGATCCATCCCTCACCCAGTGGATCCCTGTTGATCGCCTGGCATCCATCCTGTTGCGCGAGGGCGGAGTTCGCCTCGACAACAGTGCCTGAAACGGGACAGTAGATCTCGCTTGAAGACTTCAGGGAATCGACGGTGCAGGCCACGTCTCCTCTGGCCAGCTTCCTCCCAACCTCGGGGAGCTCCACGTACGCGATGTCCCCGAGCTCCCTCTGAGCGAAATCGGAGATTCCGACGCGGACCCGATTGCCTGCGGCCCGGACCCAGACGTGATCCTTCGTGTAGAGGTACATGATCGGCCTCCTTCCCCGCTTCAGTCGAGGAGAGGGTTGCCCGAATCGGGAGTCCCGGAATCGGGAGCCTTGTCGTCGAGCGGCGGAAGGTTCACGTCGGGGTTCGAGGGGAGCATTCCGCCGCCCAGCTGGCTCTTCATGAGGTTGTCCTGGATATCCTGCCCTCGCACGGATTCGTACTCGTCGATCTCGTCGAAGGTTTTCGGTTCCGTGCCCGCGAGGAATATCTCGGGTATCACCTTCTTGGAGTACTTGGTGGGAAGGAGACCTGAGCTGGCGCTCACGTTCACCGTCACCAGGCCGGACTCCGGCCGGGGGAACTTCTCGGGAGGCACGCCCTTGTGGATTGCTTTCATGTACCTGGCCCAGATGGGGCCCGCGGCCAGGGCGCCGGTCAGGTTCACGCCCAGGGAGCGGTTGCCCTGATCGAAGCCGAACCAGACCGCCGTCGTGATCTGGGGAGTAAATCCCACGGTCCACGCGTCGGACCAGTTCTGCGTGGTCCCCGTCTTGGCGGCCATGGGCCTCTTGTTCAGGTCCGTGAGGATGCCGGTGATGCCCTGCAGGGAGCCTTCCGCAATGGTGCTCTCCAGGATGCTGGTCATGATGTACGCCGTCTGGGGGCTCATGATCTGAGCGGCGTCGCCCTTTCTCGCCTGCTGGGCCCGCAGCTCTTTCTCCGGCTCCAGGATGATTTTCCCATTTCTGTCCTCGATATAGCGGATCGTAATGGGAACCACCTCGCGGCCCTGATTGGCGAACACGGCGTACGCCCTGGCCATCTGAAGGGGCGAGACGGGGAGGACGCCGAGGCCCAGGGGATAGTAGCGGGGAAACACGCGTACGATCTCGGCGGGATCCGTGATGCCGAGCATCCTGCTTGCCCTCTGGATGGCCGCGTCGAATCCCACTGTATCGAGGACGACAAGGGAGGGGATGTTCATCGATTCGGCCAGGGCGTCTCGAAGGAGAACCCGACCGTGGAACTGGCCCTTGTAGTTCTGGGGCTCATAGGGCCTGCCGTCCGGGCTGGTGAAGACGACAGGCTTGTCCAGGATCATCGTCGCCGCCGTGAACTTCCGCGAGTCGATGGCGGCGGAGTAATACATGGGTTTGAAGGCCGAGCCCGGCTCCACCTGCCCGGATGCCGCCCTGTTGAACTGGTCCGTTGACTTCCACTCCCGTCCCCCGACCATTGCGAGGATATACCCCTTGTGCGAGTCGAGGGAGATGAGGGCGCCCTGCACCTGCGTCCGCCGCGCCGTGAACTGGGCGGACAGGTAGCCGGCCGAAGCCACGTTTTGGGCGCCTTCCAGCGAGAACAGGGAGGAGACGAGGTCCACGACGGGATTGACGTTCTTCACGTAGTAGCTCTTCCACTTGGCCTTGGCGCTGGACTGGCGGTACTGCAGGCCGTCGATGTTGAATGTGGAGGTGATCATGTCGATCAGGGGTAAAAAGGATGCATTGGCATAGGAAGCGCTGTTGCCCGAAGATTTGAGGTACTTCTCGTTGATGTTGTCGATGCCTTCCCCCATGATGCGGTCGGCTTCCTTCTGGTAGTCGAGGTTGAGGGTCGTGTGCACCACCAGGCCGTCCTTGAGGATGTTCACCGAGCCGAAGAGCATGTCCTCGAGCTGGCTGCGCACGTATTCGCTGAAATAGCGGGCCTTGTCCTCGCGCTCGAAATACGGGGAGGCGGAGCTTGACCGCGTGTAGTCGTGCCGGGCCCAGAAGTCCTGAAGCGATGCGTCCGCCTCCTCCTTGCTGCAATACTTCAGCCTCACCATATCGTCGAGGATCTTCTTCTGCATCTTCATGGCGCGGTCGGGATACTTGATAGGGGAGTAGAATCCGGGACGCGCGAGCTGGATCACCAGCATGGCGGATTCCGCGAGGGTGATGTCCTTCACGCCGTGGCCGAAGAAGAACTTGCTGGCAGCCTCGACCCCTTGAGTCCCGGCGCCGAAGGGCATCTCGTTCATGTACATCTCGAGGATCTCGCTCTTGGTGTACTGCCGCTCCAGCTGAATGGCCCACCACAGCTCCACGAGCTTGCGCTTCAGGGAGAACTCGGTGCGGTCCGCGAAGAGCTTTCCGGCCAGCTGCTGGGTAATGGTGCTTGCTCCGGAGACGAACTGGCCCGTGACGATGTTGAACGCGGCCCGCAGGATGCTCTGGAAGCGGAAGCCGTGGTGCGAGTAGAAGTGCTGGTCCTCGCGCGTGAGAAGGGCATTGATGAGGCTCTGGGGCACGTCGGTGATCGAGATGATGTCCCTTTTCTCCTCCCCGAAGAACTGCGTGATCTCGCGGTCATTGATGTCGAGGATCTTCGTGGGAAGGGCGGGCTTGATCTCTCCCCACTGCAGGTCCGCTCGGGCGTTTCGCGTGCCGGCCAGGGCGAGGCCGAGGGATACTCCGATGGAAACGGCCACGACAAAAGCGGCTATGAGAAGAATTTCAAAGAGGAGCTTCTTGCGGGGAAGAATAACCACTCTTCGAGGATAGAAAGGGAGGGGTGGTTTGTCAACTCGTCGGGGGAGGCTCGGCAGGTCCCGGCGGCGAAAGCCCGACAGGACGGCCTTATCCCGCGCCGGACGTCAGGGTGAAAAAAAGAGGCCGACTCCCGAAGGAGCCGGCCTGCCTGGTGTGGTGTCTTTCATATAGTAAACTGGGAGGGGAACTATATTGGGACACCAACACCTTTATTTTCGTCAGGAAGAATAGTAATATTGAGCCCCTTTTTCGCCTACCTCTTCACGCGCAAGACCAGGAAGGGATCCTCAGTCGCTCCCCTGTTCCTGACCTCGAAATGGAGATGGGGCCCCGTGGCAAGGCCGGTATTCCCGACCCGCCCGATGACCGATCCGGCGCTCACCTCCTGTCCTAGAGTAACATTGAATGCCGAAAGGTGTCCATAGACCGTCTGGTAGCCCCCGGGATGGCTCACGACGAGGTAATTGCCGAGGATCGGGCTGACCGCCCTCTCGGATACGGTGCCATCGCGCGCCGCGTGCACCTCCGTTCCCTCATGGGCGCCTATATCGATGCCGCCATGAAACTCGGGGTGGCCGGAAAAAGGGTTTTGACGGGGCCCATAGCGGGAGGTGATCGACCCTTCGGCTATGGGGAAGCGAAAGAGGATCCGCAGGAAGAACGCCCTTTCAACGTCGCTGAACTGGCTCCCCGGGAAAAAGGAGAGATTCTGCCTCTTTGCGCAGCGCCAGACCACGACCTTTTGGGGCAGCTTTCCCTGCTGGAGGCGTGAGCCGAGCATCATCTGCTCCAGCTCCGTTCGCGGAGGGTCTGAAACGAATATTCCGGGCTGGGAGGAGATGAGGATGCTGTCAAGCCTTCCCATGGCCTGGGGGCTTTCGATCCCATTCAAGGTTGCCAGGGTCTCGTAAGAGAGGTTGAGCCGGGCGTTGAGAGAGAAAAGGTCTTCCGTTTGCTTTCTTTGATATGTGAAAATGCCAAGCGGCGGAGGGCTCTCCGGCTCCCGCTGGCGGGAGATGCGGTAGAAGCTCTCGATATCATCCTCGAGCTGGACGAAAAGCATGTCGTCGCGCGACAGGGAGAGGATTTGCGGGTAGTCGCCGGCTGCCCCATGCGCCAGAGGAACAAGCAGGAAGACGACGAGCGCGTATATTCTCTTCATCCTGACCACTCATACCCATTCTCGGCATGATTCGAGGCCCCGTTCAGGGTTGTTTTTTGGGATGAAGATCGCCGGCCTTGCCGCCGGCAGAAGCGGCATAGGCGATGTATCCGAGAGCCGCCAGCAGGAGGATCGAAACCGGGATTGCCAGGATGTACATGCCGCGAAGCGCAAGCAGGATCACCAGGTACGCTCCCGCGGCAAGGAGGACGACCCACAGCAGAATCAGCGCGGCGGCGCCCAGCGGTCTGCGATTTCCCGGCCGGCCGTAGCCACGGGGTTGACGGCGCCGGATCTTGTTGAACACGAAGTAGGCGACTCCCGCGCAGAGCACCGCCGTGGTAAAGATCGAGTAGGCTAAGCGGCTGGATGTGGCGAAAAACCAGAGGGGCCACGCGACAAGAAATCCCAGGCCGGCGCTCGCCCCCAGGAGAGCCAGGATGAAACCGACCGCCTTGAATATCCCCAGGTACCCGCGAAGCACCCGGCTGAAGATCGGGGTTGCCAAATCAATTCCCCAATTCCTGGAGTGATTTGCGATAGCTCGCCGCCTCATCCGCCCTGCCCAGCTCATCCGAGCTCGCGATCAGCTTCTCGAGGGCCCGCTTCGTATCCTCCGTGAATCCCAGGGAAGCGTACGCGAGGTAGGAGCGCCTGAAAGAGTCGTATGCCCCTTGGGCATCCCCCCGTTTGACGGCGACGAGCCCCAGGGCATAGAGGTCCTTCGCTATTCCGATGGAGTTCTCGACCTTCTTGTCGAAGGAAAGCGCGAGCTGGAGGTTCGCATCGGCGGCCTTGTAGTCCCCCGATTTCGAGGAGACGGAGGCGAGCATGTAGTAGTCCGCGGCCGTTTCCTCGCCCAGCTTCGCGGCGAGGTTGATGGCGAGCGATTTTTCCAGGAGCTCTTTGGCGCGCGCGAAATCGCCCGCGGTCTTGTAGGCTGATCCCATGTCGTGATAGAGAATGGCGGTCTGCTGCCGGCTGAGCTTCCCCGGGGGGATTGCAAGGGCCTGCTGGAGCGTATCGATTGCCTTCTGCGCATCCCCCCGCAGCAGGTACAGCTCCCCGAGGTTGTCGCATGTGATGAAGAAGAGCGCCTCGTTTCCCGCCCCCTGGCAGAGCGGCAGGGCCTTCATCAGCGTCGCCTCGGCGAGGTCATAGCTGCCCATGGCCATGTGGACCTTCGCCATCGAATTGTAGGACTGGATGATCCCGGCCTGGTTGTCCACCGAGCTGTTGAAATCGAGGGCCTGGGAAAAGAAGCGGAGGGCCATGTCCCAGCGGCCCTGGCGGTAGTAGCGGTTTCCCGTGTCGGTGGCGTCGGCGGCCTGGTTTTTCACGTCGGAGACGGTATCTGTCTTCGGGGGAGCGGAAGAGCAGGCGGCCGAGACAAGAATCGCCACGGCGGCGAGGATGCGCGCGGTCCCGGACATCAGAAATCCTCGTCCCGATAGCTGTTGAGGGTCGAGCTTTGAGGCTTCTTCTCGGGGACCCCGCCCTTGAGCAGAGGATTGTTCTTCACGGCCTCCAGAACGTCCTTGCCTTGGTCCAGCGTCGTGCTCCCTTTTTCCAAGAGGTTGGAGATCTGCGGCCGGGTTCCGTTGACGTAGTCGACAAAGCCCTTGATCTGCACCGTGATCTGGTTGAGGTTTTTCAGCGCCTCGTCAACCTGGTTGTACAGCGCGTTGTCGTCGTTCATGAAGCTGTTGACCGACCCCTTGGGATCCAGGAGCCGCATCGCCAGCCCCTTGGTGTCCTTGAGGCCTTCCGAGGTGGCCTTGAGGTTCTCCGATATCTCCTGCAGGTTCTTTGTCACCGTGTCGATGCGGCCGAGGATGTCTTCGGTCTTGCCCGTGATGACGTTCACATCATTGGTGATGGTGTCCACCCTGTCGTTGACGATGTCGATGGTGCGGTTGAGCCGGGCGGGGGTCAGGGAGAGCTCGTTTACCATCGAACCGACCGGCCCGCCCTTGCCGTTGAGGGCGAGGTCCACATCCGTTGCCACGCGCCGAAGCTGCGCGATGGTGTTCCTCGTCTCGTCGAGGATCGGGTTGACCTTGGCCAGGACGGAGCCGATGACGTCCTCCCCCTTCGGCATCTCGACGAGGCCCTTGTCCACGTATTCCTGTCCCTCGGGCGAGTTCAGCGAGGGAATGAGGGAGTGCTCCGGCAATGGGCTTCCCTTGGCCTTGCCGGGGTGGAGCTTCAGGGTCGTGCCCAGACCGATGGGGCTCGAGATGAGCTCGATCACGGTATAGGGAAGGATCTTGTCGTAGTAGGTATCCTCGACGGAGAACTCGATATCAACGCGGTTGTCGGTGGTGAGGGAAGAGCGCGATATCTTCCCTATCTCGAAGCCCTGCAGCATGATGGGCATCCCCACGGCGAGCCCCTCCCCGGAGGGGAACGTGCTCGTGAAATAGTAGTTCTTGGCGAACCATCTCTGGTTGATGCCGATGAAGATGAGGATCACGGCGATGCCGACAATGGCGAGCAGAACGAAGATGCCCACGATCTGATCCACGAAACGGATCCTGAACTTCATCCCTTGAATCCTATCCCCGCGCTTCCGTTACTGTCAATTCGCGTCCTCCCCGCCCAGGAGGGTGAGCAGATCCGTGTCGAAAGAGGCGATCTCTCCCAGCACCTCGGAGAGCACGGCGCGAACCCTCGCATCGGAGCTTCTCTTCACCGAATCGAAATCCCCCTGCGCCAGGAGAGAGCCCTCGGAGAGCACGACCAGGCGATCCGCAAGGGTGGAGGCGAGCCTGCGGTCGTGGCTGACGGCAAGGATGGAGCAGCCTCCCGCCTTGATCTCCCGTATCATCCCCGTTATGCGGTCGGCGAGCGCGGGATCGATCGTGCCGGTGGGGGAGTCGAGGAAGAGCAGGGACGGCTCGAGGATGATGGCGCGCAGAAACGAGACGAACTTGCGCTCACCGCCGGAAAGCTGCGCGGGCCTCAGGGTGATGGAATCCACCAGCTCGCCGCGCTCAAGCATCCGAACAACGCGCCGCTCGATCTCCGCGCGGGAAAGCCCCGGCGCGTGCACCTGGAGGGGAAGGGCGAGGTTGTCGAAGATCGTCTTGTTCTCCCAGAGGGCGGCGTCCTGGAACACGAATCCGTTGACCGCGCGCATCTCGCGCACCCTGCGCTCGGACATCCAGAAAATGTCCTCTCCGCGGTAGAACACGCTGCCCTTGTCCGGAGGCGTGATTCCGGCCGCCACCTTCAGGAGGGTGCTCTTGCCGCAGCCCGAGGGGCCCATGATGACGGTGCTCTTGCCCTCGGGGAATGCCACGGTCACGTCTCGCAGAACCGCGTAGTCTCCCAGAGTGACCGTCACGCCGCGAAGCTCTATCAGCTCAGACATAGTAGATGAGGGTGATGACCGCATCGGCAAGGAAGCAGAGCACGAAACCCTGCCCCACGGACCGGATGGCGGCCGGCGGGATCTCGGTTGTCGATGTGCGCACGCGGAATCCCTGGTAGGTGGCCACCACCGAAACGATGACCCCGAAAACGAAGCTCTTCACGAAGGTGGAGATTACGTCCCTGACCTGGAGGGTGGCGAGGATGGACCTGAAATACTCCAGGAAGGGGACCGGCCTGATGATCTGGGACACCAGGAAGGAGCCGAACAGCCCGAAGAAGTCGAAGTACACGGTGAGGAGCATCACCGAGATGATGACCCCGAGAAAACGCGGCACGACGAGGTAGGAGATGGGGTTGATGCCGACCGAGATATAGGCCTCGATCTCGTGGGACACCACCATGTTGGCAAGCTCCGTTGTGATGGCGGTTCCGGACCGCGCGATGATGATGAAGGCCGTCAGGATCGGACCCAGCTCGCGGGTGATCACGACGATGAGGATCGAGTACAGGAGGCTGGTCTGGCCGAAGCGGGGGAGGATCGTGTTTCCCTCCACGATGATGACCGCCCCGATTGACAGCGCCACGAGGGCGACGATGCCAAGAGCATCCACGCCGGTGAAGAGGATCTGCATGACCAGGACCTTGAAGGCGACCTGTTTACGGCGGACAAAGAACACCGTCTCCTTGAGGACCTGGAAAAAGAAGCCGAGGGCATATGAGAAATCCCGCGCCTTTTCATTGGCCCATTTGCCGAGCGCTGCGATCATCGTGGTGTCTGGCAGTATAGTTCAACTCGGGTCCAAGCGCAACGCATCGAGAAGCGCATCGGGGATCGGAAGCCCTCCCGACGCATAGCCGAGGCGGCGCTGGGGGATGGCGCTGCCATGGAAGTCCGAGCCTCCCGTGATGAGCAGATCCAGCCTCCGGCCCAGCCGCTCGAGCCGCCGCGCGTCCTTGAGGGGATGAGTGGGGTGATACGCTTCGATCCCCGCCACGCCTATCCCCCTGCAGTGCTCGAGGAACTGGCGCAAGGCCGGGCCCCGCATCTGGAGTGAGAGCGGATGCGCGATGACGGAAATGCCGCCGGCGCCGCGTATGATGGACACCGCCTCGGAAAGAGAGAGGCATTTTCTGGCCTCGTAGAAGGGCTGCCCTTTTCCAAGATAGCGCTTGAAGGCCTTCTCAATGGAGCTCACGTATTTCTTTGCCATGAGAAGGCGCGCGAAATGCGCTCGGCTGACAACCTCTCCCCCCGCCGCAGCGGAGAGCTCCTCCAGGCTGATGTCGAATCCCGCGTTTCGAAGCTTCCCGATCATCACGAGGTTCCTCTCGTGCCTTCTCCGGCGGACCTCCTGGAGCGCATCGGCGAGCCGGCTGCGGTCCCCCGAAAGCCCCAGCCCGAGCAGATGGAACTCCCCCCGGAGGCTTTCAATCTCGATCTCCACGCCGGGGATGAATCGGATGCCGGCAGTCCGTGCGCGGTCCTGCGCGGCTTCAAGGCCGGAGAGGGTGTCGTGGTCGGTCAGGGCGAGAGCGGAAATACCTCGCTGGGCGGCGAGGTCGATGAGCTCGCCCGGCGAACACGTCCCGTCGGACGCCGTCGAGTGAGTGTGCAGGTCTATCATACGTGTGGGGGAAACCCCTCCGCGAGGGTAGATCCCGCGAGGCTCCCCTGTCAATTGATCGCGCAGCAGTCCTGGGTCACCTTGGGCAGGGAATTGCGTTTTCACGGGTCGCGTCGTATCATCCGATCGAGCTTCAATGAAATACGAAACCAGATATGTCCACACGAACATCGTTGCAAAGGCCTGGAAACCTCTGGCGCAGTTCTACGTCACCGCCCTCGGCTGCACGCGCAAGCCCCCGAAGCGGAACTTGAAAGGCAGGTGGCTCGATGAAGCCACCGCATTGAAAGATGCCCACATCGAGGGGATCCATCTTCGTCTTCCCGGATACGGCGCGGATGGCCCCACGCTGGAGATTTTTCAATACTCCCGGGAAACACGGGGAACACGATCTGCCGTCAACAGGCCGGGCCTGGCGCATATCGCATTCGCCGTGAAGGATGTCGATCGCGCCCTTCGAAAGATCGAAAAATACGGCGGCAGCAGAGTCGGCTCAATCGTTTCCACGCGGATCAGCGGGATGGGATCGATTCTCTTCGTCTACGCTCGCGATCCTGAAGGAAACATCATAGAGCTGCAGAAGTGGGAGTGAGGAGGAGTCCCGCAACCCGGCGCTCGCCGCCCAACACGCGGTGCACCGCCGCGCGCTTTCGCGCCTGACATTTGACACGATATACATCATTGCATAAGCTCGGTTCCATGGAGATGCGGTTTCGTGCCCCGCGCGGCATCGGCGGCGAGATCGTTCCGCCCGCCGACAAATCCCTCACGCACAGGGCATTCATGCTCGCGGCGATCGCTGACGGCGAGAGCCGTGTTTCAAACCCTCTGGAGACGGGGGATTGCCTCTCCACGCGGCGCTGCATGGAGGCGCTCGGCGCAGTCTGCGAGGGGGGCCGCGGCGCTGGAAGGCCGTCCGCCGGCGGTGGTGCGCGTGAAGTCACGATCCGGGGGCTCGGCCTGCGCGGCCTGCGCGAGCCCGCCGGGGTGCTCGACGCGGAAAACTCGGGCACCAGCATGCGCCTGCTCTCCGGCCTCCTTGCCGGTCTTCCCCTTTTTGCCGTGATGACGGGAGACTCCTCCCTCAGACAACGCCCCATGGCGAGAGTGGTGGAGCCCCTCCGCAGCATGGGGGCCCGCATCGAAGGCAGGGAGGGGGGGAAGCTTGCGCCCCTGTGCTTTCTCCCCGGCGGCGGAAGCCTCTCTCCCATCAGCTACGCCCTCCCCGTAGCGAGCGCGCAGGTAAAGAGCGCCATCCTGCTTGCCGCCTTGCGGGCGGAGGGAACCACGCGGATCCAGGAGGCAGCCGGCTCATCGCGGGACCATACCGAGAGGCTTCTTTCAGCCCTCGGCGTCCCGCTCAAAGCGGAGCGCGGCACGCTGGAAGTGACCCCGGTGCCCCGACTCCCCTCCTTCTCCTTCGAGGTCCCCGGCGATATCTCCTCGGCCTCGTTTTTCCTTGCCGCCGCGCTCATCTCGGGTCACGCCATCACGGTTACGGGCTGCGGGATCAACCCCACGCGCCTGGGATTTCTTTCAGTGCTCCGCCGCATGGGCGCATCGATCGAGGTCGCCGAGGATCGATCCTCTCTGGGAGAGCCGATTGGAAGCATCCGCGCATCCCCGGCCCCGCTCTCGGCCGCCGCAGTGGAGAGCGGGGAAGTGCCGGACCTCATCGACGAGATTCCGCTGGTGGCGGTGCTCGGCCTCTTCGCCCGCGGCAGGACCGAAGTGCGGGGAGCCGCGGAGCTCAAGTACAAGGAGAGCGACAGGCTGGCCATGATCGGCCGCCTCGTGGAAAGCTTCGGCGGGAGAATCGAGATTTCGGACGAAGGCTTCGCCGTGGAAGGCCCGCAAGTCCTGCGGGCGGGGACGGTGGATCCGATGGGAGACCACAGGATCGCGATGGCTGCGGCCGTGGCAGGCGCGGGGATCCCTGCCGGGGTGAGGGTAAAGGGATTCGAGGCTGCCCAGGTTTCCTATCCCGATTTCATCGACGATTTCAGGCGGCTGGGGGGTATCGTCGAATGATGGAGCCGCTTTCCTTCCGTTTCGACGGTTTCTCCACCGAGGTCACGTTCCCCGATGCCCTCGATTGTGCGGCACTCGGCTCCTCGTGCCCGGCGGGATGCATCTTGGTGTTCGACGCCACGACGCACGCCCTCTTCGGCGCCGGCGCCCCGAGCGCCGTCGTGCTTCCCGCCGGGGAGGCCGCGAAGAAATGGGAAAGCGCCCAGACCATTCTCTCCTTCATGGTGGACCGCGGCCTGGGACGGGACGGCATGGTAATCGCCGTGGGCGGGGGAGTGGTATCGGACCTCGCCGCTTTCGCGGCCTCGATCTACATGCGGGGATGCGGCCTCACGCTCGTTCCGACGACCCTCCTTGCCATGGTTGACGCGAGCATGGGGGGAAAGACCGGAATCGATTTCGCCGGCTACAAGAACCTCGTGGGGACTTTTTATCCCGCCTCCCGAATCATCGTATACGCCGCGGTCCTGTCGAGCCTCCCGCAGAGGGAATACCTTTCCGGGCTCGCCGAGGCAATCAAGACCGCCATGATCGGGGACCGGATTTTGCTGGAAGCTCTGGAGGGGAGACGATCGGAGGTCATGGCGCGGGATCCCGCTTTCCTTGCCGATGTGGTGAGGAGGTGCCTCGCCGTGAAGGGGGAGGTCGTCTCCGCCGACATGAGAGAGGAAGGCGGGAGGGCGGTCCTCAACCTGGGCCACACCTTCGCTCACGCCCTGGAGAGTTGCATGGGCTTTGCCGGCTGGACTCACGGGGAGGCCGTTGCCTGGGGAATCTCCAAGGCCCTGGAGGCGGGAATTGCCCTCGGCATGACGGAACGCGGGTACGCCGAAGGAGTGGTTGAAATGCTGGAGGGTTACGGCTATCGGCTTGATACCGATGCAAACCAGAGGGATCTCGCGGCCGCGATGCTCATGGACAAGAAGCGCAGAAGGGGGCGCATCCGCCTCGCGGTACCCCGATCTGCCGGCAGCGTGGAGATCGTCGAAGTCGAAGAAGACCTGATTGCGCGTGTCCTTTCGGCTCGCGGTCCGGAATCGAGAAAGGTGAAAAGGAGCGATCACGGCAGATGAAGATCGACAAGAGCACATTCGAGAACTACGTCCGCTTCTTCGAGACGGATCAGGTGATCTTCCGCGAGAACGAGCAGGGAAGCGACATGTTCATCATCATCCAGGGCTCCGTGGAGATCAGGAAGGCCACGGGCCCTTCGTCGGCGAAGACCCTGATCAGGCTCCGGAAAGGCGACATCTTCGGCGAGATGGCGATCATCGAGAAGAAGCCCCGCTCGGCAACCGCCGTCGCGGTCGAGCCGACCAAGCTCCTGGGGATAAACGAGAGGCTCTACGAAAACATGATCGGGTCCAACCCCGATTTCGCCCGCAAGATGAGCCGCATCCTCTCCGAGCGCATCCGCAAATCCAACGCGATCATCCAGCATCTGATGTCCACCAACAGGTTGAACCAGCTGTGGACCGGCCTCATGGAATACGCCAGGGAAAAGGGAGTCTCCACCTTCAAGGGCAGCAGGGTGAACGTGGCGGATTTCGGGCAATGGGCCTCCGAGCATGTGGGAATGACGGAGAGGGACGTGGAATCTCTCCTTGGGGCATTGATCAAGCGCGGGGTCATTACGTACTCGGCAAAAGGCGCGGAGGAGATCCTGGTGATGCCGAGGGAAGGCATACCGCTGCCCGAGATCTGAAACGCGCGGAGCCTTCGGCCTGCGGAAGCCGAGTTGCGTCGCAGGTGAGGCGGCTCAGCGGAGAGCCGCGCTCACGGGACTGCCGCGGCCGTCGCGCCGGTGAGCGAGTTCATTCCTCCTCAAGCGCGGCGTCGATTTCCCGATACAATCTCGCAATGGTTTCCCGCTTCTCGTTGTCCAGCCCCTGCCCCGGCTCGTCCGCGAGGTTCTCCAGGCTTGCGAGGCTCTCCAGGCGCGCCGTGTTGAGGCTCTTCTCGGCTCGAAACCAGTATCTTCCGCCCCAGTCCGTGTAGAGGGTGAGGAACCCCAGTTTCTTGGAGCCCTGCTTGATGGGGCAGAGGCCGAGGAGACGGGGAAGGGAGCCGGCCAGCTCCCGCGCCTCCGTGCTGAAATCGAACGTCCGTTTCTCCGGCCAATCCTCCCAAACGCCCCGCTCGGGATGGATGTGCGGGGCCAGGCTGAAAATCGTCGTGAGCTTCATGCCGGAGAATATCTCCCTGCCGTCCCAGAGGATGGTGCCCCGCAGGTTCTTCAACCCATGGAGGCTTGCGGGGGAAAGCTCGCTCAAGATCTTCTTCACACCCTCCCATTCGATGAACACGGTCTTTTTGCCCCCTTTCATGAGGCGGATGGGGAACGCCAGACCGCCGATATTTATCTGGTTGGTGAAGTCGCGCTTCTTCGCCTCCTCCTTTTCCTTGCTGTAGGGCACCCCGCGCACGAAGCTCTCGTGCAGCAGGGGGGAGATCTTGGCAAGCATGTGCTTCTTCAGGGGCGAGACGGAGCGCGCGTACATCCGCGTCGTGCGAACGATCTCTCCCGCCACGATGTACGGCGGGTTCTCGCGGAACATGAGGGAGCTGGGGTGGATCTGGACCCGGTCCGCCGTGAGGCTCCTGTAGACGCTCTTTCCCGCGCGCGTGCAGACGAACTGAATGAGGCCGCGTGACACGCAGCAGAGGTAATCCTCGGGACTTCCTCCCGATGCGATCGGCACTCCGAGGGCGCTCACGATCTCCTCGAGCTGGCGGGTGATGCTCTCGATCTCGTTCATGACGCGCAGATCGAGATAATAGATGCCGCAGAACCTCTGGCGATCCGCGGTCTTTTTGAAGGCCTCGAACATCCTGAGATAGGAGACGAAGTCTCCCAAAGGGTCGCGGAAGGAGTGGTGGGCCTTGCGCGCCTCCAGCTCCTCGCCCGCGGGAAGGAGGAACGGCGAGTTCACGGAGAGGAACGTCGTCGCCACGATCACCTCTTCCAGCACGTCGTGATAGACGCGGACCGCCTCCACGATCATCCGCGCGTGCTTGGGCAGGATGGGGAAGAGGCACATCATCCTGCCGATGGACGTGAGGTCCCTCTCGCCGTCCAGGGCTTCGAGCAGGCGGAGGGTCTCGATGGCCCCCACGATGCCCTCGCGGCTCGGCGGGGAAAGAAAGTCGAAGGACTCGAACTCCTTGATGTCAAGCTCCGCCATGCGCAGCACCACCTCGGAGAGGTCGGTGCGAAGGATTTCTTCCATGGTGTACATGGGGCGCGACTCGTAGTCCTTGTGGCTGTAGAGACGGTAGCAGACCCCCGGCGCGGTTCGTCCCGCGCGGCCGCGCCGCTGGTTGCAGGAAGCCTTGGAAACGGGCGTCTCCACGAGGGATTCGGTGAAGGTCCGTGGATTGTACGAGTTGATCTTCGCCAGGCCCGAATCGATGACGTACACGACTCCATCTATGGTGACGCTGGTTTCCGCGATGTTGGTGGATACGATCACCTTGCGCTTGCCCGCAAACTCAAGGAAGACCCGCTGCTGCTCCTCATGGGAGAGCCGGGCGTACAACGGCAGGATCTCAAGCTTTTCTTCGCGGTCGATCTCGCGCAGCCTCTGCACGCAGTCTTTTATGGCGAGCTCGCCCTGGAGAAAGATGAGCATGTCGCCGGGGGCGTTTTTTTTCATGATCCGGGCCGCGATCTGGGCGATCCTGTCCAGCATGCTCTCGCTGTCGCCTTCCACCTCGGGAGGATCGTAGACGAGCTCCACGGGGAACATGGGGGCGTCGATGCTGACGATCGGGCACCCGTCGAAGTATTCGGAGAAGACCTCCACATTGATCGTGGCCGACGAGACGATGACCCGCAGCTCCGGTCGTGCGGCCAGCACCCCCTTGAGGAGCCCGAGGATGAAGTCGATGTTCAGGCTGCGCTCGTGGGCCTCGTCGACAATGATCACGGAGTAGCGAGAAAGGTTCCTGTCCCCCTTTATCTCTTGAAGGAGGATCCCGTCCGTCATGATCTTGATGGCCGTCGAGGGAAGCGTCTTGTCCTCGAAGCGCATCTTGTAGCCCACGGTCCCCGGCACCTTCTCACCGATCTGGCGGGCAATGAACTGGGAGACGGAGACGGCGGCGATCCTCCGGGGCTGGGTGATTCCGACGGTCCCCTTTTTCGCGTAGCCCGCCTCATGGAGGATCAGGGGGATCTGGGTTGTCTTGCCCGAGCCGGTGGGGCTTTCTACGATTATCACCTGGTTGTCGGCCAGGGCTTTGATGATCTTGTCTCTCTGCAGGTAGACGGGCAGCGCGTAGGGGTTCATGCATCCTTCTCTTGTCTTATTCCGACGACTACGGATACACTATAATAGAGAAGGGGAGGGACTGGATATACTGACTCAAGGGAAGAGAAGCGGCCGGCCGGAGCGCATCGAGCAGGAGATCGGCTTCTACGTGAGAAGCATCCCGATGCTCCTCCCTCGCGAGATCGAAACGCATGTGAGAAGCTGCGGGTACGTGGGCCAGGAGAAGGCCGTGCGGGCCATCTCTCTGGGCGCGTACCGCCACATCGCGCGACTGCGAAGGATCTACATCCAGGCCGGCAAGCGCGATTCCCTTCCTCCGAAGAGCAACATGCTTTTCGTCGGGCCCACGGGGTGCGGCAAGACCTATCTCGTGGAGATCCTCTTTCGGGATATCCTGCGGCTTCCCACCGTGGTCGTGGACATGACCGGCTTTTCCGAGACGGGGTACGTGGGCCAGGACGTGAACTCGATCCTCACCCGCCTGTTGTACTCCGCGGACATGAACATCGCCCTGGCGGCCATCGGCGTCGTGTGCCTCGA
Source organism: uncultured Spirochaetota bacterium (assembly GCA_963820525.1). GTDB lineage: Bacteria > Spirochaetota > Spirochaetia > SZUA-6 > Fen-1364 > CAWGAA01. Next base: position 445,006 of record CAWGAA010000001.1, on the reverse strand, counting down.
CGAGTTCGACAAGCTCGCTTCCGGCCAGAACAATGCCGTATTCTCGGGCGCGGGAACGACGAAGGACGTGTCCGGGCTCGGGGTCCAGCGCGAGCTTCTAAAGATGCTGGAATCCATCGAGATGCCGGTCCCCCTCGAATACACCCACTCCGATTACGCTCCCAAGGCGGTGATGTCCACCCAGGACATCGGGTTTATTGCGTGCGGGGCCTTCTCCGGATTGAAGGGAAGCATCGAGCTCGACGGCAAGGAGCACATCGGGTTCGGGCGGGATCCCCTCTCGGGAGACCAGAACCGGATCGCCGTTACGTACTCCGAGGAAGAGATGGAGCTGTCCAAAAACTTCATGAACTACGGCTTCCTGCCGGAGATTATCGGCAGGTTCAAGAGGATCGTGCCCTTCCATGCCCTGACAAAGGACCAGCTCGGCACCATCCTCAGGGACCGGCTTCTTTCCCAGTATAGAAACGAGTTCCTCCTTGAGGGCAAGGAGCTCGTCGTGAGCGAAGAAGTTCTGCAAAAGGTGGTCTCCGAGAGCCTGAAAAAGGAAACGGGCGCCCGGGCGCTTGAGGCTTCTTTTCTCCGGCACCTCGAGGAGGCCGCGTTCGAGGCGTTCTCCGACGCGACATGCAGGCGCGTGAGCCTGACGGTGCGGGACGGCGAGGTCTACTACGAGCTTGAATGACCCTGCGGGTCCGCCGCGCGGGGCTGAGCGTCTGGAGCTCGTGCGGATGCAGACGGCCCTCGGCCCCCGGGTCCCCGGAAGCCGGGCAAACGAGGAGCTTCGCGAGATTCTCAGCACGCGGCTCGCGGCGACCGCGGATCACGCATGCCTCCAGCCTTTCACAGCATCATTCGACGGCACGAGTGTCGAGTGCGCCAATGTCGTCGGAGTCTTCCGCGCACGTCGCGGTCCGGCCGGCACGGGGCACGAGGCTCGGGGAGGGGCTCTCCTCCTGGGGGCCCATTTCGACACGCGGCCTCGCGCGGACCGCGAGAGCGACGCCGACAGGCGGCGCCAGGCGATTCCCGGAGCCAACGACGGCGGCTCCGGCACGGCTGTTCTCCTTCACCTGCTCCAGCGTCTGGGAAGCGAACCCCTCGATCGTGACGTGGCAGTCGCCTTTTTCGACGCAGAAGACCTCGGCGACATAAGCGGGAATCAATTCTCCCTGGGGGCCGAGCACTTCGCCGCCCATGGGCTTGCCGGAGTTCCCGCCATCGATGAGGCGGTGATCCTCGACATGATCGGCGGAAAGGACATGGTGCTCGATATCGACGCCCATATTCTGTACCACGAACCGTCACGCGAGCTTACGCGGCGAATTTTCTCCATCGGCGCCGCCATGGAGGCGGAGCCGTTCACGCGGGACAAGCCGGGAAGGCTGAAAGCTATAATCTGCGACCACTGGCCGTTTCTCAGGCGCGGGATACCGTCGTGCATCCTCATCGACATCGATTATCCCCCATGGCATACGCATGAGGATCTCCCCGAGGCGCTGTGCGAGAGATCGCTTGAGATTACCGAAGAAGTTCTTTCGATTTTTCTATGGCCGCCTCGAGATTGAGCCCCGCGTAGGTCTCGCGAGTGGCGATGTCCTTGAGCCCGACGGTCCCGCGATCCGCTTCCTCCGCCCCATGGATGAGGGCAAGACGGATGCCCTTCCTCTCGGCATAGGCGAACTGGACCGAAAGCTTCTTTTTCTCCGGATAGACCTCGGCTGAAACGCCCGCCTCGCGCAGGGCGGAGGCGAACCTGTGGTACGCGGGGAGGAGACTCTCCTCGAGGTAGAGAACCAGGACTGAAACCGCCGTCTTCTCTTCCGTGAGGACGCCAAGCTCCTCCATTGCGGCCATGAGCCTGTCCAGGCCGACGGAAGCCCCCACGCCGGGAAGGCTCTGCTTCGTGTAGAGCGTCGCAAGGTCGTTGTACCTGCCGCCGGAACAGACCGAGCCGATCTGGGGAAGGTCCGAGAGGAAGGTCTCGCATACTATACCGGTATAGTAGTCCAGGCCGCGGGTGATCGAAGGGTCGAGAACGAATTCCGAGGCCGCTCCACTTTCCTTCAGGCATCGGGAGATTTCAGCGAGCCGGGTGATTCCTTCGACATCGCTTCCCACCATGGAGGAAAGCTTCGATAACGTCTCATCGGCGCTGGGCTCCATGCGCGTGAATTCGAGAATCCTGTCCGCTGCCTCCCTTCCCGCGATCCGCACGAGGGTCTCGCGCGTTTTCTCCAGCCCGATCTTGCGTTCCTTGTCGATGGTCCGCAGCACTTCGGCCGATTTATCCCCCAATCCAAGCCGGGAGAGAAACGCATTGAAAACGCCGCGGTGGGCGTAATTGACCGTGAATCTCTCGAGTCCCAACTTCCGCATGCACTCGCGCATCAAAAGGAGGATCTCCAGATCGGCAGAGGCGGAGTCCGCCCCGACGATGTCGAAATCGGCCTGAATGAACTCGCGGTACCTTCCCCGCTGGGTATTCTCTCCTCTCCAAACCTTCGCCGCGTGATACCGCTTGAAGGGGAGGGGAAGCTCCGCCAGGTGGGCCGCCATGAAGCGCGCGAAGGGGACGGTGAGATCGTAGCGCATGGCGACATCCCTTCCCCCATGATCCGTGAAGCGGTAGACCTGCTTGTCCGTCTCCCCGCCGCCCTTGCCCAACAACACCTCGGCGTATTCCAGGACAGGCGTATCGATCGGAACGAACCCGAAGAGCCTGAAAGCCTCCTGGAGTCGTGAGATGATGGCCAGTCTCTGCATCTCCCGATCGGGGAGGAAATCGCGGAAGCCCTTGAGCACCCGGGGCTCGATACGCTCGCTCATTGCGACAGGTCCTTTCTGAAGACCCTCCAGGTCTTGTATCGCTCCACGGGCAGGTGACTGATTGAGGCGAGCATCCTCTCGTTGTTTTCCACGATCATTGACATCTCCACCTCGCGGAATCCCAGGCGCACGCCCTCCTCGATCATTCTCGTGTACATGGCCACCTCGATGCCCTGCTTTCTGTTTTCCTCCACCACGCCCATGAGGATGAGCCGGAAACGGTCGGTCTTCTTGATCCCCGTGAGGAGCGTTATGAAACCGAAGGGGAAGAGGCGGCCGTTCGTCTTTTTCACGGCCACATTGGCGTCATACGCCGAGAGAGTGAACGCGATGGGCTTTCCGCCCAGCTCGGCAACCAGGCAAAGCTCGGGCACGACCATGTGCACCAGCGATCCCTTGAGCCTTTCGAACTCCCCGTCGGAGAGGGGGACGTGGCCCCAGTTTTCGCTCCAGGCCTCGGCGAAGATGCTCTTGACGATCTGCGCCTCCCTGTCCAGATGCCCGGCGACGTCCATGGGCCGCAGGACGATCCCCTCCCTCTTGAGGGCCTTCTCCGAGAGCCTGAAGTACTTGGGGTCGAGCCGCGCGTCCGTGAAGCCTTTTCTGCCGCGGAAGGCGAACCAGTCAACGGCCTTTTCCCACTCGCACTTCTCGAACAGCTCCCGGTAGTAGGGCGGGTTGTACACCGTCAAGAGATACGGCGGGGTGTCGAAGCCGTCGACAAGGACGCCCAGCTCGTCGTAGACGCCGAAGCTCATCGGGCCTTCCGCAACGGTCCTGCCCCTGCCGCGAAGCCAATTCTCCGCCGTCGTGAAGAGGGTTTTCGCCGTGTCGAGGCAGTTCTCGCACTCGAAGAATCCTATGAATCCCTTTCCCCCGCCGTAGATATCGTCGTGGCGGCGGTTGATGTGGGCCGAGATTCTGCCGACGGGCTGGTCCCCGCGGTAGGCGAGGAACAGCTCCGCTTCGCCATGGTCGAAGAACACGCCCTTGGCGGGATCGATGAAGTCGATCTGCTCGGAGATCAGCGGGGGGACCCAGAGGGGATCCTGCCTGTAGAACCGAAAGGCCATCTTCACGAAGGTGGCCCGCTCGGCTCTCGATTTCACGCGTCGGATCTCGATTGGCAGCATTGCTCCTCCTCAAGCGACATTCAGTGTTACGTTTCGCCCGCGGGAGTGTCAAGCCGAGTGTGCGCCTTCGGCGCACACTCATGAGGCCCCGGGGCGGCAGCCGTTTCGGCGGCGTCGGCCCTAGGAGCCTGTCGCGAAACCGGCCCGCAAGTCTCCGTTTGTGGTAGGCGAGCGGGCCGTTTTCATGATGAGGCGCCCCCAACTCAACTTGTCATCGAGCCGGGATTCCTTCTCTCTCCTACGCTTCGCTCAATCTCCATCCGCTTCTGAACAGCTTCAATAGGTTGTGCGTCGTACATACTACTTGCCATTCACCCCAGACGTTCTCCAGCCCACGAAGCAAGAACTGACGAAAGCCCCGCGCTTCCTTGATCTGCCCGAATACCGGCTCCACGATCTGTTTACGCTTCCCGTAGATCCGTTGCCCCCGTGCGCTCCGCACCTTGCGCCCCATCAGTTGCTTCTTGCTCAATCCGGAAGGAATGCGCCCCCTCGGAGCCGGTACACGCTCCCCATGGCGGAACTGCTCGGTAGCAATGTAGAGGTCCACTTCCTTTTCATGGGATTGCACATGCTCCCCGTTGTAGTAGCCACTGTCGGCAGTCAGACGCCGGGGAAGTTGCCCGTCGGTGTTGGCCTTGAGCTTCTCCAGCATCGGATGCAGTTGACGGCTGTCGTTGGTTTCCTGCGTGACCTCGGCGGCAACAATCACCTGGGCCTTCCCGTCGACCGCCGCCTGGCAATTGTAGGCCTGCACAAAGCTGTTGCTGGACTTGTCCAGCATGATCCGCGATTGCGGGTCGGTGAAATTGCGTTGCGCCTTCTCGGCTGGCTTTACCTCCGCCCGCCCCTTCCCACCGGCGGCCCCAGGGTCTCCCCCCTTGCGCCGAGCCTCTTCCTCTGCTTTCTCTTGCGCCTCGGCTTCCAACGCTGCCTTGGCTTCCCGAATCCTGGCCAGCCTCGTCTGCCGCCGCTTCAACTCCTCGGGCAGATCCTCATCCTTGCCCCCGGGCCCCAGGCGTGCGTCCTCTTCTTCATCCTCACGCTGCGCCCGCTTCAACAGCGCCGCGATCTCATCGTTCAGCCGCTGCTCACTCTTCAGCATTCGCCCGTAGCTCATCGCTTTGTGCCTGGAGGCGTTGGCTTTCACCTTCGTGCTGTCCAGCGCCACGTGCCCCAACTTCACCAACCCCGCCCGTTGGCACAGCTTCAGCACCTGGTTGAACAACAACCCCAACTCCTTCAAATGCCGCTTGCGGAAGCTGGCGATCGTCGCATGGTCGGGATGTTGATCCGCACTGAGTACCCGAAAGGCCACCGACTCCCAGCAGGCCTGCTCGATCTTTCGCGAACTGTATACCCCGACGCTGTAGGCATACAGAACCAAGGCCAGCATCATCCGCGGCTCGTACGGCGGACGTCCGCCTTCGCTCAATTGATAGCTTGAATAAATCGCCTCGAGGTCCAGCGTTTCCACCACGTCGCGCATGAAGTACACCAAGTGGCCGTCGGGCAGCCATTCATCCACTCGGGGTGGAAGGAGGTACGGCTGATCAGGCTGATAGGATCGAAAAGTTCCCTCTCCCATGCGGCCACTCTATCAATGGCCGGGACCTTCAATTCAATGGCTTCCCGGAAGAGGGTTTCGCGACAGGCTCCTAGGGCGGCAGCGGTGTTGCTGCACCGCGAGAGCCGCGAAGCGCGACACCTCCAGGAGCAAACGGCGAGAGCCCTGGGGAGCGCCCTAGGACCGAGTGTGCGCCGAAGGCGCACACTCGGGGAAGCGCAGCGCCGCTGCCGCACCGGCGCCTTGACTTTTTTCGAGGAGTCGCTAGGATAGAATGCGACACAAAGCGGTTGTCGGGATCGAATACTTGCTCCTTAGGTACGGCACTTCGCAAGAAGGAGAGATCGTAAAGAAGGCCCACATCTACCTCCGGCAGGAGCACGGCATAGACCCGGGCTCGGTGGATGCGGATGCGGTCTGGGTGGTCAGGCGCCTGCGCAAGGAAGGCTTCCACGCCTATATCGTCGGCGGTGCTGTTCGCGATATGCTTCTCGGCAGAAAACCGAAAGATTTCGATGTCGCAACGGACGCATTTCCCCAAAGAATTCGACGCATCTTCCGCTCATCCCGCATCATTGGAAAGCGGTTCCGCATCGTCCACGTATACGCCGGACGCGACAAGTTCCTCGAGGTGACGACCTTCCGCTCCAACAAGGCCGCCGAGTCGACCAACCTGTTCGGCACGATGGAGGAAGACGCCCAGAGGCGCGATTTCACCTTCAATGCCCTCTACTACTGTCCCGTCGACGAACAGATCATCGACTACGTTGAAGGCTTCCCGGACATCCGGCACAAGCACCTGCGCACGCTCATCCCGGCTGAGACATCCTTCGCCGAAGACCCGGTACGCATGATCCGCGCCGTCAAGTATGCGAGCATTACCGGCTTCCCCATACCGATGGGGATGGCGGGGCTCATCAAGAGGATGCGGGAATCGCTTTTGGAATGTTCGCGCGAGCGTGTGACCGAAGAAGTCTACAAAATCCTCACATCGGGTTGTGCTGCCGAAATCCTGGAGATTTCGCACCGATTGAAGCTCTTCGATTCGCTGTTTCCGGCCCTCTCCGAGTTCATCAAGGACGCGTACAAGAAGTTCTCGGACTCCCCACTGTACAAGAGGGCGCAGAGCCTCGACTCGCTCCTGCAAGAGGGACAGCCGTTGGAGCGAGAGAGGATGTTCGTCTTCCTTTTCCGCGATCTGACGCTGGCGCGGAAGGACATCTTTCACGACTCCGATCCCGCCTTCCTGCTCCAGCAGCTCATCAAATCCGTGTCGTTTCCGCTCTTCCCCTCGAAGCGCGACCTCGGGGTGGCCGCCCACGAGCTGTTGAGGGAGTTCCGGCATGCAGCGGGCAAACAGTTCCCGCGCGCCGCTCACCGCTTCACGGCAAGATCGCCGGGTGAGCACAAGAGGCGGGTTGCCGAAGGCGGCCAGCATCACGCCCGGCCTCTCCAATAAAAAAGCCCCTTCGAACGGGGGCTTTCCAAAAATCATGCAGGCCTAGTTCTTCATGGCGTCGATGCGCTTGAGAAGCACATCCACCTTGTCTCCATAGCTCTTCGGGTCGGCATCCTTGGAGAGCTTCAGATAATTGGCCGCATCGGCGAGCTTCCCGCCGGCAAACGCATTGACTCCCAGCGCATAGTCCACCAGGCTGGTCGGGATGCCCAGCTTGGCGGCCTGGCCGTACATCTGCTCGGCGCGGGAGTAGTCCTTTCGCGAATATGCGATGAGCCCGAGGTAGTAGTATGCAGCATTGGAGCCGGGCTCCTGCTCGAGGGAGGCGAGGAACGATTTTTCGGCCTGATCGAGATCTCCCTTCGCGTAGAAATCGACCCCGCCGCGCAGAAGCTCCTGGGGGGTTTTCAAGGATTCGATGGTGCTCGCGAAGCTCTTCGCGAGCGTCTGGTCGCTTACCCAGGAGAACGCGCGCCTGCGAACGGCCTGGGAGTTGTCGTCGAGCGACGCCTTTGGATCCAGGACGGATATCGCGTCCCAGATGATGCGGTTGTCCGTCGTGTCCGGGGAGCGCAGGAGGAATGTCACGAGCCCCCAGGCCTCGGGATAGAACACGTCGAGCTGCGCTTGAGCGGTATCCCGGTTGAGGAGCAGGAAATCCGAGAAGGGGATGAGGGGAGCGGTGCCTTCGCCCCTCATGATTGCCTTCAAGGAGTCGAGCCAGAGATAGTTCGCTTTGAAGGTGAGAGCCGTCGTTTTCGAGTCGTACTGCGAGGCCTCGAGGTACGTGGCGACCCCCTCCCGAAGCCATACCGGCGGATTCGCGATGAAAGCCTTCAGGAATTGGATGCAGCCCTGATGGATGAGGGAGGGGAGGAAGCTGGCGGCGTCCTTCGTGAAGGCGAGGAGCTCGGATTTGCTGGGATCCGCATAGGAAACGAAGACGAAATCGCTTCTGGTCTGGGACAGGAGGTTGTTGAGGTATCCGTTGAAGGTGTCGACGCTCTTGAATACCTTCACCTGCAGCTTGCCCGGGAGCTGTGACAGGTCGAAGTGGAAGATTCCGTTATAGAGGGAGAGGCTGGCCTCCATGATGCGGGAGACCTCATCCGCCTGGGATTGGCTCGTCTCCGAGGAGACCCTGTAGTGGGCGGACTCGGAGGCGAAGAACTTCATTTCCTGTGCGAAGGCGAAGGAGCATCCGCAGAAAAAAAGGGCCGCGATGAGGATTTTCCGCATAATGCCTCCTTTTGCAAATCATAGTGCGACGGGTTTTGCCTGTCAAATGGATTTTTCGATCTTTTTCGACGGCGAGGGGCTCATTCTGCCGTAGGCGGGCCGCACAACGGTCTTCTCGACGAAGGCGTCCTTTCTCGCCCTCGGCAAGGTCCTTCCCTTCAAGAGGATCTTGATGGACTCGAAGAAGATATGGGGATAGTTCCTCTTTATCTCCACGGCCGGCACCGGAATGATGTGCTTGCCCTCCTTCGCCCGGACCGCGAGCGCGGCGGCGATCTCCTGCGGCTTGGAGACATCCTCTATCGAGATTGTTCTCTGCAGGGGAGGAAGCTCCAGGTTCTTCCTGATGCGCTCGATCATCTTGACCGATGTGGCGATGAGCAGTATCCGGTGGTAGCTTTCCGCAGCCAGGGCCTTCTTCACTTCGGCAACCTGGTCCGGGTTGACGAAGAGGGCTGTCTTGATCGCGCCCAGGATCCCCTTCTCCCGCTTGGCGGACTTGCCGGCGACGATCTTCTGCCCTTTGATGAGAAGCCCATCATCGATGATGAGGTCGATTCGATACCGCTGGGAAACCGCCCGTGCCTTGAAGCTCTTGCCCGTTCCGCTCTTTCCCACCAGAGCATAGATCTGCGGCCTTCGAGCGAGCCAGGGGATCAGGCGGCGAATGAAAGAGGGAAGTTTCATCTGCTCAGCGTCCGGTTAAACTGTAATGTACACCCCGGACGCCGCAATGCAAATGGAGGCTTCAGCTCTGGGCGGCCCTGCCTCGGGATACCGCCGCGCGCAGCCCGACGGCGGCCGTTTGAAGGAAAGCGAGGTACGCTTTTTCGGCCTTCTGCCAGCGGCGGTTGAGCGCATGGGCATAGATGCCCACGATGAAACCCCCGGTCCTGCCCCGGAGGAGCCTGCGGAAAACCTGTAGGGGCGAGTAGAAACGGGTATGCGCCTCGATTTGCGCCAGCTGCAGCTCCCACGGGGTGAAATGGAGGGGGCGGAACTTGACATGGTGCGCGTCAAAGGTTTCCCACTCGTGATCGATGATCCTCTTCTCCCTGTCCAGCTTGAAGTACATCTCGGTGCCCGGAAGGGGGGTGAGGATCATGAACTGCGTCGTGTCGATTTTTTCCTTGATGGCGAAGCTCACCGTGGCGCGGGCCTTCTCGGGGGTGTCCGTGTCGAAGCCGAAGACGAACATTCCATGGATGTGGATCCTGCGTTTCCTGATCTCCGCGATGGCGATCCTGATCTCTTCCACGGTCTGGCTTTTCTTCATCTCCTTGAGAGATTCCGGATCCACGGACTCGAAGCCGATATAGAGCGTCGTGCATCCCGCGCTGACCATCAGGTCGAGCATCTCCGGATCGCGCGCCACATCGGCGCGCACCTGGGTGGACCACTTGAAACCGAGGTTGCGGGATATCATCTCCCGCAGAAGCTCCTTGGTCCTCCTGCTGTTGGCGGCGAAGTTGTCGTCGTAAAAGAAGATATAGTGCTGCTTGGAGTCGTAGCGGGAGAGCTCCGCCAGGATGTTCTCGGTGGACCGGTGCCTGTAGCGCTTGCCGAACATCTTCGTGACGGAGCAGAATGTGCAGTCGAAGGGACAGCCGCGCGAGGTCTGTATCGGGATTATGAAATGCCCAAACCCGACGCTTCCCATCCGCTTGTTCGCGCCCATGTCCATAAGGGAGAAATCGGGGAACGGAAGCTCGTCGAGGTTCTCCACGGGAGGGGGGGAGGGTTTCGCCGCACCACTCCGTTCTCCTTCCACACGAGGCCGGGAACCTCGCTCAAGGGGCCCTCTCCGTTCAGGGCCAGGGCGAGGGCCGGCATGGACCGCTCTCCTTCCCCGACGATGCAGTAGTCTCCATGCTCGAGGGCTTCCTCGGGAAAAAAGGTGACATGGGGCCCTCCGTAGACGACGGGAATGCCTCGGGCGCGAAACTCGTCTCCAAGGGCGTAGGCGCTCTCCGCGGTTGGAGTGATCGTGGAGATGGCCACCAGGTCGGCCTCCGTCCTCCTGCGCAGGATATCGCGTGTTTTCATGAAGACCGCTTCGGTCTGGAATCCCTCGTTTTTCAGGATCGTCGCCAGAAGGATTCCTCCAAGGCGGGGAAGCTCGTAGCGGGAATAGATGTGAAGGTGGTCCGTCTTCGGCTCGACGAAGGTTATCTTTCTGATCATGTGGGGGGGCTCCTTTATCTGTAAGCGGTCGAACGGGGTCAATTTATGTGTAAAATATACGTATACGTACGATTTGTCAAGGCGCAGAGAGAGCGAAAGCCGGAGCCCCCGGGCAGGCTGCCTGTTCAGGGAGAGCCGAGAACCGAACGGACCCCTTCCACGATTTTTTCGGTTTCCTGGGACGTCTTCAAGAGCGAGGCCGAGATGGCCTGGAGATTCTTCAGCGTTTCATCGACGCGCTGGGAGGTCTCGGGCGAGCTCAATGTGCCGATCACGGAGCCCTTCGCCGAGAGCTGCTCGACGATGAGCTGGATATCGTTTGAAGTCTTTCGAATGGATTTCAGAGAGGCCGCCAGGTCCTCAGATCCCGAGGAGAGGTTTCCTTCCAGCGTCGCGGCCAGCCTGTCCGTCGTCGCTTGAAGCTCGCGAAGCGTCGTGTCCATCTCCTGAAGGGTGGAAACGACCTGGGCCGAGAGCTCCGGCAGGCTCTTCGTCGCAGCGGCGACGTTCTCGGAGATCACGCGCGCATTGGCCGCCGTTTTCTGGATGTCCTGGATGGTGCTGTTCAGTGAGGCCTCGTTCTTCCTCAAGATATCTCCGATCACCTTGATGCTGGAGCCCACGTCCGAGACCAGCTGCATTCCGCTGCCGCCAAGCAGGTCGTTGAGGCTGAAGAAGGGCTCTCCCTCGAAGAGGTGCCCCTGCTGGACCTCCTGGACGCTCTTGGGCCCCGGGATCTGCTCGATATACACGTCTCCAAGGATGCCCTTGGAGATCAGGGAGAACTTGTCGCCCATTCGCACGATTTCTCCCGGCCGGAACGTCAGGCTCACGATGACCGTCTTCTCGTCGGGGGCCGGCTCCACCTTGGTTACGGAACCCACCTTGACGCCCGCCTTGCGGACCCAGGCTCCGGGGTTCAGGTCTCCGACCGTGTTGAAATGGACGCGCACCGTGGTGCCGCGCCGGAACTGGAAGTTGTTGATGAGGAGGTAGAGAAATACCGATGTCGCTATGGCGACGAGGGTGATGACGAAAACCCTCACGACTCTGCTGGCTTTAACCTGCATTTCCCAGTCGGATCCTTTCCCGTTTCTCTATGAAATGATCGTAAATCGGCGAGCCCTCCCGGAAGGCCTCGTCCCGGGAGCTCACCGTCTCGATCCTTCCGTCTTCCAGGAGCGCGACACGGTCACCGATGTAGCGCGTGAGATCGATGTCGTGGGTGACCACCAGTGAGGTGATGGAGCTTTCCTCCTGAAGGCGCTTCATCATCGATTCGACGATCGCGGAGCTTTCCGGGTCCAGCCCCGAGGTCGGCTCGTCGTAGAGAAGATACTTCGGCTCGAGGATCATGGCCCTGGCCACCGCCACCTTCCTCTTCATGCCGCCGGAAAGCTCCTGGGGGAGCGCGTGCGCAGATTCGCGCATTCCCACCAGGTCGAGGAACGCGTGGACCCTCCGGTCGATCTCTGCGGACGTGGCGCTTTTATGGTAGACGAGGGGAAACGCCACGTTGGCGTAGACGTCCATGGAATCGAAGAGAGCCCCTTCCTGGAAGAGCATCCCGATCCTGCGCCTGATGGCGAGGAGCTCCCGGCGGCCCGCCCCGACAACCTCGTCCCCCTCGATCGTGATGCTGCCTTTCTGCGGCCGAAGCAACCCCGTGATGCACTTGAGGAGGACCGACTTGCCGATCCCGCTCCTGCCGACGATCACCGTCGTTCGGGTTTCCTCGATGTCGACGCTCAGGCCGTCCAGCACGGTGTGGCTCGGGAAGGCGAAGGTGACGCCCCGCACCCGTATCATACGGTGCTCCACCCCGTAAGCGAATCGATAACTCCGTAGATCGAGTCCACGCTGATGACGACGAGCAGGTTGATGACGATGGACTTGGTGGTGGTCTTGCCCAGCTCCACGGCTCCGCCGTTGAAATAGAACCCCAGTCCGCAGCCGTTCACCGCGATAAAGAAGGCAAGGATGGCGCAGCGGACGTATGACGTGGTGAGGATGGGGTGCCGGAGGATCTCGAAGACGTGCTGGAGGAAGATGGGGTAGGAGATGCCGAACCACCACTGGGCCAGAAACATCGATGAAACGATCGCCACCCCGTCGCTCAGCGCCTTCAGGACGACCAGGCAGAGAATCGAGGCGAGGACCCGCGGCACGACGATGTATTGGACCGGCTCCACCGCCATCAACCGCAGGGCATCCAGCTGTCCGCTCATCTGCATCGAGCCGATTTCCACGGTGAAGGCGGTGCCGATCCGCGCCGCGAAGATCATCGCCCCGATCATCGTCGTGCTCTCCGAGAGCAGGAGGTACACGATGGCGGCGCCCGACCAGGCGAGGAAGCTGAACTTGACGGCATACCAACCGCCGAGCCAGGCGAAAAGCATGCCCTCGATGATGGAGGTTATCACGAGAACGCCGAAGGCCTCGAGCATGACCCGCACGATCTGCTGTCCGATCTGGCGGTTGGGGAAAGGCTCCCGGAACAGCCAGAAGAAGAAATTCCCATACATGCTGAGCGCTGATTTTCCGGCGTGCAGCCATTCGCGTGTTGCTTCGCTTTCCACGATGGGCATACAGCCGGATAGTAGTGACATCTCTTTCGCCTGTCAAGAAATGGGTGCTTGTGCGGGCATTCGCGAAGGCGCCGGCGCTATCACCAGGGCGGCAGCCCGGCGGCGTCGCGCTTCGCGCCGACGCCGCCGGGCACACAGCGAGAGCCCCGGGGCCCCATCAGCGTGCGCCTTCGGCGCACACGTGGCCTTGACAATGCTCGCGCTCCGCGGAAAACTCAACCCCGATGATACCGCAAGGCGCCGTCGATATTGCGACGCGAGTCCTCGGGAATCCCATCTTCCTGTCCGCCTTCTCCAGCTGGTTCATTGCCCAGCTGCTCAAGTCGTGCATCGCCCTGCTCAGAAACCGCCCGCATACTGCAAAGGAGATATTGCTGAACATCTTCTGGGCAACGGGAGGCATGCCCAGCAGCCACTCCGCCCTGGTCGCCTCGCTGGCGACGTCCATCGGATTCGTGGAAGGAGCCGACTCGCCGCTCTTTTTCGTGACGCTTTTCTACGCGCTTCTCACCTTTCGCGACGCCTTCGGCGTGCGGCGCGCCGCGGGCCATCAGGCTCGCGCCATCAATCAGATCATCAAGTACCTGGCCAAGCACTCCACCATTCGCATCAAGACCGTGAAGGAGATCCACGGCCATACCGTTTCCGAGGTTTTCGTCGGGGCCATTCTGGGGTTTTTCATAGCCGTCGCATTCTGCACTCTCTGAAACACCGTGAAGCGGATGAGACGCACCCCCACGACGGCGGCTCGATTGCGCGAAGCGCCCCTGAACGCCTCCACGACGGCGGCTCGATTGCGCGAAGCGCCCCGGAACGCCTCCACGACGGCGGCTCGAATGCGCAAAGCGCCCCGGAACGCCTCTATTCTGCGGGACCCGGCGCTTCTGCCCATGCTGCTCGCGGCCATCGCGGCGTCGCTCGTCGCCCGGCATTTCCTCCCGCTCATCCCCAAGCTCACCACGGTTTGGAGGGGATACGACACGCTCCTGGTCAGAAAGGGCTCGGCGGCGCAGGGGAGGCTCTCGCTCTTGTCACCCAGCCTTGGCGCCGGGCGTCCGGCCGTGTCCCGCTTCACGGCGAGCGTCTCCTTCAATGACTTCGAAGGCATGACGAGCTGCAGCATGGAGGAGCTCGCAGCCAGGCTCGACGCCAAAGACCCGCGCTTCGATCCTTTCCTCATGGGGATCGGAAGCTACTTCTCTTCTGCGGATCCCGCCGGACAGTGGGAGATCGCCTACATACCCTCGTACAGGAATCCGGGGGCTCTGTTCGCGAGGCTCGTTTTCCTGCTCGGCCTGCCGTTCTCTTCCTGGAGGCTCTTGGAGTTCGATCCCGCGCAGGTCGGCATCATGACGGCGAGCGCCCTGGCTTTCTCACTTCTTCTCTCCTTCTCCCTGGGCAGGAGGAGCAGGGGCCTTCACGCCCTGCTGTTCCTCCATGCCGCAGTGTGGCTTCCCGCTGTCGTGGAGAGCGGGACTGCGGGACTGTGCCTGTTCTTCCTGCTTTCGGTGCCCTGGCTCCATCTTCTGAAAGAGAGCGGTCTCTATGCCCGAGAGACGATACTCCATGTGCGGGATCGCAGGTGGAAGGATTCGGCCTTGGGGGAGTTGATTGAAAGGCTTTTCGAATTCCTCTTTCCGTCCGTTCTTCTTTTGATTCTGAGCGGCGTGGCTCGCGGCGCCTCCCCGATGATCCCTCTTTCGATGCTTTCGCCATTCATGTCCTCCCTGCTGATTCTCCTCGTACCGTTTCCCCTCGCCGCAATGCGCAAGGGCGGCAGGCGGAAACGCACCCCCTTCGAGCCCGTTGCAATCGTCCGCCGTGAGAGCAAGCCCCTGGCGTTTCGTTATCAGCTTCTCGCGCTCGCCGCAGCGGCGACCGTGCTCCTGACAGTTCTTTCGATGCTTCGAGGCGCGGCGCTTCCGGCCCCGGCGGCGATCCCGGCTGCGCGCGGGCTTTCATGGGACTACATCGAAGAACGGCTCGCGAGACCTCGATCGGGACCGCCGGATCTCTCCGATGCCGTTGCTCACGCGGCATACCAGGAGGGCCTCTCCTTCGGCAGGAGCTACCGGCTGCCCGCGCGGGACGAGCGGGTGAGGATCACCGAGTACATCTGGAACGCGGACAGCAGGCGCATCATCGCGATCCAGCGGACCGTGAAGGCGTTCGATTCGGCCTGGCTGGCCGGCGTCGCCCTGCGGATGCGCCCGGGCAGCGTCGAACGGATGCTGCTCGATCAGGGCGCCCCTCCTTCCGTGAGCATCCGAGGTCCGGCGCTTCTCGCGCTTCGCGAGCTGCCTTTCCCGATCGTCTGCCTCCTTGCCCTCGCCGCCGTGCTGCTCGCCGGCTCACGGTTCGGCCCCTTGATCTCGAACAAGCTTTGGCGTTTTAATCGTCACGCATGACCCGCTTGAAGACCTTCGCCAGGGGAGGCGTGAAGCCGCCCTCCTTCAAGGAAGAAACGCGCCTCCAGCCGATTTCCAATGCCCCGATTCCCTCGCTCGCCGTGATCCCGATGCGCCAGCACGCGGGTGAACCCGCTGACTGCATCGTGAAGCCCGGTGAGGCGGTCCGCGAAGGCATGCTGATAGGAAGGGCGAAAGGCGAGTCCTCTGCGAACGTCCATGCCTCCATCCCCGGCAGGGTGGCCGATGTCGGAACCGTTTCCGTGGCAAGCGGTGAAAGCTCGACGGCGGCGTTCATCGAGTTGGAAGGGGAGTTCGACAGGTCCGGCCGGAGCCGAAGCCCCATCGTCTGGGAAGGCCTGTCGGTGCCGGAGCTGATCCAGCGGATCAAGGCGGCGGGGGTCGTGGGGCTCGGCGGAAGCAGGCTGCCCTCCCACGCGAAGCTCGCCTCGGCACAGGGGAAGGGCGTTTCAGCCTTTATCGCGGACGGAGTTGAAAGCGAGCCTTTCCTGAGCGCGGATCACCGGCTCATGCTTGAAAAATCCCGGGAAGTCGCCGAGGGGATGAGGATCGTCCAGAGGATTCTCGCCGCCAAACGCGCGGTGCTGGCGGTTTCAGAGGATTCCCAGGACGCGGCGCCGATCTTCGAGCGCATCTTCCGGGATCTGGGCGGCGAATACAGCGTCGAGGTCCTGGCTGCCAGATACCCGCAGGGTGAGGAGTCGAGGCTCGCCGCCGTCCTTCAGGCACCGGGCGCGTTCGTTCTCAACGTGGCCACAATCCACGCGATCTGGGAGGCCGTGGCGCTCGATAAGCCGCTCATCGAGAGAATCGTCACCGTGGCCGGGCCCGCTGTGGTCCGCCCCCGCAACCTCAAGGTCAGGCTCGGAACGCCGGCGGGAGAGCTGTTCGACGAGTGCGGTGGGCTCATCCAGGGATATGCCTCGATCGTGCTGGGCGGGCCGATGACCGGCCGCGCCCAGAGCTCCTTTGCCGTGCCCATCACCAAGGATGTGGGAGCGGTCCTCGCTTTCGCGGGGCGGGACGCCCATCGCAGGACCCTGCCGTGCATCCGCTGCGGCGCATGCATCGACGCGTGTCCCTGGGGCCTGGCCCCCACACGGTTGTATGGTCTCGTGGAGCGCGGAGACTGCCGTGGAGCCGCCCGAGAAGGGCTCCTCGCATGCACCGAGTGCGGCTGCTGCGCTTACGCCTGCCCGTCGGCAATGCCCCTCGTGGAAGGGCTGCGGCGCGGCAAGTTCATGGCGGCGCGGGTATAACGGCCGTGAAAGAAACTCGACCTCCGGCAGCCGTCCGTTCTCCGCACATCTCGGGCAGTCAGACCACCACCGGGATGATCTGGAGCGTTGCCGCAAGCCTTCTTCCCGCCGGGGCATGGGGCGTGTTCGTCTTCGGCCCTTCCGCTTTTGCCGTCATGGCAGTTTCGGTCGGCTCGGCTTTGATCTCAGAGCTCCTGACGGGGCTCCTTGCCCGGCGGTTCACGCTGCTGGATGGGAGCGCGTTTCTCACGGGCCTCCTGGTTGGCTGCCTCATGCCTCCCGGCGTGCCCCTTTTCGTTCCCGCAGCAGCGTCGGTTTTCGCCATCCTCGTCGTCAAGGAGAGCTTCGGCGGGCTGGGGAAAAACTGGATGAACCCCGCCATCGCCGGCCGCGTATTCGTTCTTTTTTCATGGCGGCAGGCCATGGGAAGATTTGCGGCCCCGGGCCTGTTCCCCGTCGCCCACGCCGGCGCATCCACTCCTCTCGCCTCGGTCCTCGCCGCTCTCGCAGACCCATCAGGTCCTCGGGGAGACCCCTTCGAGATCCTTCGCGCTCAAGGGTATCCGTTCAGCTCGATTGATTCTTCCGTGGTGGAATGGCTGAATGCGCACCTCCTCGGTCCCTTCGGCATCAGCGCTCCTCGAGGCTGCGTGGACCTTCTGCTGGGAAACGTTGCAGGCCCCATCGGAGAAATCTCTCCTCTGCTCCTTCTGGCGGGAGCCGTTTTCCTGCTCGCGCGGAGGGTGATCCGATGGGAGATTCCAGCCGCCTACCTCATCACGTTCGTTGCCCTCACGTGGACGCTTGGCGGCATAAGCTCCGGCCAGGGACTCTTTTCCGGGGACATCCTGTTTCACCTCCTTGCGGGAGGTATCATCCTGGGCGCCTTTTTCATGGCCTCTGACCCGGTGACATCGCCCCTCAGCTTTCGCGCGCGTATGACGTACGCGGCATGCCTGGGTGCGCTCACGTTTCTCCTCAGGTTCTACGGATCCCTCGCGGAAGGGGTATCGCTTGCCATCATCGTGATGAACTGCGGGGTTCCGCTCCTCGATTCGCTTTTCCGGCCGGGCGCGGCCATCCGTGCCGCGGGAGGCGGTGCATGAGCCGGAGGAGCGAAATCTCGGCGGGAATCGTCAGAGAGAACCCTCTCTTCTCGCTGCTTTTGGGATTGTGCCCGGCGATCGCGGTTTCAACCCGTGTCTTCGACGCCCTGGTCCTTTCTCTTGGGGTTTTTTGCGTGCTGATAGCGACGGCATTGCTCACACAGCCCTTTCGCATCCTCCTGCCGGCTCCCCAGTCTCCTCCGAGGGCCCGCGCCTTCATTTCACTTGTCCTTGTAGCCGCCCTGGTGGGGGCGCTGGACCTCCTCCTGAGCGCATGGCTGCCGGAGACACGGGGCAGGCTCGGCATCTACCTTCCCGTCATCGCTGTCAACTGCCTGATCCTGGGCCGGACGGCCGTGTTCTCGTGGAACGCCAGAACCGCCAAAGCCCTCGCGGACACCGCTGGATTGGGCATCGGTTTTGCGACCGGCATCCTGCTCATCGCTGTCCTGCGGGAGGCGATCGGCTCGGGAGCCATCAGCCTGCCGCCCTTTGGCGCCTTCTCCGGCAGGATCGAGCTTGGCGGTTTGAAGGACACCTCAGTACGCATCCTTGCGCTTCCCGCGGGAGGGCTCCTGCTCTTGGGGTACCTCATTGCGGCGAAGAGGATGCTCACCGAGGGACGCAAGGGGGAGAAGCAGTGAGCACCTTCGGGATCGTCCTCACCTTTGCGCTGGTGAACAACATCGTCCTTTCCCAGCTTCTCGGCGTCTGCCCCTGCATAGGCGGCGAGCGGCGGATTTCGGGGGCCGTCGCCCTCGGGATCGCCTCCGTATTCCTCATGACCGCGGCGGCCCTTTCGACGTTGAGCATCCGGCAGCTCGTCCTTTCACCCGCTCACCTCGAATACCTTCAGACGCCGGCTTTTATCGTCGCGGTATTCCTCATCGCCGAGCTTGCCGAGCTCCTGCTTCGAAAAGCGGCGCCGGACTCCCTTCGGAGCATGGGCTTCTCCCCCTCTTCGATGGGCGTGAACTGCGCCGTGCTGGGGATCGCCTTGATCGCCGCGCGGGATGCGTTCGGCCCGCTGGAAAGCCTCACCGCGGGATTCGCGGCCGGTCTTGGTTTTCTTTCGGCGTACGTCCTGATCTCGGCGATTGCCGAGAGGCTCGATCAGGAGAAGATTCCGAGGGCCCTGCGCGGAGCGCCGATCCTGCTCATTTCAACGGGGCTCGTCGCGATGGCATTCCTCGCCTTTGACGAAGCTTTCGTGCGAAACCTCGTGGGGTGAAAGCCTATGAAAAAAATCAGGTTGATAATCGGTGCGCACAACCATCTGCCGATCGGGCAGCCGGATTTCCAGACCGAGAACATCTACCAGAAGTCTCTCAAGCCCCTTCTCAGCGTGCTGTACGCGTTCCCCGACCTTCCCGCCGTCCTGCACTACAGCGGGCTCCTTCTGGAGTGGCTGGAAGAGCATCACCCGGAGTTCGTGATGCTCCTGGCCGAGATGGTGAAGCGCAAGCAGGTGGAGATTCTCGGGGGAGGGTACTATGACCCGATTCTGACGATGATCCCGGCGAACGACAGGCTCGGCCAGATCGAGAAGATGACGACGTACCTGCGGGTCCGCTTCGAGACGCGGGCACGGGGGTGCTGGCTTGCAGAGAACGTCTGGGAGCCCTCGATGGCCTCCGTCCTGCGCACCAGCGGAATGGATTACACTTTCCTCGAAGACAGCCAATTCAGGTCCGCGGGGGTCGAGGAGGAAGACCTCTTTCAGCCCGCTATCGCCGAAGACCAGGGCAAGATCATCACGATCTTCCCCCTGTCGAGCCCCTTCGCCGCTCTCATCCCCGAGGGGACGGCGGGAAAGGCGATCGATTTCCTCAATGGGGCCGCGGACGAGGAGGGGACGAAGGTCGCCGTGCTTCTGGAGGACGGGGCGCGTCTGGGGGAGCTGCCCAGCGGAGAGAGGGGAAGCTTCGCGGGAGGCTGGTTCGAGGAGTTCTTCCGCCTGGCAATGGAAAACGCCGAGTGGCTGGAGCCGGTGACTCCCACCTCCTGCATGCGGGAGCTTGCTCCCGCGGGCAAGCTCTACGTCCCCTGCTCTTCGTCTTCCCGGATGGCGGCCTGGGCGCTTCCCCCCCGGCGGCGCCGGCTCTACCTCGAGGCTCTCAAGCGCAGCGTCGGGGATGAGGAGCTGGCCTCCTTCATCAAAGGGGGCGTTTTCCGCCAGTTTCTCTCACGGTATCCCGAAGGCGAGCTGATGTACGCGAAGATGATATACACCCACATCCTCGTGGATCAGGTCAGGGGAGACAAGTACAAGAAAAAAGCGGCGCAGAACGAGCTGTGGAAGGGGCAGTGCCACCACGCATACTGGCATGGAGCGAGCGGCGGCATCTACTCGAATATCCTGAGGAAGGCCGTCTACCACTCGCTGATCGAGGCGGAGAAGATCACGCGCGCCACGGAGATCTTCGCCCCCTCGATTATCAGCGTCGATTTCGACATGGACACCAATGACGAGTACCTCTACCAGGGCTCCGAGCTGAACGGCTACATCCACAAGAGAGGCGGGGTACTCTTCGAGCTGGATTTCCTCCCCGCGGCTTGGAATTACCTCGACACCTTCGCCCGCAGGGACGAGAGCGGCCAGACCAAGAAACGGGAGGCGGGGCCCGTGGATCGCCTCCCGCGCTGGGCCTTCATGGACCATTTCCTCGCGCCGGATTGCAGCATCGAGAGCTTCGATGCCGTCGGCTTCACCGAAACGGGGGATTTCCTTCAGGGCCTCTACGAGGTCGTTGAGCTCAACCGCTCCCTGCCCGAGGTGCTGTTGAGGAGGCTCGGGACCGTGCGCGTCGGCGAGACGAGCCACCCGGTAGAGATAGAGAAGCGCTTCATCTTTCGTCCGCGATCCATTGACGTCTACTACCGCGTGACCAACAAGGCAGAGGCGGAGCTTCCCGCGCGCTTCGCGGTGGAGATCAATGTCTCCCTCGCCTCCCGCTCTCCCGAAAGCGGCCGTCTCTTCCTGCTGGAAGAGGACAGGAAGACCGATCTCGCCAGCGAGCGCTTCGAGCTGGAAGGAGTGCGGGGCCTGCTGGTCCGCGACGTGCTCAATGAAGTCTCCATCACCCTTTCATCGGCCCGTGAGTTCCTCTGCTGGAGCCTCCCCGTGGAAACGGTCACTCCGCATTCTGATGACGGGCAGGAGCGGATTTTCCAGTCCTATTGTTTCGTGCCCCAATGGCGGCTCTCCCTGGCGGCCGGAGAATCGTGGGAGAACCACCTCAGCGTGGGATTCGAAAAGACCCCGAGCCCGCCCTAGTGGTTCGCCGAAGGCGAACCGCTAGGAGGCCCCATGCCGGCAGCTGTTTGCGCAGCAAACAGCGAGAGGCGGGGGCAACCATGCGGGGGGATGGCGGAGGGGTGCGGCGTCCTGCCGCGATCTGCGTCCTACTGCGCCGACGCTTCGAGCTTCCGGAAGCATGCGTCGAGCCAGGGCTGCGTATCGTGGTAGAGGTAGTCCTCGGCCAGTAGGAACTCCATTGCGGCATCGCGCGGCTTGTTCTGGAAGTACGTGATTTCTCCAAGGTAGAAGCGCGCTCTGGCCTCCACCTCCGGCTTGCGGGGGAGGCTCAAAAAATCGCGGATGAGCCGTTCGGCATCCGCGAAGTTCTTCTTGGCGAACTGGTTCGTCACGACGAACTGCAGCGAGGCAAGCTGCCCGCTCGTGGCGGGGGTGAGATCCGATTCGAGGATCTCCAGCTCCATCTCCGGCGGCGGGGGGAGCTTTATTGCGGACAGGATCTGCGTGATCGCCCGTCCCGTATTGAGAGAGACGTTCCTCTGTTCGGGGAGCGCGAATGCCTGGTCTGAAGGGAGGTCCCTTCCGCTCTCTATCGTCTTTGTCAGCTGGAGCGGAGGCAGGGGCAGCGGCCGCCCCGGCGGGAGGGCCGGCTGGGGGCTCGCACCAACCGGAAGGGGAATCTGGACCGGCTGAATGGTAACGTTCTGGCCGAGCTCCAGGGGGGATTTGCCTACCTTGTAGAGCCCTGCATCCAGGATCGCAAAATAGTAGTCCACTCCCGGTATGCCGGCGACGGGATACATCGTGACGCCGGGGTCGATCGAGACTTTCGATGTGCCCCGCAGGAGGTCTTCCGGCAGGGAGAGAGGCGCCGTGCTCCAGAAAACGAGGAGGTCCCGCGAGGGATTCGAGGAAGTGAAGGAGAGGTTGATGGCGTCGCCCGCCGCGGATACGACGGCCTTGATTCCCGTGATACGGGAGGCAAGCTGCTCTTCCGTGGCGGTTGTCGCCACGGATATGGCAAGGCTCGTCTTGTTCCTGAAGGGGATCAGGACCCGGTAGAGCCTCTTCGACGTGTCCTGAACGAGAACGGCGTAGAAATATCCCTTCTCGTCGGGTGGGGTGTCGATGTAGTACTCCACTCCGAGCGGTATGCGCGTCAGAAGGGTCGCCTTGTCCAGGTTCGCGTCCGTGATCTCCTCCGTGGAGCGGTAGAGCAGGTCCTCTCCCTGAACATCGGAGGAGTCCTTCCAGGTGAGCTTGATCTGGTAGTCGGCGACGGTCGCCTTGAGTCTCGAGACAAAGGGGGCGAACACTGCATTGGGCTGCTCCGCCGCGAAAGCGGTGAGGCCAAAGAGGGTCAGGAGAAGGAGAGAGGCTGGCACGGCGCGCCGTCGGACCATGATGATACCTCTTCTATACTAGTCGGCTTTTCCGGATCATGTCCATAGGAAAACTCCCGCGGGGCGCCGCCGCCGGTCCACCGCGCCACTGCGCCCGATCGCCGGCATCGGGCGGGGACTCTGTTTGACATGCGCGGCGGCGTGGCATACACTAGAATCATGTTCGTGTCCGTGGTATGCGATTTTGCAAGCGACGATCACAGGAACGCCGCGCAGAACCTCATACTTCAATACGGATTCACGAAAGTGCTGAAGGACGCATTCGAATCCAGCTCCCTGTCAGAGTCCTCCCTCAACCGGCTGAAGAAGGACCTTGACAGGCTGGCTGACTCCTATGATAGTATCCGCTTCTACCAATACCCCGTCGAGAATACCCTCGCGATCACGGTGTTGAAAGAGAAGAAGTGGAGACGGCTGATCGTCAAGACGTGAGAGGTGCCTTGTGCTGGGAGAGCTCGAACCGAAGCTTCAGAGCCTTGGAGCGCAAATCGAAGAGACCTGGAGGGGTCTTTGACCCCGACATAATGAGCAGCCAGATCGCGGAAATCGAGAAGCGGACCGCCCTTCCCGATTTCTGGCAGGACAAGGACGGCGCTGGAGTTGCCCTCTCGCGGCTGAAAACGCTCAAGCGCCGCTTCGAGCCGTGGGAGAAGCTTCGCGCCGAGTTCAAGGAGCTGGAGGAGATTTCCCGCATGGCGCTGGAGGAGAAGGACGAATCGCTGGAGGAAGACCTAGCGCGGACGTACCAGAAGCTCGAAGGCCGCTACCAGGAACTCAAGGTCCTCGAGCTCCTGGGCGACGAGAACGACGCCTCCTCCGCTTTCCTCACGATCCATTCGGGCGCGGGCGGCACGGAAGCCAACGACTGGGTGAGCATGCTCTTGCGCATGTACACCCGCTGGGCTGAACGCCACGGCTACGCCGTCGATATCATAGACATCCTTGAAGCCGAGGGCGGCATCAAGAGCGTCACGATCCAGGTGAACGGTGCTTACGCCTATGGGTACCTCAAGGCCGAAACCGGAATCCACAGGCTGGTGCGGATCTCGCCCTTCGATTCCAACGCGCGCCGCCACACGTCATTCGCCTCCGCGTTCTGCTTCCCCGTTCTGGATGACACCATCGATGTGGATATCGGCCCCGAGGACTTGAGAATCGACACGTACCGGGCGGGCGGGGCCGGCGGCCAGCACGTGAACAAGACCGACTCGGCGGTGAGGATCACGCACCTGCCCACGGGTATCGTGGTCCAGTGCCAGAACGAGCGCAGCCAGTACAAGAACAAGGCCTTTGCCATGAAGGTGCTCCGGTCGAGGCTCTACGAATACTACAAGAGCGAGCGGGACAAGGACCGCGAGAAGATGGCGCAGGAGAAAAAGGACATCTCCTGGGGCAACCAGATCCGCTCCTATACCTTCCAGCCCTACACCCTCGTAAAGGACCACCGAACGAAGCACGAGGTGGGCAATATCCAGGCCGTCATGGACGGCGAGATCGACGCGTTCATCGAAGAGTTCCTCAAGCAGCAGTGGCTCCAACGCAGCGGTGGGGCCAAGGCGGGGGGACGCGAGGGAATCTAGAGATGGCGATCAACATCCTGGTCGTAGACGACCTTGCTTTCATCAAGATCGTGCTGCGTGACATTCTCGAGAAGTCGGGGTTCCGCGTGGTGGGAGAGGCGTCCAACGGAGAGGAGGCGATCAGGCTCTACCAGGAGAAAAGGCCCGACGTGGTGCTCATGGATATCACCATGCCGGGGATGGACGGCCTCACCGCTCTCAAGCGCATCCGCGAGTTCGATCCCGCGGCGCGGGTGATCATCTGCTCGGCCCTCGGGCAGCAGCGGCTCATCGTGCAGGCCATCCAGCTCGGCGCAAGGGATTTCATCGTCAAGCCTTTCCAGCCCCAGCGCGTCGTCTCCGCGCTGAAGAAGGTGCTCAATATCATCTGATGAGAACCCCGGCGCTCCTTGCATTGCTTTTGGTCCTTCCCCTTTTCCGCTCGTATCCCCAGGCGCCGCCCACACCTCCCGACCAGCAGCCTCCCGGCACCCCGCCTGCACCTGCCCCCCAGGGCCCGCAAAGCGGCCGGCAGACTGCGCCGCTCGACGCGCGGAAGAATTGGGCCGTCGCGTTCACGTCTTTGACGGGGGAAGGGCTCACCCCCGACGAGAGCTATCTTGCGTTCAGCGTACCCCTGCTCCTCAAGGATCGGGTCAGCGCCTTGAGCGACCACTCCTTTCCCCCGGAAGAGCTTGCCGCCTATCAGAAGAGCGTGATCATCAAGGAGCTTCGCGGGCTCTATCAAGGCCTCGCCCAGCTCAGGCAGCAGAGGGACGAATCCCTGTTCGCCGTGCCGCAGGATCCCAAGGCTGTGGCCGATTCCGAGAAACGGCTTTCAGACGCATTGGAGCGCATCCACTGGCTGGAAGCTCTGGATCCCGCCGAGATCAAGGTGGAGAAGGCAAAGCCCGTCCAGTTCAAGGAAGGGACCGGCGTGGGGAAGCTCTTCGACGCGCCGCAATACTCCCTCTACCAGTACGCGCTGGAGCAGGACGCGGACCTTCTCATCGGGGGCACAGTGAGACAGATTGAGGGCTACATCCTCGTGGATCTCTGGGCATATGAGCCCGTCCAGGAGCAGACCGTATACACGTTTCGCGACGCGGCCCAGCCCGAGAGAATCTACGAGTCCCTCGGCGAGGCCGCAAAGGGGCTGGTGGGGGTCATCCTGGGCAGGCAGTGGGCATCGCTCACGCTCGTTCCCGATCCGCCGGACAGCCTGACGACGATCGATGGAAAGTCGATGGGCGCCGGCCGCGTGCAATCGGCCTACCTCGAGCCCGGCGCCCGCGAGATCCGCGTCTCGGCCCCCGGATACAAGGAGGAGGTGAGAACGGTCGATCTCGCCCCCCTTGAAGAGCAAACCCTCTCCATTCAGCTTGAAAAGGAGAACAGGCCCAACCTCACCCTTTCAACGAATCCTCCCGGCGCCGACGTGTACCTCGACTCCATCTGGATAGGAAAGACCCCGCTCACCCTGGAGCTTCCCGCCGAACGCACCCGCGTGCAGCTGGGTCTCGCGGGATTTTATGATGTGCCTTTTTCAATCGGGCCGTCTTCGCCGCCCCAGCTCTCCTTCGATCTGCAGAAGGACATCGGCTCCCTGCAGGAGTTCCAGAAGAAGGCTCGCGACGATTTCTACACGGCATTCGGCTTCTTCCTCCTCTCGCTCCCCATCCCCTTCTTCAGCTACACATTCTCCGCCAGTTATGCCAGGGCATACGCGCAGCAGCCGGCGGGCAGCACCGCGGCGCAGAACTCCGTCAACACATACTACATCTTTTACTATTCCTATTTTGCGGGGATCGGCCTGAGCGCTTCCCTAGCAACCTGGATGATCATCGATCTCATCCATTACATCACGGTCGCCAACCGGACCGCCGGATAGGAGGAAGCGCCGACTATGCTGTTTGGAGGCATCGGCAGGAAGCTCCGCGAGCTCCTCGCCACGCGGGAGCTCAACGAGGAGTTCTTCGAGGAGCTGGAAGACGCGATGATCGAGGCGGACATGGGCGTGAAGATCGCCTCCGAGATGGCCGATGCCCTGCGGCAGAGCGTGAAAAGCCAGAGGATACGCAGCCGAAGCGACATGGTGGCCTCCCTCAAGGCGCAGGTGAAGAGCTTCATCAAGGTAAAGGAGATCGAGGTTCCTCCGGGGCGCCTCACCCTTCTCTTGGTGCTCGGCGTCAATGGCGTCGGAAAGACAACCACGATCGCCAAGCTGGCTCATCACTTTCATACGGTCCGGCGGATCGAGAAGATCCTCCTGGTGGCCGGGGATACCTTTCGCGCCGCCGCCGTAGAGCAGCTCAAGCTCCATGCGGCGCGTCTTGGCATTCCCATCATCGCCCAGGACCCGGGTGCCGACCCGGGGGCCGTGGTATTCGATTCCATCACGAGCGCTTCCGCTCGGGGGATGGAGCTGATCATCGCCGATACGGCGGGCAGGCTCCACAACAAGGAGGCCCTGGTGAAGGAGCTGATGAAAATCGACAAGATCGCACGATCCCGGCTCCCCGACGGCTCCTACAAGCGTGTTCTCGTGGTGGACGCGACCACGGGCCAGAACTCGCTCCAGCAGGCCGAGGTGTTTCACAAGGCAGTCGGCATCGATTCCATTGTGCTCGCAAAGGCCGACTCGACGGCAAAGGGCGGGATGGTCGTCCCCATCTGTCGGGAGCTGGGTATTCCATTCTCTTTCGTCGGACTCGGAGAGAAGCTCGAGGACCTCTCGGTTTTCGACGTGGACCGCTACCTCGACTCCCTGTTCGGGACCGTATGAGGGAGGCCGCGATCCGGCGCGCGACGATCCTTCTGCTCATCGCGCTGGCCGCCGTCACGCGCGTCGACGCGGACAGGGCCCTTTTCAGCTCCAATGCGCTCGGCATGCCCCTGCAGAAGATCGCTCCCTTCCGCAGGGACGAGTTTCCCTACGTGCTGGAAATCGAGACGGGCGTGGCTCGCGAAGTGCGGCGTCTCTACCAGGACGGAAAGGAGACGCATCGCTGGGAGTCGAGCTTCACTCCTGAAGGGGTGAAAAAGGAGGAGCGCGAGATCGAAGGAGGCGTCCTCACGGCGCGAAGGCTCTACGGAGCAACCGGCGATATCCAATCCGAGGAGACGTATGCGGAGGGCAAGCTCGCCGGGAAGTCATTATTCGAGTACGCCGGGGGGCGGCTTTCAACGGTAAAGGTCCTGGCGGCCGACGGCGCTCTGCTCTCTACGGAGAGCTACCTCACCAGCTCGAAGGGCTTTCTCCGTCAGGTGCGCCGGCAGAACTCGGACGGTTCCTCGTCGGCCTCCGCCTATGTCGCGGGAAGCGAGGGCGTCAGCGAGGAACGCGATCGCGTGGGTGAGATCACCTACGTGACGCGGTTCGACAAGAAGGGCCGGATGGTTAATGAAGACCAGCTCAAGGACGAAGATCTCGTCTCCCGCGTGCAATTCGTTTACCGCGCCGATTCGCGCGTCCTGCTTTCCTCCACCGAGCAGCGGCCTTCCGAGAAGAGCCTCATCGAGAGGAGCTACGACGAAAAGGGCCTCCTGGTGAACGAGAAGCACAGCATCGGGGGCGCCCCCACGGAGGAGATCGATAACGTTTGGGATTCGGAGGGCCACAACACGGCCAAGCGGCGCAGGAGCGCGGCGGGGATCGAGGAATGGGTCTCCACCTACGGCACGACGGGAGAGCTTTCCGAGGAGCGCTACTTCCTCAGGGGAAGCCATGTGAAAACGGTTGTCTATACGGCGAAGGACGAGCGTTACGAAGAGCTCTACCAGGATGGGGTAATGTTCCTGCGCATCTATTACACGGGCGACAAGAAGACCAAGGAGGAGGTCTACCAGGGGGGGAAGCTTTTGAGAGAGAGAAGCTTTGAATGAGGTTCTCGCTCGTTCCCTTCATCGCCATGCGCTACCTGCGGGCCAAGCGAAAGGCGCGCGGACTGGCTCCATCTCTTCTCTCCGTTCTCGGAGTCGCGGTAGGCGTCATGACCCTTACCGTGGTCCTGGGCGTTATGAACGGGTTTCAGCTCGGCTTCATCGAGAGCATCGTGGAGATCAGCTCCTATCACGTTCAGATCCACGGGCAGGGCGCCGCGGAGGGTGCCCTTGCCGATCGGATCCTCACCGTCGTGAGCTCGCTGCCGTCGGTCACGGCGGTTATTCCTTTTTCGGAGCGGCAGGTCCTCGTCGAGGGGATGTTTTTCCGGCCGAGGCCGTGCACGGTTCGCGCCGTGCCTCCCGACCTGCTTGCCCGCGATCCCGTCCAGCGGCGGCTTCTCGCCCTTCGCTCCGGATCCTTTTCTCTTTCAACGGACGATTCCATCGTGATCGGTTCCGAACTGGCCGCATTCACGGGCACACGGGTGGGAGACTCGATCACGCTCGTCTCCGTCGACGCTTCGGGAGGCCTGCCCGCACCGAGGAGAGTGGTTTTCACCGTGACGGGGATATTCTCCTGCGGCTACTACGATTTCGACGTGGGCCTGGCGTTCATCTCCCTCTCGGCGGCTCGACGTCTGGCGCCGGGCGGCGCGTCTCTCACCTACGGGATCAAGCTGACCGACCGGTTCCTCGACGCGGCCGCCGTAAAAAGAATATCGGCCGCCCTCGAAGGGAGCGGGTTCCGCGCCGAGAGCTGGAGGGAGTACAACCGCTCCTTTTTCGACGCTTTGTTCATGGAAAAGCTCATGATGATGCTCCTCGTCGGTCTGATTTTCGTTGTGGTCGGCTTCAACATCTATACATCGCTTCGCAGGACCGTGTTCGAGAAAAAGGAGGAGATCGCCGTCCTGAAGGCCGTGGGAGTCCCCCCCCGCTCCATCCAGTACGCCTTCATCTTCGAAGGTCTCGTCATCGGAATGGCGGGGGCCCTTGCGGGCATGCTTATCGGCCTGGCTCTGGCCGCGAACATCAACGCCGTTTTCTCGGCGGTTGAGGTCCTCGTGAACGCCGTCATGTGGGCCGCTCATGCCCTGTCTGCTCCCTTCCGTCCCGCCGGCGGCTCCGAGGGCTTCGCCATATTCTCGCCGCTGTACTTCTACCTCACCGAGGTTCCTTCCCGCGTGCTCCTGCCGGAGGCTTTTCTCGTCGCGTTCTTCGCGACCCTGGCATCAGTCGCCGCCGCTTATGGAGCCTCACGGACTGTGGCCGCTTTCCGGCCCGCGGAGATCCTTCGCTATGAATGAACAGGGGAGTCTGCTCACGGTGCGCTCGCTGGCAAAGGCATACGAGACGGAGGCGGAGCGGATCGAGGTGCTCACGGATGTCAACCTCGAGGTCGAGAGGGGCTCCATCGTTGCGGTCACGGGGGAGAGCGGCTGCGGGAAGAGCACCCTGCTGAATCTCATCGGCGGCCTCGATTTCCCGAGCGCTGGGCAGATCACCGTGGCGGACATGGAGATCGGCGCCATGCCGGAGGAGGAGCTCAGCCGGTATCGAAACAGGTACGTCGGCTTCATCTTCCAGTTCCATTTCTTGTTGAAGGATTTCACGGCGCTGGAAAATGTCGTCATTCCCTCCATGGTGGGCGGCGCTTCGCTTCGAAGCCTCCGCGAGCGGGGTGAAAAGCTCCTGGAGGAAGTGGGGCTTTCGCGCAGAAAGGATGCGTTTCCTCAAGAGCTCTCGGGAGGCGAGCGGCAGAGGGTCGCCGTTGCCCGGGCGCTCATGAACGAGCCGCTCTTGATCCTCGCGGACGAGCCGACGGGCAACCTCGACGAGAGGAACGCGCGCGTTGTGCGCGACATGCTCTTCGAGCTCGTGGAGAAGCATGGAAGGACCATGATCCTCGTCACTCACGACCGAGCCCTGGCCGAAAAGGCGGGAAGGCATTTCGAGCTTGCCGGCGGGGAGCTGGTCGGTTCATGAGGGGAGCGTTCGCGTTGAACCTGGGATTGCGCCTCCTGCGGGGGAAGGGCGGGACCGCCCGCTACCTCCGGGGCTCGGTCCTCGGGATCGCACTCAGCCTGGTTCCGCTCGTCGTGGTGATGGAAGTCTCCACGGGGATGATCGAGGGGATAACGGCGCGGCTCATCGAGATCGGAACCTACCACCTCCAGGTCTCTCTTCCTACCACGGTGACGGCCGAGTCGATGGACCGCGCAGCGCGGGCCATCGAGGGAAGCGGAGCGGCCGTGGACGTGATCCCCGAAAGACAAGGCCTGGGGCTCCTGTTCGCGCGGGGCAGGTCCGCCGGCGTGACCGTCCGCTTCGTCCCGCCGGATCTTTTCTCCCGGGACGCCGGACTGCGCGGTTTCGTGAAGCTCACGGCGGGCTCCTCGTCCCTCACTGACCCCGCCGCCATTCTCCTCGGGCAGTCTCTGGCGGAAAGCATCGGCGTCAATGCGGGGGACCGCGTCATCCTGCTCACCCCGTACGGCGAAGAAGGCAGGGGGCCTCCCAAGGTCACGCCAATGAGAGTGGGAGGCATTTTCCAGACAGGATACCAGGAGCTGGAGAAGCTCTATGCCTACGCCCCCCTGGAAGCCTCCTGGTCGATTCTTTCCCCGCGCGCCTCGGCGAGCCTTATCGGAGTCAAGGTGAGCGATCCCTTCGGGGATCTGTCTCCCGCCATCCGCGCCATCCGCGGCCGGCTCCACGATCTGGGGCGCATCTCGACGTGGAGCGAGCTCGAGTACGCGAGGCTGAAATCCTTCCAGACCACCAAGGCGCTCCTCCTCTTCATCATGGCCCTCATCGTGCTCGTGGCCGGGGTCAACGTGTCATCCGCCGTGATCATGATCGCGTTCGAGAGGCGGCTGGATATCGGAATTCTCAAGAGTGTCGGCGCGCGGCCGGCAAGCCTTTCCATCTCCTTTCTCCTGGCCGGCTTCGTCACGGGCCTGCTGGGAACCGCGCTCGGCATTTCCCTGGGGCTCGCCGCAGCCGTCAACATAAATCAGATCATTACCGGACTCCAGGCGATCGCGAATGCCGTGCTCCGTCTCTTTTCCCTCGCCCGATCCGCTCTTATTCCCTCGGCGCCGCAGGTGGAAGCCGTGACCATCTTCAACAGCTCGTACTACCTTTCCTCCATCCCGATCCGGATCCGCTGGATCGAGGTTTGCATGGCGGCAGTCGGGACCCTTGTCCTTTCAGGCATCGCCTCCTATCTGCCGGCGGCTCGGGCAGCCAGGGCACGGCCTCTGGAGATCATCCGAAAGGTGTAAAGTGCAAGGAGCGGCGCATCGCCGCTGTCGCCGCATAGATTCGCCCCTTCGTTTCGTGCTATATTATTCCTACCATGAAATGCGAAATCTGCGGCCTCCGCGATGCCGTCATTCATATCCGTCAGATCCAGAAATCGAGCGTGAACGAGCTCCATATCTGCGAGGAATGCGCCCAGGAGAAGGGCCTGATAAAGGAGGAAGAGTCCGAAATCTCCATTTCCAACCTCCTGTCGGGCCTCATCGACAACAAGGACATCTCTGGGACTGAAGAGCCGGGCGAGGCGTGCCCCCGCTGCGGCATGAAGCCGGAGGATTTCAGAAAGCGGGGCAAGTTCGGCTGCGCCGAATGCTTCCACACGTTCCAGAAGGACGTGCGGTCCATCCTTTCCCAGATGACGGGAAGGACCCACCACATGGGGAAGCTGCCGCGAAGCGAAGCGGTTCCCGTCCCGGAGGGTCCGGATCGGGAAACGCTCGCCATCGAGCTGCGGGAGGCCATCGAGCGGGAGGACTACGAGGCGGCGGCACTCCTGCGGGACAAGATCCGGGAGCTTGACAGCGATGTTTGATTTCACGGGCTTGAAGGACGCGCCGGGCTGGACGCTCAAGAACGGACCCGAGGACAGGGTCGTGATCTCCAGCCGGATCCGCCTGTCGCGAAACCTCGCCGCACACGCCTACCCGGGGACATGCACTCCCGAGGAGGAAAGCGAGGTTCGTTCCGAAATCCTCAGCGCCTTCCAGAGATTGCCGAAGGGCGGCAATTTTACGATACTCTACCTTGACGATCTCACCCCGCTGGAAAGACGGATACTCTTCGAGAGGAATATCATATCCCAGGGATACTCCCTCGAGAAGAACAAGGCGATTGTTCTGGGGGAGAACGAGAGCGTCTCGGCCATCATTGCGGACGAGGACCATCTCCGCCTGACGGGAATGCAGACCGGCTCCTGCCTGGAGGAGATCTATCAGCGGATAGACTCCCTGGACTCCGTGCTGGAGCAGTTTCTCGGGTATGCGGTATCGCAGGAGTGGGGATACCTGAACACCGCGATCACGAATCTCGGAACGGGGTTGAAGGCCTCGATGATGCTCCACCTTCCGGCCCTCGCGATGGGCGGGCTGATCAAGAGAGCGGTAAAGGCCTCGGCCCAGTTGGGACTCTCCATCAGGGGATTCTACAGCGAAAGCGTCGATTCCCTGGGAGACATGTATATCGTGGCCAATGAGGTGACGATCGGCCTCTCGGAGAAGGAGATCATCGGGAATCTGGGAAGGATCGCGACCCAGCTCATCGGATTCGAGAACAAGACGCGGGAAGAGCTGATGGAAAAGAGAAGGGTGGACATCGAAGACAGGGTATTCCGCGCTCTGGGGCTCTTGACCCATTGCCGCTACATTTCGGTGCGCGAGGCCGTTGAGAACCTCTCGTCGCTGAAGCTGGGGGTCTGCCTGGGGCTCATCGACGCCTCGGACAACCCGACCATCACCGCGCTGCTCTTCCTTTCCCAGAAGTCTCATATCCAGAAACTGCTGCAAGCGCAGCACGACACCATCGACGGGAAGCTCATCGACTATACGCGGGCCAAGTTGATCAGGGAAACGCTGACGGTCGGAAGACGGGAGGGTCACGGCCATGTTTAAGGGACTCACGCAGAGAGCACAGAAGGTGCTGACGATACTCGCCCAGGAAGAGGCCAAGAGGTTCCACTCGGACCAGCTCCTTCCCGAGCACATCATCCTTGCCCTGTTGAAGGACGGAGAGGGGGTCGCCGTCAAGGCTCTCCAGAGGCTGAAGGTGAGCATTCCCGAGATGCAGGTGGAGATCGAGAAGAGCCTGCCCAAGGGCAAGGGAGGCCTTATCCTCGGTGACGTCCCCCCGTCGAAAAGGGGACAGAAGATCCTGGAGGATTCCGCTGAAGAAGCCAGGAACATGGGCCACGAGTACATCGGAACCGAGCACCTGCTCCTGGCATCGATAAAAGAGCAGGGAAGCATCGTTTCTCGCTACCTCTCGAAGTACAGCATCAACGCGAGCGGGCTGCGGGATGCGATCATGCAGATCAGCGGCGCGGGGGACCCGCGGCAGATCTCGGGGCAGGGCGCCAAGAAGAAGGCGCAATCTCCCCCCAAGAAGCCGACGCCGACCCTCGACGAGTTCGGCAGGGACCTCACCGCCTTTGCCCGGGACGGGAAGCTGGATCCCGTGATCGGCCGGGAGAAGGAGATCCAGCGCGTCATCCAGATCCTCGCCCGCAGGACAAAGAACAACCCGGTGCTCATCGGAGAGCCGGGAGTCGGCAAGACCGCCATCGTCGAGGGACTGGCCCAGAAGATCGTGGACGGAACGGTGCCCGAGGTGCTCATCGGAAAGCGCGTCCTCACCCTGGACCTGGCCTCGCTTGTGGCCGGGACCAAGTATCGTGGAGAGTTTGAGGAGCGCTTGAAACGCGTCATGAAGGAGATCCTCTCAGCAGGGAACGTGATCCTGTTCATAGACGAGCTTCACACCATCATCGGGGCCGGAGGGGCCGAGGGGGCGATCGATGCCTCCAACATGCTGAAGCCGTCCTTGTCGCGCGGGGAGCTTCAGTGCATCGGAGCCACCACACTCAATGAGTACAAGAAGCACATCGAGAAGGACGCGGCGCTGGAGCGCAGGTTCCAACCCATCTACGTGCGCGAGCCCAGCGTCGAGGAGACGGTGGAGATCCTCCGGGGGATCAAGAAGAACTACGAGGATCACCACCACGTCACCTATACACCCGCCTCCCTGGAGGCGGCCTCCACGCTCTCGAGGCGCTACATCACCGAACGCTATCTGCCCGACAAGGCCATTGACCTGATCGATGAGTCGGGCTCGCGCAAGCGCATCAAAAACTCCATTCGGCCCAAGGAGCTCGCGGACCTGGAAAAGGAGATCGACAAGCTCAACGCGGAGAAGGCAACGCTCGTCAACACGCAGAACTACGAGAAGGCGGCCGCGGTTCGAGACACCGTGCGCCAGCTCAAGGGCAAGGTGGACGAGATCAAGAAGAGCTGGGAAAGCACCATCGCATACGAGGAGAACGTGGTGGATACCGAAGATATCCAGCAGGTGATCTCCGACATGACGGGCATCCCGCTCTCACGCATCGCCCAGAGCGAAAGCGAGAAACTGCTCCACATCGAGGAGGAGCTGCACAAGAAGGTGATTGGGCAGGACGAGGCCATTACCGTTATCGCCTCCGCCATCCGCCGATCCCGTACGGGCCTCTCCTCGGCCAAGAGGCCGCTTGGCTCGTTCGTGTTCCTCGGCCCCACCGGCGTCGGGAAGACCCTGGTAGCCAAGACCCTCGCACAGTTCCTCTTCGGCGACGAGGACGCCCTGGTGCGCATCGACATGTCCGACTTCATGGAGAAGCACAACGTGTCGCGCCTGGTGGGCGCGCCCCCGGGGTACGTGGGCTACGAGGAGGGAGGGCTTCTCACCGAAAAGATCAGGAGGCGGCCCTTCAGCGTGATCCTGCTGGACGAGATCGAGAAGGCGCACCCCGACGTGTTCAACATCCTCCTTCAAGTCCTGGAAGAAGGCCAGCTCTCCGACAACCTCGGCCATGCCGTGTCCTTCAGGAACTCGGTGCTCATCATGACCTCCAACCTGGGCGCGCGGGACATCAACAAGGACTCGACCCTCGGCTTCCAGTCCGAGGAAGGCGGGATGAACTTCAAAGACATCAAGAGCTTCGTGCTGGCGGAGGTCAAGCGCACATTCAACCCCGAGTTCATCAACCGCATCGACGAGATCGTCGTGTTCCATAACCTGGACAAGGGCCACCTCGCGCAGGTCTTCGACCTCATGGTGAACGAGATCTCGGGACGGCTCACCGAGCAAAAGATCAGCATCGCCATCAAGAAGAAGGCCAAGGAGTTCCTCATCGATAAGGGCTTCGACGAGAAATACGGCGCCCGGCCCCTGCGACGGCTCTTGCAGAAAGAGGTTGAGGACCCACTCTCCATGGAGATCCTCAAGGGGCGCTTCAAGTCCGGCGACGTCATCGATGTCGACGTGCGCGCGGACAAGATCGTGTTCCGCCAGCAGCAGGAGAAGGAGGGACGCGCAAAAGACCGCGAGCTCCTCCCCGCCAAGGAAAAGGCCCCATCCGATTCTCAAGCGGAGCTCGGAGGAGCCGCATCGGACACGCCGGGGCTTCCACCGAGGGAAAAAATCCCCACATGAGCCGCCACGGCGGCGGCTCGACAGCGCGGAGCATCCCGGAACGCCGCCACGGCGGCGGCTCGACAGCGCGCCCGTGTCGATGCTCTCGCGCGGCCCTCTCCATTCTCATCATCCTCAATGCGAGCATTCTGGGCGCCGACTCCCGGGGTGATGCAAAGGCTTTCCAATCCGCCGTGTCCCTGTTCTCCAGCGCTCAGTATCGCCCGGCCCTTGAAGCATTTCAGGATTTCGCCACGGGCTATCCAGGATCTCCCCTGCGCGCGCGGCTTTCATATTGGATTGGAGCCTGCGCCCTGAAGCTGAAGGACTACGAGATAGCCCTGGGGTATCTGCGTGTAGCGGGGGATTCCTCAGGCGCGGACCAGTTCATGGCCGCGCATTCATTGCTCCTGGCCGGCGCAGCCTTGGAAGAGCTGGGTAGAAGCGGCGAGGCCGAGGCCGCCTACCGGGAAATCCTTGCGCGGCGCGCGCCTTTCGCCATCGCGGCCGAAGCGGCGTTCCGCCTTGCCGGAGTCTCGTTTCGCGGGGGAAGCTTCACGGCGGCCCGAGACCTTTACGGCAAGCTCCTCATCGATTTTCCCTCGTCCGGCTTCTCAAGCGAATCCCAGTTCTTCCTTGCAGAAAGCGAGCTCGCCCTGGGCAGGCTCCCGGAAGCGGAGAGGCGCTTTCGGACGCTCCTCTCGCTCTATCCGGACTCACCGCGCATCGCTTTCAGTCGATACCGCATCGCAGAGATCCTGTGGAGGCAGGGCAGAAAAGCGGAAGCGGTTTCGGCTCTGGAGGATCTCTTGAAGGAGGCCGCGAATGGGGAGCTAATCGGCAGCGCGCTGTGCCTCCTCGGGGACATTCTTCTTGAAGGAAAGGACTTCGGCGGCGCTCTGGCCGTTTACACCCGCGCGTTGGAAGAGCTTCCCGAAGGGACGGGCAGGCAGGAGACCTGCATGGATGCGGGAATAGCGCTCTCCATGATGGGAAAGCTGGAGGAAGCGGTTGATTTTCTCGAGAAGGCATCGCTCGGCCCATCCTTGAAAGTGACGGAGCAGAGCCGGTTCCGGCTGGCGCGAGCGCTTTTCGAGCTCGGCCGGCGGGGAGAGGCTGAGCTCGGACTTGAGAGCTTTGTTTCCGATTTCAAGGACAGCCCGTTCGCAGAGCAGGCGCTGGAGCTTCTCGGCGAAATGTCATGGCAGCGGGATGATTTCCCTCGTTCCTTCGCGTGGTGGGACCGCCTGGTGCGAGAGTTTCCCGCCTCGCGGAAGACTCCCGAGCGCATCTACAGGAGAGGGCTGGCCTCCCTGAGGATGGGAGACGAGCCGGCGGCTCTCGACGATTTCCAGAGGATACGAAGCGATTTCCCCAGGTCCGAGTTCGCGGGGCAGAGCGCCTATGACATCGGCGCGGTGTACTCGGCCAGAAGCGAGTTCTCCAGGGCCATTTCCTTTTTTCAGGCCGCGCTGGACTCCTCTGCATCACGTGACCTCGCCCTGCGGAGCAGGCTGGCGATGGGGGTGTGCAGGTTCAACCTGGGAGCCTATGCCCTTGCTCTTTCCGGCTTCGATTCCCTCCTTCCTGACCTTCCGAAAGGGGCCGAAAGACAAGGGGTGATCCTGTATGCCGGCCGTGCCCTCTACAGACTGGAGAGGTATCCGCAAGCGGCGATTTGTTTCCAGGAAGCGGCCGGCGAGCCGTCGGAAGAGGGCGGTTCCGCGCAAGCCTTGTACTGGCTTGCCTGGAGTCAGTTCCGCATGGGAAAGCCGGCGGACGCGCGCCGGTCATTCCTCTTGGTCGGGGATAGGCATCCGGAGGATCCATCAGCCGCCGAATCCCTTCTTCGCGCCTCGTTCTGCTCGGCCCAGCTCGCTGACGATGCAGGCGCCGTAGAGATCCTTGACCGGGCGCTGGCGCTGGCATCGGGGCCTGCCGCGCGCGAGATGCGGGAAAAGGCGCTTTTCGAGAAAGGCTGGGCTCTTGCCCGGCTGGGCAAGAGCCAGCAGAGCGATGCCGTGTTCGAGGACCTCGCGTCGGAGTTTCCCGACGGAAAGCTCGCGGCCGAGGCCTTTTTCAAGAAGGCGGAACAGGCGGTCGAGCAGGGTCGGCTGAGCGAAGGGGTGGAAGGTTTCAAGCGGATTTCCCGAGATTTTCCCTCTCACCCCCTGGCCGAGCAGGCGCTCTACCGCGCCGCCGACGCCGAGCTGGAAGCGGGAAACGCTTCGGCATCGGCGCTCCTCTTCTGGAGTTGCCTGGTGCGATACACGAGAGGCGCCTTTTTTTATCCCGCCCTCGAAGGGATGGAAAGAGCGCTCACGGCGGCCGGAACCCCCGATGCTGCCCGCGGGCTCCTCGAGGCAGCCAGAGATGATTCCGGCCTGAGACCCGAGCTCCGGAGCGCAATCGAGCTGGATTACGCGAGGCTGCTCATCACCCGGAGCCCCGAAGAGGCAATCGAGCTGATAAAGGAAGCCTCCGGGCGGCAGCTCCCCGAGCCCCTTGCCGGTGAAGCCGTTCTGCTCATGGCGAGGTGCTACACGCTGCAGGGCGAGTTGGACAAGGCCAGGGAGATCCTCCAGGGCCTGCGGGAGGCGCGAACCGACAGGATCGGCGCGCAGGCCCGCCTCGAGCTTGCCCGGGCCCTGGAAAGCGCGGGAGACTCGGAAGCGGCCGTGGAGATGTTCGCCGGGACCGCCGCGATCTTCCGCAGTTTCCCCGACCTGGCCGCTGAAGGATTGGCCAATGCGGCGCGCGTGGCCAGGCTGAACGGAGATTTCGGCAAGGCGAGGATCGCCGAAGCGCGGCTGAAGAAAGACTACCCGCAGAGCCCGTGGGCGTTGATGCTGGCTGTCGAGCGCGACATGCGCTGAAAGATCGCATCCGGCCCGCCGTCCCGCTTCTGCGAAATCGAGCCGGCACATGCGGCTTCCCGCTCGGCTTGCGCCGCGCGAAGAGCCGTACTATCATACGCCATGGCCCGTCGAATCGAGATCCTCGACACGACGCTCCGGGACGGAAACAAGCTCCCCTTTGTCGTGCTCTCAGCGGAGGATCGCCTCATCCTGGCGCATCGGCTGGAGCGCATGGGGGTGGACATCATCGAGGCGGGTTTCCCCGTCTCTTCACCCGAAGAGGCGGAGTGCGTTTCCCGCATAGCCCGCGAGATCACCTCATCCTTCGTTTCAGCCCTTGCCAGAGCCCTCCCCGAGGATGTCGAAAAAACCCTCAGGGCTCTCGCGCAGGCCGCCAAACCCTACCTTCACATTTTCATGCCCGTGTCCCCCGAATCCCTCACCGATGTCGTGAAGATGAGCGAGAGCCGCGCCGTGGAGGC
Organism: uncultured Spirochaetota bacterium; assembly: GCA_963820525.1. Taxonomy (GTDB): domain Bacteria; phylum Spirochaetota; class Spirochaetia; order SZUA-6; family Fen-1364; genus CAWGAA01. Next base: position 406,282 of record CAWGAA010000001.1, on the reverse strand, counting down.
TGTGAAGACATGCATCCGAATGGGCAGGAACGCCGGGGTGCGGGTGCAGTTTTCGCTGAGCGAAGCTCCCCACGCCAGGAGGGCCTTTCGTGACCAGCTCTGTCTCGCCGCCCGAGAGGCCGGCGCCGACGTGATAAACCTTGCAGACTCAAGCGGCGTGCTTTCTCCCGGAGATATGAAAGCCTTCATCGGCGAAGCCCTCGGGCTCTTTGGCGAGGGTCGGGCGGCTCTGCTCGGGGTGCACTGCCACAATGATCTCGGTCTTGCGGCCGCGAACACCCTTGCCGCCATCGAGGCCGGCGCATCCCATGTCGAGGTGACTCTGGGCGGATTCGGCGAAAGAGCCGGCAACGCCGCGCTGGAAGAGGTGGCCTTCCTCATCTCGGCATTCGGAGAGCGCTTCGGCGTTTCCCACGGAATCCGGCTCTCCGAGATCGCGGGGGCTTCCGCGTTGTTCGACGAGATCACCGGAGTGCACACGCATCCCAACAAGCCCATCATCGGCAGGTGCGCTCTCTCGGCCGGTTCTCCCGTTTCGCGCCCCCTGGAGCCCCGCCTTCGCGAGCTCCTGCAGGAGAAGACCATCGGGAGAATCGAGGGCGCTGCCGCGCCCGCCACACAGCCGGAGGGCCGGAAGGCCGACGCTTATCGCCTGGAATCCTTCAGCGTCCTCACGGGATCGCATTCGCCGCCCGTCGGCATCGTGGTCATCGAGCATGAGGGCGGCCGTCTTGTGCAGAGCTCCCATGGGACGGGACCGATAGACGCCCTGTTCAAGGCGGTGGATCGGGCCCTGGGACTCTCTCCCCGGCTCGTCTACTATTCACTCTACACATTGGCGACCGGCCCCGAGGCATCGGCCGAGGTAACCGTCACCACCGAGCTCAAGGGCAGGCGCTTCCATGGAAGGCATGGCAGCACGGACGTCATAGAAGCGAGCCTCAAGGCGTACATGAAGGCGTGCAACGCGATATCCCAATCCGGCATCCTGGACGGCCGCTCGGATTATGTGCAGGGCGAGTATCTCTGGGAATAGAAGGCCTTAGCGATTCGGCACCCGCAGGCATGCGACGATGCCGAGGAGCGGAAAAAGGCTTGCCAGGACGAGCATGCTCTTCACCCCGATCAGCTCCCCCAGGATTCCCAGCGGCACCATCGCGAGCCCCGCGATGCCCCAGGAAAGACCCATGAGAAGAGACGAGGCCATGGCGGGGGAGTTTCCGGAATACGTCTGCGCAAAGAGGATGAGGATGGGATTGGAGGAGGTGAGGGCAACCCCGGAGAGAACGATGAGGATGCTTCCCGGGGGGGAGGGGAGCAGAAGAACTCCAAGGAGGAATAAAGGGACTCCGGCAAGGATCGAGGCGAGGATGAGCGGGCGCCGGCCGGCAGTCCGGGAAATCGCGCTCGTCCAGATCGAGATCAGGGCTCCGAGCGCCAGCATCACCGTGAAGAGTATGCCGATGGATGTCAGCGGCATGCCGCCGGATGCCAGGTGGATCGGCAGGAAGGTCTGCATTCCCCGGATCCCGACCGTGAGACAGAAGTTGATGAAGACGAGTCGCAGCACGATGCGGCTCTGCCTCTTGTCGGCGAACAGATCGCGCCAGGAGATCCGTGCCGCCCTCCGCGTCTTTTCCCGCAGGGAGGCAATGGGCAGCAGAAAGAACAGCGCCATTGCCACCGCGACGGCGGGCAGGGCGAGCATGGGGGATGCCTGGTAGCCGAACGCGGCGATGAAGAAGGCAATGACGGCGGGCCCCGCTGCGAAGCCGAGGTTTCCCCCGGCGCTGAACAGCGCCATGCCCACCTCGGGATGCTTTCCGCTCAGGGAAGGAGTCACAGATGCCCCGGTAGGGTGGAAAGCGGCGGACCCGAGGCAGCCGATGAAGAGGACGGCAAGGAAGAGGGGGAAGCTCGGCGCCGCCCCCATGAGGCTCACGAACACCCCCGTGACCAGCGGAGCGAGGTACAGGGCGATCGAGGCGCCGTAGCGGTCGAAGAGCATCCCGAAGAGGGGTTGGCTGAGCGCCGAGGCCAGGGCAGCCACCATGGAGATCGTGCCTACCAGGGAGAGGGAGAGGTTGAACTTCTCCATGATCAACGGATACAGCGGGGCGAGGAACCCCATGTAGATATCGTTGATAAAGTGCCCGGTAGCGACGAGAAAGAGGGTTGGGGAGAGCTGCATGCGGCTTTCTGCTAGGAGTTCACGCGCTCCTGGTACTCTCTGGTTTCCGTATTGACGAGGATCTTGTCGCCCTGCTTGATGAAGAGGGGGACCTTCACCTTCAGGCCCGTCTCGCAGGTGATGGTCTTGGTCGCCCCGCTCACCGTGTCGCCCCGCTCGGCCTTCTCGGCCTCGGCCACGGTGAAGACCATCTTTGTCGGCAGCTTGATATCGATGGGGGTGTTTTCCCAGAAGACCACCTGGTACATCTCTCCGTCCTTGAGGAAGTCCTTTTTCTCCTCGTTTCCCTCCACGGGGATGGCCAGCTGCTCGTAGCTTTTCGTGTCCATGAAATGGTAGCTTTCCTCGTCCGTGTAGAGGAACTGAACGTCCCTGTACTCCACGTTGACGTCTTCCAGGTTGTCCTGGGCCTTGTTGGTCTGCCGGACAACGAGGCCCGACTTTATATTCTTCAGCTTCAGCCTCACGAAGGCGGAGCCCTTGCCCGGATTCACGTACTCACGCTCCACGCAGACGTGGGGTTCGTTCTTGATCAGGATGAACATGCCCTTGGAGATATCGCTCGCCTTGATCATGTGTTTCCTCTCGGTTTGTTCCGGATTATATGCCGCGGAGTGTATCAGAAATCGGGAACAAGATCACCCCCTCCAGTGATGTCTCGCCGCAGAATACCATCTCCAGTCTGTCCAGTCCCAGCGCTACTCCCGCGCAGGCGGGCAGGCCTTTCTCGATTGCCCGGGCGAAGCCGGAGTCGGTGGGGTGGGAAACCGGGCTGGTCTTCTTTCGCTCTTCCTCGCCCGTGAGAAATTTCCTGATCTCTTCGGGGTCGGTCTCTTCCGAATAGCAGTTGGCGATCTCGACTCCCCGCAAATAGAGCTCCCACCGCTCGGCAAAGGGAGTGCCTCTCTTGCGCCGGGCGGTCGTGGGGATGAGCGCGGGATAATCGAGGAGCACAAGCGGCTTCTCGCGCGGGAGGTTGGGCTCAACGAGGCTGAGAAAGATTACATGAAACGCTTCCTCCCACGTCGGCTCGTTCGGCATCACAAGGCCGAGCCGCTGTCCTTTCTTCACCAATTCGGGAGTCTTCCGGCAGCGGGCAAGCTCGATGCCGCAATGCCTGTCGAAGGCCTCGGACATCGTCATGCGGAGGAAGGGAGGGGAGATCTCCTCTGCCGGGCATCGTGTACCGACCGAAGCCAGCAGGCGCGCGATGAGCTCTTCCGTGAAGGGAATGCAATCCGTGTAGGATGCGCCCGGCTGGTACCATTCCAGGAGACGAAACTCCGGGTTGTGGATCGGGGATCCGCCGTCGCCGTTTCTGAAGGCCGGGGCTATCTGGAAAATGCTGCCCGAGCCATCGGCGAGAAGCCGCTTCATCCACAGCTCCGGCGATGGGGCAAGGTAGAGATCATGCGCGCGTCCCGAGGCTGTCACAAGCTCGGTCTTGAAAACCTCGATCGACGCCTCGGGAATGAGGGCGGGACAGAGCGCCGGAGTGTCCACCTCGATGAACCCCTTTTCAGAGAAGAACTTCCTCGTCTCATTGCGGAAGCGCGCGGTACGCTCCAGTCGCTCGCGAAGCATCATCGTCCCGCGGCAGTATGGCGCGATGAATCTCTTTTGTAAAGGCTTGACGTATCGGCAAGCCTTGGGAGATAGTCACGGGATGATGCGGCCCTCCAGAACGGCGCGAACCTTCGCGCTCGCCCTCTTTCTCCTGGTTAGTGTCTCGGCCTTCGCAGAGAAGGTCACCGTCGCGCTTCTCGGCGTCACCAATCGCGGAGGAGACCCCCGCCACGAATACCTTTCCGGAATCATCCAGGGGCTGCTCCTCTACGACATCACGTCGCAGAAGGACATCCAGGTGGTCGACAGGTCGCACCTCGAGGACGTCCTCAAGGAGCAGGAGCTTCGGCTGAGCGCCGTGATCGATGACCAGGGAAAGGCCCTCGAAGTGGGCAAGATCCTCGGCGCAGACTACCTCCTGCGCGCGGAATACGTCTTCCTCGGCGAGGAGATCCAGGTGAACGCGGCCCTCGCGGCGGTGGCCACGGCGAAGACCGTCACCTTCTCCCAGAGGGGAAGCACGGAGAACACGATTCATGCCCTCTCGGAGAGCATCATCCAGAAGCTGACGGGAGCCACCGTCAGCCTGCGCTCGCCCCAGCGGGAGCTTTCCATCCTTTCTCTGCAGGACGAAACGCCGGGGAGCATCGCGCTCTACGCGGGGTTGATCGACGCCGAGATCTTCCTCGACGGGGAGTTCTCGGGATACAGCCCCGAGGAGACGAAAACCCCGTTCATCGTCGAGGGAGTCAAGCCCGGCCCGCATTCACTTCGGATCCATCTTTCCCGCTTCGGCGTGGTGAGCCTCCCCGATTTCACGTTCCACGATTGGGTGCAGCCGGTGGAGGTGAAGCCGGGAAAGCGGCAGGTGGTGCGGGCCAATGCGGCGCACTACAACGACATCATCTACAAGCTTCAGGACCTCGGCGGCGCGGAGGTCAAATTCGACAGGCTCTCCGCGAGTCCGCTCGCCCTCAACCGCGATCTCTCCTTCACGGGAAGGGACGGAAAGAAAGTCACGGCCGGCGTCGAGCTCGCGGTAACCCGCTCGGGGGATGCCGTGAGCGTCCAGGGCACTCTCTTCAGTGATGGGGAGAAGCGTCCCCTCAATCTCCAGGGCGTTACCGAGGATACGGAAACGAAAATCGAGGCGGGCAAGGTCCGGCTCTCCCTCGAGATCGAAATCGGCTACAAGCGGGTTTCCTACTCGGCCCAGCGGACCGACATCTGGCAGAACATGGACTTGGGCGAAGGGCCGTAAGACGAGCTTCAGCCGAGCTTCGGCGCGGAATGGACAGGGGGCTGATTCCCCCGTATATTCAGAACCAATGAAAGCAGGCGACATCCTCAAAGGTTTTCGGGTCCTGTCGGCGAGCGACGTGGCCGAGTACAGGTGCCAGGCGCTTCATTTGATGCACGATGCCACGGGGTGCGAGGTCTTTAACCTCTCAGCGGATGACCGCGAAAATCTTTTCGCTTTCTCTTTCATGACGCCGCCGCCGAACGACACGGGTGTCACCCACATCACCGAGCACTCGGTGCTTTCGGGCTCCCGGCGGTTCACCGTGAAAGAGCCCTTCTCCGTGCTCATGAAGGGAAGCATGCATACCTTCCTCAACGCCTTCACCTTCCCCGACAGGACCGTCTACCCCGCCGCCAGCCTGAACCACGCCGATTACTTCAACCTGATGCTCGTCTACGGGGATGCAGTCTTCTTTCCGCTCCTGCGCACCGAGACGTTCATGCAGGAAGCCTGGCGTCTCGAGCGGCAGGGGGAGATCCTGAAATATGCCGGCGTCGTCTACAACGAGATGAAGGGGGCCTACTCCAGCCCCGAGTCCGTGGTGGGCGAGTGGGCGTACAGAAGCCTGTTTCCCGACACCCCATACCGTTTCGATTCCGGAGGGGACCCGAAGGCGATCCCCTCCCTCGCGCTGTCGGATCTCAAGAGCTACCATGCCCGCTATTACCATCCCTCGAATTGCAGGATCTTCCTCTACGGGAACATCCCGGTCGAGGAGAAGCTCGAGTTCCTCCAGCGGCAGCTGCTCGCCTCATTCGGCCGGGAGGCGGCCGCCGAGCCGCTTCCGCCCCAGAGCCGCTGGGAATCGGAGCGCAGGCTCGAGAAGACCTTCCCCGTGCGGCCGGGAACGCCGACGGAGAAAAGGTCCACCGTGTGCATGAGCTGGCTCTCACAGCCCGTGACGGATCCGCTCGCGCTTCTCACCCTCGAGGTGCTCTGCGACATCCTCATCGCAAACGCGGGCTCCCCGCTTCGAAAGCGCCTGGTTGACTCCGGCCTCGGCGAGGATCTCTCCCCGGCCAGCGGCCTGGAGACGGAGCTCTTGCAGAGCGTGTTCTGCGTGGGCCTGCGGGGCACGCAGCCGGACCGGGAAGGGGAGATCCGCGGGCTGATTCTCGATACCCTCTCATCGCTTTGCCGGGACGGGATCGATCCTTCGCTCATCGAATCCGTGATCAACAGGGTCGAGTTCAGGAACAGGGAGATCCGGGGAGGGGGCGGTCCGTACGCGCTTCGGCTCATGAGGCGGACCCTCAGAGGCTGGAGCTACGGCCTGGACCCGGCAGCATCCCTCGCCTTCACCCCCGTAATGGAGAGGCTGCGGGAAGAGCTGTCGGAAGATCCGAAGTATTTCGAGGGCGTAATCGAGCGTGAGCTCCTTTCGAATCAACACCGGGTCGTTCTCGTGGTACGGCCGGATCCCGATCAGGAAAAAAGTGAATCCGAGGAGCTCTCTCGGCATCTTGCAGCTCTCTCCGCCGGCATCGATCCCGAGGGGAGGCGGAAGCTCGAAGCTGACGCCGAAGCTTTCACGGCATTCCAGAAGCGCGCTGAAAACCCCGAGGAGCTCGCCAAGATCCCTTTCCTCGCCCGAAAGGACCTGCCTGCCGCCGTGGAGAAAATACCCACCTTGGAGCAATCGCTTCCCGGCGGCGTTCCATTGTTCCTTCACGATATCTTCACCAATGGAATCGCCTATATCGACATCCTGTTTCCGCTTGAAGGTCTCGACGAGGGCCTCTCCCTGCTCCTGCCCCTCTTCTGCAAGGCCGTCTGCGGCAGCGGAGTTCCCGGGGTATCCTACGCCGACATGGCGGTCGAGCTGTTCCGCCTGACGGGGGGCTTCTTCTCCTCGGTGGACGCAAGCGGGATCGTGGGCAGCCGGAACGGGATCGGCCAAAACATGCTCTTCAGGGTGAAGGCGCTGTGGAAGAACCTTGTGCCCGCCCTCGATCTTGTCCGTCGACTGCTCCTCAGCGCGGACTTCGCGGATGAATCGCGATTGCGCGACATGATCCTCGAGCTTCGAAACGACGAAAAATCGAGTCTCGTTCCCGCAGGGCATCATTTCGCATTGCTGCGCGCGGCCGCACGGCTCTGCCCCTCCGCCGCGAGAGAGGAGACGTGGAAAGGGGTCACGCAGCTCGTTTTCCTCGAGGAGCTGGCATCGCACGTGGACGAGCGGCTTTCCGGCGTGAGAGAGGGGCTGGAAAAGATCCGCGATTCGCTTGTCAGGCGCGGCCGCATGATCCTGAACGCGACAGCCCCCGGTGAGGGCTTCGGGCAGCTTGCATCGGCCCTGGGAGAGTTCTCCTCATCGATCCCGGACCCCCGCATGGCTCATCCGGCGGAAGCCCGCCCGGCATTCAGTCCAACAGGCGGCGGCGCGGAATCTCTTGTCACGAGCGCCACCGTCGGGTATGTTGCACGGGCGATAACGGGGATCTTTTACCAGGAGCCGAAGAGCGCCGCACAGACCGTGCTCGGCCACCTCCTCTCCACGGGGCACCTTTGGGAGTCCGTGCGGATGGAGGGGGGCGCCTACGGCGCGTTCTCGTACCCCCGGAGCGTGGATGGTGTGTTCCTCTTCGCCTCGTACAGGGACCCGAACATCGTGCGCACGCTCGGAGCTTTCCGAGAAGCCCTGGCGCGCGCCGCGGACGGCGGGCTGGACGAGAAGGACATCGACCGCGCCGTGATCGGCACGGTGGGAAAGGAAGAAAGGCCGATGGACCCTTCAGAAAAGGGCCTCGTGGGCCTCCAGCGACGGCTGTACGGGATTACCGACGAGCTTCGCCAGTCGCACAGATCCCGCGTGCTGGGCATGGATCGCACCTCGCTGGTCGAAGCCGCGCGGATCCTCCTCGACGGCTACGAGAAAGGGTTCTCGGTCGTCATCTCCAACCGCGCGGCGATCGAGCGGGCGGGGCGGGAGATGGCCGAGCTCGCGGCGAGCGTGCGCGAAATTCCAGAGTAGACGGCGGATACAGGCATGAATCTCGAGGTATTCGTTCTTGGAACCGGGGGAATGATGCCCCTCCCGGGAAGGGCGCTCACGTCGGTCCTCGTCCGCAGGGAGGGGGAGCTGTTCCTCTTCGACTGCGGGGAAGGCACCCAGATAAGCCTCCGGCGGCTGAACCTGCGGTGGAAGAAGATCACCAGCATCTTCATCTCTCACACCCACGCGGACCACGTCACGGGCCTGCCCGGGATCCTCATGCTCTCCTCCCAGGTCGACAGGGACGAGCCGCTGTACATCTTCGGCCCGCCGAAGATCAAGGATTTCGTCGAAGCCATGAGGCGCACGCTCGACATGTATATCAACTACGAGATCATTGTGAAAGAGATCGAGGGGTGCGCCACGGTTTTCAAGGGAGAAGGATACCAGATCAGCTCGTTCCCGCTCTCCCACACGAAGCAATGCCTCGCCTATTGCCTCGAAGAGGAGATGCGGCCGGGGGTGTTCTTTCCCGAGAAGGCGACGGCCCTCGGCGTTCCGCGCGGTCCGTTGTGGTCCGAGCTTCAAGGCGGAGAATCGGTGACCCTGCCGGACGGCCGCGTCGTCGCCTCCCGGGAGGTCATGGGAGACAGGAGGCGCGGGAGGAAGTTCTGCTTTGCAACGGACACGGTGGCAGCCTCCGGCCTGTCCGATTTCGTGCGTGGCGCGGACCTGTTCATCTGTGAGGGGATGTTCGCCGAGGAGCTTGCGGAAACCGCCCTCGAGAAGAGGCACCTCACGGCCTCCCAGGCCGCCCGCATCGCCCGTGACGGCGAGGTGAATCAGCTCGGCATGATCCACTACAGCCCGCGCTACTCGGACAGGGAGCTGAAGAAGCTCCTGCAAGAGGCGCGCGAGATCTTCCCCCCCTCCTTCCTGACGCGGGACCTCCAGCACATCGGGATCCCGTTCGTCGACGGTTGAGATGGGCGCGCCAGGAGGGCTCGTCATGCTTCGGGTCCGGGGTTTGAGCAAATCTTTCGGCGCGCTCTGCGCTCTCGATTCCCTGGACATGGATCTCGCCACGGGCGCGATCCATGGGATCATCGGTCCCAATGGGTCGGGCAAGACGACGCTCTTCGATTGCGTGACGGGGCTTCTCAGGCCGGACTCCGGGCGGATTCTTCTGGAAGGGAACGACATCACGGGCATGAGGGCCGAGCTCATCGCCGCAAGGGGAGTGCGGCGCACCTTCCAAATGGCGCGCCTCGTGGCCTCCCTCACGGCCCTGGAGAACGTCATGAGCGGAGACAACGAGGGCATCGGCAGCTCGCTCGCCGACATGAGCCTGAGGCTTCCCTTCACGGCCTCGCGAAAGGAAGCGGCGCTTCGGGGGCGGGCGCGTGAAGCGCTGGATCTGGTGGGAATGGCCGATTTCGGGGAGCGGTGGGCGGACAGCCTTTCCTGGGTCGAGCGCCAGCTCGTCCAGATCGCGCGCGCGCTTGTTTCCGGGCCGAAGTTGCTCCTCCTGGACGAGCCCGCCTCCGGCATGGGCTCGCGGGAGGCGGAGCGGATCGAGAGAATCATCCGCGGGATCCACGATTCCGGGATCACGGTCGTCGTCGTCAGCCATGATGTGCGGACTCTGATGAGCATGTCGGATCGGGTGTCGGTATTGAACTTCGGCAGGAAGATCGCCGAAGGAGCTCCAGGTGAAGTGCGGGAGGACCCCCGGGTCCGGGAGGCCTACCTTGGCGCCGAAGCGTGACGCCGCCCCGCGGGGGGCGCCTCTGCTCGCCGTGGATGAGCTTCGCGTCTCTTTCGGCCGCGTCGAGGCCCTCAAGGGAGTGAGCCTGGAAGTGCGGGAGGGCGAGATCGTGGCACTGCTCGGGGCGAACGGCGCCGGAAAGACGACCCTTCTGGAGACGGTGCTGGGCATTCACACCCCCGATTCGGGTTCGATCCGCTTCCGGGGCATTTCGATAGCCGGGGCATCGGCGGACAGGAACGTGCGCGCCGGCATGAGCCTCGTCCCCGAGGGGCGCGGAGTCTTCGCTTCGATGAGCGTCCTTGACAACCTTCTCATCGGGGCGCGCAACGACATGAAGGGGAGCGGGGCGCGCCTGAGCCGCCTCTTCGACTGGTTTCCCATCCTCAAGGGGCGATCGATGCAGCTCGCCGGTACCTTGAGCGGCGGGGAAAGGCGGATGCTCGCCATCGGGCGGGCCCTCATGTCCGGCCCCGCGCTCGTCATGGTGGACGAGCCGTCGCTGGGGCTCGCTCCGAAAATCGTGGCCGAGGTGTTCTCCATCCTCGAGCGCTTGAACGGGGAGGGCTACACGATCCTCCTGGCGGAACAGAACGCAAACAAGGCGCTCGCCTGCGCCTCGCGGGCGATAGTCCTTGAGACGGGCACCGTCGCGCTGTCGGGCGCATCGGATGAGCTTCGCGGGGATCCCGGCGTGCGTTCGGCGTACCTGGGAGCCTAGGCATGGAGGTGCTCGTCGCCCAGGTCATAAACGGCCTCTCCATCGGAAGCATGTACGTGCTTCTGGTCACGGGGTTCAATCTCCTGCTCCTCGTCGCCATGATCATCCATTATTCGTATCCCCAGCTCGTCGTTCTCTCGATGTACGCGGCCTGGTTCGTTCTGCGCCTTTCGGGAAACGATCTGGTCCTCGGCTCCCTGGCGGCGGTGGCCGCCTCCATCCTGATCAGCCTCGCGTCGGCGCCCCTTTTCCAGAAGGCAACGCGCAGGCGCACCGATGTCGACATCAACAGCACCATGGTGATGTCCCTCGGGATCGGGCTTGTCGTCACGGACGTTCTCTCGCACGGATTCAACAACGGGCTTCCCGTCGCTTTTCCCGTATCGTTCGCGGGGGCAAGCGTATTCAGGTTCGGCCTCATCAGCATTTCGAGCGGACAGGTCGCTTCCCTCATTGGGGGGGCCTCGCCGTTTGCGGCTTTTTTCTCCTGCTGTCGAAAAGCAGGGCGGGACGCTCATTCCGGGCCATCGCCGAAGACCCGGATGGAGCCCGCCTGGCGGGAATCCCTCTTTTGCGCACGGGCCTTCAGAGCTTCGCGCTGGCCGGCCTGCTCGGCGGGATAACGGCCCTTTTCCTCGCCGCGCTCCTGGGCTACGCCTCCGCGGACCTGGGCGAGCAGGTGGCCCAGAAGGTTCTTGCAATCTCGATAATCGCGGGGCTGGGAAACCTCGCCGGCGGGCTCGTGGTCGGGCTCGCCCTCGGGATCATCGAAGCGCTGGTGCAGGGCTACGTGTCCGGAACCTGGTCCAACGCCATCGCCTTCGTGGTCATGCTCGTCGTGATCCTCAGCCGGCCGAAGGGACTCTTCGGCTCGCGGCTGTAGGGGGATCCCGTGCCGCTGCCGCTGTATTACTTCCTGGCCATCACCGCGGTCGACGTCCTGATGTGCTGGGCGCTGTACCTTCCCTACCGTGTCGCGCAGCTCCACTTCCTGACAATCGCCGTTATGACGATTTCGGGCTACGCGGCCGCGTACCTTGTCGCGACATTCCACGCGCCGTTCGCCGTGGCGCTTCTGACCGGCTTTGCCGCGGGAGCTGGCATCGGCGCGCTTGTCTCCCTTTTCATCGCCGACGCTCCGACCTTCGCCGTGGTCATCGTAGGCTTCACCTTCATCACCATCACCCGGACGGTCATCCAGAATCTTGCGGCCGTGGGCGGCACCCTTGGCATGTTCGGCCTTCCCGACATCGGCGGAAGCCCGGCCGCGCATCGGGTGACCCTTCTTTCGATCCTCGCCCTCTTCCTGCTCGCCGTCGGCTTTCTCATCTGGAGGTTCGATCGATCGCGGCTGGGGCGAGCCGCCTGCACGGCATTCGCGGACCGCACCCTCGCCGCGTCTCTGGGGATAGACGTCAAGAGGCTCGCCGCGGCCCTCCAGATTTCAAGCTGCACCATCGCGGGTGGCTGCGGGGTTCTCTACGCCTTCATCTACAAAAGCATCAGCCTCGATTTCTTCGGCTTCTCCCTCCTGGGCACGTTCATGACGATCCTCTTCGTGGGGGGATACGCCACCCAATGGGGCGCGCTCGTCGCGGCCCCCGCGCTGTACGGGCTTCCCTTCCTCCTGCCGCCCGGGTTGTCATCCTGGCGGATAGTGATATATGGTGCGATCCTGGTCCTCGTGATCGCCGTCAAGCCCGAGGGAATGATCACGAGACGGTTTGTCCATAGAATAGAGGGACTCATCATAAAGCGACGTGTGAAATAAGAACGAAGAGAAGGAGGTTGTATGAAAAAGGCTTGGGCATCCGTGATTCTTCTTGCGCTCGTGGCCCTGTTGGGCTGCAAGCCGCGGGTGGCGGCAACCGAATGGCAGATCCCGTTCCTGGACTGTCTTACGGGCCCCATCGCGAGCATCGGCGAGTATCTCATGTGGGGGGCGGAACGGGCGGCTTCGGAGATAAATCAAGCCGGCGGCATCGCCGGAAAGCCGGTAAAGATCGTTCGCATAGACACGGGATTGGACGCCCAGAAGGGCTCGGTTGAGATGGCGCGGATCGTGAAGGACGCCCTGGTGGCGATGGGACCCGTCCCCGAGCCGGTCATCCAGGCCGCCATGCCGATTGCCGTGGAAAACAGGATGATGTCATTTACGGCCACGACCTCTCTGGAGTATGCGGAGAAATACTTTCCCTGGTCGATCTCCTGGTTCCCACCCACAGAAGATGCCCTCGCGATGGTCGTGTCGGCCTGGGTGAAGCTGCTTCCCGACGTGAAGAGCGTGATCCAGTTCGTGGAGCCCTACGGCCCATGGCCCGGGATGGCGGCGGCGCACGCGAAGGGAGTGAGCCAGGCCGGCGTGAATGTGCTTTCGAACATCGAAGTTCCCACGGATGCGGTCACCTTCGGGCCTCTCGTGGTGAAGGCCCTCTCGGAGAAGCCCGATGCCGTCATCTTTGTCTGCAACCCTCAGAAGATCGCCAAGATCATCCTGGAAATGCAGAACCGGGGATGGACGAAGCTGGACCATCTCCTGGTGTTCTCCAGCGGGGACGCTCCCGATCTCTACTCCATCGGCGGAAGCGCCATCGACGGAGCGGAGATCTACAACTACATAGACCCGAACATCGATACTCCCCGGTGGAACGCCTTCAAGCAGGCATATATGAAGGACCACAGCGGAGAGCTCCCCCGAGCCTCTCCACCAACTACTACGATGCGCTTTACATGATCAAGCAGGCGATCGAAAAGACGGGCGTCACGGGAGATCCAGCGAAGCTTTCCGACGAGCGCAGGAAGATCGCCGAGTATTGCGCCAACGTGAAGGGTTTCCAGGGGATCATGTTCAGCTGGGATATGAAAAACGACATTCCCACCAACAAACCGGTCTATATATTCAAGATCGCCGGCGGAAAAAAGATCCTGGTAAAGGAAGTAAGGCCGTAAGAGCAGGCGGGCCGGAGGCTCACGCCTCCGGCCCAACCTTCTGGCCTGGGCCGAGGCCAACTGTCCCGTGTTGCCTCAAAGCCGCCTTTTACGCTACAGTTACCGGACTCCGAAAAAGGAGGATAGAGGCTCGTGATTGAAGCACTAGGCCTTTCGAAGAGCTATGGGCCTGTGGAAGCGGTACGGGACGTCTCCTTCTCCGTGGATACGGGAGAGATCGTCGGGCTTCTCGGCCCCAACGGCGCGGGAAAGACGACGATCATGAAGATGCTCACCTGCTACCTCTTCCCGACGGCGGGGACCGCACGGGTGGCGGGATTCGATGTTTTCGAGGATCCGCTGGACGTGAAGAGCGCCGTGGGATACCTGCCGGAGAATGCGCCCCTGTATACGGACCTCACCGTGGCCGAATACCTCGACTTCATCGCGGATGCGCGGGGGCTCGTGGGCGAGCGCAAGCGGGAAAGGCTCCAGCGCGTCATCGGCGAATGCGGCCTGGAAAGCGTGATATACCGCGACATCGACGATCTTTCCAAGGGCTTCCGCCAGAGGGTGGGCATCGCCCAGGCGATCCTCCACGATCCCCGCATCCTCATCCTCGACGAGCCGACTACGGGCCTGGATCCCCACCAGATCGTGGAGATCCGTGAGCTCATCAGGAGCCTCGGCAGGGAAAAGACGGTGATCCTTTCCACGCACATCCTCCAGGAGGTCGAGGCAACCTGCCAGAGGATCCTCATCCTCAACGAAGGGAGGATCGTGGCGCAGGGCACGCGCGAGGAGATCGAGCGGGAGCTGCGCGGAGAGGTGCTCCTCGACCTCACCCTGCGCATGAGCGGGGCCGCCCCCGCGGGGGACGAGCTCCTGAAAGTGGAAGGAGTCCGCAAGGTGATCTCTGAGGAGAGGACGCCCCGGGACAGCGTGCTGATCCGGCTCTCGCTTTCGCCGGATGGCGGCGCGGAGGAAAGAATCTTCGACTGGGCGGTTGCCCGGCAGGCCAAGATTCTCGCCATGGTCCCCCGGAGGCTCAGCCTCGAGGACATCTTCATCAAGCTCACCGATGGGGAGGGAGGGCCGGCGCAATGAGAATATCGCCCGTGGTGAGAAAAGAGCTTGCATCGTACTTCAACTCGCCGATCGCGTACATCGTGGTCATCGCGTATCTCGTCTTCACCTCGGTGTGGCTTTTCTACCTCAACCAGTTCTTCGTCCACAACGAGGCGTCCCTCCGGCTGTACTTCGGCATCATCCCCACGGTCTTCGTCTTCCTCATCCCCGCCCTCACGATGCGCTCGTGGGCCGAGGAGAGGAAGTCGGGAACGCTGGAGATCCTCCTCACCCTCCCGTTCCGCGAGGGGGAGGTCGTGGCGGGCAAGTTCATCGGCGCCGCGCTCCTCGTGCTCATCATGATGGCTTTAAGCGTTCCGCTCCCGCTGTCCCTTGCACCGTTGGGCGCCTTCGACGCGGGACAGATCGTCGGGCAGTACATCGGCGTGTTCCTGGTGGGCTGCTGCGGCATATCCGTGGGGTTGTTCATCTCTTCGCTCTCCGCCAACCAGGTGAGCTCGTACATCTTCTGCGGCATCACCCTGCTGGCCCTCACCCTCGCGGGCCAGGCCGGCTCGGTGGCGAATCTTCCGGGATGGCTGGCCGCGACGCTTTCCGCGATGGCCTTCGGGCCGCACTACGAAAGCTTCACGAAGGGCATCATTGATTCCCGCGACGTCTCCTATTACGTTCTGGCAGCGGCGCTCTTCCTGTTCCTCAACACGCAGGTCCTGATACGGAGGAAATGGTCGTGAAAGCTCAGGGAGAGAGGAAGAAAAGGGAGCAGCTTCTCGTCACGCTCCTGGTTGTCGCGGTGATCGTGCTGGCGGCCCTCGACGCCGGGAGATTCTTCGTCCGGCTCGACGTGAGCAAGAACAGGATGTTCTCCATCTCGGATGTCTCCAAGAAGATCGCCCGGGAGCTGCCGGAGCACGTGACCATCACCTACTACGTCTCGGAAAAGCTCTCCAGCAGGTATTCGTTTCCCCAGCAGATCAAGGACATGCTGGGAGAATACGCCACCTACTCCCGGGGAAAGATAGACCTCGCCGTGGTGGATCCGGGAAAATCGAAGACGCCCCGCAACCTGGAAAGCCTGGGAATCGTTGCCCAGCAGATGCAGGTGGTGGAGAAGCAGGAGGTCAACGTCGCAACCGTGTACTCCGGCGTCGTGATCCAGTACCTCGACAGCTATCAGACGCTTCCGTTCGTATCCGACGTGGGAACGCTCGAATACGAGATCTCCTCGAAGATAAGGTCCCTGGAAACCAAGCAGGAGAGATCCATCGGCATTCTCCTGGGAGACAAGGGGAAGAGCCTGGACAGGGATTACCGCTACCTCATGCAGGAGCTTCAGCCCCGATTCCGCGTGGAGCCGATTCAGCCCGGAGCGGAGATTCCCCCGGGCATCCAGGCCCTCTTCGTGATCGGAAACCGCGACCTGGACGAGTATGACCTTTTGCCCGTGGACCAGTACATCATGGGCGGCGGCAAGGCGCTCTTCGCCGTGGACAGCATCGACGTGGACCTCGCGCAGCAGCTCCGCGCCACAAAAGTGGCCGACACGGCGGTTTCAGACATGCTGGCCGCGTACGGCGTTCGGGTCAAGGACGAGCTGGTGCTGGACAGCGTGAATCAACGCATCCAGTTCCGGCTGACTCCAACGCAGATCATGGTCGTCAACTACCCCCATTGGATCGCGGTCTCCGGCGCCACCGTCTCGCGGACCAATCCCATTACGGCCCGATTCGCCGGCCTGGACCTCTACTGGCCGTCACCGCTCGAGCCGATCGAGAGACAGGGTGTGAAGGCGGAGACCCTCGTCTCCACATCGCCGAACGCCTGGGTGATGAAGGACAGATTCGAGACCAACCCGGCGCTTTCCAACACTCCCGTGATGCAGGACACCGGGCAGCGGGGGCAGTACACGCTCGCCCTGACGCTTTCCGGCACCTTTACCAGCTTCTTCGAGGGAAGGCCGGCTCCCACCAGAACGGGCGAAAAACCACGGTCTGCCGTCATGCGCGGAAAAAGCCCCGATACGCGCCTCGTGGTGGTGGGAGACGCGGATTTCGCCTCGGACATGGTGCAGTATACCCAGGCCAGCTACAATCTCGCCTTCCTTTCAAACTGCGCCGAATGGCTCGCGCGGGAAGACGACCTTCTCGCAATAAAGACGCGCTCCCAAGTGGACCTGCGGCTGAACGGGATCGCGGATCCGGCATTGAAATCCCGCGCGATGCTCGTAAGCCAGCTCATCAACGTTGCACTCGTTCCGCTGCTCGTCGTAGCCTTCGGCGTCATCCGGCTCGCCATGAGGAGGCGGAAAAAGGGCGAACGGCTGGAGGTGAGGGAGAAGCCATGACGTTCAATAAGAAGGTGATCCTGCTCGGCTCCATCGCCGCCGCGCTCCTCGCCGTGTTCATCCTGGGGGAGATCTTCTCCGCGGAGCGCCTCAATGCGGCCGCCACTGAAGCGCTTCTCGTTCCCGGATTCAAGCAGTCGGAGGCGCGAAGGATCGAGCTTTCGGATTCGCGCGGGAAGACCCTGCTCTCCCGGGATGGCGAGTGGGCGCTCGAGGCGGATGGAGCGTTTTTCCCTGCTTCGAAGACTCACGTATCGGACCTGCTCCAGGAGCTTTCCCGGCTCACGAGGGGCACTTTGGTCACGCGAAGCGAGGAGGCGGCTTCCAGCCTCGGCCTAAGCGGAGCCGATACGGTTCGTCTCACGGTGACGGGTGGCACGGGAGAAACACTGTGCCAGCTCACCGCGGGGAAGACCGGCGCCACCGGGAAGGGAAGGTACCTGCGCGTCGGAAACGGCTGGGAAGTCTACGAGACGGGAGACTCCCTCTCGCCGTACATAACGACCGACAAGCGCTTCTGGGAGAACTTGAAGATTTTCCCCGATGGCCTCAAATCGGATGACATCATCCGGATTTCAGTCAGGAGCAGGCTTGCGCTTTCGGGGACAAAGGGAGTTCGGGTCCTCGACTACACGCTTGTCAAAGGCCAGGACCAGCGGGGAAGACCGGCATGGAGCTTCGGCGGGCAGGCGGGCTCGACCGCGGACGACGCGAAGGTGCAGAGCCTTGTCCGGTCCGTGCTTTCCCTGGAGGGAAACGATTTCGACTCGTCGGTGGGCGCCGCGACGAAGCTCTCATCCGGCCCGCGGGCGACGATCATTCTTTCTACAAGCGACAACAGGGAGCTCACGCTCTTTATTGGAGAACGGGTGTCAGGGGACCAGTACCCATCGGCGCTGGCCGTTGGCAAGTATGTCTATCTCGCGCCCGAGTGGCGCGTGGAGCAGGCCCTGGCTTCCCGCGAATCCCTCAGCCCTCAAGCCCGCTGAGAGCTTCGCGGAACTTGGCGGGGTCGGCCTTGAAACCGATGACGCGGTTTCCGCCTTCAGATGCCGCCTTTCTCACCGACACGAGAGCCTCCTCCCTGAGGATGGGGCCGTCTATCAGCCTTCCCCCGCGGGAGCTCGCTCCGATGGAGAGCGTGCGCTTTTTGCCCGCAAGCTCAGTGTCCGCCGCTTTTTTCCTGACTCCCTCGAGGGCGCGCACCGCCTGATCGACATCGGTTTCGGCAAGGATGAGGGCATACCCGGTCCCTCCCGATTCGAAGATCAGGTCATGCAGGGGAAACTCGTTCTTCAAGAGACCGGCAATGCCGGCATAGACCGCCGGGAGTTCCCTGGGGCCCGGAGGATTGTCGATCTCGAGAATCGCAACCGTCAGGTCCTCGTCGGACGCGGCCGCCCGCTGGATCTCATTGACAAGCCGCGCCTCGAAATGCTCGGCCCAGACGAGGCCGCTTACGGGAGAAACGAGGGATTTGGGGTACGCTTCGACTTCTTTCGGCAGCTCCTGCTCAGGCTCGACCTCCTCGGGGGCGCTCTCGAGCACAGGAGCCGGCGCTGCCTCGGCCGCTGGTCTGCCGTCAGCCGAGGGCTCATGGGGGCCCCAGGGAGGCCAGTCGTCGTGAGAGGCGGAATCAGGCGCAGTCCCGGCGCGAAAGTTCTGCGGCGAAGCGGGCCCCATATCCGGGGCCGCAGGAGGCGCTGAAGGGGGCGCCGGTGGGACATACACGGAAGGTGGGGCGGGCCAGGGAGGCGCAGCCGGGTAGCCCCGGGCGGAGCCGGCGTTCCCCTCGCTGGAGGCGGCAGCGATCAAGATGAAGATCCCGCAGACAATCAGAAAAGCGAGGACGAGGTAAAGATCGTCCCTGACGATCGGATAGAGATCTTCCCTTCCGAAAATGACGAAAAGCGCGTCGAGCTTCGTCGTATCCTCGGGAGCGGGAAACGACTGGGTGAAAAGCATCTCATAGCCGGGGCTCACCTGGTAGATGGGGACTCCCCGCCAGCCTGCCGTTATCTCCATGGGCTCCTTGACGTAGGATTTGTTGCGGGTGATGAGGTAGAGGATGCCGTCGGTCGGGGAATGGACGGTGAGCAGGAGCAGACGGGGCTCCTCGGAGAAGATTTCGCGCATCTTCTGCTTGAAATGGGGCGACTGGAATCCTCCGCTGGAATCGGCGAGAGTTTTTGCGAGCTCGAGAAGCTCACGGGTCCGGCTTTCGGCCAGCGCCGTATCGGCCTGCCGCGTGGTTTCGATCCGAAAGCCCGTCAGCCCGACCAGGAACAGGAAAAAGAGGATGCTCAAGCCGAGAAAAACGTACGGGGCCGCTTTTGCCATGCAACATCTCCTGCGCTATCGGTCACACTATATCCCGACGGGAGGCGTGTTCATAGACCAAACCTGAATTCTCCGGTATCATGTGGGCGGAGGAACCCATGCGCGTGCGTAAGAGGTACCTTCCGCCGGGGTGGTATCCCGCAACGGCGAAGCAGACCCGCGATGCGATTGAACAGATGCTCGCGAGCGTTCGGCCGGGTCCGCCCGCCGCCTGTGCCGGGGTAGCGCCGCATGCGGGCTGGGAGTTCTCCGGAGCTCTCGCCCTTGGGGTTTTTTCCCGTATCGTGCGATCCATCGATTCCATCGTTATTATCGGCGGACATCTGGGCCCCTCTGACGGGTTATTGTGCGCTTTCGAGGAAGGCTACGAGACCCCCCTCGGCACGATCGAGGCGGATGGAGAGCTCCTGGAAAGGCTGCGGGAGAAGCTCGACATTCTGGAGGACCGCTACGCCGACAATACGGTCGAGGTCCAGCTGCCCTTCGTCCGTGCCGTGCTCCCCGGGGTCAAGGTTCTCGCCGTGCGCGCCTCTCCTTCTCGGGATGCCGAGAAGCTGGGCCGGACCCTCGCGGAGACGTCCCGCGCCATCGGCAGGAGGATCGCGGTGGTCGGCTCCACGGATCTCACCCATTACGGCACCAACTACGGCTTCGAACCCGCGGGAAGCGGCGAGAGGGCCTTGAAGTGGGTGAGGGACATCAACGATCGGCGGCTTATCGAGAGCCTCCTCGCCATGGACGTGGACGCCGCCATCGAGAGGTCTCTCAGGGAGAGGTCGGCGTGCTCGGTGGGAGGCGCCGTGGCGGCAATGAGCTTCGCCCGCGAAATGGGGTGCGCCGAGGGAAAGCTGGTGAAGTACATGACCAGCCACGAGGTGCATCCGTCGGAATCCTTTGTCGGCTACGCGGCTATAGTCTACCCCTCCCCGGGCGGCCCGGATCGAGAGGAAGCCTCCACGGAGAAATAAAGCGGATGTATGGCGGAGCCGCTCGCCGGTGAGCCGCCTTATTCGTCGAGCGCCTGCTTGATGCGCTCGAGCGTCAACTCTCTTGCCTGCTCCAAAAGGCTCGCCCTGTCCGAGCTTTCCCTCGTTTCCCGTTCGATGCAGGGAACCAGGGGAAGGATTGTTGCCAGGATCTCCCTCTGATCAGGGGTGAGGCTTCGACAATAGGCGCCCGCGGGCCGCGATGGGGGCGGAAGAGCCGCAAGCCTGGATCGATAGCCCTCGAGGAAAGCCCGCCACGACTCCTTCGGCCTCTGCGGCGTATTCCAGATTTCCACGGTGCCGTGTCCGCGCTTGGCCCCTGCTGCCGCTTCGGGGCCTTTGCCCAGGGATAATTCGAGTCCCCTTCCCGGAGCCGCGGTGACCCTCACTGAAGAATTGGAAAGGAGCGTTTCCATTTCCTGGCGATAGGAAAGGAGGAGGGGAGTGGTGTACCTCAATCCGCCCGGGATCCTATCGGTCATGACGTCGTTGGAGCGGAAGACCATTCCGATGAAAGAGGACTCCGCGGGCATGAGCCTGCTCGACCGTGAATCGAAGAGGCTGGAGAGGTAGGTGCCGCGGGCATAAGGCTTGCCGTCGGGATACGAGAAATCGAGCCCATAGAGGATGATTTGCCGGGCTCCGAGTGAAAGAGCGAGCGAGACGGCGGCATGCGCAACGCTTCCCCCTGACGTGTCAAGCGCGGTAAAGGGTCTCCAGTGGCGCCGGATGTAGCGCGAAAAGGGATGTCCGCCGGCGAAGTAGCCGTGTTTCGCGGCCGATCGCGCGAGGAGGTGCGGGGAGGAGAGGTCGATGAGGAAGGCCACATCCTCGACGGCACGGGAGCCGTCGCGGGCCGAAAGCGCGTGGTGGTAGCCGTAGTGCTGGCAGTCTATGCAGATCGCGAGGTCGGGGATGATTCCGCCTCCCAGGAGAGCGGGAAGGGCGGTATCAGCGGCGATGAGAAGCGCCCCCTCCCTGCGGGCGCGAATGAGTGGAAGCTGCGCGTCGAGGGAGGGACCGGCGCCGGCTATCATTACGGTCGGCCTTCCCTCCAGGGAAAGCGCTGCGGACTCCGCGGTTGGAAGGTTGGCGAGCGTATTGGCAAGCCAGCGCTTCGCGAAGCGCGACTGAGCCGCGTAGTCGGCGCCGATCCGAGATGCCGCGCTCTGGATCCCCCGGGAAACCGAAGCGAAGAACGCGCCTTCCATCTCGAGCCTGCTGCCCAGAGGGACGCTCGCCAGGTTGCCCATCACGGAGGGAAGGTAGGTGGCGAGCAGGGCGTTCTCCACGCCTCCCTCGAGAGGGTCAACCAGGAGACGGACGCGCTCGTCCGCCAGGATTCGGGAGAGGTCCACGGCCTGCAGGATAGACTTCACAAGGGAAGCATCCGTTTCTACGATCAGGATGCCTGATATCTCGACATCAGCGAGAAACGGGGAAATCTGGTATCCTCCTCCGAGCCCCAGAAAGACCACGAACCCTGCGCCGGGATACTGCTCGCGAATCCGTCGTCCCTCCCTTTGGGGATCCACGGTCGAGTGAAAAGCGAGAGGCCTCGACTGCCCCTGGATGGCGGGAACGGGCGATCCATTCTTCGCCTCGAGCAGAGAGAATCCTCGGGCCGGAGGGCAGGCGGAGAGCCTTTCAGCCAGCTCGGGATCGACGCCGGCCAGCGCCTCCAGGTTTCCCTCAAGGGTCCCCGTCATGTACCCAGCTTCTCCCGCAGCGCTCGCAGAAACAACAGCGAGCCTTCGATCAGCTCGACCGCCAGGCCGCGGGCTTCCGTCAACCTTCCCAGGCGCACCTTCCTCCTGGCCTCGGCGAGAAGCCGGGCCTCGATGTAGTAGGCGAGTGAAAGGAGCGTCTGGGAGCGCGCCAGCTCGCGTGCATCGCCCTTGAGCTTCACGGCGGAGAGGCCCGCTTCGAGTGACTCCATCCACTCGTCCAGGAGGGCGCCGACAATGGACCTGCGCGCGTCGCGGGCTGGATACGATGGGTCTTCGTGAAGCAGGGTACCGCTTTCCCCACCGCCGGGCGCATCAGGGAGCGCGAGGAGCTTCTCATCGCTCATTCTCGTCATTGAAGGAAGCTCAACGGGAGACGGCCGAAGGCGGAGAACATTTCCCCCGCGTGAAGAGCCGAGCCACCCCGCGTAGGTTTTCAGCTGCAGGGGCACTCGAACGATCTGTCCCGCGTCCCTCCTGCTGTCGAAGGGAATGCTCGAAGCCCGATGGAAGCTCGTGCTGTAGTGTGGTGCAAACCTTCCTGATCCCATCCAGAGAAGCCGGTCAAAGGCGTTGGGACGGACGTGAGAGATGATGTCGCGAACGCACATATCCGCCCCGGCCACCATTACGGGCTCGCGGGAGAAGGCGAGGGCCAGCTCGATCGCGGTGGCAGCTACCGTGCCGTGCGGAGGGGCTTCCGGCGCGGAGATGCGGGCCCTGCTGAATAGCTCTCTCTCGAAAAAGGTGGGCTGAAAAAGGGGAAGCATGGGCGAAGCTGTCCGCCAAGCGCCGGGCGCCGCGGAAAAAGGCATGGCGATAGGACAGCGAATCCCCGAGAAGTGCAGGTGCATGGCTGACCAGTAGCCCGGATCGGTCAAGACGACGAGATCGGGGCGAATCCCGCGGTCGGCAAGAGCGAGGAGGCTGGAAGGAAGGGCCCAGATATCGAAGGAAGCGCGCTTTTTCGCGATCATGGGGAGCAACCCCTCCAGGCTGGGCCCCGGGGCCGCGATCAGGATACGGGAGCGTGGAGCGCACGGTGCTCCCGTCAGGATGAAATCGAAAGAGAGGAAATTGAGAAGGGCATTGCGGATCCAGGTCCTGCCGTACCCGACGGTGGTTCTGAAGCTCCCGCTCGCCTCCTGCACAGCCTGCTGAACCGAGCGGTTGGCTTCCCGGGACTTCTCGCGGAAGATCCGCGCTGAGGGGGGCCATTCCACCACGCGCAGGCCTTCGACTTCGAGCTCTCCGATCGCGCCTCGCGCAAAATCGGCAAGCTCCTGGCCTGAATCGGGGTGCCACGAGAGGGAAGGCTTCGCGATGCTGTGCTTGAAGGCTTCCTCGCAGTAGTGGAGTGAAATCACCCGGGACCCGGGAAAACGCCTCTGGAAAGCGTCGGTTGCATAGCCGAGCCCTTCTCCGAGGATCACGATCGTGGAGGGAACATCCGCCGGGAGGGAGGTCTCGGCGAACCTTTCCGCTTCCTTCACGGGGTCATAAGGTGAGTGCAAAGCGATTCCGTTCACCCTCAGCGAGAGGTGGCCTGAACGGGCGGTGAAAGCCTCGATCATAGCGGAATCAGGTGGAGAAGAAGGAGACGAGGCCCGCGATGCTGTCCCCGTCATCGGGGAAAGAGCGCGTCTTTTCGATTGAAGAATCGTCGAGCACCCCGGCCCCATCGACTTCTCCAAAGAAGGCGCCCAGAAAAACCCGCAGCTGATGGAGGAACAGGTCCAGGTTCTTCTTCTCGAGGTCCTGGATGGCCATGAGATAGGAGGCCTTGCCGATGGGCACGGCGCGGCCGAGATCCGCGGAGAAGGCCTGCATGAAGTGCCGCATGTCTTCTTCCAGACGGAATGGATCGAGGTAGGGGATCTCGGAGAGGATTCTCTTTTCGTACTCTTCCAGAGAAAGAGAGAGGAACAGGACTCTCTTGCGCGACAGGGTGGGAGAGGAGAGAAGCCGGGACAGCTCCTCTTCGAGGGTGGCCGAGGGAGTTTCGCTTTTCGGCTCCACTCCCCGCAGCCTTTCCTCCCGCGCCTTCTCGACAGCGGGAGAAGCTGCTCCCGCTATCCTTTCCAGGCTGGTAAAGAACGCCTCTTCAGTGGCGAAGGGCGGGGAAGAGGCGGAAATTACGAGAATGGCGAGGAGATTTTCGGCGGAGATGAAGGGAACGAGGATCAGCCTATCGATGAGAGCGATTTCACGGCTGGAGAAGTATTTCTCGTACGTCTTGATCTCGTTGGCCCGCGCGACCACGAGGGGCCTGCCGTTGCCCCCGCCGGCAAGCTCTTGGCCGGCTGAGCGGGCGATGCGCAGGCGATGGATCGTGGTCGTGTCATACCCGATGATGGCCCATGGGGCAAACTCCGCGCGCGAGGGATCATAGAGCAGGAGCGCTCCCTTGTCGATGGAGAGCCGCTCCTTGAGTATTGCGAAGACCTTCGAGGGCAGCTCAACGCTGGAAGGGATGGCGAAGATCTCCGAGATGATGCTCTCCGTGGGGTCCGCGGCAGGGGCGGCGTGTTCCGCTGGAGGGGGCGCGACCTTGTGCGGCGCGGCATAAGGGGCTTTTTTCGCTCCACGGGATTTTTCGAACTCGGTCGCGTCGATGAGAGGCCCGCGCAAAGGGGGCGCCGAAAGCCCGGCCTCTGCCCAGGTACGGGGGATTGCCTGCGGCGCGAGGCTCTCCGTAATTCTCACGGGCGGCGGAGAGATCTTGCGATGGGCCAGAAGCTCGTTGATCTCTTGCTGGGTCAGGAGAACGGATCTTTCGACGTTTTTGTCCGCGAGAATCTCGAGGCTCTTGTGGAGCAGCCCTTTGCCCGGAGCAATCGTGGCGGCTTTTTGAAGGAGCCCCATTTACTCCCCTAGTCCGAGATCCTCAAAGAGCTTTTTATACATGACGAAGTACTCGGAGCTTGCGAACTCCTGGATTTTTTCCTCGGGAAGCGCTTCGAGAAGCTGGTCCATATATTTTAATACGGTTCGGATCTCGCCCTTCAGGTCCTCGGGGACCGGCACCGATCCGCCCTTCTGAGGCTGCTCTCTTGCAGGGGGTTCCTCCATGGGAATCTCCTCGACCTCCACTGCCTCCTCGACGAGGCCTTCCGCCTCGGCTGACTCGAGAGGGGCTGCTGTCTTGTCCCCCTCGAAGGCTATTTCTATTCCCTTCTCTTCAGCGGTCAAACCCTCGTCGGTGAGCACCTCCAGCTCGTCGAGGTCGAAGTCGGAAGGCTCTTCGGAAGCGGAGGAAGCCTGCGGCGCCTGCTCGCCCAGCGGCTCGAGCGCCTCCAGATCGATCTCTTCGGCTGCGCTCGCGGCCTTCGAGGCGGCAGGCTCTTCAACGGCGGCGCTCACCTCTTCGATCTCGGGGATAGTCTCGAGGTCTATGGCTTCTTCAGCCTCGCCTTCTTCTCCCCCAATGGGCTGAAGCTCGAAGCCTTCAATCTTTTGCGCTGCCGGGCTCTCCTCGGCAATCTCGCCGAGAGTGACCGGCTCTCCTTCCATCAAGCCTTCCCTCGAAGCAACGGAGGATGAGACGGCATCGAGGTCTTCCAGCTCCAGCTCAAGCTCACCGTCTGCGGTCTGCTCCGCCGGCGTTTCGGAGACTATCTGGAGAGGCTCGGCCTCGAGATCCACCCCTTCGCCGGCCGCGGACGGTTCCACCGCGAGCGTCAGGTCTTCGGAAAGCTCCTCCAGGTCGGCCTCGGCTTCCATGCCCTCTTCCGCGGGGGCCGCAGCCCGCTCTTCGGAAGCGGGGATTTCATAGCTGAGAATGTCCTCGTCCTTCGGAAGCGCTTCCGCCTCTTGTGGGGCCTGCTCTTCAATCAGACCCTCGACCACGGCGCCTTCGGCGGGCTCCTCCGTGATTTCCGCGGTGCTCAGAATGTTGTCCAGCTCATCCCCGGTCAGAGCTATAGTCTCGTCCTCGTCCTCGTCGAAGAAGCCGCTCGCCTCAGCCTCGGAAGCGGCGCGGCCGCCGCCGGCGGTTTTCGTGGTCTTCTTCAAGCCGGTGAGCTCTTTCTTCAATGAGGTGAGGTCCGTACGGATTGACTTCAGCTCGTCTTCGATGCGGGCAAGGATGTCGCTGGAGATTGATTTATCCCCGGCGGGAGCGCCGTCCCGTGCACTGACGGGGGTGGAAGCGATCTGCTCTTCCAGCGCCGCGAGGTCATCGAAGTGCTCCTCTTGCGGAAGATTGTCGGAGAGCGGAACTTCGACGGACACTTCCTCGGGCATCTCTAAGACGTCTTCGGAGAGCAGAGACGGGACCTGTTCGCTTTCATCCGGCGCTTTTCCCAGCGAGTCGATGTCGGCAAGATCGAGGTCGGGCAGGACCTCCCCACCCGGCACCTCAGCTTCGATTTCCACGATTCCTTCGGCCTGGGTGTCGTCGGCCGAGAAAGAAGGCAATTCCTCCAGCCCGGCGGCCTCGGGGGCTTCGCCGGCGAGCTCGCCGCCCTCCGCGTGCGAGACCTCGGTTTCCAGCTCGTCCAAGAGCTCTTCTTCTTCGGGAGTCAGGGTCGCCTGCGCGGAAGGCTCGGAGAGGGGCTCGCGCTCTTCGGTCGGGGCCTCGAGGTCGGTGAGCTCGAAAGCGGCTTCGGGTTGGCGGGAGCCGGTGAACTCCTGGGGCTCGATTTTCACCCACACGCCGTACTGCTCGAGTTTCTTTTCGCCGGTCGGGTTATGTTTCATTTCCCTCACCATTGTACTCTCCTGAGGATACGCTTTGCGTTATCCTCATTATCGGCAGATCACTCTCCCCACTTTCATCGTATTCTCTACGTATCGCCGTGACCCCATCAACTGTACCCCCAGGCTTTTCCCGTTGTCAATAGAAGGGAGTTTTCCCTCAATGAAAACGCCCGATTCGCCGTTCATGTTTGGTGAAGACCATGCGCAGGCTCCTGTTGCTCTGCTTCATAGGGTTTATCGCGGCATCTCTCGCGGTGTTGTTTTTCGGAGACTCCGGGGTCACGGCATATCGTGCGCTGGAGGCCTATCGGAACCGCCTCTCGGCGAATGTCGACACCCTCACGGACCTCAACGGCAGGCTCACCGATGACCTGGAGAACCTCAAGGGAGACCCGAATCGGATCGAGGTCCTGGCCCGCGAGCTGGGCCTGTTCAAGGATGGAGACCGGGTTGTCAAACTCGAAGGGGGGCTCGCTCCCCGGGTTTCCTACCAGGTGGGCAACCTCTTGAGATTCCCCCGGCAGCGGGAAGGCAGGGGCGCGACGATGAAAACTGTAGGAGCAGGCGTGACGAGCCTGCTCGCCGCCCTTTTCCTGGTCCTGCACGTTCTCTTCAATAAACGGGGCAATCGTGATCATCACCGCAGGCGCTCCTGAGCTGCTCCAGGAGCTTTCCCGGTTTCTGAGGGGCGGAGGGGTTGCCATCATCCCCTGCGATACGATGTATGGGATCGTCGGCACAGCACCCGGATCCGAGGACCGTATCCTCCAGGTGAAGGGGAGGGGGGAAGACAAGCCTTTTCTCCAGCTGATTCCCGATGCCTCGTGGGTTTCCCGTGTATCGGATTTCAGCATCCCGGCGGCCCTGGCGGGCCATTGGCCCGGACCGCTCACCATCATTATCCCCGCGTATGCCTCGAAAACCGTGGCGCTGCGGGTGCCCGATTCTCCGTTTCTCAGGGACCTGATCAGCGGCCTCGACAGGCCCATCTACTCGACGAGCGTCAACAGGGCGGGCAACCCTCCTCTCTGGAGGATTAAAGAAATAGCAAGCGAGTTCGAGCGCGACGTGGACCTCATCGTCGACGCGGGAGATCTTCCCGGGAGCCGGCCCTCGACCATCGTTGACGCGACTTTCCGCCCGTTTCGGGTCACAAGGCAGGGGGCACTGGAGATCAGCCCTCAGGAGTTGGAGCAGCCGTGAGGGCGGGGATCGCTCTTGCCCTTCCCGGCTACCGCCTTTTTCCTTCGAAGAAACCGTGAGACTCCTCATAGAAGACGAGGAACTCCTGCTGGCTGTCGGCGAAATACCGATGGATGATCGCTGCCGCGCTCTTTCCCACGTAGCGGTAGTGCCAGGGCTCAGAGGAGTATCCCGTCTCCTCTTCCTTCCCTTCCGGATAGGACAGGGTGAAGCCGAACCGCCATGCGTTGACGAAGAGCCACATGCCTGCCGCTGTTTTCGCGAAGGCCGCATCGATCGAGCCGAAATCGATCACGGTTCCGAGCTGGTGCTGGGAGTGGCCCGGGGGAGCGAGCTCCCGCTCTACCTGCTCCCGTGTCTGCGTTTTGAGGGCGCTCTGATACAGCTCCACCTGGTATTCATAGGAACGGTAGGTCGACGACAGAGGGAGGGTGATTCCCTGTGTCTTCGCGGTTTTTGCCATATCCAGGAGGTCGGGCAGGAGAATCCTGCGCAGGGAGAGTCCTTTCTTGGTGACGGAAAGGGAATACCCTGACAGGGGAACGAGGTCAGGCGGCGCGCTGTCCGACGGCAGGGCATGCGCCTTGTCAACCAGAGTCAGGAGGTCCTGAGGCTCCTCAAGGGTTTTCGCCAAGAGTTCGAGGAAGCCCTTGGGGTTTTCAAGGATCCGCTCCTTGACGGCGGGGGGGAGCCGTGATGCCGCGGATTCGAGCTCGCTTTTCGAGAGCGCGAACGCCGGGTCGATGTCGGTTTCCCCGCGCGCCCAGCCGCTTGATGCCACGCTGAAGAACAACAGGGCTGCAAGCAGAACGGCCATCAGAATATCTTTTCGATGACCTCGTCCATGGATGAGACGAGGTGGAAGGTGATTCCCTCCCGAACGTGCTCGGGGATCTCCTCCATGTCCCGCTTGTTCCCCTCGGGGATGATGATCTGCTTGACGCGGTTTCTGCGGGCCGCGATGACCTTCTCCTTCAAGCCGCCGATAGGCAGGACCCTTCCTACAAGTGAAAGCTCCCCAGTCATGGCGAGCCACTTCTTGATCTTCTTGCCCGTGGCCAGCGAGAGGAGGGCTGAAGCGAGGGTTATCCCCGCCGAAGGCCCGTCCTTGGGAGTGGCCCCTGCCGGGACGTGGAGGTGGATGATGTTCTTCTCCCAGTAGTCCTCCTTCACGCCGAACTTGCACGCGACGTGCCGCACGTAGGAGTAAGCGATGTTTGCCGATTCCTGCATCACCTCGCCCAGCTTCCCGGTGAGGCGGAAACCTTCCTTTCCCGGGTTGGCCACGGCCTCGATCGTGAGCACGGCGCCGCCGAGCGGGGTCCATGCGAGCCCCAACGCCATTCCGGGGGTAAGCTCGCTCACCATCTCCTCGTCAAGGAACACGGGCTTTCCCAGGTATTCCTCGAGGTCGGCTTTCTTGAGAGAAACGGGAAGCTTCACCCCGCCGAGAAGAGACTTTCTGGCGATCTTTCTGTGGATCTTGTCCAGCGCCTTCTCGAAGTTGCGAAGCCCGGCCTCGCGCGCGTATCCTTCGGAGATGGCGAGGAGGGCTCCATTGTCGTACTTTACCCCGTTCTTCTGGATTCCGGTGCGCTCCAGGGACCGGGGGATGAGGTACTTGCGCGCAATCGCCACTTTTTCGGCTTCGATGTAGCCGGAGAGCCTGATCACCTCCATCCTGTCCAGAAGCGGAGCGGGGATGCTGTCCAGCGTGTTGGCCGTGGTGATGAAGAGGATGTGGGAGATGTCGAAGGGAAGATCGAGGTAGTGGTCGCGGAATGCCACGTTCTGCTCGGGGTCCAAAACCTCCAGGAGCGCCGAGGAGGGGTCTCCCTGAAAGGAGACGCCCAGCTTGTCGATCTCGTCGATCATGTAGACGGGATTCCGCTTCTTGACGATCTTCAGGCCCTGGATGATCTTTCCGGGCATCGCGCCGATGTACGTTCGGCGGTGGCCCTTGATCTCGGCCTCGTCCCGCATGCCCCCCACGGAAAAGCGGAAGAACTGCCGGCCCAGGGCGCGCGCGATGGACTTGCCCACGGACGTCTTTCCCACTCCCGGCGGGCCCACAAGACAGAGGATGGACCCCTTGGTGTCCTGTTTGAGCTTCCGCACGGAAATGTATTCGAGGATCCGCTCCTTCACGTCCTCCAGGCCGTAATGGTCCTCGTCGAGGATGGCCTTGGCCTTTTCGATATCGACCCTCTCCGCGGATTCGTCGTTCCACGGAAGGGCGACGATGGTTTCCAGGTAGTTGCGCGTGACGGTGAACTCGGGCGAGTTGGCGTCCATGAGGGAGAACTTCTCCAGCTCCTGCTCCACCTGCTCCTTCACCTCCCCCTGGAGGTTGAGCTTCTCCACGGCTTCCTTGAACCGCTGGTAATCGCTTGACTTGGCGTCCACCGCCATGCCCAGCTCCTGCTTGATGGCCTTCAGCTCTTCCTTGAGGAAGTAATCCCTCTGGCTCTTGGTGATCTTCTCGTTGAGCTGCTCCTGGATTTTCTTCTGGATCTTGAGAAGCTCCTGCTCCTTCTTGATGAAGATCAGGACATGCTCCATGCGGGTCTGGACGTTCGGCTCTTCGAGAATCTTCTGCTGCTCGGCCCGGTCGATGTTGAGGATCGAGGTGATGAAATCCGCGATCTTTCCTGGGTTGTCGATGTTCACCATGGACAGGCGCATCTCCTCGGAGAACAGGGGATTGCCCTCGGAGACCTGCTTCATCTCGCTCAGGAGCGCCCGGGTGAGGGCCTTCACCTCAGGGGTGTCGGTGTTCTCGTCCTCGATGTACTGGACGGCAACGCTGATGGGATCCTGCCCCTTGAGCACTCTTTTTATCTCGAACCTCTTTACCGTCGAGATGAAGATGTTGACCCCGCCGTCGGGGAGGTTGATCTTTCGCACGATCTTGGCCGCCGTCCCGATCGTGAACAGGTCTTCGGCCGCGGGATTGTCGACATCCTCCTTTTTCGTGAGCACCAGCCCGATGAAGCTGTCGCCCTGGATGGACTTCTCCACGACGTCGGCGTCGCTCTGGGAGGGAAGCATCAGCGGGGTGAGGATGCCGGGATAGATGGGCTTTCCCCGCAGAGCAACAATCAGCAGGCGGACGGGCAGAATCTGATCGGCGGGTACGATGTGATGATCGCTCATGAAGCTTCTCCTGGTTCTCTGTCGGCGCGCTACTGTTTTTTTGAAAGTAAGGAATCTCCTCGGCCGAGTCAAGCCGCGCGCGGGCAGCTTCGGTTGCCACTCGGCCCCTTCTTCACTATGATGGGTCAGAGCGGCTGGAGAATGTTTCGAAGCATCACGACAGAGGCAATCGTCATCCGAAGGGATCGGATGGGCGAGTATCACAAGAACCTGCACCTCCTCACCTCGGATCTGGGGCTCATCACGGCGGCCGCCTACGGCGCCTTCAAGATGCAGAGCCGCATCCGCATGGCGAGCGAGCCGTTCATTTACTCCCGCGCCGTCCTGTATCACAACCCGGTGAAGAGGAGCTACAAGATCACGGACCTGGAGGTCCGGGAGAGCTTCGACAGGCTTCACCGGGACCTCCCCCGGCTCTCCGCCGCCTCCCTCTGGGCCGAGGTGGTCTTGAAATCCTACGGCGCCGGAGAAACCTCCAACACGCTTTTCCGCCTCTTCATCGGCTGCCTGCGGCTTCTGGATGCCTCCAGCCCCGAAGAGGAGCCCTATGTCACGGACCAGTTCCTGTGGCGGTTTCTCGCCCTCTCGGGCTACCAGCCCGATATCTCGACCTGCGACAAGTGCGGGAAGCGCTTCTCGGCTGAGGACCCGGCATTCTACGAGTCGTCCGCCAATGCGCTCCTCTGCCGCTCCTGCAGCCTGTCCACTTCCCTGCCGCTGACTGCAGGGGCGCTTCGGTTCCTGCAGGCCACGGAAGCCCTCCCCCTGGAGCAGGCCATGAAGATACGGCTGGACCTGCAGTCCCTCAAGCATCTCCAAGAGTTCCTGTTCCAGGCGATCAGAGCGGTTCTCGAGGGCGAGCCGAAATCCCTTCGATTCCTGGGAGCCTCACGATGAGGGTATTCGCCGCACTGCCCCTGCCAAGACCGGCCCTGCTCGCCGTGGAGACCGTGATAGCGGAGCTTCGAAGGCGCGAAGCGAGATTGCGCTACGTCAAGAGCGCGGGAATCCACCTCACCCTTCATTTCTTCGGAGAGCTCCCTGACGAGGCTGTGCAGGATATCCGGGAAACAATGAAGGACCCCGATCTCGTGCGGTCCGTCATACCGGCCTCCTTCGGCGCCCTGGGCCAATTTCCCGAGAAGGGAAGCCCGCGAGTGGTCTGGCTCGCGGTCGAGAAAGGGGCCGAGGAGCTTGTCCGCTACAATACCCTCTTCCAGTCCAAGATTTCCCGGCTGGGGTACCGGGAAGATCCCCGCGGATTTCATCCCCACCTCACCCTCGCTCGGAACCCCGGCGCGCGGATTGACGGGGATTGGATGCGGAAGCTCGCGCTGCCGGGCGTCGAGTTCGCGTTCCAGGAGCTGGTCCTTTTCAGATCGATCCTCAAGCCGGGCGGGGCCGAGTACGAGCCGCTCTCGCGCGTATCTTTCACGGAGGGGGGAAAATGAGGGCGGTCGACTTGATCGTGAAAAAGCGCGACGGGGCGAGCTTTTCCCCTGAAGAGATCGACTTCCTGGTGGACGGGTACGTTCGCGGAGCCATCCCCGACTACCAGGTTTCCGCCCTGCTCATGGCCATCCTCTGGCGCGGAATGAGCTTCCCGGAGACAGCCGGCCTCACGCAGGCGATGATCCGCTCGGGGGAGGTGATCGACCTGTCGGGGGTTCCCGGTCCCCTTGTCGACAAGCATTCCACGGGAGGGGTGGGTGACAAGGTCTCCCTCATCCTCGCCCCGCTCGCCGCGGCCTGCGGGATCCGCGTTCCGATGATGAGCGGCCGATCTCTGGGCCACACCGGGGGAACCCTGGACAAGCTCGAATCGATCCCCGGATACAGAACGGACCTCCCCCGGGAAAGGTTCATCCGGGGCCTGCTCGACGTCGGCTTCGCGATGATCGGCCAGAGTGAGTCTGTCGTCCCGGCAGACAGGAAGATGTACGCCCTGCGGGACGTGACGGGCACCGTCGAGTCCATCCCGCTCATCACGGCAAGCATCATGTCCAAGAAGTTCGCCGAAGGGGCGCAGTCGCTGGTCTTCGACGTGAAATCCGGCTCCGGAGCCTTCATGAAGGGCATCGAGGAGGCCCGCGCCCTGGCGGAGTCCCTGGTGCGCACGGGCAGGAGCCTCGGCCGCGGGGTGACGGCCGTTATCACGGATATGGACCAGCCGCTGGGCCGGAAGATCGGCAACTTCCTGGAGGTGGAGGAGAGCGTCGACTGCCTCACGGGCAAGGGGCCGCGGGACCTCACCGATCTCACGATACGGCTCGCCGCGTGGATGCTCGTTCTCGGCGGCGTATGCGCCCGCCTGCCGGATGGGGAGGAGATGGCGCGCGGAAAACTCTCGGACGGCAGCGCCTGGAAGAAGTTTCTCGACAACGTCGAGTTCCAGGGCGGCGATACCGAATGCGTGATGAATACGGCCAAGGGCCCGCGGGCGCGGATCATCCGGCCGCTCACCTCTGAGGGGGAAGGCTTCGTCGGCCGTGTGGATGCGTACAAGGTCGGCGTCGCTTCCGTGGTCCTGGGCGCCGGAAGATCCCGCAAGGAAGACGCCGTTCTTCCCGGGGTTGGCATTACCCTGCTCAAGGTCCAGGGAGACCGCGTTCGCCGGGGCGAAGAGCTTGCCCTCCTGCATGGAGATGATGAATCCCGGGTGCGCGAGGCCATGGGGATGTGCGCCTCCGCGTGGGAGCTCGGCGAACGGCTGTCCCCGAAAACCCCGCTCGTGCGTGAGGAGATTTCCGGCGAATGAAGTGGCAAAAAAAGGACGTGGAGCCTCAGGCGGTGAAGGAGCTGTCCCGCCGCTACGGGGTGGACCTGCTCACCGCCACCATCCTCTCTCGCAGATCGGTCACCTCTCCATCGGCGCTGCTCTTCTTCCTGGAAAGCGATGTGCGCTACCTGCACAACCCCTTTCTCATGAGCTCCATGACCGTTGCCGTGGAGCGGATCAACGCGGCCGCGGACAGCGGCGAGAAGATCCTCATCTTCGGGGATCGGGATGTCGACGGCATCACGGCCACCGTGCTTCTCTTCGAGATCCTCAAAGAGATGGAGGCCGATGTGCAGTGGATGCTCCCCGAGGGGGAGGATTCCTACGGCCTCACGCGAAAGGTCATTGAGAAAGCAGTGGAATCAGGGGTGGGGCTTCTCATCACCGTCGATTGCGGCGTTTCCAACTCCGCCGAGATCGACCTGGCGTCGAGCCTCGGAATCGAAACCATCGTCATCGACCACCACAACCCGCCGGCGGAGCTTCCCAACGCGTGCGCCATCGTGAACCCGAAGCTCCCGGGCTCCGTGTATCCATTCCGCGACTTGTGCGGCTGCGCCGTGACCTCCAAGGTGGAATGGGCGCTGCGCTTCTCACGCACCGCCTTCTTCGACGTCCCCATCTGCCTTTTGAACGCCCGCCCGGCGAACGAGACCCTCGTCGTTGAAGCCGTGCGCCTCGTCAACCTCGTGGAGACGGAGAGGATCGCGGAGAACATCGTGCCGGGAATGGTCTCCTTGGAAAAGACGCGTCTCGCCTCTTTTCTGGCGGCCCCGGAGGGAAGCGGGGAGGTGCTCGCCTACGACGCAGCGGTACAGGCGCGCCTGCTCAAACAAGCGTTCGGCGCCGAGGTGGAGGTTGCCCTCTCCGACCTCGCTCCCCTTGTCCGCCAGTTTCTCCCCGGGCTCTCGGGGAAGAGCCTCCTCAAGATCCAGGAGGCCTCAAGCGATCTTCGCTACGCCGATCGCCCTGCCGGGGAAATCGACACCCTCAAGGAGCTGTTCTGCCGGCTCGTTCTCGCCCGGGAGAAGGCCCTGCTCGAGCCCGCCTACAAGCGGATGGACCTGGTCACCCTCGGTACGCTGGCGGACCTGATGCCGCTGGCCAATGAGAACAGGATACTGGTCAAGCAGGGCCTCTCGGCTCTTCGCAGGTTCGAGAGGAGCGGCCTCCGCCAGATCTTTCTCAGGAAAGACCTCTTGGGGAAAAGGATCGGCACAACAGAGATCGCCTGGCAGATCGCGCCCCTCCTCAACTCGGCGGGCAGGATGGGGGAGCCGGGCAAGGCCACCCAGCTGTTTCTTTCCGAGACGGAGGAGGAGACGGAGCAGCTCGTCGACCACCTCTTCGCCCTGGACAGCCGCAGGAAGAGCATGGGGGAGGCGACCTGGGGCATCATGATCGACCAGGCACGGGAGAGCTTCGAGCGCACGGGGGGCCGCTGCGTGCTCGTCTCGGACCAGCGCATCCAGCGCGGCATCACGGGGATCATGGCCTCCCGCCTCCAGACATTCTTCAAGGTGCCGGCGATCGTCATTTCGGTGGGAGATGCCGCCGCGGTCGGCTCGATCAGGAGCACGCGGGAGCGTTTCATCGACGACTTCTTCGCCCGTTTCTCCGCGTTTTTTGCCAATTTCGGCGGCCACGATTTCGCAGGCGGCTTCAGCGTCCTCAAGGACGGGCTCGCCGGCTTCCTGGAGAGCTTTTTCGCGGGGATCGGGGAGATGGAGCTTCCGGCAAAGGAGGAGGAGCGCATCTTCGTGGACGCGGAGGTCCCGCTCGCCTACCTGACACCGGATCTACAGAAGGTCGTCGACTTCTTCGAGCCTTATGGCGAGGGAAATCCGCCGCTCGCTTTTCTCACGCGCGGGATGAAGATCCTCCAGTGCGACCTCATCGGCCGCAAGGAGCTCAACCATCTGAAGCTGCTCCTCGAGGCGGGCAAGCTGAAGTGGCCGGCCGTGTTCTGGAACGCGGCCGCGCGGTTTCCCGGCGACTTCAAAGTGGGAGACATCGTGGATGTCGTCTATCGGCTGGGGAGAAACACGTACGGCGGCGGACAGAATCTCCAGCTCACGCTGCTCGACGTGCAGAGATGAAGACTTCCCTCATCCCCGTTTTTCTCTTCGCGCTCTTCGCGCAATCCCTGTCGGCCCAGAGCGCTACGGCGGCGAGTCCCCCCGGGCCGATCATCTTCACCCCGGAAATAGTCTGCGAGGATCGGGCGGAGCCCGGCGGCCTGGTGAGGATTGCCGCCCGTTGGGCGGAGGGCATCGATTCGCTTGCCGCCTTCCTTGCAGACGGGCACGGCAATACGGTATCGCGGGCATCGACGTTCCGTCTTGATGCCCAGTCGGGGGAATCCCCCTGGGCGGGCCTCATTGGAGTGCCTGCCACGGCCCCCGGGGGAGACTACAGGCTCGTGGTGACGGCGGCGAGCAAGGGAAGGACCTTCCTCCAGGTGGCCGCGGTCGCTGTTTCGCCGAAGCGCTTCGTATCCGAGGAGATCCCGCTGGATCAGGCCCTGACCAACCTGATAACCGTTTCCGACGAAAAGAAGACCGCAGAGGCCCTTGCATTAGCGCGGGCGGTAGCGAGTCCCCACGCGGATGCCCTCTTCGAAGCGGGGCTCTTCCTGCGTCCCGTGGAGCCCCTGAGGAAGAGCGCAGGCTTCGGGGATCGAAGGGTGTACCGCTATTCGGCAGGAGGGGTGGAGGCGAGCGTCCACTATGGGGTCGATTATGCTCTTCCGGCGGGAAGCCCCGTCGCCGCCTGCGCACGGGGCCGCGTGGTCATGGCCGCGGCGCGCATCATGACGGGCAACAGCGTCGTTCTGGAGCATATGCCCGGCCTCTATTCCCTGTACTTCCACCTCTCCGAGATCGACGTGAAGGAAGGGGATGTGCTGGACAAAGGCCAGCTCCTCGGCAGGGTGGGCCAGACGGGGCTTGCCACGGGCCCTCACCTGCACTGGGAGGTCGAAGTGATGGGTGTCGCCGTGGATCCGGAGAGCCTCCTCACAACCCCGATTCTTGACAAAAGCCCCGTTTTCATTAGTATCTTTGGCACATTGCGAAACGAAGGGAGGTGATTACAATAGCCTACATCGAAGTGAGCGAGGATGAACCCCTGGAGAAGGCGATAAAGAGATTCAAGCGCCAGGTGGAAAAGGAAGGGATAATCCGCGAGTGGAAGAAGCGGGAGTTCTATGAGAAGCCTTCCGCCATCCTCAACAGGAAGAAGAAGGCCCTTGAGCGCAAGCGAATGAAGAGGGCCCGCAAGGTTTCCCAGATGAAGAGCTACTAGTTCACTTCCCGAGGAATCCTGTCATAAGAAGAGGCCCCCTTGGGTCTCTTTTCGTTTGTCTAGAGGATGTGCTTGAGGAACCTTTGAGTCCTCTCCTCCCGGGGATGAGCAAACAGCTCCTCCGGGTGGCCCTCTTCCAGAACCTCCCCGTTGTCCATGAAGACAACCTTGTGCGCCGCGGCCCGGGCAAAACCCATTTCATGGGAAACGACGAGCATGGTCATCCCCTCCCGAGCCAGCTCCACCATGACGTCGAGGACCTCCTTGATCATCTCGGGGTCCAGGGCCGACGTCGGCTCGTCGAAGAGCATCACCTTAGGGCTCATGGCCAGAGCGCGCGCGATTGCCACCCGCTGCTGCTGGCCTCCGGAGAGCTGGTCGGGATAGGAGTGCTCCTTCTCCGAAAGGCCGACCCTGGCCAGCAGGCTGCGCCCCAGCTCACCGGCCTCGGTGTCCGAAATCCTTTTCACGATCCTCGGAGCCAGGGTGATATTCCCCATCGCCGAGAGATGGGGGAAGAGGTTGAAGGACTGGAAAACCATCCCGACCTCCTCGCGGATCTTTCTGATGTCCGCGCGGCGATCGGTGACCTGCTCGTCGTCGATCCAGATCTCCCCCGAGGTGAGGTTCTCCAGCCTGTTGATGCAGCGAAGGAGCGTGCTCTTGCCGCTGCCCGACGGCCCGATGACCAGAACGACCTCTCCCGGCTTGACGGATATGTTCGCGTGGTTGAGGGCAACCACTTTGCCGAAGGTCTTGCACGCGTCT
This sequence comes from uncultured Spirochaetota bacterium, assembly GCA_963820525.1. Classification (GTDB taxonomy): domain Bacteria; phylum Spirochaetota; class Spirochaetia; order SZUA-6; family Fen-1364; genus CAWGAA01. Next base: position 368,468 of record CAWGAA010000001.1, on the reverse strand, counting down.
ATGATGCGAACCCTATCTGCCACGCCGGTTCAACCTTTCTTCCATGAGCGCCACCAGCTTCGAGAAGAAAAGCGTCATGACAAGGTACACGAGGGCGACGACGGTGAGCGCCTCGAAATAGTAGAAGGTCTTCGCGGCGTATTCCCTGCCGCGTCGAAGAAGGTCCGAGACGGCGAGGATCGAGACGAGCGAAGAGTCCTTCAGCAGCGCTATGAACTCGTTTCCCAGCGGGGGAAGCACGACACGCACGGTCTGGGGAAGAATGATGCGGATCATCGCCTGGCCCCGGGTGAGGCCGAGGGCGATCGCGGCCTCCATCTGCCCTTTGTGGATGGACTGGATGCCGGCGCGGAAGATCTCGCCGAGGTATGCCCCGTAGCAGACCGTCATCGCAATGACTGCCGCCGTTATGTCGGGGACTCTTATAAGCTTCCCCATGGCGTAGTAGATGTAGAAGATCTGCACCAAAAGGGGGATGCCGCGGATGATCTCCACGTAGATCGTGGCGATCCTGTTGATGATCGGTACCCGCGAGATCCTTCCGAGCCCCGTGATCAGGCCGACAAACAGAGAGAACACGATGGAGAGAACGGTCACCTCGAGGGTTCGAAGGATGCCGTCGGGAATGAAGAGGAGAATGTTCTTGTACGGGTCGGGTTCGATGAAGGGCAGCGCAACAAGGAGGGCGATTGCCCCGAAAAAGGAGATTCGCCAGGCCGAGAGGACCGGCTTCTCCCCCTTTTCGGGGATCAATGCGCCGTCTGTGACCTCGATTTTCGCATTGTGGGCGTTTCTCGCCTCGCGCAGCGGGCTTCTTATTTCAGCCATTTCTCCTCGAGGGTCTTCGCTTCACCGGAGTCGATGACCTTCTTGAGGCCCGCGTTGATCTGGTCGAGGACCTTCGCGTTGCCCTTCTTCACCGCCACTCCATAGAACTCCTCGGTAAAGGGCTGCCCGACGATCTTCAGCTTGCCCTTGTAGCTGTCGTTCTGCAGCGCATACTGGGCGGCCACGGGAGTGTCACAGACAACCGCGTCCAGCCTGCCGTTGGCGAGATCCTCGAAGGCGAGCCCGATCTCGTCGTACTCCTTCTTCTTCACGTCCTTAACCTTGTCGATCTCGAACGCGCCTGTCGTACCGATCTGGGCCCCAACCGTCTTGCCCTTGAGGTCGGCAAGCGTGCTGACGTTGGAGACGTTGCTCTTCACGACGAGGATCTGTCCGGCGTTGATGTAGGGTATGCTGAAGTCCATGGTCTTCTTGCGCTCGTCCGTAATGGTGACCGAGGACATGACCGCGTCGTACTTGCCCGCCTCAAGGCCGGCGAAGATGCCGTCCCAGGCCGTGTTCTTGAACTCCACCGCGAACCCGCCCGCTTTCGCAGCGGCGTTCAGAAGGTCCACGTCGAAGCCGACGATGTTCTTGTTCTCATCCACCATCTCCATGGGAGGCCAGGTGGCGTCCGTGGCGATCACGATCTTCGCGGCCGCCTTCTGGGCGCAGGAGAGCATCCCGAAGAGAACGCCCGCGAGCATGAGCCCGAGAACAATCTTTCTGAGCATATGTTCCTCCTTCGTGAGTTTCGCTCACTATGGTGCCGAAGAAGGCGGATGTCAAGGTGAGCCGCCGCCATGGTCGAAATACCGGGCCCGCCGGCCCGGAAACTCCGCGCCCCCTTGACGTTTTCCCGCCGCTGGCGATATACTGAAAGCCACGACGCAGGGTAGAGCAGTTGGAAGCTCGTCGGGCTCATAACCCGGAGGTCGCAGGTTCAAATCCTGCCCCTGCTAAAAAAGCCAGTCTGGCGACTGGCTTTTTTCATGCCCGAGCGTTCCATGAATTGTTCGCTTGATAGCGGCGAAGGGACTTGAACCCCTGACACTGCGGATATGAGCCGCATGCTCTACCATCTGAGCTACGCCGCCGCGGCACTTGGCCACGCACTATAGCAACCGTCCCCGCTTCTGTCAATAATGCAGATGATTTGCTTGACCGCGTAATGAGATGCGCGATAGAATGGTGAAGAATGTCCCCCTTTTCCGGCCTGTTGACGGCAGGTCTATGGGCCGGTCTCGGATCTGCCTTAGGGGTCGCGAGAAGCCGGGGAGCCATGGGAGGAACGGTGACGTGGTAAGAGGCGGATCGGCGCATGGAGCATAGCTGCACCCTGAGCGTCCGCTCCTACGAGTGCGACAGCTATGGCCATGTCAACAATGCCGTTTACCTCAACTACCTCGAGTTCGCCCGCCACAGGTTCCTCCGCGACCTCTCTTTCTCCGTTGAAGAGCTTCGTGCCGCAGGGTTCGCCTTTCTGGTTGCCGAAATCCTCATCAGGTACAAGCGCCCAGCTCTGGCGGAAGACGAGCTTCGCATCATTACTCGGCCGCTCAAGCGCTCGCGGCTGAGCGGCGTTCTCAGTCAGAGAATCCTCCGCGGCGGAGAGGAGATAGCGGAAGCCGAGGTGAAGTGGGCCTGCATAGACGAGAACGGCAGGCCAGCGCCGCTTCCCCAGCGCTTCCATCTGGAGGGCTTGAGCCCATGATGAGCCATGCGGCGCTTGAAAACCTCGTTGTGCGGGCGCTCTCCCATTCCCTGTCCGTGGACATGATCGTCAGAATCGCACAAAAGGTCATCCCCGACTACGACATTTACATGCGCTCCGGCTTTCCGCCCAACATTCCCATTCCCCGCGTCGACGCGGCGCGACAGGTCTTCTCCGACGTGCTCCGCGAAGGCTACCTGCTGAAGCTCGTTGAGTCCCTCATCGACGTTCACTACAACGGAGACATGGGCCGCGCGATGCGGATCCAGTTTCTCGACCGGATCATCGCAGAGGTGGAGGCGCAGGGCTACCGCTACAGCCAGACGGAGAGAGTCTTCGTGGAATCGGCCCAAAGGGCGAAGACGATGGGCTGGGGCACCCTCCAGGAGGGCAACATCTACGAGTTTGCGCTCATGCGGGCGGACATCGTCGAGAACACGAAGCTGCTTCGAACCTACCCGCAGCAGATCGTCCGCGGCGCTTTCGATCGGGTGCGCAGCTTGATCCAGTGGAGCGCGGAGAAGAGGAACGGCCGCATCTGGAGCTGGGAGGGCGATGGAGGGCTCGCCGCGTTCTACTTCATGGATAAGAACCTCCATGCCACCCTCTGCGCCATGGAAATCCTGCACGAGCTTTTCCTCTTCAACCTCCTGCACTCCCGGCTCCCGGAGCCCCTCGACGTGCGCCTTTCCGTGCACGCGGGCCCGTGCAAGTTCCTCTCCGGCGGAAAAGACTCCTCCAGCGAGACGATCAGGCGGGTGGAGCAGCTGGAATCCAAGTTCACCAAGCCGGGATGCCTCACCGTCTCACCCGGGGTGTACACGGACCTCGGAGGGAAGCTTTCCCAGTTTTTCAAGCCCGTGGCGGGACCCGAGAACAGCCCCCTCTATCGCTACAGCCTTCTGTGGGAGAAGCGATGAGAGTATTCGTCTTTTCGAAGACCAAGCAGGCGTGGCTGAAGAGCAGGACGCGGCATGCGGGCGAGGGGCTCAGCCTCGAAGTATATCCCTTCGACGCCCTCAGGCGGAACCTTCCGACCATCGGCAAGGGAAGCCTCGTGTACCTCGACATGGCCGGCCTCGGGCCTCGAGAGCAGAACAGGCGCGTCGGCGTGATGGAGGAGAACCCCGATGTGCTCTTCGGCGTGATCGATTTCACGGGCAGCGTCTCGGATCCCGCCTCCCTGTTCCGGCGCGGCGCCGTTGACTACATGGGCAAGCCCCTGGCCAAAGTCGGGCTGTCCGCCGCCCGGGTAAGCGAGGTCGTGGCATATGCGCGGTCGCAGCGCGGAGAGACGGGAGAGCCCGCCGTCACCGATCTTGAACAGGCGGCGCGCACGTGGGCTCAAATCGTCGAAGGCCGGGAGTACCCGTTCTACTTCCTCTTCATCGAGGTGGATGACGCCGAGGAGATGAAGAAGCGTTACGGCCACGAGAACCTCGCGCATGCGCTGGATACCTTCCGCTCCTTCATCGATCGCGGAGTTTCGCCGTACGGCGGAAAGCTGTGGCTGTGGTCCGGCTTCGGCGGGATCGTTCTGTTTCCCGTCGGAGGGCGCATCTGCATGCCGATGGTCTGCGCCTTCCGTCTCCAGCTCCTGCGTCCCTTCTACGACGTCGAGGAATCCCCACTGCCGAACTATCTCTCGTTTCGCATGGCACTCTCCCTCGGCTCCATGATCTACAGGGAGAAGAGGACGGGAGGGATCATCTGCGACGCCCTGAACTCCGCTTTCCACCTCGGCCAGAGGTTCACCGAGCCCGGCAGATTCACCCTCACGGCCGACGTCCATCGGGTAGTGCCTGACGTCTTGAAGGACTTCTGCGTGCACGCCGGCGTGTTCGAAGGCAAGAAGATCTATCGCGTTCGGGCGCCGCTGTATCCCAGCACCCAGCGCGAGGGCGACTAAATCATGCGCGATCTGCTGGTCGTCCTGCGCACGCGCGGCCGTGTCCTCATTCTCCTGGCCCTCTGCACGGCGTTCAGCCTCGTCTCCGCGGTCTACTTCGCCCGCTTTCTCGCCAAGCCGAATACGGGCCTCGTGGCCAATTACCCCGAAGTGGTCGTCCGTGACGGGGCCGTGATCTTCTCTCCGACGGCGCCGTTTTCCCCGGCGGTGGCGGCGGGACTTATCCCGCACCGGGATGAAATCCTCGCCGTCAACGGCCTGCCGATCCATGGAAGCCTCGACATCGAAAAGGCGGACTCCCGGATAAAGGGGTTCGATCCTTTTCCCGTGCAGGTCCGAAGGGACGGCGGCGATATCCTCACCGTCATGATCACGCCGTCCATCATGCTTTCACGGATCGACTGGGTATTCGTCCTGATCTTCGCCCTGGCCCTGGCCTGCACGGCCTTCACGCTTTCCCTCAAGATCCCCGGTGAGTCCTACACGCTGCCCCTGGTGCTCGCCGCGCTCAGCTACCTCGTGTTCACCTGCGTGAAGCCCTTCTACTACGAAAACGCGCTCTCCAACTTTCTCATTCATTTCGGAAAAATCACCTCATGGCTCCTCGTGCTTTCCGGGCTGTATTTCCCGAAGCCGCGCGGTCCCCGCTGGCTCCGCGCTTCCCTGCTCGGCGCCATCCTCCTCGTCTACACGGCGTTCGTCGCCGCCCGCATGACTGATTTCTTCGCGTGGAGGGCGAGCGGCCTGGAGGAGTGGTACGCGCGCTACCGGTTTCTCGGCCAGATCAACAACGTGGCGGATGGCGTCGCCTACGTCGCGTGGGCCTGCCTCATGGTGAGCTCATACCTGAGGGCGGGCACCCAGGCGGAGAAGAAGCAGCTTTTGTGGATTCTCGCCGGAATGCTCATCGCCCTTCCCCCGTATTTCTTCTTCGATCAGCTGCCGCTGATTCTCGGCGATGCCTCCTCCATGCGGATGAGCCTGGGCAATTTCGCGGAGGTGTTCCTCGCATTCATCCCGATTTTTCTGATCGTCGGGCTGACCCATCATCGCCTTTTCAACATCAGATTCGTGCTCACCCGCTACGCAATCTACGTCGCGCTCTTCCTGGTGATGTTCGCCTTCTTCTCCCTGTTGTTCCTGCCGCTGAGGGACGCCCTGGCGCGCGGCTATCACCTGAAGCCTCCCCTGGGGGATTTTTTCGCTGCGGCCCTGATATTTCTCGTTCTCGTGCCGCTTCGATCGCTTATCATCCGCATCGCGGATTCGGCGCTCTTTGCCGGCGTCAGGCGGGGCTCTCCGGGCTACCTCGCCGAGCTCGAGCGGAAGAACGCCCAGCTTCAGATCTCACTCGAGCGCGCTCTTATGCACAGGGAGCGCGCCCTCCAGGCCGGAAAGCTCTCCGAGCTTCGCGCCGTCCTGCGGGGAGTGGTCTCCCGGCTGCGCGAGCCGGCGCGGGACATGGCCGCGGCCCTGATCGCCATCGACGCCGGGAGCGCCGCGGCCGCGCCGGACGGCTCACCGCAGTCGGCAGGCGCCCTGGACAAGGCCGTTGAGGCGAGCGTCATCCTCGGCGACTTCATCCGGGTGCTGGAATCGTTCTGCGGGCCGACGGTATCGATCCCCGCGCAGACGGCTCCCGACGTGCTCCTGCGCACGGCCGTTGAAAGGGTGAGGCGGAAGTTTCCCCTCGCCCGGTTCTCCGCCGTCCTGCAACCTGCGGCGCAGATCTCCTGCTATCCGGAAGAGCTGGTGGACGCCTTCGTCTACGTTCTGGAAAACGCCGTAGAAGCTCAGGACGGAGTCGGAAGTCCGATCCTGGTGCAGGGGTCGGCAAATGATTCGCGAATCACGATCCAGATCGAAGACAATGGCCTGGGCATCACCGACTCGGAGGCGAGAAAGCTCTTCCGGCCTTTCTTCACAACCAAGCCTGGGCACCAGGGGCTCGGGTTGTACTTCGCACGGCTCATCGCCGAGAGGGTCGACGGGACTCTCGACATCGTGTCCAGCCTGGGAGGCGTTCAGGCCAGCTTCTCCTTCCCGGCCGTCCGCCCGTCCCCCTCTGGAATCCGAAAGGGCGCGGCCGGATCCCGCGCCGAAGACGGCGGTCAATTGGCGTGAGCGCAGCCGTGGAGATATTCACCGACGGAGGCTGCCTGGGAAACCCGGGGCCGGGAGCATGGGCGTTCGTGATCCGAGCGGGGGAGAAAACCCTTTCAAAATCCGGATTCGAGAGCCGGACAACCAACAACCGCATGGAGCTCACCGCCGTTCGGGAGGCGCTCTCCGCGCTTGCCTCTCATCCCGACTGGAGCACGGCATCCGTGTCCCTCACCACGGACTCCCAATACGTGCAGAAGGGGATCACGCAGTGGATCCATGCCTGGATAAGGAACGGGTGGAAGACGACAGCGAAGAAGCCCGTGATGAACGCCGATCTCTGGGCCGAGCTCTGGGAGCTTTCCCGCTCGCGCCCGATCTCGTGGCGTTGGGTGATGGGGCATTCGGGAGATCACGGCAACGAGATGTGCCACGGGATGGTGGAAGAGGAGTTCAAGCGGCATTCCTGACGCCCCCATTGTACCACCACGGGGGAGGGAATGCTCGCCGTCATCACAAGCCACGCGCCCGCCGGAGTCGAAGGTCGATTAGTCTCCGTCGAAGTTGACATCCGCCGCGGCCTTCCCGGCATCGACATCGTGGGGCTTCCGGACGGTGCCGTGCGGGAGTCGAAGGAAAGGGTCCGCGTAGCCATCCGCAACAGCGGCTTCTCCTTTCCGGCTGACCGCATCCTCGTTTCTCTTGCCCCCGCGGGGATCAGGAAGGAAGGCGCATCCTACGACCTGTCGGTTGCCCTTGGAATCCTCGCCGCTTCGGGGCAGATCGGCCCTATAAGCGCCAAAGACGTGATGGTGCTCGGAGAGCTGAACCTCTCGGGGAGGGTAAGGCCTGTAAACGGCGTGCTTTCGGCGGTCGGCACCGGCACGGGGGAGGGGATCGGGAGCTTCCTGGTGCCTCTGGAGAACGTGCAGGAGGCGGTGGCACTGGAAAAGGGATCGATTTACGGAATCGGATCTCTGCGGGAAGCCGCGGAGGCTGTCTTGCGGATAGCACGCGGAGAATCACCGCCGCTCCGAAAGGCTTTGACGCATGATCCGCCGCGGGCCGCACGAGCCATCGATGACGACACCTCCTGCGATATATCCCATATCCGCGGACACGACAACCTCAAGCGGGCGCTCGAGATTGCGGCGGCGGGCAGGCATCATGTCCTTCTCTTCGGCCCACCTGGAAGCGGAAAAACGCTGGGCGCGCGAAGCCTCAAATCCATCATTCCCCCGCTTGCACGGGAAGAGGCGCTCGCCGTGACCAGGATCCACTCCATCGCCGGCGTCCTCGCGCCGGGCTCAGGGATGGTGACGATGCCCCCCTTCCGCATGCCCCATCACTCCGCATCCAATGAGGGAATAATCGGAGGCGGGCATACTCTAAAACCGGGAGAAGTCTCCCTCGCGCATCACGGAGTGCTTTTTCTCGACGAAGCGCCCGAGTTCGGCATGGATCTTCTGCAGGGCCTTCGGGAGCCCATCGAGGATGGAGCGGTTTCGATTGCCAGGGCAGGGGCTACTGTCAGGTTCCCGGCCGCTTTCCAGCTCATCCTCGCCTTCAATCCCTGTCCCTGCGGAAACCTGGGCAGGGACAGCCACGTCTGCATCTGCAGCACAACGGAAATCCACAGGTACTGGCGCCGCGTCGGAGGGGCGCTCCTGGACCGCATAGACATCCGCGTGCCGCTTGACCCCGTGTCGGCGGAGGAGATGAGCAGGCCGGGCCGACGCGAGGAAGTGCAAGAGATCCGGGAGAGGGTCGCGCTGGCCATCGCGATACAGCGGAAACGCTTCGCCGGGCAGGATTTCTCAAGCAATGCCCGCATGCCGGCTGGTCTTCTCGATACGTACTGCCCGCTGGACCCCGAGTGCCTGCACCATCTCATCAAGGGCGCCCGTGAGCTTTCCGTATCCTCGCGTGCATATCACTCCATCATCCGGATCGCGCGCACCATCGCGGACCTGGAAGGCTCCCAATCCATCCGTACGGCGCACCTTTTGGAGGCAATCGAGCTCAGGAGGTACGGCGACAGCGATTTCTACTGGTCAAAGGTGTAACGGCCGGCGGATGGTGACGGCGGCCGCGGGCTTTCGACGTCGGTTGCCCCTCCTGCGAAGTTCCTGCTATTATTGCCGGGAGGGGTCAGCAATGAAGCTTTACAGCAGTCGACAGGTCATCATCATGTGCTCGATCCTGGGGGCTCTTGCGCTCGCGGCGGGTGCGATTGTCGCCAGAGTGGCCATTCCCGAGCGCGATTCAGGTCAGAGCCAGGGCGCCGGAATGCCCGCCATCCCCGTTGAGCCCGCCCAATATTCAGCCTCCGTGAAGCCCGGCAGTCTCACGGACGACGAGCTCAACAACATCGACATCTACCAGAAGGTCAACAAGGCTGTCGTGTACATCACGAGCGTGACCGTGGAATACAACTGGTTCCTGGAGCCCATGCCCCAGCAGGGCACCGGGTCCGGGGTCATCATCGATTTAATCGGCCATGTGCTCACCAATCGACACGTCATCAAGGACGCGGAGCAGCTCAGCATCACGCTTGCCGACGGCACCGAGGTGGAGGGAAAAGTCGTCGGAGAAGACCCGGAAAACGATCTGGCCGTGCTGCGCTTCGATCCCAAAGGAAAGGCCCTCACCACGATACAGTTCGGCTCCTCGACGGGCTTGAAAATTGGGCAGAAGGTGCTGGCAATCGGAAACCCCTTCGGGTTCGACAGGACTCTCACCACGGGCATCGTCTCCGGCCTGGCACGGCCCCTCCAGACCGAGGACGGCTACGTGATCAGGGAGACGATCCAGACCGATGCCGCGATCAACCCGGGCAACTCCGGCGGCCCGCTCCTCAACTCAAGCGGAGAGCTGATCGGCATCAACACGGCAATCTATTCTCCCTCCGGCGCATCGGCCGGGGTCGGGTTCGCCGTTCCCATCAATACGGCCAAGAGGGTCGTCGATGAGCTTATCTCGTATGGGGCCGTGCGGCGCGGTTGGATCGACATGGATTACGTGCCCATCTTCCCCGCCCTGGTGAGGGCTTTCCGGCTTCCCGTGCAGAAAGGGGTCCTTGTCTCCGTTGCCAGAAGCAATGCCCAGGCCGCCGGGATTCACGGGGGAGACCAGAGCAAGGCTGTGCGCTACGGCAGATCGATCATCTACGGCGGCGGGGACATCATTATCGAGGTGAACGGCCAGAAGGTGGGCAGCTACTCGGATTTCCTGGGTGCCCTGGAAAACACGAAGCCCGGCGAGGTCGTGAACGTGAAGGTTTTGAGGGCCGGCAAGGAGAAGAGCGTATCAGTCAAGCTGATCGAGCGGCCGGGCAGACAGTAGGCCGCCGTGAACAGGCTTCGCGTCGTTTCCCCCTACAAGCCCGCGGGAGATCAGGGGAAGGCCATCGCCCAGCTTGCACAGGGCGTGAAGGAGGAGCTGAGGTTCCAGACGCTCAAGGGGGTCACCGGATCGGGCAAGACCTACACCATGGCCAAGATCATAGAGGAGGCCCAGGTTCCCACCCTTGTGCTCTCGCACAACAAGACCCTCGCGGCCCAGCTCTACCGTGAGTTCAAGGATTTTTTCCCGGATAACGCGGTCGAATACTTCGTTTCCTACTACGACTACTACCAGCCGGAGGCGTACGTCCCGGGCAAGGACCTCTATATAGAGAAGGACGCCTCGATTAACCAGGAGATCGACCGCATGCGCCTGTCGGCCACAACGTCCCTGATGGAGCGGCGCGACGTGATCGTGGTGGCAACCGTCTCCTGCATCTACGGCATTGGAAACCCCGAAGACTATCGCCAGATGCGCATCGAGCTCTCCAGGGGCCAAACCGTGGACATGCGCGAGATCATGCGCCGCCTGGTGTCACTCCAGTACGAGAGGAGCGACGCGGTTTTCGAGCGTTCCCGCTTCCGCGTGCGCGGGGACGTGCTGGAGATCTATCCCTCATACGCAAAGGAGGCGATCCGCGTCGAGTTTTTCGGCGATGAGATCGAAAGGATCCGCCGCATCGATCCCCTGACGGGAAACGCCACCGAAGAGATCGAGTTCTCCACGATCTACCCCGCCAAGTATTTCGTCATGCCGGAGGAGCGGCTGCGAAACGCCCTCGCGGGAATCCGTGACGAGCTCGCCAGACGTCACGAGCAGTTCATCAAGGAAGGAAAGCTCCTGGAGGCGGAGCGCCTCAAGTCGCGCACGGAGTACGACTTGGAGATGCTGGAGGAGATGGGCTACTGCTCGGGCATCGAGAACTACTCCCGCCACTTGAGCGGAAGGAAGGAAGGGGAGAGGCCCGCCGTCCTGCTGGACTTTTTTCCGGAAAAGTTCCTCGCCTTCATCGACGAGTCGCACGTGACGCTGCCCCAGGTGCGGGGAATGTACGAGGGTGACCGCTCCAGGAAGCTCTCCCTGGTCAAGTACGGTTTCCGTCTCCCCTCCGCCATTGACAACCGGCCGCTGCATTACAACGAATTCGAAAGCCTCCTGAACAGGACCATTTACGTGTCCGCCACCCCCGGGGAAGAGGAGGCTGCCAAGAGCAAGAGGCTCGTGGAGCAGATCATCCGTCCCACGGGGCTCCTGGATCCGCAGGTTGAAGTTCGCCCCACGGAAGGCCAGATTGAGGACCTGTACGCCGAGATCAAGGCACAGGTGGAAAAGAAGGAGCGGACCCTCGTGACCACCCTCACCAAGAGGATGGCGGAGGACCTCACCGACTACCTTGGAGAGCTGGGGCTAAAGGTGCGCTACCTGCACTCCGAGATCGAGACCATCGAGCGGGTGGAAATCCTGCGGGACCTCCGTGCGGGAGCCTTCGACGTCCTGGTGGGGATCAACCTGCTTCGGGAAGGCCTCGATCTTCCCGAGGTATCGCTGATTGCGGTGCTGGACGCGGACAAGATCGGGTTCCTCCGCTCCGCCACATCGCTCATCCAGATCATTGGACGGGCCGCGCGCAACGTCAACGGAAGGGTGATCATGTACGCGGACAGGGAGTCGGAGGCGATGAGAATCGCCATCGAGGAGACCACCCGCAGGAGAGCAATCCAGGAGGGGTTCAATCGGGAGAACGGCATCACCCCAACCACCATCTCCAAGTCGATTCAGGATATCCTGGTGAGAAAGCGCGAGGAGAAGCGCAGGTCGGAAGAGGTAAACATCGAGGTGCTCACAAAGAGCTACAACATCCTGGTGCCCAAGGAAAAGCGGGCGCTGATCAAGGCCCTGGAGGAGGAGATGTTTGAGCTCGCCAAGAACCTCGAGTTCGAGCGCGCCGCCGTGGTGCGCGACGAGATCAAGCGGATCAAGGAGATGTCGGAGACCTAGAAGAGCACGAAGTCCACGGGCCCGCCGGAAACGTGGGGCTCGAATAGTGGACCCCCAGCGTCGTTCCACTTCGTGTCGATTCCGGCCTTCACCAGCGAGAATGCCTCCATGACGGTGACGACCCCATCCTTGTTCAGGTCTCCCTGCTGGGGGATTTGGAGGAGGAAATAGGTCATGACGCCGTGTTGGAGCTGCGTCCCATCTGGAAATGTGAAGTCCTCCCAAGATTCCTCGTTGGCGCCTGCAGCCGCGAGCACGACGGCGTTCCCGTACGGCGAAATCGCATCTCCGCCGGAGGCAGAGAAGTTGTTGTAGTTGGCAATGGCCTGGGCAATGGTGGCTGGCGACAGTGAGAAATCGGCCGTTCCATGGTACGCCGGCGGTGTAAGGTCCACCTCAAGGCCATTGTCAATGAAGCCACCCGAAAAACACGAATCGAGGATTATGACCTTGCGTGGGGTCGAAATGGCAGCCAGTGCATCCGCAAGCTCAGTCTGGTTGATCATCGATGAGTAATCGATCGTAATGCCGCCCATTCCATTGGGCGCAAGTGCGCCTAAGGGAATTATATATTCATTGATTGCCTGTGAGTCCTGAGTCCCATGCCCGGAGTAATAGAACACGAGCGTGTCCGTCGGCCCGAGGATGCCTGAAAAATCCGCAAGATCTGCCAGGATGTTCGCTTTGGTCGGCGCGCCGGTCGACGCGGAGTCGAGGAGGCTCCCATTCAGTGTGTACGAATAGTTCCCGCTGTAATCCACGGTCCGCACCCGCACCTCGTCGAATCCCTTCTGGCTGAACATCGATCCGAGCGAAATGGCATCAGCGGCCGGAAAAGTGAGATTCGGAAACGAACCGTCCGCATAGCTCGAGATGTACTTGCTTATCCCATACACCAGCGCGTAGCGGTGCCCCACGTAGGGTGACGGCATCGCACAGGAGAGAAGCGCCGTCGCGGCCGCCCCAAGGATCGTCAATCGTAAGCCTGAGGTCATTGGGAATCTTCCTGTCTTTTGGGATGGCCCCCCGGCACCCAGGCGGCGCCGAGGAGGAGCCCGAGTGAGTAGGAATAGCTTAGGTCTTTCCTGAGCAGGAGCCGGGCGGGCAGGGAGAGGGTGAAATCCCATTCCGGGGCCGCCGAGGGCGTCCAGGCGAGAAACACGGTGGCATCCACGCTAGGAACGAAAAAGACGAGGGTCGAATACTGATAGGTGGCGATCGAGCCGCTCATTCCCGCGGTTCCACCGAGTCGGAAATCCCCCACACCGCTTAAGGAGGCGATTACCCATTGTCCGAGAACAAAAGCGCTGAGTCCCATGTCGGAGTAGCCCCGGTAGCCGAATCCGCCGCCCAGATCGGATGGCCAGACGTTTGTAGTGAAGATGGAGACGCCGGGACCAATGGCATCCTCGAAAAAGGGAAACGCCGCCGTGAGGGAAGCGGAAACCCCAAGCTGGGATTTCGGGCCGAAACCGGCCGCCTCAGAGATTACCGCAGCTCCGCCAACCGTCGCGCCGAGGCTGAACGAGCCAAGGGTGAACGCCGCAAGCTTCCCTGTTGTGCAGATGAGTAAAATAATGAATAGTAAGGCTCGTGAGAGCGCTTTCGCAGTCATCCAGTGATAAGTATATTGCAGGCAGGAGGGAAAAATCAGCACGCGGCCGCGGTCCCTGGTTTCTCTTCCTGGCGGCAATTCTGCTCGTTGTAGCGGCTGCGGTGTCGTGCCGGCGCGAATCGAGCCCCGAGCGCGTGCGGTTTCCCCCGACCCCGGTCCTGACGATACGATCTACCTGGGCGGTGGTCAAGTCTCCGCTTCTGCGGGTGCGCGAAGAGCCGACAAATAGCGCCGATGTAATGTCCCATATCCGCATGGGCGTGGTTGTGGAGATCATCGCCAAATCTGACAAGGAGGAGACGATGGAGGGCGAGAGCGCATACTGGTATCGGATCAACTACAGCGGCCTGAAGGGATGGGTCTTCGGGTCGTACCTCGAGGTGTTCGACTCGCGGTTCAAGGCGGAGAAGTACGCGGAAAAGCTGCGATGATCCTGCCGTTTCTCCGCCAGCTTCTCCCCTGGGTTACACCGCCCATCATCGGGGCGATCATCGGCTACGTCACAAATGACATCGCCATCCGGATGCTCTTCCGGCCGCTCAAGGAGGTCAGGGTCTTCGGTCTGCGGGTTCCTTTCACGCCCGGGATCTTCCCGAAGGAGCGCTACGTGCTCTCCCGCAGCATCGGCCGGATGGTATCGCGCGAGCTCATCACGGAGGAAGCCCTCCGAAGGCAGATAGGATCCCAGAAGACCAGGGCACAGCTTGCCGCGAGCGTCTCCTCCTTGAGTTCGCGCCTGCTTTCGACCCCCCTCTCGGGGCTTTCGGCAAACGCCTCCTCCGCTCTCTCCTCCTCGCTGAAGACCATCTTGGGGGATCTGCTCACCCGCTTTTTCAGCTCCCGGGCCGGCATCTATGCCGTGCGGGACATCCTGGGCCGCATCGTTTCCTCGCTCGGAGCGCTCAAGGCGCGGGAGCTGGCGAACCGTCTGGAGCTTCGGCCGCTTCTCTCCGAGAGGCTGCTTCCCCTGCTCGCGGAGAAAGGCACCCGCGAATCTCTCGCGCTCTCCGTGGCCCTATCGATAAGCGAGAGGGCCGCGGATCTCCTCTCGGACCCCCTCATTGACGCGGCGGCCGGCATCGTCGAGCCTCTCATGGACCCTGCCGTGGACCGCCTGGTTGAATGGCTCCACTCCAGCCGGATGCACGCGGAGCTCGAGTCGAAGGGGAGGCGGCTTCTTTCCGGGATTCTGGAAAAGCTCAATCTCCTCCAGCGGTTCCTCCTGTCCGCCGGCCAGTTCGATCGGAGGCTCGACGAGAAGATGCCGGAGATCGTGGACGACACGATCGCCACCCTGGAGGCAACGGCGCGCGACCCCGTCAACCAGCGCGCCATCCTCTCGATGATCGCCGAGGCCCTCCGCGACTGGCGGGGAAGCCTGGCTTCGGGTCGCGACGGTCAGGGGATGGAAAGACTCACGGAAGCGCTCACCACCATCGTAAGCGGCTTTCTCTCGGAGCTCGAAAGCCCGGAGCGGAGAGAAAAGGCGGCCGACACGATTATGGACAAGCTCCTCGGCACCGGTGACCCGACCCTGGGGAACCTCGCATTGCGGTTCCTGGGGCTTCGGGAAGAACAGATCGTCGACGGGCTTTCCAACCGCCTCCTCGAGTACTTGGGGAGAAAGGAGACATCGGGTCTCTTTTCGCATGAACTGGCCGGGTTTTTGGAAAGGTTCCTGAGCGACAATGCCCAGACCCCCATCGGCACGATCCTCCACCTCGATTCGGAGGCCAAGGGGAAGCTGGACGCGTTTCTCACGGATCGGCTGATCGGCCTGGTTGACGCGAAGCTGCCGGAGATCCTCAAGGGCATCGACGTGGAAGAGCTCGTCGTGCAGAAAATCGACGCCCTTGATGTGAAGGATGTGGAGAGGCTCCTCCTGGAGGTGATCGCCAGCCACCTGCGCTGGATCGATGTTTTCGGCGCGATTCTGGGCTTCGTCATCGGGCTTTTCCAGCTGCTCTTGAGAGTTTTGCGCGTGTCGTAAAGCCCGGTATGCGCTATATTAGCCTTGAAACGGGACGGGAATGGCGACGGCGAATGTACTGATCGCGGAGAACAATGCCGAGGACGCGCGCCTCATGGTCGAGGCCCTGCAGGGCCAGGGGTATCGCATCCTTCAGGCATCCAATGGGGGGGATACCCTGCGCATCCTCGCAGAGGAGGAGGTTCACATCATCCTCCTCACCACGAGCCTGCCCGACATCGACGGCTACGAGCTTTGCCGGCAGATCAGGAAGTCGCACCACGAGACCCCTCTCCAGATCCTCCTGCTCTCCACCGTGCGCCAGGAGGAGGAGATCCACAGGTCCATCGAGGTGGGCTCCGACGATTTTCTAAAAAAACCCTTCGACATGAACGAGCTCCAGGCCAGGGTCATGGCGGCGTACATGCGATGGCAGAGCCAGGCCAACCTGATAAAGGAAAGGGAGTTTTACAGAATTGCCGTGGCAGAGGAGGAAAGGCTCTCCTCGCTCGTCCTGGATCAGAACAGGAACCTCAAGGAAGCCTATGAGAAGATCAGACGGCTCAACGAGGAGCTGGAGAAAGCGAACAAGGAGCTGGAGCTGATCGCGGCCTATGACAGCCTTTCGGGCCTGCTCAACAGGCGGAGCCTCTTCCACAGGATCGCGGTCGAGATCGACCGCGCCATCCGCCTCGAGCTCCCCCTGACGGGTCTGATGATCGATATCGACCACTTCAAGGACATCAATGACAACTACGGCCACCAGTGCGGAGACATCGTGATCCGCGAGATCGGCGCCAGGCTCCAGAACGGCCTTCGAAAGTACGACTACGCGGGCCGCTACGGCGGGGAGGAGTTCTTCGTCGTTCTCTCCAATTCCACCGAGACGCAGGCCGTGAGGATCGGCGAGCGCTTCCGAAAGGAGATGGAGGCCTGTCATTTCTCGTACAATTCGGATGAGTTTCACGTGACGGTCTCCATCGGCATAGCCTCCTACAGGACGGGAGAGAGCCAGGAGAACTGGATCGACAGGGCCGACCGAGCCATGTACCAGGCAAAGCAGGCGGGAAGAAACAGGATCATGGCGGACTGAGAACGGGCCGCCGTCCGCCCCGGCTTCAGTCGGCCAGGAGCGAGGCGCTTCTGAGATCGATCTCCGCTTCGATCTCGCTCCCCCGCGGGGGAAGGTCACCCCCCCGATCACCTTCGTTCCATGCAACGGAAAGCTCGTACCCCCCTGCTTCTCGTCCCATGAGCGTGATGCGAAGCGAAATCCCAGCTGGTCTCGGCGTGTGTCCGACTATCCGGACCCGGATGGTTTGTCCATGCTCCAGCCTGGGCGGCACCCGCAGAGCCGTGGGACGGATCAGAACGTGGCTCTGGGCGCTGCGGGCGGGAGGCTTTCCCATGAACGGGAAGCTTCCGATATCGGTTTCCAGCGTTCCCCCTCGCAGCACCGCGGGCACGAGGGCTCCGAGCTTGAGGAAGGAAGCGACAAAGGCGCTTGCCGGCCTGTCGATGAGCTCCTGGGGCGAGCCGACCTGGGCGAGGGTCCCGGCCCTGATGAGGGCCACCCTGTCGGAAACGGAGAGCGCCTCTTCCTGGTCGTGCGTTACGTAGAGGACGGTCGCTCCCGCCTTTTTCAAAATCTCGGGAATCTCGCCCAGGAGCTCACCGCGCAACGCCGCGTCCAGGGCGCCCAGGGGCTCGTCAAGCATGAGAAGCGACGGGGAGGGGGCAAGGCTGCGCGCAAGCGCTACCCGCTGCTGCTCCCCGCCGGAAAGATCCAGCACAGACCTCTTCTCGAAGCCTTCCATCCGCACGAGGCGCAGCATCTCGCGGATCCTCTCGCGTCTCCGGCTCGCCGGCCACCTTTTCATCCGAAGGCCGAATGCGATGTTGGCTTCGACGTTGAGGTGCGGGAAAAGGCAGTAGTCCTGGAACATGAGTCCCATTCCCCGCCTGTTGGGAGGAAGCCCCGACAGATCTTGGCCCCTGAGGAAGACCTGTCCCGTTTCAGGCGTCTCCAGTCCCGCGGTCATGCGAAGAAGGGTCGTCTTGCCGCTCCCACTGGGCCCAAGAAGGGCCAGGATTTCTCCCTCCGCCATCGACAGGCTCAGCCTCTCGACTGCAGGGCGGGCGCTGAAAGACTTGGAGAGGTTCCGCCACTCGAGGTAGGGCATCAGAATACCTCCGTGCCCTTCACGCGCACCCGCTCGATGGCCGCAAGCCCCAGCCCGCAGACCGCCATGAGAAGCGTGCTCATTGCGACGGCTTCCCCCTGGTTGAGCTCACCCGGCCGGCCGAGGTATTGGTAGATCACGACGGGAATCGTGGAAAGCTCCGGGCGCGTGAGCAGGGCCGTCGCCGCGAACTCCCCCAGGGATACGCAGAATGCGAAGGCGGCGGCCGCCAGGAGCGCCTGACGGAGAATCGGCAGATCCACCTCCCATCGCACCCGCGAGGGGGCGGCGCCCAGAACCGCGGCGGCCTCCCTGAGTCGCGGATCGAGGCTCCGCAGGGGGGTGATGAGGCTGCGGGTCACGAGGGGAAGAGCGACTATGGCGTGAGCGATGGGAATGAGAGCCGCGGAGCCGCGGAGGTCCAGGGGAGGGCGTCCCATTGATATAATGAAGCCGAACCCGAGCGTCACGGCCGAGGTGCCCAGCGGAAGGAGGAATAGGAGGTCCAGCAGGCTCGCCGCGGCGCCGCCTCGCCTGGTCTTGCCGCTCGCCGCCGTCGGGCCTGCGATCAGATAAGCGGCGGGAAGCCCAATGAGGAGGGAGAGAGCCACGGCGGCGAAGGCAAAGAGCAGGGATCGGCCCGCCGCCGCGAGCGGCGGGGTCCAGAAGATGGAGCCCTGCAGGTTTCGAAACAATCCCAGCCAGAAGGAAAACCCGAACCCGCGCGATGTGTCGAATGATTCGGCGGCCAGCACTCCCAGGGGCAGCATCAGGGCAGTGGTGAGCCCGACACCGAAGGCAAGAACCAGGGCCCATTCGCCCGCTCCCCGAGGCCGGCTGCCCGTCCTCGCGGCGGGTGAAAGCTTCAGCGTCAGGCTCATGGCCTTCTGGAAGCGGGAATAGCCGTACATGCACACGGCGGTGAAGGCGAGTTGGACGAGCGACAGGAATGCGGCTCCGGGAAGATTGAAGAGGTAGACGGCCTGCCGGTAGATTTCGGTCTCCAGCGTTCCCATGCGGGGGCCCCCGAGGATCAGGATGACGCCGAAGCTGGTGAAGCAGAAGCTGAACACGAGAATCCCCGCCGCGGCGATTGCGGGCAGGAGCAGCCGGGCCGTTACCGAGAAGAACGCGGCCAGCCTTCCCGCGCCCAGGACCCTGGCCGTTTCTCTCGTGCGCGGATCCAGATTGGACCAGAAGCCGCCGACGATCCTCACGACGATTGAAACATTGTAGAAGACGTGCGCCATGAGCACGGCGGGAAGCGTTCGAACCAGGCCCAACTCTGGGGCCGGGCGGCCGGAGACAAGCCCGATGAGTCTTTCAAGGAGGCCCCGCGGCCCGATAAGGGAGATGAACGCGGAGCCGACGACGACCGTGGGAAGGACGAAGGGGATCGTGAGCAGTGTCCGAAGCGCCTTCTTTCCGGGGAAATCGTAGCGGGCGAAGACGTATGCAGCGGGAAGCCCGGCCGCGAGACTGAGCGCGGTGGAGGCCAGGGCCTGGCCTGCGCTCGAAAGAATGAGCCCCCACAGGCCCGTATCGGAGACAAGGCCGGAGAGCCCCTGCAAGCCGGAGGCGGCAAGCGGCGCGAGCCCCACGGCCAGAATTCTTGCCTAGCGGGTAGAGCAGGAACAGCGCGAGGAAGAGCACGGGCAGGCAGTACAGTCCCGCCGTCGCCCACTTCGAGCGGGCGCCGCGAAAGCTCGGCCTGTTCAGCGCAGTATGGTCTGCGTCCACCGCTTGATCCAGTCATCCCGGTTCTTTCCGATGGCCGCGGGGTCCAGGACCGCGGGGCGGGAAGGCACCGGGGCGAAGCGAACGAAGAGATCGGGCAGCTTCGCGTTTTCATTGGCCGGGTAGACGAACATCTGCAGGGGGATGTCCTGCTGGAACTTCACGGACAGCATGTAGTCGATCCACGCCCGGGCAAGCGCCTGCGCCTTCGCGCCCTTGAGGATCCCGACGAACTCGATCTGGCGGAACGATCCCTGAGGCGGCGTTATCACGGCGACTCTCGGCTGCTCGGGCTTCGGCTCGGAGGCGAAGAAGATGTCCGCCGCCGGGTCTGTGGCATAGCTCACCATGATGGGGCGGCGCCCCTTGCCCGTGGCGCTGAACTCGTTGTTGTACGCATCGCTCCAGCCGTTTACCACGAGCACGTCGTTCTTCCGCAGATCCCGCCAGAAGTCGAGCCACGAAGAGCCGCCCGTCTCGCCGAAAGTCGCCACCGTTGCCAAGAGGAAAGCGAGTCCTGGAGAGGACGTGGCAGGGTTTTCAACGACAAGGAGGCTCTTGTAGGCCGGCTTCGCCAGGTCGGAGAGCGTCGCGGGCACGGGAAGCCCGGATTTTTCGAAAAACCCCTTGTCGTAGATGAGACAGACATAGCCGAAATCCACGGGGAGGAGACGATTGGAAGGGTCGATCCTCAGGCCGGCCGGCAGCTGGGATAGAAGCGGCGAGGAATAGGGGGCCAGGATGTCCGCGGAGAGGGCGCGGCTCGCGAATGTATTGTCAACGCCGTAGATCACGTCGGCGAGCGGATTATCCTTGGAGAGGATGGCTTTGTTCAGTGTTTCTCCCGCGTCCCCGCCCGTGATGAACTGAAGCTTTGCGTGGTTTGAGTTTTCGAAATCGCTGATCACATCCTTGGAAGCTGAAAAGGAATCATGCGTGAGGATACGCAGGATGGGTTGGTCCTCCGCGGCGGCTCCTTGAGAGGCGGGACCCGAAAGGAGCATGCCGACGAGGATTATCAGAAAGACGGTGTTTCTGGTCATACGTTCCCCCTTCACGAGGCTTGTCGAGCACGGCCGTACAGGCCGCTTTGTATGTGGGGATCGTTTGAGTCAGGTTCCCTGCGCTGGCATTATCCAGATCAGGTTCAACGGGTATGATCTCAGGCTCCCCGGCAAAGTCCCGCGGCCATCCGCAGAAGGCTCCCGGGGAACCACCCCACGACAATGAGAAGGTAGCCGCGCCGGGGGCTGTTCGTCAAGGCGTCGCCGACAGGTTCCGGGCCGCGCCCCGAAGCTGCGTCACAGCCCGAGCCTCTCCTTGAGCCAGTTCGACATGGCCACCACGCGGTTCGTGAGGGATTGGGCACGCGATTGCCGGTCCCCGATCGGAAAGGTCGTGCGCAGGAGCGCCACGCCGTAGAACAGGATCTCCGCGTCCCCCGCGATGATCAGGGTATGGCTGACAAAACCTCTTTCAGGGATCACCGGAATGAAAAGGTAGGAAATGGAGGAGAGGTTTTCGGTCTTCACCCACAGTGAGTCGGAACCGGAGATGAAGCTCGTCTTGTAGATGTTCTTGCCGAAAGTGGAGTCTTCCTGATAGCTGTAGAAGCTCCCGCCGGCGGGGACTGCTGTGAAGACCGTGTCCGGTCTCTTCGCGTGGTTATCGGGGGATTCGACCGTGTAGGAATCGATGATCAGGGTCCACTCCTTGTTCCGCGTGACCGACCAATACGGCAGAGCCTTCATGGTGCTCACCGAGGCGAGGGCGTTGAGCAGGCCGAGCATTCCCCGGCATTCATCGCCGGCCGCCAGGGGCCGGGGAAACGCCCGCAGCACTTCCACTCCGACCGTGGCGTCGAACGCCTCTACATCGGCGGTGAAGCTCGCACTGGAGCCCACCGACGGGATGAGTGTGATGGGCTCCTTTCCCTGAAAAACGCGCGAGATCGTGCCCTTGGCGCCAAGCTCGGCACGAATTGCATCGTCGAGGTAGCGGTCCGTGCCGGCGCGGGCGGCCGCGGGGGCCATGCCGAGAACCGCCGCGATTGCTAGGAGGAGCTTTCTCATGGTATGGTGAAATTAGACTATGGCAAGGGCTCTGACAAGGGAAGCGGTGCGGCCTCGACCGCCGGGAATTGCGATCGTCGGAGGTGGAACGGGAGGCCATGTTTTCCCCGGTCTTGCCGTGGCCGAAGAGATCTCCCGTCTCTGGGGAGGACCGCTGGTCTGGATCGGCGCGCGGGGAGGTATCGAGAAGGCTCTTGTTGAGTCCGCGGGAATTCCCTTCCACGGGATTCCCGCGGGAAAGCTCCGAAGGTACGCCTCGCTGTCGAACATAACGGACCTGGCCAAGATCGCGGCGGGCGTTTTCGCCTCCATGGTCATCCTCCTTCGCCGGCGTCCCGCAATCCTTTTTTCCAAGGGAGGATTCGTGAGCGTTCCGCCCGTGGTGGCCGCTGCCCTATGCGGCATCCCCTGCTTCACTCATGAATCCGACTATGACCCTGGGCTTGCCACGCGCATCAACATACGCTTCTGCGAGAAGATCTTCGTCGCCTTCGACCAGACCGTCGGCTTTCTCCCGCCCGGCTGTCGGGCCAAGGCCGTCGTCTCGGGAAACCCCGTCAGGAGCGCCATATACCGCGGAGATCCCGCCCTCGGCAGGCGCATCGTCGGCTGTCCCCCTTCAACGCCAATGGTCCTTGTTTTGGGCGGGAGCCTGGGATCCTCGGCGATCAATGCATTGGTGGAGTCTGCCCTTCCTCGCCTCCATGATGCCTGCTTCGTCGTCCATCAGATGGGGGAGAAGGATTTCCGGCCGGCGACACGGACGGGATATTTCCCCGCGCCCTTTTTCCGTGAAGAGCTGCCGCATATCATGGCCGCGGCGGACCTTGTCGTGGGACGCGCGGGGGCCAACAGCCTCGCCGAGCTTGCCGCGCTGGGCAAGCCTTCCATCCTCATCCCGCTTCCTCGAAGCGGGGGGAGCCGGGGAGACCAGGTCCGGAACGCGGAGCTGTTCCGCGCTCACGGGGCCGCGCTCGTGCTCCAGCAGGAGGGCGCAACGGGCGACGGGCTCCTCGATGCCGTCATCGGGCTCTTGGGTGACAAGACCCGCCTGGAGGACATGGGGAAGAAGGCCCGTTCCTTGAGCAAGGGAAATCCGGCGCGGGAGATCGCCCGGCTTATCCTGGACAGAATCGGCGTGACGGCGGACGAGAGAAATGTTTGAGAACGTCATCGGTCAGCGGGAAACCATTCGGACCCTGACGGCGGACCTGGCTGGAGGCGCGTTCCCCCGGGCATCGCTTTTTTTCGGCCCTCCCTACAGCGGAAAGCTGACTGCGGCCCTGGAAACCGCCCGGGTGCTCACCTGCCGGCAAGGAACGGGAGCGTGGACCTGCGAATGCACATCCTGCCGCATGCAGAAGGAGCTGGCGCACCCGCATACGGTGCTGCTCGGATATCGGTATGCGGATATCGAGATCGCGGCCTCGGCGGACGCCTTGATTCGAAATCCGAAGCCCCCGACGCAATTCCTCTTCCTGCGCGCCGTTCGAAAGCTCTTGCGCCGCTATGATGCCCTTGTCTGGGACGCCGAGGATGCCCGGATGAAGAGCGCGCAGGAGAAAGTGTCGCAGATCGAGGAGCTGCTGGCCGATGTCGCGCCGGGCCGGCCCCTGCCGGGCGTCGACAATCGGGGCGGCTCCACGCGGTCGGTCGCGCTGGAGAAGGCCCTGCAGGCAATCATCGAGGCGAGCATGGATTTGGCCGCCGTCGTGAAGAACGACCATATAACGATCGGCCAGGTCAGGAAGCTCTCCACGTGGGCCCATCTCACGACGGCCGACTCACTGAAGGTGGCCGTCGTGGAGAACGCCGACCGCATGCAGGAATCGGCCCGAAACGCTCTTCTCAAGCTCCTGGAAGAGCCCCCCGAAGGGGTGCGGCTCATCCTGCTCAGCACGAGACGTTCCGCCATCATTCCCACGGTCCTCTCGCGTCTCAGACCCTACAGCTTCCTCCAGCGCAGCCGGGAGGAGGAGAGGGAGGTCCTTTCCAAGATATTCAGGGACGAGACGGGCCGCTACTTCGGCCTGCGGGCGTTTTTCCTCGCATGGAAGGAGATCAATTCCGAGGAGCTTGCGCGAATCTGCCGCAGTTTCATGGAGCGCGTGACGGAGCGTGACGGCCCATCGGTCGACATTCTCAAGGAGATGCGCGATCTTTTCCCCGGGATCGGACAACGAGACCGGGAGGCTGTCATGTCGTTCCTCGAAGAGCTCACCTTCTTCCTCCAATGCGCGCTTCGGCAGCGAAGCGCAGACCTCGACACGCTGGAGGGATGGAACCGGTCCATCCGAGAGGCCCAGGCGCGGATCGAGCTGTACAACATGAATCCCCAGGCGACCGTGGAAAGCCTCTTTCTCCAGATGAGGGCCGTATTCTCCGCCGGGGGGAGCCCTTCCTTCATTCCCGGCGCGGCAGCCCGCGAGACGGCGGCTCCGGCCGAACGCAGCGGTTCCCGGGGGAGCGGCGCATGAGGAAGTTCATCCGCAAGGCCCTGGAGAAGATCGGCAAGATGGACAGGGACCAGATCGGCGGCCTCCTTTTGCGCATCGCCGACGAGAACGACCTCCTTGCAATGGTCCTGGAGTCCATGACGGACGGCATCGTCGTCACCGACAGGGAGCACCGGATCATCCTCTTCAACAAGGCGGCGGACAGGCTTCTCTCGCTGCGCGGGGAGGATATCCTAGAGAAGCTCCTCTGGGAGGCGCTGTCGGACCGCGAGATCTCCGCTTTCCTTGAGGAGAAGCTGGCAAACCAGGAGAAGGTGGCGGACCGCGAGTTCATCCTGGACAGCGGTGCCCCGCGAATACTGTCCATCAGCATCCTGCCCCTGGTGAGAGGGGGCAGCATCCAAGGCAATCTGGTCCATATCGAAGACGTGACGGAGAAGCGCTCCAAGGAGGCGCGGCTTCGAAGAGCTGAGAGCCTGGCATCGCTCACCAACCTGGCCGCGGGGGTGGCCCACGAGATCAAGAATCCCCTGGGCTCCATCGGGATCCATCTCCAGCTCATTCAGAAGAAGATCAACAGCAAGAGCAGGATCATGGCCAAGGATATCAGCCAGTACCTTGCCGTGATAAACGAGGAAGTCGACAGGCTCAACAGGATCGTCGTGGATTTCCTCTTCGCCGTGAAGCCGATGGATACCCGGCTGGAGGACGGCAACATCAATCAGGTCATCACGGAGCTGCTCGATTTCGTGCGCCCCGAGCTGGAGCAGGCAGGCGTGAAGATTGAAAGCGACCTTTCCGCCTCGGTCCCGATGCTGCGCATCGACGCCCGCTTCATCAAGCAGGCGCTGCTCAACCTCATCAAGAACGCCGTATCCGCCATGCCCGAGGGAGGGAGCCTGCGGGTCCAGACCCTGCGCTCGGGAGACTCGGTGCAGATACGGGTCTCCGACACGGGCACCGGCATCCCCGAGCAGATCATGGACAAGATCTTCGAGCCGTACTTCAGCACGAAGCCCTTCGGCACCGGCCTCGGGCTCACGATAGTATTCAAGATCGTCAAGGAACATTTCGGCGACATCTCCGTCTCCTCCAAGCCCGGCGAAGGGGCAACCTTCACCATCACGCTGCCCATCCCGCAGAAGGAGAAGATGCTGATCGACTACAAAGGTACATCCAGCGAGCCGCCAAGCGGGGTGCCGCCGCGGGGCGAGCTTCAAGGTACATCCAGCGAGCCGCCAAGCGGGGTGCCGCCGCGGGGCGAGCTTCAAGGTACATCCAGCGAGCCGCCAAGCGGGGTGCCGCCGCGGGGCGAGCTTCAAGGTACATCCAGCGAGCCGCCAAGCGGGGTGCCGCCGCGGGGCGAGCTTCAAGGAGAGGCCCGATGAAGTTCACCATCCTTGTAGCGGACGACGAGAAGAATATCCGCGAGGGCCTGCGGGAAGCTCTTGCCCTCGACAGCTATGACGTGACGCTGGCTGCGGACGGCAAGGAAGCCCTGGAGGCGTTCGAAAAGGGCGACGTGGACCTCGTCATCACGGACCTGAAGATGCCCCGCCTGTCGGGAGAGGAGTTGTTGCGCAACGTCTCATCCCTCTACCCGACGGTTCCCGTGATCATCCTCACTGGGCACGGCACCATCGAATCCGCCGTGCAGGCGATGCGGGACGGGGCCTACGACTTTCTCACCAAGCCGGTGAATCTGGACCGGCTCTCCCTCCTGGTCAAGCGCGCGCTCTCCAACCGGGAGCTCGTGCTGCAGAACCGGGCTCTCCAGGAGGAGCTGGAGAAGAAGAACCAGTTCGCCAGCATCATCGGCAAGAGCCAGGAGATGAAGCACGTCTTCGAGATGGTGCGGCAGGTGGCCCCGGCGCGCACCTCGGTGCTCATCACAGGGGAGAGCGGGGTGGGCAAGGAGATGATCGCGGAGGCGCTGCACTACAACTCTCCCCGCCGGGACAAGCCCCTGGTCAAGGTGCACTGCGCCGCCCTGACCGAAACCCTCCTGGAATCGGAGCTCTTCGGCCATGAAAAGGGCGCCTTCACGGGAGCCGTCGCGCGCAAACGCGGCAGGTTCGAGCTGGCCCACCTGGGCTCGCTCTTCCTCGACGAGATCGGGGACATCAACGGCAATGTCCAGATCAAGCTCCTGCGGGTTTTGGATGAGAAAAAGTTCGAGAGGGTCGGGGGGGAGGAGACGATCGAGGTTGACGTGCGGGTGATCGCGGCCACCAACAGGGACCTCAGGGAAGGGATCGCGAAGGGAACATTCCGCGAGGACTTGTACTACCGGCTCAACGTCGTGAACATCCACATCCCCCCCCTGCGCGAGAGGAAAGATGATATCCCGCTTCTCGTCGCCGCCTTCCTTGCCGAGTTCAGCCGTGAGAACGGAAAAAGGATCGACGGCATCGATCCCAAGGCGCGCCTCGCTTTGTACAACTACGCATGGCCCGGAAACATCCGCCAGCTTCGAAACTCCATCGAGAGCGCCGTCGTTCTGTGCAAGGGCTCGCTGATCGGCATCGACGACCTTCCCCCGAGTATCAGGGGGGATTCGAGCGAAGAGTTCATTCGCGTCCCGGTCGGGGCCAATCTCTCAGACGTGGAGAAGGAGGTCATCCGCTCCACGTTGAGTCACGAGGGCGGCAACAAGAGCAGGACGGCCGAGATCCTTGGCATCGGGAGAAAAACCCTGCATCGCAAGCTCCAGGAATACGGGCTGGAATCGCGGGAGTCGGAGGGACAAACATGAAACGATCTATCGTCGATGCCCTGGCGGCATCCATTATCCTGCCGCTCGCCGCCCTCGTGGGGATTTCGCTCTACGTCGCGGCCCAGGCCTTCATTGAGAGCGGCTTGGAAAGAGATTCCCGCGCTCTCGCCTCGTCGCTGGATTCTCTTCATGCCATCGCGCGCAATGCCGCTCTTGTCGCCTTGCAGGCCGACCGGCCCGCCGGCGGCTCCCTCGGAGCCGACATGGCCCGCGCCAATGCCGAAATGCTGGCTTCACTCGATGCCTCCGGCATCCCTTTTTCTGGAGGGCTCTTCTATCCCCGAGGCTTGAAAACCGCTCTGGCACAGGCCGTCTCTTCCCTGAAGGGGGGCTACCAGCAGGCGCTTGCTGATCTGTCAGGATCGGTCACGCGGCCCAGCGAGGCGGGAAGCACCTCGCAGTACGCTTCTTTCCTGCAGAGCACGGAGAAGGTCCTCTCAGAGCTACAGGGTGTTTCCGCGAGAATCTCCGCTTCACGCCTCGCGTTGCGGAGGGCAACCGTTCTCGCCTCCGCCCTCTTTGCGGCGCTCGGCATCGCCTCCCTTATCGTGTTCGGCCGTCTCTTCGGCCGCCTCAAGAGGGACTTTGGAGCGCTGGTAGACTTCGGGAGGGGAATATCGGGGGGAAGGCTTCCCGCTCCTCCGGTTCTGAACAGGGAGGATGAGCTCGGGGAGATTCTCGTGCAGCTTCGAAAGCTCGCGGTGGCGGATTCGGCGCTCACGGATCTCGCGACGGTGCGGGATCGGCTCACGGAAGACTACCGCAGGCTCGAGCACGGCGTCGACGGAGCCGGAACCGCATATCGTGACCAGGCCGGCCTCGTTCAAACGGCGAGCGACGCTTTCTCCGCGGTCGGGAAAACAATAGAAACGATCGTGACCGCCGCATCCGCGGGATTCGCTCGGGCGCGGGCGGGGGAGGCCGTGCTGGATCGGTCCAAGGATAAGATCCGGCGGGGCATCGAAGAGACGCGCTCCCTCGAGCAGAGGACGTCCCGGGTGGAAGAGGTCGTCGAGCTCATCGGGGATGTCGCAGACCAGACCGAGCTTCTCTCCCTCAATGCGGCCATCGAGGCGGCGCGGGCGGGAGAGGCGGGCAAGGGATTCACCACCGTTGCCCAGCAGGTGAGGAAGCTTTCGGACCGAAGCGCGCGGGCCGCTTCCGAGATCTCCGAGCTCATCGAGAGCGTTCTCGACGCCGTGAAGGGGATCGCCACGGATGCGCGGGACTGTTTCATGGGCATGGCGGACACCCAGAAGGAGATGTCAACCATCCGCGCAGAGCTCGAGGGGATATCGGCCGCAACAGCGGGAGCATCAGGCCAGGTTGGGAGGGCTGAGGGCGCCCTCGACGCGCTGCTTGCCCTCGTTTCGAAAGGCTCCAGGGAAGTGGAACAGCTGGCGGTCACGGCGGTTACCCTTGAGAAATCGGTCCGCGAGGTCGAGCGCATCGCCTCCGCGCATGCAGAACGCGCTCCCTCCATTTCTGAGAGCCGCCCCGAGATCGTTTCCCGGGAAGGCGGGAGGGAGGGAGGCACGCTCCCCGAGGAGAGCCTGGCCGCAGTCCCCGAACGCTATGGACCTTCGCGCTCACTGGAAGATTCCGGCTTGCTCTACGAGCTGAAACCCACACCGAAGAGCACCTCGAATGAAGGGGAAGAAGCGGGCGGCGCAAGCGCTCCGGCGGCGGGCTCCGAGATCGACCGGCTCTTCGGTGGCATCGATCTCTCGGTTGCCGAGACTCCCGGAAAGACCGCGAAGAAGCCGGGCGGAGCCGCCAAGCCTGAGCTTCAGGAGCTGGATGGAGTGGATGATGAAGTGGAGGAGCTCGAGGGGGTGGATGAATAGCGGGGGATGACTGCGGACGAAAGAGAGGTCTCGTGAGGGCGCCGAAACCCAGGCCCGCTCATCGCCGGGACGTTCGTCCGCCTTCCAGTCGTGACCTGATTCTTTCGAACGATTCGTTCACTTTCTTGGTGATCTCAGTTGCGAGCTTCAGCTTTTCGGGGTTTCCCGCGTGCTTGTCGGGGTGGTAGCGCATGATGAGCGACTTGTACGCACGCTTCACCTCCTCGATGTCGGCCCCGAAGGGCACTTCGAGATTGGCGTAGTCCTGCCGCAGATCCTCGTCCAGGGAGCCGGGAGAGGGACGGCGGGAGCCCCCGCCGCGCCGCTCTTCGCGGCTCCGCCTCCCTTCGGATCCCTTGAGATAGTCGTCAAGTTCCTCCCACGCCTCGGAAAGGTCCGGATCGGTGAACTTCGGGTCGCGGCGTTCTTCCGCCTGGGGGGTTTCGCCCAGGATCGATTTGAGCAGATCCGCGAGCCTGTCCAGGAAGCCGTCCATCAATGTTCTTCCTCTTCGAAGTAGAAAGTGCCCGTAAAAACATACGCAGCGGGGCCGGTAAGGTACAGCCGATTGTCCCTCTCATCCCACTGGATGAATACGTCGCCCCCCGCCAGATGGACAAAGACTTCACGGTCCGTGAAGCCGTTCACCACGGATGCAACCACTGCGGCAGCAGCAGCCGGGCAGCTGGCGGGCTCCTCGCCGCCCCCGCGCCTGCGGGAATCAAGCGGGCCCGCAGTGGGCTCCATCTCCATCGCCGATCCCCCCGCGGGCTGCCAGTCGCGCATGCGGATCTTTTCCCTGCTATAGAGCTGCACGAAGCCGACCCCGGTCTGGGCGGGAAAATCGGGGTGGCTGAGGATCGAGCGGGCGGTGCGGGGGAAAGGGAAATCGAAGGCCGGCACGAACACGATCCCATAGGAAGCGGTGAGGGAGACCGGGGTATAGGTGACGCTCTTTCCTTGGACAACGATGGCGCGGGTGAAGGAGTCGAGGGGTTTCTCCCGGATCTCCGTCCCCAGCTCCCGGCTCATTGGAGCGCCCATGTCCAGCCGGACATTGACCGAGTCTATGATCTCGACGCCGAAATCGCCCGAGGGGGTTTCAATGGGAAAGACCCTGTCCACGGATGTTCCCGAGTCGGAAGCGTAGCGCGCGGCGCAGCGAAGCGCGTTGAAGGAAACAGCTGCCGCGGCTCCGCTCGTCGAGAAGGCGCGGGCGCTGATGCGCGAGGCCCGGCCGGGGGACAGCAGGAGAAGGCTGTTGGCTCCGACGCCCCTTTTCCTGTCGAGCATCCGCCTCGCCAGGCGCGCCAGCTCTCCATCCGGCGGCGGGCTCTGCTTGAAGCAGTCGATGAGGAGGGTGTCGTCACCGCAGCCCTGCATCTTGAGAAACTCGATTTCCATTCCGTCTCCAAGGATGCGCCTCTCGGGTATCGGCGCGTCCTCCCTCAACCGGGAATCAGGCTCTTAGAAGAACTCGCCGTGAAGCCTGCGCACGCTGTCTTCCATCATGGCCTCCGGCACGACGAGGGAGAGGTTGATGTCGGATGAGCCGAGGGAGATCATCCTGACCGGCGTGGACTTCAGGGACTGAAAGACGCGGGAGAGGAACACGGTGTCCTTCCACAGGTCCTGGCCGACGAGGCAGATGATGCTCTTCTCGGACTCCACTCCCACGGTCCCGATCTCCGAAAGGTCGCGCGCGATAGCGTTCACCGAGGACGCATTGTCTATCGTCATGGAAACGGTGACCTCGGAGGTAGCGACGAGATCCACCGCCGTCTGATGCTTCTCGAAGGTCTCGAATATCTTGCGCAGAAAACCGTAGGCCAGGAGCATCCGGGAGGAGCTCACCGTGACGAGGGTGATCCCTTTCTTGCAGGCGATCGCCTTCAGTCCGTTCGCCGGGATGCTGGCGATGATCTCGGTTCCCGCCTGCTCCGGCTGGAAGGTGTTCTTCACCCAAACGGGGATCCCGAGGTTGATGGCGGGCTGGATGGTGGCGGGGTGGATCACCTTGGCTCCGAAGTAGGCGAGCTCGGCGGCCTCCCGATAGCTGATCTTGCCTATCGTCTTGGCGGTCTTCACGATCCGGGGGTCCGAAGTCATGATGCCGTTCACGTCTGTCCAGATCTCCACTTCTTCGGCTTTCAGCGCGGCCCCCACGATGGTGGCAGTGTAGTCCGAGCCGCCCCTGCCGAGCGTCGTGGTAGCCCCCCCCGTTGTGGAGGCGATGAAGCCCTGGAGGATGGCCAGGGAGCCCGGCTTCGGCTTGATGGCGGAGGAGATCAGCCGATTGGTCAGGTCCTCGATGGGCGCGGCCTGCGTGAAATTGTCGTCGGTCTTGATGAGCTCGCGCGAATCATAGAGGTCCGCCTTCATTCCGCGCTCGCGCGCCCGGTAAGCGAGAATGATCGTGGAGAGCCTCTCGCCGAAGGCGAGGATGGCGTCGTTGCTCCTCTTGGACCACTCCTTGAGGATGGCAAGCGCCTTGATGAGGGCCCGGAGCTCCGAGATCACGGCCTTCAGGTCCGCCGTGCACCCCTCGAGGTTCGCCCCCGTGATGAAAGACGATGCGCAGGAGATGTGGCGTTCCTCGATCGTGGCGAGGATCTTCTCGGCGCCCGACTCGTCTCCGGAGCCGAGCAGCTTCGCGAGCTCCTGAAGCAGGTCCGTGATATTCGCCATCGCCGAGGAGACGAGCACCGGCGCCCGTTCGAGCCGGCTTTCCGCTATGGAGAGGGCCTTGTCCATCATCTCGGCGTTGGCCACCGAGGTGCCACCGAATTTCAGGACGATCATGAGGCGATGTATCCTTTCGCGAGCATCGCTTCTCCATTGAGCACCGCTGCCCCCGCGGCTCCCCGGATCGTATTGTGCCCCAGGATGACCATCTTGATGTCGAGCACGGGGCACGGCCTGATGCGGCCGACGATCGTCGACATCCCGCGGTTGATCCACACGTCGCGGGCCGGCTGGGGCCGATCGTTTTCTTCCAGTACGACGATGGGCTCGGCGGGAGCAGACGGCAGGGCGAGCTCCTGAGGAAGGCCGCGGAACGCGCGCATGACCCTGGCGATGTCCGCCGGCGAGGCCTTTGAGGAGAGCTTGATCGAGACCGTCTCGGTATGGCCGTCGAACACCGCGACGCGGTTGCACTGTGCGCTCACCATGAAGGGGGCGGGCTCTATCGCGGCGCCCGTGAAGGTGCCCAGCATCTTCCTGGTCTCCCGCTCCATCTTCTCCTCTTCCTCGCCGATGTAGGGCACGACGTTGCCCAGGATGTCCATCGAGGCAACGCCGGGATAGCCGGCCCCGGAAACCGCCTGCATCGTCGTGACCTGCACCGCCTCCACGCCGAAGGCGCGCTGGATGGGGGCCAGCGCCATGACGAGGAACATTGTGGAGCAGTTCGAGTTCGTGACGATGGATCCCTTGTAGGGCTGGCGCTTGATGATCTGGAGATGGTCGGCGTTCACCTCGGGGATGACGATGGGAACGTCGCTGTCCATGCGGTGATTCTTCGAGTTTGAGATGACGTGGTGGCCTTTCTTCGCGTAGGCTTCCTCGACCGGGCCGGCGACCGATGAGTCGAGGCCGGAGAAGAGGATGGGGCTCGAGAGAGGGTCATCCGTGTACTTCACGGTCATGCCCGCTATCTCGCGGGGAATGGGCGTCGTCTGCTTCCAGTTGCAGATGTCCCCGTACCTGCTTCCGGCGGACCTCTGCGATGCAACCAGCTCCGTGATTTGAAACTGCGGGTGGTCGCTCAGCAGGAGAACGAATTTCTGGCCTACCTGGCCTGTCGCTCCGAGAATCGCTACTGGTATCCTGTCCTTCACGAATGCCTCCGGCTCTTCGTACTGTTCCAGCACGGTTACCATATCCTTTGCAACGTGTCAATAATCTGTATGCGTTTCTTGCATAAATTTGCATTTAATGCATTCCGCGCGCGGGACTCCGGCCCTCTATGCCGCGAGAAAGGCGCCTCTAGCGGCTGGCGGTGTCGCGCTTCGCGGCTCTCGCGGTGCGGTAGCACCGCTTCCGCCCTAGGAGCCTGTCGCGAAACCGGCCCGCAAGTCTCCGTTTGTGGTAGGCGAGCGGGCCGTTTTCATGATGAGGCGCCCCCAACTCAACTTGTCATCGAGCCGGGATTCCTTCTCTCTCCTACGCTTCGCTCAATCTCCATCCGCTTCTGAACAGCTTCAATAGGTTGTGCGTCGTACATACTACTTGCCATTCACCCCAGACGTTCTCCAGCCCACGAAGCAAGAACTGACGAAAGCCCCGCGCTTCCTTGATCTGCCCGAATACCGGCTCCACGATCTGTTTACGCTTCCCGTAGATCCGTTGCCCCCGTGCGCTCCGCACCTTGCGCCCCATCAGTTGCTTCTTGCTCAATCCGGAAGGAATGCGCCCCCTCGGAGCCGGTACACGCTCCCCATGGCGGAACTGCTCGGTAGCAATGTAGAGGTCCACTTCCTTTTCATGGGATTGCACATGCTCCCCGTTGTAGTAGCCACTGTCGGCAGTCAGACGCCGGGGAAGTTGCCCGTCGGTGTTGGCCTTGAGCTTCTCCAGCATCGGATGCAGTTGACGGCTGTCGTTGGTTTCCTGCGTGACCTCGGCGGCAACAATCACCTGGGCCTTCCCGTCGACCGCCGCCTGGCAATTGTAGGCCTGCACAAAGCTGTTGCTGGACTTGTCCAGCATGATCCGCGATTGCGGGTCGGTGAAATTGCGTTGCGCCTTCTCGGCTGGCTTTACCTCCGCCCGCCCCTTCCCACCGGCGGCCCCAGGGTCTCCCCCCTTGCGCCGAACCTCTTCCTCTGCTTTCTCTTGCGCCTCGGCTTCCAACGCTGCCTTGGCTTCCCGAATCCTGGCCAGCCTCGTCTGCCGCCGCTTCAACTCCTCGGGCAGATCCTCATCCTTGCCCCCGGGCCCCAGGCGTGCGTCCTCTTCTTCATCCTCACGCTGCGCCCGCTTCAACAGCGCCGCGATCTCATCGTTCAGCCGCTGCTCACTCTTCAGCATTCGCCCGTAGCTCATCGCTTTGTGCCTGGAGGCGTTGGCTTTCACCTTCGTGCTGTCCAGCGCCACGTGCCCCAACTTCACCAACCCCGCCCGTTGGCACAGCTTCAGCACCTGGTTGAACAACAACCCCAACTCCTTCAAATGCCGCTTGCGGAAGCTGGCGATCGTCGCATGGTCGGGATGTTGATCCGCACTGAGTACCCGAAAGGCCACCGACTCCCAGCAGGCCTGCTCGATCTTTCGCGAACTGTATACCCCGACGCTGTAGGCATACAGAACCAAGGCCAGCATCATCCGCGGCTCGTACGGCGGACGTCCGCCTTCGCTCAATTGATAGCTTGAATAAATCGCCTCGAGGTCCAGCGTTTCCACCACGTCGCGCATGAAGTACACCAAGTGGCCGTCGGGCAGCCATTCATCCACTCGGGGTGGAAGGAGGTACGGCTGATCAGGCTGATAGGATCGAAAAGTTCCCTCTCCCATGCGGCCACTCTATCAATGGCCGGGACCCTCAATTCAATGGCTTCCCGGAAGAGGGTTTCGCGACAGGCTCCTAGGGCCGACGCCGCCGAGCAAACCGCTGCCGGCAGGCGTGCATGCCTCCGGCAAGCACGCGGCCCTCGGGCGGCGGCAGCGGCGCTACTGCGCCGCGGAAGCCGCCTTGATCTTTTCCTTTCGCCTTCCATAATCGGAGGCAACTATGAAGGTGTCCATTCTCGGACCCGGGGCAATAGGGCGCTACCTCGGCGGCCTCCTTGCCTTGAGCGGGCATGCAGTGAGCTTCGGCTTGCCGGATTCAGCACGCAAGGCTGCGGGAACTCGCAGCTCCGGCCCCCGGGGAGCTCTCCGTTCGGATCGTCCATCCCGACGGATGGCTGATCGCGCGGGGAATTCGAACGGGCCTCCAGGCTGATCCCGACGTCCTCTTCGTCACATTGGGCCGGCAGCACCTTCGGGCCATGAAGAAGGACTCCTTCCGCGGCATCGTAGATCCCGAGCATGGCCATACCCTGTTCTGCAACAGCGATCCCGCTGAGCCGGAGAGGCTCGGCTTTTCGGCTCTGTCACGATCATTTCTCCTCACTCTCATGGAGGCGTCAGCGCTGCAGGATGGAGAGGTTGAGGTGTTCACCAGGAGGCCCGTCATCATCGCGGAGAAGCTCTCCCCCATGGCGGAGCTGGCGGAAGGCCTGGAGCGATTCGGCGTTTCGGTTCAATTCGCCGCTGACGTCGTCTCCTGCCTGAACTCGTTTTTCGTTTACCAGCTTCTCTCCCTTCCCGCATCGCTTTGCAACACCACGCTCGACCACTTCCTCACGTTCACGGAGGGGAGGGAGCTTGCCAAATGCATCCTTTCTGAGGGGCTGAAGCTAATGCAGAGAACGGGGAGACGGACCGCACGGCTGCCGATCATGGATCCTCAGGCGCTCATGGAGCGCATGGAGCGCGATCATGCGAGCTTCCAGGCCGCGCGCTTCAAACCCGGCCGCTCGTATCCTCCCGTGCTCCAGGATTCCCTGGAGGGGAAGCCGACTGAAGCGAAGGAGCTGAACAAGCGGGCCGTCGAGCTCGCCTCCGCGGCCGGGCTCCAGATGCCCTGGAACTGGAAGGTTTTCCAGAAGGCGGGCCGGGCCCTCACCGTGGGCTACTATCGCGATCCCGCGGAGCTTCTGAGGTCCCTGTCTTGAGTGCGCCGAGGGGAGGTTGCTATGGATGAGAGTCTCTCGAAAAGGCTCGCCATCGCTCTCGATTCGCTTGGCGGGAACAGGAAGCGGACGCCGCGGATCGGAATCGTGCTTGGCTCCGGGCTTGGAGAGTTCGCCTCCAAGGTAAAGGGAATCCGTATCCCGTACTCTTCCATAGCGGGATTCCCGCTGCCTTCCGTCGCCGGCCATCACGGAGTGCTCACCCTCGGGGGGGATCTCGCCATTCTCGCCGGCCGCATCCATTACTATGAAGGCCGGCCCATCGACGACGTCGTATTCTCGGTTTTCTTCCTCTACAGCCTGGGTGTGAGAACCCTCATCGTGACCAATGCCGCCGGGGGCATCAACCGTTCCTACGCTCCGGGAGACCTTGTGCTGATCAAGGACCACATCAACCTGATGGGCGTGAATCCCCTGCGCGGCCCCAACCCGGATCTGGGCCCCCGGTTTCCCGACATGAGCACATCATACTCCGCACCGCTTCGAGCCGCCGCCCGCAAGGCCTCGGACCGTCCCCTTGCCGAAGGGGTGTACGCGGCGCTCTCGGGCCCCAGCTACGAGACTCCCGCAGAAATCTCCATGCTTGCCGCGATGGGGGCGGACATGGTGGGCATGTCCACCGTTCCCGAGGTCATCGCCGCCAGATACCTCGCGATGGACGTGTTGGGAGTCTCCTGCATCACCAACATGGCCGCGGGAATCCTCCCTGAGCCGCTCGATCATGCCGAGGTCATCGCCCGCGGCACGGAAGCAGCCCCCCGATTCGCCGGTCTTTTGGAGAAGACGGTGCGGGAGCTTGGAGCGAAATTCGGTGACGGCTGACGAGCGATTCGAGCCGTTCGCCATGGAGCAGATCCGCGAGGCGATCGAGGATGCCGGCGGAAACGAGGTCTTTCTTGTAGGCCGCGCTGGCCCTGCCGGAAAGGTCGAGGATGTCGTGGTGGGGGCGAGGGGAACCGAAAACCTCGTTCCCATCTTGAGGCCCCACCTCCAGCAGGGCGACATGGTCATCCACAACCACCCCTCGGGCGAGCTTTCCCCCAGCGGGCCCGACATCGCCATCGCCTCGCGGCTGGGAAACGAAGGCATCGGCTTCGCCATCGTCGACAACACCGTGCAAAACGTGTATGTCGTTGCCGAGCCCGTCTCTGCCCAGGAGATAACCCTCCTCGACGAAAAGCGGCTGGCCGCCGAGCTTTCTCCCGGCGGCGGTTTTTCGAGGATCTACCCCCAATACGAGCAGAGGGACAGCCAGGTCGGAATGTTGAAGCTCGTCTGCAGGGCCTTCAACGACGAGGAGATCGTGGCCGCCGAAGCCGGAACCGGCGTGGGAAAATCCCTGGCATACCTTCTGCCCGCCATCTCCTGGGCCATCGCAAACAACGAGCGCGTCGTGGTCTCCACCAACACCATCAACCTCCAGCAGCAGCTCGTCGAAAAGGACATCCCCCTGGTGAAGCACATCCTCCGTGAGGATCCCAAGGTGGTCCTGGTCAAAGGGAGGGGGAACTACCTCTGCCTCCATCGACTCGGGGAGGCCCTCACGGAGCTCTCGCTTTTCAAGGAGGAAAACGAGGAGCTTTCCGCCATCATGGAGTGGTCGCGCACGACCGCCACGGGAAGCAGGACCGACCTGTCCTTCTACCCACGGGAGGAGACCTGGTCCAGGGTCTGTTCCGAAGCGGATACTTGCCTGGGACTGCGCTGCCGGCTTCGGGACGGTTGTTTCGTGCTCAAGGCGCGCAGGGAGGCGGCATCTGCCAAGGTGCTGGTGGCCAATCATCACCTTTTGTTCTCGGACCTCGCACTGCGACTGGCCGGCTCAGGCTTCGACGATCCCGCCGTGCTTCCGCCGTTCCGCCGGATCGTCTTCGATGAAGCGCACAACATAGAACGGGCGGCCACGTCTTTCTTCTCGCGCGTGCTCTCGCGGGCCGCCGTCTCCAAGTTCGTGGGAAGGATATACCGCAAGCGAAGGAACAGGGTCACGGGGCTCTATCCCGCGCTGGTCAAGCTCATGGGAAGAAAGGCCGTGGTCAAGAAAATCCCCGACCTGGCGGCGGACGTCCAGCAGAAGGCGGCGGAGCTGGACGCGGCGCTGGTGGCTCTCATGGGTGAGGAGGGAAACCTCCTCCTGGACGACCAGGGGCGCTCGCGGTTTTCACCGGCATCGGCCCCGCTGGCCGAGTTCTCGGCCTCCGTGGCCGCATTTACGGCGGCTTTCGAAGAGATCTTCGAGAAGGCGCCGGCTTCCGACGAGGAGAACCTGATCTGGGACTGCCGCGTCCAGGTGACGCGCCTTGCGGGACTTGCCGAAATCGCGGACCGCTTCCGCGGCGGCGGCTCGGCCGCAAACGATGTGCTGTGGATGGAGGCCGTGCGGGGGCAGGGGGCGGAGAGGTTCGCTCGCCTGGTGATCACCCCTCTCGATATCGCCCCTCTCATGAGGGAGGCCGTCTTCGAGCCGCTCAAGACCGTGGTCCTCACCTCCGCGACTCTTACCGTGGCGGGGAGGTTCGATTTCTGGGCGGGCAGGGTCGGGCTCTCCGGCTTCTCGGCGCGGGAGCCGATAACAAAGACCTTCCCGTCTCCCTTCAACTTCCAGGAGCAGGTGCTCCTCGGGGTGCCTACCGATGCCCCAGCCCCGGATCAGCCCGGGTATCGCGAGTTCCTTTCCCGCTTCATCGCGGAAAGCTTGCGGGCAAGCCACGGAGCCGGCCTCGTTCTTTTTACCTCATATTCCCTCCTGCGGGAGGTGTATTCCGCCGTGGAGCCGGCCCTTTCCTCCCACGGGATTCGGATCTACAAGCAGGGAGACGAGGAGAGGGCGAGGCTCCTGGACAGGTTCCGCGAGGACACCTCGAGCGTCCTTTTTGCCACTGATTCGTTCTGGGAAGGCGTCGATGCGCCGGGCGAGACCCTGCAGGCCGTCATCCTCTGCCGGCTTCCCTTCCGCGTGCCCTCGGAGCCGGTTCTCAGGGCCCGGATGGCGGCCATCGAGGAGCGGGGGGGAAATCCTTTCACCGAGCTTTCCCTGCCCGACGCGGTTGTAAGGCTGCGCCAGGGATTCGGCAGGCTCATGCGGCGGCACGACGATCGGGGAGTCGTTCTCATCCTCGATTCCCGCATCGTCTCGAAGCAGTACGGTTCGGTTTTCATCGAGTCGCTCCCGCGCACCCGACGTCTCATCGCCGGCTCGGCGGAAGTCCTTCAGGCAGTTCGTTCGTTTTTCGATTAAAGAGGCAATAAAAAGGGCCGTCCTCCCTGGACAGCCCCTTGGCCGCGAGAAAAAAGGGGCCTTATTCCACCTTGGCGAGGATGTCGGCCGCCTTGAGGATCAACTGCTCTTCACCCCCGACCTTGATCGTGGTGCCGGCATACTTGTCGTAGATGACGCGGTCGTTCACCTTCACCTTGATTGCCTCGTCGTCGCCCACGGCGAGGACGATCCCTTCCTGGGTCTTCTCCTGGGCGGTCTGGGGGATGAGGATGCCTCCGGCGGTCTTGGTCTCCATCTCCACCATCTTGACGAGAATGCGGTCTGCGAGCGGCTTCACCTTCATGTACGTTGTCCTCCTGACACGATGTTTCGCTATATATTCCACCAAAAGTGGCTGTGGTTTTACTGGGAATATAACGACGATGGGCATGGTTCGTCAAGGACTATGCGCCTCCGGGGGTGCCGGCTGTGCCTCCCTTGCGTCCCCAAGTTGTCACCATCCCGGCCATGATGTACATTGTCTTGAGTCTTGAAATGACTGCATGGGTCATGTACTTCACACGCGGGTTGCGCCTTCTCGCGCGGCACGATCCGCAGGGAGCCTCCCGGTATTTCGAAAAAGCGCTCCAGGAATGCCCGGCATCGA
This sequence comes from uncultured Spirochaetota bacterium, assembly GCA_963820525.1. Classification (GTDB taxonomy): domain Bacteria; phylum Spirochaetota; class Spirochaetia; order SZUA-6; family Fen-1364; genus CAWGAA01. Next base: position 329,310 of record CAWGAA010000001.1, on the reverse strand, counting down.
AGGGCAGGGACCTCTACCGCATCTGTTTCTATCTCGGTGTCGCCCTTCGGCGTCTGGGCCATCCCGAGACGGCGATCAAGAGCTGGGTGTCCTGTCAGCGGCTTCAGAAGCGCGGGCATGCCCGACGGATGCTCTCGAGACTCACAAACTCGTACGGCATGGAGAAGCAGAAGAGAGAGGATCTGGATGATTGGAAGGCATTCGCCTCCGTCCAGCTGGCCCGCTACCTGCTCTCCAAGAACAAGCGGACCTTCTCCACGCTTGCGGAACAGGACATGGTGGTGGATCTCATCCGCGACTACTGGGGCAACCTCGTGAAGTCGGGAGTGCTGGCGGGCAAGTCGTGCGACGAAAAGCGCACGATCTTCGTATCCACCCGGATCATATTTCCCACAGTTCTCCTTTCCGAGCCGCCCACCCAGAGCGTCATTGCGGTGAACTTCAGCACCCAAAGGCGGGTGAATCTGACCGACCGCTGCACCTGCGGCTCCGGCTTGCCCTACAGCCTCTGTTGCGGTCGAACGCCTGGAAATGAGGAGGTCTTGAGTGGTATATTTTGATGCGGAATTCGGCGGTTTTCGCCGATCTGTATCATTTTGACTCATTGCAGGTCCAGGAATAAGAACATCGTTCGCAATAGATTCTAATTATCTATTCTATAAATAAATATAAGCTGACCCAATTCTCCCTTTGGCACATTACTTGCTTTGTATTAGCACGAGGTGAATATGAGCGTAGCAGTCAAAGAGGAGAGAATTGAGAAAACTGAGAAAGAACGAAAGACAACGCGGGCGGATGAAAACGTCCTGTCCCTTTATCTGAAGGAAATAAACAAGATCCCGCTCCTGACTCGGGGAGAGGAGGAGCATCTTGCCCGGAGGGCCGCAAAGGGCGAGGGCATCTCTAAAGACAAGCTGATCCGCGCCAACCTCCGGTTTGTCGTGAACGTCGCCAAAAAGTACCAGAATCAGGGCCTTCCCCTGGCCGACCTCATCAGCGAGGGAAACATCGGGCTGATGAATGCGATCGAACGCTTTGACGTGGACAAGGGATACCACTTCATCTCTTACGCCGTATGGTGGATCCGCCAGGCGATACTCAAGGCGATCTGCGAAAAGTCGCGGATGATCCGCCTTCCCCTGAACAGGGCGAACGAGCTGGTCCAGATCGAGAAGGTCAAGAAGGACCTGCAGGGCGAGCAATACTCCATATCGGAGACGGATATGATCGCCAAGAAGCTGGACATCGACCCGGATCACGTCGCAGACCTGATCAACATCTCCCGCGAGCTCATCTCCCTGGACACTCCCGTCTACTCCGAGAAGGATTCCTCGCTCCTGGGCGACTTCGTCGAGGACAAGGAACAGCCGATGCCGGACGATATGGTCATTGAAAACTCCCTGCGCGAGGACATCAACAGCATCCTGAAAACCCTCACCCAGAAAGAGGCGGAGATCATCCAGTACCGCTTCGGCTTGAACGGGAAGAGACCGATGTCGTTGAAGGAGATCGGCTCGAAGTACAAGCTGACCAAGGAACGCATCAGGCAGATCGAGAAGAAAGCAATCAAGCGGCTCCAACACCCTTCCCGGAGCCACGTGCTGCGCGCCTACATGTAGAAAATCAGATATGACGAGACAGGGGGCGCCGGAAGGCGCCCCTTTTTTTCCCTACTCCTTGACGAACCGCCTTCGCGCCTCGGCGAAAAGGCGCGCCGCCTCCTCCGCCGCCAGATCTCCTTCCTGCTCGCGCACGGAGAGACACTCCGGAGGGATCTCGTCGAGGAAGGGGGAGGGGACGGACTCGCAGGGCCTGCCCATCCTCCGCCGGGAAGAGCAGGCGCTGAGGAACAGCCTCCGCTGCGCCCTTGTGATGGCCACGTAGAAGAGCCTTCGCTCCTCCTCCTCGTCTGCGTTTGCCTCCTCCACGGAGCGGGCATGAGGAATGATCCCTTCCTCCACTCCGGCCACGAAGACGACGGGGAACTCCAGTCCCTTTGCCGCGTGGATTGTCATCACATTGACCCTGCCGGAGGAGTCCTTCTCTTCCAGGTCGTCGCGGCCCGCGAGGCTCACATTGCGCAGGTAATCGTAGATGCTGGGCGACACGTTGTCGGGGTCCTCTTCGTAGTCTGCCACGGATCCAATGAGGGACTCCACATTGGCGAGCTTCCAGCGGGCGGCATCCTTGTCCTTGGTTTCCGCCATGAGATGGCCCCAGTAGTCGATCTCCTCAACAAGGGCCTTGAGGCTTGGAGCGATTTTATCTCCGGAAAAGAAGCGCTCCCGGAAGCCCTCGATCAGCTGGAGGAACTCCGAGATCAGCCCGCGGGCCTTTTCTTCGACGGCCGGAACCTTCCCAGCGACGGCAGCGGACATGGCGGAGTACAGGGAGAATCCCTGCTTGGCGGCGTAGATCATGACATGCTCCAGGAGCTTCCGGCCCAAGCCCCTCCGGGGAGTGTTGACGATCCTGAGCAGGCTCGTGTCGTCATCGTGGTTGACGATCACCTTCAGGTATGCAAGGACGTCCCGGACCTCCTGTCGTTCGAAGAAGCCGGTTCCACCAGAGATCACGTAGGGGATGCTTTCCTTGCGGAAGACCTCTTCCAGGGCGCGCGTGAGATGGTTGGCTCTCACCAGAACTGCGAAGTCGTGGTAGGTGAGTGAATGCCGGATGGCAAGCGCCCTGATCGCGTCGGCGATGTGCTCGGCTTCCTCAAGCTCATTGTCAGGGTAGGAGAGCTCGATCGGTTCCCCCTCGGGCAGACCGCTCCACAGCTGCTTGGGCTTCCGGTTCTTGTTATGGCTGATGAGGCCGTTTGCGGCCCGAAGTATTGCACGGGTGGAGCGGTAGTTCTGCTCCAGCTTTATCACCCGAAGGCCGGGAAAGTCTCTCTCGAATTTCACGATATTCTCGAAGCTTGCCCCCCGCCAGGAGTATATGGACTGGTCGTCGTCTCCGACAACGCAGATGTTTCCCCGTCCCTCTGCCAGGAGCTTCATGAGCTCGTACTGATTGGCGGAGGTATCCTGGAACTCATCCACCAGGATATAGCGGAACCGCTCCCGGTAGGCTGTCCGTGCCTCCTCGGATTCTCCGAGGATCTTGATGGGAAGGACGATCAGATCGTCGAAGTCCACAGCATTTGCGAGCTTCAGGTTCTTCTGGTATTCCTTGAACAGCGGCTTGAGGGCCTTGTCCGAGGCTTTCCATGCCTTGCGCCCCGTTTTTATGCCGGACAGGTATCCGGCCACCTTGGCGAAATCGTACTCATCGGTCTTCATGGCCATCTCGCGAGCCGTTTCTTTCATCAGCGAGACCTGGTCCTGGGAATCGTAGATGGTGAGGTTCGGCCGGTAGCCGAGAAGAGAGCCCTTCTCCCTGAGGATTTGAGCGCCAAAGGAGTGGAACGTGCTGATGGTAAGGCGTGAAAGCTTCCGGGGAATGAGCTGCTTGACCCTTTGAGCCATCTCCCGGGCGGCCTTGTTCGTGAATGTGACGGCCAGGACCTCAGACTGGGGAACGCCCTTGGCCAGAAGTTGGGCGATCCGATAGGTTATGACGCGGGTTTTGCCCGAGCCGGCGCCCGCAAGGATGAGAAGAGGGCCCTCGGTTGCTTGCACTGCTGCAAGCTGATATTCATTGAGATTTTCAAAGGCTATTGCTTTCATAAACGGCAAAACCAGGAGCCATCAAGCAGGGATGGCACGCGGGCCTGGTGGCTCCCTATTTGACAGACCGCGGCATAGTACCATAAAATAATGATTATGCAACTGTTCTCGCCCTTCTGCCCGAGCTGCAGGGAGAGTCTTGCGCGAAACGGAGACTCTTTCACCTGCTCCAAGTGCGGAAGGGTGTACCCCATAAAAAACGGAGTAATCGATTTTCTCACGTCTCTCCCCCTTTCTGATGCCCAAAGGGTGGTCCAAAAGACATTCGAAACGCTGGCTTCCACCTACGACAATGCCATTGTTCGACTCATCGAAAGCCTCGGCTGCCCGTGGAGCGCCTACGCCGCGAAGCTCGAGGCCTTCATGGCGGGCGCCGGCGGGAAGGTCATCCTCGACGTCGGCTGCGGGACCTCGTTTCCGGTGGGCTCCTTCATTCCCTCAAATTCCATCTACCTCGGGATGGATATCTCGGCCGAGATGCTGGCCCACGCGAAGAGCCTCCTGGGTGAGAGTTTCAACATGGCCCTCTGGAACATCGACGCCGAGCGGATCCCGCTTCCCGACAACTGCGTGGACCTGTGTCTTGCTCTCATGGTTTTCAATGCATTCCCGGAGCCCCAGAAGTGCGCAGAGGAGATCAAGCGGGTCCTCAAGCGTGATGGCGGCCTCTACGGGACCGTATTCTTCCAGAATCCCCCACAAGAGGTGATCTCGGAGAGGCCCGTTTCAGCGCGTCTCATCCAGGAAGTCTTCTCCATTTTCGATCCAGCCCAATGGAATCTCACGGTGGAGACTCAGGGGGGGATGCTCTTCTTCTACCTCAGCAGGCGGACATAGCCGCTTTTTTCACGACATGAGCCACCACGCTGTTCTCTTCGATCTGGACGGCACGCTTTTGAACACACTGGAAGACCTGGCGGAGTCGGCCAACTCCGTCCTGGCAGCCCATGGCTTTCCCGTTCATCCCATTCCGGCATACAGGCTCTTCGTGGGAGAGGGCGTCAGGACCCTCCTCGAGCGGGCCCTTCCCCGATCAGCGCGCGGCGACTCGAATCTCGTCTCCATCTGCGCGCGGGAAATGGGGGAGGAATACAGCCGGAGGTGGAGCCTCAAGACCCGGCCGTATCCGGGAATCAGCGAGTTATTGCAGAGGCTTTCAGAGCTGGGAGTGAAGCGAGCGGTTCTCTCCAACAAGCCGAATGCGTTCGTGGCTGAAATGCTCGAGCATTACTTTCCCGGCCTCCAATTCGATGCGGCATTCGGCGAGCGGGCGGGGATCCCGAGAAAACCGGACCCGGCAGGGTGCAAGGAGATCGCCAGCCTCCTCGGGATTCCCCCCGAAGGCTTTCTCTACCTTGGAGACAGCGACACGGACATGGCAACCGCCCGTGCCGCGGGAATGTTTCCCGTGGGGGCGCTCTGGGGATTCCGCACTCAAGAGGAGCTGCTCGCGGCCGGTGCACGAGAAGTGATCCGGGCCCCCCTCAACCTTATCGAACTTCTGTAGAAGGCAACGCGACCACCGCCGGGGCCTTCGGCATTTGTCCCGCAAAAAAAAAGCGGCCCCGAGGCCGAAACGCCCTGAGAGTAGGGGCCGTCCGGCGCCGGGGCCAAGGAGGTTCTTATCGTCTATCTCACCGGGCTAGTTGCCCTGCATGTCGGAGATCTGCTTCGCCGTTTCGCTCTGCGGATCCAGCGCGTAGCCGGTCTTTAAAGCCTCCGCGGAAGCCTTCTCGTCGCCCAGCCCTCTCGAGCACTCGGCCGAGAGCAGGTACGCCACCTGGGCGTACGAGTTTTGCGGCTTGGTCTTGAGGAACTCGCCGAGCACCGCAAGCCCGTCCTTGTAAGCGGCGCTGTCCAGGAGGATGTTTGCCTTGAGGATCATGAAATCGGGGTAGTATCCCACCGTCACCGCGGGGGAGACTTTGGAAACCGTGCGGAACGCGAGCGCCGTTTTCCCCGATCCGTAGTACGCGACGGCAAGCTGGTAGCTGAGCTCTTTCCTCTCATCGCTGGTCGACGCGTCCGCGATCGCCCCCTTGATGATGGACACCGCGTCCGCGTACTTGCCTTTCTCGAACAGGTCGTTCACAGTCGCCCGGGTTTCCTCGTTTTCGTCGACCCATTGGACGTCCGCTCCCTGCCCCTGCTGCGCGCCACGTGCGCCCGCCACGGTGCCTTGCTGCTCCTTTTCGGCCGTCATAGAGTGCAGCTTTTGCGTGAGAGCCACTCCAATGCCGGCTTTTCCGCTCTTCCCACCGGCTTTCAAGAGGTCGGCGACGGCGTAGACCCCATCTTTCAGGAGCGTTATCCGCTGGGTTCCGCTGGAAAGCTCCAACGAGCCGCCCTTGGAGACCCGAACGCTCGCATCGGTGGGGATCGTGTCACCGATGGAAAGGAGTGCCCAGCCCTTCGCCGTCTTCAGCTCCACCGTCCCATCGAGGTAGTCGATGGAGATCTTTTCGGCGGACAGCAAAGCGACTGCCGCGAACAGGAGAACCAGTGTCACGAGATTTTTCTTTTTCATGTCATTTGCTCTTACTGTCCAGAATATAGCACGGCTTTTTTCAATTCACCAGGGTGCCGCCGGAAGGTCTTGGCCGGGAGCCCGCCGTCCTCTGCAGTGGCAATCGGCTGCATCTGTGCTATACTCGGTGTCAGAGATGAAGTCAATCCCATTCAATCCCTACATCGTCGGCAATCCCATAAAGTCGAAGGAGATGTTTTTCGGCCGCGAGGACGATTTCCAGTTCGTGGCGAAGAAGATCGGGGAAGGAAAAGCCAATCAGATCCTCGTGCTCTGCGGCGAAAGGCGCTCGGGCAAGACCTCGATTCTCTTCCAGATCCTCGGCGGCAGGCTGGGGAGCGTCTTTCTGCCCGTCCTCATCGACATGCAGATGCTGGCCGGCATCCGTGGAGAGCTGGATTTCTTCCGATCCGTCCTGAAAGCCGGCTGCGAGGCCCTGGGCAGCAGGGGCCTCTCCATGGAGAGGCTCGAGGCGGAGGCGGGAACACCGAGCGTCGAGCGGCTCTTCGAATCCTTTCTGGCGCTGGCGCGCGCCAACGCACCCGAGCGGATCGTTCTTTTTCTCTTCGACGAGTACGAGCTGATAGAAACCAAGATCAAGGACGGATCTCTCGGCGAATCGGCAATCCACTACCTTGCGGGAATACTGGAGAGCCCATATCGGGTCTCCTTCATCTTCACCGGCTCCACCAACCTGGAAGACAGGAAAGTCGACATCTGGAAGTCTCTCCTGGGCAAATCCGTGTACAGAAAGATCTCGTACCTCTCGCGCGGAGACACCTCCCGGCTCATCACGGAGCCCCTCCGCGAGTATGTGTCGTACCCGGCGGGCATGGTCGAGTCGATCTATCGGCTTACCGGCGGCCAGCCTTTCTATACGCAGGTGATCTGCCAGAACATGGTCGACCTTCTCATCGAAGACCAGAAGGGCCAGCCCGGCGCGGAGGATCTGGAGCGAATCGTTCGGGAGATCGTCGACAACCCCCTGCCGCAGATGATCTACAGCTGGAACAGCGTGAGCGAGTGGGATCAGATCATCCTCTCATCCCTTGCCAGCAGGCTCGCGGATCCCGAGGGATGGTCCGATTCCGAGCAGATAGTTCATTTCATCAAGACGAACAGGATTGTGCTTCCCTTCAAGAAGGAGCAGGTGAACGTGCTGCTCGAAGAGGGGTATCATGGGGAGTTCCTCGAGAAGGGCGAGAGCGCGACGTACAGGTTCAAGATGGACCTTTTTCGACGCTGGATCCGCCGCGAGCATTCGATCTGGAAAGCGGCAAAGGAAGCCGGCCTCCAGTTCCAGAAAGGCTCGCGGACCCTCCTCGCTGCGATCGTTGCCGCCGGGGTGTTGGCGGTTGGCCTCGTTTCGTGGTTTTTCCTGATTCCGCGCTATCTCCCCGAGGCCGCCCAGAGACTGGGGATATCTTCAGCCCAGTCGCGCCGGACCGACGGCGCCGCAGCCGCCGACTCCTCGCGGCCCCTGGTGAAGGGGGTCACTTTCATCGCAAACCGCGGCCCCTATCGGCTCTCTATCGACAACGAGCAGGCTCTCACGAGTGAGGGGCAGCGCGATCCCCTCATCATTCAGGTCCCCTCCCTCGAGCTCGGGCCGCATAGAATCATCGCGGTTCTCAAGACCGGGGAGAAGGTGGAGCTTGACGTCGGGATTTCTCCCGAGCGTCGCGCCTTCAGCATCCCCTTCCCGGCGGAGGCCGCGAAAACGGCTCCCCCCCAGGCTCGCGCCGGCCAGCCCAAGCCCGCGGCCCCTTCCGAGGCGGCCGCCGGCACGAGTGAGGCCGCCCAGGGGGGGGCTGAGAAGGACACCGGTATCCTCATCATCAATTCCCAGCCTCCCGGCGCCGAAGTTTCGGTGGACGGACAGCGCACGGGAAAAAGAACCCCGTACGCTGAAAACATCCAGTCCGGCGATCACATCGTCAGCCTCGAAATGGAAGGGTATGGGGCCAATTCGTTCACCGCGACCGTGGCGGCCGGCGAGCAGGCCAAAAGCGAGGTGTCGCTCGAAGAGGTCTGGGGCTGGATCACTTTCGACGTGAGGCCAACCGCGCGGATTTCGCTGGACGGAAAGTACGTTCTGGACACCCCGTACGTGAAACCCTACCGCGTACAGGCCGGTACGCATACGCTTACCATCGCGAATGAAGCCCTGGGCTATAGCAGGAGCCGCACGATCTACATCCGCGAGGGCGATACACCGCTCCGGATACAGGAGGTGCTGAAGTGACCTCCCGGAGCAGCCCGCCTGCCCTCGTTCTCCTGGCATTATTTCTCTCCGCAATCGCGCCGCTTGGGGCGCAGCAGTCAGGCCAGCAAAAGACCGTTGATGTCGAAGGGGAGGCGCTGGCAAAGGCTCAAGAGCTGTACGCCTCCGGGCGGTACGAGGAATGTTTCGGCATCGTTTCCCAGGCCATCGAAACGTACCAGTCGGCGGCCACGAGACGTCCGTCGAAGTCCATAGCACGCCTCTACGGCCTTTCGGCTCTCCTGGCATACACGTTTCGGGACCCGGGATACGAGCAGAAGGTGGATGAGCAGCTGGCCATGGGGCTGGAAATCGACCTCGATCTCGATCTGGGAGACCCCGCCGAAGTGCCACCCTTCGTTCTGGAAAGGTTTTCGAAAGTGAAGGCCGCCTACTTTGCGCGGTTTTCCCGCACAGCGCGCAGGAATGCGATCGGGGCGTTCTGGGCCCTGGTCCTGGAGCCGACGGTGCTTCAGAACCTGTCGCTGCTCCAGCCGGGAATCGTGTATACCTTCAATATAAACGAATCATTCGCCCTCGATGCCGAGCTTCGTTTTCCCCTGCAGCTTCCGATCTGGAACTCGATCCGCGGCCAGCTCGGGCTCATCTGGTATCCCTCATTCCGTATCGAAAAGATCGCTACAGGGATGTCCTTCTCCTACACGTTCGGCCTCGACAAGCTCACCACCTATACCCACTCCGTCTCGTTAGGCGGCAGAATGGAGTTCTTGACGCGTTCCGGCTTCGGCTTCGTGGCCAATGCCGAGCTTCTCCGCGCGGACCTCGTCATCGGCTCGGAAAATCTCGCCAAGCCGCCCACCTACAACACGGTGCCTTTTCTCGGCCTCTTGCAGGTCGTGTTTGCCAACGTCACGATCTATGCGTTCTACGCGTTTTGAAAGGGAAGAAAGATGCTGGATCCGGAAGCGCCGGTGACGGACCCTTCCGACTTCTTCGGTCACGCGGGATTGGTCCGCCGGATATTCTCACGAATCGGGGCTGAAAGACCGCAATCCGTCGCGGTCATCGGGGGGAAGAAGAGCGGAAAGACGTCGCTTCTGGCGTACATCTCGGCTGAAAGCGTGAAGGAGCGATTCCTGGAGGACATGGGGCGTTTCGTTTTCGTCCCCGTATGCTCCGGCGGCGCGATGTCGCGCGATCCCGACTCCTTTTTAGCGGGCCTCGAGGGGCTCCTCCCCATGCCGGCCGGGGGCGGAAATCCCTACGAGAGGGTGAAAAAAACAATTGACGGACTCCACGCCGCGGGAAAGCGCGTTGTCATTCTCCTCGACGACTTCCATTACATCACTCAGAATAAGCTTTTCCCCCTGGAGTTCTTCTCGTTTCTCCGCTCCATGGCAAACAACTACAATCTCGCCTATGTGACGACCTCTTTCGTGGAGCTCCAGAGGCTCTGTGCGGTAAAGGATGTCCAGGAATCGCCGTTCTTCAACATTTTCACGAACCTGGCGATTGGCATGCTCGCTCGCGAGGAGGCGGAGGCTCTTTTCGTAAAGCTCACCGGAGTCGATGAGGCGCTCTCGCAAAAGGTGGTTGCATGGTGCGGAAGCTCCCCCTACCTCGTAAAGCTGGTTGCATCGCAGTTTTCAACGGAAGCTCATCCCGAGGCCCTCGATGATGCGGGCTTCCAGCGGGTCCTTCTTCCCGCGGCGGCGCCGTACTTCCACCAGATCGTGTCCCTTCTGCCGAAGGAGGCTTTCAAGCCCCTTCAGGCGGTCAGCCGGGGCAAGGCAATCGGGCAATCCGAGCTCCATCATGTGAGTTCCCTCATCAAGCAGGGATTCCTCGTGGAGCATGATGGCGAGGTAGCGTGCTTCAGCCCCGCGTTCCTTGCTTTTCTGCGCACAGGGCTCACCGAGGGAATGCTTTCAGGCATCGAATGAGATGGAGACGATCGAAGAGCTTTTGCGAAAAAGGAAAGAGCTCCTGGAGGAAATCGACAGGCTCATCGTCGCCGATCACACCAGGGCAGTGACTCTCCTTTTCACGGATATCGTCGGCTCCACGGGCTTTTTCGAGCGCATGGGAGACATCGCGGGAAGGCAGATGGTGCAGACGCACAACGATCTGCTCTTTCCGATAATCGAGTCTTTCGGCGGCAGGATCATCAAGACCATCGGCGACTCGATCATGGCGAGCTTCGACGATCCCCTGCGCGCGCTGAATTGCACGGTAGATCTCCAGAAGGCAATCCAGAAGCATAACGCCACGGCATCCTCCGCATACGCTTTGCGGGTGCGCATGGGCCTTCACTACGGGCTGGCGGTGGTGGAAGAAAAGGATCTCTTCGGCGACGTGGTAAACACGGCGGCCCGGGTCGAGTCCCTTGCCGATGGTGAAGAGATACTCGTCTCGGGAGCCGTCAAAGAGAAGACTGAAGCCGCCGGGGTTCCCCTGGTACTGCTCGGAAGCGAGGAGGTCAAGGGAAAGAAGGAACGGGTCGAGATCTACCTCGCGAACTGGCGCGGCGTGCCGGAAGAACAGATCGCGCGGTCCTGGAGAGCGCGCAAGGGAGGCGCCGCCCCCGACGCGCCTGCCCGCGATGCCGGGGCCACAGAGCGGCCAACAGCGCCTGCGGCAGGCAGGCCTCGCATCAGGGTTCGGGGAAGACTCGACACGCGCGGCGAGCGGGCGTCCCTGCCTCCGCTTCCCGTCCGGGGCAATCCCTATCTCAACAGGGTCATGATTCCCCACCCCGAAATGTTTTTCGGCCGCCGGGCCCTCGTGCGCCGCGTCATGAGCCGCCTTTCGGCGCAGAAACCGCAATCCGTCTCGCTCGTGGGGGAGAGGAGGATCGGGAAATCCTCCCTGCTCAATTACCTGCGCTCCCCGGCGGCTCGGCTGGATTACCTGGAAGATCCGGACGCGTATCTCCCCATCTACGTGGATTTCCAGCAGACCCGGGCCCTGGACTCGGGGCAGTTCTTCCAGCTCGTCTTTTCCGAAGTGCAGAGGAAGCACGGGGGAATGATCGAAATGGATCTTCCCTCCGACGATCAGGGAATGCGCATGTTCGTCGAAGCGGCCTGCGACGCCGGATTTCGGCTTGTCTTTCTCTTCGACGAGTTCGAGTGCGTCACCAAGAACGAACGGATCGGGCCGGAGTTCTACTCCTTCCTCCGCTCGCTTGCAAACAGCCTGTCCGTCTGCTTCATCACGGCCTCCGGCCGGGATCTCAAGGACATGTGCGTCAGCCATGAGATCTCGGACTCCCCTTTCTTCAACATCTTCTCGGTTCATCATGTCGGGCCGTTTCAGAGGGAGGATGCCGAGGCGCTCATAGCAGCCCCTTCCCAGGCGCGAGGGCTCGCGCTTGCCCCGCTCGCCGAAACGATCATCGCGATGGGCGGGCTGTATCCCTTTTTCCTTCAGATGGCGTGCAGCGCATGGTTCGAGCACCTCGAGTCCGAGGAGAAACGGGCAGAGGACTACAAGGGAAAGCCGACGCCGCAGGAAGTGCTCGAAATCTTTCGGGAGGAAACTCGCCCGCACTTCGAGTTCATCCTCGAAAGCGCATCGGAAGAAGAGCGGGAAGCTTTCCGTCAATGCGCAAGCTCTGGAGAAGCCGGCCGCTCGCTTGCCGCGTGCGCGGGCCTGGAAAAGAAGGGCTATCTCCGCAGGGAAGGTGAGAAGCTGGTGCCCTTCAGCGAGGAGTTCGCCCGATTCATCGGCTCCGCTCGCGGCCTGCTCTAGTCGGTTGTGAGGCTTCCGGACTCGATAGGTACGGCAGAGAGGGTCAGCCTCTCTGAGCGCCTGATCACCGTCACGCTGGTGGGAGCGCCTATCTTCTCCGTCGTGAGGAGCTTGTGAAGATCGTCGATGGACGCGATGGGATTGCCGTCCATTTCGACTATGACGTCCTTTTCGCGCATCCCCGCCTTTTCGGCGGGGCTTGCGGGCTCCACGGAAATGACAAACACGCCGCTGTCCGCCTTCAAGCCGAGGACGTGGACGGCGTGGGGAGGGAGAGGCACATTCTGGCCGCCGATGCCGAGGTATCCCCGGCGGATCCTGCCGTCCCTGATCAGGCGGGGGACGACGTACTGCGCCGTATTGATCGGGATCGCGAAGCAGAGTCCCTGCGCGGGAAGGATGATTGCGGTGTTCACTCCGATCACCTCGCCGCGGAAGGTGACGAGCGGTCCGCCCGAGTTTCCCGGGTTGAGGGCTGCGTCGGTCTGGATCACGTTGTCGATCAGCCGTCCCGACTGGGAACGAAGAGAACGCCCCAATGCGCTTACCACTCCCGCCGTGACCGTGTACTGGAAGCCGAAGGGGTTTCCGATTGCGATCACGAGCTGACCGACGCGAAGCGAGGTTGATTCTCCCAGCGAAGCTGCCGGGAGGCCCGATTCGGAGACGCGGATCACCGCGAGATCGGTATCGGGGTCTTCGCCCACCGGATCCGCGGAGAAGCGCCGGCCGTCGGGAAGGCTCACGTCGATCCTCCCCGCCCCATGCACCACATGGCTGTTCGTGAGGATGAACCCGTCCGGGGTGAAGATGAATCCCGAGCCGGTGCCGTGCCGCTCGTCAGGCAGGCCGGCAAATGCCCTGCGCTGGGATTTGCCCGAAACTTCGATATGGACGACCGCCGGGCTCACCGTGGCGGCGCCCTGGATAACCGCTTGCGAGTAGGCGTCGAGGAGCTCAAGGTCCTCCGCGGCCGGGGCTTCGCTTTTCATGGCACGATAATACGAAGGAACTGCGCTGGGGGCAAACGCGCGAGGGAAGGGTCCCCTTATCCTGCCCGCGGTGTTATACTTGTCAGAAGCTTTTCAAGGAGCCGCACGTGAAGAAATCGTTTCTGTTCGCCCTGGTATCGCTCTTGTCGCTGGGCACCGCCATTGCCTCGGCCTCGGGGGCCCGCGAAGATGATTCGTTCTCCTATCCGGGGATCGACCGCCTGGAAATCCGGGCGGAGTTCCTCAATGTCGAGATCAGGGGGGGAGAGGGAAGCTCCGTTTCCATGCGAGCAGACCTGCCCGAAGATTCCTTTTTCGAATCGCGCAGCTTCACGGTGAAGCACGAGGTAAACGGCTCGGGCGTTCGCGTCTGGGTGGAGCGGGAGGGCCTCTTTTCCCACGGCAGCGGCACTCTCTTTTTCAGCGTCCCGAGGGATACCCTTGTCACGGTGGATTCCGCATCCGGCGACATCCGCATCACGGGGTTGTCGGCAGACGAGCTCAAGGCCAGATCGGCCTCCGGCCGCCTCATCATTCGCGACATCGAAGCGGCGGTAACCGCAGGCAGCGTCTCCGGCAGCCTCGAAGCACGGAGAATCCGCGGGGATGCGGACCTCTCAACCGTGTCGGGCCCCATCGAGATGAACGACGTCGAGGGAAAGATCCGGGCGGCGAGCATCTCCGGGTCCATCAGCGGCCACCGGGTGCTGCTCACGGCGAGCTCGTACTTCAAGACGGTCTCGGGGGAGATCAGGATGGATCTGGTGAACGCCCTCGACGGGCTTCGCTACGACCTGTCCACGGTTTCGGGAAGGCTGACGGTGGGATCCGTCAGGGCAACGCGCGGCCTTCAAATGGGAAACGGGGATGTGATGCTCACGGGGGAAACAGTTTCCGGTTCCCAGACCTACCGCTGAGCCAGGGGATCCACGAAAAGCTCGACGTCTCTTCCGGCGAGCGAAGAGATCTTTTCCCTGCTTGCCGACTCCTCGGCATCTACCTTTTTAAGCAGAGCCGCAGCCCCGTTCTTGGCCACATCCAGGCGGAGATTCCCCGTGGCGCCGGAGGAGGTCTTTTTCTTTATCGCCTCCACGGGATCGCTTCCCGCCAGCTTTTCAAGGCTGCCGCCCACCTCCCTGTAGGCGTCCCGGAAGGGCATCCCCCGGGCTACCAGCTCGAGTGCGCGATCCGTCGCGAAGATCTCCGGAGTGAACGCGCCAAGCAGCCTCTCGCGGTTCACCTCGAGCTTGACGATGGTGAGGTCCATCACGCGCAGGCAGGCAAGCCCCGTCTCGCATCCCCTGAAATACGGGCCCTTGGTGTCTTGGAAATCCCGATTGTAGCCGCTGGGCAGGGCGCGGATCGCCCCTGTCACCGCGCACCTGTCCGCGGAGATCACAGAGCTCTTGGCACGCACAGCCTCCAGTCCGTCGGGATTCTTCTTCTGGGGCATGATGCTGGAACCCGAACACAGCTCTGCGGGCAGCGTGAAATAGCCGAACTCGGGCATGGAGTAGAGGATGAGGTCCTGGGCCATCTTGCTCAGGGTGAGAGCCGCTTGCTCCACGGCGCCGAGCACGATCGACTCGAATTTCCCCCGGCTGTTGTTGGCGTACAGAACATTGTTCTGCACGCGGGAGAAGCCGAGGAGCCGGGCCGTCATCTCCCTGTCCAGGGGAATGGGCACGCCATAGCTTGCCGCGGAACCCAGCGGGGAGCAGTCGCATATCTCGTAGGCGCCCTGGGCCAGAAGCGCGTCGTCGAGCAGCTCCTCGGCATAGGCGGCCGCCCACAACCCGACCGAGGACGGCATCGCGATCTGCATGTGGGTCCGGCCCGGCATGGGGGTCAAGGCGTGCGCCTCTGAAAGCGCGAGGAGCCGCTGGACGAGGGTGAGGCAGGCTCTCTGGAAGGAGAAGAGAAAACCGCGCGTCCAGAGACGGAGCGCGGCGATCACCTGGTCGTTTCTCGACCTTCCCGTGTGGATCTTCTTCCCAGCGTCTCCCAGGACGGCGGTCAGGCGATTTTCGATCGCCGTATGGACATCTTCGTCCGATCGGCGGATGGCGAACCGTCCCTGGGCGTTGGCCGCAATGATCTCGGCCAGCTCGCGGCGCAGCGCCTCAACCTCGCGCTTTTCCAGTATCCCGATGGCGCCCAGCATGGCGGCATGGGCCATGCTCGCCACGCAGTCCGCGTTGACCAGACGCGAGTCCAAAGAATAATCTTCGCCGACCGTGAAGGCCTCCATGAGGGCGTCCTGGTCGAATCCCTTGTCCCAGAGCTTGGCCATAGTGAGGCCATACTAGGGCCGCACGGCGGGAGTGTCAATCAATCTTCCGGCTGTTCGAAGGTGAACTTGGGGTTGCTGCCCGCGATGACGACGGCGATCTCTCCCTTCACGCTCTTGCCCTCGAATTGGCGGCACAGCTCATCCAGGGTCCCGCGGTGGACCTTTTCGAACTGCTTGGTGAGCTCGACGCACACCGCGGCCATCCTGTTGCCGAGAACCTCGCGCGCATCGGCGAGCAGCTTGGCGATGCGGAATGGCGACTCGTAGAACACCAGGGTGTGCGGAGCATCCTTCTCCATGGCGAGAAACCGCCTGCGCAGTCCCGGCTTTTTCGGGGGGAAGCCCTTGAACGTGAAGCTCGATGTCGGCAGGCCGGAAGAGAGGAGGGCGGCGGATACGGCGCCAGCGCCGGGGATCACCTCGACACGGTGCCCCTCGGCAATGGCCCGGGAGATTATCCGGTAGCCGGGGTCGCTGATGGCCGGATATCCCGCGTCGGAGCAGAGGCCGACGGAAAGCCCCTGGCCGAGCAGGCCGAGGATGCGGGATCCGGCGGAATCCTCGTTCTGTTCGCGGTAGGAAAAGATGATGCCGGGGCTCTTGATCCCGTGCCGCTCGTAAAGGATGCGGGTCCGCCGGGTATCTTCGCATGCCAGCGCGCCAACTTCGCCCAGCACCCTGACTGCGCGCAGCGTTATATCTTCGAGGTTCCCGATTGGCGTGGCGATGATGAAAAGCGTGCCCATCGCTACCTCCGAAAGAATGCGCGGTAGATTGCGCGGGCAGCCAGGAACGCGGCAGCCGCCCATGCGGCCGCAATAATGAGCGCCGCCAGAATCCTGCTTCGGGGGCTGCCGGACGCAAACCGCTTTCGGGCCGCTTCCCGCGCCTCCTCCATGACCTCCACGGGGATCATCCGCAGCAAAAGCGCGATTCCCAGCGGGATGAGGATGAGATCGTCGAGGTAGCCAAGCACGGGGATGAAGTCGGGAATCAGGTCTATGGGGCTCAGAGCATATCCGACGATCACCGCTGCCAGGGCCCTGGCGTACCAGGGCACGCGTGGGTCCCGGCATGCCAGGGAGATGGCGAGCGTTTCGTTCCTCATTTCTCGGGCCCTGTCGCGCAGCGAGCGGCCTGGCCGGCTGGGCTTTGGTGTAGCTGCCATGCTCGTTATGAGATATCGGATGGGCAAGGATTTGTAAAGGGACGGGGAAAGGTGCTCTTGCACTTGTCATTTTCACCTGAATTCATATAGTGTTCATAGGTTGAACACTCCGAACGTGCCAGATCATGAACTCGCGATCCTGGATAAACACTGACAAGGAGTCACTATGCCAGTAGCTCTCATAACCGGTGTCACGGGTCAGGACGGCGCCTACCTCTCGGAGTTTCTCCTGGGAAAAGGCTATACCGTGCACGGGATCAAACGCCGCTCGTCTTCCTTCAATACGGATCGGATCGATCACCTGTATCGGGATCTCCACGAAAAAGGGGTGAGGTTCTTCCTCCACTACGGGGATCTCACCGATTCGACGAACCTCATCCGGGTGATCCAGGACATCCAGCCCGACGAGATCTACAACCTCGCCGCTCAAAGCCACGTGCACGTTTCCTTCGAGACCTCGGAGTACACGGCCAACTCCGACGCGCTGGGGCCGCTTCGCATCCTGGAGGCGATAAGGATTCTCCGCATGGAGAAGAAAGTGCGCTTCTACCAGGCCTCCACGAGCGAGCTCTACGGCAAGGTTCAGAGAATACCCCAAACGGAAGCCACGCCGTTCTATCCCAGGAGCCCGTACGGCGTCGCTAAGCTCTATGGGTACTGGATCACGGTGAACTATCGGGAGTCCTACGGCATTTTCGCCTCCAATGGGATCCTCTTCAATCATGAAAGCCCGCTCCGCGGGGAAACTTTCGTGACCCGGAAAATCACGCGCGCAGCCGCGCGGATAGCCCTCGGGCTTCAGGAGAAGCTGTATCTGGGAAACCTCGGCGCCAAAAGGGATTGGGGATTCGCGGGGGACTACGTCGAGGCCATATGGATGATCCTGCAGGCCGAGAGGCCTGACGATTTCATCATCGCAACGGGAGAGTCTCATACGGTGCGGGAGTTCGTCGAGCGCGCCTTCGCGGCCTCAGGCGCGCAGATCGAGTGGCACGGCAGCGGCGTGGAGGAGAAGGGGATCAATCGAGCGAACGGGAAGACGTTGGTCCAGATCGACCCGCGCTACTTCAGGCCCGCGGAGGTGGACCAGCTTCTCGGCGACCCATCGAAGGCAAAAAAGCTCCTGAAATGGGAGCCGACCGTGCGTTTCGACGAGCTCGTTGAAATGATGGTCAAGGCTGATCGTGAGGCCGCTGAGCGGGAAATATACCTCAAGAAAGGTGGATTCGAGGTGAAGAACTACCATGAATAAGAAGGGAAAGATCTTTGTTGCCGGGCATACCGGCCTTGTCGGTTCGGCCATCTGCCGGGCCCTGGATGCGGCCGGCTTCAAGAATATCGTTACGCGCGACCTCGATGAGCTTGACCTCAGGAACCAGAGCTCCGCGGACGAGTTCTTTCGCGGGGAGAAGCCCCGCTATGTGTTCCTGGCCGCTGCCAAGGTGGGGGGGATTCTCGCCAACAACACCTACAAGGCCGAATTCATCTACGACAACATGATGATCGCCGCGAATGTCATAAACGCTTCATACGCAAACGGCGTGGAAAAGCTTCTCAACCTCGGCTCTTCCTGCATCTACCCGAAGATGGCTCCCCAGCCCCTCCGGGAAGAGTACCTGCTCACGGGGCCGCTCGAGCCTACAAACGAAGCCTATGCCATTGCGAAAATCACGGCTATCAAGCTCTGCCGCTACTACAATGAACAGTACGGCACGAACTTCATCTCCGCGATGCCGACGAATCTTTATGGCCCGGGAGACAATTTCAATCCGGCGACATCGCATGTCCTGCCCGCCGCGATCAGGAAGGTTCACGAGGCGAAAAAGCAGGGCAAAGATGTCACGATCTGGGGAGACGGGAAGCCGCGCCGGGAGTTTCTGTTCGTGGAAGACCTTGCGCAAGCCGCGCTCTTCCTGATGGAACACTGCGATTACAAGCAAGCCGGAGAGATCATCAATGTGGGGACCGGAGAAGACTGCTCTATCGCGGAGCTCTATCAGACAGTGGCGCGGGAAGTCGGGTTCGGAGGACGGTTTATCTACGACGGCTCGAAGCCGAATGGGACACCGCAGAAGCTGCTCGATGTCAGCCGCTTGAGCTCGCTGGGTTGGAGAGCCGGCACGAGGCTCGAAGAGGGCATACACAGGACATATTCGTGGTTCCTTGAAAAGATGGGCTGATGATTCAAAGAGCTTCAGCTGTACTTGTTATTTCTTGTGCTGCTAGGCTCGAAATGGTACGATCAATCCCATGAAGTCAGCACTTCTCGTCGGAATAAACAATTATCCCGGTGTCCAGAACGACCTCCAGGGATGTCTCAACGACATCACCAACGTCTACGACGCGCTCGTGAAGTACTTCGGGTTCCTTCCCGCAGACATCAGGATGCTTCAGGATTCGCGGGCGACAAAAAGCGCCATCATGAACGAGCTTGAGGCCCGGATCGCGAAATCGGCAAAGGGGGATATCCTCGTTTTTCATTACTCGGGACATGGATCTCAGGTGCGTGACAAAGAGGGCGACGAGCTTTCAGATGGGAAGGACGAGATCATCTGTCCCTACGATTTCGACTGGAGCGGGTCGTACATCTCCGACGACGATTTCTCAGAGATCTTTTCCGGCATGAAAAGCGGGGTTCACCTCGAGGTGATCCTGGATTCATGCCACTCCGGCACCGGAACCCGGGAGCTCGTCATGGACAGGCGGGCCATAGACCGGCTTGCGGGTATCTCCCAGGGCTTCCATCCGGGAAACGCGGAGAAGGACCTCTGGTCCAGCGCCCTGTGCATCCGAAACCGCTACATGATCCCTCCGGCCGACATCGCCGCGCGCGCGGATGAGATCTTTGCCGAAGGGCTTCCGCTTCGAAGATTCGGGGTCCTTGCACGGCTGAAGGAGAAGACTCCAATCAACCACGTCCTCTGGGCCGCGTGCCGCTCGGATCAGTACTCCTCCGATGCCGAGATCGGCGGCGCTCCGAACGGCGCTTTCACCTATTTCTTCTGCAAGCATGTCAGGGATTCGGCGGGAAAGATTGCGCGCTCCGAGCTTCTGAAGAGAGTGCGGGCGTCCCTGAAGTTCGAAGGGTACTCCCAGGTTCCCCAGCTCGAGGGTTCCGATGCTGAAAAGAAAAAGGAAGTCTTCGCCGGGGATTGATCCGCCCGCGTGCGGCTTCAGCGGGCCCGCAGCCTGATGCGGGGTATGCGGATGGTGGATTCGTTCGCCGAAAAGAGAAGTCCAGCACAGAGATAGAGCCCTGCCATTGCCGCAAGCACTATGGAGAATCCCGCGGATGTCGAGATCACCCTCGTGAGAACCGAGCCTGTCACAGAAAGGGCGCCGTTCATCCCCCATGCCCAGGGCAGGATCTCGCGGCGCGATTCCGAGAGGGCAGCAAGGCCGCAGGGAAAGGGAAAACCGAGGCAAAGCCCGATGGGGGCGATGAAAACGGCCGCGAGAGCCGCTTTCACGAGCAGCGACGCGCCGAGCAGCTCCCGCAGCAGCCAGGGGAGACCGAAAAAATAGAAGACGGCCAACGCGGCGATCCCCGCGGCCGCCGCGCGAACCGCGGCGTTTCTCTCCATTTTCAGACCTTCGCTCACGAGGCTTCCGAATCCCGAGGAGATGAGCAGCACGGTCAGCACGATTGCATTGGCATAGACGGGATCCGCAAGGAAGAACACGAAGCGCTGGATGAGGAATATCTCCGCCATCATGTATCCGAGCCCCAGGCAAGCGAAGTACAGGATGACTCCGAAAGTCCCCCTCCTGCCCTTGAACAGCTCCCGCCATCGAAGGGTAAGGGGCACGAGGATGATCAGAAAGCCGAAGATAAGGGACTGGACCAGGGTTGCCAGAAGAAGGATGTATCCCCATTCCTCGGAAAACTCCCCGATGCGGTGAATGAGGAGCGGGAGCGTCCGCGGCTTGATGTATCCCGAGTAATAGGGTTTATCGTCAGTGGCGGGGCGGATATCGAAAACGTATCGGTCGAAAAGCTCGGTTTCCCGGCCTGAGAGCAGCCACAGCAACGAGAAATGGTAGAGGTCGCCGGGGATGAGGTCGATTCCCTGGGCGCTGCTCTGAGAGGCAGCGGCTCGTCCCGCCTGTCCATAGATGCCGCCATAGACGTCCAGGATCTGGTCGAAGCTCTTTGCCCCCGGCGGCGTTCCGGGGTAGTAGACGACTTCAAAGGACATCCGTTTGCAATACGAGTTGAGCTGCTCGATCTCAGCCGGGATGAACTCCCCGTTCTTCACGAGGATTGTGGCGGTTGAGAGAAGAAGATCGAAGGAATAGATCCTCTTCTCGGGGTCTGGCAGCCGTGCCTGTTTGAGCGCTTCCACGACCGTGGCGAGAAGCTTCGGCACGTTGCGCGGCGGGGTGAGGCGGTCCCAGACCGTGATGGAGAGGATGCCCTGAGGAGCCAGGCACGAGAGATACTCCCTGATCGCCTCGACGGTGTAGATATAGTTCTCCTCCACGGAGTACCCTCCGGCCTGGGACAATCCGATCGAGTCGATGAGGCCGATCTCGACAAGGTCGAACTTCTCGGCCGTCGAGCCGGCAAAGGCCCTCACTTCGGAGCTTTCCAGCCGCACCCGCGGGTCCTCCAGCATTCCTCCCGTGTACTCCTTGAAAAAGTCCACATCGCGAAGCATGGAGATCAGGTCCGGGTTCGACTCGACCACCCTGACTTCGCGGGCGCCATTGTGGAGAGCCGTGTGCACGCCTGCTCCCCCGCCAAGGCGCAGGAGCAGCACCTTGGGCTTGGAGAGCAGCCGGTAGGGCGCCGACATGGGGAGGTAATCGAGGTAGCCCTCCTCTCCCGGCTGCATCTTGCGCATGATGCCGACAGGGCCATCGCCGTCCGTGTACAGGCCGAGAAAGGCGTTTCGCGGCATCTGGGAGAGGGAGATGCTCGCATTGTCGCTCAGTCCGGGAGCGAAATGAAAATAGGAGCTGGAATAGGCGCGCATCTCTCCGCGCGGGCTGAAAAAGCTGTACACCTCTTTGGAATCGGGAAACTTTCGCGCGTAGCTTATCGGCTTGAAATCCGACACGGAAAGACCGCCAAAGCTCGCCAGGAGCAGGAAGCACAAACCGGCCAATCCGAGGGAGAGCACGATCTCGGGGGGGCTCAGCCGGAAACGCCCATCGATCGCAGACCAGTGGATGCTGCACAAGAGCGCGGGTACGCAGGCAATGCCGACGAGGGGAAAGATGAGCATGCCCGGCGGAATGATGAACATGAGGCCCAGGATTGCGAGACCGCCCAGCCCGGAGCCCAGCATGTTCCAGAAGTACAGTTGGTGGGACCGGCTGGAGAGGGCCGAGAAAATAGCGCCGATGAAGATTCCTCCGGCGAAGAAGGGAATGGAGTACACAAGATAATAGGCGCCCACCCACCATAGCTGCGACATGTCGGAGGCGATGAGAACGGGATTGAAAGGCACCCGCTGGGCCAGAGTGTGGGCCGACGCGATGGAGGGGGCGAGGGCGAAGGCCGCCGCGCCGAGCCACCCGTCGGGATTCCTTCGAATGCTCCTGCCGCAAAAGGTGAGCAGGGTGCCGGACAGTCCGAAGCCCAGGAGGGCTATGCTGATCACCATGGAGCCGAAGTTGGACCAGCTGGTCACGGCGAAGGTGCGCATGACCTCGATCTCGAACGCAAGCACGGTGACGGAGACGAAGAACAGCGAAGCCAGCCTCACATCGGAGAGCCTGGTCGGCGCGCGCGTCATCACTGAGTGGCCTTCTCCTCGTCCGCGCCGGAACCTCCGCTGTGCACTCCGCCCTCGCGCGCCGTGAAGGGAACGAAGATCTCCTTCCTCTTGCCATGGTAGATGTCTTCTCGGTCGAGGCTCACCGTCCCGTCGCTCGCGACGCGCTTGACGATGCGCATGATCGTCTGGCCGGATGGGGGGCCGACGGGAATCACCATGATCCCATTCGGGGCGAGCTGCTTGAGGAGCTCGGGCGGAACGTGGTCGATTCCGCATGTTACGATGATCCTGTCGAAGGGGGCATACTCCCGCCATCCGTAGTACCCGTCATCGACTTTCCGCCGGATATTGCCGTATTCGGGGAAGCTCTTCTCCAGGCGGGTGTAGATCTGATCAGTCTCCTCGGCCAGGGCGGCCACGATCTCGATCGTGTAGACATGGTTGGAAAGCTCGGAGAGCACGCCGGACTGGTAGCCCGAGCCTGTACCGATCTCCAAGACCTTCTGTCCGGGAAGCGGGTTGAGGTAATCGGTCATTCGGGCAACCATGTGGGGCCCGGAAATCGTCTGTCCGTATCCGATGGGAAGGGCGGCGCTCTCATACGCGCGCCGGATGTCCCTGCAGAAGTATTCCCTCGGAGTGAGGAGGAAAGCCTCCAGGACGCGCTGGTTATTGATCCCATCAAACGAAAGGATGGCCTGGGCACGATCCCAGCGTCCGCGGAGGAAGCTCTCCTTCTGGCTGGTATGCTCGAGCATCCAGGAGACGTATGATTCGCGATCGGAGAGCGGGGGATGGGTGATCCGTTTTCCGACATCGACGACGGCGGCAGCTCTGCGAGGCGCCGCGGGCTTTGCAGGTTTGGGCCGATTTTCGGGAGGTGCAGGCGCAGAGGGTTGGAGCGCAGCCGGCGGTTGCGGCCCCGCCTCGGGTTGGGGTTTCGGCGTTCCGGGCTGGGGCGCCGGCGCCGCGGGTTGTGGAGCCGGCGCTTGGGGCGTCGGTGCGGGAGGATCCACTGTTTTCTGCGCGGCGGCCGAAGCAAGGGATGCGGCAGGCGGCCGATGTTTGACCGAGAGATCCGTGACGATGAAGAGGACCGAGAACACCGCGACAAGACAGAAGATATAGACAAAGGAGAAGCGATTGCCTTCCGCGCCGGCCGCGGGGGTGCAGAGGTCCCGCCGAGGATCATAGCCGCATACGCGGCACGCCTCGCGGCCGTCTACGTCGAAACCGCATTCGGGACAGATCCACTGCCGAGGGGAGGGTCCGCCCCCGCTTTTCATGGCCAACTCGCTCACGATTTCGTCCCTTTACCCGTGCTTATACCTATTGTATGTATCGGCACTGCCGGGTCAGCCCACTTTTCTTTATGGAGGTGGCGGGAGTCGAACCCGCGTCCTGGAGTGTTGACCATGAACCTCTACAGGTTTATCCGCCCGTTAGATCTCGGCGGGGAGTTTGGGAGGCGGCATCCCGCTTCCCGCCCGAGCCTGCTTTGTTTTCCCTACTCGCCCACAGGCGTGCGAGAAGGTAAGCCCCGGTTTGTTGCGGGCACCTCCGGATGTTCGGGACCACACTCCAGAGACCCGTGGTCGCAATTAAGCGGCCAGTGCGAAATCTGCGTTATTGGCAGTTTTGTTTTTGCCACTTTTAGGAGATTGGCGCTCCACCTGCAGCCCATGACCGAACCGACCCCAGTCGAGACCGTTGCACCCCCTAGCCCGTCAGCAATCTGCGAAGCAGACAACGGGAGGGCCTTACTTGATCCTGAACTCGCGTTCAACCTCTCTCTTCAGATCGCGCCGCTTGATATCCTGGCGCTTGTCAAAGAGCTTTTTCCCGCGAGCAATGCCCAGCTCGCACTTCACGAGACCCCTCTTAAGATAGAATCTGAGTGGAACGAGAGTCAAGCCTTTCTCCTCGGTTATCCTCTTGAGGCGCTTGATCTCCTTTTTGTGTACCAGGAGCTTGCGTTTTCGCATCGGGTCCAGGTTGTAGCGGTTTCCGAACGCGTACGGCGTGACGTGAAACGAGACGAGCCACAGCTCATCGTTTTCAACCTGCCCGTAGGAGTCGGCGAAGGACAGCCTTCCCTCCTTGATGGATTTCACTTCCGTACCGACCAGAGATATGCCGCATTCGAAGGATTCCTCGATCGAATAGTTGAACCTGGCCTTCTTGTTGACGGCCAGTACCTTGACGCCTTCCGCTTTTGACATACAGCGTGTTCGCCCGTTTACGGCCGCGAGACCGCGACCCTGAATCCGAGAAAGGGAGTGCACCAGTCTTCGGGCTGCGACCCGCGCGTGTATACCCTGATAATGTCCCGCTGGTTGTTCCAGCTCCCCCCGCGGACCGCTTTGTTCCGCGCCACGGGATGGCGGGGGATGAGATCCGCGTTCGCCCGCGGATCGAGGGAGGAGAGGAGGTAGTCGGAGGGGCCAAAGCTGTCGGCGCACCATTCCCAGACGTTTCCCACCATGTCGCGAAGACCGTACCCATTGGGCTCGGAAGAACCCGCACGGGAAGGACCGGAGATTCCGGTCTGAAAGAACACGGCATTGCCCGGCCTGGCGCCAAGGGGGTAGGGCATGCCGCGAAGCCCGCCGCGGGCGGCCCATTCCCATTCGGCTTCGGAAGGGAGGCGGGCGACGGCGGCCGGATACTGTCCCTGGATCCTCCTGGTCAGCCAGTCGCAATATGCGCGGGCGGCGTCATAAGAGACGTTGACCACGGGAAGCTCCGCCGAGCCGGACGGAGGCCGATCGTCGGCCCAACCGGAGAGATAGGTGTCGGACACGAGGCCCTGGGTGACAAGGGAATCGCGGTTGGACGGCCTCCACGGGGGGCTGTCCTCGATGAAGGCCAGGAATTGGGCGTTGGTGACCTCGGTCTCGGAGAGGAAGAAAGGGGCTGTTTCGACGGGGTGGGGGAGGAGGAGATCGATGCTTTTTCCCAGCGATTCGAGATTGTCGTCCCTCCCCATGACCAGAACGCCGCGAGGAATGGATCGGAAACCCATGCCTCCCATGACGGCGACTGCGCCGCCGTCTCCGATTCCGGCGGTTGAGAGGTTGGCCTGGTAGTATCGGGAAAGAGCGTCCCTGTAGGATGTGAAGTGGGACGCGATCCAGGTCGAGGAGGCGATGGCCTTGGCGTGGTCTCTCGAAAGGGCGAGCAGGAGCCACGCGGGTGAATTATCGTATTTTTCCTTTATAATAAGCCCCTGGCGGACAAGGGAAAGGAAAGTGGAGGGGGTGAGGAACCCACCCGACGTCGCTATCCGCGCCGAGGCCTTCAAGAGCTCGGCGAGCTGGTCTTCAGCCGTCGATGTGGAGGCAGAGGCATCAAGGGCGGGGTTGACGAAGAACAATGAGTCGTTGACAAATCCCCAGAGCCGACTCCGGGCCTCATCGACTGTGCCGCTTGGAGCGCCGAACGCCGCCCACGCCGTGTCGGAGAGGACGCGTGGTATGTAGGGATTCTGAGAAAAGTCGTCGAGTGAGTGTTTGACGAGCCCATCCAGGTCCGAGACGGATAGCGTGAAGGAGAGTTTCATCCGGGACGGGAAAAGGAGAGTGGCGAAGACCCTCCCCCGCACGTCCACCTCCTGGGAGGAACCCTGAAAAAAGGTTCGTGAAACCTCGATTCTCCTCTTTCCGCGTTTGACGAAGACCGTCCCCGGGGCGGTGCCGGCAAACACGCCGTCGACCTTGATGGGGGCGAAGCCGGGCCGGACGTCGACGGTGACGTAGGAGCCGGGATTCCTGATGCCGGGATAGAGCAGGAGAAAGAAAACGATCAGGGCGAGCGCAACGACATAGATCGCGGTGAGATATTGGCCGGGGCGCACGCCGAGGATCGGCGTGAGCGTGACGGTTGAATCCGGCGCTTCCGGTTGGGCGCTCTGCCTGTCTTTTTTCGACATGTGCGGATTATAGAAACGGGGCTTTCGCTTGTCAATGTTCGAGCTCTCTGCTATCCTCACCCGACGGAGCAGGCATGACGGTGAGACAATGGGAAGCGGAGGTCGTTCGAATCACCGAACGCTACCTCTCATGGCGCAAGCGCAGGCGGATTGCCCGGCGAGAAAAACAAAAGAAAAAGAACCCGATCATCGACTGGCTCGACGCCATACTCTCCGCGGTCGTGATCGTCCTGCTCATCAACCAGTATCTGCTGCAGGCATACCAGATTCCCTCTCAATCCATGGTCCCGACGCTCCTGGTGAGCGACCGCATCTTCGTGAACAAGCTCGTCTACGGTCCGGAGATCGCCCCCGGGATCCTCAAGATGCCGGGGTTCCGCGTCCCGGCCCGCGGGGACGTCATCATCTTCGAAAACCCCGAGTACCTCCCCAACAAATCCTCCGTGCTGGGCCCCGTGCTCATGGATGTGCTCCAACGGGTCATCTACATGGTCACCCTCTCCCTCGTCGATATCGACAGGGACCAGAACGGGAACCCCAAGCACCACTTTCTCATCAAGCGCGAAATCGGGGTGGGGGGGACCGCCTGCGCATGCGGGAAGGCAACGTTGAGATTCTCACCCCCGGAGAAACCGAGTGGAAGCCGGAGCCGACCTTGAAGCAGGAGCTGGGCTTCACGTACCCGACGGTGAGAAGCTTCACGCCCGACGACTATCCCTTATTCAAGGCCTCGGGCATCGGAATTGCCCTTGAGCTCGCCGGGCTGCCAATGACGGACCAGCAGAAGAGCGCCGTCTCGCGTTACTTCCAGTTCTCCAAGGACCCGCAGGGAAAGACTCAGATCGAGATCACGGCGATCAACGACGGGAAATACTTCGACGCGTGGCGCTATCGCACGATTGCCGAAATGGACCCCTCGAACCTCCCCGCCCAGATCACCTGGACGATTCTCCAGAATGGCTGGTACATCGACACGAACAGCATCTTTCCCATGGGAGACAATCGCGACGACTCCCACGACGCCAGGTACTTCGGGGAGGTTCGCCTCGCCAAGGTTCTGGGCAAGGGACTCTTCCGCTACTGGCCTCTCGGCCGCTTCGGCCTGGTCAGGTGAGCACTGATGATCGGATCCGTTGAGCGCTATTCTTCCTCCGCGCGAAAGAGGCGCGCAAGCCTTTTCGGCTCAAGAACGGTGAAGGTCATCCTCATATCCCTTCTCCTGTACCTGATCGTTTCCCGTTTCTTCGTGTCCACGTTCCGCGTCGATTCGGTTTCCATGGATCCGCTTCTCCGGCCCGCCGATAAGGTGATGGCGAGCATCATATCCTTCGGCGGTCGCGTGCCCTTCACGGCAATCCGGCTCCCCGGCCTCGAGAAGCCCGCCCGCGGGGACATAGTCGTCGTTCAGCCCCCCTACTTCAACCCGGATTCCCTGGTGGCGCGCATCTTCGAGCCCTTCGTGAGCTTTTTCTCCCTGCAGAAGGTCACGCTCCACCGCGATCTGGGCGGGAGACGCGTCCAGAGCTACATCGTGAAGAGGATCGTCGGTATGCCGGGAGACACCATCCGCATGCGCGGCTTCGCCGTATCAATCAGGCCGAGAGGCGCGGCGCAGTTCGTTCCCGAATCGGAGCTCGTCGGCCCATCGGAAAAAGTCACCACGGCCTTCTCGGCCAAAGGCTGGCAGCCGGAGCTTCCCTTTTCGGGAAACGGCGAAGAGATCGTGCTCGCCGAAGACCAGTATTTCGTTCTGGGGGACAACCGCCCGGACTCCAGCGATTCGCGCTCCTGGGGGCCCGTATCCGGATCGCGCATCCTGGCAAAGGTCATCCTTCGCTATTGGCCTCCGAGAGAATTTGGAAAGCTCTAGAAACGCTCTCTCCCTCTACGTTCACATCCCTTTCTGCGCGAGCAAATGCCGGTACTGCGACTTTTATTCCGTTCCGTGCCGGCGCGGCGGGCAAGAGCGTGCCCAGCAGGCGCGGGTAGTCTCAGAGACACTCAGACAGGCCGAACGCTTTCTCGATGCGCTGGAAGCCCGATCCGTTGAATCGATCTATGTCGGGGGCGGAACCCCGAGCGTCATTGAAGGTGACGAGTTCCAGAAGCTGATCGGCTTCCTCTCGCCGCTCTGCCCGCAGGAATGGACGGTGGAGGCGAACCCGGAATCGCTCGACGCCGGCTTCCTGGGACGCTGTTCGCGTGAAGGGGTTTCCCGCATCAGTGTGGGAATCCAAAGCAGTAAAAGCGGTCTTCTCGAGATCCTCGGGAGGCCGGGGGGAAACGAAGATAACCTGCGGGCGATCGGGCTCCTCAAAGAGAGCTGGAAGCGGGAAGTCAGCCTTGATTTCCTGGCGGGGATACCGGGCCAGAAAACCGAGGATCTCGCCGACGACTTCTCTCTCCTGTCGGATCTCACGCCAGGCCATATCTCGTTGTATTCTCTTACCGTGGAGCCGGGCACCGAGCTTCATCGATTGATCCGTGCCGGAAGCATCCGCCCCAATACCGCAGAGATGGACGATGAGCTGTGGCTCACGGGAAAGCGTCTCCTGGAACGGATGGGCTACCGGAACTACGAGATATCGAACTTCGCGCTCCCAGGGCGGGAATGCCGGCACAACCTTCGCTACTGGCGGCTCGAGCCGTACCTCGGGGTCGGACCGGGAGCCGTCTCGACGCTTCCCGCGCGTGTTGTCGAGGCCGTGGCAGATTCCGCCATCCCGCATGGGCGGGACGTCACGGTGATGCGGATCTCCAACCCGCGCGATATCGGGAAGTTTCTCCTCGGCCCCGGGGAGCTGTGGGGGATGGAGCTTGAAGCCGTTTCGGATCGCGACTTCCTCCTTGAGACCCTCATGATGGGCTTGCGCACCCGGTATGGAATCGAGCGGGCCGCGTTCCAGAGGCGCTTCGGGTTTGACTTCGACGCGCTCTTCCCCGGATTGTGGAACGAATGGGCCGATGAGGGACTCGCCGAATCGGGGGCTGATCGGCTCGCGTTCACGCAGAAAGGGAGGCTCCTCCTCAACCGTCTTCTCGCGGGAGTGGAGGAACGCGTGCACAGCGACAAGCTTCCACACCTCCGCGTCGAGTGGCCGTAGACCGCGCACCCCGCGAGCTCCCGTGGCCTGGTATCCCCAGAGCTCCCGCCGTTTGCTCCTGGCGGTGTCGCGCTTCGCGGCTCTCGCGGTGCGGTAGCACCGCTGCCGCCCTAGGGCCGACGCCGCCGAAACGGTTGCCGCTCTGGGGCCCCCAACTGCGCGCCTTCGGCGCGCAGTTGGCTTGACACCGATTTTTTCTTTGTGATACCGTGAGAGCATACACGACGAGGAGAAAAGGGGAATATGTCAGGCCATAGCAAATGGCATACAATCAAGCATAAGAAGGGCGCCGCGGATGCCAAACGCGGCCAGATGTTCACCAAGCTGATCAAAGAGATCAGCATCGCGGCCCGGCTGAGCGGGGGAGACGCTGAAACCAACCCGCGGCTCCGCGCTGCGATCCTCAAGGCGAAAGCGGCGAACATGCCCAAGGACAACATCGACCGCGCCATCAAGAAGGGCACGGGCGAGCTGGAAGGGGTGAGCTACGAGGAGATCCTCTACGAAGCCTACGGTCCGGGCGGGGTTGCCCTCCTCATCGACATTCTCACGGACAACAAGAACAGGGCGGCTGCGGAGATCAGGAACCTGCTGAACAAAGGCGGGGGGAACCTGGGAGGCGCCGGAAGCGTCGCATATCTTTTCAAGCGCAAGGGCCTCATCGCCTACGATCCGGCCAAGTATAAAGAGGACGACATCCTGGGCGTTGCCATCGACGCCGGCGCCGAGGACGTGACTAACGATGGAGAGACCATAGAGGTGACCACGAGCCCCGATGACTTCTACAAGGTGGTCAAGGCGCTGGAATCGGCGGGGTTCGAACACACGATGGCGGAGCTCGCCAGGGTGCCCGACACGACCGTCACCCTGGACAACGAAAAGACGCAGAAGGCTCTCAAGCTCGTGGAGCACCTGGAAGACCACGAGGACGTTCAGAGCGTCGCGACGAATCTGGAGATCCCCGCCGGATTTGTCATGAGTGAATGACGACCCTGATTGGGATCGATCCAGGGCTCGCATCCACGGGATACGGAATCGTTCGTTTCCACGGCTCTCGTTTCACTCACGTCGACCACGGGGTCGTGAAGACCTGCCCCGGCACATCTCTCGCTGAAAGGCTCCTCCACATCTATCGCGAGATACGGCGCCTCATCGTGGAGTTCGCCCCCGATGAAGCTGCGGTGGAAGAGCTCTATTTCGCACGGAACGCTTCCAGCGCCATGCAGGTAGCGCATGCGCGGGGAGTGGTCATTCTCGCCCTGGGGGAAGCGGGGATCCCCGTGGGCTTCTATTCCCCTCAACAGGTGAAACAGGCGGTGATAGGAAGAGGCAGGGCCGAGAAAGACCAGGTGCAGCGCCTGGTAGCGGTGCTCCTGGGGCTTGAGTCCATACCGTGCCCAGACCACGCGGCTGACGCGCTTGCCGTGGCGATCTGCCACGCGAACAGGGTCCAGGTACATGTTTAACAGCTTGTCGGGCGAAGTCACCCAGAAAGAGGAAGACAGGATCTGCGTGCTCACCGGGGGCGTCGAGTGGGAGCTTTCGATCTCCCGCAAGGCCTTCGAGCATTTTCCGGCCGTGGGTCAGCCTGCCCGCGTGTACACGCATCTGGTGCATCGGGATGACGCAATGCGGCTCTACGGATTCCCCGATCCCGCGGAAAGGGCTCTCTTTCTCGACCTCCAGAAGGTGGAAGGGATGGGACCCCGCGGCGCGATGAAGGTACTCTCGGGGATAGATCGAGAGCAGTTCGCGCATGCGCTGGAGCGGGATGATGTAGAGGCCCTCTCCGCCGTGCCCGGGATCGGGAAGAAGACGGCTCAAAAGATCATTCTCACGCTCAAAGGCAAGCTCACTCCCGCCACTCCCGCGGCGGCCAGAAACACGGAGCTGGACATCGCCACCGCCCTTGTGGGCATGGGCTTCGACAGGAAGACGGCCAAGGAGGCGGCTTCCTCTGCGCTGAAGTCTATGGCGGGCCTCGATGTGAAGGGCGAAGACCTGGAGCGCGAGCTCTTCAAGCGCGCCGTCGCCATCGCGGGCGGCACAGAAGGACGCGCGTGACTGAAGGGCGCGCATGAAGGAAGCTGATCGTCTGGGTAGTCCGGCGTTTCGCGAGGAAGACGGGGAAGAGTCGAGCCTGCGGCCCCGCCTGCTTGCCGAGTTCGTGGGCCAGGACAAGCTGCGGGAAAACCTTGCCGTCTACATCACCGCCGCCCGGGGACGCGGCGAGCACCTCGATCACGTATTCCTCTCCGGGCCGCCCGGCCTCGGAAAGACCACTCTGGCGGGAATCATCGCTCACGAGCTCGGCGTTCAGTTCCGCGCCACCTCGGCCCCCGCTCTCGAGAGACCGGGAGATCTCGCCGCGATTCTCACCAGCATCGGTGAGAGGAATATCTTCTTCATCGACGAGATACACCGCCTGAAGCCCGTGGTCGAGGAGATGCTCTACTCCGCCATGGAGGACTTCGAGATCGATGTCGTCATCGGGCAGGGCCCGGGCGCCCGGACCATCAAGATCCCCCTTGCTCCGTTCACCCTGGTGGGCGCGACGACGAAGACGGGCCTGGTCTCAAGCCCCCTGTACTCGCGGTTCGGAATCCCCATGCGCCTCGACTTCTACGACCCGGCCGATATTCGAAAGATCGTTTCCCGGTCCGCCGGAATCCTCAATGTCAGCGTCGAGGAGGAGGCGGGAGATCTCATCGCCAGATGCTCCCGCGGCACGCCGCGAATCGCCAACAGGATCCTCCGGCGGATGCGCGATTTCGCCCAGGTATGGGGAAACGGCATCATCGACAGCCCGATAGTACGGCGCGGGCTGGAAGCCCTTGAAATCGACGGCAGAGGCCTGGACAAGATCGACCGCGAGATCCTTCGCACCATCGTGGACAAGTACTCGGGCGGGCCCGTGGGCTCCGAAACCCTGGCCATCTCTATCGGAGAGGCCGTGGACACCCTTGAAGACGTGTACGAGCCGTATCTGATCCAGATCGGTTTCCTCAAGCGAACTCCGAGGGGAAGAATGGCGACGCGCGGGGCGTACGATCACCTCGGGGCCGAGCGGCGGGGCGGGAGTGAAGACCAGCCTATTCTCCTTTGATCTGCCCGAAGAGCTGATAGCCCAGGAGCCGCTGAAAGACCGAGAAAGCGCGCGGCTTCTCGTCGTCGATCGCGCAGCCGCGAGCCTTTGCGACTCGCATGTGGACCAGCTCCCCCGCTGGGTGGAGCCGGGGACCCTGGTCGTGCTCAACGACACGCGCGTGAGGAAGGCACGCCTCTTCGCCGATGGCCCCGGTGGAGGCAGGATGGAGTTCCTCCTGCTGGAAAGGCGATCCGCCGAAGTCTGGGAGGCCCTGGCGGGCAGGACCCGGCGGCTGAAGACGGCAAAGACATTCCGGTTTCCCGAGGGAGTCACCGGCGAGATCTCACCCGCTCCCGGCGGGGTGCATCTGATTCGTTTCAACCCCCCCATTGACGAGGCGTACCTCGAGCGCCACGGGCACGTGCCCCTTCCTCCCTATATCAGAAGGCCGGACACGAACACGGATGCCGAGATGTACCAGACGGTTTTTGCCCGCGTCATGGGCTCCGCGGCCGCTCCCACGGCTGGGCTCCACTTCACCCCCGGGCTCCTCGCTGCGCTTGAGGCGGCGGGAGCGGCAATCGGCTACGTCACGCTCCACGTCGGACTCGGGACGTTCCTTCCCATCAGGACGGAGAATATCGAGGATCACGTCATGCACGAGGAGGCGTATTCGATTCCTCACCGGACAAAAGGGCTGGTCGAAGAGGCGCTGGCCGGGCCCAAACCCATTCTGGCCGTGGGCACAACGGTGGTACGGGCCCTGGAGTCCGCCTGGCAGGATGGAGGCCTGCGGGAAGGGGAAGGAAGGACGAAGATCTATATCTATCCCGGATTCCGATTCAAGGTGGTGAGCAGGCTTTTCACGAATTTCCACACGCCGGGCTCCAGCCTGCTGGCGCTCGTCTGCGGGTTCGCGGATCGGCAGCTGATCCTGCATGCCTACCGCGAGGCGGTGGAGAGGAGATACAGGTTCTTCAGCTACGGCGATGCGATGTTGATCCGATAGGGTTGGCCTGGATCAGTATGTGCTCTGGTCCATTTTCTGGAAGGCGTCGCGCACTCGGGCAAGACGGGCGAGCTGCTCCGAGATGACCGCTGCATAGTCGAGATCGCCATTGACGATCCGCGCGTTCTCGTCTTCCCAGTCCTGGATCTGCTCGAGATGAACGCCGCGCAGGGACCACGCCTTGTCGGACCAGCTCTTCGCCTCGTTCCAATAGCCGTACGCGGAGTTGTAGACGTTCTCTGCGGTCTTCAGGCTGTCGAGGTTCTGGGCCTTCCAGGGGGCGTTGTAGAAGTAGGCCACCATCTTGTCGAACTTGGCGCCCAGGGTGAGGGTAAGGGAGACCAGCTTCAGGTTCACGTGCATCATGAAAAGGTTGCGATAGCGCTCCCAATCCGTGGGGTTGTTTATCCTGGCAAGGGCATAGAGCGGGTTGGCGAAGTCGGCCTTCA
Source organism: uncultured Spirochaetota bacterium (assembly GCA_963820525.1). Lineage (GTDB taxonomy): Bacteria > Spirochaetota > Spirochaetia > SZUA-6 > Fen-1364 > CAWGAA01. Next base: position 295,372 of record CAWGAA010000001.1, on the reverse strand, counting down.
CGGCCTGCTCCAGGTAATACATGCTCTCGGTGGTGTCCTCGGGGTAGTGGTGGAGCTGCTCGTGGTACAGCTTGTAGTACTGCTCCTTGTACAGGATCCTCCAGCCCGAAGCGGAGGAGAGGGGAACGAGGAGGAGCAGCGCGAGCAGAAGCGCCTTCTTCACGACTTACATTATCGGCAGCGCCGTCAATACCTTCCAGAGCTGCTCGTGGATCTCACGCGGAGGTTTCTCGCCCTCGAGAACTTCTATCCGCATGCCGCTGGACCTGTATCTTTCGATGGTCTCCATGTACGCCTCCCGCACCCGCGCCTGGAACTCGAGTCCGTCGAAGAGCTCGCGCGAGTCGCGCCGCGAGAGGCGGCTCTGGCAGACCTCCAGGGGCGTGTCGATGAAGAAAAGGCATTGGGGCAGGGGGAAGGCTGAGTTCAATGAATCGACAAAGTCGATGCCCAGCTCGACCGACTGGTAGGCAAGGCTGGAAAACAGGTAGCGGTCGGAAATCACGAGCTCCCCGCGAGCGGCCCGCGCGAGGATGCCGCCGGGCCGGTTGACGTGCTCGTTCCTGTCCGCTGCGTACAGCATTGCAATGGTTCGGGGCATGGCGGCGACTTCATGGGCGAGGATGGAGCGGATGAGGGAGCCGACGGGCCCGTCCGTCGGCTCCCATGTGGCCCAAAAGGGCGTGCCTCCCGCGCGAAGCCGCTCGTCGAGAAGCCGCATCTGGGTTGTGGTTCCCGCTCCATCGAGGCCTTCCAGCACGACGAACCTTTCCTGTATAGTATGAGCCACGGGCAGAAAGCATAATGAAAACCCTTCGCCTTGTCATGCTCTTCGCGCTCTTCGCCGCAATCGCCGCCGCGGCGGATGATTCCCTAGACCAGGAAGTGCTCGTTCTGGGAAGCGACGAGGCAATCCTGGAGGTGCCGGAGCCTTGGGTGCCCGAAGAGCTCGATTTGCCCCCCCTGGAGAGCTCTCTGCAGCCGGGTTCCTGGCTTCCCCCCGTATCGCCTCCCTCGGGAGACTGGCAGGAGTCCATCACCGTTGAGTTCCCCGCATTCCTGCTCGGCATCCCGGAGCCCGCGGCCCCTTCGCCCTGATGCGCCTTCGCAGGTGGTATTTCTGGTTTGCCGCTCTCCTCATCCATTCGCTCTTCCTGCTCATCCCGGTTGGGCTTTCAGTCCGTTCTTCCGGCGCCCTGAGCGGCATGAAGAGCCTTAACTTCGAGTTCGAGCCCGCTGAGGCCGGCTCCTCGGCGGCTGACTCATCGAAAAGTGAAACGCTTCCCGCGCCCCGACCTCAGAATCCTGCCATGAAAACCATTGACAGCACGGCCCAAACGGATGCGCCGGCACCGGTTTCCGTGACTCCGACCGAGGTCGTATCCGCCGCCCAGCAGTCCTCAGCTCCGAATGCCGATCCAGAGATCGGCTGGGAAGGAGAGTCGCGCGCCATTCTCCAGAGACAGGCAGTCGAGTTTCCCCGCATTTTAAGCGCCTCCGGCCAGGAGACGGATTGCGAGGCGAGGATTACGGTTTCTCCCCTGGGAACGGTAATAAAGGTGGAAATCATCAGGAGTTCCGGGTATACTGAAATTGATGCCGGAGTGGAGGCGGCGCTGCGCGGATACCTATTCGCCCGGGACTACGGCTTTGCAAAGAACAGCTCGAGCGGGATTGTGAGGTTCCGCTTTCGTTTGGAGAAGTTCGATTGAAGAAATCTCTTTCCGTCGCCTCGGCGGTCCTCGCGGCGATTTTCCTCATTGCAGCCACGGCAGCGCTCGTCGCAGTCCTCGACAGGGCTCTCTCCCAACGCATGGCGGAGCTGAAAGAGCAAACCGTCGCTCTTCTGGAAAAGGCCGTCGGGCGGAAGATCAGCTATCAGAGCATCTCCCCATCGGTGCTCAGGTACATGGAGATCCGAAATCTTTCCATCTACGACTCGACGAATCCCGACTCGGTGCTTCTCACGATCCGAAAGATGCGCATCTCCTACAGCCTCCTGCAGCTCCTTCTGCACCGAGACCCCGTGGGGTCCATGCGGGAAATCAGCATCGAGAACTCGGTGTTCGACATCGACGTCCGCAGGGACTCGGACATTACACGGCTATTGGAAAACCTGCTGACGTCGCGCGAGGGAGAGGACAGGCTGCGGGTGCGCTTCTCGGGAGCCAACGTGAGCTTCAACGTCACGATGGACGGCGCCAGCGTATCGCTCGCGAACCTCTTCTTCACGATCGACAGCAGATCGGACGCCCTCGCCGTGAGCTTCCGCGGCGGGGCGAACGGCTCGGTGGGAACCGATTTCGGTTTCACCTCTTCCCTCAAGGTCCAGGGGAAGATCGGACGCCTCCTCGACTGGTCGGACCTGACCTTCAAGGTCGTTTCCTTCTCCTCTTCCCTGCTCAGCACGGGCGGCCAGACCTTCCAGCTCGTCTGGAAGAACAACACCATCGAAGCAAGGAAAATATGGGACCATTCCCCCTTCGATATGCACTTCCTGGCGGACCTGGCGAGCAATGTCTATACCCTCAATTTCCAGAGCGAGGGCTTCCAGCCCGACAAGCTTCTGCGGCTTTCCGGTTGGCTGTCCAAATACAATAAATGGCTCTCCGCCTCCATCACCGCCTCCGGGAAGGTGACCTACGATCTGGCGGCCAAGAACCTCTCGTACAGCGGAGACCTGGACGCCTTCTTCCCGGACCAGCTTCCGGTGCGCGACGTGCGTGTCGCGGGCGCTTTCGCGGGCACGCAAAAGAGGATCGCCCTGCAGCAGCTGCGCCTCACCTCGGCGACCGGCAACGCCGAGTTCACCGGAGACGTCCTGCTCGACAGCTTCCTCCCGCAGGGAACGCTTGCCCTGTCGGACCTTGACGTGTATCGGGGGGAGCGTGTAAGCGCGCTCATTTCACTGCAGAGAAGCGGCGGGTCTCTTCAGATCACGGGCAGGGAGATGAGCGTCGGCGACGTTCCCTTCGATGTCTTCGATCTCACTCTGGCGCCCGGCAAGGACGGCGACCGGTTCCATCTCGCTTTGTCCTTCGCCCAGGAAAGCCACAGGCACAGCCTGCAGGCGGACGGTCTGGTCGATATCGGCGAGCATCCGCGCCTCTCCCTTTCCGCGGACCTTGCCGATGTCCCTCCCGACAAGCTGTTGCAGATCGTTGCCGGCTCGACGGGGTCACGGGAGCAGCGCAATATCGAAGGCTTCCTCTCGCAGTTCGCCCTCACGACACGCTTCTCCCTGACCACGGATTTTTCGGACTACATCATCTCCGGAACATCGGTCCGGCTGTCCAAATGGGACGATCCAGGAACGCGGCTGGATTTCGCTTTCACGCTTGATCGCGGGGGCTTCTCCGTTTCCGGATTCTCGGGGACCTGGCGCGGCTATACTGTAAAAGGGGACCTGTCGGGGCAGTTCAGCTCCCGTGATAAAATCGCCTTCTCCTCGGGCATCACGTTCAGGGATACTCCGTACTCCTTTGCGGGAACATATTCGGCCCTTGCGGGGTTGAAAGTGACGGGCTCCTACGGCCTGGAGGTCGAGCTCACGCCCGATATGGACAAGGTTTACACCCTTCTTGCCAAGGCGGATCGCTTTCCACTTCCGCTCGGGGGCGGCTTTCGAAAGATTTCCTTCGGCCTGGAGGGAAGATTCCCCGCCAACGGCCCCTGGTGGGTGACGTGCCCATCGCTCGCCGTATTTGACCTGCCGCTCCTGCAGTCACGGCTCAACACCACGGAGATGTCTTTCGTGCTGATGCCGGGAACGCTCAGCGTGCCGGGGGTGCGCTTCACGGACGAGCTTTCCGTCCTGGAAGGGAGCGGGAAGGCCACCTATCAGGTCGAAGCCGATCCCTTCGACCCGCGCTTCCTCGACAACCTCGACGCGCAGGTGACGGTCGATCTCAAGGGGAAGGGCAGCTCGGAAACCTATGCCGTCCGGGGGGGAGTCAAGAAGGGATCCTTGAGCGTGCAGGCAGAGTTCAAGGGGGTGCCTCTCAAGCGCGTCGGCTCGTTCGCCCTGGCGGGAGAGCTCACGGGCAGCGCGCGCGTGGTCGGCCTGGTGACCAATCCAGCCGCGGACCTGACGGTGACGCTGTTGAACGGAAGACTGGGCACGGATCCCATCGGTATGAGCGCCGCCCTGGGGCTGGCGGGAGACCGCCTCGAGGTGAAGAACCTTTCGGTGAGCTACCTCTCCCACAGGATCAATGAATCCACGGGCTCCCTCGAGCTCGGCAAGGGCGCCTACTCCTTCACGACTCGTTTCCAGGGAGGATTCTTCGGGGACAAGGTGGAGACGGTGGCCCATCTCGACGGCCAGGTTCAGGCGGCGAGCTGGGACAGCTTCACGTCGCACTTCTTCGAGGGCGCCGTGCGCGGCCGGCTGACCCTGTCCGACATCATGGTGAACGGCACCGCCTTTCCCTCCTGGGGCATGGATGTCCGCACTGAGGGAGGAATCCTCCGCTTCGACGGGGGGCCCGGCAACTCCATTCACGGGACATTCACCTCGAACAAGGCTTTTACGCTGGAGCTTCAGGCGCCGCTTCCCCTGATCGGCAGCGCCGAGGGAAGAATAATCCGGGACCGCATCGACACGAAGCTGTCGATGTCCGCCGTGGACCTTCGCGTGCTGAACCCGATCCTCAAGAACCCGATCGTCTCCTTCGCCTCGGGAACGGCCTCGGGAGAGCTCGCGCTGGCGGGCCCTCTCAATGACCCCGATTACACCGGCTCCCTTATTGTCACGGATGCCGGCATCTCCTGTTTCTTCGCCAAGGACACGGCGGGGCCAATGAGCACCCGGCTCTCCTTCACCGGAAAGACCTTCTCCTTCCCGACCGTCTTCGCCTCCGCGGGGGCGGCCCGCCTGAGCGCCTCCGGATCTTTCACCATTGACCACTGGGTGCCAAACTCCTTCACCGTGGAGATCGCCACGGAGGATCAGACCTCTGCGCGACTGACAGGGAAATTCGGATCCGTGCGCGCGGATGGGCTGGCTTCCGGACGGATCAAGATCTCCGGCAACGAGGAACGCACCGAGGTGAACGGCTCGATGGTCGCCTCAGACTGCCGCATCACTCTGGGCCCGGCGGCTTCGGGAAAATTCGTTCCCGAAGACCCCCCCACCTTCCTGACCCTGGGGGTTGAGCTGGGAAAGAGGGTGGAGTTCAACTGGCCTTCAATGGAAGTTCCCGTTGTGCGGACCGTGGCCAAAACGGGAAACTCTCTGGCCATCACCTACCGGGGAGACTCGGGAGCCTACACGGTGAAGGGGACCACCGAGATCCAGGGCGGCGAGGTCTACTACTTCGACAGGAGTTTCGTGCTGAAGAGCGGGCGGATCGTCTTCGATGAGAACCAGACCGATTTCGACCCCCGGATCACCGTGCACGGCGAGATCCGGGAGTGGGATGCCAAGACCAATGAAGAGGTGAAGATCTTTCTCGACGCCGACAACAAGCTGTCCAAGTTCTCGCCCCGATTCTCCTCGGACCCCTCCCGGCTGGACGTCGATATCATGGCGATGATCGGTGCGCCCATCGTCACCCGGGCGGAGACTCAGGGACTCGGCGTCTCCGCCGTGCTCCTGGGAAGCGATATCCCCATCCAGTTCGCGATCCTGCGGCCCTTCGAGCAGAAGATGCGGGAGCTCCTGGGGCTGGACACCTTTTCCCTGCGCACCCAGCTGATCCAGAACCTCATTGCGCAGAAGCTTTTCGGCACGGCGATCAATCCTCTTGACAATACCAGCCTATCTCTTGGATGGTATCTGGGAAATGACTTGTTCGTGGAGATGCTCATGAGGCTGCAGTCACAGGCCACCTACCCCGGCGTCGGCAGCTCCGTTGCCGGACTGAAGAGCGAGGTGGAGTTCAACCTCGAATGGGCCACGCCTCTGTTCCTTCTTGACTGGACCCTGACCCCTCAGACACCGCAGAGCCTCTTCATTCCCGACAACTCGATCTCCATACGCTGGAGATTTTCGTACTGAAACGCCCTTCCCGAGGCGAGCAAGGAGCTTGAATGATGAGACGTGTCACGACCGCGGCTTTCGCCATGTTCCTCCTGATATCCCTGCCGGGCAGCCTCTTCGCCCAGAGCCAGGAGGAGTGGTACATCGGCAAGCCGATCAACGATATCACCTTCACCGGCCTGGCTACGGTGGCCGCAAAGGACCTGCAGACGATCGTGAAGCCGTATATCGGCCGCAATTTCTCCATCGATCTTTTCTGGGAGATCCAGGGCAAGCTCTTCGCTCTCGATTACTTCGAGACCATCGAGGGGGACGCGAAGCCCACGGACGAGGCGAAAACCGCCGTCATCGTCAATTTCGTCGTCAAGGAGAGGCCCTCGGTGAGCTCCATAGTCCTCTCGGGCAACAGGGAGGTGAGAACCCCGGACATCATGGACAAGATCGTGATCAAGAAGGGCGATCTGGTGAGCCAGGCCAAGGTGAAGACGGATGAGACGGCCATCCGCGCCCTCTACCTGGACAAGGGGTATACGGAAGCAACCGTCACCGGCACAATCACGACGGATGAAAAGGACAATACCGCCGTTGTCACCTTCGAGATCTCCGAAGGGTCGCAGACAACCGTAAAAGAGGTCCGGTTCTCGGGCAACGCCTTCGCCTCGGAGAGCAGCTTGAGAAATCTCATGAAGACCAAGCCCCCCTTCCTCTTCGATACCGGCGTGTTCCAGGAATCGAAGCTCGAGGAGGACAAGAAGGCGATCATCGATTACTACACCGACCATGGGTACATCGACTCGAAGATCGAGCGGGTGGACAGGCAGGTCCAGAGCCAGCAGGGCAAGAACCAGCTGGTCCTCACGGTCTACGTCAACGAGGGGGATCAGTGGACCTTCGGCGGCTTGAACCTCTCCGGAAACTCGGTGTTCATAACCGCGCGGCTTTCGGACCTGATCTATCAGAAGCCGCAGAAGGTCCTGAGCCTCCAGAAGCTGCAGAAGGACATCCAGCGGATCACGGATCTCTACTACGAAAACGGCTACATCTTCAACTCCTTCGATCTGAAGGAGGCGCGAGACGACGCGAAGAAGACGATAACCTACACCCTCAACATCGTGGAAAGGGACAAGGCCCACATCGAGAACATCATCTTCAAGGGAAACACGCGGACCAAGGAGTTCGTCCTGCGCAGGGAGCTTCCCTTCGAAGAGGGGGACATCTTCAATCGGACGAAGATCATCGAAGGCCTCAGAAACCTCTACTACCTTCAGTTCTTCAGCTCGATACAGCCCGAAACGCCCATCGGCTCGGCCGAAGGGCTCATGAACATCGTGTTCAACCTCGAGGAGCAGAGCACCGCGGACATCCAGTTCGGCGTCATCTTCTCCGGGCAGGACTTCCCGATCTCGGGCAACGTCAAGTGGAATGAAAAGAACTTCATGGGCACCGGCCAGACCATCGGCATCGACCTCGAGGCATCGCCGATCAAGCAGACCGTCGCCTTGAGCTACCTGGAACCGTGGATGTTCGGCGCGCGCTGGTCCGCGGGGATTTCTCTGTCCTTTGTCCACTCGACAATGCAGAACGTGCTGCAAGACATCCTTCCCCCATTCTTCACGGACGACCAGTCCGCAATCGCGGCCCCCGATCCATTCACCAACCAGGCGGACTACCTCTCCATGATCCAGCGGGGGCAGACCATCCCAAAGCAGTACCTCATGAGCTACGATTCCTGGGACATCGGCCTCGGGCTCAACTCGGGCTACCGGTGGCAGGTGCCCATATTCGGGTACTTCGGCGTGCGGGGCGGGCTGAGCACCCGGCTGCGCTACCTCACCTACGATCCGACTCTCTACCGTCCCTACGACGTGACCGTCCGAAACAACCTCAATACGTGGAACATCATCGACCAGCTTTCGGCCACCGTGTACCTGGACGGGCGGGACAACCCGCTCTCTCCCACCACGGGCTACCAGATAAGCCAATCCTTCGCCTACACCGGCGGTGTGCTCTTCGGCAGCCGGCATTACAACCGCACCGATTCCTTCGTCGAAGGCTTCCTCACGCTCCTCAATGTTCCCGTTGCCGAGGACTGGAGCCTCATGTTCGTCCTGGCCGCGCACTCGGGATTCTCGCTGCTCCTGCCTCAGTTCGCGTACGTGGCCGCGCCGGGCACTACAAACGCGATCTGGCAATGGACGCTGCCGGTAACGGATTCCACGGACCTGCTCTACATCGACGGCATGACGATAGGCCGGGGTTGGAGCCTGATGTACGGCAAAGCGCTTTGGGACAACAAGGTGGAGCTGCGTATGCCGATCTCCAAGGAGCTGCTCTGGCTCACGGGCTTCTTCGATGTAGTCGGGCTGTGGCAGACCCCGGCGGACCTCGTGAACGCCAACATCAACCAGTTCTATTTCTCCTACGGGTTCGGGCTGCGCTTCACGCTGCCCCAGTTCCCCATCAGGCTGTATCTGGGCAAGAAGTTCCAGATCCAGAACGGGCAGGTGGTCTATAAGGCCGGACTCCTCGGAGATCCCTCGAGCTTCTGGAACTTCGATTTCATCATCTCCCTCGGCGGGGACGTATTCTAGGGGGCCCGAATGAAGAGCGCGATTGTCTGTATCGCCTTTGCCGCCGTCCTTGGGCTGCCGCTCTGGGGCCAGCAGGTGACCATGGTGGCGGTATGCAACTGGACCCAGGTCCTCACAACCTCCTACAAGGAATCGCAGGCCGTTCGGGAGCTTGAGGATTTCAGGGTGGCGTACCAGAAAGAGGTGCAGTCCGTGAACCGCGACATAAGCGACCTCGAGAACCAGAAGCTCGACGCGGACAAGGCCGGAAACAAGGACGCTTCCCTCCAGCTGGAAAAGAAGATCAACGACAAGAAGGCATACCTCGACGATTATCAGCGCATCAAGAAGGAAGCCTATAAGAGACAGGCGGACAAGATCCTCTCCACCTCGATAGTCAAGGAGATCCTTGACGCGGTCCATTACGTCGCGGAGAGAGACGGCTACGCCCTGGTCCTGAGGAGCGACGGCGCCTATGCGGACCTGATCCTGGCCAACATTCCCGAAATCGACATCACCACGAAAGTGATCAAGCGGCTCTACGAGCTGGCGGGAAAGACGTATACCGGAGGGGATTGAGGTGGGACGGACCCTCGCCGTGGACCTCGGCACCCGGCGTGTTGGCCTGGCCCTGACGGATCCGCTCGGCATGATCGCCTCGCCCTTCGCTACCATCCCCTTCACATCCCTGGACAGGCTCACGGCGAAGCTGATCGATCTGTGCCGCGAGAAAGAGGTCGATCTCGTGGTGGTGGGCTATCCCGTGCGGGATGACGGCAGGGAAGGGGAGGGATGCGAACGCTCGCGGCTGCTCTGCCAGCGGCTGGCGGCTCGCGGCTCGGCGTGCACCCTCTGGGACGAAAGCTGGTCCAGCAGGAGAGCGGAAGAAATTCTCGCCGCCGTCGGCAAGACCCGCCGCACGGCCAAGGAAAAAGTGGATGCCATTGCCGCGTCGCTCTTCCTTCGGGACTACCTCGATTCGAAGGCGCTGAGAGGGCGAGGTTCGGGGCCCGGGAGGCCCTGAGCATCGCTAGCCCTTCCTGAGCTTTTTCTCAAGCATCTCCTTGAGCAGGCTGAACTTCTTTTTCGCCTCTTCGGATTTTTCCATGAGGGCCTCATGGGCTTTCAGAACGAACTCAGCCCCGGGGCTCCCCCGGTAGGGCAGGGGGCGCGATCCGGGAGGAAGCTCCAGGGGGCCATGCTCGACAGACAGCACCCTGTCCAGCCCGAGACGGCCCAAGGATTCGAGGCATTCGGCGGACGGGTTGAAAACGCGGAGCCTCCCGCCGTGGCTCTTCAACCTCCCGTCCATGGCGACGAGGAGGCCGATGAACGTGGAGTCCATGTATCGGCAGTCGGAAAGCTCTATGAAGACGGCGGTCGGGGACTTCGGGCAGTCCAGCCGGGAAAGCAGCTCTTCGCGCAAGGGGTAGCAGTCGAGGGCGCGGATGTGGCCCGAGGCCTTCAAGAAAACTCCTCTCCCGTCTTCCGCGATGAGAATGGGGTCGGTCCGGCTGAGCGGCGCCTCGTCCCCGGACCTCGTATTGTTTCCTTCCATGACGGCGTACTATAATTCCAATCTCATGGGAGAAACAACCCCGGGATCAAGCGAAAGTCGGGAGCGCCAGGCCGGCGGCGGAACGGGCCCCATGATGGCCCAATACAGGAGCGCCAAAGAGCGCTTCCCCGATGCCGTCCTGTTCTTCCGTCTGGGCGATTTCTACGAGATGTTCGAAAAGGATGCCCGGGAGGTATCCTCTTTGCTCGAGCTCACGCTCACGCAAAGAAACGGCGTGCCGATGTGCGGGATTCCCTATCACGCGGCTGCGGGATACATCGCGCGCCTCCTCGCGGCCGGCCGGAAGGTGGCGGTCTGTGAGCAGTCGGTGCCCCCCTCCGGCGGCCGGGGGCTTATGAACCGTGACGTCGTAGAGGTGATCACTCCGGGGACCGCGCTCGATGAAAGCCTCCTCGCCCGCAACGCAAACAACTATCTCCTGGCGGTCGGCAGATCAAACGGCATGATGTCCCTGGCATACGCGGATCTTTCCACGGGAGAGTTCGCCGCCACCTCCTTCGCGTTCGCCGAGCGCGGCGAGCGGTTGAAGAGAGAGCTCCTTCGCCTTGAGCCCAAGGAGGTCATCACTCAAGAGTCGCTGTTCGAAGAAGACGATGTCGTACGGGGGCTTCTCACGGAGAAGGAAGGATGCCTCGTGAACAGGTATCCGGACTGGAGCTTCGAGCCCTCTTCATGCCGCGCCCGGCTTCTGAAGCAGCTTGGCGTAACGAACCTCAAGGGATTCGGGCTCGCCGAGGATTCCCCCGAGATCGTCTCCGCGGGGGTCCTTCTCGACTATCTTGCCGGAACCGCGAAAAAGGCCCTCGCCCATATCTCGTCCCTGGCCGTCTACAGCGATTCGAGCTTCGTCGCCCTGGACGAGTCCGCACAGAAGAGCCTCGAGCTCGTCGCCAACCTTCAGGATGGGAGCAGGCGCTATACGCTGCTGGAAGTTCTCGATCAAAGCCGCACTTCGCTGGGGGCGCGCAAGCTCCGCCGCTGGCTTCTCACGCCCCTGAAGGATCGCGCCGCCATCGAAAGGAGGCTCTCCGCCGTCGAATCCCTCTACCGGGACCAGGTGCTGCTCTCCCGGCTCCGCGACTCCCTGGGCAGGGTCCTCGACCTGGAGCGGCTTGCTTCCCGCGTCGCAATGGACAGAGCGAACGCGAAGGACCTGCTGGCAATCGCCTCCACGCTGGAGTCGGTTCTCGCCATCGAAGAGCTTTTGACGGGCGGCGGCGAGATGGGCGGCCTGACCGCATGCCTGAGGGAGAACCGCGCCGCCATGGAAGAGCTCGCCCGGTTTCTCGCGCGTGCCATCGCCGAGGAGCCTTCGCTTCTCATCACGGAGGGCAACCTCATTCGGCGGGGATACGACGACGAGCTCGACCGGCTCTTCGACCTTCGGGACAATGCCCGGGGAATACTCGAGAAATACCTGGAAGAGGAGCGCGCCGCGACGGGAATCGCGGCGCTCAAGCTGCGATACAACAAGATCATCGGGTACTACCTCGAAGTCACCAAGTCGAATCTCCCCCTTGTTCCGAAGCACTTCATCCGCAGGCAGTCGCTGGTGGGAGGAGAGCGGTACACCACGGACCGGCTGGCGGATCTGGAATCGGAGATCAACAACGCCTCGGAGAAGATCGTGGATATCGAGAAGCGCCTCTTCCTGGAGGTGCGGGAGAAGGTGAAGGGGAGCGTGGGGCGTCTCCTGACCATAGCTGAGGCGACGTCGGAGCTCGACGTCTACCAGTCCCTGGCCTTCGCCGCCACGGTCCGGGGATACTGCCGCCCGACGATCTGGGAAGAGCCTCGGCTGCACATCAAGGAAGGCCGGCATCCCGTGGTGGAAGCCCATCTTCCCGGGGGGGCATTCGTGCCCAACAGCGTGAAGCTGGGAGACGAGAGCCGGTCCTTCGTGATCCTCACGGGCCCCAATATGGCGGGAAAGTCGACGTTCCTCCGCCAGACCGCGCTGATCGTGCTCATGGCCCAGATCGGCTCCTTCGTGCCGGCCTCCGAGGCCGCGATCGGGATCGTGGACAGCATCTTCTGCCGGGTGGGCGCCACGGACAACCTTGCCCGCGGGGAATCCACGTTCCTGGTGGAGATGAACGAGACCGCGCACATCCTGCGCTCTGCCACGGGACGCAGCCTCATCGTCATGGATGAGATCGGCAGGGGGACGAGCACGCGGGACGGGCTTGCCATCGCGTGGGCCGTGAGCCTGTACATCCTCGGGCATATCGGAGCCCGAACGCTGTTCGCCACGCACTTCCACGAGCTGACCGCCTTGAGCCATCCCATGGTGGCGAATCTTTCGATGGATGTCCTGGAAAGGGCGGGCGAGGTCGTTTTCCTCAAGCGGGTGCGCGAAGGGCCGTCCGACAACTCGTATGGCATCCATGTCGCGAAGCTCGCGGGCATCCCCGCGGAGACCCTTTCGATGGCCCAGAAAATACTGACGGATTTGACCTCGGGGGAAGGCGCCCCGCGGTATTCCCCGCCGAAGACGGAAGTGCAGAAAAAGGAAGGCGGACAGGAGGCGGATTCCCAGCGGCTCCTCTTTCCCGCGCGCGACACGGTCTTGCGCGAGATCCGCCGCTTCCCTGTCGACAAGACCTCTCCCCTGGAGGCACTGAACCGGATCGCCCGCTGGAAGGAAGAGCTCGGCTCCGGGGGGGATTCCTGAAGGTGGGCGGCGGCCTTCACGCGGCACCTCGATTCCTCCTGGACCTCCTTTTTCCGGGACGCTGCCTGCTCTGCGGCGAGTGGCTTCTCCTGGCCTCCACTGCCGGCGCCCTCGTCTGCGACGAATGTATCGCGCGCCTGAGGCCTTTGGGAGGGGTCCGCTGCCGCGTGTGCAGCACTCCGCTCGTCTCGGAAGACTGCATCTGTACGCGCTGCCGCCAGACCGCGTACGCCTTCGATTCAAACTTCTCCATCTTCGCCTACGAGACGGAGGTGAGGAGGCTCATCGCCTGCTACAAATTCGATGGAAGGAGCCGCCTCGCGGATCTTTTCGCCGGATTCCTCGCTCCGTCCCTTCGTGAGAGCTTCGCCGGCATGCCCGTGATACCGGTTCCGCCGCGCCCCCATGCCGGAGGAATCGATCATGTCGAGAGGATTGCCCGGGCCATCGAGAGGAGCCGCCTGGCGCAGGTCCTTCGTCCGCTGGAACGGACGGGTGGGGCTTCCCAGAAGAGCCTCGACTTCGAGCAGCGGCGTGGCAATCTCCAGGGGAAGATCCGTAAAAGCCCGGGAGCGCGCGTTCCCGAACGGGCGGTCGTCCTGGACGATGTCTTTACCACTGGGGCCACGGCGGACGCCTGCGCCCGGGTCCTTCTCGATGCGGGATGCCGGAGCGTGTCCGTGCTCACCCTTGCCCTCGACATGTAAGGCCTGGCGGGGCTTCGGGGCGCACTGCCGGTCGGAATGACAATGACCGGCGCAACGGATTGACAATTCCGCCCTTATAATGTACGTTATGGTGAAGAAAGAGTCGGCCTAACGACTCTTTTTTATTGGGCGGCGGATACATTGTATTTCGAGCATCTGAACAAGACGGTCCGCGAGGAGATAGAACCGGTCATCACGGGGATGGGGTTCAGCCTCGTGGAGTGCACGGTAGGCAGGCTCAAGGGCGTCACGCGCGTGGCGGTGGTTGTCCACCGCGCGGCGGGGGTTGGAATCGACGAATGCGCCGAGGTCTCCCGCCTCATCTATCCCCGCCTCCTGACCATCGAGGGGATGGAGGACGTGAGCCTCGAGGTAAGCTCGCCGGGCATAGACAGGCGGCTGAAGAGCCCTGCCGAATACGGCATCTTTGCCGGCAGGGGAGTCCGGATTTTGGCGGCCGACGAGGCCGAATGGATAGGAGGAGTCATCGAACGGGCCGAGAACGGGGTGCTTAAGCTTCGCACGGGCGGGGGGGTGAAGGAGTATCCCATCTCCTCGATACGCAAGGCGCGGCTCGATCACTCCCAGGAGAAAACGATATCGCCACGGGGCGAGACGAAGAACGAGGAAGATAAAAATGCAGTCTGATCTGGCACAGGCAATCAAGCAGCTCGTGCAGGAGAGGGGAATTCCCGAGGATCTCGTGATGAAGACCATCGAGAACTTCCTGCTCGCTGCGTACAAGAAGAAGTACGGGTCCATGGACAACGCCGTGGTGCGCTTCAGCGACGACGGCACCGAGGTGACCCTCTTCGCCAAGAAGATCATCGTCGAGGACGACGATCTGATGGACCCCGTTCGCGAGATGGAGCTGTCGGAGGCCAAGCAGCTCAACGAGGACGCCGAAATCGGCGACGAGCTTCTCATCGAGATCAACCCGCAGGAGTTCGACCGCGTCTCGGTTCAGAGCGCCAAGCAGAAGGCCCGCCAGAGCCTGCGGGAGATCCAGAAGGACACCCTCTACTCCGAGTACAAGGACAAAGTAGGGGAGATGATCATCGGCTACTACCAGCGAGAGCGCAACGGCAACATCTACGTGGACCTGGGCAAGACCGAGGGAATTCTTCCCAAGAAGTACCAGTCTCCCCGCGAGGTGTACCATCCCAACGACCGCATCAAGGCGATGATCTACGAGGTCGTGAAGACCCCGTCGGGCCTGCAGATCGTGCTGTCGCGCAACCATTCCGAGTTCGTCAAGAAGATCTTCGAGCTGGAGGTGCCGGAGATCTACGACAAGACGATAGAGATCTTCAAGATCGTGCGCGAGCCCGGCTACAGGACCAAGCTCGCCGTCCGGTCCAACCGCGAAGACGTGGATCCCGTGGGCGCCTGCGTTGGCCTCAAGGGGGTTCGCATCCAGGCGGTGGTGAGGGAGCTGGAGGGCGAGAAGATCGACGTGCTTCGCTACTCCACGGATCCGCGCGGGTTCATCAAGAACGCCCTCTCCCCCGCCGAGGTCTCCCAGGTACTCATCCTTGACGAGGCGAAGAAGTCCGCCCTCGCCGTGGTGCCCGATGCCCAGTTCTCCCTGGCTATCGGCAAGCAGGGGCTGAACGTGCGGCTCGCCAACCGGCTCACGGACTGGAACATCGACGTGAAGACGGAGAGCCAGTTCTCAGAGATGGACATCTCAGCGGAGGCCAAGAAGGCGGTGTCCGCGCTTTTCGGCGAGGTTTCCGAGGAAGAGATCCAGAAGATCTCCGAACTGCCCGGCATCCCCCCGCGCCTCGTGGAGATCCTCGAGAAGGACCACATCACGGACATCGAGAGCCTGGTGGCCCTGACCACGGCGGAGCTCGCGAGCCTGGAGGGGATCACGGCGGAAGACGTGGCTCTGCTTCAGAAAATCATAGACGAGAACGTGGAGATCGTGGAGGAAGAGGCCCCTGCCGCGGCGGAGGAGCCCGCCCCCGAGGAAATCGCAGTCGAGGAGCCTGCCTCCGAGGCCGAGGAAGCGGCACCCGTCGCGGCCGCCGAAGCGGCCGAGGCGCAGGAAGAAATGGCGGAGGAGGAGAGCTACGAGTGTCCCGAATGCGGGACTCCCGTCACTCCCGACATGGCCACTTGTCCAAACTGCGGCGTGGGATTAAGCTTCGAGGAAAGCACAGAGGAAGATCAGTGAACAGTACGCCCGAGGAACTGGAGAGCAAGAAAAAGCCCAAGACCGCCCTCATAAAGCACAAGAAGGCCGAGGAAGAGCCGCACCCCGTCGAGGAAGCGGCCTCGGAGAAGAAGAAGGTTGTCGTGGTGAAGAAGAGGGTCGTCGTCGTCAAAAAGCCGATGCCGGCCAAGAAGGCCGTCGAACCCGAGGCGGCAGCGTCCGTGGTGGAAGCTCCTCCTCAGGCGGTCATGGAAGAGAAACCCAAGCCGAAGCCCCCAGCCCTTCAGCACCCTCCCGAGCCGAGACCGTCGGTAAGAGAAAGCGCGCGAATCGGGGCTCCTTTGCGAAGGCCCATGCCGCCCCGCCCCCAGGGCGGCGAGGGAAGACCCCAGTACGGCGGCAGGCCGCCGGCGGGAGGAAGGCCGCCCTTTGGAGGGCGCCCTCCATTCGGGCCGCGGCCGTCCGCAGGCGGAAGACCGTCTGCCGGAGGGAGGCCCACGGAAGGCGGCGCCGCCAAGCCCGAGGACAAGAAGCCGACGGCCAAAAAGTTCTACTCGAAAACGAAGAGAAAGATCGAGTATCCCAAGCGCAAGCACATGGAGATCGAGGAAAAAAGCCTCCAGGTGAAGAAGAAGACCGTGGTCATGGCCAACCCGGTGCCCAAGGAGATCGCGATCACGGAGAACATCACGGTTTCCGAGCTTGCGAAGAAAATGAACCTCAAGGCCTCGGAGGTGATCCACAAGCTCATGTCAATGGGCATGATGGTGACCATCAACGACCAGATCGACGCCGATACGGCCTCCCTTCTCGCCGCCGAGTACCAGTGCAAGGTGAACGTCGTCTCCCTCTACGACGAGACGGTAATCGAGGAGGAGAAGGCGAGCGAGGAGGACTCCCTCCCGCGGCCTCCCATCGTCACGATCATGGGCCACGTCGACCACGGAAAGACCAAGCTCCTGGACGCCATCAGGAGCACCAACGTGGCCGAGGGCGAGTACGGCGGCATCACGCAGCACATCGGCGCATACTCCGTGGACCTGCCCAAGGGCAAGATCGTATTCATCGACACGCCGGGCCATGAGGCCTTCACCATGATGCGCGCCCGCGGCGCCCAGGTCACGGACCTGGTCGTGCTGGTGGTCTCCGCCGTGGACGGGGTCATGCCCCAGACCATCGAGGCCGTGAACCACGCCAAGGATGCGCGCGTTCCCATCATTGTGGCCGTCAACAAGATAGACCTTCCCGAAGCCAACGTTGATCTCGTGAAGAAGCAGCTTACCGAGCACGGCCTGGCCCCCGAGGACTGGGGCGGCACGACGATCTACAACCTCGTTTCCGCCTTGAAGAAGATGGGCATCCAGGAACTGCTGGAGAGCATCCTCCTCCAGGCCGAAATCCTCGAGCTGAAGGCGCCGTACGACACCCGCGCAATGGGAATAGTGCTCGAGTCCCGTGTGGACATGGGCCGCGGAATCGTTGCCACGATCATCTGCAAAAAGGGCACGCTTCGCGGCGGGGACTCCTTTGTGGCGGGGATCTACCCGGGCAAGGTTCGGGCCATGTTCAACGACAAGGGAGACCGGATGACGGAAGCCACCCCGTCGCTTCCCGTCGAGGTGGTCGGATTCACCAGCATCCCCAACGCGGGAGACCCGTTCCAGGTCACCGACAACGAGAAAACAGCCAAGGTCATCGGGGCCAAGCGCCAGGAGCTTCGAAAGCTGGAGGAATCGAAGAACGTCAAGAAGATCACCCTGGACAACCTCTACGAGCAGATCAAGGAAGGGCAGATCCAGGAGCTGAAGGTCATCATCAAGGCCGACGTGCACGGCTCCGTGGAGGCCCTTCAGACCGCCCTGGAGCGGATGTCAACCTCCGAGGTGAAGCTCCAGGTCATCCACGCGGCGGCCGGAGCCATAAACGAGAACGACGTCAACCTGGCGGCCGCCTCCAATGCCCTGATCATCG
Source organism: uncultured Spirochaetota bacterium (assembly GCA_963820525.1). Lineage (GTDB taxonomy): Bacteria > Spirochaetota > Spirochaetia > SZUA-6 > Fen-1364 > CAWGAA01. The sequence goes on along the minus strand of CAWGAA010000001.1, from coordinate 277,727 downwards.
GCTTCCACGTGCGGCCCACTCCCAGCGCCCAGAGCCTGGCGGACCGCGAAAAGGTGGAGATCCGCAAGTACAACATCATCTACGACGCGGTGGACGACATCCGGGCGGCAATGGAAGGCCTCTTGAAGCCGGAGCTCAAGGAAGAGCTCATCGGCACAATCGAGGTGCGCAACACCTTCAAGGTCCCCAAGATCGGAACGATCGCGGGCTGCTACGTCGCGTCGGGCAAGGTCAAGCGCAACGCGGACATGCGGCTCATCCGCGAGGGCGTGGAGATCTTCAAGGGAAAGCTCGTCTCCCTGAAGCGCTTCAAGGACGACGCGCGGGAGGTGGAGGAAGGGTTCGAGTGCGGAATCGGACTGGACAACTTCCAAGACATCAAGGTGGGAGACACCATAGAGGTCTACGAGGTGCACGAGCTGGCCAAGAAGCTGGAAGGGGCCAGGGATGGCGGAACTAAGGCTCAAGCGACTTGAAAGCCTCCTGCGGGAGGAGATCTGCTCCATGATCTTCATGGGCGAGATCAAGGACCCCCGCGTGGAGAGACTTACAACGGTGACGGAGGTCCGCCTTTCCCGGGACCTCGGCCACGCCAAGATTTACGTCTCACGCTTCGGCGAGCGGGAAACCCTCCAGGGGAGCGTTGACGCCCTCAACCATGCCGCCGGATTCATCCAGGGGGTCCTCTCCAAGAGGATCAGCATACGCACTTTTCCCCGGCTCTCCTTCATCCTCGACGACTCCATCGAGCGGGGATTCCGGATCGCCAAGAAGCTGCGTGAAATCGCTCACCCTGCGCAAACGGGGATCGAGGAGGGCGGGAACTCAAGCGGGTGATGCAGACACCCGGCGAGCCGAGAGTGGCTGACGGCATCATTCTGTTGTCCAAGCCCGCGGGAAGGACCTCCTTTCAGGCGCTTGGAGCCATCAAACGCAGCCTGAAAACTCACCGCATCGGGCATACGGGAACCCTCGACCGGTTCGCCGATGGCCTTCTGCTCGTGCTTGCCGGAAGGCTCACAAGGCTCTGCCCGTATGCCTCCGCAATGGACAAGGAGTACGTTGCCGGCGTCACGTTCGGCAAAGGCACCGACACCCTCGATCCCGAGGGGGAGGTGGTGGCGGAGGGGCCCGTGCCGTCGCGGGAAGCGATCCAGCGCGTCCTCGCCCGCTTCACCGGCGCCATTCTCCAGGTGCCTCCTCAATTCTCCGCCGTTCACGTCAACGGCAGGCGAGCCCACGAGGCTGCGCGAAAAGGCGAGACGGTCCAGCTCGAGCCGAGACCCATCACAATCCGTCGGCTGGAGCTTTTTGAATATCAGCCGCCGAACGCGACCCTGATCGTCGCCTGCTCCAAGGGTACATACATCCGGTCCCTCGCGCGGGACATTGCCGAAGCTCTCGGGACCTGCGCGCATGTTTCCCGCCTGTCGAGGACCCGCATCGGCAACTTCAGCCTGGAGCAGGCTGTGGAGCCAGAGCTCTTCGATGCTTCCCGGCACCTCCTTCCGCCGGAAAGCTTCTTTGACGGCTGCCCCGGCTTCACGCGCCTGACGGTCACAGCCGAGCTCGCGCGGCTCATCGCCCGGGGTATTCCAGCCGGGCGGCTCTCCTTCGACCAACCGATCCAATGCGACGGCGAGTTTCCCGTATTCAGCAGGGAGGGGAAGCTGCTCGCGATGCTTGATGTGCGGGAAGGCGTCCGCCGCTACGCGGCCGTTTTCGCCGATGGGAGCCTGCCGTGAAGGTGGTTTCGTGGGAGGACCTTCTTGCCGGAAAATCGGGCATACAGTCCCCCGTAAGCCTCTCCATCGGCGTCTTCGACGGGGTCCACCTCGGTCATCGGAGGCTTTTGAGTGCCGTTACGGGAAGCAGCGCACTGCCCCTGATCGTCACTTTTCGGGAAAACCCTGCGCTCGTGCTGGCCCGGGATTCGTTTCCCGGCCCGATCCTGACCATCGAACAGAAGCTCGAGCGGCTCGAAGCGCTGGGCATCGGCGCGGTCGTGGTAATTGACTTTTCCGAGCAATTGAGTAGACTATCAGGGAAGGCTTTTGTCCGCAGCTTGAGGGAAAATCTTACCATCGAGAAACTCGCGGTCGGATACAACTTTCGATTCGGTAAGGACAGGGACACGGACGCGCGGGCACTTGGGGAAATGCTTCGAGGCACGAAAACCGAGATTTTTGTTGCTCAACCCGTTCTCTACGGCGATGCACCCGTCTCCAGCTCCCGCATCAGGACCGCGATCCGGGAAGGGTCGCTCGGCGAGGCGCGCGCGATGCTCGCTGCCAGCCACTCCATTGACCTGCGACACGTTCCCCTGCTGGGGGAAAGTCTTCGCGGCACCCTCCGCGCCATACGGGTGCGGAGATTCGACATTCGGCAATGTCTTCCCAAACCGGGCAGCTACCCGGTCTCCTGTGAGGCGGAGGCCGCGGCTGTTTCAGGCCTGCTCACGGTCCGAGAGGATTCCGTTGAGTTGGAGCTCTCCGGCGGCGGGAAGATCACGGAAGCAAGATTTTTATCGGACTAAAGGAAAGGAGTCCACGATGCCTCTGACAAAGGATTCAAAACTCGAGATCGTCAAGAGCTACGGTGTATCGGAAAAGGACACCGGCTCGACGGAAGTGCAGATCGCTCTCCTCACGAAACGGATCGAGGAGCTCACGGGGCACTTCAAGGTACATCCGAAGGACAACAATTCACGCAGGGGGCTGCTCAAGCTTGTCGGCCAAAGGCGCCGGCTTCTGGCATACCTGCGGGTCAAGGATCTGGCGAAATACCGACAGATCATAGAGCGGCTCAATCTGCGAAAGTAACTCAAGAAAGCAAGGAGAAATATGGCACATCGTGTCTCATACAGGATCGGGGAAGACGAGCTGGTCCTGGAAACCGGCCGCATGGCAAAACAGGCTAATGGGGCGGTCTTCGCCCGTCTGGGCGGTTCGGCGGTTCTAGCCACGGCCTGTTTCGGCGAACGGGAGCTGGAAGACATCGACTTCATCCCCCTTTCAGTCGATTATATCGAGAAGTACTACGCCGCCGGGAAGATCCCCGGCGGATTCATCAAAAGGGAGGGCAGGCCGAAGGACAAGGAGATCCTGGTCTCGCGCCTCATAGACCGTCCACTGCGGCCGCTCTTTTCGAAGAGCTTCAAGCATGAAATCCAGGTCATCCCCATCGCGATCTCTACGGATCAGGTGAACCCGCCGGACGTGGTTGCGATGAACGCGGCATCCGCGGCGGTCACCCTGTCCGACATCCCCTTTGGCGGCCCCATCGGCGCCGTGAGGGTGGGATACGTGAACGGAGCGGTGGTGGTGAACCCCACCTACGACCAGATCCAGGAAAGCAAGATCGACCTCATCGTGGCCGGCACCATGAAGGGCATCACGATGGTGGAGGGTGGGGCATCCCAGGTCCCGGAAAGCCTCCTCGTCGAGGCCATCGAGAAAGCACACCTGACCATCAAGGACCTCTGCGGGATCCAGCTCGAGCTCGCCCGCATGGCGGGAAAACAGAAGATCGAGGTTGCTGAAAAGGAGGCCGTCCTGGCGGCCGCGGATGAGATCCGCTCGTGGGCGTACGGGAAGCTTGAAGCGGCCTGTTTCGTCAAGGGGAAGCACGAGAGGGCCAAGGCGATCAAGGCCCTCAAGACCGAGGCGCTGGAGAAGTTCGCGGAGAAGCTCGAGGAAACCGACGCCAAGGCCGTGGGCGCCCTCTTCGAAGAGATGGAGCAGCAGATCCTCCGCAAGTCAATCATAGAGAAGAGACTCCGCACGGATGGACGCAAGCCCGAGGAGATCCGGCCCATCACCTGCGAGATCGACTTCCTTCCCCGGACCCACGGCTCCTCGCTTTTCACCCGGGGAGAGACGCAGGCCCTGGTCGTCACGACGCTCGGCACGGCCCTTGACGAGCAGATCCTGGACAACATCGAGGGTGACAGCACCAAGCGCTTCATGCTTCACTACAACTTCCCTCCGTTCTCAGTGGGCGAGACGGGGCGTCTCTCCTCTCCGGGCAGGCGCGAGATCGGCCACGGCCACCTCGCCGAGAGGGCGCTTGAGAGGGTGCTCCCCCCCAAGGAATCCTTCCCCTATACGATCCGTGTCGTATCCGAGATCCTGGAATCCAACGGCTCGTCCTCCATGGCCACGGTGTGCGGCGGAACTTTGAGCCTTCTCAACGCCGGAGTGCATATCGAGAAGTCCGTGGCCGGAATAGCCATGGGCCTCGTGAAGGAAGGGGACAAGTTCGTCGTGCTCTCCGACATCCTCGGAGAGGAGGACCACCTCGGGGACATGGATTTCAAGGTTGCGGGAACGGACTCGGGGATAACGGCCATCCAGATGGACATCAAGATCGAGGGCGTGAGCGTGGAGATCCTCACCAAGGCGCTGGAACAGGCGCGTGAGGGAAGGCTTCACATCCTTTCCATAATGAACTCGACAATCGCCCAGCCCAGGAGCGACGTCTCGGATCTCGCCCCCAAGGTCATCTCGATCCGCATCCCCACGGAGAAGATCGGCCTGATAATCGGGCCGGGCGGCAAGAACATCAAGGGGATGAGCGAAAAATCGGGGTCCACGATCAACATCGACGACGACGGGACCGTGACAATCTACTGCCGCCAGAAGGAAGGGGCCGAGATGGCCCAGAAGATAATCGAGGGCATGATCGAGGAGCCCGTTGTGGGAAAGACCTACAAGGGGACCGTGAAGAGGATCATGGACTTCGGCGTCTTCGTTGAGATCCTTCCCGGCAAGGAAGGGCTCGTTCACGTGTCCAAGCTGGCCGCGCAGAGGGTGGAGAACCCCGCGGACGTCGTAAGCGAGGGCCAGGAGCTCGAGGTCAAGGTTACCGATGTCGACAAGATGGGCAGGATCAACCTTGCGACCCTGGAATCCATAGCCGCGCACCCGGAAAATGCCCAGGCCAGGCCCGAGCGGCCGCGCTCCCGCGATGGGGGCGATAGAGGCCGGGGGCCCGACAGGCGCCGGCCGCCCTACGGGCGGGAGGGCTCCGACAGATCCCACGGGCATGACGGACCGGATCGGCCGCATCGGCCCCACCGGAGAGAGGATTGATCCTTACGGAAAAACTGGCTTGCGGAGCGCACCTGCTCCTCGAGCCGGTTGACCGAACAGACACCCTCTCGATCGGATTCTGGTACCTCCACGGCTCGCGGGACGAGGGGGAAGGGGAGCGGGGGCTCTCCCACTTCCTGGAGCACATGCTCTTCAAGGGCACCGCCTCGCGCACGGCGCTCCAGATCGCGCAGGAGATCGACAGGGTGGGAGGCATCATCAATGCCTTCACCGAAAAAGAGGTCACCTGCATCTACGTCGTCATCCCCCGCGAGCACATCCGCCTGGCATTCAGCGTGCTCTCCGACATGGCCTCCTCCTCATCCCTGGACTCCGGGGAGATGGAAAAGGAGAAGGCCGTTGTCGTGAACGAGATCCTTTCCATCGACGATTCCCCCGAGGAGAAAGGCCACGAGCGGTTCCTCCGCCGGATGTGGGGAGATCACCCACTGGCGCGAAAGATCACGGGAGAGGTCGCTGAGGTGGAGGCGATCAACAGGGAGCGCCTCGATGATTTCTACAGACGAAGACTGGTGGCGTCGAACACCATCGTCGCGGTGGCAGGCAACTTCGATCCGGCCGAGGCGCGCGCGCTTGCCCAGGCGGCTTTCAGCGCATCCGCGGGAGAGGCTTCCCTGCCCGCGCGCACGCCGCCGCCGTTCGGCCGCTTCACCGAGTTCTCGGCTGACCGCTTCACGCAGGTGCAGATCTACGCGGGCACGTGCTATCCACTCGACCACGACATCGGCCACTACTACACATCGCTCGTGTTCAGCACGGCATTCGGCGAATCGATGAGCTCGCGCCTGTTCCAGCGGCTTCGCGAGGAACGGGGCCTCTGCTATACCGTTTATTCCTTCCGCACCTTCCATTCCGATACGGGGCAGCTCACCCTCTACGCGAACGCCATTCCCAAGCTCGCGAAGAAGCTTTTGGCTGCCCTCGATGGAGAGCTCGCGCGTCTTCGCAGGGAGCCCCTGAGCGCGGCGGAGATCGCCGATGCAAAGAGCCACCTCATCGGCTCCATGACCCTCTCCCGCGAGGACATGGAGTCGCGGATGAAACGGCTGGTCCGCCAGTTCACGATGATCGGGAGGGTGCTCGACTTCGATGAATCGGTTGCGATGATAGAAGGGGTGAAGCCCGGCGACGCGGAGAGCTTCGTCGCCACCTTTGTCAGGCGGGAAGCCTTCAGCCTCCTCGCCTACGGCACCCGCGGCATTGGAGCCCTGAGAGGCTTCGATTTCTCTTTCTAGGAGAAGTCCATGGAGGAGAAGATCGTTTCCTGCACGGGAAACCCCCGCTGTGTCCCCGCATACCAGTCGCCCGGCGCCTCGGGGGCTGACCTCATGGCGTGCATCGAAACCGACATTGTCCTGAAGCCGGGAGAGCGCTCCCTGATCCCGACGGGGATCGTCCTCGATATCCCCAGGGGCCTGGAGGCCCAGGTGCGGCCGCGCTCTGGACTCTCCGTGCGCCACGGCGTCACCGTGTTGAACGCCCCCGGCACCATTGACAGCGACTACCGGGGAGAGGTGAAAGTCATTCTCATCAATCTGGGGAAAGAGGATTTCATCATCCGCCCGGGAGACCGCATCGCGCAGCTCGTATTCGCCGAGGTGACGCGCGTTGCCTTCCGGCTTGGAGAGGCGGTTTCCGAAACCAAGAGGGGGGACGGGGGTTTTGGATCCACGGGATCATAGGCCGGTCCGCCTCATCCTCATCACAGCCGCCCTTGTCCTTGCAGCCGCGATGGCGGCAGCCGAGGACCCGAGCGCCCGCGCCATGTTCGAAAGGGCGGACCACATCTTCCGCCAGGGCGGCACGGGAGAAGCCCTTTCGATCCTCCGGGAGCTGCGCTCCCGCTATCCCGGCTCTCCCGAGGCCGCGGATTCCCTTGCGCTGTCGATCGAGATCAGCCTTGCCCGCGATGACGTTCTCCGCGCCCGCTACTTCCTGAGCGCTCTCATGGCATTCGAGCCCGATTCGAAAACGGTCTCTCCGTTCGCCCTCAAGATCGCGGACTCCTGCTATAAAAGCGATTCGTATAGCACGGCCCTCGAATACTACAGGATCGCCGTCGAGACCTCGGCGAAGGGGACCGGTCTCACCGACATTGATCGGGCCCTGCTCAGGACCGCTGAGCTCACCCTTTACACGGGCCGGGATGCCACCGCCGCGCGGTATTATTTCATGCGCGTCAGAGGCGAGCGGCTGGGAGCGCAGGATGCGATCCTGTACAAAGCGCTTTCCCACCGCCTGCGATGGGAAACCCTCTCTGCCGAATCGCTCGGCCTCTCCGACGAGAACGTGTCCTTCATCCACGCGGATGGCGACGACGTGTGGGTGGGAACCTGGAACGGCGGACTCTCCCGCTACTCGGTGGCGTCGGGAGATCGACTTCCCTTCTCCACGCCGGCGACGACGGTCCGCTCCATAGAGATCCTCGCCAGACGGGTATGGGTGGGAACCTCGGAAGGGCTCTTCTGGTTCTCCAAGGTCTCATCCCGCTGGGGACCCCCTGAAAATCTCGGCCTGGCTGAACCTCCCAATGTCCAGGCTCTGGCGGAGGCGGGAGGTGAGCTCTACGCGGGAACGCTCGGAGACGGCCTCTTCAGGCTTCGATCCGGCACCTGGATGCGGGTGGAGGATGGAGGGCTTCCCGGCCCGTTCATCACCTGCCTCGCCCCCGATCGGACCGGGACGAAGCTCCTGGTGGGGACGATGACGCTGGGGCTCATCATACTCGACCTCCAATCCGGGGCCATGCGCAGGCTCTCCGAAGAGCATCCCGAGATCGCCGCCTCCAATATCACTTCCGTGCTTCACGACAGCCTCGGGAGAATCTGGATCGGCACCTACGGCGAAGGCCTCTTCCTCTGGACGGGAGGAAAGGATACGATCCGCTCGTTCACGCGCTCAAGCGGCGAGATCGGCGACGACTGGATCCTTTCCGCATGTGAGACTCCGGCGGGGATCTACTTCGGAAGCTTCGGGGGCGGGGTGAGCGTGCTCTCGAAGGGCGCGGGGACCTGGCGGAGGCTCGGCATCTCAGACGGGCTCGCCTCGCTCGACATCACCGCCATCGCGTATCGGGCGCCCTACGTTTTCTTCGGTACGCTCGGGGCGGGGGTGGCGCGGTTCACCGAGGGACAGGACGGGGGAGGGGATGGCACGGAGTTTTAGAAGGACCTGGCTCTACGTAGGCCGGGAGTTCCTCTTCTCCTTCACCGTCGCCTTCCTCTTTTTTTTCTTCATCTTTTTCGTGAACCAGATCCTGCTCCTCGCGTATCAGATCTTTTCCAAGAAGGTGCCGTTCTGGGACGTCATCAAGCTGGTCATCTATTCCCTTCCCTTCGTCGTCGCGCTTTCCTTTCCCTTCGGCTCGCTGGTCGGCTCCCTGATGGCGGTGGGTCGGCTGTCGTCCGACCACGAGTTTCTCGCCTTCAGTGTGCTCGGGATTCCTCCGCGCCACCTCCTCGTGCCCCTCCTTGCGCTGGGCCTGGCCTTCTCCGCCGTCTCTTTCGTCATGAACGACTACTTCTTCCCGCTGGGAAGCATAAGGTTCGCGGAGATCTACAGGAGGGTGATCTACGCCAACCCCGCCGTGGAGCTCGAGCCGCACTCGATCAAGAAGTATGAAAACACGATCATCATCACGGGAGGCGTGGAGGGAAGACGGATCACGGACGTGCTCATCATCGATAAAACAGCGGAGGGCAACAGGCGCCTGATCCTGGCAAAGGCGGCGTCGCTCTCCGAAAGCGCCGAGGCACGGGGGGTCGTGTCCCTCACCCTGGACAAGGTATTCAGCCAGGTGAGCCTCCCGAAGGAAGGCGACCGCTACGACTATTTCTTCGCCGATTCGATGGTCTATACGATACTTCTGAAGAACATCACGGCTGCAATCGGGAGCCTCGGGCCGTCGCAGCAGAGCTCGGTGGACGTGTGGAAGCAGATCCAGAAGATGAGACGGGACCAGGCGGAAAAGGAGCGGGACAAGGCGGAGCACGTCGCGGCCATGCTCTACGGCCTCTCGTCGGCTATCTTGGCGGGAGAGCTGGAGGCGGGATCGGACCCGACGAAGCTGCCCGCCGTGAAGAAGAACATCGACGCTCTCTACCGGGGTCTCCTGACGGAGGAGGCCCGGGACGTGTCCGACAGGCCCTGCAGAGTTATCTCGTCGAGTTCCACCGCAAGTTCAGCCTCCCCATCGCCTGCATGGTCTTCGCTTTCTTCGCCTTTCCCATCGGGCTGATGGCACGAAGGAGCGGCAGGACCGTCGGGTTCGCGGTGGGCCTCCTCGTATCGATCCTGTATTACGGGCTCCTTCTGGTGGGTCAGACCTTCGGCGGGCGCATGGATCTTCCCCCCGCCCTGTCGATGTGGCTTCCGGACCTCATCGTTCTGGCCGCCGGGGGAGTGATCTACACTTTGAGGCTCTCCCGATGACGCTCATTGACCGGATGGTTCTCAAGACCTTCATCCCCCTTTTCATCACCGCCGTGCTCTTCTTCGTGCTGATCCTCCAGATCATAGACCTTTTCGGAAACATCTGGCGCTACCTCGCCCACGACGTCACCGCGGCCCAGATCGGATACCTTGCCCTCCTGTACCTGCCCAAGTGCGTATCTTTCTCCCTCCCCGTGGCCTTCCTCTTCGGCGTTTCCTATTCATTGGGGATCTTCTACAGCAACAACGAGCTCTTCGCCATCTTCGGCTCGGGGGTCAGCCTGTACCGCCTGGTGGTGCCCTTCGTGCTTTTCGGGGTCCTCTTGAGCGCCGGGGGGTTCTTTTTCGAAGACGCCGTCGTCATTCCGACCCTGCGGGAACGAAACGTCGCCTACGCCATAGCGGTCAAACAGACGAGCCCCGCAAGCCAGTCCAACGCCACGGTGATCAGCGCGGACAACACGGTGATCTACCAGGCCGATTACTACAATGACGCCCTCAAACGCCTCGACGGGGTGACGCTCGTCGTGCGCTCCCCGGACGGCACCCTGCAGCAGCGAATCGACGCCCAATGGGGAGAATGGCGGTACACCCATTGGGTGTTCTTCAACTGTCGCGTGTTCACCTGGGACGATGCCCGGCGGGAGCTCAGCGATGCGCGCCAGGACATGCTCGATTCCCCGCGCTTCTCGGAGCCCCTGGCCACCTTCAAGCGGCCGACGAGAAACGTCATCGACATGAACCTGGCCGAGGCGCGAAGCTATGTGGCGACGCTGAAAAGGACCGGCTACTCGTACCTGGAGCCCCTCACCGACTACTACCGCAAGTTCTCCTTCGCCTGTACGCCGCTGATCGTGGCCTTGATCGCAAGCTCGCTGGGCAGCACGTTCCGCAAGAACACGCTCCTAATGAGCCTGCTCGCCGTGCTCATCATCGCCGTGGTCTTCTACGTGGCTCAATACCTCTCCGCGATCCTCTCATCCGTCGGCTCCATCCCGCCGCTGGCGGGCGCGTGGAGCCCATTCATCCTTTTCTTCCTGCTGGGCATGATGCTCTTCAGAACGGCCCGGACATGACTCTGGAGACAGGAGAGGCCTGATGTCCTTCACCGTCGGACGGATCGACCCCTCGTGCGCGGCCCGAACGGGATCCCTCGCGCTGAATCACGGCACCGTATCCACGCCCTGCTTCATGCCTGTCGGCACGAACGCCTCCGTGAAGGCAATGAAGAACAGGGACCTGGAGAAGATGGGGATCACGCTGATTCTCGCAAATACCTACCACCTGTACCTGCGGCCGGGAAAGGAAGTCGTCAGGAGCGCGGGAGGCCTGCATGCCTTCATGGGCTGGAAGCACAATATCCTCACGGACTCCGGAGGGTACCAGGTATTCTCCCTCGCCCCTTTTCGAAAAATAGAGCAGGGGGGAATCAGCTTCCGCTCCCATATCGACGGCTCGGCTCACCGGCTGACCCCCGAGGACGTGATCGAGATCCAGCAAATACTGGGAAGCGATGTCCTGATGCCCCTGGACGTTTGCACCCCCCCGGGAATCTCCCGCGATGAGGCCCGGGATGCCCTGCGCCTCACCACGGAGTGGCTCAAGAAGAGCAAGGGACAATGGGAATCCCGGCAAACGCCCCTCACGGGAGAGCTCTTCGGCATCATGCAGGGCAATTTCTTCAAGGACATGAGGATGGAAAGCGCGGAGGGCATCGTGGACCTCGACCTTCCCGGCTACGCCATCGGCGGGCTGTCCGTGGGGGAGGAGTTCGGGGTGTTCCGCGACATGCTGGGCCACGCGGCAGCGCTCCTCCCGGCGGACAAGCCGCGCTACCTCATGGGGATCGGAACTCCCCAGTACATCCTGGAGGCGGTGGAAACCGGCATCGACCTCTTCGATTGCGTGTTTCCCACGCGCACGGCCCGCAATGCCCTCGTCTTCACCTCCACGGGACCGCTCTCCCTGCGGGCGGAAAAAAACAAGATGGATTTCTCTCCCATCGATCCCGCCTGCCAATGCGAGACATGCCGCACCCACTCCCGAGGATACCTGCGGCACCTTTTCAAGGCCGGAGAGATCCAGGCCGCGGTGCTCGCCACCTGCCACAATCTCTTCTTCATCCAGAGCCTCGTCAAGGAAATCAGGCGGGCCATCGAGCGCGGTTCATTTGCAGCCTACAAGAAGGAGTTCCTCTCCCGCTACGCCCAGAGCCGGGGAGGTGCACAGTGAGCGGCTTTCTGCCGATTCCTAGAAAAAGGAGCCTTTCTCCATGAGATTGCGAAATGCGTTCTGCGCGCTCGCCTTTCTCCCCTGCCTCGGGGCCGGAGCCCTCGATGCCCGCGTTACGGGCGGGGAGTCCCTCCTTCTGCAGGGAAAGCTCGCGTGGACCGCCTTCGCGTACCTGGGAACGCCGTACCGATATGCGGGAAGCGACGCCTCCGGCATGGACTGCTCGGGGCTCGTCATGACCGTCTACCGTGAAGCGGCCGGCATGGACCTCGAGCGAACCGTCGAAGGCCTTTTTACACGCGCAAAGCAATCCGCCTCCCCCCTGCACGTCGGAGATCTCCTCTTTTTCGACACTTCCGAAAAGGGGACCCCTTCCAGAACCACTCCATCCCACGTGGGGCTGTTCGTCGGCGGAGGGCGCTTCGTGCACTCGGCATCCGAGGGAGCGCGCACGGGGGTCATCGTCTCCTCGCTCGCTGAGAAATACTACGCTGACCGCTACATCGGCGCTCGCCGGGTTCTTCAGTGGCAGCCGCCGGCATTGGAGCTCGCCCTGGGCGGAGGCAGCCGGACAGTCTCCCTTGAAACACCGATTCCCGCGTGCACCACCCTCGAGGTGAAGGTGACGGCGGGGGACGGCGCGGCGGAGTCCGTTCACGTTTCGCTCGTGAAGGAGGGGAGGGAGGTGCAGAGCCGCCGGCTTGCGCTCCACGGCTCGAATCCCGCGGTCTTTCCCCTGGTGGCCTCGGAGGGAAGGTGGACACTTTCAGTTTCCGCTGCTTCAAGCGGCGAGCTTCAAACGGTGAGCTTCGAGGCAAAGGAGTAAAGCGTGGAGACCGGAACGGAAAGCGGCACGCGAAAGAGCACTCTTTCCACCTTCATCGTGATGGCCTGTACGGCGCTTTCCCGCCTCTTCGGATACGTGAAGCAGGCCCTCATCGCCGCGCTCTTCGGCGCTTCGGGCAATGCCGACGCCCTGAATGCCGTTTTCAACATTCCCAACAATCTTCGAAAGCTCTTTGCCGAAGGGGCCTTGTCATCGGCCTTCATCCCCGTGCTCTCGTCGACGATCGTGGAGGATCCCTCGGGCCGCGAGTCCCGCAGGCTTGTGGGAAACCTCATGGCCCTGCTGATCCTGATCCTCGTTCCCCTGGTGGGATTGAGCCTCGCCTTCCCCCGCGCCTTCGTTTCGGTCCTCCTGCCCTTCTCGGACCCCCAGAAGATCCCCATTGCGGCGGAGCTGTTCAGATGGATGTTCAACTACATCCTCTTCGTCAGCATCAGCGCGGTGGTCATGGCGGTCCTCAACTCCCACGGCCGCTTCGCCGTTCCGGCCTTGAGCCCCCTTCTGTTCTCCCTGGCAATAGTACTCTTCATGCTCCTGCTGGGAAAACGTATCGGGGTTGCCTCAATGGGAGTGGGGGTGCTGGTGGGAGGGGTGATCCAGCTCGTCTTCCAGCTTCCCGCTTTCCGCGCACGCGGCTACTCCGTCTCCCTCGATTTTCATTTCGGAAACCCGCGCTTCCACCAGACGGTGAAGCTCTGGATTCCCTACCTCGCGTCTGCGTCTATTTTCGCCATCAACCAGTTCCTCGCCAGCTTCTTCGCAAGCTCCCTGGAGGACGGAAGCGTCTCCGCGCTGACGAACGCCATCATGTTCCTTCAGATCCCCATCGGGATATTCACGGCGTCCATCACCACCGTCGTGTTCCCCCGCATGAGCAGGCAGGTGGCGGGAAACGACACCGAAGGACTGCGGGATTCGGTAAGCTACGGCATCGAGTTCCTCACGGTTCTCCTTGTCCCCTCCGCGGTCCTGCTCTGCCTGTTGGGAAAGGAGATCATCTCCGTCACCCTGCAGAGGATGAGCTTCAAGGCCGCCAACACGGTTATGGCCTCCCGTGCCCTCACGGGCTATGCCGTGGGCCTTCTCAGCATGGGTTTGTACAATTTCCTCCAGCGCTTCTTCTACTCGTTGAAGGAGTTTCGCACCCCGATCGTGAGCGCCGCCCTGGTGGCGGGGGTGGATCTCGCGTTCTCCCTCTGGCTCAAGGAAACGCCTCTCCGCGTGACGGGGCTCGCCGTTGCCAACTCCATTGCCTTCAGCGCGGGCCTGGCATATCTGCTCATCGTGGCGCGGAGGCGGCTGTCGAGGATCGGGGCGCGCAGGATCTCCTTAAGCTTCCTCAAGTCGCTCGCCGCCTCGATTCCCCTGGTAGCCTTCCTTCTGGCATTCCTGCGATTCAAGGGCGATCTGTGGTCCGCGGGGAGCAGCCTGACGAGCCTCCTGTGGGTGGGCGCCGCGGTCGGCGCCGCGGTTGTCATCACCTTTGCGATGTACATCATCCTTCGGGTCCCCTTTGTCATGGACCTGGTGAAAAGGCGGAGAACGACATGACGTTCATTCTTACCCTCTTTCTCCTTCTGGCCAGCCCGCAGCGCTCCGATGCCGAAGTAGCCGCGCAGGTCCGCGATGTATGGAAACAGACTCTCCTCTACGGGATAGACAGCCAGGTCCTGCAGACTGTGCAGGAGATCAGGGAAATGAAGGATACCTCCCTCACGAGCGAACTCGCCCGGCTGCTCGCGACTTCTGCCAGCGGCGACGTTCAAAAGGCGATCCTCGATCTTTTTTCAGACCAGAAGGCAAAGGAGGGGGAAGAGACGGCGCGGCGGATCATCGGCGGCTGGCAGGACCAGAAAAGCGAGCTGGTGATCTCTGCCATCCATTACCTCATGGCAGCGGGAGCGGCGGGGATCACAAAAGACCTCATCCCGCTCATTGACGTCGCCGACAACGGGATCGCCTCACAGGCCATCGAGGCGCTTGGAGCAAGCCAGGACAGATCGGTGACCGAGATCCTCCTTTCCAAGCTCATCAGCGCCGACTTCCCCGACGGCAGGAAGAGCCAGGTAATCCTGGCCTTGGGCGCGTTGAAGGATCCGGCGGCGGAGGATCAACTCATCGCTGTCGTGAAGGACACGGAACAGGAGAAGACCTGGCGATTGTATGCCGCTGATGCGTTGGGAAAAATCGGCGATGCGAAGGCCATACCCATCCTCAAGTCCCTGATGGCGGAGAACGACGCCCTTTCAAAAACATACGCCGCTTCGGCGCTGGCACGCTTCGATGTGTCCCTGGTCATCGACCAGCTCCTTGCGGGCATGCGCGACGACAACTGGAAGGTGCGCACGGAGTGCATCAAGGCCCTGGCCCGTCCCCTGCCGGGCGACAGGACTTCAGAGGTGATTTCGATCCTTTCCTATAAGGCGAAATCGGATCCGGTAAGCCAGGTCCGGGTCGAGGCCATCAGCACGCTGGCCGTCATCGGAGGGGATGATGCCACCTCCCTGATGCTGGATTTGTTCACGAAGACCGGCACGCCCCCGGAGAGCCGGGAAAAAGCCCTCTCTCTTCTGGTGGAGAAAAACCCATCAGACTCGACGATCAGCGCCATTGCCGAAGCGGTGAACGCGGACACGCGCGCTCGCGATCAGAAGGCTCTCCTCTGGGAGGCGCGTGTGCTCTCGTCCGCTCGGGCTCCCGGCCTCAAGGAGATCTTCGAGCGCTTCCTTGAAAACGCGGACCCCTACGTCAGGCTCTATGCGATCAAGGGAATCGAGCTGAACGCCTTCTCGGCGCTCAAGGAGAAGCTCCTGAGAATGGCCGAGAAAGACCCCCTGCCGGGGATCAAGAAAGAAGCCGCAAGAGTCGCCGACAAGCTCTAGCTTCGTTTCCCCTCATGGTGTATCGATCGCATCAGCGCGTTGATCTCATCGAGAGGCGATACCCACTCGCGGAAACGTATCGTGAAGGTGTAGCCCTTGGGGGTCACCATCGGTATCTCCGCTGCGATGCAATCGACCAGAGGCCGCGGAAGGCCGGGGAAAAACTCCTTGCGCAGGGGAACGAAAGTGTACCGCCCGCCCTCATTTCGGATCTCGGCTATCCCTCGCGGGACCGGCACGAAATAGATGAGATAGGAGGAGAACCTTCCGCCGACGCTGAGCGAGCCCCCCTGGGGAATCCTGTGGATGTTGCGGAAGCCGATATGGGAGTTCTGGTCGCTGGCCCGCATCTCGATCATGGGGGGCAGCCCGGAGCGCTGGAGAAGAGGCTGGGGGAGCGCCTTGCGCAGGCTCTCCACCGTGGGGCGCCTGCCGGCGGCCGATGCGGCGAGGAGACCTCCCGCGTGCGAAGGCGCGCCGACCTCCAGGAGGGGGACGAGCTTTCGCCGCTCGCGGAGGACAGGGGTTTCGGCGCGGGCAGGGGAGGGTTGCGATGCGGCCTTCTCGCCCTCTGCGGACAGAAGGGGGATCTTTGCCGGGGCCGCTTGACCATGCGCCGGGCGCGCAAGGGCTGTTTCCTCCCTTCGCTTTGCTGCCCTTTCGACTCCCGCCAGCGGCACTTCATGGAGCTTGCGCCTCAGGAACAGGAACAGGGCGACAAGCAGGAGAATCCCGACGGCGCCCAGCACGGCGTACAAAATAGAGGAAAGGGTCAATCCCAAGGCAGGCATGCCGCCCCGGCCCGTGTACGTGAAGCGGAGGGTCCCCTCGGTCGGCGAAATCCGGATATCGTCTTCGAAGGACAGCTTCACGGTCAGGGAATAGTCGCCCGCGGCCATGGAGGAAGGGAGGCGTAGGGGAACATTGAGGGCTGCTTCCTTCTTGGGGGCTACGGCAATCGTCACGGTCCGCTCTAATAGCTCGCTGCTTTCGGATTGGACGCTGGAGAGCCGCACGATGATGGGATCCGCGCTGAAGTTCTTCACCCGGAAAGGCGCGACGAACCGGCTTCCCACGCTGCCGAGGGCGGGCGGGAACAGGAGGGTGGGGTAGCCCATAATCTCTCCGGTTACCTGCGCCTTGTCCTCGTTCCTGTAGGGAACGATGGGCACTCCCAGCCCCTCCGAGACCTCGGGAAGATAGCTCGGCAGGCCTTCCTCTCCGGGGGCGGGCTCGGCGGGAACCTTGAGGATCCGCAGCGTCCATCCCTCTTTCTTGATCGATCCCGTGATTTCTTCAATCGCCTTTTTTATCTTTTCGTGATCCCCGCGGTTGGGGCTGTTCGGCGGTGGATCGTGGACTCCATCCGTGACCAGAAGGATCGTCTTTGGGTTGGAATCCGGCAGCTCCTTCGTATAGTGGTAGAGGAACTGGAGGGCCGCCACCAGGTCCGTATAGCGGCCCAGAGGCTGCAGGAGCAGAAGCCGGCCGAAAGCCTTTTCGGCCGCCTCCTCGCTTCCCATGTCGAGGGAGAGCTCAACCTCGGGGGTGCTGTTGAAGCTCAACAGGTGGAACGTGTCGCCCGAATGGAGCTTCGTCGTGAGCAGATCCTGGATGAGGAAGTGCATCAGGTCGTCGAAGTAGGGAAACATGCTGGTGGAGGTATCCACCATGACGACGAGGTCCATGTTGGCCGCCGCCAGGGGCATGGACACGCACAGGACCACCGCGAGGGCGAGGAGAATCCGTGTGTGTTTCATAGATTTTTCAAGTCCGCCTTTTCAATGTTTTCCACGACATAGTGGAACTCGTTTTGATTGATCGTGAAGGCAAGCTCCTCTCCCGTTGCATGGCTCCAGAGCGCGGCGCCGAGGGGAGAGAGGTAGGAGATGATATTCCTTGTGGGATTAGACTCCCACGGCCCGAGGATGAGGTACTCCTCCGTCTGGCCGCCCTTGAGGTTCTTCAGGCGCGCCCGCGTGCCGAAGGAGATCTTGTTGGTGTTCACCTCGTTCTCGTTGAAGATCTGGGCGGCCTGAAGCTCTTCCTGCAGGCGTGAGGCCGCCACCTTGAGCATCTCCTGCTTCTCGAGGGCGGCCTTGTACTCGGCGTTCTCGCGAAGATCCCCCTTGCTCATGGCAACGCCGATCTCCTTGGAGTTCTCGGGGATCTCGAAATCGAGGACGTGCTTCAAGTCCTGCTGCTTCTTCTCGAAGCTGGCACGCGTTACCAGAAGGCCGAGGCTCACCTTTTCGGCTTCGTGCTCTCCGAGGAAGCGGAAGTTGGGATACTTCTCCTTGATCCTGTGCTTGAGGTGGATCTTGATGGAGGGGTCCAGCTCCTTCACGTCGTCCACGAGTGTATAGAGGCGGGTGATGGAATCCTCGTCGGCTCCCATGAGGAACTCGAGGAGCCTGCCCTCGTCGAAGAGGAACTCATGGATCTGGCGGTTGGTCTTCCTGTTGGCGCTCGCGTCGCGCTTGTTGGCGATCTCGCGGAAGGTGATCTCCAGGAGGTGGATGAGACCGATGAAGATCTTCTCGCGCGATACGCTCATCCTCTCCAGCCAGCGCTCTCCCAGGAGGTTCTTCGCCATCCAGACGAAAGCGTCCCTGTTCTCCTTGTAGCGGGCCTGCAGCTGGGAGATGAGGGTGGCCAGGACGTCCCAGAGCTTGTTGGCGACGAGCTCGTCGACGATGAACCTGTTGGGATACAGGGAGAACAGGCGCTTGAAAACCTCGGGCCACTCCGGGATGTTCTTTTTTATCGCGATGAGGAACTCCCGCTTCAGCTCCGGGTCCTCGATTTTCATGAAGGTCTCTTCCAGGTTCTCGATCTTCCTGAACAGCTCCTCGAAGGTGAGCAGGACGCCCGGGTTGAGGAAGGGGTAGATGGCGGAGATTTTCTGGACAAGGAGCCAGCTTGCGATCACCGTCTCCGAAACGCCCGGGGTTCCCTTCAGGAATGTAGTGAAGTAGGAGAACATCTCGGAGAACCAGTCCGAATCCGGCTCCGCCTGGCCGCCCTGGATGTAGTCCTCGATGGTCTTCACCCGGTCGAAGAAGTTCTTTTCGGCCTTGAACTTGTTGTAGGTCTTCTCTTCGAAGGAGATGGGCTTGTCGCGGACCATGAACTGGTCGATCTTGTCCGGCAGGTTTCCGAACGCGGAGTCCTTCTTGAGGATGGACCGCGCCTCGGTGTTCCAGCGCGACCATTCCCCCGTCGACAGCACGTCGGGCACAAGCTCCGCCTTGATCCGCTTCATGTCGGCGCAGTTGCCGAAGCTCTTGATGATCAGCTTCAGCGCCCACGACGGGTCCGCCTTCACCTTGGGCGCCAGCTCCTCCTTGGGCATCGTCCTCTTCAATACCCAGATGTGCTCGGCAGAGAGCACCTCCAGGGCGCTCACCGCCATCTTGAGGGACATCTTATGCGAGGTCTTGTTGGCGAAGTCGATGACGAAGGTGTCGTCCTTGATGCTCACGATGCGCCCGATGCCCCAGGTGCGGTGGAACACGTAGTTGCCCGTGTCGAAGGAGATGTGCTTTTCGAAATCCGCGATGGCCTCGTGGACGTTTCTCCAGTTCTGGTTGAGGTTGGAGATCTTGATGTAGTCCTCGAGCTGGCTGTGGTTCTTGTACTTCTCCCGGTAGCAATCGATGATGTCTTTGCGGGCAGCGTTGTTCTTGGAATCGTAGTCGAGGATCCTCTTCAAGATCTCGATGGCCGTATCCCATTCTCCCTTTTCCCTGTAGTAGGGGATGAGAGTCGTCAGGAGGGAGGCGGCGCGCTCGCCGTTGATGTTCTTCGAAATGCGCTTCTCGATGTGGAAGAAGAAGTCGATGTCTTCGGGACAGAGCTCGATCAGCTTGTCCCACAGCTCCTTGACGCTGGCGAACTGCTTCTTGTTGATGAAGCGGTGGATCGCTTTCTTGTAGTAGTCCACGGCGGCATCGACGTCCCCCTCCTCTTCCCGCTTCTCTCCCAGGATCTTGACGATCTCCGCTTCCTCGTAGTCGACGCGGATGAGCCTGTCCCACACTTCGAGCTTCTTCGCATCGTCGTTCCTGTTCTCGTAGCACTCCCCCAGGGTGCGGAGGGCGAACTTGTTTTCCCCGAACTCCAGGATCCTGTCGGCGAGGTATTCGACGATGTTCAACTTGTGGTTGTCCGTGAAGATGCTGATGAGCATGATGAGGTTGGTATCGTCCACCAGCTCCTTGGAAAGCGCGATGATCCCGGAGAGGTAGAGGGCGATGATCGAGTTGGAGGTGTGCTTCAGGTGTTCGCCGGCAAGCTCCCGAACCTCATCGGCAAGCCCCTCGGAGCGGGCCTGGTCTATGAGCGTATCGAGCTCCTTGAAGTTGGATATCGAATAGCTGTTGAGCGTCGCCCTCGTCCACTTCTCCTCGTTCAGCAGCTCGGTGACAGTCTTGACAAGATCTGTAGCCATCCTGGATCTCCTTCGTACCGCGGGCCTCTACGTCGAGTATTCCTTGTATATTCGAGGGTCCAACGCTGCGATGCGTGCGAGGACTTCCTCGATCTTTTCCCGGCTCTCTCCCGCCGAAAGGT
This sequence comes from uncultured Spirochaetota bacterium, assembly GCA_963820525.1. Lineage (GTDB taxonomy): Bacteria > Spirochaetota > Spirochaetia > SZUA-6 > Fen-1364 > CAWGAA01. The sequence goes on along the minus strand of CAWGAA010000001.1, from coordinate 257,646 downwards.
AATGGTCGATCAGCCAGAAGCAGCGGTTTATCAGGCGCGGAACCATGCCGCGGGCCTCTGGTTGGGAGTCGATCTCCTTCTGCAAGAGGAAGATCGACTGTTTGAGCTTGCCAAGCTCAAGGGGCTTCATTTCCCTCTTCACGTTGAAGACTCCATAAATGGCCCCGTAGACGGGAAGCCACTCCTTCAATTCGGGCTCGCCGTATCCGAGGCCGCGGACCTTCGCGATCAGACGCGTTATCATGGGCGACTCGAGCGCCTCCAGGTCCACCGCCTGGGGATCGAGGAAGAAAGCCTCCCGGAAAAAAACCTTCGATGCCCGGGTCTCGTTCACCAGGGAATAGCAGTCGGCCAGCTCCGCCAGCTGCTCTGCATTCTCTCGACGCTCGGCGTTGGCGCGCTCGAGAAGCTCGAGCGCGCGTTCGTAGTCGCCGAGCCGCTTGTAGCAGTGCCCGGCCCGGAGGAGCATCTCCGGATCTCCCCCCGGTTCCGTTTCCACGAGGCTGAGATAGTGAGCCAGCGCCGATGAAAACACGTACTGCTTGATGGCCAGAGCGCAGCCCTCGGGAACGTCCCCCAGCCGCAGCGCGAACTCCCGAAAGACCTTCCACTGGGAGAGAAGCCACTCTCCCTTCTCGTAAGTGTCGGTGAGCGATCGCTCCTTCTCCTGTCTTTCCCTCCAGAAACCGGCGCACTCGAGCGCCGAAGCCGCTCCCGGATAGGCGATGTCGGCTTCCAATACCCTCTCCAAAGAATCCATCGCCTCGGCGAACAGCCCCTCCTTCAGGCTTTGAAACGCCGTGTTCAGAATCTCGGTGACTTTGTCGTCGCGGAAACTGAGCTGGCCCTCTGTCATATCGGAGGAGATCACGGATCCCGGAGCTCGGGCGTAAACCCCGCCTTTCGCTATCTCGTTCCATTATAGCGTCCACTCCAGTTTCGTCAACACTGCGGCGGCTCGACTGCGCGGAGCGCCCCGGAACGCCGCAACTGCGGCGGCTCCCTGGCGAGCCGAAGGTTCGCCAGAGGGGGCCCCGGGGCGGCAGCGGTTTGCGCAGCAAACTGCGAGAGCCCTGGGGGGTAGAGCGCCCCGGAACGCTGCAACTGCGGCGGCCCGCCGTGCTTGCAAAGCCGCCTTCTTCTGCTATTATGATGCCATGAGTTCCAGGGTCATCGTGGCCCCGTCCCTGCTTTCCGCTGACTTCGGCGAGCTCGCCCGGGGAGTGCGGTTGATCGAGGAGATCGGGGGCGATTTTATCCATCTCGATGTGATGGACGGGCATTTCGTGCCAAACATCACTTTCGGGCCGAAGGCCGTGGCGGACCTGCGCAAGGTAACCCGTCTGCCCTTCGACGCTCACCTCATGATCGAAAACCCCGAGAACTTCGTCGAGGAGTTCTGCCGCACGGGCGCGGACTATGTCACGATCCACCTGGAGGCGACCACCCACGTGCACCGGGCGCTGGCGGCCATTCGCGACTGCGGCAGGCATCCCGGGATCTCCATCGTTCCCTCTACTCCCGTCGACGCCCTGAGTGAAGTCCTTGCAATGGTCGATATCGTTCTCGTCATGACCGTCAACCCGGGATTCGGCGGCCAGGAGCTCATCCCCCAGTGCCTCAAGAAGGTCGAAAAGCTGAAAGCCCTCAAGGAGGAGAAAGGCTACAGCTACCTCGTAGAGGTGGACGGCGGGATCCACAGCAAGACGATCCGCCTTGCACTGGATGCCGGAGCCGAGGTCATCGTGGCCGGCTCCGCGATATTCGACTCTCCGGATCCCAAGGCAGAGGTCGAGATGCTTCGCGGCGGCCCCGCACGGTAGGGGAGAGAAGGTCGCCGCGAACCATGGGGGAGGAAATTTGGATTTGAGTTCTTTCTTTCCCGGGTCGAAAGACTAATTAGGAGAAGAATACGCTCATGGCATATATCGCGAAGGCGAGCATCCTGCCCATGATCCTGTCGCTCCTCATGGCGGTGGCGCCCTCTCTCCCGGCGGCGAACGAGGGGGCCAAGGAGGACCTTCAGGAAGGGATACGGCTGTTCACCAGCGGTCTCTACGATAATGCCATCACGGCGTTTCAAAACGTCCTACTCGACACGTCGGCCACTCCCGTGCTGAAGGCCTCCGGGTATTTCTGGCTCGCCAAGGCCTACATGGCGGTCGGAAGGCTGGAAGAGGCGGAGAAATACCTCGAGACCTACCTCGCCAGCTTTCCGGGAGGCGTCGACTACGGCGAGGCCCTCTACCAGAAGGGCAGGCTCCTGTTCATGCAGGAGGAATACGATAATACCATCCAGCAGCTCCAGCAGTTCCTCTCCAAGTATCCCCAATCTTCTCTCGTGGCCAACGCATATTTCTGGGTTGCGGAGAGCCTCTACAATCTCGGCAGGCTCGACGAGGCGAGCGCCGTATTCAAGAAAATCGTCGTCGACTACCCCTCGAGCTTCAAGGTGGAGACGGCTCAATACCGGCTTTCGGTGATCGACCTTGTGCGCCGCGAGCTGGAGCTGACCAAGCTGGTGAAATGGAGCCACGAGGATTTCCTCAAGAGCGTGGAGCAGTTCCAGCTCCGGGAGAGAACCTACCAGCAGGCCATCGAGTCTCTGCAGAAGAAACTCGCCTCCACGGGCCAGCTCCAGGATGAAAAAACAATCGCCGACCTTCGAAGCTCTCTGGAGAAAAAGAGCGCGGAAGCGGAAGCCCTATCCGCCCAGATCCAGGACTTGAAGGATCAGCTGGCGGACCAGGCGGCGGCGCTGGCCACGGCGCAGGCCCAGGCAACGGCCCCGTCTCCGGCCGAAGTGGCGGCGGCGCAGGCGCAGGCGGCGGCGGCAGCGGCGAGCCTCCAGGACATCGAGAAGCGCAAAGCGGATCTGGATCGCGTCTCGCGGATGCTCGAGGTCAAGCAGGATGCCCTTGCCCTGAAGGAGGCATACCTCGCGTGGCTCGAGCGCAACGGGGGGAAACGGTGATGGCGGCGCGTTCACGAATCTTCGGCGCTGTGGCGGCACTGGTGCTGCTCTGCCCAACGCTTTGGTCGCTGGATCTGAAACAGGGAAGAATGAAGCTGACCCTCTTCGAGGGGCTCGGGCGTTTCTCGATGGCCTACCTGATCGACGTCAAGGGCGGAGCCTACAAGGCGCTTCTCTCCGACAAGGACCCGCGGACCTCGTTTGTCAGCCTCGCCATCGGCAACAAGGTCTACCGCCTGGGGGAAAGCTCCGAGTTTCGCGGATCCGTCGAACGCACGGACGGCGGCGCCCGTTTCGTCTGGACTTCCCCGATGCTTCGCGTGACGGAGGACTTCTCCTTCGTTTCGTCCGCCGGATCGCCTCTGGCGGACGGCGTGCGCATCGACCTTGTCCTCAAGAATGTCTCCCAGCAATCGCTCACCGTGGGGGTGCGCTACCTCTTCGACACCTCCCTCGGAGAGCCCAGCTACGTCCATTTCCGCACTGATAAGATTCCCGAGATCAGCCGCGAGCTCACGCTCGCCAAGGACGACAGAGCCCTCTCCTGGATCTCTCCCCTGGTGGGAGATCCGGAGCAGTTCGGCCTGATGTGCATGCTTTCCGGAGAGGGGATCAGCGTGCCCGACCGGGTGGTGTTCGCCAACTGGAAGAGACTGAGCGACGCGAGCTGGGGGTACGAGACCTCGGGGACGCGCAACTTCAACCTCCTGCCGTATTCCGTCAATGACTCCGCCGTCAGCCATTACTTCGATCCGCGGCCGCTCGACCAGGGCGCCGAATGGCGGGTGGTCACCGTGATGGGACGCTCGGCCCCCGAAGGGTTCTCGATTCTCCCCGCCTCCGCCCGGGGCGCGCGGGACCTCAGCGCCGCGCTGAAGCAGGCCCTCGACGCCTCGAAGAACATCCCGGACAAGGAACTGGCTGCGCGCGCGGATCTGAACGCGATCAACACGCTTCTCGAATCCATCGACGCCAAGCTCGCCTCCGGGCAGCCCGTGACGGACGACGAGCTTGCCCTCATGACTCAGGCGCTGACGGAGCTGAAGAGACGCATCGCCTCGTACCAGAAGAACTGAAAGTGAAGCGGGGGAGCCGTCGGATGCAGGGCAAGAGCCTTGGGGAGGCGAAGAGACTCTTTCGAGCCAGGAAGTTCCCCGATGTCATTCGGTTCCTCGAGCCGGAAGTCTTCCGTTTCAGGGAAAGCATCGACTATTTCCTTCTCCTCGGGCTCTCCTGCCTGCGCACCGGCGACCTTGGCGGCGCGTTCTCGTACCTCGGCAGGGCGCGGCAGCTCGACGGCGGAAACGTGAAGGCCGCCCTCGGCCTCGCGGCAATCCACGTGCGGCGGGCGGAAACCGAGAAGGCCCTCGCTCTGTGGCTCGAGGTGCTGGAAAGCGAGCCCTCGAATGCGGTGGCCAGGCGCGGCATGGAGATCCTGAGAAGGGGGCTCGCCCCCGATCAGCTCCAGGAGCTGGTCGATTCCTCCCGAATCAACCGGCTGTATCCGCCTCTTCCCCCCCGCATCACCGTGGTACCCTTCGTCGTTGGGATTCTCGTTGCCCTCATCGCGGTCGGGCTCGGATACATAGGCTATCGCGTCATTCCGTTTCCCCCGCCCGCCAGGCGGGGAATCGCTGAAGTGGAGATCCCCAACAACCTTCCCCGCCTCATCGAAAACGGCGCAGCCGATTCTTCTTCTCCCTACACCCTCACCGAGAGGCAGGTTCTCAGGGGATTCGAGCAGGCAAAGAGGGACCTGCTCTCATCCCGGGACAACCTGGCGGCCGTCGAGATCAATCGAATCCTCCTGTCCAATGCTTCGCTTCCCGTCAAGGAGCGCGTCAGGATTCTCAAGGGCTTTGTAGAAAAGCCCAGTTTCACCACCTTCAGGGACGGGTTCTCCTACAGGGACGTGGCCAAGGATCCGCCGTTGTATGACGGGGCCAGCGTGCTGTGGAAAGGCCTGGTAGCGAACCTTTCGGTGGGCAAGGACGCCATTCGCTTCGATTTCCTGGTCGGCTACGACCAGAAGAAGGAGCTCGAGGGCATCGTTCCCGTCAGCCTGTCTTTCGCCGCGGAGCTCCAAAACGGAATGCCCCTCGAGGTTCTCGCCCGAGTCTCCTCCGAGGACGGCAGGCTTGCTCTGGACGGGATATCGCTGCACAAGCTCGTGCCTCAGTAGATTGCCAAGGATCCGAGCATGCGCGCCGTGGTCCAGAGGGTATCCCGCTGCTCCGTGCGGGTGGGGGAAAGGGAGACGGGGAGCATTGGCGCCGGTCTCCTCGTCTATCTCGGGGTGGGCAGAAACGACACGGACCAGGACGTGCACGCCATCGTCGACAAGATAATAAACGTGAGAGTTTTTCCCGATGACGCCGGAAAAATGAACCTCTCCATCCGACAGACGGGGGGCGGCATTATCGTCGTCTCCCAATTCACCCTGTACGCGGATGCCCGGCAGGGCCGAAGGCCGTCGTACTCCGATGCGGCCCAGCCGTACAAGGCACGCGCCTTGTACGAGAATACGCTCAGGGAGCTCGAGGCCACGGGCCTGACTGTTGCAAGCGGAGAGTTTGCCGCTCTCATGGAAGTCACGTACACCAATGTGGGGCCTGTCACGATCCTCATCGATACGGAGAAGAAGTTCTGAAAGCAAGAGCCGGCCCCTCGCCGGCACGGTTTCGAAAGCTCATCCTCGATTTCTATCGAAAAAACTCCCGGGACCTGCCCTGGCGCCGCAGCATAACTCCCTACAGGATCCTCGTCTCCGAGTACATGCTCCAGCAGACTTCAACGGAGAGGGTTGCAGAAAAATATGGGCAGTTCCTGAAGGCTTTCCCCGGCTTCACCCGACTTGCAGCGGCCTCCGTGGGAGAAGTTCTGAAGGCATGGAAGGGTCTCGGCTACAACCGGAGGGCTCTCGCCCTCCGGCAGGCGGCACAGATCATCAAAAACCAGCATGGCGGGAGGGTTCCGCGAAGCCTCGATGAGCTTTCACGCCTGCCGGGCATCGGCAAGGCGACGGCTTCGGCCATTCTCGCGTTCGCTTTCAACATCGCCCACCCCTTTATCGAAACGAACATCAGGCGGGTCTTCATCCACGTCTACTTCCCCGGAGCATCGAGGGTTTCTGACTCCCGGATCATTCCCCTGGTGGAAGCGACTCTCGACAGGGAGAATCCGCGGGAATGGTACTCCGCCCTCATGGACTACGGCGCCAGCCTGGCAAAAGGAATGAAGAATCCCAATCGGAGGAGCACGGAGTATGCCCGGCAGCCCCGTTTCGAGGGCTCCGACCGTCAGATCCGCGGCAGGATCCTGCAGGCGCTCCTGGATGAAGGCTCGCAATCGCAAACGACTCTCGCCCGGGCCTGCCAAACGGGACGCGAACGCATCAGGCCTCTCCTCGCCGCGCTGGTCGACGAAGGCTTCCTGGTACGCACAGGCCGGCGCTATACACTGAGATAATACGCGGGGCCCGCCGACGGCGGGCTTATTTCAAATATTCGAATGCGTTGAACGGCGCGAGAAGGGGCGAGAGGGGAAGCTCATTGTTCAGCCTCTGCACGATGTCGGCGGCAAGCCGGACCGACGGCACCACGCGCAGGCACGACAACTCTGAGGCTATCTCGCTGCTGCATCCTATCGAATCCGTCACAAGGATTGACTGGACGAGCTTTCTCGAGCAGAGCTCTCCGAGCCTGTCGAGCGACGGCGGAGAAAACACGGGGTGGACGATCGCAATATTGATGGCCGCCGGGCCCAGCTTCTCAAGCTCCATGGACAGCTTGTAGATGGAATGGCCCGTGTCGATCATGTCATCCACGATCCAGACCGTCTTTCCCTTCACGGGCTCGCTCGAGAGTATGTTGATTGACTCTACAGTGTTCGGCGTCGAATAGTCCCTCTGCTTCTGGGAGATGATCATCTGCGTGCCGAACGAGGTGGCAAATTTCTTGGCCAGGGCTTCCCCTCCGGCGTCAACCGAGCAGAAGGCCCAGCGCTTTCGCACTTCATCCAGCAGGCGATCCCGCGTCTTTATGTAGGTATCGCAGATGTAGCGCTGGAGCAGGGCCTGCGCGGGGATGTCGTCCACGTCGCAGACCAGGGGATCGATGAATGTCTTTGATTTCTCCGAGTGAAGCTGGAAGGTGATGTAGTGGTTCACCCCGAGGCTCATGAGAATCTTGAAGTGGACCCAGAGGCCCACCGAGTTTCTCCGGGTGAGCCTGTCGGAACGGCCGGGGCTGCAGAACGGCTCGAAAAGCGTGATCCGCCCCGCCTGGGCCCGCCGCAAAGCGTCCACGGTATTGTAGATCTCGATCTTGCATTCCTCGGTGGTCAGCCCCAGGGCGTTTCGCGCGGCGCCCGCGAAGAGAAACACGTCGCGGCCGCGAACCGAGGTGCCGATCTCGGCCTCCATCTCGCCGTCGGCAAATCGGGAGATGGAGAGCTCCCCCTTGATATCTTCAGCCATCTTCCCGCCGCCGGCCGAGAGCGCCGCCACGACTTCGTCTGCGTAATCGCGCAGGGCGCGCGTGGAGAAGACGATCAGTTTCCCCCGCATGGCCGGCAGTTTAGCACGAAGGACGCGGCCGTTCCAAGCGAGTCTCTTCCCTCGATCAATGCAAAGCGGCCGCGATCGCGGCGGCAGCGGACCGCGACCGGGAAACCGTGGCTTCGTTTCTGGAGATCCGCGCCGCGGTGAGGCAGATCTCCAGAAAGTCGGCCGAGGGATTGGCGATGAAGCAGTCGAGGAGGGCGAGCAGGAGATCCGTATCCATCGGAGAAAGCTCACCCTTCTGCTTTTCCATTCGAGCAATGAGAATGGCGGCCTGCTCCGATAGGATGGGGAAGTATTGTTTTTGGCCGAGATCCGGGATGATCTGGACGATGACTCCGGCAAGCTGCGGATCGCTGAAATGAGTCAGCCGCAGGACAATGCCACCCAATGCCTCCCTGTTGGCCTGGATGCGGTCAGCGCGTGTTGAGGGGGGCAGGGCGGTGGAGAAGAGCGAGTCGAGGAGTATCCTCAAGAGCAGCTCGCCCTTGAACTCCTCCCTGCCGAGGTATCCGCTTGCAAGCGATTCGATGATGTCCCCGGCGTACGGCTCGGCGCGGCGGCCGATCGCGGAGAGGAGGGCCTTCTTTTCGGCAAAATCGGATGTGGAAACGAGCTGGATGATCGCGGGATTGGCAGAACGGTCGCTTCCTTCCACGAAGCCTTCCCAGCCCGGAACGGCCGCCCATGCCCGAAGCGCCTCCAGGGCCACCATTGCCGCGATCAATCCGTTTCTACTGGACATCCCGTACCTTCTCTGTATACTTATCGGCTGTGCCTGTCGAGTGGGGAGAAGCGCCGTATCTTTTCGGCCGTTTCTCTATTTCATAAACGCTGGAGGAAACATGGCGAAGAAAGAGGCCGCCGCGGCAGAGAAGAAATCACCCGTCATCGAGGAGAAGCTCCGCGCCCTGGAGGCCGCGCGCCTCCAGATCGAGAAGCAGTTCGGAAAAGGCTCGCTCATGAAGCTGGGGGAATCCCCGGTGGGAGTCGACGTCGAGGTGATACCCTCAGGTTCCATCCTCCTGGACGCGGCTCTCGGGGTAGGCGGATACCCCAAGGGGAGGGTCATCGAGATCTACGGCCCCGAATCCTCGGGAAAGACGACCATCGCCCTCCATGCCATCGCGGAGGCGCAGAAAAAGGGAGGCATCGCGGCCTTCGTGGACGCCGAGCATGCCCTGGATCCGACCTACGCCAAGAACCTGGGGGTCAACGTCGACGAGCTGTGGGTCTCTCAGCCGGACACGGGGGAGCAGGCCCTGGAAATCGTTGAGTCGCTCATCAGGTCCGGTGCCGTGGACGTTATCGTGGTGGATTCCGTGGCCGCCCTCACCCCAAGGGCCGAGATCGAGGGCGACATGGGGGACGCCCACGTCGGGCTCCAGGCCCGCCTCATGAGCCAGGCACTTCGAAAGCTCACTGCCACCATCTCGAAGACAAAGACCTGCCTCATCTTCATCAACCAGATCCGGATGAAGATCGGGGTCATGTTCGGCAACCCCGAGACGACGACGGGAGGATTGGCCCTGAAGTTCTACTCCACCATCCGCCTGGAGGTTCGCAAGGTCGAGAGCATCACCCATGGCAACGACGAAGTCGTGGGAAACAAGGTCCGAGTAAAAGTGGTCAAGAACAAGATCGCCCCGCCGTTTCGAAAGGCTGAGCTGGACCTCATTTTCGGAAAGGGGATCTCGGCAAGCGCGAGCCTTCTGGAGGCCGCGGTCCAGTGCAGCGTGGTGGAGAAGGCGGGAAGCTGGTACTCCTACGGAAAGGAGAGGATCGGGCAGGGCGCGGAGAATGCGCGCCTCTTCCTGGAAAGCAATCCAGCCGTGGGGGCGGAGATAGAAAAGCAGGTGAGAGAGATCCTCTTCCCCAAGGCCTCGAGTGCGGTCAAGGAGCAGCCGGCTGAGGCGGATAAAGCCAAGAGCGAACCCGCCCCTCGCGGAGGGCTCAAGGCCCAGGCCGCGGCAGTGCGCTCAGCTTCCGTGGAAGATGAGGGCGCTCCCGACTCCGACGAAAAGAAGGAGCTCCTTTAGCGCGGATCGTGGCTGAAAGAATATACCTCTCCCTGGGCTCCAATATCGGAGACCGGGAATCCAATCTTCGCAGGGCTTTCCAGGCTCTGTCCGAGTTCTGCCGCGATCTTCGCATGTCGCGCATCTACCAGACCGTTCCGTTGTACGTGGCAGACCAGCCGCCATTTCTCAATGCGGCCGTCGAAGGGGTGACGGATCTCGAGCCTGAAGAGCTGTTGTACCGGATTCATGAGATAGAGGCGGGACTGGGCAGGGACAGGAGACGGGAGAGGAGGATGGGACCGCGGGCCGTGGATATCGACGTTCTCCTCTACGGAAATCTCGTCCTGGACAGCACAAACCTCACGATTCCGCACACTCGGATGCGGGAACGCGCATTCGTGCTGGTGCCTCTGCTGGAGCTTGCCCCCGGCTTGAAAGATCCTCGCACAGGGGCCCCCTACAGGGACGATCTGAGCGGGGTCGCGGGCCAGGGTGTTTACTCTTATTCCCCCCCGTAGTATACTTTTTTATCGAATTCTTTACGCTTCCGAGCCGCGTGATGCCACCCCTGGGGCGGGTCGATTCACCGTCCGGTTCATGCAAATACCTTCGAAGGGGGTTCGATCTCGTCCAATGATGGCGGACACAAGCGCGAGCGAGAAACAGCATTTTCATCTCGGCGACTTCGACGGTCCGCTGGATCTCCTCCTTTTTCTGATCAAGAAATCCGAGATCAACGTCTACGACATTCCCATCGCCTCGATCACTGAGCAGTACCTGTCCTACCTCACGTACGCGACGAAAGTGGACCTGGACACAATGACCGAGTTCTACCTCATGGCGTCCACCCTCCTGTACATCAAAAGCAAGATGCTTCTCCCCGTGGAGCTGTCCATGGAAGACGAGATCGAGGACCCGCGCCGCGAGCTGGTGGAGAAGCTCATCGAGTACCAGAAGTTCAAGAAGCTGAGCGACCTGATGGCGGACAAGGAGGGCGAGGTCGAGTGGATCGTCGAGCGGACCCAGAGCCAGAGAATCCTGCCCTTCACGGACGACGGAATCTGGGACCAGGTGAGCGTCTGGGACCTGCTTCAGACCTTCTCGTCGCTTCTCTCGACGCTTTCCTCGGAGAGGATCATAGACCTGTACGAGGAGGTGAGCGTCAATGAAAAGATCACCCTTGTGAACGAGATCCTCGAGTCGCGCTCCGAGTTCCTCTTCACGGACCTGGTCAAGCACGGGACGGTCCTGGACATCGTGTGCGCCTTCTTCGCCGTTTTGGAGCTTGTCAAGGAAAGACGGATCCTGGTTTTCCAGAACAGGCTCTTCGGGGACATCAGGATCAGAGCGCGGATAGAAGAAAAGGCCGACAGGGAGATGCATGCAGATGGAATTGAGTAAAGAAGCCGCCACCATAGAGGCAATCCTGCTTCTGGAGAGCGAGCCTGCGGAGGTGAAAAAGCTGGCGGCGGCGGCAGGCTTCGCAATCGAGGCTGTGGAGCAGGCGATTTCTGAGCTCCGCCAGGCCCTCGAGGCGGACCAACACGGCCTTGAGATCGTGGAGATCGGGGGCGGATTCTCCTTCGCTCCCCGCCGGGATCTCTGGGAAAAGCTTCGGGAGAGGTATGGGAAGTCCAATGAAAACAGGCTCTCCAAGGCGGCGATCGAGACGCTTGCCATCATTGCGTACTCCCAGCCCATAACACGGGCGGAGATCGAGGCAATCCGCGGCGTTTCCGCGGACGGGATGATCAAGCTTCTCTTGAGCAAGAACTTCATCAAGGAAGTGGGCAAGAAGGACGCCCCCGGAAAACCGGTTCAATACGGCACAACAAAGGAGTTCCTCAAGGCTTTCAGGCTTTCAACGATAGCGGACCTGCCCAAGCTGGACGGTCTGGAGAGGGAAAGGTTTGAATAAGGATACATCGCGGGAAATCCGTCTCCAGGTCTATCTTGCGAGAGCCGGCCTCGGCTCCCGACGGGCATGCGAGGATTTCATCCGGGAAGGCCGCGTCACCGTCAACGGTCAGGGCATGATCCGCATGGGGTCCAAGGTCGGGCCCGATTGCATCGTGGCCGTGGACGGCCGCAGGGTGAAGCCTACCCAAGGGCTTTCCTACATCGCGCTTCACAAGCCGCAGGGCTTTATCTGCGCAAACTCCGATCCCCACGGACGGCCCCTCGCCAGCGATCTCTTCGCTCCGGCCATCAAGGAGAGGCTCTTCCACGTTGGCCGGCTGGACTTCCTTTCCACCGGCCTCATTTTCTACACAAACGATGGAGAGTTCGCCCGCCTGGTGAGCCATCCCGGCTCCCGGATAGAAAAGGAGTACCTCGTGGAGGCCGCCCGCCCCATCGAGGAGGCTTTTCTGGAGCACTACAAGAGGGGGATCCGCGTCGGAGACACATTGTACCGCTGCGCCGCCTACTCCAGAAAATCAGAGCGGTCCGCGCTGCTCACCCTTCTGGAGGGCAAAAACCGGGAGATCAGGAACGTTTTCACGAGCAGGAATATCCGCCTCAAGAGAGTGCACAGGATCCGCATCGGCACGGTCACCCTGAAGGGGATCGCGCCGGGCAGGTTCCGCAAGCTCACGCAGAGGGAGGTACGGTGGTTCTTCGACCATGGTAGTGGCAATTGACGGTCCCGCGGGGGTGGGGAAGAGCACGGTTGCCCAGGCCGTAGCCCGGTCGGCCGGGTTTCTCTACCTGAACTCGGGCAGCTTCTATCGCGCCGTGACGTGGGCGGCCCTCACGTCCGCCGGAGATCCCAGCGATGAGTCAGAAGTTATCCGCGTGGCCCGAGCCTGCCGCCTGGAGATGAGTGACGGGTCGCTCACCCTGGACGGGCAGGAGGTTGAATCCTTCATCCACTCCGACGAGGTGGACATGTGGGTGGCCCGCCACTCGAGCATTCCGGAGGTCCGCGAGGTGGTCAATCGCCTGCTGCGGCGGATCGCGGAAGGCGGCGACGTGGTTGCCGACGGGCGCGACATCGGCACCGTGGTCTTTCCCGACGCCGAAGTGAAGGTCTTCCTCGACGCAGACGTGCGCACGCGCGCCCGGCGGAGGTTCCGCCAGGGGGTGAGCAACCTCACCCTTGCCGATATCGAGAAGGCAATCGCGGAAAGGGACCGCGTTGACAGGTCGAAGCCCGTGGGAAGGCTTGACGTGGCCGCCGACGCGCTTTACATTGATAGCTCTCACTTGACCATCAATCAAGTTTGTGAGAGAGTGGTTCAAGCAATTCTCTTGAGAAAAAATCATCTGGGAGATATACGCCGAGTATGAGCACAGAAGAGAAGAAGAACCTCGCCCCAGGAACCGAGACGAATCTGCAGGCGCAGTACGTCCAGTCCCTGCAGCCCATCGAGGAAGGGCAGATGATCCCGGGCAAGGTTATCGAGGTCGACCAGGATTACGTGTACGTCGACGTGGGATACAAGTCCGAGGGCAAGATCCCGACCGCGGAGTTCGACACGAAGCCGAGCCTTGGCGAGACGGTCTACGTCATTCTCATCCGCAAGGAGGGAAGGGAAGGCCAGGTCATCGTCTCCAAGCGCAAGGCCGACGAGAAGATCTTCTGGAAGGACCTTCGCAAGGCCTTCGACGATCACCTTCCCGTCCAGGGCGTCATCGACAAGAAGATAAAGGGCGGCTACGAGGTGGACCTCGGCAACGAAATCCGGGCCTTCCTGCCCCTGTCCAAGGTTGACATCAAGCGGCCCAGCGAGGGCTCCGACTACGTCGGCGTGAAGTCCAGCTTCTACATCGACAGGCTCTATGCCAAGGGCAAGACCAACATCGTGGTCTCCCGCCGCGACTGGCTGGAGCAGGACGTCAAGAAGCGCCGCGACGAGTTCTTCCAGAACACGAAGATCGGAGATGTTGTCGAGGGCACGGTGAAGAGCTTCACCTCCTTCGGCGCGTTTGTGGACCTCGGCGGGTTTGACGGCCTTCTCCATATCAACGACATGAGCTGGGGACACGTCACCCGGCCCAAGGACTTCGTGAAGCTGGGCGAGCAGATCCAGCTGAAGGTCATCCGCCTGGAGCCCGAGGAGAACCGGATAAACCTGAGCCTGAAGCATTTCAGCGAAGATCCGTGGAACCACTTCGAGGAGAAGTACAACATTGGAGACGTGGTCAAGGGCCGCGTGACCAAGCTCGCCGATTTCGGCGCATTCATCGAGATCGAGGAAGGGATCGAGGGCCTCGCCCACATCTCCGAGCTTTCCTGGGTCCGAAAGGTGAAGCACCCCAAGGAAGTCCTGAAGGTCGGCGACGTGGTGGAGACAAAGATCCTCAACTTCGACGTGCCGCAGGGCAAGCTCTCCCTGGGCCTCAAGCAGGTCCTCCCCAATCCCTGGGACGAGATCGACCAGCGCTACCCCGTCGGCATGCGCTTGACGCGCAAGGTGGTGCGCGCAAGCCCCTACGCCCTGTTCTTCGAGATCGAGGAAGGGATAGACGGGGTTCTCCACGTGGACGACATGTCCTGGACCAAGAAGATCAGGAACGCCTCCTCCTTCGCCAAGGTGGACGATGACATCGAAGTGATGGTGATCGGCATCGACAAGGAGAAGGGCAAGATCCAGCTCGGCGTGAAGCAGCTCTCCGAGGACCCCTGGGACTCCGTTGCCAAGGCGTTCCCCAAGGGCAGCGTGATCGAAGGCGAGATCACCAACATCACGGACTTCGGGCTTTTTGTGAAGGTCCAGGGCGGCATCGAGGGCCTGATCCATAAGGTGAATATCGCGGACGACCGCGTCGAGCCGGCGGAGAACGCGCTGGCCAAGTTCAAGGTGGGAGACAAGGTGCAGGCCGTCGTCATCGAGCTGAGCTCTTCCAAACAGAAGCTCTCCCTCTCCCTGAAGGATTACGCCAGGCGCCTTCAGAAGGAAGAGATGGACAAGTACATTCACGACGAATCCAAAGAGGAGACCGTCTCTCTGGGAGACATCATCAAGGATCGGAACAAGGGCTGATTCATGGGTGAGAGGGTTCGGAGCGCCCCGGCGGGATGCTGAGGATCGCCGCGGACTCGCAAAAGCTCGAAATCCTTCTCGAGATCTACGCGCGGATCAACTCCAGCTATATGGACTCCAAGGCGCTGTTGACGCAGATCATCACCAGCGCAACGGAGCTTACCGAGGGCGAAGCGTCCTCTCTTCTCCTGGTCAACCCCGAAAACAACAAGCTCTATTTCGAGATCGCCCTCGGCCCCAAGGGGGCCAGCGCGAAACGCTACTCCGTGAACATGGGGGAGGGCATCGCGGGGTGGGTGGCGGAGAAGAACGCCTCTCTCATCGTGAACGACGCCACCTCGGATCCGCGATTCTACCCCGAGATCTCCACGCAGATCGGCTTTCCCACATCCTCCATCCTCGCCGTTCCCATGCGCGTGAAGGACCGGTGCGTCGGCGTGATCGAGATCCTCAACAAGAAGGGCGGGAAAAAGTTCACGGAAGAAGACCGCGAGTGGCTGGAGATATTTTCCACGCAGGCCGCCCTCGCGATACAGAACGCCCTCTCCTTCAAGAAGGTCAAGGACGAGCTGAATATCCTCCAAGACAAGGTCCAGACGGTCCAGGGATACCACACCTTCGTCGGGGAAAGCCGGCAGATCAAGGAAAAGCTGGGGATCGCCTGGAAAGCGGCGGAGACCGATTCCTCCGTGCTGCTGTTGGGGGAGAGCGGGGTAGGCAAGGAGCTTTTCGCGGAGCAGATCCACTTGAACAGCCCGCGCAAGAACGGCCCTTTCATCAGGGTGAACTGCGCCGCGCTTCCCGAGGGCCTCCTGGAGAGCGAGCTCTTCGGCCACGTGAAGGGCGCCTTCACGGACGCCGTGACCGACAGGCGGGGCCGCTTCGAGCTTGCAGACGGAGGCACGATCTTCCTCGACGAGGTCGCCGACATGCCCCTGCCCATCCAGGCGAAGCTCCTGCGCGTCATCCAGCAGAGAACTTTCGAGAGGGTCGGGGCAAGCGAGCCCACCACGGTGAACGTGCGCATCGTAGCCGCCACCAACCGCGAGCTCGAGAAAGAGGTTTCGCAGGGGAGGTTTCGATCCGACCTGTACTACCGCCTCAACGTGCTCCCCATCACGATTCCTCCCCTGAGGGAGCGCAAGGAAGACATCCCGATCCTCGCCGAGTTTTTCCTGAAAAAGCACTCCAGCGAGACCAAGAAGCAGCTTCGCGGCTTCACGGACGATGCAGTGGAGGCGCTCCTTGGCTACGCATGGCCGGGCAACGTCCGGGAGCTGGAGAATGCGGTTGAGAGGGCCGTGGTCTTCTCCCGGGACGAGCTTGTCAGCGCCGAATCGCTGACCCTGGCCTCAACCTCCGTCCTGGCCGACGAGAGCTATGCGCGCAAGACGCTGAAAGAGGCATTGAATATTTTCAAAAAACACTTTATTACCAAAGCTCTCGAATCCAACGGATGGCACCAGACGAGGACGGCCAAGGCCCTCGACATCCAGCGCAGCTATCTCTCGAAGCTCATTCGGGAACTGGACATCATGAAGGAAAGAGGGGAATAGAACGCATGGAGCCTACGCAAGCGAGGGGCGACCAGGAGAGAAGAAGACCGAGCGAGGTTCTCGCCCATTTCGTCCATACCGGACGATACGTGCTGTGGACGGTCCTGATCCTTGCCGCGGTTTTCCTCATCGGCTACTTCGGCTGGAGTGAATGGAACAAAAAGCGCGCCGTGGACTCCACAATGGCCGCTGAGGAGGCTCAGGACCTCTTTGATCGGTGGTCCGCCGAGTCCAATGCCGACAAGAAGGCCACCCTCGAGAAACAGCTCATGGAACGGGTGGACCAGATCGTGGCCAAGTATCCCCGCCAGTACGGCGGCGAGCGGAGCCTGTTCATGCGGGCCAATCTCTTCTACCAGCAGAAGGAGTGGGAAAAGGCGGCCAAAGACTACCAGGAGCTAGCCAAGAGTTTCCCCGAAAGCTACCTCGCTCCCATCTCCCTTTTCGACGCCGGCGTCTGCCTCGAGCAGAAGGGTGACAAGGACGCCGCCGCGGCCGCGTACATGAAGGTTGTCGATGGATTCGCAGATTCGGCCATTGTCCCCCGCGCCCTCTTCGATGCGGCCCGCCTCGACGAGGCGAAAGGCGCCTTCGATCAGGCCCAGAAGAAGTATGAGCAGCTCGGGTCCGACTATCCCCAGAGCGGGTGGACAAAGCTGGCAAACAACAGAATCATTGCCCTGAAGGTGGAAGGCAAGATAAAGCAAACGGGGAATTGACCCCGCATTCGGCGGCTGGGGCCGTTCTGGGGGCTCGGCATGGCGGAGAAGAGATTCTGGACGCGCTTCATCGAGACGCGGTACTTCGGTCTGGTCATCGGGCTGGCTGTCTTTGCGGCGTTCTCTGGGCTGAGTTTCGGCACCAACCTGATCAAGAACCTGGAGCAGAAGGCCCTCGACGTCAACTTCAGGCTGAAAAACCGGTTCGAGCGAACGCGCATCCAGGAAGGCGTCTCCATAGTCCAGAGAAACCCGAAGATCTCTCCCGAGATCCTCATCGTCGGCATCGACGACAAGAGCCTGAGCAGGTTCGGCAAGTGGCCGTTCCCCCGCTACCGGCATGCCGATCTCATCGATGGTTTCAGCCATATCAAGAACCAGGCCGAGCGCGAGAGGGCGCTCTTCATTGACATTTTCTTCGTTGAGCCGGACAAGGACGCGGAAAACGACGCGCGGCTCATCGAGAGCTTCAAGGACAGCGGCCGCGTGTTCCTCGAAACCGTGTTGCAGAAATCCGATTACGCTCCGGGAACCGAGGACGATTTCGTGGCGCGCGAGAAAGTTCTCACCGACCGGCTGGGAACGATCCGGAACGTCACGGGGGATTGGGTGAAGGTGGCCACCTTCAACAGCGTGCTCTCCCCGCTGAAGCCGTACGCGAGGGCGGCCTACGGCTACGGAAACGCGACCTTCCTCGAGGATGCCGACAAGGTGTACAGGAGGCAGCACCTCGTATCGAAGCTTGCCCACCTGGAAAAGGAAATCCCCCTGGATGAGCTCACGGTGAACGAGCCGATCGACAGGGCGAACTTCGAGCGGCTGGCATGGGAAGACAAGGAGAGCCAGATCCACGAGGTGGCCTATCCGCTCACCCCCCGGGTCATCTCGGATCTGAAGCGCGACGTGGAGAAGAACGCCCCTCCCAAGGCCGAGGACACGAACAACGACAACAAGCCGGACCGCTATTACTACGTGGTTCGAAAGTACCAGGACACCTTCGTTCCCGCCATCACCCTTTCCCTCGCCCTGGAGTACTTCCACAAGAAGCTCTCCGACATCGAGGTGGTGCTGGGCAAATACATCCTGATCCCCTCCCCGCAGCAGTTCAACGTCGAGACCCAGCAGTGGGAGCCGTACAAGAAGGTGGTCATTGCCCCGCAATACGATGCCGACGGAAACCAGGTCACGCCGGGCGTCTTCCGCGAGGTTCCCGAAATCCGCATCCCCATTGACGAGAGGGGGGCGATGCTCATCAACTTCATGGGAGACCCCTCCAGCTCAAATCCGGACGGACAACAGACCTATCCTATCAGATCCTACGCCGGCTACGCCGCGGCGCAGTCTTCCCCGGACCCCGCGAAGTGGCCGCAGACCAAGAAGGTGGCCAACTTCATCCTCATGGTGGGCATCTTCGCTCCGGGTCTGGCCGAAGACTATAAACCGTCGCCCTTCGGCCTGATGTACGGCGTCGAGATCCACGCCAATGCCCTGAACACGATCCTGATGGGCAACTTCCTCCATTACGCGGACCCCTGGGTCACCGCGCTCGTTATTTTCGCCCTTGTCATGCTCACGTCCTTCATGGCGTCGCGGCTTTCCACCAACTGGTCCCTGGCGGCCACACTGCTGGCCATCCTCGCGTATTTCTTCGTCGTCATCCTCGTTTTCGACTTGAACGACTACGTGCTCACCATGTCGTCTCCCATCGTCGGTTCGATCCTCTGCTTCCTCGCCGTCGTCGCCTATCGCACCATGACGGAGGAAAAGGACAAGCGGCGGATCCGCGACATGTTCGGCAAGTTCGTGAGCCCCAGCGTCGTGGAGGAAATCCTGGAAAACCCGCCGGAGCTCGGCGGAGTGGACAAGATGCTGACCGTCTTCTTCTCCGACATCCGCGGTTTCACGACGCTTTCCGAAATTATGACCCCCCAGGAGCTCGTCAACCACTTGAACGCGTACCTCTCCGCCATGACGGACATCATCCTCGATTACCAGGGCACGCTGGACAAGTACGTGGGAGACGAGATCATGTGCTTCTGGGGCGCCCCGCTTCCCCAGCCGGAACACGCGCTCTTGTCCTGCAAGTGCGCCCTCAGGCAGATGGAAGTGCTGGGCCAGCTCAATGCCCTCTGGCCTCCGGAGAAACGCATCGACATCGGGATCGGGCTCAACAGCGGAATCATGACGGTCGGAAACATGGGTTCGCTGGGCCGGATGAACTACACGCTGACGGGCGACAATGTCAACCTCGGGGCGCGCCTGGAGGGCGTCAACAAGCTGTATTTCACCAAGATCATCATGAGCGAGTACACCCACGAATTGGTCAAGGACAAGGTGGTGGCCCGCGAGCTTGACTACATCCGCGTCAAGGGCAAGAACAAGTCGGTCCTTATCTACGAGCTCATCGACATCGTGGACGGCCTGCAGCCTCCCCAGCCGCTTGCCGGCAAGGGGAGGGCGCGGTAAGGGGAGGGGACCGTGCGTCTTTCGAAAGTCATCCCGATCCTGGCGGCCATTCCGCTCCTCATCCAGGGCTGCGGGTTGGAGTTTCTGACGTTTCTCAATCCGCCGGGAACGCCGGGGCTCGCATCGTCTTTGACGCCGACATTTACAGTCCAGGCAACGACCGCGAACAATGAGATCGAGTTCAGGGGATTCGAGCTGTACTACAAGTTTTATTCCGACTCGAGCCAGATCCAGCTCGTTCCCAGCAACACCCTTGAAAGCGATCTCCGCAACATCTACGGGTATGTGCCGATCTGCTCGTCGCTTGACCCAGGCGCCACGACAGGCAATCTCCATGTGAACAAGCCGCTCCTGCCGGTTCAGATTGGGGACAGGGGAACGAGTTTTGCGATTACCGTAAATTTCGTGAGCCTTAACGGCAATATTGACACAAGTCAGCCGGTTGTAACCTATTCGGGAGCAACGGCTCCAACTCAGCCCGCAGCCAATGACTGGATTCGACGTAATGTCGGCGATAATGTGCTCGGCAGCACAACGTACACCCAGCCCAAGTTCTTCATTCGTCGAAATCCTTCAGACCCTCCAACGTATGCAAGCACTGACGTCGATGTCCAGGGGATTCTGTCGATTGCGCAAACACCTGGCAATGGCCTGACGCTGGCAATCTACGCTTTGAGCTATGGCAAACAGGATATTACAACCGATATCTACTCAACACCAGTATACCTTGGCTATGTTCAAATAATCACCAGCCAATAAGACGAGAGGCAATACACCATGTGGTTCTTTTACTTCAATGTTGGGCTGACGTACCTGACCATCGGCGTGGCAACCGCCGTTTTTTTCTTCTTCATCCTCAGAAAGCCCATCCTGGGCAAGTTCTGGGGCGCCCTGATCGTCGGGCTCATCGGATCTTTCGTGGGCGGGCTTATCGACCAGCTCTTCCAGAACGTCATCAAGTACCTTTCCGACTTCAACTCGGTGAACGTCTTTGCCGCGGTGGGCACATCACTTTTCATGATCTGGCTCCTCTCCAAGGCGAGCTATCCGAGGTAGGGGAGGCTGCCCGGGGGCATCACGATGGTCCCCATGATCGAGGAAGTGCCGGCAGGGCTTCGGGAAAGCCTCGATTCCATACTGGAAGAGAGTTTCACGGGCATCTACCTCTGGCACGCGAAGAAGACCCTCAGGGAGATCGAGCTGGTCCAAAGGGCCGTGCTCGATGGGGAGGCGGCCGGCCTCTCCATGCTGGAGCACATCCCGCGCGGTATTGGATACATCTACTACATAGCGGTTGCGCGGTCGAAGCGCCGCATCGGCATCGGGGGAACGCTTCTGGACGCTGCCGTGGAGGTCTTCAGGGTCTCGGGATCCCGCGAAGTGCTCGCCAGCGCACGGAAGGACAACGCCGGGTCCGTGGGCCTGATCCTCTCCAGGGGCTTCGAAAAGACCGATTTCAAGGCGCTGAGTGAGGAGCATGGAAAGCTCTGGGCCGCCAGGCTCTGGAAAGAGATGCTCGTAGTCCCGGGTGAGATCGCCTTCCGAAAGAGGCTGGCCGTATAGGGAGCGGCCGGGTCCAGACACTGTCTCAGCCGGTTCCCCGAGCATCCGGCCGCAGATTGACACCGGCAGGTTTCAGCCGGCCTCGCTGGACTGAGCCCAAAGGTTGAGCCCGGATTCCGTCGCGAATCTGTCGATCTGGGAAAGCTCCTGGGCTGAGAATTCAAGCTTTCCGAGGGCCGCGACGTTCTGCTCCACCTGCTCAGGGCTGCTTGCTCCTATGAGAACCGAGGTAACCCGCGGGTCCCGGAGGCACCAGGAAAGGGCCATCTGGGCCAGGCTCTGGCCGCGCCGCGAGGCGATTTCGTTCAGTCCTCGGACTTTTGTCAGGTTTCCTTCCGTAAGGAAACCTTTATCGAAAGGTCCTTCTTTCTCTGAGGCGCGGGAGCCCTTCGGAATCCCCCCGAGGTATTTGTCAGAGAGGAGGCCCTGGGCGAGGGGAGAGAAGGCAATGCAGCCGATTCCCTCGCGGCCCAGCACGTCAAGGAGCCCTCCCTCAATCCAGCGGTTGAGCATGGAATAGGACGGCTGATGGATCAGGCAGTGGATGCCCATCGAGGAGAGCATTGCGGCAGCTTCTGCGGTCTTCTTTGCTGAGTAGGAAGAGATGCCCACATAAAGTGCCTTTCCCTGCTTTATCGCGCTTTCCAGGGCTCCCATGGTCTCTTCAAGGGGCGTCTGGGGATCGAAGCGGTGGGAGTAGAATATGTCCACGTACTCGAGTCCCATCCTCTTGAGACTCTGGTCGAGGCTTGAAAGCATGTACTTCCGAGAGCCCCATTCTCCGTATGGTCCTGGCCACATCAGGTATCCGGCCTTGGTCGAGATTATCATCTCGTCTCTGAAGCTAGAAAGCTCCTTTGCCAGAATCTTTCCAAAGTTCTCTTCTGCCGAGCCTGGCGGCGGCCCATAGTTGTTGGCAAGATCGAAGTGGGTTATCCCAAGGTCGAATGCCTTGAATATCATCCGACGTATGTTTTCAATAGGCGCCGGACCTCCGAAGTTGTTCCAAAGCCCCAGGGAGACTGCAGGGAGGAGCAGGCCGCTTCTTCCGCAGCGATTGTACTTCATCGACCCATAGCGGCTTCCTGACGCGGTGTACGACATATTACCTCCTTCTTCGATTCAATTTCATGACATCTTTCACTTCCGATAATATATATTCTGTCTACTAATAGGAACATCCGATTGCCTTGAGATGGCAGTTAGTGTGTCGCTCAAGATCCTTTTGTTCGCGGCAGCTGCAGATATGGCTCGATCCAGGGCGCTGTGATCTGACGCCGTGAGAGATCAGCGTATTTTCCGGACAGCTTTGATTGGGATAAGAGCTTCCAGATGCTCATCGAATGTGCAGGATATTCAGCGCCGAAGCTTGAGCCCGCAAGGTAATACAAGTCCTTGTAGACATCAGATTCAGTAAGATATTGCGCTACAGTTTTATCCGCTTCTGCAATATGTAAGAAATCACTTAAAGATGTAAACTGAAAGTCAACATCCTGCTCTGAAAGGAAGCGACCAGCCTCGCCTATTTTATAGGTCACGGCGTAGATCAAAAGGAGGTTCGCCTGCCTGAACCTTCCTGACCTGTAATAGAACAATCCCAGCTGCGAATATGCATCTGCAGCAAAGAGGTTCGGCAGACGATAGAGGCGTAGAACATAGTCGATGCCCTTGCCAAAGTAGTTAGCTTCGATCTGCTCCTTGAGCTTGGATGTCACAGGCTCATTATAGCTTTTATCTTCGTTGATAATGGACATGAGCGAGTCTTCCATCTGTTTATAGAGCTGCTGCTCTTGATCGATTGCTGCAATTCTATAAAGCACATCATATTTTATGGAAGGAATGTAAAAGTAATTCTTTAAATTGTATGCTTTTTGATACTGCTTGATAGCGAGATCGCTCTCGCTCTCCTGCCTATATACATCGCCTATAGCCATTTCAGCTTCAGGAAAAAAAGCATAAGCCGCAATAGCCTCTTGATACTTTTGAAGCGCAGCACCGTATTCCTTTTTTGAATAGAAAGCATTCCCCTGCTCATAGAGAAGCCAGTACGGTGCTTTTACCGGCTGGCAATAAGCATCGAAAACAAATCCACAAAGCCCCAGACAAAGGAATGAGATCAATCTGGTCCGCATAGCCTTTGCACCTCTTCCTTGAACGCCATTACCGCGTCCTTGTAGGGCACCTTTCGTACCATCTCGCCGTGTCGAAAAAGAATAGCATATTTGCCAGCGCCTGTAATCCCGATATCTGCTTTTTTTGCCTCTCCCGGTCCATTGACAACGCATCCCATTACCGCAATTGTAAGCGGCTTTTGAATGCTGTATATGAATTCGGATACATCTTCAAGAAATCCTTGAACATCAAAACTTGACCTGCCGCATCTCGGGCAAGAGATTATCTGCACGCCGGCTTTTCTCAACTTCACGGACCGCAGTATCTCGAGTCCTGTCAGCACCTCGTCCTCGGAGGGGCTTGTGAGCGAGACACGGATCGTGTCCCCTATTCCCTGCTGCAATAAGCCGGTTATTCCGAGTGTATTCTTGACGATCCCGGCAATCAGGGGGCCTGCCTCGGTAACCCCGATGTGCAGGGGATAATCGCATGTCTTGGAAAAGAGGGCATTCGCACGCAGCGTGGTTTCCACATCCGAGGATTTGAGCGAGAAGACGGCATCCCGAAAACCGAGCCGCTCTATCACTTCCATCTCGAGCTCCGCGGCCTTTAGCATGGCAAGGGCAACGTCCTTTTCAGATTCCAGGCTCCTCGGGAGGGACCCGGCGTTGACTCCGATCCTCAAGGGTATCCCCTGCCCGATCGCCTTCTCCACCATTTCCCTCACCTTCCACTCTTCCCCGATATTGCCCGGGTTGATCCTGATCTTGGCAATGGAAAAATCGAGGCATCTGAGCGCCAGACGATAGTCGAAATGGATGTCTGCCACCAGGGGCATTTCAGTGGAACGGGAGAGCCTGCCGAGGAGCTCGGCCGCGGCAGCGTCAGGAACGGCAAAGCGCACGATGTCGCATCCCAGCCGGGAAAGCCGCTCAAGCTCGGATACAACGGAGGGCAAATCTGCGGGTGAGAGCGCTTTCTTCCACATGGTCTGGACGGACACAGGGAAGCCGCCTCCGACGATGACGCGCCCCACCTTCACGGCCCGGGTCTTTCTCTTCTGTATCTCGGAATCGCTCATGGATTACGCCTTTCGACGCGCGGACCCCCAGGGCTCACATGCCGAGAAGCTGCTTGAACTTCATCAGCCGTGTGATGTTCCCCCTCTCCAGCTCGTCGAGCTTTCCCTCTATGGAGTGGATTGCCTCTTCCTGCTGGGGAATGAGGATGTATTCCAGGGCGTTCACGCGCCGGCGCGTCTTTTCTATCTCGAAGGCCACGAGCTCGATGGTTTTTTCCGTCTCGGCAAGCCGCACCATGCTCTCGAGCACCTGCCGCACCGCGCCCATGGCACTATCCAGGTCGCCGTTGGTCGATTCAAGCCCGTAGGAGAGAAGCCGCCCTTCGAGCTTGAAGCTGAACGCGGGGACCCGGACGTTCATGATCAGCCTCTCCTCCACCTCCAGACTGGCGCTGCACTGGGGGAATGCCAGGGCTGTGAGGAATACCTCGCGCGGCATGGTGGCCGAGGCGAGGATGAGGTTCTTGAACACGGAGCCGATCTGATCGTCGACCCTGTGGCGCAGCTCCTGGTAGGCCCTCACGATCTGCAAGAAATCCCGAAGGAGGCCCTCCAGCTTGTCCTTGAGAAGCTTGTGGCCCCTGATTGCCACCTGCTGCTTCTTCTTGAGCTGGAGAAGCTCCATCCTGTTAGGGTTGACCTGAATCGCCATCTTGGCTACGCTCTTGCGCCCGCGGCGGCCGTCTCGCCGCTGCCGCCGCCCTGGAGAGCAGCGTCGGCGGCCTGATCCTTGACGCCGAGGTACTTTTCGATATACGCGGTTCGCACGCGCTTGAGCTCCCCTCGCGGGAGGATTGCGAGGAGCTTCCAGCCGATGTCCAGGGTCTCTTCTATCGTTCTGTTCTCGGTAAAGCCCTGGTTGACGAAGGTTTGCTCGAACTCGTCGGCGAACTTCACATAGATCCTGTCCGCCGGAGTCAGGGCAGCCTCGCCGAGAACAACGGAAAGCTCCCTGGCTTCCACTCCTCGCGCGTACGCGGCGAAGAGCTGGTTTGCCACGTCGGAGTGGTCCTCCCGGGTCTTTCCGGACCCGATCCCCTTCTGCATGAGGCGCGACAGTGATGGGAGGACGTTTATGGGGGGCAGCACTCCTTTCCTGTACACGTCACGGCCGAGGAAGACCTGGCCTTCGGTGATATACCCCGTAAGGTCGGGGATGGGATGCGTCTTGTCGTCCTCCGGCATGGTGAGGATGGGAAACTGGGTGATCGAACCCTTCTTGCCCTTGATCCTGCCCGCCCGCTCGTAGATGGTGGAAAGGTCGGTGTACATGTACCCGGGGTACCCTCTTCTGCCCGGAACCTCTTTGCGCGCCGCTGAAATCTCCCGAAGGGCCTCGCAGTAGTTCGTCATGTCCGTGAGGATGACCAGGACGTGCATGTCGAGGGTGAAGGCCAGGTACTCGGCAGCGGAAAGCGCCACCCGGGGGATGGCGATCCTTTCGATAACGGGATCATCCGCCAGGTTGATGTACAGGATCGCGCGCTCGATGGCGCCGGTCCGCCTGAGATCCTCGATGAAGAAGTTGGCCTCCTCGAAGGTTATTCCCATGGCCGCGAAAACAACGGCGAACTGTTCTGCATGGCCGAGGGTCCGCGACTGGCGGGCGATCTGGGCGGCCAGTTGCGCGTGGGGCAGGCCCGAGCCCGAGAAGATGGGAAGCTTTTGGCCGCGGACCAGCGTAAGAAGGCCGTCAATGGCCGATACGCCGGTCTGGATGAACTCGGAGGGGTAGTCTCTCCTGAAGGGATTGATCGGGGCGCCGTTGATGTCGACATGTCTCTCGGGAATCACGATGCCCGCATCGTCTATCGGCTCGCCGACGCCGTTGAAAATGCGGCCGAGAAGCTCGCGGGAGACCGGCACCGTCATTCCCCGCGCGAGGAAGCGCACGGTGGCCTGCGTGGCGGCAATGCCCTGGGGAGACTCGAAAAGCTGCACGAGGGCCCTGCCTTCGCTCGATTCCAGGACCTGGCCGCGGCGCACAGCTCCGTCCCCCAGCTCCACTTCCACAAGCTCTCCGAACTTCACTCCCTCGACCCCCTCCACGATCATGAGGGGACCTTCCAGGCCCCGGACATTCCTGTATTCCTTTATCATGCGGGGACCCTCCCTGTCGCGCTCATCTGACCGATGCGTGCCCTGATGGTCTCGGGTAGGCGCTTGATCGAATCGAGGTCTGTCTCGGGGATGTACTTCATCCGCGCAAGGGCCTCCTTCACATCCACTCCAAGGACCTCCTCCAGAGGCGCACCCTTCTCTATCGCCTCGAGGCTCGCCTGGTGCAATGCCAGGATGGCGCCGAGCATCAGGAACTGCTTTTCAAGCGAAGAATAGGTGTCCACTTCATGGAACGCGTTCTGGTGGAGGAAATCCTCGCGGATCGAGCGTGAGGTCTCAAGGATTAGCCGGTCCCGCGGGGAGAGAGCGTCTATGCCGACCAGCCTCACGATCTCCTCGAGCTCGGCTTCCTCCTGCAGCAGCCGCAATGCTTCAGCCCGCTGGGAGAGCCAACGCTTCGAGATCTTGGCATCATAGAAGGCACCCATGGCGTCAGAATAGAGAGAATAGGAGGCGAGCCAGTTTATGGCGGGGAAGTGGCGGGCATAGGCCAACTTTGCGTCGAGACCCCAGAACACGCGGACTTCCCGCAGGGTAGCCTGCACGACGGGATCCGAGAGATCGCCGCCGGGAGGGGACACCGCCCCGATTACCGAGAGGGTAGCCTCTCCTTCACCGGGCGACTTCTCCTCCCCGGCGCCAAGGGGAACCACCCTGCCCGCTCTCTCGTAGAACTCGGAAATCCTTGAGGCGAGATACGCGGGGTAGCCTTCTTCACCCGGCATCTCCTCCAGGCGGCCGGAGATCTCCCTCATGGCTTCGGCCCAGCGCGATGTTGAGTCTGCCATCAGGGCCACGTTGTATCCCATGTCCCGGTAGTACTCGGCAATCGTAATAGCTGTAAAAACCGATGCCTCGCGGGCAGCGACGGGCATGTTGGATGTGTTGGCGATCAGGACCGTCCTCTCCATGAGCGGCTTTCCCGTGCGCGGATCCGTGAGCTGGGGGAACTCGAGAAGCACGTCGGTCATCTCGTTTCCCCGCTCGCCGCAGCCGACGTACACGATGATGTCCGCGTCCGCCCACTTGGAAAGCTGGTGCTGGACCACGGTCTTTCCCGAGCCGAAAGGCCCCGGAACGCATGCGGTGCCCCCTTTTGCCAGGGGAAAGAAGGTGTCGAGGACCCTCTGCCCCGTGACCAGGGGAACGGCGGGGTTGATCTTTCGCGAATACGGCCGTCCCTGGCGCACGGGCCATTTCTGCATGAGTTTCAGATCCCGAAGGCCGCCCGTTTGATCCAGGAGCGTGCCGATCGTATCCATGATCGTGAATCGCCCGGCTGAAAGCTCGCGGAGCGTTCCCGAAAGCCCGGGGGGCACCATGATCCAGTGCCGCACGATTTCGCTCTCCTCCACGTAGCCCAGCCTGTGGCCGCCCGCCACCTTCTCTCCGAGCTTGGCGGTGGGAACGAACTCCCAGCGCGTTTCCCGCGAAAGGGCGGGCTCCTCGATTCCCCGGGCAATGAAATCCCCGTGTTTTGCCGCGATGATGGGGAGAGGCCTCTGAATTCCGTCATAGATCTGCTGGATGAGCCCGGGCCCGAGCTCCACGGAGAGCTGCTCGCCCGTGGTCTTCACCGGCTCGCCCGGCCCGACGCCTTCGGTCTGCTCGTAGACCTGAATGGAGGCCCGATCATCCCGCAGCCCGATGATCTCGCCGAAGAGTCCCAGCTCTCCAACCTTGACAACCTCGTACATCACGGGGTTCTCGAGGCCCTGTGCGACAACCAGAGGCCCGGAGACTTTGACGATCTTTCCCGCCATCTTCGCTTTCCCTTCCTGATTCTCAGCCCTGCGGCTTTGCCCTATTGTCGGGCGGCTGCGCCTCCCCGAGGTCGGGCTGCTCCGACGTCTTTCCCAGCAGGTCGATTCCCAGCGCCTTTTCAACCGCGACGCGGATCTTCTTGTAGCCGATCCCTCGAGCGCCTCCCTGGTCCGGAATCACGATGATGGCCGGCATCGAAGCGGCGGGCAGCCGCGAGATGTCCGCCAGGATCGGTTCCGCCAGGTTCTCGGTAATGAAGATGATGGCGTACTCTCGCGATTGCACGAGGCGCTTCAGCTCTGAAAGCGCCTCGGCGCTCTGGTACGCCGGAAAACCCACGACTCCCGCGGCGGCGAACCCGCTCACCGTTGAAGAATCCCCGATCATGGCGATCTTATATGAAGGCATCGTTCACCCTCCCGCGGAACTCGGCCTCGGGAATGCCGTTGAGCATGCATAAAAGGACCAGCCGCAGATTGAAAAGGTCCGCGAGCTTCCGCGTGAGGAAATAGTATGCATACTCGACCGATGGAGGCTTGTAGCCCCAATCCGTCATGGACGCAAGGTGCGCATGCCTCTCCCGTGCGACCGCCTCTGATGCGTCGACCGGGGTCCGGACTGCCAGGAAAAGCTTTTGCAGGAGCTTGCGGGAAAGTGACGTGAGCCGTCCGCCCCAATCTTCGACCTTCATGGTATGCAGCACCTTCAGCTTCTCGAGATCGGGATGTCCCGTAAAGCTCCAGGATGCCCTTTTCCAGGACAGACGGGAGAAATAGGCGCGGAAGAACACGTCGGCCGCCGATATATCCGAGACCACGTGAAAGTGCTCATGAATGGCCGAAGAGATGGAGCGGGAGATTTCTTCCAGCGCGAGCTGTTTCTGCCTGTCCAGGGCAAGCTCGAAACACTGCGAGTCCTTGTCCGAATCGTAATAGGCAATCCAGGCCTGCTCGAGCCCGGCGGCGAGATGGGGAGAAAGGCCGCCAAACTCCATGGCCTGCGCCATCTCGGCAAGCCGGCTGACGCTCACCTCCCCTTCCGGCCCGAAAAGCCCTCCCCTGCCGGCGGGCGACTGCTCCCCAGCGGCCTTGCCGCTGAGCCTGGTCAAAACCGCGGCCTTGAGGTTGTGGAAATCCCACGGCAGGAAGATAAGGCGGGTGAAATCCGCTCGCGGCGAGAATCTGGTGAGGAGCTCCCGAATATCGGTGAGCTCTTCGCTGAAGCCGCCTTCGATGCCGTTCACGCCAGGATCCGCGCGAAACCGGGCCCCGAACCCGCCTTCCGGCATCTGGGAGGCGGCTTCCGGGAGGCTTCGCGCGCTCGCGATCGCGTCCAGCTTCTGGCGGCTGACGAGAGCCTTTTCCCTGCTCCTGAAAATACCGCAGAGGAAGTTGAAATCGGCGCCGACCGCTTTCATCCCGCTCCTTGCCCGAAGAGGAGGCGGGAGACCTCGATCTCACACTCCTGCGCCGCGCTCTTCATCGCCTCGTCCAGGGTGCAGTTCAGGCGCACCTTTCCCCTCTCCACGATGAAGCCGGCACGAAACCGTCCCTGCTCCGTGGACAGGGAGACATCGTGCTTCTTCAGAAGAGCCGAGAAATCGTTTTTAAAGAGGGAGGACTGCTCCTGAGACACGACGAGCGAGTCGCCTGGCCGGCAGAACAAGGCCATCTGGCTTTCCACCCAGCGACGGTAGACGTCCGGCTGCAGGATCTTCTTCCAGGCGGCCTCGTATACTCCGTCGAGGAGCCGGCGCTTCAGTTTCAGCGTCTTGTTCCTCTCCTCCAGGCGGAACGCGGAGAGTTCCTGCTCCTCAGCCTCGGAGGCGTGTTTTCGAACAACACGTCTTCGGGCCTCGAACTCGGCGGCCAGCTTGGCCGTGCCGGAAGCGAGCTCCACTTTCCGCTTTGCCTCGGCTTCGGCGAGGATCTTCCTGCCGCGCTCGCGAGCCGTCTCGAGGATTTTTTCGACGATGCCCCCTTCTGCCAATGTTCCCTCCTTACGCGAGCTTCACGCCCACCATCAGGATGACGATGGAGCCGATGAGAGAGAGAAGCGCGAAGGTTTCGACCATTGCCGGAAGAATGACAGCCTTGCCGAACGCGTCGGGCCTTTTAGCCACGGTGCCCATCGAGGCCACGGAAACACGTCCCTGCCAGATCGCCGAAATGAACTCTCCGAAGATGACGGGAAGGCATGCCCCGAGAACGGAAACGCCCTTTTCGATCGAGAGGTCGAACAGGCCGTTGCCTCCGAATACCTGAAGCTTCACAAGCACCAGGATGGCAGTCACCAGGCCGTAGAAGGCCTGGGTTCCCGGGAGAGCCTGGAGAACCAGTATAGAACCGATCTTGTCCGGATCTTCGGACAGCACACCCGCGGCCATCTCTCCAGCGAGCCCCACGCCGATGGAGGCGCCGCTTGCCGAGAGACCCGCCGCAAGACCGGCTGCAATGATCGCGATCGCAAAACCGATGGAAAACATCTTCTCCTCCTATTGCTCGAATCGATGGAACTGCCCCTCCTTCTTGAACGGGGCGAACACCTTCCCTCCGCTGCCATAGTAGCGGGAGAAGGACTCCAGGTAATTCAATCTCAGTGAATGGACGAATGCGCCCATCATGGAAAGAACGAGGTTCAGCGTATGGAAAAGGAGCATGGGAAGCAGGGCGATGACGACGGTGACAGCCACGAAGATTGGGCTCCCGCTGCCCATGAGGAGCTGCCCGATCACATTGGCCACGAAAGCGATGAATCCCCCCGTGAGGTTGAGGATGGCGACACGGAGGTAGGAAAGAACGTCTCCGAAAAAGGAAACCGCCCCGTAATACCCAAGAATACCATAGAAAGAGATTACCCCGACCATCAGCCTGCCGGGGATGGATTTGCTCTTCCTGCCCGCGAAAAGGAGGATGACGGCGCCGCCAATGAAAAAGAGGCAGAGAGAGGGCATGCAAATGGCCTTCGGGAAGCCCGGCATGAACCAGGAGGGGGCCCATCCTATCAATCCGACCAGAAACACGAACCAGGCCAGCTTGTCGTAGAACGCCGCTGCAAGATCTCCGCTTTTCAGGCTGGCATAGAACCCGATCAGGATGGAGCTGAGCTGGAATATGGCACCGACCACCGCGCCGACTGCAATGATCGTGAGAATATCGGAGGTCGGGGAGAAAAGGGGCAGAAAGCCCAGGATCTTTGGGCCGCCATGCACATATCCGGGGCTCATGCCGAAAAACGACCATGTGAGGATGCCGAAGATCACCGTTGCAACCCCCATCTCCGTGAAGAGCCTGAGGAAGAGGCGTGTGCCTTCGGCCGGCTTGAACTTCCGCACAAGCCACAGCGAGATGAGAATCTGCATTGCGCCGTATCCCGCGTCTCCGAGGCAGATGGAATAGAAAAGGGTCATCGCGATGGCAATGAACCACGTGGGGTCGATTCCGAAATACATGGGAAGCCCGAACATCTCCAGCAGGGTCTGAAAGGGGCGCAGCACCGCCGGGTTTTCCAGCTTCACGGGGGGGTTGTCGCCCTTTGCCGGAGGCGAGAAGCGCGCCTCCGCGCCCGGGATCTTCTGTGCGAGTAGATTCTGGAGCTTCTCCCGATCGCGCTCGAGGGCCCACCCGCGCACAACAAGGACATTTCGCGTGTAGAAGATCTTCCTGCGCACGAGGGTATTTTTCTTGAGGTTGGAGTATTCGTCGAAGGCGGCCTGGACAAGATATCGGTTGGAGGCCGCCTCGGCGCGGAGCGATTCCTCGAGGCTCGCCTTCTTTTCCAGAAGCTCGTTTATTTCCGCGGCAAGCCTCTCGAGGGCTTCACGGGGGGTCTCGTCGAGGTCTGGAAGCTCCACACGCTCCACCCCGGCTGCCCGAATCCACTCTTCTGCTTCGCCTGCCTTTTCCAGGGCGACAAAGAGGATCCCCGCCACACTTTTCTCGCTTCGCTCGATCTCAAGCCATTCGAGGTCGCTTCCCGCGCTCCCTTTTTCCCAGTTCCGGCGCGCTGCTTCGATGTAGGCGGGCGATCCGACAAGCGGGAAAACCGAAGCGTAGCGCATCCGCACGATGGAAGAGAGCCTTGCGGAAAGCCCGCTCCACGGCTGGAGCTGTTCATCGAGCTCCGTGAGCTTGGCCATGCGAGCATTGATCGAGTCGATCTCCGCGGTGATTCCCCGAATGCGCTCCTCGTAGCTTTCGATATCGATGCGCGAGACCGTGTCCTTGAACGCGGGCTCCTCGATGTACGGGGGGGACCCGAAGAAGTTCTCAAGGAGCCCTTTTTTAGTCGGCAGTGAAGAGGAGAAAGCGGCGAGGACGAGTTTCGCCTTCTGGATTCCCGCATCGATATCGGGAGACACGAGCTCGGGTCCTCCTCGATTTCGGTGAGCTCCTGCTGGAGATCCGTGTGAACGTCCTCGATATGGATGAGGCGGGCTTTTTCCAGCTCCGAGAGAAGGACGGAATCCTCCCCCGATGCGCAGACGATGTCCGCCTTCAGGAGCCGTGCGATCGCCATCTCAGACGCCCAGCTTCTTGAGGAGGATTTCTAAGGCCGTGGGCTGGTTTTTCTTTGCGGTGCGTTCCAGCGCCTCGCGCTCCTCGGCCGCCTGGGAAAGAATGGCGCGCTTGCTTTGGTCAAGGCGTTTCTCCCTGCCTGCGGCAAGAGCCCGCTCTTCCGTGAGAAGCTCGGATTCCAGCCGGGCTCTCTCTTTTTCCAGCTCGGCGGGAACTCCGGAAGCCAGCGCTTGCCCCTTCGCGTGAAACTCTCGTTCCGTGTCAGCAGCCTGCCTTTCGGCCTGCTGGATTTCCTTGAGGACATCCATAGTATAAACCTCTACGGGGTAACGGAAGCGATCTTAGCAGACAGCCCAATGGCTGTCAAACCGTCCTTCTCTCCCTATTTCGCCTTCGGATTGAGCGCCTGATTGATCTCCGCGAGATCTCCCTTGAGCTTCTCCGCCATGCCGAGTGAAGCGTTCTTGTACCCATCCAGGATGGCCTGATCCGGAGTCCCTCCCTGGCCGGAAACGCCCTGCAGAGCCGCGGAGTAGAGGATCTTTCCGTCCGCGACACGGATGATCCGGGCTGTGGCGGTGGTCTTGGACTTGTACAGGTTGTACTTCTTGCCTTCCAGCACGACCTGATTCGCGGAAAGGCAGTCGCTGAGCACGGTGACGAGGTACGAGACGTCCTTCTTCACGCCCAGAGCCTTGATGGCCGCGGGATCCCCGGAAAAGACCTTCATGAAGCTGTCTCCGATGAGAGTGCCGTCATAGTGGGAAAGATCGAAGGTTACCCCCTTCAAGGTGTTGTACACCGAGTCCAGGATGAGGGGGGGCTGGTTGGGCCCGCTGGGAGAGCGCTCAAGCACGAGGATCGTCGCCTTGCGCGCCGGGGGAATGTAGGCGAAATCCTTCACAACCCCCTGGAACTTGTAGGTGTATCCGCCCACCGTGTACTCCAGGGATGCGCGGATGATCTGCTCCTGGGTCTGGGAATCGAGCTTAGCGATCGTGGAGTTTGCCTGGCCGTACTCGTTCGTCGTGACGTACGCCGTGATGGTCCCCGAGCCCCTGACGAACTCGAAGCGGATGGGGGCCCCCGGCACGAGGGTCCTGCCGTGGCCCATGTCGTAGGAGAGGATCACGCTGGGCTGGATTGCTTTCGTGGTGCCGACGTCCAGGACGCTTCCCGCGATCTGGTTCTTGTTCACGTCCACCCACTCCGTGCCCGTATCGAGGGTGAGCGCGGAGCCGATCATTGTGAGCTCCGTCTCGGCCTTGCGCGCCAGATCGTCGGTCGCCTTGGAAGGGGTGTCGAGGGAGTCCCTGACTGCGAGCACGGCGACGAGCTGTTGAATCCCCTCGGAGACGCTGCCGTCTTCGATCTTCTCCATTCCATTGTCGAGGAACCCCTTCATCCGCTTCTCCGCGTCGCGGGCGCTCTGGCCGGTATCCGAAGACGATTCTACGGGCGGCGCGTTAATAGCGGCCGGTTTGTTGCCGCCCGCGGTGGCGCATGAGAACAGAACAAGAACGATCGATGTGCAGCATGCCAAAAGCAGCTTCAGTGCGCGTTGCATGGCGGTTCCTCCTACCATGTAAGGGAAAGGACCACGTCGTTTTTCGCGGTGGCAAGATCCTTCACGGATGCATTGTAAGTCAGAGTCCTCTTATCCGGGGAAACGGTGCCCAAGGTGGTGGATTGGATCGCGGCGGGAGCTTCGACCGAAACCGAGATAGCGTACCCCTGGAATAAGGTATCCATCATCTGAAGGCTGTCCGGGCTCATCTCCTGCCTGGTCCCCTTCACGATGAGCTGGCTCAAGGTATGGCGCCCCTCCGAAGTTACAAGGCTGGGCGCCTCCGCGCGGAATGCGGCAACCTGGGCCAGGGATTCGACGCGGTCGAACGATATCTGGGCCTTGATGATGATGTCCTTCTCGTTCTGCGTGCGCGCGAACCCTCTCAGCTGGACGCCGGGAACTCCCGCAAGCCCGCGCTCGAAGTCCTCGCGGGTTACGGGGAGCGGAAGCGGGACCTGCTCGGTGCCGGTCTTGCCGAGGTCCGCGATCATCTGGGAAATCCTGTAGGTGAGATCGATGGTGCCGGAACCGTCCGCACGCACGACCATCTTGCTGTCGATGCCCACGCATGAGGTGAGAGCGAGAGCCGCGACGAGCGAAAGAAAGATTGTTCGCATTGCGTTTTCCCGGCAGCTACTATAGCTTATTTCGATCTGCATTGCCAGCGCCGCCGCCTGCCGGCGCGGGAAACAGCGCTCAACAACCGCGGAGCGACCTCTTGTTGTACCAGTTCTTGGCCTTGCGCTTCGACAGCTGTTCGTCGCGGTGGGCCCAGTAGTACTGGAGGGTCCGGGAGTTCTCACAGGAGTGGCAGATGGCTTTCCCTTCACGGAACTCGCTCAGGGGAAGCCATTTCGCGCACCGCTCACATTGCCTCTCGTTGGCATGCGGATCCCTGGCGTCATGGAGGAAGAAGAAGCTGGAGCGGACCTTCATGAGGTTCTTGTGCGATATCTGTCCCGTTCGAAGCCAGTGGTGGATTGTGGACTGGGTTTTCTGGAACATGCGGGCGAGGCCGGATTTGGTCATATCGTAGTTCGACATGATCCATGTCAGCATCTCAGTGATGGAAGGGTTTTCCGGCAAATCTGGCGGCATGGCTTTTCCTCGCTACCCTATTTATCGGAAACGTATAGCTATTATCTAAAGCCCCTACTCCCACTCGATCGTAGCGGGCGGTTTGCTGGAGATGTCGTAAACAACCCTGCCGATCTGCGGGATTCTGTTCGTGATGAGGGAGGAGATCTCCAAAAGGTCCTGGATAGGGAACGGATAAACGTCCGCCGTGATAGCGTCCAGCGAAGCTACCGCCCGAAGCGCGAGCACGTGGCCGTAGCGTCTCATGTCTCCCGAGACTCCCACGGATTTCACGGGCAAAAGGACACAGAATGCCTGCCAGATCTTGTCGTACAGCCCCCTGGCCCTGATCTCGGAAAGGAAAAGCGCATCCGCTTCTCTCAGCAATTCGCACTTCTCCCGCGTCACTTCACCCAGGATGCGGACTGCAAGGCCGGGCCCGGGGAAAGGGTGTCTGTAGACGATGGAGGGTTGAAGCCCGAGGGTGAAGCCGAGCTTCCTCACCTCATCCTTGTAGAGCGTGGAGAGCGGCTCGATGATGCGGCCGCGGCTGCGCAGCTCTTCGACGAGGGGGGAGCGTACATTGTGATGCGTCTTGATCACATTGGCCTTCTTCCCCACCCCCCTGCCCGATTCAATGAGGTCAGTGTAGAGGGTCCCCTGCGCCAGGAAATACTCGGTGAGACCCGTCTTTCGGATCTCCTCTTCCTGAACCCTGATGAACAGGTCCCCGATTATCCTGCGCTTCTCCTCGGGTTCGGTCACGCCTGCCAGCGTCCTGTAGAATCGATCGGAAGCGTCCACCGTGGTGACGTACGTAGCCCCAAGGCCCGAGAGGTTCTCGATCACCTCCCGCGATTCGCCCTTTCGCATCAGTCCCGTGTCTACGTAGAGGAGGCGTACACGGCCAGGGTCCAGGCTCTTGAGCAGGAGGGCAGCAACGACGGAGGAATCGACCCCGCCGGAGATGAGAAGAACCACATCGGTGCCGCCCACGGCAATCCTGATCGTTTCTCTTTCGCGGCGGAGGAAAGCCTCCATGTCCCATTGGGGCTTTGCCGCGCTGATGTCCAGGACAAAGGCCTCGAGCACCTCCATGCCGTACTGGCAGTGGCTCACCTCGGGATGAAACTGCACTCCCCAGCTCATGCCGGAGTCTCCCGCGAAAGCGGCGGGCAGTCCCGCCTCTGAAGTGGCGATGATGCGGAACCCGGGCGGCGTCTCCGTCACCGTGTCGCCATGGCTCATCCACGAGAGGAAGGATCGCCGGGGCACCCGGGAGAACAGCTTCGTTTTCTCCTTGAGCTCGATGCGGGCCCTCCCGTACTCCTTGTGGCCGAGGGAAGAGACCGTGCCTCCATGGTCCGTGGCCAGCCTGTGAAGCCCATAGCAGATTCCGAGCACTGGCAGGCCTTTGGAGTATATCTCCCGGTCCACGACGGGGGCTCCCTCCTCGTAGACGGAAAACGGCGAACCGGAGAGGATGATTCCCTTGGCGTCCGTGAAGTCGATATCACCGACGGGCGAATCTCCCGCCACGATCTCGCTGTAGACCCCGAGCTGCCGCACCCGCCTGCCGATGAGCTGCGTGCTCTGGCTGCCGAAGTCCAGGATCAGGATCTTGTCCACGGGTCCTTCCTGAGCAATGGTCTGATCCCGCTCGCTTCCCACGGAGACGATCGAGACGGGAACCCCGACATACTTCTCGATGAACGCGATATACTCTCTGGCCTCCGAGGGAAGCTTGCCGTAGGATCTCGCTTTCTTGGCCTCCTCCTTCCAGCCGGGGAAGCTCACGGTGACGGGAGCGGCGCATTCCAGCACCTCCAGCGTGGCGGGGAACTCCTCGAGACGACTGCCGGCATACTCATAGGCGATGCACGCCTTTATCTCGTCGAAGCCGTCGTACACGTCGAGCTTCGTGAGGGCCAGCGAGTCGATCGAGTTGGAACGGCAGGCGTAACGCAGGGCCACCAGGTCCAGGTAACCGCAGCGCCGCGGCCTTCCCGTAGTAACCCCGTACTCCTGGCCGATGCCCCGCACCGTATCGCAGAGGTTTCCGTCGCGCTCTTCTTTGAACTCGCTGGGAAACGGGCCATTGCCCACACGCGTCGAGTATGCCTTGAACACCCCGATGACGCGGTCTATCGCATGGGGCCCGATCCCCGCACCGATGGGGGCCCCCGCCGCCGCCGAGATTCCCGAGGAGACATAGGGATAGGTGCCGAAGTCAAGGTCGAGGAGGGTCCCCTGGGCCCCCTCGAAGAGAATCTGCCGCGCCGCGCTCTTTGCCAGGTACAGCGAGACGTCGACGACCATAGGGCGAAGCCTCTCCTTCAAGGGTTCCAGGTAGGCCTTGTCGCCGGCGGGGATGCGGGCCCACACCTTCGAGTCGTAGAGGTCGGCCACGCGGATCCCGTCACGGTCCGCCTTCAGGGCATAGGTGACGCCGATCCCGCGCCCCGTGGTCCCGATGGGAGTGATGCGCGACCCATCCTTCTGCTTGTCGATCTCCCGGTAACGCGGCAGGACCATGTGAGCCCTGTCTGACACCAGCACCCTCCCCTCCCATCGGATTCCCGACTTCTCGATCATGGCCAGCTCATCGAAGAGCGCCTGTGGGTCGATAACCATGCCGATGCCCAGGATGACGGTCTTGTCCGGATAGACGATGCCGGAAGGAAGAAGGTGGAGCTTGAAGGTCTGCCCGCCTTTGACGATGGTATGGCCGGCGTTCGCTCCGCCGGAGAAACGAAGGACGAGATCAGCGTTCTGGGCGAGGAAATCGACGATCTTCCCCTTGCCCTCATCTCCCCACTGAGCCCCGATCACCACGAGTTTCATGACTTCAACTCCTTGCGAAGGGCATCCACCAGGGTCGAATACCTCTCGGCGATTGCAGCGGCCTTGGCAGCCGCGCGCCCCGTGTACTTCGACGGATCGGAGAGGAAGCCCTCCGCGTTCATCCCGATTGTCTCGGAGAGGTTTCTATCGAGGATCCGCCAGAGCTCGGCATCCTGGCGAAGCACATCCCGCAGCCGCTCCCCGCTTTTTTCGGCTCGAAGAGTTGCCCTGCGGATCCGCTCGTGAGCGTCCGGGACTCCTCCACGGGCTAGAAGGACGTAGAGAGGCTCGGAGAACACCAAGTCTCCGCTTTTTGCGAGGTTCTCCGCCATGCGGGTGCGGTTGACGGAGAGGGAGCGCACGACGGTTCGGGCGCGCGAGACCGCACAGGCGAATCCCGCCATGTAGTCGGCAACGAACCGCGACGACGCCGAATTGGTGAGGTCCCGCTGGTGCTCCGATATCTGATCCATGAAAAAGGTCATGGCTCTGGGGAAAAACGCCTTCCACAGGCTCTTCACATGCTCGGAGTTCCACGGATTTCGCTTCTGCGGCATCGTGGATGAGCCGACCTGGCTCTCGGCAAACTCCTCCCGCACTTCGCCGATCTCGCTCCTCTGGAGGTTTCGAAGATCGTCCGCGAGGTTGGCGATGATTCCGAAGGCCGTATTCATCTCCAAGAGCAGCTCGAGCAGGTGCTCGGGCTCCACCAGCTGCGTCGAGGTCTCCGACGGCTCGAGGCCCAGGCCTGCGAGGAATACGCGCTCCAACTCCTCGGGATCCTTGACCAGGAGCGAGGTGGCGTTGTAGGCGCCGACGGCGCCGGAGAGCTTGCCCCGGAGGTTACCCGCCTTCGCTTCGAGGCGCTGGATGGACTTGCCCAGCCGGGAAACGTACAGGGACATGGCGAATCCGAAGGTGATGGGCACGGCATGCTGTCCATGCGTGCGGCCGATCTGCGGCGTGTCCACCTCCTGCCTGGCTCGGGCAATCAGCTCCTCTTCCAGGTCGAGGAGGAGCGGGAGGATCACGCGGCGAACCGCGTCCCTGTAGCGGATCGAGGCGGCCGTATCGAGGATATCCACGGAAGTCGCGCCGAGGTGAACGAGGGGTTTCGCCTCCTCGGCAACCCTGGCCTTCAGCACGTTCACCAGGGCGCGGATGTTGTGCCGGGTCTTCTCCTCCTCGGCGTAGACGTCCTCGGGGCTGATGGATTGCCCGATCGCGTCAAGCGAGGAAATGAGGTCCACGCGCTTTGCCAGCACGGCGTCCCGGGAAAGGAGCGCCTTCAGGAGGGCGACCTCCACCCGCACGCAGGCACGCACCGCCGCATCCTCGCTCAAGTACCCCTGCAGCTCGTGGAACAGGTCGGGGTCGGACAGCGAGTAGCGGTGGTCCAGAGGCGAGATGTTGGAGAAAATGTCACGAGATTCCATTTCGATCCCCGTTGCCGTCGCGACCCATGGAGTCCATTTGTAAAGGAGATTGGCGGGTTTGTAAAGCAATCTCGTTCGATGGTATATTCGGAGCGCGGCAGGGCGAAAAGGAGGGATGCGCCACGCGCGACAGCGCAGAGGTGTTCCAGCAAGCCATCGAAGCGGGCAGGCGGCGGGATTACGCAAAAGCCGTGGAGCTTCTCACGCGCCTGGTGGGCACCTCGGACGGCTACCCCCAGGCCCTGCTCTATCTCGGCAGGAGCTACCACGCCCTGGGAGAGCTGGAGAAGGCGGTCCGCGCCCTCGATTCCTATGTCCGGTTGAAGCCCGATTCGGCGGCCGGTCATTTCTTCCTGGGCAGGTCACTGATCGCCCTGGAGATGTATCCCGCCGCAATCCGCAGCCTCCGGGAAGCCGTTGAAAGAAACCCCGACTTTTCCCAGGCATACGGCCTGCTCGGCTTCGCCTGCCTCAAGGCGCGCAGGCCCGAGAGATCGCTCGCTTTCTTCAGAAAGGCCCTGGAGCTCGACCCGGCCAGCAAGAGCCTGCTCGCGGGCCTGCTCAACGCAACTCTGGTGGCTGCCATAAAGCTCTTCTACCATGGAAGGCTCATCGAAGCCGCCGGGCTGTTCGATGAGATCCTGCGCCTGCGCGGCCCCGCCATGGCGCCCCACCTCTATCTCGCCACGATCTATCGCGAGCTGGGCGAGGGGGAGAAGGCCCTCTTCCACATCGACGCCGCCTGCCGGATTTCCCCCGAGGATCCCCTCCTTCACCTCCAGAAATCCCTCGTGCTCCTGGACCTGGGCAGGAAGACAGCAGCCGGGGAAGAGATCCGAGCGGGGACTGCTTTCCTCAAGACGGAGACCGCCGTCGGCCAGAACCCCGAGGAGATCCTTCGCATCATCGCCGTGCGGCGCTTCAGCGAGGGGCGCTACAAGGAGGCGATCTTCTCCGCCACCAAGCTGCTCAAGGGAGCGTACGACGACCCCCAGCTTCACGCCCTCGTCGCCGAGGCGTACCGCAACCTCGGCGACTACGTCAAGGCCAGAAACCACTACCTTCGCGCCATTGAGAGAGACAGGGAATCG
Source organism: uncultured Spirochaetota bacterium (assembly GCA_963820525.1). GTDB lineage: Bacteria > Spirochaetota > Spirochaetia > SZUA-6 > Fen-1364 > CAWGAA01. The sequence goes on along the minus strand of CAWGAA010000001.1, from coordinate 217,185 downwards.
CTGGAGATACACTGCGCCCTGCTCGCCGTTCTGTGGGAGCTGGGCGAGCATGGAGAGCTCCTTTCCCATGCCCGAAGGATACTGAAAAACCATCCCGCCGACCCGGTGGCGCTGTACTTCAACTCACTCGCCCTGGCCAGAACCGGCGCTCCAGCCGAGGAGGCGATCACGGCATTGCAGCAGCAGATCCGCGTGAAGGGCCCCGACCCCCTGCTCATGTCCGCCCTCGCCGGTACGTACCTGAAGGCGGGCCTGCCCGAGCTGGCCGAAGGATGGTTCATCCGCACGCTGAAGGTCTCCGCGGATGACGGAGGCGCCCTTCTCGCCCTGGCCTCCATCTACGATTCCCTCCGCAACAGGGAAAAGCTCAAGGGCGTCTACGCGCGCTACCTCGATTTGAATCCCGAGGACAGAAAGACGCGCAGGGCTCTCGTTCGAATCCTTCTGGAGCTGGAAGACTTCGCCGATGCCGCGGTGCACATCGCGCGGCTTCTTCCTTCCGAACCGAAAAACGGAAGGCTCAAATCGATGCTTGCCCTCTGCTTCAGGAGGAGCGGAAAGTATTCGGACGCCCTGATCATCCTGAAGGACCTGCTGCGCGAGAAGCCGGACTCCGAGGAGCTGGTCAAGGCCGTCGTCTACTGCCTGGACAAGCTGGGGGCCCGCAACATCGGGATCCAGGTCATCGAGGGGTTCCTCAAGGTGCACGGGGAGAAGCTCTCGCTTCTCCTGATGCTCGGTGTCCTGCACTTCCAGGAGAAGGCGATGGAGAAGTCGGCGGAGACTTTCCGCAGGGCGATCTCCCTCTCGCCCCGGGACTGGAGGGCATACCGGAACCTCGGAATGGTCTACCGCAAGATGGGAAACGGCGAGTTCGCCACTACATTCCTCTCCCGCGCCGAGGAGTACCGCAGGGCCGCCGGCGTGGAGAGCTGAGGCGGGGGTGCATGGCTTTGCCTTGAGAAAGGGCCCCTTCGATACGGCTGAGTCGGATCTGTTCCTTGAATTTCACGTTCTTCCTGATATAATCGTCTCTAGGAGGAGAGCGGTATGGCAACGAAAGCCCTCGATTTATTTCAGGCCTACGGCGAGAACAAGCTGCCCAAGGAGGGGGGATACATCATCTCCTCTTTCCTCGACGAGAACTCGGCATATTCGAAGTATGAAGTCGTTGCGTACAATGGGGTGAAGAGCATCTACCTTTCCGAGGAGGGCCTCACCTTCCAGACCGACGGCAACAAGCTCTTCGTCCTCAGCGAGCCTCCCAATTATGCCCAGAAGCACCTTGAGCCGTTCCGCAGGCAGTCAAAGGAGCAGATCCCCCACCGCTTCTCGGAGCTGGAGATCCTCACCTCGAAGAACCAGACCAAGGTGATGGTGAGCAAGGAGCCCATTCTCACCTATGGATCCTTCACGATCATCAAGCCGTCGGGAATCAACTTCGCTTTCCTCTTCTACAACCTTGCCGACGTCATGGAAACCATCAAGAGCTTTTTCGAGACCACTCTCAACAAGGAAGCGAATGTTCCCAAGGACGACGCCGACAAGGTTGCCGGCCTCGTCGAGAAGTGCCTGAATCGCTTCAGCATCTGGGCCAAGTAGCGGGTGCCGCAGGCCCGTCAATCAGCGCAGTGACGATAAAAAAGGGGGCTTTCGCCCCCTTTTTTATTGCTTTCGGTCGCGTCTCGCCCAGCTATTTCGCCGCTTTCTCGATCATGATCTGGGCGATGGCCAGGTTCGCGATGGGCACGGAGTACGGGGAACAGGAAACGTAATCGAGCCCCGCGTCGATGCAGAAACGCACGTTCTCCGGGATGGCCCCATGCTCGCCGCAGAGACCCACCTCGAGGTCCGGCCGGGACATCCGGCCGCGCTTGACCGCCATCTGGATCAGCTCTTTCACCTGGGGATTGAGCAGCTGGAAGGGGTTTCCCTCGAGAAGGTCGAACTGCGTGTAGTCCGGCATGAAGGTGTTGAAGTCGTCGCGAGAGAGCCCGATCGTGGTCTGGGTGAGATCGTTGGTCCCGAAGGAGAAGAACTGGGCGTATCGCGACAGGTGGTCGGCTCCCAGCGCCGCGGCGGGAAGCTCGACCATGGTCCCGATCATGTACTCCGCTGGCCTGGCCTTGAAGCTGTCCCGAACGTCCTTCTCGACGTCCACGAGGCCGCGGATGTGCTTGCCCTCGATCTTTTTGCCGAAGATGATGAGCTTCAGCTCGTTTTCGTTCATGATGATCGGGATCATGATCTCGGGCTGGACCTTGATCCCTTCCTTTTTCAGCGTATAGACGGCCTCGAAGATACCGCGGACCTGCATTTCGTAGATCTCGGGATACGAGACGGCGATTCGGCATCCCCTGTGGCCCAGCATCGGGTTGAACTCGTGCAGGGCATCGCAGCGCGCCCGCACCTCCCTCTCGGGCAGCCGGGCGTCGGCCTTCTTGCCCGCGTTGAGGTAGCTCATGAACTGCTCCATCTCCGTTTCGTTATGGGGCAGGAACTCGTGGAGCGGGGCGTCGAGCAGCCGTATGATGACGGGGTTTCCCTCCATGATCTTGAACAGCTTGTAGAAGTCCGCCTGCTGCATGGGCTGCAGCTTGGCCAGGGCCTTTTTCCTCTCCTCCAGGGAGCCGGAGATCACCATCTCGCGGAAAACGTTGATCCGTTTTTCGGCGAAGAACATGTGCTCGGTGCGGCACAGCCCGATGCCGCGGGCCCCGAATGTCCGCGCGAGAGCCGCGTCCCGGGGAGTGTCGGCATTGGTCCTCACGTGGAAGCGCGTCACGAACTTCTGGACGATCTTCAGGAAGTCGAGCATCCCCGACTCCTCGGGATCCGGCTCGATGAGCTCGGCCTTGCCGAGGTAGACGGAGGGAATTCCGTAGAAGGGGACGTTCAGGGTGAGGTAATCACCCTCCTTGATCACGGTGTCCCCCACGGTAGCGCGGTTGCCGCGGATCTTCATGTCCGGCTTCACAAACGACACCTTCCCGTACTGGCGCGCAACGACGGAGGCGTGGGCCGAATAGCCGCCTTCCGTGGAGAGGACCCCGTGGCGACCTCGATCGCCTTGACGTCCTCCGCGAAGCTTGCGGGCAGGCAGAGGATGAGCTTGGTGTCCTGGCCCAGTTTTTGAGCGCTCTTGAATGCGTCCAGAAGCCCGGCCGTGCTGAAGAACACCCGTCCGATGGCCGCCCCCGGGGCACCCGCGATGCCGCCGGAGAGGTTCTTCATTTTCTGCACCGAGGAGAGGTTGATGATGGGGTGCAGGATCTCGTTCAGCTGTCCCGGCTTTATCTGGTTGATGACGTACTCGTCGTTCACGATCTTTCTGGAGTGCAGGTCCAGAAGGGTGCGGATGTCCGACTGCGTGGACTTGGTCATCACGGAGCGCTGATCGATGAGCCACAGCCTCTTGTTTTCGACGGTGAAGCGGATGGAGCGGATCTCCTTGAAATGGTCCTCCACCCTGTGGGCTATCCGTTCCAGATCGTTGAAGTAGTTCTTCGCGATCTTTTCGATCTCTGACCCGGAGGCGCCGATGGCGTTGAACTTGCTCTGGAAGAACTCGCCTTGAATCTGCTTGTCTCCGGTGACGATGTTTCGGGTGTAGAACTGCCCGTATGCGGAATCCTTTCCATAGTTTCCGTAAACCATGGGCTGGATGAGGAGCGCCGTGTCTTCCTGGTTCTGGTCGTTTATGGAAAGAAGATGGCTGATCCTGTTGAGCGCGATCTCCAGCTGGGAGAACGAGTCCGCGAAGAAGCCTTCGGGAAGCATTGCCATGTACTTGGTGACGCACTCCCTCCTTCGTTTCGCGTCCATCTCGGAATCCATGTCGGCATCCAGCTGCTTGATCGACTGCTTCAGGGCCTTGGCCTCCTTCTCTCGCCCCTCGATCTCGGCTATAGCGAGCTCGATCTCGAGGTTTCCCCGGGTGAGAAACTGCAGCTCGTGCAGGCCGAAGTTTTCCCCGACGAAGGCGTTGAACCCGTTGAGGGTCTTTTCGGTAAGGCCGTAGTTGTGGAGGGTCGGATAGGTGGCGATCACGAGGTTGGGGCTGATGACGATCTTCACCAGCATGGGATTGTCCGCGTCACCGAAGCTCTTGCCGGTGAGCTTGGCCAGCTTGTCGAACCACGGCTCGAGGGCCGGCCGGATCTTGTAGTCCTTGAGGTGGGAGGCGACGTCCGCGTCGATGATGAAACCGGGGAGTATGGGAAGATCGAGGTCGGCAAGCTCCATGGCCAGACGCCCGCGGATGCCGATCCTCTCGAGGACCTGGGGCTTGGTGTTCGCTTCGCCCTGGGCGAAGAAATAGATGTTCTTCTTCATGCCTTTCCTTCCCTTGCACCTCAGCGGCGGCTTGCCGGAGGCAAACGCCGCTCTTGTATCAGCGGCGGCTTACCTGTTCCGTACGCCGCGCTAAATCAGCGGCCTGCCAAAGGCAAACGCCGCTCAAAAGAGATTGAGAATCGCGTTGACGGGAGCCTTCAGGAAAGCCTCGAACATATGGCTCGCTCCCTGTTTCAGGTAACGGTTGAGCTTGGCGACGTCCCTGATATCGTCTCCCGCCACGGAGATCATGATGGCGCTCCCGTGCTTCACCTTCCCCCACTTGAAGAGGGTGTTGATGTCGTGGATTCGCTCGCCCTCGTAGAAGACGTACACCTCCAATCCGGGGTATTTCGTCGTATAGCTCTGGATGATCTTTTTCCAGGCCTCCACGTTCCCGTTGTGGAACAGCTCGTTCGTCACGACGATCCCGTACATGGGAGTCATCTTCTTGCGCGCGCCGGATGGAGCGGCTGCGGGAGCGGCGGCCGCGGCCGCTGCCACCGAGGCCGCGGCAGGTGCCGCGCCGGCGGGAGCAGCCGAAGCCGCTCTGGCTGACTTTGGACGGCCCACGCGCCTGGGTGCGGCCGCGGGAGCCGGCGCCTTGGAGGGTGCCCTCTGCACGAAGCGGCCCTTGGTGAGCGCCGCGGGGGTGCGGACCTTCCCCCCCTGGATCATGGAGAGGAGGAGCTCGATCGCCTGCATGTACGTATCGCTTGTGGTCGTTTTCTGGAACGCGCCGGCAAAAACGGTGACCAGCTCGTTCTTCTTCAGGCTCTGGACCACGCTCCAGTGGGCAGGGTTCTTGGGATTGACCGCCACGACGCCGAGCTCGGGGTGGAAGTAGGCCACGACGAGGTCCACGGCCTTCCACTTGCTCGCCTCCGCCGCTACCGCGTCGAAATCCTCGAAGTTCTCCTCGAGGTTGTACGAGCGGTACGCGTAGTGGTATTTGTCCACGAGGATGGCGCAGATCGTGGGAAGAACCTGGTCAGGCTCGATCGACTTTTCCGCCAGGCTGTCACTCAGGACTTCCGCAAGATTGCGGTTTCTCTCGAACTCGCCAATGACATTCGCGATGAACTTGAAGTGCTTGAGAGACTTGTTGAACCCATCGCGTGTGCTGAGCCCGTCAAACAGATGGAGTTGTTCCTGCATGTGTTCTTCCCTCTATCTCTGCTCAAAAAACGCTGAAAAATGAAAATGGTGACCTCCGTGAGAAGGTCACCATCTATCTCATGGAGAGGACTTAGATTTCTCTCAAGCCCGCGTCACCGCCCCTCCGGGGCCTGCCCCTCCTGGCGGGTCTCCGTCCTCGCTTGGACACGTCCACGACGCCCGGAGTGCGGGCGGGTGCCTTTGACTCCGCCGCCGCGGGGACATTGATCATGTCGAGGTACTCGGAGCCCTTGGAGGGCGCGCCCTCGGTTGGCTGCTCCTGCCCGGGGGAAGTGCCGGCAAAGGACTGGGCAATGTCCGCCCTGACCGTGGAGCGCCTGCGGGAGAAGGAAGCGAAAGCCGCATCCTGGAATCCCTTCGACACTCCATAGAGGAACTCGTTGAGCACGTTGGACATTCCGTCAAGGGTCGCCTTCTTCCTCTTGATCGAGGTGATGTCCACGTCGAGCAGAAGGCCGGGCTGGATGTGGTACGGGTTGATCATGTATTCGAACTTCAGGAAATCCTTCTCGAGATAGGTAAGCCGATCTTCCATGACCCGGCGCTGGATCGGGTAGCGGTAGCCGTACAGCTTCTGCAGCTTGTCCCTCATGAGGATGATCCGTCTCTTGATCTTGTCCTTTTCGGGGATGTAGGTGCGGTTCATCCGCTCGACCTCGGTGTCTCCCGGCCGGACGAAGATGATCTCGTCCCACGACTTCTCGATGTCTTCGTAGAGGGGATCTCCCGTCTTGGCCTTGATCCTCCTCTTGATCTTTCCCTTCATTCTCCTGGCCAGGTCGCTGAAATCGACCACGCCCTTCATGAACTTGGAGTCTTCATAGACCATCTCGAGCACGTCCCACAGGTGCTGGACCTCGACCTCGAAGCTCTTGGCCTGAACGTCGTAGGACTTGCGCTCCTCCAGCAGCTGGGCCTGGTCGTAATACTTCAGCCGGATGGAGTACCTCTCATCGGGCACCTGGCTGGCATCCGTGTCCTCATACTCCCTCAGCACCAGCTCGCGGGCGTTCTTGAGGTTCTCCACGTGCTGGTAGCCCATCTTGGAGGTGTCGAGGATGGAGGTGATGGAGTTGATGGCCGTGTTGAAGCCCCTGTTCCTGATGTTCTCAAGGTCGATGATCTTTTTCAGGTTCTCGCGAACGTTGACCGGATCGTATTCCTCGGGATCGATCTCGGCGCGCAGACCCTCGATCTTGTCCATCAGGCTCTTGGCGAAGAAGCTGTACCTCTTGGACTTGGGGTCGTCCTTGTCGTCCGAGGTGAACTTCTCCACCCTCTCCATCTTTTCGAAGAGGATCTCGCCGTCGGAGAGCTCTTCCTTGCCCTCGTCCACCAGCTGGTCCTTGAGCTTCTCGATCTCCTTGTCGATCAGGTCCATGATGTTCTTGGAGATGAGGTCCTTGATCAGGAACTCCACGGTGACCTGATAGTGGAAGATGGGGCTGATGAGCTCGGAGTCGAGGATGTTGACCGAGAGCTTCACGTCAGTGACGGTCTTGGGCTTTATCGCGTTGTCCTTGAAGGAGCACTTCACGATGGAGTACGCGTTCTCGCCCCTGATGAACGCGCCGACGTCGGTCTTCTGGCGGAGGAGGCTGTTGGTGAGGTTCTCCAGATCGTTGACGCCGCGCTGGATGTGGCCCTGCAAGTGGCCGAACATGTTGACAATCGATTTCTCGATTTCACCCGTGTTGAACTTGTCGATGCCGCCCACCTGATCCAGGAGGGCCGCGATCTCCTTGGGAGTGTAGCGGGCGAGGGCCTTCATCTCTTCCTTGTCGATGAAGTTCCGCACCTTCTTCACCATTTCGTCTTCCGTGGTGACGATGTAGCGGTTGAACATGTTCTGGTAGTTCTGGTTGAAGTAGTTGTACAGCTTCTCCTTCAACCCACCCATGACGTCGAGTTTTTCGGCGACTTCCTTTGGTAGTTTCGAGGTGAGATGATTCAGTACTTTATCTACTTCTTCGCTGAGAAGGAGGTCGACCTCAGCCTGCTGATCCCTGAACTCCTGGGCGAGGGAGTTGCGGGACCCGACTGCACTCGGTTTCTCCGGGTGGAACACATTCGGGCTTTTGGGAAGGTCAATACCTGCCATACCATTCTCCTTTACTCGTGTATTCTCGCTTTCCTAGTAAACCACAAAACCCCTACCCTTTCAAGCACATTTTTTTTTTACTCTTCCAATTTATCCCGATATGGTGCATGCTACAAACATAAGTATACGAAGATGGGGGGCTGTATGCAAACGCGGAAAAGTTCCCTTCTCGCTCTGGCGCTGCTCTTCGTCCTGTCACTCCCGGCATTCGCCGACAAACGAACCGAGAACATCGACATCATCCTTGCCGTAGACAAATCCCTCTCGATGGCGGAGGACGGAAAGATCGATTCAGTCAAACGCTACGTCAATACGTGGCTGCTCGACGATGTCCTCATTCCCGGAGACAATCTCATCATCATTGGCTTCTACGGGAAAGCGAACGTCATTGTTTCTCAAATCGTTAAAAACCAGACCGATATTCAAAAAATCAAAGCAATCATTGACAAAATTAGAGCTAATGGAAGATTTACAGATATTGGAAATGCACTTGATGCCATGAAGGAGCAAATTGCAACGCTTTCCGATGATTCAAGAAAAAAATTCGTCCTCATGATGACTGATGGCAGACAGGAAGCTCCTCCCACAAGCAAGTACTATTCACCGAGCGGGAAGTTCAACCACGAGTTCCTGGCAAACATCAAGACCATCCAGAAAGAGGGTTGGAAGATCGAGATCCTCGGCATTGGCGTGGAAGCCGAGGTGAGAGAGCTTGCCCAGCAACTCTCCGGCTCTTTTGCGCAGATTTCAGGAAACCCTTCGGTGGAGAGCTTGAAGGCGCAGACGGAAAACCTCCTGGGCTCGGTGACGCTTACGGGCGGGGTGAGCGTCGCGCCGGTCGGCTCGGGGGGATCCAGCTCGCTTTCCTTCGCTCTGAAGAGCGAGGGCTACTCGCATGAGGTATCGGTTTCCATCGCCGGCATCGAGGCGCGCCTCGGCTCCCGCTCGGCCGCCAACATCCTGCCTTCGTCCTTGCCCATCACGGTGGCGGCTTCCGGAACCACAAACGTGAGAGTCCCCGTCCGCTTCCCGAATGATTTGCCGGCGGGAAAAACCAGCGGCACCCTCTCCTTCTCGTTCCTCTCTGGAGAACGCTTCAACCCGTCAGAGGTCGGCGTCACGCTCGAGGTGAGAAGCGTCGTCGAGAACTACTGGTGGCTCGCATTCGTCGCTCTGGCGGTGCTCGCGGCCCTCGTCCTCCTGGCCATCTTCTCCGCACGGAGGCTTGCATCGGGGAGAGCCGTGCGGTTTCTCCTCTACGTTGACAATGAGCCGCTCATGACCGCGCCCGTGACCCTGCGGGCCGGCGGCGAGGTCTTCCTCAATGAGACCGACGGGACCTTCAGCCTCATCACCCGGCGCAACGCCCGCTCCCTGGCGCGGTTCCGCCTCAAGGAGAGCAGACTGGGCTTCGACGTGCTGAAGGCTGACCGTTTCCCGAAGCTCTCCGGCGAAAACGACGACGTGCTCGGACAGAGCTTTCCGTTCCGCTCGGAGAATGGGAAAAGCAGGGAGTTGAGGGTTGCAGACGCCCGGCCCAGCACGACGCACGCCGCAAAAGAAAGCGCCCCGCGGCAGGACGCGAGTCCGCCGGCTACGCGCGTTCCGCGGACTCGGGCCGCAGGCAAGACCGCTTCAAAGAAGCGTGCCGCGCCGCAGCGCCGTTCATCCGGCAAGCGCGGCGCCGGCCCCGCGAGAGGCGCCAGGTAAGAATCGGATAAAGAGGGCCGGCAAATCTGAGCACCGCATCAGTCTACCTGTTCGAAACAGGACCTTTTCAGGATATTCCGGGACTCGTCCCGGAATATCCGCTCTCTCTCCTGCCCTTCTGGGGGAATTTCTGCCTCGTCGATTTTTGCCTGGCAAACTTCTTCTCATGCGCCGAAACCCCCATGAGGATCGTGCTCGATGAATCATCGCGCGCCCTCGCCCTCACGCTGGGCGGGCGCTGGAAGAAGGCCCCCGCCGAGGTTCACGTTCTCGAAGATGGAATCGACGGCCTGATCCGGCTTCTGGAGGAGGACCCGGCGGATGTTGTGGCGATGTGCTCGCTTTCCTCGGTGAGCGTATTCGACGCGCGCGCGCTTCTCGACCTTGGGGCGAGACGCGGGGGTGAGCTCGTGAAGGCCTCGATCCAGAAGACGCCGGTAGAGATGTACTTGACGCGAAGGAGCCTCCTCCTGCGCCTGCTGACGGAGCACGCCCCGAGGGTGCGAAAGCACAGCCGAAGCCGCGAGTACCTATTCGAGGGCATCCTCTTCTCTTCGATCGATCTCCTCGAAGAGCTTCCCGGAGAGCTGCTCTTTCAGAACGACCTCATGGAGTTCTACAGGAGGAATCTCTGGCTGGCGAACAACTGCACCGGGGAGGAGTTCAACCGGGTGGTGTCCCGCGTGCCCCCGCTGGCCGAGAAGCTCGGCGAATCCCGCATCTCCGAGCGCGGCCACCTCAAAGACTCCTATATTGCCGCGGGGGCGGAAGTCGAGGGTTACGTCGAGGGCTCCGTGATTTTCCCCAACGTGACGGTTCGCGCCAACGCCCGGGTGCTGAACTCCATCGTCACGAACAACAACAGGATCGGCGCCGGAAGCACCGTGCAGAACGCCGTCATTCTTCCCTTCACGAACGAAGGGGCCCGCAACTCGCCCAACATCGGGGAGAATTGCGACATCGGCGGCAGGTCCCCGACGGCGGCGAACGAGGACTTCCCCGAACAGATCCGCGAGGGACTCACCCTCATCGGGATGAACGTGGCCATGCCGGGCGGGTTTCGCGCGGAGCCCGGAAGCTTCATCGGGCCGGGCGCCACCGCGTCGCAGCTTCGACGCCAGAAAATCGTGAAGAAGGGGACAAGCTTCTTCGAGGGTGGAACAAAGTGGAGTTCGAAGCAGTAATCGACTTTCTCAGGCGCACGGAGAAGTTCGTCATCACCGTTCACGAAACGCCGGATGGGGATGCCATCGGCAGCGAGTGCGCCATGTACCGCGCCCTGCGCCAGATCGGCAAGACAGCCATAGCTTTCAATGCGGACCCGACCCCGAAGAAGTTCTCCTTCCTCGACGTGGACAAGGCCATCACGGTGCTCGAGAACGAGCGGCAGCTCCCGCCGGATATCGGGGAATACTCCCTGCTGATGCTGGACACGAACGACATCCACAATATCGGCCAGGTCGCCACCCTGGTGCTGCCCTGCGTGCGCGAGCACTACATCATCGACCACCACGAAAACGAGGAGGACATCCTTTCCGGCAACTACATCCAGAAGAGCGCATCCTCCACCGCGGAGATCCTTTTCCAGCTCTTCAGGGAGATGAAAATCGAGATCGACTTCTCCATCGCGCAGGCTCTCTATACGGCGATCGTCTACGACACGGGCTCCTTCATCTACCCCAAGACCACGGCCCTCACCTTCGACATCGCGCGCGACCTGGTATTGCGGGGAATCGAGCCCAACACGATATACGCAAGCGTGTATGAGAGCAACTCGATCTCCGCCCTCATCCTCCAGTCGAAGGTCCTTTCCACCTTGGAGCTGGTGTACGCGAACCATGTCGCCATATTGACAATGAACAAGGAGATGATCCTAGAATCGGGGGCCATCTACGAGGAAGCGGATCAGCTCATCAATATTCCCCTCAAGAGCGAGGAAATCCGGGTATCGGTTTTTTTCAAGGAGAATACGGAAGGCCTGGTCCGCTGCTCGCTGCGCTCGAAAGGGAACATCAATGTGGCAGAGATCGCACAGTTCTTCGGCGGGGGCGGGCACAAGACTGCCGCCGGCTTCAAGTGCAAGGAAACCATCGCCGTGACAAAACGGATCATCCTGGACAAGCTGAAGGCCTATTTCTCATGAAGCCTCTTCACATCCCTCTTCTCATCCTGGCGGCCTGCCTGTCGGCGTGTCTCCCGTCCCATAGGGCGGAGCCGGCCCTCATCATCCCCAGCAGCGCACCGCAAACGGTTGCCGCCGGCCAGATCGGGGCGGCTGCAGATGCGGGCTCCGAGCAGGGGGAAGTCCACCCGAGGATCACGCTGGATCGCGGGGACAAGCTCCTGTCCGTCATTGACGTGAACCTCGATCAGGACGCGGACCCCGAGCAGGTAATCGCGGTAAAGAAGCGCGACGAGGTGGATTCCCCCGTTCGGGTCATTCTGGCGGACTGCGACTCGGCCAAGGGACGCTACTACTACCAGAGCTGGGAATCGCCGACTGCCTCGACGAGTTCGCGGGTCTTCAGCATGTACGTGAAGGACCTGGTGGGCGATCATGGCCTGGAGATTGTCGTTGGCGGGATGAACACCCACGGGAAGCTCACCCTCAATGTTTTCAAGAGAGCCTCTCCCGCCACCGGCCTCGGTCTTGTCATGCGCGAAGTGTGCAGCATCGTCGCCGACGATATCGTGATCGAGCAGAGCGATCGGCCGGAATCCTACACGCTGGGGCAGAAGAACGCCGACAGTTTTCCCATCGATGCCTATTCCCAGGACCCCGATTCAATGAATGTCATGGACCTCATTCGGATACCCTATTCCTGGAGCTACGCGGAGAATCGCTATGTCGCGGGGACCCGCAGAAGGTCCCGCGCGAAAAAGTGGAACAGGATAAGCTCGCGCGGCTCTTCACCGGCACCAACGTGGAAAGCTTCGAGCAGTTCCTCCAGGGCCCATGGGTGGAACTCAGCGAGCCCACCGCTCCATCCCAGAAAGTCCGAGCCCTGGAGATCGTCAGCTTCGAGCCGGATCGCCGTCGTATAACACGGTACCTCGGTGATACAGAGGAAATGTACGTCTGGGGCGGAAGCATCCGCACCGTCTATGACCGCCTTCTCGTGTTCACGGAGAATGAAGCGGTCCATACGGTGTCCCGCACTTTCTCCATCCGCGTCGTTTCGACCAGCAGCCTCGAAATCGCCATCCAGGGCGGCGATCTGGGAGACTCCAGCAGCGCCGTGTATCAGAAGCTCACCGATGATGTGGCCCGTCGATACCTCACGCGGGATTCCCTGCCGGTGACTCTTGCCCCCCCGGATCTTGAAGGAACGTATCAGAGCACGGACGGCCTGGTGATCACCTTTCTCGGGCAGCGGCTCATCTGGGCTGCGGGAGCCCAGGCACGCTCCGGCGCGTTCGTCGTGTTCTCCATCGAGGGACATCGGATCCTGAGCATTCGGCTCTTCGATGCCCGGGGCCTGCCCGCCGAATCAAAGAGCTTCCTCGTGCAGCCGGGAAGAAAGCGCGTTTTCGATCGCGCTATCGAGACCCTGACTCTCTCTCCCGTCCTGCTCACCGTCGACGGGTTCGAAGAGGCTGCGGGAGATCCGATCACTGTGGAGCGGATTCAAGAATCGAACAAATAGAGGGGAAAAGGCCGCCTACTGCTTCTCGAAGACGATGAAGCCCTCGAATCCCTGACTGGCCAGCCGAGCGAGAACATCTTTCGCCTCATCCATGCCGAGCGAGGCGCCGGCCAGGGCCTTGAATAATCTCCTGCCTGAAACCATCTCTTCTCGCACCACTGCGGCGAATCCCCTCTTTTTCAGCTCAGAAACCATGTCTTCGGCGTTCTCCAGCACTTGATAGGACCCTGCCTGGACCGACACCTTCGGCGAAGGCTTGTCGGGCGTATTCGCGGCCGTCGGCTGGAGTGAAGGTGGCGAGGGTGCTGAGGGCTCGGGGGTAGGCAACTGGCTTGCCGGCCCCTGGGGCGCGGGAAGCGGGCTTGCAGGGGGCTCAGGGGTGGGAAGTGGGGGAAGCGGGCCTTCAGGCGACTGTGGAGGCTGGCCTACCGCGGTCTGAGCAGCAACAAGCTGGCTTGCCGGCTCCTGTATCTCGGGTCGGGAGCCTGCGACGGCAACCTGGACGTTGTTCACGCTCCCCAGCAGCTGAACGGGCAGCGGAGAAAGAACGATTCGGGAGATTTCCGGCGACCCGGCGCCCTGGCTGCGGGCGATCGCCGCCTCCGGAGATTGGGGAAAGGCTTTCAGAAGTCTTTCCCTCGCGTCAGCCGTCTCCTGGGAATCTCCCTTCAAGACTGCAGCTGCGTACAATCCGTACATCGCCTGGAGCGTCTCCTCGGAGCCAGCGCTTCCATTGGCGACCGCAAGGAAACGGGCCCGCGCTTGCTCGTAGTCGCCGCGCTGGAGCGCGATCTGTCCCGCAAGCACTCCGGCCGCCGCGCCCTGGCTTCCGGCGAGAATCCGCTCCGCATCCGCGAGGTCGTTCATCTCGATACACAGTCTGGCCGCGGCCGCCAGGGAATCGGTGGAGCCGCTTTTCATGAAATCCCTTTTGTAGAGCGCGAAAGCTTCATCCCCGCGTCCGGCAAGCTCCAACAGGCGCGCTATCTTTACGGCCAGCCCATCGGGAAGCGGATCTTCCTTCACCTTCGCCACCAGGTCCCGCGAAGCTGACAGCAGCGCGGCCAGATCCATTTCCAGCCGGAAATACCCGTCGAAGGCGGAGAAAAGCTCCAGGCCGGAGGGAAGCTCCGCCAAAAGCTCGCGGTAGAGCCGAAGCGCTGCCGGAGAATCCCCTCCCCGCTCCAGCCTGCCCGCCTCGTCGAGCTTGCCGGATTGCGCGCCTGCTCGCTGTATGGGAAGGAGGAGAAGAAAGGCAATCAGGAGGATGAAAGAGGCCCGACGGGCGTCAGATCTGCCGGCCGCGGAAAGTACTGCCGCTCTGCCCTTCCAGCCTGATGCGCGCGAAGCTTCCAATGAGGGAAAGGGGCCCTGGGAACACGGCCATGCCGTCCCACTCCGTTCGGGCAAGAAGCTCTCCGTCGTTCTTTTTCGAAATGCCTTCAACGAGGACCTCGACTTCGTTTCCCAGCCGCTCCGCCATGCGGCGGTCCACAATCCTTCTCTGCGTCTCGATCACCCGGGCCAGCCGCTCGAGCTTCACCTCAGATGCGAGCTGGCGCTCCATGTCAAACGCCGGGGTTCCCTCCCGCGGATTGAAGTAATACATGAAAGCATCGTCGAAGCCGACGCGCTCCATGAGATCGAGGGTCTGCATGAAATCCTCCTCGGTCTCTCCCGGGAACCCAATGAGAATATCGGTCGTGATCGAGACTCCCCTGAGGGCCTTGCGGATCCCCTCCACCAGCCGCAGATACTCCTCTTTCGTGTAGCCGCGGTTCATGGCCTGCAGTATCTTGCTTGAGCCGCTCTGGATGGGCAGATGGATGTGACGGCAGAACAGGGGATTCTCCCCTATCTCTTCTATGATCTCCTGCGTGAGGTCGCGGGGATGAGAGGTCAGAAACCTGACCCAATGGATTCCGGATACCGAGCGGGAGATGATCCTCAACAGCCGAGCGAAGCCAACGGCGGGCGGGCGCGCTTGAAAATGGTAGGAGTTCACGTTCTGTCCCAGCAGCGTGATCTCCCTCACCCCCTTTGACTCGAGGGACCGAATCTCGGCCAGGATCTCATCAGGATCTCGGGATACTTCGCGGCCGCGCACGTACGGCACGATGCAGTACGTGCAGAAGTTGTCGCATCCGTGCATTATAGGGACGAACGCCTTGAATCCGCCCGCGCAGTGGACCTTGGCGAAGGAGTATTCCTCTCCGCCGGTGAGAACGACTCGCTCTCTCTCGCGCTCGGATTCGCGCACGGCCGCTACGAGGTCCCGCTTGCGGAAGGTCCCCGCGACGACGTCGACCTCGGGAAACTCCGCCGCGATGCCGCTGCGGAGCCTTTCAGCCATGCACCCGACGAGCGCAAGCGTGAAGGGACGGCCTTTTTTCAGGCTGCGGTAGTGGCCGAGCCGGCCCCGGATGCGCTCTTCAGCCGTCTCTCGCACGGAGCATGTGTTGATGACCACGAGGTCCGCGGCGTCGGGGGATTCCCCTTCGGCCCAACCCTCGCGCACCAGCTCGAGGAGCAAGGCCTCGGATTCGGCCTTGTTCATCTGGCAGCCGTAGGTCTCAATCCAAACTGTTTTTTGCGGCATGGGAAGAAATGAGCCCCGCTACATCCTCTTGCGCAGGCCCGAGATGAAGCGGAAAAGTGAGAGACCGCCGATTCCGAGGAGAACGATGCCTGAGGCGACCATCAAGCCATGGAAAAACCCGCCGATGCCCCGCAGGAACGGGATGGATGAGATAATGGTCGCCGCCCCCAAAGCCGCTGTCACGAGGCCCACGGTCCTGTCATTCCTGGAGCCGCTGAGAGCGAGACCGACAATGGTGATGGCGCCTCCCACGAGCAGGCCGCCGATCAGGTGCCCGCCGAAGGCCGACAGTATCAAGACGCCGATTCCTCCCGCGATTGCGGCAACCCCCTGGACGCCTCTCTTGTTCAACTGGCTCCTGGGCACGATGTCACTCATGCAGCACCTCCAAACGCTCTTTAATGTACACACGCGTTCTTCCGCTGTCTACTCGCGGCCACGGAGCTCTCATTGACAACCGGCCGCCAAAGCGCCTAGAGTAGCGCCATGCACCCCCTCACCAAGAGGATCACCCTCCTGGTCTCCGCCTTCTGCCTGATCCTCGGGCTGTTCCTCCTCGGGTACAACCTTCAGCTCATCCCCGAAGCCACCAAACAGGCCGTCGTCGACCTCTGGCCCCTCGTGCTCATCCTGGCGGGGATCCTCCTTCTGACGGATTCGCTCATGAAGCGGCGATTCACCCGCTCGTCTCTGATGCAGCGAAAGGAATTCCCTCTCCCCATGGAGCCCGACTCCGCAGAGCTTCTCTGCAGGGTGCATTTCTCCTATGGCACGCTCAACCTGTGTGCGGCAAAGGGCAGCCCCATCCTGACCGCGGAGCAGATCGGGCCCATGGGGGATCCGGCGATCGTGCGCGAAACGCGGGGCGCAACCACGATCCTTGCGATAACGACGAGCCAGCCCTTCTTTCCCTCGTATTTCCAGCTCCTCAATACCTGGCACCTCGGGCTGCCCCGCTCACTTCCGGCCCGGCTGGAGCTCCACCTCCACGAGGCCAATCTCCTCATGGACCTGCGCCGGCTCAGCGTCGAGAGCATCGACATGCGGGCGGGATACGGAAAACAGGAAATCTACATCGGTGGGCTGCAGAAAAAGCTCACGGCGCAGATATATTCCTCCAGCGCAGACCTGTCCATTGTGCTTCCCTCCCGCGCCTATGCTCAGGTGGTCCTGCTCAACCCCTTCTGTCGGGTCGATTATCCCCAGGGCGACCTCGAGCGGATGGAAGACGGATCTTTCGTGAGCACGGGTGTGCGGGACTCCCAGAGGAGCGTGGAAATCTCCATCGACGGCCCCATCCGAAACCTCGTGCTCGACGTAGAGAACGCCGAGGGCCTCGCTGAAACTTGAAAAAACTTCCCGCTGATGGTAGGATCTTTATACCGACACATCAAGTACGGAGAAAACGCGTGAATAAAGCAGTCGTACGGACCTTGATGGTTCTTTCCCTTGTCCTGTGCATCCTTTCCCCCCTCTTCGCCCAGCAGAAGGAGACACGCCCCGAGGCGGCTCCCCAGTACTCCCTTGGCGATCAAACGCTGGCGGTAAACGCCGGGATCTTCATGCCGCTGTTTTTCATGTCCTGGCAGCCGGCGGCCTACAGCACGCACCTGAGCGTGGGCGGAATCGGCTCCCTCCAGTGGCAGGCGTACCTTACGCCGAACATCCGCCTGGGGATCGAAGTCGGCGGCCTGTTCGCTTTGAGCCCCAACTCGAACCTCCTGCTCATGCTCCCTATCACGGCGAAGATTTCCTACAGCTTCACGATCTATCCCTTCGAGATCCCGATCTACCTGGGAGCAGGCATGAACATCGTCAAGTACCAGGACAGCTCGATCATCGACCCGCTCCTCAAGCCCGGCGCCTCCCTGTTCTGGATCTTCAACTCCTCCTGGTCATTCGGCGTGAACACCGTCTACTGGTGGGACATGCAGTTCGCGGCCGATCCAAGCCAATCCCGGGTCGGGAACTTCCTTGAGGTCTCCTTCTCGGCGCTCTACCACTATTAGGGGAAACAAAAGAGATGAATCCACGCCCGATTTTCCGTGTCATTCCCGCGGTGATTCTCGCCGCGCTCCTGGTTTCGTGCACGCCCAACGGAGGCTTGATATTCTACATCCTGGAAAACGAGACCGAGCAGCCGCAGTCGAACCTGGGAAACCTCTTAAGCATCTTCGATGTGGCGAAGATCGGAAACGACTTCTACGCCGCAGCGGGATCCATATTCAAGGGCGTCGGAGACGGGACGGGGAATGTCCAATGGGTGCCTGTCGATAAGAAGAGCCCTCCCCAGTCCGGAGCTTTGTGCAACGCGCTCGTCGCCTTCACCGTCGCCACGGTAACCAACCTCTACGGCGGCTTCTTTACCCCAGGATCGAACCTCGGATTGTACAAGGCAACTGGAACTGACTTCTCTACCTCGACATTGGTCTCGATTCCTGGCGCAGACCCAAAGGCGCAGGTTACGAAGCTGATCGTCGCCAATGGCCAGCTTCTCATCATCATGGCAACGCCGATTTCCGGCGCAGGCCCTTCAGAACAGCCGTTCTATTACACCCTTTACTACTCCACGGATGGGACAACATACAATCCCCTTCTCGGTGGATCGAGCTGGAAAACCCCCATCAATGACGCTACCTATGACGGAGCCAACTACTACGCGGTGTCTGGAAGCCAGGTCTACCGGGGAGCTGCGAGCCCGCTTTCTTCCATGAATATCAACACCGGGGACGTCCTTCAGGGTGTTTTCTTGAATTCCGGCGTGGTCTACGTTTCCTCCAAGGCGAGCGGGATCTATTATTACAACGGCGCCTGGAACTCGATCTCAGCCGATACCCAGGGCGGCACCGCGGTTTCTTACTTCGGCATCTCGGGGCCCGTCACCGGCTCCTCGGGCCACAACCTGCTTCTCATCGGTTCCGAAGGATACGGCTACTACTACCTTGACCTCACGTCAAACACCCTGTCGCGGTCCGCGGACACGACCATGATCACCCTCAGCCTCTATACCGCGGTGATCCGAAAGATAGTGATCGATACGTCGACGAATATCGTGTTCGCCTGCACCGCCGGCAATGGCCTGTGGAAGGGCAAATTGGACGCCACGAACGCCAGCGGCGTCTCCGGCTGGACAATCCAGTAGGGAGACTCCTCCCTACAGGACTCCCTTCAGCTCGGGGTCCTCATCGAAGTAATGCAGCTTCTTCTCATCCTCGGTCAATCCCACGAGCTCGTGGCTCATGTAGTGTATCCAGAAGTCGTCTTCGGGCCCGGCGAGGTCGTGGAAGCGGCACCAGTAGTCGGGCTGGACGGGGAGCTGGCGGGAGAGGTAGCGGCGCAGTTTGTAGTCGTGGACCGCCACCCGCACGTCGTCGCGAGGGATGCCCTTGTCCATGATGATCTCCACGAGGTGGTTGACCGTCCTGCCTGAATCGAAGATGTCGTCCACCAGGAGGACCCTGTCGCCGGTCCGCAGGTACTCGGGATCGTAGGTCCAGCCGTCCACCCTCACCCGATCCTGCTCTCCGATATCTGTGTATGAGCGGGCCACGACGGCCGCATAGTAGACGGGGCGCTTTCCCTTGTGCACGATCTTGAAGAACTCGCTGAGCACGTTGCCCATATAGGCCCCGCCGCGAAGCGACACGTAGATCACGTCGGGGAGGAAGCCTTCCCGGTAGATGCGGGCGGCGAGCTTCAGCGCATTATTGCGCACGGTCTGGAAGGGGAGAAACTCTTTCCTCATGGCTCACCCCTCGTAGTCGAAAGACGTGAGGATCCTCCACGCCGTCCCGGACTACTGCCACGGTATGCTCGAAGTGGGCCGATGGGGAACCATCTGCCGTGATGACCGTCCAGCCGTCGGAGAGAAGCTCGATGTCGCCCGTTCCCGCGTTTATCATCGGTTCTATGGCGAGCACCATGCCCTCCCGCAGGCGCGGGTTGGGTCCGGCTCCCACGTAGTTGGGGATCTGCGGGTCCTCGTGGTTGGCGAAGCCGACGCCGTGGCCGCAGTACTCGCGAACCACGCCGAAGCCGTTTTTATCGGCGAGCTCAAAGACGGCGCGGGAGATGTCGCTCACCCGGTTTCCCGGGACCGCCTGCTCGATCCCCGCGCTGAGGCACCGGCGCGTCACATCGAGGAGCTTCCTCCTGGCCGCCGGTATGTCGCCTACGGGCAGGGTCACGGCCATATCGGAGAAGTAGCCGTTGAGGCTCACGCCGAGGTCGAGGCTCACGATATCGCCCTGCCGAAGTTTTCGCGCGCCGGGGATGCCGTGGATGACCTCGCTGTTCACCGAAACGCACAGTGAAGCGGGGTAATTCATGTAGCCGAGAAAGGACGGCGTCCCGCCGTGCTTCTCGATGTACGAGCGGGCGAAGGCGTCCAGCTCACGCGTCGAAACGCCCTCTCCAACGCGCCGGGCGACCTCGCGCATGGTCTGGGAGAGAAGACTCGCCGATTCACGTATCCCGGCGAGTTCCTTTTCATTCTTCAAGCGGATCATACGCGGCCTATTTGCCCGGATCTTCCTTCTCTCTTTCCTTCGCGCGATCCTTCTTCCTGTCTTTCATGATGGACAGGAAGGAGTCGTCCGTGTTGGTTCCGAAGGAGTCTTCGATGATCTTCTTGGCGTCGTCGGTCTGGCCCGATGTGATGATGACCTTGCCCTCGGTGATGACCCCCGGCTCCACCGTCAGCTTCGGGGTGTTGATGTTGCCCAGTACCTTGCCCGTGTGCAGGAGAGTCACCTCCTCCGAGGCGGAGATGTTGCCGATCAGCGTTCCCGCAACGGTCACCCTTCGCGCCACGATATCGGTCTTCACCTTTCCCGTCGGCCCCACCACGAGCTGATCGTCCGTCTTGATGTCGCCCTGGAACTTGCCCTCGATGAGGATCGAGCCATTAACGTAGAACCGGCCGTCGAAGATCGACCCTTCGCCGATGATGCAATTCGTCGTATCGCTCTTGTTGGGTGCCATGCCGTCTCCTTTCGATGAGCCGTCGGCGGGAAGGATACCATTGTTCCGCCGGCGCTTCAAGTTTAGCCGCGTCCGTCACCGGCCGGGATCCAGCTGCTTATGGATCCCGTCGAGAACACCATTGATGAATCGATAGGAATCCTCCGCGCCGTAGGTTTTTGAGATGTCAACCGCTTCGTCTATCGTCACGGTCGGGGGGATGTCCTTCTGGTAGAGCAGGCAGTAGGTGCTGATTCGAAGCAGCGCGAGGTCCACCCGTGAAAGCCGCGAGAAGTCCCAGTTCTCCAGCTGCTTTTTTATTGCGGAGTCTATGTGCTCCAGGTTTTCCAGGGTTCCCTGGATGAGAAGACGCGAGAAAAGCAGGGCCTCGTGGGGAAGCTTCGTGAGCTTCTCAGCGTCGATCCAGGAAAAATCGAGCAGCTCCTCGAGGCACGCCCCCGAGAGGTCGAATCGATAGAGAGTCTGGAAGGCAATGATCCTTCCCCTTCTGCGTGCTCCCATGGCTACCCGGCGGTTCCTCGCGGCCCTCGCGCCGGCGAGCCCCCGCGCCGCCTGCGGCCTGTCCGCCGGCGCCGTCGCATCACCAGCTTAAGTTTTCGTCGAAGACCTTGATTTCGGCTTGCTTGCGCAGGGCCGCGACGATATCGGTGAGGGCTTTCGTGAATGTATCGTTCTGCCGCTGCATGAGCAGCTTGCTCTTGATGAAATCCTTCACCATGGTCTGGTACAGAGGCGGGATCTTCTCTTCGAAGCCGAGGATCTTCGCGTCGATCCTGTCCGTCACCTGCACGATGGCGAAGCCGACCTTGCAGGAGACAACGCCGCTGGTCTCGCCCTTCTTGAGGGCGAAAATAGCGTCGCTGAAGTCGCTTCCCAGCAACTGCCGCCGCTGCTCATCGCCCCGAACGAGCCATCCCACGTCCCCTCCCCGATATTTCGAGGATGTGTCGTCAGAATACTTCGTCACCAGGTCCTCGAACTTTGCGCCGCCCCGAAGCTCCTTGTTGATGTCATCGGCGCGCTTGGACGCCTTGTCCCGCTCATCTTTCGAAGCAAGCCGTGTCGTGTCGATGAGGATCCAGCGGAGCCTCACCGTGTCGTCCCAGACGAACTCCTTGGTCTTGTTCTGCTCATAGTAGTCGCGAGCGTCATCATTCGTTGGCTGGGCGACCGAATCGAATAACCCCTTGTTCTTGAATCGTGCGTAGTTGAGGAACAGAAGCGAATCCTTTATCCCCCTGACGTAGTCGTCCCACGTCATGTTCTGCGATTTCACGATGTTCAGCATGTCGGCGTCGCTCAGGTCCCTGCCAAGCTGGGCAGCTGCCGCCTTTTTCATTTCATCCATCCTGGCCTTCAGCTCGGCGTCCGAAACGACAACCTTGTCTCTCTCCGCGGCTTGTTCGAGCAGATCACGGTTTATCATGTTGTCAAGGACTTGAATGCGCTCTTCCTTCGAGAGCTGCCTCTTCGTCCGATCCTCCAGGGGATCGACGAGCTTTCGAAGCTGCTTGACCGTTATCGCCTCGGGCTTTGTAAGCCTGACCGTGGCGGCGGGCTTGTCGATGGCCTGGGCAAAGAGGGATGCCGCCCCTGCCGCCAGAAAAAGGCAAAAAACGAAGATCCGTTTCATCGTGAATGCTCGCTCCTTGAATGCGATTCCGCTGGATTGAGGAGAACGGGGGAAAGTAAACAGGAGAGATCAGGGATTGTCAAGGCACACCGAGTAGCCGATCCTCTCCATGAGCTTCTTGACCCCGGAGAGCTTGCGGTCGAGCTGGAGCCCCTTCTGGAGGCACTGGACGGCCATATCAGTCTCTCCCAGGGCGGAATAGACCTCGGCGAGCTTCTTGTAGAAAAACGCGTTGTCCTTGCGGGAGAAATCGAAGCGGATCATCTCGTTGAGGTACCGGATGGACTCCTGCGGGGAGAGAAGGCCGACGAGGTGAAAGCAGATGATGCTGCGAAGCCGGTCCACGATCTCCTCCGTGAAATGGTGGAAATACGGCTTTTGAAGCTCGTAGATATAGAGCTTCTTGTACAGCTCATAGGCTTCCGCGAAGCGTTGCCTGCCCTCGAACAGCTCCGCCAGGAGGAAAGCGCAGTCCATGTAGTCCTCGCGCGACAGGTACATCTCGAGGTTGAACCGGCGGGTAAGGGTGAGCGACTCATAGAGAGCAAGCGCCTCGTCCTTGTGATTCGTCAGCAGGTCGTGAAAAATGAGCTTCGACTGGCTATAGGGGTCGTTCTTCCTGCGCTTGAGGAACTCCCGGTAGTCGAATCCCCGCTCCCTGAGGAACACGCCGAGGGCGCGGTCGTACTCCAGGCGCTTCTCGAGGTTGCTCAGGACTTCGTAGGCCGCCAGCAGGAGGCGCATCCGCTCTTCCGAGCGGTCCTTGTCATCCCTGCTGAGGTCCGGGTGCATCTCTTTCGCGCGTTTGCGGAAGGATTTCTTGATCTCCTGAGTCGTCGAGTTCTGGCCGATCCCAAGGATCTCGTAGTAGTTCACCATCGCGCGGTTTACAGATTCTATGATGCTAACGGAGTCACTCCTTGTCAAGGCGGCGAGAGCCACCCGGGGGCGGCGTGCGCCGGGCTGACGTCGCCGCGGGATTGATCTGGCAGGCTGACGGCCGCCCGAGGGCCGAGCCTCCGGGGCCGGCGCTGCCGAGGTTTGACCATTTTCACGGTGAATGCTATGGTTTTGCCATGTTTGGATTCCTTCTCAAGAAGACGTTCTTCGATATGTGGGACAACATGTTCCGCATCATCATCATGAACCTCGGATTCATCGTCGTCATGGCGATTTTTTTCGTTCTCAACCCTCTGTTCGGTTCCATCCCCGCCCTCGCTCTGGCGACCCTCGTGATCGGCATCGCCCTGCTCGCTGTCTACATGGGGGCGGTGAGCCGCATGACCTCGGAGATCGCGGACTACAAGCAGCCAGGGTTCGGCGATTTCTGGCGTTTCGTGAAGGAGACGTTTCCCACGAGTCTTCTGCTGGCCCTCGTTATCGCCGTGTACGTCTTCGTCGTCAGGGTTGCTTTCCGCTATTATGGAAGCCTTCAATCCATAGTCGGTCCCCTTGCTGTCTCGCTCCTGTTCTGGGTGACCGTAATCCTCCTGCTCGCCGGGCAGTACATCTTCCCCATCCAGTCGCGGCTGGATCGGAATTTCAGAAAGATGGTGAGAAAGAGCTTCCTCGTCCTCCTGGACAACTCGGGCTTCACCATCGGGCTTTTCCTTTGCACCCTGATCACCACGGGGGTCTCCCTTTTCGTGGCCTTCATTCTCCCCGGGCTCTCGACCGTTTTCCTCCTGTGGAACGTGGCTGTGAAGCTGCGGTTGTACAAGTACGATTATATCGAGAAGAATCCTCAGGCGAACCGGAGACAGATCCCCTGGGACGCGCTTCTCATCGAGGACAGGGAGCGGGTTGGAAAACGAACGTTGAAGGGGATGATCTTCCCCTGGAAGGAATGAAGGGGAGCCCCCCGCACGCCGCGTCGGGCACCCGTTGGGCGCCTGACGCGGGTCTCAGCTCACGTGGAGCCTGCGGCCGATCTCCTCGGCCTCCTCGGCTGAACGCAGAACATCGGAGTTTTTCAGATACAGCCCTTCATGCTCCATGCTCTTCATGAGCGCGCCCAAGGATCTTTCGGCCCCGATTGCCGTCCGGGTCACGAAAGCGTAGCTCTTCTTTCCGGAAGCCATGCCGGCCGTCTCCAGGAACGGCTTCACAGCCTGCGGGATTTTTCCCCCGAAAGCGCCCATGGGCTCGGCTCCGATGACGACGTACTGGTACATCGTGAGCTTTACGTTGGCGTCCTTGACGCCATCGAACACGTCGACCTGGTTTCCCTGCTTCTCGATGCCCCTTCCCAGAGCCTTGGCGACGTTCATCAGCCGGTCACGATTCTTTCCAGAGAAAAAGATCACCACTACTCTCATTCTTCTTGCCCGCCTCCGTTTCCGCAGTGTTGAACAGGCTCCTCAGGATCATGCGCGCCCGGCTCACGCAGAAGTACGCGGTAAGCTCGGCGCGCGAGCCTGAAAGCTCGGCGACTTCCGATTTTTCGAGGAGTATCTTAGCATACTTCACTCTCCCCCTTCTACTCTTCACCACGGACATCTCTAAGAATCGCGCGTCGCGGCCGGCAAAGAGGGGGATCTTGTCGTGCACAACCATGTTCCTGATCCAGCGCAACTCGTGGGCCAGGAGGATGATCCTGCCTTCCCTGAGGATCCCCTCGGCGCGGGCGAGATCCAGCATGTCAACCAGCTCCAGGTCAAGCAGGTCGTGCCGGGTCTGCAGCCACTTCGTTTCTCCGTTCTTTCGAAAGCGCAGCGGCCCCTTCGTGTCCATCAGGCCGCCGAGCCGGTAGATCAGCCCCTGCTCCAGGAGCGTGCCCGCGAGGATGCACGCGCTCTCGGAGAATCCGAAGTAGTAGTTCTGGTGCATCTGGGCGAGGAGGAACTTGACCCGGCCGCTTCCGGGATTGTCTCCGATGTGGATGCGCTGGTAGTTGAGGTGAGCCCGCCGCAGCGCCGCCTGTTTCAGCTTCTTCTCGCCGTATCTCTGCTTGAGGATCGAGAAGTGCTTCTCTATACATTCCCCCTTTGCTCGAATAGTATACGGTGGCAAAAAAATGCGGGTCAAGACAATGATTCTCTTTTTGGCAGTTTCGCTCAGCTTGGGCGGCTGCGGCGGGCGCGACACGTCGATCGGGCTCGAGAGCCGCATCCTGGATCTCTCCACCTCGCGCGCCGGCCGGTTCACATCCCTTTTGGACGCGGGCGACAGGCTCATTGCGGTCACCTCGAATTGGGAGTCGGCCTCCCTTTGCGTCATGGAGATCCCCGTCCGGGGGTTCGAGCTGCCTCGCGTCGCCCCGGCTCCCTCCGTGACGGACACGATCGACGTCGCTCCCACCCGGGCGATCGATTTCGGGGAGCACGCCAGCGCGCTCTTTGGAAAGGATGTGTACATCCTCTACGCGGATCGTAAGAAGGACGACAGGCGGATACTGAAAGAACTCTCACGCGACGGGGACGCCCCATGGACCGTCGACGTTCTGGAGCCCCCGGGAAGGCCTGTAGCGATTCTGCCCGGCGGCAAGGGAGAGCCGGCGGCTTTCTGGTGCTCTGATTCGCTCATGACGAATCTCGGCGGCCGGATCGGATTCGCCGGCATCTTCCCCTTCACTCCCGCGGCCCCGGGAAAGGCGGTTTCCGGGGGGTTCACCGTGTTCGACGCGCAATCGGGAAAGCTCCTTGTGATCACGATCAAGGACATGGCCGTGCAGGAGAAGGCGATTGCCCTGCCCACAGGCGTCTATTCTGCAGCGGTGACGCCGCGGGGCATCCTTGCCGTGGCCTCCTTTGATCCGCGGAGAAAGAGGATCCTGCTCCTGGAGCAATCGGACGGAGGGGATATTCGATCGACAATCGTCTGCGCGAGCGAAGAGACCGCCAACCTGTTCCTGGCTCCTCGGGGGACCGGCTATCTGTTTCTCTACGACGGAGTCAAGCGGCTGAGCGGAGGCGCTTCGAGCTACGCGCTCTGGCTCCTCAGCCGGAGGGGGGGCCGATACGAGCGCTCCCTTCTCCTGGAAAGCGACATCCCTCTCCTTGGCCTTTCAGCCGTGGTCAGGGCGGATATCCTGTACGCGCTCGTCGTCCAGGACACACCGAAGCTCCTCAGCGTGAAAATACCGGCCGAGCAGTGAGCCGTGCGGCGGTTCTCTTCAGTTGAGGATGACGATCTGGGAGCCGAGATTCTCGTAGATGAACTTCTGAAGCCAGGTGTTCCAGAGGGCGAAGTCTGCCGCCGAGCCTGACCGGCCTCCCGCGATGAAGCGATCCAGCTCGACCAGCTTCTCTCGCGCCTCCTGGCTCAAGGCCCCGGCAGTCACGAGTGCCTCCGTGATGCGCTCGCGGCCGTCGGAGGCGGAGATCGCCAGGCGCTTGCTTTCCGCAAGCTTCTTCAATCCCTCCGACATGACGGTCTCCAGGAGCCCGAGCGCCTTCTCCCTTTGTCCCTCTTCCTCAAAGGCCTTGGCGCGTGAAAGGAACGAGGTGAAGACATTGACGCTCAGCATCAGGTTCTTGTGGTAGAAATAGCCCTTCTCGATATCGTCGCGCGCGCTCTGCAGGATTCCGAGGTAGATGAGGGTCGAGTTGTAATAGTCGAAAAACTTGACGTTGGAGAAACTGTCGTAGTGGGGGCTGGAAGTGCCGAACGTGGACCTGAGGAGGGTGAGACAGCTCGTCTTCCACGTTTCCCAGGTCTGGGGATCGATGGCTTTCTTGTTCCCCGCGAACGAGAGCTTCTTGCAGGTATTCTTGATCTCTTCTCCCTGAGTGATGAGTTGTTCGAACAGCCCGATTACCTTCTTCTGCACGTCTATCATCACGATCCCTCCGGGTTTACAATGACAGGGTAGAAGAGTTTACTGAATCTGTCAACAAGAGTAAGCAAGCGATACTATCGCACAATTATAATCTTTTGAAGATGAAATCCATGTTCGGCTCTTTCACGACGAGGACCGAGCATTTTGCGTTTCGCAGGATATCCCTGTGCTGCCGGCTCAGGATGTCCCGGTATCCGCCCTTTTCCTCGAACCCGCCCAGGAGGATGAGATCCGCTTCCGATTCCTCCGCCACCTTGATGATCTCCGAGAAGATGGCTCCCTTTCTCATCACCTTCTCCACCGAGACGCCCTTCGTGTCGGCGAGCTCCTCGATGTAGTTGAGATACCTCATGCCGTTCTCCTCGAGGCTCTTCTCGTACTCGAAGCTCTCGTCCTCGATGAAGATCTTGGATATCAGAAGCTCCTTGAGGGTGGCCGTATCCACCACGTACACGGCGATGAGCCGGGAGCGGTACAGCTTGGCCATTGCGATGCCGAACTTGCTTGCGCTGATTGACGCCTCGGAGCCGCTTACGGCCACGACGATATTCTGGAACAGGGCTTTCATACTCTCTCTCCCAGCAAGCGTGCCTTCAGGATTTTCTGAACGAAGAAAACCTCGCGCTCCCTCTCCTCGAGCACTCCCTCGATGAAGCTCTTGGTTTCCAGGACGTCGGGAATGACGATCTTTTCCAGCGCGTTCACCCTGCGCTGGGTCTTGCGCACTTCCTTGGCCAGCTGCCATACCATGGTGCGGATTTCCGCCATGCGCGCCACCAGCTTCAACAGCTCGAAGAACTCGATCATCGTCTTGTCGCACGAGCTGTATGTGCTCATGAACGAATACTTGAGGTCCATCTTGGGCATCTGCATGTCGAGGGTGGGAAGCGGGATGCCCATGAGCTTGCCCTGCTTCTCCCGCACCGTATAGTCGAAGCGTATCCCCGCGGAGATTTCCTTTGCCGACTGACGCCCGACTCGAACGAACATGCGCCGAAGCGTCCCGTAGGCGCCCTCGATGCGCTTGTCCATCTCCCTCTCCAGCAGCTTCACCTCCTCGACCATCCGCATGAGCTCCATGACGAGGATCTCGCGCTTCTGCTCGAGAAGCTCGAAGCCTTCCCGCGCAATCGACAGCTGCTCCTTGACGGCGAGCAGGGACGACTTGGTCGGAGGAACGTCATAGCGGGCCATCGGCTCCTACTCCTTGCGTCCCGCGGTCTTGGGGGCGGCGCGGTCGCCCGCCCTAGGGATCGGCGCCGGCCCTCCCCCCGCCACCGTGAGATCTTGCGGATAATACTTGCTCACCATCTCTTCGCGGATCCTGTACAGCTCGCCCTTGGGAAGCGCCGTGAGGATCTTCCACCCCAGATCGAGCGTCTGGTCGATGCTCCTGTTCTCGCGTTCTCCCTGGGCCAGGAACTCCCGCTCGAAGCGGTCCCCGAAGCCGAGGTACATCCTGTCCAGCTCGGAAAGCTCCTCCTCTCCGATCACCGCAGCCAGGCTCCTGATGCTCTTGACCCGTGAGTAGGCGGCGAAGAGCTGGGAGGAAAGCTCCTTGTGATCCTCGCGGGTCATGCCGGCTCCGATTCCGTCTTTCATGAGGCGCGAAAGGGAGGGAAGGCCCGCCACGGGAGGATAAATCCCCTTCTGAAACAGCTCGCGTTCGAGGACGATCTGGCCCTCCGTGATGTAGCCGCTTAAGTCCGGCACGGGATGCGAGATGTCGTCGCTGGGCATCGTGAGCACGGGGATCTGTGTGATCGAGCCCTGGGAGCCTTCGATTTTTCCGGCGCGCTCGTACAGCGAGGCAAGGTCCGAGTAGAGGTACCCGGGATATCCCTTGCGCGAGGGGATCTCTCCACGGATGGTCGACACCTCGCGGAGCGACTCGCAGTAGTTCGTCATGTCCGACATGATAACCAGAACGTGCATGTCGCACTCGTATGCAAGGTACTCGGCCGCGGTGAGGGCGCAGCGCGGGGTGATGAGCCTCTCGATGGAGGGGTCGTCGGCAAGGGAGAGGAACATGACGACATTGGCGAGCACCCCGCTCTCTTCGAAGCTGTCGATGAAGAAACGCGCCACGTCGTACTTGACCCCCATGGCGGCGAACACCATGACGAAGGGTTCCGCCGCTGTGAGAATCCTGGCCTGCCTGATGATCTGCGCCGCCAGCCTGTTGTGGGGAAGGCCGTTTCCCGAGAAGATGGGTAGCTTCTGCCCCCGGATCAGGGTGTTCATCCCGTCGATGCAGGACAGCCCGGTCTGGATGAAGTCCTTGGGGTACGTGCGGGCGTCCGGGTTGATGGGAATGCCGTTCACGTCGCGGGCGTTCGAGGTGAACGGGGCGGGATACCCATCGAGGGGCTTGCCCAGCCCATTGAAGATCCGGCCCAGCATGTCCCGGGATACCCGCATCTCCATGGGCTTGCCCTGGAACTCCACGGTGGATGTCTCCGTGGAGAGCCCCGTGTTGGAGCCGAATATCTGCACGGCCACGGCGTTCTGGGAAAGCTCGATGATCCTGCCCTCCCGCTGCTTGCCTTCGCGGTCGTAGACGAGGACCAGCTCCCCCAGCCCCACGTTCTCGACTCGATCGAGGATGATGATGGGCCCCTCGACGCGGGTGAGGCCCCGATACTCTACCCCTTTCATCTCCTGTAGCTCCTCTCAAGCTCGTCCATCTCCTCGGTCATCTCGGCCTCCATCTGGGAGAGCTTCGCCAGGTCTTCGTTTTTCACCGTGGACTTTGCCCGCACGATCTTCTCCTGGCAGGGAAGCTCCCGGATTTTCAAAAGGGGAGCGCCGAGCTGGATGATTGTGAGCGCCCGAGCATGGAAGTCCATGATGAGCTTGAGGATGCGGACCTGCTTTTCCGGAACGCAGAACATGTCAATATCGTCGTAGGCGTTCTGCTGGAGGAAGCCGTTCTTGATCATCTCCGCCGTGAGGAGCACCAGCCTCTGATTGTCGGGAAGCGCGTCGGGGCCGATGAGCTTGACGATCTGGGAAAGCCTCTGCTCGCGCTTCAGAAGGTCGAGCGCCTTCTCCCGCGTGCCCCTCCAGTCAGGGTTCACTTTCTCCCACCAGCCCCGGATCTCCTCCGCGTACTCGCTGTACGAGTCTATCCACGAAATGGCGGGGTAGTGCCGGGCATTGGCAAGCTCCCTGTCCAACGCCCAGAAACAGCGGATGAAGCGCTTGGTGTGCTGGGTGACCGGTTCCGAGAAGTCCCCTCCCGGAGGAGAGACGGCTCCAATGAGGGAGATCGAACCGAGCTTTTTCCCCAGGGTTTTCACCCTGCCAGCCCGCTCGTAGAACTCGGCAAGCCGCGTGGGAAGGTACGCGGGGAACCCCTCGTCCGCCGGCATCTCCTCCAGGCGGCCGGACAGCTCCCTGAGCGCCTCCGCCCAGCGGGAAGTGGAGTCCGCCATGATCGCAACGTCATAGCCCATGTCGCGGTAGTACTCGGCCAGGGTGGTCCCCGTATAGATCGATACCTCGCGGGCCGCCACGGGCATGTTGGAGGTGTTGGCGATGAGGATGGTCCTCTCCATGAGGGACCTGCCCGTGCGCGGGTCCTGGATGCCGGGGAACGAGGTGAGCACGTCCGTCATCTCGTTGCCGCGCTCTCCGCAGCCGATGTAGACGATCACGTCCGCGTCGCACCACTTGGCGAGGGCGTGCTGCATCATGGTCTTTCCCGTGCCGAAGCCGCCGGGGATTGCCGAAGTTCCGCCGCGCGAGATGGGAAAAAACACGTCGATGACCCGCTGGCCGGTGACCAGGGGCTCCTCCATTCCAAGCTTCTGGATATAG
Source organism: uncultured Spirochaetota bacterium (assembly GCA_963820525.1). Classification (GTDB taxonomy): domain Bacteria; phylum Spirochaetota; class Spirochaetia; order SZUA-6; family Fen-1364; genus CAWGAA01. The sequence continues at coordinate 186,396 of CAWGAA010000001.1, read as the reverse complement.
GGCCGCGCACGCCGAACGGGCCAGTAGTGGGCCATCGTGGAGGACGTGCCGTCCGAGTAGCGGGCCACCGTCTCGGTGAGGTCGTAGTCTCCTTCGGGGGCGATCCATTCCAGCAGCGCCTCCTTCATCTCGGGAAAAGGGAGGATCCGGTGCAGGATTGTCTCTGTTTCCCTCACCTCCCCCAGCTGGGTGCCGGCCGCAACGCGGTCCCCTTTCTTGATGGAAGGCATAAAACGCCATTTCTTTTCAGCCTCGATGGGTGGGATCTTGATTCCCGGCATGATGAAGCCGCCCGCTGTTTTCTTGATCTCGCGCAGGGGTCTCTGGATTCCATCGTAGATCTTGCCGAGGAGGCCGGGGCCGAGATGCACGGAAAGCGGTCTTTCCAGGGAGAATGCGCTCTCCCCCACCCGCATCCCGGTGTTGTCTTCGTAGATCTGGATGGTGGCGGTGTCTCCATCCAGGCGGATGATCTCTCCTATGAGCCTTTTCTCTCCGATCTCCACCACGTCGTAGAGCCCGCTCGCGCCCAGCCCGACGGCTTTCACGATGGGACCGTTGATCCGAATGACCTTTCCTTCAAGCATCTTCTCTTATCCCGTCAGACGCGCCCAGGCGGTGCGCGCTAGATCTCCTTTCCCAACAGCGCTTCGACAAGCTCCTCACGATGCTCTTCCATCAGGAGCTTCTCGAGCTCGTCAAAGGTACCCCGGAACCGTATTTTGCCGTCCGAAGTCTCGAGGATTATCCCATGGCCTTTCTCGGGAGGGAGACTCTTCATGGATTTCACTGCGATCCCGGGGATGGTTTTCAAGATCTTCTCCGCCCGGGCTGCTGCGATGCCCCCGGTGTACGCCACCACGGTCTTTCCCTCGAATACGGGCTGTATTCGCTTCACCAAAACGGTGATAATGTCGGCGTTTTCTTCTTCAGACAGACCCTGAAATACTTCGCGCAGCTTCCCCCGGACCGTCTCTTCTATGAAGGAGAGCCGTGTTCGCATGAAATCGAGCGGCAGAGACGCCGCCAGTTCCTCTCTCAGGGCAGTCATCTTCATCTCGAGCTCGCCATCTATGCGCTCGCCCTCCACCTTCAGCTTGTTCGCCCATTCGGCGCGGATGGCGGCGCACTCCTTCTCTGCGTTCTCGAGTATGCGGCTCGCTTTCCTGCGAGCGTCTTCGAGGATCTGCTTCTCCAGCTCTTCGCTGGTCTTAACGACTTCCACCGGCAAAACTCCTTCGGCGCACTGTATGGGGCACTGCCGCCTTGTGCGGCGGATTACCGCCGCAGGGCTGAGTACAGCCGCAGGGTTCCGCGCCCTTCCGCCCAATACGGCTGAGTACAGCCGTAGGGCGGAGTACCGGCGCAGGGCTAGAGGGCACTGCCGCCATCCCTGGCTCCGCGCCCTTCCGCCGTCCCTGGCTAGACATGTACTCCCACGGCCTCACGAATCGAATCTATGAGGCTTTTCCTGTTCTCCAGGTGCCCCTCGATCCCCGGAATCTCTACGATCAGGGGATAGGAGCCGTTGAACTGCCAGTCCATGACCTCTTCCGCGATCATCGCGGAAATCTGCTCCGTGATGATCAAGACCATCACCTCCCCCGCCGCGGTAGTGACCGCTTTGAAGGCCTCCAGCGCTTCGGCGCGGGAATAGGCGACGCTTCCCTCGACGCCGACGAAACGGAATCCCGTGACGATCTCTTCGTCTCCAATGACGTGAAAGTTCACGGCCGGCCCGCTACGCGGAGAGAATCATGAGGGCGACGATGAAGCCCCAGAGACAGATACCTTCGCCCAATCCGACGTAGGGAAGGGCCCGGCCGGAAAGCTCAGGATTTTCGCTCATGGCGGCCATGGCCGCGGCGCCGATCTGGCCTACCGCGATCCCTCCGCCGATCGTCGCAAACCCCACCGCCACCGCCGCCGCTATATACTTGATGGTGGACGGCGATGCGGCCGGCGCCGCTGCGGCTTCGCCCTGGGCAAAGGCGATGGGCAGGGCGAAGAAAAGGAAGAGGATCAATGTTGCGAAAATGCGCTTCTTCATGACGGACCTCCCGATGTGTGTAGTGTGAAGGGACGGAACTCTTCCCCGGTCTCCGTGAAGAACTTGGAGAAGAACTCGTAGTATTGCAGCCTTATGACCTGGATCGTGACGATCAGGCCTTCCAGCACGATGATAATGGTGTTTCCCAGCACGATGATGAGGATCTGGAACACGACGCCCCCCGGGGCGGAGGCCACGAGGTCTCCGATCGTGAAGACGATCAGGGACAGGACGGTGTGAGCCATCGCGAAGGCGGCGACACGGAGGAACGAGACCGAGTTGGACATGTAGTAGGTGACCGACTCGAGGATCTCCACGATCCCCTCCATGAAGAAGGAGAGGAAGCCTTCCTTCAGGATGGGCCGCTTCCCGGAGAACAGGTGGGAGATGGGCTCGCGGAAAAAGATGGCGAGCAGCGGCACCGCTATGAGAGCCAGATCGAAGCCCTTGAACTTGCCTCCCAGGAGAATGCGAACGGCAACGGAAAGCACGTACCAGAAGAAGACGGCTCCGGCGAGGCCGGTTTTGGAGAGAATGGCCTTTTCCCAGTTGCGCAGGCGCACCTGGTTTATCATATTGATGACGAGCCCGATGGTGTTGACGATGGCTCCCACGGCGATCGTGAAACCGAAGAAGGAGAGAATTCTCGTGGTCCCCTGGAGGGAGATGATGTGGTCGATGGGACGGCCGACGATGAGCTGAGTCACGAAGCGTGACGCGGGCACGAGGATTCTCTCGTTGGCGAAGAAGGATCCGTAGAGAAAGCCGGTGACCATTGATGCCGCCCCGACCACGATGAATATCGTGCCGAAGTTCTTCCGCCTCCAGCCCTCGAAGGCCGGGATCTTGCCGCTGCTGATCAAGAGGCCGAATATGAGCCCCACCAGGGCCTGCCCCACATCTCCGAACATGATGGAAAAGAGGATGACGAAGATGGTGGCCACGAACGGGGTGGGATCGATCGTGCCGTAGAGCGGCACGCTGTAGGAGAACACCATCCTCTCGAATGACCGAACGATGGGTCCGTGGGAGACGACGACGGGGACCTTGGTCTTTCCCGAGCGCACTTCGGGCAGCTCCTCGGGCTCGAATGCGCGGATCGCGATGCTGCCCCGTGTTATTTTTTCGAGGCCGGCGACGACCTCCTCGAATCGCTTGCGGGGAATCCATCCCGAGATCCTCTGGACCGAGCCGGTCGAGGCGAGATTCTGCTTCACGGTATCGATCGACACGTCGAGGTCGAGGTTGTCGAGGAGGGTCTGCACGAGCCCGCGCGAATGGGCGCGGAACTCTTCCTTCCTCTTTTCCAATGCCGCAAGGGCCCCTTCGGCAAAGGAAAGGCTTTGCGTAATGGCAGGCAGGACCTCCGCCGGGATTCCCTTGAGATCTTGAGGGAACTTCGCCTCCTGGAATCCCACCTTCTTCAGCTCGGAATCCAGCGCCCAGCGGCCTTTCTTGGTGGAAATCGCCATGATAAAGCCGGGCCGGCTGAGGGGCACGATGAGGGCCCGCTTTTCCAGAAGCCGGGAGAGCTCCGGGATGCTTTCCGGCTGGACCGAACCAAGCCTGAAGGAGAGGTAGGTGAGATGTTCCAGCTCGTTGAAGGCCACCTTCAGGTTGGCGAAAGCAGAAAGCTCTTCCGCAGACTGCTTGAGGTTGAGCTTCTCCTGAAGGAGGCGGCTCTCCTCTTCTACCATGCCGGCAAGCCCGTCGATGAGCTTCTGGGACGTCTCGATGAGCTCGCGCCGCTCCATGGCCGTGGAGGAGGACGACCGGGAGCCGGATCCCGTGATGCCGAGGAAACGGGCCACGGACTCGATCTTTCCCCGAAGGTCAGCGATCTCCCTCTCTTCCGGATTGACCTCCCTCTCGGAGCGAGCCTCCGCGATGAGCTGCATGCATCCGGCGAATCCGAGATACCGCAGCACGTCGTCCATGTCGCGCTTGAGTACGAGAAGCTCGATTTTCTTCATGCGCTCGGTGAACATCTTTTACACCCCGAGGAGAGTGAGGACCTCCTGTTCCGAAACCGATAGGCGAAGCGCCTCGACGGCCGTCGAAAGGAGGCTTGCTTCATATTCCTTGAGCTTGAAGAACGCCACCAGGGGGGTAAGCGTGAAAGGGTCCTGGTGGAAGAGCTGGTGCGACCGCGTGTAAAGCCTCCGTGTCGCGTTCTGCTCCGCTCGTATCGGGTCGGGCGCCTGGAAGACCTCGCTCAGCTGGTCTTCAATGAGCCAGCCGAACTTCCACTTCCGCCAGCCTTCCAGGGAATCCGAGGGAATATCGAATACCTGCATCACGGCTCTCCGTTCGGCGTCCACCATCCCGGGAATGAGGAGGTCCTTTGCCTTCTCTTCGTCGAGCCCGAAATAGAACCGCAGCCGGAAAGCCCAGATCACGTTTGCCAGGACGATTTCCAGCGACACGAGGCGGGAGACCCCGGAGCGGTCTTTTGGGGGCAGCTCACGGGCAAGTTTCTGAAGCTTCGTGTAGTAGTCCCGGTCCAGCGCATTCTCGATTCCCACAAGGGGGGTGGCGTTCACGAGGGGCATGATCCAGGAATACTGGCTTTGGTTGATTGATTTCTCGTAGTCCTTCGAACCGGCGAGCTCTATTCCCCCGTAGCGTCCCAGGTCCCAGACCGCGGACTCGGCGACTTGGGAGTTCACGATGCCCCGGACCACCGACTTCAGCCCCTGATACTCGTACTTTCGAAGCATGTGAACGAGGATAGGCTCGGGAGAACCCAACAGGTCGAGCACAGAGATCAGCGTGGAGATGGCGGCCTCCACCACCCTGCGCTCCAGCTCCGAGGTAAGCTGGTATTCGGGAAGCTCTGAACGCTTGCCGGGAAAGAGACGATCGTACACGTCGCTCACGGTGCGCAGGCGGAGGATCTCCCGGTAGTTTTCTCCGATGAACGACTTGGAAAGGATCCCGTAGATCTTGGCGAGGATGAAGGCATACCTGAAGGTGCGCAGCATCGTGGGCGCCTTCCCTATGCGCGTTCGGAGCTGATGAAGGCGAGCAGCGCTCGGCGGAACTCCTCGACGCTCAGGGGCCGCGTGCGCAAGCCCTCGGCATAGGCGCGGTTCTTCAGCTCCCGCTCCTCGGCGAGCCGCGCGCGCTCTTCGGCGATGCGGCTCTCGATCTCCCGGGCCTTCTCCGCAAGCAACCGGGTGTGCTCTTTCTGGGCTTCGATCCGGGCGAGGGTCTTCCTCCGATTGGCTTCCGCCTCCGCCTCCGCTGTCAGCCCGGAAGCGTCCTTCTCTATGCCCAGAAGCTTGTCAAGAATGTCCGACATTCTCCCACCGTCGCTTTTTCAGGATTCCTGGGAATCGAGGATCTCCTCGTGCTTGCGGATGATCCTATTCACTTTCTCAGGATCGCTCGCGGCGAGCATCTCGGAGTAGAAGTCGGGATTCTCCACGAGCAGGGCGATCTTCTTGAGCGCAGCGAGATGCTGGCCGGCATCATCCTCCGAGCTCACCATGAGAAAGAGCAGGTGCACCGGCTCGCCGTCCAGGGACTCGTAATCGATGCCCCTGCGAGAGATTCCCAGGACGCCGATGACACCCTTTGTGAGGGAGGTTTTCGCGTGCGGTATCGCGATGCCCCTCTTGATTCCGGTGGACATCTTCTCCTCGCGGACCCTGATGGCTTCGAGGATCTCGTCTCTGCAATCGAGCATGTACTGTGTCACCAGCAGGTCCACGAGCTCCTCGAAAACCTCCGGCTTGTCCTCCGCCTCGAGGTCGGTCTTGATGCGCCCCGGCGTGAAGAGCTCCGCGAGAAGCAGCGCCACCTATTTTCCTCCCGAATCCCCGGCCGCAGGCACCGCGCCGTCGGGCTGGGCGGGAGAGTTTGGCTTCCCCTGGTCGCCGGTGGGCGGTTTGGAGAGCTGGATCCACCACTCGTTACTCTGGCCGGTCTGGATGCTCTGCTGCCTGGCCTTGCCGATGACGTTGCCGACTTCGGGAGAGCGGTTGAGCCACGCCAGGGCGAATGCGCAGAACAGGAATATCGTCGCAAGCACGGCGGTGAACTTCGTGAGCACGTTTCCCGACCGGGAGCCGAAGGGAGTCGAGCTTCCGCCGCCGAATAGACCGCCGATCCCCTCACCTTCCTCGTCCTGGATGAGGATGACGAGCACGAGGAGTATCGCGCTGATCACCAGGATCACGAGGACGGCAATGCTGATAAGACCCATATCGAAATCCCCCTTACCGATCGAACTGCACTATCGGCAGGAACGTTTCAGCCTTCAGGGAGGCCCCTCCCACGAGGGCGCCGTCGATGTTCTCCATTTTCATGAGGTCCCTGATGTTGTCCGGCTTCACCGATCCGCCGTATTGAATCGTGATGTTTTCGGCCTGCGTCTTCCCGTACAGGCGCGTGATCACACCGCGGATGAAGCGGTGCACCGAGTCAGCGTCTGCGGGGGTCGCGTTTTTCCCGGTACCGATGGCCCACACGGGCTCGTAGGCGATGGTCACACGCGCGAAGGCCGCGGTATCCACCGAGGCGAGGCCTCCCACAAGCTGCGTCTCCACCACCTTTTCCGTGACGCCCCCCTGCCGTTCGCCGAGGGTCTCCCCCACGCAGAGGATGACCTCGAGGCCTTCGGAGAGTGCGAGACGAACCTTCTTGTTGATGAGGGAGTCGACTTCACCGTAGACGTGACGGCGCTCGGAATGTCCGAGGATGACCACGGAGACGCCCGCGTCCTTCAGCATCCGGGGAGATACCTCTCCCGTGTGCGCGCCCTCCAGCTCCTGGGCCGAGTTCTGGGCCCCCAGCAGTATCGGGGAGCCGGCAAGCGCCTCCCGCGCCGCGTGAAGGGCTGTGTAGGGAGGAGCCACCATGATCCTCTTTCCCTTCTCCAAGGAAAGGGCGGAGACGAGCGTGCGGGCGAGCGCCGATGCCTCCCCCGTTGTCTTGTACATCTTCCAGTTGCCGGCTATGAACTTCTGTCTCATCGCGCGCCTACTTCGATTGCAGAGCCGTGATGCCGGGAAGCTCCTTGCCCTCGAGGAACTCGAGGGAAGCGCCGCCGCCGGTCGAAACGTGCTTTATCTTGTCGGCGAGGCCGAACTTGTTCACGGCGGCGACGGAGTCCCCTCCGCCCACCACGGTGACGCCGGGGCACGCCGCCACCATCTTGGCGAGCTCCAGGGTTCCCTGGCTGAACTCGGCGAACTCGAACACCCCCAGGGGTCCGTTCCAGACCACTGTTTTCGCTTTTGCGATCCGGTCGCGGAAAAGGGCGAGGCTCTTGGGGCCGACGTCCATCGCGACCTTGCCCTCGGGAACGTTGACTCCGTCAACAAGCTCCGCCTTCGCGCTCTCCGAGAACTCGGGTGCAACCTTGTGGTCCACGGGCAGGAGGACCTCGACCTTCGCCTTCTCGGCGGCCTCGAGGAAGTCCGATGCCGTCTTGGCGAACTCTTCCTCCACGAGGGACTTGCCGACCGAGATCCCCTTCGCCTTGAGGAATGTATACGCCATTCCGCCGCCGATGATGAACGTGCTTACCTTGGGCAGGAGAGACTGGAGGACGGCGATCTTGGTGGAGACCTTCGCGCCGCCGATGACTGCGACAAAGGGCTTGGCAGGGTTTTCAAGAACCCCGCCGAGGAACGTGATCTCCTTCTCCATCAGGAAGCCGGCCACGGCGGGAAGATAGCGGGCAACGCCTTCCGTGGATGCGTGCGCCCTGTGGGCGGTTCCGAACGCGTCGTTCACGTAGACGTCTCCGAGTGAGGAGAGCGCCTTGGCGAAAGCGGGATCGTTCTTCTCCTCCTCGGGATGGAAGCGGACATTCTCCAGAAGGACGACGTCTCCGGGCTTCATGGCCGCGACGGCCTTCTCCGCCTCGGGCCCGATGCAGTCCGGGGCCAGTGTGACCTTCCTGCCCAGGAGCTCCGAGAGCCTCTTGGCCACGGGAGCCAGCGAGTTCTCCTTGTCGGGGCCCTTCTTCGGCCGGCCGAGGTGGCTCATGAGGATGAGCTTGGCTCCCTTCTGGTCCAGGATGTACTTCAGCGTGGGCAGCGCGGCGGTGATCCGCGTGTCGTCCGTGATCGCGCCGTCCTTGAGCGGGACGTTGAAGTCAACCCGTGCCAGCACCTTCTTGTTCTTGAGGTCGATGTCTCGGACGCTCTTCTTGGCCATCTCCATGCTCCTTAGCCCGGTGGAAATATGAGGTTAGAGATCTGCACGAATATAGGGAAAAGAGGGGGGAGTGTCAACGGGAGAGAGCCGCTTCAGCCCTTGATTCCGAACAGGCGTGTGAGGATATTGCCCTTCCGGGGGGCCGGTTGCAGGGGGGCCTGCTCTTTCTTCGCCACGGGATACACTACTTCGTCCCCGGGATTGATGAAATCGAAGTACCCCTTCCTCTGGAGGTTCCCCGCGGCGACTCCCTCGTCGGCGGCCTGTATGGTGAAGGTTCCCAGCACATCCGAATCCGCGTAGAGGAGTCCCGGCGCCTGTGGATCGAGGCGCACGGTATCCCGCCTGACAACGACGAGGGAATCGTTTTTCTTGGCCCCGGAAAAGGAGCCGAGGTCGATCAGGCCCTGGTCCAGCTTCCGGCTCTGGAGCGTCCCCCGCAGGGGAAGCGCCGAGGCCAGCTGGGCGCCGATCTTGATAAAATCGTCCCGGATCCTGTCGTTTCCCGTGCGAAAGCCCCCGTAGGATGCCACACGCTCGCCGGTCGCGGAGAGATACAGATCCGCGTCGGCCGAGAAGCTCCGCTCAGACTCGTCGAAGCCGAGAAGGAGAAAGTAGTCGCTCCCTTTTTCCCGCGCGCTGCGGAACGCCTCGTCCACACCGGATACGGCGGGAGGACCGGCCGGAATGGAAAGGGAGTCGTAGCGCAGCAGCATGTCGGTGAAAAAGCGGGCGAGGAGATCGCTTGACTGGGGATGGAACAGCCGGTTCGTCGAGGAGACCGTGAATACGGGGACTGTGTACTTCCGCCGATCTATGGCGAACTGGTCCACGCCCCATGAGGCGGAAAGGGAATCGGCGAGTCGGCTCGTGTAGGTCTCGATCTCGTCGCTCACGAAGGTGTCTTTCACGCCGAGCTTGGAGAGAACCTGGAGCTCGTTCAGGTACTTGGCAGGGAATCCCATGGTGAGAAAGATGCGGGCGTAGGCAACCCTCGCGTCCCGGGAGATGGGATCCAGGAGCAGGGCCCTCCTGTATTCGGCCAGCGCGCGGTCGAGGAAGCTCTGGCTCTCCAGCTCGGATCCCAGCTTCACATGGTAGGCGGCCAGCTTCTGCCGTTGAGGGTCGTCCATTTTCAGGAAATCGAGGGCAATGCTTTCCGCCGCGATTCTGGACACCTCGTCCTGTGGCCGGATCGAGAGCGCGGTCCCCAGGCTTCCGAGGGCATTCGTCGTATCCTTGTTCCGAGCATAGGCGACGCCCAGGCCGTACCAGGCGAGCGCCTCCTCCCGGTTTGCTGAAACCACCTGCCGGTAGGCGTCGATCGCGTCCTGGGGGCGGCCGCTCTGCAGAAAGATGGCGCCGAGGAGGAGCTGGGCTGCTTGAAGGCCCGGCTTCAAGGAGAGCGCTATCCTGGCGCGTTTCTCTGCATCGGTGAGGCTGCCGCGGCGCGCGTACCAGCTTGCCGCCTCCAGCTCGACCTGCGGATCATCGGAGTGGCTTCGAAGCACCAGGTCGAAATACCTCGACGCCGCGGTCTGGTCTCCCATCTCATCGGAGAGCAGCGCGAGGGAAAGCAGCGCCTTGGAGCTCTCCGGTGCCATCTTCAGGGTCTGGGAGTACCGGGAGAGGGCCTCCTTCGCCCTTCCCTCCGACACCTCGGCCTCCGCCATGCCGAAGCGGGCCTCCAGATTGTTCGGCTGGCGTGAGAGCACGGACTGGAAGAGCGAGCGCGCCGAAGAGATGTCTCCCCGGCCGATGTCGATCCGTCCTTCCAGCACAGCGAGGTCGGGATCGTCCCTGTCGTATTTTTTCGCCGCAGAGACCCATCGCGCCGCCTCGTCGTATTCCTCCAGGAGGAAGAAACACTCGGCCAGGCCGATCATCGGGGCCAGATATGTCGGGTTGGCGCCAAGGGCCGACTTGAACTTTTCTATCGCCTGGTAGTAGTCGCCGGAAGCCTGCGCGTCGCTTCCTGCGCGGTACAGCCCGATCGCGTCCTGGGCCGACACCGCCGGCGCAGCCAGCGCCAACGCGAGCAGCGCGAAGACCAGACCGTAAGCTCTGCGCATACCCTTCGAGGCCCCTCCCCTCTCACTTTACACTATCGGTGCGAGCGTGACGATACGATATGCTGTCCGGCGAGATCCCTCAAGAGCTTTTCCTGAAGCGTGAGCATGGCCCCGCTCCTGCCCCTCCCGTGGTCCATCCCCGCCAGGTGGAGCAGTCCGTGAACCGCCAGCCGCTTCAGCTCCTCATCCTCTGAAAGCCCCAGCTTGCCGGCATTGGCCCGAAGGGTGTCCAGGGAGATGGCGACATCGCCGACAGCCGCCGAACATCCCGGCGACTCCTCATCGCCCTGGCGGAAGGAGAGCACGTCCGTCGAGGAGTCCGTTCCCCGGTACTTCTTATTGAGCGAGCGCATCGTCTCATCGTCGCAGAGCAGGATCGACACCTCCCAGTCCGCGTGGCCCATGATCTTGAGGGCCGCGCGGCAGAAACGGGAAAGCCGTGGGCTCCAGCGGGGGCGCGCGAGGCCCGAGGCCACGACCTCCACACGGCTCACGACAGCGACTCCCGGGCCTGGTCCGCGGAGCCCAGCGGCCCCGGCTCCCCCTTGCCGCGCCGGAGCTTGGGGTACTCGATGCGCGCGTGGAAGTAACCCTGGAGAATGCGCACGAAGCTTCGCTTGACGGTCTCCAGGTCCTTGAGGGTCAGGTTGGAGTCGGCGAGCTCGCCGGAGTGGAACTTGTCCATGACGATGTCCCAGACGAAGCGTTCGAGGCGCGCCTCGGTGGGCCTCTTGAGGGTTCGGGAGGCGGCCTCGACGGTGTCGGCGAGCATGAGCACTGCCGCTTCCTTGGTCTTCGGCCTGACCCCGTGATAGGAGTAATCATCGCGGGACACGCGGGGGTTTTTTTCCTCGTTCACCGCCCGGTGGTAGAAATAGGTGATGAGCCCCCGGCCGTGGTGCTGGGCGATGATGTCAACGATGGCCTGAGGGAGGGCCAGCTCCCTGGCCTTCTCCACGCCGATGCGCACGTGGCTCTTTATCACCGCCGCTGAAAGGCTGGCCCTCATGTCGTCGTGCTTGTTGAACGTCTTCTGGTTCTCGATGAAATAGTCGGCCTGATCGATCTTGCCGATGTCGTGGTAGTAGGCGCTCACGCGGGCCAGCAGGGCATTCGCGCCGATCGCCTCACAGGCGCTTTCCGCCAGGTTGGCGACGCTGATCGAATGCGTGTAGGTCCCCGGCGCCAGGGAGAGCATCCGCTTGAAGATCGGGGAGTTGAGGTCCGAGAGCTCCATGAGGCGGAACCGCGTCGGAGCGTTCAGCAGGTGCTCGAAGACGGGCAGGAACCCGAGGGAGAGCACCCCACAGGCGAGGCCGTTGAAAGCCGCCCAGCCCCCCGCTTGCAAAAACCGGCCGGGATCGAAATTCGAGAGCAAACCGAGCACACCGATGATGCCGCAGTCGATGAGAGCCAGGATGAGCCCGGCCCGGATGAGGTCGATGCGCCTCTCCGCGTTCATCACCACCGCCACGCCTGCAATTCCGCTGAGCAGCGCGAAGAGGAAGGCGTGAATGTTCATTCCCGTCAGGAGCATCAGGGCGAGGGACGCGATGAGAGAGAAGGAAATGCCGGCGGGGTTGGAGACGAGGATCGTGACGAGCATGGAGAAGGCGCTGGCGGGCACCATGACCGAAGCGGGAACCCAATCCGGCAGCGCGAAGAACCTCACCGAAAGCGCGGCCAGGAGGAGGTACGCCAGCCCAAGGCTGCACATCAGGGAGATCTGGCTCCTGCGCAGCGAGCCCGCCCCCGTCCTCGGAATGAAGAGGAACAGGGAGACGCAGAACACGAGAACGAGAAAGAAGGCGCTTCCGATCACGCCGTTGAGGTTCACCGTATTGGAGTATTCCCCGAGAGCCCGGATCTTTGCGGCCGTGGAATCGGAGATGACGTCCCCCCTGCGGGCGAGCACCTGACCCTTCACGAGCTTTTCTGTGACCGGCTCCACGGACTGACCCGCGCTGGCGCGGTGCGCCGCGGTGTTCTGCGCATCGGAGAAGGCGTTCTCCACCGCAAAGGCGCGCAGGAGCAGGAGAACAAGCCGCCTCTCGGAATCGGAGCGCACCGTGGCGTTCACGTCCGCCTGCATCATTTTGGAGAGGTTTTCCACGGTCCCCAGCCCTTCCAGCGGGATCTCCTCCGTCTGGATGCCGGCGCCGCGGTCCTTCCACAGCTCGATGCCGTCCGCGTTCGCGATTTCCTCGCGATGACCCGAAAGATCCACGATCCCCGCATCGAGGGCGTCTTGAAGGAGGCGTCTCGCGTCGTCGAGTGCCCGCTCAAGGTTGGGGTACGCCATCAAGGTGTGCACGTCGCTTGCGCTCAAGAGCCCGGGAAAGTCAACCTGCAGGCGAAGGAAGGCCTTCTCCTCCGAGGTCCGGTCGCGTGCGAGACGGAGGATGGCGTTGTCAAAGGAGCCGAATCTCCTGATGGCGTTCGCGGTGATCTCGTCGTTCAGTCTGAATACGGGCGGGACGATCTTCTCGCGCGCCGCCCTCTTCAGCTCCGTGGCCTTCTCGTCGACGAAGGGGAAGTCCCGATCGACCACGAAATCCTTCTCCGCCACCCTGCCCGCCTCCCAATCCGTCGGCCGGATCGGAAGCGAAAAACCCGTGAGCTGAGTGGCCAGAAGGACAATGGCGAGCGCCAGGAAAAACGAGCCGGCCACGAGCATGGTGGTCCGCCGCTCCACCTTCCAGGCATGGAATGCCTCCGCCGCCCGCAGCATGAGCCGGCGGAGGCTACTCTTCGTGAGCTGTCTCATAGGCGTGGACGATCTTTCTTACCAGCGGGTTTCGAACGACGTCATGCTCTTCAAAGAATACGAACCGGATCTCGCGGATGGGCTTGAGGATCTGGATCACGTTGAGCAGGCCCGAATCCGACCTTCGGGGGAGGTCGATCTGGGTGATGTCCCCCGTCACGACGACGCGCGCGTTCTCTCCGATGCGGGTGAGGAACATCTTCATCTGCTCCCGGGTCGTGTTCTGGGCCTCGTCGAGAATGATGAAGCTTCCCGAGAGGGTGCGGCCGCGCATGTAGGCGAGCGGGGCGATCTCGATGGCGTCGTTCTCCTCCATGCGCCGGAATATCTCCAGCGGAACGAGGGACTCGATCGCGTCATACAGCGGCCGGAGATAGGGATGGATCTTCTGCGTCAGGTCTCCGGGCAGATAGCCGAGGCTCTCCCCGGCCTCCACGACGGGGCGGGTGATGATGAGCTTGCGCAGGTCCTGCCCAAGGACGCATTTGAGCGCCTGGGCCACGGCAAGGTATGTCTTGCCGGTGCCCGCGGGGCCGACTCCAAAGACCATCTCATTGGTCTCTATCGCATCGAGGTAGGTGGCCTGGTTGAAGGTGCGGGGATAGACCTTGCGAAACCCATTGGGGATGACCACATGGGTCTGCTTGAGCAGCTCCGCCTTTTCGGACTCGCCGCTCTGGATTGTCCTGTGGATGGAACGGATGAGATCGGGGCCGGGATACTGACCCAGCCTGATGTGATCCTCGACCTGATGCAGCAGTGATTTGAAGGTTCTTTCTACGGAATCGTCCTCGGTTTCGAGGAAGATCTCGTTGCCCCGGGAGAAGATCCGGATGCCCAGCAGCTCTTCAAAGATCCTGAGGTTGCTGTCGTTGGCTCCGCAAACCTCGGGAAGAATGGCCTGGTCGCTCAATACGACTGTCAGCGGTTTCTCCATAGACCTCCTGAAAACGATGGTATCGATAATGACAAAGGAGAGTCAATCCCTGATATAGAAGGCGCCCGTGGTATCCTGGTACATCCTTGTTCTCACCTCGGGGACGGGGACCCACTGCACCTGGATTGCGAATGCGGGGGTCCATGCGTACTGGGGGACTCCCCCGATCGTCTGGAGCTGCGGCGAACCCTGGTACTCCAGGGTGACATCCCAGTCATGGAGGTGGTGGACGGCCTTCAGCGAAAGGCTTCGCAGCTTGAAGGAGGAGAGGAACCGATCGCTCGTATTGAAGAAATTGAACGAGCGAAGAAGGTCCACGAGTGGATTCACTTCGGACTCTCCGCCGCCCGGCACCGACTCCGGCCATCCCGGTATCCAGCGATAGGTCTTGTTGTTGTAGGACGTCGAGGAAAACGACAGGTCGAGGAACTTGAAGATCGAGAAGTTCAGCGAAAGGGTGAAGTCCAGCGAGTTGTCAGCGTACTTCTGGAGGTTCAGGTACCAGCTCGTCTTCAGCGTGGGGTCAAGCTTGATCCGGTTTTTCCACAACCAGATGGGGCCGCCCGAGTAATTATATTCCACGCGAAAAAGCGAGGGAAGGAACTGCTGCGCAGCGCCAGTGAGCTGGGTGCCCAGCCAATGGTCCACGGGGTACATGTTCTCCGCGGTGAAGGTGCTGGTCAGTCCCCAGAGCTTGAGCTGGCTCGTCGACTTGCTCAAAGCCCTTCCGCTCACATCGAACTGAAGCTCCTCCGAGATATTGGCATCCGTGGAGAACTGAACGATCTCCCCTGCAACGAGGGGTTGGTACTGCCAGACCCCGGCCAGCTGGGTGGCTCCGCCTTGGGCGTAGGTCTTGAAGATCCAGATTCCCGTGTCCAGCCGCGCCATCAGGCTTTGGTTGAGGGGGGGAAGCTGCGCGGTCACGGCAAGCGTCTGGCTCTGATCGAAAGCCTTGAGCGCGAGGGTTCCCTGGAGAGCATGCTCTGAAATCGCGGTCTGATCCCAGGCCGGGCCAACCCCATTGAACTGCGGATTGAGAGGGTCGCTTCCAATCGTGCTGAGCTGATACAGCCTCAGGTTCAGCCTGTAGTTGAGATTAGAGGCGGAGAGAAGCGGAACCTGCGCCAGGGGGAGCACGGTGCTCTGGAATATGCTCCGCAGCGCGAAACGGTCCTGCTGCAGGTCTCCCAGCAGGAGGCTCTGCCACTGCGAAGGCGTGAGCGACGAGGAAGGGCTGTAGCGATTGCGGTAGGTCCCGTCCGCGGCCAGGGTGAGAGTGGAACTCAAGCCCTTGTTGAAGAACGTGATATTGCCCGAGAGCTGGCTGGAGCCGCCCGTCTCGAACGTGCCATAGAGGAGGCGGAAGTCGACATCCTTCTGCGACTGCCAGGAGCTGGAATCGAAGGTCTGCTCGAGGGTCGCGCGCGGCTGCACCTGGTAGGCGATTGAAGCCGTTGTCTCCATCTGCTGTGCGGAGATCGTCTGGTCCTTTCGCAGCTGTGGCGCGCGAAAAACAAAGTGGTCCACGGCGGGAGCCTTCGCTTCCTGCTTTTCGGCCTGAAATGGCTTGACGGGTGGGCGAAAACCCCTGCCCGGATCGGCGGATGGCGAAGCCTGCTGCTTCGCTTGAGGCGCCGGCTCGCCGGCAGGCGGCACTGGAGGATTTCCTTGCGTCGGAGGCGAAGCAGGGGGCTGCTGCGCCGGCGTTGGAGGCGCGCCCGGCGATTCTTGCGTGCCCGGTGCCGGGGGAGTCCCCGGCGCGGCGGGGGGCTGCGCTGCCGGCGGCGTGCCAGGGGCGGGAGGTGTGCTCGCGGGGGTTTGCGGTGCCGGGGGGGCCCCCGCCGGCGCCGGAGGCTGTTGCCCAGTCGCCTCCTGCAGCGAGCTGTAATGCAGGATCTCCCCCGATGCGGAAAGCGAGAAATTGGGCGCCACGAGGCTCGAAGGGTAGTAGAACACCCTGCCGGGGTCGACGGACAGGGGCGTGCCTGCGGTCGATGGGGTCTCCTTGCTCTGCCAGGTGAACTTGAGGTTGAAGGAGGGGATGGAGAATGACTGAAGCAGGGAAGTCTTGATGAGGCTGGAAAAGTCTGCCCTGCTCGTAAAGTCCCAGGAGAGGTTGCTCTGGATGGCTGTCTGCTGAGGCGGCACCAGGAGGGCGGCAAGATTGCTCGTGAACTGGATGCCCTCGCTTCTGGTGTAGAAATCCTGCGTGAAGAAGGGGTCGGAGAAATACTCGAAGTGCGACGTGATTGAGCCGAAGCTTGCCGAGGCATTCAGGTCTCCCTGCATGCCGAAACGGAAGGGAACCGGCAGTCCGAAGATCGATGACTGGTTCCAGTAGCTGGTGGTGCTTCCATCGGGCTGGATGAAAAGCGGTGTGTTGGCGCCAAAGGAATCGGTGGTGATGCTGCGGCTCTCCGCCAGGCCGAGCTGGAAAGTGACCAGAGGAGGGAAATCCCCGGCAAGGCCCAGAAAGACTCCGAGGCTCGAGTATCCGTCGAGCTGGACCTTCAGCGAAGAGGTATCCGCCTTCTTGCCCGATTCCTTGGGGGGGATCTTGCGGAGGAACAGGCCGTGAAGCTCCAGATCGTAGTCGGTCTCTTCTCCCGATGCCATCTGCATGAAGGAGAAGGAGGTGCCTTTTTGCGGCTTCTTCTTTCCGATGAGGTACGTCGTGGTCTGGAGGTACTCGCCTTTTCTCAGATCGTACCCGATGGAGGGGTTGAAAAAAAGCTCGTCTCCCGGGAGGAAGAAGAAGGGAAGATACAGCATGGGGATTCGGCCGACGGAGAGGACCGCGTTCTGCAGGGCCCATTCCCCCGGCCCCAGGATCCACACGCGGGTGGCCTTCATCTGCCAATGCGGCGCCTCCTGCAAATCGCAGGAGGTGAAGCTTCCGTTGCCGAGAACCACGGTGTCGTTCTCGAGCCGCGAGATCGTGTCGCCCTGGAAAAAGAAGGTGACCTGCTGGTCTCCCCGGTTCAGGGGGCGGGAGGTCCTGCCGTTGTAGAAGGCCCCCTCTCCGGTGTCCACGTCGAAGGAGAGGCTCTCTCCCGTGAAGGTATCCGTTTTTCCGCTTCGCGTTATCTTGTACTCCACCCCTCCTTCCGCCGTGACTGAATTGAGGGTCTGGTTGTAGGTGATCTTCTGAGCGTGGATCTCCTGCACCGCCCCAGACTCCTGATCCGAGAGGATCACGACCACGTCGCCGCGAAGCACGATGTATTTCTCGCTCACCTGCTCAACGGTGAAATACTCCGATTCCTTTGCGGAGCGCACCGAAATGACGCGTTTCCCCTTTGCCGCCTCCGCGGGAGGCGTGATCTTGTAATAGGTATAGAGCTTCTTCTGGATGTCCGCCCGGGACCCCGAATCGTCGAGACCGAGCTGGCGGCACCATGCGACCAGCTCGTAGTAGCTCGCCGTCGAGATATCCTCGGGCAGGGTGGTCGAGACCAGACCCTCCGCAGTGGGAGGGCTCGGGGGTTGTTCCGCTTCCTTGGGCGGAACGGGGGGAGCGGGAGAGGGGGCGGGAGGCTGGTCCTCAGCGAGGAGAATGGAAGCTGAGGAGAGCAGAAGGAAAAGGAGGACCAGCCTCTTCATCGGGCGCCCAGCACCCGACTGAGGAACTGGCCCGTGTAGGAAGACCGCGCTCGCGAAACCTCCTCCGGCGTACCCTCGGCCACGATATACCCCCCCCGGTCTCCGCCCTCGGGGCCCAGGTCGATGACATAGTCCGCGCACTTGACGACGTCGAGGTTGTGCTCGATGAGGACCACCGTGTTGCCGTTGTCAACGAGAATCTGCAGCACCTCCATCAATTTTTTCACGTCCACGAAGTGAAGGCCCGTCGTCGGCTCGTCCAGGATGTAGAAGGTGCGGCCCGTGCTCCGCTTGGAAAGCTCCAGGGAAAGCTTCACCCGCTGGGCCTCGCCTCCCGAGAGGGTGAGCGCGGATTGACCGAGCTTGACGTAGCCGAGGCCGACATCCTGGAGGGTCCTGAGCTTTCCGGCCACGGGGGGAATATGGCGGAAGAAAGCGAACGCCTCCTCAACCGTCATCTCGAGGATCTCGTGGATGTTCTTTCCCTTGTACCTGACCTCGAGGGTCTCGCGGTTGTACCTGCGCCCCTTGCAGACATCGCAGGTGATGTACACGTCGGGAAGGAAATGCATCTCGATCGTGACCGTGCCCGCCCCCTGGCACTTCTCGCAGCGCCCCCCTTTGACATTGAAAGAGAAGCGGCCTGCCTTGAAGCCCATCGCCTTGGCCTCGGGAAGCTGGGAAAAGAGGCTCCGTATCGGGCCGAAGAGGCCGACGTAGGTTGCCGGGTTGGAGCGGGGGGTGCGCCCGATGGGGCTCTGGTCGATGTTGATGACCTTGTCGATCTCCTCCACTCCCTCGATGGACCGGTACTTCCCCTCCGGCCAGTGGGTGCGGGCCACTCTATTCGAGAGGATGGGATGGAGGAGGTCCGTGAGGAGGGACGACTTGCCCGAGCCTGATACCCCCGTGATGACGGTGAGCACTCCGAGGGGAAAGCGGACATCGATGTCCTTGAGATTGTGCTCCGCCGCACCGAAGAGGCTGATGGCCTTTCCGTTTCCCTTTCGCCGCAGGAGGCGCGGCTCGATGGTCAGGGCGCCGGTGAGAAACTGTCCCGTGAGGGACTTGGAATTGCCTGCCACCTCGTCAAAAGTGCCTGCGGCCACGACATGGCCCCCATGGACTCCGGCGCCGGGGCCGAGGTCCACGATGTAATCAGCGGTCCTCAGGGTCTGTTCGTCGTGCTCCACCACGATAAGGGTATTGCCGATGTCGCGCAGGTGAGTAAGGGTGCTGATCAGCATCTCGTTGTCGCGCTGGTGGAGCCCGATGGTGGGCTCGTCGAGAATGTAGAGCACGCCGACGAGGGAGGACCCGATCTGCGTGGCCAGCCGTATCCGATGGGCTTCGCCGCCGGAAAGCGTGGAAGCCCGCCGCTCCAGGGTGAGGTAGGACAGTCCGACGTTTTTCATGAAGAACAGGCGGCTCGCCAACTCCTTGAGAATCTGGCGCGCGATGGCGCGCTGTGTCGTCGAAAGCTCCAGCGTGGAAAAAAAGGAGATGGAATCAAGCACGGAGAGGCTTGCCACTTCGTGGATATTCTTCCCTCCCACGGTGACGGCAAGCACCTCCGGCTTCAGCCTCCTTCCCCCGCAGGCCTCGCATTCCTTCTGGGCCATGAAGCCCTCAAGCCATTGCTTCACGTCCTCCGAGCTCGATTCGAGATACCTGCGCTTCAGCTCATTGAGGACTCCCCGGTATCCCGACTCGAACTCCCACTTGCCGCGCCCGTCCCTGCTCGTGTATTTGAACCCGATCTTCTCCTTCGTCCCGTAGAGGATCGCCTCAATCACCGCAGCGGGAAGCTTCGACAGCGGGGTATCCAGGCTGAACGTGAAGTGTTTCGCCAGAGATTCGAACTGGCTCCTGTACCAGTTCGCCTTGGGGTTGTAGGGAACGATGGCTCCTTCGTTGAAGGAGAGATCCGGGTTGGGGATCACGAGCTCGCGATCGAACTCCAGGGTGACTCCCAGCCCGGAGCACTCCGTGCAGGCCCCGAAGGGGTTGTTGAAGGAGAAAAGCCGGGGCTGGAGCTGCGGAATGCTGATCCCGTCGACAGGACAGGAGCTGGTCTGAGAGTACATCACCTCGCGCTCCCCGTTCTTTTCCTTGACCAGGGCGACGATCGTCCCCCCCGAGACCTCCAGGCCGTTCTCGACGGATTCGGCCAGTCTCTTCCTGGCATCGGGGCTCGCCACGAGCCTGTCGACGACGATTTCGATCGAGTGCTTCTTCTTCTTGTCCAGAACGATCTGCTCATCGAGGGTGCGGACATCTCCGTCCACGCGCACCCTCACGTAGCCGAGGCGCTTGGCGTCGGTGAGAACCTTCTGGTGCTCGCCCTTCTTGCCCGAGACCACGGGGGCAAGGAGGGTGAGCTTCATGCCCTCGGGCAGGAGCGAAAGGGAGTCCACGATCTGATCGACCGACTGCTCCTGGATCTCCCTTCCGCACTTGGGGCAATGGGGGGTGCCGATCCGCGCAAAGAGGAGCCTGAGGTAATCGTAGATTTCAGTTACCGTCCCCACGGTTGAGCGGGGATTGCGGCGGGTCGTCTTCTGCTCGATCGCGATGGCGGGGGAGAGCCCTTCGATGGAATCCAGGTCCGGTTTGTCCAGCCTGCCCAGGAACTGGCGGGCGTAGGAGGAGAGAGATTCCACGTAACGTCTCTGCCCTTCGGCAAAGATCGTATCGAAAGCAAGGGAAGACTTTCCTGAGCCGCTCAGGCCGGAAATGACGATCAGCTTGTCCCGGGGGAGCTCCAGGTCGATGTTCTTCAGGTTGTGCTCCCGGGCACCCTTGATGACGATGCTCTTCATTTCCGTTCCCTGTACTCGGTCTCGTCCTCTTCCTTCTCTTCCTCTCGCTTCTCCTCCCTGTGCCTTTCCCCCCTTCCCCTTTCCTCCGTGGCTTTGGAAGCGGCGGGCGCCGGGCGGGCTTTCTTCGACTTTCCGAGCTTCAATGGGGGAAGACGCCGGCGCGCCGGCTTGAGCGACGCCAGGTAGAATATGAGGGGCAGCAGGAACATGATGCAGGCGCAGACGAAAATGATCTTCCACGACGAAAAGAGCTGGAAAACGAGCCCGGAGTTCATCGCGCCATACTACACTTTCACTCATTTCGCGCGCAAGAGAGGGCGCGCAAACCGTCAGCGCTCGTCCGCTTGAGCGCGCGCAGTCCCCCGGCGGGCTTGGCGGAAGGCGCCAAGCCCGCCGGGGAGGCCCCGCGTTCAGCCCTTCAGCACCACCAGGGTCCTGCCGAATCCGCCTTCCTCGGGGGCCGAGAAATGGTAGTTTTCAACCATCGGCGCCTCCTTGAGATATTGATGGATGGCGCGCTGGAGGATCCCCTCCCCTTTCCCGTGGATTACCCCGAACTGCCGCAGGCCGTGAACCAGGGCGCTGTCGATCTGCCTCTCCAGGCTGCGGATGGCCTCCTCAAGCCTCATTCCACGGAGGTCGAGCTCCACGACGGGAAGCGGAGAAGCTTCCGAGGTGACGTAGCTCACCCGCACCTCTGACGGTGGAGGTCCCGAATCTTCCACCGGCCTCATTTCCGAGGGAAGCAGGGACAGGCGCATCGTCTCGGTCTCCACCACCCACCTGTTGCCCCGGTCCCTCCGCAGGACCCTGCCTCTCCGGGCGCTGTTTCTGATCGTCACCTCCATTCCCTCGCGGATCTCCACCTCCCCCGGGAGGGTGAGGCTCTCCCTTTCCTGGGCGATCCGCGCCTCCTCCTTTTCTATCCGCTCCTGGACTCCGCCGAACAGCCGTCCGACCTCCCCGCGGCCCGGCGGTGCTTCCGCCATTGCGGCCCGCAGCTCCTCCCATTCCTTCCTGATCGAGGAGAGGAAGTCGCGAAGCTCCTTCAACCCCTGCCTGCGAAGCTCAAGCTCCTTCTGTCGGAGGGCCAGCTCCTTGAGGTCGGTCCTCCTCCTCTTCTCCCGCAGATCCGACTCCTTCGCCCGGTGCTCTTCCTCGGCCTGGGCGAGCTTCTGGTGCCGCTCGGAGAGGTTCGCCACGATCTGGGAGAGCTCCGTCCTTTCATCCGCAAGGTAAGCAACGGCGTTGGCCACGACCTCCGGGGGAATTCCCCTGCGGCGGGCTATCTCCAGTGCATGGCTTTCACCCGGCACGCCCATGAGGATCCGGTACGTCGGGCTCAGGGTCTCCCTGTCGAATCCCATGGAAGCGTTTTGAACCCCGCTTCGGGTGTAGCCGTAGTTCTTGAGAATGCCGTGGTGAGTTGTGGAAAAGACCGTGGAGCCGGACTCCAGGAGACGGTCAAGAATCGCCATGGCGAGGGCCACCCCCTCCTCCGGATCGGTTCCCGCCCCCAGCTCGTCCAGAAGCACCAGGGAACGTGAGGTGACGCCCTCGAAGATCTTCGCCAGGTTCGTCACGTGGGCCGAGAAGGTGGAGAGGGACTGCTCGATGGACTGCTCGTCGCCGATATCGGCGAAGATCCCGTCAAAGGCGGGGAGCGTGGAGCATTCGGCAGCCGTGATTTCCATGCCGAACTGGTTCATGAGGGCGAGCACGCCGACGGTCTTGAGGCTGACGGTCTTTCCTCCCGTGTTCGGCCCCGTGATGATGAGGATGGTGTACTCTCCCCCCGCGGCAATGGTAATGGGAATGCATGACGAGCCGAGCAGGGGGTGGCGGGCTTCCCGAAGAGAAACCCTGTCCGGGCTGGGCTCCGCCGCGCGGCACCGGTACAATATCGCATAGCGCGCGCGGGCAAGCAGGGCATCCACCTCGGCGACCACACGCGACATTTCGGCGAGCTCGCGGAAGCGCTCCGACACTTCGGCGGAAAGTCCGCGAAGGACTCTGCGCACCTCCTGCTTGTAGAGGCTCTCCTCCTGAACTATCGCGTTGTTTTTCTCGACGATCTCCAGCGGCTCTATGAAAACGGTGGAGCCGCTCGCCGACATCTCGTGGACGATTCCTTTCACGCGGCCCTTGAACTGGCTCTTCAAAGGCAGGACGAGCCTGCCGTCCCTCTGCGTGGGAAGGTTCGACTGCCAGTAGGACCGGGAGGAGTCCGAATCGAGCATCCCCCGCGCGGTGCGCTCGGCCTCCTCCCGCAGCCGGCGGATGCGATCCCGGATCGCGGCCAGCTCGGGGATCCGCTTCTCCCGGAGGTTTCCCTCGGGATCCACGGTATGGAAGATGCGGCGCGAGACCGGGGAAAGGTCGGGGATCTCCTGAGCGATCCGCCGCAGCCTCTCCTGCTCCGAGGCCTTCACGACGAAGCGCTTGAGCTTCAGGCTGGAGAGGATGCTCCTGCCCACGGCCGCCAGCTCCTCTCCTTCAAGCTCGAGGCCTGCCTTGCCAAGAACAGGGAGTATTTCATCAATGTCGGGAAAATCGAAGCCGGGCAGAGGAATACCGGCCTCCAGCGCCGCGCGCGCCGCCAGCGCGAGATCGAGGGATTCCTTGATTCGTGAAGGCTCCGTCTCGAAATCCTGGCCCGAAACGAGCCGGGCTCCCTGGGGGCTCAGGCACAGCCCGATGAGCTCGCCCCTGATCCTTTCGAACTCCAGGAGCTCGATCGAATGCTCATCCATGGAGCCGGCGCCTCGTTTCCCGCAGCTCGCTCAAAGTCCTGATATAGCTCTCATACCTATCCGGGTGGATCTCACCCTTCTCCACCGCGGCCCTCACGGCACAGCCCGGCTCCTCGTCGTGGGGGCAGACCGGCACAGCGCACGATGAGGCGTAGGCAGAAAACTCGCGGAAGAGGTAGGCCAGCTCTTCCGGCAGGACATCCGACAGCTCCAGCTCCCTGATTCCGGGCGTATCGATGACCTTCAGGCCGCCCGCGAGGGTCATGAGGGCGGAGAAATTCGTCGTATGGCTTCCCCTGTCATGCTTCTGCGAGACTTCCCCTATCTTGAGGTTCAGGCCCGGGTTCATCGCGTTGAGGATGGATGATTTTCCAACCCCTGACTGCCCGACGAACGCGGAGATCTTTCCCTCCAGTGCCTTCGCAAGCTCCGGGATTCCGGCCCCCGTGACGGCGGAGCACGAGAGGACGGGATAGCCGATGCTCATGAAAGAGGAGAGCCTTTCCCTCGTCTCATCGCTCACCCCCAGGTCCGATTTGTTCATGAGCACGAGAACCTGCATCCGGCCGCCCTCCGCCGCCGCGATGATCCTGTCGATGAATCGGGGCCGGAACGGAGGGGATTTGGGCGATGTGACGCATACGGCGAGATCCGCATTGGCGGCGAGGACCTGCCGGGCTCTTCCCTTCTTGTTCCACCTGGCAAGCTGCGTGCGCCGGTCCCTGATGCCCGTGATCATTCCGCCTGCGGGACTGATCGAATCGGGAATGATGTCGACGAAATCTCCCGCGGCGATAGGGTTGTAGCTCTTCC
The DNA here is from genome assembly GCA_963820525.1 of uncultured Spirochaetota bacterium. Lineage (GTDB taxonomy): Bacteria > Spirochaetota > Spirochaetia > SZUA-6 > Fen-1364 > CAWGAA01. Next base: position 162,405 of record CAWGAA010000001.1, on the reverse strand, counting down.
CGCCCCCCTTCAACACTTTTCCCTTTATCCGGCAGAGGAGCCGGCTTCCATCCTCCGTCAGCACGGTATAGATCGAGTTGATGCCGAAAAGCACCTGGCCGCTTCGAGTTTCCGCCATTGTCAGATGATTCCCGCCAGGGACAGGCCGAACTTCCGTGCAAAGAAAACGTAGCGCTCCTCGATGGGATTCGGCCCCGTGAGGTAGAGGCAGTCGCCCTGCCGCTCATCGTGCGCGGCCTCTGCTCCGTCGAGGAGCCGCGCAACCTGTCTGGCCACTCCCTCCCGGGAGTCGACCACGGCGATTCCTTTTCCCAGCTCGGCTTTGAACTCCTCCTCCAGGTGCAGGAAATGCGTGCAGGCGAGAACCACCGTATCCACCCCCTCCCTGCGGAAAAGCTCAGCCTCACGCCTGACGCGCGCCCGCCTTTCCTCGGGAGTAGAGCGGAAATAATCCTCCTCCACGAAGCTCACGAGATCCGCCGCGGGAAGGCTCGCCACGCGGCAGCCTGCGGCATGCTTCTCGATGAGGTCCTTGAGGTAGCGCCCCTCAACGGTGCGCTGCGTGGCGAGCACCCCGACGCACTTGGCCCGGGAGGCGGCGGCGGCCGGCTTGACGGCGGGAACCACCCCCACGAAGGGAAGGGAGAAGCGGGAGCGCAGCGCCGCGAGCGCGACAACCGACATGGTGTTGCACGCCACGACGATAAGCCGGGGATCTTCCTTTCGGATCAGCCGGTCTGTCAGCGAGAGGACCGAACGCGTGATATCTTCGGCGCTTTTCTCTCCATAGGGGAAGTTTTCACGGTCCGCCGCGTAAACCATGCGCTTTCCCGGCACAAAGCGCCGCGTGCTGGCAAGGTAGGGAAGCCCGCCGACTCCCGAATCAATGAAGGCGATCGGCCCGTCAGCCATCTCCAAAGAGCCGATCCAGCTTCTTGCGCGCGGCGTCGGTGCCCCGGGGACTGTCGCTCCGAGCGGCCGAATCCCGAAAAACGAAATAGGTGCAGAAATTCCCCCGGGTCTTTTCCGCCACCGGCTCGTCGATCGTCTCCGAACAGTCCCAGTGGGCGCCGGGGCTGGAGAACTTGCAATTGAGGCAGATCTTGAGATCCTTCCCGCATCCGGGGCATTCGGAACCTCGAAACACCTCCCTCGGGTTTTCGATGACGGTTCCGCAGAAATGGCAGGCGCACATGCACCAGATGATATACAATTCGCCGGGAGGATACAATCCGGAGGCATGCACGGTGAGCCATGGGTGCGAAGCCAACCGGCGTCGCGCGCGGACTTGCGGACGCACCCTCTTGGGTATATCCTTTCAATGGAAATGGTCAGCTTTCGCCCCTGCTCGGTTCCCCACTGCGCTGGGACAGCGCTCACGGGTCTCTCCGTTTGCTCAGTCCACTGCGATGACGTCGTCTCCTACGCCCGCCGCATCGCGGAGATCCTGCACGGCGAGAAGCGCCTCGTCGACTACGATATCAGCGGCATCACTCTCGCCGATCTCGACGCAAGCGGCGTCCAGGTCTCGGGATGCAACCTGGCCGGCCTTCGGCTGCGGAGCGTGCTTCTGAGAAAGTCCTCATTTCAGCTCGTCTTCTGCGACTCGGCCGAGATCCTCGCCTGCGATTTTTCAGGCAGCACCCTCCTGAACTCCGTCTTCGCCGGCTCACTCATCGAGGAGTGCCTCTTCGCCGAGAGCGACCTCCTGCAGTGCAACTTCATGGGGATCCGCTGCCGCGCCACGACGTTCAACCACTCCAACCTCTACGCCTCGCGCTTCCTCGGAGGCTCGTTCGAGGGGGTGGGAATGAAAGACTGCAACCTCACACGGGTGCGATTCGACGGGACGGTGAGAGGCGTGGATTTCCGCTCGTCGAACACGAACGAGGCGACGTTTGTCGAGGTGGGGCGGTGATCTTCTACTCGCTGTTCTCCTCCGTCGGCTTCTCCAACACGTACCTCGTCGGAAGCGACGGGGGGGAGACGCCGTGCTCATCGATCCGGGAGTCTTCGACACGCAGCTCCTGCAGGCCGTGGAAGGGAACCGGCTTTCGATCAGGAGGATCCTCGTCACCCATGCCCACAATGCCCATATCAACGGGATCAAGACGCTCCTCAAAGTCTATGACGCCGAGATCTACTCCAACCAGCCCAGCGTCCTCGATTTTCCCGCCCACCACATCCAGGATGGGGACGAGCTGGACTTCGGCGCTTTCACGTTCCAGGTCCTGGAGACCCCCGGGCACTCCATCGACTCGCTCTGCTTCCGCCTGGGGCGCTTTCTCTTCACGGGAGACACGCTGAACGCGGGAGGGATAGGGCGGACGCGGGACGGCTATGCCCGCGGGCTCCTGCTCTCTTCAATCAGGAAGCGGATCCTCCCATTGGGCGACGATCTCGCGGTTTTTCCGGGACACGGACCCCCATCGAAGATCGGGATAGAGAGGGCCTTCAACCCTTACCTGGGCGAAAGGCTGTGAAGCCGGCGGAGCGTCGACCGCAGCCGCTCAGGAAGGGGGGCGGCGAAAATCCTCGGTATTTCCTCGCCCGGCAGGAGAATGGAAAGGCGGTGGGCGTGGAGCATGAGAGAGGCGTCGGGAAAGCGGGCATCCGACTTTCCGTAGAGCGGATCGCCGAGGATGGGAGTCGACAGATGGCGCATATGGACACGCAGCTGATGTGTCCGCCCCGTGCGCGGCGCCAGGGAGAGAAAGCCGTAGACGGCGGGAGAGCGTGGGAGCCCCGCGCCGGCAGGCATCCGATAGGAGCGCAGCACCTTGTAGTATGTCACGGCCGCTCTGCCCCGGCCGGAGACGCAGATGAATCTCTTCCTGTGGGAAGGATCGCGAAGGATTCCCGTCTCCACCCTGCCGTGACTCTCCTTCGGCAGGCCCATGACCACCGCGAGGTAGCTCTTGCGCACCCGGCGCGCCTTGAACTGCGAGGCGAGAAACTCGTGTGCGCGGGGGTTCTTCGCCGCGATGATGACCCCGGAGGTGTCCTTGTCGAGCCTGTGCACGATTCCCGGCCTCGAGTCCTCTCCGCCGAAGGCGCCGGCCAACCCCGCGCAGTGGAAGAGCAGCGCATTCACGAGGGTGCCCTCCCGGTTGCCGCTTCCCGGGTGCACCACCATGCCCTGCGGCTTGTTGATGACGATGGCATCCTCGTTCTCGAAGAGGATGTCCAGCGGGATATCCTGGGGCGCCGCCTCCAGCGGCGGGGCATCCGTGTAATCGACGGAAACCAGGTCCCCGGGCTTCACCCTCCTGGCGAGCCGGGCGTTCTTTCCGTTTACGCGCGCTGCCAAGACCCGGGCCTTCGCCTGGCTGCGGGAGAAGAGCCCCATGCCTTCCGAGATGAAGACGTCGAGCCGCGCTCCCCAATGCGCGGGATCTTCCACCCGGGCGTCAGCGGTTTTCATGAGGCTTCGACAGGGCTCCGATGAGGTAGTCTGTCGCGGACACGAGAGCCGAAAGAGTTACCGTGGAAATGAGGAGCCAGAACTGCTCCTGCCCGCTGTATTGGATCTGCGCGCCGGGACGGAGAGGCCAGGGCGCCTGGGCCGGAGAAAAGCCGGAGGAGGCGTAGCGGTAGAAGTCGTAGCCTTCGAGGGAGAAGAACAGCGTGAAGGGAAGGGACCCGACGAAGATGACCTCCGCCCTCCAGAGGTCTTGAAGCCATGGCGCGAACTCGTCCTTCGTATACGGCTCCGGTGTCTTGTCTCCCGGCGGGGGGGTCTGTCCCGGCGGCTGGCCGGCGGGCGGGGTTTGCCCGCCCGGCGCTTGATCCGCGGGGGGCTGATCCGCGGGCGGCTGGGTATCGAGAAGCTGATAAAAAGGATCCAGGGATGGGGGCAGTCCGTAAAGAGACAGCCCGATGTTCAAAGAGCCGTCTCCCGACGGATCGGTGTCCGAGACTGATTGCCCCGCAGCTCCAAGGCAGACAAGCAAGAAGAGGACGGCCGCGGCGACAACGAAACGAATGGAGCGGCGCATTATCACGCCCTCGGCCCGAAAAGGGCCGTGCCCAGGCGAACCATCGTGGACCCTTCCTCGATCGCAATCTCGTAGTCCGAAGACATCCCCATGGAGAGGATTTCGAAATCGGGAAGCCCGCGAGCGGCAAGCTCGGCAAAAATGGAAAAAAGTGTTGAAAAGGCACGCCGGACGGCTTCGCGATCCTGGACCAGCGGCCCGACCGTCATCAGCCCCCTCACCCTGAGGGAAGGAAGCTCGAAGATTGGATCCAGACACCGCAGGAGCTCCTCCCGCGTGCGGAAACCCGATTTCGACTCCTCGCCGCTCGTGTTGACTTCCAGCAGGAGGTCCATGGCTTTTCCCCGGGAGGAGCAGTGCCCGCTCAGGGCTTGCGCCGTCTCGAGCTTGTCTATGGATTGAACGCAGCTGAATATCCCGGCGGCAAGGCCCGCTTTGTTCCGTTGCAGATGCCCGATCAGGTGCAGCTCCAGCTTTCCCGCGAGTCCCTCGTACTTCCGGCCGGCTTCCTGAACCCTGTTCTCACCGAAGAGATCCACCCCCGCCTCGACGGCGTTCTCAACGGCCTCTCGCGGCACGGTCTTGGTGACAGCCATGAGCCGGACGGCATCCGCCTTCCTGCCGGACCTTGCCGCGGACAGCGCGATGCGCTGGCGGACCTCATCGAGCCTTCGTCGAAGCTCGAGGCGCTGCTCTTCCACTACCACCGCAATCCCTGGACCGGAGGATACGCGCGGCGCACCGCGGCGGTGAGGAGCGCGCCCCCCACCGCGCCGATCGCGGCCTGAGCGATGTTGGGAAGCACCTCGGTGACGGCCGTCGCCGGGCCGCCGAAGAAAACAACCTCGGCAAGGAAGTAGCCGCCCGCCACGAGGACGATGCCGGCCGTTCCTGCGACGATCCACAGCACGATCTCGCGCGGGCCCTTCTTTCCCGCGGCCGCGATCGCCCCCGCCACAAGGCCCTCGAGGCCGTGCACGAGAAGCGAGATCGGCGCGTACTGGGCAGTGCCGCCGATTATATCGATCAAAGCCGTCCCGGCTCCTCCCGCAATGGCGGCCGAGTAGGGACCGAAGGCGAAGGCGGCGAAAAAGATGGCAAGGTCCGCAAGCGTGAAGATGCCCTGCGTGGCGGGAAGGGGAAGCCTCACGAAATAGCCGATCACGAACGTGACCGCGGTGAGGACCGCGACTGCCGCGATGCGAAGGCTCGAAGGGACGGGGACGGATCGATCGTTCATTGGACGCCTCCTGCTTTCCTTGAAAGTATATATGAGACGAGCCAGAGAGTGAAGTCAGCGCGGCAGAGCCAGGGGAGCGAACAGGACCGCGGCGAGCAGGGCGCCGACAGCAAGATGGCGGGCAAGCCGTTGTGCGCTGCCGAGGGTCCTGTATTCGGTGCGGCGGTTGGCGCGCCCGAAGCCGCGCAGCTCCAGGACCATGGCGAGCGTCGGTATCCCGCGCACCGCCTGGATGATCATCGAGGTGAGCACGGGGATGAGCCTCTCGAATGGCCTTTTCCCGCTCTCGACTCCGCGCCGAAGCGTATGGGCATCGCGGACGTTCGCGTACATTTCGGCCAGCGACGGTATGAATCGCAATGCGATGGTGAGGATGAGGGTGGAGCGATAGGGAAGCCCGTACCAGCGGAGCGTCAGGATCAGCTCGTTCAGCTCTATCGTTCTGAAAGCCGCGAAGAATCCCAGAGTGATGCCGGCGAAGCGCGCAAGCAGGCGTGCCGTCGCCGATGCGCCTTCCAACGTGAGGTATGCGAGCCCGAAAGGGGCCCAGATGACCCTGCCGCCCGCCCGGAATAGGGGAGTGAAGAGGCAGATGACGAGGAGGAGCGGCGCGATGGTGAGGAGGGACTTCCCGAGCTGCCGCGCGCCGAGAGAAAACCCGACCAGGGCCGCCAGGGCTCCGACATACGCGGCGAGCACCTCCAGGGGCAGGGGAAGAAAGAAACAGGCCGTCACGGCGACCAGCAGGAGAAGCTTGGCGCGGGGATCGAAGCGATGAAGGAGAGACGAGCCGGGCGAAAAGAAGTCCATGGCCACCGCCCTACCTCCCCGCCCCCTGCGGCGCCTCGGAGGCATCGAGGTCCGTCGCGGGGATCTCGCGAATGACCCGTCCCCCCTCAAGGAAGATGATGCGCTGGCAGACCGCGCGCGCCAGATCCATGTCGTGGGTGACGACTACGATGCCGGCGCCGCTGGAGCGCAAAGCCTCCAGGAGGGGAAGAAACTCCCCATAGGAAAGCCCGGAATCTATCTCGTCGAGAATGAGGATATCCCTTCCCAGCAGGTGGTACGTGGCGGCCTGGAGGCGCTTTCGCGCCCCGTAGCTCATCAGGGTCGGTGGGGCATCTCCCGCAGGGAGCCGGAAGAGCCTGATGGTTTGCTCGATTTTTTTCCCAAGCTCATCGCGCGGCAAGCCTGCGGCGCGAAGGCCAAGGGCGAGCTCCTCCCGGACCGTCGGGAGGAAGATCTGGTAGTCGGGATTCTGGAACATGTAGCCGACGCGCCGCTTGAGCTCTTCAGGCACCGCGCGCCGCCGTGCTCTGCCCTCCTCCTCAAGCTCGATGGAACCCGAGTCGGGAGCCAGGAGTCCGCAGAGGATTTTCCCCATGGTGGACTTTCCCGAACCGTTTTTGCCGACCAGAGCGTAGACGGTCCCCTTGCGGAGGGTGAGGCCCTCCACGCGAATGGAGAAAGCCCCTTCAGCGGGAAAGTGAAACGCCAGCCTGTCGATCACCAGTGAGAATCCGCCGTCCTTTTTTTCCCCAACAGGCGCGCACTCCCGGGAGGCGAGCCCCCGTGGAATCACGAGACCCGATTCCTCCAGAGCTGCGGCAAGCGGCGCCAGCTCGGCGGGGCCGAAGGGAGAGATCTTTCCACCCTCGAGCAGGGCAAATCTCGAGCAGTTCGCCGCGTACTGGGAAGACCAGCGGGAATCGAGAAAGAGGACTGTTTTCCCCCTGCCCCGCAGGTGATCGACGATCCGCGTTTTCCACGATTGATCGAGCTCTTCAAAGGCTTCATCGAGGATCCAGAGCTCGGGATCGATTGCGGCGAGGCAGGCGAGGAGGAGGCGCTTCTTCTCTCCGCCCGAAAGCGTTGCCGGGTTTCGGGAGCTGAAATCCGAAAGCCCCATCAAGGCGATCGCGGCCTCGACCCTGACCGTCATCTCCGCCCGAGGGACTCCCTCGGACTCCAGGGCGAATGCCACCTCGGTGTCGCACCGCGTGGTGAGCAGCTGCTCATCCGAGTCCTGGAACACCAGGCCGACAAGCTCGGTGAGCTCGTAGGGCTTGGATACGGCGAGATCGATCCCCCGAAAGCCCAGGGAACCCGATAGCCTCCCCCCCGTGAACCGGGGGACGAGACCGGCAATGATCCGTGCCAGGGTCGACTTTCCCGCGTCGGCTCCCGCGAAAACTGCGCCCCACTCTCCCAGGGACAGCGAAAAGTGAAGACCTTCGAGCAGGGACTGCTCCTGCTTTTCTCCATACGAGGGATAGCGGAAAGAGACGTTCTCCAGGGAGAGCCCTGTTCCATTCATGGGTCGAGCTGGCGAAACTATCGGCGCGAGGCGGTGCGGGCCTTCTTCCCCGCTTTTCTCGCCTCCAGCCGCCTCTTTTCCTTGTAGATCTTCACTACCCAGTAGACAAACCACATGAGGGAAAAACCAAAGGGAACCCCGACGATCACAATCTTGAAAAACAATGGACTCATACGGTCTTCAAGGATACAGACTTTGCTCCGGCGGATCAACCAAGCGCCGCGATCGCCCGAAAAAAAAGCCCCGGTTGCGCCGGGGCTCTCATGGCAAAAGACGATGCTAGAGGCTCAGCTGCACTCCGATTCCCCATACGGAGTTGAATCCGGTAAATCCGTACTCCGATATGATGGCGAGGTTGTCCGAGAAGTGCCACGCCACCCCGTCGAAGGAGGCAAACCCGAATCCGATCCCTGTTCCGAAGGAATACCCCGCGTAGCCCCCGCTCGCGCCCGCGATCCCGAGACCGAGCCCGATGTACCAGTCGAATTTCCAGGGCGCGCCGAAATCCACGCCCCAGTGAAGCGTGGCCAGGGGCGCGACTCCCCAGTCTACCCAGCTGACTCCGAGGAAGCTTGCGAATCCCGCCATTCCCCGAACCGCGACCCCGAACTCCAGGGGAATCCCGGAGATGTCGAAGTTGGTGATGATATACTCCGGTCCGGCGGTGATGTCGATTCCGTATCCGTAGAACCCGACTGCCGCGCTCAGGTTTATCTGGCTGTTCTTATTGAACGACGCCATCCAGGGAAATGTCTTGCTCTTCTGTTCGAATGCGAACGCTCCGAGGGCGGCGAACACCATGAGAACGAGGACTGCTGCAATGATTTTCTTCGTCATTGATACCTCCCCATCTTTGATTTCGACCTATACACTGGCAAAAGTACCTTCCTGCAGCACAGGAAGTCAAGCGATTGCGCGAAACATTCCCGCCGAACACACATCCTGAGATGCGCGTGAAAGAAGGCGAACGGCGGCGCTCTCGGTGGTCCGTCGGACCCTTTGCCAAGGCTGACTGCGCCGTGATATAAACGGGCCCATGCGTCATTGCTCTCTCGTTTCCGCCGCCTGCCTCATCGCGCTTGCCGTCCTCTGCGGCTGCGCGAATGGCGGGAATGTCACCCGCACCGAGGTCAACCTCCTTGGAACCGTCTGCACGGTCACACTCTACGGCGGCGGAACGGAAGCCGACCTCGACGCCGCTTTCCGGCGCATCGGCGAGATCGAGGACAACATGACGGTTGACCGCAAGGACAGCGAGGTGATCCGGGTGAACGAGGCGGCGGGCCTCCGCCCCTCGAAAGTGTCCGCGGACACTTTCGCCGTCATCAAGGAAGGCCTGGAGGTATCCCGGCTCGGCGATGGGGCTTTCGATATAACGGTCGGACCCCTCGTGAAGCTGTGGGGAATCGGAACAGAAAGGGCGCACATTCCGGCGGAATCCGAGATCCGAAAGGCTCTCGCCTTCATTGATTACCGTGCCGTCTCGCTGGATCCCGCTCGGGAGACGGTGGAGCTCAAAAAGAAGGGAATGGCGATGGACTTGGGAGCCATTGCCAAGGGATATGCGGCCGACGAAGCGGCAAGGGTGCTCGCCTCCCGCGGAGTACGCCATGCCCTCATCGACCTCGGCGGCAACATCCTGACGCTCGGCAGGAAGCCGGACGGCAGCGTGTGGCGGATCGGAATCCAGGACCCCGAGGAGCCGCGGGGCAACTATCTCGGTATCATCGAGGTACCCCAGATGTCCGTGGTCACTTCCGGAGTCTACGAGCGGTACTTCATCAAGGAAGGGATCCGCTATCACCACATCCTCGACACAAAGAGCGGATACCCCGTTCGAAACGGCCTCCTCGCTGTCTCCATTGTCGCTTTGCCGTCCATGGTGGCGGATGGCTATTCCACCCTTGTCTTCACTCTGGGTCTGGAGAAAGGCCGCAAGCTCGTGGAGAAGTCGGGCGGGGCAGTCAATGCGGTATTCGTGACGGACGCTCACAAGGTGTACGTCACTCCCGGCATCAAAGGCATCTTCCGCTTGACAAGCTCCCGCTTCACCCTGGCTGGATGGTGACAGCCTGCACCAAGCCGGCGGCTTCACGCCGGCCTGAGGAGGCGCCGGGGTCCCGGATCACCGCATCGCAAGGACCAGCTCAACCAGGGCGACGAATCGATGCGACATCGAGGTGGCGCCGCTCACCGCGTCGACCTCGGCCGGATCCTGTTTGGCAAGCAGGGATTGGGCGAGCTTGTCCATGGCCTCCTCGGGGGTCACCTTTGACTGGGCCTTCATGTTTTTCGCATAGTCCGCGTTGGTTTTCTTGGACTTGCCGTTCTTGTCCACCTCGTCGTAGACAACCTTCACGATCTTCCCGTCCTGGAAGCTGATGGAGATGACTCCCTTGTAGCCGAACGTGTCGATTTTATCCTCGGCCTTGTAGGCGTCGTTCATCGGCAGGACGGTCGGTGAGGCATCCCCCTTCTTTGCCTTTTGAAGTATCGCTGCCGCGAGGGCATTGAAATTGTCGCTGGAGCCGGTGGCTCCGCTTACCGCGTCCACTCCGGCTTCCTGCTTCGCGACCAGCCGCCTGGCGAGCTCTGGGTAGGCACGGTCGGGGCTTGTTCCCGTTTGCCCCTTCATTGCCTTGCTATAGGCCGCGTCCTTGGTCTTGAGCTGTCCCACCTTGTTGACGGAGTCGAAGGCGACGGCGCTTATCCTTCCACCCCGAACGGCGACCGTCATCTGCGGCTTCCAGCCGTGGCCATCCATCGCGTCATACGTGCCGCTGTAGTTTCCGTCCTTGTAAGCGCTGCTCGCGGCGAAAGCGGCGGCCGCCATGAGAAGGCACGCAAAGGCCATTGTTATCTTGCGCATTCCCGCCTCTCCTTGTCGAAGTCGAGCGGCGATACAGTAATCTCTCGCCGCGAGCGCTGTCAAGCGCAGATCCCGATCGAAGAGAGCCGCAGATTTGACCGCAGCGCCCCGCGCCACCCCAACCGCTTCGGCCTTCCGTTTCAACGCGCCCAGATGATGCCGGGGCTGACAATGGCAAGCACCAACAGGCCCCAGGTCACGGCTACCAGCATCCCGAGAAAGGCGTACCCCGCGAGGGTTGTCCGCCGGCCGGTGGATCTCCGCTCGTTCCCCTCGCCGACAGCATCCGTGCGGCACATTGCGTGGATCTCCAGCAGGAGCCCGTCGATCTGCTCGAGTATCCGCCCGCGCCGCAGGCGCTTTCGCTCCGCAATGATCCGCTCGAAATAAAAGAGGGTCCGGCCGATGAGGCCTCCGAGGCGGCCGGGAAAGCTCAGGTCCGGACTGATCGAGAGCTGAGAGAGGGCGATCATGCCTATGACGGCTGTCGCCTTGGCAAGGCCCGAGCGGAGGGCTTCCTCTGTCAGGGGAACGCCCATGATGGACACGAGAACCCGGCCCGTGGGGATCACGAGATTGAAGGCCACGATTCCCGAGCCGACCACCAGCGTCTGCACCCATCTGACCCTTCTCCCCGAAAGGGCGTTGAGGAGGAAGAAGAGCAGAATCTCCAGGGAGCGGAGACCCAGGTCGTTTTGAAACAGGAAGGCGGGAAAGAGGAGCGCGCCGGCAAGGAAGAGGGTGCGGGGGCCCAGATTGTTCGCAATGAAACCAGCCAGCGGCCCCGCCCGTGGCGTCATTTCAGGCCCCTCGCGAAAGCCATCCACTTCGACATGGCGGAAAATCGATCCGTGAAAAGCCCCAGCAGGGCGGAAGTGACGGCGCCCAGGGCGATGAACGGCGGAGCGATAAGCCATGCCCCGGGACCGAAAATGAGCAGCCGCGCGAGCGCGATCTGGGCTGTATTGCTCACCAGTGCGCCGAAGACGCTCACCCCGAGGTAGGACACCCGCCTGCCTGCCAGGCGGTAAAGGGCGAGCATCGAGGCGCCGCTTGCAAATGAGCCGACGGCTGAAAAGAGAAAGACGTACGAAACGAGGGTCCCGCCGACGAGCCCCTGGCCGATCACCTTCAAGACAATGAGCAGGAAAAGCTCCCCCGGCGAGAGAATCTCCAGGCCGATGAGGATGGGAAGGTTCGCGATACCGACGCGAAGAAAAGGGATGGGCTTGGGGATGAGGTATTCGACAGTCGAGAAAAAGAGGCACAGTCCGCCGAGGAAGGCGACCAGATCGAGGCGTTTAGAAAGAAACGTCGTCGATTCTTTCGGCACTCTTTCCCCCGATGCGCACCATCACCTTGTTGGGAAGGCATGCAATCCACTGACCGGGCTTCGAGACCGATCCCGCGAGCACGCACAGCTTGTCCGGGCAGGGCGAGTCCTGCACAAAGGATTTCCCGTCCCTGATCACGACGAGCGTGGTGCCCAGGGGTCCTGCCACCGGGATGACGCGATTCTGGTCCAGGGGATAGATCCACTGCTTTCCCGACGCCTCGATGATCACATCCGAGCCTTTTCCATTGCCGCCGTAGGCGACTGCGGAGAAAGCCGCGATCACCAGGATCGAAAGAAGGATAGAAGCCAAGTCGAGAACGCGAAATCTCACACCGCGCAACCGCAATCACTATAAAGAAAAATCGCGGCCGCGGCTACAGGACCTGCGGAGCGCCACGGATCTTTGACCGGCCCTGCCCCGCCAGGGTATAATTGAGGATGGAAGAAATGAAAACTCCCAGGGGATGCCGTAAGGCCCGGTCACCCGTCTCACAGGTTCTTTTTCTGATTTCGGTCCTCAGCCTCCTCCCGGCCGCCGCCCCGCGCTCTTCTGCCGACGACTGGCTGCAGTTCAATGGGGACGCTGGACACAGCGGCTCCAACCCAGCCGAAAGGGCCATCACCACGGCGAACGTCGGCCGCCTGACCGTGCTTTTCAAGGTGAAGCTCCCGGACGTGGCCGATGGGGCGCCCGCATATGCAAGCGGTGTGGAAATGTTGGGCGGCCCCAGGGACATGCTCTTCCTGACCACCCGCGCGGGCCACATCGTCGCGGTAAACGCCGCCTCAGGCGCGCTGGTATGGGTGAAGCAGTACGCGGCAAACGGCTGCCGGGTGAACAATGGCTTCCTTCCCTGCTACACAACCGCCTCACCCGCCGTAGACCCGCAGAAGCGTTTCGTCTACAGCTATGGCCTGGACGGATACGTGCACAAGTACTCGATTGCAAACGGCAGCGAGATCACGGGAGAAAACTGGCCCGCCCTCACAACCCTGAAACCCTTCAATGAGAAAGGGTCGTCCAACCTCTGCATCGCCACGGATCGAGCAGGTGTTTCATACCTGTACATGGCTCATGCCGGATATCCCGGAGACCGCGGGGATTATCAGGGACACCTCACCATCATCCGCCTTTCCGACGGCGAGCAGAGGGTCTTCAATGCCGACTGCAGCGATATTCAAACCCACTTCAAGCAGCGCCCCGCAACCCCCGATTGCCCTGCAGTTCAGACCGCCGTGTGGGCGCGGGCCGGTGTCGTCTATGATTCCGCTCTGGACAGGATCTTCTTCGCCACGGGCAACGGCAGCTTCGATCCCTCCCGCCATAATTGGGGCGACAGCGTCCTTTCCCTGCACCCCGACGGGTCCGGAGCCCCAGGGGGGCCTCTCGACAGCTACACTCCCCCCGAGTATCAGCTCCTTGACGACACCGACGCCGACCTTGGGAGCACGGCCCCCGCGATCATCCCCGTGTCGGCACTGACCGGCATGCGCCACCTCGCCGTCCAGGCAGGGAAGGACGGGAAGCTGCGTCTTATCGACCTCGCGAACCTGAGCGCGAGAGGCGGACCGGGCAACCTTGGGGGAGAGCTCGAAATCATTCCCGTTCCCCAGGGAGGGGAAGTCCTGACGGCCCCCGCGGTGTGGGTCAATCCCACGGACGGCGGTGTCTGGATCTTCGTCTCCAATGGGAATGGCATCTCCGGCATAAGGCTGATGGCGGGAAAACCGGGCAGGCCGAGGCTCGAGCCGAGGTGGAAAAGCCGCGAAGGAGGGACGTCCCCGATCGTCGCCGGAGGAGTGCTCTTCTATGCCGGAAGCTTCCACCTGAGCGCCCTGAAGCCGACGGACGGCTCGACCCTCTGGGAGAGCAAGGACATCGGGCGTATCCACTGGGAAAGCCCGATCGTGGCAGACGCCAGGCTCTCACTCACGGATGAGACGGGGGCCCTGACCGTCTATGCGCTGCCCCAGCGCAATTAAAAAGGCTCAGCGGGAAGGCTTGGAAACCTCGGGGAGGGGCATGGGTGAAGCGCCTGCCTAGTCTTCGAGGATGACGATTTCAACCCGCCTGTTCTTGGCCATGTTCTCTTCCGTGTCGTTGGGGGCCACGGGCTCGGTACCTCCCCTCCCCTCGTAGAGGAAACGATCCGCCGGTATCCCCTCTGAAACCAGGTAATCAACGATTGCCTTTGCCCTGCGCACGGAAAGCTCTTGCTGGCTCTTTTCCGTACCGACCCTGGCGGTGTGACCGACCACGCGGAAGGTACGGCCGGGAATCTGCTTGAGGGCGTCCGCGACAGCTTGAAGCCGGGGCAGCTCTTCGGGGAGAACCGAGGCTTGCTCCGCGATGAAATGGATCTTGTTCAGGGATACGCTCACGCCCTCTTTCTTCTGCCTGACCTCCACGTCCTGGGCCCCGGAATCCTTGAGCGTCTGGGCGATCCTTCCCGCAATCTTGTCTCGGTCCAGCGGCGCGGCGGCGTTGAACCAGGTCAGGATGAATCCCTTGTACGTCAGGGAACGCCCGTCATCGAGCTGGTACGTTTCCTCGACCCTGTCGCGCATGAAGGAAAGGGCGCCCGAAGCGCCGGCGAGCTGAATGGAAACCGTGTGGCTTCCTGACACGCTGGCCAGGTGTTCATCTCCGTCGGCGTCGTCGCCCTTCTTGTAGCGAAGCGCATATTTCGCGCTTATGATGCGTGAAGGCGCTCCGCCGATGTCCTTTTCGCCCTCATAGCGGTAGGCTGAATAAATCCCGATCCTCGTGAACTTTCCTTCATTGAAGGGGTCGACAAGCCTGGTCCCGGGGGCTTTCCAGGTATCTCCGGTTGCGAGGTCCTTTGCCGGAAGCACCGGGAAACCGCGAAGGGTTGGATATGCCCCTTTTCCCTCCACGATATAGGTGCCGTCGGGGCGGATTATGAAGGCGGCGGGAACAGCTTCGTCGATCTTCCGCGCGGTATGGGCGCCATCGTGGCTGAGCTGCTCGAGCACGTAGAACGTGCCCTGAACCAGACTGCCGTCTTCGCTCTGCCGCCAATCGAGGACGCCTCTCACCTCCCGGTACTCGAGGCCGACGAACTTCCCGCCCTCGTAGCGGCGAAGGTCGGACTTTTCGATGAGTGACAGCTTGCCGCCGGGCGGAAGAACGACCCCGGAAAGCTCTTCCGCAAACAGAGGCGAGGATGCCGAGAGTAAGGAGAGGATTGCGAGGACACCGAGGGACGAAAGCCGGTATCGCGCGGTTTCGAGGCTCATTTCTTCTTGGAGCTTCTGTTCTTTCCCTTCCTTTTCTTGTTCCGCTTTCTCATCTTCAAGCTCCAGGTCTTGTTCCAGCTCACCTTGGCCATGCTTCTCCTCCTGACGTACCGAAAGACCTTTATCCAGATTATCTTCTTCCCTGTCAACCCTCCGGCCGCTATCATGAGGCCATGGCCAGCGGTTTTCCCCCCCCAAGCGCACCTCTCATCTCCGCATCCCGACGGCTCGCCAGGCGGTTGAGCGCGCTCAGCTTCAGCCCGCCCGTACGCCATGCCTACAACCCGCTCTTGTACGCGCGCCGTACGTATGAGGCATACGTGAGCAAGTATGCAAACGGCCGCAAGCGGGTCGTGTTCATCGGCATGAACCCGGGGCCCTGGGGAATGGCCCAGACAGGCGTGCCCTTCGGCGAGGTGGAGACGGTTCGTGGTTGGCTCAAGATAAGCGGCCGGGTAGACACACCGGTTGGTACGCATCAGCGGCTTCCTGTTCTGGGCTTTGACTGTCATCGAAGCGAGGTGAGCGGAAGGCGGTTGTGGGCTCTTTTCCGGGAGCGCTTCGACACGGCGGATCGGTTCTTTCGAGACCAGTTCGTCACCAACTACTGCCCCCTCCTCTTTCTTGATGAGGCAGGAAGAAACCTGACGCCGGACAAGCTGAAACGGAAAGACCGGGAGCTTCTCTTTCCCCTCTTGGACGAGCACCTTCTCTCGATTATCGAGGCCCTACAGCCCCAGTGGATTGTCGGGATCGGGCGCTTCGCCGAGGCCCGGGTGAGAACGCTTGCCGAGTCAGCCGGGCTCAGTACGGTGAAGACGGCGGGTATTCACCACCCCAGCCCAGCCAATCCGCAGGCAAACCGGGACTGGGGGGCGCGGGCACTTCGCGCCCTGGAAGATCTCGGTGTCTGGTGACTCCCGGCCCGGCGCCGGCACCGCCTCCCACGTTGCAGAAGGCGGCCGAAAAATCGTATATATGAATTGTGCTTCCCATTGTCGAGCTCGAAGACGCTGTCATTCCCCTGACCGGTGATAAAGATTTCCCACGGCTCTCGTGGGCGATCATGCCGAGAGCGAAGTCCCGGCCTGGATCGAGAACATGATGCGCGTTGAGGATGGAAGAATAACGCGCCAGGCGAGAGGGGGCGGTGCATCTCCGCGCGGAGTCCCGCTCGAAAGCCCCCTTTCGCGGACCCTCGGATCAGATCTCTCCCACAGGCGGCAGGCGGGCCGGAGTCTCGTCGAGCTACGGGACGTCACGGTCCGCTACGGCGGAGTCACGGTGCTGGACGGGGTGAGCTGGACCGTCAAACAGGGGGAGAACTGGGCGCTTGTCGGCCCGAATGGCGCTGGAAAGACTACCCTCCTGAGCCTGGTCCTTGCCGACAATCCGCAAGCCTACGCGAACGATGTGCGGGTCTTCAGCCATCGCCGGGGAGACGGCGTGAGCATCTGGGAGATAAAGAGGCGGATCGGCCACGTTTCACCCGAAATGCAGATCCACTTTGCGGCTGAGGCTACCGTCTGCGAGGCGATTTGCACGGGCTTCTTCGACAGCCTTCGCCTCCAGAAGGCCTGCCCGCCCGGCCGGATGAAAAAGGCCCGCGCCCTGGCGGAAGGGCTTGGTCTGCAGGATGTCCTCGATAAACCGTTTGCGGAGGTATCCGAAGGGCAGAAACGGCTGGCGCTGATCGCCCGCGCGCTGGTGAAGCAGCCGCGCCTCCTGGTCTTCGACGAGTCATTCCAGGGGCTGGACGATGACAACCGCGCGCACTTGCGCGAGGCTATCGACGGGCTGTGCGGGACCCCGGCTCATTCGATCCTCTTCGTGACCCATGAGCCTGAAGATATCCCCTCGTGCGTCACCCATGTTCTCCACCTGGAGCGCGGACGCGTCGTCTCGAAAAGGAGCGAGGGATGAGCACGAACCTGCCAGAAGACACGGCAAATGAAACAAGGCCGGCTGCTGCGACAACGGTCTTTCCCATCCTCATTGCCATCAGCCTCTCTCACTTGCTCAATGACAGCCTTCAGTCACTTATCCCGGCAATGTACCCGCTGGTGAAAAGCTCCTTTGGCTTGAGCTTTTCCCAGATCGGCCTCATCACCTTCACATTCCAGCTCACCGCATCGCTTCTCCAGCCCGTTGTCGGGGCATACACGGATCGAAGGCATCAGCCCTATTCGCTGGCCGTGGGCATGAGCTTCACCCTCGCGGGGCTTGTCCTCCTGGCGACAGCCGGCAGCTTCGGCGCGCTGCTCGTCTCCGTGGCATTTGTCGGAATGGGCTCATCGATATTCCATCCCGAATCCTCTCGGGTAGCCCACATGGCGGCGGGAAACCGCAGAGGCTTCGCCCAGTCATTCTTCCAGGTCGGCGGGAACACCGGCTCATCGCTGGGTCCGCTTTTGGCCGCGCTGATCATCTCGACGCGCGGCAGACAGCAGGTGCTCTGGTTCACTATCCTAGCGCTCGCGGGAATAATCCTTCTCTCTCAGGTCGGTCGCTGGTACGCGAAGAACACGCATCGAATCGAAGGCAGAAGCGGAATAGGCCATGGCGTCGTTCTTGCGCCGGTCTCCAGAAACAGGACGGTGTTTGCTGTCGTTATCCTTCTGCTTCTCATCTTCTCCAAGTTCTTCTACCTGGCAGGGATGAACAACTACTACACCTTCTACCTGATGGATAAGTTCTCCCTGTCGGTTCAAAGCTCCCAGTTCCACCTCTTTCTCTTTCAATTCGCCGTGGCGGCGGGGACCCTGATCGGCGGTCCCATCGGCGACCGAATCGGGCGAAAGTACGTGATCTGGATCTCGATCCTCGGGGCTGCGCCTTTCACCCTCCTCCTGCCGCACGCCAACCTGATCTGGACAACCGTGATTTCGCTTTTTATCGGGGTGATTCTCTCTTCCGCTTTCCCGTCCATCCTCGTCTATGCCCAGGAGCTTTTCCCGGGGAAGGTAGGGATGATCTCCGGCCTGTTCTTCGGCTTCGCATTCGGGATGGGCGGTATCGGCTCCGCGGCCCTTGGAAAGCTGGCGGACCATACCAGCATTGAGTTCGTTTTCAGTGTCTGCGCGTTCCTCCCCCTTCTCGGGCTGGCAACGGCACTGCTCCCGGATCTGGAAGGAAGTCGATCACGATAGGGCTGTTCAATGAGAGCCCTCTCTCAGTAGGAAAGCGCTCTTCTGGGCTGCACAGCCCAGGCTCCTTGGCCGCGGTTTGACCGTTGGATAGCGCCCGCCGTACATTTCGAGCTATGACACGCCGTCGGGAAAAGAGCAGAAACCGTTCGAGAGGACCCGTCTTGCCATGAGGCAGATCTGGGTTCTCCGTCACGGCTCGGAGAATGCTTTGGCTATCCGCGAAGCTCCCGAGCCGATCCCGCGGGAGGGAGAGGTCCTCGTTTCCGTGAAGGCCATCGGCATTTGCTTTGCCGACATCATGGGGAGGATGGGTCTCTACCCCGATGCCCCAAAGCCGCCTTTCGTGGTGGGCTACGAAGCGTGCGGCGTTATCGAAACCGTGGGACCGGCGGTTGCCGATTTTACCCCCGGAGCGCGGGTCATTGCTCTGACTCACTTTGGGGGGTATGCCACCAAGCTGTGCGTCCCAGCAGCGCAGTGCTGGCCCCTTCCGACCGAGATGTCTTTTTCCGAGGGAGCCGCGATCCCTGTCAACTCCGTTACGGCCTGGCTCGCTCTCTTCACCCTTGGCGGGCTGAAGCCCGGGGAGACCGTCCTCGTTCGTTCGGCAGGAGGAGGAGTCGGAACGATCGCGGTTCAGCTTGCCGCGGCGCACGGAGCGCGCGTGATCGGCGTAGCCTCGGATGCCAAGAACGAGATCCTCTCCCGCCTGGGCGTTCAGATGACGATCCCGCCCCGATCGCCTGATTTTGTTTCCCGCGTTCTCTCGCTTACGGGAGGCAACGGAGTAGACGTGTGCCTGAATCCAGTGGGCGGCGGAACCCTGCGCGAGGACGGCCGCATCCTGGCCCCCTTGGGGAGGATAGTTGCCTATGGAGTTTCATCCATCGCACCAGGCCGCAGGCGCCGGATCCTGGCCGCGATTGCCGCGATTCTTCGCACACCGCTCTATCACCCCATCTCCCTGATGAACTCGAATCGAGGAATCCTCGGGCTGAACATGGGGCACCTCTGGGGAGAAACAGCACGGCTGAGAAGCGCCATGGAACGAGTGATGGAATTGTGCGCCGAGGGAAAGGTGAAACCCATAGTCGGAGCTCAGTTCGCCTTCGAAAAAGTGCGCGAAGCCCATCGCTACATTCAAAGCCGTAAGAGCTTCGGGAAGGTTGTTCTCACGGTGGGGAGCCCATGAACAGGCCGGCGCCGTTGGATTCGCTTACGGGATAGGCGAAGACCTTGAAATTTCCGGGGACGGCGGCTGCCCGGCCATTGGCGGGGATCAGGCGGCACCTGCCCGTACCGTCGAATTTGAGGCCGTGGAATGGACACTGGACAAAGTCCCCCACGATCTTCCCATGAGAAAGGGAGGCTCCGCGATGTGCGCATATATCGGACGCGCAGCTGAGCTTCCCCGAAGCGTCGCGCCAGAAAACGAGGTTTTCCCCCAGCCGCCTGAAGCCGACCGGCTTGCCTTTTGGCACCTGCCTGCTTTCCAGAACCACGTACCATTGGTTTCTGATCATGAGTCACCCTCGACGTACTAAACAATACCCAGTTCGCGGGCGCGAGCAATGGCCTGGGTGCGGCTCTCCACACCCAGCTTGCCAAAGATATTGCTGGTATGCTTTTTGACCGTGCCGACAGCCAAAAAGAGCTCGAAGGCGATTTCTTTGTTGGACTTCCCCAAAGAAATGAGCTTAAGGACCTCGAGTTCGCGTTCACTCAGGGCTTCGATCAGACCCGGGGTCTTCGCCCGGCCGCCAGACTGGCCCTGCGATTGAAATATCATCATACCGAGCAATTTCGAGGCGTAATCGGCGTGCATGCTCCCGGAGGCGCAGTTCCGGAGCAATTCTGCCATTGGGGATCCCTCGTCGACGAAGACGCGCACATACCCGGCCGGCTCGGCCAGCGTCAGGGCGCGATCAAGAGTTATTACTGCTTCAGCAGATTCACCAATGCAGCCCAGGGCCAATGCCTTCAAGACAAGCGCCTCGATAACGGCGGCGCTCCGCCCTTGATGTTCGGCGTTTCGAATGAACTCATCGAGATAGACCGGCAGGCCGCGGCACTCACCTGTGGCGATCTTCAGCCTGACCAGGGTCAGATAGTCGTACTCTTTCTGGTAACCGGGCAGCTGAGAGAGTGGAAGGGAAATCTCTTGCTGCCGGGCCCAGTCCGAGGCTGCTGTACTATCACTTCGACGCAGCGCCAGCCTGGCCTTCCATGCGGGTATCTGGTGAAATTCGGGAGGTACGACCACCCATGGCCCCACATTCTCGGCTCGCCGGATATGCTCAATGGCGGACTCCTGGTTGCCCTGTGCCTGCGCCAGCTCAGCCATATACAGATAGCCCTTGAGAACTGGCTCCAAGTGAGCGCTGATTTCCCCGAGCTCGATTCCCTTCGCTAAATGAGTAACAGCCCCATCCAGATTATTGCGCTCATAGTCAAGGTGCCCGTGTACTATGTAAGCAAGAGCAGCTCCCGGCAAAGGGTAGGCGCCGCCCCATGGCGTCCCCTGCTCGATAACTTTCCTGCATATCTCGGCAACCCGGTCCAACCGGGAAAGCTGCATCTCAATTTCGGCCAGACTTCCTTGAGCGGCCAGAGCGGCGTATGAAAAGCCGGTCTCCCGGCCAGCCGCGATCAGCTCTTCGAGGAAGGGAATGGCTTTGGCAATGTCACCGGTCTTTTGATAACAGGCGGCCAGGTTCAGCGAGTTGACGGCACGGGCAAGCAAATCGCCGATGTCATCGCCAGGGAGCTCCCGGTTGGCTTCCTCGGAAAGCTGGATGGCACGGGGGAAGTCGTCCTTGGACTGGGCTATCAAGCTCTGGATGGAGAGCGTGTGGCCTTTGATGCGCTGGACATTGGCGCGGCTGCCGGGTGACAGTCTGTCCGGACTCTCCGAAAATGATTCGATAGCCCGGGAAAGCATGGGCAATAAAACATCTTGCTTGTTGGCCATAATTGCCGCCCAGGCGAAGCCGACACATAGCCAGGGACTCCTCTTGATGAGCGGCTCAGGGATGCGAGCAAGATAGTCCAATAGTTTGGCTGCCTGGCCCTGGCCGAGCATGAAAGGGGCTGCGTTCTCTAGAAGGCCGATGACTCGCTCAGCATCGCTGCCGAGCAGGGAATGGTCGATGGCTTCTTCGGTGAGACCCTCTTTCTCGTACCATGTGCTGGCCCGGCGGTGGAGTTCCCGTACCAGTTCGGACGCGGATTTGGCCAACAGACTCCGCAGAATGGCGGCGAAGAGCTGATGATAGCGATACCAGCTTCGCTCGTCATCCAGGGGGGAGATGAAAAGATTGGCTGATTCCAATTGAACCAGCATCGATTGGCTGTCGCTGCGCTCGGTCACGGCGTCACACAACGGACCGCTGAGGCGCTCGAGGATCGAGGTTTCCACGAGGAATTGCCTGACGTGCGGCGGCTGCCGGTTGAGCACCTCATCGGCGAAGTAGTCCAGAATGTAGCGGTTGCTGCCGGAGAAGGCTTTGATGCTGCCTGAAATGTCTTTCTTGCCTGCTAGAGAAAAGGCAGCCATTTTGAGTCCGGCAATCCAGCCTTCCGTGCGGCTTTCCAGCGTTGCCAGGTCCTGCTCGTTAAGAGCTATTCCCGCTATCTTCTTGAAAAAAGCCGCTGCCTCTTCAATGGAAAAACCCAGGTCATTTGCGCGAATCTCAGCGATCTCTCCCCTCGCCCGCCATCGGGCTAACGGCAGCGGGGGATCGACACGGCTCGCAATAACCAGGTGAACCTGCGGCGGCAGGTGTTCGACGACAAAGCTCACGCCTTCATGGATAGTTTGAGACTCAATGGCATGGTAATCGTCCAGTATAAGTGCAAAGTCATCTTCATGGCTGCTGATTGAGTTGATAAGCGCAGCCAACAGCCAGTTGGTCGGTGGCGGATCGGGCGACTGCAGAGCATTGAGGATGGGCTGGCACATCCCGGGTTCAACATTCTGAAGCGCACCGATGACGTACGTCCAGAAACTGCCGGGATTGTTATCGCCGGTATCCAATGAGACCCAGCCCACCGGTTTCTTGCTTTCGCGCAGGGTTTCGGTGAGGAGTGTGGTCTTGCCGTATCCGGCTGGGGCCGATAGCAGCGCCACTCGATGGCGCATGGCTTCATTCAGCTTCCGAGAGAGGCGTGGACGCGCCACCAAGTTTAGCGGCAGTTGCGGCAGGTGGTTTTTCGTAATTAATAATTGCGGCTTCAAAAAAGCCATCTCGCATTCATTCTAACACACTACCGCCTTCTTCGCCTCGGAAACTGCAGGAGTGGAAGGGTCGGGGTAATCTGATAGTGATCCTGGTTTATTCCTTTACATTTATGTTCGATAGGCGGAAGTAATCAAAACAGGCATCACCATTTGGATTGTGCGGCTTGCTAAGCCGCGTCGTAAATCATTGTCCCTCAAGAACTAAGATGGGCGGCACAAGAGTTGAACTTGTGACCCCCAGCGTGTCGAGCTGGTGCTCTAACCAGACTGAGCTAGCCGCCCATGGAGCGGCTTTTCGCCGCGCCTGCGCCGTACCTTAGCCGACGGGCGCCGTTTGTGTCAATACAATTGGTGCACGCCGCCGCTACGGCGCGCTCAACGCGCCCCCGCTCAAAGAGCACCGCGGCCTCAGCCGAACCCGCGCCCCGTGCCATGCTCGCGCGGCGGAGCATCACGCAGAGCTACCTGAGGCTGTAGTCGCCCTTCTGGATGAACTGGAACGTCGATGTTCCTACGACGTCTACAAGCGTCAGGAAGGACACCCCGTTTTCGAACTTCTTGACCTTGTAGATATAGCGTACCGGCGGGTCGAAATGCTTGGCGGTTGCATTGGCCGGCTTCCACGAAGCGATCAGGAAGATCCACTGCTCGCCATGGTCTTCGAGCTTCCCCTCGAATACCGAAGTCCCGCCCTGCCCTGTCCTGGAGAGCTTGAACGAATCTCCCGAGACCGTGAGGCTGTCAGTGAGGTCTTGCGTGTTAACCTTCCATGCGCGGGAATAGACCGTCGCGCAAGAGGCCAGCGCCAGGGCGAGCGCGCAAGCGGCAAGTGCCAACGCGTACTTTCGCATTTTCCACTCCCTCCTCGTTTCCCGACAGTATAGCGCGGGTGGCGCGGCTTTTCTATTGCTTTTTCAGAACGCCGACCACCCGCTCTAGAACCTTCTTCCTGTCCAGCGGCTTGACGATGTAGTTCTTGGCCCCGGCCAGCAGGGACTTTTTCACGAGGTCCTGCTTGCCGAGCGCGCTGATCATGATCACCTTCGCGTTCTTGTCGAACTCAACGATCTTCAGCAGCGCCGTAACGCCGTCCATCTTCGGCATCGTTATGTCCATGGTGACGAGGTCAACGTTGGGAGAAAGCTCCTTGTACTTCTCCACGCCTTCCTCGCCATCGGCAGCCGTTCCGACGATGTCGAATCCTTCGGAGGTCAGGATCTGGCCGATCTGCTTGGCGACGAACATCGAATCGTCGACGATGAGGACCCGAAACGGGGATCCGTCTTCCTTCAATCCTTCGGGCTTGCGCTCGTTGATGTTGGGAAAATCGGTTTTCGTCTTCATGCTGAATCTCCCTCAAATTTTCTCGCGGACGGCGACATTGATCTCGAGTTTGCCCAACGGCATCTGGATCGGAACGATCAGCGATTCGATCTGCGTGTTCGTAACTTCCATGTCCTTGCCCGTGAAAATCGCCGGGGGGGTGATGTCGAACTGAAAACCCATCTCTGAAAGCTTGGTCACCGCGCGGGCGGTTATCATGTTGGCCAGCTCCGTGATCGTGGCCTTGGCCAGATCGTCCATCGCGGTGATGCGCTCGCCGTTCATTGCGGAGGATATGGCGAGGGCCGTCTTCTCGTCCATGTCGAAGAGGATCCGCCCCTGTACGTCGCCGGTGAGCCCGATGATGGCGGCAACTCCCAGAACGGGCTGGGAGGAGGATTTCAAAAACAGCTCCCCGCGGGTCAGCTCCGTGTTGAGCACCTCCTTGAGCACGTTGAACGCGGACTCGACGAACGGGTTGATGTACTCGACTCTCATTGCCTACTCCTTTGGGATTTCTCGCACGAACGCGCGCATTCCGCCCTTCTCCACGCTCCGCCAGCCTTCCCCGGCAACCTGCTCATTCGCGCCCAAAACAAGGAGCCCTCCCGGCTTCAGTCTCTGGGCAAACGCTTCGAGAACGGTCTTCTGAGTCTCCGGCTTCATGAAGGACAGAACGTCACGGGAGACGATGAGATCCGCCTCCAGGCCCTCCGTGCGCGCCAGCGACTCGGTGTATTCGAAAATCACGCTCTCCCGAACGGCCGGGGTGAACTGGCAGCCCGCCTCCGTCTCGCGCATGAAGCCCCCTGCGATATAGAACTCAGGCACCCGTTCCTTGGGAAGGGTGAGGGTCGGGGCCGATGCGATTTCAACGAGATTGCCGTCATTCGCCCAGGTCTTCACCGCGAGGGACGGATACGCCGATTTCAATGCGCAGACCACCGAGTAAGCGTCGAACCCTCTTCCGCAGCCGTGATTCCAGACGACGTATGTGCCCGCGGGACGCCCGGGCAAAAGGGCCGTCAGGGCCTTCCTCTGGGCATCCGCCCACAGCTGGCCGCGCGGCGGAGAGGAGAAGCTCGAGAGAAACTCGCGCGCATCGTCGGCTCCCCCCAGCTGAACGCTCACGCCCTGCTTTTTCCGCAGCTTTCGCCACTCCTCGAACCGCCGTTCCACCCACGACAGGTTCATCGGCGTTACGAAGAACGACGCAAAGGTAGCAAGGCCCTCGCAGACGAAGCGCAGGTCCTGGTCCCCCCCGGGGCAGCCACGGGGGCCGCCACCGGAGCGATCTCTGCCTTGACCGGCGCTTTCGGGGCCTGGGTCGTCTCGGCGAATATTCTCTCGACGTCGAGGATGACGTAGAGCTTTCCCTCTCTCTCCACGACCCCGCTAATGTACTGGAGGTTGATGTCGCTGAACAAGGGATGGGGGGGCTGGACGCTGTCCGCCGGTGCGCTCATCACCCCATCGATGGAATCCACCACCATCCCCAGGACGAGCTTTTCCAGCTTGAGGATCAGAACGTTCTGCGTCACGCCTTCGTTCGCCCGTTCCACGGCGAGGTTGAACATCCGCCTCATGTCGATGATCGGGATGATCTCGCCCCGAAGGTTGTGGACGCCCAGCACGAAGGGCGCCGTATTCGGCACGTAGGTGAATTTCCCCTCGTGGGAGATCTCCTTCACCTTCATGATGTCGATGCCGTAGTCGCGGCCTGCGAGGGAGAAGGCGATCATGCGGTACTCCGCCTTCGTCTGGACCGGCGCGGCCAGGGTTTCCGCCCCGGCGCCGGCCTCACCCCCTTCGGGATTCGTCGTCTCGGCGGTGCCCTCGATCTTTTCCAGCGTCGGTTCCATCCTCTCCCTCACTCCGTCGCGACTCCGGTCCGCTGCTTGCGCTCGTCCGCTTCCCGCTGCACGCTGAACTCGAGCAGCCTGCTCACGTCGAGGATCAGGGAGACAGTCCCGTCTCCCAGGATGGTGGCCCCCGCGATCCCCGGGGAGGCCGTGTAGTGTCCCTTCAGGGGCTTTATAACGAGGTCTTCCTCGCCGATCAGCGAATCGACGAGCAGCCCCACCTTCTTGTCCTGCGTTCCCACGATCACGATGAAATACATCGTCTTGTTCTCGTCAACCGGGATGCGGAAGAGCCTGTTGAGCCGCAGGAGGGACAGGACGTCCTCGCGGAGGTTGAACACCTCGTAGGTGTCTATCAGCTTGACCTCGGCGGGCTTCAGGCGGACGCTTTCGATCACGGAGGTGACGGGGATGGCGTAGACCTCGGTGCCGACGCGCACCAGCAGCCCCTGGATGATCGCGAGGGTGAGGGGGAGGCGGATCGTGAAGGTGGTTCCTTTGCCTTTTTCGGAATGCACGTCCACGGTGCCGCTCAGCTTCTCCACCTGCCTCTTCACGACGTCGAGCCCCACCCCCCGACCCGAGATCGCGGTAACGGTCAGGGCCGTCGAAAAACCGGGCTCGAATATCAGCTTGTGCGCCTCGGTGTTCGTCAGGTTCTTGCTGGGATGGATGATCCCCCGCTCCACGGCCTTCTTTCGAATTGCTTCAAGGTCAATGCCCTTGCCGTCATCGCTCACCTCGATGACGATCATGTTGCCCTCGTTCCTGGCCCGAAGGGTAATATGGCCTTCCGCGGTCTTTCCCGCGTCCACCCGGTCTTCCGGCGGCTCGAGGCCGTGGTCGAGGGAGTTTCGCACGCAGTGGATCAGGGGATCGATGAGATCCTCGATGACCGACTTGTCCAGCTCCGTCTCCTCGCCCTGGATGACGAGCTCCACGCTCTTGCCCAGGTTCTTGGAGAGGTCGCGAACGAGCCGGGGAAAGCGGGAGAACACGTGCGCGATGGGAACCATGCGGATGCGCATCACCGCTTCCTGCAGCTCCCCGATGATCCGGGCGAGGTTCTGCGAGGAGTTCCTGAAGCGGCCGACCGCGGACTTGAGCTGCTTCTCGAAGCCTTCCACGAGGCCTGACAGCGAGCCGAAGCGCTGCGTGATCTCCCGCGTCACGATGGCTTCGGGCGTTCCCTCCTTCATCGACTGGAGGTACTGGGGCAAAGCCTCGAAAAGCTCCTTCAGCTTTTCCCGATAGCGCGTGTTCACCCCCTGAAGCTCGAGAAGGGACTGGGAGTACTGGAGTGAGATCTGGTTGAAGCTCGCCTTGGAGATGACCGCTTCGCTCACGAGGTTCAACAGGTCGTCTATCCGCCGGCTGTCGACGCGCAGAACCGAGCCCTGCGCGGCCTTGAACGTTTTCTGCTCCCGCGCTTCCGCGGGCCCCTCCTGCGCCTGCTCGACGGCGGCGGGGGATTCACCTGCCCCCGACCCGTCCTCCAGCGCCGCAGAAGCCGGCTCCTCCTCAGCTTTGGTTTCCGCAAGAGTTTTTCGAGACGACGCCGCGCGCGCGGGCCGTGCGGTATCGGCTCTCCGCGCTTGAGCCGAAACGGTGGAGGCGGAAGCCCTCACGGCTGAAACCGTCGCCGAGAGGGTAACGTCTGCAATCGTGCACAGCGATCGCAACTGCTCGGCGCTTTCACGGGTGGCGACATAGTAGTCGACGATGGGATAGAAATCGTCGCCGCAGAGCGAATCGAAGTCGGGAACGCTCCTGAGCACCTTGCCCACGTCCTTCAAGGCGGCGAAGACCTGGACGCCCCCGACCGTGTTCATCGGATTGTTTTCATCGAAGCTGACAGTCACGCGATAGATTGCCCCCGCGCCCCCCGCGGCCTGGGCAAGCTCGAGAACTTCGTATTCGCTCAAGCCCCCGTGAGCGCGTCCGCCGGCCTCATCTTCAACGGCGGCGGAGGGGCGGGAGGCAGCCGCGGAGGCCTTCACCGCGCCGGGCTTCCCCTTTCGCGCTTGATCGGCCCCGGTGCCTGCCTGTTTGGCGGCCGCGGAAACCCGCCTGCCGCCGCCGAGCCGTGCCCGAAGCGAGGAGACGAGCGGTGAAGTATCCTCTGCGTCCACGCGGCCGGCGCGTCGTTCATCGAGCATCCGCTTGACGACGTCGATTGCGGCCAGAAGGTCGTCCACGATCGAGCCGTCCACGCGGAGTTCTCCCGAGCGGATCACGTCGAGAACGTCCTCCACGAGATGGGTGAACTCGGCAAGCTCCTTCATGTCCACCGTCGCGGCGCCCCCCTTGAGGGTGTGGGCGGCGCGGAAGATCTCGTCCACCGCGTCCCGATTTTCGGGTTCCGTCTCGAGAACGAGAACGTTGCCCTCGAGGAGCTCGACCTGGGTCTGAGCCTCCTCGAAGAAATCCTTCAGGAGCTCCTCGTTGCGTGGATCGAGGTAATCGCTCATTCTAAAGAACATTTTAGCTATCTCATTGCTAAAGTCAAGCGAGGCCTCGATGGAAGAGCCGCGATAGTGTTGACTCCTCACCGCCCAACATATACTATGTCCCGAAAACGGAGGTGCAGGTTTTGAGTTTTCTCGTCGTCGAGGGCTCACTATCGGTACGGGAAGCTCTCTGCTACGTGCTGCTCTCCTTCGGGATAAAGGGAAGACCGGTGGCGACGAGGGCCGCCGCCTGGGAGATTCTTCAGTCTGAAAAAGACATCCAGGGAGCGATCGTCGACATCGACAATCAGGAAGTCGAGGGCATGCGGCTCATCACGGAGATGAAGGAGAGGGATGCCGTAAAGAACCTCCCCATCATCGTGCATACGGTGCAGGCGAGCAAGGACTTCGTGGTGAAGATGATCGAGGCCGGCGTGACGGGCTATCTGCTGAAGCCCTTCCACGAGGATGCAGCGCGCGCGAAGCTCGCGAGCATTCTCGACAAGCTGGCGGAGCACAATACCCAGAGAAAGCACATCCGCGTGAAGCCTGATCCCCAGGAGATGATCCGCGTGCATTTCCGTCTGCCCGTCCACTCCCAGCTCGTCTCCGGAAAGATTCTGGACATCAGCCTCGGCGGAATAGCCGTCGAGCTGCTCAACCCGCCCCCGGCCGAAACGCTTACGGGGGGAACGAGGGTGTCGCGCCTTCAGTTTTCCCTCGGCCCCCGCGAGCTTTCTCCGAGCGCCATCATTGTGCTCTTCAAGGCCAACGTGCTCGCCCTGCGCTTCGAGACTCTCGGTGCCGCGGATAAGACGGCCCTCGAGCGCTATATTTTCAAGCGGATCTCATCATAGGAAAAGGAGGGACGCCCATGGCCAGATGCGCAAAGGGGGCGACGGGCGGCCTGATCGCGCTCGCTCTGCTCCTCTTCGTTCCTGCGGCCGCGCGGGCGGCGAACGTCATCGTTTCCACTTTCGATGTCGTGACGCGGGGGAGCATGCAGGATTACTCCAGCCTGGGCCTGGGAGACGTCTTCGCCATCACCACGTGGGGACAGATGGACCTGGCCTTTGACGGGGGCGTGAAGTTCGGCGGCCGCGTGACATTTACCTACCTCAATTCCTTCCTCGAGCAGCCTTCCCCGGGGAGCCTGGCCTTCAAGGGCTTGAGCATTACGGCAAACGAGCTTTTCTCCCTTCCCCTCTCCTTCTCCTGGTTCGTCGGGGTGAACGACTACCTCTGCGAAGGAGACGAGTTTGCCGCCGTGTTCGGCTCTCCGGAAATCTCGACTCGCTACAAGGGCTACCTGTATTTCCCGCAGGGACCCCAGTACGACGGGATTCACCAGATCAAGGGCACCGGCGGGCGGCTGGACTTCACGCCGGCCAAGGAGGCTCTTCTTTTCTCCCTCTATGCGTACGAGGATACGAATTTCGTAGAGGTGTTTCCGCTTCCGCTTCCACCGCCTTTCAACAGCATGAGCGTTCTTTTTCCCGGGTTCTACTCCGGGGACCTTCGGGCCCTGGCCGACCTCGGCAGCGTGAAGCTGGAAAGCTTTGTTGGCGCGACATTCGGTCCTTCAGGGAAGACCCCAGACGGCATCTACCGAGGAGGAGTTCTCTTCTACGCTTCGGGCGGCGAAAACGTGGAGTTCATGGCCCAGATCGGTGTCCCCAACTTCGACCCTTCCCGTGATGTATCCTTCTCGATCAACCTGTTCTACCTCCTCTTCGAGCCGCGCCTTCACCTCGGGATCTTTTCGATCGTTCCCACCTTCTTCTGGCATCCCGGCTACTACGACCAGCAGCCGACGAATCAGACCGGGTCTTTTGACGTGAATCTCGACCTTTCCCTGGGGGACCTGACAAAATACGGGCTTCGGGGCGGCGTGGAGAGCAATTTCCGTTTCGTCTCGGAGAGCGGGAGCTTCGCCCTCATGGAATCCCCCTACATCAGCTTCGTCACCATGGGGATCGAATGGAACTTCAAGGTCGACGTCACCATGGAGTGGCCCCTCGCCCCCAAGGATTTCGCCGGTGAGCTGGCGGTGATAGCGCAGTTCTAAAGGCCGCGCGAAGACAGGGCAAAGAGAGCCGCCGTTCGTAGGCGGCATTCCAGCGATAAAGAAAGGCCCCCTTTCGGGGGCCTTTCTCATGAGCAGCAATGAGTGGGCTTCCCTTATGGGGCCTTGCCCTGATCCATCTTCAGCTTCTCTATGTAGCGCAGCACCTGGAGGTTCCCCACCCGCTTGAGCTCGGCGAGTCTTCTCGCCTCCGTGCGGGCCTGCAGGATTCCCCAGATCGCCTCGTCGTTGATGTCGCGTTCCGTGCTGAGGACGGCTTTGTCGTAGGTGACCTTGATATCCTTGAAATAGGACACGAAGTCACCTCCCTCCTGGGTCGAGTCGCGATAGATGACGACGCCGCCCAGCTTCACGTAGGGCTCGCTCTTGGGGTAGAGGGGGAACTTCTTCATCTCCCTGTTTCGAACGTCCGTGATGTAGTTGGGGTTGTCCCAGGTGAGGGTCCTCCACCCGTCGAACTGGAGGTAGTCCATGAAGATCATCTGCTCGTTTCCGTCCTGATCGAGGAGCCTGATGCCGAAGCCGTTGGGGAAGTTCGAGCCGTAGACGGTGGCGCTGATGGACTTGACGATCCCCACGTTCTTGATCACACCATACCCGTCCTCGAACTTGTGTCCGAGGCCTTTCTCGGCGTCGGGAATCACGATTTTGTCGCCCTGAAGCTGGTCCTTGTCCGCGTAGGCCGGAATATCGAAGGGCGGCTGAATCATGGCCCAGGAATTGAAGGTCTCGACGGGAAAGTGGATGCGGATTCCCATCACCTTCTTGTTGGCCATCTCCTCCCCGTTGAAGGGTTTGGCCGTGGGCTTCATGGCGGCCTCTTTCGTGAAGGAGAAGGCCTGGTTGGCGACGGTCCGCGACGAGGAGGCGAGCACGACGTCCCAGTTCCCCAGAGCGAGGGATGTCTTCATTGCTGCCTTCTCCTCATCGGTGAAGCTCGCGCCGGCCACCGTGCTGAAGTCCACGAGAGTGGCTCCATTCTCGTTGGGTGCGGAAGCCTTGCCGATCGTTGCGTCGGCGGAGAGTTTCGTGAAGTCGATGAGCACAGATTCATCCGCGAATGAGGCGAGTGCGGCAAGGAAGAGCCCAAGGACGATCATAATGAACAGCCGTTTCATTCGATGCTCCTTTCGAATAAATTCCCGTTATTATACAGATTCAATTATAGCGAGCCGGTATTGTTTGTCAACGAATTTTCTTTTCGTCCCCGAAGCGGGGCGACTGGCCGCCGATGGTGATGAAGACTTCCCGCACGCCGGGGAAGTTGAAGCCGATGGCCTTTTCCAGGGCGGAAAGGGCTTCCCGTCCGTGAACGGGATACTCCGGCCCGGCGCGCAGGAAATCGGCCGAGAGATCGAGGTAGACGACCCTGCTCCTGACGAAGATGGAGCGTACGGTCACGTCCCGGGGCATGAGCAGGCCCGCGTCATGCCTCACGGGCCCGAGGATTTCCTCCTCGACGAGCTCCCGCATGTCGCCCTCCAGTTCATGCCGATTGGTGAGGAACCTCTCCTCGGCGACGAGCCTCCCCGAGCCGTCCAACGGGAAAAAGAGCACCCGCTTCACCCGGCCGTTGCCAGCAATGAGGAACACGAGCAGGGAGAGGGCGAGCACTCCCAGAAGAGACGCCCCGGCTATTGCCGCTCCACGGCCGAGCCGGATGCGGCTGAGCAGGATCAGTTTATCGAGCACCTGGACTCCCGGTTGCTTCGAAGTTTGAAATGAAGGACCGGATCCCATTGTATATGCCCTCGGCGATGTCTTTCAAGTACGCGGGATCCGACAGCCGCCCCGCCTCCTCGGGGTTCGAGAGGAAACCCACCTCCACGAGGACTGCGGGCATGTTGGCGTTTCGAACCACGTACCAGGACTCCTCCTTCAAGCCGCGGTTGGCGGTGAGCTTTCCGACCTTGGCGTCGATGCCCTCGAGTATCGCGCGGCCCAGGATGATGCTCTCCACCGAGATCTCTTCCTCCAACATGCTGTTGAGGATGGGCAGGATGTCCAGGTTCTCCTTGCCCGTGCTCTTTTCGTCGAGAAGGGTCCGCTTGTATTCGGGAGGCAGATACCAAACCTCGAAACCGGATGCCTTCGCATTGAACGCCGTGCGGTTGGCGTGAATGGATACGTAGAGGATCACGTCGGGCGTCTTTGCCAGGAGCGCGTTCGCCATATCGGTCCTCTTCTCCAGGGAGACGTACTCGTCAGTGGACCGCGTGAAGAGGATCTTTTTGTCCGGGTACTGTCCCTCGAGCCTTCCGGAGAGCTCCTGGGAAATGGAGAGGACCACATCCTTCTCCCGGATCTGGATCTTCTTTCCTGAGCGCACGATCTCATCCACGGAGCCGGGGTTCGTCCCCCCGTGGCCGGGGTCGATGAGGATCGTGGAAACCCGGAAGCCCTCTTTCGTGCGCTGGAACCTGCTCCTGATGAGGGCTTCCTTGATGACGCGTACGGCGTCCGCCGTGAAAGTGATCCCGCCGTCGCGCCTGAGCGGAGCGTCGATGTCGACCTTCTGGTCGTAGTTCACCAGGGCCAGGGGGAAGCCCACCTTGAACGCGACACGGTCACCGCCAATGAGAATCACGCCGATCTCCCGCAGGGGGTTCCATTCAAGGGTCGCGTCCAGCTCATCCAGGACCGAGGAAATCTCGCGGTCCTCGGAAAGACAGACGACTGCCGGGAGAATCAGAAGAAGGATCGCGAGCGCTCTCAAGCCCCGCATATTCTCCCCAGCATGCCCGCTGCCTCGCCCCGCTTCGAAGCTTCCCGGATGCTGTCCAGGAGGTAGACGGCCCCCTGGACGCCCCCGCGGAGAATTGCGCGCCAGAAGACACTCCCCAGGACGAAAACATCACCCCGCCCCATGTCCGTCTGGAAAACAGTGCGGCACAACTCGCCGATACGGCGTATTGCCTCCACAAGGGGGAGACCGTGCCAGTCACGCCCCTGCTCTCCGTCAACCGAAGGAATCAGGCAGATTCTGATCGGTCCCTCGGCAGACAGCGCATCAGGCTCTCCCTGAAACGGGGCCATGGCCTGGAGAGCTTCCCTGTTCGAAGAATCGCTCAAGGTGAATGCATCCCACCCATCGGGAAGAAGCTGGGCTGAAAAAAGGAAGCCGTCGGTTTCGCTGTTCTCGGGTGACAGCCGCAGAAGGATCCGGGAGGCGGCCTTCTCTGCCGCGGCAACGGCCTCGGCGCGAGAATCCAGGCAGCTGATCACGTTCCCGCACTTTTCGACATTATTGGTCGGGAACGTGACCTTGCTCCCCGGCTCAACCCGCAGGAAGATCTCCCGCACACCCTTCTCCGTCCGTGCCTGCTCGACGCCTTCGATCCCTCTGATCGTTCCGGGGATCGAGATGAAGGCGCGTTCGGCGGAGGTTTTCTTCCATCGGGGCGCGGTGCCGTCCGGAGCAAGCCCGACGGCGATGTCGAGCGCGGCGGAGGTCACCTCCACGCCGCTCGAGAGCGGGAATGTCCAGCCCGACATGTAGCCGCCCGAGAGCCTCGCGGCGATCTCTCCCACCATCGGGCCGGAGCTGGAGAGCTTTATATCCCCCTTGGCCGCGCCGTTGTCTATCTCGAGCGCCCGTATCCCCTCGGAAAAGACGCGCTCGGCAGCCTCCACCTGCTCCGTCTCCAGGGCCGTGGGCATCGTGTGGCCCATCTCGACGAAGTAGGGAGGGAATCTGATATGCCTGTCGGCAACGCCGCAGATGGTGATCCGCCCGCGGTACACGATAGCGTCGAGGCTCAGCTCGGGCCCGTCCATGAACTCCTCGACGATCGCCCTGCCGCTCCGGGACAGGGCCACAGCTGCCCTTAAGGCCGCCGCTAACTGTTCGAGTGAATCGATGCGGCGCACCCCCCGGGCTCCCATGTTGTCCACCGGCTTCACGACCACGGGAAACGGGAAAGCGGGGGCTAGGCGCGAAAGATCGTCTTCTACCGACACGCCCATGAAGCGCGGGATGGGGACCCCGGCGGCCTGGAAGGCCGTGCGCATGAGAAACTTGTCGGTCGCCCTTTGGGCAGTCTGGTAGGATATGCCCGGCAGGCCGAGCCTCTCGCACACCCAGGCCACGGTTGCCGAAAAATCGGTGCCGGCCGTAAACACCCCGTCGAGCCCTCCCCCGGCTGACAGCCGGCGGGCAAGCTGGAGCATCCCTTCCTTGTCCTTGAGGTCTACGCGCTCGAAAGAATCGCACATTGCCCGCGCAACGACGTTCTCGTTTCCGTCTGCCACCACGACGCGCCAGCCTTTTTGCCTGGCTATCCGCACAGCCGGAACCTGCATGATTCCGCCGCCCAGAATGAGCACTGTTTTCACGCCGCGTTCCTTTTGACCGCGTATGCTTCGAAGGTATCCCCGAGGCCCAGAATCCCGCTCACAGCGGCGAGCACGCCGGCCAAGGCGCCGCCTCTCGTCGCGAGGCCTCCGAGCGGGGAGGGAAACCTCTCGGGATGGTGCCCCGTTACCCGGACAAAGGCAAGGTCGAAGCCGAAGCGGGCAAGAATGCGGGAGAGGCCGCGAGGCGAAAGAATGGAGTAGTGATCCGCGGGGCTTTTCAGGAGGAATTCGCGCATGTCCTTACGCGCCGAGATTCCGCGGCCGTTGGGGGTAGAGAACGCGAGCACTCCGCCCGGCTGAAGAAGAGAGGCGGCCTTTTTCAGGCAGCCGCCAAGGTCTTGAAAGTGCTCGATCACGTACCAGAGAGTGACGGCTCGGATCGGCCCGGGAGGGAGGTCATCCATTCGGAGCTCTTCGAAGCTGCCGCAGAGAGCGGGAATGCCCAGCCGCTGGCGCACATAAGCGACCGCTTCCTCGGATACATCCACGCCGAAGGGGGAAAAACCCGATTCCCGGGCCGCATCCAGAAAGGGACCGAATGCACAGCCGATGTCGAGCAGCGTGCCCAAGGCATCCCCACCAAGGAGCCGGCGAAGAACTCTCATCCGCGCTTTTCCCGTCTCCTTGATGGAAGGAAAATCCTCGAGATACGTCCTGCCGTAGCGGCGGCGGTACTCCTCGCCGAAGTACTCTCCGTCATAGCGCGGCGATTCTGCGGCAAAGCTCTCCAGATATGTCAGGCGGCAGGCGGGGCAGGCTCGATACGTGCGCTCGGCGAACCGGGCGATGACGTTATTTCCATCCGAGCGGCAGACGGGACAACGGCGGCCGCTTCCGGCGGAAAGCCGCGACAGGTATCCCGCGAGGCTTGTTCCCCGCTCCGCCTGGAGCCTGAGCTGGAAACGCTCGACAGCTTCCACCAGGGTCCGTTGACGGCCGAGCAGGCTGCGCATCGCCCCCATGTCGGGCTTGCCCACGCCGATGGTGGGCGCCTGGATGACCGAGGAAAGCGAGCCGTGGTACCTGGTGGGGCTGAGCAGGGCCACGGGGACGCCGAGCGCCAGAGCCTCCAGCGCCGTCATCCCGAAGTGCGTTACAACAAGATCGTGCTCGCACAAAAGATCGGTCAGCCGCCAGGCGCCCTGGACCACCTTCACGCCCTGCGGCCAGATCTTTCTCCCGAACAAGGGCCCTTCCACCACCGTGATCGCCTCCGCGGGGAAAATCCCTCGGGAGAGAACGGCGTCCAGGAAGGCGCCGCTGAGATCGCTTGAGTCCTCGCCCCCGAAGCTCACGAGGATGCGGCGGATGGGCAGCTCGACTTTTCGCCTCCGCGGGGGAAGATCGAGGAAGGCGAGGGAGGCGATGTTGTCGCTCACCGCTGCCGGGGGAGCGGGAAGAGCCGCGATGAGATACGAAGCGCGACGCCTCGCTTCACCTCCCTCATCGAGGCAGACCACGGTCCCGAACCGGGAGAAAAAGGCCTCTTCACCGGATGTGGTGCGCCTCTTGTCCAGAAGCACGATATCGAATCGATCCCCGTCCGAAAGCGCATCGACGCGGGGAGGAATGTATCCCCCCGAGACCTCCCGGTTTCGCAGAATTGCCCGCGCATCCTCCGACAGCGAAGCGGTGAGAAGCGTGCAATTGCCGGAAAGCTTCTCCGCCAGAGAAAGACAGCGCATCAGGTGGCCGACGCCCTCTCCGTTGCCTCCCGCGGGGACGAGGAGGAAGCTCTTGCGCCCTTCATGCATCGCTTCCGCCTCTCGAACGCCTGAACCAGGAAACGATCTCGTCAGCTTCGATGGGAGCACCCCGATAGAGGTCGTGGAATATGCTCTGCACGCGCGCGAAGTCCTCGGGCGTATCCACCGTCACCCGTGCATCCGGATCGTTCATGCCGTCCGGCGCCTGCGGCTCCAGGATGATGAAGCGCTCGGGATGGCGGTAGAGGAACGTGGTGATATGTTCACGCTCGACGGAGTCCTCCGCCTCCTTCTCCGCGGCGAACAAGGCCCGCGCCTCCACCAGCTCGACTCCCGAGCCCCACGGGCAGCCGAGGTAATGGCTCAGATCCGCCCCTCTCTCGCCGTGGATTTCCATGATCGATCTCGCCAGGGCAGCCGACACCAGGGGATTGTCACCCGTGGCCCTGATAAGCCGGGAAACGGAGAACTTCCTGCATGCCTGGCAGAAACGGGCCAGGACATCAAGATCCGGACCGACGAAAAGCTCGAACCCTTCGGCCGCCGCCTCCTCGGCCAGCCGCGCCGCGCTCGGGTGGTCCGAGAGCAGCGCGTGAACTTCTGCGGGGACTCCGCGCAGGGCGCGCATCGCGTGGCGGATCAGGCTCACCCCGTCAATGGGAAGAACGGCCTTTGCCGGCAGCCTCGTGGAGCCCAGCCGCACCTGGATAAAGACGCCCGTGCGCACCCTACTGGCTCCCCCATTTCTCCATGAGCTCCCGCGGATCCCGTCGGAAGCGGGATCGGTGGAGAGAGACCCACGCTCGCATGCGGCGGAACTCCCGCGCCGCGAGGAATGGCCCCGTGTTCGAGCGCAGGATGTACTCCAGCATCCTCCACGGCGGAAGGACCCCCATCTCCCTCTTGAAGCGAACCGCCAGGTTCTTCAAATAGAAGGCCTTGTAGCTTTCGTCAGGGGTGGAGTCTTCCGACGGCGGCGGGCTCGCGTAGGCGAGCGTGATCGCCGTCGTGCCGCTGATCTTTTCACCCCAGAGGTGACAGCGAAAGCCGAAGTCGAGCTTCTGCCAGTAGGGGTTGGAGATCGCCGGGTCGTAGCCGCCGCTCTGCGCGAATCTCCTCGAATCGTAGATCCCGCAGTAATCGAATGGAAAAAGGACCTTCTCTCCATCCCTGCTCGGCGTTCGAAACTGAAGGGAGAGGGTGCCTTTCCTCCACACGGGGGCCTGGAAGGACGGCACGACCTCTGAGCGGGCGTTCCTGATCAGGGGGATGACGCAGACGGAATGCGCCTTCTCGATCGAATCGAGCAGGGATGGGGAGAGGCTGGCAATCCGCGCGTCGCTCCACATGCACAGCACGTACGGTGCCCGGGATTCAGATATGCCGATGTCGATCATCTGACCGATCGACACGTCTTCCTTGATGAGGAGAAAACGGACCCCGGGAAAATCGCGCGAGAGGGTTTCGATATCGAACGAGACCGCGGGCCCCTCCACCCAGATGATCTCGCCGAGCGCGAAGGCTTCCAGCTGCCCCAGGAGCTCCGAGCGGAACAGCCTGTCGCCCCTGCTCATGACGAGGATGGTGAGCCGGTAAGGATACTTTCGCATCCAGTCACGGCGGACGCCGCCCATCACGGTATAGGGGACCATCGTCGGCTTAGAAGTTATAGGTATACCACTCATCGCAGGAGGTGCAGAGGCTGGGGTAATCCCCCGAGACATGCCTGCCGTGGAAAGCCTCCCCTCTGGCCCAGACGGCCGACAGCTCCTCGCTTGAGGCGTTTCCCAGCACGTGCGCGCGGCCGAGGTCTTCGCGGCACAGGCAGACCGTCCCATCGATGAGAACCGCGAGATCGCGCTTGATGTGCCAGCAGGGGAAGCGCTTCAGCGGAGAGAGGTCCGCCACCTTCCTCTCGGGGAGAAAACCGCAGAAATGATCGTATTTCTGGATGATGAGCTTTTCAGTTTTTCCTTTCCATTCCTTGAAGAAGGTTTCCAGGTCCTCTTCATTTTCTTTCATCCTGACGGCCTGGGCGTAGACGGATTGCGGGAAAAGCTCGAAGAGAAGCTGCGCCGTGGCACGCGACTCCTCGAATCCGGGACCCCGCAGGCTCGCGTAGACATTCTGGGAGGCGGCGTCCAGGGAGACGATCCAGGTTGGCCGGCGGGGAAGCTCAGAGGCGAGCTTCCTGAGCGTCGAAGCGTCCCAGCCGACTCCCGACGTCTCGATCACCAGATCGATCCCCGGGCGCTCCAGGGCGGCCTTTGCGATGTCGAAAAACCGCGGATGCATGCTGGGATCTCCCCAGAGGGAGACATCGATCACGGCGTCCCCGCAGAAGCGCACGATCTTTCCGACCAGAGATCTGAAATCCTCCACTTCCATGGCCCCGTTCTTTTTCAGGATGTCGCCGCCGAAGCGCGGGTAGGGGCAGTACGTGCATGCCTGGGGGCACCTTTCCACGATTTGGATGGGGAAAAAGACGGGAAGCGTCCTGGCGATCTCGGGGTGCTCGTCGAGAACACGGGTTACGGAAGAGGCGTCGGAAGCGCCCAAAGCGGCCAGCCGCGAGAGAAGGAGGAAGTTCCTTTCCGTGTCCGCGGTGAGAGAGACGCGGAGGAGACGCTGGTCCTTCGGGGCCAGCTCGGTCTCGATATCGAAGGAGTTGATGTCCTGCTTGATCAGCTCGAAGACGGTCTCGCGGCCCAGCAAGGGGCCCCGCTCCGAAAATGCCGGCAGCCGGGAGGCGGTTTCCACGCGCATGATTTCGGGCGTGAGACCGTAGGGGTAGCCGTCCGCGAAGGTATAGTCGGCGTAGTACTTCCGGTGATTTTCGTGCATCCGCGCCGTGATCGATGCATCCACCAGGGGGCAGTCCGCGAAGAAATAGAATATGTCGGAGTGCCCGCGCCCATGCTTCATCAGAGAGGCGATGAGGTCGCCCACGGACCATGTGTCCCGCTCTTCCAGTCTCACCCCGGAAACCCCCGCGGGCGGCCGTGAGCAAAGGACAATTACTTCCTCCACGTCGGGCATGACGCGGCCGGCGGAGATCGCCCGCTCCAGGGACGAGCGATCTCCGAAAATGGGGCGCAGGGCCACATCGCTTGAGGCAATGGCGTTGATGATCGCGATGTTCTTCATTGTTCCCAACAGATTATCGACAAATAGCCCTCAATGCAATTCACCGCCTCGGTGAGAACGTTCTCCAATTGCCATTCGCCGTGCAAAGATGTACCCTCCCCTCAATGAGCGAAGCCCCCGAAGCGCGGCCGTTTACCGTATCGGAGATCACCCAGCTCATCAAAGGCACCCTTGAGGACGGGTTTCCCGATGTGACGGTCCAGGGGGAGATCTCGAACTTCCGCCCCTCCAGCACGGGCCACTACTACTTTAGCCTCAAAGACCTGGATGCAATCATCTCCATCGTCATGTTCAGGAACAGGATCGAGACGCTCCGCTTCCAGCCCGCCGACGGCATGCTGGTGAGGGCCCGGGGGGGGATCTCGGTCTACCCGCGGAGGGGGAGCTACCAGCTGATATGCGAGAGCCTCAAGCGCGCGGGGGAAGGCGACATCCTTGCGCTCCTGGAGGAACGCAAGCGAAAGCTGGCGGCCGAAGGGCTCTTCGATCAATCCCGAAAGAAGCCCCTGCCGCTTTTCCCCTCCCGCATTGCCGTGGTCACATCCCCGACCGGGGCTGCCATCCGCGATATATTGAGGATCCTCAAGCGCAGGAGCGCGGGAATCGATGTCGTCATCCTTCCCACTCCGGTTCAGGGCGAGGGCGCCGACGAGCGGATAGCCCGCCAGATCGAGATCGCCAACGCCTATTCCCTCGGGGAGGTTGTCATCGTGGGCCGCGGAGGAGGGTCGCTGGAGGGCCTTCTCCCCTTCTCTTCCGAGGTTGTCGTGCGCGCCATCGCGGCCTCACGAATCCCCGTCATCTCAGCCGTCGGACACGAGACCGACTTCACCCTCTCCGACCTGGCGGCCGACATCCGCGCGCCCACCCCGTCGGCTGCCGCCGAGATGGTATCCGCTTCCCGGGTCGAGCTGCTCCACCGTGTCGTCCAGCTCTCCGCGTCAATGGAGAGCCTCCTGCGCCAGAGACTGGAAAGGGTCCGGCTGCTCATGGCGCGGTTCGAGCCGGACACCCTGCTGCGCAGTTTCCGCATCTTCTCCGGTCCCGTCACCCTGCGTTTCGATGATGCCAAGCAATCACTCTTCGACGAGTTTGGCCGGACCCTGACCGGCCTTCGCCACAGGCTCGACCTCGCTTCCCGGGAGCTGGCATCCTGCTCTCCCCTGGACATCCTGCGGCGGGGCTACGCGGTGGTCAGCGACGAGAAGTCGGGGGCCGTGCTCCTCTCATCTGAAATGGTCA
The DNA here is from genome assembly GCA_963820525.1 of uncultured Spirochaetota bacterium. GTDB lineage: Bacteria > Spirochaetota > Spirochaetia > SZUA-6 > Fen-1364 > CAWGAA01. The sequence continues at coordinate 121,820 of CAWGAA010000001.1, read as the reverse complement.
AAACAGAGGATTTCGTTCGCGTGCGGCTGGCACGCGGAGGTCTTCGGGCCGCCGTGAAGGAGACGTATGCCGGGGAAAAACTTTGAGGAAAGGCTGAAGAGATTGGAGGAGCTTGCCCAGAAGCTCAAGGAGGGCAAGCTCCCTCTGGAGGAGGCCGTCTCGGTATTCGAGGAGGGCGTGAAGCTTTCCAAGTCTCTGGAGAAGGATTTGAGCCGCGTGGAGCGCAGGGTGGAGATACTCACCCGCGAGCCCGAATCCGCCGAGGGCGAGCCTGCCCTCTCCCTGTTCCCGGAGCTCTCCGAGGAGGACAAGGAATAGCGGCGGGCTCGCCCCCGCGCGTTATTTGAAGCCGGGAGGGAAAACCACGCTGTCCCCTTCCGCCGCCCCGATATCGCGGAACGTTCCCTGGGCAAGCTCCAGGGCGTAGCGGCAGGAGGAGCGGGAGCGGATCGTCGCAAGCGAGAACGGCTGCATGTCTTCGATCTCGAGGATCCTGCCGTCCGCGGAGATGAATCCGATGGAGAGGGGGACCGGCGTGTCCTTCATCCAGAAGTCGAGATGCTGATCGGCGTCGAAGACGAACAGCATCCCCTCCCGCTTTGAAATCGTTTTTCGAAACATCAGGCCCCTCTCACGCTCGGCCTCCGAGCGCGCGACTTCCACGGAGAACGCGACTCCCTTTATCGAGAGCCCGATCCTCGGAAGCCCGGGCGTGCACGACGTCAGCACGACAAGGAGCGCCGCGGCCCCGCAAACCCTACTGAGCATGGATCAGCCACCCCTTGAGGTATTCTCCTTCTGGATGCGCCGCGGACACGGGATGGTCCGCTCCCGCGTGCAGCTCCCGCAGCAGACGGACCGTCCTTCCCGAACGCATGGCAGCCTCGACGACCACCTGCCGGAAGGTATCCCGATCCACCGCCCCCGAACAGGAAAAGGTGAAGGCATAGCCGCCGGGGGAAAGCTTCTTCACCGCCTGCTGGTTCAGGCTGAGGTAGCCCCTGATGGCGCCCTCCACCTCCGTCCGCCTGCGCGCGAACGGCGGCGGATCCACGACAATGATGTCGTATTTCCCATCCTGCTCGAGGAACGAGAAGACATCCTCCTGCCGCCATTCGAACGCCGACGCATCAAGTGCGGGGTTCAGCTCCACGTTCCGCTGAGAAATGGCGATCGCCAGCCGCGAGCTTTCAACGGAGACGGCCCTCACCGCCCCTGCCGCCACGGCGTGCAGGGAAAACGCCCCGGTGTAGGAAAAGAGATTGAGGAGGCTCTTCCCCATGGAGTAAGCGCCGACCAGGTACCTGTTCTCCCTCTGATCGAGGTAGAAGCCGGTCTTCTGCCCATGGGCGATATCGACGAGGATCTGGAGTTTTCCCTCCCGGATGACGCTCGTTCCGTCCCCCTGTCCGGAGAGATATCCGGAGGCGAGGCTCAGGTTCTCCACCCGGGCATAGTGCTCATCGCGCTTGAGGAAAACTCGCGTTCCCGGAAGGAGCGCGGCGAGGCACGCCGCTATCCTGTCCATGAGCACCTCTATTCCCCGGATGTGAATGGAAACAACGGCCGTGTCGCCGTAAACGTCGACGATGAGCCCGGGAATGAAATCGCCCTCAGCGTTCACCATGCGAAACGCATCCGAGTCGAGGGGGAGTCCCCGCCGCATGGAGAGCGCCGCAGCCATCCTGTCCTCGATCCATTTTTCGCCGGGCGGCTCGCTCCCGAATCCGACCAAACGCACGGCAATGAGGCTCCGGGGAGAGTAGTAACCCCAACCGAGGGGGCTCCCGTCAAAGCAGACGATGGGCAGGAGCTCCCCATCCCCCGGCTCTCCGAGCACTTTCTCCACCGCCTGGCTGTAAATCCAGGGATGGTGGCGGCGTCGAAGGGTCGCTTCCCTCCCGTGCTTGAGCGTTACCGCTGCGCGTGTCGCGCTAGAACTGCTCAATGAACTTTTCCCGCGAGAGCTGTTCCAGGTCCGCCTGAGCGGAGCCCTTCTTGAGCAGGGCTTCGAAGGTCTTTCTTTCCACGTACTTTACCGTCAGGGGACGCTCGAGGGAGAAGCGCACGGAATCGAAGAGCCATACGCTCTCGTTCGGATTGAGGCTCGCCGGATCTCCGTATTTTCGGGAAAGGGCCGTGAACATCCCGTAGTAGTCGAGCCTTTCCGTGTCGAGGGTGAGGATCATGATGAGGAGGCTCCCCTGCTCGAACTGGAAGTACGCGCGCCTGATGAACGTGGTGCCCGCGCACTCGATGAGGGTCTGATCCGTCTGGGGCACGAGGCTCACGTCGGGCTCGCCGCGGTAGGCGAAAAGCGGGTCGGAGGAGAGCTTCTCCTTTACAACGGCGATGTCCATTCCCAGCGAAATTCCGTGGAAGCTGGTGGGCTGCCGCGAGCCCACGTCCGCGGTCTGCGAGGAGATCGGGAACGCGATCGATAAGAGGATTCCCAGACATGCGACGAGCTTCAGCTCTGAAACGCGCACGAAATCCTCACTTTGAAAGCGCCAGGCTCAAGGCCGTCGTGAGCTTGAGGACGTCCTGGTTTCCCCGCCTGACCCTCTGGCAGAGCACCGTGGCAATCCTTCTGATGATCTTGCATCCGAGCTTGGGGTAGCTCTCGCTCAGCTTCTCGAAGCCGTCGCGTGAGATCTCGTACAGGAGACAGTCCGTGGAGGCGGTGATGGTCGCGCTCCGGGGCTCGTTCTCGAACAGGGCCATGTCGCCGAAGAAGGAAACGGTGCGCGCGTTGAGCTTGACGACCGATTTCTCGGCTTGCCCGAAGCCCTGCCGGCCCAGCTTGAGAGTGAGCTTCTGCGTGACCTCAACCTCTCCATCCGCCAGCAGGTACATCGTGTCCCCCAGCTCTCCCTCCCGCATGATGACGACGCCCTTGGGGACGTTGACGCGCTTGACGATCTGCCAGAGGCGGTCCTGTTCTTCGGCGGTGAGATCCGAGAGGATGCCGACGCTCTTGAGAAAATCCTTCTCTCTCGCTCGTGCCATCAGGCTTCCCTCTCCCCTTGGGGCTGCCCGATCAGGAATGCCTTGTCGGAGCCCTTGATCGTGTAGTCGGGCCCGGGATTGAGCCTGACGTTTTCCGCCTTTTTCTCCTGTTCCAGGTAATCGACGTCCGCTTCGGCGAACTTCCGCTTGATGAAATCGTCGATGGCCGAAGAATCCCCCGCCAGGATGTCGTCCAGCGACATCTTCTTCTCTTCGGAGAGCACGCCGATGAGGACCCCCGCGCCGCTTTTCATGAAATGATCGGAAAGCTCGGCGAAGCGCTTTCCGGCGAAAGCGGGGGGAACCTCGACCTGCTTCACGATGTTCTTTCCCTCGAAGGAGAGAATCTCCTTGGCCACACGGGGGATGCCGGAAGCCATGGTGGAGCTGGCCAGGAGGAAGCCGTTGAACTCGCCATTGACGATGATATCGTCCACCTCCGCGCGGCGCAGGTGGCCTTCATTCTCGGGGTTGAGGATCTCGGCGCTCGTCATGATGCCGGGGTTGATGTGCTTGATGGCGAGTGTCGCCAGAATCGTCCTTTCGTCCGCCTTTTCCAGCGTGTTGGAGCCCGATATGTCGGAAACGATGATGGCTGCCACGGCGCTGCGCATCGAGGCGCGCCGGATGACCTCCTCACGGGTGAAGTCTCCGCGCACGAAGCGGATCTCCATTCCCTTGAAGCGGGCCGCCAGGCTCTGGAAGGCTTCCGGATCCATCTCGTTGACCAGGGCCACCTTGGCCTTTTTCCGCGAGAAGATCCGGGCGAGGCCCGCGACGATCTTTTCCGTGTTCGCGTTCCATCCGCAAATCACGATGTGGTTCTTGAACGTGACTTCCTGCAAGCCCTTGCCCTCCCGGATTTTCCTGTCCACAAAGATGCTCGCGATCGTCCCGGAGAGGATGGAGGAAACCGCCACGCTCGAGAAGATGAGGACGATCCCGAATACCTTGCCGATGACGCTCAGGGGGAACTTGTCCCCATAGCCGACGGTCGCCCATGTGACGACCGCCCACCATATCGCGTCGAAAAACGCGCCATACATCGCCCTGTTGTTCCGCGACTCGACCAGGAACACGAGCAGCGCGCTCGTCAGGAGCAGCAGGACGATCCCGAAGATTATTCGAAAGAGGTTTTCCCGCTTCAGATCCCCATACAGCACGCCGACGCCGCGCGCGAATGCCGCCAGCGCCGAACGCACCCTCCCCGAGGATTTCCCTTCCGAAACGGAGCTTCTCATGGCTTTCCTGATCTTTAGTATCGGCCATCCCGGCGACTTGGAAAAGGGGGGAGCGCCTGAGGAAAGCGGAGCGCAGCGGCGAAACTTGAAATCCCTCTCCAGGGGGGAGTAGAATCGGATGCATGAGCGATAAACGTGTGCGCCGCGCCGCGCCGGCATTCCTTCTCGCCGTCATCGTCACCTCGTGCGCCACGACCTCCGGAGGCACCCTTTCAAAGGCCGCCTCCATCGAAAGCGGCGGAAAGGGACCGACGGAGCAGTCGGGACAGAGCTACCAGCCTACGGGAATCCCCGTCACCAAGGGCCTCTCCATCATCACGAATCCCGATGGCGCCGAGGTCTACATCAACGGAGTCTACCAGGGGCGGACTCCCCTCGTGGTCGGCAACCTCGGCCAGGGCAGCTATCGCCTGGAGCTTCGCAAGGACGGCTATTACGCCATCACAACGCTGGTCAATTTCTCCGGCGACTACATGCTTTTCCAGACCGACCTTGCCCGAATCACGGGATTTCTCCGCCTCACCGTGTCGCCCCAGGACAGCACGGCGACGGTCGGGGGAGACGCGGTCGCTCCCGGGCTTGTCGAGCTTCCCGTGGGAACCTTCCAGCTCGTGGTCCGGTCCTTCGGCTACGCTGATTTCCGCCAGTCGATCGTCATCTCGGAAAAAGAGGTAACGAGCGTCGACGTCAGCCTCTCTCCCGCTCCATTCAGCTTCCTCTCCGCCGTGCCCGCCAAGAAGGTCCTCAATCCCGAGAACCCCGGCGTCCTGGGCATGCTCTTCATCTCCTTCGAGGTTTCGGGGCCGGGCACGGGAGAGGTCACCGTTTTCGACGGCCAGTCCCAGACGGTTTTCCACGACACCCTCCCCGAGTTCACCACGTGGGACTACACCTACACCTGGCGGCTTCGCGACTCATCGGGAAAGGAGCTGCCTGACGGCGACTACCGCTTCATCCTCGAGGGGATTGGAAAGGACGAGGGGTCCGGCGACAGCAGGGAGATCACGGTAACGATCGACAGGAGCGTCCGGGAAGCTGTGCGAAGCGGATGGAGCGGCGCTTCGGGTCTCCTCTACGCTCCCAGCACCGATATCCTGCCCGACGGAGGGTTCCAGCTCTCCTTCCTCGGCGCCGCGAGCGCCTCCGGCTCGCTGGTGCGCGCTCCCCTGGGGCTTTCGGCGCGAATCGGGATCGGCGGCTTTCTGGAAATCGACGGACAGGCGGCCGCGATCTTCTCCACCGTTGCCGCTCCGTTCGGCGGGAGCGTGGCGGTGCGCTACCCCTTCCTCCACCCCGCGCCGCCCGTGGGGTTCGGCGTTTCGCTCCAGGGAAAGGCTTCATTCCAGTACAGCCCCGCGGTCGGAGTCCTGACGACCGACACCTTCTCCGACTTCACGGGAATCTCGCTGGGCGTTCCCCTGCAGCTTGTGCTGGGCCCCGTGAGCCTGCTCGCCGACACGGAGATCCTCGCCACCCTGTGGCGCCCCTACGACGATGGAGTCCCCCCGTCACTCGGGTTCGCATCGTGGCTGTACCTGCGGGGAGGCATACTCCTGGATCTTGGCGAGCTCAGCGGCGGAATCTCCATTGCCGCGCGGACCCAGCCCCTCACCGACGGCGTCTTTTCGATCGGCCTTCCCTTCCAGGCCGGGGCCGAGGCCCATTGGCTGATCCCGGGAACCCACATCGTCGTTTCGGCAGCCGTTCTCGGCGAATTCGAGGACGCTGCCAACTTTTACATCATGGGTGGCGGCGGGCTGGGAGTCATCTACTGAGGAGGAGCAGGATCACCAGGAGGGCCACGAGGGCTGCGCCGAGCGCGATCCCGACAATCCGATAGAAAAGAGGGGGAAGCGAGCCCGATTTTCGCGAGCGGAAGCCGCCCGATCGCTCACGGCGCCCGACCCGGCGCGCCTTTTCCTTCGCCGTATCCACCAGGTAGCCGCACGCGGGGCAGCCCTTGAGAAACGAGTCCACGTCAGCCTCGAAGCCGCATGCCGGGCAGGTGACGGCCGTGAAGAACTTGCCGCATGCGGGGCAGCGCTCGGCCTTGGGTGCGACCTCGGTGCCGCAGTTCGCGCAGTAAAAATGCGCTTTCACGCCTTGCCCGCCGGCGCGGCGCAGTTTCCGCACGCTTCGCGCAATGAAGCCGCCGCAGCGGCGTTTCCGCACGCTTCGCGCAATGAAGCCGCCGCTGGATTGCACTGCCCCACGGTCCTTGTTTATACTGCGACGGACATCACTTAAGCAAGGAGCTTCCATGGAAACCGTGATCATCGGCCTTGCCTCTTCGGGCAAGACGACGATATTCAATGCGCTCACCGGACAGGCACTGCCGACGGGAGACTTCTCCGCCGGCAAGAAACAGCCCCACCTGGCGGACGTCGCGGTTCCGGATCCGCGAATAGACAAGCTTTCCGCCCTTTTCAAGCCCAAAAAGACCACCTACGCCTCGGTGCTTTTCCGGGATCAGCCCCTCGAGTACGGCCAGGATGCCTCGATCTCCCCGGCAAGCCTCTCCGAAGTCAGGAGGGCGGACGCCATTGCCCTGGTGGTTCGCGGGTTCGAAAGCGAGGTGGTGCCCCATCCCCTCATCTCCCTCGATCCCCTTCGCGACATGAGACGCATCCTCGACGCCCTGATATTCGCGGATTACGAGGTGGCTGAAAAGCGCATCGCGCGGCTGGACAAGGAAGGAAAGCGGGACGGGCGGGAGTACCACGTTCTCTCCAAGATCGCGGAGCGCCTCGGCTCGGGCCTGCTCCTCGGCGTCGATTTCCTCGGCGCGGAGGATGCAAGGACGTTCGCCGGGTTCGACTTCCTGACGACGAAGCCCCTGTTCGTTGTCGCGAATACGGGAGACAGGTCGGCGGATTCAACGCAGATGGAGAAGGAGACCCGAGAGAAAGGGCTGTCCGTGTTCCCCATCAGGGGAGACATGGAGATGGAGATCGCCCAGCTTGCCCCGTATGACCAGAAAGGATTCCTGGCGGACCTGGGAATCGAGGAGCCGGCGAAGAACAGGTTCCTCCGCACGGTGTACGCGACTCTGCACCTGGAGAGCTTCTTCACGACCGGAGAGAACGAGGTGAGAGCCTGGAGCATCCGTGAGGGCACCACCGCTTTGAAGGCGGCGGGAGTAATCCACACTGATCTGGAGAAGGGCTTCATCCGCGCGGAGGTGATCCCCTGGGCCGACCTCCTGGAAAGCGGTGGCTCGCAGGAAGCGAAAAAGCTGGGAAAGGCGCGCCTCGAGGGAAAGGATTACGTGGTCAGGGACGGCGACTGCCTTCTGATCCGCTTCAACGTGTAGAGGCGGGAAGCTCGGCCAAAGTCAGGGTCGTATAGTAGAACTCCTCGTAGGTTGCCGAAGCCGCGTCGAAATAGCACGCCGTGAGATCCGCCGACGGGTCTCCCCCGAGCCCGGAAACCGCCTCCGGGGGAAGGTCCGCCAGCCGCGCCGTGACGCGGCAGGTGTTCCCCTGGACATTCACCGTGCCTACGGGGAGGGGGAGCTGCCTTCCCCTCTCCCAGAGAATGGCGAGCCCCGCCGTCTGGCCGGCCACGACCGGCTTGACCTCAACTGTAAACGAGTTTTCCTGCCCGAGCCTCCGGGCGGAGAACAAATAGAAGTAGTAGGAAACGTCCCGTGAGAAGCCGGAGGCCGAAGCGATATCGAGGGTAAGCGACGAGTCCGCCCGGCTTGCTGAAACCGACACGATCCTGGTGCCGTCGCGGTTCCAGAAAAGTGATTCGGCCATCGGGTGGACCGAGAAGTCCCCCTCGGTCTCGCGGGTGAATACAACCGGGCTGAAGGAGGAGCCGAAGCTCGCCAGGGTAACGCCGCCCGCAGGGGCCGCCGGGGACACCGTCTTTGGGGCCGGCTGAGCAACCGGAGGCTTTTGCGCCTGCGCCGTCGTGGCGGGAGGCGTCTGGGCAGCCGGAGGCTGGGAAGTCGCGGCGACCTGGGGAACCCCTCCAAAGCGCGCCAGCTTGCCCACGCCCCGCGCGAGGGTGAGGAGCGCGGGGTCGCTGTAGATCTCATAGAGCCGCTGGCCGAGCCTCCTGTCTACGAGGAGCGATATCACGCGTACGGGAAACTCCCTCTCCTCTTCAATGACGAAGAATCCGATCAGGAGGTGGCTGCCCTCGGGGAGCCCTTCGAGGGTGATCCCCGTGCGGGGCTTGAGGGCCGTGAAAGGAAAATCCTCGGTCTCCCTGGAGAAGTACGTGGTGAGCTTCGCCGCCAGGAGGGGGCTGGAGGGGGTGAGCCCCGCGAGCTCCGCCGGATCGAGGACGAAATAGAACCAGGAGCTCTCCTGGTTCTGGAGCGTCACCGCGGTGTTCTGGCCGAAAGCGTTTCCGGCCAGGAGGAGCGCGGCGACAATCGGCAGCATTCTTCTCATACTTCGTATATCGACACCTCGGCATATAATTCCCACGGCCTCACTTCTTCCTGAGCACCAGCATCGTGAGATCGTCGGACTGCTCGTCCTCGTGCAGGTGAGTGAACGTGATCGCGCTTCCAACCCCCTGTCCATCCAGACGGTGGGTAAAGTACGCGGAATACTGGAGGAAGTGGTCCTTGAGGAAAGCATCCACATTCGAATCGACGATTATCCTGCTGTTGGCATCGGCCGCGGGATCTCGATACGCGCGGAAGACCCTTTCCACGGCCACCAGAGCCAGCACGGCCTCTTTCACCGTGCCCTGGCAGGTTGAGAAGTCGAAGACGAGCTCTTCGCTCGGCGTAGGCGAATGATGCCTGACGAGGCTGTAGCGGCCGCTGTTGAAAACTGCATCGATCACGCTTTCCATTCGTGGACTGCCGAACTCCTCACTGTTCTGTCCCTTGGAGTGCGTCCCAAGGTGAATTTCTCCCTCCTTCAAGCCCGGCTCGTCGCAGCTCACGATCTCGTAGCTTTCGTTTCTGAAAAAGCGCTTTGCCTCATCGAAACCGTCGGTGTACAGGAAAATCACGTCCCCAGGATCGAGCTTCTGGGTGATCTGCCGGAAACCTCTTTTCATATCGAACAGCATCGAGGGGAAGACACCGGCGGCGGGAGCGTCGGGGAGCTCTATATTGACCATCTTGCGCTGGTCGGCGTCGTAAATGTGCATGAGGCGGTCACCCGCATTGCAGACAGTGGCGGCGCCCGTCTCGGCGTTGAAAAGGCAGATCGTAAGCGCGGCGAACCGCCCTTTGAAGCCCCGCTCCTCGATCATATCGTTGATCGTGTACACCAGTGTGTCGACCCTCTCCAACTCCTTTTGCAGCCTCAGGCGTTCGGTGGGATCCTTCACGTGGGCGAGGGCGTCCTTCCTCTTCACCCAGTCGCGGAAATAGCTTATGAACAGCGTGGCGACCTCCACCATGATGAGGGCTGCCGGGACTCCATGCCCTGCTACGTCGCACTTGATGATGGCGTAGTGTGTATCGTCGAGCTTCTTAAAGTCGAAATAATCCCCTGAAACCCCCTTTTGCCCCTCGTAATACCCATAGATTTCCAGGAGCGCCGTCTCCTCGCCTCCCGTCGTGCTGTCCTTCTCCAGGGGAAGGAACATCTTCTGGACGTCCTTGCCCACCATCAGCTCCTTGTTCGCGATGGCCGCTTTCACGAGACCCTTGGTCATGTCGTTCACCGTGTCGGCGAGCATGCCGATCTCGTCTCTCGTGCGCACCTCGATGGTGTGGCTCTTCAGCTCCTCCTTGTCCTCCGTGTCCCTGATGATCGCCACTCCTGCGGCCAGCTTCTTTATCGGAGTGACCGTGATGCTCGCCAGGAGGATCGCGCCGAGCACTCCCAGGGCAATGGCGAGCAGCGAGATCAATCCCGTGATCCGGATGAGGGTGTTGCGTGCCTCCAGGATCTGGAGGTTGATGAGCTTGGTGGAAACCGCCAGGCGCACCATTCCCTGGAAGTAGGAGTAGATATAGCTGCCCGTATCGTCCTTGAGGAACTTGCCCTGGGCGTCCTTGGCCCGGCTGAAGTACACGATGGGCTTGTAGAAGACGAAGGTGGGCGGGAGGGACTCCGTCCTGAAATCGGGGCTCGAGTGAACCCATGCGAAGGACTCGTTCGTTTTAAACTGGGTGTCGATCTCCCTCTGTCCCCTGGTGTACACGTTCAAGGCGGCCAGCGCATCTTCCGCGGATTTCTTGTCCGTCTTCTGTGAAAGATCGTTATAGCGAAGGAGGAACGCGTCGTTTGCCTTGATAAGGGGCTCGATCTGGCGTCGGCCGTCCGCCTCGAGGCTCTCCACGATCGCAGGGATGATGCCGCCGATGTCGTCGGAAGCCTTCTCCGTTGCGGGGTTGTAGCCGGGATGGGTCTTGATCCACTGGGGGTCGTTTGTAGCCCACACGTAGTCCTTGAATGCCTTGTCAGTATCTCCCGGGCCGGTGACCGTTGCCCAGAGCGCATCCGCCATGGCCCTCGTGTTGTTCGGAACCAGGCGCATGTCCTCGTAGGCTGGCGTTGCCAGACGCAGGAGGTTCTCCGCGCTGGAGGCGAGGCTCCCGACGAGGATCTCGGAACGCTGCCGGAGGCCGTTGGCGAGGGTGGTCCTCTGCTGCCCGATCATCTGGAAGCTCAGAGGCACCGACACGATGAGGACGATGAGGATGACGAGCACGATCATGAGGAGGGTGTACTTGAGGCGCAGACCCGCTCCCCGTCTCTGCAATTCATGCATTTTCCGGTTCCTTTCCTCCCACCTGGAGGAGGGCCTTCCTTCGATGAGAGCCGTGACCTCTTCGCGCAGCATCGCCCCCTCGCCCAGGAGCACGACCATTTTGCGGGCGGACAGCACGATAAGCACGGCGATGAACAGAACGACGACCACCACCACCACCTGGCTGGCGGGGATCGTGTAGAGAGGCACCCTGTCCGCCACCCAGCCCGGCAGGTAGCGGATGCTGAAGTTCCCGATCTTGATGGTGCCGGGGGCCTCGAAGCTGATGAGGCCGCCCTTCCAGACCGTGGTCAACCGCACGGGATGGAAAAGCGCCAGGACGTAGTTGCCCGACTTCGTCTCGGAGGTCAGCCGCGGCCCCGTGATCAGCCTGTCGCTCATCACGGTGAAGTCGCCGCGCGAGCGGAGGAACTCGTATTCGTAGGGCGGCTTGCCGTCCTCGCTGAGGAAGATCTTTTCGACCGTCCCCCCGGTGTCGAAGCCTCTCCCGCTGATGGAGAGGGTGACATTGCCGAACTCGTCGGTCTTTTTTGCCACCGTGTATACAGCGGTGTAGGGAACGAATTTGTCCAGCTTGAGCAAGACCGTGGCGGGCTTGCCGATGTTTCCCGCGGAGTCCACGGCGGAGACTGAAAAGGCCCAGGCCCCGTCGTCGATATCGTCGAAAGACGCCGTGGGGGCCGCCGTTTCCTTTCCCTGGACGACAGAGGGCGCGGACGGCAGCTCTCCGGCCGCCTCCCGGGGGATCTCCCCGATGAAGGATATCCCGTAGCGGTAGCCCGTGATTTCCTCTTTTGCCGGAGGCCGCCAGGAAAGGGAGAAGGTATTGGATGCGAGAAACCCGTTCGCATCGGTGGCCGGAGGGTCGATGGCAACGGGCTCCGGCGGGGTTGTATCCCGCACGTACCCGATTTTGGCCATTGGTGAGACGTTTCCCGCGAAATCCTCCGCGGTGACCGAAAGCTCCCATGCGCCGTCGATCGCGGAAGGCAGCGCCACCAACGGTCTGGACAGCGCCACATCCTGCTGCACCTTCGGCACGCCGTCGACGCTCCATGTATAGTGGTATGTCTTGATGCCGGCGGGATCGGGGGGATCGTCCCACCTCACCGAGACGGCGGAGCGGTTCAGCCTCTTTCCCGGGACGAAGTCCACGGCAATGAGCTTCGGCGGATCCACATGGGTGACAGGGCGGACCTCCAGGAGGGAGGAACCGGTAGCGCCGATGGTTTCCCAGAACACCAGCATCTTGTCGCCGAACGTCACGGCATGGGGATTGCTGGAGGCGCCGGTGACGCCCCTGCTCAACAGCTGCGTGTCCCAGATGGCCCCCTTGTGCGCGAGGGTGATGCGCGAAGCGGCCAGGGAGACGTCCGAGTACAGCACGTACAGCGCGCCCCGGTAGGTCAGTATCTGACCGTATATGCTCTCCGGTGTCGAGGCGACCTTCTGCGGGGGAAGGGCGATGTCGCCCGAGTCTGCAAGCTCGCAGTAGTAGAGCTGGGCGCGGGAGCCCGGGAGGTTTCGCTCCCACACCAGGCCCAGGCTGGCTCCCACGGGATACAGGCTCGGCCTCTGATTGGTGTACTCCACCGCATCCCGCGCTTTTCCCGCCTGCGGCTCGGCAAAGACGGGCAGGCGCGTGACCGTCCGGGCAGCTCCCCAGGTCCTGCCCCCGTCGGAGCTGACCTTCAGGTAGAGCTGGAAGGTGTCCTTTTCGCTTCGGGACTGAAAGACGACGAAGTCCTTTCCATGGAAGGCGGAATGCTGGGGGGAGAAGTTGTATCGAAGCTCCTCTTCCGAGATGAAGGGGGAGAAGGCGGACCAGCTCTCCCCGTCGCGCGAGACGCTGGAGTAGATGGAGAGGTATTCTCCGGCGGTCCCCGCCCCCTGCGGGTTTGCCCGGGATTGGGTGACGAAGAGCAGGTATCCGCCTCGCGCGGAGGCGAAGATGCCGGGAGTGACAGTGGGAAACTGGGACTCCAGCCGCGCCACCTCGCGGAAGCTCTTTCCGTCGTCATCGGAGACAATGATCGCCGTGACCCTCTCCGCGACCGCCACCGCCATGGAGATCCGTCTTTTGGAATCCACGATCATGGAGTAGACCGGCGGGTGGAGAGTGGGATCCGGCTCGCTGTAGGGAACCGGGCCGTAGAACCGTTCGTGCCTGGTCCAGTTCTGGCCGTCGCTGGAAACTGCCAGCGACAGGAAGATGTCACCCTGGCCATTGGCCCGGGTGACGAGCTCCTGCCAGCTCACCACGATCAGCCCTCCCCCCGTTGCCGACTGGGAGAAGCGCACTCCCTGGGCCATGATCACCTCCGGGTTCTCCCAATAGAGCTCCTGGGTGTACGCCGCGCCGGCGGCGGTGATGAGCATCAGCAGAAGGAATCGTCCCGTATTTCTCCCCATCATATCCCCAGCGCCCTGTTGATCTTTATCACGAGGTCCACGAGGGGCGGATAGTTCGCGTTTCGCGGGTCCTGCCTGAGGCGGTCCACGATGACCTTCGCTTCGGCGACGGATCCCGAGTTGAGCAGCTCCTTTGCCTTCAGGTATTCGGCCAGGGCCGTGCTGGAAATGGCTCCCTGGACGGGGCTGCCCGAGCGCAGGAGGATCGCCGTGCGCTGCTTCCTCGCGTTTTCGTTATTGGGATTGGCATCCAGCGCCTTGTCAAGGAGCTGAAGGGCGGGCTGGTAGGTTTCCGGCTGGTTGGCCCTGTACATGTCCACGGCCTGCTGATAGGCCTGGTTGGACTCCCGGATCTGCTCCGGGGAAATGGGTTTGGCCCTGAGGCCGATATCGATCTCGAGCTGGGAGAGGGTGGCTGCCAGCGCCCTGTCGTCGGGGCGGAACTCCTGGATGTCTTTCAAGCCGAGGTATGCTTCGCGCTTACTGATCTTTCCCGACTTCATCTCCTGGGTATACTGCGCGATTTGGGCCTGAAGCTGAACGGGGAACGCTTTCTCGTCGCTCCGATTGAGGATCTTCAGCGCAAGGATTCGCGCCACGCGATAGTTGGGGAACAGGGAAAGTACCGCGTCCACATTGCGTTTCGCATTGGCAAGCGCCTGGCCGGCGTCCGCCTTCCGCCCCGCCGCCAGAAGGGCTGCGGCGCTCAAATAGCTCTGGTTTGCCAGGTTGATGTAGGAGCTCACCACGTCATAACTCGGGTCCGTAGGCAGGATTTCCCGGCTCCCGCTCACGGTGAGGGCCGAGCGGGAAAGGTCGAGGTAATAGCTTAAGACGCTGGAGTACATTTCCCCCGGGTGTTTCTCCTTCCATCTCTCGTCGGCCTGGGTGAACTTCTGGTTCGCGCGCAGGTAATCGCCGGAGCTGATAAGCTTGATCCCATCCGTGATGAGCTGCTCCACATCGGTGACGATTCGGGTGTTGAGGGAGAGAGAGATCTGGGTCTGCAGCCGGGCGATCTCTCCGTTCGTCTCGATGCGCTTTCTGATCGCCTCGTCCTCCTCGAACTGAAGCGATGTGCCGTACGCGTCTATCGCCTTGGTGAGGAGATCCACGGCTCTTTCCGGGTCGGTCTTGCTCAGGGAGACGGCATTCGCGAAGGACTGGTCTCCGAGCTTCTTCTGTTCCAGAGCCCTCGTGTGCTGGTCCTGGGCCTTGCGGGCGAGGGCGGCGACGAGCTCACGCTCCTGCCCCGCCTGCTTGGAAACCTCCGCCGCAGCCGCCAGGAGGGAGGTGACGCGGGGGCTCGTCGAAACATACGGCTGCTCCGATTTCCAGCTCGTCTGGTACTGGTCAATGTCCCCGGTGAGCTGCCGCAGATACCCGTCCGCGGCGTCAAGCACCTGAAGGGCCTTGGAGGGATACTTGTAAATGATCTCCGCTCCCGTGGGCAGGCCGTTCTTCGTGCCTTCCATGTCATCCGAGGCCTGGACGCGGAGGTTTTTCGCCATGGCCAGCCTGGCGGGGTAGCCTGCCGAGTCCTGTTGTGCAATCCGCACTGCATAGCCCAGATCCAATCCCTGGAGGTCTTTCAGAAATGAGGCGAATCGGTCAGCCATGTCCTGTGCGGAGCTCACGAGCCTGCCCAGAGAGAGGATGAACCTGGCCTGCTGCCCATAGCTCTGTCCGGCTGCCTGCCACTCCCTGCGCAGAGAGTCCGCGGCCTCGAATCGGGCCTTCAGGACGGCGCGGAAATCGAGGAGCTGACGGTAGGAAAGGCCGTCGGCGGGAGGAATCGTCGCGAGCTCGATGCGATACCGGGCGAGGATCTGCATCGCCCTGCTTTCAGCGGCCATCATCTGGAATGAAGCCGCCTCGCCGGCAAGCTCCTTGAGCGTCGCTCCATCCTGGAGGGTGAACCGCCATCCCGCCTGCGGCCGAAGCGCGGCGGACTGAAGCGAGGCCGCTTTCACGGCCAGGAGGCTGCGGTTGGGGATGTCGTCCAGGGCGGTCACGGCCAAGGCGTACTGGCCCCCGTCCAGGAGCTTCGCGGCTCCTTCGAATGCGGCGGAGAGATCCGCGGCCGTTGCGCGGGCCAGGCTCTGCGCGGCATCGTACCAGATGGCGTGAACGGCGTACACGATGCCCTCTTCCCTGTCCTTGCGCCCTTCGTTCAGCCGCATCATGTACTGGATGTAGAGGTCCCCGCGGTTGTCGGCGGATTTCTGCTGGATCGCCGTTCCTGCCGTGTCCAGGGCGGAAACCGCGCTTCGAAGTCCCGCTTCCCGGTCCACCATGTTCTGGAGCACCGCGAGGGAGCCCTCGAATCGCGGCACCTCGTCCCCGCTGACGCTCTTCGACCCGGCCAGGGCCTCCGCGGCCGCGGCCGCCGAAACGACGTCCTGCGCCGCCGCGCGGGCGCCCTGGGCAAGCTCGGAGATCCTTCCCACCGTATTGAGCACGTTCTTCACGGTGATGTCTCCATAGCCCGCCGCGAGGAAGGTGTCGCGGTGCAGATTGAAGCCGATGGTGTTGAAGTTCTCTATAGGCTGGAGGTAGGCGGCGAGCGCTTCCGCGTATTTCTTCTGCGCGATCAGCTTGTACGCCGAGTCCATGATGTCGCGGAAATGGATCGCATTGAACACGTTTTCGGCGCCCCTCTTTGCCTGTTCGATGGAGCTCATCATGGCGGGGTTGGGATGGGGATCGAGAGCCTCCAGCTCATTGATGATCGCCAGGCCCTTTTCCAGGTCCATCTGGTTCAACACATCGATCAGCTTCTCGTACTCCGCGTTGTACCGCCGCCGTATGTCCATGATCTGGAAAATGAGGGCACGGGTCTCGTCCCGCAGATCGGGATTTGCCGCCTCGATATTGGCGAGGAGCAGCAGGGCCTCGTCGTAGCTCTTCTCCTGGATCAGGCGGCGGGCTTCTCCCAGCCGGTTCTCCTGCGCTCCAGAAGCGAAGGAGGGCGCCGCCCCGATGAGGCCGAGACAGAGTACGAGCGCGGTTATGGCCCCCTTAAGCGGCCGCATGGTCGCGTGCTCCCACATCTTCTATTATCGACGAAAAGTGGAGTTTGGTCACCGGCGCCCCGGCGCATACCATGGAATAAACCGATAAAAGGTTGTATAATATGCGTAGTATGAAGGGCAAGGCGTTTCTTATCGCGCTCTGTCTTCTCATCGGCTGCGGCCCCGTCTGGGCCGACAATAATGACCTGTATTCGGGCTGGTCGGGCGCCTTTTCCCAGTTCGCCGATCCAAACACCGGGCTGACGATCTTCCCCACCCTTCTCATCCCCATGGGCGGCAGGTACGAAGGGATGGGAACCGCGTACACGGCCATGGCGCTGGACAGCGGGTTCATCGAGAGCAACCCCTCGGCCAGCTCTCTGCTGAGCCAGACCGAGCTCGCTTTCTACCACCACAACTGGATCGCGGACTCGAACCTCGAAGGCGTCGTCTACACGGTCCGCTTCAATGACCTGGGCATAGGATTCGGCGGCAAGTTCCTCTATGTTCCCTTCACGGCGTACAACGACTGGGGCGAACGGGGAGCGAAGGGCTATATAACCGAATCGATCGCCACCATGAACATCTCCTATAACTTCTTCCATAGCTATTATTTCTTCGGGCTGGCCGCGGGGACAAATCTCAAGGTGGCCTACCGGAGCATCCCCGCCGTCTTCTCCGCCAACCAGTCCTCTCTGGCGTTCATGACCGACCTGGGGCTCATGACCAGCTTCAACATCCCCTTTCTGAAGTTCTACCATTCCCTGGATGGCAACTTCCGTCTCGGAGCCACGCTGAAGAACCTCGGGCTGTCCAGCCTGGCCGGAGAGCAGCTTCCCCTCATGGCCACGGCGGGACTCGCCTATTCCCCCCTGCGCCCCTGGACGCTTGCCTGCGACTTCAACTATCCCTTCAGCTTCGATCCCGTGAACGCTCCCGCCGAGAAGTGGAATGTGGCCGTGGGCACCAACGTCAATGTCACCAGTTTCCTCTCCATCCAGAGCGGGATATTGCTCAAGGCGGACAATCCCCGCCTCGCCCTGGGCACCACCCTGGAGTTCGGCACGATGAGCATCGTCGTCAACTACAATCTGGACTTGAGCGGAGAGCTCAACCCCGTCGACAAGTTCAGCGTGCAGGCCCAATTCGACCTCGGAGACTTCGGCAGGAAGGCAACCCAGGACCAGGCAGATGAGCTGTACCGGACCGGCGTGAAGGAATACGCACAGGGCCACTACGAAAAGGCCATTGAATACTGGAAGCAGGTACTGGCGTTAGATCCCAAGTACACACCCGCACGGGAGAGCATCGACATGGTGCAGCAGGCGATAGACCTCCAGCGCGAGATGGAATCCCGTGGAAGCCAGTAAGCGCACAACGGATCGATCCAAAAAGTCCAGTGAGATGGAGCACCAGATCCCCGAGCAGACGCTTCGAAGGATCCCCCTCTACCACCAGATCCTCGCCGAGATGCAGGCCCGCGGCGAATCCAACGTCTCCTCGAAGCAGCTGGCGCGATTCTTCCAGATCGACGACACCCAGGTGCGCAAGGACGTCTCTCTCATCGGCTATAAGGGCAAGCCGAAGTCGGGCTACTCGATCCTCGGCCTGAAGAAGGCCATCGAGGAGTTCCTCGGCATCAACTATGAAAACACCGCCATCCTGATCGGCGCGGGCCATCTCGGCTCGGCTCTCAGCCAGTACCCCGGCCTCGCTCAATACGGCCTGCGCCTGGTGGCCGTCTTCGACAACGATCCGGCCAAGGTGGGGAGCATCCTGGGGGCTTTCACAATCCTTCCCATGGAATCCCTCCAGCGGGTGGTACGCAGCTTCGACGTGGGAATCGCGATCCTCTGCGTCCCCAAGGAGGCGGCCCAGCAGGTGGCGAGCCGGGTCGTGTCCCTGGGCATCACGGCGATCTGGAACTTCTCTCCGACGCAGCTCGCCGTGCCATCCGAAGTGGTGGTGCGAAACGAGAACATCGCAATGGGGCTCGCCATACTCTCCCATTACGTGAAGAAGCAGAAGCACGAAGAAAAGGAGCGGGGCGCCGCCGTAGCCAAGAGCCCTCCCCAAGAGCTTATTGACGTCTTCAACCGTTTCCCGCCCAAGCGGGAGCTCCTCGTGCCCATCCTCGAGCAGACTCAAGCCGGCTTCGGCTATATTCCCCGGGACGCCATCGAGCACATCGCCGATTTTCTCGGCGTATCGCCAGATCATGTCTCGGAGGTCATCGCGTTCTATCCCGTGTTCCGCCTGGAACCGCCGGCGCGCTTCCGCATCAAGGTCTGCTCGGGCGAGAACTGCGGAAAGAAAAGGTCGGCGGAGCTGCTGGAGACCATCTCGCGCGTGCTCAAGCTCTGCCCCGGCGAGACGACGGCAGACGGGCTTTTTTCGCTGGAGATCGTCCCGTGCATGGGATTGTGCTCCCAGGCACCGAACGTGACCATCAACGACCAGCCCCTCTCATCCGCCACGCCGGAATCCCTCGCGGATCGCCTGAAAAGTCTCGCGGGCTCCGCGCTTAAGATTTCCGGTCCATGACGCTGCGCTTGAGGCTCTTGTACACCGCGTAGAGGGGAAAATCGAAATCCCGCGGCTTCACGCGGCTGGCGAGCTTCTCTCCGGCGGGAAGCGCCTCCGGCGTTGCGGCGAGCCTCTTCAACAGCCTCTCCTCGCGCTTGAGCCTCCGCGAATCGAACCTTCCCTCCAGGAGCGCCAGGAACTGTACGGCCTCTTCCCTCTCCTCCTCGCCCAGCTCCTGCAGGGAGGGGGTGATGATCTCCCGCAGCATCTCGCCGATCCCACGGGATTCGTTCACGTGAAGAGTGGCCTCCGCCCTCTTCACGAACTCGCTTTCCGTGAACAGAATGCCGTCCACGATCGCGACGAGTCCCAGGCGCCTGTGAGCGGCCCCCTCCGAGCGCGCATCCCTCCTGCCCAGGATGATATAGGCGAGCACGGCGAGCGCGATGGAGATCACGAGCTCATCCACCACGGGAACCGGATCCTGAACGACAAAGGAAAAGAAAAAGTAGGAAACCAGAAAAACGGCGGAGGAAATGAGGAACTTCGGGATGAAGCGGACATCGGCGAGCCGTCGCTTCACGGCGGAGTCTATCAGGCCGTAGAGCTCCGCTCGCAACCGATGCAGCTCATCCACGTGCGGATCTCCGCCGTACCTACCGGCTACCTCGGTCTGCTCCAGGGCCGCCGTCAGCTTCTCGGGGGTGCGGAAGGGATGGAGAACGAGCGATTTCCCATCGGCACGAAAAATATGGAAAATATACGTGCGCGGTCTTTCCTGCATCCGCTTGAGTTTCCACCATGAGCCGAGCCCCATCCTGCGGCCCGGCTAGTTCCAGTATACCACTTATTGACAGGGGACGGCACCCATTATTAACTGCTAACCCATGAAGGACAGCGCAGAGGCAGCTTTCGGCCGACTTCTATCGATTATCAAGAGGCTCCGCGCGCCGGATGGCTGCGCGTGGGACAGAAAACAGACCCCGGAGAGCCTGCGCGAGAATCTCATCGAAGAGGCGTACGAGTGCGTGAGCGCCGTGAGCGCCGCAGATGACGACAACCTCCGCGAAGAACTGGGAGATCTGTACATGCTGGTGACAATGATCTCCTGGATGAAGGAGCAGGACGGCGTCTTCTCCGTGGAGCAGGTGATGGAAACCATCAGCGAAAAGCTCGTCCGCAGGCATCCCCACGTCTTCGGCGATAGTAAGACCGAAAGCGTGGAGGAGATCGTGAGCCGTTGGGACGAGATCAAGGCAGAAGAAAAAAAGGGCCGGGGACAGCCCTCCACGGTGGAGAGCCTTCCCAAGTCCCTGCCGCCCCTGGAGAGGGCTCACCAGATCCAGCAGAAGGTCTCCAAGGTCGGCTTCGATTGGAAGAGCCCCGAGCCGGTGTGGGAGAAACTTCGCGAGGAGATCGGCGAGCTCATGGACGCAAGCTCCACGGGAGATGCGCGCCGCATCGAGGAGGAGATCGGAGACATCCTCTTCACCGTGGTGAACCTCTCCCGGCTCCTCGGCGTGGATCCCGGCCTCGCTCTCCACGGCACCAACGACAAGTTCATCACAAGGTTCCGGGAGGTGGAGAGGCGCCTCAACGAGCAAGGAACGACGCCCTCGCAAGCGGGGCTCCAGCTGATGGACGAGATCTGGAATCAGATAAAGGCTGAAGAGCGGAAGGCGTCGAAGTAGGAGACGGGCGCGCCGCCTTCGGCGCCGGCGAGTGTGCGAAGCCGCCGGATCGTGACACCCGACGTCGAGCGCAGCGCCGCGAGCGCCGCCTTTGCGGCGGCGCCGGTGGGAACCTGGAGCGCCCAGCCGTCCTCGCGCGGAGAAACCGCAATCCCGGCAGCGGCCGCCGCCTCCACCCGAGCCGCGACGTCGGGTCCGGGCTCCTGGCCGGCGACATGGAGGGCGTACTCCGACCCCCAGTATGCGGCCATGAGGGAGGGTTTCTTCCCCGTCGGTGTCCTGGCCATTGGAGCCGCCCGGGTGACCAAGAGGCCCGCGGGAAGAGCTCCGGAGAGCCTTCTCTTGAGCTCCTGCTCCGAATCGAAATCCGAAAGCTCTGCGCTGGCGATCTCCTCTTCGCTCTCGATGCCCAGTCCAAGGGGGCTGGCGAACTCGAGGCGTGGCTTGGGATTGAACCCTTCGGTAAAGACAGCACGGTAGCCCGCCCTGGCGAAAGCCCTCTCGAAGACATTCAGGAGATCCAGATGGGAGGTGAAAGCGGCCGTGCCAGTTTTGGCGAAGCTGAAGAGGATCCGCGCCGCAGTCTGAACGCCCCCGGCCCGCCGTTCGCTTGGAGGGAGGGCCGCCCTCGTGGACGTCGGCGCGTCGAAGACGACGGCCTGGGAGACGCCCAGGGCGATGGAGCTCCACGGCAAGGCTTCCTGAGCGGAGCGGGGCCTGCACGTCTCTCCTTCGACATCCCATCCCGCCTTGGCGATGACGGATCTCCAGAGATCGACGCGGATGTGCTCTTCCCATGCGTCGAGGCGAGCTCCGCTCGCGTACGCATCCAGGACGAGCCTCCCCGCCCGTTCATCCCCCCGGGATACGATCCCCTCCAGAAGCGAGAGAAAGGGGGCGTGGTAGCCGATCTTGAATCCGTCTCCCGCGAGGCCTTTTTTCACGGCCATGATCCGCTGGAGGGCCGGCTCCTCTCCGAGCTGGGGCGAGAGCTCCAACGGTGTATGGGGCTTGGGGATGAACGCGGCCACGTTCGCGTGGATCGTCATTCCCGTGGCGGCCCTCACCTGGCGGAGGAACTCCACGATCGGCGTGGATTCGTCAAGCTGAAGGGAGGCGGGAAGCCCGACCATGAAGTAGAACTTGGCGCTCTTCCATCCCAGGCTCTTCGCTTCCCTGAGGATCTCGACGGTTTTATCCAGGGGCACCGACTTTCCTATCGCATCCTGCCACTCCGGCCGCGGCGTCTCTACCGCGAACGTGAGCCCGCTCTTTCTCACCTGCGATATCTCCTTGAGCAGCGCGAGACCCAGGGAATCCACGTGCAGCGACGGCAGGGAGAAGGAGACGCGATCCTCGGCGTAGAGGGAGTTGAGCCTGCTCACCAGGCCCCGGATGTCCTGGAACTCTCCGGAAGAAAGCGAAGAAAGAGTGATTTCCCTGTACCCGCAGCCGATGACGAGCTCCCGCGTCTCCTCCGCCACCACCTCGGCAAGCTTGTGGCGCGCCGGCCTGTAGAAGCACGTGGCGTGGCAGAACCTGCAGGCATTGGGGCAGCCCCGCATGATCTCCACCGTCCCATGATCCTGCACCGTGCGCATGCTGGGCACGGGAAACCCGGATCGGGCCGCGGAGGTTGAAAAGCCCCGCCACAGGGCGCGCCGCGTGGTTTCCCGCTTTCCCGCGAACCAGATCGATGGAAGGGAGCGCAGATGCGCCAGGAGGTCTCCCCTGCCCGCCCCCCGGCGCTTCATCGACGCGAGGCGCGCGAAGGTCTCCTCCGCCCAGCCCTCCGCTTCTCCCACGAAAACGCAGTCGACGAAAAGGCCGCAGGGTGCCGGATTGGTGGAGGCGGGGCCGCCGGCAATCACGATGGGCTCGTCTTCGCCGCGCTGGGCGGCTTCCAGCGTCACACCGCCGAGGTCCAGGATGGCCAGCAGATTGGTGAGGGTAAGCTCGTAGCCGAGTGAGAAACCTACGATATCGAAGCCGCGAAGCTCCCGCCCGGTCTCAAGCGAATACAGGGGGACGGAACGCTGCCGGAGGGCCGCCTCGAAATCGGGCGCGGCGGCGAAAACCCTTTCGCAGGAAACCCCTTCGATGCCGTTCAAAATACCGTAGAGGACCCTGATTGCCGCGTTGGACATGCCGATCTCGTAGAGATCGGGGTACGAGATTGCCACTCGCAAAAGCCCGGAGCCTTCCTTGGCGACGGAGCCGTATTCCCCTCCGACGTAGCGAGCCGGCCGTTCCACGCGGCGGAGCACGTCGGTGAGGTCTTTCCCAGGGTCGATGCGGCGCATCGTCAGTACCGCATCCTCCGCTGGGAGATGTTCATGAGGATGCCGACCCCGCTCATCGCAGTCCACAGGGAGGATCCGCCGTAGGACAGGAGCATGAGGGGAATGCCCGTGACGGGCATGATCCCCATGGCCATCCCCGCGTTTACGACGACGTGGAAGAAAAGCATGGACAGGATTCCGCTTCCCACCAGGATCGCGTAGTCGTCATGCGAGCTCCAGATGATGCTCATGCCGCGCAGGAGGATGGCCAGGAAGAGCGCGAAAATGAAAATCCCGCCCAAAAACCCCCATTCCTCTGCCAGGATCGAGAAGATGAAATCGGTGCTCTGCTGCGGGAGGAAGCGGTAGTGGCTCTGCGTCCCCTGGAGAAAACCCTTTCCCCAGAAACCGCCGGAGCCGATCGCCGTGATCGACTGCAGGATGTTCCACCCCGCCCCCTGGGGATCCAGCTGGGGATTGAGAAAGATGACCATCCGCATGATCTGGTAGTCCTTCAGCACGATCCGCAGGGCAAGCGATGCGCAGAGGGACAACAGGAGAATGCAGGATGCGTAGAGTATCCAGTAGAAGGAGCGCTGCTTGAAGGAGCGCAGCCCGAAATAGGAGAGGCCCACGACGGCGAGGATGGCGATCAGCAGGTACTTCAGGAAATCGGGGTCGGAGAGCAGGGAGAGGAGCCTGGCTCCCGACGTGGAATGCCGCGAAAGGCTGGGCATCGCGGCGAACGCCACCATGAGAGCTCCCGTCAAGAGGATGAACATCAGGTGCTTGACCTGAGCCCCGGCGATATAGGCTATGACGAGGAATATGGGAAAGAAAACCAGCGCGGTGCCCATGTCGGGTTGAAGGAGGATGAGGAGGACGGGGATGAGAACGATAAGCAGCCCCAGAAGGAACCGCGGCAGCTCGCGGATCCCGTTTCCGATGCCGGTGAAGTACATGGCGAGAAACATGATGGTCGTAATCTTGGCGAACTCGGAGGGCTGGATCCCCAGCTCCCACACGCCGATCCACGAGTGGGCCCCGTTCACTTCCCGCCCGATCACAAGGGTGAGAAGGAGAAGGAGGAGGGAGGCGGCATAGATGTACAGGGAATAGGTGCGAAGCACCGAATAGCTGAAGAAGGCGAAAAATAACAGGAGGGCCACGCCGGTGATCGCCCAGACCATCTGCTTGATGAACTCGGAGGACACGAGCGCTCCGCTCGCGTTTACCCCGCTGGAGTAGATGAACAGCACTCCGATGATCACCAGGGCCATCACCGCGGCGAAGAGCACGAGGTCGAAAGAGAATGCCGAGACGCGTCTCACTCCTGCCTCCCCTTGACCTTGATGTACCATGGCTTGAGAGTCGCCACCGCTTGATCGAAGGTCTGGCCCGCGAAATAGCCCTGGAGAATGAGATTCGCCGCCTTGGGCGCCCACCATTCCCAGTTCTCCGACGCCTCCACCATGACCACCACGACGATCCTGTCCTCGGGATGGTCCGTCTTGTACGGGGCGAAGGCGGCGAACCACGAATGCCATTGACCCTCAATCCCCACCTCGCTCGTTCCCGTCTTGCCCGCTACCTCCACCGCCTTGGTGTCGATGACCGGCGCCGCGGTTCCTTTCGTGATCACGCCCCGCATGGCGTCCTGGACCATCTGGAAGGTCTCCTTTGAAATGTGCGATGTATGGAGGATCTCGGGCCGGCTTTCGAAGATGATCTTGCCCGTGGTGGGGTCCCGGGTCTCCTTGAGGAGGTGGGGCTTGTAGATGACGCCCTGGTTTGCGATGAGGGCCACCATGTCCCCCATCTGCAGGGGCGAGAGGGTGACGAATCCCTGCCCGATCGAAAAGTTGAGGGTGTCCCCGCCGACCCACTTCATGTGCTGGGTCTTCTCTTTCCATTCGGGAGTGGGCAGGAGCCCGCTCCTCTCCTCGGGCAGGTCGATTCCGGTCAAGGCGCCCAGCCCGAAGTCTCTGCCGTAGGAATCGATCTTCTCCACTCCGAGCTCCATTGCCCACCGTGAAAAAGTAAACGTCACAGGACTGAGCAAGGCCCCCGAAGAGGTCCTCGTATCCGTGCCCCGTCTTCACCCAGCAGTTGAAGACACGGTCCCCGAACTCCAGCTTCCCCGTGCACAGGATGGCGCGCGCCGTCGGGATCGTCGCGTCGTCGATGACCGCGGTGGTCATGAGGATCTTGAAGGCCGACGCGGGAGGGTACACCGACTGGATGGCCCTGTCGAGGAACGGGGACGAGGGGTCAACGGAAAGCTGCGAGAAGTAGTCCCCCGCGTCGGAGGCGAAAAACCTGTTGGGGTCGAATGATGGGTACGAGACCAGGGCCAGGATCTCGCCGGTGGCGGGCTTCATCACCACGACGGACCCGCGCCTCTGCCCCAAAGCCTCCTCGGCGAGCTTCTGCACCCGCCGGTCTATGGTGAGAACCACGTCCTTGCCCGGGGTGGGAGGGATGACCTCCTCCTCTTCTCCGACGAGCCTCCGCTCCCTCACGTCGACGACGCGGTACCTCGTTCCGTCCTGCCCCCGAAGGAGCCGGTCGTACTGCTTCTCGATTCCCGATTTGCCGAGCACCGAGTCCGGGGCATAACCCTCATTGTACAGGACCTGAAGCTCCTCCTTGGTTATGTCCCCGACGTAGCCGATGACGTGTGCCAGGGTACTTCCCTCCTGGTAGTTGCGAATCGGCTTGTTGTGCCAGCTCACGCCGTGGAACTCGTCGATGTGCTCGGCGAGGAACGAGATGATCTGGAGAGACACGCCCCCCTTCACCTCGATCGGCTGGAAGAGCGAATAGTTCTTCGGTGGAATGCGCTTTCCGATCTCCGATTCGGGGATGGAAAGCACCTTGGACAGGCGCGCAAAGAGCCCGGGGAGCTCGGAAGGCTTCACATCGCCGGGAACCACGTCGACGGCGAAGGAATCCACGTTGAAGACCAGGGGGACGTCGACGCTCCTGTCGAAGATCTCACCTCGCTGGGCCGGGATGGGTACTTCACGCTGGGAGACATCCTTCGCCCTTTGGCGGTACTCGACGCCTCTGATGATCTGGAGGTAGAAGAGGTAGATCGCCAGGAACCCGATCGTTCCTGCAAAAATGGCGGTGAGGATGAAGAACCGCCGTCTGAGCAGGCGTTCCCCGTCCATCAGGCGCCTTCTTTCTTCTCCGCCTGCTTGAAGACTTTGAACAGGTTGAGCAGGGCAAAGAGGAACGGGGAGAGGACCGCGTTGTAACCCACCTCTATCCACAGTCTCCCCGTGAAGTAGAGGAAGCCGGAAGATGACAGGCCGAATACGGTCGACACGAGGCCCGAGAGCACGCCCTTGAGGAGTGTCGCGATCACTGTAAGGACCATCGGCATGAGGAAGGGATCCACGAACACGGCGCCGGAGAAAAGGCCGTAGAGGTATCCGATCACGGCGCGCATGAGCGGATGAAACCCCAGCGGCGAGACGCTCATGAAATCCTCGAGAATCCCGGAAAAGAACCCGGAAACCTGGCCCACCATGGAGCCGCGCCTGAGGGAGACGAAAACCAGGATTATCAGCGCCAGGTCGGGTCTCACGCTGGCTATGGCGATGCTGCCCAGCACGGTGGACTGAAGCAGAACAGCAACGGTCAGGAACAGGAGGGTGACGAGGGTGATGCGAAGATCCTTGCCCATTCAGTTCCCGCCTGGAGTCGGGGCCGCATCGTCCGGCGACGCCGCGCCTGCATTTGGATCCGCCGCTCCCGCGCCGGTTTCCCCACCCGCTGCGCCCGAGCTTGCCGCCTCGGGAGCCGCGCCCGATGGTGATCCCGCAGCCGCCGCCGGCGCCGCATCCACGGCCTCAGCCGGGGTATCGCCGGAGCCTTCTTCCGTGTTCAAGATGAACACGTACTCCAGCCTGCTGAAGTCGATGATGGGCTCCACTTCGAGCTCCAGGGACGTCTCGTAGCTGCGTGCCCTGATGTCCCTGATCCTGCCGATGTTGATTCCCTTGGGATACAGGCCGCCGAGGCCCGCCGTGACGGCGAGGTCTCCGTACTCTATCGAATCCTTGGCGATTTTCTTCACGTAGCGCATGATCACGTTCTCCCTGTCCTTGCCCTGCCCGCTGACCAGGCCTTCGAAGCGTGAGCGCTCCAGCCGCGCTGAAATCTGGCACTGGGGATCGTAGAGGGGAAGAATCTGGGAGGAGCCGAGGCCCACGGCTACGACTTTCCCCACCAGCCCCTCCATGTCCCCGTGGAAAGCGACGACGGGCATGTTGCGCTTCACGCCGTGCCGGGAGCCCTTGTTCACCGTGATCGTGGAAAAGAGGTTGTCGTGATCCTTGGCGATGACCTCAGCCGCGATCCTGTCGGCGGGGAGAGACTGGATGAAGCCGAGCTGATCTCTCAGGAGCTGGTTTTCGCGGCGAAGCTCCACGATTTCGCGGTTGGTCTGGTCGAGCTCCTGGAGCCTCTGCCGGGCCGAAGCCAGCTCTTCCCGCGCCTGGCGGAGCTGCGAGATGGAGCCCGCCGTGTCGCCGAACCACCGGAAGAATCCTGTAAAGCCTTTCTGGAAAAATGAAACCACGGAGAAGCCGACCTGCTTCGGCTGCACGACGAGGGTCCTGTTGGAGATCAGCAGGCTGAAGAGGGAGAGCAGGACGAGGATCGAGAGAGTGACGCCCCTCCTATGCCGGGCGAAAAAACCTTCGAAAAGACCGGGCATAGACTAGAGCCTTCAGGTCTTCACGTTGAAGTACTTCGCGTTCTTGTCCTTCACAAGGCTTTCCAGGAACTTCCCCGCCCCCAGGGCGACGCAGAGAAGGGGATTCTCCGCGAGGATGACGGGCACCCCGGTCTCCTTGGAGATGAACTTCGGGAAGCCCTTCAACAGGGAGCCTCCGCCCGTCATCACGATTCCCCGCTCCACGATGTCCGCGGCAAGTTCCGGCGGGGTCTGCCCCAGCGTCTTCTTGATCTCCTCGATGACCGTGTTGATCGGCTCCTGGAGAGCCTCCCGGACTTCCACCGAGTCCATCTCGAGCTTGCGGGGGAGGCCCGTGATGGCGTCGGTGCCCTTGATCTCCATCTTTTCGATCTTCTTGTCAGGGGAGGCGTTTCCGATGGTGATCTTCACGTTCTCCGCCGTGGCTTCGCCCACGATGAGGTTGTGCACGTTTCGAACGTGCTTGATGATCGCCTCGTCGAACTCGTCTCCGCCGACGCGGATGGCGTTGGTCACGACCATGCCGCCGAGGGAGATCACCGAAATCTCGGTGGTCCCGCCGCCGATGTCGCAGATCATGTGGCCCGCGGGCTCGAGGATGGGGATGTTTGCGCCGATCGCCGCCGCCATGGATTCCTGGATGAGGTAGACCTCCCGGGCGCCCGCCTGCTCGGCGGAGTCACGAACGGCGCGCTTCTCCACTTCCGTGATGCACGTGGGAACCCCGATCACCATCCGCGGCTTGACGAACCAGCGGCGTGAGATGACCTTCTCGATGAAGTAGCGGATCATCTTCTCGGTTGCCTCGAAGTCCGCGATGACGCCGTCGCGAAGCGGCCTGATGGCCATGATGTCGCCGGGGGTCTTCCACAGCATTTTTTTCGCCTCGGTGCCGACGGCTACAACCTTTTTGGTTCCGCGCTCCATGGCCACGACCGAAGGCTCGCACAGCACGATCCCCTTTCCCCTCACATGGACAATCGTGCTGCACGTTCCCAGGTCAATCCCGAGGTCTGTAGAAAACGCCTCGTACAATCCTTCCCATGCCATCAGACATCCTCCTCAGGGCGGCCGGCCGGACCCCTTTGCTACTTGAACAAGCGGAGCTTGGCTCCGTAGTGTGACGGGTCGATTTGGAAGGCGGCCCTCCACTCGGCCCGCGCCTTCACGCGGTCGTTCAGCTTGGCGTACACCTCTCCGAGGAAGAAGTGCGCGTCCGCCGACTGGGAATCGAGCTGCGTGATCGCACTGTACTGCTCTTCAGCCTTGAAGAGCTCGTTCCTGTCAAGGTAGATCTCACCGAGCAGGAAGCGCGCCCTCTTCTCGATCGCCTTGTCCTCCGTCTTGTTGAGGGCTCGCAGAAGATAGTCGACCGCTTCGGCGGTACGCTTCATCTGGTAGTAACTTTGCCCGATTGTCAAGAGCAGGAGATCGCTCTGCTCCTCCTGAAGCGCCTTGAGGAAGTTGGTGATCCCCTTCTCGAAGTCTCCCAACTGGGTATAGGAAAGCCCGAGGTATTCGTAGCTGTCCTTCTGCACGAAACCGCGGGCGAGCGCGCTCTCCATGTACGTGACGGCGAGATCATACGTGAATTTCCCCTTGTGGAAATATGCCTTGGCGAGCACGTAGTCGGTCTCGCCCGCCATCGACGTCCCGGCGAGCTTCGCCCGCCTCAGGCAGACAATGGCATCGTCGAGGAACGGGAGCTTGTCCTCGGGGGTCGACGCGGAGACCGCCTTGTAGAAAGAGGCGAACCCGCGGTAGGCGAGGGCGTTGGCGTTGAGGGGGTCGCTCTTGAGCACGGCGTCCGCGATCGAGATGACTTCGTCGTAGCGCTCGTTCTTCCAGAGCTCTGCGAGCTTTCCCGCTCCGGCATGGGCCCCCGAGGCGGGGAGAAGCCTCTGGGGGATCCGCAGGATGAAGACAACAGCCACGGCGGCGAGCACGAGGACCGCGGCGATGGGAATGAGCCTCCGTCGCGCTCTCCTTCCCCGTCCCGAATGATAGTGATCGTAGCTGAGGATCATGCCTTCCGTGCCTTAATCTAAAAAAAACGGCAGATCGATAAGCCGGGTTCTGTCGTGGGTCACCATCTCTCTGGGGGCCGCGGTTGCCCGCTCCCTCTAGCAGCCTACCCGCAGGTTGCCGGGATTTCACCCCCGGCGGGCGAGCAACCCCCTGCTGCTTGGCTTTGCTCCGAATGAGGTTTTCCGTGCCCCGGCCGTCGCCGGTCGGGCGGTGAGCTCTTGCCTCGCCTTTTCACCCTTGGTCTTCCCGCGTCCCTTTCGGAACCGTAAAGACCGGTATGTTTTCTGTGGCACTCTCTGTCCTTGCGTTTTCTAAGCAAAGCTCGAAAACGCTCGGCCCGGGTGTTACCCGGCATTCTGCTCTCTGGAGCCCGGACTTTCCTCCCTGACGGGGCATACTCCCCGCCGAAGGCGGTGACCTGATCTGCCTATAATATTTTCGCCCAAAGGGCGAAAATACGCAAGCGGTAATTTCTGCGGCAGATCCAACCCGTCAGGCGCTTCGTAAGAAACGCCGGGAGGGCGCCGCAGCGAAGCGGGGCGGCGGAGGCGCGAGGTGCAACAGCGTCCGGTGAGCGATACAGCGGAAGGGAGCGGAATCGTGAGCGGCTTCAGATCTCCTCTTCTTCGTCTTCCGGCGCTTCTTCCTCCTGCTCCTCCTCCTCTTCCTCCTCTTCCTCGGCCTCTTCCTCCAAGATGGCGGTCTCCAGGCTTTCCTCTTCCTCCTCATCGGAGTAGAAGAGGATCCTGCTGCAGTAGGGGCAGAACTCCACCTTCTCGCCAAGGCGAACCGTGTTCACGAATTGGGGGGGCAGGATCATGTAGCATCCCATGCAGACGCCTTTGGCGAGGGAGACGATGCCGACGCCGGCCTTGCTCTTGATGATCCGCTCGAACTTGAAAAGGATCTCTTCGTCGAGACCCGGAGTGATTTTCTTTTCCTCGTTCAGGAGCTTCTTCAGCTCCTGGTTCTTTTCCTTGATCTTGAGCTTGATTTTGGACTGCTCCTCCTTGACGTCCTCCTCCTGCTTCTTGATCATCATCTCTTCTTTTTCAAGCGACCCTTTGAGCTCTTCAGCCATGCCCTGCTCGCGCTGGAGCTCCTTGCGCAGGGTCTGCTCCTTCTCCGTGGCTTCCTTGATCTCCTTGTCCAGCGCCTCGTACTCTCTCTGGGTCTTGATGAGATCCATCTGGCCCTCGTACTTCTCGCGGGCCTGCTCCGCATCGGTGAGCTTCTGCGTGAGCTCCTCTATCCGCGTCAGGGCGCCCTGGTGGCTGGCGGCCTTGTCCATGGAGGATTTCTTCACCCTGTTGAGAAGCTCCGTCTTGGTTGCCAGGGACTTGGGGATCTCGAGGATCTCCTTCTCGACTTCGAACTTGCGCGAAAGGACATCCTGGAGAGCCCGGAGCTTGTCGTATACGGTTCGTGCCATTTTTCCATTCCCCTTTAATGTTCGAGATAGTCCTTGAGCCTTCGGCTTCTTGTCGGATGCCTGAGCCTTCGAAGGGCCTTGGCCTCGATCTGCCGTATCCGCTCGCGGGTCACGTTAAAATAGAGTCCCACCTCCTCAAGAGTCAAGGAGTAGCCGTCTTCGAGGCCGAAGCGCATCTTCAGCACCTCCTGCTCCCGCGGCGGCAGAGTGGCGAGGACGGTCTCCAGCTGCTCCTGCAGGAGACGGAAGGCTGTCATATTGGAGGGGCTTTCCACCTCCTTGTCCTCGATGAAATCGCCCAGGAGCGAGTCCTCCTCCTCGCCGATGGGGGTCTCGAGGGAGATGGGCTCGCGCGCGACGCTCTTTACGGCCTTCACCCGTCCCGTGGCCCAGCCCAGCTTCTCGGCGACCTCGTCATCTGTGGGCTCCCTCCCGAGGATCTGCATGAGCTGTCGGCTCTCGCGCATCACCTTGTTGATCTGCTCGATCATGTGAACGGGCACGCGGATCGTTCGCGCCTGGTCCGAGATCGAGCGGGTGATGGCCTGGCGGATCCACCAGGTGGCATAGGTGGAGAACTTGTAGCCCTTCCTGTACTCGAACTTCTCCACCGCCTTGATGAGCCCGATGTTCCCCTCCTGCACGAGGTCGAAGAAGTGCAGGCCGCGGTTGGTGTACTTCTTGGCGATGCTCACGACGAGGCGGAGGTTGGCCTTGATCAGCCTGTCCTTGGCCTCCTTCAACAGCACGCGGCCGCGGTCGATCTCGTCCGCCATGGTGAGGATGCTGGGGAGGTTCGAGCTGAACAGCGCCTCGTAGCGCGAGAGCTTCTTCTCGTTGGTCTGATAGATGCGCATGAGCTCCCGCACGCGCTCGATGCCCAGCCCCGCGCTCTTTTCGATCTTCTCCCGATCCGCCGCGGAGACGGAGAGGATCTTCTTGGCCAGCGTCTTGAGGTCCTTGGGGCTGCCCGCCTTCAGGCGCTTCTCCACGCGGGCCTGCTCCTTCTGGATGGAGCGGATCTTCCGGGCCCCGCTCACGAATTTCTCCGCGATCGCACCGATCTCCTCGGGGCGGAGGTCCATCAGCTTGCGCGAGTCGGAGGAGTCCGTGCTTCTTTCCAGAAGCTCATCGTCGAGGATGTCGCCCCCCTCGCTCTCCGGCTGCCTCCTGGCGTCCATGTAGCGCTTGGCGGAGGGAAGGCTTTCCCTCCCCGTTTCCTTGGCATAGGAGCCGGAGCGGCGGGCGTCCGCCATGAGCTGCGCCGCCTCGCGTCGAAAGGAGGCCGCGTCCCGCAGATCCCTTCCAACGGGGGGTCGCAGCGCGATCTTGAAGTACTCGCGGTTGATCACTCCTGAAGCTTTCAGCACGTTCTTGATGATGGCCTCGCCCTCCTCCATCCTCTTGGAGAGCTCCACCTCCTGTTCCGCGGTGAGGAGGTTTTCCTTTCCGATCTCCCGCAGGTAGAGGCGGATCGGGTCGTCGACCGAGGACTCCTTGTCGCTGTAGATCAGCTTCTTCCTGTCCTTGGCCGTCTTGTCCTCTTCCAGCTCGAGGTTGATCTCCTCGTCCTCCAGCTTGATGCTGTTCTTCTCGAGCAGGGCGATGACCTCCTCGATGCGATCCGAGTTGACGATCGAGTTGGGGAGGAAATCATTCACCTCGTCGTAGCTGATGCTCTTCTTGCCCTTGGCAAATTCCAGCAGCTTCTTGATGGCGGGGTCGTTCTGGATGTCAATCGTCACCTTCATATGCCGGTGTCCTGCTCTCCTCTCGAAGTTTTGGGATCCGTCGAAGATTTCGCGCGGAGCTTCGCCAGCTCGTCGTCCAGATGCATCTTCTCCGCAAGCATCTGCCGCATCTGCGCCGGGTCCGTTTTCTCGCTCTCCATCCGCCTCATCTGGGCGGCCAGCTCGTCGCTCTTCCTCTTCAAGGTCCTCTGCTTGATCCTCTTCACGCCGTCTTCGACGGCCTTTTCCTGGTTCACGTCGAACTCTCCGCTTGAGACGCTGCGCACCAACGTCTCCTTCAGCGTCTCATCCTCCACGCGGGCAAGCAGGGCATCGAAGGACATCTCTTCGGCCCGGAACGCCTCTTCCAGCGCGACGAACAGCTCCCGGGCCCGCGGATCCTCCAGGTCGGAAAGCGCGATGCCGCTCGAACGCACCCGGGGGAACAGCTCCTGGTGAATCGCCAGGGCAAGCATGAGGAACAGGTCCGTCGAAGAGCCTCTCCCTTCCTCCCCCTCGCCTTTCGAAGCGTGACCCTGGCGCAGCCCGCGCTTCCAGGAGGCAAAATCAGCGCGGACGGCGCCTTCGTCGACAGTAATCGCCTCGGCAAGCCTCCGCATGTAGTCGTCGGCGCGCACACGGGAGCCGGCCGCGGCAATGAAGGGGAGGAGAAAATCGCGGATCCTCTCCTTTCCTTCCGGCGTGGAGCGGTCATGGCGGCCCATGACCTTTTCCAGGAGGAACGCGAAGCACGGCTGCGCCGCCTCCAGGCACCTCTCGATCCCCCTGCGCCCCTCGCGTTGCACGATATCGGCCGGGTCCTGCCCATCGGGAAGCGCAACCACGTGGGCGGCGAGCTCCTGTCTTTCCAGCATTTCCACCGCCCTGAGGGTCGCCTTCTCGCCCGCCTCGTCTCCGTCGAAGACAAGGATACACCGAGACGCGGCCCGCTTCAGGACCTTCACCTGGGTTTCGGTGAGCGCCGTCCCCAGGGGCGCAACGCAGTTGGTGATCCCCGCCTGGTGCATGGCGAGCACATCCATGTAACCTTCCACGACGATCGCCGCGTCCCCCTTCTTTATCGCGGGGAGCGCCTTGTCGATTCCGAAAAGGTTCTCTCCTTTTCTGAAAAAGGAGGTCTCCGGGGAGTTCAAGTACTTCGGAACCCCTTCTCCAAGCGCGCGTCCCCCGAAAGCAATGATCTCGCCGCGGAGGTTCGCGATGGGGAAGATGATCCGGTTGGCGAAGAGCGCCGTCCTCCCCCGGGCCGATTCCGAAAAAAGCCCCGTTTTGGCAAGGAAGTCTTCCGAATAATTCTTCCCCGTGAGGAATCTTTCCAGCCATTCCCTGTCCGGGGGGGCATAGCCCAGCTGGAAAGCCTCGATCGTTTCCCGGGGCACTCCCCTGCCCTCCAGATAAGCACGAGCAGCCTCCCCGCGGGGACTTTCCGTGAGCAGCCAGTGGAAGCTCCCCGCGAGCCGCCTGTTCAGCTCCAGGAATGTTTCCCTCTTGACGCCGCCCTTCTCCCCTTCCTCCCGTTGAATCTCGACACCGGCTTTCTTTGCCAGCATCTCGACCGCGTCGATGAACGACACCTTCTCCAGCTCCATCACGAACTGGTACAGCCCGCCCCCCTTGTGGCAGCCGAAGCAATAGAACACGCCCTTGTCGGGGGTCACGCTGAACGAGGGGGTCTTCTCCTCGTGGAAAGGACACCTGCCCCAGTAGCGGTTTCCCCTCTTCTGGAGGGCAACGTACTCTCCCACCACCTCCGCCAGGTCGAGACGGTTCTGGATCTCCGAGAGCGTGGCCTGCGGTATCCTCATGCTCTCCTATTTCTTCAGGTAGAGAAACTTCGCCTGGATGTGCTCTCGAAGGTCCCTGGAGAAGTAGTGGCGTCCCGAATCCGGATCTCGCAGCACGAAGTACATGTAATCGGTATGCGCCGGATGGAATGCCGCCTCCAGCGCGATTCTCCCCGGCTCCGAAATGGGACCGGGAGGCAATCCCGCCCACTTATACGTGTTGTAGGGAGAATCAAGGCGCTCATCCTCAAGGGATATGTACTCCGGGTGTGCCTTTAGCTGGATCTCCGTAATAATATATTCAAGAGTGGCACACGATTCAAGCCCCATGTTCGCCGCCAGGCGGTTCTCGAACACGGACGTGATAAGAGGCGCCTCCGCGTCGATGCGGTACTCCCGCTCCACGATGGACGCCAGGATGACCGTGTCGGCGAGCTTCCGGGGGCTCAGGGCCGTCCACTGAGGCGCGATGGCCGAGAGGTTTTCGAAGAAATTCTTCACCATGAGCTCGGCCAGGGCATCCGCGGGAAAACCCTCGGGGAGAAAATACGTGTCGGGGAAGAGGTAGCCCTCGAGGCTCTGGGCCGGCACTCCCAGCCGGGCCGCCAGCTCGGGCGACCTGGCCGCGGCCATGAAATCCACGGCGGAGCAGATGCCCCGGGACTCCAGAAGGAGAGCTATCTTTCGGGAGGTCCATCCCTCGGGGATCGTGATCTTCTCCAGGGTTTCGGCCCCGGAGACCAGGAGGCGGTGGATTGCCGTGGTGGTCGAGCCGGCGGGCACGCGGTAGTATCCTGCCTTGAACGCGCCTTCCGTTCCTCTCGCTCTGGAGACCAGGCGCAAAAGGGGGGCGAACCGTATCAGCCCCTCCCTCTGGAGACGGTCCGCGATCCTGGTGAGGTTCTCTCCCTTCGAAATCGAGAACACCCGCTCGCCCGAGGACCTTTGCACAGGGCTGGAGTCGAGATAGAGAAAAATCGCGACGGCGCCCAGGATCGCTCCGAGCGCCGCCGCGACGAGGCGGACGGGGACCCTCACGCTACTCGCGTACGAGGATGAACTCGACGCGCCTGTTCTTCCAGCGGTTGTCCAGGTCGCTGAACGGCACGACGGGCTGCGATGCTCCCACCCCGATGGTGGAGATCCTGCGCACCTCGATTCCTTCCCGAACGAGGGCATCCTTGATGGAATCTGCCCGCGCCTTGGACAGGGGCAGGAGCTCCTGTTCCTGCTCCTGTTTGGCCTTGGCGGGATTGTCGAAGTTTACCAGGTTCGCGTGGCCCTGGATCGTGATCTTGTAGCGGCTGTATTTCTTGAAGATCTCGGCCAGCCGCGAGATGGTCCTGGCGTTCTTCTCCGCCTTGTCCGGCTCCACGTTCACGTAGTCTGCCGTGTTGGCGGAGAAGGTGATGCTCGCGATCCTCACCTTCAGGTTCTCGCCGTCCCTGATCACCAGGATGTCCACGGGAATGAGCTTGCGCAGGGTGCCGACATTGCCCAGCGCGTCCTTGATCGTGAAGACCAGCGGGTAGTCCTCCGCGGACTCGACAAGCTCTCCCGTGTTGGACGTCCCGTTCCAGATGATCTTCTCGGCCGGAGCGCCCTTGCCGGAGAAGGACGCGAAGGGGTGCTCGGCGGGGTCGAGGATCTGGATGCCCCAGCTGTCGATGGGCGCCGGCCCGTCCACCTTGATGCCGATGGTGAGCTCGTCGTTCATCCCGTCGTTGTCGGGAGAGAACGGCAGGGGGCCGAGACTGATGTCGACCTTGGGCGGAGTCGCCTCCATGAGGAACGACGCGGTCTTTGCCTCGGCGAGGTTGCCCTTGTAGTACTCGACCTGGAGAATTGCCGTATAGGCGCCCTCGGCAGCGAGCCGGGACCCCGACGTTTCCTTGCCGTCCCAGGTGACGCTGGCGGGCACGGGGGCCGGCCCTGAGAACTCCTTCTGGACGCCCGACGCAGCGCTGGCCATGCTGATCTTCCAGGACTTGATCCCGTCCTTCATGCCGACGATCGGGGAGAAGTTTATGGAATCCATGAAGCCGTCGCCGTTGGGGGAGAATCCGCTTGAAGACGCCGTGATGTAGGCGGAGGTCGGCCGCGTGTCAATCTGGATCCCGCGCAGCTCCTTCACGGTGGTATTGCCCGCCTTGCTCTGGGATTTCACGACGTAGGTATAGCTTCCATCGGGCACCGTGTTGCCGTTCTCGTCCTTTCCATCCCAGGTGAAGTTCGCCGCCTTACCCTTCCAGAACCAGCCCCGGACCTTGTCGCCCTTGGCATTGCGCAGCTCCCCTTCCCACAGGTCCTCATCGCTTGAGCTCTGCTTGACCGTGATGGAGTCGAGCCTCCCATCACCGTCGGGAGAGAAGAGCATCACGTCCGCCGTCACGTCGATCTGGGGATAGCGGGTGTCCACGAAGAAGGCGTTGCTGTCGGCCTTGGACCGGTTGCCGTTCACGTAGACGACCTCGAGGGCCGCGCTGTACTGCCCGTCGGCGGCGCGCCTGCCGGTATCGTCGATGCCGTCCCACGATATGTCCTCCGGAGCCCTGTTCTTGCCCGTGAAGGTGCGAACGACATCACCCTTCGCGTTCTTGATGCGGACGGTGAACGAGTCCACCCCCGCTGCAATGCGCAGCGAGGGGATGATCCGCACCTTGTCCTTGACGCTGTCCGCGTTCGGAGAGAAGTACGTGAGGTCCGTGGAGACGCGCACGGGGGTCTCCTCTGTGTCGATCTTGATCGTCACAGGCGCCGAAGCCCCCACATTGCCCGCCCTGTCCGTCGAAGCGAGGACATAGGTGTAGGCCCCGTCCGGGAGCAGGCTCCCGTCATCTCCCCTGCCGTCCCAGACGAACTTCGAGTCCGCCTTTCCCCTCCATACCACCGTCTTCACGTCCTTGCCCGCGGCGTTCTTGAAGGTCCCGGTCCAGAAAAGCTCATCCGAGGTGTCCTGGAACACCGTCACGGTGTCCTTGTTGCCGTCCCCGTTGGGAGAGAAGACGGCGAG
Organism: uncultured Spirochaetota bacterium; assembly: GCA_963820525.1. Lineage (GTDB taxonomy): Bacteria > Spirochaetota > Spirochaetia > SZUA-6 > Fen-1364 > CAWGAA01. Next base: position 84,212 of record CAWGAA010000001.1, on the reverse strand, counting down.
GTCCGCCTTCGTCGCCGCCGCAGGAGTTGTCAGGTCTATCGTGATGAGCGGCGACTCCGCGGTCGGATTGCTTCCGTTGACGTACAGAATGGAGAGCTTCGCCTTGTAGCCGCCCTCCTGCACGACCTTTCCCGCGTCGTCCTTTCCATCCCACAGAATCGAGCCCGGAATCGTGACCGTGCCTTCGAAGGTCTTCTTTGCCGAGCCCGACGAGTCGGAGATGGCGAGGCTCCACTTTTCGATCCCCGTGGTCACGGGAACCTGAAGCCCGAATGTCACCGCGTCCTTCACACCATCTCCATTCGGAGAGAAATAGGACAGATCTATGGAGAGCTGGACCGGCTTCTTCTGGGTATCGATGATGATGTTGGCAAGGTCCGCCGAGGCGGAGTTTCCCGCGCGGTCTGTCGCCGTGACGTGGTAGCTGTAGACTCCGTCCGGCGCGAGCACTCCCTGCTTGGTTTTTCCGTCCCACGCGAAGGCGGGCGGCGCGGCGTCCTGCCACGAGAAGGAGGCCACATCTTCACCCGTCACAGTCCGGACGGAGCCGACCCACGAGTCTTCCTTGGAGCCGGTCTGCTGGAGCGGCAGCGTGTCCTTGTTGCCGTCCCCATCCGGCGAGAAGATGAGATAGGGAGCGGTCACGCTGACGGTTGGAGGAGTGTTGTCGACCACAACCGTCCCCACCGCGCTCTTTCCCGTGTTGTTGTTGTCATCCCATGCCTCGACGAAGTAGCTGTATGCTCCGTCGGGCACAACGGCCCCCGCGTCGGATTTCCCGTCCCAGCGGATCGATTCCGGGATCGCAATTCCGCTTTTCACATAGAAAAGGCGGGAGATGAGGCCTCCCACATCGCGGTTTTCCGGCCTGTCCTCCTTGTTCAGGATGACGCGCACGTCCTTTCCCCCGGAATCCTGCACGATGAAGCGGAAGCCCTTCACGAACCTCTCGTCGGTGATCGAGAGGGGAAGAACGAGGTCGTCCTTCACGCCGTCGAAGTTGGGCGAGATGTATTTCTCTCCCTGCGTATCGATGGAGATGACGGGGGGGTTCCTGTCGACGACGCCCAGAGGCATGTTTGCGCCAAGGCCGAATCCCCATATCCCGCTCGCAAAAGGAATGGCCGCCACGGTAGTCGTGATCTCGTTTTGGGCCAAGGAGGCATTTTCCTTGTTATCCGTTTTCAGGATGTCCGTCTTCAGCTTCAGCGAAACGCCGAAGGATACGGGGATCGAGCGTGTCGGCTCGGTCCCCAGGGTTTGGCGAAGATCCAGCGTATACGCGGCATCGATGAAAAAAACGTCGGCGACGGAGAACTCGCCTCCGATGTTGAAACGCGCGTCCTGGAACGTGGGGAACGACATGTCGGGATCGAAGGAAAGGGAGAGCAGGTCGGTCTTTACCAGGGCGAAATGGGCGCCTATCGAGGGCGTGAATGCGGGAGGCCAGCCCAAGGAGCCGGGCGACGTTGAATATGTGTACGCCTTGCCCATGTTGCGCATGGCGATGCCCCAGCGGAAATCCTTCAGGATTCCCAGATTGCCGGGCAGATGGATGAACCCCAGATCGAGGCCCAGGCCCCAATCGTTTCCATACTCGAATCCGAGCCCCGCTCCCACGTAGAAGTCGGGAAAGAGGTCCTTGGCAAAGGAGAATGTGAGCCCTCCCATGGTCCCCCAACCCAGGCTGGGAAACGCAGCGCTGGCGTAGCGGCCCGTGAAGCTGAAGACGCCCACACGCGAGGGAAGCGTGACCCCGGCGTTCACGAAGTTGCCCCACCCCGTCTCAGATCCGAGACCTATAAGCGGAATGTAGCTGAGGTCCAGCGTGACCCGCTGTGTGCCGCCGCTTGCGGCGGGGTTGAGCACGGTGCCCTGCGGTGAGTTGATTGTCGCTGTTCCGCCTCCACCCGCCAGGAACTGCGGGGAGAACAGATCGAGAAAACCGCTGTCGGAGAAAGCGGCCGGCGCGAGAACAACAATCAGGACTATTGCAATAAAAGCGAAACGTACGAAAAATCTCATTTCAAACCTCCCCGCTTCTCCATAGAGTATCACCGAAGAGCCAAGGAAATCAAACGCCCTTTGAAAAGAGACGAGAGAGCCGCTCCAGCTCTTCAACCGTCAGCCGGCCATAGAGGGACTTTTCGACCCTCGCCAGAAGCTGGAGAAGCTCCCTGGGCAAGATATCTTCCCTGCTCTTCAGGAGGGCATAGAGCTGCTCTACCTCGCCTTCGGAAAGCTCTACAGCGCTCATACCTCGAGCTCGAGGCCTTCCTGCGCCGTGCGGATTGCGAGCCCCGAGGAGCCGAGCTGATCCAGATGCCAGTGGGCCTTGCGCTGCATCCCGAAGATCTTCTTGTCGTCATAGCGCGGCTCGTGGTGGAAGAGCACAAGGGTCTTCACCTGCCATTCCACGGCGAGGTTCACGGCCATCGTGTACGAGGTATGGCCGAAATCGAACTTGGAGAAGGATTCCTCCAGCGTGTACTGGGAATCCAGGATGAGGAGGTCCGCGGATTGGAAGAACTTGCGGTTCTCCTCGCGCTGCCGGAACTCGCTGTCGGTCACCTCGCAGTCCGTGGCGAATATCACGCTCTTGCCGTTCTGGACGATCTTGTAGGCGAAGGAGGAGCCGGGATGGTTCATCTCCTTCCAGAAGACGTCCGCGTCTCCCAGGGTAAGCTTTTCTCCGACGAGCCAGACGAATGCAAGCTCGGCGCCCATCGCGTCCATCGTTACGGGAAAGTACGGCGGTCTCATCTGCTCCCGAAGGACCTTCTCGATGCCCTGCGTGGGGCTTGCGAAGATGATCCGGTTCCGCTTCACCCATGCGGGGCCGAAAAAGGGGATCCCCTGGAGGTGGTCCCAATGAAAATGCGTGAAGAGGATGGGAAACTCCCAGGTCGGGTCGTGGCTTCTCTCCAGGGACAATCCCAGCTCCCGCAGACCTGAGCCGCCGTCAAGGATGATGATCCGGCCATCGTCGGTGCGCACCTCAACGCAGGTGGTATTGCCGCCTATTGTGCCGAAGAGATAGCCGGGAAGCGACGCCAGGAACAGCTCTCGGGTGCGGGGGCTTTCGAGGTCTTGCGGCCTGATCCTCTGAACCACCGTAGAGATCTTGCTCCGCACTTCGTGCGGGGCAAGCGGCGTTGGCAGAGATCCACGCACGCCCCAGAACTTCACTTTCATTTCGGCGACCTTTCATATGTCATGGGCCGAGCGTTCACCCCTCTCACCTTTCGATGAACCCCTCTTCGACTCGCCGTCGAAGCCAGCGCTCGATCTCCCCCTTCGAGTGAATCCGCCCCTGGCCGATGCCGGGGCACTGGGAGATCCATCCCTCCCACTCGGCGCGGGAGGCCACGTTGGAGCTCCAGAAAGGAAAGCTCTGGCACTGCAGGGGTCGAGCCTCGTAGACCGAGCATCCATCGTTCTCCCAGAACACGCAGTCGAGGTTCTGCTTCTCGGTGAAGCTGATTCTCTTCACGATTCCGAACGAAACCTGCCGGCAGTATCTGCGGATGATCTCCCCGCGCGCCAACCCCAGAAACCGGGAGAGCCTCGCGATGTCGTTCTCCGAGACAAAGACGTAGCCGGGCGTATGGCGGCAGCAGCGGGAGCAGCGCGTGCACTGGAAACGCAGGCCGTCGTCGTAGAAAGGAGCGTCGGGCATCCTACGTGCCTTTCCCACTGCGAGTGCGGATAGGTCTCATCGAGAAATGAAAAAGCCTTCCAGCCCAGCGGCAGAAGGCTATTGGGGAGAGAAGGATTCGAACCTTCGAAGGCTGAGCCAACAGATTTACAGTCTGCCCCCTTTGACCACTCGGGAATCTCCCCAAGCCCATGAACGGGCGAGATGTACAGGAAATCGCCCCCTCTGTCAAGGCGTGCCCGCTCACCTTGCTGGATCGGGGCCCCTTCAGCGCGGCTTCGCCGCGCTGGGCCAGCCACCTCTCGGACTTGAACCGAGAACCTCGAGATTACAAATCACGTGCTCTGCCAGTTGAGCTAAGGTGGCGCTGAGTTCGAAAAAACCCTATTAAAAGAAGGGTGGAAAGTCAATATGCTCGAAGATATCGCCCTGGGAATAGGTGAGCACTTCCGTCGTGTCCCGGAAAACCGCGATGGTGTGCTCGAATTGGGCGGAGAGGCTTCCGTCCGCGGTGGCCAGGGTCCATCCGTCGTTGGATACATGGACATCCAACCCGCCGAGGTTCAGGATGGGCTCCACCGTGAAAACCATGCCGGGCACGATCCTGATGCCCGTATCCTGCTCGCCGAAGTTGAGCACCATGGGATCCTCGTGCATCGCGCGGCCGATTCCATGGCCCACGTAGTCCTCGATCACGGAGCAGCCGAACCTCCGGGCCGCTTCCTGAATGGCGCTGCCCACATCCCCGATGCGTCCTCCCGCGCGGGACGCCCGCACGCCGGCGAGGCTCGCGCTCCATGCCGCCCGTATCAGGCGCCGCGCGTCAGACGAGCCGGCGCCAACGATATATGTCCATGCCGCATCGCCGTGCCACCCCGCGATGCTCACCGTAATGTCGATGGAGATTACATCGCCGTCCTCGAGAACCTGGCTCGAAGGGATGCCGTGGGCCGCGACGTTATTCACGGACGTACAGATGCTGCCGGGAAAACCCCGGTAGCCGCGCAGAGCGGGAGTGGCCCCGTTTTCTTTGAGGAATCTCTCGGCAATCCTGTCCAGCTCAGCCGTGGAAACACCGGGCTTGACGTATTCCTTGAGATAGCGAAGACATTTTTCGACGACACGGCATGCCCGACGGATGTGGGCTACGTCCAGGGAAGTCTTGAGGCTTATTTCCCTCTCCACGTCCCCTCCGCGCTCCGTCCCTCAAGCATCGATTCATAGAAAGGGATATAGCCGTCGCGGGCCACCTTGTCCCATGTATGCTTTTCGAAGATCTCCTGAAAGGCGCGCCGTCGTATCTCTTCGATAAAGTCGGGGGCCTCGCGGAGCAGATGCGCGCACCTGCCAATCGCCTCGGAGAGTGCGGAGACGCTGTGCTCGGCGTAGGAGAAGCCCGTTTCCCCGTCCCTGACCTTCACCAACCCTCCCACGCGATGCACAACGGGAATCGCTCCCAGGAGCTGGGCATGAAAATCCGTGAGGCCGCATGGCTCATAGGCGGAGGGAATGAGGAGGAAATCACTCGAGGCATAGACCAGCTTTGCCAGAGCCGGGTCGAATCGCGCAAGGAAGAGAAGCCCGCCATCCCCGGGCTTCTTCGCGGCCAGCGTCAGGAATCGCTCTTCAGCCCTACCTTCCCCCTGGCCGAGAACAATGAACCTCAGGCGGCTCCCCTCGCTCAGGTGGTTTGAGATTGCCCCCAGGAGAACGTCGATGCCCTTTTGCGGCGTGAGCCGTCCTATGAAGCCGAACAGGGGAACCCCTTCGTCCGGCTTCGCCAGGGAGAGATGCTCGAAAAGCTTCGCCCGGCACTTCCTCTTTCCTTCCCAATCCCCCTGGCTGGGATCGAAGCGGTAGGGGAGCCCGCAAGCCGCCGGGTTCCGCGGATCGTAGGCTTCCGGCTCGATTCCGTTAGTAATTCCGCGAAGGGGAATCCCGCGCTCCCGGAGAAAGCGTCCCAGCCCGCCTGCGAGCTCCGCCGCCTCCTCAAGCAGAAGCTCGCGCGCGTAGTTCTCCGAAACTGTCGAGAGGGGCGCGTACGCGGAGGCGAGCGCGAGGGGATCCACCGTTTCGTTGAGAAGCCCGCGGCGGAGGACAGCCTCCGCAAGGCCGGTCACCAACCGGGCGAACTCGATGCTCCAGATCTCCTGGTGGTAGCCCATCCCGGCGTTGTGGATGGTGACCATGGCGCGCGCCGCCGAAAAGCGGGCCGCGAAGCGCGGGCTCTCCCGCATGACCGCGGGGAGAAACGCCGAATGCCCGTCGTGGCAGTGAAAGATCCGAGGCATCTCCTCTTCTCTAGTGAGGGCGGCCTCGAGCGCCGCCCTTTGCAGAATCAGGTTCATCTGGTGGGCATCCCAGTGTCCCGTCCCTTTTTTCTTGTGCGGGTTCTCGGCCTCGTCTTCCGCGGTGTAGGTGTACACGTCCCTCTTGTCGGCGAACCGGGGCGAATCGACCAGCAGGAGCCTCACTCCGTCGGCGCTGCGGGAGAATACCTGCACCTGCTCCTCGCGAACCCGAAAGCCCTTGTCCTGGTCCGGGATGGAAAGCGAAAAGGAGGCGACGCTCTCTCCCTGGGGAAGCTTTCCCCGGAGAAACCCGTAGTAGGGGATGACTACCGAGGTGTTGACGCCCGCGCGCGCCAATGCCAGAGAGAGGCCGTGGACCGCGTCCTTCACTCCTCCCGCCTCGGCAATCCCCGAGTACTCCCGCGTGACATGCCAGACTGAAAATGGCGGCATACCGGTCATCCGACCAGATCGGGACGCAGCGCTTCCGCGCCGTCGAGATACACGTGCACCGCCCGCCGCCCGCCGCCGTCTCTGCGCCGCCTGTCGATCTCCGCCGTGAGAAGCACCCTGATGATCCGAGGCATGCCCCCCTCCACGCGCACCTCCTGCACGCAGAAAAGCGGCGTCTCGGAGAATCCACCGCGTCGAAGCCCGGCCGCGGGATTGGCAGCGGAGAGGTCCGTTGTCAAGGAGAAGATGACGCTCACCACGTCCTGCTCCTCAAGCCCGTTCCTCCGGCAGATCTCCCGCACGAGCCTGGCGGAGGCATCCTGGATCGCGACCGCCGAATTCTCTCCAACCTGGATTGCGCCCCTCACGGCAAAAACCATTCTTGAGCTCCACCTTCCTTGCTCAGATGACTCGGGAGAGCAGGTTTTCCTTGTCCTGCCTGCTCAGCTCCCGCGGATTTCCCCGCATGCTGGAGCCCGACGAGTTTTCGGCAAGCTCCGACAGCATGCTTCTGGGAATGCCGAAGCTCTTCAGGTCGAGAGGGAGGCCGTAGGCACGCAGGAGCTCGCGCACCGTTTCGGCAAGCCATTCGACCGGGTCCCGTCCGTCCGCTTCCCCCGATGCGAGCTCCGCGATTCGCTCCGTTATCACCGGCGCGTTGGCCTCGAGCACATGGGGGAGCATCACCGCGCAGAGAAGCCCATGCTGGATCTCGTAGGCGCCGCCGATCGCTGCCGCGAATCCGTGGGCGGCTCCGAGGCCCGCGTTGGCGAGGGCGATCCCGCTGACGAGAGCCCCATAGGAGGCATCTGAGCGCAGCTCCGGGCTGGACGGGTTTGCGGGAAGACCGCGCAGCGCATCAAGCATCAGCGGGAAGGCGTTTCGCACCATCCCGCTGATGAGCGGAGTCGAGCCCCGCGACACGTATGCCTCGACAAGCTGCGTCAGGGCGTCGAGCCCCGAGATCCCCGTGACGGAGAGGGGAAGCCCCATGGTGAGCTCGGGATCCACCAGCACCTCGCGGGCCAGGAGATGCAGGGAGCGCATGCTGCGCTTCACATTGAGAGTCGTGTGCTTGATGACAGCGTTCTTGGTGACCTCCGCCCCGGTGCCCGCCGTGGAGGGAATCGCGATCCACGGCACTCCCGGCCCCGGAATCTCCCTGGCTCCTTCGACTCCTTCCAGGTACTCCTCGACCCTGGCGGGCAATGCGAGGAGAGCCGAAAGGGCCTTGGCCGTGTCCAGGATCGAGCCTCCACCGATGGCGAGAATTCCATCGGGGCCGAACGCACGGGCCCGCCCGCGAGCTTCGGCCAATGAGTCGGTTGTCGGCTCTCCGGTCCCGCACGTGAGGTGCTCGAAGACGAGCCCGCCGAGCATCTCCTCCACCCTCCTCTTCCACCCCGAGCCGGCGAACCAGCGCGAGCCGGCCACAATGAGGATGCGCCTCCCCAGCGCCTTTGCAATTGCCGGGAGCTTTGCCAGTATCCCGAGGCCGAACGAGATTCTCCTGGGCATGTCGAGGGTGAAGGCGACCATCGAGGATGATTATAACAGCATTTCAGGCCTGGAGCCAGGACTGGAGGAATCGCATCGACACCAGAAGTCCGCCGCACACCGCCATCGAAAGGGCGAGCATGATGAAGCGCGCGAGGAACACCTTATGCTCGCGGATCGAGCGCAGGACGAGGAACGCCGCGAGGTAGACGCTGCACGCGAGCTGGAGGATGAGCGAGACGTGCAGTACGGCCAGGAGAAAGAGCTGGGTCGAGTCGAGAAAGTCCTGATAGTTTCCCAGGAGATAGAAGAAGAAGGCGAGGAGCGAGGAGATGAAGAAAAACACCACGGCCCTCCCCGTGAAGCTGGACACCCGCAGGAGAAAAGGATATGTTTTCATCGACGTCCCATTATAAATCGTTCGAGGACCGACAGGGAAGTATTATGCGACATTACTGGATCGTCCCCACGGGCGTGCTCATCGCGCTCCTGATTGCCGGCTTCTTCGTAGGATGGATTCAACTCCTTCTCGCTCCGGACACCTACGGGGTGATATTCACCAGAGCCCACGGGCTGGAGAAATCCGTCGTGCGGCCCGAAGGAATAACCTGGCGCTGGGAAAGGATCATCCCCGGAGCCCTCACCCTGTATCGATTTCCCCTCACGGCTCAATCGATGAACCTTTCCATCTCCGGGATTCTGCCCTCCGGGGATGTCTACGCCGCCCTCACTCCCGAGCATCCCGATTTCTCCTTCCAGCTCCATCTCTCGGGCCTCTACCGCCTCAAGCCTGAAGCCCTTCCCGGGCTCACCGACACCGTCCGTCTCAGGCCGGACGGTCTTTCAGATCTCTACGCGACGTGGAGCGAGCAGATGCGGAGCAAAGCGACGGAGATCGCCTTGGGCGCGGAGGTGGCCGCGGCACCCGCTGCCTCAGGCACCGGGCTGCCCGACGTCACGGGCGGTATAGCCGAATTGATAGCGGCCCAGCTCCCCCGTTCTTTCCCCCATCTCGAGTTCGTCTCTCTCGCCGCGACGGTCGTCCGCGTTCCCGACGTCGCCCTGTACGCGCAACTGCGAAATACCTACCTCGGCATGGCCGCCGCCCGCGAAAGCACGATGAAAAACGAAGCTGCACGCCTCGCCGTACAGGAAGTCCAGCAGAAGGCTGCCGAGGAGCGGCAGGAACGCAACCTCGCGATCCTGGGAAAGTACGGGGAGCTCCTGGACAAACACCCCGCGCTCATCAAGTTCCTCTTTCTCACCACGGCAAAGAGTTTTTCCCCGCAAGATCTGCAGAACCTCGACCTGCTGGACAGGCTGAACCGCCTGGAATAATCGTCGTGAGCGACGGATACTTCTTCAACTTCGACAAGATGTCCTACGTCAAGGGAAGAAAGCCGCAGGGCTGCATCCTCTGCCTGGTTAGGGACCGGGACCCCGGCGTGGTCGACCTCTCCATCATCCGCGACACGCTCTTCATGGCGTCCGTGAACCTCTACCCCTACAATCCCGGCCATCTCCTCCTCTACCCGATGCGCCACGTCGAGGACATCCGGGAGCTCACCGCGGAAGAGGAGCAGAGGCTCACCGGCCTGCTGCGCTACCTCCTGGAGCTTCTCGACCGCGCGTATTCTCCGCAAGGATACAACATCGGGTACAACATGGGACGACCGGCGGGCGCCTCGATCGACCACCTTCACCTCCACATCATTCCCCGCTACCCCCGGGAGACCGGAATTGCGGATCTGATAGCGGGAAAACGGGTGTTGGTTGAAGATCCGAGGGAGACGGTGAACCGCCTGCGCGATCTCGCCTCTCAGGCCCCTTTTTCGATTTCCAGGAGCTGATCGAGAAGGCTCAAGAGCGCTCCGATCCCCTCGGAACGCGCGTTGAGGATCTGGGCAAGGGTCTGGTTCTTGCCCTTGTACATGTGGAGGGTCTTCAGCAGGGAGCGGGTGTTCTCGAAGGTGCTCGTGCGGATCTCGTCGAAAATCTTCTTTATCCCGCTCAGGCTTTCCCGGGCTTTTTCGACGTGGTCTCGAGCCTCCCGGTCCTTCTGCACGACGAACGCCCTGTAGCTCTTCTGGAGGATGAGGTCGGTGCTCACGTTGAAGCGGAACCGCGCCAGCTGCTTTCCGTCGTCTTCCTCGGGGGAAAGGGACCGGTCGAAGAGGATGATCTTCGCTTCCAGGTCCTCCAGGCCGGAGACGTTCTGCATGAGCCTGTTTTGGGTGATGCGGTTGTTGGCGAGCGCCGTAGCGGAAACAACCTGCACCGCTTCCTGGATCGTTCCCTTGTACTGGGAGATGAGGTAGTTGTATGTGAGGTTGATGCTCCTGATGTGGGAAAAGACGGGAAGGCCGATCTTCCTGAAATCGAATCCCAGGCTCTCCCTGTAGTAGGAGAGCTCGATGAGCTTCTGGCTCTTGAGGATGTCCTGGATCTTCTTGGAGATCACCCGCTCCCTGATCGTGGCCAGCTTCTCCTCCAGCTCTTCCCCGATCCGCCCCTTGAGGGTGGAGAAGTAGAGGCTCTTCAGATAGAGCCGCGGCGCGTTGAACATGAGGTTGTAATAGGAATCCTTTCGGAAGAAGCGGATGATCTCCAGGAGCGGCACGTCCTTCTCGAACTCCTCCACCTCCTTGGTGAGATCGAGGATCTGTGCGCGCAGCCGCGCGAGCTCCGCCTCCGTCAGGGTGGCATCCTGCTCCTTCTCCGGCCGTACGCCGCGCGATGCGGTGAGATAGTATGCCAGGGGCTCCTCGGCATAGAGATATTCCGGCGCGCAGCGCCGGACAAGCTCCACGGCGCCGTAGAGCTTCTCCAGCAGGTCGAGGGTGAGCATGACGGGGGCATGCTCGAATACGGGATAGCCGCTCGGCAAGGAGTCGGTGAGCATGTACGTGAAATAGCGAAACAGGCCGGCGTAGGGGAAAAGCACGAGCTTGCCCAGGTAGAGGTGGAGCTTCGCCTGCTCCTCCAATTGGGCAAAGAGGCTTTCCGGCGCGGCCCGGATATAGTCGTTCATCCGTATGCCGAGCTTTTTCCTGATCTCCTCGGTGTCGCCGGTCTGGGAATAGACCTCCTCCATTTCCTCGGGGCTCATGAACTCGTCCAGGCTCTTCCTCGCCCTCTCGTAGCGCGACTCGAAGTAGTGTCCATAGGCCCCGGCCTTCAGCGCTTTGTCCGAGGTGAGCGCCTGGTAGGCTCCGATGAGAGGAAAAACCTTCGCGTACATGTCGTAGAGGATGCGGGCGAACTTGGGCGTAAGGTCGCGTGTTTCGAAACCCGTGAGGCCGGGGTTTACGGACCTGATCTTCGCCTTGAGCAATCCGAGCTTGATCTCGAGGAATACGTCCACCTTGGATCGGCCGGAGAAGAAGGTCCGAAGCCAGATGAGGAAGCGGACCCACCATGCGGATCTCTTCATCTCATAGGAGATGATCTTCTCCCGTTCGTCGGCAGCCAGCTCCACGGGGACGGTCTCTTCGGTCTCCTCCCGCTCCATCCGTTTGGAGATCCGATCCAGCATCTCTTTTCTCTCGCTCTCCGGCAGGGCCGCGGAAAGCTCCTCGAGTCGACTCTTCTCTAGCATGCGCCGGCCTCGCTCTCTGATCTCACCAGCAGAAGCCGCCCCCGCCCGATGCGGATCCAGGCCGCGTCTGCCGTGACGACATTGCTGATTCCCCCGCGGCCGCGGCGGAAAGTAAGCCCCTGAAGCGGCCATTTCAAGCCTTCAGAGGCCATGTCGGTGGCGCTTTCTCCGAGGGGAAAGAGAGAGACGATGCTGCCCCGGCAGCCGATGAGCTCCTCCACCCCTTCCACCAGGCGGATATCCTCCTTTTCCGTAATCCACCTGCGGGGAGGATTCGCCCGCTCGAAGAGCATGAGGATCCCCAGCAGATGATCGATCCTGCCGCCGCCCCCGCCGGCGATGATCACCTCGTCGCACCCCTTCTGCTGGAGAACGCCAAGCCCTATCTCGGTATCGGTCTCGTCCTTGTCCACGGAGTAGATCATCCTGCGCTCCGGCGGAAAACGGGAGAGGAGAGTCCTGTCACGGAGCGAATCCATGTCGCCGACGACGAGGTCCGGCTCGACACCCAGCGCGAGCGCGCTCTCCAGGCCGGAATCCGCGGCCACCACGATACTCGCCCCCTGGCGACATTCCTCGAAGAGCCCTGCATCAGGGCCTTCGCCTCCGATGATGAGAAGTCCCTTCACGGGCCTCATGCTCCTCCCGTGGCCAAAACAGTAATGACTTTGGCTCATTCTTGCAACTGCCCTTCGCCGCGCATCGCGCAGGCGGGGAGCGCGGCGCCGTGCGCGCGATCGGCGCGGATCCTGATTTCTCTTTAGGACTTTTCAAATCGTCCGACGATTATGGAAGGGATGCTTCGAGCATCCCGCCGTGCACGCCGGAGGGCGGCCACCGTCCCGGGAGAGGAGTCCAGGGCTTGCGGTCGAGGAGGTTTCAATGATCATCAACCACAATATGAGCGCGATTTTCGCGGAGCGGCAGCTGAAGTTCAACAACCTCGAGGCGGACAAGGCCATGGACAAGCTCTCCTCGGGCCAGAGGATCACCCGCGCCGGAGACGACGCCTCCGGTCTCGCCGTTTCGGAGAAAATGCGCTCGCAGATCCGCGGGTTGAAGATGGCGGAGACCAACGCCCAGAACGGGATTTCCTTCATCCAGACCACGGAGGGCTACCTCCAGGAGAGCGAGGACATCCTCCAGCGCATGCGCGAGCTCGCCGTCGAGGCGGCCAACGGCGTTTATTCAACCGAGGATCGAATGCAGATCCAGGTGGAGATCTCGCAGCTCGTGGACGAGGTCAACCGCATCGCTTCCCATGCCCAATTCAATGGGATGAACATGCTTACGGGGCGGTTCGCGCGCTCCACGGGAGAGAACCTCATTACCGCCAGCATGTGGTTCCAGATCGGCGCCAACATGGATCAGCGGGAGAGGGTCTTCATCGGCACGATGACGGCCCAGGGCCTCGGGATCCAGAGCGCCAACGGCCTCACCAGCACCGCGACCTTCATCTCGATCTCCTCGCCCGACAAGGCTAACATCGCCATCGGCTTCATCGACAGCGCTCTGAAGATCGTGAACAAGCAGCGTGCCGACCTCGGCGCCTATCAGAACCGGTTGGAGTACACGATGAAAGGCCTCGCGGTCGGCGCTGAAAACCTCCAGGCCGCGGAATCCCTCATCAGAGACGAGGATATGGCCGAGGGGATGGTCGAATTCGTGAAGGACCAGATCCTGGTCCAATCCGCCACAGCCATGCTGGCCCAGGCGAACACGATGCCCCAGTCGGTCCTGCAGCTCTTCAGGTAATCCCGGCTGTCGGCGCTCCCTGCCGCGCTGCCGCCCCGGGCCCCTTGCGCGAGCGGCTGCGCCGCACGCGAGCCCCTCTTGATAAAGCCGGCGGGTGCCTGTTTACTGTGTTTCCAGTGCTGCGCATTCCTCGATCCGTAAAGAGCTTCGCTTCGATGTTCAAGTCCAATGGATTCCAGTGCTTTCTGGTAGGCGGTGCCGTGCGCGACCTGCTCATGGGGAGGATTCACGCGGACTGGGACATCGCTACCGACGCCAAGCCGGACCAGGTGACGGCGATGTTCCGCCGCGTCATTCCCACGGGCATCAAGCACGGGACCGTCACGGTGCTCTACCAGGACACGCGCTTCGAGGTGACCACATTTCGCATCGAGTCGGGCTACAGCGACGGAAGGAGACCCGACAGCGTCACTTTCGCTCCCTCGATCTTTGAAGATCTCTCCCGGAGGGACTTCACGATCAACGCGATCGCCTACGACCTTTATACGGGGCTCATTCACGATCCCCACGACGGCCGCGCCGACCTCAAGCGGGGCATCATCCGCGCCATTGGCGATCCTCTGGATCGCTTCCGCGAGGATGGGCTTCGGCCCCTTCGTGCCTGCCGCTTCGCCTCCCAATTCTCCTTCGTGATCGATGAATCCACCAGACAGGCCATCGGCAAGGCCCTCGACGTGACAGCCGGCGTGTCGCGGGAGAGGGTGCGCGACGAGATCGTGAAGATCCTCGAGTCGCCCACCCCGTCGGTGGGGTTCCTTCTCATGCTGGAAACGGGCCTTCTCGCCCTGATCCTGCCCGAGCTTGTCGAAGGGGCCGGGGTGGCACAGGGAGACCTTCACTGTTATGACGTGCTGACCCACTCCCTCTACACCTGTGACGCCGCGCCGGTGGGGAACACCTCAGTCAGGCTGGCGGCGCTGCTCCACGACGTCGGCAAGCCGAGGTGCCGCCGCATGGATGAAAGCGGCCGTATCGTCTTCTATTCACACGAGCGGCTGGGAAGCGAGATGACCGAGGAGATCCTTCGCAGGCTCAGGTTCCCCAACCTCACGATCAAGTCCGTCTCGCACCTCGTCCTCCACCACATGTTCAACTACCAGGAGGAATGGAGCGACGCGGCGGTGCGGAGGCTTGTCGCCCGGGTGGGCGAGGAGAACGTCGACGATCTCATCCTGCTGCGCAGGGCCGACCAGATCGGCATGTGCAGGGAGAACGCTGAGATGTTTCCGGAGGGCCTCTCCATCTTCGCGGGGCGCGTGCGCTCCGTGATGGAGGGTGAACGGGCTTTCACGGTGAAGCAGCTCGCCGCTAACGGGCGGGACATCATGGAGCGGCTGGGCATCCCCGCGGGACCCGCGGTCGGCACCGTGCTTTCCGAGCTGCTTGCGGCTGTCCTGGAGGACCCGGCCCTCAACGAAAAGGAGAAGCTGCTCCAGATCGCCGAGAGGATCTACAGGGAAAGGGTGTCTCCGGGAACCTGAGAATGCCGATTTACCGGCCGCACGCTTACGAGGATTGTCCCTTTGAAGCGGGGGGTTTCTCCCGCTCCTGGAGGGCGAGGTAGGCGATTCGCGCCGCGTCCTGCTCCGCTTCCTTCTTGTTCTTGCCCCGCCCGGGACCGTAGGAGCGCTCGGCGATGTGGACCTCGATCATGAACGTCCGATCGTGGTCGGGGCCCGTTTTCTGAACCACCTTGTACCGGGGATACGTCCTCATCCGCTTTTGAACGAGCTCTTGGAGGAGGGTCTTGTAGTCCTTGGCGTGGCGGTTCTCCAGCACCTTGTTGATCTCGGGGATGAGGATCAGGTGAACGAACGCGCGCGCAGGAAGAAATCCTGAATCCAGGTAGTACGCCCCGATGATGGCCTCCAGGGCGTCCGCCAGGATGGCCTTCTTGGATCTTCCCCCCGAGTATTCCTCGCCCTTGCCGATGAGGATGAAGTTGTCGACGCGCAGACGCTTGGAGATCTCGGACAGGCTCGCCTCGCTCACCACGAAGCTCTTGATCCGCGCAAGCTCTCCCTCCGGCTGGTCGGGGAGCGTCTGGTAGAGGTACTCGCTCACCACCATTCCCAGCACGGAGTCGCCGAGAAACTCCAGCCGCTCGTTGTTCACGGCAGTATCCGAGAGCTCGTTCGCGTAGGACCTGTGCGTGAATGCCTGATTGAGAGACTCCAGCTCCCTGAACCGTATTCCGGCGTGCCGCTCAAAGAGCTGGAGCTCTTTCTTTCTTTCCTGGGGAAGCGACAGGGTTAGGCGCTTCGGTTTCTTGAACAAATCCTTCCTATTTCTTCAGCTGGGAGCGGATGTACTCGAGAGCGTCCTTGACCGTCTCGAACTCGTTCGCCTTCTCGTCGGGGATGCTGATGCCCAGCTCCTCTTCGATGGCGTAGACGAGCTCGTAGGTGTCGAGGCTGTCGGCTCCGAGGTCCTGCCGGAACGAGGAATCGAGAGTGATCTTTGATTCGTCGATTTCGAGCCTGTCGGCAATGAGTTTCTTCATTTTTTCGAATAATTCGTCCATACAGCTCAACCTCCTGGAAATAGTTTCAAAAAAGATGAATGAAATTCATCCGGACGATTCCAAACTACGCTTCAGGGCATCTCCTCGGGCTTGAGGATCTGCTTGCCCCGGTAGAAACCGCACTTCGGGCACACACGGTGGGGCATGACGCGGTTTCCGCAATTGCTGCACTCCACGAGCGTTGGAACGGCGAGCCGCATATTCACGGCACGTCTCTGGCGTCCTCTCGCACGGGAGATTCTCCTTTTCGGCAAAGCCATACGAAATCACCTCAAAGTGGATTGTATCGGTAAAGTCAGGCAAAACTACACTATAGAGGGCGGAATGTCAAGGCGTTTCGCTTCCCGTTCCTTCCTGCCCTGCAATGGGCGCTCCCAGCTTCACCCGCAGCGCCCTGGCCACGACGGGCGGCACCATTCCCGCCACATCGCCTCCGAAACGTGCCACATCCTTGATCACGGAAGACCTTAATATCGAATATTTCTGATCCGTCGGCATGAAGATGGTCTCTATTTTGGGGTTCAGGGACTTGTTCATGAGGGAAAGCTCGAACTCGTAATCGAAATCGGCCAGTGCCCGGACTCCGCGCAGGATTGTGTGGACCCCCACCCTGTCGGCAAAATCGACGATCAGGCCGTCCCAGATGCTCACGTGGATGTTCGGCAGGCCCTGGGCGAGGGCTTTCATCATCTGAAAGCGCTCATCCGGGCTGAAGAGCTGCGCCTTGCCCGGGTTGGCCGCGATCACCACCTCCACGGCGTCGAACAGCCGCGATGCCCTGTGGAGGATATTGAGATGTCCGTTGGTGGGGGGATCAAAGGTGCCGGGGAGAATCACCTTGAACATGAAAGGAAGAATACCTATCGATCTTTGCAGCATCAAGGGCCCGTCCCGTCCTGAAAAGTCTTTGACAAAGGGGTGAGCGGGAGATAGAATCGTTATCAATGAGAGTGAGCGGGAAGCATTCTTCCATCCTGTTGTCGGCGGCCATCCTGCTCTCCTGCGCCTCGCTTTCCGATCGCGGAACGAACAAGGGGTTTTCCCAGCCCGCTGAAGAAGATCAGGGCGCGCCTCAGTTCGTGGTCACGGAAGATCTCTACAAGCAGACGTTTTCCGAAATCGAAGAGCTCGTCACCATGCTCAACGAAATCATCCAGGCGAAGGATTTCGATGAGTGGGTCCGCCACCTCTCGCCCGACTATATCGCCAAGACGAGCAGCCCCGAGTTTCTTCATGAGGCATCCATGAGCCCCATGCTCCAGAAGGACCACGTCACGCTCACCAGCCTGAAGGACTATTTCCTGGCCGTTGTCGTGCCGAGCCGCGTGCAGGCCACCCTTCACGACATCAGCTTCATCGATGAGACCCATGTCAAGGCGATAACCATTATAAACGGCAATCCCGCCATCCTCTACCTTCTGGTTCGGGTGGATGCCGATTGGATGATTGGAATCTGGTGATCCGAGCGATCCTATGCATGAATGGGAGTGTTGTATGAGAAAAGCGCACGTATTGGCAACCGTTATCGTGGTTCTGCTCGCCCTCCTCGCCTCCCCGGCCGCCTTCGGCCAGGACGCCAAGGGGGGCTCGAAGGAGCTCACGATCGAGGAGCTCTTTCTCAAGAGCGTTCAGTTCCAGATTCTCCGTGAGAAGGCCTTCTCCGAAGACTACGACGTGAAGATGAGCGCACTCGACGATCTGGAGAAGATGATCAATGACCGCACGGTGGGCGACAACACGGCCCGGGTCGAGTTCGTGCTGGAGTACCTTTCCATGGAAGGATCGCTGCGCACCGTCAAGGAAGACCGCAGGCAGGTCAACAACTTCCCCGAAGTGCGGCGCAGGGCGGCGGGCATGCTGGGACGCCTGGGAGGACAACAATCGGTGAATGCCCTCATCACGGTGCTCCTGGGCGACAGCGAACCCATGGTGAAGGCGGAGGCCGCGTACGGTCTGGGGACAATCGGGTTGAACGAAAAAAACGAAGCCGTGGAGGCCCTGGCCTTCGCCATCGACCGCGAGGATCCGACACAGCCCGACAATAATTTCGCGATGGCCGTTTCCCTGGCCCTCGAAAAGATCGGCAAAAAGACGGGGGGCGTCACGGACCCGGCTGCGTACCGTGCGCTGGTCAAGATCGCCCAGGGGAATTACCTGAAAATTGTGAAGGCAAAAGCCTTTCAGGTCTTGGATACGATGAAGCAGCAGGGCAAGTGACGGCGCCCCGGCATTTCGGGGGCTTCAGCCTGCCTCGCCGCTTCTGATGTCGTTGATCACCTCTTCCATCCACTGGTTCTCGGCCTCGAGGTGGATGATGCCCTTGCGGATGATTGCCTGCAGGTAGTAATCGAGATCGTCACGCAGCGATATGAGGGTTCGCTGGTAGCTCTCCCGCTGGAGGACCGTTTTCTTCTGCTGAACTTTCAGGTATTCCAGCACGGTATCGCGGGGGAGCTTGCTGAAAAAGAGGAACCGCAGCGTGAACTCGTCCTTCACCTTGTACGTGTTTCTCAGTGGCTTCAAGAGCCATTCATCGAGCTTTTTGCGACCCTTCTCCATGATGGAGTAGATGTTCTTTTCCGCCGCCTTCTTGCCCGGCTCTGTCTTCTTGGTTACCCATCCCTGCTCGGAGAGACGTCTCAGGGTCGGATAGAGCTGCCCGTAGGAAACCGACCAGACATTGCCGAGCGCGCCTTCGAAACGCCTTTTTATTTCATACCCGTACTTCGGGCTTTCCGCCAGGAGCCCAAGCAGGGCATATTTCAGTGACATACTATTCTCCTTTTATTGTAAACAATCAGGATTGTATGTCTTTCATAAAATTATTGTCACTATACTATTATGCGCAGGGAGGTTGCAAGCGTTTTTCTACGATTAACGGATCAGCTTGAAATGAGAAGCGCCCTCTTCCATTCGTGGGGAGTTTCCTTGTCCTCGTAGGGGATTTTCTTTTTTATTGTGAATTTGTTGCTTCCCGAAGCGCGGAATTGCAGAATCCCGAAGGTCCCGCCCCCCAGGTAACAGATCTTCTCCTGGGGAAGGACCTCGTTCATGTCACGAAGCTCCTTGAGCACGCAGTCGAAATGCGCGGGAGTCCCGGTGGACTGGTGTGAAAGAGCGGATTGCAGATCCCGCACCGGCTTGCTGCAGACCGGGCACTGCGGGAAGCTCTGAAGCTGCTCGACTTGAGCCGGGGCCTCACCGTCGGGCTTGTGCCTCCTCCTGTGGCCCCTCCGCCTGAAGTTTCGCGAACTCATCCCTTACACCCCCTGCTCGATGCTCCTGGTGAGATCTTGAGCGATTTTCTGGATGGCCTGCAAGAGGTACTCTTCGTCGTGGATCTTCTTCTTGAGCTCCGCGATTTTCTTCGGATCAGTCTTCTTCGCTATGCGCACCACTACTGTACCGCTCCACCGAAAGCGTTCTCGATATGCCTGACTCCACTGCGGGAGTCCCTTCCTCCAAGAAAGATCACGTCGAAGCGCAGCCGCTTCCCCGTCAACTGGGGCTGCCGGGAAAGAAACAGCCGCGCCGTGCCCACGATCCGCCTCTGTTTTGTCCGCCCGATCGAGAACTCCAGATCAGCCTCACCGAGGGCCTTCCATGACTTCACCTCGACGAACGCGACCGTATCGTCCTTCTCCGCGATGATATCGATCTCGCCGAAACGGGACCGGAAGTTCGTCGCGAGAAGCTTGTAGCCGCGGCCGCTCAAGTAGAGCGCCGCGCTCCTCTCGCCTTCCTCACCCCTGCCCCTGCTGGAAACCGGCTTTCCCGTCATGGCCCCGATATCCTTCATTGCAGCTCCCGACCCGTAGCCGACCACCTTGGGGTCCACCGCCTTCACGATGAAGAGGCTTTTCTTTGTCAGCAGGTCGATCGCTTCCCGCTCGTTCACGCTGTTGGAGTATTCGTCGACGATGAGCTCGATGACGGGCCGCAAGGGGGCCTCCGCGTGGATCTCGACCACCCGTCCGATGGCCGAGTTGTTGAGCTGGACGATGCTGCCGATGGGATAGATGCCCATGCTCTCCAGGAAAGCCTTGAGGATCCTCGGATCGAAGTGCCTCCCGTTGTCGTTGAGGACCGACTTCATGGCGCTGTAGCCGATGATGGAGTTCCTGTATGGCCGCTCGTTGATCATTGCGATGTAGGCATCCGCGACCGCCACCACCCGCGAGGAGATGTTGATGTCCTCGCCGTGCAGACGCCGGGGGTATCCCTGCCCATCCCATCTCTCGTGATGCTGCAGCGCGATGATTCCGATCTCTTCCGGATACTTCAACTCCTTGGAGATCATCCGATAGGAATGGATGGGGTGGGTCCTGATCTGATTGAGCTCTTCGGGGCTCAGCGTCTCCTTCTTGGCCAGTATCTCCTTGGAGACCTTCATCATGCCAACGTCGTGGAGGTACGCCGCCGTGGTGAGCTGGATGAGGCGGTGGCTGGTGAATCTCAAGACCATTCCGATGATGGTGGAGAGGATGGTGACATTGACGGCGCTAGCCGATATCTTTCGATCCGTCTTTCCTCCCATGAGGATGAGCTGGATCATCTCGTTCCTGTTCTCCTTGATCCTTTCCAGCAGCAGGTTGACCACGGAGTCTATCTTGGTCCTCTCCGGGTCGCGTCCCTCCATGATGTCCGCCGTGATGCGGTCGTATTCCTCGATTGCCCTGAGGTACACCTCCAGCGACTTCTTGTCCCCGGTCAGGTCCTTGAAGATCGAGAGGTCGATGGGCTCGCCGGGCTTTCTCGGCCCCTCTTTGACGAGATCTCCCTCGGTTTGAACCTCCGCGATCTCCCAGCGCAGCAGCCGGTCAATGTCCTTCTGGCGGATGGGAATGCCCGCCGGAACGAAGACATTCTCTCCATCGACGAAAACGGGCTTGTCGAACTTCATTCCGTCCTGCAGGTCGGACGTCTTGATGCTCTTCATCTCTTGGACCCCAGGGTTCGCACGAAAGCGAGTATTTCGGCAATGACGGCGTACAGTGATTCCGGGATGAGAGACCCGACTTCCAGGCTGAGAAGGGTGTCGGCGAGCTCGGGGTTTTCCACCAGGACCACTCCGTTCTCCTTCGCTATCTTTTTGATGAGCGCCGCAAGCGCCCCCTTGCCGGCCGCGACAACTATGGGCGCGGGAAGATCCTCAGTATACCGCAGCGCGGCCGCTTTTTCCGCCCTGGCCATGCCCGCTTACCCGACAGTGTCCACTTCGCGCACGATCGCCCCCTCCCACGCGGGTGAAAAGCCGTCAAAGCTCTCCTCCCCATGTATAGTATCGTCAACTTCGATCCCCAGGTTATGCAAATTTGAGGCGAGCCTGCCCAGAGACCTTCCCGCCGTCGACCGCATCCGCCGATCCCCTGCAAATACCGAGAGGCTCTTCTTTCCCGTGAGGCGGAGATGAAAGGCGATCTCCGCCCCGCCGTTGGGCGCCACGGTGAGCGTGAAGGCGAGCGGCCTGGCCTGGAAGGGGTCGAAGAGGAGCTTCATCGTGCCGGGGTACTCGTTGCCCTCATCGGAAAAGAGGAAGGGGATGACGATCCATGACTGGTTTTTTCCCTTCAGGTGGTTGAAAACGGCGAGCCCGCCGGCCTCCCCCGCCGGCCGAGCGGCCAGGGACTTAAGCTCTTGCCGTACCGCGCTCGCGCACTTTGGCATGCCCCGTTCTCGATGACGCCGATGATCTCGTGAGCCCTTCTCTCCGAAGCTGATCCATTCCATGATGCTCTGGGCGGCCGGGCTCGTCAGGTCTATTCCCTTGTCCAGAAGTGCCGCCAGGTTCCTTGCCGCCCGCTCCTTTCGAAGCGGAGTGCGCTCGAGCAGGGATTTGATCTTCTCCACGAGCTCGGGGCTCACGGGCTGGCCGGCCCGAAGAAGCGCGGAGGCGATGAGCTCCGAGAGCCTTCCGCCGGGGAGCCCCTGCCTCGCGAGAACGGCCGCCGTGGGATTCGCTTCCGGCCTTTCAATCGTGAAGATAAGCTTCCCGCCGGCAAGCGAAACGCGGGCGCGAACCGCCGTCCCGACGACGAGATCGAGCTTTGAAAAAGCGGGAAAGACACGCCCCTGGATTCCGACGGCCCACCTGTGCTCCGCCAGCTGCTTGAGAACACTTAAGGACACCAGCTCGCCCGCCTGCAGCCTGAGCTCGCGCCATGCCGTGATCTGGATATTCCCTGCGACGCTCTTGGAAACCATGCGCTCGCGGGAGAGAGCCTATGCGTTCTCTTGAGGCTCGGATCCCGCCTTCTCCGCCGTTTGCGCGGCCCCCGTTTCGGGCACCTTCATGTCGCGGCGCTTTCTGATCAGCTCGGCCACCTTGGCCGCTTTGCCGTAGCGGTTCCTGATGTAGTACAGCTTGGCGCGCCGTACCTTGCCTTCCCGCACGCGCACGATCTTCTGGATTTTGGGCGAATGGAGGGGGAAAGTCCTTTCCACGCCCACCCCGTAGGAAATCTTCCTGACGGTGAAGGTCTTCCTGAGGCCGGAGCGCTTCTTGGCGATGACGATGCCTTCGAAAACCTGCACGCGCTCGGTCTTTCCCTCGATGATCTTGAAGTGGACCTTTACGGTATCTCCGATGCGGAACTCCTCCGCATTTTCCTTCAGCTGTGACGCCTCAATCGCTTTCAACAGATCCATGCCCATCTCCTTCTCTGTTTATTTCCCGCAGGATCTCTTTCACTTCCTGCGGGAGATCGGCCGACGCGAGGAGCTCGGGACGATACCTCAGCGTCTTCTCGATGCTTCTCTCCAATCGCCACCTGCGGATCTTCTCGTGGTGCCCCGAGAGCAGCACCTCGGGAACCCGTACCCCCCGGAAAACCTCGGGGCGGGTGAAGTGGGGATACTCAAGGAGACCCCCGCCGGCGCCAAAGCTCTCCTCCTCGAGGGATTCCCTGGCGATCACGCCCTCAAGGAGCCGGGAGACCGAATCCACCACCACCATGGCGGCCACCTCGCCGCCGGAGAGCACGTAGTCCCCGATGGAGACCTCGTCGGTGGCAAAGGCGTCGATTATCCTCTGATCGATGCCTTCATACCTCCCGCACAGGAGCACGACCTCGCCTTCTCCCGCCAGCCGCTCCGCGAAGGCCTGGGAGTATAGCCTGCCGGCGGGGGTGAGGTAAACTACCCGTTTGCCCTCGACGCCCACCGATTCGATTGCCCGCGCGAGGGGCTCGGGCTTGAGGACCATTCCCGGCCCTCCCCCATAGGAGTAGTCGTCGCAGACTCTGTGCCGGTCCGCCGCGAAATCGCGGATATCCACCAGCCTGACGCTCACCAGCCCCCGCTCGATTGCGCGGGCCAGGATGGAGCTCGAGAGAAAGCCTTCAAAGAGCTCTGGAAAAAGGGTGAGAATGGTGAAAGTCACCGAACGATGTAATCCTCCCGCAGGGAGATTCTCCCCCCCTCCACGTCCACCTCGGCGATGAAGTGGTCTATGAACGGTACCAGCAGGGTCTTGCCTTCCGCCCGCGCCACTTCGAGGAGCTGGTTGGGACCCGCGTCAACGACTGACCGCACGGTTCCGATCAGCTGCTCTCCATAATAGAGCGAGCACTTGCAGAGGTCAGCCGCGTAGAACTCCCCCTCGGCGAGCGGTGCAGCGTGCTCTCTCTCTACCCACAACTCGAACCCCGCCAGCGCTTGCGCTTTCTCCCGCGTGTCGATGCCCGAAAACCTCACCAGCACGTCGGTTGAGCGCTGGCGCACCGATTCGATGCCGAGGAGCCGCTCGCTGCCCTTCTTCCTCAGGGAGGCCGCCCGCAGCCGGCTGAAATGGGCAAGGCTGCCGGAATAGCTTTCCACAGCCAGCTCCCCCCTCACCCCGTGGGCCGCCCGCACGATGCCGACAGCGATCAGGTCCATCAGTCCAGGATCTCGAGCACCACCCTTTTGCCCGATTTGGTGGACGAGGCGCTCAAGAGGGTGCGGATCGCCTTGGCGATGCGGCCGTGCTTGCCGATCACCTTCCCGATGTCGCCTTCCGATACCTTCAGCTCGAGGATCGTGGACTTCTCTCCCTCGATCATGTTGACAACGACTCCGCTGGGGTCATCCACGAGGGTTTTCGCGATATATTCGACGAGATCTTTTTCCACGGAGCTCTCCTTCACCCGCGTATCTGCTGCCCGGCCAGGGAAGACGGCGAGAGCCCCCTAGCTCCTCGCCTTGCGATTGAGTATCTTCTTCACCACGTCCGTAGGGGTGGCGCCTTTTCCCAGCCACTCCTTGATCCGCTCTTCCTTGAGCGCGACCTGCTTGTCCTCTTTCTCGATGGGATGGTACAGGCCGACTTCCTCGATCACCCTCCCGTCTCGGGGGCTGCGAGAATCCACGACGACGATCCTGTAATACGGCCGTTTCTTCGACCCGAACCTCTTCAGCCTGATGCGCACGCTCACTGGCGTCCTCCTTGATGTCCTTGAGGGCGGATGGCCGTGTCCGACGCGCGCCGCGCGCCGGGGCTCCGCCTCCGTCTTAATGGCTCCCGGCCCCGAGCTGGGACAGCACCTGAGCCTGGTATTTCTTGTTCCTCGTCATCTTTTTCATCATGAGGCAGGTTTTCTCGAATTTCTTCAAGAACCTGTTCACCTCGAAAACCGAGGTCCCGGAACCCCGCGCGACCCGCGCCCTCCTCGAGGGGCCGACGATCCTGTAGTTCTTCCTCTCGGAAGGGGTCATGGAGAGGATGATCGCCTCCTCCCGCTTCATCTCGTTCTCGTCGATCTGCCCTTCGGAGACCTGGCCCTTCAGCCCCGGTATCATCTCCACCAGAGACTGGAGGCTGCCCATCTTTCGCATCCGCCTGTACTGGTCGAGCATGTCCTCCATGGTGAAGGTCTCCGATTCCAGCTTCTCCTGGAGCTTGAGGGCTTCCCCCATCTCCATGGTCTTCTGGGCCTTCTCAACGAGGGTGACGACGTCTCCCATGCCGAGGATCCGCGACGCGACCCGGTCCGGGTGGAAAGCCTCCAGCCCGTCGAGCTTCTCTCCGACTCCGACGAACTTGATCGGTTTTCCCGTCACGCTCTTGATCGAGAGGGCGGCCCCGCCCCTCGTGTCCGAGTCGAATTTGCTCAAAATGACTCCGGAGAGAGAGACCCGGGCGTCGAACTCCTTCGCGATCTCCGCCGCGTTCTGTCCGGTCATCGCGTCCGCCACCAGGAGCACCTCGTCCGGCTTGCACACGTCGCGTATCCGCGAGAGCTCGTCCATGAGCGCCTCGTCCACCTGGAGCCGGCCCGCGGTGTCGATGATGACCGCGGTGAACTGCTCCCGCCGAGCGAGGGAGAGAGCGTCGGACACGACCGCTTCGGGCGACTTGCCCGTCTCCCGGAACACATCCACGCCCGCCTTGCCGGCGAGCACGGCAAGCTGTTCCACGGCGGCGGGGCGCTGGAGGTCTGCCGCGACCAGGAGCGGCTTCCTTCCCTGCTCCTTGAGCCGCACGGCGAGCTTTGCCGCCGTGGTTGTTTTTCCGGAGCCCTGGAGCCCGAGAAGGAGGATCACGCTCTGCGCGTCGGGGCCTTTCAGCGCGAGATCCTGCCTCTCGCCTCCGAGGAAGCTCACCATCTTGTCAAAGACCACCTTGACAAACTGCTCTCCCGGAGACACGGAGCGAAGCACCTTCTGTCCCAGGGCTTCCTCCGTCGTCTGGTTGACGAACCGCCGCACGACGCGCAGGTTCACATCGGCGTCCAGGAGAGCGATCTTGATCTCGTCGATCGCGTCCTGGATGTTTTTCTCCGAGATGTGAGCCTTGCCGCCGATTTGGCGAATCAGGTCGGTCAGTCTGCCGCTCAGCTTCTCAAGCATCGGATGTCTCTTCGCGTGCTAGAAACAGGCCAATATATAATGAGAATGGATGCCCGTGTCAAGCCAAGCGCGCTGCGTGTAGCGCGCGCGGGCCTGCAGTGGCGTGCGAAGCACGCCGCGAGAGGCGAACTGTGCGGCTGGCTCTGCCAGCCAGCGCGAGAGGCCCCAGGGCTCTCGCCACTCGCGCTGGGGGCCCCGGAGCCGCGGCCTTCAGCGCACGTAGAAGAAGTGCTGCTCGATGTAGCGCAGCCTGTCGCGAGCAAGTGCCGCGAAGCGGCTTTCGGGGAAATAGCCGAGCACCTGGCCGTACAGCTCCCGCGCCCGACGAATGTCGCGCTGCGGGGAATCCGCCTCCAGAAGCTGGGCCGTGAGGACATCCGCCTCATCCGCCCGCGCTCCCGTAGGGTAGCGGGTCCTGTACTCCGAAAGCAGATCCAGGCCGGTGGCGATTTCTCCCTTTTCCATTTCAAAGCGCGCCGCATCGATGAGGACATCCCCGATATCGAGTCCCTTCACCGCGAGCATGGGCTTCAGGTAGATGAAGAAAACGGCCGAGTCGCGCCTCTGCAAGGCGATTCGGGCAAGGCCGACGGCTGCCTTCTCCGCATAGGCTCCCGGCGAAGCCAGGTTCCTCTTATAGTATTTTTCAGCGGCTTCGAGGTCTCCCGTACGCACGTACAGCGCGGCGATACGGTCGTTCGCCTGGAGGTCGCTTTCCTTGTACCCCTTCATGTACTCGGCCAGCGCCGCATCGTATTTCCCGAGCCCCGCCAGCTTTTCCGCGTACGCATAATCCGCCGTATCCGTCTGGCCGGCCTCCGCGGCCTGGCCCGCCGCCTGTCTGTCCACTGCGGCGGCGAACTGATCGTCGGAAACGACGTGGACGAGAACGGCTTCCTTTGCTGCCTTTCCGCTTGAAACGTCCTGCCGGAGGAACTCCAACTGGTACGCTCCTATGGCGAAGGCCTTGAACTTGAAGTATGTTTTCTCCCCGCGCATCTCCTTGGACTTGAAGGACATCCCGGCAGCTTGAGTCCTGTCGGGAAAGCCAAGGAAAACGTACCCCCCGCCCCCAAGCCCAATTTCCACCTCATCTCCCACGCGCGCATAGATCTCTCGGGGGGCCGGGCGGGCCTCTCCGCTGGAGCCGCCCTGTTTGACGGGCGCGGGATCCACCGCGGCGGCGGGCGAGGTGACCGGCTGCCGAGCGACAGTCTTTTTCTGCTCGGTAGCCGGCGCGGCGGGTCTCGTGGACGGATTCGAAGCCCGGGGAGAGGCCGCCGGCCTTCCCGCGGGCGAAGCGGGAGATGTCACGGCGCGTTGAGAGGGCTTGGCTGGAGCCGCGGGAAGCGGCAGCTCGACTGCTGGAGAGCCCTCCCTCCCAATGGGAGATATCCCCAGGACCTCGGGGGGCTCAGGCGAATCCTTGGTCCCCTCCGCCCGCATGCCGTTATCTGCCGCGGATTCGAGGCCGGCTGCAACAGGCTCGGGAAAAGGCGTCGCGCCGATGTCGGCGGAGGCGCGCCTCAGGTTGTCCTCGGCTTTGCGGTAGGAGCTTATATCGAACACCTCGACCGGCGCCGCCGGGGCTTGATTCTTGCCCGCCGGCGTTCCGACGCAGGCGGCCAGCAAAAGCGCAACGGCGACGGTCAATCCCTGTGACTTTCTGCGCATCGATTCCCCTCCCGAGACTCGATTATAGCGCGGATGTTCTCCGTCAAGAAGATCCCGCCGGAGCGGGAGATGCCACCATCTCGTCCTTCGAACGATTCTCCAGGCGTATCGCCACGAGCTTGGAGACCCCCGACTCCTCCATTGTAACCCCATAGAGCACGTCGGCTCCCGCCACCGTCCTCTTGTTATGGGTTATCACAATGAACTGCGAGTTGGAGGAAAACTCCTTCAGCAGATTTATAAGCCGTCCCACGTTCTCTTCGTCGAGGGCGGCATCGATCTCATCCAGCAGGCAGAACGGCGACGGCTTCACCATGTAGATGGCGAACATGAGAGAGACCCCCGTAAGCGACTTTTCTCCTCCGGACAGGAGGTTGATATTCTCGAGCTTCTTGCCGGGGGGCTGGGCGAAGATCTCGATTCCGGACTCCAGAATGTTGTCGGGGTCCGCCAGGCGAAGCTCGGCGCGCCCTCCGCCGAACAGTCTCCTGAATACGGTGTGGAAGTTCTTCTTGATCCTGTTATACGTATCGAGGAAAAGCTCCGAGGATTCGGTCTTGATCTCCGTGGTCACCTTTTTCAGGTCTTCCCGAGCGCGCGTGAGGTCCTCGAGCTGGTTCGTGAGAAAATCGAAACGGTCCTTGACCTCGGCGAACTCCTCGGTAGCCATGAGGTTCACCTGTCCCAGCTTCTTCATATCCTCGCGAAGCTGCGCCAGCCGGGGACGAAGGTCGTTGTTGGGGGTCAACTCGGGGATGCGGGTCTCGTACTCGGAAAGATCCCGGGAGAACCTCTCGGAGAAGTTGGCGTGCATATCCTTGATCTCGGTGCGGATCTCGGTGACCTCGATCTGCATCTTCTCCATCTCTGAATGGATGTGGGACAGCTGGGCGCTCTTTTCCTTGAGGTCCTGCTCCTTGGAGGCGAGCTCCTTGTTCTTGCTGGAGATCTCTCCTTCAAGGCCCGTGAGCGTCGACTTCTGGCTCTTCTCCTGCTCCTCGATCTGGCGGCGCTCATCCTCTGCCGTGGTGATCCTCTCCTCGGTCTCCTTCACCTTGAGGCGGATATCATCGATCCTCTGAGCCGCCTCACGCAGCAGGGCCTCCTGCTCGGCTCTCTCGCGTGAAAGGCGGCGGAGCTCTTCCTCCAGCCCAGCCTTCTGGGTCTGGATGCGCGCCAGGTTCACCTTGAGATTCTCCAGCGTCTTCCTGTACTCGTCGATCTTTTCCCGCAGGCCGATGTTCTCCGTTCGCAGGGAGTCGTTCTTCTGCCGCCTGCCGGAAATGCCTTCCAGGATCTCGTTGATCTTTCTGTCGATTTCCCTCTTTTTGGTGATGATTCCCTCGGGGGCGAGGAACTCGTCGAGGAACAATGGGGAGTACTTCCGCAGCTCTTCCAGAAGCCCGGCGAGAACCTGGAGCTTTTCCAGCGAGCTTTTCATCACCGTGAGGGTGGCCTGGACGAGCTTCTCCCGCTCGGCGCGGGAGAGATTTTCCACGGCCGCGGCGTCTTCGAGAAGCGATGCCCGGCCGCCCAGGGCGATGCGAAGGCTGCCCAGCGTCTCCTCGACCGCCTGGTCTATCCTGCGGCGCTCGGCCGAGGAGTAGCCGGTTTCCTTCAGCCTCTGATCGAGCTGGGTGACGATATCTTCCGTGATGGCCCGAAGATCGTCCCGCAGGTGCTCGAGGGTTTCCTCGAGCACCTGGATCTCGGCCTCGTTCCCCCGGACCTCATCTTCATTCTGCCGCACCCTCTGGGCGAAGCTCTCGATGTCGGTCGTGAAGCCTTCGATGTTCCCTTCGGTCTCCGCGATGCGGGCGGTAAGCTCATCCATGCTTCCCTGCTTGGCGCGGCTCTCGGCCTCCATATCGTCGATTTTCTTGGCCACGCTCTTCTGCCTGACCGTCTCCGCCTCCGCGCTCCTCTCAAGCTCCCCCGTACGCTCGCGGTACATGCGGATCTGGCTGTCGCGCTTGGTTTTCTCCATATCGAGCTGGTAGAGCCTCTTGTTGGATTCCACGAGCTGGGACTCCATGCTGTTCACGAGGTCCACCTGCTTCGTGATGGATTGGCTCACCGCCTCCATCTCCGCGGCCACGGTGTCCTTGGCGCGCGACTTCTCGTCCAGCCTCGCCTCCCGGCGCTTCTTGTCCTCCAGCAGGCCCTTGAGGCGCAGGAGCTGTATCTCCAGCTCCACCTCGAAGATCTCTTCGCGAAGCTTTCTATACGCCTCCGCCTTCTCGGCCTGGGCCTTCAGCGAGTTGTAGCTCCTGCGCACCTCATCGAGGATGCCCTCGATGTGGCGCATGTTCTCCTCGGTCTTTTCCAGCTTCCGCTCCGCTTCGGCGCCGCGCACGCGAAAGCGCGTGATTCCGGCCGCTTCCTCGAAGATGTATCGGCGGTCTTCCGGCTTGGTCGAGAGCAGCTGATCGATCCTGCCCTGCTCCATGATCGAATATGCCGACTTGCCGATGCCCGTATCGAAGAAGAGCTCGCGAACGTCCTTGAGCTTCACCGAGTTGCCGTTGATGTAGTACTCGCTCTCCCCTGACCGGTACAGCCGCCTCTTGATCGAGACCTCGGGCAGCTCCAGCGGGAGAATCTCGTCCTGGTTTGAAAGCAGGAGGCTCACCTCGGCGACGTTGAGTGGCTTCCTCGAGTCGCTTCCGGAGAAGATGATGTCCTGCATGTTTTCAGCGCGTAATGACTTGAATGACTGCTCTCCGAGGACCCATTTCACTGCGTCGACGACATTGCTCTTACCGCAGCCATTCGGCCCCAGCAGGGCGGCCACCCCGTCGGAGAACTCGATACGGACCTTATCCGCAAACGATTTGAAACCGAATATCTCTAAGGTCTTGAGGAACACTTCCACTCCCAGTTTCTTTGCGTTACTATGACTCCCGCATTGTGCATGCAATAACGCGGCGGGTCAAGGCGGCTCCCGCGGCGCGGTAGCTCGGCGGCGCCGGCGCGAAGCGCGGCACCGCCTGCCGCTGCCGCCGCCCTGGGGCCAAGCGCGCCGCAGACGCGCGGAGCCAGGACGCTGAAAAAGGGGTTATCAGTGGAGGAGCTGGTATGCGGGGTGGACGAGGCGGGGCGCGGTCCCCTGGCCGGTCCGGTCACCGCGGCGGCGGTCATCCTGCCGGAGGGTTTTCCACTTGAGTTCCTCGCCGATTCCAAGGCGCTTACACCCGCGTGCCGCGGGCGCTTCGCCTGTGTCATCCGCTCACGGGCCGTGGCCATCTCCGTGGGTTGGGCATGGCCCGAGGAGATCGATCGGCTCAACATCCATAGGGCGACGCTTCTCGCCATGACCCGCGCGGTGCGCGGCCTGTCCCGCAAGCCCACTCTCCTTCTGGTGGACGGCCTTTTCACGCCCAATGTAGGCATTTCGGCGCGGGCAATCGTCAAGGGGGACGCCACGGTTCCGCAGATCATGGCCGCTTCGATAATCGCAAAGACATCCCGGGACGCATGGATGGAGCGATATGCCCGAATCGAGCCCGCCTATGGGTTCGAGCGGCATAAAGGATACCCGACGCGAGAGCACAGGGGATGCATCGAAGCCTACGGCATTTCGCCGATCCACCGCAGGAGCTTCCGCCTCACTTCTTCTTGATGAAATGAACCGCCTGGTCGAACGCCTCGAGGAAGACTTCGAGATCTTCCTTGAAGACGATGAGCGAGCGCCGCTCGAACTGGCTGTTGTCTTCCCCGAGCTTCTTGCTTTCTACGATGTTCAAAAAGACATCCCCGGTCCGATTTTCCTTGACATTGAAGAAATACGTCCTCTTGGCCGTATTGGCCTTCGAGGAAAAGATCTCTCCCCGTGTTCCCATATCCCTGAGACTATACAGGAAAGGATCTGCCCGTTCAACGCCGCAGCCCTTTGTTGCTGGAGGACGTCGGTGGCGCCGCCGCAGTCCGGCATGCCGCAGTCCGGATGCTTGACACCCCGAGCGCGCCATTGATAGACTGCTTTTCACCCAAGCGCCCGTCGTATAACGGTATTACCTGGGCCCTCCAAGCCCATGACGTGGGTTCGACTCCCATCGGGCGCTCTGAAGTCCCACCCGTTCCTGTTTCCCCGCCGCTCATCTCCGCAGTACCTTTTCTCCAATGCAGGTATAAGCAGCGCGGCGCCGGTTTCCCGGCGGCGCGAAGGAGGATTGAATGGCGAAAAGAATATTCATCGGGACGTTGTGCATTATGCTGGCCGTCTCGGGCGCGGTATTCGCGGCGGATGCAAAGGCCGGCCCGCCCGTGGTGGTCGGCTCGAAAATAGATACTGAAGGTTCCCTCCTGGGCAAGATGATCGTGAAGCTTCTGGCGGCCAACGGGATTCCCGTCACGGACCGTTCGGGTTTCGGAACCACCGATGTCGTTCGAAAGGCGATCATGGCGGGAGAGATCGATATCTACCCCGAGTACACGGGCAATGGAGGATTCTTCTTCTCCGGAACAGACCCCAACGCCTGGAAGGACGCGGCCAAGGGATACGCGGCGGTTAAAAAGCTCGACCTGGATCAGAATAAGATCGTCTGGCTGACGCCGGCTCCCGCGGACAACACATGGGCCATCGCGGTCAGGAAGGACCTCGCCGCCAAGCAGAAGCTCGCTTCTCTGGCCGACATGGCGCGCTTCGTGAACGGAGGCGGAGCGATCAAGCTCGCCGCTTCGGAAGAGTTCATTACCCGGCCGGATGCGCTTCCCGCGTTCCAGAAGGCATACGGTTTCACCCTCAAGAACGACCAGATCATCTCGTTTTCGGGGGGCAACACGGCGCTTACCGAAACCGCAGCCGCGCGAGGGACGGATGGTGTCAACTTTGCCATGGCGTACGGCACCGACGGCGACCTGTTCGCTTTGGGGCTTCAGGTCTTGAAGGATACCAAGGGGGTGCAGCCCGTCTACGAGCCGACTCCGATCATCAGACAGGATACCCTCGGCCGCTACCCGTCCGTCGCCGACATCCTGAAGCCGGTCTTCCTCTCGCTCGACCTCACGACCCTTCAAAGCCTGAACGCGAGGATCGCCGTGAACGGAGAGAGCCCGGACGCCGTCGCGCAGAGCTACCTCGCGTCGAAGGGCTTCCTGAAAAGGGCGGCGAACTAGGTCCGCTTCAAGGACGCAATGGGGACCGAGCCGATCCGCCGAACCTTGCGTGACGCCGTCGGCGTCCCGATGCTCATTTTCTCGGCGGTGGGGCTTGCGGCGCCGCTCGCGCTCCCCTTCGCGAGCATACGACCGAACCGGATCGCGCAGGGCATGCCCCTGTTCCTTGCCCGAAACGACGCGCTGCTGGCCGCCGCGATCTGCCTCCCCTGGGCCATCGTCATCCTCTGCGAGGCGATCCCCATGGCTGAGAGACTGCGCAGACACGCAGGCGTCTTCGCTTCGGTCCTTGCGCCTTCGGCGGCGCTGATCGCGGCGGGGGTCGTTTCCCGCAGGCTGGCGGGCGCCGATGAGGTGGCGCGCGTCTCGCTTTCATCGGGGTTCTGGATAACCGTGATCGCCAGCTACGCGTCGTTCCTCACCGCATCGCAGAAGCTCGGCGGCAAAGCCGCCGTCCTCAATCGGCTTCTCTCCGCATCGGTCCCTGTCCTCGTTTCGGTTCTCCTCCTCACGGGGTTTCTCGATTCGGTTTCCATCCTTCGAGAGTTCTCGATCCAGAGCGCGACTTTCCTCGACCAGACCGCGGCCCATGCCGCCCTCGCCGGCTCTTCGGTTCTCTTCGGCACAGCGTTCGGGATCTTCGTCGGGGTGCTCGCGCTCAGGTTCACCACGGTTCGGCGCGTCGGCTTTTTCCTGCTGAACATCGTGCAGACGATTCCGAGCCTTGCCCTCTTCGGCCTGTTGATCCTGCCGCTTGCCGCCCTCTCCCAGCGGTTCCCCCTTCTGGCCCGCCTGGGGATAAGCGGGATCGGGCCGGCTCCCGCTATCCTGGCCCTCACCGCTTATGCAATGCTCCCGGTGGCGCGAAACGCCTATACGGCGCTTCACGGGATCTCGGCAAGCCTGCGGGAAACGGGCACGGGAATGGGAATGTCCCGGGGCCAGCTGCTCCTCCGCGTCGAGGTTCCCATGGCCGCTCCCGTGATCCTGGCGGGCGTGAGGACGGCAGCGGTCCAGGCTGTCGGAAACGTCGTGGTTACGGCGTTGATAGGAGCCGGAGGCCTGGGGGTCTTCATCTTCCAGGGCCTCGGCCAGTACGCAATGGACATGATTCTTCTGGGCACCCTGCCCGTCATCGCCATGGCGATCCTCACCGACATCCTGATGGGCGGCCTTGTGCGGCTCCTCACCCCGAGGCCTTTGAGAGAGAAAACTGCATGATAAGGTTTGAAAATGTCTCCCGGCTCTTCGGAGAGCTGATCGCGGTTGACGGCCTAGATCTGGAGATCTTCGACCACGAGCTCTGTGTCCTGGTGGGGCCTTCGGGAAGCGGAAAGTCGACGATGCTGCGCATGATCAACCGCCTCATCGAGCCGAGCGCGGGCAGGGTCACCCTGGACGGAAGGGATGTGAGCGGACTCCGCCCCGAGGAGCTTCGCCGCGGCATCGGGTACGTGATCCAGAGCGTCGGGCTCTTCCCCCACATGACGGTGTTCTCCAACATAGCGGTGGTCCCCGAGCTCCTGCGCTGGGGACGGGCAAGGATCAACTCGAGAGTCGAGGAGATGCTCGCCCTGGTGGGCCTCGATCCGGCGCGCTATCGGCTGCGCTACCCCAACGAGCTTTCGGGGGGAGAGGCGCAGCGCGTCGGTGTGGCGCGGGCACTCGCCTCGGATCCTCCCGTGATCCTCATGGACGAGCCCTTCAGCGCCGTGGATCCGGTGAACAGGCTGCGGCTTCAAAACGAGTTTCTCTCGATCCAGAGAGAGCTGAAGAAGACCGTGGTATTCGTGACCCACGACGTGGATGAGGCGATCAGGCTGGCGGATCGGATAGCTGTTGTGCGGGGGGGCACGCTGGTGCAGTACGGCAGGCCCGAGGAGATCCTGGAGAGCCCCGCGGACCACTTTGTGGCAGGATTTGTCGGCGCCGACCGCGCCCTGAAGAGGCTCTCCCGCTTCTCCGTCAAGGATTTCATGAGGCCGGCCTCGAGCGCGCGCATCGACGAGCTGGGCCGGAAATCCGCCCCATCCCCTTCCCGGTATCTCTGGGTGACGGACCGCGATGGCAAGCTCCTTGGCAGCCTCGACTCGCAAGCCCTTCAGCGGGGAGGAGATCCCCGCGGCTCCATCATCACGGACAACATACGGGAGATGGCGGTGAACCCGGACTGCTCGCTGAAGGAAGCGCTGTCCTTCATGATCGGAGCAAGCGCTCGCACCATCCCCGTCGTGGACCGGGATTTCACTTTGGAGGGGGAGATCAGCCTGAGCGACGTGGAAGGGGCCGCCGACGGACGCCTTTTGCGCGAGACGGAGCGAGGCCGGTGAGAGCGAGGAGAATTGCCCCTCCGTGGATCGGTTTCATCGTCCTCGGGGGGATCTTTCTGTTTTTGTCCATGAGCACCGCCCCCTGGAAATGGGGCCTGGGGCTTCTCTTCCCCGGCCGGGCCGACCTTCTCTACCCGCGGGCGAATCCCTCGTACATCGTCGGCGAGCACCTCCTGCTGGTGGGAGTCTCCAGCCTCCTCGCATGCATCGTCGGGCTGGGAGCGGGGATCGCCGTGACACGCCCCGGAGGGAGAGACCTCATGCCCGTTTCCGAGAAGCTTGCCGCCATCGGCCAGACGTTTCCTCCCGCCGCCGTGCTCGCCCTTTCGGTTCCCATCCTCGGCTTCGGCTTTGCTCCGACCATCGCCGCCCTCTTTCTCTACAGCATTCTGCCCATTCTGAGGAACACCATCGGCGGAATCTCCTCCGTGGCCCCCGATTCGATCGAGGCAGCCCGGGGAATGGGCATGACGCAGCTTCAGATTCTCCGAAAGGTGGAACTCCCTCTCGCGGCTCCCGTCATCCTCGCGGGGGTGCGCACTTCAGTCATCGTCAACGTGGGAACGGCAACCATCGGGGCGACGATCGGAGCGGGCGGCCTGGGTGCGCCCATCATTTCCGGCCTTGTCAACCAGAACCCCGCATATCTCATCGAGGGAGCGCTTTCCGCGGGGCTGCTCGCCCTGGTTCTCGACTCTGCATTCTCCTCCGTCCAGCGGATCGTCGAGCTCCGCGGCAGCCCGGCGGGGCGAGAAAAAAGCGCCTAATCCCCCGCTTTATGGTAGATTCTCCCCATGGGGATCCTCCGAAGCATCCGCCGCAGCCTCATTCTCAAGGGAGGTCTTCTCCCGGACGAGGCGTGGGGGCAGCTCTTTGATGAGCACCCCATCCTCCGGGGCCTTTCCAACGAAGAGCTCGCGACCCTGCGCGAGCTCACCACGGTGTTCCTCCATGAGAAGGTCTTCGAAGGGGCCGACGGCCTGGAGCTCACCGATTTCATGCGCACCGTGATATCGCTCCAGGCAAGCCTTCCCATCCTCCATCTCGGCCTCGAATGGTACGACAATTGGAAGACGATCGTCGTCGTCCCTGACGTTTTCGTCGAGGAACATCAGGAATACGACAGGGCGGGCGTGGCCCACGAGTGGGAGGAGGACAAGAGCGGGGAATCCTGGGATTTCGGGCCGGTCCTCCTCTCGTGGCAGGATGTCGAAGCATCGGGATGGGGTGACGGCTACAATGTCGTGATCCACGAGGCGGCGCATCGGCTCGATCTCCTCGATGGGACCATCAACGGCAGGCCTCTCCTGCATGAGGGGATGAGCCCCGAGGAGTGGCGCGAGGTTTTTTCCGCGGCTTTCAGGGATCTCAGCCGCAGGGCAAAGAGCGGCAGGAAGCGGCCGAAGATCGACGCATATGCCGTGGAGAGCGACTCGGAGTTCTTCGCGGTGTCCAGCGAGTACTTCTTCGAGCGGCCCCGGACCCTCCGCTCGGAATACGGCGAGGTCTACAGGCTCCTGGCGCAATTCTACAGGCAGGACCCCGCGGAACGCCAATCAGCCTCCCGCTGAAAGGCCTTAAGTTCACGGGCAACGGGGGCGGCTCGCCCCGTGACAAGGAAAGGCCTTGCCAAAACTGGTTTAGGCGGCGCATGTAAAATCCACTAATACAAGAAATTAACCCAAAATTGAGGTTGAGCGACCGGTTTCGTAACATCCACAGCACAGATCCCCTATCTGGCGCGGAGTTACCGATCCAGGGATTATGCCCTTTTTTTCCTTATTTTTCAGGGGTTTTATTGCTTGATAAATTTCTCTTGACAAATCAGCAAATGTGTTACACAATCACGAAACCGGTTTTGTTATGAATGCAAGGGCAATTTTATTGATTCTATATAGGTATTCATTTTTTATGCCAACCTTTAGCGAAACCGGTTTAGAATCCAAAGGTGATTCAGAGAAATGACGATCAAAGATATCGCCGAAATGGCGCACGTATCGAAAGGAACCGTTTCCCGAGTCATCAACGGCGTGCCCGGTGTAGGAGCTGATACCCGCCACCGCGTAATGAAGCTGATCAAATCGCTCGATTTCCACCCCAATGCCGCAGCGCGCGGTCTGGCCGCGCGGCGAACCCATACCCTGGGGTTCATCATCCCGCACACCGGCCGCTATTCAATGATGAGCACCTTCTGGCCCGTCCTTCTCACCACGATCACAGAGCAGGCAGCCCTGAGGGGAATCAACGTGCTTCTCTCCACGGCGCGGGAGGAGAACGACGTGGATTCGGCTTTCCATTCCATCCTCAAAGGCCGCAGGATTGACGGGGCGATCATCGGAGCAGAGCAGTTCGGGGAGAAGCACTTGGCGGAGCTGCTCCTGAAAGGCCTTCCCTTCGTGATCGTGGGCAAGAGCCCCGGGATCTCCCCCTGCTCCATCGACGTGGACAACGAAGGCGGGGCCCGCATGGCGGTAGAGCACATCATTGCCTCGGGACACACCTCGATCGCGATGCTCGCCGGCCCGGCGCGCTACCCCTACATCCAGGACAGGGTGCGGGGCTTCCAGCAGGCGCTCGGCGCTCATGGGCTTGACTCCTCACAGGTGCACTACTGCTCCTACCAGGCGGAAGACGCCATCAAGAGCGTGACCGCCATCCTCTCGGAAAACCCCTCCCTCACGGCGCTCTTCGTCGGCGCCGGTGACCTCGTCATCGGCACCTTGAAAGCGTGCGCGCAATTGGGCAGAGAGATCCCGAAGGATCTCTCGATGGTGTCTTTTGACGATCATCCTTTTTTCGAGCACCTCATTCCACCCGTCACCGCGGTCAGCCAGCCCATCGAGGAGCTGGGGAAAACCGCGGTCGACATCCTGTTCGCCCTCATGGACGGCGCCGAGCCCCAGGAGAAGAATACGGTGCTTCCTCCGAAGCTCATGGTGCGAGAATCCTGCGGGCGCGTTTCACATTGGGAGAAAATCCCTCGTTGAGGGAGAGAATCTTTGAAGGAGGTTCAGAGTATGTGGAGAAGGATCTTTCTCATGGCTGCCGCATTGCTCCTGGCCGTCACCCTGACGGCGGTAGCAACAGGGCAGAAGGAAGGAAAGCCGGTCCAGATTACTTGGTACATGATCGGAAACGGCCCTCAGGCGGATCAGGCCAAAATCGATGAAGCGGCGACCAAGTACATCCAGAGCAAGGGCCTCAACGCCTCGATCAAAATCACCTGCTTCGACTGGGGTTCCTACGACCAGAAGTTGCAGACAATGATCGCCGGCGGCGAGTCGTTCGACATCTGCTTCACCGCGGTGTGGGTCAACAACTACGCCAACAACGCGGCTCGCGGAGCGTACCTGCCCCTGAATGACCTGCTCACCAAGTACGCGCCCAAGACCAAGGCGCTCCTGGGAGCCGACTTCCTGGCCGGGTCCGCCATCGACGGGGTGAACTTCGCCATCCCCGCCAACAAGGAAAAGGCCCACAACTGGGGCTTCATCCTCAGAAGCGACCTGGTGAAGAAGTACAACATGGACATCTCCAAGATTAAGTCCCTCGCGGACCTCGACCCGTTCCTGGCTCAGATCAAGGCGGGCGAGCCCGGCATGTATCCCCTCGAGGCGTGCGTGGGCGAGTCGCCCCGCTTCCTCCTGGACTGGGACAAGATGGTTTCGGACGATGTTCCCGTCTCCCTGTATCCCGACAACAGGTCCAACAAGGTCGTCAACGAGTTTGAGGCTCCCGAGACCAAGGCCCTGTTCAAGGTCGTCAACAAGTTCTACAACGCCGGCTACATCCGCAAGGACGCGGCCACCGTCACCGACTTCAACGCGGACGAGAAGGCGGGCCTCATCTTCGCCGCCACCAAGTCCCTGAAGCCGGGCAAAGACGCCGAGATGACGAACTCCACCGGACATCCCTGGCTCCAGGTCGAGATCACCCCGCCGGTCATGTCGAACCGCGAGACCACCGGCTCCATGCAGGCGATCTCCCGCACCTCCAAGCACCCCGAGATGGCCATGGCGTTCCTCGAGCTCTTCAACACCGACAAGTACCTCAACAACCTGATCAACTACGGCATTGAGGGAACCCACTACGTGAAGCTCGAAGGCGACGTCGTCAAGGCCGGCCCCGCGGTGGACAAGTACAACCCGGGAACTCAATGGGCGTTCGGCAACCAGTTCATCAACTACCTCTACTCCAATGAGGACCCCAAGAAGTGGGCCAAGTTCGATGCCTACAACAAGGCCGCCCTGCCCCTCAAGGATCTTGGATTCTCCTTCGACGCCACCCCTGTGAAGACCGAAGTCGCGCAGGCCAAGAGCGTGTGGAAGGAGTTCACTCCTCCCCTCGAGACCGGCACCGTGGATCCCGACAAGGTCATCCCCGATGCAGTGGCCAAGTTCAAGGACGCCGGAGTCGACAAGATCATCGCCGAAGTCCAGAAGCAGTACGACGCCTGGACCGCAAAGACAAAGAAGTAGTTCAAGAGAAAGCTCTCTGTAACGAGAACGAATGCGGGCAGCCCCAAGCGGGGCTGCCCGCGATTTTCGGGCGCACGAGCCCGCTCATCCCGGAGGAAGGAATGGCATACGGGCACTTCAACGATCAGAGCAAGGAATATGTCATCACGAGGCCCGACACACCCTGGCCCTGGATCAACTACCTCGGAAGCGAGGAGTTCTTTTCCCTCGTTTCCAATACGGCCGGCGGCTATTCCTTCTACAAGGACGCGCGCTTTCGAAGGCTCACCCGATACCGCTACAACGACGTGCCCCTCGACACCAACGGGCGCTGGTTCTACATCAAGGACGGCGACGTGGTCTGGAACCCGGGCTGGCGGCCGACGCAAACCAAGCTCGACTCCTATGAATGCCGCCACGGGGCCGGTTACACGCGCCTGGTCTCCCGGAAGGACGGCGTAGAAGCGGATCTCCTTCTCTTCGTGCCCCTGGGGGCCAGCTGCGAAGTGCAGCTGCTCACCCTGCGAAATCTCTCGCGCAAGGCGAAGCGGCTGGAGCTTTTCTCATTCGTCGAGTTCTGTCTCTGGAACGCCCTGGACGACATGACAAACTTTCAGCGCAATTTCTCCACCGGCGAGGTCGAAGTCGAAGGGGGCGCCATATTCCACAAGACCGAATACCGCGAGCGGCGCGATCACTACTCCTTCTATTGGGTGAACGCGCCGATCGCCGGATTCGAAACCGACAGGGAAAGCTTCACGGGACGCTACTGCAGCTTTCAAATGCCCGAAGCTGTCCGGAAAGGCAAGCTTTGCTCCGGCATCGCCTCGGGTTGGTCTCCCATCGCCTCACACCAGATCAGCGCGACTATGAAGCCGGGGGAGGAGCGCAGCTTCGTCTTCCTTTTGGGCTACGTGGAGAACCCCGACGCGGAGAAATGGAGCTCTCCCGGCGTCATCAACAAGTCCCGCGCACGAGCGCTCATGGAGCGCTTCGATACCACCTCCAAGGTGGAAGCTGAGTTCGCACGCCTTGCCGCCTACTGGAACGATCTTTTTTCCCGCTACTCGGTTTCGAGCTCCGACGAGAAGCTCGACCGCATGGTGAGCCTCTGGAACCAGTACCAGTGCATGACAACCTTCAACATGGCCAGGAGCGCCAGCTACTTCGAGAGCGGCATCGGCCGGGGAATCGGGTTTCGAGACACAAACCAGGACGTCCTGGGCTGCATGCACCAGATCCCCAGCCGCGTGCGGGAGCGCATACTCGACGTGGCCGCCACCCAGTTCGAGGACGGCGGGGCCTACCATCAGTTCCAGCCCCTCACCAAGCAGGGCAATTCCGACATCGGCGGGGATTTCAACGACGATCCGCTGTGGCTCATCCTCTCCACCTCCGCCTACATCAAGGAAACCGGAGACTGGGCCATCCTGGACGAGCGGGTCCCCTTCGACCATCGCCCCGAGATGGCGGCGCCGCTCTTCGAGCACCTGAAGCGCTCGTTTTCCCACGTCGTGAACAACCTGGGGCCTCATGGCCTTCCCCTGATCGGACGCGCGGATTGGAACGACTGCCTCAACCTGAACTGCTTTTCCACCGACCCCAATGATTCCTTCCAGACCGCCACGGCCCGTGACGGGCGCACGGCCGAATCCGTCATGATCGCCGGCATGTTCGTCTTCATCGGGGCCGAGTACGTGGAGCTGTGCCGCAGGACCGGCCATTCCCAGGAGGCCGCGGAAGCCGAGCGGCACATCGAAGCGATGCGGCAGACCGTGCTGAAGCACGGGTGGGACGGGAAGTGGTACCTGCGCGCCTACGACGACAACGGAAAGAAAGTCGGCTCCAGTGAATGCCGGGATGGAAAAATCTATATCGAGTCCAACGGCTTCTGCGCCATGGCGGGCATCGGAAAGGAATCAGGCTACCCCATCCAGGCCCTGGACGCGGTGAAGGAGCACCTCGACACACCCTACGGCATCATGATCCTCGACCCCCCTTACCGCGACTATCATCTCGAGCTCGGCGAGATTTCCTCCTACCCGCCCGGCTACAAGGAAAACGGCGGGGTCTTCTGCCACAACAATCCCTGGATAATGATCGCCGAATGCATTGGGGGAAGGTCGGAGAGGGCTTTCGAATACTACAGCAAGATCTCTCCCGCCTACCTCGAGGCGGAAGACCAGGAGCTGCACAGGATGGAGCCGTACGTCTACTCCCAGATGGTGGCGGGCAAGGCGGCCCCGAGGAAAGGGGAGGCAAAGAACTCCTGGCTCACCGGGACGGCCGCGTGGAACTTCGTCGCCGTTTCCCAGTGGATCCTTGGTGTACGCCCCGACTATGACGGGCTGCGCATCGAGCCCTGTCTCCCCAGGCACATCGGTGAGGCCGAAATCAAGCGCACGTTCCGCGGATGCCTCTACACGATCACGGTCAGGAACACGGGAAAACCGCTTGCCGCCCAGAGGCTGGTTGTCGATGGAAAGCCTTTCGATTCCAGCGTGGTTCCGCCGGCGGCGAATGGCGCAGGGCGCCAGGTCGTGGTCGAAGCGTGAAATCGAGGACCCCGAGGACCGCCTTGGCTCGCTACGGCCGGTTTGACGATGCCAGAAAAGAATACGTTATCACGGATCCCCGCACCCCCGTGAAGTGGATCAACTATGTGGGGACCCGCGCCTTCGGCGGACTGGTCGACCACACCGGCGGCGCTCTGATCTGCAGGGACGATCCCGCACTCAACCGGATCACCCGCTACCTCGCCCTGGAGCCCAGCGGATACTTCAAGGGCACGACGCTGTACCTGCGCGTCCGCCGGGAAAACGGCTATGGGGTAATCTCGCCTTTCTTCGTCCCCGCGCTTCAGCCGTACGATCTGTTCGAGTGCCACGTGGGGCTCGGGTATACCCGCATCGTCTCCGAATACTCGGGGCTGCGAACGGAGGCGGTCTTCTTCGTGCCCCGCGGGGAGCATCGGCTCATCCTCGACATCAGGGTCAAAAACCTCGGCAAGAAGAAGGCGGACGTGGACGCAATCCCCGTGGCGGAGTACTCGCATTTCGATGCCCTCAAACAGCTCACCAACGCGGATTGGGTGCCGCAGACGATGCAGAGCACCCTTTTTGAAGCCGAGGGCGGGCGCAAAGTTCTCAGCCAGTACGCATTCATGAACCGGGACACTCAGGTCAATTTCCTCGCATCCAGCCTCCCCGCCTCCTCCTTCGAGACGGACCGCAAGCGGTTCCTTGGCGCGAATGAGTACGGCACCTGGGCAAATCCCCTGAGCCTCCAGGAGGACGAGCTGGGCGACTACGAAGCCCGTCGCGGAGACAACATCGCCGCCCTCCTCCACCACCTCGGAGAGCTGGCCTCGGGGGTTGAAAAGAGACTCATCGTGCAGCTTGGCCAGGCTGAGAGCGTGGAGAAGGCCCTCCCGGGAATCCGCGCCTTCTGGCGGGAAAGCGCTGTGGACGAGGCGCTCGCGGACATTTCGCTCTTCTGGGAAGGGTACCTTTCACGCCAGAGCTTTTCCACTCCGGACCCCGACACGGACCGGATGCTCAACATCCACAACCCGCGCCAGTGCTACATCACGATGAACTGGTCGCGCTACCTCTCGCTGTACCAGCTGGGGTATGGGGAGCGCGGAATCGGATTCCGGGACTCCTCCCAGGACGTCATGGGCGTCCTGGCGAGCGCGCCGGGAGAGGCAAAGGAGCTCATCAGGGCGCTCCTGGGCGTGCAAAAGAGAAGCGGCGCCGCCTATCACCAGTTCAACCCCTTGAGCGGAGAGGCATCCGTGGGCGACGCCAAGGAGCGGGAGGACAGGCCGCAATACTACAGCGACGACCATTTGTGGATCGTGCTT
The DNA here is from genome assembly GCA_963820525.1 of uncultured Spirochaetota bacterium. Lineage (GTDB taxonomy): Bacteria > Spirochaetota > Spirochaetia > SZUA-6 > Fen-1364 > CAWGAA01. The sequence goes on along the minus strand of CAWGAA010000001.1, from coordinate 41,164 downwards.
GCCGTCTGCGCCTATCTGAAGGAGACCGGCGATTTCGCTTTCCTCGAAGAGCGGATCCCGTTCTATGAAAAAGACAAAGCGGGCCGGACGCTGGAGACCGCGACGGTGATGGATCACATGCGCCGCGCCCTCGATTTCACCCAGGGAAACGTGGGAAAGCACGGGCTTCCCCTCCTGGGCTTCGCGGATTGGAACGACACGGTGAACCTCGCCACGGGCGCCGAGTCGATTTTCACGGCATGCCTGTACGGCAAGGCGGCTCTGGAGATGATCGAGCTTGCGGATTTCATGCGCGACCCGGCGTCCGCTTCCGCACTCCGGGCGCGCCACGCCGAGATGAAGGACAGATTCAACCAACACGCCTGGGACGGCGAGTGGTACGTGCGCTACTTCGACTGGGACGGCTCCCCCCTGGGATCCAGGACGAGCCAGAAGGGCAAGATCTATATCAACGCCCAATCCTGGCCGATCATCTGCGGCTTCGCCTCCGAGGAGAGGGCGCGAACGGCCTTGGAATCCGTGGCCCGGCTGCTCAACACCTCCAAGGGAATAAAGCTCTCGGCCCCGAGCTTCAATGGGTTCGATCGCGCCAAGGGAGGAATCACGACCTTCCCTCCCGGAACCAAGGAAAACTGCGGCATCTTCCTCCACACCAACCCGTGGGTGATGATCGCGGAGACGATCGTGGGAAACGGCGATCGCGCCTACCAGTACTACCGCCAGATCAACCCGGCGGCCAAGAACGAGATCATCGACGAGTACGAATGCGAGCCGTACGTCTACCCGCAGAACATCCTGGCCGACGAGCATCCCCAGTTCGGCCTGGCGAGAAACTCGTGGCTTTCCGGTACTGCCTCCTGGGTCTACCAGGCCGCCACAAAGCATATCCTCGGGCTCATGCCCACCTACCAGGGATTGAAGCTCGATCCGTGCATCCCCTCCGCCTGGGCGGGCTTCCGCGCCGTGCGGGAGTTCAGGGGTGCCGTGTACCAGATCGAAGTGAAGAATCCCTCTCATGTCTGCCGCGGCCTCTCTTCCCTTACTATTGACGGGAAAAGGGCCGACGGGAATACTATTGACGCTTTCCGGGACGGGAAACGGCACGTCGTGGAAGCTGTCTTGGGGTGAAAGGAGATCCTAAAGATGAGTTCACAAGCCCTTAGCGGGGTATCTCTCCATGGAAGGCCGCGCAGAAGAAGACTGAATTTGGGCCTTTTGAGCATGTTGATCCCCGGCATCGTGGTGCTGCTCATTTTCAGCTACGTTCCCATGGGGTTCATCTTCATTGCGTTCAAGAACATCAACTACTCCCTGGGCTTCCTGAGGAGCCCCTGGAACGGCATCCAGAACTTCGCCTTCTTCCTCACAGGGCCCGACGCGTGGATCGTCACGCGAAACGTCATCGCCTACAACATCGTCTTCATTGCGCTGGGCAACTTTTCCGCCATCGCCACCGCCGTGGCCCTGGACGGCCTTCGCTCCAAGGGCGTGGCCCGCTTCTACCAGAGCGTCATGTTCCTCCCCTACTTCCTCTCCTGGGTCGTCGTGAGCACCCTGGCGTTCTCCTTCCTCTCTGTAGACCTCGGCCTGCTGAACAAAGCCATCCTGCCCGCTTTCGGACAGCAGCCCGTCGCCTGGTACACGGCAAAGAACTACTGGCCGTTCTTCCTGGTATTCGCCAACCTCTGGAAATACACCGGCTATACCAGCGTCGTGTACTTCGCCGCCATCTCCGGCATCGATATAACCTACTACGAGGCATCCGCCCTCGACGGGGCCAGCCGCTGGCAGACCATCCGAAACATCATGATCCCCCTCATCTCGCCCGTCATCATCATCAACGTGATCCTGGGAATCGGGCGGATGTTCTATGGAGATTTCGGGCTTTTCTTCCAGCTGCCCATGAACAACGGGACGCTGTTCCCCGTCACAAACGTCATCGATACCTACGTGTATCGCACCCTCATCAACGCAGGAGACATCGGCATGTCGGCCGCGGCGGGCCTCTATCAGGCCGTTGTCGGATTCGTCCTCGTGCTGGCGTCGAACATCGTCGTCCGCAGGGTCGACGCAGAGAAGAGCCTGTTCTAGCAAGGAGACGGAAATGAACGAAACGACGCTTACCACCAAGGCGCATCAATCCGGAACCATCGGCCAGATCGTTACGCACATCGTGTTCCTGGCAATGCTGGTCATATGCCTCTATCCCCTCTTCCTCGTTCTGGGCATCTCGTTCTCTGACGAGACGACGCTGGCGATACGCGGCTTCAGGCTCATCCCGGCCAAGACCTCCACGGAATCCTACAACTTCGTGCTCCGCACGGGTGGAGACGCGGTGCTGCGGGCGTATGTCCTGAGCATCATCGTCACCGTCGCCGGCACGCTGTGCGGGGCCCTTACCGTGGCTCTGTACGCCTACGCCCTGTCGCGCAGGGACTTCATCTGGGGGAAGTTTTTCTCCTTCTTCGTGTTCTTCACGATGCTCTTCTCCGCGGGTCTCGCCCCCTGGTACATCGTCTGCACAAGGATCGGCCTGAAAAACACCCCATTCGCCCTGTTCGTGCCCTACCTGATGAACGGGTGGCACGTGCTCATCATGCGCACGTTCTACAGGGCCAACGTGCCCGACTCCATCGTGGAATCAGCCAAGATGGACGGCGCGGGAGAGTACACGATATTTTTTAGAATCATCATACACCTGGCCAAGCCCGGCCTTGCCACAATTGCGCTCTTCACCACGATCTGGCTGTGGAACGACTGGTGGCTGCCCCTGATGCTGGTGACCGACCCGCAGTGGTACAATATCCAGTTCCTCATGTATCGGGTCCAGATGGATATCCAGTATTTGTCAAGCATGGCGGGCAACTTGAGCGGCGTCACGGGGGAGATCCTGAGAAGGATGCCGTCACGATCGGCCCAGATGGCGATGGCGGTGCTCTCCATCGGGCCGATCATCCTGGCCTACCCCTTCTTCCAGAGATATTTCGTGAAGGGACTCACCGTGGGATCGTTGAAAGAGTAGATTCTCGCCGGAGGAAAGGCTTTTGGCGCCGGAGAAGAGCCCCCGCGGGCTTTCCTCCCGGCGCCTTTTTTTGGGCCCGCCTAATCCCTCATGGGCTGCAAGCCGTTGTCGGCGAAGAACTTCCGCAGATACCCGCTTTCGGGAATCAGGCGAAGGGCCTGGGAATAGTTTCGAATGATGAGATAGTTGAAGTTCCCCATCATCTGGGGATCCGGGTCGAGGCTCACCCGGGCCACGTAGTATGCATGCCCTTTGATGAGCGCCCTGTTTCCGGCATAGAGCCTGGCCAGCTCATCCTTCAGCTTTCCGTTCTCGGAGGCGGGAACGTTTCGAACGAGGGCCAGCGGATCCACCATGCGCTTTTCTATCTGTTGGTAGAGCAGGATCTTGGTGATCTTGCTGGCCAGCTGCACATCGAAGGGCCTCTTGTAGAACTCGACGGAGGGCGTGTCGTCGGTGTTGACCCGGGAGAAGCCGCCCAGCATCTCGGCCAACTGCGTCTGGTCCATGGCGAGCTCCGAAAGGAACTCGGAGGGCTTTGACAAGCCCGCATCTCCCAGCCGCGCGATGTCCTTCCTGATTTCAGGCCGTGAGAGCCGCTCGGCGATGAGCCGATAATCCGGGAGAACCGGTTCCATTGAGCCGATGAGGTGGGGGTGAGATTCCGAGGTTTCCGTCTGCGGCATCTGCCAGAGCGTGACGAAGGGATAAACCTCCATGTATGCCTTCACTATTGCCATGAAATCGTCGGGAGACGACATGTGGAGAGGCAGCCACAGGCATTGGAATCCGCCCGGCTTCAGCTTTGCCCTGCAGTCCTCGAAGTATTCCCGGGTATAGAGGGCGGCGCTCCCCTGGTTTGACTGGGGATGAATGGGGCCGGAGTAGATGATGTCGTATTTCCTGTCCGTCATCTTGATGTAGTTCTTCCCGTCCTGGATGATCAGGTTCAGTCTCGGGTCCGCGAACACGTTGGAGTTCATGTCCGTGAAGTATTTCTTTGCGGGCTCGATGACCCCGTCGGCGATCTCCACAACGTCGAGGCGCTTCACCTCGGGGTATTTGAGCAGGGAGCCGCTGGTGCCGCCGGCGCCGAAGGCAATGATCAGCACGTCGTCGAGGTCCTTTTTCAAGAGCCCCATCAAGTGCGCGGGATAGATGTGGGAATGAAGATCGAAGTCTCCCGAGGAGGCCACCTGGACCCCGTCGATGAGCATCTCCTTTCCCATGATGCGGCTCTGCTTGACCAGGACGCTTCCGGTGGCGCGCTCCTTGAAATAGAGGATGGCCTCGTCCTTGCGCGATTCATCGGCCCCGAGGGTTGTCTTGAGGACGCTCGCGAAGCTCATGTCCGTCGTGAACCCGAGGAGAAGGGCAACGGCGAGAACCGCACCTCCCGTCACGAGCCTGCGCGCAACCGGTTCTCCACGATCCGCCATGACGATGGCGATGGAGGCGCAGAAATACACCGCCGCCATGAAAGCGATTGAAGGCAGGAGCCCCAACCACGGCACGATGAAGAAGCCCATCAAGAGAGAGCCCAGGATGGCCCCTACCGTATTCGCCGAATAGATATTGCCGATCCCTCTGCCGACGCTGCCCGTTATCCCGATAGAGGCGGCAGCATAGAAGGGGAAGGCAAGGCCCATGAGAAGGGAGGGGATGAAAAGAATCGCCGCTGAAACCGCCATCTGGATGATCGTGTAGGGGGGGATCACTCCATAGAGGCCCTTCAGGTTGGCCGCGTTCAACAGGTCGCTCAAGCCGTTCCTGATGCCCACGGCGCGATGAACGGCGAATATGGAGAAGATGACGAATGCCCCGATGAAGAACTGAAGATACCCCAAAAAGACGATGGGTTTGCGCACCCGTCTTGCGAGCGGCGGATACAAAAGGCTCCCCAGGCCGATTCCAGCAAGGATGACGCAGAGCATCGCGGCGAAGGCGTATGAATCCATGCCCATCACCCAGACCAGGGACCTCGTCCATCCAACCTCGAGCGCGAGCGCGGCGAAGCCGGAAAACGCATAGGCCACGAGGATGACGCGGCCGAGGAGGAGGTTTTTCGCCGGCTCCCGAGGCGAGTCTGTGGGCGCCGCCGCTGCGGCTTCCGCCGTCTTGGCAAGCTTGCCTGTCTCCTGTACCGCCGGCCTGCGGGCTGGAAGAGCGAACAGGAGGTAGGCTGCTGCAAAAACGCTGAAGTTCAGGAACGCTGCCAGGTACGTCGTCCTGGTGATTCCGATCGTCCCGATAAGATAGAATCCGCTCGCAAAACAGCCAGCAAAGGCCCCCAGCGTATTGATTCCATAGAGCCGACCGATGAAGCCCTTGCCGTCATGCCGGTCGTCCTTCACGTATGTGCTGAGGGCGGGGAGCGTCGCCCCCATGAAGGTGCAGGGAACCACGAGAAGGATGAAGGAATAGAGAAAGCGCAGCCCCGTGAGAAGCTCGTAGGACGGCTGCGAGTGCCTGTAGACGAGGATATCGATAGTGGAGGCCAGCTTCACCGCGAAGGGCATCACGAGTCCGAGGATCCCGACGCACAGCTCGAGAATCGAGTAGACGCGAAGCCCGTCCGTCCTCTTCTCCATGAAGGAGCCGGAGAGGAAGCTTCCCAGCGCGAGCCCCGCCATGAACGCGGCCAGCACGGCGCTGGAGGCATAGAGGGTATTGCCGAAGACCAGGCCGAACATCCGCACCCAGAGCACCTGGTAGATCAGGCTGCCCGCGCCCGTGATAAAAAACAGGAGATAGATGGTTCTTCCGGCCGCCTTGCTCGCTGGCATCCCGACCCCTTTACTCTCTTTGGAAACCGATGATGGGATCTTCAGATTTCACGCTCGTGAGGTCGCGGCGATGACGCCGCTTCTGCTGGAGCCTTTCGGATACGGCAGCCGAGGGAGACCTTCCGGCAGCTTCCCCTTCCTTCAGGCTCCTTCTTCTCCCGAGGAGACTCCGCCTTCCGCGGGATCAGGGGAAACGGGACCGTCCGTTGCCTGCTCTTCGAGCGGTGATTCGGCCGAGACCATTCCCTCGGGAACTTCCCCTTCGACTCCCGGCTCTTCCTTCGCGCGCTTTTTCTCCAGCCTCTTCAGCCGCTTCTCTTCCTGCTTCTTCTGGCGTGCGATTTCTTTTCTTCTCTTCTCGGCTTTGTATGGCTGTCTGTTCATTGCTCTCTCCTTCGTCCCTCCGCCTTCACGGAGAAGGGACACCGGACCCGTTCGTGAAAAACGGGGCACTCCGGAAGGGGTCCCTTTCTCGTGGGATTCGCTCGAGAAAGGAAAAACGGGCTGCCGCCGGGAACCCGGGGGGGAGCCGCCGGCAGCCAAAAATTTCTAGTAGCGGCGCCTGTTGAAACCGCCGGAGCCGGACCTGTTGTCGCTCCGCGGCTTGTCGTGGGCTTCATTGACCCTGAGCTGTCGCCCATCCACCTCACGGCCGTTCAAGCCGCTGATTGCCGCCATGGCGGCGTTCTCTTCGGCCATCTCGACGAAGCCGAAACCCTTCGATTCGCCGGTGTAGCGGTCTGTAATGAGGTTGACCGACACTACCTCGCCGTAGGGAGCGAACAGAGAGCGGAGGCTGTCCTCGCTCGTGCTGTAGCTCATGTTGCCGACATAGATCTTCTTCGCCATGCTTTGTTCTTCCTTTTCCTGTTTGCTGCGCAGGGGCATGTCCCTGCATTCGCTATTCTTTGTGGTTCATCAACGATAAACCTGGTGTCGTCGCATTCTCACAGCGATCTCAACTGAAGAGCCACATGTGAAGGGATGATGAGGAATGGGAGGTGGGGGCAATGGCCGCCTATGACGACCGCTCTATCTCTGCCGCGAATCTTTCAATCCCTGCTGTCTCTTCCACGAAACTCGTTTCGGCATCCTCGAAACTCAACACCTTTTTACACGGAACGCGCTTCAACGAACAACGCACCGTCTCTCAAAGATACGAAAGTATACCCGCAATTACGCCCCTTGTCAACTTGAAAAAACCCGAAAAATGGGGCTGGTTGACCTCATGAAAACCAACGGAACCGGTTTCGCGCCTTTCCAGCCGTGGTACAATAGCTCAGGAGATGCGCAATGAGGAGAATATCCGGCGTGCTCGGCTATCTCATAGCGTGGATCACATATCTTCTGCTCGCCGCTGCCGGCGTCGTCGGCCTGCTTTTGATCATTCAGGCCATCGTGAGAATCGCGACTCACCGCTGAGCCTCTATGGAAGCTCGCCGCCAAACTGTGTGGGGATACGCTGGGCAGTGAGTGACTCGAACACTCGACCTTCTCGGTGTAAGCGAGACGCTCTAACCAACTGAGCTAACCGCCCGCGAAACCGCCTCTCAAGCGGTTTCAGACGGCAGGATAGTAGGCGCAGGAAGCTTTGTCAATGCGAGCGGGGAGCGCGAAGCAGTCGTAGCGCTCCTTGCCCTCGATTTACCCCGCCGCCCGCCGAATAGCCCTTGTCAGCAGCCCAGCCAAATCCGCCTGCGCGGCCCCAGCCGGGCTTTACCCCCCTGCGGCCGCGTACTCATCCGCATTTCCGTATCCCCAGAGAAACACGGGCGGACGCTCGGCGGCGCCGGCGCCCGTTGCATCCTGTCGCGACAGCGCCACGAGCTTTTCCACGCTGACGGCGAGCGCCCCGAGATCCTCCTCCACCCTGCCGTGGACCAGGAACGCCCAGCCGCCGTCCAGGATGGGATAATACGCGCGGAAGGCATCGGGAAAAAGGACGGTCTCGAAAACCGACTCCTCGTCCTCGAAGCTGACAAAGATCATCGGCTCGCGCTTCTTCGTGGCCACTTCCTTTCCCGTTACGAGGATCCCCGAGATCCAGACCCGTTTTCCGCGCCAGCGGGGGATCTCGGTTGATGAGCGAAGAAATGGCGCCAGGCGATGCTTCTCAACCATCGCGGCGATGCGCCGCCGGAAGAGCGCGAGGGGATGGCGGGAGACCATCAGGCCGAGGGTCTCCACCTCGTCGCGGATCTTCACGCCCTGCGGGTAGTCTCCCACCGCTGGCGGGGCCGGGGCAACGAAGCCGAAGCCCTCCTCCCGCTCCGCGTTCTGGTAGCGGAAGAAAAGCTGCGGCCGGGTGCACCCTTCCGAGATCGAGTCCAGTGCCCCGGAGCGGATGAGCGTGCGCAGCTCCGAGTAGCGGGGGCGGGTGCGCGACAGCAGGTCGTGAAAGCCCGCAAAGGGCCCTCCCCGCTCCCGCTCGGCGATCAGCGACTCGATGAAGGGGCGTGAAAGGTCGCGAAGCTGCCCCAACCCGACCCGCAGGCAGGGCGTCGCTGCCGCCGCTTCGCGGGCCGCCGTACCATCCGCGGGGCACGGCGTCCCGTCCCTAGGGCGGGCAGCCGCACCGCCCCCCGGACGGGCAACCGCTTCGCCCGCAGCTCCCGCCCCCCCTTCCACCGTGTACTCCCAGCGGCTCGCGTTGACGTCCGGCGCACGGACGGGAAAACCCATCCTCCTGCATTCGTCGACATAGGTCTGGCGGCCGTAGAAGCCGCCGCCGTTGTTGATCACGGACGCGATGAACTCCAGCGGGTAGAAACGCTTGAGGTACGCCAGGCGGTAGGAAACCTGGGCATAGGAGGCGCTGTGGGCCTTGCAGAAGGAGTATCCGTCGAAGGAGAGGATCATGTCCCACGCCTTCTCCAGGGCCCCCTCCTCCACTCCGCGGGCCGCGCCGCTCCTGAAGAACTTCTCCCTGAAGTCGGGCAGGCGCAGCTCCCGATCCTTCTTGGTGAGGATCTTCCGCAGACGATCGGCGTCTTCAATGGAGAAGCCCGCAAGGTCGATGGCCACCCGGGACACGTCCTCCTGGTAGACCATGACCCCGTAGGTTTCCGCGAGGGTGCCCTCGATCAGGTGGTGAAGGGGACGGTAGGGGGCGCCGTGGAGGCGCTTGACGAAGGTGCGGATGTACTGGTTGGCGGCGGGCCGGATGATGGAGCTCGCGATGACCAGGTTCTCGTAGTCTCCCCTTTCCATCTTGGTGAGGAGCTGGCGGGTGGCCGGGGATTCCACGTAGAAGACCCCCAGGGTCTTTCCCGCGGCGATCAGGTCCCGCGTTTCGGGGTCTCTCAGGGGGTCGAAGCTCTCCCAGTCCAGGCGCACGCCGTGATTCTTTTCCACCAGGGCCAGCGTGTCGCGCAGGACCCCGAGGGAGCGGTTTCCCAGGAGGTCGATCTTCACCAGTCCCGCCTCTTCCGTGGCGTCCTTCTCCCATGCGATGACGGGGTAGCCCAGGGGCGAGGTCTGCACGTGCGTGTAGTTAGTAATGGGCCCCGGGGTGATCACCACCCCCCCGCAGTGGGTCCCGAGGTTGCGGGGCATGCCGCGAAGACGCGCGGCTGCCTCCCGCAGGTACGGGGGAAGCTCCTCCACCCTGCCCAGCTTGAAGAGCCGCACCAGCTCTCCGATCTCCTCCTCCGGGATGCCCATGGCCTTGGCGGGGTCCCGCAGGGCGGAGCGCGGGCCGAAGGTGACGTGGTTGGCCACCATGGCGGCCTTGCCCGCGTGCTTCTGGAACACGAAGCGCAAGATTCCGTCCCGCTCGTCCCAGGGGAAGTCCACGTCGATGTCCGGCGGGTCCTTCCTGCCCCGGTTGAGGAAGCGCTCGAAGAACAGGGTGTAGCGCAGGGGGTCCACGTGGGTGATGCCCAGGAGGTAGGAGACGATGCTGGAGGCCGCGCTGCCCCTCCCGCAGGTGCGGGGACACTGCTGCACGATGTCGCGCACCACCAGGAAGTAGGAGGCAAAACCCTTCTCCCGGATGATGGCAAGCTCGTAATCGAGGCGCTGCCTGATATCGGGGCGCAGGTTGCCTCCCCAGGGGCGGGCCGCTGCACCGTTCCCGGGGGCCGCCGCCTCGCCCCCGGGGAGGACCACGGCATCCGCTGCTGGACGCACCGCGGCCGCGCCGTAGCGGCGGACAGCCCCCTCTTCACAGAGCCGGACCAGAAGCCGGAAGGTATCCGCGTCTGAAAGCCCGTCGAAGGAGGGAAACACGTAGTGCGGTCTGATGATCCCCTCAGCGCTGGCCTCCTCGGCGACGGTCCGGGCATTGCTCAGCGCCTCGGGCACTGCTGAGAAAAACCTTTCGACGGCCTCGGGGGCGACGAAGCGCCGTCCCGGCCCCGCCGCTTCGACGGCGGGAACGTGCTCCAGGGTGACGTTCAGGTCTATGGCGCGAAGCAGGGGATACAGCCGCTCGTCCTCGTCATCGAAAAAGACCGTGTCCGCAACGGCGATCGGGGGAAGCCCGCTTTCCCGGGAAAAGCGGGCAAGGGCGGCGAACGGCTCTCCGTAGCGAAGCTCCACGAAAAGCCCTTTCGGCGCCGGCAAGCGCCGGGGAGCGGACGTGGGCACGCCCGAAGAATGCTGGAGCGCGGGCGGGCAAGGCGAGGTCCCTGCCGCTCCCCGGAGAGCAGCCAGCCGGGCGAGGACATCGTGCCGGCGGGAGAGGAGGGAAAGCCCCTCCCAGCCCTCCCGCGCCAACGCCTCGACCGGATCGAACCCCTCGTCCGTCAGCATGCCCGTAAGCACCCGGCAGATATTCGAGAAGCCCGCGCGGTTCATCACGTAGGCAGTGAAGAGCTCCTGGCCCTTGCGCTCCACCGTAACGCCTGCGATGGGCTTGATCCCTTCGCGGCCGGCTGCCTGGAGGAAGCGGATGAGCCCGTAGAAGTTGTTGACGTCCGCCAGCGCCACGGCGGAAAGTCCGCGCTCCCGGGAAAGCCGGCAGATCTCCTCGGGAGACCTGCAGCCGCGCAGGAGGGAAAAGGAGGAGCGGAAATGAAGATACGAAACAGCCATATACTTAACATTAGTATAGTATATGGGTCCGATGCGTGCAAGAGGCGAGCGCAAGCGGAGGCCAAAGATGGAGTCGACTTTGCCCTTGACGAGGATCGCGTGAGGGTGGAATCCTCCTATTGTCATGGTGAGTTTTTCCCGAGCCCGCGGGCTCATCCGGTTTTCACTGCTCGCCTTCGGCCTGCTCGTGCTGGCAGGCGGCATCGCCTCGGCCCAAACGCAACAGGACTTCCCGGAGCTGGCTCCCCTGCCCCTGGCCGCCGCGCTCGCTGCCGAGCCCGAGCCGCTTCCCGTGGACATGATGATCGAAGCGGCACTCGCATTTTCAGGCACGCCCGAAGGCTCGATGGACCAGGAGCGCGAAGCCTTGCGCTTGGAGGTCCAGAGGTTCCAGCAAAAGGCCTCGGGGATCCAGGACCAGGCCCACCTCGGCGAGATGGCCCTCGTTTTCCTCCACGATTCGCTCCTGCGCTCCTACTCGCTGCTCCAGGCGCGGGTGGACACGGCGCTGGACACGGGAGTCTTCAACTGCGTCTCATCGGCCGTGCTGTACATGATCCTCGCCCGATCGGTGGGGCTCTCCGTGGGAGGCGTCAGGACCACGGACCACGCATTCTGCACGGTGGAAGTGAATGGAACGCCCATCGATGTGGAGACCACCAACCCCTATGGCTTCAATCCCGGGACAAAGCGTGAGTTCAAGGGCCTTTTCGGCAAGGTGACGGGGTTCAGCTACGTGCCGCCCTCGGACTATCGCGAGCGCACGGCTATTGGGGAGAAGGAGCTTCTCGCCCTGATCCTCTACGACCGGGCATCATTCGAGATCCAGAGAAGCAACTTCCAGGGCGCCGTGCAGCCCGCCGCAACGGCGTATTCCCTGGTCGGATCCGATGATTTCAAGAAGACCCTCGCCGTCACCATCGCCGATTACGCCGCATGGCTGGGGATACGGCAGGACTATCAGCACGCGGCCGCGCTCATCTCGGAGGCGGAGACCCTCTACGGCGATCTTCCCATACTGGACCAAAGACGGGCCGAGCTGTTCCACAACCAGGTGATCGGCCTCGCTCAGTCGGGACTGCTCGATGACGCTCAGACTCTCCTTGGCAACTCTCAACAGGACACCCCGCTCGACAAGAAGGATTGGACCGACCTGTCCGTGTTTCTCGTACAGAAGAGAGCCGAGGGCGCGGCGCGCACCGATGGCTTTCAAGCGGCGGCGGAGATTGTCGCGGGAGAGCTTCCCCGGTTCGGCTCGCAACCCGAGCTCCTCAAGACCTACGAGGCATACGTCCACAACCAGTTCGCCTCCCTGTTCAATTCCCGCAAATACACGGAAGCGAAGGATTTTCTTGTCGCTGCGCTTTCCGTTTATCCCGGAAGCTCAGCCCTCAAGCAGGATCTGAGCATCGTTCAAAGAGCGATGAGGCAGTAGGGAGGAGGGGATGCCCAACGTTTTGCCATTTACGCATTAATTATCCCCGTTTTGATCCAGCTTGACAACCGGGAAGTGCCAGTGTATGCAGATTGCCATGGCCAAAGTGGTGAATCCAGCGATTGGAGTGATCGGTGCAGGGGCTTGGGGAACGGCCGTTGCCAAGGTGCTGGCAGAGAAGCAACTCCCCGTGGACATGTGGTGCTACGAACCGGAGCTGGTTACCGAAATCAACGAACGTCATACCAACGAGAGATTCCTCCCCGGCATCGCCCTTCCGCCGTCTCTCCACGCCTCCTCTGACATTCACGAGGTGGCCTACGGCAAGGGCTATCTCTTCCTCGCTGTGCCTTCTCTGTACCTCCTGGGCATCGTAAAGCAGCTCTCCTCCTCTGCTGAAATCCGCGAAGGCAAGCCTTTCATCGCCATTCTCACAAAAGGCCTGATCGAGTCCAGGGACGGCGTCCGGCTCATGACCGATGCGATCGAAGAGTACCTTCCCGGCTCGTACAAGGGAAAGCTCGTCTACATCTCCGGGCCCAGCCATGCCATCGAAGTGGCGCGGGGAAAAATCACGGGGCTGATCAGCGCCTCCAGAAGCGGGAAAAACTCCATCCGGTTCCGGGAGCTTCTCTCCGGCGGCCGCCTTGTCGTCTTTTCATCGCTGGACGTTCGCGGCGTTCAGGTGAGCGCAGCCCTGAAGAACGTGATCGCCATCGCCTTCGGTATGCTCGATGCGCTCAAGGAATCTTCAGACCAGTTCGGCGACAACACGGAGAGCCTGGTCCTGGCCGCCGGATTGAGCGAGATCCAGCGCGTGGGAAGGCGCATGGGGGCGACGCATCCCGAAACCTTCGCCTCGATTGCCGGTGTCGGGGATCTCGACGTCACCTGCCGGAGCATCTTGGGGCGAAACAGAAGGTTCGGCCGCGAAATCGTGGAAAAGAGCCTCATCGCCCCGTTTTCCTCGATCGAAGATCTCATCGCCCACCTCCCCTCCATCGGATACATCCCGGAGGGAGTGGTGACTGCAAAGCACCTGCATGCGCTTGCCGAGCAGAAAGGCCTCATCCTTCCCATCTCGGGGGGCGTTTACCGCGTCCTGAACCGGGAGGTGGATCCCCTCACCGAGGTGGAGAACATAATCGAGAGGATCATCGGAAGATCGAGGATGACCGCGGACAAGCGCCGATTCGGCCGCATAAAATGGGCGGAGGGCAAGACTTAGCGCTTCCTTAAGTATTCCTGGATCGGCTTCACGCCGAGCTCGCCTCCCAAAAGCGCTCGGATGGCTCGAACATAGGCGTCGGCTCCCGGGAGGGTCGTCACGACCGGAACCCCGAAGCCGATGGCGGTGGATCTGATCACGACCTCGTCCTGGCGCGGGATTTTCCCCGAGGGGGTGTTGATGATGAGCTGGATCTTACCGTCCCGGATCCTGTCCAGGAGGTTGGGCCGCCCCTGGCTCACCCGCGGCACCTCCTCGGCCTCGATGCCGTATTTCTTCAAGAAAGCGGCGGTCCCGACCGTTGAGATCACGGAGAAGCCGAAACCCGACAGCTGGCGCGCCACGGAGACCACGAGGGGTGTCTTGTCGCGGTCCTTCACGCTGATGAAGACGGTCCCCCCGGTGGGCACGTTCTGAAGGGCCCCAAACTGGCTCTTGCAGTATGCCCTGCCGAAGTCGGTGTCGATGCCCATCACCTCTCCCGTGGACTTCATCTCGGGGCCCAGGATGATGTCGATGCCCGGGAACTTGGCGAAGGGAAGGACCGACTCCTTCACCGCGATGTGGACGGGAACGACCTCCCTGGTGAAACCGAGCTCCTCGAGGGTGCATCCCACCATCACCTTCGCCGCGATCTTTGCCAGGGGGACTCCCGTGGCCTTGGAGACGAACGGCACCGTGCGGGAGGCGCGGGGGTTCACCTCCAGGATATACAGCTCGTTCCCCTTGACCGCGTACTGCACGTTCATGAGGCCGACCACCTCAAGCTCTTTGGCCAGCAGGTACGTATAGCGGCGGATCTCCTCGGTCACGGCAGCCGAGAGGGTGTGAGGCGGCAGCACCATGGCCGCGTCTCCCGAATGGACGCCCGCCTCCTCGATATGCTCCATGATCCCGCCGATCACCGACGTTTTGCCGTCCGACACCATATCCACGTCGACCTCGATGGCGTCCTCGATGAACTTGTCTATCAGAACGGGCCGCTCGGGGGAGGCCCAGACCGCGTTCTGCATGTAGAAGCGGAGGCTCGAGTCGTCGTAGACGATCTCCATCGCCCGCCCGCCCAGCACGTAGCTCGGCCTGACCAGGACGGGATACCCGATGCCGTGGGCGGCTTGCAGGGCTTCATCCACGGTAACAGCGATTCCGTTCTCCGGCTGGCGAAGCCCCAGCTTGTTCACAAGCTCTGAGAAGCGCTTCCTGTCCTCGGCGCGGTCGATGGAATCCGGGCTGGTTCCCACGATCTTCACACCGGCCTTCTCCAGCCCCACGGCGAGGTTGAGGGGGGTCTGGCCTCCGAGCTGGACGATGACGCCGTCGGGCTTCTCCTTGTCCACGATGTTCAGGACGTCCTCACGGGTCAGCGGCTCGAAGTACAGCTTGTCCGAAGTGTCGTAGTCCGTGGACACGGTTTCCGGGTTTGAGTTGACCATGATGGTCTGGTAGCCGATCTCCCGAAGCGCAAAGGCCGCATGCACGCAGCAGTAGTCGAACTCGATGCCCTGGCCGATCCTGTTGGGCCCGCCGCCGAGGATCATGATCTTTTTCTCGGTCGAGGGCCGCGTTTCGTCCTCGCTGTCATAGGTGGAGTAGTAGTAGGGGGTGTAGGCCTCGAACTCGGCGGCGCAGGTGTCGACCAGCTTATAGACCGGCTCGATCCCCCGGGCCTTGCGAAGGGCCCTCACCTCGTCCGGGCTCATCCCCAGGCGGGCGCCGATCTGAGCGTCGCTGAATCCCAGCTGCTTGGCCTGCCTCAGATTCTCCACGGAGATCCCGGCCTCGAAATCAACGATCTCCTTCATGTTCTGCAGAAACCAGGGGTCGATGCCGGTGAGCTGGTGGAGGAGCTGGATCGAATAGCCCGCGACAAGCGCGTCGTAGATATGGAAGAGCCGCTCCGGGGTGGGGCGCTTCAGGGATTCCTCGAGCGTCTCCTCTGAGCGACCCTGCATGCCGCTCAGGCCCCAGCGCTTGATCTCCAGGCCGCGGATCCCCTTCTGGAGCGCCTCCTTGAAGGTCCTGCCGATGGCCATCACCTCTCCCACAGATTTCATCTGGATTGTGAGGGTCGAATCCGCCGCGGGAAACTTCTCGAAGGCGAAGCGCGGGATCTTCACGACGCAGTAGTCGATGACGGGCTCGAAGGAGGCCGGCGTCGTCTTTGTGATGTCGTTGGGGATCTCGTCCAGGGTGTAGCCGACCGCCAGCTTGGCCGCGATCTTGGCGATGGGAAAGCCGGTGGCCTTCGACGCCAGAGCGGAGGAGCGCGACACGCGGGGGTTCATCTCTATGACGACCATCCGGCCCGTATCGGGGTGGATGGCGAACTGGGTGTTGGATCCCCCGGTCTCGACCCCGATCTCCCGGATGCAGGCGCAGGCCGCGTCCCGCATCCTCTGGTACTCCTTGTCCGTGAGGGTCTGGGCCGGGGCCACCGTGATGGAGTCTCCCGTGTGTATGCCCATGGGGTCGAAGTTCTCAATGGAGCAGACAATGACGACGTTGTCCGCCTTGTCCCTCATCACCTCAAGCTCGTATTCCTTCCAGCCTGCGATGGACTCCTCCAGCAGGATTTCGGATATCATGCTCGCCTCCAGCCCCCGCACGGCAAGCTGGTCGAACTGCTTCTCCGAATATGCCACCGCCCCGCCCGTGCCTCCGAGGGTGAAGGACGGACGGATGATCACGGGAAAGCCGATCTCCGCGGCTATCTTCTTCGCCTCTTCCAGCGAATTGGCCAGGCCGCTTCGCGGGACCTCGAGCCCGATTTTTTCCATGGATTGCTTGAAGAGCTTTCTGTCCTCCGCCTTCTTGATAGCCTGCCTGTCCGCGCCGATCATCCGCACGTTATGGCGGTCCAGCACCCCGCTTTCCGCCAGCTTGATCGCGATGTTGAGCCCGGTCTGGCCGCCGAGAGTTGGAAGGAGGGCATCGGGCTTCTCGCGGATTATTATCTTTTCGATCGTCTCCGCCGTGATGGGCTCGATGTAGGTGGCATCGGCCATCTCGGGGTCCGTCATGATGGTGGCCGGGTTGGAGTTCACCAGCACCACCTTGAAACCCTCTTCCCGCAGCGCCTTGCAGGCCTGGGTGCCGGAATAATCGAACTCGCAGGCCTGGCCGATGATGATCGGTCCCGTGCCGATAATGAGGATCTTCTTGATGTCCGTCCGTTTCGGCATCGCTTTGTCTAGTCCCGCTTTTCCATCATGCCCACGAACTTGCCGAAGAGGTATCCCGCGTCGTGGGGCCCGGGGCTCGCCTCGGGGTGATACTGGACGCTGAATGCCGCAAGGTCGCGGTTCTCCAGGCCCTCGACGGTCTTGTCATAGAGGTTGAGATGCGTGACCCGCGTGCCTTTCCGGGGGATCGAGTCCACGTCCACGTTGAAGCCGTGATTCTGCGAGGTGATCGCGATCCTTCCCGTGTCGAGGTCCTTCACGGGATGGTTTCCCCCGTGATGGCCGAACTTCAGCTTGAAGGTTGTGCCCCCCATTGCCAGGCCCAGAACGTGCTGGCCCATGCAGATCCCGAAGATGGGAAGCTTGCCCAGGAGCTCCGCGACGGTCCGGGCCACGTATCCGATCGGCTCGGGATCTCCGGGACCGTTGGAGATCACGAGGCCCTCCGGCTGCATCGCGAGAATCTGGCGGCTCGTCGTGGAGGCGGGAACCACGGTGACCCTGCACCCGGCGGAAACGAGGTTTCGCAGGATGTTCCTCTTGACTCCGCAGTCCACGACGACGACATGGTGAGCCGGCTTGCCGCGCTGGACGGCCTGCCGGCGGCTCGCCGCGTCCATCTGCCCGAACTGAACTGCCGAAAGCTCGGCCAGAGGCTCACGCCATTCATACGGCGCTTCGCAGCTCACTTCCTTCACTAAATCAACTCCGACGATCCGGGGGGCATCGGCCAGCTTGCGTGCCAGGGATGCGGGATCCAGATCACGGCTGGAAATCACTCCCTGCTTGGCCCCGTTTATGCGAAGGTGTCTGGTGAGCGCCCGCGTATCGATTCCCTGAATGCCGACGACGGATGATTTCTTGAGGTATGTGTCCAGATCCATGGAGGCTCTCCAATTGGAGCGTATCGAGCTTGCCTCCCGCACGACGAATCCTTCAACCCACGGCCCCTGCGACTCGACATCCTGTTCGTTGACGCCGTAGTTGCCGATGAGCGGATAGGTCATCGTGACGATCTGGCCCTTGTAGGAAGGGTCTGTGAGGATCTCCTGGTACCCCGTGATGGAGGTATTGAAAACGACTTCCCCGAAGGCCTCGCCCTCCGCCCCGAAGGCTTCGCCTTCGTAAAAAACACCGTCCTCCAGCAGCAGCACCGCTTTCATTTCGTCGAGTGAAAGTACCGATGACACTCGACCGTGTCAACTAGGGATCTCGGTCCGTGTCCCGCACGCGGGCGGCGTCGCTGACCGACCCGGCCGCCAAGGAGCGCGCGGCCGTCAATGTCCCGCGCGCGGGTGGCGGCGTCGCGCGCTGCGGTGACCCCCGCCGCGGCCCTTCCCCCGCGCCCCCGGATCATGTATAACAGGCGCAATCGCATGGCACAATCGCGCGAGGCCGGATCCCAGCAAGCCCTTCGAGTCGAAGCCCACGCCTGGCTTATCCCGGCGGTGGATGGGGCGTCCTTTGCGCTGGGAACCCTCCTTTTCTACTTTGTTTCCCGATTGCGCCTGATCTTTTCACCCCTGGCGTTCGTCATTCTTTCAGTCGCCCTGGGGATTGCACTGGGGCTGGAGGCAGCCGTCTGGTTTCGCCGGGGGATCAGGGCCGTCGAGGTTGACAAAGACGGCATGTCTCTGGAGCTCGGCCCGCATCGTCTGGTCGAGAAGATCGCTTGGGCCGATATCGCAAGCGTCCGGCTGAGCGGTCCGCTGGGGATCCGGCGCATCCGTATCAGGCTCCGGAGGGAGCACCCGCGGCTCGCCTCTGCGCTGGCAAGGATTCTTCCCTGGCCGCGGCTGCGGGCGAGCATAGCCTCCACGGCTTTTTCCCGCGAGAGCTTCGAGAAGCTTCGCGACAGGCTCGCGCGGAATCGATGAACTCGCGCCGGCTTCATGTCGAAAATCGATATGAAGCGCTTTTGAGATTCGAGTGAACGGGGGCCGCACATGCCGTACGTAAGCGATCTCATGGGAAGGTCCGTGTCCGACGGCGAGGGCAGGAAAATCGGCTACCTCAAGGACCTCGTGGCAAGCTCGCTGCCCGACATGCCTCACCCCGTGCTTTCCGCCATTGAGGTGCGAAGCGGCGGGCGCTCATACCTCGTGCCCGTTTCCGAGGTTGCGGCGCTCGTGGCTCCAATCATCCCCCTCCTCCATAGAATCGAGGAAATCCCGTCCTACGCGCCGGCCGCCAATGACCTGTTCCTGGTTCGCGACATCCTCGACCAGCAGATAATCGACGTGAACGACGTGCGGGTGGTGCGCGTCAACGACGTGGAGCTTGCCCGCATCAATGGGAAGTTCTACGTGGCCAACGTGGACATCGGAACCCGGGGGCTCCTGCGGCGGATCGGTCTCCTGCGGCTTTTTCCCCGCCTGGGGAAACGCGCTTCGCGCCCGGGCCTTCCGCCGGGGTTCATCTCCTGGGACGACGTTGAGCCCATCGCCAAGCATCGACAGCTCAGGCTCAAGGTCCCCGGAGAGAAGATCGCTGACCTCCACCCCGCCGACATCGCCGAGATCTTAAGCGACCTGGGGAGGGCCGAGGGGAGCAAGCTGCTGGAGTCTCTCGACCCCAAGACGGCGGCTGAAACCCTGGAGGAAGTGGAGCCCGATTTCCAGGCCAGTCTCGTGGGCGGAATGCCGGATGAGAGGGTGGCCACAATGCTGGAGGAGATGGCCCCCGACTCGGCGGCGGACCTCCTCGCCGAGCTTCCCGAAGAGCGCAGCAAGAGCCTCCTCAGAAAGATGGAGAAGGACTCGGCGGAGGACGTGAAGAAGCTCCTCTCCTACCCCGACGACTCGGCCGGCGGGCTCATGACCACCGGCTTTGTGACCGTGCGCCCGGACAAGAGTGCGGCGCAGGCGATGAAGGCCATCCGCGAATCGGCCCGCGATGTGGAGACGATCTTCTACGTCTACGTCACGGACAAAAAGGGGTCCTCCAGGGGGTCTTCTCGCTCAAGGAGCTGGTGCTGGCGGATCCCAAGACCCCGGTGAACCAGTTCATGCACACCAGGTTCGTCGCGGTCAACCTTCGGGATTCCCAGGACGAGGTGGCACAGGTTGTCTCCAAGTACAACCTCATCGCGGTCCCGGTGGTGGACGACGAGGCCCGTCTCCAGGGGATCGTGACCGCAGACGACGCGCTGGACAAGATCATTCCGACGGCGTGGAAGAAACGCCTTCCGCGCCTCTACAGGTAGCAATGACAACCGCGCGCCGCCGCGCGCCGAGCTCGGGAGGTTTCGCCGCCCATGCGCCGCCTGCAACGCTATCGATTCATTGGAGCGCGACTCGCGCTCCTGTTCGCCGTCATAGGCCCCGGGATCATCACGGCAAACGTGGACAACGATGCCGGAGGCATCACCACCTACTCCGTGGCCGGGGCCCATTTCGGCTATGCGACCCTCTGGATCATGCCCCTCCTGGCCATCGCTCTCATCGTCGTGCAGGAAATGAGCGCCCGCCTCGGCGTGGTGACGGGAAAAGGGCTCGCAGACCTGATCCGGGAGAGCTTCGGCGTGCGGGTGACTGCCCTTGTGCTGGGGGTGCTTATCTTCGCCAACCTCGCCAACACGGTGAGCGAGTTCGCGGGCGTGGCCGCCAGCATGGAGATCTTCGGCGTGAGCAAGTTCATCTCCGTGCCCATCGCGGCGGTGCTGGTCTGGCTTCTCATTGTGCGGGGCAACTACAAGATCGTGGAGCGGATATTCCTCCTGGCGAGCGCCATCTACCTCGCCTACGTCGTGGCGGGATTCATGGCCAAGCCGGCGGGCCCCGCAATCCTTCGCTCCCTGGTTACCCCCCACTTCCAGATGGACAAGGGCTACATCGTCATCCTCATCACGATCATCGGGACCACGATCGCCCCCTGGATGCAGTTCTACCAGCAATCGGCAATCGCGGACAAAGGCCTCAAGCCGGCCGATTACGCCTACGAGCGGCTCGACGTGATCATCGGTTCGCTGTTCGCCATTTTCGTGGCGGTCTTCATCACCATTGCCTGCGCCGCCACCCTCTTCGTGGAAAACGTCCCCATCGACACGGCGAAGGACGCGGCCATCGCCCTCCGACCCCTGGCGGGAACGTATGCTGCCGTCCTGTTCGCCGTCGGCCTGCTCAATGCATCGCTGTTTTCCGCGGCAATACTCCCCCTGTCCACGGCGTACGTCGTCTGCGAGGCCTTTGGCTGGGAATCCGGGGTGAGCCGGAAAATCCGTGAAGCGCCCGTCTTTTTCGGCATCTATACCGCTTTCATTGTGGCGGGCGCCGGCATCATCCTCCTGCCCGTCAGGTCTCTGGTGGAGATGATGCTCTTGAGCCAGACCCTCAATGGGATCCTTCTCCCCGTCATCCTGGTCGTGATGCTCCTCCTGGTGAACGACAGGGGACTCCTGGGAGAGAAGTTCACGAACAAGAAGGGCCTCAATGCCCTCTCCATTTTCGTCATCGTCTGTCTCACGGCATTGACCGGCCTTCTCGTGTACACGACGATAGCCCAGGCCGGGGGTTGATCCCCCGGCTCATCCCCGAGGCGGCTCTTGGAGCATCAGCATGAGCTTCGTGCGATAGCGGGCCGGGTCCCCCCGACAATCAGACCCGGCCCCTTGAGATACACCTCGCGGATGGGAAGTCGGACTGATTTTTTCCGCCGCCGCACGTAATCGTAAAGCCAGGCGTAGCTCTTTCCCAGCGTCTCATAGGGCCCTATGTGGATCAGCGTTGCAGCACTCCCTCCGGGGAGCATCCGGCAGTCAAGCCCCTCCATCCCCGCGCGGCTTCGAGCGGGAACACAGACCTCGAAGTCCGCTCCTTCCTCCTTGTACTCCCCGTCATAGTAGAGGCAGAAGGGCCCGCCGGCGGCATGGCGGCCCACCGTGCGGTAGATCTGGGTGATCAACCGGCCGATCTCCTGGTAGCGCCCCTGGTGCCGGAGTCCGAAGAGGAGGGTCTCCGGCACCTCCTCTTCGCCCGCCTCGCGGCCGGCCTGAGGGGCCTCGCCCGTTTTCTCGATGGCCGCAAGGAACTCGCGGATCCTGCGCTGCATGGCGCGCTGGTCGCGAATATCCGACTCGATCCGCTCGAGCTTCAGCCTCAGGGGGCCGGCCAGCTCGGCGTCCTCCGATGCCTGGGCGAAAAGCATTCCGATCTCCGCCAAGGAAAATCCCATGTCCTTCAGCTCCCTGATGGCTCGCGCCCTCTCGAAGGATTTCCACCCGTAGTAGCGATACCCCGTCTCCTCATCGACGAGCTCGGGAGCGAGGAGACCCAGCTCATGGTAGTGCCGCAGCGCCTTGACCGTGATCTTGGCGGCCTGGGAGAACTCGCCGATTGAGAGCATTCAGATCCTCTTACCTGCCGCCGGCCTTCTTGACCGGCTGGCGAATCACTGTGCGCATTTTCGCTTGAGCGGTGCGCTTGGGGTCCGAAAGGTATATCTCGTGGTGCATTCCGTTGAAGGTGTAGCCGCCATCCGTCATGAACCTGTGAAGGCCCGCGATCGTCGGCCCCTCCTTGGCATAGGGCCCGATGTGCATGATCTGGACCGAGAGTCCCTCCGAAAGCGTCTGGAGGCGCACGGGAAGCGGGGTCGAGAGCTTTCTCTTTTCGGCCAGCTCCGTCTCGGCTTCGGCAAGGCGGCTCTTCGTCACCTCCTTCGGCTGCATGATCATGAGGGTCCATTTCCATTCGCCCCTTCTGTCCTCCATGAACGCGGACGGGTCGTCCGCGCAGAAAAGGCCCTCCAGGGGCATGACGGTGTAATCCTTGCCCTCTTTCTTGAGCTGGAACTTCAGCGTGTAGGACAGCCCGTAGAGCAGCTCGATTGCCTCCCGGAAGGCGGCGCTCGTGTTGGGGTCCCCCATGCCGTCCACCATGAGGTACGGGAAATCGGGGACCTTCACAAGCGATGGCTCCTTCTGAGAAGGGTTGTACAGATCCTTGTGGGTCTTCTTCAGATCCATTGCAGGCATATTCGTTTCCTCCTAAATGACGAGGATGAAGTCTCCCCCTGGGGAAGAGTCAAACCGGATTATCCGCGTTCCAGAGGCTTCGGATCCCGGAGAAGTGTTGGTCTCCATGGCCCGCCGCTTCCGCCGGCCATCATAATAGCCCCTTTTCGCGGTGGAGTGAACGCCGCCGCCTGAGTCCGGAGATTCCCAAAGCGTTCTTGACGGTCACGGACGGCCGTTCTATCGTCCACTGCATGACGCCCGCAGTCAGGATAGCCTCGGATCTTGTCCGCATCCCCAGCGTGAATCCCATGGGCGAAGCTCCTGCTCGCGGGGGCCCGCAGGAAAGCAGCGGCTTGCAGGAGAGCGGAGGCCGGGCCGTGCAAGGTGCATCAGCGCCGGCCGAGTCCGCCCTGGGCGATTACCTCGAAGGCTTTTTCAGAGACAAGAATATCCCCGTCCTGCGTCAGCAGGTGAGCCCCGGCCGCGACAATATCGTGGCGCATCTCGAAGCGCCGGGCTCCCGAAGGACGGTCCTCCTCGACGCGCACCAGGACACGGTGCCGGCCGGCGGCATGACGATAGCCCCCTTCGGGGGAGTTGTGCGGGAGGCCAAGCTCTGGGGGCGCGGCGCGTGCGACGTCAAAGGAGGCATGGCCGCAATGCTGGCCGCAGTCGAGCGGATCGCCGCCGAGAGGCCGCGCGGCGCCGCCTCCGTGGTACTCGCCTGCACGGTGGACGAGGAGCATACCTTCCGCGGCGCTCGAAGGCTCCTGGCCGGTCCGTGGCCGGGCGGCAGGCCCGACATGGCCATCGTCGCCGAACCGACGGGGATGGAAGTCGTCATTGCCCACAAGGGCCTTGTGCGCTGGAAGATAGCCACCCGGGGAAAAAGCTGCCACAGCGCCAACCCCGAACTGGGAAACAACGCTATCTACGGCATGGCCAGAGTGCTCAGCGTGCTCGAGCTGTACGCGGACACGCTGGCCGGCGGGGCTTCCCACTCTCTCCTGGGGCACGCGACGCTCAGCGTCGGCACCATCGGGGGAGGGACCAGCGTGAATACCGTTCCATCCTTCTGCGAAGTGGAAGTGGATCGGCGCCTGATCCCCGGCGAGGACCCCGGGAAAGCGCTCGACGACTGCAGGGAGGAGATCCTTTCCGTCCTTGGCCACGATTTCCCCGCCGGCTTCGAGCAGCCGTGGCTTGCCGAGCCCGCCCTCGATACTCCGATCGGCTCCGAGGTGGCCCGGATAGCCCTGGAGGCCGTCGCCTCAGTTCTGGGCTCTGCCAGGCCGCGCGGTGTTCCCTATGGAACCGACGCATCCACTCTCAGCTCAGGGGGAATCCCCTCGATAGTGCTCGGGCCCGGAAACATAGCCCAGGCCCATACCGAGGATGAATGGATCGAGACGGGCGAGATCGATCGCGCCGTGGAGGTCTACTATAACCTGATCCGGATCGCCGGCAGGTAGAGAGAATCGACGCCTCCCGGCTCAGGCCAGCTTCCGCCCTTCGGCAAAAGCCTGGATGTTTATCTCGACGTACTTCGGCTTCACGCACCTTTTGATCGCGGCTATCCAGCAGTCATGCGGCAACGGCAGCGCCGTGGAGAGGGCGCCCAGAACGACGACGTTGGCGGTTCTGATGTCACAGAGCTTCTCCGCGATTCCCATGGCATCGAGGTAGATGAGGTGGGGAAAGACCCGCCGGAGCCTTTCTTCAGCATCCGAGGGATAGACCGCCTTGCCCGAGGAGACTGTCACCGGCACGATTGCCTGGCTGGAAACCACGGCGAGCCCATCGGGGGCGAGGAGCCTGGCGTATCGCAATGCTTCGATGCGCTCGAGGGATGCCAGAACGCGGGCCGACCCCTCGGGGACGAGGGGGCTCCAGACCTTCCGTCCGTAGCGGATCTCGGCAACAACGGAGCCTCCCCGCTGCGCCATGCCGTGAACCTCGTTGGTCTTCACGTCGAACCCCGCGATCATCGCCGCGCGCGCCGTGATCTGGGTGGCCAGCAGGCTTCCCTGCCCGCCGACGCCGACGAGCACGATGCCCGTCGTCGCGCCGTTTCCGGCGCCCGGGGCCTGATTCGGTGCTGGTGACTTCTCATGACTCATGACACTCTCCCGAGGCAGCCTGAATGGCATCCTTGGGGCAGGCCATTGCGCAGAGGGTGCAGCCGCCGCAGAGAAGCTCATTGATCCGTACCGTGTCGTCGATGAGCTCGATCGCCGGGCAGCCGAGCTTCAGGCACGCCTTGCACTGCGAGCAAAGCTCCTGATTCACCCTTCGCGCCGGCCCCAGGGTGCTGTGCGTGTACAGGGGACACGCCCCGCGCGAGACGATGAGCCACGGCTCGCCCGACTCCAGGGCCGAGCGCAGCGTCTTCACGGTCTCCTTGGTCTGGTAGGGATCCACGACGGCGATATTCTTCATGCCGCACGCCCTGCCCAGATCCTCGATGCTCAGGGCGATGGTCTCCTGCCCGAAGATCGTCCTCCCGGTGCCGGGGTGCTCCTGGTGGCCGGTCATGGCGGTGGTGCGGTTGTCCGCCACGATGATTATCGAAGCTCCGCGGTTGTAGGCGATATCGATCAACCCCGTGATCCCGGAGTGAAAGAAGGTGGAATCGCCCACGATGCCCACCACCTTCCGCGGTTCGCCGGCCTTCTGCATCCCATGGGCCATCGATATGCCGGCCCCCATGCAGAGGATGGTATCGAGACGAGAAAGGGGCGGGAAAACACCGAGGCTGTAGCAGCCGATATCTCCCGTGACGACAACGTCGAACTTGCCCAGGGCGTGGAAAATCCCCCGATGGGGGCAGCCCGGGCAGAGAACGGGGGGCCGGGCAGGCAGATCCGCGGCTTCCGTGAGGGCCGCGGCCGGCTTGTCCGCCTTTGCAGTCTCCCGAGCGAAAACCGGGGCAAGCCGCGAAGGGGAAAGCTCTCCGATTCCCGGCACGGCAGCCCGCCCGCCCGCCGCCCTGCGCCCGGAGCATGCTACACCGAGGGACCTGATGTGCTCCTCGATGATGGCGTCCAGCTCCTCGACAACGAGAAGCTCCTCGACCCCCGAGGCGAACCGCCGGATCAGCTCGTCGGGCAGCGGATAGCTCCATCCCAGCTTCAGCACGGATGCGCCGGGAAGGAGCTCGCGCACGTACTGGTAGGAAATGCCCGACGTGACGATGCCGAGGGAACGATCGCCCCATTCGATCCTGTTTGCCGCCGAGTCGTTCACCTCGGAGGACAGATCCGCGAGCCGCTTCTCCAGGGTCACCCTCATGCCGCGCCCCCAGAGGGGGATCGGAACGAAACGCTCGGGGTTCTTCTGGAAGGCGGGTTTTCGCGCAAGAGCGCGCCTTTCCCCGGTGGTGACGAGGCCCGATGAATGGCTCACCCGGGTTGTAGAGCGCAGCATCACCGGAATGGAGTGCTTCTCCGAGAGCTCGAGCGCGATCCCGACGAAGTCCTTCGCCTCCTGCGAGTCCGAAGGCTCGAAGAGCGGGATCTTGGCGAACCGGGCGTAATTCCTGCTGTCCTGCTCGTTCTGAGACGAGTGCATTCCCGGATCGTCCGCCACGCAGACCACGAAGCCTCCGACAACCCCCGTATAGGCCAGAGTCATCAGGGGGTCGGCGGCCACGTTGAGCCCGACGTGCTTCATGGTCACGATTGCACGCGCGCCCGCCAGGGCGGCCCCGGCGGCGACTTCGAAGGCGACCTTCTCGTTGGGAGACCACTCGCAGTAGAGGTCTCCGCCGAAGCCGCTTGCCGTTTCGAGGATCTCGGTGGAGGGAGTGCCGGGGTATCCGGTCGCCACCGTGACTCCGGCCTCCCAGGCGCCGCGCGCTATCGCTTGATTGCCCGAGAGAAGCTCACGGGCGGAATCTGTTTCGGTCATGGCGGCAATGGTGTACCGCCCAGGCGGTCTCGTGTCAATGACGGATGTGATGGTGTGGGGAAAAACGCGCCCTCAGGCGCAGGTGCGATCTTCGAAGGGATCTTCTGAAATAGAGAATATGGACTGCAGGTGGCAGTACATCGGGAACTCGACGCGAACGCGATACTGCATCAGGGCCTTCTCGTATTCGTTTCTGCCGCTGAGGCAGTCATCCAGGAAGCTCCTGGTCTGAGAGAGCCGCCGGCTGAGCGCATGGCTGAGCTGGGAGCGTTCCACACGGGAGCGCAGCCCATTGCCCTGCGCTTTTCCGAGCCTCTCGACGAGGCTCTTCAGCCTCGCTTCCTCTTCCCTCAATCGGCTTGCCCAGTCCATTCAGTCACCGCCTGCTGGCCCTCGGATCACCTTCACCTATACTCCGTAACGGGCCCATCTTCAACCCTACTTTCATGATCGGTCGAAACGGGCACTTCCAGGAGATTCATCGATTATCTCCGGTACCCTGAAAAACAACCTCTCCCGGGGATATAATCCAATGCGCAGGTGCCGACGAAGAGGTTGAACCCGACAATTCCCTTGACTCGTGAGTTGTCAGAGTGTAACCTCGACATCGGTCCGGGCATACAGCCAGACAAAATAATCAAGGAGTGGGTATGAAAAAGATCGGATTGCTCGTGCTAGCCCTTGTGCTCATCGCATCGTCAGCTGCATTCGCCAAGAGCGCCGGGTTCGGAATCGGCATCGAGGGAAGCATAGACGCCTTGGGCGGGCTGCCTTCCCAGGCGCTGCTCACCATGAAGTTCCAGCAACTGCCCTTCGTAATCGGTATCGGAACCACGATCGGGGAGAACACCTTCAACCTGGGAATGACGCTGGACTGGTGGCTCTATCATGCCCATCTGGTCGGAATCCTCGACATCTACATCGGCCCGGGCCTCTTCCTGGGGCTGACGCCTGATTTCACCCTCGGCGGCAGGGTTCCCATCGGCCTGCAGATCTGGCCCATCGGGCAGGTCCTCGAGCTCTTCCTCGAAGTGGCGCCGGCAATGGTCTTTATCGGTGCTCCGGGGATCACGATCCCCAACCTCCACCTCCAGGCAGGATTCGGCTTCCGGTTCTGGTTCTAGTTCACGCATCCCGGCGAGCTTGCGAGTCCTTTCCTCCTTCGCTGGAAAGGACTCTTTTTTTGTCCTACTATGAGCCGTGAGCAGGAAGATCGGGATACTCGAGTTCAAGGACAACGATTTCATCGCCAGCGTGGCCAGGGGACTTGCGGACCTGGATGTCGAGTTCATCCGCCAGGGGGAGCTTGCCCACCCCTCTCCATCTCCGTACCGGGTGGTCATTGACAGGGTGAGCTTTGCGGACCCGTTTCTGCGCGAGGTGATGAGGTACTGGTCTCTGACCGGGGCCTATGTCATCAACAACCCTTTCTTCACCCAGATCGCCAACAAGCTCTCCGACATCCTCTGCTACGACAGGCTCGGGATCCCGCACCCCAAGACCGTCATGCTCCCGCGCGTGAACCTGATCGAAGACGTGCGCGAGATGGTGGCCGAGCCCGACTGGGCCAGGATCTCGGCCGAGATGTCCTTTCCCTGCATCCTGAAGCCCGTGGACGGCTACGCCTGGCAGGACGTCTTTCGCGCCGACAACCTGGAGGAGCTCCGCAGCCTCTACGAAAACCTCAAGGGCCGCCGCGTACTCCTCCTGCAGGAGCTGATCGAATGGCGCGAATACTACAGGGCATTCTGCGTCAACAGGAGCGAGGTTCTCCTGGTGAGGTGGAACCCCAAGCCCTTCGACATGGGCGTCTACACCTGCAGCGACCTACGGGGGATAGAGGATGTCGCCGAGTTCATCACGAAAAAAACCGCGGAGCTGAACGCGCTGGTGGGCCTTGATTTCAACAGCATCGAGTGGTGCATCACGGCGGACAGGAAGCCCTATATCATAGATTCGTATAACGACGTGCCTGACGTGCAAAAGGAGAAGATCCCTTCGCCGTGCTTCGACTGGATCGTGGACCGCTTCTGCGCCTGCGTGCGCCAGAAGCTCGCTTCCAACCAGACCAACGGTCCAATAAATATCGAGTGCCCGTGGGACCCGGCGTAGCGGCGGTCGAACAGGCTAGCGATCCGCGAGGCGCTTCCCGGCCGACTCCAGTATCCGGGAGATGAGCTGCGTGAAGGGAATCCCCGACATGGTGCAGATGATCGGCAGGTCCGAATGCTGGGGGTGGAGCCCCGCGAGGGGGTTCACTTCGATGAAGTTGGCCCTCCCCTTCGCGTCCATGCGCACATCGATGCGCCCGGCATCCCTGCAGCCCAGGCCCCGCCAGGCGGCAAGGGAGACCTTCCCGCACTCCTCGGCCGCGGCGCCCGCTGCGCGCTCGTAGGTGACCAGCTCCTCGCAGCGCTCCTTGTTCACGAAGGAATAGGCATGGGCCTCCGCATTGTCTCCGAGGATGACCTCCATCACGCCCACCACCTCGGCGGCCGCCCCCGTGCCCACGATGCCCACGGTGAACTCCCGGCCGGGAAGGTAGCTCTCCACAAGCACGGGCTGATGGTAGGCTTCAAGGAGCCTGGCGCAAACGCTCGCAAGCTCCGCCTTGCTGGAGATCCTGGACGACGGGTCTATTCCTTTTCCCGTCCCCTCCGCAAGGGGCTTGGCGAACAAAGGGAATGGAAGCGCGACGTCCCCGAGATCCTCCAGCCTTTCCACAAGGGCGAAGTCCGGGGTGGGAACGCCGCAGTCGCGGACCACCCGCTTGGTCATGGCCTTGTGCAGCGATACGGCCAGCACCACGGGGTCCGAAAACGTGTAGGGGATTCTCCAGGCATCCAGCAGGGCGGGCACGAGCGCCTCTCTGCCCAGCCCGAACATGCCCTCGCAGATGTTGAACACGAGGTCCCAGCGGTCGCCCCCGGAGAGCCGCCCGATGAGGCTTCTGTAGTTGCCGATCCTGTCGGTGTCGTGCCCGCACGAGCGGATCGCCGCTTCGATCGCCTCGACGGTTTCCTCCCTGTCGAACTCCGCCGTTTCCTCCTCGGAAAAGCCCTGCGTCAGGTACTCGGAGCGAAGATCGTAGCTCAGCCCGATTCTCATTGCCCACCTCTTCAGTAGGTCCGCGGACGCGGACCGCCTCCGCCGATTCCGGTGCACCGTATCTCCCGATCGGGGGACGTGTCAATATCGTCGGCCCCTGCCGTTTATGGAATTCGATTGACCGCGTGAGTATATTGGATGCGGCACCGGCATCGTGTAGCGAGAGTGGAACGGAGTTCGGAAATACCCCGCGGCGGGGCTCGGCTTTCGGGCGCGAAGCGCGCCGCTGCGATCATCAAGCGCCCCATCCGCTTGCGGCGGCACCCCTCCTGTCAGCCGCTTCATCACGATCACCCCTCCCGCACCCGTCCCGCTCGCGCAGACACGCTCGGTCGCCGAGAGGAGGTCGGCCCCTCCAACTGGCCTGGAGAAGGGTGCGGATGCGCGGAGCTGAGGGAAGGAGAAAGGTAGCATGACGAGCGGAAAGAACCGTTTCGAGGATTCATTGGATGCCCTGGTGCGCCAGTCCAAAGCCAACAGCGACAACCTCTGGGAAGGGACGATGAAGGAGTACATGGCCCTTGTCCATGAAAATCCCGCCATTGCCCAGCTAGCCCCCGGCAGGATGTACGACACGATCATGCGGAAGGGCACCACGGAGATCACCGGATTCGAGAAGCTGCCGCATTACGAGGACGAGGTCAAGTACAGCTTCTTCGCCGACGAGATCTTCGGCGTGGAGGAGGTTCTTCACGACCTGGTCCGATTCCTGCGGGCGGGGGCAAATAGGACGGAGACGGGTAAGCGGATCCTCATCCTCGTCGGCCCGGTCTCCTCGGGAAAGTCCACCATCGTGTCTCTGTTGAAGCGGGGATTGGAGAGGAGCGAGGTTCCCATCTACGCCATCAGGGGCTGCCCCATCAACGAGGAGCCCCTCCACCTGATCCCCCGTTCCCAGCGGCCGGATTTCGAAAATCTCCTGGGGGGCAAGATCGAGGGAGACCTCTGTCCCGTGTGCAAGTACCGGCTCACCACCGAGCAGGAATGGCGGGACCACGAAGGAAACCCCAAGTGGGAAGATTTCCCGATCGTTCAGATCCGCCTGAGCGAGCGCTCCCGCGTGGGAATCGGCACTTTTCAGCCCTCCGATCCCAAGAACCAGGACATCTCGGAGCTCATCGGGCACGTGGACCTGGGGACCATCACCCAGTATGGAGAGGGACATCCCCTGGGATACAAGTTCGACGGGGAGCTGCAGATCTCCAACCGCGGAATGATCGAGTACATCGAGATCCTCAAGTGCGACATCAAGTTCCACTACGTGCTGATCACCGTCGCCCAGGAGCAGATGATCAAGTCTCCCGGCTTCCCCCAGACCTACGTGGACACCGTCATCGTCAGTCACACCAACCAGACCGAGTTCGAGAAGTTCAAGACGAACAAGGAGAACGAGGCGCTGCACGACAGGATGTACCCGATCTATGTCCCGTACAACCTGCGCTTCAAGGACGAGATGTCCATCTACAAGAAGTTGATCGGACGCAGCGAGTTCCATGAAAAGGTCCATATCGCCCCCTTCGGCCTGGAGATGGCCGGCCTCTTCGCGGTTCTCACCCGTCTCACCCCCTCCCCCCTCTGCCCCGACCTTCTCAAGAAGGCCAAGTACTACAACGGGGAGGCCATCGTGGAGAAGGAGAAGGACCCCGTGGACCTCAAGAAGCTGTGGCTGAAGGGCAAGGAAAAGGGCGAGGGGATGTCGGGTATCAGCCCCCGGTTCATCATGAACGCCCTCAATATCGCCCTGGGCACGGCAAAGGACGGGGCCGGATGCGTCAACCCGGTGGACGTGATCCGCGCCCTGAAGCACCAGTTCGACCACCACATCGGGTTCACCGACGAGGAGAGGACGCGCTACATGGACCTCCTGATGGCCGAAAAGGGGAGCGTCCTGGCCGAATACCGCCAGAGGGCCAAGAAGGAGATCAACCACGCCTTCCTCTTCGCCTACGAGGACCAGGCTCAGGCCCTGTTCGACAACTACATGAAGAACGCCACGGCGTACTGCCTGAAGCGCAAGATCCTCGATCCGGTGACCCACGAGGAAACGGAGCCCGACGAGAAGCTGATGCGCTCCATCGAGGAGATGGTGGGAATCTCCGAAGGCGCCAAGGCCGAGTTCAGGCAGGGCCTCTTTGTGTTCAAGAGCGACTCGATGGACCGCGGCGAAAGCTTCGACTTCAAGAGCTACCCGCCCCTCCAGGAGGCGATCGAGAAGAAGCTCATCGCCGATTTGAAAAACATCGTCTCTCTCACCCTGGCGGACAGGAGCCGCAAGGACCCCAAGACGATGGAGCGGAAGAACGAGGCCATCTCCAAGCTGAAGGAGAAAGGGTACTGCCCCGTGTGCGCCGAAGCTCTCCTGGAGTTCGTGGGCGAGATGCTCAGAAAAGAGGAGTAGCGGCGATGGCCGTTGCCCAACCCGATTACGCCTCGGCCCCGCGCGGGCGCGCCGACGCGGCCCGCCACCGCCAGAAGGTCAAGGAGGCGATCCGCAGGAGCCTCCCCGACATCATCAGCGAGGAGTCCATCATCACCCGGAAGGAGAGCAAGGTCGTGAAGATCCCCATCCGCGGGATCAAGAGTTACCACTTCATCCACGGCCAGAAGGGGGACGCGGCCGGCGGGTTCGGAAGCGGAGAATCCCAGAAGGGCAAGGTGATCGGGCAGAGGCCCAAGCCGGGACAGGGACAGCCGGGCAAGCCGGGAGACGAGCCTGGCGTCGACTACCTGGAGACGGAGATCGATCTGGAGGAGCTCGTCTCCATGATGATGGAGGACCTGGGGCTGCCCAACCTCCAGAAGAAGGAGGTGCAGGAGACCCTCATCTCCAAGGGCTGGAAGATCGACTCGGTGGAGAAGTCGGGGATCCGCCCGCGCCTGGACAAGAAG
Source organism: uncultured Spirochaetota bacterium (assembly GCA_963820525.1). Lineage (GTDB taxonomy): Bacteria > Spirochaetota > Spirochaetia > SZUA-6 > Fen-1364 > CAWGAA01. The sequence goes on along the minus strand of CAWGAA010000001.1, from coordinate 8,612 downwards.
CGCACCATCAAGGAAACAATCCGGCGCACCGAGGTGCTCGTCGGTCAGATCATGAGGCAGACGGGGCGGAGCGAGGCTGACTGCAGGATCGCCCTGGACGCGTCCCACGGCGACGCGGCCGCCGCCGTCCGGCTCCTGGCCTCGGGCCAGACGCTGCCGCAAGCGGCGACGCGGCCGCGTCTGATGGTGGGAAGCCCCGACCTTCGCTTCCGCACCGTCGTGGAAGACGAGGAGAGCCAGTCCAACGCCGTGGTCATGGCCATGATGGATGTGTCGGGAAGCATGGATACGATCAAGAAATACCTGGCGCGGTCCTTCTTCTTCTGGATGACCTCGTTTCTCAAGACCATCTACAAACACGTGGAGATCCGGTTCATCGCCCATACCACGGAGGCCAAGCTCGTGGAGGAGGAGGAGTTCTTCCACAAGGGCGAGTCGGGGGGAACCGTCTGCTCTTCGGCGTACGAGCTTGCCGCCGAGCTCATCGAAAGCACCTACCCCACCCAGAAGTGGAACGTCTATCCCTTCCACTTCTCCGACGGCGAGGATTGGGAGGTGGAGCGCAGCGTCCAGTCGCTGAAGAAGCTCCTGGAAAAGGGAGTCGCCACGTTCGGCTACGGAGAAATCCAGGCCGAGTACGGCTACTCCACGCTCATGCAGGCGTTCCAGCACGAGCTGTATCTCCAAGAGGTCAACGAGGAAGGGCTCCGCTATTACCAGGGCACGTGGGCGCGGTCACCCATGGTGGGAGTGGTGCTCCAGGAGAAAAAGGACCTGTACCCCGCCCTTCGCGTTCTGCTCCGGCCGGAGTAAGCCCGGGCCCTGAGAGGAGGCCGCTCCCATGGCAAAGGTGGATCTGAAAAGGCTCAACGAAGCGGACGCGCTCATCCAGAAGATCGCCAGGGAGTTCGGGCTCGATTTCCTGCCACAGGAGTTCGACGTGATCCCGGACCAGAAAATGCTCGAGATCCTGGCCTACGGGCTTCCCGTCAACTTCTCCCACTGGAGCTTCGGGAGGAACTACGAAGTGGAGAGGACCAAGTACGAGCACGGCTTCGGAGTGCCCTACGAGATCGTCTTCAACTCGAACCCCTCCCGCGCGTATCTCATGGAAACCAACCCCTTCCCCATCCAGGTGCTCGTCATCGCCCACGTTTACGCGCACAACGACTTCATGAAGAACAGCCGGCATTTCGAGCTCGCCCGGCGCGACATGATCACCTCGGCCTCGGAAGCGGCGGCGCGTTTCCGCCAGTACGAGGAGGATTACGGCCTGGAGGCGGTGGAGAAGATCATAGACGCGGGACTGGCCATCCAGTGGAACATCGACCCGGACGAGCAGATGCATCCGGAGACCGAAGAGCAGGAGCGGGAGCGGCTGTACGGCTGGTCCGGGACCGCCTCACCCCACGGCCCGTTCGACGACCTCCTGCCCCGCCGGGAGGAGGTCTCCACCTCGCAGAAAAAGGAGCTGCGGATGCGCACCCCTCCGCAGCCCACCGTGGAGCTTCTGGGCTACATCATGGCCCATTCTCCCCGTCCCCTCGCGGAGTGGGAGAAGGACGTGCTTGCCGTCATCCGGGGCCAGGCCCAGTACTTCATGCCGTACCGCCGCACCAAGATCATGAACGAAGGGTGGGCCACCTACTGGCATGAGAAGATCATGCAGAGGCTCTTCGCCGACAAGTTCCTCCACTCGGAGGAGCACGGCGCGTACAACCTCTATAACGCCCGCGTCAAGGCGCATCATCCCCGGATGATCAACCCCTATCTCCTGGGCCACTCCATCTTCTCCGACATCGAAGAGCGCTGGAACAAAGGGCGCTTCGGCCAGGAGTGGGAGGGGGAGCGGAATCTCCAGGCCAGGAAGAACTGGGACCTCGGGCTTGGGCAGGGGCTGAAGAAGATCTTCGACGTCCGGCGGACCTACATGGATTGGTTCTTCCTGGACGAGTTTCTGACCCGCGAGGTGATCGAGAAGCTGGGGCTCTACGTCTACGTGGAGAACGACAAGGAAACCTACTACGAAACCGTGGTGGAGGAAACGGATTGGAAGAAAGTGAAGCGTTTCCTCGTGCAGAGCATGATGAACTGGGGCGTGCCGCGGATCCAGCTGATGGACGGAAACTACCAGGGCAGCCTCCAGCTCTATCTTTCCCACGCCTACGAGGGGCTCCCGTTGGACGACGAGTACTGCCGCAGGACCCTCGAGCACATCTTTTCCCTCTGGGGCCGCCCCGTGTACCTCGAGACGCGGGAGCCCCACGACGGTGCCACGAGCGCCAGGCTCTACGTGATCGACGGACGGGGAATCCACGTTCGCTCGGACTGATGACGGGATGGCTTCCTGACGTTGAGTGCGGGAGAGAATCGGCGTTTCCCACAAATTGAGCACGTCGGGAGAAGTCCTTCCGGATGCATTCGATGCAGACGCCAAGAGCCCGGGAGATCAGTGGCGATGAGGCGCCGCACAGAAGGCATGTCGCCATAGCCGCCTTCGATCCGCATCATCCGACCATCTCATGGTTCTTGTGGGGACTTGCCTTGCAGGGACCTGCAAACGGTTCTGACGACTTCTTGCCGCAATACTTGCAGATGTATTGGGCCTGTTCGATGATGAGCTCGTGGTTCTTGTTTGGGCTTCTCGAGCAGAAACCGGGGATTTTGCCCGATATTCTTTTCGCACAGTACTTGCAGATCTGAACAGCCATGGTATCCTCCCGGAATCAGAGACTCCCTCTCCCGATAGGCATAATGTAGAGGGGAACTTCATCATCTTTCGCCCCAATGGCCTTTTTCACCCCCACATCGAAAAAGGCCCCGATGGCAACCGTCCCCAGGTTCAGGGAGACGCACTGCAGGTAGACATTCTGCGCCGCGTGACCCACATCGATCTGCGCGTACCGTATCCCCCTCTCGCCGTATTTCCTCGTTGTCCGCTCGTAGACGACGGCGAAAACGAGAACAGCCTCGGCTCTCCTGATAGGGTCCTGCATCAACGCCGCCGTATAAATGCTGTATCTCCTGTCACCATGGAGTCCCATGACGAGCCAATGCCTGTCAGGCACGTATTTGTAGACACCCGCGGGAACTTCGTTCACGTTTCCGGCTGCGACGAAGAGCTCGATAGGAAAGAGCGCTCCCGCCGAAGGCGCTGTCCTGTACCCTCCCGGGTCCGTCACTCCCTGTGCCGCCCAAAGCAGCTGTGCGAGCTCCTTGAGCGACAGGGCCTCCTGCCGATACTCCCGAATCGATCTTCTCCTGAGGAGAGCCTCCTCGATCGATGTTGGACTCTCCCTTTGAGGCGGAGGAAGTTGTATGACCTGTTTTCCGTTCGAAGAGATCATTTCCCCCTGTGAATTCCGCCACTGATTATAACACAGTCCTGCTGCCAATCGTCTTGACGAAAGAATCGACAACGGTGAGACTGGAGCGAAAGCATGTATCTCATCACGGGCATGCCGGGGATAGGTAAAACCACTGTTATCCGAGAGATCGTCCGAACGCTGCAACCCTTTCACCCCGTAGGTTTCTACACCGAAGAGATCCGCGATGGAGGCGCGCGCACGGGATTCACGCTTGTGAGCTTGGACGGAAGGACGGGATTGCTGTCCCACGTCGACATCCACGGCTCTTTCCGAGTCGGCAAGTACGGCGTGGACGTGGAAGGATTCGAGCGATTCCTGGGTTCCCTTCCCTTCCTGGACCAGGCCACGAAGTACGTCGTCATCGACGAGATCGGGAAAATGGAATGCCTTTCAAAGGAGTTCCAGCGGCTCGTCACGGCAATCCTCGATTCGCAAAGGATATGCATCGCGACGATCGCACGCCGCGGCACCGGATTCATCGAGCGCGTCAAGCGGAGGCCGGATATTTCGCTCTTCGAATTGGATCCCGGCAATCGGGAAAGTCTCGCAGCCGCTCTCTTGCCTGTGATCCTCAGGGACGGTCGTGACGCATGACAATCGATCAAGCGGCGGGAGCCGGCGGCAATGTCCTGGGAGTTCGTCTTTTCCGAAGATGAGTACGGGTTTTTCCGGGAGAATGTCTCCCTTCTCGAAGAACGGATCGTGCAGAACTTTCCGGACAGCTACAGAAACCCCGCCATCCTTTCCGCCATAAGAAACGTCCCCAGACACCTCTTCGTCAATGAGGGCTACAAAGCCCTTGCGTACACGGATAACGCCCTGCCAACCTGCCGAGGATTGACCACTTCCGCTCCCTCCGTCGTCGCGCAGATGATTTCCCTCGCCGGAGTATCGAAGGGCGACAGGCTGCTCGAGATCGGAACCGGCACGGGCTACCAGGCTGCGGTCCTGGCGGAGATGGGTGTGAACGTATGCACAATCGAGATCGACCGGTCGGTTGCGGATGTCGCGAACGGAATCCTCGTGCGGCTCGGATACAAGGTCGATAAAAGGCTGAAGAGAGCGCAAAACAAAAGGGAATGCGTGAGACGGTATCTCTCGATCCGGAGGCACTTCCCTCACCGGGGACGCATCGAGCTTTTCGCGGGCAACGGCCAGGAAGGACTCGTCGAGAAATGCCCCTTCGACGGCATCATCGTGGCCGCTTCGGTCCCACACCTGTCGAATATCTGGCACCTGACCGCCCAGCTGTCAGCCGCGGAGGGGAGGATGGTCGTACCGGTCGGGTACCGCCACGAGCAAACCCTCTCTATCATCGAGCGGAAGGGAGAGAAGGCGTGCTGCTTTACGCTTGAAGGTGTCTCATTCGACTTCATTCGAATGGTGCGGAGATAGGAGGACTCGCGCGAAGTTGGCGGCGGGCGCTCATTCGGCGTGATGTGGAATCTGAACTTCAACTGACCCGGAGCGGCTGGCGGCGGGCCTTCCCCATCGACGGGCAGAGGTGTAGAGCGGGAGAAGGAGGACCGGTTATCCTTTATCGCCTTTGATTGAGACTCGGATAAATCAGTCGATACTTTTCGAAAAGCTCCCGGTACACCTTGCGGTTCTTCGGATCCGGCTCGATGATTTTTTTCACCGCGGTCATGGCGGCGGCGGCTTCGGCAAAGCTCCCGAACCAGCCCGCGCCCATTGCGGCCGCGATCCCGGCGCCCAGGGCCGACGCCTCGGTGTTGGCCGGAAGGCAGATGGATTTGCCGGTCACGTCGGCCAGGATCCGGAGCCAGAGCGCGTTCGAAGCCCCCCCGCCGATGGCGACGAGCTCGCGCACCGGTTCGCCCACGGCCCGCTCCACGGCACTCAAGGCGAGCGCCTGCTCAAAGGCGATGCCTTCGAGAACCGCGCGGTAGAGGTGATATCGGCCATGCGAGGAGGAGAGGCCGGTGAATGCGCCGCGGGCGTCCATGTCCCAGTAGGGATTCATGACGCCGCAGAGGTACGGGAGGTGGAAGAGGCCGTCGCTGCCGGGCCCAAGCCGGCGCGCTCCCTCTTCCAGGCGGTGGTAGACGCCGGGGTCTGTATGAGGATCGAGGCCGAGGACGTTCTTGACGAGCCAGTCAATCGCGAAGGAGCCGGAGCGCAGGCTGCATTCGTAGTAGAAACCCGAGTCGGCGCAGGCGATGAGCGTACGGAAGGCGGTGCTCGTCCGGCAGGCGTCGCCGAACACGCCGGCCACCACCGCGGTGCCCAGGTTGAGGTAGGCTCGCGCGCCGCAGAGCGCGTTCACGCCAAGGCCCGCCGCCTGGCCGTCGCCGCCGCCGGCAACCACGGACGTGCCGGCCGCAAGGCCGCACTCACGCGCCGCCGCCGGGGTTATTTCGCCGAGCACCGCGCCCGGGCGGAGGGCTTCGGGCAGCCGGTTTGGCGAGAGCCCGAGCGCCTTCAAAATGACCGGGGACCATCGTTTGCTCCTGAGGTCGAAAAGGCCGAGCGGATCGGCGCTTGCCCAGCTCGTTCTGAACCCGCCCGTGAGTTTCCCGGAAAGGTATGCATGCACGTCGCAGAACATGCCTGTCCGCTCGAAGAGCCTCGGCTCGTGGCGTTTCATCCAGGCGAGGCGGTAGACCACCGGCGCGTAGTCCGCCGGCTTGCCCGTGATCGCGAGGATTTTCCTCTTGCCGATTTTTCGGGAAAAGGGCTCGACCTCGCCCTTGCAGCGCTCGTCGAGCCAGATGATGGCGGGCCGGAGCGGCCGGCCGTTCGGTCCCAAGGGCACGAAGGTCTCCCGCTGGTTCGAGACCGCCAGGGCGGAGATGCGCTCCGCCCCGACCTCGCGCGCCACCGATCCGAGCGTCAGCCGCGCCGCCTTCCACCAGTCTGCCGGGTCCTGCTCGTAACAATTCGGCCGCGGGGAGGAGAGAGGGATGGGGTGCGAGGCCTGGGCGACGACCCGGCCGTTCCGGTCGAGGGCGAGCGCCTTGGCGCCCGTGGTGGAGGCATCGAGGCCGATGACCAGGCCGGCTGCGCCCGCCTTGAATCGCCCGCCCATCATTGCCCGATCGCGATCATTGCCTTCATCACTCCATCGCGGTAGCCGGCGACGAGGTCGAAGGCCTCCTGCGTCCGCTCGAGCGGAAAGCGGTGCGTTACCAGTGAATCCAGGTTCACCCGTCTCTTCGCGATCAGGTCGATGGCTTTCCGGGTGCAGTTCGCCTGGCGGCGGATGTTGTAGACGGTGATTTCGTTCCGGCGAAGCTCATGGATGGGAAAGACGATTTCGTCGACCTCCGGGATGCCGATGATGACGAACCGGCCGCCCGGTTTGCACAGCCGGATGCCCTGGGCGACGGCCGCCGGATCTCCTGAGCACTCGTAGACGAGGTCGAGGCCCAAAGGCTCCCGCGCGAGGATCTCCTTCGCCACCTCGGTCTGGTCCGGCCGGCCGCTCCACTTCGGCTTGAGATCCTTCGCGAAGACGAGGCGCCCGGGGATTTTGTCCGTGACGAAGACGTCGCCGGCCTTGTGATCGCGCAGCACGTGGAACACGGACAGGCCGATGGGGCCAAGGCCGAGGATGCCCGCGGTCGCGCCGCGGCCGGGAAAGGTGCGTTCCACGGAATACACGGCGATGCCGAGGGGCTCGGAGAGCGCGGCCTGCTCGAAGGTCATGCCCCGCGGAATCGGGAAACAGCAGTGTTCGTGCACGACGATGTATTCGCTCAGGCAGCCGTCGAGCTGCTTGGGACAGCCCAGGAACTTGAGCCGGCGGCAGGTGTTTTCCCGGCCGGCCCGGCATTGGTCGCATATTCCGCAATAAGAAGCAGGGTCGATGGCGATGCGGTCGCCGGGCTTGACGCGCTTTACCGCCTTCCCCGTGCGCTCGACCACTCCGGCCGCCTCGTGCCCGATGGTGAACGGGAACTCGACCACCTGCGTCCCGATGCGGCCATCGGTGTAATAGTGGATGTCCGAGCCGCACACACCGACGGTGGTGACGCGGATACGGACGTCGGTGTCATTTGTGATGTTCGGATCCGGGACCTCCCGGATCTCGAATCGCCTGATGGCGGTCAGTTGGGCTGCTTTCATGATGTACCTCGGAAAGAAAATCGAACTTGAAAAATATATCATCTTCTTTCACGATGCATCTACCGACAGGATTAGCCCCCGCAGTTTTCTTGCAGGGGGCGACGACGGATCCACGGGGTTCACGTTCTATTCCGACGGGAGCCCAAGAGCCGCCGCGACCTCGACCATCGCAACAGGTACACGAACTTCCGATGCGGCTGAGCGCATGGTGCCGGGCGTGGCGGAACGATTGCGCGCGGCCCTCGCCGATGAGCTTATGCAGAATCGTGTCGTCGTGCCCGTGGCTTCGACGTCCGTAGACGGAGAGCTGCGGTAGCCCTTCCTTCTGGTCATTTTCACCATCGCCTTTGCGATTGGAGCTATAGCTTTTTCGCTCCGTTTTTATCGCATCCAAGAGCAGAAACTGCTCCTCGATCCTACCGAGCTGGTCACCACGGAAAGCATGCTGATCGAGAATCTCAAAAAGCGGGCGGACATTAGCCTCGCGGAACGCGACAGATTGATCGCGGGCATACCAGGCCCTAGCCGCGATTCGCGAAGCGTACGCGCAAGGCCCTTCAAGCGACCGGGATGCCGAATCCGTCACTCTCATCGTCTGCCGCCTCGCCCGGTGCTCCATCTGCCGCTCCGTCGAGCGCCTCCCAGGGAGCATCGACCAGTGTTCTGTCTGATGCCGCGTCAGCCGTGCCACAAATAAACGAACTATCCCTCCTGCGCCGCGACGAGAGCCTCGACCCATACTACGGGAGCAAGCTGTACTCCACCCTGGAAGCGGTGGCCGAGGATCTCAAGAACTCCTGGATCGAGACCGCCAAGACCGCGAATATCGAGCCTCCGTGAGAGATGGTGTCAACTCCCAGGGCCGTTTTTCTCGGAACCTTATCGGTCATTACCGGCGATAGGGTGCTGGTCGACGTCGCCGAGGCGGCGCATCCGGTCATCGGCGCTGCAATCCTCCTTTTCAGGCCCGGTGCTCCCAGCGAGGGGAGATTGATAGCGGTGGCGAAGCTCGAAGCCGTTCGCGGCGCCACGGCGGATCTAAGAATAACTTTGGCCAGTACCGGGTTGCCCCTGCAGCTCCAGGACACCGCTTACATCGTGCAGTAAGTCCGTTTCTTTGAGGTGCTGGGTCAGCGGGCGCGGCGGCGATCTACA